>NZ_KE384306.1:0-86849 GCF_000425125.1 Paenibacillus taiwanensis DSM 18679
TGCGGACATAGCTCAGTGGTAGAGTATCGCCTTGCCAAGGCGAGGGTCGCGGGTTCGAATCCCGTTGTCCGCTCCATTATATGCGCCCTTAGCTCAGCTGGATAGAGTGTTTGACTACGAATCAAAAGGTCGGGAGTTCGAATCTCTCAGGGCGCGCCATCTTTACAACTTCATATGCCGGTGTGGCGGAATGGCAGACGCGCGCGACTCAAAATCGTGAGGGAAACCGTGGAGGTTCGAGTCCTCTCACCGGCACCATAATGTAAGTTCGGGACGTAGCTCAGCTTGGTAGAGCACTTGGTTTGGGACCAAGGGGTCGCATGTTCAAATCGTGTCGTCCCGACCATTAATATGAAAAACCGTCGGTTATATGCCGACGGTTTTTGCTTTTTCTGATATTGTTCCGATCGGATGATGATCTAAATCGGATATTACTCTTCTTAGAACACTTCATGTAAATGTGGCCTCGAGCTGCAATATCCTCTTTATATAACAACACTACAGCACTTCATTTTCAATTTGACCAGCTAGTTTTACTTGATTTTATATACATAATCGATTCCCAGCATATGCAGCCTATATTTTTTAATGATGTTTTGAACGAATGAATAGTCTTAATCGTACTACTAAGGACTATAGTCGATACAACTTAAAATACAAAGGGTGTGAGAGCGATTACTGAACAGCATACTATTGACCTTGCACAAGCGGGGGATACGGCTGCATTCGCCCTCCTGTTACAGCAAAATTATATCTTTGTGCGGAACTATGTGTTAAAGCTGACGATGAATCCAGCGTTAACAGATGATATTGTGCAGGATACGATGCTTAAAAGTATGGAGAAACTGCATCTGTATAACGGTTCCTCCAAATTCTCATCCTGGCTGATTACGATAGCTACTCGAATTTATGTGGATATAATCAGAAGACAAAAAGTCGAGAAGCGTTGGCAAGAGCAGGCTGTTCGCTCATTGCGTTTCCAGATCGAGAGTCATAAGGAAGAATGGACGGATGTGCTTGATTGTTTGGGTAAACTTCCGCCCGAGCAGCGGGCTGCGATCTTATTAAAGCATTATTACGGCTACACCTATCCGGAAATAGCAGAAATGCTTGATATGAGCGAAGGCACCGCTAAGTCCCGTGTCTTTTATGGGATAGAGCACATTAGAAAGGAGCTGAAATAAGACATGAAGCATAACAAGCTGCCAGAGACAGATGTAGAGTGGTCAGCTCTTTTCAAGGAAGAGCTTGGCAAAGTGGACGTCCTCAGTAATGAGGAGTCAATACCCGATCAAACGTATCTAATTACTATGCTCACGGAGCATAAACAAAAGCAAAAACAGGCACTTTGGCGTGAGTTAAGAATGCTGTGGCTAGTCGCTGTTGTCGTGCTGGCAGGCGGATTGGCTGTAGCGATGACCGATATATCGGTATATGTTATGCTGCAATTCGTATTATTGATCGGTGCTTTGGGCGGATTGCTTATGCGCGAATATAAACTCAAGCGACAAAGAAGAGGTGCGTCTCATGACTAGCTGGAGTGACATTCCACTATGGGTATTGTTTGTGCTCGTTCCGCTGCTGATTACACAAGGCACAGGCTTGTATCTACATGCGCGCAAGCATGGCTATTATCCGTGGTTATGGGCACTGTGGGGATTTATAAGTATCCCCTTGCCTACTATCCTATACGTACTATTTGTCGTTAGGCCGTGGAGAAAAGCAGCTAAATAGAGGACTAAAATAAAGGAGAGTCCATTATGAATATGTCTTGGTCCGATATACCGTGGAATATCATTATGCCGCTGCTGATCGTACAGCTTATTTTAATGGTGGTGGCCCTAATATCACTAAATAAGACTGAGGTAACTAACGGGCCTAAAGGGCTTTGGTTGGCTATTATTATATTGTTAAACATTCCGGGATGCATTGCTTATTTTATAATAGGCAGAAAGGAGCATAGATGAGCCAGTTTGTCATTACAGAACTAAGTAAAGAATATGGCAGTCATAAAGCAGTAAATGCCGTAAACTTTAACATACCTAGCGGCAGATGTACCGCACTGCTTGGCCCGAATGGAGCAGGGAAAACGACGACACTTCATATGCTGACAGGCATAACCAAGCCAAGTTCAGGCTCGGTTGTGATGATTGACAAGACGGACAAGAAGCATCAGGGGGATTTGAGGCGTTGGATTGGATTTATGCCACAGTCACCAAGCTTCCATCATTGGATGACCGGCAAGGAATGGTTGCAATTGATGGCCCAATTAACCGGCAGCAGCAAGCGCCAAGCCCGAATCGCCGCAGATGAGTGGCTAGAAATAGTAGGTCTGGAAGACGCGGGACAGCGCAGCATCGGTGGATATTCGGGCGGGATGAAGCAGCGGTTAGGGCTTGCCCAAGCGATGATTGCACAGCCAGAGCTGCTTGTGCTTGATGAGCCAGTATCTGCGCTTGATCCGATTGGCAGGCGTGAGGTTATGGCACTGCTGCAATCCTTGAAGCGTCGTACAACGATTTTGTTTTCCACTCACGTGCTGCATGATGCTGAAGATTTGTGTGATGAGCTTATTATTTTGAAGCAAGGAAGTATATTGATGCAGGGCCAATGGGATACACTGCGCAAACAATCCATCGATCCTCTGTTTTCGATAGAGGTTGAGCAGCATCCAACTGCCCTTCTCTGGCTGCAACAATTGGGCGAGCTTCCTTTTGTTAAAGCAGCAGAAATACGCTTTACGCGAGCCGAACTAACTGTAAGGGATTATGATGAAGCAAGAGATTATTTGTTACGTCAAATGTATGAACAACAAATTCCGCTCGTTCGCTTTGAGGCCGGAGTTAACACATTAGAGCAGTTGTTTTTGAAGGCGGTGGGGTCATGAGAACGTGGTTTGTTCTTTACCAGAAAGAATGTAAGGAAATGCTGCGTAATTATAAATGGGTTTGGGTGCCGTTAGTGTTTGCTGCTCTAGGTATTGCTCAGCCGATCACGATGAAATTTATGCCTGACATTTTGTCGATGGCTGGGAGTCTCCCTGAGGGCACGATCATCACAATTCCACCCCCTGTTCCAGGTGAGGTGCTTGGTCAAACACTTAGTCAATTTAATACTGTTGGTTTATTGGTGCTTGTACTTGCCTTGATGGGGGCCGTATCAGGTGAGGTGAAGTCAGGAACCGCTGCTGCGTTGTTGATTAAGCCGGTATCTCATGTCAGCTACTTGATGGCAAAATGGGCGGGAGCAGTCTCGTTGACGATTCCCTCCGTCTTGCTTGGTTATTTATGTTCGTGGTATTACACCGCGCAATTAATTGGTCATATCGATATATTAGCCGGTGCAGCAGCGGCTTGCCTCGCATTAGGATGGTTTTTATGGATAGCCAGTATTACGGTGGCGATGAGCTCATTGCTGAATCATGCAGGTGGGTCAGCTTTTGCTGCGCTGGCTGCTGCCTTGATCACAAGTATGCTGGCGGGCTTGCTTCCATCATCTAGTGGATGGCTGCCTGCCAAGCTGCTGCAAGGAGCCCAACTCGTATTGATGGATAAGGCATTGCCGTTCCATTGGCCAATTGCAGCACTGAGTGCGCTCACTTTAACGTTGGCACTGATGGTCATTGCCGTTATGCGTAACATGCAGCGCAGCACATGGCTGCCAGCAGCGAATGAGTAATAGGCACAGCATAACCTGATTAATGAATGAAATATCATAAGTATAGAGTTCCCCTTCGTTTGGCCACACTATAAAAAAAGTGGAAATGAAGGGGATTGTTATGACAGGGGAGCATCGTTCCAAAACATGGTTCTCTTTTCGCATGAATCAGCTCAAAAAGCGCCTCAAGCGCTGGAAACGGCCGCTTTGGTCGTTGGCTACATTGCTTTTATTTGTTGTGGCGCTTGTTATTGGGGCAAAACTCACCGACGATACACGAGGGAAAACGGACGCAAGTGAGACACATATGAGTGCCGTTGCAGCAACATTTGCTCCGCTGCACGAGTCGACTAACTATAAGGATACGTTGACAGAACAGGTGATGAAGCGGCTGGCCGATCGAAATACACGTTACAACGTTGTACATCGTATGAAGTATATATGTGGTCAGACAGACGATATACTCGGCTCTAAACCTGCTGCTGAAATAGTACGTTCTTTGATTGACCATCCAGATTGGGTCGCTTCTTTTGATGAACATGGCCGTGTTGTATTGGAGCAGACAATTGATGATTTGTCGGAGACATGCAAACGGAATGCGTATATCGGTGTCGATCGTGACGGTAAATTAACTTTGTACGAAGGCACTCCTGAGAAGGAAAAAGTGATTCGAACGTTTTTCCAATTGGATGTGGAGTCGGTTGAGAGTGCTTTGCCGCCTCAAGTGATCAAACAGCTCAAGGATGGAATTAAAATTACAGATATAGATGAATATAACAGTGTGCTTTCTACATTTAGTGATTATGCGGTAGAAGATACCAAAAAAGTGATGAAACCGACTACGTTGCCCTAACGTAATAAAATAGAAGAGGGAAACCCAAACAGGACGCCGTAACCGACGTCCTTCTTTTTTTGCCAATATACGGTGCTGCTTCCATGCTTTACAGCACTGTTGTATGAGTTTCGCCAAATTTTAATTACAGGTATGCGCAAAGCGTACTGAAATAGGCGTATCCATGCTGGAGAATTCGATTAAAGATAAAGTCGGTTTACGGTTATACTAAGGCTTGCTGAAAGGGGAATGTGTATGGAACTTATGCTGATGTTACTTATTATCTTGGTAGCGACCAAGCTTGCCGGTGACTTGTCTGTGCGACTTGGACAACCAAGTGTATTAGGGAAGCTGCTCGTAGGTATTTTGATCGGTCCAGCCGTGTTGGGCTGGGTGAATGAAGGTCACTTGATTTCTGAAATGGCTGAGGTAGGGGTCATTTTATTAATGTTTATTGCTGGTTTAGAAACAGATATGGACCAGTTAAAGAAAAACTGGAAGTCTGCGTTTGCCGTTGCAGTAGGTGGTATTATTTTGCCGTTTATAGGGGGTTATGCCGGAGGTGTCGCCTTTGGACTGGATAATACACAGTCGATGTTTATCGGGCTGCTGTTATGTGCGACGTCAGTTAGTATTTCGGTCCAGACGTTAAAGGATATGAACCAACTCAGTTCACGTGAAGGGACTACCATTTTAGGAGCGGCAGTAGTTGATGACGTATTAGTTGTTATTATGCTAGCTTTTATGTTGAGCTTGTTAGGCGGCAGTACCGATGTGTCTATAGGCTTAGTTATCGGGAAAAAGGTGCTGTTCTTTGTTGGTGCAATATTGCTTGGCTGGCTTGTCGTGCCGCGTGTAATGAAATGGCTCGCTCCACTACAAGTGTCAGAAGCTGTCATTAGTGCGGCGCTTATTATTTGCTTCTTCTTCTCTTACGGTGCTGAATGGCTTGGTGTAGCGGGAATTATCGGAGCTTTTGCAGCCGGAATTGCGATCTCCCAAACCAAATTTAAGCATGAGGTTGAGCATAAGATTGAACCGATTGCGTATGCGATATTTGTCCCTATTTTCTTTGTGAGTGTAGGATTAAAAGTGTCATTCGAAGGTTTGGGTGAGCATATTTGGTTTGTGGTTGTGTTCACGGTGATTGCCATTTTAACGAAGTTAATCGGATGTGGTTTCGGTGCGAGATTAACGGGCTTCAATCGTAAAAGTGCGATCGGTATCGGTGCTGGTATGGTATCCCGTGGTGAAGTAGCGCTCATTATTGCTACGACGGGACTTGCAGGCAATTTGTTTGACGTTCAGTATTTTACCCCGATCGTCATTGTAGTTATTTTAACGACGTTGGTGACACCACCAATGCTAAAAGTGGCATTTAAAGGGATTCATCCCGCCAAAGCAAAAGATGAAGGGCTTGAAATTGAAGGCTGATCATAGCTGGTAACGTCTGTTTTTGGTGGGAAATTGAATGGAAAATTGAATCAATAGGATCATTTTAAGTCTCATTCTCTTCCTGCTGATCTATGTTATAATAAGAGAACACATATGTTCGCTTGTGACATGGTTCGGTAAGGGAGAGATTTTTTTGCGTATTTTGGGGATCGACCCGGGAATTGCTATAGTTGGATTCGGATTTGTGGATAAGCAGGGCAGCAGAATTACGCCTGTGCAGTTCGGATCAATCCAGACAGAATCTACTACCGCTCCCGAGGTGAGGCTGCTGCAAGTGTTTGAGGCGACGGAGCAGTTGCTGGATCAATTCAAGCCTGATGCTATGGCGGTGGAGAAGTTGTTTTTTAATCGCAACGTGACGACGGCCTTCTCGGTAGGTCAAGCGCGGGGTGTTACGATACTGGCTGCGGCCAAGCGTGGTATTCCTATCGCGGAGTATACGCCAATGCAAGTGAAACAAGCAATTGTCGGTTATGGCAAGGCAGAGAAGAAGCAGGTGCAAGAGATGGTAAAGCTATTTTTGAAGCTGAAGACAGTTCCTAAGCCTGACGACGTGGCGGATGCGCTGGCCATCGCGATTTGCCATGCGCACTCGAGTGGATTACAAGACCAATTGAACGGGGTATTGCGACGATGATAGATTTTTTGAGAGGGCAAGTTGCCCATTTAGAGACGGAGTACGTGATCATTGATGTGAATGGAATCGGGTATCGAGTGTATTGCCCTAATCCGTATGTGTTTGCCAAGTCAAATGAGCCTGTTACAGTGTATACGCATCATCATGTTCGAGAAGATGCGATATTGTTATACGGGTTCAGCAGTCGTCAAGAGCAGAAGCTGTTTAGACGTTTGATTGATGTGAACGGCATCGGACCCAAGGTAGCGCTTGGTATGCTAGCGGGGGGCAAGCCGGAGGCGGTTGTGATCGCGATTCAGCAGGAGAACCTTGCGTTTCTTACGAAGCTGCCGGGTATTGGTAAGAAGACGGCACAGCGGCTCGTGCTTGATCTGAAAGACAAGCTGGATTCGATTGGTCTCGACTTAAATATAACGGTACAATCTTTATTCTTGGATACACCGACAGTTGTAAGCGATGAGGAACACCCTGCATGGAGCGAAGCACGCGAAGCGCTGAAGGCGTTAGGGTACAGGGATAACGAGTTGGATCATGCGTGGCATGAATTGCAACATCGTGTCTATGCGGATGAAAGTGTGGATTCCTTAATGAAAAAGGCATTGCAGCAGCTATTTAAGGCTTAATTTGATCTGGATTCAGATTAATTTTAGTAAGAGGTTTGACTGAGTGCTAACTTCGCCTTTGACTTGGCATTTTGCCAGATGAGAACGTTTTTAGAGGAAAGAAAGGCGGTTGACGAATGGACGAGCGTATTATTTCGGCCAACTTCATGATGGAGGATCAAGCGGTTGAACTTAGTCTGCGGCCGCGTTATTTAAATGAATATATTGGGCAAGCGCAGGTGAAGGACAATCTCAAGGTGTTCATTGAGGCTGCCAAGATGAGAAAGGAAGCACTTGACCACGTATTGCTATACGGACCGCCGGGACTTGGTAAGACTACTTTGTCCAATATTATTGCAAATGAACTTGGTGTCAGTATACGCACAACTTCAGGTCCAGCGATTGAACGGCCAGGAGACCTTGCAGCACTGCTCACCAATCTTCAGGAAGGCGATGTTCTGTTTATTGATGAGATTCATCGTCTGCATCGGACAGTGGAGGAAGTGCTATATCCTGCAATGGAGGACTTTGCACTTGATATTATTATCGGCAAAGGTCCAAGCGCTCGATCCGTACGGCTTGATTTGCCCAAGTTTACGCTGATAGGCGCCACAACACGTGCTGGATTGTTGTCGGCTCCGCTGCGTGATCGCTTTGGAGTCGTCAGCCGTTTGGAGTACTACAAGACAGATGAGCTTAGCTACATCGTCTCGCGTGCGGCTGATATTCTTGGTGTTGAGGTGTTGGGAGATGCTTCTGACGAGATTGCCATTCGGTCACGGGGGACGCCACGAATTGCGAACCGGCTGTTGAAGCGTGTACGTGACTTTGCACAGGTCCGCGGCGACGGTATTATTACGACTGAATTGGCGAATGAGGCGCTAAAGTCCATTCAGGTTGACCAGTTGGGCCTCGATCAGATCGATCATAAGATGCTGCAGGCGATGATCATGAACTTTCGTGGTGGTCCGGTTGGTCTGGATACGATTGCGGCAACGATTGGAGAAGAAAGTCAGACGATTGAAGATGTATACGAACCTTATTTGTTACAAATCGGCTTTCTCCAGCGTACTCCGCGCGGACGTGTTGCAACGCCGCAGGCTTATGCCCATCTAGGCATTCCGATGCCAGACAAGAACTAATATACGCAAATAGCGTATAGGAGTATACACCTTGTTTTAACGGAGAGAAGGAGATGTTGTTAGATGATTCGAGTAAGACGCACATTGTTATGTATAGCAGCGAGTACCTTGCTATTGGGGAGCCCGCTGCTTCATGATCATGCACAAGCAGCGGCAGCTACGGCGACAAAGGTCAACAGCCAAGCCGCTGCCAATAAAGCTAAATTAACGGCGGGGGAAACGATCCGCGCCGCGTTGTTCGCGAATTTGGGTAACAAGTCGCCGGGACATACACAGCAGGTGACTCTAACTTCACCGGAAACACTTACCGTACAAGCTCAATCGTCACAGAATGAGCTGGCGCTGGGCATTTCGCAAGCACGGTACAGTATGGATCAGTATCAAATTAAAGTCATTGAAACAAAAGACAAGGCGACAGCACAAGCGGTTCTGAAAAAAGTTCAGGCTTCTGATTCCGCCAGATTGATACATATCCCGCGTAGAGGCACAACTTTTTATGCTGTATATGCTGGTTACTATAGTACGGCAACTGAAGCATCCCAAGCCCTTAAACGGTATGAAGGAGATGCTTCGATACAAGCGTCTTTACAAGGCGCGCGATCAACGATAGCGGGACCTCATTATTTGCAAGCGGGGACTTATGGCAGCTTGGCTGAGGCTAAGGCAACAATGCAACTGCTGCTTGATGCGAACTTTGATGCCAATGCTGTCATTATGCAGAGCAGCGGCAAGACAGCAGCTGCGGTCTGGGTTGGTCATGCGGGCTCTCAAGCGGCATTGGATCTTGTACAAGCTGCGATTGGGCAAGCGTTGCCTGCGGTTTCTGTTCGTCCGGTACAAACGGGCGGTGCATTGGTGCAGTCGTTAGAGGATACTGGTTCCGGCACGATTTCTCATTACCGTGTGTATGGCAATGAGAAATGGGGCATTGAACCTGCAAAGGACTCCACCATCAAAGTTACGGAACGATCGCAACGCACCTACCGTGGAATGATGGAAGTGAGTGTACATAACAAAGAGTTGGCGCTTGTAAATGAGCTGCCGCTTGAACAGTATTTAGTGTCCGTTGTTGGCGGCGAGGTTTATTCCAGTTGGCCAGCAGAGACATTAAAGGCGCAGGCAGTAGCTGCTCGCACATTTGCTTTGTACCAAAACGGCAAGTTCGAAATTGCCAATGTAGTGGATACGACGTTGAGCCAAGCTTATTATGGAATAGATAAGGAGCACCCTAACGTCAAGTCAGCAGTTGAAGCGACTGCTGGAGAAGTGCTCATGCAAAACGGTAAGTTAATCGAGGCGATTTTTAACTCAAATGCGGGTGGTAAGACAGCTGATCCAAGCGAAGTATGGGGTGGCAGCTATAGCTATTTTCAAGTCGTAGATAGTCCAGATGACGTCATTCAAGCAGGCAAGAAAAACTGGTACTATGTCGCTCTTCCTAGCGGGGCACTCGGTTATGTTCGCGAAGACGTGGTGACGAAGGAACCAAGCCGAAACAAAGCCGGACTTCAAATGGCATATCCGAAGGAGAATGGTACGAACATTCGACCGATACCGGCCATTCAATCCAATGTAAATCCTGTGGCCCAAGCGGATAAAGGAACGGGATTGATTGTGCTAAATACCGTGCCGGAATCCACAGAGTATGCATGGATGCGTGGACCTTATACGGCACAAGAGGTTACTAATATGATTAAGTCCGCTACGAAAACAACTTTTAGCGGTACAGTGCAGAAATTGGCTGTGACAAGCCGTGGTCCTTCTGGGCGGGTGACCAAAATGGAAGTAAACGGTGTGCCGATTCAAGTCAGCTATCCTGATAGCTTCCGCAGTGTATTTGGTGGACTGCCAAGCACATTGTTTGAGGTTGTATCAAGCAGCAACTATACGGTAGCCGCAGCAGGCGGCAAATCGACTGACAAGAACGGCATCAGCGGTGGTAACGCTATTGATGGCAAGTCCTCTACGCCACAGAACCTGAAGGATGGTGCCATTGCCATCAACGGTAAAGGTGAGGCTAAGGCAATTAATTCACAGCCAACCTATTTCTTTAAAGGTAAGGGATATGGTCATGGTGTCGGCTTATCCCAATGGGGGGCCAAAGGATTGGCTGACCAAGGGTATGACTACCAAAAGATTTTGAAATACTATTATAAAAATGTTGAACTCGTAAAGCGTTAGGATGAACAGACGATGAATGTGAACTTATTTGATTTTCATTTACCAGAACAGCTAATTGCACAAACCCCTTTGCAAGATCGTACCGCATCGCGCTTGTTGACGCTGGATCGCCATTCAGGGCATATAGAGCACCATACGTTTACCGATATTATTCATTATTTGCAACCCGGTGATCTGCTTGTCCTTAACGATACTCGTGTCATTCCTGCCCGATTGTTCGGGGTTAAGCCTGACACAGGAGCTAAGATGGAAGTTCTGCTGCTCAAGCAGGAAGAAGGCGATGTTTGGGAGGCGCTTGTTAAGCCTGCTAAGCGTCTGAAGCTTGGCGCTGTAGTTACCTTTGGCGAGGAACTGCGTGCTGTGGTGGTGGAAGAGCGGGATATGGGCGGAAGATTGCTTCGTTTTGAATACGATGGTATTTTCCAAGAAATTTTAGATCGACTTGGAGAAATGCCGCTGCCGCCATATATTAAAGAACAGTTGAGTGACCGTGAGCGTTACCAGACTGTGTATGCAAAGCACGAAGGTTCGGCTGCTGCACCGACTGCGGGGCTGCATTTTACAACGGAACTGTTGGAGCGGATTAAGGCCAAAGGAATTAATATTGCTTCTGTAACGCTCCATGTCGGACTTGGTACGTTCCGACCGATGTCAGCGGAACGGGTGGAAGAACATGTGATGCATGCAGAGTACTATGAGATGCCTGAGGAAACAGCGAGTCTCATTCGAGCTACGAAAGCGAATGGCGGTCGGGTGATTGCGGTAGGGACAACGTCAGCGAGAACGTTGGAGACGGTAGCTCAACGATTTGCAGACCAGCCGATTCAAGCTTGCTCAGGCTGGACCGATATTTTTATGTATCCAGGCTACCAATTTCTTGTAGTAGACGCATTGCTTACGAATTTCCACTTGCCGAAGTCTACGCTAGTAATGTTAGTTAGTGCTTTAGCAGGGCGTGAACACATTATGCATGCTTATGAAGAAGCTGTTGCCAACGAATATCGTTTCTTTAGCTTTGGTGATGCGATGTTCATTCATGGGTAGTGTAGACGAACTACAACAGAATGTTGTCAAAGAGCTATAATTCCGCTATACTGTCACTTTAAAATTAATTGCTCATAACGTGAATAAGAACAGACTAGACGAATCTACGATAAGGATGATCACTATCATGGCAGCAGTGACTTACGAACATATAAAGACGTGCAAGCAAACAGGCGCGCGTCTTGGTATCGTGCATACACCACACGGTTCCTTTGAGACACCGATCTTTATGCCGGTGGGCACATTGGCTACAGTAAAGACAATGAGTCCGGAAGAGCTAAAGGAAATGGAAGCACGTATTATTTTAAGTAATACGTATCATCTGTTTTTACGCCCAGGACACGAAATAGTACGAGAAGCAGGTGGACTGCATAAGTTTATGAATTGGGACCGTGCCATCCTGACGGATAGTGGCGGCTTCCAAGTGTTTAGTTTGAGTGACATGCGTAAGATCGAAGAAGAGGGCGTTCATTTCCGCTCTCATTTGAACGGCGACAAGTTGTTCTTGTCACCTGAGAAGGCGATGGAGATTCAAAATGCGCTCGGCTCTGATATTATGATGGCTTTTGACGAGTGTGCACCATTTCCAGCTGAGCATGCTTATGTCAAGCATTCCTTGGAGCGGACAACACGCTGGGCAGAGCGTTGTTTGGAGAGTCATGCTCGCCCACATGATCAGGCTTTGTTTGCTATCGTTCAAGGCGGCATGTATGAGGATTTGCGTATTCAGAGTGCTAAGGATTTGACTTCGATGGATTTCCCGGGGTATGCTATTGGGGGACTCAGTGTAGGTGAGCCTAAGCATCTGATGTATGAGGTGCTGGACACTACAATGCCTTATTTGCCGGACAATAAACCACGTTACTTGATGGGGGTTGGTTCTCCGGATGCGCTGATTGAAGGAGCAATGCGCGGCGTTGATATGTTCGACTGCGTGCTTCCAACACGGATTGCTCGTAATGGCACAACTATGACCAGTCAAGGTCGGTTGGTTGTGCGTAATGCGAAGTATGCGCGTGATTTTGGCCCGCTTGATCCGAATTGTGATTGCTACACTTGCCGCAACTACTCGCGTGCGTATCTGCGTCATCTGATTAAGGCAGATGAGACGTTCGGATTACGCTTAACGACTTATCATAATTTGTACTTCCTTGTGAATATGATGAGTCAAGTACGGGAAGCGATTCGTGAAGATCGTTTGCGTGACTTCCGAGATGAGTTCTTTGAACGTTACGGCATGGATCGCAACGAAAGCGGCTTCTAATTTTTGGGTGGACAAGCTTTCCGCACATACAGTCAGGGGAGCTTGATATCCGTACATAGAATATGTAAATGAAAGGGGGAGTAACAAGATGTCTATCGAGATTGCTGGTGCAGCAGGAGGAGCAGGCGGATCTAGCATATGGTCCTTGCTTCTTCCGTTTGTATTAATGTTTGCTGTATTTTACTTTTTGCTCATCCGTCCGCAACAGAAGAAGTCTAAGACTCGTAATTCAATGCTTAGCGCTTTGAAGAAGAATGATAAGATCGTAACGATTGGTGGACTTCACGGTACTATTGTGGAGATCACTGACGATACGGTTGTGTTGCGTGTGAATGATGTAACGAAGCTGACATTTGATCGTAGTGCGATCAGTCATGTCTCTTCAAGTTCTGAAGAGAGTGCTTCTGCGTAATATTGAGACGCATGGTTTCAGGTCATATTGTAGTTATGCCGATCACATCGGTAAAGCAGGCTGTTGAGTATAACTCAACAGCCTGCTTTTATGTTTATTTGAATGTAAACAATTGAGGTACTCTTTCTAGCTGATATAGTTTCATACAGGTACTAATTGATACAAGGAAGCTCTCCGAGCACTATATGGTGACGGAGAGCTTCCACTTTCAAACATTGTATAGCAAATCTCACATTGTATCCGAACCTCTACTCAGCAGTTTGGTTTGATCCCGTAACATTGTGTTTATGTGTCGGTCTCAACGGCTGTTGTCTTTCACTTAACATCGCTTTTATAGATGGCTCAACACCAGCAAGCTTCATGCCCAACCAGCTAGCGAATGTGGCTAATGCCACCCCTGCCACCATATCCAGCAGCCAATGAATGCCCATATAGAAGATGGAGAAAATGATTATAAGTGCGCTAATGCCAGTGAAGATGGACCAGCGACGAATGCCTGATCTGGCTGCTATTAAGGCAACCGTAACAGAGATCGAAGTATGCAAACTTGGGAAACAGTTATCAAGTCCTGAGAACTGACGATAGTGCTCTTCGAATGTCGGAAACACTTGCAGCATAACAAATTCTACCCCTGCTGGCGGGTATGACCATACTTCATTTACAGGGAAGAACAAGTAGAACGGAATTGCAATCACATAATTGATCGTGATCGCATAACAGACAGCAATAGCCATCTTTATTTTTCCAGATGCTGTATAAACCCCGATAGAAGATACAATCAAACCTTGAAATACGATTAAATAAAAAAATGCCAAAAATTGGGTTAGAAACGGATGATTAAACAGCTGCTGGAAGCTATTTACGAATTGCCCTTCCAACTGATGAATAACAGGAGTAAAGTCCCAAGAAATATTCATAAGCTGCTCAATATCTAACTCATACTTATTAACGAAAAGAATCAACAGCAGTGAAATAAATGCGATAAGAAATGGTTTGGATTGCCAAAGTGCTCGGAATATAGACGCAAAAACAGCAAGTGGCTGCTTGCGAGAACCGAACCAGACGAGAGCTATCACAACTACGATCGTCCAGATCGTGATAGTCTGCATGGAATGGAATTGAATCATTATGCTCCCCCTATTATGCCTATTCACCAAGTATTAACTTACATAGTATATCACAAAGAGAGAGGAACATCAGCGGACGGAAAGTCCCTTTTTTACCCGTAACTTTCAATCATGGAGGTTATTTCTTATCTTTTTTAGTATTAACACCTGCTATTCCACCTAGCGCGGCTACACCAAAGGAGAGTAAAATATAAAGTAATTTATTCCAATTAAATGACACGTCCATAGCTAAAAATCCGATAATAAAAACTATTAATAAATATAGTAGTCCTGTTATCCCCCCATAATACCAGCCCTTCTTGCCGCTGCGACGTCCAGCGGTCCACCCAGCTACAAGCAAAGCAAATCCATGCGTCATATAAGTGTAGCTTTTCAAATTATCTTCACTTGCAGAGCTGGCTGCAAGCAGAACAGAAAGGGCAAGCGCACCTAAAGCTAACCATACAAAGCCATAACAAATGCCTGCAACTATCGGATTTAATTTCCAATTACTTACTTTTTGAATCGCATTCATCAGATTCCCTCCTTGAACAAGCTATTTGTATTCATCGTATGGGCAAGCTATAAGAAATAGTACAAGTCGATACGGAAAGATTACCAAAGGTTGGTGATGGAGAAATGCAAACATAGACGAAAAAAAAGGACAGCGTTATAATCTTGAAGGATAAGCCAAAGTATGTTCTCGATAAATGGATCGAACTACTTGTGCAGACATAGAAAGGGATGGAAATAGTGGAGCATCATATGGAGAGTTGGCAAATTACAGCAGCAGTTATCGTATTTTTGGTTACATATGCAATTATTATTTCTGAGAAATTAAACCGCGCAGTTATAGCATTGTTAGGTGCGGTAATTATGCTCATATTACAAATCGTTGATGCACATGTAGCTTTTACGAATTATATCGAGTGGAATACGATCTTCCTGCTTGTAGGGATGATGATATTAGTTGGAATTACAAATAAGAGCGGAGTGTTTCAATTCATTGCAGTTAAAGCTGCCCAGAAAGCAGAAGGCAGGCCTGTGCTTATACTCGTCATCATGTCCTTGCTTACCGCTTTCGGGTCTGCTTTTCTGGACAATGTGACTACCGTACTGCTTATTGTACCTATTACATTTTCCATTACCCGAATGTTAAAAGTGAATCCTGTTCCGTATCTCATTTCCGAAATTATTGCGGCTAACGTAGGCGGAACAGCTACGTTGATTGGTGACCCACCTAACATTATGATCGGCTCTGCAAATAAGCATTTGACTTTTAATATGTTTTTGCAGTATCTTGCACCGGTCGTGATCGTGATCATGCTCGTCATGATTGGAGTTCTTGTTCTCATCTACAGAAAACAGCTTCAAGTCAGTGACCAGCAGCGTGCTGCTTTGATGGAATTATCTGCCGATGCGTATATTAAGGACAAGCGCCTTGTGCGTAAATCGTTAGTTGTGCTTGTACTTACAATTGCAGGATTTGCACTGCATTCTGTCATTCATGTTGAAGCTTCTGTCGTGGCAATGGCGGGCGCTACCTTGCTAATGCTGATTGGGACACGCGGTGAGCATGAGATTGAAGAAGCGTTACATCAGGTGGAATGGGTTACGATTCTGTTCTTCATTGGCTTGTTTATTCTAGTTGGTGGTTTAATTGAGGCTGGCATTATCGGCCAATTGGCACAAATGACCTTGGATCTAACCGAGGGGGACATGACAAAGACAGCGATGCTGATTTTGTGGGTTTCCGGCTTCGCCTCTGCTACGATTGACAACATTCCTTTTGTAGCGACGATGATCCCGTTAATTCAAGACTTGGGTAATCAGATGGGAATTACGAGTCCACATGATTTGAATCCTATTTGGTGGGCTTTGGCGTTGGGAGCTTGCCTAGGGGGAAATGGTACGATTATTGGTGCCTCCGCTAACGTAATTGTATCAGGTATGGCCAAAAAAGAGGGTCACGGATTTAGTTACTGGGAATTTTTAAAAATTGGCGCACCCCTTACGTTATTGTCATTAGTCATCTCTACAGGTTATTTGTTGTTGTTTATCTTATAGCGGCTGAAGTATACCTCATGCCCACGAATCAGATCATGGCAATAAACACATATCAACATGTTGCATGTCTTTCCATGTGAGCGGTCAGAATACCATTACAGTAGTTGGCGTGATCACTCACATCTTGTGGAAACGGAGGACAATGCACAATGAACGTGTGGCCCCATATTTGGCATACCATTTTGATGTATTTTCTGGTGTTTATTGTACTTCGTGTCATGGGTAAACGAGAAATCGGCAAATTGTCCGTATTTGATCTGGTCATTTCCATTATGATAGCTGAGATTGCGGTATTTAGCATTGAAAATACAGAAAGACCTTTACTCGAAAGCATTACGCCGATGATTGTGTTAGTTGTTGTACAGGTGACACTTGCATTTTTAACTTTAAAGAGCAGACGCCTCCGGGAAATATTTGACGGCAAACCAAGCATCATTATTAGTCGAGGCAATCTGAACCGTGAGGAGATGCGAAAGCAGCGTTACAATTTAGACGATCTTATGCTGCAATTACGGGAGCAAGGTGTGGATTCTGTTCAGGATGTTGAGTATGCTATTTTGGAAGCGACAGGGAAACTGACCATCTTTATGAAGGATACAGCTGTGCAAAGCGGAGGCCAGTCCGGTGGGTTTACAGATGAACTGGAGTCAGGCAGTAGTCAACAAATTGGTAACCGTCCAGGCGACCGCTTAAACAGCTCTTCTGGCACCGAGGCGGGGTCAAGCTCATCCAAGGCAGATCAGACAAAAAGCAGAGGTTCGGCTAGCTCCTCTGGTGGTTCTGATAAGGGGGGAGCTTCCAATTATGCAGCAGAAGGTTCAGGGAGCACAGGAAGCAAGCCTGTAATACAGGCTGACACAATAAAGTTTGTAACTCTGCCGCTCCCGCTTATAATGGATGGCAAGGTGATGGATGATAGTCTTGAACAGATCGACAAGACACGATTTTGGCTAAAAGCTGAAATGAAGCTGCGAGGCGTAAAAGATTTTAAAGACGTTTTCTTTTGTAGTATTGATCATAAAGGGGAGTTGTTTCTCGACAAAAAAGATGCGATTCGTTAAATAACGGATCGCATCTTTTTTAAGATCAGGTTGTTCGTTTTGGGGAAAACCAACGGCCCACAATCGGCACACGGCTCATATCGCTGCGATCAATTAATTTCATTGCAATAAGTAAGCAAATATAAGTCGCAATGCCGCCAAGACAGCCGGCTATAAAGCGAAAAAGCGCATGGCCCTCGCCAAGAGGGGCGTGTACGTAAATATATTGTACGACTCCCGCCATGATGACCATTGCCGCAGTTACTTTAGCGAAGTCGAGCCAAGGGAGCTTTAGCTGCAACGATCGGATGACACTCCACGCATGCAGCAGAGTTACTATGACTGTATTAGCACTAATAGCGATTACTGCCCCCATAATGCCCAAGGCGGGCATGGAAGCAAGCTGTATAATAAGAATCAACTTCAGTGTGGCGCCAATTAGTGTATTTGTCAGCGCGGTCCCAGGTCGATCAAGTGCTTGCAGTGCGGCTTGCAATGGAGCTTGAATGTAAATAAATACGGCAATAGGTGCCATCCATCGCAGCATAGGCGCGACAGTGGGGTCGTTATAGAGCAGCACACACAACGGTAGAGCCAGCACAAACATAACGACCGCAAATGGTGCCCCACATACGAGGGCAAGGCGTATCGCTTGATGCAGCCGCTTATGGATCGTTTTCATGTCATTGCGGCCGTATGCTTCGGATAAGGATGGTACCAACGATACGGCAAGGGAATAAGTAAGCGCTCCGGGCAGCAGCAAGATAGGAATAATCATCCCTTGCAGCGCACCGTATTGCGCTGTAGCGACTGCTGTAGCTATGCCAGCTACGGCAAGGCTGCGAGCAATTGTAATCGACTCCACGAGGTAGGAGAGGGAGCCGATGAGCTTTCCGCCCGTTACGGGGAGCGCAATTCTCATCATGCTGCGCCATACGCCTCTTTGCGTAGGAGAGGGCACACCTTGCTCTAATGTGAAAGTAGGCTGCTCATCCGCTTGGTCGATTTCCATTCGCTCTCGCCTGCGGGAGGCGTAAAGCTCGTAAGCGAGTACCAATAGCCCGCCTAACTCGCCAATGACGGTGCCGAGCATGGCGCCAGCGGCTGCCCATTCCAGCCCGTAAGGCAGCAATACATAGGCGCAGGCGATGACGGCGATAATACGTATAATCGTCTCCGTCACTTGGGACACTGCGGTAGGAATCATATTGTGCTTCCCTTGAAAATAACCGCGAAGCACAGAAGATACAGCGACAAGAACGATAATTGGTGTCATAATAAGAAAAGTGAAATAGACACGCTTGTCCGTTAACAGATGTGACGTAATCCACGGGGCTAGCAGCAAGCTAATAATGGAGAGTACAATACCAACGGTAGACGTCAACAAGAGGGCGGTTCGCAGAATCCGATAGGTGCGCGGCCTATCACCTCTTGACTCTGCTTCGGCCACTAGCTTGGAGACGGCCAGTGGTACGCCACCTGTAATGATGGTAATCATAACGATAAGGAAAGGGTAGCCAAGCTGGTAAATGCCGACTCCTTCCGCACCGATGATTCTAGGCAGTGTGATGCGCGGGATGAAGCCGAGTATACGATTGACGATACCGGCAGCTAGCAGTATAAGAGTGCCTTGGATAAAGGATTGTTTTTTCACCGACGATCCCTCGCTTGAGGTAACTTGTACCTATTGTCATTACTTCATTCATATGCGGTTGTCCACATTACATGCCGCACTTTTTTACTTCTAGGCTGTTAGTAAGCAGGAACAGGTGCTGTGAGGCGCGAATGAAAGAAGAGTGAACGGAAGGGAGAGGCCGTTATGGTGGAACAGCTGGGGGTTGAACTGGAGTTAACAGCAGAGATCGATAAGTTGAAGGATGAAGATGTAGAGTTGTTATGCAAGAGCAAAGCGGAGGAGTTTCACTTAATTGGCTATGAATATGTGACGGCAGCTGAAATATGGGAGTGTGTCAGTGAGAAGTATAAGAAAAGTGGCGAACCAGCACTTCATGAAGTGGTCAATGATATTTTGTCGTTAAAAGTGACCAAGTTTATGAATTACATGACGATGTCAGCTTATCGCGGGTCTCCCTTTTCCTAAGGTGAGACTTTTTTCACGGATTTAAAGAGGTTAGATGTTGTTATAATGGTTGTGTAAATGCTTTCCTATGTTTAATATGCAAATTGACTCGTTTTTTGACGGCTATTATAATAGGAATATTGAATATGAAAGGGGAATGGGACGAAATGAAACGGATGATGGCATTTTTGCTCATCGTTGTTGTATCGTTAGGTGTTATGGTTTGGACTAGCCCTTCGATACTGAACAACATTCGTCTCGGTCTGGACTTACAAGGCGGCTTCGAAATTCTTTATGAAGCATCACCTCTTGAGCCGGGTGGAAAGATTACTTCTGAAACCTTAACACAGACTGCGAAGAGTTTGGAAAAACGGATTAACGCTCAAGGTACTAGCGAGCCTGAAATTACGACAGAAGGAACTAACCGCATTCGAGTGAAGATTGCGGCTGTTGGTGATGAACAGGCTGTACGCGAGAAGTTGAAGGAACCATCGGTGTTAACGTTCCGAAGCTCAGATGGCTGTAAGACTGCCACGGATTATTGTAAGGTTGAACTAAAAGGAACGGACTTTGTAGAGGGTGGCGCGAAGGTCGTATATGACGAGCTAAAGAGCCCTGTCGTTTCCATCAAGCTAAAGGATGCGAACAAATTTGCTGAGATTACGAAGCGTCTTGCTTCTAAAGTAAGCGATGGACGCAATCACTTGGCTATCTATATGGACGAGAAGATGATATCGGACCCGGCGGTTAACTTTGAGATTTCCGGCGGCGAAGCAACGATTACTGGACAACGTACAAACGCTGAGGCTAATGAGCTGCGTGATACGATCAACTTGGGCTCGCTTCCGCTGAAGCTGACCGAGAAGTACACACAAAGTGTAGCTGCTACGCTTGGTAAATTGTCATTGGATCAGACTGTTAAAGCAGGCGTTATCGGCACTGTGCTAATTTTGATCTTTATGTTGGCCATTTACCGTTTGCCAGGTATTATTGCGAGCTTCTGTCTCATTCTATTTACATGGTTGTTGCTCCTTGTATTCTGGATGTCCGATATAACGCTTACCTTACCGGGGATAGCAGCCTTTGTACTAGGATTAGGGATGGCAGTTGATGCCAACATCATTACGTATGAACGTATTAAAGACGAGATGAAGAGCGGCAAATCGGTTATGTCGGCACTACGAGCTGGTTCGAAGAATTCATTCCGTACCATTATCGATGCCAACGTGACGACGGTTATCGCTGCTGTTGTCATGTACTTCCTTGGTGAGAGCCAAGTTAAAGGCTTTGCGCTTATTTTGATGATGACGGTAGCTTGTACGATAATTACGAACGTGTACATTTCGCGCCTGTTGCTTCAATTGGTCATCAAGGCTAATATTTGGAACAAGCCTGGGTATTACGGTGTGAAGGAGCGTGATATCCGTGCGCTTTAAGGGAACGTTTAACTTTGTACACAGCAGTAAATATTTCTTTATTTTCTCGATTGTAGTAACGATACTAGGTGTTGCAACACTTAGCATTTTCGGATTAAACTACGGGGTTGATTTTAGCTCCGGTACAAATGTCGATATTACCATTAAGAAACAAGTGGAGAAAACAGAAGTAGACAAGCTGCTTAGCAAGTACGAAATGTCCAAGGCTCCTCAAGTTACGATGGGCAGCGAGCGAATCAATATTCGCTTTAACGAAGTGCTCACCGATAAGATGGAGAAGCAGCTAAAGGATGACTTTAGCAAAGTGTCTCCAGGTTCTTCGTTCGAAGTGAACACGGTTGATGTGGAGATTGCGAAGGAATTGCAACGTAATGCGATTTGGGCTGTATTGCTGTCCTCGATCGGGATTATTATTTATGTCAGTATTCGCTTTGAGTGGCGTTTTGCAATTGCTGCGGTTATTGCCTTATTACATGATGCCTTTATGGTAATAAGCGTATTTTCAATTTTCCGACTCGAAGTCAACCTGCCGTTTATTATTGCAATTTTGACGATTATCGGTTATTCCATCAATGATACAATCGTTATTTTTGACCGTATCCGTGAGAATCTTCGATTTGCTAAATTACGCAACTGGAATGATCTTGCACATCTCGTTAATGACAGTGTGTATCAGACACTTACACGTTCCATCAATACCGTGTTAACGGTGCTTGTGGCAGCTGTGTGCTTGTTTATATTCGGTAGTGAATCTATTCGGATGTTCTCGCTTGCAATTATTATCGGTCTGGCCTTTGGTGCGTACTCTTCTATCTTTATTGCTAGCCCGTTGTGGGCTGTACTTAAGAATAAGGAAAAGAAGACAAGCACGGCTAAAAAGCCTCAACAAGCTTAATTTTGTTTTTTATGATAGTTTGCGTGCTTGCTGCGTAAACTGATATAGCAGGAATAAATGTCCATTGTTGCTCTAAGCGCTTGGCCTGTTTATTCGTTGAAGCCGCGTCCGTTGCGACGCGGTTTTAGCGTGTTAGGCCTGTCGATGTGCGAGTAGAGTCGAATTGTTGAGTAAACGAGGGATGTAGTATGGCAACTGACCGTTTTGCACAAGCCGAGACTGGTGCATGGGTGGGCATAATCGGTAACATTTTATTAGCAGGTCTTAAAGGGGTTGCTGGATTTTTCTCAGGAAGCCATGCGCTGATTGCGGATGCGTTTCATTCTGCTTCCGACGTAGCTGGCTCTTTTGCCGTCCTTGTAGGTATTAAAGCTGCGAAACGTCCTCCTGATCGGGATCACCCTTATGGACATGGAAAAGCAGAATCTATTGCAGCAATCATTGTATCCGTGCTTCTGCTTGTAGTAGGTCTGGAACTCCTGATTTCAGCTATTAAAGCGATCTATGGTGGTCATGTGGATATACCTGAATGGTATGCGCTTGCGGTGTTGCTATTGTCCATTGTAGTGAAGGAAGGCATGTTTCAATACAAATTTCGTTTAGGAAAGCGATTATCTTCACAAGCGCTAATTGCCAATGCATGGGAGCATCGTTCCGATGTCTATTCTTCGATTGCCGCTTTAATCGGTGTAGGGGCTGCCATGCTTGGCGGCAAGTTCAGAATGAGTTGGCTTTTGTACCTAGACCCGGTGGCAGGGCTGGTGGTAGCCTTGTTAGTTCTTAAGATGGGCTATACACTGGTGATGGACTCCATCCATTCTACAATGGATCATGTTCTTCATGATGAAGAAGCGAACCCGCTTATAAAGGCAGTGCAGACGGTGGATGGGGTCATACTGGTGGATGAGCTTCGGGCTCGTGAGCACGGTCATTATGTGATCGTGGATATTAAGATTAGTGTTAATCCTGTGCTAACTGTTGCGGAGGGGCACAGTGTCGGTAAACGGGTCAAACAGCATTTGTTACAGCAGTTTTTGCACGTTGCGGATGTGTTTGTGCATATTAATCCTTTTGACCCTGGTTATCCGATTCAAGGACAGCAGCAAGACGTTAGAGATCGTTCGCCAAAGTGGCTGCAATAATAGCAACAAACGTATTGGAATACGAAATAACTTTTTCTAAAAGAAGGAGGCTGTAATGCTTCAACCACGAACAAGATGGCGTTGTGCTGAAGTGTCAGAAGAACGTGTGGCGAAGCTGGCGGCCGAAGTAAGCATTTCACCTCTTCTGGCGAAGCTTCTTATCGTCCGCGGCATAGACGATGCACAACTTGTTGGTCATTTCTTAAATGATACGATTGAAGATATGCTGGATCCGTATCAGTTGGCAGGAATGTCTCAGGCTGTAGAACGTATCCGCCGAGCGATTGCTAATAACGAACGAATATGGATATATGGTGACTATGATGCGGATGGCGTATCTAGTACTTCGTTAATGATCCATCTGATGCGTGAGTTAGATGCTGACTTTGACTACTATATTCCACATCGCACGAATGAAGGATATGGACTGAATACGACGGCAATTGATCAGGCAAAGGAACAGGGTGTGACCCTCATTGTCACCGTGGATACTGGAATTAGCGCTGTGGATCAAATTGCACATGCAGCTAGCTGCGGGATCGATGTTGTGGTGACAGACCATCATGAGCCGCCTGAAGTGCTGCCTAATGCCTATGCACTTGTTAACCCTAAGCTTGATTATTGCCCTTATCCTTTCAAGGGCTTGGCAGGTGTAGGCGTAGCTTTTAAGCTGGCTCATGCGCTGTTAGACCGCGTACCGGAGCACTTGCTTGATCTAGCAGCTATTGGGACGGTAGCCGATTTAATGCCGCTAACAGGTGAGAATCGCATCATCGTCAAGCATGCGCTTATGCGTATGCGCAATTCTGCTTATCCAGGTATTCAGGCGCTGCTACAGATCGGTAATGTGGATGCAAGCACCTTAACTTCAACTCATATTGCATTTTCAATGGCACCGCGTATTAATGCAAGCGGCAGGCTAGATCATGCAAACATTGCGGTTCAGTTGCTAACGACTGATAAACTGGATGAAGCGCTTGCATGTGCGGAGGAACTGGATCGACTGAATAAGGAACGACAGAAGATTGTCGAGCAGATCGTTAAGGAAGCGGAGCAGCAGCTTGCTGACAAGATCGAGGCTGCGGGTAAAGTACCTAACGTTATCGTGTTGGCAAAGGCGGGCTGGAATGTAGGTGTTATCGGCATTGTCGCCTCCAAAATTGTGGAGCGTTATTATCGCCCTACATTCGTACTGGGGCATGATGAAGATACTGGCATGTGTAAAGGCTCTGCACGTTCAATTGACGGCTTTGACTTGTACGGTGCGATGTCGCAGCTTGGCGAATGGTTTGAGCATTATGGTGGTCACCAGGCAGCAGCCGGTATGACGATTGCGTATGAGAAGCTGCCTCAGCTGGAGCAAGCTCTACAGCGCATCGCTGATGAACAATTAACCGCGGAGCATTATGTGCCTTGTACGGATGCAGACGCTGCTTGCAGCCTGCATGACATTCCGCTTCAGGTCATTGATGAACTGCGCTGTCTGGAGCCGTATGGCATGGGGAATTCCACGCCAAAAATCATCATTACAGATGCACGTGTACAAGAAAAACGCACGATGGGGAAAGAGGCTCAACATTTAAAGTTGATGTTGAAGCAAGACCGTGCTACATTGGATGCTGTGGCCTTTCATAAAGGTACGTTAGCAGATCGAATTTCGCCTAATGTAGTGACCGATGTGCTCGGTGAATTGTCTATCAATGAATGGAATGGTTCACGTAAACCACAGCTTATGTTGCAGGATATTCGTATTCGGGAACGACAGCTATTTGATTTACGTGGAACGCGTGACCCGATTAGCGCTGCTGTTGAACTGACTCGGAAGCTGAATGCAAGTCGTGCAGGTGAAGCCATTTGGCTCACTTCACGTCAGGAAGCGGGCATATACGCGGCAGAGCCTTATGTGCAATTGACGGACGCAGACAGTCTCAAACACAGTCAGTCTACGGCGGGAGAGCAGGTCCGTGACATTATATTGAGCTGCATCCCAATGGAGTCCGCGGCGAGTTGGTCGCTTCTAGGTCAATACTATCCCCATGTGGAACGTGTGCATCTGTTTTTGCCACGCAAGCCAGAGGAAGGGGTGCTGCGCTCACCAGATCGCAGCAGAATTGTACCTGCCTTTGCAGAGCTCAAGCGTTTGCGGACTTGGCAGGACAACAAAGGGACGTTGATGTCATTGTCGAGCCGGACAGGCCTAACGGTGCGCGAACTATCGGTGCTGCTGGATGTATTTCGCGATCTGGAATTTGTGACCGTAGAAGCTAGCGCAGCAGGTGCTACTTATTTTATGGTTGAAGAGCCGAGGAAGACATCTTTAGATGCTTCCCCAAAGTACAGAGAGTGGGAACAGGTAAGTGAGTGGGAATCTGCATGGTATGACGGTTCGACCGATGCGCTCAGGCAGCTGCTGCTTGCCGCATGGGACAAGCCGTTAAATAAGCAGACAGACTAAAGCAAGGCATTTATGAAATTTATTATATTTCTAAATGATCGTAGAGACGATCACGTTCGAGGAGGAATTGACTTATGGATTTTAAGTCTTATATTCGTGTTATTCCTGATTTTCCCCAGCCAGGCATCCGCTTTAAGGACATTACAACGCTGCTTAAAGACGGAGCTGCCTATCGTGAATCCATTAACGCCATGCATGATTTAGTTAAAGGTATGGAGGTTGACTTGGTAGCAGGCCCAGAGGCGCGTGGTTTTGTTGTAGGCGCACCTTTGGCATTGGCGATTGGTGCAGGCTTTGTACCTATTCGTAAGAGCGGAAAGCTGCCAGGAGATACAATTGAGGCAGGATACGATTTGGAGTACGGCAAAGATAAGCTTGCGATGCACCGTGACGCGATTCAGCCAGGACAGAAAGTTCTGATTGCCGATGATCTGCTTGCGACAGGCGGGACGATTTCCACAACGATCGAGCTGATTCGCCAATTGGGCGGAGAAGTTGTTGGTGCGGTATTTTTGATCGAGCTTGGTTATTTAAATGGACGCGAGAAGCTTCAAGGTATTGAAGTTCGTTCGTTGATGACCTATTAAGCACATGATTAGCACATGACAGATGTGCTTTACGACGAGCTGATATCTCTCTTAGGGAGGTATCAGCTTAATTTTGATTTCAGGGCATACATAAAGCAAAGAGCGAGGGACGGCCATGAACAAAAATACGACGATAATTGGACTTGGAGTAATTATTCTTGTCGTTGGGGCATTGTTTGCAGTGAAATGGAACACTAAAGAAGTGAAAGCGCCTGAAGCGGCGCCGCCTCCTCCAGCCTATCAAGATAAAAGTTATTTTATTTTTGGTACCGTCGTTAACATTAAAATTTATGATCAGGGAGATCATAAGCAGCACTTTCAGGAAATCGATCGCATTATGAAAAGTATAGACAGCCACATGAGCCGTACGAAGGATAACAGTGAATTAGCACTTGTTAATGAAGCGGCTGGCAGGTCAGCGGTACGTGTGTCTGCGGATACTTTTGAAGCTATTGAGCTGGCTGTCCAGTACGGGAAAGAGACCGATGGATTATTTGATCCCAGTATAGGACCACTCGTTAATCTGTGGAATATCGGACATGATAATGCCGAGGTTCCAGCTAAAGCAGAACTACAGGCTGCTATTTCAAACGTAAACTACAACAATATTGAATTAAACAAAGGGGACAGATCGGTACGCCTAACAAAGTCGGGCATGGTACTGGATTTAGGGGGAATTGGAAAAGGATATGCGGCTGACAGAGTAGCTGATTATTTAAAGAAACAAGGGATTAAGCATGCCCTCGTTAATCTGGGAGGCAGCTCCATTGTGACCATCGGCGAGAAGCCAAATGGAAGTGCTTGGGTGATCGGCATCCAAAATCCGGACAAAAGTCGGGGTACCCAGATAGGTACGATTAAGCTAAAGGGAGAAACGATTGACGCCTCGGGTGTATATGAACGATTCTTTATGAAGGATGGAGTTAGATACCACCATTTGCTCAACCCCAAGACAGGTTACCCCGAGCAGAATGAATTGATGAGTGTTACCATTATTGCAGACAACGCTACAGACTCTGATGCACTGTCAACCGCTGTATTTCTGGAGGGCCTGAAGGCAGGTCTTGCACATATGAACCGTGTAGAGGGGATGGAGGCGTTTTTTATTACGAATAACAAACATATTTATGTGACGGATGGATTAAAAGGAAAGCTGAACATAACAGATCCTGAATTTAAAGTGATGAACGAACAATAGCACAATAAGAACAATAATCCCCCATAAAACGCTCTTTTGACTAACTTTGAAAAGAGGTTGGAATGGGGGATTATTCATTCATTTAATGAGCTGACTTGTCAGGAACTGAACTCTCATGATCATTGGATAACCCAAGCTTGTCAATCAATATAAAGAACAGGTTCAAGACGATAGCCAGCACCGTCGCAAGTGCCATCCCTTTTAACTCCACATCGCCAAGCTTTAAAGAGGCATTGCTAATTCCGATCACGATAACAAGTGTAGTCAGGAGCAGGTTTTTAGGCTTGCTGAAATCGACTTTTGAATCAACCAGAATGCGCAGACCTGACGCTGCGATGACCCCGAACAGGAGCAGCGAGACGCCACCCATGACTGGCACAGGAATGTTAGCGATTAGCGCGGACACATTACCAAAGAAAGACATAATAATGGCAATGACGGCTGCTCCGCCGATGACGTACACAGAATATACGCGAGTAAGCGCCATTACACCGATGTTTTCGCCATATGTTGTGTTTGGTGTTGAACCGAAAAACCCAGAAAAAACAGTTGATATGCCGTTGCCAAGCAAAGAGCGGTGAAGTCCAGGATCTTTCGACAGGTCCTTGCCCACAATATTGCTCGTTACCATCAAATGACCAACGTGTTCTACAACAACGACTAATGCTGCTGGTAAAATGATGGAGATTGCTGTCCAATTAAATTCAGGATATGTAATCGTAGGCAGCTTCAGAAATGCAGCTGATGTTACTTTGCTCATATCAACAGCATTCATAAAGTAGGCGGACACATAACCGACAACGATTCCAATGAGTATAGGTATAATTTTAAAGAACCCACGAAACATGACATTACCGATAACCGTGACGGCTAACGTAATAATTGCCAGTGTGATGTTCGTATAATTCAAATTGCCATTTGCGTCAGGTATAAATCCTGACATGTTAGAAGCTACTGGAACAAGCTCTAAACCGATAACAGCTACGATTGCGCCCATAGCGGCCGGTGGAAATAGTACGTCAAGCCACCGTGTACCTGCCCACTTTACGATTAGAGCGACTATAATAAAGACAACACCGCATATGATAAAAGCACCTAATGCTTGCGGATAATTATCCGTTTTGCCAGCTAGCACAACGAGTACAGGTGAAATAAATGCGAAGCTGGAGCCTAGGTACGCTGGAATCAATCCCCGGCATAAGATGAGGTAAAATAACGTTCCGATCCCGTTCATCAATAGGACAATACCCGGATCGACCTGAAACAGATTCGGCACGAGTACCGTGGAGCCGAACATAGCGAACAGATGTTGAATGCTCAGCAGCAGACCGGGCATGAGAGCGGGCTTTTCAAGCACTTGGATTTCGCGTTGCAATGCAGATGCACTCCTTTAATTCATATTTAATTGTAAACCTAACTATATAATCTACATCGAACTAGCGCCGAATGACAACAACTTTTTTCATAATCGTGTTAAAAAAGATAACATGACCCCCTGTTTTTGTAATTATTCTCTTATATTCGACAACAACCGACAGACATATCCGTGGAATAACAGCGATAGCCATTGACGGCAATACGGTTCAAAGGCATAATTATAGGATAATCTGTAAAGAGGGACGACGAACGACCCGGATAGAAAGGAATCGAGACGAGTCCAATGGGCATCGACCAATTGATAACTAAAGCTTCTACTTATATGAAAGAGCCAGACTTGAACCGCATACGTGAAGCTTACGAATTCGCGGACAAAGCCCATTACGGGCAAATCAGGAAATCTGGAGAACCTTATATTTTACATCCTTTGGCTGTAGCAGACATTGTTGTGGGCATGCAGATGGATCCAACGTCCATCGTCGCAGCTCTGCTTCATGATGTCGTGGAGGATACCTCTGTTTCACTTGATGAGATTCGCGCGAAGTTCGGCGAGACATGTGCAATGCTGGTCGATGGCTTGACGAAGCTTGAACGTATTCAGTTTCGCTCAAAGGAAGAACAGCAGAATGAGAATTATCGTAAGATGTTTGTCGCGATGGCAAATGATATACGTGTTATCGTGATCAAGCTTGCGGACCGTCTGCACAATATGCGTACGTTGAAGTTCCAATCGGAGGAGAGTCAGCGCCGGATAGCCTATGAGACGCTCGAAATCTTTTGTCCGATTGCGCATCGTCTAGGTATATCCGCAATCAAGTGGGAGATGGAGGATATTGCACTTCGTTACTTGAACCCGCAGCAGTATTATCGCATTGCTAATTTGATGCATAAGAAGCGGGCTGAGCGGGAGCAATTTATTTCTGACGTTATCTTACGGATTAACGAGAAGCTGGACGAGATGGGCATCGAAGCGGACTTGTCCGGCAGACCTAAGCATATATACAGCGTGTATAAGAAAATGACGGTGAAAAATAAGCAGTTTAATGAGATTTACGATCTGCTCGCGATCCGCATTTTAGTAGACAACATCAAAGACTGTTATGCCACTTTAGGCATTATTCACACTTTATGGAAACCGATGCCTGGCAGGTTTAAAGATTATATTGCAATGCCGAAGGCGAATATGTATCAGTCGCTCCATACGACGGTGATCGGTCCGACAGGCGAGCCGACCGAGGTGCAGATTCGCACCTGGGACATGCATCGTACAGCCGAGTACGGTATTGCTGCGCACTGGGCTTATAAGGAAGGTAATCAGAGCCTTATAGGCGGCAGCTTTGAAGAGAAGATGACCTTTTTGCGTGAGATTTTGGATCTCCAGCAGGAGACCAAAGATGCTAGCGAATTTGTCGAATCACTTAAAATGGATTTCTTCTCCGATCTTGTATTTGTATTTACGCCAAAAGGGGAAGTAATCGAGCTTCCGGCAGGCTCCGTTCCACTTGACTTTGCGTACCGGATTCATACGGAGGTCGGAAACCGCACTATTGGTGCTAAAGTGAACGGTCGCATCGTGCCGCTTGATCACAAGTTAAAAACGGGCGATATTGTAGAAATATTGACCTCTAAACATTCGTATGGTCCTAGCGCAGACTGGATTAAGATTGCTCAGTCTTCGCATGCTCGCTCCAAAATTAAACAGTGGTTCAAGAAGGAGAAGCGAGAAGAGAACGTTCAAAAGGGTCGAGACTCGATTGAGCGTGAACTAAAACGACTAGGTATTGATCCGCAAGGCTGGATGTCGGAAGATAAGCTAATGGAAGTGGCCAAGAAGTTTAACTTTAACGACGTTGAGGATATGATGTCCGCGATTGGTTTTGGAGGCCTTACAGCAGCACAAGTTTGTACACGCTTGACCGAAAAGCTCCGTAAGGAAGCAGAAGAGGCGCAGGCAGCACATCTTGAGCTTACAAACGAGATCAAAGAGATGAAGAAAGATTCCAATGAGCGGAAATCACGGCCGACCAATGGTGTTCGTGTGAAAGGAATCGATAATTTACTCGTGCGTTTTGCGCGCTGCTGTAATCCAGTGCCAGGAGACGACATCGTTGGATATGTTACACGTGGTCGAGGCGTATCTGTGCACCGCTCAGATTGCCTGAACCTGCCGAAGGAGATTGAAGGCGAGGAAGCTGAACGTATTATCGAGGTCGAGTGGGAAGAGTCGATTGAGGCGAACTATAGCGTAGATATCGAGATTACGGGCATGGATCGACGCGGATTTTTGAATGAAGTGCTGCAAGTCGTGTCAGAGAGCAAGACAAATATTGCGGCAGTCTCAGGACGTTCCGACAAAAACAAGCTAGCGCTTATTCATATGACGGTACTAATCCGAAATACGGAGCATTTGCATTCCGTTGTCGAGAAGATTAAGCGTGTGAAGGATGTATATACAGTACAACGCATTATGCAATAGCCAGAGCAGCCGCCCGCGAGGCGGCTGTTGTCATATGAGTGCCGCAAATAATGGAGATGCTTAATTGGGAGAGGAGTTACGCACGTGAAAATAGTCGTACAGCGGTCTAAAGCTGCAAAAGTTATTGTCAATCAGGAGACAGTAGGTGAAATTAATAAAGGACTGGTGCTGCTGGTTGGCGTCACACACGAGGATACAGAGCAGGATGCGCAGTGGTTAGCAGATAAAATCGCGGGCCTTCGTATATTTGAGGATGAGCACGAGAAGATGAATTTCTCTGTACAAGACATTGGTGGTGCTATTTTATCTGTATCTCAGTTTACATTGTTTGGTGATTGTCGAAAAGGCAGACGTCCTAACTTTATGGCAGCTGCACGTCCTGAGCAGGCAGAGCAATTGTATACCTTCTTTAATGAATGTTTGCGCAAGCATAACTTGCCCGTGTCGACAGGCACTTTTGGTGCGATGATGGATGTGCAATTTACGAATTGGGGGCCGGTGACGTTAATACTGGACAGCCAGTCACGTTAAGTCATCCATGAATGAATTGGTTGTGCATTTGCGTCATGCAAAAGGTCATGCAATAGGATGAATAGACAAGGATAGATATCACGCATACTATGGGCATCTCAACATGAAGGAGTGCCAATTATGCGTCAATCGTTGCAGCAGCTAGCTATTCAGTATGGACATATAGCTTTGACGCAGTCTATGCGTGAAACATCAGCCAATATGAGTCAGGAGCATGCGGAGGAGCGCAGCATGAGACGAGTGTATCCAACCCACCGCAGATAAACGGCACCGTTAAACGAGGTTGACTACAGATTTCTTTATTCTCCCTGTGACCTATGTTACAATTCATCAAGAAGTGATAAAGCTCCGATTAGGGGCTTTTATTTTTGTTTATTTTACTGTCAGGTGTAACGGTAGGAGGATTTACTGATGCGTATTCAATTAAATGCTAATGAAGCAGCGTTTGAGCGCTCGCTTGTTCATATTATTCAATTATATGTCGAACAACCCGAAGTGACGTATGTAGTTACAGATGGGATGGCGGGCGTCGAGGAAACGGAGTGGGAGACGTTTGATGCTGTGTTAACGCTGCGTACGGATAGCAGTACAAGAGCAGAGTGCCAGAACAGTGCGCCTTGTAGTTTACGGTCCTATGGCTCCTTGCAGATTAGGCTGGAGGATGGCAGTGTAAAATGGTATGAAGCTGAGCATACAAGAGCTGTAGCGGCTGATGCAACACATGAACAATTTCGCAAGCAGGTTAAAAACGGTCTTTGCCATGCGCTGCTGCGTGTATTAACAGAGTGGACAGGGATCGAGCAGCCATGGGGGATTCTAACAGGAGTGCGTCCGACTAAGCTGATGCATGATGCCCGTAGAAGGGGTTTGGCTGCGGATGCCGCACGTAAGGAATTAAAGGAAGACTACTTGGTTACGGATCAAAAAGTAGCTTTAATGGAGCGGATCGTGGAGCGTCAGTTAACGGCTCTACCAGACTTGGATCACTTGCAAAAGGAAATTAGTATTTATATTGGCATTCCTTTTTGTCCGACAAAGTGTGCTTATTGTACGTTCCCTGCGTATGATATTAATGGGCGCCAAGGATCTGTGAACTCCTTTTTAGGTGGGCTTCATTATGAAATACGCGAGATAGGTCGCTTTTTGAAGGAGCGGGGGGTACGAATTACGACCATTTATTATGGTGGCGGCACACCAACAAGCATTACGGCAGAAGAAATGGATATGCTGTATGAGGAAATGTATGAATCATTTCCAGACGTAGGAATGGTGCGAGAAATTACAGTCGAAGCGGGTCGGCCTGATACGATTACACCAGAGAAGCTGGATGTGCTGCGCAAATGGAATATCGACCGGATCAGCATTAATCCACAATCATACATTCAAGAAACGTTGGATATTATCGGCCGACATCATACTGTGGAGGAAACGATTGATAAGTATAAACTTGCACGCGAAATGGGCATGAACAACATCAATATGGATCTCATCATTGGTTTGCCAGGTGAAGGTGTCGAGGAGTTCGCCCATACTTTACGTGAGACAGAGAAGCTGATGCCAGAATCACTAACGGTTCATACCTTGTCCTTTAAAAGAGCATCTGAAATGACACAGCACCGTGGCGAAGAAAAGTTTAAAGTTGCCGATCGACATGAGATCGCGCAGATGATGACCGCTGCAAGCGAATGGACAGATGCTCATGGATACGTTCCATATTATTTGTACCGTCAAAAAAATATTTTAGGCAACCTTGAAAATGTCGGTTATTCCATTCCAGGCACTGAAAGTTTATATAACATTTTAATTATCGAAGAAATTCAAACGATTTTGGGGCTAGGCTGTGGGGCAACAACAAAGTGGGTGCATCCGGAGACAGGGGCCATTTCTCGATTCGCGAACCCGAAAGAACCTAAAGTATACAACGACAACTACGTAGAAGTGACACGGAAGAAGATCGAAATGATGGAGAAATTGTTTCCGATGCAATCACCATCATAAATAGGTAAATGAAGCGTTTTCTTATTTGTAATCTTTCTGTAACCTGCGTTTCATGTTCCTTTAACAATCAATCCCTATAATAAGTGACATGACCCCCTTTTAAGAATATATACTTTTGACAAACCTACATTTGATGATGTAGGTTTTTTTCTTTTTTTGTGATGCCTCTTGACTTTAATGGAGTAAATTATTACAATGTTCTTCATATAATCTTTTTATGATATTTGATTTGATGACGGGAACAAGTACTTCGAACCCTCTTACTCAGAGAGAGGCCCCTTGGCTGGAAGGGTCTTTATGAAGGACGAACGAATGACACCCCCGAGAACCTGCGGCGAGACTTGGCGATATTTGCCATAGCAGTAGACGTTAGGCGTAGCGCGGACGTTATACGCGAATGAAGCGGAACATGTATGGTATTCGGTAGGATATTTTTTCCTCAGATGCCTGTAGTCAAGCAAGTTGCTGACATGTCCGGAATGTGGGTGGCACCACGGGTGAATGGAACAACAACCAATCTCTCGTCCCTTTGCGTTATTTTAACGCGGGACGGGAGTTTTTTTGTTTTCTGATAGTTAAGGCGAGATGAAGACGAGAATCGGAGCCTATGTTCTAGCTTGGGATGACGGAGTTTATGAATCAAGGCTTATCTCATAAGTATAGGAGGTTTTGTAGATGGCATTCCAGAAGCCGAAAGGTACACAAGACTTTTTGCCAGGAACGGTTGAGATTTGGCAAACCGTTGAGCAAAAGGCGCGTGAGATGTGCCGCAGATTTAATTACAAGGAAATTCGTACACCTATTTTCGAATCAACTGAATTGTTTGAGCGTGGAGTAGGCGAGACGACGGATGTAGTGGAAAAAGAAATGTACACCTTTAGTGACAAAGGAAATCGCAGCATGACTTTGCGTCCTGAAGGAACAGCAGGTGCTGTTCGTTCCTACGTAGAGAACAAGCTGTATGGGGACCCTGACGTCACGAAGCTGTATTACATTGGGCCTATGTTCCGTTACGAGCGTCCGCAAGCGGGACGCTACCGTCAGTTTCACCAATTCGGTGTGGAGGCGTTAGGCGCAGTGGACCCAAGTTTGGATGCGGAAATTATTTCGCTCGGGTATCACTTTATGAAAGAAATCGGCTTGTCTGGTGTTCTTGTGGAGATTAACTCTGTAGGCAATGCAGATAGTCGCGCAGCATACCGCCAAACGTTGCTTGATTTCTTGACACCTATGAAAGAGACGCTGTGTAAAGACTGTCAATCACGCATGGAGCGTAATCCGCTGCGTGTGCTGGATTGTAAGGTAGATCAAGAGAAGTTTGGTGACGCGCCGTCCATCTTGGACAGCTTGGATGAGGAATGTGCGACTCATTTTGAAAAGGTGAAGCAGCTTTTAAGTGCTATGGGTGTGGAATATCGGATTAACCACCGGCTTGTACGTGGACTCGATTACTACACGCACACCGCATTTGAGTACAAAGCGCAAGGGATTGGCGCTATTGATACAGTTGGCGGTGGTGGTCGATATAACGGTCTGGTTGCGAGTATAGGCGGACCGGATCAGCCAGGCATCGGCTTTGGCTTGGGGATGGAGCGGATTGCTTTATTGCTGGAGCACCAGGGCATTTCGTGTAATGAGCAAGCTCCGCTTGATGTGTATTTAGTTGGCTTGGGTGAGCAGGCAGAGGATGAAGTGGCTAAGCTGCTGAATCAATTGCGGGTAGCTGGCATCGCAGCCGAGAAGGACTATCAGGGCCGAAAAATGAAGGCACAGATGAAGTCGGCTGAACGGATGCAGGCGCGGTTTGCAGCTATTTTGGGCGAGGATGAATGGTCTCGCGGAGAAATCGCATTAAAGCAATTATCGACTGGCGAACAGCGTATGGTGAAGCTGGATGAGCTGATCCAAACGATTCAACAGTCGTCTTAAATTGAGTTTGAATTCGAATTGAAAAAAAGATCTAGTAGAAGATGGGGAGTGCCTTTTATGATGTACAAGACGCATCACTGTGGAAAGCTTACAACGGCCAATATTGGTGAAACGGTCACATTAAATGGTTGGGTACAACGACGCCGCGATCTGGGTGGAGTATTGTTCGTTGACCTGCGTGACCGCAGTGGACTTATGCAAGCCGTATTTAATCCGGAGTTCTCACAAGCAGCACATGATATTGCGGATCGTGTCCGCAACGAGTATGTAGTTGCTGTACGTGGTACAGTAGTCGAGCGTGATGCGGAGACAGTTAACCCGAATTTGCCTACAGGCCAAATCGAAGTGCGTGTAACTGAGATTGAGGTGCTGAACGCAGCGAAAAACCCGCCATTTTTTATTGAGGATGGCATTGAGATTGATGAGACGCTTCGTCTCAAGTATCGTTATTTGGACCTTCGTCGTCCAGAGATGCAACAAACTTTAATGATGCGTTCCAAAGCGGCCAAAGTGTTCCGTGATTATTTGGACAACAAGGAGTTTATTGAGGTGGAAACGCCTATTCTGGTAAACAGCACGCCAGAAGGTGCTCGTGATTATCTTGTGCCTAGCCGTGTACATCCAGGTGAATTTTATGCGTTGCCACAATCCCCACAAATCTTTAAGCAATTGCTAATGGTATCTGGCATGGAGCGTTATTATCAAATAGCACGTTGTTTCCGTGACGAAGATTTGCGTGCTGATAGACAGCCTGAATTTACCCAAGTCGATATTGAGACGTCGTTCTTATCGCAAGAGGAATTGTTTGGAATGATGGAAGAGCTAATGGTTCGATTGTTCCAAGAAACGAAAGGAATTGAGCTCTCTACACCGTTCCAACGTATCACTTATCAAGATGCAATGAACAAGTATGGTTCTGACAAGCCAGATCTTCGCTTTGGTCTGGAACTGGTTGATGTATGTGACATTGTAGCTTCCTCTGGTGTTAAAGTATTTGCGTCGGTCATCGAGAAGGGTGGCGTCGTCAAATGCTTAAACGCAAAAGGCTGTGGTACGTGGAGTCGGAAAGAAATTGACGATCTTGCACCATTCGCTGCACGTTATGGTGCTAAGGGCTTGGCGTGGATTCAAGTGAAGGATGGCGAATTTAAAGGGCCGATCGTGAAGTTCTTCAACGAGGAAGAAATTGCGGCTTTGCGTGATCGTCTCGGAGCTGAAGAAGGCGATCTTCTCTTGTTCTCCGCGGACACGAAAAAAGTCGTGGCTGATGTACTTGGCAACTTGCGTTTGCTCGTTGGCCGCCGTTTGAACTTGATTAACGATAATGAATATAAGTTTGCATGGGTAGTTGACTTCCCATTGCTTGGATATGATGAAGAAGCAAAACGTTATGTGGCGGAGCACCATCCGTTCACACGCCCGAAAGATGAGGATTTGGCATTGTTTGATACCGATCCTGGTCAGATTCGTGCACAAGCCTACGATATCGTGCTGAACGGCTACGAAGTAGGTGGAGGCTCGATGCGTATTTACAAGCGTGAAGTTCAGGAGAAAATGTTCAACGCACTTGGCTTCTCTCCAGAGGAAGCACAAGAGAAATTTGGTTTCCTGTTAAACGCATTCGAATATGGCACGCCTCCGCATGGCGGAATTGCGTTTGGCTTCGACAGACTGGTGATGCTGCTTGCAGGCAGCACCAACTTGCGCGAAACGATTGCATTCCCTAAAACGGCAAGTGCAACAGATCTGATGGTTGGCGCACCGAATGTGGTGGACACAGCTCAGCTGGATCAACTGCATATCAAAACGAAGAAAAAAGAGAAGAAAGAAGAGAAGCAAGGCGAATAAGCCGAAGTCTTTCTTCACCGCCAAAGGTAAATGCATCCCTCGTCTCAGCCAGTTGGCTATGGGGCGAGGGTGTTTTATGGTTACTTAATAAGCGGCAGCGTGCAAGTATTGTAAGTGGGTACATGTTATGTTAACTCAAACATACAAAGCAACTATGAATGAAGGAGGTACTTTATGCTCAATCAATTTTCAAGAACAGAGCTTGCCATTGGGCCAGAAGGCTTGGAACTGATGAAAAATAGTACGGTTGCGGTACTCGGCATCGGAGGAGTAGGCTCGATTGCTGCCGAGGCACTGGCAAGAACAGGTGTCGGGACGATCATTTTGATCGATAAGGACGTTGTGGACATTACAAATGTGAACCGTCAAATTCACGCCCTAACGACTACGGTAGGTCAACAGAAAACCGAATTGATGAAAGAGCGAATTAAGCTCATCAATCCAGAATGTAATGCAATTACTCTTAATATGTTTTACACAGAAGAGACGTATGAAGAGTTGTTCAAATATAAACTCGATTATGTATTGGATGCATCAGATACCGTTTCTTATAAGATTCATCTTATTAAAGAATGTTTAAAGCGTGGTATCCCGATGATTTCAAGCATGGGTGCTGCTAACAAGATGGATCCAACTCGTTTCCAGGTCGCTGATATTTCTAAGACGACGGTAGATCCGATTGCCCGTGTCATTCGTCAGAAGCTGCGTAAGCAAGGGATCAAAAAGGGTGTTAAAGTAGTGTTTTCCACTGAGGAACCGATGAAGCCACGTGTAGATGTGACCGAGAAGATTGTGCCAGAGAACGCACCAGATCGACGCAAAGTACAACAGCCTCCTGCGAGTAATGCGTTTGTTCCGCCTGTAGCAGGACTGATTATGGTTAGTGTGGCCGTCAAAGATTTGTTAAAGCAGCTAGAGCAGAAATAAAGACTTTAAAGATGGATGCAACCCGTAACATAATAGGGGAGAAGGCTGCAAAACCTCATGGTGATGCAGTCTTTTTTTAGTGCGAAAAAAAGAACGTATGTTCCTAATGGATATGCAGGTTGTATATACGTATGATAAAATGATTGTTAATAGAAGATATATGAAACGTCGTGAGAAGTGTGACGTTACGTTATCTTTATAAATGATAAGACATGATGATAAGATGACAATTAGGGATCATGGAAATGTCGATCACGAGGACATGCTGGATGTACTAACTAGGGGTGTCAGCTAGAATACAGGAAACCAAAGTTCGAATCAACTAGAGTGGTGATAAGAAATGGATTTATTTTCGTATCAATCGGATCAGGAACCTGAGATGAGGTTGCTTGCTGATCGCATGCGTCCACGCACATTGGATGAATATGTAGGACAGGAACATATTGTGGGGCCGCAGCGTCTATTAAGGAGGGCGATAGAGTCAGACCGTGTATCCTCAATTTTGTTGTACGGACCACCTGGTTGTGGCAAGACAACGCTTGCCAACATCATTGCGGAGCGCACGCAAGGGGAATTCGTACGGCTAAATGCGGTAGACGCATCCGTTAAAGACGTTCGGGCCGTTATAGAACAAGCGGAGAATCGCAAAAATATGTACGCAGCCAAGACGATTCTGTTCTTGGATGAGGTGCATCGGTTTAACAAGTCACAGCAGGATGCGTTGCTGCCTGCGGTTGAGAAAGGAACGATTATTTTTATCGGCGCAACTACGGAGAATCCATTTCATCATGTGAATGGAGCTTTAATTAGCCGGTCCACCTTATTTCAGCTAAAGGCATTAACATCAGAACATTGCCTGATTGCGATGCAGCGTGCGATGGCTGATAAGGAACGTGGCTTGGGCTTTATGCCGCTTCAAGTGAACGAGGATGCGCTCTTGCATATTGCCGAGATGGCGAATGGTGATATACGCCGTGCACTGAATGCGCTTGAGCTAGCTGCGATGACGACCATGCCACAGTCAGATGGCCAAGTCATTGTCACCATGACAGAAGCAGAAGAGTCTGTTCGCAGACCTATCGTCCGTGCTGATGAATCGACCCAATATGACGTACTATCCGCCTTTCATAAAAGTATTCGCGGATCGAGTGATGCAGCGTTGTTCTGGTTTTTTTATGCGGTAGATAAGCTTGGAATGGACCCGATGACGTTTATACGCCGTCTAACGGTTGCGTGCAGTGAAGATATCGGCTTGGCCAATCCGCAAGCCATGGTACAGGCTGTCAGTGCGCTAGAAGCTTATCATCGCATCGGATGGCCGGAATCGCAATACATTATTGCCCAGGCAATTTTGTTTGCGGTAGAGAGTCCGAAATCCAATTCAATCCCGCTTGCTATACAACGTGCGATGCAGGCGATGGATGATATTCGATCTGCTGAAGTTCCGCTTCATCTGCGGGACACGCATTACAAAGGGGCCGACAAGTTGGGCCATAAGGGCTATCAGTATCCTCATGATTATGCTGGCCACTATGTGGCACAGCAGTATTTGCCGGATGCTATTCAGAACCGTGTGTTCTTTATGGCAAACGAGCAAGGCATGGAGGCGAAGATGAAGGTGAATCAGGAGCTTCGGCGGCAGAAGGGGCGTTAACCGTTTCCTTTTCACAAATAGCATATCTGATGCAGCAACAAGTATCCATTTTCAAGCAGAGAGGTAGAGTGGCAATGTCAAGCAGTTATTGGAATCCACGGCATGGACTCGCCGTAGCGATAGGAGGAATGATAGGCGCGAATATTAGATATGGATGCAGTCTAATCTTCCCGTTTGACACGGTAGGTGGCTTCCCGGTGGCTACGTTGCTCGTTAATATAACGGGCGCTTGCTTTTTAGGCTGGCTAACTTCATTTGTAGCGACTAGGCTGAATTGTTCCCCCTTGTGGAAGTTAACGTTTGGTACGGGGATGGCAGGAGCGCTGACGACTTACTCTACTTTTGCGCTGGAAACGGTTCGATTGCTGGAAATTAATCGAATTGGTACGGCAATTAGCTATCAGATTCTCAGCCTTGTGGGCGGTCTCGTAAGCGCATACGCTGGCTATAAGCTTGGACAGCGTGCTGAACGAACGGAAAGGGGCTTCATGTGATGAATATCTGGCTAGTCAGCATTGGGGGAGCTGGAGGAGCGTGGCTAAGGTATATCATCACCAGTGTAATGGCCAAACATTCCACCTCTTATCCGTGGGGGACGTGGGTTATTAATTTGATGGGATCGATGCTGCTCGGAGTGTTGGCGGGGCTCCATACTGCAATGCCTGATTATGTTTATGCATGGTTAGGGATTGGATTTTGCGGAGCCTTTACAACGTTTTCTACATTTACGGTTGAGTCATGGCTCCTTATTCAGCAGCGGCGGATCGTAACGGCACTTACTTATATCGGTAGTACCGCGTTGATTAATATAGCTGTGGCCGCCATTGGGTTATATGTTTTTCGTTTAACATGGCAGGGATAAGGGTAATAATGTTTTGGCTAATTGAATGGTGATGCTTCTCAATAAAACAAGTGATTCCGAGTAACTCGTGGTGGCGTACATGTTAGAGGTGAGCAGAGGGGACTGTGATGACATGCTACATACAAATGAAAGCGGAATGGCTAGTAAGCCCGAACGTCGAATAGGACTGGTGCAAATTGTAATGGTTCTTCTTATGCTCATGCTGTTATCAGCCTGCGGTGCTACAACAGTAAGTGAGGGGCAAGGAACTGTGCAACATAAGCAGGATCATTTGCTGCCAAATGGGGATTTGCGCCAATGCACCTCATCGGTGAATGAACTGCCTCCATTTCTGGATAATGGAGAAGAGGAACTTCGACTTGTATACAAGCTTGCTGCTGAAAACGAGCACTTGTTGCAATGGATGCCTTGTTATTGTGGCTGTGGGGACAGCGCAAACCATCGAAGTAATTTGGATTGCTTCGTTCATGAGAGGCTTGAGGACGGCAGTGTTCAGTGGGATGATCACGGAACTCGATGCGGTGTATGTCAACGGATCGCCGTGGAGGCGGTCAAGTTGCAACAAGAGGGGAAATCGCTTGATGCTGTACGGAAGGTAATAGATGATAAATATCGTGAAGGGTATGCAGCACCGACACCAACAACGATGCCAACCATGTAAATTTGGGGTAGCGTGTAACGGGGGACTGTATGCACACCTAATCCGATTCTGTCCTTCAAGCTATTAGGGGGACATTTTTCTGATGATTGATGTTTATTTTTCGGGTCAATGTTGCATCCTACTGGAATAAATTCTCCCCTCATATGTGGTTATGTTCAGACGGTGGAGGACAAGCTAAGGGGGAAACATGTACGTAAGGAGTATACTCGTTACGAACCACTGTCTTAGCTAAGCATAGTGACAAGGCGTATGGAATGTACGATAAGGAGTCGGATGCAATGGATGTATTAGAAGGGAAAGAATGGGAATCAGAAGTGCTAGAACGTGTATCACAGACATTTAAAGCTCTAGGGGACCCGACACGAATACGGATTTTGACGTTGTTAGCACGAGAGGAATGTGCGGTTAATCAAATCGCAGATGCGCTTCAATTATCACAATCAGCTGTGTCCCATCAGTTAAAGACGCTGCGTGCATACAGATTTGTGCGTTATCGCCGTGAGGGGCAAAATATGCTGTATTCCTGCGATGATGCTCATATTATAGGTCTCCTGAATGAAGCGGTTCGCTACGCTTCGAGCGAGCAAGCCTAAATTGTATATTTTAGGCTTAACCGATGGTGATAGGACGATGACGTGTTTGAATATATATAGTCAATCCCCAATACCGGAGGTGCTGCGGCCTGCGATGAGCAATTTCCTAGGCAAGGATTTGACGGTTATGTAAGAAGGTATATAATGATTAATAAGCGTCATTCTTTTTAAGTTTAAATTGAACAATGGGGAGGTGTACCTGTCCGCTTTATGGGAGGCGGATAGGGATTCTATTGGATAGTGATCCGTTACCGATAGTATGGGGATTGTTGTTAGTCATTTTACTTGTGTTTTTGAACGGGTTCTTTGTGGCGGCAGAGTTTGCCATGGTAAAAGTACGAGGCAGCCGAATCGACACACTCGTACAAGAAGGGAACGCCAAAGCCAAATTCGCGAGGAATTTGACCAACAACTTAGATGCTTATTTATCGGCATGTCAGCTAGGTATTACATTAGCATCACTCGGCTTGGGCTGGATTGGAGAGTCTACGATTGCTCAATTGCTCCATGATCCATTGGCGGCACTTGGGGCTGGACCCGCTCTTATTCATACGATTGCAACAGTTGTCGCATTTATCGTCATTACGATGATGCATATTGTATTAGGTGAGTTAGCACCTAAGACAGTAGCGATTCGCAAGGCGGAAAGTGTTACATTACTGACAGCAATGCCTTTAATGGTTTTTCATAAGGTGATGTATCCGTTTATTTGGCTCCTTAACGGTATGGCGAATACGTTATTGAAGTGGTTTCATGTGGAACCAGCTTCTGAACATGATTCGGCTCATACGGAAGAAGAGATTCGGATTCTGATGAAGGAAAGCCATAAGAGCGGTCTAATTAATAATACGGAATTGACATTGATGGACAATATATTTGAATTTTCAGAGACACATGCACGTGAAATTATGATACCCCGTACAGAGATGATTTGCCTTTATACGAATGATTCATTTGCGGACAATAGGCAGACCGCTTATAGCGAGATGCATACCCGTTATCCTGTATGTGATCCCGATAAAGATAACATTCTAGGATTTGTGCACATTAAAGATTTGGTCAAGATTAATTCGGATGATGCTGATTTACGTGATATATTGCGGCCGATCCTAAGTGTGCCAGAATCGATGTCCATTAGTGCACTTATGAAGATGTTGCAGAAGAACAAGACGCAAATTGCACTGCTGATTGATGAATATGGAGGCACGGCAGGCCTCGTTACGCTTGAGGACATTATGGAGGAGATCGTAGGCGAGATCCAGGATGAATTTGATGAAGAGTTACCTGAGATCGTAAAGCATGACGACTATTCATTTTCTGTAGATGGAAAGATGTTAATTGAAGAGATTAACGATCATTTTGGAAGTGATATTTCATCTGAAGACTTTGATACTATTGGTGGCTGGGTGTATTCACAAGTTGAGATACCACCTAAGAAAGGTCAACGTATTGATTATGACAATCAATTGGAATTTATTGTGGAAGAAGCACAACAGCTTCGTATTACACGCCTGCTTGTTCGTAAGCTGACGTTATCTGAAGATATTCCAGTTGAAGCTTCTTAATACTTCATTATTGTTGTCACAGTATACAGCACTTATACACAATAAAAGGGGCCCGCTAACTGGTAGCAGGGTCCCTTTATTTAGTGATGCCACTTTGTTGTTTATTGGTTAACAGCTTGTAGTTTGTGTATTTTATCAATCGTTCCGCCACCGAGACATACTTCTCCGTCGTAGAATACAACGGCTTGTCCAGGCGTAATTGCACGTTGGTGGACGTCGAATTGAACATCCACTTGCCCGTCTGGCAAATATGTTAAAGTAACGCCTTGGTCTGGCTGACGATAACGGAACTTCGCCGTACACCGGATGGAACCTTCCGGCATATTGCCGGCAATCCAATTAACACCTGTTGCCGTCAGTCCTGTAGAATACAGACTAGGGTGGATATCGCCTTGGACAACATACAAAACGTTGTTGGTTAAGTCTTTATCCGCTACGAACCAAGGTTCGCCTGATCCAGAACCGCCGATGCCTAGTCCTTGCCGCTGACCAAATGTATAATACATAAGGCCATCATGTCTTCCTTTAACGTCACCTGTGCGAATGTCGATCATATCGCCTGGTTGAGCAGGAAGAAATTGACTTAGAAACTGTTTGAAGTTACGTTCACCGATAAAGCAGACTCCTGTACTGTCTTTCTTCTTTGCAGTTGCAAGCCCTGCTTCTTCCGCGATGCGGCGTACTTCAGGCTTCGGCAGGTGACCGATGGGGAACATCGCCCGTGATAATTGCTGCTGACTTAGTGCATTAAGGAAGTAAGTCTGATCTTTATTATTGTCTACACCGCGAAGCAGCTTAAACTGACCTTCGTCATTCACTACTCTTGCATAGTGTCCTGTAGCTACATAATCTGCACCGAGGTCAAGAGCAGTTTGTAAGAACTCGCCAAACTTAATCTCACGATTGCACATTACGTCTGGATTTGGTGTGCGCCCATTTCGATACTCGTCAAGAAAATAAGTAAATACTTTATCAAAATATTGCTTTTCAAAGTTGACAGTGTAGTAAGGAATGCCAATATGTTCACAGACACGGCGGACATCCTCCGCGTCATCTTCTGCTGTGCACTGTCCAAATTCATCCGTGTCGTCCCAATTTTTCATAAAGATGCCGACTACGTCATAGCCCTGCTGCTTTAATAGCAAAGCTGTCACTGACGAATCGACACCTCCGGACATACCGACAACGACACGTGTCGAAGCTGGAGTTGTTGTCATCATCATCACCGTTGTACCTTTCTTCGTTGAAAATTATCCTTATTGTAACACATCGCCCTTTTATACCGAAATGTCTGAATCTTGTCAAGGATTGTTATGAATAGATAAGGAGAAAATTGTCCATAACGTGGATAGTTGTGATACGATATACAGGGTGGCATATAGGAATACAATGAATTTATGAAAACAAACATTTTAGAGGTGCTTATATGAAGATATCTACTAAAGGACGTTATGGCCTAACGATTATGATGGAGCTTGGGAGAAGTTTTGGTGAGGGGCCAACATCCTTAAAAAGTATTGCGGAAAAAAATCAACTGTCTGAACATTATTTAGAGCAGCTTATTGCTCCTTTGCGTAACGCGGGTCTTGTTAAAAGTGTTCGTGGCGCATATGGCGGGTATGTGTTGTCGCGTGAGCCTGAGACGTTAAGCGCAGGTGAAATTATTCGTGTGCTGGAAGGACCAATCTCTCCGGTTGATTTTACGGAAGAAGATGATCCTGCGAAACGAGATTTATGGATACGTATAAGAGATAGTATTGCATCTGTATTGGATTCCACAACATTACACGATCTTATTCAATACAAGGATGAAGGAAGCCAAGACAGTTATATGTTTTACATCTAATATCACTGTGGCGAGTATGGGATCATCCAGAGAAGAGACGAGGGGCATAGATGGAAAGAATCTATATGGACCATGCGGCTACAACACCGTTGCATCCGGCGGTATGGGAAATAATGTCTGCCAACATGCAAATGGTGTATGGCAACCCGTCCAGCATCCATGCATTTGGGCGTGAGTCTAAGGCGGTTGTACAGCAAGCGAGGGATAGGATAGCCCAAGAGTTAGGTTGTTCTCCGCAAGAGTTAATATTTACTAGCGGAGGCAGTGAGAGCGATAATACAGCTTTATTTGGAGCGATGTGGGCAGCAAAGCAGCGTATGGATAAGCAGGGACATTCAGGGATGCCGCATCTGATTACGACTGCAATTGAACATCATGCTGTTCTTCATGCTGCTGAGCATTTGCAATCGCTTGGATTTGAAGTTACTATTGTCCAGCCTGATGAGTATGGAATGGTGTCCACTACTCAGATAGAGCAAGCCATTCAGCCTAACACTTGTCTGATTAGTGTGATGTACGGGAATAACGAGGTTGGCACTTTGCAACCGATTGAGGAGATTGGCCTTCTAGCTCGTGAACGCAGCATATTAATGCACTCGGATGCAGTTCAGGCCTTGGGTATGATTGATATAAAGCTACAAGAGCTTCCTTTAGACTTGGTCAGCTTCTCAGCCCATAAAATAAATGGGCCTAAAGGGATAGGGCTTTTGTATGCAAGGCATGGCAGTGCATGGCAACCGCTTATTTATGGCGGTAATCAAGAGCGCAAGCGTCGCGCAGGGACGGAGAATATAGCAGGTATTGTCGGATTTTGTGAGGCGTTAGTTCAAGCATCGCAGCACCGTGAAGCAAAGTTGCAGCAGATTCATCAAGTAAGAACTTTACTATTGGAAGGATTGCAACGTGAATTAGGTGAACGGGTAGTTGTGAACGGACACCCGGACGTCAGGCTGCCGCATATTTTAAATGTTAGCTTTTTGGACATACCTACTGAAAAGCTGCTCATGAATTTAGATATGCTTGGTGTGATGGCGGCAAGTGGTTCTGCCTGTACTTCTGGTTCATTGGAAGTATCGCATGTACTGCGTGCCATGCAACTTTCGGAGGAAAGACAACAGACTGCTGTTCGATTTAGCTTCGGATTGGGCAATACTATCAATGAAGCGCAGGAAGTTGTTACGCGAATTGCAACCATCGTTCACCGTATCCGTAGTAGACAGTAGGGTCTCCATAGGAACGGAAAGAGAACCGAGAGCGATGCAGTGCCTGACGCTCGAAGGAGGCTCTTTCATGAAAGTGCTTGAATTGATAGGATTACCTGTTTATGACATTGCTACAGGGAAGCGTGTATCGAAGATCAAAGATGTCTGGATTACAGATGATTGGCTGATGACACATGTGGAACTAGAAGAACCTACGCGTTTTTCACGTGTTAGACACATTATTTCTTGGCAGGATATTAAGGCATGTGGTGAAGACGCGATTATGATCGAGAATAGTCTTGCGGTCCGCGAAGCGGAAGCTGTCCACATAGAACGGGCACGCGCTTTTCTTACAGGTCCAGAACGGGTTAAAGATTTGCCGGTCGTAACACAAGAAGGAAACCAACTTGGATGGGTAGCAGATGTTTATTTTCAGCCAAATTTGGGCAATACAATAACAGGACTGGAAATTTCAGACGGATTGCTTGCAGACCTGCTTGAAGGCAGACGGCAGTTGGACGAGGCAAATCGTCATATGCGATTAGGACAAGACACTGTTGTAGTGTCTGATCTGGCTAACCCCACAGGAAGTCACCTTTAAGGTTACTTGGATCGGTATATCAAATCTGTTAATGGACGGAATGGTGAATAATATGTTGCGATGCCCGAACTGCAATTCCAAGGATATAGGCAAGATCGGTTCCCATCAATTTTATTGTTGGGGTTGTTTTATTGAATTAACGGTGAACGGTGATAAGATGAATGTATATCAGGTAGAAGAAGACGGGACATTGAGTTCACTGGATGATTTGTTTTTTGGTGATGACTGGGGTGCTTCTGCTTATCCTGAGACACATGCATCATCATAAATGGTCACATGGTTGTTAATATATCGTAGTGTTGTTTAGCGCCTGTCTGGGTTGTTTTCGCCCGGATAAGGCGTTTTTTTGTTGTGCTGAAGTTTAAAATTAAAAGTGTGACATTATACATATTGTATGTTTTTAATATTATGCATACTATATATTGTGTTTATAACGAAAGGGTGGCGATAAAAGTGACATTAGCTCCTATTATAACTTCACATGACAAACAAAGAATGCTACATATACAATCAAATTCCAAACAACGAGTTCAGAGCATAGTAAAGTTTACGGAGAACGAACTGGATCTTGTATCTTCCATTGACCGTATATTGGAAGGTTCAGACCGCGATTTAATGCAGGAAAATGCAAATGTAGATGGGCGTTCTCCGATGGGAGTTATGGGGAAAATGGCAAGTGAAAGCTCGAGATGGTACGTCATGCAGCACCTTCTGAGTGATGAGACTAAAGAAGCGATCGCAGCAAATTTGTTGTATCCACATGACCTTGATTTTTATTCTACAGGTACAACAACGTGTTGTCAGGTGCCTTTAGGAAAGCTGCTTAAAGGTGGTTTTAACACGGGACATGGGCATATGCGGGAACCACAAGATATTAAGAGTGCTTTGGCACTGGCTTCTATTATATTGCAAGCTAATCAAAATCAGCAGCATGGAGGTCAAGCGTACCCGTTATTTGATTACGACCTTGCTCCATACATTACGCGAACACATGATAGACATTTAAAATATTTAAGTACACTTCCGTTCCAAACGGGGTTTGACATTGATCAGGAGGCATGGAAATTAACGGAACGAGATACTTTCCAAGCATGTGAGGCATTTATCCATAATGCCAACTCGATGCATTCTCGCGGTGGTGGTCAGGTTCCATTTATTTCAATTAATTACGGGACGGATACTAGTCGCGCAGGCAGAATGCTAGTAAGGCAACTTCTGTTGGCTACGCAAGCAGGATTAGGGAAAGGAGAAACCCCAATATTCCCGATTCAAATTTTTAAAGTAAAGTCGGGTGTTAATTTTCAATCAGATGATCCGAACTATGATCTGTATGAACTTGCACTGGAAACGACGGCTCAGCGTTTATTTCCTAACTTTGCGTTTTTAGACGCACCGTTTAACGCTCAGTATCAGGATGGTACTCCCGAGAGCGAAGCTTGTTATATGGGATGCCGCACACGTGTGATGGGCAATGTAAATGGTCAAGAGACAGCTATCGGAAGAGGCAACCTTTCTTTTACCTCTATTAATCTTGTGCGGATAGCCTTGATGTCGAATAATGTCTCTGAATTTATGACTCACTTGGATGATTTAATTGATATTGCTGAACGTCAACTGTTGGATCGTTTAAAGTACCAAGGTGAAAAGCTGGTACAGGATTTTACCTTCTTGATGCAACAAGGGGTGTGGCGAGGGAGTGAAAACCTTGCTCCACAGGACAAACTCCATGATGTATTAAAACAAGGGACGCTTAGCATTGGTTTTATCGGACTTGCTGAAGCCCTCGTTCAGTTAACGGGTTCACATCATGGCGAATCAGAGGATTCACGTCAGTTGGGTATGCGCATTGTTCGCCATATGCGTCAACGTATGGATGAAGCTATATTGCGTACGGGATACAATTTCTCATTAATTGCCACACCTGCTGAAGGCCTGTCAGGCAAATTTACACGTAAGGACCGTCTGGATTACGGCTTGATTCCAGGAATTACAGATCGTGATTATTATACGAACTCGTTTCACGTTCCTGTTTATTATTCGATGAAGGCGTATGATAAGATCGCTATTGAAGGGCCTTTTCACGAGTTGTGTAATGCAGGACACATTACGTATGTGGAACTAGATGGAAGTGCGCGTGCAAATCCGAGAGCTTTAGATAAGCTGGTTCGGGCAATGGCTGAAAACGGCGTAGGGTACGGTTCAATCAACCACCCAATTGACCGCTGCCGATCTTGTGGTCATCAAGCCATCATTGAAACGGATTGTCCGGTATGTGGTGCACCGGATCACGATATTGAACGTATACGACGTATTACAGGATATTTGGTTGGTGATATGAACAAATGGAACTCAGCTAAACGTGCCGAAGAATCGCAACGAGTGAAGCACAGATGAGCTTATATGTGATGAATATTATTCATGACAGCGTGGTGGATGGAGACGGTTTGCGGTCTGTTGTTTTTTTTAGTGGCTGTCCCCACCAATGTCTAGGTTGTCATAATCCTCAGTCCTGGGCTTTAATGGGTGGGACCCCGATGTCAGTAGATGAAATTGCAAATGAACTTCTTTCTAACCCTATAACAGATGTGACGTTATCTGGAGGCGAGCCGTTTGTGCAGGCGAAGGAAGTGAAGCTATTGGCGCGCAAGCTTCGTGCGGCAGGTAAGCATATTTGGGCATATACAGGGTATACCATTGAACAGTTGCAAGGCGCAAGTCGTGATAAGATCGAATTGCTACGAGAAATTGATGTGCTTGTAGATGGTCCGTTCGAATTAGATAAAAAACGAGCAGGGCTTATGTATAGAGGTAGTGCAAACCAACGCATCTGGCAATTGAAGAATGGGGAACCAATCGGGTTAATTTTTCCCTAGTCTACATATACTCTACTGTATGAGCATGTCCGAAGCGGGGTGTGAAGGCGCAGTGGAGCGATTATGGAAAAATAAATTGTTTGTCAGCGGTATATACGTGCTGCTTGGTCTTATCATTTTATATATGCTCTATTTGTTAAGACCAATGATCGGGGAAGTTTATGACTTTCTGAAGGCGATACTTGCGCCTTTCTTTTTGGCGATGATTATAGCGTATGTGCTAAACCCAGTGGTTACACTGTTAAACGAGCGCAAAGTGCCACGTACGATGGCTGTACTGCTTATATATGCGGTGTTTATTATTTCAGTGACCGTTATACTTATGAATGTTATACCGATGTTGTTGAAGCAATTGGAAGAATTAAATACCCAAATGCCTCATATTAACGCCAAAGCAGAAAATTTAATGAACGGCTTAAATCGTTCATCGCTGCTTCCACCGTCCGTGCGTTCGGGAGTTAACACATGGATGTACGCTCTGGAGGAAAGGTTGGCTAAGGGTATATCTGAATTTATGGACAACATTGGCGCTACACTAAACATGCTTTTTATAGCCCTAATTGTTCCATTCCTGATTTTTTATATATTAAAAGATTTTGATGTGTTTGAACGGACTGTGATTGCGTATGTGCCTAAAAGTCATCGGAAGCATATGGTTATGATGTTTAAGGACATTGATACAGCGCTTGGAAACTATATACGAGGACAATTTATCGTATGTGTTATTATTGGGGTGTTGGCATATATCGGTTATTTGATTATTGGAATGCCGTACGCTTTGCTGTTGGCGCTGTTTGTTGCGGTATTTAACATTATTCCATATTTAGGGCCATATTTTGGTGCTGCTCCAGCGTTAATTGCGGCATCTACAATATCAATCAAGATGATGATTATGGTTGCTGTTGTAAACACCATATGCCAAATCCTCGAGGGAAATATCATTTCACCACAGGTTGTTGGTCGTACACTGCATATGCATCCACTGGCCATCATATTTGCTTTGCTGGTGGGGGGGGAAGTAGCGGGAGTAGCAGGTTTAATATTGGCAGTTCCGTTCTTTGCGGCTATGAAGGTAGTACTGCAACATGTGTTTACTTATTATGTGAGGCGAAAAACTACTTAAAGTTCATTTCATTGATGAAGAAGCTCCAATTATGATGGGGGCTTCTTTTTTTGTGGTTATGGTGATCTTTATAAAGGGAGTAAGTTATATTTGAGAGCCTAGTTACTGGTTTTGAACTTCTTTGATTTTCTCCCATGGTAAAGTATGTGCCGTTTCGTGATCTTAGTTCCACTATCCCTTTTGCTCAGGAGATGAATATGATGGCCGTCTATCACGTGAGTGAATATCTCAGACATGTAGACGTAGAAATATAGATAAATACAAACATAAATTCGCATAGAGGCACAACCACATAAACACACAACCATACAAACGTAAAATCGTAAAATCAGCACACATAAAAAAGCTAAGACAGTGCTGTAAATGACGTTTTTTACAACCAATGCAAATAATACTGTGCCAAGTAAACTGAGCAAACATAACCGAACCACCAAAGCGGAATTAACAAAAATAAATTAACAGACTGACCAGTCGGAACTGACCTAATAAAACTAATCCACCATCAATGCCCCGCTTTACAAATAGAAACTATCTACCATAGTTGATTAAATAGGAATGAATAAGCGGATATGAATAAACAGAGCAACCCCATCCATCATAGCTGAACAAATGTAACCGGATCGCCAGAGCTGATCAGAAAGCATTGCACATACAAAACTGAGCAAACAAAACAGAGCAAACAAAACAGAGCAAACAAAACAGCATCAAAAAGACGGGACAGACAAACTGAACATACAAAATGGACTGACAAAATTTAAAGAATATTACAGGATTGGCAGATTTGATCCATCATAAGCGAATTAATTTACTCAAAAGACCAAGCGACAGGCACTTCATAGTGGCTCATAAAATGAAAATAACCGAGAAAATATATTTAACGCCAAAACTAAATAAGTCATTTCGTTCGAGCTAGATGCATGTTGAAGTGAAGTGTTGACTTAACAAATTTGGCAACAGAGCATGGAAAGATGTCTCCAGGTGGATATATGATGCGCTTCTAAGTTCAAACGATAGCAATACTCATCTAGGTACATTTGTAGATGTAATGCACCAACACCATGAAAAGTATTGTTTAGCCATGTTGACATGTGCTTAGCTAAATTCTGTATAGGGACAGCTTGAGTACGCTGATGATAAGAAGTTAACGGAATAAAGCGAATCTTGTTGGCGGAAGAATGCTGCGTGTCGAACTGCTCATAAGCAATAGGGGATAATCGTCTCCCCGTAATCAATTCGCGACAAACTAACTTCATTTTGACCATAGTATTACTATTCCGCTCTAATGGATGACTGACAGCAGTAATGAAGGGATGTTGTTTGGAGGATATGGCGGTGCTGGCTACATGCCGATGTGATTGACCATACAAAGTAAATGCAGCATCTATATGCCCGTTCAGTGTATGTTGGGTGTCATGTTGGGAAATTACACGTCTAATCTTGTGTAGCATAGACCATGCGGTCTTGTAAGTCACGTGAAGGAGTGAACTTAACTCCACAGCATTAACACCTTTATCGCTGCGAGAAACGAACCAGATAGCAGTAAACCACTTGCGCAGTGTTGTTCTGCTCCGCTCCATCACTGTTGAAACGGTGAGAGAAGTCTGATGTGAGCAAGATTGACATTCATATAGAGGGATTCGGCGGGAGGCAATAGTATAACAATCTGTGTGTTGGCACCGTGGACAACTATAACCATCAGGCCACTTCTGATGAAATAAGTACTGAATGCAAGCATCTTCACTATGAAAGTGCTGCAGGAAATGTTCAAGTGAAGCATATGTATGGAGTGCCTTCAACTGAATGTCGCCTCCTTGCGTGACATAACAACAATCATGAGAATGTATGTTCCTACTAATGAATTATACAGAACATACGTTCTTTTGTCTAGTGAAACGTTAGAATGTGCATACCTAAGATGTCTCACTAAACTATTTGCATAACAAGGAATGTTTGGTGATCGAACGATTCTTATTTAGTCAGTTTTATAAATTTGAATAAACGGATCGTGCGTAACAGGATTTGTGAGTTCATGTAAACGGATTGTGTTCGTATCGAATCTATTTGGATGTTCTGAGTTATTGGGATAGTGTTGCTAAGGAAGATTAAAGAGAACAGCTACTTATAGCTGCTTTAAAGCTAAAATGGCTTATATGGCTGTAAAGAAGGATTGAATCACACCTATATAAAGACCATGCAACGACATGTATACATAAAGCTAAAAACATGGACACATCGATGGAAACCGTGCAGATCCAATACTTGACCTTTACGCAGTGTAAATCTTTATGCTTATTATGTTCTAACCATAAGGATGATGAGGAGGCAATGAAGTGGCAGAGCATGATTATATTTACAAGTTTGATGCAGCTCAATATGACCTTATGATTTCTAAACAGCCCGAGGTGGGTTCAGTTATCCGCGAAATTAGATCATTTGCAGGTCTTGATGTGATTGATGTAGGGGCAGGTACAGGCCGATTAACGACGGTGATGGCCCCTGAAGCAAAGACTATTGTAGCACTTGATGCCTCTGAAGCCATGCTACAGATTACTTCATCTAAGTTGTGCAGACTAGAATTGACCAACTGGCGTATAGTTCAATCAGATTATGTATCGATGCCGCTTGAGGATGATAGTGCAGATCTTATTGTAGCAGGCTGGAGCTTATGTTATATAGCAAACTCCAACTGTCAAAAGAGTTGTTGGGAGGAGAAATTACAGCAGGTTATGGAGGAATTGCGTCGTGTTGTGCGTCCAGGGGGTACTATCATCATTATGGAAACGATGGGAACAGGAACTGAAGTTCCTTCTCCGCCTACATTTTTGAGCGCTTATTATGAGCAGTTAGTAGAGAAGTATGGTTTCTTTCATAAATGGATACGATTAGATTATACGTTTGAAAGCACGGAGCAAGCAGAGCGGCTAGCACGATGGTTTTTTGGAGATGCAACGGCAGATGAGATCTTGCGGAAACAAATAAAACAGGTACCGGAATGTGCGGGTATTTGGTGGTTGAACCTGCCTGTGTAACACGGCTTCTTATTTTGTAAAATAGATGTCTAATGTAATGGCTTACATATGTTCAGAACGATAGGCTTTGAAAGTATGGAATAAGTAAACAGAATATTTGACAAGCTAACATGATTGGATATACTATTATTTTGAATACAACATGCAAAATCGTTGAAGAAACCGAGTAGGCAGCAGCCCTGACATCAGAGAGGGGATTCCTAAGCAGTAATACGTATTCATACGTATGTAGGCGTGCGAGTAAGTGGAACGTCATCAACTGCCAGGCTGAGAGAATCCTTGCCATGAAGAGCAGCCGAAGGCTAGTTTCGGAGAGTGAATGGACTTCACCGGGTCGTTCCGTTATTAACGCTGAGGCGATCGCTCATTATTCTCCAGTCGGATTCGATCTGGAGACCCTACTGCAATGACAGGAGGAGACACACCATTTATGGTGAGTCACAGCGATAACCAGGGTGGTACCGCGATTACACATCGTCCCTGTATATACAGGGGCGTTTTTTATTTTTTGCTCACATAGGAGGAATTCCAAATGAAAGCTAGTGAAATTCGTGCTAAATGGTTAGCGTTTTTTGAAGGCAAGGGGCATCATGTTGAACCAAGCGCGTCGCTTGTTCCCCATAATGATCCTTCCTTGCTCTGGATTAATGCCGGAATGGCTCCGTTGAAGCCTTATTTTGACGGACGTGTTAAGCCTGACAATCCTCGGATTGCGAATTCACAGAAGTGCATCCGTACCAATGATATCGAAAATGTAGGCAAGACAAGACGTCACCATACATTTTTCGAGATGCTAGGTAACTTCTCGATCGGTGATTATTTTAAAGAAGAAGTGATTACTTGGGCATGGGAGTTTTTGACGAGCAAAGAATGGATCGGCTTTGATCCAAGTTTGTTGTATGTTACTGTACATCCTGATGATGAAGAAGCATACCGTCTATGGAATGAGAAGATTGGCGTACCTGCTGATCATATCGTAAAAACAGAGGACAATTTCTGGGATATCGGTGAAGGGCCATGTGGACCTTGTACAGAGATTTTCTATGATCGTGGAGAATCGTATGGTGACCCTAACGATCCTGAAAATTATCCAAGTGGAGAAAACGAACGTTATTTGGAAGTGTGGAACTTAGTATTTTCACAATATAATCATAATAAAGATGGAAGTTACACACCACTTCCGAACAAAAATATTGATACAGGTGCGGGCTTAGAACGTTTTGCCTCCATTTTGCAAAATGTAGAGTCAAACTTCGATACGGATCTTTTTATGCCGATTATTGAAGAAACGAGCCGAATTGCGGGTATCGCATACAAGTCAAATCCGGAATTGGACGTTGCCTTTAAGGTTATTTCGGATCATGTTCGTACGGTTGCATTTGCAGTAGGCGATGGCGTACTGCCGTCTAATGAAGGTCGTGGTTATGTTATTCGTCGCTTACTTCGCCGCGCAGTACGCTACGGTAAAATGCTAGGTATTGAACGCCCATTTATGGTAGAACTCGTCAAAACGGTAGGCGATGTGATGGGTGTGTACTACCCGGAAGTCGTTGAAAAACGTGAATTTATCGAGAAAGTAATTAAAAACGAAGAAGAACGTTTTCATGAGACGTTAACAGATGGGTTGTCGATTTTGTCCGAGATGGCAGCGGCAGCGAATAAGGAAGGTCGCTCCCAAATTAGCGGACCAGAAGCGTTTAAGTTGTACGATACGTACGGTTTCCCGCTTGATCTGACAGAAGATTATGCAAGTGAGCATGGTCTAACTGTGGATCGCGAGGGTTTTGACGCTTCGATGCAGGAGCAGCGTGATCGCGCTCGCGCGGCTCGTCAAGAGTCGGAGAGCATGAAAGTACAAGGCGGCCCGTTGGCAGAATTTACGACTAAAAGTGAGTTTGTTGGATACAATGAATTGGTAACCAACGCCCATGTATTGGCGCTTATTTTGGATGATGAGCTTGTTGAGGAAGCTGTTGCTGGAACAACGGTTCAAGTCATTTTAGATCGCACTCCTTTTTATGCGGAAAGCGGCGGTCAAGTAAGTGACAATGGTACACTAACAGCGTCAGATTTGCAGGCGGTTGTGACTGGTGTGAAAAAAGCACCTCATGGGCAGCATGTTCACATTGTTAAAGTAGAAGCTGGAACACTTCGTTCGGGCAGCATGCTTGAGGCTGCTGTTAATCGTTCTGAACGCGAGGAACTTATCAAGAACCATACAGCAACCCATTTGCTGCATCGTGCGTTAAAAGACGTGCTGGGAGAGCATGTCAACCAAGCGGGCTCTCTGGTGGAGTCTGAGCGCTTGCGCTTTGACTTTACACAGCTTGGCAGCATACAGCCAGAAGAACTGGCAGATATTGAACGCCGCGTAAATGAACAGATCTGGAAAGGTACGCCTGTCGTTATTGAGCAAAAGTCTATCGACGATGCTAAGGCGATGGGGGCGATGGCTCTCTTCGGTGAAAAATACGGCGATGTGGTGCGTGTCGTACAAGTGGGAGGATACAGCATTGAGCTTTGTGGTGGATGTCATGTGTCTAACACTTCCGAAATTGGATTGTTTAAATTGGTTAGCGAAAGCGGAATTGGTTCTGGCGTAAGAAGAATTGAAGCCGTAACCGGTCGTCATGCGTATGAATATATGGAGCAGCAATTAGATGTGCTCAAACAAGCGGCAGCATTGTTAAAGTCCAACATCAACGATGTACCTAAACGTGTGGAAGCGATGTTCACACGCGAGAAAGAATTAGCACGTGAGAATGAATCTTTGAATGCCAAGTTGTCCAGCATTGAAGCAGGTCAATTGACAGATCAGATTCGAACTGTTGCAGGTGTATCTGTATTAACAGCAGCTGTTAATGCGAATAGCATGGACGCGCTGCGGACAACTGCAGATGAATTAAAGTCTAAGCTTCCTAATTCAATTGTGGTATTAGGTGCGGCTCATGAAGACAAAGTTAACTTTGTAGTATCTGTAGCGCCTGAGCTAGTGAAGCAAGGATTCCATGCTGGTAAAATGATTAAAGAGATTGCCGCAGTCGCTGGCGGAGGCGGGGGCGGACGACCGGATATGGCACAAGCTGGGGGCAAAAATGCAGATAAGCTGCAGGATGCATTAGCGCTCGTTGAACAGCTTGTCAGCAGCCAAGCGGGCGTTTAAGTCTGAAGTTGATTACTTGAGCTTGCGTGAATGGACTATGCCTGACATTCTGCAATGGATGCAGGTGTAGTTCAGGTTTCATCAATTTGCCACAAACTGTTTTTAAAGAATCAAGGTTTAGATGGAATATTTTCTTGTTTATTGGGGTATGTGTTATGATAAGAGTAAAGCGAGGTGTCGACGATGAATCCAATGGATAAGACGATGAAGTTTAATGTCAAAGCGGATGAGCAGGAAGTATCTAGTCAAGACATCTTGTTGTCAGTGTACGATGCGCTGCAAGAGAAGGAATACAACCCCATCAACCAAATCGTCGGTTACCTGCTGTCTGGAGATCCCGCTTATATTCCGCGTCATAATAACGCTCGAAGTCTTGTGCGCAAGAAAGAGCGGGATGAGTTGATTGAGGAATTGGTTCGTTTTTATTTGAACCACCATCGTTAGACCGGCTAGTTGTTTGCCGGATGCTGGTGCTTACTGGCAAACATGAGTAGTAGGAGACAAAGATGAGGATTCTTGGCTTGGATTATGGGGATCGCAAAATCGGTGTAGCCGTTAGCGATGCCTTCGGATGGACAGCACAAGGGCTAGAAGTTATCATACGTCGAAATGACGAAGATGATATGCGTCGTCTGGAAACCCTTGTGAAGGAACACGAGGTAGAGGCAATTGTCCTTGGCCTGCCGAAAAATATGAATGGCTCGATTGGCCCTCGTGGCGAGATCAGTATGTCATTCGCCGAAACGTTAAAGCAGTCGTTTGGCTTGCCCGTTCACCTATGGGATGAGCGCTTAAGCACCGTGTCAGCGGAACGTACCTTAATTGAAGCTGATGTAAGTCGCAAGAAGCGCAGACAAGTTGTCGATAAGATGGCAGCTACAATCATTTTACAAACATATCTCGACTATCAATCTAGAAGGTGAGGGGTTTAGAACATGACACAGGACAAACATGAACATGAAGAACCAGAAATCATTTATATCCCGGATGATGAGGGAAATGAAGAGGAATTTGAAGTCATCATGAAGTTTGAGGTTGATGGTTCTGACAATAAGTACATGATGGTTGTGCCCGTGGACGCTGCGGACGAAGAGGCGGATGAAGTGTACGCTTTCCGTTATGAAGAAGACGGCGAAGATTTGAAGCTCTTTATTATTGAGGATGAGGAAGAGTGGAATATTGTAGAAGAGACATTTAATACGTTAGTGGACAACGAAGAGGAGAATTAACGGTGAGCGAACAGCATGAGGTTACACTTATTGATCGTTTGTCGCAAACATACGGCAATTCGTTAGAGATGACAGATGAATCCGGCCAAAGCCGCGTATTTGATTTGTTAGCGGAATTTGAGATCAGCGGGAAAGCGTACGCTGTTGTTCAAGCAGTAGACAGTGACGAGGATGCAGATGTCCTTCGTATTACGGAAGATGCGGCAGGCGGTTGGCAGCTGGAAACGATCGAAAGTGACGAGGAATGGGAAGATGCTATGGAGCAATTTGACGAGCTTGCCTATTCTGAAGAACTTGACGGATAACAGCTATCTCTGTACAATTCAATAACTTACAAAAGAGAGCGGCAGCAACCGCTCTTTTTTCCATGTGGGAGAGTGATGTCATGAGGAAAGGGTTTAAAATTGCACTTGTGGTCTTCATTTTGTTAACACTGCTTGCAGGAGGAGGCGTGTGGTATGTTTGGAATGGCATGCAGCCCGTTGCTAAGCAGGATCAAGCTGTTGAGGTATTGATTGAGCGCGGATCAGGAACAGGCGCCATTGCAGAACAGTTGGAGAAAAACGGTATTATTAAGAACGCTGCCTTATTTAAAGTGTATTTAAAAATGAATGGTGAAGGCTCCAAATTTATGGCTGGGAAATATGTATTTCAACCAGGGGTAAACTATGAGGATATCATCGCAAGCTTAAATAGTGGTAACGTCGTTAAGGATGAAATGGTTCGGTTTACGATTCCAGAGGGGTACACGGTAGAACAGATTGCTCTGGAGTTAAGCAGTAAAGGAATCGTTGAACAGTCTGATTTTATGAACGCAATAGATGATGCTGCTGCTCATGCAGAGAGACTGCCGTTCCAAATGAAGCTTCCAAAGGATACGAATATTAAGCATTCACTTGAAGGCTATTTGTTCCCAGAAACGTATGAGATGAAAAAAGGAAGCACCGCTGAACAAATTGTAGATCGTATGCTCCAGGAGACGGAGAAAAAGATTACACAACTGACCAACTGGGAAGCCGATATGAAGCAGAAAGGGCTAACGCTTCATGAGTTGCTCACTGTGGCTTCTCTTGTGGAACGAGAGGTCGTCGTTGATGAAGAACGGCCAATCGTCGCGGGCGTTATTTATAATCGCATTTTCATAGAGAAAATGCCTCTTCAGATCGATGCTACCGTCCAGTATGCGCTGGACAAGCCTAAGGAACGGCTGTATTATAAGGATTTGGAAATTGACAGTCCATATAACACCTATAAAATAGCGGGGCTGCCGCCAGGACCGATTGCAAGCCCAAGTATCGCTTCAATTGAGGCGGCGCTGCATCCTGAGACAACTGAATTTCTCTATTATGTAACCAAGAAAGACGGCACACAGTCTCATTTATTTGCAAAGACTTATGCAGAACATTTGCGTAACATTGAGAAAAGTAAACAGTAAAGTGGTGAGTATGATGACAACTAAACCTGAACTGCTCATAACTGCAGGCTCGCTGGAGGAAGTCGAGCGATTTCTGAAGGCGGGTGCAACGGCGGTTATTGTCGGCGAATCAATATATGGCATGCGTATGCCAGGTCAGATGACACTTGCGGATATTGAATTGGCAATGCCAATCGTGCGTAAGTATCACGCCAAACTGTACGTAGCTGTGAACAATATTTTGCATAATGATGCCTTAAAGGATCTTCCCGCATACCTGACAGCCATTGAACGTATTGGGGTTGATGCCGTTATTTATGGAGACCCTGCCGTATTAATGACGATCAGAAGCTCTGCACCAAGCTTAAAGCTGCATTGGAACGCGGAGATGACATCGACGAATTATGCGACAGCCCGTTATTGGCAAAAACGTGGTTCGAGCCGTATTGTATTGGCTCGTGAACTGAATATGGAACAGGTATTGGAAATGAAGCAGTATTTGCCTGACATGGAAGTAGAAGTGCAAGTGCACGGTATGACCAATATATATCATTCAAAGCGTCATCTTGTTCAGCACTATTTACGTCATACTGGACAGGAAGAAGAGACGGCAAAAGTGGGACGGGATCGTAAATTGTTCCTGATTGAGCAGGAGCGTCAGGAGGAGAAATTTCCTGTCTATGAGGACGAGAACGGGACTCATATTATGAGTTCTGATGATATGTGTATTCTTGAGGATCTAAAGCTGCTGTTGGATGCAGGGCTGGACAGTTTCAAAATTGAAGGTTTGTTTAAGTCCGCTGCTTACAATGAAGAGGTCATTCGTGTGTATCGTGAAGCAATAGATGCATATGCGGCAGATCCATCCGGATATGCGTTCCGTCCTGAATGGATGGAGCGTATTCGTCTAGTGCAAGATCCTGAACGGGAGCTGTCGTTTGGCTTTTTCTATAAAGAACAGATGTATTAAGAGGGGGGCGTGAAGCAGATGACAAACACAACCAACACTAGAATACGTAAATATAACGGCAAACGGAATCGTCTCGACAAGCCTGAGCTGCTCGCACCCGCCGGTAACCTGGAGAAACTGAAGTTTGCGGTTCACTATGGAGCCGATGCCGTATACATCGGGGGCCAGAAATATGGTTTGCGCTCAAATGCGGACAACTTTACGTTTGAGGAAATGCGTGAAGGTGTACAATTTGCTAAAAAATATGGGGCTAAAGTGTTTGTAGCTACGAACATTTACGCCCATAATGAAGATATTGCAGGTATTGAAGCGTATTTGCTTAAACTGCAAGAAGTCGGAATCGCTGCAATTATTGCAGCAGATCCTGTCATTATCGAGACGGCACAGCGTGTCGCTCCACTTCTTGAAGTTCACGTTAGTACGCAGCAATCGATTGCGAACTGGCAGACGGTGCAGTTCTGGAAAGAAGAAGGTGCGCCACGTGTCGTGCTGGCACGTGAGACGAGTATGGACGAGATTGCAGAGATGAAAGCGCACGTAGATGTTGAAATTGAAGCTTTTATTCATGGTGCAATGTGCTCGTCCTATTCAGGCCGCTGTACGCTGTCGAATCACTTCACGGACCGTGATTCGAATCGCGGCGGCTGCTGTCAGTCGTGCCGTTGGAAGTATGATCTGTTTGAGGACGATCGACCTGACCTGACAAAGCTAGTCAGTGAAGAGGAGGCAGCTCAGGAGCCTGCTTTGCAACCCTTTAAACTAGGAGTTACACAGCTCCCATTGTTCCAGGAACAACAAAACCAATTTACAATGAGTTCAAAAGACTTGTGTATGATTGGGCACCTTCCAGATTTGGTTGACGTGGGTGTGGATAGCTTTAAGATAGAGGGTCGTATGAAGTCTATTCATTACGTGGCAACTGTAGTAAATGTGTACAGACAAGCTATTGATTCGTACATGGCTGACCCTGATCATTATCAATTAAAGCCAGAGTGGATTGAGGAAATGAACAAGGCAGCAAACCGGCCTGTCAACACCGGCTTTTTCTATGAAGAACCGGACCATGAAGACCATATTTACGAACCAGAAGAAAAGGCTGCGCCTTATGACTTTGCTGGACTCGTAGTGGATTATGATGCGGATACTTGCATGGCTACCATTCAGCAGCGCAATCATTTTAAACCAGGAGCAGAAATTGAATTTTTTGGTCCTAACGGAACGTTCTTTAAACAGACTGTGGGACAGATTTGGGATACAGATGGCAATGAGTTGGATGCAGCCAGACATCCATTGCAGCTTATTCGTATGAAAGTGGAGCAGCCTGTCCATTATTTCGATATGATGCGTAAAAAAAACCGTTAAGCAAAGCAGCGAGTGTGCGCAGCATAGATATTTGCACATCGTATAGATGTTTTTCCCCTTGCCTTATAGGCGAGGGGTTTTTAGTATAAAGTCATAGCTTGGACTAAAATACGATCTTTTAAAAAGGATGAAAAGAAAGTATAAGCGCTCAAAAGGATTTAAAATGAATATGTCGAACTATATACCTAGGCCTAATGACATAAGTTTTAAATATTTATACATATAGGGTGGTGTGTGGCAATGAATTGGAGAAAGAGAAAAGAGACAACTGTAACTCCATCTAACGGTGTCCCGCAGCAACCAACAGCGCTGGCTGCAAGAAATCCGTTTCATTCGGTGGGGATGAAGTTATTTACGTTGTTCCTCGTCAGTATAACGGTTCTTGTAGGGGGAATTGGGGGATTCTCTTATGACCGCGCTCAAGCAACGATTCAAGAGCAGGTATCGTTATCTCAAGTTCAAACGGTTCAGCAAGCAGGCGAAAAATTGGATCTTTTATTCCAGAACAACATGGAGTTAACCAATCAAATTTTATTTGATCAGGATACGCAGAAATTGTTGACAGAAGCGTATAACACAAAAGAGAGCGATCAGTATGAGTTGTTCCAGCTCTCAAAGGACATTGAAAATAAGCTTCGTTCTTACGTTTTTGCAAACCATTCCTTATTTGGAATTTATTTAATCCCAATTGATAAGGAACATGCTACGATTTATTCTTCGGGAGTATCCACTACAACAATGGCAGACGAGCGCAACAAACCTTGGTTTGACGCGACTCTTAAACTTTCAGGCAACGTCAACTGGATTCCGTCATCTAAGCGCGGGTTATCAGGCCAAAGTCCAAAGGAAACATATGCACTGGCCAGAGTAGTTAAAAATATTAATACGAGTCAGTCCATGTATGTGATGGTTATGGAAGTATATGTGCAGACTTTGCAAGAGCAGTTGAAATGGGATAAAAGTAGTGGTGGGTTTGCTCAGATTGTGGACGGGGCAGGAAAAGTGGTACTGGCTAACGATCTCCAATTAATTGGTCAGGAGCCACAGCTTCGTTTGGATGTAACAAAAGACAAGAGTGTTGACTATCGTATAGTAGCTAACACATCTGGCGAGGATCAACTAGGTACCTATTATGTCTCACCTGTTACGGGATGGACGATAAATGGATTTACGCCGATGGGAGAATTGCTTAAGGGTACAGCTTCCATTCGAAACGTAACGTTGATTTCCATCGTTGTGGCGATCATTGTCGCCCTCTTGCTAGGTTGGTACGTAATGAGAAGAATTGGCAAGCCGCTACAGCGATTACGGGATCTGATGGAAGAAGGGGCTCAAGGCAAATTAGGGCTTCAGATGAATCATCGCTCAAAAGATGAGATCGGGCAGTTATCGGTCAGCTTTAATACGATGATGTCCCGAATTTCGGAGCTTGTACAGCGTACGGAACAATCTGCACAAGCTGTACTGGCTACAGCTTCGCGTCTAGGAGAAGCTTCGCGCCTGACAGCGAGTTCGGCGAAGGAGATCGCAGTTGCAACCGAAGAGATTGCAAACGGCGCTACGAGCTTGGCAGTTGAAGCAGAGCGCAGCAACCATTGGACAGAGAGCACCTCACAAAAAATGTTAAACGTTATTGAAATGAACGTAGATATGTATACGGCTGCAACAGAGGTTCAAGCTGCGAGTCAACGCGGTACACATTATATGGTTGAACTTAACCATAAGACGGAGACGACCGAGACGATGATTCGTTCGCTCGTTTCTAAAGTGGATGCGTTAAAGGAGAGCACACTTTCCGTTCGTAAAATTTTGGAATTGCTAACGCAGATGACCAAGCAAACAAACATTTTGTCGCTAAATGCAGCCATTGAAGCGGCGCGTGCTGGTGCAGCAGGCAAAGGGTTCATGGTAGTAGCGGACGAAATACGCAGTCTTGCCGACCAGTCTAAACAGTCAATCGAGGTAGTTGGACAAATTTTGGAGAGTATACAACGAGAAGTAAATGAAACTGTAATGATGCTTGGTGATGCGTATCCGATATTTAAGGAACAATTAGAAGCCGTAAAAGAAGCAGACCATATTTTCCATACAGTGGAGGATCAGATGGTTCAGTTATTTACGAAGCTTGATTATGCAACGGCTGGTGTGAATGAACTGGATGAATCCCAACGTATTTTGACAGAAGCGATGTCTAATGTAAGTGCAGTAGCGGAGGAATCATCTGCAACCTCAGAAGAAGTTGCATCGTTAAGTAATGAACAGATGACCGTGTCTGCAAGACTAGTCGACCTTTCAAATGAGCTGGAGCAAGTATCAGATCAATTGATGCAGCAATTGGATCAGTTTACGATGGAGCGTTAACAAAGTAATATGAAACAATAATATATTATATAAGTAAAAGCATTCCTTCTTGCGAGGGGTGCTTTTTTTGTGGAGAATCGTACATTTCATTCGGTAATGGCAGGGATAATATAAGGCTGATTAAAAGTAGATCTCGTTGACGATACTACTAAGTGAGTCATTGTATTCACTAGTAGAGCGGCGGGGATGTGATAGAGATGCGGGTTAAAGTAGAACTACAAAGGTGGAAACGGATCAGTGTGGTCACGATGCTGATTTCAGGCATATTACTTTTTTATAGTTTGCGGTTGGCGTGGTTGCAATTTATCGGTCCTAATAGGCCGCTGCCCCATGATCCGCATTCTCTTATCACACAGTCGGTTATTCAGCGAGAGCGCGGAATCGTGCTTGATGATGGTAGAGGGCGTATTGTAGACCGGAATGGGGTCATGATTACCGGACGATCTTCACATGTACTCGTATTGTTTCCGCTCAAGCGACAAGCGATGTCTATGGGTGCAGTACATACGTTGGCCCAACTGTTAAAAATAGAAGAAGCCGTACTTTATGAACGGTGGTTGAATATAAGCGAACCTATCTTATGGAAAGATCCAAATGATATTAAGCGTCCCTATCCTTTGAGCGAAGAGGATCAAAACTTCATTTCTCAACAAAATTGGAACGGAGTGCGTATTCTACCATACGTAGAGCCCTATCCTTGGCATGAGCAAACTCCGCATTGGATAGGGTATACAAGCGAGGCTAAGCCTACAATTGGAGCATCGACGGACAACGGTTTGCAACCTTCCTGGTCCTATGTGAAACGTATAGGGACGGCGGGCCTCGAACGATCGCTGGAGCCCCTGTTAGCTGGCCTTGGGCCAGTAACGTACGTCCATTATATGGATGCTGCAAGCAGACCGCTGCATGGACTGGATATAAGGGTTCGCCAACCAAGCAATCCATATTATCCGTTGCAAGTAGTCACAACGGTTGACATGGAGCTTCAGCGTTCTATCCAGGATATGATGCTTCAGCACGGGGTTACAAAAGGCGCAGCAGTTGTGCTTGATACGAATACGCGAGATGTAGTGGCGATGGTGTCCTTACCCCGTTATAATCCAAATCATCTCGATCCGGACGGAGAGCAATGGAACAATCAAGCAATCCAGGCGATTACACCAGGTTCTGTGTTCAAGCTTGTCATTGCGGCAGCTGCACTTGAAGAAGGGATAACGAATTTGCATGAACAGTTTCATTGTGATGGTGCTTATTCTAAATACGGGCTGTCATGCTGGAAGCATGAGGGTCACGGGACACTTATGCTAGCAGAAGCTGTTGCAGATTCGTGTAACGTTGTCTTTGCTGAGTTGGGTGAAAGATTACAAGGTAAACAAATTCAACGTTATGCGGAAAAAATGGGTTTAATAAAACCTGTTGGGATGCAGTCGAGCGACGGCTTTGGTCACGAGTCGTTGAAACACTTTGAAGGAGAACAGTCGGGTCGTGTATTTGTAAAACAAGCGGGGGGTGTATACAAGACGGATGGTGGCATCAGGGCACAGACAGGCATCGGACAGCGTGATGTCAGAATTACGCCACTCGCTGCTGCTAACTTGATGGTCACTTTGCTGAAGGGCGGAATATTCGGGCATCCCCGTCTCGTGGAGCGAATTGAAGATGCCAAGGGCAGTGCGCTTGTTTCATTTGCGAGTGAAGCACGATTAGAGCGGACCCTTCAATCTTCAACAGCAGACAGGCTGCTGCAATGGATGAAACAGACGGTTGTGGCTGGGACTGGAAAATCGTTGCAGCATCGCAGCTGGGTACTTGCTGGCAAGAGTGGAACGGCGCAGGCATCTGCTTACGGATTGGATAAACTGAACTCGTGGTTTGTAGGTTACGGGCCAGTAAATCATCCTCAATATGCGGTTGCAGTTGTATCCATTGGAGAGAAACAACAGTCAGAGCATCGTGCCACTCAAGTGTTTGGGGATATTATGGACGAACTGGCGCGAAGGGACAAATAAAGGGCGACTTACCTGTGACAGGTAACCGCCCTTTAAGCTTGTCAACATATTAGGTAAAACGTTTATGCCAATCAGGATTTGTCCTCATCAAGTGTTGGTGCTAAAGGGTGAGATTGAATCTCTTCGGCTGGAAAACGAATCCAGCGTGTTAAGTAGCCTTGATCCATCAAAGCTTTGATTAAAATTAGCAGCACAGGTGATAATATTAAACCCGCTACGCCAAACAAAGATAACGAAATAATCATAAACGACAGCATCGTAAAGGCGGACACACCCAATGAATCCCCTGTGATCTTGGGCTCCAAAATTTGACGCGTGAGCAAGACGATACCTAACACTACAGTGAGCCATATCGCAAGTGACGTGTTGCCAATCACAAACAAGTAAACGATCCAAGGTACAAAGATGACAGGTACACCTAGTATGGGCAAAATATCGAAAAATGCCGATAGCAGGGAAATCGAAAATGCATTACTGACATTTAGCAAAATCAACGAAATAAAAATGGTGCAAAATGAGATCGAGATCAACTTAAACTGTGACTTAAGGTAGCTGCCGATCCCGCGGAACACATTGTCCTTTAAAAAGTTAAAAGCTTCTTTAAACGTTCGAGGTGTTTTGTCATTAGCCAAACGTTTCCATGAGTCAATTTCGGTACTGAGGAAATATGCTAGGACGATCGCAATACCAAAATTAACGATAAATGTAGACAACGATGCAACATGGCGGACTACCCAGCTTAAAAATGATGTTGCCCATTCTTCTCCTGTTTTTGCAAAATCGGAAATATAGGTGCTTATACGTGCACTCACATCTGGTGGTAATGATTCATACTTATGTTGTAAGAAAATAATCAGCTTGCCGGACTCTTTAATAATCATGTCGCGGTACTTAGGCAATTGACCGATCAGGTCACTGATCTGCTGTGTAAATATAATACCGGCCCCGAGCATTGTCCCTAAAATAACAAGAACAAATAACATAACCGAAAGAGCAGAAGCTATAGATTTCTTCATTCCGCGACGATGCAGAAAAGCTGCAAACGGCTCAATGATCAAGTAGATCACAAAAGCAAGAAAGATAGGGGCTGCAATGGCATACAGATTACTGAAGGCAAGCATGATCAAGTATACGGTTAGTACAATAAGCCCGATGTCAAAAGCAGTGCGCCAATATTTGCGATAAAAGGCGAGCATAGTGGGTGACTCCTTTTCCTAGTGGGGATTTTCTGTAAACAGGCACAGTTTATTCATCATTGTACACGATATCGAAATCATATGCCTATTCTTTTGGGGGATATGTTACAATATAAATAAACATAACGTTATCACGAAACGGGGAAATACGGATGGAAGTCTTATTGTTGTGGACATTTTATATCCTGACGTTTTATGCGTTTCTCCCAGGCGTGTTCAGCCGTCTTTTTGGATTCCGTGTATTCCAGAAAGGGAAGTCGGATCGTGAGTTAGCTCTCACTTTTGACGATGGCCCTGATCCTGTATATACGGTACAGTTACTTGATCTGCTGAAGGAATATCAGGCGAAAGCCACTTTTTTTGTTGTTGGTATCCATGCAGAGCAGCATCCCGAGCTCATCAAGCGTATGCATGATGAAGGACATTTAATCGGTATTCATAATTATATTCATAAGACTAATTGGCTGATGCGACCCGCAACGGTAAAACGTCACATCAAGAAGACCTCGGATATTATCGAGGCAATCACAGGGAAACCCGCCATTTATTATCGCCCACCGTGGGGTATTGTTAATTTATTTGATTTCGGTAATCTTGGCCATATTCAGATTATATTATGGTCTGTGTTATTTGGAGATTGGCGGAAGAAGTTGGGGGCAGAACGTTTGTACAAGCGGATGTCCAAGCGCTGCCGCGGCGGGGAAGTGCTGCTCCTGCACGATTGTGGACTAACGTTTGGAGCGGACAGGGAAGCTCCTGCCGAGATGCTAATTGCCCTGCAACGCTTCCTGGAGGATGCGAAGGCAAAGGAACTTCGTTGCGTACGTGTAGATGAATTAATGCGTGTCACAGATATAGAGAAGACGAAGAATCCTTCCTGGATGAAGCAAATGGTCGTAAAGTTATGGCTAGGATACGAGAAATTGTTCCACATATTTTTCGGTCTTAAAACAACCAATGAGACAAGTCCCGTATTCCATTTCCGAATTCGCCCTTATCATGGCGAAGCGCTGCAACTGGATGACGGTGTCGTCTTGAATCATGAGGATATGATTTTGGAGCTCCACTTTGATAACAAGCGTTTGTATGACATCGGGAAACGTTCGCGAAGCTCCATGCAGCTTGCTATTCATATGATTCGTGATGTTGAACGTACATTACCGGAGATTGCAGAGTATTTGCAAGCTAGAGAAGAGCTTTGTCAAGAAGTGAAGGCGCTGTATGGAGTCAGCTTTATGCATCGTGGGCCTGAGCAATTTGGCTTTACGATTCGAGAACTGCCGAAAGGCTTATTCTCATGGATGACTCAGAAATATTTGAGAGTGCTGATGAGAGTTATACATCCGCTTGGTCAAAGTAGATTGAAGCAGCAATCCAATCAACTCGTACCTAAGACAATTATTATGTCTAAAGAAACGTTATTAACCCGATATGGACATTGTTTTGCATATGAAACGAGTGAATCAGGCATTCACCGAGGTGATCATGCAGTAAGCAAAGCACCTCATGTGATGTGAAAAGAGGGTATATAATTATTTTCATACAGTCCTGCGTTCTGTAAATTTGAGGAATTGCGGGACTGTTTTTATTTTTAAATGTCGTTATGCAAAAGTTATGCAAGTAAATGCGATGTTTTCATATGCACATACATAGAGGACATGTCCAAGTGAATGTCCCTATATGGAGGACAAATGTCCGTGTATACTAGGAAAAGTTAGATATTGTCAGCATAATCTGGTGGGATCTGGATATGTTAATATTGTCGATGATAAAAAAAACTTATCGAATCATTATGAATTTATTTTAATATAAAGCTGACAAAGGGATTTACAAATACATAATTATAAAGTAGTATTATGAAAAATATTCGTTTCCTACTTATGTCCCACCTGTCGAATATCTCATTTTGACCAGTGTTCTATAAGTAATAAACGAACGATCCCTTTAATCTTGTTTGAGATTATAGGTATGCATGTTTGTAAGTAAATATAAATAAAAACGATTAGGGGGCAATTGTTGTGAAGAAAAGATTACTCACTGTACTGAGCCTTGTACTGGCATTCTCGCTCGTATTGACTGCATGCGGCGGCGGCGATTCTGCTGAGGGCAACAAGACTCCTGATTCCGGTCAAACTGATTCCGGAAAAGAAACAACTGGCGAAGGCGAATTGGTAACAGAAGGTGTTATTCCTGCTCCAGACGCAAGCTTGAACCCTGAAGCTGCTGTGAACCGCAAGGATACAGCTATTCTTGGTATTACAGATCCATCCGGTATCTTCAACCCGTTGTACGCTGAATCAACTTATGATGTATACCTCGTAGAATCCATTTTTGCACAGCTGCTTACTATCAATAAGGATGGTACATTCTCACCATTCATGGCAGATTATAAAGTATCTGACGACAACAAGACTTTTACATTTACACTAAAAGATGCGAAGTTCAGCGATGGCAAACCTGTTACTGCTGAAGACGTAGCGTTTACAATTACAGCATTGTATGACAAAGACTATGACGGTCCTTCCGATGTTATGCAATACGCACCATTGGTTGGCGCGAAAGAATATAAAGAAGGTAAAGCGACTTCAATCGCGGGTATTAAAGTTATCGATCCGAAGACGATTGAATTCACTAATACCGAAGTTAAAGTATTGGCTTTGAATGTATTCGGTGGTACAGGTATTTTGCCTAAGCACGTATATGGCGCAGCTTACAAACAAGGCAACATGAGCGGCATGAAAGATTTGTTCGCGAAGCCTGTAGGTGCTGGTGCGTACAAGCTTGAGAAGTATCTTCCAGGTCAAGAAGTGCGTTTGGTAGCAAATGAGAACTACTTCATGGGCGCACCTAAGATCAAAAACTTGATCTACAAAACAACTACTGAAGAAACAAGAATGCAATTGCTGCAAACAGGTGAAACAGACTTTGATGATCCTTCCGTATCCAAAGATCAAATGGAAGAAATCAAAAACATCGGATTCTTGGATTCCGTGTTGAACCCAACTAACGGCTATGGTTACATCGCATTTAACAACAAAGATCCTAAATTTGCTGACAAAAAAGTCCGTCAAGCATTGACTTTCGGCTTGGATCGTAAGCAAATCGTTGACACTGTGTACCAAGGATACGCAGATGTGGTAAACATCCCACAATCCAAAGTATCATGGGCATATACAGATGAAGTTGAAAAGTATGAATTTAACCTTGATAAAGCAAAAACGTTGCTTGACGAAGCAGGTTGGAAAGTTGGCGCTGACGGTATCCGTGAAAAAGACGGTAAGAAGTTCAAAATCAACTTCTCCGCTACTACACCTAACGTCGTAAACGAAGCGATCATTCCAATCGCTCAAAAGAACTACAAAGATTTGGGCATCGAATTTGTAGCTGACCAAATGGACTTTAACGCAATGCTTGACAAGTACAACAAAGGCAACTACGACATGTTGTTCTTGGCAGCTGGCTTAACACCAGACCCACAAGATAGCGAAGGAACGTTCCGTACAGGCGGTTCCCAAAACAAAACAGGATACAGCAACCCTAAAGTGGATGAATTGCTCAAAAAATCAGGCTCTACTTTAGACGTTGAAGAACGTAAAGGCATCTTTAAAGAAATTTACCAACAAATTAACGAAGACTTGCCGATGATGTTTGTGTACCAACGTCGTGATTTGTTCACAATCAACCACCGTATCCAAGGTTTCGATATTTCTCCTTACCGTCGCTTTACTAATGATTTGGCGACTATCCAAATTCAATAAAATTGGTACAAGTTAGGATACCTAATGCTCAGCCACGCCACGGCTGGGCATTTGGGTTTATATAAAGCAAGGAGGAATATTTATGAAACAGTACGCAATACGGCGCATTTTACAGATTATTCCGACGATCATCGGCGTATCTATCGTATTGTTTGGTGTGTTTGCTATGGCGCCAGGTAACTTCGTTGATTCCAAGCAAACGATATCAGACGCTCGTAAAGCAGAGCTAAAAGAAAAGTTCGGCTTGGACAAGCCGGTTCATGAAAGATATTTTATTTGGGCTAAAAATACGATCCAAGGTGACTTGGGGATGTCCACACAGCATCAGCAACCGGTTACAACGGTTATGAATCGTTACATGTGGAATTCCTTTATTATCGCTGCAATTGTACTCGTGCTAAGTTGGACGATTGCTATATTTGTTGGCGTATACTCTGCGATCAGGCAATATTCATTCTTTGATGGTATTATTACCTTCCTTGTTTTTGCGTTGATGTCCTTACCTTCCTTCTTTATCGGTCTATTAGCGATCAAGTTCTTTGCGGTCGATATGAAATGGGCGCCAGTAGGCGGAATGTATACAACGGGTAGCAACGCGACTGGAATGGCTAAAGTATGGGATTTGGTTCAGCATATGTGGCTGCCTGTATCCGTGCTTACAGCACTTAGTGTGGGTGGTCTGACACGCTACTTCCGGACAAGTATGCTGGAGGTTGTACGTCAGGATTACATTCGTACTGCTCGTGCCAAAGGTGTAAAACCAAGTACAGTTATATTTAAGCATGCGCTTCGTAATGCTTTGCTTCCAGCAATCACTCTCCTTGGAATGGAGATTCCTGCACTGTTCTCAGGTGCGATGATTACGGAACAAGTGTTTAACTGGCCTGGTATTGGTAAAATAAATTTGGCCGCACTTCAGTCACGTGATTACTTCTTGTTGATGGGCTTTACGATGTTCTTGGCAGCGTTGACGCTTGTCGGTAACTTCGTGTCCGATATGCTCTACCGCATTGCTGACCCGCGTGTCCGCATGAAATAGAAAGGGGAATGAATAGTGGCTCAAGCAGTAGATACAACGTCGACTAACGCAGAAATGCCAAAGACAAAACCAGCTTCCCCGTGGACGCTAGCATTTCGGCAGCTGCGCAGAAATAAAATTGCAATGTCTGGTCTTATCGTTATTATTATGATGTTTTTAATTTGTTTTGTCGGTCCGTTTTTGTCTCCGTATTCTTTAGAGACGATGTCCGGGCCTAGCAACAAGGGGCCATCCGCATCGCATTGGTTAGGTACAGATAAGCTAGGGCGCGATATTTTACTGCGTGTTATGCTTGCAGGACGGATCTCGTTGCTAGTAGGCCTTGTGGCAATGATGGTATCGGTGGCTATCGGCAGTACACTTGGAGCATTAGCGGGGTATTACCGCGGGTGGGTCGATACGATCATAATGCGGTTTGCGGATATTATGTTGTCTATTCCTGCTTTGCCGCTCCTGATTATACTTGGAGCTGTATTGTCGGATATTCAGGTTCCGCCAGACCAACGGATATATTTAGTTATGTTCTTGCTTGGATTTATGAGTTGGCCAGGCTTGGCCCGTCTTGTAAGGGGACAAATACTGACTCTGCGGGAGCAAGAGTTTATGCAGGCAGCAGAAGTGCTTGGGTTACGTGATAAACGTAAAATTTTCCGTCACCTGATTCCAAATACAATTCCGATTATAATAGTGGTAGCAACATTATCTGTTGCGGGTGCGATTTTGATGGAGTCTGTTCTTAGCTACCTCGGTATTGGGGTTGTGCCGCCTACACCATCTTGGGGGAACATGATTTCCGCAGCCAACAACTTGATAGACTTTAAGAAACGACCTTGGTTATGGATTCCACCTGGGGTATGTATTTTTATGACGGTTATTGCAATTAACGTTATTGGTGACGGCTTGCGTGACGCACTCGATCCGAAAATGAAGAAGTAGGAGGACGTTATGGCTAACAACTTGGTTGAATTCCGTAATCTGCGTACGAACTTCTACACGAGTGGTGGTGTGGTCAAGGCCGTAAATGATGTCAGCTTCGCGATTAAAGAAGGGGAAACACTTTGTGTCGTCGGAGAATCCGGCTGTGGTAAAAGTGTAACCGCGATGTCCCTCATGCGCCTTGTATCGCCTCCAGGTAAGACAGAAGGCGGGCAGATTTTATATAATGGTGAAGACTTATTAACATTAAAAGAACGTCAAATGCGTCATATTCGTGGGAATGAAATTGCGATGATCTTCCAAGAACCAATGACATCCCTTAACCCGGTGTTTAAAATTGGCCAGCAAATTTCTGAACCGCTTATTATCCATAAAGGGATGACAAAAAAAGAAGCAAAGAAACGTTCTATCGAACTGATCGAATTAGTAGGCATCCCACGTGCTGCTCAAATTTTCGATTCTTATCCGCATGAATTGTCTGGTGGTATGCGTCAACGGATTATGATCGCGATTGCATTAAGCTGTGATCCGAAGCTGTTGATCGCCGATGAGCCGACTACAGCGCTCGACGTGACGATCCAAGCTCAGATTCTTGACTTGATGCGTAATATTAAGAGTGAATTTAAGACTGCAATTATGCTGATTACACATGATCTTGGTGTTGTAGCGGAAATGGCTGACCACGTAGTCGTTATGTATGCGGGTAAGGTGATTGAAGAGGCTCCTGTACATGAATTATTCCGTAATCCTAAGCATCCTTATACACAAGGCTTGCTTCGGGCTAAGCCGATTATTAATCAACGCCAGTCCCGGTTGTACACTATTCCAGGTCAAGTGCCTAACCCAGTATCTCTAGGAAACAACTGTTATTTTAATGATCGTTGCGAACACTGTATGTCGATTTGTGTGGACAAACAGCCACCACTTAACACGTATGAGAATCGCCACAAAGCTGCTTGCTGGCTTTATGAGAAAGGTGGGGAAGCATAATGACAGAGCCATTATTAGAAGTTAATCATCTTAAAAAATACTTCCCTATTCAAGGCGGCATTATGCAGCGTACAGTGGGTCATGTCCGTGCAGTTGACGATATTACGTTTACGCTTAACAAAGGGGAAGCACTTGGACTTGTTGGCGAGTCTGGTTGCGGAAAATCGACCACTGGTCGTACAATCTTACGATTGCTTGAAAAGACGGAAGGTACCGTTAAATTTAAAGGTACCGACCTGCATGAGTTATCTCGCAAGGAACTTCGTGCGATGCGTCCGAAAATGCAATTGGTTTTCCAAGATCCTTACAGCTCCTTGAACCCTCGAATTAATGTGGGTACAGCAATCGGGGAGGCGCTTGTTGATCATGGACTCGTGTCCAAGCATGAGATTCGTGATCGTGTAAAAGAAATATTGTCTATTTGTGGTCTTGCACCATACCATATTGATCGTTATCCTCATGAGTTCTCAGGTGGTCAGCGTCAGCGGATTGGTATCGCACGTGCGCTTATTATGAATCCAGAATTTATTGTGGCTGACGAACCAGTATCTGCATTGGACGTTTCCATTCAGGCACAGATCATCAACTTGCTGAGTGATTTGCAAGAACAAAAAAACCTAACTTATTTGTTTATCTCACATGACCTGTCGGTCGTTGAACACTTATGTAATCGGATCGGTGTTATGTACTTAGGCTCTATGGTAGAGATGGCACCGCGTGAAGAGTTGTTTGCTAGACCGCTTCACCCGTACACAAAGGCATTGCTTTCAGCAATTCCAGTACCAGACCCGACACGTAAGTCTGAGCGTATTGTACTTCAAGGAGATATTCCAAGCCCGGCGAACCCGCCTAGCGGCTGTAAGTTCCATACTCGCTGTCCGTTTGCCAAAGAAATTTGCAAGCAGCAAGTACCAAAGTATGAGGAAATGGCGTCAAACCATTTCGTAGCTTGTCACTTTGCTGGTGAATTTTAATACTGACTTTATGAATAAAACACTCCTTTTCGTTATAGATGACGAAGAGGAGTGTTTTTTTACAGTTAAAACGTATATAGTCATAAAAAATGTCCCTGATTACTCTTGGTTGGAGTAATCAAGGACATTGTATTTCCTAACGACAATAGGATGATAACGATGCCGGGAAAGGCAAACTTAGAACTCGTAAGATGAAGCTCCTTACTAAACTTTTAATACACCGCCTTGGCTGGCGTTCGTTACTAGCTTGGAGTAGCGAGCTAACAATCCGGTCTTAACTTTAGGCTCAAAGCCTTTCCAGTTCGCTCTGCGTTGCTCCAGAACTTCATCCGATACTTGTAGCTCAATCTTGCGGTTAATCAAGTCTAGGTCGATGATGTCTCCATCCTCAACAAAGGCGATAGGTCCACCTTCCGCAGCTTCTGGCGAAATATGGCCGATGCTAATGCCGCGAGACGCGCCGGAGAAGCGTCCGTCTGTAATGAGACCGACTTTGGCGCCTAATCCCATACCGACAATCTGTGATGTCGGCGCAAGCATCTCTGGCATGCCTGGGCCACCTTTAGGACCTTCGTAGCGAATAACGACGACATGACCTTCTTTAACCTTACCATTTGCAATGCCTTCAAGTGCCTCGTCCTGTGAATCAAAGCAGATTGCCGGACCTACGTGGCGGCCGCCAACAGCTTTATCCACCGCGCCCACTTTAATGATGGCGCCTTCCGGTGCCAAATTACCAAACAATACAGCAAGTCCGCCTTGCTCGGAATGAGGGTTGTCGAGCTTATGGATAACGTCAGTATTTAGAATCTCACAGCCAGCTACGTTCTCACGCAGCGTCTTACCTGTCACCGTAATACAGTCACCGTGCAGGGCACCTTCTTTATTAAACAGCTCATTCAGGACGGCGCTCACGCCACCAGCTTCGTGAATATCCTCGATATGATAATCGGATGCTGGTGCTACCTTGGACAAATGAGGAACACGTGATGCGACCTCATTAATACGCGCAACAGGATATTCAAAGCCTGCTTCATGTGCGATTGCGAGTGTATGCAGGACGGTATTCGTGGACCCACCCATTGCCATATCTAGTGCAAACGCATTGTCGATCGCCTCCATAGTGACGATATCACGCGGCTTGATGTCGAGCTTGATGATCTCCATTAACTGTTTTGCTGACCGTTTGACAAACTCGCGACGTTCCGGGGAGACCGCTAGAATGGTACCATTTCCAGGCAGTGCAATACCGAGTGCTTCTGCCAAGCAGTTCATCGAATTGGCTGTAAACATGCCAGAACATGAGCCGCAGGTCGGACAACCATATTGCTCCAACTCTAGCAGACCTTTGTCATCGATCTTGCCAGCTTGATACGCGCCCACCCCTTCAAATACGCTTGACAAAGAGATGGAACGGCCATTGGAATCCTTGCCTGCTTTCATTGGCCCGCCACTTACAAATACAGTCGGTATGTTGCAGCGCAGTGCGCCCATAATCATACCTGGCGTAATCTTGTCGCAGTTCGGGATGCAGACCATACCGTCGAACCAGTGCGCAGATACAACTGTTTCTACAGAATCTGCAATAATATCACGGCTTGGAAGTGAATAACGCATGCCAATGTGACCCATGGCGATGCCGTCGTCTACACCGATAGTGTTAAATTCAAACGGAACACCGCCAGCTTCGCGAATGGCGTCTTTTACGATCTTGCCGAATTCTTGAAGGTGGACATGTCCAGGGACGATATCGATATAAGAGTTGCATACGGCAATAAACGGCTTATCAAAGTCTTCTTCCTTAACACCAGCTGCACGGAGCAGGCTGCGGTGTGGTGCACGGTCAAAGCCTTTCTTAATCATGTCTGAACGCATCTTAGGGGCTGACATAGTTATTCCTCCACTTCTCTACTTCATAGCATTAACGTATGAATTGTGTATATTATGATGAGTCTATCATAACTAACGTGCTTTTTCTAGCGACTTCCACATGTAAAATAGAAAGAAATTGTTATAGCTTTCCCTCAGATTTTCATGGGGATCGTGAATGTAATATATGATGCGATTTGAATTGCTGTAGGCGAAGCTGCTAAATACGACAGGATTTATAACGGTAGGGATACGTTGAGTTCTTATGGATGCATGCTTACACGTAAATAAATGACACAAGAGGCACAGCATGTGCTGAGCCTCTTGTGCAGGAGTGAAGCGTATGGTGTATGTGAAGCATTCGTTTGGGTCACGCATCGAGGGTGAAGCGTTAGCGGGGGAGCTAACTATGCTTCATGCGCCGACGCCAAGCGTCGCGTCGTACCCAGCCGAATACAGCTTCTCCGTTAGGTTCAATCAACGGGTGAGCGATGTTACGTACGATAGGTTGCGCGAGAAGAACTGTGCAACCTATGGAAAACATAATGAGTAAGGATACGGCAATTCCGCTTGTGACGTGCTGATAAAGGCCAAAGTATTCTGCAAACCTTACGATCAGACCATGCAGCAGAAAGACGTACAAGGTTCGTCGTCCCAAGTCGGTGATGGCGCAAATGCGCTGCGGCACCCAAGCCAAAAAGGCAATTGAAGCAATGAACTCAACCAAATATATAGCAAATCGAAGTGCGATTGCTGATAAGCCGTTCGAAGTCCAGCCCAGTTCGTAGAAGGTCATATTGTTCATAAGCCAAATAGGTTCAATCTGTGGTGCCAGTAAATATAAGCCTATTAGCAGTCCAGCGGAAACAAGAGCTCCCATCAATCGAATCGGGATAGTCACACGTTGGCGAAGAGACGCCAAACTGCAAGAGTAACCGATAACGAAAAATGGCAGATAGACGAAGGTTCGTGAAATCGCAAACCAGGCACCGCCAAACGGGATAAAGCCAACTAACACACCGAGTGCAATCGACCACAGCACAGGGTGCTTGACTCCGTTGTGGATAAATACGCGTAGTACTATTCTCCAGACCAAATGTCCAATTAGAAACCATAAGAGTAAATAAGGGACAAAGAAGGAGTGTGTAACACCTGGCACACGGAACAAGAAATAATCCAGTAGCGAGTAGATCGATTGAAACACTATATATTGCAAGGCGATCTGCCGCAAAATACGATTACCCTTCTCGCTGAACAAATTAGACCGTGCAAAATAACCGGTAACACCAACAAATAAAGGCATGTGGAACGTAAATATCCACAAAAATAAAGCTTTCATTTCCGGCATTGCATGAATTAAGGGTTCAATTGCGTTAGCGACAAATACAGTAACGATAAGCAAAAATCTTAAGTTTAAGCCGAAAGTCTCTCCACTCCAAGGGGACTTTATCGGCGCGTTGCTAAGCATGGGATGCTGCAACTTGCGTTCCCACATGTTCGTATCCTCCTCATGATGAGCCCAGGCCACGCGCAGGATTTCTCTATTTTTTCGTTCCTCATTTTGAGGTTTATTTTATCTACCCACAAGATAGCATATGTTTTTGTGATGATTTGTGATATTCGTCACAATATAATACTCGTTTCATAAAAGACAGTTGACAGAAGTTTGAACGTTCATTTATTCACTTAGACAGAAGCAACCGCTTCTATTAATATAGAGGTAATCAGCGGAAAAATAGAGTGCAAGGGGAGACGAAATGGCAAATGGCATTACAAGCAAAGAATAACAAACAAAGTGCTATGTCTATCATTCCAAACCAGCATGGTGCATGGGCGATGTTGATCATTCCTTTTCTACTGGGGATGCTTGCCGCAAAACCTAATTGGACGCATTTGTGGCTGGCTATAGCTTGGTTCTCAGCTTATTGTGGCTCATTTGCTTTCCTGCAAGGCGTAAAGACTAGTAAATATGCAGCATATAAGAAAGCATATCTCGTATGGGGGACTATGCTGCTTGTGTCCGTTATCATCTTGTTAAGCTGTCGTGTGGACATCTGGTGGATGGGAGTAGTTATGCTGCCGTGTTATCTCGTCCATATGTGGTTTGCGAAACGCAAACATGAGCGTCATTTTGTAAACGATGCGATTGCTGTATTACAATTTTGCTGGATGCTGGTCATCGCTTTTGAAGTTGGCGGAGGTACAGCATGGAGTTTGGCATGGCGTTTATGTGCAGCCTGTGTACTTTATTTTGTAGGGACAATATTTTATGTGAAAACGATGATCCGTGAAAAGGGAAACAAAAATTATTATATCGGTTCAGTTACGGTGCATATTGTGGCAGGTATTGCTGTGGGATTGTTATTGTCGCCTTGGTTGGCGCTTCCTTTTGGAGTTTTATTTTTTCGAGCTGTATGGATGCCCTGTCAGCGCGTCACGATTAAGCAGGTTGGCATCTCGGAAATTGTATTTAGTGTAATGACGGCATGCTCGCTTGTCTTATGTATATAAGGAAGAAATGCTGGGATAAGCAGCAAATTGTCAGAATGTTGTAGAAGATGTGGATTGACGATATTTGGAAGCGCGTTTAAACTAGAGGGCATAACAACGGCTGTGGGGAGGGCACATCGGGATGGAAGCGTTGTCAGATCAAGTCGTAACGCCTGACGTCGTTACGTTTGGGGAATCGATGGCATTGTTCAGTTCCGCAGATACACGAGGGCTGGAATATGCGCAAACGGTTATGAAGTCTTTTGGTGGAGCAGAAAGTAATGTGGCGATCGGCTTGTCCAGGCTGGGCCACCGTGTTGGATGGTTTAGTCGGCTTGGGCTTGATCCGCTAGGCCGTTATATTTTGAAAGCGGTACGCGGAGAAGGCGTTGACGTGTCCCGTGTTCAATTATGTGAAGATGAGGCAACAGGTGTGATGATGCGTGAAGCGGTTGCTGGACGTTCCTCTGTGTACTACTATCGCAAGCATTCGGCTGCAAGCCGCCTGAAGCCTGATGATTTGGATCAGGACTACATTCGTTCGGCGAAGCTGCTCCACGTAACAGGTATTACGTCTGCATTAAGCAGCAGTTGTGCGGACACGGTCCAAGCCGCTGTTCGAACCGCGAAGGACGCAGGTGTTAAAGTAAGCTTCGATCCGAACCTGCGCTTGAAATTATGGTCGATCGAACAGGCGCGGGCGGAACTGCTTCCGCTGGCGGATGAGGTGGATTATTTTTTGCCTGGTCTGGATGAGCTGAAGCTGCTCTACGACACAGAGGATGAGCAAACGATCTTTCATCGTTTGGGCCAATTATCTGCGACTTGTATTGTAAAAGGCGGACTTGGCACGAACTATGTCGTACGTGGCTCACAAGTAAGCCGCGTCCCCTACACACCTGTTCAGCACGTGGTGGATACGGTCGGAGCGGGTGATGCGTTCTGCGCAGGTTTGCTATCAGGAATCGTTCGGGGATATGACATTGTGGAGGCAGTGCAGTTAGGCAATGTCATGGGGGCGATGGTTGTGCAGTCTTTTGGTGACTGGGAAGCGCTGCCTACATGGGCGCAAGTGCAGAATAAGCTGAATCACGCTGTACATATTGAGCGCTAAGCCCTTTTTGAAAGGATCTCTACTGTAAGTTTGCCAGTACATGATGAGGTTTGGTCGTTTTAACACTACAACTAGAATAATAGGATGACGAATGCACGAGCTTCTATTTGTCATACGAAATCATCAGGAGATTTACACGGTTTGGTTACGAGTATTTCGCTTATACAGACAGACTCATTACTTATGGGAAGAGGAGTGTCAGAGATGAACAAAATTCGTTTGCTACAGCAAATTCAAGCATGTGGCGTAGTTGCGGTGCTGCGTGCAGATTCAGCAGAGCAAGTTGTAGAGATGGCAGAGGAGGCAATAGCCGGAGGGATCAAAGTCATTGAAATTACACTGACGGTTCCTCGTGCATTACAAGCAATTGAGCAATTGCGAACTCGCTATTCAAGCGATCCGAACAGCCCGCTTTCATTTGCGATTATTGGTGCAGGCACTGTACTTGATGCGTCTACGGCCCGTGCCAGCATTCTTGCAGGTGCGGAATTCGTGGTTGGTCCCTCATTGCAAGCCGAGACAGTGAAAATATGTAATCTGTATCGTGTTCCAGTTCTGCCAGGAGTCATGACGATCGCTGATGTGCAGCAAGCGTTGGAACTGGGTGTTGATATTGTGAAGTTGTTCCCTGGAAATCTGTACGATCCGTCTATTATTAAGACGATGAAAGGACCTTTGCCGCAAGCCAATTTTATGCCAACTGGCGGTGTTAATGTGCAAAACTTGGCAGACTGGATTCGTGCAGGAGCGGTTGCGGTAGGAATTGGCTCGGATTTGACCAAGGACGCCGTAGCTACTGGTGACATGTCTCATGTCCGACGTCAAGCTGAACGTTATATGGACGCTTACCGCCAAGCGATCGGCGTTGAAGCCCCACTTGCCGGAACGATACCTGGCTAAGGATCGGCCCCGTCTATAATATTGTGCATTGTCATAAGCTGTCTCGTCGATTATCGGGGGACAGCTTTATTTTCATTGTCGAACTATCCCCACAATCAAATCGAGCTAAGCCCAAAAAAGAATGTATCCATTTCATCCTGCTGCGTTCTTGAATTAGGTGGGTCCTCCATAGCTTTGCAATTTTTAATGGTGTACTGTTATGTACAGACTCTAGGCCTGTTTTTACAAGTAACAGTGACCGTCGTATACTGCGAGGCATAATATAGGCATAGGCATAGGCATAGGCATAGACATCGGCATCGGCATCGGCTACAGGGCTTGAGCCCATTTTCCAGCGGTGCGGCCAAGTGCACTTATGGCCTGTTATAGGAACATGGACGGCTGCATAGCAGTTCAGGATGATACGATTAGGTCAAAGGTATACATGAGAGAAACAATGCGTAAGGCAGTTGCAATCGGCTGCATAAGCATACGACACAATATATAGAGGAATAGAGCAGGAATTCGAATGTTGACGTCGAATAATGCATAAGAGTAATAACTAGTAATTATAAGAGATGTAGCAGTCCATCCGCCCATCCTATCGTTCTGATGACAGACAAGGCGCCTCGATGATCCAACACCAGTGGAAACTCGTGCGTCTTTTTGACTATTAGGCATATGCACACATTCCTCCACCCTACCAGAAACCTCTATTGTTAACGCAAAATAGTACCGTCTAGTCGACTTCTTCAGGAACTTCAAAATTTGATTTCTTCATTTTCACATTACCGACATAGTGTAATCGCGATCACGTGACTTGAATCACACTACTAAACGTCTATTTGGGTTACCATTTTGTCAGTCTATTACAATTTGGTTTGACCTGTCCTCGTTGCGGAGCGTCTCCTGACACGTGTGCAGAAGTTCGGAAACTCATGCAGCAGACAGATAATGATATATGATTTTACTATTCTTGGCCTATTCAGGCAGAGGAGATCGGAAAGGAGATCCACCACATGGTCACATTGCCCAAAGTGAACGAGCTTGGCTTCTTCGAGATTCGACTTGAATCTATAGGAGGGTTAGGTGCCAATCTGGCTGGCAAAATGCTGGCGGAGGCAGGGGTTACTGGCAGCGGATTAAATGGTGTCAGCTTCTCGTCATATGGTTCGGAGAAGAAGGGCTCCCCGGTGAAAGCACACATTCGTTTTTGTATGCCAGACACACTTATTAGAGATACAACGCCGGTTGAACGCCCGCATATTGTAGGTATATTTCATGAAGCGCTTTACAAGACGGTAAACGTAACAAGTGGTGTAACAGAGGATAGTCTTGTGCTCGTTAACTCCGCCAAAACACCGGAGCGATTGTTAGAAATGCTACGTTTGCCAGGAGGCAATATCGCCGTTATTGATGCGACAGGCATTGCACTTGAGGAGAAGAATCGGGCCAATATGGCTATGCTTGGTGCGATGTTCCGCTTGTGTGACTTTTTGGATGCGGAACAGATGAAAAGTGTAATCCGTAAGTCGCTGGAGAAGAAGTATCCGCAGTCAGTTCAGCCTGCGCTTAACACTTTCCAACGCGGCTATGACGAAGTGAAGTTCAGTGCTTTTCCAATAGCAGCAGGGATTGTGCTGCCAAAAGCTGTACGCTGGGATACGCCTGTATTGGGATACGAGACGCAGCCGATCGGCGGTGTAGTTGTCAACCCAGGGAATTCGATATTAAAAGATTTGAGTATTTCTCGCGCAGGCATGATGCCTCATTTTGCAGATGATAAATGTATTCATTGTGCTGCCTGCGACAATGTATGTCCAGATTTCTGCTTCGTATGGGAAGAGAAGCAAGACAAGAAGGGTCGCCCGCAGATGTTTTTGCAAGGCATCGACTATCAATACTGTAAAGGCTGCTTGAAATGTGTATATGCTTGTCCTACGGAAGCGCTTTCAGATGCGCGTGAGGAAGATGGGTACGCTGATGAGCATCGAGTGCCGCATCAATTTACGCTCGTATAGGCTCATTTAGGCTCTTTTAGCTGATTTCACATTTGGCGTTTTTGAGGATATTAATAGGCACCTATATTATACAGCGGACTACTACTCAGGTTGAAGATATGGCGATATAAATGTAGAAATAGACGAAATAGACGATATAGACGCAGTAGCACAACGATTAAAGGGGGATGAGGACCCATGGCAATCGAATACGACAAAGAAGTGAAAATAGGGACCGTGGAACAACGGATGGTGTATGAATCCGGTAACGAGATGGCTGCATATGCAGCGCATCAAATAAATTATCATATCATGGGGTATTATCCAATTTCGCCATCAACCGAGGTGGCGCAATTTCTGGATTTAATGAAGGCCAATGGGCAGCATGATATCAAGTTAATCCCTGCTGACGGCGAGCATGGCTCAGCAGGCATATGTTATGGTGCCTCCACGGCAGGCGGAAGAGTGTTTAATGCAACAAGTGCAAATGGATACATGTATATGCTGGAGCAAATGCCTGTCCAGTCAGGTACTCGTTTTCCTATGGTTATGAACTTGGTATGCCGCTCTGTGTCAGGCCCGCTTAATATTCATGGAGATCACTCCGATTTGTACTTCTCACTTAATACGGGCTGGCCTACGTTATTGTGCAGAGATCCGCAAGCGGTGTATGACATGAATATTATGGCGTTGAAGCTAGCGGAGGACCCCGAGGTACGCTTGCCTGTGCTGGTGGCATTCGATGGATACTTTACGTCGCACCAAAAGCGTCGTGTGCAGACGTTTGCGAATCGCGAGGACGTGGCTTCGTTTGTAGGTGAGAAGCCGATGGACGGTTTTGCTGATACATTGGATCGTAACCATCCAATTACAGTAGGACCATACATGAACGAACCTGATTATATTAATAACTGCTATCAGCAGTCGATGGCGATGTATAAAGCAGGTGAAGTATTTGAACGTATACGCAAGGAATATTACGCATTAACAGGGCGCGACTATCCTATGCTTGATCTGTACCGGATGGATGATGCCGAAGTTGCTGTATTCTTACTGAACTCATCCGCAGAAATTATTAAGGATGTCGTGGATGAATTGCGTGAACGTGGAATTAAGGCAGGTTCTATCTCGCCAAACATAATCCGACCGTTTCCAGCGAAGGAGATTGCTGAGGCGCTCAAACATGTTAAGGCGATCACTGTAGGGGATCGTGCAGACGCCTACGGCGGACATGGCGGCAATATGCTGCTGGAGATCAAGTCAGCGCTATTGACGTATAACAACCGTGATACGCTTGTCGTTGGTCGTATTTATGGACTTGGGGGCAAGGACTTTTACGCTGAGGATGGTCATGCGTTGTTTGAAGCGGCTATTGCTGCGGCAAACACAGGTGTGGTGGAGAAGCCATTTGATTACCATGGTCATACACCAGGTGAAGCTTCTAAAGCGCCGCAACGTGTGTTAGAGCCGATGAAATATGAGGATTTGAATACAGGGCTTATTACAGTCACACCGGATGAGACCAACGGTAAGCTTAATGTTCGTATTCCACCGCTGCGTAACCTTACACGGAAGCCGAAGCGTATTGCACCTGGACATGGTGCTTGCCCTGGATGCGGTATATTCTCTGGTTTGGAACTGTTCTTTAAAGGTATTGAAGGTGATATCGTTACTTTATTTCATACTGGGTGTGCGATGGTCGTAACGACAGGCTATCCGTATTCAGCTCACAAAGCTACTTACATTCACAATTTGTTCCAGAATGGAGCGGCTACGTTGTCTGGTGTAGTCGAAATGTTCTGGGAGCGGAAGCGGCGTGGAGAACTGGACCACCTTAACTTGCCTGACGACTTTACATTTGTTATGGTAACTGGCGATGGTGGTATGGACATCGGTATGGGGCCTGCAATAGGCGCCGCGCTACGTAATCATAAGATGATTATTTTAGAGTATGATAACGAAGGTTATATGAATACGGGCGCGCAGCAGTCGTACTCGACTCCGCTTGGACATCGGACGTCTACTTCTAACGTCGGCTCGGTTCAAAAGGGTAAGCTGTTCCATCATAAGGATACTGCCCAAATTATGGCTGCGACTCATATTCCATATGTGTTTACAGGCAGCGAATCGTTCCCGCAGGACTTGGTGAAAAAGGCAGCAAAGGCGCAGTGGTACGCGCAGCATGAAGGACTTGTTTATGGCAAGATTCTCATTGCTTGCCCGTTGAATTGGCTTTCAGATGATAAGCTTGGCACTGACATTGTCAACTCAGCCGTAGATTCTTGCTTCTTCCCGTTGTATGAGGTGGAGCGTGGTATTACAAATATTACGTACAATCCTGAAGATAAGAATAAGAAAGTACCTCTTTTGGAGTGGCTAAACAAGATGGGCAAAACTCGTCATATGGGCAAGTCTGAAAATGCCGCTGCACTGCTGTCATTTGAGCAGGAAGTGGAGCGACGTTGGAATGCGCTTAAAGCTAAGCATGAAAATCCTTATTTGTAGTCGATAAAATGCCGAAATAACCTCGTCACGACAGCAGTTCTATATTGCTGATTGGGATGAGGTTATTTTGCGTGCGAGGCGTGTAAGCGAATAAGCCGCAAAATCAGCCTTAACGAGTAAAAGGAGAGGCGGAATTGGCGAAATAAGCAGGAAAAACGAGCTTAACAGGTGTGGAGTATGGGGTGGGTGTGAGGAAGGACAGATGGGTGAGCATGGTGAGAAGGTAGAGTAAGGGCAGAGAAGAGAGCAAGCAGAGAAGGGTAA
>NZ_KE384306.1:87704-961754 GCF_000425125.1 Paenibacillus taiwanensis DSM 18679
GAATGGAAATAAGCCGCAAAATCAGCCTTAACGAGTAAAAGGAGAGGCGGAATTGGCGATATAAGCAGGAAAAACGAGCTTAACAGGTGTGGAGTGTGCGGTGGGATGTGAGTAAGGTCGGATGGGCGAGCATGGTAACAGATATGGAGTGTGCAGTTAGTGAGAGGAAGGCCAGGTGCGTTAGAAAGGGCAGAAGAGAGTAAGGTTAGACGGGAGAACGGGGTGAAAAGGAAAGTACACTAAGATAAGAGCACAATAGTAGAATTGAGTAAAAACGGGCAAGGACGAGGTGGAGTAAGATGTAAGAAGTAAAAAGTAAGTAGTAAGAACGCGTGAGAGAGAACGAGAAATAGCAAAAAACGACGAAGATCCAGCAGGAACGGAAAGTCGATGTGTGTGCGACTGGAAGGACAGCAAGTACAATAAGAGCAAGAAGCACTAGTTGAGCAAAAAAAGCGAAAAAGCGAAAAAGCAAGAAGAGTCAGAAGAGTAAAGAAGAGTAAAGAAGAGAAGGGTCAGAAGAGCAAGAAGAGCAACAAATGCAAGAAGGACAAGACATGTGGAAACTGCATGAGTATCGTATGTTTTGCCGAGCAACTGAAATGGCGATCTTCATATTTGATGTAACGATATAAGTTACAACAAAAAGTTAGGTACTGTACTGCTGCTTATCAGGTTTATCCATCATCAGTCTCCAATTAAGCTGACCCACTATTTTCGCAAAATATTATTCCCATGTATACTGAGAGAAGTACATTTGTTATAAGGAGGTTATGAAGTGACCCAACAGGATCATTCTTCTAACCAAGCGAAGTCATACGAAACGCAGGTCCACAAACTGGCTGAGTTACTGAGTGGAAGCAGGCGGATCGTTTTTTTTGGGGGCGCTGGAACTTCTACAGAGAGCGGTATTCCTGACTTCCGTTCTACCGGAGGCGTATTTGAAGAGAAATCGGACTTTCCTCATCCTCCAGAAGTGATGGTGAGCCGTCCATTTTTTGAGCGTGACCTGCAGATGTTTTATACATTCTATCGCCAAAAGCTGCTGCATCCGCATGCCAAGCCTAACGGAGCACATCGTACATTGGCTCGGCTAGAGCAAGCTGGCAAGCTAAAAGCGATTATTACGCAAAATATTGACGGCCTGCATCAGGCAGCTGGCAGTTCCGAGGTGCTTGAACTGCACGGTTCCGTTCACCGGAATGACTGTTTAAGTTGTCATAAGCGATTCGATTTATCTGTTGTGTTAGATTCCACCTCCGTTATACCGACTTGCCCGGATTGTGGCGGTGTCTTAAAGCCGGACGTTGTACTTTATGGAGAAACGTTAAATGATGCTGTCGTTGAACGTGCCATCCATTATGTACAGCAAGCAGATCTGCTCATTATCGGAGGAACGTCTTTGTCGGTCCAGCCTGCTGCAAGCTTTGCGCAGATGGGAAGACGCGCAGGGATCGTTCTTATGAACCGGACTCCTACTTCGATGGATCACGAGGCAGTCGCTATATTCCGTGACCCGATGGGGCAACTGCTTGAGAATGCTTATACGTACATGAGCAAATCATAAGCACTATTGCGGTTCTTTATCCATCAGTACATAGTGAGCCGATAACACTTCCTATTGAAAGATTATTTCATTATTAAATTAATGCATAACATAATGTAACCTATACTTCATATTAAATATAGGTTTGAAACGGGGGAGCTACCTAGTGGTGTACATGATGGGAATAGACTTAGGAACAAGCAATCGAAAAGTAGGATTATTTGATGAAGAAGGACATGTACTGGCACTGTCTAGCCGTCCAACAACTGTTATCGAGACTGGGCAAGGGTATTCTGTTTATGATCCGGAGCAATTGTGGAATGACGTCATTGCAATGATCAAAGAAGTGCTTGCACAGACAGGGGTTACTCAAGTGGCGGCGATTGGCATCGCCAGTATGGCGGAGAGCGGATTACTTGTCAATCGGTCAACTGGTAAGGTTCAATCACCTTGTTTGCCGTGGTTTGAGACATGCTCGACACCACAAGCGGAACGAATCCGGCAGTCGGACGCCCCACTCGCATTATTCCAACGCTCAGGCTTGCATTTGTCATTTAAGCACGGTCTGCCTAAACTGTTATGGCTGCATAATCAAGATGCAAGTATGTTCAATGACGCCGTATGGCTCACAATGTCAGGCTTTATTGCTTATCGACTGAGCGGTGTCATGGCCTGTGATCCAACATTAGCGACACGTACTTTCGCCTATGATATCCGTCATGAGCGTTGGGATACAGAGTGGCTGCAACAATTTGGCTTGCCGCAGGACCTATTTCCTCAAGTGCTGCCAAGTGGCAGCCCGCTAGGTAAAGTTACGACTGAGCTAACAAACGTGCTTGGGCTGAGCGAAGGAACGACAGTGGCAATTGGCGGCCACGATCATGTCTGCGCTTCTTTGGCTGTAGGTGCGGTGCATCCAGGTGATGTGTTTGCTTCTATGGGAACAGCTGAAACTTTGGTAGGCTTAATGAAGCCACGCCCTTTGGGACAAGCCGAATTTGATACTGGCTTATCTTATGGCTTTCATGTTGTACCCGGCTATCAGTTTTGGATGGGAGGAAATGCGGCTTCTGGTGGAGCGCTGGAGTGGATTCGCAAGCAGTTGGCAGACGATGCGCTGACATATGATGAAATGAAGGCCCTAATAGCTGATGTGCCTGATGGACCTGGGCAGGCTTTATTTTTCCCTTATCTTTCAGGCAGTGGGGCACCTTATCCAAACTCTAAAACACGTGCTGCATTTATTGGTTTATCTTATGCTAGCGGCAAAGCGGAACTGGTACGGGCCGTATGCGAGGGCACGGCGTATCAGTTAGAAATGATCCGCAGAAGCGCAGAGCAGGTGTCAGGCGAGAAGATTAGGGAAATTCGTGCTGTCGGGGGTGGAACTCGGATTCGCACGTGGTTACAAATGAAAGCAGACGTAGGCAACGCCACACTGATCGTGCCCCCAGTTGATGAAGCGACTCTTTTAGGAGCAGCTTATGCTGCTTTAATCGGCACGGGGCATATAACTAGCGCGACCGAACTTCAGGGCTTGATCGAGCAACGAGGAGTTACGCGGATCGATCCTGATGCGGTGCGTCATAGGCTGTATGCAGCTAGGTACGAGCAGGTTTACGCACCGATGGCGGCTGCACTTCGTCAGATGGAGCTGTAAGAGGGAGGTGGGGGCAGGGCGCGTTTCATACAGCGTTCTGCCCTTTACAGTCATTTTCATAATTGGTATATACAATCTGCGTGTACCAACTTTTATTTGATAGGTGACGATGAACTGGAACTGGAGTGCTCCTGTTTTACGTGCATAACCTGCTTCCGATACTGTGTTGGAGCTTGTTGATAGAACCTGCGAAATTGTTTAGAAAAATATAAGGCGTCCGGTATACCTACAGAAGCTGCAATTTGCTCGACTGTGAGCTCGGGTCGTTCCCGAAGCAGCAATCTACCCTTGTCAATTCTTAATTTTAGAAGAAACGTCACGGGCGACATGCCAGCAGCCTGCTTAAATAATCTGGACAAATACGCTCTGTTGTATCCCAGACTGGACGCCATTTGCTCCATTGTGAACGGGTGCGCGTATTGGGTGGACATCATACGTATCATATGACGTACGATTTGCTGGGCCTCGTTTTCCGGCTTTAGAGGGACGAGCTCATCTACACGCTGCTGCTGGCTAGCATAGGCTGCCATCATAAGATGCAGACAACCAACAGCGGTCAGGTTGCACGTATGCTCTCTAGCTTGAAATGCAGTCCGTATAGGCTGCATCCACGTTGCTGCAAGAGTGCCAGAGCAATGCACGACAGGTTGCTCCGTCGTCAGCCCGCCTTGCCGAAAAATTGATTCCGCTTGATTCCCCTTGACGGCGATCCACTGATATCGCCAAGGATGATGAGGATTGGACACATAACTGACCAATTGATTGGGCGTGATCAGAAACGCATCACCTGGCCCGAGCTTGTAAGTACGTGACTCCGTTGCGAATTCACCACAGCCGTCTATTACATGATGAAGTAAATAATAATCGTAAAATTTAGGCCCGAGCTTATGCCCGGGTTTCGTCTGGCTTTCGCCAGTAAACAACACGTGAAGACCGTCCTGCTCCGCTGCTGACGGATTCGTTGACACTTCATAGGTATCGAGAGTGTTGGTTCTACTATTACCTTCATCAAGAGGCAGCATCAAGTCGGCATTTAAAGGGGAGCTATTTTGTCCATCATCGGTAATTGAGTTCATTACACGGGGCCTCCTTCAAAAATATGCTGTGTACATGGAATAAACGTGCTAATTATTTAGAATGAACATGCTAGTTATGTCTGCATGGTTTAAGTTGTCATCGCGCGTACAGGGATAACTCCATCGATCAGAGGCGCATGAAATGAAGTATAGGGAAATACGAATTGTGTGCAGCATGTTGCCCGTAGTTTAGATGTCATTTCTAGTTACTATATCACATTTGTCCATATGAAGTTCACATCCAACTATTATAAGTAAACGGAGTTCGAAGTATGATTAACTGTAATAAACAGTAACGTGATGCTTACACACTTAGGAGGTTGACCGGATATGGATATGAATAATCTACTGCGCTTATTTGAACAACATTATAGTTTCAATCAAGAGGGGATACGATTGTTCCATGCTCCTGGACGTGTCAATCTGATTGGTGAACATATTGATTACAATGGCGGATATGTGCTGCCGGCTGCCCTGCAACTTGGAACTTATTTGCTTATCAGGGCGAATGCAGACCGTATGCTGCGGCTTGCAAGTGTACAGTTTGAACAATTAGCTAGCTTTTCTATTGATGAATTGCCAACAAGCAAGTCAGACGAGTGGACAGATTATGCTCTTGGTGTAGTCCATGAGATGAAAATGGCGGGCCAGCCGTTGACAACGGGGTACGATCTCTTGGTAGCTGGCAACATTCCGAATGGAGCGGGACTGTCTTCATCAGCGTCATTAGAGGTAGTCATGGGGTACGCCTTCATGACTTTGGAAGGATATTCGGTTGATCGCACAGCGCTTGCGCAGTTGTCACAGCGGGCAGAGAATAAGTTTGTCGGGGTTAACAGTGGTATTATGGACCAGTTTGCCGTTTCACATGGGAAGCAGGATCACGCGATATTCATTGATTGTGACTCCTTGCATTATGAGCATGTCCCTTTCCAAATTCAAGGGTATAAGCTTATTATAGGTAATACGAACAAGCGCCGTGGACTAGTGGATTCCCAATACAATGAGCGCCGCACACAGTGTGATGAAGCTGTTGTACAGCTGAAGCAGGTGTTCCCAGAGCTGACCTATTTAGCACATTTGACAAGTGAACAGTTCCAGCAAGCCAAACACGTATTGACAGATCGTATTGTGTGCCAACGCGCAGAACATGTTGTATTGGAAAATGAGCGTGTGAAGCAATCGATGGCAGCGCTTCAGCAAGGAGACCTGCTCACATTCGGGGAGCTAATGAATGCATCCCACGAATCGTTACGCGATCTGTACGAAGTCAGCTGTGAGGAACTGGACGTTATGGTTCAAGAAGCTCGCGCGATTAAAGGTACGATCGGTTCACGGATGACAGGAGCTGGATTTGGAGGCTGTACGATATCGTTAGTGGAACAAGCAGCCGTTGAAGAGTTTGTTCAGACCGTTGGTGCAAACTATGAGAGGCATACGGGTGTTAGGCCTGACTTTTACGTATGTGACGTAGGCGATGGTGTGATGGAGCTACAATGGCCCAATAATTAATGTCTCGCATAAATCTAATCATGCGTATAAATCTAGTCATTCATATGAATCTGATCATTCATAATGAATCTATTAAATAGCAGCGTTTTTATATTTTGAGGAGGTTATATATATGGCAGTATTAGTTACAGGTGGAGCGGGGTACATTGGTTCACATACGGTTGCGGAGCTGATTGCGCGTGGAGAAGAAGTTGTAATAGTGGATAATTTGGAGACAGGGCATCGTGAAGCGGTAACAGCCGGCACACTAGAGATTGGGGATATACGTGACAAGGCGTTTTTAAACGAAGTATTTACAAAGCATAGCATTGATGCGGTCATTCATTTTGCAGCTTATTCCTTGGTAGGGGAGAGCATGGTTAAGCCAGGCAAGTATTATGACAACAACGTCAGCGGGACAGGTGTACTGCTTGATGTTATGAAAGATTATGGTGTCAAACGGATTGTATTTTCTTCTACTGCGGCTACATACGGTGAACCAGAACGTGTTCCAATCGTGGAAACAGATCGTACAGAGCCGACAAGCGTATATGGGGAAACGAAGCTGACGATGGAGCGTATGATGCGCTGGTTCGATCAGGCACACGACATACAATACGTTTCTTTACGTTATTTTAATGCGGCTGGAGCCCATGAGAGCGGCCAAATCGGTGAAGACCACCGCCCGGAATCCCATTTGGTCCCAATCGTGCTGCAAACTGCATTGGGCCAGCGGGAGGAGATTACTGTGTTCGGCAGCGATTATCCGACTGCGGACGGCACTTGTGTCCGCGATTATATCCATGTGAGTGACTTGGCAGATGCGCATGTGCTTGCACTTCATTATTTGAGAGATGGCGGAAAAAGTGACATTTTTAACCTCGGCAATGGGCAGGGCTTCTCGGTGCTTGAAGTGATTCGTACGGCGGAGCAAGTGACCGGGCGACCGATTCCAACAGCTATTCGTGAACGCCGTGCTGGCGATCCGGCAATTTTGATCGCTTCAGCAGATAAGGCGCGCCGAGTGCTCGGCTGGTCGCCGCGACGTGACAAACTGGAGCAAATTGTTGAGAGCGCATGGCGTTGGCATACCGCACGTCCGCATGGTTACATTGAATCGTAATTGCACATCATTAGAGACGCCGATTGAGGGAACGTGGGAGGTTGCTTTTATGGGAGAGATGGATAAAGGTCAAGGGGCGATTGTGTTAAACCAGATGACACCAATGGAGCAGGCGCAATGGGCTATTGAGGAGTTAATTCGTTACGCGCTATCCAAGCGATTAATGGGTAAATTGGATTGTCCTTATGTACGTAACGTATTGCTGGATATGTTCCAATTGGCAGAGCCGTGGACTGGATACGAGGCAACATACAAGACGAGTACCGAGGCGGCCAATACACCGCATCAACTTTTGGGCTTATTGCTGGATTACGGTCAAGTGATCGGCTTGATTTCTGACCACTCTACGACACAACGTGACCTGCTCGACGCACGTATTATGGGAGTGCTCATGTCTCGACCGTCTGAGACGGAGGCAGCTTTCAGAAGAACAGAACGCGAGAGTGGCATTGCACAAGCCACGAATGAGTTCTATCGGTTATGCGTAGACAGCAATTACATTCGAATGGATCGCGTCCAAAACAACGATTATTGGCTGTACGAGAGCAAATACGGGGTATTCGAAATGACGATTAATGTCTCGAAGCCTGAGAAAAGCCCGCAGGAGATTGCTGAGGCGAGGCAGGCAGCGGTTTCTCATTATCCATCTTGTTTGCTCTGTGTGGACAATGTTGGATATGGTGGTCGTGCCAATCATCCGGCCCGCCAAAACTTGCGTGTCATCCCATTGACGCTGCATGGAGAAGCGTGGCATTTTCAATACTCTCCTTATGTATATTACAATGAGCACAGCATCGTGCTTCGCCACGATCACGTACCGATGAAGCTGACGAAAGCTACTTTCCATAGATTGTTGGATTTTACAGAGCAATTCCCGCACTATTTTATCGGTACCAATGCGGATTTGCCGATTGTTGGCGGCTCCATTTTAAGTCACGATCATTTTCAAGCTGGACGGCATACATTTCCTATAGAAAGAGCGATAGCTGAGCGTACATTTGTTTATCCACAGGATGAGGAGATTCAGGTCAGTATTGTACGGTGGCCGATGTCGGTGCTGCGTATTTCGGGTCATGAGCGGGAAAGGCTGATTGAAGTTGCGTACACGATATTTACAGCTTGGCAGGTGTATACCGATCCTGAAGTTGGTATTATCGCTTTTACGGAAGAAGGGAACAGCCGTATTCCTCATAATACAGTTACGCCGATCGTCAGACGACGGGGGACTGCATATGAAGTTGATCTAGTGCTGCGGAACAATCGCACGAGCAGTGAATATCCAGAAGGTATATTCCATCCGCACCATGAAATGCACCATATCAAGCAAGAGAACGTTGGTTTAATCGAGGTGATGGGACTTGCGATTTTGCCAGCGCGGTTGCAGCAATCCAGCAAGCTGATTGCCACATTGTTGACGGGTGAGCAATCGTGGGAGCAATACAAAGCAAACATGCAAGCTCATGATCCACTGGCTGTACACCGTGTGTGGATAGATAGCTTAATAGCACGTTACGGTAGCGATAACAGTTTGCAACATGCAGAGCATCTGATCAAGCAGGAAATTGGGCATACATTTGTCGAAATTTTAGGGCAAGCTGGAGTGTTTAAACGAAATGCAGAAGGGCAAGCTGCGTTTGAGCGATTTATTAATTATCTTGGCTTGACGGACTCATCAATAAATTAATTAAGGCAAGGCAGTTTCCCTTTGTGATGACTGCCAGAAGAAGCTGTGTAGACAGGGCAGGAAAAGAGGCGATTAAATGGCGCATATGATGACAAGTATGGTGGAGGACCCCCGATTTGGTCGTAGTCTTCGATTGGACAATAAACGCTACACAATGATTATTCCGTTGGATTATGGGATTCGAATTATGCATTTTAGCCTGCGTGGTGGTGAAAATGTATTGTTCCATGATGCAAAGGGGGACGTGGCTCAGTATGGCGAAGCGTTTCATAAAATGGGCAGCGACGGTTGGCTGCTTCGAGGCGGACACCGTCTGTGGGTTAGTCCTGAAGCTTATCCGCGCACGTATGCTCCAGACGACCAGCCTATTGAATGGAGTCCTACTGGTCAGGGGGTTGTGCTGACGTCTCCAATTGAGCAATGGTCGCTCATCAAGAAGCAAATAGAGATTATATTTACCGAGGACCAGGTTCTCCTTATTCATCGTATTACAAATGAGGGCGCTTATCCGATACAGGTAGCACCATGGTCGATTAATGTGATGGCGCAGGGTGGAACCGCTATAATCCCGCAAACCAAACGAGAAACCGGTCTGCTGCCGAACCGTGCTGTTGTATTATGGCCGTATTCACGAATGAATGATGACCGAGTAGTTTGGGGAGAAGATCATATTACGATTCGCCAGTGCCCTGATGCCGCTGGAGCATTTAAACTAGGCATAGGAAATGAACCAGGATGGGCTGCTTATTTTTATAATGGAACCGCATTTGAAATTAGTCATGAGCATCAACAAGGTGCAGCATATCCAGATGGCGGCTGTTCGTTCGAATGTTATACCAATGAGCATATGCTGGAACTGGAGACACTTGGACCTCTGTCTACGCTGGAGCCTGGTCAGAGCGCATCGCATCAAGAATGGTGGCGTCTGGCAGCAGCATTAGATGTAGCGTCGTTTATAGCTAGTAAACAACAATAAAGGCTGATTCAGGCAGCTGAGAGCATAGACTTCCGAGTAGGAAGTCTATTTTTTGTTCAGAATGGAACTTTTGTAAGATCAAGCTTGCCCCGCACTTGTAATCGTTTCTTTACAACCCCTCTAAATGAATACATAATAGAGTGGAATCACGATCTTTATAAAGTTTGTACCTATTTTGAAGGGGAGGAATGAGTACATGCGCATACGAGCAAGTCTAGCTGCTATGCTAGCAGCATTACTTATTGTACTTACGGGGTGTCAGTCAGTAGGCGGTGTAGATATTGGGGAAGTGGTTAACAAGACTGCTGACTTGAAGTCGGCGGAGACGAAGGAATCTGTGAGCATTAAGCTTGATGTCAGCAAGGATGCCGAGTTAACGTCTGAGGAAAGCCAGTTTATTAACCTTATTAACGGGTTTCAGCTTGATATGGCAACAAAGATGGAATCACCTGATCGTGTATCCTCAAGCGGCACGATCAAGATTGCAGGCAAGAGTGTGCCGTTTCAACTTGCAGTAGATGACAAGCAAGTGGTAGTCCAAGTAGAAGGCGGCAAAACACCGCTAGTTATCCCTGCAACGACAAAAGAAATGGAAGCGCTGGACATCCCGCAATTGGATGTGGAACAGCTAAAGCAATTCCGCAAATCGATGGTCAAGTTTTTCACTAAGCATGCCCCTAACCCTAAAGTAACAACAGTTACACCAGTTACGGAGCAAATTTTTGGCCAATCCCAATCCTTGAGCCAAATACATATGGAATTTGGTGCTGACGAAACGATTGGCTGGGTGCGCGGCTTCTTGAAGTCAATACTGGCAGATGAGCAAGGAACTAAAGCTTGGTTAACAGAAGTCGGCAAATTGTATGGACCATTGGTTGGACAGTCGATGGAGGCATACGGTGTAAGTGAGAAATCGACAAATATGATAAAAGATGGAGAAGTATTCGCTCTTATAGCATTTAAGTGGTTAAAAGAGAATGGAGAAAAATCACTTGATGAGCTGGATAAGGCTTGGACTCAAGTGGTTAAAGAAGATGCTGACATGGCTGTTGTCCTCGGCAATAAGACGAAGCTGAAGCTGGATCTTTATGCTGATGCAGCATTAAACCTGAACAAAACGAATATGGAAGTAAACATAGCGTTGCCTCAATCTGAAGATGTTCCGCTCTCAGGAATTACGTTTAAAGCATCTACAGAGGTGAAAAGTCATAATTCGCCAGTTACAACTGACAAAATCAACACAACAAATGCTGTGAATGTATTGGAACAGACCCTAACGCCAGGTCAATGGTTGCGTCATTTCAGTCCTGATTCCACGGTTCATCAGTTGTTGAAGGACGCGGGCATTTCACGCAAATATGTGGCCCTGCCGCTTGCAGAAGGCAAATATGACGATTGGTTGATTGATGGTCCTGCTCCTTTTGTAAAAAACGGCGTAACGATGGTTCCACTTCGTTATGTAGCTGAGCATTTGGATGCAGATGTAAAATGGGACAGCAAAGCGTCGCAGGCGCGTATCGTAGAGGATCTTACAGGTAAAGTAATTATAATAAAACTAAACAGCAAGCAAGTGACGGTTGATGGCAGCGTTGTGACCAAGAAACTGGATGTCGCTCCTATCATGAAGGACTCCACCGTGTATGTGCCGCTGCGTGATATCGCGCAACTGCTGGGCGCAAAGGTAGGGTATGAGAAGGGCGAATACGTGAACTATGCAACAGTCACTAGAGACTAGACAGCTTACTGCAATTGGCATATTGCAGTTGCAGTGCAGCAGCTTTGTGCTCGTAAGTTGAAGTTGAGCTATTGCATATAACAGCATTCATAAGAAACCCATTCCCTTAGCACATTATAGTAGGGGATGGGTTTTTTGCATGTTAGTAGGGTAGTGCTGAAGGATGAGCGGCCTATGCAGGTGTCAAAACACTGAAGGCGGGTGCATCGGCTGGGTTGGAAATCGTATTTCATTTGTAAAGCTGAATGAGGGGGAAATCATAAACGAGGCAGCTATGTAAACTTGTAAGCAAGCATTGTAGCAGGTATTGTCATAAGCATTGTAAACGTTGGGATTATGAATGTTTGTTGACGCTGTTCTCACACTTGTGGACACGGAAATTGAGATTCGTGTGCGAACAATGGAGGATTTTGGACAGAGGATGACGAAGATGAAAGAGGTAACACCGTTCCATCTCGATATTTGCCTGCATATGAAAGGGTATATGAATCGTCCGCCGATGGAGAGAACGGATACCACCGGAAGCTTATATCACTTGGCTCAGCTTGTGGCGCTTGAGGAGCTTGACTTGCATCTTTCATCTTGCATAGCCAGGTACAAGCTGGAGTCAGCGACGGCAATTTCATAGCGGCTTGCGGCGTGCCAACATTGGACGGGCTGGCGCACGAGGAGACGGTGTCCATGTTGTACACGAACATGTACACGTGGAAGACATACCAAGGCGAGCAGCGTTGCTCGCGGGTATCATGGAACGCTTATAACGATGTTTACGATTCCGAAGCACTTATCCTGCGTAGATGTAGCTTGCATAGGACGGCAGCAGGAACACCGCGTAGTTACACAAGCAAGAGGGTACGGACATCTAAACAACCGCTTAAAGGAGTGTAGCACCAATGGCCAAATCGTTAGGCTCAAGCACTAACATTATTATCCGAATGGAAATTGACAAGAGCAAGTGTACCTTTGCCCAGGTCGCAGCGGCAATTGGCGAGGGCGGTGGAGATATCGTCGCAATCGACGTAATTAGAAGCGCAGCCACCTCAACCGTAAGAGACATTACGGTAAATGTGTACGATGGGAGTGTCGGAGACCGAATCGTCCAGCGCCTGAAGCCGCTGGAGGGTGTACGTATTGTAAATATCTCGGACCAGACTTTCTTGCTTCACTTAGGCGGTAAGATCGAAATGCAGCCTAAAGTTCCGATTCGGAACCGTGACGATCTGTCACGTGTGTATACGCCAGGTGTGGCACGTGTATGTATGGCGATTCATGAAGACCCTAATCGTGCTTTTACGTTGACGATCAAGCGTGATACCGTTGCTGTTATTTCCGATGGCACGGCCGTACTTGGGCTTGGCAATATTGGGCCACGGGCGGCAATGCCTGTTATGGAAGGCAAAGCGATGCTGTTCAAGCAGTTTGCAGGTGTTGATGCGTTCCCGATCTGTCTTGATACGCAGGATCCAGATGAGATTGTACAGACGATTGTTGCCATTGCACCTGGTTTCGGCGGCATTAATCTGGAGGATATTTCCGCCCCGCGCTGCTTCGATATTGAGCGCAGATTAACGGAGAAGCTCGACATCCCCGTCTTCCATGATGATCAGCACGGTACGTCTGTTGTGCTGCTGGCTGGTATACTTAACGCTCTGCGAATCGTAGAGAAAAAGCTGGAAGACTGCAAGATCGTACTGTGCGGAATTGGCGCTGCGGGTATGGCATGTACAGAAATGTTGCAGACAGCAGGAGCACGAAACGTCATTGGTGTTGATCGCCAAGGAGCGCTAGTACGCTCGACCACTTACGAGAACGAGTCATGGAACAGCTACGCAGCCAAGACGAATCCTAATGAAGAGACAGGCTCGTTATCAGAAGTCATCCGCGGTGCAGATATCTTTATCGGTGTATCTGGCCCAGGTGTGCTCAAAAAGGCAGACGTTGAATCGATGGCACATGATGCTATCGTATTTGCAATGGCTAACCCAACACCCGAAATTGATCCGGATGAGATAGAGGGTATTGCGCGTATTATTGCGACAGGGCGCTCGGATTATCCGAATCAGATTAACAATGTGTTGTGCTTTCCTGGCTTGTTCCGCGGCCTGCTGGACTGCCGCGCTTCCCATGTGACTGAAAGTATGAAGCTTGCTGCTGCAAAAGCGATTGCCGATGTCGTATCCGACGATGAATTGAGCGAAGTGTACATTATTCCATCGGTCTTTAACGATAAGGTTGTCCCGCGTGTCAGAGACGCGGTAGTGGATGCCGCATTTGAAGCAGGTGTCGCTCGTAGACGTGATTACCGCGATAAATCGCAATCCAAATAAGGAACAAGCAACGATTTCATATTGTTGATGATACTGCTGAGCATAGCGGTGTGTAGAACCGACCTATGCTCGGTTTTTTATTATAGCAACAGTTTAATGCGATAGAGTGACAAAGTAAAGAATAATCGACAATTTATTTTCAACACATTTTTTACCATATTATAACATAAATATCAACCGTTATTATTGACGCACTTAACTAAGGTAGTGCATTATCACTATATCACACTGCTGATACAGTGCTTTTATGCATTAAAAAGTTGTTGCGTTAATGGATGGTCAATTCAATTATTGCTACAGCTATAGGCAGGGAAAATCAACATGACGCTTTCGCAGAGGGTTCAAAAGATAAGTTAACCAACTTGCTTTTAAGCGGAGAAAGGGGATTTTGATTTATGAAATTCAGTCGTCAATTTGGACTCGTCGTGTTATTAGCTGTATTGACAGTTGTAAGCGCCTGCGGCGCAAAAGGAACGGAACCTGCCCCTGCTGGTACAGGGGGGACAGAAGGAAAGAGCGGTGAGAAGATCAAGATTGGAATTACGCAAATTGTAGAGCATCTTTCTCTTGATGAAGCACGCAGAGGATTCGTGCAAGCGCTAAAAGACGCTGGATATGTGGAGGGGGAGACCCTTGAAATTGACTTTCAGAATGCACAAGGAGATCTAAGTAATGCGGCGACCATTTCGCAGAAGTTTGCAAGCGATAACAAGGATTTAGTTTTGGCTATTGCCACCCCCACAGCTCAAGCGGCTGTCCAGAACATTAAAAATAAGCCCATTTTATTTACAGCAGTAACAGACCCGATTGGAGCAGGTTTGGTTCAAAGTATCGAGAAACCAGGTGCAAATGTAACAGGCACAGCTGATCTGCATCCTGAAGCTATTTCTAAGTTAATGGAATTTATAGCTAATCATATCACCAATATAAAATCGGTAGGAATTCTTGCCAATGAAGGCGAACAAAATACGCAAACCAATGTGAAGCAAGCTGTTGATGCGCTTAGCAAGCTCGGTTTGCAGGTCGTAAAAGCGCCAGTTGCGAATAGCTCTGAGGTTAAGCAGGCGACGGAATCTTTGGTAGGTAAAGTACAAGCCATTTATGTACCTTCAGACAATACGGTTGTTAGTGCGTTAGCTACAGTCATAAGTGTGGCCACGGACAATAAAATTCCGACTTTTGTTGCGGATAAAGATTCCGTGAAAAATGGCGGTGTTGCCAGTTACGGTTTTGAATATTTTGATCTGGGCTATTCCACAGGCAAGATGGCGGTTGAAATTTTGAAAGATGGCAAGAAACCAGCTGATCTGGCAGTGAAATATCCGGAAAAGCTAGATTTGGTGCTAAATATGAAGGCGGCTGCATCTCAAGGCTTTGACGTAACGGCTGCAATAAAAGCAGAAGTGAAACAAGAGAACTTATTCGAATAAGACAGCGATAAGGAGGTACAGCAACATGCTTCACGCTGGATTTTGGGAAGCGATGCTAAAGTCTGTCGAAATAGGACTTTTGTATGCGATTATGGCATTTGGTGTATATTTGACCTTTCGTATTTTAGATTTTCCAGATTTGACTGTTGATGGCAGCTTTACGACAGGAGCGGGTATAGCGGCTTTAGGTATCACTTCGGGCATGAACCCATTTCTGGCTACGCTGCTGGCTTGTATCGGGGGAGGACTTGCAGGGATATTAACGGGTTTGATCCATACCAAAGGTAAAGTAAACGCTTTGCTGTCTGGCATATTAATGATGATTGCGCTGCATTCCATTAATTTGAGAATTATGGGCAGGTCAAATATAACATTAGTAAATTCGGAGACGCTGTTGTCACCACTGACAGATGGGTTTAAGTATGAGTTTGTCCTTGTGATGGGTGTAGTTGCTATGGCGATCAAGCTGCTTCTGGATTTATTTTTGAAAACTGAAATTGGACTTGCACTGCGAGCTACGGGTGATAACGCCCGTATGATTAGAAGCTTAGGTGTGCGGACGGATACTACGATTATTATTGGGGTAGGTTTGTCCAATGCTATGGTGGCACTAGCAGGCGCGCTCATTGCCCAATATCAGGGATTTGCGGATATCCAGTTAGGTGTCGGTATGATCGTGATTGGTCTGGCCTCGGTTATTATTGGGGAGGCGGTATTTGGCCACCGAACAATTGTACGTACGACACTAGCTGTATTGCTAGGTGCAGTATTGTATCGTCTGATCGTGGCCGTTGCCCTCCAGTTGGAGCTTGATTCTACCGATTTAAAGCTGTTGACAGCTGTAATCGTCATTATTGCACTTACGCTGCCCATGATTCGAAGAGCGGTGAGACAACGTGCTGACAGCCGCAGACGGGCGGTAGAACTAATGCAGCATGGGGGTGATGTATAGTGCTTCACATTCAGCAAGTATGTAAATTGTTTAATCCAGGAACAGCAGATGAGAAATTGGCGCTTGTACATATTAACCTCCACCTGAAGCAGGGCGACTTTGTGACAGTAATCGGCAGTAATGGAGCAGGTAAATCAACACTAATGAACGTGATTTCTGGTGTGACGCTGCCGGATATAGGTTGTGTTCATATTGCTGGACGGGATGTAAGTGCTATGTTAGAGCATACGCGCAGCCGTTGGATTGGTCGGGTGTTCCAAGATCCGCTGGCAGGTACAGCACCTTCAATGACCATCGCAGAGAATTTGGCGCTAGCTTATGCGCGGGGGCGACAGAGGGGACTAAGCGTCGGTGTCAGCCGTCAACGGAAAAGCTCGTTTAGGGAGCAGCTTGAAATTTTAGGCTTAGGATTGGAGCATCGTCTATCGGCAAAGGTTGGCTTGCTGTCTGGGGGAGAAAGGCAGGCACTAAGCCTGTTGATGGCAACATTTACGCAGCCAAGCTTGCTGCTGCTGGATGAGCATACCGCTGCCTTGGACCCCGCTCGGGCGGAAATGATTACAAGATTGACCGATAAAATTGTACGAGAAACGTCCTTGACGACGTTAATGGTCACACACAACATGGAGCAGGCGATAAGACTCGGCAATCGATTAATCATGATGGATAAGGGGAAAATTATATTAGATATAGGAGCGGATCAGAAAAAGCAGTTGACAGTAGAAAAACTGTTGCGGGAGTTTGAGCGGCTGCGCGGAGAGAAATTTGTAGATGATCGGGTAATGCTTGGTGGATAGGTAAATCAAAACGAAGTTCCGTCAATTCTTTGTCCACCATAGCGTGGACTTTTTTGCTTTTAGGCTCATTAGTTGGGTGCATATCACAAAATTATTGTAAGTGTATGTCGAATTAAAAATAGCTCCTTTTAGTCATTTAACCTCTTTATACCAATTCATATAATGAACTTGTAAGAACTTATACTGGAGGAGGGTATATTATGCAAACATGGAAGGTTGGCATATTATTGTTCGATGAAGTAGAAGTGCTTGATTTTGCCGGGCCGTTTGAAGTATTTGCAGTGACGGCATTTAACCGCATGCAGCCCGATCATCACGAGCCGTTTCAGGTTACAACGATTTCGCAGACCGGTCAGTTGATAACTGCGCGTAATGGATTAAAGGTAACACCTGATTACAGCCTGGATACGGCTCCACAGTATGACCTTTTAGTCATCCCAGGGGGGAAGGGAGTTCGGCAAGAACTTCATAATCCGATCCTGATCGAATGGATTCGTAACCAGTATGAGTCCGTGCAATGGATGACATCTGTATGTACAGGCGCACTACTGTTAGCCAAGGCTGGCTTGTTAAATGGTTTGCAAGCTACGACACACTGGGGCAGCATTGAATGGCTGCGCACCGATTATCCTGAGGTACATGTGGTGGAAAACGTAAAATATGTCGATGAGGATCGTATCGTCACTTCAGCAGGTATTTCCGCAGGCATTCATATGGCATTACATATGGTTAGCCGGCTGCTGGGACGAGAGGTAGCCCGGGATACTGCACGCCAAATGGAGTATGATATTGAGCTGCCGTGTTAAGGAAGAGCAAGTGGTACGATCATGAATGCAGCAGGCTAACTGCGGTACTGAAAATCCAATTAAAGCTTATATCTGGCATAAGCGCTGAAATATAGAGTATAGGTTCGAAGCATAGATTAGGGAAAGGCAGGGATAAACATGGTCAAGCAGAGGTTATTTGCGTGGTTTGGAATTATAGTTATGTTATCCGTTACCGGATGCAATGCTCCTTCAGCCACAACTCAAAAACCCCCATTATCTGCTGACAGCCTACCTGCTAACAACACCGCTTCGTCGATAGACAAGAACTTTTTTATGTCATTTCAAGACTCCACAGGTCAGCAAATTTCTCTATCTCACAAACCAGCCCGCATCGTCATTTTGAATACAGAGGTACTGGAATTATTTTATCAACTTGGAGGTACAGCGGTTGGGCGAGCTACTGCCCCGGGTACACTAGTGCCGGAATAGGCTCAGTCAGTGAGGCACTATCCACAACCAACACCCCACTAGCTTTAATCAAAATGGACAGCTACGAAAATATTATCCAAACTGCAAAGATACAAGAAGCACCGATGTTTAACGATTTGCAAATGGTAACACAAATATAGGTAGTAAACAAAGAGGCTGGTTATCCCAGTCTCTTTATTATGTTGTGGAGAAATTTATGAATCGAATTAAATCGTAGTTCACTCTAGCACACACTTGGAGCATTCTCTGGTTAATTCGACAAAAACCGATAAAATTACAACGGATTCGGATTAAAATATGGTAAACATTCATCTCATTATGGTACAATGATTTTCATTATATGACAGATTTCAAGTCAAAAATATGGAATTTTTATGAAGAAAAAAAGGGGTCTGAGATGGATGGGTATATTTAGACGAAGCATTATTGCCAAGATGATTGCCGTTATAATCGTGATTGTGCTGCTGCTTTGCTCTGTATTGTTTGCAAGGCAATACTCGCAGCAACAAGAGATGTATATGGATTTTCTTGAACAGCGGTTAAAAGTGATGATGACGCTGCAAATTCAGGAACTTCAGTCATCTGTTAGACAAGTCTCTTATTCTTTTTCTGATTCCAAGACTAGCAAAGATTATGCTTCCAATCCTACCTTCCGTCTTATTCGAGAGAAATTGAACAGTCTAGTTAAAGAAGATATACATAATACGTTTATCGTAATGCCACCATCTAAAGAAGATTTGAGCAACAAAAAACTAAAGCTGGTTCAAGCGAGTAAGCAGTTTGAGTCAAGAGGTTATCCGCCTGGCAAGATGATTACGTTATCAGATGAATTAAATGACGCTTATGCAGCTATGTTACAAAAAGGTACTGCGATTACAAGTGATTTTAAAATAGGCGACAATTGGATCATTACAGCTATAGCACCAATTAAAAATGAGCAAGGTCAGACGTTAGCTATATTTGCAATTGATTTTGATTACACTCAGGTGAGAGCCGATCTCATGAGCACATTAATGGAGACGTTATGGATTGGATTGAGCATCATTTTTGTGGGGTTAGCTGTGCTCGTCTGGTATGTTCGCTTCCAATTACATCCACTTCGTCGTGTGCATCAACTGGCTGAACGTGCAGCTGAAGGAGATCTTACTGTACGACTGGATGTAAAAGGTGACGATGAGATCAGCAAAGTGGCTCATGTCTTTAATCAAATGATAGAGCGTCTTAGTGCTTTGCTAAAAGATGTACAGCGAGCCTCTGAAGGGGTTGCGGTATCTACCGCTGAGCTAAATAGTGGTGCTCAAGAAACGGCAGCATCCGCAATTGAGGTAAGTGCTTCTATGCAGCAGGTTGCATCGGGTGTACAAGTTCAACTGCAAAGCACCGCAGAAACGAAGCAAGCGATGCTAGAAATTACGCTTGGCGTACAGAACTTGTCTGAAACCTCAGCTGTAGTATTTGAACACATGAACGCTTCAGCAGAGCAAGCGCAAGCAGGGCGCCAAGTTATTACACGTACGGTAGAACAGATGGAGCGTATTCAAGACGCTTCACAGGATACTTATCAAGCATTAAATGAATTGTCGAAGGAAGTTCTGGAAATTGGTGATGCCGTGCAGTTTATTCAAGGGGTAGTGAAGCAGACAGAACTGTTGGCACTTAACGCTTCGATTGAAGCAGCACGTGCTGGTGAGCATGGTAAAGGGTTCCAAGTTGTTGCTGTTGAGGTTCGAAAGCTGGCAGAGCATTCGAAACATTCTCTGAATCATATTGTGCAGCTTATCGAACAGATTCATGCACGTAAATTAAAAACGGACCATGCAGCACAATCGCAACAAGGGGCAGTTGAAGCTGGTTTAACTGTTGTAAGGGATGCGGATAAAGCATTTATGCATATTGTGGATTCTGTTGAACATATATCAGAACAAGTAAAAGAGGGCAGCGTTATTGCTACTCAGATGTCAGCAGCCTGTGAAGAAATTACAGCCTCACTTGAGCAACTGACGGATATTGCCGTGCAGAGTAATTCCTATACGGAACGTGTGGCTGCTGCAACGGAGCAACAATCAGCTATGACCGAGCAGATGCGTGTTTCCGTGACCAATTTGCAGCAATTAAGCGAGCAGTTGGAGCGCCATTTAACGCACTTTAAAGTGGATGACCAACCTAGTGAGACAAAACAAGCAGTTGAAGAGGAAGTTAAGAATTAGGAATGGAGTGAACGTATAGTGGCTCACGCCAAGACGGTATGGATTACTGGAGCAGCCAGCGGATTTGGATTGCTGACAGCAGCCAAGCTGGCTCAATCCGGTTATGTTATTGTTGCAACGACGAGGCAGGCAGATGCACGGCGGGAACAGATTACACAATTCATAAGCCACTATACACAGCATGCAGTTGTTCACGTTTGGGAGCTTGATGTTCGGCATGAGGAGCAAGCTCAACAAATAGCTAAACAAATTATCGATCTCTACGGAAAAATTGATATTGTGATTAACAATGCAGGTTACGCGGCTGGGGGATTTGTTGAGGATGTGCCAATGCAAGCTTGGCGGGAGCAGTTTGACACGAATGTATTTGGAGCCATTCAAGTGTGTAAAGCGGCTATCCCTTATATGCGGGAAGCTCAAAGCGGCTGCCTGATACAAATTAGCAGCATAAGTGGGCGAATGGGGTTTCCTGGTCTGGGCGCCTATGTAGCCTCTAAATTTGCACTAGAAGGTTATAGCGAAGCTTTGTGTCTGGAAATGGCGCCTTATGGTGTAGATGTTGTACTAGTTGAGCCAGGAAGCTATCGCACAAATATATGGGAACGTAGTTTGGAGCAGATGCATGCTCCTGAGGGTTCTCCTAACCACTACTATGCTGGCAAGCTGCTTGCCAGTATGCAACAAAATGCCAGAACAGCTCCGGAACCAGATCCTGTTGTGAATTTAATAGTAAAAATTGCTAACACAGCAGACGGCAAGCGAAAGCTCCGCTATCCAATCGGTAAAGGCGTTCGTGCTGTATTGTTTAGTCGAATGCTGCTGCCTTGGAACGTATTTGAGCGAATGTTATGGAAAGCCATCGGGGTTGTCATACGGAGAAATAGGCATCATTCGTGAAATGTTGGCACGTTACATATTGCCCTTGCAGATGGACAGCATATGAGGTAGGGGGTGGTCATTATGCCTTACAACAGAGCTGACCGTATTCATCAGCTGCAAAACAAATCCAGATTTACGGAATCGAGCCTAACCTTAAAACCACATAAGGCGGCTCAGCGCGCACCAAGTCTAAATAACATTCCGAAGCAGGAATCGTAGCACTCTTCCTCCTTATTTTTTCTAAATGAAAGGGGTTAGCTGACATGGCGCACAAACAACAAGGGCATGCGAACCAGAACAAAAGTACACGTACCTCTGATGCCAATAATGCAAAAGGGAAGCACCGGTAAAGAAAACAGGTGCGAAGTCGTGGAGGTGGTGAAGTAACCACCTTTTTCATTCAAAACAAAGCCGTCATTCATGCGAAGCAGCGGAATGACGGCTTTGTTATTTATATTATGGATGATGAAGATGAAGCGGAAGTGGCTTAACTTGAAATACGTACTCTGCCAGAGCGTTTCATACCATGACTCATCACAATCTCAGCAGCCTTCAAACGTAATTCAGCATTTTCTGATTCCATCATTTCTTCCAGCACGTGCACGGCTTTGCCATATAAATAATTTTCGTTATCTTGCCAGTAAGCTGTTTCCGATTGCTTTCGCGTCTTTACTCTAGCGTACATCCAATAGGTTCGAGCTGTGTTCTCGATTTGGGTCTGATTCATTTGTTGTAATGTTTCTGCGGTATACCAATTTAAATGCATAATAGCATTTCACTCCTTTAATCATGTAACCTGCAAAGGTCATTCTCGGAATGGTACAGGGGGCTACAATGCACCCTGTACCATCTCCTATTCATATAAAATCAAGCTTTATAGGTGCTGCATTTATTTTGTTAACAAACAACTGTTCATTTATATGCAGCAGAGGCTGGTTTCGCTTGCGCATTTGCTGTACGACGCGTTTGATTGCGTTTTTCATTAGATGTATCTGTGTTATGCGCAAGTGCGTCGTCTTCTACTTCCTCGTCTCCGAAGGGAGCAAGCGGCGGCTCACTAAGCTGATCGCTTTGTACTTGACTTTCTGCCTGAGCACCAAATTGCAGCTGGTACATTCGATAGTAGCGACCTTCCATAGCCATAAGCTCCTCGTGAGAGCCACGCTCTACGATTTCTCCGCGATGGAGCACAAGAATAAGGTCAGCACTTCTTATCGTTGACAGTCGATGGGCGATAATAAATGTAGTGCGGCCGCGCTTCAGCACCTCAAGTGCTTCTTGAATAATCGCTTCCGTTTCTGTATCGATATTTGCCGTTGCCTCATCCAGAATGAGTATAGAAGGCTCGAAAGCAAGGGCACGAGCAAATGAAATCAATTGGCGTTGGCCTGCTGACAAGGTGCTTCCCTTCTCAACAACCGGCTCATCAAGGCCTTTGGTTAATGTTTTTAAGACACGATCAGCTCCGACAGCCTTTAGCGAAGCTTCGACCTTTTCCCGGGAAATGCGTGGATCGCCCAGGCTTACGTTGGATTCAATAGTCCCAGTAAACAAGTAAGGATCTTGCAGCACGATGCCCATGTGCTGCCGCAGCCATTGCTTAGGAATGTCACGAATTACGTTGCCGTCAATTCGGATTTCCCCTTGCTGCGGATCATAGAACCGGAATAATAAGTTCATAATCGAGCTTTTTCCTGATCCGGTGTGGCCGACTAAAGCGACGGTCTGACCTGGTTTAGCTTCAAAATGAATGTTTTTTAATACAAAATCTTCTTTATAAGCAAAGGACACTTGATCAAATTCCACATGTCCCTTATAACGAGGCATCGAGCCGTCATGTCGTTCTTCCCCTTGCTCATCCATCAATTCAAATACACGTCCTGCCGAAACGATGGACTGATCCAACGTAGCCAACTGGTTTACCATACCAGTCAGCGGATGGAACAAGCGGCTAAGCAAGTCTGTAAAGGCATAGAGCACTCCTAACGTGACGATACCTGTAGCACTTAAAGATGCACCTGCGAAATACCAAAGCACAAAAGCAAAGGTGATATTACGCAGCACGTTAACAAGATTGTGCGAGGTGTAGGCATTAAGAGACAACATTTTGTTGGAGTAGGTCAAATAATCTTCATTTAATTTTTCGAATTCATCCATCGTTTCTTTCTCGCGACGAAATGCCCGAATGACCGGCATGCCTTGAATTGATTCATTAATGATGGCATTTATCGCGCTAAGACGAGACCTAATTACAAGATTATACTTTGTGGCAAAACGACGATATAATACGATCCACACTAAAATGATTGGCACAAGCACCAAACAACTTATGGCAAGCTTCGTATCCAAAATAAATAAGGCAACATATATACCCGTGATCGTAATAATGCCGGAAGTAAAGTTAGAAAGCACGGCAACAAACAAGTCCTTGACAGCTTCCGTATCGTTCGTGATTCGAGAAACCACTTTGCCTGCTGGCAAGTTGTCAAAGTAAGGAATAGGCAGTCGCTGTACATGGGCGTACACATCACCACGAAGCTTGCGAATGACTTTGTTGGCCGCTGTCTGTAGGCCGAGAATTTTGCCGAAGCTCATTATAATACTGACGGCAAGCAGGAGAACATATATACCGAGCCAGTAAAGGATGCCTCTAATCTCCGGTTCGTAAAATACGAGCAACTGGGATAAAGGCAGCGGCTGTGCAGCGGTCTGCCACACCTGGCCTTTGGCAGTGATCTTTAGTGTGCCATTCTCATACTCACGTACACCTGTAGCATTAGGCGCTTCGCCAGATAGGAGATAGAAAGACTTTCCAACCTGCAAAATCTGGATGGCGTTGCCCTTTGGCTCATTAGGTTCGAAACGGTCGGCACGCTTATAGGTTACACCGTTAAACGATACGTTGTCCTTGGATGCTGTTTGAGTGACGTAATAAGGCTGCTCAATGCCGATAATATGTCGATCTATAATGGCTTTGGCGATAAACGGTCCTGATAATTCGGCTGCTACCGCCAAAGTAAGCATAAGCAGCGCAAGGATAAAGCTGCCTTTAAAGTGCAGCGCGTATTGCCATAGCCGTTTCCCGACATGACGCTTCTTTACGGCTTCTTCTTGCTGTTCAATATGCATAAGAGGTAGTTCCTCCAGTCTATTTAGAAAATGTGAATTTCATTTATAGTGATGATTCCAACTGCTGGCGCATGTATTGCTCTTTATACCAGCCGTCTTGTGCCATTAATTGCTCGTGAGTACCCTGCTCTACAATTTGCCCATCATCGAGCACGATAATGTTATCGGCGTGTTCAATCGCAGACAAACGATGCGTCGTAATCAAAGTGGTTTTGCCAGCCCGTTGTTCACGAATGTTTTGAATAATATTCGCTTCTGTACGGGCATCAACGGCTGACAAGGCATCGTCCAATATGAGCACTTCTGAGTCCGAAATAAAGGCACGTGCAAGTGAGACACGCTGTTTTTGTCCACCAGATAAAGCGACACCCTTTTCACCGACCAACGTCTCGATCCCATCAACAAGTGTAGGGATGTCATGTGTAAAGGAGGCAAACTCAATCGCATCATACACATCCTGCTCACTGCCGTTTGGATTTCCATACTTAATATTTTCCTTAACCGTCTTGGAAAATAAAATTTGCTCCTGTGGTACATAGCCAATCCAGCTTCGAATTTGGTCAAGTGGCACACGTTCAAGTGCCGTTCCATTAACGAGCAATTGTCCATCACCGATCGGATACTCCCGCAGCAATTGCTTCACGAATGTAGATTTACCACTTCCGGTGCGTCCGACGATGCCGAGTGTTTGCCCTTTCCACAGTGTTAGCGTCACATCGTTAAGATTGGTGAACGTGGAGGAAGGATATTGGAAGCGATAATTTCGCCATTCTATCAGGTCTGGAACCGCAACCGCTTCTGTCTCAGAGGCGTCCTCAACGTCAGGTTTGTAATGCAGTGTTTCATTGACACGATCAAGAGAAGCATTACCTCGCTGCATAATATTAATTAGCTCACCGATGGCAAACATCGGCCATATAAGCATGCCGAGATACATATTAAAGGCGAGCAAATCGCCAATTGATATTTCCTGATGAATGATCAAGTACGCGCCATAACCTAGACCGATCATATAACTGAGGCCGATGCAGAATCGGATCGTCGGATCAAACAAGGCATCGATTTTGGCTACATTTACATTTTTCTGATACACATCCTGAGTAATGTTACGGAAATGTTGCTCGTCGTTTCGTTCCTGCACATAAGCCCGAATAACACGGACACCACCAACGGATTCAAGCACTTGGTCATTCATGCCGCCGAATGCATCCTGTGCAATAGTATAACGTTCGTGAATTTTTTTGCCGAACACTCTCATTGCGACCGCAATAATAGGGAGGGGCAATAACGCCATCAAAGTCAGTTTCCAATGGATCAAAAATACCATCGCAAACAGCACAACGAGCAGAAAGGCAGTTGAATCCGTCAGCAGCAGCATTCCGAATCCTGCTGTTTGGGATACTGAGCGCAAGTCGTTTGTTGCACGTGCCATCAGATCACCCGTACGGTATTTCTCGAAAAATGGCGGTGTCATCTTCAGGAGCTGCCGCATAAATTTGGAGCGGAGCTTGCGTTCAACGAGAAAGGCGCCACCAAAGAGCAAATACATCCATACATAAGTAACGATGTAAATGATAACCATCGAGACTAAAATATATATCAGATAACGAGTAAGCAAATCCCAAGTAATCGTTCCGTACACGATTTCATCAATCGCTTGACCGAGCAGCCGTGGTGGAACGAGTTCAAGTGCACCTATCGCTACTAGTAAAGTGATACCTACGATGTAACGGGTACGGTGCTCACGAAAGAACCATCCGAGTTTTTGTAATACGCCTAGCATTGATTCTCACTTCCTTTTCATTTTGGAAAAATAAAGTAATATGGAACAAAAAAAGGTATATCGTCGTAAACGATATACCTTGTGGGCAACAGGTTATATAGGCGTACGAGCGTGGGAGCCCGCACATTATGATGGATTGATGCGGAGAAAGAAAGAATAACAGAGAGTCAAGGCAGGTTATGAATTATGACCTTGAATGTCATCTGATGTTCTTGTTCCTTCTAGTGCTGCAATCGATCAGCAGGGCTCCATATATGATGTTGTGTGGTGATCATCGCGTCTTTACGATGCTTACTTGTATTGATGAACAACATGGAACTCACCTGCCTCTCTTGTAATGTATGTACGTTGTCGTACCTGCTTTGTTGATTCTAGCACTGCCTTTTAATTATTGTCAATCCATTTTTGTACATTTTTTTATGCAGAATAAGGTTACCGTGTCTTTAATCCATAGCCTATTGTATGATTTGCCTGTGTAGTTTATTCGTCGTATGATGAGTGATGAGCTCAACAATTAAGACTTTCCAAGCAGCAAAGATAAAATACCAGCGGCAATTAATGGACCGACGGGAACCCCTTTAAACAAAGCTACGCCAATTACTGTGCCAACAAGCAGCCCTGCAACAATCGTAGGGGACTGGCTCATCAGGTTGACGCCTCGGCCACCCAAATAGGAAACAAATATGCCAATCGCTATAGCTAGAAGTGACTTCCAGTTAAGGAAAGAACCCGCTAGTGTTTCCAACGTATATTTACCGCTTGCAATTGGCGCCATAACGCCAATCGTTAGTATAATGATGCCAATCGTGAGCCCATATTTCTCAATCCAGGGGAATATAACTTGTAAGTTAGTTACACGCATTAGCAGTAATACGACCATTGCAATGGTCACGGTGGAGTTGCCGCTAAGCAACCCGAGTCCAGCTAATCCTAATAGGATGAGGGAGGGGGTATCTACATGTGTCATCGTCTTTTTATGCTCCTTTCCATCCGATTAACCATATCACAATTAACAAGTGTTGCAAAATAAACCATGATACGTCGCGGCACATCGATTTGTGTTCCATCTTAATTCGAAGAAAGGATCGTGTAACGCCATATGAAACGTATACTTCTTACAGGTTTCGAACCTTTTCAACAGGAAACGATCAACCCATCTTGGGAAGCTGTCAAACAGTTAGACAGTCAAATAATCGGTCATTATGAGGTAATGGCAAGACGGCTGCCAACAGCGTTTTATCCCGCCAAGTCGCAAATACAAACTTATTTGCAGGAGCTGCACCCCGAAGTCGTCATTTGTGTCGGCCAAGCGGGAGGCAGGCCGGATATTACGTTGGAACGAATTGCGATTAACCTAATCGATGCTCGTATCCCTGATAATGACGGAGTGTCCCCGATTGATGTTCCCATTGAAGCGGACGGTCCAGCCGCCTATTGGACCAATCTTCCGATTAAAGCAATGCGGTCTGCTATTCAAGGGGCAGGGGTGCCGTGTTCCATTTCATATTCAGCTGGAACTTATGTGTGCAATTCTACTTTTTACGCTTTAATGCATGCGATTGAATCATTCGGTCAAAGCTGCCGCGGTGGATTTATACATATTCCTTTTCTGCCTCAGCAAGCGACTGCGCATGTAGGTAAAGCCAGTATGTCTTTGGACGATATGGTACGTGGATTACACGCTGCAATTGCAGCTGTAGATGATGAAGAAATTGTACATGTGAGTGCCGGAACGTTACATCATGAGCAATAAGAACAGGAGCGGATTACAGTAGTGAGTAATGACATGTTAGAGACGGATCGATTACAAGAGGTAAGCAAGCTGCGTTATGTGCTTGACGTAATGGAGCGTCACATCAATCATTTGCAGCAGACGAGCGAAGAGCAGCAGCACGAAATCGTGGAGATGAAGCGGAATTTCTGGGATGGAGTGTCGCTTGATCAGGACGATATGTTTGAATCGTATGTTAGTGTGATGCAGCAGGCGCAAGATTTGGCCAATCATGAACGGGTGCAGGCGCATGCTGGCAAGCTGCTCCAAAAGTTGAATCAGCACAAGGACAGTCCCTATTTTGGTCGGATTCAGTTCCGTGAGGATGGTGATGACGAGACTTTGGATCTCTACATCGGACTGATGTCGCTGACGGACGATCAGGCGGATACACATCTGGTGTACGACTGGCGCACACCGATTGCCAGCTTGTTTTATGACTATGCAGCAGGTCCTGTACAGTATCGGACCCCTGCTGGCCTAATTACAGGCGAAATGCCGATGAAGCGTCAATTCGTCATACGAAGTGGTCGGCTGGAGGCTGTATTTGATACGGGCATCCAAATCGGTGATGACATGTTACAGGAAATGCTGACAAAGAGCAGCGACACAAAGATGCGAAGTATCGTTAGTACAATTCAACAAGAACAAAATGCAATTATTCGAGATGATAGCCATGATGTGTTAATTGTGCAAGGCGCAGCAGGCAGCGGCAAAACATCAGCAGCGATGCAGCGAATCGCTTATTTGCTGTACAAGTATCGCAACAGCATTCGTTCGGAGCAAGTGGTGTTATTTTCCCCGAATGACCTATTTAATGATTATGTGTCCAACATTTTGCCTGAGCTAGGGGAAGCTAATATGTCACAGACCACGTTCCACAATTATTTGGAACATCGGTTGCATACGCGTTGGCAGCTTGAGGATTTGTATGATCAAGCTGAACGTATGATGAGGACATCGGCTCAGGCAGCGGCCCTGCAAGCGGCTGCGCCATCCATTGAATACTCTCCCGCTCCCATGAAGTCAGATGATCCAGCAGCTGCTAGCGTTACTGCCCGGGTGGAACTGGCGTCGGCTCGTTGGAAAGCGTCTTTTGATTTTATGCAGGTTATGGATCGTTATATTGACCATCTTACTCAAAAGGGGATGCAATTTGTAGCGCTGGGAACACCAAAACGAACGATTGTGACTCAGGAAATGATGGCGGAACAGTTCTACGGTGAATTAGCGGATTGGACGCTTACGGGTCGGTTGCATAAGCTTCAGGAATGGGTTAACCAATATGTGAAGCGGTGGGCTAAAGCGGAGGAGCAACGTGTATACAACAAACTGCTGAAAAAAAATCAATATATCGGTACAGAGCAAGAAATGCGGGATATAAGTCGGAAGCAGGTTCGCAAATGGGTGCAGCGTATGCGTCGCCAAATTCGCGTATTTGGCTTTGTGGATTGGGAGAGCATGTACGTAAGTTGTATGCAGCAGCTCGGTCATTGGGTCACGGAGGCTCAGCCTGCTAGAGCTATGGGCGATAACGATTTACCTGATACGAAGCTTGCTGCTCAGATTGGACTCTATACGGCCAAGCGATTAACCGAGCAAGGGATATTGCCATTTGAAGATACGTCTCCATTCCTCTATCTCATTGAAAGAGCACAAGGGTTTCATACGTTTAATCACATTCGCCATGTTGTCATTGATGAAGCCCAGGATTATTCGCCCTTTCAATATGAGCTGTTAAATCGGTTATTTCCTCGCAGTCGTTTTACGATTTTGGGGGATTGGAACCAAGCCATTTATGAAGCAAATCGGGTAAATTCGGTTGAAATGGTGCAGCAAATGTTCAAAGAACGAAAGACGAACATTGTTCGTCTGACCAAGAGTTATCGTTCTACGAAGAACATTACGGAATATGCGCAGCGTATTGTACCGGATGGAGAGCCTGCGCAAGCCTTTAATCGTTCTGGATCGGCTCCACGTTTATATGTAGTGGAGACTAAGGAGGAACGGCTGGCAACAGCAGTTAAGCTGCTGTTAGAGTTGGAGCGAACGGGGGCAGGATCTGTCGCACTGATCACGAAAGATGAAGCGACAAGCGCCTATTTATTTGAACTGCTGCATAAGCAGTTCCCGAATATACGACAAGTGACGAAGTTTACGCGGCAATTTGCGGCAGGTTATTGGGTCATGCCTTCATACTTGGCAAAAGGGCTTGAGTTTGATGCGGTCATTATATTTGATGCGGATCAGACATCTTATGGCAATGAAACTGATCGCAAGCTGCTGTATACTGTGTGCACGCGTGCGCTGCATGAACTGCACTGTATTGCGCTGAACGAACCGTCTAGCCTGCTGCCTTCTTTATAAGGCTTACTTTATGGGAAGGAGGCAGGAGTCCTTAATGCGTGGATGAAGAAACAGCATAAGGACACCTGCGAGCGATGCGGGAGGGAAGGTGTGTTCTCACGGGGGAGGAAGAACGGTGGGGGGATTGACATGTTTAACATATGTCCCGCCGCCGCTGTGTGATTGGAGTATCGCCTATGATGCCGCCCAGATTTGTGAGTGTGCTAAATTACGGGGCTCAGTAAGCTCCCGCTGCCCCAACGCTACATGCATTCATGGATCGGTGTTTAGCTCTCTTGTGATGTGTATAAAGCAAGGGTGAAACCAATACAATAGCTTCTGTAAACACCGATAACCTCCAGCATTCGCTTGAATGCGGCGCTGGAGGTTATCGGTATATTTTGCTTCTGCTTATTCACTTGTGTTTGCGAGTAAGTTGGCTGTGTACGGTGGATACACAGTTAAATATCGATTGATACAGACGGCTAACGTGTCGCCAGCTTCGTATCGATCAAGGAGTCAATAGCCGTTTTGATTACAGCTACAATTGGTACAGCAATAAACATGCCAAGTACGCCGAAGAAGCCGCCACCAATTATAATTGCAAAAATAATCCAGATTGGCCCCATTCCGACTTTGTTGCCTACAATTCGTGGACCGATAACATAACCGTCCAGCTGCTTCACAAGTAATATAAACAGTGTAATCCACAAAGCCTTGACTGGAGCGACAAATAACGTGATCAGCCCGACAAATATCATCCCAATAAACGGACCGAAGTAAGGAATAACGTTTGTAATGGCTACAATCAAACTGGATAACAACGTGTACGGAGAGCCGATAAGTAGCAGTCCGATACAAACGATCGTACCTACCACAATCGCATCCAATATAACACCAACAAAATATTGTGAGAATACGTTATCTATACGTTTGACTAAATAAAGAAACTTATCTGCCCATTCTTTGCGGAACAAGGCGTAGATGAGCTTACTTGATCCCTCAGCCAGCTTTTCTTTATCTTTTAGCAAATAAATAGACACGATAAAGCCGATGACCAGATTAAGTACAGCCGTAGTTAACGTGTAGAGGCTTGACATTAAGTTATCTAAAATTACTTTTAGAAACTCACTAATTTGACTAGGCAGTGAGCTTAGATACGTTCCGTTCTGCACATCAATACCCGTTTTAATAAACCAGTCTTGCTCAATGACGTGAGAACGGAGCCAAGCTTCCGTGCCTGAGATGTAGGTAGGCAGACCGGCAAGCAGTGTGCTGACACTTTCAATAACACGAGGTGTAACTACGGTTATTAAAAGAATAATAAAGCAAATAAACAAGGCATACACGATTAAAATGCTGTACAGTCGTTTGCGCTTTTGTTTCTTCAAGACTCTGGCTTCCAGTACATTTACAAGCGGGCGCAGTAAGTATGCGATAAAGCAGGCGATAATAAATGGCGTCATCATGGAGAAGAGTGACCCTATGGCGTGCAGTACAGCATCAATGTTATCGATAAATTTATATAACAGCACTGCAATGGTAAAGAGACCTAAGTAATATAACGTTCTGTGATTTCTAAACATGTAAAGCTCCTTAGTTGACTTATTTCGGTAGGTATGCGCTAAAAATGTAGTAAATATTATTAAGTATAGTAGATGGCAACACGTGTACGCAATCTTTCTATTTACATGCAAAAGCCGCACAATAATATTTTCACTGTGCGGCTTGCTTTAACGTTATTTGTGCACCATCTATTCGTCTTCCCCGATAATTCGAACTTCCGTCTCTAGCTGTACACCGAACCGTTCGTTCACGGTTTGCTGTACATGACGGATGAGCGCAATATATTCGCTTGCCGTGGCGTCTTGGACGTTCACGATAAAGCCCGCGTGCTTTGTTGAGACCTGCGCTCCGCCGATCTGTACGCCTTGCAGCGCACAATCTTGAATAAGCTTTCCTGCGAAGTATCCCGGTGGGCGCTTAAACACGCTCCCGCACGAAGGGTATTCCAGCGGTTGCTTGGATTCACGCTGCTCGGTTAATTCATCCATCTTTGCTTTAATGGTATCGTGTTCCGCTGGGACAAGCTGGAACGTAGCCTCTAGTACGATGTAACCGTTCGTACCGATGTTGCTGTGCCGGTAGCTTAGTTCCAACTGCTCTTTAGTTAAGCGCAGCAGTTCGCCTTCTGGAGTAAATACGAGGGCGCTAACGAGTACATCAGCAATCTCGCCTCCGTACGCTCCGGCGTTCATGTACAGGGCTCCTCCTACGGAGCCAGGGATGCCGCAGGCAAACTCTAAGCCGGACAGGTGATGCGTCAAGGCAGAGCGGGACACGTCGATAATTGCTGCGCCACTTTGTGCGATCAGGGTATCCGATTCACGGATGATGGCATTAAAGTGATTCAAGTTAACGACAATGCCACGAATCCCACCATCCTTCACGATCAGGTTAGAACCGAAGCCGAGTATCGTCAACGGTAATTGATGTGTGCGGGCAAACGACAAAACAAGCTGTAATTCTTCATAGTTAGCAGGTGTGACATACAAATCGGCTTTGCCGCCCATCCGGGTATAAGTATGCTGCTTTAACATTTCATCGCACTTCAAGGAAGATTCTGAAATTAATTCACGCAACTGACGATAACGTTCTAGTAGGTTATGCATGCTTTTCCATCCTTACGTATCTTTTTGGCATATCCATTATAACCAATCCCCTCGCTACAGGCTATGCACAGATATAGGCGAATGGTGTGCAATAAACGTCAATTGTATGGATTTATGTAATAGACAGACACAAAAAAGTCCTGCACCAGACAAGGAAAGCAGGACAGGATTAATCTTTTATGGAATTTGGACAAGTGTCAGTACAGAGAAGAAGTGTGCGAGTGATCCCGCTAATACGAACAAATGCCAAATCATATGATGGAATGGAAATCCGCGCCATACGTAAAAAATCGTGCCGACCGTATACAGAATTCCTCCTGTAATTAACATATTTAATCCGATTGCAGGCATGGTCGCTACAAGCGGCTCCCAGGCAAGCACAATAATCCAGCCCATTACGATGTACAGAGCAGTAGAGGCGAATAGGAACTTCTTCGTAAAGAAAGCTTTAAAAATGACACCACCGACCGCAATTCCCCAAACAATACCAAACAAGGTCCACCCGAGCTTGGGCGGAAGTGCGATTAGCACTAATGGTGTGTAAGTGCCGGCAATAAAGAGGTATATGGACGAGTGGTCAAACGTCTCGAACAAATCTTTGACTTTCCCCTCAGGAAAACTGTGTACCAACGTTGAGGCTGTATAAAGCAACAGCATCGTAACGCCGTATATCGTAAAGCTGACGATATGAATCGGTCCGCCATACAAAGCTGCAAATACGATGAGCAAGGTGAGTGCTGCGATGCTCATGACTACGCCTATACCATGCGTGATGGCATTCGCAATCTCTTCACCCCTAGAATAGGTATGGGTATTAGCCAACTTGGATCACTCCTTCTTCAGACGGTATGCCCTGCTATGCAATTAGCAGGGCACCATTACAATTCGTGATAATTCTATTGTATCGGAGTGTAGACCGTCCTGCAAATGAAGGAAGTGTTAATTTGAATCCTCCGAATCTTCAAATAGTTTGGCGATTGGATTCTCGAACTTTTTCTGCTTCCAGATTGACCCGTCGGACTTTTGCACGATAAACGGATAGTAATGATTGGTTACCATCAAGGTTTTAGGCCCGATGCCTGTCATAAAAGGCTCTGCCCCCTCTTTGGAGAGGTGGTCATCTGTCCAAAAATAATGGACGACCATTCGTTCCTTGTTGTAAGGATGCAGCAGGCCATAAGCACCTTGAAGACCTGGCTTGTTCATCGTTTCTTTCCAGTCGAAGCCAGTGCGTGCAGAATTAGCGATAACACTTGCTTGCAAGGCTTGAGTGAATGCATTGTGCTTGGCATTGCCAATTACAATAACGTTACTTTTAGCCAGTGTTGTCTCCAACTGTTTCTTAATGGTTTGGCGGTTATGGATGACATCTGCTTTCACGCCAAAGGATTGGAACATCGATTGCAGCTGTGCAGCGAGCATATTCTGCTGCGCTTTAGCTTCCTTACTGGCGGGATCTCCCACGACGATTGTAAGCGGTTCGTCATGAAGCGCCTTAAGCATCAGCTTGTATATCGTCTCTTTTGGCAGCTGCGGATTCGATTCATCTACGCTGTCGAACATTTGTTTAATGGAAAATTTCATAAAGGCTTGCTTTTCAGCTTCAGACATTTGATACTCCGGCTTTAGCTCAAAGTTAGGCTTGTTCAGGTTAGCGTCCATACGGTCGCGTATGGATTTGCCCAATTGATCTTCTATCGTCTGCAGCAGCCCGCTAACGGTTGCGTTGCGATAGGCATATCGATTGAAATATTCTTTCATAAATGTGTCAAATCGTTCAGCTCCAGCCATTCGATACAGCTCATAAATAGCAAGGCGTCCCTTTTTGTAATATACAGCATCTGGCGAATCGCCAACATGATGGTTATCAGAATTTATGGCAACGTCCATCGGATAGTCATCAAAACGAACACTATCAAAGCCGCTGCTCTTGCTGCCCTGTTCATTATAGAAATAAGTCATCGCGAAATCAGCGAATCCTTCATCTAAAAATGACTCCTGCTCGGAATTGTTACCAATAATGGAGTGGAACCATTGGTGAGCGATCTCATGGACAAAGGCAGTGTCATTTTCAGGTACAGCTTTTGAGGATACAAGTCCCATTTGAATCATTCGGGAAAACTCAACAGCTACACCCTCAACATGGGATTCAACTATACGGAAATCGGGATAGTCGTATTTGCCAAATTTGCTACTAAAAAATTCGATTGCTTGAAACGCACGATCTATATATTGGTTAATAACGGCAGTCTTAGCTGGATCGTTATTATCGTTATAGTATACATACTCCACGGTAAGTCCATTTTTTGTTTTGCTGGCTTTATGATACTTTTCGCTTGAGAAAAATACGAACTCCCGTGTTTTGTCTGACTTGGTGGACACTAATTTGCGGCCTGCTTCTGCTTGCTGCTCGGACATTTGACCAGGCATAGCAAGCTGGAGCTTGTCCGGCACATTCAAACGAACGTTATAATCGGCAACATCGTAATAATCCGATTCAAATGTGGTGCTGTAAGGTACTTTGTTCCAAGCGTGGGCCTGTTCATTATAAACCGACATCACAGGGAACCAATGGGCACCGTTAATAATATCCTTCTGGTAAGAAAGGCGCTGCGCCCCAAATGGAATCTTCGTTTTGTAGGTTAAAACGAGTGTCACTTCTTCGTCTTTGAGAAGAGGCTTCTCCAATTGTACCGTTAAGGACTGCTGTTCATTAATTGTCGTTAATGTGCGACCACTAGTGGAGTCTTTAACGCCAGTAATATCGATACCGCCTAGGAAATCGGCTGGTTTTTTGTCAGGATGCTGCTTGGTTAGCTCTTCGTTTGTACGGGCAAACATTTGTGGTTGCGTATCTTTGGAACGGTGTGCATCTGCGAATAGATGGAACACAACGTCGTTTAATTTGTCAGATGAGGTATTACGATAGGTTACCGTTTGCTTACCCGTAATCGTCATATTATCGGTGTCAAGCTTGGCATCAATCTCGTATTTAACGTGCGCCTGCACCTGTTCAGGTGTCTGGAACGTCGTCTTTATAGTTGAAGTAGATTCAGCAGTTGGTGCGGCATATGTCGTGCCCGCATTGGTCAAAGTTCCTGCGATTAAGCTAAATGCCATTGCCACTGCCAAAACCATTTGTAAACGTTTTTTGCCTGTAAGTTTTGTCATTTGTCACACTCCCAAGTTGTCTCTTCTTTATGTTATATTTCACATCCTAATGCAAAAAACAAGTGAGGTCGAGGGAATCCCCTTACTGGAACCTTACAGTATTGCAACTTGACAATGAACGTCTTTATTGACACTCCAATTAATAGATGGTATTTTTCCATAAACAACGTTTTATCTACTAAAATGACTCCTTAGACCCACACTATGATAGCGATCCCTTTCACAGTAAACCCCATTACAAGGAGCTGAGACAACATGTTCGTGTTAGATTCCAGATCTCCCGAAGCACGTATCGTTAAAGAGATACCCCTATCAGACGAAGGGTGTCGTTATGTATGCCTGACGCTAGATGATGGACCTGATCCCCAGTACACCCCCATTATATTAGACATTTTAAAAGAGTATGGTGCTAAAGTTACGTTCTTCTCGCTAGGCAGAAATGCAGTGAATTATCCTGAGCTTGTGCAAAGAGCATATGAGGAAGGACATGAGATTGCCAATCATACGTACAGCCACCCAGAACTTCCTACCATTACGATAGAACAAGTACAAGCAGAGATTAGACAAACAGAAGAACTGCTCAGTTCCATCACAGGCCAACATACGGCTTTATTTCGACCGCCATACGGGAAATACAACGATGAAGTGCTGAATGCAGTTGAAGAGATGGGGTATACCGTCATTTTATGGTCTGATCCGCTTGAGATGATGGATTGGGAACTGCCAGGATCTGATGTGTTGGTGAAAACGGCGTTGGATCATGTGGAGAACGGGTCCATTATGTTGTTGCACGATGCTGGAGGAGAGCGGGGCCAAACAGTAGAGGCAATTCGTCAGCTATTGCCGCTGCTTATGGCAAGAGGCTATCAGTTCGTGACTGTTAGCGATCTTCTGGAACGTGCTAAAGTCCAGCGCAAGGAGAGCGCAAATGTTAAGGCGCTTATCCCGCGATACGATGAGTCTTTTTTAAATTGCACAGAAGGCCATGTTATAAGTTATTTTGCGAATGAACGGATTCCCGTCGAATGGCTGTTCTATTCCACTTGGGAGCCAAGTGCCCGAATATTCGAGCATTTTATTCAAAAGAGAGATAATCGTTGGCATTATCCCTCTACGTGTGGCGCGAGATTACAGCATGACTTGCCTCTGCTCGGGGTGTCTATGCATATGTATCCTTATCAAAGCTTTGAAGCGGCGGCAGATGATTTGCGTAAATGGGTGGGACAAGGTCGCGTCGTGTTTCTGTTTATTAACGGTTATTATTTTGAGCATCGTGTATATTCCTACAAGAAGCTGCACGAAACTCATAACGTGATGATTACGGGGGTAAGCGATACCGTTGAGGGGACGTTTTGGTTTATTCAGGACCATGCTCAGCCAGACTTTTATGACTACTACGCACATGCTATCGTTCAGGTAGGTTTTGATGATAATCAGTGGTCCAAGCACCCGAAAGGGCTGATGATTAGTGATATCAATCGTGAGTTGGCAAATGCGCCGAATCGTCACACATTTCTGGAGCGATATCGGAAATGGCTGGATGCTTATGAGGATGACTTTTCTTTTTATGACTATATACAAGAATACGTGGTGAAGATCGGACGGAACGGGCAGGGAACGGAACAACTGGCTGGGCACGTATATGATGCGTTCCATTTTATTGCGAGTGCTCGCCGTTTGTTTGTTCGTTTTCTGCTCGTGGCACAGATATATGAGGCCAAGCAAGTGGCTGATGTGCATCGTATTATTGGATTGTTAGAGGGCAATCTGGCGGATCTCGACGCTTATCGCTCAGGCGGCAGCTTTCCACTAAACGAGATTATTGGCAGATGCAGGGAGCTTAAGTGGCTGGAGCAAGATGTATTACATAACTTGAAGCGGCAGTATCAACTCCAATCATAAAAATGAGAACTTAATTTAAGGATACTTAAGAGGGCACTTGCTAAGAGTGTCCTTCTTTTTGTACATAACAGTCGTCTAATCAGTCCTCGGTTTTTTTGCTTGGCATGAGTACACAACTGGAGCAACAAGATAAAATTTTATCCGTTCCGTATGACGACCTGTAATAAACTTCCCATGTCGCACCTTCAAATGTACCGTTTTTATATCTTTTATCGATCTCCGTTAATTTTGTTCATATTGTTTATGAAATGAGGGTTCCCTTTTGCCAGTCAAACAAGGTAACGTAGACGATGTAAGCACAGGTATACAAATTGTGTAAATTATATCATTCTATATCCTTCTATATCATTTATGTAGCTGGAAAGGTGGTTATTATGGCAGAACATCTTGCGATCGGGCGGCTAATATTACAGCTGCGGCGATTGGAACGATATCCGAAGTCATTCGGAGATCTAAACGATTTATCCCTCAGTGAAGTTCATACAATTGAAGCAATTGGGCCATATGAAGGTGTGGCAATGGGAGAGTTGTCTGATCGGTTATCCGTCACGAAGGGAGCTGTCTCCCAGATGATGGTTCGCTTGGAACGAAAGGAACTTGTCGTTCGCAATACCCATCCGTCAGACGCTCGCATCGTTCTTGTATCGTTAACAGACAAGGGGCGAATCGCCTATGACACGCAGGCCAAAATACATGAAGCTATTTATATGGAGCTACAAGGAGAGTTTAGCAGCAGCGAGCTTCGCTCTTTTGAGCGGTGTATGGAACGATTAACACAGACGCTTCGTGATCGTTAAGAAGTTCATGCAGACGAGAGTCCGTACCTTTTAGCCAAGCCGCCATACAGTATAGTATACGGACGGAGACAAGAGGTGACGACGGTGAAGAGGGAGCATTTAGAACGTTCTTATAATGCTATATATAGTATGGGCCGAAAATGTTTAGTAGCTATTCAGTTGCACCGACTCGGATTAAGAAAGTTTGGGGGTATGCTGGATTGGAATCGTTCCGTACACCTATCAAACGTTAATTTGTTGCTGCGCAATCGATTTGCTGGCTATATGGAGCTAGACAACCTTGAATTTACAGGTTATGACCAAGGAGATCGATGTCTCATGTTACGGGATAAGGTATATGATATTTATTCTGTGCATGATTACCCGAAAGACTATAATACACCAGATCATTTGGTATCCTATCCTGAGGTTAAAGCGATGTACGATCGCAGGATTCAGCGTTTTTTGGAAAAAACAGCGGTTGTGCCGTGGTTGTTATTTATTCGTATTGAGGGGACATACGAGGAGGTTGTCGAGTTGGAAAGGCAACTGCGCAGTTATGTCAAACATCAATTTCATATTTTGCTTGTCCTACATGGGGATCATCCTGGTATCATAGAAATAGATTGGAATTTGGAACATGTATGTGTCGTTTCGCTAGACACAGAGCAGTTGAATGATGAGGTGTGGGATGAGCTGCTGGCGAGAGTAGCGTATGAGGAATATGCAGGGTAGTCGTATAGCCATAGTATGGCGCTGTTATTAAAAATAACAGTTGCAGGACTGCGGCTAGTGGCTTCAGTCCTGCTCATGTGTGAAGTGGCTATTGGGCCGTTTAACCATTTATTAAAAGCTGCTTTATAAGGTTCCGTAATAGGCTTGGCAGCGGGTGATCAGCATGCTTTGCTGAGGGCAATAACGACAAGATGAATGCTGCAACAGATTCGCTAGTGCTAGTTCGGTTAACTGTATTTTCTCCTCGCACCATGAAGCTTTCATTTGTGCCAATAACATCAAAGCCCCCACTGCCGACTTGCCTTTTAACCGTTCTAATTGCCGTGCCCACCGTTGAAGATCAAAGTGAGATTCAGCAGGCAGCAAAGTTATTTTCCCCCAGCCTTGAGCCTCTCCACTTACTAATTTTAAAATAATCATAATAGGTAATGCGGTCGTGTGGTGTGTGTTCGCATCCATAGCGGACAAGCGTGACATACTGGCTAGTTGATACAATTCAATGCGATTAATGATGAGTTCTGATGTATGCATTTCGTCCATCTTCATCCCTCCAGACTTTGTTATGATGCAAATAGGCTGTTTGCCAGTTTGCAAGTCTCTCCCGTAACGCTTACGAGGTTAGCTGACGGATTCGGACGAAGGAGTCGCCCTACCGGTATACACTACCGGATTCACCCCAATGTAGGATCGTTAGACCCTGAGTGGTTCCCCCGCTGCTCTGTATTAGAGCACTCAGCGATTGAAAGAATGAAGCGCTGCTTCATGTTGTCTATCATAACGCATGGCAGCAGGGGAGTATAACGTGCAAAGACAGATAAGAACGAATAAAAGGCGATTTAGAACGATAGGGGATCGATTACAGCAACGATTGTATCTATTTATCCGAATTCCACCGTGCTTGCTACTGCTATCTATCGGCTGCATATTTTGTGAGCAGCATACTGAAGTGCTAATTATTATTATTTTTTAGTTGGGCAGCCATGATGCGCAGTTGATCAGAAGCATAAATGTGCGTGCCGCCAAGACCCGATCTGGCTGCATACAGCATTGCTTCTGATATAACAGAAGCTTGTATCGGGCGGTATTTTGCTAAAGGGCCGCGCAGCATAGGCGACAATAGGGGACTGATGGTGGCAGCTGCACGCTCTCCGAGTCGGAATTCCTGACGCGCACCTATAATTAGTGAGGGCTGTACAATGTGAAGCGCATGCAAGGGAAGTGCTTGCAGTTCGGTTTCCAGATCGCCCTTGACACGGCTGTAGAAAAAGGCTGACTTCGAGCTGGACCCCATCGCTGTAATAATCGTAAATGAACGCACATTTGCAGCTGCTGAAAGCTTTGCAGCTTGCAAGGGATAAGTATAATCTACTTTACGAAACGCTTCCTTTGACTTGGCTTGCTTAATTGTAGTTCCTAAACAGCAAAATACGTCTTCTACTTGGAACAAGGCGGCGTACTCGTCCATATACTCGAAATCGATCGTGTGTATTTCAACATTAGGATAGGGCATTGTGACCGTTCGGCGGCTTAATACGATGACACGTTTATAATACGTATAGATTCGTGCCATAAGCTCGCTGCCTACTAGCCCTGTCGCACCTAACACTAAGGCGGTATCTGTAGTCATTAGTTAGCCCCTTTCAAGATGAAAATAACTCGTCCATTATAACATGATGATAAGTTGGCATGAGGACAAGCAGGAGATGGTTGTTTAACTCGGACCACCTGACTTCTAATTGTTAGCTAGAAGAATATAACGGGATGAGCCACTATGCTCTGCCACATAATAGGCGAGCGAAGCGGCTCATCTGTAACTAATGGATGAGGCCGGCAATAATAGCTGCTGCCGTACCTGCTTCTTTGTCATCAAGTGTAACCACGGAATGCATTTCATCAGGATCATCGGCTTTCATATGGAAAAGATCACGTCGACCATCCAAATGAACGATAATAATGAGTGTGTCTCCTGCTGCTGTACGCAAACAATATTTCCGGCCGATACCCGGCAAATCTGCTGCTTTAACGTTCATGTTGACTTTCTCCTTCGATGTCCTCTATAGCCAGGCTGATTTTGTCAATCCGAATGTCAATCGTTCCTGCCGGTGTGTCGATTGCCAGCACACTTCCAATAGTCGCAGCGAGTAGTTGTCTCCCCATAGGAGACAAAAATGAAATTTGATTCTCATTGGGCTCTGCCTGTTGTGGGTAAACAATGGTAAAGGAATCCCTGTCGTGATCTTCCAGGTAGGTGATTGTGACTTGACTGCCAATCAGTACTACCTTGCACAATTGATCATTTTCCAGGTTGAGCAGCTCACGAATGCAAGAACAATAGCGTTTGATTACTTGTTCTGCTTGTGTACGATTGTCTCCAAATGCGGGAAAGATCGCATCTAGCAGCGAGTGCTTCTCTTCCTCTAATGCGACGAGCTGACGTTGGACATACCGTCTAAGTTCGGTGCAAGTGTCGCTATGGTTCATAGTAGACTTCACCTCCTATATGATTGCGGTTACATTTTAAAATGAGCATGTTCATCTAATCTCCTCCAGACGATAATAAAAAACCTCCATGTCATGAGGTCCTATCCGTAGTTTAACATATAAATCTTGCAGGTAAGCAACCGGCTAGCAAGGTTTGTTTCTACGAGAGGGGGGTTCTGTTAAAGTGCGCAAGAAAGCAGCTTGGAAGGGTAACATAAAGGTCAATGTCGTTGATGGTATGAATATCCTTTCTAATCATGAACTTTATAGTATGATAGAGAAATAGGGACGATTAGGAATGTCCCCCATTGATCATCCCCTTGCTGGCTTACACATAGCTGATAGGCCGACTGATTGGAACTGGTTGTACATAGTGGGAAATAGAGAGGAGAGGTAGCTGTTATGAGTATGTATTATACGTATGTGGGCACGTATTCCCCAGAGGATCAAGAAGGCATCCAGCTCTTGGCATTGGATACGGAGCAGGGCAGCTTGAATCTGCTGCGAGGCTTTGCAGGTATTGATAGTCCGTCATTTTTAACCATTGATGCGAAACGACATTTTTTGTATGCCGCCAGCGAGACGGTGGATGGCAGCGTGGTCTCCTACCGGCTAGACCCGTCAACCGGACAGCTAGAGGAGATTAGCAGGCAGAAGACCCAAGGGGATCATCCTTGTCATCTAAGCGTAGATGAGTCCGGCAGATGGCTGCTTGCTGTTAACTATTCTAGCGGGAATGTGTGTGTATATCCGATTGATGAACAGGGTGTCATCCAGAAGATGAGCCATCACGTGCAGCATTCTGGCAGCAGTGTTCGGCTTGACCGTCAAGAAGCGCCACATCCGCATTCCATTTTCCCAATGCCGCAATCTCCTTTCTGGATCGTACCTGATTTAGGCTGCGATGCATTGTTTGTGTATAAGCTTGATCGGATAAACGGAACGTTGGAGCTGCAATCGACGACAGCAACAGAAGGCGGGGCGGGACCACGCCACGTAGTATTCCATCCGACTGCGCCGTGGGTGTATGCAATCGGTGAGCTAGACTCCAAAATTGCGGCATACCGTTACTCGCGTGAAGATGGATCTTTGACGTTGATTCAGAACGTGTCTACACTGCCGGCAGCATATGAGGGAGAATCGTATTGCGCAGATATTCATATTGATCCGGAAGGACAGTATTTGTACGGTTCAAATCGCGGACATGACAGTATCGCCGTGTTCCACATTCAAGCAGACGGGACGTTGTCTCTCGCTGCTCACACGGCAACGGAAGGGGCTTACCCGCGCAACTTTGCACTTGCACCGGATGGCACTTACCTGCTCGCGGCTAATCAGAATTCAGATTCCGTCACCTTATTTAAGCTGAATGAGGGCATACCTGAATATACAGGCGTATGTATAGAGATTGCGAACAAACCTGTCTGCTTAAAGCTGCTTGGCACGTAGTTTAACGCTCTTTATTTTACCTAACTTATACGTAAATGTTTATAAATAGGCCCTTTTAAGAGATACGATAAGCTGATGCTGTGTAAACAGGTCAGCTTATTTGGGCAGCAGATTGTGCGCCAATGTTCTGACGATACCTAACGTAAGACGCAAGTTGTAGCCAGTTAAATTAGACAAAAGTAAAAGAAATCATTTCCATCAAGGGGGAATCATAGTACATTAGTAGTTGGGTCTATTCTACCTAATTGGATAGCCCGTACATCATACATATTTACTAGGAGGCTTCTATGAGTAGCCAAGAACTATCTGCTTCAGGACAACCGATTTACCGACATGAGACTAGACAGCATGAATTCCAGCTGGCTACAGGGAATGAAGAAGCAATAGCAAAGATCACACAGCATGTAGAAACGTATATTGGTCCCGTTGAAGGTGTATTTCATGAAATCATTTCGGATTTAGTGCACTTAGATATTCTTTTTGTGCCGCCTACACCGGATCGTAACTATTATACGTTGGTGACATGCGGGATGAGTAATCTTCCGATGACTGTGCCGGAAGGAGCAGAAAATTTTAAATATGCCGAATTGATGATCTGTTTACCGGCTTCTTGGAAAGTATCTGAGGAAGCGTTTCAAGAGGAAGTCAATTACTGGCCTGTCCGTTGGTTGAAGACACTCGCTAGAATGCCACACGAGTATGATACTTGGCTGTATGCTGCACATACGATTCCGAACGGAGATCCAGCGGAACCCTTTGCAGACAATACGAAGCTGGCGGGCATGATGTTAACGATCCCTACGACGGTAGAAGAGTTGGAAGCTTTCTTTAGCCTGCCATTAGCAGAGGATAAGGAGGTCCACTTCTTCGGTCTTATACCATTGTATAAAGAAGAAATGGATTACAAGCTGAAACACGGCGTAGATGAATTGTTTGACAAGCTGAACAAGATCGGGGTAAACGAAATTGTGCAGGTGGATCGCAAAAATGTATGCAAAAAGAGATTTGGTCTCTTTTAAGCGAGGATAAGATATGGTACATCATGTCATATGGAAACGGATTCCGGATAACGGGATGGAGTATTGTGAGGTCACTTTTGGAGCGGCCATGAGAATGAAAGGCAATCTTATTTGTGCCAATGATAACGGCAGATCCTCCATACAATATACAGTGCTTTGCGATCAGAACGGCAATACGACACATGTTGCAGTTCACGTGCAGCAAGAGCAGGGGTATTCAACGTTAAGTGTGGTAAGAGATCACCTTAACCGTTGGACCTTAAATGGCCGTGAGCTCCCTGAGTTAAATGGCATCAAAGATATTGATATCGGTGTTACTCCTGCGACTAACTCGTTGCCTATCCGTCGATTAAAGCTGGACGTAGGGCAATCAGCCCAAATTGATGCGGCTTGGATTCGTTTCCCTGCATTATCGATTCAGCCGATGAAGCAGCAATATGAGTGTGTCTCAGCCAATACTTATATTTATAAGTCCATAGAGAGCGGCTATACGGCCAGAGTGAATACGGATGACAACGGGATCGTCATGGACTATGAAGGCGAGTGGCAGCGCGTCTAACAACAAAATTTTTGAGAGCAGGCTGCCGTCTCGTACGGCAGCTTTACTTGTTAGTTAGAAATGAAGGGTAAGGGAGTTTCATCCAACAATGGATGGAGGAAGCGCAGAAAAGGGGAACGTGCAATTATGATACTAGATTGTCAGACTTTAATCGTAGAATCACAAAAACGGCGGTTAAAATATTTGTTTTTCTGGGGGCACACGCCAAAAAGGCCAGGCGGGGTAGACTCTTCTTGTTTTAGTCAATGGTATCCGGCTTCATTTGAAGAAGCAGGGATTCGCTACGAGACAGCTGAGCATTATATGATGGCTAAAAAAGCGGAGTTATTTGGTGACGAGGCTATCCGTAAACAGATACTCGCACAGTCTCATCCGAATCAGGCTAAGGCATTGGGGCGTAAGGTTTCATCCTTTGATCATGAAGTGTGGGATGCACATAAGTTTCATATTGTGGAGCAGGCGAATAGGTTAAAGTTCACCCAACATCTGAATTTGCAGGCTTACTTGCTAGGAACGGATGATCGGGTGTTGGTAGAAGCAAGTCCTTACGACAAAGTGTGGGGAATTGGGATGGGCAAGGATCATCCACAGGCGGAGCAACCGGAGCACTGGAAGGGGGAAAATTTGTTGGGCTTTGCACTAATGGCCGTGCGAGATTACATTCGGGCAAATCCATACTTTGATTCTTCGTCCGATCGTGCTTAACAATTTTGCCATCGCTCGTGCCTGCCGTACATGCACTTCTGGGCCACTGCCTACATACAATGTATAACTGTGCTTGGCGTGATCGGACTGAAAACACCTGATCGTGCAGGGCAAAGCTGTACAACACAACGTCGTCAGACGCTGGAGGTGGCTACACATGACGGGATTATTTGCAGCGATTGCAATCTTTATTAAACAGCTCTCGCTGCTCGTGTCTTATGTTAAAAACAATGCTTTTCCGCAGCCGTTGGCAGAGGACGAAGAGATGAAGCATTTGCTGCTTATGGCCGAAGGTAACGCTCACTCACGTAATATGCTTATTGAACATAACCTCCGTCTTGTGGCTCATATTGTCAAAAAGTTTGACAATACTGGCGAGGACCTGGAGGATCTGATCTCGATTGGAACGATCGGCTTAATTAAAGCGATTGAAAGCTTTCAGCCGAATAAAGGCACGAAGCTAGCGACATTTGCCGCACGTTGTATCGAGAACGAAATACTTATGCATCTTCGGAGCCTAAAGAAGACCCGTAAGGACGTTTCCTTGCATGACCCGATCGGAACGGATAAGGAAGGGAATGAAATTACGCTGATCGATATTTTGGGTACGGATGGCGACGATGTCGTTGAGAAGGTGCAGCTGAAGATCGAGAAGAGCAAGATTTATCGGAATCTCGACATATTAGATGAGCGAGAGCAAGAAGTTATTCGCGGCCGCTTTGGATTGGATGGGGGCGGGGAGGAGCGGACGCAGCGTGAGATAGCGAAGGAACTGGGGATTTCCCGCAGTTATGTATCTCGAATTGAGAAACGAGCGCTGATGAAGCTGTACCATGAGTTTTATAAGGTGAAGCGGTGAAAAATATAAAAAAACTATGCCGGCATGCCGGTATGGTAGGTGACTGACCTCATAGTGTGAGACAAATTAATGCACCTTCAAGAGAATGTAATCCTGTCGTAAGATATGGAGACAATCTTGGAGGTGTTTTGCGTTGACAACGCCCATGAATACATTATATTCCTTTAATTATATTATCATGTTAACATATAACGATAGTGATTTTTGTAAAAGGTGGTGGATAAATTACAGTGAACGCACTATTAACACTAAAAGAAGTATCAAAAAAATACGGAAATAGAGATGTGTTAACAGATGTCTCTCTTACGATTAACAGAGGAGACTGTATAATGCTGAGGGGGAACAATGGCTCCGGAAAAAGTACGATGCTCCGAATAGTAAGTGGGTTAATTCCTATAAGTTCGGGAGAAAGGTTACTGCAGCATTCTAATTTAGTTATTGGTTACACACCTGACCGACTCTCAAAACTAAGGATGACGTCTACTGAGTACCTGACACACATGGGGAGAATATCCGATATACCCAAAAAAAATCTGAACAATCGCATTAGGGAATTGCATGAGTTTTTTAGTCTTGAACCGAGCCATACTTTGAACATGACTCATTTTTCTAAAGGAATGTTGCAAAAAACGAACCTAATGCAAGCGATGATTAAAACACCAGATATTCTTGTATTGGATGAGCCGTTTTCAGGTTTAGATAAAGAATCTATTGCCCACTTACTTAACTCATTGAAGAAAATAAAATCTCAGGGCACTTCAATACTTGCAGCAGTTCATGATCCGTTATTAGCAAGTCAATTGGAGAGTAGGACATACTGGATCAAACAAGGACGAATATGGATGGATAATACACAAAATTTTTCAGATCAATCGACTGTTTTCTTTGAATTGGAAGGCTTAGTGGAACAGGAGACTTTGGAGCGTCTTTCTGGATTATTCTCTGATGTTACTTGGAAAACATGTGATAGTGGTCATCTCCTATTTACCATTATGCAGAAGGATTACCGTGACTTTTTACTTGAATTTATACATAAAGGTGGAGAGATTAACAACTTAACAAGAAAGGAATTGAAACCATGACTGCACTGCTATCATTCATACATACTTGCTTCATGCGTTCTTATCGGTACGGTCCACCTACTTTTGTTTTTATACTAGGTATCTTATTTGTATATAGTGTGGTTCCAAATCCAGTGATGGCCAGTTATGCATTTTCAACCATATTTTTATTTATTGTTTCCGCGGTGATTAGTTATACGCTTATTGATATTGAAACAGTTAATCAGGAATCTGTAACCCTATTACATAGTGGAAGTTTACTCAAACTTTATATGTCTAAATTGTTATATAGCTGGTTGTTTTCTATTCCGCTGGCGTTATATGCGATTTTGTATCCGGCCATATTCCACAAATTTGATAGAAATCCTAGCCTCGAAGAACTAGGCATGTCCTTCATCTATCATATTACTGCAACTTGGTTAGGGGTCGCGCTAGCTTGTTGGTTCAGTTCTAAGTTCATTCGATCCCGCGTCATCTCTTTCTTGATGTTGAGTGTTCTCATTGTCATTACGCTTTCTGTACAAGGGATTAAAGATCAACTGCCTGATGCCTTAAAAAGTGTAATAGTATTGTTTCCCCCATTAAATAGCATTATAAATGTGATGGTTGATTATGAATCGACGTCGCTGTTTAGTAAATTATGGGTGGCAGGGGCATCATTACTATATGGTACGATGATCGCTGTGTTATTCTTGCTAATGCTTCATAAAAGAAAGCTTGATTCCTCTCATTGAAGTTTACTCCAGCTATAATTATAGTGAAAAACAGGTTGTAGCTTCCTCGCTACTCAACGTGGATTAAAACATAAGCACCCATCCAACGGGTGGTTATGTTTATTTTAGTTGTTTGCGGCAGAGGTTGGTGAACGGAACAACACATGAATATTAAAATAAAGGCGTTATTGTAAGCTCAGCAGAGAAGATTGGTTGCACTTGTTTCTTTGAAGTCGATAAGAGATACTAGAGCTAAGCTTTGATACAATAGACTGAGTGCGAATCTCAGGTGCACATGAATTCCCTAGGAGATCCGCACCTCTTGCTACAAAAGGCTTTGTAGGCTTTTTGACCATTTTTGTCAGTGAAGATTGACTGTGAATTTTGGTATCCGCACTTTTGGGCCTGAAAAGCCTTGTGGGAGTAGGGCGCATTATGCTCGCTGTCGCACTCTATGCGAGTGCGTGGATAGAAACATATAAATTTTCCATAGAGCAGTCAAGAGCAACCGCAAGTCGCACTCTATGCGAGTGCGTGGATAGAAATGTTTGCCCATCAAACATACCAAATGCTTTGTTAATCGCACTATATATCAGTGTGAAATGTATCAATATTACGAAATAGTTTCGCCTTACTCAATTCCAGTTTGTAAAAATTCAAATGAACAAGGATTCAAGGTTGACGACATTTGCTGCACGTTGTATCGAGAACGAAATACTTATGCATCTTCGGAGCCTGAAGAAGACCCGAAAGGATGTCTCCCTACATGACCCGATCGGAACGGATAAGGAAGGTTTCGAAATTACGCTGATCGATATTCTTGATACTGATGGCGACGATGTCGTTGAGAAGGTTCAGTTGAAGATCGGGAAGAGCAAAATCTATCGAAACCTCGACATATTAGATGAGCGAGAGCATGATGTTATTTGCGGGCGCATTGGATTGGATGAAAAGCTGGACCATGAATTTTATGCAATTCCCTGACAGTAACAGTAACGGATCATCTGAAAAAGCATCTGCTGTTATTAAATATCTAGGATATTCCTAGATATTTAATAACTTGGTTTACATTCTCCTTAGTTACAATTGTGTTCGTTAATAGTGCTCCCCTTGCGCTCGCCATTGCTCCAACCGGTAAAATTAGAGCGATAGATAGACATTGAGCGATACATAAACTAATAGATTTTCGTACCATTGGGCTAACCTTCTCCTTTTTTTACGACACTCCACAATATGTACATATTTCCTAGTATATTTTTTACAACTGTAAATAGACGTAATTCTGGCAAACAAAAAATACGAAAGTATAAATTTCACTTTCTACAAGACAAGACTTTCTTTTGAAGTGCATGTTATGTATATAATCATAAATGAAAAGGAGACGCTGTATCTAAATGGAATCTATAGAACTAGGACTAAAACTATTTGGGTTTATAATAGTTATTTCACTATTCTTTGCTCTGGTAGGTTTCCTAGTCAACAAATATTTAAGTAACTTCTTTGATAAATTATTTTCTTTAATTAAAAATATTTTCAAAAAAACTTACTGACCCTATTGTAGGTATCCCGACGGTATTCGTATCGGTAACATAAACAAGCGCTGCTGCAAAAAAGATGGAAACGAACCTTTCACATCCGTTCGAAGATAATATGAAAGATCATAACAGGGCGACGTATCCTGATCTCTGGTAATTTTTTGAAACTAAATATGAATTGACCTTGGTTGGGTGCGGGATCGAGCGGACGAGGCGCGAGATTGTGAAGGAACGGGAATTCCCTTCATAAAGTGTCAAGGACTAAGTTATGTGGCGGATGATAAAGTCCGTATCTGGCGTTCCGCTAACACAAAACAGCGCTGATCCAATCAGGCTTTAGGTTACCTATCATATAGACATAGAAAGAAGTGGACGATCATGTGCAGATATGGGCTTTATGGTCCGTACAAAGACATTTATGCATGCTTTGCATGCCGGAAAGTATATAAACAAACATCCCAATATGAGCTGACGGAGGAAGAACGGAGCCAAATGAAGCATAGCTGCCCGCAGTGTGGAGCGCTTATGAAGGATATGGGGCATGATTTTAAAGCCCCAAAGCAATCCGATATTAAGCAGTGGAGAAAGGTTGAGATTCTTTTTCAACATGGCTTTACGTATCATTCTTGCGGCTGTGGTGGCCCGGGACACCGACCAGCTAACTTAAATGAGGTTTATCCCTTTCTTGAAAAGAACAAAATATCGGTAACGGTTGGAGAACAATTGCTAAGGAAATGGACCGTGAAGTTATAGCAGCTATTTTAATACACACATCATGATGATTTGGCACGGAAATAAGGGGATTTTAAAATATGAAAAGAGTAGAGATTGTGGAACAGCTTCATTCCCAGATCAAAATGGGCAATCACATTATTGGTGTGGCTACAGGTGCAGGAATAACGGCCAAGTATGCGAAACAAGGCGGAGCTGATTTCATTCTCATTTTAAATTCAGGGAAATTTCGTCAAATGGGACGAAGCTCACTCGCAGGTTTTTTGCCATTTTGCAATAGTAACGATATGGTAATGGACTTTGCTACTAAAGAGATCATCCCGTTAGTGAAGGACATGCCTATTTTGTTTGGGCTAAATGCGACCGATCCTACTAAGGATATGGAAACTTACATCACTGAAATCAAAAACAGGGGCTTTTCCGGAATTAACAACTACCCTACTGTGGGCTTAATTGATGGTCAATTTAGCGAGGCGCTCAGCGAAGCTGGAAATGATTATCGACTTGAAGTAGAATCGATTAGAATCGCCCACCAACAAGATCTGTTTACCGTGGCCTTTGTATTTGATAACAAACAAGCAGTTCAGATGATAGAGGCTGGAGCTGATGTAATTTGTGCCCATTTAGGCCTCACAGAAGGCGGATTGTTGGGAGCCAAAAAAGTAGTCTCGTTGGAAGCGGCCAAGGTCAAAGCGTCCCAAATATTTGAGACATGCAATAAGTTAAAGCCGGACCTGATTAAGCTCGTGTATGGCGGCCCTGTGAAGACACCAATTGACGTACAGTATATGTACAGCAACAATGAGCATTTAATGGGTTACATCGGAGGTTCAGCTTTTGAGCGAATTCCATCGGAGAAGTCCATTACTAACATTACAAAAGCTTTTAAAGGATCAGGAAAGCTGGACGAAGATGACCTAATGGTTAAAATGTTGGATGGTGTTACAAAGCACTACGATTACGTTGAATTTGTGAAGGAATATGTAGCTCAGAATTATAGAAATGAGATATCTTTTATAGATTTAGCTAAGGTGGCTCATGTATCGAGAAGTTATTTAAGTAGTTTGTTTACTAAAAAAGTAGGCTGCAGCTTTCAGACGTACATCGTGCAGTTTCGGATGGATAAAGCGGCTGAAATATTGGGCCGCGAAAATATCCAGTTATCAGAGCTGGCACCATTAGTTGGCTATCAAGACTACGCACAGTTTAGTAAAATGTTTAAAAAGTACAAAGGCTGCACACCAAAACAATATAAATCTAACATAAACACAAAAACATAAGACATAAAAGCGTTCTCATAAATAAGCCAAAGCCGTATGATTAATGCATAGTTAATCATACTTTTTTTATGCTGAACGTTCGCGAAACTATTATTTAGCACTGTACAGGCTGAATCATTTATACGAAAAAGGAGGCTAATCCATTGAAGACAATCGCAATTGCTGGAACGTTTGACACCAAGGGTGAAGAATACTTGTATATCAAACATTTGCTTGAAAGCTTGGATCTTCAGACGTTTACGATTCACACTGGTGTGTTTGAGCCTACATTTACGCCCGATGTATCAAATGAGGAAGTAGCCGCCGCCGCAGGTGTAAATATGAAAACGCTTGCTGCCAAAAAAGACAGAGCTTTAGCTACAGAAGTATTGTCAAAAGGCATGGAAAAACTTATACCTGAACTGTATAAACAAGGTAAATTTGATGGTATTATCTCCTTCGGGGGAACAGGCGGGACTGCACTAGTGACACCTGGTATGCGGGCTTTGCCAATTGGTGTACCTAAAGTGATGGTGTCAACAGTTGCCTCGGGGAATACGGCTCCGTACGTAGGTACAAGCGATATTGTGATGATGCCGTCCATAGTTGATGTGGCAGGGCTTAATTCCATTTCGACTAAAATTTTTACGAATGCAGCGTTTGCAATTGCAGGTATGGTTAAATTTGAAGCTGCAAAAGAGTTCGAAAAGAAGCCGTTGATTGCAACCACGATGTTTGGTGTAACTACACCGTGTGTAACGGCAGCCAGAAACTATTTGGAGGCTAGAGGGTATGAAGTGCTTGTATTCCATGCCACTGGTGTAGGCGGGCAATCAATGGAAGCTCTTATAGAGGCAGGATTTATTGAAGGCGTCTTAGATCTGACCACTACAGAGTGGGCGGATGAGATTATTGGCGGCGTCTTGAATGCGGGACCGAATCGTTTAGAAGCTGCAAGTCGAAATCATATTCCTCAGGTTGTATCCGTAGGCGCATTAGACATGTGTAACTTTGGCCCTTACGATACGGTACCGGAGAAATTTGCGGGACATCAGTTTTACAAGCACAATCCTACTGTAACTTTAATGCGAACAACTATAGAAGAAAACGAAGCCATTGGCAAAAAGCTGGTGGAAAAGTTAAATATGGCGCAAGAAAAAACCGTCTTAATGCTGCCGCTCAAAGGCATATCAGGTATTGATGTGGAGGGGGAAGTGTTCTACGGTCCCGAAGAAGATGAAATGTTATTTGATACGTTAAGACAGGGGATAAACCGAAATGTTGTCGAGTTGATTGAAATCGATTGTGCCATTAATGACGTCGAGTTTGCTGAAGCAGCTGCGCAGAAACTAATCGAACTGATGAGTAAATAAGCGTATGTATCGGAATATGAGCAGAAAATACGGACAATAAAACGATATACATGACCATGTTGCGGGAGGAAATACACATGAATAAAAATACGAGAGAAGAAATCATTGCCAAGTTTAAAGAAGAGATTAAAAATGGAAAGATCCTGCTGGGAGTAGGAGCTGGGACAGGGATTACGGCGAAAAGCAGTGAGGCAGGCGGAGCTGATATGCTTATCGTTTACAATTCTGGAAGGTATAGAATGGCGGGGCGTGGATCTCTGGCAGGTCTCTTATCCTATGGGGATGCCAATCAGATTGTAGTGGAGATGGGGGCTGAAGTATTACCCGTTGTCAAAAATATACCTGTATTAGCCGGTGTGTGCGGAACGGATCCTTTTCGAGTGATGGAAGTTTATTTAAAGCAACTAAAAGATCAAGGGTTCAATGGCGTACAAAACTTCCCGACAGTAGGTTTGATTGATGGCGTATTCAGACAAAATTTAGAAGAGACGGGGATGGGATATGATTTAGAAGTTGACATGATCCGAACAGCACATGAATTGGACATGCTTACAACACCTTACGTCTTTGATCCAGAGCAAGCCAAAGCAATGGCAGCAGCGGGTGCGGACATACTAGTGGCTCATATGGGGTTAACGACGAAAGGAACGATTGGGGCCAAAACTGCCCTTACATTGGATGATTGCGTAGAGAAAATTGAAGCAATTATTAAAGCAGGAAAAGCCGTTAATCCTGATATTATGGTCATATGTCATGGTGGTCCGATTGCGGAACCAGAAGATGCAGCGTATGTCATGGAAAGAACAGCAGGCATAGATGGATTTTTTGGTGCATCCAGTATTGAGCGATTTGCAGCTGAAAAGGGTATTACGGAGCAAACCGTGTTGTTTAAAACGATTACAAAGTAATAAACAGAATATAGATCACTGATCAATGTATCGCTGGGCAAAGCTGAACGGGTGCTTGCGCACTACGACCAACTGAGAACTGTCCAGCAGATACAAATAGGAAGGCGTGGCTTATGGCTACGCCTTTTTGGTTAACTGATGCTGAATAAGCAGCTTAGCCGCATGAGCAAAATGTTCGGAGCTGTAAGAAGCCCGATCCAAATATGCCGTTATAAGTGCACCATTAAATAACATCAACAATTGATCGGCCAGCGTGTTTGGCTCGGCCGCTTTGGCTTGCTCGGCCGCAAGCGCAAGGTTATGCCGTGTATCCGTATGATATCTCATCACGATTTCATAGGTGGGATGATCGGGATTAGGAAATTCAACTGCCGTATTGGCAAACGGACATCCACGGTAGCCTGGCGTGTCGATTCTGGCCCCAAGAGACTCGATCAGTTCATAAAGCTGCTTGACGGGTTCTTCGGGATGACGGGCCTTAACTTCATCGAACGGTTTCATAAAGGTATCGTAAAATTGCTCCAAATAGGCTACAACTAGATCGTCTTTCGTTGCAAAATTTCGGTAAAAGCTCGCTTTGGCAACGCCAGATTCAGCTATAATCCGATCTATCCCCACGGCACGTACACCCTCACGATAAAATAAATAGGATGCGACTCGCAAAATTCTCGTTTTAGCCGTTTCTTTTTTGTCTGTGATAGGCATCTGGATAGGCTCCTCCTTCAAAAACGATTGACATGGTACAGATCTGTCTGTATGATCATAGCTATAATGGTACAGACCTGTCTCTATCAATTTTACGAATAAGCGGGCTTACTGTCAATCTTAATTTGAACAATTAGGGCTATATAAGAGGAGTCTCGTAATTGTTATGGGTACGATGGAGATTGGAGCTCGACTTGACAAGCAACGCAAACACGAACGAGAGCGAGGGAAACGATTTGACAGTAGAAAACGCAGTAACACAAGTTGATGTATTAGTGATTGGCTCTGGCCCGGGGGGCTACACAGCTGCAAAACGTGCTTCGGACCACGGCCTGCTCGTAGCAATTGTGGAACGAGATCATATAGGGGGCGTTTGTACGAACGTGGGATGCATTCCCTCCAAAGCTTTAATTGCAGAAGCGCATCGCTTTGAAATTAAAGGAGACGCCAAAGTTGATTTTTCACAAGTACAATCCTTTAAAAATTCTATTGTAAATAAGCAGTCAAATGGTGTAGCGTTCTTGTTAAACAACAAATTAATGACCAAATTTCATGGAGACGCCAGCTTTGTAAGCGAGCATGAGGTACTGGTTAAAGGGGATACAACAAACACGAAGATTGCGTTCAAGCATTGTATTATTGCCACTGGTTCTCGGCCTATTGAATTAGGCGCATTCCCTTTTGGGGGCAGAATTTTGTCTTCTACCGCTGCACTTGCTTTGGAGCAAGTACCCGAAAGCCTGATCGTTATTGGTGGGGGATATATCGGAGTGGAGCTAAGTCAAACCTTTGCTAAATTTGGAACGAAAGTAACGATACTGGAAGGCGCGGAGCAGATTCTACCTGGGTTCGAGCCAGAGTTGATTCGTCCTGTTGTACGTAATTTGCAACATAAACAGGTTGATATTTTTACTCACGCAGTAGCAGATCATATGGAACAGACTCGTGAGCAGGTTACTGTTCATTTTAAGGAACAGGGGAACTTGCGACAGGTCACTGCACAATACGTGTTGGTAACGGTAGGACGGCGGCCGAATACGGATCAAAATTTGGGGCTGGATCGCGCAGGGATTAAACTGATGGAGCGAGGTTTAATTCAGGTTGATGAGCAGTGTCGTACGAATGTCCCCAATATTTATGCAATTGGCGATATCATAGCAGGTCCCGCACTAGCCCACAAGGCGTCCTATGAAGCTAAGGTAGTAGTAGAAGCCATAATGAACCGGCGTACCAAGGTGGATTACAAGGTCATACCCCTTGTTGTTTTTTCTGATCCGGAGGTTGCCAGTGTGGGACTCAGTGAATCTGAAGCGAGAGCACGATCAAAGGAAGTTGTTACAGGGAGATCGTCTTTTGCTATAAATGGAAGGGCGCTGGCCTTGAAGGCGGGGGAAGGATACGTGAAAATAGTAGCCGATAAGGAAACGAAGTGTATTATCGGGGCTCAAATTGTGGGAGCGGAGGCGTCCAATCTGATTGCAGAGCTCGCGCTTGCCATTGAGCTGGGGGCAACGATAGAAGACGTTGCGCTTACTATTCATGCTCACCCGACTTTGGGTGAGATTGTTATGGAGGCGGCTGAAGCGGCTATTGCAAGGCTGGACGCAAACAAGTAAAAACGAGTAACATAACTAAAATCCTCCTAACACGGGAGGATTTTTTGTTACGTTACAGCTATAAATGGTCACCTGTAAGCATAAACATTTTGCGAATATGATTGTCAAATTTAAACGTGAGACAGCTCTATCCCCGCTAACGACAGCAGCACAATTCCATAAAATAAGGTGAATGGTTAGTTCCTAATTTCTTATTTTTATTATGATATAGTAACGCTATTTGGAAGCAGGTGCTGTTACATGGAGAAGATTACATTTTCTGACTTGGGATATGTCCTTTATATTAATCCCCATGAGAGTCGAGGGCAATTTTTGCTTGCGCATCAGGGGATTACACAGCCCAAAATCACTTCATTTTGGAAAAAGGCGGTTGCCTACTTTCAGCCATCGGTTGCGCTTGATGTAGGGGTCAACTATGGGGAGATCTTGTTTTCAAGTGCATATGCCAAAGAGGTTACTGTTATCGGAATTGAAGCAAATGATACGCTTGCCCCTTATATTCACCATTCCTTGCATGAACATCCTAATCGTGAGCAAATCCATATTGTATATGCGCTTGCCTCAGATCGAGATGACGAGCAGGCATTCTTTTACATCAATCCCCAATATTCAGGGACATCAACCGCTATTCCCAGTCCTGCCTTTCAGCAGCGGCAAGTTAGAAGTGTAACCATCGACACCGTCATGAAAGGATTAACACGAAAAGCACACCGATTGTTGTTTAAAATGGACGTCGAAGGTTATGAAGCAAAAGTATGGGGCGGGATGGAGGCCACTTTACAAGCGTGTCAGGAAGCATTGGGCTGCATCGAATTTAACAACCAGTTTCTCGAGCAGGCAGGCACCTCCGGTAATGAACTACTAGAGAAGCTCAAACAACAATTCCATGTGTATTATTTATTAAATGACACGCAGGTTGTGAAATTTAAGTCCTTAGATTTGAACACGCTAACACGATATTTTAATAAGCCTAATGTACATGCTGACTTGCTGCTTGTGCAAAATGAGCATACACTCCAGCAGCTTCAATATCAAATCACTACTTATGAAGAATAAGATGACGAAGGGGAGGGAGCAAGTCATACCAAAGGCGGGCGCACCTGCTTGGTGTGTCCGGCTGTTGGTATATAAATTGTAGCAGGGCGTGATTTCAGCGAACCCCATGATCCCGAGTATGAAAATGAGGGTGGGCGAAAATAGATTGTTTAATCAGGGTATAACAGCTGTTGTGTTTCCATGCGACATAGTTAAAGCTAAGCTGATCCCGCCCACTGAATACGACAATGTGATGCCACCATTGCTCCATCAAATAGATGACTTCCGGCTGATGATGTCTGCGAAACAGAACACCCGATGCGACGAGCCCCTGATGCTCAGGATAACCCGTCTCACGATAAAAGTACATTTGCGGCTCAATAATGGAAGCGAGAGCAGGCATAGAATTGATAACAACCTGAGCCTCCTCGTAAATACAATCCCGAATAGGGTGTGTAAATACGGCGACAGGGTGTTGTGCGAGATAGTTCTGAATGGAACTGCTTATGTCTCCTTGGGGAGTAAAATTGGCATCTATCCACACACTCGTATCATAGGTAGGAAACAGCAAGTGTGGATGGAGCTTAAACCAACGGGCAGTCTTTACGGTATTCTCAAATACCATTTCGCTCGGAATGACGTTCCAAACGGTAGTTGAAAGAGCAGCGGGATTATCCGTGTAACAAATGTAATCCATATCTGCATGCACTTGCTCCGGATCTCGCAGCACGTCTCGGTTTCCAAAAATTGCAGTGTATACAACACACTTCTTCATGTTGTGCGCACCTCCCTGTGGAGAGCGTTGTAATGATTGCTAACCGGTAGGGATGCGTTTCTGAGTTGAGCGATGATAGTTGGTCAAAATTTTATCCAGACGTTTACTTAGTTTTAACATTTTACCATCGGTCAAACTAGTGCCTTCTCTATACGATCCGTTCATTAGGGAACGTAATTCCTCAATCTTCTCATTCACTACATTTCACCCCTTATGAAGATGGGCAAGCCCCCTTGCGCCCACCAACTATATGTCAGTACAGCTTTCCTCGGGGTAAGTATATCACGAGTTTCAAATATTTATGGAATGCAAAAAAAAATGGGACAAAAGCAAAAACAGACACTTTTTTAGTGTCTGTTTTTATAAATTTATGTCTAGTCTTGTTGTTTACCAAGGAATAATAATATTGGAGATGATTACTTGCTCGGCAGCAGAGCTTGTGGAACCATTTGAAACGACTGGTGCAGCGATGGAAAGAGTAAGAGCAACGACCATAACTACGGCATTAAATTTGTTTCTCATCATACATCTCCTTCTTCGTAATCAACAATTTTTAAATACGATGCTATCAATTCAATTTTATCGATAATTTCAAGATTATCAAGTGTTTTGGGACTTTTACATAGATCGTTTAGTAGCACCCCTGCACCCTCAGAAACATTGGAACGTCGATCAACCGAAATAAAGATCATGATGCTTTTCAGGAGGTAGTGTATCGTTTGATTGTGGTCCCTTGTTAATTTATAATATCTGCTTTTAGTAGCATAATAGTTTGCGTATTTAGCGATGAGGGCGGGGTTGTCCACTAACGTAATGTCCTCAAAATCTTGTTCGTGTTGAAATAATGTTTCGGCTGCTGCTAAATAGTTCTGTTGCAAATATAAATCTAGTAGATCATCCATAACAGCTATCTTAGGCTGATAACGCTCTAAACAGTGTTCAAATTGAATAATAGCTAAATCAATATTGCCCTTTTTCCCGTTTAATTTGGCTGTCGTAAAAGCTACGTGCTCTTGGACAAAAGGAAAGTTAAACTTATTTGCTGCTTTAATGTATTCTTCCGTCAGTTCGTACTGTCCGATTAAACAATAACAAAAGGCCATACAACAGATTGCGTGCGCTTTAGATGGATTTTCAGACGTGTCCAGTGTTTCTAGTTCTTTAAAAAAACGGATGCAATCTCTGTATTTTCCTAAGTGGTATGCGTGGGCGCCAAGCTTATAATAATAGATAATTTGATCTTCCGTTTGAAGGAATCGTGCGTGGTGTAAAAGGTCTGTTCCTTTTGTGTATGATTCTCGTAACTTCTTGAAGTTGTCCCTTTGGATGAGGTAGGTTTGGAGTAATGACATGGCTAGTAGAGGCCGAACACTGTGATCATCAGCAATCTTGCTAATGACTTGATACAAGGCCAGCTGTTGTGAGTTGTCCTGCAAGGAGCTGGTGAATTCATACAAGGTTTGTAAGGAGTCTTCGGTTGGTTCTCGATTTGTCGTGAGGTATTGGGCAGCGATCTTGGCCGTTAACTCTGTTGATGCGGATTGGGTGATGGCAAGTTTGAGCGCGTCTAGCAAGTAGTCAGGGTTCCTTTCTACCTCTATATATCGCTCGGTTACATCTTCAATGGGGATATCTAACACAGCTGCAAGGTCTAGGGCGACTTTGTAATCTCGTAATTTGATTTCTTTATTTTCGATTTTAGATATGGTGCCTTTGGATACGCCTGTTAATTCTGCAACTTGTGCCAGCGTCATTTGTTTCTGTTGTCGTTTATGTCGTATCAACTCCCCTAGTGTCATCGTTAGATTGGAGATAACAGTCAACTGGTACACCTCGCTTATTGTTATATTCATAAACGGTTTGCCAATCCACCACCTACATATTACCATATTTTTTGGAGCATACCAATCATTTTAGTATGATGTCTAGCCGATACGATTGAATTAGTGCTTTGGAACTGATTTTTATGAACGATGTAGTATATGAAGCTTATTTACAAAAATGTGAATTGACGTTAATACTTATGTTCATATATTCTTTATCTACATTTCATATCTAGCATCCTTAGGAGGCACCACAAACATGAATATAAAAAAAGCGATCAAAATGTTAACGATAACTGCTACTATTGCCACTTTGCTTAACGTTAGCATTACTAAGATGGAGGCTGCACCGTCCCCGATCATCCTTGGTTATTACACGGTCGATTCGGGTGATTCATTTATTCAATTTCATAACTATATGAATCAGATGTCTACCGACACTTTTAACACGGACGATAAAGGTAACCTCGTTGGAGAAGTACCAAAAGAAACGGTTGCTTATGCCAATGCGGTGGAAGTATTACCTTATGCACTCGTATCCAATTATGGAGCCCGAGATTGGGACAGTCATGCTGCACACCAAGTACTTACAAATAGAACAGCCAAGAAAAAGCTGATTCAAAATATGCTTGCACTTGCTGAAACGAACCATTACAAAGGTATTAATATTGATTTCGAGGCGGTGCTGCCAGAAGATCGTCAGGCATTAACTTCATTTGTTCAAGAAGTGGCAGGCAAGATGAAAGCTAAAGGATTTCTCACGATGGTATCTGTTCCCGCTAAAGCAGATGACGATCCAACGGATGATTGGACGGGGGCGTTTGACTTCGAGGCATTGGGAAAAGCAGCAGACATGATTCAAGTCATGACTTACGATGAACATGGGGTATGGAGAAATGCTGGCTCCGTTGCCAGCAAGCCTTGGATAGAGTCTGCACTCCAATTTGCGATTACATATGTGCCTTCTGAAAAAGTGTTGATGGGAATCCCTACTTACGGAAACGATTGGAACTTATCGGATCCAGCCAATAAAAGCAACGCTCAAGTCATGTGGAAGGATATCCCGAATCTGATCGCTGACACAGGTGCCACACCGATTAGAGACGAATGGACAGGTTCCATGTATTTTAACTATACAGATACAGATGGAGCTAGCCACGTAGTGTGGTATGAAGATGAGACAAGCATTCTCCAAAAGACGCAATACATACACAAGTATTGGCTGGCTGGGGTTTCTATTTATGCCTTAGGGATGGAAGATTACAAGTTCTGGGAGGCTGTCTCGGCAGGGCTTCAATAAATACGAGGTGAGAAAGGGTAGAGAGGGAGTGTTGTTCCCTCTCTTTTTTGTATTGTTAAAGGGGAGGTTATGTGACCGCCCCACATTGCGAAACGTGACACGAAATGTTAAGGTTAACTTAACCGACTAAATCAATAGGAAATCAGATGCATCAGGAGGAGAACCATCTTATGTCAAAAATCGCAAAAAATTTAACGGATCTGATTGGAAATACACCTTTGCTGGAACTAACCAACTACAGTGATCAATTACAGCTTGAAGCAAAAGTTATCGCTAAGCTTGAATACTTTAATCCCGCAGGCAGTGTAAAGGATCGCATTGGCTTCGCCATGATCAAGGATGCTGAAGCGAAAGGCTTGCTTCATAAAGATTCCATTATAATCGAGCCGACGAGTGGCAATACCGGAATCGGGCTCGCTTTTGCTGCCGCTGCGCTTGGGTACCGGCTGATGATTACGCTGCCGGAATCGTTTAGCGTGGAGCGCAGAAAGCTGCTGAAGGCGCTTGGTGCTGAATTGGTACTGACGCCAGCGGCAGAAGGCATGACAGGCGCAATCAAACGAGCGGAAGAGCTGGCGGAGGAAATTCCGCATGCGTTTATTCCGCAGCAATTTAACAATCCGGCTAATCCGGACGTGCATCGCCGGACAACAGCCGAAGAAATATGGCGTGATACAGATGGCGAAGTGGACATCTTTGTTGCAGGTGTCGGCACAGGCGGCACAATTGCCGGAGTAGGCGGAGCGCTGAAATCCAAGAAGCCCTCGGCTGCCATTATTGCCGTAGAGCCGGCTGAATCGCCTGTCCTGTCCGGTGGTACAAGAGGACCGCATATGATACAAGGCATCGGTGCCGGCTTCGTGCCAGGAAACTATGACGCAACTGTCGTAGATGAGGTTTACCAAGTAAGCAATGAGCAGGCACTATCTACAGCCCGTACGCTGGCTACATCGGAAGGCCTGCTTGTAGGTATATCGTCTGGCGCCGCTGTGTTTGCGGCTACTGAAATAGCGAAACGGCCAGAGAACAAGGGCAAGACGATTGTAGTACTGCTGCCGGATACAGGGGAGCGCTATTTGTCTACAGCATTGTTCCCTGAGCAATAATAAGCGCCATGTAAACCACATGAACCCGTGGAACAGACACTTTTTAAGAAGTGAGTCTGTCCTGCGGGTTTTCGTGTTTTTTGATCAAAGTGGCTTGAATGCGCGGACGCTCTAAACCCACAGATCCTTCTATAGCCCGAGCTGCTCCTACATCCTAAGTATAAGGGATACTTACAGTTCCGGCCCGATGGGTCGGCGTTCTGATTATGATACATTGGTAAAAAATGTGTCTAGGGGATGAACGCATGAAAAGGATGCATCGTATTTTTCGAAATGAAAACTTTACTAAGTTGTTTATTGGCCGTTTATTTGCGAATGCGGGTGACAGCTTTTACATGATTGGTGCGATGTGGATGGTGTACAACTTGGGAGGCTCTACCTTTTATACAGGACTTGCAGGTTTTCTGACCTCCATGCCACGCATAATACAATTTCTGTACGGCCCATTCATTGATAGATGGCCACTTCGGCATATGCTAGTGTCAACTCAGCTCACCCAAGCCGTATTGCTGCTCATCGTACCCTTCGGATATGCATATGGTTTTCTGTCCATCACCTTCATACTGATATTGATGCCAATTATATCCATGCTAAATCAATTTATGTATCCGGCGGAAATGGCCGCCTTACCTAAGGTGCTCCCACGCGAGCAGCTAACGATGGGAAATATGTTGTTTACCGCTGCAAATCAGGGCAGTGATGCAGCCTTTAACGCATTAGGAGGCGTACTTATTGGAGCGATCGGTGTGAGCAGTCTCTTCTTGATCAATTCGGGTTTGTTCTTTATAACGGCATTTGTCTTTTCCATGTTAACTGTAGCAACAGCCTCAACGACAAACGAATCCAAAACGAATCCAAAACAGAATCAATTACAACTAAAGCAAGTAATGAAACAGTATGGCCGTGAATTGACAGATGGTATAAAAATGTTGATGCAGCCTTCTATTATGCGATTACTGGCAGGTATATTGGTCATCAATTTTGCCGGTGGAGCCTTGATGGCCATATTGCCTGCATTCGGAAGCAGCCCTGAACAGTATGGTCTCCTAATGACGTCGATGGCTGTTGGGGGAATACTGGGTACGGTGCTAGCACCTGCGCTGCGTATTGAGCATAAAAAGCTGGGATTGTTATTTATTGTAGCTTTTTTGGTATGTGGTCTGTTGTGGATACTGTGTTCTCAAGCTACTTCCCCTTGGCTGGCGGTTATTTTGTTTGGCATAGGATGGCTGCCAGGTGGGGTGACAAATGTAGCGGCAGCTGTCTTTGTACAGACAGTTGTTCCAGAAGCTTATATGGGTCGAGTAATGGCGGCGATATCCAGCTTTAGTGGACTTGCAATGCCACTTGGATTTTTATTAGGTGGAGCGTTAGGAACTTATTGGGGAAGTTCATCCATGATGCTGCTGTGCGGCTTGCTTGTAAGTTTGGTGTCTATTCTATGGCTGATTGATCCTATGACAAGACGAATGCCTTCTCTTCACAATTGGGATAAAAATATGCTGTCACAGCAGGTAACTTCTTAAATGTCGTTCACATTGCTGAATTACAGTTTCTAATTGCCTTTTTCAAGGTGGTTCAAATAGAGGGGGGATGTGGCGATATTTCTTTAATAAATACATTTCGGGCTGGTGGCTTGTATCCTAAAATAGAATGAATAGCGAACCTCCCCGCAATCGGGTCGTTTGCTGCTAAACAGCTTGAAGACGGAGAGGATAAACTTCTATGAACCACACACCACCCGATACAGCACGAATGAGCCATCTCGACAGCACGACAAGTCGAATGGATGAAGGGAATAGCCAATCACCGCCCTTGGATTCAGCTCAGGGAGAAGATCGTAAAGTAGCCTTACTACATCCACTGCTGCCGATTTATGAATGTAGATATATGGCGCAGCTGCCATCTGACAACGACTGGGATCAGATGTCGCGGACGTCGCTGCTGGATGTGACAACATCCGAACTGCCGCGTTTAACGACGGCTATTGCAGCTTGTTGGACAACAGATGCTGTGCATGTTCGTATTTATGCGGATGATGATTATATATGGAGCCCCTATAAAGATCACGATGACCCTTTATACGAAGCAGATGTTGTAGAAATGTTTATTGATCTCCAAGGTACAGGGGAACGTTATTATGAATTTAACGTAAGTCCGCATAACGTTGTGTTTGATGCGATGATCCAAAACAACGGGCACGAGCCTTCCGAGCTGCATCCAGAGTGGGATGCGGCCGAACTGCATACGTCTGTTGCTGTACAGCCACTTGATGGCGGCATGGTCAGGCTGACTTATGAATTGCGAATACCATTTAATTCCTTGCAAGCACAAGTACCAGCGGCTGGAGAAGAATGGCGTGTAAATTGGTTCCGCATTGACCAGACCAAAGCAGGTGAGCGTTCATTTTGGGCATGGTCACCTACAGGGGCGGTTAATTTCCACGTACCGGACTGCTTCGGGCGGCTTCGATTTATGTAATAGCGAACAAGTATCATGTCAAGCACGCTTCTGCTTCAGCAGAGGCGTGTTTTTGTATGCGAACGTACCGGACTAATGCTTGCACAAAATTTAAAATACAGGGAAAACGGGAGGATGAAGCAAGAAAATAAAGCGGGGATAGTTGCTAGACGGGCTTTCGCCGCATATTGTGCAGTATGTCCCCAGTGGTGACATCGAGAAAGGATGTTGTTGACCATGCAAAAGCGGTCTCGAAAATTAGCACATGCAGTACCTAACGTCTATCCGCGAGGTGGCCAACGCCCAAATCAAACTGAGAGCAGCAGTTCGCCCTTACCAAAACTACACAAGCTATGGTTGGATGCATTGACACTCATTTTGTTTGTCCTGCTTGTTATTGTATGTCTATGCTTTATATACAAAATGTGACATTAGATGAGGGGATATCAATGTAACATAATCCCGCTTCAAACGACAAATACTGTATTCAGACATCTTCAAACTAGATGATGTAAAACGTAATAATATAGGAGGTATGCCTATGGCGACTTCTGCGAAGTCCAAAACCCCGGCTTGGAAATCGGGCAAGTGGACGATATCGGAGCAGCAATACAAGCAGATCGCAAAGAAGCGTGAACCCGCTCGCTCTGTCTTCAAAAACTGCATTCGGGCCTTTCTAGTCGGAGGCACGATCTGCTTAATTGGACAAGCTATCCAGTCGTTGTTTATGAATTGGCTTCATATGAGTGAGAAGCAAGCTGCGGGACCAACGGTCGTACTGCTCATTTTTGTGTCCGTCGTTCTTACTTGTCTTGGTGTATATGACAAAATTGCTCAGTGGGCAGGGGCAGGCTCCGCTGTACCCGTTACTGGATTCGCCAATTCGATGTGTTCGGCGGCGCTTGAGCATCGCAGCGAAGGGCTTGTGCTTGGTGTCGGAGGCAACATGTTTAAACTTGCGGGGTCCGTGATTGTGTTTGGCACGGTGGCCGCATTTGTTGTGGCGATGGTGTACTTAATATTCGGCATCAATATTCAGCATCATTAGCAACAAGTGCAAGCTGAACCACGAATGGAGGCATTCATATGCACATAGGGCGCCAGACTTGGCTGTTCAAGAATAAGCCGGTCATTATTAGCACGGCCACCGTTGTTGGTCCTGACGAGGGGGAAGGCCCGCTTGCTAAGGAGTTTGACTTCATCCACGAAGATTTGGATATGAAGGAGAAGAGTTGGGAAAAGGCCGAACGTAAGCTGCTTGAGCAAGCGACAGAGCTAGCCGTGCTGCATGCTAAGCTAAAGGATGAAGACATCCATTATTTTCTGGGCGGAGACTTGATGAATCAAATTATTAGCAACACCTTTGCGGCACGAAATTTGGGAGTCCCATACATCGGCGTATTTGGCGCGTGCTCTACATCGATGGAAACGTTGGCAATAGCCTCACTGCTAGTGGACAGCGGCAACGCTAAGTATGTATTGGCAGGAACATGCAGCCATAATTGTACCGCGGAGAAGCAGTTCCGATACCCGACGGAATACGGGTCCCAGAAGCCGCCGACTGCTCAATACACGGTTACAGGAGCAGGTGCTGCTGTCGTTGCTCCTACAGGTGACGGTCCGAAAGTGATTGCGGCGACGATTGGCAAAGTTTTAGATATGGGACTTAAGGACCCGTTTAATATGGGAGCTGCAATGGCGCCGGCGGCCGTGGATACGATTCAGACGCACTTGACTGACTTAAACCGAACCCCCCAGGACTACGATCTTATCGTTACGGGAGATCTCGCTTCTATCGGCCATGCCATTGCCAAAGATTTATTTAAAGAAAATGGCTTATCGATGGAGGGAACGGTATTTAACGACTGTGGATTAATGGTCTATGATTTGCAGCAGCAAGCAGTACAAGCGGGCGGCAGCGGATGTGGATGTTCTGCTGTAGTGACTTATGGGCATATTTTGCGACGTATGCGCAAAGGGGAGTTGAAGCGAGTGATGATTGTAGCTACAGGAGCACTGCTCTCGCCGCTGTCCTACCAGCAAGGAGAAAGTATCCCATGTATCGCTCACGCGGTAACATTGGAAATGGGGGATGGGACATGATCTATTTTTGGGCATTTGTTGTGGGTGGATTGATTTGTGTCATCGGACAGCTTATGTTTGATGTGGCGAAGTTGACTCCGGCGCATACGATGGCTATCCTTGTAGTTGCAGGTGCGATCGTGGACGGCCTTGGTTGGTATGAGCCGCTCATTAATTTTGCTGGCGCTGGCGTGACGGTTCCCATTACTAGTTTCGGTAATTCACTGGTACATGGCGCTATAACCGATTTGCAAAGTACAGGCTGGATCGGCTCTGTCACAGGCATATTTAAAACAACGAGTGCGGGTATATCCGCGGCGATTGTGTTCTCCTTTTTAGCTGCTTTATTTATACGGCCAAAAGGATAAGCAACTTTCGATTATTTATAAAAGGGTTACCAGTAATAACATTCCACTTCACATTCCTAAACTATTACTGTTAATGCGGCATTCGGGTGACATGCTCTAATGAGAGACATGTACACGATAATGTCGCTTTTTGTTATGGAGCTAGATAAATATCGAGTAGGTATCAAGGTTTTTCTTATCTCGCAAATTGAGATTGTTGTCCAATCGTTAAATAATTAAGCCATAAAATATGGTTAGGTTTTGAGTCGGAGCCAGTCCAGTTCAAAGCCTGTTTGTATTGCAGGTGAGCTTCCCTCTTAAAGTGCATTGATATGTATAAAAAACAATTGATTTCTTCTATTTTAATTTCATTTCGTAAGTAATATAATGACTTCACTTGTTGATGTCGGAATAGTGTTCAAGCAGGTAAACTGCAAGTTTGAATCGCCAACATATTTCGTCACTATGCCACATGTACGATCTTCCTGCAATGGTGTAAAATGAGAAATTGTAAGCGCATTATTTTACTGCTATCCATCTGTCATTATGATGTTACACATGCACCCATTCGTATATCCAGGAGGTTATGTTTATGTCGGTACCTGTATCGCTGCATGCAGTCATTCAGCAATTACGTTCTTCATTGGAACGTTGTATATTAGGCAAACAAGCGGAGATTGAGCTGCTGCTAACAGCTATGTTGGCCGGGGGCCACGTTTTAATCGAGGACGTCCCTGGTACAGGGAAGACGCAGTTAATCAAGTCGCTGGCGCGTACGATGAATGGTCAGTTCAGGCGTGTCCAGTGCAATCCGGACCTGCTGCCCACTGATATTACAGGGATGTTTATTTTCCATCCCAAGGAGCAGCAATTTGTGTTTCGTCCAGGCCCGATGATGACGAATTTTCTGCTCGTTGATGAGATTAATCGGGCTACAACGAAGACGCAGTCCGCACTGCTAGAAGCGATGGAAGAGCGCCACGTCACGATTGACGGTGAGACGTTTGACCTGCCGAAGCCGTTTATTTTATTTGCTACCCAAAACCCGATTGAATTTGAAGGAACTTATGCGCTGCCAGAAGCACAGCTTGATCGATTTATGATGAGGCTTCGTATTGGATATCCGGATGAACAGACAGAAAGAGAACTGTTAACTCGTCATATGGATGGATTGCCTTCGGAACGGATAGAAGCTGTAACGGATATTGAGACGATTGAGGAAGTGCAGCGCCTTATCCAGCAAATTCATATGGATGACGCCGTCGGTTCATATATGATCGATATTGTACGGCGTACCCGCAGTCATCCTCATGTGCTGCTCGGTGCGAGTCCGCGCGCATCCATCGCTCTCATGCAGGCATCCAAGGCCTATGCTTGGCTGCAGGGCAGAGGATATATTACGCCAGATGACATTAAGAAGCTAACTCCTTACGTCCTGGGTCATCGAATTGTGCTTGGTGTTGACGCAAGAATTGAGGGAATTACGCCAGATGATGTGATTCGTAATGTGTTACAGCAGGTCGCTGTGCCAGTAAGACTGGAGATGTAAGGATGAAAGACCCACATACAGCGCAAACGAACCAGCGAATGCGGATGCCCTATTTGTATTATGCAGTGCTCATTTATATCGGACTAATTTGTTATTTCTTATTTCAGGGCGGAAAAACTTCATTTATGTTGCTTACGATGGCTACACTGCTAGGCTGTTATTGGCTGAGCTGCGCCTTTGGTGGCATACGCAGGGCAAGCGGCATTCGTGAAGTAGGGGGCGAAGGACGGAAGCACTATATGTCGCACAGTCATATACCTGTCAAACTACAAATTCAAATTCCCGGATGGGTCCCTATGCCCTATTTGGTTGTACAGGATGAATTGCATCGCTTCGGCGAGCGTGTCCATGTGCACGAATCGATTGTCACGTTAGATCATCAGCGGTCCGCTTTAGTTACTTATCAGACACCATCCTTGACACGAGGCTGTTATCAATTTTCACGTACGGTGTGTTGGACTAAAGATTTGTTTGGCTTGTTTGCTTACGAAGGAACATTTCACGCGGGGCAATCGTTGTATGTCATGCCGCAGACTGTGCCGGTTCAAGGCTGGAAGCAGCTGAAATCTTGGCGAGGATCGTTTCAGGTTGAACAGTCGATGTCCAGACAGCGTCTGGAGTCAACAACACTGAACGGGATTCGTGATTATGTGCAAGGTGACAAGTTATCCCGTATTCATTGGAATGCTACAGCGAAAACGGGAGCGTTAAAGTCAAAGCAATTTGAACCGGAGGGGCTGCCGCAGCTAGTGCTCGTATTGGATCTGTCGATAGATGCCTACGAGGATCATGATAAGTTTGAACTTGCGGTTTCCATTTTGGCGTCACTTGCGGCATATGCGCGCCAACAGCAGCGACGTGTCGTGATCGTAGGGATTCACAGCGATATGAACCTATGGGATGCCGAAACGGTTCGCTATGAAACGCTTGCACTGCGGCAATGGTTCGCCTCTGTTCATCCTTTGCGGGTATCTGCACGTGAACGAATGGAGTCATCGTGGGTGAACAAATGGACAACACATCCAGAACTGCGCAACGGCGGCATTGTGGCTTGGATATCAGGCGGCAGACATCGTTCTCAGTTTGCCAACATTGCTGCACTGGCTAAGCGGGGGTGGCAAGGCGATTATTTTCATGTCCATACCAAACCGCATGATGAAGATTATGAATTACAAACGATGCTTATGCGGCATCAATATGCGTATATTCCGGTTTCTGAATTACAGCAGCTTCCGGTGCGATTGGGGGAAAGCTCGGCATGAAGCGTGACAATAAATATACCCAGCGCATCCTCGGCTTATTTTGGGAAGATCGCCTAATTTGGCTTTGCCTCTACATCATGCTGTATCAATGGGCGATTGCACTTGTTCCTTATTGGTATGACGAGACGATTGCGATGACAAAGCTGATGCTGAATACAGTCGTGTTTGCAGGTCTGCTTTTTCCACGATTACCAATAGTACGTATCCCAATCGGACTAAGTGTTGTCCTATGGTCCATTTATGAGGAATTACAGCAGTTTCAATTGTGGGTGCCTGCTGATTCAAGCACAAGGATAGGGGAAAGCTTGCTTCAGTACCACCCGTATCTCTGGCTAGTCGGACTGATCTGGCTGACATACGAGTTGTTTATGAGCAAGGTAAAGACGAGCTGGCATATCGTTATGTTGCTTGTGCTCCAATTTATCGTGCTCGGTGCATTGGATTCATTTACACCCGAAATATTGTGGGATCAGGTGGCCTGGGTTATGTCTGCCTCCTTAGTCTGGCTAATTGCGCTGCATTTTAGAACGATGAAACACAAATTTCCTGCCCAAAGCAGTCATACCAAGCGATATGCTTTCCAGATGACAGTGAGCGCGATTGTGCTTGTTTCGGCAATTATTTGCTCGGGTCTCAGCATGCCCGGGCTTGCGCCAATCGTCACCGATCCTTATACAGCCTGGATCAACGCTGAACGTTTTCCGGTAGCGGGAGAAGGCAATGGACCAGGCGGGGGAAACGGCAGCGGTGTATCGTCAGGCTACAGTACACATGACTATGATCTTGGCGGCGGTTTTGAAATGGACTTTAAATCCGTTATGTCCGTTAATGCGGACTATAGAGGGTACTGGCGAGGAGAAAGCAAAGCCGTATACATTGGAAATGGATGGGCAGATTTGGAGTCTGAGGATTTGAAGCAGGCAACGCCAGGAACGGAACTGCGTGCCCAAAACCAGTTAGGCCAGCATGTTGCTACAAGAACAGTAAAGCAGACCTTTACGATGCTAGACAGCAAGACGTATCCGATTTTGTTTGGTATGGCTACTATTTCTTCCTATGATCAAGTGAAAGGCAAGCATAGCGGCAGCATGAGATGGAACGGTTATGATGGCGAACTTATGTATAAACCAGGAGCTGATAAAGCGTATCCTGAGTCCTATACGATTGTATCGGAAGTGTCTGTTGCTACACCAGAGGAGATGAGAAAAGGTACTGTATCTCGCGATTACCCGACAGAGGGGATCAAAGGGGCGTTAATGTATCAGTACTTGAAGCTGCCAACGGAGTATTCTGTCCGCGTCAAAAGTCTGGCCGAGCAGATTACGAAAGGAGCTACTAATGATTACGATCGGGCCAAGTTTATTGAGTCCTACTTGCGGACTGAATTTAAGTACACAAATAAGCCTGATATAAGTAAAAAAGTTAGTGAGGACTTTGTAGAATCATTTTTGTTTGAAATACAGGAAGGCTACTGTGATTACTTCTCATCCACAATGGCTGTCATGCTGCGCGCAGTGGGCGTTCCGACACGATGGGTTAAAGGGTATGCTCCTGGTACAAGAGATTTGATGATTGATAACCGAATGCCGGAAGCTATGCTAGAACGGATGTCGGATCCGAATGAAGGTGGCACGTTTCGTGTAACAAATGCGGATGCGCATTCGTGGGTAGAAGTGTATTTAGGGGAATATGGCTGGGTTGCTTTTGAACCGACTCCTGGTTTTACAATGCCGAGACTACAAGCATCTGCTGGGGAGGATGAGCAGGAGCAGGGAGCGGAACTGAATCAAGTAGAACCTGAGCAGCAGACAGCCAAGTCTGATGAGATTTCACTACCTGCATGGATAGGGACAGTGGCTCAGATTGTATTAATGTTGGCAGCTGCATTTGCGATCGTGATGCTCGTGCTGCGCTGGCGTTCAATTGGATATACGATGAGATGGGTTCGTTTTATCGGACGACGCTTAACTCCGCGCGAACATATTATTGCAGACACGGAGCTATGGCTAAGTTATTGTCATATGCACGGGATGCGCAAAGGGAAGCATGAAACTGTTCGTGAGGCTGCCGAGCGTTGGAGCCGCGAGCAGGCGGCCAAGAAGCCGGCTGCGGAGCAGATCGTTTGTTTATTTGAACAGGCTAAATATGGACACGATGAGGTATTAATGGAGGATTGGCAACAATTGAAAGCGGTAATTCGAGAATTTAAGCGTACAGGATCGTAGCATTTATGATAGTATTAACATCAAATGCCGTATTCGAGACGTAACAATGCGACGAATACGGCATTTTTTTGCACGTAAATCAAAGAATATGGTATAGTTTGTCGTATGAAAACGAGGTGACCAACTTGTTTGAAGGGCTTATTCCAAGACTTCGGGTGCGTACGGTTTATGATATTGACTTGACTTTATTAAAGTCCAAAGGGTTAAAGGGGATTATAACGGATCTGGACAATACATTGGTCGGAGCCAAGGACCCATTGGCAACACCACAACTGGCCGCATGGCTGGAAGAAGTAAAGCGACAAGGCTTCAAATTGGTTATTGTGTCCAATAACGATCTAACACGGGTTTCCAACTTTGCAACGCCGCTCAACATTCAGTTTGTGCATGCAGCACGTAAGCCATCACAACGGCCATTCCGTAAAGCGATGAAGCTGATGGAACTGTCACCGAAGGAGACGGCTGTAGTGGGTGATCAACTGCTTACGGATGTATTGGGAGGCAATCGTATGCAAATGTTTACGATACTGGTTGATCCCATTGCTATTCGGGATGAAGGCTGGACGACCCGCATTAACCGACGTATTGAACGCATTGCAACAGCAAGTTTACGGAAAAAGGGTTTATGGCACGAGGAGGAACAACAATAATGGAATTAGAAACAGTAAGGCACTGTAGCGGCTGCGGCGTAACGCTTCAGACGGAGCGACCGGATCAATCCGGTTATGTGCCAGAGAAGGCGCTGGAGCGGACGCCAATTATTTGCCAGCGCTGTTTTCGCATTAAAAATTATAACGAAGCCATGTCAGTGGCACTTGATCATGACGAGTTTCTGCGTTTGCTTGGCCGAATCGGGCAGGAAGATGCATTGGTTATTCATATCGTCGATTTGTTTGACTTTGATGGCAGCATTATTTCCGGTCTTCAGCGTTTTGTCGGTACAAATCCGGTGCTGCTGGTCGTAAACAAGATTGATTTGCTGCCTAAGGCCATCAATTGGAACAGGATCAAAAATTGGGTGCAGCGTCAGGCCAAAGAGCACGGCATCCAGATCGTTGAAGTAGTATTGGTTAGTGCGAAGCGCAACCTCGGGTTTGAGAGGTTGGTAGATGAAGTTGGACAGCGTCGCGGCAAACGGGATGTATACGTGGTAGGTGCGACCAATGTCGGGAAATCGACGCTAGTTAACCGTCTGATCCATGATTATAGCGACATGGAGCGTGAACTAACCACGTCAAGATATCCAGGCACTACATTGGATATGGTTAATATTCCACTTGACGATGGCAAACATATTGTGGATACGCCTGGTATCGTATACAAGAGCAGGTTGACAGAGCTCGTTAGTCGTGAGGATCTGGGTGCCCTGCTGCCAGACAAACCATTAAAGCCGGCAGTATATCAACTGAATGCTGGCCAAACGCTGTTCTTTGGTGCATTAGCCCGCTTTGACTTTGTTGAAGGAGAGCGTCAATCGTTCACTTGCTACTTGTCTAACGGGATAAAGATTCATCGTACGAAGCTGGAGCGTGCAGACGAATTGTATGCTGATCATGCTGGAGAGATGCTGGCGCCACCGACAAAGGATCGCCTGGCAGACATTCCTGTTTGGACGAAGCATCAGCTCCGTGTTCCACGCGGCCAAGAGATGGACGTGTTTGTGTCCGGCTTGGGCTGGATTACGTGTAACAGCACCTCGGGTGCATTGGTTGAAATACATGCGCCAAAAGGCGTTAAAGTGCTCCTTCGACATGCATTGATTTAAGTTCGGATGAAATATACCGATTAGCTGTCGGTTTAGACTATACGTGTTAGAGCAGGGAGGCGGATCATAATATGGTTCAACAGGATAGTGCTGCGGCAGTACAGGCCGTAACTAGTGTGACCACAGTGCTGGCCGTCATTGGAGATCCGATACGTCACTCCAAGTCGCCAATTATGCACAACGCCGCCCTCCAGGCTCGAGGATGGGACGGCATTTATACAGCCTTCCATGTGGCTCCGGATCGGCTGGCTGAAGCTATCCACGGGATTCGTGCTTTAGGCATTCGTGGGATAAACGTTACGATACCGCACAAGGAACGTGTAATGGTCTATTTAGACGAAGTACATGAAAGTGCACGCATGATCGGTGCGGTCAATACGATTGTGAACGATAACAACAAACTGATCGGTTATAATACGGACGGCTTGGGATATGCTCGCTCTTTAAGGGAAGAAACGGCAGTCGATTTATCCGCGTGTAATGTACTGCTTGTAGGTGCAGGCGGTGCAGCGCGCGGTCTTGCCTATGCGCTGCTAAGAGAAGGTTGTGGCAAACTGTTGATTGCTAACCGGACGCTTGATCGAGCGGAGAAAATAGCGCAGGAAATGTCATCGTTAGGTACGATTGAGTGCATTGGCATACACGATGGCATTCCGGCAGTTGAGCCTGCACAAGTTGATGTTGTAATTAATACGACCTCTGTGGGGATGCATCCGCATACAGAAGAGAGCCCGATCGCAGAGCAGTGGTTGAAATCTCATATGATCGTAAGTGATATTATATACAATCCACTTGAGACGAAGCTCATCCACGCGGCTAAGGCTGCGGGGGCTAGAACTCATGGCGGCTTGGGAATGTTTGTGTATCAGGGTGCGATTGCTTTTGAGCTATGGACGGGTGAGCAAGCACCGATTGAAGTGATGCGAGATGCGGTGCTTGGAGCTGTTTCGAGCTAGTGCAGACCTTGTAGATGAGACGCCTCAATTGTCTGCCAGAAGCGGAATCTTCTCCACATTGTGATCACTATCTGATCACTGGTAGTTAACTGGTATCGTATGGAAGTCGCTATGATCAACAGATTGTACGATGTACGTATTTGCTCGTAAACGATGTACGTATTTGTTTGTAAATAAGGAAGGAATGACAATATGTTAACAGGTAAACAAAAAAGACACTTACGCTCTCTCGCACATCATGTGCAGCCTATTTTTCAGATTGGAAAAGGTGGGGTTAATGATCAATTGATCCGTCACATCGATGAGGCGATTGAGACACGTGAGCTAATTAAAATTTCAGTTTTGCAAAATTGTGATGAAGATCGTAACGTGATTGCAGCTGAAATTGCTGAGCGTTCTGGTTGTGAGCTGGTCCAAGTAATCGGTAAAACAATTGTGTTATACAAGGAATCGAAGGATCACAAAGAAATCGTGCTTCCTAGAGCCTAAACTTTCTAAACAGCAAGGCATCGGCATTTGAGCAGCTTTTAGCAAGCAGGACAACTGCGGCTGCCCCATAGGATTTAAATTTTGCAGGAGGCTGTACCTATGACTCACTCCGTCAAGCATATCGGCATTATGGGAGGTACGTTTGACCCGATCCATCTCGGACATCTTGTCGCTGCCGAGTCTGCACGAGAGGCCGCAGCGCTGGACGAGGTGTGGTTTATGCCAGCTAACGTGCCGCCTCATAAACCTCATCAGCCGATCGCTTCTCCGGAGCAGCGGCTGCATATGACGCAGCTTGCAATTTCCGATTATGAGCCTTTTCAGGTTAGCGCTTGGGAAATGGAACGCGGCGGTGTCTCATATACTTTAGATACAGTTAATGCGTTGCAGGCTCAATATCCACAAGTGGAGTGGTACTGGATTATCGGTGGGGATATGGTTGCTTATTTACCGAAGTGGCACGGGATCGATGAACTGATGACCAAAATTAAATTCATAGGCTTGCAGCGGCCAGGTGCGAAATGGGATGTTTCGCTCCTTCCCGTCCAATGGCAAGCCCGTGTGGTGGAAGCCCACATGCCCTTAATGGATATTTCTTCAACAGAGATTAGAAGACGGATGGCTCAAGGCCGATCCATTCGGTACCTCGTGCCTGAAGCGGTTGAACAGTATGCGCAAAGGTGGGGTTTATATGAAAATGAGTCGTGATCAATTGTTAGAAGCTGTGCGCTCCCAAATGCCTGTGAAACGGTGGAACCATACCGCAGGTGTGATGCAGTCTGCTGTGGAGCTTGCCTTACAGTATGGGGTTGATCCTGTCAAAGCGGATTTGGCGGCGCTGCTGCATGATGTCGTAAAATACTGGCCGACAGACAAAATGGAGCGGATTATACGCGACCAAGGTCTTCCAAGCTTGCTGCTTCAGCATGACAAGGCGCTTTGGCATGCTCCTGTTGGCGCCTATGTTGCGGAGCATGAATATGGCGTCTCGGATGAGGAAGTGCTTGATGCAATACGCTACCACACCTCTGGACGCGAGCGGATGACGAAGCTTGACAAAGTTGTATGTCTGGCTGACTACATCGAGCCAGGTCGGGACTTTCCAGGGGTAGACCGCATTAGAGAGTTAGCCAAGCGCAGCCTCGAAGAAGCCTTGATTGCCGGCTTTGATTCGACGATCAGCTTTTTGCTCTCCAAACGGGCCCGTATATTTCCGACCACGCTCCAAGCACGTAATAGCTTGATTGAAGAGTTGGACAATCGTCAACAATAAGAAATAATATATTCATTTTATGAAACTGTAAATGTAATAGGTTCGTTTGGGCTGTTGTGTTAGCTTTGTCAGCTTGCGGCAGCCTTACACATCTAATTTACATTTACAGATTAGAACCGGAGGCTAACTTATGGCGTTAACACCTAAACAACTGCTCCACCTAGCTGTGGATGCAGCAGAAGACAAAAAAGCGATGGATATTGTAGTTCTGGACTTGCAAGGCATCTCATTGATTGCGGATTACTTTGTTATTTGTCACGGTAACTCTGACACTCAAGTACAGGCTATCGCTAACGAGATTCGCCAATCGGCACATCAGGCGGGCTCTATTGTTCGCGGAACAGAAGGTATGGATTCGGGCCGTTGGGTTCTGATTGACCTTGGAGACGTTGTGGTCCATGTGTTCCACCGCGAAGAGCGTGAGTATTATAACATTGAAAAGCTGTGGTCTGACGCGAAAGTAGTGGAGATGGCATGACCCTCACAGCAGGAACGATACAACGTTTGCGTGTAGATCGCGAAGTATCTCCGTATGGCTATTTTTTGACTGATGAGGAACATGACGTTATCCTCCATTACACGGAGCTAACACGCGATATTATGATTGATGAAGAGCTTGACGTATTTTTGTTCTACGATACAGAAGATCGTCTTGCTTCCACAATGAAAAAGCCTTATTTAACGCTAGGTGAAGTGGCAGCGTTGGAAGTGGCTGATATTCATTCTCGCTTTGGTTATTTTTTGGAAATGGGAATTGGTCGGCAGTTAATGCTGCCGGCTAGTGAGCTTCCAGAGTTGAAGACGCTGCGTCCCATGATTGGAGATAAAGTATACGTGAAGCTGGCTCATGATCGGGTAGGTCGATTGGTGGCGGAGTTGGCGGGCGAAGAGGAATTGGCTCCACTCGTATTTCACGCACCAAGCAGCTGGCTGAATACTTGGCATGATGCTATCGTATATCGGGCGCTGCGTATGGGGACGTTTTTTGTCGTAGAAGGCGGTCCTCTCGGCTTTGGCGCACTCGGGCTGCTGCACGAATCACAGCGTCCACAACCGCTTCGTGTCGGCGACCGCGTACGTGTACGAATTGCCCATGTACGTGAAGATGGGCGTGTTAACGTAACACTGGCTGAGCGCAAAGAAGTAGGTATGGATCTCGATGCAAACCGACTGCTTCAAATTTTGAAGGAGCGCCCTAACGGTGCTATGCCTTACTCGGATGAGACCCCTTCTGATCTGATTACACAGCGATTTCAAATCAGTAAATCCGCCTTCAAACGTGCGATGGGACGGCTGATGAAAGCGGGCTTTGTGACACAAGAAGGCAGCTGGTCCAAGCTGACGGAGCTTGGCGCTGCAACTGATCAAGCTGAAGCGGAGCAAAAGCTGGCTCAAATTCAGGCAGAACAACGTCGGCCTGATATGAAGCGCCCTGCGCCTGCTGAGCGCTCCTCAAGCGATTATAAGTGGAAGGGCGATCGCACTGGTCCAGATGCGCGCCGCAAGCCTTCGCGTCCAAACGAGGCTGCGTCTAAGCATGCACAAACGGAGCGTCGCAGTTCTTCATCCGCAGGACGCAAGCCGTTTTCTTCCGGTCAAGGAAATGACCGTTCTAACTTCCGAAAGGATGATCGCTAGTATGGATTCGTACGGCCAATTTGCGCTGGTGTATGATCGGCTTATGGCGGATATGCCGTATGAGAAGTGGCTTCAATTTGCCAACGCAGCATGGGAAAGATATGGTGTTACGCCGCAATCAATTGTTGATTTGGGCTGTGGTACTGGTACGATCGCGATCCCATTAGCGAAGCAGGGCATGCAAGTGACGGGGATTGACTTAGCGGATGCGATGCTCACAATTGCTCGTGAAAAGGAGCAGGATGCGGGGCGTATGACTGGCTCTGTGCAATGGGTGTGTCAGGATATGAGACATTGGGAAGTGCCAGAGCAGGTTGATGCTGTTATTTCATTTTGCGACTGCATCAATTATGTAACCGAACTAGAAGATGTTCGATCAGTATTTCAACAGACGGCTAAACAGCTGCGACCAGGTGGCATGTTTATGCTTGATATGCATCATGTTCGTCAATTTGAATATTATGCACAACAACAACCCTTCACGTTGGACGAAGGGGATGTAGCTTACATATGGCATAGTGAATATGATGAGTCACGGCATGAAATTGAACATCAACTGGCTATATTTTGTGAAGATCCGTTGAGCGGTAAATATAATCGAATTGACGAGACACACATTCAACGCGCGTATGAAACGGATTGGATCATAGGTGAGTTGCTTGCAGCAGGCTTTTCGCATGTTGACGTGTATAGCGACTTTGGATGGGAAGAACCAGGTCCTGAGACGGCCAGATTGTTCTTGATTGCCTTAAAAAAATAGCACTATTCTTTATCAGCATACATCAACTTGTATCCACATGGATGCGCAGTGCGCGCTCCGTTGACAAGACTTGTTTTTTTGCATATGATGTATGTAATTATTGTGTAAAAACAGTAGAACTGTAACCATAGGAAGACGTGGATTAGGAATAGTAGTTCTCCGAAGTCATTCAGAGAGTCGGCGGTTGGTGCGAGCCGATGGATAGAGGGAGCGAACTCACCTAGGAGTCGCACAACTGCACGTTAGAGGCAAGGTTGTGACGTATAAGCTCGCGTTAAGAGCTTCAAGTGAGCGCCAGGCAGAGCATGCCGTGCGCTAACTAGGGTGGTACCGCGGGAATCCAAGTCTCTCGTCCCTAGCGAATTCGCTAAGGATGAGGGGCTTTTTTTGTGGTTATACGTGATACAGTGCGCTGCAGCAACAATCAGCAGCAAAGAAATAAAAGATCGACACAGAAATGATCAGGTTTCAACTTGGATAGAGGGGGCTTTTATAATGAGCACAGAAATGAAACAACCAGCAGGCTATCAGCCACTTGCTATTGAGCCGAAATGGCAGAAGTATTGGGATGAGCACAAGACATTTGCGACATTGGAAGATGACAGCAAGCCGAAGTTCTACGCTTTGGATATGTTCCCGTATCCATCTGGAGCAGGTTTGCATGTTGGCCACCCGGAAGGCTACACAGCAACAGATATCGTATCTCGTTTTAAACGGATGCGAGGATACAATGTTCTTCACCCGATGGGGTGGGATGCGTTTGGTCTTCCTGCTGAACAATATGCGATTGATACAGGAGCGCATCCGCGTGAATTTACAGTAAAGAACATAGACAATTTCCGCCGTCAGATAAAGTCTCTTGGATTTTCTTATGATTGGGATCGTGAGATTAGTACGACTGATCCTGAATACTACAAGTGGACACAGTGGATTTTCATACAGCTATACAAGAAAGGTCTTGCTTATGTCGATGAAGTGCCAGTGAACTGGTGCCCTGCTTTAGGCACTGTACTTGCAAACGAAGAAGTGATTGATGGCAAGTCCGAGCGTGGCAACCATCCTGTCATTCGTAAGCCAATGCGCCAGTGGGTATTAAAGATTACGGCATATGCGGAACGTTTGCTTGAGGATCTGGATGAGCTGGATTGGCCGGAGAGCATCAAAGATATGCAACGCCACTGGGTAGGCAAATCTAAAGGGGCAGAGGTCCGTTTTACGATCGAGGGGCATAATGCTAATCTTGACGTATTTACGACTCGTCCTGATACGTTGTTTGGTGCTACATATTGTGTGCTGGCACCTGAGCATGAATTGGTTAGTCAGATCACAACTGCTGCACAGCAGGCTGCAATTGAAGCTTATCGTGAGCAAGCTGCTCGTAAGAGTGATCTGGAGCGTACCGACCTAGCCAAAGAGAAAACGGGCGTATTTACTGGCGCTTATGCCCTTAATCCAGTAAACGGTGCAAAGATGCCAATCTGGATTGCTGATTACGTACTTGCTGGCTATGGAACTGGCGCTATTATGGCGGTTCCAGCACATGATGAGCGGGATTGGGAGTTTGCAAAGCAGTTTGATCTGCCAATTGTTGAAGTTGTGTCAGGCGGTAATGTGCTGGAAGCAGCTTACTCCGGTGATGGCGCTCACGTTAATTCTGACTTCCTGAATGGCTTAGAAAATGCACCAGCTATTGCAACAATGATTGAATGGCTGGAGAAAAAAGGTATCGGCAGCGGCAAAGTAACTTATCGTCTGCGTGACTGGCTGTTCAGCCGCCAGCGTTACTGGGGCGAGCCAATCCCAATTATTCATCTTGAAGATGGCACAATGAAGACGATTCCTGAGGCAGAGCTTCCACTCGTACTGCCAGAGGTAGATCAAATTCGACCATCCGGTACGGGAGAATCCCCGCTTGCAAATGTGACAGAGTGGGTAAACACGATTGATCCGGAGACAGGGATGAAGGCGCGCCGAGAGACGAATACGATGCCGCAATGGGCAGGCAGCAGCTGGTATTACTTGCGTTATATAGATCCGAAGAACAATGATGAGATTTGTTCCAAAGAGCTGCAAGCGAAATGGCTTCCTGTCGATCTTTATATCGGCGGTGTGGAGCATGCTGTACTTCACTTGTTGTATGCTCGTTTCTGGCATAAAGTGTTGTACGATCTTGGTGTTGTTCAGACGAAGGAGCCATTCCACAAGCTAGTGAACCAAGGGATGATTCTGGGTACTAACAATGAGAAGATGTCAAAATCGAGAGGTAATGTTATTAATCCGGACGAGATCGTGTATGAATATGGGGCAGATACACTCCGTATGTACGAGATGTTTATGGGACCTCTTGAAGCAACGAAGCCGTGGAATACGAATGGCGTTGAAGGAATGAATCGTTTCCTTGGCCGTGTATGGCGCTTGTTTGTCACCGATGAGGATCAATTAAATCCGAAGATGACTGACGAGGTGGAGGACAATGCTTTTGTTCGTACGTGGCACAAAACCGTGAAGAAAGTAACAGAGGACTACGAGGCGCTTCGTTTTAACACAGCGATCAGTCAGATGATGATCTTTATCAACGACGCATACAAGCAAGATAAGTTGCCACGCAAGGCAATGGAAAGCTTTGTACAATTGCTGTCACCGCTTGCTCCTCATATTGCCGAAGAGCTGTGGGAGCGTCTTGGCTTCACAGGCTCCATTACTTATGTGGCTTGGCCGACATATGACGAAAGCTTAACCGTTGACGCCGAAGTGCAAATAGTAGTGCAAGTTAATGGTAAGATCGTAGAGCGACTGAACATGGCTGCTGATGCAGACGAAGCAGCGATGCAAGATACAGCGATGAGCTCAGCTAACGTTCAAGCTGCGATGGCAGGCAAGACGGTTCGCAAAGTCATCGCTGTCAAAGGACGACTCGTTAATATTGTCGTCGGTTAAGATTTACTTCAATGTTGCCAAATAGTGTGGATACTTTATCCAGATCTTCTTCATATTTGGCGTGAGTAACATGAATTAACTGCTGGAATACACCATCCAGCTTCTCATTTAGCAAGCGCAGCGCCTCGGCGGTAATGCCGCCGGGGACGGCTACGCGCTGCTGAAGTTGTTCAAGCGATAGTCCGCCCTCAGTTAACAGCTTCCCAGTGCCGATTAACATTTCAGAGGCTAGTCTCGCGGCTTCATCACGGTTTATTCCTGTTTCCAGTACCGCTTCATCAACCCATTTTTGCACAAAGAAAGCAATAAATGCTGGACCACAGCTTGAAATATCGCTAGTAATCCGTGTATATTGCTCCTCTATCTGAATTGGCCTGCTAATCGACATCATAAGCTGTTCAAGCAGCAGTCGATCCTCGGTTTGAATCCGACTTCCATAAATACATATAGATGCACCACTCCATACATAATTAGTAATACTAGGTATTATTTTAGCTATTTTGCACGTTAATTGATGCTCCAGGTGATGGATGAGGACAGGGCTTGTTATTGATACGAGAATAAGATCAGCGCGATCGTGCGCCGATATTTCCTCGACAACTTTTTTGTACTCCAGAGGTTTAACGCACAAAAAGACGATGCTGCTCGCTTTTACCGTTTCTTCAATGGACGTAACTGCATGAAGACCAGGGTATTGCGAGGCAAGCCGTTGTACTTTGTTGAATGTACGGTTGGTAGCTACAACCTGATCAGGCTCAAGTGCCCCAGATTGGATTAGCGATTCAATGAGGATTGTGCCCATGCTTCCCGTACCTATAAATCCGACGTTCACGGCTATTCCCTCCTTACAATGGATGGCAAGCTGATTGTTTCTTTGTGTTGCTGTCATTTGATTTGCATTTTCGGAGATATGATAGGGAGCGTTCCTGGTACCTTCTCCATGTTAACCTACTATATGTTGACACGGCTTGACCTTATTACTGCTTGCGAGCTTGCAGGGTTTAGTCAATTGTGTCCTAATATGGGCCGCATATTTGGACAAGGTATCGATTCACGATTATGTGACAAGGGGCGCTAAGGATGAAAAGAAAAGAGTATAATCAAGCAGGTTCAAGGAGATGGCTAGCATCATGGACGCTAGTCTTTATATGCGCAGCAGTGGGGATAGTGTTATTTGCGCTAATGTGGCTGCCAGCGCAGTCTGGTCAGGATGATAGCACTTGGCGGTATGTGGACCATCAAGTACAACAGCTATTACATGAGGACAACGGCAGTGAAGGCAGCGGTACAAATGGTTCACATAAGCAGTCTAATTCGCTCTCGAACAACGGCAATTCTAGCCTTGGCGAAGGAAACATGAAGTTGCCAGAAGGGCCGCAGCCAGCTGAGGATTCACCTGGTTCATTGCAGGCTGTGCCACATAAAGAGGCAATTGGTGCTGCCCCCATAGCACCAACAACTGAGGCTGTGCCGCTTCCTCCCGCAGCTTCGGCCGACCTACCAACGTCGGACCGTGATGTACCTCAGGCAGAGACTCGTGCTGGCGTTGCGGCGGCGGGTAAGGCTTCAGCTATTATGCCAAAGCCTAAAGAGATTGCTCGTGCCGATGCTGGCCTAATTTATATTAACCGCGCCAGTGAACAGGAGCTCACAGGTTTGCCTGGGATTGGTCCCTCCAAGGCAAAGGCGATTATAGTCTACCGCGAGAAAAACGGCTTGTTTAAGACAGTGAAGGATTTGCTAAAGGTTAAAGGTATTGGACCTAAGTTGTACGCCAAGATTAAAGATCACGTCTCGATAGAACCTTAAACGAAACGTGATCTATGTAGTTGCGCAGTTAGGGTGGTCTGCTTACAATAGACATATGAACCTGCTTAATGTCCATTTTTTTTGCGGACAAGGTGAGGAATGGCTATGTATAATAGATGATAACGATTAATAAGACAGGGGTTTCGCAAACATGACATCAACGATCAGAAAAGACTGGGACACCTATTTTATGGATATTGCTTATATGGTATCAACCCGCTCCCAATGTCCGCGAAGGCATGTGGGCGCTGTACTTGTCCAAGGGAAAAAGCTGCTTGGTACAGCTTACAACGGTGCGCCAATGGGAGTACCTGATTGCAGTGAAGCTGGCTGCATGATTGCTGAACAGTTGGAAGTTGTGGTACATCCTGATGGGAAAGAAGAGATGGTGAAAAAGCAGCGCTGCATTCGCACGATTCATGCCGAGCAGAACTTGTTGTTGTTTACGGATCGGGCGGATCGAGAGGGTTCGACGGTGTATGTTACGGATCAACCCTGCTGGACCTGCGCCAATATGCTTGCGAACAGTGGAGTAATAGAAGTAGTCTATCATCGCCTATACCCGAAGGATACCGACAAAGTCTCACTTATGATGCAGCAGAAGGGGATCGTATTCCGACAGTTGGAGCATTATCAGCCCCCACAAGAGACCATTATGGATACGATTAATTAATATTGTAATATTACGAGAAGGAAGAACCTTCACGCCAATGATATGAGCAAATATGTTCATGTTCATTTGTGTGAAGGTTTTTTTGTGTTGGAAGGAGTGAACGTGTATGTGGATGCAAAGACCTATAGTTATGTTTGCTTGCTGCTGGGTGTTAGGAATCTACTTTGCAGTTTCGCTGTCAAATGAGCAAGCAGCAATAGCTACAGGGGGACTTGTTCTGTGCATGCCCCTGATGATGAAGCTGCGTTGGCTTCGTCTTGCATATGCAGTTGCTTACGCGGGGGCATTAATAGCGTCGCAGGTCAGTTTTGTCTGGTATGATACACAGCAGATTACATCCATTCCTATTGAACAAGAGCCCCTGCTAGGGGATCACATTGCAGGTGTTTTATATGGAGTTATTGGTTCCCCAGTTGAACGTGATGGCGACAAAATTCAATTTCGACTTAGAGCAGACACATGGCTGCCAGATCAAAAACCAGCAGCCAAGCTAAATTCAGAGTGGATACTCGTAACCCTTTTTTTAAAGCAAGAACAGGAGATCCAACAGGCACTGCAATGGAGGCAAGCAGAACGCATTAAAATAACAGGACAACTGCTAAGACCCGCTGAAGCGGACAACTTTGGAGCGTTTAATTATCGACAATACTTAAAAAATGAGCATGTGTACTGGATTTTTCAGGTAAAAGGGACATCAAGTGTTGAGGTTATTCGAGGTGTTCAAGTATGGAGCATAGATGCAGTCAAGGCAAAGGTAGAGGAGTTGAGAAAATATGGGGCTTCTTTGTATGCTCGGATGCTCCCTCTTGATCAAAGCACGTATATGCAGGGATTGGTGTTAGGACTTAGAAGTGATCTTGATGTGGGTATTGAGCAATCTTTTGCCCAATTGGGGCTGACTCATATTTTGGCCATCTCTGGGTTGCATGTAGCTGTATTTGTAGGGACGTGTATGCTGCTGCTAAAACGTATGCGATTAACGAAAGAGCGCTCATTGTTGGTTGTGATTATGCTTATTCCCGCATATGTACTATTTACAGGGGCTTCCCCGTCTGTTATTCGTGCAGGACTAATGTCAATGCTGGCTTTAATCGGGCTCAGGCAAGGCTGGATGAAGGATGGCTTGCATTTGCTATGCATATCGTTACTCCTTATGCTCTGGTGGGAGCCGTATTATGCACTTAACGTTAGCTTTCAACTCTCCTATGCCGTCACGGCTGGACTAATAATTGGAGTCCCGCCTGTAGTGAAGGTGCTGCCAGGCACATGGCCGATGTGGCTGCGCTCCTCATTAACAGTTACAGTAGTAGCGCAATTTATGTCCTTTCCGTTAACGGTATACTATTTTAATCAAGTGTCGTTATTGTCGCTTTTTGCTAACTTTTTATTTGTCCCTTTTATTAGCTTACTTGTGCTGCCACTCGGAACGTTGACCCTTGTTATGGCTGCTATTTCGGATACAATTGCTCAGCCGTTCGCCTGGGTGTTAAGCCAGTTTAATGAATGGACCTTTGGTATGGTCAAAATTGTAGCTGACATCGAAGGGGCGATTATGATATGGCCGCGGCCGCCGGTATGGTGGATCGCCGTCTATTACACATGTTTGTTATATATGGTTAAGGCTATGTATCAGCTTGCGGCAAATGATGCAGAACGGGCATTTCGCCGTGCACTCGATGATACTGTACCACTGGATGGGTTTCATACGATTCCTAGCAACACGGACCGTCCGATATGGATAAGGTTTAATGTGATGTTATTTGCTTTTGTCTTATTATGGATTCAAGGATATCATATGGGGCGGCCAGAAAGCACGACGATCTCTTTTATTGATGTAGGACAAGGGGACAGCATTCTCATTCGTACAGCAGGGGGGCGCAACGTGCTGGTGGATGGTGGTGGAACGATCTCCTTTGCCAAACCTGGTGAGCAATGGAAGCAGCGCCGCAAGCCCTATGAAGTGGGCAAAAGCAGGCTTGTTCCTTTACTGAAGCAGCGGGGTATACGACATCTGGATGCCGTTATATTGACGCATGGGGATACCGACCATGCAGGTGGATTACATGCGGTGTTGGAGCATATGCCCGTAGATCGTTTAATTATGAACGGAACGTGGAAGCGTTCATCTACAATGGAAAAGCTATATCAGCTAGCGCTTCAACGTCGCATTTCGGTTGTCTCTTGGAGGGCAGGTGATCAGTGGTTATTGGACAATGAGACGCGGCTTGATGTATTATACCCGATTCATAACTCGAACAAAGAAATAGCTTTGTTGGATGAGCAAAATGATGCATCACTTGTTATGCTGTTATCGATGATGAACAGCGGACATAAAGCTACTTTGCTGTTAACAGGAGATATCGGTTCACAAGGAGAACTCGATATGCTGGATGAATGGAGAACGGCTCAAAAGGAGTCGGCATTTGCAAGTAGTAGGTTGGATATGCTTAAGGTGGCTCATCATGGGAGCAAGACTTCTACTTCCGAGGCATGGATACGGTATTGGCGACCTAAAGCAAGTGTTATTTCCGCAGGCCGAAACAACCGATACGGTCATCCCCATGAACAGGTGCTGCGTACTTTGCAAGAGGCCGGCAGCAGCATTTATCGCACTGATATTCAGGGTGAAGTGCAAGCGATTATGACGGATCAAGGTTTGAAGGTTCGCGTGAAACGTGATAGGATGGCACAGTAGAGCGCTGTCAATCGTATATATTTGATCCGTTCCTTTAAGTTTTACGTTGTGTAAGTATACATAATTATTCTTAATAATCGTCACTGACAATATTTACATTGTTTGCTATGCTGATAGCTTAAAGGCATATTCTTTAGGCTTATTAGCGGTGCTCTCTACACAAACAATTCATGAAACTAAAAAAAATCATATGATCTGCAACCATTTTCGCGTTTGATGCGTCAATGGATATGCAAGAGAGGGGGATCCTAGTGGTAGAGCCTGGACTTATCCGATCTGCTCAAGCAGGAGATCGCGAAGCTCTTATAACCCTTTTGCGAGAAATAGAACCATATGTTTACCGTACAGCCTATTATTTGCTGCACAACGAACAAGATGCTATGGACGCGTCCCAGGAAGCATTAATTCGGATTTATACGAAGATTAATTCCTATGAAGAGAAAGCGCAGTTTAAGACATGGGTACAACGTATTGTGACTAATATCGCGATTGACAAGTTTCGCCGTACGAAGCCGACTGTCTCGATTGACGAACATAGTTTAGTGTTTAACGGGGAACACAATGTAGAGAAAGAAGTGCTGTCCGCCTACGCCGCACAAGATATTCGTGCCGCGATAGACCGCCTTCCCGAACATCATCGAGCTGTAGTCGTTCTGCGGTACCTTCAGGATTTCTCTTACAATGAAATTGCGGAAAGCCTTAATCTGCCGCTTAATACGGTTAAGTCATATTTATTCCGCGCGCGACAACAACTGCAAACGATGCTGCAAGATTATGAGAAAGGTGGTGTGCGAGGATGAACTGTACAGAGGTGATGACACTTATGCAACGTCAGCTTGATCATGACTTAGACGAGTTGGAGCATAGCCTGCTGACAGAACATACAAGTCAGTGCCCCGCCTGTGCCGAGATGTTTGAACGGCTTACGATGCTACATGATGATTTGGAGATGCTGCCTAAGGTGACACCCAGATACAGTCTAGTTGATGCCATTCTGCCTCAACTAGATGAAATTGATCGAAGAAATTCAGACCAGCAAGCTGCGGCATTGGCTCCATTAGATTCAGAAGTAATATACAAGCAAGAACAATCCGATAATGTGCAGCCATCCACACCTACTAAGCAGCCAGCTCCAGGGTTATGGAAGAGACGTTTTAATTGGCGTGCGGCAAGTGCTGTCGTTGCAGCAGGGGTTGTGTTTGGACTGTTTATGGTCAATTATCAGCATACTAATTCAAGCGAATCTGCTGATTTTAATGCCTTGCAACAACAGGCGAAGTTAGACCAATATACGCAATCATCAGGTCAGAAAGGGACACAGCAATCTGAACATGCCTATCAACTTGATGAGGAGAAAGATGCGCTGAGTCAAGATAAGCGTGCTTCGGCACAAGGCGATCAGTCTGAGGGAACACCACAGTTGCCCTCCACATCAACATCACCTGATGGTAGCTCTGTACCTGTTGATTCGGATTCTTCTCGGCAGGATAACCGTCAGTTACCTAGCAAGGCGAACAAGGAGACAGTGCCAACTGCTAACAATCCGAAGCATAAAGTTACTACGCCTGCGCCTGAGACGAGTAAGCCACCAGTTCATGACGATAAAGAGAAGTCGTCCGAGCAGGAACGTGGGCTTTTGCCTGGAGACAAGGATAAGGGCAAAGGGACGGTTGACAAAGATAAGGATCAATCATCAGGCGCAATGAGCTTTCTTAAGATCAACGATGTAATCGAAGCTGCTTCTCCAGATCAACTTTTTGTAGTGAAGTGGCAAGCTAACAAGCTGTCATTGTTTAGTGGCGTCGAAGAGAAGAGTAAGGAAATTCAGACTATTACACTAGAAATGAAACCTGTCTCCATTCAGTGGTCTGACGACAGTAAACAGATTCTGATTACTCTAAATGATGGTCAAGAGCAGCAAAAGTTACTTGCATATGCCATTTCTGAGCAAGGGATGGTCAGTATGGACCCTGTTCTATTCACGCCTAGTACCTTAACCAACAAACAGAGCCATTCAGATTCTCATCCAAGTGACACTCAGGATGATACGGCCAAGCAGCCGCCTGTTGAAGCTGGAGAAGGAACAAGTTCTTCTCCTACTGGTGGGTAGAGGCGAGCCGCACCCGAGTTCATAAGTTAGCAGGCTAAATGTGTTTTTTCATGAGGATACCGATTTGCATGCACACTTTGGTTATCGTGCACGTATAGTGTCTTATACAGTACGAAGTAAAGGCGTTCCCGTACGTCGTATGACCGTTAGCGTTAAGGACCTAGGCCTTTCAAAGCGCTGACGTTTATCATAGATGGTATGGGACAAAGGGATTGTGTGGCAGCTGCCGCGCAGTCCCTTTGTTTTTGCGGCGAAGTCTGCTATGATCAAGAACGATAGGTTAGGGGGAATTAAGCGTGGATGTAAAGACAGCCGTTAAGGAGATCAAGCGAGGAGAGTCGCGTTCCTTATATGTGCTCTATGGAACAGAGAAATACCGTATGCAAGAGTTTGTACAATTATTAGTAGATAAGCTTATTCCAGAAGAGCATCGCGACTTTGCGATCACGAAGATGGATACTTCGGAGCACGCGATTGAAGCGGTAGTCGAGGAAGCAGAGACGATGCCATTTCTCGTTGAGCGTAAGCTGATTTTAGTAAAGGACCATTCGATCTTTGCGTCCGGCAAGGATAAGCTGGAGCATCGTACGGATCGTCTACTTACCTATATGGCGAATCCGCTTGAAAGCAGCATTGTTGTGTTTCTTATACAAGCGGACAAGCTGGATGAACGCAAGAAAACGGTCAAGTTAGCTAAGACAGCAGGTGTGGTGCTGCCCTTCCAGCCTTTTAGTGCGGATGAGCTGATGCAGTGGGTTGCTAAACAAGTGGAAACTGTCGGCAGCCAGATTGATGCACAGGGGATTGAAGCTTTGCTGAACAACGCAGGCACCCAGTTGCAGACATTATCGGCGGAGATTGAGAAGCTAAGCTTATATGTTGGGCCTGGAGGGCTTATACAGGCAGATACGATTGAGCAGCTCATTACGAAGACGACAGAGCAGAACGTATTTCAGCTTGTGGAAGATGTAATTAAGCGTCGCCCAGAACAAGCGATGCAGATGTTTCGCGAACTGCTAAAGCAGAAAGAGGAGCCGATCAAAATACTGGCTCTCATTATTCGACAACTGCGCATCATGTTGCAGGTGAAGGAGTTAACGAGCCAGAGCTTCAGCCAGCAGCAAGCGGCCTCTCAGCTTGGTTTGCATCCTTATGCAGTAAAGGTAGCTGCTGAGCAAGCTAGAAGCCATGACACAGCCTCGCTAGCGATATGGCTCGCAGAAGCTGCGGAGCTTGATTATGAGATGAAGTCAGGGCGCGTGGATAAGACGCTCGGCTTAGAATTACTTATTCTTAGGATTGCGGCAAATATGCCACGCACAAAAGAAGCCCGAAGGTAAACGCTAATGCATTTACCTTCGGGCTTCTACGCTTTAAGCTCTAAGTATGAAAGGCTCTTAAGCTTGTGCTTGCAGAGCGTTCAATTTTTGTGCCAAGCGAGACTTCTTGCGAGCAGCTGCGTTCTTGTGTACCAAGCCTTTAGTCACAGCTTTATCCAATTTCTTGGACGCCAAAGCAACTGCTGTTGTAGCAGTTTCCACTTCGTTGTTAGCCAAAGCTACGTCTGCAGCTTTAACAGCTGTACGAAGTGCGGATTTTTGAGAAGCGTTCAACAGACGACGTTTGTCATTTGTTTTTACGCGTTTAACAGCGGATTTAATGTTTGGCATTGCTTTCACCTCCGTTGCATCGTAGTGCGACAATAGAATCTATTTCACCAATACATGATAAAATGGATTCACAACTTAAAGTATTCTATCACGTTGTATAGTAAAAAGCAATACATGCTGAGCAGTAATGCCCTATGCTTGCTAGTGAGGAAAGATCAGATGCGAACGTTTTCGGAATGAGGCGGCCCGTATAACTTTGTGTGTGCTAACGCACAATACGTCCATAACGATATTGGTATTACGGGAGGAAACAGGATGACAGCCGATCTGAAAGATTATTCGGTCCGAACGGACTTGGCGCTTGAAGCTAGAGAACTGGTCCAGCCGGATGTACATATTCCGATTCCAGGCGTTCAGGAGAGCGTGGAGCATAAGGCAGGAATTAAGGTGACAAGTATTCATGTGCAAAATGAAGAGGGTTCACGTGCGATTGGTAGAGTGCCAGGGCGTTATGTAACGATGGAAGTGCCTGGCTTGCGGCGTAAAGATTCAGATTTGCAGGATCGTGTTGCTACGAAGTTTGCCCAATTGTTCGCCGGTTTCTTAAAGGACATCGGTATTAAGCCGACAGACAAAGCGTTAATTGTTGGCTTGGGCAACTGGAATGTAACACCGGATGCGCTTGGCCCTATGGTGGTTGAAAATGTGTTGGTGACACGACATTTTTTTGAACTGATGCCAGAGCAGGTTAGTCCGGGCTATCGGGAAGTGAGCGCAGTAGCACCAGGTGTTCTAGGCATTACCGGAATTGAGTCAAGTGAAATAGTGCAAAGCATTGTAGATAAGACAAAACCAGATCTAATTATTGCAATTGATGCATTAGCTTCAAAAGCGCTTGAACGCGTCAATACGACAATACAAGTGGCGGATATCGGTATTCACCCTGGCTCAGGCATCGGCAACAAACGTAAAGGTTTGACCAAAGAAATTTTAGGTGTGCCGTGTGTTGCAATCGGGGTTCCTACCGTATGCTATGCATCAACAATTGTAAATAACGCAATTGAAATGATGAAGGACCATTTTAAGGATCAAACCGAACAGACCCGTCATATTTTAGGTATGTTGGACGATATTGGAGAGCAGGACAGACTGTCACTCGTTAAGGAAGTGCTGGAGCCGCTTGGCCACGATCTGATCGTTACCCCAAAAGAAGTGGATGAGTTTATGGAGGATATGGCAAACATTATTGCGAGCGGGCTAAATGCCGCGTTACATGAAGCCGTTGATGCTGACAATGTTGCAGCTTATACGCATTAAGCAAGAAATGAGGCAGGTGTGGGGCAACAAGTGTCCCCTACCTGCCTTTTATATTGCATACTATCGTGTAACCGATTGGATAAGACCGGTTACATATATCCTCGAAGCCGCTAGCCGACGGTAAGTCTGATAATCCAGTATAACCAGGTTTTTCTTTTTTCTTCTGTGTTATCACTTACTGCTGCGTCAATAAAACAAACGAGCAGGAGCATAACTAATCTAATAAGTACATGCACAAGGTGATGGCGGCTTTCTTTTTCTTCAAAAAGTGCAGTCTAGCTACAAGGATCAGGGGAAAGCTATGCCGCCTGAATGGTGAATGCCTAAAATATATATCCGTTAAGGTTCTGTTAAGGTTACGTTTGGCAGCAGGTAAGCTTCGTCATGTAGTCTAAAAAAGATCCCGTCATTTATCGTAACGGTTGATGTACAATTGGAGACGTGGATGGGCTTGAGGAAGTGCAAGGACAAGGGAGAGGATAGATGTGATAGATTGGCGGGAAGCAAACGTGTTAGTTGTTGAGGATGAAGCAGCCCTGCTGAACTTAGTTGTGACTGTACTTCGCAAGGAAGGGTTCCTTCATATACATACTTCGTCTAACGCAGAACAAGCATTAGAACTGTGTCAGCAGCACTCTTTGGATTGTATTATTTTGGACGTAACGCTGCCTGGAAGGAGCGGCTTTGATGTGGCGCCTCATATTCGGGCTCATACCGATGCGCCGATCGTATTTGTAACGGCTAGAACGACCGATCTCGATAAGCTTACAGGCTTCGCCTTAGGTGGTGACGATTACGTTACAAAGCCGTTTAACCCTTTGGAATTGGCGGCACGGGTGAAGGCGCATTTAAAGCGCCATCTCGCACTAAAGCAGCGGATGATCACAGCGATGTCGACACAGCAACAGCCGCATTTGGGGGAGATGTCTCATCCTGCTTATAAGTCTAAGCCATTCAACGAATATGATTATGGACACTTCCTCATTCGGGAGGAAGCGGGCGAATTAATTGTGAATCATCGCGCTGTTGACTGTCCAGCAATGGTATTCCAACTGTTACTATTTCTGTGCAAACATCCTAATCGAATCTTTTCAAAAGGTGAATTGTATGAAAAGGTATGGGGCTTGGACGCCTTGAAGGACGACAATACCGTTATGGTTCATATTCATCGTATACGGGAGCGAATTGAACCTAATCCGAGTGAGCCGCAATACTTGCTAACGGTACGAGGGATGGGATACAAGTTAATTGGTGCAAAGTCTGGAAGCGGCAGCACATTGGGGACGACATGAGTACGACACGTAGATTAGCCTGGCATTATGTACGGCAGTGGACATTTGTGGCGCTTGTGCTAGTTTTTTGTGCTGGAGGATTGTTATTTTGGATTGCTGAACGGATGTCATCTTTGGATATGAATCGGTCTTTTTCTCGAAATGGAGTGCAATTCATAACGGAGTCTTTCTATAAGGATAGTTATGGTTCTTTAAGATGGAGCCAGGACATGGTTGATCAAGTCAAAGCAAGTCATGGCTGGCTGCAACTGTTAGACCCGAACGGACGAGAATTACACGGCTTTTTTACACCGGATGATGTACCAAAGCAATATGATGCAGGTGCGCTTGCTGCTTATATGCAGCGTACAGTGCCTTTTCCATACGAGCTTGTCGTGAACATTAGGCTAATAGGTGAGGACATGTATACGATTGTTTATGGCAGCAAGCCGCAAGCAGCAGAACTGCTCGACAGATGGCGGGTAGAAAAAGAAATGATGCTACCTGAGATGCGGAAAGTTCAAGCATGGACACAACTTTTAGATAAAAACGGAAATGTAATAGAAAGCTGGAATAAGCCTGCCAGTGCAAGTGGGGAAAAACAGATGAGTGCCAGTGATCTTGCACTTCGTTCGACGTATGAGGAAAGGTACCGAGAGCGGTTCGCGTATCAATATGACAAACAAACAGGAAATACTTGGGTCCTTAGAATACCTTATGACCCTACGAAGGCTGCCGTTGACGTGGTGGGTTTACGAATCGACAGAGAGTCCGATCTTATTGCCATAGGAGTCCTTGTATTTCTGGTCATTATGTTATTGTTATTTGTTTTAATGGCGTCTTGGCAAAGCACACGAAATGCAAGGCCATTGTCACATTTTATGCGTTGGGCGGCACAAATGGCACAAGGGAAATATACGGAGCCCGTGTTGAGCAGTGGGAGATCACCTGCATTTAGACGCAGTGGAAAAATGAAATCGAACTATTTACTTTACAGTGATGTACGTCAGGCAATGGAACAGTTGTCTGAACGATTAGAAGCAAGCGAGAACGAGCGAAAGCGGCATGAGGTACAGCGAGATCAATGGCTCAGTGGCTTGTCCCACGATTTAAAAACTCCGCTTGCCTCGATTATCGGATACGCACATCTATTAAATGCGGAACAATACAATTGGACGGAAGAGGAGCGTACGGAATTTACAAAGTATATTCAACAAAAGGCTGAACGGATGGACGATCTCATTTTAGACTTAAATTTGACCTATCAATTGCAAAGCCAGTCACTTCCCTTGCAGCTTGAAACTATTGATCTTAACAGTTGGTTAAAAGAAACGTTAACAGGTATGCTGCCGATTGCCGGCTACCCTACTGCCAAGCTGGAGTTTGATCCCGCACCTCACCCCGTTTATTGGAGCGTAGACGTAAGATATTTAACCAGAGCAGTTGAAAATGTATGTATGAATGGTTGGATTCATAACCCGAATGGAACAACCGTCAAAGTGAAGCTTGAACAGTCTGGTGCGAGCGTAATGATTTCGTTTCAGGATGATGGCAAGGGGATGGATGATGAATTGCAGAGCCATTTGTTCACCCGTTATTATCGCGGGCGGACGACTGATGATACGGACAAGGGGAGCGGGTTAGGCATGGCCATTACGAAGCAATTGGTTGAAGCACATGGAGGTTCCATTCTAGTATCCAGTCAAATTGGAAGGGGTACTCTTATTCAATTTCATTTTCGAAAATAAGGTTCTAGCAGATCGGTTGTCCTCATAGATTCTAGTAACAGCAATCTTTTAAACTCTTTTAAAGCTATTTCATGTGATGAAGTAGGTTAGAAGGGGAATCATGATCCAAGATTGCTAGAGTTGCTAGATTGTTTGTGAAGGAGGACCATTTAAATGAAGCCAACGGTAAAATGGATTGATATTGCACGTTTGAAGCGTAAAGGGATGGAATTGTTGACGATGGGCCGCACATTTGTGCTAATGGCGCTCGCATCGGCCGTGTTTATAGTGGTAATCGGAGTCGGAGGTATTTTGGAGCAGCGTCTTCAGACCTCTCCACTGTCTTCGATGAAGGGTGCAGCAGCGCAAATTTCAACCCAGTGGTTTGCCAGTATGCTAGCTATGGAAATGCCAAGGATGGAATCGTCACCTGAAAAGGCGGCACTATCACGCCAAGATGTGGCCCATATGCTTGTGAGGCTTGTAACTAATGTGAATCCGCTTGATCCGAAAACTTTGCTCGCGGGTGAAATGCCTGGAGTGAGTCGAGATACGTCCGTACCGTTACGGCTTGCGATTGGTAATCAAGATGCAAAAGGTCCGGAGGAATTTGTACCTGCACCTGGTGAAGAGAACGGTGCTGAGCATGGCGGAGCCCCAGAGAATACTCATAATGAGGAGAAAAAGGATGACGAGGGTCAGACAGAGACGGAGCAGTCTAATTCTGAGCCAGTGGATGAATCGACACAATCAAGTGATTTGGAGGATGAAGTCGTATTTATTTATCATTCTCACAATCGGGAGTCATGGAAGCCAGAACTGGAGAAGGAAACGGACAACCCGAATGATGACAAAAAAAATATTACCCTCGTGGGAAAACGGTTGCAGGAACAGTTGAAGAAGCAAGGGATTGGCGCGTTGCACTCCAGTAAAGATTATGTATCTACAGTACAAGGTTACAATTGGAACTTTTCTTATAAATATTCGAACCAAACTGTAAAAAAGGCGATGAGCAGCAATAAAAAATTAAAATTTTTCTTTGATATACATCGTGATTCTGCACGGCGCAAAGATACGACGGTTACGATTAAGGGGAAAACGTATGCACAAGTGTATTTTGTAATCGGACATCGAAATCCGAACTGGAAAGAAAATGAACAATTTGCCGCTAGCATTCATGAAAAACTGGAAGCTAGGTATCCAGGTATTTCCCGGGGAATTTGGGGAAAAGCGGCCTCCAAGGGAACAAACGGGGAATACAATCAGTCTTTATCGCCAAATAGTGTCATTATCGAGGTCGGCGGCATTGAAAACACATTGGCAGAAAGCAATCGTACGGCAGATGTGTTGGCTGAGTTGATTGCAGAAGTCATAAAGGAACAAAATGGAGCTAAACCTGTAACGAAGCCAGTAACCAAACCTGTAACTAAACCAATCTCTAAACCAATCTCCAAGCCAGTACATAAGCCGGCTACAACCGTAAGTGAACATTCAACTACGAGTGGAAATCATGCGTAATTGTATAGACAGCACATGTCTTAGGGGGGATAAGCATGAGATGGTTTGGGCCCAGATTATTTGGCTTGTTAGGCTTACTGGCATTGGGGATATGGATGGGGATGGAGTTGGCACAGTCCGGAATTGAACGTGTATATGGACCGATGTCCACTACATCTCAACAGACTGTTCAGCGTACCCAAGAACTTCAACCTGCACAGACACCAGATACTGCGTTGACTGCTGATGGTAACGTTGTTCAGGAGGAAAGCGGTACAAAGACTCAACGTACAGATGAGGAAGTATGGACTGATGAGGAGCAGGTGGAAATCAGAGGAACTTTTGTTGGAGCTCAGGAATCAGACGTGAAGCACAAGTCTATTTCTCAGCCACCAGCAGAGGATGCACCTGTTAATAAGTTGGCAGACAAGACAGCAGGTGTCCTCCAGCAATTATCCGAGGCGGGAATTCAAGCGATAGTGGGATTGTTTAGCGGGCTGTTTTAAATGAGCTTTCTAAAGGGAAAGTTTGATTTTTCGGTTGCCATTGCTGAGGGCCTTCACTTCCGGTATAATAAATAAATTGAATATATGGCCAGTGGTGGGGGTATAGAATACGAATGACGGAACTGCTGACGCGTCAGAAGAAGATTCGCAATTTTTGTATTATCGCACATATTGATCACGGTAAGTCAACACTTGCCGATCGAATCTTGGAATATACGGGAGCTTTATCTTCTCGTGAAATGCAAGCCCAGGTATTGGATCAGATGGATTTGGAGCGGGAACGTGGCATTACGATTAAGCTTCAGGCCGTTCGCCTGACTTACAAGGCGGATGACGGGGAAGAGTACATTTTGAACTTGATCGATACGCCGGGACACGTAGACTTTACGTATGAAGTATCCAGAAGCTTAGCTGCCTGTGAAGGCGCATTGCTTGTAGTTGATGCAGCGCAAGGGATTGAAGCTCAAACGCTCGCCAACGTGTATTTAGCGCTGGATAGCAATCTGGAAATTATTCCGGTTATTAACAAGATCGATCTTCCTAGCGCGGAGCCTGAGCGTGTGAAGCAAGAGATTGAAGACGTAATTGGTCTGGACACCTCGGATGCTGTTCTTGCGTCTGCTAAGGCAGGTATTGGTATTCGTGAGATTTTGGAACAGGTCGTACAGAAAGTACCAGCTCCAACAGGAGACCCTGAAGAGCCGCTTAAGGCACTTATTTTTGACTCGCACTATGACCCGTACAAAGGGGTTATTGTATATGTTCGTGTTGTGAACGGCTCGATCCGTACAGGCAGCAAAATTAAAATGATGGCAACAAATAAGACGTTTGAAGTGATCGAGGTCGGTGCATTTAAGCCGCGGATGTCGATTGTGGATGAGCTTAACGTTGGTGACGTAGGCTTTATCGTGGCAGGGATCAAGAACGTAGGCGACACTCGGGTTGGTGACACCGTTACCGATGCCAAGCTGCCAACAGCAGAGCCGCTGCCAGGTTACCGCAAGATTAATCCGATGGTGTTCTGTGGACTGTATCCTATTGAGACATCGGACTACAACGATCTGCGTGAAGCACTGGAGAAACTTCAGTTAAATGATGCGTCGCTGACGTTTGAACCGGAGACATCGACAGCGCTCGGATTTGGTTTCCGCTGTGGATTCCTGGGGCTGCTTCATATGGAGATCATCCAAGAGCGTATTGAGCGTGAATTTAACATTCCGCTGATTACAACAGCACCAAGCGTTATTTATCGTGTGACCTTGACTAATAACGAAGTGTTGCAAATTGACAATCCGTCCAACTATCCGGAGCAAGGCAAGATTGAGTACGTGGAAGAGCCGTTTGTTAAGGCTGCTATCATCGTGCCTAACGACTTTGTTGGTGCCATTATGGAACTTTGCCAAGGTAAACGGGGCGAATTTGTAGACATGCAATATTTGGATACGACACGTGTCACTATTACGTACCAGATTCCATTATCAGAGATTGTGTATGACTTCTTTGACCAATTGAAGTCCAGCACGAAGGGGTACGCTTCCTTTGACTATGAATTGTCTGGCTACCGCCGCTCGAACTTGGTGAAGATGGACATTATGCTGAACGCCGAGCAGGTTGATGCATTGTCTGTGATTGTGCATAAGGAAAGAGCTTATTACCGGGGCAAGGCGATTTGCGAGAAGCTGCGTGAGTTGATTCCGCGCCAGATGTTTGAAGTGCCGATCCAGGCCTCAATCGGAACAAAAGTTATCGCCCGTGAGACGGTTAAAGCTATGCGCAAAAACGTATTGGCTAAGTGTTACGGCGGTGATATTTCCCGTAAGCGTAAGCTCCTCGAGAAGCAGAAGGAAGGTAAAAAACGCATGAAGCAGGTCGGAAGCGTTGAGGTTCCGCAGGAGGCGTTTATGGCTGTTCTGAAGATCGACGAGTCTAAATAATAATCGTGAGATGGGGGCGCAAGCTCCCATCTTTGTTGTTATAAGGATTGTACAGTTGCTTGATCGGTTAAATTAGAGTTAAATGAAAACAGTACCGTTTGAACAAATAGGTACGTATCAGCAGTGAACTGTTATCCTCATAAGAGACAGTTACGCCTGATAATTGAGTAAGCAGGAGGGACTTCGATGACAACTGCACCTCGTGCGGTATATATACACATACCTTTTTGTACGAACAAATGCCATTATTGTGATTTTAACTCTTACGTGCTTAAGGGTCAGCCCGTTATGGACTACTTGCGTGCACTTGACCGTGAAATGGCACACACGGTGGCGCTTAACCCGCCAGGTGTTATCGATACGATTTTTGTGGGTGGCGGCACTCCGACCGTATTAAAGCCGGATGAAATGGCATACTTTTTGCAATCTGTACGTACACATTTCCCACAGTGGAGTGAACATATTGAGTTCAGTATGGAGGCTAATCCTGGTACTACCGATGCGGATAAGTTGGAAGTGATGCGAGCGGGAGGCGTGAATCGACTTAGCTTTGGCGTACAGTCGTTTAATAATGACCTTTTGCACGGCATAGGCCGCATTCATAATACAGACGATGTATATCGCAGTATTGCTACGGCACGCAGCGTAGGTTTTGACAACATGTCGATCGATTTGATGTTTGGTTTGCCAAATCAGACGGTCGAAATGTTAGAGCACAGCTTGGATAAAGCGCTGGAGCTGGATCTTCCGCACGTATCCATCTACTGTCTAAAGGTGGAGGAGAATACGCTCTTCCACGCGATGTATCATCGTAACGAGCTTCCACTGCCGAATGAAGATGATGAGCTGGATATGTATTTGCTTATTATGGAACGGATGAAGGCCGCTGGGTATCACCAGTATGAAATTAGCAATTTTGCGAAGCCAGGGTTTGAGAGTCGTCATAATACGACGTATTGGCGCAATGAGGACTATTATGGATTGGGTGCTGGCGCTCACGGTTATGTAGGCAGGCAGCGGCATATCAACATTAAAGGCGTGAATCCTTACGTGGAGGCGAGCAAGGATGGGCTGCCGCGGCTTGATTCCTTTACCGTTGATGAGGCAGAGGCGATGGAAGACTTTATGATGGTGGGCCTTCGTATGTACAGCGGGATTAGCCGTCAACGGTTTGCACAGCAATTCGGTGGCAAGAGCTTTGATGATGTTTTTGCTGTGCAGTTGAATAAGCTTATACAAGCGGATTTATTAGAAGTGATCGAAGATGGCTACCGTTTGTCTGAACGTGGAGTTCTGTTTGGAAACGACGTGTTTGGATCTTTTGTCGGTGTTTTGACGCGAGAAGAAGCGGCAGCTGGCAATTAAAATGAAGTCATAAATGAAAGAGGATGTCTGGTTCCCTCATAAGGGTGAATCAGACATCTTTTTTTTCAGAAAACTATTGAAAAAATATTCATTATGATGTATATTCATACACATTAATGAGATAAGTCAGTTGGGAGCAAGGGGGATAACGATGAGAGCGATGACGATGGCAGTATGCAGACGCGCGGTAGTCGCAGATGTAGATGCATTATACGAATTAATTCAGGGCTATGCGCTACAAGGGATCATGCTGCCCCGCACGAGAGAAATGCTGCTGGATCAGTTAGAGCACTTTATCGTTGCCGAGGCAGATGGACAATTAATCGGATGTGGTTCATTGACGCAGTTGGGCACAGAGTTGGTTGAGATTCGTTCATTAGGCATTTCGCCTACCCACAAAGGTAAAGGAATTGGAACGATGTTGGTGGATGAACTGCTGGATATGGCGCGCGAACGCCGTTTGACAAGAGTGATGGCTTTAACGTATGAGGAACGCTTTTTTATTAAAAATGGTTTTCATGTGGTGGAGAAAGATATTTTCCCTGAAAAAGTATGGAAAGACTGCATTAATTGCAGCAAACGCCATGCTTGCGATGAGATTGCCGTGTTGAGAATATTAAATTGACCTAATATAGATAAATGAAGCTGCTGCTTATTGGTGTATTCAGGCTAATGGGAGTGGCTTTTTTATGAGGTTCTGGCAGACATGCCACGTATTGTTATTGGGAGAAACCTAACACAGTATAGTACACTGTTTATTCATCATAATCGAGCAAGATCATTCTTGTACAGGTCTAATTGATTAATACTGGAAATAAATCGTTTTTAAATTGTAAAATCGTACAATATGAGTGGCATAGTACCAAAGCAGCGACATCTTTAAACGAGGGAAATACAAATAAATTCATCAACAAATGGTTACCTTTCATCTCGATTGTTTTGTTCAATTCGTTACTTTTTAGGATCTCTAAAGGGAGAAGGGAGGTCTATAACGATCTTTAACCAAAGAAAACAGCGTAAAAATGCAAAATAGACGCATTTAACATACTGAACTGACTTGACAATAGACTTGTCCGTTTGGTATTTTTGTATTAACAGTTAGCACTCGTTGAGGATGAGTGCTAACGACCAGTAAAGTAGAGCACCTAGCGATATGCCAAACAGGCATTCATAGGGTGCTGTCTGTGTATCTGGATGACTTCAAGCCAGCTTGATGGGGATGACGACTAGACTAGGAAGACAGAAGGGGGAATGTGTCATGCTGACTGAGCGCCAACGACTTATTCTGACAGCTATTGTAGATGATTATATCAGCTCAGCTGAACCTGTAGGCTCACGTAGCATCTCAAAACGCGGTGATGTAGCATTTAGTCCCGCGACGATACGTAACGAGATGGCGGATCTTGAGGAGCTTGGTTACTTGGAACAGCCGCATACGTCGGCAGGACGCATTCCTTCCCAGAAAGGCTACCGTTACTATGTCGACCATCTGGTTCGGTTGGACGATTTGTCGCCAGAAGAAGTCAAGCGGTTGAAAACGATGTTTGCGGAAAAAATAACAGCGATGGAACAGGTGGTTCAGCATACTTCAACAGTGCTGGCTCAATTGACCAATTATACGTCAATTGCATTAGGGCCAGAAATGTTTAATACGTCGCTGCGACATTTTCAACTGTTGCCGTTATCAGAAGATACAGCTGTAGCTATTATCGTGACTAGCACAGGACATGTGGAGAACAAGACAGTACCGATTCCACCGGGTGTATCTGCTGCTGAGTTGGAAAAGGTCGTAAACATTTTAAATGCCAAATTGACGGGTATTCCTTTGATCCAGCTTAGAGCGCAATTGTATACAGAGGTTGGGCAAGAGCTCAAGAAGTATGTCTCCCATGCACAAGAAATGATTGCGATGATTGAAAATGTGATGAGTGGTGAGGAAGTACATCGCGAGGTGTATTTGAGCGGCACAACCAATATGCTTACGCAGCCGGAATTTAAAGATGTTGACCGAATCAAGACCATTTGGGATTTGCTTGAGGAAACACCGACCCTCATCAAGGTGGTCGGGGAATCTCCCACAGGTATACAAGTGAGAATTGGTCAGGAGAATTCGCACGAGGCCATCGCTAATTGCAGCTTAATTACGGCGACATATACGTATGACGGGCAGACATTAGGTACGATCGGGCTATTGGGCCCTACTCGTATGGAATACGCAAAGGTCATGAATTTGATGAATCAAGTTTCGGGCCAGATGGCATTGTTTATGAAGCGTTGGAGTCGCTGATGAACCATAATAAGATTCGATCATCATGAAATGATGAAGAATAGATAGGAGGAGCGTCGTACATGTCTCAAGGTCAAAGTGTATGGCAAGAAAATGATGATAAATACGCTACGCTCCTCAACAATGCACAGGCAGTGCGCGCCTTATGTTCAGCTGTGGAAGGTACGTTAGGTCCTAAAGGGCTGGATGTTATGTTAGTTGGACAGCAAGGTGAGGTTATTATAACGAATGATGGCGTAACTATCTTGGAAATGATGGATGTGAGTCATCCCATTGCCAAGCTTGTTATTCAAGTAGCACGGGCACAGCAGCATGAAGTTGGCGACGGAACAACTACGGCAACTGTATTGGCTGGTGCGCTAGTGCAGGCCGGCGTTGATCAAGTGACAAGAGGCGTACCAGCCGCAAAAGTTGTTGCTGGAATCCAGTTGGGAGCTTTGTTTGCAAGCGAAGAGCTGCGCAAGCGAGCGGTACAATTGGATGGATGGGAGGACCCGTTGTTGCAGCGGGCTGTTCACATCGCAGGACGGGAACAGACGGATATTGTCAGTCTTGTGCTGCAAGCCGGCAAGTCTGTTGGCTGGGAACGATTGCGTGATCCACGATTCCGCTTGGCGGAGACGGTTGTTGCCCATGAAAAGGCAAGCAATGAATGGTTTAATGGCATGCTGCTCAAGCAGAAGCCGTTGCAGCGGGAATGGCTGATGGAAAGAGAGAATTGTCGTGTGCTAGTTCTGCGTGACAGTTTGGAGCCGGAGGCATTGGATGAACAACTGCTCACAACAGAAGCAGGGTTCCAGCAGTACATGCATTTACGGGCCAACTTTATGGAGCAGCTGGAGCGTCTGCACGAGCTTGATGTTGGCTTTATCGTACTGGAACGAGGCATTCACCCTGAAGCTGAGCAGTTCTGCCTAGACCACGATATGATGGTTCTGCAACGCGTAAGCCGCGACGATGTGCAGCGTGTCGCACGCCTCACTGGAGCAAAGCCGCTAAAGCGTGCCGCGCTTGGGAAGGATGCCTCATCACTCGATGGCATGCTTGGATGTACGGCGCGCGCTTGCTACGACGAGCGGCTTGAGCGTGTACGCTTGTACGCCCCGCATGCCGAAGCGGCGTCACCAGCTGTACGTGATAAGCAGGTGACGCTAGTAGTCGGCGCAAGCACACGCGAAGTCGTCGGAGAGCGGGCGCGCATCGCCGCCGACGCTGCTGCCGCTTTGCAGGCCGCCATACAAGGCGGCGTACTGCCAGGCGGCGGAGCCGCCGAATTGGCCGTAGCCTACGCCTTGGAGCGTTACCGCGAGACGGTACGCGGTATGGAGGCATTTGGCATTGCCGCTGTCGCAGAAGCGCTGCGTAAGCCAATGGCACAAATTGTGCTTAATGCGGGCTTTAATCCACTGGAGAAGCTGGAAGAAGCAAGAGCTGCACAGGCACATGAGGCAACTGATACGATTGGCATTGATTGCGACACAGGGGCTGTACTGGATGTATTCGATGCCGGTGTCGTCGACCCAGCAGCCGTTAAGCTGCACGCCTTGAAAGCTGCAAGCGAGGTTGCAGCCGCTGTGCTGCGGATCCACACGGTCATCAAGATGCGTGTAGATGCTGGCTAAGCATAGAACAGCAGCTATTTGGATTGACGGCTCAGGTGTCATACTGTAGAGGCAGATCAAGTTAATTGCAGTACGGCAAGTGGCAGTCCTGAATTTTTTCTTAAAGGTATTTATCGGATGAAGATGCGTATTCGACATCATATTCCGCAACATATACAGTTATTTCAGTGAACTACATAGGGGAGGTGAAAGGGTTGAAACCAGAACAAGATCAAATGAATGCCGATATGGAGCAATCCCCTCAGGTAGAGGAGATTGAAGAAACGGTTGAAGAGCAGTTGGAAGAGCAAGCAGAAGCTGCTCAAGACAACGAGCTGGAACAAGCCAAGGCGCAAGCAGAGGAGAATCACCAACGTTACCTTCGCGCGCAAGCAGATTTCGACAACTTCCGCCGTCGTACTTTGAAGGAGAAGGAAGATTTGGCGAAATATGCTTCCTTGAAGCTTGTGACCGAACTGGTGCCTATATTGGATAACTTTGAACGCGCAATCGCGACCAACCCAAACAGTGGCGATACAGAATCGTTCTCGAAGGGCGTCGATATGATATTCCGCCAGCTACAGCAAGTATTGGAGCAGGAAGGGCTTACTGCCATGCATACAGTAGGCGAAGCGTTTAATCCTGAATTCCATCAAGCGATTATGCAAGTGGAATCTGAGGAGTATGAAGAAGGTATCGTCGTTGAAGAAGTACAAAAAGGCTACATGCTGAAAGATCGTGTACTGCGTCCAGCAATGGTCAAAGTAAGCGGCTAATTGCAGACGTTTAGTCATAACGTCCGCTTTGTCAAGCGTGAGCTATTAATTACAATAGAGACAACCGAAATTAACATGACAAACATGAACCATTTTAAAGGGAGGTTATTTTCACATGAGTAAAGTAATTGGTATTGACTTAGGTACAACGAACTCCTGCGTAGCGGTAATGGAGGGCGGAGAAGCAGTAGTTATTCCTAACCCAGAGGGCGCACGTACAACACCTTCTGTAGTTGGTTTTAAAAAAGATGGCGAGCGTATTGTTGGTGAAACCGCAAAACGCCAAGCGATCACGAACCCTGATCGTACAATCAGCTCCATTAAACGTCACATGGGAACAAATCATTCCACAACAATTGACGACAAAAACTTTACACCTCAAGAAATTTCTGCAATGGTGCTGCAAAAGCTGAAATCCGATGCAGAAGCATACTTGGGCCAACCAGTAACACAAGCTGTTATTACCGTTCCAGCTTATTTTAATGACTCCCAACGTCAAGCAACTAAAGATGCCGGCAAAATTGCAGGTCTTGACGTGCTTCGTATCGTCAATGAGCCAACAGCGGCAGCATTGGCATATGGTGCTGACAAAACGGGCGACCATACGATCCTTGTTTATGACTTGGGCGGCGGTACTTTTGACGTATCTATTCTTGAGCTTGGCGATGGTTTCTTTGAAGTTAAAGCAACTAGCGGCGACAACAACCTTGGTGGAGATGACTTTGACCAAGTTATTATTGATTACCTTGTAGCTGAATTCAAAAAAGACAACGGCATTGACTTGAGCAAAGACAAAGCTGCTGTGCAACGTCTGAAAGATGCAGCCGAGAAAGCTAAAAAAGAATTGTCCGGCGTGCTGACAACAACAATCAGCCTTCCGTTTATTACAGTTGTAGACGGCGTGCCTCAGCATTTGGAAGTGAACTTGACTCGTGCGAAGTTCGAAGAGCTGTCCCATGATTTGGTAGAGCGTACGCTTGGACCAACTCGTCAAGCTATGCAAGACGCTGGTTTAACTCCTGCTGATATCGAGAGAATCGTACTCGTTGGTGGTTCGACTCGTATTCCTGCAGTGCAAGAAGCGATCAAAAAATTGACAGGCAAAGAACCTTACAAAGGCGTAAATCCAGACGAAGTAGTAGCACTTGGAGCTGCTGTTCAAGCAGGCGTATTGACAGGTGACGTAAAAGACGTCGTTCTTCTCGACGTTACCCCATTGTCTCTTGGTATCGAGACAGCTGGTGGCGTGTTTACGAAAATGATCGAGCGTAACACAACGATCCCTACAAACAAATCACAAGTGTTCTCCACTTATGCAGACAGCCAAACTAGTGTAGAGATTCATGTTTTGCAAGGTGAACGCTCTATGGCAGGCGACAACAAAACGTTGGGACGCTTTATGCTGACGGACATTCCACCAGCTCCACGTGGTGTGCCTCAAATCGAAGTATCATTTGACATTGATGCGAACGGTATCGTAAAAGTGTCTGCGTTGGATAAAGGCACAGGCAAGAGCCAAAACATTACGATCACCTCTTCGAGCGGTTTGTCGGATGAAGAAGTTGAGCGTATGATGAAAGAGGCAGAACTGCACGCCGAAGAAGATAACAAACGTAAAGAAATGGTTGAGATCCGCAACAGCGCTGACCAATTAGTGTATACTACGGAGAAGACACTAAAAGATTTGGGCGATAAAGCAGATCAAGCGGATATCGACAAAGCGAACGCAGCTAAAGATAAAGTGAAGCAAGCGCTTGAAGGTAACGATGCTGATACGATCAAAGCAGCTACAGACGAGTTGATGGAGATTGTGCAGCAATTGTCTGTGAAGTTGTACGAGCAAGCGGCACAAGCAGAGCAAGGTGCGCCAGAAGGCGGAGCGGCGAAGCAGGATAATGTTGTTGACGCGGACTATGAAGTCGTAGACGAAGACAAGAAATAAGCGTCTCCATACAGAGTCAAAGCCGGGATAAGTCTCGGCTTTGACTTTCCTTTTGTTAGGCTGTTATCATCAGTATAAGCTTATAACATGGTAAATAGGGCTAGTATTGCAAGTGGGGGTGGTATAATGGCAGATAAGCGTGATTATTACGAGGTGCTTGGCGTTAGCAAGGGTGCAGGAGAAGAAGATATTAAGAAGGCGTATCGGAAGCTCGCCCGTCAATATCACCCGGATGTCAACAAAGCCGCGGACGCGGAAGATAAGTTCAAAGAAGTAAAGGAAGCTTATGACGTATTAAGCGACGGCCAGAAACGTGCCATGTATGATCAGTATGGACACGTCGACCCGAATCAGGGCGGAGGCGGCTTCTCGGGCGACTTCGGTGGCTTTGGTGATATATTTGATATGTTCTTTGGTGGAGGCGGGGGCGGCAATCGGCGTGACCCGAACGCACCTCAGCGTGGCAGCGACCTGCAATATACAATGACAATTGAGTTTAAGGAAGCGGCTTTTGGCAAGGAGACGGATATTACTATTCCTCGCACAGAGCAATGTGATACATGCTTTGGTACGGGAGCCAAGCCAGGGACGAAGCCAGATGCATGCTCAAAATGTCATGGCAGCGGGCAAGAAGAGGTGGTGCAAAATACGCCATTTGGACGTATGGTGAACCGCCGAGCTTGTTCGAGTTGTCAAGGGCGCGGCAAGATTATCCGTGAGAAGTGTGGAACATGTCACGGCGCAGGTTCAATGAAGAAGCAGCGCAAAATACATGTACGCATTCCAGCAGGGGCATTCGATGGTGCTCAGTTGCGGATGTCAGGTGAGGGTGAAAGTGGTCAACGCGGCGGTCCAAGTGGTGATTTGTACATCATCATTCGTGTGAAGCAGCATGAATTTTTCCAACGGGAAGAAGACGACATCTACTGTGAAGTGCCGCTTACGTTTGCACAAGCAGCACTTGGAGACGAGATCGAGATTCCGACGCTGCACGATAAAGTGAAGCTGAAGATTCCTGCCGGCACACAGACAGGCACACAATTCCGTTTGCGCGGCAAAGGTGTCCCACATCTGCGCGGCAATGGTAATGGCGATCAACATGTAAAAGTGGTAATCGTGACACCGACGAAGCTTAACGACGAGCAAAAGGAAGCGCTCCGTGAGTTCGCTAACGTAAGTGGTGAAGCGCCGAGCGGCACACATGAGGAATCTTTTTTTGATCGTATGAAGCGGGCATTCCGCGGAGATTAATATCTTCTATTATATTTATGAAGCCTCTCTACCTCAGGTCAATGACCTGTCGAGGGAGGCTTTTTACTTTGAACTTTAAACGAATAATGCAACCATATCCTATTCTGCTTTCGCACAAACTGCTTAACGGGTTCGCCCTGTCCGTAAGGGATACAAATAGAAACATATAAATGCTAGCAGCAATGCCGCAATGGGAATGCCAGCCAGCATTAGCCGTATTCCGACAAGAGCTGAACCCGGTTGAGTTGCAGCTTGTGCCTGATATCCGCTATTTTCCAGAATAACACTCATAATGATGGCTTGCAGAGAGATGCCAAAGCGTATAATAAAACCGTTCATGCCAAAAAACATTCCTTCCCGACGTGCCCCGGTGCGCTGTTCATCATCGTCGATCACTTCCGCTAACAACACTTCTAACAATACGATAATACCAGCTAAGCCGATTCCTATACCTGCTGAAGTGATATAAGCAGCAACTGAAGAAGTGACCCAAAGCAGCGGACTTAAAGATGCAGCGTAACATATAATAGTCGCTAACATAACCTTGCGCGGGCCATAACGATTCGTCAGCCGCCCCCAAAAGTATACAAATGGAATGGCTGTCATAAATACGGTTCCTAGCATAACGGTATTCGCAAGCTCCGATTCACGAAGCACGTACTTCGTAAAAAAGGGGATGGCTGCAGGAAGCAGCGCAAACGTAAGCTGAACTAAGAAACCGCCTAAAACGTAGATAAAAAAGGCGCGATTACTCCATGTGTAACGGATGGCGTTCCAGAAGCCCATTGCAGGCACAGCCGCTAGTTTATTTTCATGAGCGCCCCATACGATCAAGGATAACGATACGGCAGAAATGAAGCCGAATAGTAGGCCCATCGACTGCCATCCGTATGTGACGTAGATTAGAGGCGGAACGGCAACGCCAGCAATCATGCCAAGTATGCCAAACATCTGTTTCCATGAGGATGCAGAGGCCCTTTCTTTTACAGAGACAAACATCTCGGGAAAAAGGGCGGAGTAGTTTAGAATAACGAGAACGTACAGCACATCGTAGATCAGAACGATGACTAAAAAATACCAGATAAGTTCGGGTCCAGACGTCAACGGAATCCAGAGCAGTGTAAATACAGCAGCCAACGGCAGCATGCCAAAAGTAATATATGGAACGCGTCTTCCCCAGCGTGTACGAATACGGTCGCTCGTATAGCCGAACAATGGATTCAACACTGCGCCGACTAGTCCATGTAGAACCATGACAATTCCAACATGTGCTGGCCGGACTCCTAAAATATCGACGTAATAATACACGATATAGGCAGAGAACATTTGGGCCATAAGATTGGCAGCAAAATTGCCAGAAGTGAAGGCTGCTTTATGTGCTATTGTCATGTGCGGTGGTGAGTGAGCCATACAACACCATCCCTTATTACTACTTTATTGGCCTATTACGTTGAGCATGGCGGACATCAAGCCATCTGACAAGCTGAATGTCCTCTTCTAGCAGCAGTTCTCGGATGTCGGGGTCACGAAATAAATCAAATTCAAAGCCTCGTTTTTGCCAATGCGGTGTAATTGATTTTAGCTCGTCAGAAACATGTGCAGGGTGTATAATAAGCTCAGATAACCCCGGCTGCAATCCACGAAGCAGCGCACACATCGATGCTTTAGCTACCTCATACGTTTCTCCAGTCTCAAGCGCATACCGCAGCCCCAGAAGATCGTCTAGGATTACAATTCCTTGTTCCTCCGCCTGCGTAGCTCGCTGTTTCGCAAGTACTGTTAATTCAGGGGGGATATTCATACCTGTTTTTGGCAGTCGGAACGGCAGATCGTAAGTAGAACATAAATCAAATACGACCTGTAAGAAATCTCTGCCCGTAGCAAGGCCATATACACTTCCCATATGATTATCCAGGTGTGACACATCAATTCCTTGGTGCAAGGCCGCTTCAATTTGAGCGATGAACTCTTGTCTAATTTGTTCCACCTCTGCCTGCTGCTCAACTACTTGGCAGCTTGCGGGAAAGTGTCCGTGTGCTGTCGTTAAGGAAGAAGTATTCATGCGTCGGCAGACGGGCCCCCATTTGTACCCATCCCATTCACTTGTTAACGTCATGTGTACTCCAACATCGAACTGCCGGTTAGCAGCACTCCAGCGGGCAGCATCCTCAGACCACGCACATGGCATCATAATCGTTGCAGATGAAATCACTTCTTCTTGCAGCAGTTGCTTGATCGCTTCGTTAGTTGAACGACACATCCCGAAGTCATCTGCATTTACGATTAGAAGGCGTTTCGTGTGATCGAAGCCTAATCGTTCGTTTGTATGTGACATCATCCACCTCCCTTCGATAGGATCTACATTTTAGTAAGCGCTTACTTAGTTGCTATTATATTCGCACCAACCAAATCCGATCCCAAAAGCAGACAAGCCCGTACTAATTTTTGTTTATGAACAAGCGAGGAATTAATTATAGTTGTCTTTAAGTAGAGCTGCGACCACAAAGAATAAGACCGCGCACCGGATAGATGACGCGGCCTTATCTGGTAGTTAAATGGTTGACAATGAGGAAGGGGGCTGTCGCCCAATTAACCGATTAAATGGAGATAACGGGATTAGTTAACGCCTACTGCTTGATAAGCAGATGTAACAGAGGCAACTTGGAACGAGTTGGCGCCATACAAATCTTTCGCGGATTGAATAGCGGCAGCGCGAAGGGCAGAGAAGTTGGAAGTTGGTGTTAAGTAGTAAACAAGCGCATGATAGAAGATTGCAGCAGCAGCTTCGCGTCCGATAGCATTTACATTTACGTTGTAGTGTGTTCCGCCTTCAGAGAGGAGGTAGAATACTTTGTTGTTAATCCCGCTGTTGATGTGAACACCGCCATTGTCAGATGAACCGGTATAACGGTTGCTGTAATGGTCGGGCTGATTGTAAAGTGTTGGGTTCTGCAAGGAGCGAATCGCCTTGCCTTGACGGTGGAGGTCGTCACCGAGCAGCCAATTTTTCTTTTGAATATTATTCCCAAAAATATCGGAAATGGATTCATTGATAGCGCCTGATTCACCATAGTAATTAAGGTTTGCTGTAAATTCAGTAAGACCGTGGGTCAATTCATGACCTACAACATCCAAATCAGCAGAGAAAGGATAGTAAGTAGTGGAGTTGCCATCACCGTAAACGATTTGAACACCGTTCCAGAAGGCATTGCTGTAGTTGTAGCCGTAGTGAACTGTAGATTTGATGAGGAAGCCGTTGCCATCCAAGCTGTTGCGACCAAACTTGTTAAAGTAGTAGTCGTATACTTTACTTGCGTAGGCATGTGCATCAACAGCGGCACGATCTGTAAAGTTGGTCGTTGTGCTCTTCACAACCGTGCCTGGCAACGAGCTGGAGTTGTTGGCGCTAAACGTGTGGATGCCGTTTCCGCGTGTTGCATCCTTTAAAGTATACGCTCCACTGGCAAAGGTGGCTTCAAATGTTTTGGAATCACCAAGCACGCCAGTTCCAGTAGCTGCTACTTCTTCGAGCAGATCGTACTTTTGTACGACGTCACCACTCGTTGCATCAATAAAATAATGTGTACGCAGCGGCTTTGGTTCAAGTACGTTGACTTCTGTGAAGTAAACAAGGTGCGTTACGCCATCAAGAGGATAGTAGTAGAGGGTTGCAGTAGGTGTTTTTTGAGGTTCACCTAATTTTCCAATTTTCTTCTCGGCATCGGCGTTAGCAATCGAGATCGCATCGGCTGAACTGAGCTTCGGAAGTGATTCAAGGCTTTCGGTGTTATTCGTTACGATACTGCCTAAGTATGAGGAGATGTCGCCTTTAGCGTCCAAGTGGACGGTTTGTTCAGCGCCATATACTGGTATGCCTTTAATGTATTGCTGGAGTCGATAATGTTGGGTGCCTGTCTTTGGATCGACCAGTTTCTTCGTAATCCGAAGTTGATCCTGCGCTTCGCCAGCAATGTTGAGGCTTTCACCCTGTGCATTTAAGTAACTCCAAATTTTCTCTTCTGTGGAACCGCTAGCAGGAGCTTTCCATTCTTCAACCAAAATTTTCTGGCTAAAATCTGCTTGTGACTTGTCAGGCTGATTTCCTTGTGCGCCGACCGGAGCTGCCCCTACTAATAACGTTGCTCCCAAAAATAAGATCGCAAGTTTTTTGTTCATGCTTCTCATCTCCATTCATCAATTTTATACACGTAAAAATGATGACTGTACCTAGATGCGATGCCACAGATAATCTCTATCTTGGTCTTCCTTCTATAGACATCACTCCCCTCAATAACAAAATGACATGTGGGATCTTAGGTTGTAACTATGTGTATAACATGGAGGTGTTAATCGTGAATGGAAATGAATGTGGGAGAAAACGAAGCGGTCAATGGTGTAATAAAGGTAAACAGCGGGAAAAAATAAAATCATTAAATTCCAATAAGATTACTTGTGTTAATTAAAATTATAAATTAAGTTCACAATATTGTCAATCATATTTTAATATTTTATTAACAAGTGGTTAACGATTGTAGTCGAGACATCAAAAAACGGCCATCTATCCGCTAGTTACACGAAAGAGGCCGTAAAATGAATATATGCTTACTGTTATTTTATAGAAGGAGTTCATCCAACTTTTTGCGCCGCTGCTTCTCTTTTTTGCGGTACTCACGCTCTTCGTCATGAAGAGCTCTTGATATTGACACTATCATACACAGCAGCACGATGGTAAACGGCAACGCCGTCATAATTGACGCGGTCTGGAGTGCATTTAAGCCCCCGCTCATTAGCAGCACAGAAGCGATTAGAGAGGTAAATATGCCCCAAGTAAGCTTTATGCCTGTTGTTGGATTCGGATTGCCATCAGAAGACATCATACCAAGAACAAACGTGGCAGAATCAGCCGAAGTAATAAAGAAGGTCACAATTAATGCTGTTGCCAGCACAGCTAGAAACGTGCCTCCAGGCAAGCTTTCCAAAGTGATAAATAACGCAGAAGTTAAGTCCGCCTTAACAGCAGCAGCGATAGGCTTGCCTTGAAATATTTCCAAATGAAGCGCAGTCGAGCCGAAAGTCGCAAACCAAATAAAGCTGAATCCACTTGGCAGCAGCATCGTACCGAGCACAAATTCTTTAATGGTGCGTCCTTTTGACACTCTGGCAATAAACGAGCCTACAAAAGGCGCCCACGCGATCCACCATGCCCAATAGAACAGGGTCCAGTTGGCGATCCATGAATTTTCGGAAAATGGAGTCAGTCGGAGACTCATCTGAATAATATTTTGCAAATAAGAGCCAAGCGTCGTTGTAAAGGTGTCCAAAATAAACCATGTAGGCCCAATTAGAAACGTGATGATCAACAATCCGATCGCCATTAGCAGATTTGTATTCGAGAGCAGACGGATTCCTTTGTCTAATCCTGAAATGGAGGAGAGCAGAAACAACACCGTAACAATTCCAATTATTATGAGCTGCATCGTGATTGTACTTGGCAAGCCAAAGACGTGGTGTAGGCCTCCATTGATTTGCATCGCGCCTAGCCCAAGTGAGGTCGCTACCCCGAATGCAGTGGCGATAATGGCTAAAATATCGATCACTTTGCCGATTGGTCCATTTACACGATTCCCTAACAAAGGATAAAACGTCCAGCTTATTAGCCCTTTAAATCCTTTACGGAATGTAAAGTAGGCGAGACCTAACGAAACGAGTGTATAAATGCCCCACGGATGCAGACCCCAATGGAAAAAGGAGTAGCGGAGTGCCGTTCTTGCTGCATCGGCGGTCAACGGTTCGCCAGAGGGTGGTGTCATAAAGTGGCTAATGGGCTCAGCAACACCCCAGAATACGAGTCCAATACCCATCCCTGCACTAAACAGCATTGCAAACCATGACAAATTGGAATATTCAGGCTCGTCGTCATCGTCACCAAGCCGGATGTGTCCGAATTTACTGAATGCCAAGTAAAGCGAGTATACAAGAATAATGAGAGCAGCAATCAAATAGAACCAACCAAAACGGTTCGTTGCAAATGAAAGCGCCACATCCGTCGTCTCCGAAAGGTGTTGAGGAGCAAATAGTCCCCAAAGTACAAAAGATAAAATAATAACAATAGATATTAAAAATACCATCGACTCACTCCTTGCTTATGTAATGTAGAACAGGAACTATTATTTCCCGTCACGAAACAGATAAGTCACCATCTTCTCATTTTTATAACAGAAATGTAAGTGTAAACTCATAATTGGATATTAAAGGAATTAAATACGGAGGTGAAAATATGCATAATGCAACCTCATGCTCGGAAATACTGTACAGGGAATTGACATGAGTTAACCCATTACACTTACAACGAGGAGGGTGTTCGTAAATGACATTCAAAAATGAAAACTCATCTGTAGCTGGCTCAGGATTGCTTGGTGCCGGGGCTGTAAACAAGAAGGTCGGCGCATCCCAAGCAAATGATACTGAATTTGCTGCAGATATTGCTCATGACACGGAATTTGGCGCTGAGGTAGCTAATGGAGCAGGTGCTGCTGGTGCAGCAGGAGTTGCAGGAGCGGCTGCGGGTCGTGCAACAGATGTTGAGTTTGCGGCAGATCAAGCAGATGCAGCAGATCTTGCTGCTGCGAAACGTGCAAGACAAGCCAATTCACGCGCTGACCAACAATGAGTTATGTAGAAGCGCACTTCGATCATGTGGATAAAGCCCACATGTGTGAGCTGAAGCTACAGTCACTGCGACTGCCTTCCGTTCGGATGATAGAAGAAGTTCAGTCTGCGCGTGACGCTGGCGCTTACTTGCTGCAAGCAGAAGTGCCGCAACAGATGTGGGAAAAGGTGCAGGTCATTATTCAAGACCATAGCGGCTTTTCCCGTGGAACACGATTCATATAATAAAGCACTAGCAAACTCCTTACACGTCAGCGTGCATAAAAGCTGCTATCGTTGTAAGGAGTTTGCTTTTTGTGTAAAATAATAAGGATGTGGATAAGCAGATTGGAAAAATTCCAATTTATAATGAGCTGGTTAAAGGGGGATATCCACCCGTGCATTGGCATGAATTAACGATACATACAACAGAAGAAGCGACAGAAATGATTTCTAACTTTTTGCATGAAGCGGGTGCAGGTGGGGTTAGTATTGAAGAGTCCGGTACGTTAAATAAAGTGCGGGACACTTCTTACGGCGAGTTGTACGACAGGCCGCTTAACGATATACCTGAAGGTCAAGCGGTCATGAAAGGTTATTTTGCAGATGGCTCTGATTTAGAGGCTATTTACGAGGAGGTTTACAACCGAATTGAGGAGCTTCGAACGTATGACATCGATCCAGGAACTGCTGCGCTTAGCTGGAGACGGGTGCATGAGGACGATTGGGCTGATGCGTGGAAGCAATACTTCAAGCCGCAGCGTGTATCTGATCGTTTAACGATTAAGCCGACATGGGAAACTTATGAGCCGGTTCATGCAGACGAGCGTATTATTGAAATAGATCCTGGGATGGCTTTTGGCACAGGAACGCATCCAACGACTTCATTGTGTCTGCGCACACTTGAACATGTTATTCAGGGTGGGGAAGATATAATTGATGTTGGCACAGGCTCTGGCATACTTGCGATTGGTGCCTTAAAGCTCGGAGCACGTCATGTTCTAGCTATCGACTTGGATCCGGTTGCGGTTGGCATCGCGGCTGCGAATGTGACACTGAACGGTTTAAGTGAACAAGTTACGGTTCGAGAGGGCGACTTGCTGCAAGTAATCAAAACGAGTGAACAAGCTGATTCTACTCACCTTGGTGTGCAACTGCCAGTCCAAATCATCGTCGCTAACATTTTAGCGGAAATTATTTTGCTGTTTGTAGATGATGTTTATGAAGCATTAGCTTCTGGTGGTCTGTACATTGCTTCAGGTATTTACAAGAACAAAGAGCAGTTGGTTAAAGAGGCGTTAGAGAAAAGTGGATTTAGTATAGAAGCAACAAATCGTGATGATGATTGGGTCGCATTTGTTGCTCGTAAAGCATAGGGGAAGGCGGAGCGTTCATGGGAGATTGGGATAAATTTTTTGCAGTGCCATTAGACACGTTGCCTTTTCTGCTGTTGGTCCTCATGATTGCATTTACTGTTCATGAGTTTTCTCATGCCTTCTTTGCATGGAAATTTGGTGACCCGACAGCCAAAATGCTGGGCCGTGTTTCGTTAAACCCAGCTAAACATCTGGATGTGTTAGGTACGTTATTGTTTGTTATTGCAGGATTTGGTTGGGCCAAGCCAGTACCGGTCAATCGTGACAATTTCAAAAATCCGCGTTTGATGGGCATCATTGTGTCCGCTGCTGGCCCAATTAGCAATTTGCTGCTTGCTTTTGTCAGCATGCTGGTGTTTCATTTGTGCGCAAAGTTTGGCTGGCTTGACTTTAATGCCGCAGATCGTGTCCAGTTGGCGCTGAAAATCTTTTTCCATTACTTGATTATGTACAATATTTTGTTATTCTTGTTTAACTTGATTCCGTTGCCGCCGCTTGATGGGTACCGGATATTAGAGGACCTTGCACCGCGCAGCATGCGACTTAAATTAATGAAGTTCGAGCAGTGGTCCGTCTTTATCTTTTTGCTCATTGTTTTTTTACCGCCGTTACGACGTGTGACACTAGATCCGTTGTTTGAGCTAATTCAGCCGATATATATGCTGTTTTCACGGGCAGCTTACTTCCTAATTGGTGTTTAGTCTTTAGTGCAATGAGTACAACGTGCCGGATTTGCCTTGATTACAAAATGTTGTAAACGGTGGCGATCCGGCTACAAAACGTGTATGATGAGGGATGTTGACCACGATGCAAAAGTATTTTGTTGCTCCCGAGCAATTCGGGGAGCATTATATTGAGATTAGCGGGCAGGACGCCCATCATGTGACGCATGTAATGCGTACAAAGGAAGGCGATTTATTTATCGTAAGCGATGGGGAAGCTCGCGAAGCACTAGTAGAGTACACCTCTGTTGAGGCGGGTACGGTCAAAGCACGTATCGTCGAAATGAGGGAACTTGATCGTGAGCCGCATTACGATATCGTCATTGCGCAAAGTTTGCCGAAAGGCGACAAGATGGAACTCATTATTCAGAAATGCACAGAAATTGGGGCGGCTTCATTTGTTCCTTTTGTATCGGAACGCACCGTCGTGCAGTACGATGCAAAGAAAGAAGCGAAGCGTATCGAGCGTTGGAGCAAGATTGCTAAAGAGGCGGCAGAGCAGTCTCACCGCAATCGTGTACCATCGATAGCTCCATGCATGAGCTGGAAGCAGCTGCTTCAGCACGTGTCCAGCTACGAGCTGGTGTTGTTCTGTTATGAGGACGAGCGTGGCACTCAATTACGAGATATCGTACATCCATTTGTAATGGAACGCCGCGAACATAAAGGGAATGCCAAAGTGATGATTGTTGTAGGTCCGGAAGGCGGATTCGCACCGCGCGAGGTGGAGGAGATCACCAGCGCAGGTGCTCATTGTGTTGGGTTGGGACGCCGCATATTACGTGCGGAGACAGCAGGTATGCTAGCACTCGCATGCTTGCTGTACGAGACTGGTGAGATGGGGGGAGTGTGAACATGCCATCGGTAGCATTTTACACATTAGGCTGCAAAGTTAACTTCTATGATACCGAAGCTATCTGGCAGTTGTTTAAGTCAGAAGGGTATGAGCAGGTCGATTTCGAACAGACCGCTGACGTGTATTTAATTAATACTTGTACAGTTACGAATACAGGTGACAAAAAAAGTCGGCAAATTATTCGTCGTGCAGTTCGCCGCAACCCGGATGCGATTATTGCGGTAACTGGCTGTTATGCGCAAACATCGCCTGCGGAGATAATGGACATTCCTGGCGTCGATTTAGTTATCGGAACGCAGGATCGCGAAAAGCTGATGGAGTATGTAAATCAGCTTCATGCCGATCGGAAGCCAATTAATGCGGTACGTAACATTATGAAGACACGTGCATTTGAAGAGTTGGATGTGCCTGACTTTGCTGAGCGCACGCGTGCGTTTTTGAAGATTCAAGAAGGATGTAATAACTTCTGCACGTTTTGTATTATTCCGTGGTCACGTGGCTTGTCCCGTAGTCGGGAAGCTGAAAGTGTGCTCAAGCAGGCTCATCAGCTAGTGGCCGCAGGCTACAAGGAAATTGTGCTTACAGGGATTCATACTGGCGGTTACGGCGATGATATGGAAAATTACACGTTAACTGATCTGTTAAAGGATCTGGACAAGGTGGAAGGATTGGAGCGAATTCGCATCAGCTCCATTGAAGCCAGTCAGATTGACGACGGTATGATTGAAGTGTTAAACAAATCTACTAAGATGTGTCGTCATCTTCATATTCCGCTGCAAGCAGGCAATACAGAAGTATTAAAGCGTATGCGCCGGAAGTATACGACAGAAGAATTTGCGGATAAGATTGCCCGCATTCGACAAGCGATGCCTGACGTAGCGATTACGACTGACGTAATCGTTGGCTTCCCTGGGGAGACGGACGAGCAATTCCGTGAAGGGTATGAATTTATGAAGCAGGTCGGATTTTCGGAAATGCATGTATTTCCGTATTCGAAGCGTACGGGTACACCTGCCGCCAGAATGGAAGATCAAGTAGACGAAGAAATCAAGCATGCACGTGTTCATGAACTGATTGATTTGTCGGAAAAAATGCAGCTCGAATACGCACAGCAATTTGTAGGCCAAGTGGTTGACGTCATTCCAGAGCGGGATTCCAAAGGCGCATCAGGGCAGGGCAAAGTAATGGGTTATTCGGATAATTACTTGCAGGTGGTGTTTGAAGGGGATGAATCTTTGATTGGCAAGCTTTGCCGTGTCAAGATTACGGAACCAGGTGTAAATGAATGCCACGGGGTACTCGTTCGTGTATTAGATGAGCACATGGGTCAAGCAGCTAACATGTAACCTTGAATAGGTAAGTTATGGAGGATTTCAGTTCCCTGCTCAGGGAAAGGATGAAATCCTCCTTCTTATGGTCGAGCAGGGGAGCTAGAATGCATTCATGGATACATATCGGCCAAATAGCTTGTGTTTAGTACCAATGTGCACATAATAAAGGATAACTATATCTTATCACTTACGGGAGGATTCCACTGTATGAAAGAGATATCTGCTGGTGGTGTAGTATACCGCACACGTGGCGAGCAGTTGGAAATACAACTGATACAAGACCGATACGGTAAAGTGTCGCTTGCCAAAGGTAAAATGGAGCCCGGTGAAACCGTTGAACAAACCGCACTTCGTGAAATTGTAGAGGAAACCGGAATCGGCGGTCGAATCGTAGCGCCAATCGACGTAATTTATTATCAGTATGAACACGCGGAACACGGATTGGTGGACAAAGAAGTCCATTATTATTTGGTTGAGGCTGAAGCTGGCGAACTTCAGGCGCAAGTAGAAGAAATTCGTGGTGTGAACTGGTATAAGCCGGATGAGGCATGGCAGCTTCAGCAAAAGTCTGGTTATGACAACAATGATCATATTGTAAAAGCAGCGCTTTCCCTTTTGGGTATTCACATCTAACGGTTTAGCGGCATGTATGTAGATTGCTGATGCTTGATTGCTGGTGAAAATATAAGGTTACAATGAGCGACGAACGTAATTGGGTTATATACGCTTCCACACTGGTAAATAACAGAAAGGGAGCGCGAGAAGTGAGCTGCCGATATTAAATATCGTTTGGGCGCGTGCAATTTGTGCGGCTGCTTCTGGTGTTAACATCGCGGATACGGCATACAACTGATGCAGCAGCGGAAAAAACAGCAGCGCCCCACCTACATTTAACGCAACGTGGCTCCAGGCTACATACTGACCACTGCGGCTTCCCCCGATGGAGGCGATAAGCGCAGTAAAGCATGTGCCAACATTCGAACCGATCACGATAGCAATGCCTACCTCGACGGGCAAAGCTCCCGTCGCGGACAAACCCATAGCCATCGCAATAATGGCAGCGCTGCTATGTACGAGCGCGGTAATGACCATGCCGGCTACAAGCGCCCAGAGCAAGCTGTCTTGCGAGCGTTCAAGAAACCAGCTAAACAGACCGCGCTGTTGCAGCGGCTCGCCAATTGACTTCATCCATTCGATGCCAAGCAGTATAAAGGCGAAGCCAGCAGAAGCTATTGATGCAAATTGAAGCGGACGCCACCAATGTTGAATGCGTGGGAGAAGATGGGGGACAATATCATCGGCAATTACGCCCCACATCCAGGCTGTCAGGGATAACAAGAGTAGTGGCATGGCATATTGATTAATATTTAATCCAATAAGCTCAGTTGTCAGACAGGTGCCTATATTAGTGCCGAGTATAATGCCTAATGTGCGGGAAAATGCCATCAGTCGTGCATTTACAAGCCCAATCGAGATTACTGTAATGGCTGTACTGCTCTGCATAACAGCAGTCATTAGTGAACTGAACATCATTCCGTGAAGAGGTGTCTTGGTGGAGGAATGCAGCATGCGCTGCATGTAAGGTCCTGCCCATAAATGGAGGGCGAATTCCATCGTTTTCATGCCAAATAAAAATAATGCCAAGCCAGCGACTAATGGCAGTATCAGTTCATTAAACATAAGTAAGCTCCTTTTGAAAAACGAAATGGCACAACCATTTTAAAATAGAAGAAGTTTATGCCTTACCATAATCAATATGTATGCTCGTCCGCAGACAACCATGACAAGCTGATGGCTTCTGGCGGTGTAATGAGCACATCATACGGAGGAGAATTTATATCGAAGCAGCAGTCATTCACCCACGACCACAGGTAGTACTGACACGTTCACGTAAGAAGCGTACGGAACGTTCCCATCCTTGGGTATATCAATCCGAAATCGAACGAATCGTTGGGCAGCCAGAGCCTGGGGCACTAGTAGATGTTGTTACGGATAAAGGAAAATATTTGGCGACCGGTTACTATAATGCGGCCTCACAAATTACAGTCCGAATTGTGTCTTATGAACCTGCGGTGCAAATGGACACCGCTTATTTTGCAGCACGTTTTCGTGATGCGCTCAAACATCGGCAGCGATTTTTGTCAGGAGCAACAGCATATCGTTTTGTGTATGGTGAGGCTGACTTTTTACCAGGTCTAGTTGTAGACCGATTTGATGACATCTTGGTCGTTCAAATCGTGACACTTGGTATGGATGTTAGAAGAGAAGCGATCATTGAAGCGCTGGTGCAGGTGCTTGAACCAGCGGGCATATATGAACGCAGCGATGTACCCATTCGTGAACGAGAAGGACTTGAACAACGGACAGGACTGTTGTTTGGCGAATGCCCGCGTCATGTGCAAGTGCAGGAGAATGGATTAACGATCGAAGTGGACATCGTAGAAGGTCAGAAGACGGGTTATTTTTTCGATCAGCGTGAAAATCGAGCATCTATTGAGCCGTTAATGACGGGTTGGGGCGAGCGAAGCGGCATTCGTATGCAGGAAGTGGATACCGAACAAGGGAATCAGACACTGCCTGTTAACGCGAAGGGCAAGCCTGTGACGTTCCCTTGGTGGGATGGCGCTACGGTGCTGGAATGCTTCGCGCACACAGGCAGCTTTACGCTTCATGCCTGCAAGTACGGCGCCAAGTCGGTGACCTGCCTAGACATCTCGGATCATGCGATTCAAAGCGCTAAACGGAACGTGGAACTGAACGGTTTTACTGAGCGAGTGGAGTTCGTAGTGGCTGACGCTTTTGAATACTTGCGTATGCAGGTGCGTGGTCAAGAGGAGCGGCTTGAGCGGGCAAGTGCAGCATCTCCCACGGGAAAGAAAAAAATGGATACGTCAAAGCCGATTACCGCGAGCGGCGGCAGAACTTGGGATGTCGTTATTTTAGACCCGCCAGCCTTTGCCAAGACTAAAGGAGCGGTAGAAGGTGCATACCGTGGCTACAAAGATATTAATTTGCAAGGCTTAAAGCTTGTAAATGAGGGCGGCTATCTCGTTACAGCTAGCTGTTCATATCATATGCGCCCAGATTTATTTATGAACGCAGTTCTGGATGCGGCTCAGGATGCAGGGAAAGTGCTGCGTTTAATAGAGTGGCGTACAGCCGGCAAGGATCATCCGCAGATTGCAGGTGTTGACGAAGGACATTATTTGAAGTTTGCTGTATTTGAAGTGCGATCTAAATAGATCTAGGTAGAGATAACAGGAGTGAACAAACTAGATTGATCATGTGGGGCTGCTAAGCAACAGCATATGCGTCTGAACGCCATCCAAGGGTAGAGGGTTTCACTACCCTATGGATGGTTTTTTTTTGTGGTGCGTATGCAATCATGGTTAACAAGGACAGAGATTTTCATTTTGACATACTACATATGTGCTCTACTTGTTCTCTAATCTTGCATGCTGCGGCAAACTTTACAAACGAGTGTTCTTATAACGGTCATGCTATAATGGAACCTAGCAGGTAGATGACGTAGGGGCCTCAGCAAGCGTGTTAGTGAGAGGTGCTGAATGCAATCAAACTATTAATGATGCACTATTTATGTTTTAAATATAGAGGAAAATGGAGGGGAGATGGCTATGGCGTTAACATTTATGATCGGCAGATCAGGCAGTGGCAAAACAACGACCGTGCTGAATCGGCTGCGCGAGCGATTGATCGCATCTCCAGAAGGAACACCGCTCATTCTGTTAGTACCTGAGCAAGGAACTTTTCAAATGGAGCATACGCTTGTGAAGTCCGAAGAGCTAAGTGGCTTACTGCGTGCGCAAGTGTTTAGCTTTCGGCGGTTAGCTTATCGTGTCATGCAGGAAACAGGAGGCGCTTCATTAACCCCGATTAATGAGGAAGGCAAGAAAATGCTGCTGTATAAAATATTGCAGCGGCATAAACAAGACCTGCCCTTGTTTGCGGGAGCTGCTGAGCAGTTTGGTTTTATTGATAAACTAAACTCGTTATTTGATGAGATGAAACGTTACCGTATTCAAGCTGCGGACGTTGAGGAACAATGGTCTTTGATGAGCGGGACGAGCGGGCATCCGCTACTGTCCTCTAAGCTGCACGATATTGCAGGGGTAATGCATCAATTTGAATCGGAATTGGCTCATCACTATTTGGATGGGGAAGATGTATTAATGCGCCTTGCGGAGAACGTGCCTCAGTCCGCTTATATCCGTGAAGCAGAAATATGGATAGACGGTTTTCATGGTTTTACCCCCCAAGAGCTGTCTGTATTAGCGGCACTTTTACTTCATGCGAAGCAAGTTCATCTGACCTTAACGCTGGATCGCCCTTATGAACGGGGAGAACTGCCTCAAGAGCTTAATTTGTTCCACCCGACAGCAACGACTTATTGCAAGTTGCAGGAGATGGCTGACACTTTAAGTGTGCCCATTAACGAGGTAATATGGCTGCGGGAGACAGAGGGCAGGCAGCTGCCACGCTTTAATGCTGAGCCGATGCTTGCGCATTTGGAACGCAGCTTTGAACGCCGTAAGCCGTGGCAAGGGGCGGCATCCGCAGCATCCCAACCCGATGAACAAGAAGCGATATCGGTTCATGCGGCCGTAAACCGTCGCACGGAAGTTGAAGCAGTGGCGCGGGACATGCTGCGTCGTGTTCGCAGCGGCGAAACCAGATGGCGGGATATAGCGGTCATGGTGCGTAGTATTGGGGACTATGCTGAACTGATCCAGACTGTTTTTACGGATGCGGACATTCCTTTCTTTATGGATCAAAAGCGTGGTGTGTTGCATCATCCGTTCGTGGAGATGACTCGAGCTGCACTTGATATTATGCTTGGCTATTGGCGTGCAGATGCTGTGTTTCGATTTGTAAAGACAGAGTTTATCCTTCCGGAGGATGGCTCCATTACTAGAGCCAATCTGGATCGATTTGAGAATTATGTACTGGCGACTGGTATTGAAGGATCACGTTGGACAAATGGCCGACCGTGGCCCGCGGTTCCTTCTCTGTCTTTGGAAGAACACGTGGACATGCTTGATGCATCCGCAACACAGGCTCCGGCTTGGGTGGAGCAGTGTCGGCAATTGATCGCTGAGCCGATTGCTGACCTACAGCAAACGCTGGCTCGCGCGCAGCATGTGCGCGGCATGTGCGAGGGCTTATATCAGTTCTGGATGAAATTGCACGTTCCGCAGCAACTGGAACGTATGAGCACAGAAGCGCTGCTAAACGGCGACGTGCAGCGCTCACGCGAGCATCGCCAAATGTGGGGGGCGATATTGGATATTCTGGATCAGATGGTGGAGATGGTCGGGGATGAAAAGATGACGATCGAAAGCTTCGCGGGGATGCTGGAGACCGGATTCGAGAGCGTGAAGCTTGCACTTGTGCCACCGGCACTTGATCAAGTGCTGATAGCAACGATGGATCGTACGAGATCCGGTCAGATTCATCATCTGTATATGTTAGGTGTTAATGATGGTGTTATTCCGGCTCGCCCACTCGAAGAAGGCGTATTGACAGAACATGAGCGTGACGTATTACTGGACATGGGAATGGAACTAGCTCCTGGCATACGCCGCAAGCTGCTTGACGAGCGATTTCTGATCTATAATGCGTTGTCTGCACCTTGCCGAAGTTTGTGGGTGAGTTACGCACTTGCTGATGAGGAGGGCAAATCGCTTATCCCGTCAGAAGTGATCCGCATGTTACGGACGATGTTTCCGCATGTACAAGAGCAACTACTACTGACTGAGCCTAACGAATTTATGTCAGAGTTAGAGCAATTAGCCTATATATCACATCCGGAAACTGCCCTACGGCATTTGATAGCTCAGTTGCGTGAATGGAGGCGCGGGCGAGAGGTTGCGCCTGTCTGGTGGGAAGTTTATCGTTGGTTTCAATCTCATCCTAACTGGCATGACCGGCTAAGTACGCTCGTGGGCTCGCTTGTGTACCGAAATCAGGTGCAGCCTTTAGAACCATCAACCAGTCGGATGCTGTATGGCAAGAAGCTGCGGACGAGCGTGTCACGTATGGAACGTTTTGTGGCTTGTCCATTTTCCCACTTTGCTTCGCACGGGTTGAAGCTAAAGGAGCGGCAGTTATATCGTTTAGAGGCGCCTGATATAGGTCAATTGTTCCATGCGGCACTAAGCCGTTTTGCAACCGACTTAAAGTCAGAGGGACGTACTTGGGCGGCGTTAACACCTGCTGAGTGTCGGGCTGAGGCAGATCGTATCGTAGACATACTGGCACCACGCCTGCAAGGGGAAATTCTGCTCAGCACGAAGCGTTATCAGCATATTTCTCGTAAACTAAAGCAGATTGTTAGTCGGGCCGCATCCGTAATTGGCGAACACTCCAAGCGCGGAGAATTTGAACCATTGGCGCTGGAAATGGACTTCGGCCCTGATAAGCCGCTGCCCCCGCTTCATTTTACGTTAGCAAACGGTTGTACGATGGAGGTTGTCGGTCGAATTGACCGTGTGGACTGTGCCGATAGTGAGAAGGGGATCTTATTGCGCCTAGTAGATTATAAGTCTAGTGCGACAGATCTCAAGCTGCATGAGGTGTATTATGGACTGTCTCTGCAAATGCTGACTTACTTGGATGTGCTGCTCACAAACGCCGAAGAATGGATCGGGCAGACCGCACTTCCGGCAGGAGCGTTATATTTTCATGTGCATAATCCTTTGCTTGTATCATCCAATGGTATGGACGAAGAGCAAGCGCATGAACAACTGCTGAAGAAGTTCAAGCTTAAAGGTCTTGTGCTGGCCGAGCGCGAGGTTGTATCCAAGATGGATGCTTCGTTAGAGAAGGGGTATTCGGATGTAATTCCGGTAGCCGTCAAGCAGGACGGCTCCTTTTATAGCAATGCAAGCGTTGCGACGACAGAGCAGTGGGATTTGCTTCGTCATACGGCACGCAACGTCATTCAGCGTATCGGTACGCAAATTACCGAAGGTGATGTGCAGATCGAGCCTTATCGGATGGGTACACATAAAGCGTGTGATTTTTGTGACTTTAAGCCCGTATGCCAATTCGATGAATTGGTAGAAGGGAATCAATATAATCAGCTTCCGAGGTTAAGTAAGGAAGAGGCGTGGATCAAACTGCAGGAAGGAGGAAGGGAACATGAGTGATACAGATAAACAAGGGCATGCAGCTTTGTCAAGTGATCGCTTGGATGATGCAGCAGCACAAGGCGGCAATCCGGTCGGAACTGCGCAGGAGTTGATCATTCCGGAGGTGGAATTTCCTGATCATGCCGTCCATCAACCAGTTGACGAGCAAATAGCGGTCAGCCTTCCTCCTAAGCCGATTGGCTCCAAATGGACGGATGAACAGTGGCGTGCTGTCGTTGACGGGGGTCGCCATATTCTCGTAGCAGCTGCGGCAGGTTCAGGTAAGACAGCAGTGCTTGTAGAGCGTATTATTCGTAAAATTAGCAATGAGAGCAACCCAGTACATGTCGATCAGCTGTTGGTGGCAACATTCACCAAGGCGGCTGCGGCGGAGATGAGGGAACGTATTCGTCTTGCGCTCGAAGGGGCGCTGGAGCTAAATCCCGAATCAGAGCATTTGCAAAGGCAGCTAGCGCTATTGAACCGTGCTGCGATTACAACGCTGCACTCCTTCTGTCTGGAAGTGATTCAACGGTACTTCCAAACGATAGGTTTGGACCCTGCTTTTCGTGTCGCGAACGCTACCGAAACGGAAGTGATACGTCAAGATGTGCTGCAAGATTTGTTTGAAGAACTGTATGCAGATGAAGATGAATGGTTCCGCAAATTTGTGGATTGGTTTAGTGGAGAACGAAACGATGAAGCAGCTTTCCGCTTGATTCAGCGACTGTATGACTTTTCACGCAGTCATCCTTGGCCGAATGAATGGATTAGCGATATGGTGTCTTCCTTTAATGCGACGTCAGTAGAACAATTATCGCATACACCGTGGGCGGAAAGTGTAATGAAGGACACAAGGCTAGGTTTGAATGCAGTTGTAGAACTGCTTCGTCAAGCCTTGCAGCTGACGACAGCGCCTGGCGGACCAGAACCTTATCAAGCGGCGTTGCAGCCTGAATTACAGGCTGCTCGCACCATAATGGAAGCTGCTGAACGTCTTCCTTGGCACGAGATGAGCAGCAGTATAGAGCAGCTTGAATTCGGCAGATTGGCGGCCTGTCGTGGAGATAAGTATGACAAATCGTTGCAGGAACAGACGAAGCGGCTTCGCGATCAGGCAAAAGCACGATACCAGCAGCTTCGTGAGGAATTGTATAGGCGAACGCCGACTCAATTTCTTCATGAGCTGCATGATATGGCTCCACTGATGGACAAGATGGCTAGTGTCGTTCAGGCATTTGGCGAACGTTACGAGCTTGCTAAGCGGGCTAAAGGGCTGCTTGATTTTTCTGACTTGGAGCACTATTGCTTACGAATTTTACGTACCAAGGATTCAACGGCAGCTCATACGTATCCTTCTGATGCGGCAGTGCAGTACCGGGATCAGTTTGTAGAAATTTTGTTGGATGAATATCAAGATACGAACATGGTTCAGGAAGCGATCGTTAACTTGATTACACGTGAAGGTGTAGGAAATCGATTTATGGTTGGGGATGTTAAGCAAAGTATTTATCGATTCCGGCTTGCGGAGCCAGGGTTGTTCTTGTCCAAATATGAATTGTATCGTCCAGGGGATGAAGGTGAAGGTGCGCGGATCGATCTGGCGCGCAATTTCAGAAGTCGCAAACAGGTGGTAGATGCCGTTAACATGCTGTTCAAACAGGTGATGAACAAGCAGGTGGCAGAGCTTGAGTATGATCAAGCCGCTGAATTACAATTTGGCGCAGCCTATTATCCAGAAGTGTCTGCGAGCGCAGGACAATCACAAAGCGTAGCAGCCGAGCTGCTGCTAATTGAGAAGGGCAGTCGGGTAGAAGCTGTTCATGATGAGGATGACGATGCGGCAATTGAAGAGTTGACTGGTGATCATTCGACAGGTCCAACTATAGACGCCGCTGAACTGGAAACGGCGCGCTTAGAAGCACGTGCAATTGCGGCGCGAATTCGTCGGCTGTTAGGTGATGAGGGCGAGTCGCCTTATCTTATCTTTGACGGCAAACAGCAGCGGATGCGTCCAGTCACTTACCGGGATATCGTCATCTTGTTAAGGGCTACATCCGCTTGGGCGCCTCTTATGGTAGAAGAACTACGCCTTGAAGGAATTCCGGCGTATGCAGAATTTAGTACAGGCTATTTTCAGGCAACTGAAGTTGAAGTGATGGTGTCATTGCTTCGTGTAATTGACAACCCTTATCAAGATATTCCGCTTGCTGGTGTGCTTCGTTCTCCCATCGTTGGCCTGAGCGCAGAAGAATTGGCTCAGGTACGTCTGTATGGATCAAATATGCCTTATGCGGACGCACTCCAGTTGGCTGCTGAGGAGCCAAATGAGACTATGGCTGCTGATTACTCACCTCCACAAGACGAAACAGGTCATACGCGGGGGCAGCCACATCTTAGTGACGGCACTAGAACTCGAATTCGCTCCTTCTTGCAGCAGTTGGATAACTGGCGGAATGAATCGCGTCAAGGCTCATTGTCAGAGTTGATTTGGCGAATTTACCGCGAGACAGGCTATTTTGAGTGGATTGGCGGGTTGGCTGGTGGTACGCAGAGACAAGCTAATTTGCGTGCTTTATATGATCGGGCACGACAATATGAGGCTTCATCTGTAAGAGGGCTGTTTCGTTTTTTGCGCTTCATCGACCGGATGCGCGGCACGGGTGGTGATCTTGGCACAGCGAGAGCGTTAGGCGAGCAGGAGGATGTTGTTCGTTTGATGACTATCCATAAAAGTAAGGGGCTGGAATTCCCTGTCGTATTTGTAGCGGGGCTTGCCAAAATGTTTAACCAACAGGATTTGAATGCTTCCTTCTTGATGCACAAGCAGCTTGGCTTTGGACCGAAGTACGTGGATGAGGCGACACGAGTTACTTATCCTACACTGGCTAATTTGGCCATACGCAGACAGATGAAGCTAGAATTGCTTGCGGAGGAGCAGCGTGTCCTTTATGTGGCTTTAACGAGACCTAAAGAGAAGCTGATACTTGTGGGTACGGTTAGTGATGCCGCAAAAGATATACGCCAGTGGGGAGAAGCGCTTGATATTGATGAGATGCTGCTGCCAGATTATATGATTGCACGAGCCAGATCCTACTTGGATTGGATTGGTCCAGCGATTATTCGACATGCTGCGGCAGCAGATTGGCGCAACTATGCTGGACTTCCGAATCGGAACGGTGAATGTATGCTGGAAGAGACGGCACAATGGAAATTGTCTATCGTCTCAGCTTCTGTGCTGGCTCTACAGCTTGATTCCGGCGCCGAGGATACGCTGCCGCAAGCAATGACGGAGCAATTGCAGCGACTCGTGCAGTTGGATGAGTGGGCGGAAGCCGAGGACCCATCCAACCCATCATACCGGCCTTTCATAGAGGAGCGCTTAGGGTGGCGCAACCCTTATCGTATTGCGGAGCTGTTACCTGCTAAAACGTCAGTTACCGAAATGAAGCGTCTGTTTACACAAGAGGACTGGGCAGAATCCTCATGGATACAGGCTGCCGGTGAAGACGAACAGGATGATAAAGATACAATGGCCGGATATACGCTGCATTTAAGGCGGCCGCGCTTTATGGAGAAGATGCGGCTTACGGCTGCGGAGAGAGGGACGGCGTATCATTTCTTGATGCAGCATTTGCCACTGGACCTTCAAGCAGGGATGACAACAGATATTGTAAAGGCGACAATTGCGGGCATGGTGGATCGAGACTTGATGTCACAACCACAAGCAGATGCGATAGATGCCGATGCAGTACAAGCCTTCTTTGAGCATGATATGGGTCGCAAATTGCTGGATAGTAAGCTGGTTTATCGTGAAATGCCGTTCAGTTACGGGTTGACGGCAACGGAGGCCTACGCAATTGAGATGAACCAGGTAGAAACAGATATCGGTGAAAAACTTCGTTTTGTTGCGACGTCTACCTTTGCCGCACGTGATGATGCAGGCTTGCTAGATGATGAGACCGTTCTGGTACAAGGTGTCATTGATTGCTTGTTTGAGCATGAAGGAAAGCTTATTTTACTAGATTACAAGACAGATCGTGTGCGTGCTGCAAGTGGGGGAGTTCAAGCTTTGGTTGACCATTATCGCTTCCAACTTGGTCTGTATGCACGGGCAATTGAGAAGATATGGAAACGTTCGGTGGATATACAGGTGCTTTACTTTTTTGATACCAAAGAAGCACACATCCTTTAACAAAGAACATAACAGAAAGGAGGCAAGCAAACATGCGGATATTGCATACGGCAGATTGGCACTTCGGTCGAACCCTTGAAGGGAGAAGCCGTCTGGAAGAGCAGGCAGCATTTGTAGACGAACTGGTTGCCTTGGCAGATGAAGAGAAAGTAGACCTCATTTTACTGGCGGGGGACGTATACGATTCGGTTAACCCGCCTGCTGCCGCCGAGCTATTGTTTTATGAAGCAATTGAAAGACTGTCTAAGCGGGGCTCACGTCCGATTGTTATTATATCAGGCAATCATGACCACCCGGAGAGACTGGCAGCATCTGCACCGCTGCTGCGGCATCAAGGCATTCTAATTGTTGGGCAACCAACGGAGCAGCCTTTAGTGGTGCCGATAGAACGAACGGATGAGCAGGCGGTAATCGCGGCGTTGTCTTATCCATCAGAATCAAGACTGAAGCAGCTGTTGTCGGTGGACAACGATGAAGAGTCCCTTCGATCGGCATATAGTGCCAGAGTAGGTCAGTTGCTCGCCAAGCAGGCACAAGCCTATCGTAAGGATCATGTAAATTTGATGATGAGTCATCTGTATGTACTTGGCGGCAAAGAGAGTGAATCTGAACGTCCCATTCAGGTTGGCGGAGCTTACACGGTTGATCCCAGTGCTTTTGACGTATGTGGGGAATCAGGCTGTAAAGCCCAATACGTTGCTTTGGGGCATCTTCATCGACCGCAGCGCGTAAAAGGACCTGGTGTTATCCGATACAGCGGGTCACCGATAGGGTACAGCTTCTCAGAGGCAGGACAGACCAAGTCGGTAACGATTGTGGATATTAGCCCGGGAACTACGACTGTCGAGCCTGTAGAGCATTATTTGAGCGCAGGAAAACCGTTAGCTAGTTGGCAGGTTAAAGGTGGCTACAGCGAGTTATGCGCTTGGTTGGAAGAGGGGCGAGATCGTCATGCATGGCTGGATGTGAATTTACATTTGCAGGAAGCGCTGACGATGGAACAGATTCAGCATATTCGCAAAGCACATGCTGGTATTGTTCATATTCGCCCGGTATACCCCGAAATGCAAGAGATTCAGGCTGAGGCAGGACGACGCAGCGACTTGCCGGTACAAGAGTTGTTTTGTCGTTTTTACGAACGTCAGACAGGCGGAGCAGTGCCTGATGATGCACTTATTAAGCTATTCCTAGAGCTTGTAGGTGAAAGAGAACATGCGGAGGAGGTAGACGCATGAGGCCGATAGAACTGTCACTGGCAGGACTTCAAAGTTATCGGGAAGAACAACGAATCGATTTTCGAACGTTATGTGAAAATGGGATTTTTGGTATATTTGGTCCTACAGGCAGTGGGAAATCGACCATTTTAGATGCCATTACATTAGCGCTGTATGGCAAGGTGGAGCGGGCAACAAACGGAACGCAGGGCATTATGAATCAGGCGGAGGACCAGCTGTCTGTATCGTTTACGTTTCAATTAAACGGTGTCCAGGGTTCACATATGTTTCGTGTAGAGCGCCGGTTCAAGCGGACAGGTGAGGCTACGGTCAGCAATACAGTAAGTCGATTCATTGAGATCACGTCTAGTTCTGAAACGGTACTAGCAGACAAGCTTGCAGACGTGACACGGATGGTAGAACACCATATCGGTTTAAAAATGGATGACTTTACTCGTGCAGTCGTATTGCCGCAAGGGAAGTTTGCAGAATTTCTTTCGTTAAAAGGCAGTGATCGCCGTCAAATGTTGCAGCGTCTGTTTTCACTTGAACAGTATGGTGATGAACTGACAAGCAAGCTGTCTCGTCGATTGAAAGCAACGGAGGCAGAAGTAAGCGCTTGTGCAGCAGAACAGCAGGGCTTGGGGGATGCGTCCGCAGAGGCGCTAGCTGCTGTAGAGTCTGAGCTGACAGCAGCTACGGCGATTGCTGAAGCGGCGCGTGCTGCTAAAGAGGCCGCTGCTTTACAGTATCAACAGTTCGCTGAGCAAAGGGATCGTCAGGCAGATCGCGTCAGCATTGCAAGTCAACTGGCTCAATTGGAGCAGCAAGCAGACGTCATAACGACTGTTGAATTACAAATTAAAAGAGCAGCGGAAGCTGAACTGCTGGCGCCATATACCCAAGAAGCAGGGCAGTCGCAGCTCCAATTGCTACAGGATGAGGCCAAACTTAAACAAACGGAGTTTGGTGCTGTAGCAAGAGAAGAGGACCGCAGGGCAGCAGAGCATGCTGCAAACGAGGCGTTGCATGCAAAAGAGCAGCAAGAACCTGTATTGCTTCATCGTATCGAGCAGTTAAAGCAGGCGGCGGAATGGCATGAGGAATTTGTGCGCCTGCGTCAAGATGCTGATCGAACACGACTTGTGCTGACACAGGCGACGGAGACGAGTAAGCAGTCGGGTGCTGAAATCGAACGCTTTACACAGCTTATTGATAAGGCGGGCATCCGCCAAACTGAATTGAAGCAACAATTAAAGACGCTTGAGCGGCCATTGGCTGAACGAGAAGCATTTCAGTCTGCGTGGCTTTCAAAGGAGCGCTTGGACGAGTTGCAAGCTCGAATTGTTCAGCTAGAAGCGCATGCTGATCAGCAGGCTAACGTAGTAAATACTATTGAGCAGGACCTTGGGCATGAAATTCAGAACGTTGTAGAACAGAGTCACCACATGCCAGCGTGGCTTCAATCCATGCTTTGGTTACAACAGCAATGGCACGAGAACGATAAGAGACTGCTGCTGCTGACAGATCATTTGAATCATCTGTCTGCTTGGGCAGCGCAGCATGTACAGTCCAGCACGAGAAATTTGTTGGCTGCTGAGCTTGCGGGCAGCTTAATTACTGGCGAACCTTGTCCTGTATGTGGATCAGTGGATCATCCATCTGATCGAGCACATAAAGTTCCTGCTGCTGACATGGAGAGCTATCGTCGTCAGCGTACCACTGGTGAGCAGTTGCTTGAGCAGTGTCAGCAACTCCGTGAACAGGTCAAATTACTATTATCCGAATCTACGGCCGCGTCTGAGCGTTGCATTTCCCTACGTCAAGAGTTGCGAGAGCGGTTGGCGAATGTAGGTACGAGAAGTGCGTCGCTGCTTGGGGGCAAGCTGGCTGAACAGGTGGCTGCAGGACTGGAGCACAGCTATAACGAGGACGCAGGAATTGCCGGAGGGATGGACGATATATCCCGCATACATCCCGATACAGCTGTTGCATTGGATACAGTTAAACGAGTCTGCTCCAATGAGGAATCAGAATGGACGGACGAGGGGACAACAGTTGCTGCTAGTTGGCAACGATATGAGAAAATGATTGAGCGGTATGAAGTGATCCGGTTACTTCATGAGCAATTCACAAGTAATTTGGAATCGGCCGTTACGATGAAAGACTCACTCATTCGTCAATTTGATGCACATTTGTGGCAGTTACAGCAATTCGCCTCGAAAAGAGATGCTGCACGGGCTGTACACGCAGAGACGAAGGGGCAGTTGTCAGTCCTACTTTCACGACTATCTGATTTAAAAGGGGTACACGCGGAGCATTACGTGCAATGGCCGTATGAACAGATGGATGAATTGCGTGCTCAATGGCTGCTCCGTGATCAGGAGGCGGAAGATTGTCGTCAGCGTATTGAGCGCAGTGTAACTTATCTGGAAGAGACGCAGACTCAATATCGTGCATGTGATCTTAAACATCGCCAAGCAGAGATGCAAGTGATTCAAAGTAAGGCAGAGCTTCAAAGTGTGCTCAGAATAATGGAAGATCTTGAAAAACGTCTGGAGCCGTGGCTCGTGCCCGAGCCAATAGCAGACCAGATATTACAAGCAGAGCGTCGCTTAGCTAGCGTCCGTGCTAATGCAGTACAGCTTACAGCTGCCGTTGAAGTGGCTCGGTTGGCCGAGGTTAACACGAAGGAGCAGCTTGCACTTGCGAGACAAGCGTATCAATCGGCTGTGGAACGTGCGGAGCAAGCGTCAGCCAAGTTGAAGCTGCAATTAGGCAAGACAGGTTTTAGTACGGCTGACGAAGCAGAAGCTTCACTGCTGCCTGTCCAACAGAGAGATGAGTTGCAGCAGCAGGTGAAACAGTATCATGAACGATGTCAAGATCTGTCGAACCAGTTGCGCAGACTCGACGAGCGATTGCAGGGCAAACAAATCAGCGAGGCTGACTGGCAGGCATGTGTTCAAAGCTTTGAGTCCGCGCAACTCAAGGATGAAGCAGCGTTCTCAAGCCGTGCAAAGGCCGAGCGAGATGTGGAGCAACTGCGGAGCAAGCATAGTCGTTGGATGGTGTTGGAGCAACGGCGCGCTGCCGGTCAGACGCTATTGAATGGGCTACAGCAGCTGCAAACTGTATTTCGGGGCAATGCATTTGTAGAGTACGTTGCGGAGGAGCAGCTTCTTCAAGTGAGTCGGGCGGCCTCGGAAAGACTAAAAACGTTAACGAAGCAGCGATATTCACTTGAAGTGGATTCGGGTGGCGGCTTTGTTATTCGTGACGATGCCAATGGTGGAATAAGACGCCCTGTATCCACGCTGTCAGGTGGAGAGACGTTTTTGACATCATTGGCGCTGGCCCTTGCTTTATCCGCACAGATTCAGCTTAGAGGCATGTATCCACTGGAATTTTTCTTTTTGGACGAGGGATTTGGCACGTTGGACCCTGAATTGCTTGATACGGTTGTGACGGCATTGGAGAAGCTGCATACAGATCGACTATCTGTAGGTGTGATTAGCCATGTGCCAGAGCTAAGAGCTCGACTCCCACGCAAGCTGGTCGTACAGCCTGCGGAGCAAGCGGGTAGAGGATCTCGTATTATGCTGGAGAGTATGTAGCGGGTAAAATAGAAACGTGAATAGAAGCGTAAAATGTGTCGGTACTATATCGGGAGCAAGTAATTTCTGTAATGAAATGGATATAAACACGATGAAAATGTGAAGTTTGTCACAGTTACAGTTTCAAGCTGCTGTTATAATACAGTTAGCCGACATCTTTATTGAATGACACCTCGAGATCGTATTGCTTGTGCAAACAGGATGGATTCGTTTGCAGAAGCAATACGCTCACAGCGTACAAGCGCTGCCTGCCTTTGCAGGATACGAGGTGTCTTTTTTTTGTTTTGATGTCGAGCTAACATGAATAATTGTCACCCCTTTTAGCATAGGCGAATATCCTGCATTAGTCAGATACATTTGCGTGCATCAAGAGGAGGTTACTATGGAAAAGAAGAAACCGACAGGCCCAATCATTGAAAAACCCACTGGCGCCGGAAGCGGAGTTAAGGCAGGGGCGAGTTCAGGCGGGAATCATGGAACAAGTCAAGGAGCAAACCAAGGAAATAATCTAGTGCCAGCCTCGAATTCAGTGAAGAATCAAGGACCTGTATCGCCGTCTAGCCCCCTAAACAATCAAGGGTCAGTTTCCTTACAATCAGCGTCACCAGCCACCAAAGTTAATTATCAAATGGAGTCTGCTGCGGCTGCACCATCCATGTTTCATTTATGTAAAATGCATATGAACAAAAACGTGCAATTGACTACGATGGATAACAATACTTACACAGGCATTATTACACACGTAGATGATCACTTTGTTCATCTTGCAACCCCAAATTGGCATGTTCAACAGGCTCCAGCAGGGCTGCCAATGGGATATTCAGAACCTGTACCTTGTCAGCCGATATGCGGCTGTCAACCTTCGGAGTACTCACCTTATATGTTCCGGGATCCATCCTACAGACCACCATATGGCTATTACCCTTATCACAATTATGGTTCACCGTATGCTCGTCCTCCATATTATGGCCACGGAGGAGGCTATTATCCAGGTTACTACCCAGGCTACAATCCATATGGGTATGGCTACGGGTACGGTTACAATCCCATCATACTCCCGTTGGCAACTCTAGTTGCGTTAAGTTTGATACCTTAACATCAACTTATGAACAATACATGATTCACACCTGAGCCTGATGATTGCAGAGGGGGTATACCTGATGCGAAATCAGGTTTTTTTGTGTGTAAAGTAAAATAGGTGTCTTTTTTATGAAAAAATATCGACAGTTGTTTGAACATTGGAGTATAATGGATATAAATAAGGCGAAAATGTGAACATAGTAATGGATTGCAGTCGCTTACTCCTAAATCCCACAACATTCATTTTCTACATCATATGTCCATATGCACCTCCTTTAAGCATTTTATGCTTTGAATTCCAACCTATTTTTACTGTTTGAGATTGACAACGCTTACAAATGACTAAATAACGAAAGGGGCGGTTGACATGCCAGCAGCTAACAAGCCGTTTAAGATCCAGTACCCGACTTCTAACATACAGGCGGTGGCGGTCGTTATATTAATGATTGCGAGCTTATTTAATGCACTTCCGTTGTTAAGAACGAATTATGTAGCTGAGGTGATATGGGCGCTTGCCGCATGGGAGTTAGTGTGTCTTTCTTATCTGGGTTTTGTCATTCACAAGATGAAACGGAAACCGAGCAGCTTATCGTTGCAAGAAGATGTGTTATGGGTGGAAGGAATCGCATATAAAGCTAGTGACATTCGGGATGTCATTATAATGGGACGTCACAAGCCATCCATTGGAGTAAAGTTGGTAGGCAAAAGCTTTGTACCAATGAATCTATGCTTTAATTTCACGGAAGGTGAACAGGATGGGATTAATGCGATGCGAGATTGGGCGGAGCGCCATCAAGTGAAGCTTCGACATAGCTTTTTTATTAAATGGATATAATCAACATTTAAGCGCCAACTGACTAACGGCATTCCTTGCCACGGGATGCCGTTAGTTGTGTTAGGGCATGTCTCCATCAAGGGGATTCCAAAGTTCAGGTCCGAGTTGATGTCCAATCCACGCCGAACCATCTTCCCATATCTCCTGTTTCCAGATGGGGACAACTTGCTTTAGCCGTTCAATGGCGTATCGGCTTGCTTCGTAGCAATCAGCCCGACGTGGGGTCGATACGGCGATTACTACACTGGACTCACCGATATGGACTGCTCCTAGCCGGTGGGTAATCGCTGTTTTGGCCCCTGGCCAGCGTGAAGCTATTTCATCACCGAGAGAACGTAACATTTGCAGTGCCATCGGGATATAAGCTTCATAGTTGAGCTGCAAGGTCCGTTTACCATCCGTATGCTCACGTGTAGTGCCGATAAATACAAGCGAAGCCCCGTGATCCGTGTGTGATATTTTTCCTGCAACTACCTCTACCTCGATGGGGTTGTATGTCAGTTCATAGCGACCGTCCTCTGTGCGCATAGAAACCGCATCTGGCTCCGTGTGAGGCGCGTTCCCATCTCCGCCAGATACAGGTGGAATAAGAGCGAGTTCTTGCCCTTCAGTCACAGATTGACTGTCTGTAGCATAGCGTTGATCAACAGCCATAAAAGATTGCTGGATCGCATGCTTTGCCTGAGGATAAAGGATACTAAGCTCCTCCTTAAGCTGTGCGACAGTAAGTGAAGGCAACTCACTAGCGAATAAGACTTCTGTATTTCCAATCAGATCAGCCAATCCAGCAAATAGCTGTATTTTGTAAAGCATAATCCACCTCCTTGTTTTAACCGTATTGGGGCGAGCGTTATTCCTTATTATAGAGGGGAAATATAGGAGCGTCCACGTAGATGCTGAGTAATCCAGATAACGTTATCCTAACCCATTTTCGCAAATATTGGACGTTGTTAACGTTTTTCGGTATTATAAGAAGACAAGCTTATGTGCAATGATCTTTGACACTCGTTTTGATCTACATACTCGTGGAACAGGTATGCTATATATAAAGGGAGGTTATGTTAGAATGGATTGCATTTTTTGCAAAATTATCGAAGGTTCTATTCCTTCCAAGAAGGTATTTGAAAATGAACATGTTGTTGCGTTCCATGATATTGGTCCTAAGGCTCCCGTACATATTCTCATTATTCCGAAGAAACATATCGCTACTATGAATGATGTGGAAGGCGAAGATTTCGCTTTGATCGGAGAAATGCATAAGGCAGCCCAACAGATTGCTCGTGAGACGGGCGTAGCTGAGACAGGATACCGCTTAGTTAACAATTGTGGCAAAGATAGTGGACAGCTTGTGTTCCACATTCATTATCATTTGTTAGGCGGCGAATCTCTGGGAGATTTGGTCGGCCCAAAGGCATAATAAAGGAGTAACCAGATACCGTTCAAGGTTGCGAAACGACTGTAAAAAAATGCGTTAAATACGTAATTGTTTACAGTTGGTATTCGCGAGGTTGACACTATATTTCTGTTTCACATATAATGTAGTTTGATGAACCGTGATTTGTTCTTGGAACGGTCTGGTCGGAGGGAGGGAAAACTGGTGTCTGAAACTAAAGTTCGCAAAAACGAGACAATCGATGCTGCACTCCGTCGCTTTAAGCGCTCCATCGCCAAAGATGGCGTGTTGGCTGAAGTTAAAAAGCGTAAGCACTATGAAAAGCCAAGCGTCAAGCGCAAGAAGAAGTCCGAGGCTGCTCGTAAGAGAAAGTTTTAGGAGGAACATGTAATAATGGATCTGAGCCAAAGATTGAACGAAGATATGAAGCAAGCGATGAAGAGTCAAGACAAGTTCAAACTCTCCACCATCCGGATGATTCGTTCGGCGATCAAGAATGTTGAGATAGATGTAAAGAGAACTTTGAATGACGATGAAGTGCTTGAGATTCTGAGTCGTGAAATCAAACAGCGGAAAGATGCCCTCCAAGAGTTCGAGAAAGCAAGTCGGTTCGACCTTGTGGATAACGTTAAAGCAGAAATTGACATATTGTCGGTATACCTTCCCGCACAACTGTCCGAAGAGGAATTACAAGTCATTGTACAAGAGACCATCCAAGAGAGCGGTGCTTCTTCGAAGGCGGAAATGGGGAAAGTAATGGCTGCCCTCATGCCTAAGGTGAAGGGGCGTGCTGACGGCAAGCTTGTCAATGCCATTGTGCAACAACATCTGCAATAAGCGAATTAAGACAACTTTTCGATGAGACAGAAACACTCCTTGTTACAAGGAGTGTTTTTTCTTTTTTGTGAGCGCCGTGTAAACCTGAAACGCCGCGGCCGTTTTTTACGTATTACATCGTATGATCAAAAAGATTACGTTTAGATATGCAATGCAAGGGGGAGGTCGAGAGGTGATACATTTGCGTGGGCAGTTTATAAGACGCTTATGTGCAGGTGCGCTGTTGCTGCTTATCGTAGCAGGGGTGGCTGGATTAGGCATGGTGCCGCAAGCTGAGGCGAAGACGTCAGTCCAGACCAAAGTTACATCAACAGGCTCGGGCCAAGTAGTTGTTATTCCACTTCACGGAACCGTTGATTCGGTCATGCACACCTTCATGAAACGAGCATTCCAGGAAGCGGAAGCGCTTCAAGCAGAAGCAGTAGTCATTGAGATGGATACGCCAGGGGGAAGATTAGATAGCGCCTCTAAGATCGGACAGCTCATTGCAGACAGTCCGCTACGTACGATCGTATTTGTACACGGGAAGGCAGCGTCTGCGGGCAGTTATATTGCACTTAACGCAGATGAGATTGCGATGGCGCCTGGTAGCGCTATCGGCTCAGCAGCGATTGTTAACGGAAACCATGAGTTGGTAGAAGACCCTAAATTAATTGCGATGTGGATTAGCTTGATGCAAGGAGCTGCTGAGAAGAACGGTCGTGATGGTCTGATTGCTAAAGCAATGGTTGACGTGAAGAATAAGATCGAATTACCGAGCATCAACAAGACGAAGCAATCTGGCGAAGTGTTGTCCATGAACACAAAGGAAGCGCTTAAAGCTGGTTATGCGGAGTATGAAGCATCCTCAGTTGATCATGTGTTGCAGCAAGCGCAAATTAATAATCCTCAAATCATGCCGATTGATATGCAAGTATCGGAACAATTGGCGATATATTTAACAAACCCGATCATTGCCACGATTTTGTTGTTTATTGGTATAGCAGGTGTAGCCATCGAACTTATCGTACCAGGCTTTGGAGTCCCTGGCATTTTAGGAATAGCTGGATTTGCACTTTATTTCTTTGGTGCATACGTTGCTGGCCTGGCGGGAATGGAGACAATCGTGTTATTTATTATAGGTCTTTTGTTGCTGGCGTTAGAACTATTTGTGCCGAGCTTTGGTATACTTGGTATATTGGGTGGGGCCAGTTTGATTACTGGGGTCGTACGTGCAGCATACGATACGTCTAATGCCTTGTTGTCGCTTGGAATTGCATTTGTAGCGGCAATAGCTGTTGTTATTGTAGTTGCAAGGATATTTAAGCATAAAGGGATTTGGAACAAGTTTATTCTAAAAGATAAACTAACGACTGAGGCGGGTTATGTGTCCCATTTGAATGAAGAGACACTGCTGCATCAGATAGGAGTTGCATTAACTGCGCTACGGCCTGCGGGAACAGCGATGTTTGGTGAACGAAAAGTAGACGTAGTTACGGATGGAACTTTTATTGACAAAGATAAGTCGGTGGAAGTTATACAAGTGGAAGGTGTACGTGTAGTAGTCCGTGAAGCTGTGAATCACCACGAACAGAAATAAGTAAGGGGTAAACAAATGTAGTTCCTTCTTCCTTTTTACCATTTAAAGGATTGGGATAGATGAAAAAAGATTAAGTGGAGGTACACACATGGACCCATCAATCATCAGTATTTTGCTTATTGCGGTAGTTGTTGTTATCGTATTGAGCGTATTTCTTAGCTTCTTCCCCGTTATGCTCTGGATCAGTGCCATTGCATCGGGAGTGCGTGTAGGCATCATTACGCTTGTGGCAATGCGCCTTCGTCGTGTAACGCCTAGCCGTATCGTTAATCCGTTAATCAAGGCTTCCAAAGCAGGTCTTGGCTTAACCCTTAATCAGTTGGAAAGTCACTATTTGGCTGGTGGTAACGTTGACCGTGTTGTAAATGCATTAATCGCTGCACAGCGCGCAAACATTAACCTTGAATTCGAACGTGCAGCAGCTATCGATCTTGCTGGTCGTGACGTCCTGCAAGCTGTTCAAATGAGCGTTAACCCTCGTGTCATTGAGACACCAATTGTAGCTGCAATGGCGAAGGATGGTATTGAAGTCCGCGTCCGCGCTCGTGTTACTGTTCGTGCCAACATTGATCGCCTCGTCGGTGGTGCTGGTGAGGAGACAATTATTGCTCGTGTAGGTGAGGGTATCGTTACAACGGTTGGTAGTGCGAACACACATAAAGATGTGTTGGAAAATCCAGATATGATTTCTCGTACTGTGTTAGGCAAAGGTTTGGACGCAGGAACGGCGTTTGAGATCTTGTCCATTGATATTGCGGATGTGGATGTAGGTAAAAATATCGGTGCGAACCTGCAAACAGAACAGGCAGAGGCCGATAAACGTATCGCCCAAGCGAAGGCGGAAGAACGTCGTGCAATGGCGGTTGCGCTTGAGCAGGAGATGCGTGCTCGTGTCGTAGAGATGCGTGCGCGAGTTGTGGAATCTGAATCACAAGTTCCACTTGCAATGGCAGAAGCATTACGATCTGGCAAACTCGGAGTAATGGATTACATGAATCTGAAAAATATTGAAGCGGATACGCATATGCGTGGTTCGATCGGCGGTAAAGGTACCGATCCTAAATCAGAAGGCTAGGCGATAAGCCATGGAGAAAATAATTGATCTCGTATTTAGCAATCCGATTATTGCCATTGCCATATTAGGTTTTTTGTTTTCCTTGCTAGGTAAGGGGAAGAAACAAACGAACCGTATGCCAAGCTTTGGCGGAGACCAGAGAGCGGGAGATTCATCTGGGCAGCGCACGCATGACGAGCATGATGACGAGGATGAGTCGTTGTTTGAAGAGCCTGTAGTGCCATCACAGACGATGATGACGGAGCAGCCCTCATCCAATGCTTCAAGCGCAGCTTCGCGGACATCCGCTAGCTACCAAGAACGTCAGACGATGAGTCATAGAGCAGTAGCGACTCGTGATGCGATACATGTGCCTAATCCGATTGAAATGAATGAAATTCAAGATGATTGGCAGCAGGCAGGTGTCTCTGTCGAAGATGCGCGGCGTGGAGTGATTTGGGCTGAAATCATTGGCCCGCCACGTTCGAAACGACCGCACGGGCAGCGCTAAATAGCAATATAAGAACACACATACTTTGATCGTGGAAGTGGCGATGAGCCATTTGATCGGAGTATGTGTGTTTTGTTTTGGGCGAAAACGAGCATTTTGTGGAGCGAGGTGCTTGTTGTCCTCTCCATTTAGGTACGAAAGGACGGCTAATTCGTAGATTGTAGCCTAAATTAGCCACAGCGCCTACTTTCACCTTCATAAACCGTACGGTTGTCGCATAAATTGTAAAGTACAGGAAGGGGGCCTATCGTACATGAGCCGCTTCACCCGCAAACTGCGCCAATGGACGGCACACTTGTTCGATCTGCCGCAAGATATGCTATCTAATGTGCCCCGATTTACGATGATCGGCAATCGACAACTGTTCGTGGAGAATCATCGCGGCGTTGTTCATTTTTCAAGTGAGCATATGCGTTTGTCACTAGTTACCGGCGAGCTTGAAGTGTTCGGCCGCAACTTGGTCATACGTGGAATATGGACCGAGGAAGTTTTTATTGAGGGCAGCATTATTGAAGTCAAGGTTCACGGAATGGAGGATACGTAGTCATGAAACCACCTGCACTTGCAAATTGGCGCGGTTACGTACGCGTTCGTATTAGGGGACAATATGCGGAACAATTGTTAAACAAGTTATCAGCCAAGCAAATGCTAATATGGGACGTGGCGCGTGAGGAAGACAATCAGGTCAGCTTCTTTATGATGCTGCCGGATTTCTTCCGTCTTCGTCCGCTGTTAAAAGAGACAGGCTGCCGAGTCCATGTAGAGGCACGATTTGGTCTGCCATTTTCAGTTAAACAGGTGCGTAAGCGCACGTTTTTTATATCTGGCTTATTTCTGTTTCTGCTAGGTATGTACATGCTGTCGTCGTTAATTTGGACCATTGATGTGAAAGGAAATGAACGAATCTCTACCGATGATGTGCTTGCTGCCGCGCGGGAAGAAGGGATTTATCCGTTTCAATGGACTTTCCGTATGAAAAAGCTGGACACGCTCTCTAAGGAGCTAAATGCCCGCCTGCCATCCACTTCATGGATTGGGGTGACGAGACAGGGGACAAAGGTTGTGATTCACGTTGTGGAGTCTACAGTGGCGGAGAATCGGACGCTGCGTAATCCAAGCCATCTGATCGCACGGACGGATGCGGTCGTTACTGAAATCATTGCGAAAGCAGGGCGTGCTGTTGTGCGGCCTAACACAAGAGTGAAGAAGGGAAGTGTGCTCATTTCTGGCATCGTTGGCTCCGCACAGGCGCAGCAGGCTGTACCTGCGAAGGGAGTAGTACGAGGGTTGGTATGGCATGAATATGAAATTAGTTCTCCGCTGATTAGCAAGCAAAAGGTGCTTACAGGAGAGTTTACAGAACGTCATTACGTACAGCTCGGAGAACGCCGATTGCAGGTGTCCGGATTTGGAGATATACCGTATGCTCAGTATGAGGTAACTACTGACGTGGCAGCCACTTCCTGGGGGCGTGTATCGCTTCCTTTCGGGTGGATTACTGAAAAAATAGCAGAAGTCCAGCTAGTGGCGGAAGAACGAAGCGAGCAAGCTGCGATGCAAGAAGGTTTAAAACAAGCAAGATTTGATATAGTGGCTAAAAATGGGCCTGATGCCCGCGTTAAAACGGAAAAAATTTTGCATCAGAAGTCGGAGAATGGTAAAGTGAAACTGAAAGTATTATTTGAAGTCGAGCAATCGATTGCTGTCGAGCAGCCGATTATCCATTAAGCTAATGAGACTGAAGGCAAGGAGACTGAGGTTTTTGTCGCAACTACAGACTGTCAAACTTTCATTACAGAATGCCGCCGAAGGCTTAGCCTTGCTTGGACCGCAGGACAAGTATTTGCGGCTGATTCAAAGCCGTACGGGTGCTCAGATCACCTCAAGAGAAGCAGAAATTGTTATTTCTGGCGGTATGGAAGAAGTTGAGAAATTTAAACGGTTGTTCGAAGTGTTGCTGCAATTAATCCGCAACAATATTACATTGTCCGAACGCGACTTCATGTATGCGCTTGATCTAGCTCAGGAATGGAAAGTTGATGAGCTGCTTGATCTATTTAAAGGTGAGATCACCACGACGTTTAGAGGTAAGCCGATACGGGTAAAAACAATAGGTCAGCGTCATTACGTGTCTACGATCAAGAAGCGTGATATTGTATTTGGTGTAGGACCAGCAGGGACAGGAAAGACCTATTTAGCGGTCGTTCTGGCTGTTAGTGCGTTAAAAGAAGGCGCCGTCAAACGAATTGTATTAACACGTCCAGCAGTAGAGGCGGGCGAGAATCTGGGATTTCTCCCAGGGGATTTGCAGGAGAAGGTAGATCCATACTTGCGTCCGCTGTATGATGCGTTGTACGACGTCATGGGACCAGATCAGACGGCTAAGGCGTTAGAAAGAGGACTGATTGAGATTGCTCCACTCGCGTATATGCGCGGACGGACGTTGGATGACGCCTTTATTATTTTGGATGAAGCACAAAATACGACTCCTGAACAGATGAAGATGTTTTTGACGCGCCTCGGATTCGGCTCCAAGATGGTCATTACGGGCGACGTCACACAGATTGACTTGCCGCGCGGCAAAAAGTCTGGTCTGGTTGAAGCGGAACGCATCTTACAAGATATTGAGGAGATCGGAATCGTACATTTTGCTGAGCAGGATGTCGTTCGTCATTCCTTAGTACAGAAAATTATTGTGGCTTATCAGAAGGAAAACGAAAACCAGGGATAGAGAGGACTGTTCTCTATGCTACAAGCACATCAAGGTAGTGGCAACAAAGCTCGCCCTGTTACAATGGCAGGATGGAAATACAGTTTAGGGGTACGTATTGTCTTATTTTGTTTTATGACGGTATTGTTTTATTTCAGTTTGGCACCAAACATACTGCCAGAGAAATTTGATATCGTCGTTGGTAATGTGAATGAGAAAAACATCGTGGCACCCAAGCAAATACCAGACAAAAAGGCAACGCTAAAAGCACAGGAAGAGGCGGCAGAGCGAGTGGCGCCTAGTTATCCCATCGTTTCTTTTAAGAATGAGAAGCTGATGGATATTGTGTTAAATCGCATTGAAACGGTTAATGTTGACGAGTTGATCTCCTTCTCTGAGAAGGTAGATCTGTATCGCAGAGTCATTCCGCAAATGTTTGACGACTATATGAATTCGTTTAAGATGGACAACCGTAGTACATATTCAAACAAGTTATTGGACGAAATGTCGAAGCGTATCGAGGAACAAAAGTATCGTGTTCCTGAGGAAACATTTATTAAGATCGCGCGTTTGTCCAAGGATGACATTACGGACATGAAGCCTGTTGGTCGTGATATCGTCAGCAAGTTGATGAGTGACTCGATCGCTGATGCAACGGTGGCACGCGCCAAAGTGGCGGAATACGTAAATGCCAGTTCCTTAACTAAACGCTCTACGCGTGAAGTTATTCAAGAACTTGTGCGTTTATCGATTACACCGAACAAATTTTATGATGAAGAAGCAACGAAGGAAGCTAAAGTGCAAGCACGGGAAAATACACCGCAAGTGTTCATTAAGCAGGGCGACATCATCGTCAAGCGTGGACAAGTGATCTCGCAAGATATGTATGATCTGCTAAAGGAAAATGAACTGCTGAAGTCGGAGGTAAATTTGTGGCCACAGCTAGGCTTATTGTTGCTCTCCTTTATGTTTGTCGGCGTATTGTTTATGTTTATGAGACAAAGCAGCAGCACGCACTTTAAATATAACAACGCACAGCTTTTGATGCTGGCGATCATATTTACGATTAACGTATTGGCACTTCACATTGTCGCCTACGCTCAGACGGAGACGTCTACGTATATCGGCTATGTGGCGCCTGTGGCTTTGGGTGTTATGCTGATCACACTGCTGCTGGATGTTTCATTGGCCTACATAAGCGCCGTCGTATTTAGTGTGATGGCGAGTATTGTACTGAACACGCAGCAAGGTGAACTGTTTGATTTTAATTTTGGCTTCTTGGCCTTAGTTGTATCTTACGCCGCTATATTTGCGATTCACCGGGCAAGCCAGCGGTCAACGATTTTGAAGGCCGGCATTATGATTTGTATTTTTGGCAGCTTAACTGTGATTTCGCTTGCTATGATGAACGGCGATCCGTTAAATAGCAGAGATACACTTCTTGCAGCAGGTCTTGCTTTCAGCAGCGGGTTAGTGACAGCAGTGCTTGTCATTGGTTTGATGCCGTTCTTTGAAGTTACATTCGGCATATTATCAGCACTGAAGCTTGTCGAGTTGTCCAACCCTAACCATCCGTTACTACGCAAGCTGTTAACGGAGACGCCGGGTACTTATCATCACAGCGTCATGGTAGGCAATCTGGCTGAACAAGCTGCCGAATCAATCGGGGCGAATGGGCTGTTATGCCGAGTTGGTGCGTTTTATCACGATATCGGCAAGACCAAACGACCAAGCTACTTTATTGAAAATCAGACAAATATGGATAATCCGCATGATTTTATAGATCCGAAGCTAAGCACTTCGATCATTACGGCACACGCACGTGATGGTGCTGAAATGCTAAAAGATTACAAGCTTCCTAAGCCGATACGGGATATTGCGGAGCAACATCATGGCACCACTTTTCTTAAATTTTTCTATTACAAGGCGATCAAACTGGCAGAGGAACAGGGGGTTGAGCCTGATTTTACAGCGGATGACTTCCGGTATCCAGGGCCGAAGGCACAGTCCAAGGAGGCCGCTGTTGTAGGGATAGCAGACTGTGTTGAAGCTGCTGTTCGATCATTACGCCATCCGACGGTCGAGCAGATCGAGACGATGATTCACAAGATCATTAAGGACCGGCTTGATGACAATCAGTTTAATGATTGTGATTTGACTATGCGTGAGCTTGACATCGTGGCAAACTCGTTAAAAGAAACGGTAATGGGGATATTCCATTCACGAATTGAATATCCGGACACCTCTAAAGTGTCAGACAAGTCCGATGAGAAAGTACAGCACAAGCTGCCTGCTAAAGAAGATGCTCCATCAATTGTTCACACTCACGTCGACAAGCCATCCGTACAAGCGGATGGAGTAGACGCAAGCGTTGAGCAAGCTAGCGTGGAGGAGCGTTTGGAAGCAGCAGGGTCCTCTAAAGGACTAGCAGGCCCAAAAGAAGGAGAATAGTATGAAGGTAACATTAGCGTGGAGCGATGAACAGGAACGGTATCCAATCTCCACTGTATTAGTAGAGCAGTTGGAGTTAATTCTAGCGGAAGCTGCGCAAATGGAAGGGGTTACAGATGGGGAAGTTGCCCTTACATTTGTAGATGATGAGCGAATTCACGAGTTAAACCGTGATTACCGTGGCATTGATCGTCCTACAGATGTACTGTCATTTGCACTGAACGAATCTACTGATGAGGAGTTGGATATCCTTTATGAGGTAGAGGATGAGTCAGAGCTGTTAACTATAGGTGATATGTTAGGCGATATTATTATTTCTACGGAACGTGCTCAGGCACAGGCAGAAGAATACGGACATTCGCTGGAGCGGGAAATTGGATTTTTGTTCGTACATGGCTTTTTGCATTTGCTAGGGTATGACCATCAAGATGAGGCATCAGAACGTGTTATGATGGACAAGCAGGAAGCTGTGCTTGCTAAGGTTGGATTGACACGCTAATGAGACAGAGTAAGCGGCCTTGGAGGCACACATTTCAAGTCGCGATAGAAGGTATATGGTACACGCTGCGTACGCAGCGTAACATGCAGGTGCACATAGCTATCATGTTTGCGGTGACCGGATTGGGCTTCGCGCTTGAGCTGAAGCGGACAGATTGGTTATGGATTGGGTTGTGCATCACGTTGGTTATTATGGCGGAACTGTTTAACACTGCTGTAGAAACCGTAGTAGATCTGGTGATGCCTGATCTACATCCGCTTGCCAAGATTGCAAAAGACACTGCCGCAGGTGCTGTACTGGTTGCGGCAGTGTTTGCCGTCATTGTTGGTGTAATTCTATTAGGTATTCCGCTATGGAAGCTGTTGGTCAACTAGAAGGAGGAACGTCAGATGAATGCTACACAACTGATGGAACAAGCAAAACTTGCCCGCGAAAAAGCGTATACACCTTATTCACATTTTAAAGTCGGGGCAGCATTGTTGGATGGGGATGGACACGTACACGCGGGATGCAATGTGGAAAATGCCGCTTATGGCCCTACGAACTGTGCAGAGCGAACCGCATTATTTAGAGCAATAGCGGATGGATGCAAGCCACGTTCCTTTAAAGCGATTGCTGTCGTTGGAGATACGAGCGACCCAATTACACCATGCGGGGTATGTCGCCAAGTCTTATTGGAGTTATGTCCGCCGGATATGCCCGTGTATATGGGCAATTTGAATGGCGAGGTTACGACTACTACGGTAGGGGCGCTGTTACCAGGCGCGTTTGACGTGAACAGTCTGGAAAGCTCAGCGACACGTCAAGCTGAATTAAAAGATTAGACAATCGAAGCGGTTCCGCTCCAGTCTATAGACGATGCGGAGCCGTTTATATATATTAGAGCAAGTCAGCACAGATGAAATATAAGTTTATAACAAGAATGACTAAGAGCCAGAGGAGAAGTTAAATTGATGAAGCAATCCAAATCGTATAAATCAGGTTTTGTAGCCATAATCGGGCGACCTAATGTAGGTAAGTCCACATTAATGAACCACATTATCGGTCAAAAAATTGCCATTATGTCTGATAAGCCCCAGACTACTCGTAACAAAATTCATGGTGTATACACAACAGAAGGTTCGCAAATTGTGTTTCTTGATACACCAGGCATTCATAAGCGCCAATCCAAGCTAGGCGACTACATGAATCAAGTGGCACTTACAACATTAAACGAAGTCGAAGCTGTGTTGTTTTTGGTTGATGTATCGGCAGGTCTTGGGGGCGGTGATCGCTATGTCATTGAGCAGCTGAAGCGAGTAAACACGCCTGTAATTTTGGTCATGAACAAAATTGATCAAGTGCAGCCAGAAGAACTGCTTGGCATGATCAAAACGTATAACGAACTGCATCAATTTGCAGAGATTATTCCGATTTCTGCATTACAAGGTAACAATGTGGATCGTTTGCTGCAAGTGCTGTCTGGTTATTTGCCAGAGGGTCCACAATACTATCCAGAGGATCAAATTACAGATCATCCTGAACAGTTCGTAGTGGCGGAGCTGATTCGGGAGAAAATATTACATGCAACTCGCGAGGAAATTCCCCATTCAATAGCGGTTATGATTGAAGATATGAAGGTGCAAGACAATGGTGTGGTGCACATTTCTGCGGTTATCTTCGTCGAACGGGATTCACAAAAAGGAATCGTTATTGGGAAGCAGGGCGCACTGCTTAAAGAGGTTGGCAAACTTGCCCGCAAAGATATTGAAACATTGTTAGGATCAAAATCGTTCTTGGAACTTTGGGTAAAGGTGAAAAAGGACTGGCGAAATCATGATCGCGTGTTGCGTGATCTGGGCTTTAGAAACGATAAGTAACGGCGGCATAAGCAACTGCATCTCCTATAAGCCAATTATTGCATCGGATATTCCCTACCTCTCAGCACATGATAATGGATAGGACAGAATCATTTCCGATGAAGGGGGATTTACGAATGCGTGATTTCTCGTGGAATGTGTTTGCAATGACGGGGGATGTGGATGCCTACTTGCTGTATAAGCATATAGGACAGATCTCAGATGGAGAAGAAGAGGTAGCAGAGCCCGAGTTGTCTGAGCAGATCGTGGAGTGATAAGTCAGTTGTCATAGGGGAGGACAACGGTGTTATATAGGGTGGAAGGTATTGTTATACGCAGCATGGATTATGGGGAAGGAAACAAGATTATTACACTGTGCACCAAAACGCACGGCAAGACCGGTGTCATGGTAAGAGGTGCGAAAAAGGTGCGCAGTCGCCATGCTGCGGCTACACAGTTGTTTACATATGGCGAATATATTTATTTTAAAGGGATGGGGCACATTGGCACCTTAAACGGTTGTGAAATTTTGGAGTCCCATCATCCACTGCGCGAGCAGCTGCATCTGGCTGCATACGCATCTTATGTGGTAGAACTTGTTGATCGCGGCTTGCAGGAGGAAGAAGCAGGCGGCTATATGTTTGAGCAGTTGCTTGCTTATTTACATGCCTTAAAAGAAGGGAAGGACGAGCAGGTACTAACCCATTTGTTTGAAATGAAATTATGTCAATCCGTGGGGGTAGCGCCAGTGCTGGACACTTGTGTTATTTGCGGACAAGCTGAGGGACTTGTTGCCTTTGGGTGGCGGCTGGGCGGGGCGATATGCGCCAAGTGTCGTGTGCGTGAGCATACTAAATATATGGCTCCAGTGTCCATATTAAAGCTGTTGACGCTGTTTGCCAGAACAGACTTGCGCAGAGTTGGCAACATTACCGTTAAGCCGGAAACAAAGGTACATTTAAGGGCATGTATGCGCGGTTACATGGACACTCATGTGGGAGTCCGATGCAAGTCTTTGAATTTTATTGAGCAAATGGAAAAGTATGATCTTGCCGCGATTCAAGAGCAAGTACAGCGCGAAGAACCTCAAGAGGAATAAGTATAGTTGGGTGTGTGCTATACTTGACGAATCGTTCTAAGTTAGATATGATATTGACTATTATAAAATAAACATATTTGCAAGGATGAAGAAAGTAATTCGACGATCAGTTCGAGAGCAAGCGATTCGGGGACGGTGAGAGCCCGGACGAACAGCCGAATGAACAGGCACTTCGGAGCAAATACCTATGAAAGTGGATCGCGACCGTATTGGATTGGCATTTTGCCAAGGGCATGCGGCGGTCAAGTAGGGTGGAACCGCGGGAGAATATACTCTCGTCCCTACGTCTGGCATCAGGCGTATGGACGGGAGTTTTTTGCATGTATATCGATCTGTGAGCATGTATAGACAACTTCAGACGCCAGACGCCGTCAATTTGAGGGACAAAGGAGTGATAGGCACATGAATTTTCAACAAATGATTTTAACGCTGCAAAATTTCTGGGCGGAGCAGAAATGTATTATTGTCCAGCCCTATGACGTAGAGAAGGGTGCCGGAACGATGAATCCGATGACATTTCTTCGTTCGATCGGACCTGAGCCTTGGAATGTTGCTTATGTGGAGCCTTCAAGACGTCCTGGCGATGGACGTTATGGTGAGAACCCGAATCGGCTTTACCAACATCATCAATTCCAAGTTATTATGAAGCCGTCCCCAGATAATATTCAGGAGCTTTATTTGGAAAGCTTGAATCGTCTAGGTATTGATCCAGCTCTGCATGATATTCGTTTTGTTGAAGATAACTGGGAATCCCCGACACTAGGCGCTTGGGGACTTGGTTGGGAAGTATGGCTTGATGGAATGGAAGTGACACAGTTCACGTACTTCCAGCAAGTGGGTGGTATCGACGCGAATCCAGTGGCGGTAGAAATTACGTATGGACTGGAACGTCTTGCCTCTTATATTCAAGACAAAGAAAATGTGTTTGATTTGGAATGGGTTGAAGGAATCACATATGGTGATGTATTCCACCAACCGGAGTTTGAGCATTCCAAATATACATTTGAAGTTAGTGATGCAGCGATGCTGTTTAATTTGTTTAATACGTACGAACAAGAAGCAAAACGCGCTATGGACGAACACCTTGTGTTCCCTGCGTATGACTATGTATTAAAATGTTCGCATGCCTTTAATCTTTTGGATGCTCGTGGAGCAATCAGTGTAACAGAACGTACGGGCTTTATTACGCGTGTTCGTAATTTGGCGCGTCAAGTAGCGGCTACTTACTATGAGGAACGCGAGAAGCTAGGATTCCCGCTGTTGAAGAAAGGAGATGAGCACGATGCCTAAACATTTGCTCTTGGAATTAGGTTTGGAAGAAGTGCCTGCTCGTTTTATGCGTGCGGCTATGGAGCAGTTAAAGGAACGGACGGAGCGTTGGCTGGAAGCAGCACGTATAAGTCATGAAGGCGTTCAAGCTTATGCGACACCACGCCGTCTCGCAGTGCTCGTCCAACATGCGGCTGATAAGCAAACAGATGTTCATGAGGAAGTGAAAGGACCTGCTCGTAAGATCGCCTTGAGTGAAGGTGGCGAATGGTCCAAAGCTGCGCTTGGTTTTGCTCGCAGTCAAGGGGTAGAGCCTGACCAGTTTTTCTTTAAAGAATTAAACGGTGTAGAATACGTATATGCTAACAAGAGTAGTGTCGGAATGGATACGTCCGAAGTGCTTGCTGAAGGATTCAGCTCGATTGTACACGCGATGACATTCCCTAAAAATATGCGTTGGGGCGCATATGAAATGCGCTTTGTCCGTCCTATTCGCTGGGTAGTAGCACTGCAAGGCGAACGTGTTATTCCACTTGAATTTACTGGTGTGCAGGCAAGCAACGTATCTCGCGGGCATCGCTTCCTTGGTCAGGACACTGTTATTCCAGAGCCAGGCCAATATGTGGAACGCTTGCGTGAACAACACGTCATTGTAGATGTAGCAGAACGCGAACAACTGATCGTGCAACAAATTGAAGCATTGGCGCAAAAGCAACAATGGAACATTGCAATTAAGGACGATTTATTGGAAGAGGTCCTCTTCTTGGTCGAGTACCCTACGACTTTGTTTGGGACGTTTGACACGTCTTTCTTGAATATTCCGCAGGAAGTGCTAATTACATCGATGCGTGAGCATCAACGTTACTTCCCTGTGCTTGATGCAGCAGGGCAACTACTCCCATTTTTTGTGACAGTGCGAAATGGAGATCAAAAAGGTATCGAGACGGTCGCCAAAGGTAACGAGAAGGTGTTACGGGCGCGGTTGTCTGATGCTAAATTTTTCTACGCAGAAGATCAGAAGCTTAATATCGAAGCTTGCGTAAATAAACTTAACTCGATCGTGTTCCACGAGGAACTGGGTACGCTTGGGGATAAGGTTCGACGCCTTGTTAGCATAGCTGATTTGCTCGCCCAAGCGGTACAAGCGGATCAGTCTACAGCGAAGCAAGTAAATCGCGCTGCACACATTTGCAAATTTGACCTTGTTACTCAAATGGTATATGAATTCCCTGAATTGCAAGGTGTTATGGGGGAAGATTATGCGCTTAAATTTGGGGAAGATGCTACAGTAGCACATGCTATAAATGAGCATTATAAGCCGCGTTATTCGGGTGACCCTTCACCTGAGACATTGCCAGGTCAATTGGTCAGCATGGCGGATAAACTTGACACGATGGTGGGCTGTTTTGCGATCGGGATCATTCCAACTGGATCACAAGATCCGTATGCGCTTCGTCGACAAGCAACAGGCATCGTTCAAATGCTGTTGGAACGCAGCTTGCCATTGACGCTTACTCAAGTGTTTGATATTGCGCTTGACGTATTAGACCGTGCAGGTCTGTTGAAACGTGAGCGTACAGAAGTTCGTCAAGACTTGTACGAGTTCTTTGGTCTTCGTGTCAAAAACGTACTGTCTGAGCAAGTGCGCTACGATGTGGTGGACGCGGTGCTTGCAGCGGGTTATGACGACGTGAAGTTAACGATTTCGCGTGGCGAGACGTTGATGGAAGCGGTTCGTCATGAAGCGTTCAAAGCTACGGTGGAATCGTTTAATCGCGCATGTAATTTGGCATCGAAAGCCGATGACAGTGAAGTAAGCACCACACGCTTTGAACAGGACGAAGAACGTGCACTTTATGCTCGTTATCTTGAAGCACACGCTAAGTACAAAGCGGCGGCAGATCCTGCGAGTGCACTGGCGGCGCTCAGTAGTTTGGAGGAGCCAATTACGGCATTTTTCGATCATGTCATGGTAATGGCTAAAGATGAAGCTGTAAAACAAAATCGCTTGGCGCTGCTGAAGCTGATCGCACATGATTTGAAGCAGTTTGCTGACTTCTCCAAGCTCGTGTGGGCGTAACGGCAATTAAAGCTTAATATTGCTACGTATATGTTTAGCAGCATTGGCAACTGGGGTAATTGTTTTAATATCAGGCTGTAAAGTCCGTCGCGGAGCATGCGAGAAGTAATGAAATCTCGACATGTTCCGCGCTTTTTGCGGTCAGGTCGACATTTTGTGAGAACTTGGTTATGAAAATCGTATTTTCACAAGCAGGAATTTAAACGCACACAGCGTATATAATATAAACGGAGAATCACCGGGTTTACACCATTGGTGCACCTGTAGGGTGATGATTTATATTCTGTAGAGGGAAAATGGTGAACCGATTGCCTCACGAAAGTCGAATTATCGTTGATGCGGACGCTTGTCCAGTAAAGACTGAAATTGTACAAGTAGCTACGGAGTTCAAGGTGCCTGTTCTGTTTATAGCTTCATTTGCGGCATATCAGAATGAGGCGGAGCAGACAGATCTCGTTCGATTTATTTATGTCGATCAAGGATTTCAATTAGCGGATATGTATATAGCGAACACAGCGCGGTCAGGAGATATAGTCGTCACTAACGATTATGGATTGGCCGCGCTATGTCTGCCGCGAGGGGCATGGGTGCTCACACCGCGAGGAAAAGAACTTGATGGGCATAATATGGACGAACTGTTGGCACAACGTCATGTATCCAGCAAGGCGAGACGTGCTGGGCAGCGAACTAAAGGGCCTCGTGCAATGACAGCACTGGACCGCGAGCATTTCCAACATAAACTGACAAAACTTTTGCAAATGGGCAGGAGAACTTCGTAATATCGCGAATTAAAGTAATACGTGTTCGAAATGAAGGTGATGGGATATGAGTGGTAACGGACCGATACCTGATGAATTCGTAGACGAGGTGTTGAAGCATAACGACGTAGTTGATGTTGTTGGCAAATATGTCCACCTTACGAAGCAAGGCAAGTATTTAAAAGGTTTATGTCCTTTTCATTCCGAGAAGACGCCTTCGTTTACGGTTACGCCGGAGAAGCAGATTTATCATTGCTATGGCTGCAAAGCGAGCGGGAATGTGATTCATTTTGTAATGGGTGTTGAAGGGTATTCCTTCCCGGAGGCCGTCAAGCATTTAGCGGAGCAAGTTGGTCTGACGTTTCACTGGGGCAATCAGCCCATGGAACGCAGTCCGAAGAGTGAAGCGAAAGAACTCCTTATTCAAGCGCACGAATTAGCCGCTAAGCTGTATCATTACATTTTGATGAATACGGCACACGGACAGGACGCATTAGCGTATTTGCGCGAACGAGGTATTCATGACAAACTGATCGAGCACTTCCAGATCGGTTATGCTCCGCCCCAGTGGGACACTTTAGTACAGCTGTTAAGCAAACGTGAATTCTCACTCTCTTTAATGGAGCAGGGTGGGCTCGTTTCGGCAAGGCAGCAGCAAGCTGGTTATGTAGACAGGTTTCGAGATCGTGTGATGTTTCCGATCTGGGACAAGAACGGGAAAGTCGTTGGGTTCTCAGGTCGTATACTTGGCGAAGGTCAGCCCAAATATTTAAACTCGCCTGAGACGATGCTGTTTAACAAGTCGAAGCTAATGTATAACTTACACCATGCAAGACCGCATTTTAAACGAACCGGTCAAGTGGTGTTGTTTGAAGGTTTTGCTGATGTGATACAGGCTTGGGAAGTTGAAGTCCTTAATGGGGTTGCCACGATGGGTACTGCATTAACTAGTGATCATGTTGCATTGTTACGGCGAAGCGCCGAGCGTGTTGTTATCTGTTATGATGGTGATGATGCAGGTCAGGCGGCAGCGCTAAAAGCGATTCCAATGCTGGAAGACGCTGGGCTACATGTATCCGTTGCGATGCTCCCAGACCGAATGGACCCAGACGATTACATCAAGGCTAACGGTGGGGAACGGTTTAGACATGCAATTATTGCTGCAGCCGTCACACCAGTTAAATTCCAGCTACTCACTTTGCGGCGTAATCATATACTGCTAGAAGATGACGGCAAGCGCAGGTTTATAGAGGAAGCTATGCGAATTATTGCTCCCATACATTCACCTGCTGAACGCGAAATGCACTTGAAGGAACTGTCTAATCAAGTTGATATTTCACTGGAAACCTTAAAGCAGGAATGCTTTGAAGTCCGTCAGAAGCTGCAAAAAAAGCACCAGGCGGGGGATAATCAAGACAATTGGTGGAATAATGTTAGGAATGATAAACGTAATATGGACACTCCTACGTTAAGACCTGCCTATGTGTACGCCGAGCGAAGCTTGTTAGCCTTAATGTTCCAAGATGCTGAAGTAGCCGTTTATGTCGAAAAACATCTTGGAGAACAGTTTAATGTAGATGATCATGCAGCTTTAGCTGCTTATCTATATGCCTATTACGCGCAAGGCAAAGAGCCGGATTTCAGCCGATTTCTTGCCACGCTGCGTGATGATCGATTAGAGCAGACGGCAGCCTCGATTTCATTGGCAGAAGTGCCCCTGCGTTTCGATAACGACCTGTTGAATGATTACATTTCGCAAATTAAGAAAGTACCCATGCAACGCGAGATCGAACGTATGAAGGAAGAAATGGTAAAGGCTGAACGTGCTGGAGATTCATCACGAGCTGCGCAAATTGCATCAGAATTTATTGCCCTAGACCAACAACTGAGGCGTTAACAGTCTGAAGATTCTAGGGAGGAGGGAGTCGGAATATGGCGAATGATCAACATACTGGCCTTGAAACTGAAGCAGTTCTGGATCAAGTCAAGGATCAGTTGATTGAAGTCGGCAAGAAGCGGGGGACGCTTAGTTATAAAGAGATAGCGGAGAAGTTGTCGACATTTGAACAAGATGCGGATCAAATGGACGAGTTCTACGAACAATTAAGCGACCTTGGAATTGAGATCGTTAACGAAAATGACGATGAGATGGTACGTCCTAACACGGATCGTGATCAGGATGAGCATGATGACTTTCACTTTGAGGATGACCTGTCTTTACCACCAGGCATCAAAATAAATGATCCTGTTCGTATGTATTTGAAAGAAATCGGCCGTGTTCCACTACTGTCGGCTGAAGAAGAGATAGAACTCGCAAAACGTATTCTGCTTAGTGATGAAGAAGCAAAAAAACGGCTTGCCGAAGCTAACTTGCGACTTGTAGTTAGTATTGCGAAGAGATATGTGGGGCGTGGCATGTTGTTCTTGGACCTTATCCAAGAAGGGAACATGGGTCTTATTAAAGCGGTTGAGAAATTTGACCACAGTAAAGGATTCAAATTCAGTACGTACGCGACATGGTGGATTCGTCAGGCGATTACTCGTGCGATTGCGGACCAAGCTCGTACGATTCGGATTCCTGTTCATATGGTTGAAACGATTAATAAGCTAATTCGGGTATCTCGTCAATTGCTACAAGAGCTTGGTCGCGAACCGACACCTGAAGAAATTGCAGCAGAGATGGAATTAAGCGTCGAAAAAGTACGGGAAATTATGAAGATTGCTCAAGAGCCTGTATCTCTGGAAACACCAATCGGGGAAGAGGACGACTCTCATCTGGGAGACTTCATCGAAGATCAGGAAGCGTTGGCGCCTGCTGATGCCGCTGCTTATGAGTTGTTGAAGGAGCAATTGGAAGATGTACTTGACACGCTCACAGAGCGTGAAGAGAATGTACTTCGTCTGCGATTCGGTCTGGATGACGGTCGTACACGCACGTTGGAAGAAGTAGGCAAAGTGTTCGGAGTAACACGGGAACGTATTCGCCAGATTGAGGCCAAAGCTCTACGTAAGCTCCGTCATCCAAGCCGAAGCAAACGTCTGAAAGATTTCCTTGAATAATGCTGGCTGATGGACAGACCTTCTGCTGCGCTCATTATATGCGCACAGTAAGGTCTGTTCTTCCATTTATATACTGTTCATGTCAGATGACCCAAGCTTATGATAAAGTAAAGGTAAGTAGCAATCTTTACTGTTTTTATCATATTTACCTTCATTTGTGTTGTTGAAATTCATTTTAACGCTTTTCCTTCGGCAATGCAAATAGGTTGCAAACAAGGCTAACATCCATATGAACTGGATCTAATGTCATCATGGCTGCACCGATTACTACACCATATTATTACAGCGCAGCCACGATGACAATGGTATAAAGTATAGCAAGTACATATTATTGTAAACAGTAGGTGGAATCCATACATGACAATCAAGTTATCTAAACGACTACAGCATATTGCCGATTGGGTACCCGTAGGCAGTCGACTGGCCGACATCGGTTCAGACCATGCGCTGCTTCCAACCTATTTAGCGAAGTCAGGTCGTATTGTACATGCGATCGCGGGGGAAGTAAATCCCGGTCCATTTGATGCGGCAACTAAGCAAGTAGCTTCTTCGCGACTCGAACATATCGTTCAAGTTCGGCGAGGAGACGGGCTTGCGGTGCTGAAGCCGGGGGAAGTGGATTGCATCACGATCGCAGGGATGGGCGGCAGCCTCATCGTCAGCATTCTCAGTGCAGAGCCCTTAAAACTGGAGGGTGTCCGCTATCTGATACTTCAGCCTAACGTGGGTGAGGAATTTGTTCGTGGCTGGCTCACCAACAACGGCTGGTCGCTCATAAAAGAACAGATTATAGAGGAAGACGGTAAAATATATGAGATCATGTACGCAGAACGTCTTTCTCAAGAGCAGTTTGCTGCACATGAACAACAGTTGTACGCTCCTTATACGCTTTCTTGTGGCATTATGCTTGATGAGGCCTGGCTGAAGCTGATGGGCCCACATCTCGTAAAGAGTCCTAGTGCGGTGTATATTAAGAAGTGGCAGTTGGAATTAAAAAAACAAGAGCGTATTATTCAAACGATGGCGAATGCCGAGACAGAAGATGCGGTGGAGCGTCGACGGAAATTCGTTACACATAAAGCGCAGTTGGAGGCGATGCTGGCATGTTGGCAAAAGGACAAACAATAATTCAATGGATGGAACAGTTGGCACCCAAATCACTAGCTGTGCCAGATGATCGTATTGGCCTTCAATTGGGTTCATTACAGCGTGAAATTAGTGATGTACTCGTTACCCTTGATGTCACGGAAGCTGTCGTGGAGGAAGCGATTCAAATCGGAGCCAAGCTTATTATAGCACACCATGCCATCATTTTCCGACCCCTTAAAGATTTGCAAACGGATACGCCTGCTGGACGCTTATACGAAAAGCTGATAAAACATGATATTGCAGTGTATATCAGTCATACAAATTATGATATTGCAGAGGGCGGCATGAACGACCTGATGGCGGATGCACTTCAGCTACATCAGGTAAAAGTTCTGGAGAAACTTCAGCAAGAGAAATTGCAAAAACTCGTCGTATTTGTGCCTAAATCCCATGTGGAGCAAGTTAGAACAGCAATTCTGGACACGGGTGCAGGCTGGATCGGGGATTACAGCCATTGCAGCTTTAATGTTGAAGGCGTCGGAACTTTTAAGCCGTTGGAGGGAACTAGCCCATTTATCGGTACTACTGGTAAAGTGGAGGAAGTAGAAGAAGTTCGCTTGGAGACGATTATTCCAAGTTCGGTCAAGAGCAGAGTGCTTCGAGCGATGCTTAAGGCTCACCCTTATGAAGAAGTCGCATATGATCTTTATCCGGTAGACCTGGAAGGAAAAGCTTATGGACTTGGTCGTGTAGGCAAACTGTCTGAGACCGTTACGTTATCACAACTGGCGGAACAGGTCAAAACGCAGTTTAACGTTCCGTTTGTACGTGTTGTAGGTCCTTTAGATCGGATAGTAAGTAAAGTAGCTGTGCTTGGCGGTTCAGGCGCACGTTACGTCAAACATGCGCTATTTCATGGCGCAGATGTGCTCGTTACGGGAGATATCGATTATCATACGGCACATGATGCACTTGCCGCTGGGCTTTGCATTATAGATCCTGGTCACAACGCTGAGAAGATGATGAAGGACAGTGTGGCAGCGCGGCTACAGGCTATTGCAGACGAGCAAAGAAGCGGCACCAAATTCCATAGTTCCGGCATTGCTACCGAAGTATTTCAAATGTTGTAAAAGTTGTGTGTTGAGTTTATCGGCAGAACCTAGTATACTAACGAATGTTGTCGGAAAGTTTGACAGACAATCGCTGGTGGCCTTGGCCACGAGAGGAAAGTCCGGGCTCCACAGGGTAGGATGCTGGATAACGTCCAGTCAGCGCAAGTTGAAGGATAGTGCCACAGAAATGGACCGCCGATGGCTGTTGGTATCAGCAGCACAGGCAAGGGTGGAACCGTGGTGTAAGAGACCACGAGGAACGCTGGTGACTTCGTTCCTGGTAAACCCCATCTGGAGCAAGACCTAATGAGACGCATGCCCCTTGTGGGCAGCCTTACCCGAGGTGCGTCTGGGTTGGTCGCTGGAGCTGTGCAGCAATGTACAGCCTAGATAGATGATTGTCACTTTGTAGTGGAAGGGTTGCTCCCGTAATACCACGATCAGTACAGAACCCGGCTTATGGCAAGCTTTCCATCGCACAACACTTTATATGGCGTAGATAGGCTCTATATAGCATAGATAGACCCGCACGGCTGATGGATTCAGCTATGCGGGTCTTTTTGCGCCGTTATGGCGGTTATCTTTGGTTACCGCTCTTGCGGGAGCTGGCGTTGTCCATATGCCGTTACACGGTTTTTAAACGAATTACTTTGCAAGAAATGAAGCAACGATACGATTTAACATCCGATCGACATTTTGCGGATACAGCGATAACGATTGATTGCTTTGCGAGGCAAGACTTAACGAACGCTCCACGTCAATCAGCCCGTATCCAAAGTAAATATCTTTGCCCGAAGAACCTATATCCGCCACACTTTTACGCATAATATCATACACTTCCGTATTTTTTAGGGACGGATTAATCGAACGGATCAGCCCGGCAAGCGCTGTGACGTGCGGGCTAGCCATAGACGTTCCGGACAAGGCGGCGTACTGATTTTGAGGATAGGTGCTGGCGATCGTTGTTCCAGGCGCAACGACGTCAACGTAATCTCCATAGTTGGAGTACTCCGCTTTAGTTTTGTCCTGATTTGTCGCCGAGACCGCGAACACCTCTGAATATGCGGCTGGATAGCCAGGCTGTCCTGTGTTGTCATTTCCAGTCGCAGCGATTAATACGACATCCTTGTTATAGGCGTATTTAATGGCATCGTGGAGAAAGGCTCCCTGTGCATAATTACCCAGGCTTAGATTAATCACCTTAGCTCCATGATCGGCTGCCCAAATGATACCTTCCGCTACAGAGTAGGAAGTGCCTGATCCAGAGCCGTCCAATACTTTGATCGGCATAATTGGATTGTGCCAGGTCATACCTGCAATGCCCTCCTGATTGTTTACCTGTGCTCCAATAATACCAGCCACATGTGTGCCGTGGCCAACATCGTCTTGTGGAGGTTTGTCAGGGGCAAACACGTTATACCCTTTTAACAGCTTATCCTTTAAATCCCGATGGTTCATATCTACACCTGTATCGACCACCGCAATAATAACACTTTTTTTCCCTTTGCTTAAGTTCCAGCCCTGATTCGCATGAATCAGTGGAAGGTTCCATTGATAGGGCTTGTAAAGCGCATCATTAGGTTCAACTGCGCTTGATTTAGAATTATCGTTGCTGCTTAAGCTGGATGGCTGGAAGACAGGTGCTCTCAGGCTTGTAGGCGTTCCATCTGCTCGCTTCAAGTCATTTGTCATATATAAATAATGTGGTTCGATATAGATCGGGTTGTATTGTGCAAAATATTGCTTTAACTGCACAGCACTCATCGATTTGGATTTAAAAATATGTGTGTAGCCTGTTTTGCGAACAGAGCGACAGTTAATATCATTGCGGATTTGAGCAAGCTGTGCGTCTGATGGGGGTTTGCGGAAACGGACAACGATCTCGTCTTTGTAATAATGACTTGTTCCTTGGTTGTCCTCACCATCATTAACTGGTATATCTTCCATTGTATTCGTATCTACAGATTTGACTTGATATTTGCTTTCCCGCGGATATGGAATAAGCCGTAAATTGCGCTGCTGGTGGCTGCGCACGTTGTTTACGATATGTTGATTGACGATCGCCACAATGCCCCCATTTAGCTGTTTGCTTGCCAAGCCTATGACAACGTGTGGTTTGCCGTTAATGAGAATCGTATCCGAACGATAATCATCATGACGTCCTACATGAATTTCGCCGCTGCGGACCAAGCTTTTCAGCTGTTTATATTGCGCAGCATCGTCGGGATGAGGAACAGTGCCATTCGCAATCGTTTGCTTCTTTGCTGCGTTGGTCCAGCATACGTATTCATAATGGGGATGCTCCCGCACGAACTCCTGAAGTTTAGCCTTAATTTGTTCAGGTGTAAGCTGGTTGTATTTGGTGATTGCAGCTTCCATATCTTGTTTTATATCCAGTAAGGACATATTTACAGTGCTCTGTACGTCTGCATTTAAAATGTGCTGCTTGGCATATTTCTCTTCCGATGCCGTTTTGATTTGACGCTGCTGCTCATGCTGGTGATTGTTGCCCCATAACAGCGGCACAGCAAGTACAGCGACACCTAATGCGGTTATTCCAACTACGGTTCCACGCCGCATCTTTTATCCCTCCACTCAATTCGATAAGCTTAATGAAGCCTTTTATGCTTACCCATAGGGTGAGGTGAACAGGGAAATTTTATTCGAAGAAAGAGGTGAGACAAACTATGGGTGGAAAGGGATACCTTTTCCATACAATTTGTGATAGGATGTTGTTGACTACCAAATGAACAGTCTTCATGAGTGAATAATCGAACAGGATCTTGTTAAGGGGGAGCAGAAATGCCAGCATCCAATGTGAAGCAGCTTTGCGAAGTGTCAAGAGAGAAGTTAAAGTTTACAATTGAGAAATTGGAGTCTTTTTTGAATGAATACACGCTGCCGCAGCTTGTTGCCGACCAACAGGATGAAGAGACGGTTAGCTTCTATAAAGGATACTTGGCAGATTTGCGCCACTTGCTTGTTTTCTCAGAAGTAGCCTATGAGAAGCTTGGGGTTACGTTGCGTCGTGCCCATTTTGATGCGGACTTTGCTGAACGTGCTTTGTATGAAGTGTATCATAACAGTGTGAATGCTTTCTTTTATCCGAAAAATGAATGTTATTCTGAAGATGGCCGTTATGCTTATACAGGCCAAGATGCCATTCGCTTCCGCAAGAAGCCTGTTCGGGCAGCACGGGATATTATATTAGACATCACGAAAGCATTTGAAGAGCTCCGTGATGAGCTAGGTTACTACGAGAGCGACTATTTAACCCAGCGTAAGATGCAAAGTCAAAAATAAACGATTCAATAGACGAAACGTTCCGCTTAATGGCGGGACGTTTTTTTACGCTGAAATGATTTATTTTCCTCATGCTACTGGTAGCTTTGGCACCTCTTGGTTCGAGTATGTTGTTATGCCTGAGGACAACCTGTTACTGGAGGTGATCGAATGTCGAGCGATAAACCATTAGTACGATGCAGTGTAGCCAATTGTCATTTCTGGGGTCAGGGCAACCTGTGCCAAGCTGAATCCATTCAAATTGACATTGATGCACATGCAACGAAACGTATCAGCGAAGAGTATGCGGCCGATTTAGGAGAGCTTCACCAAGATCAGGCTGCGACTTCCTCAGTCACTTGTTGTCACACATTTAAACCGAAGCGTAACTAACATTTGCTTCTCACCTCTGAGGTGTAAGGAGTGAGCTAAATGAACAAGGAACAACATCCGCACCGTCGTATTAAACGCCACCGAGTTCGTACATCATGGGATCACACGTATGATGCCGAGGCAGCGCAGGAGCTAACTGCTCCTTCCATTACAAGAGATGTATCCAGATTCGGAGATGTTACGAAGGTTGATCGTAATTCTGGATTGGGTTATGCAGCTATCGTGTTTGCCCTCGTATCGTTGTTTATTTTCCCTGTTATTATGGGCATAACCAGCTTTGTATTAGGGCTTATCGCCTATATGCAAGGTAGTCGTACGGCTGGCATAACAGCGGCAGTTATCGGCTTGACTGCCTTTACGTTCAGGCTGCTTATGGTCGCATAAGAAACAACAAACGACGAACGGGAAAAACACGAAGCTCCTGTAGTGTATTCGCAGATTTGCTTCCAAAAGGAATACTTGAAACAAGCAAAAGTGACCTTCATGACTGCTTATTAAGTGGTATGAAGGTTTTTTTATTTACATTGGTATATGAGCCGAGGGCGTGAACGGAACAAGCTGGCATCTTATTGGGCCCATCCCAAGGTTGAAAAAAGATGGAGATTTTACATAAAAGCGTGTACAATAATACAAGGTCTGAGGGTCATTTTCAGCCGATTGTCATGCTTGGCTGTCGATATGGATCAGATCACGCGGGGCTGAAAGCATAATGGCTGTTTCTTTTTTGGAGTAGAACTAATTAGGATCTGCAGGATCAACAATGGCGTAGTAGATCGATCAACGCTATTTTGATCTTTTTTGTTGTCATAGTGCTTTACTATAGATGTGATGCCAGTATAAGACGAATTGACAAGGAGGCACACCATGCATGGTACAAGACAAAGTTATATATGCGGACTATAGCGCCTCAACCCCGCCACATCCAGAAGTTATCCGAACCATGTCGGAAGTGATGGAACAGATTTATGCTAACCCATCGTCCATACATCAATTTGGAGGTCAAGCAGAACAGCTGGTTACACGAGCACGAGGCGTCATTGCTGACGCGTTAAAGGTGAATCCTACGGAGGTACTTTTTACATCAGGTGCTACAGAAAGCAACAATATGGCTGTGCTTGGGGCGGTACGGGCTTCACGATATTCTAAAAAGCCTGCTCATGCGATCGTATCCGCCATCGAACATGCTTCGGTATATGCATGCTATGAGCAGTTAAAGCGAGAAGGTGTGGAAGTCACGATATTACCCGTTGATTCTAATGGGTGTGTACGTCCAGAGGATGTAGCGCAGGCTCTTCTTCCAGAGACGATTATCGTTAGCGTAATGCATGTTAATAATGAGATGGGAGCTATTCAGCCGTTGGAGCAGATTGGCACTTTAATGAAGCAGCATCCCAAAGCTGTGCTTCACGTCGATGGAGTTCAAGGTTTAGGCAAACTGGAAGTTGACCTTGATCGCTGGAATACAAGATTATTCAGCTTGTCTGGTCATAAGATTAGAGGACCAAAAGGTGTCGGTGTCCTGATTCGACGGGGACGCGTTCCATTAGAGCCCTTGCTTCATGGTGGCAGTCAAGAGCAGGGCTTGCGAGCAGGCACGTTAAACGTCCCAGGTATTGTTGCACTTGCTAAAGCCGTGCGAATGGCTGTAGAGGGCCAAGCAGACAACAAGGTTAAGCTTGAACAGTTGCAGCGGCAATTAATTCGATATGTAAGCGATATTCCCGAACTGGTGCTGAATAGCCCAACCAATGCGCAGGGGGCGCCGCATATCGTAAACATGTCGTTTCCAGGTATGAAGTCTGAGGTTGTTGTCCATGCGCTTGAGGAAAGAGGTGTGATCGCATCTACCCAGTCGGCTTGCTCGTCGAAGCTGCACAAGCCTAGTCGCGTGCTGCTTGCCATGACAAACAATGATCGGGTGGCCTCCAGCGGAATTCGTATCAGTCTGGATGCTGAAATGTCGATGGATGACATCGATCGGATCGGCCAAGCTTTACACGGTGCGGTTAACCAGCTTCGGCCGCTTGTACAACTTGAAAGGTAGGTAGTTAACGGAATGGATTATGATATGATATTACTTCGCTTTGGTGAAATTGCAATTAAAGGGCGCAACCGCGGCAGATTTGAAAAAGCAGCGTACCGTCATGTAAAGGCAGTATTAGCACCTTTCCCGAATACACGAATTATTAAAGAATTCGGCAGGCTGTATGTTGAACTGAATGGAGAACCGTTTGAACAAGTAATTGGAGTGCTTCGTCATGTTTTCGGCATTGTATCTGTCAGTCCCGTCAAGAAGGCTCCATCTGAATTTGAAGCTATCGTTAAGACAGCTATTGAGATGATGAAAGAATATGCCCCTGAGCAAGGAACAACATTTAAAGTTAGCGCTCGCAGGGCGTGGAAGAAATTCCCTCATACCTCACAGGAAATGAATCATCTGGTAGGTTCACCTATTTTGCGACAATTCCCGCAGCTATCAGTTGACGTTCGCAATCCGCAAGTAAATTTGCGAGTTGAGGTTCGGGAGGAAGGAACCTATATTTTCCACAAAGTCGTACCGGCAACTGGTGGTTTCCCGCTTGCTTCCAATGGTAAAGCAATGCTGCTGCTGTCCGGTGGTATTGACAGTCCGGTAGCGGGATATCAGGCCTTACGCAAAGGGCTTGATATTGAGGCTATCCATTTTCACAGTATGCCCTTCACAAGTGAGCGCGCCAAGCAAAAGGTCGTTGATCTCGCACAAGTGTTGGCAAATTATGCTGGAAAAATTCGGGTCCATATGGTGCCATTTACGGATATTCAGACAAGACTGCACCAAGCAGGGCAAGAGCATTTGCTTATAACGATGATGAGAAGAGCGATGCTGCGTATTGCTACTGGCCTTGCAGATAAGCAGAAGGCACATGCACTAGTAACAGGTGACAGCCTGGGGCAAGTTGCGAGCCAGACGCTGGGCAGCATGAATGCAATTGGACGTGTGACCAACATTCCGTTACTGCGTCCGCTTGTTATGATGGATAAGGAAGAAATTATCCGGATTGCTCAGCATATCGGTACGTTTGAGTTATCCATTTTGCCGTATGAGGACTGCTGCACCTTGTTTGTACCGAAATCTCCGGCAACAAACCCGAATATTAATATTCTTGAACGTACAGAAAGATCAATTCCAGAGCTGGATGAAATGATACAAGCTGCGATTGAAGGTACGGAGGTTGTAACGCTCCGTGCGGGTGGTGCGATACATTTAACAACTCAGCAAGTGTCTGCTGATGAAGATGGACATCTATTAGGGTATCCGTCAAGTTCTAGTGACATAACCGTACCACGTCCAGATGGTGCTCCAATAGCAGCGCCAGCAGCCACCGCTTCGGTGCAATCGCCAAGCAAGCCTGATCACGGCGACTGGTTCTAAATATATATTCCATTCTAATTAACGGGCATACCTCCCGCTTGTACAACATAAAACTGTACAAGGGAGGGACTAGCCGTGGATTCGATTTGGTTGCTGTTGGAAATATTAGTGATTAATCTCGTGCTTAGTGGAGATAACGCAGTTGTTATTGCAATGTCGACGCAGCATTTGCCGGAAAGGGAACGTAAACTTGCCGTCTGGTGGGGGGCAGCAGGCGCCGTCATTCTTCGCCTCCTGCTTACTATTGCGGCGATGTGGCTTATGGGCATCCCTTTGCTGCAGGCTGCCGGAGGTGTGATGCTGTTTGCCATCGCGATTCAACTGCTCGCAGACAGCGGCTCCCACTTGGGCCGCAAGGAGGGTATCGTATCACTTGCGAGCGCAATCCGTACGATATTGGTTGCTGATGTCGTAATGAGCTTGGACAATGTACTGGCAATAGCAGCCGTGTCCAAAGGACATTTGCCTTATTTGATCGCAGGGATCGCGATCAGCATTCCAATCGTCGTATGGGGCAGTACATTAATTAGCCACTGGCTGACACGCTTTCCGATATTAATTTATGCTGGAGCAGGAATACTTGGTTATACGTCCGGTGAAATGATTGCAAGTGACATGAGGCTAAGGTTATGGATGCCAGAATTGTGGCTCAACTTGCATGTGCTGTTGCCGTGGGTGCTCACTGTGATGGTATTACTTGCAGGTTATTGGATTAAACGTCAGACGCGCACCACCGTTTCAGATTAAGCCGAATGAATAGGGTGTGTAGTGCGGGGCACTGCACTTGTCTAGTGCTTAACTTCTTGCAAAAAGTCGCGGCAGCGATGTATGCAGGAAGTTTTTTGCGTGGAAGGTAGTATTTTTACCACGTATCAAGTAAACTAGAAAAAGTAAAATGGGCGCGAAAAACGTCGTTCCGTGTCCTTCATCCCTGTCCAATGTATAATGGATGCAAGAGGTGAGAGTGTCATGTCCAAAAAAGAGCCGATTATCGGTATAGTTATTTTGGCAGCAGGATTGTTTATTTTGTTAGGAAAATGGGGGTTCTTCTCCTTCCTGGGAGGAACAATGTGGCCGTTGTTTATTTTTTTAGCAGGCGTAGTCCTGTTTGGCCTCATTCGGGCGCGTATGCTGCCTCCGATTGCTTTTGTTCCTGCCGGCGCGTTATTGGTGTATGGATTGTTATTTATGTTAAGCCATTGGATCAGCTGGGGGCTGTTCGGTTATTTATGGCCGTTCTTGCTTCTTGGTTTGTCATTCGGCTTATTCGGGTACTGCCAGCTTGATCCATATGCGTCTCGCAGCGCATGGGTCGGTGCAATGGGATTAGGTGCGATCGGCATCATTATGCTGCTGTTTACAGTTTTCGTAAGCATCGGCATTTATTTGATTGCGGCAGCCTTGATTGTTGTTGGAGCAGCACTGGTTTTTGGAAGCCGGACAGGCCTTTGGCGGCGCCGATAACGGTCCTAGTTAGTAGTTGGAAGCCCCATTCATTTTTGGTATAAGAGAAGGGAAAGATCGATTGTATGCATCAAAGAGAACATATTCGTAACATCGCTATTATTGCGCACGTTGACCACGGCAAGACAACCCTAGTAGATAAGTTGCTTCAACAGTCAGGAACATACCGTGACAACGAGGCGGTTCAAGAGCGTGCGATGGATTCCAACGATTTGGAACGTGAACGCGGTATCACCATTTTGGCTAAAAATACAGCAATTACGTATAAAGACAATCTTATTAATATTGTCGATACCCCAGGACATGCTGACTTTGGCGGCGAAGTAGAACGTATTATGAAAATGGTTGACGGCGTGTTGCTAGTGGTGGACGCGTTTGAAGGCTGTATGCCACAAACCAAATTCGTACTTCGTAAAGCATTGGCTCATAACTTGACACCAATCGTTGTCGTGAACAAGATTGACCGTCCTAACGCGCGTCCAAGTGAAGTAATTGACGAAGTGTTGGACCTGTTCATCGAGCTAGAAGCGAATGATGATCAGCTTGAGTTCCCTGTCGTTTACGCTTCCGCATTAAACGGCACATCTAGCTTGGACCCGGAGCAGCAGGATGATAACATGCAGGCGTTGTACAACACCATTGTGGAGCACATCCCTGCGCCGCAAGAGAATCCGGAAGAGCCATTCCAGTTCCTCGTTACATTACTTGATTATAACGAGTATCTTGGTCGAATAGCGATCGGACGCATTAACCGTGGTACTGTTCGTCAAGGGCAATCTATTGCTGTTATCGACCGTGAAGGTAAAGTGAAGCAAGCTCGTATTGAGAAGTTGTTTGGCTTCCAAGGCTTGAAGCGTGTGGAACGTGAGATTGCGGGTGCGGGTGATATTGTAGCGATCGCGGGTATTAAGGAAATCAACATCGGAGAAACGATGACAGATCCTGCTACACCTGAACCGTTGCCAGTTCTTCATATTGATGAGCCTACACTGCAAATGACGTTCCTCGTGAACAACAGTCCATTCGCAGGACGTGAAGGCAAATGGGTAACGTCCCGTAAAATCCGTGAGCGTCTGTTCAAGGAATTGGAGACGGACGTTTCATTGCGAGTAGAAGAGACGGATAGTCCAGATGCTTTTGTTGTGGCTGGCCGCGGAGAGCTTCATCTTGGTATTCTGATCGAGAACATGCGTCGTGAAGGATTCGAGATGCAAGTGTCGAAGCCGGAAGTTATTATTCGACATATTGAAGGTAAGCGAATGGAACCAATGGAGCGTTTGATGATTGATGTTCCAGAGGAATCTATGGGTGCAGTTATGGAAAGCTTGGGCACACGCAAAGCGGAAATGGTGAACATGATTAACCACGGCAATGGCCAAGTGCGCTTGGAGTTTATTATTCCAGCACGTGGTTTGATCGGCTATCGTACACATTTCCTTACGCTAACACGCGGCTACGGCATTATGAACCATGCCTTTGACCATTACGGTCCTTATGCGGGCAGCCAAGTTGGCGGACGTCACCAAGGCGTGCTGGTATCTACTGAGACAGGTACTTCTACTTTGTACGGCATTATGTCCGTTGAAGATCGCGGTATTTTGTTTGTTCATCCGAGCACAGAAGTATACGAAGGTATGATTGTAGGCGAGCATACTCGCGACAATGATATCGTCGTTAACATCTGTAAGGAGAAAGCTTTGACGAACGTACGTTCAGCGACGAAGGAAGATACAGTACGGATGAAGACTCCGCGTATCTACTCGTTGGAAGGTGCGCTTGAATACCTAAATGATGACGAGTATTGTGAAATTACACCAACTTCGATTCGTTTGCGCAAAAAAATATTAAATAAAAGTGAGCGTGAACGTGCAGAGAAGCAGCGCAAGTCGTCTGAAGTATAATTTACTTTAGCTTCGACCTTCGTCTTCGAATAGCTGCACCGGTGTATAGGATTACATCGATATGGTGCAAGTTGCTAATGTTTGATGTTTGCACAAGTTTATGCCAACGTACATTTACATGCAGGCAAGACAGATGTTTAGGATTGGACATATCTTCCACAAAAGGAGTGTCTGTTCATGCAGCACTGGTTAGCGACTCATCCGATAGTCAGTTATTTGCTTATCTTTGCATTTGTAGCGTATGTATTTAATAGAGTGTTTCGCGTAAAGAAGCTGCCGATCCTAAAGGAAATCGCCATCTATATATTGATGGCGATCGGCTGCTTTATGCTGCTTATCTTCCAGATTGACAAGCTGCCTATTATACAGTGCTTGTTTGTAGCGGTTGTGCTTATGTTTATGGTCCGGATTCGTTATTTTGTGGAGGAACGCCGCAAGAAGCAGGAACAGAAGCAGGGGTAAGAACGTGCAGTATTTGGGGGAGGGCGTTGTATGAAGCTTAGCGATGCACTATTTAATTGGCTGCAAATGGAAATTGTATCCCGTATGCGACCCTATGATGTAGCCGCAAAAGAAACGCTTGATTTCTTTGCGGTTATTCTGTATGAAGACCATCAGCTTCGGGAAGTCAAAGCATTGTTGTCAAACGAAGAATCATATGTGATTACGTATGAGCTAGATGGACAGCAAGCTCAAGCTAGCTTTGATCGGCAGCATGCAGAGCAGTTATGGCATGATATAGAATCGAATCCGAAATACAACGAGTAAGTGAGGTACAGTATGAGTTCAAAAACACCATTGCCACCTCGACAAATAGCGCGCAAGCAAACTAAACCGGCAGTTAAGAAAAGAAAAGGCATGCCGACATGGTTGAAGTGGTTATTGACGATAATTATGATTGTTCTGATCGTTATTATTGGTTATGCGACGTACATATTGTTATACGGCAACAGCAAGCTTGATACGATCTCGACGGTAACCAATAAGGGCGGAGGGAGTTCCACTGTAACGGAAACATTGTCCCCACAAACGGAACCGTTTTCATTTATTTTGATGGGTATTGATTACCGTAAAGAGCTTCCAGGGCTACGTACGGACGTTGTGATGGTCGGTGCATTGCATCCCAAAACAAAGGAAGCGGTGCTTGTATCTTTGCCGCGTGATACGTATTTTCAAGTAGGGGAATATCGTGCAGATAAATTAAATCATTTCTATCCTAAGTTCCATGAGATGAAAAAGCATAATACATTAGAAAGCGCCTCTCCGGAGGACGAGATGAAAATTATGCTTGGCCAGTATTTAGGGATGAAACTGGATCATGCAGCTGTAATCAATTTCCAAGGGTTCGTAGATGTTGTAAATGCACTGGGCGGCATTGAAGTAAATGTAGACCAGAACATGTGTTATCGCGACCGTGCCGATGGGACTAATATTAATCTGAAAGCAGGATTCCAGGAAATAGATGGACAACAGGCGCTTGACTTTGTACGCTATAGAAAGTCAAATTGCAGACCTATGACCAAAGGAACGACTGACTTCGACCGCAACATGCGTCAGAACGCAGTGCTTCAGGAATTGGTTGGCAAGATGCAATCTCTTGGGGGGATTACGAAAGTAACATCCATTATTGATGCATTAGCTGACAACTTTAAAATGGATATGACACCTGATCAGATGCGAAGCTCTATTATGACTTATCTTGATATTAATCGCAAAAATATTCATTATATTTCGGTAGATGGTGAATGGAAGAGTCCTTATATATATATTAATGATACGAAGCTGCAAGAAGCAAAGCAGGCGCTTAATGATGTGCTTGCAGGCAAATCTTTGACGACGTCGGCTGGAAGCTCCACAAGTGGAAACTCCAATGGAACATCTTTAGACGGTTCAACAGGAGCTAAGGGAGATAACTGAAAGGGCAATAAGTAGTGTGCCGTTTGGACATTCACCCGTTTTTGAGCCAAGTTGCAAAAGTGGATGCAAGTTTTTCCTTATGTTATAATACAATATGTATAAGCCGTGAAGCGATATGGGAGGTCTGAAGATGTCCGATAATGATGCTGCTCTGCAAGAGGCTATGTACGCACAATTACAGCGGGACATGTTTGTGTTGCATATGACTAGTATCGACTCGGTTAGACCTATAACCAACGTATATTCAGGTGTATACAAAAAGGGACCAAATACAGTTCGAGTGGCGTTTCCTGGTCGATCTCGATTTGTGGCGAATATGAATGAGAAGCGTGCGGCTAAGAAGCTGGGCGAACAAGTGTATGCTTTTATGAAGAAAGCCTAGCGGGATTGCCGCTAGGCTTTCTGTACATTACACGAGCTTGTCCTTGTTTCGCTTTATTTTGCATAATTACGGGATGATTTAGTAGCTGGATTGGACCTTGATTGTGCTTTAGGGATGCCTGTTTCGGCTTCAGACTTCATATTCTTCACATCTTTAGGAATTTGCGGCACCATACGTCCGATAATGTCGGATAATTCCTCTGTGATGCCAGCTATCGGGCGACCTCGCTTTATATCGGCAGACATTTCCTGTAATCGTTGGTTTAGATCAATGTCTGCTGTAACGTATGCGTTCACTCCGTATTTATCCTTGCTTAATGCTTCAGCTACAGAGTATTTGATAGTGCCGACACGTGAACGGTCCAGTTTGCTATCCACATCAATTCCAACGACGGCTGTATTACCCAACACAACGCAATTTACATGTTTCACTCCTGGAACACGCTGGGTGAGTTCAACGAGATGCTGTTTTACTGCCTCGCGATCACGAATCGGCTCCTTGGCCGGTGCTTGCTGCTTCATGTTAGAACGAATTTGTACGCTTGAGTCTGTCGTGTAAGAGTGGGCGTCTCCAACGGATTGTTTCTTCAACGTGTCGCAACCTGCAATAAACACACACAACATGACTACAGCGATTAAAGTTCTGCGCATGTATCATCGATCCTTTCACATCTATTCATGGAACAACATTGCGGCATTGCTACTGCTAATAGTGTGAGCGACGTCCACAATTTTTATGTAGCCTCGAGAGATATGTCGCAAGGCTGGTGCAAAAAGTAATGCTGCCCACGCGGAGGGGAAGCTATGAACAAGATTTTTGTATTGGACACCAATGTGCTGTTGCACGATCCAAATGCGCTGTTTGCGTTTGCTGACAATGAAGTGGTCATTCCGGCTGTTGTTCTGGAGGAAATTGACTCCAAGAAGCGGAATGCAGACGAGATTGGCCGCAATGCGCGTTCTGTGTCACGGCTCTTGGATGGCTTAAGAGAACAGGGTCATTTGCATAGCGGCGTCCCCTTGCCGACTGGTGGAACGCTTAAAGTAGAATTAAATCATCGCAGCTTCGCGAAAGTTCAAGAAATGTTTGGAGATATGTCTAATGATAATAGGATTATTGCGGTAGCGCTTAATTATAGTTTGGAACAGCAGGATCAAGAGCATCCGAAAACAACGGTGCTTGTAAGCAAGGATGTGCTAGTCAGAGTAAAAGCAGACGTGCTAGGTTTGTTGACGGAAGACTATTTGTCAGATCATACCGTCCGTTCAGGAGATGAGTTGTACTCCGGACATGTGACGTTGTTTGTTCACCCGGCTGTCATTGACGAGTTTTACACGTACAGATATTTATTAATTAAGCATTTGACAATTAAAGTGCAGTTAAATCCACATGAATTTGTGATTCTAAAAGATGAAATGGGTACGAGCAAATCGGCGCTTCTAAAAGTAAATGCGGAGGGTACGAAGCTAGAGCCACTATATTTAAGCAATGATCCGGTATGGGGAATTACTGCGCGCAATGCACAGCAGCGAATGGCACTGGAGTTGCTGTTAAATGATGACATACCTCTAGTAACGATGTCGGGCAAGGCAGGTACAGGCAAGACGCTGGTAGCTCTTGCTTCTGGCTTGTTAAAAGTAGAGGATGAACGCAAGTATAAAAAACTGTTGATCGGGAGACCTGTCGTACCGATGGGAAAAGATATTGGGTATTTGCCAGGTGAGAAGGAAGAAAAGTTGCGACCGTGGATGCAGCCCATTTATGATAATTTGGAATTTTTATTTGATACCAAGAAAGCGGGCGACATTGAGAAAATTTTGGTCGGGATGAGTAATATACAGGTTGAGGCGTTAACGTATATCCGCGGGCGTTCGATCCCAGGGCAATTTATTATTATTGATGAAGCCCAGAACTTATCCAAACATGAAGTGAAAACGATTGTTTCCCGTGTTGGAGAAGGTAGTAAAATTGTGTTGATGGGCGATCCTGAACAGATCGATCATCCTTATTTGGACTCTGCTAGCAATGGCCTAACTTATTTGGTAGAACGATTTAAAACGCAAGGCATCAGTGGCCATATTACCCTAGAGAAAGGGGAGCGCTCGAAGCTGGCGCAGCTTGCGGCAGACTTGTTGTAAAGTAAAGTGGTGTCATTATCACAGCTATTAAGCAGCGATAATGACTTAAAGATGCGATTCGCATACTAACGGAATGTTAAGTTTGGAGAAGCAGCCGCCGCTAATTTTGGAGGCTGCTTCTTTTTGATGCAGACTAGCAAAGTTGAAAGTGTTAGAATAGGATGACGCCTATAACTTAGCCTATTAGCTGCAAAAGTGGCGTATATGTAGGTCGCTGTGGTTCGATAAAGAGCTCAGAAAGGAGTTCCAGATAGATGCCCAGTACGAAAAATACGCTGATCGTTGTTATTCTTATATTTATTACTTTATTACTAATGAGTGAGTTTGGCAGCAATCCTATTTTTATGAATACGCTGCCAAAGAAAGAAGCTCGTCAGTTAGAGCAAGTTGTCCCCGATTCGACGATGTCACCTAGGCCATTGCGGGTGGAAGTGGGGATGTCACCGCTTGCGTTTACTAAGCTCCGTAAGCTTAACGAGGCATTTATGACCGAACATGGCATTCTAGTGGATTTAGTTAATCGTGATCCGGCACAAATTCGAGCTGCTTTGCCAGACGAGTTCCAAAAGCAGCAAAGCGCCGATGTTGTGCTGGTGGACAGTGAACGGGTTAACCGTTATGCAGTTAAAGGTTGGCTGCTGCCCAACGATTCGGACACCAGTTGGATGGAGGCGGGGCCTGAATGGATCGGTGTGTATACACGCTGGAATGGCTTGATGTGGGGCTTTCCTGCTTATGTGGACCCTTATGTGCTAGTTTGGAACAAAGACCAGCTGCGAGCTGCGACAGGTCTTGCCACACCTCCGTCTTCGCTGAAGGAGTGGCACAAAGTGTTAGACGCTTATGCAGACACTGGTGTATTACATGCAGCAAAAGGGGATAACGGCCATCGTATAAATATGACCAAAGCAGAGGGAGGTAAGGGTGCTCAGCCATCACCTTATATGTTTGCATGGCCAGGTGATGATGATTATGCCTTATTGTCTTTATTATGGAGATTAGGGATAGTATTCCCAGATACCGGTGACAGAACTGCTATTTCCAGAGAGGAAGCACAGCAGAAAGTGGATGGAGCACGGCTAGATTCGAGTTTGTCGACTGGCAGCGAGAAAAATAATAAGGGACCGCTAATCAAGACGAATACGAATTCGATTACAGCCGACAAAGAGCAAGTTCAAGCAGGCTGGCAAGCTCGATTTGAAGAATGGAATGTTTATAAGCAGCTGTTCCATGAAGTGACAGCACAACAGAAATTGACGCTTTGGGATGAGCTTGAAGCAGGCAACTACTTGTTTGCCATCGTACCTTATTCTACGGCTATGCTTCAGCTAAAAGAGCCGTTTGCCATTGAGGATTCGGAGCGTATTGCAGCACCATACAGTCATTGGGTACGAAGCAGCAGTTATGTCATTTCGGCGCATAGTGAACTGTCTGAAGAGGCTAAAAAGTGGATTGCTTTTATGACACAAGTATCGATTCAGCAGGATATATTGGAGTCAGTTTCGCTGCTGCCTGCTGACCGTAAAGCGGTCGAACAAGTATGGCCGTTAATGAGTAGACGTATGCCACGGATGTTTGATCAGAACAATCCAAGCCTAAAGCTTGCGCTGCAACGAACTACATATATTGAGACTTGGCTTCCTAAGGTTAAGCAATGGCTGTACGGTGAAGCATCGTTGGCAGAAGTACGAACAGGATGGAAAGAAGTGTGGAACGTAAACAAATAAGAGCCTCAACCTTCAGGTCGTGTTCGCCGAAGAAGTTGAGGCTCCATCTTACTTACCATTTGACGGAGAGCTTAACTGTTAATACATGAGGCTCAACAATTACTTCTTTAGCTTCAATAAACTGTATTAATTGTTGAGGATAGAAATTGAGATCAAATTGCTCCTCCAACTGCTTATGGGTAGACTCTGGCAATTCGAGCCCATTAAACTGTAAGCGCCCAACATGAAATCGGATAGCATTTTCAGGCTCATTTTCAAGTGTATATGTGCCTTCCACAACAACTTTTATCCCTTCGCGCTCGCCAATAGCGGCAATTACACCTTTACGAAACTCAAAGCTAAAATCTTTGAACAGCGGATCTTGCTTGCGCAGAAATTCATTTAATTCCGCGTCTTTGATAGCAACCGTGTAATTTAAGCCGTCGGCAGTTAAATTTCCGTTTTTTTGAATGAAATCGGGAAGCTTTTGCATAGACTGGGCAATCGCTTTGAAATAATGTTTGACTTCGAAAAGGCCAACACTTTGCCAGTATTTGTTGAACTCGGCAATAAGCTGCTGCATCGCTGCTGGATCCGTGCTGTCTGCTACATCGCTGTCCAACTGACTTTTCATCCGGATAAGACGATCTCTTTGTGCCATAAGCTGTGTTCTGACTTGTAATAAATCTTGCTCAAGTGCAGTCTGCTCTTTATGCAGACGATCAATTTGCTTGACATTGTTGCGATAGGATGTAAGCGTATGTTGGTCCGTTTCAATTAAAAATTGGTAATAGTCCAGTAATTTAAACATATCAGACCATCGTTCTGCGGATAAGGCAGCGGCAAGCAGTGTATCCCGCTCACCTATGTAGTAAGCTCTTAGCACTCTACCGGCTTGATCCTGCTTGTCAAGCAGCGCGGATTCCTGAGACTGTAGTTCGTCTTCAAGTTGTTGACGGCGAGTTGCTGCTGCCTCCTGGCGTGCTGTAATGCGACGAATCTCTTGATCTAGTTCTTGAATGGACAAGCTTTGCTGCAACAAATGCTGCATTTCTGTCGATTGTTCGGCCGCCCCCCATGGGATGGGCTGCATAGGCTCTGCGTGTGTGCTGTAAGGTACAGCAGCCGCAAACAGGATAAATAAACATAACCTGAGGCAGTGCTTGGCGGCACGTCTGCCATCTATCATCAGGTACCCCCTTGTACATAGTGCGCATTATCATCATATGATAGGCAGAACCAGGTCATTACCTATCTTCTGGAAATGGACGTGACAAATCAATGAACCTTAATGGCTCACAGCAGTTGATTGCCCGCCTGCGGAAACAATTAACACAATTTCCCGATAATCGTATGCCGTTTTCTATCTATATGTCAAGCTGTTTATATGATGTGGAGTATGGTTACTATATGAGCCATCGCCCCAAAGTAGGGCGGGACGGTGATTTTTACACAAGTGTATATGTTGGCGATCTTATGGCTCAGATGATTGGTCGTTACATCGTTCAACGGGCCGAGGCAAGAGGTTGGCAGCCCGAGCAAGTTCGAATTGTGGAGTGGGGAGCAGGTCCAGGCCGATTAGCTTCACAGTTGCTACGTGTACTCCATGCAATTGACTTCGCTCCGCTTTCTTATACAATGATTGAAGCGAGTGCTTACCACCGAGAACGGGCCGAACAGACTTTAGCGCCTCTATTAACGGCACATACCAAAATCGAATGGTGGGACATGTCTGAGTTTCAGCGCTACGCTGCGCAGAGCCCTATTATTTTTATAGCAAATGAATTGCTTGATGCGTTTCCTATTGAACGTGTTCGAGGGGGGACATCTCACTTGGAACAAGCCTTTGTATGCTGGGGCGACCAGAAGAACAGGTTTGAGTGGACATGGGGGTCTGCTACCAGTGACGTGAAGCAATGGATGAAGCAGCACCAGATCGACCTACGAAATGAACAGATTTATGAGGCCCATATACAGGCGAGCGATTGGATAGGTGAGGTTATACGGTCAATGGTCGATGCTGAGATGCTTTTTGTAGATTATGGTGATATAACGGAAGAATTAATAGCAAGTCACCGGATGAATGGCAGTTTGATGTGTTACCGTAACCATATCGCAAGCGATGACCCGTTTGCAGCGCCAGGAGAACAAGATTTGACTTCATTTGTCGATTTTGACGTATGTAAGCGTGCTGTGCTTCATGCTGGAACAGGAGCGTGCACCGTACATCCTTTGATTCATCAGCAGCAATTTCTATTGGAGTATGGGATTATGGATTTACTTCAATCGCATACTGATTTGAATCCCTTCAGCGAAGTGGCGAGACAAAATCGAGCGATTCGTCAATTGTTGTTATCGGATCAAATGAGTGAACGATTTAAAGTGATGCAAATAAGCAAAGGCGCATTATAAGCTGAATAAGCTTATGTGTGACGAAATAAAACGACCGGAGCACAAGCTGCCCCGGTCGTATTTGTTGGTATGAATAAAAGTGACAGGATTAAAAAGGCTTGCCCATGACGAATACAGACCAGTATGAAAAACCGGTAAAGCATACGATCATGTACGCCCAAAACGTTAAGATGTATGTACGTTCGGACAACTTCAAATAACCAAGCAACACAAAAAATGCCGTTTGCATAAAGAACAGCAAAGCCATTTCGATCATGTCCCCAGCAAATGCCATCAGACCGATGACCAATGTCCAGAAACCGAGTACGCGAAACATCCGTGCCACGATTCATCCCCCTCTCATTACAATCGGCCCAACATTTACTAATTGACATTATAGCCTTCTTGTAATCTGGTGTAAACTGTAAATGATGACGAAATGGAGAACATTTTGTGTACGACCTTCTGAATGTGATATTCCGCATGGACAAAGCCTACGTATGTTTCGTAGAGAAATTGGTTATACATTTTAGTATCCGATAGATTCTATGAACTCTACCATGGGCATAGAGATGAATAAGCGGTGAAATACCGAGAGCAATAATGATGGATGTCGTTAGGAGGGTATGGCATGACAGCAATAAGACAGGATGCATGGACTGCAGACGATGATTTAATTTTGGCAGAGGTAACGCTTCGGCATATTCGGGAAGGAAGCACCCAATTAGCGGCCTTTGAAGAAGTAGGAGAAAAAATAGGGCGGACATCGGCTGCGTGCGGGTTCCGGTGGAACAGTTGCGTTCGTAAAAAATATGAAGCTGCAATCCAACTGGCCAAAGCGCAGCGGCAAAAACGGAATTATTTCAAGAAACAACCAATCGGCGCACAAGTGGCCTCCATCGCACTAACAGATCATGAGGAACTGAATATGAAAGCGGATCTATCGGAAGACTCCTTGTCTATCGATATGGTCATTCGCTTCTTACGTCAATGGCGCAACAATCATCAGGATGCAACCCGCCAGTTAAAGCAGTTAGAAAAAGAACTACAGGATAAAGACGAAATTATGCTGCGCCTACGTCAAGAAAATGATTATTTGTCCAAACAGGTAAATGAGGTTCAAACCGATTATCGTACCGTAAATGATGATTATAAGGCGCTTATTCAAATTATGGATCGTGCACGGCGTCTTGCTATTCTAAGTGATGATGAAGAGGACAACAAGACTAGATTTAGAATGGATGCAAATGGGAATTTAGAAAGAATCGAATAGACGTTATGAAAAGCGAATTACGGAGGATTAGTCTTCCTGTAATGCGCTTTTTTTGTATTTTGTGCACAGCTTTGATATAACTAACTTAGCATATAAGCAAGAAAGAAAGGTGCATAAACTTGTTAATTGATATTGTTGGTGCAGGGGCGGTTGGTTTGCTATATACGTCTCGCTTCATTCGTGCAGGAATTCACGTACGTTTGTGGACACGAACGGAGAAGCAGGCAGACATACTTCGAACAGAAGGGCTGGTGGTAACGGAACGAGACGGTAGTGTCACAAAAATACGTCCAATTGAAGCGTACCCGTTTCAGGCTGCCGATCACATCATACAAGACAGTGGCAAGCAAATAGAGGTGTTAGGACTATTTGTAAAGCAGACACATTTGACCAATCCCTTTATAGAGCGGTTAGGTGCACTGCCAAGAGCGACAGACAGTCTATTTGTCTGCTTTCAAAATGGCATTGGCCATATAGAGCGGTTGGAGTCTGTTATCGCAGGAGAACAACTGGTTAAAGCGGTCACAACAGAGGCGGCAACACGCGTTGCCGCTAACCATATTCTACATGCAGGATCAGGTATGACCTGGCTCGGACAAGATGTAAGAAACTGCGAACGACTACAAAACAATATAAAAGTAGTAAACAACTTGTTGAATCAGGCAGGATTTCAGGCAAATCTGTCGAACAACATCGATAATATGATTTATCATAAACTTCTCATAAATGCTGTTATTAATCCGATTACGGCGATACTTCGTGTTCCGAATGGCGAACTGCTATTAACGGAACGACGTATTCGACTTATGCGTGAAGTGTATGAGGAAGTGACGTCTATTTATCGGGAAGCAGGTATTCCGGTTGCTGATGATGCTTGGGACAATGTTCTGTTGGTCTGCCGCAGCACGGCCCATAACACCTCATCTATGCTTGCAGACGTACTGCAAGACCGATCCACGGAGATCGATTCTATTACGGGAGAATTGCTCCGCAAAGCGGATGCTTATGCTTTAAATGTACCTGTACAGCGTGCGCTCTATCAATTTATACAAGCTTTGGACCCGATGAACCCTTTACTTTGAAAGTGAGTTTCATACCCCCTTAAAGAAAGGAGCGGGCCTTAACCAACATGATAAGCCTTATAGCTAACTCTTTTGGTCTACTGGCAGTTTTACCGTTTTTTCCATTTGCAGCAGTCTTTTTCTTATCGTCCCTCTGGATAGAGGATAGGAAGAAGCGCCTTATGCTGGCAATGGATGTCACAACGTTATTTCTAATCGCTTCTGTCTCCGGCTTGTTTAATGTGTTGTTTCATTCTTCTTTTGGTTTGTATGGACTTATTATGTTTCTTCTTTTGGCTGCTGGCTTGCTTGGCAATATGAAGCACCGCAAGCATGGCAAGGTTAATATTAGGCGATTAATTAGAACGATTTGGCGGTTATCCTTTTTTTTATTGAGTGTTGTGTACGTGCTGTTGTTGCTCATTGGTATTATTGTGTATTGGACGCATGTCTAAGACATCGTACTCAGCAATATGAGGGGCATTTGGTATGGGTAATAGACTAAATTTGAACAGTCGTCCACTTTGACGGACAGGAATGTATTTGTGTACAATCAAGTCAAAAGAGGGAGGCGGCTTCACATGATGTCTTGGCCTACAATGCCAATTCCAATGCAACAAGATTTATCCCGACATTACATAGAACGTAATGGTGAGATCATACATAAACTGTACGAGTATCATCCTGATGAAGATTGGGACAAACGTGTGAAATGGATTGATGAATCACATGCTCTGCGTGCAGACAGATCCGAGTTGGTTGACGTTATAGAGAGTTATCAAAAGCGGGTGAATCCCGCGCCGGAAGCTATGCATTCGCTTTCTCGGCTTAAAGATGAAGCAGCACTAGTAATCGTAGGCGGACAGCAAGGTGGTCTGTTTATGGGACCACTGCTTATGATATACAAGGCTATTTCCATCATCCGTATGTCACAGGAGGCCGAGCAGCGTCTTGGGCGCCCTGTAGTGCCTGTATTTTGGCTGGCTGGAGAAGATCACGACTATGATGAGGTAAATCATACGTATGTGTTGACAACTGAACCGGCTATTCAACGAATTAGAATGGATAAAGAGACAGATAAGCGCACGCCAGTCAGTCAGCTGCACCTGTCTGAAGAGGCGTGGCAGGCCGTCTTGCACGAGCTTGAGACGTCGCTGCCGCAAAGTGAATTTAAGCCGATTATGATGGATCGCCTGCAACATATTTGCAGTGCTGGTCGCTCTCTGACGGAAGCGTGCGCTCTTTTGCTTGGGCATCTGTTCGGCCGTTACGGTCTGGTGCTGCTTGATTCGGCTGATCCATCGCTTCGCAGGCTGGAACAGCCGATGTTCGAACAGCTTATTCTGAAGCAAGCCGAACTGCATGACGCAGTGGAGCGTAGTGAGCGTGCTATAACGGAAAGCGGCTATACGCTGCAGGCAGTGCACGCAGCTAACAGCGCTAATCTGTTCTTGATTGAGGATGGCGAACGGTTGCTGCTGTTGAGAGACAAAGAGGTGTACACAGATCGTCAAGGTCGTGTCAGTCTTACGCAGACTGAACTGTTGCAGCGACTAGAGGCACATCCAGAGCAGTTCAGCAATAACGTGCTGACGCGCCCGTTGATGCAAGATTATTTGTTCCCCGTATTAGGGACGGTACTTGGTCCAGGCGAGATTTCTTACTGGGCACAGACGAAGCATTCCTTTCATGTGTGTGGCATGAAGATGCCTATTCTATGGCCTCGCATGGGCTTCACGTGCGTAGAAGGGACTCTCCAGAAGCTGTTGCAGAAGTATGAGCTTGAGGCAGCAGATATTTGTTTCCGGTATGAGGAGAAGCGTGATGCCTGGTTAGCTCTTCAAGACCAAATCCATTTGGATGAGCGATTTGGCGCCTTAAAAGAAAATGTAGATTCCCAATATAAAGAACTGCTCCATGTGATTACAGGAGCACTGCCCTCGCTAGGCAAGCTGGGGCAGACAAATCACCTTAAAGTGCTAGAACAGATTGACTTTCTTCATCAGCGTGCGCAAGATGCCCTGTCCAAGCAACACGAAACGGGATTGCGCCAGTGGGAACGTTTGAAGCTGGCTATTTGGCCGCTGGATCGTCCGCAGGAGCGTGTGCTGAATCCGCTCGTATATGAGTGTCGCTACGGGCAGGATTGGTTTGCACCGATTATGGAAGCACCGGTTGTATGGAATGGGGAACACCGCTTAGTGTCATTATAATCATTCTGGTTATATGTGCAGGGTGGGCAGCATACCAATGATTGACGCTAGCATAGAATATATGTGGAGGGATTGTAGATGTCGACAAAGGCTTTGCAAGACAGCATTATTCGTGATATCGGCCTAGCGCCGGAAGGGCACTTGAAGATTGATTGGGTAAGAGCACATATGCCAGTATTAAACCGTATTCGCGAGCAGTTTGAAGCGGAACAGCCTTTTAAAGGGCTAAAGGTAACTATATCACTTCACCTCGAAGCAAAGACTGCATACTTAGCGAAGGTTGTTCAGGCAGGTGGTGCGGAAGTGACTATTACAGGAAGTAATCCACTGTCTACCCAAGATGACGTCTGCGCAGCTCTTGTCGAAGATGGCATTAAAGTGTACGCCAAATACAATCCTGACCCTGAAGAGTATAAGCAACTCTTGATCAAGGCGTTGGAGACAAAGCCAGATTTGATTATTGATGATGGCGGCGATCTCATTTCCATTTTACATTCTGAGCGTCCTGATCTGCGTGCGCAGGTGCGTGGCGGAGCGGAAGAGACTACAACAGGTATTTTACGACTGAAAGCGATGGAAAAGGAAAACAAGCTGGAGTTCCCTATGGTGGCCGTTAATGACGCCTTTTGCAAATATTTGTTTGATAACCGTTATGGGACGGGGCAATCCGTATGGGATGGCATCAATCGGACAACTAATCTTGTCGTAGCGGGCAAGACGGTCGTAGTAGTTGGATACGGCTGGTGCGGCAAAGGGGTTGCGATGCGTGCCAAAGGATTGGGGGCTAACGTCGTAGTAACGGAAATAGATGCGATTAAAGGCGTAGAAGCTTACATGGACGGATTTACAGTGCTGCCGATGAGTGAAGCAGCTAAAGTCGGTGATTTCTTCGTAACGGTGACTGGTAATAAGGACGTTATTCGTGGAGAACACTTTGATGTCATGAAGGATGGAGCTATTCTGTCTAATGCGGGCCACTTTGACGTTGAAGTAAACAAGCCAGAACTGGAATCACGTTCAAGCAGTGTGCGTACGGTTCGTCGCAATATTGAAGAATATCGTCTTGTTGATGGACGCAGTATTTACGTATTAGCGGAAGGTCGATTAGTGAACCTTGCTGCGGGTGACGGCCATCCGGCGGAAATTATGGATATGACGTTTGCGCTGCAAGCGATGTCGCTTAAATATGTGAATGAGCAGTATGAGCAATTAGGCAAACATGTAATTGCCGTTCCTTATGAGTTGGATGAGCAGGTTGCGCGCGTGAAGCTTGAGTCGCTTGGCATTCATATTGATGAATTAAGCGACGAGCAGAAATCCTATTTGGATAGTTGGCAAGAGCATTAATAACAGTATCATTCAAATATTTTACAAGCATCGGGTGCAACAATCCGATGCTTGTTTGCGTTTGGATATTAATACCAAGTGGGAATGCACATTTTGATGTACAGGATCTGAGGAGATGTGCAGTTCAACTACTCTACACAACAGACTTCATAAATAGATAAAGAAGGGGGCGAAGTAACATGGAAACTAAAAACTTGACTGAAAGAAACAGCAAGCAAGAAAGATTTATTTTGAGCAGGCTAGGAGGTATGCACAGACATTCTCTTGTATGGATGAGTATATGTTTATGGTTTGCACTAGCTTTACTAGCTGCAGGTTGTTCTAGCTCTGAAGGCAATGAGCTGGCCCGCCTGCAATCCACGGCTGATTCCTCGGCTGATTCCTCGGCCGCAAACAGTGAAGTCAGTAGTGCAGAACAGGAGACCGATTCTAAATCAATCGAAGCTAAAGGGAGTTCCGCAGGAAAAGGGCTGTCAGAGGCACAAGCACAAACAGAACGTAAGCTAATTTATAAGGCAAACCTTACGATGGAAGTGGAGAGTTATGATAAAGCAAAGCAACAAATAAACAATATTATTCACTTGGCTCGAGGATACATTTTATCATTCGAAGATCAATATTCGGAATATGAACGAGCAGGTGTATATGTTATGAAAGTGCCTGCTGATGGGTTCCAATCTCTTCTTGAGCACATAAACAAGCTGCCTAATTTGCGGTTTCAGCGCAGCTATTCTGCAACCGACGTCACAGAAGAATATGTAGATTTGAGTGCGCGATTGAAAGCTCGACGTGTAGTTGAATCACGATTGTTGGGGTATATGGAGAAGGCGGTCACTTCTAGCGATCTGTTGAAATTTTCAAATGAGCTGGACAAAGTTCAAGAGGAGATTGAAAGAATAGTGGGTCGTATGCGATATTTAAACAACAATGTATCTATGTCTACAATTGAACTCCGCCTATACGAGACAATCAAGATAGATCATACGAAGGCGGCGCTAACGGCTCCGTTTGGAGAGCGTATTGGCAGTACACTCTCAAGCAGCATTTACGCGCTTACCGAGTTGTGTAAGAACATTGTATTGTTTATCGTTGCGGTATTACCGTTCTTGATTGTTATTATTTTGCTTCTCCTTCCGGTCTGGTGGGTGGTCCGCATCAAGCGCAGCAGAAGTGAGAGCAGCCATAATCTATATGCCGAGCGTAACCGACGATTAGCTGAACAAACAATTAAAACAGACGATAAACAGGATCAGCCTTTGAAGCAGGAAGCCGGCTCCACATCGGATTGCAGCAACGATAACCAGCTTCTCGATGACAACAAGTAAAGTGGATTTTGGAATGATGGAATTATAACCAAATATCGGATATATAAAAATCCTGCCCTCCAAGCAGGATTTTTTGCTTGTATGGCGAATAAGTTAACCGTTGTGGTGAAAAGTGGTGAGTTGTGGTGGGAATAGGGAGGGGAGTGGTGGCGTATGTTCATGGGTGAATATCAACACAGCATCGATGACAAAGGCCGTCTGATCATCCCTGCCAAGCTTCGCGACAATCTCGGCACGACTTTTATTATTACAAGAGGATTAGACCAATGCTTATTTGTATATCCCCTGGATCAGTGGAGCTTGCTGGAGCAGAAACTGCAGGCGCTGCCTCTTATGAAGGCGGATGCGCGTGCGTTCTCGCGGTTTTTCTTCTCAGGCGCCTCTGAATGCGAGTGGGATAAGCAAGGCCGGATTAACATTCCGAACCATCTGCGAGAGTATGCCAAGCTTGAGAAAGAATGTATGGTTATAGGGGTACAGAACCGTGTGGAAGTGTGGAGCAAAGGTGCTTGGGAACACTATTTTAATGCTTCTGCGTCAACCTTTAATGAGATCGCGGAGACATTGGTGGATTTTAATTTTTAATGCAGCAGCTTTCAGCAGACATATACGCGGTATAAGGTACGTTGATTGAGGTCTATAAAACAGCAAATATTGGCATACAACTAAGAGGGAATCGGAATGCAGGAGGAATGGAAATGTTTCATCATATAACAGTATTACGGGAACAATCAGTTGACGGTTTGGCCGTTCGTCCTGATGGCATATATGTGGATTGCACGCTTGGTGGTGCAGGGCATAGCGAATTGATCGCGTCCAAGCTGTCACCAGAAGGAAGATTGATTGCCCTTGATCAAGATGATTGGGCTCATGATAATGCGAAGCAGCGTTTGGCTGCTTATATGGATCGAGTTACACTTGTACGCACGAATTTTCGTCATTTGGAAGAGGCGCTGCTTGAAGCAGGTGTGCCGCAGTTGAATGGCGTGCCGCAAGTTGACGGCATTTTGTTTGATTTAGGAGTGTCCTCTCCCCAGTTGGATGAAGGAGACCGCGGGTTCAGTTATAACCATGATGCGCCGCTTGATATGCGCATGGACCAATTAGGACTTTTGACAGCCCATGATATTGTAAATGAGTGGTCAGAGGCGGAAATAGCGAAGATTTTGTTTGAGTACGGGGAGGAAAAGTTCTCTCGGCGGATTGCCAAAGTAATCGTTGAGGCGCGGTCGCAAGAACCGATCGAAACGACAGGTCAACTGGCAGAATTGGTGAAGAAGGGCATACCAGCAGCTGCTCGTCGAACAGGCGGCCATCCTGCGAAGCGAAGCTTTCAGGCGTTGCGGATAGCAGTCAATGACGAACTGGGGGCATTTGAGGATTCACTACACCAGGCAGTTAGATGCTTAAATCCAGGTGGTCGGGTAGCTGTTATTACGTTCCACTCGCTGGAGGATCGGATATGTAAGCAGACGTTTACCTCTTACGTCGGCAGATGCACGTGTCCGCCAGGCTTGCCAGTGTGCGGCTGTAACAGTACGGGCACTCTTACCTTAGTGAATCGCAAGCCGATTCTTCCAAGTGAGGAAGAACTCGAACACAATCCTCGCTCGCGTTCCGCCAAACTGCGTATTGCCGAGAAGTTGAATGGAGAGGGGAACAGGTAATGGGATATGTGAGAGGTAATTTAGCTGTTCGTCCTGAGCGGCGTCCACAGGTACAAGAACGATATAAGGAAACAACGAAGAAAGTTGTACGCAAGGCCAGTTTACCTATGCGTGAAAAGGTGCTGTATTTGCTCACGATTGTATTCTGCTCAGCAGTTGCGTTTATGCTTATTGCCAGATACGCAGACATCTATACGCTGAATCGAGAAATTCAAAGCTCCAAGCGTGAAGTGGACAAGATGGCTACCGAGATGGGTGTACTGAAAGTGAAGCAGCAGCAGTTATCGGATTGGGATCGGATTAGGCAAGTCGCAGAGGCAAATGGCTTACGTTTGCCAGACCAGCCGGCAGAAATTCACTCCTTCAAAGTCGATAGCGGCAATGAGTAATGGGGCAACGATATGATTAAACGAATAAAGATACGGACGTTAATTATTGGGGGCTTATTTTTACTTTTTTTTGCGATTATCGTTAGCCGTTTGTTTTGGTATCAGGTGTGGAATCAGGATTTTTGGCTAAGTAAGGCAGAAGCAACATGGTCTGTTGAGAAAAATATTTCTGCAAAACGCGGCACCATCTATGACCAGAACGGTGAAGTGTTGGCGATGGACGCTCCTGCTTATGATGTCGTTGTAAATCCGAGAATTATTCAGGAACTGAGGACTAACGACAAGTTGGTCAAGGAACGTATTGACGTGGAGCGTCTCATCGTAGAGAAACTACATGAAGTGCTGGGCAAGCCAGAAGAAGAATTGTTCGAGTTGGTGCGCAAGCAAAATGATAAGGGAAAATACCATGTTTATCGTGAAGTAAGAAGCGAAGGTTGGAAAATTAATCAAGAGCCTGCAGATAAGCTGACTACGTTTATTTCCGATTTGCAAAAACAGACGGAACAAGCGGACATCGGCTTATATGTGCTTAAAGACTCCAAACGGTATTATGCCAAAAATACACTTGCATCTCATGTGCTAGGCTATATGAACAAAGAGGGTAAGCCTGTGGGCGGGATCGAGTCCCAATTTAATCAATTACTGAATGGGACGGACGGAAAGCTTAATTATCAGAAGGATCGGCAAGGGAACAAACTGCCTTCCGCGAATGAGCTGTATGCGCCTGCACAAGATGGCAGCAACATTTACTTGACGATCGACCGTACAATCCAACAGTACATCGAAGAAGCGATGAAGAAGGTGTACAATCAGTACAGCCCCCAGAGTATAACGGTTATTGCGGCTGATCCTAGCACGGGGGATATTCTAGGGATGGCCAACCTGCCAACTTTTGACCCAAATAAATATTGGGAGTCCGCAAAGGATTTGCGTTCCTTTAACAATTTGGCAGTAAGCGGCGGATATGAACCGGGGTCCACCTTCAAAATTGTAACGCTAGCGGCGTCCGTACAAGAGAACTTATTTAATCCAAATGATTATTTCCAATCTGGCAGTATCGTAGCCGGAGGCAGAAGAATTCATGACCATAACAAGGTGGGATGGGGAACTATCCCTTATCTGGAAGGGTTGAAGCGCTCAAGTAACGTAGCCTTCGTTAAGCTAGGCTTTGAAAAGCTTGGTGAGACACAGTTTAAATCGTATATCGATCAATTTGGATTTGGTAAAATGACTGGTATTGAGCTGCCAGGTGAAATTGGCGGGAAAATACATTTTCAATATCCAGCTGACGTTGCAGCTGCCTCTTATGGACATGGGCAGCTCGTGGTGACGCCGCTGCAACAAATTATGGCGGTATCTGCTGTTGCAAACGGTGGCAAGCTGATGACGCCGCACATCGTGAAGAAGATCGTAGATCCGATGACAGGCAAGGTGGAAATTCGTGAGCCTGAAGTGCTGCGTCAAGTGTTGAAGCCAGACATATCCAAACAAGTTAGCGAATACTTGGAGCAGGTCGTTTCCGATCAGAAGATTGGTACAGGGAAAAATGCGTATATTGAAGGGTATCGTGTAGCGGGTAAGACGGGAACGGCGCTTAAAGTTATTAATGGGAAATATGACGATGTGAGATCCGTTGTATCCTTTATTGGATATGCGCCTGTTGACAATCCGAAGATAGCTCTAATCGTTGTAGTCGATGATCCGAGTGACTTTTATGCAGGTGGAGGATTTGTGGCGGCGCCTTTATTTAAGGAGATTGTAAGCAAATCACTCCGTTACTTGGGTGTGCCTACTACAACGGAATCACAAACGTCAGTCCAGGAGAAAAAGCAGACGATGACTACCCTTGTAAAAGCTCCTAATATTCAAGGGCTGAAGCCGTTTGAAGCGAAGAAACGGCTTGCAGAGAAGGGGATTGTGTTTGAGACAGTGGGAGCAGGTGTTGAAGTAAAGCGGCAGTACCCTGAGCCAGGCACAGAATTAGCGGTGGGGCAGCGTATTTATTTGCTCACCGATGAACCTGCAAAGATGCCGCTGCCAGAGTTGAAAGGCAAATCATTACGTGACGTGCTGGAGATTACATCTTTGCTGGAGTGGAAACTTACGATGGAAGGTGAAGGTTATGTGAAGGAGTACACGAAGTCCACGGAAAATGGCCAACGTATCGTTCATGTGAAACTTGAGCCAACATTAGCACTAGAAGCAGCCAAAGCGGAAGAAGAGAAGACGGAGTGACCGTTATTCTCCTAACAAGCTCTTAAAAGCGCGACATCGCTTTTAGGAGCTTGTTCTAACCCCTGCTTGTTCGGAATAGGTTGATTATAACCATTGTCGGACAAGGGAGGAATTGCCGTGAAAATATCTGGTGTAACTGTCCGTAAACGCCTTATCATTGGATTTGCACTAATGGCGGTTGGCTTTATGGCGCTTGTCGTCCGTCTTGCATACGTACAGCTGTGGCAAGGCAGTGAATTAAGTGCCAAAGCGGAGGAGTCTTGGCGACGCAACATTCCTGTTGTCGCAAAGCGAGGGGAAATAGTAGACCGTAATGGAGAACGATTAGCCTACAATATTAGTTCTCCTTCGGTTATGGCGGTGCCCGCACAAATTAAGGATGCGCAACAAACAGCGGAGCAGCTTGCTCCGTTGCTTGGCATGTCTGTAGACAAAGTGCACAAGGAAATTACGAAACGAGCTTTAATTGTTCGTCTGAAACCAGGCGGGCGCAAAATACCGCTTGACTTGGCAACTCAAATTCGAGCATTAAAGCTGTCAGGAATTGTAGTTGCGGAAGATAATAAGCGTTTCTATCCGAACAAGGACTTGGCGTCACACATACTAGGATTTACAGGGATTGACAACCAAGGATTAACAGGTATCGAGGCCAAATACGATACGGCATTAAGCGGCTTGCGAGGAAGTATCACTTTTTTGGCTGATGCCAAGGGACGGTTAATGCCCAATTCAACGGAAAAGTTTGAGCAGCCACGAGATGGGTTAAATTTGCAATTGACGATTGACAAAGATATACAGACAATAATGGAGCGGGAATTGGATCAGGCGATGCTTGATTTGAATCCAAAACATATCGTTTCCATAGCGATGGACCCGAATAGTGGCGAAATTTTAGCGATGGCAAGCCGGCCGAATTATAGTCCAGAACATTATCGGGATTATCCTACAGAGGTGTACAACCGTAATTTACCTGTATGGATGACATACGAGCCAGGATCTACCTTCAAAATTATTACATTAGCCGCTGCACTTGAAGAAGGCAAGGTGAACTTGTATAATGAGCATTTCTTCGATCCTGGTCGAGTTGAAGTTGGCGGTGCCAAGCTTCGCTGCTGGAAGAAAGGCGGACATGGCAGCCAAACGTTTTTGGAAGTTGTCGAAAATTCATGTAATCCTGGCTTCGTAGCGCTCGGTCAACGCTTGGGCAAAGAGAAGCTGTTTGAGTACATACGCAACTTTGGCTTCGGCAAGAAGACGGGTATCGATATGAGCGGTGAAGAGAACGGTATTATGTTTAGACTTGATAAGGTTGGACCTGTTGAGTTAGCTACAACCGCATTCGGTCAAGGTGTATCGGTGACGCCGATTCAGCAGATTGCAGCGGTGTCAGCGGCTATTAACGGTGGAAAGTGGTATAGGCCGCATGTGGCCAAAGCTTTTATCCAGCCAGAAACTGGACTAGTAGTGGATGAAGTTAAGGCTGAGATGGTTCGTCAAGTCATTTCGGCAGAAACCTCTAAAAAGGTGCGGGATGCCCTTGAACATGTTGTGGCACAGGGTACTGGTCGTAACGCATTTATCGATGGTTATCGGGTAGGCGGCAAGACCGGAACGGCCCAAAAAGTTATTAATGGAAAATATTCACCAGATGAACATATTGTATCTTTTATTGGCTTTGCGCCCGCTGACGATCCAAAAATTGTAATTTATACAGCCGTAGATGATCCTCAAGGGATTCAATTCGGTGGATTGATTGCAGCACCAATCGTAAAACGGATTATGGAGGACGCGCTGCATGTGCTTGGAGTCAAGCCGAGGCAAGATCAGGTGAAGCGAGAATATCGTTTTGATGAGCAGCCATTAGTGACGGTTCCAAATCTCGTAGGGAAGACGCTGTCTGATATTTACGAAGATATGAATATGAATTTTCAGCTGGCCAAGTCCGGTGCAGGACTTACTGTTATTCATCAGGCGCCTAAGCCTGGTACAAGAGTAGAAAAAGGAACCACCATTCGCATTTATATGGGTGAGAATACGGAGGAATAACTGATGCAGCAGATGAACTTAGCAGTAGCAACTTCTCAAATCGTAACAGCGTCATTAATTGGAGACGGTAACACCGTATTTAGTGGTCTCGCTGTTGATTCACGACGCGTACAGAAGGGGGATTTGTTTTTCTGTATTTCTGGAACAGCTGATGATGGGCATCGTTACGCCAAGCAAGCCATTGAAGCCGGTGCAGCAGCACTGGTCGTTGAGCGTGAGCTCGACGTCAATATCCCTCAATTAATGGTCAAGGACGCAAGACATGCATTAGCTGTTTTGTCTAATACGTATTACAAGCAGCCCAGTCAGGATCTTCGCCTAATCGGAGTTACGGGAACTAATGGCAAAACAACGATCACGTATTTGATCGAAAAAATATTAACGGACGCATGCACAAGCACAGGGGTTATCGGAACGATTGAGATGCGTTATGCCAATGAGACGCACCCGATGTCTGGAACGACACCAAATGCCTATGAGCTACAGCATGCGCTGCGTGATATGGCCGACAAAGATGTTCAGGCGTGTGTGATGGAAGTATCCTCGCATGCGTTGGAGCAGGGGCGGGTAAAAGGCTGCCGCTTCCGTACGGCTGTGTTTACAAACTTAACGCAGGACCATCTGGATTATCACGGAACGATGGAAGCATATCGTGAAGCAAAAGGTTTGTTCTTCTCTCGTTTGGGCAATACATTTGCTGAGAAGGAACAAGATCGTTCCTATGCGGTTCTGAACGCGGATGATGGGGCTACTGCGTACTTCAAGTCGATCACTACGGCTGAGACGGTTACGTATGGACTTCACAAGTCGGCAGATGTCAGAGCGGAAAATATTCATATTACAGCGCAGGGAACGAGCTTTACGGTTCATTCGTTCAAAGGCTCTGCAAATGTCCACTTGAAGATGGTTGGGAAATTTAACGTGTACAACGCACTAGCTGCGATCGCAGTAGGTTTGTTGGAACATATTGAATTGGCCGATCTGGTTAAAAGCTTGGAGGCAGTCGAAGGTGTTGCGGGCCGCGTAGAAGCGGTGCAGGCGGGGCAGTCATTTTCTGTAATTGTTGACTATGCACATACACCTGATGGCCTTGAGAACGTGTTAGCTACCGTCAAAGAGTTTGCAGAAGGTCATGTGTATTGCGTATTTGGCTGCGGTGGTGACCGTGATAAGAAAAAACGGCCGATTATGGGGCAAATTGCAGCGAAGTATGCAGATTATATTTATGTAACGTCTGATAATCCGCGTACGGAAGATCCAGACCTTATATTACTTGATATTGAAGCAGGCTTGAAGGCGGATGGGGTATCCAAGGAGCGTTATGAATTAATTGTAGATCGTCGAGCCGCTATTACGAAAGCTATTGAAAAGGCAAGCCCTCGCGATGTAGTATTGATTGCGGGGAAGGGCCATGAAACGTATCAGTTGATCGGCAAACAAATTCATGATTTCGACGACCGTAAGGTTGCGGAAGAAGCGATAAGGGGATTAAACCGGTGATTGAAACGAATTTAACATCAATAGCAGCGATGTGCGGGGGCACATTGCTTGATGCTGCACAAGAACAGATTGCTGTGCGGGGCGTATTTACTGATTCGCGCCAAGTAGAGCAAGGCGCGCTGTTTGTCCCGCTTGCCGGAGATCGTTTCGACGGTCATAGCTACGTCGAACAAGCTCTAGCGGCTGGTGCAGCCGCCGCGTTCTGGCAGGCGGATCACCCGCTGCCAGAAGCGAGGCTGCCGCTAGTAATCGTAGATGACACGCTGCTTGCTTTGCAGCGTATGGCAACTCATTATATTAAGCAGCTTGATGTCAAGGTTATTGCCGTAACGGGCAGTAACGGCAAGACAACAACGAAGGATCTGATCACAGCAGTACTGTCCCGCTCCTATCGCGTTCATAAGACGGAAGGCAATTTCAACAATCATATTGGTCTGCCGCTTACTGTATTACGAATGCCAGCTGATACAGATGTTGTGGTGCTAGAGATGGGGATGAGTGGACGAGGGGAAATTGAACTGCTCACGAAGCTTGTTCATCCTGACATTGCCGTCATTACCAATATTGGCGAAGCGCATTTGTTGCAGCTTGGTTCCCGAACAGAAATTGCACGTGCTAAATTGGAAATTATTAGCGGGTTAAAAGAAGAGGGTGTGCTCATTTGTCTTGGTGACGAGCCGCTGCTGGAGCAAGTTATTGGCGAGCCGGAGACGACCCAACCAGCTAGTATGAACGTAGTTACATACGGGATGGGTCCGCTTAACGACTACAGACCGGATTCGATCATGCAAATGGAAGATGGCATGACGTTCTCCGTCATAACGGCTCTAGGTGAACGATCAGTCTACAGCATTCCGATTTTGGGTCAGCATAATGTGTTAAATGCGATGGCCGCCATTGCGATTGGTCGTTTACTCCACGTTCCCGAACAGATGATAGGGGCGGCTTTGGAGAGTGTTCAAATCTCGGGCATGCGCATCGAGAAGATCGACACCGAACAAGGATGGACGATCTTAAATGATGCCTATAACGCGAGTCCTACTGCGATGAAAGCAGCGATCGACGTATTGGCATCTGTGCGTGGTGGCAAACGGATTGCGATTTTGGGAGACATGCTCGAATTAGGTGAGCAAGAGGTGCAGCTCCATCGTGAAGTTGGTGCTTATATTACGTCTCACAAGACGGACGTACTATTAACTTACGGGAAACTGGGAAATGAGATTGCAGAAGGCGCAAAATCTCATCTGCCTGAAGGTGCTGTAAGGTCGTTCCAGAATAAAGATGAGCTTCGAAACTATATGCTGGAACTTGTAGAGCCGCATGCTACCGTGCTGGTTAAGGCGTCACGTGGTATGAAGATGGAAGAGATTATAAAGCAATGGATTCAGATTAAGCATTAGCGGTCTGTGGTAACGGGAGGTGAAAGGAATTGGACTTCAAGTTGATATTAATGACAATCGGGGTTTCTTTTATACTAGCTGTCATATTAGGCCCGTTATGCATACCGTTGTTAAGACGGTTGAAATTCGGTCAGCAGGTTAGAGAAGATGGACCTAAAGGGCATTTGAAGAAAGCAGGTACCCCCACAATGGGGGGCGCTATTATTTTGCTTGCATTCACGTTAGCCTTTTTAAAGTTTTCAGTTATGGATACGGACTTTTACGTGTTATTGGTCGCTACATTAGGATTCGGTTTAGTCGGATTCCTGGATGATTACATTAAAATTATTTTTAAGAGATCACTTGGATTGACTGCTAAACAAAAGCTGTTTGGTCAGCTGCTGTTCTCTGGCATTGTATGTGTCTTGCTCGCACAGTCTGGACACAGCACCTTTGTTGGTGTTCCAGGCACATCTGTTGGATTAGAGCTTGGATGGTTCTACTATGTGTTTGTCATCTTGATGATGCTGGCCATTAGCAATGCGGTTAATTTTACGGATGGTTTGGACGGTTTGCTGTCTGGCGTCAGTGCGATTGCGTTTGCAGCATTTGCCATTATTGCGCTGCAAGCATCCGAAATTGCAGCTGCTGTCTGTGCAGCGGCCATGATCGGAGCGGTACTTGGTTTTCTGGTCTTTAATGCGCATCCTGCCAAGGTATTTATGGGGGACTCCGGATCGCTTGGCATCGGGGGAGCGATTGCGGCGGTAGCGATATTGACCAAGACAGAGTTGCTGTTTATCATTATCGGCGGTATATTTGTCATTGAGATGCTTTCGGTTGTCATTCAGGTTGTATCGTTTAAGACAACAGGCAAGCGAGTATTTAAAATGAGCCCTATTCACCACCATTTTGAATTATCGGGATGGTCGGAGTGGCGCGTTGTCATCACGTTCTGGGTGGTCGGCATCTTGCTAGCTGGACTCGGACTATGGATTAACAAGGGGTTGTAACATTATGAATCATCCAGATACGTATCGTGGAGAACAAATTGTTATTTTAGGTCTTGCCAAAAGTGGGTTCGATGTAGCCAAGCGTTTGCATGAGCGCGGTGCGATCGTAACCGTCAATGATAAGAAGGAACGCCACCAGTGTCCCGAAGCTTCTGAGTTGGAAGCTTTGGGCATTTGTGTTGTATTGGGGACACATCCAGATGATCTGATTACGGAGCAAGTGAAACTGCTTGTCAAAAACCCGGGCATCCCTTACAGCGCACCGCCAGTACAGCGTGCAATTGAACTTGGCATTGATATAGTCACTGAGATTGAGGTTGGCTATCATTTGTGTGCGGCGCCTATTATTGGGATTACGGGCAGTAATGGTAAGACAACTACTACGACATGGGTCGGACGTATGCTGGAAGAAGCGGGACTTTCACCTATCGTTGCAGGTAATATTGGAACACCGTTCAGTGGTATTGCGGCAGATGCTAGCGAGAACCAACGTGTTGTGCTTGAATTAAGCAGCTTCCAATTAAAAGGAATTCAACAGTTTCACCCGCATGTTGCCTGCTTATTGAATATAGCGGAGACCCATTTGGACTATCATGGTGGTATGGAAGACTACATCAGTTCTAAAGCGAAGCTGTTTGCAAATATGACCACCAATGATATTGCGGTGCTTAATGCGGACGATCCAACCTGCATCACACTTGCACCTGCTATTCAGGCGCGCATTTGGAACTTCTCATCCAGACAAGAAGTGAAGACAGGTGCATATGTAGACCCTGCCTTCCCATCAGATGCCGGTGATACATCCGAGGACACGCATCGCATTGTATTTCGAGATGAGCAAGGTGTTAAGCATGACATTATAGCTGTAGATGAGATTGGGCTGCCAGGACGATTTAACGTAGATAACGCTTTGGCGGCGGTTACGATCGCTGTGGCTGCTGGCGCGAAGCCGGAGAGTCTGGTGGAATCGCTGCGCTCCTTTAAAGGTGTGGAGCACCGTTTAGAATCGGTGCGTGAACATAAGGGCGTCCAATACTACAACAACTCAAAAGCTACCAATACAATTGCAACACAGATGGCGTTGGAAGCCTTCCCAGGTAATATTGTACTAATTGCAGGCGGGTTGGATCGCGGACTTGATTTTAAAGAGCTTGTACCTTATTTGCGCGAGCGGGTAAAGGCAATCGTTACTTTAGGCGAGACGCGTCATATTTTAAGAAACGTTGCGTTGGATGCGGGTTTGAAGTCTGTTCACGTCGTCGACAATAAAGAAGACGCCGTAGAAGCCATTCAGGAAGCGGTAAGTGCTGCTGAACAATTTGCGACAGCAGGCGACATCGTCCTGTTATCACCTGCATGTGCGAGTTGGGACATGTTTCCTTCCTATGAGATACGTGGACGCATTTTTAAAGAAGCGGTGCATAGTCTTAAGTAGAGGGGTGTTCAAGCCTCTACATTGTCCAATGAGGTGTACCGAATGGTCAAAGCAAAAACCGCGCCCGATGTGTGGCTAATCGTTGCTGTCGTATCGCTTCTCGCGATCGGTATCGTCATGGTGTACAGCGCAGGAGCTGTTGTCGCCTTTCATGATTATGGGGACTCCTTTTATTTTGTAAAGCGGCAGCTGCTGTTTGCCGGATTAGGCCTAGCTGCTATGTTTGTGACGATGAATGTGGACTATCACGTCTGGAAGAGATATTCCAAAGTCGGGCTCGTTGTTTGTTTTTGCTTGTTAATTATTGTATTGATCCCGGGTATTGGAAATGTGCGAGGTGGCGCACGCAGTTGGCTTGGCATCGGTTCATTTGGCATTCAGCCGTCTGAATTTATGAAGCTCGCTATGGTAACTTTTCTTGCGTATTTGCTGTCACAATCCCAGCATACGATTACGAATTTTACAAAGGGGCTGTTGCCTGCCCTTGGCATTATGGGGCTAGCATTTGGTATGATTATGTTGCAGCCTGATCTAGGTTCAGGAACTGTTATGGTGGGAGCCTCCTTACTTCTCATCTTTATATCAGGTGCTCGCATTCAACATTTGCTAGGCTTGGCTATGGTTGGGGTCGCGGGCTTAGTAGGGCTCATATTAGCTGCCCCGTACCGAATGGATCGTATTACCGGATTTCTTGATCCGTGGAAAGATCCGCTTGGTACAGGCTATCAAATTATACAATCGCTGTATGCGATTGGCCCTGGCGGCCTGACAGGACTAGGGCTCGGTGCTAGCCGACAAAAATACAATTACGTTCCCGAACCGCAGACCGATTTTATTTTTGCTATTTTAGCGGAAGAACTCGGATTCATCGGCTGTATTACGGTCATTATATTGTTTTTGATCCTCGTTTGGAGAGGAATGCGTGCAGCTTTGACAGCACCGGACTCTTTTGGAAGTCTGCTTGGTGCAGGCATCGTCGGCATTGTAGCTGTTCAAGTTATTATTAATATCGGGGTTGTGATCGGGCTTATGCCGGTTACAGGAATTACACTGCCACTTATTAGTTATGGTGGTTCATCGTTAACTTTGATGCTTACCGCACTAGGAATTCTACTTAACATATCACGTTATGCGAGGTGAACGTCATGCGCGTCGTGCTTAGCGGCGGTGGCACGGGAGGACACATTTATCCTGCACTGGCCATCGCACGGGAATGCGAGAAGCATTATCCCAGCAGCGCTTTTTTATATATTGGAACAGAACGTGGACTTGAGAGCAAGCTTGTTCGCGAAGAGGGCATACCGTTTGAATCGATAGAAATAACAGGCTTTCGTCGTAAATTGTCTGTGGAAAACGTGAAGACGGTGCTGCGCTTTTTAAAGGGTGTCAGCCGCGCCAAACAGTTATTAAGAGATTTTAAGCCTGATGTTGTCATTGGAACAGGCGGTTATGTGTGCGGGCCCGTTGTATATGCCGCTGCCAAGTTAGGCATTCCAACAATCATCCATGAGCAAAATGTAATTCCTGGTTTGACTAACAAGTTTTTGAGTCGTTACGTAAATACGGTAGCTGTCAGCTTTGAACAATCAAAGCCGTACTTTGCTAAGGCGAAGCATGTGCTGTTTACCGGCAATCCTCGCGCTACTGCTGTAGTGGAGGCTAATAGGGAACGGGGCTTTGCGTCGCTTGGACTTCCACAAGACAGCCCAATTGTACTAGTTGTTGGTGGCAGTGGTGGAGCAAAAGCAATTAACAATACGATGGTACAAATGGTTCCGATGCTAAAGCGGCTGCCAAACGTTCATTTTGTATACGTTACGGGCCAGCATTATTATGAGCATACGCGCAAAGAAGTGCTCAAGAGCAGTGACGGGGTGCGTAATCATCTGCATGTGTTGCCTTACATCAGCAATATGCCTGAGGTGCTTGCAGCGACAACGCTTGCCATTAGCAGAGCAGGCGCATCATCACTTGCAGAACTTACGGCGCTCGGAATACCGTCAATCTTAATTCCGTCGCCCAATGTGACCAACAATCATCAGGAAGCAAACGCACGCTCACTGGAGCAGGCTGGTGCTGCCGTGATGATGACGGAGAAGCAGCTGACAGCGGAGCTGCTGTTTGGCCAGATCGAGCAATTGTTGAAGAACGATGGACATCGGCAGACGATGCGAGATCGTTCAAGAGCACTCGGACAGCCGGAAGCGGCGATGCGAGTCGTATCAGAGATCGAACGCTTAGCGGGCAAGTAGTATTTGCCCGCTTTTTTGCTGCACTTTTTTGAACAAACGATGTATGTTTCTTAAAATGAATATAAGCATATCCCGTTAGCTTTAGACAAAGTGGGCGTCTGTCACACAACCTGAGACATTGTCATAAGATACACTATAATCGTGACAATCTCCCATTGGCAGTAGCTTAGACGTTTATTTCGCCTTTTCTTAATCGCTTTAGGGAGATAACTCCTGACACGGTTGGCGGGGCCGTGTAGACGAATGAAGGCGCAAAGGGGAACGATGTGTCACGCTATTTGAATCTGCTGAGATTGTACGGGAGACAGGAGATTGGTGATTTTCAGCGTGGAGGAAATGCAGTTTGCGTACCGTCATTCCATTTTGCACGATCTAACATTATCGTGGTGGAGACGAAGCATCGCAATGGAGCTTACTCATGGCAACAAAATGGCCGTGGCAAGCGCCGCCGAGGCTTCCACGCAGCATCTCAATTTCATTGTAAACACCGGGCAAGCAACAGCGTCAACGTGCTCACCCTTATAGAACGCATACAACAAATAGTCCCGGAGGATTTCGGGGTGCAGTTGGTGCCCGAAGTATTGGCGGTGGGTGAGCGGTAATCTCGGAGGTGATACATTGGACAAATTGGTGATTGAGGGCGGGAAGCCACTTTCGGGAACCATTCGTATCCATGGAGCGAAAAATGCCGCTTTACCGATTATGGCAGCTGCCATCTTAGCCGACGGTATCGTTCAGCTTGATAATGTGCCTAAGTTGCTTGACATCGAGGTCATGCTGAACATTTTAAGGCGTCTTGGCTGCCGGGCGTCACATGACGGTCACACGGTCACTATTGACAATACTAGTGTACATTCGTCTCATGTGCCTGAAGATTTGATGCGGCAAATGCGGTCCTCCATCTTCTTGATGGGGCCGCTGTTAGCACGATACAAAGAAGTACACATTTATCAGCCCGGTGGATGTGCGATTGGAGAGCGCAAGATTGATCTTCATCTAAGAGGTTTGCAGGCGCTAGGAGCTGCACTTGTGCATGAAGGAAATCGGATTACATGCAAGGCAGAACAATTGATCGGAACGGAAGTTCACCTTGATTTTCCAAGTGTCGGCGCTACGGAAAATATTATGATGGCAGCTGTGCTGGCAGAAGGTACAACGGTATTAACGAATGCTGCACGTGAACCGGAAATTGTAGACCTTCAACGGTTTTTGAATGCAATGGGAGCAAACATAATAGGTGCAGGCACCGATACGATCACGATTGAGGGTGTACGTGAACTAAAGGGCTGCCGCTACGAGATTATTCCTGACCGGATCGTAGCGGGGACGTTGATGATTGCCGCAGCGGCCACGAGAGGAGCGGTAACGCTAACAAATGCCCATGCAGGACATTTGACTGCGCTCATTCACATTCTGCGCAGAGCTGGGGTGCAGATTGCTACAAGTGATGGTATAATTAATGTGACTTGCTTTGGTCGACCTAAAGCTGTGGAACGTATCGTTACTTCGCCTTATCCTGCCTTTCCTACGGATCTCCAATCTCAATTGATGGTGCTGTTGTCATTAGCTGATGGGGTTAGTGTGATGAAGGAGACGATATTCGAAGGACGGTTCAAACATGTTGACGAGCTTGGCAGAATGGGCGCGGACATTCGTGTAGATTTGAGCAGCGCTTTTGTAAGAGGTGTTCCTCGCATGTATGGTACGACTGTAGAAGCGACTGATTTACGTGCTGGTGCAGCGCTTGTTATTGCAGGTCTGGCTTCGCAAGGCCATACAATTATTGAACAGGTGCATCATATTGATCGTGGTTATGATCACATTGAGAATATGTTTAGAAAGCTTGGCGCTAAGATTGAACGTTACACACCAGTTCCAAAGCTAGACTTTGCGAACGGCTGATGTACAGGTACAGAAATGGTGTAGGTCCCCTCTTGCAAGAGGGGACTATTCACGAGAAAGGGTTTGGAGCGATTGCAAGCGAGAACGATTCCACGACTGCCTGACCAACCGAAGAAGAAGCGTAAAGGAACCAAGCTTATTTGGTTGCTCTTTGTTTTATTTCTCGTACTGCTTGCAGTTCTTTTCTTCCGATCTTCCATTAGTAAGATTACAGACGTGCGATTTATTGGCAATACATTGGTTAGTTCCAGTGAGTTAAGTGAAGTAAGCGGATTGCGTGTGGGGGAGCCGTTCTTTATGACCTCGGAGAGTACGATTACATCCCGGGTGCAGAAGCGTTATCCTTATATTAAAGGTTTACGGCTAGAGAAGCATTTTCCTGGCCAAATCGACGTGTATGTGCAAGAATATGAAACAGTTGCTTTTGAATTAACGTCGGACGGGCAGGTGATGGCCTCGCTGGAAAATGGTTCTGATGTGAAACTGAAGCAGGAAAAGAAGCTTGTGTTAGAGAAACCTGTACTGACGCAGTGGTCAGACAAGGGAGCGCTTGCAATCAAGGCAGACTTGTGCAAGCGACTTGCAAACATTCCAAATGGATTGTTAGCTGATATTTCGGAGATTCGATACGATCCTTCTGACTCCTATCAGGATCGAATCAAGATGTATACCCGTTCAGGGTTTGAAGTGATTACGACCGTTTCGATGCTGCCAGATAAGATTGCTTATTTGAGCGGGGTTGTAGAGACGCAGGAGCCGGGTCGGATCACCATGTTAAATGCAGATTCTTATATCTCTTATACGAATCTGAATCAGGGCCAGCAGGAAAAATCCGACGGTGCTGAATAGGAAAAAAACTCTACTCAATAATCTGAAAAAATGCTAGAATAATAGTTATGGTATTTCTCGTTACAACCTGCTTTTTTCTTCAAGTTTTTTTAAAAAATGTATGTCATTGTACGTTTCACTTGACTACATTCAAAAAAAATGTAGAAAAAAGAGGGAATGACTAACGTTTGTTGAATACATACAAGGTGTCCGGGGGATACAAACATACCAATTTACTTGGAAGTGGGAGGTGCCACGGCTTGAGCAGCAATGACATCATTGTGAGTTTGGACATCGGTACATCCAAAGTGCGCGCTATCATCGGCGAAATAAACAACGGAACGCTGCAAATTATTGGCGTTGGTTCTGCTGAATCAGAAGGAATTCGCAAAGGTGCGATTGTAGATATTGACCAGACTGTGCAATCTATACGTAATGCGGTTGAACATGCTGAGCGCATGGTCGGTATTGAAATATCGGAAGTGTATGTTGGAATTACTGGTAACCATATTGGATTGCAAACAAGTCACGGCGTAGTGGCCGTATCAAATGAAGATCGTGAAATTGGCGAAGAGGATATCGTTCGTGTGCTTAAAGCTGCCGAAGTGATTGCTCTGCCGCCTGAACGTGAGATTATTGATGTTGTAGCGAAGCAATATGTCGTTGACGGGCTGCATGATATTCATGACCCTCGCGGCATGATTGGCGTTCGTCTGGAAGTGGATGCTACAATTATTACAGGGGCTAAGACAGCTATTCATAATTTGATGCGCTGTGTGGAGAAGGCTGGACTTCATGTAAAGGATCTAGTGCTGATGCCACTGTCCGGAGGTCAGCTTGCATTGTCCAAGGACGAGAAGATGGTTGGTTCCGTTCTGGTTGATGTTGGTGCTGGAGCAACGACGATTTCGGTCTTCCAAGACGGCACATTAACAGCTACTTCAACGCTTCCAATCGGGGGCGACTTCGTTACGAATGATATTGCGTACGGTTTGCGTACGATGTCAGATCAAGCGGAGAAGATCAAGCTGAAATTCGGTTGTGCATGGATAGATGATGCCTCCGAAGATGCTGTGTTCAAAGTGACACGAATTGGAAGTAATGTGGAAAAAGAGTTCAATCAAGTGTTCTTGGCGAACGTTGTCGAACCGCGTGTGCAAGAAATATTCCATCTCGTTAAAAATGAAGTGAAGCGCCTAGGTTTTAATGATTTACCAGGCGGTTATATATTGTCGGGCGGAACGGTCTCGATGCCAGGAGTGCTGAGTGCTGCTCAGGCGGAGCTACAGACTTCTGTTCGGATTGCCGTACCTGATTTTATAGGTGTTCGTGATCCAGGATTTGTGAGCGGTGTTGGTGTGCTTCACCACGTGCTTCGCTCTGTGCGTCCGCGTGGTGGCGGTGGTGCCAAGAAGACGGCTCCTCGTAAAGTGACTCCTGCGGAGACATCAAACAAACCTGGGTTTATTGAGCGGTTAAAAAATATGTTTAGTGAATTTATTTAAATGGAATGTTACGAACGAAAGTGACCTCGCGCCATCCATGCACATTGAAGGGGAGATGGAGAACTCATGTTGGAATTTGAATTTGAGATGGAACAATTAGCCCAGATTAAAGTTATCGGGGTCGGCGGTGGCGGTAGTAATGCTGTTAACCGGATGATTGATAACGGCGTACAGGGTGTTGAATTTATTACAGTGAATACGGACGCGCAGGCGCTCCACTTCGCAAAGTCTGAGCATAAGCTACAGATCGGGGACAAGCTTACGCGTGGACTCGGTGCAGGTGCTAATCCGGACGTAGGCAAGAAAGCAGCTGAAGAATCCCGCGAGATGATCATGAACACGCTTAAAGGCGCTGACATGGTATTTGTCACTGCTGGTATGGGCGGTGGCACGGGGACGGGGGCTGCACCTGTTATTGCGGAGATCGCACGTGAGTGTGGGGCATTAACTGTTGGTGTTGTTACACGTCCGTTTACATTTGAAGGTCGCAAACGGCTTTCCCAAGCTGAATTGGGTATTGAGGCGCTTAAAGAGAAGGTAGATACTTTAATCGTCATTCCGAACGATCGTTTGCTTGAAATCGTAGACAAGAAGACTCCGATGCTTGAAGCGTTCCGCGCAGCAGACAACGTGCTACGCCAAGCGGTTCAAGGCATCTCCGACCTGATCGCGGTGCCAGGCTTGATTAACTTGGACTTCGCTGATGTGAAGACCATTATGACTGAACGTGGCTCTGCGTTGATGGGTATCGGCATAGCAAATGGTGAAGAACGTGCCTCTGAAGCGGCACGCAAAGCGATCATGAGCCCACTGCTTGAGACATCGATTGATGGAGCACGTGGTGTAATCATGAATATTACTGGCGGCTCCAACTTGTCGCTTTATGAAGTAAATGAAGCTGCTGAGATCGTGACCGCTGCGTCTGATCCAGAAGTGAATATGATCTTTGGTGCTATTATTGATGAAAACATGAAGGATGATATCAAAGTAACGGTAATCGCAACAGGCTTTGAACATAAGCCTGCACCGCCGATGCCTGCCGTACGTCGTCCATCTGCAACACAGAACTCAGCTGCGCAGGAGCCTCATGATTCACGTACATCCACGCTCCGTCCATTTGGCAATCAAGCCTCTTCGGACCAGTTGGACATACCTACTTTTTTACGGAATCGTCCACGCAACTCGAATAACGATTAATCGTTACCACCTATTAAGAGGTGCCCTCAGTCTATCGACTGAGCAGGCGCCTCTTTTTGCTATTTTATCCATCATTATACTTATTGTACATCGTATTGTTGACTGTCCTCGACAAAAAAAGTGACATTCCTCACCCAGTATTAGACAGACTTCGAAGCTTGCGCTCATTATACTAGTCTTAATCTTAACGAACTCAATAGAAACTGGCGGTGTTGTTAAAGGGGGGGGCGCATTGACCGTCATTTATGCCGATCTTGTCTTTGGTTTAAACGCAGTTCTCGACTGGACACTGCTTGCAATGTCGGCGCGCTTGCGTGGACTTCGGCCGTCAACAGGGCGAATGGCAAGTGCAGCAGCAATTGGAACGGTATATGCGGCTGTTCTATTTGTGCCAACAATCCCTTTCCTCGTGACTATAGGGGGAAAGGTGCTTATATCTATATGTATGCTTATAGTGGCGTTTGGATTTCACCAACTTGGATTTTTCTTACGTAACTTGTTAGCTTTTTATTTCAGTGCGTTTGTTATAGCCGGTGGTGCATTTGGAATTCAGTACATGATAAAGGATGCCACTTTATGGTCCTCATTTGGAACGACAAGTGCGGCAGCTGTGCATGAACAATTGAAGTTCGGTGCGGGGCTGCTAGTATTCGGCCTTGCAGCTTCCTATGCGATTTATCGAATCGCTTGGCGTCAGCAGAAGGATCAGACGCAGATGAACAGCTTTATTGCAGAAGTAGAGATCGGCATAGGCGATACGATTAGGACGTGCCAAGGACTTATTGATACAGGGAACAGCTTAAAGGAGCCCATTTCAGGTGCTCCGGTAATGATTACGAATGCAAGCCTGTGGGAAGGGGTACTGCCTGCAGAATGGTTGAAAGCGATTCAAGCAGGAGCAGTGCTGGATTGTTTTCACACATACGATGCTGAGTGCTCGAGCAAAGGTACATGTCCGATTGATGAAGCCAAGCTGCGTATTTTGCCTTATCGTGGTGTGAATCAGGCGACACAGTGGATGCTAGGTTTTAAGCCGGATTATATAGTCGTGAAGCATGAAGGCCTTAGTTATAGGAGTCGACATGTTATTGTCGGGCTTGATAGTGGTCGTCTATCGCAAGATGAACAGTTCCAAGCCATTATACACCCAGAGCTTATAGCAGCAGCACTGCAACAACCGGAAGCCTCTGTACCGGTATCTACGAAGGCATCTTAATAGGATAGTTGCGTAAGAGGCACTCCTATCATCATTATTTTATTTACGTTCATAGGGAGGAACGGCGATGCGGTTGAAATGGAGAATGTTTATACAGATTCAAATGTACAGAATGCTTCTGCTATTAGGTCTTAAACGTGCGGATGTATATTATATTGGAGGAAGTGAAGCACTGCCGCCGCCGCTCACTCGAGAAGAAGAAGAGTATTTGTTAGGCAAGCTGTCTTCAGGGGATACGGCCATACGAGCTATGCTGATAGAGCGAAATCTACGACTTGTCGTTTATATAGCACGTAAATTTGAAAATACGGGTATACACATTGAAGATTTGGTATCGATTGGGGCCATCGGCTTGATCAAGGCTGTGAATACGTTTGACCCTGAGAAGAAGATTAAGTTAGCTACTTATGCTTCACGCTGTATAGAAAATGAAATTTTGATGTACTTGCGTCGGAACAGTAAAACAAGAACAGAGGTGTCCTTTGACGAGCCGTTAAACATTGATTGGGATGGGAATGAATTGTTGTTGTCTGATGTATTAGGTACTGAAAATGACACCATATACAAAAATATTGAAGAGCAAGTGGACCGCAAGCTGCTGCACAAGGCGCTTGATAAGTTAAGCGAACGCGAGCGTATGATTATGGAGCTGCGTTTTGGCTTGTCAGACGGTGAAGAAAAGACCCAAAAGGACGTAGCCGACCTGCTTGGTATATCCCAGTCTTACATATCACGGCTTGAAAAGCGGATTATTAAGCGGTTGCGCAAAGAATTTAATAAGATGGTGTAAAATGCAGGGGTTGTCTCGAAAGTCAGTCTAAACTGACTACGGACGCCCCGTTTTTGTTGACAATTAAAAAGGAGCAAAAAAAATCGCCAAATGTTGTAGAATGGAAGTTACACAAAGCCTACAAAAAAGAGTCGATTTTTTAGGCGTAATCAAGTGAACTAAACAGTATGTCTACACAGGCATCAACGCCCTACCGATACGCGCTGCTTCAGCCCCCATTATGAAGCGCCTGACTGCGTCTTTTTTGCCGATGCCCAAGACTGTGCTAGCCGACGCAGGCTATGGCAGGGAGGAAAATGATTTGTTTGAGATAGGGGAGACAAAGAACCGCGGATGTGCTCCTGTCTTACCGCAGCTATATGAAGGAGAAGACACGTCGTTACAAAAAGGACATTCGACATGCCTCAAACTGGACGTAGGAAGGGCACGATGATCGGTTCGTGTGCCCGAGTAGGCGCTGCATTCGCATTAAGAAATACAAAGCGATAGAGTAGAGCGCAGAGCGCGATGATAGCTGGTGGAATAGGCTGACTTTGGTGGACAGACGATCCGTTATGTGCGGTAAAAACACGCTTTGGGTGTAGTTACTGGCCAAGATATCCGCTATTGCCTCTAAACTACCGCCAATCGAGGAAGAAATATGCAATTAGCGTACCCCCTGTCCGCTAAGCGGCCTACTAATCCTTACATCCACCCGATACCGGATCTCTCGTCCGGTTACGTATACCGGACCACTACCGCAACATCATACCGATGATCCGCGCGCTCTGCGCTTAAGTTGTAACGGGGGCTTTTAATGTGCGCATTTTAGAGGCATTGGAAGAACAGCCTGTTAACAAACACCTGCTCGCACCAACCTTTAAGCACTATGAAAATAAGCAAGCTTAGATGCTTGTGGATTTGGAGTGCTACGTTTATGCGGATTTATGAGAATGAAGGAAGATCAAATGAAAAACGGTCAATTAAAACCGGGCTACGATGTGCAGACGGCGACCGAAAGCCAGTTGCAGGTGGCGGTATCCGTTCCGCCATTTTCCAACAGAAGCATAAGCGCCAATAAAGTTGGACGGAAAACATTACGTTTTTCCGCCCAACTTTTTTATTTTGGTTTTTTTTCGGATAGCCGCTTTTGTATGCAGCAAGGGACCTTAAATTTTTTTAAGCGAGCAAAAATGAAAATAACGTTGATGGGATGCGACTTTGAGCCCTGCGCAGAAGGTTGGGGCACTCCATCTCGATAACAGAACAGGAATAATTCGGGGGTCCAAGGAGATAATGTACATTAATGTTTCTCCTTGGGAGGTAATCACGAATGACCCGAAATAAAGTCGAAATTTGCGGTGTCGATACATCTAAGCTGCCCGTGCTCACGAACGCTGAAATGCGTGCATTGTTCGTGGCTCTACAGGAACGAAACGAACTTATAGCCCGAGAGAAGCTTGTAAACGGCAATTTACGGCTTGTGCTGAGCGTAATACAACGGTTTAACAACCGTGGTGAGTTTGTGGATGATTTGTTTCAAGTCGGCTGCATCGGTCTTATGAAGGCAATTGATAATTTTGATCTAGGGCAGAACGTCAAATTTTCAACTTATGCTGTACCGATGATTATCGGAGAGATCCGGCGTTATTTGCGGGATAACAATCCCATTCGGGTATCGCGCAGCCTGCGTGACATCGCTTATAAGGCGTTGCAGGTTAGGGATGCGTTAACGAATCAAAATTCGCGTGAACCGACCATTCATGAGATTTCGGAAGCATTAAATGTCCCAAAGGAAGACGTTGTGTTTGCTTTGGATGCGATACAGGACCCCGTGTCTTTATTTGAACCGATATATCACGATGGCGGCGACCCGATATTTGTTATGGATCAGATCAGTGATGACAAAAACAAAGACGTGTCATGGATTGAAGAGATCGCACTTCGTGAAGCGATGCGTAAGTTAAATGAACGCGAGAAAATGATATTATCCATGCGCTTCTTTGAGGGTAAAACGCAGATGGAGGTAGCAGACGAAATCGGAATTTCACAGGCTCAGGTTTCGCGCCTCGAAAAATCAGCCATCAACCAGATGCAAAAGCATGTCCGCGTCTAAAACACGATGTGAACCGTGCAGTGAGTAATGCCGCTGACGCATAATGCAGCCCGTTCTGTTTGCAAATGAAGAGGGAGTACAAAAGGCGATCGCATTCCTGATAGGAGGTGGATCGTCTTTTGTTATGTGCTAATGAATGCTCATGCTGCACCCCATACGAGCCGAAGCAAGCAATTGTGTCCGCTTAACTTGTCCGCTGCTCTTTTTTGCTTGATCCGTTCATATACTAGCTAAAAGATGGCAGAGGGTGTGGTGAGCGGAATGAAAATATCGGATTTTCAAACAAAAGATGTTATTAATATTGTGGATGGGAAAAAGCTAGGCCAGATCAGTGATCTGGAGCTTGATTTGAAGCAGGGGCGAATTGAGGCTATTGTTGTTCCTAACTACAGCAAGTTTCTTGGCTTGTTTGGTGGAGGTGCTGAGCTTATTATCCCGTGGCGCCACATTGTCAAGATTGGTGCAGACGTTGTTTTGGTGAAAATGGAAGAAGTGAAGCCGCCACGACTTGAAGAGGGGGAACATGCAATCGCTCCTTATAAAGTCCAGCCATAACAGCTTGTAGGTAGTCTTGCCTTCTTGGATTGTGGTAAACTGTACGATGAGGTGAGGACAATGGAACCTTTTGAGCTCAAGCAATCCGAGCACGGTGATTTTCCGACTGTATTGGAATTAACCAAATGGGTGCAAGAAATATCAGGTTTGACGGTTGGATTTACGACAAGAAACGGTGGCGTAAGTTCAGGCAAATATCATTCGTTGAACTGTGCATTACACGTCGATGATCATCAGGAAGCGGTCATAACGAATCGTCAGCGATTAGCGCAAGTAAGCGGCTTTCCATTCGAGGCTTGGACATGTGCAGAACAAATTCATGGTAACCGTGTACATATAGTAACAGCAAATGATCGTGGCAAAGGTCGAAGTGAACGTGAGGATGCGATTGCTAATGCAGACGCCTTGTTAACCAAGGAGTCGGGGGTATGGCTAACTTCATTTTATGCAGATTGTGTTCCTCTGTTATTTGTGGACCCGACAACACGTGTTGTTGGACTGGCTCACGCAGGATGGAAGGGGACTGTTGACCAGATTGCGATTGCAACGGTGGATGCTATGGCAGATCAATTTGGATGTCATCGAGCGGATATACGAGCTGCGATCGGACCATCGATTGGCAAGTGCTGTTATGAAGTGGACGAGCGGGTTATTCACCGCGTTCAATCCTTATATGAGCAATTGGAACTAGACGTAGAAGATGTGCTGGCACCTGTATCAGATGGGCATGCCATGATAGATCTACGGGAAATCAATCGACAATTGTTGATCAAAGCAGGAATTTTGACAACAAATATCGAATGTACTAATTGGTGTACTGGCTGTCGAACAGATCTGTTCTATTCGCATCGAATGGAAGGCGGACAGACAGGACGTATGGCAAGTTGGATCGGATGGCTGGAAGAAGGGATGACCATATGACGCTACAGCATAGAATAGACAACGTAGAAGCACGGATACAAGCCGCGTGTACACGAAGCGGAAGAAGTCGCGAAGACGTCCATGTGATCGCGGTGACCAAGTATGTGTCGCTTGACGTTACGGGTGCGGCTATTCAAGCCGGATTAACACATATTGGAGAGAACCGTTGGCAGGATGCCGAACAGAAGTGGAATGCATTTCACTCAGATGCGACATGGCATTTTATCGGGTCGCTTCAATCGAAGAAAGCGAAGGATGTCGTTGGTAAGTTTCCATACATCCATTCTTTAGATCGTGTGTCATTGGCGGAAGCAATCGAGAAGCGTGCAAGTTCACTTCAGACGAAAGTGCGCTGCTTTATTCAAGTGAATATTTCAGGTGAACAGACCAAGCAAGGGCTGGCTCCTGAAGAAGTAAAGCCGTTTTTGGAGCAGTTGCGTGAGTACCCGCATATTGTGCCGTTCGGGTTTATGACAATGGCGCCATACGAAGCTGAGCCTGAAGATACGAGACCCGTGTTTCGCGGCTTGCGCCAATTGCGCGACGAGATCAATCAACATTTGTCGGAACCTGTACAACATCTATCCATGGGGATGTCAAACGATTTCGAAGTAGCAATCGAAGAAGGAGCAACCTGGGTTCGACTCGGTTCCATCCTGGTGGGGAAAGAAGGGGAATAAGATGGGCGTAATGAACCGTTTTTTAAATTTTATCGGTATGCAGGAAGAAGAAGAATATACAGAGCGGGAGAAAGTGGCTTCTCATGACGATTATGAGCAGGAGGTTGAAGCGCCTGTATTTGATCAACATCGCAAGTCTGCGAAGGGAGCTAATATTGTGAGTATTCATTCACAAAAGGCTAGCAAAGTGGTACTTTATGAGCCACGCTCTTACGATGAAGCGCAGGAAATTGCCGATCATCTTCGCTCCCGCCGCTCGGTAGTTATTAATTTACAACGTATTCGCAACGATCAAGCGCTGCGTATTATCGATTTTTTGAGCGGAACGGTGTATGCTTTAAGTGGTAATATTTCTAAGATTGGCAGTAATATTTTCTTATGCGTACCTGAGCATATTGAAGTACAAGGTTCAATTACAGAAATGTTTTCTGAAGAGCTTGATTATAATCAAATGAGGTGAACTTAATTTGACTGGGTTGGAATATCAAATAATTAAGTATATAAATGTGTTATTTGAGGTTTATTGGTGGCTCATTATTATTTATGTGCTCATGTCTTGGGTGCCGAACGTTAGGTCCAGTTTTATCGGTGAAATGATTGGCAAGTTGGTAGAGCCTTACTTGGCGATATTCCGTCGCTTTATACCCCCACTCGGCGGCATGATCGATATTTCACCGATCGTTGCATTGTTTGTGCTTCGATTTGTAAATATGGGATTAATAACGGTTGTTACCTCTATTTTGTAGCAGATGAAGGATAAAGCAGATGGGGAATGAACAATTAATGGTTCACTTTCACCCTGAAGAACGGGTATTTGTGGACAGAGCTCTGGAATGGATTAAGCGTGCCGCAGAGCATCATGAAGTACGATTAACCGATTTTTTGGACCCGCGCCAAGTTTTCATTTTACAAACGTTGGTGAATCGTCATCCTGACGTTCAGGTTCGGGTGGATGGCGGATATGCAGGTGCAGAACGTCAGCGAGCTTGTATTGCTCCTGATTATGTATATTTGGATGCGGAGCCGATGAACATTGAGGTGTTAGACATCGAATCGCCTGATCGCAAATGGCTGGAGCTGGAACACGGAGATTTTATGGGTGCGATGCTCGGACTTGGCATTAAGCGAGACAAGATTGGAGACATCCACGTGGCGGATGACGGTTGTCATGTGCTTGTCACGGACGACATTTCCTCCTTTTTGGATACACATTTGCAGCAGGTGCACCGTGTGCCTGTTACAACTGTGATTTTGCCGCTCGCCAAGCTGCGGCCTGTAGCAGTTACACTTAAACCGATGCAGCTATCTGTTGCCTCGATGCGGCTTGATGGAATTGCAAGTGATGTGTACCGCCTTAGCCGAACGAAGATCGTCATTCCTATCAAGGCTGGGCGATGCAAGGTGAATTGGAGGGTGGAGGAAGATCCATCCACGCAACTGCGGTCGGGGGATGTTGTCTCTTTAAAAGGGTTTGGCAGATTCAAGGTGCTAGAGGAAGAAGGCATAACAAAGAAAGGCCGTGTCCGTGTGACTGTCGGCGTATATGTATAGACGTACAACCATAACACAAATAATTAGACTAAAGAAACGGCAGGAATAATGACAGTTCCTGTCGAATGATTGTAACCACTAACTGTTTTAGAGGGTTCGTAAATTTGAGGAGGTGCACACCATGCCTTTGACACCATTAGATATACATAATAAAGAGTTCGGGCGCAAGCTGCGTGGATATGATGAAGACGAAGTAAATGAATTTCTGGATCAAATTATTAAAGATTACGAAGCGATGATCCGTGAGAATAAAGAAATTCAGAATCATGCGCAGTCTTTGCAGGACAAGCTGAACCACTTTGCGAACTTGGAAGAAACGTTAAGTAAAACGATTATTGTTGCACAGGAAGCTGCTGACGAAGTGAGAGGTAACGCGAAGAAGGAAGCACAGCTTATCCTGAAAGAAGCTGAGAAAAATGCAGACCGGATCGTGAATGATGCCTTGTCGAAGTCACGCAAAATAGCGATGGAAGTAGATGAACTGAAAAAACAAGCCTCGATCTATCGCGCACGCTTCCGTACTTTGATAGAGGCACAGCTTGAACTGTTAACTCAGGATGGCTGGGAAGCGCTAGAGCGAGCTGAAGTAAGAGAGCCTTACTAATGCTCTATTTGTCGGAGGATAGCGGAACGACGTTGACTTTTTTTGCGAAACGCGTTATAAATAGTTATAATTTACGTGTGGCAGCATATGCTGCCTAGTTGTATATCGTAATTTCATGGACGGGAACGCACCTTAACGTACATCGTTCGACCAGAGAGTCGGATAAGCTGAGAACCGATGAACATGACGTAGAGGACATCATCCCCGAGATATTATGCTGAGAGCAGGCTTTATGTCTGGACCGTAAGTATAATCGGCTTCCGACCGTTATCCGGACTATTGAGTGCCGTTGATTGAATGAACAGCAGTCGCTCTTGTACCTGTATAAGTGTGACGTGTTCGTAATGATGATTGACGGAACAAGGGTGGTAACGCGAGCTAACCTCGTCCCTTTTAGGGGCGGGTTTTTTTTATTTTCTAAGACTGAAAGGAAGATCGCTGTGAGAAAAGTAGATGTCAAGGAACGTGCACGAGACCGTGAGCTGCGAGTGTTACAAAAATGGAATGGTGAAGGTACTTTTAAAAAATCGATCGACTCCCGGGAAGGCAAGCCGAACTTTGTATTTTACGAAGGACCGCCGACTGCAAATGGCGAGCCTCATATCGGGCATGTACTCGGTCGGGTGCTCAAAGATTTTATTTGCCGTTACAAAACGATGTCAGGTTATCGTGTTGTACGTAAAGCTGGATGGGATACGCATGGACTTCCCGTAGAACTCGGTGTAGAGAAACAGCTCGGCATCTCGGGTAAGCAAGAAATTGAGAATTATGGTGTCGAGGCTTTTATTAAGAAATGTAAAGACAGCGTCTTTGTATACGAGCACAAATGGCGTGAGCTGACAGAAGCGATCGGCTACTGGACTAATTTGGACGATCCATATATTACACTCGATAACAAATATATCGAGAGTGTGTGGCATATTTTATCCACGATTCATCAAAAAGGTCTCTTGTACAAAGGCCATCGTGTCAGCCCATATTGCCCTTGCTGTCAGACGACGCTCAGCTCGCACGAAGTGGCGCAAGGATACGAGACGGTGAAGGATCTGTCTGCAACAGCCAAGTTTAAGTTGACTGACAGTGGTGAATATGTACTTGCATGGACGACGACACCTTGGACGCTGCCGGCACACGTAGCGTTAGCGATGAATCCAGCTATGGATTATGTTCGAGTTCAGCAAGGGGACGAAGTATATATCGTAGCAAGTAATCTTGTAAAAGAAGTTATGAAAGAGAATTACGAAGTGCTGTCTACGCATAAAGGAGCAGAGTATATCGGTAAATCTTACGAGGCTCCGTTCACTTATGTGAAGCCAGAGAAGGGGCATTATATCGTTGGCGCTGACTTTGTGACAGACGCGAGTGGTACGGGAATCGTGCATATGGCGCCTGCGCATGGTGAAGATGACTATAAGTCATGCCGCGACAACGGACTTAGCTTCGTGAGTGTTGTAGATACACATGGACGTTACACAGACGAAATTACTGATTTGGCAGGACGCTTCGTGAAAGATTGTGATATAGATATCGTGAAGATGCTGTCTGAGCGTGGAACGTTATTCAGTAAGGAGAAATATGAGCACAGTTATCCATTTTGCTGGCGCTGCAAATCCCCGTTGTTATATTATGCAACTGAATCTTGGTTCATTAAGACGACAGCGGTTAAAGAACAGTTAATAGAAAATAATAGCAAGGTCAACTGGTATCCTGGTCATATCCGCGAAGGCCGATTCGGTAACTTCCTTGAGGATTTGGTGGACTGGAACATTAGCCGTAATCGTTATTGGGGTACGCCGCTTAACGTGTGGGTATGTAACTCCTGTCACGGAGAATATGCACCAAACAGTCATGCTGATTTGCGTGAGCGTGCAACTACACCGGTAACCGAGGATTTGGAATTGCATAAGCCTTATGTAGATGCTGTACACCTGAATTGCCCGCACTGTGAGGGTGGTGTAATGGAGCGGACATCAGAAGTAATCGACGTATGGTTTGATAGTGGTTCGATGCCATTTGCGCAGCACCACTATCCGTTTGATGATCCGCAAAAGTTCGAGGAGCAATTCCCGGCGGACATGATCTGTGAAGGAATCGATCAGACTCGCGGCTGGTTCTTTAGCTTGCTGGCGGTCGCTACGCTCTTTAAAGGAGTAGCTCCATATAAAGCGGTTATGGCGACGGGACATATTTTGGATGAGAATGGTCAGAAGATGTCCAAATCCAAAGGAAATGTTATTGATCCTTGGGAAATTATTAATGAATACGGCTCAGACGCATTCCGTTGGGCACTGCTCTCTGATAGCGCACCTTGGAACTCAAAGCGATTCTCCAAACAGATCGTAGCCGAAGCCAAGTCCAAAGTAATAGATACACTTGTGAATACGCACGCTTTTTATGCGCTGTATGCAACGATTGACAATTATGACGCAAGCGCATATCCATTGAAGCCATCCAACAATAAGTTGGACCGTTGGATATTGTCGCGTTTGCATACTTTAATGACGACGGTCAGCAAAGGACTGGAAGCTAATGACTTCTTAAATCCGGCCAAAGCGATTGAATTGTATGTAGATGAGCTTAGTAACTGGTATATTCGTCGTTCACGTGACCGTTTCTGGGGTAGTGAAATGACAGATGATAAGCTGTCTGCTTACCAGACGTTGCAGCAAGTGTTGTTGTCACTGTCCAAGCTAATTGCGCCATACGCACCGATGTTGGCTGAAGATATGTATGGCAATTTGGGTGGTGACCGTGAGAGCGTGCATTTGGCCGATTATCCGCAAGCTGATGCAGCGATGATTGACGCTGAGCTGGAGCGAGATATGGAGACGGCTCGTCAAATCGTTGAGTTGGCGCGTAATGTTCGTAACGAGACGAGTATTAAGACACGTCAGCCGCTTTCTGAATTAATCGTGTCGATGGATCGTGAATTTGATCTGGGCGGTTACGAGGAAGTGATCAAGGACGAAATTAACGTAAAGCATATTCGTATTGAGAATAGCGATAATGGCTTTGTAGACTTTAGCCTGAAGCTTAACTTGAAAGTAGCAGGCAAAAAATACGGCAAAAATGTGGGGCCGTTACAAAATGAGCTCCGCGCTATGAATGCGCAAGCAGCGCGCAAAATCGTCGAAGCAGGCTCATGGTCCTTTACAAGCTCTGATGGTGAAGAACTGGTCGTTACGGGAGAAGAGCTTTTGATCGAGAAGATTGCGAAGGCAGGGTTTGCATCTGCTTCCGGCTACAAGATGACGGTGGCGTTAAATACGGATATAACACCTGAGCTTGAGCAGGAAGGCTGGGTGCGCGAGGTCGTTCGTGCTATTCAGGATACACGCAAGAAGCACGATCTACCAATTGAGAAGCGTGTGGACATCGTCCTGAATGTGGATGCGGAACTGCAAGCGGCCATTCAAGCATTTGAAGCTACGCTGCGGGATAACGTTCTTGTATCCGCATTGTCGTTTGGTGAAGAGGCAGACATGGAAACGATAGAATTAGGCTCCAAAACGATCGGGCTAGTCATTCGATAGGCAGATCAAAGTAGTGCAGGAGTGATTCAGGAATGTATCATCGTGTACGCATATATGTAAGGATGTTCCCATGTTAAGCATATAACCGATCTCTTCTGGTCACACTAAAGTGTGAACGTGGGACAGAACAACTTCAAGGCATATGAAGAGAGCGTCGACCGAAGCGGCACACAGTCGCAGGCGGTCACGCTCTTTTTCACAACATACCATCGTTGACCCGAACAGGGGGCTTTCCTTTATGAAAAAGAAGAAGCAACAAAGTGAAGAAGAATTATCAGCTATGCTAACCAAGCAAATATCGGAATGCATCCAAAATAAAAATAAATCAGACCGTGAAATATTGGAGCAGGTACATCTTCTAACACAGAAGCTTGCGCTGCAAATGGAAAAGTCCCGCATGTACGAGTATACGGAGCTTTTATTAAAGCCACGCAAGTTAATCTGGGTCAACCTAATGGCTGGGGCAGCCAAAGGTGTAGGCATCGCTGTTGGCTTGACTGTAATAACAGCGATGCTGCTGTATGTGTTCCAATGGTTAGGTGCGCTTAACTTGCCGATTATTGGTGATTATATTGCAGATATTGTACGAATTGTACAGCGTCAACTGGATACGAAAATGTATTAATATGAACGCCAGTCTTCATCCAACTCTGTGAGGCTGCGTTCCTCTTCAAGTAAAGGCACGCCTTCACCGGCTGCAATATAACGTTCATATTGACGGTTTCTTACAACAGTAACATGTCTGCCCGTCATATCGGTAGCAACAAAACTTTCAAAAGCTTCGACGCAGCCATCCAGCTCTTCTGACGCTTCAATGTATAGTTGGTCATAACTATCAACGTCAGTTTGCTCATGCATAGCAGGTGTATCGGATGTGCCCCACGCTTCGACGATTTGCCAGGCATCCTCACCATCAAAGCCGTTCTGATCATCATGTTCATCGAGACTTGTACGTCCGAATGGCGGGGTGAGAAATTGTTCTTCTACGGGGCGTCTATTGGAAATAAACGTCTCTGGGCAATGATCGATGCAATACATCGTAGAAGGAACAGCGTCTAAACGATCGTATGGAATAGATTGACCGCATACTACACATGTTCCATAAGTACCTTGGTCGATATGTTTTAAAGAGGTATCGATCCGTTCAAGCTCTATTTCATGGTGCTCATTTAACGCAATATCTTTTTCGCGTTCATACAACTCAGTGGCTAGATCGGCGGGATGATTGTCAATGCCAGATAATTCACCTGTTTGTTCGCGCAAAGATTCGGCTAGTCCATAATGATCGGATTGATGAAGACGTTGTTCATAATCTTGCTTCATTTGCTGCAAGCGGAGCTTGAGTGATTGCAACTGTTCAGCGTTGATATGGGACATGTGGTGTTCTCCTTCCTAGTGCTTCCTTGCTTATAGGGTGTGCGAAATTTGGTTTTTCCGACATGGTAAATGAATCAGCGACTGGCTGCTATTGGACGTTATTTTTGTTCATATGTTACAATGAGCGAGTTAAGGCAAAATGGACAACTGTATTTTATAAATGAGGTGACTAAAGTCTGTGTGGTATTATGTGCTCGCATTAATTGTGTTTCTCCTTGACCAGGGCACCAAGTGGTTAATAGCAACACGCCTGACGATAGGGGAAAGAATTCCAGTTATCGGCGACTTTTTCCTGATTACTTCGCATCGTAACACAGGTGCAGCTTTCAGCATTTTGGAGAACCAACGTTGGTTTCTGCTATCGATTACTGTAGTAGTTGTAGCAGGTATTATATGGTACTTGCAAAAAATTAAACGTGGGCATGGTCTGTTGCTGCCTACAGGAATCGGTCTTATTTTAGGTGGTGCCATCGGAAACTTTTTGGATCGTGCACTTACAGGCGAAGTCGTAGATTTTCTAATGTTTAACTTTGGAAGTTATACGTTCCCGATATTTAATGTAGCTGACATGGGCATATGCATTGGGGTTGGACTTGTGCTTCTGGATACGATTTTGTCCGTGCGCCGTGAGAATCAAATGAAAGAGCAGGAAAGCAAGCAGGAAGGAACGGTTGAGGAAACATCATGAACAACGAAGAACAGCCCATTGTAAGCGCGATTGAGACTGAACTGGACACTTTGAATTGGACGGTTACAGCTGAGTACGCCAAGGAACGAATTGATAAATACATTACAGAATCTATTGAACATGACGTGTCCCGTTCACAGGTGCAGTTGTGGATCAAAGAGGGTCACGTGTTAGTGAACGGGAAACAGGTAAAAGCAAACTACAAATGTATGCTGGATGATGTTATTGAACTGCATATGCCAGAACCCGAAACAGTTGATCTACTTGCGGAGGATATTCCGCTTGACGTGTATTACGAGGATGCTGATGTAATTGTCATCAACAAACCTCGTGGGCTTGTCGTTCATCCTGCACCTGGGCATAGCTCCGGAACAGTTGTGAACGCCTTGATGTATCATTGTAAAGATTTATCTGGCATTAACGGTGAGCTCCGCCCTGGTATTGTGCATCGCATCGATAAAGATACATCCGGCCTGCTTATGGCTGCGAAAAATGACCGTGCACATGCTTCATTAGCTGCACAGTTGAAGGCGCACACGGTAATTCGTAAGTATATTGCTTTAGTTCACGGAAATGTGCCGCACGATCAAGGTACTGTTGATGCACCGATCGGGCGTGATGAACACGATCGTAAAATGTATACAGTAACGGATCGAAATAGCAAGCATGCCGTTACTCATTTTAAAGTGTTGGAGCGATTTGGTGATTCTACACTTGTGGAACTTAAGTTGGAGACGGGCAGAACACATCAGATTCGGGTACATATGAAATTTATTGGTCATCCGCTGGTGGGAGATCCTATGTACAGTCGCGGTACACGTGGACTGACGATGGAAGGACAAGCACTGCACGCGGAGACACTTGGATTTGTGCATCCAACAACGGGAGAATTGCTGGAATTTAAAGCGCCGATTCCAGCGGATATGGATGAATTACTCATGAGAATTCGAAATCGATAATACGTTATACCTAGGCAGCGATAGCGTATGGGATGTATGCAAGCAAGTACAAATGTTTGCATACATCATCCATACCCATCGCTGTCTTTGCTATTTTATACTTGATAAAAGTAATGACTTCACTTGTCGTGTATCCTAAACGATAGTCTATGCAAGACTAAAGTTTAGATGTCGAACAGGGATAGCATTGCCCAAGGACAACGGAATTCGTAAAGAAAGTCGAAGAAGGAGAGATTGTCGAATGACGATTGAACAATATCAGGAAACGTACATTCAACAGGTGTTCGCGAATCGTATTGGTGGAGCGAATTACGGTAAAGATACAAATATTTATAAATTTGAAAAAATTAAACGGGCAAAGGCAGCAGCCAAGCTAGCCCATCCAGAGATTGAATTAATTGATATGGGTGTGGGTGAACCTGATGAGATGGCAGACCCAGCAATTGTAGCCAAGCTGGCAGAAGAAGCTGGTAAACCTGAAAATCGTGGTTACGCAGATAACGGGATCCGTGAGTTCCAAGCGGCTGCTGCTAACTACTTACGCGACGTATTTGGGGTAGAAGGGATAAACGGAGAGACAGATGTGCTCCATTCTATCGGCACGAAGCCAGCTCTTGCCATGCTGCCATCCTGCTTTATTAATCCAGGGGACGTCACCATTATGACGGTTCCGGGTTATCCAGTGCTAGGTACGCATACCAAGTATTTGGGCGGCGAGGTATTCACAGTTCAATTAACGAAGGAGAATAACTTCCTCCCGAATTTGGACGGCATTCCAGCTGACATCTGCAAGCGTGCGAAGCTGTTATATCTGAACTATCCTAACAACCCGACGGGCGCCGCAGCTACTGTGGAGTTTTTTGAGAAAGTTGTTGCATGGGCCAAAAAGCATGAAGTGATCGTTGTACACGATGCTCCTTATTCAGCGCTTACGTATGACGGTGTTAAGCCGCTCAGTTTCCTTAGTGTACCAGGTGCAAAAGATGTGGGTGTTGAATTGCACTCTTTGTCGAAGTCGTATAATATGACTGGCTGGCGGATTGGATTTATTGCAGGTAATCCGTTAATCGTTAAGGCTTTTGGTGATGTAAAAGACAATAGTGATTCGGGTCAGTTTATAGCTATTCAAAAAGCGGCGGTTTATGGTTTGGAGCATCCGGAAATAACAGAAGCGATCGCAGAGAAATATTCTCGCCGTCACAATTTGCTGGTGGCAGCGTTAAATGAGATTGGATTCCATGCCGAAAAACCAAAAGGTTCATTTTTCCTTTATATAGAAGCTCCAAAGAGTGTAGTGGGTGGACCGGAGTTTGCAACGGGGGAACAATTTTCCCAGTATTTAATTCGCGAGAAACTTATTTCAACGGTACCTTGGGATGACGCAGGTCGGTTTATTCGTTTCTCTGTTACTTTCCAAGCTAACGGCGTTGAAGAAGAAAAGCGTGTCATTGCTGAGTTGAAGCGGCGATTGACAGACGTGCAATTTGTATTTTAAGTCGTAAGTAGTATGACTTTTATCACGGCACGATAACAGACATTCATCACATGGCCTTGACAATGTGCGGGTACAGTGGCATAATCCTATTAAACGCATATTGAACCTTTAATTCAGTCCCGAGAGACTGGCAAGGTCACGCTCGTCATGCGAATGAGCTAACGGGTAGGTCAAGGAATGACTATGTGCACGAGATGCCATAATTTCCTATACACATCTACCTGAGTTGGATATAGATTACAGTGAGAACGGAAAGCATGCCTATTCTTTGAGGTGTGCAGCATCGACTGAATCTGTATGCAACGATTATCAATTAGCCATTCATTGTTATTTAGCATACGAACACCTTGCCTTAGGGCAAGGTGTTTTTTTGTATCCAAATACAGCTGGAGAATGAACCCGAAGCACTGTAAAGGTAAAGGAACGAGTGACGCATAGAGGTTCAAATACGTGTGAAGCTAAGACATAGAAGAAGTCGAAGGGAGGGCTCGAATTGAGCACGATGGAATACAACATCATTATGGATGAAGCTGCAATTCGCAGAGCGTTAACTCGGATTGCTCATGAAATTCTTGAGCGCAACAAAGGTATTGAAGATTGCGTGCTCGTCGGGATTCGCACCAGAGGCATTTATTTGGCTGAACGGATTGCAGAGCGGATTCAGGTAATCGAAAATATGAGCATTCCCGTCGGCGAGCTGGATATAACAAGGTATCGCGACGACCGTAAGGTTAACGAGATCGACACAAGTTCGACACCTGGTGAAGGCTTTCCGATACATGGCCAAAAAATTATTTTGTGCGACGACGTGTTGTATACAGGCAGAACGATACGCGCTGCTATGGACGCCATTATGGATCACGGCCGACCGGAAATGATTCAACTTGCTGTACTGGCCGATCGAGGGCATCGCGAGCTGCCGATTCGACCAGACTATGTAGGAAAGAATGTACCTACTTCTAAATCAGAAGAAATACAAGTAGCGTTAAAAGAAATTGATGGCATCGACGAGGTTAAAATCGCGCACAACAGGGGGTAAGGTCGATGGTAGCAGTACACATGGAACGTTCCTTAAAGGATCGCAGTTTGTTAGGACTAAAAGATATGGACCGAAGTGAAATAGAGTCCATTTTGGATCGCGCGGCCTATTGGGAAGCTCAAACTGTAAAAGTAAGCGATAAGCTTCAACATAAATTTATAGCTAACATGTTTTTCGAGAATAGCACACGAACGCGATGCTCCTTTGAAGTCGCGCAAAAGCGGCTAGGGGCCGAAGTAATCAACTTCACGGCAGCAGCATCAAGCGTAGAGAAGGGTGAATCTGTCTATGATACAGTTCGCACCTTAGAATCGATGGGAATGGACGCAGGTGTTATTCGCCTGAAGCCAGCAGGAGTGCTCGAGCAATTGGCGGCACAAGTCAAAATGCCTTTAATTAACGCTGGAGACGGCAACAATGAGCATCCAACGCAAGCTCTACTTGATATGTACACCATGAAAAAACAATTCGGTGAGCTAAAAGGATTAAGAGTAGCAGTTGTGGGGGATGTAGTGCATAGCCGAGTGGCTAGATCCAATCTTTGGGCGCTGCGCAAATTTGGGGCTGAGGTTCATTTTTGTGCACCAGCCAATATGAGAGCAGATGAATTGGATGTTAACTACATCACGATGGATGAAGCGCTCAAGTCAGATGTGGTTATGATGCTGCGCGTACAGCTCGAGCGTCATGAACACAACATGTTCTCGACACCAGAAGAGTATCGTTCCGCTTATGGTATGACAATTGAGCGAGCAAGCCAACTGCAAGAGCATGCAATTATAATGCATCCTGCCCCAGTTAATCGTAACGTTGAGATTGATGATGCGGTAGTTGAATGCAAGCAGGCACGGATTTTTGACCAAATGAGCAACGGTGTACCTATTCGGATGGCTGTTGTTGAACGTGCATTGAGCTAATGTAAAGATAACTCAGACATAAGGTTAGGTTAACGATAAGGCAGAACAGGCTGAGAGGAGAACGATTTGATGTATATACTAACAAATGCCAGCATTCTGAACGAGCAAGGTGACCTGGTACGCGCACATATCTGGGTTGAAGAGGGTGTTATTCGCCGCGTAACAACTACAGAGGAAATCATTCCGGGGGAAATCGAGACGGTTGACGTGGATGGAAAGTTTGTCACGGCTGGGTTTATCGATATGCACGTACATCTGCGCGAGCCAGGCTTTGAACATAAAGAAACGATTGCGACAGGTACTCGATCGGCGGCAAGAGGTGGATATACAACAATTGCATGTATGCCTAATACACGACCTATTATAGATACACCAGAAACCGTAAAGTATGTGCTGGATAAAGCAGCGCATGAAGGAATCGTTAAAGTACTCCCTTACGGTGCGATTACGAAAAATGAGCTAGGACGAGAACTGACGGACTTTGAAGCTTTAAAAGAAGCGGGCGTCGTCGGATTTACGGATGACGGTGTAGGCGTGCAGACAGCCCAGATGATGAAGGATGCAATGGCTCGCGCCAAAAAGCTTGACATGCCGGTAATCGCACACTGCGAGGATGAATCTCTCGTTAAAGGTGCTGCGGTTACGGATGGTGAATTTGCCCGCAAGCATGGATTGAAGGGGATTCCGAATGAATCCGAGGCCATTCATGTTGGGCGCGACGTACTGCTTGCTGAAGCTACGGGTGTACATTATCATGTGTGCCACGTCAGTACAGAACAATCCATTCGCTTGATTCGTCAAGCAAAGCAAGTCGGTGTGCGTGTAACAGCGGAAGTATGCCCGCACCATCTGCTTCTCTCAGATGAAGATATCCCTTCTATGGATGCAAACTGGAAGATGAATCCGCCGCTCCGATCGCCGCGTGATGTACAAGCGTGTATCGAGGCAATCCAAGATGGTACGATTGACATTTTGGTTACGGATCATGCTCCACATAGCGAAGAAGAGAAGGCAAAGGGCATGGAGCTAGCACCGTTTGGGATTGTCGGTTTGGAGACAGCGTTCCCGCTCATGTACACCAAGTTTGTGGCGACAGGTGCTTGGCCGCTACAGTTGCTCATCAAAAGAATGACGTCTGATCCGGCACGAGTGTTCAGCTTAAACACGGGCAAATTGGAAGAGGGAGCACCAGCCGATCTTGCAGTCATCGATCTCGATACAGAGCGCGAGGTTGATCCTGCCCAGTTCCTTAGCAAGGGACGTAACACACCATTTTCAGGCTGGAAATTAAAAGGTTGGACCGTGATGACCATTGTTGATGGTCAAATCGTCTGGGCGGATAACAAGTAAACGAAAGTATTAGGAAACAGATATAGATAGAAATTGATGCGGCTTATACGAGTCACATAGGCCAGAGAGAGCGAGGAGAGACGTATATGCAAGCAAAATTGTTGTTGGAAGATGGCACTCTGTTCACAGGTACGGCATTCGGGGCAGATCGTGAAACAGTAGGAGAAGTCGTATTTAACACAGGTATTACTGGTTACCAGGAAGTATTGTCCGATCCGTCATATTGTGGCCAAATCGTAACGATGACCTATCCTTTGATCGGCAACTACGGTATTACGCGTGACGATTTCGAAGCGATTCGACCTTATGTGCATGGGTTCGTCGTTCGTCGCCACGAAGAGATTCCTAGCAACTGGCGCGCTGAATATTCAGTAGATCGCTTGCTGAAAGAATACGGAATTCCTGGTATTAGCGGTATAGATACACGGATGCTTACTCGTAAATTGCGCCACTTTGGCACGATGAAAGGGATACTGGCGACTGGCAGCAAGTCGGTGGAAGAACTGCAAGAGATGCTTGGCGCAACGCCAATTGTTAGAGACCAAGTTGCACGTACATCTACTAAACAACTTTTCTCTAGTCCTGGTAATGGTGAACGTATTGTACTCGTAGACTTTGGCGCAAAGAGCGGCATTTTGCGCGAATTAACGCAGCGTGGCTGTGACGTGGTGGTGGTGCCGCATCACACAACAGCAGATGAGATTCGTCGCCTTCGTCCTGACGGCATTCAGCTTTCTAATGGCCCTGGGGATCCGAAAGATGTTCCGCATGCGGTGAAAATGCTCCAGGAGTTAATTGGCGAAATTCCGATCTTCGGTATTTGCCTCGGGCATCAATTGTTTGCACTGGCGTGCGGTGCTGACACTGGACGTTTGAAGTTCGGCCATCGCGGCGGCAATCATCCCGTCAAGGAGCTTGCAACGGGTCGTTGTTATATCACTTCCCAGAATCATGGTTATACAGTTGTTGAGGACTCCATCGCAGGAACAGAGCTTGAAGTTACACATATCAACAACAATGACAAAACGATCGAAGGTCTGAAGCATAAAAAGTATCCAGCTTTTACGGTTCAATATCACCCAGAAGCAGCACCTGGACCGCATGATAGCAGTTACTTATTCGACCAATTCATCGAGATGATCCACGAACACAAACGTAATTTGCCTAAAGTTCCGCGTCAGGCGGAATTGGCAGCTCAGCTGAAAGGGGAACAATAACATGCCTAAAAATACAGAACTCAAAAAAATTCTCGTTATCGGTTCCGGTCCAATCGTCATTGGGCAAGCTGCGGAATTTGACTACGCAGGAACTCAAGCATGTCAAGCTCTGAAAGAAGAGGGCTTGGAAGTTGTCCTTATTAACAGCAATCCTGCCACCATTATGACAGATACGAACATGGCAGATAAAGTATATATCGAACCTATTACGCTGGAATATGTAACTCAAATTATTCGTCAAGAACGTCCTGATGGATTGCTTCCGACACTAGGTGGGCAAACCGGGCTTAACATGGCGGTAGAGCTTGCTCGTGCAGGTGTGTTGGAGCAAGAAAATGTTCGTTTGCTCGGTACGCAGCTTGAAGCAATTGAACGTGCTGAGGACCGTGATCTTTTCCGTGAGCTCATGCGTGAATTGGAACAGCCTGTGCCAGAAAGTGTTATCGTGACTTCGGTTCAAGAAGCGGTTGATTTCGCAAATGAGATCGGTTACCCCATTATCGTTCGCCCAGCTTATACGCTTGGCGGCACGGGCGGCGGCATTTGTGATGATGAGGTGCAACTACGTGATATCGTAGCATCTGGTATTCGCTATAGCCCGATCGGTCAATGCTTGATCGAGAAGAGCATCGCGGGTATGAAAGAAGTCGAGTATGAGGTTATGCGTGATGCGAACGATAACTGCATCGTGGTATGTAATATGGAGAACTTTGATCCGGTAGGTGTTCATACTGGCGACAGTATTGTTGTCGCGCCAAGCCAGACGTTGTCTGATCGTGAATACCAGATGCTGCGCTCCGCGTCGCTCAAAATAATTCGCGCCTTAAATATAGAGGGTGGATGTAACGTACAGTTTGCTCTCGATCCATTTAGTTACCAGTACTATGTTATCGAGGTGAATCCTCGTGTAAGTCGATCTTCAGCGCTGGCATCAAAAGCAACGGGCTACCCGATTGCCAAAATGGCTGCTAAGATTGCGGTCGGATATACGCTGGACGAGATCGTTAACCCAGTGACAGGTCAAACATACGCTTGCTTTGAACCGACACTGGACTACATCGTATCGAAAATTCCACGCTGGCCGTTTGACAAGTTTACGCAAGCAAACCGCAAGCTAGGTACACAGATGAAAGCGACCGGCGAAGTGATGGCGATCGGTCGTACATTTGAGGAGTCGATGCATAAAGCGATTCGCTCTCTTGAGATTGGTGTTCACCGTTTGTACCTAAAAGGGACGGATGAGCTTGATAAAGAAACACTTGATGCACGTCTGAAAGCGCCAGACGATGAGCGGATGTTCTTGATTGCGGAAGCCTATCGCAGAGGGTATACCTTGCAAGAGATTCAAAGCCTAACTAACATTGACTGGTGGTTCTTGGATAAGCTGGAGCGAATGATTCGCTTCGAGGATCGTATTTGTGCAGAAGAAACGCTATCAAATGAAACATTATATGAAGCAAAACGAATGGGCTTTACAGACCGTGCCATCGCAGAAATTCGCAGTCAGGCGTTCCCTGGGGGCTACTTGACTAAGGAAGCAGAAGTACGGAAGCTGCGCAAAGATCAAGGCTTGGTTCCTGTATATAAAATGGTTGATACTTGTGCGGCTGAGTTTGAAGCAACGACGCCATATTATTACTCTACCTACGAAACGGAGAATGAGGTTACTCCTTCTAAGAAAGAAAAAGTAATCGTATTAGGCTCTGGTCCAATCCGTATCGGTCAAGGTATAGAATTTGATTACTCGACAGTACATGCGGTATGGGCAATTCAAAGCGCAGGCTATGAAGCGGTAATTATTAATAATAACCCTGAAACGGTATCAACAGACTTTAATACGTCAGATCGTCTCTACTTCGAGCCTTTGTTCTTCGAAGATGTGATGAACGTAATCGAGCAAGAGAAGCCGATTGGTGTGATCGTACAGTTTGGTGGTCAGACAGCGATCAACTTGGCGGAACCACTGTCCAAGGAAGGTGTTCGTATTCTGGGAACAAGCCTTGAGAGCATTGATGAAGCAGAAGATCGGAAACGTTTTGAAGCGCTGCTGTCCCGTCTCAACATTGCACAGCCTAAAGGAAGCACCGTCACATCAGTAGATGAAGCGGTTGGTACAGCACAAGGACTAGGTTACCCAGTGCTTGTCCGTCCTTCCTATGTACTAGGTGGTCGTGCTATGGAAATTGTATACTCTGATAACGAGCTTTTAAGCTACATGGAGCATGCTGTCAAAATCAATCCAGATCATCCGGTGTTGATTGACCGTTATATGCTTGGCAAAGAAGTTGAAGTTGATGCGATCTGTGATGGAGATACTGTGCTGATTCCGGGCATTATGGAGCATGTTGAGCGTGCAGGTGTTCACTCGGGTGACTCGATTGCGGTATATCCACCGCAGCATCTTAAACCGGAATTACAACAAAAGGTCGTGGAAATTACGATCCGTATCGCTAAAGAATTAAAAACAATAGGTCTTGTAAACATCCAGTTTGTTATCTATAAAGATGAGGTGTATGTCATCGAGGTGAACCCGCGTTCATCCCGAACAGTACCTTTCCTAAGTAAAGTAACGAACATCCCGATGGCAAATATTGCAACGAAGCTCATTCTCGGCAGCAAGCTAAATGATCTCGGCTATCAAGAAGGATTGTGGCCTGAAGATGAGTATGTATCTGTCAAAGTTCCGGTGTTCTCCTTTGCGAAGCTGCGTCGTGTCGAGCCGACACTTGGACCAGAGATGAAATCGACGGGCGAGGTAATGGGACGTGACGTGCAGTATGCCAAGGCTTTGTACAAAGGGCTTGTAGGTTCAGGTATGAAAATTCCAACAACAGGCTCGATCATCTGTACGGTAGCTGACAAAGATAAGGAAGAAGCTATCGAATTGATGCGCGGATTCGTTAATCTAGGCTACAAAATTATTGCAACCGGAGGCACAGCTGTAGCACTTGAAGAGGCAGGCTTAAATGTTACACATGTGAAAAAGTTGACAGAAGGTTCTCCTAACATATTGGACTTGATTCGTAACGGTGAAGCTCACTTCGTAGTAAATACGCTGACTAAAGGCAAGACGCCTGAACGTGATGGTTTCCGGATTCGCCGTGAGGCAGTGGAAAATGGCATCGTTTGTATGACTTCACTGGACACGGTAGGTGCCCTGCTTGGCATGTTGGAGCAAATCAATTTCTCTTCACGCCCTATGCCAACGATTCAATCGCAAAATAGATAAATGTTTAAAGCTGCGAGGAGGCCAATCAGGCCTCCTCGGACTATGAGCGGGGTCTTGTATTCGGAATTATAGAATCGTGTGGAAGGGGTTGTTATTTTGATAAATGCAGCGACGGAGCAAATGGCAGGTCGTATCATGGTAGCGTTGGATTATCCGAATGCCGAAGCAGCGAAGCAATTAATTAGACAGCTAGAAGGCATTCCATGTTATATGAAAGTAGGCATGCAGCTCTTTTATGCAACGGGTCCTGACTTTGTACGTGAGCTTAAAGCACGGGGCTATAAAGTGTTCCTTGATGTAAAGATGCACGACATACCGAATACGGTAAAAGGTGGAGCGAACAGTGTGACAAAACTGGGCGTGGACATGTTTAATGTCCATGCTGCGGGTGGCGTACAGATGATGCGGGCTGCAATTGACGGTGTAGACGCAGCAATTGCAGCTGATGCTTCATTGATAAAACCTACGGTTATCGCAGTTACCCAATTGACCAGTACAAATCAGCAGGTGATGAATGACGAGATCGGTATAGCTGGCTTTGTATCGGAAGCAGTAGTTCGTTATGCACGCTCCAGTTTAGAAGCAGGACTGAATGGTGTAGTGGCTTCGCCTCAGGAAGTGACCCTGATTAAAAAAGCTTGCGGCGCATCATTTCAGACGATAACGCCTGGAATTCGTCCCGCTGGAAGCGATTCTGGTGACCAATCGCGGGTTATGACACCTAAAGCGGCATTTGCGGAAGGAACTGACTACGTTGTAATTGGTCGCCCGATTACAGCTGCTGCTAATCCCCGCGAATCGCTGGAAACTATTTTGAAGGAGCTGGTCTAACATGACAACAAACGAACTGGAACTGACAATTGCGAAGCATTTACTAGATATTCAAGCGGTAGCACTACGACCAAACGAGCCGTTTACATGGACTTCTGGCATCAAATCACCGATTTACTGTGATAATCGCTTAACGATGTCCTACCCGGAAATTCGGAACGCCATTGCTGAAGGTTTTGTGCAGTTAATTAAGGAATTTGCTCCTGATGCGGAAGTTATTGCTGGCACGGCAACAGCAGGTATTCCACATGCAGCATGGGTGGCTGACAAGCTTGGTTTGCCTATGGCTTACATTCGGGATAAAGCAAAAGGACACGGAAAACAAAACCAAATCGAAGGACTTATTCGTCCTGGTCAAAAAGTGGTCGTTATCGAAGATTTGATCTCAACTGGCGGCAGCTCTATTAAGGCAGCGCAGGCGATCCGTGAAGCGGGTGCAGAACCACTTGCTGTATACGCTATTTTCAGCTATCAGTTGGACAAAGCGGTTCAAGCATTTGCAGAGGCGGGAATTACGCTGCGCACACTATCGAATTATTCTGCGCTTATCCAAGCAGCGCTTGATCATAACGTCATTAAACAGTCTGATCTGAGTGCGCTGCAAGCATGGCGTGAAGATCCGACGACTTGGGGCGTATAAAGAGGCACATAGTAGGTTGCGGTGCTAAACAAATGAAAACACCAAACAAGCTGACAGGGATTTCGTCCTGTCAGCTTGTTTGCTATGGAGCGGTGTAACCAGCTTGTATAGTCTTATGCGGATCCTATAATCAGAATAATTGATGGGTATGCCCGCAGTGCACGGTATCTCTTTTAGAAGAACAAACTCAGAGAAACCGACGGGGCTTAGTTTTTAGTTTATAGTAATTCTTTGCTCCATCACTCTCGTAACGATTTATAACAAATAGTTATTTCTTATTAACGTTCAAGCATAAACGATTCTTAAATGATCAGCCTGCGTATCCTTTTTTTGCAATATGTAACTTTATTTATTTTCTTTATAAGATGTTTAGTAAACTTTGTAACATTTCTCGTGTGAGATCGTCTAATAAACAAAAGAAGAAAATGATGAAACCATATGGATAACAAAAAAAGGGTTTATTAGGCATGAAGTCCCTTTTCAACTTTTTTAGGTGATGCTATATTTGACTCACATGATAAACCAGTCAGCTAAAGTTTGAGCTAGAGCACTCACATCAAGGATGGACACGAGTTTTCCAAAAAAATTCAACTAAAGGAAGAGCTTATTTATCATGAGATTCGTAAAAACTGTCGCAGCCGTTGCACTAGCAACCACACTCAGCGTATTACCATTTCTGACTGTTTCATCTTCCCCCGCTTCTGCTCAACAAGTATCTAAATTCCAATCAGATGATTTCTACGCACCTACACCAATCGTTCCGGGGAAAGTTGTGCACATAGCGCCTGGCAACCCTGTCACAAACGTTGATCGTAGTAAAGTTTCTTAAAATGATGACTTCGTTGTTCTTAGCGACATTTACTATCAATTTACAGGATTAGGATCAGGTAATGATATCTGGTCTAAGCAGTCCGTAAAAACAACCAAGAAGACCGACATTTATATCACGCTTACGCAATGGTCCCCATCATCAAGCTATCATCCTGCTGTTGAATATTCCCTACGAAACAAAGAAACAGGGAATAGAACTTCGGCAGTTAAAGTATCAGGCGAAAACACTAGCCAAAACACTAGCCAAAACACTAGCCAAAACACTAGCCAAAACACTAGCCAAAACACTACCATTGGTTGGACGCAAGTCCTTCCGGGAGACTATCAAATTGTGATTAGCAATGTTGGAAACCATGAATTGGCTGGAAATGGCTTCGCCAACGCCTACTACAACTACAACTGATCAAATGTAGGCTACAAAAAAATCCCTCTGCTTCCAGTAGGGGGGAATTCGCTTTTTGAGGTGAGCAATGATGAAAAAGAAATTATTAATCAGTGTGGTTGCGGGTGCATTTGTCGTGATGACTACATTAGTAATCCAAAGTTACGCAGGTCCCAAAATTCCTACCTATGTTTTTGGAAACAACAACGCAATTTATAAACCTCTGAACGAAAAAGTTCCCCAGAATGATCCGAATAATCCATACTTTTACGCACCGATGAAAATAACACCGGAGGAAAAAGAGTATAGCAAGTCGATTACAAGTCGTATTGTTACTAAGTTTGGTGATTTTGAACGTGTCAGTGAGCAAGATTCTTCAATTGGCGATGATGAGACGGTTTACAGCAGTGATGATATCAAAGAGAATACAAAGCAAGTTATTGATCACGGCGTTTTTATTAAGACGAACTAACATACGGAAGACAAGTTATAAGGTCAATTAATAGAGAAATTAAATACATCTACTATGTTTAATTATATGAATATGGGAGTAGCTCATGTTAGTTCTCCTAGTTCTCCTGTATGAATGGTTGTGTGGTCACGTAACTCAAATGGTCTTATGTGCTTTTAGTTGTCACACTTCATATTACAATCCGTTAAGCAGCCAAAGGCATTTGCACCTGGCTGCTTATTTGATTTCCACTAGAAATTTTAGAATATACGCACCAGTTGGACAATTCACAATATACAAATTTACATCGTTTTTCCAGTCTAATACTTTGATTTATTCTGACAGTAAGAACAGACGACTTTATATTGTGAATAAGTTCAATCACACCATCGAGAGGACCAAATACAAGTGATGTAATGGCTGTTGTTGTCAGATTTCTCCCTTTTTTTCTAACTTTTTTTATGGAAAGTACGTCAAACCGTTACAATCATTGTAACTTTTCATACATTCATTTCGTTTATACTTGAGAAGAAATTTTAAGAACCTGTCCGAGAAGGGGGCAACATCATTGTTAAAGAAGCTTCGCTTAAAGAAACAGGGCAAAGAAGCGGACTTGACCCCAGTTCATCCGGCAGATGAGACGCAGCAAGCCAACATCGCAGAAGGAGAAACAGAACAAGCAACGGAAGCAGTAGAAGAAGCGGCATACATAGAACAACCTAACAAACAAGATAAATGGCCGTTCCGCACTAATGTCAATCCGCACGAACCGCTGCTGCTCGTTAAAGACGTTGAGCGCACCTTTAACGTTGGTGGTCAGAAATTGCATGTTCTGAAAGGAATTCAAATGGAAGTCCGCCCAGCCCAACTCGTTATTCTTAGAGGACGTTCAGGCTCGGGCAAGACTACACTTCTGAATATGTTAGGTGGTCTTGATCTGCCTACTAAAGGGGAAATTAGGTTCCGGGGAGAGCCCTTTTCCTCATGGAGCGACGACAAAAGAACGATCACTCGCCGTAATGATATCGGCTTTATATTCCAGGCTTTTGCGCTTATGCCGCTGTTGTCTGCCTATGAGAATGTAGAGCTGTCTCTTCGTATGGCCAATATTCCGCGTCATTTGTGGAAAGCTCGCGTTCGCCAATGTCTGGAGCTTGTCGGCCTTGGCAAACGGATGAATCATCGTCCGTTCGAGATGTCAGGCGGCGAGCAGCAGCGCGTAGCGATTGCGAAGGCAATCGCCCATAAGCCGCTGTTGCTGCTAGCGGATGAGCCGACGGCTGATTTGGATACGCATATGGTTGCACAGGTCATGGGTGTATTTCAGCAAATTATTCGCTCTGAAAACATTTCTATCTGTATGACAACCCACGATCCTACTATTTTGGAGGTTGCAGACCATGTCTACGAAATGGTTGACGGTAAATTCGTCTCCTAAATCACACGATTCAAAGAAGCGCAATTGGCGCAAAGCCATGCTGGTGCTCCTTTCAAGCACCTTGTTATTTACTTCTGCCTGCTCTTTGCTCCCTAAAGAAGAAGAGGAAGAAGTATTGCCTACTATTACGCCTCCAACGGTATCAAAGAAACCGGAATATGAGGTGACCCGCAATACATTGGAAACGAAAGTATCTTCCACTGGCAAATTAATGTCTGAGCAGGAAGAAACGCTTTCTTTTACAGTTGATGGCCTGCGTATTAAGGAAGTCAAAGTGAAAAATGGCGATAACGTCAAGGCGGGTCAAGTAATTGCCTCGCTGGATGTAGAGAAGCTACAGAAGGAACTTCGCAACCAACGTTTGCAACTGCGGCTTGAAGAAGCCAAGATGAAAGAAACGTTGCGGAAGAAGGATGAAATGGACCCGATTGATTTTGAGCAAACACAGGTCGCCTATCAGGAGAAATTGCAGAGCATCGCGGATGCGGAAAAAGAAATTGCCAAAGGAACACTCGTTGCTCCATTTGACGGTACAGTTGTTTCCGTCTCAGCCGTTAAGGGTGCTAACTCCAAAGCATATGATCCGATTGCAATTGTAGCAGATACTTCACGGTTGACGATTGCTGTTCAAATGTCAAAGGATGACCAGAAGCGAATATCTATTGGCATGGAAGCGAATGTCAGCATTAACAACGTTGATGGTGTGGTCAAAGGCAAAGTTAAGGCACTGCCAGTCTCTTCACCAGACGGCAACAATAATGGAAATCCGTTACCAGGTCAGACGCCGACCGATAAATTAGAAAATTATGTAATCATTGGTGTTGATAAGCTGCCAAAAGGGCTGAATCGGGGACAAATGTTAAGTGTAAGTATTGTTACCCAGAGGAAGAAAGACGCCATCGTTATTCCAGTATCTGCATTGCGGACCATTGGTTCACGGACGTACGTTCAAGTCGTGGACGAGAAAGGCAAGCGTGAGGTGGATATTGAGATTGGTCAGCAGACATCAACGGAAATTGAGGTATTACAGGGGCTTCAGCCTGGTCAGAAAGTAGTGGGTCGCTAATGGGAATTCCGCTGTTACGATTTTTATTTCGCAAGATGTGGAATACCCGCTGGCTCACCATAAGTACGCTAGTTGGACTTATTGTAGCGGTATCCTTTACCGTTAGTATTCCGATGTATGCTGACGGCGCCTTAAAGCGAGTAGTTACGAAGTCGCTGCAAGAAAATAGCGGCGGGATGCCAGCAGGGTCCTTGCTCTTGCGGTATCAGGGAGCAGGCGGTTCTAAGACGGATCTTAATGCATTGGCTAACGTTGACAGCTATATTAAGAATGACGTCAAGAGCGAGATTGGCTTTCCTAGCCAAGTCTACGTCAACAGCAAGTCGATAAAGGGAACGGAAGTTATTCCGGTTGATTCAACGAAGGTAGACGCTAGCCGTGTACGCAACATGACCCTAACTAGCATGTCGGACATCGAAAGCAAGATTGACTGGACGATTGGCAGGGTGTTCAAAGATGGCGAGAAAGACGGTATCGTAGAAGCGGTTATGCTGGAAGATGCGATGTACCGGAACGACCTTCACGTTGGTGATGAGTTGGATTATCCGATATATGGCGGACAGAACATTAACATTCGTGTCAAGATTGTAGGTACGTTTAAGCCGTTGCAAGAGACGGATGCTTATTGGCAGCAAGGCTTGGAAAGTATGATGAATACGCTGTTTGTAACGTCAAAGACGATGGACGACACACTGTTAAAAGAGAAAAAAATACCGCTCCATATTTCGAACTGGTATTATGCATTTGACTTGCGTAACATTCAGACGAGTCAAATTTCGGCCTTAGACAGTACGCTTACGCGTATGCAGATTGAAGTTAGCCAGAAGATGAAAGGAACCAACTTGGAACTTTCATTTGCGAAGCTGCTTGGCGAGTTCCGCAGCCAAAGTCTTCAATTACAAATGATGCTGTTTACACTTGCAGCACCGATGATTGCAATGGTGTTTTATTTTATTGCGATGAATGCAAACCAAGCATTGGAGAAGCAGCAGAGTGATATATCGGTGCTCCGAAGTCGGGGGGCGAGTACAAGACAGATCATCGTGATGTATTTGATCGAAGGTGTTATATTGGGTGGCATGGCGTTAGCTGTGGCTCCATTCTTCGGTTGGTTTATGGCAAAATCGATTGGCGCGGCAAACGGCTTCCTAGAGTTTGTGAACCGTAAATCAATTCCTATCGGCTTTTCGTCAGATGCCATTATTTTTGGACTCATTGCAGTTGTGATCGCCATACTTGCCAGTGTCATACCGGCTGTAATATTTGCGCGGTCTTCTATCGTAAACTTACGTCAAAAGATGGCCCGCAACAAACGTCCTGTTTGGCAAAGATGGTACTTGGACATTGTACTTCTTGGATTGGCTGGGTACGGTTATTATTTATCCAACCAGCAGCAGATGTTGTCGTTCCAGACAGGAATGACCTCAGATCAGTTGCAGGTGCAGCCGTTTCTGTTTTTTGTTCCTGCGTTGGCTATATTTGCAACAGGGCTGTTTTTCTTAAGGTTATTTCCCTGGATTTTACGTTTGCTGCAATGGATCGGCGGGAAAATGCTCCCACTTCCGTTGTATTTGACGCTAACCCAATTGTCGCGATCTGCTAAAGCATACTACCCGCTTATGATTTTGCTTATTTTAACGCTTGGATTAGGGGTATACAACTCTTCAGCAGCTCGTACAATTGATCTGAACTCGAAGGAACGTACACTTTATAATGTGGGTACAGATGTTGTCATTACGACGGTGTGGGAAGGAACGCCGGAGGCGGACCCGAATCCTGGAAAAGGCGGGGGTTCAGGCGGCAAGCCTGGTGGACAACAGCCGAAGCCATCAAAGACCATTTATAACGAGCCTCCATTCCAGTTGTTCAAGGAACAGCCTGGTGTAGAGGCGGCGGCTCGTGTCCTTCAAACGAAAGGGAATGTAATCGTGTCAGGGAGATCGATCGGACAGGGCAAGTTAATGGGCATCGATAACGTGGATTTTGCCAAAGTAGCCTGGTTCCGCAACGATATGTTCCCTTCGCATCCATTCCGTTATCTCGACGCGTTGGGCAAGTATTATGAACAAGGTGTCATTATTCCAACGAACGTAGCAGAGAAATATCAACTGAAGCCGGGGGATCTTGTATCCATTGGCATTCAAGAACAGATGATAGAGTTTGTTGTTGTAGCCATTTTACCTTACTGGCCAAGTCAATACCCAGATCAGACACCTTTCTTTATTGCGAACCTTGATTATATTTATGATCAAGTCCCGATGATGCCTTACGAAGTTTGGCTAAAGATGAAGGAGGGGGCTAAGCTAGGCCCTGTTATTGAATCGTTGCAAAAAGCGAACATCGATATTGCTTCATTCAAAGACGTGAGAGCCGAATTAGTTACGCAGAGCAAACATCCTACAAGAGGTGGCGTATTTGGTATTTTGAGTATGGGCTTCCTCGTTTCGATTATTGTCTCGTTAATTGGGTACTTGTTGTTCTGGTTCTTTAACCTGTCAGGCCGTGTTGTACAATTTGGTATATTACGAGCAATGGGTCTTTCGCGTAAACAATTGACGGGCATGCTGCTGCTAGAGCAGCTATTTACAGCTGGTCTGTCTATCGGACTAGGCGTTATCATTGGTAAAGTAGCAAGCCGCTTGTTCCTGCCGTTCCTGCAAGCAACAGAAAATGCGCAGATGCAGGTGCCTCCTTTCCGGATCGTCTTTGAAGCGAAGGATACGATGCAGCTCTACATGGTCGTAGGTGTCATGATGTTGATGGGAGCATCTATGCTCTTTATTCACATTCGACGCTTGCGTGTGCATCAAGCCGTGAAGATGGGAGAGGAGCGTTAAGCAATGATCCATTGTGAAGGACTTGTTAAAATATTTAAAACAGAAGATTTAGAGGTTGTCGCTTTACAAGGCCTTAATTTGTCTGTGCAGCAGGGTGAGTTGATGGCAATTATTGGCAATAGCGGCAGCGGTAAATCAACTTTTTTGAACATTCTGGGCGGACTGGACCGTCCTTCCGCCGGAACAATCAAAGTTGGTGATTGGGATCTGTTAAAAATCACCGACGAGCAGCTTGTCAAGTACAAACGGGATACGGTAGGCTTTATATGGCAAAACAACGCCAGAAACTTGCTTCCTTACTTGACTGCACTGCAAAATGTTGAAGTTCCGATGATGCTTGCTGGGAAGCTGGACCGTGCATATGCCAAGCAATTGCTGGAGTGGGTCGGTCTTGGACATCGACTCAACAATAAGCTTGCTCAGTTGTCAGGCGGTGAGCAGCAGCGCGTAGCAATTGCGATATCTTTGGCTAACAAGCCAAAGCTGCTGCTTGCTGATGAGCCTACAGGCTCTGTAGATACGCAGACGTCCGATATGATTATGGGCATCTTCCGGCGTATGAACAAGGAGATTGGGGTCACGATAGTGATCGTTACACATGATATCACCTTAGCTGGTAAAGTTGACCGCGTTGTGGCCATACGAGACGGCTTGACGAGTACGGAGTTTATTAAGCGTAATCCGAATTTGGATGGCGATGGGCTTGCAGGTTTTGGCGGTGGTCAGCAGAATGTACATGAGGCTTACGTGGTAGTGGACCGTGTGGGACGATTACAAGTACCAAAGGAGTTTCTGGAGGCGCTTGACATCGGTGATAAAGCTTCAATGGAATTTGATGGAGATAAGATTGTTATTCGAACACCGAACAAGTTGGAGGGTGAAACAAAATGAAACGGAATCAATGGGTTAGAAAACTAGTTATGACATCTGTAGTATTAACGATGGTATTTCCAATGCTTGCAGCATGCAGCAGCAGCAAGGATACGAAGACAGGACAGGAGCGTACTTTAAGAATTGGGGTTCTGTATGGCGGCTACGACGATTCTTACTTCCGTCAGCAATTTACAGATGTGTATGAATATACTCATCCGAACGTTAAAATTGAAATCGTACCTGCAATCGATCAGAGTGATCAGCAATATAATCAAGGCGAAGAAAAAGACCGGAAAGAGCCTAACCGTCTTGAAGCAGTCAAAAAAATTATGGATGGTTCCAACCCTGTAGACATTATCGTAACGGACCCGGCTCAATTCCGTATTTTGGCTCGTGACGGGATGTTAAAGCAGCTAGACCCATTAATGCAGCAGGATAAATTCGATACAACAGACTTTGTTCCAGCTGTGCTCGATGGCATCAAAAGTATGGGCGACGGTAATATGTTTGGCTTAGCGCCTACCTTCTATTCGTCTGCACTGCTTTACAATAAGAAATTGTTTGCAGATGCAGGGGTGGAGCCTCCTACAGATGGTATGACATGGGATGAAGTGTTTAACAAAGCACGTCTTGTAACGAAGGGCGAAGGTGCGGACCGCAAATATGGTTTCTCTTTTGACCGTTACGCAGGTGGAGATCCATTCTGGTCCATGACTTATAGCTACATTGCACCATTACAATTACGTATGTTTGACAACAAAGGCGAGAAGATGACTGTTAACACAGGTCCTTGGGAAAAGGTGTGGAACAGCATTACTAAATTGTCCACCGACAAAATTATGCCAACACAAAACGATGGTATGATGGAAAACAATACGAAACCAGGCCCGTTTGACCATGACAGCTTCTTGTCAGGCAAAGTGGCTATGGTGTTATCGGACTTTGGTTATTTAAACAACGATTTGGCAAATGCTATGCGTAATGCAAGCAAAATTAAAGGCTTTAACAAATTTGACTGGGATATCGTAACAGCGCCTTCTCATCCTGAAGCGCCAGGAATATCCGGTTCTGTAAATATGAACAACATTTTTGCTATTAACAACAAAGCACCGAATCCAGATGACGCATGGGATTTTGTTAAATTTATTAACAGCGAGGAATGGGCCAAAATTCGTTCACGCAGCAGCTATGAAATGGTATCACGTAAACAGTTTATTAAACCTAAAGATGGTTCCAGCTATAATATTGATGCATTCTTTAACGTGAAGCCAGTAATACCTACGAACCAAGACGCGGAAGACTTAATGAGCGAGAAGCCTGCTCTATGGCAAGTTAATGATATTGGACGTACCTTGTTCCAAGAAGTAATTAACGGGAAGAAGACTACTAAACAAGCGCTGGCTGAGTGGGAAACAAAAGGGAATGAAATGCTGCAACAAATTAAAAACAACCCGAATGGCGGCAGTGAGACTGTCCCAGGCAGAATTTACGGTGGTTAATATAATTTGATTCTAAAAGGGTGGCTCGCAACTAGAGCCCCTTTTTTCTTTTTTGCTTTCTGATAAGGATGAACGTTTGAAGTAGCTCCAAATGGGCACAGTAAGGGAAAACGTAAGTTTATATAGTGCTGATCTGTCTCACCACTAATCTTAGCTTCTAGGGGGCTTATAAGGTGTTAAATTGGATCTATTGGGGTAAACTGTACAATTCTAAATTTCAGGCGCAAACACTCCAGCAACGTTTGGAGAATGACGCCTGGATATATGGGTACGAGTCGCCGCAAGAAATCGAAGTTTTTCGATCAAAAAGAGGAAAGTATGGGGTTCGATTTTTGTTGTAAATCTTCTAAAAAGAAGGGGAAATGTATGCTCAATAAGCGGAGAAATAAGGGGGGAATATTTTTTTGAAAAAGTGCTTGACGAAGGTTAGGTAAGTGCGGTATAGTATTACTTGTCGCTGATGAAACACGACGAACACAAATGACGCGGGGTGGAGCAGTTCGGTAGCTCGTCGGGCTCATAACCCGAAGGTCGTAGGTTCAAATCCTGCCCCCGCAACCAACATAACGCTCAACGTATTTCATACATACGGGCCCTTAGCTCAGTTGGTTAGAGCGGTCGGCTCATAACCGATTGGTCGGGGGTTCGAGTCCCTCAGGGCCCACCATATACTTATTATATATAATAAATGTGCACTTTTACATGCCGGGATGGCGGAATTGGCAGACGCACAGGACTTAAAATCCTGCGGTAGGTGACTACCGTACCGGTTCGACCCCGGTTCTCGGCACCATTTATAACTTCTAGCACTTTATAATAATAAGGTAATATGGACGATATAACTCCTTTCGCTGAGACTAGCGAAAGGAGTTTTTTATTTGAACTTAAAATAGAGAGGGCGAGTGGGATGACCTGGAAAGTGGATAATGACTGGTCTCAACTTTTGCACGATGAAGTACGGAAGCCATACTTCAAAGCATTGTGGGCATGGTTAAGAGAAGAATATAAGGATCAAGTAATTTACCCTCCATTTGACCAATTATTTACGGCCTTTCAGTTAACTTCCTATGCGGACACAAAAGTGATGATCGTGGGACAAGATCCCTATCACGGCCCAGGCCAAGCTCACGGCCTCAGCTTCTCGGTTCTGCCAGGCGTGCGAATTCCGCCGTCACTTCTTAACATGCTCAAAGAGAGCGCGACTGATGTGGGTACAACGATGCCGAGTCACGGATATTTGAAAACGTGGGCAGATCAAGGTGTATTTATGTTAAATACGGTGCTGACCGTAAGAGAATCTCAACCCAATTCCCATAAAGGAAAAGGTTGGGAAATATTTACCGATCAGGTTATACAACTGCTAAACAAACGAGAGCGTCCTGTCGTATTTGTATTGTGGGGGAGTCATGCACAAGCGAAAGCTAAAATGATCGATCAATCCCGTCATTTCATCGTACAGGCACCTCATCCAAGTCCGTTGTCTGCTCATCGTGGTTTTTTTGGCAGCCGACCGTTCTCTAAGATAAATGATCATTTGCAAGCACTCGGAGAAGAGCCGATCGTGTGGCAACTGCCTCCGCTTGAGTCATAGTATCACATATCACGATTAGTGGACTGCTTGTAGCAGGTTTAGTGGCACAAACTGCTTGCACAATGCAGTCTTTCTTTTCTTGATTAGACATGGAGAAGTGAATTCCAAGCTATGTTAAGTTGTGCATGAATACATGAACAGTAAACGTTGACAATGACTGCGGCCGATGATATATTAGTTGATATATTCACTCATTATTGATTTATTGTATATAATGTGATCTGTTAGCTCAGCTGGGAGAGCACCATCTTGACAGGGTGGGGGTCAGTGGTTCGAGCCCACTACAGATCACCATACATGAACACACAACCCTTGATTATGATCAAGGGTTTTTTTGTTGCTGTGGGGCTGTTTTTGCGCTCTGTGATTCGAATAAGCGAGCCATGACACCTACATCAGTTTACAATTGAAATGCTTTCAGCCGTAATCAGCTGTCTTGCCCTGACAATCAGCACATACAAAGTAGCAAGCAATTGGTGTTTGAGACGACTAAAGTTTGTGGCGTGCTCATACATTGGAGTAGGAAGATGACTACCTTCTCCATATGAGAAAGGACAAGCGGAGGGATATGATGCTAGGAGCTCAGTTATTCGTTTGGCTATCAGGTGTATTCGGAATCGTAGCCGTGTTATGCTGGTTGCTATCTCGACTGTTAGTTCATGACAGCACCAATCACGATGAGCGGTATGTATGGCTGCGCAAAATAAATGATGGCTCTGGTAAGGAGCATTAGCGAGGATCGAACCGTTTGAGCCTAGAAAGGCGACAGGTACAGGTGGAATAAGGTCGTTTGCAGATGGTGTTTAAGATGATCTGTTTGCGGTGAAAATGGTGATATACATCGTTGATAGGTGAATTGGAGGGATGTATGATGCCAAGATCGAGGCCTTATTTCAAACCAATAGTTGTTGCAAGTATCGTTATTGTACTGCTTGTAGGTTGTTCAGGCATGATGATAGCGGCCTCCGACCCGTACAAGGATCTGGAGCCTCAAGAAGGTACAGTTCCGATCTATGAGGATGTCTATGGTAAAATAGTGCCGCGCGATGTCTATCAGCCTTGAAAACAGAAATATTAAGGGATTCATCAGATACGAACAGGCTCTATGGCAATGCTATGTTGCTAATATAGGACCTGTTCGTATTTTGATGTGCATTACACATGGTCAGGATCACGATCACGAGCATCTATCGCTGACGTAGACGAATCGGATCGCTCCTCTGTATCCCACTTATGAGTGTATGCCTTCTTAGTAACGATAAGCAGCAGGAAGACCATACCAATAATCATGACCACTACGGCCACAATTGTTGCGGTAACAGGGTCCATCAAGTACCTCCTATTTTTGAAAGCGTATTCGATAGCCTTACTATACATGAATTTCATTTTTTTGTATAATATAAATTTGTTCATGTGGTAAAATAATTGCTTATAAATGACGGAGGTGAGGCTAATGGCAGCTGAGATCATAGAGGTAAAGACCCAAGAACAATTGGATGAGTGCATTGCGATCCGTAAAGAAGTGTTTGTGCAGGAGCAAAATGTGCCTGATGAAGTAGAATGTGATGAATACGATTCATTAGATGCCCCTGCCTTCCATGTGCTGCTCATGATTGATGGCAAATATGGTGCTACAGGACGAGTAAAGCTTATTGATGAGTTCACGGCAAAAATGCAACGGATTGCAGTCAGAAAGCCATTTCGTGGCTTAGGGATAGGTCGGACCTTAATGATTGGTTTAGAACAAATCGCTAGGGCGCATGGCGTTGAGAAATGTGTGTTGGACGGACAGTGCCAAGCAGAAGGGTTTTATAAGTCTTTGGGCTACGAGACCGTATCAGAAGAGCCTTTCTATGATGCAGATATTTTGCATGTGCGTATGGAGAAGAAATTGTCGTAATACACATTTTATGTTTATTGAGGTGTGCCTGAGTAGGTTTTCATAAGATGTCAGTCGTTTGGGAATGCTAGAAATGGTAACGATTCAACGCATCTGGTGCAGCGGTTCAGTCTCAGGTGAGACGTTATACTATGACCGATCTTAAATAGAAACGCGAAGGATGGGATAGCATTGACAGAACGTGAGACATTTGTAGCGGTACAACGTAACGGGGATGGCGATCTGACATCTTTTCAGACAAGCTCAGGAAGAGTTTTAAACTACACTGAGGCTGTGCAGGCTGTTCATAATGGAGAAATTGCTGGAGTAAACACGTTTAAAGGAAAAAATGGAGGCACTTATATCCGCGGAGATGCAGATGGCGATCCTTCCAACAATTTAGACAACTTGCCTACTTTTCACTAATGAAATGGGCTTATGACAGAAAAAGAGCACTTTGACCGTATTATACGGCTAAAGTGCTCTTTTTGATAACACCATGCTACATTAACGTATAAATTTGATGCTGGTTAATAAAGGGCATAGGTCCGGTGCGACCTTCCCATTGCGGACGCTCATCCCCGTAGTGCATTAAAGAAATACGCTGCTGCAAGGATATCGGCAAGGTCAGTAGTTCATGTATGGTGGAATGCACTTCGCCTGTTCCGATCAGTTGGCAATCATGCCATATATGTTTAACACCATTGTCAACGAGGGATTGGAGCAGTTCAAAGTTAAAGCGCATATCTGCTGTGTAAAAAAAACAATCATTAATGAGCAGGGAGTAACTATTTTTGCCAGGCATATGATCGGTTTTGATCCATTTGACTTGAAGGTCAGTGGCAAGGGTATGGTTATGCTCTGGTTCCATTGGCATGACTTCAAATACATCGTCTAATTTGCTAATCCCGTCCTGACTCATTCCACCTTTAAGGGTGTTCTCCCATAACATATCTACGAGAGATGTCGCGATATATAATTTAGGCTTTCGCTTGTATCTGAACTTCATCTGGAATGCATATTCTTCCAAGCCGCCGACATGATCTGCATGCAGATGAGTGACGATGACACCATCGAACTCATTGAAGGACTTGCCTAGCTGGTGAACAGCGATAGGGGCTGTAATTCCACAGTCAATTAAGAGCGCCTGTTGGGTAGTGTGCAGTATAGCATTGTTGTTAAAATATGTTTTGGCAAAAGCACTCCCTGTGCCTAGCATTTGCAGTTGAATAGTCATCTCTCTCCCAGATCCTCCAAGCTCTATTATTTTACACCCACTGTATCACGGGCTAGGTAAATGCACAAGCGAACGGCTCTTGTCTCACATAGTATGGGGAAGAAGCGATTTGCTTTGCAGTGTGAGACGTGGGAGAAGCGGGTGAGCGATTATGGCTAAAGGCAAAGGCGCCAAAAATAAGAAAAAAGAGCTATCTGGGGGGCGTGCCCAGTATACGATGAGGGTTGTAACTTCTGACCGCTGCATCGTATGCCCGACGCCTTGTGCGAGAGGGTTAAAGTACGTCTCGCGCATGAACGAGCCAGGAGCGGTCGGCAACGGTGTGCCTTGTATATTAACACGGACAAAGCTCAGTAATTAATAACAGCTATGGGATGGACACGACGTCATTAAACTGCTCAGGGAACGGATAGACAAATGATCCAAGCTCAAGCATATTCGGCAGCTGCTTTCCTTTCCCTGAGTTCTCACGCGCATCCATGTGCGTCAATCACCTACTTAAAGAACACTTGATGTGATGTCGGAGGGATGAGGTGGCATAGGATGAATATCGTGTGGAAAGGTAATGCGTATACCAATTCATGCGCTCGCAAGGGACAAGTTCCCCAGATTATTGTGAATCATATTGCATCTGCTCGTATGTCGGCTTTGGATGACTGGTATACAAACCAAAATAATAAAATATCGTCAGCTCATTATGGCATTTCCAAGAAGGGTGTTATCCATCAATATGTATCGTTAGAACGTGCAGCCTTGGCCAACGGAATTCCTCCTAGCAGCATTCAAGCAGCTCCCTCTTTGTTCGTAAGAAGCAAGCAGCACAATCCGAATCTATACAGTGTCTCCATTGTTCATGAGGGAATGGATGGCGAACTAACCGCTGAGCAGTTTCAAGCGTGTGTACAATTGCATCGTTATATTCAGCGCATCATTCAGGATAAATGGGGGTATTATCTGCCGCTCACATCTGATTATGTAATCGGGCATCATCAGATTGATCCTATACACAAAGCAGATTGTCCAGGTCACAATTTCCCGTGGGGCAGATTGTATGAAGAATTAGCGTATACGCCCCCTTCTGACGAGAACATTGACAATATGATAAAAAAGTTGTATGACGCCGATCTTCAATTAAAGCGTCTGGAGCAGCGGGTTACTGCACTGGAGCAGGCCTTGTTGTAAAGAGAGCAAATTGCAAATGTGGCCGCAACTCTCTTGCATATTAGGAGTATAACTATACAACTAAGCTGTTGGAGGTTAGCACTCATGAAATGCAGGAGAATTGCCGCGCTTGTCTTACTCGGTTCTATTGTAGGTGGATCACTTGCCTCTACAATACCGACAGTTGCTGCGGAAAGCAGCACAGACAAGGTGCATGTTGAATTAAATGGCCAAGCGATATCAGATGGGGGGGTAATGGTAGACGGGCGAGCTTATGTGTCTGTACGTGATCTGCAAGAAGCATTGCAAGCATTCGTATACTGGGATGCCGCCAATAAGAAAATATCGATCCAGAAGCCTAACATTCATATGCTGATGTTCCAGGACAAGGCTACTTTCGGTAAAGTTAAGACTGGAAAAACAGCTTTCTCCGTACTGGTACAAGTGGATTCGCTGAAGACGCAAGTTGACGCTATTAAGCTGACGATTATAGACCCGAACGGGAAATCTTCAGAAATTCAACAATCAGATATTGATACGAAGCAGGACAATTTCTGGTTCCGATCCTCGGACTTTAAATACGATTTTAAAGCAAAAGGTGAATATACGGTAAATTGCTACTTGAGACAAAAAAACGGCGAGTTCACTTTATTGTCTAAAAAGACGATAGAAGCGGTGTAATCATGGTTTTGCTCTTTGATGAGTGTTATTTTTGAACGTTACATATACTAGCCTTCAAGGGTGTCATTTCGTTGACCTTCCTCACATATCGTGGTACGATACGAAGGATGCAACATACTATTTGCACAATAAAGGAGAACTATGTAATGAGCGAACATAACCATAATCATGACTGCGGCTGTGGCCATGACCACGACCATGAGCATAATCACGAAGAGTTTATCGTCACACTTGTGGACGACGAAGGTAACGAAATAGAAATGGCATTGGTTGAAACGTTTAACGTTGAAGAACAATTGTACGCTCTGCTTCTTGAGAGAAATAACCCTGAAGCTGATGGTATCATTGTACGTGTAGACGAAGACGGTGAGGACATGGTCCTTAACGCTATTGAAGAAGATGAAGAGTGGGAACGTGTACAACAAGCCTATGATGAGCTTGTATCCTCCCAAGAAGGTTAATTCCCTTCTCTTAATAAGGTAATAAGGAGAAGCCCTAAGACAACTTGGGGCTTTTTGTTATATGTAATGTTATATACACGATTACTTACGGGGATTAAAATACATCTTTCGCCCGTTAAACAACGTCAACTCTGCCTTCCAAGTGCGTGCTAAATACTTGCATAGCTCATTGCCTTTATTCGAATCTCCCTGCGTGGAAGTGTCAGGAAGGACAACTTCCACATAATGACGAAGGGTGCCCTCATTATCATGTGTTCCAACCCCAAACAGGATATATCGGTATAGCGGATGATTGCCACGCAGCAGAAAGCCAACCTGTTCCTGGCCCTGCTTGGTCTCAAATGTGTAAGGAAAGGCAGCTTCAGCATAATCCCAACCTAGCTGGGTGCCTGTTAATCGGGCTTGCTCTTGATATTGAAGCAACTGCTGCTTCAAATCCTCCAATGTTGCGGAAGGTACCACTGATCCATCCTTAAAAGCAATTATGGCTCGTTGACTCACTGTACTCCCTCCTAAATATACCGTAATCCAAATCCTATCATAACACCCCTTAGTAAAAGTGGCAATATTTTCATGCTTTCATTTTTACTTTCCTTTAACAGCTTGGTTCTGGTTGATAAAAAATGGAAAATTGTGATATAGTGAACTTGTATCTGTGTGAGTTAGAATGAATAGTTATGGTAAGGCAAGTTGAAAAAGTGAGGAGGAGATGTTATGTATGAGCATTTGTATGAAGTGACGGAGCAAGCAAATATCAGTTTCATAGGATGGGCTGCTGAGCAGGGACGTTACGATTTCGCACTCATCTACTCCAATCATTTCATCGGGAAGACGCTGGTCGTATGCATGCAGACCGGCAGATCTACGCTGCTAAGCGAAGAGGACTTGACGCCAGAACAGATTCAAGTATCTTTTCAACTCGAAGATATGACCTGTGCCAAAGAAGCTGTCCAAATTTTAAGCACCCGAATTCCCGCCTTGCAAGTGAGGGACCAGTACTAACAGTACTAACGAACGCATTCCTCCGTAGACCTAGCTGACATAAGGTGAGGCCTCCCATTGGGAAGCCTCTTTGTTGAGTATCTATTCAAATATAGCGGTCTCTTCCTTAATGACCTTTACAAATTGTATGGAACGATCCTCTGGTCCTTTGACAGGCAGACCGATATCCACGTGATCACGTATATAGTCAATGTTTTGTTGTGAAATGACTTCACCAGGAAGTAATATCGGAATACCAGGCGGATACACATAAATAAACTCTGCAATGATACGTCCTGCTGACTCTTTGAAAGGCACAATTTCTGTATCCCCATAAAATGCATCTCGCGGAATTAGGGACAACTGTGGAATTTCTGGTATTTTCACAACGAGCTCTTGGACCTCATTCCGATTAATATGAGCGGCAGACAACTCACGTAAAGCATCAATCAAAATGCTAATCGTTTCATCTGTATCACCAGGTGTGACAAGACATAAAATGTTGTACATATCACTCAGCTCAACTTCAAGATTATAATGATCTCGAAGCCAGTTCTCCGTCTCATAACCTGTTATGCCAAGATGCCGAACATGAATGGTCACTTTGGTCGGATCATAACTAAACGTTGCTTCACCGCCGAGAATTTCCTCCCCGAAGCAGTATAACCCAGGAATTTGGTTAATTGCATTTCTTGCATTGTGAGCGAGCTTAATTGCACGTTCCGCTATGTCATGCCCGTTCAACGCCAAATTCCGGCGCGAGGTGTCCAAAGAAGCAAGCAGCACATAGGAAGTAGATGTTGTTGTAAGCATGCTGAAAATGGTTTGAATCCGATGAGGATTAACTAGACCATTCTTCGTATTCACGTTCAGTACAGAGCTTTGCGTCATGGAACCGCCTAATTTGTGAACGCTAGTAGCAGCCATATCCGCGCCAGCCTCCATCGCTGACATCGGAAGCTTCTCGTTAAAGTGGATCAGAACGCCGTGTGCTTCGTCCACTAGGACAGGCACTTCATACGAGTGCGCAAGATCTACAATCTCTTTTAAGTTAGCACAGATGCCAAAGTAGGTCGGATTGATAACGAGTACAGCTTTCGTATCAGGATGCTTCTCTAGTGCTCGACGAACGGAACGTGTTGTGATACCGTGGTCGATCCCCAAATTCGAATCACGAGCTGGGGAAACAAACACAGGTCGCGCACCCGCAAAAATTATAGCTGCCATAATCGATTTATGGACATTACGCGGGACGATAATTTTGTCACCAGGCGAACAGACCGACATTATCATGGTCATGATCGCACCGCTAGTGCCCTGTACGCTGAAATAGGTATAATCTGCACCAAATGCGTCTGCTGCCAACTGCTGCGCTTCCGCTATCACTCCCGTTGGTTGATGCAAATCATCGAGCGGTGCAATATTAATAAGATCTATAGCAAAAGCATGATCACCGATAAATTCTCGGAATTCCTTATCGCTTCCTGCACCTTTCTTATGCCCGGGAATATGAAACTGCACCGGATTACGGGCAGCATGATTCGTTAGTGTAGTGTACAAGGGAGTTCGATGATGATCCATCGCGGGCTCACAACCTTTCATATTCAGAATCATCCTGTATGTACAGGTGTTGGTTCTTACAAACAAACAAGGATTAGTTTAACAAAAACCCCCCGGAATGCAAGTACATTTTCCAACCAATTCGTGTCGAATGTTCGGATTTGATAAAAGCTTCAAATTTCATGCATTTTGCTGACCGTTAAATTGTGGTAGGATGAGAAATACGGAGGGAACGTAAACATGAACAAACAATTAACTGTCGTTGTATTAATGCTTATGATGGTCTTTATCGGCTTCGGGATAGTCATTCCCGTGCTCCCGCTTATGATTACCGATGCAGGAGCTAATCAATTCCATCTCGGTCTGATGTTAGCGCTGTATTCACTCATTTCGTTTATTGTGTCCCCATTGTGGGGAGCATTATCGGAGCGGGTGGGACGCAGACCCATCATTTTAGTAGGTATATTAGGGTTTAGCTTGAGCTATCTATTGTTTGGCTTGGCCGACGGTCAGCTGTGGCTGATGTATGCGTCTCGCTCGCTTGGCGGGTTATTTGCTGGCGCCGTCACCGCTGTAATTGTTGCCTATGTAGCGGATATTACAAGCGAGGAAACTAGAACCAAAGGGATGGCGCTTGTTGGTATGGCGATCGGACTTGGTTTTACATTCGGCCCTGCATTTGGTGGACTATTAAGCAAATACGGTCACAATACGCCGTTTTTTGCTGCTGCTGCATTAACGTTATTTACATCTATACTTGGTTTTATCCAACTGAAAGAATCTTTGTCTCCAGACAAGCGGACAGGTAAAGGTACGGCATCTCCTTCACGCTGGTCTGCTTTTACAGGACGTATGAAATATTTGTATTTATTGTCGTTCTTTGTCACATTTACATTGGCAGGTTTAGAAGCAACGCTCTTTTATTATGAGGCTGTGCGTATACCTCATATTTCAACAGAGGATATCGGATGGATGTTTTTCTTCTGCGGCTTGGCTGGTGCGCTTGTCCAAGGAGGAATCGTACGGCGTTATATAAAGAAGGGCGGCGAGAAGAAAGGGATTGCTGCCGGCTTAATTATTTCAGCTGTCGGTTTTGTGCTGCTGCTGTTCTCGTCTACTGTGCTGGACGCCACACTATACTTATGTGTGTTTGGGATCGGCAACGCCTTAATTCGCCCATGCGTGACGTCTTTAATTACGCAGAAGACAACGGTAAGCCAAGGGGTTGCATCTGGCCTTAACTCATCGATGGACAGCTTTGGGCGTATTGCAGGTCCGCTGCTCGCGACTGCTGTGTTTAATTTAAACGTGAATTTACCGTTTATGATCGGTGCTGTGCTGTCCATTGCTGCACTGGCGCTGCTTGCCCAATTTGTGAAGCTGGATCAGAGTTCTGTTATCCAGCCACGCCTATAACAGCTTGTACGTATACAACAAGCACGAGAACCGAACTTTTGCCAGCGCTGTCTATCGCACAGCGTGGCAGAAGCTCGGTTTTTTCGTGCGCCTGCTTATTAGCGTGCATAATGACTGCATAAGAAAAGTGCCTTCCTCCGCGCTGGAAAGAAGGCACTTTAGGCTGGCTAAAGTAGCTGTGAAACTTAGCTACAAATAGGATTAGCGGGCTGTAACCGATTCACCTGCAAGCTTGTACAGTGGCATTAGCGTACGAACCGTCTCGTTCACAAGCTGCATGAACGCCTGTCCGTCGGCAAGAATCGGGTCAGATGCCTCGATATGCCGGCCAATTAGCCATTCTGCCGACTTTACATCGCGGAATCGATTCAGCGACTGAATGAACTCTTCCTCAGACAAATCTCCTACGCGATTTGCTTGTTTATTCATATGATCCATCGATAGCACATAATGATCAGGTACGAGCTTCTTAACGTAATCTAACTGATGAAGGAATGATTGCGCAATCTGTGCTTTATTTGTTGCTTCATAAATAAAAGCGAGCCAAATAAACAGATGGTCATCAAATAATCCGACCTGGAAATGAGGCAGCGACTTGTAGCCGCGCTTGTTAGGGCCAACCGCAAGCCAAGTGTCTTTGGGTGGGTTAACGGTGCGCCGAGCATGCTTTGCAATGTGCAGATACATTTCCTGTCCTGCAAGCAGCGCTGCTTCTCCTGTTAGATGTTCACCAATGATACGGAATTTAGGCTGTATACGATCACGGATCGCCTCCATTCGGGCTTCAAGACCTTCAATTCGGAAGGTATCAAAATCCGAAGTGTTAAATCCGGTAAACGTTGCTGTTAAAGTCATCGTTGATCCTCTCCTCGTCCATGATTCAAGCGGGGTGAGCGAGCATATTTCACGCACATGTACACTCCGATATTCGCATATTATACCACATCGAATACGATAGCCATGTTATTTGATTATATGATGCGGAGATTAAGATGAAATTGGAGTCAATAATCCAAGTTGCACGATCATATGATGAAGTATGCAGACGAAGATTAGGTAAGGGGGAGTTGCCGTGAATCGTAGCGATGAAGTTGAATATTGCAACCTGGAGTTACGTTTTGACCGCCGGCAAATCCAGAACCTCATTCGTGATCTCATACAAGAAGGATACTCGTTGTATTGGAGCGAGAATGAATCGTTGTTTATCGTTTCCATACGAACCGGACGGAAGCTGATCAAACTGCGCTTTCAACGGGTCCATCACCGTTATAAAATTGTGGGGGACTACACGATTCGTGATGAGCGACTGGCCGAATTTATGGAAAAGATGATAGGGGAATCACGTGGACACGCGGTAGTGAAGAGGTTCAAGGATAGACATATATTTGTCGAAAACATTATGTTTGGGGAACGGATCCGCTTGGTTGAAATATGTGGAATGGAGCAAAAGGTTCTATTTCAGAAGCGTCCAGTAATTACAACCGAGGAGATGATCCGTGCTTTCCAATCTACAAGGGCGGAGGAGCGTATTGATGCGCTCCGTAGTGAGATCGATCAGGAGTTGGCGGTATTGTATAAAGCACTGTTACATGAGGACAACGACTCGGTAATACACTGTAAAGAAAAATTAAGTGCACTTCGCACAGAAATGATTCAACTTGAATGGTAACAGGCTGCTCACCCTCACATTTGCGGGGCACATTGGCGCTCTAGCAAGATGGCTGCAGGGTGTTTTTCTGTGCAGGCGGGGGACGAGAGAAAAAGTTAGGTTCTATTTCTCAAGCCAGCACATATTGGATGTCAGCAACGGTACGTGAGAAATCGCACACGGATAACCCTAAGCAGGGGTTCACTTCTCTATGCAAAAAGGGTACAATAGCAATAATGCAAACCATACACTATTAGATAAAGGGTGGAAAATCCATATGGCTAAAACACAAATTGGCGTGATTGGACTTGCGGTCATGGGTAAGAACTTGGCCCTCAATATTGAGAGCAGAGGCTATTCGGTATCGGTATACAACCGTTCCCGTGAGAAGACAGACGTACTCATTAACGAGGCGCCTGACAAGAACTTAACGCCTACATATACGATTGAAGAGTTTGTTCAATCGTTGGAAACGCCTCGCAGAATCTTGATTATGGTTCAGGCAGGACAAGCTACTGATGCAACAATTGATCAATTGATACCTCATTTGGATCAAGGCGATATTATTATTGACGGCGGTAACGCCTACTTCCCTGATACACAACGTCGCAGCAAGTACTTAGAGGACAAAGGTTTCCGTTTTATCGGAACTGGCGTATCTGGCGGCGAAGAGGGTGCATTGACAGGTCCCGCGATTATGCCTGGTGGTCAAGAGAGCGCTTATCAGCTTGTAGAGCCGATCTTGACGGCAATTTCCGCTAAAGTAAACGGTGAGCCTTGCTGTACTTACATCGGCGCTGACGGGGCAGGACATTACGTGAAGATGGTGCACAACGGCATTGAATACGGCGACATGCAGCTTATTTGTGAAGCTTATCATTTATTATCCAATGTGTTGGGAGTAGATGCTAAAGAACTTCACGAGATCTTTACGGATTGGAACAAAGGCGAGCTTGACAGCTATTTGATCGAAATTACGGCTGACATCTTCTCCAAATATGATGAAGAGACAGGCAAACCGATGGTAGAAGTTATTTTGGATTCAGCTGGTCAAAAGGGTACAGGCAAATGGACAAGCCAAAATGCACTGGATCTCGGTATCCCGTTGTCTATGATTACGGAGTCCGTATTCTCGCGCTTCTTGTCTGCTTTAAAAGATGAGCGCGTTGCTGCAAGCAAAGTGTTGTCGGGTCCTAAAGCTGCGGCATTTACAGGTGACAAAGCTGAGTTTATCGAAAAAGTTCGCAAAGCGTTATTTGCAAGTAAAATCGTATCTTATGCACAAGGATTCTCGCAAATGCGTGTTGCGTCTGATGAATACAACTGGAACTTGCCGCTTGGTAATATCGCCAAGATCTTCCGTGGCGGCTGCATTATCCGTTCCCAGTTCTTGAATAACATTAAGGAAGCTTACGATCGTGATGCGGATCTGAAGAACTTGCTGCTTGATCCTTACTTCAAGGAGATCGTGGAAGCTTACCAAGATGCTTGGCGTGAAGTCATCAGCGTTGCAGTTACAAGTGGAGTTCCTGTTCCTGGATTCTCTTCTGCGCTTGCTTACTTTGATAGCTATCGTACAGAGCGTCTGCCGGCAAACTTGCTGCAGGCACAACGTGATTATTTTGGTGCACACACATTTAAACGTGTAGATAAAGAAGGTACGTTCCATTACAACTGGTTGTCCAATTAATGTAACGAACAGCATTTCACATACAAACAAACGCCGAGCTGACACAAGCTCGGCGTTTGTCATAAGCATAGCTGATGTGACAGCGGAGTGTGCAGCTTCTAATCATCTTGCAACGCAGGTGACCATAGGCCATAGGCTGCTTCAGCAAGGTAGAAGCGCAGCCGATCACTTTCTTGATCAAACTTGTTATGCTGTAGCAGCATAACGGACACCTCCGCGAAGTAACAGAAATTCCGTTTGATCCGGTCTGCATCAAGTGTTGATAATGCCTCGTCATTACAAGACAGCTTGCTCTTGACCATATTTAGCACCCAGACAATATCTTCCTTGCATAACGGGTGCTGCTTATCCATTATTCGTTCCATGCGGGCAGCAATTGTTCGTTGTGTTTTATTGCGATCAGTTGGGGGCAGCGAAGACATCATCATTCACTCCTATATAATGGCATGTACTACCATCTTTACGTTCATTCCTTTCATTTTATACATCCGGATTGTCGAATAGAAGTTAGCTATGGTATCATATGGGCAGTTTATCGGTAGGAGAGAACAATGATGGTGATGAATGACCGTGAAACAAGTATAGTATTGATCGGGTTTATGGGGACGGGAAAGTCAACAGTTGGTCAGCAGTTGGCACAGCATCTTCAGTATGAATTTGTTGATTTGGATGAAGAGATTGTAAGGCAGCAAGGCAAAACGATTCCCGAGTTGTTCGCCCAACATGGGGAGGCGTACTTTCGACAGCAAGAGAACCGTATCTTAACTGACTTGCTTCAGCGTAAGACACGGCTTATCATTGCTACAGGCGGGGGGGCTGTTCTGGATAATCACAATTGCGAAGCGATGCTGCGTTACGGTTTTGTTGTAGCATTAACAGCACAGCTGGATACGATTGTCACACGAGTGCAAGGGGATACGAATCGTCCGTTATTGCAAGGGGACGTCACAGAACGTGTGCATACGTTAATGAAAGCCCGCCTAGGTCGATACGACTTCGCTCATTGCACAGTGGAGACAGATTCCTTATCAGTAGAACCGATTATAGAAGCGATCCTAAGTGGCTACGCTAAGCATTCATTACAGTAAGCAGGAGGACTAGAACTGGATTGGACCCTCGATGGCAGCCCAAGCCAGCATGCCACCCTCCATGTTAACAGCACCTTCAATGCCGATGTGCTGCAAGTATTCGCAGACACGCTCGCTGCGATAACCGCTGCGGCATATAAAAATGATTTCCGAGGTACGCTCAACCTCTTGGATTCGATCCGGTATTTCGTTCATAGGAATATGTTTGGCGCCAGGAATGATGCCTTGAGCGACTTCCTCATGCTCGCGCACGTCTATGAGGTTTAACGCTTCACCACGTTCAAGGCGTAACTTTATTTCTGAAACATCAATTTCCGGTATAGTATTCATAGGGCCTCCCTTAAATCTAATGATCATATTTCTTGCAAATAAGATATGATATATATCACAAGTTGTCAAAATGATCATAATAAGCGCGTTATCTTTTGTCAATTCACATCAACCGGATCGAGTGGGCAGTGAGCGGTAGAGTAGAGCAAATGATCATTTGTCATGGAGTACAAAATTTAAAATAATAAATCGATAAAAAGGAGTGGTTGTAATGGACATGCTGGTCAAACCGACAACGGAATTGAAGGGTGATATTCAAGCTTTATCTTCCAAGAACTACACGACTCGTTATTTGCTCGTTGCCGCATTGGCGGAAGGAACAAGCACGATCTATTATCCGGCACATAGTGAAGACAGTGATGCCATGCGCCGCTGCTTGCAGGATCTCGGTGCAATACTGGTAGAAGATGATGCTAAGATCGAATTAACGGGCTTTGGGAGCACCCCACGGCTACAGCCTGCGTCTAAGGAGCTGAACGTTGGAAATGCGGGTGCCGTGCTGCGCTTTTTGATGGGCATAGCTTCGTTGTTGCCAGAAGTACATTTTGTAAATACATATCCCGAATCCCTCGGCAAGCGACCACACGATGATCTAATTGTGGCGCTTCAGCAGCTAGGGGCTGATATTGAGCATCGGGAAGGTCGATTGCCGATTGCCATTCGTGGGGGGCAATTAAAAGGCGGACATATTAAAGTATCCGGCAACATTAGTTCACAGTATTTGAGCTCCTTGTTATTTTTGCTGCCGCTACTGAAAGAAGACAGTGTTGTCGAAGTAACGGATGATTTGAAGTCAAAAGTAGTAGTGGGGCAAACACTTGAAGTCATCCGTGAAGCCGGCATCACGATTGAGGCGAGTGAAGATTTGATGCACTACCGTATTCCAGGAGGGCAGCAATACACCGCTCGCACTTATTACGTGCAAGGTGACTATCCAGGTTCGGCCGCTGTGTTAGCGGCTGCTGCCGTAACGCATTCTGATGTTACGCTGCGTGGATTAACCGTGGACAGTAAGCAGGGGGAGCGTGCCATTGTGGATGTGCTGCGGATGATGAACGTACCCTTGACACACGAAGACAATGTCGTACGTGTGCAAAGCGCAGGTAAGTTAACCGCGCTCGAGTTTGATGGGGATGTTGCAACAGATGCGGTGTTAGCGATGGTAGCGGCAGCGGTATTTGCAGAGGGAACTTCGCGTTTCTATAACGTAGAGAATCTTAGATACAAGGAATGCGATCGAATTACTGACTACGTAAATGAACTTCGTAAGGCAGGGGCTCATGTAGAAGAGCGTCAGGCGGAGATTATTGTCCACGGACGCCCAGAAGGTGTAGAAGGTGGAGTAGAAATTAACGCACATTATGATCATCGAGTGATCATGGCGCTGACCGTTGTGGGGCTGCGTGCGAAGCAGCCTATTCGCATCAAGGATGCGCATCACGTTGCCAAGTCCTACCCGCAATATTTTGACCATCTGCTAGCGCTCGGTGCACAAGTGGAATGGATCGAAGCATAAATTTATTTTAGCTCAGTAGCTTGGATAACCGCATAGCTTACATGAGGTACTAAAGCGTATATGAGAATGGAGGAATTTCCGATGGCCTATGAACATCCTTCGCAAGATGCACTAAAACAGTTGCTATCATCCAGCAAGACAATTGCTGTTGTTGGGTTGTCAGAAGATCCGACACGCACGTCGCACATGGTTGCGGCAGCGATGCAGAACAAAGGTTATCGAATTATTCCGGTTAACCCGAAAGCTGAACAGATTTTGGGTGAGACTTGTTATGCCACATTGGCGGCTGTTCCAGAACCGATTGATATCGTTAATGTGTTTCGTCGCAGCGAGTTCTGCCTCGACGTCACCAAGGAAGCAGCAGCAGTGAACGCAGGCGCGGTATGGCTGCAACAAGGTATCGTGAACGAGGAGGCGGCAGCTTATGCTAGTGCGCATGGTATGGATTTTGTCATGGATGCTTGCATTAAAGTTGTAGACGCGATACTGCTGCCTGAAGGAAAACAACACAAATAAATATAGAACAAACTCGTAAGAGCCGTGCAGGAGAAGTTATTCCTTTCCTTAACGGCTCTTATTTTCGTTTGGTTATAGTGTTGCTCATAGAGAGGCCAGAGAAACCGCATTAAAGTAAACTCCTAAATGATCATCAGTCAACGAAAAGGAGCCTTGACTAATTATTTATTGTTGTTTACGTTGGAGGTAGCGTATAATAGTCATGGCTTTGGACTTGGGTTAAACGTAAAGTTAGTTATTGGTCTATATATGCAGTCCTTATACAACAGCGTCTTCCAAACGCTGAGACATCGTTTATTTTGACTTACATATGCTAGATTATACAATATATTTGTGACTCGCACTGGAAGGAGAGAGGTGCTCTTGAATCAATTAGGATCGTTGCAGCAACTTTCTCGTGCTTTAATGCAGCCGCTTATGGCTTTGCCGGCGGTTGCGATCTTGCTTGCCATCGCTCAACTGCTAAGCAGCTTAGGATTCGCTGACGCTTCGGTTTGGATGGATTGGGCCGGCAAGACGATGCTGAATATGATGCCCTATTTATTTGCCGTAGGCGTTGCGCTTGGCTTGTCCAACAATGAAGGGAATGCCGGCTTCGCCGCTTTAGTGGGCATGTTTATTTTCCATCAATTGCTCGAATACACAACGCCAGCGGGGATAACAATCGTTCAACCAACCATACTTATCGGTGTGTTGTTTGGAGTGGTGGCAAGCTTGGCCCACGATCGTTTTCATCATTTTCAATTACCTGAATATTTACAGTTTTTTGGCGGTCCGCGCTTTGTGATGATTGTAATGTCTTTATGTTCTGTAGGGTTATCCTTTGTGCTTGTGTCCATTATGCCATTCCTAGAGCAAGGGGTTACGTTTGTAGGCGATGAAATATTAGCAATGGGCAGCTTTGGTGTATTTCTGTATGGAGTGCTTCATCGGGTGCTGGTCGCTTTTGGTTTGCATCATCTGCTAAACAATATCGTTTGGTTTCAAGTAGGGTCTTACAACGATACATCTGGTATGTCTTTTACTGGTGATTTGCCGCGATTTTTTGCGGGTGATCCAACAGCGGGTACATATATGGCTGGTTTGTTTCCAATAATGATGTTTGCACTGCCTGCGGTGGCGATGGCGATCATTCATGAATCACGTGAGGATTTACGTCCGAAAGTGTACAAAACTTTTTTAAGCGCTGCGTTTTTATCGATGTTTACAGGCATTACGGAACCTATAGAGTTTGCATTTTTGTTTGCTGCTCCTTACTTGTTTGTTGTGCATGCGCTGCTGACAGGGGCCGCGATGTGGCTTACTGCTGAATTAGGGATTCACCACGGGTTTTCTTTTTCGGCTGGGGCTTTAGATTATATTGTGAACTTTCATCTTTCGACCAATGCGATTTGGTTAATCCCAATCGGAGTTGGGTTTGCCGTTATATATTATGTGCTGTTTCGTTTTGCAATCCATCGATTTCAGATTCCTACGCCTGGGCGGGTAGAAGGATCGCTGCTGGATGATATGGCGGGTGACCTTATTCACCGCGTACCTTTGATTATTCAGGCGCTTGGCGGCAAAGATAATCTTGTTGACATTCAAGCCTGTATTACTCGCCTCCGTCTGCGCGTACATAATGACAAGCTGATTGATCGACGTACGCTCCGTTCCTTGGGCGCAGCAGGTGTGCTCCGGCTGGGCGGCGGACATGTGCAAGTTGTTTTTGGTACATACTCGGAAATTTTACGGGATGAAATGTTAAAACGAATACAGCGCAACATGCAACAAGTGTGGTTTGTTGCACCGGTACAAGGGCGGATGATCCCGATTGACGAAGTGCCGGATACGATTTTTGCCAAGAAGCTGGTCGGGAATGGTGTTGCCTTCTACCCTGACAAAGGAGAGCTTGTGTCTCCTGTTGCCGGCTTCATTAGACACGTGTATCCAACGATGCACGCGGTTGGAATAGAGACGCCGGAAGGCTTGGAAGTATTACTTCATATCGGAATCGAAACATCAACGTTGAATGGAGCGGGCTTCCAGGCTGTTGTTGAAGAGGGCGAAGAAGTAAAGCCGGGTCAACTGCTTGTCAAATTCGATATTGCCTACATCAAGAAGAGGAGCCGATCAATGGCCACACCAATGGTTATCACCAATTCAGATAAGGTTGCATCATGGAGCTTCGCACCTTATGCCCAAGTGAAGAAGGGACAGACATCTGTGTTGTCCGTAGTCCTGCGCGAAGACAGTAATGGGGGTGAGAAGCGTTGACTCAAAAGGTTAGAGGCATAGGAGCATCAAGCGGGATTGCGCTTGGTAAAGCATTTGTACTCCCTACATGGGAGTGGGATGTTCCCGAAGAGAAGATGGATCCCTCCGATCTGGCGAGAGAGTTCGAACGCTTATATGAGGGTGTTCGCTCTTCCAAGGATGAGATTGAATATATTAAAAATGAAATCCGCGATATGGTGGGCACGGAAGAATCAACAATTTTTGATGCCCATCTCGCCATATTAGAAGATCCCGTATTTATGAATGAAATACAGGGTATTATTCAACGACAATATAAAGCAGCAGAAGTTGCAGTAAAAGAAGCAATTGATCATTTTGTCACGATGTTTGATCTGCTTGACGATGAGTACATGAAAGAACGTGCGCTTGATATTAAGGATGTGGGCAACCGGCTGCTCAAGCATTTATTAGGCGCGCCAGAAATCACATTACCTACGGATACGCAGCCTTACATTCTGGTGGCTAAAGAACTATCCCCTTCACAACTTGTCCATCTGAATCCAAAAAATGTGCTCGGTATCGTAATGCTTATGGGAGGAAAGACCTCGCATTCCGCAATTATGGCACGGGCACTCGGTATTCCACTTGTTTTGGGGCTGGATGGAAAGTTGGAGAAGCCGATTCAGACGGGCGACATGGTCATTGTGGATGGTGAGCATGGTTATGTGTACGTCGAACCAACCGATGAAGTGATGGTATGGTATGAAGAACGCCGTCATCTGTTTTTGAAGGAAGCCGATGAGCTGGCTAAAATGAAGGATCTTCCTGCGGAGACAAGCGATCAACATAGGATACATCTTGCGGCAAATATTAGTTCCACTAGAGAGCTTGATATTGCAGAGCACAATGGGGCGGAAAGTATTGGTTTGTTCCGAACGGAATTTATGTATATGGACCGTACATACCCACCTAATGAGCTGGAGCAATTTACTGTGTATAAGGAAGTCGCTCAAACGTTTCAAGATCGGCCCGTTATTATTCGGACACTTGACATCGGCGGAGATAAGCCGATGGATTATTTACAGCTTCCTGAAGAGGATAATCCATTTTTAGGTTATCGGGCGATTCGGATCTGCTTGGATCGAACGGACGTCTTTAAGACACAGCTTCGTGCTATATTGCGTGCAAGTGCCTTTGGCAAGGTGAAAGTCATGTTTCCGATGATTAGCTCCTTTGAGGAAGTAGCGGCCGCTAAAAGACTGCTGGAGGCTGCTAAGGATGAGCTTCGCCAAGAAGATACAGCTTTTGACGAACAGTTGCCAATTGGTATTATGATTGAGGTGCCCGCAGCAGCTGCCATTGCGGATCTTTTAGCGGAGGAAGTGGATTTCTTTAGCATTGGCACAAACGATCTGGTACAGTATACATTGGCTGTGGATCGGATGAATGAACAAATTGCACATATGTATGATCCTTATCATCCCGCTGTGCTTCGACTTATACGTCACACGGTTGAGTCCGCGAAAAAAAGTGGTATAACGGTCGGGGTATGCGGGGAGATGGCTGGCGATCCGCGTGCGGTTCCGCTTTGGGTTGCATTAGGGGTTGACGAGCTGAGCATGTCTTCGAGATCTATTCCGAGAGTGAAGGCGGCTATCCGGCGGACAGCCCATGTGACATGTCTTGAAGTGACAAAACAAGCATTTTTGAGTCGAAACAAGGCTGAATTGGAACAAGTGCTTCATCTGGATCAATTCCCAAGCTCAGCTCCAGAACAGACGGGGGAAAAGACGATCAATTTTTGAGGTACATGAGTAATAACGATGTTGACAGGCATGAAGTGTGGCAGGAGACCTCCGCACCACACTTCGCACATGCCTAAATATAGGCTATAATTATCATATGCTAGCGAGTACGTCGCAGAACGCTTTGCCATAAGCAGGCAAGTCTGGTGGACGACGTGAGGAAACGATGTTTCCGTCAATTACAACGTCCTTGTCCAGCCATATAGCTCCTGCATTTTCCATATCATCACGAATTCCTGGTGTAGATGTTACTGTTCTGCCGTTCAATATTTTGGCGGAAATTAACACCCAGCCTGCATGACATATTTGCCCGATTGGTTTATTGGCCTCGTTCATCTCACGTGTAATCCGCAGCACATCTTCATAACGGCGCAGCTTGTCTGGCGCCCATCCACCCGGTACGAGCAGGGCATCATAGTCAGCGGTATTTATCGTTTTAAAGGCATAATTCGACGTAGCGGGAACACCATATTTCCCCATGTAAGTATGTCCAGCCTCCGCACCAACCAGGTGAACCTCGGCGCCCTCTTCACGGGCACGATAAACGGGGTACCACAGTTCCAGATCTTCGAACTCTTCATCAACTAGCGCAACGATTTTTTTTCCAAGTAAACGCATCGAGTAATCGACTCCTTTAAGGTTTATAGTCTATGTGTCCAACTGTTAAACAACGTGCAAATACTGGCACAGTAGCACGTATTTAACCACAATTGCCTTTAAATGAACATACAAAAGCGAGGGTAAAGGCTTATAATTGTGAGTAACATCATTGTTTATTATACATCAAACGAATTCTCTTTTTCTAAATGTGTAAATAAATACATGGTTATTGGAGCAGGAGAACGGTTAATAAAGTCGAAATATACGTTAATCCATACATGCGCAGAGTAGTAGTTGGGGTTAACATGCACAAATGCAAATACGAGAGACGAATGTATATGTAATCTAGGGGTGATCCGGTATGAACAAACGTTGCACATGCGGTCAAGAGATGGATATGACATTACGTACTGTAGTACATGCACGAACCATTGAGATTCATCACGTTCCAGTATACACCTGTACTTGCTGTGATCACTCAGAGCTGTTCCCTGAGCTAAAGCAGGATGTAATTAAGTTGATGAAGCTGTTAACAAATGACGAAGCAACAAAAAGAAAGCGCATTTATTTTGATGATGAGCATGAAGTAGCCAGTGTATTGAAAGAATGTCTGGATATGGGCGGCGATCATTTGGTGGATTTATTTAACAATAGGGTAGAAGAGCGGGTGAATCATCTGCTTGACATCTATTTACTGGCCAAAACCTGGGGGGATGTGGAGTGGATGATCGACATTCAACGGCGGCTAACACAACTAACAACATTTAGTGCTACTCCTTATCAGGTTAAAATTAGTTAAGTTAGCAATAATGTAATATATCAGCGTTTGAGGAGGAAGGTATTGATGTACAATGTGGATACGGATTCCAAGCTGCATGAACTGATCAACAAGTCCCATGAACAGCCGGTGGTGTTGTTCAAGCACAGCACACGCTGCCCGATTAGTACGAATGCGAATGAAGAGATGTCGCTTGTCGTAAAGGATTTTGCGCAAGGTTCGATCCAATTCGGGTTAATTTATGTGGTCGAGCATCGAGAGGTGTCGCTTCTGGCAGCAAATGAGCTTGGTATCAAACATGAATCACCGCAAGTGTTAGTGCTGCAAGATGGTAAAGTCATTTGGCACGATTCCCATTATGGGATTCGATATGACAAGTTGGAGCCAATCCTTTCTCAATTTAGCTAAAATACGACAATTTATGTATATGAGTTGACGTGTCATTGCGAATTTTCAGAAAATATCGTATTATGGACTTTAATATGTGAGTACGTATTAAATAACTAGGTAATTGGAGAGAAGGATCGTGACGGTAACTATTTATGATGTAGCGAGAGAAGCAGGCGTCTCGATGGCGACTGTCTCCAGGGTTGTAAATAACAACCCGAACGTAAAGCCTCAAACGCGTAAGAAAGTGTACGAAGCGATTGAGCGTTTAGGTTATCGCCCCAATGCGGTTGCCCGCGGACTTGCGAGCAAGAAGACAACAACTGTTGGTGTTGTTATCCCTGACATTTCCAATTCCATTTTTGCTGAGATTGCGCGTGGTATTGAAGATATAGCTAATATGTATCATTACAATATCATCTTGTGCAATGCGGACAAGAAGAAGGAGAAGGAAATTCGTGTTATTAACACGTTGCTAGAGAAACAAGTGGACGGCTTGCTATTTATGGGTGGGGTAGTTACGGAAGATCATGTACAAGCTTTCCGTACAGCTTCTGTACCTATCGTATTGTGTGCAACAACGGATGAGAACGGGGTTATCCCTTCAGTAGACATTGACCATGAAGGGGCGGCATTTGATGCAGTGAACACGCTAATTCGTCACGGCCACCGTGACATTGCGATGATTAGCGGCACGCTGCAAGATCCTGCGAATGGCTTTGCTCGATTCCAAGGGTACAAGAAGGCGCTTGAGCGCGCTGGTATTGAATACAAGGAAGATCTGGTTCGAATTGGGAACTATCGTTACGAATCAGGTGTTGAGGCGATGAAATATTTCCTCGGCTTAAAGAAGAAGCCAACGGCAATCTTCTCTGCAACCGATGAGATGGCGATCGGTGCCATCCATTGTATTCAAGATGCAGGTCTTAAAGTGCCTGACGATTTTTCAGTCATCAGTGTAGACAACATTCGTATGGCTTCTATGGTGCGCCCACAATTGACGACGGTTGCACAGCCGATGTATGACATCGGAGCGGTAGCTATGCGGTTGTTAACTAAGCTTATGAAGAAAGAGAATGTGGAGCACTCGCAAGTTATTTTGCCGCATGAGACTATTCTTCGTTTGTCAGTAAGCTCCGTGAACGAATAAGCGCACGAGACGGTGCTAGGCCCCGATTAACGGGGCTTTTTGCATGTACGGACACGTCTGGGTGTATTACCAGGTAAGATGAATGGATACGCGTGGGAGGGAATAAGATGACAATCGGAATTATTGGTGCAATGGATGAGGAAATCGCTTTATTGCTTAAAGCTGTATCGGACATGGAAGAAGAGGTGCAGGTGGGCAACCGATATTATAAAGGATTGCTGCACGGCCATCGTGTCGTAATTTGTAAGTCGGGTGTCGGCAAGGTTAATGCAGCCATTACGACGCAAGTATTAATTGACCGCTATCAAGTAACTCAACTATTATTTACAGGTGTAGCGGGAGCGGTGAATCCGAACTTAAATATTGGCGATATTGTCATCTCAAACGCGTGCATTCAGCATGATATGGATGTGACGGCGCTTGGATTTAAGCTAGGCGAAATTCCGTATCAAGCTTGTTCGACGTTTGCAGCAGACGCTCAATTAATTGAACTGGCCGAACGTGCTTGCGCAATTCATTTTGAAGGACGTTATATGACGGGTATCGTATTGTCCGGCGATCAATTTATTGCAAGCCGTGATAAGGTGCGTGCCTTGTATGAGGACTTTGAGGGCGCATGTACGGAGATGGAAGGCGCTGCCGTGGCGCAGGCTTGTATGCTAAACGATGTGCCGTTTGTTATTATACGCTCGATGTCTGATAAAGCGGATGGCTCTGCACATGTGAATTTTGCAGAGTTTACGGTGACAGCTTCCGAGCACTCTTTTAAAATTATCGAAAGCATTCTGCGCGAGTTGCAAGCTGCAAAATAGAGCACATTTTAAGGACATTTCGTTACGTACGTGGTTATATCACAATTTGTACTTGAGTGTAGTAGAAAAGGGTTGAGCATGCTTACATGTGCTCAACCCTTTTATTGCTGTATACCAGAAGCAGGACAATGTATGGGATCTATGCTCAGATTAGTTCAAGAATCTAGCTATATTTTGGCGCGTATGTCCTAACGAACATACTCCAAAGCAATATTTTTCACTTTCGTATTATGTTCTTGAATAATTCCACGACGTGGCATAGGCTCCCACAAGTTCACATTATCAAGCCAAGTTTGCGGCAAATCCACTGGTGAACGGTGCTGCCAATGCTCCATCCATGCGGTTGGGATTGGCTTTAGCGGTGCTTCGTTTAATTGTTTAATAAGCGGATGATCTGTCATCTCTAGCCAAAGCAGGCTCCAGGCACGAGGTACGACACGCCATATTTCATAACCACCGCCTCCGAGCGCTACCCATCGTCCTTCACAATAGGTATGGGCGAGCTGATGAATAATACGTGGCATTTCCTTATAGATCCGCATGCTGCAATGCATATGTGAAAGGGGGTCCAGCGCATGCGCATCACATCCATGCTGGCTAATAATAATATCTGGCTTAAACGAATGGGTGACTTGCTCTATCGTGTCCTGAAAGCATTCCAGCCACGATTCATCTTCTGTATAAGGCTCCAAAGGAACATTTACACACGAACCGAATCCTTCACCTGCTCCACGTTCATATACAAACCCAGTGCCAGGAAACAGGAACTTGCCTGTCTCATGAATAGAATAGGTCATTACGTTAGGATCGGTGTAATAGGACCATTGAACGCCATCTCCATGATGGACATCTGTATCAATGTACAGAACTCGTGCATCATACTGTTCCCGAAGCAAGGCGATCGCGACAGAAGCATCATTATAGACGCAGAAGCCCGCCCCCTTACCAGGGAAGGCGTGGTGAAGGCCACCTCCCAGATGGATGGCATGCTGCGTACGGCCTGACATAACGGCATCACAGGCAGCGACAGAGCCTCCTACTATAGCTGACGCTGCCTGATGCATACCAGGAAAGTAGGGGGTGTCGTCTGTGTCTAAACCGTAGGCAGCTGCTTTAAGAATCCAGTCTGGGTCAGGCAATGGTTCGCTTAATTGGCGAACTGCGTTCACATAGTCAGGTCTATGTACGAGCTGAAGCGCTTCCAATGAGGCGGAAGCTGGTGAAATCATTTGTGCTGGCTGCAACGCGCCAACTCGTGATAGCAAATCCTGCGTCATATGCAAACGTGTTTGGTCAAAAGGATGCTCTGCGTAAAAATGATAATTAAATGTGTCGACATGTTGGATAAATAAAGCGTTCGATTTGCTACTCATGCGGTAAATCCTCCAGTATTCAATACATGAAACGCTGTCGAAAGCGGACACGGTCAAATTGTTCTTTTGAAGAGAGAGGCACATCCTTGCCTATACGTACCATCAAGCAGTTGGCAGGATGAGAGCAAATCTCAGGATCATCCGTAGCATACCAAATCATGTCAACAGACTCCATCAGTTTCTCCATCATTTTGCGGTAGTCCCAGACATTAAGGCCAGTTCCGTCTAAATCCCAGTGCCAATAATATTCGGTTGTAAACACAATGTAATTCTCTAGTTGACCTTCCTCAAATGCGGTTTCAATCATACGGCGCCCGAGTCCAAGTGAACGATAATCAGCGGCTACTTCAATTGCACCAAGCTCGATCAGATCTTCCATGTTACCCTCAGACCAGCGTTCTAACTCATCCGGATAATGAAAGGTAACATATCCCACAATGTTGTTCTCATCACGTGCAATAATCATTCGACCTTCGGGAAGCGCAGCAATTTCAATCAGTGCTTGATGTTGTTCTTTAGGCCTTCGAAAGGCGTTCAGGTCAGAATGCATGTCTAGCACTTGTAATACTTCTGGCTTCACGGGTCCTTCTACAATAACAACACGATCGCCATAAGGGACGATATGCGCACGATAGCATTTACGATGTTCCATGAGCGACACTCCTTTTAGGGTTCATCTTCGTTTATAGCAAATATTACAAGATTTGAAAAGGAGAGTTTTGCAGATGGTGTCGTTCATTTTCAAATTGTGCATCGTATCGAAGTTGGCCTCATTAGTACGTGGGAAGAAACGAAGCTTGCAAGTGATACGGTTTTATCGCTAACAACGAAAAATAAACGTTCAAAACTAAAATATTACAGGAAAAGAATAGGCGAAAATTAATTCATATGCTATAATGATTGTGCCAAAAAGTTCATAATATTTCCCCTTGACATCAAGCGAATACACCATCGTCCCTTTATTGATAGTTTCATGAAAGCGGTTAAATAATCGCCATGCAGACAGAAGCGTCTAAAGAAGATTGAAACAGGAGGATGACACGGAATGGGTAATGTGCAAGGAGAAATCATTGCTGCCACAGCAACAAGTCCGAATTTGCCGAATTATGAGGTATCAGCAGACAGTTTTAACTGGGAGGAAATTGAAAAGCACTTTACATGGCATGAATCTGGAAAAGTCAATATGGCGTATGAGGCGATAGATCGTCACGTAGTCGAAGGGCGTGCTGATAAGATCGCTTTATATTACAGCGATGCGCAACGCGACGAGTCTTATACGTACGGTGAGCTAAGCAGAAAGTCGAATCAATTTGCCAACGTGCTGCGTAAATTCGGAATCGGCAAGGGAGAGCGTGTATTTATTTTTATGCCGCGTACGCCTGAGCTGTATTTTAGTTTGCTTGGTACTTTAAAAGTTGGAGCGGTTGTAGGCCCTTTGTTTGAAGCGTTTATGGAGACAGCGGTGAAAGACCGTCTGGAAGACAGCGGCGCGATTGCAATCGTGACAACACCAGCACTGCTGCACCGTATCCAACGTTCAGAGCTGCCTGCACTGAAACACATTATTGTTGTTGGCGAAGGTGTGCAGGCCGAAGAAGGCATTATTGATTTCTACTCGGAAATGGACGCTGCATCTGAGGAAGCAGAGTTAGAATGGCTCGGACGCGAAGATGGACTCATTATTCACTATACGTCTGGTTCAACAGGTAAACCAAAAGGTGTTTATCATGTTCAGAATGCTATGGTTCAACATTATTATACGGGGAAAATAGTGCTTGACCTTAAAGAAGACGACGTCTATTGGTGTACAGCCGATCCAGGATGGGTTACAGGTACGTCATACGGAATTTTTGCGCCGTGGTTAAACGGGGTATCTAACGTAGTCCGTGGTGGCCGATTCAGTCCTCAGGATTGGTATGGTACTTTACAACGATATAAAGTTACGATTTGGTACAGTGCACCTACAGCGTTTCGTATGTTGATGGGTGCAGGGGATGACCTATTGTCAGGATTTGACTTATCCTCGATACGTCACGTATTATCTGTTGGTGAACCGCTTAACCCCGAAGTTGTTCGCTGGGGGTTAAAAGTATACAACCAGCGCATTCACGATACGTGGTGGATGACAGAGACTGGCGCACAGTTAATTTGTAATTATCCAAGCATGGATATTAAGCCGGGTTCGATGGGGCGTCCTATACCTGGCGTACAGGCTTCCATTATCGATGATCAAGGCAATGAGCTGCCGCCTTATCGGATGGGTAACTTGGCGATTCGTACGCCTTGGCCATCTATGATGCGTAAAGTATGGAACAATCCAGCTAAGTACGAAGAGTATTTCCGCTTGCAAGGGTGGTACGTATCGGGCGACTCGGCTTATCGTGATGAAGATGGATACTTCTGGTTTCAGGGGCGGATCGACGACGTAATTAATACTTCTGGCGAACGAGTAGGGCCATTTGAGGTCGAAAGTAAGCTTGTAGAACACCCTGCGGTGGCAGAGGCCGGTGTTATTGGCAAGCCTGATCCGATGCGTGGTGAAATTATTAAGGCTTTTATATCGTTGCGTGAAGGATATGTACCGTCAGACGAATTAAAGGCAGATATTTCGAAGTTTGTGAAGGAAGGTTTATCGGCTCATGCTTCACCTCGTGAGATCGAGTTCAAAGACAAGCTGCCGAAGACACGTTCAGGGAAGATTATGCGTCGTGTACTAAAAGCATGGGAGCTTAACTTACCGACAGGTGATCTGTCTACAATTGAAGATTAAATTATGAGGCATACATTATTAGCTTTGTCTGTGGTTTAGACGGCTATATAATGTGTGTCTTTTTTCTGAGCTGGAGATGGCTCGCGCAAAAAAAAGTGGCTGAGCGCCTAAATAGGGGCGGCTCAACCATGATTAGCGGTGCTGCATGTGCTGTGATTATTTTTCAACGTTAACTTGGCGGGAGCCCTTGGACTCACCCTTACTGTTCGCTGCGGTTACATAGTACCATCCTGATGGATTCATCGTAATCATTTCGAATTCCGGAATGGGCACAGAGCCGATTCGTTCGTACTTGCCATCACGAGTAACACTATAATACACGTAATATTCCGTCGGACTATTATTGGAAGCTTTCCACGTCAGACTAACACCAAGATCTGTTAATTTAGCTCTTAGTTGAGCAGGAGCATCTGGCAACTCAACAACAGGCCCAGTCGACTCACCTGGCTGTTGTGTAGTGCCATTGCCACCAGTTTCAGGTGGAGTCTGATTGCCAGGCTCTGTAGTCTCACCACCGGTTGGCGGAGTCGTTTGACCCCCTGAGCCTGGTGTACCGCCGGCACCATTCGTAGGTGGTTTGACTTCGCTGCCCCCACCCAAGGTGACAATAGCTGATGGAGCGGACTCTTTGCCCACAACGTCAACTGCAGTTACATAGAAGCTGTAGTTGTTGCCAGCTGAGACATAATTGGTGAAGCGAGTGTCATCTCCTGATAATACAGTTGCATCCATCTTCTGATAAGCTCCACCATTTAAGGAGCGATACAATCGATAACCAACGACGTCTCCTTGTGGGCTTTTACTAAATGATATACGCACGGATGTACTATTGATTGCTTCTGACCGAACTGACGTTGGGGCGCTAGGTGCCGCTCCATCATCTTTGCGTGGGTCTTTTTGGGATGGAGCATCTAACTTGGCATCTGCTGGCAAATAATTATCTAATGAACGTCTTCTGCTGCTTGATGACAAGCGATCCAAACCTCTGCGAAGCTCTTCAATCAACTCTTGAATAGGCTTTTCCCGCTTCACGACAACTTGTTCATGTGTAAAGTCGTCAGGAGTAGCTGGATTAGGGATGTAATTAACCCCGTTATAAGTAATATATTTCATCATGACCAGCGCATCTTCTTCTTTAGTAGGAATATACTTGCGGTTAAAGATGTCTGTTACTAGACGATTGGCTGCTCTCGTTAGTGCGTTAGGCAGCTTGCCACTAAAGCCGGATACAGTCATCCTCACAATTCCATCTGGACGTTCAAAGTTCTTGGTGTGCAGCAAGTCAGGCTTCGCTTTCATGACCTCATTCATCACCTTGGACCATATTTCCGTTGAGCGTGAGTATGCGCTTTTGTTAAGGACGTGAATTTGTTTTTCATATCCGATCCAAATTCCCATCGTGACATCTGGTGTATATCCGATAAACCAAGAATCTGCATAGTTCTGTGTAGAACCTGTTTTGGCTGCTACATCATATTCGCCGTAACCGTTAAATAATGACCTAACCTTTCTGCCTGTTCCGCGTGAATCGCTGATGACCGTCTTCATCATATCGGTCATTAAATAGGCACTTTGTTTGGATACGACTTGATTAGGCTCTGATTTGTGCTTATACACTTCGGCTCCAGTAGGTCCGTATATTTTACCAATAAAATAAGGTTCGTTATATTGTCCACCATTTGCGATGGCGCCAAAAGCATTTGTAATCTCTTCTACGGTAACCCCGTATTTTAAACCGCCTATAACACCAGTCTGCGCTTGATAGTCTTCGGGTTGAATCGTTGTAATGCCTAACTTTTGCACGAAATCCCAAGACTTTTTGATGGTGACTTTGTCTAAAAATATTTTTAGAGCTGGCAAGTTCAAAGATTGGTTTAATGCATCACGAGCAGTTACAAGCCCTTGATAACGATTGTTCGCATTACCCGGGATATGGAACCCCTTTGAGCCATCCTTTAGAACGATAGGCGCATCATCCAAAATCGAAGCAGGCTGTACTAAGCCAAGATCGATAGCGGGCAAATAAGCAGCTAACGGCTTCATCGTTGATCCTGGCTGACGCATCATCTGTGACGCCAAATTCATCTGTTCTTCATAGAAATCGCGGCCTTCAATCATTCCCAAAATAGCTCCGGTTCGGTGATTGATCATAACACCTGCGACCTGTTCAATTCCTCTAGTCTTATCCGTCTTCGTAAAGTTGTCTGCATCCTGTGAGACACGCTTCATTGCATCATATACCTGTTTGTCAATTGTCGTATAGATACGGTAGCCGCCGCGTAACAGCTCTTGGCGTGCATCTTCTACCAATTGATTGTTCTCGCGCTTGCGAAGATCTGCCTTTGTTAGTTTCGGATTGCGTTGGAGCAAAAGTGTCTCTGCTGCCACCCGTTCAGCTTCAAGCATGAGATAAGGGTATGTAGAATAAGCTTTCTCTTTTGGCTTGGCAAGCTTGGCCCGAATGTCGTAAGCGAGAGCGTCATTGTATTGCTGCTGCGTAATTTTATTTTCTTCCAACATACGTTTTAGGACGAGCTTTTGGCGTTCAATTGCCCGGGCAATACCTTTCTCATTGTATTCCCCTTTACCAGTAAAAGCCGTGTAAACAGATGGAAGCTGCGGCAATCCTGCCAAATAAGCGGATTGTGCTATTGTAAGCTTACTAAGGTCTTCTACATTAAAGATGCCCTTTGCGGCTGCTTTGATCCCATACACATTGTAGCCATTTGATCCGTTACCGAACGGCATCTTATTTAAATAGGCTGTAATAATCTCTTCTTTGCTCAGCATGCGTTCAATACGGAGCGATAAAAATATTTCCTTTGCTTTCCTTGCATCAGTCTTATCCAAGCTGAGGAAAACACGTCTCGCAAGTTGTTGCGTGAGTGTACTTCCGCCGGTCTGAACCGGTTGATTCATGACTTTCTGGGCGACAGCGCGTGATAAGCCACGAAGGTCGATGCCCGGGTGATCAAAAAAACGGTTATCCTCTGTTGCGACAAGCGCATCAATAACAGACTGAGGAATCTTGTCAAATGTGGTTAAGGTACGGTCTTCATCGGTTCTCAGCTGTCCGATGGGGGTGCCGTCCTTGAAGAACACGTATCCAGTAATCGCGTTCTCTGCTATCTTCTCCTGTATCAGTTCCTTGGAACGTATAGGTTCATCTTTGACGAGAGAAGTTACATATCCGAGGACAACTCCTCCTGCAAGAAAGCCACAGAGTAGACCAAAGAATAGCATCCACTTGGCTACACCCCAAAAGCGACGACCGAAGGAGCGCTTCGGCTTAGGCTTGGGAGTTTCTTGTTTCGTCAATTTCTCCTCAACCATGCATAATATCCTCCTTAATAATTGCAGCGCTTTCCATTATACCACATAATACGTTTTGATAGCTCTACCTATAGACGAATATCCTTGCAAAAAGTTCCATAGTTCGTACAATTTGTTGGCGGTCATTGTCGTTACGTATACAGCTATTGACAACTAAAAACAACTCTTAAACAACACGAGGAAATGAGGTTTGAGGGGGAGGCATTATTGTGTGCATTTGGTCATAAAAAAACGTTGGAGCCAGAGGCTCCAACGTTTTTGATGTTCGTTAATATTAACGGCTGTAGAACTCGACGATTTGTTTCTCGTCGATATCTTGGGACAACTCACCGCGGTCTGGAAGACGAATGAACTTACCTTCCACAGCTGCTTCGTTGAACTCCAAGTAGCCTGGCAAGTGATGACGGCCTTCGATAGCCTCTTTGATCACTTTCAAGCCACGGCTTCTTTCACGCAAGCCGATAACGTCGCCAGTGCTTACCAAGTAGGAAGCGATGTCGACTTTCTTGCCATTTACAGTCACGTGACCGTGGGATACCAATTGACGTGCGCCTGCACGGGAGTTGGAGAATCCAAGACGGTATACAAGGTTGTCCAGACGGCTCTCGAGCAAGAACATGAAGTTCTCACCAGCGATACCTGGCAACTTAGCTGCACGATCGAACAAGTTGCGGAATTGCTTCTCGTTCAAGCCGTACATGTGACGCAATTTTTGTTTCTCTTGCAATTGAACACCGTAACCGCTCAGTTTCTTACGTTGGTTAGGACCGTGTTGTCCTGGTGGGTACGCGCGTTTCAATTCTTTTCCAGTGCCGCTCAAGGATACGCCAAGACGACGGCTTAATTTAAATTTAGGACCTGTGTAACGTGCCATATTAAAGTTGACTCCTTCTCATTCATGATATGGTTTGAATGTGGGTCTCTTTGCGCCGATTCTCATACTATAGCCAATTAAGAAATAGATTTCTTATCCAGCTCATCCTTGGCTCAGGCACGAAATGTTTCAGCCGCAGTCGTGCCTGCGATGGAAGTCGTGAGGGGTGACACAACAGTTTCGCCCATATACATCAAGTAATTTTATAAGATTGGATATAGTAATGTCAAGTTGTAAATTCATTCTTTATTACGACTACGCTTCAAATGAGTGAATTGTACATGGTTATAAAATACATTTAAGTTACAAAATAAAACTATATAGAAGTAATTTAACAAAAATTAAAAGCAGATCGACATAATACGACAGAACTATACCGCAACGTTCGACATAGTTCTATTGTCCTAAAAAATATGGTTGATAACGTTCCGAAGTAGTACCTTTTGAGTTGAATTTATTGTATGATACAAATAGATAAACCTTAGTTTTGAAGGAGAAAAGGATGACGGATAGCCAGCACTCACTTCAGAGAACATTGCCACTGTTCGTTATTGGCGGACAGCCCGGAATTGAACATAAGTCCTTAGACAGAAGTCCGGATAATTGGCTGTTGCAGCGTGATATTACGGTGCACGATTTGCCATACATACAATTACTTGTGCGGACGGCGTATGTTCAATGGCTTTCCGATATTCCAGCTCACGTACAATCCCAACTGGGCGAGACCGCATTGTTTGATTACAGGGGCGAGTGTTTGGAAAGTGATTTGCCTCCGACTGGCAGCAAGGAGCCATCACTTCTTTCGTCATTAGTCAACAGCGTGCTGTCAGAACGGCGTACACAACGTCATATTATCGATGACGAGTCAGGATATATTGGGGTTCCGATTGTGTCCAGACACAGCAAGTTGGTAGCCGCTGTCATCGTATTTCATACAAAGCTTGCGGTAAGTGACCAAGGTCAACTGGCCGTTGAAGGGTGGATGACTCAACTCCACAGCTCCTTCTACAGAGAATTCGAGCATATGTTTATTAATGAGATTTATTATTCTCAGCGACTGGCAGAACGCGAATCCAAGCGAAGAGACATTCTTTACGATGTGGTTCGTCACATTCATGATCATATAGATGTAGATTCTGTTATTTCACAGATTATAGAAGGTATAGAGAAGCTTGTTCCAGAAGCCAAGCTGGAAGTGTATTTGTCGCAGGATCATAGGAGTGAGAATCCGAATGTGAAGGCGCTCATATTCAAATCATGGAGTGATCCACTCGTGATGCAGGCCTTTATGAATGGGGAAGCTTGCTACGCAGAAACGCCCGACAGCGGTCTTGAGGTAGCTGTTGCTCTGACAGGCAAGCAAGGTTCGTATGGTGTACTGAAGATGATCTTTTATGATGAACGGCCCGATCCTTCTGACATTCAACTTATTCAGCTTATTATTGAGACCGCGGGGACTGCGTTTGAAAATGCTCGGTTGCATGAACAGGCCAATGCGGTAATTCAGGAACTGCGATTTATTAATGATTTGACTAAGCGAATTAATCAAAGTCTGAGATTAAGAGATGTGTTCCACGATGCGACACACGAGCTGCTGCGAGTGTTCCGAGCAGACTTCTGCATGCTGTTGCAGTTAAGCGAGGACAAGAGCAGGTTCGAGGTCGTTTCTTCCAATATGGTGGAGTACAATGGTGCGACGCTGCCGTCAGAATCGGGTTTGTTCGGTTATATGTTCTCTCTTCGAGAACCTGTCATCGTATCTGACAGTCAAGAGCAAATTCAAGATCGCATGCAATTTTTTGAGCAATTGAATTTACGTTCCGTTATTGCCTCACCTCTGTTTGGCGGAGGGGAGATGGTGGGCATTGTTGTAGTGGCGGACAAGCGGCCACATTTCTTTACGTATGACAACTTTAAGCTTCTTCAGATGCTTGCTGGCCATATTGGCCTTGCGATTGCCAATGCTACGCTGCATGCACGTGTGAAGCATTTAGCGAACAAGGATCAATTAACGGGGCTGTACGCTCGTCATTATTTGGACAAGCAAATCAATCGCCAACAAAAAAATGACTTTTGCGGTTCATTAATTGTCGTGGACATTGATTATTTCAAACAAATTAATGATACACACGGACACCAGATTGGGGACAAAATATTAAATCAGGTCAGTGAGATCATACGTTCTTCGATTCGTGAAGCAGATATTGCCGCTCGGTGGGGTGGTGAGGAGCTTGCTGTTTACTTGCCGCAGTTAAACGTCAATCAAACTGTGCGTGTGGCGGAACGAATTCGAGCACGAGTGGCCAATGAAACGTCTCCACAAGTAACGGTATCCTGTGGCATTGCGGAATGGAACTGGCAGGATGAGAAAATTAGTGTGGAATCGTTGTTTTATCGTGCAGACATGGCACTCTATGACGCTAAAAATTGCGGACGTAATCAGATTCGGATTAGCGCGTCGTCGTAGCCGTTCTAAGTTTAGATGTATAACGAAGTAAAGGTTGAGTTACGCTAATGCGAGATAGGTGATCGTTGCCTATCTCGTTTTTTTTGTTTTTTTAAAGGGGTAGTACAGGACAGGATGTGGAAGTGATGAGCAGACGATTGCCTCGTAAGGCCTGGTGGTTGTCCATCTGTATAATGCTGCTGAGCGTTCAAGGTTGTGCCGTACCAATGACTCAAGACCCAGAGGAAGTGCTTACCCGATCTATTAGTGGATTGTCGGGTAAGGATCAATTTCTGTTTCGAGGAATTGCTGAAATCCGTACTGGTCAACGGCAAGTGTTGACGAAGCAGCTGCGCTTTAATGGTGAAGTGCGCCAACATAAAGGTGTTTCTATGCGTATGAGCAGGGTTCTAAATGAAGTGCCTACGACACCACAACGATGGAACCCGCTGCGAATGCTAGAAGAAATTCGTCTCGCCCGCAAGCAAGTCAGTCGATGGGAAGAGGGAAAGCCCTCTCTTCTTTCCACTTCTGTGGAATGGGACGATAATGCAGCTAAAGGAGAGCAAAAACCGACTTTTCCAACAGACAAAACATTACCTTACTTGGTGCAGCTAGAACAAGCGGACGCCAAACGGATGTTCAAGCAACGAATTATGGATGAGTATGATAGCCTCATTATTCCTCGTCAAAAAGTAAATCAGGTGAGCTCGAAGCTAACTCCAACTCAAATAAAGGCGCTTGAAGGAAAGTTGAACGGAGCTGCGCAGCATTACCGCAAGCAGCTATTAAGTATGCTTAACAGCTCTCAGGTGAGTGCAGCATATATTATATGGATTGACCGTCGGTCACAACTTCCCCTTCGGCTTGAAGGGGTGATGCAGGCGCATTATGAAGACGGTGGCAAATGGGCGGCAGAGACGATTCGGACGGTGGCCGAGTTCAGTGAGTATCGCTGACTTCCCTCATCAGACGTGATACAATATCGTTGTCATGGTAACAATAGCCATGGGGGACATCCATAAAATAAGATGTGCACTAGTTAGGATTGAGTTGGAGGAGGAGCATTTTATGAAAGATCCAAGAATACAACAATTAGCTCAAAATTTGGTCAATTATTCGATTGAAGTTCAGCCAGGTGAAAATATTCTTGTTGAAATGATCGGTTCTGAGCGTGATCTTGTGAAATGTATCGTTGACGAGATTGGCAAGAAAGGAGGTCATCCTTTTGTACAATTGACGGATCGTACTGTACTGCGATCGCTGCTAATGAACGGCTCGAAGGAACAAATGGAGACGTGGAAAGAATTTGACTTGCTCCGTATGGAGCGTATGCAAGGGTACATCGGTATCCGTGCTGGCGAGAACGTAAACGAACTGTCCGATGTTCCTAGTGACAAACAGAAGCTGTTTGATTCTATTTATTCTCATCCTGTACACATGGAAGAACGTGTGAAACGTACGAAATGGGTTGTACTTCGTTATCCAAATGCTTCAATGGCTCAGCTTGCGAATACGTCAACTGAGGCATTTGAAGATTTCTATTTTAATGTATGTAATTTAGACTATTCTAAGATGGATCGCGCAATGGATGCACTTAAAGCCCTTATGGAGAAAACAGACAAAGTTAGACTGGTCAGTCCTGGAACCGATTTGACATTTTCCATCCAAAATATTGCGGCAGTCAAATGCTCGGGTCAGCGCAACATTCCAGACGGGGAAGTATACACGGCGCCAGTTCGGAATTCTGTCAATGGTACTATTACATATAACACACCAACGCTGTATAGTGGCACTACGTTTGAAAATGTGTCTTTCCGCTTTGAAAACGGTAAAATTGTAGAAGCGACAAGCAACGATACGAAGCGCCTAAATGAAATTTTGGATGCAGATGAAGGTGCACGTTATATTGGCGAATTTGCAATTGGCGTAAACCCGTATATTTTACATCCAATGAAGGATATCCTGTTTGATGAGAAGATTGCGGGCAGCATTCACTTTACGCCTGGACAGGCATACGAGGAGGCGGACAATGGAAACCGTTCCTCTATTCACTGGGATCTGGTGCTGATTCAACGTCCTGAGTATGGCGGCGGCGAGATGTATTTTGATGACGTATTGGTACGTAAAGATGGCCTGTTTGTTCTGCCTGAGCTGGAGCAGTTAAATCCAGAAAATTTGAAGTAATTAGTGAGTAATGGAAATATTGCCTTTAGCACTATTTTCAACCGAAATATCCTTGCGTCTGTGATTTGGTTCAAGGTATGATGGTATTAGAAATTGAACATCAATTCCAGCATTTATATTTGGAGGGGTTATCATGGCGGATAATAACGCGGCAGTTGTAGAAATTTCGCAAAGAGCGAACACATTCCGTTCCTCAATCGTGTTGCAAGCAGAGAATAAATACATCGACGTCAAAAGCATATTAGGTTTGTTCACAACGTTGCTTGGCAATCATGCCTATGAGCTTCATGTTCACGGGCCAGATGCAGAGGAAGCAAAAGAAGCAATGGCAGCCGTATTTGAGAAATACGGGTTAAATGTAACCATTATAGGTGAATAATACTAATTAAGAGGGTTAAAGCCGGGTGACGATTCTCGTTCTCGGCTTTTTCTGTACGTGCATCTTGTGTTCATAGTCAGATTCGTCTAATATGATAATAGAAGATTCGTGACTACAGGTCATAGGGGGGAATATAGGCATGACTTCGTCGGATGTGTTGCAACAATTAAACGATAAAGCGCTCGCGTTGCTAGAAGAAGAGGCGCTTCAAATAGAGAAGCTGATACAAGTTCAGATGGAGAACTTGGCGACACGTTATTGCCCTCTCTATGAGGAAGTGCTGGACACTCAGATGTACGGTTTCTCACGTCAGGTTGATTTTGCCGTTAAGGCTGGACTTGTGGAAGAAGGTCTTGGCAAACAGATTGTAAGCAAGCTGGAACGGAATCTTGCTTCATTGTATGAAGCATTGGAGAAGTCGGTCCGCAATGCTTAATGCATAAATAGAGCTTGGATGACATTTGTCGTCCAAGCTTTTTTCGTGCATGGAACTCGAGATTACATACTTGATGGCAGCTACATGCCTCATACTGCCTTGACCTCGTATTGATGAAGCAAATAACCGCAGCCTTATCTCTTTACTCCAAACATGTATCTTTCATAATTGCAGGGGTTTGATTTCATGAACATGGATAGTTACAATAGTATCAAAGATAATCATGCTTTTGCAGTGAAGTATTGCTGTGAATAATGCTTAGGAGGATTGACGACGATGACGGAAGAACAATTGTTAAACAAGGAAGGTAACATAAGGATTTCTAATGATGTCGTCGCCACCGTTGCGGGTCTGGCAGCACTAGAAACCCCTGGTATTGCTGCAATGTCTGGAGGTCTGTCCGAAGGCTGGGCGAAGCGCCTTAGCGGCAAAAATGTACAGACTGGAGTGACGGTTGAGGTTGGTCAAGTGGAAACTGCTATTGATCTGCGTGTCATCGTGATGTATGGAATGCCGATCCAAGAAGTATGCCGTCAATTGCAACTTAATGTTCGTGAGTCGGTTCAGAATATGACAGGACTGGACGTCGTTGAAGTGAATGTGAAAGTGGAAGGTGTAGCGTTTAAAGACGAAGAACTGGAAGATTTGCAACGTGTCAAATGATAAGCAGTAAAGAAAAAAAGACTACACAGGCCGCAATGGCCGGTAGTCTTTTTTCTGTGAAGTGCCTGATTTACGATTGGATGTCTTGGATTGTGCCGCACGTGTGTACTCTCGTGATATGCTAAGCAGTATTCCGATACTTCCCATCGTTATAAGTAGTGATGTCCCGCCGTAACTAATAAACGGAAGCGTAACCCCTGTTATGGGAATCGTACGCGTAACGCCCCCAATATTAATAAAGGCTTGTACGGCGATATTACCGATTATGCCGACGCCTACCAGTGTCCCGTATATGTCGGGACAACGCAGAGCAATAAGCAAGCCGCGCCATATTAAGTAGGCATATACAATTAGGAACAGAGTAGTGCCGATAAAACCTAACTCTTCAGCAATAACCGCAAATATAAAGTCGTTGTAAGGATAAGGCAAATAGAGAAGCTTTTGTATGCCTTGTCCAAAGCCTGCCCCTGTCCAGCCGCCATGCGAAATGGCTTTGAGTGACTCGACCAAGTTATAGCTTGATGCCTGAATGTCATGCAACGGATCAAGCCAAGACTGAATCCGGCCGAATTTATAGCCGGATGTAAGCTTATCGGGCGAGATGACATAACTCATCCCGAGCACTGCTCCAACACCAAGCAGGCCAACAAACGCACAATTAAATATATGCTTCATGTTGGCACCGCCAGCAATGACTATAATGCCTGCTGTCATCGCCAAGATCATGGCGGAGCCAAAGTCTGGTTGTAACATGATCAGTCCAACGACAACCCCTACGATGATCATAACAGGGAACAAGCCGCGCTTAAAATCTCGGAATACCTCACCCTTCTTGGTAATAAGCGCGGCCAAGTACAGAACAGTGGCGATCTTTGCTAATTCGGAGGGCTGTATTCCGATACTCCCGACGCCGAACCAACTTTTGGCACCATTCAAATCTTTGCCGATATAAGGAACTAAAGCAAGCATAATTAAGGTAACGATAAAAAAAGGTACAAACCATTTCTTATAAAAGGAATAAGGGATGTTCATTGCGACAAGCATCGCAACAAATCCAATGACGGCCCACATCAACTGGCGTTTTACGAAGTATAGAGCATCATGGTTGTATTTTTCTGAAACGGCAGCAAGACTGGAACTCGCACTGAATACCATGACAACACCGAATCCCACAAGAAGCAAAGTAAACACAAGCAATTGGAAGTCAGGTGTACCTTTACTTAACGGGGGCGGGGTATTTCGTTTCATGGGTTTATAGGTTGTTCGATTCAATGATGAACCCTCTAAGCAATCAGAGCTTGCTTGAATTGCTCAAGCTTCTGTGTTGCCGTATTTACGATCGCTTGCGGGACAGGTGATTCATAATCGAGTCCGTGGGGGAACGTCGCTTTTCCCATATATACGGCTTCGATAGCGAGCAGCGCATCGGGCTTTTCCAGTTTGCCTTCCGTAACCCGTGTGTTTACACGTACGAAATATTCCGCGCCACTCTCTGTGTCTTCCAATTTCAGATCGTATGTAGCTCGATAATATTCCCACTGCCAGCGAACAAATCCGAGCGATTCGGACACTTCATCGAGATGTGCCAGTTCAGAGACAAGCCCGTTCAGGCCTGAATTTTCAATAATCATGTGCCAGTTCCTCCTTATTCTATAAAACGCCAAGTTCAAATCTCTTTTCCATGATAGTATGTTTCCAGTTCTTCTGCAAGAGAGCGGCAGTGTTCTGCATGAGCAAACAGAAGTGAATGTTGTGTGGCCAAATTGTGACAAGCGTAGGACGGCAGAGGTATGTTACAATATGGTACAACAATAGGCATCGTATATCACGGCTTGGGGAGAGGACGTGAAGTTATATGTATAATGAATGGTCGGTAGAGGAAGCGGAATGGCGTTTTGATGAGATGGTGGAATGGCGCAGATACTTACATATGCATCCAGAGTTATCTTATGAAGAAACGAATACGTCCAATTATATTGCGGAGAAGTTAACGTCCTTTGGTATCTCGATTAAGCGTAACATAGGCGGACATGGAATAGTGGGCATCATTAAATCAAGTCAAGGTGAGGGCAATGTGATCGCACTTCGGGCCGATATGGATGCACTTCCAATACAAGACGGCAAGCGGTGCGAATACCGGTCCACAATACCAGGTGTGATGCACGCCTGCGGCCACGACGGTCATACGGCCACGCTGCTTGCCGTAGCGCGGCTGTTGCAGGAGCATCGCGACAAGTGGCGGGGAGAAGTAAGGCTGCTCTTCCAGCCAGCTGAAGAGGTGAGCCCTGGTGGTGCGCAAGCTATGATCAAGGACGGGGCGCTTCAAGGCGTGCAATCCATATATGGCGTTCACTTGTGGACACCACTACCTGCGGGAGAGATCGCCACGCGTTCAGGTCCGATGATGGCCGCTGTTGATGATTTTTTTGTGACGATACATGGAAAGGGAGGCCATGCGGGTATGCCGCATGCATGCGTTGATGCTGTAGTCATAGGCGCAGCTTTGGTCCAGCAGTTGCAAACGATCGTTAGTCGCAACGTATCTCCGCTGGAATCGGCAGTCGTTTCTGTAGGGTCGCTTCAGGCAGGCACTACACAAAATGTCATAGCAGATTGTGCTATTTTGAAGGGAACTGTGCGTTCCTTTGATCCTTTAATTCGATCGTTGTTAAGGAATCGTGTGGAATCGATCATTGAACATACGTGTGCTATGTATGATGCACAATATGAACTGGAGTATAGAATCGGTTATCCAGCACTCGTGAATGATAAGGCGGAAGCAGAACGGGTTTTCCGTGTCGCGGCATCATGCTTTGGTGAGGCGGCAGTACATACAGCAGACATGATGATGCCGGCGGAAGATTTTGCTTACTATAATAAAGTTGTACCAGGCTGTTTTATTTTTGTTGGCGCAGGCAATGAGCAGAATTGCCGCTACCCGCATCATCACCCGATGTTTGACTTTGAGGAACGTGCAATGCTGCAAGCAGGGCAATTGCTGCTGGCGATGGCTGTTGATGCGCTAAAAGAGTCGCGGGCAAGCGACTCGGAACGGAATGAACGGAATGCCGTACAATTTGAAGTATGAAATAACGTTAGGGTGGGAAGTATATGCCTGAACAGGAGGGATATCCATGTCTAACGTTAAAGAAGTAATGACTGATTCATGCTCGACCTTGACGCTGCTGGATAATGTATACGAGGCTGCTGTCTTGATGAAACAGCAGGACATCGGTTTTGTGCCGATTGTAGATCAAGGGCGTGTTGTCGGAGTGGTAACAGATCGTGATATCGTTATACGTGGTGTGGCAGAGAAGCATCCGAACTCTGCGCATATACGTGATGTCATGACAGAGCATATTATTTCGGTGCGCTCCAATATGTCAGTGGACGAAGCGGCAGAGGTGATGGCAGAGCATCAGGTACGCCGACTCCCAGTTATTGATGACGGTCAACTGGTAGGCGTAGTATCTTTGGGTGACTTGGCTGTACGTCGTCCTCTAGCTGATGAAGCCGGTCAAGCGCTCAGTGAAATTTCTGAATCACCGTATACGCATTAAACAGATTTTATTTTGGAGTTCATCTTTCTATCTCCCACCAGTTTGTGCGTCTAAAGCGCTGCTGGCGGGAGAGTGGGGATGAACTTTTTTGCAGTGTACATACAGGGATGAAAAGGTGCTGGTTAACATCGATGTGGGAATGAATACTGCGGTGATGGACACCGGACACACGTAAGTCAAAAGAAAGTAAAATGAATAACGCAGCAAAAACAAGAAGCAAAAAGGCAATCTTGATGGCAGCAATGCAACATTATACGTTTGTAATGAGGCGGTGACACGTTTGTCCATTTTTGAAATGGTCGTTCAACAAGACTTGACTATACTAGTGCACGATAGTAGTCCGCGTTATAAGGACATGCGACCACAGTTGCAGCGCTTTGCGACGCTGATTAAACATCCGGCAGGTATACATACTTTTAAGATGACGCCGCTTACGTTGTGGAACGCCGCTGCTGCGGGTATGTGCGCAGAAGATATTACGAATACGTTGGAACAGTATGCCAGTTGGCCGATTCCAACACGTGCGAAGCAAGACATTGCGTTATGGATGGGCCGATATGGACTATTTATTCTTGCTGGAGAAGACGACGCAGAGGCGCTCCGACTGGTGTGCAGGGATCAAAACCTGTTAGCCCGCTTCATACATAACAGCGAAATTGGTACGTTATTTAGCGGGACGTTAGGAGCCGATGCTGTCAGTGTACCCGCCAAATTCAGAGGACGACTCAAAAAGGAGTTTGCTCGAATTGGCTATCCGGTCATAGACCAGGTCGGCTATCAGGACGGGGAGTCGCTTGTATTTGCACTGGCAACAGCAGAGGCAGACGACGCTGCATTTCAGCTGCGGGACTATCAGCAGGAGGCGGTGACAGCGTTCACAGGAGGCACTCATAAGTTGGGTGGCGACGGTGTCATCGTGCTTCCTTGTGGGGCTGGCAAGACGATTGTAGGCATTGGGACGATGGCGCAGTTGCAAAGCGAGACGCTAATTCTGACTTCAAATACAACCTCGGTCAAACAATGGAAACGTGAAATTTTAGAGAAGACTACCCTCACGGACAATAAGATTGGAGAGTACACCGGTCAATCCAAAGAGGTCAGGCCGATCACAATTGCTACTTATCAAATGATGACTTATCGCCATGCGGAAAATGAGGAATTTATCCATATGCGGCTGTTCCATGAGCGGAATTGGGGGCTGATTATTTATGATGAGGTCCATCTGCTGCCTGCGCCTGTATTTCGGACGACAGCCGATTTGCAAGCGACGAGACGTCTCGGTCTGACGGCTACGTTGGTCAGAGAAGATGGATGCGAACAGGACGTATTTTCATTAATCGGGCCGAAACGATATGAGCTGCCATGGCGACAACTGGAAGAGACGGGGTTTATTGCAAAAGTTAGTTGTGCAGAGCTGCTGGTTCCGATGTCTGCTCCATTAAATGAACGATATATACGCGCGGAATCAAGAGAAAAAGCGCGTCTTGCAGGGGAAAACATAGATAAGTTGCGCGTAATCAAAGAACTGCTTGCACGTCATGAGAAACAGCCCACACTCATTATCGGGCAATATTTGGACCAACTCCGACTTATTGCTGCTGGCATACAAGCGCCGCTCTTAACTGGAAGTACCCCTCAGGAAGAACGTCAGCGCCTGTATGAGCAGTTCAGAAACAAAGAAATTGATGTATTAGTTGTATCTAAGGTGGCCAACTTTGCTGTTGATCTCCCTGACGCTACGGTTGCAATTCAAGTGTCAGGAAGCTACGGTTCCAGACAAGAGGAAGCACAAAGATTAGGTCGGTTGCTTAGACCGAAGTCAGACGGAAGGCAAGCTTATTTCTACACCCTTGTATCGGAGCATTCCAAGGAGCAGGAATATGCGATGAAGCGTCAGCTCTTTCTGATCGAGCAAGGGTATCAATATGACATTGTGAAGGAGGAGCAACTCCATGAATACGGCACAGCTGCTTGCGCGGACAGTTGAAATTGGCGGGCATCCTGCACAATCGTACTGGCGGAGATATGCGGCTTCAGTCGAAGAAATTAGGCAGACCTTACTTCAGATGCCGCCTGATCTGTTCCGCCAATTCGAAGTTATTGTCAAACGCGCAGGTGCGCTGCCTTTTAACGAGGGCAAGATTGCACAGTGGCATAGCGCTGAGGCAGCAGGCGCCTATGTGCTTGCAGCACTGCCGTATTTGCAGCAGTTCGGTCTAATAGCCGCATTGCGGAAATCATGGGGAGAACGGATTTATTTTGTGCCGCGTGATGTTTATTTCGTAATGATTGGCTTGTATTGGAGCAAGACAGGTGACTCTCGTTATGAGGGGCGTAATGAATTGGAATTAACCGTGCCTGCGCCGTTACAACTGGAAACTCTTCCTGGCTGCGACCGAGTTGAAGTGGGGGAAGGAGCGGCAGGAGATGTATTTCGCCTGCTTGTGTATGCCGTCAAGGAAGGGCTGCCTCTAACTGCTAAAGGCATGCTGCATAAGAAGACGATGCAGCGGCTGTCCAACATCATACAGATGTCAGATGAAGCTATTGCGACAAGTGGATGTGAGTATCCCAACTCTTCGATTTTAGCGGCATCAGTAGCGGTAACCTTAGATATTGCCCTTCGGTTTGGCATGCTGCGAAAAGAAGCACAGCAGTACAGTGTTCGTGCGGATGTGCTTCAATATTGGCTGCAACAGCCGCTCCATAAGTGGCGCGCGGCCATTTTTGAGATTGCGTTTGAGCATTTTGTGCCTGCACAAAGCAGCTTAAAACATGCAATTGCAGCACTTGCCATGATGGGAGGCAGCTCAGACTGGCGATTAGTGGACGCCAGCTTGCTTGTTGTCGCCTACGACAAGTGGTTGCATGCAGAGGAATTGCCACAATATCGCAGTTGGCTGCTGATGGCACATTCGCTAGGGTTTTGTGATCTTGGTGCAGATGCGGAAGGTAACTGGTGGTACAGGTGGAAGGAAAATGATTTCAGTCGCACATATGCTGTGTCAACAGTACAACATCAGAACGAATCGCAATCGTTTTCCGGCTTGTTTATTCAGCCTGACTTTGAGATTATTGCGCCACCTGACTGCCCTTTGTCTGTGCGCTGGGAATTGGAGATGATAGCCGAGCATGTAAGTTCTGATGCCATGCATACGTTTCGTCTCACAAAAGATTCATACACTGCGGCTGTAGAGCGAGGCTATACATTAGATTGTGTTGTTTCTTTTATGGAACGGCAAGCATGTACAGGGGTTCCTCACAATATTAGGGATGCTTGTGAGCGTTGGAATGCTCAATATGGGCGCGTGCAGTTTGCTGAAGTTGTACTGCTGCGCTGCGCCGACGAGGAGACTGCTGCGGCCATACGATTGGCTTGGGAGACAACTGGAGAACAAGCAGTGCTTACTCCAATTGGCTCGAAAGATTTTGTAATTGATCGCCAAGAGGTGGACCGGATTCGCCGCAGATTGGAGCAGGTTGGCATGGCTCCAATGCAACGTTGGGGGCAGGATGAGGTTTATGATTCAAAACTAGCAACGATGGACAGGCATGTGGGGGCACGTGAACAGGAAGTACATATGGAAATGATCAGTCTAAGCACTAGTGAAGAGGGGCTGATGGAGGGAACTGCGACAGCTCTTGGAGGGTATGATGCAAAAGGGATGGTTTACAGTCCAAGTTCATTGCAGTATTATGAAATGGATACGGATATTTTGCACCATGATGCTGTATTATCGCCGTTCTATGGCCTGCCAGTCATGTGGACGAATGCTGTCCGCTCGTACCATGCATCTACGATGAAAGAATTAGTTCAGACCGCGATTGAACAGATGCTGCCGCTCGAAGTGGAGTCTGGTAACGCAGGTAGCGAAAGGGAAGTCATCGTTCCATTTCGGGTACAAGAGCTGCCAGAGTCAGCCTGGCTGCTGGAAGCTTCAATCTCACGGGATGGAACTACGAATCAGACGCAGGTGCAGCCGGATCAGTGGAAAGGTGTTCGAATCCTATTGCCAGCGTGGCTTGAACGAGTACGCGGGAATGAATAGACCGCAAATAGAGAGTTGAGCGTGATAACGAATGCCACAAGAACATGAACCTGTTGACATGGCCGCTCTGCTTATCCAAGCGTACGAATTAGGAGACATGATTAAGGATTCAGCCGAGATGGCTTCTTATTTATATTGGAAAGAGCGCATGGCAACACAACAAGATGTGCAGCAACTAGTTCTTGAATTTGCTCGCAAGAAAGAGACATTTTCCGAGACGGAACGCTTCGGCCACTATCATCCGGACTATCATGAGGCGAAGGCTGCTGTGAAGGCGGTTGAACGCCAACTGCACGAATATGAGGAAGTGCGTCAATATAAACAAGCGGAGGAGCAATTGGACGAGATGTTATACGAACTGTCCAAGACGATAGCTGCCGCGGTATCAGACACGATCAAGGTACCTAGCAACTCACTTAAGTCTACCGGTGGCTGTGGTAGTGGATGCAGCGGAAGTTGCGGAAGTTGTTAATGAATGCGATGCAGTCTAGCGATATTCGCTCTCTTGCGAAGCGTAATGTAATCGGAAAGCGAGGGAAAGCAGCATGTTTCCAGATCGTACAGGTTTTATCATTTGGGTAAGCGACGTAAAGGCCGCTCGTAATTTAGAGAAATACGGCTCGCTGCACTATGTGTCACGTAAGATGCAGTATGCCGTCCTTTATGTTAACGCTGAACGTGCGGAAGAGACGATGAAAAATATTAAACGTCTAAATTACGTCAAGAAGATTGAACGCTCCTATCGGAATGAAATTAAAACCGAGTATAGCGGTGAGTTTGAAGAAAAGACGAGATTTTACGGGATGTAAATGTACAACGTTACATTACAGTGCGTGAGTTACAGTGAAAACACAGGGCAACGGCAGGTGAAACCACGATGGTGGTTCCACTACCGTTGTCTTTTTTGTCATTACCTCGACATCTTGTTAAAGATTTCCTAAAAACAGCTAGTTATGGCCCGTATGAACTTGAGAATCAGTTACGCATCATGTAATATTATGGGTAAATATACATAGAGAAAAAGACCTATCTGGTGGAGAGTGGTACCGGTGAGAGACAAGGTAATGGAGCGTTGGAGCACATATGAGCCATTTTATGTCTGGCTTGGTGACAAGAAGATCGCGGATATCGTTATTACGAACCATGCTAAGACACGCTGGAACGATCGGATTGCGAAATCGGATACCGATGTGGAGAGTATTGCAACATTAATGTGGGAGTATTTGAAGAACCAGAGTATGACTTCGTATTATCGTCATGAGGAAGATGTTTATTTAATTGATGAAGATATCGTTATGGTGGCTGAGTTAGTAGAGTCGGATCGTGATTTTGACATTACGGGCTGCCCGATGATGAAGATGGTTGTAGTCACTTTTTTAGGACGTATGTCAGAAACGATGGAGCTGCGTGATTTGAAGACTTATTACTCGTGGCTGCGTCACTCCAGACGGATGACCTTAGTAAAGAATTCACGAAAGCGCAAGTAGTAAACCGCCCCCAGTTATACGTATGAAGTGATGCCGCATCCCGATTGTTGGGGTGCGGCTTTTTGTATAGCGGGATAGGTGACCTGTATAAGAGGGGCTATGTTATAATAACTCTATATATAAATGAGGGGATGCGGGAGTAATGGGGGTTAGTTTTCATCAGCTGCATATTTTTTACACGGTAGCGTCACGGGGCAGTTTTTCGGCTGCGGCTCAAGTGTTACATATGACTCAACCCGCTGTTACAATGCAAATTCAATCTTTGGAGGATTACTTCGGTTCGAAGCTGTTTCACCGCTCAACAAAGAAACTACAGTTGTCTGATGCCGGACGAACGCTGCTGCCTTATGCGCGACGCAGTTTAGATCTGGTACAGGAGACGGAGCAGGCGATGGTTTCGTTTACGAAAGAACTGCATGGCAAGTTACAACTCGGAGCAAGTCTGACCATTGGTGAATATGTACTTCCTCATTTGTTAGGGAAATTTGGGGTCGAACATCCCCAGACATCCCTTAGTATGAGAGTTATGAACACAACACAAATTATGGAAGGTATACGTGCACACCGTCTTGATTTGGGCTTGGTGGAAGCGCCAGTCATAGATGGCGACATGGTTGTTGAAGCGGTCATGGAGGATGAAATGATGCTGATCGTCCCCGCAGGCCATCATTTGGCAGGAAAGGAACAAGTTTCGTTGCAGGACGCATTAGCTTGTTCCTATGTACTGCGTGAGGAGGGCTCAGGCACGAGAAAAGTAATGGAAGATGCGTTGCAGCAGCAAGGAGTGGATCTCAGAAGTCTTCAGGTCGTAATGGAGTTGGGTAGTACTGGCGCAGTGAAATCCGCCGTAGAGGCAGGTCTTGGTGTGACGATGCTGTCTCCATCTGCGGTCCGACACGAACGTCAGCTAGGATTAGTGAAAGCGTTACGGGTAAACGGGTTATCACTTAGGCGGCAGTTCTACGTTGTTCACCGTAAGGAAGGTGTGTTGGCTTGGCCAGCCGCAGCATTCTTAAATTTTTTGCGGCAGCACCGAGAGAAGGAGAGGGAATAGATGACGACAGAAATATTTTCGGAAATAGCGGAAATAGGCATTCCGATCCCACATGGTGGCGCTGATTTGCATTCTCATACGACGGCGTCCGACGGAATGGAAGCGCCGCGTGATCAAGTTCGTTTGGCTCATCGTGCGGGATTAGAAGCGTTGGCGGTAACGGATCATGATACGGTCGCAGGTATTGCGGAGGCTGTCGCAGAGGGACATAAACTAGATATTCACGTCATTCCAGGTGTTGAGATTAGCACTGTGGAGTCAGGTGTCGATATTCATATTCTGGGCTACTACGTTAATGAGTGTGATCCTGTGTTATTGGAACGTTTGAGCAGGCTGCGCAAGACACGTGATTATCGTAATGTGATGATAACAGACAAGTTGACGGAGCAGGGCATCCCGATCACGATGGAGGAAGTGGTGGCTGAGCTTGGTCGGCCGCTTGCTGATGGGGAAAGTGTCGGCCGGCCTCATATTGCAGATGCGCTGGTCCGCAGAGGTGTCGTCCAAGATATGCGAGAAGCATTTGATAAATATTTAGGTGCAAATGGTACCGCCTATGTAAACCCGCCACGGATTAGGCCGTATGAAGCGGCGGAATGGATTCGTGATGCAGGCGGAGCTGTTGTGCTTGCCCACCCGGTGTTATACGGCAGTGATGAGCTTGTAGAACGAATCGTTACTGAGATGAAGCCTGATGGCATTGAGGTGTGGCATTCAGATCATGACGAGCAGGATGTTGAGCGTTATGCTGCGCTGGCGCAGCGATTTAACTGCATCATGACAGCTGGTTCTGATTTTCATGGTGCTCGCCAAGGAAAAGTGTTTCATGGTCAATTAGGGAGTCGACGCGTGAGTATGGATACAGTAAACGAGCTGCGTCATATTGCAGAACGCCGTCGCTTGACCTAAAGTTACCGCAAGGGAATGGATGTTGGTGGATAAGAAGGCCGGTAATCTGCTGTGAGGGCAGGATACCGGCCTTTGGTGTGTAATTAAGCGTTGCCGCTTTGCTTCATTTGGAAGGGCATGTTCGCGATTCTTTGTGCATCAGGTGTAATGTAGAGCGTTTTTTGACGTTCGTAGATGACAAATCCAGGTTTAGCCCCGTTTGGCTTGCGCACATGGCGCACAAGCGTGTAGTCAACAGGAACTTGGCTTGAATGTTTCGCCTGGCTAAAGTAAGCTGCAAGCTGCGCAGCTTCTTCCAAGGTAGAATCCCCGAACTGCTCGCTGCGGATAACGACATGCGAACCAGGAATATCCTTGGTGTGCAGCCAAGTATCGTTGGCGTTGGCCAGCTTGTTTGTCACATATTCGTTCTGCTTATTGTTTTTGCCTACGTAAAGCGGGATGCCCTCCGAAGAAGTGTAACAATATATAGTTGGTCGCGCATCTTTTTTCTTGCGTTTTGACTTGCGATCTCGATCACGCACGAGACCCTGTTCGATCAGTTCTTCTCTAATCTCTTGTGCATCCTGTACGTTCGCTTCAGACAACTGTTGGAGCAAAATATCGTAATAGTCGTTTTCTTTTTGTGCTGCGGCGATCTGTTCTTCTACGACCTGCATACTATTTTTCGCTTTATTGTATTTCTTGAAATAACGTTGCGCATTATCAGATGGATGCAGCAGCGGGTCAAGAGGAATATGGATCGTCTTTCCGTCCTCGTCATAATAATTGACCAGTTCAACTGTGCGGTCGCCTCGTTTGAGCTGATGAAGAGAAGCAAACAGCAGCTCTCCCATAATTCTATATTTATCCGCGTCTTGCGCTTCATCAAGTGTTTCTTGCAGCTTCTTTAACTTTTTCTCATTTTTGATTCGTTCTTGCTGTAGGAAGCGGGTTAAGTCACCTACACGCTGCTTGACCATATCTCGGATAGCCTTCTCGCCATAAAAGGCTTCCATACATGTGCTCATCACTTCATACTGGGTGGATTTCCCTTGTATATGCGTAATTGGAAGCGCTGAAAAGTATACTTTCTCTGCTTCATCTTCCAATATAGTAGGCACGTATTGGTGAGATCGCACGGATTCCATTAACGTGTGGAAGGCATCCCAAGCACGAGCCAAGCGTGACTTTGACGCTGTCATATCGTGCTCCGCGCGGTACTGCCACTCGTTTGCGATGCGTGGACTAATGCCAGACATGTGCTGTACAAGCCATTTGGCAGGCTGATGAGGTCCGTCTGCTGCATCTGTCGAAGGGTCAGTCTCGCCGTCTGCCTCTTGTTCCGTTTGTTGCCACAAGTGCTCAAATGTTTTGAAATCAACCTCTAACGGATTTGCTTTTTGCTGTTCAGGCGGCTCCACATAACTAAACCCAGGCATCACAATCCGGTAACTGCTAATAGAAGGTGTGACATGATGGATGCCGTCAATAATTTGATTGGTCGCAGGATCAACTAGAATGATGTTGCTGTGGCGTCCAGTAAGTTCAATAATCAGTTTCTTGACAGACTCATCCCCTAGCTCATCCCGTTGTCTGATATACAGATGAATAATTCGCTCCATGCCGACTTGCTCCACTCGTTCAACGAATCCCCCTTCACAGTGTTTGCGCACCAACATACAGAACATCGGTGGTTCTGAGGGGTTGGAGAACGACTGCTCTGTAAAATGAACACGCGGATAGGTAGGATTGGCGGATATAAGCAGCTTGTGGTTAGCTCCTCCAAATCGCATATGGAAAATAACGTCGTGTGGTGATGGTTGGTGAATTTTATGGATGCGGGCGCTCACCGTCTGCTCAAGCTCGTGTGCAAGCGCACGGGTAACAATGCCGTCTAATGACATATGGTAGGTTCTCCTATTCCTGTTGCATTCTTATCTTCCTATGATGCCATACTTTCAAGCAAAACTTAAGAGTCCGTTTTTAGATTGGGATATTTTTAGTCTCGTCCGAATAACTTTAATCTAAAGGCTGTCCGTATGAGCACTTGAATAGTTCCTCACGGTAACTACGCTGTTTAGGAATAGGAGATTCAAACCAAATCATCGGTGCAGCACAATGGGGTAGAAAGGGGAACGGAACATGGAACAAATCAAGTGGCACCGGCTGACGTGTACACAACTGCTGGATACGCTGGGCGTCCACGCAGACCAAGGAATTTCAGATGAAGAAGCCGTACAACGTCAACAACGCTATGGAGCTAACGAGCTGTCGGAAGGTAAACGAATATCCCCCTTGGCATTATTTTTGAATCAGTTTAAAGATTTTATGGTGCTTGTACTGGCGGGGGCGACGCTTGTATCTGGTATACTTGGCGAATATTTAGATGCAGTTACGATTATTGCCATTATCATTTTAAATGGGGTGCTTGGCTTCGTTCAAGAATTCCGGGCGGAGCGCTCGCTTCGTGCACTGAAGCAGTTATCAGCTCCGATCGCCAAAGTGATTCGCTCTGGTCAACTTCATCATCTGCCAGCAAGAGAGCTTGTGCCTGGGGATATAGTGGTATTGGAGAGTGGAGACCGTGTGCCCGCTGATATTCGTTGGTTGGAAACAAACAGTTGTTATGTAGAGGAATCGGCATTAACAGGTGAATCAGTGCCCGTTAATAAACATTTTGAGGCTATCAATCGGGATGATATTCCATTGGGGGATATGAAAAATATCGGGTTTATGGGTACGATGATGTCCCGTGGCACAGCCAGAGGTATCGTTGTGCGGACAGGCATGGACACCGAGATGGGCAAGATTGCTCATTTGATCGACAGCACAGAGTCGATGGAGACTCCATTGCAGCATCGTTTGGAGCAGTTGGGGAAAATTTTGATTATCGTTGCTTTGGCACTAACCGTTATGGTCGTTGTGGCAGGTATTATGCATGGTCAGCCAGCGCTAGGTATGTTTTTGGCGGGCGTAAGTTTGGCGGTGGCGGCTATTCCCGAGGGGTTGCCAGCGATAGTGACCATTGCGCTGGCACTGGGGGTGCAGCGGATGATCAAACGTAAAGCGATTGTGCGCAAATTGCCGTCTGTTGAAACTTTGGGATGTGCCTCTGTCATTTGTTCAGACAAAACAGGTACGCTGACACAAAACAAGATGACTGTTACCAACTTGTGGCTGGGCGGTCGAACACTTGAAGTGAGCGGCGAGGGATATGAGCCGATAGGTCATATTACAGAACAAGGTCAACCGTTGGATTTGAAAAATGATCAGCAGCTTCGTCGTCTGTTACAAATTAGTGCGTTATGTAACAATGCGATACTGGATGAAGTTTATCCAGAGGAAGCAGAGTTGACGAAGTCGGGTAAAGGTGCTAAGCGAAAGGGACGTGAAGAAGTTCAGCCTGTGTGGGGTATAAAGGGGGACCCAACAGAAGGGGCTTTGCTTGTTATGGCAGCCAAACTGGGTGTGACGGCATCTTCAATTGGCAGCGCCTATCAACGTGTGCAGGAGCTGCCATTTGATTCGGAACGAAAACGGATGTCGGTCGTTGTTAAGCATCAGGGTGGCAGTATTTTGTTTACTAAAGGCGCGCCAGATGTACTAATGGATCGCTGCGCGTATGTATTGTGGGATGGCAAAGTAGTTCCCTTTACAGGCAGCCTCAAACAAAGGGCGCAGGCTGCTAATGAGCAGATGGCAAAGCAAGCGTTGCGTGTGCTTGGCACAGCTTACCGTGAGCTAAAGCCGAGTGAGCAGGTGGACAACGAGAATGCTGTTGAGTCGCAGCTCATATTTGTAGGGTTGGCTGGCATGATTGATCCGCCGCGGCGTGAGGTGCGTGATGCGATCAGCCAATGCCGCAGAGCAGGCATTAAAACGGTGATGATTACGGGCGACCATCAATTAACAGCCGAGGCTATCGCAGGTCAATTAGGTATCGTGCCAAAAGGCGGTATTGCTGTAAATGGCGCACAGTTAGCCCACATGACGGATGAAGACTTGGATAAAGTAGTTGATCAAATTTATGTGTATGCACGAGTATCACCGGAACATAAATTGCGTATTGTGAAGTCACTTCAACGACAAGGGCACGTCGTAGCGATGACGGGGGACGGTGTTAACGACGCGCCTGCCATTAAAGCGGCAGATATCGGCATTGCGATGGGTATAACGGGCACAGACGTGACCAAGGAAGCTTCCGCCCTAATTTTAAGTGATGATAACTTTGCAACGATTGTCTCTGCAATTGAAGAAGGCAGGGGCATATACGAAAATATTCGCAAGTTTATCCGTTATTTGCTTGCGTCTAACGTCGGCGAAATATTAGTGATGTTTTTTGCGATGATGTTAGGACTGCCGCTGCCGCTTATCCCAATTCAAATATTGTGGGTGAACTTGGTGACAGATGGTTTGCCGGCAATGGCGCTTGGTGTAGATCAAGCAGAGAAAGATTTGATGGAGCATCGGCCGCGTTCAGCAAAGGAAAACATATTTGCAAGACGGCTTGGCTGGAAAATTATTAGCCGCGGCTTGCTGATCGGCATTTGTACGTTAGCTGCCTTCTGGTTGACGCTTAACGCCAATCCGAACAGCGCTGAGCAATTGATGAAGGCGCAGACGGTTGCTTTTGCAACACTCGTTATGGCGCAGCTTATTCATGTGTTTGATTGCCGCAGCTCGCGTTCTATATTCCATCGTAATTTGTTCCAAAATAAATATTTGGTGCTGGCGGTGCTATCATCCGTGCTGCTCCTGCTTGGAGTCTTGTATATTGAGCAGCTTCAGCCTATATTCAAAACGGTTCCGCTAGGGTTACGTGATTGGGCCATCACATTTGTAATGGCCGGAATTCCTACTTTCTTGCTTGGCATCGGGTCCGTATGGTCTGGCAAGAAGTCGATCAATAGGCGGAGAAAGGCGACTTATCCATCGCACCGTCGCGCGGCTTAAATATTCGTTGGCCTGCTTATTTTACGTGATAAAGTGCAAACATTTTTTCAGTTCATCAATATACATTTTTGTCCTTTTACGTTATCCTTACTTTATAAGTTGCATATCTAGTTATCTGATGTGAATAGAGGAGATTAATCTCTTTGGCTTTAAATAAGGGCTAGACACATTGACGATATGCGGCGGAGTAGAGGGAGTGAACGTCGATGCAATTTACGAAGATGAACGGTCTTGGAAATGACTTTATCGTGGTATATGGTGAACAAGCGTTGCCTGATCAAGTATCACAGCTTGCAATAGAGACTTGTAATCGATACTTTGGTATCGGTGCTGACGGTCTTGTATATATTTTGCCATCTGAGCGTGCCGATTTTAAAATGAGAATTATTAATTCTGACGGTACTGAAGCAGAACAGTGCGGTAATGCGATCCGTTGTGTAGCCAAATACGTAGCAGATAATGGCTATATTACAGCAGACGAGCTGACGATTGAGACGATTGGCGCAGGTGTGCAGCAGGTTCAGCTTAATAGGGACAACAACATTGTGCAGTCGGTCCGCGTAGATATGGGGACGCCAATTCTCGATGGACTCCACATTCCCACTACAATTGATGCGAAGTCAGTAGTGAATGTGCCTGTTGAAGTTGCGGGCCATACGTTTCATTTTACAGCGGTATCGATGGGCAATCCCCATTGTGTAATTTACGTCGAGGACGCAACTACTTTTGATGTACAGCGGTGGGGCCCTCTATTGGAACAGCATCCACTATTCCCGCGCAAGATCAACGTTGAATTTGCAACTGTTCAGCGTCGTGATTTTGTAGATATGCGGGTGTGGGAACGTGGCGCAGGGCCTACGCTTGCTTGTGGAACAGGCGCTTGTGCAACACTTGTAGCAAGCGTGCTAAACGACAACACCGAGCGTAAGGCTACGATATCGCTTGCTGGTGGGGATTTGTTTATCGAATGGAACGAAGAGGATCATCATGTTTACATGACAGGACCTGCTGAATTTGTATTTACAGGCCAATGGGTCAAAGCAAATCGTTAAAAATAGATCCATGCCAAGCTATTTTTTTAACGCATTATTGGGAATAAAGCGGTATAATGGAAAGAAGTCGAACGGGCAGTAGGTTGGGTAATCCATTCCAGCTCTAGTTGCCCGATGATGTATGTGAAGCGTGACGCCCCGCTCGGGGCGTCTTTTGTTCATAAATATATAGGTGTCCAATAGTGTGGAGTGGGGTGGCTCATATGACAGGGAAACTGAAGGATTTAAGGCAAGCTGTGCAGCAGGGGATTATCGTTGGTGATGGTGCAATGGGAACGTATTTATATCATTTTGGTTACCCAGTAGGGATATCTTATGAGGCACTTAACATTACGGAAGCGGACGTTATCCGTAACATACATCGCGAGTATGTAGAAGCAGGGGCGCAGTTGCTAGAGACTAATACCTTTACAGCAAACCGTGAGAAATTGTATAAGCATGGACTGGAATCTAAAGTCAAAGAGATTAATAGAGCGGGCGTTCGCCTGGCGCGTGAAGCTGCACAAGGTAAAGCTTATGTGGTTGGTGCTCTTGGCTCCATTCGTGCAGGGAAGCGAGAAAATATTCATACCTCACTAGTCGCGCGAGATTACGAAGAGCAAATCTCCGCCATGCTAGAAGAAGGCGTGGACGGTATTATGTTTGAGACCTTCTATGACCTGGAAGAAATGAGGCTGGCATTACAAATTACACGTCGTTTGGATGCACAGGTTCCGACAGTCTGTCAATTTGCAGTAGAAGAATCCTATCGAACAAAGGATGGATTTACGCTTGCAGAAGCATTCCGTGTTTTGCGCGAAGATGGAGCGGACATTGTTGGTTTGAACTGTCGCATGGGACCTAACGGTATATTACGTGCGTTCGAATCGGTGACTGGGCGTGTTGGTCTGCCAATGTCTTCTTTCCCGAACGCAGGTTTACCGGATTATGTAGACGGTCGCTATAACTTTGTTGCCTCTGCAGAATACATGGCACAAAGTGCGGTGGAGTTCGCTAAGCAAGGTGCTCGTATTATTGGCGGCTGCTGCGGAACGACACCTAGTCATATTCGAGCTATTGCGGATGCATTAAGTCAAGTAAAGGCAGAAGAGCTGCCTGACATCAGTTTATTGGTAGAGGACGAGGCGGTAACAAGCAGTGGTTCACCGCTTGAAGTTGGCGGTGCGGTATCTACTCAAGATCGAAATCGCCATGATGGCGTAAAGCGCGAAGACAGTATCGTTGATCTGGTCGCGAAGCGTCATACCGTTATTGTGGAGCTTGACCCGCCACGTGATCTGGATATCGCCAAGTTTATGAAAGGCGCTCATGCGCTTAAGCTTGCGGGCGCGGATGCTGTTACGTTAGCTGACAATTCGCTTGCTGTGACTCGTATGAGCAATTTGGCGCTTGGTCATTTGGTTCAAAAAGAAGCGCAAATTCGGCCCTTAATTCATATTGCGTGTCGTGACCGCAACTTAATCGGCACACAATCCCATATGATGGGGTTGGATGCGCTTGATATTGATCATGTGCTTGCTGTCACAGGAGACCCTGCGCGGTTCGGAGATTTGCCCGATTCCAGTTCTGTGTACGACTTAACTTCATTTGAGATCATAAGAATGATTAAACAACTGAATGCAGGAGTAGCGTTCTCAGGCAAACCGCTCAAGCAGCGCGCTAATTTTGTTGTTGGCGCAGCATTTAACCCTAACGTGAAGTATTTAGAAAAAGCAGTTGATCGCCTCGAACGCAAAATTGAAGCAGGGGCCGATTATATAATGACCCAGCCTGTGTATGATGTAGAACTGATCGCTCGTATTGGTGAGCTTACGCGTCACTTAAATATTCCGATTTTTATTGGAATTATGCCGCTTGCAAGTGGAAGAAATGCTGAATATCTCCATAACGAGGTACCAGGCATTACGTTATCGAATGAGGTTCGTGCCCGTATGGCTGGACTAGAGGGGGCGGCTGGGCGAAAAGTCGGAGTTGAGATTGCCAAGGAGCTGCTAGAGGAAGCTATGAAGCATTTTAATGGTATCTATTTAATTACTCCGTTTATGTTCTATGAGATGACTGTTGAATTAACATCCTATGTATGGGAAAAAGCGGAACGCCCGGCCGACCCCTTGTTTCGACTAACATAATGAATTAGAATAGAATAATGGATGTGGTTCCGATGGTTTTCAGTATGACCGGATATGGTCAATCCGCCCAAGAAATCGGTGGATATAAGATTAGTATGGAAATGAAATCCGTAAATCATCGATACAGCGAGATCGTGGTTCGAATGCCGCGGGAATGGACTTGTTACGAAGATCGGTTGCGTCGTATGGTGCAGCAGCGAATCGTTCGCGGTCGTGTAGACGTCTTTATTAACAAAGAGCGTGCAGGCGAATCCACAAGTTCGGTTGAAATCAACATGCAAGTTGTTGATGCATACATGCAAGCAGCTGAGCAGCTTCGTCAGAAGTACGGCATGTCTGGTCATGTAGATGTGAATGAACTGCTGCGTTTGCCAGATGTGATGACGGTTCGTGAAGTGACGACTTTGTCTGATGAACAGTTGCAAGCTTGCTTGGAGGACGGATTAAGCGAAGCATTGGAAGGTTTATGCCGGATGCGTGCAATGGAAGGCAGTCACTTGGAGCAGGATACGAAGGAAAGACTGGCCCGACTTGAAGCCATTCATGCCGAGTTAGTGGAATGGGCGCCCGTAGTTGTAACGGATTATCGAGCGAAGCTGAAGCAGCGACTCGAGCAACTGGCTGATCAGCATCTTACGTTTGATGATGCGAAGTACGGTATGGAGGTCGCGCTTTTTGCGGAGCGCTCCAACGTCGATGAAGAACTAACGAGGCTGAAGAGTCATTTACAGCAATTCAACCAACTGCTCTCAAGCAACGAACCGATTGGCCGGAAGCTTGATTTCCTGATACAGGAGATGAATCGCGAGACGAACACGATAGGTTCTAAGGCGAACCATCTGGAACTGGTTAATCGGGTAGTCGAGATGAAGGCAGAGTTAGAGAAGATTCGCGAGCAAGTAGCGAACATGGAGTAACATGGAGCGTCGAACTAGAGGAGGACCAGGAATGGCGATTAAGCTGATTAATATCGGTTTTGGTAACATCGTATCTGCCAACCGTATTATTTCGATTGTGAGTCCGGAATCGGCTCCGATCAAGCGTATTATCCAAGAAGCACGTGACCGACATATGCTGATCGACGCGACTTACGGACGCCGTACGCGCGCAGTTATCATTACGGACAGCGACCATGTCATTTTATCGGCGGTTCAACCGGAGACGGTAGCGCATCGCTTATCAACGAAGGATGACGACAACGACGAATAAAATGGAGACGAACATGAAGAAGGGTTTATTGATTGTACTGTCCGGTCCATCCGGTGTTGGCAAAGGGACGGTATGTAAAGCATTGCTGAAGAAGACATCGAATCTGACGTATTCGGTGTCGGCTACTACGCGTCAGCCTCGACTTGGCGAAGTAGATGGCGTGAATTACTTTTTTAAGTCACGTGACCATTTCCTTCGTATGATTGAAGAGGATGCGCTGCTTGAGTACGCAGAATACGTAGGTAACTACTATGGCACACCACGTGAATTCGTCGACAAGACGTTGGAACAAGGGAAGGATATTATTCTTGAGATTGAAGTGCAGGGTGCATTGAAGGTCAAGGAGAAGTTTCCAGATGGCATTTTTATTTTCCTCTTGCCGCCGTCGCTGGACGAGCTTAAGGATCGAATTATTGGTCGTGGCACGGAAAATGAAACAGTTATTGACCATCGTATGAATGTTGCGATTGAAGAGATTGCGTTAATGGAGCATTATGATTATGCTGTCGTTAATGATGAGATCGATATGGCTTGCAAGCGTATAGAAAGTATTATTATTGCCGAACATTGTAAAATTTAAGTCTACCGCGTAGACTTTAGGAAGGCGCACTTTTCAAGTGTGCCTTCTCACGGTTTGAATTTGCTAAAGGGGTGCGGAACTATGTTATATCCATCTATCGATGAATTGGTGAGAAAAGCCGACAGTAAGTATTCTTTGGTTGTTGCTGCTTCTCGTCGTGCACGTCAGCTTCGTGAAGGAGAGCGTTCGGAACTGTTGCAGCCGAAATCTCACAAATATGTAGGTATGGCGCTCGAAGAAATTTACGATGAATTTATTCGTATCGAGCAGGATCCTCAACAGCAATAAGGCTGCAGGAGCATCGCGTATTGAATCACCTGCGGGAGATTCAGTAGGCGATGCTCTCGCATGTATAATAGTGTGACACAACAGGACAGCCTTGTTGCCCAGAAACGACGGTTTAATTCACGTCAGGTGACCATTTTTGGTTGGCCGCTGCATTGCATCGCAGTGCAGGATGCATTGAAATACATGTGCCGCCCTACGGCACTTATGATGAAGAACATCAAACAACCGCAAGGTTGTTATTTTTTTCATTTGGACGACGGTTCTTTAACCGAGGTTAGGTTATACAGAGCTCTACAAAACAATTACTATTGCATATGGAGACCGTGATTAATATAGCTAGTATTTATATACAACTAATGGTCATGAATCGAGTCTTGGTGTACAGCTTGAATAGATTTAGATCACGAAAGGCGGGAGCTTATGTTGCACGGGAAGACGATTGTGCTAGGCATAACTGGAGGGATTGCTGCTTATAAAGCGGCAGCGCTTTGCAGCAAGTTGACCCAGGCGGGGGCTACAGTTCATGTGATCATGACGAAGGGCGCTACTCAGTTCATCTCGGAGCTGACGCTACAGACGTTGTCGCGGCAGCCAGTGTACACGGACACCTTTGATGAACGTGATCCCTCTGTTGTATCACACATCCATTTGGCCGACAGTGCAGATTTGTTTCTTATTGCCCCAGCGACCGCCAACATTATCGCAAAGATGGCCTATGGGTTAGCTGACGATATGCTGTCTACATCTTTACTGGCGACAACTGCGCCGATTATGGTCGCTCCGGCAATGAATGTTCATATGTATGCCCATCCGGCTGTTCAGCAAAATATGAATACGCTGCGTGAACGAGGCGTATTTATGGTGGAGCCTGGTGAAGGACTGCTTGCTTGCGGATATGTTGGCAAGGGACGTCTGGCTGAGCCAGAATACATTGTTGAACAGGTTGAACGTTTTTTTGCTGATGGCTCTCGTGGCGATAGGCTATCAAATGTTGTGGGTGCACTGCAAGAACAGCAAAAGCCATTAACGGGCCGCGCGGTTATCGTTACGGCGGGTGGTACTGTTGAACGAATCGATCCAGTACGTTATATTACGAACGATTCTTCTGGTAAAATGGGCTTCGCGGTGGCAGCAGCTGCTCGTGATATGGGAGCTACAGTCACCTTGATTGCGGGACAGACACAGGTTGAGCCTCCTGAAGGTGTACATTTGGTTCGAGTAGAATCTACTCAAGACATGTATGATGCTGTATTGGAGCTGTTCCCGACTGCTGATGTGGTTGTAAAGGCTGCCGCAGTGGCGGATTATAAACCTGTCATACGTGCAGAGCAGAAAATGAAGAAGACAGCGGACAGGTTGATGCTCGAATTAGAGCGTAATCCTGATATTTTGGCAACGTTAGGTAAACAGAAGCAGCAGCAAGTATTAATCGGTTTTGCTGCTGAGACGAATGATGTTGAGCGATATGCAATGGACAAGCTGCGACGCAAAAACTGCGATCTTATCGTCGCCAATGACGTATCTCGTGATGATGCTGGCTTTAGAACAGACAATAATGAAGTGCAAATATATGATCGTAATGGTCTGGTAGAATCTATCGCGTTGACTTCAAAGTCAGCAATTGCCCATCGTATTATGGAGCTGGCTATAGAACGCATCGTACAAGAGGTGCAGGCGGTTGAATGATGAACTCTTGTTCAAGCAGAGCTTTGATCAAGCTGCGGGAGCGAAAGTGGAGACGGGTGAAGGAACATGGATTGCTCGTGTCATTGTGGATATACCGAGTAAGCAGACGAATCGTCCTTTTGATTATAGCGTGCCTGAATCGATGCGTCCTTGGATTGAAGTGGGCAGCCGTGTAGGAGTGCCATTTGGGCCAAGAACTGTGCAGGGCTTTGTAATCGGGCTGACAGTAGGCACAGACATTCCTTCTGCACGCTTAAAGGCTGTCCAACAAGTGCTCGATCTCATTCCGCCATTACCTGCGGATTTGGTGATGCTGGCGGAATGGATGAGTCATCAATATGTGTGTACACATACGGCAGCGCTCCAAGTTATGATTCCCAGTGCTTTAAAAGGGAAGAGTGAGAAAGCGCTTCGGCTTGGGGAAGAAGCAAGGGCTTATTTAACATCAACCCAATCTCGATTGACAGATTGGGAAGAAGAAGGGCCTCAGCCATGCGGCATCAGCGAAGCAGAAGCAGAAACAAGAGATGGCGGGGACCATCGGGATGTGGGAGACCAGACACTAATCGGATGGTTGTCGCAGTCGATGCTTGACGAGCCGACTGTCAGAAGGCTTCTTTATTATGTCAAGGAACATGAGCCTGTAGTTACTGATAAGCTATTGCAGGCCTATCCCTATGCGGCAAGAGCGATTAAGGCTTCGTTGCTGGCGGGATGGTTAGTGGAGACAGAACGAATTAGAGATCGTATCGGAGTCAAGAAACTAAAACGAGTATCCTTGCATCTGCCGTCTGCTGAAGTGGAATCATTTATGGCGTCACTGAAAGCAAAGCGCCAGCGAGAGACGCTGGAAATGCTGTTGTTGATGGATGGAGAAATGCCGCTTAAAGATTTAAATGCAACGGCCGTTAAAGCACTTGCTGACAAAGGCATAGTTATCATCGATGAAGTTGAAGTGCTGCGAGACCCTTACGCAGATCGAAGATTTAAGCCGTCAGATCCTTTACCATTGATGGAAGAGCAACAATCCGTGTTTAATCAGTTGGCTTTAGCGTTAGAGGAAGGCAAGGCCCGTTCCTTCTTGCTGCACGGGGTTACTGGGAGTGGGAAGACAGAAGTTTACTTACAAGCGATTGAACGGAGTCTGAAAGCTGGTAAAGAGGCGATTGTGCTCGTACCTGAAATATCGTTGACTCCTCAGATGGTAGAACGGTTTAAGGGCAGATTCGGCTCAAGGGTCGCCGTGATGCACAGTCGCCTTTCCCAAGGAGAGCGGTATGATGAATGGCGCAAGATTAGAGAAGGTCGTGTACAGGTGGCGATTGGTGCACGATCAGCCGTATTTGCACCTTTTCGGCATATAGGTCTTATTATTATTGATGAGGAACATGAAACCTCCTATAAGCAGGAAGAAACACCAAAGTATCATGCTCGTGATGTAGCCATTGAGCGTGCTAGACTGCATGACGCGGTGGTAGTGCTCGGTTCCGCAACACCTTCTATGGAATCTTATTATGCTGCGAAGATGGATCGTTATGATGACATTCCGCAAGGTTTGGAACGACCGAGATGGAAGCTGGCTCCACTTGCGATGCCTACTCGTGTAGAGGGTCGGGAACTGCCTCCCGTCACCATCGTTGATATGCGTGAGCAGCTTAAAGTAGGCAATCGCTCTATGTTCAGCCAACAGCTAGAAGCGGCGTTGGAAGCTAGATTAGAACGAGGCGAGCAAACTGTGCTGCTCTTAAATCGGAGGGGCTATTCTACATTTGTGATGTGCCGAACGTGCGGATACGTGGCCCAATGTCCAGAATGTGACATCTCGTTGACCTATCATATGAAGACAGAGCACATGCGCTGCCATTACTGTGGGTATACAGAACGTGCGCCTTCCGTGTGCCCCTCTTGCGAGAGTGAGCATATTCGCTTTTTTGGAACAGGCACACAGCGGGTCGAAGAACAACTGGCTCGCCGTTTTCCAGGTATTCGAGTCATCCGAATGGACGTAGATACGACAACGGAGAAGGGATCGCATGAGCGAATGTTGCAGCAGTTTCGTGAACGGCGAGCTGATGTACTGCTTGGCACGCAAATGGTTGCAAAAGGATTAGATTTCCCTTACGTCACGCTCGTAGGCGTCATTGCTGCTGATTCTGCATTGCACATGCCGGATTTTAGGGCGGCTGAGAAGACGTTCCAACTGCTCACTCAAGTTGCAGGTCGTGCAGGCAGACATCATCTTCCAGGTGAGGTGGTTGTGCAAACATATGCACCTGAACATTACTCGATCAATCATGCGTCACAGCATGATTACAGCGGCTTTGCCTCTGATGAGCTGCGTCATCGTCGGACACAACTTGTGCCACCTTTTTGCCGGCTCGCGCTGCTTACCATGACACATGAACAGCTTCCGCTGTTAGTCAGAGCTGCAGAGAACGCGGCCATACGAATCAAGGAGCTTGCGGAACGTCAAGGGTGGCTGATGCCACTACACACTGCTGTAAACGCGGTTGACGTATTTGGGCCAGTCGCGTCTCCGATACCACGCATTAAGAACAAATACAGGTTCCAATGCACTGTTAAATGCAAGGGAGATATTGATTTGTCGGCACTAATGGCCGAGGTGCTTGCAACGCTTGAACCGATGTCACGTGAACAGGGAGTATTGTTTAGTGTAGACATAGATCCGCAGATGATGATGTGATAAGCGTGAAGATGTTCATGTATGCTATATTTGACTTAAGTGTGATTTAAATTTGATGTTAAACTGATCAGAATCTGAATTAAATCTAATCTAAAGGCAGAGATAAACTTTTCCGGTTGATCACTTGTTATGAGCAAAGTCATGTAATCGGAGCGACTGCGCTTACACAATGATAACTGCTCATTTATGCCCATATAGATAAGGGTATAACGTAAATAGATACTAAAAAGGACGGTGCTTTAACATGGCAATTCGTATTATTGTACACGAGCCGGACCCGGTTCTCCATGAAGTAGCGAAAGAAGTAACCAAATTTAACGCAAATCTGCACAAGCTTCTCGACGATATGGCAGATACGATGTACGATGCGGAAGGTGTGGGGCTGGCTGCACCACAAATCGGAGTACTAAAGCGTGTAATCGTTGTAGATGTCGGAGACGACAACGGACTTATTGAAATGGTAAATCCAGAACTGGTAGAGATGGAAGGGGAACAACTCGGTCCTGAAGGCTGTCTCAGCATTCCAGGTCTAAATGGTGATGTGCGACGTCATCAGAAAATTAAAGTAAAGGGCATGGATCGTAATGGTGAAGTATTCGAAATGATTGCAGAAGACTTCCTAGCACGCGCATTCCAACATGAAATTGACCATCTGAACGGTATTCTGTTTACGTCGATTGCGGACAGCGTATATGAAATTCAGCGTCAAGGCAAGGAGTAGTCGCATGACAAAAATCGTATTTATGGGCACACCGCAATTTGCGGTGCCTTCCCTGCAAATGCTGCTGACTGAAGGTTACACAGTGGCGGCGGTTGTTACACAACCGGACCGCCCAGTGGGCCGCAAACGCGTGCTGACGCCTACTCCAGTCAAGCAAGCGGCATTGGATAACGGGATCACTACGGTATGGCAGCCAGAGAAGCTCCGTACCTCAGAAACTATTGAGCATATTCGTGAATTGGCTCCTGATCTGATCGTAACGGCAGCGTATGGTCAAATTTTGCCTAAAGCGCTGCTCGACATTCCACGTCAAGGCTGTATTAATGTACATGGCTCCTTACTGCCGGGCTACCGTGGTGGTGCGCCAATTCAGCGTTCCATCATGAATGGCGAGCCTAAAACCGGCGTCACCATTATGTACATGGCAGAAGGAATGGACACTGGTGATATGATCAGCCGTGTAGAAGTGCCGATTACGGATGCCGACAACGCAGGGACTTTGTTTGATAAGCTTAGCACGGAAGGAGCCGAACTGCTGCGTCGCACCTTGCCAGAGCTGCTGGCCGGTTCTGTACAAGCAGAAGCTCAGGATGAGACGCTTGCGACTTATGCACCGAATCTGAAGCGAGAAGATGAAAGATTGGATTGGACACGTTCTACACGTGAGCTGTTTAATCAGGTGAGGGGGCTTGTTCCTTTCTCAGGTGCGTTTACAACTTGGAACGAAGAAGTGTTTAAGGTATGGGCGACGGCAGTCCCTGTAACTTCAGATGCTGACACTAGCATTACTGCTAAGCTTGATGCAGTACCTGGCACCGTGCTGACGGTAAGTGAAGACGGGATCGAAGTGAAGACGGGTGACGCTTCTATTTGGTTAACTGAAGTGCAGCCTGCGGGCAAAAAGGCGATGTCAGTTCGAGACTTTGTTCGTGGAGGCAAAATGACACCAGGGACGGTGCTGTTGTGAGCCACAAAGGAACAGAAGCACGCCCTAGACGAAAGACAGCACGTGAGGTAGCACTGGATGTGCTGATTATGGTCGACAAAGAACAGTCTTATAGCAATTTGCAGCTCAACGAGGCGCTAAACGAAGCAAAGCTGGAACGTGTCGATGCGGGGCTCGCTACTGAGCTTGTATATGGCACAATTCAGCGGCTTAACACAATAGATGGTGTGCTTGCGCGCAAAGTGGCCAAAGGGACGGGCAAGCTAAAGCCTTGGATGCGTAACCTACTTCGCATGAGCTTGTACCAATTGCAGTATTTGGATCGTATTCCTGCTCATGCGGCAGTTAATGAAGCGGTAGCTATTGCGAAGCGGCGTGGGCAACAAGCGATGGCTGGATTTGTGAACGGTGTGCTGCGTGGGGTTATGCGTGATCTGCAAGTATGGGATGCACCCCAAAATGCCAATGCGGTTGAGCTTATCGCATGGAATCATTCGCATCCGCAATGGCTTGTTGCACGCTGGGTTAGGACTTACGGCGAGAAGGAGACAGCTCGCCTATGTGCTGCTAACAATGAAGCGCCACATGCGAGTGGTCGAGTGAATCGTCTGTACGGCACTCGCGAGCTGCTGCTTGAGGAGATGAGCGAGCTTGGATTGGAGGTTATGCCGTCTGCACTTAGCCCTGACGGTATAATCGGGTACGGCGTTGGGAACTTGGCGCAGACCTCCTGGTATCAGGAGGGTAAGCTATCCGTACAGGATGAAAGTTCCATGCTAGTGGTTGAGGCTGTGCGTCCAACCGCGGGCATGCGTATACTGGATTGCTGTGCAGCCCCTGGCGGTAAGACGATGCATATCGCAGAGCGCATGGGCAATCAAGGTGAAATTGTCGCTAACGATGTGCATGCGCACAAAATAGCTCTTATTGCAGAGCAGGCGTCTCGCCTTGGCTTGTCTGCTGTACAAACGATCAATGTGGATGCGGCGACATTAAGCCAACGACTGCCTGAAGCGAGCTTTGACGTGGTTCTGCTTGACGCGCCTTGTACCGGTTTTGGTGTTATTCGCCGCAAGCCGGATTTGAAGTGGCGCAAGGATGCGCAAGACGTTGCTTCGATCGCAACCCTACAGAGCCGCTTGATTCAGGAGGCCGCTAAGCTAGTTCGTCCAGGAGGCAGACTTGTCTATTCCACTTGTACGATCGAGCATGAGGAAAATGATGAGGTGGTTAGTCAATTTCTTCAGCAGCATACGAAATGGAGCCTTGATGATTCGTGGAAGCTTCATTTGCCAGCGGACAAGCTTGCGGCTGCGCTGGCGCGCAGCTCGGCAGGAATGCTGCAAGTGCTGCCGCATGATGCCGACTCCGATGGGTTCTTTATCGCGTGTTTACAGCGCGAGTAACAGGATACACAGCAACAGCTTCATAGATGATGATAACGAGAACCCGCGCTGTAAGGGACTGCAAGGACCCTGTATGGTGCGGGTTTTGTTAGTTGGGTAGAGTTGTTTTTGCAAACTTGCCATTTGTGGTAAAATAAATCGACTGCAACGTTATGATAGCAGAGTTAGATTCTTCATATAATCGTTGTAAGCTATAACAGAATAGGTAGTGTGATAATTAATGAAACCATTTATATACGATCTGTCGTTTGACAAGCTGCAGGAGTGGCTGAAGGAGAACGATGAGCCGGCATTTCGTGCCGGACAAATTTTTGACTGGATTTATGTGAAGCGAGTGACCGATTTTGAGCAGATGTCCAACCTGTCGAAGTCGCTGCGCACCAAGTTGAACGAGCAATTCCAGTTTGTAACACTTAAAGAAATAACCCATATGAAATCACAGGATGGAACGATAAAGTTCTTATTTGGACTGCATGACGATCATGCAATCGAAACCGTCGTGATGAAGCATAACTACGGCAACAGTGTTTGTGTAACGACACAAGTAGGGTGTCGGGTAGGTTGTACGTTTTGTGCTTCTACTTTAGGAGGGCTCAAGCGTAATCTTACAGCAGGAGAGATTGTAGCCCAAGTCGTAGCAGCTCAGAAAATATTGGATGAAACAAATGAGCGTGTGAGCAGTATCGTTATTATGGGCACGGGCGAACCATTTGAGAATTACGAAGCAACGATGGACTTTTTACGAATCATGATTTCGGAAAAAGGTCTTCATATCGGTCAGCGTCATATTACGGTGTCCACAAGCGGAATCGTGCCTAGTATTTATAAGTTTGCAGATGAAAATACACAAATTAATTTGGCGATTTCGATTCATGCTCCTAACGACAAGCTGCGTTCGAAGCTAATGCCTGTTAACCGTCGTTTCCCATTTGAAGACGTTATGAATGCGCTCAAATATTATCAGGACAAGACTGGCCGTCGGATTACGTTTGAGTATGCGCTTATTGGCGGTGTTAATGATCAGGTGGAGCATGCTGAAGAACTAGCTGACGTGCTGAAGCGGATGGACATGATGGCGCATGTGAACTTAATTCCGGTTAACTACGTCCCAGAGCGCGACTATGTGCGTACGCCTCGTAACGAAATATTTAAATTTTACAATAAACTGGTGGATAAAGGAATTAATGCAACGATTCGACGTGAGCAGGGACACGATATTGCAGCGGCTTGTGGCCAGTTGCGTGCGAAGCATATGGAATCTAATGCGAGGTGATCAAAATGAAAGCTGTAGATCGATCCGATGTTGGGCTGGTCCGAGCAGTAAATGAAGATCGTGCCTACACAGGCATACTTACGAATGGTTATACGCTCGCAATAGTAGCAGACGGTATGGGCGGACATCAAGCAGGAGATATCGCAAGCACCTTGGCGGTAGATACTGTTGTAAGGGAGCTATCCTCATTACCAGAGCATTTAGAAGAGAATGAACGCGGGCAGGCGCTAAAACATGCTATTTTACGTGCTAACGATACGGTCTATCAGATTGCTTCTCAGGATGAAAAATACAACCATATGGGCACGACCATTGTGGCGGCTTTTTTGAAAGGGAAATCGGGTGTGATTGGCCATATTGGCGACAGCCGTGCTTACCTAATTAATCGGAACCGGATACAGCAATTAACGGAAGATCATTCCTTGGTTTATGAATTAATGAAGTCTGGTCAAATATCGGCCGAAGAAGCAGAGCGGCACCCACGACGTAATGTGCTGACTCGTGCGCTTGGCACCGATAACCAGGTGCAAGTAGATCTAAATGCTTTACAGTTAACCGAAGGGGAGTCACTGCTCTTATGCAGCGATGGGTTGACCAATATGGTGAGTGTAGCTGATATTTGGTCTACTGTCATTGACCCGTCCTTACCGCTAGAAGTGAGAGCTGATCGTTTGATAGAGCAGGCTATCGAAGCGGGTGGAGAGGACAACGTTACGGTAGTGCTCTTGCAAGGATCAGGTGCGGGCACCGAGAAAGAGGGGTGGAACGCATGATTGGCACTACGTTGGCTGGAAGATATGAGATTATTGCTCGCGTTGGTGGCGGGGGCATGGCATTGGTGTACAAGTCGCTTGACGTGCTGCTGAATCGTTATGTGGCAGTTAAAGTGTTGCGACAGCAGTTTGTACACGATGAGGAGTTTATTCGGCGTTTTCGCCGTGAGGCGCAATCTGCGGCTTCGCTGTCTCATCCTAACGTTGTCAGTGTTTATGACGTGGGACAAGAAGAAGATATTCATTTTATCGTTATGGAGTACGTGGAAGGCTATAATCTAAATGAAATTATTAAAGAGCGGGCACCGCTGCAATCTGACGAAGCTGTGCGTATTGCCATGCAAATTTGCGATGCGCTTGATCATGCACACCATAATCATATTATTCATCGCGACATTAAGCCGCATAATATATTAATTGGTAATAATGGCCGTGTAAAAGTAACAGATTTTGGTATTGCAAGAGCAGTTACTTCTTCTACGATCACACAGACGGGTTCTGTGGTAGGGTCTGTCCATTATTTTTCACCAGAGCATGCCAAAGGTGTACTGACTGGCGAGAAGTCTGATTTGTATTCGCTTGGCATCGTGCTGTATCAAATGTTAACAGGCAAGCTTCCATTCCTTGGAGAAAGCCCGATTAGTGTAGCCTTAAAACATTTGCAAGAGCCCTTTGAAGAGCCGAGGCTTGTGAATCCACTAATTCCGCAAAGTGTGGAAAATGTTATTTTAAAATCGATGCGGAAAAATCCGATAGAACGTTATCAATCGGCCAAAGAAATGCTAAACGACCTTGACACTTGTCTCCAACCAGAGCGGATGTATGAGCCTAAAGTTACATTTGCGAACGGTGGTGCTGTATTCGACGATGAGCAGGAAACGCGTGTAATGCCAGCTATTCGTGCTGATGTCGCTACTGGGGCGGCAGACTATCAAAGTACGGACAAGGAGCGCTATGCACCGTCTTATGACCAATCAAGAACAGCAGCGCCTGGTAGTCTGTCCGCGCGTGCTAGTGGGCGGGAGGAGAGCAGCACAAACAAGAATGGCTCTAACAAGCCTCCCGTTAAGAAATGGGTGAAGCCAACAATTTGGATTGGCTCTACGCTTGTATTTTTAGGTATTTTGATCAGCGTTGTGTTTTATGTCAAAAGTCTACTTGTGGTTGATGAGGTTAAACTGCCAAACCTAGTCAAGATGACAGAGGAAGCAGCGCTGCAAGAGCTTGCTAAAATTGGCATTCATGCGGAGGACCCGATTATTCGAGAACCTAAAGAAGGTTTTGCGAAAGGAATTGTGTTCAATCAGAGCAAAGCGCAGGGGACAATGGTCAAGGAAGGGTCCTCGATTAAATTGTATGTTAGTGACGGCGAGCCGACGAAGCCATTGCCAGACCTCAAAGGTTTGACGTATAACGATGCCGTGAAAAAACTGCTAGAAATGGGCTTTGACATTTCTCACATTTCGGATAAAGCCGTGTACGATGAACATGCGGAGACTGGTGTTGTTGTAGGGATGATGCCGGAAGCAGGGGCGAAAATTGATCCTAAAACAGGAAGCGTAAAGCTTGATGTCAGCAAGGGGAAGGAATCGTTTGCTATGCCGAACCTTGTAGGATTAACTAAAGATGCAGCGATAGCACAGATCGAGGCAAGCCAACTCAAATTGGCGAAAGATGGTATTATAGAAGAACCGAGCTTTGCTGCACAGGGCTCTGTAATTAAGCAATATCCTTATGAACCGAATGATCCGGTTATAAAAGGTGCTGAAGTAAAGATTTATGTTAGCTCTGGCTACCCTCCAGAAGCGATCAACTATACATTTAATTTGCCAGTAGCTCCTGCGGAGGAAGGCAAGACAAGCACGATTCGTATTGTGTATACAGATGCGCGCGGCGAGAACACGGAGTGGGGCTCAAAGAAGATTAATACAACTCAAGTTTTCTCCATCCCGCTTGTGCTAGCGCCTAATAAAGATGGTGTTGTTTCAGTACATCGTGATGGCAAATTCGTTGACACGTATCCAATCTCCTATTTGGACGCGAAGCAAGGTACAGTACCTATTCCAGAAGTGCATCCTGTCGATGGCAAGCCAGATGGCGGGGCAGGCCAAGCGGAAGAAGGTCATGGACAACATGCAGAGGGCGAAGCGGGTCAAGGGGGCGAATCTGGCAGCAATGCTGGAACGGACACTGGAGTCGGCACCGGAGCAAATGGTGGTTAAATATAAAGAAGCATCAGACATTGGAGGATGAAGTATGCCGGAAGGTTTAATCGTAAAGGCGCTGAGCGGCTATTATTACGTTCGACCGGACGGAGAATCGATGCAAGCAACGGTTCAGTGTCGAGCAAGAGGTATATTTAAGAAGAGAGGTGTGTCCCCGCTTGTCGGGGACCATGTCGTCTTCTCATTGACTGAAAATGGTGAAGGCACGGTTGACGAGATTAGATCGCGTTCCACGGAACTTATACGTCCGCCAATCGCTAACGTTGGTCTTGCGCTGCTTGCATTTTCGGTATTGGAGCCGGATTTTAATACACAGCTGCTGGACAAGTTTCTTGTACATATTGAACATGCAGGACTAGATGCGGTCATTGTGCTGACCAAATGGGACTTGCTAGAACGTCTTCCCGCTGCAATTGGTGAGCGGCAGCGTGAAGAAGTGGAGCAGCAGATCAAGACGTATCGTAAGATCGGCTATAACGTCATCGTAACTAGTTCGAAACACGGCTTTGGTTATCAAGAACTGGAGCAGAAGTTGTCTCACGATATCAGTGTGTTTGCGGGCCAGTCTGGCGTAGGCAAATCGTCTTTGTTAAATGCTATGATTCCTGGCATTACACTTGAGACGAATCAGATCAGTCATCGTTTGGGGAGAGGCAAGCACACCACTCGTCATGTGGAGCTGATTGCACTGCCAGGCGGAGGCTATATCGCGGATACTCCGGGCTTTAGCCAACTTGATTTTCTGGAGCTTGGTGTCGAGCAGTTGGGGACGTGTTTCCGGGAGTTCCAGCAGTATGCCGATGACTGCAAGTTCCGTGGCTGTACGCATACTCATGAGCCAGGCTGTAAAGTAAAAGAGGCGTTGGAAACAGGTGAAATTGCAGCTTCGCGTTATCATCATTACACCCTCTTCTTGGAAGAGATGAAAGACAAAAAGCGGAGGTATTAATATGTTAAAGATTGCTCCATCGATATTAGCAGCAGATTTTTCACGCCTTGGAGAGGAAGTGGCCGATGTCACTCAAGGCGGAGCGGATTGGATACATATTGACGCGATGGACGGTCGATTTGTGCCTAACTTGACGTTTGGGCCGTTGGCTGTACAGGCTGTGAAGCCGCATACTCATTTGCCGCTTGACGTGCACTTAATGATAGTGGAGCCTGAGAAATATGTAGCTGACTTTGCTAAAGCGGGAGCCGATATTATTACAGTCCACGCAGAGGCTTGCTCGCATCTACATCGTGTCATTTATCAGATTAAAGAACACGGTGTGCAGGCTGGTGTTGCGTTAAATCCACATACGCCGTTATCTGCAATTGAAGAAGTGATTACAGATATCGATTTGGCATTGGTAATGACGGTTAACCCAGGTTTTGGCGGGCAACGTTTTATTAGCAATTGTGTAGACAAGATTCGCCGCCTCAGACAATTAAGCGACCAACGCGGGCATAAAGGCCTTCATATTGAAGTGGATGGCGGTATTACAGCCGAAACGGCCCGTTCCGTTGTTGAGGCGGGTGCAGACGTGCTTGTTGCGGGTAGCGCGGTATACGGCAGCAAGGATCGTGCTACAGCCATTCAAGCGATACGTCAAGCAGGCACACACATCTAGGAGTACGGAAAAGGGGAGATACCGTATGACATGGAGAACAGCGTTAACAACCGGTTTTTTTAGCTTTCTGTGCGGCACACTAGTAGGCTGGTACGCATTTCTGCCGATGCCGTTTAATTTGCTTAGCTCTGTAGGAGCACTTATTACAGGTGTGTGGTTCTTCCGGAAATTTGAATCCCGAAAGATGAGAATTGCTTTTATTGTGCTTTCTATCTTTTACATGGTGTTGTTTCTTATTTTTATGTCGTTATATATTACGGTATCACAAATGCCGATGCCTTCGTAAATTGATGTTAGCGGTGTCTCGCTAGCTGTAAGGCTGTCAGACTGTTGGAGCACGGGGGTTGATAAGCCCTGAGTGTTGACAGCGACAGAGGAGTTAGGGAATTGATGTGGTGACACGCATACCATGCCCGTACTCGGCATATGATGGTTACATGAGCAATGGACTCATGTAACCTTTTTTTGTCCGGATAGGAAAGTATAAGTTCGCTGAAGCTTTGGATGTGTTGCGAGAACTGCGTTCCTAAAGGGGAATAAGCCAAATCTGTGCTTTCGAAGCGGAGTAGCTTCGTATCTTCTAGGTGCTCATCCTCCGATAGGCCTCGTTAACGTGAAGTTCCAGCATAGGCGGAAATGAGCGATAAGAGGACTGAGAAGGAAGGCAATATTCGCTCTTAAGCATAATTGAGAACAACGAGGAGGGTGGAAGATGAAATTTTATACGTTTAAGCTGCCTAAGTTCCTGGGAGGATTTGTGAAGGCGATCTTAAACACATTCAACAAGAGCTGATGTTGCAGGCGGCCCTTTTGCTGAATCCGTCACCTTCCATCCGACACGATTATTCCGCGAGAGCGGTATAAATGACTAAAAGGCGGCACGTACGTTAAGTGTATGTACACGGGTTTCGGCACGCGCACGTAAAAAAGCACCTGATTTGAGTTCAGGTGCTTTTTGTATATTGAAGCTAGGGATTAGACGCGAGTCACTTTACCTGCCTTCAATGCGCGCGTGCTCACGTATACGCGTTTCGGTTTACCATCGACCAAGATGCGAACTTTCTGAACATTAACGCCCCAAGAGCGACGAGTCTTGTTGTTCGCGTGTGATCTAAAGTTACCCGATCCAGGTTTCTTACCTGTGATATAACATTTGCGAGCCATGCCTAACACCTCCTTATCCCATAGCGACCAAGCGTACAATCAAATACTCAAATATCATACCATAGGCTAATTTGCCTCGTCAACTGAAACGATAACTTTGTTTATTTCTGTTGTTTATTTCTGTTTTCTCTTATAGTACAATGGTGAATAGTCCATAATACTCAAAAAAGGAGTGAACGAACCATGGCCATTGAACTTGGAATGGAACTAGGTAAAGTAAGCATCTCCGAAGAAGTCGTCGCTGTGATCGCAGGTTCAGCCGCAATGGAATGTTACGGTCTAGTGGGCATGGCTTCGCGCAAGCAATTAAAAGATGGTATAGCTGAATTGCTCGGTCGCGAGAACCTGACACGTGGCGTTGAAGTTCGCCGTGTTCAGGATGCGCTGCATATAGATTTGTATATTGTCGTTAGTTACGGAACGAAGATTTCAGAGGTAGCGCATAACATCCAAGTAAAAGTGAAATACGTGTTGAACGAAGTTATTGGTCTTACTGTAGATCAGGTAAATATTTTTGTACAGGACGTACGTGTATTAAGCTAGGAAGGGGAATTTTCGTTGAACATGCGTTCTTTAAATGGGACCCAATTTGCCAATATGGTGCTAAGCGGTGCGGACTCTCTTAACCGCCATGCCGAGTACGTTAATGCTCTTAACGTGTTTCCGGTACCAGATGGAGACACAGGCACTAATATGAACTTAACGATGACGGCCGGAGTGGCGGAGATGAAGGCTAAGATGTCCGCCTCGATCGCCAAGACGGCAGAGGTGTTGTCCAAGGGACTGCTTATGGGCGCTCGTGGCAACTCGGGTGTGATCTTGTCCCAGTTGTTCCGCGGTTTCAGTCGCGGTGTAGCTGGACTTGATGAGGTGAATGCCGTTCAATTCGCTAATGCGCTGCAAAGCGGTGTCGATACGGCTTACAAAGCCGTTGTAAAGCCTGTCGAAGGGACAATTCTTACTGTTGCCAAAGAAGCGGCCAAGCACGCGGTACATATCGCACGTCGGACACCTGACGTTCGGGAGCTTGTAGCCGAAGTCGTTGCAAGAGCAAAGGATGCACTTGCCAAGACCCCTGATTTGCTTCCGGTGTTAAAGCAGGTAGGCGTAGTAGATTCAGGTGGACAAGGTCTCGTATACATCTACGAAGGCTTCCTCCGCTCCCTAGAAGGAGGGGCAACGGAGTTTGTCGCGGATACTAGCGAAGTGCCCTCTATGACATCACCTGCGGCACCCGCAGCTCCAGTCGTTAAAGAGACGGTTAAGCGCGAGCAGAACACATCGGCTCAAGCGAAGCTGCATACGGAAGATATCGAATTTTTATACGATATGGAATTTTTTATCGATCTTTCGCGTGGAGCGAAGCGTCCTTACAAGGAAGAGGAGTTCGAGAAAGCGCTAGCAAAGAACGGCGATTCTATTATCCTGATTGCGGATGATGATATTGTTAAGGTTCATGTACATTCCCGCCTTCCTGGCGAAGTGTTGGATCTGGCTATGCAGTACGGAGAATTGATTCGGATTCATATCCTAAATATGCGTGAGCAGCATCGTGAATTGCTGCATGGTGAACACGGTGAATCTGCGATGGCTGACGTATTCGCAGATATGCCTGTAACAAGCTCTATTTCGGAGCCTGTTGCGGTAGAGCCTCCAGCAGATGAGATGGCTCCGTACGGCTTTATTGCTGTAGCGATGGGGCAAGGCATCACGGATATTTACAAGAGCTTGGGTATTGACGTCGTGTTGTCCGGAGGACAAACAATGAACCCTAGCACACAAGACTTTATCGATGCGATTGAGTCTATCACGGCACAGCATTTGTTTATTTTGCCTAACAATTCTAACATTATTATGGCTGCGAAGCAGGCAGCAGAAATTGTTGAGCGTGACGTAACTGTACTGGAGACGAAGACGATTCCACAAGGGATCTCTGCTGCGTTTGCCTTCCAAGAGGAAGAGTCCGTGGAAACGAACACGGAGCTGATGCAAAGTGCAATCGCTCATGTGAAGTCTGGTCAAGTGACGTATGCAGTACGTGACACCAGCATGGACGATTTGGAGATTAAGGCGGGCCATTTCATCGGGATTTCCGGTGGCAAGATTGTAGCCACGACTGAAGAGTTGACAGGAACTTGTGAGCGGCTCCTTGACAAGATGTTAGAAGATGGCGGCGAGATTATTACGATTTTAACGGGCGAGGATGCGAAGGAAGAGGAAACGGAATCATTGCTCGAGTGGTTGTCTCAGCATCATGCAGACGCAGAGGTTGAAGTTCACGAAGGTGGACAACCTATCTATTCTTACATTATCTCTGTTGAATAAGAATATCAATTTAGCAAGTTGAAGGGGAGGCAACGATATGGCTCAAGTTCGAATCGTGACCGACAGTACCGCTGACATTCCACTCGAATTACGAGAACGTTATGGCATCGAGATGGTGCCGCTCAAAGTTCATTTCGAGCAAGAGATGTACAAGGATGCCATTACGATTGAACCGGATCAATTTTACGATAAATTAGTCCAGTCTTCTAAGTTGCCAACTACATCTCAACCTTCGCCTGTAGAATTTGTAGATGTGTTTAAACGTCTGAATGAGGAACCGGAAACGTCTATCATTTCCATCCATCTATCATCAGCTTTAAGTGGTACGTATCAGTCGGCCATGCTTGCTAGCAACATGATGGAAGAAGAAGCTGATATTACGGTAGTAGATTCTCGTTCTGCTTCATATGGCTTCGGTCTGTTTGTTGTTGAAGCGGCCAAGATGGCTCAAGAGGGACGATCGAAGGATGAAATTTTAGAGATGATTACACGGATGCAGCAGGAGCGTAAGTTGTTTTTCCTTGTTGATTCTCTTGAATTTTTGCAGAAGGGCGGCCGTATCGGGAAAGCGGCTGCAATGTTTGGCACCTTGCTTAACATTAAGCCCATTCTGTCCATTGATCCGGCAGGCGAAGTATACGCGATGGAGAAGGTACGTGGCTATAAGAAAGCTCTTCAGCGAATTATGGAACTATTAAGCAGCGATTTTGCAGAGAAGCCGATTCATCTTGCAATTGGTTATGGCCAAGTAAAGGAATCGGCTGACGAAGTGGTAGCAGCCCTTCAGTCACAATTTGATATTCGTTCTGTACAATATACGCGCATCGGCGCAGTTGTTGGAACACACGTCGGACCCGGAGTCGTCGCCATGTTTGCATGGCCTGCGGAAGTGTCCGCAGACAAGTTGTAGTCGGAGTGAACGCTGACTTATGATTGATTATTCTCTAATTCCAGTGACGATGATTAAAGGCGTGAGCACTTTGAAACAACAAGAGCTTCACGCCTTTGGCATCTCTACCGTTCAGGATATGCTGCTTTATTTCCCATTTCGCTATGAAGACTTTCGAGTACGGCAATTAAGTGAAGTAAAAGACGGCGAGAAAATTACGGTGGAAGGTCGCATCGTAAGTGAGCCTGTTCTACAGCGGTTTGGCAAGAAATCACGCTTGTCGTGCCGCATCATGATCGAGAGCTGGCTGGTGACCGCGACTTGGTTTAACCGGCCTTATCTGCGTGAACAATTATTCCAAGGTAGGGACATTTTGGTTACTGGCAAGTGGGATCAGCGCAGATTACAACTGACGGTCTCTACCTCTGAATTTCCGGATCGCGGAGCATTCCGCAAAGACACGCTACAGCCGGTCTATTCTGTTGGCGGGAAGATTACGCAGCAATGGATGCGTAAGACCATCGCTCAGGCATTAACGCAGTTTGGGGAAACGATCCCGGAAATTTTGCCGCAGGAGCTTGTGCGACGTTATCAACTCGTTCCACGGAAGCAGGCGATTCGTACGCTGCATCAGCCACAGGATGCGGAAGAAGGCAAACATGCACGGCGCAGAATGGTTTATGAGGAGCTGTTCTTGTTTCAGCTCAAGCTTCATATGTTTCGTGCGCTGACGCGTAAGCGAGCAGATGGAGTGGTACATGAGGTTTCCAACTCCACTGTGCGTGAATTTGTACATTCGCTGCCCTTTGAGCTTACCGAGGGGCAAAAGAAGTCTGTGACGGACATTTTACAAGATATGCGGTCTCCGTTTTGTATGAATCGTCTGTTGCAAGGCGACGTTGGTTCAGGCAAGACTGTAGTAGCGGCCGTTGCGTTATTCGCAGCTGTTCGTTCCGGTTATCAGGGTGCACTAATGGTGCCAACAGAAATATTAGCTGAGCAGCATATGCGTTCGCTGACGAAGTTGTTTGAACCACATGGGATACAGGTTGCGTTATTAACAGGCAGTGTGTCGGTACGCAAGCGGCGTGATTTACTGGGCGCTTTGCAGATGGGAATGGTCGACATTTTGGTTGGCACGCATGCGCTGATTCAAGACGATGTATATTTTCGCAAGCTAGGACTTGTAGTAACTGACGAGCAGCATCGGTTTGGGGTGAACCAGCGCAGCGTGCTGCGCCGTAAGGGGCTTAATCCAGATGTACTGTTGATGACGGCAACACCTATTCCGCGTACGTTGGCGATTACCGCTTTTGGTGATATGGACGTCTCCTCTATTAAGGAGCGACCAGCAGGCCGGAAACCTATTAAGACTTATTGGGTGAAGCATGAGCTGCTGGATCGAATTTTGAACTTTATTAGGCGCGAGATTGCAGACGGCAGGCAAGCCTATATCATATGTCCCCTTATTGAGGAGTCGGACAAGCTGGACGTCCAGAACGTTATTGATGTTCACGTCCAGATGCAGCAGGCATTTCCTGATTTACAGGTAGGCTTGCTGCACGGCAGATTAAGCGCTGTGGAGAAGGACGCTGTGATGCGTTCTTTTGGTGACGGTGAAACTCACGTGCTCGTCTCCACGACGGTCATCGAGGTTGGGGTGGATGTACCAAACTCTACGCTAATGGTTATTATGGACGCGGAGCGTTTTGGTTTGTCGCAGCTGCACCAGTTGCGCGGACGTGTGGGACGGGGGCAGCATCAGTCGTATTGTGTGCTGATTGCCGATCCGAAATCAGAGATCGGACAGGAGCGTATGCACATTATGACCGAGACAGAGGATGGTTTTGAGTTGTCTCAGCGTGATCTGGAGCTGCGTGGTCCAGGCGATTTCTTTGGAACCAAACAGAGTGGTATGCCGGAGTTTAAGCTTGCGGATATGGCGAGCGACTTTGCTGTCTTGGAGCAGGCGCGTGATGATGCAGCGGAACTAATTCGTGCAGAAGAGTATTGGACTTCACCGATGTATGCGCTGCTGCGCGAGGAAATGCAAAAAGATCAGTTGTTCCAAGGTGAATTAATGGACTAACAACCTTTATTTTTGGACGGTCAGTTGACAAGCTGTCGGGCATACAATGGTACAGATTATGTGCAGTGCAGTGATTGCTTCAGCAGGATGCGCTGAACAAGTAAAGCAGTCTATGTAACGTTGTCATAGCTGCAAGATGCACCGGAGGTGTGCCCTACGATGAGTTATGTCAAATATGGGATTAGCCCGCAATTGGTTGAACGGATCAAAACCAAGCTGCGTAATCCTGCTCTAAAAGATCGAGTAAAGCGTCATTTGGATGGCGTGTCGAAGTATGATTTGCAGGATCGTACCAAAGTACGCTCGCTTATTCGTCAGGTGGCCAAATCTCTTAACGAGCCGTTGACGATTGTGCAGGAGGATCAACTGGTCAACTTTGTTATTTCACTTAAGATAGACCCGAACAATACGTTTCATTTGCTTAAACTATGGGGAATGTTTCGTTAGTATTTGCAGGAGAACCGGGTGGGAAATCATCTGGTTCTTCTTTTTATTCGTTTGTAACGGTTGAACCTGTCGCTAACCGTCGCTAAAGATTGATCATACGAAAAAGCAGCATGCCTTCTTTGATTATTTACTGTGTAAATATATCCATATTAAGGGAGTTGTGGTATGATCGATTTATAGAGACTAGCAGGAGTCAACTGCATAGGGGGAATTCGATTCATGATATCCATGTTACGTAAGAAGAAAAGTTCGATGTTCGATAGCCTTGATAGTGGATCGTGTCGTATTGATGTGCCACAAGCGATGTTAAATCAATTGCGAATGATTGGGTTGACTACACGTGACCTCGCTATGCTAAAGCAGCTAAGGCCGCATGTAGAGGACAGCATCGACAAGACAATTGACTCATTTTATGACACGGTGAATAAAGAAAAACAGTTAAGTGACATCATCCGCAAGCATAGCCACACAGATCGCCTCAAGCTTACACTACGGCCGCATCTGATGCAGTTGTTCGAAGGAAAGATCGATGAAGTATACATAGAGAGACGCCGCATTGTAGCACATGTTCATGTCCGCATTCATTTACCAACCAAATGGTATATCGCCTCTTTTCATACGCTCCAGCAATCCATTTTAGAAACCGCTTACAAATTAGGAATATCCTTGGATGAATATAAAGCACTAGAGCAGGCGATTACACGTATGCTTAATCTGGAGCAGCAGCTTGTGCTAGAAGCGTATGAACAGGAGCACAGTCGGCTGCGTGCAGAGGCAGAAGTGGAGAAGGTGAAAGTTCGTCGCATGGTGTCTGAGGCAAGTGAAGCCCTATCACATAGCACGGCCGAGACGCAGCAAGCTCTAAATGAAATGGTTCAACGTTCTCAGGGAATGTTTGAGAAAGTACGTTCTAGCAATCAAACCTCTGACTCAGTAGCTGTGCTTTCGCACGATGGCAGCTTGATGTTAGGCGAGCAGCAAGCACGTATGGAAAATATCGTAAGCGCGATGAATCAGGTAACGGGCCGTATGACGGAGCTGATGTCCATATCTGAAGAGATTCATCAAATTATGGACATCGTACAAGGGATATCACAGCAGACGCAGCTTCTTGCCTTGAATGCAACAATTGAAGCCGCACATGCTGAAGAACATGGAAAAGGCTTTGCTGTTGTGGCGCGTGAGGTCCGTCGTATGGCGGAGCGGACGAATGAATCGTCAACTGTTATTCAGCATTTGATCGGCAAAACACATGAGAAGATTGCTGTGATTAATGAAGTGATGCAGGAGGTGGACAACCGTATTCAGACGGGCAATGGGGAGACGGGAAAAGCGTTTGAATTCTTCTCGCATATTTACGAGCAGATTCAACATCATCAGCAGCAAAGCCAGGAAGTGCTAACCGACGTTGAGTTTCTTGGCTCGATGCTAGAGGAGATTCGGGAAGCCTCGGATGCGGTTAATCATCAGGCAGATGTCTTGATGGATATGATTCAGCAAGAACAGAAAGTTTAATCAACAGCAGGCTGTCAGTCACTACGATGGAGGTAGGCGACTCACAGCCTTTTGTATATAGATCATCCGTGGTTTTCATTTTTTCATTTAAAATAACAAGGGGGGATCACTAATAGCTGTTATACATTCAGGCGAATCGTGTTTAACATTACCTACTTTAGGATCTACAGGATACATCTCCAGCCACTCAGAAGGACAGGGCTTTAATAACCGTTGCAGCTTGTCCACTTCTACAACACTTCTGTCCAGCCATGTGGACGCCTCTTCAGGGCCTAGTATGACTGGCATTCGATCATGTACTTGCTCCATTGTCCGATTCGGAGTTGTTGTGACGATGGTAAAAGTGCTCATTTTCTCTCCATGTTCATTTCTCCAAGTGTCATATAGACCTGCCATGCTGAATAAACCTCCGTCAGCGGGGACGATACGCAGCGGTTGTTTCTTGCCATCGCTTGCAAGCTTCCATTCGTAAAAGCTGTCCGCTGGAATGAGGCAGCGTTTGCGTTGGAACGGTTGGCGAAACGCCGGCTTCTCTAGCAGCGTCTCAGCACGGGCATTTAGGGTACGCCATCCCATCTTGTCATCTTTCGCCCAAGAAGGTATTAATCCCCATCGCAGAGGTCCTGCCTTCCGTTTTTCCCCATCATGAATAATAGCCGGCGCTGTTTGCCCGGGCGCTATATTGTAGCGCGGTTGATGGCAGGCAACAGACGGACCTTCCTCCAACTCGTAATACATGAGAAGTTCTTCCCACGTGATGGTTAGAGTGTAACGTCCACACATTTATGTAACACCTCCTTTGCTTTACAACGGGTACAACGGGGATGCAGTCTTAGGCCCACATGTCCATATGTCTGCATTGTAGCATATCGTGAATCGACTCGACTAATGCAATAGGGGGAAGTGACGCAGTTCACTAGCTCTAGGCACATTTAGTGTCATGTCATGCACACATTGACGATAAAGATCGATCGATATGCGTTTACAAATGGACCGCTATATTTTCAACTGCTGAAATCTACCAGATGTTTGACAGAATGTTGTCATATTTCATAGCTTTGCAGCATATTATAGAATATCAGTGCAACGAGCACTGCGCTGATTGAGTTGTGATGATGATGTTTCATTTTTATATTTCAATGATTGATCGTAGGCCAGAACGTTAACGATAGGAAGCTTATAATAGATTAGGGAGGTTGAGCTTTATGTTTATCCATCCGATCAACAAGGCTTCATCCGAATTTATCGGGATATCCTTACAAGCAAAGCAAAATGATCTGACTACACAGCGATATCAACAACGGTCCAATGAGCGGGGCAAAAATTTGTCAGCGTTACAGTGCAAAAATCCTTTTGAAGTGGATAGCCCTGAAAGGGCTGCACAACGCCAACAATTTATTGATCCTAGAGACGGAATGGCACTAGAACGTATTTTAGGAAAAAGCGACTTATTTCCAATCAGCTTTTTTGAAAAGGGGCTGCAAGTCAGTAAGGCCATCTGTAGGGTGGAGATCCGTGATCGAACGGGAAGAGTCGAAGGATTTGGGACAGGCTTTCTCGTAACTCCCAATCTGCTGCTGACCAATAATCATGTCCTGCCTAATTCGGATACGACGTTATCCAGTATGGCGCAGTTTAATTATGAAATCGATCTGAACGGGAAAGAACGAGTCATGCATAGCTTTCGATTGATGCCAGACCGGTTTTATATGACGAATGAGGAATTGGATTTTACGTTGGTAGCAGTTGAAGAGCAAGCTTCTGATGGAACCCCATTAGCCGAATTCGGTTACTTGTCTTTGGTTAAACAAACAGGCAAGGTGCTGATTGGAGAATATGTGTCCATTATTCAGCATCCGTCTGGTGCACCCAAAGCAGTAGTCGTAAGAGAGAACAAAATAACAGATATGCTAGATAACTTTATTCACTATTCTGCTGATACTTTGCCAGGCTCATCAGGTTCTGCTGTATTTAATGATGAATGGATGGTAGTTGCGCTCCATCATGCGGGTGTCCCTGATCCGAAAAATCCGGCGGAGTTTATTGCGAATGAAGGTGTCCGTATAAGCAGTATCCTCAAGTATATTGAAGAACAGAAGTCGAATCTAACCGCTCAACAGCAGCAGTATGTGGATCGTCTAACATTATCTGCTGAAGGGACTAGCCCAGAAGGAGAGAAGCTTGCAGTAGGAGAGGAATTAGGCCTGGTATGGTATGAGGGGTTAACCGGCCACGATAGCAAGTTTCTAGGTGACGCTCATGAAGTTCATCATCCTTCGTTTCGTACGGATCTCGAACCAGACCTGGCAAGGCTAAAACAAGGCGGCACCATTCTTCATTATACGCATTTCTCCATTGTGATGAGCAAATCTCGGCGACTCGCCTATTACACGGTAGTTGACATTGATGGCAGCCAATTAACTGATTATGACAGGGTAGATTGGCGCTATGATCCGCGTATTGATCGGATGTATCAATGTGGTAATGAATTGTACAAGGACAACCCTCTGGATCGAGGACATTTAGTAAGGAGAAGGGACCCGGTGTGGGGGAGAGCGGGAGCGCAAGCAAACATCGATTCTTTTCATTTTACGAACTGTTCACCGCAGCATGAGAAATTTAATCAGCAGATATGGCTTGGGCTGGAGGATTATATTTTAAATCATATGAGTAATACGAAGCGCAAAGCCTCTGTATTTACGGGTCCTGTATTCCGTAAGGATGATATCTGGTATCGAAATGTTCAAATTCCTTCTGAATATTGGAAAATTGCTGTTATGGTCGATCATAACGACCGGCTATCGGTAACGGCATACCTCACATCCCAGTGGAGCTTGATTAAATATTTAGGAACGGCGAAGGAAGAAGAACCTGTGCTAGGCGCCTACAAAACATTTCAGGTTAAAGTTTCCTTGCTTGAGGCGTTGACGGGGCTGGATTTTGGAAATTTGCGTCTATACGACCGGCTAGATCTGAAGGAGTCTACATTCGGACAAGTTCCGATTGAGCGTTTTGACGATATACAGCTGATTTGATCGTAGTTCTATGCTTTTTAGGCTATAAATAGATGTGTGCTGCAAGATTGTAATGAGAGGTCAAACGGGAAACTGGCTGGCCTCTCAGTATTGTGAATAATAGTGTGCGTATATCAAGCTATCAAGCTAGCCGCTTTGCTTAAAGGGAACTTTGTTTATTTATCTTCATATCTTGCAGTATATCTTTCCTTTTGAGCTTTCGTAATTTGATTTTGGAATACATCTTTTTGAATAGTTACTTATGTTTAACGATAATAGGGTAGCGTTCAAGTTCTGTAACAAGTTGAAAATTGAAAATTAAAGGGAAATGTAATCAAAGAGGGTTCCACATAGTAGTTGCATACTATGTGGAATTTTTTTTAATTTTTTTTGTTATTAAATTATTGTTTATAGGTCTTGATCATGTTCAGTCATTTTCATATAAAGCAAGACCTGCTTGCCCATCTCCAACAGTCATATAATGAAGCACGCCTCTGAGGGGATAATTCCATAATATTCACTTGCATAACGAACAAGTGTTCTGTATATAATATAAAAAAGAATGTACGTTCTCATTTTTGTTAATTGTATAAAAAGGTAGTCAAGTCCTAAAACAGTAAAGCGTGATACAAGGTTGTTGAATAATTGGAGGGCTTAATGTGAGTCATAAACGTGAAAAGGTTATTTTTCTAGCCGACTGCGAAAGTTTTTATGCGAGCGTAGAGAAAGCGGAACATCCAGAATACAAAAATAAACCAGTAGCAGTAGCTGGTGACCCTACACGAAGGTCAGGTATTATTTTAGCCGCGTGCCCCATTGCGAAAAGTTATGGTGTGACGACAGCCGAACGGTTAGGAGAAGCACTCAACAAGTGTCCTGATCTTATTATTATGCGCCCTCGCATGCAGCATTATATCGATGTTTCTTTAATGATTACTCAAATATATGAGGATTTTACGGATTTAGTTGAAGTGTTTAGTATTGATGAACAATTTTTAGATGTTACGGCAAGCCTGTCGATCTTTGGAGATCCGCTCACCATTGCTAAGGAGATTCAACAACGGGTAATGATGCAAACAGGTGTCAGGATTCGTATCGGAATCAGCACCAACAAAATTTTGGCTAAAATTGCGACCGATATTTGGGCGAAGAAAAACAAAAGCGGCATTTTTACTTTACTACCATCTGATGTACCTAAAATGCTATGGCCGGAACCTGCTCACAAAATGTTCGGTGTCGGGTCGCGGATGAGCAAGCATTTTGCCAAATTAGGAATGGTGACGATTGGCGATGTTGCAACCACTCCACTGCCGCGGCTTAAAGATAAATTTCGAGCTCGCTTTGGCAAGCAGTCGGATATTCAAGCCGAGGTGATGTGGCGGACGGCGAACGGGCTAGATGATAGCCCGGTTACCCCGAGGACATTTCATACGCCGCCCAAATCTATCGGCCATATGATGACCTTACCCCGAGATTATGCAGCTTCCGCAGAGATCGATACGATTTTGCTAGAACTGACGGAGGAAGTATGCCGCGATTGTCGGCTGAAAGGTTACATGGGATGGGTTGTAACCGTGAGCTGTATGTGCAGTCCATATGAGGAGCCGACAGGCTTTTCTCGCCAAATGAAAATGCCAGATCCGTCAAACAATACGAATAAAGTATTTGAGATGGTAAAAACAATTTTTTATCAATATTGGGACCATATGCCTGTGCGCCGCGCGGGCGTTATGTTAAGCACGTTGGTGGATGATCAGCACTATCAATTGACCCTTTTTGAGGATCAGGAGAAAACTCGAGCGTTGGATAAAGTTACCGATAACATAAAAACGCGATACGGCAGCGCAGCAATTGTAAGAGCTTCCTCCCTTACTCGTGCAGGTCAAGCGTTAGAAAGATCCATAAAGATTGGGGGACATTTTAAATGAGTAAAAAGCTGGAGCAGAACGGTCTTTGGGAGTCCAGTCGTATGATGTTGCCTCAGCATCGAGAAGCGTTGTTAAATAGGGATCGTGTAGTACCGCGTCTTACGACTAGCCGTCCTAAACAGGAAGATATGGCATTGATACGTGATTATATTTTGCTTCCGATCATGCACACGCTAGTAACTAAAAAAATGTCCGAAATGAAAAATTCTTCGGAGACGCTAAAATCGCTGTATGCCAAAGCAGCTCAAATTCTCGCCGTTCATATCCACAAAAACTTGTGCAAGGTGAAACAAGAAATGATGGAAAAAGAAATTCACATTTTACATGACGAAAAGCATGAAGATGTAATGGAGCTGCATTATTCCTATCGTGATTATGAAGATCGTTTAATTATAACAAAAGAATATATGAAGGCAGAAATAAGCAAGAGGTTAGCTCAATACACAGACAGCCTTATAGCCAAATTAAGTAACCCCTAAATAAGAAACTAAGCTATTGCATCACGCAGTGGTTTACTAATTAAGACGGCAGGCCACTGCAGCTATTAAGGCATGTTATACAACCCGTAAATCCAAAACAAGTAGTCGATCCCATGAGATCGACTACTTGTTACAGAGGCTCTGCCATACGCGCTCCAGACTTGACCTTGTCCTAATTTAATTACGGAGCGATTGTATTCGGTTGTTCCGCAGAATGAATGTGCAAGTAACGCTTCACTAGGCTAGTGACTTCAGTGCGCAGCAGACCACGCAGCATGTAGAAAGAATGCTCGTAGCCTCTGCACATGTAGTGTACACGTATACCATGAGTTTGTCGTTCTTCATCATATACTTTGATTCCTCTCTGTCTGAATTGCTTACGAATGCGATAGAGTTCTGCGGTCGCCTCGTCTTGAGCTTGGCGCAGACTTTCTATGTAAATGTAGGCCATCTTCAGCGAGGAAGAGGCTAGTCCGGCGATATCACGCTCCAGAACATCGAGGACTAGCGCTTGTAACACATACTGTTTGACGAGCAGTGCGTCGTCAGTGTGATGGGGTAGCGTCCCTTGTGGGGAGGTTGGACGGGAGCTCATGTGACGCCTCCTTTATATCGTTATAATGAATATAATACGAACTTATGTTCTTATTATATTCAATATAACGAACAAATATTCGATTATCAAGCGGAAGTGAGTGCCAAAGGGAAGGAATGAGCAGGATATTGTCGAAGTGTATCAATGGGTTAGAACAAAGGAGCGTGGGCAGCAAATGATGAAATTAACGAAGGAGCAACGAGAAGCGCTAGTGAGTGAAATTCAGTATTATTATGAGGTTGAACGATCAGAAACAATGGGCGAGCTTGCAGCAACGGACATATTGGAATTTATGCTGAAGACAATCGGTCCGCACGTTTACAATCAAGCATTGGAAGATGCGCGTAAGATGCTAAATGATCGTTTTGCGGCTGTTGAGGATGAATTGTATGCGATGCACAAACGTGCAGTGAGATAACACCAGTAGAAACAGGAATATTTTATATCCTGTTCAATAGTATTCAATTACGATAATGTAGAATAAGCGCAGCTATAGCTGCTTCGCATACGGATACAGATGCGGAGCAGCTTGTTCGATTGTGGTCAGGAGGGAGCGCTGCACAAGGCATGGAGACGAGTGGAGTGGCATTTTTTCATATAGAGTATGGTTGGAGCCCTCGGAATCACGCAACACGGTGCAGCAGTCAGATCACATGTGTCGATTGGCGGGCTGCACAGATCAAGGGGTGTGGTATTGATTGATCACTTGTGCACATCAAGTCGGTAAATGGAGTTTCCATGAGGCAGAGCAGCGTATATTGACCTGGATTGCTGAAGATGAAATAAGGATGTCAGAATTACAGGCTGTGCGGGAGCTGAACCTGCCGGATTGGTGTATTGGAGCTGGATATGTGCGTAATCTGGTATGGGACAAATTACATCGTTATGCAGAGCCTACACCTTTGAATGATGTTGATGTTGTTTATTACGATCCGTTATGTACACAGGAATCGATGGAGAAGTTATATGAGCAAGCGCTACAAGCAAAGCTGCCGTATCGAAAGTGGTCGTTTAAAAATCAAGCGCGTATGCATATGCTGAATGGGAACGAGCCATTCGTGTCTACGGCAGACGCTATGATGCATTGGCCAGAGCTGATGACGGCTGTAGGTGTACGAATGGAGCCTGATGGGGCGCTGACCTTCATATGCCCGTGGGGAGAGCAGGCTCTGCAAGACTTAATGGCGATGCACATTCGCCAGAGCCCCAAATTTAAGGATCGTGTATATTATGAAGCACGGGTACGCAATAAGGGTTGGCAAGTCACATGGCCCTATGTACGTATGAAATAGGGAATTATAATTAGGGATAGACGAGATATTGTGAAAAATGGAGGGCGTGAGTGATGAACCATGTACAATTTGAGCGGATTGCAGAGGAAGGCAGCAAGGCTACCTATGAATTTCGTGCGGAAGGAGCAAGCGCCGATGAGATCGTGCAGGGTATGTTTGATATCGATCTGGAGCGATACCGGAACATGGAAGCTGAGGGGCATGACGAGGCAATGAGTCAGGCTATCTACTGGCTGACACCCATTCAGAGCGATCAGCAGTATTGGCTCGGGATGCGGGTCTTTTTCCGAATATACAAGCATTACTTGGAGCAGGGCGTTTACATAGAACATCAAGATGCTTAGACACTGTGCCACTGATCCACAGGCGTGAACAAAGCCAACTAGGCATTTGGAGGGTGTGCTGCTTGGGGAGAGGGGGCCGTACAGCAGTGCGGTGTATGAGTATGGTCAGATGGAGGGGGATATAATGAAAATGACGTTGCACAAAGGGGAAGTGCTGTTTCATCAAGGGGACCCGGGCACTTATTTATACCGGATCGTAAGTGGGTTGTATAAAGTGACACGTTTGCATGAAAATGGAAATATTGTGTTGTTTAATATTTTATATCCAGGTGAGGTAGTGCCGCATCATTCATTGATTTCACCAAAAGACTTTCATGGCACAGCAACCGCTTTGACCAATGGAGAAGTAGAGCGTATTTCGGCGAAGGATTGGTATGCGGAATTGGCTATAAGCACAGACAAAGCATTAGATGCCGCCAAGCTGTTGCAAGAGAAGCTCCGGTTTATGCAGCAGCGTATCGATCATCTAACGATTGGATCACCAGCGGAACGACTGGAACTGCTGAAGAGGTGGATGAACAGCTATGCCAAAGAAGAACGTGTAACGGATCTGCTCACGCAAGAAGAGATCGGTCAATTTATAGGTGTTCGTCGTGAGACGGTAAATCGGCTTATTCGGCAAGGCGTATAGATCGAAATGATAAGAGCGTGAGTGCAGAATGCCTTATTTCAATTCATATGATGTCTACGTGCTGATAAGCATCGAGTAATGCAGAAGTGTAAAATGAGGTTCCTAAATAAAGCAAGCCAAAAAGACCGTTCCTTATCCTTATAGGACGGTCTCTTGTGCATGAATGGACTAGCTGTACGTATGGATACTATCTAAACTGGGTATGTTTTACTTTCCATTTTTCTAACGCAATAAACAACCAAAAACTGTAGATTCCGAATGTGATAATACATAATAGCCACCACTTGATCCAATTGCCAAATAAACCAACTGCGGTTCCCGTAAACGCTAACCGTCGCCCCTCAATGACCGTATGCTCCACTTTCCAGCGATACAGCATAGTAAAGCTCCACGGCAAACAAATGCCAAGCGTAAACACCGTCACCATAAATCCTAAAATTGTTAACCCGATGTACTGTAGCAATCCTCCGTCAAAATAAGAATCCCCACCCACTTGATCCTGCGCATATGGACGCGCATTCATCGTCATACTCATCTAGTTTTCCCCTTTTCTATGTTATCTACAAAAATATAATTCCTTGTCAACGTTGCTTTTTCCTGCCGTATTTTAAAATATGAACTTTATTTCACATATTTAAAGTCATGACTTGCTCATTGCGTAAAAGGATGTCTCAAAAATCAACGTTTGATTTTTTGAGCCCTGCATTAGAAGCGAGTACCTGGGAAAAGAAGGGACCTCACTCCCACTGAAGTGGATGTTGAGGTCCTTTTGTGTGTTTATTGAGATGTTAGGCTGTCCCGCGCACAATTTGAAAACAGCCCTTCATCTACTATACGTTTTTGGTTACTTGGTCATTTTTGAAATTTCAACAGCTTCACGAAAGCGAAGGGAATGTACGATTCCCGCTTCTGAAAATAAAATGACATATTAGGCCATTCTAAATATAGCTATACCATTGTCCGTTGTTGCTGTTGAGCCCACGGTATTTCCGTCGTACACGAGTCGGAGAACGTTCGGTCCTGCACCTGTAACAATAATGGCTGAATTTGCAAAGTTCTCCCTTGCTCCTACGCCACCGCCAACAGAAACATTTGATGAACCGGGAACCGGTGTACCATTAAGTTCTAATCGTGTTGTAAAGGAGGAGCCAGCAGATGTGTACTGGAGAGATGCGTCATAGGTAACCCAGAACGTGGAGTTGGGGGCTAATAAAATATCTGTGGTAGGAATTGCAGCAGTAATATCACCAGAGCTTTGATGGATAGGGATCGTCCATGTTATGGCTTCAGGAGCATCTGCAATCGCTTGCCCCGTTTCAGAAGCCTGGAAGTAACTGGTTGTGAACGATGGGCCTGTAGCTCCAGTAATTCCAACACCCGTAGCGCCTGTTGGGCCAGTAGCTCCAACGCCCGTAGCCCCGGTAGCCCCCGTAGCGCCGGCTGCACCGTCGGCGCCAGTCGGCCCTGTGGCACCCGTAGCACCTGCTGGTCCAGGATCGCCCGTAGCACCCGTGGCGCCTGCTAGTCCATTAGCACCTGTAGCTCCCGTAGCACCCGCTGGTCCAGTAGCACCCGTAGCACCAGAGGCTCCTGTAGCTCCCGTACTACCAGTAGGCCCTACGGGTCCGCCTGACGGACCTGTTGGCCCTGTTATACCAGTAGGTCCCGTAAGGGAAGGTGCATTTAAAATAGTTTCCAATTTAGTTGAAAGCAGCATTTCTTTCTTGATCGTTTCTTGTAAAGTACTCTTTACACTTGCGTCGACAGCAAGAAGATCGCTTATAGTTGCAGGGATGGATAATCCAGGTAAAGTACCAACTGCATATTGAATCTTTTCTGCCTCAGCGTTAATCACGTGCCCAAGTCCGAGCTCTTCGATTGCAATAGACGACAAGAGTAAGTTTAAGGCGTCATCTCTTGTAATCGTAATGCTAGGGGTAATATTAGGCAGGTTTGCCTGTGACATTAATATCACTCCTTAATAGATAGATAATTAATAAACACAACACAGCATATTCATAGAAATAGAAGGTGTACTACCTCAGAGGCAAAATCCGCAAGTATGCTGCGTATAGCAGGTTATTAATTTGGGCTTGATTCACGAGCCGCTCGCCATTGCAATACGAGAGATCGTGGATAGGATGAAGGAATAAAGTCTATCGTAATGCCATACAGCTTCAGGCTTTTCTGAGTATGTCACATAGAAATGAAATCTAGGGGTTACCACTATCTTTTTTTCGTTCTATTTGCTGTTTGAAAATAGAACGAAAAGAGTAAAGGTATAATATCCACAAGACTAGACTAATAACATCTATCACGTATGATTTTCCAATAGAAATTGACAGCATCGTGCCACGAACACTTATGACAATGCCTAGAAATCCACATAAATATACGAATAGGCGACTGTACTTCATAACTGCTTAACCTCCTAAATAATGGGGATAAAGAAAAATGAGCATTTTACTCATGAGGATTCCTCTTTAATTGCCTGCGAAAAGGAGTATGTATTTTTTATGCACAAGTAGTAATGAGTTTGCGAGTTGTAATTAAAATGTGTGTATTTCTAGTGGTCACCTAACGGCCCTAAGAGGAGATTTTATGACAGAAATTATGTTTCCAAAAATCGCTATGATGAACAAGTAGACTTGAGTGAAGTGGAATTAGGTAATTAGCGTAAGGGGAACCAGCCGCCGATTCATTTTCGACGGCTGACTGATTTGGCAAAGCGTTGTAATTTAAGCTTCAAAGTAATGGGTCAGGTCGAATCGTACAACCGACGGGTGCCTATTATTGCTCCCAATACTTGCCCGTCGTCAGACGCTCGGCAAGCCGCTTGCTTGATTGGCGGCGAATCTTGCGCAGCTCTGAGCGTTCTGCTGCCGATTCGTGCAGCAAACATTCTTCTTCTGTCTCGGGAATGACTGGGGCTACAGGACAAGGCTTTCCTGCCTCATCTCGTGAGACAAAGGTAAGGAACGAAGTGGCTGCGATAACACGCTCGCCTGTATATAAATTTTCGGCGACAATCTTAACGAACACTTCGATACTTGTTCTGCCCGTGTGGGTGACAAACGACTCCAAGCAAACGGAGTCCGTCTGGTGAATTGGCCGCAGGAAGTCAACGGAATCTGTGGAAGCCGTTACAACGTTGCAGCGGCTGTGCCGCATCGCGCTAATAGAGGCTACTTCATCAATCAGGCTCATTAATTTGCCGCCAAACAACGTCTTATGATTGTTTACATCATTCGGAAATACACGGCCAGTCCGAAATACTCTGGATTCTTTGCACTTTTTCGGTTCAAGCTGGGAGGTAATTGATTCTAGTTGTTGAGACATGATGAGACGCCCTTTCATTAAAAATTACAATGGTCTTAATTATAGCGGATTATAGCCAGATGTCGATATCAAATCGTATGGATGCCAATTATACTGCTATTAACGATAAATTGCCGCCAGTCCACGCCTGTTGGCGGAATTGACGGCAATTTGCAGCTTGAACAATCCAATATACTCTGATGTGTAATATACTACTACGTTACAGCTAAGTCAGGCGGCCAGCGCGCTAGCCCTGACTTAGGGCAGTTCCCTTACTGTTCCAAGGAGCCAGCAGGCCCAAAAAATTCATAATGCACACGAGAGCGGTCCACCTGCAGGGTGTCTAGCGCCTGATAGATCGCCTTCATAAAAGGGACAGGTCCGCAAAAGTATACATCAGCCTCTGCCAAGATCGCGGCAGGAACAACGGAAGCGAGCCAAGCTGCATCTATATAGCCGACATGGTCACAAGTGTCATTGGTGCTGGCTTGCTCGTAGCACACAAACGAATGGACACGCTCATGCGCTTCAGCAAGCGCCGCGATCTCGTCGCTCAACGCGTGCATGGCGCGGTTTTGCGCCGCGTGAATGTAATACACTTCGCGTTCCGGCTCTTCGGACGCAAGTGTATGCAGCATGCTGGTCATCGGCGTTAAGCCTACGCCGCCGCTGAGCAGTAGAACTGGCGCGGAAGTGCCGCGCTTCAGCGTAAAATCACCGGCAGGTGCAGTCGCCTCAAGGATATCACCTTCATGTACAGCAAGGTGAAGGTAGCTCGACACTACGCCGGCAGGCGAGTTATTATTACCATCCTCCCGCTTTACGCTGATACGATAAGTGTCCGAACCTGGTGCGTTTGACAGGCTGTAGTGGCGATAATGTGTATTTTGGTGGCCCTCAGGCTGCACACGAATCGTCAAATATTGACCTGGTTCAAAAGAGGCGATCGCTTGGCCATCCTCCGGCTTCAAATAAAAGGACGAGATAACATCGCTCTCTTGTACTTTGCGTGTGACTACAAAGCGCCGTACGTCCTTCCAACCGCCGCTTTGCGTCTCGGCTTCCTTATACATGTCCTGCTCGACTTGAATAAAGACGTCTGCGATGACGCCGTATGCCTCTGCCCAAGCATTTATAATATCGTCTGTAGCCGCCTCGCCAAGTACATCCTTAATCGCAAGCAGCAAATGCTTGCCAACAATAGGATAATGCTCAGGCTTAATGTTCAGCGCGCGATGCTTCTGCGCGATCTGCTTGACGACGGGGATAATCGTTTCCAACTGATCAATGTTGGCTGCGGCTGCATACACAGCGTTCGCGAGTGCCATTGGCTGGCGGCCCTGACGCTGATTCGCATGGTTAAACACGTTTAATAGTTCAGGGTGATTCGTAAACATCAATTCGTAAAATCGTGTTGTAATTGCAGGACCGTGCTCCGCTAATACCGGAACGGTAGCTTTAACTAATTCAATAGTACGTGGGTTTAACATGAGGACATCCTCCTTATTTGTCGATAAAAATGAATCGTTTGAACGCTCGGTATTACCTAGATGGTCAACAGGGAACAACAAGCTTGAGCCACATGAAAATGTTAAAATGGATTCGGCCGCCCGGACAACCTCTATGGTAGAGGTCTAACATATACTGTAGGGCGGACTGCATAACGAAATGTTGAACCTTGCGAGCTGCCTACAGTTGTCATTTTACGGGTGTGACAAACGTCACAGTGTGATTAAACGCACATCAAATGTGATCGCTTCTTGAACAACTGTCACAGCTGTTATCGTTATTGACCTTGGTAGCGTGTCAGCACCGGAGTAAGAACAGAAAATGTTGGAAAAGTGTAAAGACGTCAAATTCAAGAGCATGGCAGAGCAAATACAGCAGGAAGCAGACCATAGATGGGGCTGGTTCAAGCTCGTTCCCGTTAAATGCGGCTAAATCCAGACGGCAGCGATATTTGAAGAATGGATGCGGTTTGGAGGGCATATAGATTGTGGTATAATAGCTTTAGTTAAGGTTAACCCAAAAACAATTACAGAAAGGATCAGGATACCAATGCGTCCCCGAAGGATGATGCCCCAAAGGACAATCTGGAAACGTTATGATCTTTCCTACATCTAGCTCCTCTCGCAGAAAAGTGAAGTCACTTGACGAATGAGACTGACTGCGAAGGAAGCGTGACGAAGATGAATCGAAGGATGAAGTCCTCTATTTGTGATCCCGCAGTCAGTCATAGGCACACTATGCGACAGACGAGAGGGAACAAAGATGAGGAAAAACGAACAATTACGTAACATAGGTTGGATGTTGTTAGGATCAATTTTACTTGCATGTAGTTATTATCACATTAATTTTCAGAACCATCTAGCAGAAGGCGGGTTCGTAGGTTTGGCGCTTATCGGCAAATATACATTTGACTGGTCGCCTGCTCTCACCGTATTGCTGCTCGACATTCCGGTATTTATTGCGGCGTGGTTCTTCAAAGGCCGAACCTTTATTATGAACACAGCGATTGCTACAGGCGTATTCTCGCTTACTTATGAGCTGTGCGAACGGTTTTCGCCGTTTGTGTTTGATTTTGGTTCGAATTTATTGCTTGCGGCGATTGTATCCGGGGTATTAACTGGATTAGGCGCAGGAATAGTGCTTCGCTTCGGCGGCGCAACAGGTGGCGATGATATTGCAGCGCTGTTTATAAGCCGTATGACGAAGTTGAGCGTAGGTACTGTATTTATATTGATTGATGTCGCGGTATTACTTGTGTCCATGTTCTACCTGCCGCTTATGGATACGTTGTATACGATTTTGGCGGTAAGTGTAGCTGGTAAAGTAATCACGTGGACCGTTCAAGCAGGTACGGCACGTCGTCCGGTAAAGGTAACTTCCAAAGTACCACAAGTTCCGGCAGTTCGGCATCAACATGGATAATAGATATTTAATAAGGAACCGTTCGATTGCTGCCTTATGGGGGAGGATCGAACGGTTCTTTTTGCCTTGCGCTGTACATCTGATTATGCCACAATGGGGGTAACTCAGGATGTATGTCGGACGTAATTAACGGGGGAGCTATGGAATACGAGAAAATTAGAAAAAGCATCGAAGCAGCGAAGCTGTATTATTTGCACGACTATAGCCAACAAGATATTGCAAGTCGACTCGGCGTCTCTCGTCCAACGGTATCACGCCTTCTACAGCAGGCCAAGGAAGAAGGTATCGTAGAAATACGTATTATGGACCCGAGGGAAGACAGACAGCAGCTTCAGGAGGAGCTGGAGCAGGCGTTTGGGTTGCAGCAAGCGTTGGTTGCCACGATACCCGCATTTGATGAGCCAATCATTAAACAGTACATTGGGATGCTTGCAGCGGAATACGTGAACAGCATCGTCAAGGATGGAGACATCATTGGCACGACTTGGGGAACGACGTTATATCAGGTTGCTGCGCATTTGGAGTACAAAGCATTAAAAGATGTGCAGATCGTACAGCTCAAAGGGGGCGTCAGCCATTCCGAACAGAAAACATATGCATCTGAGATTTTACATTTGTTCGGGCAAGCCTATAACGCAATGCCGTATCATCTGCCGCTGCCAGCTATTGTGGACCATGTAGTCGTAAAGCAAGCAATTGAGGCAGACCGCCATATCCGGAGGCTGCTGGATTTGGGCCGGCAGGCGAATATAGCGCTGTTTACAGTAGGTGTGCCGGATGCAAGTGACTCGTTATTGTTCCACCTAGGTTATTTTACAGAAGAAGATATTCAATTATTGTCCCAGCATGCTGTTGGTGATATCGGATCACGGTTTATCGACAAAGAGGGACGAATTTGCAACGAGCAGTTAAACGCAAGGACGATTGGAATTGAATTGGAAGAGCTCAAGCAGAAGGAAAAATCAGTATTAATTGCGGGCGGGGCCCAGAAGGTTGATGGGATTCGCGGAGCTTTACAGGCGAAGTATGCCAATGTGCTAATTACAGATCAGTTTACGGCAAAGCTGCTGTTAAATCGGGATAGTCTGAATTAGCTGCCCAACTCTTTCATAAAAATAGATCATACAAGAGATACTGTTTGAAGGCAGTATCTCTTTTTGTGTTTGTGTACATAAATAAATATTTACATTTTGAGTTGTTATGATTTTACAAATGTTCAACAAGGGGATGTGAGGAGAGAAGGCGTAAGGAAAAAAGGATAAAAAAGTTGAATTGGGAATGAATACGTTGTGGAAACGTTGGAAACAAAGCAATATTGAATAATTTAAGAACATGAAATCGAACGATCTTAACATTTGTTCAAAATAGTATTTACAAAAGTTCAAATGCTTAGTATATTACATTCGTAAGGCGCACAAAATTGCGGGCGTGCGAATCAGGGTACTGATTAGCGTGTTACACGTTAGAAAGTAAGCGCTATTATAAAGCAAAAATAAAGCAAAACATTAAAGAGCTGGAGGCTATAGAATGAAATTTGTGTATGCCCTGTTAGGACTGCTGCTTGTCTTTGGACTGGCGTATGCGGTCAGCAACAACCGCAAAGGTATTCGTTATAAACCGATACTTGCAATGATTGTTACGCAATTGGTGCTCGGATTTATCGTATTAAATACGGAAATCGGGATTGTGCTCATTAAATTTGTATCGGGTCTCTTTGACAAGCTGATGCAGTTTGGTATAGGCGGCGTGGAGTTTGTATTTGGTGGTTTACAAAATGAAGGAGCTTCTACATTCTTCTTAAACGTATTGCTGCCAATCGTCTTTATTTCGGTACTGATCGGAATATTAAACTTCATTAAAGTACTGCCCTTTATTATCAAATACGTCGGATTAGCTTTAAGCAAGATAAACGGCATGGGCAAGCTGGAAAACTACGTTGCGGTGTCCGCAGCCGTGCTTGGCCAATCTGAAGTGTTCCTGACAACAAAAAAACAATTAGGACAAGTGTCCAAGCAGCGACTTTACACGTTGTGTACATCAGCAATGAGCGCAGTAAGCGTGGCGATTGTTGGAGCGTACATGACGATGCTCGAACCTAAATATGTCGTAGTTGCGATTATATTAAACATTTTCTCGGCTCTTATTATCGCGAGCCTGATCAATCCTTATAAAGTGCCGCCAGAGGAAGATGTTGCGGTTGTACAAGAGGAAGGCAAGAAGGAATCGTTTTTCCAAATGATTAGTGAGAGTATTATGGATGGCTTTAAAGTTGCCATTATCGTTGGTGCGATGTTGATTGGTTTTATCGCATTGATGAATATGATCAACTGGGTATTTGAAGCCATTTTCCAACTATCGTTCCAAAACGTACTCGGTTATATATTCGCACCTGTCGCTTTCTTAATGGGAGTTCCTTGGTCCGAAGCTGTATCCGCAGGCGGTATTATGGCTACAAAGCTTGTCACCAATGAATTTGTGGCCATGCTTAACTTTAAGGATATCGCGAGTGGCATGTCCGACCGCACGGTGGGTATCGTATCTGTATTTTTGGTAAGCTTTGCTAACTTTAGTTCCATCGGAATCATTACGGGTGCTGTTAAAGCACTACATGATAAACGCGGAGACGAAGTGGCGCAATTTGGCTTAAAGCTGCTGTTTGGCTCTACGCTGGCTTCCATTTTATCGTCAACATTAATCGGATTGTTCTTGTAATTACGGTTTCACCGGCAGCGCCGGATCATTATAAACGCATCGTTGGAGAGGATGGCTTATTATGAGAATGGTTGACTTGATTACGAAAAAGCGGGATGGCGGACAACTGACAAAGCAAGAAATCGACTTTATTATTGAAGGTTACACAAAAGGTACGATTCCAGATTATCAAATGTCCTCCTTTTTAATGTCCGTATTTTTTAAGGGGATGACACCTCAAGAAACGGCCGATATGACAATGGCAATGGTGGATTCAGGTGATACAATTGATTTATCCGCTATTAAAGGCATAAAAGTAGACAAGCACAGCACCGGCGGTGTTGGTGATACAACAACGATAGTGTTGGCTCCATTAGTCGCAGCAGTAGGAGTACCCGTGGCGAAGCTGTCTGGACGTGGTCTTGGCCATACTGGAGGCACGGTTGACAAGTTTGAGGCGATCCCTGGCTTCCATGCGGAAATTGACAATGAACAATTTATTAAGCAGGTCAATGAAGTTAAAGTTGCGGTTACAGGTCCTACAGGTAACTTGACTCCTGCCGATAAGAAAATTTACGGATTACGTGATGTGACTGGCACGGTAAACTCGATACCGTTAATGGCAAGCTCGATTATGAGCAAGAAGATCGCTTCCGGATCGGATGCGATTGTGCTTGATGTGAAGGTTGGCGCCGGTGCGTTTATGAAAGACCTGGAGGGTGCCAAAGCGCTAGCAGAAGCGATGGTTGAGATCGGCAGCAACGTTGGCCGCAACACGATGGCGGTCATTTCCGATATGAATCAGCCGCTCGGGTATGCAATTGGTAACGCACTTGAAGTGAAAGAAGCAATTGACACGCTGCGTGGCGAAGGTCCTGACGATCTTCACGAGCTGTGCTTAACACTTGGAAGCCATATGGTATATTTGGCTGAACATGCCAACAGTGTTGAAGAAGCGCGCCGTCAGTTGGAAGAGGCTATTCAGAGCGGCAAAGCGCTGGAAACGTTTAAAGCATTTATAGAAGCGCAGGGCGGCGATGCATCTATCGTGGATGAGCCTGCGAAGCTTCCGGCAGCAAGCTACCAGATTGCGGTGAAGGCGAAGCAGGATGGTTACGTATCAGCGATCGTAGCTGATAGTATCGGTACGGCAGCTATGATATTAGGTGCTGGCCGTGCGACTAAAGAGTCCGAGATCGACCTTGCTGTCGGACTTATGCTGGAGAAGAAAATTGGCGATGAAGTGAAGCAAGGGGATACGATTGTTACGATCCACAGCAACCGCGAGGCAGTAGAAGATGTGATTGAGCGTATTTATGAAGCTTATACGATTACAGGCAGCAAAGTGGGGCGTCCAACGTTAGTTCATGCTGAAATTCATTCCAAGTAAGCTGCCGCATAAGAAAGCAGCAAGTAAAATATAATCCAATTGAGTGGAGGAACCTTACATGAATACGGAACAAATTGCACGTTTGATCGATCATACTTTATTAAAGCCCGATGCTACACGTGATGCGATTGTCCGCCTAGCGGAGGAAGCAAAGCAGCATCATTTTGCATCGGTATGTGTAAACCCTGCTAATGTAAAGACCGCTTATGAAGTATTAAAAGATACGCCTGACGTCAAGGTGTGTACAGTAATCGGTTTCCCGCTTGGGGCTTCAACACCTGAGGCGAAGGCATTCGAGACCCAGGATGCGATAGCTAATGGAGCTACAGAGGTAGACACTGTTATTAATGTCGGCGCGTTAAAAGACAAGCTGGATGAGCTAGTAGAGCGTGACATTCGTGCAGTAGTAGAAGCAGCAAAAGGTAAGGCGCTTGTTAAAGTGATTATCGAAACGTGCCTGTTGACAGATGAGGAGAAAGTTCGGGCTTGTGAGCTGTCTGTACGTGCAGGCGCTGACTTTGTGAAGACGTCAACTGGTTTCTCGACAGGTGGCGCAACAGCGGCTGATATCGCGTTAATGCGCAAGACTGTTGGGCCTGACGTAGGTGTTAAAGCTTCAGGTGGTGTACGAAGTGCAGAAGATTTTGCAGCAATGGTACAAGCGGGCGCGAGCCGGATTGGAACAAGCTCTGGTATTGCACTAGTGAAGGGTGAGCAGTCTAATTCAGCTTATTAAGCCGGGTGTAAAGGTGCTCATAAAACGATAGAATGGCAGGAGCTGTTTTTGGTGTGTGTGACCAAAGGCAGCTCTTTTTTTGTGAACACACGTGCATAGTAGAAATAGGATTGGTTATGGAAATATAAAACAATCGGTTCCATTCAGAATGCATGTTCGCCCATGTATGCGCATATGTTTGTAGTATACAGGCATTATGATGCGGATGGAGGCGTTAGAATGGAAGCGATCATCAAGGCCATGTTGGAGAAGCTGCCCCCTTGGGGTTATCATTTGTTTACTGTGATCATTTCAGCGGGCATTTTATTTTATTTTTTTAAGACGATGTATATTAATAAAAAATTAAGTGACATGGTATCGGATGTGATGACAAGAGACGAGCGCATGCAGACGTATCAGGAAAAGTTGGATACGTTTCGTACAGCACAAATGGATAGTGAGCACGCTGCGCAGCAATGTCTTTCCGCGTTGCGCAACTTGAAGACATTCACAGATACGTGCAGTGACCTGCGCATGCTATTGGACCCTTACATGGCGCTGACAGAGTCGGCCTTTTTGTTGCAGCGGATGCTGGACATGCTTGCAATCGATATGAAGATGAAGCCAGGCGGTCACCATCGCTGCGGGATATGGTTGTACGCAGATCAGACGTTAACGCTTCGTTTTGCGTCTGCCGGCTTCCCCAAAAAATATGTTGGCGAGCGGCAGCTGCATGTGGACCGTTCTGTAGCAGGTCGCTCTTTCCGTAAACAAACGGCTGTTCATTGTGCTGACGTCAAAAAGGATGAGGACTGGGAGCGTAATCCAGACTCGAAAAGCCCATATCAATCGCTGCTCTGTCTTTCGTTAGGCGTGCATGGCGTATTAACGATCGATGGGCTGGAACCTTTCCCTGAAGCAGGCAGAGCTATTGCGGATATGTATGCCAGTCTTATGATAGGCGTACTTGCGGACCATGCAGCTGCATTCCAGCTTTGGGCAGCATCCCGATTGGAAGAACAGGGGGACAATGTTACCGCATAAGTGAAAAATGGCAGAGTGGATAGGTGCATAGGAGGTAGCCGTACAGACTTTATGCTGATGAAGCGAACTCGCTATAATGACGCTTAACCCTGCTTCTTATGTGCTGTCTTTGATAAGAAGGGTTGGTAATTGTTACTACCAACTGATATGATAATATGTACATTTGAAGTACACATTTCTTAATCAGAGACGGAGAATCGTAGATGTGGAGAAACCGAAACGTATGGATTGTATTAGCGGGTGAATTTATTGCAGGGTTAGGCATGTGGACCTCTATTATTGCGAATCTTGAATTTATGCAGCAGCATGTTCCATCTGACTTTATGAAGTCACTTATTTTATTTACAGGCTTGTTAGCGGGAATTATTGTCGGACCTCTAGCTGGTAGAGTCGTTGATTCGAATCGTAAAAAGAAAGTGTTGATTATAGCCGGAATCGGCCGGCTAATTAGTGTGTGCTTTATGTTTTTGGCGCTGGCCTTTGACTCCGTGGCATGGATGGTCGTGTTCGGAATCGCGCTGCAATTGTCGATGGCTTTTATGTTCCCAGCGTTGCAGGCGCTTATCCCGCAAATCGTATCAGAGAAGGATTTAATGACACTGAATGGTGTGTTTATGAATGCCTCGACGATTGCACGTATATTGGGAACGGCGCTTGCAGGGGCACTGCTGCTTGTTATGAGCTTGTACACGTTGTACTTATGTTCCTTTATTGCCTATGCGTTGCTGCTTCTCTCCACGTGCTTCTTGAAGGTGGACGAGGAGATATCAACTGACAAATCAAGCAAGAACAATAGCAAAGGCGCATTTAAAGAGATGATTCCTGTATTAAAAACAATGCCGGTCGCGATGATGATGTTAGGTATTTCATTGCTGCCGATCTTGTTTCTTGGTTCGTTTAATTTGATGGTCATTAATATTAGTGAACTACAAAATAGTGTTCAAATTAAAGGGTTATTGTACGCAGCTGAGGGCATTTGCTTCTTTATTGCCGCGTTGTTTGTCAAACGTATAATGGGGAAAGGTAGTACATTAAAAAAGCTGTTTGGATTATCGGTCGTAATTGCAATTTCGCAATTTTTGTTATTTTTTGCAGACATTCCTGTCATCTCAATCGTGTCGTTTGGTCTGCTCGGATTTGCTCTAGGTTGTTTTTTTCCACTCGTTGCCACTTATTTTCAAACGGGAATCCCAAAGGAGTATCATGGTAGATTTTTCTCGCTGCGCGGCATGTTAGAGCGGTTGTTATTCCAGGTTGTTTTGCTGTCATCTGGATTTTTCTTGGATACGATCGGATTAAAATATATGGTGCTAATCTTTGGGGCAGTATCCATTGCGATCGTGCTGTATAGTATATTTCAGGCTAATCGGTTGTCCGCATATAAACTGGAAGCCGCTAGCTCCGCTTCATAATTCCATCATTGCATTGCAGATGTGAACACTTATGACTTGTTGCTCCGTTGGAGTTAACAGGTCTTTTTTATTTATGAATGCTGTGTCACGTCTCGACTACTTGATTACTCGCTTGCAAAAGCTTTAAGCGGAATGGAACAACGGTAAACGTACCCAAATGATCAATGACGAATCTGTAGTGTGAATTGCGGGCAAACTGAGTTAGACGTTGAACTTATTCCCATTTCTGATGTTCAGACCGTCGAAATAAAGAGAGGTTGAACATAGAAAGTAAGGGGGCTATGCGATGAGATTCGGATTAAAGTGCACGCTTCGAACTAGCTTGTTACTAAGTTTACTAACAATAAGTACATCAGGCTGTTTGTGGCCTGACTCACAGGCTGTATCCGTTGATCATAAACCAAGCCAATTTAACGGATATATTGTGACACATCAAGTAAAAGAGGAGCGGGTGCTGTTTGTTTGGGGGAAAATCCGCACACAGGAGTTGGAACATAAATCGGTCGAGCAAGTTGTCGAGATCGTCAAGCCGAATGCGCTTTGGGTGGATATTCGTTCTATTCCACAATCATTTAGTTCAGGCGACAACGTTAAATTATGGATATCCGAACGTGATGGCAGCGTTTATCCAGGTACGGCCAAAGCGATCAGATTGGAAATTATAAGCGGATCTAATTAAGAAGCAGCTGCGTATGAAGGAAGCTGCTTCTCCAATTGGAGCCCCATCGCGATACGAAGATGAAAGTAGGCTTCTTTGTTACATCAGTGCAATGACAAGAAGTTCAAACAACACTAAAGGTAAAATAACGTTGTTGTAATACGGATTGTAGGCACGGTAAAAATCATAGGGACTAGCATGACCGTAGGGGTGACACCCGCAAGGCTGGACAGGCATGGATTGTGCAGGCGTCTGATACATGTATGCCATATCGAGTGTATAAGGCATAGGTTGTTGGGGCTGTGGCTGGCCTGCAATACTTAAATGAAGGATGCTGCCATGGAGATTAACGATGACACCTTCATATGTTTTGCCGTCAATCGTTGTAATTTTGACGTGAGAGTTAACATAAGGGCTAATAGCTTGCTGAGCTCGCTCGCGCACGCCTTTCAGATTGGTAACGGTGTTTGGTGTGGCTTGATACACCAGTACAGCCTCGTTAGCATTGGATGACATAAGGATAACCTCCGATGTTGTAAATAGGAATAATGTATCGTATGCGTTAGCCCAAGGATAGGTTCTCGGTGCAGCAATACGAGAGTAGAGATGAATTGTTTTATAAGAGTGTGTATAATATGACATATAAAATAGATTGGATTCCGAGGTGAACAGGCAGAAATGAATATGGTAGAGGGAGTATTAATAATTGCCTTTGTGATGGGGCTCGGCATAGTAGCTGCAAGCTTATATTTTTACAAGTTGGCGGTTAATCGATCAAGCAAATCGTTTTTGTCTGGTGACCCGGATACAGAAATGGCGAAAAAATGGAAACGGCACGCAGAAGCGAATCAGGAGTGGTTAAGCCGTCAAAGCTATGAAGATGTAGAAATTCAATCGTATGACGGATTGAAGCTGCACGGTTACTATATGGCGGCGCAGCAGCCGACCAATAAAGTAGCCATCCTAGTACATGGCTATTCCGGACAAGGGCGCGACATGGTATCTTATGCAAGTATTTATTATGATTCATTAGGGTATAACGTGCTTATGCCGGACAATCGGGGACATGGTCTGAGCGAAGGCCATTACATTGGATTTGGCTGGCACGATCGCAAAGATTATTTAAAATGGATTGATTATGTCATCGCTCGTTTTGGTAACGAGGTGGAACTCGTTTTGCACGGGGTATCTATGGGAGGGGCGACCGTACTCATGACCAGCGGTGAAGAACTGCCGGAACAAGTCAAAGTGATCGTGGCTGATTGTGCTTATACGTCTGTGTATGACCAATTGACCTACCAGCTCAAACAGATGTTTAGGTTGCCGAGCTTTCCGCTTTTATCTACAACCAGTCTGGTGTGCAGATTGCGTGCAGGCTATTCTTTTAAGGAAGCAACTGCGCTGAAGCAAGTAGAGCGTGCCAAGACGCCGATCTTGTTTATACATGGAGAAGAGGATACGTTTGTTCCGACGCAGATGGTATATCCGCTGCATGAGCGATGCAATAGCGAAAAAGAATTGTGGATCGTGCCTAAAGCCGCTCACGGTGCCTCGATACTTGAGGATTACGAGGGATATGTGGAAAAAGTAAAAACCTTTGTGAATCGTTATATTCCCGTATAACAATACATTTATATCGTTACCGCAATGGGTTTGATCCGACTGTAACAAATGGTAGATCAAGTTTGTATGTCATTAGTAATCGTAAAACCAAAAGGACAGTTCTGTCCTTTTGGTTATTTTTTTGCGTTTTGCTTGATGCATCAATACATCAAGTGACCAAACTTGCTTTGTACATGAAGGAAATCGCGTAAGTGCTAGTAGAGGCAACGGTGCTTAATGTAAATGATGCCGTTAACTCATAGCTCATTAGCGTAGAATGTACCCTCCGTCTGGGAACAGGGTGCTTCCTGTTGTGTAACCATTTGTCATCAAATAAATGACGGTATGTGCAGCCTCAGCAGCTTGCCCGACTCTTCCTAGCAGATTCATGCTAGTATAGGCATCGTAAGCTTGGTCTCTTACTTCCTGTGCAGCCCCTTCCCAATTAAACGCTGTATAAATCGTGCCTGGGGAAATTACATTTACCCGCACCGGTGCAAGTTCAACGGCTAACGCTTTACCCAAGCTTTCGATGGCTCCGTTACAGGCAGCATAGGAGGCGCCATCAGCAAGCGGTCGTTGACCAAAAGCCCCCGACATCAGCACAATTGAACCGTCTGGGTTCAGATTAGACGCTGCATATTTTGCCGCATTGTACTGGGGCCAAAATTTAGCGTCAAAACAACTGTGTGCTACCTCCGCATGAGAGGAAATTGGACCTCTTACATAGGAGGCGCCAGGAGTAAATAAGTGATCAAATTTGCCAATCTGCTCAAAAAAATGTTGTAGCTCTACTTCGTTTTGATTGTCTAAAGGGAAGGCTTCTACTGCATCGCTGTTTAAATATCGGGCAGCGGTATTCAGCTTCGCTTGTGAACGTCCTGCAATAATAACATGTGCTCCTTGTTCGACAGCTTGCTGGGCAGTAGCCAGACCGATGCCTGAACTGCCTCCAATGATGACTACACGTTGATTTTTTAATGAAATGACGGGCATGTATATGCGCTCCCTCTCCATCATGATACACCGTCAGATATAGAACTGCTGACGGCGTGCTTTTCTTATTATTGAGCACAGCGGGGCTGCTGCAAAGTACGCACTTTATTCGTACTTACTACGAATATTCGTACTATGGGTATCCTGTGTGCTGCTAATTACTAGGAGAACACACATTAGTCGTGCAACATAAAAAATCATTTTGTATGATGGACGTAGAGATGAGGTGATCTGATGAATAGAAACGATCAGGAGCCACGACTATCAGGCGTCCTTACAACACTTGATATCGTCGGTGGAAAATGGAAGCCGCTTATTTTATTTATACTGTTGGTGGAGGGTACTAAACGGTTTGGCGAGCTGACACGGATGATCCCAGGGGTTTCACAAGGAACGTTAGCCAAGCAGTTGCGTGAATTGGAACAGGATCAACTAATCGAACGCGTAGTTTATCAGGAAATACCCCCACGAGTGGAATATAGCGTGTCCGAACATGGCCAGACTTTTCGAGCTGTACTAGACAGCATGTGTGCTTGGGGAAGATCGCATACACAATATATGAATACGGATGAAGAGGATCAGAAAGGCGCGGATGCAGAAAAAAGCAGTCATTAGCACAGCAAAGCGGCTCGAAGTCCATAGAACTTGAGCCGCTTTGCTGTGTCCTATTGAATTGCTGCAGGAAGTGCCTTGCGTAGATTTAATTTGCCTGCTGTGCTCCTATTATCGTTATACCGTACTCATGATCATTGCACGCGTGACCATAGGGCAGGTACGATGGACGGCTCCCAACCTGTCAAAGCAGTATGTGGCTGTATACATTTGTATACGAATCCCCCATAGGATACAAGATCACCTGCTTTGTAAGCAGTGCCTGCCCGCCACGGATTAGTTCCAGTATCTTTGTCAGGCAGTTTTGTCGACACTGGTGAGCTGTGCGGGGACACGTTCCCCTGCGCATCTTTAGCCCTGACTGTAAACGTATAGGTTTGACCTGGTGTGAGTCCGGTTACCGTGTAATTGGTGGCTGGAATAGTGGCGATAAGGTTCCCTTGATTAAATAATTCGTACTGTAGACTAGCCGCAGCACCGTTTGGATCCATCCATGTTAGACTGGCTGTATCGTATGTGACACCAGTCACTGTTAGTTGCTCAGGTGCTTTCAATACGACAGGCTCTATACCGCCTGGGACGATTTCGGCATTAAGGCCTGACACCACTAATGCGAATGGTTGCGTGCCGCCTTGCGGTACGTTGTACCCTTTAACGGTCACAATGTAATCGCCAGTTGATGGTGTGTTCACATAAACGTTTTCAACGTTGTTAATATGGTCGGCACTGGCACACGTAGAACTTGCTGTGTTCTGCACGAAGCAGTTGCCTTTTAGTATTTCTTGATTTGGAGCTTTTACTTCGAGATCGAGGTCGTTTACTAATTGCTTGCTTGCTTGGACAGCCCCTTGGTAATCGCTCCAAACGAGAGAGATTTTTAAGGGTTTGCCTGCTGTAGATTTCACACGGTAGGATACGGAGCCGTTTGTATTTAATCCGGCTTGGCTGTCAATAAAGCCATTTTGTCTTCCATCGGTCGGGGTAAGCGAGTTCACTAAATTTACACGGCCCCAGCCAGTCTCTCTGCTCATCCAGCCATAACCTACATCTTCTGCTCCGTTAATGAGTGTAGCTTTAATAAGTGCTGATGATGGTATTACTTGCTTATTTTGAATATAAAATTGCCGTACGATAGCAGCCGAACCAGCAACGGCTGGAGTGGCCATAGAAGTGCCAGATAAGCTGGTGTAATAATTGTTAGGGTTAGGCGTGCGGGTTGAAGCGGAAGAGCGTGCGGATATAATGTTGGAACCGGTTACAACAAGATCTGGCTTAATTCTTCCATCCACAGCATAACCTCTGCTGGAAGTTGAAGCGATTAGATTTGGGTTGGACTTTTGTAAATTACCAACCGTGATCGTGTTTTTAGCATTGCCAGGAGTTGAGATGGTGTTATTTGCGCTGCCGTCATTTCCAGCTGCGAACAGAACCGTGAAGTCCTTGTTGTTAAACGTAAACTCATCAACCCGTGAAGAATTGGCGTTATACGAGTAATTCAAACGGGCTCCCCAGGAGTTAGTATGGATGGCTGCTCCTTGCTGCTTCGCAGTGCCGAACAAATCGCGCACATCGCCAGGGCAGATGGAATCTCCGCCGCAGCCAATCGCTTGAAACAACAGCTTGGCGCCAGGAGCGACACCTTTGTACTTACCGTTAGACATGGCTCCGTTGCCAAGTACCGTGCCTGCTACGTGGGTACCGTGACCGTTCGTGTCCGACCAGGTTCCGGTTGATGGATTCGGAGCTGGTGTGGCATGAAGCTGTCCCTCGAAATCCTTGTGCAGTGTGCTTAAACTTCCTGAATCCAGACCGCTGTCAGCCACGCTAACCACTTGGCCGTTGCCTGTCCAGCCTTTGCTCCACACACCCGTTGGTGTAGAGGCGTTTATTTGATTCGTAATAAAGTCATTGGATATTCCGTATTGTGGCTTTTGTTCAACGAAGGTTACATCTGGATGTTGAAGGACTAGAGGAATTTGTTCGTCGCGAAGTTTGGCTTCGATGAAGCCTTGCTGCACATCGGTAATTGTTATTGCTTGTTGCTGCAACGAAACGGCTACTTGAGATTCGCTGCCTTTAAATATGGAGATGACGTAATGGTTAGATTGGCTGTGCGCTGAAGATAGGGTGGTGCCGTCCTTCCACTGGGCTTGAAATGGAGTGACGTTGTAAATGAGCTCGTTTGCGGCGAGGATGCCGGCTTGTTGTGGATTCATACGTACGAGATAAGCGTAGTCGGGAAGATAGTCTCCAATCTCCGCTCCAGTCTGAAGCAGCAACTGCTTGGATGCCTCCGTTATGACGTCTTTAAATTGAACAACGTACAATTTACGCTCCGTGTTGCCATCTTCCTGCAGAAGATCGTCGTTCCATGTTCCCTCTTGCAGATTGACACTGCCTGTCCTCAGATGGAGTAGTCTCTCAGAAGATCCGCTCATCTCAGATTTCTCGTATGCCCCGACTGCTGAGGGCATCAGGCTGAGCGCCATAGCAAGCGATAGAACAAGGGAAAGTATTCTTTTGTTTTTCATTTTTCATTAATTCCTCCTCTATGAAATGGGTATACTGCCGTAATCGCGGTTAACCAAATAACATCATCACTCCTTTTGAATCGTGATTACATTTTCGCACCATTAACGTTCAACAAAAATTCTTAATAGGTTAATAATTTGGACAAAAATGTATATTGACATCTTATTAAAGATCATATTGGATTTCAATAGTTTTCCTGTACTTTTTAATGTTTTTTTAATATTTTGTAAGAGAGCGGATCTATAAAGAGTGAATACTAAGCACATCTATGTGTGTTTTGGTATATCAAGATTGACCGTTGTTTATATGTGGATTGGTTCATTTGTTATTCGGACTAAAATAAACCGGAGGTCAAGATAAACATAAATTAACTTTGCAGTAAGTATAAGTAGCTTGGTGAATGACATCTGACTTAGAGCTTGATATTCAGCAATAGGCTGCCGTCTACAACCTTGAATGCTTACAGAAGAAATTAAACGACCGTTCCCCAGTAGAGTATCGGGAAACGGCCGCAGCATACAGGCGTCTCTTTTGTTTACTTGACAGGGGGGAATATCGATATCGAAAATATCAGCTGCTTTGTTGAATCCCTCCATATAAATTGAATAACTTGTGAATGGTATAGATATAAAACCGAATCAATAAAGATTGAGGGGAACTCAGCATAATGGTATTCTGCTACCTGTAATAAATGTAATAGAGTCTGTAAAATACGAATAGTGAAGGGTACTTTTTTAATTTTGGGAGTGATAGAAATGAACATTTGGGAGACGGCTTTTGACCCCAATAATGATTGTATTACCACATCAGATGATAATAGTTCACCGTATGAACATTCTGAAATGTACAAAGGGGTAAGGATACGAGATAACTGGGTTCCTTTCGATGTGTATACCTACCAAGAAGGGAAACATAGGGACTTTATTAACTATTTTGGTGGTCTACCTGTAGTAAGTAAGAAGACATTTGAATGTTTGGAACCACATTTGAAAGAAGTAGTAGAGTTTTTACCGTTGAGACATCCCGAAGAAGAGATGTATGTTATGAATATAGTGAATGTAATTGACGCTTTAGACTATGAAAAAACAGCAATAAGAGTGTTGCCTTGTGGGAGTATGGAATATTTTGATAATGTCTATTTTGTTAAAGATAGAATTAAGGCGGATGAATATATTTTTAAAATCCCTGAAACGGTTACATCAAGACCCTTTGTGACAGATCGCTTCATTGAACTGTTAGACAAATATAATATAAAAGGTCCACATCTTAATTTTCGGTGGAGTTATGAATCAACATGTGGTATCTCAGATACTCAAATAGAACAATACTATAAGGTATTAAAAAAATTACGGACTCAAGGAAACCAAGAAAAGTTCACATTCTCACAAGCCTTAATGGAAATTAAATCGAACAAAACATACAGAAGCGGTGAATACAAGCTTCGAATCCAGTATGGAGATGTTAGGCTTGGGACACTGACCAATGAATGTAAAATTGCTTGGAGGCGTCTTCACTACATCACGCCTAAATTAGAAGGACTACTATGGCATGAGGATGACACTAATGATTTTGGTGAATTTGTATAAGGGATGAAAGAAATAAGCAGCCCTCCTTTTTTACTGTTTGATTGACGGGTGGAAATCATTGTAATACATTAATGGTATTCAATCGCCTTGACAAATAAAAGAAGGGAATGGTGCGTGATGATCAAGAAAGGCATATCAAGGGTGATTATACTTTTGTTACTGTTTAGCTTTTCGTTAGGGACAAACGCAGGAGTATTTTCTTCTAACGCAGAAGCTGCCTCAAGTAGTGCGACGTTTAACTGCACCAGTTATGGTGTGACCACCATTGTGCCGATCGGCACAACGCTGCCTGCTGGCTGGATCATTTCGCTGAAAAACGGCGACACGTTTACTGCCAAGTGCTTACTCGGTGGTGCGACAGGTGTGACGGCCGTTGCTATGCTTGGTTCTGCGATACCGAGCGGATGGGTGGTCATCAATCAAACAAGCACGTATGTTACCCTTAAAAATGCAAACGGAGCCAGTTATGGTGAAACTTACACGGTCGTCCCGATCTCGCCGCTGCCTGCTGGTTGGGCAATGATAAACAGAACGGACAGTACGGTGTGGATCAAAAACCTTAATGGAGCACCCAATGGGGCTCAGGTCACCGTTTTGATTGGCACGCCATTACCAAGTGGCTGGGTGATTGTCAATACAATCGGATCTACGATGACCATTAAGTACGTTATAGGAGCAAGCTTCGGAGAGACTACTACGATCTTGCCGATCTCTCCACTTCCATCTGGTTGGGCGGTCATTAACAAAACCGACAGTACCGTGTGGATTAAAAATCTGAACGGCGCCAGCGTTGGAATGATCGTTGATGTGCTTCCAGGTTTTCCAATACCTGCGGGTTGGACCGTCATAGGGACAGTAGGCACTGTTGTTAAAATTAAATATACAGGATAATGACAGCGTGGAGAGTAATCGCAAGAGGTTGTGAAGCGCTAGTTATATCCGTTATCCTCTTTGTACTGCCAGCAGTCAAACTTCGTGGGTGGAAGCCTTTGTAGAAGGTTACTTCACAGTTGGCCAACCCAGCGGCAGATGTCGTTTAACAAGAATATATATGCTTAAAAGTCGTTTAACTGCGGCTTTTTTTGTTGCGTGTTGTGAATCTAAAAGGCTTTATATCTTGATTGGTGGCTCGGTAGGAAATTAGTGCGTAGTGGAAAAGAGATGGACTTAGTTTTAGTTGTACATTAATAATAAGCATCAGCATAGGAAAGTTTTGAAATAATAACACGTCACCAATGGTACCCAATATTCAAAAAATATGAATGTATAAAAATAATGATATATCATCAAACCCTTGATACATATGGCTTTATCAAACATTAATTGAGCGCCCTATTGCTAGGGCGCTCTCATGGGAGAGGAGAAACCGGACGAAGAGCTTATGGGGAAACGTAAGTCTTCTCCGCGGTTGTCTACGACATTCGATGATGTCGATAATTAAAGGATTGCCCGTACGGGGTGAAATATACCTGCTCCCTATAAAAAAATTACGCAAGCATGAAATGGAAGGTCATACAAACGAGCGACAAGGTATTGCAGCTCATGGAAAGACGCATGTTATGGAGGATGACTTTGACGGTGAACAAGTGGGTCGCCATTACCATTTTGGAGGAGGATGCTTTGTAATGAAATATGTCGTTATTAACACACATCCAAACAACGAAAGCTTTAACTACGCGATACAAGAGACTGCGGTATCGGCGCTACAGGAAGCGGGACATGAAGTACAGCTGCGCGACTTGTACACGCTGAACTTTAACCCCATATTGTCAGTGGAGGACTTTGCAGGATCGAAATCGGGTCAACTTCCTGACGATATTAAGGCGGAGCAGGATTTAATTCGTTGGGCGGACGTTCTGGTTGTCATTTATCCACTATGGTGGGCTTCGCTTCCAGCAATGCTGAAAGGTTACATTGATCGTGTGTTCTCCTATGGGTTCGCGTATTCAATGGATAACAATGGGCTTAATAAACTGCTTGTTGGGAAGAAGGCAATTTTGTTTACCACGATGGGAAATACAGAAACGCATTATGAGGAAACCGGGATGTTTGATTCACTGGCCAATACAGTGGATAAGGGGATTTTTGATTTTGTAGGGATCGAAGTATTGGAGCATCGTTATTTTACTTCCGTCACAACCGTTGATGATGCAGAACGTAAAAAAATGTTAGATGAGGTGAAAACAACGCTTCGTAAACTAGAATCTTAATGCAACTTGGTGGTAAAGCTCCTTTCTATAACTATAGGAAGGAGCTTTATTTAATGAGATAAGCACTGAAGTTTGGACATATTTAATTAGTAAAACGTCTATGTATTCATATGAGCAATTTCTTGCCTGTGTGGTGGCCTTATGACAGGATTGACTCAACAATCGATATAAAATGTGTTACGATATACGTCGAAACAACGAAACGAAATTGACGTGTCAATTGAACAACGAAGAATGAAATGTGGTGAGCTATCGTGCGAGTGATATCGGGAACAGCCAAGGGCCGTCAACTTAAAGCGGTGCCTGGCAAAGGGACACGCCCAACGACAGATAAAGTAAAAGAAGCGATGTTTAGCATGATCGGGCCGTATTTCGAGGGCGGGCTAGTGCTGGATTTGTTTGCAGGTACAGGAGGTCTTGGAATTGAGGCGCTCAGTCGAGGCATGGACAAAGCGATCTTCATTGATATGGACCCGAAGGCTATAGAAATAATCCGGCATAACGTACAAGCTGCTGGCGTAGGTATGCGCACTGAAATATATCGCAATGATGCTAGACGTGCGCTTAAAGCATTGGCAAAGCGAGGTACAACTTTTGATCTAGTGTTTATGGATCCTCCTTATCGGTTAACAGATGCTGATGCGTTACTAACTGATATGATGGAAAGTGACATCCTTGCTAAGGATGCAACAATTGTTATGGAACATGATGCAGGTCATGAGTATCCGGAACAGATCGGTCCTTTTGTAATATGGAAAAAGGCCAATTATGGAGAAACGACATTAACGATGTATCAGCAGCGCCCAATGACGGAACATGCTGATTCCGATACGTAAAGGAGTCGAAAAGGAATGACAGCACCACTCACGCATCAACCGCGCATTGCCGTCTATCCGGGCAGCTTTGACCCGGTAACATTAGGACATCTTGATATTATAGAGCGTGCGGCCAAGCAATTTGATCGTGTTATTGTTGCCGTGTTAAATAATTTGAGCAAAAAGCCATTATTTACGGTAGAGGAACGTAAGGAATTAATGAAGGAAACGACGGCTCATTTGCCTAACGTAGAAATAGACAGTTTCCGCGATTTGCTTGTGAACTATATGGATCAGAAACAAGCCCATGTTATCGTGCGTGGTATTCGTACCGTTACGGATTTTGAGTATGAATTGCAGATGGCCAGCACAAATCAGAAGCTGAATCCGCGTATTGAGACGATTTTTATGATGACCAATCCGAAATACTCCTACCTAAGCTCCAGCATGGTAAAAGAGATTGCTCGCTTTAGGGGCTCTGTCGTGGATCTGGTTACGCCAGAGGTAGATGCAGCCATGCGCAGCAAATATTCTGAAATGACAGAATAGAGCTGCTAGGCTATTACTTCTCAGCGTGACGAGCGGAAAGCGAAATAACAAATCATACTTATACAGAGAAGCACACTTATAAAAAGGGTGCAAGCCATAAGTAATACGAGTGGCTGCTGCCAACCATCCAATTGCGTAATATAAGGAATAAGATGCATCAGGCTGTGGGAGTCTGCCCCCCATTGGATTGGACTGTTCCCGTAAATAGCTGGGTTTGTTTCAAACACAGGTGCGGCTTGCGCTGAACCTCGCAGCCAGATTTGCATGGGACCCCAAATTACATAAGTGAGGCCAAATGCTACAGCGGCATGAAGCAAACGGAACCGAAGAAAGCGTGAATAACGCAAATCGGTTCCTTTTATTAAGCTGTGAACTTGCAAATGGGCGCTGGCTCCGCTCCAGCCGATGACGGCACCCATTAGTGCAGCTTGAAATACAGGGGAGTCAAATGCAGCGGTGCCGACCGCAAACGTCCCTAAATTAATTTCAAGCAGCCCGTTGAGCATAAAGCTGCCGAATTGCTGGGGGATTGCAATTTTTAACACCTGCACAATGACAGAAAAGATCATCATGTATCCGCCGATCATCATCAATGTTTGTACAGCGCTTGTGACAGAATCTCCAAGGAGCTTGCCTAATGGACGACTATCGAGACGGTGTGCTGTCTCCATAGCCGTCATCAGGCCGGTGCTGAGTGCGGCAGTGGACGTCTTTGCTTCGGTAGGAGACCTGTCCGAAGAGATCGTGTCTGACGTGAATGGTTGAGTTGATGTTTGGAAGCTTGTGGAATGAGATGTGCTCGTGCTATTAGAAATAAAGTTATATTTTACAAGGTCAAACAGCCTGAGAAGCAGCATGGATAAGAGTGCAGCAACCCAGTGCACAATAGCGATAATTAGCCCTGTGTCGGCTTGCTGCATAAATCCAACGCCTACAACAGCAATGATAAATACAGGATTGCTGGCATGAGACAATCCAAGCAATCTCTCGCCCTCTTGCCTGTTGAGTAGTTGTTGACGACGCAGCTTAACGACTGCCTCTGCACCAGCAGGATACCCGGCTGTCCAACCAACTGCCCACGCCCATCCTCCTACCCCAGGAAGTTGCAGCAGCCAGCGCATCACGGGATTGAGGAGCACGCCAAGGCCGTGTACCCACCCATATGCCACAAGCATTTCAGATAAGATCAGAAAGGGTAAAAGGGCAGGGAAAATAATGTTCCACCATACTTTTAGCCCTTGCAAAGATGCTTTAAAAGCGGCATCAGGGTAAGACACAATACAAATAACTAGAATAAGGGCGATGGAACCCGCAATAGCTGTATATAAAGGATGCTGCGATCGATTAGAACGAAGAAAGCGGGATAATTGCATCAAATTCACCTCTTTATAGAGTGGGGGCTTGTCCGATTAATGAATAAACACATCTACCTTATGTTTACGTATCAAAAAAGGTCTTTAGACCTGTAACTGCTAGAGGAGGTACAACTTTATGACGGATGAGCACTTGCCATCTAACAATCCTGTAAAAAGTTCTTGGTCTGCTTGGAAATGGTTTGTTGCCGGATTACTACTTATTTATTTTTTGGTGTTTATGCCTACACCCTATGTCATATATGAGCCAGGCAGTGCAGAAGCCGTTAAACCGATGGTCGAGGTAGCAGCGGGGGACGATGTGGAGAAGGGTACTTTTATGTTGACTACTGTTAGGCGTACGTATGCCAACATGGCGCTACTAGCTTGGAGTTCACTGGATAAGAACACCCAGATCGCAAAGAAGGAGGATGCGCTTCAGGGGCGTTCGGAGGCAGAATACTCAACAGCGCTTACCTTTATGATGAGCGGTTCACAAAGTAATGCGGTTCTTGCTGCTTATAACAAAGTAGGCGTGCCTTATGAGATTGTTAAGCATGGCATTTTTGTCATATACAACGATCCGAAAATTGCACACAATGAGTTTGTGACCAACGACCGTATTGATACAATTGAAGGCATTAAAACAAATGGCTATGAGGATATACAAAATGCGCTGCTCAATCGTAAAGCAGGAGAAACCTTGACGGTGAAGGTGGAGCGAGAAGGTAAATTGATCGATGTAAAAGCAACGCTGGCCGAATTTGTATCTTCTCAAAGTCCTGACAAAAAGAGGATAGGATTTGGTATTCAGTACGGGGAGAAAAAAGAAATTGTTCCTGATGACAGTGGTAAAAAAATATCATTTAAAGACAGTGACATCGGTGGACCTTCCGCAGGGCTGATGTTTACGTTGGAACTGATTAATCGTCTAACACCAGGAGATTTGACACATGGCTATAAAATAGCAGGTACAGGTGAGATTACGCCTGATGGTCAGGTAGGCATTATCGGAGGCATTCAGCACAAAGTAGTTGCTGCGGACCGTGAAGGTGCTGTTATGTTCCTTGCACCTGAGGGCAACTATGCTGAAGCGAAGGCGAAGGTGGATACGATGGACACCAAGATGAAGCTGGTGTCTGTGCGCACGCTAGATGATGCATTGCGTGCGCTAGACGAGCTTGACGCTGCGGGCAAATAAGCCGACGGCTTGCCCATCAGCGCCTTGTTAAAGGGTGCGGTGCGGCGGCTCATAATAGTCACGCCGCGCTGCGCGCCCGCTCCAGTGCGGGTGTGCGGCCGCATATACCGCCGTAGCCTGGGCATCGGCGGTGAGTCCGCAGGGGCCGCCAAGACCGCTGTTCTCTCTAGTCATCTGATGGATGACAGGGAGGGTAGCGGTCTTCTTCATGCGCTTTAATAGTGCTTGCCCCTTTGGGGTGAAGCCGAGCACTCGAATATATGCAGGCCCTGCTGCCAAGGCTTGCGGGCCAAAAGCGTCTTTCGTATGTCCAAGCATAATATGGGTCAGCATACGCTGTAGTTTCGTTCTGGTGTACCGTTTTGTTTTGAGTGCTTGAAGAAGCAAATGTACAGATGGAGCCTCCAGGGTGGACAATTTTTGTATTAAACGATATTCAAGTCCCTCCGTTACCTCCAATATATTCGTTAATTGCTCGCGTGAATCGACGGACAGCTTGTAAAATAACAAACGTGCGAATGACTCCCAATTCACGGGCAGTCTCTCATGTGACTCCTCCTGTTGCAAAATACGTACAGTGGAGGCGGGGACGTATCGTGAGATAGGCATGCTCTGCTTCGTGACTCCAGTCCAAGCATCCTCATTATGGCCAAACAAGAGACGTCGAATAGCCGTCGCGCTTGCAATGGGACTGTTGTTCACCTCCACGTCATGATAGCCTGCTTCTTGTCTCGTAATCGTATAAGCTTTGATCCTGCTGTCTAATCGATGCAGCGCCATCATATAATGCAAGCCTAACGAATTGTTAGGCTTATCCAACCAACTTTCTGCCGAAGCAGCCAAGGTGGAATCACCCTCATGAACAGCGTGTGGAAGTGGTGGTAAGCTGGACTCATGCTCCTGCTGCTCAGAAGGGATGACAGCTGCCTGCTGGCTGTCCTGTGCAGCAAACGCATAAGCAGAAGGATAACTGAATCCTTTCTTTAGAGCGGCTTGCAGCCGCTGTGAGAATGCGGTTGTCTCGCTAGTCAATTGACGTGCGGCATCGCTTATGGTAGTAATATTGCCGATTTCGCTGCCGAAGCAGAGCGCATCGACGACGCCTGTTGCATGCAGAGTGGCAACTGCACCAAAAGCAAACCATTCAGCAGGCTGAACGGCATAAGCAACAGGCAATTCCAGCACAAGATCCACGCCTTGCGCCAGCGCCATATCTGTGCGCGCCCACTTGTCAACCAGAGCAGGCTCGCCACGCTGTAGAAAATGGCCGCTCATGACAGCAACCGACGCATCTGCTCCGGCTACGATCTTTGATTGTTGGAGATGATATACATGACCGTTGTGCATCGGATTATATTCGACAATGACGCCGACTGTACGCATGCTGACCTCCTATTTAATGAACAAATTCCTTCTTATTCCACATCGTCAGACATAAGGAGGCTATTGTTTTTTTGATGAAACTATCATATCATGAAGCAATCGCGTCCGCACAAATAGGCGGCTGCTATGGTCCTTACAAACTGTCAAACGAATTTGGTTGACAAAGCATGAGAATAATCGCTATAATTAATTTTGTTTGTTTGGAGTGATAACATGAACTTTTCTTTTCGGGATACCATTAAAGGTCATAAAGTGCATATCCACGACACATTCCGTGCTGATGAAGTCATCAAGGGACGTAGCGATATTCGCCATATTGAACCGGTTGACGTCGACTTAACTGCTGTATCGGAAAGCGACGACAGAATTGGTGTTAGCGGCCAGTTGAAAGCGGATTTGGGTATTATATGCTCACGTTGCTTGACACCGCATACCGAGACGGTTGTCATTCCGTTTCACGAGCAATTTAAGCTGACGGATTCTACTGATCTTCCAACAGATGACGAGGATGACGTCATTACATTGACGGATGATCGCGTTGATCTGACACCATATGTGGAGGAAGCGGTGTTCGTTCATTTGCCGTACGCGCCTCTATGCAGAGAGGACTGTCAGGGCTTGTGCCCGACTTGCGGTTCGAACCGCAACGACAATCCTTGCGGTTGCTCGAATGAACGAATTGATCCGAGACTTGCAGGGTTGAAAGATTTCTTTAAGAAATAACAACCAACAAAGTTGTAGTACGTAATTTTGGTAAGGAGGTGGGAACATGGCAGTACCTCAAAGAAGAACGTCCAAAACACGCCGCGACAAGCGTCGTACTCATTTTAAATTAGAGGTTCCAGGTATGGTCAAGTGCGAACAATGTGGTGAGTTGAAGTTGGCGCATCACGTATGTAAAGTTTGCGGAACATACAAAGCAAGAGAGATTATCAAACAATAATCTCATACTTATGGAGTTAGCTGCTGTAAAGTTGCATACCTCCAGAACGGGGAAAGTAGTATCTCACTTTGGATGAGGTACTACTTTTTTTGTGTTAGGACGTCTGTATATGTACAGAGGATACTTCCAAAAGGTCCAAAAAATACAGGGAAGGTCCTAGCTGCTAGAAGGAGTTATGCTCCATTTGTAGGGGGAATTAGTTAAGTTTTGATATAGAACAAAAACTGGCGCTTTTCATCGGGCTGATTTTTATATATACTGGTTTAGTACCAGGTTCTAAGATGTACCTTTAACGCTGTGAGAAATAACAGCTTTAAGGGCTTACGTTACATAGCATACGATAATAAAGTATAACTTAACCAATATAGAGCCTTGGAGCGAGGTAAAGGTGGTGCGGGACATCGAACGGTTACCGAAACGACAACGGCAGCAGCAGCTTGTTCATATCATTGAGGATAATCCATTTATTACAGATCAGGAATTGACCCGCATGCTTCGAGTCAGCATACAAACGATTCGACTGGATCGCATGGAGCTTGGTATTCCTGAGTTGAGGGAACGTCTCAAGTTGATGGCAGAGCGTACTTACGATCAAGTACGATCCTTGCCTCTGCATGAGGTGATTGGTGATATTATCGACTTACAGCTGGATAAGAGCGGTATTTCCATCTTTGAAATAAGTGAAGAACATGTGTTTTCCCGTACGCAAATTGCAAGGGGACACCATTTGTTTGCACAAGCAAATTCCTTGGCTGTGGCGGTTATTAATGATGAGATTGCTCTGACTGCGTCAGCTGACATACGATTTGTGCGCTCAGTTAAGCTGGGAGAGAAATGTATTGCGAAGGCATATGTTCGCTCCATCTCGGGCGAGCGCAGCAAGGCTAAAGTGGAAGTGTTTAGTTATGTGGGGGAAGAACTTGTTTTCCAGGGGCACTTTATCATTTTTCGCTCGACAACAGAGATAGTTAGCGTCGAAGGAGGATACAGTCATGAAGATCGTCATTGATGCAATGGGTGGAGACAACGCCCCGCAAAGTAATGTGGAGGGCGCGTGTGAAGCTGCGCGCAACTGGAAAGATATTGAGATTGTGCTTGTCGGTGATGAGGCGCAAATGAAACCGTTTATGCAGCAAGCGCCAGCTAACATAACGGTTGTGCATACAGAAGAACGGATTGAGCCGGATGATGAGCCGGTTAAGGCGGTGCGCCGTAAGAAAGGCGCATCTATGGTTATGGCAGGCCGGATGGTAAAAGAGGGCGAAGCCGATTGCATGATATCAGCCGGTAATACGGGGGCACTCATGACAACAGGGTTGCTCGTTGTAGGCCGGATGGATGGAGTGGAGCGCCCTGCGTTGGCGCCAATGATTCCAACGATGGATGGCAGAGGCGTCCTGGCACTTGATCTAGGGGCCAATATGGATGCAAAGCCGGAGCATTTGTTGCAATACGCGCTGATGGGCAGTATTTATCGCGCAAAGGTGCATGGTATTGAGAGACCTCGAATCGGGCTGCTTAACGTTGGCACAGAAGCAAGAAAAGGGAATGATTTGACCAAAGAAGTGTATCCGATGCTGGAAAAGGCATCTATACATTTTGTTGGAAATGTAGAAGCAAGAGATGTGTTAGAAAGCAATTGTGATGTGCTGGTGTGTGATGGATTTGTTGGTAATATTATGTTGAAATCGTTGGAAGGAACGGCTGGTTCCTTGTTTGGGGTATTAAAGCGTGAGTTTACACGTAATTGGATGACCAAGCTCGCAGCAGCGGTGCTGATGCCTGCCTTGAAACGACTAAAGAAGACGATGGATTACAAAGAACATGGCGGTGCGCCGTTATTAGGATTGAACGGACTTGTAATCAAGGCGCATGGCTCATCAGACAGCAGGGCGATGCTGAATGCAATTAGACAAGCCCGTACAGCCTTGCAGCATGATTTGATTGGTACAATCTCTGCTGAGATTAACGGGAATACTAGCGGGAAGTGAGTGATAGACAGTGAACATGCGATCAGTGGGGATCATTGGAACAGGGAAGTATGTGCCTGAGCGTATCTTAACAAACGAAGATCTGGCGCAATTAGTAGATACAAACGATGAGTGGATCGTCAGCCGTACAGGGATGAAGGAGAGACGTATTGCGGCAGAGCATGAGGCAACATCAGATTTGGCTTACAAGGCTGCCGTGCGGGCTCTTGAATCGTCTGGCATAACGGCTGAACAGTTAGACTTGATCGTTGTATGTACGGTTACGCCTGATATGGCGTTCCCGTCAACGGCGTGCCTGGTCCAAGAGAAGCTTGGTGCTAAGAAAGCTGCTGCATTTGATCTATCGGCTGCTTGCGCAGGATTTATATACGGGTTGGCAACTGCCTCTAATTTTGTCAAAACGGGCATTTATAATTATACATTGGTAATCGGTGCAGAGTGTTTGTCCCGAATTACCGATTACACGGATCGCAATACGTGTGTATTGTTTGGAGACGGTGCAGGTGCAGCGGTGCTTGGTCCTGTAGCAGATGGACGAGGCTTCCAATCCTTTGAGCTTGGCGCGGACGGTACGGGACAAGAACTGTTAAAAATCGAAGGTGGCGGATCACGACTTCCGGCTTCCGTTGAGACGTTGGAAGACAAGCGCCATTATATTTATATGAATGGACGGGAAGTATTTAAGTTTGCGGTACGTATAATGGGCAGTGCTGCTGAGGAAGCACTGGCTAAGGCAGGTAAGACCAAAGAAGATATCGATTTGTTCATTCCGCATCAAGCCAATATGCGTATCATTCAATCGGCTATTGAACGATTGCATGTACCAGTGGAGAAGTGTGTGATCAATTTACCGCGCTATGCGAACACTTCCGCTGCATCGATTCCGATTGCTTTGGCGGAGGCTGCTGAGGAAGGACGACTATCGGAAGGTGATACTGTCGTATTAGTCGGCTTTGGTGGCGGGCTAACGTGGGGCGCTTCTGTTATTACGTGGTAGCTTGCATTAACGAGGGCCGTATTTTCAGCACCTCATCATTAAGATATCGTCAAGGTAGAAGGAGTGGACATGTTGGGTAAAGTAGCATTTGTGTTTCCCGGTCAAGGCGCACAGGCTGTAGGGATGGGACATGACGTTTATGAAAATGTTGCGGCGTCGCGGGAAGTGTTTGACATCGCTAACCGGGTGCTTGAATACTCGCTATCCGATCTGATCTTTAATGGTCCGGAAAATCTGCTCAAGCAAACGGCCAATACGCAGCCTGCGCTGCTTACGACAAGTTATGCACTGTATAAAGCCTTTGAAGAAAAGGGCATTCGACCGGATTTTGTTGCAGGTCATAGCCTTGGGGAGTACAGTGCGCTTGTAGTGGCGGGAGTCATGAAATTCGAAGAGGCGGTAGCAGTTGTACGCAAGCGTGGACAATTCATGGAAGAGGCAGTTCCAAATGGAGAAGGCGCGATGGCGGCTGTGCTTGGTGCTGACCGTGTTAATTTGGGTGCATTGTGTGATGACATTACGGCATATACAGCACCTGTTGAAATGGCAAATGTAAATTGCCCAGGGCAAATTGTCATCTCTGGGTCTACGGCAGGTGTACAAGCAGTCGTGGAACGCGGCAAGGAAATCGGCGCAAAGCGTGTTATTCCACTTGAAGTAAGCGGCCCATTTCATTCAACCTTGATGAAGCCGGCAGCTGAGCGTTTGGAAGCTGCTTTGAGTGAACTAGACCTTCGTGACACCGACATACAGGTAGTCTCGAACGTATCCGCACGCCCTGAGCAGTCAGCTGAACGTATTCGCGAATTACTTATAGAGCAGGTATGTTCTCCGGTATTATGGGAGGATAGCGTGCAGTATATGATTGAGCAAGGCGTAGACACTTTTATTGAAATTGGGTCAGGTACGGTGCTTGCAGGGCTGATCAAGAAAATTGATCGTTCTGTTAAAGTTGTGTCGATTAATAGCTTGGAAGCTATTCAAGCTTTTGAAGGGTGACAGAGTAATCTTTCAGAAATAGGCTGGCAAGCTTTTGATCATGAAGCGATTACGACGTAATTTAATAGCTGCATGACAACTAAACTATGCGGGCATACCCCGCTGCGGAGTATGCCCGTAAATGGGTCAAGGAGGGTAAAGGATGTCCAATGTGGAAGGTAAAGTGGCACTTGTCACCGGCGCATCCCGTGGAATCGGACGCGCAATCGCCATATCGTTGGCGGCTGCCGGAGCCGATGTTGTGGTGAACTATGCTGGCAGCACTGCCGCTGCATCCGAAACTGTCGCGTCTATTGAAGCGATGGGACGCCGCGCCATTGCGGTGCAAGCGAATGTTGGGAAGGCTGAAGAGGCAGAGCAACTGGTGAAGACGACGTTGGAGCAATTTGGACGCGTTGACATTCTTGTGAATAATGCCGGCATTACAAGAGATAATTTAATTATGCGGATGAAAGAGGAAGAATTCGATCAAGTCATTGAAACGAATCTGAAAGGCGTATTTAATTGCCTGAAGGCTGTTACAAGACCGATGATGAAGCAACGCTCGGGCCGCATTATTAATATTTCTTCCGTAGTCGGAGTGCTCGGAAATGCAGGGCAAGCCAACTATGTAGCAGCCAAAGCAGGAGTCATCGGCTTAACGAAGGCTTCGGCACGTGAACTGGCTTCGCGAGGCATTACTGTGAACTGTGTAGCCCCAGGCTTCATTGAAACGGAAATGACCGATGTGTTGTCAGATGACATGAAGGCACAACTGTTGGCGGGTATTCCACTAGCTAGACTCGGCCAACCTGAGGACATCGCCAAAGCCGTGTTGTTCCTTGCATCCGAAGATGCACAGTACATGACTGGCCAGACACTTCATGTTGATGGCGGTATGTATATGTAAGGCTTACCAGTCTATGTTTCATAGACTTTGAGCATTTTTTGTTAGCTATGTTGTATGGCAATTTAAAAAGTTTTCTCGTATAATACCAAAGAGGAGGTGAACCGGATGTCTGCTGAAGTATTTGAGCGTGTAAAGCGTATCGTCATTGAGCGTCTTGGCGTTGACGAAGCTGAAGTTACTCTCGAAGCATCTTTTAAGGATGATCTTGGCGCTGATTCCCTCGATGTGGTGGAATTGGTAATGGAATTAGAAGATGAGTTTGATATGGAAATCTCTGATGAAGATGCAGAGAAGATTACATCAGTTGGTGAAGTAGTCAACTACATACAATCTCATACGTAAGATTGTTGAAAATGAGTCCCGTTCGTACGTAACGTAACGGGACTTCTCCTCATTAATGGAATGGAATAAGTAGTCATGGTATTACGCTACAAATGATACCATGCGTTGAAATATATTCGGGAACTGAAATAGGCTGAGGTGATTTCGATTGAAGCAAAACAGGGTTGTAGTGACCGGTATGGGTGTTGTAACTGCCCTCGGTTCGGACCTTGCCACGTTTTGGAATAATCTAGTAGAAGGCAAGTCGGGAATATCCTTAATCGAGGCATTTGATGTGTCGGATTATCCGACCAAGATTGCAGCGTCCGTCAAGGACTTTAATCCGGAAGCATACATGGATAAGAAGGAAGCGCGTCGTATGGACCGCTTCGTTCAGTTCGCTGTTGCAGCTAGTGTTATGGCACTGGAAGATGCAAAGTTGAACGTAAGAGAGCAGACAGACCCAGAACGTGTCGGCGTTATCGTCGGTTCGGGCATCGGTGGTTTAGGGACATGGGAAGATCAGCATACGGCCCTGATGGAGAAAGGCCCTAAGCGTGTGAGTCCATTCTTTATTCCAATGATGATTGCCAACATGGCTTCGGGACAAGTGTCCATGACCGTTGGAGCTAAGGGGCCTAACACGGCGGCAGTATCGGCTTGCGCCACAGGCACGCATTCCATTGGTGATGCATTTAAGATCATTCAACGTGGTGATGCTGACGTGATGATATGCGGCGGTGCCGAAGCAACGATTCGCCCACTTGGTATGGCGGGTTTCTGCTCGATGCGTGCGATGTCGACACGCATCGAGGAGCCAGCACGTGCTAGCCGCCCGTTCGACACCGAACGAGACGGCTTTATTATGGGCGAAGGTTCCGGCGTACTGGTTATTGAGTCGCTCGAACATGCGGTAGCACGTGGAGCCCATATTTATGCCGAGATCATTGGCTACGGTATGAGTGCCGATGCACATCACATGACAGAGCCAGATCCGACAGGACCTGCTCATTGCATGAGACGTGCGCTGAAGGATGCAGGTTTGAATCCAGAGGACATTGATTATATCAATGCTCACGGTACATCGACTCCGGTAGGGGACAAGTCAGAAACAACTGCGATCAAGCATACGTTTGGTGATTATGCTTACAACGTAGCGATCAGTTCCACAAAGTCCATGACAGGGCATCTGCTTGGTGCAGCCGGTGGTGTGGAAGCAGTTATATGTGGTCTTGTATTGGAGAAGGGTTGTATACCTCCTACGATTAACCTCGAGAATCCAGACCCACTATGTGATCTGGATTATGTACCAAATGTTGCGCGTCATGTTGATGTCAACGTAGCGATGTCTAACTCGTTTGGCTTTGGCGGACACAATGCAACGCTAGTATTAAAGAAATACGAAGCATAAGGGGTCAGGCAGTTGAGTGCAGATATGAAGCAATTACAACAGAAACTGAACATTTCATTTCGGAATCGGCAGCTGTTGAAAATGGCATTCACTCATGCATCCTACGTGAACGAACACCGCTTCGGACACCACCAAGATAATGAGCGTTTGGAATTCCTTGGTGATGCCGTGTTGGAGTTAACGGTCTCTGAATTTTTGTTTGACCAATGTCCGACACGGCCGGAAGGTGAGCTAACGAAGATGCGTGCATCAATCGTATGTGAACCTTCTCTCGTCAAATTTGCGAATCATCTCGAATTTGGACAGTACGTCTTGCTAGGCAAAGGCGAAGAGCTGACAGGGGGCCGTACACGGCCTGCTTTGTTGGCTGATGTGTTTGAGTCGTTTATTGGCGCGCTGTATTTGGATCAAGGACTGGATCCTGTCCGTGATTTCTTGCGGCGCTTCGTCTTTCCACACATTTCGCTCGATGGTAAGTTGCAGACGAATGATTACAAGACGCAGCTCCAGGAGCTAACGCAGCATCACAATTTAGGCGTGCTGGAATATCGCATTGTCGAGGAGCGTGGACCGGCGCATGAGCGCGAGTTCGTATCCGAGGTGTATATGGGAGAACAATGTTTGGGTCGCGGAGCAGGCCGCTCCAAGAAGGAAGCGGAGCAGCAAGCAGCAGCACAAGCTCTTGAACATGTAGTCATACCGAAATCATAACGTACTGAGGGCCGGCGCGATTGCCGCCGGCTCGTTTCGCAGAAAGAGCAAAGAACAGCGTGCGAGACGGGGCAGAAGCCATACCGTTAGTGGCTGGTTTTTGCTCTTTCTTTTCCGAATGGGACAACTGAGCTTAGTATATGGGCGCATAACCGCAGTCGGATAAGCGATTCGAGTATAAGAGAGACGTTGAGGTGAATAAAGAAGGATGTTCTTAAAGCGGTTGGAACTGGCAGGCTTCAAGTCGTTCGCAGATCGAACCGAGTTGGAGTTTGTGCAAGGGATTACGGGTGTCGTAGGTCCGAACGGCAGCGGTAAAAGTAACATTTCGGACTCCATCCGCTGGGTGCTTGGCGAGCAGAGCGCAAAGTCACTGCGTGGGGGCAAGATGGAAGATATTATTTTTGCGGGCAGTGATGCTCGTAAAGCAGTGAACTATGGGGAAGTGTCCTTGACGCTGGATAACAGCGACGAGGCGCTGCCGCTTGATTATAACGAAGTGACCGTCACACGACGCGTTCATCGCAGTGGAGACAGTGAGTACTTTATTAACAAGCAGTCGTGTCGGCTGCGTGATATTACCGAGCTATTTATGGATACCGGCATCGGGAAAGAAGCCTATTCGATAATTGGGCAAGGCCGTATAGAGGAAATTTTGAGCACACGATCGGAAGATCGGCGTGGCATATTTGAAGAGGCGTCAGGTATTGTGAAGTACAAGTCGAGAAAAAAAGATGCAACGAGAAAGCTCGATGAGACGGAACAGAATTTACTGCGAATCCATGACCTCGTGACTGAGTTGGAAGATCAAATTGGACCACTACGAGAACAGTCGGAGAAGGCACGCCACTTCAAGCAGCTTCGAGAATGGCTGAAAACAAAAGAAATTGCGGTATACGTACACCAGATTGAGCAGCTTCACCACAATTGGCAGGAAGCAAATGACAAGCTGGCCCGTTTGAAAGAGAGAGAACTATCGCTTTCTACCGTTGTAAGCGAGCATGATGCCAAGCTGGAGGTTCATCGGATCGAACTTCGTAAGTTGGAAGAAGAGCTGGAGAAATACCAAGCTACGCTGCTTCATTACAGCGAAGAATTTGAGAAATGTGAAGGGCAAGGAGAGGTGCTGCGTGAGCGTAAGCGCAATCTAGTTGCGAATGAGCAGCAGCTACAGCAGTCTATCGCATTGACCTCCGAACGGATGCAGGCTAAGCAGATTGAGCTACAAACTGTGCGAGACAAGCTCCGCGATGTTGAGATTGAGATTCAAGAAGTGAATCACCTCATACAAGCAGAGCAAGAACGGCTAGTTGGTGTTGCTGGTGGAGCTAGCTCTGATGCTGAGGAGTCGCTTAAAGGGCAATTGCTAGAAATTATGAATCAGATGGCCCAGCAGCGCAATGACATTCGGTATTATGATCAGCAAAAAGAAGCGCTTCAGAAGCGACTTGATAAGATGTCTGCGGGCCGTAATAAGCGTGAAGCTGAACAGAAAGAACTGCAAAAGAAAATGAATGATACCAGACGCCGTATGGAATCAATGGCTAATGATCTGGTTTATATACGGAATCGTTACATGCAGGAGAGCGAGCAGTTAAAGCAGGATGAACAACTGCTCGAAGAAGGACAGCAGGCGGTGCGCAAGTGGCAGCAGAAGTATGATTCAATTGTGTCGCGTCGTGATACGATGCAGGAGCTTCAGGATGATCTCGACGGCTTTATGCTTGGTGTGCGCGAAGTGCTGAAAGCTGCCCGACGCCCTAATGGTCTAGCGGGTGTTCATGGGGCAGTAGCAGAGCTTATAAGAGTTCCGGAGCAATTAGAAACGGCTATGGAGACAGCCTTGGGAGCGGCACTACAGCATGTTGTAATGGAAAATGAATCTGTGTCCCGACAAGCGATTTCATTTTTAAAGCAACGTCAACTTGGTCGAGCAACGTTTCTTCCATTAGACGTTATTCGAGCACGCTCCATGCATGATTCGGATCGTCGTGTTGTTGACGGTATGGAGGGCTTTGTCGGCATTGCCGCCGATCTCGTACAGACACAAAGCGCTTATACACAAGTGGTCGGCAGCTTGCTTGGTAATGTCGTAATTGCGAACACACTTGAAGATGCAAACCGGATTGCGGCAAAGCTTAATTATCGTTATCGTGTAGTTACCTTGGAAGGTGACGTCGTTAATGCTGGCGGCTCCATGACGGGGGGAAGTCTGAATAAGAAATCTGCAAATCTGCTTGGCCGTCAACGGCAGCTCGAACAGCTTGGCAAGGAGATTACGGAAACGTTAGCTCAGCTCAAGAAGCTGACAGATTCCATAGCCGAGCTGAAGCAGCGTACAACTACTGGTGTGAAGCGTTTGGATGACTTACGTGAGCAAGGAGAAGCCAAACGAATTAGCGAACAGCATCTGGCAAGCGAGCTTCAACAAATTGAAAAAGAAGAACGACAGCTGCATACACAAGTAGAAGCGGAGCAACAGGAGCTTGCTCTTGCAAGCGACGAGATGAGAACGCTAGAGGCGGGACGTCTTACGGCAGAACAGCGTCTCGCTGAACTGAAAGTGGACGAGGACCGCATGCATGTGATGATTCAAACAGCAGAATCGGCAAGACGGGCCAGTGAATCCGAGAAGGAAGAATTGCAATCACAACTGACTGATTTAAAGGTCCGTCAAGGTAAATTGGATCAGGAGATATTCTCATTAAGTGAGCAAGCAGGGCGAGCTGAACAGGAATCTAAGACGTATGAGCGGGAATATTCGCATCAGACGCAGACGTTAATTCAGGTTCAGATTGATTTGGAGACAGTTGAACGCGAGACGATGAAGCAGACGGAAGACTTAAATCATTTTGGTGTGAAAAAGCAAGAAGCGATGACGAGCATCGAATTTAAGCGTGCAGATCGGGCAGTATCCGTTCAAAAGCTGGATCTGGCTGAAAGTGATACACGTGAACAGCGTACGGAATTAAAGCAAGTAGAAGAAGCGATGCGGCATACGGAGATTCAGGCGAATCGTCTGGACGTCGAGCTGGACAACTTGCTGCGTAAGCTAAGTGAAGAATATGAGATAAGCTATGAACTGGCGAAGCATCGTTATCCGATGCCTGAGGATATACAAGCGGCACAGCTAGAGGTTAAAGATTTAAAACGGCAAATTTCCCAACTTGGCGAAGTGAATCTTGGCGCAATTGAAGAATATGAGCGTGTTCATGAACGCTACCAATTTTTGAGTGAACAGAAAAACGATCTAATCGAAGCCAAAACAACACTTTATCAAGTTATTAAAGAGATGGATGACGAAATGTCCAAAAGATTCAAACATACTTTTGACGCGATTCGCAAGCAATTTGTCGTCGTATTTTCGAAGTTGTTTGGTGGAGGACGTGCTGATCTTGTCCTAATTGAGCCGGATCGTATATTGGATACAGGCATTGACATTGTAGCCCAGCCTCCGGGCAAAAAGCTGCAAAATTTGCAACTGCTTTCTGGTGGAGAACGTGCGTTGACGGCTATGGCACTATTGTTTGCCATTTTACATGTGAAGCCGGTTCCGTTCTGTGTATTGGACGAAGTAGAAGCAGCATTGGATGAGGCAAACGTGACACGATTTGCGCAATATTTACGTGAGTTTTCGGAACAAACCCAGTTTATTGTGGTAACTCACCGCAAAGGTACGATGGAAGAAGCGGACGTCTTATACGGTGTCACGATGGAAGAAGGCGGCGTATCGAAGCTTGTATCGGTTAGACTGGAAGATGAAGAAGCAATCATTGCATAGAGCGGAGGAAGACAATGAGCTTTTTTAAGAAGCTAAAAGACAGTATAGCGGCAAAAACGGAAGCTGTAACATCTATCTTTAAAGATGGTCTGGAAAAAACCCGTAAAGGGTTTGTGGAAAAAGTGACAGATCTGATCACACGTCGCAAAAAAATTGATGAAGAATTTTATGAAGAATTAGAAGAAATTTTAATTGGTGCGGATGTTGGCGTTACGACAGTAATGAATTTAATCGATGATTTGCGTGCTGAAGTGAAGAAGCGCAAAATTGAGGAAGCGAAGGACTTGCAACCGATTCTTTCGGAGAAGCTGATTGAACTGCTGCGTGGTGATGAGGCCAACGATTTGCACATGAAATCTGACGGATTAACGGTCATTCTATTTGTAGGTGTGAACGGAGTAGGGAAGACAACAACAATCGGCAAGCTAGCACACCGCTTTAAACAACAAGGCAAAAGTGTACTTTTGGCAGCTGGAGATACGTTCCGTGCAGGGGCGATCGAGCAATTGGAAGTGTGGGGACAACGAGTTGGTGTCGATGTTGTGAAGCACCAGTCTGGCTCAGATCCAGCAGCGGTCATGTATGATGCGGTTCAGGCTGCCAAGCAGCGAAATGTTGATGTACTGCTCTGTGATACAGCTGGTCGTTTGCAAAACAAGTCTAATCTGATGGAAGAGCTGAACAAAATATTCCGAGTTATTCAGCGCGAAGTTCCTGACGCGCCGCATGAGGTATTAATGGTACTGGACGCTACGACCGGACAAAATGCGCTATCACAAGCGAAGTTGTTCGGAGAAAAAAGCGGAGTTACAGGATTAGTATTAACTAAGCTTGATGGGACAGCTAAAGGTGGTATTGTTATTGCGATTCGTCAGGAACTCAACTTGCCCGTGAAGTTTGTTGGTCTAGGCGAGAAGATGGATGATTTGCAGCAGTTTGATTCGGAACAATTTGTGCATGCCTTATTTGCAGGCTTGATTCAAGAGCAGGAACAGAAAGAACAGTCTGAAGCACAATAGGCTGCATAGAACAGGACTGTCTAACCTACGGTTGGACGGTCCCTTTTTATTTGTAGTGTTCAGTAGATAGGGGACTCAGTTTATTTAAAACACGGGGATACGCAAGGGGCGTCCTTTAGTTTAGTTCTTTTGCATGACTAAAGAGACGACCCTTCATAGGATGAATTCTGATGAAGTCAATGATGATGCGCTATACTCCAACCCGTCTACTGTGCGGAATGCAGAGACACTTTATTACTCTATGTAAACAGTGAATGGTCCACACAAGCAGATTTTGTATGACGACGTAACCAAATACCAATTATGGAGGAGACAAAGAACATTAGACCACCTGTCAAATATACAGCTCTCGCTCCAAAAGTGTCGGCAATCAAACCGCAGAACACGATCGATAAACCAAACAGGATAGTGGATAACGATTGTTGGGCCGCAAAAAGTATCGGCTGTTCCTCCAACGGAATGATGCGCTGAATATAGGTGCGCTGAGCCACATCACGCAGCTGATAGCATGGACCCATAATAAGAACCAACAACAGGGCAACGTAGGGAGTGCTATTCCAAGCATAGCACAATACTAGCAAACTGAAGCTGAACGAACCGATGATGATAGATCGTACCAGGTGATGCTCCACCTTATTTGCTAACTTGACAATTAATAATCCCCCAAGTAGAGTCCCTGCATAATAGGCTGCATTAATATACCCCCACCAAGCCTCTGTCTGGCCAAGAATTTGTTGGACAAACACAAGTGTAACCGCACCAATCCATATGCCGCTGGCTATGCCTTCGATGATATCCATAATGGTGATCATCCTGACATGGGGCAGCGTAAAGAGAATGCTCCAACCAGACCATAAAGAAGTCTTAGAAGTTGTCGATCCGTGACTTTCCTGCAGACGTACACAGAACAAAATTAAGCTGCTTAGTCCTAATAGAAGAGCACTTAGCTGGAGCACGGGAATTTCTCCAAATGTATGTATAATGATACCTCCAACGGTCCAGCCAAATAAGGATATCATTTGCATGCCGGTTGAGACTAGGCTGTTGGATTTCACCCACTGATCTTGCCGTACAACTCGTGGAAATATAGCAGATGAAGCGGCAGATGCAGCACCTTCCGAATATCCGATACATGCTGCGCAGACAAGAGCCGTCACCATAAGAAGGTTATTCGAGAAGTTGTTCTGAAAGGGCAGCAGAGCAAAGGCAAACAACATACCAAGCATGAACTGTAACAGTTGAAAACGGTGGGCGACTATGTGCAAGGGGTACTTTTGATACCAAAAAGGTAACGATAAACCACTTAATAACACAGCTAGGGAGCGTACAAAAGTAACGGTCCCAGCCAGTAAAGCGGACTTTGTTGTTCCGTATATAATTGCTATCCATGTCATTAACCAAATAGAGCTTGCTAGACTGGACAGTGATCGGCTTGTCCAAAGCATGTAGAACAATCGATTCATCATGTTCACGATCCCTTATCACTTAGTAAACAAAAATGTTTTATAAGTGTATCATCGTTTTCCATCATCTGTCTATACGGAGCTGCGCTGCAATTATCCAATTGCAGTGCAGCTGCATATATTGTTAATCCAAAAGGGAATAGTCAGGTGCGGAGGGGAAGATGTAATGACAAGTAATCGAGCACAGCGGGAAGAATGGGCAAATACTTGGACACATGGATGGGGACTCGTCCTTAGTATCGTTGCTAGCATAGCACTGTTTATAAAGGTCGGATCGAGTGGTACCGCAGGGCAGTTAGTAGGTGCATTTGCTTACACATTTTCATTAATGTTAATGTTTACAACTTCATGCCTTATGCATCGATTGCCAGAGGGGACAAAGAAGGAACGATACATTATGTATGATCATATGGCTATCTACATATGTATCGCTGGCACGTATACACCATTTCTGCTATTAAAAATAGGTACTTTTGCAAGTGCTGCACTGTTAATAGCGATATGGATCGTTACCATTGCAGGTGTGGTGTGGAAAAGATATTATACCGGCAGATTTATATTATTATCTACGCTTATTTATCTCGTCATGGGATGGTCTGTTGTATTTATTTGGGATCATTTAGCAGTTGCCTTGTCCATTGAGGGAGTTAGGTGGCTCCTGAGTGGCGGAATAGCCTATACAATTGGTATCATCTTCTTTCTATGGAGGGCGTTGGTCTATCATCATGCGATCTGGCACGTTCTAATTGTTATTGGCGCAGCTTGCCATTATGTGTGTATGTGGAAGTATGTATTCACATGAAGTAACACCCAAATACCCCTGGTCTCATCTTATCCATGAAAGGGGTATTGTAGCGGGCGATTAGCCTGTAGGTTGTTCGTTATTACTAGACCATCCGTTGTTATTTCCATAATACTGTCTCAGTTCTTTCACATAATGACTTTGTTTTCTAGTGTCAAATCCGTTAAATAACTGATGCTGTTCAAGCACGTAATCCCCGTTCAAGTGTGCAATAGTACGATCGACGGTTTGGATAAGGGTCTGGAGACGTTCTGCTTTCTTTAATAGCAGTTCACGATGATGGCTTAATGCTTCTAGCTGGTCGAATGAATCTTGAAAGATCAGTTCTTGAATTGTTGACAATGGCATGTCTAGTTCGCGAAAAAAAAGGATGTGTTGAAGCTGAACGAGCTGGGCTTGCTCATAATAGCGATAGCCGTTATCTCCGTAGTAAGCGGGGTTTAGCAAGCCGATCTGATCATAATAACGAAGTGTACGAATACTTACGCCAGATAGTTCCGATACCTCTTGAACGGTGTAGGCCATGAGTCATCTCCTTTCGTGATACTAGCATAAAGGATGACGTAACGAGAGAGTCAAGTATTATTTCATCAATCGGTTACTGTCTCTTCCTTGTTTCTAGGTATGAATGATAATAATATGATTTGCTTGTGAATCTCATAGTGACAACGCTATCATTTTGATATTATAATAGATTTGGAAGTGCCAATATAATCCAACGGGAGGCGAATTGATGAATTTGAAATTTCCGTACTCACGCAGCTTTATGTTGCGAAGTTTAAGCGCTTTGCTCGGGGTTACGATGCTAGCATCCGGTACCCTTACGTTAACGGCCAACGCTCAAGCGACACCAACGGGTGTAGTCTCACAAGCAGCCGTTAAAGCATGGCAGGCGAACACGGCATATGTTGCCGGTGACATTGTGTCTTATAGTGGAAAGCTCTATAAGGCAAAGTGGTGGTCTTTTAACAGCAGACCTGATCTGAATGCCGATTCTTCCTGGGAACTGCTGAGCAGCGTGGACACAACGCCGCCAACAGCTCCTACCAACCTTGTTTCGACCTCACAAACGGCCTCATCGATCACGTTATCTTGGATTGCTTCTACTGACAACGTAGGTGTTATCGGATACGACATCTACCGTAATGACATCAAAGTGGGATTTACGGTCTCCAAGCTTTTCACCGATTATGAATTACAACCAGACACTACTTATCAATATGTGGTCAAAGCCCTTGATGCGGCAGGCAACCAGACAAATAGCTCATCCATATCTGTGAAAACGATTGCAGGAGCACCGGAACTATCGGTAGGCGAAAGTCGTCTACTAACAGATTCTCAAATTATTTCTTTATGGAACGGGATTGATTCACAATATAGTCCCGACAAAGCAGAGGCAGCCATTAATGCCGCGCTTCCTAAAGCGCAGTACGAAGACTTATTCCCATTGCGCGCAGGGACACCAGAGTGGCACGCAATTGCCAAAGGAAAGTACTACTACAAAGAAGGACTTACAGATTATTATTCCTACGATAATTTGATTGCTGCTGTCCGAGAGGTAGCTAATGTCAAGTACAAAGATGTATATCGTGAAGGTGATGTCTTTGCCAAGCAAATTTATCGCCTAGATAAAGCATCCAAGAAAGAGACGCTAGTTTATCAATCTGCTGACTTTAATGATCCCAAAAATGTGAACAAGCCGCTAATTAATCGGATCGTCGATTTTGGTACGTTTGTAAAAGAAGGGACAGAGAACAACCGCAAGCGTGAATTGGCTGCTTTCCTCGCTAATATTGCGCATGAGACTGGCGGTGGCTGGGCGACTGCACCAGGTGGCGAACTGCGATGGGCCCTGTTCTTTAACGAAGAATTAAACTACGTGAATGGCACGGGGGGAATTGGCTACGTAGACGCGGACCATCCTGACTATCCGCCTGTTCCAGGCAAGTCATACCACGGTCGCGGTCCTATTCAATTAAGCTGGAACTATAACTACGGCTTGATTGGCGCCATCATTTATGGAGATCAGAACGTGCTGCTTCAGAACCCTGACGCTGTTGCGCAAGACGGCAAGCTCGGGTTTATGACAGCTCTCTTATTCTGGATGATTCCGCAAGATCCGAAGCCATCCAACCATGACATTATGGTAGGAAATTATGTGCCTACGGCTGAGCAATTGGCGAAAGGACTTGTCCCAGGGTTTGGTGCTACCATCATGGTAATCAATGGTGGTCAAGAAGGCAACTTGGACGAGTCGGATGTCCGTATTAAGCGCCGTGTAGGTCATTATCGTGATCTAACTACACGAAGTGGTGCTAACATTGAAGGCGAGAAATTGAATACGCTCGGCATGCAGCCGTTCTAATTTTTGAAGGGGGTATATTCGTACATTCGTACAAGTTGACTTAATCGTACCAGCATTCATACGACAGGGAGCATTTCGCCCTGAATCATACTAATTTAGGAGGCTTATTATGTACTCAAAATATCCATTTTCGCGCGCCTTTATACTTCGCAGTTTAAGTGCAGTGCTTGGGGTGACGTTATTATTGTCCAGCAATCCGATCGCGATGGCGGCAGGAGAGCCAGCACCGAGCGTGCAGGAGGCTACAATCCAATCGACTGCACCTGCATGGCAGGCTGCCAAAGTTTACGTTGGTGGAGATATCGTATCTCATGAAGGCAAGCTCTTTAAAGCCAAGTGGTGGACACAAGGTGATAATCCAAATGCAGCACTTAGCAGTTCAGATTCGCCTTGGAGCCATATTGGATCTGACACAGGCGGAGGAACAGATACAACACCTCCAAGCACTCCACTGGGACTTTCTTCTACAGCACAGACTTCCACTTCGATAACGCTTGCTTGGAGCGCAGCTACTGACAATGTAGGTGTGACACAGTATGATATTTATCGCAACAATGTGAAGGTGGGCTTCTCCGCGGCGACTTCATTCACTGATAACGGCTTACAAGCAAACACAACTTATAACTATACGGTCATCGCATTGGACGCTGCTGGAAACGCTTCAACAGTAAGTACAGCGTTATCCATTAAAACAGCAGTTGACAACGGTACGGGTGGACCATTCCTACAAGTTGGGCAAAGCCGCGTGATAACAGATGTACAAATACAAGCGACATGGGGAGGCATTGATCCCCAGTATGCACCTTCTCAAGCAGCAGCATCTGTGACGGCAGCGCTTCCTCAAGCGGATTATGAAGCTTTATTTCCACTTCGTATTGGATCTGCTGAATGGCACACGGTTGCGGTAGGCAAGCCATATTATAAACCAGGTCAAGTTGATTATTATTCATATGACAACTTGATTGCTGCTGTACGTGATGCTGCAAATATTAAGTACAAAGAAGTATACCGTGGCGGCAGCACGTGGACGAAGCAAATTTGGCGCTTGGACAAAACGGCCAAAACGGAAACGTTGTTATACCAAGAGCCAGAGTTTAATGCGGAATGGAATCTAAATAAACCGACAACATCACGAATTGTCGACTTTGGCACCTTCCTTAAAGAGGGCACAGAAACGAACAAGAAACGTGAGCTTGCTGCGTTCCTGGCAAATATCGCCCACGAAACAGGCGGTGGATGGGCAACTGCGCCAGGTGGCACATTACGCTGGGGCTTGTTCTTTAATGAAGAAGTATCTTACATTAATTCACAGGGCGTTGGATATGTGCAATCCAATAGTGACTATCCGGCAGTTGCTGGAAAATCATACCATGGTCGTGGCCCAATTCAATTAAGCTGGAATTATAATTATGGACTCATCGGCTCGATTATATTCGGGGACAAAAATGTTCTGCTTCAAAATCCTGAGAAGATAACACAAGACGGCAAGCTCGGCTTTATGACAGCAATGCTGTTCTGGATGACACCACAAGATCCAAAACCATCGAGCCATGACATTATGGTTGGCAACTATGTACCAACAGCGGCTCAGATTGCGAAGGGGCTCGTCCCGGGGTTTGGAGCGACCATCATGGTTATCAACGGCGCGTTCGAAGGCAACAAAGACGAAAGCGATGTCCGAGTCGGCCGCCGAATTGGCCACTATCTTGATATTACAGGACGATCAGGTGTAAATGTGCAAGGAGAGAAGCTGAATACACTCGGTATGCAGCCTTTCTAAAAGTGAATATTTAAGTAATTTTACTTAAACCAGTTCCCGGGGCAAATAGCTTCGGGAACTATTTTTTTGGAAGTTGGTTTTATGTTAAGGTAAACCCCTTGACATCTGCTTTGGAATTCGATATGATAAGGAACGTCGATGGGCTGTAAAGTGTTTTTCCTTGACGAAAGGAGTGGCCCGTATGAACGATGAACAGTTGTTAGCCAAGACGAATCGCATTAATATGCTGTTCGACTTTTACGATCAATTGCTAACCGAGAAGCAACAGACTTTTCTGAAGTGTTACTTTCAAGATGATTTCTCCTTAGGCGAAATTGCTGCAGAGTTTGGTATTAGCAGGCAGGCCGTGTATGAGCATATTAAGCGGGCGGAACAGACGTTGGAGACTTACGAGAGCAAGCTTCAATTGCTTGTGAAGTTTGAGGCTCGCACGAAGCTGCATGTCCAACTGCAGAACGCCCTTTCGGATATAAGGTACATACCCGACCCGCAGCGCGCGGAACTGCAGATGATTGTCCGTGAACTGCAGGCGTTGGAATAAGGGAACGGGGTGAAGGTTATGGCATTTGAAGGATTATCAAGCCGATTGCAGAACGTATTTAGCAAGTTGCGCGGCAAAGGCAAAGTTAACGAGGAAGATGTAAACGAAGCAATGCGCGAAGTGCGGCTTGCACTTCTTGAGGCGGACGTTAACTTCAAAGTCGTTAAAGATTTTATTGCTAAAGTTAAAGAAAAAGCCATAGGCCAAGAAGTGATGAAGAGCTTCACGCCTGGGATGGTTATTATTGACATCGTTAATAAGGAATTAACGGAGCTAATGGGTGGTACAGCTGCCAAGTTGGAGAAAGCAACCAAGCCTCCTACCGTCATTATGATGGCCGGTTTACAAGGGGCGGGTAAGACAACAACTTCTGGTAAGTTGGCTAAGCTGCTTCAGAAGCAGAACCACAAGCCACTTCTCGTGGCTGCGGACGTGTATCGTCCGGCTGCAATTAAGCAGCTCCAAGTGTTGGGTAGCCAGATTAATGTGCCGGTGTTTGCTTTGGGAGATCAAGCAAATCCGGTGGATATCGCGAAGCAGGCGCTTGATCATGCACGTGAGAATCATCTGGATTATGTCATTATCGATACGGCGGGTCGACTGCATATCGATGAGGCATTAATGGATGAACTAAAGCAAATTCATGCTACAGTGAACCCGTCTGAAGTGCTGCTCGTGGTTGATGCCATGACAGGTCAAGATGCCGTTAACGTTGCAGAAAGCTTTAACCAGCAGCTTTCGTTGACAGGTGTTGTGTTAACGAAGCTTGATGGAGATACACGTGGTGGTGCAGCACTTTCCGTTAAAGCTGTAACGGGTTGTCCGATCAAGTTTGCAGCGCTCGGAGAGAAGATTGACGCATTAGAGCCGTTCCATCCGGAACGTATGGCTTCTCGTATTCTCGGCATGGGGGACATGCTGTCGCTCATTGAGAAGGCGCAGGCAGGCATTGATGCAGATAAAGCGAAGGAAATGGAGATGAAGATGCGTAACGCATCATTTACCTTCGACGATTTCCTGGAGCAGATGCAGCAAGTGAAGCAGCTTGGTCCGATCGATCAGATTCTGGATATGATACCTGGCATGAATAAGGTGAAGCAGACACAGAATTTGAAGGTTGATGAGCGTCAGATGGGACGCATCGAGGCAATTGTACGTTCAATGACACATGCAGAACGTCAAGACCCTGATCTGATTAACCACAGTCGCCGCAAGCGTATTGCGACGGGCAGCGGAACGACGCTGGCCGATGTGAATCGACTCATTAAGCAGTTTGATGAGATGCGCCGTGTGATGAAGCAGTTTTCAGATATGATGGGACCTAAAGGCCCGAAAATGATGAAGAATCTCAAAAGCAAAGCCGGTAAAGGGATGAAATTCCCGTTCCGTTAATGCCAATAGTTAGATAATTCCGTTAAGGAGGTGAATTTCGTGGCAGTACGTATTCGTTTGAAACGCATCGGTGCTCATAAAGCGCCTTTCTACCGTGTAGTTGTTTCTGATTCCCGTTCCCCGCGTGACGGTCGTTTTATCGAGGAAATCGGTTACTACAATCCGGTAGCACAACCTGCAGTAGTCAACATCGACGAAGAAAAAGCGTTGAAATGGCTGCAAACAGGTGCTCAGGCTTCTGACACGGTTCGCAACTTGCTTAGTCAAGCTGGCGTGATGAAGAAGTTTCATGAATCTAAATTGCAGAAATAAATAAATCGTTCGGAGGGTCGCGAATGATAGAGTTAGTGTCTGTAATTGCACGGGCTTTGGTCGATCATCCGGATGAGGTCCGTGTTGAGGTAGTCGAGAAGGAGCATGTTGTCATATATGAGCTTTACGTTCACCCCGACGATGTTGGAAAAGTGATTGGAAAGCAAGGCCGCATTGCCAAGGCGCTTCGCACGGTCGTCACATCGGCAGCCGTTAAGGTTCCTAAACGGGTTGCTGTGGACATTATTTCTTAATAGGTCGATGAGGGTTAGGAGAAATCCTAACTCTTTTTCGTATGAATAGAGCGTCATAATTGCAGTGTAGCTTGGTGTTTGGCAGGCACAGAAGTTGACTTTCCACACATGTACTGATAGGCTTCATCTAGGCAATAATAAAGCAACTAGGTAGATAATCCCGATGCAGGAGGATAAAGATGGCTGAACAATTATTTACGGTGGGCAAGGTTGTTAATACACATGGCATCCGAGGTGAGATCAAAGTTGTCTCCCATACCGATTTTCCAGAGGAACGATTCGCGCCTAAAAGTAATCTTGTATTATTTAACGAAGAGTCTCGGCAAACAGTAGATGTCACAGTTGAGACCTCGCGCTTACATAAGAACTTATTTATTATGAAGCTGAAGGAATATTCGAACATTAATGAAGTTGAAAAATATAAAGGCTGGCTGTTAAAAGTATCAGACGAGCATCGTTCCGAGCTGGAAGAAGACGAATATTACTACAGTGACATTATTGGTTGTAAAGTAGTGTCAGACGAAGGCATTGAGCTAGGTACAATTAGCGAAATATTAGCCCCAGGTGCCAACCATGTATGGGTAGTTAAGCAGCCTAAAGGCAAGGAATTGTTACTCCCCGTTATTGATGATGTCGTGCTAAACGTTAATGTTGAGGACAAGCTGATCACCGTCCATGTGCTGGAGGGATTAATGTAATGCGAATTGACGTGCTGACGCTGTTCCCGGAGATGTGTGAAGGTGTGTTCAGCACCAGCATTATGGGGAGGGCGCGGGATAAAGGATTGGTACAGCTCCAAGCAACAAACTTCCGTCAATTCTCGACAAATAAGCACTCGACCGTAGATGATTATCCGTATGGTGGTGGAGGTGGTATGGTATTAAAGCCAGAGCCAATCTTTGCTGCGGTGGAACATCTGATGGCATTAACAACGATGCAGTCTGAACAGGAAAGTACGCTATTATCAGATGTACAAGCCATTGCAACTACCAAACAACCTGAGCAAGAAACATTCAGGGATGAAGATAAACAATCACAAGAAGCAAAGAGTGACGATGCTTTGTATGGAGATCAGGGACATTCCACTTCAAACAAGACTGCCTCGCCCAGAATCATTTTGATGTGTCCTCAAGGTGAAACGTTCACGCAAGCCAAAGCGGAAGAACTAGCTCAGGAAGAGCACCTCATATTTATTTGTGGCCATTATGAAGGGTATGATGAGCGCATTCGTGAGCATCTTGTCACGGATGAATTGTCGATTGGTGATTATGTATTAACTGGTGGCGAGCTGCCTGCAATGGTTATTGCTGACGCGGTAGTACGTCTGCTGCCAGGTGTGCTCGGCAACGAATCGTCTGCGGTCACGGATTCATTCAGCACGGGATTGCTTGAGTATCCCCATTACACGCGCCCAGTCGAATACAGAGGCTGGCAAGTACCGGATGTGCTTATATCGGGACATCATGCCAATGTGGACAAGTGGCGTCGTGAGCAATCACTTCGACGAACATGGGAGCGCAGACCCGATTTGTTGGATAAGGTGGAGTTGAGCGAGAAGGAACGAAAGTGGCTACAGGAACTGAAAGGGCAAGCTACAGAGTAAGAACGATGCAAAGGCTATTAGTAAAGAAGTCATTCCACGGAAATGGATGACTTCTTAGTATGCTTATCCAATACATTTGCAGCTTAACACATATAAAAAAGGCCGCTTCAGAGGTTAGTGGGTGCTCCATGAAACGGCCGCCTTAGTTCCTACTTGAGAATACTGCGGTGATCATATTTGGTTTAGCTAAAACGACAAAAGCCCTACCTCTCTTCCGTCCTTGCGGTTCCTTGACCGCGCCAGTGTGAATCAGTATTACCAATTGAATCGTCAATTCTTTAGGGTTAGTTGGGAATTAGACTTTCATATGAGGAGTTAGCTATTCTTACTTGAGGAACATAATGTGAGGATGGATCTCACATGCAACGTTTTTAGTATAACATTATTATTTCAAAGAGTCCAGTGCAATTGCAAAACGTAATGATATACTTTATACTATTCGTCATTATCTACATAAATTTAATGTACAGGGGCGAAATATGAACCATTCAGATGCAAACAGACTCGTTATTAAAGCAGAAAAGATTGTGAACACACTAGACCCCTCTAACGAAGAAATTAGAACGGTCATGAGTGAAATGATTAATGAAATTCGTTTGTTGGAAAAGCAAAATGAACAATTACTTAAACAATTAGTGGCACAACAAAAAAATAAGATGTCAAGTAAGTTAAGAGATGCCTTGTATGAGTAAAAGGGTAGTTCGAATCATATGTAGGCGCTCAAAAATGGGGTTTGTAAGGTCGACTACAGGTTGTACACAAATACACAATTAAATTTAACCTAGAGAGGTTCTTCTTTAAATATATGGGCAAGTACACTATTCTGTAAGTGCCCAATTTTACATGAAGGATCTTTTTTTGATTTATTATAATAGTAGGGATTATAAATTTACATGAACTTAATAATATAATTAGACAAAAATATGAACATATGATAATATATTAAAGTAATTGTTTATCCGACCTGTCGTTTAAAAGTTTACAATTTCTATAAAACTCATAAGGTTTTAGTTTTAATACAGTTGGATAAACATAAAAAACTATAAAAATATGGGGGCGTTCGAGTTGAAAAGACTCAGAGTTTCATTATCTATTTTATTTTCATTTGTATTACTGCTAACTGTTAGTCCAGTATTCGCAGCATCCAGTCAATATACGGGAGGATTATTAGATGGGGTGCCAATACAAGTAGGTTCAGCAATTGGGCAAGGTACTACTGTATCTGAGATGACAGATGGTAATGCAAACAATAGAGTAATTATAGAAAATAATAAATTAGCTTGGTTTACATTTTCTTCTCCGAAAGACATTACTTCCATTGTATTAAAAAGTAATGGAGAAACAAAAATTGAGTTCTATGACAACAAAAATAATTTGCTGCTTCAGTACAACCCTCTAGTTATAGATGGCGTTCAAACCCTACCTACAGCAGTATCTAACGTTTCCACAGTTGTTCTTAAGCCTACTACCTATTCATATATTCATGAATGGAACGTCTTTGAAACACCTTCAACTCCACCTACTGCTACAACAATCAGTTGGATTCAAGCTGGGGATAAGACAGTGTCACTTGATTGGAAATCCTCTGCGGCCAAATCATATAACGTGAAACGATCAACCTCATCAGGTGGCCCTTATGTTGTGATTGCTTCAAATGTAACTACAACAACCTTTACTGATAAAACTGTAAATAATGGAATTATTTATTATTATGTTATTTCGTCTGTGAATGAAGCAGGAGAGAGTGCCAATTCACCTGAACGTGGAATAAAACCTGAAGCCACTCAGTATACAGGTGGACTTTTGGATGGAGTGCTCATTAATTTAGGGGCTAATATTAGTAGCCCAATGGAAAAAGTGAAAGAGGCAACTGATAACAATGTTGCAACTCGAGTGTACATTGATGCTAATAAATTCGTGTGGTATACATTTACTACTCCACAAACTATAAATTCCATTGTTGCAAAGACAAACGGCGAAACTAAAATGGAGTTTTACGATGATCAACATAATTTGCTGCTAGAATATAAGCCCTTACAAAATGATGGTATTCAAACATTGCCAAACGTTGTAAGCAAAGTTACGGCAGTAATTCTTAAGCCGGCTTCATCAGGTTACGCTTATATCCATGAGTGGAATGCTTTTAGTACACCATCAACACCACCACTTGCTACCTCAATTAGCTGGATATATGGTGGCGACAAGGTTGTAAAACTTGAATGGAACATTACTGGAGCTAAATCTTATAATGTAAAGCGTTCAACTTCATCGGGTGGACCGTACTCTACAATTGCTACTAATATTACAGGTAGAGAGTATACTGATCTTAAAGTTGTGAATGGAACAACTTATTATTATGTCATTACAGCTGTGAATGAGGCAGGCGAAAGCGCACCATCACCAGAAAAAAATATAAAGCCAGAAGCAACAAAGTATACAGGGGGATTGCTAGATAGTTTGCCGATCTCTATAGGGTCAAAAATTACAAGTCCTACTGGTACTGTTAAAGATTTGACAGACAATAATGGTGCGACAAGAACATATATAGATGTGAATAGTTTTGCATGGTACTCTTTTAACAGCACAAAAGAAATATCTTCTGTTATTGCTAAAAGTAATGGCGCAGTTGTTATCGAATTCTATGATAATGACAACAATTTGTTACTTTCTTTTAAACCAACAAAAAATGATGAAGTTGAAACATTGCCAACTCCATTAAAAAATGTGTCACTTGTAGCTTTGAAGGCACAGATACCTGGATATGCGTATGGTCACGAATGGAACGTGTTCGGTAAAAATGAACATCAACCTGTACCAGCACCGCTAAACCTGACTGCTACAGCTGGAGATAAATCAGTTGTTTTGAACTGGAGTAAGGTTAACAATGCAACTGCATATAACGTAAAGCGTAGCACAAAAGCAGGTGGTCCGTATGCTACCGTTACTACTGTTACTGGAAACACATATAGCTACACAGACACTACAGTTATTAATGGCACAACATACTATTATGTAGTCACAGCTGTTGATGCGATTAGTGAGAGCGGAAACTCAAATGAAGCATCAGCGACACCAAAAGGTGGGGATGTTGTTATCCCCCCGATAACAGATGATGGTCAGTCTGGTAACCGCGCATTGCTGCGTCTCATTTTAAACAACGGCATTGAAAAAGAATTTGATTTGTCTATGAAAGAAGTAAATGCTTTTATTGCCTGGTACGAAGGCCGTGCAGCTGGGAAAGGATCTGTTATGTTTGCAATTGACAAGCACAACAATAATAAAGGTCCATTCAAAAATCGTAAAGACTATGTGTTCTACGATAAAATCATTACATTTGAAGTGAATGGCTATGATTCTGCTGATCAACCGACAGTACCAGAAGAAAAGCCGAATGGCAACGGTTCAAATGGTAACAACCAACCTGATTATGAAGAGCTAATGTAATAGGTATTATTTTTTGGATAACGTTCTTGCTTTTCATGAATTGTTCAGTTTCCTTCACTAAAATAGGTACAAAAGACTATTTTCTTAAAGTGGAGGAATCTAGAAAATGCAGGAAGAAACACGATCTGAGAAGGAATACTTATGGGTAGGGGGGTTGCTAGTAGGTGTGTTTATCGGTTGTTGTTACGTCATTGGACAATCGTAGCGTACTGATCCGCAACCTGAAGTTTGCCTCTTCATATAGTTGTTGTATTCTGTTTTTGGCTATGCTATAATACATCTGTTGTGTTGAATACGGCGGTCCTCTACGTACTGTGACGAGTAAGCCACTGATGCTGCTCTGAGATGTAAGAACGTCTGTGTGGAAGGAGGGAGTCATAGATGAATATCGTACAAGCAATTACACAAGAACAACTTCGTAAAGATGTACCAAGCTTCCGCCCTGGTGATACTTTGAAAGTATTTGTTAAAGTTATCGAGGGAACTCGTGAGCGCGTTCAGCTGTTCGAAGGTGTTGTAATTAAGCGTCGTGGTGGTGGAATCAGTGAAACATTCACTGTTCGCAAAATTTCCTACGGTGTAGGTGTTGAGCGTACATTCCCAATTCACTCGCCAAAAATCGATAAAATCGAAGTGGCTCGCCGTGGTAAAGTGCGTCGTGCGAAGCTGTACTATCTTCGTAATCTTCGCGGTAAAGCAGCGAGAATTAAAGAAATTCGTTAATTGGAACAACCGGGGGCTTGCACATAGCGCAAGCCCCTTTTGCTATCTATTGCGAAATGGTTTACGCTTATAGCATGATATAGACAATCTATACGCATCCTAAGAAGAAAGCGGGGCAAGCTTGTGGAGCAAGAAAAGCAATTAAACGAAACGAATACAGTGGATCAATCATCCGGTGTGCAAGCACGAAGCAAAAATGAACTTGTTGAATGGATTAAAGCGATCGCAGTTGCTGTCGTGTTGGTTGTTGTAGTCAGATGGTTATTATTCGCCCCGTTTATAGTGGATGGTCCATCGATGGAGCCTAATTTTTGGACGGGAGAGCGGCTTATCGTTAACAAAGTATTGTATGATTTCCGTGATCCAAAGCCGGGAGAAGTAGTTGTCTTTAAAGTTCCTGCTGAGGGACGAGATCTCATTAAGCGTGTGATCGGCGTAGCCGGGGATACAATTGAGTACAAGGGTGACGATTTATTCATCAATGGCAAAAAAGTAGAAGAGCCTTACATACAAGAAGCGCTGGATAAAGCGCATCAAGATGGCGGACTTTATAACAACCGGGATTTCCCGAATGAGATGCTAAAAGATAATAAAGTGCCGGAAGGGTACATTTTTGTGATGGGCGACCATCGTAATAATAGTACAGATAGCCGCATGCTTGGTTTTATACCATTAAAGGATGTTATAGGTAGAGCAGACGTCATCTTCTGGCCTTTGAAGGATATCCAAATGATTAAACATCACTAACACAAAACATCAAGAGAACAGATAGGGGGTGGATAGCGATGTCGATTCAATGGTTCCCAGGACATATGACAAGGGCACGGAGACAAATACAAGAAAAGCTTAAACTGATCGATGTGGTTATAGAATTGCTTGATGCACGGTTGCCGCTGTCTAGCCGCAACCCGATGATTCACGAGATACTCGGGGATAAGCCAAGACTGATTCTGCTTAACAAGTCGGATTTGGCGGATCCTGAATTAACAGCTCGATGGGTAGACGTGTTTCGTAAAGAAGGCCACACTGCTATTACGGTGGATGCTTCAACTGGAACGAATATACAGATCATTCAGGTAGAGGCTCGTAAGTTGCTGGAAGAGAAATTTGCGCGCCAAGTGGCAAAAGGAATGAAGCCACGACCTGTAAGAGCTTTAATCGTCGGAATTCCGAACGTCGGCAAGTCAACCTTAATTAATAAGCTGGCAGGTCGGCAAGTAGCAGCCACTGGCGATCGCCCTGGCGTCACGAAAGGGCAGCAGTGGATTCGGGTTGGCAATGAAATGGAGTTGCTCGATACACCGGGGATTTTGTGGCCGAAGTTCGAGGATCAGATGGTTGGTTACCGTCTTGCTGCAACGGGTGCAATTAAGGATCAGATCCTAAATGTGGAAGATGTTGCATTTTATGCGATAAAATATTTAGCTACGCATTACAGTGAGCGATTGCAAGAGCGCTTCGAATTAGAAGTGTTGCCTGATCTTGACAATGATGATCCGAATGAGATTGTTGCGATTATGGAACAAATTGGGCGTAAGCGCGGTTGTCTCGTTAGCGGTGGACGTGTTGATTTGGAGAAGGCGTCAGGCATCATTTTACGTGAGCTGCGTGCAGGCAAGATGGGAAGGCTAACTTTCGAAGTGCCGGATGCTCGCAGACGTAGCTAACGTACGAGCCACAACAGTCATCATAAAGTAAGCCGTCAACACATAGTGTGCTGACGGCTTTTAAGCGTTGTTAAGGTGGTTGACTGAGGCTGCTCTATTAACTGATAACTGGATGAACATGAACATAGTAGATGTAAATGTTTCTAGTTGTATTGCCGTTACTAGACAACTAGATATACAATATACGGATGAAGCGGAGAGGGGGATCGGAATGGCGCATACAAAACAAGAGCCTTCAGATGTGGATCTCCTATTATGGGAGAATCGATACTGGGAGCAGGGGTTTGAATGGATCGCGGGCATCGATGAAGTAGGACGCGGCTGTCTGTTCGGAGACGTAGTAGCCGCTGCTGTAATTTTACCTAAAGGAATTACCATTGAGGGCATTAATGACTCGAAGAAACTAACAGAGAAGAAAAGAGAGTTGTTGTACGATCAAATTGTGAGTCAAGCTGCTGCTTGGGCAGTAGCCACAATGGATGCAGCGATGATCGACGAAGTAAATATCAAACAAGCTACACGTTTGGCGATGAAAGAGGCAGTTACTCAACTACAAATACGTCCTGATGTTTTATTAATAGATGCGGAACGGATAGATTGTAATTTACCACAAGAAGCAATCATTAAAGGGGACGCGTCCAGTCAATCCATAGCAGCAGCATCTATTGTTGCCAAAGTAACACGTGATCGCTTGTGCGCAGGTGAATGGGATCAAATGTACCCTGCATACGGAATTGGTGTACATAAAGGATATGGCACGAAACTCCATCGCGAGAAGCTGCTGGAACTGGGACCTACACCTATGCATCGTAAATCCTTTTTAACAAAAATATTGGATGAACAACTGACGCTCTTTTAGTGAACACATAATAGGTTAGATGAAGGCATTCCCGCGGGAGTGTCTTTTTTGTTTGCCTGAGCTGCATAATATTGCCGGTATATCCAAACGAAATGATATGTTATGATATTCGTGCTTTTGAAGTGTACATATGTCCACTGATAGGGGACAATACATAGGCTTTGTCCGTAAAACAGCTAGAGAGGGGAACATCATATGAAAAAAGTGGGCCTGCTAAGCCGCATTATCATTGCGATCGTATTAGGAATCGGTCTGGGGATGATAACGCCGGATTGGTTTATTCGAATATTTGCTACATTTAATGGGGTATTTGAAAGTTTCTTGAGCTTCTGCATTCCGTTAATTATTGTCGGTTTTATCGTGCCTGGTATTGGCGAGCTTGGGCGGGGGGCCGGCAAAATGGTTGGGCTAACTGCTATTATCGTATATGTGTCGACGATAGGAGCTGGCATGCTAGCTTACGGTACAGCCCAATTAACGTTTGATTCGTTGTTGTCAGGTGCTTCTCTTGTAAACTCGGGCAATCCGGCCGAGAAGCTTTTGAAAGGTTACTTTTTATTAGAGATGCCGCCATTGTTTGATATTATGACAGCCCTTATTTTAGCGTTTATGCTCGGAATCGGGATAACGACTGTACAAGCCAAAACGTTAATGAGCGCCTCTGTTGAGTTAAAAGGTATCATAAGCAAAGTGATCTCCACTATGATTGTTCCATTGCTTCCGTTTCATATTGCAGGCATCTTTATGAATATGACTCAAGCAGGGACGGTTGCGACGATACTTCAGGTGTTTATTAAAGTTTTTGCTGTAATATTAGGGCTGCATATTATCAGTTTGCTGCTGCAATACACTATCGCAGGTGCTTTAAACAAGCGTAATCCATTAAAAATGCTGCGCACGATGCTGCCTGCATACTTAACTGCACTTGGTACACAGTCCTCTGCTGTTACAATCCCTGTTACGCTACAGCAGACTAAGAAACTGGGAACGGATGAGGAAGTAGCTGATTTTGTTGTTCCCTTGTGTGCAACGATTCATATTACAGGCTCAACAATTACGATTACATCAGTAGCGGCAGCTATTTTAATGTTGAACGGTCATATGATAACGCTGGAGCAAATGTTCCCATTTATTTTGATGCTAGGTGTCACTATGATTGCTGCACCGAGCGTTCCTGGCGGCGGTGTAATGGCAGCGCTTGGCTTGTTCCAGTCCATGTTAGGATTTGATGCAGCTATGATCAGCTTAGCTATAGCGTTGTATGTGGCGCAGGATAGCTTTGGCACGGCGGCAAATGTGACAGGAGATGGAGCGATCGCTCAAATTGTGCATTATGTGAAAAACAAAAGCAAGCAGAAAGAGCATCTGCGGCATCAGGAGAAGCGTGTTCCTGTGCAGGGATAAAACCCGTTGTTTTGAAGTTATGGCGCCGCTAATTGAGCGGCGTCTTTGTTATGACCTCATCCTGAGAAAGTGCAGCGGAAAAGGAATTGGTGCGTAAGGTCTATTATGAAGTCAAACATGAATTTAACTGCCGCAAAGGGTGGATAAATGTGATATGTTAACATCAAGGTTGAAATTATCACATTTGTTCGGATCTCATTTGAGGGGGAGCGCTTTATGCCAAATATGATGTCTAAGCTAATTTGGCTGATTGGTGCAATTGCGCTAGTATGGCTGAATAATAAGGTGCTAGACTATGGAAGTATGTGGTCTAGGAAGGAAGATGTAGATACGTATAGAGTGATGGCAAAAGTGGTGGTTGCATTTTGGTCAGGTTCATATTTGGCATTATTAGGTGGAGTAAAAAGAAGAAAACCGGTACAGAAGATGTTGCTGCTAGGGGTCAGTCTTCCTTGTTTGTTGATTGTCATTTTACCACATCTATCATGGAATATTCCCTATGTTAACGTATGGTTGCTTGAGTTGATGCAAAATTCATATCATGTAACTTATTTTAGTATAACAAGTGGTTTTACAGCTATGCTTTCCTTCTTCAGATTTCAGACTTGAAGCGCTGGTAGTAACACGCAGACAATGGTTTAACACTTTCCGTAAAGTCCACCATTAAAATGTCGATTAAATATATTGGATAAAGTGCCGATAAAAAGTATATCAAAGGAAGTTGTAATAGGCGGGGGATCGCATTGAATATAACAAATATGGTGCGCGGTATGATGGGCGATGCAAAGCCTGGCGAAACACGCGCGTTAGAATTAAAGACAGGTCAACAGGTCAGAGGCGTCATTATGAGTACGTCTGAAAATGGGCGTGAAGCAGTTGTGCAGATCAATGGTGTGTCTGTACGTGCTGTATTGGACACACCCATGCAGCCTGGTCAGGCGACATGGCTGCAAGTTCAGGGTCAGCAAGAGGATGGCATGGTTATTTTGAAGCCGTCTGAAGGGCCTAACTCCAAGCCATTGCCATCCATTGCTGAGGCTTTGAAGCAGTCTGGATTGCCAAATGAGCCTTGGGCAAGACAATTGCTGAGTGAGTTGCAAAAAAGCGGTATGCCACTTACAAAGGAACTTGTAGATAAGTTGGCGCAAGCGATGGTGATGAAGCCGTCAGGTGTTTCAACAGAACAATGGATGCAGGCGGCGGCAGTCGCGATGAAACGTCAACTTCCATTGACTGCGGATAGTTTACGCGGCTTGCAGCAGGCTATGTTTGGCAAGCCGTTGCATGATCTGCTTGCATCCTTTACGCGCGCAGGGGATATGCAAGCGAACATTGGTTCAGGACAAGCAGCTTGGGCTGCACCACTGAAGGAAGCACAAGCGCTTGTGCGTGCTTTAGTAGCTGGGATGCCGCAAACGCAAGGGCAGCTTTCTCAATCAGGCAGTCTGTCAGCTGCGCCGACGTCAACGCTTGGTGCGTCAGCGGGAGGAACGCTCCAACAGGGGAGTGGATCGGGAAATACAGGGAATAGTACAGGGGCTAACCAAGTGGGTAGCTTTGCTCAACCATCTCACTCTGGCACAGCGGGAACAATGGCTGCGAACGGGACGGGCATGGTGGCGAATGGCGCAGCGACGGGAGCTGGAAACACCCAAGGAACAGCCGCTAGTGCAACCAATATGCAAGCTGCGACGAGTAATGCTGCGGGGGCCTCTGCTGCCAGTTCATCCGCTAATGCCGTTGGATCAGGACAGCCCCAAGGACCAGGAGGCATAAATGCAACTGCAGCACAAGCGAACAACGCTGCATCACCACAAGCAGCTGCGCCATCGGGAAGTGTGGTTTCATCAACAACAGGAGCCCTAACAGGGCAGCAGGCAGGAACAAATCAGGTGGCTGCTGGTGCCGGAAATGCCTCACCTGAAGGGGCAGCCAATGTGATAGGCCGCATGTTGTCGCTGCTAGGCGTATCTCATGAACGTGAAGTGCAGCGGGCTATGCTGCCGCAACTTTCTGCTTCGTCAAATGCGACCGCATCTACGCAAGCTGCGGCCCCGGTGCCAAACTCGGCGCCGAATGCACAAGCGGCTCTGGCGTCCACGACGCCGGACGCCACCCAGGATGCGTCGCGTGCCACGCATGCGGCACTGACGCGCACGGGCATAGACGCGGCTTTGCCTGCTGCTATGCCGCAACAACATGCAGCAGGCACAGCTGCTGCATCTGAGTCGCTGAAGAGCACATTGCTTCAGCTCCTGCAAAGCGATGGCTTGCCGCCTCAGATGAGGGAGGCGGCCCAACAAATTGTGCAGCACATTACAGGGCAGCAGTTGCTGCTGACAAGTGATCGCTCTTTGCCGTTTTCACATGTGACGTTGTTTGTCCCGCTCGTTACGCCAGATGGGACACAAACTGCTGCTGTTCATATCCAATCGCGCCAAGGCGGGAAAGGGGAGCTTGACGCATCAAACTGCCGTCTTTGGTTTGATTTGAACCTGAAAGCGATGGGCCGTACATTGGTGGACGTTAATGTCGTTGATAAGCTAGTCGCACTTAATGTTCATCATAATGACGAACAAGTACAGGAAATGTTGCAACCGTTACGACCTGAAATCGATGCGGCCATATCTAAAATAGGCTATCAATTGTCAGCATTTAGAACCTTGCCGCTGCCTGAACGGGAGGCAGAATTACAGACGCCGGAGCGAACATTTGAGGATTACGCCCCCAAAAATTACAAAGGAGTGGATCTTCGTATATGAGCTCGGAGTCTGTTCATAAGAAGCAAAACGCGAGCAAGCAGCCCGCCAATAAACGAGCAAAGGCAGTTGCCCTGACATATCAGCCAGGTCAAAGTGAGGCCCCTGTCGTCGTCGCAAAAGGACAAGGGCTAATTGCTGAGCAGATTTTGTCCAAAGCGAAGGAAAACGGAGTGCCCATTCAAGAGGATGCTTCACTTGTAGAGGTGCTCTCCAAGCTGGACATCGATCAACAAATTCCAGCGGAGTTGTATCAGTTGGTAGCTGAGGTACTAACGTTTATTTACCGCTCGGATCAACGCGCTGCAAAAGGGAGGATGAATCATGAAACGTGATTCGTCCTCTTTCAATCATATAAATAGTAACGCAAGTTCTTCGAATTATAGAGATGACCGCCGAGCACGCGGGGCTCAAGCAGAGCAGCTTGCAGCTGCGTATATTGAATCATTGGGCTGGCTGATTGAAGCCCGTAACTGGCGATGTCGATCAGGTGAACTAGATCTCATTGCGAGAGATGGAGATTGCATCGTATTTATTGAGGTGCGGAGCCGCAACATGGCAGCTGCGTCTTTTGGCACGGCAAGAGAAGCGCTTGATGTACGGAAACAAATGAAGGTTAGATCAATTGCTGAAATATACATAGCTCGCAAACAGCTGGAAGGCAACAAGATGCGCTGTGACGCGGTGGTGATAACCTATCGTGACGATGGACAGGAACCGATATTGGAGCATATTCAATCCGCTTTCTAAATGCTGAAGTAGAACTATTGTCACACATATAAATACAAAATATGTCTGTTGTTTACATAGCCGCAGTTATTTAATTATATTGATTCAGATGGCTAGCCAAGTAACAAAAGAAATCCACGACCTCCCCTGTTTTAATGATAGGGCAATATTATCCTTCCGCATTTACATTTCCAACACGATGCAAGAAACTAGCTGTATCCAAATACGTTAATCGCATAAACCGACTACTACACTGGTGGAGCATGAGGAAAACTACATGCCTAGGGAAGGCATAACGAAGGAGGTAAAGAATGCAGAGAAGAGTTCTAGTAGGCTCACGCCTCATCATGTCGTGTTTAATGTTGGTAGTATTTCTGGCTGCTTGTTCACCGGAAAATAGTAATCAAGGGAAAGCCACTTCAGAAGTATACCCCCATTAGTCAAACGGAATACCACGCAGTAGTTAGCCAAACGTTTAAAGATGTCGGGGAAGCACCTGCGTATGCATTTCCTGTCATTAAAAAGGGTGATAAGTGGATAGTTGTTATTGAACGGATTGAGTTCCTAACAGCTGAGTATTTGAAAAATAATAAAAATAAAATCCTCTCATCACCACGAGTAACCGTTTTAGCTAAAAATGAAAATATAACCGTTATTAAACGGGATCTAAAATAGGATAAATGCATATAATTGATTAGATATATGGAAGTTCTAGCGCGTAGTTGATACAGTCCGACTGATTAGAAGAAAGAGAGGCTTGGCATGTTTATGGTTGTCCAACAACGTGACGCTGAAATGTATAATCTCAATGATTTAAATCGTAATAACACCGCTGGAGCGCCTTCGCACAAGACTGTATCAAATGACTTAACAGGATATAGCTGTATGATGTTTCCAGACGCCCCGACTGCCTCGCCTCAACAAGCTGCATGAATAATAACAGCAGCAACGTCAAAGCCTTGCAACAATCAATTGTAAATGACAGATGTGTACAAGCGTAACTTAAACTGTTCGCTAGCTCCTGATGGCTTATTTTAACTTATCCATATTTCGATAGAGCACGGCCTCTGCGACATGAGCTACATCTATTTGATCACAATCATCAACATCTGCGATCGTGCGTGCGACCTTTAATATTCGATCATGTGCCCTTATACTCAGCCCCAACTGCTCATATACATCCCGCAGCATCAGAGCGGCAGAAGAAGAGAGCGGGCAGAAACGCTGCAACAGGCTGCCGCGCAGCTCGCTGTTAAATTGCAGTGGAAGCTGCTTGTAGCGCGAAGCCTGCCGTTCCTGAGCTGCTATCACTTGTAACTTCATGTCGGCTGAGGAGATGACGGGGCCCGTCCATTCTGCAAGCGGTGCACGCGGTACCTCAAGCTGGATGTCGATACGATCAAGCAATGGACCGGAAAGTCTGGAGCGGTATTGTCCCAACCGAGCAGGAGAACAGGTGCAAGTGTTCGAAGCAGAACCTGATTTAAACCCGCAAGGACACGGGTTCATCGAAGAAGCGAGCATAAAGTGAGCCGGAAAACGGAACACTGCGCGAGCTCTGCTGATGGTGACGTGTTTATCCTCTAGCGGTTGGCGTAGAACCTCTAGCGCTTGTCTTGGAAACTCGGGAAGTTCGTCCAGAAAGAGCACACCGCGATGTGCAAGGCTAACTTCCCCTGGCTTCGGAATGGAGCCTCCGCCGATGAGCCCGGCCGCTGAAATGGAATGGTGAGGTGCACGAAAAGGTCTGCTGCGGATAAGTCCATGTGAAGTGCGGTCCCACTTGCCAGATACGCTGTATAGCTTTGATACTTCCAATGCTTCTGCATCAGACAAGTCGGGCAAAATGGAGGGTAGACGACGGATCAGCATCGTCTTTCCAGTGCCTGGGGGACCACTAAGCAAGACGTTGTGCATGCCTGCGGCAGTAATAGTTAAGGCTCGTTTGGCAGTTGCTTGTCCTCGTACGTCTGCATAGTCTTCTATATTATCATTATATAGAGGGGGCCTATCGTGAATAGAGGGAGACCCGTTATGTGCCAGCCATTGCAGCGGAGCAAGCTGAATAACGCCTTCAGTTGAAGTGCACTCACGAAGCTGGGATAAGCTGCGCAGACCGTATACACGTATCCCTTCAACTAGCGCGGCTTCTGTTGCATTTCCCTCTGGCAGTAAGACGCTAGATATGCCTTTGCGCTTAGCTTCGTCTACTAACGTCAGCACCCCTGGGATGACACGTGTAGTGCCATCAAGTGCTAGTTCGCCAATAATTAGCATCGAATCAAATGGTGCCTCATTAATTTGTCCGCTCGAAAATAACAGGGCGATGGCAACCGCCAAGTCAAATGCAGTCCCTTCTTTGCGCAAGTCGGCCGGGGCTAAATTAATCGTTATTCGCTCTAGCGGGAAGCGCCAGCCACAGTTTCGAATGGCACTTCGGACGCGATCGATAGATTCGCGCACCGCGGCATCTGGAAGTCCGACAACGTGGACCTGGGGCAGACCATGTGCGATGTCGATTTCAATTTCAATCAGCTTGCCTTCTACGCCGTAAACGGATGCGCTCCATCCTTTTCCATACATCAAAAACACCTCTCCTTTTACATTTCGGGTATGTTTGCCATACTGCGAAATGCGCAAAGAAAGGTGCTTCCTCTACCTTTACGCTTATCTTTACAATCATTATAGAAGCGTTTTCATGTGCTGGTCAATGGGAGATTAGGAATAGAAACGAGATAACCTGTTAACAATTTACCATCTATATCAAAATGCGATTGAATTGATATCAAATAAATGTACATTCTTGACAATTTAGGGGCAGTCACGGCAATTGAATCATGATACAATGTGTTCGGATTGGTTTATATTACCGTCGATGCCGACCGTGTCGAAGCAGACGGAAGCGTTTACTTTTTTCGCGTTCTTGTCAGAGCGGCGGGAGATGTTATGCACGCGTTGACGGGGTCGTTTTACAAGATTCTACCTATGCGTAGTATCAGCATTTCACTAGCTCGCGTCAGTATTTACTTTACAGGCAAACGATCGGATAGGGGGATTACAATGAATATCCATGAATATCAAGGCAAGCAGGTATTGAAACAATACGGCGTTGCCGTACCAAATGGCAAGGTTGCTTTCACAGCAGATGAAGCAGTCGCAGCAGCTCAGGAGTTGGGTACACCGGTAGTTGTCGTAAAGGCTCAAATTCACGCAGGTGGACGTGGTAAAGCAGGTGGCGTCAAGATTGCGAAAAGTTTGGATGAAGTGCGTGAATATGCGCAGGAACTGATCGGCAAGGTACTTGTAACACATCAGACTGGCCCAGAAGGCAAAGAAGTGAAGCGGCTGCTTATCGAGCAAGGCTGCGACATTAAGAAAGAGTATTATGTAGGTGTAGTTGTTGATCGTTCAACAGGCCGTGTCGTAATGATGGCATCTGAAGAAGGCGGCATGGAGATTGAGGAAGTGGCTGCACATTCTCCTGAGAAGATCATTAAGGAGATTGTAGACCCGGCGATCGGTTTGCAAACATTCCAGGCGCGTCGTTTGGCGTACGCTATTCATATCCCAGCGGAGTTAGTGAATAAAGCAGCACAGTTTATGCTGTCTTTATATCAGGCTTTCGTTGACAAAGATTGTTCAATCGCAGAAATTAACCCGCTCGTAGTGACTGGCGACGGACAAGTTATGGCACTCGATGCGAAGTTGAACTTTGACTCGAATGCGTTGTTCCGCCACAAAGATATATTGGAACTGCGGGATCTGGATGAAGAAGATGAGAAAGAAATCGAAGCATCCAAATATGACCTAAGCTATATTGCCCTAGACGGCAACATCGGTTGTATGGTGAACGGTGCAGGCTTGGCTATGGCGACAATGGACATTATTAAATATTATGGTGGCGAACCGGCTAACTTCCTTGATGTAGGGGGCGGTGCCACAACAGAGAAAGTGACAGAAGCGTTTAAAATTATTTTGTCCGACAAAAATGTAAAAGGGATCTTCGTTAATATATTTGGCGGTATTATGCAGTGTGACGTGATTGCAAATGGTGTTGTCGAAGCTGCGAAGCAAATTGGACTTGACCGTCCGCTCGTCGTCCGCTTGGAAGGCACTAATGTAGAACTTGGCAAACGTATTTTGGAAGAATCCGGATTGAACATCGTGTCTGCGGATTCCATGGCTGACGGCGCGCAAAAGATTGTCGCACTGGTTTAATAATCTGCAGACGAAAGGATGGATTGTCGATGAGCATCTTAATTAATAAAGATACAAAAGTAATTACACAAGGCATTACGGGCAAGACTGCTTTGTTCCATGCAAAAGGTGCTTTGGAGTATGGGACACAGATGGTGGGTGGCGTAACTCCAGGTAAAGGTGGCCTTACTGCCGACATTACGCTGGATAATGGAACGCTTGTGCAACTGCCGATTTATAATACAGTTGTTGAAGCTAAGCAAGCGACAGGCGCTACCGCAAGTGTCATCTATGTTGCTCCAGCTTTTGCTGCAGACGCCATCATGGAAGCAGTTGACGCAGACTTGGATATCGTCATCTGTATTACGGAAGGTATTCCGGTTCTGGATATGGTTAAGGTGTCCCGCTTTATGGAAGGCAAACGTACCGTGTTGATTGGGCCAAACTGTCCAGGTGTCATCACGCCTGGCGAGTGCAAAATCGGAATTATGCCTGGTTACATCCATACACCTGGTCATGTAGGCGTTGTGTCACGTAGTGGAACTTTGACCTACGAGGCAGTTCATCAATTAACGACGCGTGGAATCGGACAGTCTACTGCTGTAGGTATTGGTGGAGACCCTGTTAAAGGATTTGAATTTATTGATGTATTAAGTCGCTTTAATGATGATCCTAACACTTATGCTGTCATTATGATCGGAGAGATTGGCGGCACAGCGGAGGAAGAAGCTGCGGAGTGGATCAAAGCTAACATGAAGAAGCCAGTTGTAGGCTTTATTGGTGGTGCGACAGCACCTCCAGGTAAGCGCATGGGCCATGCAGGCGCGATTATTTCGGGTGGCAAGGGCACAGCAGCTGAAAAGATCGCTGTACTTGAAGCATGTGGTGTTCAAGTAGCACCTACCCCTTCTGAAATGGGATCTACACTTGTTAAAGTGCTCGAAGAACAAGGATTGCTTGACAAGTGTACGACACATCAGCACGCTTAATAAGATGAAGGTAAGCAACCTTCCGACGCCATTGCGTTGGGAGGTTGTTTTTTTATGACCGACATGGAAGAACAGATGAACATCCGTGAATACAGCGTATTCATACTTGCAATATTGAACGGACTCAAGCACAATAAGGAAAGTGGTCTAACGCTTTCCTTCATTATAAGAGTGGAGGGTTAGAACGATGGGGACATGGTCTGAGCAGCAGCTATTGTTTGGGTTACATTGTATTTCCGGTGTGGGTTGGCATACGATTCAGTTATGCGCTCATACTGTTGGTCTGAACGGTTTAGAGGCGTGGCTGGGTCGTAGTGAAAAGGATTGGCATGAGCTAGGCGTGAAGCCAGCAGTAGCCAAGCGTTTAACAGCCGGTTTTAATGCGGCCAATTTAGATCAACAATTAGAATTGACGTATAAATCAGGGACGCAATGGATTACGCTTATTGATGAGCCATATCCTGAACTGCTCAAGCATATACATGAACCTCCTTGGGTGTTGTTTGGCCGGGGAGAAATGTCACTTTTGAACAGGCATGCAATTGCTATGGTGGGTACACGACAGCCAACTGTATATGGCAAGAAAGTTGCCCACAAGCTAGCGGCTGAGCTAGCAGAGCGCAAGTTAATTGTAGTTAGCGGCTTGGCCAGAGGGATCGACGCCGCAAGTCATGAAGGCGCTCTCACAAAAGGTGAGACGATTGCTGTCTTGGGGACTCCCTGTCAAGTCACCTATCCTCCTGAACATTCAGATCTGGCGAGGCGTATATGTTTAGCGGGAGTCGTTATTTCAGAATACCCGATAGGAACAGCGCCTCATCCAGGCCTTTTTCCAAGACGTAATCGGATTATTGCAGGGTTGACATTGGGGACAGTTGTTGTTGAAGCTGCGAAAAGGAGCGGCGCCTTAATTACGGCTTATTCGGCAATGGAATCATCACGTGAAGTATATGTGATCCCAGGACCGATAACGTCACCGAAGTCCGCTGGAACCTTGCAATTACTGAAAGATTCAAGTGCTAAAGCGATTGATTCGGCAACCGATATTATAGTGGATCTTCGATGTCGGTTGACAACACTCCCTGAGACAGACAATAATGGAACGGTCATGAATTGTTTCGATGAAGTGGCATTGACTGCGTCAGAACAGGCAATACTGGACAGAATTGAAGATAAACCATCTACTATGGACGAATTGCTGCGTGATAGTGAACTGTCATTTGCGGAACTGCATCACATTTTGTTATCCTTACAGTTGAAAAAGCGAATTCATGAGCGCCCAGGCGCTGTATATGGTTCGATATGGACGTGAAAGGTCGTTGGAGAGGAGGATGCGCCTATGGCGGATTCACTAGTAATTGTAGAGTCGCCTGCGAAAGCCAAGACTATTGGCAAGTATCTAGGCAGCAAATATATTGTTAAAGCATCTATGGGTCATGTGCGGGACTTGCCGAAGAGTCAGATCGGGGTAGAGGTAGAAAACAATTTTAATCCCAAGTATATTACGATTCGTGGCAAGGGCTCCGTTCTTAAAGAACTAAAAGATGCAAGTAAGAAAGTCAAAAAAATATATCTCGCAGCTGACCCGGATCGCGAAGGGGAAGCTATTGCGTGGCACTTGGCGCACGTGCTTGATATAGATGAAAGTCAGGCATGTCGAGTTGTATTTAATGAAATAACGAAGCAAGCGGTGAAGGATGCGTTTAAAACACCGCGTCAAATTAATATGGACCTCGTTCATGCCCAGCAAGCGCGACGTATCCTTGACCGTTTGGTCGGTTATAAGATTAGCCCGCTGTTATGGAAAAAGGTTAAAAAGGGTTTATCGGCAGGACGTGTTCAATCCGTGTCCGTTAAGCTGATCATTGATCGTGAGAATGAGATTGATGCTTTTATTCCAGAGGAATATTGGACGATTACCGCAATGCTAGAGACGGGCAAAGCAGTCGTTGAAGCGAAGTTTCATAGCTTGAATGGCGCAAAGCGGGAACTTGGATCGGAGCAGGATGTACAGTTAGTGCTGCAAGCGATCGAGGATGGCAATTTTTCCGTTGCAGAGGTGAAGGAGAAAGAGCGTCTGCGGAATCCATCTCCACCATTTACAACAAGCTCCATGCAGCAGGAAGCAGCCCGCAAGCTGAACTTCCGTGCATCCAAGACGATGTCAGTTGCACAGCAGTTGTATGAAGGTGTAGATTTAGGCAAAGAAGGAACCGTCGGTCTAATTACATATATGCGTACGGATTCAACACGGGTGTCGCCAACGGCACAGGAAGAAGCCAACGGATACATCGTTGACAAGTACGGCGCAGAATATTGGCCAGAAACACCGCGGCAATACGTAAAGAAATCTGCTAATGCACAAGATGCGCATGAAGCGATACGTCCCACTTCTGTGCTTCGTGATCCAGAGTCAATGAAGCCATTTTTGAGTAGGGATCAGTTCCGTCTCTACAAGCTTGTGTGGGAGCGATTCGTCGCAAGCCAGATGACTTCTGCTATTATGGATACGATGACCATTGAAATTACGTCAGGTGAAGCAGGTTTCCGTGCTAACGGTTCTAAAGTGCGATTCGCGGGTTTCATGAAGGTATATGTAGAAGGAAATGATGACGGCACTGTGGAGACAGATAAGCTGCTGCCACCGTTGTCTGTAGGCGATAAGCTGAAGCAGCAAACATTAGAGCCGAAGCAGCACTTCACACAGCCTCCGCCAAGATACACCGAAGCCCGTCTGGTTAAGACGCTAGAAGAGCTCGGAATAGGGCGTCCAAGTACGTATGCCCCAACGTTGGAGACAATTCAGAAGCGTGGTTACGTAGCTATTGAAGAGAAGAAGTTTATGCCGACAGAGCTTGGAGAACTTGTCATTCAGCAGATGGAGCAGTTTTTCCCGGAAATTCTGGATGCTGAATTTACGGCGCATATGGAAGAAGATTTGGACCATGTCGAGGAAGGCCAACAGGATTGGGATAAAGTGCTTGCCAACTTCTATGAGTCCTTTGAGAAACGATTAGAAGTAGCAGAAGAAGAAATGAAGGAAATCGAAATCGTAGACGAAGTTTCCGATGAGATTTGTGAGAAATGTGGAAAGCATTTTGTATATAAAATGGGGCGGTTTGGCAAGTTTCTTGCATGTTCGGGCTTCCCAGACTGTCGTAACACTAGACCTATTGTTAAAGATACAGGGGTAGGCTGCCCTAAGTGTAAGGACGGCAAGTTAGTGGAAAGAAGAAGCAAGAAAGGACGTATCTTCTATGGATGCGACCAATATCCGACTTGTGATTATGTGATGTGGGATAAACCATCTGCGAAGCCATGTCCTTCATGCAGCAGCTTGATGATTGAGAAGCGATCCAAACAAGGCACAAAGCTGCAATGTACACAGTGTGAACATACAGAGCAAGTACAAGATTCAGATGACGAGGAATAGAATTTAGAGGAATGGCCGCTGGAGCGTTCTGCGGCCATTTCGTTTAAGCAGCAATGAGGGGGAGCATATAGATGAGTAAGTCGAAAGTGACAGTAATTGGAGCGGGGCTCGCAGGTAGTGAGGCTGCTTGGCAGATTGCGCAGCAAGGAGTACCCGTGACCTTGTATGAGATGCGTCCTGTAGTCAAGACACCTGCCCACCACACGGATCAATTTGCAGAATTGGTATGTAGTAACAGTTTGCGGGCAAACGGTCTTACAAACGCAGTTGGCGTGCTTAAAGAAGAAATGCGAATGATGAATTCGTTAATTATGTACGCTGCGGACAAACACGCTGTTCCAGCAGGCGGTGCGCTTGCAGTGGACCGTGAAGGATTCTCAGCAGAAGTGACGCAGCAACTGAAGAACCACCCGTTAGTGGAAGTTCGTCATGAAGAAATGGAGTCGATCCCTGTGGATGGACTTACCGTCATTGCGACAGGTCCGTTAACGTCACCTTCTTTGTCAGCCCAGATCAAACAATTAATGGGTGAAGAGTACTTCTACTTCTATGATGCGGCAGCTCCGATTGTTGATAAAGACTCTATCGACATGGAGAAAGTATACTTGGCTTCGCGCTATGATAAGGGTGAAGCAGCTTACTTGAACTGCCCGATGACAGAAGAAGAGTTTAACGCCTTTTATGAGGCGTTAACAACAGCAGAGACGGCAGAACTGAAAGAGTTTGAAAAAGAGATTTATTTTGAAGGCTGTATGCCTATTGAAGTCATGATGAAACGCGGCAGACAAACCGCATTATTTGGGCCGATGAAGCCAGTAGGGCTTCCTGATCCACGTACAGGGAAGACGCCATTTGCAGTTATTCAGCTTCGTCAGGACAATGCAGCAGGTACGTTATATAATATTGTTGGTTTCCAAACCCATTTAAAATGGGGCGAACAAAAACGCGTGTTCCAGATGATTCCGGGATTGGAGCAGGCGGAATTTGTGCGTTACGGTGTTATGCATCGGAATACATTTATTAATTCACCCAAACTTCTGGAGCCGACCTATCAGTTTAAAGAGCGTCCAAATTTGTTTTTTGCTGGTCAAATGACAGGTGTAGAAGGGTACGTTGAATCGGCAGCATCAGGCTTAATTGCAGGAATTAACGCAGCACGCTGTGCCGCTGAAGAAGCGTGTATTACGTTCCCGCATGAAACGACGCTTGGCAGCATGGCGAATTATATTACTACAGCAGACGCGAAGCATTTTCAACCCATGAATGCTAACTTTGGGTTGTTCCCAGCGCTAGAGACGCGTATTCGCAATAAGAAGGATAAGAACGATGCGTTAGCACAGCGTGCATTGGATGTGCTGCGCAGCTTTAAAGAGCAGATTGGAACGAAACAACAGTAAAGCACGTATAAAGAAGCAGCCAGAATACTAGCTGTTTCTTTTCCATTTTGAATGAAGGGTGTGGATACAGATGGAGATGCAATTTCATGCAACAACGATCTGCGCGGTCAGACATAATGGCCAGGGCGCTATTGCCGGAGACGGGCAGGTTACTTTTGGGCAAAACATGGTCATGAAGCAGCATGCCCGCAAAGTTAGACGATTGTATCGCGGTCAAGTGTTGGCTGGCTTTGCTGGTTCCGTTGCGGATGCCATAACGTTGTTTGAAAAGTTTGAAGGGAAGCTTGAAGAGCACCACGGCAATTTGCAGCGTGCCGCAGTGGAACTGGCCAAGGATTGGCGTCAGGACCGTGTGCTGCGCAAGCTAGAAGCCTTAATGATTGTGATGGATGCCCAACATATGCTGCTTATATCCGGTAATGGTGAAATCATTGAACCAGATGACCATGTCTTAGCGATTGGCTCAGGTGGTTCATTTGCCTTATCAGCAGCTCGTGCGTTGAAGCGGCACGCGGCCGACATGACCGCGAAGGAAATGGTAGAAGCATCGCTTCGGATTGCAAGTGAAATTTGTGTATATACAAATGACAATATCGTTGTAGAACAATTGTAAACGCAACATAAAGAGTGGAGGGATTACAATGAGCGAGCATGCATGGACACCGCGGCAAATCGTTGCCGAATTGGATAAATACATCGTAGGTCAGAAAAAAGCGAAGCGATCCGTTGCGATTGCACTACGCAATCGATATCGCCGTAGTTTATTGGATGAGTCGATTCGAGACGAAATTGTACCTAAAAATATTTTGATGATTGGTCCAACTGGTGTGGGCAAAACAGAGATTGCTCGCCGGCTGGCGAAGCTGGTTAAGGCTCCATTTGTGAAAGTAGAAGCGACTAAATTTACAGAAGTGGGATATGTGGGCCGTGATGTGGAGTCTATGGTGCGCGATCTTATTGAAACTTCTATTCGTATGGTCAAGCTGGAGCGAACGGAGAAAGTGAAGGATAAGGCTGAGGAAATGGCGAATGATCGATTGGTTGAGCTACTTGTTCCTTCTTCAGATCCTCAAAAAAATCAGCGTAATCCATTTGAAATGTTGTTTGGACAAAATAACAATCAACAGGTGACCAAATCTGAACCGGAACCGGATGCAGGCTTACAAGAGAAGCGACGTAAAGTGAAGTTTGACTTGTTATCTGGCAAATTGGAGCAGGATACTGTCGAAATTGACGTGGAAGAAGCTACTCCCAATATGTTTGATATGTTTGCGGGACAAGGTAATGAGCAGATGGGGATGAATATGCAGGAAATGCTCGGAAGCCTTATGCCTAAGCGGACGAAGAAGCGCAAGCTGTCCATTAAGGAAGCACGTAAAGTGCTGACACAAGAAGAAGCAAGCAAGTTAATTGATATGGACGATGTCATCCAGGAATCGATTCATCGTGCAGAACAGTCGGGTATTATTTTTATCGATGAAATCGATAAAATTGCTTCGGCTACGCGTGGATCAGGTCCAGACGTATCTCGAGAAGGGGTACAGCGCGATATTTTGCCCATCGTAGAGGGCTCTACGATCATGACAAAGTACGGTGCTGTGAAGACCGATTATATTTTGTTTATGGCAGCTGGTGCGTTCCATATTGCAAAGCCATCTGATTTGATTCCAGAGCTTCAAGGTCGTTTTCCGATCCGTGTAGAATTAACGAGTTTGTCTATGGAGGATTTCGTATCCATTTTGACTGAGCCAGAAAATGCATTAACGAAACAGTATGTAGAGTTGCTAAAAACGGAACATTTGGAGCTGGAGTTTTCGTATGATGCCATTGAAGAGATTGCACGAATAGCTCAAAGTGTGAATCAAAACATGGAAAACATTGGGGCGAGACGCTTGCACACCATTATGGAAAAGCTGTTGGAGGACCTCTCTTTTGAAGCGCCTGAACTGAATTTAGGACAGTTTGTTATTACGCCAGAGTATGTACGGGAAAAGTTAGTCGATATTTCACAAAACCGTGATCTTAGTCAGTATATTTTATAAAAACATGAACATATAGTCATATATAAGACCGACTTTTAACGCAGTATATATATGTTAATTAAAATGTTTTCCACTATTTGCCCTGTCTTTCAAGCGAAAGATAGGGCTTTTTTCATATTGTTTTCTCTTGTAAAGTTTAAGATGATAAAAGTGCGCAATTTCAGACAAAATGTTTAATTTTGAAGTGTCGAGTCGCATTTTATGCAAGTTATGGTAATGGATTTACGAATGCTCACGCCTGTTAGTAGTAATTTGTAATTTTTAATCGAATTTTGTCGATTGAAAGCAGGAAAAAGCAGTTTAATGTGGAATCATGAAATAAAGATTCATTTGTGGAGAAAGCGGGGGAGACCATGTGGATTTATTGAATGGCTTACAATTTAGACAACTTGAAGGTGCCATTCAGGCAGCTGCCGCAAGGCAGAATGCAACTGCCAACAATATCGCCAATGTAGATACACCCTATTACAAGCGATCTGATGTTCAGTTCGAATCAATCCTTCGCGATCAAATGAGTGGAGGGTCGTTAACTGGTCGGCGGACAAATGAAAAGCATTTCTATATTGGACCGTCACAAGGGGTGCCAGAGTTCAAAACCGTCAAGGACGAATCAACTGTTATGGGTAACAATGCGAATAACGTTGATATGGATCGGGAAATGGCGTTGCAGGCGGAGAACCAATTGCGTTATTTTACATACGTACAGCAAGTCAATCATCACATTAACATGATGCGCACCGGTATGGATGTCAGGAGGTAAGATGAGGAATGAACATTAGTAACAGCTTTCAGATCAGTTCTTCAGGATTAACGGCACAACGGTTGCGGATGGATGTGATCTCTTCAAATATTGCGAATGGAGAGACAACTCGTGCGCAGGTAGTTAACGGCCAAGTCGTGCCTTATCGTCGTAAAGTAGTTGTGATGTCGCAAACGCAACCATCCTTTCAACAAACATTGAACTCCGCAATGCAAGGAACCCAATCAACAAGTGGCGTAAGAGTGAGTCGAATTCAAGATGATGCTTCGCCTTTTAAGCTTGTGTATCAACCAACTCATCCAGATGCGGATGCGAACGGTTATGTATCTATGCCGAATGTAGATATGGCTAGAGAAATGGTTGACATGATATCAGCTACTCGATCTTATGAAGCGAATGTCACAGCGCTAAATGCTTCAAAGTCCATGATAACTAAGGCATTGGAAATTGGCAGAGCATAACAGCGCATTGAACTAATGGGAAATGAGGGTACAGGATGATCACAAACACGATGACGTTGCCGATGCAAACGTCTCAAGTGAATGCCACAGTTAGTAACATTCCATCATCAACTCCAGCAACACCAGCAGAAATGACCAAATCATTTGGGGAGTTTCTAGCAGATTCACTTCAGCAAGTTGATGCACAAGAGCATCAAGTCCAAAGCATGAACAAGCAATTTATGATCGGTGAAGTTAACGTAGACCAGCTCATGATCGCCTCAGAACGCGCGCTTCTAAGCTTACAGTTGACGACACAAGTACGAAATAAAGTAGTCGAAGCTTATCAAGAAGTCATGCGCATGCAAATGTAAAGACGTCTTGTCTTACACAGTTTTGGTGGGGTGACGAGAATTGAAAGAGAAAATAGGCCAGTATAGGGAACGAGCTTCTCAGTACTGGAGTCAATTTGGTAAAAGAACGAAATGGATATTAATATCCACCTTGGTGCTGCTAGTTGTTGCGATTAGCTTAATAACCTATCAGCTCTCTAAGACAGAATATGCGTTAGCATTCCGAGATCTGAACTCGAATGACGCAGCTGGTATTATCGAATACCTGAATAGCAATAAGATCCCTTACGAGTTAAGTGCTGACGGCAGTTCAATCTCTGTCCCCGAGGCGTCTGCTTCTAAAGTGAAAGTAGACATCGGTGCGCAAGGGATCGTGAAAAACGGCTCTATTGGTTTTGATTCATTTGGTGCCGACGGTCTTATGGGCGGCATGACGGATAACGTATTTGATGTTCGATATAAGGATGCCTTGAACGGCGAAATAGAACGTCTCCTCCGCAACATGCAAGGAATTAATGACGCACAAGTGCTAGTTAATTTGCCTAAAGAAAGCGTTTTTGCAACCAATGAAGAACAACAAGCATCTGCATCTGTATTATTAAAGTTCAAACCAGGCTACAGCCCGAAACAAGAAGTTGTAGACGGATACTTTAACTTGGTTAAATCGGCAGTACCTAACCTTACAGCTGAAAACATTACGTTATCAAGCGATGAAGGTCCTATGTATGCTTCTGGTTCACCTGGTTCAGGTAAATCCGGAATTGCAAGCGAAGTTGAAGAGCAACTGGTCATCCAACGCCGCTATGAACGCGACTTGGGCGACAAAGTGCGCAGCTTCTTGGCGGGTGTTGTCGGTCCCGATAACGCAAATGTCTTAGTATCTGCTAATCTTAACTTTGATAAAGTGAACAAAGAAGAAAACATGGTAACTCCTGTTGATGCTGAGAACATGAAAGGGATTGAAATCAGCGTTCAAGAGATGCAGGAGACATTCACTGGTAAAAGTGCACAGCAAGGTGTAGCAGGTACAGGTAATGAAGATGTTACCAATTACCCTGGTGCGACAGGAAACGGCGATACTTCATCAGAAAAGTCTCAGAAGACTGTAAACTATGAAGTAAACCGAATCAAAAACTTGATTCAATCCAGCCCGTATGCTGTGAAAGATCTAACGATTCATGCAGCAGTTGGGTCCTCTGATCTTACGGATGAGAAGCTTAAATCCGTTGAGAAAGTGCTGCGTTCTATCGTAGCAGCTCAACTAAAAGAATCAGGCTCTACTATAACTGACGCTGAATTAGAAGGAAAAGTTTCTGTCATTTCACAAAATGGGACTAATGGCGGAGTTCTAAGTACGACTTCAATCCCGACTTGGGTATGGTATGGGGCTGGAGCACTTGCTCTATTGCTCATTGGTGGAGGAATTGCATTTGCAGTTGCTCGCAAGCGTAAAAAGCGTGAAGAAGAATTTATCGATGAAGATGGAATGGGTTATATTCCAACGCATGTTGAACTTCCTTCGATTGATTTGGAATATGCAACAAACGAGAATCAGGTGCGCAAGCAATTGGAATCGTTGGCGAAGAAGAAACCAGAAGAATTCGTCAATTTGCTGCGGACTTGGCTAGTTGACGAATCGAGGTGAGCATAGATGGCTAGAAACAATCAAGGTTTAACAGGCAGACAAAAAGCGGCGATCTTGCTCATTTCATTAGGACCTGAAGTATCGGCGCAAATATTTAAACATTTGCGAGATGAAGAGATCGAGCAATTAACGCTTGAGATCGCAAATGTAAGAAAAGTTGATTCTGTTGATAAAGAAACGGTGTTAAGCGAATTTCATCAAATTTGCTTGGCACAAGAATATATTTCACAAGGTGGTATTACGTACGCCAAAGAAATATTGGAAAAAGCGCTTGGTGCTTCTAAAGCGGTGGACATTATTAACCGTCTGACAGCTACTTTGCAAGTTCGTCCGTTTGACTTTGCTCGCAAGGCGGATGCTTTGCAAATTTTGAACTTTATTCAGAACGAGAGCGCACAAACCATTGCGCTCGTTCTATCCTATTTGCAAACCGAGCAGTCATCTCAAATTTTGTCCTCGTTAAGCCCGGAGAAGCAAGCAGACGTTGCACGCAGAATTGCGTTGATGGACAGCACTTCTCCTGAGGTAGTCAGTCAGGTGGAAAGTGTGCTTGAGCAGAAGTTGTCTGCTACAGTGACACAAGATTATACAAGTGCAGGCGGAATCGAATCGATTGTAAATATTTTAAATGGCGTCGATCGCGGTACAGAACGTACCATTTTGGATTCTCTTGAAATTCAAGACCCTGAATTGGCCGAAGAAATCAAGAAGCGGATGTTTGTGTTCGAGGATATTGTCAACATCGACAATCGTTCGATTCAGCGTATTATTCGGGACATCGACAACTCGGACTTGCAGCTTGCGCTCAAAGTGGCAAGCGAAGATGTACGTGGTGTTATTTTCCGCAATATGTCGAAACGGATGGCGGATACGTTCAAAGAAGAAATGGAATTTATGGGACCTGTGCGGTTGCGTGACGTGGAGGAAGCGCAGACGCGCATCGTTGCTACAATTCGTCGCTTAGAGGAATCTGGCGAGATCATTATAGCGCGTGGCGGAGGAGACGATATCATTGTCTAACGTGATTAAATCTTCCCACTACATTCCCGTTGAACAAATGAGAATGCTAGAGGCCGTTCGACGGCACCAGGAACGACTGTTAGAGCAACAAGAGCAGGCGGACGAGGAAGAACTAACGGGTGATATTTTGCTGGCCAAAGACACGCAATTGGCTGCTTTGCGGCAAGATATTCTTGCAGATGCTCAAGCATTTGCAGAAGACCAAGTCCGAGTGGCTTCAGAACAATCGGAACGAATGTTGGAGGATGCACGTGCAGAGATTGAAGCCTGGTGGGATGAACGCAGAACACAGGATGAAGAGCTTCGCAGTGAAATTCAACAACAAGCTCAGACCGAAGGGTACGAGGCTGGCGTATCACAAGCCGAACAAGCGATTAAAGAGGCTTATGAGTTAAAAGTCAGTGAGGCAGGGGAATTGCTGAAGCAGGCGTATACGGCAAAAGAACAGCTGATTCAGGAAGCCGAGCCTTTTGTCGTAGCCTTGAGTTGCTCTATTGCAGAGAAGATTATTGATCAGCAACTAACCATTCAGCCTGAGCTTATTTTGGAAATGGTGAAGAAGCAGCTAGCGCGTAAGCGAGAAAGTGGAATCATAACGCTCTGTGTATCTCCTGCGCAATTTATGTTTATCCATGCGGCGCGCGAAGAGTTAAGCATTGCGATTGATTCACAAGCAGAGCTTCAAATTATTCCAGATGCAAGTGTTCAGGATCATGGTTGTGTTATTCGCTCGTCATTGGGAAGCATTGATGCGAGAGTGGATACACAGCTAGAAGAATTAAAGAAGGCGCTGATTCAAGTAGCCGTTCATCACGGGGAGCAGGTCAACGATGAAATCTAATGCAGAGCACGTTTGGAATGTAGATAAATATACAGAGTTTCTCAAACACGTAGATCCTGTTCGCGTGAATGGGAAAGTAACTCAAGTTATTGGATTGACAGTAGAATCAGAAGGGCCGGATGCCAGCATCGGTGAGGTTTGTTTTATTCATCCGAATAAAGGTAACGTCCCATTAATGGCTGAGGTGGTTGGCTTCCGCGACAATAAAGTGCTGTTAATGCCGTTAGGTGAGCTTAACGATATTGGACCAGGCTGTGATGTTGTTGGAACAGGCAAACCATTGACCGTGCAAGTAGGCTCGGAACTTCTGGGGAAAGTGCTGAACGGACTAGGTCAGCCCCTGGATGGTTCCTTCCTGCCAACAAGGATGGCCAAATGTTCTACGTCGAACATTCCATCGAATCCGCTGAAGAGACCACGTGTTCAAGACCCCATTGGGGTTGGTGTACGAGCCATTGATGGACTGCTAACGATTGGAAATGGACAGCGTGTTGGGATATTTGCAGGTTCTGGTGTCGGTAAAAGTACGCTGCTTGGCATGATTGCACGAAATACCGCTGCCGATGTGAACGTCATCGCTCTTGTAGGAGAGCGGGGGCGAGAGGTGCTCGAGTTTATCGAGCGGGACCTAGGGCCAGAAGGCTTGGCACGATCGGTTGTTGTGGTAGCAACATCTGATCAACCAGCACTTGTTCGTATTAAGGGTGCAGTAATTGCAACGACGATTGCTGAATATTTTCGTGATCGTGGCATGAATGTCATGCTGATGATGGATTCTGTCACACGTTATGCAATGGCCATGCGGGAAGTAGGGCTTGCCATCGGAGAGCCACCAGCAACCCGTGGTTATACGCCTTCCGTTTTTGCAAGCTTACCGAAGCTGCTAGAGCGCAGTGGTACGGGACCGAATGGCTCGATCACCGCATTTTACACGGTGCTTGTTGACGGGGATGACATGAACGAACCGATTGCTGATGCGGTGCGCGGGATATTAGATGGTCATATTGTACTTAATCGTAATATCGCGCAAAAAGGCCATTTTCCGGCGATTGACATATTGGCGAGTGTAAGTCGAGTCATGAAAGATATTGTACCTGAAGAGCATCAGCTTGCAGCAGAGCAATTAAAACGTTTGTTGGCCGTGTACAGAGAATCAGAAGATCTCATTAACATTGGCGCATACCAACGAGGCTCGAATGCAGCGATCGACGAAGCGATAGAAGCGATTGATGATATTTATGGTTTTACTAAGCAGCGTATCAATGAATCGATGTCATATGAAGAAACGATTGAACGGTTGACCATGCAATTTCAAGGGAGATGAGTAGCGGATGCGCGCTTTTCAATACTCTTTTCAGAAAGTATTGGATCTGAAGACAAACACGAAAAAACAATCTGAGTGGATGCTTTCAGAGGCCATTGGACATTTGCAGACGGAAGAGGATCAATTGCTGCGAGTGAAAAATGAACGTAAAGAAGCTGCCGACACTCTACAGCGTATGATTGACTCCAGCGCCCCGGCTCATGAATTGCAGCTTTGGCAGCATTATATCGCCCATATGGATTCACAGATATTTGCAGCCCATGAAAGGGTGCTGGCCGCTGAAGGGCGTGTTAGAGTCAGACAAGACAATCTGAAAGATTGCATGACAGATGAGAAGTTGTGGAAGAAAGCACGTGAGAAGGCGGAAGACCACTTTAAACAGCAACTTGCACTTATCGAACAAAATGAAATGGACGAAATGGCGACCGTACGTTTCCATATGGCAACTCGATAGAATTGTGACGGAAAAGGTTAACCGCCGCTGAAGCAGGAGGGATGGCAGTGGCTAAGGAAGTTCTCGAAGATAACGGAAGTCAGTATTCAGGTTTTGAACGATTTTTGTTTTTTGCAACACCTATCTTGTTTACGATTGTGCTGCTAGTAGTCCTGCTAACGTTATTTAACGTCGATTGGCGAAATAATATTTTGAACTGGGCGCAGGATGTTCCTGTTATAAATAAAGTTCTTCCCGCTCCAGATGAGAAGGAAGCAGACAAAGACAGCAAGGACAAGAAACCGAAGGAAGCAGTTCCCACCGAAGCGGAGCAGATTGCCGACTTGAAAAAGCTTCTGGCTTCCAAAGATAACGATCTTCGTGTGTTGGCCGAGAAACGTAAAACATTAGAAGACGAAGTCAACAAATTATCGCAGCAAGTTAATCAATCGGCGCAAAAGCAAGAACAGCAGCGTGTGAATGCTGAGCAGTATGATAAGCAGGTGAAAGATCTCGCTGGCATGTACGCCAAAATGATGCCAAGCAAGGCTGCGCCTATACTAGAAAATTTGACGAAGGAAGAAATAGTTCTTGTACTGCACGCAATGAAGCAGGAAGAACGCGTCAAAATACTAGAAAAAATGAATCCCAAAACGGCTGCGGAAGCATCTATTCAATTAAAGGATGTACAGACATCTGATAATCTGAAAATTGCTGCCTTGCAAGCTCGTCTTAAGAAAAATGAAACGACAGTACCTGCAACGACAGGTTTGGACAAAGCGCAGCTTAGCAAGACGTTCTCGAGTATGTCACCAAAGAGTGGTGCTAGCATCTTGTTGGAAACATCAAGAATTAATCCTGGGAAAGTATTGGCAGTATTAAATGCAGTGGATGACGCGACTCGCTCCAAATTGATTGATGCGATGACGGAAGCGGACAAGACAGCAACTGCAAAGCTAGTGTCCAAGTTGTTCCCGAACAAATAAAGTAGCGGACTGCTGTGTTTGAAAGGAGGTGATATATATGTCAATGTCAGTTTCTTCAGTACCAACAGCTAATGCGGTATCCGGAGCAAGTGGCGTCTCCACAAAAGGAGGAGCAACTGATGCCGGGGTATTTTTCGCGACTTTATCACAATGTATGAATACGGGATCAACTGGGCAGGAATCAATGGCTTCTCTTATGCCGCTGGTTGCTTTTGCCGAAACAGGATCGCTAACGGATGAAGCGCTTGGTTCGCTAGATGAGCTTATTCAATCCTTGCTGGCCGCTTTACAAAACAACGAAGCACAGCTTGAATCTGATCCAGCACTGCTTGAATACCTCCAGCAATGGATAGGTCAAGCGCAAGCGTTGCTTACACCGCTGCAAGCAGCTGTAACACCAGAGCAACAAGCATCCATCGATTTGCTCGCGAAGCAGCCTCAGACGGTTGCGTTTGTTGTGCGAGATCAACTGGAGCAAATTCAACAGTTGCTAAAACAAACAAACGCAGGCGCTGCTGGAAATGCAGCGTTAAACGAGCAGGCAGGCAAGCTGCTACAGCAATTAGGACACATTCTGAATCGTCCTGCTGTACAGACGGACGCTGGATCATTGCAAGCTGCACTACCAGCCCAAGCACAGACGGAAGTTGGTCATACAGCTGCTGTAGCTAAAGGGACAAGTGTCAATTCACAAGCAGCGGGGCAAGGTCAATCCTTCGCCAGCTTAATGGGAGGACAGGAGTCAACAACTGCTACAGATGATGGGTTGGATCTTAACAATCAAGTCATGACAGCAGGCCAATTCGCCATGAAAGCTGAAGGCCTAAATGCGACGAAGCAAGTTCCTGTTATTCGCGCCCAGCATTTTGCTCAAGAAATGTCTGGTTTTATGGTAAAACAAATGCTGATTACATCACGTAATGGTGTGTCTGAAGCGAAGATTACGTTGTATCCAGAAAATCTGGGACAAGTAAATGTGCGATTGACGATGCAAAATGGACAATTGGTAGCTCAGTTTATGACAGAGCATGCTGCAGCTAAAGATATGCTGGATCAGCAAATGTCCGTGCTTCGTGGTGCACTTCAGTCACAAGGCATTCAGGTTGAGAAGCTTGAGGTAAGTCAGCAGACTTCTGCTGCTTCGGAGGCTTCCATGTCCTTCTCCATGTTCCAAGGAGACAGACAACCTAATGCGAACCAAGAACAGCGTTCTTCACGCCGTTTTGCGGGAGATGGAACGGATAAGGATAACAACGGTGAGCTGATAAATGGAGTGGACGCGGAAACGGCTCGCGCTGTTCAGTCCCTTACAGGATCATCTTTCACTGCGAGTGTGTAACAGGTTTTATTTAATCGAGTCATAAGGAGGTGTACACATTATGACTGCGAACGCAGGTGTGGTTAACAACTTGTTGTGGCCGAACTACAGCAAAGAAAACTTGGATCGGCTCAAACCGACAGGTGAAATGAAGCAGTTGGGTAAGGATGACTTCCTTAAAATCCTGATCACACAGCTGTCAAATCAAGATCCAACTCAACCACTGCAAGATAAAGACTTTATTGCTCAAATGGCACAATTTTCGTCTGTTGAACAGTTGACGAACATTTCTTCGCAATTGAATTTCTTACAGCAATCGCTTGGAATGTCATCTAACTTGATTGGCAAAGAGATTTCCTGGATTGCTAAAGACCAATCGACAGGGGACGGTACGGGTGAGACCGTAGTGTCATCTGGCGTCGTGGATTCGATCGTTGTGCGAGCGAATGTTCCATATGCAAAGGTTGGGGCCGCTGAAATTGAGCTGAAAGATATTACAGAGATTAAAGGGCCGCATGCTGGAAGTGGTGGCAATGGCGCTAATGCCGATGCAGGGGCCGCTGTCGGGGCGGGTGATAAGCAGTGAACTTAAAGTTCCCGATAGGTAGAATTGGTACTAACGCACCAGTTCAACCGATACAGCAGTCTTATCGCAAAGACAACAATCAAGCGTTACATAACGGCCAAGACGTGTCGTTTAAGCAATTGCTGAATCAGGAATTAATTCGTTCAGACAAACTGAATTTCAGCCAACATGCTTCACAACGTATTCAGGAGCGTGGCTTAAAGATGACACCGGAGCTAGTCGGTAAAATGTCTGATGCGATTGAGCAAGCCGCAGCCAAGGGCTCCAAGCAATCACTGCTGCTCATTCAAAATGCAGCTTATATCGTAAATGTTCCAACACGTACTGTTATTACAGCGCTTGATGACCCTTTTAAGCAAGGGCATGTATTCACGGCAATTGACAGTGCGGTATGTATTGAATAACAAAAGCAAGGCAGGCTGGACCATTCTGGAGGCCTGTGCTCATGGAACGATTGAAGTGAGCAGAATGTGATCGATTTATAAAAGGAGGAACAATTGGATGATTCGTTCGATGTATTCAGGTGTTTCGGGTATGCGCGGTTTCCAAACAAAGCTGGACGTAATCGGTAACAATATCGCTAACGTGAATACGACTGGCTTTAAAGCGGGTCGTGTCATGTTTAAGGATATTATGAGCCAGACGATGTCAGGCGTTACGGCACCTGAGGAAGGCGAGCGTGGCGGTGTAAATGCTATGCAAGTAGGCCTTGGAGTTCAAGTAGGTTCCATCGACACAGTCCACACAGGCGGTAGTGCGATGACAACAAACAAACCTCTCGATTTGCGTATTGACGGAGATGGATTTTTTGCAGTTAAGCTAAACGGTGATCAAGAGGTACCGTTTTTGACTCGTGCAGGGGATTTTCATCTGGATGCAACGCGTCAATTAGTCACATCAGACGGTTTGTTGGTGTGTGGTGCAGACGGTGGTCCAATTCAATTGGATGAAGACGTTACTGCATTTACGATCTCCCAAACAGGACAAATCATTGCAAAACGTTCGGATGGTACAACAGAAGCAACGGATCTCCAAATTGGGGTAGTTAAAGTAGTTAACCCAGAAGGTTTGGAGAAACTCGGGGGCAACTTGTACCGTACGACACCAAATGCGAACCCAGATGGTGAAATCGAAGTGGTAGCTGCTAACGATCCTACTCTTGGAACGGGTGCTATCATTTCTGGTCAACTTGAAATGTCCAACGTAGATTTGACTAACGAGTTTACTGAGATGATCGTCGCACAACGTGGATTCCAGGCGAACTCACGTATTATTACGACGTCTGATGAAGTGCTGCAAGAAGTTGTTAATCTGAAACGATAACATTAAGATTGCAACGCCATGCCTGATAATCCTAAGCCGCTCTAGTGCGGCTTAGGAAATGGCGCGGTATGAGGGGGTAGAGGGACCATGATTCAAGTGACGAGATTAAACGGCTCTTCTGTATGGGTGAACGCGCTGCTAGTAGAGGCAGTTGAGGAAACGCCTGACACGTACATCACACTTTTTAACGGCAAAAAACTAATCGTCTTAGAAAAGGCCCCTGAGATCATCCGCCTTATTACTGAGTACATACAAAAAGTCGGTGCGGTTGGAGGTACCATCAAGTTGCAATCAACGGAGGGACAATCATGAAACGAATGCTGCCATGGTTGGTAACCATGCTGTTGGCCATCACGTTAATCGCGCTTGTTTTTATTATGCTGATGAATTCGACGAACAGTTCGCCGACAAAGGGCACGGACAGCGCGCAGGAAATGCAGATCAAACGGCTTAGCGCAGATGAAATTGTAGAAATGACAGCTACGATTTCGGATGTAAAAACGAATCTGGCAACTAACGATTATGTGGTACTGACTGGATTTGCATTTCAGTTGGACAGCAAGAAGACCAAGGAACAATTTGAGAAAATCAAGGATCTAAAGGTCAAGGCTGTTATCCTAAAGACGTTGGCAGATATGAAGCCGGAAGATTTACAAGGCACTAAAGGTCAGGATCAGTTATGCGCGAAGCTGCTGGATCTGATTAACAAGACATTGCCTGAAGGTAAAGTGATTCAAGTCGATATTACTGATTTTATTATGACTCGCATCTAGCATCTTACGTAGTTGATGCAGCTGATACCTGTAAGGGGGTGAAACGATTGGTTGACGTTTTGTCGCAGAACGAGATAGATGCTTTGTTAGCAGCGCTGTCTTCTGGGGAAATGGATGCGGAGGAACTGAAAAAGGAAGAAACACAGCGTAAAATCCGTTCCTACGATTTCAAGCGAGCCGTTCGTTTTTCGAAAGATCATATTCGTACATTAACACGCATCCATGAAAATTTCGCGAGATATTTAACGACCTACTTCTCAGCGCAATTGCGCACATTTGTTCAAATTAATGTCGTTCAAGTCGAACAGTTGCCTTATGATGAGTTTATTCGTTCTATACCGAAGATGACCATTTTGAACATTTTTGAAGCAGAGCCTTTAAAGGGCCGCATGGTGCTTGAAGTTAATCCGAACGTAGCTCTAGCCATGCTTGATCGTTTACTTGGAGGCGCAGGGCTCGCACCTTCCAAGATTCAAGGTTTGACCGAGATTGAAACGACAGTTATGGAGCGTATTTTTAGCAGAGCATTTGATAGCTTGCAAGAAGCGTGGAAGACAGTGTTGGATATTCGTCCACGTCTTGAAAGTCTGGAAACGAATCCGCAATTTATGCAGATTGTGTCTCCCAATGAAACGATTGCCCTTATATCTTTAAGCACAAAAATCGGGGATACGACAGGCATGATTAATATATGTATTCCTCATGTCGTCATCGAGCCTATCATGCCGAAGCTGTCGGTACATCACTGGTTTGTATCTGAGAAAAAAACAAGTGAACCGATAGAAATTGAAAAGCTGCGCGAACGTGTGTCGCGAGCAGAGCTGCCTATAGTTGCTGAATTAGGTAATTCACAAATTACAGTGCATGAGCTGATGCAGCTTTCAATTGGGGACGTCATCCCACTACGCAAAAAAGTAGAAGAGGGACTGACGATCCGTGTCGGGGATCGTGCCAAATATATTGGAACGCCAGGGAACGTTAAAGACCGGTTAGCTGTACAAATCGAGCAAGTGGTAGAGGAAGGAGTGGAAGAGCATGACGAGTAAAGAGTACTTGTCTCAGGAAGAGATCGATGCATTGTTGAGAAAGTCAGGAGAAGATTCCGTAGAAGCAACGCCAACTCCTTCAGTTGAACAGTTTCTAACACCTTTAGAGATTGATGCGCTTGGTGAAATTGGCAACATTACGTTTGGTAGCGCCGCTACTGCGTTATCTACTTTGCTTGGTCGTAAAGTTGACATTACAACTCCAATCATCAAATTGTTAGACAAGAAAAATCTGGAAAGCGAATTCCCGCATCCGCACGTAGCTGTTCATGTTCACTATGTGGATGGATTCCAGGGGGTAAATTCGCTTGTCATTAAGACATCAGATGCCCAGATTATTGCAGACTTGATGTTAGGTGGAGACGGACGTAACGTTGCTGGCGAATTAAATGAAATTCATATTAGTGCGGTACAAGAAGCGATGAATCAAATGATGGGTTCATCTGCTACTTCGATGTCAACTATTTTCAATCAGTTGGTTAATATTTCCCCTCCAGGCATTGGCATTTTAAATGCTGAAAAAGGGGAAGGGAATGAGATGCTGCCGGAAGATGATGTGCTGATCAAAATATCATTCCGCTTAACGATTGGTGATCTTATTGATTCTACCATTATGCAGTTATTGACCATTCCGTTTGCCAAAGACATGGTGAACCGCTTGATGGGTGCAGCGGAAGCTATGGCCAAGATGGAAACAGAGGCGGCAACAGCAGTTGCTGTTGAGCAACCGGTTTCTTCCGGACAGGTCCCGAATACACAGGCGCAGCCAACTGCAATGCCAAACCATTACGAGGAACATGTTGGAGGAGGATATCCGGTGAATCATGAATCGTATCCGAATGCTCCGCAGCAACAGGCGAATATGCATGCTTCCATGAATGCACATCAAGGTTCAATGCATGGACACTATGCGGCAGCTTCAATGGGAACAGCACCTTCACGTCCAGTGAATGTACAGCCTGTTCAATTCGCAAATTTACAAACTTCGACATATGTGCCAGCTGATGATTCAAATATAAATTTATTGTTGGACATCCCGCTAAGAGTCACAGTAGAATTAGGTAGGACACACAAACAGATTAAAGATATTTTGGAACTATCACAAGGTTCTATCATTGAATTGGACAAGCTGGCAGGCGAACCTGTGGACATTCTGGTCAACAACAAGCTGATTGCCAAGGGTGAAGTCGTCGTTATTGATGAGAACTTCGGTGTACGCGTTACAGATATCATTAACCAGTGGGATCGCATTCAAAAACTACAATAAAAGATTTAGGGAGGATTCTCAGCGATGGCAAACCGTATTTTAATCGTAGATGATGCAGCATTCATGCGCATGATGATTCGTGACATTTTAACTAAAAATGGTTACGAAGTCGTAGGTGAAGCAGCGGATGGTGCTCAAGCGATTGAAAAGTATAAAGAGCACAAACCAGACCTTATTACAATGGACATTACAATGCCTGAGATGGACGGCATTACAGCTTTAAAGGAAATTCGTAAGACTGACCCAAGCGCAAAAGTAATTATGTGTTCTGCAATGGGACAACAAGCAATGGTTATCGATGCGATTCAAGCAGGAGCAAAAGACTTTATCGTCAAACCGTTCCAGGCAGATCGTGTTATTGAAGCGATTAAGAAAACGTTAGGATAAGGTATGGTTCCAGACACACAACTACAGCAAACGTCCGGTTTCGATTACATGGGTAGCTTGATTACCGTACTGTTATCACTGGCTGTCATTATTATTCTCATCGTGCTATTTATCAAGTTGTTAAGCCGGAAAAATAAAATGTGGCAGATGAACCAGAGTATTCGTACGTTAGGCGGAACCGGACTAGGACAAAACAAGTCGCTGCAGGTGGTCGAAGTAGGAGATGTTGTATACTTGCTCGGTGTTGGTGATGATATCACCTTGATCGACAAAGTAAGCGATCCTGAGCAGGTTGCACATCTTTTATCTACATTTGAACGAGTACAGGTGGCACAAGGCGCTCTGCCTGTCTCTGTCTCGACATGGATCAACCAATTACGTAATAAGAGACGCTCCCACACGGATAATGCTGCGCCTCATCAAGAAGAGACGGACTCATCATCTGTATCCTTTCACGAGATGCTTCATGTGAAGCTGGAGAAACAGCCTGATCGCAGCGCTCGCGTGGAACGATTGTTGAATGACAATACCAAAGAAGATCGGTAGATGGATTCATGAAGAAGAAATGCTTAGTTGCTCTGACTGCAATGACCCTATTTTCTTGCTTTGCAGCCAATTGGGCGGGAGCAGCTCCTGTCATTCCCGGGATCGATATTAAGATCGGAGATGGCGGAGCACAGTCGGGCGTAACGTCAATGTCATTAGTGCTGTTAATTACGGTATTGAGTCTGGCTCCGGCTATTCTCATCCTCATGACTTCGTTCACTCGAATTGTGATTGTTCTGGGCTTTGTTCGTACTTCTTTAGGTACCCAGCAGATGCCGCCCAATCAGGTGTTAATCGGCTTGGCGCTCTTTATGACATTGTTTGTGATGTCCCCAACATTAGGTCAAGTTAACGAAGTAGCGCTACAGCCTTATTTGAAGGGTGAAATTACCCAGACTGCTGCTTTAGAGAAAGCCGCAGTGCCAATGAAGAAATTTATGTTCTCTCATACGAGAGAGAAAGATTTACTTTTGTTTATGAAATATACGAAGACAGAGAAGCCAAAGTCATATGAAGATATCCCGATTACCGTATTAGTTCCTGCATATGCGATCAGTGAACTAAAGACGGCTTTCCAAATGGGGTTTATGATCTTTATACCGTTTTTGGTCGTTGATATGGTAGTAGCAAGTACCTTGATGTCGATGGGGATGATGATGCTGCCTCCGGTTATGATTTCATTACCTTTCAAAATACTGCTCTTCGTTATGGTAGATGGCTGGTATCTCGTTGTGAAGTCGCTCTTGATGAGCTTTAATACCTGAAGATGCTGCTTGACAATTCGGCAGTGATTCACGCGTGAATATCATTAGTGAGTGCAGGGAAGGGATCAGTCGATGAGTGCAGAGTTTATTATCGGATTGGCCGGCCAAGCAGTATTTGCTGTATTAAAGATCAGTGCTCCAATGCTCATTGTAGCTTTGGTAGTCGGCTTGTTAATTAGTATATTTCAAGCGACAACCCAGATTCAAGAACAGACGCTTGCGTTTGTTCCAAAGATTGTCGCCGTGTTTATTATTATTTTAATTTTTGGACCGTGGATATTAACCACAATGATAGATTTTGCGTTTAATATTCTTAACAATTTGCATCAATATATCGGTTAGGCTGTGGAACCATGGAAATCGTAACTCAGGCGTTCCCTGTTTTTTTGCTTATGTTGTGTCGAATTAGCGCGTTCTTTGTCGCAGCACCTGTCTTTTCTTCGCGAGGCGTGCCGAATATGTTTAAGATTGGACTCGCTTTTTTTATCAGCATCATCGCCTATTTATTGTTTGGCCTGGGGCATAGTGTCCCTACGGATGGCACGTACATAATTATTGTTGTCCGTGAGATATTGATAGGGTTGCTCATTGGATTTATTGCGCAGTTGTTTTTTACGATTGTGCAGATTGCGGGTTCCTTTATCGACATGCAAATTGGCTTCGGGATCGCCAACGTTATCGATCCGCTCACTGGAGCTTCTGCACCGGTCATTGGTAATTTTAAGTATATATTCGTAGTGTTGCTCTTTCTTGGTATGAATGGTCATCACTACTTTATTGACGGTGTGATGCAGAGCTTTAACTGGCTTCCCGTTAGCAACGATACTTTTTTTCAGCAGATCAGCAACGGCACTGTTCATCAGTTTGTACTGAAGTCGTTTGCTCAAGCGTTTATGATTGCGTTTCAAGTAGCTGCACCTTTAATAGTTGCATTGTTTTTAGCGGATATAGCGCTTGGATTCCTGGCTCGAACTGCTCCGCAGTTTAACGTGTTTGTCATTGGGATTCCATTCAAGATTATTATTGGTTTGGCTATGTTGCTACTAATTGTACCGGGATTTGTATATGTGATGCAGCAAATATTTGAAACGTTGTTTAAAGCGATGGGCGAACTTCTGCGTGTGCTGCCGGGAACGGGGGCCTAAATTAATGGAACATGTACAACCTAAATATCGGCTCTCGTTAGATTTGCAGCTCTTTTCACAGGAGAAGACAGAAAAGGCAACACCTAAGAAACGCGATGATTCACGGAAAAAGGGGCAAGTTGCCAAAAGTATGGACCTTTCGGGGTCGTTCATTTTATTAATCTCCTTTATGAGTCTGTTTATGTTAGGCGGTTTTTTTAAGGAACGTCTAATATCGATGTTCAGTGATCCTTTACAGCATCGGCTTAACATGCAATTGTCAGTTAACAATATTGTGGACTATTTTGGCCACTTATTGGTCCAATTTCTAATTTTGCTCGCTCCAATCTTTATTGTTGCGGTTGTGATGGGATTGTTAGTGAATTACATGCAGATTGGTTTTCTATTTACAGGCGAGCCGCTCAAAATGCAATTCAGCAAAATTGATCCGATCAAAGGGTTTAAAAACATTTTTTCCATGCGTTCAGTGGTCGAATTTCTTAAATCGATTATTAAGCTGACTGTAATTGGAGTGATTGCGTACATATCCCTATGGGGGGAACGTGATCGAATCATTGAGCTTAGTCATGTACCGCTTGGTGGCATATTATCTTACACCGCAGAACTTACCGTCATACTAGGTATTAAGACCGGAGCAGCCTTAACGATTTTGGCCGTATTCGACTATATGTATCAGAAGTATGAATTCGAGAAGAGCATCAGGATGTCAAAGCAAGATATTAAAGATGAATATAAGAAGATGGAAGGCGATCCGCTAATTAAAGGAAAAATCAAGGAACGCCAGCGTCGAATGGCTCTTATGAGAATGATGCAGGAAGTTCCAAATGCGGACGTTGTCATCACGAACCCGACGCACTTCGCCATTGCCTTGCGTTATGAAGGTAATTCGATGGAGGCTCCTAAAGTGATTGCGAAAGGACAAGATTATGTCGCTCTGAAGATCAAAGCAATCGCACAGGAGAACGGCGTCATGACTATGGAGAATAGGCCACTCGCGCGAGCGTTATACGAGCGAACTGAAATCGGCGATTCCATTCCGGCCGATTTGTTCCAAGCGGTCGCAGAAGTACTGGCATATGTATACAAATTAAAAGGCAAAGCAAAATGAGCGGACAGGGATGGAGGACAATTCCGTGAAAGCGAAAGCGAGAGACATATTCGTCTTGGTAGGCGTCATCGGCATCGTGTTAATGATGGTTTTGCCGATACCCAAAGTATTATTGGATATTTTACTAATCATTAACATTTCAATAGCACTTATGATTTTGCTTATTGCGATGAATACGCGAGAAGCGTTGCAATTTTCCATCTTCCCAGCTTTGCTGTTGATCACAACGTTATTCCGGTTGTCTCTGAACATTTCGACCACGAAGCTGATTTTAAGTGAAGGGGAAGCAGGAGACGTCGTTCACACGTTTGGTGAGTGGATTACACAAGGAAACATTGCTGTAGGTATGGTCGTCTTTCTCATTCTAGTTATCGTTCAGTTTATCGTTATTACGAAAGGATCTGAGCGTGTCGCAGAGGTGGCTGCCCGTTTTACTTTGGATGCGATGCCAGGTAAGCAGATGGCGATTGATGCGGATCTGAACGCAGGTCTAATTAACGAGATGCAAGCGAAAGAACGACGTCAAAAAATTGAACGCGAAGCAGACTTCTTCGGGGCGATGGACGGTGCCAGTAAATTTGTTAAAGGTGATGCCATTGCAAGTATTATCATTCTTATTATTAATCTGTTGGGCGGATTTATTATAGGAATGGCCATGCATGGCATGGACTTCGGCACAGCAGCGCAGACTTATTCGATTCTGTCCATTGGTGATGGACTTGTCAGCCAAATTCCAGCGCTACTTATTTCCACTGCTGCGGGCTTAATCGTTACACGATCCGCTTCGACAGGCAATCTGGCAGAGGATTTGAGCTCACAAGTACTTGCTTATCCTAAATTGTTGTATATTGTATCCGCTACAATTGCTATGCTGGGCTTATTTACACCAATCGGACCGCTTGCTACGTTACCATTTGCAGGATTGCTTGGTTATGCGGGTTATCGAATGCAGCAGACGCTGGATCGAAATACGATATCTGAGGAGCAGCTTGAAGAAGAGCAGCAAATTGAAGAAGTTCGCAGCCCTGAAAGCGTCATTAACTTATTGCAGGTGGACCCGATCGAATTCGAATTCGGCTATGGCCTGATACCTCTTGCTGATGTTCAGCAGGGCGGGGATTTGCTAGATCGTATCATCATGATTCGTCGCCAATGTGCACTTGAGCTCGGATTGGTCGTTCCAGTTATTCGTATCCGTGACAACATTCAACTTAAACCTAACGAGTATGTTATCAAAATTAAGGGTAATGTTGTAGCTCGCGGGGAATTGCTGCTTAATCACTACTTGGCCATGAGTCCAGGGTATGATGATGAGACGGTTACAGGCATTGAAACCGTAGAACCTGCATTTGGGTTGCCCGCATTATGGGTAGACGAAACGATGAAGGAACGAGCAGAAATGTCTGGCTATACGGTCGTTGACCCGCCATCTGTTGTAGCTACACATTTGACGGAAATGGTTAAGAAGCACGCGCATGAATTAATAGGCCGTCAAGAAACAAGGGCATTGGTTGATACAGTTAAAGAGCAATACCCTGCGATCGTGGATGAGTTGATACCGAATATTTTGTCTATCGGTGATGTACAGAAAGTACTTGCCAAGTTGTTGCGAGAGAAAATATCAATTCGGGATCTCGTATCTATTTTCGAAACATTGGCGGATTATGGATCTTACACCAAAGATCCCGACGTATTAACGGAGTATGTCAGACAAGCGTTAGCACGTCAAATTACACAGCAGTTTGCTGTACCAGGTGAAACACTTCGTGTCATCACAGTTGGGCCAACGCTGGAGAAGAAGATCGCAGACAGCGTGCAGCAAAATGAGCATGGTTCTTATTTGGCAATGGACCCAGGCACGACACAACAAGTGTTCCAACGGTTTCAAGAGCAGATTGGTCGGATTATTCAATCCGGTTATCAGCCTATTGTGTTGGCATCTCCGACGATACGGATGTATCTTCGTCAGCTTATGGAACGTGCCATGCAGGATATTCCGGTATTGTCATATAACGAATTAGAGCCAAATGTTGAAATTCAAAGCGTTGGAGTGGTGAATGTATGAGGGTGAAAAAATACCTGGTCGAGACGATGCCGGAGGCTATGAGCCAAATTCGTCAAGAGTTAGGAAAGGACGCCGTCATTGTCAGCACTAAAGAGGTTAAAAGTGGCGGGATTCTAGGCATGTTTGCTAAAAAGATGATTGAAGTCACAGCAGCCGTCGATGATTCGCCGGCTAAGCAGGCTCCACAGCCTAGGCCAGCAGCAAGACCGGCAGTTCCAGCCGCAATAGCTCGTAATGCCTATGCTGGCAAGCCACCTCATTCACCGCAGCCGCAGTCACCAGCTGTCACACAACGGAATGAGTCTGCCACACCTGCTGCTGATCCGTTGGATGAAGCACTGTTTAAGGATTTGCTGCAAGATTTGCGTGGCGGTGGCGAAGCAAAGCCTGCTGCGCCCGTACAGACAGCACCAGCTACTATAACCAATTCCGTTAAGGCTCCTGTTACACAGCAGGAGCCTTGGCGGGATGAAATACGTGAAGTAAAAGAGATGGTCAAGTCCATGCTGCGCAAATCAGAGCATGAGAACTGGACCGCTTACGCGAAGCAACTAGAAACGCGATTGTCGGAGCAGGGCATTACTTCTGAGCTTAGCTACAGCATTATTGATCGTGCGATGTCAAGCTGTCGTACGGAAGGTTCCGCACAACCGGCGCCAACGCTGCTTCACAGTCGTGTTGAAAGCGTGTTGGAAGAAACACTGTCGCGACAATGCAAATCAGGACTGTCTCGCAGCACAAAAGTGGTCTATTTTGTCGGTGCTACAGGGGTGGGCAAGACTACAACGATTGCCAAGTTGGCAGCGGATCAGATGTTCCATCATCAACGCAAGGTCGGATTTATTACTTCTGATACGTACCGGATAGCAGCTGTTGAACAGCTACGAACCTATGCGTCCATACTAAATGCGCCAATTGAAGTGGTTACTTCGCCTAATGATTTGCAGCGTGCATTGGTATCTTTGCAGGAGTGTGATCTCATTTTGATGGACACTGCTGGACGGAACTATCGCAACGATATGCATGTCAACGAGATTAATTCGATGTTGAAGCCTGTTGAAGGTTCCGAAACGTTTCTGGTGTTAAGTTTGACGTCGAAGACCGAAGACATGATGGCGATTATTAACCGGTTTGCGAAGCATACGATAGATCGCATTATTTTTACGAAAGCGGATGAAACCGACACTTGTGGTTCTATCGTTAATTTGACTGAGAAGACGGATATTCCATTTAGCTACGTGACTTGCGGTCAAAATGTGCCCGATGATATTAAACCGTTTGAGCCAAAGGAAATCATTCGTTTGCTGTTAGGGGATTGACAACATGATGGACCAAGCGCAAGCACTGCGCAGATTAGTTGCACGGTCAAATTCATCCGCCTCATCCGGTGGCGATCCAGCAACACGCCAGCATCGCACGAGGGTAATTACCGTAACTAGTGGTAAAGGCGGAGTAGGCAAGTCTAACTTTACGTTAAACTTTGCCATGATGCTGCAGGAGGCGGGGTACAGGACCTTAATATTTGATGCGGATATTGGCATGGCTAATATTGACGTGTTAATTGGTTCTCCTGCTTCTGTCAATTTGTATCATGTGCTTAGCGGCATGAAGCGTCTCGAAGATATCGTTCAGATCGGACCGAAAGGAATTCACTACGTCCCAGGCGGTTCCGGTTTCCAAGATTTGTTGAACATGCCGGAAGAGTCGCTGGAATCTTTTCTGTCTGAGCTTGAGAATTGGGCTGAACGTTATGATGTTATCCTTTTTGATACAGGTGCAGGACTAAGCAAGGAAACGATCCGATTTGTGATGGCAGCCGATGAAACGTTCGTTATTACAACGCCTGAACCGACAGCCATTGCAGATGCGTACGCCTTAATTAAAGTTGTGTATGGGATGTTCCCTGACACTAATTTTCGTCTAGTCGTCAATCGAATATCGGATTGGGCAGAGGGGCAGCAAACGGCTGAGCGTGTGACGTCCGTCGCCAGAAGGTTTTTACAGCTCGAAATTCCGGTACTTGGTTACATGTTTGACGATCCGCATGTGATGCAGGCCGTTAAGAAACAAACGCCGTTCTCCCTGCTGTATCCGAATATTCGGGTAACGGAACAGGTGAGACAGCTCGCCAGAGCTTATATGAGCAATGGAGCACAGCCAAAGAACGATGGCGGAATGAAGAACTTTATTAGCAAGTGGTTAAAACGTTGGACATGATTGTTGTAGTCGAAATGGCTCGTAACATGTAAGATGGAGATATAGCTAAGCAGCCATCCCACGATTCATCCATACGTATTCCATCACTAAGGAGTGTGTGGTAGATAATGACAACAAAGAAGATTCTTGTCGTGGACGACTCGCCTTTCATGCGCACGATTATTTCAGATTTGATTGCGCTGGATACCGGCTTTAACATTGTTGGAACTGCTCGAAATGGGGTAGAGGCACTGGAGCAAGTTAAGCTTCTTGCTCCAGATGCGGTGACGATGGATGTGGAAATGCCAATACGCAATGGATTGCAGGCGTTGCAAGGAATTATGGCTGAATGCCCAACACCTGTCATCATGCTGTCCAGTCTAACGGAAGAAGGGCGTCAAGAGACGTTATCTGCGCTTGAACTGGGTGCATTTGACTTTGTATGCAAGCCGAGTCCTACGAGCGGAAGTCAGGATATCCACAAAGTTGGGGAGATGCTGCATGAGAAGTTGCATGCTGCAATTCTTTCTCACGAACGGCGCCAACTACTAAAGAGAATGCGCGAAGAGTTATCGAAGTCGTATGCCCGTGAAAACGAAGCACGTCATCAGGTTAGCAAATCTAAGACGCTGGAAACGAAGCAGTCGACAAGTCATCATGAAACTCGCGTTTCCAAAGATACAGTTAACAGAGTACCCAAGTATGTGCCAAATGACAGCTCGACGAGCGTAAAGCAGCAGACGCTGCCTAAGTCCGTCTTACCTATGGCAAGTAAGTCTTTGCCAAACCAAGCAGCCACGCAGCAGCAAGAACCTGTTGAGCGCACAAAGCTTGGTGAGGAAAAGAAGTTAGCACCACGTGAATTAGGTGGAGTGGACTCTTTTGAGAAACGGCCAGCACGGAAGACGGAGCAGCCTGCCACTGGCAAGGAAGTTAAGCAAACTGTGGCAACGGATACGGGAGGAAAGAAAGTCTCTAGCAGTTCGACTGCGAAAAGCTCTCAATTCAAACATATCGTAGCTGTAGGAACGTCAACCGGAGGACCAAGAGCTTTAAAGGAACTGCTGTCTCAGCTACCAGGCACACTTAAGGCACCTGTACTTATCGTGCAGCATATGCCACCGAATTTTACGAAGTCTTTGTCTCAACGGCTTCATTCTTATAGTGAACTTGAAGTAAGAGAAGCACAGCACGGCGATGTGCTTCAGGCGGGAGTGGCCTACCTTGCTCCTGGGGGTCAGCACATGACTGTCGTTATGCAAGCAGACGGCAGTTATGCAGTGTCACTGAACCGCCAAGAGCCGCGCAGCGGCCATCGGCCATCGGTAGACATGATGTTCGAGTCCTTACTTCCTTTTAAGCAGTTGCAGCGACATATCGTACTGCTGACGGGAATGGGGAGTGATGGTGCACGGTCGATGAGCAAGTTGTACGAGGAAGGGGTTCGTTCAACCTTTGCCGAAAGTGAAGATTCATGCGTCGTATTCGGAATGCCAAGAGCCGCTATTGAATTAGGCTGCGTCTCACGTATCGTACCGATTCAAGATATGGCTCAAGAAATAGTCAGAGCAATCAACTAGCGGCTACAGCCGACGAGGATACTGTTTAAGGGGGTGTTCGAGCATGGATTTGAATCAGTATTTGTCCATGTTTCTCGATGAAGCAAACGACCATCTACAAGCTTTGAATGAGCACATGATGGAGCTGGAGAATCAGCCGGAAGACGTAAGTATCGTTCAAGTTATTTTCCGCTCTGCACATACGTTAAAAGGGATGTCTGCAACGATGGGCTTCGAAGATCTTGCATCTCTTACACATGAGATGGAGAATGTGCTTGATCTGGTCCGCAACAATCAGTTAGCGATGGACGGTTTTATATTTGATACTTTGTTTAAGAGCTTGGATGCGTTGGAAGGTATGGTTTCTGATATCGCAAACGGTGGAGATGGCAAGGCGGATGTTTCCGCTATCGTGAAGTCACTTCAATCTATTGTTAGCGGTGATCACAAGAAGCAAGAGCAAGTTGCAGCTATCGAGGCAGAGGTTGTGACAGAGCAAAATACTGACGAACGTTTGGATGAATTCCAGCGCAGCATCATAGAGCAGTCTGTTGAAGCGGGAATGACTGCTGCATACATAAATATTACACTGCGCGAAGATTGTGTGCTCAAAGCTGCGCGAGCTTATATGGTATTTCAAGCGCTCGGCGAAATGGGTGAAGTCGTCAAAACATCTCCACCAGCACACGATATCGAGCAAGAGAAGTTTGACAAGGGTTTCTCTATTTTCTATGTAACTACAGAAAGTGAAGAGCAAGTTCGTAAAGCGGTTGCTAACGTCTCCGAAGTAGAGCAAGTGGAACTGCAAGTGCTAACGTTAGAAGTGCTTAAGGATTGGAATGCTCGGATTGAAGAAGTACAAGCTGGCAAGTCTGAGGTTGCCGCTACAGCTGCAACGGCTGGAACTGCAACTGCCGAAGGAACTGATGCAACTGCGAAGCAGGCTGCAAAAGCTACAGATGGACAAGCCGCCAAAAACGCAGGGGCTGCAGCTCAAGCCAAGCCGTCTCAAAACCGAACGATTCGTGTTGATATTGAGCGATTGGATGTCCTGATGAATCTGATAAGCGAAATGCTAATTGACCGGGTTCGTCTGGAAGAGATTGCATCCGAAGTCAAAAAATCAGAACTGACAGAAACCGTTGAGCATTTAGTACGTGTAAGCGGTGATTTGCAAAGTATCGTGCTCAAATTGCGGATGGTGCCAATCGATGTTGTGTTTAACCGATTCCCAAGGATGGTTCGCGACCTGGCTAAAACATTGGACAAAAAAGTCGACTTTGTTATTTCAGGAGCTGATACAGAGCTTGATCGAACGGTTATTGATGAAATCGGAGATCCGTTGGTGCACTTGCTGCGGAATTCACTTGACCACGGTGTAGAATCTATTGCAGAACGCAGAGCTACAGGCAAGCCTGAGACAGGTACTGTGCAACTGCGAGCTTATCAAAGCGGAAATCATGTCTTTATTGAAATTGAGGATGACGGCAAAGGAATTAACCGTGATATCGTCCTAAATAAAGCGATCAAAAATAACGTAGTCACACCAGAAAAAGCTGCAACGATGACAGATGAGCAAGTTTATCAGCTATTATTCGCTTCTGGTTTTAGTACAGCTGAAGTGGTTTCGGATATTTCTGGACGTGGTGTAGGTCTTGACGTTGTTAAATCAAAGATTTCTGCACTTGGTGGACATGTAGTCGTTAATTCCAAACTGGGACAGGGGACTACATTTGTTGTGCAGCTTCCATTAACATTGTCGATCCTTTCTGCTATGCTGTTCCGTCTTGGAGATGAGAAATATGCGATTCCTTTAACTTCGATCGTAGAGACGGGCTTGGTACAGCGAGAGAACATTCGTCGTGTTCATGGCGGTATCCGAATGATAGATTATCGGGATAGTGTTATTCCTTTGCTATCACTTAGTGCTCTATTTGAATGTCCTAGCTACTCTGATTTTGACGAGGAAGAGGTTGAGATCATTATTATCCGTAAAGGAGATCGTATTGCAGCGTTAGCTGTAGACGACTTCATCGGTCAAAATGAGATTGTGCTAAAACCGTTAGGTAACTATTTAAAATCAGTTCCTGGCGTATCTGGAGCGACCATTCTGGGAGACGGTCAGGTCGCACTGATTGTTGATCCGAATGCACTATTAAAGTAATCATTGGGGAGGAACTATCATGGCGGAGGATTTAAAAGTTGTTGTCTTTAAGCTAGCAGATGAAGAATACGGAATTGAAGTAGATAAAGTACAGACGATTGAACGAATGATGCCGATTACACGTGTTCCCAAAACGTATTCCTTCATTAAAGGTGTTATTAATTTACGTGGTATTGTTGTTCCCGTGATGGATTTGAATGGTCGCTTTGGACTTCCGGAAACAGAGACGACAGACCAAACACGTATCATTATTGTAAATGCGCATGAGATGGAAGTTGGATTTATCGTTGATTCGGCTAGCGATGTTATCGACATGAACGAAGAGAGCATTGAGGAAGCACCTGAAATGGTAGGCGGAATTAAAGCGAAATACTTGCGCGGCGTAGCCAAAATTGGAGATAGTCGTTTGCTCATCATGTTAAATTTGGCTGAGGTGCTCAATCGTAGCGAGATTATTCAATTGGAACAGTTAGAGGTTTAACGTCATGCAACTTCATGAGATTTTAGGCGAATTTAAACTTGACGTACTGAAGGAGATCGGGAATATTGGTGCTGGCAACGCCGCAACAGCACTTTCCAGACTCTTGAACCGTCCAATCGATATGGCAGTACCTAAAGTACGACTGCTTCCGTTTGAATGTGTAGCGGATGAAGTTGGAGGTGCAGAGCAGGTTGTTATCGCCATTTATTTTCGAGTTGAGGGTGAGGCACCAGGGCACTTGTTCTTCATTTTTGAGATCGAGCCTGCTAAGAAACTGTTATCCTATTTGCTAAAAATGAGCACGGAAGAAGAATACTCATTCTCTGATATGGAAATATCAGCTTTGTCCGAAATTGGAAATATATTGGCCGGGTCGTACTTATCTTCTTTAGCTGACTTTACCCATCTAGCAATGTCACCAACTGTTCCACAGCTTGCGATAGATATGGCGGGAGCTGTTCTGAATTATGGGCTCATTCAATATGGTGAAATGGGTGATAGTGCCCTTTTGATAGACACGAAGTTCTTGGAAGGGTGCGAAGAAATACAAGGGACGTTCTTTCTCATTCCAGACCCGGACTCATTCTCTAAAATATTTGCAGCATTGGGAGTGCCATCTGAATGATTGAAGAGTCTACAGTTGTAAAAGTCGGCATGGCCGACCTTAATATTACAAAAGTTGGATCAATCCGTACGACTGGGCTTGGCTCTTGTGTCGGACTAACCTTGTTTGATCCGATGAGCAAGATCGGAGGGATGGCCCACGTCATGCTTCCTTCCTCCGACATCGCAAGAGAAGGTACGCTGAATATTGCGAAGTACGCCGATACTGCGATTCCGGAGCTCATTCGGCGTATGGAGCTGGAGGGAGCACGGCTGTCCAGGCTAATTGCCAAGATGGCAGGAGGTGCCCAGATGTTTGCATTTTCATCAGGAAACGATATGATGCGAATCGGGCCTCGTAATGTAGAATCTTGCAAGCAGATGCTCCAAATTCACAATATCCCTCTTTTGGCAGAGGATACAGGGGGAAATTACGGCCGTACGATCGAGCTGCGGTGTGAAGACGGTCTTTTAAATATTCGCAGTGTGCAAATGGGGATAAGGGATATCTGATGAGAGGATCAATACGTTGGAATTTTGGGCTTGGCGTGTTAGGCTTTTTTATTACGTTTTTGGCTTCTTTAAGTTCTAATCTGCTGATGACAAGTGTTGTGAGAGGTGCAATTGCATTTGTAATCTGGTTTGGACTAGCTTTTGTGATACGTTGGGTAGCAGGGGAACTAACTCAACCTAATCGCCATGCTAACGGGGAGCAAGCTCGATTCGAAGGGATCGAATCCGAACGGGGATCTAACGTGGATATAACTACGCCAGACGAGACTGAATCGCTGCACAATTTGTTAAAAGAAACACCTGTATCGGATGAAGCAAGCAAGACAGAGGAAAAAGATCGTCAAACGGGCTTTGAGCCGTTGGCACCACCTAAATTAGTTAGCAAAACGCCTTTGAAGGACGAACAATTGGCAGAAGCCGTTCGTTACATGAAAGACAAGTAAGGAGGTTAAGAGTTCATGAGCGTGCAGAAGACTACCAAATGTTCTAATTATGAGCTGTGGGTACAATGGAAAGAACATGACAACTTAGAAGCAAAGAAACAGCTAATAGAACTCTATTTACCGATTGTCGACTTTGTGTCTAACCGAATGGCTGCGGGATTGCCGCGCAGTGTTTCCAAGGATGATTTATCCAGCAATGGCGTGATGGGGCTAATTGATGCGATTGAAAAGTTTGATTACCGGCGGGGGCTACAATTTGAAACGTATGCATCATGGCGAGTTCGCGGGTCAATACTTGATGGCCTGCGTTCAGGTGATTGGGTGCCTCGTTCAGCAAGAGAAAAGGCAAAGAAGATAGAAGAAGCATACCAACACTTGGAGCAGCATTATTTGCGTTCTGTCACTGACGCAGAAATGAGTGCATATTTGGATGTCAGTGAACAAGAGTTTCATGGTATGCTTCAAGATGTAGCGATAATGTCGTTATGTTCATTGGAAGATCCGATTCGCGAAGAAGAATCGGAAATGCGCATTTCAGTTATGGTTGATGAAAAAGCCAAAAATCCAGAATATAAAGTAAATGAGCATTACTTGAAGCAAACTTTGATTGAAGGAATACACAAGCTAACGGAGAAAGAACGAACAGTCGTATCGTTGTTTTACTACGAAGATTTATCGTTAAGTGAGATTGCTGAAGTGATGACTTTATCCCCTTCACGTATCTCGCAATTACATTCGAAAGCAATCATGCGTTTGCGCTCCGTACTAGAGAAGAATAAATCGATGCTTCTGGAAGCGTAAACGCTGTTACTTAATAAGTAGATAGACTAGATGAAAGGGGGAGCGGCCATGAGTACAACGATCTTGTTGGAGGATTATTTGGATATAACATTGTCCGATGACAAAATGGAAGCTTACATGCATTTTTTGAAATTCGATGATACGTTTCAATGTAGCAAGGACGAAATAGAAGGGTTCTTGCTCAGCAACCAAATAAAATTTGGTGTCAACCATGAGGTTTTGCGGGAAATCGCCCATCAACCGCAATTGTTTACGAAGGGTCCTACTATGATAGCCAGTGGCAAAAGATCAACAAACGGCAAAGATGGTTACATCAAAGTATTGCTGGCTGCAGATGAAGCGGTTCGGCCACAAGAGCAAGAGGATGGTTCTGTTGATCTTAAAGAAATTAACCAACTAAACAATGTGAAGCGAGGCCAACGTATCGCTGAACGATTCCCTGCTAGCAATGGGGTTCCTGGTATGAACGTGCTTGGTGAGCTCGTTGCCGGTAAAGACGGTAAGGAAGCACGATTTAAAGTTGGGAAAAATGTCGTTTCGGACGATGCAGAAGTGGCATTATACGCCGCTATAGACGGTCTAGTCGTTCGTACAGAAGGGGATAGACTTAATGTATTCCCTGTCTATGAGGTTAACGGCGATGTTGATTATCGAACCGGAAATATTGATTTTGTAGGGACAGTAGTAATTAGAGGTAATGTGTTAACAGGCTTCAAAATTAAAGCCTCCGGAGACATACGCATTTACGGTGGAGTTGAAGGCGCGCAACTTGAAGCACTAGGTTCTATCGAAGTGATTGGTGGTATTATTGCCGGTAATAAAGGATACATACATGCTAGGCAACAAGTAAAATGTTCATTTGTGCAGGAAGCTAGAATTACAGCAGGTACAGACGTAATTGTGTCACAAAGTATTATGCACTCTCAGGTTCGCGCCGGCCGACAAGTGATTTGTAACGGGACTAAGGGACTAATTGTGGGAGGCACTATCCAAGCTGGAGAACGTGTGGAAGCGCGTACAGTGGGTAACGGTATGTCAACTGTCACAGTTATTGAGGTTGGTGTTGTGCCGGAGACAAGAAACGAGCTTCAAGAATTGCGTGTACAATACAAAAATAGTATGGACAATTTGGAGAAGACCGAAAAGGCTCTCCGTATTTTGGATCAATTTGCGTCTACTGGACAATTGACAGCGGATAAGATGGAAATGAGACATAAGCTAAATAAAACGAAAAAAAGTGTGTTGGCTGAACAGGCGGACATGCGAGAGCGCATTTTTGATATCGAGAAAATGCTGGAGGACACCGTTGTTGCACGTGTTGATGTAAATCAAACGATCTATGGAGGAACGAAGATCGTAATTGGGCGTTATACTCGTTTCGTCAAGGATGTATGTAAACGTGCTACATTCCGGCTTATAGATGGTGAAGTGAATATGAGTTCATTGTAAGACATCATTCAGCTAGACTTTTTCATAAATGAGGTGATGAGATGAATATGAAGTCCGTTGAACTGCAAGTTGCAATTCCTCGTACACAAGAAGTATCATCCATTCATCAGCAGATGCAACAACGCCCCACGTTAGAACAATCGATGCTGAATGAACAAGCAGCTAAACTTACAGAGTCGCTAAGACAACGTAACGAGAAAGTAGATGCGTCTTCAGAAGGGCGAATCCGCGACGATGAAGAGCACGCTTCCCACCACGATTCTTCCACGCCAGATAAACAACCAGATGACCCGGAGAAGAAGAATGCCGCAGTGCCGGCAGAACATCCCTATAAAGGCAAACACATAGACTTTTCAGTCTAAAGAGACGCCGTTGTTCCGGGAAACTGGAACACGGCGTTTGTGTGGTTAGCATGGTTGGAGGAGATATAGGGAAACGTACATCGATAAATATTACGACGAGTATCCGCAAATTAGCGGAGTCAGAGCAGAGGTAAAGGGGGCGCAACATGAACGAACCGTGGATTTATTTAGCGCTGCTTGGCGGCGTAATTGCTGTAGTTGGTCTGGTCCGCCCAACGTCACAGGACAATCAAGCCAGCTTGAAGCAGAACATTGAAGAAACGTTAGAGCATTATGTACAAGAAATTAGTGAAGAAAATGAGAAGCTGTTGTTAGCAGTTGAGCGGCTAAAGAAGGAAGCGGATCTTCGTGATGAAGCGATGCGGCGCAGAATGGACATGCTAGAGGCATCTGTGCAGCATGCGGGTGAGCAGCAGCGTCAGCAAGTATCTCAGATCGAGACTTTGGCTTCGTTAGTGAATAGACCACAAATCGCTCAGAATGAGCCAAATAAGAAAGAGACAGAGCAGCACACATTCGAAGGAACGACAGCAGTAGACTCAAAAAGTGGAATTGAAGCTGTAGAAAACATAGAAATCGAAGAAGTCGTAGAAGCTTCTCCGCCAACTATACGAGATCGCTACGCCGATTTGTTTGCGTTACATACGAAGGGGCTAAAGCCGGAACAGATCGCCGCACGTTTAAACATGCCATTAGGTGAAGTGCAGCTTATATTACAACTCAGTCTGCAGGAGGATCAACGTGTTTAGAAATCGTTATTTTCTGATCGGATTAGGGACAGGTATTATTATAGGCGTATTATTACTCCAAATCATGTTAATTGGGCAGAAATCTGTGCCACAACTCACAGAACAGCAATTAATCCGTGAGGCGGAGCGTCAAGGATTTGAGCTGGTGCAAAAACGAAGCGCTGTGCTGCCAGAGCGCTCATCTTCGACGGAAGCAAATCCTAACAAGGACACTGTTCACACATCTGCTCTCGATCCAGCTACTCAAGTAGATAAGGCAAGTGTGAATGCGGCCGCTGACAGCAGTGCGAATAAGCATCAGCCGGCAAGTACACCAACTAAGCAAGCAGCTAAACAAGCAGTTAAAGAAGAAGGGGCTTCACACCCTGCTAATGTGAAGAAAGACAGTTCACAGAAGGCGAGTTCCAAACCTAAGGAAAAACAATCAAAAAGTATTCGTATCATTCCAAATTCAAACGCAAGCTCTGTATCGAAGCAGCTTGCTGATGCTAAAATCGTGGACGATGCAGCGTCATTCGAAGCATATATTAAGAAACAAAAGAAGCAAACCAAACTCCGTGCAGGAACGTTTAAATTTGAGGTGTCAACCTCGTATGAGCAGGCGCTAGCAATATTAACTTCACATCCGAACGCCTAGTTCTGAAAATGGTTGCATCTAGTAGTTCATTATGGTATATTAATTGACGGTGTTAAGAACACACGCTGATTAATTTTGTCAAGGGTGCTTGCTGTCGTGGGTAACCGTGGGGCAAGTCTTGTCAAAAGATGATATCGGCGGCGGAAAAATAACCATATGTAGGAGGTGTAGTGAAGATGGCAGTTATCTCCATGAAACAGCTTCTTGAAGCTGGTGTACATTTTGGTCACCAGACTCGTCGCTGGAACCCAAAGATGGACAGATATATCTTCACAGAACGTAACGGTATTTACATCATTGACTTGCAAAAGACAGTGAAAAAAGTCGAGGAAGCTTACAATTTCGTAAAATCCCTTGCAGCTGACGGCGGCACTATGCTGTTTGTTGGTACTAAGAAACAAGCTCAAGATTCCGTTAAGGAAGAAGCTGAGCGTTGTGGTATGTACTTCATCAACCAACGTTGGTTGGGTGGTACATTAACAAACTTCCAAACAATCCAAAAGCGTGTAGACCGTCTGAAACGTCTTGAAGCTATGGAAGAAGATGGAACATTCGAAGTATTGCCTAAGAAAGAAGTTATCTTGCTCCGCAAGGAGAAAGATCGTCTTGAGAAATTCTTGGGTGGTATCAAGAACATGAGAGACTTGCCAAGTGCATTGTTCGTAATCGATCCTCGTAAAGAGCGTATTGCTGTTGCAGAAGCTCGCAAATTGGGTATCCCAATTGTAGGTATCGTTGACACGAACTGTGATCCGGACGAAATCGACTACGTTATCCCTGGTAACGACGATGCAATCCGCGCGGTTAAGTTGTTGACATCCAAAATGGCTGAAGCCATTATGGAAGGTAACCAAGGCGAAGAAACAACAGCTTAATTCATACGAATGAGATGAACAAAAGGGTGGCAGGCAGGTGATACACCTATCTCCACCCTTTTTTTGAGTCGTAAAGTAATGCCAGCTTAGTTTCCATCAAGGAGATGGCGGCATAATAAACGGTTGGAGGTAAACGACATGGCAGTTAATGCTAGTGCAGTAAAAGAGCTTCGCGAGAAAACAGGCGCAGGTATGTTGGATTGCAAAAAAGCTTTGGAAGAAGCTAACGGCGATATCACTAAAGCTGGTGAGATTCTTCGTGAAAAAGGCTTGGCAGCAGCAGCAAGTAAAGCAGGCCGCATTGCAACAGAAGGTGTGGTTCAATCTTACATCCATGCTGGTGGACGTATCGGCGTATTGGTTGAGATCAACTGCGAAACAGACTTCGTAGCTAAAACAGACCAATTCCAAGAATTTGCTCGCGACATCGCAATGCATATCGCGGCATCTGCACCGAAGTATGTTCGTCGTGACGAAGTGCCTACTGAAGATCTTGAGAAAGAAAAAGAAATTTTGAAAGCTCAAGCACTTAACGAAGGCAAGCCTGAGAAAATCGTTGAAAAAATGGTTGAAGGCCGCATCGGTAAATACTATGAAGAGTTCTGCTTGATGGAGCAATCCTTCATTAAAGACCCAGACAAAACAATAGACAACTTGCTGAATGAGAAGATCGCAGCAATTGGTGAAAATATTTCAATCCGTCGCTTCGTTCGTTATGAACTTGGTGAAGGCTTGGAGAAAAAACAAGATAACTTTGTTGAAGAGGTTATGGCACAAGCGAAAATGTAATCCAGTTGGATTGCATTTTACAGGTAAGCCAATAGGCGATCAACAAACGCTCTGGAAAAGTTGGAACACATTGTGTTCCTTCTTTTTTAGCAGTCGTTCGGAAAAAGTGGAGGGTATACATTGGAACAACCGGTTTATAAACGCATCGTATTAAAAGTTAGCGGAGAGTCGTTAGCAGGTCAAGCTGGATACGGCATTGAATCTGATATGATCAATTCAATTGCGGAACAAGTGAAGGAAGTCGTTGAACTTGGCGTGGAAGTCGCCATTGTATGCGGCGGCGGCAACATTTGGCGCGGCATTGCAGGCAGCGAAAAAGGAATTGACCGTGGAACGGCTGACTACATGGGAATGCTTGCTACGGTGATGAACTCGCTAGCCTTGCAAGATGCGCTGGAACAAATCGGCGTACCGACACGTGTCCAAACTTCGATTGCTATGCAGCAAATCGCTGAGCCATATATTAGACGTCGCGCCATTCGCCATTTAGAAAAGGGCCGTGTCGTTATTTTTGCAGCGGGCACAGGTAACCCGTTCTTCTCGACGGATACGACTGCAGCGCTGCGTGCTGCTGAGATTGAAGCAGATGTTATTTTGATGGCGAAAAACAAAGTGGATGGTGTATATTCCGCTGATCCGTTTAAGGATGACACCGCTGAGAAGTTCGATCAATTAACGTACTTGGAAGTGTTAAACCGCAACCTTGGTGTTATGGACTCGACAGCAACTTCACTTTGCATGGATAACAACATTAATTTGCTTGTATTCTCCATTAGCGAACAAGGTAACATTAAACGAGTCGTACTCGGTGAGAAGATCGGAACAATTGTAAAAGGGAGTGTAGACTAATGCCACAAACCGTGAAGAAGCATGCCGAAGATCGTATGGAGAAAGCCATTGCAGCTCTTAGACGTGAATTAGCGACACTTCGCGCAGGTCGTGCTACCCCAGCATTGCTTGACCGCGTGCAAGTGGAATACTACGGTGCAATGACTCCTGTAAACCAGTTAGCCAATATTAATACACCTGATCCGCGCACATTGATGATTCAACCGTGGGACAAAACATCAATTGGTGCCATAGAGAAAGCGATTATGAAATCGGATCTCGGCTTGACACCTGCAAATGACGGTTCGATGATCCGGATCACGATTCCTGCGTTGACAGAAGAGCGTCGTGCAGAGCTGGTGAAGCAAACGAAGAAATACGGAGAAGAAGCTAAAGTTGCAATTCGTAATATTCGTCGTGATGCGAATGATGATATCAAGAAGATGGAGAAGACAGATATTTCAGAAGATGAATCTCGTCGCCATCAAGAAGATATTCAGAAATCTACAGACAAGTTTATTGCAGAAGTCGACAAAGTGTTGGTTACAAAAGAAAAAGAAATTATGGAAGTATAAGGAAAAGACAACTTTCACAATTTATGCCCCTCCGAACGGTGGGGTTTGTTGTCTTTTTGTTAGAAGACTTCATGAGAACATCTTCTTATCCGTTAACTAACTTATGATTACAGCCATCGGATAATAGATGGCTTTAAAGTTAAGTTAACTCATTACCGTGGTTGGAGGAGACCGAATGATTAAGCGAATCCAAGCGTGGTTTAAGCAAAAGGGAACAGACCATGCGCCACTGGAGCTTTCGTCTGACAATATCCCGAAGCATGTCGCCATCATTATGGATGGCAACGGGCGTTGGGCTAAAAAACGCGGTCTGCCCCGAATTGCTGGTCATCATAGTGGGATGAAGGCGGTTAAGCGTGTGACGATCGCGGCCAACGACTTAGGCGTCAAAGTGCTTACCATGTATGCTTTTTCAACAGAGAATTGGAAACGCCCGAAGGAAGAAGTCGATTTCTTGATGAAGCTGCCCCAGCAGTTTCTGGCAATTGAATTAGATGAATTAATCGCTAATAATGTTCAAGTACGGATGATGGGATTACGTGATGACTTGCCAAGTCATACGATTCAAGCGCTTGAAGAAGCAATTGATAAGACTAAGCATAATACAGGACTTATTTTAAACTTCGCATTAAACTATGGCGGGCAGCGGGAAATAGTAGAAAGTGTACGCTCGATTGCACAACATGTTCAAGCCGGTAAGCTAAAGATCGAGGATATCGAAGAGGCTGTAGTACAAGAGCATTTGATGTCCAGCGAACTACCCAATCCCGATTTGTTGATTCGAACGAGCGGTGAATTGCGTTTAAGCAACTTTATGTTATGGCAGATCGCATACAGTGAGCTTTGGTTCACAGATGTGTATTGGCCAGAATTTAATGAGCGGCATTTGAAGGAAGCTGTGGCTGAGTATCAACGCCGTTCCCGTCGATACGGTGGATTACAATAGGTTGGAGGATTAATCGCTATGAAACAGCGCATCATCACGGGGGTTATTGGAGGAGCGATATTTGCAGGGTTCGTGTATATCGGTAGCATCCCTTATGAATTGCTGTTGATTGCTTTAGCACTCATCGGTTATTTCGAATTCGCTCGTATGCATCATGAAAAGGCATTTGATCTGGCATCAATTGTCGGTTATGCGCTTGTATTAATACTGGCTGTCCCTTGGGCCAAGTGGGGAGTTAGCTTCCAGTGGTCTATGGAATCAACGATGTGGCTCGTTATGTTTGCCTTTTTGTGTGTAACGGTTGTGACCAAGAATAGGGTGCCGATTCAGACCGCGTCCCAGTTGTGGCTTGGCGCATTTTACATCGGTATCGGCTTTAAATATATGATACTTACTCGTACTATGTTAGATGAGGGTTTGTTCTGGACGATCCTTATGTTTGCGGCTATTTGGGCCTCTGATATCGGGGCGTATTTTACTGGACGTGCTATTGGCAGACATAAACTGTGGCCTGCAATTAGTCCCAATAAGACAATTGAGGGAGCAATAGGCGGTATTATATCCGCAATGGTTGTATGTGTGCTTGCACTCTTCGTACGCCCTGATGTGCTTGGCGTGCCACAAGCGTTAGGAATTGGCATTGCTGCATCAATCGTTGGACAGATGGGTGATTTGATTCAATCGGCCTACAAACGTATTCGAGGTGTCAAGGATTCAGGTACTTTACTGCCAGGTCATGGTGGTGTGCTTGATCGTTGTGACAGCTGGCTTATTGTATTCCCATTTATACATCTGATTGGCTTAATTACGCTATAGCCAACAATCTTATAGATAAAGAGGTGTTAGGATGAAGCGGATATCCATACTTGGTTCGACAGGATCTATAGGTACTCAGACCTTAGATGTTGTTGCAAATCATCCCGAACATTTTCAGATTGAAGCAATGGCAGCAGGTAGAAATGCTGCCTTATTTTTAGAGCAAATTAAGCAATTTCGTCCCAAACTGGTGTCCGTTCAGGATAAAGCTACTGCTGACCTAATACGATCCGAACTGCCTCAAGGGACAAGGCTTGTTTATGGAGAAGAAGGTTTAATAGAAGTTGCAGCTCATCCTACTACGGATACAGTTGTAACTGCTGTAATGGGCAGTGTTGGGCTGAAGTCAACTTTAGCTGCAATAAACATGGGGAAATGGATCGGCCTTGCAAATAAAGAGACACTTGTCACAGCAGGACACTTGGTGACTGCGGCGGCTGCACGAAATAACGTCAAGCTTATGCCTATAGACAGTGAACATTCCGCTATTTTTCAATGTCTAAATGGGGAGCCAAGGCGAGCAGTGCAAAGTATTACTCTGACAGCTTCTGGTGGTAGTTTCCGTGACGTTTCACGGGCGGAGCTTGAAGGTGTATCGGTGGAGCAAGCTTTGCAGCATCCCAACTGGTCTATGGGAGCCAAGATTACGATTGACTCTGCAACGATGGCGAACAAAGGATTAGAAGTAATTGAGGCGCATTGGCTATTTGGACTGCCTTATGATGACATTCATGTAATGCTGCATCCGGAGAGTATTATTCATTCTTACGTCGAGTATGTAGATGGCGCTGTAATTGCTCAATTGGGTACACCGGATATGCGGGTGCCAATTCAGTATGCGCTCACTTATCCAGAGCGGTTAGACAATCCGTCTCCAAGGCTGAACCTGGCGCAGGTAGGCACTCTTCATTTCCGTGAATTGGACATGGAAAGATATCCGATGGTTCGTTATGCTTATGAAAGTGGCAAATTAGGTGGTACAGCTACGACCGTATTTAATGCGGCCAACGAAGTAGCCGTTGCACGATTTCTGCGTAGAGAAATTTCATTTTTGGATATTGAGCGTATTGTCGAGCTGGCATTGGAACGTCATCACGTGGTTGCAGAACCGACGTTGGAAGTGATTGAGGAGACAGATCGCAGGACACGTCAGGAAGCAGATCAAGCTATCATATAAATAAAATACGGGGTAAATTGGCGCATTGCATCCATAAGTGGACAAAAGGGGATTCTCTTGTGCGAGATCAGAGAATAATGTTAATCTATAAGACATACGGCGACCCGAAAACGTAAAGGAGGATGCAACGCTGTGCAAATGGTTCAAGTCGTATTTTTATCTATACTCGTGTTTTTCGTAATCGTCACGATACATGAATGGGGACATTTCATCTTTGCGAAACGTGCAGGTATTCTCGTACGTGAATTTGCAATCGGGTTTGGGCCGAAGGTGTTCTCTCATACGCATGGAGAGACACGGTATACCTTAAGGTTGCTGCCAGTCGGCGGGTTCGTGCGTATGGCAGGCGAAGACCCGGAAGTGGTTGATATACAGCCCGGCCAGACGATAGCCGTTCGGCTAAAAGACAATCAAGTGACAAAGTTGTATCTCGATCAGCTTGATCTGCGTAAGCAGGTTATTCGTGGGGAAGTAGAGTCCATTGATATCGAGCATGAGTTAAGTGTTACACTTGATGTGGAAGGGGAACTGACCACATACTCGATTCATCCACAAGCGATGATGGTCGTTAAAGGGCAAGATATTCAGATTGCCCCTTACAATCGTCAATTTGGGAGTAAGTCCGTTGGCAAGCGTGCGATGGCGATTTTTGCGGGCCCGCTGATGAATTTTATTTTGGCGTTTATTTTGTTCGGGGTGTACATACAACTGGCAGGTATGCCAGTAGAGAACCCGAGTTATGTCAAGATTGGCGAAGTTACAGACAAGATGCCAGCAGCGAAAGCTGGATTGGTCAAAGGTGACGTCATCAATAATGTAAATGGTATTGCCATTGGCGGTGATCGAGAGCGATTAATTAAGATGATCGAAAATTCAGAGGGAAAACCGATGAATTGGAGCATTTTACGTGATGGTAATCCATTAAACGTTACGCTGACACCGGTTAGCATGGCGGGGCAGAAAGGTGGCAAAGTAGGTATTGCGCCGATTTTGCCAACACGAACGGCGTCCTTTGGTGAGACGATTCATTATGCCGGCAACGCTATGGTAACGATGACCAAAAATATTTTCGAAGGTTTCAGACAACTTATTTTTGGTCAGTTCAAGCTGGATGACTTGGGTGGTCCAGTGCGTACATTTGAAGTAACAGGGCAATTTGCTAAGCAAGGGATTGATCAGCTCACGTTGTGGACTGCAATTCTCAGTCTATATTTGGGTATCTTTAATCTGCTGCCGATACCTGCATTGGACGGAAGCAGGCTCGTATTTTTAGGTATCGAGAGTGTGCGTGGCAAGCCAATAGATCCAAACCGCGAAAGTATGGTGCATTTTATTGGTTTTGCGATGCTGATGCTGCTTATGCTTGCGGTTACCTACAACGATATATTACGATTAGTTAAAGGTTAATAATGTTTAAGGCACATGTAGGATTTAGCTTCATGCGATCTGAGGTGTGCCTAATTACGGGAGGATCATATCCGTTATGTCGAAGGAGAAGCAGTTCGTTACTGAAATTACACCACAGCAAGAGGACTTCTCGCGCTGGTACATTGATGTGATAAAGAAAGCTGATTTGATGGATTATTCACCTGTACGCGGGTGTATCGTATTCCGTCCTGACGGCTTTGAGATTTGGGAACATATTCGTGAAGAATTGGACCGTCGCTTTAAGGAAACCGGGCATCGAAATGCTTACTTCCCGATGTTTATTCCAGAGAGCTTTTTCCAGAAGGAAAAGGAGCATGTCGAAGGATTTAATCCAGAACTTCCTTGGGTAACGGAAGCTGGTGGGGAGAAGCTTGAAGAACGATTGGCGATACGTCCAACCTCGGAGACGATGATTGGACACATGTACTCCAAATGGATTCAATCATACCGAGACCTGCCAGTACTCATTAACCAATGGGCTAACGTCGTTCGTTGGGAGAAGCGAACGCTTCCGTTCCTGCGCACGAGTGAATTTTTGTGGCAAGAAGGGCACACTGCTCATGAGACAGAAGATGAGGCTCGTCAAGAAACGATGCAAATGCTCGACATTTACCGTGATTTTGTGGAGAACTACTTGGCAATTCCGGTAATCGTAGGTCAGAAAACTCCTTCTGAGAAGTTTGCAGGAGCTGTAGACACATACTCCATCGAGGCGATGATGAAAGACGGCCGTGCAGTCCAAGCGGGCACTTCGCACTATTTGGGAACTAACTTTGCGGTTGCCTTTGACATTCAGTTTTTGGGCCGTGAAAATACGCAGGAATACGTGCATACAACTTCATGGGGTGTAAGTACACGTCTTATTGGTTCACTTATTATGGTGCATGGAGATGATCGTGGCTTGGTACTTCCTCCAAAGGTGGCGCCAACGCAAGTGATCATGATTCCTATCGGTCCTGCGAAGATGCGTGAACAAGTCGTTAGCCGTGCAAATGAATTGTTCGCAGAATTAAAATCCGCTGGCATTCGTGTTGGCATGGATGACAGAGCAGATATGAGCCCAGGCTGGAAATTTAACGAATACGAAATGCGTGGCGTTCCTGTCCGTTTGGAAATAGGACCACGTGATATGGAAAATGGCGTATGTGTACTCGTATCTCGAGTATCTGGTGAGAAACGGGTCGTAGAGCAGGCGAATTTGGCTGCTGAAGTGAAGAAAATGCTGGCGGACGTTCACGATGAAATGTTTAACCGTGCACTTGAGTTCCGTGATGAGCATTACTATTCCGTGGAAACGATTGACGAGATGAAGCTGCTTATGGACGAAAAACGCGGCTTTACGATCGCTGGCTGGTGCGGTTCTACTGCTTGTGAGAAGCATGTTAAAGACGAGACAGGCGCGACTAGCCGTAATATTCCTTTTGAGCCTCAAGAGAAGAAGACAAAATGTCTTGTTTGTGGAGAGGAATCAAAACATACGGTAGTATTTGCCCGCGCTTATTAAGCAAGATAGATGTATTGGAATGGATGAAATGGCTTCCTATGCGGGAACATCCAACGGAACACCGGACGATGACTCGACAGAAGGGGGCCTTTTCTGTTTTTTTGCACAGGGGGGATGAAGCAACTATGGATGATAAAAGACAACGATTGGAACTGTTAATGAAGCAGGTTGATTTGCCTTTTGAACTGGTGACTACCTATTTTCATGATAGCTGGATTCAACAGGTGGAGACAAGCCGCTCCAATCGGGAGTGGACAATTCATATCGGCAAACAATCCATCCTGCCTGCTGACGCTTATCGTACGTTCTGTTTGAGTGTACAGGATAAGATGTCGCATATTGCAAAGATACGTATCATTTTTCATTATGAGGATATGGTACCGCATCAAGAAGTGGTAGCAGCGTATTGGCACTTATTTGTCGAATGGGTCAAACGTGAAGTTGCCTCTGTTAATGGTTGGTTGCATCGGGCGCAATTCGAAGTAGAAGGTGATCTGGTACACCTGCTGTTAACCGATACGATGACGTTGGAAATGGCAAAGAAAAAACAAATCGACACCTACATCAAAACGTTTTTTGAAACTTATTTTTCCCGTTCGCTGCGGGTGCAGATGAAGGTAGGCAATCAAGATCAAGAAGCAGTGGAAGCGTTCCAAGAGAAGCTGATGCAAGAAGAGCGTAAGGCTATTCAACAATTGATGGAAGATGCAGAACGAGAAGCTGCGGATCAGGCAGCGAGTGAGGTTGGAGAAATCCCAGATAAGTTGCAGTACGGCTATGACATCAAAGATGCACCGGTTTCCATTATGGATGTACAGGATGAAGAAAAGCGTGTAACACTTCAGGGGACAGTATTTGGCTTAGAAGTGAAGGAGTTACGGAACGGCAGCACACTCTATACGTTTAACGTGACGGACTTCTCCGATTCCATGTTAGTAAAGATGTTTGGCAAAAACAAAGAAGATATATTAAAGCTGAACCTTATTACTAATGGTAAATGGGTGAAGGTGCGCGGGCGTGTTGAATATGATCGCTTTATGATGACACCTGAGCTTGTGATGATTGCATCCGATATTCATGAAGTTACGGCTCCACCGGAACGTAAAGACACAGCCCAGGAGAAGCGGGTCGAATTCCATCTTCATACGACGATGAGTGCGATGGATGCTGTAGCCTCTGTTGATGCTTATGTAAAACAGGCTGCAAAGTGGGGACACAAAGCAATCGCCATTACGGATCATGCTAACGTTCAATGTTATCCTGATGCTGCTAAGGCAGGCAAAAAACACGGCGTTAAGGTGATCTACGGACTTGAGGCCAATATAGTTAACGACGGCACAGAAGTGGTATTAAATGCAGAGCCGCGCAACATTAAAGAAGCGGTTTATGTTGTATATGATATAGAGACAACAGGTCTGTCTGTATCAAACAATAAGATTATCGAGCTAGCGGCTATAAAGGTGCAGGATGGCAAAGAATTAGGGCGCTACAGTTCGTTTGTAGATCCACATGAGCGTATTCCATACAACATTCAACAGCTGACTAATATTACAGATGAGATGGTTGCGGGTGCACCGGAAGTAGATGAAGTGCTAAAAGGTTTTGTTGAGTTTACGGGTGACGCTATTTTAGTAGCGCATAACGCACGTTTTGATATGGGATTTATCCAACACAATCTCAAAAAAATAGGTCTGCCTGAAATGACAAATCCCGTATTGGATACGTTGGAACTGGCACGTTTAATTTTCCCTACTCTTAAAAATCACCGTTTGAACACATTGGCGGATAAATATAAAGTTTCCCTTGATAATCATCACCGTGCAATAGATGATACCATTGCACTAAGCGGTATTCTTCAAGGGTTGTTAAACGATGCGTATCAGATTAAAGGGATTGAGATGCTGGATCGATTGAATGACTATGTAGGTCAGAATTTATTTAACAGCCGTCCATTCCACTGTAACATTTATGCGCTTAACGACGTTGGCAAAAAGAATTTGTATAAGCTCGTTTCTTTGTCACATACGCAATATTTCCATAGAGTTGCTTGCATTCCGAAGAGCAAACTTGTTGAGATGCGAGAAGGTTTGCTGCTGATGTCCGGCTGTGAGAAGGGCGAGTTTTTTGAAACTGTGCTGAACAAGTCGCAGGAGGAAGCGGAAGTTGTTGCGGAATTTTATGACATACTTGAAATTCAACCTGTGACGATGTACATGCACCTAGTGGAAAAAGGGTTTGTTGGCTCACCTGCACAAATAGAGGACGCATTACGCAAAGTGTGTGATATCGGGGCGAAGCAGGGCAAGCCGGTCGTGGCGACAGGGAATGCTCATTATTTAAATCCACGAGACAAGCTGTTTCGTGACATTACGATTCATGGTATTACCGGATTCAGTCCGCTAAAAGACATCAAGAAGCCGGATGCCCATTTCCGTACAACAACGGAGATGCTGCAAGAATTCGAATTTCTTGGTAAAGAACGTGCATATCAAGTCGTTGTTACTAATACAAATGAATTGGCAGATCGGTTCGAAACGATCAACCTGTTCCCTGACAAATTGTTTACACCTATTATTGATGGCGCTGACGAAGAGATGCGTAATACATGTTACGACACGGCGAAACGTATATACGGAGATGCTGTACCAGAAATTGTAGTCGCCCGTCTGGAAAAAGAGTTGGAGCCGATTATCAAGTACGGTTTTTCAGCTAACTATTTGATTTCGGAGCGGTTGGTGAAAAAGTCGAATCAAGACGGGTATTTGGTTGGTTCCCGAGGCTCCGTCGGTTCTTCTGTCGTCGCGATGTTCCTTGGTATTTCCGAAGTTAATCCGCTGCCGCCACACTATGTATGCCGCAATGAAAGCTGCAAGCACAGTGAGTGGTTCACAGACGGCAGCATTCCTAGCGGATTCGATTTACCGGATAAAGCGTGCCCAAACTGTGGCAAGACGATGAAAGGTGACGGACAAGACATTCCGTTTGAAACGTTCCTTGGCTTTAAAGGGGACAAGGTTCCTGATATCGACTTAAACTTCTCCGGTGAATATCAGCCCATTGCTCACAACTATACAAAAGTTTTGTTTGGTGAGAAATGTGTGTTTCGTGCGGGTACCATTGGTACGGTAGCGGAGAAGACCGCATTCGGATTCGCGAAGAAGTATGAGGAAAGCTACCATAAAAAATGGCGTGGAGCGGAGTTGAACCGGCTTGCGTCAGGGTGTACAGGTGTTAAGCGAAGCACAGGACAGCATCCAGGCGGTATTGTCGTCGTACCTGATTATATGGATGTTGAAGATATTACACCTGTTCAGTATCCGGCTGATGATACGAATGCGGAGTGGAAGACTACACATTTTGATTATCACGCCTTTGATGCTAACTTGTTAAAGCTTGATATTCTCGGTCACGATGATCCGACTATGATGCGGATGCTGCAAGACTTGACAGGAGTAGATCCGACAACGATTCCGATGAATGATCCGAAGGTCATGAGTATGTTTAACTCTGTCGAAGCGCTTGGTGTAACACCAGATCGGATTCGTACCCCAGTCGCTACTTATGGGGTGCCTGAGATGGGGACACGGTTTGTGCGTCAGATGTTAGTTGAAGCACAGCCGTCTACTTTTGCAGACTTACTTCAAATATCAGGGCTGTCGCATGGTACAGGAGTATGGCTTGGCAACGCGCAGGAGTTAATCAAAAGCGGTATATGTACGATTAAGACCGTTATCGGTTGTCGTGATGAGATTATGTTGTTTTTGATTTACAAGGCGGGGATGGACGCAGGTCTTGCCTTTAAGATTACGGAAAATGTCCGTAAAGGCAAAGGGCTGTCACAGGAATGGATTGACGAGATGAAAAAGTGCAACGTGCCGCAGTGGTACATTGACTCCTGTTTGAAAATCCAGTACATGTTCCCGAAGGCCCATGCTGCTGCATACGTTATTTCAGCTGTGCGAACGGCCTATTTTAAGCTGTATCATCCGATTGAGTTTTACGCTACCTATTTTACAGTGCGTGCGGAAGATTTTGATATCGAATTGTGCTGTCAAGGGTATGAAGCGATCGGACGTAAAATAGATGAAATTGAGGCAAAAGGTTTCCAGGCAACAACAAAAGAAAAAAGTATGATCGCCATATTGGAAATGGCGCTTGAGATGACCGCTCGTGGCTTCTCATTTAAACCGATTGACTTATATCGCTCAGATGCGTCCAAGTTCCAGGTTGACGGTAATTCGTTAGTGCCGCCATTCTCTGCTGTGCAAGGAATAGGGGAGAACGCGGCCAAAAATATTGCCGCTTCCCGCGAAGGGGCTGAATATTTGTCGATTGAAGATTTCCAGCAGCGGTCGAAAGCAACAAAGACGATTGTGGAGTTGTTGACACAAATGGGCTGCTTCCGCGGTTTGCCTGAGAGTAATCAGCTTTCTTTGTTTTAAATGAAACTCGTTTGCGTATCAATCAGGAGGCGACTGGCCAAGGGGTTGTTAAGGTCATACCCTTGCCATTTGTCAACTGGCTATGATATAATTTTTTTGGTAATCATGTGGATACATCCGTTGCGTAAAGAGTGGGGAAACCCACTCTTTCATATTTGATACCGACTTATTCGGGCTTGGTGCACCGCAGCGGGTTTCAACATATTAGTGAGTGACACCTTATTCGTCATTTGGGAGGTACCCAGCTTGAGCATACCGAACATCAGATCGGTCGTTGAAGACATGGTCAATCCGTACTTGGAAGAACATCAGTTTGAATTGGTGGACGTTGAGTACGTCAAGGAAGGCAGCAGTTGGTTTTTAAGAGTGTATGTGGACAAGGATGGCGGAATCGATATCGAAGATTGCGGCCGCGTCAGTGAATATTTGAGTCAGAAGCTGGATGAGAATGATCCAATTACTGATGCTTATTTTTTGGAGGTATCCTCTCCAGGAGCAGAGCGTCCACTCAAGAAAGCTAAAGATTTCATGAAGTCTATCGGTAAACATGTGTACGTGACTACATATGAGCCTATTGACGGCAATAAGGAATTCGAAGGAACACTGGTTTCATTTGATGAAGCAACAGTAGTCGTTCGAGTCGGCAAGAAAGAGCATGAGCTGCCTTATGATAAGGTAGCGAGCGCTCGATTGGCGATAATTTTCTAATTGGTATGATTTTTAGTGCTCTGTACACACCACATTTTTAATTCATATTTAAAGAACGCGAATGAGCCAGTTATTGGCTGAAAGGGGGAACCAATCACATGAGTATTGATTTTATCGAGGCACTAACCGAGATAGAGAGAGACAAAGGGATTAGCAAGGAAATTTTGATCGAGGCGATTGAAGCGGCCTTAATTTCCAGTTACAAACGTAACTTTAATGCTGCACAAAATGTCCGTGTGGATATTAACCGTTCAACAGGTGTTATTAAAGTATTTGCCCGCAAGACGGTAGTTGATGAAGTGATGGATCCGCGTCATGAAATATCCGTTCACGCATCACGCGAGTACAATCCAAATTACATGGTTAACGATGTATGTGACATTGAAGTTACACCACGAGAATTTGGCCGTATCGCCGCACAAACGGCAAAACAAGTCGTAACACAGCGTATTCGTGAAGCGGAGCGTGGCCTTATCTATAACGCTTTTATCGACAAGGCGGACGATATCGTTACAGGCATCGTGCAACGTCAAGATACACGCAACGTTTACATTGATTTGGGTAAAGTCGAGGCTGTGCTTCCTTTAAACGAAATGATGCCAAATGAGAAGTTTAAGCACGGGGATCGTGTTAAGGCATACATTACGAAAGTGGAGAATACGACTAAGGGCCCGCAAATTATTTTATCGCGTACACATCCAGGTTTGTTGAAGCGTTTGTTTGAACTGGAAGTGCCTGAAATATTCGAGGGTGTCGTAGAAATCAAATCCGTTGCTCGTGAAGCAGGTCAACGTTCCAAGATTGCGGTATATTCCCGCAACCCGGAAGTAGATCCTGTTGGATCATGCGTAGGGCCTAAGGGCTTGCGTGTCCAAACGATTGTAAATGAGCTGCGCGGTGAGAAAATCGACATTGTTCGCTGGTCTGAGGATGTGGAAGAGTACGTAGCCAACGCACTCAGTCCATCCAAAGTAGTCGAAGTTGATGTGCATGAAGAAGAGAAGATGGCACGAGTTATCGTACCTGACTATCAATTGTCATTGGCGATTGGCATTAAGGGCCAAAATGCTCGTCTTGCTGCCAAGTTAACGAGTTGGAAGATCGATATTAAGAGCGAATCCCAGGTTGAGCAGCCAGAGTCGAACTCTAGCGGCATCACATGGAGCGACGAGCTTGATATGAGATCGATGCATTAATTGTTGAAGGTGAACCAATACCGTATGACTCGGTCGCTTTCAGCTGAGGCTGAGGTGAAACTTCAGTCTTGAAGAAAAGATCGGATCGTAAGGAGGGGGATCGTCATGAAACCAAGAAAAATTCCGCTGCGCAAATGTGTGGCGTGTCAACAAATGATGCCAAAGAAGGAGCTTATCCGTGTGGTGAAGACTCCGGAGGATGAAGTGCTGATCGACTTGACGGGCAAGAAGTCAGGAAGAGGTGCTTATCTGTGCGGCAAGTTATCGTGTTTCAAATTGGCTCACAAATCTAAAGCTCTTGACCGTGCACTGAAACATTCAGTGCACGCCAATATATATGAACAGTTAGCGCAAGATTTTATTCGCGTCGAAGATGAGTTTCTCGCGAGCAAGGAGCGGGATCATGATGATGAGGAATAAAGTGCTGTCTCAGCTAGGACTTGCACAGCGCGCCGGGAAGTTAGTAACCGGAGACGACATTGTGTTTAAAGCAATACGCAGCAATCAAGCTCGTTTAGTGTTTGTGGCAAGCGATGCTTCAGAGAATACTCAGAAGAAGTTTCGTGACAAATGCCGGACCTATAACGTACCGCTTGTCATTGGATTCACACGCGATGAGCTAGGGGAGAGCTTAGGGAAGCTGGACCGAGTAATTGTGGGTGTAACAGACAGCGGCTTCGCGAGCATGATGAAGAACGGGCTTATTACTTTGTCGGAGGTGGAGTATATTGAGTAAACAAGAGAAGGAAAATAAGGATAAACTAAGAGTTTATGAGTATGCTAAGCAGTTGAATATGAGCAGTAAAGAAATTATTACGATTCTAAAGCGACTTGATTATCCTGTAAACAATCATATGAGTGTAATGGAGAATGATGCTGTGGGTAAAGTAGAACAGTTTTTTAAAGACGTCAAAGCAAATGCGCAAGCGAAGCGTGAAGGTTCACCTTCGAAGCAAGAAGCGCAAGTCAGCCAAGTAAATCCATCGGCCGAGGCGCCTAAGCGCTCGGATCAGCCTGCACGTACAGAACGTGCAGAAGGACAACGCACAGGAGACCGAGACAGTCGTCCATCTCAAGACGGTCGTGAACGGAATGGTCAATCCGGTGGCAATCGTGACGGTCAGCGTCGTGATGGCAATCGTCAAGGACAAGGAGATCGTCCGTCCCGTCCGTACAACAGCCAAAGCCGTCCGCAAGGACAAGGAGATCGTCCGTCCCGTCCACATAACAGCCAAGGCCGTCCACAAGGACAAGGTGGCCAAGGACAAGGAGATCGTCCGTCCCGTCCGTACAACAGCCAAGGCCGTCCACAAGGACAAGGTGGCCAAGGGCAAGGAGATCGTCCGTCCCGTCCATATAACAGCCAAGGCCGTCCGCAAGGGCAAGGTGGCCAAGGGCAAGGACAAGGTAACCGTGACAACAGAGGCGGTCAGGATCGTCGTCCACAAAGTGGTGGCGCACCTGGTGCTAATCGTGGCTCCTTCCAGAAACCTGCTGCTCCAGCAGCAGCTCGTCCAGTTGGAGAGAAGCCTCAACCGGCTCGTTTGAACCAAGGTACCCGTCCTACGAAGTATGATGACAAAGGTGCAGGGGATCGTAACAAGCCAGGCGTAAGAGGCGGTGGCAAAGGCGGCAGAACGGATAATAAACGTTTTGACGACAGCCGTAATATGCGTGGTGGCAGAGGCAAAGGCAGAGGCAAAAATCAACGTCATGGCGAAGTGCGCGAAAAGGTGGATAACACACCTAAGAAAATTATCGTGCGTGGAGATATGACGGTTGGTGATTTGGCAAAACTGCTTCATAAAGACGCTTCCGAAGTTATCAAAAAGCTCTTTATGATGGGACTTATGGCTACCATTAACCAAGAGATCGATCTGGATACGATTCAACTGATTGCCGACGACTATAAGGTCGAGGTAGAAGTGAAGCTGCCAGTACAAGAAGATCCGTTTGAAGAAGAAGAAGAAGTAGAAGAGGCAGATAACTTAGTTGTACGGCCTCCAGTTGTTACAATCATGGGTCACGTTGACCACGGGAAGACAACACTACTTGACTCAATTCGTAAAACAAACGTAACAAGTGCGGAAGCAGGCGGCATTACGCAACATATCGGTGCGTACCAAGTCGAGATTAACAATAAAAAAATCACGTTCTTGGATACACCAGGTCACGAAGCATTTACATTGATGCGTGCTCGTGGTGCACAAGTAACAGACATCACTATTATCGTTGTAGCAGCGGATGATGGTGTTATGCCACAAACGGTAGAAGCAATCAGTCATGCTAAGGCAGCTGGTGTTCCTATTATCGTAGCTGTCAACAAAATTGATAAGCCTAGTGCTGATCCAGACCGTGTTAAGCAAGAATTAACAAATTATGAACTCGTTCCAGAAGAGTGGGGCGGAGACACTATCTTTGTAAATGTGTCTGCTAAGCAGCGCACAGGCTTAGAAGAGCTGCTGGAAATGATTCTCCTCGTTTCTGAGGTGAATGAATTCAAAGCGAATCCTAACAAGCTTGCTCGTGGTACAGTTATCGAGGCGGAGCTTGACAAAGGTCGTGGACCAGTTGCACGTATTCTAGTTCAACAAGGTACGCTTAAAGTCGGTGACCCATTGATCGCAGGTACATCCTTCGGACGTGTGCGCGCAATGGTAAATGACCGCGGCCGCCGCTTAAAAGAAGCGGGTCCGTCTACACCAATTGAGATTACCGGTTTGACTGAGGTTCCACTGGCAGGCGATCCGTTTATCGTATTCGAAGATGAGCGTAAAGCACGTTCCATTTCCGAAAAGCGTACAACGACACTTCGTCAAAGCCAGTTAGGTGCCAATACACGCGTTACATTGGATGATCTGTTCAAGCACATTAAAGATGGCGAAATGAAAGAACTGAACGTTATCATCAAAGCGGACGTTCAAGGTTCTGTTGAAGCCCTCAAAGGCTCACTACAGAAAATTGAAGTAGAAGGCGTGCGTGTGAAGATTATTCTTTCCGGCGCGGGTGCGATTACAGAGTCTGATATTATTTTGGCAACAGCATCCAATGCTATCGTAATCGGCTTTAACGTTCGACCTGATGCACAAGCTAAGTTGACGGCAGATCAAGAGAAAGTTGACGTTCGCTTGCACCGTGTCATCTACAAGATCGTTGAAGAGATCGAACAAGCGATGAAAGGTATGCTTGATCCTGAATACAAAGAAGTAGTACTTGGTCATGCTGAAGTGCGTAACACGTTTAAGATCGGTAAAGTCGGTACAATCGCAGGTTGTATGGTAACATCCGGTAAAATTGTGCGTAACGCAGAGACACGTGTTATCCGCGAGGGTATTGTAGTCTTCGAAGGCAAGATCGATTCCTTAAAACGTTTCAAAGATGATGCCAAAGAAGTAGCCCAAGGCTATGAGTGCGGTATTATGCTTGAGAAATATAATGATCTGAAGGAAGGCGACATCATCGAAGCGTTCGCAATGGAAACCGTAGAACGCAAGTAGTCGCTATAGAGAATAAGAGGTGATTTTTATGGCTAAGATTCGTACAGGTCGCGTCGGTGAGCAGATTAAGAAAGAGTTAAGTTTGCTTATCCAGACAGAACTTAAAGACCCTCGTATCGGCTTTCTCACCGTCACAGGTGTAGATGTAACGAATGATCTGTCTTTGGCTAAAGTGTATTTAAGTGTTCTGGGAGATGAAGAAGCTCGTGAGAATTCTTTAAAAGCACTGGATAAAGCGAACGGATATCTTCGTTCGGAGCTAGGCAAACGTATTCGTTTTCGTCACACGCCAGAGCTTGTATTCAAGTTGGATACGTCCATTGAGTACGGCAGCCGCATTGAACGGTTGTTAAACGATGTTCGTGATGGGAACGAGTCCCATGACAAATGAGTTTAATGCTAACCATCAACTAAATATGGGGATAACAACATCTGCAGTGAGTATATCATCTTCTGCAGATGGGTTGTTCCACCCTACATATGCGCACGATCTTGATCGTGCGTTGCGGTTTATTCAGGAGCATGATCAGTTTCTGGTTGTGGCCCATGTCAATCCTGATGGCGATGCTATAAGTTCTACGCTGGCTATCGGCTGGCTGCTGACCTTATGGGGCAAATCGTTTACGATGGTGAACGAGAATCAAATACCAGGTCGTTTGCAATTTATGGCTAATACAGACAACGTCATCATACATGAAGCGCTGGAGCAGGCGAATGCGCCTGCTTTTAAAGCCGTTATATGTGTAGATTGTGCAGATTATGATCGAATTGGCAGCATCAAGGAATGGATTACATCAGACGTTCCGCTGCTAAACATTGATCATCACCCAACTAACAATCGGTATGGTAGTGTTGCATGTATTCGCGATAATGCTGCCGCAACGGCTGAGATTTTGTTTGATATGTTTGCACAAGGAAAGGTCAATTTGGACCTTGATGTCTCTACGATGCTGTACACGGGATTGTTGACGGATACAGGCGGGTTCCGCTATAGCAACACTACGCCTCATGTAATGGCAATTGCTTCTGCCCTGCTCGCGATTGGGGTCGACGGCAACGATATAGCCGATCGCTTGCTAGAGAAAATGTCTTTTGCCCAAATGAGCCTCATTCAAAAAGGCTTGGCTCGACTTGCTTTTTCAGATGATCACCGGATTGCCTGGTTATATATAACACCAGAAGACATGGTAGAGACGGGCGCTCTGAATGAGGATCTTGAAGGGCTAGTCAATTACCCGCGAAATGTAGAGGGTGTTGAAGTAGGTTTGTTGTTTAAAGTGAATACGAATGGCCGTATCAAAGTGAGCATGCGCTCAGCAGGAAAGGTTAACGTAGCTGAGGTTGCGCAAACGTTTGGCGGCGGTGGGCACGTAAGAGCAGCAGGCTGCACGCTGACCGATCCGCTGGATGACACGATCAAAGCCGTATTAGAGCAGGTGAAGCAACGATTATGACTAGTTTAAATGGCATCCTTCCGGTCTGGAAACCAGAAGGGTGGACATCACACGATGTTGTCGCCAAAGTGCGCGGCATCGTTAGAGAGAAACGAATCGGCCACACGGGGACGCTTGATCCGCAAGTAACCGGGGTGCTTCCGCTATGTGTAGGCAAGGCAACACGAGTTGTGGAATATTTGCAAGAACTGCCGAAACAGTATGAAGCCGTACTTCGTTTCGGTATTGCTACAGACACGGAAGATAGCAGCGGAAATGTTACGGATCGAATGGACGCTGCTCATCTGACAGAAGAACGCATACGAGAAGTTATGGCATCATTTTCAGGTCAAATTGATCAGGTTCCACCGATGTATTCGGCCGTAAAAGTTAACGGACAGCGACTTTATGAATTAGCTCGTGAAGGCAAGACAGTAGAACGCAAATCGCGTACTGTCACAATCCATGATATAGAAGTGTTGGATATGAATCTAGGTGTGAGTGAACCGACAGTTCGTTTTCGGGTCACTTGTTCTAAAGGGACCTATATTCGTACCTTATGCGTGGATATTGGTCGAGCATTAGAGGTCCCGTCTACGATGGAATCGTTAATTCGCACGATGTCTGCTCAGTACAATGCTGAGCAATGTTATACGATAGAGCAGATTCAGCAAGCGGCTAATGAGGGGACCGTCGAGGCGCTTTTACAGCCCGTTGACAAAGCGATGTCATATGTACCCGCTATACACATGCTAGACGCTTTTGCTCATTATGCTGTTCAAGGTCGAGGCATTCCATTTCGAGCCTGTTCATTCCAACCTTTGACGAATCAGTTGTATCGGTTGTATGATGAACAAGAAGCATTTTACGGGTTATTTCACGTTCCTGAGGAAGATACGTGCTTGCGACCAGTTAAAGTGTTTTTACCATCAACAACTTAAATTTGAATGGCGCAAGCATTAATCCATTATTTAAGCTTGCGCCCTTTTCGCAGCAGATATTGTGAATGGAAGAACATACTAATCCCGGAGTGGATGTAGGAGTTTAGAGAACAATGCAGACAATCGTACTTCAAAATTCATTAGAGGATGCCACTTGGGAGCTGAACCAAGCGGAACAAGTGCTCGTTCTCGGTCACTTTGACGGCATACATCAAGGCCATGCGCATGTGATTAAGCGTGCTTTGCAGCATGGTAGAGAACATGGTCTTTCTGTAGGTATGATGACTTTTCATCCACATCCGAAGCATGTATTTGGCAGAACAGGTTACGACCGTTATTTAACGCCACTTCGTGAGAAGGAACGTATTTTGGCTGAGATGGGGCTGGATCGACTATACGTAGTCGATTTTGACACAGACTTTGCACTTATTACGCCAGAACAATTCGTACATGCTGTGTGCAGACTTGGGGCTAAGCATGTCGTGTGTGGTTTTGATTATCGTTATGGTCACCGTGGGGCAGGAACTGCCGAGAACTTGAAGTCGGCAGGCCACAATTGCTTTACAGTTGATATTGTAGAACCTTGCGATGACGAGGGTGTGAAAGTTAGCAGTACACGGATTCGGGGCTGCTTGCTCGAAGGTGATATGAGGCAAGCTAATCATTTGCTTGGTCGTACTTATGCTATACGCGGCGAAGTAGTGCATGGCGAGAAGCGTGGTCGTACAATCGGGTATCCGACGGCTAACGTTCATCCGGAGGAGCCTTACTTTATTCCGCGGCTTGGTGTCTACGCGGTGCGGGCTTTTGTACGTGACAAGATGTATGACAGCGTAATGAGTATTGGATTAAAGCCGACATTCCGCAGCGATATGATGGAGCCCGTCATCGAGGCGCATTTGTTTGATTTCGATGAAGATATTTACGGCGAGACGATGACTGTACACTTAGTTGAGTATTTACGCTCCGAGAAGAAATTTTCTTCTGTACACGAGCTGATTGATCAGATTCAACGAGATGCAGAGGCAGCACGGCAGCGTCTACAGTCGTTTCCGTCATAATGTTTTACATTGCGCGGAATTGATGATATACTGATAACATTGTCGCGTTATTCGCGGCTTGTCCATAGCTTGGTTACTCGATCTCACCGACGGTGACGAGGCTTTCGGATATACTATATTATTTATTTTGGGAGGTGAACAGGATGGCTTTGACTCAAGAACGTAAGCAACAGCTTATCGAAGAGCACAAGACTCATGCTTCCGACACGGGTTCTCCGGAAGTACAGATCGCTATCCTCACGGAAAACATTGTAAACTTAACAGATCACTTGCGTACGCATAAGAAAGACCATCATTCCCGTCGTGGATTGTTGAAAATGGTCGGTCAACGTCGTAAGCTGTTGGCTTACTTGAAAAACAAAGATGTTACCCGTTACAGCGCTTTGATCGCCAAACTCGGTCTGCGCCGTTAATAGCTTGAACCCAAGCAGCCTGGTTGTGACACGCCGCCGACAACGCGGCCTGCAACCGGGTTGCTTTTTATCGTAAAGCGGATGTTATTCACTGAGGCACCTTCGGGTGCTTTATACATAACGAATCGTTGTTGTCCTATAGATGGCATTAGTGCTGATTGTCCTTATCGCAATAAAGTTGAGAAGGGCACGGTTTTTGCAGCTTATAGCAGGAAATAATGGGATTAGCATAGAAAATAGTAACGTTACATTAAGGAGGGATTTCCCATGCATCGCATCGAGATGGATCTCGGCGGCAGACCGTTTGCCTTGGAGTATGGCCATTTGGCTAAACAAGCAAACGCAGCGGTTAAGGTGATCTACGGAGATACAGTTGTGTTGTGTACCGTAACCGCATCTAAAGAACCTAAAGATTTAGACTTTTTCCCGCTCACAGTTAACTATGAAGAGCGTTTGTACGCCGTAGGTAAAATTCCAGGTGGATTTATTAAACGCGAAGGACGTCCAAGTGAGAAAGCGATTTTGGCAAGCCGTCTCATAGACCGTCCAATTCGCCCTTTGTTCCCAGAAGGATTCCGCAATGATGTTCAGATTATGGATATCGTTATGAGTGTGGATCAAGATTGTCCACCAGAGATAGCTGCGATGATCGGTACTTCCGCAGCACTCTCGATATCAGACGTGCCATTTAACGGCCCGATTGGTGGCGTTATCGTTGGCCGTGTTGACGGACAATTTATTATTAATCCAACGGTGGAGCAAGAAGAGAAGAGTGATCTTCACGTCGTTGTATCAGGTACTAAGGATGCCATTATGATGGTGGAAGCCGAGGCAAATGAAGTATCCGAAGAAACGATGCTAGAAGCGATCATGTTTGGTCACGATGTAATTAAAACAATCGTAGATACGATTGAGAAATTTGTGGCTGAAGCTGGTAAAGAAAAGATGGCTGTTAAGCTGCATGCAGTTGATACAGAAGTGAATACAGAGGTTCGTGCATTTGCACAAGAGCGTCTAGTTGAAGCAATCCGTATTCAGGAGAAGCATGCTCGTCAAGATGCGATTGATGTTATTAATCAAGAAACAGTTGAACATTTTACTGTGAAGTACGCTGAACAACTGGACAAGCTAGATGACGTCAAAGAGACACTTTATGACATCGTGAAGGAAGAAGTTCGTCGTTTAATTACACATGACAAAGTGCGTCCTGATGGTCGTCAATTGGCGGAAATTCGCGCTATCGAGTGTGATGTGAAGCAATTGCCACGTACGCACGGTTCTGGTCTGTTTACACGTGGTCAGACACAAGCTTTGTCGATTTGTACGCTTGGCGCGCTTGGTGATGTGCAGATTCTGGATGGTATTGGCTTAGAAGAATCTAAACGTTTTATGCACCATTACAACTTCCCTCCGTTCTCCGTTGGTGAAGCTCGTCCATTGCGTGCGCCAGGTCGTCGTGAGATCGGGCATGGTGCATTGGGTGAACGTGCATTATCCAAAGTTATTCCATCTGAAGTGGAATTCCCGTACACAATCCGTCTCGTTTCCGAGGTGTTAGAATCTAACGGTTCTACTTCACAAGCGAGTATTTGTGCAAGTACATTGGCGATGATGGATGCTGGCGTACCTATTAAAGCTCCTGTAGCAGGTATTGCGATGGGCTTGATCAAAGATGGCGAACATTTCTCAATCCTGTCCGACATTCAAGGTATGGAAGATCACCTTGGTGATATGGACTTTAAAGTAGCAGGTACAGCTGAAGGCGTGACTGCTATCCAGATGGATATTAAGATTAATGGTATTGACCGTGATATCTTGACGCAAGCGTTGGCACAAGCACGTGAAGGCAGACTTCATATCCTGAGCAAAATGATGGAAGCTATTCAAGAGCCACGTAAAACGTTGTCTCCATATGCGCCTAAGATCTTGACAATGAACATTAATCCTGACAAAATCCGTGACGTTATCGGTGCAGGTGGTAAAGTCGTTAACAAGATTATTGAAGAAACGGGTGTCAAGATCGATATCGAGCAAGATGGCCGTATCTTTATTGCGTCACCGAGCCAAGAATCCAATGAGCGTGCCCGCGAAATTATCGAAGGCATCGTTCGTGAAGTGGCTGTTGGTGAGGTGTACACAGGAACTGTTAAGCGGATTGAGAAATTCGGCTGCTTTGTTGAAGTATTACCGAACAAAGAGGGCTTGGTTCACGTATCCCAACTGTCAACAGAACGTGTGGCTAAAGTTGAGGATGTTGTAGCGATTGGCGATAAGATTGAAGTTAAAGTGACCGAGATTGATCAACAGGGTCGCATCAATTTGTCACGTCGTGTCTTGCTGGAGCCTGCTGGAGCAGAAGGAACGGCAGCACCAGCCCCACAATCAAGACCACAACGCTCTGATCGTCCAGATCGTGATCGCAGACCTAACAGCGGACCACGTCCGCCGCGTAACGATCGTCCGACACAATCCTAATTGCCCAACCTCTTATTACAATATGTACTAAGAGGTTGTTTATACCGTTAAGGAAAGAGGCAGATCCCATTCTGGCTCTTTTTTTGCACTTGTCCGATTATGTTGTCTGACTTGTCCGCATAACGTTGTCCTTTTTAGCATAGAATGGAAAAGGACAATGGTATGAGAAGGGATGGACAAGATGGGGCCAAATATACGGAAAGTAATAACGGTTATAATGAGCTGCATCTTTGTGTTAGCGATTGTACGTTTAACGGAGGTAGGCTCTTTTGTAAAAGAGCAAAAAACGACTGCTTCATGGATGTATGCGTTTGACAGTAATGAACAGTCGGTTATGGTAGCTGATCCTTTAATGGAACGTATTATGGATATAGCAAAATCTCGAACGATTCAACCCGTAGACGCTATGATAGATCGGGTGTGGAAAGCCATTCCAGGCTACAACGGGCTGGAAGTTGATGTGGAACAAAGCTACGCACTAAATAGGCGTGCGGATGGTACAAATTCGGCGCTTCAGCTTGTTTATCGCGAGACAGAGCCGGCTGTCACCTTGTCGCAGTTGCCTCCAAGTCCCGTGTTTAAGGGAAATCCGAATAAGCCGATGGCTGCTCTAATGATCAATGTGGCGTGGGGTAACGAATTTATCGAGCCGATATTAGAGACATTACGGAGTGAGCAGGTAAAAGCGACTTTTTTCTTTGACGGCTCATGGCTGACGAAGAATCCAGAATTGGCTAAAACGATTTATAAGGCGGGACACGAAGTTGGAAACCACGCTTATTCACATCCTAATATGAGCACGCTTAGTGAAGGATTACAGCATCAAGAAATCGCCAAGACCGAGAAGGTAGTTAAAGCAACCTTTGGAGTAAACAGTAAATGGTTTGCCCCACCGTCTGGTGACTTTAATGCGCTTACCGTCCGCACGGCCGCTTCACTTGGGATGCGAACCGTAATGTGGACATTTGATACGCTGGATTGGCGTCATCCAAGCCCGGCGACGATCGTGCAACGGCTGCGGACAAAGCTCGAGGCAGGTACCTTAATTCTTATGCATCCGACTTCGTCTTCAAGTTCAGCACTTCAAAGTATGATTCAGGTGATTAAACAGAAGAAGCTGACGCTCGGAACGGTAAGTGAAATATTGTCGGAGAAGCGGCTTGGGGAGTTAAAAGTTGAGCCGTGACCTTTTTTTTGATAGGATTAGATAGGCATTGATCACGGTTGAGGAGGACCTCCGTTGAAGAAATTGCAATTACGTAACGGCTTGAGAGTCGTATTAGAGAAAATACCTACATGCCGTTCGGTCTCGTTTGGTATCTGGGTCAAGACTGGATCCCGTAACGAGAATGAGACAACGAACGGAATTTCCCACTTTATTGAACATATGCTGTTCAAGGGGACAGAGAGATACGATGCCCAAGCAATCGCGGAATCATTCGATGCCATTGGCGGAAACGTTAATGCTTTTACATCGAAGGAATATACGTGTTACTATGCTAAGGTGTTAGACGAGCATCTTCCGATTGCGGTAGATGTGCTGTCTGATATGTTTTTCAGGTCTAATTTTGACCCGGCAGAATTGGATAAAGAGAAGAACGTTATTTTGGAAGAAATCGCGATGTATGATGATACACCGGACGATACGGTTCATGATCTGGTGACACGTGCAGCTTATGGAACTCATCCGCTGGCTTACCCGATACTGGGAACAGAAGAGCGGCTGCAACCGATGAAGGCCGAACATTTGCGTCAGTACATGAATCAGCATTACAGTGTAGCAAACACGGTTGTTGCAGTTGCTGGTAACTTTGATGACTCGATCATAGAGCTGTTAGAACATCATTTTGGTCATTATCATAACGATCATGAAGAACAGCAATATGATGCACCCGCATTTCACAGCGATTTGTTGTATCACGAGAAGAAGACGGAGCAGAATCATATTTGTTTAAGTCTTCCTGGTTGTTCTATGACAGATCCACGCTTGTACGCGATGATTATTTTGAATAATGTGATTGGCGGGGGAATGAGCTCTCGTTTATTCCAGGAAATACGTGAAAAGCGCGGCCTTGCTTATTCGGTATATTCGTACCATTCTTCTCATGCCGACAGTGGTTTATTTACGGTGTATGCAGGTACTGCGCCAAAGCAGACGACTGACGTGCTTAATCTGACGCTGGAAGTGCTTGAAGGAATGACAGCAAAAGGATTAACCAGTGACGAGCTGAAGAAGGGCAAAGAGCAGCTCAAAGGCAGTCTCATACTAAGTCTGGAAAGCACAGGCAGTAGAATGAATCGTCTAGGCAAGAACGAATTGATGGTAGGCAGACATTATACATTAGATGAAATTATCGCTCGTATTGAGGCTGTGACGATGGATGATGTGGATCACATTATTAAGCAAATGGTGTCCAAGCCTTTTGCTGTGTCCATGGTAGGCGCCAATGATCAGGCGATTTCGGCTTTTAGGAGGGATTATCTTGTCGCAAGCGACTTACGAGGTTCAAATTAAGAAATTACCAGGTAACGAAGACGTTCCGATGCCACAGCAAATGTCTGAATTGGCAGCAGGATTTGATTTATATGCAGCAGTTGAACAGCCTTTAACTCTCGCCCCAGGACATCGTGCACTTGTACCTACTGGATTTGCGATGGCACTTCCGCCTCAATTAGAAGCGCAGGTTCGACCACGAAGTGGATTAGCGTATAAACACGGCGTTACTTGTCTAAACTCACCAGGCACGATTGATGCGGATTATCGCGGCGAAGTCAAAGTGTTATTAATTAACCACGGTCAGGTAGCATTTACGATTGAGCGAAATGAACGTATCGCTCAAATGGTAATTCAAGAAGTTCCGACCGTTCAGCTTGTTCAGGTTGATGAATTAACAGAGACGGTACGCGGTGAAGGTGGATTCGGCCACACAGGCACTAAATAATGTCATAACAACAGCACGTCTCCGCTAAGGGGTCGTGCTGTTTTTTTATCATTTATTTTTTAACTACTTATTTTAGTGTTACTTTTCTAGTATTACTTCTAAGTAAGATGTCCTTTCTTCATACTTTAGTTTGGTATTCATTTAAGTACAACAACTGCTGCACCCTTTCTAGGCTACTGCATAAAATGTGCTATATGTGGAGTAGGGCAATTAGAAAGGAGTGAGGGGCGAACATGTTGACCGGAGTTCATGTCGTGTTCATAGGCGGAGATGCCAGACAGCTCGAAATGTTTCAGAAACTAGCGGAGCTGGATGCCAGCGTCACCTTAATCGGATTTGACCAATTGTCGAATCCATATCATGGTGTACAGCGTCAACCGTTGTCTCCCGAGCTGTTGCAGACCGCTGATGCACTTGTGTTGCCGGCAGTAGGAACGGATGATAACGGTCGTGTACATGCGATATTCACTTCCGAAGAATTAACGCTGACCGAAGAGCTAGTGGCTGCGCTTCCGAAGCACGCAGTTATATTTACAGGTATGGCTAAACCTTACTTAAGTAATCTTTGCGGAACACACAATATCCAGTTAGTGGAATTGTTTGAGCGTGATGATGTTGCGATCTACAACTCAATTCCGACAGCAGAGGGTGCCATAATGATGGCGATCCAGCATACGGATATTACGCTTCATGGCTCTGAGACCGTAGTTCTTGGCATGGGAAGAACAGGTTTTACAATGGCTCGCAGCCTCTTAGGTCTGGGCGCTAATGTGCGTATCGGGGTGCGCCGAGATGAACATTTTGCACGGGCTACGGAGATGGGTTTTAAGCCGTTTTATGTTAGCGAATTGTCAACTCAGGTGACAAATATCGACTTGCTTTTTAATACGATACCGACTATGATAGTCACAGCACAGGTCATCGCTCAGATGCCGAACCGTGCGGTGCTTATCGATTTGGCTTCTAAGCCAGGAGGCATTGATTTTCGTTTCGCTGAGAAGCGCGGAATTAAAGCCATGTTAGCCCCTGGATTGCCAGGAATCGTAGCACCGAAGACCGCGGGCCGCATTCTTGCTCACATCATCAGCCAACTGCTGTCGGAGATTACGCAGAAGCGGGGGAATGAGGCATGAGCCTTGATTATAGGGGGATTACCGTCGGTTATGCTTTGACGGGGTCTCATTGTACGTTCGAAGAAGTAATGCCGCAAATTCAGCGATTTGTTGATTTGGGTGCACGTGTTGTGCCTATCGTATCCAATACGATTATGACGACGGATACCCGCTTCGGAAAGTCGCAACATTGGCAGCAGCAGTTGAAAGATATTACAGGTAATGATATGATTTCTTCAATTGTTGAGGCTGAACCATTAGGGCCTTCCAAGCTGTTGGATGTCCTTGTTATCGCACCATGCACAGGGAATACGACAAGCAAGCTAGCCAATGCTGTTACAGACAGTCCGGTGTTAATGGCAGCTAAAGCACAGATGCGCAATTTAAGACCACTTGTGCTTGCTATTTCCACTAATGATGGGCTGGGGCTGAATGCAGCTAACATAGCGAAGTTGCTTGTTACGAAGAACATATACTTTGTCCCGTATGGTCAGGATAATCCGGCACAGAAGCCGAATTCATTAGTTGCTAGAATGGAATTGATTCCTGAAGCGTGTGCAGCGGCTCTTGAAGGCAAACAGTTGCAGCCGCTCATCATAGAACGCTTTCAGTATAAATGACATGGCTTGACCGAGCGTGATGATCGATGATATCACGCTCTTTACGCACTTATGCGGGGTAGAGGGGAGAAACGACAAATGACGAATCAAAAGCGGTTTAATGTAGCAGTAGTAGGCGCAACAGGGGCAGTTGGGGAGCAGATTTTAAAGCTGCTTGCAGAACGCAATTTTCCTATTCAGGAGCTCAAGCTCTTGTCTTCTGCCCGTTCCGCCGGCACCAAGATCACGTTTAAAGGTGTGGAGCATACGGTTGAAGAAGCTCATCCAGACAGCTTTAATGGAATTGATATCGCGTTATTCAGTGCAGGTGGGGATGTAACTAAAGCTCTTGCTCCAGCGGCTGTCGAGCGTGGTGCGGTTTGTATCGATAATACGAATGCTTATCGTATGGACCCGAACACTCCGCTTATTGTTCCAGAAGTGAATGAGGATAAGATTAAAGAGCATAAGGGAATTATTGCAAATCCGAACTGTTCGACGATTCAAATGGTAGCAGCTCTCAAGCCGCTGTATGACCGTTATGGCATTGATCGTATTATCGTTTCTACTTATCAAGCAGTGTCTGGCGCAGGTAGTCGTGCAATTGACGAACTGCTTCGGCAGTCCAAGGAAGTGCTGGAGGGGAATGTCGTTGAGCCTGACATTTTGCCAGTATCTTCTTTACCGGTAAAGCATCAGATCGCATTTAACGCAGTTCCGCAAATTGATAAGTTCCAAGATAACGGCTTTACGTTGGAAGAGATGAAGATGATTCGCGAAACGAAGAAGATTATGGATGATGATAATCTGCAAGTTACTGCAACTTGCGTACGAATTCCAGTTGTTTATGGCCACTCGGAATCCGTATACGTAGAGTTGAAAGATGATTTTGACTTGTCAGAAGTGCGCCAATTGCTGCAAGATGCTCCAGGCATTACGCTGCAAGACGATATCGCCTCCCAATCTTATCCGTTGGCTACAGAAGCAGCGGGCAAGCCTGATGTATTTGTGGGCCGCTTGCGTCGTGACTTGTACCATCCTCGAGCACTCAATATGTGGGTCGTTTCCGACAACTTGTTAAAAGGCGCTGCTTGGAACGCGGTACAAATTGCAGAGTACATTGCATCGGAGCGGCAGGAGTAGCAAGACCGCTCCTGCTTTTTTGTCCAGAGCTACGTTCTGGTAGTCAGTCTTCACTGTTGGAGGAATCACTCATGCGTATACTTGTACAGAAGTTCGGTGGAACTTCCTTATCTACATCTGAAGCCAGAGAGCGGGTTATCCACCATATTCGCCGTGAATTGGCACAAGGGTATCATATTGCTGTTGTCGTTTCGGCTATGGGACGTAAAGGCGAGCCTTATGCAACTGATACGTTGTTGGATTGGATTGGTCACAATGGCAATCAACTACCTGCTCGCGAACAGGATTTATTACTGTGCTGCGGTGAAATTATATCAGCTACCACCTTATGCAGTTTATTGTTGAGCGAAGGCATACCTGCAACGGTATTTACAGGTGCACAGGCAGGATTTAAGACAGATCAGCATTTTGGTAATGCTCGCATTCTCGATATTCGTCCTGATCGTGTACTAACGGCGTTAAAAGAAAATCAGGTTGTTATCGTGACTGGGTTTCAGGGACAAACTGAACAAGGTGACTTTACGACTTTGGGACGCGGTGGCAGCGATACTTCGGCAACAGCACTTGGTGCGGCATTGCGTGCCGAAATCGTTGATATTTATACCGATGTGAACGGAATACTAACAGCAGATCCGCGCCTCGTAGAGGATGCGAAGCCTTTAACGATAGTCAGCTATGCTGAGATATGCAATATGGCCCATCACGGGGCTAAAGTTATTCATCCTCGTGCGGTTGAAATTGCGATGCAGGCACAAGTTCCTGTTCGTGTACGATCAACGTTCTCAGATGATGAAGGGACGCTTGTGACGCATCCTGAAGGCTTCAGTGATTTGCATCCTGGTATTGTTGATCGCTTCGTAACAGGAATCGCGTACGTTAGTAATGTTACACAGATTACGGTTGAGGCACACGATGGTGCTGATGACCTCCAGTTAAACGTATTTAAAGCGATGGCGCATAACCAGATTAGTGTTGACTTTATTAATGTTACCCCATCTGGCGCCGTATATACGGTGTTTGATAGTGATGCGGAACGGGCACTTGATGTGCTTCATCAATTGGGATATGAGCCGAAGTCATTGCCTGCATGCGCTAAAGTGTCTGTAATAGGGGGCGGCATCAATGGAGTGCCTGGTATAATGGCCCACATTGTAGAAGCACTTACGAAGCAGGAAATTCAGATTTTACAATCGGCAGATTCCAACACAACGATCTGGGTACTTGTTCGTAAAGAAGACATGGTACGTGCATTACGCGCATTGCATGCCAAGTTCGAACTTCATCGCTAAAGTCATTGGTTAGTAATTGGCTTTCTTGGCTTGCAGCGTGAATGCGCAAGAGAGGAGACCACGAATGGAATTCGGAAGATTAATTACGGCGATGGTTACGCCGTTTCATGAGGACCTGACAATTAATTGGCAGCAAGCAGAACAATTAATTGATTACTTAATTGACGTGCAACGAAATGACAGTCTTGTCATTTGTGGCACTACTGGCGAATCTCCTACGTTATCAGACGAAGAGAAAGAAGCTATGTTTCGTTTTGCAGTAGAGAAGGCTCGCGGTAGAGCGCGTATTATTGCGGGAACAGGCAGCAACAATACAGCACATTCCATCCATCTGACCCGCATTGCGGAGCTGTCAGGGGTAGACGGGGTGCTGCTTGTTGTTCCCTATTACAACAAACCGAATCAGGAAGGCATGTACCAGCATTTCAAAGCGATTGCAGAGTCTACACGACTTCCTGTTATGCTGTACAATGTGCCAGGCCGGACAGGTGCAAGCATTAGTGTAGATACAACACTTCGATTGGCACGAGACGTATCCAATATCGTTGCTACGAAGGAATGTGTATCTATTGAACAAATGTCATTAATTGCTGCGGGAGCGCCTGCATCATTCCGTGTGTACAGTGGAGATGACGCTGCTACCTTGCCATGTTTAAGTGTAGGCGGGTATGGTATCGTTAGCGTAGCGGCTCATCTGGTCGGTGCTCACATGAAGCAGATGATGGAATCGTATGTAGCTGGTCATGTGCAAGAGGCTGTAGACCTTAACCACAAGCTGCATCCTGTTTTTAAAGGGTTGTTTGAGGCGCCGCATCCTATACCGAATCCGGTAGCAGTTAAGTATGCGTTACAGCTAATAGGGCACGAGGTAGGCAGTGTAAGGCTTCCTCTTGTGCCAGCATCGATTGATGAGCAGGCCTTTATTCAACAATTGGTTCAGCAATCCGTTCTGGATTAGTTTTAAGCTGCTGACTTTAAAGGATATCATCAACGCTTCCGTCATTATAGGTCAGCAATTCGTCAGCTATATATAATACGAACTTACTGCTGATTATGGATTCAGCTAGAAGGAGCGGCCTAGGGCCGCTCCTTTTGTATGAGAACATTTTTGCATTTTGTAATGTCTAAAAGAGCGGGATATACAGTCATTTTTTACGATTTTAGGAGTGATATTATAAGAAGTTTAGTCCAAATTGATAATATCAGCATCTGTTTTTCATTTTTCGGGGAACATAATCGTATCAAAACGCTGACTTGTGTTTTTTCCTAACGTTCATGTATAATGATTATCAAGTGACTGGGTGCGGTATATTTTTCATAACAAAGAGTGTTCGTTGGTGCGACGGCCAACTGAATATATAGGAGGTTTAAGATTACATTGTCGAAGAAGACCAATACAGATAAATTGTCAATTTTTGCTTTGGGCGGCGTAGGTGAAATCGGAAAAAACATGTACGTCGTTCAGTACGGTAACGATATCGTAGTAATTGATGCCGGATTAAAGTTTCCTGAAGAGGATATGCTCGGGATTGATATCGTCATACCTGATATTTCATACTTGACTGAGAATCGTGACAAAGTTAGAGGAATTATCATTACGCACGGACATGAAGACCATATAGGTGGCTTGCCGTATGTATTACGTCATTTAAACGTTCCGGTTTACGGTACACGTTTGACGCTCGGTTTGATCGAAAGCAAGCTGCGTGAAGCGAATTTGCTTGGTGACACAAAGCGTATCTTGATAACTGCGGATTCAGAAGTGCCGCTTGGAACGATTACAGCGAGCTTCTTTAAGACGAATCACTCGATTCCAGATTCAGTCGGCGTATGTTTGGACACACCTGAAGGTGCGGTCGTACATACGGGAGACTTTAAGTTTGACCATACGCCTGTGAATGCGCAGTATGCAGATCTTAACCGAATGGCTGAGATTGGTAAACGCGGGGTGTTAGCATTACTGTCTGACAGTACGAATGCAGAGCGTCCAGGCTTTACACCATCTGAGAGCAGCGTAGGCGTAAAGCTCGAAGAGATTTTTAGAAAGTCTCAGCAGCGAGTAGTAGTAGCGACGTTTGCTTCCAATATTCATCGCGTACAGCAAGTTATTGAAGCTGCGCATGCTACTAATCGCAAGTTAACCGTAGTAGGTAGAAGCATGGTGAACGTCGTCACTATCGCTTCGGAACTCGGATACCTTAACATTCCGGACGGGATGTTGATCGAGCCGGAAGAAGTAAACAAGATGGCTGCTGATCGTGTTGTTATATTATCAACTGGCAGTCAAGGCGAACCGATGTCAGCATTGACTCGTATGGCTCGCTCGACACACCGCAAAGTTGATATTTTGCCAGGCGATACCGTCGTAATCGCTGCTACACCTATCCCAGGTAACGAGAAGTATGTTGGACGAACTGTTGATGAATTGTACCGCTTAGGGGCTAACGTCATCTATGGCGGATCTTCCACAGGTGTTCATGTATCAGGACATGGCAGTCAAGAAGAGCTAAAGCTTATGTTGAATCTGATGCAGCCGAAGTACTTCATTCCGATTCACGGTGAATATCGGATGCTGCGCCATCACGCACAACTGGCTGAAGCTGTCGGTATAGAGCGTGAGAACATATTTATTACAGATATCGGTGACACGGTAGAGATTCAGAATGGCGTTGCACGCCGCGGATCCAAAGTTCCATCCGGATATGTACTCATTGACGGACTTGGTGTAGGTGATGTGGGTAACATCGTGTTACGCGACCGTAAGCTGTTGTCGCAAGATGGCATCTTGGTCGTCGTGGTCACTTTGAGCAAGCAGGATGGCACGATTTTGTCAGGGCCTGACATCATTTCTCGCGGATTCGTTTATGTACGCGAATCGGAAGGGCTGCTTGATGAGGCGAACCGTATCGTTACATCTACGCTTCAACGCTTAATGAGTGAGAACGTTAACGAATGGGCGTCCTTAAAGACTCATGTTAAGGATGCACTCGGTCGGTTCTTATACGAGCAGACTCGACGTCGTCCAATGATTCTGCCGATTATTATGGAAGTTTAATGTTATTAATACCAGTAGTGTGACCTTTGGTCGCACTCAAGTCACTGCATGTCAACAGCTCTTGGTGATATCCCTTTACCGCAGGGATATTTCCAAGAGCTTTTTTGGTTTCCGCATAAGTCTATACCGGATAGCGCAACCTAGAACAGCATCGGTATAGAATGGAGGGAACGATGTGTCACAATACGAAATAGAGATAGATAACGGAACACCCCAACTGCAAATGAATAAGGTGCCTCATGCAAATGGGTTTACCAGTGATCAGCCTCCCCAGGTGCCTGCGATGCCACAAGAGCCGATGGCTGATAAAGCGCCACCCACCGTACAGAACATACAACAGCTAGGGACTGCATCTATACCTAGTCCTGGGGAATCCAATATTTATTGTCTTAATATTATTGGGCAGGTGGAGGGGCATATTATTTTGCCGCCACAAAATAAAACAACAAAATACGAACATATTATTCCCCAATTAGTTGCGGCGGAACAGAACTCAAAGATTGAGGGTGTTCTAGTTATTCTGAATACAGTTGGCGGGGATGTGGAAGCGGGTTTGGCGATTGCGGAGATGATATCCTCTTTGTCTAAGCCTACGGTTACTTTGGTATTGGGCGGAGGACATAGTATTGGTGTACCTATTGCGGTAGCCTCCAACATCTCGATTATTGCAGAAACAGCAACGATGACAATCCATCCGATTCGACTTACTGGATTAGTTATCGGTGTGCCGCAGACGTTTGAATATTTGGATAAAATGCAGGAGCGGGTCGTCAGGTTCGTAGTAAGCCATTCAAACATTACAGACGTAGCGTTTAAAGAGCTAATGTTTAAGACAGGTGAGTTGACAAGAGATATAGGGACAACTGTCATTGGTACAGACGCTGTGCGTGCCGGTCTTATAGATGAGATTGGTGGTATCCAGACTGCGTTGCAGCATCTAAATCGCCTTATTGAAGTGAAGCGGGCAACAGGCACTACAGATAGCATCGTAAATAAAAAAGGTTTTGTCGAAAATGGAAACATACAACAAAATTCCCCAGAGGGTCAGCAGCCTTCAACAACGTTGTATACAGAGCAGGAGCAGTCATCGATACCGTCCCAATCAAATGCTTCTGGACGAGGAAATCAGATATGACGATGTATACAATAATGCCGCTTGAAGTGGTGACACAAGGTATGGACAGTCATAAACCTGTATTTGAAGAAATGAACTGGCAGGGCAGAATGCTTCTGGTAGAACGGATTTCTATGCATGAGGTCAAAATAGAACGTTTGCTGCAAGGGGTGACGGTGAACGATTACTTAGCAGCAGCTTTGCAACCTGGAAATATTATTCGCTTGTCATAGTCTAAGCTAAACATAAACGACACCTTGTGCAGTCAGACCACAAAAAATGTCGGCGACTGACAATAGCATAACAAGAACCGTACACAGCGCGTACGGTTCTTTGTGCGGAATGCTGTAATGACAGCGCTAACGGCACATAGGAAGAACGGCTGTTCTATGATATAATGTCCGTTGGAGGTGGCAACATTTGGCCCGAAGAAAACGCAAGAAGCAGTCGTTTAGCAAAAATTTGAAATATGAAATATACGGCATTTTGCTTATTACAAGCTCAATTCTCGCCTTGTCTGGCGTAGGACCGTTTGGACGTGTGTTGTCCATGCTGTTTGGTTTTATACTCGGAAAATTTTATTTTTTCATACCTTTAACTTTGATCTATTCAGGACTTAGTGTAATGATCAGGCGTAATTGGCAATTAAGCTGGAATCCTCGCGTCTCAGGCATCGTATGTATTCTTGTTGCGCTTACTTTAATTAGCACAAGTGCGGCGGTTAATGAGGTCATCGTGCGTCACGCGCCAGTTATGCAAGTGGAGCTTAGTGCTGGCAAAATATTTAGCGAAGTGAACAAAGATATGCTTGCTGAGCTATGGACACCTGTTCATACAGGCACAGTTAGTGATATGCTGCACAAAAATATTAGTGGTGGATACATAGGGCTGTTGGCGTATTGCTTCCTGTATGCGTTGTTTGGCTCACTTGGTACGAAGTTAGTTACAATTGTACTATTATTTATAGGATTTATGCTGTCAACTCAGTTATCGTATGTGGAATTGGTTCGACTCATCCGCACACAGATCAAGAAGATTTATTCGGCCTTTATGAAAAAACGTAAGGCGCGTCTGAATGAACGTCGATTGGAAGAAGGGGCGCGACCTGCCAGAAAGTCCGACAAAGAACCGATTCCTGATTTTTCTGAGGATGATGACGAATATGGCCCTCCTAACAAAAGGTATAAGACACCTGTCTTTTTCCAATTGTTTAATATGAAACGACCGTTAAAGCCTGGTCAAGATATGGAAGATGCCGATGATGATTGGGAGGTGCCGGAAACGTTCGCTAAACCGAGCAGAAGGTCGAGACGCGACGATAGTCAAGATGCCGACTGGCATGAATTCCAAGAAGAGCAGGTCACTGCCGCAAATGGATCAAATTCAGCGACAGCCAATGTCCATGCTGAACGAGCAACATCGTTGGCTGCTGATGGGCTTCATCTGACCTCAATTCCATCTGATGAGCAGCGTGAAGGGCCTGTGTTTCATGATTTTACGGCTGAAGCACAACAATCTTCGTGGGTTCAGCAGCATCATATGACAGCTAGCCAGGATGACATTGATGACGATTGGTCAGCACTACCGGTCATATCACCCCACAGTGTACAAGACCGTGACGATATTCCAGTTGTGATGGAAGAGGCCATAGCAGATATGGGGTTAGACCCTGACAATGCCCTATCGTTGGCGCAGCAAGCGCTAGCAGGCACTGATTTAACACTTGGCGCAGAGGGAACAGATCAAGTGGAGGCTATCCCTGTTGAGCCGCCCAAGCCGCCTGTGAAGCCGTATAAACTGCCAAGCTTTCAATTGTTGTCCAAACCGCAGGGCAGTGGCAAAGGCGGTGACCAGGCTGACTTTATGCAAACGGCACGGAAACTTGAAGCTACGCTGGAGAGTTTCGGGGTACGCGCAAAGGTGCTGCAAGTTGTTCGTGGTCCAGCAGTTACACGTTATGAGATTCAACCTGACATTGGAGTGAAGGTGAGTCGTATCGTTAGTTTGACTGACGATATTGCACTGGCGCTTGCTGCCAAAGACATTCGGATGGAGGCCCCGATACCAGGAAAGTCAGCAATTGGTATAGAAGTGCCTAACAACGACGTGTCAATCGTGACGATGCGAGAAGTGATGGAAACGCCAACTTTTATTGATGCAGCTTCCAAGATTACGATTTCACTTGGCAGAGATATTGCAGGCACACCGATCATTGGCAATTTGGCAAGAATGCCCCATTTGCTCGTTGCAGGCGCAACAGGTTCAGGCAAGTCTGTCTGTATTAACGGGATTATAACTAGCATTTTGTATAAGGCCAAGCCAGATGAAGTGAAATTTCTAATGGTGGACCCGAAAATGGTCGAGCTTAATGTATATAACGGTATTCCGCATTTGCTGGCACCAGTTGTAACAGATCCTAAGCGAGCTTCACTTGCATTGAAGAAGATTGTGGTGGAGATGGAGAAACGATATGAGCTGTTCTCTAAGTCGGGCACACGTAATATAGAAGGATATAATAAGCATGTTGAAGCAGATAAGGATAAAGTGCTGCCTTATATTGTTGTTATTGTGGATGAATTGGCTGATCTTATGATGGTAGCAGCGAACGATGTCGAGGATGCGATTTGCCGATTGGCGCAGATGGCACGTGCGGCAGGCATCCATCTTATTATTGCAACGCAGCGACCATCTGTGGATGTAATAACAGGTGTTATTAAAGCGAATATCCCATCCCGGATTGCTTTTGGCGTATCGTCGCAGGTCGATTCGCGTACGATATTGGATATGGCTGGGGCAGAGAAACTGTTAGGTCGCGGAGACATGCTTTATTTGCCGATGGGCTCTTCCAAGCCTATTCGTGTGCAGGGAGCATTTTTGTCCGATGAGGAAGTAGAAGCTGTCGTATCCTATTGCAGCGATCAAGCTGCTGCTAATTACGAGGAAGGACTTGTACCTGAAGTCGACGAGAATGGGATGACTGCTGACGAACCAGTCGATGATTTGTATGAACAAGCGGTTCAAATCGTCCTTGAGGGGCAACAAGCTTCAGCCTCGTTGTTGCAGCGCAGATTAAGAGTCGGATATAACCGGGCGAGCCGACTCATCGAATTTATGCAAATGCAAGGCATTATCGGTCCACCTGACGGCAGTCGTCCACGGGAAGTGCTTGTAACATTGGAGCAATACCAGCAGGCGAAGATATCCTCTTAAGGCTTTCATGTATAGAACGATTACCATTTTCTCATAATAATGTTGCCAATCCTGTCAATACATCAAGAGAGAGGTAGACATTAGATATGAGAAAACGGATGATTTGGATTACAGCTTGTATCGTGCTCGTTCTGTTTGGTGCATATCAGTTGAAGCATGTATCCGATACGGTTGCTACGTTCAGCGGCGCCACGTTGAAATACGGCTCTAAAGGCCAAGATGTGAATGAGCTTCAAGGACGTCTCAAATTTCTTGGTTATTACTATGGAAAAATAGATGGCGTATATGGGACGGCTACTCAGAAGTCAGTTAAATGGTTCCAATCGGAGTTTGGTATTAAAGCCGATGGAGTCGTTGGCGCAAAGACAAAAGACAAGCTCGTCAAGGCCACAAAAAACTGGAAGCCGTCCTCCTCCTCATCAGGAGGAAATAAACCGCCAAGCTCAAAACCATCGGATTCCAACGTTAGCAACTCAAACAACATGGGATATTCGGAAAATGACCTGAAGTTGATGGCAAACGCAGTATATGGCGAAGCGAGGGGCGAGCCCTATGAAGGGCAAGTAGCTGTAGCAGCAGTTATATTGAATCGTGTGAAATCGCCAAGTTTCCCCAATTCGGTCTCAGGTGTCATTTTTCAACCGGGAGCCTTTACAGCCGTAGCCGATGGTCAGATATGGCTTACGCCTAATGAAAAAGCGCGCCAAGCGGTTCAGGATGCAATTAACGGTTGGGACCCGTCTGGCGGTTGTTTGTATTACTTTAATCCCGTCACCGCGACTTCCAAGTGGATTTGGTCGAGACCTCAAGTAAAAACAATAGGCAAGCACATATTCTGTATGTAATGTGTGCGCAGAAAGCGGGAGAAGCGATGGCAGCACCATCTGCTTCTTCGTTTTGTATTCAAGACTGCTCGTAACGTATATGTAGGCTAACAGAGATAGCCATACAATATAGCCGCATATATATCGAATATAAATAATGATTAACCGTAGTTTGCTTGCTGCGGGAAAAGGAGAGCCTGCTATGATGACAAATCGGACGCCTGCTTTTGAGAGAGGTACTGTTAGTGGCATACGATTGCATGTAATGCCTACAACACGATTTAAGACGTTTGCAATTGCTGTATATATTGGAATTCCACTGCAAGAAGAGACTGTAACACCTGTCGCGCTGACACCATTTGTATTACGACGTGGAACTTCGGAGCTTCCTGAAACCATTCAATTTAGAGAACGTCTTGATGAGTTGTACGGTGCTGGTTTTGGTTTTGATGTATATAAACGTGGTGATTACCATATCGTCCAATTTCGTATGGACATTATAAACGATGCATTTGTGCAAACGAAAGACTCTCTGTTAAAGCGAGGCTTTCAATTTCTCGGAGACGTCATTACATCACCAGCATTGGAGAACGGTATTTTTCGTTCAAAATACGTTCAAGAAGAAAAAGAGACGGTAAGAAAACGTCTCGAAGCGATCGTGAATGACAAAATACGCTATGCGCAGGAACGGTGCTTGGAAGAAATGTGCAAGGATGAGCCGTACCGACTTCATCCCCTCGGCAATCGGGCTGACCTTCCTCCTTTGGAAGCCGAACAAGTGCATGAGCGATATAAATGGTGGCTTGAGCAAGCGTGTATCGATGTATACGTTATAGGTGACACCAACTTAAATGAGATTACACAATGTGTAAGTGATCATTTTCATGTCAATCGTCAAGAGGAAGCACCAAAGTATGCAAGAACAGTGCCTGTGCCTCGTGTAGGTGAGGCGCAGCAAGTTGTTGAGCGGCTTGACGTCACACAAGGAAAATTAAACATGGGGCTGCGCTCGACAATTACGTACCATGACGATACGTACCCCGCTGCTTTGTTATATAACGGCGTACTGGGCGGTTATCCTCATTCAAAATTGTTTATTAATGTTCGTGAGAAACATAGTTTGGCCTATTACGCCTCTGCTCGATATGACGGTCACAAGGGCATTTGCGCCATCCAATCCGGTGTAGAATTTGATCTGATTGAGAAGGCAACTACTATAATTAAGCAGCAATTGGATGCGATGCAGCAGGGGCAGATTGAGGCGTTAGAACTGGATCAGACTAAGGCTATGCTCGCTAACCAGCTTCGTGAAATTGACGACTCGGCCTTTGAAATGATTGGCTTTGACTTTAACCGTGTACTGTCCGGTAAGGAACGTACGACCAGCAGCTTAATCGACCAGCTGCTTCACACGACAGCAGACCAAATTCAAACAGCGGCATCGACGTTCCACCTCGATACGATATATGTGCTGCGCAATCGAGAGGAGGTATAGCAATGGAACAACGACAGTTTAAACAGGTACAGGAGACGTTGTACTATGAAAGGATGGATAACGGTTTAGACGTATACATCTTACCTAAGCAAGGCTTTCAAAAGACGTACGCGACGTTCTCAACTCGCTATGGCTCGGTGGACAATCACTTTCAAGTGGAAGGGCAGGCGCCGATTCAGGTTCCAGACGGAATTGCACATTTTTTGGAGCACAAAATGTTCGAGGAGCCAGAGGGAGATATCTTTGCAACTTTTGCCCAACAAGGGGCCTCTGCGAATGCATTTACTACATTTGATCGCACTGTTTATTTGTTCTCGGCAACCAATCATATTGAGCAGAACTTAAGTACGCTGATTGATTTTGTGCAGCGTCCTTATTTTACAGACGAAAACGTCAACAAAGAAAAAGGGATAATTGCCCAGGAAATTAACATGTACCGCGACAATGCGGATTGGCGCGTATATTTCGGATTAATTGAAGCGATGTATCATCAATATCCCATTTATATCGACATTGCGGGAACGGTAGAATCTATTAATACGATAACAAAAGAAACGCTGTTTACTTGTTACCATACGTTCTACCACCCTACGAATATGATGTTATTTGTAGTAGGTGGTGTAGATCCTGAGGCGATGATGAAGCTGGTGCGTAATAATCAAGCAGCCAAACCATTTAAACCACAGGGAGAGATTAAGCGGATTTTTGAAAATGAACCCGAAACGGTACGTACACCTCGTTTTGTTACAAAGCTGCCGGTATCTAGTCCGAAATGTTTATTTGGCTGCAAAGAGCCACGTCCTGGCTTAACTGGAATAGAGCTGCTGCGCTTTGAGCTTGCAACACGTGTTATGATGGATTTAATGCTTGGCAGCAGCTCGCCCTTATCACAATCGTTGTATGAATCTGGATTAACATCCGATAATATCGGTCATGAATATAACTGTGAGACCGAATATGCATTTTCGATTATGGGTGGCGAGACAAAAGACCCTGACGAATTGGTGAAGCGGGTGCAAGCTGCGATTGAAGAAAAGAAGAAGGACTGCTTTCAGGAGGCAGAGTTTGAACGGATTCGAAACAAACGAATTGGAACCTACTTAAGAATGCTGAATTCCCCTGAATCTATTGCTAATGAGTTTACTAAATACAAGTTCCGTGAAACGGATTTGTTTGATATACTGTCGGTATACGAATCCTTACAGTTGGATGAAGTTAACGACAGGCTGCGCAGTCATTTCCAATGGGACCGCTTAGCGGTGTCGATCGTAGAGCAGCCTTAAGCATGGAATGTAACGATTTCAGGCGTACCTTCATTACCGAAGGTACGCTTTTTATTTTGTAGCATCTAACACATTCTTATATGGGGGAGAGGATGACGATGAAATTATTATCTGAAACGACGGTGCTTATAACAGGAGGCAGCCGCGGAATTGGGGCGGCTATAGCGGAGCGCTTTGCTACAGTAGGGATGCGGATTGTCATTCATTATTTAGAGGCGCATGAAGCGGCAAATGAAGTTGCGCGTCGTTGTATTACGCTAGGGAGCGAAGTGATGACGATTAGTGCCGACCTCCGTTCCAAAGAACAACTGCGCAGAATGAAGGAAAAGCTGGATGCTGAGGGCTTCATTCCGGATATTGTGGTCAACAATGCGGGTGTGTCCTACTATGGTTTATTTACAGACGTAACGGAGCAAGAGTGGGATGCATGCATGGCGATTAATTTAAAAGGCACGTTTATGTGCACGCAGCTATTTGTGCCCCACATGGTTCGTCAGCGGTACGGCAGAATTATTAACGTATCTTCAGTTTGGGGAATTACAGGTGCCTCTTGCGAGGTGATGTACTCCGCTGCAAAAGGGGGGATTAATGCCTTCACTAAAGCATTAGCAAAGGAATTAGCTCCATCAGGTGTTACGGTAAATGCGGTAGCACCCGGAGCAGTAGATACGGATATGATGAAACATTTGGATGAAGAAGAACGCATCTCCTTGCAAGCAGAGATTCCAGCAGGTAGATTAGCCAATCCCGATGAGATCGCATCTCTCATTTATTTTTTGGCACTGCCCGAATCGAGCTACATAACCGGTCAGATTATTAGCCCGAATGGGGGCTGGCAGGCTTAACACTTCAGTCGTTAACATTCGATGAGGTTACGAATAAGCAAGCTGTCTTTCGCACATATTACGACTGTAAGTTGCTGTGTCACATACAGGGGTAGTTACAATGCGCTTAAAGGAGGCTTACTTATGTCATCTGTATTAAAAAACTACGATTCATGGAAAAACTTTCTTGGAGACCGTGTCAAAACGGCCAAAACGTTAGGAATGAACGAAGAAACAATCGCTAAGCTGGCGTATGAAATCGGTTCTTTCCTAGACGAGAAAGTGGATCCACAGAACCTTCAGGAACGTGCTATTAAGGAACTGTGGGATGTAGGCAGCGATGATGATCGCAAAACGATCGCTCGTTTGATGGTAAAGCTGGCCGAAAAAAACGGGTAATTGTGAATTTTTGCGGAGAGGACTTGACAAAAGTCCTTATTCCGCTTCTTTTTTTCAAATGACACATGAATACATGCTCACTATCTGCTATAATGAATAGCGGCTCCAACTTCACCTATGGGTTTCAATTTGATAAGCGCTTTAATTTTTATTTTTAGGCTGATAGTGGAATTCAGATGGTATGTATTGTAGAATGGAATCGGACAATCGCAGATTGGGGTGTGTCATGGAATATAAACAGTGGTATATGGAATATAAAATACATAAGAACCGTCCTGGATTGTTGGGTGATATTGCTTCGCTGCTCGGGATGTTAGAGGTTAATATAATAACGATCAACGGCGTCGAGGGTAAGACTAGAGGGATGCTTCTTCAGACTGATGACGATGAGAAAATTAAAATAATGGGACAAATGTTAAAAAAGGTGGATAACATTACAGTATCTGCGCTAAGACAGCCCAAGTTAGTTGATATTCTTGCTGTTCGTCACGGTCGTTATATCGAACGAGATTCTGATGATCGCAAAACGTTTCGGTTTACACGGGACGAGCTAGGGCTGTTGGTTGACTTTTTAGGTGAAATTTTTAAGCGTGATGGTCATCAAGTAATCGGTTTGCGTGGGATGCCAAGAGTCGGCAAGACAGAGTCTATTATTGCCGGTAGTGTATGTGCAATGAAGCGGTGGACATTTGTGTCCTCAACGCTGCTTCGCCAGACTGTACGGAGTCAGATGTCTGAGGAAGAGATGAACCCGCATAACATATTTATCATTGATGGCATCGTGTCAACGATTCGTTCGAATGAGAAGCATGAAATGCTGCTTCAGGAAATAATGAGTATGCCTTCTACTAAAGTGATTGAACATCCAGACATTTTTGTGCGTGAGACCCATTATGATTATGATTTCTTTGATTATATTATCGAGCTGCGTAACGCGCCTGATGAGGAAATTACATACGAAACGTTTACCGTCAATTACAACGATTTATAATAGATATATCATCTATAAAAGTTGGGACATACATTTTAGACAGGAGGTGAAATTGTGTCAGAATTAGGTCAATTACTAAAAAAGGCTCGATTAGAGAAAGGTCTGTCACTAGATGATGTACAGGAAGCTACTAAGATTCGGAAACGGTATCTGGAAGCTATCGAAGAAGGGGACTATAAGATTCTCCCTGGATCGTTTTATGTACGTGCCTTTGTGAAGACATATGCGGAAACTGTCGGGCTGGATCCGGATGAGGTTGCTCAATATTATCGTCAGGATATACCTGCTGCGGAGCCAGAGCCAACTATTGAGCCTATGATTCGGAAAAAACGTTCCGTTCAACATAGCGATAAGTTTGGGAAATGGGCGACGACACTGCTTATGTGGTCTTTCGTTATTTTAATTTTCGTTATCGTGTACTATTTCTGGGTGAAGGCGTCTGATACTGGCAATAATCCGAATAGTGCAGATTCAAACAATATTACGAATGGTATTAATCAGAATGAAAAGCCAGACAGCGGTAACAACACACAAGGTAATGGCCAGACAACAACACCAGAGCCAACACCTGAACCAGAAGAAACAAAAGAACCGATAGTTGCTCAGGTGAATCCTGCACTTGTTGTCGTCTCGGCAGCCGACGAGAAGCCGTTTAAGCTTGAAATTAAGATTGAAGATGGCGTATGGCTTGGAGTTCGTACGATTACGAATGCCAATCAACTGGCTAAAGACGTATTCGACAAAGGGCAAGATCAATCATTTGACTTAGGAAAAGACGGGCTGGATATTACGTTTGGTAATGCAGCACGTTGCAAAGTGCTAATTAATGGCCAGGCGATTGACATCGGACAAGGGATGAACAAGAAGGTTCGGTTCGAGTGGAAGGCTTATGAAGAGGCATTGCAACTCAAACAAGGTTCGTCTGTAAGTGATGATACAGGAACCGCTGCGGATACAAATAACGGATAACGTCCTAATTATAGCTGTTCGAAAGAGATGGATCATTTTACTTGTTTGCCCTTACCGCATAAACAGATCTTTTTGGGTAATAATAGGGATGCGGCGATTTATTCTCACTTTAGAGAGGGGTCGTTATGATGGCAGCAAGTTGGGTCGTTACAGGTCTCGGTGTCATTGTCAGCTTGTTAGGTTATTATTTGACGCCTAGTGCATGGGGCTATGGGATTCTTGGTTTCGGCTTGGCGCACATTGTGCTTGGAGTGCTGGATATGTTCCGTACACCAGTACGAGGCCGCTACTAAGCCCAGTTCAAACACGATGAACAGCAGCACTTGGGCATTCTTTTGCGATTTCGATTGCAAGGGAATGCCCTTGTGCATTTTCTTACATACATATAAGGAATATATAAACCTATTTATGAAGGAGGATATCGTAATGGCAGACAGTTCATTTGATATTGTTTCTAAGACAGATTTGCAAGAGGTTAGTAATGCGGTTACACAGGCGGAGCGTGAGATCGAAACTCGATTTGATTTTAAAGGCAGCAAAAGTTCCATCAAGCTGGAAAAAGAAGAGTTGATCATTGCATCAGATGACGAATACAAGCTAAAAAGTGTCATCGATATTTTACAATCCAAACTTATTAAGCGTGGCATTTCCATTAAAAACATGGAGTTTGGTAAATTAGAAGGTGCATCTGGTGGTTCTGTGCGTCAGCGTGTAAAGATGAAACAAGGAATTGAACAGGATATTTCCAAAAAGATTAATATTTTAATCCGTGATTCAAAGCTAAAAGTAAAAAGTCAAATCCAAGGGGATCAAATTCGTGTAACGGGTAAGAGCAAGGATGATTTACAGGCAGTCATGAAATTGTTGATCGAAGCTGATTTGCCGCTTGACTTGCAATTCACCAATTATCGCTAGACGAAAGCATATCCTTTCAAGAGAATTGCTGCGTAATAAGGGAAATAGGTATAGTTTGATTACCATTTTGACTAAGAGGTCATGCCTGTATTATACTTGACTAGATAAAGAGGGCCGTTCAGGAAAGCTTCATTTGCGCGGCGGAAGAAGAACTGCAATACCTAATTGGGGGATGCATTCATGACAGAGAAAATTAAGATCGTGACTTTAGGCTGCGACAAGAACTTGGTTGATTCCGAGATTATGTCGGGTCTAATTCATGAGCGTGGATATGAATTGGTCACTAATGAACTAGAAGCTACTGTTATTATTGTCAATACATGCGGATTTATTGATGCTGCCAAGGAAGAATCCGTTAACACTATTCTCGAACTCGCAGACCTTAAAGAAACGGCACAACTCAAGGCATTGATTGTATCGGGCTGCTTAACACAGCGTTACAAAGAACAACTTCTGGACGAGATGCCTGAGATAGATGGAATTGTAGGGACGGGCGACTTTGATAAGATTGCTACTATCGTTGATGAAGCGCTTGCTGGTAGTAAGCCAATACAGGTTGGCAATCCCGTATTTAACTATGATCAGGCGCTCCCGCGCAAAGTAGCAACACCAAGATATACGGCTTACGTGAAGATTGCAGAGGGCTGCGATAACAATTGTACGTTTTGCAGCATTCCCATTATGCGTGGCAACTTCCGTAGTCGCACGATGGAGTCCATTCTAGCTGAAGTTACACAGCTTGCAGCTCAGGGCGTTAAAGAAATCAGTCTCATTGCTCAAGACTCAACGAACTATGGTACGGATATTTACGATGGTTTTAAGCTGCCTGAACTGATGAACCAGGTGAGTCAGGTTCAAGGTGTAGAATGGGTACGGCTTCATTACGCATATCCTGGATTTTTCTCGGATGAGCTCATTGAGACGATAGCAAGCAACCCTAAGATTTGCAAATACATTGATATGCCGCTGCAACATAGTGAAGACAATGTATTAAAGCGGATGCGTCGGCCAGGTCGACAACGTGATGCACGTGAATTAGTACAGAAGATTCGTGCACGAATACCAAACGTGGCTATGCGAACATCCATTATTGTGGGGTTCCCTGGGGAGACGGAAGCAGATTTTAACCGTCTATGTGATTTTGTCCGTGACATGCAGTTTGACAAGCTTGGCGTATTTACGTACTCACGCGAAGAAGATACACCTGCTACACGACTGGACGGGCATTTGGATGAAGAAGTGAAGGAGTGGCGGGCCAATACGTTGATGGAAATTCAACGTGAGGTGTCGAAGCAAGTAAGCGAGAAGCGAATCGGACAAGTTATTGATGTGCTTGTTGAACGTTACGACGGGCGAAATGACGTGTTTATTGGTCGTTCACAGTTTGATGCGCCTGAAATTGACGGCGAAGTATTTATTTCCAACAGCAAGCTCAGCATCGGGGAACTCACACAGGTTCGGATTACGCATGCGTTGGAGTTTGATTTGGCTGGGGAGGGTATCCAGTGAATTTGCCTAATAAGATTACATTAGTTCGTATCTTTTTAGTGCCTATTATGATGTTTTTTTTGCTAGTAAACTTTGATTATTTCAAGCCTATCCAAATTAACGATTTCTCGATAACGTACAATCAAATCATTGCCGCGCTTATTTTTATTATTGCGGCTAGTACGGATGGATTGGACGGTTACATCGCCAGAAGTCGGAAGATGGTCACAAATCTGGGCAAACTGCTTGATCCGCTTGCGGACAAGTTGCTTGTTGCTGCTGTTCTTATCTCGCTAGTGGAGATGGGCAAATGTGATGCATGGATAGCGATTGTCATTATTAGCCGTGAATTTGCCGTGACAGGCTTACGACAAGTAGCTTTGCTGGAGGGAACAGTTGTAGCGGCAAGCAAATGGGGCAAGTGGAAGACAGCAACGCAGATCACAGCTATTATTGCGATGCTGTTGAACAATTTCCCATTTGTGTTGTTTGATATTCCATTTGATATCATTGCGACATGGCTTGCAGCTTTAATTACAGTTTATTCAGGCATCGATTATTTTGTAAAAAACAAAAGTGTATTACACATGTCATAATAGACGGTCAGTAATAGGTTCAATCCTTCGCGGCGCGAAAGGGCGGGGCCTATTGCTGTTTTCAGGGGAGACGATAGTTATGAAAGCAGAAATGATTGCTGTAGGAACTGAACTGCTGCTAGGCCAAATCGTGAACACAAACGCACAATACTTATCCCAACAGCTCGCTTTGCTCGGTGTGGATGTCTATTACCAAACGGTAGTCGGGGACAATCCGCAGCGCCTTAGAGATGTAATTAAGACGGCTAGCGAGAGAGCTGATATAGTGCTGCTGACTGGTGGTCTAGGCCCTACGTTGGATGATATTACAAAAGATGTTGTTGCAGAGCTGCTAGGGAGAAGTATGCTCGTTCATGAGCCATCCATGCGTAAGATGGAGGAGATGTTTAAGGACAGAGGCCTACATATGGTAGACAGCAACCGCCGCCAGGCTAATTGGATCGAAGGCTCAGATGCGCTAGCTAATGAGGCTGGCTTAGCGGTAGGGAACGCAGTCCTGCATGAAGGCGTGGCATATCTCTTATTGCCTGGCCCGCCTAAAGAGATGAAGCCTATGTTCCAACAGGAGGTTGTCCCTTGGCTGGAGAAGTATTTATTTGATGAACGGACGTCATTGTATACGCGCATGTTAAAGTTTGCGGGCATCGGGGAGTCGAGTCTGGAAGCACAGCTGCTTGATTTGATTGAGTCTCAATCCGATCCTACAATTGCGCCTTATGCCAAAGAAGGGGAAGTTCTAATTAGGCTCGCAACCAAAAGCGACTCGGAACTAGAAGCTGGACGCAAGCTGGATGAATTGGAATCCATCATCCGGGGAAGGTTGGGACAGCATATATTTGCAACAGAAGATGTCTCCTTAGAGCATGTTATCGTGGAACAGATGACCAAACTAGGTTTAACCTTGTCTGCTGCTGAAAGTTGTACGGGAGGGCTGTTTTCCGAATTGGTTACATCGATTCCAGGCAGCTCGGCTATGTTCCACGGGGGAGTCGTCTCGTATGCGAACACTCTCAAGCAGCAGCTGCTTAACGTACCTGTTGATCTGTTAGAAGGAGAGAATGCCCCAGGTGCGGTTAGCCATGAAACGGCGCGAGCGATGGCGGAGGGGCTGTTACAGTTAACAGGCACTGATATTGCGATATCTATCACGGGGGTTGCAGGGCCAGGTCAGTCGGAGCGCAAGCCGGCAGGCTTGGTATTTATCGGGATCGCACGAGCTGGACAGGAAACGTTGACGGAGGAGCTACGGCTTAGTGGGAATCGGGATATGATACGACTGCGTGCAGTCAAAATAGTGCTGCATCGTATTTGGCGCTTATTGCAGGAGCGGAAGTAGTTGGCATTGGAGTGGCTAATTCCTTTTGCACATTGTAGTACATTGTAGTACAAGTTGGGCTGTTCGGGGGAACACTTCATCGTTCTATGCATCCTAGCAAGCAGATGCCAATTCCAGTTGTACATGTGCTACTAGTTTGTGCATCTTGTTCTCGATGTAGCCTATAAAGTGTTGTGATTCGTATGAGAATATGGTATATTTTGCATGAGTTTAGTTGCGGAAGAACCGTAATGAGGCGTTGTTAGCCTTGTTGCGGTTTTTTAGTGTGGATATATTGCTAAAAAGAGGGTTTTAATCCATTTGAAAGGTGGTATTGTTCGAAAAATCGAATGTATGTTCGAAAAAATGCTTGGCAAAGGTACAAAAACACGGTATTATGAATATACAACGTTAATGAAGGAAGTGAGTATGTGTCAGATCGTCGTGCTGCATTAGAAATGGCATTGCGTCAAATAGAGAAGCAATTCGGTAAAGGTTCCATTATGAAGCTTGGAGAATCCAACCACATGCAAGTGGAAGTTGTACCAAGCGGATCGTTAGCACTTGATATCGCACTTGGTATTGGTGGATTGCCTCGTGGCCGTGTCATCGAGGTGTATGGACCTGAATCATCCGGTAAGACAACGGTATCCCTTCACGCGATTGCGGAAGTACAGAAGACAGGTGGACAGGCTGCGTTTATTGACGCGGAGCATGCGTTGGACCCTCAATATGCAAGCAAGCTAGGAGTCAACATTGACGAGTTGCTCTTGTCTCAGCCAGACACTGGGGAGCAAGCTTTGGAGATCGCTGAGGCGCTTGTACGAAGCGGAGCAGTTGATATTATCGTTATCGACTCCGTAGCTGCTTTGGTACCTAAGGCGGAGATTGAAGGCGAGATGGGAGATTCCCACGTAGGTCTTCAGGCGCGACTGATGTCGCAGGCGCTTCGTAAGTTGTCTGGAGCTATTAGCAAGTCCAAGACTATTGCAATCTTTATTAACCAGCTACGTGAGAAAGTCGGCGTAATGTTCGGTAATCCAGAAACAACACCTGGTGGACGTGCCTTAAAGTTCTATTCTAGTGTTCGTCTTGATGTACGTCGTGTGGAATCGATCAAGCAAGGCAATGATATGGTAGGTAACAGAACTCGAATTAAAGTCGTGAAGAATAAAGTTGCACCTCCGTTTAAGCAAGCGGATGTTGATATAATGTATGGCGAAGGTATTTCGAAAGAAGGCAGTATTGTAGACATCGGTACCGAGATGGATATCGTGCAGAAGAGCGGCGCATGGTATTCCTATGAAGGAGAGCGGCTTGGACAAGGGCGTGAGAATGCCAAGCAGTTCCTGAAGGAGCATACGGACATTTCTCTTATTATTGAGAACAAAATCCGTGAAGCAAGTAACTTGACTACGGTAATCTCTAGTGATGCTTCAGTGGATGACGAGGACGAAGAGGAATTGTTGGAATTGGAAAAGGAATAATAGCTTTGCCATAGCTGTAACTTGGGACAAGCACCTTCATCTTATGAGAGGGGGGTGCTTGTCCTGTTGCATATAGGCACGTAAAGGGAGTAATAGAGGGGGCACGTTGTGAGTGAGCAGGGACAGACAACTGTTATTATACGAGTAGAGCCAGATGAGGCACAAAAAGGAAGGTATACGATCCACTTCGAGCAGGCGGCACCATTAAATGTGCATGAAGATGTTATGATTAAATACCGCTTGTTAAAAGGGGCCGAAGTATCACTTGATTTTATGGAAGAGATTGTGCGAGCTGATGAGAAAACAAGGGCTTATGTACAGGCGCTTAAATATTTACAGCGTAAACCGCGGACAAGCACCGAAATTGCTCGAAATCTTATTCAAAAAGGGTACGATGAGGAAATTATCCAAATCGTTGTGCAACAATTGGAGCGGGAGTGGTTGGTGGATGACGGCGCATACGCAGAACAGTGGACGGAACAGCGTGTAACGAGACATCTAAAGGGTAGAAGATGGGTGCAGCATGAACTGAAGCAGAAAGGGGTTCATGAACGTCACATTGCAAACGCAATGGCCTCTCTGGACCCCGAACAGGAGCTGGAAAGTGCTTTGCATGCAGCACGCAAGAAGTGGCGTCAAACAAGCGGAGAGACGCATCTGAGGCGGCAGAAGGTAGCTGCTTATCTGGCTCGTAGAGGGTTCCCGACGGACATGGCAAGAAAGGCAGCATATGAAGCATCTCAACATATGGAAATAGTAGACGATGAAAGTAGCGATGAATGACAAGGTATAGTTCACGATTGCTTGACAATATCTTTAACTGAATACTAAAATGAACATGTATCTTTATTTTCACGAAATCAATCTCTCCTTCCAGATATTGATTTCTAAATGATTCATTTCGCCAATGAATGGTTTCCGAATATCGCCGCAGGGCGATACACGTGTATGCAAGCGCGTGCACTTTCGCCGACATAGGATGTCGGTCCTTCAATTGAATTGGAATGAAACGCATGAACAACCGAAAAACAACCTAACCCAAGCAGTGCTTGGAGGAACCAACGGGGAGGTGGAAATGATGCCAATTTGGCTCGATATCGTTCTCGTTGTGGCCGCATTGTTCTTAGGGTTTGGAATCGGTTATCTGATTCGCAAATCGCTTGCGGAAGCGAAAATAACGAGTGCCGAGCACGCCGCGGAACAAATAGTGGAAAGCGCGCGTAAAGAAGCGGAGGCATTGAAGAAAGAAACAGTGCTCGAAGCTAAAGACGAGATCCATAAACTTCGCACCGAAGCGGAGAAGGATACCCGTGAACGCCGGAACGAGATTCAACGACTTGAACGACGTGTACTTCAGAAGGAAGAGTCGCTGGACAAGAAGTTAGATTCGCTAGAACGTAAAGAAGAACAACTGGTTCTCAAAGAGAAACGTATTGAAGAAACACAAGAACAGGCTGATCGTATTCATCAGCAGCAGATTACCGAATTGGAACGCATTTCGAACCTGTCCATGGAGGATGCAAGACAGATTATTCTGACCAATGTGGAACAGGAAGTACGACATGAAACAGCCCAAATGATCAAGGAAATCGAGCAGCAAGCTCGCGAAGAAGCGGACAAGCGCTCGCGTGACATTATCACGCTTGCGATTCAACGTTGTGCAGCCGATCATGTAGCAGAAACAACCGTTTCTGTTGTCGCGCTGCCTAATGAAGAGATGAAAGGCCGCATCATTGGCCGTGAAGGTCGAAACATTCGTGCGCTTGAGACGCTTACTGGTATTGACTTGATTATTGACGATACACCGGAAGCGGTTATATTGTCAGGGTTTGACCCGATTCGTCGTGAGATTGCTCGCACATCACTTGAGAAGCTGGTTGCAGATGGACGAATTCACCCTGCACGCATTGAAGAGATGGTCGAGAAATCACGTAAGGAAGTGGATGAGCGCATCCGTGAGTACGGTGAGCAAGCAACCTTTGAAGTTGGTGTGCATGGATTGCACCCTGATCTTATTAAGATTCTTGGCCGCTTGAAGTTCCGTACAAGTTACGGACAGAATGTACTCAAGCACTCAATGGAAGTAGCTTATCTTGCAGGCTTGATGGCAGGAGAGCTAGGCGAGGATGTAACATTGGCAAAACGTGCCGGTTTGTTGCATGATATCGGCAAAGCCTTGGATCATGAGGTGGAAGGATCTCACGTCGAAATCGGCGTAGAGTTGGCGAAGAAATATAAAGAACATCCTGTTGTTATTAACAGTATTGCGTCCCACCACGGGGATTGCGAAGCGACTTCTGTTATAGCTATGCTGGTTGGTGCAGCAGACGCCTTGTCCGCAGCACGTCCAGGCGCACGCCGAGAGACTCTTGAGACGTACATTAAACGTCTGGAGAAACTTGAGGATATTTCCGAATCGTTTGAAGGTGTCGAGAAATCGTATGCGATTCAAGCGGGGCGTGAAGTGCGTGTTATGGTACAGCCAGATAAGATTGATGACAGCGAGGCTTATCGTCTTGCGCGTGAAATTACGAAGAAGATCGAGGGTGAACTCGATTATCCGGGGCATATTAAAGTCACGGTTATCCGTGAGACACGTGCAGTGGAATACGCAAAGTAAGTTGAATAACGGGAAAATGGAGAAGTGGCCGGTGGCGGCCACTTCTCTCATTTGTAAGGGGGACTCGGTCCGATGAAAGTCATGTTTATCGGCGATATCGTCGGGAATACAGGCCGCAAGGCTCTGAAGCTTCTGCTGCCAGACCTGAAGCAGAAGTACAATCCGCATATCATTATTGCAAATGCGGAAAATGCCGCCGCGGGGCGCGGGGTCACTGCGGCTATTATAAGGGAATTTATGGAACTTGGTGTGCATGGCTTTACGATGGGCAATCACACATGGGACAACAAAGATATATTTGAATGGATTGACGATGAGAAACGTGTCATCCGTCCAGCCAATTTCCCACCAGGAACACCTGGGCATGGAATGGCAACTATTAAAGCGAACGGCAAAGAGCTTGTCATCATCAATTTGCAAGGCCGTACGTTCTTGCCAGCTATAGATTGTCCATTCCGCGAGGCAGATGATTTGATCGCTTCTTTAGGGAAAAAGCGCAAGCCTGTGCTTGTTGATTTCCATGCGGAAGCGACTTCGGAAAAGATTGCAATGGGCTGGCATTTAGATGGCCGAGCTTCAATCGTAGTTGGTACTCACACACATGTTCAAACAAACGATGAGACGATATTGCCAGGTGGCACCGCTTATTTAACAGATTGCGGCATGGTTGGCTCAAAAGATGGCGTGTTAGGGATGGAGCGGGAAGCTGTTCTACGCAAATTTAAGTCTCAATTACCCGTTCGATTTACGGTATGTGAAGGAAAATGGCAGTTCCATGCGATCATTGTCGAAATAGACGATGAGACGGGAGCAGCCAAAAAAATAGAGAAGATTCGCTTACGTGAAGACGAATGGATCATGAGCTAACAAATAGATGATATTCCATCAAATGCATAATGTAAGTCCGACGTGTAATTCAACCTGTGAGGGTTGGATTACACGTTTTTATTTTCAACGGAATGTCTAACAAAAGAACGTATTTTGAAAACTTCGGGAATGAGATGCCAAGCACGCGCATAGTAGTGATACATAACGATAAACGTGCATGACCGTTGTGCAAGTGTTGTCCGTAAACGGCACATCAGGACAGGAATGTTTACGATGTTCACGAATATGCTGTATTAATGGAATCTCACCCACATTCCCGAGGAGGTACTTTCCATGGAAGTATTAAAGGTTTCAGCAAAATCCAATCCTAATTCGGTAGCTGGTGCTCTAGCAGGAGTGTTGCGCGAACGGGGAGCTGCCGAATTACAAGCGATTGGAGCCGGTGCTTTAAATCAGGCTATTAAAGCAGTTGCCATCGCACGGGGGTTCGTAGCGCCAAGCGGAGTAGATTTAATTTGTATTCCCGCCTTCACCGATATTGTCATCGATGGAGAAGACCGCACGGCTATTAAGCTTATCGTGGAGCCGCGGTAAGCTCGAAATGCAGCAAACGTTGTACCTATGTCTTAACCTGTTTACGTTGTAAGCAGGTTTTTTGCTGTCATGAGAGCAGGCTAAGGATGACGATTTCAGGTGCGCAGTGTGTTAATCTAATAGAAGAGAATGTATACTTGGACCGGACAAGCTGTAAACGAAATGAAAGCTGCACGGCTCATCACGATGAGAGTCTGTTGAGCTGTTGAGATCACAAAGATCACACCGTGTAAGGTCCAAGCTCATACGAATATCGAATACAGAGTATTAGAAAGGAAGGATACAACTATGAATCGTCGAATTATTGATTTTCATTGTGATGTACTATATAAGATGCTGTACGAGGGCAAGTTGAACATGCTGCAAGAAGATCTTATGGACGTCACGCTTCCAAGACTTCAACAAGGAAATGTAGGCATTCAGGTACTTGCATTATTTCTTGAGCCTCATTTGCTGACAGGCCCGCCACGGTTCTCGCAAGTACTGCGTGCCATTGATCTTTACCGAGAACACATTCAGTCACACAAGGATGTGATTGACGTTCGCTGGCAGGAAGATTTGGCACGATGGGAGGAACAGCCGGATAAGCTTGGAATGATTTTGTCCTTGGAAGGTGTTGATGCACTGGAAGGCGATATGGTGTATCTACGTACGATATACGAGCTTGGAGTACGATTCCTAGGGCTTGCATGGAATAATGCGAACTGGGCCGTAGACGGGGCGCAGGAGCCGCGCAAAGCTGGATTTAGTAGAGAAGGAATTACTTTAATACAGGAATGTGATCGTTTAGGAATCACACTTGATGTCAGTCATCTCAATGAGAAGGCGTTCTGGCAATTGCTTGAATTGACGGACAAGCCGATTATCGCGTCACATTCTAACAGCGCTCACATTATGCCGCACGTACGTAATTTAACAGATGAGCAGATTCGGGCGATTATTGCGCGAGATGGTCGAATAGGGGTTACATATGTACCGTATTTTGTAGCGGGAAAAGCGCAGGTTGAAATTGCAGATCTCGTACGCCATATTGATCGGATCTGTGAATTGGGAGGACGCGACTATATTATGTTAGGTTCTGACTTTGACGGAATTGATAAGAAGATCGTTGGGTTGGAACACGCTGGGAAACATGGCGAGTTGTTATCTGTGCTGGACAAGAAATACGGTACGGCATTTACAAACGAGATCGCTTCTGGCAATGCAAAACGATTTTTGGCAACTCACTTGCCAAGACGCGAACAATAAGTTCTCATTCATCTCACAACGGTATCAAATCTATCTAAAGTTGCTATTAAGAGGTGCGGCGAAAACGCTTGCTTTTTAAGAATGCCGGACATACAATGATGGTGACTCACGCATTAGTAAAATTTTACTTCTTACATTTGTCAAATCATAATGCGTCTCTGAAGTGGGAGAGGCCAATGCGAGTCACTTTAAAGGAGTGGGCGAGCTTGATAAGTCAATTGTCATGGAAAATCGGGGGACAACAAGGGGAAGGCGTAGAAAGTACGGATCGTATTTTCTCGACAGCCTTGAATCGTTTAGGGTACTATTTGTACGGCTATCGTCACTTTTCTTCGCGGATTAAGGGGGGCCATACAAACAACAAGATTCGTATTAGTACGAAGCCAATTCGTGCAATCTCAGATGATTTGGATATTTTAGTTGCATTTGACCAAGAAACGATTGACTTGAACGCACATGAACTACGCCAGGGGGGCGTAATTGTTGCTGATGCCAAGTTTAATCCCGTGGTGCCAGAAGGGGTAGAAGCACGGTTATTTGCCGTGCCGATAACGGCTATTGCCGAAGAACTGGGAACGTCTTTAATGAAGAATATGGTTGCTTCTGGCGCATCTTGGGCGCTGCTCGGGCTGCCGCTTGAAGTATTTAATAAAGCTGTTGAAGAAGAGTTCGGACGTAAAGGTCCAGCCGTCGTTGAGAAAAATGTGGAGGCGGTGCGTCGTGGAGCGGACTTCGTGTTGGAGCAAGCGGGCGGACCGCTTGGTGATTTCCAACTGGAACCAGCTGATGGCGAGCAGAAGTTGTTTATGATTGGCAACGACGCGATGGCGCTGGGTGCATTGGCGGCGGGTTGCCGAATTATGGCAGCGTATCCCATTACGCCAGCTTCGGAGATTATGGAATATTTAATTAAGCAGCTTCCAAAGTTTGGTGGTACGGTCGTGCAGACTGAAGACGAGATCGCAGCCGTTACGATGTCAATCGGTTCGAACTATGCTGGTGTTCGTTCTATGACGGCTTCTGCCGGACCTGGTTTGTCTTTGATGATGGAGGCTATCGGGCTGGCGGGAATGACAGAAACGCCGCTAGTCATCGTTAATACACAGCGTGGCGGTCCAAGTACAGGTTTGCCGACGAAGCAGGAGCAAAGCGATGTGAACGCTATGATCTACGGTACGCACGGGGAAATTCCGAAGATCGTCATCGCACCAAGCTCTATCGAAGAATGTTTTTATGACATGGTTGAAGCCTTTAATCTGGCGGAGCGTTATCAGTGTCCAGTTATCGTACTTACAGACTTGCAATTGTCGCTTGGCAAGCAGTCGTGTGAGCCGTTAGACTATGAACGGATTGTTATTGATCGCGGCAATCTTGTAACAAACGTACCGCCTTCCGAAGATAACGTCTTGTTTAAACGTTATGAATTCGTTGAAGGAGGCGTATCCCCACGTGTTCTCCCAGGCGAAAAGGGGGGGCTGCATCATGTGACAGGCGTCGAGCATGATGAGACAGGACGTCCATCGGAAAGCGCGATTAACCGCAAGAAGATGATGGATAAGCGGCTTCACAAGCTGGATAACTTGCAAGTAACTAACGCTATTCGAGTGGATGCACCACACGAAGACGCAGATTTGCTTATTGTAGGTATGGGATCAACAGGTGGAACTATTGACCAGGCGCGGGTGCAGCTTGAACAAGATGGCATTAAGACCAATCACGTTACCGTCCGTCAAATTTATCCGTTCCCAACTGCGCAGTTCAAGGCTTATGCCGATCGTGCCAAGCAAATTGTCGTATTGGAGAACAATGCAACAGGACAACTGGCCAATCAGATTAAGCTGAACGTAGGAGTGGGCGACAAAGTTCGTAACCTTACGAAATATGACGGTACCCCTTTCTTGCCTAGCGAAGTATATAAACAAAGCAAGGAGTTGGTCTAGCATGGCAACTTTTAAAGAGTTCCGCAACAATGTCAAGCCTAACTGGTGCCCAGGTTGCGGTGATTTTTCGGTACAGGCTGCTATTCAGCGTGCTGCGGCAAACGCTGGCCTAGAACCTGAAAAGCTTGCTGTCATTTCCGGAATCGGCTGCTCTGGCCGCATCTCAGGATATATCAACGCTTATGGCTTCCACAGTATTCATGGACGCGCGCTGCCGATTGCCCAAGGTGTGAAGCTTGCTAATCGGGATTTGACTGTTATCGCTTCAGGGGGCGACGGCGACGGATTTGCTATCGGGATGGGGCATACTGTCCATGCGATCCGACGTAACATCAACATGACCTACATTGTGATGGACAATCAAATATATGGCTTGACCAAAGGACAGACATCGCCACGGAGCGCTGTTGGCTTTAAGACCAAGAGCACACCGGAGGGGTCGATCGAATCTACCTTGTCTCCATTGGAGATCGCTCTTGCCGCAGGCGCTACTTTTGTAGCTCAATCGTTCTCAAGTGATTTGAAGCAGTTGACGTCACTAATAGAGCAAGGCATCAATCATGAAGGCTTCTCCCTTATTAATGTATTTAGTCCATGTGTCACTTTTAATAAGATCAACACGTATGATTGGTTTAAAGAAAACATCGTTAATTTGGAAACAGTGGAAGGTTACGATGCTTCCAATCGAGTGATGGCGATGACTAAACTAATGGAAACGAATGGTATGATAACAGGACTTATTTATCAGAATAAGGAAAAGCGTTCATATGAGAATTTAATTACCGGTTTCCGACCAGAACCGTTAACGAATCAGAATTTGCAATTATCAGTGGAAGATTTTGATAAATTGCTGAAAGAATTCAAATAATTTTCGCAAAATTGTTGAAAAGGCATGCGTCATAGACGTATGCCTTGTTTCATTTCGTAGTATAATACACTTTGGTACTTGAACTAGAGAGAAATCGAGAGGTGGAAGAAACATGAAAACTGTACCTGTCGGCGTATCTGGACGTCATATTCATTTGACTCAAGAACATATTGAGGCTTTGTTTGGCCCAGGACACCAATTGACTGAATTTAAAGCACTTTCCCAACCTGGCCAGTATGCAGCGAATGAAACGGTAGAAGTACACGGACCTAAAGGCTCATTTAAATCGGTTCGTATTCTTGGACCCGCTCGTCCTGCATCCCAATTGGAAGTGTCCCGTACGGACGCTTTTTCGCTCGGCTTGAAACCTCCTGTACGTGAGTCTGGCGACATTGCCGGAACACCAGGCGTGAAGCTTGTAGGTCCACATGGCGAAGTGGAGTTGGAAGAAGGCGTTATTGTGGCGGCTCGTCACATTCATTTCCACACTTCAGATGCTGCCAAATGGAACATTGAAGATAAACAGAAGCTGCGTGTTCGTGTTGGTGGGGAACGTGGCGTTGTGTTTGAGAATGTTGTTGCACGTGTTCATGAGAACTTTGCACTGGACATGCATATCGATACAGACGAAGCTAACGCTGCTGGCGTCAAGAATGGCGACACTGCCGAGATCGTCGAATAGTCCACATTTTACGTGGCAATCACAAACAGAAGGCGGTCCTGAATGGGCCGTTTTTTGTTTGTTGTTATCGATAAAATTCGGAGGTATGGTCGTTGATCGAGGAATTTAAAGGGTAAGTCTAAGTAAGCAGGACTCTAGTAACGTAAGGGTGAAAGCTATAGTGCCTTGCTCTTATTATTGATGAAGTATTTGTAACATGGGCAGTCATAACCTGTCTTAGGATTGATGCTTATGACGGATTTTTTCGAACAGCGGAACGGTTATAATAAATATACATCAAGCAATTACTAACTATGACATCATTACCTGCCTATATATATTCGGAGTCTGAACGATAACCCCCTCAATTGGAGAAGTTCCTCGGCAAGGACTAACAATTGATCGACTTAAGTTCATCCCGCCCTCGCATCTCCCGACATGCTCATGTCGGGAGATGCTTCTGTGTGTCTTGGAAACATAGAACGAGAATGTTATAATTAAAGGTATTGGTTGATTGAGCATATGACTACAATGTTTGAGAATAGTCGACAGACATAGATAAAAGGAGTGACTATTGAGGATGGGTCAGGAGAAGAAGGATTATTCCAAATATTTTGATTTTTCTCAAGCTAAAGTCATTAAAGAGGATGAGCACGGCAAGAAGATTAGAATCAACGGACGTGAGATACATATTATGTCCGAACCGAAGCATCACCAAGAGAAGCAGCGTGGCAAGCAGAGCATTCAAGTACACTATGAAGAAGCTGTTCCCGAGTCGCTTCGTCAGTTAGGTCAAGGTAAGCGCTATCTTATTTATACGTTCGGCTGCCAGATGAATGAGCATGACACGGAGACGATGAGTGGTCTGCTGGAGGAAATGGGTTACGAGAAGACAGAGGACCGTAAGCAGGCTGACCTTATTTTGCTGAACACATGTGCCGTCCGTGAAAATGCGGAAGATAAAGTGTTTGGCGAACTTGGCCATTTAAAGACGTTGAAGTTGGAAAGACCGGGTTTGATCTTAGGTGTGTGTGGCTGTATGTCTCAAGAAGAGAACGTAGTTAATCGTATTATGCAAAAGCATCAGTTTGTAGATATGGTGTTTGGCACTCACAACATTCACCGTTTACCGTACTTGGTACAGGATGCCCTCTTTAATAAAGAAATGGTCGTAGATGTATGGTCCAAGGAAGGCGATATTATCGAGAATTTGCCTAAGAAGCGTTCGGGTATGCGTGGATGGGTGAATATTATGTACGGATGTGATAAGTTTTGCACCTATTGCATCGTTCCTTATACGCGGGGTAAAGAGCGCAGCAGACGTCCAGAAGATGTGATCGCGGAAGTCCGTGAGCTAGCCCGCCAAGGGTACAAAGAAATTACGCTGCTTGGACAAAACGTCAATGCTTATGGCAAGGATTTCGAGGATATTCATTATCGCTTCGGTGATTTGATGGATGATATGCGCAAAATTGATATTCCCCGCATTCGATTTACGACATCCCATCCGCGGGATTTCGATGATCATCTCATTGAGGTGCTGGCAAAGCGGGGCAATCTGGTTGAGCACATTCATTTACCTGTCCAATCAGGCAGCAGTGAAGTGCTAAAGAAGATGAGCCGCAAATATGATCGTGAGCTGTTTTTGAATTTGGCGCGTAAGATTAAGCACGCTATTCCTGACGTTGGGTTTACGACAGACATTATTGTTGGTTTCCCAGGCGAGACAGATGAGCAATTTGAAGAGACTGTGTCATTACTTCAGGAAGTCGGGTTTGATATGGCGTATACGTTTATTTATTCTCCGCGTGAGGGGACTCCAGCCGTAAATATGGTTGACGATGTGCCAATGGAGATTAAGAAGGCTCGTCTAAAGAGGCTAAACGAAGTGTTGGCGGAATTAAGTCGCAGCAGTAATGAACAGATGATCGGCAAGACGGTTGAGGTGTTGGTAGAAGGCGAATCAAAGAACAACAATGAGATTCTATCCGGCCGTACGCGGACGAATAAACTGGTTCACTTTGCGGGTGGCAAAGAGTTAGTCGGTCAATTTGTGCAGGTTAAAGTGACAGACAGCAAGACATTTTATATTAAAGGCGACCTTGTCACAGAACCGATAAAAATGAGTTCTTAATATTATTAAAGTAATCAGTTACAATAGACTCAGCAAAAGTTTAAAACCTCATGTGAGGAGATTGACGTTAGAGATGGGAGAGGTTCTCGTTGGCTGAACATATACAGGATTCGCATCAGGAACATACGCACAACCATACCGGTTGTGGCATGCCTTCCTTTAATACGCGTGACCTGCTCGTGCGCGAAGATATTATGGAAAAGGCCAAGCAATTGGCCGATATGATCTGCACGACGGAAGAAGTAAAGCAGTATCAGCAAGCAGAGAAGCAGATTCAGAACCACACGCACATTCAAGAAGTGATTGCCAAGTTAAAGAAGAAGCAGAAAGAGATTGTTGCATTCCAATCTTTCAAAAATGATCAAATGGTTGAGAAGATTGAAGGCGAGATCAACGAACTGCAAGATGAACTGGATAATGTGCCGCTTGTGGTGGAATTCCAACAAAGTCAATCCGATGTAAACTACTTGCTGCAACTTGTGATGTCTGTTGTAAGAGACACTGTATCCGAAAGGATCAATGTGGAAGCGGGCAAAGAATCCGACCCGGACACGTGCAGTGATTAACAGGCCGCTTATGATGGGGTTGGCTTGAGATTGATAGCACAAGTGCCCCGTATATACGAATAATAGGACGCCCCCGGTACAATTAGTATCGGGGGTGTTTTGCTGCATCACGTTAACATTTTACGAAACTCGGATGTTAACAGCGGGATGATTTCAAACAAGTCACCAACGATGCCATAATCAGCCACTTGAAAAATAGGAGCCTCGGGATCGATGTTAATGGCTACAATTACACGCGATTGGCTCATGCCTGCGAGATGTTGAATCGCACCGCTAATCCCACATGCAAAATAAATTTCAGGGGTGACTACTTTCCCTGTCTGGCCTACCTGAAGAGAGTAGTCACAATACCCAGCGTCACAAGCCCCCCGTGACGCCCCGACAGCACCGTTTAATACAGAAGCCAACTGCTCCAAAGGTTTAAAGCCGTCTGAGCTTTTGACGCCACGCCCGCCTGATATAATGATTTTGGCTTCAGTCAAGTCGATCGCGCCAGACATGCGCTGGACCACTTCATGCACGACAGAGCGTAATGATGGGGAGGGAGTAGGGAGAAATGTTTGCTTCACATTGGCGATATCCGTAGACACCCTGTCCTCCAGATGGTCAATTGCTTTAAAGTTGTTAGGACGAATCGTAATAATCCAAGGAGTTGCCCGGTCAACAAACCGCCGCGATTCGAACGCTTTGCCCGCATACACAGGTCGACGGAAGGTCCAGCCAGCCTCAGAAGCTTCAAAGGAAACGACGTCAGACAATTGCCCGCTTTTTGTATGGGCCGCCAGCATAGGCGCTAAATCTCTGCCCATCGCTGTATGGCCAAGCAAAATAATATCCGGTGACGCGATATCATTAAACGTACGAACTGCCGCAAAATAAACTTCAGGCTCATAATATTTATACGATTCATCATCTGCGATGATCAGCTCTTGAATTCCTGTCTGCATGAGTGTGTTGCTGACGGCATCCAATTGATAACCGATAAGTAAAGCTACAATTCGATCCCCAGGCGAGTAGAGTAATTCCGCAGCATGAAGTGCTTCGAAGGTTACTTGCCGCAATTGATTACCTCTCATTTCTGCAATGACTGCTATCGTGCGTCCCATGTGATCGCACTCCTTTCATCTATCGTTATCCGATACATTTGGCTTCATCACGCAAACTTCGAATTAACTGTTCAACCTGCTCAGCAGGACTCCCTGCGAACAGCTTGCCAGACAGACGGGGAGGCGGGAGCTCGATGGAGGTCCGCAGCGTACCGACTGCTTGGGAGAAGTCAGGGTACAACGTCAGTGCATCAATTTGGGTAAGCGGCTTCTTTTTAGCTTTTATAATGCCTGGGAGTGAAGGATAACGCGGCTCATTTAATCCTTGCTGTGCTGTAAACAACGCAGGCAGTTTCACTTCAAGACGTTCCGTATCTCCTTCGGCGTCTCGATCGGCTTTTACACGTTGTCCTTCCATTCGTACAAGCTTCGTAATAGCGGAGACGTGCGGAATGTCCAACAGTACGGACAAACGAATCGCAACTTGAGCGCTGCCTTGATCCACGCTAAAATGGCCTGCTAACAGCAACTGCGGTGATTGATCTTTAAGCACCGCGTGTAGCAGGCTTGATACGACATGCTCGTCAAGCTGCTCGGCAGCACTATTTTCAACATAAATGAGTATCGCTTCATCTGCCCCCATAGCCAAAGCTGTCCGTAACGCCTCCGCACAACGTTCAGGCCCGACAGAAATGACGGTTACTTTTCCCCCATAAGCTTCCTTCCAACGCAGTGCTTCTTCAACGGCATATTCATCATAAGGATTTATGACCCATTTTACACCGTCTTGACGTACTTGTCCGTTAACTATGCTCACTCTTTCCTCCGTATCAAATGTTTGCTTCATCAAAACAACAATATCAAGCGGTGAATGAGCTGATTCATTACTTAAAAAAGTCATAACACACCTCGATTCTGCATCATTGGTCTTAGTACCTTCACTTCATTCATTACTTGTCTATATATATGTGGAAAGGCAACGAACATTTCTTCATCAAGCATTTTTTACGTAATAAGTTCATATCCATCAACCATAAGGGCGATTACGAGCTCAGAACGTGTAGCGCCGTAAGTTGTCCTATTAGCACTATGATGATCATAGATTGGCAGAAGAGAAGAAGGGGGAGATGATGATGCTTCTGCTGGTCAAATGGATGTTAGGTCTGTTATTGATGTCAGTCGGAATCGCCATGTTTGTACACGTAATAAGGTTGCGCTGGCAATACGTACGACTGGGTATGCCTTCTGCTGTTAAGGGAAACGTGAGCGGCAGGGTATGGCAAGCCTTAATAAAAACATTGTCTCAAGGGAAGTTATGGAAAGATTGGCGAAGCGGTCTGATGCATCTGTTTTTGTTCTATGGATTCCTTCATCTACAGATCGGAGCGGTTGATATTATATGGAAGGGATTAACAGGTCATCATCTGCCACTGCCACAATATGAGGCGTTTGTTGTGGCACAGGAGTACACGGTTCTCCTTGTGCTTGCCGCAATTTTGTACGCAGGGTACCGCCGTTATGTGGAGCGGCTGGCGCGACTAAAACGGGGCCTGAAGCCTGCCTGGGTCCTGATCTTTATCGTCTTGCTGATGGCAAGTGTAATTGGAACGATGGTGTTTGAGCGCGCGTTGGAGGGTGCAACAGATGTGACAGGGTCGTTGACAGCTTGGATAGCTTCCGTAATCGTACATTCATCACTGGTTGTATTGACCATTGGTTATGAAATTTCATGGTGGCTTCATCTCGTGGTGCTGCTTGTTTTTTTGGTATATGTGCCGCAGTCCAAGCACTTTCATCTAATCGTAGCTCCAATTAATCTGGGTCTCCAACGTTCGTTGCCTAATATTGGAAAGTTGGAGCCGCTTGATCTGGAGCAGGAGGAAGCGGAAAGCTTTGGTGTTGGTGCTATTGAGCAGTTTAGGCAGGATCAGCTTGTTGATTTGTATGCCTGTGTAGAATGTGGCCGTTGTACGAACGTATGTCCCGCTGCCAGTACAGGAAAGTGGCTGTCACCAATGCATTTAATTACAAAGTTACGCGATCACTTAACAGAAAAGGGTGCTGCCGTCACTTCAACTACACCTTGGGTTCCTGCTTTACATGCTGGTGTTATGACACATCGATGGGTAAATAGGGGCTCGAATGAAAGTGTAACGCGTGGCCAGTTATCGGATGAATATGCACAGGCTGGGTTGGGGCAAGCAGGTGCTGTTGAATTACAAGGTGGGGCCGGGAAGTCCGCGGCGTCTATCGCCTATACTTTATCGATTCAGAAACAGCAATGGGTTGGTGAGCGCTCACCAATTACTTCAGTGGAACCGGCTCATGACGCACGATCATTGGAATTAATTAGTGATGTAATGTCTGAACAAGAACTGTGGGCTTGCACAACGTGCCGAAATTGCGAAGATCAATGTCCTGTCGGAAATGAGCACGTGGATAAGATTATCGACATGCGGCGTTACCTTGTGCTGACACGTGGCGAGCTGCCAACGGATGCCCAACGGGCCATGACGAACATTGAACGTCAAGGCAACCCTTGGGGCATCAATCGGAACGATCGACATCAATGGGCACTGGAATGGGAGCGCAGCAGTGGTCGTCATGTACCCGTAGTAAAGGAAGCAGCGGCTTACGATTTACTGTTGTTTGTCGGCTCAATGGGGGCGTATGATCGTCGCACCCAACGTGTCATCCGCTCGCTAATTCGGCTCATGGAGGCTGCTGATATTCGGTACGCAGTGCTTGGCAATGAAGAACGCAGCTCGGGAGATACCGTACGGCGACTAGGCAATGAATTTCTGTATCAGGAACTGGCGCGCGACAATATTGCCTTGTTCCAGAAATATGACGTCAAGCAAATTGTGACCGCTTGTCCTCATACCTATCACACGATAAAGAAGGAATACGTTGATTTCGGGTTAAGCGCGGAGATCGAAGTGTACCACCATACCGAATGGTTATGGAAAATGTGGCGTACAGGGCGAATTCAGCTTACACATGCGGTGAAAGAAAAAGTGGTCTGGCACGATTCCTGTTATCTGGCTCGGTACAACAACATCGTTGCTGCACCACGCGAATTGGTAAGCGCTATTCCCGAGCTAACACTTGTGGAGATGGAGCGGCACGGCAAAGATGCGATGTGCTGTGGAGCGGGCGGCGGACGGATGTGGATGGAAGAAACGGAGGGCAAACGGGTGAACGTGACCCGTGTGGAGCAGGCATTACTTACGGAGCCGACTGTAATTGGCAGCGCATGCCCGTATTGTTTGACGATGATGGAGGACGGTACAAAAAGCCTAGAGCGTGATGAGATACGATCTTATGACATAGCGGAACTGGTAGCGATGTCTGTCCTTGGCGAACGTGAGTAACGTTTGACACGACTACGACTAGATAGAGTTGGTTATTACAGTTCCATTCTTATTACGCTAGCCTGTAAGGCTGTACGATACGATCACACTCGACATGAAGCTCCACCATGATAAGCATAACACAAGTTGTTTTCCAATATAGCAGTAATAAGGCTTTAAACGTGGTCAGGGATAACTAACGAATGAATCAAGCAAGAGCAGCCAGCTCAACGAACGATTGATTTTTAGAACGTAAAGGAGTGAACGATGTGGCGTTAAAACGATGGAATGAGGTGCGTACCGCCGCGGTAATCGGATCAGGAGTTATGGGGGCTGCGATCGCCGCACATTTGGCGAATGCAGGCATACGATGTTTACTGCTTGATGTCGTGCCAAACTCCATAACCGTCGAAGAAGAATTAAAAGGACTCACTCTAACAGATAAGGCTGTACGTAATCGCTTAGCCGCACAGGGGATACGGCGACTGAAGCAAACGAAGCCATCACCTTTGTATATGGAAGCGTTTGCGGATCGGATTACAGCAGGCAACACCGAGGATGATATGACTCGTTTACGAAGCGTAGACTGGATTATCGAAGCGGTAACGGAACGTCTGGATATTAAACGTGTCGTATGGGATGAAATCGAGGCGCATTGGACGCCGGGCACACTTGTCAGCTCAAATACTTCTGGTATTTCGTTGACTGCAATTGCTCAGGGTCGCGCTCAGGCGTTTAAGGAATCGTTTGTAGGCACTCATTTTTTTAATCCACCACGATATATGCACTTGGTTGAAGTCATACCGACAGTGGATAGTGCTCATGACACAGTGGAGCAGGCACGTGAATGGTGCGAGCGCAGACTCGGCAAGGGAGTCGTTATCGCTAAAGACACGCCTAACTTTATCGCCAACCGTATTGGGACCTACAGCCTTGTAACTACACTTCAAGAAATGGAACGTGCAGGCTTAACGATCGAGGAAGTTGATGCGATAACGGGACCAGCGATGGGCAGGCCCAAAAGTGCAACCTTCCGCACGCTCGACCTTGTCGGACTGGATACGTTTATGCACGTAGTTGGTAACTTGACAGAACATGCGCCAACTGAAGCTGAACGTCAATTGTTCAGGCTGCCGAACTGGTACCACAAGCTGGTAGAACAAGGTCATATCGGAGAGAAGGCAGGTCAAGGCTTTTATAAAAAAGAAGGCAAGGGCCGCATTACAGCACTTCGCTTCGATACGATGCAGTATGTAGACAGACAGCCTGTTCAAGCGGCTTCGCTTGAAGCTGTAAAGCGGGCTAAAGGAACAGGGAACAAGCTGCACGCCCTGCTAAATGCCAAAGATAAACACGGCACTTTTGCCTGGGATACGACCAAACAGATGTTGGCTTATTCGGCTTCGCTAGTTGGTGTTATCGCAGATGATATTCAAGATATTGATCAAGCGATGCGCTGGGGCTTTAATTGGCAGCTGGGTCCATTTGAAATGTGGGATGCGATTGGTGTCAAGGAATCAACGGCTCGGATGCAGGCCGAGGGGATAGACGTACCTGCTTGGGTGCTGGAGTGGTTGGCGGCAGGGCACGACACCTTTTACAGGAAGCAAGCGAATGGGGGGATATCATATGCCCATCTTGGTACTTATCGCGACGTCGTAACTTCCCCTCAACATATTTCGCTGCGTGAGCTTAAAGAAGCTGGCGCAACCATTGAAAGCAATGCGGGCGCTAGTCTGATCGACCTTGGTGACGGCGTAGCTTGCTTAGAATTTCATTCACCGAACAATGCAATCGGTGGAGATATTTTATCGATGATTCAACGCAGCGTAGCGCTTGTGGAGCAGCAATATCGAGGCTTAGTGGTGGCGAACGAAGGCAAGCATTTTTGTGTCGGCGCTAACATTATGCAGCTGCTAGCTGAGGCCCAAGCGGAAGAATGGGAAGAAATTGACGACATTATTAAGCATTTTCAGCAGTCGATGCTGCGGCTGAAACGATTGCAGAAGCCAGTCGTAGCTGCCCCACACCAGATGACGCTTGGCGGTGGTGTCGAAGCGTGCTTGCCGGCTGACGTTATTCTATTTAGCGCGGAAACCTACTATGGCCTAGTGGAGACAGGGGTCGGTTTAATTCCGGCAGGCGGCGGCTGTAAAGAGTTGCTACAGCAGCTCTCGGCCAAGTTTTCTCATGCGGATGATGATCTGACGCCGCATGTGCTGCGAATATTTGAGACGATAGCAATGGCTAAAGTGTCCACAAGCGGCTTTGACACAGAAAGGCTTGGCTATAGAAGACCAAAAGATGAGGTGTTAATCGACAGTAAGCGCCGTATTTATGAAGCTAAACAAATGGTGCTTGCCTTGGATGCCGCTGGATTTAGCAGTGAGCCTTCATCCGTTATTCGAGTGGCTGGCAGAGAAGCCAAAGCTGCAATGAAGCTGGCTATCCAAGGCATGCGTGAAGGTGGATACATAAGTGAGCATGATGCGCTGATCGCGAATAAACTTGCTCATATACTGGCAGGTGGCGACGTGCCGAGCGGTGCACTTGTGTCGGAGCAATATGTGCTCGATTTGGAGCGGGAAGCATTTTTGTCGTTATGCGGTGAACAGAAGACACAGCAGCGAATGGAGCATATGCTGCGTACCGGTAAGCCATTACGCAATTGATGGAAGGAGAAAGAAAAGATGAGGAAGCCATCTTCAGGCACAAGAACATCGATACCGACGCATCGTGAAGCGGTGATCGTAGCTGTGGCACGAACAGCTGTTGGCAAAGCAAAGCGTGGAGCGCTCGCTGAAACACGCGCAGAGGATATGGGGCGAGCTGTGATTGAAGCTGTACTGGAGCGGGCGTCTGGAGTAAGTCGCGAAGATATTGACGACGTCATCCTTGGCTGTGCAATGCCTGAGGGCGAGCAGGGGCTCAACGTTGCACGCATTATTGCGTTGTATGCCGGCCTGCCTTCATCCGTGCCTGCGGTGACGGTAAACCGCTTTTGTTCATCAGGGCTGCAGGCGATCGCTTACGCAGCTGAACAAATTCAATCCGGAAGTTCAGATATTGTTATTGCCGGTGGGGTAGAGAGCATGTCGCACGTGCCTATGACCGGCTTCAAACTTGCGCCGCATCCGCGAATTGCAGATGAGATGCCGGAAGTATACATCGGCATGGGCCATACGGCGGAGCGAGTTGCCGCTCTATATGGCATTAGCCGCGAGCAGCAGGACGCCTTCGCCTTGAACAGCCATCGCAAAGCAGCAGCAGCGCAAGCCGCTGGTCTGTTCAACGATGAGATCGTGCCTGTTCAGTCCCTTCATTCTAAGGAATCGCCGAGTGGCCATTACACGCTTCATTATAAGCCTTTCGAGCATGACGAATGTGTTCGCTCAGATACGAGCATGGAAGCTCTTTCGCGGCTGAAGCCTTCGTTTGCAGCCAAGGGAACGGTGACAGCAGGCAATTCATCACCAGTAAGCGATGGTGCCGCAGCTGTGCTGGTCATGAGCCGTGAACGCGCCGAGGCGCTTGGCTTGGAGCCGCTTGCGACGTATCGAGGCTTCACGGTAGCGGGAGTGGCTCCTGAAGTAATGGGAATCGGCCCCGTGGAAGCGATCCCGAAGCTGCTGCGACAAGTAGGTCTCGACAAGAAAGATATTCAGCAATATGAAATAAACGAAGCGTTCGCGGCGCAATGTCTGGCCATTATAAAGCAGCTAGAGCTGGATGAGGCGCAAATTAATGTAAATGGCGGTGCAATCGCACTGGGACACCCACTTGGTTGTACAGGAGCTAAGCTGACGACGAGCTTGGTGCAGGATTTACGTCGAAAAGGAGGCGGATTCGGTATTGTATCGATGTGCATCGGCGGGGGTATGGGCGCGGCGGGTCTGTTCGAGGTTCATGCGCCAAAAGCATCAGCAGAGGAGAGAGAATGAAATGGAAGCAAAACAAGAAATTTCAAAACCTGTGGGCGGCGGTTTCTTGCTGTCGGATTCTGTACCTGATCAAATTATGACACCAGAAGATTTTACCGAGGAGCAGCGCATGTTTGCGGATACAACCCAAGCCTTTGTGGAAGGGGATGTTCTTCCGAACGACGAGCGATTAGAAAAGCTGGATTATGAGCTGACAGTTGAGTTGATGCGCAAGGCAGGTGAATTGGGGCTGCTGGCAGCAGATGTGCCAGAGGCTTACGGTGGTTTAGGTCTTGATAAAGTTAGCTCTACGATTATTAATGAGACGCTGGCGCAATCCTCCTCATTTGCGCTTTCGATCGGTGCGCATGTAGGCATTGGCACGCTGCCTATCGTATTTTTTGGCTCGGAGGTACAAAAGAAAAGGTATTTACCTGAACTGGCATCAGGCGCCAAAATCGCCGCTTACTGCCTCACAGAGCCAGCATCCGGATCAGATGCACTAGGCGCGCGCACGACGGCGAAATTGTCGAAGGACGGCAAGCACTATGTGCTGAACGGCTCCAAAATTTATATTACGAATGCAGGCTTTGCGGACTTGTTTATCGTCTATGCCAAAGTAGACGGCACTCAATTCACGGCCTTTATTGTGGAAAGAGAGTTTGCTGGCTTTACGATTGGTCCCGAAGAGAAAAAGATGGGGATTAAAGGCTCCTCCACATGCCCGTTATATTTTGATAACATGCCTGTCCCAGTTGAGAATGTGCTTGGTGAGATCGGCAAAGGTCATTTAATTGCTTTTAACATTTTAAATATCGGCAGATTTAAGTTGGGGGCAGGTTGTCTTGGAGCTGCAAAGGAGTCGATTCGGTTGGCGTCGTCGTACGCCAATGTGCGGACCCAATTCGGAAAGCCAATTAGCCATTTTTCGCTTATTCGCCAAAAGCTGGCGGATATGAATACGATTACGTATGTACTGGAAAGTATGGTTTACCGTACTTCCGGTTACATCGACGGGATGTTAAGTGGTATGGATCATCAAAGCGCAGACGCAGGCAAAGCATCCGCCAAGGCGATTGCAGAATATGCGCTCGAGTGCTCCATCAATAAAATATTTGCTAGCGAGGCGCTCCAATTCGTCGCAGATGAAGCGGTGCAAATTCACGGGGGGTATGGGTATACGCAGGAGTACAAGGTCGAACGTATATATCGTGACGCACGTATTAACCGCATATTTGAAGGGACTAACGAGATCAATCGCTTACTCATACCTGGGACACTGCTCAAAAAAGCGATGAAAGGTGAGCTGCCTCTCATAGCACGCTTGGAATCGTTGCAGCAGGAATTGCTTGCCCCACTCCCGCCAACAACGCCAATTCATGATTCCTTGTCCGAGCAGAGTGAATTGCTGTCACGGTTAAAAACGTTATTTTTATTTGTTGGCGGAAGTGCTGTTCAGAAATTTGGTCAAAGTATAGATGAAGAGCAGGAGGTGCTGGCACATTTATCGGATTTGATTATATCGATTTATGCTGCTGAGAGTGCCTTGCTGCGTGCTGCGAAGCTCGCTGAACGCGGCGGGGAAGAAAAGTCCGCGTTAGCTGCTGCAATGACGTTAATTTATTTGCGCAACAGTGTCACTGCCGCGGAAGGTATTGCGAAAGAATTGCTCGCCTATATTTCGACGGGGGATACGTTAAAGACACAGCTCTCCATTTTGAAAAAATTAGTTCGCACCTCATCCACCTCCTTAATTCCACTAAAGAGAGCTATTGCCAGCCAAGTCGTTACGCAAGAAGGATATGTCACTGTCGCTACGTAGTCTATCGCGACTGTACTGTACAGCAAAGAATGACAATGGCCGCTCGTTCGCGGCAGGAAGGAGTGGATAGTCATGATGGGGGATCAACCGTGGCTTGTCCATTATCCCGCAGAAGTCGCACCGACCTTCGACTATCCGAAGCACAACGTGGGGAGGCTGCTAATTGATGCAGCCTCTCAATTTCCCACACATACAGCAGTAGAGTTTATGGGGAGTAAGCTAACGTACCAGGAGTTACTGGAAGCGGCTTACCGCTTTGCAGACGGACTGCACAGCCTAGGTGTCAAGTCAGGCGAGCGTGTTGCCATCATGCTTCCGAATTGCCCGCAGGTAGTGATTTCCTATTTTGGGACGCTGCTGTATGGAGGCATTGCGGTAATGACGAATCCGCTCTATATGGAGGGGGAACTGACACAGCAATTGTCAGACTCAGGAGCAGTTGTTATCGTTACACTGGATCTGCTAGTTCAGCGTGTCCTCCGAGTTAAGCCGCATACACAAGTCCAGCACATAATCGTGGCATCAATTGCTGAATATTTACGATTTCCTAAAAATTGGATGTACCCCCTGAAAGCAAAAAAGGACGGTCAGGATTTGCAAGTACCAAACCTTCCGTCTGTTTATAAATTTAAAGCTTGGCTAAAACGAGGCGCCCCTCATCCGATATGTAGAGAGGTAGATGCTGAGCGTGATATAGCCATTTTGCAATATACAGGAGGCACAACTGGCATCGCCAAAGGTGTCATGTTAACCCATTATAATTTGCTCGCAAATACGATTCAGACAGCGAACTGGTTTTATAAAGCTAGAAAAGGTGAAGAAGTATTTTTGGCGGCGCTGCCCTGCTTTCACGTCTTTGGCTTGACGGTGCTGTTGAATCAGGCCGTATACTTGGCAGGACAAATTGTGCTGCTGCCGCGATTTGATCCGAAGCAAGTGCTTGCGGTTATCGAAAAGAAACAAGTGTCTATTTTTCCAGGGGCACCGACGATGTATATTGCCATTAACCATCACCCTGAGGTGAAATCATTTAATATTAGCTCTATACGTGCATGTGTAAGCGGTTCAGCGCCGCTGCCGCAGGAAGTGCAGGAGCAATTTGAGGCGTTAACCGGAGGCAGGCTAATTGAAGGATACGGTTTAACGGAAGCTTCCCCTGTCACCCATGCAAACAATGTGTGGGGGTACCGGAAGTTGGGTTCAATCGGAATACCGTTTCCAGATACAGAGGCCAAAATCGTAAATGCCGAAACAGGTGAACAACTGGCCGTTGGCGAAATTGGTGAGCTGATCGTTCGCGGTCCGCAAGTGATGGTGGGGTATTGGCAGCGGGATGCTGAGACGGCATCAGTACTTCGTGATGGGTGGCTGTATACAGGCGATATGGGGAAAATGGACGCGGAGGGCTTCTTTTATATCGTAGACCGGAAAAAAGATATGATCAATGCGAGTGGGTTCAAAGTGTATCCACGTGACGTGGAAGAGGTGTTGTTTGAGCATCCAGACATTAAAGAGGCCGTCGTCATTGGTGTTCCCGATGCTTACAGGGGAGAAACGGTGAAAGCCTACGTTATTGTCAAGGATGGCTCAGATGTGACGGCTGAGCAAATTATTGCGTGGTGCAGGAAACATCTTGCAGCTTTTAAAGTACCACGCCAGGTCGAATTTAGGACTGAGCTGCCAAAGACGATGATTGGCAAGGTGCTTAGGCGCAAACTGCTTGAAGAGGTTACACAAGAGCAGCTCAAGCAGGACATGGCAGCTGAAAAAGGGAATGATTAGACAGAAGAGCTTGATTGGACGTGTTGGAATGGGGTAATGTAGCAGTAGATAGCATGTGAATTAGAAGGATTGAAGATTCATTCATAGGTGATGACTAAAGCCGGTCGTTGTGGCAACGGCCGGTTTATGTACAGCATGATCGGTGAGAGTCTAACCCTTAACGTATACAAGCGAGGTGTCAGCATGGGATATACGCAGGATGATTTAAAGGCGATGGAAAAGCAGGCACAAGCAACATTTTGGGGGTACTTGGGCTGTGAAATCGTTAGTTTGACGGATGAAGAAGCGATTATACGGTTAGCGCTAAAGCCGCATCATCTCAATATGATGGGAATCGTTCACGGTGGGGTCACTTCCTCTTTGATCGACAATGCGATGGGTTTGATCACAAACGCAGTGCGTCCAGATTCACCAATGGTGACGAGTAATTTAAATTTACATTTTGTAGCGCCCTTAACGGGAGAAGTGCTGGAGGTGAGGGCTCATATTATACATGAAACGCCCCGCTCGCTTACTTGTTATGCAACAGTAACCGATGAGTGCGGTCAGGTCGGCTCGATTGGGACGGGAACATTTCGAGCGAAGCGCAAATAGATGCAATAGCATTTTACTACGTTGGAAGTTGACTTTTCGGTTTAATTTGTCATAATGACGTTAATCTATAGCATTTGAACTGACTGAGACATATAAAAGGAGCGCGTGCCATGAAAGCACTTATTGTTATTGATTACACGGTTGACTTTGTAAATGGCAAGCTGCCGTGCGGTGATCCAGCCATCGCGATTGAGAACAGGGTGGCTGCACTTGTGACGGAATTTGTTCAGCGTGGGGATGAGGTCGTCATGGTCGTGGATGTGCATGATGAACATGACCCTTATCATCCAGAGACGAATCTGTTCCCACCGCACAATATTCGAGGCACTTCAGGCAGAGACTTGTATGGTAAAGTGATGCATGTGTACGAGACATCTAAAGCGCAAATATATTGGATGGATAAGACACGTTATAGCGCTTTTTGTGGTACGGATCTGGATCTTCGACTTCGCAGCCGAGGGATAACAGAAGTTCACCTCGTGGGGGTATGCACTGACATTTGCGTACTTCACACGGCAGTAGAAGCGTACAATTTAGGTTATAAAATCGTTGTGCACGAAGACGCTGTAGCTACATTTAACGGACAAGCTCACGAATGGGCGCTTCAGCATTTCCGCAACTCACTCGGAGCATCGATTGTGAGACAAGGTGTAGCAACAGTTTAATCCATCATATCGATGTTCAACTAGAGGAAAAGAGGATTATGATCATGAATACATCAATGGCCTTACATACGGATAAATATCAAATTAATATGATGTACGCACATTGGAAAAACGGCACGCATAACCAACGGACGGTGTTTGAGGCATTCTTTCGCAAAATGCCGTTTGGCAACGGCTACGCTGTATTTGCCGGTCTGGAGCGTATCATTGAATATATGGAGAATCTCCACTTTACAGCAGACGATATTGACTATTTAAGTTTGCAGGAAGAGCAGTATGATGCTGCGTTCCTGGAGGAACTACGAGCATTTCGGTTTACCGGTCACTTGGACGCAGTTCAGGAGGGCACACTCGTATTTGCGAACGAGCCGCTTATTCGTGTTGAAGGCAGAGTGTTCGAGACGCAGCTTATCGAGACGGCTTTGCTTAATTTTATGAACTTCCAGACGTTGATTGCGACCAAAGCGTCCCGTATCAAGCAGGTGGCCAAGGACGACATTTTGATGGAATTTGGAACTCGGCGTGCCCAAGAAGCGGATGCTTCCTTATGGGGAGCACGTGCCGCTTATATTGCGGGCTTCCACGCCACTTCCAATATGTTGGCTGGCAAGCGCTTTGGCATCCCGACGAAAGGTACACATGCGCATGCGTGGGTGCAAAGTTTCACGAATGAGCTGGATGCGTTTGAAAAATTTGCAGAAGCGCTGCCTAATCAGGTCACTTTATTGGTGGATACTTACGATACGCTGCACAGCGGAATTCCGAATGCGATTCGTGTCGCACAAGAGCTGGAGCGGAAGGGAAAACGGTTGCTTGGCATCCGCCTTGACAGCGGGGATTTGGCTTATTTATCCATTGAAGCGCGCAAGATGCTGGATGCGGCTGGCTTAACGGATGTGCAGATCGTTGCTTCGAATGATCTGGATGAGAATACTATTTCAGATCTGAAAATGCAAGGCGCGAAAATTAATAGTTGGGGAGTAGGGACGCAGCTGATTACGGCCTCCGACCAACCCGCCCTTGGTGGTGTGTACAAGCTGGTGGAGAGAGAAATTGATGGCAAGATGGAGCCAACAATTAAGATTTCAGCCAATCCAGAGAAGGTGTCCTATCCGGGCAAAAAAGATGTATACCGTATTATTCATCCGAAAAAGAAAAAGGCGATCGCGGATTACATTTGCTTGGCCACAGAAGATGATGTGGAGCGTCAAGCAAGGCTCAAGCTGTTTGATCCGCTGCATCCTTATATGCATAAACATGTAGACCATTATTTGTCTGAGCGGCTGCTACAGCCTATTTATGAACAAGGCAAACTTGTATATGAACGTCCGTCATTGGAAGACATCCGCACCTACCATCAGAAGCAATTAAAACGATTCTGGCCGGAATATTTGCGGAAAACAAATCCAGAGCCCTACCATGTCGATTTTAGCATGGAGGCTTGGAATTTAAAGCGTGATCTGATTGAAGAGCATGTGCAGGAGAAAGCGCAGTGGCGGGCGGAGCGCCAAGAGCATGATACAGAAGAGGTGCACGACGACGATTTATAAATGTCACCACTTAGATAGAACGAATAGCTACCATTTGGCTGTGTAATGTTGTCTAAGTTTTGTGGTTACGATTAGTACGGCAATCAGGTCTATGATCGATAAGTGGTTTGTGACTAACAGTAGAGCGAGCAAGCGGGGGATCAGACATGAAGACAGATAAGGTAATGTGTTTAGGCAGAAACAGCTGTCTGAACGAGACTTATCACATTAGGAAAGTCATTTCGAAAAGTCAACTGTCAATCGTATATGCGGCTCGTCACAATGAGAGCAAGCTTACTTATGTGATCAAGGAATTTTTTCCAGATGAATTAGTGAACAGGGAGATTGATCGTCGTTCTGTAAAGTGCAAGCATTCCGCAGTCGTTACACAATTTGAGTCGCTTAAACGTTCGTTTGATCAAGAAGCAGCATTGCTAGGTGAGCTTAAACATCCCAATATTGTACAACTTGTGGACCATTTTGAAGAGAACGGCACTAGTTACGTAGTAACGGAATTTTGTCGCGGTGTAACGTTGGATCATTATTGTGGATCAGATGGTGGCGGGTTAACCGCTGAATTTCTGTCGGGTACGATGTTATCGATCATCGACGCGTTAGCGTATATCCATAAACAAGGTATTATTCACCGTGCTGTTGAACCTAGCAATGTAGTCATTGGAGAGAATGGACAAGCCAAGCTTATCGACTTTGGCTCAGCGGTACGTATTCCGTGCGCAGGTGCGGGCAAGCCAGAGCAGGCTATCGTTACGTCAACCAGCTATTCACCGCTTGAGCTGTATTCGCAGAAATCGGAACCAAGCAGTCTCGTTGATATTTATAGTTTGGCGGCCACCCTTTATTTTTGTTTGAGCGGCGCAGCGCCTAAAGATGTAAAGCAGCGTCTGTTTAACGACAGCCTCGAATCTGTTCGAACTAGAAATCGGGTCGTGAGTCCAGTGCTGTCAAGTGTGATCCAATGGGGACTGGTCGTCAGGACAAATAAGAGATGCCCTTCGCTGCATTGGTTCAAAAAAGCGGTGTACGTTGAGGGGCTTATATGGAAAGGAAAGTCACGGTGGCTTCCGCTTCAAATGGGGAGGGGGGGTAATTCCAGCCCGAAATCGGATCGGCAGCGATCATTGCCTAAAAGGAGTTGAGCGGGCAAGAGGCGCTGGCTCTATTTCAAACCTGAAACGGATAGTTATGTACTTGGCGTAGCCCATATTTATCGATTGTAAATCAACGCTTTATGGCGCGGTTATTTATCCTCACATGTAATGGACCATTTGATATGTTGTCATTATAGGTGGGGATTTCTTTTTGTTTTGTGTGGAGTGATCTGTATTTTGCGTTTGTGAGATTTGTTCGAGCGCTGTTATGGGGACGTAGAGGAAAATAAGTCTTGTACTTGTCACATTGCATTCCATAGGCGATACTAAACATAAGTGGTTAGGTTAATGTTGCTTGATAGGAGGGTTTGGTGCGAACCCCAGGTGCACATGAAATCCCCGGGAGATCCGCACCTCTTGCTGCACAAGGGATTCCGGCATTTTGTCAGTTGATTGTCAGTGAAGTTTGCCCTGTATTTTGGAGACCCGCACTTTTGGGGCTGGGAGCCCTAGTGGGACAAGGGCTTTTTGTACCCGCAGTCGCACTCTATACGAGTGCGTGGATAGAAACTGAGCTGAAGCATGCATCAAACAGTTATCGAGAGTCGCACTCTATACGAGTGCGTGGATAGAAACTGGAGCTGACTGGGATAATCCCACCGGATTTAACAGGGTCGCACTCTATACGAGTGCGTGGATAGAAACATTTCGTCCTCCTATATAGTTATACAGAAGTTAGGTCGCACTCTATACGAGTGCGTGGATAGAAACTTTATCTTCAATATCAAAGTACGCTATAACATCGTAAGTCGCACTCTATACGAGTGCGTGGATAGAAACCCCATATGCTGCCTTCCTCTGGATACAAGGTTCGGTCGCACTCTATACGAGTGCGTGGATAGAAACGTGTTCCTGATTGTAAGTTGAGCAGATGCAATGTCCTGTCGCACTCTACACGAGCGCATGAATTGCAACTTCAAATGGCTACTGCAAGCAACAATGATGGATCACATCTTATCAACACGAATTCCCTTTTAAAAGAATCAAATTAACCCTGTTAGCCACAAACATAGGTCGTATCCTTTAACGGAACCGGCCTATTTTGCTTTGGAAATGTCTGTCTGCGAGCGGAAAATGATAAACAAATCCTAAATAGAATCAAGATGATGCTTTTGCAAATTGGGAATTAATGATCTATTTTGTCGTTACATTTAAATTTAACTTTAATGGATTAATTTTGATTAAATAGAAATATTCATATGTTATTTGAATACATGATCTGATATGATAGGTATAGTGAATAGTTCAAAAGACTTACATTCTAGTACGTTCATTGCCTTATTTTTTCGATTCAGGTCGATTAATGACTGATCCAATAATGTCCATGAAGAGGTGAAACTAATGTCAGAGCAACAATCAGCTCCTATTATTCGCCTGACAGAGGTACAGGCTAGAATCGGTAAGATTCAACAGTCTTATGCTAGTATTCCGAATAAAGAGTGTAATGATTGTAAAAAGTGCGAAAGGTGTAAAAATACACGTACACAGGAGTATCAGATTGAACTGATTACGCCGATGTTTGGTGATACGAGTCTGATAGAACATCAGAAAGAGGTCGTGCCTGTCCGTAGTGCGGCAATCCGCGGTCATTTACGTTTTTGGTGGAGGGCTACTCGAGGGGCTGCGTATACGAGTGTTTATGATTTGCGTGAGCGCGAAGTGGCTATCTTTGGTGATACAACTACGCCTAGCCGTGTGAAAATAAGTATAGAAATGGACGATAAGGCGGAGAAGTTGGATGCAATATCTGCCAAGAGATTACTTCCGTATGTATTATTCCCTTTAAGGGAGACTGATACACCTTCATCATCGCAGCTTCTCCAGCCGTTCTCATTCCGGTTGTACATTCAATATTCCCTACCACGTAACTCTCATGAATTAACCATAGTACAATTAAAAGAAGAAGTAGAAGCGGCGTTATCTGCCTGGATCCATTTTGGTGGGCTAGGGGGCCGAACGAGACGTGGCTGTGGCAGTCTATACTGTAAGGAATTTTCGATAAAGCGTATGGGCAATGGCCATGTACAGCTACAAAATTGGTATTCGGCTTGGATGACCAAACATAAGCTGCAACTACTGCCACGAGGAGAATATCGGCAATGGCCAACTTTATGTAATGAAATTTATAGCCAAGTTCCGAGCGCAGCACACGTCAAGGAACCGAAAATAGCATGGAAAGACATTATTTTGGTTTATCAGCTTTTCCGTCAACAGCGTAACAAATGGAAACAAGATGATTCTGAAACCTGTAAATTCGCACGCTCGTTATGGCCAGAGGCTGATTCGATTCGTCAAATTACAGGTATGGCGGTGGAGAAACATAGTAAAATTTGTCCTGGAGATAAAATAAGAGGCAGGTACGCGTTTCCACGAGCGCAATTAGGATTGCCAATTATATTTAAGTTTAAGTCAGAAGATTGTAAAGCGAAATATCCTCTACGCGAACCGTACAACACAGAGCTTGCACCAGTAGGCAAGACACGTTTGGCGTCACCTCTTATTTTAAAACCTATTGCAATAGATAATAAAAAGGCTATTGGTGCCATAGTGCTGTTGAATCATAAACCATTATCTGCACTCCAGCTTCAAACAAGAGAGAAGTATGCTCTCCATGAGGTGGAAAACAAGCTGAAACATACCTCTATATCACATCACCATATTTATCCGAACTTAACGTATTCCAGAAGTCCGATGAAAGCGGAAAATGAAACGGCTACTACATGCGCTATTGCTGCCTTCCTTTCAAGTGTTTTCATTAAAAATTGGATGGATGGTAAACAGAACAATCATGAGATGCGTACCTATAATTCATCTCCCTCTAATAAGCAAGGCAGAACACCATCACCCTACCAACACAATAATCAGCAGCAAAATCGTTCTATGAAACCGAATTCGCACCATAGAAGCAACAAGTCGAAAGGAGAACGTTGATGGAACAGTTGACAAAACGGTATATCATCCAGTGCACGATTGGACCTGTACAGCAATTTATTGCGCAGGCGAGAAAGACACGGGACCTTTGGTTTGGATCGTATTTGTTGTCTGAATTGGCACGTGAAGCAGCGCTTACGTTGCATAACTTAAACAGCGAGTTGATATTTCCTGCTGCTGCTCAGTTGGAGGATGACGTGCAGAGTACGGCTACCAAGGTAGGCCACATCTCCAATAAAGTAGTAGCTGTTATTCATACAAACGATCCGCGTGAGGTTGCACTTACTGTTCGAAAAGCTGTTAATGATAAATGGCGGAACTATGCTCATCAAGTACGCGAAAAGCTAGATGACAGCGTTCATGAGGAAATGTGGCAGCGCCAAGTAAAGGATCTGCTTGAGTTCTACGCGGTTTGGACGGCATATCCTGAAGGTGCTGATTACAGTGTTTTACGTAAGCGTACAGAGGAATTGATGGCTGCTCGCAAAACGTTAAGAGACTTTCGTGCGAATGAGCCTATTCGGATATTCGGAGATGAGTTATCTACACTGGACAGTAGAAGAGAATCTGTACTTCATCAGGAAAAGTATGCTCAGGTTGCACGTTATGGAATCAAGTCAAACGAAACACTGGATGCCATCTCGCTTGTGAAGCGAATGTCGCGTTACGTCATGCAAGAGCGAGAATTCAAGTCGGTTTGTGACGTTGCATTTGAACCGTATCAGCCCCTTCTTTCTACACCAAAATGGAAAGATGCACTTCATGAATACGGCACCGTATTAAACCAGTGGTCGAATGAACTTGATTTGAGCATGATGAAGCGCAAGGGCTGGGATAGTCATTTATTTTATGACAATCGGATTGCGGAGTGGGTGGATGAGAATCTTACAAAGCAAGTCGCGGCAAGCCAAAAAGAACACATAACGGCTAGTATACGACAAGGATTGGAACAATTTTATACGAGGGTGAAGCTGCGGCCGCCTTCCTATTATGCCTTTCTTATGTGTGATGGAGACCGTATAGGGAGACGCTTGAGCAGCTTGCGTACGATTGAAGAGCATCAGCACTTTAGTGAGAGTCTTTCCCATTTTGCCAAACAGGTCGAACATATCGTGCGAAAGCATCAAGGGCAACTTGTATATAGTGGCGGGGATGACGTTATGGCTTATTTGCCAATGACATCCTGCTTAGAAGCGGTAGCGGATTTGCAGCAGGTGTTCCAGCATACGTTGGCACAAGCTTTTCCGCAAAGCCTGGATACAGGAGATTTGCCCACTAGCTCGGTGGGGATTGCAATAGTACATATGATCGAACCGCTGGGGGAAGCACGTCGTCTTGCACTCGCCGCAGAGAAACAGTCCAAGCAGAATCGGAACGCATTGACGATTCATTTCCAGAAGCGAAGTGGTGGAGATCAGTTGCAATTCACCGATTCATTTGTACACAACCCGATTGCGGGTTTGAAAAAGATGCAGGATTTATACGAGCAGGGTATGTTTTCAGCCCGTTTTGCCTACGAATTGAGATCACTTTATCTGGAGTATGAAGCTATGCTGGCGCAAAGCCGCGATCAATCGATTTATGGGGGACAGCTTGATCTCCTATTACGACAAGAAGTTCTGAGGCTGGCGCGTAAAAAAAGGGCTCCAGGCTGGGACACGGAACAGGTGGAGTCGGCATTAGAGCCATTACTAGCACGCATTCAGGGTGAGAATAAAGAAGCGTTAGAACAGCTCCGCCAATTTGCAGAGCAGTATATTATGGCCATTACATGGATGAAAGAGGGTAGCGTAGTTGAAGAAGACGTTGCGTATTGAGCCGCTTGATCCTTTGTTAATACGAGACGGACGTCCATTTAACAGGACGCCTGGAGTAGTGGCGAGAAGTACATCTACCATTGCACCAAGCGTAGTGGCTGGAACATTGCGGACCGCGATGTATAAACATATACAGTCATCTTGTTCGCCATCCGTTTCTAAGGACCAAATCGAGTGTATTCGAAAATCGATTACAAAATCCGTAGTGCGTGGACCGCTGCACAGCATGTATGGTGAAGTATATTATCCATTTCCACAGGATGTGGATGTATCAGAAGTAGATAGGAAAATTAAGGTTCATTTTAGACGGCCACGGACTCACCTGAATGAGGATGAGGGCTTTCTTGGCACGGATACGAATAGTCGTTATACGGGTCAGTTGTTGCCCGTGCTGCATGCAGCCACTGATAAACCTTGGCCTAAGAAACCAGCTTTTGTCTCCGCATCATGGATGACCCGTTGGTTGGCAGATGAGTTAACGGAAAGCGATTGGGAGACCGCTTTGCAGGAATGGAGCGCAGCCTGCAAGGATCGTTCTACAGCGCTTGAAACTTGGAATGAAGCACAGGTGTCGGCTCCGTACTTTCTGGCAGCATTCGAGCATGAACTGCGGACGCACACAGCGATAGATGAACAGACTTATGGTGCAAAGGACGAGCATTTATTTGGCACCGAGATGCTAGTATTACCTGAGGGATTAAGCTTGCTGGCGGAGTGCGATTTGTCAAATGTTAGACAGGAGTGGCCAGAAGGTTCATTGGCGACGATTCATTCGATGGGGGGAAAGAAACGACTGGTTCATATCCAGGAGTCGTTATCTACACAAGTCTGGAATTGCCCTGCGGACCTGAGTGAAAAAATGGCAGAAATGTCGGCAGATAGACAATGTGACAGAACGGAGCAATTGGGGAACGGAGAGGGAGACCCAGGCGCTTTACGCTTGGAGCGCGATGGGTGTTATGTTCGTATGGTTTTGGCTACGCCCGCTTATTTTGCGAAAGGCTGGTTGCCCAGATGGGTGAATACGGAAACGTTGCTGACCGAAAGGGCGGGGTGGCTCGAAAATGTTTCTATGAAACTAGTATGGGCTTGCCTATCAGACTGGCAACCTGTATCGGGATGGAGTTATACGGAGAACAAAAGTAAGGCGTTACGTCGGATGGTGCCAGCAGGCAGTGTCTATTTCTTTCAAGTGATGGAAGGTGAGCCATCGGATTTGCTTAAGCGGGGATGGCTGCGGTCAGTATCGGATGCCAACCGTCGCAAAGGAGCATTTGACAAAGAGGATGGTTTTGGACTTGCCATGTGGGGATTGTGGCGTCCGAATTGTGCAGAAAAGTAATTACACCATTTTATGAAATCATTGGAGGTTTGGACATGAGCGGGACGTGCAATTTGTACTTTATTCATTGCCTTACACCTTTACATATCGGAGCGGGTGAAGGCGCAGGAATTATTGATATGCCTATTATAAGAGAAAAATTAACAGGATGGCCCTTTGTGCCTGGTTCTAGTGTAAAGGGGGTCCAGCGTGATTATTTTCGCCATCACTCATCTGGGCAAGCAGATCAAGAATGGCTGGAAACTTTATTTGGGAGCGATCTGCAACAAAGCAAGGAAGCAGCGGATACTGTGGCTGGGGCGATCGCGCTGTCAGATGCGCGTATGCTTGCTTTTCCGGTTGCCAGCAGCGTCGGAACTTTTGCATATGTCAGCTGTCCGCTTGCTATAAAGCGACTGTTACGGGATATGGGGGCGGCTAACCTGTCGCTACTGCCCGAACTTGACTGGGTGAACATCGTATCTGTACTTGAAAAAGAGGATCGTGCGCTAGTCGGCTTTAAGGATGCGGTTATCCTCCATCATAACCCCCGTCAAGCAGCGCAAGTTACCGTCGAGCTGGACGAGTTTCAATGCCAGGCAGAAGTTGACGCTGCTCTAGGGTTGTGGGTGGATCAACTGGCGGCTTATCTTTTTGGAGATGAATTTTCAAAACAAATGTTTAGAGAACGCTTTGTGCTGCTTCCTGATGAAGCGTTTCAATATATGGTGAAAAACTGTTGTGAAATTATACCACGTATTCGTCTTCAGGAAGAGACGAAAACAACGGTACGTGGAGCACTTTGGAGTGAGGAGTATATACCCTCGGAAGCTGTATTATACGGATTAACTTGGTGTGACCATACAGGGACTTCACAGCAGGCTAGAGCAGCACGCCAATTTGTAAACCGATTGTCTCAAGCGGAGCAGGTGGTGCAGATGGGTGCAAATGCTAGCGTGGGGAAAGGCAGAGTCCGTTTCCGCGTTGTGGGAGGTGGCGAATAATGAAATCAGTGCAGCACGATTATGCAACAACTGCGCTACGTCATATCCATATGATCGAAGCAAAATGTAGTGCAGCCGATCGTCAGCAGTACGGCAGCTTATGTCATCGTTTTCCGGCTATGGTGCAATTAAACGGTTTGCGTCTAACGGTAGCTTTTTTATCTATTCAAAAAGGGATGAGAAGAACCTTCTTGGACCATATCAATGAAGCGATCCAGGATTTCAACCTCGAGCCTGATAGTTTGCCAGCTACTACGCAGGAATATCGTGTACTGACGCACAAAGTGCTTGAGGCTTCTGTCTGGTACAAGCGGTATGCAGAAGCGGTGTTGGGGATTAGCCCTGAGGACGTGTTGGATGAACAGACGGAGGCGGGACTATGAACGCCTATTTGGCCTTGACTAAGCACTTAGCCAGTTATCCGAAATCTAAGCTGGAACAGGCGGTAACTAAACCTGCATCCCGACAAACATTTTACACCAACTACTTAAACGCATATTACGCCAGTTGGCTGAACAAGGATGAACACAAAACGTTGCAGCATAAATGGTACGATGCTTTTTTTGAGTTGCATTATAGTCGATTATCTCAAATGGCGGGTGAACATCTTTCTAATCGCATTTTAAGAGGGCGGTCTCCGCTGGTGACCGGTCAGGGACAGCCGTCAGTGTTAGAGACGCATTTGGCGTTACATCCGACTTATGGTATTCCGTACATTACGGGGACAGCGCTAAAAGGCATTTCAGCTCATTATTGTCATCGATATTTGGGAGAAGAAGATGAACACTTCCGTGTGGGTGGAGCTTACTATGAGCGTCTATACGGTACAGTTGGACAGATGGGAAGTATTTGTTACCATGATGCGTGGGTGACCCCTGCTACAGTCTCGAAAGCACTTTCCCTGGATGTGTTAACTCCACATCATAAGGATTATAACCAAATTGTGCTGCGTCAAGCTGCTGATTTGGCATCCGTGGATATGGCAGAGCGGGATCACCCCCTTCAAGCGTATCGAACGGCAGTAGAGAAAGTGGCACCGCATGATGATGATACCCCTGTACCCGTTCATTTTGTTAGTGTCCAAGCGGATTTCAAGCTTTTGCTCACTAGCTCTATACAAGGTGCTGAAGGGATGGAGTGGCTGCAAATTGCTGCCGAAATACTGGCTGCTGCGGTACAGCACGAGGGTGTTGGTGGAAAAACGAATGCGGGATATGGAAAAATGGTGCTAGAAGTATGTAAGGAGGGAATAGCATGAGTCAGCAGAAAGAAGGACCCGATAACGGCGTGCTGATTAAGTTGGTAGACAATTACAAGCAGATGGAGCGTAACCTTGTAGGAGAGTTAAATTTTAGAGTGCAACACCAATTAACTTTAGGTAGCTTTCGGGAAGATGTCTGGAAAGAAATGTTTGAACAGATGATTCCGCGCAAATTTTCTATCGAACAGTCTGTTTTTATTATTGATTCTACGGGACGAGTTTCTAAAGAGGTTGATCTTGCTATTTTTGACGAGCAGTATACGCCTTATATTTTTCGATATGGTCGCATGAAATATATTCCCATTGAAGCGGTGGCAGTGGTTGTTCAGTGTAAAAGTACCAATGTGGTTGAAGAGAAGTTAGAGGAATGGACCGACAGTATCGATAAGCTAAATACGGTTTCCAAGTCTATCGTCCGAATGGCCTCGGATGTAGTATGTACAGGGTTTGAAGCAAAACTGGAAGCAGTTGAAAGTCAGGCCAGTGCAACAACAGGCAAGCCTTCAACACAGACGGCCACCCGACCTATTAAAATATTGTGCAGCACAACGTCGGCTGTTACTCAAGTGAAGGGGTTATTTGATATCCTTATTCACCCTAAAGGGGAACAACTGCGAATCGTATTACCTAATGAAGCTGAAAGCTTGGATTGGTGGTATGAGCAATTAAATCATTACGGGGCAGCACATAAAGGGATATCCATTAAAAAGGCTGACGAAGCATTAACAAAGGTCAAACTATCTGATTATCGTGTTGCTGTACCAGAGGATTGTCACAGTGAGGTGTCTCTTTTATCCTTAACGTTTCAACTTAACCAACTACTTATGTTGATAAACAATCCGATCTTGTTCCCGCATTTGGCTTATGTGGGTTTGTTTCAGGGAGCCATTAAGGAGTAGAGACGAGGTGGGGAGATGATGGTGCGGACCCCAGGTGCACATGAAATCACTGGGGGACCCGCACCTCTTGCTGCATAAGGGATTTCGGCATTTTGTCAGTTGATTGTCAGTGAAGTTTGCGTTATATTTTGGAGACTCGCACTTTTGGGGCTGGGAGCCCTAGTGGGACAAGGGCTTTTTGTACCCGCAGTCGCACTCTATACGAGTGCGTGGATAGAAACCTTAGCGGATACTCGTAAACTAGAGGGTAAATCAAGGTCGCACTCTATACGAGTGCGTGGATAGAAACTTTCGATCCCACATATCCATGAATTGATCTATTTTTTTGGTCGCACTCTATACGAGTGCGTGGATAGAAACATCCTCTTTTGTTGCGTCTCTAACATACTTGGCAGTCGCACTCTATACGAGTGCGTGGATAGAAACTTTGTGGACTCCAGAGAACGTATCAATGACGTTTGGGGTCGCACTCTATACGAGTGCGTGGATAGAAACGGTATCAAAAATACATATAGCCCCGCATTAGTCGTGTCGCACTCTATACGAGTGCGTGGATAGAAACATATTACAACACATAGGGCGAACACAACGAATGAGGTAGGTCGCACTCTATACGAGTGCGTGGATAGAAACTACTAACGTTTCAGCACCCATGACTCCGTATTTCGTCGCACTCTATACGAGTGCGTGGATAGAAACTCCATAATTCGGCGCTGATTCCCGATGTATTCCGTGTCGCACTCTATACGAGTGCGTGGATAGAAACTTTACGAGCAGCACCCGCTCCAAAAGTCATGACAGTCGCACTCTATACGAGTGCGTGGATATAAACACGGCCAAAACGTTCCAAATACTTTTTAGAAGGGAGTCGCACTCTATACGAGTGCGTGGATAGAAACAACAGTTGCAGAAGCTGCTTTAACTTCTGCCCACGCCGTCGCACTCTATACGAGTGGATGTCCAATTAAAGTATAAGTACGGGAATCGGAAATTTTGGGTAGAAGGATATTACGTGAGTACAGTGGGTTTGAATGAAGCAACTGTAGCAAAGTACATTCGAGAGCAAGAAGCACATGATCAAGCAATAGATAAGCTGAGTGTAAAAGAGTATGAGGATCCATTCAGTGGTAAAAGTAGCAAAAAGAAATAAACCAGTTTAACTGGTAAGTGGAAGTGACAAATAACACTGAGCCTGAACAGATTTGCTGTCAGGCTAGCGTCTTTAGGCGCAGTTTGGCAACAGGGGGGTATACCCCAAGTGCAAACCACCCGTTTGACGTGTGGTTCTGATTTTTGTCTCGTTAAAATTTATTTTCGAGGTTTTGTAGAAACACATGCTACACTAGCCGCGAGGAGCGGCACAAGGGATAGAAAAAAAGGCGGGCGATTAGGGGGAGGATCGCCCGCCTATAGAAGGAGGTAGGCTAATTTAATGTAGTGATAAAACATCAAAATGTAAGTACTGATCTGAATCATTCATATTTTCAAGGTGACTAAATTCAGTAAACAAGAAATGAAAAGCTGCCGATCATTAGGCAGCTTTTTTATGAGTTAGCCGAGAACACTCGTGATTTTAATCATGAGATGAATCGGTTTCGGACAAGGACAGGCTTTTGCCTGTTCAATTGTCCGACATATGTTATCCTATGATTGAGGTGGATACCTCTCCATCTATGAGGTATATATTAAAAGACGAGCTACAAAAGAATAAGATAAGCCTTACCATGTTCTAATTAAAAGGCTCATAGTGCTTAAAGGGAACACCTGACTCAGACTCAGGTACGCCGGGGATCAGTTGTCTCCACTTTCCAGTGCCATGATCCGTATATATGTATATGACACTTGGTTCATCGCTAAAAATAACTTGGACGGAATACTTTGGAGCTTTTGCGATTTTCCCTGTTAAACTATTGATATCAGATTCTTTATAGTTTTTTTCAGTCATGAGATAAGATTTAAGGCTGTGTTCCATACTATTGACCTTGATTAAGTAGTAGGAGTATATTCCACCCACGAGTATTAATATAATGCAGGCTGACCAGATCAATGCTTTTTTCATCTGTGCCCCTCCTTCTCATGTCCATTATACATTAAACGTTCAAGACCATCTTAAAGCACAAAACCGCCTTATCTGCTTTCTTAGATAAGGCGGTTAGCCGTAGTATTAATGAGTAGCTGTGAAAGATGTAATGCGTGCGAAATATTGGTCATAGGTAAAGTTTAATGGATACACAAGACTGTACGTATTTGGGCCTACGTTTTTTCCAGTAACATCTACGCTGCCCCCAAAATAAAAGGCTTGCCATATAAATTTAGAGCAATAGTTCGGATTGAGTGTGCCTAGCTTATCAAGTATACTAATCGAATATTCGGTGGCTCTCCAGTAATTTTGCTCAGCCCACTTTGCTGCTTTTGTATAGTCAAAGTAACGAGCTCTGTAAACTGCTATCTTCTCACCTGCGTTATGTCTTCCCATGTACGTTTCAATAGTATCATTGATCCCACCGCCGTTTGCGTCACTAACGGGAGTTACATGATAAATTCGATAATCTGAGCCGACAATACCTACATGCCCGACAACAGCTGCTGAACCATAAAGGGACTTGTTTGAATATAGCACGTCTCCAACTACCATTTTAGTATTCGTGCCCGGATATGTAGGAGTAATTTCTGCTGGAATTAAAGCTGCAATTTACTGAACTCAGGAGATTTTATATCATCCATATATAACTATATTATTCATATTAATAACATTCAACGAACGTTATATAAAGTTTGTATAAAATTATCAACCTCGGGCTAGAACTTCCATAGTTTCGCTTAGTTCGTGGACAAATGTGGAAATAACCAGTCGCCGGTACAATACCGACAACTGGCTTGCTTAAACTTGTAAGGTGTTTTGATCCCTGTCTCACAGACGGGGGTCAGTCCCTAATTAAGATAGGGGTCTTTCTTTACCTATCACTATTCCACGAGTAGTGATATCCAAATGAATAGCACATACGCCAAAGTAACCACTCCAATTACACTCAAGGGAATTAGCCATAGTAAATGTGTTTTAAACGGTTGAAGTCTATACAATAACTTTTTATTAGTAGGTAGCAACTCATAACGCATGTTCTCTATCATTTTTTCAAACTTCTCTTCTTCGACATGTTGGAGTTCGTCCCAAAGTTGTGCGTAACTAGCCTTATATTCATCTAAAGTTGAACTATCTTTTAAAAGAGCCATTCATACCACCATCCCGACTTCGTAGTCCCAATCACAAATCGCCCATTATCCCCTCTGGATTATTATACCACATTTATACATCGGATAACGAAAGGTGGACAGTCGCGTGAAAGAAAAGATCGAGGACGTTCGATCCCTGCTCAACGTGTCGTATAAAGAAGGCACTAGCTTGACCGATGGTAGAATGCTAAAGCTAAGTCAGCTCCTTGATAAAATTCTAATATTGGGGGTGGCTGTGTAGATCGTCCGTCTAGGGCTATCCTAGCGCCTCTCACAACGTCCCTAAGCCTATGCGAGTTAGTAGAAAGGGAAAAAGCCAGCTATTCGCTGGCTCCTTTGAGAAAGTCGTAGTAATTTGGACCACATATGAGTACGCTCTCGAAGTAAAGATATTTTTTTTCGTCTTCTTGGATAGATGGCAGTAGCTCCTTGAACCAATCCTCATGAATATCGTTCTCGTTGAACACACTGGGTCGCCAAAAAGCGATACCAATGTCGGCAAATACATAGGAGTATCCAGTTGCCGAATCGCAATCTCGTAAGTATTTTGATGTGGAATCTATTTTTTCGATTAATTCAGGTGCTTTGGTGGCAAACACATCGTATTTGTCCCAAAGGAATTTCACTTGTGTTGCTCCGTTGTGTATTTCACAAGAAATTAGTGTCCCATCCTCAGCATACTCCGTCTTGAAAAGACCCTCAAAGATTCGATTTATGGAGTCATCATACTTGGCTGAATACGCTTGTATGCATACGTTTACCTCTTCTTTTGTCATTCCAAGTTCTATCGTACCAATAGAATGACCGGGCCTAATAATTATATTGTCCATCCGTACACCTCTCCTAGTCTTATTGTAAATTATGATCTCATTCTACCAGAAGCAGGAACGCGAACAAGCACGAAAATAAATCGGGTATTACCGCAATTTCATTGCGTGACCGCTGCGCGAACCCTTGCGCGAACACAGGGTAAATGTTACCTAAATACTACCAATGATAATATAAATAGTATACAGTAGTGAGCTACCATTGTTGATGATTTGAAAAATATGGATAGAGGTGGTATCGCAATGAAGAAAAGGTTTTTGCTATTTTTGGTTTTGTTGTTGACCCTAGTCACAATCGTTCCGACCGCGTTTGCAGAGAACGGGGAAACATCCTTCCCTACCCTAGAAGTAATTGCTTCCGAAGTTGGAACAAGCCATGAGTTAATCGATGCTAAGGAAATTGATAGTCATCCAGACGTGAAGGCATTTATAATTGATAAGGGGTACTCGCAAGAACTTCAAAATGGAAACTTGTCCAATATAGAGCTGGCTGCAAGATTTAACATCCAAGCAAGGGCTGTCGAAGGTCTTAGCGCAGATAGAGTCAATGAATTGGTGCAGAAGTATAACCTTGATGAAAGACAGCCTGTAGTAATGAATTACGAGCAGCACTTTTTTGTAGAACGCGATTCACAGAATCTTGTTAGTAATGTGTGGTCACTAAACTATATAACCTCTGATGCTGGCATTACTGTGTCATTGATCAATGTAGGTACTGATTCAATCGACAGTATCGCGGGTACACTTAAAAAGTACGAAATTAGTAAAGCCACATGGTCGCAGACATTAACTTCTAGCTTTAACAAAACTTCTGTAAACTCCGGGATAGTACACAACTGGATCACTCCCAAAAATAAAGTATCCGATTATTTTGGATACAACATTACCCTAAAAGAAGATGGAAGTATGTACCAGTACAACCTTGCTGATCGCAAATACCAACGATACAACTTTCAATGCGGCATCTATAAAAATATGGAGCCACTTGGCGGTGAGAGACACCATATCGTTTCTAAGAAGGCTTTAACAGACGCAGGCTATAACGCCGACACGGCCGCAGCACTCCGAATGATTTTTAGAGATCATGAAAAAACTCCGAACTGGGGAAATTCAGCAGCTTCGAAAGTTTATCAGGCTGAGGAATTAAGATTGTTAAAGGCTAAGAAGTTTACAGAGTTATTAACTATGGAAGCAGCTTCTTTCAGGAGCCTACCAGACGGCGAGGTTCCTGCTAGATTCAGCAATCTGGAACAAAAATATTATCCTGAATTACTTGTCACGTTGGATATCGCAGATAGATACTTTGGAAACAACTAGATTATTGCTTTAAGGAGGCCCTAAATGGACGATATACTTATTAAGCCTGCGGATTCAATCGGTACTATACGATTAGGTATGACGCAAGCGGAAGTATTAGAGTGTATCCAAGAATATAAGTCCAAGTACCCTATGGGGGAAGGAAATGAATATTATTTTGATCAAGCTTTTAAACTCGAATATGGCCCCGACGAAAAGGTTTCAGGGATCACCATAGACAGGGAACTAAGACATAATCTTAACTGCATGTGCTTTGGGATTAACATATTTACAATTAGAGCTGAAGAAGTGGGCTTAATAATAGATCAAGTGGCAAAGTATGATCGAGAAAAGGCTAAGCATGGATTTTTATATGAATATCCTGAGTTGGGACTTTCATTCTGGAGATCGAACGTATTCACCGAAGCCGATATGCAAAAGGAATGGTTTTTAGCTAAAAGACCAGAAGAGCAAGCGGACGACCTTTTATACATGTATTTTGAAAGTGTAAGGGTGTATTGTCCTGAATGAAAAGAAAGAGGCCAAGCAGTCGAAGGACAGACGCTTGGCCTCTTCTTAATGTAAATATAGTCATTAATAGTAATTAAGTACCTGTTAATTAATGTATGATAATGTTACCATGAAAAGGAAACTATATGTCTGGGGGAGGATCACATCTAAGGAGGTAAAGAATGAAGGAGAAAACTTTTCAAATATCACGCCTCATCATTTCGTGTTTAATGATTGTTGTATTCCTAGCTGCTTGTTCCCAGGAAAGTAGTAATAAGGGGAAGGCCATCTCAGAATTAGACAAGGTAAAAGATGTAACGGTCTCATTTTTTAATGCCATGCAAAATTACAGTGACTATGACACCTACATGAGATTATCCGAAGATGAGAGATTTGAAAGTATTGACGAGAGGGCAAAAGTTATGAAGGGCGCATTTTCAGAGCCAGACAAATACGAGATGCTTACTAGTTATGTGGTTCAGAAGTATACCCCCATCAGTCAAACGGAATACCACGCAGTAGTTAGCCAAACTTTTAAAGATGTCGGGGAAGCACCTGCATATGCTTTTCCTGTAGTAAAGAAAGGTGATAAGTGGGTAGTTGTTATTGAACGAATTCAGTTACTAACATCGAGTATTTGAAAAATAATAAAAATAAAATCCTCTCATCACCACGAGTGACCGTTTTAGCTAAAAATGAAAATATAACCGTTATTAAAAGGAAATTAAACTAGGATACGTTCATTGATTAATGGATATTACACCCAAAATTTGTAGGTTATATATGTACAGAAAGTTAGTTTCCACCTTACTAGCATATACAATCTTTCTCACTTTTTTTCCGCTGTTGGGAGTGCAGCAGCAAGTAATAACGAAAATGATGAGTATGAACAGGTTAAAAGTGTATCATTCAAATTTTTTGAAGCCCTAAAAAACTATAGTGACTACACATCATATATTGAATCGTCAATAGATTTAAGATTCACGTCAAGTGATCGGCAAAAGGTTATGAAGGGTGCATTTTCAGAAACATCAAAATATGATGATCTAACAGATTATGAAATCAAGATATCAGAAAAAAGTGATGACCTCTGTAGTATAACTGTTAAACAAACATTTGAGGACGAAGGACAACTTCCTGCCTACGACCTTCCAGTTATTAAGAAAGGTGTAGAGTGGTTTGTTGTAATTGAGAACATTATTGTCCAGACTTCAAGCTATAAGAATAGTACAGCAGCAAAAGCACTATCCTCCGGAGGAACACCTTCTGAAATACTTGCCTCGAATGATGACATAACTGTAATTAGAAGAAGCGTAAATCTGGACGCCCTACCCTTCCAATCTCAGCAATCTGATGTAATTGAGACATTGGCATCCTCGAAGGCTTTCTATGATAAAGCCTTATATAATTATGTTTATACAACTGTAACAGACTATTTTATTGCGGAAAATCCTAACTCAAACACAACGGTTAAAGGATACCAATATACATGCCCCACAGATACTCCGGATTGCGCTAAGAAAGCTTGGATCGGATATCATCTGATGAAGGTCAGTGGATCAACTACATTGAACGTGAGTAGCCTGTCCAATTGGGGGAACTGTCGGGCGGCTGCTCGACCTCTCCTTAATGTATATCATTTAGAACCTACTAATTAGGAGGACTTGTTACGTATGAATAATGATCATAAAGATCCAAATCATTTTGGAAATCGTTTAAGTACAGTTGAGCAACAAATAAACTTGCGAAACAAAGAATGGAAGTTAATGAAGTTATTCCTCTTTGTTATTACAGCATTGTTTTTGTTATTATTTTCAATAGGAGTAGTTCAATTTATATCAGGTGGTTCATAATGTTGTGAATTGCAATGTGTCTACTTACAACCGTCTTTTGAACTCACTTAAACGAATTGTTCTTAATAACAAAAAAGTAGTTGATCCATTAATGCAAATCATTCAAGGACAAGACCTCTCCACTTACGGCGTGTACACCGAAATGGCAATCCAATTTGCCGCACAGTACATACTTTTTCTGGGCTGCATTGTAAACGTAAACAGGTGATAGTTCAATCTTGTCTGTAAGCTTGAAGTAAGCTTCCTCGTGGCTAACCTGAACATCTTCTGCGCTCTCAAATGTATCAAACATACGAAGCAATGTTATGTTGTCCATATGATTTACGACAGCATCACGGTCCGTATCGATGAACAGCAGCAGTTTACGTGCAAACAAATGCTTGGTTGTTTCCCGAGTCCGGAGTACCGCTTGAATATATCCTCGCTCGCGATGCAACGTCTTGAGCACCCATTTTCCGGAATCGTCAGGATACAGCTGAGCCATTGCTTTTTTTACCGCCTCCATACATTTCGCTTGTTCCTCTATTGTAATGGGATAGGTATCAGGATGAGGCTCACATACAGCAGCCTGCTCGAAGGTAATGATTTCTGGCTCATTTAGGGCTATTCTTTCAAAAGGTTCGATTTGTTGATCCGTCCACTCCACAACATGATCAATCGTGAGATGAGCTTGTGTGTCCGCTACGAGCTGCATTGGAATGGTCGCTAGTCCATCACTTGTCACATACGTTTCTTCCATTGCATACAACGGGATGTGTCGCTGCTGTTCTTGAGCGGGATATTCCAGCAGCTTTAATTGACGTTTAGCAAGGGATTCTACTTTATGAAGGGATAGCGAAAACAACTCTGTTTGTACAAAAGATGCCCGCGGATATTGACCATATATCGAATACTGCACCAGTTTTCCCTCATAATTGAATTTAACCTCGATCTGTCCGGAAGGCGCAATGGGAGTGCCATCTATAGACAGGTAAAATTGGAAGCGGTCCTCTTGTTGATTTAATAAGTGAAACTGCTGGCCATAAACGAGCGCGGATTCCGTCTCCACCCATTTCACCAGTTCATTTAAGCTAATAGGTGAGCAAATCGGTCCATTTGCATAAGAAGTGTTTTGTACAAAGATGACACTTCTATATTGACCGGTGCTTAATTCATATTGAATGACGGCTGTCCCTGCAGGGTTTATGCCTTCCTCTACCTGCTCCGGCAGGTGTGTCGGATACCACTCCATACTTAGAGTATAGATCGTCTCCTGAAACCTGTTTACGTCTCGATAAAGTTCGTGCTGTCGTAAATAATAGTTGTCCAATCCGAATTTGAGCTTCGTAGCTTCTACGATTTGTTTCATTTTATTTTCCATAGTTGTCCACCTCGCCTCAAGATTACACCATAGTTCATTTATTCGTAAATGTACAGCAATCGTCACCGTATTCGCCTATATCTATATTATGACTTCCGCATTCGTGCGAAATACGCTACAATATCTCGTAATAAAGGACAATATGAATTTTTGTGAACAAAAAGAATGAAATCTTCATATTTTCAACACGGGAAAATAAGGTATATTCGAGATTTATGTGTAGATGAAATTAACCTTCTCTAGTAGAAGATGGCTTAACAGGCTGTTATCGGTCAAAGGTGCTCAATTTACATGATTTGCAGAGTTAACGCTCAATCAGTTGTTATTTGATCGCGAACAACAGTTGACTGAGACCGATTTGGTGTTATTGGAACACTATGATCATTGGTGCAAAGCACATCAACAAACGGATGTGCCTTACAGCGATCACCTTACATTGGTGGATATATTGGAACGTCAGGTTTTGCTAACATCTAATCAGCAACTCTGTTTGTGGATAGCAGTGATTAAGCCTACACATATGCTGAACTGCTGCAAATCGCTTGTTGCACAAATTAATGCAGGAGGGTGTTTGTCATGGTTCGTTTATCGCTATCTGCTGTGAACGATCGGACGAGATGATGATGGTGTCGTGAGGGCATTGATGGGGGAGAAGCTTACGCACATAGACCCCCCAAATACCAAAAAGCCGTGGCGGAGACATGAGCGCATGTATCGCAAGGGTGATTTAGCTAAATGGAAGCTTGGTCCACTTATGGACACATAGCTTGACAGGAAAATCCGATGTGTCAGTCGGTTCGTTTGTGGCAGGACGCCCGGTTATGGAAGAAACGATTCGTATATTAGGTAGGTTGAATCAGGGCCAGTTTGCGAGTGAGGCGGCTTATTGGCATCATAAATTTGCAACGGCTCCTTCGCAATTGGTCAGCGCGTCACGTGCGTAAGCACGACCTACTGGCACGCCTATCGTGTACACGTATGTCGTTTCGTCAGCACAGGAGTGGCTTCGTATTGTGCGACAATCTGCGTAAGGGCTCGGCATGGTTTTACTTGGAGCTGTGACAAATCGAGTCAGTAGACTAACGGAATTGTGCTATGATGGACATACGATCGATTTATTGGGAATGCCTACCTTTCTGGACAGCAGCCAGTCCAAATGAGGGCTAAATAAATGGATGTTTGTTTCTCTTCAAATGGACTAGGAAATGACCTTTAAGTATTCTCTGTCCAACATAAAATCAAGATGGGTAGAAGCGCAATCAAGTTTATCCGATGTATCGATTGGCGGAGCAAGTCAACTGGAACGTAGATACAGAAGGATGGCCTTGGAGTGGAATTCAGTTGAATTTTGACACTGTGTATGGAATATACGATTAATATGAGGACCAGCAGCTATCGAGTTATGCGGTCACTTATGGACTAGGGCGATTATATGCCAAGCTCAGTTGTTTCGGATTGAATCGCCTAGCTCTTGCACAGGGCTTCATCCACGTGCAAACGAACAGGCTGACAGTATTACGAGTGATTTGCTAGCTTACCGTAAATCACGCTTGCAAGTGAAGAGCAGTCGCTCCATAATCAGGAGCAAGGAGCACCTGCTAATGATCGATATGCATTACATCATTACGGATGGACAGTCCAATGAACAATTGTTAAAGCAACTGCACCAACTATACGACGAGACAGACGAGGCCATTGGGATGGATTGCAAAGCAGACCATTCTGCTTCATTAGCTGATGTGCGGAATGGCAACGCAGCGCTGCATATGAGCAGCGATTGCTAGAGCATGAAGCTTTCTGGCGGACGCCATTCGCAACCATTTCTGGACCGTTGGACTTGCCGACGGACTTTGAGCAGCCTGAGGACAAGCGCTTTAACAATAACTATGCCTGTATGCACATTTCGCCAGAAGTGACTCTTCAGTTAAGGGAGTGGGCTCCCCAATTACATACAACTTTGTTTACACTTCTTTTGGAGCTTATCAATCCTTTCTTGCCAAATGGATAGGGCAATCAGACCTTGTTGTTGGTGTACCTGTTTCGGGTCACGATCAACCAAACCTAAATGGCATAATTTGCATGTTTGTCTAAACTGTGCCGATCCGACATCAAATAAACCGAGCATGGACGGTCGAGCAGTTTATAAATGAAGCTTCCAGCATTACCAAAGAGGCGTTATCTCATCATGCTTATCCTCTTGAACGCCTATTACACCATCTCTCATTAGAACGCGATTTATCGCGCAACCCACTGTTTCATACGATGTTCTCATTAATGCCCTATAACATTGAGCGTATATTAACGACTAATAGTTTTTGAATAGTTCCTGCTATTCAATTGGCACGATGATCGCAGTGTTACAGATTGGCGGCTGCTTCGTGCCGATAGGTCCACACGGAGCGATTCCTGACTCTTATACATAATCCACAAATAACGATCGTTTCGTGGACTCCATTGCTGTTACAGCAATTAATCCGATATTTTCCTGCTCCGCATTCTATACGTTTATTCGTATCAGGGGGTGATGTACTTCATGCACAGCATGTGGACCGTCTCATTCAGACGAATAGAGTGTTTAACTCCTATGGGCCGACGGAAGCCACGGTGTGTACGACTTATCATTAATGTTTGGTAGAGGATGGTCCATAGAGTGGGTACGAGGCTCCATTGCACAACGTTTGCCTTCCTATCCACCGACATAGTCATTTTTTAAGCAGGCGGTGATTCCATTACAATTATGGAGGCATACACAGTTAACGAGATTGGCGAAGCCTCTGTAATCGAAAGGTCACAATATACTACAGCCAGTGCCTCCGCACAGACTGTTACTCAGGAAGAGAATGCTGTCATTCAAGATTTGCTTTCCCAATTAAAATGGTAATTACATATTCCATAATGGAGGTAAGGAAAATGACAAAATGGGCAATTTGGTTTCCGGGTCAAGGATCACAGCAGGTAGGTATGGGCAAGGCATTAACAGAAAAATACACCGTGGCTAAACAAGTATTTGAAGAGGCTAATGACGCATTAGGGTTTGACTTAACGAAACTTAGCTTTGAGGGACCACTTGATCAGCTTACACGTACCGAATATGCACAGCCGGCTATTTTAACAACGAGTATCGCCTCCTATCGCGTATTTCAAAGTTATTTGTCTAGCGCACCTCATGTGTTGGCTGGACATAGCCTAGGCGAATTGTCTGGACTTACAGCCGCAGGCACGATGAGTGTTACAGATGCGGTTCGTCTCGTTAATCGGCGAGGTCAGCTTATGCAGGAAGCAGCTGTTCAAGGCGGTGCAATGGCAGCTATTCAAGGGTTGGAGGCGCAGCAGGTCGATAAGGTGTGCGCGCAATGTTCCAATAACAGTGGAACGGTAGTTGTTTCGAACTATAATAATCGTTCCCAAACCGTCATTTCGGGGGAGTCTCAAGCTGTAGAACGGGCGATGACTCAACTGGAAGCCTTGGGTGGGATGGCGATTCCCTTAAAGGTAAGTGCACCTTTCCATAGCCCCTATATGGAACAAGCGGCGTTGAAATTCCAGTCCGAACTCCAGGCAATTTCGTTTAAATCGCTGGCGATTCCGGTACTTTCGAACGTAACTGCAAAGCCCTACAACTCGGAGGCAGATATCATTTCGTTGTTGACTCAGCAGATGACGTCAGCGGTGCAATGGCAGGCGATGATGGAGTGGATGCAAGCAGAAGGGATTACGCATGCCGTAGAGATGGCGCCTAATCAGGTGCTGACTCAGCTTGCTGCCCGAGGAGGTATGTCATTCAAAACCTACACGTACATTCAGGCAAAAGAGTGGGAGCAAGTTCCAGCTGAACTTCTGAGCTGCTTGCCGGTTCATGCTGCTGAAGCTGCATCTGAAGAGACTGCTCCGGATGAGACAGTTCACATCGTAAACGAAAAAGCGAAGAAGTTTGTCATTCGTGCGCTAGCGATCGCAGTATGTACCAAAAATAGCAACTGGAATGATGAGGAATATCGTCTTGGTGTCATCGAACCTTACCGCCAAGTTCAACAAATTCAAGAGGAACTAGATCGTACGGGTCTCATTCCGACCCGAGATCAGATGGACAAGGCGCTGCATATGCTATGTTCGGTATTTGAAACGAAACGAACACCGGATCAGGAGCGGGATGAGCGGTTCGAGCAGCTATTTGAAGAGACGGATACAAAGGCGTTATTTGCGGCATGGAATTGGAGACAGCCAGTTTTAAGCCATTTTGTGCGGTAGATTCAGTCAAGACAAACATGGGCCATATTTTGACCATGCAGCGGGCTTGGCGGGAGTGCTTAAGTCGTGCTCGCTCTTTTTCCTACAAAAATATGTGTATGTACGGTTCTGTGCCAACTTCTTTACATAGCTATACCAAGCTGAAACGCAAGCCTGTACAAGGAGCAGAGACGATCTCCTGTTCGGTTGTGTTAACGGATAAACAAGGAATTCTGTATGCGGAAGTCGAACATTATACCGTATAGAAAGTACATCGAATTAATGCGTAAGCGGTAGACCATCGTGTTGTCATAGAGGCGCAGCAAGGTTTGGTGCCTAGTGCTGCACAGACGTCGACCCTACAATACTTGACACCGTACGGACGATCGATTTGGACGATATGTTAAATAAGTTAGCTGTTGGAGAAATTTCACTTGAAGATATGGGGCAGATCAAATGGTAGCTTATTCTGAGCAAACCGCGGGAATCCAACAAGTTAATACGGAGCGCCAACGCGGCAAATATATACCGGTGTCTGGGAGGACGCCGGTCGTATGGTTCATTCGAGTTCAGCCTGATCGCTACGAGCTGCAGCAAGGTGAACAGGCAAATAAATGGAAAAGCAGGCTGCCTTTATCCGAATACTGTCGTGTGTTGTCCTATCGGATACACGCCGATCGGGTTCGATGTTTGGTAGGGTATTTGGCGGTACGGCTGCTAACGGCTGAGATGACGGATATGAAGCCAAGCGATCAGCCTTGGACGAGAAACCCATATGGCAAATTGAATTGGGGCCTAAACAAAACGGGGGAACAGGCAGTTACCGTTAATTATGCTGAGGATGACACGTTTGATCCTGACGAGGTCAAGCAAAGCTGGCATATCAATTTATCGCATTCAGGTGACTGGATTGGTGTGATTGGTCATCTGGAGCCAGTGGGCATCGACATCGAGGAGCGCGGACGCATCTCGTATGATATTGCAGAACGATGGTTCCATCCGGCTGAGGCCGCGGGAATTCAACAGGCGGCTGAGCAGCAAGCCGCACTGTGCGACTGGTGGACACTTAAAGAAAGCTACGTCAAGTGGGACGGCAGGGGCTTGTCTTACGGACTGAATCAGTTTGCCATTTTGCCGCAGCAGCAAGCACAAGCTGTTCTAATGAAGCCGCGAACTAGTATGGACGTAGAGCCCTTTTTGTGGAGTGAAGCAGGCTGCTATAAAGGTGATCAGTTGGAGCAGGACATGCGTGTTAAGCTTCAATATGGAAGTATTGCTGCGAATTATAGCGCATCGATCTGTATGTCAAGCAAGTCGCCATCCCCTTTCGTGTGCATGTTAACGGACGACATGCTTATCGGGATGTGGGAAGAGTATTTGTCACAGGAAAGAGGACGACTATGAGTGAAGTGAAAGTTAGACTGTGCTGTCTTCCCTATGCGGGAGCGTCTGCATCTGTATATATGCGGTGGAAACGCCAATTGCCCAGTTATATCGAATTGATTCCGCTTGAACTTGCTGCGAGAGGAAGAAGATTCGGAGAAGCGCCTTACGCTTCTGTTGCAGATGCTGTCAGTGATATCGACCTTATGATGCAACCTATTTTGTCAGACGATAAGCCTGTCGTCCTATTTGGTCATAGTATGGGAGCATTGTTAAGCTACGAATGGTTGCGGCGACAGCATGTGAACGGGGGACGTCTGCCAGATCGTGCGATCTTGTCGGCTCGCTCCGCACCTCAATTTGTGGAAATAGAGGAATCAATTATTGATTTGCCGGACGGCCCCTTTATTGAAAAAGTGGCTGAGTACGGTGCGGCGGATGCCTCTGTGTTAAGCTTGCCTGAAATGCGAGATGTTTTTGTCCCTATATTACGTGCAGACTTTGCCATCATTGAGCGTCATACGCAACAAAGCAGCGACAGTGAAAGTGAAAGTGAAAGCGCACGCGCAGTGGACCCAATTCCTGTACCTGTCCAGATATGGTACGGTGAGGACGATCATTCCTTGCGTGGCGAAATGGAAGGCTGGAAGCACTGGTTCCACCACGATTTTCAGGTGGAATGTTTCCCGGGCAACCATTTTTATATTGCTGAACATGAGGAACTGGTTGTCAGTAGACTGGCGAACTGCTGCTACTCGTTCATGCAGGAGCAGTTGGTATAGGAGTCGAGTTATGGTACACCTAAAGGAATAGATATTTAAGCGAGTGGCAAAACGGAAACAACAGTTTAAGGCAGCAGCAGTGTAACATGAAGTGAAACAGCCCTTGTCATGGAGCTTCGCTGAGCGAGCCAAGACAAGGGCTGATTGTTGTTAAACGTTGCGCAAGTACAGCTTGCAGTTAAACATGTTCAGGAAAAATACTTTTAATGGCTTGTTTCATAACGGTAGCGGAATGTTCGAACTTTAACTGTTCATTTGGTGTGAGCTTAAGCTCAATAATGTCACGAATGCCTTCCCGTCCAATAACGGCAGGTACGCCGATATATAGATCGTTTAGGCCATACTGGCCATCCATCCGCGCGGATACAGACAAGATGCTGTTCTCGTTACGCAGCACGGCTTTGGTCAGGCGTGCAAGACCCATAGCTATACCGTAGTAGGTAGCCCCTTTTCGTTCGATAATATGATAAGCAGCATCACGTACGTTTACGAAGATTTCATCCAATTTCTCTTGTGAAGGATAACCATGAGTAGCTTGGAAATCTTCGAGCGGCATACCTCCAACGTTCACATGACTCCAGATCGGCAATTCGGTGTCGCCATGCTCACCCATAATGACGGCATGGACGCTGCTTGGATCGACTTTAAGTTCGCTGCTGAGCAGGGAGCGTAGCCGTGCGCTGTCGAGTATAGTGCCTGAGCCGATCACTCGGTTGGCGGGCAGACCGGAATATTTCCAGGTTGCATATGTAAGCACGTCTACCGGATTTGTTGCTACAATAAAGATGCCATCAAAGCCGCTTTTCATCACGGCGTCGATAATATGCTTGAAAATAGCAGCATTTTTCCCGACAAGATCAAGTCTTGTCTCACCGGGTGCTTGATTGGCACCAGCTGTGATCACCACAATATCTGCATCTTTACAATCACTGTAGTCGCCTGCCCAAATGCGCATATTACTAGCAAATGGGATGCCGTGGTTCAAATCCATCGCGTCGCCTTCTGCTTTTTTATGATTGAGGTCGATAATGACAAATTCAGAGGCGACACCTTGATTAAGCATCGCAAAGGCATAACTTGCACCAACAAATCCTGAACCAATCAAGGCTACTCGGGATACTTTTCCAGCGGGTTTCATAACTAACACTCCTTAAATTGTTTATGTGATCACATGTGATGTAAAACATATATATCTAGTAAAATTTTAACCATTAAACAGCCATTTTGGCAAATGCTAATCATAAATGGGCTTTACATCGGTTAAAATACCCATTTTAAGAAAAATACATACCCGAGATAAAAATCACTTGAATAGGGGTGGGGGGTATGTTAATATGAATGCAAGAAGGAGGTTGTCGCTATGAATGAACACGATGTCCCACAGCATACACCTGACGACGGCAACTGTTGTTCCGCTGATTCAGAATTACATTGCGGAATGGGTGGTCGTAAAAGCCATCATTCGGAAGAGACGAAGAAGAAGCTTGTTCATCGCTTGAACCGAATTGAAGGTCAGATCAGAGGTGTTAAGGCAATGATTGAACGGGATACGTACTGCGATGACGTTCTGCATCAGATCGCATCAGTTCAGTCGGCTCTGAATTCTGTGGGGCGCTTGCTGCTGGAAGGACACATGAAGAGCTGCGTGGTCGAACGCATTCAGGCGGGCGAGCATGAAGTGCTGGATGAGCTGCTGTTGACGATGAACAAGCTGATGAAGTAAGCCCTAACTTGAAGGAGGACGTCCAATATGACTAACGTTACATGGCAAGTAGAAGGTATGACTTGTGGACATTGCAAACAAGCGGTAGAGAAGGCGGTAGCCAATGCAGGGGCACAAGCAGAGGTGAGCTTGGCGGATAAGCAAGTAACGATTACGTATGACGAACAGAAAGTAACTCCAGAAGTATTACGTGAGGCGATTGAAGATCAAGGGTACGATATTGTTTAAGCAGAAATAACGTGTGCGTGATTGCTGGTTTGCTCTGAACTGACGCTAAAGCAGCTTTATTATGTTCGACACCAGCATTCACGCATCCGCCTAATTCCTAGCAACGTCATCTAAGCTGACGGCATAGGAATATTATTTTACCCTATTACATAGGGTGTGGGGGTATACCGAATAGGAGCTGATCCGCTATGAATCAAGAGGAACGGACATTTCAGATTGAAGGCATGACGTGCGCAGCCTGTTCAACACGAATTGAAAAGGGCTTGAAGCGAATGAACGGCATGGAGCATGCATCTGTCAATCTTGCCATAGAACAAGCGACAGTGAAATTTAACAGTGACACCATCAAATGGGAAGATGTCGTTCATAAAGTCGAACAATTAGGATATCAGATTCCTAAAATGACGTATGAGTTACAGATCGAGGGGATGACTTGTGCAGCCTGCGCGACGCGGATTGAGAAGGGGCTGACGAGGTTAAAGGGCGTGGAGCATGCTTCGGTAAATTTGGCGACGGAGACAGCTCATATCGAGTCGAGTGGTGCGTCGTTGGATGATATCGTTGGTAAGGTAGATTCATTAGGCTACAAGGCATATAAGAAGCAAGCAGGGTCGGATCAAGAGCAGTCACCAATCAATCGGAGCGCACAGCAGTTAAAGACAACATTTATAATATCAGCGGTGTTATCGTTTCCGCTATTGTGGGCAATGGTGTCCCATTTTAGTTTTACGTCTTGGATATGGCTGCCTGAATTTTTAATGAACCCTTGGGTACAAATGGTGTTAGCCGCACCAGTACAGTTTATTATCGGTTGGCGCTTCTATCGAGGCGCTTGGAAAGCACTGCGTAATAACAGTGCAAACATGGATGTGCTTGTATCTCTTGGCACAACGTCAGCGTACGTATACAGCGTATATCTGGCCTGGCAGTGGCAGACAGGCGTATTGCATCACGCAGAGATGTATTTCGAGACCAGTGCCGTATTAATTACGCTAATTTTGCTTGGCAAATGGTTCGAGGCTTCCGCCAAGGGACGTTCTTCGCAAGCTATTCGGGCGCTCATGGGCTTGCGGGCAAAGACGGCTACCGTAATACGTGATGGAGTTGACCTTGAAGTGCCTGTCGAACAGGTTAAAGTTGGAGAACTGCTGCGGGTACGCCCGGGCGATAAAGTTCCAGTGGATGGTGAAGTGGTAACTGGAACGTCCACGATTGATGAGTCGATGCTCACAGGCGAGAGCATACCCGTAGACAAACAGCAGGGCGATCAAGTGTACGGCGCTACAATAAATGCACACGGCGCACTTGTTATACGGGCAACACAAGTTGGTAGTGGTACGGCGTTGGCACAGATCGTTCGGATCGTCGAAGAGGCACAAGGCTCTAAAGCGCCGATTCAGCGTGTTGCTGACCGTATATCGGCCATCTTTGTGCCGATTGTAGTCGGCCTTGCTGTACTCACATTTGTTATCAGTTATTTCATGCTCGAACCTGAACAGTTTGGAACGGCATTAGAACGAATGATTGCGGTTCTTGTAATAGCGTGTCCATGTGCGCTAGGGCTAGCTACTCCAACCTCGATCATGGCGGGAACAGGGCGTTCGGCGGAATTCGGCATCCTTTTCCGGGGTGGGGAGCATTTAGAGACCGCTTATCGTGTAAATACAATTGTGTTGGACAAAACGGGAACGGTGACAGAAGGACAGCCTGCCCTCACCGATTTTGTTACAGTGGAATCATTCGATGAGATGTTCGTAAAACGGATGGTGCTGGCGGCTGAGCGTCGTTCGGAGCATCCGCTGGCTAAAGCGATCGTTGAAGGTCTACAGCCGCACGTTGAGGCTGAGGAGCCTGAGAGGTTCCAGGCAATTCCGGGACATGGCATCGAGGCGTTCATCGAAGGTCATGAAGTGCTGATTGGGACGCGCCGTTTGCTAGCTAAACATAATATTGATTATCGCTCTGTTGAAACAGATATGCAGAAGATGGAGCAGCAAGGTAAGAGTGCTATGTTAATTGCAGTTGACGGGCAGTTTGCAGGCATCGTAGCTGCCGCGGATCGCGTGAAGCCGACGTCCAAGGCGGCCATCGCTAGGCTGCATGCGCAAGGATTACAAGTTGTGATGCTGACAGGTGACAACGAGCGCACAGCAGCAGCGATCGCCAAGGAAATTGGTGTTGATCAGGTGTTTGCGGAAGTATTGCCAGAGCAAAAAGCACAACATGTGCGTCAATTTCAGCAGGAAGGTCGGATCGTCGGGATGGTTGGCGATGGTATTAATGACGCGCCAGCGCTTGCCTTGGCGGATATCGGATTTGCGATTGGCACAGGTACAGACGTAGCGATGGAAACAGCCGGCGTAACGCTGATGCGCGGTGATTTACATGGTATTGCTGATGCGATGGATATGAGCCGTCGTACGATGCGTAATATTAAACAAAATTTGTTTTGGGCGTTGTTTTATAACTCGGTTGGCATACCTGTTGCGGCACTTGGCTTATTGGCGCCTTGGCTTGCAGGAGCGGCAATGGCTTTCAGTTCGGTATCAGTTGTGCTTAATGCACTGCGCCTGCAGCGGGTGAAGCTGTAGCAGCGTAATGACAAGCGTATGCCGCTGAAGCAGGATTAATGCGATACGAATAGGAGTTATTGGTTTCCTTATATCTGGGAAAAATAATAGAGTAATAGTAGGCAATTGGCAATTAACATGTTATGATCATGGTTACAGAAGTTCATCGCATATACATCAGGATGAGCCAATAGATGATGATAGAGGAGGAAGTTCATATGCAATTGCGAGTAACCTCTGAGGCTGTACAACGTTTTCAATCGGAATGGGATTTTGTAACCGGCGATAGCGTACGAGTCTTTGTCCGATACAGTGGTTTCAGTGCGACAGGACCTTACTCATTTGGCATTATGAAGGATAGTCCACGATATCCGGCTGTGACGGTGCAGGTGGACGGCATTACTTTTTATATGGAGCAAAATGATATCTGGTTCTTGGAGAATGAACAACTGACGATTGACGAGCAGAATGAAGAAATTGTATTTGTTCGGGAAGGCTAGTTGATCTTACTGCCACTTGGCGGCTGGCTGTTATATTTAATAAAGCGATGTATGGTTATACAACCAGAACATAGCTAATATAATTATGCTACTACACTTGGGTACCTTCGCTTTTATGAATAAAGTGCACCCCTTAGAATATACATTGGAACAGCCCTTTAGGTTGTCCGATCATTCTAGGGGGTGCATTTTTGTGGAAAAGAAGGCGGAGCCATATTACGAGATTCCAAACACCAGAACTCGTCCCAACTGCTTGGCCAGTGTCAGATCGTTCATACTGGCTCAAAAGTAGTAGCTAATCTATTTGGGCAATTAAACTATGGTAGACAAAAAACAGTGTATACTAATTATGAAGACCTTAAAGCTGCTTTAGAAACATTAAGAGATTACGCAGCACTAAATCATTTAAGTGTAGCCTTGCCTTATAACATCGGTTGTGGGTTAGCAAATGGAGATTGGAACGTAGTAAGTCACATTTTAAGTGATGTGTTTATGGAATATGAGGTTACTTTGTATAAATTGAAGTGAGGATAATGACTGATTAATTAACATAATGATTAGCGTAAGCACAGGAGGCTGACACATGGCAAAGGCAAAAGTACCCAAACGTCCTACGCGTGATGAATTTGTATTAGAGGAACTGGGAAATCAAATAACAGAGGCTTATCAAGAAGAATCTATCGTTGTCCTTACCGTGTGGGGATGGGATGAGGGTGTGAAAGGGCAGATTGTCCAATTGGATTCGCGTACAAGTAAAGTACATGTAAATCAAGACGGTGCAACGATTAAGGTTCCATTTATGGATATTATGAGGCTGGATTATCCAAGAGACTAGCTCAGAGTCCAGTGTGTCATGTGTAAATATTTATAGTTATCTGGCTTGGTCAAGATGAATAAAATGAACGGTGCCTTAGGAAGACGGAGCATTCGAGACTTGAGGATTTGTGTTTGTTTGGTTCATTTAAATGTATTTACCTCTATTCCGATAAATACACTCGATAATAAAAGCTTGTCATTTGAGCATGCAGCAGATATAATCAGGACAATTGGTTACGATGACCAACATAATTGAATAGATGAGAACAGGTGCTTTGGGTAACGTCAAAGCTTAATAGGGAAGTCGGTGCAATACCGACGCGGTCCCGCCACTGTAACAGCTGAGATGCAGCTAACTATGCCACTGGTCAGAATGATCGGGAAGGCAGTTGACATCGATGAAGTTGAAGCCAGGAGACCTGCCCGTTCTGACGACACTGCATAACCTACGGGAGATAGGGAGGTGTTACGTGAACACGGATGTTCCTTCATAAAGCTTGATGGCTGGTAGAGTACCAGACCAATGAACGCTTTATGTGTTGCGGATAATCTTGGTGTTTAACTGCTGTCCTATGCGTATTATACGCAAGACTGCATTCGTCTGACGTAAGCAGATAGAATGTAAGAGGCCGTTGAATACTAGGCGTTATACGCACATCTGATGTTGTTCTTTGACATGACGTTTACGGGCATTGCTATCTTTGTATGCAAAGATAGCAATGCCCTTTTTTGTGTTTTTGAGGACGTATCAGCGTAACGATGTAATGATGTAATGATGTAATGACGTAATAACAAATGATCATATCACTTTCAAATTGGGGAGGCTGCAATAATGGGTCAATTAAACACTAGTGTCATCGGATATCCTCGTATCGGGTACAATCGTGAATGGAAAAAAGCGTTGGAGCAATATTGGACAGGCAAAACTTCTTCTGAGCAGTTAGAAGCAGAGTTAAACCGTATTGAAGTTGAACGTCTAACGACGTTAGTTGATGCGAAGTTGTCTTATGTTCCTGTGCAAGATTATACGTGGTACGATCACGTATTAGATACTGCGGTGATGTTTGGTATTATCCCTGCACGTTTCCAGCATGAGTTCGCTGATCAATTGGACACACTGAAGTCTTCACCAAGTGAAGCGATTGGCACGCCGCAAGCGATCATAGATGTTACTTTTGGCATGGCGCGTGGTACTGCACAATCGACGGCATGTGAGATGACCAAGTGGTTTAATACGAACTATCATTACATCGTGCCAGAATGGGAAGGCCATGCACCTGAACTGTTGTATAATCATCCGGTAGCAGCGGTGCGTCGTGCGAAGCTTGTAGGAAGTGTGGATGTGACTGTATGGAAGCCAGTTCTCGTCGGGCCATACACATTTGTTCGCTTAATGAAGGGCATCGCTGCTGCTGATCGTGCTACTGTCGCCAAGCAGTTTGCTACAGTGTATGGCGAAGTGCTTGTGGCACTTGCGGCTGAAGGGATTACCCAAGTTCAGTTGGATGAGCCTGGATTCGTATTACCGATGAATAAAGCGGAATGGGAAGCGGTTCAAGAAATATACACCTATCTTCGTGCGCAGTCGCCATCCCTCTCCATCTGGGTGCAAACTTACTTTGAAAGCGTATCTGATTATGAATCGTTTGTAAAACTGCCTGTTGACGTACTTGGTCTCGATCTTGTGCATGGCAAAGCGCGTAACCTGGAGGCAATTCAAAAGTTCGGATTTCCTGCTGACAAGCGGATTGCGGTTGGTGTTATTGATGGGCGCAACATTTGGAAGACGGACCTTGCCGCAGTGACGGAGCTGCTGACACAATATGTGAAGCCTCAAGTACCAACGGATCGTTGGATCGTGCAGCCGTCTTGCAGCTTGCTGCATGTACCATTAACGTTAAGCAGCGAGACGGAGCTTCCAGAATACGTGCGTACGATTTTGGCGGGAGCTGATGAGAAGTTAGTTGAACTCGAACTTTTGGCACAGCATCTTGCGAATCCGACTGCAGACACAGAAGCTGGCATCGCACTCAGCGCGCAAGCCGTTGCTAACTGGCGCAGCTTGCCAGAGCGCAATCGTCCACAAGTGAAAGAACAATTGTTACAAATTCAGTCGTCTGAGGAAGCATGGACACGTGTCCCATTTGCAGAGCGTCTCGCATTACATCAGTCTCGCTGGCCGAACCTCCCGTTATTGCCTACAACTTCAATCGGGAGCTTACCGCAGACAGCAGAAGTTCGTAAAGCTCGCTTAAAATTCCGCAAAGGCGAGTGGAGTGAAGCGGCTTACACTGCGTATTTGCAAGCCGAAATGAAACGGTGGATTGACATTCAAGAACAAATTGGTATCGATGTGCTTGTTCACGGTGAATTTGAGCGTACAGATATGGTTGAGTATTTTGGTGAGAAGCTGGAAGGTTTCGTATTTACCAAAAACGGCTGGGTTCAATCCTATGGCTCACGCTGCGTGAAGCCTCCTGTATTGTACGGAGATGTAGCATTTGTGGAGGCGATGACGGTTGTCGAGACCGAATATGCTCAATCTCTTACGAACAAGCCGGTAAAAGGGATGTTGACAGGACCGGTGACCATCTTGAATTGGTCGTTCGTGCGTGATGATATTTCACGTGAGGAGGCTGCCTATCAATTGTCATGGGCGCTTCGTCAAGAGATTCAAGCTTTGGAAGAAGCGGGTATTGGTATGATTCAGGTTGATGAGCCAGCGGTTAAAGAAGGAATGCCACTGCATCCAGATGACAAGCAGGGATACCGCGAATGGACGGTTAAAGCGTTCCGTCTGACGACAAGTGGCGTCAAACCAGAAACACAGGTGCATACACATATGTGTTACTGTGATTTCTCGGATATGGTCGATTTAATTCGGGAAATGGATGCGGATGTCATCTCTGTTGAAACAGCCCGTAGCGGTGGCGACATCGTGGAGGTATTTGCTAAGCACCAATATGAGCTGGGAATCGGACTTGGTGTTTATGATATTCACAGCCCGCGTATACCTGCCACAGCCGAGATGGCTACCTTTATCGAATCGGTACTTCAGGTGATGCCTGCACGTACCTTCTGGATTAATCCAGACTGCGGCTTGAAGACAAGAAATGAGCAGGAAACGATTGCTGCATTGTCTAACATGGTTAAAGCAGCACAGCAAGCTCGGGAATATCTAACGACTAAGAACGCTTAACTTCATACGTAAATAACAGATAAAGCCGTGCCGTGTTGTGGTGTACGCTGCGTGAGATAACACTTCTCATGCTAGCATAAGGATTAGTGCGTATATCCTTGTGCAGCGTATGCGGACACGGCTTTGTTTTGCCTGTAGACCTATTTAGAATAATAATGAATAATTTAAATATGTGGAACTAGACAAGAATGCTCTCAAAATAGCAAGTTTGTGGTATAATATAAATGTAAGCGGATACAGTAAGCGTTTTAATTGTTAACTGTTTTTATATGTAATAGGTTCATCTTGAAAGAAATGGGTGTTGAGAGGAGTGTTCAGACATGAAACGGCTGACTAACTGGTACCGCAGCGTCGTTAAGGCGAAAAATAAAAGTTATGAGTATGAAGAAGTAGTGGTCACTTTGACAGATGTAAAGCGCGCTATGTTAGCTTGGGAGCAGGATATGCCTGAGCAGATGATTCGTACACAATTATTACGTGAGGACCAGAGCATCGATTTATATCGTTTGCGTCGTTATTTGGGCGGGATTTCCAATCAGAAGTTCTATATGTCCCGTTTCACGTATCAAATATTTGAAGAACAAGACAAACATATTCCCCGTTATTTGGACATGGTACAGGCTGCGGTTGATGACTATATGGATGAGAATACCCAGCTTCCGGTCGTTAACGGTACGCGGAATCGTCAAGTTCATTACGATAAGTTAATTCAAGGACATTACTTGAGTGAATTGCCAAATATTCCGTTATATGTCACAACTGAAGAGTTTCTGTTGACACATGATTCCGATTGGCACCAAAGCTATGTCAATTGAGTTATGGCTAATTCAGATAGCAGGCCGTTAGTGAGCCGCCTCCCAATTGCTAGATCGTGTCTACCAATTGGGAGGCGGCTCACAATGGCCTGCTTTTTTGTTCAAACGGTTGACATGATACAAGGAACAATGTGTCACTGCTTGAGTAAAAAAGAGTTGCCGTCCTCATCTTGAAACGTAGCGTACGTACCCCATTGCATTTGCTGTGGCTTTCCTTGGAAGACAACCCCCCGCGCCTTTAACGTCTGATAGGCTGCTTGAACGTCATCGCATAGAAACTGTATAGACGGTCGCGACTCGTGCCAATCGTCCATCAAAGCACGAGGGTAAATCACAAGGCCGCTCATAGCCCCTTCCGGTCCAACCTCAAGCCAAGTAGCGTACGGTCCCATCGGATATTCGGCTACAACTTTAAATCCGATCTTCTCAACCCAAAATGCTTTGGCACGTTGCTGATCTGCAACGTATACGGCCGCTGTTGCGATATGATTAATCATGATAACACCTCTGTAGTGAACAAAGTTTGCTTAACATGAATGTACACATGAACATATATAAATGCAAGTTATAAAGAAGGATTGGCATGACATTTGCGACAGACTGGATAATAGGTATCGTTCCCACCAATCAGGATCTGTTCACCACTATATACAGGTGTCCCGTTCTCGTTAACACGCAAGTTCATCGTTGCTTTTCGTTCACAAAACCAGCAAATCGTCTTCATTTCCTCAATCTTGTCTGCATAAAGAAGCATATATTTACTGCCTTCAAACAGTTCATTACGAAAATCATTTTTTAAACCAAAGCCCATTACCGGAATGCGAAGCTCATCCACAATTTTAGTAAGCTGCAAAATCTGATCTTGGTTCAAAAATTGAACTTCATCAATAAGCACACAAGATATTTTTTCCTGACAGCTTGCAGTAAGGGCGTATACGTCTGTATCTGAATAAATGGCCGTTGCTTTGGCACGTATGCCGATACGCGACTTGACGTATCCTACCTCATCGCGATTGTCCAACGCCGACGTAAATATAAGTACGGATTTGTTCTGTTCTTCATAGTTGTGCGCCACTTTTAAAATTTCAATAGACTTACCGCTATTCATTGCGCCGTAGCGAAAATATAATTGAGCCAACCTCAGCCACTCCGATCTGATCAATATGGTCGAAAATATATCATAGCACATTGATCCCAAAAGTGAATCATGATCAGCTGAAGAACCGTTATTTTTCTCGACAGGTTGCAGTATACAGTAGTGATAAATTCAATGAACTGACTTCATATTTATAAATAGATCAACGCACTCATCTGTGCATCGTCACCATTATTTGGGCGCTGTCATAGGTTGTTGTAATAGCGAATGGTGTAAAGGAGACAAAAGTATGAACGTTAATTCGAAGCGTCGCGCAGGTCCAGTACGGTCCACAACGACATCGCGGCCATTTACGAACAAGCAGGCCATGTCACCAAAGGGAACTTTTCGAAGCATGTCACGTCCTGATTTGTATCCTTCTGTGAATACCGCTATTTTTAGTGCTTCTGCAGGTTCCTCTCTGGAAATGGTGCAGCAAATGAATAAAGTGCTACAGCGTATACATGATTCAAAAGAATATGCAGCCCAAGTTATGGATGCTGCTCAACGTGGAAACGAGAAGGAAGTTATACGCCTGTTAAAAAGTGTGCAAATAAGCGCAGATATAAGCGTCAAGTTCACACCGGACGGACTTCACATGCGTTTTTCAAGCGGTCCTGCGGAAAACTATTGCTGCAACACGGAAGTGACACTGCGTTGGAATAAACGGAATGAATAACGAAAGTGATAGGAAATGCAAGCTTAAAAAGCGAGTGCACGTAGAGGTGAAAAAAGAGGCGGACCGTGTCATGAAATGACTGAACGGCCCGCCTGTAGGTGCTACTATCAATTAAAACGTTTCTTTGATCACGGAACGCTCCAACGGAAGACGACCGGAGCCGTGAGCAGGCGAAAGCGCTTTGCCGAGAGTGATCAGCATAACCGGAACATAACGGTCAGGAATGTTATACGTCTCAATAAGTTGAGCGGGATTAAAGCCGCCAATTGGACAAGTGTCATAGCCTTTTGCCTTGGCAGCAATCATAAGCTGCATGGAAGCAAGAGAGGCGTTACGAATAGCGTCCTCGCGGCCAATCGTAGTGGAATTGGCATAGGCACGGTTAATGTTGCCCACCAAAGTATCATGTACTTCTTGGGTAATATATCCGCCGGCCAGTGCAGGGCCGTATACTTCTTCGGCTACCAGGTTGGCTTCTGTGTCACCAAGCACAACGATCACTGCGGAACTGTCCACGACTTGCTGCTGATTGTAGGCGATTGGGAGCAGTTTTTGCTTGTTGGCTTCTTCTTGAACGACAAGAAAACGCCAATGTTGCAAGTTCCATGAAGAAGGAGCAGCAGCAGCAAGTTCAAGAATTTCATTCAGATCTGCTTCCGAAATTTGATGTGCAGCGTCATATTTACGTACGGAATGGCGGGAGAGCATAGCTTCCGCTACAGTAAGGTTAGTTGATGTGGACAAGTGTCATACATCCTTTCGTAACGTTTAATGGTTTGTATTTGTCGATGATACGTTAAGTTGCGTAGTTATTTACTTACTAAAACATAGTAACATGAAGCTCAAAACAAATCAAAGGTTAATTTAAGCGGGGGTTCCATTTTTGTGCTACATCGTAAGGATCACCCTTGACACTACAATTAATTCTATGATAAATTAACTCCACTACAAATAAAAGTAAACTTATCAGATTATAAGTATATATAGGCATGACATGCTGACCTGTCAACAGGAGGCCCCTTACTTTGAGAAGGGGCCTCCTGTTGTATGAAGGGGCATGTCGAGAATGTGACCGTGCTTACATATTTGAATAGGAGGGAGAATGGATATGAACATTGATCATATAGAAGCCTTCATTTACATTTCTCACTATGGCAGCTTTAACAAAGCGGCTGAGGCTTTGTTTCTGTCACAGCCATCGGTATCTGCGCGTATCCAGACGCTGGAAAGGGAGCTGAATTGCACGCTATTTAGCCGCGAGAGCAGACGAGTAGAGCTGTCTGAGCAAGGAAAAATATTTTTGCCCTATGCGAAGCAGCTACTTCAAGTTTATGAGCGGGGCGTGCAAAAGCTTCAACTGCAAGCGCCAGGACGACAAGAGCTTCGGATAGGCTGTACGATATCGGTGTCCAATTATATTCTCCCTTGGCTGCTTCCTGCGGTAAGAGAGCAGCATGAACATTTTCAAGCACGACTAACTACGGAGTTGACAGATCAGATCGTGCTCAAAGTTCTTAATAAAGAACTGGACGTAGGCTTTGTGCGCCATATTACACATCCGAATTTGCATTCCGTAGCTTTTTATGAGGACCCCATCAAACTGTTTGTACCGGATCATCATCCCTTTGTGAGAGAAAGGTACATCTCTTTGGAAAGGCTATCCGGGCAAGAGCTTGTATTTTTCGAATGTGGCTCATTGGATTGGGTTCGTATTCATCGTTTGTTCGAATCTCTGGATAGCCCGCCGCGAATTGTGTACCACGTTGATCATTTAGAAACGGCCAAGAAGCTAGTGCTTCAAGGTTGTGGCATATGCCTTTTACCAAGCTTATGTGTGCAAGAGGAGGTCAAGCAGGGCGCGCTGCATGCGATTGCGGTTCCTGAATTGGAAGACATCTCCTTGCGGACCAACCTAATCTATTTAAAGGAGCAGCCTTCGCCATTTATTTCAACACTTCTCGAGCTCCGCAAACGTATCTGGGTAAATGCTTTTCACACTGTATCCAGCTTATCACATCCCCTAAATGAAGATGTATAGATAACTTCTATTTACAAATCCAAATGCTCTATCGCAAAAATATTTACGAATAAATGAGGATATGGTAGATTTACTGCAATATATCCGATAATTCCGATAAGAATTATATATGAGGAGCGTGCTTATGGGTACAAACAGACAATTAAAGCTTGGTGTCATGCTTCATGGGGCAGGCAGCCATGTTGCAGCTTGGCGCCACCCTGAATCACCCGCCGATGCTAGCGTCAATTTTGAATTTTACAAGCAAGTGGCAAGGCAAGCGGAAACAGGCAAGTTTGATCTCGCTTTTGTTGCGGATGGATTATACATTACTGAAATATCACATCCAAATTTTTTGAATAGATTTGAACCGATCACGATATTATCTGCGCTTGCGGATAGCACTTCACACATCGGTCTAGTTGGAACGCTGTCTACCTCGTACAGTGAACCTTACACAGTCGCGAGACAATTTGCTTCACTGGATACAATTAGCGGTGGACGTGCGGGATGGAATGCGGTCACCTCCCCGTTGGAAGGTTCAGCCTTAAATTACGGCAAGGAGCAGCATGCGTCACATGAGCTTCGTTATCGTATGGCTAATGAGTATATACAAGTGGTAAAAGGCTTGTGGGATTCCTGGGAAGATGATGCGTTTATTCGCAACAAAGTGTCAGGTCAATTTATCGATCCGGATAAGATGCATCGACTTCATCATAAAGGCGAATTTTTCGCGGTCCAAGGTCCGCTAAATATTGCAAGATCCAAACAGGGACAGCCAGTCGTTTTTCAAGCTGGCTCATCTGAGGCAGGCAAGGAACTGGCCGCACGTGAAGCAGATGCCGTATTCACGGGACATGAAACAATAGAGGAAGCAGTTAGCTTTTATCAGGATGTGAAGCAGCGTGCAGCAGCCTACGGTCGCTCTCCGGACGACATTTTAATTTTTCCTGGCATATCACCCATTATTGGCCACACGGAGGACGAAGCGCTTTCTAAATATGAACAGATCGCAAGTTTAGTTGATATTGAAGTCGCTCTCCAGTATTTAGGACGCTTTTTTAACCATTTTGACTTCACACAATTTCCGCTTGATGAGCCGATTCCTGATCTGGGTGATTTGGGCTCCGAAGGTTTTAAGAGCACTTCTGACAAAATCAAAAAGACAGCAAAGGAGCAGGGATTAACGCTGCGGCAGCTCGCGCTTCAAGTAACAACACCCAAAAGCGCCTTTATCGGTACGCCAGTTCAAGTAGCTGATCAAATCCAGCGTTGGTTTGAGGCACGCGCAGCAGATGGATTTATCGTTTCTCCCTTAGTATTGTCACAAGGAATTAATGACTTTGTTGCTCACGTAGTTCCGATACTACAAGCACGGGGTATTTTCCGAACGGAATATGAAGCCGGCACACTGCGTGGCAACCTTGGATTAGACGTGCCTGAGAATCGATACAGTGCTGCCAAAGCGCAGGTAGAAGTGCATCATCGCTAGTAACTGTGGTGAGTACATACGGGGGGACAGGGACATGATTCAACTTACGAATATTCACAAATCATTTGGCAGGCAAAAGGTGCTGAATGGGATCGATATGACAGTACAAACCGGTGATGTTGTTGTTATATTAGGGCCAAGTGGATCAGGTAAGACTACATTGCTGCGTTGTGTGAACTATTTGGAGAGACCTAATGAAGGGAGTATAACGATTGGAGACCTTACCTTGAACTGTCATCATGCCACGAAGCAGGAAGTATTGTTATTGCGGCGAAAGACAGCGATGGTGTTTCAGCATTACAATTTGTTTAAACATAAGACGGTGCTGCAAAATGTAATGGAAGGACTTGTAATTGTACAAAAGCAGCCAGTTGAACAAGCCAAAGCTGTGAGTAGGAGTGTGCTTGAAAAAGTGGGGCTGCTCCACAAGCAGGATGCTTATCCCAGTCAGTTGTCAGGTGGGCAGCAGCAGCGAGTTGGGATTGCGAGGGCGCTTGCGCTGAATCCGGAAGTGATTTTGTTTGATGAGCCGACATCAGCACTTGATCCTGAACTAGTAGGTGAGGTGCTGCAAGTCATTAAACGGATTGCAAGGGAAGGGATTACGATGATTGTAGTTACCCACGAGATGGGATTTGCCCGCGACATCGCTAACCAAGTCATTTTTATGGATGAAGGTGTTATCGTCGAAGCAGGCAGCCCTAACGACATTTTTCATCATCCTCAGGAAGAGCGTACGAAGCAATTTCTGAAGCGGATTACACCGGAGTGGAATTATTCTATTTAATAAGGAATATTTTGGTATATGGAAATGGTGGGGTGTTAATTTGGAGGTGGTAGCGTCAACTATGGGGGAACCGATAGAGGGGCTGCATGGAGCTGACGATGAGTTGGAAACAAAATTAATTGCAATACGCAGACAGCTTCATCGGTATCCAGAGCTTGCGGATGAAGAATATGCAACAACAGAAGCGATACGGAGCTGGCTGCGCAACGATGACATTCGGCTGCTTGATGTACCGCTTATGACAGGGGTTGTGGCTGAGATAGGCAGTCGGGAGCGCGGACCTGTTGTGGCACTGCGCGCTGACATTGACGCGCTGCCGATTCAAGAAGCTACGGGATTGCCTTACGCCTCAAGTGTTGCTGGCAAGATGCACGCGTGTGGTCATGATTTCCACACGGCGTCGCTGCTCGGAGCAGCCACGTTATTAAAGCGTAAAGAACAGGAACTGCGGGGCTGTGTGCGCCTTTTGTTCCAGCCTGCTGAAGAAAAGGGAATTGGGGCGCTAAAGATGATTCAATGCGGGGCATTGGACGGTGTCCAGCTCGTCTTTGGGATGCACAATAAGCCCGATCTGCCCGTTGGCACGATCGGGATCAGAGCAGGCTCGTTAATGTCGAGCGTTAATGGCTTGCGGATCGAGATCAAAGGGGTAAGCACGCATGCAGCGATACCTCACGCAGGGATTGATCCGATTGTAGTATCTGCTCATCTTATTACTGCGCTACAATCGATTGTAAGCCGGAATGTAAGTGCTATAGATAGTGCGGTAGTCAGCATAACACAAATTCATGCAGGGAATACATGGAACGTCATTCCTGAGCTTGCTTTATTAGAGGGAACTGTTCGCACGTTGCAGCCAGAGTCCCGGGTGTTCATTCGCCAGCGGATAGAAGAAATAGCGGCTGGCATCGCGGCGACGTTTCGTGCGGAAATCAAGCTGCAGTGGACAGATGGACCGCCTCCCGTTCACAATAGCCAGCTTGCAGCAGAGATTGCTGGCCTGGCAGCTCAACAAGCCGGATTGCACATTATTTTACCAGAGCCGACAACAGCAAGTGAAGATTTTGCTTATTACCAGCAGCAAGTGGCTGGTGCGTTTGTATTTATGGGGACGTCAGGTCATTATGGGTGGCATCATCCTGCATTTACAGTGGATGAACGTGCGATATGGAAAAGCGCACGTTACTTAGAATGCTTAGCGGAATTGGCAATGCAAAAAGTGGCAATCCCAGAAGCAGAAAATTAGAGACAGAATTGATCAGAAACCTCCAGCGTTCAAATGAAAAAGCTACTCTATTGCAATGGTGTGTAGTTTATTCGCTTGGTTGATCGTTGTTATAAAGCAGTACACAATGGAGAGAGGGGATCAGCATGCAATCGGGATATGACGTCATTGTTGTCGGAGCAGGATCGATGGGCATGAGTGCTGGGTACTACTTGGCAAGACGCGGTCTAAAGACGCTAATGATTGATGCGTTTGATCCGCCGCATGAGCAGGGAAGCCATCATGGCGATACTCGACTTATCCGACATGCGTATAGTGGTGATGCTTTGTATTCGGCTTGGGCGTTGAGGGCTGACGTGTTGTGGCAGGAGCTTGAAGCTTTAACAGGGGAGCAGCTGCTGCTTCGATGCGGTGTGCTCCATTTGTCTGTAGCAGAAGAGGCTGCGTTAGTGGAGAAAGCGCAGCGTGCCCAGCAGCATCATATACCCTATGAAGTCATTCAGGCTGAGGCTATAAGTCGAAGGTGGCCAGGTATATGTGCTTCCGACACAATGAGCGGATTATACGAGCCAACAGCAGGCGTATTGTTTAGTGAAGCTTGCATTCGTGCTTACCGCCAACTTGCACTTGAAGCTGGAGCGCTGCTCCTGCCTTACACGAAAGTGGAACATATTCAAGCAGGGAAAGCGCGGGCACAGGGGGTGACGGTGACAACGAGTAACGGTCGGTTTCATGCGGATCAAATCGTAATCGCGACTGGTGCGTGGTATCAGATGCTGGAGCCGTTTGTGAAGCTGCCCATTCAACCCGTACGCAAAGTCATTGGCTGGTTTGAAGTCGATAACTACCTTTACGGAAGTGATTACTTCCCAGGCTTCACCATGCGTACTGCTTCAGGCGAATATTATAGTGTGCCTGACATTAACGGTGCGGGTCTTAAAATGGGCAGGCATGATGGTGGGACGCCTTGGCAGGCGAATGCTCCTTTAGCGCCATTTGGCGAGCATTCACAAGATGAGCGGGATATACGTCAATTGTTAGAAACCTATATGCCGAGGGCAGCAGGAAGGCTGCTAAAAGGAACTGTGTGCAAGTATGAACGCACTCCTGATGAACATTTTATTATAGATCGGCATCCAGCTTATGAGCAGGTATGGTTAGCAGGCGGATTTTCTGGTCATGGATTTAAATTTGCTAGTGTAGTGGGCGAGACGTTGGCAGATCTGGTGGAACAGGGACATACAGACTGGAAGCTTGATCAGTTCCAATTAGCCAGATTTCAGGAGCATGAACAAAACGATTATGTGGATAACGTACAATTATAAAGATGTAATATGGGTTTCCAATATCATCTCTCAGCAAACGGAATGGAAACAGAAAAACCATCTTGACGTCATGTAGCGATGACACCAAGATGGTTTGTTTGTTACATTTTGTCTGCGTAGCCAGCGAGTTCATCAAGCAACAAGTTAGCAGATTTGATGCTGCCAGACAGGTTCCAGATTATTTCATCCACTTTGAACGCTTTATTATTTTTGGCAACTTCGAGTGTTTTGTAAAGAGGATCATTCATCCATTCCTCTTGCATTTTAGTGCCAGCTTTGCTTTCATCATAATCGGCGTTAAAGTAGAACATAATGTCACCATCAATCAAAGACATTTGTTCTTTGGTAACAACCTCCATAAAGTTATCTTTATCTTGGGAAGCTGGTCTTGCGAATCCAAGATCCTTTAAAATGACGCCGGAGAATGTATCTTTCTGATAAATCCGAACGGCTTTAGGGGTAAAGCGAACAACAGAAACTTTAGTGCTGAGCTTGGAGCCTGCTTTGTCCTTCACTTCAGCTACATGCTTATCATAGTTAGCGATTGCTTGATCGCCCTCTGCTTTTTTGTTTAACGCGTCTGCGTACAACGCTAAGTTCACTTTCCATTGTCCCGCCAAATCTTCCGACATAACGGTAGGTGCAATTTTATCTAATTGAGAGTAAATTTTTTCGTGACGAACTTTGTTGCCGATAATAAGGTCAGGCTTCAAGCTAACGATCAGTTCCATGTTAGGTTCAGTCTCTTCACCAAGCTCTGTGACGCCGTCCATTTCAGCTTTGATGTGGGGGAACCAAGTGTCACCAACTCCGGATTTCACGGCACCAACTGGCTTCACTCCTAGCTCAAGTGCTACTTCAGTGCTCTCGTTGGTTAGAACCACGACCCGCTCAGGAGTGCCTTTGATCTTAGCAGTACCCATAGCATGCTTTACTTCGCGTACGGCATCAGCAGTTGCTGCTGGTGTTTCGGTAGATGTTCCTTGTGAAGCAGTTGTTTCGCTAGTTGCAGCTTTACTGCCGCAACCGGACACGAGTAAAGCAAAAATCGTACAGATAACGAGTGTTACGGACAAACGAGACCCTTTTTGACGAATCATATTTAGTTAATCTCCCTTCGGTCTGTTATGCGTTTATGTTCCTACACGCATATTTTTTATAATGATAATGATTATCAATTTCTATTTCTATTGTGAAACAAACCGTACAAGTATGTCAACAATAATTTTCTAAAAGAGGGTTAATATCTAATTAATAACATATAATTGTTTTAGTGCTAAATTAAGCCAACGTGATAGACATAGTTAGGCTGTGGAACTGCGTCCTTTATACAGCAATAGCAGGAAAAAGGGTGCGCCAATCGCTGCCGTAAATACACCCGCCGGAATTTCAGTAGGCGAGAATACGGTTCGACCTGCCATGTCGGCGACTAGCAGCAGCAAGGCACCAATGAGCGCAGAAACTGGAATAAGTACGCCATGCAGCGGACCAACAAGCTTTCGTGCAATATGGGGCGCCATTAAGCCGATAAATGATATCCCTCCTGCCACACCAACAGCAGCTCCTGATAGGGCCACACTAATAAACAATAACAATAGGCGGTGGCGCTGAACCGTATTACCCACACCACATGCTACAGAATCTCCTAGCAAATGCACATTGAGTACCCGTGCAAGCAATAAAGATAAGGGCATAAAGATACAAAACCAAGGGAGTATGACCCAGACGTAATCCATTGACAAGCCATAAATCGTACCTGTCATCCAGCCTAGTACCTGTGAGGCAAGGAAGGCCGGACCGCTAATTAGCAAAAACGTCGTTAATGCAGACATTGCGGTCGAGAACCCGATGCCGATAAGGACGAGGCGATAAGGCGATACGCCGCCTTTCCAGGCACATATATAGTTCAGCATTGCAATGATCATGCCGCCGATAATAGCAATTAAGGGAATCCAATGGATGCTCCATTGACCGCTGCCCAGCGTCATAAATGCGACGGCGGCTACGGAGGCACCACCAGTCACTCCGGTTAATTCCGGTGAAGCCAGTGGATTGCGGATGACACCTTGAAGCAGGGTGCCTGATACGGCTAATGCAGCACCGATCATAATCGCAAGCAGCGTCCGCGGCAATCGCAAGTCCAAAATGATGATGGAATACATATCATGGTGAGCTCCAAAAAGGACAGCGATGACATCACGAAGCGGTATTTGCATACTGCCAATCGAAATGCTAACTACTGAGGTTATAGCTACGAGCATCATGAGCAAAGCGATAACACGAATTCCCTTTGAAGATAGCTGTGTTGAAAATACAGACTTTGTGCTTCGAACAGTGATTTGCTTATTCATACGTTCTCCTTCTGGCGATTACAATCAAGAAAGGCACGCCAAGCAAAGCAGTAGTCACGCCAACAGGTACTTCCTTTGGCATAAGTAGAAATCTGGCTGCGGTATCGGCTGACACGAGGAGAAGCGCGCCTGCTACCGCACAAAATGGGATTAGCCATTTGTGGTCATTGCCTATTAAATAGCGGCAAATATGAGGGACAATGATGCCGATAAACGCAATCGGTCCAGCGAGAGCAACCGAGCTTCCAGCCAACAAAATAACGACGACCATAATGGCTATCTTGGTCAGCATAGTACGTTGACCTAGACCCTTGGCGACATCGTCACCGATCGCCATAACATTTAGCGGACGGAACATAAAAGCGACGATAATCCATCCTACCAACATGTAAGGCAGCACGGTAAGCAGCTCGCTCATTTCACGGCCATAAACTGCACCTACTAACCAAAATAAAGCCTCCGTTAAGGAATCGTTGTTAAGCAGCATAAGTCCAGATGTGACAGAGGAGGCAAAAGCCGCGATAGCCGCTCCGGCAAGTGTTAACTTTACGGGCATAAAACCTTCTTTTCCTGCCGAGCCAAGTGTAATCACCATAACGGCAGTAATGGCAGCCCCTGCAAAGGCAATATAAATCATCTGCTCAAAGGGCAGGTCCACTTTAAATACAGACAGACTTAACACGATAAACATGACCGCTCCGGCATTGATGCCAAATACAGACGGAGAAGCCAACGGATTTTTGGTTAACGTTTGCATTAACGCGCCGGCAATCGCAAGGTTAGCACCAACTACTGCCGCTATGCATGCGGCAGGAATGCGGACGCCCCGCAGCACTAAGTGCTCTTGTGATCCATTAAATTGAGTGATCGAAAGCCATAACGTATGAACATCAAATATATGTATGCCTAGCAACATGCTAGCCAGCATACTAGAGAGAAGTGCAACGATTCCGAATCCGAGGAGTAGTAGCTTAAGGCTGCTTTTCTGGATCAGACTTACCACGTAAGAAGCTCCTTTCGTATGTTTCTATGTATGAGGCAATTCGTAGTAAACAGAAGAATTGTAAATAATTGCGACTCTATTGTCAATGAAAATGAGAATCAATCGTGAATTTGTTTTAAATTATAAGTTTTTTTTCAAGATCTTCATTTAATGCTTGAAATGATAATTGTTATCACTTAAAATGAGCACGAGCGATAGTGAGAATTGTTCTCACAATAATTTAGTGGATTAGCGTCGACGCTTAATGCATGATGCAAAAGGAGCAAATACTATGGTAAATGCGAAATCAGTTGCCGAGCACATGTCGATGCAGAGCCTGTTGAACTGCTATATTCGTGAGACGGGTGAGGGCACTTGGGTTGATGGAGACCGCAGCCTGCTGAAGTTCTATCACGATATGGGAGTGCTGTTGTCATCTACAACGTTTTATAGGTGCTATTTACCGATTCATGGGGCTGCTTGTTATATACCTGTTCGCTATCGGTCATTAACAGGGATGCATAGCTTTCATTTTCCAGCTGTCTATCGATTTACGCAGCAGTCACACTATATGGAAGCTGATTATGTGACGCTCACAGCGCTATTAGTGAAGGAACTGACGATGACTTACGGCAGGAAAGGCAGCTATGACGAGCTTATGCTACGTATGATTGAAAGTTGCAGGTGCATGCAACGTTTTATCGAGGAAAGGACTTCGGATACAGAGCTTCTTTACGGCGAGAGGTTTAGTTTTATTGATGCGGAGCAGTCTTTGCTGTTTGGCCATTGTGCCCATCCTACACCAAAGAGCCGTCAAGGTATTACGGATAGGCAATTACCCCTCTACTCCCCTGAATTAGGAGGAAAATTTCAACTTCATTATTTTGCAGCACCTCAAGAGTTCATTGTTGATCAATCTTCATTGCCGACATCATCGGCATCTGAATTGATTCGTAACTGCTTAGTAGGCCATGCAGCCGCTGAATCTAGCTTTGCTGAGTTGCCGGAGTTGGATACTGCCAAGTGTCTGCTTCCAGTGCATCCTTTGCAAGCCGATTGGCTCATGCAGCAGCAGGACGTAATCGAACGTATCCACAGCGGGCAGCTCGCTTATTTGGGACCGCTTGGACCTCATTATTATGCCACCTCATCATTGAGAACGGTATACCACCCTGATAGTGCTTATATGTTTAAGTTATCATTTCCAGTAAAAGTAACTAATTCCATGCGTATTAACAAAGTGAAAGAATTACCTAGTGGTGTAGAGATGAATCAACTAATGAATACGGAGATTGGAGCCTCACTAAAAACTCATTTTCCACAATTTTGTATGATCAGTGATCCCGCTTCTATTACATTAAAGCCCAAGGATGTGCAGCAGCATAAAGCTGGTCATAGTTCGCGGCTCGAAGAAGCTATAGCTGGAGAGGGCCGCAGTAATTGCTCTAGTTCTGGTGATGAGGCACAGCAGTTACATGTGGAAGTATGTGGAGAAACTGGATTTGAAGTTGTTATAAGGGAGAACCCTTTTAGTGGACTGGGTGCGGAGCAAGTAACGGTGCTAGCTTCTCTTGTACAAGAGCCTCTCCCAAATCAGCAATCCCGACTATCACGGATTATGCATCGTTTAGCAGAAGAAGAGTGTCGTTCGGTAAGAGAGGTGAGTCTGGACTGGTTTGTGCGTTATTTAAACATTTCGCTGAGGCCGATGATTTGGTTGTATGTCGAGCATGGGATTGCATTAGAAGCGCACCAGCAAAACAGTTTAGTCAGAATCCAGAATGGATATCCAACACAATATTATTATCGGGATAATCAAGGCTTCTATTACGTTGAATCGCGGAAAAGGAAGCTACAGCAGCTTGTTCCCGAGTTGGGCGAGAAAAGCCGCAACTGGTACTCGGATCAACTGGTAGAGGATAGATTCCAGTATTATGTCATCGTTAACCACATTTTTGGTTTGATTAACAGTTTCGGGCGTGATCATTTGGCAGCTGAGCCTGAGCTCCTTCGTGTGTTGCGAGAAGAGCTGACAGCTTATGTGCCTGCTGGCGACGAGAGGCCAAATATTGTGAAAAGATTGTTGGAAGAGGACACCATTCCTTGCAAAGCGAACCTGATGACTCGCTTCTATGACATTGATGAACTGGAGGGTATTGATGAAACCCCATCCGTTTACATACGTATTCACAACCCGCTCGCGATCCTTGAGCATACTCAAGACGGTGACATTCTCACAGCGCAAACCGCCCACCTGCCTGCGGAAGAGTCGTTATCAGCTGCGCCATAAACGAATCATAACGTGTAACTTAGCCAAATGATGAAAAGTGGACACGACTTACAGGAACATCGAAGTGAATCACTGCACGTGTTTGTAAAGTTTATAACCGATCAGTCATTGCGTGTAAACACTGTTCAGGAGGACAAGCATGCGAGCTCCAAATCAAGCAGTCAGCCCCTTTCTTCAACAACGACCTTTTACGACATATGAAGGGAATCAAGACGTGTTAAACACCGTTCGACGAAGAGTTATTCGTCAGTTTATAGAAGCAGGACTATATGAAGGGATGTTTCAAGTCGAGGTGCAGCCTCTAACTATGGAACGACCGGATCATAACACGTTATTTATTTTAAAAGGGAATGCTGCAAACGCAAGGCAGGAAACGGATGAGTGTACAAGCAAACGTACAGACCAACACACAGGCGAATATACAAGCTGTGAGGCCTCAGACATTACATATCGTTGCTTGGGGAGCAGGATGATGTCTTATGGTCGTTATAGTCTGATTCATGGGTCTGTTATTCGGGTTCAGGATGGTGTCGAGTCAGAAGTGTTGGATATCAAGCAGTGCGTGCTCGAATTGTTAGCTCATCACCAGGTGGAAGGGCAGTTGATACGCCGATTTATTGACGAGATGCAGCAAACCGTAATCAATGACAGCATGTGTCAGCAACTGCGTATCGAAAAGGGTATTACGTTAGCCGGAAAAAGTTATGAAGAGCTGGAAAGTGCATTAATGGAAGGCCATTTGTATCATCCGTGCTACAAATCCCGTATGGGCTGGGATGAGCACGATCATAGGGCTTACAGCCCTGAGTTTAGCCCGAGCGTTGCGCTTACTTGGCTTGCTGTGCGTATAGAATATGTCCACATTACAACGTCGGCTGGGCTTTCGTATAAACAGACGTGGCAAACTGCGATCGGACAGCAGGAATGGAATATTCTGACCCACAAGCTGCGGGCGGCCGGACAGTCAGAGGAAGCGTATGTATTTGTTCCTATCCATCCTTGGCAGTGGCATAACCAGCTAGGCCTAGAGGCTGAACCTCTTATCGCCCAGCAAGCGGTTGTTGTTCTGGGGACGACGGGCACGTGCTATCGACCGCAACAATCTTTGCGTACGCTAACCAATTACTCAGATACAAAGCGCCCTTATATTAAATTGTCTCTTCATATGACTAATACCTCCTCAATTCGTTCCATTACACCACATTCGATTGCAAGCGCACCAGCTATATCTGCGTGGCTTCACGGAATTGTAGAGAGGGATTCATATTTAGGTGAGGAAGCGAACGTTATCATCCTGCAAGAGTATGCTGGATGCTACTGTGATTGGCCTCAAAGTGCCTATACTACTACAACCGGAAACGATTCGATAGCTTATAAGACAGGCAGTATTTGGCGTGAGAGTCTCATGGATAAACTAGAAGACGGCGAGCAAGCTGTACCTTTTCATGCTTTATTTGCAGTAGATCTGGATGGGCAATTGTATATACAGCGCTGGCTAGACACTTATGGTGCAGCAGCGTGGCTCAAACAGTTAGTAGAAACGTGTATACTTCCTGTGATTCATTTACTGGTACAGCATGGCATCGCGCTTGAAGCTCACGGTCAGAACATGATTATGATTCATCGTGAGGGGCGTCCTGTTCGTGTTGCCCTCAAGGACTTCCATGAAGGAGTCGAGTTTGTACATGCTCACTTGGCAGAGCCAGCATATTGTCCAAATTTCGCAAGTCTACACCCCATTTATCAAACTTGTGCACATGATGAACATTATGAAATGAGCGACGTCAACCATTTGACCGCCTTAACACATGACTGTTTGTTTGTATTTAATCTGAGCGAACTGGCTATAAAGCTGCATCATGCTAATTTTATTACGGAAATGGAGTTCTGGCGGATCGTTGTTGATGTACTTGAATGCCACCGTCAGCGGGACAAAATGTGTGAGGAGAAGTTTCAAACTTATGATCTTTATCGAGCAGTATGCGCTGTCGAAAAGCTGGCTTATCGGAGATTGGTCAATGGCAGTGAGTGGCTGCTTCATCATGTACCGAACCCGTTACATGCGGCGTACACGTTTAAGATGAAATCTCAGTAATTACACGTGCAGGAGGAACGGTTATGTTTAGCATCAATCGAGAGTATGTGAATAAAAAGACGTATGATGAGCGTATCAAAACGTACCAATCCATTGATTATCTTCAACATCCTTCCGGATTCAGTTATGCGATTTGCATACAATCGGTGTTGGATACGATAGCGCTTGTGTTGTATTTGAAGGAACGCGGGGCGTCTGTCATGCTCATGAGAGCAGATACGCCATTACCTACTGTTATGAGACTGGCGGAAAAGGCCGGCTGCCACATCGTAATCTATGATGAGATCCAACAGTTCCAACGGATACAAGCGGGTGATGCTGCTGTAGTCCGTCACGTTCCTTCGCTGCTGCAATTCAGTTCTGGCACTACGGGAGAACCGAAACTGATCGAACGAACTTGGGAGAGCATAGATCACGAAATAAGTTCTTATAATGAAGCTATTCAATTGGATAAGGCGGAGGTGCCTATCGTACTCGCCGCGATTACACATTCCTACGGTCTGCTGTGTGGCGTGCTGGCAGCTTTTAAAAGAGGTGCAGAGCCTATCATTGTCACTGCTGCGAACCCCAAATTAACGCTAAGTGTGATGCGGCAACTGCCAGCTCATATCGTATATGGGGTACCAGCGCAGCTGCGTATGTTGGATGAGATGACAGGAAAGCGGGCGTTGTTCCATCGTCTAATGACTTCGGGAATGCCGATTCCCTCGGGTGTATTCGACGAGTTGAGGCAGCGAACTGCATTTATGATGCAGCAGTATGGTTGCTCGGAGGCAGGATGTATTAGCATCAGCAGTCAGATGGACTCCCATTTGGATCTGGGCTTTGCGCTTAACCGTCATCAAGTTAGTGCCGGAACAGATAGCGAGCATCCTGACGAGATTGTGGTTAAGCAGTCCGAAACGACTATTCATACGGCGGATCTTGGTTATATGACAACAGTAGGGCGATTACGATACGTTTCCCGCATGGATGATGTCATTAATGTATCAGGGCTTAAAGTATTCCCATTAGAAGTTGAGCAAGTTGTTCTGAAAATGTTTGGTGTGGAGGAAGCTGTCGTATTTCGCGGTATACACCCTGTGATGGGAGAACAAGTTTTGTGCCATGTTGTAGCAAAACCACAGCTCACACCGGATATGATTCGGGAGTGGTGCCTCAAGCAGCTTCCTGCGTATCAAGTGCCAGCGCACATTAACTGTGTGAACCATATTGCTAAGTCTCCCACCGGCAAAATAAGCCGCACACAATTGGAAAAGGAGGTCACATTCAAATGAATCGTGATCAATGCAAACAACAATTGCTGGAAGTGATGCGCACCAAGCTAAACTTGCACCATATCGAAGGGCTGGAGGAGAAGATGCATCTCCAAGAGGACCTACGAATCGATTCTGTTACACTGATCCAGTTACTAGTATACATTGAGCTGGAGCTGGGATATGAAGTTCCAGACGAGGATATTGAACCGAGTACCTTTACGACAGTGGAAAGACTTGTAGATTTTATCGCTACATTGGAACGAAAAGATCCGCTTCAGGCTCATGCACAGTCTGGTATGGGGGATAAAGTATGATTAAAGTACATTGTATTGTTAGCTGCTTATGTGAAATTGTAAAACGTCGCAGTATGATCGATTATCGTCCCTTTTATTTTGGCGTCTGGGATGCGAACTTTGAGCAAACAGAACGTGGTGAGATCACTTATTATTCGGAGGGCGATGATTACTCTCATTACATGAGCTGGTACGAGAAGCTATTTGGTACAAAAGTAGTCAAATGGTACGATCCAGCAAAATTGAAGCAGGACAATGTGGCTGAACTTCTAGGTCTTGTTGCAAACAAGCAAGATCATCAGCACATTATCGTCCAACTGGATATGTCGTTGCTGCCTGAACGTGAGAACAAGTTTAATCAAAGTCCTTTCCCTCATTATTTAATGGTAGAACAAGCTGAAGCGGAAGATGAATGGTTTGTACTTGATCCGGATTTCCGTTGGGAAGGGGTTATGAAAAAGGAGCGGGTCCTTCAAGCGGTGGAACAAAATCCGTTAGGTGGTGGATTTGTAGTCGATGCTTCGCAATTGCGAGCCCCATCAGCGAAGGAGGTGGAAGCCATATTCGAAGCGCATTGTCATTCTTCCTACAATGAATTGACATCGACCCTGCGTCATCTGATTGTGTCGATGGCAGAGGAGAAGAATGGCTTTACGTTATCGATGCTGACACCTGCCGTGAAGCAGATGAAAGTGATTGCTATTCGCAAGTATAGCTACGAATATGCGTTTATGTATTTTAAAGATCGGCTTTATTATTCAGAGGAAAGGTTTGAGTATTGGACAGATCGGGTGGAAGATATCGTAAGAGGTTTAAATAAAATTCAATATTTGGCAATAAAAATGTCCATGTCCGGGCATACGAAGCTGCTGTCCTCTGTGCTGCAAACTTGTGATCTAATCGACCACATGGAGCTTGCGATTAAAAAAGAACTTGTGATGCAGTATGAGCTTTGGAAAGAAACGACTTTGGATGCGGAACGCAGATTGCTGCCCTTTGGGGGTTCAAATGACATGTTTGACATCAATGTGAACATCTCTGACAGGCCAAAGGTACAAACCTAAATCGGCTATCCAAGCGAGATACGATCGGATCAACGAGAAACTAGAGGTGGAATTTACATGAAGCTGTCCGTATGCACGATATCGTTCCGTCACCATCTGGTGGGGTTGTCTGATATCGCACGTTTTGCTCATCAACAGGAAGCAAATGGAATTGAACTATGGGGCGTACATGCCCTTAATGAGCTGGAACAGGGAAAAGAGCACGTCTCCGAAATTATTGCGTATTTGCGCTTACATCATCTTGACATTCCGTTAATTAGCGATTATTTGGATATTAACGGTCCAATGCTTAAAGCATCCACAGTAACGCGCTGCTTTAAGCTGCTTGAAGCGGCTCATTTGTTTGGAGCGCCTTATATTCGCACGTTTGCGGGACAGCTGCCAAGTGCGTCTGTTGAGCGAGAGGAGCGCAAGAGAATGGCTTCCCAACTTCGACTGCTGGCCGATGAGTGCGGCAGATACGGCAAGGGTTTATTAGTGGAGACACATCCGAATACGCTCGCGGATACGTTATCCTCTACGATTGAGCTGATGGAGGAAGTTAATCATGAAGGAATAGGTGTTAACTTAGACTTTCTTCATATTTGGGAGGCGGGAACCGATCCCGTTGTAGCCGATCGAGCCTTAAAGCCGTGGACGAGACACTATCATCTCAAAAATATTCATTCCCGCAGCCAGCTTCGAATATTTGACCCGCACAATGTATACGCTTCGAGCGGCAATCGCGAAGGCATGGTTGCACTGCGGAATGGAGAGATCCGCTATGACTACATATTAAAGGAAATTCAACATGCGGATCATTTTGCTTCATTAGAGTGGTTCGGTGATTCCCCTTATAAAGTGTTATCAGAAGATTTAACTTGGGCACGTCATCAGCTCCACGCCTATCCCTGCCTTCCTACTTAACATCTAGCTCCTTCTTCAGGAAGATACGATTCTGGAGAAGGAGAAGTCAAAGAGGCAGTAACTCATACAGGTTACTGCCTCTTTTTGCGTCGGAAATACTCTTTGCTTATACTGGCCAGTGTTGTGATCGCAAGCACGATACTGACACTTATACCCGTAAAGGTAACGGCAAGTGCCAAGTATTCAAACCAGGAATAATGCATTGCTTTTGTCCAGTCAATGGGAGCCTTTAAGTCCTCTATCACTTGGTTCATGCCATATATGCCGCTAATAACCGTAAATATGGTCAGCACCGTCAAAATGTAATCAGAACGCTTACTGGTGGCGTTGGACTGATAGTCATACAACGCAGACAGTGTCAGCTTTACATCTTTGAGCAGCTCATCGTTGCCATGCAGGCGCCGCAGCAAATGAAAAATATCGTGAAGTTGGGACTCGGCTACCATCTCACGATAGTAGAAGCGAGAAGAGAACAGCGTGATCCCGCGGATCAGATCTTCTACGCGCTCTCGATTGCGGTCTAGCCGCAGTCTCCCGTAGTGATTCGATAACTTTAAAAGTACAATCTTGTGGAACAGGTTAAGTAAAAATGCATAATAGTAGCTGCCGAACATTTTACTTGCCAAGGATTGAATGACGGCGTTGGTTTCGTTAGTGACACAGCTTAATACATGTTCGTCTGCAATGTGATAAGTGCTGGGGGCCCAGCGATCATATACGCGCTGATGCACATAATTTGCAATATAATCTGCGTTGCTAGAGCCAATATAAGGCTGCCCTCTTGAATCAAGGCCATTCAGCCGCACGGCACGGAACAAGTCGGCATTTGTTACCGTTTCATCTGCATCAAGCCCATAAAGCGCGATCGTAAACATGCGTTCATTTATAAAAAAGGGCAGGTTGGCAAATACATTATCATCATTCTCTTCTTGATCCATCCAGTCAAATAGACCAGGAAAAAGCTCGTCATTGCAAAAAGAAACGATTTCCTTGTGAACGGCATGTTTGGTCTTTACATAAGTGACCTCATCTTCTGGTTCCAAATTTTCCAGTGTGCGAAAGCGTTTAGCAAATTCAAGTCCTTGACTGTAAGAGACGTCCTGTTCCAGTTCGGTTCGAATGGTTAACATTCCGATCTCATAAGGGCACAAAATAACGTCAACGGAGTGAATTCGAAACGGAATAATCGTATTCGGCATATAAAATTCACAATCCAAATCGATCTTCTTGGAGTAACGTTGAAAGCTTAGCGATTCATCTGCCTTGAGCGGAAACAAAAATTGATTTGTAAACGGTAAAAACATATGCTCCATTTCTCGGTGGGAAACGTGATAGTGAGTACCGTAATATTCATGTTCTAGCTCTGTATTGGTTAGTCGGAACGGACAAAAGCCCTTTAGCTGCAAATCGTGCTTCATCTCGGCGTATGCCGCTTTCCGAATCGAAAACGGAAATATAAACTGATGCAAGACCGTGCTGGCTGTTTTCTCTTTAAGCGGTATTGGCTGCATAGACTGGCCTCCAAGTGTTGTGCTGAATTGCATATTATATATTTTAAACCAAAGACAGATATAAATAACAGAGGGCTCCAGTGATCAACATGAAAATAGGATAACATTTTCCAAATGGTGATATAATGGTTGTAACGAGATTCATAGAACACCATGTGGAGGAATAGCTTATGAACATAATCAAGCTAACTACGGAAATGGAGGAACATTATGCTTCCTTTTCGGGAAGTATTCTCGTACATAATGGGGAGCAAACTGTTCTTCAACAGGCATATGGGTTAACTAATCGGAGCGAGCAATTGGCTAACCAAGTGGATACAAGATATGGAATGGCGTCTGGATGCAAAATATTTACGGCAGTTGCCATATGTAAATTAGTAGAGCTAGGAATGCTAACCTTTGAGACCCCGCTGCACACTTGTTTGGATATATCAGGAACAAGCTGGGACAAAGAAATTACGATCCATCATTTACTGACCCATAGTTCTGGCGTGCCGGATTACTTTGATGAAGAGTATATGACAGATTATAGCGAGCTGTGGCAAACTACGCCGATGTATACGATCTTATCACCGCGGGATATGCTGCCGTTGTTTCATGATCAGGCGATGAAGTTTAAACCAGGGGAGCGCTTTGCTTATAATAATTCAGGGTATATCCTTTTAGGTATTATAGTGGAAAATGTATCAGGAATGCCGTTTCATACCTTCGTTACACAGCATGTGCTTGAAGCTTGTGGGATGAGAGATTCAGGCTACTATCGATTAGACCAGCTTCCTGCGCGTACAGCAACAGGATATATGCTGGATCAAGCAGGCGCTTGGCGGACGAATATGTATTCTATTCCGATTATGAGCTTGTCAGACGGCGGTGCATTTACAACAACTGCTGATATGGATATGTTTTGGACGGCGTTAGTGAACAATCGTTTGCTTACTGAGGAAATCACCAAGACGATGCTAACTCCTTTTGTGAAATCAAGCGAGTATGTAAGTTACGGGTACGGTGTATGGATCAACGTCATCGATAATGAAGTCATGAAATATTATGTGATGGGGTGTGATCCTGGGGTAGGACTATATTCTTCCATTTACACGAACACGAATGCGCGAGTACACATCCTAAGCAACCTTACAAATGGTGCGGGTAAGCTCGCCCGTCGGATTAATGAGCTTCTTTTTTAAGTGTTCACGTAAGAATAGCAAACTTATGAGCAATCGGTAGCCTTGCAATGGTGCAGGGCTTTTTATTTTGTAGACACAACTACGATTGCTGACAGGGACAATAATTGAACTGTACTTCTTGCTGGTGCCTTTGCTCCTATCACCCAATCAAACTATGTTTTTAATACATAGAATGTGGAATAGAACATCCGAAATGAGCCATGTAGGAGGATGAATGTCCAATGAGTGGAGATCAAAACGAACAAAAACCAACGCCACTTCTGCTGCCAAACAGTGTGCTGGATTTACTTATATCAGATTCGTTTCACCGGAATGGGATTACACCTGAAACTCAACAACCTATTGCTGAAGGCCATAAGACACAAATTAAAGCGATGGTAGAAGATTTGTCCAAGCAGGTCCAGCAGTTTATTGAGGCGCAGAAACAACTGGAGGAACAGCAAAAGAAGGCTGAAATGAAACCAGAATACGTTCAATTTATGCAGGAACAACGTAATAAAGCAGCGCGCGCCAAAACATCACTGCCAATGAAGCCCACGGGAATGAAAGCTTCAAAGCCGCCTGTCAGAGAAGCCGTTGACTCTACTAAGAAGGGGAAGGAAGAACTAAAACAACGGCTCAAAAAGCACAAAGAACAGAAAAGCGAGGAAAAAAAGAAACCGAAGAAAAAATGATTTCTTATTTAAGCGCCCTAGGGCGCTTTTAAAAATAGTTTTCCCTATATGAATAGAATGTACGTTTTAATAGAGAATTCATCTATACCATTTGGATATGAATCGAATAGAAATAGAGTATCAAGGGGGAGGTGAAGTTCATGAGCAGAGGAGATATTAACCAAGAGGCTGATCAAATCTCGAGCACATGGCAAGGCTCAGAAGAACTTATATTTATACAGGACTCCTGTGGTGTAACAGTAGAATCCACGGATACGAAGATTACAGCTACTTTGCAGATCGCTTTACAAGCGGCAATTGCTATTGTCATTGATCTTACGATTGCTGATGGTGATCGTGCGAAGGCGGTTACACAAGAATTATTGCAAAAGGTACAAGTGAAACAGCAGACTTATCAAAGAACAATTGTAAAACGTTCTGCTAATGTTAACGTTTCTACGACAAGTACCGATGTATCGTTAAATATACAAGCCTTGCTGCAAATTTTGCTGGCGTTGGTCATTAAAATAGATGTTTTGTAAAAAATAATAAAGTGAGGTGCAGGTCCTATGAGTTGCCACGAGAAGCGTGAGAAAAAACACAAAAAGTGTAACGATGGGCACAAGAAACATTATCACTGGTCGGCATTGGAGCATTGCTGTCATCCACTGGATCATTCTACAGTTAAACAAGACGCAGATCAGTCTATCGAAAATGTACAGGCCTCCTATGAGGAAGTTATTATTAAAGATTCCTGTGATGTCAATGTAACAACAACAGATACAAAAATAGCGGCATCCTTGCAAGCATCGTTGCAGGCCGCGTTAGTAGTTGTCATTAGCATTTCGATCGGAAGTTCCACACGTGCAGAATCGATTGTAAACGATTTGTTGCAAAAAATCGACGTGAAGCAGACGAACCGTCAGCGCGTCGTAATCCAAAATTCAAAAGGTGTTGTTGTGTCCACTACAGATTCTTTCGTTTCGGTTAACATTCAAGTTCTGTTCCAAATATTGCTGGCTTTGGTCATTCAACTTGACGTACTGTAATTACGATTATACGTGGAAAAGTTGATTTTACCGAAGGGAGGAGGGATTCCTTTGGACAACATTAACAATATGGAGGACGTGCTGGCACAAATCAAAAAATTTAATGAACGCAAAATGGAATCATTGATGGCACAGCTTCGAGAAACACGAGCACAACGTAAACGTGAGCGTCTGCAAGCACAAGATGAAGCAACACATGTAGTGGAGACTCCAGCCCCTGCTTCATCCCCTTCTGATGTTACGATGGAGAAATGGGCGTCATTGCTGCAAGAATTAGCAAAAAAATAAGTGTCGGAATAAGGTGGATACCTTCATTTTTTCCTGCCGTTAACATACGGCAGGTTACATAGTAGAAACGTTTATTTATAAGAGGTTAGGCGGAGAACGTTGTGGTGCATTAAAGAGGTCCAAGTTAGCCGCAGGAGGCCCGAGGCTAACTCGGACATATGATTCGTAAGACGTGGGTGTCAGCAAGGGGATGAAGGTGATGACTGATAACCTCATATAGAATATGGAACAGTATCGGAATAGAGATAGGATATGAACTTAATTATGCTTCGCTATTTAGTAAAGTAACATGCAGTTATTTTCTACGGCTAGTGCGGCTTTTTCCTTTTGTTCTGCTTGGATGCTTGCTGGACGTTCTTGTTTTTTTGTAGGTCTGTTTTTGCTTGCTGTTAATGTTAATAGCATCGTCTCCATACCCTAATCCGTCGTTATAATTGTGCTCAACACGACGATGACACTCATAAATGTGTTTAGGTACGGGAACACAATGAATACGTTCAACGATCTCGATCGGGTGAACGACGGGGACAACTTGAGGGATGAAACGGTCTTGATAGATTACCGTTGGGCGGCAATGAATGGGATCAATTGGAGGGCACTCACGATGACCTGACATGCAAACAACTCCTTTCTGTGATAGTTCATTATATTAAGGTCTATTAGGAAAGGGATGTTCCTTTGTCCTCATTGCATTCGTATTGATAAAAAATGGGTGCGTGCGTTAAAAAAACGGGGCTTATGATTCTGCTGGAAGTGGCGGAACGGATGCCCACCACCTTCAACTGGCTTTCGGTCGCCATCTACACATCGTAGTCCGGTTTCCTGTTTCAATTGACCGTTTTTCATGTGATCTTCCTTCATCCGCATAAATGTAGCGCTCCAAATCCACAATCATCTGAGCTTGTTTATTTCAAAGGGCTTAAAGATAGGTGCGAGCAGGTGTTTGATAACAGGTTGTTCTTCCTTTGCTCCTAAAGGAAGTGTTCCACTGCGTAGTATCCTGTTCTGTAGTAGTCATTTGATTACGCACTAAAAACCGTCCTTTTGTGCAATGTTGGCGTCGTAACTTCCATTTTGCAGGAATAGGGTTTATACGTATCCATTCGTTAAATTTTTACTCGCACACGCTATCCATCGTCTACCTATCTGTAACGAGCTGGAGCGATATGGTCACATCTCAACTACTCATTTTCAAACCAAACAAAATGTAGCTGTGCAGAGCGTGCGGTTCATTTGTATGATGGTGCGGTAGCGGCGCGGAATATGTAACCGGACGAGAGATCCGTTATGGAGTGGATGTAAGGATTATTTGACTGATTAGCGGACAGGGGGTACGCTATATGCGTATTTCATCCCCGATTGGCGGTAGTTTGGAGGCAATAGCGGATATCTTGTCCAGTAACTACACCCAAAGCGTGTTTTTACCGCACATAACGGATCGTCTGTCCACCAAAGCCAGCTTATTCAGCCAGATATCATCGCTCTCTGTGCTCTCCTCTATTGTTATGTATTTCTTAAAGCGAACTTGGCGGCCATTCGGGCACACGAACCGATCATCGTGCCCTTCATAGGTCCAGTTCGAGGCATGTCGAATGTCCTTTTTGTAACGACGTGTCTTCTCCTTCATATAGCTACCGTAAGACAGGTGCACACCCGCGGTTCTTTGTTTTTCCCTATTGCATACAGATCATTTCCCTCACTGCCTTGGCCTGCTTCGGCTAACACTGTCTTGGGCATCGGCAAAGCAGATGCGGCCAGGCGCTTCATAATGGGCGGATGAAGTAGCGCGTATCGGTTGGTGCAGCTCTTGAACAGAATGAACTGGTTTTCGGTCGCTATGTGCACATCGTAGTCCGGTTTCCTGTTTCAATTGACCGTTTATCATGTGATCTTCCTTCATCCGCATAAATGTAGCGCTCCAAATCCACAATCATCTGAGCTTGTTTATTTCAAAGGGCTTAAAGATAGGTGCGAGCAGGTGTTTGATAACAGGCTGTTCTTCCATTGCTCCTAAAGGAAGTGTTCCACTGCGTAGTATACTGTTCCGTGGTAGTCATTTGATTACGCACTAAAAACCGTCCTTTTGTGCAATGTTGGCGTCGTAACTTCCATTTCACAGTAAAAGACGGTTTTTAGTGCTTATTTATGAAATTCAACAAAACGGGGCATCCGTAGTCAAGTCAGTCTAATTTGACTTGACTACGGACGCTTTCTGGGAGGCCCCGTTGAGGGTGGTGACAGCAAGCCCATGTGAGCGAGCCCAAAATGTTAGCTGCACGCGCAGTTCAGGACGGGCTTGCGTGCGGCTTGCGTCTCGTCTAGTCGACGGACCTGTGTGGAGTAAGGTGCATTTAATAATAGTTCTGGATTGTCCTTTGCTTCTTGTGCGATTTGAATCATCGTATCGATGAAGGAATCCAGCGTTTCCTTACTTTCGGTTTCGGTCGGTTCAATCATCATACATTCCTCTACATTAAGCGGGAAGTAGATGGTAGGCGGATGGAAACCAAAGTCGAGCAATCGTTTGGCTACATCAAGTGTGCGGACGCCATATTGTTTAAGCGCTCGTCCAGACATAACAAACTCGTGCTTGCATACTTGATCGTATGGAAGTTCAAAGTATGGTGCAAGACGACGCATCATGTAGTTAGCGTTCAGTACGGCGCATTCAGACACGGTGCGAAGCCCGTCAGGCCCGTAAGTGCGCATATACGTGTATGCACGCACAAGTATGCCGAAATTGCCGTAATAAGCTTTAACGCGACCAATGGATGACGGACGATCATAGTCCAAATAATAGGTGCCATCTTCACGTAACGCGACAATCGGCTTCGGCAGGAATGGAATCAGCTTGCTCTTCACACCGACAGGTCCTGCGCCAGGGCCACCGCCACCGTGTGGTGTGCTCATCGTCTTGTGTAAGTTCAAATGAACGACATCAAAGCCCATATCGCCAGGGCGAGTAATTCCCATAATGGCATTCGAGTTAGCTCCGTCATAATACAGCAATCCGCCTGCTTCATGAACGATTTCTGCAATTTCGACTATATGTTCTTCGAATAAGCCAAGCGTGCTCGGGTTTGTGAGCATAAGTGCAGCCGTGTCTGGACCTACTACAGCCCGCAAGGCATCAAGATCAACGAGTCCTTGTTGGTTGGACTTGATTGTAATCGTCTCCAGCCCTGCGACGGTTGCACTTGCTGGATTGGTGCCGTGTGAAGAGTCAGGCACGATGACTTTCGTACGCGTCTCGCCGCGGCTTTCATGATAAGCACGGATCATCATCAGTCCAGTCCATTCACCATGTGCGCCTGCCGCGGGCTGAAGTGTCACTTGATCCATTCCCGTTAATGCACCCAAATCTTGTTGCAGCGTATACATCATCTCCAGTGCGCCTTGCAGACTGGATTCGGGCTGATAAGGGTGTATTTTGGCAAAGCCGTTAAAGCGTGCCGTGTCTTCGTTAATTTTAGGATTGTATTTCATCGTACACGAACCGAGCGGATAGAAGCCATTGTCGATCCCGAAATTACGACGGGATAGCTCTGTATAATGGCGAATGACATCAACTTCATATACTTCAGGAAGTTCAGCCGGTTGACTGCGTAAATAATTAGCAGGAATGAGGCTGCCTACGTCTTCGAGAGGTACGTCACAAGCAGGAAGAGAATAAGCGACACGTCCAGGACGGCTTAGCTCGAAGATTAGCTTTTTGTCCGGTTGAGCTGGTGCTTGTGTCAGTGGAGCTTCGGCTTGTGTGTGTTGGTCCGTCATACGAGCACCTCCTTGAGCTGCGCCTTAAAGGCGTCGATTTCATCCTTCGTCCGTCGTTCAGTTACGGCAAGCAGCAGATGCCCAGACAATTCAGGATACGCCTGACCGAGATCATAGCCACCGATATAACCTTTAGCAATGAGCTGCTCGTTGATAGCTGGTATCGAAGCTCCCTCAGGAAGCTTTACGACAAACTCATTAAAGAACGGAGCGTAGAAGGCAAGCTGGAGACTATCGTCTTGTTCATATTGCTTGGCTGCGTAATGTGCTTTCTGAACATTTAGCTGTGCGACCTCTTGCAAACCTGCTTTGCCCATTGTGGACAAGTATACAGATGCACATAAAGCAAGCAAGGCTTGGTTTGAGCATATGTTGGACGTTGCTTTTTCTCGGCGAATATGCTGCTCGCGCGCCTGCAGAGTGAGTACAAAGCCACGCTTGCCGTCACGGTCTACAGTCTGTCCTACAATGCGTCCAGGCATTCGGCGCATGAGAGCTTCCGATACAGCGAAAAATCCGCATGTTGGTCCGCCTAGTGAAGCGGAGATGCCAAATGGTTGTGCGTCTCCCACGACAACGTCGGCACCGAGCTTGGCCGGAGTTTCTAATAAACCGAGTGAGAGCGGATTAGTGCTCATAACAAGCAAGCCCTTCTGTGCATGTACGATGTCCGCAATAGTTGTGACATCTTCAATGGCACCAAAGAAGTTAGGGGACTGCACGACAACAGCAGCAGTTTGATCGGATACGAGATCTTTAAGCTTATCGAGGTCTGTAGTACCTTCGTTATAATCAACCTCAACGACGTCCAGATCAAGTCCTTTTGCAGTTGTATATACAATTTCACGTGCTTCAGGATGAACGGTACGAGAGATCACGATTTGTTTGCGCTTCGTATGCGCGCTTGCGAGTGCACTTGCTTCACCAAGTGCAGTTGCCCCGTCGTACATGCTTGCATTGGCAACAGCCATGCCCGTCAGTTCACATATATAGGATTGAAATTCAAATATCGCTTGCAGTTCGCCTTGGCTGATCTCGGGTTGATATGGCGTATAGGCCGTATAAAATTCAGAGCGAGAAACGACATGATTAATGACCACTGGCACGTGATGATCGTAGATGCCTGCGCCAAGAAAGCTGACATACTGCTCGAAGTCGGCGTTGCGTTCTGCTAGCTGCTTCATATGCTTCAAGAGCGACGGCTCATCTAGCGCTTCTGACATCGGCAGCGTACCTTGGTAACGAACAGCCTCGGGTATATCGTGGAACAGTTCCTCTACGGAGGAAATGCCAATGACTTTCATCATCTCGGCTTGATCCTGTTCAGTCATCGGGATGTAACGATGCTTCTGCTTCATCTTGTAGTTCTCTCCTTCGGTAAGGATGAATTAGGCAACAGATGCTTGCTGTATGAAGTATGAAATGAACGTCATGTTATTATGCTTGATTACGTTTATAAAAAGGTGCTTTAATGACTTGGGCTTTCAGCTGTTTACCGCGTATTTCCACGTTCAGTTCAGTTCCTAGCTCCGCATATTTGGTGTCGATGAGAGCTAGAGCAAGATTACGCTTGAGGGTCGGTGACTGTGTTCCTGTCGTTACTTCGCCTATTTGTTTGCCATCAGCGTATACAGGGTAGTGGGCACGGGCGATGCCTTTATCGATCATTTCTAATCCGACAAGCTTACGCTTCAGGCCCTCTTGCTTTTGCTGTTGAAGGGCATCACTGCCGATAAAGGGTCCGCTGTCAAGCTTAACAAACATGCCAAGCGAGGCCTCAAGTGGTGATATATGTTGTGAGAGTTCTTGCCCATACAGTGGTAGTCTCGCTTCGAAGCGTAGGGTGTCGCGTGCGCCAAGTCCTGCCGGAACGAGTCCATGTGGCTCTCCAGCAGCCATAATGATATCCCAAAGCTTAGGTGCATCAGAGGATGCGGCATATAACTCAAAGCCGTCTTCTCCCGTGTAGCCTGTACGGGATACGAGCGCAGTCACACCTTTAATATTTACGTGTTCTTCAAAGTGAAACGGCTTCAACTGTGCAACAGGTGTGTCTGTCAGCGAACTTAGAATTGCAACGGCTTGTGGGCCTTGCAGCGCAATTAATGCGGTCTCGTCGGATACGTTACGAAGGTTAACGCCACTAGCAGGTATATGTTGCTCCAGCCAAGCGAAATCCTTATCGATATTAGAGGCGTTTACGACTAGCATATAACGTCCCTCTGCAACACGATAAACGAGCAGATCGTCTACGACGCCGCCGTGTGGGTAACAGAGCAAAGAATATTGGGCTTGACCATCAACTAGGCGGGTAACGTCATTTGTGGTCACCCCTTGAATAAAGGCTTCTGCCTGCGGGCCTTCAATCCAAAATTCACCCATATGCGACACATCAAACAAGCCGGCTTGTTGACGAACGGCATCATGTTCTTTTTGAATACCAGAAAATTGAACAGGGAGTTCCCAGCCACCGAAGTCTATGCAACGGGCACCAGGATAGTTGGCGTATTGCGGAAATAAGGGGGTTCGCTTCAATTCTGTCATGTCATCACCTCGTATGATCTGTTTGACCAGCAACACATGCAAAAAAGAACAGGCAAAAGAAACGCAGGCTTAATCCAACAGCCCGTATATCTTCTGCTCTGTCCCTTGTACCTGAGAGTGTCCTCATAACTTTAGAAGCGATCGCGTCACTCGGGGTGAACGCTTACATCATTCTTTATGAGTTTCCCCTTGGGCGACCTTGTCGCAAATATGCAAGCTGTTACGCTCACAACTGACAAGATTCTCTCCAGAGGTGCGTCCGGTAAAAGTCCTTTTGCCTGAGAGATTCACCTTAACGGCTTACTCCTTCGGCGTTACGCGCTAGATTGCTAAACTAAGCCGTAATCTCTCCCTATACCTTCATCCGCTGTTTTTTTAATTGTTATACCTACATTATTACTTGAACATTCCTGACATTGTCAATCCATTTATTCAATTTTGACGAAAATCATAAGAGTATTGACAGGCACTATCGAACTGCACTACCCTATAGGTAACTCGGGGACGCCTGCACAGGCGTTAAAATAAAAGCAGCATATAACCAACTTTGTTAGCGCATACAGAATCAGACCAGTTGTCTGTACGTTTAAAGTAGTGTATTCATTCCTTTATATATTCTTGATGGTCATTTCGTTATGATTACGCAAAGAAGAGAGGGTTCTATGATGAGCGAAATTAAGAACAACCTGCTGTACAGTGAGGAGCATGAGTGGGCGTTAGTAGTTGGTGAGCGCACGGTGCGCATCGGTATTACGGACCATGCGCAGCATCAATTGGGCGACATTGTTTTTCTTGAGTTTCCCGAGGTAGGCACTGCGTTGTCGGCTGGTGACAGTATGGGCTCCATTGAATCGGTAAAGACCGTATCGGAATTGTACACGCCGGTTACTGGCAAAGTGACAAAAGTAAACACAGAGCTGGAAGAATCACCTGAGCAAGTGAATACAGAACCGTATGAGAGTGGCTGGATTGTTGAGATTGAAGTGGAGGGCAGCATGGAAGACGCGCTAAAACAACTGCTTTCTCCTGAACGATACGCGGCCATTACAGAATAAAGGGACTACAATACAAGCGGTACATATTTTGAATCTGTACATTTTTAGCTCGGGTATTGGAGTAGACCTACAATTTTATACGTAGTTATAGATTCTAATAATCGATGAGGACTGATGTTCTCCATCCTAATGCCGAGCATTTATTCTGCATGGCATTAGGATGAGAGCGCAGTCCTTTTTGGCGTGTAGACGCATGTCTGCCTGTACTTATGCAGGGGACGGACAACAACTATCAATAATGATAAAAATAAAAATGCTTGAATTGTAAGACTTACTCGTGTTCTGGCATCAGACAAGATAGAAGCGGATAACGTTGGCAAGCTCAACAATACATTTGTAACTTGCAGCAGAGGAAATGAGGTTGGAAGATGGTGAAGACAACAGGTAAATGGCTTGGTCAAAGCGTAGTTGCACAACCGATTGAAACGGCACCGATAGCGGAGTTACTGACAGCGAGTAGAGCAGCGGATGAGACACGCATGCGCGAAGAAACGGCACTTGTGAGGCAGGCTCAGCTTGGGGATCGCACCGCGTTTGGCGAGCTTGTGCGCAGACATCGGCAGGAGGCATTTCGTTGGGCGAGACAGATTGCCAAGCAGGATGCACTGGCTGAAGATATCGTGCAAGATGCGTTATTAAATGCATTCCTACATGTAGGATCGGTAACGGATGCAAGCCGATTTGTACCTTGGCTCCATCGGATCGTGCGCAACCAAGCTTATACGAAGCTGCGTCGTGGCGGTCCCTATGCGAAAGAGACGCCTGTTCCCTATGATGAAGCGTCTCATCCTAATGCTCGGGTGGACTGTCCCAATGTCGAGAGCATTGCCAAACATGTGGCTGCCAGGCGTTCGGGTACATCAACGAATACATTAGAATCTGAGTCCCGTGTGCATTTAGGGAATGAGACATTGGACAAGGTGATGCGTGGTGAAACAGCCATCTTTATCGTACAAATGCTACAGCACTTAAAGCCGAAAGAACGACGCATCTTCGAGGCTCATTTCTTTGAACAGCTGGCACCTGCTGAGATAGCTGAGCTACTGCAAGTGTCAACGGGTGTCGTCTATACGTCTATCCATCGGTCCAAAACGAAGCTTCAGCAGCAAGTTATACGTTCAACGCTCCGCTTCATGGTACACGAGAGGAGGGAGCACGGGCTGATGAAACGCAAAATACTCGATTCGGAACGTTACAAGCAATTGTTTCGCAGCGCAAATGGCCAGCCGTGCGCATGGTCATCGGCTGGTTTGGCGATGTACGGCATGTTATCAAGCGCAGAGCCAGAGCGGAACATGACTTTACAGGAAGTGATGGGCTTGAGCTCACTGCCGTTCCGTCTGCAAGTCAGAGAGGGCACCGTCGATATTGCGGGCCCGACAGCTTACGATTGGCAGCACGTCTTCCGGCAAGGGATGCAGCGCTGTGGAGCTGAGATTCGTGTTGTTGGCACGGATTGCTTTCAGCCCCCAACAGCAGACCAGTTGAGTGATGCGCTTCGGCTTATAACGGATAGCGTGGATAAGGGCGTTCCGGTTATGGTGTGGGATATGCACGTATCTGAATTTGGTCTCATTTATGGCTACGATGACAAGCAACAGGTTGTGTATGCGATTGATCCCCTTGGGGACGGCCCGATTTCTTATGAGCAATTGGGCCGTAGACAATTGGGAGAACTGTTTGTAGCAGCTTATCGCTACGAGCACAAGCTTAGACCTGAAGACACGTTTCGTATGACGTTACAGGATGCGGTTCGACACCTCCGCGGGGAGGATTGGCACATTTTACACTTTTCGCACGGGCTTGAAGCGTTTACGGCTTGGATTCACGCGCTGCGCAGCGGTACGGCTGATGTGTTAGGTAATGCCTATCAAGCAGCGACAGCAGCTGATGACCGTAGTTATGCTGCGCAGTTTTTTGCGCACTGGGTAACTTATTTTAACAATAAGCAGCAACGCTCCACTAAGGAGCGGGTTCAGTACGAGGCATGGGAGCAGGATGCCGCCAAATTGCAGCAACTGTATGAGCGGTCCAGTCAGGCTCTCCACAGCGTTGCGACTCAATTTCCGTTTCCGAGCGGGGGAAATCCGCGTGATCGAGTGGTAGTTGACCATGCGGTCGCGGACCTGACAGTAGCACAAGCGGCGGAGCGGGAAGCAGCAGCGCTCATGCAGGAACTGATTTATAAGATGGAGCTCACTTTAGAGACGAAAGGATGATGGAAATGTTTAGAGCTTTACATTGTGCCGCTTTATATACGGATGATATGGAGAAGTCAAAAGCGTTTTACGGCAAGTTAGGTGTGCTGCCTGCGTGGGAAGTGAAACGACCGCTTGAAGGCGGGCGGGAGTGGACGCTTACTGGGCTGAAGTTTCCTGATGGTGGGGCGCAGCTCGTTTTGCAAAATAATCCGCAGCTTAAAGAAATCGACATTGAAGTACGCGTGGAAAGTGTCCGTCTGGTGTACGAGCGTTTAAGCCAAGATCCTGAAGTAAAATGGATACAGACCCCGTTCCAAGTAGAAGACGGAAATGTAGCTGTTATGCAAGCGCCTGATGGGAATGTATTAGTGCTAGTGGGTCCTTAAATTATGGCAAGTGTAGCCCCCTCTATTTCTCAATGGAAATGGAAGGGGCTATTTTTGTTGGAGATAACTGCTTATGTTGGCAGGTACATGTGAAAAAGAGCATACCACAGAGCCTTAACAATTCGCTATAATGGCTTATCCAACATCGAGCCTATACATACAAACACTATAACAAGACAGGGGTTGTCATAAAATGAAAAGAAACCGTATGTTTTTTGTTACGCTGGCTGCGGCAGTCATTGTGGTGGGGGTATTTATACTAGGGATGACCTCATGGGAGAAGAAGCAAACGGATGACCAACAGGGGGCAACAGCATCGCTGTCCTTGGATACAGTCACGGCACAAATGAAGCTAGCGGAGCAGCCTGTAAAGGGAGACCGCAAAGCGCCAATCCAAATCGTGGAATTTGGTGATTACAAATGTCCGTCCTGCAAAGTATGGACGGATACGATTTATCCGCTGCTGGAGCGTGATTATGTGAAGACAGGGAAAGCAGCATTTTATTATATGAATGACCCTTTTCTAGCTCCAGATTCCACATTAGCGGCGTTAGCAGGCGAGTATCTCCATAAGCAGGATGAAGGTTTGTTCTGGCGTTATCACGAGTTAATGAATGAGAAGCAAGGGGTTAAAAAAGAGGCGTGGGCCAACGAAACCTTTCTTTTTCAGTTAATACAGGAGCATTTTCCAGAGGTAAACGCAGCTGATTTCCAGAGCAAGCTCCAAGCTAGGGAATTTGAATCTGTCGTAAATGCCGATATAGAAGTGGCTCGCAAGTTTGAGGTCGGCGGTACACCGACTATATTTATCAATGGGAAGATGGCTCCGGACGGAGATTATGAGTCGTTAAAAGCAATGATTGAAGCGGAGCTGCAAGCGACAACGGGTGAAGCTACGAACTAATGGCGAATAGAACTGCTAAAACGTAGCTAAAGCTAGATCACATCATTTTACACAAAAGAGAGATATACAGAAGCCAGAGGAGAAGATCAGCATGAAAAAACGTCGTAGGATATTTACAGCTAGTTTGGTGCTCACCTTGGTGTTAGGTACAGGTGCTTATGCCGCCGCGGCATGGATGAATGGCGATATGACAAGTAAGGCAGATCGAATGTTTCATATGAGCGAGATGTATGCAGAGCGAACTGAGAATGAGATCGGGCAAATGAGAAAGAGCTGTCATGAACAATTGGAGCGTCATCGTGAAACTCGCGACGGCTCCATGAGGAGTGATAGAATGAATATGTCACATCGGATGGGTCAAATGTAAACATGAACAAAATGTACCAATAAATAGACGGTATTAGGCCGTTATGAAGGGGGAAAGAACTCTTTTCATAACGGTCTTTTTGCGTATTTGAGTATATGAGATAAAAATAAGTTTTGCTCTAATTTAACGGTGCAAACATTAGGCCCAATCAGACGCAGGTAGTGGCTTCGGATTGGAATGTGTGCATATCCAGTGATACGATACGTGCAAGACAGACGGCACCCATCGTTTATTCAGGTGATGTTCAATATTTGAGCCTTTTAAGAGAAATAGACATTGCCCCCATTTTACGACTGCGGATACGACTTCATATTAATGTATGGTTGGCATTAGGTCGAATTGTGTGGTACTTTGCACACCGTTCTCAGCGGGAAACGAAAGTTCAAGTTATGGCCCGTGCGCAGCATGTCATTAATTTGATCGAGTCTTATCAAGTAGACAGCGTTCTGGTCGTTAGCCACGGGATGTTTATTAAAATATTAAGCGAGCAGCTGCGGGTGAGGGGGTACGATAGACCATTCGTTAACGCCCCTCGTAATGGAGGTTTGTATACTTATCAGAAGCTGTAGGATTTCAGCTTTTACTTCATATTGCAGGAATTTAATGTAAAGGATTTAAGGATGATGTATACTATAGCTTAGACCTTCGTTTATTCTCATAGTTACATTCCATGTGTTCATGTATGGATGAAACGGGGATGTGTACTGACAGGACAAGGGATACTTATTAGAAATTCGTAAGCAGGAGGGGCCAAACCATGTTAGTACGACCATTAATCGGAGAATATGATCCTTATTATGAGAAATACATAAGTTTAGTTCATGAAGGGAACGTCATTGAGCATCTACATTCGCAAAACATGCTCACTGTTCGTCTGTTAGATTCACTGACGGAAGCAGAGGCTAACTATAAATATGCACCAGATAAATGGAGTATAAAGGAAGTGTTTGGTCATATTGCGGATACGGAGCGTATTATGAGCTATCGCTTGCTTTGCATCGCTCGGGGAGATACTACACCACTGCCAGGTTATGATGATGAAGAGTATGTGAAAAGGGCCTCTTTTGCAACCCATTCTATTCAGCAGCTTCAAGCGGACTATACAGCAGTTCGTCATGCGACGATCTCATTGTGTAAGGGGATTGAACAATCAGCTTGGTTAAGGGAAGGTACTGCTAATAACAGTAGTGTATCTGCCCGCGCGCTTGCATACATTATTGCAGGGCATGAACTTCATCATCTTCATATTATTCAGGAGCGGTATTTAGTATAATCAAGTATTGGCATCATTTACTCACACTATTTAGACTAAGGCAGCCAGAGGCGATGAAACGCTGCACGGAATCTGCCTTAGTTTGATATAGATAGGATGGTTTAAGCCTTGGAGTTGACGTTCGCCAACGATGACCAACGTCATTGTAAGCGTAATCGTGTCATAAACTAGGCAGAGGCCGATTAAATCTAAGTTGAGGTGAGTTCAATGGAGATCAATTACGTGTCGGATCAAGATTATCATGTATCGGGGTTAATGATTCACAATATTCAAGCACAAAGGTTTTGCGTATTTGATGTTGAAGCAACTGGGCTTAACCACGAAACGGAACATATTATTCAGATCGGCGCGGTCATCATTGAGCATCAGCAGATTCAACAAGCCAAAGTATTTAAGACTAATATTAAATCCCCTAAGCCGATTCCAGCCGCAATTGAACGATTTACCGGCATCTACAATGCAGATATTGAAGATGCGCCCCCATTACAGGTCATTTACGATGATTTTGTTGCGTTTACCAAAGATAGTATTCTGGTCACTCACGCTGGATACGAATTTGACCTTCCCTTACTACATCAGGAATGTTATAGAAATCGCTTACAAATGTTAGATTTGCCCTGCCTGGACATCAAGGCACTATTTTCATATCTTCATCCCGAAATAACCGATATTTTGTTTATGGACTACTTGATTCAATACTACAACGTAGCTGATTCGAACATTAGAAGGCATGATGCTCTTGGAAATAGTATGCTGACAGGTCGTATTTTGTTGAAAATGTTAGATGAAATGACAGCACGAAATATGAAGCATGTTCAGTTTGTACAACCAGTCACTGTGAAAAGGTATCAACTGAAGCCTTTACTGTAGATGAGGTGGTTTGTTGGACAATTAGAGCCGGAGAATCTACATGAGAGGTTACGTCAACTGGGTAGAGGCCGCCTCATCATGAACCTGACAGGTGATGTGCTGAAGGTGGCCCGGTTAAATTTAATCGAGCTATTCCCATTTTGACTAGTTCCAAATGGCGTGTTGTCTCGAATGAAATGGAGGTGACTCTTGTGCTGCGGATGAAGCATGTGCAAAGTAGAATTGTAATACTCGGTATTCTATGTGTATTCTCGCTAGCTTGTTTACTATTGGCAAGTTACATAAGAGAATATACAGGCCGCAACGTGTACTCCTTTCTACGATGGGATATGTTTTTGGCATGGGTGCCTGTTGTTTGTGCACTGCTTATTGAGTGTATCTACTGGGGCAGGTGGACAAGTCGTGGCATCAGAGTCCTAATCATGTCACTGTTAGGTTTAATATGGCTGGCTTTTTATCCGAATTCAGCTTATTTAATTACGGACATGCTCCATCCCTTCGTACATTATAAACCAGCAGCCGGAATGCGATTTACGCATGACATCGAATTTTGGCATCATCTACTTGTCTTTTTTTCAGCGGCTTGGGTAGGTATAATGCTTGGAATTTATTCTCTTTATATCCTCCACTCGTTAGTGTCTCGATCGTTCGGCACCATTACGAGCTGGTTGTTTGTTAGCGTCGTGCTGGCTTTGAGCAGTGTAGGTATCTATATTGGCAGGTTTATACGCTGGAACAGCTGGGATCTTCTCACGATGCCAGGTATTCGGATACAAGAGTTGTACCAGATGCTCCTCGATCCTGTTCGTTTGCATCATCTCAGTTCTTTTTCACTGCTTATTTTTGCTATTTCCATTTTCAGTTACGGTTGTGTGTACTGTTTTACGTTTATCCGCAAGTAATGAGGATACAGAGAACCGCGCTAATTAGCGGTTTTTTTGCTGTGGATGGCAATCGTATTGAGCGATAGATGAAAAGAATGGAATAATCGGTACTTTAACTTTCCTATGATGTATACTCATATAACAATATAATTGTAACGGTATGGAGGTAGATCTATGAGTATGCCGCTATTTTCGAGAACACTTGACCAAGTGACCTTTCAATTAGCTGCAGACCATCCATTTGAATGGTTGACTGAAATGGGAGTCGTTTTTGCTGTATTCGACCAACAAGACTCTGGAAACATTAGTTTTGGTATTGAAAAAGATGGACTGAAAAAATTTGTTAAATATGCCGGCGCACCTACCCGCAACTATAAGGGAAAGCCTGAGGAGGCTGTTCAATGCTTGATTCGGGCGATTCCTCTATACGAACATCTGCAGCATGATCATTTAATTCGATTACATGATCATTTTGAAGTTGGTGGTGGTTATGCAGCAGTATTTGAATGGTTTGAGGGGGAGACGTTGCATGCGCATTGGTCTTTTCCGCCACCATCTAAATACACGGATTCAGGATCGCCGTATTTTCGTTTTAAGCAGCTGCCATTAGAGCGAAAATTAGCGTCTCTGGACAGCATCTTTTCGTTTCATAAGGCTGTTGAAGAGCGCCAGTATGTAGCGGTTGATTTTTATGACGGCAGTATTCTATATGATTTTGAGCAGCATGTTACGAGAATCTGTGACATTGATTTGTATCAGCGCATTCCATTTGTAAATAAGATGGGCAGGCTATGGGGGTCGTCACGTTTTATGTCGCCAGAAGAGTTTGAGTTAGGCGCGCTGATCGATAAACGAACGAATGTATTTAACATGGGAGCTGTAGCTTTTTCCTTAATTGGAGGCGAAAGGGATCGTTCTTGTGCCAAATGGGAGGCAAGCGATGCGCTTTACCAGGTCGCTGCTAAAGCGGTGTCATTAGAGCGGGATGAGAGGTTTGCCTCGGTTGCAGCTTTCTATGATGCTTGGAACGAAGCACTTAGCTAGTCGTATTCCGTGTTACATATGAAGTGTAGGCTGCAACATTTTCTGGATGAATCACGAATTAGTATTCCACGATACGATTACAAATACTTGGATGAAGAGAGCTTAATTCTAACGTGCGATTATGGAATCGATCTACTGGCAATGGAGTTGAAATGGGATGACCAACAGTCTGATCGTAGTATTTGTTCTCACGATGATTATCCATACGGCTGAGACTTTGTCTTATTCGGTGCGATATGCTGGCGTTAAACTTAACAAAATAGCGGTTGCCTTATCTTTAACAGGTATTATCGTACTTGTGTCAAGGACTGCTAATTTGATTCAAGCACCACTAACCGCCAAATTTGTTGATTACGCTAAAGTGCATCCAAGTTTTGATTTGCTTGGCCATCTGCGCTTTATATTGTTTGCCGCGTCCATTGGAACGATTTTGGCCATTATGTTGTTTCCGACGTTCGTTAATTTGTTTGGTAGAGTCATAGCCAAGCTGGAAATAGCAGGCTCAATTCCACGATTAGTATCAAGTGTGACGATTGGCCAATTAAAAAATACGAAGCACTATATAAAGCGACCATCCATCAGATGGCAGTCTTTTAGAGTGCTGGGCATACCTAAGCGCTTTATTTTGTTAAATGTTATCGTAACTGCATTTTACACGGTAGGTGTGCTGTCTTCCTTGTATGCTGCTCATTTATTGCCGGAGTATAGTACCACCGCTTCTCAGGCTTCCGGTATCATTAATGGCGTAGCAACTATTTTACTAACGATATTTATTGATCCGCAGTTAGGGCTCATTACCGACAAAGCTTTACGAGATGAACAATCCAGACAGCAATTAGGGAAAATTTACACACTGCTTATGACCTCACGCTTTTTGGGTACGCTGCTGGCCCAAGCGTTAATTGTGCCTGCTGCTTATTTTATTAGCTGGGTCGTAGAACTGATCTAGGAAAGCGTGAAGTAGCATTATACTTATAGTTGTGCAGCATACGGGCTCGACACGGTTGGTCCTACAAGAACCCGTATGCCTATAATCTAGTGCATTAGGCAATAGGGGTCCCGTTTGTGACCGGGGACTCAGGTGCCAACAATATGACATCCCCTTCTTCTGGCACGCCGCCCAGTACAAGCACTTCTGACTTATAACCCGCAATTCGACGCGGTGGAAAATTAACGACAGCTACCACTTGTTTTCCAATCAGCTTGCCAGGTTCATAACGTCTCGTTATTTGTGCAGAAGACGCTTTAACACCTAATGAACCAAAATCAATTTGCAGCTTAATAGCAGGCTTGGCTGCTTCAGGAAAGGGCTCAGCATGAATGACGGTACCGACCCGAATATCCAGCTTCATAAAATCTTCAATCGTTGCCATATCAGATGTCATTACGAATCTCCTCGTTTTTGAAAAGTGAGATTGGAAAGTATTGATTACTAGCATTATAATGGACGGAGTGCTGCTTTGGAAATACTGGAACGTTTTTTGGCGGCAACCTTTGCTTTATGAAGTCAGGAAGCAGCTTGTGTGACATCGATCGTCTAGTTGTTTAGGCAGACGGGACAATTTACCTGTTCGCAGGGAGAAATGAACCACAATTTTGTGTTAAAATAGAGGGGTACTTGTTAGGGAAGGAGATTACTATTATTATGAATAAATCTAATAAGCCGGATTCACTACAGCACGTTGGCATCGAATTGACGGCACTGGAGATCCACGAGAAAGAATTCGCAACCCGCATGCGGGGATATGATTCTGATGAGGTTAATGAATTTCTGGATCGCATTATTGTAGACTACCAGAAGTTTGCTGTCGTTATTCGGGATATGCAGAAGCAGATTGACGAACTAACTGCACGTGCTGCGCATCAGCGGCAGCAGCCGTCGATTCCTGTGCAGCCTCCTCAATTTATGCAGCCATCGCAGCCTGCTCAACCATCTGTTCAGCAGCCTGTTCAACAACGTTCGATGCTGCCTCATTTTGAGTTGGAAGAGCTGCTATTCCGTGTTCGTGAATTAGAGAAGCAAGTGTTTGGGAGATATCGTGACTAATTAATACTTGAGCTACATAGAGGATATAAGATGGGGTCTGCAGCTTGTGCTGCAGATTTTTTTGTTATGGCAGATGCTTAGAATGGAGCAAGGGCAGCGGAGTATGTGCAAATAGCATAATGAGCTCGCCATCATTGACTCGGGAGGAATATAATGTATGGTGTTAGCGGTGTTAGCGAATAGCACATACAAAGCTTCACAATCAGTTAGGTGGTTGGCAGAGCGGAGGAAATAGAATGGAGCACGCGATCCTGATGAAGGGGACAGAAACGAGTAGATAGTAGCATACACATAACTATAGTGGAGGGGATTATGATGTCCAATCGAGTGCATGTAAGTACAGGCTCTCCGTGGGAGCCTGTAGTAGGCTATAGCAGGGCAATCCGAGTAGGAAATGTGGTGGAGGTAGCAGGAACGACAGCCATGAAAGATGGGAAGGTCATCGCAGTTGGTAATGCGTATGAGCAGACCAAATATATAATACAGTCGATCGAGCAGGTGCTCGAACAGGTGCTCGAACAGGTGGGAGCAACACTATCGGATGTAGTCCGGACCCGCATGTTTGTGACCGATATTTCGGCATGGGAGGATATTGGAAGGGCTCACGGCGAGTATTTTAACACGATTAGGCCGGTAGCAACGATGGTAGAAGTAAAGGCATTAATTGAGCCCGATTTACTTGTAGAAATCGAGGTGCAAGCTATCGTGGACCAGGACAGATTGAGGGGGTAAATCATCATGCATAGTGTCGTATTTCGAATGTGTAACTTAAAATATAATACAAATTAATGGTATTGTTAGGTTAAGATTTTGTATAATGGTAAATAGATTATAAATTGAAAGGAAGCGTGTAGTATGAAGTTTAATGAATTTAAGTATGAACGTCCTGACATTAAAGAAATTGAACAACGGTTTAAAGAGCTGTTACATGGCTTTCATGCAGCCTCCAGCTTTGAAGAACAAGATAAATACATGGCAGACATTAACCAGTTGCGCGGCAGCATCGACACACAAGCAACAATTGTAAGCGTGCGGCATTCGATCGACACAACAGATGAATTTTATAAAGCAGAACAAGAGTATATGGATGAAATGGGTCCAGTCATACAAGAGTACATAACGGATTACTACCGAGCGCTAGTTCAGTCTAAATTTAGAACAGAGCTGGAGGACAAGTGGGGCACTCAATTGTTCCAATTAGCGGAGCTGTCCTTAAAGACATTTAGCCCAGAGGTAATCGAAGATTTACAATTGGAAAATAAATTGACGACAGAGTATTCTCAACTGATCGCTTCCGCTAAAATTGTTTTTGAAGGCGAAGAGCGCACATTGTCGCAATTGACTCCGTTTGAACAGTCAACTGATCGTGAAATGAGACGTCGTGCTTCTGAAGCGCGTTATCAGTTCATGGCAGAAAATGAAGAAACATTTGATCGTATTTACAGCGATTTGGTAAAAGTACGTACCAAAATTGCAAAGAAGCTTGGTTATGACAATTATGTAGGTTTGGGCTACGCTCGTATGAGCCGTACTGACTACAATGCGGAAATGGTTGCGAACTTCCGCAATCAAGTGTTGGAACATATCGTTCCGGTAGCAACGAAGCTGAGAGAACGTCAAAGCAAACGAATTGGTGTGGACACACTGAAATTCTATGATGAAAGTTTCAGCTTTAAATCCGGTAATCCGACGCCAAAAGGAGATCCGGACTGGATCGTAGCCAACGGCTCAACGATGTATTCGGAGCTGTCACCAGAGATGAATGAATTTTTCTCCTTTATGGTAAACAACGATTTGATGGATTTGGTGAGTAAGAAGGGGAAACAAAGTGGCGGCTACTGCACTTATTTCCCTGCATACAAAGCACCGTTTATTTTCTCGAACTTTAACGGAACCTCGGGTGATATTGACGTACTGACTCATGAAGCGGGCCATGCGTTCCAAGTATATGAGAGCAGACACTTTGAAGTGCCAGAATACAACTGGCCAACCTATGAAGCATGTGAAATCCATTCTATGAGTATGGAGTTCTTTACATGGCCTTGGATGAAGCTTTTCTTTAAAGAAGATACGGATAAGTATCATTTTGATCACTTGTCTTCCGGCTTGCTGTTTATTCCTTACGGTGTGTCGGTTGACGAGTTCCAGCACTTTGTATACGAGAACCCAGACGCAACACCTGCGGAACGTAAGAGTGCTTGGCGTGCGATTGAGAAGAAGTATTTGCCGCATCGTAATTATGACAACAATGATTACTTGGAGCGTGGAGGCTTCTGGCACAAGCAAGGCCATATTTTCTCAACGCCGTTCTATTACATTGACTATACGCTGGCTCAGCTCTGTGCCTTCCAATTCTGGAAGCGTATGAATGCGGACTTTAAGCCTGCGTGGGAAGACTACCTGAAACTGTGTCAAGCTGGCGGAAGCCAATCTTTTGTTCATCTGGTTGAATACGCAGGTCTCATTTCTCCATTCCAGGATGGCTGTATCGCTTCTGTTATTGGTGAGATTGAAAATTGGCTAAACAGCGTAGACGACACCGTGCTGTAAACTTTCAAAGACATCCGTAGCACTACATGAAAAGGGGCTGTCCAATAAGTCTCTAAAATAAAAGGTTGGGCGGAGAAACGTAATGTTTTCCGTCCAACTTTTTTGTGCTTTTGCTTCTGCTGGAAATGGCGAAACGGATGCCCCCACCTTCAACATGCGCACATTAAAAGACCCCGTTACAACTTAGATGCAGAGCGTGCGGATCATCGGTATGATGGTGCGGTAGTGGCGCGGAATACGTGAACGGACGAGAGATCCGTTATGGAGTGGATGTAAGGATTATTTGGTCGCTTAGCGGACAGGAGGTACGCTATTGGCATATTTCATCCCGATTTGGCGCTAGTTTGGAGGCAATAGCGGATTTCCTGTCCGGTAACTACACCAAAAGCGTGTTATTACGGTACATAACGGATCGTCTGTCCACCCAAGCCAGTCTATTCAGCCAAATATCGTCGCTCTCTATGCTCTTCGCTATCGTTTTGTATTCTTAAAGCGGCCGTTCGGACACGAACCGATCATCGTGCCCTTCCTACGTCCCCTTTGAGGCGTGCCGAATGTTCTTTTTGCAGCGACGTATAATCTCCTTCATATAGCTGCTGGTAGGCAGGAGCACATCCGTTTTTTTGTCTTCCCTTATCGCATACAAATGAATATACTCCCTGCCATAGCCTGCGAGGGTTAGCACCGTCTTGGGCAAGGGCAAAGAAGACGTAGCCAGGCGCTTCATATGGGGGATGAAGCGGCGCGTATCGGGGGGACGTTGGTGCCAGCTGTAAACATACTGTTCCGTAGTGGTCATTTGATTACGCATAAAAACCGTTCTTTGTGAAAGGTTAGTGGCGTAACTTCCATTTCACAAGAAAAGACGGTTTTTTGTGCTTATTTTTACCATTCAACAAAACGGGGCGTCCGTAGTCAAGTCAGTTTAGACTGACTTTCGGGACAGGCCCTCTTTTAGGTGGAGTGGGCGTCTATTCAAAAATGGTAGGGTTGTGCTACAATTAAACTTTTTAGGAACAATATGGTTTTTTTGAAGTGTGGTTGACGATGACTCTTTATTGAGAAATGGTCGGAAGAGATACATAGGAAAGGGGAAGAGACATATGAAGCTATTTCCGGAATTACAGACGGATCGATTGTGGCTAAGAGCATTACGAGCAGATGATGCAGAAGATTTATTTCGTTATTTTTCGCAGGATCAGGTGACTGAATTTTATGATTTGGACAGCTTCACGAATTGCGAGCAAGCTCGAGAGCTCATCTTGAGTTGGGGGAACCGTTTTGAACAGCAAGAGGGCATTCGGTGGGGCATTACTTTAAAGGGCGATGACCGTGTTATCGGTACATGCGGTTATCATAACTGGTCTAAGGAACATTTCAAAGCGGAAGTCGGATACGAGCTTCATCCAGACTATTGGCGACAAGGGATTATGTCGGAGGCTGTACATGCGATTATCCAATATGGCTTCGAGCAGTTGGAGCTGCATCGTATTGAAGCGTTTATTGATCCTATGAATGAAGCCTCCCGAAAGTTGTTAACAAAGGTCGGGATGCAGGAGGAAGGCTTGCTCAGAGCTTATTTCTTTGAAAAAGGTAAATTTGTAGACGCTTCATTGTTTGCTATTTTACAAACAGATCGTACAGATACATAACAAGACATAGGGGTAGTGAGATCAGATGAGTATGGAAATTAAAGAAGTTGTAAACAAGCAAGCGGAGCCGTTGCCTCCTTTAGGTGTGTCGGGTTTAGGCGGATGGCTTATTTTCGTTCAAATGGGGCTGTTCGCGTCTGTAGCGATGAGCGTGGCAGGGATTTATCAAAGTTGGGATTGGGTTTTTTCAGCCCAAATGTGGGAAGTCATTACAACAGAAAGCTGGGAATATTTCCACCCATTATTAGCGCCAACTATTATATTTGAAATCGTCATGAATTTAGTAGTAGGCGGCCTTTCGATTTTTGCTTTGGTCCAGATGTATCGTAAGAAATCAAGTTTTCCCAAGTTTATCAAAATCTTATACATTTTATTTGCAATGATCCAAATCATTAATTATACACTATATATGCAGATTCCGCTGTTAAATGAAATATCTGATATGAATTCGTCAAAAGATATGGTACGGAGTATTCTCAGTTGTCTAATATGGATCCCCTATTTTAATCGCTCGGAGCGTGTGCAAAATACGTTTAGACGATGATGGAACTTCCTTGTTTGAGCAGCACTGTAGCGAAGAACGGGATGTCTTCTAAGTCAATTTTGATTGGTGCTGCCCATTTCACATCCAATTAACATCGAATAGGTGTAAATTTTAGATAACAGCCTTTAGAACCAAAGGGGTATCCAAATTGAAATTATTTTTAAATGTCACAACTTATTTAGTTGCTGCTATTGCCGCAATTCTCGCCTCTTTCTTTAGCAGCAAGTTATCAGAATCTGAGTGGTAATGATGATGCGCTTATTTTCTTAGGAAGCATCAGATTTATCACTTTCTGGTCACCTATTCTGGTAATTGTTTCGTTTATTATTTGTTATTTTTAATCAAAAAAATAACGATCAAGCCGATACTTTTTGGGTAACTTCGTATTTTTATTTCCGTGATGCCGAGTTAATGATAGTGATTATAGGAACGGCTATTTTCACAATTTTAGGAAATATGATCGAACTTCAAAAATTTAAACACACACAAGAGATGTAGTACCGGCAGTCTACTACTTTATTTTCATGGAACAATAGATTTTTAAAGAGGACCTCGGCCCCACTTTGAAGTGGATGTGGAGGTCCTTTGGTATGTCGATTGGGATGATATCTGTCAAGTGATTGGAACACTTCTGGGGCAGGTCTTTTTACACGCTACCGATAAGTAAATAAATTTGAATGCCGCTTCTTGACGGAATGAAGGGTTGGTCTTATGATAAATACGTCATCGATAATCATTATCAATTAACGGGATCAAGCCTTATCTATCGGGGCAAAGTTAACGTATGATGAAATTGTCATATGAAGCCTTATGTTAACGTACAGGCTGAGCTGCTGTTTAAAATGGGGAAATAGCTAGGAGTGTAACACATGAAGAAGAAAGCTCATAATAGAACGAACACCACAGAGCATAAGATCGACGCTGGATCTTCTGGTACTCACGGCAAGCTAAGTCGAAGAGAATTGTTAAAAATGGCCGGTGTTGGGGGAATTGGGTTGTTGCTTGGTGGGACTAGTGTTGGGGGTCTTCTTTCTGCTACAAGTAGAGAGTCCTCCGCAACGAACAGTCTACCCTCATCGGCAGAAGATAAAATTTCCTTTTATGGGACACACCAGTCTGGAATTACAACGCCAGCGCAAAATTTTGTTTGCTTTGGTGCCTTTGACTTCACAACAACGTCCATCGAAGATGTTCGCAAGCTTTTTCAAGCATGGACCAAAGCTGCTGCTGCAATGTCCGCTGGTCAAATGATTGGTGATGTGAACGATAATCTGAATATGCCCCCTTCGGACACAGGGGAAGCAGTAGGCTTGTCCACGTCACGGCTGACAATTACATTTGGAGCGGGTCCTGCGTTGTTTGACAATCGCTTCGGATTGGCAAGCAAGCGTCCGGCTGCATTTCCGGACTTGCCCAAATTTGTCGCAGATGATATTCAGCCGCAATGGTCAGGCGGAGATCTAGGCGTGCAAGTATGCGCGGATGATTTGCAAGTTGCGTTTCATGCGCTGCGTAATCTTACGCGTATCGCTCGCGGTACAGCCGTATTACGCTGGACACAAGACGGATTCCAGCGCTCCAGCCAGGCAGATCCATCTGGCAGCACGCCGCGTAACCTGATGGGCTTCAAGGATGGAACGGGCAACCCAGATACTAATGACAAGCAGAAGATGAATGAGGTCGTATGGGTCCAGCCTGGTAATGGTGCATCCTGGATGGACGGCGGCAGCTACATGGTCGTGCGCAGAATACGGATGCGCATTGAAGTATGGGATCGTTCCACCCTTCAAGATCAGGAGGTTACTTTCGGAAGGTACAGAACTACAGGAGCTCCGCTTGGCGGCAAGGATGAATTCGAGCCGCTTGATTTGGAAAAGCGAGATGCTGCCGGAGAGCTTGTAATACCGGCCACGGCACATTCACGACTGGCGCATATGGATGGCAAAGTTCAAATTTTACGCCGTGCATTTTCGTATTCTAGTGGTCTTGATGCGAAAACAGGGCAGATTGATGCCGGCTTGTTTTTTATTTGCTATCAACAGGATTTGCGTACGCAATTTATTCCTATGCAGAAGAAACTGGCAGCTACGGATAAGTTAAACGAGTATATCGTTCATGTAGGCAGTGCTACGTTTGCCTGCTTCCCTGGTGCTCGTGAAGGGGGATACATTGGGGAAACACTGTTATAGTTCATCGTCATAGTGTTATAACTAACCATAGGACGAACAAAGCGGATTAGGTCGTGGAAGGCCTAATCCGTTTTGTCGTGCGCAGAATGTATCAATGTGACTTCTGTCCTTACAGGTGTAAGGGGGGGAGTTCCATTTCTTGAGATAGGCATCTGCTGCTCAATCCGTTATAATGCTTGATAATAGTTATCAACTACACGTGAACAATACGATATCGGAGCGAAGCGCATGAATGAAAGAAGTTATCAGCCTGATTTTCATCACAATTTTCATCAATTTTTTGACGCGTTAAAGTTGGATAGATCAGATCGAACTAAGACAGAACGTATGCAGTTACATGCCCAATTAGGTCATGGCAGCATTCAGCGATATGTACCACGTATGGATATGGAAGTGATCATTTCGGAGTATCAATTTCACGAACAACGTCGTTTCGGCTTACACGCCAACAATCCAATGGTGGAATTAAGTTATTGTGTGAAAGGCAAACGATCTGCGAGTGTAGGGGACAGCGAGTATGAAACCGTGCCTGGTACGTGTATGCTGCAATTTATTGATGACGCTCAGGTTCAATTTGAGTTTGACGGCGACCAGCCCTTTTTTATGGTAAGTATGGCGATTCCTGTTGCGACGTTCCATCACTTCATCGAGCAGGGAAATGGTGCTAGAGCTATTGCTTTTCAGGATATTATGGGTGGACGGCCTTATCGGATGTTTAATCAAATGATTCAGCCTGCGGATTCAATCCTTCTGAACCGTATCATACGGGCATCCCAACTGCCGAGTACTCGTAATATTGAAATGGAGTGTGGTGTGTTGGAATTACTGTCATCCGCGTTTCATTCCTTTCTGCTAGAAGGACAGACGGAATCAAGCAAGTTGACAAGAAGTGATATGAGCATGTTGAAGCAAGCTAGAGACATTATGCTGGAGCAAATGATAAATCCACCGACACTGTTAGAACTGTCCCGCATGATTGGAATGAATGATTATAAGTTAAAGATTGGCTTTAAGGAGATGTATGGCAACACTGTTTTTGGTTATTTGCGGGACAAACGACTTGAGAAAGCTTTTTTATTACTTCAGGAAGGGAACGTGAATGTGACAGAGGCCTGCTGTGCTGTCGGATATTCGAACCCGAGCTATTTTGCGGAGTCGTTCCGCGACAAGTATGGCATTAACCCTGGGGCTCTCGTTAGACGAATATAACGTACGTGTGCAGCATCTAATGCTGCAATATGTAGAAGCCAGCCAGTTGAACAGAGGGTGGCTTGTTTTGTGTTGCATGCTGCTGGTTGTTATCCCGTTAACCAGTGTCGTATTCCGTCTACTGGTAGATTCGTGGCTGCTGCACATTGTAACATGCAAATGACGATAATGAGAATCGTTATTACATGGCCGCCATAAGTGCTGCCGAGAAAAGGGAGATAAATGTGACATATGGTGAGAAAAAAGACAATAGTGTGGATGATGGTTGCGATAACCGTATTATTTGCCGCAGGCTGCACACCTTCGAGTGAAAATTCTAGTGAGGGTCAGGCAGCGACGTCTAGTTATGGTAACCAAGAAGCCGAACAACAAGCGGATGCCTCTTTCCCGAAAACGATTACACATTTGAGCGGTGAAACCGTCATTGCAAAGAAGCCAATGAAGATTGCGACGCCATATATCGCTTTTGTGGATTATTTGGCCGTACTTAACGTTTATCCGGTTGCGGGGCAAGGGATAGATACGATTCATCATAATTTCCCGAATCTAAGCAAACTGCTGCAAGGGAAGGAGATTACGGATCTCGGTATGGAGGTGAGCATGGAGAAGCTGCTCGCCGCAAATCCAGATCTCATTATTGCAGCGAATGACATGGCCGATAAGTACGAGCAGCTTAAGCAGATTGCCCCTACCGTCATTTTGCCTCAGGCAGGGAACTGGCGGGAGACGTTAATCCAGATTGCGGATATGATCGGCAAGGAAGAGAAGGCGGAAAGCGTTCTGACTGCCTTTGACATGAAATCTGCAGCGTACAAACAAAAGCTGGCCGCACATGAGCATGAAACGGTACTGTTTGCAATGTACAGCGGCAAGGATCAATTTGTCACGTGGGAATGGGAGCGATTTGAACCATTCTACAAAGGTTTAGGACTTAAACCGGTACCAAACACGGAGAAAGGGGGGCCTTTAACCTTAGAAGGTCTGGCAGCTCTGAATCCGGATCATATTTTTGTGATTAATAATTGGCAAAATCCGGTTGAGGGAGGAGTCAGCAAGACGCTAAAAGATAATGAAGTTTGGCGGAGCATGGAGGCTGTTAAGAAGGATCAGGTTTATTATCTGGAAGATCCCTCCCTCCCAGGGCCGATGGCGCTAGCCAAAATCAATGGTATTGAAGATATTATTCAAGCGATGGGACATTAGAGCTCTAGTAGATTGTTATTGTAGTCATTTAAAGGACCTCTTGTTACGTAGCATGGGATGAATTGAGTTAGCTTTGATCGGGATATTTATTGGCGATAGAGGATCGTGCGGAGTTTCCCTTAGTAGTTGGAGGATGACAGGCGGCGCGGTAACACGTAATGTAATTATTTCCTTCACGAGAAAGAAAAATTGAAGTATAATCAAATTAGTGATAATGATTATCATTATTTATTACGCAGGTAAAGCTTGCTGGGTGTACATTGACGATAGGGAGATGGTGGTAGCAGTCCAGTCAAAAGAGAGCAGTTCGCGCGACTGCTATTAGGTATGTAGATGATAAGCTTGGGTAGGTACGAGGCAATGTACGGCCCGATAATTAAAATAAAGCTTTTCAGTCTTTGAACTGAAAAGCTTCTATTTATGTATTGCTTGTCTATTTTGTACAAAAAAACAGTTCAGTTTGTCCATTGCGGTGCGACTAGGCATTGGCATACAATATGTTTTGTGCGATTGAGAATCAATATCAACAAATTAACTTTTTAGGAACATCATCTCGAGAACAAGGGTGGCAAGCATGAGTGAAACTATTCGTTCAGCAGTTGAAGTAGTAGCAGAACCAGCAGTTAAGTTCCAATCTCGGCCATTGACTGCAACGTTGATCCTTATTGGAGGTGTCATAGCCTTAATTTTTGGGATCGGTATTTCAGTATCTTTAGGCGCGGCAGATATTAAGCTGCCTACTGTATGGCATGCAATCTTTAACTTTAATGAAGATGTGACACAGCATCAAATTATACAGGAGCTCCGCCTTCCTCGTGTATTAGCAGCAGCTATAGTAGGTGCTTGCTTTGCAGTGGCAGGGGCGATCATGCAAGGGATGACACGTAATCCGCTGGCAGATTCAGGTCTCCTAGGCATTAATTCAGGCTCCGGCTTTGTGTTAGCGTTATGCTTTGCCTTTTTCCCTGGTTTACCCTACATGTATCTTATTATGTATTCCTTTGTAGGTGCGGCTGTAGGTGCAGGGCTAATATATGGTATTGGATCACTGGCGAAAGGTGGTTTAACACCGGTACGTCTAGTGTTAGCAGGTGCAGCTTTAAGCGCACTGCTATCTGCATTAGGGGAAGGGATTTCATTATACTACCGAACGGGTCAGGATTTGGCCTTTTGGAGTGCAGGTGGAGTAGCGGGTACAAAGTGGGAGCACTTGGAGATTATGTTTCCTTGGATTGCAGCGGCAATAATCGGTGCACTGATTCTATCCCGTTCCATTACTATGTTAAGTTTGGGAGAGGACATTGCGAAAGGTTTGGGTCAACGAACCGTGCTAGTTAAACTTGCTGGTACCTTCATTGTTCTTGTGTTAGCGGGGGCTGCCGTTTCGGTCGCGGGTGCGGTTAGCTTCGTAGGATTGATTGTTCCTCACTTGACCCGTTATCTGGTAGGTGTTGATTACCGCTGGATTATACCGTGTTCTGCTGTGCTTGGCAGCTTGCTGGTCGTTTTTGCAGATTTGGCGGCTAGAATAGTTAATCCACCGTATGAGACGCCAATTGGCGCGCTTATTGCCCTTATCGGTGTTCCTTTCTTCTTATATCTAGCCCGTAAAGAAAGAAGGGAGCTATAAATATGGAAAGCTCAAGAATTGCGTTAAGCGAGCGACAGCGAAAGAAACGTGGCATAGCTGTGCTAGTCATTTTAGGCGTATTCATTGTTATTGCATTAATGATCAGCGTTAATACAGGACATATTCGGCTATCACCAATGGAGTTAATACGGACGTTGTTTGGCTCGGGTACAGCGAAACAGAATCTCATCTTGTTTGATTTCCGCCTGCCGCGGATCGTTATAGCTGTCTTGATTGGGGCCGGTTTGGCAGTGTCGGGATGTATTATGCAAGGGATTTCACGTAATGCATTAGCGGACCCTGGTATTCTTGGCATTAATGCGGGAGCAGGATTAATGGTAATGCTGTTTATCTCCTTTTATCCGACGACGGCTGCTGCACCTGTGTATTTGCTTCCTGTATTGGCATGGATTGGGGCAGGATTAACGGCAACTTTAATTTATGCGCTTGCTTTCAAGCCTCATGAAGGTTTGTCCCCGACGCGGTTGCTGCTAACAGGGATCGCGGTTGCAGCGGGAATAAGCGCAGCGATGGTTGTATTAACTTTAAAGCTCAGTCCAGAAAAATACCAATTCGTAGCCACTTGGCTAGCCGGAAGTATTTGGGGCTCCAATTGGAAGTTTGTGCTTGCGCTGCTGCCTTGGATTGTTATTCTGCTTCCCTATGTGTTCTATAAGGCACGAGTAATGAACATTTTAAATCTGGGAGATCAGACGGCAACTGGACTTGGTGCTCCTGTGGAGAAGGAACGCTTCGTCTTGATTGCAGCAGCAGTCGGACTTGCGGGTGCGTGTGTAGCAGTAAGCGGTGGAATTGGCTTTGTCGGCTTGATAGGCCCGCATTTAGCAAGGAGGTTAGTAGGGCCCAAGCATCAGTTGCTGCTGCCTGCCTCTGCATTAGCTGGAGCACTACTAGTCCTCGTGTCGGATACGATTGGCCGCTGGATTATTCAGCCCTCCGAGGTGCCAACGGGAATCGTAGTAGCTGTAGTAGGAGCGCCGTACTTCTTATACTTGCTTGCAAAGTCCAAAGCATAGGTACATAACAGTGTCAAAAAACTTGAAGATGAGAGAGAGGGAATATAATTGCTGCGACGATTTTTCGCTTATTACAGACCATACAAATGGCTGTTTATATTAGATTTTTCTTGTGCCATTATCGCTGCGGCATTAGAGCTTGCATTTCCGTTAGCTGTAAACCAAGTAGTAGATAAGCTGCTGCCGAGTGGACATTGGGATTGGATTCTTTGGGGATGTGCGGGATTACTAGGTATTTATGTTATTAGCTCATGTCTGCATTTTGTGGTGACTTATTGGGGACATAAGCTGGGGATCAATATTGAAACCGATATGCGAAAAAAATTGTTTGATCACGTCCAAAAGCTTCCATTTCGGTTTTTTGACAATAGCAAAACTGGACATCTTGTATCTCGTATGACCAATGACCTGATGGATATCGGGGAGATTGCACATCACGGTCCAGAGGACTTGTTTATTGCGATTATGACGTTGGCAGGTGCATTCGGCATTATGCTCGGTATCAATTGGCAGTTGGCGGTGCTTACCTTTGTTATTATTCCACTTATGATTTATTTATCTTTATACTTTAGTCAGAAGATGTCACGAGCTTTTGACCGATTGTTCAAAGATATAGCGGATTATAATGCCCGCGTTGAGAACAATGTCAGCGGCATTCGCGTCGTGCAAGCATTTGCAAACGAGAAGCATGAGATTGCTCGCTTCGCAGAGCGTAATGAACAATTCCGTCTAACCAAGTTGATCACGTACAAAATTATGGCTTGGAACTCTTCGTTAAGTTATATTTTAATGAAATTTGTATCGTTATTTGTACTTGTATGTGGTACTTGGTTTGTGATCGCTGGGAAAATGACATACGGTGAATTTATTGCTTTTGTGATGCTTTCTACTGTGTTTCTGCAACCGATTAAACAGATCAATTCCGTTATTGAGACTTATCCTAAAGGGATTGAGGGTTTCAAGCGGTATTTGGAACTGCTGGAACTGGCACCTGATATCGCAGATGCTGAACATGCCAAGCCTGTTACCCATTTAAAGGGAGACATTGCGTATAAAGGTGTTACTTTCGGATACGAGAACAAAGATAAGGTGCTGCGGCAAGTGGATCTCACGATCAAAGCAGGTGAGACCGTTGCGTTGGTCGGCCCTTCAGGCGCAGGCAAGACGACGATTTGCAGCTTGCTGCCTCGCTTCTATGAAATCGATGAAGGTACAATTACGATTGATGATATCGATATTCGCGACATGACATTAGAGTCGTTGCGCAGTCATATTGGTATCGTGCAGCAGGACGTCTTCTTATTTGATGGGACGATTCGTGAAAATATTGCCTATGGCAAGTTAGGCGCATCTGAGCATGAAATTTGGGAAGCGGCGCGCCGTGCACAATTAGAGGAATTAATCCTGTCCCAGCCAGAAGGGCTGGATACTGTCATAGGAGAGCGTGGCGTGAAGCTATCAGGAGGGCAAAAGCAGCGCTTGTCCATTGCACGTATGTTCCTGAAAAATCCACCGATTCTCATTCTCGATGAGGCAACATCGGCGCTTGACACAGAGACGGAAGCTGCAATTCAGCTGGCGCTTACTCAATTATCAGAAGGTAGAACAACGCTTGTAATTGCTCACCGTCTAGCTACCATTAAGAATGCTGATCGTATCGTCGTAGTTGCCGATCAAGGGATAGCAGAGCAGGGCAGCCATGCGCAGCTTCTTAAAGTAGGCGGCACATACAGCAGATTACACGAGGCACAATTTGGCACTTAACTTGTATAGTCCCAGCTATACTTACAGAGCTGTCGTTCATAAACAAAGGTGCTTGTTAGTTTAAGGGACGTATATTTTGTATGGACAGCATGTGTATGCGGAGCCGGTAGCTTGCCTATTACAATACACGCCATATAAGCACCACCTAATATGAAGAAGGAGGCATCAAAGGATGCAAACACTAAAAGAACGTCTTCATACGGAGCAGCTCCAAATTGGATACGGGGATACGCAAATCGTTAACAATTTGAATCTGACGATTCCTGATGGAAAAATTACTGCGCTAGTTGGCGCCAATGGTTCGGGTAAATCGACAATTTTAAAGGCGATGGCGCGACTGATGCGTCCTAATGCAGGGGCAGTTCTGCTTGATGGACAGTCCATTCAATCAAAGTCAACCAAGGAAGTCGCGAAGCAACTGGCTATTTTGCCGCAAAACCCAACTGCACCCGACGGATTAACGGTGTCTGAACTTGTCTCTTATGGAAGATTTCCGCACCAGAAAGGATTTGGCTCCTTAACGAGTGAGGATAAAAAGGTCATCCAATGGTCGCTTGAAGTGACAGGTATGACGTCGTTTCATGATCGCCCAGTTGACAGGTTGTCTGGGGGGCAACGGCAGCGAGCCTGGATTGCGATGGCGCTTGCGCAGCAGACAGACATTTTATTTTTGGATGAACCGACAACGTTTTTGGATATGGCACATCAACTGGAAGTGCTGCAATTGCTCCATAAGCTGAATCAGGAAGAGAAACGAACGATCGTTATGGTCGTGCATGATTTAAATCATGCCTCCAGATATGCACAGCATATGGTAGCCATCAAAGCGGGAACCGTTATTTGTGAAGGTACTCCCGTTGAAGTTATGAATAAGAAGGTGCTGCGGGAAGTATTTGCGATCGAGGCTGATATTATGTCCGACCCAAGGTCTGGAGTTCCACTGTGCATGCCATATGAATTGGCTGCTTTGTCTGCTGTGAAAGCTTAAAGACGGGAGGGGATGGGATGGATGCACAATCCATATACACGGTCCGTCAAATTATTCGCAAGTGGCACCGCTATTTAAACAGTAAAATGTTCGGCACTAAGTATATCATTTTGGAAATGATAAGCGATCAACCCGATTGTACAGTGGCCGAGTTGGCCAATCGGCTGACTTTAACGTCTGAGGTAGTTGAAGAGGCAATCGATAGCCTTATCATTAGTGGTTTGGCGCAATGGGGGCCTGGAAAGAAGGCGGAGATCGTACCTACAAGCACGGGCCTTAAAATTGCGCATTCTCTTCGCGCGGGTCGATTAAAGTGGATGCAGCAGCATGTTGACAGCGGTGCTGTGCAACAATTTCAGCAACTTTTTGCATTGTTCAATGAAATGGTACATGATGTTGAACAAGCAGCAGCATCGGCTCAAGTCGCTCAATGTCCGTATGCGGACGACATGGTCATAGATTCCTTTAGCTACATGGAGCACAAAGAGGCGAGCAGTCCATAAACGGGATTGCTCGCTCTCTTTTTTATTTCGCAGTTTTATCGCTTACATTTAACTTTAAAAAGACTTTAAAAAGGCTGCATGCCTAGTGTATCAAGCTTCTCATTAGAAACATCGATCCCCATCTTGGTAGTAATATCACGGTAATGTCCTGCGCGACGCTTCACCGGGCTGCCCTCTGTTTCGCCTAGATTGGCCTCGAGTCCGTTCAGAACCATAATTGTAATACCGAATCCTGGCGAATTCAGCCCTTTTGCAGTCAATTCCTTGGTAGGCTTCCATTTTCCGACCATAACGTCATGTGCGGACGGTTTTGGCGCCTGTGGTGTCATCCAGAACAGAATAGCCGTCATAAATCCGACTTTGCCATCTGCGGCAACGATTTCTGGATTTTTGAGCAAAACCTCTTTGTCTCCGTAAATAACGGAGCTGAACAACCCATAATTAAAGTTCCAGCTTAACATGATGGGCCCTCGACCATAGTATCTTTTGTCCTTGTAGCCAGGGTACAGTTCACTGCTATTTGGGTCTACAAAGCTGGAATTGTTTTTACCGGTTCTACCTGCAATATTTTCATTCCAGAACAGTCCCCAACGCAGAGGCCCGCCTGGCGCAGTATCCCAACCGCCGCCTGTTTCATGTGAGAGATTGGCAAGTAAAGCCGCGAGTTCACGCTTGCGATCTTTTTTGGTCCCTTCTTTCAGAAAGGAGCCATAATCCACAATATGAACAACTACATTACGCTTGCGGTTAATTTCGGAGTTAAAATTAGCAGAACGAGATACAAGCGTCTCAGCTCTAGCATCCTTATCTAGCCGATAGATTTCCTGCGCATTAAGGTCACCTACACGGCTAACGACCTTGTACTTAATGTTTGCAACTTCTGCTACGGCTTGGATTAGATTATCGTAGGAGAAATAATCTGTTTGGTTAACATTATAATAATCTTTGCCTTTTGCTGCCTTGTGCCATTCGGGAGAGCCTAAGCGGTATGGAAATAATTGCTCATAATCTTGTTGCGGTAAGGCTGCCTTCACCGCCTCTACTGCTTTATCTGGCACATAATCAGGGTCAATGCCGTCCCATTCTTTACGAATTTCTTTGCGCGTGAGCAGCCTGCTCTCGCCAACTTGCAGGGCACTTGCTTGAACATACCGATCGCCAGTTTGAGATATGCGCTCGGCACTATTGTTATGTACCTGCTTAGCAGAATAGGTTGAGGTGCTTTTGCTTGCGGCAGAGGGGGCAGCTGCAAAAGCTGTAAGCGGTGTCATAACAAGTGATGCGCCAATAGACAAAGAGACGGTCTGGTGCACGAGCAGACGTGCTAACCGTTTTTTCTTTCCGGACATAATCATCCTCCTTTAATTAGGGAATGGTTCATACATATTCACCTCCTCAACTATTCATGTACAATTTGACTGTTGACCATGTTCATCCACAGAAAACAGCTATTCCAAGCAACTCTAAGTAAAAAAGCCATCGAGAACAGTCGACGGCTTCGAATTAAAAACTAGCTTTAATTATGCTTAGGAGGTTCGGCTTAACAATAAAGGAAGTGTCTGAAGGAGTCGCTCTCTAGTCAGGGCATCACTCAGATTCCAATGTAAGGCGTTTACCTGATAGACGTATCCGGCACGAACGGCAGGAAGCTGCTTCCAGGCAGTGCTGCGCATAAGTTGCTTTGTTGCTTGTCTGGAAACCTCATTGCCACTGATCAGCATAAAGATACGGTCTCCAGCATAGTCAGCAACCTGTTCAGGATTGATTTCCATAAAGCTACATCCTGCATCTAATATGTGCTGAATTTTATCCACGGGTCTAAATCCGATCGGATGATAGAGGGCAGAGGACAACCCTGTAGTTCCCATCACAAAAAGTCGATCACCGTGATCATAAATAAAGACTGAAGCTGTCTCACCGGGCTTAATGTGGGATCGCAACTCACGCCACATGGCATTTTCCTTTGCTGTATAGGCATCAAGCCATTGCTGGGCTTCACGCTGCTTGCCAAGAAGGCTGCCCAGTGTATGCAGGCGCTGATCCAGTGGAGCAAACGAATTAAACGTAACTGTTGGCGCAATTTGTGAAATGGAGTTGTACAAGCTTTCGTCTTCATTTGCCATAATGATCAAGTCTGGTTCCAGCATACGAGAGGCGTGCGGGTTGCAAGGGTGGCCCACATCCTCGATGCGATGCACATATTCCTCATAAATCGTTCCTTGGATGAAATAGGAAGCTCCGCCAATCGCTTTTACGCCTAACGCAACCAGATCACCATAAGTCTCCCCGTGATAAATAATACGTTGGGGTGTAGCCGGGATGTCTACCTCATGTCCAGTCCAATCTTTGACGCGAACTTTGCCTTGCATCCGGCGTGCATATTGCTTAGGTGTAATGCCAGTCGTATGACGAAAACGACGGTTAAAATAGTATTCGTCCGCAAAGCCTACACGCTCGGCAATTTCACGCAAGGGCTGTTCGGAGCAGCATAAAAGCTCTTTTGCACGTGTGATCCGAAGTTCTGTCAAGTAGTCAAGCGGCCTCTTTCCTGTTAATTCCTGAAATATCGGTGTGTAGCGCCATTGTGACACATTAGCAAGTTGAGCGAGCTGCTTGACGGTAATCGGATTCATATAATTGTGTTGCATATACTGAATGGTGTTCTGCACCGATTGACTCGTACCTTGAGAAAGGTGGGAGCGCAGGTTGTGCTCCAGTATAAAGCCCATTAGCTGTAAGAAACGAACTTGTTGCGTAAACCATTCCATTTCTGTCTTGCCTGATCTACCCGCGTATAATTCCTCCACCATTTTGAGCAGCCTCGACCACGGATAAGTTGATATTTCAAAACGGTCGGCAAACAGCTGCTGTAAGTAACTGGAGTGCTGGCCGTCTGAAAGGGTCTGAATAATGGTAAACGTAATCCGATAAACACAAACGTCACTTTGACCGTCGTGATCCGCGCGAAGTGAAGTTTGTGGAGGTACAAGATAACTCTTTCCAGCCGTGTATTCAAAAGCGGTCTGATTGATATGGAGGCTGCCGTTGCCACGCTCAAATAAGAGTAAGGTGTGCATCGTACAATCGGTTACATTTAGAGGGCTATTCGTTAATTGTTCGATTCGTATCGTATCGGACAATTGGAAGGACAAGGAGCGTAATGGAGGAGTATGTATACTTAGCTGTGTCAATGGTTGTAGCTCCTCTCTTTGATGATAATCATTATCAATGCTATTATTGTATTAAATATATGACATCATTTCAACGTAAAACAGACTAACAGCTAAATAAACAGGTCGTTTGAACAGGAGAAAACCATTATTACATCGAATTATGAGTATATGAGTTGATAATGATATATTGCAGATAAGGGGAAAACAACATGTCCAACAAACAGCAGCTTCTATCGCAATTTAAAATATGGCTTCCATTTTTGCAGCAGCTTCTTGAAGTAGAAGAAATATGGAGTCAGCCGATTGCGGCGAACAAATGGACCGTCAAAGAAGTCGTCAGCCATATCATGTTGTGGGATCAATTTTTTTATGAAGAGGCAATTCGAAAACTGGCAGACCATGATCCTTTATCATTTCAGCACGTTGATTTTGACTCTTTTAACGAGCATGCCAAGCTGTATGGGCATGCCAATACGATCTCTCGGATCGTATCCGAATCAGTTGTGTATCGAACCGCTATTGTGGATTGCATCGATTCGATGTCGATACAGCAGTGTGAGCAAGATTATCCGATGAGAGATGGAAACCAATTTAATGTGTTACAATATTTACATGATTTTATTCGGCACGATCAACACCATATGAGCCAGATCGAGGCGTTAATGGCCCAATTACGGGTACATGAGCAGGTGTAAATGAGTCAAATGAAGTGGCATGATCTTGCAAGCGTATCATTGCGTACATGCTCGATATTGTTGCGCGGGCTCTCTAATATAGGGGGCAGGCATGTGATGTTACAGACAGGTTATTTTTCCACGTACATGTATACCACTGTATGATGCCGCCAGAGCGTCTCTGACCTCAAATCGAAGAAATCGCCGCCGGATTTGATTGGAATTTCATTAAAAACAACATTTAGGGCTATGATTGAGGGCAAAGCTGCTTTTTTGAGCGCCCGAGAATTTAGCGTTTAAACGAGGGATATTTGTACGAAACCACACACAGCCATCTTCGATTCATCACATTCGTACATCACTCGCTCGCACACGACAAACGAATAGGAAGTGCTATTATGTAAGACTAGCAGTATAATGAGTGGAGATGAACGGAATGGGGGGGCCACGTAAATGGAACCGATAATTGTGGAAAGACAAGAACTAAAGTTAATTGTGTTACATGCCGAACAGAGCGGCGTTGATGTTAGAAGAGCGTGGTCTGAGATTCAGCAGCAACTAGAGATACACGAGGTGAATTGGGTAAATAGAAGCATGGGGTATGTGATCGTGCCGGAGTGGCAATGGGCCAGTGGAGTCAAAGAACTGTGGGTCGGTGTAGAGACGCACAGCTTTGAGCATATTCCGGAACGACTTGATACGAAAATTATTCCCGCAGGGATGTATATGAAAGTGCGCTGCACTGGTGATCGTAATCATATGATGTCAATCTATGCTTCAATCGATAGATGGATCCGTGAACACGAATACGAACGATTAAGCGGGCATGGCAGTTACAGCGTAGAGGCCAATCGATTGCAGCCCGTGAATCCTTTTCACATACCAGCAGACGTCATTGAACAATTTGATTATGACATCTATGTCCCAGTCAAGTCACTACATGAGTAGCCTGCACGATTAATCCATAGATAAAAGAAGAAGGAGGAAATGCCCCTCCTTCTTCTTTTTTGTGTCTTATGAAGGATTAGCATGTCTTTTGAGTTGTTGTACCAGCTTTATAAGCTGTTCATTAATGGTGTCTGGGTTATGATGATGCACGTAGTGTCCTGCATTCTGTAGGACGAATTGTGTACTTTGAGTAGACCAATTGGTCAAATTTTGTTGTGACGTTACCCATTCGGGGAGCGTTGCGCGACCAGCGGTGAAAATGAGTAGCGGTATATTTCCGATGTGGCCGGCTGCGGATACTTTGCTGGCATTGTCGATGGAATGGTCCAATTCTTCCATAATCATAGGATTGTATACATTTTTTAAAGTCATCGCTAGACTTAACTGTTTTAATTGTGACGGAAGCTGTTCACCGTAACCTTCTTCTATCGTTGTAATAAAGTTGGCTATATCGTGGTTGATAGATAATGTTCGGACGAGCCCGATGTTTGTGGCGAGTCGAATCGCAAACATAGAAAGAGTTTGCTGCCAAGTTAACTTATTGTTTTTGTAAAAGTCAGGGTTTCCTCCATCCAACAGGACTACCCCTGCGGTTTCACTTTTGTACTTTTGTGCGTAGTGAATCGCCTCTAAAGAAGCAAGCGAGTGTCCGACCATGATGTAAGGGGGGGATACTCCAGCTTGCTTTAACATTTCGTGTAACTCATCTGTCACCGTATCAATATCAGGTGTTCTATCTGTTGGCTCACTCCATCCGTATCCCGCTTTCTCATAAACGATTACGCGAGTATGTTTAGCAAGTTCAGTGTATAGCGGATAGAAATCTACATATGGACTAGGCGTGCCAAGTCCAGCACCTAGTACGATAGCAGGTGCACCTTCGCCAATACTATACATATGCATTTGGTGACCGTTAATAGATAGAAGCTGGCCGGTTGGAGGGTAGTGTGCTTGATCCTGCTTAACAGCTAAAAATTGATACAGCATGCCTGTACCAACAAGCATCACCATAACAGCAACTATGATAAGAACTATGCGTGGCCATTTCTTTTTGCGGGATGCTGCTACAGGTGTATTCAAATCTTTTAACATGCGAACACGCTCCCTATCTTTTACGTTTAATAGAAATACGACTGTTACTAATAGAGGAATTACTTCGAAAATGAAAATTGTGGATCTTCTATGTTGAATGTCATCATGCAGGTCATAACTATAAATTGCTTAAATGATTGTATGATTAATGTAACCTCTACAACAGATTTGTATAATCCTCCAAAGCACATAGTAGCTGCAAGTGCATATGTAACAAATGATAAAAATGATGTTCTTCTGGTTAAGACAGCGTACCGTTCGGACACTTGGGAATTGCCTGGTGGACAAGTTGAGCTTGGCGAGTCCTTGATTGATGCTGCCATACGCGAGGTAGCGGAGGAGACAGGAGCAAATATTCGAATTGATGGTTCTTTGTTTTCCGCGACGAAGAAGGGGCTTTTGTGTGGTGGATGATCGCTTGGCCTGGTTGCAGTTGTTTAAATTCCGTTTACATTTACGCATTATGATGTATTCCATAAGCAATACGGTCAAGATGAAGGAGTGAACGTTATGGAAGACAACACCACATTTACAGCTGCACGAAAAGGGTCCATTAGCAACTGGCGTCAATTTATGAACTTAATTAATGAGACAAAGCCCTCCAAATTAATGTTAATGGTTGCGCTGCTTATGAGTATCGGCTCGACTGCGGTATCGCTGGTCATTCCGATGTTTACAAAGGGAATGGTAGACAATTTTTCTATGTCGAAACTAGACGGGATGCAGATTGCATTACTTGCAGGAGCCTTTATCGTACAAACGATTGCAGCAGGGCTGTCCATTTACTTGCTGAATTTGATCGGACAGAAAGCGGTCGCTGGCTTACGAGATCGGTTGTGGAGAAAGATGCTCGTTCTTCCCGTTTCGTACTACGATCAGAACAAGACAGGCGAAACGGTCAGTCGAATTACAAATGATACAGGTATCGTTAAGGCCTTTATTACCGAGCACCTTGCGAGTTTCTTTACGGGAATCGTTTCCGTTGTTGGTTCGTTTATCGTATTACTGTATCTGGACTGGCAAATGACGCTTATTATGCTCATAGTCATTCCGTTAGCCGCCCTTATTTTGGTACCACTTGGTAAGCAAATGTTTAAAATTTCAAAAGGTCTTCAGGATGAAACGGCTTCGTTTACGGCAGTATTAAGTCAGGTGTTGTCCGAAATTAGACTAGTCAAAGCGTCTAATGCGGAGTCGCGCGAGTACGAAAAAGGCAGCAAAGGTATCCACAATTTGCAGCGATTTGGGATTAAAGAAGGAGTTGTGCAAGCGCTAATTTCACCGATTATGTCTTTTGTTCTGATGGTACTGCTGGTCGTTGTGATCGGATACGGTGGCATGAGGGTTTCATCTGGCGTGTTGTCGGCAGGTGAACTGGTTGCATTTATACTTTATTTGATTCAAATTGTAATGCCGATGAGTCAATTGTCGATGTTCTTTACCCAATTGCAGAAAGCTATTGGCGCGACTGAGCATATGATTTCTATTCTGGATACGCAAGAAGAGGATCACAGCAGCGGCAAAGAAGTTACGCAGACGAATTTGCCGATTACAGTTGAACAAGTCCACTTTGCTTACTCAGAGGCAGAACCGATACTGGAAAATATTAGTTTTACGATTAAACCAGGGAAAGTAACGGCCATTGTGGGACCGAGTGGAGGAGGCAAAACAACTTTGTTCTCCTTGCTTGAACGCTTTTACATGCCGACTTCGGGTATAATCAAGTTAGGTCAGCAAGGCATTACTGAATTTTCATTACAATCGTGGCGTTCACAGATCGGTTATGTTTCTCAAGAGAGCCCTTTAGTTGATGGGACGATTCGGGATAATATATGTTATGGCATGGATCAGGAAGTATCACAGCAACAACTGGAGCGGGCAGCTGAAATGGCTTACGCTGACGGATTTATTCGAGAATTGACCGACGGATATGAGACAGAAGTTGGCGAACGCGGTATTAAGTTGTCTGGTGGTCAGCGGCAACGGATTGCTATTGCGCGAGCTTTGCTGCGCAACCCTCAAATTCTAATGCTGGATGAAGCGACATCTAGTCTGGACAGCAGATCCGAGATTGTCGTACAGAAAGCTCTCCACAACTTGATGAAAGGTCGAACCACGTTAGTGATTGCGCATCGATTATCAACTGTAGTGGATGCAGACCAGATTTTATTTATAGAGAAGGGGAAACTGACTGGCAGCGGTAACCATCATAAGTTGTTAGAAAGCCATGCTATGTATCGTGAATTTGCAAACCAGCAATTGCGCGTACAAGAGCAGCACAGTTCATAAAAGTTATCTCCCTGAAAGGCGGAACATCAGCATGAACACGATTTTAATCGTTGATGACGATCCACATATTCGTGAATTAGTGACCGTATTTCTTCAAAAGGAAGGCTTTCGGACAATGGAAGCCGCGGACGGCATTGAGGCAGTACAGTTGATGGAGATGGATAGAGCGGATCTTGTCGTCCTTGATATTATGATGCCGAATATGGATGGATGGGAATTGTGCCGCGAGTTGAAATCTTTATACGACATTCCGCTGCTCATGCTGACCGCCAAAGGGGAAACCTCGCAAAAAGTTAAAGGTTTTAATTTGGGGACAGACGATTATTTAGTAAAGCCGTTTGATCCGATGGAGTTGGTTGTGCGGGTGAAGGCACTGCTCAAGCGCTACCAGATCGCGGTATCCCATACCGTACAGTTCGGGCATCTTACGATGAATCGCCAAACATTCGAAGTCACCTCGTCCAAGCAAAAGATTTCACTGCCTATGAAGGAATTTGAGCTTCTATTTAAACTTGGAAGTTATCCTGGCAAGTCTTTTTCGAGAGAGCAGTTGATCGAGGACATTTGGGGTTACGATTTTGAAGGAAATGAAAGAACACTTGATGTACACATCAATCGTTTGCGTGAACGTTTTCCGGAACAGGAGTATGCGTTTAAAATCAAGACAATAAGAGGTTTGGGCTATCGATTAGAGGTGCTGGTATGAGGCTGAGACTACGTCTTAAGAAGCTGAAGGCCAATAAGATGTGGCGAGCATGTAAACTAGCATTTAGCATTATGGTCATTTTGCTGTTTATACTTGCGTCGTGGTCTATTTCCTATTTCATTACACCTTATTTGATAAACTGGGCAGGATGGAGTGTTACAGACTACTGGGCTTTTGTTTTGGTTTGTATTGTGGCATTGCTGCTGTTGGGCGCAGTTATTGGCATATTATTTCCATTAGCACGCAACAAACATTTGGCATTTTACCAATCAATCGTTGATGCCGTTAAACAAATATCTCGTGGTGATTTTGATGTTAAAATTAAGCCGCATGAGGATTTTGAGGATGAGTATGGCGCCTTGGTAGAAAGCATTAACCATATGGCGGGTGAACTGGGACAGATGGAGAGAATGCGTCAAGAATTTATTTCGAATGTTTCCCATGAAATTCAGTCACCTTTAACGTCCATTCGTGGGTTTGCACGCGTCTTGCAAAACGAGGAGCTTACTGAGGATGAACGCCAACATTATTTGTACATTATTGAGATGGAAACGATGCGTTTATCTAAATTAAGCGATAATTTGCTAAAGCTAACGTCATTAGAATCGGACCATCATCCGATGGAGCCGGTATTGTTCCGGTTGGACAGCCAGATTCGCAAGCTGATACTAGTTAGTGAGCCACAATGGTCGGCAAAAGAGCTGGATATTGACCTGAACTTGGCGAAGGTAAGCATTAAGGCAGATGAAGAGATGTTAAGTCAGGTTTGGGTGAATCTGATTCATAATGCAATCAAGTTTACACCAGACAATGGTTCCATTCGAATCGATATGAAGAAGTCTGATGCCTATGTGGAAGTGGTTGTGCAAGATAGTGGTATCGGTATTAAAGCTGATCAGTTGCCACACGTGTTTGAACGGTTTTTTAAGGCAGACGTATCACGTAATCGTACGCAAGGTGGCAATGGGTTAGGGTTGTCCATTGTGCAAAAGATTGTACAGCTTCATAAAGGCACAATTGCCGTGGTAAGCACTAGAGGAGTAGGGTCAACTTTTACAGTGAAGTTGCCGCTTTGTATGGTGGATGAGGGGGTACCGGTTGTGCGTAATTCCCCGCCGAAATAAGAAGCAACACAATAAGTCTCCGCTTCGAATTTAGTATCTATTATTTCCTGCGAGGTATCGTTAAAGATGACCATTCATCGGCTCGGAGCAGCTTGGCCACGTAAATGATCTGTCCGACATGGTACGCATAATGGGACAATTGACGTTCAATGGCCTGCAAGACGGTATGTGGCTGCTGCCGAATGAATACCGTATGCTGTAGGTGTTCTGGACTTAATTGTTCCACTGTTCCGAGCAATACTTCCCACCCTTGATTCCAGATGTCTAATAGTTCGGGTTTGGTCCACATTTGCAACTCAAATTCACAATCCCGATTTCGGTTCGGTTTCTCTCCATCTGTTGTCAGAAAGTCACTCCAGCGTGAAATCATATTACCGCTCATATGCTGGATGATTGTGGCCACACTATTCGAGTCTGCATTCATGCACCAGTTCCACTCGTCCTCACTTAATTGGTCAAATGTGCGTTCTGACACCTCTTTTAATTCCACAAACTTCTCCATCACGACTTGTAAATAATGTTCTCCTAGTGAAATGGACATATCTGATGTCATGAGCCAACCTCCATTAAGCGATATAGGATAAAGACCATAGGATCATGTATCCTATCCATAACTTATCATTGCATAGTCATGATGACCAGTTCGTATAATTTCTTGGGGTTATTAATAAAATGAATCACATCCTTAATAAACAATCTTCATGCGAAGAGACATGCAGCTTGAAATGTTTGTGAACAAATTGTGAAAAATAAGAGATATTACACAAACAACTGACTAAATGTAAATGTTTTCCTTATCATTCGTTTTAGAACATGTCATATTTTAGTTGATCTACCTGCCACACATGATGAAACGGGGGAAAATGAGTGAGCACATCACAATTATATCTAATTACGCATAAGGAAGGTTTTACTCCACAAATAGGTCAGTTGGTGTCGATGATGAATTATGCACGGCACACCACGTTGGAAAGTGTTCAGGGTTGTACAGTTGATGAACTAGACTATCGTATGGATGAAGCTTCAAATTCAATCGGCTCTTTATTACTTCACGTAGCAGCGATTGAATATGCGTATCAGCGCGAAACATTTGATAACAGGGAGTTGACGGAAGAAGAACTGGAGCTGTGGGGGGCTGCTCTGGATCTGGGCGAACGTGGTCGTCATATACATGGTAACCCGTTATCTTATTACTTGGAAGCTATGCAAGAAGTAAGGGAGAATACGTTACGTCAACTGCAATTGCGCGATGATGATTGGCTGGAACAAACGACTTCGTTCTGGTATAATCAACCAGCAAACCATTACTTCAAATGGTTCCATGTGTTTGAAGATGAGATTAATCATCGGGGTCAAATCAGATGGATTCGTAAGCGCATACCTAACAGCTATACATAGCAGCTAGGCAGACCTAGTAAGGTATACAATGAAGGCCGACTTCTGATTGCCAGAGGCTCGGCCTATTTTGATTTCGTTTCGTTATCGACGGTTAAACGAACCACTAACGGAGGTACTCCATGGAAGAAGTTATTGTGGTAGAATACTCAACTAGTTGGGCGCATGAGTATGAGATAGAGCGTATGAAATTGGAGGAGGCGCTATTAGATCTATCCATCCAGATAGAGCATATAGGCAGCACCGCAATCAATGGTCTAGGCGCGAAGCCTGTTATAGATATAATGGTGGGAATTACTGAGTTGTCCGTTGTGAAGGAGAGCCATAAGGAGCGTTTGTTGCAGATCGGTTATGAATATGTGCCTAAACCGGAATTTCCAGACAGGTTATTTTTTCGCCGTGGTAAGTGGAGGGCAGGAACTCATCATCTTCATATGTACCCGTTGGGAAGCACAGCTTGGTCGAATCAACTATTGTTCCGAAATTACTTGCGTGAGCATTCTCAAGAAGCGCAGCAGTATTATAAGTTAAAAAAACAGCTTGAGCAGTGCCATAAGTATAACCGAGCTGCTTACACGCGTGGCAAGGACAGTTATATTAAGCAAATACTCCTTAAAGCCGCGGCATCCAAGAAAGTCATATAGGGGTTATGGAACTGCAAGAGATGTTTTTCAAGCTTAAGCCCCTTAACTAGAATAGATTACTCATCTGAACATGATATAATCTGTAATTAAATCAGAATAGAAGATTCAGGAGGGATTCATGTGCAATACGTGTCACAAGTCGTACATCATGGCGGAACAACGATACATTATTTGGATTCACAACCTGAAAGCAGTTCTGAGCTCTCGCCATTACTCATTTGTCCAGGTTTATCACAGACAGCAGAAGAGTGTGTCGAATATATGAAACAGCTTCATTCTCGCCGGTGTGTCGTTCTATCTTTTCGAGGGCGGGGGAAGAGTGGAACACCAGAAACAGGGTATTCATTGGAGCATCATGTTGCTGACATTGCTGCGGTTGTGGAGCATGCTGGCTTGGACCGATTCCATCTGTATGCATATTCACGCGGGGTCTCTTATGCGATTGCTTATGCTATGCAGACCCCAATGACCATATTGTCACTTGCTATACTCGATTATCCCGCTGTACATAAACGAATGGAGCAATCTTGGGCTGACGCCTATATTAATGACTACTTAATTCCATTTGGGCGTACAACTCACATTAGAGCTGAGGCTGTTTACCGCATCCAACAGGAATCCGTGGAGGTGGAACTGCAAGTACCTGCTCACATCCGGTTGCTCGTTATGCGTGGTACTTTAGAAGGATCACTCCTTGACGATACTGACCTTAATCGTTATTTGACCAGTCATCCTGATGCTGAAACGGTTCATTTTGCTCACTCCGCCCATGATGTGGAGCACACAGAGGCACATTTGTTGTATGCTGCGCTCCAACGATTTCTGGCGGACAGCCCTTCAAGTAGCAATCCCGAAAATCACCTTGTATAATAAATGAAGAATATAGTAAATAAACATATAATTTACTATATGTTTACAAGGTGGTGAATTTCTATACATGGTTCATCGTGTAAGACATGCATCAAGGTGGAGGACCTTGGCTGTCGTTATGTTGTATGTCATCCTGCTTGCTGGATCGGCTTGGTACCGATTCCATGAAAAAGAGCAGTTAGAGATGACGGATGCTGGACGAGTAATGTCTGCTCGGATCTTTGAAACGATAGTCGTCTCAACTGACGCTGATATCCAACAAGCGCTAACTAAGGCGCGACGCCTCCATAAGAAAATATCCATTTCAGGAGCACGGTATAGCCAAGGGGGCCATATCTTCTACGAAGATGCAATCGTGCTTGATATGCGTGCTTACAATCAAATGCTCAGGCTAGACAAGGCGCATAAGGTGCTGCGAGTACAGAGTGGAGCGACTTGGGAGCAGGTTCAGGATTATATTAATCCTCACGGTTTTGCTATTCGTATGATGCAGTCTTCCAATATATTTACAGTCGGTGGTTCGATCAGTGCTAATGTACATGGCCGCGACCCGAATGAAGGTCCGTTAATAGATAGTATCCAATCATTTAGACTTATGACGATGGATGGACGAATCATTCAAGCTAGCCGTACAGAGAACAAGGAGCTTTTTCGAGCTGTAAATGGGGGATTTGGTTTAATGGGTGTTATTTTGGACGTAGATTTGCAATTGACAGATGATGAGTTGTATGTGGAGCATATGGTGCCCATGACGTATAAGCAGTTTCCGAAATATGTTGATCAAAATGTGATCTCAAACCCGATGGTAGCATTATCAGTAGCAAGATTATCAACGGCTCCCCATTCTTTTTTGACCCAAATGTACACCATTAATTATGAGCGTACAGATGAGCCATTAACACCTGCGTATAGAGAATTGCAGCATCAACGTGGTATAGGCACGGCTAAATTTATATTCGGTTTGGCCCGTAAATGGGATTGGGGCAAAAATGTAAGCTGGAAGCTGCAAAAGCAACTGTTCGCTCATGAAGAAGGGATGTTCATTTCTCGTAACAATGCGATGCGGCCTGACGTTTCATTTGCAGAATACAAAGATGTGCAGAAGACAGATGTATTACAAGAATACTTCGTTCCGGTACAACAGTTTGTACCGTTTGTAGATGGTTTAAGACGCATTTTAAAGGAGGAGCAGTTGAATGTTGTTAACATAACGGTGCGATATGTCCCCAGATCGAGCGCAGCACTGCTTTCGTACGCCAGACAGGACAGCTTTGGCCTCGTGTTGTTAATCAATCATAAAAAAAGCGCTGCCGAATTGAAGCATTTGCAAGCCGCTACTCAACGACTGGTGGAGCTTTCCTTACAATTTAAAGGGAGCTACTATTTAACGTATTTACCATTTCCGACTAAAGAGCAATTCAGACAGGCCTATCCGCAGGCGGAGCTGTTTTTCCGCATGAAGCGTAAGTGGGATCCAGAGGAGCTATTTATGAACGAATTTTATGCGAGGTACAAGTAAATGAAGTCGATTGTTCAGGCACGAACTAGTACATCCAGATGGAGATGGCTTATGCTCTCCCAAAGCATGATGACTTTAGGGGCGGGCATCGTATTTCCATTTTATCTTATATTTGTAAAAGAAATCGGTGGCGACTTTACGGAATTTGGCTTGTCCTATGGGCTGTTTACTTTATGTGCAGCCTTACTTAGTATATGGTTTGGCAAATCTTCAGACCGTTTCGGCAAAGTCCGTTACTTGGTTATAAGTGCGTGGGGAACGTCCGTGTTGTTTTTACTATTTCCTCTAGTAACAAGTATCGTGCAGATCTACGTACTTCAAGTTGTAATGGGGATTTTCGGTGCGATGCAGCGTACTTGTGAACGGGCGCTATTAGCTGATTTGACAGAAAGCGGGCGAAGCGGAGAACAGATCGGTACATACCAAGCAGGTGTGTCCATATGCGCGGGGATTGCGGTCATCGCAGGTGGATTCCTGATCGATTTATTTACGCTTGACCTCATGTTTTACATAGGCTCCGTCCTATTGTTTGTTAGTGGACTTATGATGCTACGAGTCAAGGAGCTATACGCGCAGGACCATCATACTTAGATGAGCGTCATGCGGTGATGTGCGCGATTTGATGCTGAAAATCTAACTTCATTTCATATCGAATCAGATAAAAGAAAGGATGGTACAAATGACCATACTGCAAACACGACCTTTTTCCCATTATGTATCGGATGCGTTACAGGGGTTTACTGGCTGGGACTTTTCTTATTTAGTCGCCACAGGTCGGATGAGTGAAAGTCCACTCCCTTGGAACTTGTATACGCTGATCGAACCGCTCGTACGCGATGCCAAGAGCTTGCTTGATATGGGTACAGGAGGCGGTGAATTTCTAAGCCGGCTGGCGCCATTGCCGCCTCATACATATGCCACAGAGGGGTATAGGCCCAACGTATCAATTGCAGCAGAAAGATTAAAACCTTGGAACGTTCAGGTCGTCGCTTATGAAGATGAGCAACAATTGCCGCTGCCATCTGCTCATTTTGATCTTATTATGAACCGACATGAATCGTTCGCACCACAGGAAGTGTATCGAATGCTGAAGCCTGGCGCTTTGTTTATAACTCAGCAGTGCGGCGGTCACAATGATATTGAATTTAACCATATGTTGGGTGCCCCTGATCCGGTGTATAAGGATTGGAGCTTGGAGAGTGCGGCTGAAGGAGTAAGGGCAGCTGGATTGGAAATAATAGCGCAGCAGGAGCATAAGGGGATCACTCGCTTTTTTGATATAGGTGCTATTATATATTATTTGAACATTATCGAATGGCAAGTGGAGAATTTTAGTGTAGAACGTTATGAGCAGCAGCTGCGAAATATTCATGATCAATTGGTGACGAAAGGTTATGTGGACGTGACATGCCACAGATTTCTCCTGGCTGCCCGCAAAAAGGAATCGTAACTTAGGCCCTCATAGTGGTATAATGATTGTTATGATGCTAGGGAGCGCTTGCTGAAGACATCAAGAAACGGGAACTTGATGTCTTTTGTTTCTTATTGAAGAATGACTCAGCAGTCGGTGGCGAACGTGAAGCAGGAACACAGGATCCATCAAGGAGAGATGAGGTGGTTGCATGAGACTAATTATTCAAGCACTACATTCGGAAAAGATGCTAGACGAGTGGCGGGAAACCTTTAAGACACACGGTGTAGAACGGCCAGAAGGTTATTTCGAGCGTTGTTATGACGAATGTAATCAAGGCGAGCGTGTTAGTCTTCTGGCGTACGTTGACGATAAGCTAGCCGGATGCATTCACTTAAAGTTGATATCTGATTATGCTTATTTTGCCTTACATGATGTTCCTGAAATTAATGATTTATTTGTATTTCCTGTTTATCGACGTTTAGGAGTTGCCACCCGTCTAATTAGCGAGCTTGAGTTAGAAGCGGTGAATAGAGGCAAAAACTATGTCGGTATCGGTGTGGGATTATATCCTGATTACGGGCCTGCCCAGAGATGTTACGCTCGACTTGGTTATGTACCAGATGGAAAAGGTATTCAATATAACAATCACACGGTAACACCTGGCGCAACAGTATGTGTTGATGATGACTTGCTTATCTACTTGGCGAAGCCGCTTGCAGAGCATCAGGATCATGTTCCTTATGATTAACCGATTCACGAGCACAACGTGCATTCAGCCTGACCAACAATGAACGCTAATAGACTAGACTACACCCTGTGTAGCTCTGGTCTTTTTTTATGCATTCACAACCTCTTACTCCCGATTTAAAGGGACTTTATTGGGACAGGTGCTATACGAGCATGAACATTCCTTTACTTGAACATGTGCATGATATGAGGCAAAACGGGGAACAATTCGGATACATTGTTAGCTGATTAACTGTTTAAGGGAACAACATTTCATCATGAAATGCGACAGGTGAAAGGAGATCCGGAAATTGTCAACATTCAGTTATCAAATCTTTGATAAGTTAGGAAAGCTGCTGAATAACAGCTCTGATTTGGTCGTTAAGAGTGTGGATAATGATATGGCCGTTGCTTATATGTCGTGTGTAGTACAAGGCAGCGAGTTGAATGCACACATCCTGTCCGTGCTGATGAATCAAGATCACCGACTCACGTTAGAGCAGGTGTTGACGGTGATCCCGATCGGCGGAAGCGAGATATTGCCTGCCATCGATGATACAGCGGCTGTTAAGCTGCTGCAAGGGCGGGTGTTAGTCGCTGTAAGCGGGCAGCAGGGTTGTGTAATGATTGATGTAGCTGACATTCCGACCCGTCAGCCTTCCAACGCTGAAAATGAAACGTTAATGTTTGGTACGATGCAAGCTTTTATTGAATCGCTTGATAAAAATGTGGCGTTGATGCGTTCGTTTATAACAGATCCAGCGCTCTGCAATGAGCAGTACGCGGTAGGGGAGCGGACACGGACACAAGCTTGCTTGCTTTATTTGGACGATGTGGCGGACCATCAATATGTAGACTTGGTTCGGATGCGGATTAAGAACATGAAAAGTGATGGCGTCATTGGAAGCGCACAGTTTTTGCAATTAATTCAAGACAGCGGCTATTACTTATTTCCGATGCTTAGTTTAACGGAAAGACCGGATCGAGCAGCTCAAGCTATACTGGAGGGAAAGCTGGTAGTTATTGTTGAGGGGAATTCGCAAGTAATTATTGGTCCTAATTCGTTTGTTGATTTTTTCGTATCGACGGAGGATCGTTTTTCCTCATGGGGCTTAGGAACTTTTTATCGAATGATACGTCTTATCGGCTTGTTTATGTCCGTATTTCTAACCCCTGGGTACGTGGCAGCATTAACTTTCCACTACGAAATTATCCCTACAACGCTGCTCGCACCTCTTATTATATCCCGGTCCTTAGTTCCGTTTCCGCCGCTGATTGAAACGTTAGTTTTGGAATTGACGATGGAATTGCTGCGGGAGGCAGGGGCGAGACTGCCAACGAAGGTTGGTCAGACGATGGGTATCGTGGGTGGTATCGTCATTGGGCAGGCTGCGGTACAGGCTGGTTTTACGAGTAATATTCTAATTATGCTTGTGGCGTTGGCCGCGCTCGGGTCGTACACAACACCCAATTATATGATGAGCGGAGCGATCCGATTTGTCAGATTTCCGATTATCGTATTTGCAGGCTTGTGGGGCGTGATCGGCATCGTGTTTATGACGGCGCTCATTATTATTCATTTGTTGAAAATGACAAGCCTCGGCAGACCTTACATGTATCCGATCTTTCCATTTCGGGTGAAGGAGATATGGCGGGACATGCTAGTAACACACGATTCCCATTTTCAACATAAGACAGGCTTCACGCAAAATGAGCATACACATGATGAGCTTCTGAGTGGCGATCATGACCATACGAAGCGAGAGCAGGATAAGGAACATAGCCAAACCGCCCAGCCTGCCAAAAGGCGGCGCTAATGAATAAAATGGAAATAAATGAGGTATCCAGATGGACATCACGATTCGGCCCAAGCCCCATTATAAGTTTCAAGCGTATATGCTCATTTTTATGGTGCTCAATAGTCAAATAGGCGTAGGTATCTTTGGCTTCCAGCGTTACATTTACAGAGAGTCAGGACATGATGCATGGGTGTCTGTACTTGTAGCAGCGTTGTTTTGCCACGGTTCCGCCTGGCTGATCGTATCCGCATTAAAACGTTACGAATCTACAGATTTGTACGGTATTCACCAAGATATTTTCGGAAAATGGATTGGTGGATTCCTCAGCATCTTGCTTATGATTCACTTTAGCACCATTACAATAACGATCATACGAACCTATATTGAAGCAGTTCAGTCATGGATATTCCCTAGTTTCCCAACTTGGTTAATGGTGGCGATGATGCTAAGTCTGGCCTTATACGGAGGAGCAGGCGGTATTCGAGTGATCGTAGGTATGAGCTTGATTAGCTTTGTAATTATATTTTTAATCGCAAGCTTGTATTATTATCCTTTACGTTATGCGCAGTGGTCTCGACTGCTGCCGTTACTGGAAGCTAGTCCATCCCAAATAATGTCAGGTGCGAAACATATGGGTTTTACGATGACCGGCTTTGAGGTTATTTACTTTTTGTACCCCTTTGTTCGTGATAAGCCCAAAACGATGAGGAGTATGCAAATTAGCATTGCGATATCAAGCGTACTGCTTATTTTGGTGATGGCTATTTCAATTGTATATTTTAGTGAAAACCAGCTGTTAAAAGGCACGTGGAGTTCAATCAATATGCAGAAAATTGTAAAGTATCCGTTCATCGAGAGGCTGGAATTTGTTACGCTTGCCGTATGGATGATTACTTTAATTCCAACGATTATGTTGACCACGTGGATCACGTCTAACGGATTTAACCGCTTATTTGGCTTTCGCCAATATCGCATGCGATATGTGATCTCGGGATTTATTTTTATTTGTTCGATTTTATTTGTTAACCGTGGACATATCGACAAGTTAAATGACTACATAAGTGAATCGGCTGTCATATTCAGCTTCGTCTATCCAACTTTTATTTATATATCTATTCTGATGAAGTCAAGTCTGAACAAGCTTCGTGCTAAGAGCAAGGAGGACGTATGAACAGAACGAGTAGGTGTGCGGCGCTTCTAGTGTGCTGTGTGTCTGTGCTGACAGGCTGTGTCCGCACAACGGTGCTGGAGCGATTATCTTTAGGTGTCGCCGTTGGATACGACCGCTTGCCAGATAATAAGATGGAGGTCACGACGGTTACTTTGGCATCCGTGCCGGAGGCGAAGGAGAAACGCCAAGTCGTATCCGTAGAAGCCTTAACGAGTAAAGGCGCGAGAATGGCGATGAATCAGCAGATGGCGCGCCTGCTCGTGAGCGGCCAGATTCGAGTTATTTTATATAATGATAAATTAGCAAAGGAAGGTGTCATTGATATTGCGGACACGTTAAGTCGTGATCCTTCGCATGGCGATATGATTTATCTTGTCGTCAGTGACATGTCCACACGTGACCTGCTAAGTTACAATTACTCTGAATATCCGAATGTAGGGCTGTACTTGTATGGCATGATTGATCAGAATGTACGGAATGAATGGGTGCCGTCCTGTACGGTGCATGAATTTCGCAGAGATTATTATAGTATCGGCAAGCAGCCGGTGCTGCCTATAGTTGCACGTCAGAATGGCAAAGTGCTCATTAAGTCTTTGGCTTTGTTTAAAGGCGGCAAAATGGTGGGTGAGGCAACAAGAGAGCAAGGGGCATATTTAAAGCTGCTGCTGCAAGAGAGACAGCCAAGTCAATTCGAGGTTGCTATGCCGCTTGAGGGCATGCGAAAGTTTATTAAGAAAGGAGATTCCGTACACAACAAAGTAAATGCCGTCATATCAAACCTAGGCAGTTCATCATCACTAAAGCTTGTATCCTCCTCTCCGTTAACCTTTAAAGTGAAAATTAAGATGAAAGCGGAGCTGCAAGAAATTACTGAAAATTATGATTTTACAGCTAAAGAGGCAATTGGAAATTTACAAGCAGAGCTTAGTAAAAATATGAGCGCCAAACTTATGGAAGCCTTGAATCATTTTCAAAAGTTGGATGCGGATGTAGTCGGTTTTGGTGAGGTGTATCGAAGCTCTATCCGACATTCTGGTCTAAGTCCTGAGGTGTGGCAAAAAAAGTTTCCGAATGCTCGCTTCGACGCTCAAGTGGAGGTCAACCTAATTCGGACAGGGACGATTGAGTAACTATTGTACACACTTTTGACATAGTTGATGTGAGTGTAATCACTATTGAAATATGCGGTCTATTTTAATGTAAAGATAAAGAGTGAGCTGTCATGCAGATGATGAGGAGAGTCGGCACCAGTTCACTTTTTTTACTTAACTATGTGAAATTAATAACATTATCGGTACTAGCTAACTAATGATGACGATGACAAATGTAATTGAGGCGTTTCCATGCATAACTGTAATTGGAAATGAGGAGGAAACAACGATGGCAGAGAAACAGAAATTGGTCGTAATCGGAAATGGAATGGCAGGTATGAATGCAATTGAGCAGTTGCTAAAGCTCACTGATCGGTATGAAATTATCGTTATTGGGGCAGAACCTCATCCGAACTACAATCGCATTATGTTGTCTTACGTGTTGGAAGGAAGCAAGTCAATTGATGATATTATTATAAATGATCGAGCGTGGTATGTGTCTGCTGGTATTTTGCTAATGACCGGCTGTAAAGCGGTACGTCTGGATACGACGCATCAACAAGTGATGATGGAGGACGGATCAGTGGTAGCTTACGACAAGCTGCTGATCGCTACGGGTTCCACTCCGTTTATTTTGCCTGTACCGGGTTCAACATTAGATGGTGTTATCGGGTTCCGTTCCATTGAGGATTGTGGAACGATGATGGAAGCAGCAGCTCACTATAAAAAAGCAGCTGTAATTGGTGGCGGTCTGCTTGGTCTTGAAGCAGCCAAGGGACTTGTCCAATTGGGCATGGACGTAACCGTAGTACACTTGCCAGAATATTTGATGGAGCGACAGTTGGATGTGCCGTCGGCCAAAATGCTACAGCAAGAGCTAGAACGTCAAGGCTTAAAGTTTGCTCTTGGCAAACAGACAACGGCCTTAACGGGAACTAAACGAGTGACGGGGCTAACCTTTGCCGACGGCACTTCACTTGAAGCCGACTTGGTAGTCATGTCTGTTGGAATTCGACCTAACATTGACTTGGCGATGGGGAGCGATATTCAGGTAAACCGTGGAATTGTAGTGAACGATTATATGCAGACATCGGTTCCAGGTGTATATGCGGTAGGCGAATGCACCGAGCATCGCGGCATCTGTTATGGCTTGGTCGCACCATTATTTGAGCAAGGGGCTGTCTTAGCGAAAACACTTGCAGGTGTTGAAACAGAACCTTATGAAGGCTCCATTGTATCTACAAAGCTAAAAGTTTCCGGGGTGGACGTATTTTCTACGGGAACCTTTTTGGAGGAGCCTCATCATGATATTATTAGGCTCCATGACGGGTGGAACCGAACATACAAAAAAATTGTATTGCATAATCGTGTCGTTGTAGGGGCTGTACTGTTCGGCAACATTGATGATTCATCCCGACTTGAGCGTTTGGTCAAAAAGGGCGAGCAGATGACGGAGGAATTGTATCAGGAGTTAACAGGTTCGGGAGGCTGCTGCGGAGGGAAGGCCAAGTCCAATATGGCCGCTGAACTGGTCGATGATGATATCGTGTGCGGTTGTAACGGTGTGACCAAAAAGATGATCGTAGATGCGATTGTGGTGGATGGCTTAACGACGTTGGATGCTGTGAAAATGAAGACGGGTGCTTCTCGTTCGTGTGGTGGCTGCAAGCCTATGGTAGAGCAGCTCTTGCAGCATGTGTTGGGCGAAAGCTTCCAATCCACACAAACGAAGCAAGGTATTTGTGGATGTACCTCGCTGTGCAGAGACGAAATTGTAGCGGCGATCAAGGAGCAACAACTGTATACCATTACGGAAGTGACGCAAGCGCTGGCGTGGAGTCAAGCTGAGGGCTGCTCGAAATGCAGACCTGCTTTAAACTATTATTTGGGGATGCTGTGGCCGGAAACTTATGTGGATGAGAGGGCTTCGAGATTTGTAAACGAACGGATGAATGCAAATATTCAGAAGGATGGTACCTATACAGTAGTACCACGTATGTACGGTGGGATGACTACACCCGAAGATCTAAAGAAAATCGCGGACGTTTCGATTAAATATAAAGCGTCACTCGTGAAAATGACGGGTGGACAGCGTATTGGTATTATTGGGATTCAAAAAGAAGACCTTCCAAAAGTGTGGGAAGAGCTGGAGATGCCTTCTGGCTACGCCTACGCCAAGGCTCTTCGTACAGTTAAAACGTGTGTCGGCTCTACTTATTGCCGCTTTGGCACACAAGACTCGCTTTCGATCGGAGATTTGATAGAACGGAAGTTTGAGCGGGTGGATATGCCTGCTAAGTTCAAATTTGCTGTAAATGGCTGTCCACGAAATTGTGCAGAATCTTGCACTAAAGATATCGGCATAGTGGGCAATGATGGTGGCTGGGAGATTTATGTTGGCGGCAATGGCGGGATTAAAGCACGACTGGCTGATTTATTGTGCAAGGTAAAAACAGATGAAGAATTGATGGAAATGGTAGCTGCGACGATGCAGTATTACCGGGAAACGGCTAATTATTTGGAACGGACATCCGATTGGATTGAACGTGTGGGGCTGACGCAAGTTCAAAACATGATCGTTCATGATGCAGATCAGCGGAAACGACTAACGGCCAGCATGGAAATTGCACTTAGTAAGCTTGAAGATCCATGGAAAAAAGTGGTCGGAGATCAGAAGCTGCGAACTGCATTGTTCGAAAAAGTGATCGTCAATGAACCGTGTACACATTAAACTAGAGAAAGAGGTGTTCGCTTGTGTCTGAGGTTAGAGCGGAAAGAAAAATATGTATCGGCAAGCAGGATGATTTCTTGGAGCGGGTCGGGCGTGCTGTTGAGGTAGAAGGACAAGTGATAGCGGTGTTCAGAACGTCAACACACATGTATGCGCTGCTCGATCGTAGTCCACATCCGAAAGGCGGTCCTCTCAATGAAGGCATCGTCTCAGGAAGTTTCCTATATGACCCTCTTTACGATTGGAAGATAGATATGCGAGATGGCATGGTGCAAGAGCCTGATAGCGGCCAAGTCCAGACGTTCCCGCTTATTGTTGAGGGAGAGGATGTATATCTCTTAATAGCAGGGAATCAGTTGGTCAGCAAGTAAGTAAAGTAGACGGTAGATCGGGAAATGAGGGAGAGAGATGTATCAGGCAACGATCGAGCAGATTAATGAGGCGGTTGAAGTTAAGAAGTCGTTAATGAAGTCAAGCTTTATGCGTTATGTTGTCGCTACTTTGCTTGCAGGTGCTTACGTCGGATTTGGGATTATGCTGATCTTTACGGTAGGGGGGCCGTTTAAAGCCGCAGGTGCGGCAGGTACTCCGGTCGTGATGGGAATGTCTTTTGGGATCGCACTTACGCTCGTTATTTTTGCCGGATCTGAGCTGTTTACGGGAAATAATATGCTATTTACAGTAAGCAGCTTGTCCAGACGAACACCGTGGTCTTTTACCTTCACCAATTGGATTGTCGTTTTTTTCGGGAATTTGCTTGGCGCTGTTTTGTTCAGCTTGCTTGTATACGGTTCTGGCATATTTGGCAAGATTGCTCCAGACCATTTACTGTTTTTGGCCGCTGCAAATAAGATGAGTATGCCGTTATCGGAATTGTTTTTCCGGGGAATTCTCTGTAATTGGCTCGTCTGTTTGGCTATATGGACTTCGATGCGTGCAAAAGAGGATACAGCAAAATTGATTTTGATCTGGTGGATGCTTTATGCCTTTATCGCGTCTGGATATGAACACAGCGTTGCCAATATGTCATTATTAACCGTTTCCCTTTTGTTGCCCCAACATCCAGAGGCGATTACATGGGGGGGCTGGCTGCATAATATGATTCCCGTAACACTAGGAAATGTAATAGGTGGTGCGGTGTTTGTAGGGTTTGCTTATTGGTACACGAGTTCTGCCAAAAAAGTTAAATAAGTGGAGTCGATTTTGTCGCAAAAACAGCATCAAATAGAGTCAACCGGAACCTTTGCATCCCTGCTCTTAGTTGAGACAGTGGCTGCGGGTTCTTTTTTTATGCCGATGGTCAATTGAGATTATTTAATAACCTAGATGAATATTATAGGTAGAACACACACAGAAAAATGAAAAAAACGCGATCACCAGTAACATTAAGATGAGCAGATGCTTTTTACGAGACTGCCGAAATATGGTATTATTTCTTCACGGCAATCATTACGATATCCATTTTAAACCAGAGAGGAAGTGCCAAGATGCAGAAAAGACTGTCACGGGCTAATGTACCCTTGGAAGCCACATGGAGACTGGAAGATTTATTCGCAACATCTGCATTATGGCTGCAAGAAGCGGATCAACTCTTACAGGATTTATCTACTGTTACACAATATGCAGGTAGATTAGGAGAAAGCGCTGATGCGCTGCTTGGATGTTTGGAGTCGCTCGAAGCGTTGCAGGCTCGCATCTCAAGATTTGCTTCTTACGCGCATCTTCACACCTCAGGAGACAATACAGATCCTGAAAATCAAGCACGTTCAGCACGGTCTGGCGACATCGTATCCAAAACTTCAGCAGCGCTTTCCTTTGTGTCATCAGAAATATTATCTCTTCCTGAAGGGACGTTGGAACAATATTATAAAGATCAGCCGAAGTTGGCCGTATACCACCGTTATTTGAGCCGCTTAATGGCTGTGCAGCCTCATCAATTAAGTGCGGAGACAGAAGCTGTGCTTGCTTCTCTAGGTGAAGTATGGGGAGCCCCGTACCGCATTTATTTGCGCAGTAAACTGTCAGACATGTCTTTTGAGCCAGTACAGGATAGTGAAGGTCAGACTTGGCCCGTATCATTTGCATTATATGAGAATAAATATATTCAATCGTCTGATACAGCGTTGAGAAGAGCTTCTTATGATTCCTTTACGAAGACGCTGGCCGCTTATCAGCATACATTTGCCGAGACGTATGCAACAGAAGTCAAGAAACAAGTCGTTATGTCGGGATTACGGAAGTACGATTCCGTAACGGATATGCTGCTCCAGCCACAGGAAGTATCACAGGAGTTGTATCACAATATTTTGGATACGATTCAAATGGAACTAGCACCGCATATGAGACGTCTTGCCAGTCTGAAGCAGCGCGTGCTCGGGCTTGACAAGATGCTGTATAGCGATCTTAAAGCCCCGCTTGATCCTCATTACAACCCGAAAACGACTTATGAGGATGCATGCCGTCTCATTTCAGATGCTCTTCAAATTATGGGGCCTGAATATGTAGCTATAGTAGAGAAGGCATTTTCTGACCGCTGGGTCGATTACGCGGACAATGTAGGTAAGTCTACAGGCGCGTTTTGTTCAACAGCATATGGCAGCCACTCCTACATACTCATCTCATGGGCAGACAATATGCGTGGTGCCTTTACGTTAGCGCATGAAGTCGGGCATGCGGGCCATTTTACGCTCGCAGGACGTCACCAAAGTTACATCAATGCACGTCCTTCTATGTATTTTATTGAAGCACCGTCAACGATGAATGAGCTGCTACTCGCACAACACATTATGAAGCAGTCTGACGATAAACGAATGCGTAGATGGGTCATCGAACAACTGCTGAACACGTATTACCATAACTATGTCACCCACTTGTTAGAAGGGGAGATGCAGCGTAAAGTTTATGCAGCAGCTACTGTAGGTGAAGCATTAACCGCAACACGATTAAATGAGCTAAAGCTAAGCGCACTGTCTGCCTTCTGGGGTGACAGCGTTGAGCTTGACGAGGGTGCGGGGCTTACCTGGATGCGCCAGCCTCATTATTATATGTCGTTGTATCCGTATACGTATGCAGCCGGACTGACAGCTTCAACAGCGGCAGCACAACGGATACTAGCTGAAGGCCAACCAGCTGTTGATCGCTGGCTGCAAGCACTGCGGGCTGGCGGAACATTAAGTCCGCTTGAGTTAATGAAGCTGGCGGGTGTGGATATGTCCACCAAGCAGCCGATCCAAGCAGCCGTTCGTTATGTTGGCGATTTGATTACAGAGCTAGAGCAACTGTACGTTGAATTAGACGTGTAAATGCAGCAGTGTCGCAGGTGAGGCAGCTTGTATTAGAGGGCTTTGGCTTGATGTTACTACGGTAGATGGGGTTCTGGCTTTAGGAATGTATTAGCATATAGACGAATATGCATTAGCGCAGAGCGTCCTGCTGCACCCTGTTAAGGTGTAGCAGGACGCTTTTTTGGACCATGTATCGATAAACTTTCCCCATTGACTGTCGCAGCTATTATTTTTACAATTTAAATATTAACTGATTTATTTAATTCAACGTGTACATATCGTGTACATATAATAGCGATAACCTAGTCGAAAGGAACATACATGATGGACGATATACAGGATTACACGAACCGAATTGGTATGTCCATGTGGCGTACGCATCGAAAAATGTCATCGGAAGTGATGGAGCATAAGCAACTGGGCCTTACAGGGCCTCAATTTTATTTGCTTAATCTAATTGATGAGGAAGGGGCTGCTAAAGTAGCTAGGCTTGCGGAGCGAATGGACGTGAAGCCGAGCGCAGCCACGGTTATGTTAGATCGCTTGGAGCAAAGCGGCTTTATCGAGCGTCAAATGGACAAGCAGGATCGACGGGCGGTTATTATAACGTTAACGGAAAACGGCAGACACATCTTGGACCAAACACGACAAGCTTCGCGTGAGGTGTTTATTCGTTACTTATCGGTATTTACCCCACAGGAGCTTGAAACGTTCGCCTCGTTGTTTGAAAAGCTAGAGCAGCATACACAAGCCTCACAAGAAGAAGATAAGTGAGATTACAAGTTCACCTTCCCCTCCTGCGCTGGTTATTGGCGGTGTCTTCCCTGAATAGGGGGACGTAACTATATGCATCGCGTATCTTTTGTTGGATGTCATTCGTTAATAAGGTGTATCCATTAATTCTAAGGTCATAGGAGGCCTGCACATGACTCATCACCAGCAAGTGGAATCGACTGAGAGGGCTGCTGTGGGCGAATGGGACCAGATGAGATCCGTCATCTTTCGCTATTGCACAGGGCTAACGGGTTCTCGGTGGGATGCAGAAGACTTGACGCAAGATACATTTTTGAAGTTGCTGCCTGTATTACAGGGGAACGAGCGCCATCCTAGTCCTGTCGCGTATGCACTGCGAATCGCGAAGAATAAGTGGACGGATCAGCGCCGAAGGCATCACATGTCAAGGGGGAAAGTAGAACTGCTTGCGTATGAGATGCAGTTGAATCCTTACTTGAGCGACAGTGTGATGGATATCGAGTTAGCTGTTGCCCTGCTTCTCCAGCGTGTACAGCCGCTTCAACGTGCTGTATTTCTGCTGCGTGAGGTGCTTGGTTATTCCACGATGGAAGTGGCCTCCATGTTGAAGCGAACTGATGGAGCAATCAAGTCGCTGCTTAATCGAGCACGTCATGTTGTGCGCTCCATTCGTGAAGATGACCCTGAATTCGTGCTGCAGGCCGTTTGTCTACAGGAGCTGGAAGATAAGCAGATGTTGAGGGCGTATGTGTCAGCGATTATGGAAGAAGACGCTCAGCGTCTGCTGGCTCTTATTCAGGATGAGCTTGTCAGTCATGCCTATGCGGCCAGCCATGTGCTGACGTTGCCAACAGGACGTAGCTATCGATCAGTTCCAGAGATAGATGACTGCACACCATTATTAATGGCTGCCTGATGAGGGATAAGGAGGATGAAAGATGGGGGTAATTCCTTACGTAATTGAGCAGTCCAAGGGCGGGGAGCGCAGTTATGACATCTACTCGCGCTTGCTAAAGGATCGGATCGTCATCGTTGGCGATGAAATTCACGATCAGATGTCGAACGCCATCGTGGCGCAGCTGCTGTTTTTAGCGGCGGATGATCCAGATCGGGACATCCAAATGTATATTAATAGCCCTGGTGGTTCTGTCACAGCAGGCTTTGCTATCTACGACACGATGCAGCATATTAAGCCCGACGTTTCAACCATTTGTATCGGCATGGCGGCTAGCTTTGGAGCAGTGCTGCTGGCAGGCGGTCAGAAGGGCAAGCGATTTGCCCTGCCGAACAGTGAAGTCATGATCCACCAGCCTTTGGGAGGTGCGCGAGGCCAAGCAAGTGACATTCATATTCACGCGCAATGGATTTTGAAGACACGTTTGAAAATTAATGAATTGTTGGCTGAACGGACGGGACGGCAGTTGGAGCAAATTTCACGCGACTCAGACCGCGATTTCTTTATGAGTGCAGCTGAAGCGAAGGCTTATGGGCTTATTGATGGTGTAATTACTCGATAGGTGATATGCATCGGCTCGAACTCCATCCATTGCATCAATAAGATCAAGGGTTTCAGCCCATTTATGCTGGAACCTTTTTTCGTTTAAAAGACATTTTTCCAATATCTAGCTAACGTCACTTCTTTTTTGCCTCGATTCGAGGTTTCCAATACGCTAGAAATGTTGTTGTAATGAATTTAGGATAAATGGGTCTTGATCATGTTCTGTGTGCGAGGACAGGTTTTCATCTTTCATGAGGGTTGTTTTGCTATCAAATGAAAATATTTAGTTTACTTTACGTCAATATTCTATTTAGAGGGTACAATGCTAACTCCATCCACATACCATGTGTCAGAACTAGTGATTTTTGTTTTCATCCCAATTACAACGTAAGAACCATTAGCTTTTTCCCAATACACCAAAGCTTGTGACTTATCTGGACTTATAAGTAAGGAGGACATTTTATCGCCTACCTCAAGATTTTTTCTTCTCTTCTCACTATAAAAAGCATCTAGGAAAGAAGATTGTTCTTTTTTAGATAAAGAAGATAGGATATCTTCTCTTAAGTTATGTGAATTAACAAACGTCCAATTTTTAAGATCTTGGTCTGCATTGACATCATTACTGTTTGCAAATGCTTTAACCTGTTCACTTTTTTGAATGATTTCCCGTCCTTTATTCCATGATTGAGTTAAACGTTCCTCTACTATTTTGGCTTCAGCCTACTGTTCAGAACTTAAAGTCGGAAAAAGAGAAGAGAGAGCTCCACTGGCATATGCGCTAGTACCCGTTATTAAAATGAAAGTAGCTAATCCAAGGATGATAAACATTTTATTTTTTCTTTTCATTACTAACACTCCTCATAAAATATTTAGTTCAAATAATAAGTTTTTTCTCCTGAGTCGGACCAATCACTTCCGTCACTATAGTAACCTTTTACTCGGCCAGACCACTGCATTTTATATGATCCTGACTGGGTATGCGCACCATCGGTAATATGAGCTGTAGCATATTGGTCAAGATAATAAATGTCACTTACATCTAATTTCGATCCCATATACGTTCCATCTCTAGATTTCATTGTTTCTGTAATCTTCATTTATATTCCTCTTAAAAAGACTAATTCGAATCTAAATCCCATTATATACCATTTAGTGAAAGGTTCATATAGCAACAAAGAGATAATTACATAAAAACCCTTATTTAGAATTTCATGGTTTTTAAACTAGGAGAAGCAATGTAATCTCATCACCTGTTATTGAGCAATCGAAAATTACCTTCATTTGAGAATTATATTAACATTATTAAATTAAAGTAGATGGTAGCGTCAAAATTTATGTGTAAATAGAAATAACCTTCCCTTGTAGAAAAGATGGTGCTAGTCCTTGGTGATAAACATGGCTTGGAGTTCGGCACGTGCTTGATCAAAGCCTATGTGACAGCGAGTAGCAAATCGTTGATTGTAGTCTTCGAACTGTGCGACCAAGAACTTCTCTAATGCTTTTTCATGTGGAAACTGTTCTTTTCGCTTGGTGTATTTCTTAATCTGTTTGTTGAATGATTCAATGAGATTCGTTGAATAAATGCTTCTCCTATTGGATACGGTCTGAGGCATGTAGTGATGACCATACTTCTTCTTGATGAGGTCAGCAATCTCAGTCATGCTTACGCCCTTTTGAAACGTATGAATGACAAAGTATTCAAGCATGTCATTAGAACGCTTATATGGAGCGACCGTCTGCTGTTTAGACTCCCATTACGATCCCGTCGGATACCAAAGTTGCAGATCCCCGTATTCGGTGTGAAGTGTACATGTGTACCTACCGTTGCGGGAATTTCCAGAATTGACTCTAGTGCGGTCATACTTCTCCTCATCCAGAAATGCTGTTAATTCGGCCTCTGACAAGTGATTCATTGTCGTTTCTAGGTGTTTATGTAAAATCTAAGTCACATCTTGCTTCGTGACTAGAGCTTGGACCAAATCTGATGTAAAATGATTCATAGGGAAGGTCTCTTTTCTGTGAATTGTGTTGTGGTGACTTAATTCTACAAGAAAAGGTCTTCCTTTTTGCTATTTATCTCGAGTAGATTCTTATATAAACAATATAAATACTAATTGAAATGGAGTTACTCCTATGAAAATCACCAAAATTAAAGTTAACAACTACAGGCTTCTAAAGAAATTTGAACTTGATCTTGAGAATGATCTGTCCGTTATAATTGGCAAAAACAATAGCGGAAAAACTTCCATGCTTTCAGTTTTAGACAAATTTATTGGAAAACGTTCGACTACAAACGTATTTTCTTATGATGACTTTAATATTAACTTTCAAAAACAAATAGAAAGACTAATTGTTTCTAGTGCAGTCGATTATACCGTTGATAACATCGGTATTACACTAACAATTATTATTTCATACGGTGAAACAGATAACTTGTCTAATATCAGCAAGTTAATGATGGACTTAGATCCAAGTAATAATTACGTAGTCATTAAATTTGAATATATTATAACTAATGAAGAATTAGTAAATATTCGAACCGACTACGCCAATCATAAAAAAGAGCGTGCAAAATCAAGCAAACAAGCAAAGAGTATTAATGAGTTTTTGAAAGATAATCATAAAAGATACTTTAAAATGAGTAAACGAGCTTTGGGATATGACCCTATCAATTCAATAGAGATAGATGACGAATACGTAGATTTAGGAAAAGAGAACAACCTTCTGGATAAAGTTATAAACTTTAAAGTTATTAGCGCAAAAAGAAACGTAACAAATAATGATTCAGATCGAGCTTTATCCACACTCTCTTCAAAGTACTACGAAAAGAAAGAGGACAAAGAGAACCAGTCCAATGAAGTACAAGATTTCAAAGATGCCCTTAGATCAACCGACTCACATTTAAATCAAATTTATAACGGACTTTTTTCCAGTGTCATAGATAAAGTCAAAAAGTTTGGTGGCCTTAATAAAGGCGATTCAATAATTAAAATCGCCTCTTCATTACAACACAGAGAACTCCTGAAAGGTAACACAACTGTTATGTATGATCATGATACAGAGCACTCTTTACCTGAAAATTATAACGGACTAGGTTATTTGAATTTAATCACAATGATTTTTGAAATTGAGATTCTACTTAGTGAATTTAGAAGGGAGTCGAACATTCATGATTCTCCAGCAGATATAAATCTGCTGTTTATTGAAGAGCCAGAGGCGCACACGCATCCTCAAATGCAATATATTTTCATAAAAAACATAAAGGATATTCTGACGCAAGCTAGCCAGGGCATAGACGGTAAAAAATTTAATTTACAAACAATAATAACTACACATTCGTCTCATATTACTTCGGAATGTGACTTTAATGACATCAAGTATTTTTTTAAAATTAATACAAACGAAGTTTACTCGAAAAACCTAAAGGATTTGGAAAAAGAATATGAGACAGAAGTCCAATCATTTAAATTTCTAAAACAATATCTCACTCTTAATCGTGCTGAATTATTTTTTGTAGATAAAGCGATCTTTATTGAAGGGGATACTGAAAGAATACTTTTCCCGGCCTTTATGAAGAAAATGGATCAAGAATTTCCCGAAAACCCTTTGCTTTCTCAGAATATTTCCATAGTTGAAGTCGGGGCATATTCACAGATTTTTGAAAAATTCATCGACTTCATTGGTATTAAAGCATTAATTATTACAGATATAGATTCTGCAAAAAAAGTTCCTCGAAAAAACAATAAGGGGACTTTGGTACTTGACACAAAAAAGTGCAAAGTAACTGAAAAACACGCCAGATTTTCAACGAACTCGTCTTTGAAGTTCTTTTACTCTACATCGTTTGAGTTATTCAAAGAATCAAACTCGAGTGTCGCAGTAACTGTGGAAGTAGATTCATATAATGTTGATAACGAAGGTGAACTGGGATTCTTAAAGTCTCTAGATTTGCGAGGAAAATTGCTTCGCAAACATTCGGAGACAAAGCAATGGATGCAAAAAGATGATGGAAATGTATTAGTTATCTTTCAAATACCAGAGAAAAACTCATACAAGAAGACATATCATGCAAGAAGTTTTGAGGATTCATTTTTCCACTTAAATCAAGATTTTATTTTAGATAATCTTGATCGGTTTCAAAGCCTTAAAAATAAAGAAAATCTAAAAACATCTAAAGACCCGTACTTATTAGCAGAGAAGTGCATCGATAAGAAACCCAGTTTTGCAATGGAAATTCTTCTCAATAGTAAAAGCGAAAATGGACTTGATTTTTGTAATTGGCAAATTCCAGCATACATAAAGGAAGGTTTGCTATGGTTGAAAAATTAGAATTAGAAGTTCAGGAAATACTAAAGTGTATAGCACGAAAACAGAACTTTTTGCTAAGTGGCGGAGCAGGATCAGGTAAGACTTATTCTTTGGTTCAACTCATCGAAGAGATTATTCATACTAATCCTTTAGCTAAAATCGCCTGTATAACTTATACAAATGCAGCAGTAAAGGAAATTGAAGAAAGGGTCAGTCACCAAAATTTGAAAGTCTCAACCATCCATGATTTCTTGTGGGATAGCATTAGAAACTATCAAAAGGACCTGAAGAATGGATTAATTGATCTTATAAATACTGAAGATTCAAAGATAACTAGTCCAGACGGAACTGTAGAAGCATTTTACTTTGACAACTTAAACGAAGGGATTCAGTATAAAGAGTATACTCGTATACAAGAAGGGATAATTTCTCACGATGAGGTGCTTGAGTTAGCAAATTATTTGTATAAAAAGCACTCTGTGTTATGTGACATTTTGCAAGATACGTTTCAATTTATTTTCATCGATGAATATCAAGATACTAGTCAACTTGTGATCAAAATATTTTTAGAACACGTAAAAAAAAGTAAACGTAGAAGTATCATTGGTTTATTTGGAGATGCAATGCAATCAATTTATGACAGCGGTATTGGAAATGTAAACGAGTACATCGAATCTAACGAAGTCTTTGAAATTCAGAAGAAGCAAAATAGAAGGAATCCTAGACTAGTCATAGAACTTGCTAATAAGTTAAGATATGATAGTTTAGTTCAGGAGTCTTCAGAAGACCCTGCTGCTCCTAATATGTTGAATGGTGTGATCAAGGAAGGTAATATCAAATTCCTGTATTCTAGTAACGACAGTATTGAAGAAATAAAGAAAACTTTATATTTTGAGGGATGGGATTTCACAGACTCGAAACAGACAAAAGAGTTATACCTGACACATAATCTTATAGCAGCCAAGGCAGGCTTTCCTAGTCTCATGGAAATATACGATAAAGATCCAATAATTAAATTTAAAAATAAAATGAGACGTAAGATTAAAGAGGACAACGTATCTATTAATGAGAACGATACCTTTGATCAGATAGCCGATCTACTAGCAAAACAAAAAAAACTAAAGAAAGAAATTTTACTAGAAGACCCAGAGACACGTATTCTATATAACCTTTTGAAAGACAAACCATATTATGAAGTCAAAGGTATCTACTTAGATAAGGAGTCACTTATTGATGATAAAAAGCAAGATAAAACAGATGAAAATAGAAAAGGTTCAAAGAGAGATGCTTTAGTGAAACATTTGTTCAAAATCCAGCACATAGTCGATCTATACAACAAGAAAAATTACAATGAGTTTATACGACGAACAGAGCTTCCGATTACATCGATAAAAAGAAAAAAAGATATTCATGATATTATTGAGAGTTTTAGTGATTCCTCTAACAAAAAAATAGGCGAGATTATTGAATTAGCCGACATCAATGGTATTTGCAAAAAGGACGATAAGTACAATAAGTTCGTCCAAGACAATTTCTATGTTTTTGACAGAGTGAGGGAAGTTAAATATGCTGAATTCCAAAATCTATTTTATTATTTAGAGGGTTTTACTCCCTTTTCCACGCAACACAAGATAAAAGGTGCGGAGTTTGAAAATGTTCTTGTGGTATTGGATAATGGAAAGTGGACTAGTTTTAATTTCGATTATTTATTTAGCGAGCAAACAGAGAAAGCCTCTGTGTACTATAGAACCAAAAAACTATTCTATGTGTGCTGTACAAGAGCTAGAAACAACTTAGTTATCTTCTTTCATAATCCAAATGATTTAATTATACGTCAAGCTAAAGATTGGTTTGGAGACGATAATGTGAAGAAGGTATGAGCAATATACTCCTGAATATAACCTTAGTTATATTTAGTTTTCACTGAAACTAATACGTTTTAATTATACTGGTCATATTATTGGTCCCACTTTCTTATTTATGGATTATGGAAAGCTCGTGTAGGTATACGAGAGCACAATCAGGAAAAGTCTTATAAATAGAATAATATTCCATTCGAAGTCGTTCCAAAAGATAACTCTCCATAGACAGCAAAGGGGCGATCCCTCTAGTCATTTTGGATGACTTTGGGATTGCCCCTTTTGTGTAAGGCTACGTGATTACATAATAAAGACGAAATAAATAATGGCAGCAAGCACTAAACGGTAAATTGCAAAAGGCACGAGCTTAATGCGATTAATCAATTTCAAGAAGAAACGAATGGATATTAAAGCGAAAATAAATGCGCTAATAAAGCCTACAACAAAAAATGGAAGGGCGTCTAACGTGAAGTTCTCCCAATGCTTTAGCAGTGACAGGCCGCTAGCGCCCGCCATAACTGGCACAGCCATAATAAACGTAAAGTCAGATGCAGCACGATGACTCATTCCAAGTAGAACACCGCCCGATATCGTTGATCCGGAGCGGGAGAAGCCAGGCCATAAGCCCAAGCATTGGAAGAGTCCAATCCCTAATGCTTGTCCATACGTGATCTGGTCGACTGTTTCAGCTTTTGGTCTTCGAGGACGGAACCAATCTGCTGCAATCATCAGAATTGCTCCGATCACAAGACCAACGACTACAGTCTTTGTGGAGAACAAATATTCATCAATATAATCGTTAAAAAGTACGCCCAGCACACCTGCTGGAATAAGCCCTACCAACACTTGCAGCAGATTCAGATGTCCGCCCCGTCCTAGTTGGACAGCGTCTTGTGATCGTCTGCGCTTAAGTCCAAGCAGATCCAAAAATCTGTCTTTGAACACCACTACAACAGCTAAAATGGAACCAAGCTGAATAACGACTTTAAAAGTGTTTGCTACCTCTGGAGAAAACAAGTCTTTCGACTGAAACCAAAAATCATCCACAATAATCATATGTCCCGTTGAGGATACCGGAGCAAATTCCGTTAATCCTTCAACGACGCCTAGTATAAAGGCGACAAACATTTCCCACCAATTCAAGCTGATTCACTCTCCTACATACATTCCTTCTATAATGACAAGCACATAAACTGTATTATATAGCTTTTTGAGAGAGTGTGAAAGTAGTACCCATTGAAACGCTTGTCAAATGAATTGTTGACGGTATTGACGAGGTGAGATACCTTCCAACTTGGCAAAGCATGCCGTAAAGTAAGCGGGTTGATTAAAGCCAACTAAAGCGGCTACTTTAGCAATCGAGTTATCAGTCTGCAAGAGCAGCAGCTTGGCCTGCTCAATTCGGTATTTTTGCAAGTATTCAAATGGAGAACAGCCGAACTGCCGCTGCATACACCTTGCAATATAGACTGGATGAAAGTTAATATTCTCACCTAACAATTCTGCCGTAATAGGCTCCTGATAATGATTGCGCAAATATTGCGCGGCTTGAGCAGCGCATTGGGAAGCAGATGATTGCTCTACGGCCCCACCTGTGCTAGCTAGTTGCAGCAGTAGTTGTTGGAAGAGTAGCTGCTGCTGCCACCGATTGTGAGCCAGGTCATCGTTCAAATGGGGCGACGAGAGCAGATTTAACGTAGCTAATAACGAATCAGGCTGTTCTATGACACTGAGCTGAGGCAGTCGCAGATGAAATTGATTCACCCTGATACGTTTGTCCTCTTTTTTTACTTCAGCATTTATTGGGTGTACATCAGGGGGGGCTGAGCCATACTGTGGCGGTGGTGTATGTTCTGTGTTGTTTAACGTCCAGTTGCCCTCGGATTGGAAATGAATCCAGTCATAGGTCGTCTCTTCTTCACATGCTTGTATAGGAAAATAATATTGGTTCGGTAGTAAAATTAGTGTGTGTTGAGCAGATAATTTATAGTGTTGTTGTTCCTGCCCAATATATAGGCATCCTTGTCGGACAACGATTAATTGAAACAGATCGATCTGTCGTCGGGCAGGCGGTTTATTGCCGATCGACATTACACGATGACCGCTATTGATGTAATGAGGCAGGGGTGGGGCGGACAGTTGAATGGTTGGCATGAGGGCACCTTTTCTTCTGAACTTTATTTAGGTTGGAATATTATAAAAGAGATCTTCTAATCTAGCACTTAGCACTCTTTTCTGAGTATACCATCTCTATATTATATGTTCTATACTTCAACTAATTTGCTCGTAATGAATTGGCGCGCTTGGCGTGCTAATCTCGATTGGCGGCAAGCGTATAATCTTATAATTTATCGCTTACCGCATGTTTAACCTGTCATAGGGGTGTCACAGTTGTATGCTACGATAACTATAAACGTCGCAAAGGAGCTTACTTATGGCGAGCTATGATTATCGATCTAGGGAGGCGCTAAAGAATGCTATCCACAGTACATACTTGTTGTTGGATCAGGAATTTGAGGACATTGATCATCATAAAAAAGATGTGCTTGTTCCAGAAGTAGACAAAACACCGGCACAAATTATCGCCTATCAGCTCGGTTGGCTTCATTTAGTTATGGGTTGGGAAAAGGCTGAGCGATCAAATCAAGAAGTGCTTATGCCAGCGCCTGGGTACAAATGGAATCAGCTTGGCGTGTTGAACCGTTCTTTTTATGCAGCTTATGGCAGCTATTCACTACATGAACTGCGTGTGCTGCTTCAGCAGACGGAGCAGGAGTGGCTCTGTTGGGTAGATGAATTAAGCGAGGAAGAACTATTTACACAAGGTGCTCGTAAGTGGACAGGAGAGAAGCCGAATTGGCCTCTTGTCAGATGGATACACATTAATTCTGTTGCGCCATTTCGTACCTTTCGTGCAAAGTTAAGAAAATGGAAGAAATATGAACATTAATTCATATTTTGTTTCGGTATGTCTGTTATATAGTATTATTTAGGTTGTGTTATTCCAATGTTGAAAGAGGGATAAATGATTGTATGATTGGAATCGATTTGGGAACGACGAATAGTTTAGTTGCATACTGGGACGGTAAACAGGCGCAAATAATTCCGAATGTTTTAGGGGAAAAATTGACTCCTTCAGTGGTAAGCGTTGATGATAATGGAGCAATATTAGTAGGACGAATTGCACAGGAGCGCCTCATTACCCATCCTCATTTAACGGGAGCCTCTTTTAAGAGATTTATGGGGTCTGAGAAGAAATATAAGCTAGGTGCGTTTGAGTTTACACCAGAAGAAATGTCCTCATTCATTTTGCGAACATTAAAAGAGGATGCAGAGGCTTATCTTGGACAAGCGGTCCATGAAGCGGTAATTAGTGTTCCGGCCTACTTTAATGATGTCCAACGTAAAATGACCCAAAAAGCGGCGGAACTGGCGGGTTTGAAGGTGGAACGTCTCATAAGTGAGCCTACAGCGGCGGCCCTTGCTTATGGTCTGCACCAAGGAGAAGCAGAAATGCGATTTTTGGTATTTGATCTCGGTGGTGGAACGTTCGACGTTTCCATTTTAGAAATGTTTGAGGGTGTAATGGACGTCAAAGCGATTGCCGGCGACAATTATTTGGGAGGAGATGATTTTACTGAGCTACTTGTTGCTCACTTCGTTTCAGAGCATCAGCTTATACTCGAACAGCTTGATGATAAAACGATATCTTCTCTTTACAAGCAAGCGGAACAATGCAAGCGCAGTTTAGGTGCTGAAACTAGAGGATGTATGCGCACAGTTCTGGAGGACCGTGAACTTGTGCTTCATATAACCAAGCCAGAGTTTGAACAGTTGGCACAGCCCCTAATCATTCGTTTACGTCAACCGGTGGAGCGCGCATTGCGGGATGCAGAACTACTGCCCTCCGACCTGAATGGCATTGTCATGGTAGGTGGTGCAACCCGAATGCCACTAGTGAAGCATGTTATCGGTCGAATGTTTGGGCAGATGCCATACGCCTCCATTGATCCAGATGAGTCTGTTGCACTTGGCGCGGCTGTCCAAGCCGCCTTGAAGCAGAGAAATCAGGCGTTGGAAGAAATCATTCTGACGGATGTTTGTCCGTATACATTGGGAACTAGTGTGATACAGATCGGAGCAAAAGGGAAGTTAAGTGACGGTCACTATTTACCAATTATTGAACGTAATACACCTATTCCCGTGAGTCGGGTAGAGCGGTTATACACCGTAAATGATATGCAGAAAGTGCTGATTGTGGATGTGTATCAGGGCGAGAGCAGACTAGTAGAGAACAATTTGAAGCTTGGTCAGCTAAATATTAATGTTCCAGCGGCTAAGGCTGGAGAACAGTGTATTGATGTCCGTTACACTTATGATATTAACGGAATTCTTGAGGTTGAGGTCATCAGCGTGACAACAGGTGAAAAAAATCGCTTGCTCATTGAACAGCATGTGGGTACTATGAGCCGGGAGCAGATTGAAGCCCGCCTGCTAGAAATTGCAAGCATCAAAATTCACCCCCGGGATCGAGTGGAAAACAGACTGCTTATTGCCAAAGGAGAGCGGCTGTATGAGGAGTCGCTTGGTCAACGGCGGGAATTTATCGCGCGATGCTTAAAGGAATTCGAGGATGCGCTGCATACGCAGGACGATCGGGTCATTAAAAAAGTAGCTCAATGGTATAAAGAGCAATTGGCACAGATGGAAGGATGGGGATATTTCTCGTGATTAACTGGAAAATGTTAGGCATAAGTCCGACTGATGATAAGGCTGCCATTAAGAAAGCCTATGCGAAACAACTTCGCGTCTATCATCCTGAGGATCATCCAGAAGATTACCAGCGGCTTAGAGAAGCATTTGATGCTGCGATGAAGCAGGCTGGAAAATCCGTTCCATTTGTTGAAGAGCAAACCAGTCCCGAAATCATCCATTCTATACTTGTCAGAGATGAGAGGCCAGATCCAGAACGGTTACATACTTTATCACCATTGTCGTCTGTAAATGAAACTGAAGTTCTTGACGTTATAGCTGATGGATTAGAGGACCAGATGGAAGCAGGGGGCATGCCGAATACTCGTATTGAACCCCTTCAGTTATTTTGGCAAGGGCTTCATGAACGGTATCGTGATATTAGTCGGCGTGTAGACCCACAGCAATGGGAATCCCTGCTAAATGAAGATTATATGTGGGATATGGGGACTGTGGAGAAACGGTTTGACGTACTCATGCGTTTTTTAGCCGAGCGCCGATATATGCCGCATGACGTATGGACTTTGCTTGATTTAACGTTTGAACTGAGTAAGAACCTCGAAAATAGGCGGGAACGTTACGATAACGATGTGATCGAATACATTACATTACAAATTAGCGGGACAATGGAAATGGGGTATGTCTGTTTTGTGGGGCGTGAGTTTACATTTGATATAGATGACTATTTAAGTTGCAGGGAAGCAGCACAGTTCTTTCTCATGAGAAGGCAATTTGAGGATGCTGAGCAAAGGCTCGCTCAGGCCAACGAGTTGTTTCAGGAAGACCCCGATTTGCAATTGATGCGGGCCAAATTTGCCTTGATGAATGGAGCAGTATCAGAAGAAGTGCTTGGAATCCTCAACCAAGTGATCAGCTATAATCCGCAGGAATGGGAAGCTTATTTGTTGCGGGGACGATTATTGTTTAACGAGAAACAGTATAAGGAGGCACAGCAAGATGCAGAATTGCTGCTCCAACAAGTGCCTAAATCGCAAGATGCAAGATGTCTGGCTATTGAATGTTATATGGCACTGAACCAATTAGAAAAAGCATGGGCGATACAGAATGAACCGCCAAAAATATATTTCCGGTATTGTGCAGTTATAATGGCGCTTTGCAACAAGCAAATATATGCCCAAAAGCCTAGAAAGAAGTCCTTTAAGTACATGCTAGGCGTTACCGGATATCGAATCATGGAATTTCTTCTGCTCCTTTGGAAGCTTAATTGGAAGCTCCTGCTAATCTATATTGCTAGCGGTTATATTATTGGCTTTGGATCACTGCCTGCATACATTGCGGCTGGAGCTATGCTCTGGCGAACATGGAAGTCCATCCGAGCTACATATTTGCTGTTGACCTAATTACAGGAGGGCAATTGTATGTTTCGAAATTATCAATCGATAAAGAAGTATAAGCTGGATCTCTATTTTCGCTGTCTATCGGCCAATTGCTTTAATGGGATAATGGGAAATTACTTTGTTATACATGAGTTCTCATCTAACGCGTTCATATCCACCAAAGGACAAGGTTTCAAGCTGCTCAGACACTGGGATATATCAAATGCTGATGACTTGAACAAACGAATACATATATTGTTAGGTAACAATTTTTATTTGGAATATCAATTACTACATACACAGTTGAGTGTGCTGACAGAGAAGGCGCGCGTCAAATATTTGGAGTCGTACCGCAGGCACGAAGATTATGCGAAGATGTCTCTGGTTTACAATTGTTTACAGCATCTGCCATCGGGTAACCTAATTGGCTACGGCGCTTCATGGGTAGTTGCATTGTGTCGTGCAGGCCAGGCTGCAAAAATGATTACAGAAGAGGAGGCTTGGACCTATAAAATACAGGCAGCCAAGATGGTTCAAGCTGCGTATCATAACTGGGAAGATTTTTTCATTGCGTTCTCCATCGGTAGTTGTTTTTACGATACTAAACCAAACACGCCAATGTATTGGTCACCAACAAGCATGTTTACACTAATTAATATTAGTTCTTTGTTGTACAAGCGGGTGGCATGGAATCACAGTTTAGAACTCCCCATCACAATTCAGAAGACAAGTAACGGAGAATGACATGCTCATCCATTGTCAATAAAGATTCGGTGCAGAGTATAGTGGGGCATGATGAACTCACATGCTCTGTTTTTTTATGTTCAGGTCAAACGGGGACATGCGCAGCCGATGTCAGTTTAACCATTGGTAAATGGTTTTAATGTATTCACGGGGAGAAAGACAGTATGTTGAAGGAAGTGCAGAGAGGCTATTGTGCTATAATGTGACGTATAAGGCAAGGTAAGTCTATTATTTAATGGAAGAGACGGAAATATATAAGATGCTGCAAAGCTTGGATATGTTCAGCGCGGTTGAGTGGCTGCGCAGCTTTGGTCCTTGGGCTATTGGGGTCAGCTTGCTCTTGAATGTGCTAATTAGTGTTGCCGGATTTATCCCGAGCGTATTTCTAACAGGAGCTAACGTGCTCGTATTCGGCACGGGATACGGATTTATCCTTTCTTTGCTCGGGGAAACGATTGGGGCAGGCATTACGATTCTACTCTATCGTAAAGGTGTATCGCGGCTGCCATTTATTCATACAGACAGATGGCGCTGGCTGCAAAGGCTGAATCAAGCATCGCGGCGACGGCAACTGGCGATTATAGCTGTTGCGAGGCTGATTCCGCTTATGCCGTCCGGCTTAGTTAATGCAGTAGCCGCATTATCGAGTATGCGGCTAGCGGACTTTGTGCTTGTGACTTTTGTGGGCAAAGCTCCTTCCATTTATATCGAGACGATGGTAGGAGAAGCTTTTCTAACCAATGACCTTATCTTTAAATTGGGCATATCAGGTTTATTGTTAGGCTTGCTTTTTTATGGGATCAAGCGGACAAATAAGAGGAATGGAGACTAGCATATGCATATCGTTACATCTGTAAAGTTACGACCAGAATATATGAATCGTTTGCAGCAGTTGTGTCCACAGGATCAAGTCGACATTGTGTATCCGATGGAGCAATTCGAAGAGGCGTTGAGTACGGCAGAAATAGTTGTCACTTATGGTACTGATATTACAGATGAGATGCTTAATCAATTAAAGCAGGTTCGTTGGATTCAGGTGTTCAGTGCGGGCGTGGATCAGATGCCATTACTTTCATTGGCCGAGCGTAACATTATCGTGACGAATGCACGCGGCATTCATGCTGTACCGATGTCAGAGTTTGCGATCGGACTTATGCTGCAAGAATCAAAGCAATTTGTGCCAATGTATCGAAATCAGCAGCGTTCAGAGTGGAACCGCAAACTGGAAATAAGCGAATTGTACAGCAAGACGGTGTGTGTTTTCGGTACTGGTGCGATCGGGCAGGAAATTGCCCGCAAAGCAGGCGTGTTTGGTATGACCTGTATCGGCATTAACTACACAGGTCGCAGTGTGACAGGATTTGAAAACGTTTATTCATATACGATGGCTGATCAAGCCCTTCCAGCCGCTGATTATATAATTGTGGCAGCCCCTCTAACGACAGAAACGAGACATTGGTTTAACAAGGAGCGGCTAGGCTTGCTTCAGAAAGATGCCGTGTTTATAAATTTGGGGAGAGGGGAAATTGTAGTGGAGACGGAACTTGCGGCCCTGCTTCACAATGGAGGCATCCGACGTGCATATCTGGATGTGTTTGAGATGGAGCCATTGCCAGAACAATCCCCATTATGGCAGCTTGACAATTGTATAATTACCCCGCACGTCTCGGGCATGTCCAAAATGTATCTGCCGCGATGTTTATCCCTATTTGAACAAAATTTGAATCTGTATCGTCAAGGAGACACTTTAATCAATAGGGTTGATTTGGCTAATGGATATTGATTCCTTTTTAGGGGGAACGGGTACAATAAATATATAGGGATATATAGCCGCTTTTCAGGCACAATGGTGAAAGAAGGTTTGCTCGATGACTACTAAACTTGTACTTATACGTCATGGTCAAAGCTTGTGGAATTTGGAAAATCGATTTACGGGATGGACAGATGTTGATTTGTCGGAGCAAGGGTTAAATGAGGCACGTCAGGCGGGAATCATTTTACGCCAAAATGGTTTTATTTTTGATACAGCTTATACCTCTGTACTAAAGCGAGCGATACGAACGTTATGGATCGTACTGCATGAGATGGATCTTATGTGGATTCCTGTGACGAAGACGTGGATGTTAAATGAACGCCACTACGGTGCGCTTCAAGGATTAAATAAAGCGGAAACAGCCGCAAAGTATGGCGAAGATCAAGTTCACCTTTGGCGTCGTTCTGTTGATGTTAGACCTCCGGCGTTAGAACTGGATGACGAGCGGTATGAAGCGGAACATCCTAAATATGCGGCGCTTGCTAAAGGGGAATTTCCTTTAACCGAAAATCTCGAGGATACAGAGAAACGTGTAGTCAACTACTGGAATACGTGTATTTTGCCCGATTTACATGCTGGCAAACGGGTCGTTATCGCCGCCCACGGCAATACGATCCGAGCGCTTGTTCAGTTTTTGGATGATGTGCCAAGTGATGGTATTGCTAACCTAAACATACCAACTGGTGTTCCACTCGTATATGAGCTAGACAATGATACGCTGAAGCCAATCAGACATTATTATATAGGTCCAGATGGTGAGCTGCCGGCAGACGAAATTCCTAACCATATATAAAGTTATAAAGGACGCCCTTTGTAAGCTTTGGGAAAGGTTTCGGCAAGGTGTAGAAATCAGGTGCAACAAACCTTGACGATTCAGTGAAGTTCATGTTAAAGTAATAATCGATTAATCCACTAGGGATAATTTGAATATTACTTTCGCTTTAATCATTGACCAAACTGTTGGGGACGATAGATATACTATCGTCTCCTTTTTTTATATTAAGTTAAAGCGCTTGATTTGCTCCCATTGACCTTCTTGTTCCAGAATGGGCCTTTGACGTGATCCGATCAGATCAAAATGGGGAAATGGATCGCGGTTATGGATATATTGAGCTGGCAGCTTGTGCTTAACACACCATGCTTGTAAACGTATGATGTCCGCGCAGCCAACCTTTGTGACGGAGGTGACGCCTGGATAACGATTATCCAACCAATAGTGGGTAAGGTACGCGATTTCACCTCGCAGTACGTTTTGCTTCCACTGATTAAGTTCCTGTCTCTTGATACCAAAAGCCATTCCATTTTTCACCCTTTACGTTCCTCATTTGTAGGAGGTTACTTGTGTCTTATTTCAGTATAACAAATGAAATCGATAAGATAAGAGTAACAACATTAATATTATATGGGATTAAATGGTTTCCAAAATTGTCCGTTTGCTAAAGATTAGGTAAAATTTTATTGCCCCTGTATCTGTCAAAATAGGAGAGGAAAGCTGAAGAAACATTGATACAGCAACAAATGAAAGCGCTTATCTTTTGTTGCAGTCGTTGACGTCGTATGATTTGTTCACGCTTTGGACCCTTGAAAAGCGAAATAGCACTTGCTAATATAAAAATAGATTCGTAACAATTCACAAGATTTAACATCAATTTTGCAACAACATTGATTCTGCATAAGCATTCCTCGGCTGTATAGCTGCTGTTTCATACATTGCGGACATCATGAGCATGCCCTTCCGCGATATACCTTTCCTGTCGTTACACATCTTTTCCAGTATATATTACATGTTTATATTTTGAATCTCATATGATGGGGGATTGACTATGAGCCATACAGCTCATCTTACACCTGAACCAGTCGTTCTGCATGAGCTGACTCATCCGCAGAAACGTATTTGGTATATCGAAAACATTTATCCATCCATTCCGCTCCACAACATTGGAGGAACGATTCGCATTAAGGGTCGCGTTGACATGGATGTGCTTGAGACAGCGATCCGACACGTCATTTTGCAGCATGACGGTTTGCGGATTCGTCTTCGTGAGCTTAATAATGTCATATACCAATATGTGAGTGCAGCATGTGAAGAACGTTTACAGTTGGTAGATTTCACGGGCAGCAGCGATGCTGAAGCAGCTTATCGGCTGTGGCTATCAGAGCAAGCACGCACACCTTTTCAACTGCTGGAATCTCCACTGTACGATTTAAAATTGTTCCGAATTTCAGACCATGATAGCGGATACTTGATTAAGCTGCATCATATTATCGCAGATGGCTGGTCCACGCAGATTATGACGGAGCAAATTTATAATCTATACAACAAGATCAGTCAAGGGGAATATATCGAATTAACGGCTGCTCCTTCCTATTTGGACGTCATTGATTCGGAACGCCATTATTTGCAATCAGAACGGTATAATAAGAATAGACAGTTCTGGATTAATAAATTTACTCCGTTGCCTGATGTGAATATGTCCTACGGCACAGACCATATCGTAGGGACTAGGATTACCCACACCTTAGATGCGCTAACTTCAGCTCGCATGCAAAGTTTCACCGCCATACATAAGACCTCTCTAAATACTCAGTTTGTAATGTTATATCTACTCTTTATGTACAAGACAACCAACCAGCAAGATCTAGTGATCGGAACGCCAGTGTTGAACCGCTCAGGACGCAAGGAGAAAAGCACAATCGGTATGTTTACGAGCACGATGCCGTTTGCTTATCGGATAGACGGAAGTCTTTCTGCTTTAGACACGTTGCAGCAGATGGGCAAGCAGTTGATCGAATGTTATTTCCACCAAAAATACCCGTATGATTTACTTGTGCAGGACCTGGAGCTTAAACGACAGGGATTCGATCAGTTGTTCCACGTATGTGTTAATTATTACAACTCCAAGCACGTTAATGATTGGAACGGATGTCCCGTCGAAAATGAAGAATTCTACAATGGATTTCAATTATACGCCAAGCAGCTTGTGATCAAGGAATGGTCCGATACGGGATGTATAACGTTAGATGTTGACTATAAACCGACTGAATATGATGAGCAATATATAAAAATGATGATTAGCGGCATGATGAATTTGTCAGAACAGATTATGGCTTATCCAGAACGGCCGCTTGATCAGCTTAGCCTGCTCTCAGAATCGCAGTATGAGCAGCAAATCATTCGGTTTAACGATACAAAAGTGTCTTATCCGGAACAAATGACGATTACAAGACTGTTTGAAGAGCAGGTTGAACGAACACCGTATGCCATTGCCGCAAAATATAAGAGTGAGCAGTGCAGCTATCAGCAGTTAAATGAAAAGTCAAACCAATTAGCACGAGTGCTGCAAGGCAAAGGTGTACGCAGTGGATCGATCGTGGGATTGTATACGGAGCATGGACTAGAATCGATAATTGGCATATTTGCCATACTGAAAGCTGGTGGGGCTTACCTCCCCTTAGATCCTAAACATCCTGAAGAACGACTTGCCTATATGCTTGCAGACACCAATGCCTCTGTATTGCTGACGAATACAGACCTACCAGCAGCTATAGCGTACTCAGGTGAAGTGATTGATCTTCGTCAGACATTCCTTTATCGCGGAGATGCGTCAAATTTAGCGGGCGGAAGTGGTCCATCAGATCTGGCCTATATTATTTACACCTCAGGCTCTACAGGGAAGCCGAAAGGCACGATGATAGAGCATCGGGGATTGGTCAATTATAGCTGGTGGGCCAAAGAAACGTATATGAAAAAGGAACGAGCCGTATTCCCTTTATATTCTTCACTGGCGTTTGACCTGACGATAACGTCTATCTTCACACCTTTAATTGGTGGAGGACTTATCACCATTTACCGTGATGACGAGGATGAGTTCGTGTTGTTTCGTATATTGGCAGACAATGAAGCAACAGTTATTAAGCTAACACCAGCCCACTTATCGTTGCTGCAAGATCGTCGATATCCGCACAGCTCGGTCAAACGATTTATTGTAGGCGGAGAGGACTTAAAGTCGTCACTTGCCTCGCAAATTGAGCATTGTTTTGATCACGAGATCGAAATTTACAATGAATATGGGCCAACGGAGACAGTAGTTGGTTGTATGATTTATCAGTACGATCGTACTGAAACCTCCTTGTCAGTTCCGATTGGTGTACCTGCGAACAATGTCATGATCTATATACTGGATGCTCAACTGAATCCTATGCCGTGTTATGGGATCGGGGAGCTTTACATTTCAGGCCACGGCGTCGCCAGAGGATACTGGAACCAGCCGGAATTATCTGCAACCCGCTTTATCGACAACCCCTTCCATCCTGAATATCGGATGTACCGGACTGGAGACCTCGCGTTCATGAGGGAAGATGGCTCGATTATTTATATGGGACGAGTGGACCATCAAGTAAAGATTAGAGGTTATCGGATTGAATTAGGCGAAATTGACCATGCCCTCACGCGTATAACAGCAATCAGGGAAGCTGTTGTAATGGATCGAAAGCACGATCAGGGAGCTGTATATTTATGTGCCTATTTTGTCAAGCAGGCATCCATAACCGAGCAACAAATCCGCATAGCTTTGAAGCAAAGCTTGCCAGATTATATGATTCCGGCTTATTTCGTTGAACTAGAGTCCATTCCTTTAACGGCAAATGGAAAAGTAGATCGTAATAAGCTGCCTGAGCCTTTGACGGCCAAGATGACACTTGATGTGGTGGAGCGGAATATCCCGCGTGATGGGATGGAAGCCGTGTTTATGGCTGCGGTTGAACAAGTGCTTAACCATTATAGCTTGACATGGCAAGACCATTTCTTTTATCAGGGTGGAGATTCCATCAAAGCGATTCAACTGGCATCTAAGCTCAAAAACGCGGGCTATCAATTAAAGGTGAAGGATATTTTGTCCAATCCTTTGTTGATTGATATGGTGATGCAGGTCCGTCCATTACACGATGCAATTCAAATCGATCAGTCTCCCCGTTCAGGGACGATCGGGACAACACCAATCATAAGCTGGTTTCAAGAATTATCATTGCGGAATCCGAACCATTATACCCAATCAGTACTGCTGCAATTAAAGCAGGACATTAGTACAGAACGACTCACCGAACTGCTAAATATTTTATTGCATCATCACGATTCCCTGCGCATTTATGTCAAAGCAGAGGATGAGCAATTAGCTTATATGGAACATACAGATGGAGCGCTTTCGATAGGGAAGACGGATCTGACGGGGTACTGTGCAGCAGAGCAGTTGCAAAGGCTAGCATCGACAGGCTACAAGCTCAAGTCGGAAATGGATATTCACCGTGGAGTGATGTTTAAAGCTCATCTGTTTGAACTGGGTCAACAAGGTACACGAATGTTGCTAATTGGTCACCATCTGGTTGTAGATGGGGTGTCATGGCGTATTTTGCTGGAGGATTTGGCCTTGTTGCTGGAGCAATCGGTGCTTGATCACGGAAAGTTACAGTTGCCAGACAAGACATCTTCTTATCAGGATTGGTCTAGTTATAAGGGGAAATTAGAGGGCGAAACAAGCAAAGAACAAACATATTGGGAAGCCGTCATACAAGACCCGCCTGTTATTCCGGTTCAGCAATCAATGGGTGGAGCAATGCCGATGCTTGTAACTTCACAAACGTACCATCACGTATTTGACAAAAGTATAACCGCTAATCTTTTGAAAGATGCGAATAAAGCTTATCGAACAGAGACTAAGGATTTATTGATTACAGCGTTAGCCTTGACTCTATTCCATAAATTCGAGCTTGATGAAGTAGTAATAGAGCTTGAGGGGCACGGTAGAGAGCTGGTAGACAGCAGTTTGGATTTGTCTAGAACAGTAGGGTGGTTTACTTCAATTTATCCTGTTCGGATTCAAAATCATGCAGGACCTATTACCCATAAAATTAAAACGATTAAAGAATTGCTGAGATCTATTCCCTATAACGGAATTGGATATGGGGTACTTCGGTATTATACAAAAACCTTAAAGGACACCCGACTTCAGGCTCCAATCCGATTTAATTACTTAGGGGATGTGGACACAAGCTTTAATAACGAGTGGTTCTGCATGGCACATGAGTCTTCAGGCTCAGAGAGTGACATACACAATGAAATGACAGCGTTACTGGATATACAGGCGATTGTAATTGATCAACAATTGCGTGTGGAATTGGCTTGCAGTCACTTGCACTTTAATGAAAGTGAAGGTAAAGAACTAGTTTCCATGTATGTGCATGAGCTGATTCAAATCGTGAATCACTGTTGTGGCAAGACTGATCAGGACTATACGCCATCCGATTTTGATGCCGTCCAGATTACTCAGGATGATTTGGACGAACTGTTTATTTAGAAACGATCTAGCATACAAACATGTTATTTCGATTAGAGAGAACAATCTATTAATGGAGGATGGGGGCTAATATGGCAAAAGTGCTCTATTTTAGCGTAGATCTTCATGGACACGTCAATCCGACATTGGGGTTGATTCATAAGTTGGTTGAATCTGGAGAGGAAGTTGTCTATTACGCCAGCACTCCGTTTCAGGAGAAGGTCGAGCAGACAGGGGCAAAGTTTCGAAGTTATGAGGGAACTGTTGGATTTGCTACACATGATGGGCATGGCATTGATACGTTTCTAGTATTTGCCGACTTTATTTTAAGTCGAACGGAGGCTGTGCTGGCACGTTTCTATGACGAGATTGCCGCTTGGAGGCCAGATTATATTATCCATGATGCCTTTTGTTATTGGGGAAAAGTATGTGCAGAGCGTCTCGGTGTGCCTGCTATATCTTTATGTGCGAACTTTCCTTATATCGATGAAATGGCCGACTTGGACCCGGACTTTTTTGTGGAACATGTGCTGAGGGCCTCCAATGACCCGTTATATCAGAAATTTAAAGGGAGCAGCCTCCTTTATCGTAAGCTGCTAGACAAAATGTCGATGCTTATCAGCAAAAAGTACGGCTTGATGCAGGTGAATGTCATTAATGACATTTTTTGCAGCAAGCAGCCGTTAAATCTTATTTTTTCATCGCGATTTTTCCAACTTCACGAAGAAGCGTTTGACGACAGTTACTTGTTTTTGGGGTACCCGATCTTCCCGCGTGCTGAAGCTGTAGACTTTCCATTTGATCGATTAGATGGCAGACCGTTAATCTACGTGGCATTTGGTACCATCTACAATCAGCTTGTAGATACGTACAAAGCGTGCTTTGAAGCTTTTGCACATTCAGATTGCCAGGTCATTATGTCGGTAGGGCATCAAGTTGCTCTTGCCGAGCTTGGACAAATTCCAGACAACTTTATCGTTCGGCCATATGTCCCGCAATTACAAATTTTAGAGCATGCGAACGTGTTTATTACGCACGGTGGAGCTAACAGTATATATGAAAGTATTGCCCATGGCGTGCCGATGGTCGTTGTCCCTCAAGTGTTCGACGAATTTATGGGAGCGATGATGGTGGAACGAGTTGGAGCAGGTCTGTATGTGACCGATCGTGAGCCGACTGCGGTTATGCTTCAACAAGCTGTAGAGCGGGTGCTTGGGGACGATTGCTATCGTACAAACTGTTTGGATGTAAAGCGAAAATTCGACGAGGCGGGGGGACTGACGACCGCAGTTGATCGGATATTCGAGTACGTAAATCAGTTTTACGACAGTGAAGTCCATAATGGAGCGCTTATTCCATAACCATTAAATCGTAAATGAGGGTCCGATATGATTCGACTAAAGCATTTTCCAATATTGGCTATTATTTATTGTTTACTCCTCCTGCCACTAGGATCAGTGTCGGCGGCTGATCTGTTCGCAGGTAAGGAAAAAGAGATTGAAGCCTATATTGAGCAGCAAATGTCCAAAGGGGACATACCTGGGGTATCCGTCGTTATTCTTCAGAATAATAAGCCAGTGTATACGAAAGGGTTTGGCTATGCTGATCAATCAGCTTCTACACCTGTAACGTCGGATACGGTGTTTGAACTAGGCTCGACAAGTAAAGCTTTTACAGGAATTGCGCTGCTTCGTCTTGTGGAAGAAGGCAAGTTACGGTTGGAAGACACCGTAAATCAATATATTCCTACATTTAAAGTAACCTATGAAGGAAAACCAGTAGATATCTCGCTGTATCAGCTGCTTCATCACACAAGCGGCATTCCATTTGACACGATCGGAAACATACCGATTGCAGACGGAGACGATGCGCTTGCGCAGACGGTGAAAACGTTGGAAGGTATTGAATTGGATGATAGACCTGGGGAAGTGTATTCGTACGCCACGATTAACTATGATGTGCTCGGTTATATCATTCAACTCGTCACAGGTAACACCTATGAGAAGTATGTAATTGAGCAAGTACTCAATCCGCTCGGACTACAGCATACGTACTTATTCCGAAACGACGTTCCTGCTGAACAGATGGCTAAAGGATACAAGTTTAATCTGCTGAGAACCGTTGAATACGATGCACCTGTCTATAGGGGAAACACGCCAGCCGGATATGTCATGTCCAGTGCGAACGATATTGGCAAGTGGTTAAGTATTCAACTTGGTCAGAAAGAAGGCATTGCACCTACTTTTCCACAGCAAATTATCGAGAAATCGCATGCACCTGACCGGACTGTAATGCCAGGAGGGGATGGGTCTTCCTATGCCGCTGGCTGGACAATTCATCAACGAGGCAGCGGTGAAATTACACACGGGGGAGAGAACCCTAACTTTTCATCCGCCTTTTTATTTAGGCCGCAGGATGGAATTGGCGTAGGTGTCCTTGCCAACCTGAACTCTACGTATACGCAAACAATTGGACACGGGATCATGCAAATGCTGTTAGGCAAAGAGCTTCCCGATCCTGCGACAGACCAATATAAAAGTATGGACAACACCGCATCCGCTATTTTATTTATTGCGATTCCCGCAATGCTAATGATCATCTGGTTCTCGGGTACGGCTATATGGGAAGCCGTGCGCGGCAAGCGGCGGTATGCAGGCAGTGGCAGCAAGCTGGCAGCAAATTTGCTTATTTCCTTACTGTTTATGTCTGGCTTCACGTACTGTTTGTACCGAATCCCGGATGTGATTTATGGCGGATTATCGTGGGATTTTGTGCAGGTGTGGGCTCCGCAGAGCTTTATTACTGCAATCATTTTGCTCTTTTTTGCGGTGCTGCTGTTTAATTTTTATTTCATTTGGACCACGTTATTTCCTAAGAAAAATGATCGCTCGATGTTTACCTTGACGCTGCTAAGCATTGCGAGTGGGTTCGGAAACGCACTTATCATTTTTATCGTTAATGAAACGCTTAATCGCGATGACGGCTTTCAGGGGGGGCTTCTGCTCTACTTTGCAGTGGGGATTGCAATCTACGTCGTTGGTCAGAAGCTGGTGCGGACCAGATTAATTTACATCGCAAATGATATGGTTTACGAAAAAAGGGCAGAGCTAATCGATAAAATTTTGGATACTCCTTACCAGCGGGTCGAAGGTTTAGAGGACGGATCGATTCAGGCTGCGCTTAACAATGACACGGAAACGATTAGTGAATTTTCCGGCATTGTCATTACTGGGGCGACTAGCTTTGTTACGTTAATCTGCTGTTTTGTATATATGGGAATTATTAGCGTGTACGGTTTGGTCGTATCAGTTGCCTTTATTTTTATTGCCGCAGGGTTACACTTTGCGATTGGTCGTCAGGCTAACAAGCTGTGGGAACAAACAAGAGACATTCAAAATGTATTTTTTAAGTTTATAAATGACTTGATTACCGGCTTTAAAGAACTGAGCTTGCATAATGGCAAAAAGCAGGACTTTAAGACGGATATGCAAGCTAGCTGCAACACATATCGGGAGAAACGGATTCAAGGTGGACTGAAGTTTGCCAACGTCAACGTTATCGGAGAATTGTTGTTTACGTTAGTCATTGGGGCTGTCGCATTTTTGTTTCCACTATTATTTACAGATCTTAAAGTGAACGCATTAAGAAACTATGTCTTTGTCCTGTTATATATGACAGGTCCTGTTCATGGTATTTTAGGCACGATTCCGAATATTTTCCGTGTTCGGATCAGTTGGAATCGGATTAGTGAGTTATCTAAGCAATTGGATGAATATCGGGCGCAACAGCAGCTGCAAGTGGATCATACGTCAACCGGTACGAAGGTGGAGGCGCAGAAGCTTGATGTACAATTGCGAGCAGTGGAGTATCAGTATGACAACAAGGAAGGGGATACCTTTACGGTAGGGCCGATTCATTTTTCCTTCCGTGGGGGAGAAATTACGTTTATTACCGGGGGCAATGGAAGTGGCAAGTCAACACTTGCCAAGCTGATTACGGGCCTCTATACACCAACAAAGGGCGAAGTGTTTATTAACGGGCAAATCGTTGACAGTCTGACGCTTGGCCAGCAATATGCGGCCATTTTTAGCGATTTTCATCTGTTTGAGAAATTATACGGCATCGAAACCGAACATAAACAAGCAGAAATTCAAACTTACCTCCGTACACTGCATTTACAGGACAAAGTAAATATTGAAGACGGGAAGCTGAATACGATCAAGCTGTCAACCGGTCAGCGTAAGCGCTTGGCGCTGCTCATCAGTTATTTAGAAGACAGGCCAATTTATTTGTTTGATGAATGGGCGGCAGACCAAGATCCGGAATTCCGTGCCTTTTTCTACAACACGTTGCTGCCAGAGCTTCGGCAGCGGGGGAAATGTATAATTGCGATCACACATGATGATCGATTTTTCGAACTGGCGGATCATATCATTAAAATGGATATGGGCCAGATTGTACATCAGGAAGCAGGGCGTTTGTCTGAGATTGCAGCAACTGCTAGTTATGCGGACAAAACAACGCTGTAAGCCGTTTATAGAGCACAATGGAACACGGAGAGGATGAATGTTGTGGCTGCTACTGGGCAATCCAACAAAATAGACAAGTCAAATGTAGAGGACATCGTATCGTTAACCCCTACGCAGGAAGGCATGCTGTTTCATTATTTGAGGCAGGAAAATCGCTCCTTTTATGTGCAACAGCTTGTGTTAACACTGACAGGTCAAATTGACGTGGATCATATGCGTACAGCATGGAAGACTGTTATTTCTCGGAATGAGATGTTAAGAACAATATATCGTTGGGATAAACTGGAGAGCCCGATTCAAGTTGTACTTAAACACAAGCCTGTTGTATGGCAAGTAATCGATGCTACTTCACTCTCTGAAGACGAATTGCTTGCAACGCGAGAAGAGCTGTCATGTACGGAACAGCTTCAAATCACGTTAGAGGAGCAGCCGTTTCGAATAGCGCTGCTGCTAATTCGACCAGATCATTGTGAGATGATGATCAGCTGGCACCATATTTTATACGATGGGTGGAGCAATGGGGTCATCTTGCAGGAATGGATGGAGGCATATGAACGATTAGCTACACAATCCGTGACTTCTGAAGAGACTCTACCTTCAAAAACGAAATTTAAAGAGCTGGTTAAGTGGCTGAAAAATCAAGATGCCAACAAGCAACGCACTTATTGGAGTGACGTGCTTAGTGGTGTTGAAGCCGGAAAGTCGCTTTCTTTGAGCAACGAAGCTTCACTTGAACAACGAGCAGCCCCTTCTATTAAACATGTAACGCTCAGTCTGTCCAGTTCTGAGTGTGATGAAGTGTTTGCTTTTGTACGACAGTACGGAGTTACGCTCGCCTCCCTTTTATATACGACGTGGGGCAGTGTACTGCAAAAGTATTTACATTGTGCAGACATCGTAATAGGCACTACGGTGTCTGGAAGAGTGCCGGATATCGATGGTGTGGAAAATATGGTGGGGTTGTTTATTAATACGATTCCACTCCGCATAACGATGAAGGAACAAGAGTCTGCGCTAGAACTGGTCAATCGTACACATGACCAATGTAAAAGACGAGAGGAATTCGAGCATACACCATTGATCGACATAGGAACGTACAGCGGGCTGACGGGTGCGGAGTCTCTGTTTAACACGATTGTTGTTCTGGAAAATTATCCATTGGATGAGCGAATACGCTCAAATCGGATGTTGAAGATTGACAACTTTTATATGCATGAAATGACACACTATGACGTTACTTTGGGTGTCATGTCGATGGATAGCATTGAACTTGATCTTTCCTTTAATCCGCAGCGCATCTCAACAGAGATGATGGTACGCATGGCTGGTCATCTGCAGACGCTGCTGCTAGCTATTGTTCGAGACGCGCAGCAACCGATAGGTCAGCTGACTATGCTGACTGAGGCAGAGCGGAGCGTCATCACGACTTGTTTTAACAAGCCTGTTGCCGCACAGCATACGGTTGAACCAGTGCATCGTTTATTTGAGAGACAAGCTGCCGCTGTTGAAAATCAACCTGCCATTGTGCATCGCGGCAAGTCTATCTCATATAAGCAGGTGAACGAACAGGCTAACCGACTGGCTAGGCGTCTACTTCAACAAGGACTCCAGCCAGAACAGCCAGTTGCGATTTTGCTGGAACGGTCTGCATGTACAATCATTGCCATGCTGGCGGTGCTAAAGGCTGGTGGTGTGTACATTCCGATAGACGAGCAATATGCTGAGGATCGTATTCAGTACATGCTGCAAGATAGCAACGCAAAGCTGCTGGTTACTAGCGAGGAATGGCGGGGACGAGTTTCATTTAAAGGGACCATACTTCACATGGAATCGGGGCTGGAGACGGCGGATTCAGATTGTGCTGCAACGCTAGCATCAGACAATTTGTCACAACATGTAGAAGCTGAGCAAGCTGCTTATATCATTTATACGTCTGGTTCAACTGGCAAGCCTAAAGGCGTAGTTGTCGAGCACCGGCAGTTGGTAGCTTATACAGCAGCCTTTCAACACGAGTTCCAGCTTACAAGTGCAGATCGCTTTCTACAGCAGTCTTCTTGTTCATTTGATCAATTTGTGGAAGAAGTGTATCCCATACTTTTAGCAGGAGGAGCTGTCGTTGTTGCGGACAAGCAGGATGTGCTTGATCTGGAGCGATTGGCGCAGACCACACGGGATCAAAACGTAAGTATCGTGTCGTGCTCGCCACTGTTGCTAAATGAGATCAACAAGCGTAATGGTTTACCTAACGTGCACACGTACATTAGTGGAGGCGATGTGCTAAAGCCGGCGTATATCAACCAGCTAGTCCAAATTGGACGGGTCTACAATACGTACGGCCCGACTGAAGCAACGGTGTGTGCAACCTATCATCGTTGTACGGGCAGCGAACAGCAGGACGTCCCGATCGGTAAACCTATTTTTAATTATAACGTGTATGTGATGGATAATTATTTTGAACTGCTTCCTATTGGTGTAGTTGGCGAAATTTGTATAGCAGGGCATGGGGTAGCGCGAGGTTATTTGAATAGGAACGAGCTTACGACGGAGAAGTTTGTAGTTGATCCTGTGCACGGCCAAGGTCAGCTGTATCGTACGGGTGACCTTGGCAAGTGGATGCCAGACGGCAGCATCCAATATGTCGGTCGCAGCGATGAACAAGTCAAAATTCGGGGATACCGAATTGAATTGGGCGAAATCGAATACCATTTGCGCCAACATCCAGCCGTTCAGGAAGCGATTGTGTTAGCCGTAGATGATGGCGACGGCAGCAAGATGTTGGCAGCTTATATTCAACTTGCAGAAGATGCCGTGCTAGAGACAGCAGGATTGACCTTACGAGAATATGCCGTGGACAAGCTGCCTGCATATATGGTGCCAACGGTCATGTACCACATGGATGCCGTGCCGTTAACGATTAACGGTAAATTGGATAAAAAGGCGTTGCAGGCGATGAAGCGCAGCCTGCACATCCCCCTTGAAGATGACGATCAGACTGATTTGTCCAGCACGGAGGCTCTTGTTCTCGAGGCTTGGCAAGATGTGCTGAGAAGACAACATATAGGTCGTCACGAGCCATTTTTTGAGGCAGGAGGCAACTCGATTCTGCTGATGCAGCTCCATACGAAGCTGGAGAAAAAGTACAACTGGGGAACGACGGTTACTGATTTGTTTACACATACGACCATTGCCAAGTTTGCTAAGTATGTAGATTTGAAGCATACACAAGCTTCGGATGTTCCCCAAATTGCTTACCAACGGCTGCCGGTTGAATATTTTACGCATCAGCCCTTAGCTAGTGGCTCGATGTCCGTTACATGCCAGCTTGAATATGAAACCGTAACTTCGTTAAGACAGATGGCACGTGAACATAAAGCAGAGTTAGTAGATCTCGTCATTTCCATGTATGCCTATTTGCTAACACAAATAAATAACAGCACGGAATCAACGATTCAGTTGTTGGGCGAAGATGGTCAACAAGTTGTGCCACTTGCCATTAATTTGTCCGAGCTGCAAGGGTTTGCACAGTTGTTCAGCCTTGTGCACACAACACGGATTGATCCACCGGCATATTATGTGCTCCACATCGCACCACACTTGCTAGTTCAACAGCCGAAAGCAAGGGAGGAAATACTTGCGCTTGTCACGTACAACACGGAGGTATCACAGCGCGGGGAGTGGCTAAAGACATATGATGTGATGCTTCTTCTGGATGAAGAAGAGGGAGGACAAGGTCTGACGGTTAGCTTTCGATTTAATGACAAGCGATTAAAGAAAGAGAAAATATCGGCATTGCTGCAAGCATATCAGGATATGTTGCATCAGCTGTCTGAACGTTATGCTCGTACTTAAATAAATGTGTGCTTGAAAAAGAAGGAGGTGGGATTGTTGGATTTTAGCTCCATTACATTAAAAAACTCGCTATTTGAGGAGTCAGCAGCAGCTCCCGACCCATTTCATGATGACGGAGATGAGGCCTACGATATTGCGATTATCGGGATCGGGTTAAAGTTGCCTCTTGCCGACACCGTGGAACAATATTGGCATAACCTTAGAGAAGGAAAAGATTGTGTCCGTGATCTTCCAGAAGCGCGCAGAAAAGATACGGATCGGTATTTTAATCATATCGGCAAAGATCCTAAAACCATTAACTATGGTGCGGCGGCATATGTGGAGGGTATTGATCAGTTTGATTTCGGCTATTTTAAGTTGTCTCCCAAAGAGGCAGCATTGATGGACCCGAATCAACGCCTGTTTCTACAGACGGCATGGCAAGCAATTGAAGATGCAGGGTACGGGGGAGCGATGCTAAAAGGCAGCAACACGGGTGTATATCTTGGATATGGTTCAGATGGGGACTACAAACAGATGATTAGCCAAGTGGAACCTGATGCCTATTCCATGTCTATGCCAGGCAACGTTAGGCCGATGATCGCGAGTCGTATAGCCTACTTGCTCGATCTGAAAGGTCCTAATATGACTGTAGATACAACCTGTTCCTCGTCATTGGTTGCCATTCATCTGGCGTGTCAGGCGCTTCGGAATGGGGAGTGTGATTTGGCGATTGCAGGCGGGATACAGCTTCATCTCATTCCAGTGCGTGATTTTGAGGTGGGGGTGGAATCATCCACATCGAGAACACAAGCATTGGATGATAGCGCCGATGGAACAGGGACGGGAGAAGGCTCGGTAGCGATTTTGTTGAAGCCGCTGCGTCAAGCGCGGGAAGATCGGGATGCGATATACGCGGTTATCAAGTCTAGCGCGGTCAATCAAGATGGCACTTCCGTAGGCATAACCGCACCGAATGCACAAGCCCAGGAGCAGGTGCTTGCCGAAGCGTGGTCTCGTGCCCATATACATCCCGAATCGATAGGATATATCGAGATTCACGGGACCGGTACTAAGCTAGGCGATCCGATTGAAATGGATGGCATCCGGCGAGCGTTCCAGCGTTATACGAACAAGGCGCAATTTTGTGCGGTAAGTGGTGTGAAAAGTAATATCGGACATCTGGACAGTGCGGCGGGTGTTGCCGGCCTGGTCAAAGCAGTATTATCGCTAAAGTACAAGGAGTTGTTCCCAACCCTTCACTTTAGTCGTCCCAATCGAAAGATCAGCTTCGAAGATTCACCTGTTTATGTAAATGACAAGCTGCGCGAGTGGATCAGTAATCCTGCTGAGAAACGGCGTTGTGGTGTGAGTTCATTTGGTATTAGTGGTACGAATTGCCATATTGTCTTGGAAGAGAGTCAGCCCGCCAATCGTTCCCAATCGACTGAGGTAAATTCGGCTCCGCTATTCCAGTCGGAAAAGAAGAATAACATCTTTGTGTTGTCTGCTTTAACAAGAGAAGCGCTACAGCAGTCTGTGGAGAAATTTATTTACTATTTAGACGTTGAAACGGATATAAGTTTAACCGATTTATGCTACACGTTGCAGACGGGTAGAGGTGAATATCAGCATCGGCTAGCCATCGTGACAGCAAATCATAAGCAGCTTAAATCCACCCTGCTTAGAATACAGCAAGAAGGACTCCAACAGGGGCACGTGGATTATTACTATTATGATGCGGGACCTGATTCCGATAGCGATCGCAAAGAGCTGTCATTAGCAGGTAACCGTGCATTGCTTAGTTACATGGAATCGGACCCGCAAGCGTGTTATCAAGTGGCGGAAAAATATACGCATGGTGCCGAAATTCAGTGGAATACGCTGTATCGCAGAGGAAGACCCCACAGGTTACACGCACCTGCCTATCCGTTTGAAGGCAAGCGCTGCTGGCTGAATTTGACTGAATATGATCCGCATACTACTACACTTTTGGATCATAATCGCTACTACCATACTATATGGCAAGCCCAGCCCTTATCTATGGATGATTCGGTTCAAATGGGACGAGTTACTACGCTAATATTCAAAAGCGAAGATAAAGCGGATGCTGGTGTTAAGGACAAGCTGCGCCAGTCAGGTACACCTGTTATTGAAGTTGATTATGCCGACTGTTACGAGCAAGTTAGTAGAGATGGCTTCCGGATACAAGACAATGAAGCTGACTATGACAAACTGTTGCAGCAGCTCAAGGATAGGAACGTCCGTCGTATCGTATTTATATGTGCGGCACAAGAAACGACGGTGCCTGCAACATTGACGGATTTGCAAAATCGTTTGGAAAAAAGCGTATATCGGCTCCACCGCATGATTAAAGCGATCGTCCGTCAAGAGCGTAATGATGCATTGGAGTTGACGATCATGACCCGCCGCGGCGCTTCCGTTGTTGATGGCCAGATGCTGACGGCGATTGCAGGTCTTCCTGATCCCGTACTGCCTGAGCATGCGTCCTTGTTCGGATTTAGCAAAGCGATTGGTTGGGAATATCCGTACATCCATATCAGATGTTTAGATATGGATTTGGAGACAGACATAGGCTGCTGTATACAGGAAATTCACAAACCCGCAGCAGAATATGTAACAGCCTATCGACGAGGCATTCGATATGTAGAACGTTTGGACAAGCTGGATTTGCCAGATGTGAACAAACCATTACATTCCAATCTGCCAGTCATCAAGCCTCATGGCGTGTATGTAATAACGGGGGGGCTTGGCGGCATCGGACTTCAAATGGCCCGATATTTGGCGTCGCAACAGCCTGTTCAAATCATTTTACTAAATAGATCTCCATTTCCAGAGCGCACGCAATGGAACACTTTGCTTCAACTGCAAGCCACCCACCACGAGCCACATCAAGAGCATTTAACCGAACCTAATGACCATTTTTTAATTAACTGTTCTGCTGATGCTTCACCTACAGATACACATAGCAGTGCTCATCAATCTGCACTTGAATCTGTACCGCAAATAGAAGGGGAAAGGTCACGTGACAACGTAAGCCGTACCCTTGCTGTCTTACAAGAAATAGAGCGATTAGGCTCTACCATATCATGTATACAAGCGGATATTACAAACGAAGCGCATATTCAGTCCATACTGGGCGATATTCGATCGCAGTATGGCTTTATTACAGGTGTTATTCATGCGGCAGGCATTGCCGAGGGAGACATAAGCGGTCGCTTGACACAGGATCATTTCGAAAAAGTGATGGCAGCAAAAGTACAGGGAACATGGGTGCTGAATCAAGTGCTGCGAGATGAAGACTTGGAATTTTTGGCGTTATTCTCCTCCGCTATTACGCTTGTCGGGGGCATGGGCTCTGGGCCGTACACAGCTGCCAATGCTTATCTGGATGCTGTTGCCGCATGCCGTTCATTGCTGCAAGGGAAACGGACGCTTGTGTTAAATTGGCCTGCATGGGACAACACAGGGTTATCTGAAAACGCAGACGTTGATGAAAGCAAAGAACTGTTTAACGTACTGCCTGTACAAAAAGGAGTCGAAGCGTTTGATGACGCCTTAAAGCATAATGTGACACAAATGTATGTCGGTCCATTAAATGTAGATTCCGCTCTATTTCAGCTAAGGGATAAGCTTCCATTCCGCATGACAGAACGTGTGCAAGCACAGCTGGAGCAGCGGGCTGGCGCGATAGCGGACAAGCAGCATGATAGAGGGGGAAGTACCTCTGCTGCACGCGCCAAACTAAGTTATATTGCCCTTAAAGGGAAGGCGAACAGCGATTATACAGACATCGAGCGCCGCATTGCGGAAGCTTGGCGGCACATTTTAGGGTATGAGGAGCTGGACATTCATGCTAACTTTTTTGAAATTGGCGGCGACTCCATATTGGTTACTAAAGTACACGCGTTAGTTGAAGCTCAATATCCGGGTGTGGTGTCCATATCCGATATGTTTTCCTACGCCACTATTGCCAAGCTGGCACAATATGTGAGCCAAGGCCTACAAGCTTCGGCGCCAGTTCCAATGGAAGAGGAAGATCCGTTTGAGGCTGAGGTGTATGCATGGTTTGATCATATCGAAGCAGGAACGTTGACAATTACGGAAGCTGTTGAGCGTTACCGTTTAATGGAGGTGGCTCGCATATGAAAGCTGCCCAAATCATATTTGAACAAGTGGCTGCCGGAAAAATGGATCGAGCGACAGGACTTCAAGTTCTGAAAGCACTCAAGCTGCAGCAACAATCATCAGGCGTAAAGGATATTGCCGTCATTGGAGTAGGGCTGGACATGCCTCATGCGAACACATTAGAGCAGTTTTGGGCTAATATTCGCGATGGTCAACAATTTGTCAGACCGTTGCCACTTGATCGGCAGCGGGATACACGACCGTTTATTACACAATTTACGAGCCTTAGGGAACATGAAATTACATTTAGTCAAGGCGGCTATTTGGATCAAATCGATCAGTTTGATTACGGATTTTTTAACTTGTCACCCAAGGAAGCGGCATTGATGGACCCAAATCAGCGACTGTTTCTGGAAACTGCCTGGAAAACGATCGAGGACGCAGGGTATGGCGGCAATCGGCTAAAAGGCAGTCGGACCGGGGTATACCTCGGTTATGCAGATTGGCCGGTATACGGTCAATATATTTCAAAGCGGCAGCCAACATTGGTAGATATGGCTAGTGTTGGTAATACGCCTTCTTTAATCGCAAGCCGAATTTCTTATTTGCTTGATTTTAAAGGACCAGCCTTTCTGGTAGATACGGCTTGTTCTTCTTCTCTGGTAGCTGTACATCTTGCATGTATGGCTTTGCGAAATGGGGATTGTGATCAAGCGCTTGCCGGAGGGGTGAAGGTATGTCTCCTGCCAGTGGACGATGTATTTGCGATTGGAATCGAATCGTCCAATGCTAGAACGAGCACTTTTGACGACAGTTCGGACGGTACTGTCTGGGGAGAAGGGACAGCAGCATTGCTGTTGAAGCCATTGGAGCGGGCTGTTGCGGATCGGGATCGTATTTATGCGGTCATTAAGGGCAGCGCAGTTAATCAGGATGGAGCATCAGCAGGTATTACGGCGCCAAATGCGCAGGCGCAGGAACAACTGCTGCTGCAAGCGTGGAAAGATGCGGATGTCCCGCCAGATTCGATTTCTTACATCGAAGCACATGGCACGGGCACGAAGCTTGGGGATCCGATCGAAATAGACGGTATAAAGCGTGCTTTTAGACAGCGCACAAGCAAGCAGCAATTTTGTGCGGTAGGCTCGGTCAAAACGAATGTAGGCCATCTGGACAGCGCTTCTGGAATAGTCGGGCTCGTGAAAGCAATTGCTGCGCTTCAATATAAGCAGCTGCCGCCGACACTGCATTTTACGAGACCTAATCGCAAAATTGCATTTGAAAGTTCGCCAGTTTATGTGAATGACCAACTACGGAACTGGGAAGGCAGAGGTACCCCGCTAAGATGCGGAGTAAGTTCCTTTGGCTTTAGCGGAACGAACTGCCATGTCGTGTTAGAGGAACCGCCTACTAAGCAGCCTTCATTTGCGGTGGAGCGAGTCGATACGCAACCTAAGCGAGAGCGGGCAGTGTTGTGCTTATCAGCAAAAAGCGAATCAGGAGTAAAGCAGCTAGTGAATGAGTATGCCACATTTTTGCGCCATTCAATAGCAGATTTACGATCAATTTGTTATACAGCCAATACGGGTAGAGGGCATTACGGACATCGATTAGCTTTAACCGCGTACGACAAGGAGGAACTTTGTCAGAAGCTGACTCAGCTTCAACAAACAGGCCTTACCTCGGTTCCAACGATGGACGGTGTGTATTATGGTGAGCACCGGCTTCGCAATGTACAGCGAGGAGAAATCCAAGTAGGGGCGTTAACAAGTGAACAACTAATAGCTAAAAACGAGCAGGGGCGGGAGCGGATTCAACAGATGATGGCCCGTACAACATCGTATGCAGACGGACTGGATGAGATATGCCGTCTTTATACGGAAGGTGCCGACATTGAGTGGCAGCTGCTTGATATGGATGAGGAGATAGGTACGGTCAGCGTACCAACCTATCCGTTTCAGCGCTCACGCTGTTGGTTGGAACTTGCAGATGAATATACATCCGAGCATTACCAGGCGCTACAAGGAGGTGATCAGAACTCGATTGAGATTGGTGAGTGTAATCCTGTTCGAACGGATGAAGCGGCAGTCGTGGATACGACTTCGTCATCCAATATAGTTGTGAAACTAACGGGCAGGGACAGTAGGCAATACAACGAGACAGAGCAAACAATTGCGAATGTATGGGGAATGCTGCTTGGGCTATCCGAAATTAACGTCTACGATTCGTTTTTTGAGCTAGGTGGAAACTCCATCCAAGCTATTCGAATGGAGGTTGAGTTGGAGCGGCAGCATGTCACAATCAGCTCCGATGATCTGTATCGATTCAGCTCGATCACAGAGCTCGCGGCTAACGTAATCGGTTCAAGTCGTGAGATAGCTTTAAATGAGAGACAAGAGCTGCCGATCGCTACACTAGCAGTCGCTCAGACAGAAGCTGCCGCGACTGCTGCAACGATGTCGCAAGCCGAAGCAACAGTTGTGAGATTAACCGAAGCTGAGTCAGACAGGACTGCGATACAGGTGATCATCCCTGCGATCGAGCCCTTTAACGACGTGTTCTACAAAAATTGCTTCTTTAATTCGGTATTTCCAGTCGTGCGGCATTTTGGTCAAGACCCACTGTGCATCATGCTGAATGATCTCATTCTGTATGAATATGATCAGAAGGATGAACGTGGGCAGCAAGCTGCAAGTTTGGACAGAGGGTATCGCATCCGCTACGACGAGCAATATCCGATGCAGCAAATGTTTCAACAATTAAATATGAAGGTCGATATACGAGCAGATTCAAGTAACATTGTGGCAGAGCTGATCGAGGCTATTTCGCACGGCAGCCCTGTAGTGGTTTGGGTAGATGCTTACTACGAATCGATTCGCAAAGATACTTTTGAAAAGGAACATCTGGACCATACGTTACTCGTATACGGTTATAACAAAGAGGAACAGATATTCCATGTAATAGAGCATGACCGACGAGAAAACTTGTCGTACAAATCATGCGTTTTACCTTTTGCAGACTTGGAGCAAGGACACGTTGGCTTTAGAGAACGATATTTGTATCGTGGACATGAAGCGACCCATTACATTTTTAGCGCTGCGCCTGCTCCCTTGACAATTCTGGAAAAAGTCTTCCGGCTCGATAACGCTTATGAAGCATTGCTGAATGGACGCACACATTTGTTGGAACAAAGTGTGCAGGCGTTAACCCGTTATATCGAATCTTTCCGACGCTGGACATCTGATGAGGAGCAACTCAAGCTCCATCTGGAGGATACGATTGCCTTTTGTAATGAGGTGATTAACGCCAAGCACGTAGAGAGCTATCGCATAAGGCAGCTATACGGGCTGGAGAGTGATACGTTACAGTCCATTAATCGCATCATTAAAAAATGGGATGAAGTACGTAAAGGTGTCGTTCGTTATTTGTACCTGCCTGTCTATAAGCCAGAAGTGTTCGAAGCCTGCTGCGTCAGGTTGCAAGAAGTTGTAGAAGAAGAGCAACGCTTGGCCCAGTTACTGCTTACACCTTGCAATTAAATATATAATCTATCATTCACACATTTTAGGAGGAATTTACAATGACAATCGAACTTCAAAACGACTTGCGGGCACGTGTAATTGAAATGCTGAAAGACAATGTAGATGATAGTGATGCGTTAGACCAGCTTGGCCCAGACGATGAATTGACCGTGCTAGGCATCAACTCGGTTACCTTTATTAAATTGGTCATTGCTGCGGAAATGGAGTTTGGTGTGACTTGGAAAGATGAAGATTTGGATTTCCGTAACTTTATGACGATTAACAGCATTATGAATTATATTATCGCTTCGGATGACGAGAACGAGTAAACCTGCATCAAATTGCCTGTTGACCCTGCAATACACCCCTATATATAGAAGATGAAGGCGAGGAAACTATAATGTTAACGGAAGCTATAGGTTTAAGAGATGAAGCACTTGAGGACTATGTTCGTAATTTAACACCAGAGATTAAACAATTAACACTTTTCCCCTCTGAGATGTGTAATTATCGTTGCAGCTTCTGCCATATTTGGGGAGAGACTGGCTGGGCATTAAAAGAGCCGCAGCGTGTCATTCGTGAACAGCTTGACATAAACGTGTTAAAAGGGTTCATCGATCAGGTTACGGCGGACAACAAGAAGCTAGGTGTCATTATTACGGGTGGCGAACCGATGTTGTACAAGCATTTAAACGAGCTAGTCGAACATTTACGCAGCAAAAAGGCCAACATTTATTTGTTAACGAATGGTTCATTAATGAAGAAGCAGATCCCGTTTATTATGAAAAACATTGTAGCTATGAATATTTCTCTGGACGGCCCTGAAGAGTTTCACGATTCCATTCGAGGCAAAGGCAGTTTCAACACGGTTTGTGAAAACGTAGAAATGTTAATTCAAGAGAAAAAGCGTCATAACAAAATGTTCCCGTTTATCAACATTACGATGGTGTTGTCCAAGTACAACTACAAGAGTACCAAAAACTTTATGCAAGCGCTCAGAGACCGCTTCAAGGACGCCAACATTGTCCTGCATGATACCAAAACACCTTGGACAAAGCGCCGCGACATGTCGGTGAACTTCGCTCCACTGTTGTTTACATCACAAGAACGTGGATTAAAGTATGCAGAGCAAATGAAAGAGCATTTGGATTGCAACGTATCTCCTGCTTGGCAGGGTTTTGTTGAAGAAGATATCGGCATCGATACCCAATTGTTAAAACGCGATATGGAAGAAATATGGCGCTCAGAGGGAGTCGATTCCTCGCAGTATATCGATATTCATGAATATTTTACTGACATTGATAACGTATTTGGCCATACGAAATGTGTTGCACCGTGGCACGAACTTGTAATTCGTCGTACTGGGGATGTTTATCCTTGTGTTGATTTCCCAGACTATAAATATGGAAATATTTATGAAAATACGTTCCAAGAAATGTGGGAAGGGGAACGTGCTGTAAAATTCCGTAATTATATGAGAAATGACAATTTATTAGTTTGTAATCGCTGTGTTCGTATGTTTGCAGATAAAGATTCTTTCTAATTCATTTCAGTTTTTAAATCTTTTCATTCATTTTAATGACCTGATATACAACTCAGATGAGAAATGAGGAATTCCATGCGGGAGAACATATTACCTTTTAGCCAGCCACAATTGTATGGTTTTCTGGGCCATGCCTATGTACTCGGTGCCCTGCAAGATGACGAGCGCTGTATGGATTGGTTTTATACTAACTATGTTCAGCTTCATATAACGCAGCAGTACATCGAGCTAGGTGAGTATCGATTGGATTTTTATCCGGACCTGTTAATCATTTTTGGTAACGTGCCTTGGCTGGATTATCATCGAACAGATAAAGAGATGCTGACTCGAATGAATATTAACATCCGTGATTTTATTATCGATCATATTAATCGGGGCTTTTACTTTTTCTCTTATATCGATGAATTTTATATTCCAAACACGTTATGTTATCAGTTCCGCCATATGACCCATGATCTGCTAGTGTCAGGGTACAACCTGGACAAGCAAACGTATACGGTTGCGGGCTTTAACAAGGATCGGGCCTTTAGCATCCGAGAAATCAGTTTTGAAGAGTTTGAGACTGCCTATAACAGTCCAACAACACACAACTATATTAGTATGTTCCGCAAAGCTGACAATTATGAACAAACCAAGTATGACTTGAAAAACGGATTGTTTGATTTTGACCTGGGCGTGATGATGGAATCATTAACAGAGTACCTCCACGGTATTAACTCATCCCGACGGATGGGATTATATCGAAACTTGGAGCCAGGCGTTTATGGGATGAAGGTGTATGAGGCGTTGCAGCATTATTTCAAATTGCTTGCAGAAGAGAAGATTGCTTTGGATGTTCGTCCTTTGCATTTACTTTGGGAGCACAAAAAATTTATGGTGCAGCGGATTCGTTATTTGCAGCAGCATGGGTATTTAAATGCCGACAGTTCGACACTTCAGGGATATGAAAAGATGGAGCGTATAGCACTAAAGCTTAGAAATTTGTTGTTAAAATATTTTTTTACAACGCTGCCAGCTTTGCTGGACAAAATAGATGTTGGTCTTGCGGAACTGCACACGACTGAAAAAATCGTGCTAAATCAGTTGCTCGACGAGCTCTGTGTCCATAACAGCATCGAGCGCACTGCTCTTGATAAAAGGGTCGTAACCGTATATACAAGTGAGCCTGCATCTATCTCATAAATAAGTAGAGCAGACCTTCCAATATGATGGAATGGTCTGCTCTTTTAATTGAAGCTTATTAATATTAAGTTCTAACTAGTAGGGCGCCACAATGCTGTGTGACCATTTATCTGTACCGCCGTCAGCATATACCCGGATCACATATTGGCCTGGATCGAGTTGGAAAAAGGTATCAACCACCGTTTTGACACGATAGGCATTAGGATGGGGTTTAGGGTCGGATAAATCAAAATTAATAAAAATATCATTTTCACCAGGCATTTCGCCCCAAGGGGTAATCTTAAACAATTTAACGACAAACTGACGCGTACCAGTTGTTTCAGAACCTTTGTATGCAACATCAATTTTGACATTCAGGTTGCTATACGTATTGTGTTGATAATATTGATAACTTTCATATGCAGATGCGTTTGAGGAGAATAAGAATGCTACCATAACATACAACAGAATAAAGCCGGACAATTTTTTCATCAATCATCATCACCTTTCCAGTTGTTTGTTTATTCGACTAGTACCTCTTAGCTGTGAAGAAGCTAAATTGTATGAGCTGAAACCACCTCCCTTGTGCATGTACTCATATTGTTCGAGTTATTCAATGTCACAGTAAGCCGTCATTCAGATAAGGGGAGCTTATTTTTGCGTGACGACGGGTCTTTTGCAACAAAAATAAAAGGTAAGTAAAGCAACGTAAACAACACAAATGAAACTACCTCCAATGATAGTAAATACCAAGGATATGGACCTAACCAATCAAGCATGGAGGCTGTTTCCGGTTTCTTCATCAGGAACATATAGTTCCCGCCAACGACATAGTTGATGGAGCCGACGATTACGAGCAATACATTTAAGAATCCCATCGCTAACCCGACGGACTGAAATGTTGGTCTGTATTGCTCCACCCATACCATGTAAAGTACAGCTAGCATAATGGCGAAGTGTGCAACAAAAAATTCAAGAAAACGATAATGGGGAAAATCAAAGGTAAGAGCGGGTGTAAGGATCGCTTGAAGCGCCCCGCCAAGTCCTGTGAAATAAACGATCTGAAAAAGCAGCCGCTGATTAAACAGCAGCATAATTACACATAAATACAATGAAATGCTGCATAACTCCAACGGAAGTGTGTCCTGAAGGCGGAATATGTCTTGTGTGATGTACCATATATTAAGTGTCACTTCACATAGGACCAACACGGCGGCCAAAATAAACCGTCCGTATTGACGATAGCGACTATTTCGAAGACGAAGCCGATTCGCATATAACAATAGGAGGCATAACCCAAATACAGCCAACGCACTCAAATGTGCAGTGGAATAAAATGTGAATACTTGGGTTTGATGGACATCGAAATATTGATTCATAGTGGAAGTTTCGTCCCCTTTTCCTAACGATGTTCTTTGTTGTTTATTTTACAATAAAAGGAACCTTTTGCATATATAATTTAAGTTAGGGAATCTTTATTTCAACAAAATAAAAGTAAGCTACTTGATTATTGTAACCACAACGGTTACAATAAAAATAATTAATCAAATCTTATGATAATTAAATGTGGAGGTCTATGATGAAAGTTGAAATTTGGTCTGACTATATGTGTCCATTTTGTTATATTGGTAAACGCCGTTTTGAGGAGGCATTGGATCAATTCCCACATAAGGATAAAGTAGAAGTGATTTATCGGAGCTTTGAGCTTGATCCTGAAGCTGCTCGTGATGTTGATTATGATGTTCATACGATGCTGTCCAAAAAGTACAATATGAGTGTGCAGGAAGCAAAAGCTATGAATGATAACATTACGGAGCAAGCAAAAAGTGTTGGGCTGACTTACCATTTTGATACGATGGTGTTGAGCAACTCCTTTGATGCTCATCGATTGACTCACTTTGCTGCTCAGCATGGCAAAATGCGTGAGATGAACGAAGCTTTGTTCCGTGCAGTATTTACGGACTCCAAGCACATCGGTAATCATGATGTACTGTCTGATTTAGCTGTCAGTGTTGGCCTTGAACGAGCGGCAGTTGCAGAGGTGCTGGGAGGCGATCAATTTGCTCAGGCTGCGCGCTTTGATGAGCAATTGGCAGGTCGTCTTGGCATTCGTGCCGTCCCGTTTTTTGTCTTAAATGAGAAGTATGGTATTTCTGGTGCTCAACCTACGGAAGCATTTGCAGAGCAATTGCTTAAAGCATGGAACGAATCCGCAGCGCAAGAGGGGCTTGCTGGATCTAATGCTGGGGATTCGTGCGCAGATGGCGCATGCTCGATTTAAGGCTTAGAACTTGATTAACGTCTTTGTTCACAAAATGAAATGAACCTGACATGTAACCTTTTTGGGCAAGCCTACGTCTATTTTACAGAAGTTTGTATGAGATGAAGGCTGCGCTGTCGAGGAGGAGTTATGTGTCTATTTCGAAACAGAATTTTGTGGACTCGTGTCATAGGATTAGTTTTGTTGTTCCATGTTTCTTTTCAAGCTCAGGTGGACGCTACGAGCTGGATTCGGATGGAGCCAGAAATGGTCGTTCAACGGGCTCAGCTTGTCGTTACAGGCGTTTATGCGTTTAGCGACTCTGCATCGGATCCATCCTCGATGTGGGAAGGTTATAATTTTACGGTTTCTCACGTTATAAAGGGGCATAGCCCCCAAATGATAACGGCAGGAATTGACCGGTATGACCAACAGGGTGCTGTTGAACATCAAAATGCGGGCGGGGAGTATTTACTGTTTCTGGAGCGTGACTTGGAGACGAATCTCATGACACCAGTAGGTGGACCAAATGGGATGGTGCGCTTGAAAGACACAAAAGTACAACAGCCAGAAGACCCCTATGCACAATTGTATTTTACACAATATTTGGCCACACATGGGATAGAGGCTAAGCAGCCTAAGCCTAATCGACAGTTTGATTCTATTTGTAGTCCGTTGTTATTGTTTGGGCTCGTTACTGTTGTTTTGGCAACGTTAGGCTGGATTATTAGGCAGAGTCGCTTAACGGGCAGCAAGAAGCTGTAGCATGGATGAAGGGCTATAAGCGTCGTAAGTGCGCTATTATGATGAAGGCGTGGGAAGTCCACTTTAACTAATAATTTGTAAGTCATGGAATGCTGTGGAATATGTACATAGTAGGGTGAGTGGTATAGCGGGATATTTCCGGCTGTGCTGCTCATCCTCTTTATGTTGTTGGCAGACGGTGAAATTCATGAAACATCACTACCTTTTTTTGCGTATATCCCATTAGTCTCATATTCTAACAAGGAAAACGATAGAGAAGTTTATAGACTATCGCAGAGGTCACGTGTATGTCCTTTTTGAAAAAACGAAAGTGGATATTGTGGGTGCTAGCTTTATTTTTTATCCTTGCAGTACCGCTAACTATTTTCATGCAAATGATGACTCATTCTAATGTGCCAGAACTTGCAGTGAGAAGCATTGAGCAGCGATTTGCACAGCGAGGAAGTAATGAGGTCAATATACAAGAAGTGAAAGGGATGGGCGGGGAGGCTGTTTATCGAATATATTATCCAGCATTTCAGGGCAACGAAGCTTATCCTATTATTTCTTGGGGAAATGGAACGGGTGCCACGCCAAATAATTATGATGAACTTTTGACTCACCTTGCCAGCTGGGGATTTATTGTCATTGATTCCTACAGCAAGACGACAGGAACAGGCAAAGAAATTGTGGCTGCAATTGATTATTTGAGAAATGAAAACCAATTAGCAAGCAGCTTATTTTATCAAAAAATAAAAACGGATCATGTTGGCGTAGCGGGGCATTCTCAAGGGTCTACAGGTGTCATTAATGCGCACACCAATTATCCTAATGGAGCGTTAATTAAAACGGTTGTATCTATTGCACTCCCGGATTTGAAGTATTGTGATCCAGAAGATAAGTACGATACAGCACAAATTTCGGTTCCTTTCCTTATTATGGGCGGTACACGAGATTTTTTAATCTCACCGCGATCCACGAATCAGTTAGCCGTGCAGCATACGAAAGCAAACACGCCTGTAATGATGGGGATGGCAAAAGGTGCCGCGCATACAGCAATTGAAGGTAATGGCAGCTATCATAGGGGCTATTTAACGGCTTGGATGCGATATTGGCTGCTTGATGACCAGCAAGCCATGAAAGCATTTCGTGGCAATTCTGCCGAGATGATGCACAATCCAAATTGGGTTGGCGTGATCCAAGCAGCACTTTAATTCGTATAAACTACCTCTCCACTATCATTTCTAAAATCACGGAGATTTCTGGTTAATCTACAGCTACGAAAGTTAAGTATATTATAATAGACTAGGACAGCTATCTATTAACGAAGTCGATGAACTTAGCTTGATATTGGAGGTATTCGCATGTGCATGTCCTATTGGATCAAAAACGTCAGATTGGATACAGGCTATTTATATGAAGATGAGCAAGTAGTGGAAACTTGTACAGCATTGTTTCACATACGGATAGAGGATGGACTTATTCAGGAAATCGTACCTGTATCCAGTATAATCGTTGACGAGCATTTGACCACATATGATGCAAATGGTTTGCTTCTGCTGCCCTCCTTCCATGATGCGCACATTCACTTAGACAAGACGTTTTATGGTGGGAATTGGCGCGCTGTTCGCCCAGCAGGTAGCCTATTTGAGCGTATCGAGCAGGAACGTAAACTGCTCCCAGAACTAATACCTGTAGCTCGGCAGCGTACAGGACATTTACTTGATCTTTTATTATCACATGGGTCGACTCATGTACGAGGGCATGTAAATATCGATCCAGTGAGCGGCTTGCGGATGCTGGAATCGACACTTGCGGCACTTGAGGATTACAAAGGACGAGTAACTACGCGTCTGGTCGCTTTTCCACAGCATGGATTGCTCCACTCGGACTCTGTCACACTTGTCAGAGCAGCCATGCAAAATGGTGCGCAATATGTAGGAGCTGTTGACCCGGCGACTGTAGATCGTGACATGGAGCGTTCCTTACAAACTATTATGGAAATTGCTGTTGAGACGGGGGCAGGCATTGATGTGCATATTCATGATCAGGGAACTGCGGGATTAGAAACACTTGTCCGCTTGGCCGACTTGACGGAGGAGGCCGGATGGCAGGGGAAAGTTACCGTTAGCCATGCGTTTGCATTTGCGACTAACGCTTTAGAGGAGGTTACAACGCTTGCCAAGCGATTCGCAGCGCTTGATATAGCTGTAACTTCAACGGTGCCAATAGGCAGGATGAATATGCCGATTCCGCTAATGACCAGCCTTGGCGTAAACGTTATGCTCGGGACCGACAGTGTTACAGATCATTGGTCACCCTTTGGCAATGGGGACAACTTGGAGAAGGTAGGACGCTTGGCCGAATTGTATGGCCATAGTTCTGAGTTCGCCTTATCCCAGTCCATCAAGTATATTACTAATGGAATAACCCCATTAGATGAACATGGAAACCGCGTGTGGCCATCTGTTGGTGATGAAGCCAGCCTTGTACTAGTAGAAGCGAGCTGCACAGCTGAAGCTGTAGCCAGAAGAGCGGTGAGAAAAGCGGTTATTCACAAGGGGGCAATGGTGTTTGGCACCATAGGTGAGAAGTAATGCGGGGCCCTTGAAACCCTTGATTGTTTAATCGCTTGTTTGCTTGTTGCTCTGTATGATAAGATTATGCTTTAAATTACGGTAGGGAGGTGCAGCAAGTTGACAAAGCAGACTCACAGACGAAATCATTTGTTCACACTTATACTAATGGTGCTTGTGCTGGTAGGTTCATTATGCTTACCGTTGCTTGCTGCACATAATGAACCTACTATTCACCAAACTATAGAATTTGGCAGCAGCTTGGAATCGGCCGATATATTACTTGTACGCAAATCGACGCAATCTGTTAAATATACATTGCTGCATTTGATTCTGATTGTAGTGATGTATCGTTTGTTTATTAGCTCCATTAGACGAATAAGCTTCCCTCATCATTCCACGTATATTGCTACCGCTATAAGACGTTTATTTCTAATGCCCATCAAACGGACTACGACAGCTATCATTAGCTCTCTTTAACAGCAGCAGGGCGGCCTGTTTATTTTGTGCTGCTCTTTTTCAGCTTACATTGCCGATTAAAGGGAGCGTTACATGATGAAAATGAAAAGACTTGGCGCATTTATATTAACGGTTGTGGTGACATTTACCATTATTGCAGTAACTTCACCACAGCTTATTCAGAACACCAAACTAGGACTTGATCTCAAAGGTGGCTTTGAGATTCTATATGAAGCACAGCCAGTAGAAGAAGGCGGAACGATTACGAAGGAAGCACTGCGTCAGACGGCACGGAGCTTAGAAAAACGCGCCGATGCTTACGGCGTGGCTGAACCGGAAGTGACACCAGAAGGTACGAACCGTATTCGTGCGCGAATTGCTGGCGTGGCCGACGAGACAACGGTTCGAGAAATGATGAAGAAGCCAGCTAACTTGACGTTTAGAGGTCCTGACGGCAAGGTCGAGCTGCACGGCAGTGATTTTGTGGAAGGTGCTGCCCAAGTTGGCTTTGATGATCTTCATCAGCCGCTAATTCAGATCAAAGTACGTGACAAAGAGAAGCTAAAGCAAGTTACAGAGAAACTGCTTCACCAGCCGCTTTCTATTTATTTGGATGAGGAAGAGCTGTCCGCACCTGTTGTCAGAACGGTGTTAAAAGATGGCAACGCATCGATCACAGGCAGCTACACACAAGCTGAGGCACGCGAATTGGCTGAGGTCATTAATATGGGGGCGCTGCCACTTAAGCTGACCGAAAAATATACACAATCTGTAGGCGCAACATTAGGGCAGCAATCATTGGATCAGACGGTTAAGGCGGGCACGCTGGCTTCGATATTTATTTTATTGTTTATGATTATTTTGTATCGTGTTCCTGGACTTGTGGCCAGCATCTCCTTAATTACGTATGCATGGGCGCTTCTGCTTGTGATGAATGCGATCCAGTCAACACTTACTTTGCCTGGGATTGCTGCATTTGTACTCGGCATTGGTATGGCAGTGGACGCCAACATTATTACGTATGAGCGGATCAAGGAGGAGATTCGCAGCGGAAAAAGTATGGTCTCCGCATTAAAGGAGGGATCAAAGCATTCCTTCCGGACGATTATGGACGCGAACATTACTACTATTTTAGCAGGGGCTGTACTTTATTATTTGGGAACAGGTGCGATCCAAGGTTTTGCGTTAACCCTTATTTTAAGCATAATTCTAAGTATTGTGACAAATGTTATTTTTGCTCGTTTTCTGCTGCAATTACTGCTCAAAAGTCAATTGATCACGAAGCCTGAATATCTGGGTGTGAAGCCATCCCAGATCATTCCTATTACTGAGCAAGCAAACACACGTCACCATAACAAAACAAAATGGACATTTGACTTTTTAAAATATCGCAAAGTAGCATTCAGCCTGTCCCTAGCAATGACAGTGGCAGGCATTATCTCGCTTATGACGTTAGGTTTTAATTTTGGAGTGGACTTTAAAGCAGGCACATCCATTGACATTTCAATTGGAAAATCAATAACAAAGACGGAAGCGGAGCAGATTGTTGAAGCAACCGGGCTGGTCCCGGGCACTATGACGATCGGAGGAACAGAACAGGATCGAATTACGATCCGTTTTGACAAGGTGCTGAACAATGACACGGGTGAGGCGGAATCCATTATACAAGCTTTCCGTATGATTTATGGGGATCAAGTATCTGGCGAAGAACATACAGTTGACCCGGGAATTGCGCAAGAGCTTGGTTTAAAAGCCATTTATGCAGTCTTAATTGCCAGCATCGGTATTATTATTTACGTCGCGGCGAGATTTGAATGGCGTTTTGCGCTTGCGTCGGTACTTGCATTGTTATTTAGCGCTTTTATGGTCATCAGTCTATTTTCTTTGTTACAGTTGGAAGTGAATCTGCCGTTTATTGCTGCAATTCTTACCATTATCGGATACTCGATTAATGATACGATCGTTATTTTTGATCGCATCCGTGAAAATTTAAGATTTGCTACCTTAAAAAACGTTCATGATTTGTCAGCGCTTGTTAACAACAGCATTAATCAGACATTAGTACGGTCACTCAATACGGGACTTACAGTCATGGTAGCCTCGTTAATTTTATATGTATTCGGAAGTGAATCAATTCAGTTATTTTCCCTTGCGATGACACTTGGACTTGTATTTGGTGTATGCTCTTCCTTATTTATCGCGGGGCAAGTATGGCTTGTATTAAAAAAATCAGCTCTTTCTGGCAAAGCTTCATGAGGTGAGGAATGGAATCGTTTATTATTGATATTTTACAGCATTTCAAGCAATTATCTTATGCGGGTATTATTATTGCACTCACATTTGAATTTATTCCTGCGGAGATCGTGCTGCCTTTAGTGGGGTACTGGGTGTTTCAAGGTGATATGAATTTGTGGCTAGCCATACTAGCTGGCTCCATAGGAGGCGTCACAGGACCGCTTACTTTATATGCGCTTGGCAAATATGGGGGAAGACCTATTATTTTGAAATATGGAAAGTATTTCTTGATTCGCGAGCGGGAAATAGTAGCCTCGGAACGGTTCTTTGCTAAGTATGGCGCGGGAGTTGCCTTTTTTGGGAGATTTATTCCAGGCGTACGGACGGCTATATCATTGCCATGCGGAATGGCAAATATGAGTCTTACTAAATTTGTGGCTTACACGTATGCTGCCATGCTGCCGATTACTAGTTTGTATGTGTATTTGGGGTACCGGCTCGGGCCGAGATGGAAAGACGTTGCGCCAATAGCCAAGGCCTATTTAATGCCTGTAGCAATTGTCATCGCTATCGTTCTAGGTGGTTACGTGATTTATCACGTTGTAAGACAAAAAGGAAAGCTCGTCTGAATAAATACAACCGACTGCCCTTAAATCGGGCAGTCGGTTGTATTTTGTTCCTCTTATTTTTTCGCAGGAGGTCGCTTTTGAATTTCTTCAGTAACGACGTAAGCCAAGTCTTCGTTCCCAAATAAGGAAAGTACACCAAGCAGCGTGTCATCCGGTATTTCACCAGCTTCATCAGCTGGAACGGTTAACTCCACAGCTTGCTGCAAGGCGTGATTAGCAGTTTGCTGCGGATATGCACGCTGGTACAGCTGTTCCGGGTCGAGCTTATGGTTGACGCACCATTGCGCAAATACAAGAATCATCATATTTTCATCCTGCTGATAGCTTTGAATCATTTGTTGTTCCATTTCTTTAGCGTTCATTGCTTAATCTCCTTAATCACGTTAATATGGGTTCATTATAGCGAAGCTAAAGGGGTTATCACAATGATAAAGAATGAAAAAATAAAAGCGGCAGAGGTCCATGTGACAGGGATCGAAGGGGAAGACTTAGGTATTATGTCCACAAAAGCGGCGCTAGTGTTGGCAAAGCAGTATAAAGTTGATTTAGTATGCACCTCATTAATGAGCAGTCCGCCTCCTTGCAGGTTAGTTCGATCAGGCAAAGTAAAAGAAGAAGCGCAGCAGTCCCGCAAACGAGAACAAAATGCTAAGGTGAAAGAAATTAGACTTACGGCCAAAATAGAAGATCACGATTTTGAAACGAAGCTTCATCAAGCGGAGAGATTGTTAAAATCAGGAGATTCGGTCTTGCTGGTCGTCAAAATAACAGGTAAAGAAGGCGAACAAGCCAAATCGCTGCTGCAACGTATGCTCGCGGACTTGACACATGCCGGCAGCAAGCAATCGGGTATTCAATTAAGCGGCAAGCAGGCATGTATCCAACTCAATCCGCTTTAAAGAAACCGTGCTCTTCTTAACTGGGCAAGCATAATTCATGGCATTGAAGTGCAGATTATCATTTTAGGAAGCTGTTTAAGGTCCGTAAATGGGTTAAATGTGCGGAGGTGCCGATATTGCAAGCGGACAAGCGATCTGATTTACTAGCGCTTTCATCTATCCCCCTAATTATGACGTTAGGCAACTCCATGTTAATTCCTGTATTGCCTGAAATCAGGAGGCAGCTTAAAGTCAGTTCTTTCCAAACAAGTCTGCTCATTACAGCTTATTCCGTAATGGCCATTATTTTAATACCGATTGCAGGCTATTTATCTGACCGCATTGGGCGTAAAGCGGTTATTATTCCAAGTCTGGCGATTGCCGGTATTGGTGGTGGTGTATGCGGCGCTGCGGCCGTCTGGATGGACAAATCGTATACTATTATTTTGATCGGCAGGGTGCTGCAAGGAATTGGAGCAGCGGGGGCGATGCCGATTGTGCTTCCGTTAGTCGGGGACATGTTTAAAAATGAGAAGGATGTAAGCAGTGGTCTTGGCCTGATTGAAACGTCCAACACATGCGGGAAAGTGTTAAGCCCTATTATAGGCTCGGCGTTAGTGGCCATTGTATGGTACTTGCCCTTTTGGGCTGTGCCCGTCTTATGCTTAATTTCCATCGTGCTGGTGTTGTTTCTAGTCAAGAAACCGGCTGTCTCAACCGAGCATAAAGCTGTCCCTGTGCGCGACTTTTTGCATACTACATGCCAGTTAATTAAAAGCAATTTCCGATGGTTAATAGCTCTGTTTATTATCGGCGGTATAGGTATGTTTATGTTGTTCGGCTCGCTATTTTATTTGTCAGAAACATTAGAAGAAGCTCATGGCTACAAAGGAATAGTAAAGGGCTGTATTATCGCGATCCCATTAGCTGTCCTTAGTGTAGCTTCATACGTGGCAGGCAAGCTGATCGGTGAGAATAAATATGCGATGAAATGGATCGTGTGTATTGGATTTACAGTATCAACCGTTGCAGTTAGCCTTTGTCTGTTGTTTCAGTCTGTTGTGGGCCTCATGACATGCCTCAGTGTGGCAGGATTGGGGTTGGGTGCGTCATTGCCATGTCTCGACTCCTTTATTACAGAAGGGATTGAGAAAGAACAGCGTGGTACGATTAGCTCCTTGTACAGCAGCATGCGCTTTGTAGGGGTGGCAGCAGGGCCTATGGTGGCATCACTGCTTATGAGTAGTTCGGATAATAGCTTGTTTGTGACACTTGCGATTACAGGGGCCGTAGCGGCTGTGTTAGCATTAACGGCAGTCAAGGTTAGAAAAAGCACCTAAAAGCACTTGCTAAAATGTAGCGGTGCTTTTTGGCTTAGCAGCGGCTAATGCGAAAGACGTTTCTAAAAAGCGGGAAGCTAACCCACAGTAGAAGACGTGCTCACAGGCATGATAAACAGCGTAGTCGAATACACTCCATATAAAGTGCTTTCTCAACGAAAAAAGAGGTGAGCCATTTGATGTTATCCTCACGTTGGTTACACGATTTATCCTTGCCAGTCATCGTGGCCCCGATGTTTCTTGTCTCCACTCCCCGTATGGTCATGGAAAGCTGCCGTGCAGGACTCGTTGGAACCTTTCCCCTCTTGAATGCCCGTAGTTCCGTGCAACTTGATCAATGGATGACATCCATTAAACAGGATTTAACAGCGTTCCGTGACTCACATCCTGAACAGAACGTAGGCCCGTGGGGAGTTAACTTGATTGTTCATCGCAGCAATAAACGTTGGCTGGAGGATACCACGCTAATTCGTAAGCATGAGCCTCCAATCGTCATAACCTCACTCGGCAATCCGGCATCAGTGGTACAATTTGTACATGACTATGGCGGAATCGTGTTATCTGATGTGAGTACGATTGCACATGCGAGAAAAGCAGCCGATTGTGGTGTTGATGGGCTTATTTTGGTATGTAATGGAGCTGGCGGTCATGGGGGCACGATCCACCCATATGCGTTTGTTGCAGAAGTAAAACGCTGGTGGAAGGGGATAACTATTTTAGCAGGCTGCATCTCTAATGGTCAGCATATTCATGCTTCCATCGTGGCTGGAGCGGACGCAGTCTATATGGGGACGCGCTTTATTGCAACGGTTGAAAGCGGTGCGAATGAGGCTTATCAGCAAATGCTGATTGAATCCTCCTTGGATGACATTATGTATACAGATGCGGTGAGCGGAGTAAAGGCAAATTATTTAAAGCGCAGTTTAGAAACCGCAGGGATAAACGTAAATTTAACAGAGTCAGCGCATCAAGCGAAAGTTGTGAACTTGGAAATGAAGGCGAAGGCTTGGAAAGATATATGGTCTGCGGGGCAAGGCGTAGGCGAAGTAGATCGTGTGCTGCCGCTAGGTGAGCTTGTCCATCAGCTCAAGCAAGAGTTCAAACTTTCGACTTCATTTACGGGGCAAATAAATCCCCTTGGCTAAGGGCCAAGGGGATTTATTTTGCTCAAACTAGTCAAACGAGCCAAAAGATATGAATTGAAACGGCCAAAGCTCAGCGCTTGCCAGCAGTCAGCTCATCCAAGCTAACAAATTGATAGCCTTGTCTATTCGCCTCGTCTATAATACGGCCGAGGGCGCCATCATTGTCTTTTGAGATGGCATGCAAAAGAATGACAGCCCCAGGATGTAATTGCTTAATAACATTTTCATAGGCGTATTGCGACCCTCTTTGCTGATTAACATCCCAGTCTTTGTAGGCGATGGACCAAAATACGTTCACATATCCTAATTGTTGGCTTGCATATAAGGTTTGATCGTTAAAAATACCACGAGGCGGACGAAGATAGCGCATCTCCTTTTGACCTGTAACTTGGGACACAGCTGTCTGTACTTTGTCCAATTCCTCCCGCAAACGTGAGGACGTCACTTGCGTCATATCCGGGTGACTCCAAGAATGATTACCGATAATGTGTCCTTCAGCATACATTCGTTTTAGAAGCTCGGGCTGTGTTTTTACATAGTGGCCGGTTACAAAAAAGGCAGCAGGCACTTTTTTTGCCTTTAATGTGTCCAAAATATTACCTGTAAATCCATTCTCATAGCCGTTGTCAAAAGTTAAATATAATACTTTGCGACTTGTATCTCCCAGAAATACGGCTCCGTATTTGTCAACAATAGGTTTAAAGCCTTCCTCATTAATGGAGGGCATACTTCCATTTTGGCTTTTTTTGAAGCCAAAGTGATAAGCTGGGCCTTGATGTGCATAAACGTCAGTGCACCATGCTGCCGTTGAGACTAGCATAAGTCCGACGATTACGATCGAAGCTACATATGGTTTTAACATGTAATGTAATGCCTCCCTTTTTGTTATTTCACAACATGCTTTGCTTTGGCACGGTGATTATCAGGTTGATTAACTTTTTGTTGGTTGCCGCTTTGCCGTATCAAATCAGAAACCGTAACAAGACGAAACCCTTTTTTTTGTAATTCGGGTAAAATGGTTTCAAGCGCCTGCACGGTCTGTGTTTTTCCTGGCACGTAGTCATGGAATAACACGATATCTCCGTTGTGTGCGTTTTTTAGCACCTTGTCACATATTTTGTGGACACCTGGATGCGTCCAGTCTTTTGTGTCTTGATGCCATGACCACATCACCGATTTCAACCCAAGCAGGTGAGCTGTGTTAATGATACGATCATTGTAATTACCACCAGGTGGCCGAAACAAAGTTGGCTTTACGCCTGTTACTTCATATACAGCAAGCTGGGTCCGTTCTATCTCCTGGCGAATAAAGGAAGAAGTTGATCCAGCGTTGAAATAGGCATGAGAGAACGTATGATTAGCAATCTCATGCCCGTCGGCCATCACTTTTTTAACAATTTCAGGATGTTGTTTCACTCTGCGTCCGAGAACAAAGAAGGTGCTTTTTACACCATACTTTTTTAAAACATTTAATATAGCGATCGTTTGCGTTGGATCAGGTCCATCATCAAAAGTTAAAGCCATTATGGGTTGATCGGTTTTTGCCTCCCATATAATGTGGCCCTGCTTCTCATACTCTTCTCTGCTTTTTTGGGAAGGCCAGGCATGAACTTCTAGGGTTGAAAAAGATAAGCAGGAGCAGAGCAGGACAACGACAACTTTTCGTAACATATGTATCCCCTTTGCAGGAAACTGTAGTCTTACCAAGTATGCTTTACTTTATTGTGCGAATATAGGCAGTGAAATAAACTGAATGTTTTTGGAAATAAAGCACGATAATCACATCAAGAAGTGGATTTGATTTGCGTAACAGGTAGAGTATAGTAGGAGTAGTTTGAAATATATTGTAGGAGGCTACAGCCATGTCACAGGAGATTTGGATTAACTTGCCGGTCAAAGATGTTGAAAGGTCAACTGCCTTTTTTAATGACATCGGATTCCAAGCGGATAGCGTTGGGACGGAGAGGGCCAAGCTTGTCATTGGCCAAACCACCATTTTGCTGTTTCCAAATGCGGTGTTTGAGCAGTTTACAGGCACAAAAGCTACAGATACTTCCCAAAGCGCAGAAGTTATATTTTCTATTGGTGCTAAAAGCAGAGAAGACGTAGATGCCTGTATTCAACAAGTAGAGGCTGCGGGAGGAACCATTTTTGGCAAGCCGAGTGACACGGACGGTTGGATGTACGGCGCAGCATTTGCCGACCTGGACGGGCATCGCTGGAACCTGCTATATATGGATGAGAGCAAAATGCCGAAACGCTAATTGTGCTTGAACTACTTGATAGGCATGTAAGTTCAATTTGTCAATTACAAAAATCATCATTGCTCTATAGTGAAATGGCGGTATAATAAAAAGCGGGACAAGTCAATCTGTACTTAGGCTGACTTGTTACTACATACTTTTGAAGTAGGATCTTCAGGGCAGGGTGAAATTCCTGACCGGCGGTGAGGCGGTAGTTGACGCTAAGCCCGCGACTCGCAGTACAGCAAGTGTGTACAGCGACTGACTTGGTGAGAATCCAAGGCCGACGGTATAGTCCGGATGGAAGAAGATCGCATGTTGGCAAGCATTTCCACAGGATGACTGTAATTACAGATCGAAAGTGAAATTCGCTGATACCACAACCAGCTATAGTTCTATAGTTGGGTGGGGTATGTCTTCTTCAAGCACGTAAAGATCCTATATTCGACGACCTTGGGAGGTTATTGAATATGGAGAACCGATTAAACGTGGATCAAGGCAAAATGGGGAGCTCACGGACTGGCGTATGGCTGGTTGCAATGGGAGCTGCTTTATGGGGCATCGGACCTTTGTTCCGTGTGTTGTTGTTAGAGTTATTAACATCATCACAAATTGTACTGATTGAACATTTGATTTTGTTTGTATTTGCGGCACCTGTCTTATGGCTGCATCGCCATGAGTTAAAGGGGTGTTCATGGCGTCACTTGTTTGCGCTCCTGTTTATTTCTTGGGGCGGCTCCGTGTTTGCAACGATTATGTTTACAGATGCTTTCGCACAAGGGAATCCAAATGGGGTTCTGCTGCTACAGAAGCTGCAACCCATATTCGCCGTATTGCTGGCGAGAATTCTACTTAAAGAGTCATTGCCAAAAGGTTTCTCATCGTTGCTCCTGCTAGCTGTAATAGGCACCTATTTGTTAACGTTTGGCTGGTCATCACCAGTTGGCCACATGAATGATGTGGTTGGAACAGGCAGTTTACTGGCATTAGGGGCAGCGTTTCTATGGGGCGGCTCGACAGTGATGGGCAGATATATGCTTGGAAAGATGAAGTACGAAACAGTAACTTCATTACGCTTCTTGCTAGCGCTCCCGTTGTTGTTTGTTATTACGTGGTCGGAAGCACCAAGTTGGAACGTGTCTAGTACCGAATGGGGCACGGTGACGTTTTATATTTTGCTGCAAGCATTGCTTCCAGGACTTGTAAGTCTGCTGCTGTACTATCGAGGTTTGTCAACAACAAAGGCTTCTTATGCAACACTGGCTGAACTTTCGTTTCCGTTAGTAGGTATGTTGATGAACTGGATTGTGTTTCAACAAATGGTGACAACAGCACAAGTTACCGGATTTGCACTAATATGGATCGCTTTATATCTTGTATCGAGACAGCAATAATTTCGGTTACAATGGGGAGATCAACCTCATTTAAATAGAGTTGACGCATCTGGATCACCGGATTAAAAGTTAAATACTGTGAATAACCAGGCATTGCCGCGCGGCTTGTCTGGTTATTTTTATGATAGGAGGAAAAATTGGAAGAAACCTTAACAATCGTGAATAAGTATGTATAAAGGGGCTTTACAAGGTACGCTTGATTATATACCTTGCTAGATGAAGCTCAATATTTGTAAAATAATTGGGTAGACGTTATGATAATGAAGTATTTGTTTCTTTTTATGATGTCATACGTATAATCAATTGTTCAGTCTACTTAAATAGAATTGAGGAATCTTATGGATTGGAAGAGGATTGTTGAGAGTAAAAGCGTTAGACGATTTGCCATACTGGCTCTTTTCTGTTTGGTGTTGTACAGCGTTAGAAGTATGATGAACGTTATATTGCTGACGTTTATTTTTACTTTTCTAATGGGCAGGCTGCATGAGATGGTGACCAAACCGCTTGACAGGGTTATGCGCATTCACCCCAAGATCGTTCTGCCGGTACTGTACGTCCTGCTTGTAGCTATTATTGTACTCGGTTCGTATAAGCTGTTCCCGATGATATGGGAGCAGGTACTACAGTTGTACCATTATATTGTGGCCATTTACACACATCCAAGGGCTAACGGGCTCCCTGATTACGTTGTGTCATTCTTGCATTCGTTTGACATTAAAGGCTATATCAAGCCAGGTATGGATTTTGTGTTTAAAATAAGCCATTTTGGTTTGCAATTGTTTATTTCTTTAATTTTGAGTTTATTTTTCCTGCTAGAGAAAACCAAGGTGACTCAATTTACAGCACAATTTAAGTCCAGCAAACTATCTTGGTTCTTTGACGAAGTGGCTTACTTTGGTGTCAAATTTGTTCAGACATTCGGAAAAGTTCTCGAAACGCAGTTGCTGATCGCGCTGATTAACTGTATTCTGACTACGCTCGCCTTGTGGATGCTTGGCTTCCCGCAACTTATCGGATTAGCGCTTATAATATTTGTATTGGGTCTTATTCCAGTAGCGGGTGTGTTTATATCATTAGTTCCGCTATGTACGATTGCGTTCAGCATTGGCGGACTGAAGTATATCATTTATGTGATCGTCTTAATTACGGTTATTCACGCTATAGAGGCTTACATGCTGAATCCGAAGCTGATGTCTTCCAAGACACATCTGCCTGTGTTCTATACGTTCTTGGTTCTCTTGTTCTCCGAGCATTTTATGGGGGTATGGGGGTTAATTATCGGTATTCCGATCTTTGTCTTCCTGCTGGATATACTAGATGTGAAGAAGCAGGTCGATTAACAATCTATAATAAGTATGTACAGATAACTTGTCGAACTAAGGGCAGTCTTACCGCATCATAGCGGAGGACTGCCCTTATTGTATTCCATATCTATTATCGCAGTTAGACTTAAAAGCGAACTTGGTGTGGGACGTCAACTAGAAGGGAAGACGGATCGACCTCTTATAAAGAGGGAATAGCCACTTTACACCTCTTGGTGTGAGTGTGTCTGCTGCCAAATGAGAGACATATCCTAAAATTGCAGCCCACATAATACCTTCAAGCTGCAAATAGTGTTCCAGACCAGAGCCGATATATCCCCAGAGGAGGACGGCCCAGATCGTATGTGTCATGCCTCGATGCTTGAGCCATGGCGCAATAGCGACAAACAAGCCGAGCAGCAGCAGCCAATCCATCTGTTCTCGAAATCCGAAGTAGACTACTACGCAGCCAGCTAAACAGGCGAGTACGTTCCGAATAAATCCATCTCGTGCTACAATACCAAGCAGCATAACTGCGATGGCGCATAACGAGAGAGCTGGGGCTACCTCATAATTGTTGGCGTATAAATAGATGATACCTGTTACCATCAGCGCCCCCAACCACAGTCCTAGTTCACGCAGCAGCTTGGATACCTTCCCAAGCTTGCTTGTTAATAAACTTGGCCCATCCAGATCAGCACTGAGCGCTGAAAAGGCTGACACTGCAATGTAGAGTGTGGCATTGTGCCAAGTAAAGGGATAATAGGCTGCAACTGCCACGCCGATTGCGCAGCCTATCCCAAGATGGGTCCTTCCTTTCATATTGTCCTCCTTCATTATGTATATCTTGTTGTCGATGCAAACATATGTTTGCTAATTCATTATACAGCAATGAGCCGAAGGAGACAACAGACGAAAGCTATATGTTATAGTTTTGTGTACTAATTTGCTAATTATGGTGTGTTTTTCTCAACCTGTTGCTGTATCTAAGGCTGAGCTGTCGGAAAGTAGTTCTAGTCAATGAGCAGTGCATGGGGAGAGAGATTGAATCGGATGAGCCATTCGTATAAGCTGATAAAAAGGACTTTGGCAGCAGTGCTATATAATCAGTACGGTGATGAGGCAACAGATCGGTTTGCAAACTCTCGATACCGAGTGTATTTGCTGTTGGACGAAGATGCAGTATTACAATCGATAAGGATATATGTAAATAAAGGAGGTTAGTATATGCCATTTACGTTGGCGCATCCAGCTGCTGTAGTTCCTTTGTATAAGCGAAAACATATGTTTTGCTTCACAGCGCTTGTGCTAGGAAGTATGGCACCTGATTTTGAATATTTTATATATTTCGAACCACACGGACTTATCGGACATTCATGGTTAGGTTTTTTGTATTTTAATTTGCCGCTTGTGTTCATATGCAGTTATCTTTATCACCGTATCGTAAAACGAATACTTATTCCACATTTACCGGAACCAATCCCAACCTGGTATCGAACTCATGCCGTTTTGTCGTGGGAGATCCACTCCCTTTATTCCGTTATTAGATTTGTTTATTCTGCGCTGCTAGGTATGACTACCCATGTGTTGTGGGATGCCTTTACGCATGTGCAAGGTTATGCGGTCACTCGAATCCCTCTATTGGCGGCTTCGTTAGAGATTGGTCCCTGGCACGTTCCATTGTATAAGCTGGCCCAGCATGGCAGCACGCTTATCGGCGGTATTTGTGTGATCGTGTGGGCCTATCAAATTAGAGATAAGGAGCATGAACCTGCTCATTACATAGCGGTATCGGTAAAATGGACCTATTGGCTGCTGATTGCGATGACTACGTTAGCCATTTTTGGATTAAGCAGTTATTTGCGAGGAGGCATCTCTATTTATGCATACGGTATATGGATTGTATCGATGATGAGCAGTGCAGCCGCCGCGATTTTAATCGTTTCTTGCGGGTATCGTTTTGCACCGTTCAACACAAAGCCTTAAGTCATTTCCTGAATGGAAGGCTGAAGGCTTTGCTTGATTAAGAGCTGAACAGGATGAGGATACAAGATGATCAACTCAAGTGGAGTGGCGGTATGCTGGATGCTCGAGTAATAAGAGAACATGGCAGCACCAGCTTGCGTGCAGGTTGTTCATTGTTCTGGATACGCTCAATAAGCATTTGCATACCGAGAACGCCAAATTGATAAGCAGGCTGTGAAGCGACGGTTAGAAACGGTGACACTTCATCAGCTTGTCCGAAGTCATCAAAGCTTACTAATGAGATGTCGTCGGGTACACGGACGTCCATCGAACGAAGCAGCTTTAACGTCTCCAGCGCAAGTATATTATTAGCTGCGAAAATGGCAGTAGGCCGATCCTCACGGTCCATCCAGCTACGGATTACTTCGCGATCACCACCAGTCTGATTATATTTCCATTCAGTAACATAGCTTGGATCTACAGGTAAGTCGTTCAGCTTTAAAGCTTCCACGTATCCATTTAAACGCTCACGTGCCGTAGAAACATGACTGGAGCCATTTACGAGCGCAATTCGGGTATGCCCTTGCTGAATGAGCAGTTCAACCAGCTTGCGCGCGCCATCTTTACTGTCGCCGATGACAGCATCCGCTGTAACGCCAGGCACCTCTCTGTCGAGCAGCACGAGCGGCATATTATTTTGTTGCAGCCGTTCCAAATGCGGCTTGGAATCGTCGCCGACAGGCGCAAACAAAACCCCGTCAACTCGCATGGAGAGAAAAGTGTCAACATACTCCTGCTCTTTTAGCAGACTTTCATCTGTGTTGCCAAACATCAGCTTGTAGCCATTACGGTTCGCAGCATCCTCTGCACCGCGTGCCACTGTAGTATAAAACGGGTTCGTAATATCTGTAATTAGCAACGTAATAATGTGACTTTGTTGCAGGACAAGGCTGCGCGCCATAGAATTGGGCACATAGTGTAAGTCTTTCATAATTTTCTTTACTTTGGCACGAGTCTTATCACTTACTCTGCCGTTATTGTTAATCACTCTCGACACCGTCATCGGTGATACGTTGGCAAGTTTGGCAATATCATATATCGTGGTCATTCGTTGTTATCACTCCGTGTGAAATGTGATCATCCTTGAAAAAAAAGCACTCTCTCTATTGTAGTCGAATATTTGAATTGACAGCAAGGGGGTTAAGTGATAATTTTGAGATATCGGTATCACACCAATAAATGGAGGTGTTTTGATGTCCGTTCCGATTCTGGCGGCTGCTCCAATGATTGTGATGGATGAATGTGATCATGTAGCGACCGTATTTCAATTTGTGAAGTCGGAGATGAGCTGTATGGTGTCATACGGGGGCAGCAGCGCAGCGTAAAGCTGAAGCAGGACATTATGTTTGGTTATGTGCATGTACACAATCTGAAAAGGCATTCCAAAACGGGGCCATCAAGCCTATCAGTAGGGGGACAACTGATATAATTTCTAGGTGGCAAAGATATCGATGCGACAAAATGTTATCGGTACCACATATCGTTTGCTGCGTATCCAGAGTTCCATTTGTTTAATCAGGTTTGTAACCGTATTCAAAAGTTAGTACCCAAATTGCATTTATCCCGAAGGCAAATACTTAAATAATGAAAGGTGGAGGTACAGTATGATGCGTTTACTTCATAAAATTGCACTCGTAACCGGCGGCAGTCGCGGCATCGGTAAAGCTATCGTTATTCGTTTAGCTGAGGAAGGGGCTGATGTCGCCATTAATTATTACACGGATGCGTCTAAATCCGAGGCTGAGGAAGTGAAGCGGAAGGTCGAGGAGATCGGACGCCGAGCTATTATCGTAAAAGCAGATATAGGTAAATATGATGATGTACAACATATGTTCCAAGAAATAGAAAACAAGTTAGGTCAAGTGGAAATTCTCGTGAACAATGCGGGCATAGCACCGTTTGAATCGTTTTTGAAGGTGACAGAAGAAACGTGGGATCGGACTTACCAAACAAACGTGAAATCGATCTTTTTATGTTCGCAGCGTGCAGCCGCTTCGATGATGGAACAGAGATACGGCAAAATTGTAAACGTATTGTCCACGGCAAGCCTTGTTGTGACGAGTCCGGTTATTCCGCATTATCAGTCCTCTAAAGCAGCGGCACATATGCTGACCAAAGGAATGGCAATTGAGCTTGGGCCTTACAACATTAATGTAAACGCGGTCGGACCAAGCACGGTGGATACGGACATGTGCACGGAATATTTAGCGGCACCTGGTATGCGTGAAAAAGAAACACAAGCCAATCCGATGAAACGACTCGGAACCGCCCGGCAGATTGGTGATGCTGTTGTGTTCCTTGCTTCAGATGAGGCTATGCAGGTAAATGGACATCTACTGATGGTGGATGGCGGATTGACGGTTAAGGCGGCGCAGCCCGATGACCATATGGAACGGTAGGTGGTAATGAGTGGATCGTATTCCAAGTATCAAAAAGATGGTGGACCTGTCGCAGGAATTGTATCATCTCTGTCCAGTGCTTCCCGCATTTGAGCCACCCAAGCTAGATTATATTTGTATTGGCCCACGTGATGGCTGGAAACTGGAACAGATCACGATGAATCTTCATACTGCCACACATATGGATGCGCCAGCTCATTTGGGTGAATTTGACAAGACGCTTGATCAATTCCCGCTTGATCAGTTCCAAGGGAGACTGGTGCTAGTGAATGTATCTACCAAAAGTGCAGGTGAACCGATCGTAGTTTCGGATATTACTCCTTACTGTAACCAATTAGCAGCGGATGCGATCGTTTTATTTTATACCGGTTGGGGGGAGAAGCGGGCGTGGACTAAGGAGTGGATTTATGAATCCCCCTATTTGTCAAATGAGGCCGCGCAGTATTTGGTGAATCATCAGGTGAAAGCTGTTGGCATCGATCATTTCAGCATCGGGGGAACCGGACACGACAATGAAGAGACGCATCGTATTTTGTTAGGAGCAGGCATCTGGATTGCGGAAGGGTTACAGCTAAATGATACGGAACTGCTGCAAGGGGAGTGGCATGTGTTTGCGATGCCTGTAAAGATAAGGGATAGCAGTGGCGCTCCTGCCCGAATTGTGGCGTTACAATGGACGTGTTAGATAGAGAGCGGAGTCGCACAAAGGAGAGGACCAAATGTACGTACAGTGGGAGTATATAAGCACAGAATCAACTATAGAGCTGCAACAATTAGGGATGTCAGGTTGGGAATTGGTTAGTGTTACCGTCTGGAATCAAGCTGAACGATACCATCTTAAACGATGTTTGCCTACATTGCGAGAACAGATTACGTTGGAGCAGCGTGCTGATTTAAGTTCACAAAGCAGGATGGAGGCAGCGCGATGAAAAAAGGCGGTATTCTTCATCCTCAGCTTAACCGCGTGTTGGCAGAGGCAGGACATACAGATTATATTACAGTGTCAGACCGTGGCTTCCCGATCCCTGTTCACGTAGAACGGATCGATCTGGCGCTGACAGATAACTTGCCAACAGTGTTGGATGTGGTGCGTTTAATTCACTCAGAGTTCAGCATCGATCGGATTATCATTACCGAGGAGATGTGGAACATTAGTCCCAAGCATGTTGAAGCCTTGGAGATGGATTTTCCGCATATTAAAATCGTGACTGTACCACACGTTCAATTGAAAGCGTTAAGTGAACAGTCGCGAGCAGTCGTTCGTACAGGAGATACGATTCCTTATGCAAACCTTATATTAGTATCTGGTTAAGAAGTTTGATAGATGCGTCTTCAGCAAAAAGTGTGGCTTATAACCGGCTCAGGTGCTGGCATCGGACAAAGTCCTGCATTGGAACGTACCAACGCTGCCGGAGTACGGACGAGCGTGTGCTTAAAAGTATAAAATTTAACGTAATCCTGTGCACGGGACTTGACAGAACGACATACACATGTAATAGTGGAGCAAATGGTTAAAAATACCTGAGAAAAGAGTGTGGCTCATGATTTTTATCGAACATCGAAGATGGGATAACAATTTCATAGTTCACTCTTTTACTAAGAGGCTGTGTGGAAGGTAGTACATTCCGCACAGCCTCTTTCTTTTGCTAAAGCAAGAAAGGGGATGACAAAATTGGCGGTACAATCAACATCTAATGACTTTGTTCCAGCAGCTGTTGTATTAAGTGGACAAGAATTAACCTTACAGCAAGTACGTGCTATCGCTTATGACTTTACACCTGTAGTCCTTGCGGAAGAAGCGGCGCAACGTGTTGCGGATTGTAGAACGATGGTCGAAAATTTAGTGGCGTCGAACAAGGTTGTATATGGGGTCACAACAGGGTTTGGCAAGTTCAGTGATGTGACTATCTCGCCTGAAGACAGCGCGCAGTTACAAGCGAATTTGATTCGAAGCCATGCTTGTGCTGTTGGTCAACCCCTTCCTGAGGCAACCGTTAGAGCCTTAATGCTGCTTCGCGCCAATGCGCTTTCTAAAGGTTATTCCGGCATTCGGCTGACGACACTGCAATTGCTGCTTGATTGTTTGAACAGACGTGTGCATCCTGTCGTACCTGAGCAGGGCTCACTAGGAGCAAGTGGTGACCTAGCACCTTTGTCACATCTGGCGCTTGTACTGATGGGAGAGGGAGAGGCACTCTATTTAGGTGAACGTATGTCAGGGAAAGAGGCGCTGGCGCGAGCAGGACTGAAGCCGATCCAGTTGCAGGCGAAAGAAGGACTGTCGCTTATTAACGGTACCCAGATTATGACGTCAATCGGTGCTTTGGCGTACATCCAATCGCAGCATCTGGCAAAAATGGCCGATGTAATTGCAGCGCTAACTACGGAATGTTTGCAAGGCATTACGGACGCGTTTGCAGAGGAGATTCAACAGGTTCGTCCTTATCCTGAGCAGATTGGAGTGGCGAAAAACCTGCGTGCTTTGTTGACGGGCAGCAAACTAACGACACGGCAAGGTGAATTACGTGTACAAGATGCTTACTCCCTTCGTTGTTTGCCGCAAGTGCACGGTGCAACCCGACAAGTGTTAGCTTACGTTGAGGAGAAGCTCATGATCGAAATGAATGCAGCCACCGACAATCCGTTATTGTTCATGGAGGAAGAGATCGTTATATCAGGTGGCAATTTTCACGGGCAGCCGATCGCTTTTGCAATGGATTTCCTCAAGATTGGCATGAGCGAACTTGCTAACATTTCAGAGCGCAGAACAGAACGGCTGGTGAATCCGGCACTGTCTGGTGGCTTGCCAGCTTTTTTGAGCCATCAACCTGGCATCGCGTCCGGCATGATGATTCCGCAATATGTAAGCGCATCCTTAGTGTCGGAAAATAAAGTGCTTGCGCATCCAGCAAGCGTTGATTCGATTCCATCTTCTGCGAATCAGGAAGATCATGTCTCTATGGGGACAACCGCGGCACGGCATGCGGCACAAGTGATCTCGAATACAGCCAAGGTGCTTGCTATTGAGCTGATATGCGCAGCAGAAGCGATTCAGTTTCGCGGGGAAGAACTGCTTGCACCAGCAACACGTGTATTATTTGATAAGGTGCGAGCGTTGGTGCCGCCTGTATTAACGGATCGTTCCACCAGTGCTGATATTGAGCGGCTCGCCGAGGCATTGCTGCAAGGGGAATTTCTAACATACATTGAGGATGTAAGCGGACCACTTTATTAATTTTACTAGCTATCCCTCCAATCAGCCACAATCACTTGTTCGTAGAAAGGTTTGTTTTTCGATTCAACACTATTTTTCTCTTGAGGAGGAGTATGTCCATGAATACAAAAACAACAACGATTCGCGCACCAAGAGGAACGGAGCTATCCTGTAAAGGTTGGGTTCAAGAGGCGGCAATGCGTATGCTGATGAACAACTTAGACCCGGATGTGGCTGAGCGCCCAGAAGATTTGGTCGTATACGGTGGTATTGGCAAGGCTGCCCGCAACTGGCCATCCTACGAGGCTATCATACGTGAACTGCAACGACTAGAAAGTGATGAAACGCTGCTTATTCAATCCGGCAAGCCTGTAGGTGTATTTCGTACACATGAGCGTGCACCACGTGTATTACTTTCCAATTCTGTGCTCGTACCTAACTGGGCCAATTGGGAGCATTTCCGCGAACTTGAGCAAAAAGGCTTAATGATGTATGGACAAATGACAGCAGGCAGCTGGATTTATATTGGCACGCAAGGTATTTTACAAGGAACATATGAAACATTTGCTGAAGCGGCACGACAGCATGCAGGGGGTACTCTTGCAGGTACGTTAACACTGACAGCAGGATTAGGTGGTATGGGGGGAGCGCAGCCGTTAGCCGTAACGATGAACGGTGGGGTTGTCATTGCAGTTGAAGTGGACCGAACGCGGATTAAACGCCGGATCGAAACACGTTATTGCGATGTACTCGCAGAGACGTTAGACGAGGCGCTCAAATTAGCTATGACCGCAATAACTGAAAAGAAATCTTTGTCAATCGGATTACTTGGCAATGCGGCAGAAATATATCCAGAAATCGTTCGTCGCGGGATTAAACCGGATTTTGTTACGGACCAGACTTCTGCGCATGATCCGTTAATTGGCTATGTTCCTGCCGGCATAAGCTTGGCAGAAGCGGCGGAACTGCGTGCACAAGATCCAGATCGTTATATAGCATTGTCAAAAGCGAGTATGGCTTTGCATGTGCAGGCGATGCTGGATTTGCAACAGGCGGGGTCGATCGTATTTGATTATGGCAACAACATTCGCCAAGTTGCTTATGACGAAGGTGTAAAGGATGCGTTTCAATTTCCGGGCTTTGTACCGGCTTATATCCGGCCGCTGTTCTGCGAAGGGAAGGGGCCTTTCCGCTGGGCAGCCTTGTCAGGAGATCCAGAAGACATTCGTAAGACAGATGAGCTTGTGTTGAAGTTATTTCCAGACAATGCGCATTTGCATCGTTGGATTACGATGGCACGCGAGCGGGTGGCATTCCAAGGCCTTCCAGCCCGAATTTGCTGGCTTGGATACGGAGAGCGTGCCAAGTTTGGCCTTGCTATTAATGAGATGGTCAAGAACGGCGAGTTAAGCGCACCAATTGTTATCGGCCGTGATCATCTGGATTGTGGATCCGTCGCATCTCCTAACCGTGAGACGGAAAGTATGAAGGACGGATCAGACGCAGTAGGCGACTGGGCGATATTAAATGCGCTCATTAATACGTCAGCAGGTGCATCATGGGTATCCGTGCATCACGGGGGAGGTGTGGGCATGGGGTATTCTTTACATGCAGGCATGGTAGTCGTTGCCGATGGTACAGATGAAGCTGCTGAGCGATTGCGCAGCGTGCTGACATCGGACCCTGGCATGGGTGTCATTCGCCATGTGGACGCAGGTTATGAGGAAGCTATTCAAACGGCTGAACAGCATCAGATTCGAATTCCAATGCGAATCCAGTCATAGGAACAGGAGGATCTTTATATGTCACAGCTTGATCTGTTCATAACGGGAATTGGGAGGCTCGTCACCCCGATCGGCCAACAGGCACGCCGTGGTCGCGATATGGGCGATGTCTTTGAAATAACAGACGCGGCCATTGCCGTTCATGAAGGCCGCATCGTTGCTATAGGCAAGGAAGTGGAGTTACAACAAAAGCTGGAGGGGCGTTCTATTAATAGAACGCTTGATGCAGCAGGCAAAATGGTGACACCAGGCTTAATTGATCCGCATACGCATCTCGTTCATGGAGGCTCGCGCGAGCATGAATTGGCATTAAAACGATCGGGTGTGCCGTATTTGGACATTTTGGCGCAAGGGGGAGGCATTTTAAGTACGGTCCGCAAGACCCGTGAAGCAAGTGAAGAGCAGTTATATAACCAAGCCAAGCAAAGCCTAGATGAGATGCTTTTGCAGGGCGTAACAACGATTGAGGCGAAAAGCGGTTATGGACTAGATCTCGAAACGGAGCTAAAACAGCTTCGTGTAGCGCAGCGCTTGCAGGCAGCCCACCCCATTGACTTAGTGTCGACCTTTATGGGTGCCCACGCTGTCCCAGTTGAATATGCGGGCAGAACAGATGAATTTGTTCAAGTTATTATTGAAAATATGCTGCCTGTAATTGCAGCGGAAAAATTAGCCGAATTTTGCGACGTGTTCTGTGAGCATGGCGTCTTTTCAGTGGAGCAGTCAAGACGTATTTTGGAGGCAGGCAAGCGTTATGGGCTTAAGTCCAAAATTCACGCTGATGAAATCGTTGCTCTAGGTGGAGCGGAGTTGGCGGGGGAGATTCAGGCCATATCGGCAGAGCATTTATTGGCGGCCACGGATCAAGGACTTGCCGCTATGTCGAAATCGGGTGTTATCCCTGTCGTGTTGCCTGGCACATCATTTAATTTGGGGCTGACAAAGCATGCACGCGCCCGCGATATGATCGATAATTTTGCACTGCCAGTTGCGTTGTCAACAGACTATAATCCTGGTTCATGCCCAACAGAGTCAATTCAACTAATCATTATGTTAGCTTCCTTAAATCTCAACATGTCGCCAGAGGAAATATTAACGGCCTGCACACTAAATGCGGCTGCCGCCATTGGAAGGGAGTCCTCCATAGGCTCTATCGAAATAGGAAAACATGCAGATTTAACGGTGTGGAACGCGCCAAATTTGGCTTACTTGCCTTATCATTTTGGTATCAACCATACATTTGGCGTTATTAAACGCGGACGGACAGTCGTATGGGACCGTCAACTCGTCCATCGAGTGGAGGATGCTAAATGAGCAGCAGCCATGTTCCCTATTTGACGACGCCAGAGGCGGCTGTATTTCGAGACCAGATGGAAACGAAAGTAGCGCATTGGCTAAGACAGTGGGACGGAGAAGAGCAACTGTTAGCAGGTATTGTTGGTGTTCCGCTCTCAAAGTCTTCTATCTCGCACTCCGGTGCATTTAGCACGCCTCAAGCAGTGCGCGCCGCGTTTAAATCGTTTACGACGTATAGCATGGAATATGACGTAGATTTGCAGCATCTTCCTGTGCGTGACCTCGGTGATATTCGAATGCACGCAACTGATATTGGCGAATGTCACCGGCGCATTGCAGAGAGCATGCAACGTTTGTACGCTGTACAGCCTAATATTGTCCCCATTATTGTAGGTGGAGACCATTCGATTACGTGCCCTTCTGTCAAAGCCTTCGTCGAACGTTACGACTCAAAAAAGGTGGGCATTATTCATTTTGATGCCCACCATGACGTACGTAACTTCGAAGATGGGGGTGTCACAAATGGAACCCCCTTTCGTGGAATATTGGAGTCAGGCATCGTCGAAGGAAAACACATCGTCCAGATTGGCATACGTGGATTTATGAATTCTAAGCCTTATCATGATTATGTGAAGAGTCACGGCGTGCATGTTTATACGTCACGTGATGTACGGCGTCTCGGAATTGATGCTGTGTTGGATCAGGCAGTAGCGTTAGCTGGGCATGAAACAGAAGCAATCTACGTCAGCTTTGATGTCGATGTCATTGATCAGGCGTACGCCCCTGGCTGTCCTGCTGTAGGGACAGGAGGGATGAATCCCTGGGATGCACTGGATGCGCTTTATCGGTTGGGGGCAATGCCGCAGGTGCAAGGGCTTGACTTTGTATGTATTGATCCGACGGTTGATGTACGTAATGTAACTTCGCGCATGGCGGTCCAATTTATGCTAAGTTTTGTTAGCGGCATGGCACGTCGTTGTTAATTGGAGCAGTCTATATGTCTATAAGTCTATATGTCTACAAAGGTTAGACGCTTACTTCTCATTTGGCAGCAAAAGCATTGTAAAGCATAAGGATTTACACACATATGGAACAAAACAAGCAAAAGTTCGTTAACAGGAGCTTCATTAGTACGGAAATAAAGAGCTGTCGATTGCGATAGGGATGTGCCGATCATGGTAGCAGGAGAAGTTTGAGTTGTGTCTACTGTGTACGATGATGGGGGCCTGCTACCTGATGCTGACAGCTCTTTGTGTAGGTTCAAAAGGTTCTTTCAATTACATAATAGGATACATCCCCACGGAAAATACCATACGTATATTCAAGCGGTTTTTCATCGTCGAGATACGATAACGTAACAACTTGCAGGCATGGAGCACCCTCTTTAATGCCTAGCAGCCTGCTCGCTGTATGATCGGCGAGTACAGGCTTCAGCTTTTCAGTGGACGTACGTACATGTAAATTGAATTTGTGCTGCAATAGTTCATAGAGTGAACCTTCCGTTAACTCACGGGCAAGTCCAGGTGCGTGATGCCACGGAATATGACATTGTTCGTACAGGACAGGCTCATCATCGGCGTATCGGACACGCAGTATTTGGTGCACCGCTGAATTCAAGGGGATACCTAGCAGTTCGTCCAGTGGTGGGGCGGCAGGCACAACGGCTGTCTCCACCACTTTACTGCTGGGCCGTTTGCCATAGGCAAGCACGTCATCGGCAAAGCTGCGCGTCGGCTTCATTTGAAGCTCCTGTCGCTTCACAAACGTGCCACGACCTTGCGTTCGTTCTAGTAGACGGTCACGCTCCAAATCTTGCAGAGCTGTACGGATGGTCGTACGGCTTACGCTGTACATCCTGCACATTTCCGCCTCTGTTGGGATTTGGGAGCCGACGGGATAAACGCCAGAGTGAATATGCTTTAAAATTTGTTCTTTCACCTTTGTATAAAGTGAATCCGTCTGCCTCTTTGTCATAACCAATGTTCCCCCGATACGAAATATATAAAGTTATTATGAATTTATTATATAGAAGTGTGGCGTTTATTCCCAGTTATTTGCATGAGCTAAGGGGATAGCGTAATAAAGCTAGAAGAATGAAATTGACATATGTCATTACAAAAGATATGATTTAGAAAAGGTAATTACCAATTGTAGGATTTTATCCAGCATTCACTCCTCTTTTCTTCCACTCCACTAGGTACGTAACTGAAGCGAACGATGTTATCACTTAGCCAACCAACATCCAACCATACTAAAAAGCTGCATGATGCTTTAATTGTTTACTTCAATTCTCATTCAAACAGTGCTGTTATGCTATGAAAATCGACCTTCTTTGAAGGGGTGGTGCAAGAAGTGCTTGAGAAGTTCTAAGTTAAACTATTAATGATACGCAAGCGAGCAAACCCGCATGGATACTCACACAAGTTAGGCTGCTGTTAATGAAGTAAATGTAACTTATCACATGGACTGAAGAAACCCAATTCATTGATGAAGGAGTGTTTAGCTTTATGTACAAGAGCTATAAGCTTAAGGGTACAGCCATCATTGCACTTCTAGTGGCAATGCTAGTTCCTGTGAGTGGAATCGTGTCTGCCGCGGGACCGAGCAAACCATTTCCGCAGCATACGAGTTACACCAGTGGGGCGATAAAGCCTAATCATGTTACGCAAAGCGCGATGGATAATACAGTTAAAAGTAAATGGGATAATTGGAAGTCCAAATACTTAAAGCCGGCGGGTACAGGAAAGTACTATGTGAAATACAATTCAAAAGGAGAAACAGTGTCAGAAGCACACGGGTACGGGATGCTGCTCTCTGTCATTATGGCGGGGCATGAAGCTAACGCTCAGGGTTACTTCGATGGCTTGTATCAATATTACAAAGCACACCCAAGCAACAACAACCCGTATTTGATGGCTTGGAAACAGAACAGCAGCTTCCAAAATATTGGAGGCGCTAATTCCGCTACAGATGGCGACATGGATATTGCCTATTCCTTGCTGCTCGCTGACAAACAGTGGGGGAGTAGTGGGGCTATAAATTATTCTCAGGCGGCAGTAAACATCATTAATGCGATTATGGCCAAAGATGTGAATCAATCTAAATGGACCACAAGGCTAGGGGACTGGGCTACAAGCGGAAGTGAGGATACGGCGACACGTCCTTCTGATTTTATGCTGAGTCATATGAAGGCGTTTGGAGCAGCGACAGGTGATGCCAAATGGACAAATGTCATTAACAAAACCTACAGCATTATTAACACTCTTTATACGAACAATAGTCCGAATACCGGACTGCTGCCTGATTTTGTGATTTTGTCGGGTGGTGTTTACAAGCCAGTTTCAGGTGAGTTTCTTGAATCCGAACATGATGGTCATTATCATTACAATTCCTGTCGCATACCTTGGCGTATTACAACTGACTACTTAATTAGCGGGGATAACCGCGCATTAGCGCAGTTGAATCAATTAAACAGCTGGATAAAGGCGAAAGCAGGCAATTCACCTGCCAACATTGTCGATGGCTATAAGCTAAATGGCAGCAACTATGGCTCTTACAACAGCGGTGCTTTCTACGCCCCATTCGGAGTAAGTGCAATGACGAGCAGCTCCAATCAAAGCTGGCTAAATTCGGTGTGGACACACGTCGCTAATAGCGCAGCTGAAGGATATTACGAGGACAGCATTAAGCTTTTTTCCGTAATTGTGATGTCTGGTAATTGGTGGACACCTTAAAGTAACCTACAGCAGGGGATCACGCAAACGTGATGTATGACTTTCCTTATCCCCATGCCTATACAAAAGGACCTCAAAATCCACGGTAAAGTGTGAAGTGCCCCTTATAATGAACATTGGAATAAACCCATGGTTTATCCGATGAAATACTAAGGGGGGCACTTCAGTGGGAAATGAGGTCCTTTTATGACATGGTTTTACTTGAAGCGAAAAAACGACAAGTCAAAATTGAGTGTTGAATGATTTCGTTCGAAATTTTAGAAATAATACAACTGCATACTTATAGATACCGTAACGATTCCTGTGCCTGCGCCGAGAAAGTAGGCACCAAGCTTTTGGAAAGTGACGTGCTTCCACACGACCGAAGCGGTGTGAGCGGCTCGTTTTTCTTCCTCCTGCAAAGCTCGCGACTTGGGCAGAAAAGCTGAGCTGATCGTCGCCAAGCCGCGATACAGCGGCGTGAGAAATCCGGTTCGAAGCACATACAGGATGGCTCCGATTATGGACGCGGACAAGCCGTATAGAAATAGTGAATTGATCATTGTTATATCCACGTTGTTATAGCCAGACACGATTGGAATATATCCGCCGCATAGCATAACAGCAGTTATTATAAAAGCAAGCACATAAGGCTTATACATCCTTATTTCTCAACTCTTGTAGCAAAGCGCAAATCTGGATTGGAGCGGGCATCAAACACGATACCCGTTACTTTCGGGCTAACGAGTGCAGTATCCGCCGAGAACAGAATAGGTATAATCGGCAAGTCTTCCATAAGCACCTTCTCAGCTTGCTGGGTCAATGCTACCCGTTTGTTTGCATCTAGCTCATACGTTGCTTTTTCGATCAAATCATCATACGTTTTGTTGCTCCAATTCGTAAAGTTGTTGGAGTTGCTGGAAGTATAATGACCAAGTACACCGAGTGGGTCTAAATAGTTGCCTTCCCATCCCATACGGGCGATTTGGAAGTTCTTTTGTTTAAAAGTATCGATGTACGTTTTCCATTCCTGATTTTCAAGTTTCACTTCAACTCCCAGATTTTCAAGCAGCATCGCTTGCAGCGCCTCAGCAATTTTTTTGTGATTGTCAGCTGTATTGTATTTAAACGTCACAGTTGGCAGTTGCGTCAAGCCCTCTTCTTTTAACCCCTCTGCAAGTAGTTGTTTAGCTTTCTCTGCATTAAACGCATAGTATTTTTCAGGCGCATCATCGCGATAATCTTTGCCTGACGGATTGATAACACCATACGGTACATAACCAAAGGCTGCTTTTTCTCCACCCTTTGTTACGTTAGTAGTAAGTGTCTCACGGTCAATGGCATAAGAAAAGGCTTGTCTAATTTTACGGTTTGTAAATGGTTTCTCCTTCACATTAAACGAGTATGTATACACACTGAACGAAGGGTGGGACAAGTATTCTTTGTTATTTTTCTCTTGATCAATCGTATCAAGCGGGAGTGCCAAAATCAGATCGAGATCTCCTGTTTTGTACATTTGATAGTAGGTAGTTGCATCTTGTACCATCTTGAAATGGATCGTCTCCATAGAGATTGCATCTTTATTCCAATAGTTTGCATTTTTAGTCAATGTGATTTGCTCATTATGTTTCCACTCTTGCGGACTGTATGGTCCATTACCAACGATCGTATTCGCTTCAGCCGCCCATTTCTCATTTTGGTCTACAACGGTAGAGCGCACTGGAAGATAAGCATGGCCTACAGCAATCGTAGGGAAAATACCGAGTGGAGCTTTAAGTTCAACTAGAAGTGTGCGGTCATCTTTAGCCGTAACCCCGACATTTTCAACTTTACCTTTGCCCTTGTTATATTCTTCTGCTCCCTTGATGTAATACAAGGAAGAAGGATCATAGGCTGCCGTTTTCGGATTCAAAATACGTTTCCAAGAATATTCGAAATCGTGTGCGGTTACAGGGTCGCCATTGGACCATTTGGCCCCGTCCCGAATCGTAAACGTATAAGTTTTGGCATCAGGAGAAATATCAACTTTACTAGCTGCACCTTCCACAATTTTTCCAGACTTGTCATAGGTATATAAACCTTCGTACAGATTGTCGATAATAAAATAAGAAGTTGTATCTGATGCAAAGGCAGGATCTAACGTGTACGGCTCGCCGCCTGACAGATTTGCTGTCAGCACTTGCGGCACACTAGCAGCGTCCTTTGAAGCCTCGGTCGGTGTCGCACCGCTGTTATCGCTGCCAGAGCAGCCAGTAAGCGCCGCCGCAGTAAGAATTATAATGGCAAGCATAAGATTCCATTTTTTCATAATGATTCCTCCATTACATAAGATTAAAGGTTGATCTTCATAACAGGTTATACCTCAAAAAAGTTAAAACAGGTGGCATGCAACCCAATGATTAGGACGTACTTCTTTGCCTTCGGGTATGTAACGAACACATATTTCAGTTGCTGCCGGGCATCTGGCATGAAATGGACATCCGACCGGCGGTGAAAGCGGACTTGGCGGGTCACCGTGTAACACGATACGTTCACGCAATCGTTTGGCTGATGGATTAGAAGCGGGCACCGCTGACAACAATGCCTTTGTATAGGGATGCAATGGTTCCATGAACAAAGAATCGCGGTCTGCAAGCTCCATCATTTTGCCTAGATACATCACCCCGATGCGATCACTTATATGTTTGACCATAGCCAGGTCGTGTGCGATAAACAAATAGCTCAGACCCTCTTCTTGCTGCAAATCTTTAAGTAAATTAACGATTTGAGCTTGAATGGATACGTCGAGTGCGGAGATAGGCTCGTCTGCAACGATGAATTGCGGTTTTACCGCTAACGCTCGTGCGATCCCGATTCGTTGTCTTTGCCCACCACTAAATTCATGTGGATATCGTGCAGCGTGATCCGGGTGCAGACCTACTCGCTCTAACAGCTCGGCGACACGATCTCTTCGTGCTTGCCCCCGCGCTAAACGGTACGCATCAATTCCCTCTGCGATAATATCGCCAACCCGAAATCTTGGATTAAGGGAGGCATGGGGGTCTTGAAAAATCATTTGCATGTTACGATTCAGTTCTCGTTTTTGACTGCCGCGGGCAGTTGCAATGTTTTGTCCATGAAACACCACCTTTCCAGAAGTCGGCTCAAGCAGTCCAACGACTGTTTTGCCAAGGGTTGATTTTCCGCTTCCGCTTTCTCCGACGAGTCCCAACGTTTCACCAGGTTGTATCGTTAAGCTTATGCCGTCAACAGATTTGACGACTTGATCCGCTGCCGTATGAAAATGTTTGTGCAGCTCCTGAACTTCAAGAATAGGCTTCGGCATCGTTATCCCTCCTAAATACAGCTGGCGTGTGCAGGGCAGGAGATCGCTTATCCCTCCTAAATACAGCTGGCGTGTGCAGGGCAGGAGATCGCGGATCATTCAGCCAGCAGCGCGCGCTATGTTGCTCTGTAAATGATATAGATGCTGGCAAATGCTCTACACAGACGTTCATGGCATAAGGACATCGCGCTGCGAACGGACATCCAGCAATGGACGCGTGCAGGGAAGGCGGTGTTCCTTCAATCGGTATAAGGCGCTCCTGACTGTTGGCATCCAGCTTCGGAGTGGATTGCAGCAATCCCCATGTATACGGATGTTTAGGGCGGTCAAATATGTCCTCTACCGTTCCTGTCTCCACAATCATGCCGGCATACATAACCGCAACTCGCTGGGCAACCTCTGCTACTACACCTAGATCATGGGTGATAAGTAAAATGGAGCTTCCCATTTGTTCCTGAAGCGCAGTTAGCATATCCAATATTTGCGCTTGAATCGTCACATCGAGAGCTGTCGTTGGCTCGTCCGCAATGAGCAGCTTAGGGTTGCAGGCAAGTGCTATCGCGATGGATACACGCTGCCGCATGCCTCCACTGAACTCATGCGGATACTGCTTATACCGATTCGCCGCATCAGGTATGCCAACAAGCTTTAGTAATTCCACGGTTTTGTCACGGGCAGCGGATCTTGATAATTTTTGATGCTGGCGCAAACCTTCACTAATTTGTTCGCCGATGATCATCGTCGGGTTCAGGGATGACATCGGATCTTGGAACACCATACCGATCTCAGATCCTCTAATTTTTTGCATATCCTTCTTGGATAGCTGTGTAATATTCCGTTGCTGAAAGTGGATTTCGCCACCTTTAATTCGTCCATAAGGAGAGGGGAGCATCCCCATAATGGCACGAGCGGTCACACTCTTGCCGCTTCCGCTTTCACCTACAATGGCTAGCGTTTCTCGTTCGTTAACATGAAAGGACACGTCACGCACGGCTTGGAGTTCCTTTTCACGGGAGCGGAACACGACGTTTAGATGATGAACCTCCAGCAAATGCTTCATGTGAACACCTCCTTTATTGATGGGAGCGGGGATCCAGAACGTCCTGTAACCCGTCACCAAATGCATTAAACGCAAACATCGTAAGGGATATCATAAATCCCGGGAAAAACAGCCGCCACCATTGTCCGCTTAAAATGACACCAAGGGAGTCATTAGCCATTGTGCCCCAACTGGCTATCGGGGCTTGAACACCTAAGCCGAGAAAGCTTAGAAATGACTCGGAAAATATGGCTGCTGGAATTGTAAATGTCAAATTGACGATAATGATGCCTGCTGCATTTGGCAGCAGATGTTTAAAAATAATTTTGGCATGCGACGTACCTAACTTGGAAGCAGCCAGCACGTACTCCTGCTGCTTTAACAGCAGCATTTGTCCACGCACGACCCGGGCCATACCGACCCAGCCTGTGATGGATAGCGCTACGATCATTGTTAATATACCTGGCTTCATGACGACAAGGAGCAAGATGATTACTAGCAGGTACGGGATGCTGTACAAAATTTCCACGATACGCATCAATATGCTGTCGATTCGATCCCCAAAACGGCTTCTGCCAGCCATGTAGCCGGATATTCCGCCGACTATAATTCCGATGATTAAGTCAATGGCTGCTGCTGCAAATCCAATTAGGAGCGATATACGAGCTCCTGCCCACGTCCGTGCCCATACATCACGACCGAGATCATCCGTACCGAACCAATGCTCTGCGGACGGAGGCAGGTTCGTTTGTGTCAAGGACTGCGCACTTGGCGAATGGGGCAGCAATGAAGGGCCTATTGCTGCAAGCAGCATAATCAACAGCAGCAAGGCTAGCCCAATCACAGCTAGTTTGTTACGTACTAGCTTTCTTATTTTGTCTTTCCACATCGGGACGCTTGTATAGGCTAATGTCTGATCAGCTAATTGACTACGGTCTACCGGATGGAACAAATGATCCAAAGGCTGATCCAACTTGGTTGAAGTAACGTTCATGCTAAGCTCCTTTGCTGGACAATTTGATTCTTGGATCGATAAACCGGTATGACAGATCAATCAAGAACAAGGTGACAACAAGGACAACGCTATAAAAGATCGTCGTTCCCATAATGACGGGGTAATCTCGATTAAAAATACTGTCCACAAAATATTTACCGATTCCAGGTATGGCGAATATTTTTTCTACGACAAATGTACCAGTGACAACAGAGGCAAACAGCGGTCCGATAAAGGACAGCACCGGAATCAGCGAATTCCTTAAGCCATGTTTGAGCACAATTTTCCAAGTCGGCAATCCCTTGGCTTCTGCCGTATGAATGTATTCCTGATGAAGAACTTCGAGCATGCTTGTCCGCACAAATCTCGCAATGATCGCAATAGGTGTGACGGCCAATGCGAATGTTGGCAGCAGCGTATGCTTCCATGTGCCCCATGCCGCGACGGGAAGCAGCCCCCACTGCACAGCCATGTACTTGATAAGCAAGGGCGCCAAAATAAAGCTTGGAATGGAGATCCCTAACATAGCAATAAACATGGATATAAAGTCCAAGGCGCGATTATGGTGAAGCGCGGCTATCGTGCCCAGCATAATGCCTGCAAAAAGTGCCAACAGCATAGACTGAATGCCCAATAAGGCTGAGGGGACAAACCCTCTGGCAATAAGTGTGTTCACATCCGTCGTTTTGGATTGGATGGAAGGCCCTAAATCAAACGTCAGCAAATTTTTTAAATACAATACGTACTGCGTAGACAAGGGCTTGTCCAAATTGTATCTGGCTCGCATATTTTCCAGCACGGCTTCAGGAATAGCCTTGGAATCCGTAGCGAATGGATCCCCTGGTATAAGATGCATAATGAGAAAGGTTAAGGTGACGATAACCCATAAAGTCACTAGCATCGTAAACAGCCGTTTTACAACATACATAACATCTTCTTCTCCTGTCTATTTAAATTGAGTATTACACTATGTATAGTTGGGTAAATAGCTGCAAAAAGTGTAAACGCTGATCTTTTTAACCAGTTGTTAATTTTTAAATCTGATAGGATTAGTATGAATAATAGGATAGTGGGAGGGGAATGTCAACGTGTCAATATGTAAAACTTTCATTTTGTGAGGGTTATAAGGTCGTGTAAATAAGAGAAAAACGAGACGGGCTATGCTTGTTAGCGCATTCAAAAAAAAGAATAAAAAAATTAATGAACATATGCAAAATTATATAAAATGAGTATTTTCTTGAGTTTACACAGCAAAATTTTAACTTTTAACATACCAGAATCCTATTAAGGAAACATACCGTGAGATGCGTTTTTATCACTTTCATTTTAATGTAGAAGAAAAAATTTGTTTTTACTCTATACAAATATCAAAGAACGTTACACCATTTATATGACTATATAAACTATAATAGTCATATAAATGGTGAGGTGGATAATTACATGACAACATACTGCGTTCATGGTTGGGTTGCACCGGGATTCGAAGAAGTGAAGGAAGAATTCAAGCGAAATTTATTAGAACGGAGAGAGCGGGGAGCCGCATGTGCCGTTTATGTTCGAGGTGTTCAAGTTGTTGACCTGTGGGGAGGGCTAAGAGACTCAGATCGGGGAATGCCATGGGAGCAGCATACGATGGTTCCTGTATTTTCAAGCACTAAAGGGTTTGCTGCATTGGCAGCGGTACTTGCACATTCACGTGGGTTGTTGGATTTCGAACAATATGTAGGGACGTACTGGCCTGAATTCGCCCAGAATGGAAAAGATCAAATAACGGTCAGGCAGCTCTTGTCCCATCAGGCAGGACTGTGTACACTGGATACATTACGGTTGGAGAACATTTCTGATTTACATACGAGTGAAGTTATTCATAAACTGGCTGGTGTGAGAACCGAATGGTTGCCAGGTACCAAGCATGGCTATCATGCTTGGACAATTGGATGGTTTATTGGTGAACTTATACGACGTGTAGATCCTAAGGGGAGAAGCTTGGGACGATTTTTCCAAGAAGAAATAGCTGAGCCGCTGCAAGCAGAATTCTACATTGGGCTTCCTGATTCAGTGCCTGATACTCGTTTAGCTCGAATCAAGGGGATCGAAAGTCCCTTGCAGCTATTAAAGCACATTCACGAGATACCTATTCCCATGTTGTTTGGGTTTCTAAACCCACGCTCATTAACTGCACGAAGCCTCGTAGATCCTAAACGATTAGTAGCTAACGGCAATTTCAATCTACGTGAAATGCTTGCGATTGAATTTCCATCTGGGAACGGTATTGGTGAAGTACGCGCAATGGCCAATATCTATGGAGAATTTGCAAGTGGAGGCCAACGTCTTGGAATTCATCCGAAGTCGCTGCAAGCCATTGAGGCATCAGCAACTCAACCTACATCAGGCTGGTATGATCATGTGAATCGTACGAATTTAGCATATTCGTTAGGTTTTTGGAAGCCGTTAGCAGGTCATGAGTTTGGTAGCAGTGAGCGAGCCTATGGTCACCCCGGAGCGGGCGGATCATTTTGTTTTGCAGACCCAGACTACAAGTTGGGCTATGCATATGGACTTAACCATGTGGGAGGTCATATGGACAACAATCCAAGAGAGAATGCGGTACGGCAAGCACTATACCGCTGTATGAAGCAAAGGGGAGTTTAATATACCTAAGTTCAGTGAAGATGAGAAGGAAACGGTTCGAAACTGCTTGATGATAAAAGGGAAGGAATTGTTTATCAAGTATGGATTAAAAAAGACGAGTATTGATGAGATTGTGAATGCTTGCGGTATTGCAAAAGGATCATTTTATACATTTTTTAATTCGAAGGAAGAGCTTTATTACGCGATTATGAAACAGGAGGAAGCATTCAAAGACGCAATGATTCAGGAAATGATAAATTCGGATCGGAATCCGCAAGAATTACTACACGATTTGTTTACTAAGTCGTTTGACATGCTCGAATCGAATCCATTTCTACAGCGAGTCATTCGCAAAGAAGAGTATGAGTTGCTGATCCGAAAAGTTCCAAAGGAGATGTTAGAGTCTCATTCAGAGTCCGATAATGAGTCAGGTGCTGAATTGATTGCCAAATGGAAAAGCAATCGCCTGTTAGTTGATGAAGAACCTGATATTATCATCGGACTTTTACGTGCTGTTGTGTTGATATCGCTACATAGAGAAGAAATCGGAACCGAGCGTTATGACAAGGTAAAAACATTGCTGATCAAGTGTGTAGCAGAAGGTCTTATCCAAAAGTAAGTGGATGCATGCTCTAAAAAGCAATTAGCCCTCAGCAGATGAATCGAACGATAGGAACGTTACAAAAATGCCAGTTTACTGAAAGGAAATTAAATAGGACATAAAGATAACTCGTGTGATAATGAGCCTATAAACAAAACACGAACAATAAACCACGAGGTGATTGCATATGAAAACGAACAACATATTATCTTCTTTATGCTATTTCAGTATTTTTTTTGCACCGTTTCTGTTTCCGATAATTGTGTGGTTTGTAGCTGAGGGTGACGTTAAAGCACACGCCAAAAAAGCACTGTGGACACACTTTGTACCTTACGCGTTATTGATCACAGGATTAATTGTCTCGGCAGGCGTTGGCTTTGGCATTCAAAATGTGACATCGCTTGGAATAGGGTTATCCATAACTTATATCGTTTCTTTTTTAGTTGGAATTTATTATTTTGTATGGAATGTCGTTAAAGGTATTCGCTTATTAAATGCATAAAAGTAGAAATTGAGCTGCAAAATAGGTATATAAAGATATCACTTAAAAAGACTGCTTCCTATTGGAGAAGCAGTCTTTTTAAGTTGTCGGGAAATTTTTTTGACTTGAATACGGTATCAGTGATATATTTTCTACTCAGTCTTGTGTTACTAGCAGAGAGAAAGGGATGTAATAAAGTGACAACTATGGAAGAAGAAAAGCCGCAATTAATGCCTACCAAAATCTTGAAGTGCAGAAATGCAGATTGTAAAGCATGGGTCAGAGAAGAATTTGCAGTTGCGGACCAAGTATGTCCGCTATGTAAAGGTCCTATGATTCGCAGTATTAAGCATCTAGCAAAGGTTCAGAATAAAGTGAAACCTAAGCCGCGCAAACCTAAATCCGAATTCTAAACGATTACACAGCAAAACGGCTGCGTGCGACAAGCCCGCGACCGTTTTTATTTATGTATTCGATGTCTTCAGATTCACTTCATACGCCGCCCGAATTCCTGATTCAATGGCTCCCTGCACCCATCCGTGGGTAAACGTCGTGTGCTCACCAGCAAAGAAAACGTTGCCTTCTTGTGTGCTCAGGTGCGGATACCATTTGCTGGCCTGGTTTGGAATGAAATATGAAAAGGCTCCGCATGAATAAGGGTTCTGATTCCAACTAAATGAGGTGCCTTTAACGAAGTGGGTATAGACTTGTTGACCGTGAAATACAGCGAGATGCTGGAGGGCAGAACGGACTCGCTCCTCATTGTTTAACCCGTCCCAACTTGCTGTGTCGTTGCCTAATGTATAGCTGGCTAATACGATGCCAGGGCCATCAGGGTCAGGTACATGATTGGGGTAATACGTCATTCGCAGCGGTAGATCTGAGACAGTTCGGCGGTCATTTAAGTGTTGCTCTATCCAAAAGCGATGTTTAAATTCAATCGCTACTTTGGTACCTGACATATATCTCATTTCACGAATGGCTTGTCGTTTTGGCAGGGAGAAGCTAGCGAAAGGGAGCAGTTCTACTTGCTTGAGCACAGAAAAGGGCAGCGTAATGATGCAATAATCGGCTGAAAAGGTAGACACTTGATGCGAGCGTGTTTGCCTAGTTAATACGGTCACTTGGTCGGCCTGCTGTACTACTTTGGTTACTTTGTTATTATAGTGAATGACGTCTGACAGCTGGGGGAGGAAGGCATCGGGAAGCTGATCCATTCCGCCTGCCAGCTCATAAAAAGTAACCCCTGTCTGGTTGTAGGTTAGTGCTGACATCAGGAACTCCAGCACGGAATATTCTTTCATGCCTTCATTTTCAAGCAAGACGTTAATCATCTCAATCGCGCCTACGGACAAAGGGACACCGAAGGCGGACGGATATTGTCTCAAGTAGGTATCCAGAGACAATGAATCGTAGCTGCGTACGATGTGTGGCCAATGCAACGCGGGATTTTGAATAATGTAATCTAGTACGGGCTGAAGCGCGAGTTGATATAATGTGGAGGCGGTTAGCCCTTCTTCGTGAGGGGCTACTTGGTATCGAAGCAAAGCAGGATTTCGCTCATACGCATTCCGGCGGATGTGTTGGCCGTTCGCAACTAGTAGATCCGATGGATCTGCTAGTCTCAGTTCATTGAGAGGTAAATGATACTTTTTTACGTATGCCATCGTCAAATAATGCACATCTGGAATCCGATAGGCGCCTGCATTATAAAATAAACCGTGACTAAATGGGGCGCGGATCGTGAACACACGCCCGCCAGCTCGACTATTTGCTTCGATAATCTGAACTTCATGGCCGGCAGCTTGCAATAGCGAGGCGGCAACGAGTCCAGACATACCGGCCCCTACTATTAAAATGCGGTTCGGCTGTTTGGCAGCAGGAAGTCCATTATGAATAATCTCGATCATCTGTTGAGGTGCCAGTGAATGGGTAGCAGCAAGAGACATTCGAATTGCTCCTCTCTCACGGTAGGCTTAGAGCCAGCTTCCCCATTCTATGCGCTGGCACGGGCTTATATGTGTCGTGTGCCTATCGATCGCCCAACGTATACCATTTGGGAGAGAAAGTGAAGCTTGCGAAGCACTACTCTATGGCACCGACTCCAATTAATTTGAAATTAACGTTCACGTTAACGTCTGCCTCTTTAAATGCATCTGTCCAATTTTTTTCTGCTTTTTTCCATTCTGGATAAGCATACGCTCGTGCATACATGCCAAAGCCAGCAGGATCAATTGCCGCGCGCTGCAACTTTGTGACTAGTTTCGTAAAATCACGCTTCATCAGTTTGCTAATTTTTTGCTCCAGCTCATCAAAGCTGTCACGGATTCCTTTATTAAACAACTTTTCAGTCAGGTAAATTTGACCTTTTATATGTACATTAAATTTAAATTTCCCGTCACTGTAGGAGGCTTTAATTTTTGTTTTAATTTTTTGCATATTAAAACTAAGAATGTTCTTATTAATAATACCTTCAGACTCATTCATAGGCATAATCAGTGTATAGGGAAACTCTCCTCGTGTTTTATTTTCTAAAATATAGAGCAGCTTTGTCTCACCAGGCGTAACGTTCATTACAAAGCCAGCTTGTTGATTAAGCAACGCCGTGCCCAGCAAAATAATGTCTTTTTCTTTGCGCATAGCGGTCAGGCTAGGGGTATTGCCTTTCTCGTGAAGCTGACGATGAAAGTCCTGAATCGTCGTCCTTGTCGTATCATTACGCTTCAGAGCTGTATCAATAAGCTTGGATAGATGAAATGGAAGTCGCGGCTTGTCCTTCGGCTTAAAGTTAATGATTTCACTTACAGGCCCGTCCACGTAGACCATGCGGGCACTTACCGTATTTCGAGAATCCCGAAAGAAGACGTCAATTAAGCTTTGCCAGCCATTTACCTTGGTCAGTTCCTTTCCAATTAATATGACCTGCGCTTTGTTTGATGAGGTGAGGCCTAGTGTTAATGTATCAAAACGATCCCGTGCGCTGCGCATGGAATTGGAGATGACTTCATAGTCTTCCTCATTTTCTTTAGCTTCGGTACTGAAGACGGGACTTGACTGTGAAATAATAAGCTGTCCATTTTCGTTTACATCTATTCCGACAAGCATTGAAATGGTAAGATTCTCGATACTGTGCTGCTCAAAGCAGCCTGAAACTGTCGAGAGGGTAAAGAGACAGACAAGGAGTAACAGCCAGCGATTTATCATGGATGTACCTCTTTCCTCGGAACTAGCTTGATCAGTTTGACATAAAGTAACAGCAGTACAGGGAGTGTGTAAGCCACCATCAGTCCAGAGTAGCCTGCCCATGTTTTCCATAGTTCGGATTGATTCCAAGACGGCTGTATAATAGTAACGATCACAAGCGATGCAACACTAAACAGAAGCACATGCATCGAATGGTTGGATGAACCGAGCAGATGGGAGCTACAGTAGGCGGCGCTATAAATATAAGGAACCCATGCAGTAGAGACAACGAATAAATACAATGCTAAAAAAATGATATCGAACCGTTCCAGAAAGCGGAATTCTACCACTTTAAGCAGCGATAAGAAGGGCTGATTGTATTGCGTAATCTCATCTGGACTAAAATACACAAAACAAACAATTGTGCTGGCTAAGTAAAGCAGCAGCGTAAAGGTGTTTCCTAACAACACACCAGGGATGGCTAGTTCCTTGCGATTTAAAAAAGGATAGACCAGAAAGATGATCTCAAATCCAATAAATGAAAATGTTGTTGAGTTCACAGCCTTAAAAATAGGTAGCCAGCCTTCCTTGATGAGGGGAAGCATGTGTACGAATTGCCCCTCGCGCAACGGAATAATAAAGACGAAGCCCATCCATAACGAGAGAAAGAAAACAAATTCGCAGTATCTGGCTATCGCTACAATATGATGACGTGCCATCATATAAGCGGGAACGACAAATAACATCATAATCATCGTCATAGGCATTAAAGGCAGGAACCAAGCTTGAATATACAACATGGCATTGACTAGCACACTCCAGCTGAAAAATACAAAATGTACGACCAGCAGCAGCACGAATACTCTTCCGATCACTTTGCCAAACAGTCGCATAAACAAGTCGGGCAGTGTATCATTCGGGTATTGTTGCATGACGAGCACCATAATGATACCAAAGCAGACGTTTAACCCCCAGGCGAGCAAAATAGAGATCCAGCCGTCTGTTCCTGCAATTTCAGCCAACTGCCGTGGGAGTGACAAAATGCCCGTACCAACTTGCATACTATGGACCAGAAGCGAAAATTGCAGAAATGTAAAGACGGGTTTTTTTTTCATGACGCATCACCATCTGGTTTGTTGTTTCCTTGCCGTTTACTTTGCTTTGGCATGGCGTTGGTAGGACGAGAACTCATTTTCCAAAGCGGTAATCGAACAAATGCATCCTTCAAATCTGAAAATTTTAAGGGTGATAAGGGACTGCCATAGGGCGCTCCCAATGAGGTCAGTGCCGTTATATGTGAAACAAGCATCATTGCTCCAGAAACCAATCCTACAATGCCAAACATAAAAGCAAGTAGCATCATTGGAAATCGAAGGAAACGAATGGCTGCGCCCATATCGTAGTTCGGGATAATAAACGAGGCAATTGCCGTGACAGATACGACGATAACCATAATGTTGCTGACGATTCCTGCCTGCACTGCGGTTTGACCAATGATGATGCCTCCTACTAATCCAACAGTTTGCCCGATAGGCGCCGGTAGACGAATGCCTGCTTCACGCATCATTTCCAGTGTTATTTCCATCATGACGGCTTCAAGAAACGGATGAAAGGGAACTTTTTCTCTGGACTCTGCGATCGATAGTACGAGTTGGATCGGGATGACTTCGAAATTAAAAGTTAAAAATGAAATATAAATAGAAGGTAAAAACAAGGCGATCATAAACGCAAACATTCGAAGTAGACGAATGAAAGTCGCTATCGACCATCTCATGCTGTAATCATCCACACTCTGAAAAAAGGCCACAAAGGTGACAGGAGCAATTAACACACTTGGTGAACGATCGACTACAATCACAAAGCGCCCCTGTAAGATGTGAGAAGCGGCAGAGTCAGGACGCTCGGTCATTAAAAGCTGCGGAAAAGGTGAAAAAGAGCGATCCTCCACAAATTCCGCTAATTCCCCCGTATTTATAATGGCATCAACATCTACTTTGCCAATACGTTCAACAAGCTCTGTCAATATTTCGGGATCGGCGACATCCTGAAGATACATGATAGAGATGCTTGTTTTGCCGCGTGCGCCAACTGTTAATTCCGTAATCTTTAGTTCACGATTGGGTATGTATCTGCGAATAAGCGCAATGTTCAGCTGCGCTGTCTCCACGAATCCTTGATGAGCACCTTTAATTGAAGCTTCTATTTGTGGATCTTCAATCGCTCGCTGCGGCCATCCACTCGTGTCTAACAGGAAAGCTTTGGCCTGTCCTTCCATAAATACGACAGATTTTCCGATTAATAAGCCATGTTCTATTTCACTCCACTTCGTTGTGTTTTTGATGTTGCCGACAGTAACAGGAACAACACCTTCTTGATTGTGGATGCTGTGGAAAAAGGGGCGCAGTACATCGTTATTAATAGAATTCATGTCGACAAGTCCTTCAAAGTAGGCTACGACTGCTGATGCACCTTGCTCTGTATCCATGCTCCGGATGACAAGGTCTGGAGCCAGCGTAAAAATAGTTTGCAATTGTGAAATGTTGTGCTGCAATTGCTCGTGTACTGTTCCACCGGAACTTGCCATTATCTCATCCCCAACATTGTTCATATTGTGGAAAGTTTGTGTAAATATCGCTTTTTTTATGCAGTAACAGCATCATATTCACCTATGTGATTTAGGGTTTCATGCTTAAATAAGGGGAGTTATAAAGAAGAGGAAGTTGGAACGAGCCTCAAGCAGTATTCCACTGATGAGGCCATTTCTGATACGTGATTGGAGCCTTATTGTTGATGACGTACAAATAAATGCAGCACATGCATCGCTGAATCTTGCTCGATAAAGGATAGGTCTTTTGCCTCCGCTAATAAAATGGACTGGAGACAAGATAAAAAGTAATAAGCGAGCACACTAGGTGATCCGTCAACGATATGTCCCGTAGCTTGGCCATCTGCCATAATGGAGGTCACCAGCTGTAAATTTTCCTTCATCTGCTGTTTGACAGCATCTTTTAATTCTGCACTAGTTGAGTCAGACGTCATAAATTGATCCACAAACGATTGATGAAATAAAACATCCTCCCACTTGCATACATACACTTGTTCTACCAGACACTGTAGTTTCACGTCTGCGGTTGCTTGCATTTGAGTTATACGTACTAGCTCATGCTTAAAGCTGTTTATATTTTTATTTAAAAGAGATACATAGATTTCTTCTTTGGATTTGAAATAATTATAGACAAGTCCGTGACTCATGCCAGCTTGCTTGGCGATATCCGATATTTTCGTAGAGTTTATTCCATTTTTAGCAAATAACTCAACCGCCGCAGACATGATCTGCTCGCAACGTTCCTTGCGAAGTTCTCGGTCCTTCTCTTCATTTCTGGCCACTTTGCCGTCCTCCCCATACTGGTTTCCATATGTAAGACCTATTCATGATAGAGCGTTCCTGAAAGAACGTCAAGGTCAAGCAATTTCATGACAGGAAAAATGAAACATCTCACAGATTGACTTTGGGTCAATCTGTGAGATATACTACATCGTACAGAAAAAAAGATAGTAACATACCAATCATGCAGGATAGTATCCGCATACGGCGATGGAGGAGAGCATACGACTATGTCTAGCAAGGAAATGAATAAAGGACCGCTTTTTATTTTAATGATCAACATGTTTATTGCCATGTTGGGTATCGGTCTAATTATTCCCGTGCTGCCTGAGTTTCTGAAGGAATTTGGTGCAACGGGTAAGGCGGCGGGATATTTAGTGGCAGCAATGGGATTGACCCAGTTTATTTTTTCACCGATCGCAGGGGAATGGTCCGATCGATTCGGACGCAAAAAGTTAATTATTGCAGGTCTTCTTCTATTTAGTGGTTCCAATTTAATTTTTGCAATAGCAGATCAAATATGGATGCTTTATGTGTCCCGGTTTATTGGAGGAATTGGCGCTGCGGCTATGATTCCTTCGATGATGGCCTATGTGGCCGATGTAACTAGTGTTGAAAGTCGAGGCAAAGGATTAGGAATGCTTGGCGCCTCGATGTCATTAGGCTTTGTTATTGGACCTGGTATTGGTGGATTTTTAGCTGAGTTGGGCATTCGGGCGCCATTTTATGTGTCAGCAGGTGTTGGAGCGATTGCTATGATTGTTTCGCTGCTTGTCCTACCCGAGACGTTGTCTGTGGAACAGCGCCAGCAGTTGATTAAGCATAAGCAGAAATCTGAGCATATTTTTAAACAGTTGGCACAGTCTATAAAAGCGCCTTATTGGATCTTCTTGTTCCTGATGTTTACTTTGACGTTTGGTTTGGCGAATTTTGAAGCTATTTTCCCGTTGTTTGTTGACCAAAAGTACGGTTATACCGCACGTGACATTTCAATTTTAATTACGGTAGGAGCTTTGGTTGGTGTGTTCATCCAAGCGCTATTTATTGATAAATTGCTGAAGAAGTTTGGGGAGCGCAGGCTGATCAATGTGACCTTTTTGGCAGCAGCAGCAACACTGGTCTTGATGTTATTTTCAGGTAATATGCTGTACATGCTCGTGATGATTGTCCTTTTCTTTACGTTTACCTCGATATTACGCCCTGCCATTAATACGTTATTATCTAAACTTGCAGGCGAAGAGCAAGGGTTCGTAGCTGGGATGAACAATGCGTACATGAGTTTGGGCAACATTTTTGGCCCTGCACTGGCAGGCATATTATTTGATATCCATTTGGATTTGCCTTATTCAGTTGGTGCCATCATTCTGGTTATAAGCTTCGGTTTGTCGGTTATTTGGGGAAGAAATTCTTCTAAGGTGGTAAACAAAGAAGTTATGTTAAATAGGTAAGCGAATGACCCGCATCCTTAATACAGCGATGCGGGTCGTTTTGTTTGGATAAACCGTGACTTATTTGGTCGTGTAATCGTTTGCGCTTTTGTCCATGCGGCATAGAAGCTGCCTCATTACTGTGAAGTAGAAGGAGCAGCTGTGGTTTTAGTTTCGGATATTTGATATGTTGGCCTATCATTTCGCAGAAAGATCCAGACGCCAACAATGAGCAGTACACAAGCAAACCATTGTAACGCACCGAGTGTCTCACCAAGTAATACCCACGCCAGCAAACTAGCCCCCACCGGTTCTCCAAGGATGCTCATTGAAATTGAAGTGGCGCTGACATACTTAAGCAGCCAGTTAAACAGCATATGGCCAAGCACCGTTGGAATGACAGCCATTAAAGCGAATAGGAGCCACTCATTGGCGGGGTACCCCACGAGAGGGAGACCTGCACATAAGTTGTATACGGCCAAGCTAAGTCCGGCAATTAGAAAAACATAAAAATTGTACACATAGGAGGTGACGCGGCTTCTTAAATCTTGACCTAGCAACATATGTATGACAACTGCAATCGTGCCCAGAACGGACAAAAAGTCACCATATAAGGCTTGATCGGAAATTTGAAAATCTCCCCAACCGATCATTACCATGCCAATTAAGGCAAGACCAAGACCATAGATTGCGGAACGTTTAATGCGGTGCTGAAACAGCCAGTATGATGCAATTAGAATTAGGACAGGTTCTAAGGTCAAGATGACCGTTGAACTGGATACAGATGTGTAACGCAGTGATTCCATCCAGAGCAGAAAATGAATGCCTAAAAATATTCCAGACATAGAAAGCCGTAACCAATCATTTTTCCGAACGGCTTTCCACTCCTCACGATACGACCACATCCAAGGGAGCAACAGCAAATTTGTAAGCAGCAATCGATACATGCCCAAAATTGAAGCTGGAGCTGCTGACCATTTAACGATAATAGCTGAAAATGAAATCGCAATGATACCGATAAACATGAAAACATACAAATGTAATGATTTCTGAGACGCCATGCTGCTTAACACCTCGACACGATGGATTTAGATCCGTTCACCATCAGCTAGTATACAGTAAATGGTACGCGATGTGAATCTTAATTATGGTTATGTATTCGTTTACGGAGCGCTCGCTCGATACGCGCCTGCTGCCGCAAGTGGTGCGCAACGTGCATCACAATATGCTCATACCACTCTTCAGCATTTAAGTAGCCTAGATAGGGCTGTTTCATTTTTTGATCGCGAGGAATGGTGGATACAAGCGTTTCCAGTTCTCGCATCGTATTCAAAAAAGAAACCCAGCGCTCTAATAGCTGTTCTTTGCTGCACGGTTGGAAAGGGGTATGTTCAATGGTCTCTGGCATTTTGACTCTAATTGGCGGCATGGAGCCCATCCAATACACAATCTTTCCCGACCACGATTTCTTCTTTGGCAGTGCCGCGGCTGTCCTGCAATTCATTAAAGTCTCCATCTGGATGAAACCGGTACCCACTACATGGTTATTCAACTCACCAAGCGACCAGGAAGTAGGCGAGGGTTTAAAGAGTAGTTCCTCGTAGCTATAACGTTCAATTGCTGTTATGTAGACTTGCGATAGTTCTTCAAACCTTGCAAAGGCTTGTTTGGAATCCATGTCTGCTCCTCCAGTTTTTATATTTAATATTTCATCGAATCTCGTTTCAGTCAAATAAAATCAACATCAAATGATGGCTTTTTCCATTTGCGTTTAGATCATAATATTCAAATTTTTGAGTATCTAATGCAATGATTAAAATATGGTATTTTTTGAAGGAGGTGACCAAAATATCAATCATAATAATACACTGGTTAAAATTATGTGATGAAAATCATAAGATTATAATAGATAAGTATGGTAATCAATGGTATACTATCCCTGTAAACGCTTACTCGTGTTTTACTGATTTGTTTTCTATTACCTACAGAAAGAAAGTGAATCCTATGGCTACACTTTTAACAAGAACAGAGAAAGATTTCCTTGGAGAAAAAGACGTGCCTGTTGAGGCATACTATGGTATTCAGACGCTGCGGGCAGTAGAGAACTTCCCTATTACCGGTTATCGGATGAGTGAAGAATTGATCCGTGCGTTAGCGATTGTCAAGAAGTCAGCAGCGATTGCCAATATGGAAGTGAAGCAACTACAGCCCAACTTGTGCCAAGCGATTACACAAGCGGCCGATGAGATTATTCAAGGTCAGTTGCATGATCAATTTATCGTTGACCCGATTCAAGGTGGAGCGGGTACTTCGATCAATATGAATGCCAACGAGGTCATTGCCAATCGCGCGTTGGAACTGCTTGGCAAGGCTAAAGGCGATTATGCGAGCTTGAGCCCTAACAACCATGTGAATCGCGCACAATCCACGAACGATGCCTTTCCGACTGCGATACACATCGCTGTCTTAACTCTTATAGATAAGCTGCTTATTACGATGCGAGAGCTGCACCAGACTTTTAGTGACAAAGCAGAGCAGTTTGACCACGTAATTAAGATGGGACGTACTCATTTACAGGATGCCGTACCTATTCGTTTAGGTCAAGAGTTTGAAGCCTATAGCCGAATGCTTGCTCGAGACATTAAACGAATCGAGCATACAAAGGAACATTTATATGAAGTTAATATGGGAGCTACTGCGGTTGGAACAGGCTTAAATGCTGACCCGCGTTATATACAGCGAGTGGTGGAATTGCTAGCGCAGTTAAGTGGCTTGCCGCTTAAACATGCAGAGCATCTTATCGATGCAACGCAAAATACGGATGCGTATACGGAAGTGTCTGCTTCATTAAAGGTTTGTATGATGAATATGTCCAAGATTGCAAACGATTTGCGTCTGCTTGCATCTGGACCACGCACCGGATTTGGTGAGATTCGCTTGCCAGCACGTCAGCCAGGATCTTCGATAATGCCAGGGAAAGTGAATCCGGTCATGTGTGAAGTGGTGAATCAGGTCGCTTTCCAGGTGATCGGAAATGATCATACGATCTGTCTCGCATCGGAGTCAGGGCAACTGGAGCTTAACGTGATGGAGCCGGTACTGGTGTTTAACTTACTACAGTCGCTCAGCATGATGAACAACGTCTTTAAAGTATTCCGCACACACTGCCTAGAAGGAATCGAGGCTAATGAAGAACGTTGCCGCTTGTACGTTGAAAATAGTGTAGGGATCATAACAGCGATAAGTCCGCACCTAGGTTACGAGGTCGCTGCACGAATTGCACGCGAAGCGACAGAAAGCGGGAAGTCCGTGCGTGAATTGTGCTTGATGTATCAAGTGTTAACCGAAGAGGAATTGGATATTATTTTGGACGCACATGAGATGACCAAGCCTGGCATTGCAGGCGCAGCTTTATTTGATAGAGAATAGATCATACTTGATTCGACTGAAAAGGCAGCCCTCGGGGCTGCCTTTTGTGGTATAAGTATCCATCGTACGTCTGCTTTTTTTTGTAAGGGTAAAGAGAGAGCAAGTCATTTCAAGTGCAAATGGAACATCAGCTTGCATCTGAAAACTATTTTTGTTACGATGAAAGAACTTATTGGTCAAATATAGAACTTATAAGTTCTTGAAAGGTGTGATCAAAATGACCGATCCGTCTAATGGCTTATTGCCAGATAAAATGACGACAATTTTGTTGTCCGCAACCAAATTGTTTGCTTCCAAAGGATATGTGCAGACAACGATGCAGGAAGTCGCAAAGTATTGCAAAATATCTAAAGGAAGTATATACCAACATTATTCATCAAAGGACGAACTGCTGCTGCACATCTTCAAATATTATGACAACTTGTTTGTTGCGCAGTTGCAGGAAGCGGAGCAATCTTATAGCACGCAGAATCGACTGCTTGGGGTGATTGTAGCTCATCTATCCATGTGCAAGCACTATCCCGAATTTTTTACTATGCAAACAAGAGAGAATGTAAGTTATGCGAGTGAAGAGATGCAGCACTTTATCGCTCAAATAAATGATCGGAATCTTCAACTGCTATTAGACACTATAGTTGTGAACTATGGGCAAGCTGCGTTAATGTACCGATTTGAATTGGGCCTTATGTTAAGTGGCATGATCTCATCTTTTATGGGACTGTTTGTTCTTGAACACGCGAAACTCTCTGTGGAACAGTCGGCACAAGCGATTAGTCAGGCTATGGATCATGTCGTTGACGGAATGGTGACACAACGGGCAGTGCCTTTATTTACCGAAGGCACATTCCAACACTCCCATACTTCCCAACAGCATCATCCAGTTCATCCGTTAACACTTACTAGCCAATTGAGGGAATACGTCAAGCAGTCGACGTTAAATGTTGAAGAGAAGGAAGTGGTAATGGAATCTATTCAAGTGCTTGAGTTTGAGTTGCTCGCGGTACAGCCCCGTAAAGTCATAATAACAGGGATGCTGCGCAATCTGGAGTCAGTAGCAGCTATTCAGTCTATTTATAAGCAGCTTGAAGCTGCTTTGCGTGACACGCTATTAATATAATGGGGGAATGAACCGAGATGATAAAGACAAAGCTTGTGACTCATATTCAACATGCGGTATCGAAGCAAAAATTTAGCGGTTCCGTCTTGGTGGCACGAGAAGGAAACCTACTTGTGAGTCAAGGATTTGGCATGGCTAATTATGAGTGGGGAATACCAAATACAAGTGAGACGAAGTTTCGGATTGGCTCCGTGACCAAATCATTAACCGCTGCCGCAGTTCTTCAATGCTGTGAGATGAAGGGAGTATCCATAGATGATCCGATTGGTTGTTACCTGCCTCATTTCGTATCGGGCCATCGTATCACCATTAGACATTTGTTAACCAATACGTCTGGTATTCCGAACTTTACAGTGTCTGAAGATATTGCGGTCACCTTAATGCAGCCGGTTGGGGTGAATGACCTAATTGAACGTTTTAACCAACAGACGTTAGAATTTAATCCAGGGGATCAATTTTCCTATTCCAATTCAGGCTATGTATTGTTAGGCAAGCTTATCGAGGTGATGAGCGGCCAAGCGTACGATCATTATATGCGTGAGCACGTATGTAAGCCGCTTTCCATGCGTCACACCGGACTTGATGTCAATGGGGAGGTGTTAGCAGGAAGAGCTTCAGGGTATGAGTTTGACCAGTCGGGGATCCTAAGGAACGCATCTTATATTGATATGTCAAATGCATATTCAGCTGGAGGACTCTATTCGACTGTTGAGGATTTATATCGTTGGGAACGTGCTTTAACGACTGGAGATCTGATGAGTCCTAAGTTAGTAACTGACATGTTCACTACCTATAAAGGGGGATATGGCATGGGTTGGTTCATATCCGATTCAGATCCACGTATGATGTTCCATCATGGGGGAATTAACGGATTTACCTCTTCGTTGCTGCGATACCCTGATGAGCATCTTACAGTCGTAGTGCTCAGCAATTTTGTTACGATGACGACATCAGTTCTGGCGGGAGAATTAGCGCACCTTGTGTTAGGTGAATAAGCTGCGTGTATGCGTATAGATGTTAACGTTAAACGGGTATGATCCTCATGTCAGTGTGGTGTATTTCCTAATAATATAACATGAACTCGTTCCTACATTTGACCAGATACCCCCAACAACATAAGTTATGTAGTCACCTGAAAGGGATAACGTTTATAAATGATTCATTTGTATATCTGACTTCGGGGAGTAGACAAAGTAAGTTAATTGATAGGATTCGCCATATATGCATGCTTCATCTTTTGAACTAGAGCATCATAAAGTGTTATTCGAGGGGGAGTCGATGATGAATATCAAACTTCGTAAGTTTACGAAATTCGATGATTATCGTTACTATGAGATGTCGCAAGAAATGGGGCCGGGGGAGAACGGGTTTCACAATAGTTTTTACGGATTAACACCCAAGCAGTTCAGACTTGCTTTGAGTCAGACTGAAAAGATGTCACGTGGAGTAGCCTTGGCTCCAAATTTCGTGCCGCAAACTTCCTACTGGCTCCTCGCGAATGATCAACCTGTTGGACTTGGGAAGCTGCGGCATTATCTAAATGAATCTTTAGCAGAGAGAGGCGGCCATATTGGCTATGCAATCAGACCAAGCGAACGGAATAAAGGATATGGGACGATTATTTTAAAGTTATTACTAGAGGAAGCGTCTAACAGAGCGCTGCAGGAAGTACTGCTAACTGTAGATGAAACCAATATGGCGTCCAGAAGGGTGGTTGAAGCCAACCGTGGACGCCTTACTTCAATTCAGAACGGGATATGCAAGTATTGGATTACCATTGCTCCCTCTTAGACGACTGGAGGAGGAGTAGAAGATAGGGATGCGAATAACATTCACAAAAATGATGACATTTCTGACGCTTATGCGTAACTTTGTGCGTAGTACATTGGAAAGAGAGTAGAGGATAGAGATAAATCTCTCTTATATACAATTTAATAAGGAGTGAGTCGTACTTGAATTCGGACGAAGCGCGTGTCAAGTCACCAACGAATTGGAGCGGTAGGCTGCTGCAATTTTTCCTGCACCAGAAGTTTGTTCTGTTTCTGCTTATTCTGCTGCTGGTTGGATTAAACGTATATGTATTTACTAAAATTTCTTACGTTTTCGAGCCCTTTAAAGTGCTGTTGACCACTGTCTCACTGCCTATTATTTTAGCAGGTGTGGCATATTATTTACTTAATCCGATCGTCGATTTGTTGGAGCGCTTTCGGATCAAACGTATCTATTCTATACTGGTGCTCTATTTGCTTATTGCCGGATTGGTGACATTTTTAATTGTTGCCATCGTTCCATTTGTGCGTGATCAGATTATAAGTTTATCGGAGAACTTCCCTAAATATTATCATGAGGCACAGCTGTTATTCCAAAGTTGGATCGGCAGTGATGTGTTTAATGAGGTTCAACAAAGTCTAGGATTTAATGCCTCCGAACTTGTGCAGAATATTACCGCGAAAGCTTCCTCCTTCTTTAATGATACGTTTAAAGGATTAGGGGCATTTTTAGGGAAAATAACAGAGTTTGTGTTAGCTTTTGTCATCGTGCCGTTTATATTGTTTTATCTACTTAAAGATGGGAAAAAGCTTCCGAATTATATAACCAACTTTATTCCGACGGGCCTTCGCTCGCGGTCGTATAAAGTGATGGCAGATATTAACGGGCAAATCAGCTCTTATATCCGCGGACAAATTATTGTCAGCTTCTGTATTGGTATTTTATTGTACATTGGTTATTTGATCATCGGGCTTGAGTATTCGCTTGTTCTGGCTGTTATCGCGGCATGTACGAGCATCGTTCCTTATTTGGGACCCGCAATTGCCATTACGCCAGCTTTAATTATCGCGCTAGTTACCTCGCCAGTAATGCTGCTGAAGATGGTTGTAGTCTGGACAGTTGTCCAACTGGTTGAAGGTAAATTTATTTCTCCACAAATTATGGGAAAGTCGCTAAAAATTCATCCCATTACGATTATTTTTGTCATTTTAACAGCAGGAAACCTGTTTGGTATCGTAGGTATTATACTAGCGGTGCCCGGTTATGCAGTGCTAAAAGTCGTTGCTACACACTTTTTCCAATGGTTTAAGTCACGTTCTGGACTGTACGACACCTAGCAGTGAGCAAATGTGGGGCGATAAGCGCACAGGTTATTGAAGTTATCCTACTCACTTAGATGGAACCCCTGTGGGTGCTGAGTCATCATGTAAGCAACAGGACTGCACCGGTTTACGCCGGATGTGGTCTTTTTGTTTGTGCGAACGACGACAACTATACACCCATCACAAATAGCACAACTAATCAAAAAGGAACTGCAAACATCGTGTACAATAACGATACAACGATGTGAGGGAGGGCAGCGACAGATGGATCATTATAATAGAATCCAAGCAGCTATCGACTTCATGGAACTGCACTTGCAGGAGGAACTCCAGATTGAGCAAATCGCAAAGGCTGCATGCTTTTCAGCTTTTCATTTTCAGAGATTGTTCCAGGCGATCTCGGGCTTTTCGGTTCAGACTTATATTCGCAGACGACGCTTATCGGAAGCGGCTATCGTCCTGAAGTCAACTGACCGCAACATATTAGATGTGGCTTTGGATTACCAGTATAACTCTCAAGAGGCGTTTACCCGTGCTTTTGATAGCTGCTTTGGCATTACACCTGCTAAATATCGATCATCCACTCAGCAGCTTGTCTATCAGTCGAAAATGAACTTTGTAGATTATCGAAATCAAGCGAGAGGAAGTTTTACTATGAATAAACCGTTTATTACCAATTTGGCTGCGGTAGATATTGTTGGGTATGAGTATATGACCACGCTTCAACATGAAGCTTATTATCAAGACATTCCAGGATTTTATCATCACTTTGGTGAACAGCAGTATTATTTGCACATTCCGAATCAAGCCGCCCCAGGGATGGCATACGGCATTTCGTGCCGGTTTCAGGACGATGGTCAATTTTCGTTTATCGTAGGCGAGGCCGTACACCCTTCAGATGTGAAGCTGACAAAAGGTCTTATTCGCTATCGCCTTCCTGAAGGTCTCTACGCTGAATTTAAGGTACATGGGCATGCAGATGAGGTGCAGCATACACGACGTTATATTTACGGAACCTGGCTGCCAAATTCCAATTATGAACGATTGGAAGGGCCTGACTTCGAAATAACAGATGTAGGGCAATCCCGTTATCCAGATCAGATGAAGATGTCTATTTATATTCCCATTCAGCAATCGGATATTAAATTCAAATAACACCTAACAGCAATCTGGAGGATATTATATGACAAAATTAGGCATTATACGACATGGCAGCACACCTTGGAATAAGGAAGGCAGGGCTCAGGGGAATTCCGATATTTCGCTTGATGAAGCAGGCAAACGTGACGCTATTCTGCTGGGAGAGCGACTTTGTTTAGAACAGTGGGATTTAATCGTGTCGAGCTCCCTCCTGCGAGCCAAGCAAACGGCAGAAATTATTCAAGAAAAATTCGGCCACATCCCAATGCTGCTGGATGATCGATTAAGAGAAGCTGGCGGCGGACAGATAGAAGGAACGACAGAAGCAGAACGTGTCGCAAAATGGGGTTCAACATGGCGGGAAATCGATCTAGGAATTGAGCGTACAGAGCATGTAGTGGAACGGGGGCTGTCCGCGCTTGAAACGCTGCTTCGAGAACACGAAGGAAAGAACATACTCGTCGTAAGCCACGGCGCTATCATTAAATATATGTTAGATGAAATTGTTCCTCATCCAGACCGTAACGTATGGCTGGACAATACTTCGCTCACTTGTCTGATCTATACCGAAAAGGGATGGTTTTGCGAGCTGTACAATTGTACACAGCATCTCTCATCAACAATTGTGTAACGATCATGTGTTGGAAAAGTCGTTGTAAGTCTGTTCAAATGGTCAGGGAGGCATAACTTTGTGATGTATGGCAAATAGTAAACGCAAGCACGTTAAAGAACGGAGGAGCGTCTATGTTGGAAGGATTTGAAATTGCCATACGAACATTGGTTTCCGTTGTGGTACTCTTTTTTTTAACCAAGTTGTTAGGAAAAAGGCAAGTATCTCAACTTTCACTATTTGAGTATATAACAGGTATAACGATTGGCAGCATTGCCGCCTACATCTCGTTGGATGCAGAAGCAAAATGGTATTTAGGTATTATTTCTTTAGTGGTGTGGGTTGCGTTCTCACTTGGTATCGAATATTTACAGATCAAAACCAAAAAATTGCGCGACTTTATTGACAGTAAATCAACCGTATTAATAAAGGGCGGCAGAATACTGGAGAAAAATTTACATAAAGAACGAATTACTTCAGACGAACTTATGCAGCAGCTTCGTAAAAATAATGCATTCCGCGTCGCAGACGTAGAATTTGCGGTGATGGAACCGAGTGGCGAAATTAATGTGTTATTAAAGAAAGAACTACAGCCGCTGACAGCTAAAGATTTAGGCATTGTATTGCCGAATGAGAAAGAACCCCAAATTGTCATTATGGACGGCAAGCTGCTGCCTGAACCGTTGCGGGGATTGGGACTAGACCTTAATTGGCTTCATCATGAGCTGGAGAAGGTAGGTTACAAGATGGAAGAAGTGTTTCTTGGACAAGTGGATTCCAATAAGCAGTTGTATGTTGATCTGTACGATGATCAACGAAGTGTGGGGATGCAGCAGCAACCGAATGTGCAATTAACGATGCTGCTGAAGCAATGTGAGGCAGAGGTCAGAAAGCTAACAGGTAAAAATGAGGATGTCCAACTGCAACAGCTGTATGAACGATTTAGAGCGGATTTAGAACGAGTGGTGCCTGACATCACCACACTTGCCAAGAAGTAAGCTAAGCTTCAGGGACAAGTGTCGTTTATTCTAGTACGTATAAAAGAGCGCTAAAGGGCTTTGAGCTTTTTTAGCGCTCTTTTGGTGTGCACAAAGTGACGTCGGACCTGACTTTGCGCTTGTTTTAAGGCTGTCAAGGTAAATTAAATGAGAATTTTATAATGGTCTTTTCATAGAAACGCCTAAAGCAGGAGCAGCAGTGGCTTCCATCATTCGGCGGTAAATTGTGGGGAAATTCCTTATGTTATCTTAGGAAAGGGTTAACCACCCCATAAAAAATAACTGAAGGAGATGAGTTCGATTGTTGAATAAAGTCAAATTCGGCAAATTGCTCGTAAGTGTAAGTTTAAGTGCATCATTTTTATTAGCAGGGAGTGTAGTGGCTCCATTACAAGCTGCGCAAGCGGCTACAGCTACAAGTACAAAGGCAGATAGCATTATTGCGACTGGGAAAAAATATATGGGAGTTCGATATAAGTTCGGGTCAGCAAGTGGACAAACGAAAACGTTCGATTGCTCATCCTTTACTCAATATATTTTTAAAAAACATGGAATTAAACTGCCAAGAGACTCCAGACAGCAATCCAAAGTCGGTTATGCGGTAAAGAAAAGTCAACTTAAAAAAGGAGATCTTATCTTCTTCTACTCACCGATTCATCATGTTGCTGTGTATATGGGTGGTGGTAAAATATTGCACACTTACGGCAAGCCTGGTGTGACAGTATCTAAACTGAGCACTTGGGATTCACGCATCAATAAGATTCGTCGTGTTCTGTAGCGTAGCAGCGTATATGGATTCGAGTATGCGCACCTTGTAGTTCATACGTGCCATAGTATATAGAAAGACCGGACAAGCCTATAGAAGGGAGCGGTGTTCACTCCGTTTCTATAGCTTTCCGTACATAGCTTAGACAGGTGAAGGAAAACAAACGGTAAATGTACTGCCTTGTCCCAACTCGCTTTTAACGGTTATCGTGCCATGATGGTTGTTGACGAGTTGCCTGGCAATAGCCAGACCGAGGCCAGTGCCGCCAGTTACACGAGAGCGTGCTTTATCTACACGATAGAAACGATCAAATATTTTGCTTTGTTCTGCTTGTGGAATACCGATTCCGGTATCAGCAACAGAGAAACATACGTGTTGTTTACTTTGCATAATACGTATATCAATTCGTCCATGTGGATTGGTGTAACGAATAGCATTTTCAATTAAAATGACAGCAACTTGCCTTAACTGCTCCCGGTCCCCTGTAACATAGGTAGGCTGCTCATCATGCAATTGGAACACGATTTCATATTCTTGTTTCCATAACTGTCGTAATACCTCTTCGAGCAGTATGTTCAAATTGACTTTATCCTGTTTAATGGATACTTTTCCGTGCCGTGCGACAGCCAGCAATTGAATGATGAGCCGCTGCATGCGTTGACTTTCTTGGTCAAGCGCCTGAATGGACTGATTCAGCACAACTGGATTTTGATTACCCCAGCGTTTGATCAAGTTGACGTGCCCGCGAAATGCGGTAAGCGGCGTGCGCAACTCGTGCGAAGCATTCGTAATAAAGTGCATCTCGCGCTCTAGCAGTTCCTCATGCTCGTCCAATAATTGATTAATGGTCCGTGCCAAATTAGTAAGCTCAATGGGTGTCACAGGTATCGGAATACGCTGATTCAAATTCGGCAGGTTACGCATTTTACGAACGGCATTCGTAATGGAAAATAGGGGGGACAAGTTTCTCCTTGTAATATGGTAGATTAGAAACGTCCCAAGTGTACCACTAATGATAGCTGTAAATAACAGCACTTTAACAATAATTTTTAGTAAACGTTCAATTGCATTAAGATGGACGTGAATATAAATGGTCCCTTTTTCACCATTAGGTTGATTCCATTTGACTTCATCCTGAAAGAACAAACCACCTTTCCAACTCCACCAGATCGTATCGGTCCATTTCAAGTCTACTTCGATTTCCTCATTACGAATGTTGTCATCCCAGCCTCTTGATTGAGCGATTGTGTTGCCAGCCGCATCAGCAATTTTGACGTCATAGTTTACGTGTTCGGGATACAGCAGCTCATTTATGATCAGATTCCAGTCTGCATGCATTTCATCTTGAAGTGTACTTTTTAGTTTTTGCTCTACGGCAAGCAGTTCCAGCTTTGTATCGGCAATAAAGTAATGACTAACGTTGCCGATAATAAACAAGCCAATACATAAGATGACCGTTAGTAAACTGAGCACGTACCAAAATGTAAATCGAAACATGAGTGTATTCATTTTAAGCACAAGTCGTGCTCTTAGTGTCTGTCTCCCCTGTGAGGGTACCGCTTGTTCACTCTGATCGTATGACATATCCCACGCCTCTAACCGTATGGATGAGTTTCGTATTATATTGCCGATCCAATTTGTTGCGCAAATACCGAATGTATACGTCTACAACGTTGGTCTCCCCCACAAAATCAAACCCCCAAACAGCAGATAACAGCCGCTCTCTTGAAATGACTTCACCTTGATGTTCTAACAGAAAAAGAAGGAGGTCAAATTCCCTTTGTGTCAGTTCAATGCGTGCATCGGCTCTATTCACAAGCCGTTTTTTGACATCGACAACTAAGTCTTCAATTTGATGTACCGCCGCATTTGGTGTGCCAACAGCACAATGATATCTGCGGAGAACCGTTCGAATACGAGCCAGCATTTCTTCAATCTCAAATGGCTTAGTAATATAATCATCTGCTCCCGTATCCAGTCCCGCAATGAGGTCGCCAATGTCATCGCGTGCCGTTACTAATATAATAGGCACATCACTCGTTTTGCGAATACGGCGGCATACTTCAAGTCCATTTAGCTTTGGGATCATCCAATCGAGTAAAATGAGGCTCCAGCTGTCCTGACTGACATATTCCAGCGCTTGCTCGCCATCTTGAGCGACAGTCACCTCATAACCCTCATGTTCAAGTTCTAATTGAATAAATTGGGAGACGTTATGTTCGTCTTCTACCAGTAAAATTTTGTCCATACTCTCATGCTCAGCTCGCATTATGATTAATTTGTATTTAGTATGTCCGCGGAGCAGAGGAACATGCTCATTTATACCTGTTAAGGTTCTTTAAGGCTTTTTACTCGAATAGATCCAATTGCCGCGGTCCAAGCCCCTTATAGGTGATTCCGAGCAGTTGGATGAGCTCCTTTGCGTTCTGAGCCGCATGGCCGCCTGAGTTATTATTAAAGATGACATAAATATGCTTGGATTGCTGTTGAAGAGAGAGTAGGTGATCTCTCCATTCCAATAATTGTTGCTTGTTGTATTGATACAAGTACCTGACATCACGCCAGTTCGCTTGACCTTGTGATATCCACCCACTTACGTTTCGTCCATGAAATCGTACCACGGTCATATCAGAGTCCGTCGGGTGTAGCACAATCGGGACAGAGCCTTGCCCTGCTTGAGGCTCGTCACATATGCTGTGCGCCCAATGCTGCTGTTTCATGAAGGTGAGTGTTCGTGTTCGCATATCAGGGGTAAACCAGCTTTGGTGGCGAAACTCAAGCGATACAGGCAGATCGCCTATAAGGTGTCGCGCTTTTTTTAGCGTATGTACATGTTCGCGTGTACAGTCAAACCACGGCGGGTACTGAAACAAGACCGACTTTAGTTTGCCTGACTGTCTTATGGGCTCAATAGAATAGATAAACTTGCGGAACATGTCTTCTTCATCCTCATAAGGCATTCCTTTGCGGTCATGTCCGGTCATTCCTTGATAGGCTTTGACGATGAAGCCAAATTGATCCGGTGTTTCTTTTGACCATTTCTCAAATGTGGATGCGGGCTGAATCGCATAAAAGGAGCTGTCAACCTCCACAATGGGAAAATGGGCGCTGTATGCTTTTAACTTGTTGCGGGCTGTAACTCCACTGCGGTACAGGTCGTCATGATCTCCCCAGCCCGCAAGTCCAATTTCAATCATTGCTATTTCCCCTCCTATGTATACAAAACATATAAGGTTCTAGGCTTAAAATCAAATAAAGGAAGCGGTCACGATCAAATAGCCCCTTTCCGCTATGACGGAATGAGGCTATTGCTTGGTTGCCTGAAGAGTAGGATGCATCTATGTGTTATTGCTGCTATGCGGTAGCGTCGTATGAGGAAGGGGGAAATAAATAGTGCCCGTTATGAAATCGGTCCGGACAGCATCATACTGATCATTGCTGCGGCTTCTTTACGTACTAGGCTCCGTTTTGAGCCGTAGTCTATAGTTCCGTCAGCCCGAGGCTTTACATCAGGGCCATACAATTGACTGGCGACAGCATACTTGACCGCAGTCTGTGCCCAATGATCCGTTGCGTCAGCCAGTAAGGCCTCTTGTGGATCAGCTCCCATAAGCTGCGCTAATCTCCATAAGACGACGGCTGCTTCTTGACGTGTAATGGGGGTGTCCGGGCTAAATTGATTAGTTTGTGTTCCTGTAACTAAACCAAACTCAGCAGCCGTTTGAATGTCTTTGGCATACGTATGTCCTTGCATGTCTGCAAAAGAGGACGTTTGGTCCGATTTTCGAATATGCATACTGGAAATGAGCAGTGAGATGAATTCCCCACGTGTTATTTCTTCGTCTGGCAAAAAGGTATTCCCTGAACCTAGCTTAATACCACCACGCAGGAGCAGATCGTCAATATATTTATGGTAGGGATGCTTCTCGTTAATATCAGTGATGGTTACGGTTGGTGCAGTCAGTTTTTGCAGCCATGACACATTTCCCCAATCCATGTACATGATCTGTCCGGTCTCATCCCGTTTAAAGCCAATAAGTTTGTTCGATTTGGTCTTAAAGAGAAGTGGTGCAATTTGCTGCAATTGTTGTGTGCCTTTTGAGCTTGATAATTCCAACACACCTTCAGGTTGTACTTTTACGCGCAGCAGTTCAAAGCCTAAGCGCAGGTCACGATAAGTTCCTGCAAACGGCTGCAACTCTTGCTGAGTTGGCTTTAAGATGTGGGGATCGGGCTTGTTAACGGGATAATAATGGTTCATAAAAGAAGTGAACGCGTGCTCGCGGAAGTAGGCGTTAGTCGCGTCATTCCGGTTAAAGATAACAAAGGCACCAGTCTTTTGATCTGGCAGCAGCCACATCCAGGAACTGAATCCAGGAAGATCCCCACCTTTGCCGACCACGTTTTGACCATTGTAGCTTTCTCGGAAGAGGGATTCAAATCCATACGAAGTGTTAGGCAGCCCAGCAACTGAAGACACTTTAATCTCAAGCATGCTGCGAACGGACGCTGGTTTTAAAATTTGGTGCCCATTGTAGCTGCCATCATGAAGCAAAGCTAGCATAAACTTGGCCATGTCGCTGCCCGTAGATAATAAGCTGCCATCGGGGGAATCCGCCGGATTAATATCATATGGTGGCATGGGCTCGCCACTCGCATCATAAGACGTGGACAACGCCATTTTAGTGTCTGGAGTCATAATAAAGCTGCTTTGTTTCATCCCCAGCGGGTCAAGCAAGTTCCTTTTTGCATATTGGTGAAAAGGCTCTCCTGTAATTCTCTCCACAATGTATCCTTGAAGGTTAAAGGCCATATTGTCATACATATAGGATTGTCCAGGTTTACGAACAACGGTAGGTGTGTAATGTCGTAAGTAGTCAGCGTTCGTTGCAAAATTGGCGTTTAAAGGCGGATCAGGGAAATCAAATCCGCTTGTGTACGTCATGAGGTGCTCTGCCGTTAGATCACCCTCGACTTGGCGAGGAATGTGAAGGTCTCCCAAGTAAGCGGAAATGTCTTTTTTGAGGTCGAGTTTCCCTTGCTCGGCAAGCTGCAACAGAACCGCAGCAGTAAATGGCTTGGTGATAGATGCCACTCGCATCACCGTTTTATGAGGGTCCATCGGTGTTTTGGCTTTTACATCCGAATATCCATACCCCTTATTTAACAACACCTTACCATCCTTTACGACTACAAATACAGCACCAGGGATATCTTTCATCTTGGGTGAGGCGAATAGCTTGTCGGCAAATGCTTCTACTTCTTGGGGAGAGGTCGGACCGGATGATGCTTGAGGTACAGCTTGAGTTGAAGCGGTAGTCGGAGACGCGGCTGCGAACGCATCTGTTAAGTAGAGGGAGTTAAAAAAGGTAAAGGCTGTTGCAAGCGCAAGCGTAGAAATAAGCACTTTTTTGCCGGGCCGTCGGGTCGCGGCATGTTGTTTCATGGTCATTACACGTTCCTCCTAAATTGAGATGAGTGAAAGGCAAATCATAATAAGGCGTCATTCATTACTGTCCCATAAGACAGGTGTATACGTTCATATCCCTTCAAAATATTTAAAAAATGAAGTTTTTATATCGTTTTAAAATGGAAAAAAAAGAAAATAAAAATTCATATTCTCATCTATAATGTTACCTGTATGGAAGAAAACTAGCTGCATACCACAAATCAATGGTCAATTAACTAGGGAATATAAGGTATAATGATAAACTTACACGTCTTTATTTTGGCAAGAAGGGCAACGCAAAAAAATGCAATTCGAAAAGCAATCCGAATCTTACTTAAGGGGGATACATACATGATAAATTTTAATCAGCTTGAACCGGGCATTCGGAGACTAGTTCAGACATTTATAGAATCTGGAAGGCCCTCTGTCAGGACTCAGACCTTATCGGAACGTCGCCAAGGGTATGTGGATTCCATCCATTTAGCGGGTGAAGAACTGCCCATATGGAGTGTAGCGGATTATACAATGGAAGGTATACGTTTACGTGTCTACAGACCTTCCACAGAAGTCAACCTGCCTATGATGATATATTATCATGGCGGCTGCTTTGTGAGTGGCGATCTTGAAACCCACGATCGCCAATTGCGGCACATATGCCGTGACGGCAACGTTATTGTGGTGGCCGTCGATTACCGTCTGGCGCCGGAACATCCTTATCCGGCTGCACACGACGATGCTCTCCATGCCGCGCAGCTTGTGCGTCGTTATGGAGAAGGCTGGGGTGGCAACAGCCAGCAGATTACACTGGCTGGCGATAGTGCAGGCGGCCATCTGGCGCTGGTGACATGCCTCCGGCTCAAAGCCTTAGGAGCGTGGCTGCCTGCTCGCCAGATCTTAATCTACCCGATGCTGGACGCCTCTTTGAGCAGTGACAGCTATACTCGTTATGGCGAGGATTATATCATCACGAAGGATACGCTGCTTACTGGGTATGAAGCTTATATGGCTGCTTTGCCTCATGGAGATGCGGAAGCGAGCCCTTTGTATCGCGACGATCTGGCAGGCTTGCCTGACACACATATTTTGACGGCACAATTCGATCCGTTAGTAGATGAAGGGGAGGAATTGTATCGTCGTCTTTTAGAAGCGGGTGTTCAAGCACAGTGCCGACGTTATTTCGGTGTTAACCACGGCTTTTTCCAGTTGGGAGGCATCAGCCAAGCAGGCAGGTCGGCGCTTCGAGATGTCGCTTCGATTATGCGTGATACGGAATAACTAATTAACATCAGATGGTATTTTAGCTATTTGGAGGATTGACCTTATCAAGTAACCTATGTAAATGTAGAGGAAACCGGTATTTCCAACTAGGAGATGCCGGTTTTTCGTGTGTCCAACTGACACGCTGCACGTAGTTCATCCCCCTAATAGTGTCTTTTGCAAACTTATTTTTCAGTAACGTGAGAAATCTCTTTCACCATACTCGTCTATATAGATGTAAGTCACTTTGTAAAGAAGGAGAGAGTCATGAGCCGCCATCAGACAGAGGATGACATCATTGCAAGTATATTAGCCGGTAAGCCGGAGCGTTTCGCTGATCTGATCAACAAGTACAAGCAAAATGTGTACGGGATATTAATCGGCATGGGGGCGAGTCATGAAGATGCGCAGGATACCGCTCAAGAGGCCTTTATTAAAGCCTACCGCAAGCTTAGCTCGCATGAAAAAGGCAAGAGCTTTGCGGCCTGGTTGTACACAATTGTAGTCCGCACGTATCGCGACAGATTCAAACGTAAAGCGTTTATGTTGATCGAACTGGATACCGAACAGATGATCGAGGAGGATACACCCGAACTTATCTATTTGAAAGCAGAATCAAAAGAAGCAATCCAGCGTTTAGTCGGCGAATTGCCGGATGTGCAACGATTGGTTCTATTGTTGCGTTATACGGAAGAACTTACTTATGAAGAGATGTGTGAAGTGACAGGGCTATCGGTGCATCAGGTTAAAAATGCACTGTATCGAGGAAAGAAAGCCTTAAAATACCGCATTGAGCAAAAAGGAGCGAGTTCGTATGTCTGTGGAATGCATCAATCGGGTACGTATGGAACAATTAATGATCACTAAGCAGTTGGACACGGTAATGGATCATATAGAAGGCTGTACAACTTGCAGTCAACGGTTAAGGGCTTGTATGGAGGAGAGCCTGATGATGAAGGAAGCTTTATTCAGTTCGCAGCCAGACGAACAATTCACCGCCCAGGTGATGGCTCGTATTTTCAACTCTCAAGCACCATTTGCAGATATAGAGACACCTAAGCTAAATAATGTCCAGGGTTTGAACCGGAAGGGGCGCTTGCTCCGTGTTCGGTGGCCGCTAATAACAGCCGCTGTCATGCTGCTCGTGCTTATTTCCATGTGCTTCACACAACCTACGGTTGCCAATTGGATCAAATCGTTGTTTGGGACGGCGGATACGATAGATGTAAGTTTGCTGCATGCTGAACAGCTAGGCATTCATCACTTTGCAAATATCAAGGTGACAGACAAAGGCTATACACTTGAGATTAAAGAGGTAGTGGCAGATACTGCTCGTGCACTTATTGCCTATCGCTTAACAGATCCAAACGGAAAAGTGGACAATAATAGGTTTAATGCTGACATGATTGAGTTTATCGATGCATTAGGCAATTCTTTGGACGCAAGTGTCACAGGTAGAGAACCGTTAGGCGAGCTAACAGATACCGGGTATGATAAAACGGAGTATGAGGTTGCCAAATTTATGTTTAAAAATGCACCTGAAACGGATATCGTACACATGAGAGGTAATATAAACTACATTGGTCATGCATCGGAGAAGCCTGAGTTTCATGATTTGCTGCGTGGAGATTGGAGCTTTGCACTGGATATTAACATGGGAATGGCGAGAAAACAGATGCAGGTGATTCCACTGCATGGAGCCAACTATACAGCGCCAGATGGCACACAGATTGCAGCGACTCAGCTAATTTATCATAGCAGTGCCTATCAGATCGAGTTCCAAACAAAGCTTTCTCGAGTTGCTGCAAAATCATCAACCTTCGAACTGCCCTACGCCCACCAGCTAGGTTTCTACATGGAAGATCAAGGTGGAAATAAGATCGGCAGGGTGAATTACAATGCCCACCATAAGGATGAGGATTATCGCAGTAGTTTAGGCAACATGTACTGCCGTAACGACAACAAGGGGTCATCTGATGTTATCAGTTGCACGTACACCATTTATAATATCAGGGAAAACGTGCCTGATCCAGCTCGAATTGTAATTAAAAATTACAATCTTCCAGTGCAAACAACGGATTCGATAACTATTAATTTAGCACAATTAAAGACACAAGCTGCTGTTTGGAAGACGCAAGGTGATGTACTTACTGTAGAGGAAGTAGTCGGATTTGCAGATTCACGTCCTTATGTTAAGCAAGGTAAAGGAACATCATTGAAGCTGATCGTCTCGGGTGTGTTTGTTAATAACTTTACTTATGACGAATGGGTGGCTGTTGATGAAAACGGTCACGATTATCAGGTATACATCAATGGAGGGGGCTCAGCTTCTTATCATCATTTACAAGATGATCGAATGACATTTACTTTAAGCGGGGGTACCCCTGATGAACGACCTTTTGCCCTCATTGACGGTATGCAGCATGTACCACAGCAGCTCACGTTAACACGTAAAGTCACAGATAAATTATTTACAGGTCTGAATTGGAGTATCCCTTTACCTGTCCGTATTCATGTTAAATAGGGCTGCACTTCATAGTAATGATTGCTATTACAATGGTGAAGCAAGCGAGCAGCAATATCTGAATTAAACTTTAGAATTAAACTTCCTCAATCCTACAGTCCTCGGCTGTGGGATTTTTTATGGCTGATTGGAGCTGCGAGCTGATTTCTCTAAGGAAGATTAATCCTCTTTATAATCCATACGTCGAGGTATGGTATAATAACATATATTTTGTCGTTTTTGAGGTGAGTTCTACATCGATGATGATTAATTTGGTAGCGAATCTCTCACTCATGCTCGTCATATCATTTGTGTTTAGCTTGCTCTATAAAAGTAAGCCTTTCGGTATTCATTCGGATTTGAAGACGAAAGTGATTGTGGGAGTGATATACGGATCATTTGGTATTTTGTTAATGATGTTTAGTGTGAATGTAACCCCATCCGTCATTTTGGATTTTAGACAAATTGTAATTATTAGCGCGGCCTTTCTTGGCGGTATTCCATCTGCACTTATAAGCAGTCTCATCATTGTTATTAGCAGGGGGATCCTTTTTGGTGCGTTTAATTCATCTTCTATTATTGCGATGATAAGTGCGCTCATTCTCGGTATTGGCAGCGGGATCATCTGCACCTACACAAGAGGTTATTGGCAAAAATGGATTTTTAGCCTCGTATTCAGCATTATCGTTGTCTCGAGTTGTACTTATATTTTGATCGGGAATGAAGGTGTTGCCATCCTGCCACTATTTGTCGTCCTTGTGATGATAGGTGGGTTATTTAAAGCTTTCCTTGTTCGTTACTTCATGTCAACTAATAAACAGGAGACAGAACTTAGAGCGAATGAGGAGCGTTATCGGCTGCTGCACTCTCATTTGGAAGCAATTCTTCAATCAGCAACTGGCGTTGCTATCATTGCGACGGACCATAAAGGCCATATCTCCTTATTTAATAAGGGAGCTGAACTGCTCCTCGGGTATACAGAGCAGCAGATGATAGGGAAATCTACCAGTATGCTGTTTGATCATGTTATTGAAATATCGGAACTGGCGCGCAGTCAATCCGGGTCAGCAGCCTATCGTCTATCAGGTAGTGATATATTACGGAATGTACTTCATACATCAAGTTCATATGAAAGTGAATGGACGTATCAGAAGTCGGATGGAACTATCATTACCGTCAATTTAATCGTGACCTCGATAACGGACAACGCTGATCAGGCGGTCGGTTATTTGGGAGTTGCAACTGATATAACGGAACGTAAAGAAGCCGAAGCTAAGATGCGAGAGGCAAATGCAATGTTTCAAAAGCTGTCCACGATCGACGGCTTAACGGATATTCCGAACCGCAGAAGCTTTGATCAGGAGATCATCAGGTTATGGGAGCAAGCTAATCAGCATGATGTCGAATTATCGTTAATTATGCTTGATATTGATTGCTTTAAACAATACAATGACACTTACGGCCATCAGCGTGGGGACGATTGCTTGAAGATCGTGACAAGAGAATTACAGCGTACCCTTGCTAGGGATGATATGCTGGCTCGTTACGGGGGCGAAGAGTTCGCCGTTCTCCTGCCAGGCTCAGATTTGGAGCAGGCGAGCCGTATGGCTGAGCGTATTCGGAGCCATATAGAAGAGATGGCGATACGCCATGAATCGTCTACAGCAGGCCGTGTCGTATCGATTAGCGCGGGAATCGCATCTCGACGACAAGAAGGTGTCTCCACCCCCTCGGATCTCATACGTCTAGCAGATAGAGCCTTATATGATGCTAAGGCGGAAGGTAGAAATAGAGTGAAAGCTTCAGGTGCTGCTTACGTTATGAACAGATAGCAATATTCAAAAAACGCGGGATACGTGGTTTGGGGTATTATGCGAGAGAATAGAGGCTGCCTAGCTCCATTAGAAGGCGTAATAATGAACTTGATTATTGTGTAGAAATTGTTTATGCTACAACGTAACACTACATTTAGTGAATAACAATTTGTTATCATACTACATGTTGAGTAAATAAATGGTATGTGACGCTGGAGCCGGGATTCTGGTATAATCCAGAGCTGACCCTGCAACTTGGTCAAACTGCCCGCTCTTGACGGTTTCGCAGTATAGAAAATGGAAATAAGATACGGCTGATTGAAGCCTGATATGTATCTGTTGATGAATAGATACATTATTTGGGCTGTCATAAATGCTGTCGTCTCTTTCATTTGTTGCGAGACAAGCTTATTTCGTTTGTTGCACCAAACATAGTAACGGAGGGATCACGTGCTTATTGCCTATGATTCTAAGACTGGTAACGTGAAACGATTCGTGGACAAGCTTGATTTGCAGTGTGTGCGGGTGTCTGAGGATGCAGAGATGAACGAACCGTTTGTCCTTGTCACTTATACGACAGGCTTTGGGCAAGCGCCACAGTCAACGATGGACTTTTTGAAGCAGCGAAGCCATCTGCTGCGTGGTGTCGTTTCTAGCGGAAATATGAACTGGGGGATGCGCTATGGAATGGCTGCGGATCATATTGCCGAGTTATATTCCGTACCTGTTCTGATGAAGTTTGAGCTTAGCGGCACAAGAAAAGACGTAGAACAATTTATACAGGAGGTCCATAACATTGATACCAAAGTGGATACAGCTTAACAATGAGATCATGGTTCAGAAAAATGGAAGCTTTCAATTCGATAAGGATCGTGAAGCGGCAAAAAGTTACTTTGTCGATTACGTGAATCAAAATACAGTATTTTTCCACAATCTCGAAGAAAAGATTAACTATTTGATCGAGCATGAGTATTATGAGGACAATTTGTTTAACAAATATGAGTTTAAAGAAGTCAAAAAATTGTATGAGTATATTTATTCAAAAAAATTCCGCTTCCCTTCGTTTATGAGCGCATTTAAGTTCTATAACAATTATGCGATGAAAACAAATGACGATACGAAGTTTCTGGAACGTTATGAAGATCGGTTAGCGGTAGTATCCTTGTTCTTAGCTAATGGCGATATGAAAAAGGCGATGGAATATGCAGACCTGCTCATTTCACAAGAGTACCAGCCTGCTACACCAACGTTCCTAAATGCAGGGAAGAAGCGCAGGGGAGAATTAGTAAGCTGCTTCCTTCTGGAAGTAGATGACTCGATGAACTCGATCGGCTTTGCAATTAATTCGGCGTTGCAGCTCAGCAAGATCGGTGGAGGCGTCAGCCTTAACTTAAGCAAGATTCGTGGCGCAAGCGAGCAAATTAAAGGGCTGGATGGCAAGGCAAGTGGTGTACTGCCTGTCATGAAGTTGTTTGAAGATGCATTTTCCTATGCAAATCAGCTCGGCCAGCGTGACGGCAGCGGCGTCGTTTACTTAAACGTGTTCCATGCTGACATTCATGAGTTCCTCGACACAAAAAAAATTAACAGCGATGAGAAAATCCGAATCAAGACGTTGTCACTTGGTGTTGTCGCACCAAACAAGTTTATTGAGCTGGTTGAGAAAGATAAAGATATGTATCTGTTCTACCCACACACGGTATATCAGGAATACGGTGTACATATGGACGATATGGACATCTCTGAAATGTACGATGAACTAGTCAACAATCCGAACGTCCGCAAGAAAAAGATTGTTGCACGTGATCTCATTTTGAAGATCGCCCAAATTCAAATGGAATCTGGTTACCCCTACATTATGTTTGTAGATAATACAAATGAGTACCATGCGTTAAAAGAGCTTGGACGAGTAAAATTCTCCAACCTGTGCAGCGAAATTGCGCAGCTGAGCGAGGTATCAACCATTAACGATTATGGTGTGGATGATGTCATTAATCGGGATATTTCATGTAATCTCGGTTCACTTAATATCGTAAATGTGATGGCTAACAAAAGAATGCAAGAAACGGTTCACCGTTCGATGGACGCCTTAACAGAAGTGACGGACAAGAGCAACATTAGTATCGTTCCGTCGGTGGCCAAAGCGAATCGCGAGCTTCACTCTGTTGGCTTAGGTGCGATGAATTTGCATGGGTATTTGGCCAAAAATAAAATTGCTTACGAATCAAAGGAAGCTAGAGACTTCGTACGTGCCTTCTTTATGATGCTTAATTTCTATTCTCTTGAACGTTCTATGTTAATTGCGAAGGAACGTAATGAGACGTTTAAAGATTTTGAGAAGAGTGAATACGCAAGCGGCGCTTACTTTGATATGTATATGAAAAAAGATTTCCGTCCACAAACGGAACGCGTGCAGCAGTTGTTTGAAGGACATGTGATGCCAACGATGGAAGACTGGGTGCGTCTGAAGGAGCAGGTAATGGAGCATGGCTTGTACCATGCTTATCGATTGGCGATTGCCCCAACAGGATCGATTTCTTACTTGCAATCCTCAACAGCTTCCATAGCACCGATTACGCAAAAGATTGAAGAACGTGAATATGGCGACTCCAAAACGATATATCCGATGCCATTTATAAGTGAAGAGAACTACTTCTACTATAAAGAAGCTTATGACATGGATATGTTTAATTTGATCGATCTAGTAGCTGACGTTCAGGTTCATATTGATCAGGCGATCTCAACCGTTTTGTTTGTTAAAGACGATCTGACGACACGTGATCTCGCGAAATATTACATTTATGCACAGAAAAAAGGCTTAAAAACACTGTATTATACACGTACGAGAAAAAAGACGATTGATGAATGTGTCAGTTGTGTCATCTAAGGAGAGTTGATCCATGAGAAAATTTGAAGCGGTAAACTGGAATGCTCCTGAATCTGACTATATCGAGATGCTCTGGACGCAGAACACTTCTCAATTTTGGTTAGATACAGAAATTCCGATATCCAAAGATTTAAAAGCATGGTCAAAGATGAGTGACGATGAGAAATTGACCTATATGCACGTATTAGGTGGCTTAACGTTGCTGGATACGGAGCAGGGCAACGTTGGTATGCCCTTAATCGCTCAACATGTGGAGGGTAAACAGAAGAAAGCGATTCTCATCTTTCAAGCTGCAATGGAAGAAATTCATGCGAAGAGCTACAGCACCATCTTTACGACTGTAGCAAGCTCTGACATGATCGAAGAGACGTTTGAATGGGTGAAAGACAACAAGCACTTACAGCGCAAAACAGAAATTATTGATGATATTTATAAAGGAATTAGGGACAATGATCCTGTAAGCTTGTACAAAGCGATGGTTGCTTCAGTATTTTTGGAGAGCTTCCTGTTCTATTCCGGTTTCTTCTATCCTTTATTCCTTGCTGGACAAGGTAAAATGGTGGCGAGCGGCGAAATTATTAAGCTTATCATCCGCGACGAAAGTGTTCACGGTGTGTATGTGGGGCTGTTGGCTCAAGAAATTTATAGCCGCTTGAGCGAACAGGAACAGCAATCGTTGTACACCTATGTACACGAACTGCTCATTCAGTTATATGAGAATGAGTTGGAGTATACGGAGAACCTGTATGATGCGATCGGCCTGACCCACGAAGTGAAGAAGTATATCCGCTACAACGGTAATAAAGCATTGATGAACTTAGGCTTCGAGCCGCATTTCCCAGATGAAGAAGTAAATCCGGTAGTTCTGAACGGTATTCGTACCGAAACGAGCACACATGATTTCTTTTCAACGAAGGGCAGCGGATATCAGAAGGGCAAAGTCGAGCCATTACAGGACAAAGACTTTGTAGTGCTCAATGATCGTGTGAAGCAATCCGATATCTTCTAAATGTAGTGACAAACAACTGGGTTGAGAGACCCAGTTGTTTTGTTATACTTGAGAGATATGAACAATTGTACGTTTGTATATAATATAAGACGAGGACGTACATGTATTTAACCATATTCTATATTGTTCACGAGGTGTATACGATTACACTGATATAGGGGATGGCACACTTGGGAAAAGACATCTAGGAAAAGTCATCTAGGGGGTTACAGCTTGAAAGGTATATCAAACAAAAATGTATTTTTTATCGGATTGATGTTGTTTTCTTTATTTTTCGGCGCGGGTAACCTTATATTCCCACCCATTTTAGGTCAGCAAGCAGGAGAACATTTTATTCCAGCCATTGCGGGCTTTATATTAACAGGTGTTGGACTGCCTTTGCTGGCGGTTATTGCAATTGCGCTAACTGGCCGGGACATGCAGCACCTCGCAAGCCGGATCAGTCCGAAGTTTGGCATCTTTTTTGCCATTGTGGTATACGTATCGCTTGGACCATCTATGGGGATTCCGCGTGTAGCTAACGTGTCTTATGAGATGGGCTTCAGCACTTTTCTTGGCACAGACTTGGCTGCTAACCATTGGCCGCTGCTCCTGTATACGTTCGTCTTTTTTGCCATTGTATTTTGGCTAAGTTTAACCCCGTCCAAGCTTGTGGGTACGATAGGCAGTATTTTAACGCCTTTACTGCTTCTATCTATAGCTGCTTTATTTATTGCGGCTCTATTATTTCCGATAGGTGAAAGTGGTCCGGCTATCAATGAGTACGTGGACTCTCCAGGCATAGAGGGCTTTATGAAAGGCTACTTCACACTGGATGCCATCGCTGCCTTAGCCTTTGGTATTATCGTTATTAATTCGATCCGTAATCAAGGTGTAGAAGACAAGAAGATGATCACAAAAGCAACGATTCAAGCGGGTGTGATCGCTGGTATTGGCCTATCGTTAGTATACGCAGCTTTAGGTTATATGGGTCTTACAAGCGTGTCACTAGGATATGCGAATAACGGTGGTCAACTGCTGACACAAATCGTGCAGCATTTGTTTGGCGAATCAGGCTTAATTTTGCTGGCCGTCATCGTGACATTAGCTTGCTTGACGACATGTATTGGGCTTGTATCCGCATGTAGTCAATATTTTGCATCTTTGCAGACACGGGTATCCTATGGTTGGGTCACATTCGGGACGTGCCTGTTAGGATTATTAGTTGCCAATCTAGGGCTGGATACGATCTTATCGATATCTAAACCGATATTACTCGTCATTTATCCGGTATCGATTACGCTTATCCTGTTATCTTTCCTGCATAAATGGTTTAAAGGTATTCCCGCCGTATATGGTGGTGCACTTCTAGGTGCAGCCCTCATAAGTTTGTTTGACGGATTAAAAGCAGCGAAAATATCCATTGACTTTGCTGTACCGTATTTAAAGCATATTCCACTGTACGAACAAGGGGTAGGGTGGGCTATTCCAGCCATTGTTGGTGCTTGTTTGGGATATGTATGGGGACGTTTAAATAACAAACCTAAACAAACTTCAAAAGAACGACTTCATAAATAGTAAACTACAAAATGGCTTTTCAGGGAATTTGCTCTGAAAAGCCATTTTTGATATGGCCTAAACTACTAGTGCATATCAAAGTGTGTGGTAACGTTGCAAAAAGGGTGCAATCGTGTATAAGTGTGAAGAAATATGCATATTTTCATGATTGCACATACCTATTATCGTTTTTTTACGTGTTGACTAACGTATTTAGCTTGGATATAATTCATAAATTGTGTGTCAAAACGGACTAATATTTGTGTTTGTTACAGAGAACATTAATAACGCAAATTTGTTGTCTTATAAAGGGTGGGCATTTCATGAAGAAGACATTTAAAGACGTACTAATCATTATGGTAGGCGCTTTTATTTTTGCATTAGCTGTGAATCTTTTCGTAATCCCCAATCAATTAGGTGAGGGTGGAGTTACGGGAATAACGATTATTCTGTACTATTTGTTTAGCTGGTCGCCAGGTCTCGTTAACCTTATACTGAACGCCATTTTACTCATTGTAGGTTATAAGTTTTTAGATAAGACAACGACAATTTATACGATTGTAGCTGTTCTTTTTAATTCCTTGTTTTTACATTTAACAAAAAACTGGTATATTCCTTCAGACGAGCTTATGATCAACGCTATATTTGGTGGTGTCTTTGCTGGTGTGGGTATTGGTATGATTATTCGAGTAGGAGGGACGACCGCAGGTACAACGATTTTAGCTCGAATAACAAACAAATATTTAGATTGGAATATTAGTTACGGTCTTTTATTTTTTGATCTAATCGTAGCGTTCTCTTCTTATTTTATTATCGGGGCGGAAAGTCTGATGTTAACGATAGCGATGCTGTACGTGGGCACAAAGGTGATGGACTTTATTATTGAAGGAGTTAATCCTAAAAAGGCGGTAACGATAATTTCGACAGAACCCGACAAAATAGCCGAACAAGTTAATGTTCAAATGGATCGTGGGGTTACCGTTTATTCCGGTCATGGCTATTACACCAAAGAGCCAAAACAAATTTTATATATCGTTATTAGCAAGCAGGAAGTATCCGCATTAAAGAAAATTGTCAGATCGACCGATAAGGATGCTTTCATAACTATTCATGATGTACGTGATGTATTTGGTGAAGGATTTATTGATATTACGAAATAGTACATAACGACGAACAAGAGGTGATCTTCCAAATGAAAGTGTGGGAGGAGCCTCTTTTTTTGCAACATACCTAAATTAGGATCGGAATAAATACAACAAAACAAAGAAATGTACAAATGCACAATTTATAAATATATAAACCATTTGACGACAAAATATGAGATAATACGGAGGACTACCCACTCAAAGGAGGAGTAACCTTGGTACAAAAGTGGTTCGAGCAAGCCAAGCTTGGTATCTTTATTCATTATGGAATTTATGCAGTGGATGGCATCGCTGAATCTTGGTCCTTTTATAACGGTCGCATTTCCCACGAGCAGTACATGAAGCAATTAGATGGCTTTACGGCCAGTAGGTTCGATGCGGACAAGTGGGCAGACTTGATTGAGCAGTCAGGTGCGAAGTATGCGGTACTTACGACAAAGCATCATGATGGAGTAGCCTTATGGGATACGATGTACAGTGATCTTAACGTAGTGAAGCAGACGCCTGCGCAGCGTGATCTCATAAAAGAGTACGCAGATGCGATCACCCGAAAGGGAATCAAACTTGGAATGTACTATTCTTTAATTGATTGGTCTCACCCAGACTATCCAAGTGTATACGAGGGTGGCAAAGTACCAACGGATTTGAGCTCAGTTAATCGCTTCTCGAGTCCACTCGACGGTGTTCAAGATGAAGAGAAATGGAAGCGGTTCCTTGAATTCAACAATAATCAGTTACGTGAATTGCTGACCAATTATGGTCAAGTGGATTTACTCTGGTTTGATGGCGATTGGGAAAGAAGCGCAGAGCAATGGAACTTGCCGGAGTTCAAGCAATATCTGCAATCGTTTAACCCCGATATTATTATAAACTCCCGTCTGCAAGGACACGGAGATTATAAAACACCGGAACAAGGGATACCGATAACTCGACCTGAAGGACCTTGGGAATTTTGTACGACCATTAATAGTTCTTGGGGTTATCAGCCAAACGATCACCATTACAAAACACTTCATCAAATCATACGGATGTTTTGTGATTGTATTACGATGGGTGGCAACATGCTGCTTGATATTGGACCGTTGGAAGATGGGACGATTGATAAGCGGCAGGAGGACATTTTGCTCGGTCTAGGCGACTGGATTCGTACACATGAAGAAGCTGTGTTTGGTACAACGGAAGGCATTCATACACGTTATTACTTAGGCGGCAGTACAGTGTCACAAGATAAACGTTCTTTATACTTGTTCGTTTATGACGCACCTAAGGAATGTATTTGCTTAAAAGGTTTATCGAATAAAATTAATAAAATTACTGTTTTACATTCAGGTAAAGAGCTGACACATGATATACATGGTGGTGTGCCTTGGTTTAACATTCCAGGAACGACATGGATTCATATGACCCCAGAGGATACGCATGAGCAGGTCACTGTACTTAAATTGGAACTTGAAGGCGAGCTTGACATGTATGGAGGTTCTGGTGCAGTAGTCACCCATAATTAAGGGAATGACACGCTTTAGATGTAAGCTTCAGGCATATAGTTTATGTTATGCAATTTGAGATATCGATAACTCATTTTAAAACAACGTGGACCAGTTCCTCGTTGTTTTTTATTTTTGGTGTTTTGTCATGAGGTGACCTCAAGCGAGTGCTTGTACCTTACTGAAACGGTGCAGACATAACGACAGTGAAAAATAGGGCTGTCTGAGCGTAGTTGAAAGCTCTTGTAAAGGAAATGTAAAATTATTTATTTGCTTTGAGCAAACAAATAAATTATATTTAACTATATAATTTAACGGAGGGCTCATATGTCATCTTCACACGACGAGTTACGCAAGCTTGCGCTCGGAACTATTCGGCTTGTTCAGGAGTTTAAGAAAGCGCAGGAGTTGCGGACTGAAGTGGATCGCATTACGTTTGAAATATTGATGCTGGTCAAAAATCGAGGCAGAATCCGACCGTCTGATATTGCCAATGAGCTTCATTTTAACCCTTCCTCCATTACAAGACGTATACAAGCTTTGAAGCAATCTGGTCATATCTCGGTAACATCAGATCCTGCTGATCTGCGATCGAGTGTAATTAGTATCTCTTTGACTGGAGAAGAGGAACTGTTCAAGTTTTTGGATAAGAGTGCAGATGGATTAGAGCGTATAATGGAGCAGTGGGATGAAGATGATATTAAGCAGTTTGCTGATCTCTTATGTCGTTATACAGATACGATGAGGGATTGGCGGCTAAACAATGTATAACCTCATACAAGTTGCTAAATAAAGCCGTATACAGGTGGGAAATGGTACGGTTTTGTAAGGGTTATCGATCACTTTAGTGCTATGTTTCACAAAGTAATATACCAGGTAGAGGATTTGCAGGATTAAAGTATGAGGGAGCTGAGTAGATGGACAAGTTCGGCGAATATATGAGCTGCAAAAAGAGAATGAATAAGATGAAGACGTAACATGCATGTCTGAATATTACATACATTCTACATATGAATTAGGGGCTCGGACATGGATATTAACTTCTGGATATTAGGATTAGTTATTGTACTAGCACTTTCTTTTGACTTTATCAATGGATTTCACGATACGGCTAACGCGATCGCCACTTCCGTATCAACGCGCGCGTTAACACCTAAAGCTGCGATTATTCTTGCCGCTGTAATGAATTTTATCGGTGCTATCTTATTTACAGGGGTAGCCGAAACGATCGGGGGAAGCGTTGCTAATCCCGCCGAACTGGATAATGGTATTCAAATTGTTATTGCAACGCTTATTGCTGCGATTATATGGAATTTGGTGACATGGTGGTTTGGTATTCCTTCCTCCTCCTCTCACGCCTTGATTGGGGCATTGACAGGCGCGGTTTTTGTAGGTGCTGGCGCTAGTATGGTGAAGTGGAATGGTTTTATTGATATTGTGAAGGCGCTCATTTTCTCACCACTGATCGGGTTTGCGATCGGGTACATCATTATGAAGCTGCTGAAATGGATTTTTGCTAGCCGTAACCCGCATTCCGTTAACAGAGGATTTCGTACGATGCAAATTTTTACGGCTGCACTTCAAGCTTTTACGCATGGCACAAATGATGCGCAGAAAGCGATGGGAATTATTACGTTTGCTCTCGTCTCAGCAGGCACACAGGATACGTTGGCTGTGCCGCTTTGGGTGAAGTTGTCTGCCGCCACCGCAATTGCCTTAGGCTCATCTGTTGGCGGATGGAAAATTATTAAAACGATGGGGTCCAAAATATTTAAGATTGAACCGATTAATGGATTTGCTGCTGACATTACTGGAGCTAGTGTAATCTTTACGGCAACGATGCTTCATCTGCCAGTTAGTACAACACATGTGATCACGTCTGCTATTCTTGGTGTCGGTTCTGCCAAACGTTTCTCTTCTGTTAAATGGTCTCTTGCTGGAAGGATCGTTGTAACATGGTTTATTACGATTCCGATTACTGCTCTGTTGGCAGGCTTAGTATATACAATATTGTTCTAAAAGAAGGGGTTGAATGACTCGCCAATTGTGGCGGTTCATTCAACCCCTTTTTAGCAGGAGCTGTGTCGTTTGCAGCTTCGAATGGAACATGAGCGATTGGCCGTATCGATGCACGTGCTCCTCATTGCTAGCGGGAAATGATTTGTTCTCGCCGCGGGCCAACAGACAAGGTGGCTACGCGCACTCCAATGGCCGCCTCAACAAAATGAACGTATTGCTTTGCTTCCACAGGAAGATCTGCAAATGATCTCACATGCGATATATTACTTTTCCAACCCGGTAGCCGTTGCAGGACAGGGGTTGCAGCCTCTAGCTGAGCAGTTGCAGGAAAATGGCTTGTGACGTTCGTATCACTCAGCTTATAGCCGATACAGACTGGAATCTCATCGAGGTATCCAAGTACATCGAGATTCGTTAACGCCACCTCGGTTGCACCCTGAAGCTTGCAGCCATAACGGGTTGCAACAGTATCGAGCCAACCTACACGCCGCGGTCTGCCTGTAGTTGCACCGTACTCGCCAGCATCGCCGCCAAGCCGCCTTAATTGTTCTGCTTCTTCTCCGTGCAGCTCGGTTACAAAAGGACCTGCCCCGACGCAGCTTGAATATGCTTTGACAACGGCGATTACCCTTGTGATCGCATAGGGTGGAAGTCCTGCTCCTACAGGCGCAAATCCCGCTAGCGTTGAGGACGAGGTTGAGTAAGGATAAATTCCGTGATCAGGATCGCGTAGCGCACCAAGCTGTCCTTCGAGCAGGATGTCTTCACCGTTGGCATAAGCTTCATGCAATATAGAAGTCGTATCGCCAACAAATGGCTTTAACAGCTCTGCTTGCTCTAGCAGCTCCTTCAGCAGCGATTCAAGTTGCAGAGGAGTGTGCTTATATAAATGTTCCAACAACACATTTTTAGAAGCTAAAGATTGCTCAAGACGGCTGCGAAGTCGCGTTTTATCATATAGATCAGCGACCTGAATGCCGAGCTTTGCATATTTATCTGCGTAAAATGGAGCGATGCCACGCTTGGTTGAACCAAAGCTTTGCGATCCAAGTCGTAGCTCTTCGAGCTCATCAAAAAGTCGATGCACAGGCAACACCATTTGCGCGCGATCAGATATGACAAGTTTTGGTTCTGGCACTCCTCTTGTTAGAAGTGAGTTCCGTTCTTGCAGCAATACATTAACGTCAAGCGCAGTACCTGGGCCAATGATGTTGGTTACGTTAGAGTAAAATACGCCCGATGGCAACATATGTAATGAAAACTTTCCATAATCGTTAATGATCGTATGGCCTGCATTACTACCACCTTGATAACGTACGACATAACTTGACGTTGCCGCCAACACATCTGTCATCTTTCCTTTACCTTCATCGCCCCAGTTTGCACCTACTATTGCTGTAACTGTCAATTTATTCGCCTCCCGAGCTTGTTATTATGCTTCATCTCTCATTATAATGAAGGTATAATCATAAATAAAATTGATATTAATAATACCTATCATAAGGAGTGATAATGATATGGAAATTAATTTGGAATGGTATCGTGTCTTTTATTGGACAGCTTGCACGAGCAGCCTTACAAGAGCAGCGGAACGGCTGCACATTACACAGCCTGCGGTTAGTCATACATTAAAGCAATTGGAGATGAAGCTTGGCGGGCAGTTGTTTGTCCGCACATCCAGAGGGGTCAAGCTAACAACTGAAGGCGAAGTCCTCTTCAAATATGTGGAGCAAGCGTTCAGCTTTGTGGCGGCGGGCGAGAAAAAAATCGGTGAGATGCACCAACTCCAAACGGGGGAAATCAATATCGGGGCCAGCGATACGTTATGCAAACATTACTTGCTGCCGTATTTAGAGCAGTACCATGAGCAGTACCCCGAGATTCGGATTCGAGTCACTAATCGAACAACACCTGAAACACTTTCACTGCTGAAAGAAGGTAAAATTGATTTTGGCATCGTTAATTTGCCTGCGGAAGATGCTAAAGTTGAATTTCGTACAAGCTCTGTACTGCAAGATTGTCTGGTGGGAGGAAAGCGCTACGCAGCTAAAGGAGGTACAGCTTTGCCGCTTCAACAAATTCATCATTACCCGCTATTAATGTTAGAATCAGGAGGCAGTACGAGACATTTTATCGATACATATGCTTCTAGTTTTGGTGTTACTTTACGACCAGACTTCGAATTGGGCAGCATTGATTTGCTTGTACAGTTTGCGCGCAGTGGTTTCGGGCTTGCATTTGTGATAGGTAACTATGTGGAGAAGGAATTGGCCGCTGGTGACTTGATCGAGATTCCTTTAGTTCCGGCAATACCTGAACGTCAAATTGGTATTGCGACATTACGTGGCGTACCTCTATCTGCGGCTTCCGCTCGTTTCCTGGAACTGCTGCCCTAACACGCGGCACATGGCTGACTGCATCAAGTTTCATTCCAAGTGGGAGGGAAGATAGTTTTCTTAGCGGGGGAGGGGGAGCCAACTGGATGGCATAAAATTCAGCGCTTGACGATTTAGCTTAGCAGCTATATTATAATAGTTAATTAATAGGATGACGTCATTACCTGTTAAGCTACGAGTATATGGTGCAATTAAGCTCACTGTGCTCGCCTCTAATTACATCAAGCTAGTAAGACACTTCTCCGTTTATTTCACATTTTTGATAATCGAACATCCTTCCTTTTAGTTGATTTGAATCCACATATGCTGTTTGCTAAACAATTTCCAATTACTTTCCCTGTTATCTCCTTAAATTCTGACTTCTCCTACATTCAGACAGCTTTATCGTCACATGATGCATAACGTCTATTTGTGCTGTATCTCGTCGTACTCTACACGTATGCACTTTCATTATTCTTCCTAATCGTTTATGAGGCAACTATGCGGTAATTTCCCCTTTTCTTTAAGTCTACCCTTTTACGGCTTTGAAAGAACTTCTGATATGCAATCACTACTTTTATGATTAGTGCGGGTGTATTCCGTTGTGTCTACAGTTATAATGTATGCGCTTTCAAATTAGGCGGGTTGGAAGCCAAGCTTCAGAGGTCCTTGTTCCGCTCATTAACATGGAACTATATTATTTTGACTATTGAAATCAAAACGGTCGCCCAAGTAGAAAAAAATAGTTTGAAATTAATATTTAAAAATCTACTTGACATCCGATAAAAAGATGTATATTATAGCATTACAAACAAGAAATAACATAAATGAAATAAATATCCATTTATATTTGAAGGGAGGTTATCCAGATGGGTAGAATTCTCAATCTTCAAAAGTTGCAAACGGCAAGCAAGTTGTCTGATTTGGATCAAGAGGCAATCAGCATTTCTTCTTGTGATTCTCAAAGCTGCTAATTGTAAATGGATGAGCGAAGGACAGTGTGATTCACACTGTCCTTCTACTTAATTGTAGTGTGTATTTGGAATAAAGGAGGCGCTTTGATCTTATGAAGCCGGAATTTCTCAGGTATCAATTAAACCGCGTAATTAAAAGTGAATATTATGAATCCTTTGATAGATATATCCCAACGCATGAACTGATGGCAATCGTTCACCCGCGGCTGCCGTCCGAATGGGTGACTCGCCAATCGAACGTATGGTGTTATGTGACACCATCTGGATACAAGCAGCCGCGTCAAGGATGGAAAATTCATATTTCCTCTATTCCTCAGCATTGCTGTGAGGTGCTGCTTGTAGTTGCGGAAATGTTGTTTAAAGAAGGGATACCTTTTAAATTTTTACGAGATACTAGGTTAGCTCGATTGTCTGGGGGCAAGATGTGGCGACGAGAGGCTGGAGGCAAATTTATTACGATATACCCCAAAGATGATCATATATTTGCTTCTATCATTGAACAATTGAGGCTAGCCTTACAACTATACAACGGACCTTACATATTAACGGATCGCAGATACAAAGATTCCAGTACTGTCTATTATCGGTACGGAGGGTTTGATGGATTTTCGTTATTAACGCCTATGGGGGATCGACGGCACTACTTAGTGTCTCCTGAGGGAGAACATCATCCGGACATGCGTCTGCCGTATTTTACTCCACCGGCCTGGGTAGATGATCCATTTCCCGACGATGAAGACAGCGCTGATTCCCCTTATCTCAAGGATGGACGTTACCGCATCGATAGTGCGTTAAGTTTCTCCATGCATGGTGGTGTGTACATCGCAACAGATATGACGACCAATCAGGAAGTCATCATCAAAGAAGCGAGACCATACACACAAGTGGACGAACAAGGACATGATGCCGTATATCGTCTCCGCAAAGAATATGATATTTTAATGCTGCTCGCTGAAACAAATGTGGCTCCACAACCCCTTGATCTGTTTCAGGATTGGGAGCATACTTTTCTCGTGGAAGAGTACATTCCTGGCATACCACTTAACCGCTTCTTTGTGACACACACTCCGCTTATGTATGGAAACCCAAGTGACGACATGAAACACAATTATTTAAGCAAATTACAAAAAATATGGATTTCGCTAGCGCATGGTGTAGCAAAATGCCATGAACACAATCTCGTTTGCTGTGACCTGTCCATTACCAATGTTATATTACGTGATGTAGAAGAAGGCTCTGTAACACTTATTGACATGGAATCAGGTTTTCGAAATAGGATCGATCGTTCCAGTTCCATCTTTACACCTGGCTATTCTACACGAGATGTGAACCAGGCCCCCAGGTTCGAGGATGATATTTATTCATTAGGCGCCATTATGTTGGCGCTGCTGCTGCCTGTAAATAGCATTTATGAGATTGATCCCTCGAAAAAAAATACTTTTTTAGAAGCGTTCGCGCTGGATTTGGGCATGCCAGTTGCTATGCAACAGCTTATAAAAGCTTGTATTCATCCTGATCCTTCTCTACGTCCAACTGCTCAGTGCATCGTGGAAGAGCTAGAGAAATTGCAGATGAAGATCATGCCAGAGCAGCCACTTGTACGTATGACGAAGGAACAATTACTAGATACAACAGCTGGCATAGTCCGCTATGTCATGCATAACGCAGATTATTATCGGACGGATCGTCTATTTCCTGCAGATCCAATTATATTCCAGTTGAATCCGCTTAGCATTAGTCATGGTGCAGCAGGAGTAGCTCATGCGCTGCGAATTATTACGGGTGAAGTGCCAAAGCCAGTATTAGCTTGGATGTTGGCACGAACGATGTCAATTGATCATATTCCGCCAGGATTATTTACAGGTACTTCTGGAATCGCATGGGTGCTGTTGGATGCAGGTCTACGTGAACCGGCTGAACGTTTGATGCACAATATTCAGGATCATCCTATGCTTTGGCAATCTGCGAATTTATTTTCGGGAGCTTCAGGATACGGCATGGCTTGTTTACATTTTTACCATACAACAAAAGACGATCACTGGTTGCAGCAAGCTGTTCGGGTAGGTGATTACATAGTTGCTGCCAAACAGGCTGCTGAGGAAGGAAGCTATTGGCTGGATGCTGAAGGTGATGCTTGGTATGGTCTCGCTCAGGGATCAAGTGGTGTCGCGTTATATTTGTTGTATTTAAGCATAGCGACGAATAATTCCTGTTATTTGGAGGCGGGTGAACAAGCGCTTGCATTTGAGCTTGGACATTTAGGTGAAATTGCAGAAGGTCATCTAAGTGTTCGCCGAGGTAAGGTAGCTGCCCCCGACCATGTGTTATCCCATTATTGGCAGGACGGTTCAGCAGGTGTTGCCACTGTATTGGTACGTTATTGGGCACATACGGCTAAGTCCCCATATTATGATGTTTTAACAAGGCTTGCAAAAGATACGTGCAAAAAGTACACTAATTTCCCTTGCTTATTTAAAGGGTTGTCAGGCTTGGGCAATTTGCTAATAGATATGTATCAGTTTACTAATGATGAGCACTATTTGGAAGCGGCGCATCGAGCTGCTAGTGGTGTGATGCTGTACCGATTGGAGCGCCCTAACGGTATTGCCTTCCCAGGAGAACAACTGATGAAAATATCAACAGATTATGCAACTGGGTCAGCAGGTATAGCGGTATTTTTACATCGTCTGGCACATAGTGAACAGAAGCTAAACAATTTTAACTTCACACTGGATTATTTGTTGGAGCCTGCTAGTAAAGCTAATGCGTGTACCGACGCAAGCGTTACGGTGTAATGCCTCATACAGAGTGCCAAGGAAGAGTGATGATCGGATGAAGCCTTCTTGTAATCTATCTACTTATGCGCAGTTGTTCCGAAATCGTACGTTGATGATGCTGTGGAGCGGCGGCATTATTTCTCTGGTTGGAGATATATTTTTTAATATTGCAATTGTTTGGGCCGTCTATTCGCATAGTCAATCGATGCTTCAATCTTCACTTGTGCAAGTCGTCTGGCATGTTAATCGTCTATTGATGGGATTTGTAGCAGGTACTGTAGCGGATCGTTACAATCGTAAATTTATTATGGTGAGCACAAATGTATTGGCAAGTACAATTATTGGGTTATTGGCGGTTGTTGTCTGGAAATGGGATAACCCGCCAGTTGTAGTAACGCTATGTTTTGTATTTCTTTTAAACGGCATTACTACATTTATGACACCTGCTCAAAGCTCAGTCATACCTGAAGTGGTCGGACCTAAATTGCTTGCAGACGCTACCGGCACTTATTCGATCTTATCTCGTGTATTTTATATCGTAGGCAGTAGTGTTGCAGGAATTTTTATTTCCTTTTACGGTGTACTGTCGGCGATTATCGTGAATGCATGCTCTTTTCTAGCGGCGGCACTATTTATTTTGCCTCTTCAATTGCCAACAAACATCAAGTCTGATCAAGAAGCGGTTAAAAAGCCCTCTTTTTTTCGTGAGATGAGGAATGGCTGGCAAGAGGTGACCAAAATCCCGATATTAAAAACGATCATCTTGTTAGGTATGCTCATCAATGTAGCTTCTTTTATGGGACCACTGCTGCCAGGATTAGTCGATCAGCAGCTTAATGCTGGGGCAGCGGCATTGGGCAGTATTGAGGCGGCCGCCGTTGTAGGAGCAATTTTGGCAGGTTTATTTGCGGGTTCTCTGGAACGCAAAATTGGTGCTGGACGCGTCATGATTGTAGGTTTATGTATTGTTGGCTTGTCTGTTCTCGGCATTGCGATGTCCACTTGGCTTCCACTAACGTTGGTGTTGTTTACTATTCGTATGCTTGGTATGACGATGACAAACATTGCGATGGGGACGGCGATCCAATTAGTCATTTCCCAAGAATTTCGGGGAAGAGCCTGGGGGATCTCGTCCAGTGTTGCAGTCATTGCAATCCCGATTAGCAGCTTAATAGGGGGGTATGCAGCCGATTTCTTTGGAGCTGCACCACTTTATATGGTAGGAGGGATTTGGTTTTTGTGTTGTGCTTCCTTTATAGGTGTAAAAAAGGAAATAAGGACGCTTCGCTTGCACACCATTTACGAGTCACACGCGAAGAAAGAAATGGTGGCACAGGCGGGTATAACGTCATCACAGTAATTGCCCATCGTTATGGCTACTGACCCGTATAAGATGATATCAAATGCGCATGCTACAACAAAGGCGAATTGTATTACTAGCCAGATAGGAGTGCGCATTTATGAATAATAAGATTGTTGTCTGGAGTGTCATAGCGAGTGCAATACTAGTGATGGGAATGACAGGTTGTAGCGCAAATCATAATATGGAAGCAAAATCGTCGCATCCACAAACAGCAATTCATCCACAGTCGAACAAACCCTATAGTATGAATGCGAATCAACTGGAACGAAGATACTATACGTATAACGGTCACCATACACAAACGGCTAATCCAATCGATCGAAATTACGTGACCGCAAACAATGGTTCCAAACATTCTTTTAAAAGGATGGTTATAAACGATAAGATTGCTGCACGATTAGAACGTATAGAGGAGATTAAGTCCGCTAAAGTGTTAGTAACAGATCGAAATGCTTACGTTGGTGTGGCTTTAAAAGTCAAGGCAGCTTTAAATAATAATCAAGGCAGTCGAAACAGCCGCATGAAGACGGATTATGCAAGCCCTGCACGAATGGGCTCTTATCATGCCCGAACGTCCAACACGGGAATGCAAGTACAAATACTAAATGAACAACTGATCGCCCAAATAAAAAACGAAGTAAAACAAATGGAACCTCATTGTCAGGAAGTATACGTATCTGCTGATTCAAGCTTGCTGGAACGGTTAAATCAGTACACACAATATGTCAAGCAAGGACACCAGTTAAGCGGCCTTCATATTGAATTTCAACACTTGGCCAATTATGTATTTCCGCTCGATGGGCTAGATGATAAACGTACCCGCATGCTGCCTAGAAATTAGTAGCGTGTTCTGCTTTAGAAGGATAATATCCCAAATAAAAGCTCTTCCTTCAGGTGTGGGGTGAGCTTTTTTGGTGTTCGGCGTGCAAAAAAAGACACTTCGTATTAAGCGAGGAAGCTTAAAAAGGAAGTGTCTGCTAACTAGAACCTGAATAAATGATCGGCAATGGCTTATTATTAATGAAAGTCGCGGAACAAGCCAACAACTTTGCCAAGTATAGTAACATGCTTCAAACGAATAGGCTCCATAGCTGCGTTCTCCGGTTGAAGACGGATATGATCCTTCTCTTTATAAAATGTCTTCACCGTAGCTTCATTCTCTTCTGTCATAGCAACTACAATATCGCCATTATTAGCGGTTTGCTGCTGACGAACGATAACAAAGTCCCCATTATGTATACCGGCTTCAATCATACTTTCCCCATGAACCGATAACATAAACACATTGTCATCGTCGCCTGCCATATGGAATGGCAATGGGAAATAATCTTCAATATTCTCCGTCGCTGTAATAGGTTCGCCCGCGGTTACTTTACCAACAATTGGCACACGTACAACCGTGTGGCTGAACTCGCTGCCGCGATCAGATTGATCATGGCTTAACAATTCTATCGCTCTAGGCTTAGTAGGATCACGGCGAATAAAGCCCTTCTTCTCCAGACGATCTAAATGCCCGTGAACAGTGGAACTGGAAGCTAAGCCTACGGCTTCACCAATCTCGCGAACAGACGGGGGATAACCTTTCAATCGAACTTCAGTACGTATAAATTCAAGAATCGCTTGTTGACGGCTTGAAATCTTCGACAATAGAATCAACTCCAATGAGTACACTTTTGCAAAGATTATATCACAGAACCTCCGTTCGTACAAACATAAGTTCTAAAGGATAACGGCAACTGAAAAAAAGAGAACGGATGTTCTAAGAAAAGTGTTGACTCAAACGTGTGTTCGTGCTAAATTTTTGCTTAATAAGAGAACACATGTTTGAGGAGTGATTACGATGATGTATACAACCTATCGTTCCATTTACACACAATCAACTAGACCTACATATAAAGGAAGATCAGCTCGCAAGTTACGTGTCAAGAGATTCGCTTTGGCGATTACCGTCTTAATTGGTTTGTTTATTGCGTTTGGTACGATCGTTCAAGCTTTTTCCGCAAATGACCGTAATCGCGAGACACAAGTACCTGCCAAGACGTCTGTCCGTGTAATTATTCAACCAGGTGATACGTTGTGGGCGATTGCAAAGGAACATCTGTCCTCCGACATGGACATTAGAGAGTATGTTTATATCATAATGAAGAACAACAACTTGGATAGCGGATTAATCCAAGCAGGTGATGTGATAGAGGTACCTCTTTTTTCAACACCCTAGTGTAAATAGAAGCTTGCGAACTTAATGAGGCAGTTATTGATTTAGGCTGTCATACTATCAAGCTTGACAACATTCTTTCGCCATGTCAAAGTAAAGGTTAACGCCAGTACAACATGGAGGTAGAATATGAACATCGATATGATGATATCACGTATTAATGAGCTGGCACGCAAGCATAAGACGGTTGGTCTGACTCAAGAAGAAGTAGCAGAACGTGCCCAATTGCGTGAACAGTATTTAGCCTTATTTAGGAAGCAAGTGCGTAATAATTTGGACAATATTCGGTGGGCCGAAGACGAAGAGCAGCAAGATCCGTCTTCAGGCACGGTTCACTAAATGAAATAGATCATGTGAGATGCGAACACTACTATAGTGCTTCGCTTCTTGCACATTTTCGAGCAAAGTTGGCTGTGGCATGCTATGATCCGAGTGCAGAGATTCCACAGTTTCTACATGGACAAGCGCTGTAAGACTCAAGCAAGCGCTCGCGCTTCTATCATGCTATGTGAATTTTTTTTCGATCTTTGCTCGAAATATACAGTCGTTACACCTATATCTAGGAGGTCGTTATCGTAATGTCACGCAGTTGGGAACGTAAAGTACGCAAGAACAGTTCAGTGTTAAACAAGAAACTGCAAAAACACGGCAAGCCAGCTATTCAAGTGGGGCAAGAGCAATATGACGAGTACAGAGGAAGAAATTTTATTCTGCCGTCTGTTCTTATTATATTAGCACTGATGTATGCTGTTATCGGAAGCATGTTCTGGAGCAAGGAACAATCGACCTTGATGTATTGGGTGACTGTCATTGCGTACATTGGGCTAGGAGTGGTGTTGTTTGCAAAGCGGCCGTTCCTAAAGGTGGGCCGAGACAACATCATGACTACCAAGTGGAACCGAGTACGTGTGCTATACGCCAAGGATATCAAGAAGATTACGATTCAACCGGGATATGTGGTAATCGAACAATCAAAGCGCGGTGCCAACTGGGTATTTTCACGCGTGATGAATCGTTATGATACAGAGCTAATGGGTGCGCGTTTAACTAAGTTTGCTAATCAACATCAGATTGAGCTGGAGCAATTGTCAAAGTAAGTGGAATCGGGGGGTAAGGAATGACAATCAAAGCAGTATTATTTGATCTGGACGATACGTTATTATGGGATGAACGCAGTGTAGAGGAAGCATTTTCAGAAACTTGCAAGTATGCGCAAACGGTGTCGGGAGTTAATCCCGACGCCCTGCAACATGAAGTACGTGAAGCAGCTCGCACGTTATATGCATCATATGATACGTTTGAATTCACAAAGCGGATTGGCATTAACCCATTTGAAGCGTTGTGGGCCCATTTCACAGGTGGAGAACATGAAGAGTTTCGCAGGCTTGAGCGCGTCGTTCCACAGTATCGCGTTGAAGCGTGGACGCGGGGTCTTCGTGCGCTTGGGATTGATGATGAAGGTCTAGGAAGCGTTTGTGCCGATTTGTTTATGAAAGAGCGCCGTCAGCGACCTTATGTATATGCGGAGACATTTGAGGTGTTGGCACAGCTAAAGGCACAATACCCTTTACTGCTGCTCACGAACGGTGCTCCTTGCCTTCAGCAGGAGAAACTTGATGGTGTGCCAGATATTCTTCAATATTTTGAACACATAGTAATATCGGGCAATTTTGCAGAAGGAAAGCCAGCCATTAGTTTGTTTGAACATGCGATGTCCTTGCTTGGTATTAAGCCGCATGAAGGATTGATGATCGGTGATAAGTTAACGACTGACATCCAAGGTTCTATTAATGTCGGCATGCACAACGCTTGGGTTAACCGAACGAATCAAGAGTTATCAGGAGCGGTACATCCCGAATTTGAAGTTAATAGTTTACACCAAATAACTGACATTATACAGATCATAGATAATCAACAAGCTGCTGTATAAGGATGGATCATGCCTGTATGATGGGGCTTGATTAGAATTCCTTATGCAGCGCTTGTGCGACCATTATGAACCACTAGATTAATACTTCGTATTCAATGAGAACCTGCACATGTGCAGGTTCTTTTTCATAGTAGTCGTAAGAATTACATTTATTACTGTGTTGTAGATGTTGTATGTGATAATTGTCATAATTAGTTCACAGTACAGTGAAGATATAGCTCTATCGAGCTATAACGAAAAGGTATATGATGGATATAATGTAAACTAACACAGTGTGACAAGCATACATAAGGAGTGAACTTGCGATGTGGAAGAAAACAGCCTTAGCATCCATACTTATATTAGCACTTATTACAGGGTGCTCTAACGACAAAGGGACCAACTCCAGTCATGAAGGTCACAGTATGGGGATGGACATTGAGGCGCTTGGTGGCCAGATGGATTTGATTGCTGTTGAACTTCAAATCCCTGAGCAAGTAAAGGTTAATGAACCGGCTGTATTTACAGCGCATGTTACGTTACAGGAAAAACCGATCAATGACGCTGAAAAGGTTGAATTTGAATGGTGGCTGGAGGGTGCAGAGCATCAGAAAAAAGTAGTCGGTGTGAAAGCAGATGGCAATTATGAATTAGAACAAACATTTACGGTGCCAGGTAAATATACGATCATATCACATGTATCTGCAAATGGCATGCATTCGATGCCAAAGAAGTCGTTTGAAGTGAAGAAGTAAGATGATAGAAGGGGACAGACTCTAGGCACAAGAGGCTGTTCTTTTTGTATTAAAAAGGTGTGAGTGATACGAAACAGTGGTGAGACGCAGCTAGGTGCAACTAACCCGACAGGCGTAAGCCTTGTCGGGTTAGCAAGATAAGCTTATTAAGCTTTAATAAATGCAGGATCTTCGAATGGATGTGCAATCCAGCCCTCTGTCTCAATAAATAGACGGACCGCCACAATTTCGCGTCTTTCCGATAAAGTAAAGAAATGAGGAATGTTCTCAGGGACAGAGATAACGTCACCTTGCTCAACTAACACATCCATATAACCAACGTCGTCGGAGCCTTTAATTACAAAGTATCCTTCACCAGCAGTAATCGCACGTACCTCATCTTCTGTATGCGTATGGACTTGCTCAAACTTCTTCAACAATTCTTCGATGTTCGGTGTAGCGTCAGATAGTGAGATCAAGTCCCACGTCAAGTAACCACGACGTTGCGCCAGATCACGAATCTCAACATCAAACGTCTCCAGAATCTGTTGCTTCTCATCGTCTGATAAATCAAATTTATCTCTTAATGCCGGTGCAAGCTTGCCAGCATCCCAATGCTCATATAACACGCCCTGAGCCTCTAAAAAGGCTTGGATGCGCTCTTCTCCGGTGATCAATTCATTCGTGTTGCGAATTCGAATCTGTGCCATGTGAATCCCTCACTTCTCCAATATGATTACTTAAATTGTATTATAGTACAGAGGAAATGATTGGGCAAGAAACATTTTCAATCGTGTAATCCTCATCTTTCCTATTGGTAAGAGTTCTGTTAAACTTAGTTCTAACGTTTTTAGACAGAGCAGACATAGAGGGTGGGCTGAGGAATGAATAAACCGGCATTACAAGCGCGTCTTCAAGACCGCATTCTCATTTTAGATGGTGCTATGGGCACTATGATACAGCAGGCTGATCTCACGCCAGATGACTTTGGTGGGGAACATTTGGATGGCTGTAATGAAATGCTTGTATTAACTCGTCCGGATGTCATTTCCAGCATCCATGATCAATACTTTGCGGCAGGCGCCGACATTATTGAAACGAATACGTTCGGTTCAACAAGTGTAGTTCTTGCAGAATATGATCTGCAAGACCGGGCAGTAGAGTTAAATCTGGAGGCAGCTAGACTTGCCGTTGAGTCCGCAAACAAGTATACGACACCAGATCATCCACGTTATGTGGCAGGTGCTATGGGGCCTACAACCAAGACGCTATCGGTAACAGGTGGAGTCACGTTTGATGAACTGGTGGATAGTTATTATGAGCAGGCGCTTGCATTAATAGATGGTGGAGTAGATGCGCTGTTACTAGAAACTTCGCAGGACACGCTTAATGTGAAGGCGGGGTCAATCGGGATTCAACGTGCGATGGAAGCAAGAGGGAAAATACTTCCCATTATGATTTCCGGTACGATTGAACCGATGGGTACGACACTTGCAGGACAAAATATTGAATCCTTCTATGTTTCACTTGAACATTTGCAGCCGATTTCAATTGGCTTGAACTGTGCTACAGGTCCGGAATTTATGAGAGATCACCTCAGAACGTTGGCTGGTATCGCAAGCGCAGCGGTTAGCTGCTATCCGAATGCAGGCTTACCAGATGAGAATGGACATTATCATGAATCACCGGAATCATTAGCACGCAAAATAGCTGCCTTTGCAGAGCAAGGTTGGTTGAACATTGCCGGAGGTTGTTGTGGCACGACACCTGAACATATCCGTGTACTGGCGGAGACTCTTGCTCAATATGAGCCTAGACGCCAGTTTGGCGAGCATCCACCTGCTGTATCTGGAATCGAGACTGTATATATTGAAAATGATGGTCGACCTTACATGGTTGGTGAACGTACAAACGTGCTCGGATCAAGAAAATTTAAGCGCTTAATTGCTGAAGGCAAAATAGAGGAAGCAGCCGAAGTAGCACGTGCTCAAGTTAAAAATGGCGCGCACGTTATTGACGTTTGTTTGCAAGATCCGGACCGAGACGAAGCTGAAGATTTGAAGTTGTTTTTACAAGAAGTTGTGAAAAAGGTCAAAGTGCCGCTCGTCATTGATACGACAGATGCAAAAGCACTTGAATTGGCATTAAAATATACGCAAGGGAAAGCAATCATTAACTCTGTTAATCTCGAAGATGGCTTGGATAAATTCGAACAGGTTGTTCCACTCGTCCATCGTTATGGAGGGGCGCTTGTCGTAGGTACGATAGATGAGCGCGGGCAGGCGATTACTAGAGTAGACAAACTAGAAGTGGCGAAGCGTTCTTTTGATATTTTAGTTCATCAATTTGGCATACAGCCGCAGGATATTATTTTTGATCCGCTTGTTTTCCCAGTAGGGACAGGCGATGAGCAATATATCGGATCAGCCAAAGAGACGATAGAAGGAATACGGTTGATCAAAGAAGCGTTGCCGCACTGTCAAACGATACTCGGCGTCAGCAACATCTCGTTTGGACTGCCAGAAGCAGGGCGTGAAGTGCTAAACTCTGTGTTTCTATACGAATGTACAAAGGCAGGGCTTGATTATGCAATTGTAAACACGGAAAAGCTGGAACGTTATGCTTCGATTCCTGAACATGAACGGAAGTTATCAGAGGCGCTGCTTTATGATACGAATGATGAGACACTCGCTACCTTTGTAGCAGCGTTTCGAGACCGCAAGGTGGAGAAAAAAGAGAAAACGAGCAATTTGCCTTTGGAAGAGCGACTAGGTGCTTATATTGTAGAAGGAACAAAAGAGGGCTTAATTCCAGACTTGACTTTAGCGCTTGACAAATATACATCACTTGAAATTATTAACGGACCGTTAATGGCGGGGATGGAGGAAGTTGGCCGTTTGTTTAACAACAACGAGCTGATTGTAGCTGAAGTTCTCCAAAGTGCAGAGGTGATGAAAGCCTCAGTTGCTTTTCTTGAGCCCTACATGGAAAAGAACGAATCCGCAGTTAAAGGCAAAATTTTGCTAGCTACTGTTAAAGGTGATGTACACGATATTGGCAAGAACTTGGTCGAGATCATCCTCGCCAACAACGGCTACCAAATCGTTAACTTAGGTATAAAAGTGCCTCCTCAGGATTTGATCGATGCTTATCGCCGCGAGAAACCAGACGCAATCGGGCTGTCCGGTTTGCTTGTCAAATCCGCGCAGCAAATGGTTATTACGGCACAAGACATGCGTACAGCAGGTATTGATGTGCCTATAATGGTTGGAGGCGCAGCATTAACCCGTAAATTCACAAAAAATCGGATTAGTCCTGAATATGATGGACTTGTGTTGTATGCGAAGGATGCTATGGATGGTTTGGACTTGGCGAATAAGATTATGAACTCAAATGAACGACAAGTACTCGTAGAAGAACTTCGCTCTCATAAGGAACGATTGGCAAGGGAAGGCGAACAGCAGCAAGCGCTGCCTAAGCTGACAAGAGCGGTGCGATCGAACATTAAGGAGGCGGATGTGTACATTCCGCCTGACTTGGACCGTCATGTACTGCGGGATATACCTACTCCGCAGATCATCCCATATGTTAATATGCAGATGCTGCTCGGGCACCATCTTGGCCTAAAAGGCAATGTAGATCAACTATTCGCGGCACGAGATCCAAAAGCGCTTGATCTAAAGGAAACGATTGATCAATTGTTCCGTGAAGGCTCACAGAAGGGTTGGCTTCAGGCAAACGCTATGTACCGATTTTTCCCGGCACAATCTGAGGGAGATTCCATTCATATCTACAACCCAGACAAGGTGTCAGAGGTGCTGCATACCTTTACATTCCCACGTCAACAAGTGGAGCCGTATTTATGTTTGTCGGATTTCCTTCGCTCGAAGGACAGCGGCGTCATGGATTACGTAGGGTTTATGGTAGTGACTGCGGGAAGGGCAATTCGTGACCATGCTGATGTTATGAAGCAGGAAGGGCAGTATTTGCGCTCGCATGCGCTGCAATCGCTGGCGCTTGAGATGGCCGAAGGCTTGGCTGAACGCATCCATCATATGATGCGTGAGACTTGGGGCTATCCGGACCGTGAGGATATGACGATGAAGGAACGGTTCGGTGCACGATATCAAGGGATTCGAGTATCGTTTGGTTATCCTGCGTGTCCGAATTTGGAGGACCAGGAGCCGCTGTTTCGCTTAATGCAGCCGGAGGATATTGGTGTTATACTAACAGAGGGCTGCATGATGGAACCGGAGGCGTCGGTAAGCGCGATGGTGTTTGCACATCCACAAGCACAATACTTTAACGTGGATAAAGCATAGGGAATTGTAGGGATAATAAAGCCTCTGTATCTAGGATTAGATGCAGGGGCTTTTCGGCAATACCATTACATATAATATATCTCTAAATATAACGACACTAAATGTTAATTACATTAATGATGATAGGAAGTGTTACTTTGGACGTTTACTTCTTAGGTACAGGAGCAGGGATGCCGACGACTAGACGAAATGTTAGCAGTATGGCTCTTCGATTATATGAAGAACGAGGAAGCTTTTGGATGTTTGACTGTGGAGAAGGAACACAGCATCAAATACTCCGTTCGCCTCTCAAATTAAGTAAGTGTGAATTTATATTTATTACCCATCTGCACGGAGATCACTTATTCGGGCTCCCTGGGCTATTATCAAGCAGAGCTCATCAAGGCGGCACAACACCGTTAACGGTGTTTGGACCAAGAGGACTGGGGAAGTATATGAAGACTGTATTTGAAGTTAGTCAGACGGAAGTGCCTTATCCCTTGTTAATTAAAGAAATTGAGGCAGGCATCGTATGGTCTGATGATCAGTTTTCGGTAACAGCATTGCCGCTAGAACATCGTGTTCCGAGCTTTGGATATCGGATTCAAGAGAAAGATCGTCCTGGTCGTTTAAAGTTTGAGATGCTGCGAGATAAAGGGATTCCGCCAGGTCCTTTGTATGGGCAACTAAAGCAAGGCATAGACGTTCAATTACCAGATGGCGAATTAGTGTTTGCAGCTTCTGTGTTAGGTGAGGCGATTCCAGGCAAGAAAATAGCAATACTGGGGGATACTCGCCCGTGTGACAATGCGGTTCGGTTAGCGCGTCATGTGGATTTGTTAGTGCATGAAGCGACTTTCCTGGAGGATAAGGCGGAAAATGCACATGAATTTGGCCATTCTACAGCCAAGCAAGCAGCTACGATTGCACAAAAAGCAGGCGCCAAGAAGTTAGCATTAACGCATTTCAGCTCTAGGTATAAGGATGAGGAATTAATTCAACAATTGCTTGCAGAGGCCGTTTCTATTTTTCCGAATACAGAACTGGCAGACGAACATCATATCATTACGACATCTTAACATGGATAAAATGTTCTGATAACGCTCCTTCGGTATGCTCTTGCTAGGAAGGGTTATGGTATGTGCTGAATTTACGTTTATACGAAAGCTTAGCACAAAAATGCCACCCTCTAATGCCGAGGAGGAGTTCTTATGGATACGGGGAGTCATTTGTTGTTTGGCGCTACATTGGCAGGGTTAGCTTGTGCGGACCCTTCAATTGCCGGACAGACACCATTATTTTATGCAGTTTTGACTGCATCGTTAATTGGTGCTCACGCACCAGACTTTGACACCGTAACTAGGCTTCATAGCTACTCCGCGTATATTAGACATCATCGGGGGTGGACGCATACGCTCCCTGCCATTTTACTTTGGCCTCTACTTATAGCTATACCTATCGCTGCCTTGTTTGGAGTGTGGGATCATTGGCCTACTTTAGCGATTTGGAGTTGTGCTTCTGTTCTGTTTCATATTGTGCTTGATACATTTAACGCATACGGGATACAAGTTCTTAGGCCTTGGACACGTAAATGGGTACATTTAGATGTGTTGTGTTTGTTTGATCCGTTTTTGTTTAGTATTCATGCTGTTGCGTTATCCAGCTGGTTATGGCTGCCGCGAGCTGAAGCGGTGATGTGGTTTGTTAGTGTGTATGTACTTACCGCTTTGTATATTGGCTGGAGAACAGTTGTGCATGCAGATGTACGTTCGATGCTTCGACAGTCCTATGCGGATGCAGTTCATGTACAGTTAATTCCTGGTATCAGGTGGTCGCGTTGGCAGTTTCTCATAGAACAGGAGGATTGCTTTGTGACAGGCTGGATTAAGAACAATCGATTTATTACAGAAGAAGGTACTTATGCTAAATCACATACGCAGCCGGAGGCGGTTAGCCGAGCGATGACAACAGATGGAGTGCGAGCTTTTCTGTCTTTTGCGGAGCGAGTAAACATACAGTGCCAACAATGGCAGGAAGGTTATCGAGTTATATGTAGTGATGTTCGTTTTTGGCATAATCATCGATTTCCGTTTCGAGTCGAGGTGGTGCTTGACGTGGATTACAATGTGATTGATACCAAAATGGGCTGGAACAAGAAAGGCTGGGAACCTCCTTACGTATAATAAATATGGTACACTAAGAGAGATACAAGAGACGGTGAAATATCCGTTTCTTTTTTTCATCTGCCGGAAGTTCATGTGTGTGGCAGCATATTATTTTCCGGGAAAGCGCAGGAATTGACACCTTTGTCCGCGCAACACCCTTACACGGGACAAATTCTGTCATAACTTCCGAGGACTTCGTCATTTTTCGTCGAAACTGCTGTGCTTGAGCTCTTGCATGCTGACGAGCGGTTCTTTACAATGAATGAAGCTGCATCGGCAGTGAATATATGTATGACATACATAGAAGGGTGGTACCCCATGAACAAACTAGTATTTACAATTGTAGGATTCGGGGCGATTGCCAAAACGCATCTGGTTGCCTTGCGCACCATGCCAATAATAAAGTCACTTCCGGTTACACCGGTTCTGGATACATTAGTTACCCGACGGCCTGATGTGTTGCGTGAACAGGCAGAACAGATCGGGTTTCGTCATGTAACAAGTCATTTGCAGGAAGCGCTGACAGCGGGAACTTCGCAGGCAATAAGCATCTGCACACCTAATGCGATGCATGCAGAGCAAGTTCGACTCGCGGTATCCAATCAACTTGCTATATATTGTGAAAAGCCGGTAACAGAATCTGCGGCCAACACAGCGTCGCTGCTAAAGGACGTACCAGTGGATTATCCGCAACAGCTTGCATTTGTATTTCGTTATCATCCTGCTATTATGCGGGTTAGAGCTTGGCTGCAAGAACGTATTATCGGGGATGTACTGCAATGCAAAATTTCGTATATGCGTTCGAGCTATCTTAATGCAAATCGCCCTGTTAGTTGGCGTTTAAGCGACACTATGTCAGGGGGCGGCGCAATAACTGACATCGGAGTGCATGCCCTTGATTTGATTCGCCATTTGTTCGGGGAATATAAGTATGTAGAAGGCAAGACACATACTTTTGTCCCCCGCAGGCCAACGGCTGCTGGCTCATCGGAAATGACCAGCGTTCATGTAGATGATTGGGCTACGATGACTTATGAGACGGAGCAAGGAGTCAGAGGACAAGTTGAAGTATCACGTATCGCATGGGGTGCGGATGAATTCCGACTAGATATAGTAGGGACAAAAGGCAGCATTATTTGTGACTTGGAACGGGATACACAACCAACGCTGCATCTCATTAGCGGTTCATCTCCTGCGCTGCCTGTACCTGATGCTGTAGAACTGCTTCCAGATGAGAAAGCGACGATGGGGGTATTTCAGGATAGTCATTTTGCGGCGCTTCATCACTTTGTGCTTCGACACGCAGGGGATATGAGATGGACTGAAATTACACCTACGCTCGCGGACGGATATGCGGTAGAACGCTGGATAGATCATATTATAGCTTCACAATCCCACCAATAGGCTGCTGACCATACAGTCGAAAGGCTGCGAAGAGAGTAACAATCCTGAATATTTTAGTAGGATAAGGCACGTGGAACACTTCACTTCGTGCAGCCTTGTTAGTCATGCGTCTAACTGAATTGGTTGTTGGGGAAGAAAGGAATTAGGAGATGGATGTAACGAATCGACGTCAGCTTCACGCACTGATTGATCTGGACGGGACGATGTTTAAAGGTTCAACGAGAATTGAAGGAGCAGACGAACTTATTCACGCCATGTTAGAATGGCACGTTCCCTTTTTATTTGTCACGAACAACTCATCACGTTCACCTGAGCAAGTTGCGGATGTGCTGCAATCTATGGGGATACCGGCGAAGGCGGAGGATGTGCTCACGTCTGCTCAGGCAGCAGCTCACTACATTTCCAGCAAGTTCACGGGGAAGTCTGTTTATATGATTGGAGAATTAGGACTTCGTTCGGCGCTAGCCGAAGCAGGGGTGGAATGGACGGATCAGCCTCAAGATGTATGGCAGAAGCGGATTGACGTTGTTGTACAGGGAATCGATCGACAATTTTCATATGAGAAACTTGAGGCGGCCGCTTGTGCCATTAGAGGTGGGGCAGCTTTTGTTGCTACAAATCCGGATTACATGTTACCTTCGGACAAAGGATTTTCACCGGGGGCGGGGACGTTAATGGCGGCGATTCAAGCAGCGTCGGGAACGGAGCCCGTCTTGATCGGTAAACCCTCGTCAATAATTATGAAGGTGGCGCTGGAACGATTAAACTGTCAGGCGGAAGAGACGCTTGTAATCGGGGATAATATGATGACGGATATGTTGGCAGGGGCAAGAGCGGGGTGTCGTACGGCATTAGTCCTTACAGGTGTGACCACTTCCAATAATTTAGCATCGTATAAAGAGAAGTCTGGTGTGAGCCCTGAGATTGTCTGTCCACACCTTCATGACATGAAAAAGTGGTTAGGCATACAACTGGGCCGTTAATTAGAGATAGAGAGGAAGATGTAAGCATGATTGAATTACCGCAAATTGAACAACAGCGCAGAAAGCTCGACCAGCATTTTGTCGGACAGCGTATCCGTGAAATAAAGGTACAAAAGGAATCTTGGATCAATGTGTCTCTGGCTGAGTTGTCCGCTGCTGTGATAGGTCGTCAGTTACTTTTTGTAGAACGTAGAGGGAAAGCATTTATTTTTCATCTGGATGATGGAAAACGTCTACTGCTGCACGTAGGTGTTGATGCTTATTTCAGCTTTAGTCACGATGAGGCAGAGGCCGTAGTGGATGCGAGCAAGCCGCAAATGGAAATCCAATTCGAACAAGGCAGCTGGCGTATAGCAGGAGCACGCACATTGTCGCTCCAATGGATAACGGCAAAAGAATTGGATGAGCAGCTAAAGGCTTGGGGACCAGAGCCGTTATCACGTAATTTGACGATTGAATTGTTTAAACGTCGATTTGCCAAACGCCGTTCATCTTTAAAAACAGCGTTAACAAACCCCGCTATTATTGCAGGATTAACGCCGTTAATAGCAGATGAAATTAGTTATCGTGCAGGTCTCATTCCTTCTGTCCGTATTGAAACATTAACGGATGAAGATTGGGGCGTCTTATATCAAACGATGGTGGAATGGCTGCATGAAGCGATTGAGGAACCGGAAGAAGCAAAGCATACGTATGCGGTAACGGGGCGCACGGGAGAGCCTTGTTACCAATGTAACACAAAATTAGAAGAACTGCGCATTAGTGGGAAAACGGCTGTATTTTGTCCGAGTTGCCAAGAAGAGCATGTTAAGGTTAGTGTACCGCAAGGCGTCTAGCTGCGAAGTGCACGCCAGATATGTGGCTAATGTTGGGCTTTTAATACGGAGACTAGCATAAGGATGTTGTCGAAGAAAGGTCCACTTCGTTACGGTTGTCACATACGCTCACATGGCAGCTTCACACAAATGGGGAATACAGCCATCCGGTTAGCTGAGCTAGAGGGATGCAGTTGCTTTCAGTTTTTTGCTAAAAATCCACGCAGTTTGCAGCTAAAAATCGGTTACGAGCATGATGCGCACGAGTGCAGGCTGTTGTTGGATGGTGCTTCCATCCAGACCATTATTCACTCTGCATATGTGTTAAATATAGCTACGTCGATGCAAGCGGATGACACTTTATTTAAGGCGCATGCGATGAGCTTGCTTAACGATCTTGTTATTGCTGATGCCTGCGGAGCGGTTGGGGTTGTGGTTCATTTTGGTGTGATCAAGCACCGTGACAAGTTGCAGGGGTATCGTGATATAATCACGATGCTAAATGTAGTAACGGACTCTTGGCATGGAAATGCCCTAATCTTATTGGAAAATCAAGCTGGTCTTCATGGTGGATTGGGTGTAACGTTGGAAGAATGTGTGCACATTCGTAACTTGTGCCGTAAACCAGACCAGATCGGTTTTTGCTTAGATACTTGCCATGCTTACGTCAGTGGGATGTGGAATGCAAATCTACCAGATGGTACGGCCCGATTGCTGGAGCATGGCCGGCACATGGACTATTGGCCGTATGTAGCAGCTGTTCATGTGAATGATGCTCAAGCGGCCTATGGCAGTAAGCGAGATCGACACGCGCCAATTGGGCAGGGGAAGATCAGTCCTACTGCGATGGAGCAGTTGTTAACGTCTACAGAGCTGCAAGGAAAGATGTTTATTTTAGAAACGCCTGAATCGGGTGAACGACTGCATAGCGAAGAATGGGAATTAATACGAACCTGGTATGCGTTAAATGATCATACCTCCCATCACTATTAGCAGCATAATTTACTTTTTGTGGTGAGAATAGTTGCTACACAGATTAAAAGGCATGGGAGGGATACCATGATACATGTTTATTTGGATGACTGGCGGCGATGTCCAACAGGATTCGTATTAGCCAAAAATGCAGAGGAATGCTTGCTGCTGCTTGAAAATGAAGAGACGGATATTTTATCGCTTGATCATGATCTAGGTCCAGATGAGCCAACAGGTACTGAACTCGTTCGTGAGATGATTCGTCGAAAGCTGTTTGCACGTCGTATTTATTTGCATACTTCAAGCGCAATTGGGAGACAACGTATGTATCAGATGCTATATGAGCATAAGCCTGATCATGTGCTCCTTATAAATGGTCCTATGCCTGCTGAAGTTCTGTTGGAAGCAAGTGCAGGAAAAATATGAAGTCGATATCCGCTCAACAGCTCATCGATCATGTACAGGGTGGCACATTAAGAGCTGAACTGGATGCAGTGTATGTTTATTCGCCTTTATGCGGAACTTGTGCGCTTGGTGAGAAGATGTTAGAGATTGCGCTTGATGCATTGCCGCTATGCCGAGTATATGGGATGAACATCAATGATGCAGCAAAGGCGGCTATTTTATTACAAATACAAAGTGTGCCCTGTCTAATTATATGGGATCATCAAGATATATCAGCTCCACCTCAATACATATACGCCATGCAATCGGTGACTTATTTGTATGAGCAGCTTAGAAGAAAAATGGAGAACGGGTACAAGCAGCAAAACATGTAGTCTTGGAGGAATTATACTTTGTCAGAAATAAACATTAAAGAAATACAATTACCAGTAAATTATGAAGGGTCATCGCACTGGATTATAACGTCTAATCATGGCTATATCCCTTACGCTCAAGAAGAGCTGCGACGCAGGTATGCTACGCTTAAGAGTCAGATCTTTGTTGCAGGTGAAGTAGCACTTATGGAGCTTCCACGTGAAGTGAATGCCATCTGGCATGATATGAACGCCGAACCTGTCATTTTTGTTAGGGACATGTTTCCAGTTCAAGTTGTAATGGCAGCGACAGAACTAACTACCGCAAAGCAAGCGGAGCATTTGTTAATGATGATGCAAGAACGAAGTGGGATTGCTATTCAATCTACAGATGCTGTATCGATCCATTTGCGTCGAAGTGGCAAAGGAGCGGATGAAGCAGAACAGCGTTCGCTTAAGTCATTTATAAAAGATGCGTTGGAAAGTAAGGGGGCGAAGGTGATCCTTCAACAGCCTCAGTATGTTATTTCAATTTTTGAGCATCAAGAGAACATTTATGCAGGTATGGCGACACTTACCAATCAAGGTTCGGACTGGCCGGGTGGAGCCATCCGTTTCCAGCGTGAAGAAGGCCAAATCTCACGTGCAAAGTTTAAGTTGTTGGAGGCGGAACGGACATTTGGGGTAGATTTGTCCGCTTATTCGAATGCGTTGGATATCGGAGCAGCGCCAGGTGGATGGACGAGTCTATTATTAGAGAGAGGATTGACAGTAACGGCAGTCGATCCTGCCAATATGCATCCGAGCCTAATTGACCATCCGCAACTTTCGATCATTAAAGGGAATGCAGGTGAGGTGGCATTTGAACCGCATGAGTTTGACCTGCTCGTATGTGATATGAGTTGGAGTCCAAAGCATACAGCTCAACTCGTTATCCAGTTGCTTGATGCGGTGATGCCTGGAGGAACAGTTATCGTTACGGTGAAGTTAATGCATAAAAAGCCGCTGCAAACGATCCGGGATTGTATGGAAATGTTTGCAGAACATTTACAAATTGTGCGTGCGAAGCAGCTGTTTCACAATCGAGATGAAATTACGTTGTATATGATGAAATATTAATATTGTAAGTTATTATGCGGTTCACGGTGCAACATGTACCTTTACACTTTTGTAGTGTAAAATAAATCAGCATGCAATGCAGTGTGGAAAGCAGTGTGACTTCAGTGTGGAAAAAAAGTGTGGACAAATGAAAGTTTGCCTTTTATAATGACATCATCACGTACCAGAATATTCAAATGTGGGAAAGCATCCCGAGCGCGGCCATAGGCTGTGTTCGGGTTTTTTTGTGTGTATTTGCATGAAAAAGGAGGGATAAAGTGCGTGTGCCGTCAAGATTGCAGGAGGGTAGTTTGTTAGCGCAGCGTTATCGCATTATGAAGTTGATCGGTACGGGCGGAATGAGCTACGTATATCTTGCCAGAGATGAGAGACTGATGGGCAAGCAATGGGCTATTAAAGAGTCCATCCCGTTAAGACATAATCAGTACCCTTTAGCTAGGGAGGCCCAATGGTTAACGGAGTTAAAGCATCCCCATTTACCTTTGATTGTAGATTTCTTTCCTCCCCATGACGAGTGCAGTCACGCCTATTTGGTGATGGAGTATATCGAGGGAGAGACGATTGCAGAGCGTATGATACAGAAGTCCTTTTCATTTTTGGAGACGATGGAGTACAGCATTAAGTTGTGCGCAGCAATGGGCTATTTACACCAGCATGTTCCTCCTATTATTTATCGGGATTTGAAGCCATCTAACGTTATGATAACAGCTCAAGGAGGAGTTAAGTTAATTGATTTTGGAATTGCGCGACAGATGAGGGAGGATGCGTACGCAGATACGATCAAGCTAGGTACAGTTGGATTTGCAGCGCCAGAGCAATATGCCGGCAAGCAAAGTGATGCGCGTACAGACTTATATGCAGTTGGTGCTTTGATGGCCTATATGCTAACAGATGGACGATGGTATGGCATGTCTGATTTTAAAGGAGGGGTGCTGCGCTCGGATGTGCCCGAGCAATTTGCCTCTGTGTTGCTGCGGCTGCTAGATAATAATCCGGAAAATAGGTACCAGAGCGCAGAACAATTACGCGATGTTTTACAGGAATATACGAAGCGTAACGATAATGCGTTACTCACAAGCGACTTTTCTGCTGTGCCTACAGACAGCTCGGGTAAGCGTATGCAATTATCACGGGGAGAAGTATTTGCTCTTATGGGTTCAGGAGATGGTGCAGGCACTACTCACACTGCAATTATGATCGCACATGCTTTAAGTAATTGGCTTAAAGTTCAGGTTGCTTATATGGATTATAGTAACGAGATCCACTCTAGTTCGGTTGTTGACCCTATTATACAGGCGGTTGAAGGGCAAAGTAGTGGGCGAGATATTGATAAGCCGTTTAAGTGGAGAGGGGTTACGTATTTAAGCTTACCACAACTTAAAGAGAAGCATGAAGGTCACATATTACCTCATTTGCAGACGGAATACCGCTACGTCGTTCTTGACTTGGGTAGTGTGCATGCACATACCGGCATGGATGAGTTTATGAGGGCAACCTTCAGCTTATTAGTAGGATCGGCTGCGATTTGGCGTCAACAGGAGACGACAGCAGCAGTGAACATTTTTGCGTCAAGGAAATATAGCTATTGGTGTTATGGTGTCCCGCATTACGATGATGCTGATCTGCTCAAGCATCCTGCGCAGCAAGCTAGTCAGCAAGTCATTTCTATACCGACTTGTGCTGACCCGTTTAGTGGGAATGAAGACGTTTGGAAGTGGCTGCAATCCTGGACAGGAATAAATAGACACAAAAGGCGCAGATTTGCATGGCCGAAGTGGCTAATTCCTACCAGAAAGTTATAAGTAAAGTGAGATTGTAATAAGGATGTGATGCTGTGATCAAACGTTGGACGAGGAAAACGAGGCTAATTGTAGTTGCTGGAGCAATAAGTGCAAGTTGTGTAGGCGTTATAAGTGGTACTGTTATCGTTTACTCGCAGCATGTGTGGTCACAGGAACGCCAACGACTGGAGATGGATATAGAGAAGGCACGGAAGCAAGTCTCATCTTCCCCGAAGTTGATAACCAATTCTTCATCTGGAGTTAAACAGGTATGGAGATTCAAGAAGACTTTACAGTCGGGATATCCACTAACTGAGCAGGACATTGAACGAGTTGTTCTACCAGCAATGTGGATTCCCGATCAACAAGTTACGAGAAAGGAGGATATCGTGGGAAAGCTGCTTAAATTGGATGTTACCGCACGGACGCCTGTGCTGGCATCAATGCTAGTAGCAGGGGATGTATTAGCGGACGATGTCCGCTGGATGGAGACAGCAGTTATTCAGCTTCCACTTGAATTATTGGAAGGTGACGTTTTGGATGTACGGATCCGGTTTGCGGATGGTCAAGATTTTGTAGTGTTGTCTCACAAAATGGTGGAGAAGCTCAAGCCGGCTATTGTATGGATGCAACTTTCAGAGCAGGAGTTGTTAATGCTGTCAAGTGCATGTGTCGATGCTTATGTGAATAATGCTCAATTATATGCAGTCCGTTACGTTGATCCAATGTTACAGCAACCAGCGGTTATCAACTATCCGGTTAATGCTGAAGTTTTGGCATTGATAGATAAAGACCCTAACATAATTAAAACCTCCAAGGCGGTGCTGTCGGCACAATCCCGTCGCGTATTGGAATCCCAATTGGATAAATTAAGAGTAGTGGACCCTCAACGAGGCAATTTTGCTAGCGGGCAACCCCGTGTTTATGGAGGTAGCAAGGAGCCGGTTATGTCTACTCCAGGATTAATGAGTACGAATCCCAACGTGCTGCCGCTGTCTCCATTTACAGGGCAGCAGAACGATACCACACCGCGTTCATCTGAAGAAGATGGGGGCTCTGCAGCACCCTCGCATCAGTCGAACAGTTCTCCAAAACCAATTGCTCAACCAACCTTTTCAAACGATACTGATCGACATCTACCTAATTCCACTATAAATGAAGTAATACCTGAGCTTGAAATGAAACCATCTAAATAATTAGACAAGGAGATAAACACGAGATGAAACTTTCTTATTTTGTTGGGGCATGTGACAAGAGTGACATGCTGCTCGGCATATGCACGTTGCTGAGCAGATTAAATCGGCGAGTGCTGTTAGTTGATGCCATGTCGTCACCATGGCTAAAGTATCGCAATCAAACTTGGTTGACAAAAGAAAAATGGTCCCATTGGAAAGGGATCGATACAGTGTCAGCCGTCATGAATTGGGATGAGCTAGAAGAACTAGCTAATGGGTACAATATTCAGCTTAGTGAATATGACGATATTTTTATCGATACAGATCGTGTTGCTTTTAGTGAAGCGCCCTTATTTATCGAGGCGCATGCAAGATATATTGTGCAGACGGTGGAAAGTCATTCGTTGCACAGGAACTTGGAATGGCTAACTACATTTAGCTTACTGCATGACACAAAGTTGGATGGTAAGTTGCAGTTTATTATTTTGCATGCAATAGACAAAGAGCAGGATCAGTTGTACGTAGAAAGACTTTTACATACATCGGGTTATCATTCAGCCAGCGAAAGTGTTGTCATACCATACGATGAATCCGATTGGACAGCAAAGCTGAACAACGAAACTGAGGATATAATCAATGTCTCGATATATGCTCGTGCTACCAAGTTGGCATGGCGAAAAATTGTGGAATCGAATTTTGGCCCGCTTGCCGACAAAGCGTGGCGTCATTGTATGAAGCAGCCACAGAAGGGGATGTGGTTACATAATGCCATGTAAGCATTGGTGCTTATCTCCTGCATCTCGCCATGTATTTGGGCAGTCAACTATTGCATCTATCCTTGCGGTGAGGTTAGCTGTACAACATGGTATGCGTGTCTTAATTGTACATAATGACGAGTTAAATAATGGGGCGGAACAATTGTTATGCAGCTCAAAATATCATTCGGCACACGTAACAACTTCCTCTGCGCGATATGGGGATGTGCCTGATGGTTGGACGGCTGTCCAGCGATATTTAAAGTCACATCAGTTAAATGCTGAGCTTCTTGTGTCATGTACAACTCCAGTAATTCCTAAGTTGGACATTATTCGAGTACCAGATCTCTTTGACACTAGGGATGACCATTCTAATGAAATGACCGCACTTATGTCGAGCTGTATTCATTGGATGACTACTGCTTATGACATCGTTATATGGGATTGGAACGTCCGTGACATTTCGATTGCAGCTACAACGAAGGAGGAACGAGAGGAGTGCAGCCTATCAAGCAAATATAACTGCTTTCATTGGTTAGCTGAAGAATGTTTTGGTCTAATTCAGATTATGAATCAGGCGCGCACGAACACAGTTCGTAGTCCACAAGTAGTTCGATTTGAATCTGATCCCTTGCCTAGTGGAACCCGATCAAAGTACCGATTAGGCATCATAAACATGTATGATCCAGAATTGTCGATCAGCTTAACTCATTTGAAGCGAAAATACAAATCTCATCACATGTTTGCCGTTCCTTACGATTCAGCACTCCGTAATAGCAGTGCGGTTGGAACCTTATTACCTTATTTAATGAGGTTAAGCTATCGCATGGGTCAAGGGGAGCATGTACCTTTATTAAGAGGCATGGATAAGGTTGTTGAACATATCATTGTTTGTTCCAATGCAGTAGGACGCCAGTCATGGGACGGTGCAAGGCAGTGGGGATAATGTTTAAGCTCTACGGGGTGCTCTTCATAATTATGACGACATTGCTTATAGTTAGTGCCCTTATTTGGCGAAAGTGGAGGCGGAAGCACAAGACGCAGCATTCCTCCAGCACAATGTGGAACTGGGAGGAATTGATTCGAATGGTACGTGAGACGATCCAGCAATGGACGAGTGATCCGCTGCTGGATCATTACGATAATGATGAGACGTATCGAAGAGAATTCACACGTCGAGAATCATTGCGTCGGGCATTACGTGTATGTAATAGTGGGGACCGAACTCAGAAGGAGTTCGTCAAGGATATCATTTCAGAGTTGATTACTGCACACGTTGTTTGGACAGAAGCGCAATATAATTTGTTAATTCCTTTCCATAGGGCATCCGAAATGAGCATTAAAGACAAATTTGATATTTTACTGTTTGTTTATACAGAACGATATGGTGCAGATGCTATGCATGAGCTTATTCAGAAATATAAATGGGATCAAATGAGACACCACTATAACTCAAATGGTCAGTGGGAACCGTCTTATGAAATTAGCGAGAAGGATATAGATGCAGCGTTTCGTCAAGAACGTATTCATTTACAGGACAAAATGCGGATTCGCCTTATAACTCAACGTATTTATGAACAATATAAAGGTTTGTCCGTCATAGATGAACTGCGTGATCAACGTGTTGATGGCATATCTGGGGGAGTAAGCGGAATGTCCACCTCAACATTTGAGCAAGTATATGCTAATGGTTTTCGCGTTCATGAAATAGACAATAAACAATCTCGATCTCATCCCACTGCTTCGCGCTCCTATGACAGTGTGTGGCTGTTTTATAAAGGAAAATCTATCCGTATGTCATTTTTAAGCTTTGGAAATGATGCTGAACTGAGACGTATATGCCATAACATCTATAAGTATAGGACACCTGGCCCTTTAACAGAAGCAGACGGTTATCGAGTTAATGATTTGAAAGATGGATCAAGGATTGTAGTTATGCGTCCTCCTTTCTCCGAGTCGTGGGCATTTTTCTTGAGAAAGTTCGACAGGACGAATCCATCTCTTGAAAAGCTTATTCCCGATAAAGGCTCACAAGACGTGATTCAATTGTTACGGTATTTAATGAAGGGAGCTTGTGTGACGGCGATAACTGGCGCGCAAGGCTCCGGTAAGACGACACTTCTGATGGCGATTGTGGAGGCCATTTATCCGTTTTATCCGCTTCGAGTGCAGGAACAGGCATTTGAGCTTCATTTGCGCCAACTATACCCAGAGCGCAACATATTAACATTACGTGAGACGGAGCGTATTAGTGGACAAGCAGGTCTGGACGTCCAAAAGAAAACAGATGGATCTGTTCATATATTAGGTGAGGTGTCTACAGACCCCATTGCGGCATGGATGATTCAGATGGCCCAAGTTGCCAGTTTATTTACGGTGTTCACCCATCACGCCAAGACGTTTCCCGATCTGATTATGTCCCTGCGAAATTCATTGTTAAAGACAGGGATGTTTCATGATGAAAAAATTGCGGAGCAACAAGTGGCTTCAATAATTCATGTAAATGTTCATCTGGCAAGAGACCCTACAGGCAAGCGATATATTGAACGTATAACGGAATGCATCCCCTTATTAAAAACACGGCATCCCAGTTCTTTGTTAGATGAAGATGTGGAGGAGATGACGAGGAACGCTCCAATCAGCAGCTGGTCGTCATTTATTGAGGTGGCAAGCGACTATTACAAACAGTGCTTAAATCAACATTCGTATAGTTATCGTAATATTATGGAATTTAAAAATGGCCAATACATATGGGCAGAAGGTTTGACGGAGCAATTAACAGCAACCATGCTTAAGGAAATGACAGAGGAAGATAATCAGGCTTGCCGGAACTGGCTATTTTCAAGGGGGAAGCCACATGTCATTTAACAACATATTAGTTGTTGTTCTTATATTAAGTAGTATGTGTGCCCTCGCAATCTGGATCAGGATCAACAGAGTGGAACGGTCACCGTGGCATAAGGTTATTTATTTCGAGCGTCGAACAGATATTTCAAGTATACGAAGCGTAATTCGGACAAGTTATCGTCTTTTGAATCGTATTCCAGTAATTCAGTCAAAAGTCAAAAAAGTACGTCTTAGGCTAAGTGTGCTGTACGGTTACGATGAGTGGTTATTGCGAGAACAGACGGCCAAAGTGATGTGGGGAGTGTTTGGGACAATTGTCGCTGTCATCCTTGTATTTTGCATGTTTGATCAGGACTGGATTTCAGTGTTAATGCTTCTGATCGTACTTAGTGTGGCTGAAAGTTTATATATAGATTTCGTTGTTGATAAGGCAGAACGGAAGTTGCTTCATCAATCGATTGGCATGTTATCTTATGTTCGGCATGACTATCATCGTCATCGTATGATTGAACTCTCCATTGAAGAGGCGTTACAACACTCGGCCCCACTTGTAAGACCACATGGTGAGAGACTGTTACGTTGTATAGTCGATCCAGAGGATGAGTCAGCCTTGGCAGCTTATGATGAAGCGGCGCCGCATCGATATTTTAGATTGTTTGCGCGGTTGAGCAGGATGGTCTCTGAATATGGAGATCCTTTGAATGAACAGCGATCATCTGTTTTTCTGCAAGGCATCTCGATGTTAATTCGTGAGATGCACACAGAACAGCTTTTGCGCCATAAACTTAACATACATATGAGTGGACTTAAAGCTATCGCGGTAATACCTGTACTTTTTGCATCCCCCATCGAACAGTGGGCTAGAGCCTGTTTTCCTTCAATGAATGAATTTTACACGAGCAAGTGGGGGTGGTTTGTCAAAGTTGTTGTAGTTGCAATTGTATTGGCGTGCCATCGATTGCTGGGGGAATTGCAATATTACAAAGCGACTACTGTCCGTGCACAACTCCACACTTTTTCCGCTACTCGCATTCTACAATCCAGATGGATCCATGTTGTTGTCCTAAATTGGATCAAACACATTCCGAGTCGAACGCTTCAGGCAAACGTGCGCTCGTTACAGGAGTCCAATGTAGGAATATCGATTGTGGCGTGGTACAAACGTCGTCTGCTAGTATCCGTTGTTTGCCTTTTGTTCAGTGCGATTATATGTATCGGTATTCACTTGAGTATTGACTATGAATTATTGAACAAAGATCGGAGATGGACGACGTTATTGTCAACAACTGTTGCACCTTCGGGATGGCAATCGCCAGTGTCTAGCGATATTGGCGAAAGTAAGCTAGCGGATGAAGACAGACAACACATCAAACGATTAAAACATTGGGTGAAGGATGAAAAGCTGGCGACCTTGTCCATTAGTGAGCAGAAGCAGGTGCTGCGAGAGCGGATAACTACCCAATATCCGAAATGGAGTCAACAGGCAATAAAACAGATGAGCGAACGTCTTGTAGAAATACATACTGAATTTATGTACAACGGATTTAAGTGGTGGGAAGTGCTAATCGTTATAATGGCTGGCGTAATCGGATATTATTTCCCAAGCGTACAGCTTGTATTGAAAAGGCGTATCCGTACGATGGACATTCGGATTGAACTAAGTCAATTTTATGCTTTGACTATGTTATTAAGATCGTTTGAGCGAATGACGGCGGAACAGTTACTGGATTGGATGGCTCGAAGCTCAACAAGTTGCCGTGGTGCGTTGTTACATTGTCAGATGATGTGGGAAAGTGGAGCAGAGGAAGCACTTACTACACTGCGGCGTAATATCCCGTACCCCGAATTTGTAAGGTTTGTAGATCAATTGGAGGCGGCGTATGAACATGTACCACTAAAAGAAGCATTTGATGATGTGGAGCAAAATTGGCTATTTGATCAAGAGTGGAGGCGTCAACAAGAAGAGCAAAGCGTGGAGGTGAAGGCAGTTTGGGGTAAATGGCTTGGATTTGCTCCGATGTATGCAATTACGTTTTTATATTTAGTACTCCCGTTAGTATGGATAAGTGCTCATCAGATGAATCAGTCTTTTACACAAATTCAACATCTCTAGGGGATGATCTTAATGAATAATGCCCAATCGGCGCTTAAAGTTGCAGCAGGTATATTTTTAACAATTGCACTGATTACTATCGTTGTATTGTTGTTTGTTTCTGCACAAGAAGCGACAAAGACGGCACAGAATGAGTTCTCTTCTATACAGACCGAATTAAGCAAAGCTTCATTTACGGTCTATGACAATACGACTGTAAGCGGCTCGCAGGTCGTTAACGCCATTCGCAAATTTAATCAAAAGGAGCAGTTCGGAATACGTGTAATTACGGGTAAAAATAAAGTGGCAAACGCTAGCCACCCTGGAATCTCCTATGGTTACGATGTGAACCTTGACGGTACGATTAATAACGCTATTATGCCGAACAGTGCAATATTACTGGCGACAACGGAATCATTAGATACATACGTAAATCCAAGCGGTAAATTTAAAGCTAGTCTAATTGTTGATTCATCAAACGTAACTAGAGGAATTGTATTTGATCAACGTTAATTTACACGATTGGAGAAATTTATGGGTTCTAATGGGAGAAATGTGGTGGAACTGTCTGTTGTAGTATTGTTATTTGTATTTTCCTTAATATATGCGTTGTCCAGTGCACAGGCGTCAGCAAGCACGTTGCAGCAATTAAATACAGCGAATGTGAATAAGGATCGTATCGTTCATTCTACAATCGGCTCAGTATCGGAGCCAACTTTGACAGGGGGTGACATTTTGATGATGCTAACACTCATGCAGCAGGAAAATATTAAAATAGTCGTGGGAAATGAGGCTGTACAGTTAAATGTCAAGAACCTTGAGGAGGCTAATGTATCTATGATTAAGCTGAATAAATTATACAGTGAGACTACATATCGTGATCGTTCAGGCCAGATTGTACTTATTCATTATGTGTAAGGTGACGTGAGATGGTTGACGTGTTGTCAAAGCTAATAGGATTCATTATTGCTATTTTGCTTCTATTTATATTTCCATTACAACAATCATACGCCAGGCAGGCCGACATTCAGTATTTACATGTGTTTAAGAGTACGACTGAATTTACGGACGCCATTCGGGATATGGGTTATATTACACCGCGTATGTGGCTAGATTTTCAAGATGAGCTTACGCAGCTTGGTATAATGATGGATATTAAGATGGAGCATTCTGCGAAGCGATATGATCCAATTTACGATGACCCATTAAAGCCAGAGAGCTTTCATGAGGAATTTCTTGTTCGCCATGAAGTCACAAATACAGCAGATATTATGCAAATTTTATTTCCGCATAGTGCGGAGCCGAATGAAGCGTTAACTCGCCGATACACGCTGAAGACAGGCGACTTCATACAAGTAAAGGTGACTAATAGGCAGCAACTGGCGGCTGATGTGTTGTTGGAATGGTTGACGTCATCATTTTCAGAATGGAAGCGAATTGACGTTTCTGTTGGAGGAATGGTACGTAATGAAGATTATTAAGTTCGCACTCATAATGGCTGCCGTCAGTTTGCCGTGGTTTTGGAATAATCGTTTACAGGCCGAGGAGCAGCTACATCATTTGCGTTCTGTACAATCGTACAATTATTTTTTGGACACTGCCGTTGATGATGCGGCGGCAACTCTCCATGCTAATCCAACAGACATCGATGCGCAGATGGGTTACGAATCGCCAAAGCACATTACAATTAATAAAGATGCTGCACTGCGAGCGTTTATGGAAACGTTGTTTATAAATATTAGTATTGTGGATGACCGAATTAGCCAGGATATGCTGGCATCTTATATTCCAGCAATCGCAATAGTGGGCTATGATGGACTTGATATATGGACAGAGGAGGCCTATGTTGATCGTGAGGGGATCTCACATTTAAAACATGTATGGCTTCCTAAAATTCCTTTTACTCATACTGATCAAAAAGGTAATGTTTATGCTTTTACACTAGACGATTATGTAACGGTATATCAGCCTGAGCTAAAGCAGTGGATTAAAGGCTACCAGCGAGAGCTTATGCAGCATTCAACGTTACCTCTGTTAAGGGATCAAACTCTGTTCGAATCAGTACGGCGCACGACGATCGTAAATAAGGTTCAGGAAGAGCTTGCTTACCGAGTGAATAGGAACAATAATAATTCAAAACGGATAGGTACAGCATATAAGTTTACGTTTCCTACTATATCAGGAGAAGAATGGGCCAATTCTATAAACGACGTTGGTGTACTAGCTTGTGTACAGGACCTTCCGATGGGGGCTTATAAGTTTAATAACTATGCGATTGGTGGTGCCCGATTAGTACGAAACCATTTATTTTATGGGACTATACGGGATGGGGTTAAGATAGCCCTTCCCGAGTCATGTAAACCACTTGTTGTGGAGGAGGTGCTGGCCAATTCCAGAGCAGCTGCGAAGCGAGGTTATTTCGTAAAGCGCTGTTTATAGTTGATACGAGGATTATGGCATAGGAGGGCATGTCTCTTTTCAAATTGTAAAATTCGTGATAAACTAGCGTAGCAATCAAATTATTGTCATAGTTATCCATCACTAGGGGGGCCGTATATCGGCTGAGATGAAGTGTAAGCTTCGGACCCTTAGCACCTGATCTGGATCATGCCAGCGTAGGGAAGTGTGGATTGGAATTCTTCAAGTGAGTCAGGCTGACGCTCCGAATTTGTGGTATTATGTTGCAACGTGGCATTATTTCCATTCGAAGTGTATTAGTGTGAACTAATAAACGACCTGATTCCACTAGGTGCTCCTTACTTTCAATGGGAATTGGAAGTAAGCTGCTGAATGAGGCCAATCTTTAACCACTCTCTATGTGAGAGTGGTTTTTTGTGTTATCCCACGTATCTACACTCTGTAAAATGAGAGGTGAGAGCAACGTGATTGTACCGTGGCTTCATATTGTTACACCTGAAGGGTTGTCTGGGAACGATATCGTTCAGACCGTGAAGATAATTGCTCATAAGGTAGACGCCGTCCATCTGCGTCAGAAACAGTGGAGTGCTCGCCAAATGTGGAGCGTTTTGGAAGAAGCGAGGCTAGAGGGTATTCCGATGCATAAGTGGATTGTAAACGATCGTGCGGATGTGGCGGCTTCCTGTGGCGCGCGTGGTGTCCATTTGGCCTATCACAGCGTACCAATTCATGCAATAAGACCAGTATATCCGCAGTTGACAGTAGGGGTATCTGTACATAGTCCGATGGAGCTTACGTCTTGTGTGATGGGCGGTGCTGATTATGCGCTGTACGGACATATTTACGAGACAGCATGCAAGCCAGGTTTAGCTGGCCGTGGACTTCAGGGCTTGATGTCATGCAGACAGTTAAGCGCCATTCCTATTATTGCTATTGGTGGAATTACACCAGAGCGAGTTTCGAGTGTAATACAGGCAGGCGCTTCTGGAGTTGCGGTTATGTCACCGATATGGGAGACATCTTCACCTTTGAATATGGTGCTGCGTTATAGAGACGCCATGCATGCCCTTGTTCCTTGAGTCGCTGTTGGGCCGCTTATGACGATAGAAAGGAGAAACACATATGACAACATCTGGACTTTCAGCTTCAAGTGTAAACAGGAATCACGTTGATTTGATTGTTGTAGGAGGGGGAGTAATCGGTTGCGCAATCGCTTATGAGGCGGCTTTAACGGGGATGCAAGTAATCGTGCTAGAAAGAGACCGTATCGGGTACGGAGCCTCTAGGGCTGCGGCAGGGATGCTGGCGCCGGTTGCAGAGTGTATTCAGCAGGATGAACTGGCACAATTTGCTTGTACGAGTCATGACCTATTCCCAGGATGGAGTGAGCAGCTATGGGAGTTGTCGCAAGTGGATCTTGAACTGCATCTGCGAGGAATTCATGTTCCTGTGATGAAGGGAAGCGACCACACAATAACGGAGCTTCAGCTTCGTAAAGCAGCTCTACTACATCCAGCTGGAATGCATTATGGGATGGAGTGGATTAGCGATGCGAAGCTCCAAGCGTTCCCCTATTATCACGGCTCTGACGTGGAAGGGGTGTATGTGCTTCCTAAAGAAGGCCATTTATCTCCGACCAAATTGACGGAAGCTTTGTTTACAGCGGGCAAAAGACGAGGTGTCCAATTCCATGAACACGAGCAAGTGGTGGACTTCATTATCCATAATGGCCGTATCCAAGGTGTCAAGACGGGATCAGGCGAATGGTACAGTGATCACGTCATCATCTGTTCTGGATTAGATAGTCATTTGTTAACGGATAAATGTGGAATTCATCTTCCACTCCACCCCGTGAAGGGCGAATTGGTTGTTGTTCGATCCAAATTAGCTATATCCACAGTAGTGCATGGGGACGGTGTATACATCGTACCAAAGAGTGGAGGTCGTATTTTTATTGGTGCCACCTCTTATCCGAACCGATATGACCAAATGGTTGAAGTTGGTTCTGTAATGAAGCTTATGGAAAAGGCATGTCGCTGTATTCCTGAATTGGAGCATTCCGAGTGGGAGCAAGCGTGGTCTGGCCTCCGTCCTGCAACGGCAGATGGACTTCCCTATTTGGGGCCGATATCGCATATTAAAGGTCTTTGGATAGCGGCGGGCCATTTTAGAAACGGGATTTTGTTAAGTGCCGCTACAGCAATCGGTATGGCAAGGTGGCTAGCAACAGGTGAGGTGCCGTGGTTGTGGATGGATGCGTTCAGTCCCGAACGCAGCAAAGCTACGCGATTGGCGTGAATGCGCAATGATTTAATTAGGAGGGTGTACGATGGAAGTAAAGGTAAATGGTCATTCTATGGAATTATCGTTGCAGGAGGCACACATCCAGCATCTGATGGAACATTTGCAAATGACACATCGAATAGTCATTGTTGAACATAACGGCACAATTGTACCTAAACATAAATACGATGCGACCCCGATTATGAACGGGGATCGTATTGAAATTGTACATTTTGTTGGAGGAGGCTGATTACATAATGAAATCATCACATTTACAAATAGGGTCCCATCGCTTTCAATCACGTTTGTTGTTAGGAACAGGTAAATTTTCAAGCTTTGAAGTGCAGCAGCAAGCAGTTAAAGTGTCTGAGACTCAAATATTAACGTTTGCTGTACGTCGGATGAACATATTTGATCCTAATCAACCTAACTTTTTGGAACAACTTGATCTATCCCAATATTCATTGCTGCCCAACACCGCAGGAGCATCTAATGCAGAAGAAGCTGTTCGAATTGCACGTCTTGCACAAGCTTCTGGGTTGTGTGACATGATTAAAGTTGAGGTAATTGGAGATGCGAAGACACTGCTTCCAGATCCGATCGAAACATATCGTGCTTGCGAGCAATTGCTAAAAGAAGGCTTTACTGTACTTCCTTACATATCAGACGATGTTATTTTGGCGAAAAGACTGCAAGAGCTAGGGGTCCACGCTATTATGCCTGGTGCGTCTCCGATCGGAGCAGGATTAGGTTTGCTGAACCCTCATTACTTATCGTTTATTATCGAACAAGCGACTGTCCCTGTTATCATTGATGCGGGAATCGGTACCCCAGGAGATGCAGCTAAGGCAATGGAGCTTGGTGCAGACGGGGTGTTGTTAAATACGGCCGTGGCGGGAGCGAAAGATCCCGTTATGATGGCGGAGGCCATGAAGCTAGCTGTTCAAGCCGGACGACTCGGGTATGATGCAGGCCGAATCCCGATGAAACGTTATGCATCGGCAAGCAGTCCGATTGAAGGGCTGCCCGTATGATTGTTGTTTCCAAAGATGCTCCTCACCTCAATGAGCGTAGAAGAAGTGAGCATGGACAGGAGCAAGAGCTATTTAATTGGATGGATCATCAGTGGCAAATGGGCGGCGCGTCAGCATTTATGGACATTTCTCAATTGTCACTAGCCCGTGTTCCACGCGCACTTACGATTGCAGGATCGGATAGCAGTGGTGGTGCGGGAATACAGGCGGATATTAAAACCTTTCAAGAGTGCGGAGCTTATGGTATGTCAGTCATTACGGCGATAACTTCTCAGAATACGAATGGGGTTCGAGATGTTCATGTTATTCCTGTTGAACATATCGTTTCACAAATCGATGCTGTGCAAGAAGATATTGTCCCAGATGCTATCAAAACGGGTATGCTGGTAGACGAGGTGACGATACGTACAATTAGCGATAAAATGAAAGCTTTTGGGTGGTCAAATGTAGTGGTAGACCCTGTTATGATCGCAAAAGGGGGCGCGTCGCTTTTGAGTCTTTCCGCAATTGATACGCTGAGAAAGGAACTGTTGCCGCTGACCACTATAGTGACACCTAACATACCTGAAGCAGAAGTGTTGGCAAATATGAAGATTCACACATTTGAAGATCGCATACAGGCGGCAGCGCGTATTCATGCAAATGGGGTTCCATATGTGTTTATCAAGGGCGGACACGATAATACCTGGTCCACGTGTGATGATTTGCTTTACGATGGTTCCGCAACATGGTGGTTCTCTAGTGAGAGAAGAATTACACCTCACACACATGGAACTGGCTGCACGATATCGGCAGCGATGACTGCTTTTCTTGCAGGTGGTGCGTCTGTTGCTCAAGCTGTATTGCTTGCAAAACAGTTTGTGTACGCTGCAATTCGTGAACCGTTGAATATCGGTCATGGCCACGGGCCAGTCAATCACTGGGCACATCGACAAAGAAATGCAAAGGGGCGTGATTATGATAAATCAAACTAGCGAGCGCAGCCTTCGACAGCAATTAAAGCTTATGTTTGTGGCGGGGACGGTCAACTGCCCATTAGGCTTGGAACATACGCTGCTAGCTGCCTTGAAAGGGGGGATAACCTCTTTTCAATGGCGGGAGAAAAGTTATGAATCGGTGCTGACTGCCGCGCAAAAAACAGTCGTGGGACGTCATATCCGTCAATGGTGTGCTGCTCACAAAGTTATGTTTATTGTAAATGATGATGTCCATTTGGCTGTAGAGCTGGGCGCAGATGGAGTTCATCTTGGACAAGAAGATATGTCGCTCTTTCACGCGAGACAAATATTGCCGCAGCATGTTATTATCGGAGTGTCCGCTCATGATGTGGAGGAAGCAAGGCAGGCTGTTGCGGATGGTGCTAATTATTTGGGCGTGGGACCGATGTTTCATACACTTACTAAACCGGACATTCAGCAGGTTTCAGGGCCATCTGTTATTGCTTCGATCCGTGCCGCCAAGCTAGATATACCGATAGTAGGCATAGGTGGTATTCGCAAGGAAAGAGTAAAGCAAGTTATGGATTCTGGCGCAGATGGAATTGCGGTGGTACAGGCGATCTCGGCAGCAGGCGAAATAGAGCAGGCGGCAAGCGAGTTGTACGCATGTGTAAGCAGTAGGGAATAGTGGTGCCTCGTGAGAGGGGGAGCATGACGTGTGGCGAAGGTGGCGTTCAGTGGGTGGAGTATTTGTTACAGCGTTGAAACTAGGTTTAACATCTTTTGGCGGTCCAGTTGCACATATTGGCTTTTTTCATAAAGAGTATGTTGAACGTCTAAAATGGGTAAATGAGACGCAATTCGGCAATTTAAATGCCTTGTGTCAAATTATGCCGGGACCCTCTAGTAGCCAGCTTGGGATTGGAATCGGAATGTTAAGAGCTGGTTGGTTAGGTGGGGCTGCTGCTTGGTTAGGTTTTACATTGCCTTCCGCCTGTTTGTTATTGTCGTTTGCCCTTGGGCTTGAGACATGGAGCTCCGGCCAAACAGGATGGCTTCAAGGTCTATTGTTGGTCGCAGTAGCTGTAGTTGCACATGCAGTATGGGGAATGGCAAAGCATTTTACACCTGATCGGGAGCGGATGAGCATAGCAGTTGCTGCGTTAGCTGCAAGCTATTTTTTTGCCTCACCCTATATAGGGGTAGTTATTATGCTCATAGCGGCATGTGCGGGTTGTTGGCTTTATCGCAATGAAGATATAAAAGTTAAGCCAGTTGATCATGAGATGAACGCTCCCTTGATATCGCGGACGAGTGGTATCGTCAGTTTAGGCGTACTTATAGGTGGACTATGTCTGCTTCCGTGGCTCGTTTCCTGGTCTTCAGGGATTGCTTTAAGTTTATTTGACATGATGTTTAGAACGGGCTCCCTTGTATTCGGCGGAGGTCATGTTGTGCTGCCGCTAATTAAAAGTGAGCTTGCTCATATGGGATGGCTGACGGAAGAAACCATTGTAGCTGGATACGGCGCAGCCCAAGCAGTACCTGGTCCTCTATTTACATATGCCGCGTATATAGGCGCATCCATCGGGAATGGGGGCCAAGCTATCTTATTCGGAATGATTGCGCTAGTTGGCATCTTTCTTCCTTCTTATTTGATGATGGGAGCAGCGCTTCCTTTTATAGAACACATTTATCGTATCGTTTGGATATCCAGGGCGTTAAAAGGCGCAAATGCTGCGGTAGTCGGACTATTGATCGCGGCGTGGTACGATCCAATATTTACGACGGCGGTGCAGACACCGCTCCAATTTGTCGTTGCAGTAACTGCACTTGTATTACTCGTATATTGGAAATTACCTTCGTGGAGCATTGTAATTGCCGCTGCTCTCACGGGGTCATTGCTGTTTACACCATAAGCGGCATGTCCTCCTGTAGAAACGATCTCAGTGCGAGAATAATATGTATAAATATATAAATTAATACACAAAATAGGTGCGCGCATGCATTAGACTTTAGAATGGCTTATCTTACATTTTTCATTTTAGAAGGTAAGTAGGTAAGCAGTAAGGATGATGAATGATGACGTTGCCTATTCATATATGGTTGCTGGATGATGGAACGAAGCTTGCTGAAGACGCGGTCCAGTGGCTTTCGCAATTAGGTGCAGATGTACTTCGAATCGAAGAATGGAACAGTACACTTATTTGTGATCAGCTTGAGAGTGACTTGAAATTATTACATGTGGCGGCTGGCCGTAATCAAACGGTAAAGGGGCTTGTTTTGTTGTTTGTGGAAGGAGGAGAGTCGTTATCCTATCAATGGAAGACGGTCCTCAAAGAAATAGGTGTTTTTTACAAAGGAAGATCAAGTACAGAGCTGTATGGCATACAGCATCTAGCCTGTATATTATTTGTGCCACATCAGCCTGAACCCGACAGTTATACATTTTTGCTTTCGGGTGGCGATGATGTCATCCAGTTTCCATGTTCCCGCATGGAATGGGACTGTAGGGTGCAGCATAAATGGCTGCGTGCAATGTCACAATACGATGATCCATCTGCTATATTTCAGATAGGTGATCTAATTATCGATACGCAAGCGCGTATCGTAAGTCGATGTACTACAGAATTGCAGCTAACGACGCGTGAATATGAACTATTAGTTATTTTGGCGCAACATCATGGGCGGCCCGTTAGTCGCAAGTTCTTAATGACACATGTTTGGGGCATAGACTTTGATACTACAACCAACATAGTAGATGTCTATATACGTTATTTGCGGCGCAAGATCGATAAAGGTCGGAGCCCTAAGCTGATCCATACCGTTCGAGGCTACGGTTATCAGCTTAAAGCTCCAACCAAGTAAGTTGTTTTCCATCTGCTTAACTAGCGACTCATAGTATCAATCGTTACAGTAATCAGCTTCAAGGCGTACGAATAATATTTGAATTGTTGTGCAGCAGTACGCGGCGTGCAGTCACATATCGATCGCTCCACGAATCTGCGTTTAAGCTGGAGTAAGTAACCCCCGGTTTCCCGAAAGTATGCAAAATTTGATTGTTACCTGCATAAATAGCAACGTGACTAATCTTTTTATCACCACGACGACCGCTGGAGAAAAAGATCAAATCCCCTTTTTGTAGTTGTGAGCGTTTAATGTAAGCGCCTTTTTTAGCCTGCTCATAGGAAGCGCGAGGCAGGTCAACACCTTCTAAATTAAACAAGTATTGTACAAGAGAAGAGCAGTCAAAGCTTTTTGTTTGGAAACTTTTTGCACCAAATACGTAACGTGTTCCTAAGTATTTTTCACCTTTTCTAATAATGTTACTAGCAGCCTGAGCAGTAAAAGAGCTAGTTGTATAAGTAGCTTGTGTTTGATTGGCGCTTGTATTAGATGCTTGTTGATTACTCTGTGTAGCAGTTGAAGTGCTGCTTCCGCTAGTAGTTGAATCCGCAAATGCTGTATGTCCAGGCAACATACCTGTAAAAGCAGCTGCCATAATGGCAACGACTGCAAGGCGGCGATATGATAAAAGTGTCATTGTTGTCATCCTTTCGTTACTTTTTTGTCAACAAAAGTATAACAAACTGTAATTACTCTGTTTATATACTAAAATATACTAAAAGCTTACAAACTTCTGTATATCAATATAGTAAGCGCTTACATTAAAAGTTGATGAGTGCAACGTCAGCACTGGAAAATGCTTATCTGATTGTTTCCTTGGCGATAGATACGGTTGTGGAATCCCTTTGTTATCATTTTTGTAAGACCGTTGTAAACCCAATGCAACACCTTTGATAAGCTTTTACAGGCTAGTCTAAACCATTTAAACCTAAAGAAGCCGCCTTGATGAAAAAGCAGTGTCTGCAATCACAGAAAAGGGTGGCTTCTTTTGATATATTACGTTCAAGACGTCGAACTTGACCAATTTGAAGCAAGTTAATCGTTGCTGCAAATAACGAGCAATAAACCTTCGCGGATAGATATGCTGCCTTCCTCGTCTATCCATTTGTTGCTAATCCCAAGCGATTGCCCGATTACGAGGGATGCATCGTGCAGTGGATACTGAAACCCAGTCAAGTGAATACCATGCACCTCCAACGACAGCGGGAGTAATGATAAATAGGTGTAATGCTCCTTGTTCACGGTTAACTTTCGATCCACGAGACGGATGCAGTTGTGTGCATCTATAATACGCATGTCGATCTGTAATTCAAGTGCGCGCTTTAACAAGTGAATATTAGCTAACGTGTGATCCAGTCTTGTTCCGGTACCCGCACATAAAGTGATGGAAGTAGCGTTATGTTCGATGGCTGCCAGAAAAGCAAGCTCAGTGTCCGTATAATTTTTGTCAATAGCATCGCAGCCTATGTATTGATTACTGGAAGTTTGAATATGTTCACGTTCTGATTCGTCAACGGAATCAAAGTCGCCAAGCGAAAGGTCCGGCTTATATCCAAGTGCAATAATTACGGCAGCTCCGCGGTCCGCACCAATAATGTAATCAGCTTGTGCCAGTGCAGTAGCGATGCTTGCATCTGGACTTCCGCCAGATACGATTACAATTTCACGCTGATGTGGATCTTTGCGATCTCTGTGTTGTTTCATGACTAGACCTTCCTTTAATCCAAAATTCATAAATTTCAAAACTCTAATTGTCGTCCTGTTATATGTTAGTATATCTTGTTCTGCTAGATGTACCAAGAGTTGAAACCGAAATGAACAAACGTTACAATGAAGTAGCTGTTTGTTGAGGGGGAATTGAGATGATCTCTGTACTTTTTGTGTGCTTGGGCAATATATGTCGTTCACCAATGGCTGAAGCTGTGATGCGTCAGCAGGTTGAGGATGCGGGATTGTCTGCATCTATTCAAGTAGACAGCGCTGGAACGGGGGATTGGCACATTGGCCATCCACCACATGAAGGAACTCGAAACATGCTTGATCAAGTGATGATTTCGTATGCAGGCATGAAAGCACGCCAAATTGAAACAAATGATTTCACGAACTTCACTTATATCGTTTGCATGGATGAAAATAATGAACGTAATGTTATGGCATGGAAGGGTGCGCATGAGCGAACAGCTGAAGTGATTCGTTTTATGTCGCTGTTACCAGAGGAACCTTTAACAGACGTGCCGGACCCTTATTATACGGGCAACTTTGATGAAGTATATCGTCTAGTATCAGAAGGTTGCAAGCAACTGTTGGCGAAGATTGTTCGTGAACATCATTTGTTAGCTTAAGGAAGGGGTTCGGCTGCGAGTTGCTTATTGCTTATTCCGGTCAACGGGTCAACGAACTGATTTGTTAATGTTTGTTAGACATGAGGATAGGGTTAGGACAAGTTGTGACCATAACTAACGATTATAATCGCCAATTACCATATAATTGAGAAAGTGACATACATCCTTGTATGTCACTTCTTTCATTTGGTTCAATTAAAAGGGGTCATATAAAGAGCGTATCTACAAAGCTGCACTATATTTATTCCAGAAAGAATCGAAGGGCCTGCGGGATATGCTGTTGCCAGAAACCCCATTGGTGCTTTCCGTCGTGTTCCTCGTAGTGGAAGTTAGCTGCTCTGTCAGCAAACAAACTTCTTGCTTGACGATTTAATTCCACAAAGTTATAGGTGCCACGATCTGTTTCAAAAGCTGTTTCCTGCAAACCAACAATCATAAACAGATGCAGCCAGCTCAAGTCGTGCTGCTCAGTAATGATAGCTTGCGATGCAGCGTAGTAGGCACCAGAGAGTGAGATGATCTGTCTAAATTTCTCAGGGTATAGCAGCGCAAGATGAAGAGATACCGTACCGCCAAGCGAATCCCCTGCGACGATGATATTTGTCCAATCCGTACGAACGGGATACAGATTCTCAATGGCAGGCACGATATGTTCAGCAAATGACCGTGTGTATGATTCAAAGCGTTCCCCATCTGGGGAATATTCCTCTGTTCGGATTTTTTTGTCGACATCGACGCCTACAATAATAAAGGGTTCAATATCTTCATCTAATATAAGCTTGTTTGCGATTGTTGCAATTCGCCCAAAATTAAAGAAGTCTTCGCCATCCTGACAATAGACAACAGGATAACTTAGTACTTCTTGATAGCCTGGCGGCAAATAGACCCGAACGGGACGGCTGCCGCTTGCCAATAGCGGACAGGCTATTTCATGTTTAACGACAGTACGCTTCAGATAAGCAGAATCAGTCATGTTAAGCACCACCTATGCAATATTTTATCCAAATTAGGAAACACTATCGCAGTATGATGTACATACCGCATGTAATTAAAAGGGTTGAAAACATGTGAAAAGGGTGAATGTGATTTCAACTATTTTTCACAACTTAGACAATTTTGTAGCACTCTGTTATAGTATTTAAATACGCCTGTTATAACAACAATTCTCAAAATATTCACTTTTTTCGCGATATGTTTTGACCAATCGACTAAAACAGGTGTATAATAATTCTATAACAGAGAAACAAATTCTTCAAACTTTTATTGAGGTGAAAATGATGAGCAAGTTCCCATTTGAAGTTCAGACGGAAGATGTACAACCATTATCCGTGTTGTCTCCGGAAGGCGAAGTCATCAATCCAGACATGATGCCTGAATTGACTGACGAGCAATTAAAAGAAGTTATGTACCGTATGGTATTTACACGCGCATGGGATGATCGTGCGATTAACTTAGGTCGTCAAGGCCGCTTGGGCTTCTACGCGCCAGTATCTGGTCAAGAAGCTTCCATGGTAGGTAGCGTGTATCCGCTCCAAAAGGAAGACTTTGTTGTTCCTGCATACCGTGACATGCCTCAGATCGTATGGCATGGTTTGCCGTTGTATCAAGCATTCTTGTATTCCCGCGGTCATCAGCACGGCGGACAGATTCCAGAGGGCGTTAATGTCCTTATGCCGCAAATTATCATTGGTGCGCAAATTTTGCACGCTATGGGTATTGCGAAGGGCTTTAAATTAAGAAAGCAGCCACAAGTTGCAATTACGTACACAGGTGACGGCGGTTCTTCCGAAGGCGACTTCTACGAAGGCTTGAACTTCGCAGGCGCATTCCAATTGCCAGTTATTTTCTTTGTACAAAATAACGGTTATGCCATTACAACGCCATTTGCTAAGCAAACTGCGGCGAAGTCTATCGCTCACAAAGCAGTTGCGGCTGGTATTCACGGCATGCAAATCGACGGTATGGACGTGTTGGCTGTTATTAAAGCTGTTCAAATCGCTGCTGAGCGCGGACGCAAAGGCGAAGGTGCTACTCTGATCGAAGCGTTGACTTACCGTTTCCGTCCTCACTCCATGGCGGACGATACAACTAAGTATCGTACGAAAGACGAAGAAGCAGAATGGTCGATCAAAGATCCAATCGTTCGTTTCGGTAAGTTCTTGGAGAAAAAAGGTCTGTGGACTGAAGAAGAAACGGCTCGCGTAAAAGACGAAGCAAAAGCGAAAGTCAATGAAGAAATCAAACGCGCTGAGCAAACCGAAAAAATGACAATTGGGGGTCTGATCGACACTATGTTTGAAAAGACACCACAACATTTGGAAGAACAAAAAGCAGATTTTAAATAAATTTCAGAAGCTGATACAGCTTGAACGGGACTGCAAAGCATAAGGACTTTGCGATAACGGTAAGGAGGAAACGAAGCAATGGCTCAAATGAATATGAAAGAAGCGATTCGTGACGCAATGCGCGTAGAATTGAAACGTGACCCTAACGTAATCTTGTTCGGTGAAGACGTAGGTCATGTAGGCGGGGTATTCCGTGCAACAGAAGGTTTGCAAAAAGAATTTGGTGAAGATCGTGTATTCGATACGCCGCTGGCAGAGTCCGCAATTGGTGGTATGGCTGTAGGTCTTGGCGTTCAAGGATTCCGTCCTATCGCTGAAATCCAATTCGTAGGCTTTATTTATGAAGCTCTCGACCAAATGTGCGTACAAGCTGCACGTATGCGTTACCGTTCCGGCGGTCGTTACAATTCTCCAATCGTTTTCCGTACACCTTTTGGTGGCGGTGTAAAAGCGGCTGAATTGCATACCGACTCCTTGGAAGGTTTGTTGGTGCAAACGCCAGGTATTAAAGTTGTAATTCCTTCGAATCCATATGATGCAAAAGGTTTGCTCATCTCTGCGATTCGTGATAATGACCCTGTCTTCTTCATGGAACATTTGAACTTGTACCATGCTTTCCGTGATGAAGTGCCTGAAGGCGAATATACAGTAGAACTCGGCAAAGCAAACGTTGTGCGTGAAGGTAAAGACGTAACGATCCTTTCTTACGGCTTGATGGTTCACACATCCATGAAAGCAGCTGCTGAACTCGAAAAGCAAGGCATCCAAGCAGAAGTTATCGATTTGCGTACTTTGATGCCGCTTGATATCGATACAATCGTTGCTTCTATCAAGAAGACAAACCGTTGCATCATCGTTCAAGAAGCTCAAAAAACATCTGGTGTTGCAGCAGAAGTTATCGCTCAAATCAACGAGAAAGCGATTCTTCACCTTGAAGCTCCAGTACTTCGTGTTGCAGGTCCTGATACAGTGTATCCATTTGCACAAATTGAAGATCAATGGCTTCCAACTCCAGCACGCATCGTAGAATCGGTTAACAAAGTCTTGAACTTCTAATATAGAACCGCAACAGATAGAGGAGGTAATTTGCAGTGGCAAAATTTGAATACCGCTTCCCTGAGCTTGGCGAGGGATTGCATGAAGGCGAAATCATCAAAATGCTTATCAAACCAGGTGATAAAGTTACGGACGACGATATCATCATGGAAGTACAAAACGATAAAGCGATCGTAGAGGTGCCATGTCCTGTTAACGGTACAGTGCTTGAAGTGCTGGCTAAAGACGGTCAAGTGATGCACATGGGCGAAGTTGTCGCTATTATCGATGCTGAAGGCGACGTGCCTGAGCAAGCTGCTCCAGCAGCAGAAGCAGAAGCAGAAGCAGCTAAAGGTGGAGCTGACACGACGTCTTCTCCAGCAGCAGAAGCTCCTAAAGCTGAAGCACAAGCAGCAGCACCTGTTGCACCTAATCACGAAGTGTTGGCGACACCTAGCGTGCGCAAACTGGCTCGTGAACTGGGTGTTAACATTGCTGAAGTTCCAGGTACTGGCAACAACGGCAAAGTATCTCGTGAAGATGTAGAAGCATTCGCTAAAGGCGGAGCGCCAGCACCTAAAGCAGAAGCTAGCACTACAGAAGCTGCACCGGCAGCTAAAGCAGCAGCTCCTGTTGCTGCTGTAGATCGTAACGTTGAAGAAGAGCGTGTGCCATTTAAAGGTATCCGCAAAGCGATTTCCAACGCAATGGTTAAATCAGCTTACACGGCTCCACACGTTACAATTATGGATGAAGTAGACGTTACGGATCTCGTAGCATTCCGTACGCGCTTGAAACCGATCATGGAGAAGAAAGGTACGAAAGTTACTTACTTGCCATTTATCGTTAAAGCATTGGTAGCAGCTTGCCGTCAGTTCCCAGCTATGAACGCGATGATCGACGAAGCAGCTCAAGAAATCGTCTACAAAAAATACTACAACATCGGTATCGCAACAGACACAGACAATGGTCTTATCGTACCGGTTATTAAAGACGCAGATCGTCGCAGCATCTGGATGATTGCGGATGATATTAAAGATCTTGCTGGTCGCGGTCGTGACGGCAAATTGGGTCCTAACGAATTAAAAGGCAGCACGATTACCATTACAAATATCGGTTCTGCTGGCGGTATGTTCTTTACGCCAATCATCAACTATCCAGAAGTTGCTATTTTGGGTACAGGTCGTATTTCCGAGAAAGCTGTCGTTAAAAATGGTGAGATTGTTGCAGCACCAGTGATGGCTCTGTCCTTGAGCTTTGACCATCGTCTCATCGATGGCGCAACAGCACAAAACTTTATGAACTATCTCAAGCAATTGCTTGCTAATCCTGAGTTGCTTGTTATGGAGGTGTAATCGAATGGTAGTGGGAGACGCATCTTTAAATATTGATACTTTGGTAATTGGCGCAGGACCTGGGGGTTATGTTGCAGCTATTCGTGCCGCACAACTGGGTCAAAGCGTAATGATCGTTGATAAGTCTGAACTTGGTGGCGTATGTTTGAACCGTGGTTGTATTCCATCCAAGGCACTCATCAGTGCAGCACATCAATATGAAGTTACACAGCATGCTTCTGAAATTGGAATTACGGCTGAGAACGTAACGGTTGACTTTTCAAAAGTCCAAAATTTCAAAGCAGGCGTAGTTAAAAAATTGACTGGCGGCGTAGGCGCACTCTTAAAAGCAAACAAAGTTCAAGTTTTCAAAGGTGAAGCAATGTTCATCAATGAGACAGAAGCTCGTTTGTTTAACGACCAAGAAGCACCACGTTACAAGTTTAACAACTGCATTATCGCTACAGGTTCCCGTCCGATTGAATTGAAGGCATTCCCGTTTAGCGGCCGCATCTTGTCCTCGACAGAAGCGCTTGAATTGCCTGAAATTCCTAAAAGCATGATCGTTATCGGCGGTGGATACATTGGTGCTGAGTTGGGCCAAATGTATTCCAAGTTCGGAACAAAAGTAACTGTTATCGAGGGCGCTGACATGGTTTTGCCAGGCTTCGATAAAGATATGACTCAAATCGTATCCAAAAACATGAAGAAAACGAACGTTGAAATCTTTACGGGTGCTAAAGCGGAGTCCGCTACGCAAACAGACAAAGACGTTACTGTTAAGTTCTCTGTTGGCGGCGAAACTAAAGAAGTAACAGCTGAATATTTGCTCGTGACAGTTGGCCGTCGTCCAAACACTGACGGAGAACTTGGTCTTGACATGATCGGCGTGAAAATGACAGACCGTGGCTTGATCGAAGTGGATCACCAAGGACGCACAAGCATTCCACACATCTACGCAATTGGCGATATCGTACCTGGTCTTGCGCTTGCGCACAAAGCTTCTTACGAAGGTAAAGTAGCGGCAGAAGCAATTTCCGGTATGCCTAGCGTGGTGGATTACAAAGCAATGCCTGCTGTTTGCTTCACAGATCCTGAATGTGCAAGCGTAGGCTTGTCCGAGTCTGAAGCAAAAGGCAAAGGACTGAACGTGAAGTCCGGTAAGTTCCCATATGCGGGCAACGGACGTGCACTTTCCCTTGGCGGCAGTGTAGATGGCTTTGTGAAGATCGTTGCTGATGCGGAAACAGGCGTAGTGCTTGGTTCTCAAATCGTCGGTCCAGAAGCTTCCAACTTGATCGCTGAGCTTGGCTTGGCTGTAGAGATGGCTGCTACTTTGGAAGACTTGGCGTTGACGATCCATGCGCATCCAACACTTGGTGAAATCGTGATGGAAGCAGCAGAGGTTGTTCTTGGTCACCCGATTCACACTGTAAAATAATTGTCTCACTCTTTCTGTAAGGTTCTGTTTGAATTCTGTTTACGGTTCTATATATAATGCTGATACCCCCGAGCTCTGGAGCTGCGGGGGATTTTTTTATCAGCTAGCTGCTAAGTGCATGATCAAAGCGTTAATGCAGCATAGTCAAGAGCAAAAGTGATTAATTGTTTTTATTACGGCTACCAAATATACGATTCGTCCAAATTGGTGACTTTTTGAGGTTACCAATGTTAAAATGAAACTCAACCTTGAGGAATTAGAACGGAGTGAAATAAAGAAATGAAATCATACTTGGAGTTGCTGCAAGATGTGTTGGACAATGGCGTACATAAAGAGGATCGAACCGGCACCGGTACAGTATCCGTATTTGGGCGGCAGCTACGCTTTGATTTGCAGCAAGGATTTCCGCTTGTAACGACGAAGCGTCTGCATCTCAAATCAATTGTTCACGAACTGCTCTGGTTTCTGAGCGGAGAGACTAACATTCGTTATCTGAAAGAGAATGGGGTTCGCATTTGGGACGAGTGGGCAGATGAGAACGGTGACCTTGGTCCAGTGTATGGCTCGCAATGGCGACATTGGGAAACGAAGGATGGTCGTGTCATTGACCAGATTACAAACGTCATTGAGCAGATCAAATCAAATCCCGATTCTCGTCGCTTGCTCGTATCTGCCTGGAACGTAGGCGAAGTGGAACATATGAAATTGCCGCCTTGCCACTATGTATTTCAGTTTTATGTAGCTAATGGGAAGCTAAGCTGTATGCTCAATATGCGTTCTGTTGATACGTTTTTGGGGCTCCCGTTTAATATTGCAAGTTATGCGCTGCTTACCCATATGGTTGCCCAGCAGTGCGGGCTGGACGTGGGTGAGTTTGTTTGGACCGGTGGCGATGTCCATATATATTCCAATCACATGGAGCAGGTACGCACCCAACTTGGAAGAGAGCCGTTCCCGTTACCCAAGCTTGTAATTAAGCGTCAGCCTGCTTCAATTTTTGATTATAAGTTTGAAGATTTTGAGTTTGAAGGATATGAGTACCATCCGACCATTAAAGCTATTGTGGCAGTGTGATTTCATTTTTAAATAACAGTTTCAGTAACTATTCAGGATGGAAGATCACATCGATCGGATGTTTGCATGAAGTAGGGAAGGAGGTGCCTAGATATGGGTATTAGTATGATATGGGCAATGGATCGTCGCCGACTAATTGGCAAGGACAATGGACTTCCGTGGCATTTGCCTAATGACATGGCCTTTTTTCGCGAACAGACGCGGGGCAAGACAATTGTGATGGGACGAAAGACGTTTGATTCAATCGGTGGCAAGCCGCTTCCTAAACGGCCTAATATCGTGATGACTCGCAATGTAGATTGGTCTCATGAAGGCGTAGCGGTCGTTCATAGTGCTCAGGACGTAGTTGAGAAGGCAAAGGACAAAGAGATTATGGTCATTGGAGGAGCAGAGATTTACCGGCTGATGATGCCTTATGCGGATAAGCTTTATGTGACACGGATTGAGCATGAATTTGAGGGGGATGATTATTTTCCCGATTATGATGAAGCGCAATGGGAATTAGTAGAGCACATCCCTGGTGTAGTTGATGAGCGAAACCGATATGCACATCAATTTACAATTTACAAACGAAAATGCTAACGTCATGAGTTGGATTCATTGCCGAACGTTTTAATGAAAGTATACGTTTTCATTCGTCATTTAGTGCAAATGTTAGGACGTTTACTCTATGTCCAATCTACTGTGCTTCTAATAAGATATTGTGAAATAGATTGTCGAAAATCACATAAAATATTGTTGCAGAGTGACGCGGTAAAGTATATATTATTCAATAAATTTACATGGGAATAGAGATACGGACAGACGGATGGAGGATAAATACGATGTCAACACCTACTGGCTTTATGGAATATACGAGACAAATTCCGGCTGATCGTGACCCTTTGGAACGATTAAAGGACTGGGAAGAATTTCACAAGCATATGAACGAAGAAGAGCTTCGACTTCAAGGTGCTCGTTGCATGGACTGTGGAACACCGTATTGCCATACGGGCATCGAGATTACGGGTGGAACTTCAGGTTGCCCGATCAACAATCTAATTCCAGAGTGGAACAGCTTAGTTTATAGAGGGTTATGGCGTGAAGCATTGGAACGCTTGCATAAGACAAACAACTTTCCAGAGTTTACAGGCAGAGTGTGTCCTGCTCCTTGTGAAGGTTCATGCACAGTGGGGTTGATTGGCAAGCCCGTCACGATAAAGACGATCGAGCAGGAAATTATCGATCGCGGATTTGACGAAGGCTGGGTACGTCCTGAGCCACCAAAACAGCGGACGGGCAAGCGAGTAGCTGTCGTAGGCTCTGGCCCCGCAGGGCTAGCTTGTGCTGCGCAGTTGAACAAAGCAGGCCATCTGGTGACCGTGTATGAGCGCGCAGACCGAATTGGTGGTTTGCTGACGTACGGTATTCCGACGATGAAGTTGGAGAAGGATGTGGTGCAGCGTCGTGTAGATTTACTCGAGGCGGAAGGCATTCAATTCGTTACGAACACGGAGATCGGCAAACATATTGCTGCGGAGCAGTTGACGCAGGACTATGACGCCGTCGTACTGTGCGGCGGAGCGACCAAACCAAGAGAGTTCAACATCGAAGGTAGTGAGCTGAAAGGTATTCATTATGCAATGGATTTCTTAAACGGCAGCATTAAGAGCTATTTGGATTCCAAGCTAGCAGATGGGCAATACATTAGCGCTAAGGACCAAGATGTGATCGTCATCGGCGGAGGGGACACTGGTACTGATTGTGTGGCCACTGCACTTCGTCACGGCTGCCGCAGTATTACACAGTTCGGTACGCATAGCAAGGCTCCACTTGAGCGAGACACCGTCAATAACCCGTGGCCTCAGTTTCCTAATGTATATACACTTGACTATGCTCATGAAGAAGCTAAGGCACTGTACGGCGAAGATCCACGTGAATTCTCGATTATGACGACTAAGTTTGTCGGTGATGAGCATGGCAACGTTAAAGAGCTTCATACTGTTCAAATTGAACGTATCGTTGATGAGACAGGACGCAAAATATATAAGCCGATTGAAGGGACAGAACGAGTATTTCCAGCTCAGTTAGTATTGCTCGCAATTGGCTTTGATGGTCCGGAGCAAACTATTATCGAGCAATTGGGACTGGAAACAGACCGTCGTTCTAACGTGAAGGCTCCTTACGGTAAGTACACAACTAATGTAGATAAAGTATACGCGGCAGGAGATATGCGCAGAGGTCAGAGCCTGGTGGTATGGGCGATTAATGAGGGTCGTGAGGCGGCTCGTGAAGTGGATCGCCATTTGATGGGCACAACGCTGCTGCCTTAATTTTATTAATCCACCTAGCTATATTGAGCATTGACATACGATTAATTGTTCTGTAAACGTACAGAGCTGCTTGTTTTGTATAAAGATGTTGTTTTATCGAATTTTGTAGAAGACAGCAGGAAGCTGCGCCTAGTTACTAGTGCGCAGTTTTTTTGTTGGTTGCTGTAATTTATGCCTGACGGAAAGTGCTGCAATCTGATACACTAAGAAGGATGAGCAGAGAGGGGGGCGTGAATGGACAGCCTGAATGGAGGCAAAATTCTTGTCCTTGCAGAGAAACCCGACATGGGACGAACGATTGCACAAGTGATTGAACCTAAAGCGAGAAAGTATCGTACACATTTAGAAGGTGAACGTTATATTATCACATGGGCAATTGGCCATTTGATTACGCTTGCTGAGCCGGATTGTTATGATCCTAAATATAAACGATGGAATTTTCGTGATTTGCCGATCCTGCCGGATGCTTTTAAGATTGTAGCTTCGCGCAGGACGATGGATCAACTGAAAGCGATTGGGGAATTGGGCAAGCAGTGCCACTCGATTGTAAACGCGTGTGATGCCGGACGTGAGGGACAGTATATTTTTGCTTTGATTGAACAGTATTGGAAATGGCGTAAGCCCGTGAAACGTCTTTGGATATCTGACTTGACACCAGAGACGATTCGCAAAGGGTTTGATGAATTACAAGACGCAAGCGCGTACGCCAATTTGACAGCAGCAGCACGGGCGCGGAGTGAAGCGGATTGGCTAATAGGCATGAATGCGTCGCGTGCCTTTACGACCAGACACAAGACGCTGTTATCAGTAGGCAGAGTGCAAACGCCCGTGTTGGCGCTTATTTACGATCGGCAGCAGGAGATTGACAAGTTTGAATCAGATGCTTACTTTGAGTTGACGGCACAATTTCAACAGCATGAGCTCAATTATAAAGGAACACGAGTAGGGGAACGAATTCGCAGTGAAGAGGAAGCGGAACGGCTGAAAGCTAAGCTAACAGGTAAGCCTGGCCGGATTGCGGATTATCAAGTGAAAGAAGGAAAGGAATTTCCTTATCGACTATATGATCTTACGTTATTGCAGCGAGAAGCGAATGGAAAGTATGGCTTTTCAGCAAAGAAGACGCTTGACCTTGCACAATCTCTGTATGAAAAGCATAAAGTCATTACGTATCCACGTACGAATTCCAACTATTTAACGGAGCAGAATGTCGGGTCTATGCATGATGCACTACGTATGCTAAACAGTATGGAACAGTACCGGGAATGGGTGGCAAAAGCAGAACCTAATCGTGTTCACACTGGTAACAAGGCCATTTGTCAGCCTTCTAAAGTAGAAGATCATCATGCGATTTTACCAACCAAGAAGCGACCAGGCACGTTGGCTCCTGATGAGATGAAAGTATACGATATGATTGTGCGCCGGATGCTGTCTCATTTTTATCCACCTGCAACATTTACTTTATATACGGTGCTTACAGAAGTGGATACGGAAACGTTTAAGACCAATGTGAAGCAGTGGACAGCTCGGGGCTGGAAAGTACTATACGACCAAGATGAACGGACTAAAGCGAGCAGCAAGAAGCAGAGTCAAGGATCGGCAGCAGATGATGATGCAGAGAAAGGTCGGCAGGACGAGCCGGAAGAATGGAATGGGGACAAACCGTTTCATGTGGATACTGCCCACACGGTTATGGTTAAGCAATTGGCAGTAGAAAAGAAAACAACACAGCCGCCCAAGGCGTACACTGAGGGAACTTTACTGAAGGCAATGGAAAGTGCAGGCAAGCAGCTGGAAAATGAAGAACTGCGTGATGCCATGAAAGATTCCGGATTAGGTACACCCGCTACACGTGCAGCAACAATCGAGCGTTTGAAGCAAGTCGGCTATGTAGGGATGACGGGAAAGCGCATCACCTTAACGCTAAAGGGCAAAACGGCTGTGGAGCTCATCCGTCATGCAGGGGTCCAGTTGCTGACATCACCAGAGATGACGGGACAGTGGGAGCGCAGGCTGACACAAATTGCGCGTGGAGAAGCGTCCAACGTAACGTTTATGGAAGCAGTACGGAAGTTTACGCTTCATGTGATAGATTGTGTGGACAAGCAACGTCCTTTATCTGGTGAGCTTGTACAGCAGATGGAAGATGAAGGAAGCAAGAAACGGGGATCAAAGACGGCTGGCAAGTCTAAAGGAGAGTCGAGCTCAAATCGGACCAAAGGCAAAGTACAAGTTAGTAATACCGCTTCAGCACGAGAAGGGCTATCCGAAAGTGATTCTTCCAGCTCAACCCCGCTCCGCGCTAATACAGGCTTTGGCACATGCCCACGCTCGGGATGTGAGGGGCTAATTATTGAAGGTCGTAAAGGATACGGCTGCACGCATTTTAAGCAAGGATGTACATTTGTCATTTGGAAAAAGCAAAAAGCGTCAGGCAAGACGATTTCAGAGACGATGCTGCTAGACCTGCTGAAGAAAGGCAAGACGCAGCTCCTTACCTTTACTAGCGGAGGCAGTAAATTTAAAGGCAGATTTATATTGTCTAATTCAGCAACTGGTGACCTCAGCATCGAACAAGCTGAGACATAATGTGGCAGAGAACCACAACAAAAAAAGTTGATCGGAAAACGTTTCGTTATTCCGATCAACTTTTTTATGATGGCGGACATTCAATCTTACAAGGATAACTTGGGAGTCCCTTGTCCAGATTGCCAATCCAGAATAACTTGAGGCACTTGCACCAGCTTCTCAATCGTAACAAAAGCGCCTTGGGGCTTGACGGTGAGATCCACCAAGTTATAGGCCCACTCCGTTGCTTGCTTTAGATAAATGGCATTAAGGCCATTAGTTAGGGCAGGCAACACATCTGTACGTAAGGAGTTGCCAATCATCCAAGTTGTTAGGCGATCCAGTCTAAGGTGATCGACAATGGATTCCAATGCTTCAGTTGTTTTGTGCTGACGAATAAAAATGCGATCCCCAAAGTAAGTAGACAACTGCATTTGGTCAATCTTGCGCTGTTGAATGACAGCTTCTCCGCCCGTGTACAAGAACAGTTCGTGGCCTTCGTCGCGCAGCTTGTCCAGCGTATCAATCATGCCAGGATAAGGTTCCACTTCTGTCTCATACACACTCATGCCAAGTTTCCATAGCAGGTCCAGCTCTTCTTGAGAGACTTCTCTTCCGGTTAGCGTGCTGAAATGTATTAATGTGTGTTGGAGCGATTGTGGAAAATGTTCACTTACAAATCCGGTTTTCTGAACTTCTGTGATGTCGTATTCGGATTGTACACGTTGCACGTCCTGCGCGTTAACACGATAAGCAGCAAACCAGGTCGTCATTAAATCAAGGAATTGTTCACTAACAGCGTCAAAGTATTTGTTGCAGTATACAAGTGTGTCGTCTAAATCAAACAGGATCGTTTGGTTTGAATGTTTGGATGCGTTAGGCATCTCAGTCACCTCCAAGCTTGCTTGACGTTCGATTGGAAATGACTTAGCTTATAAAGCGTATAAAGTCAACTGCGTTATGCTCGAAAGCGTCAAGGTTGCACATAATCTTCTAAAAAGACGGATAAGTCCGCCAAGCCTTCTTGTCTTAATGCGATTTGTTCTACTTTTCCACTCCAGTAGGTGCGAATATAGCCGGCTGAACGCAGCACGGCCAGATGATGCTGCGCCGCATTTTTGCCCAAATTAAGATGCTCAGACAATTCGGCAAATGTAACAGGGTTCACTGCAATCATTCGTAATATACGCAATCTTGTATCGTCTGCAAGGGCCGAAATCATCCGCTTTAACGATTGCGGAGGCGTATCTTCCGTGTCCTCAGGCAAATCGATGGAATACAGCATGAGCGTGGAATGCTTAAATGTGCACGTATTGTTAATCGGCCGATAGTGCCACATCGGCGCAAGCACGACCTCTTGTATTTCACCATCGGTATCCAATACAACACCGTTAGTCGCAATTTCAATAAGTTCTGCTGGATTCATTTTGCTCATAAGTCGGCGCTTTTCATTCGCATCCGCAATTAATGCCGGTTCCCATAACGGTACAGACCATTTTAAGTAATGATCATGCCACAGTATGAGGGCAGGGATGTACACTTGACGTATCCGATCTATACAGGCTTGATCATAAGGCAGGCCGTACAATTGAATGATGTGCAGCCAGTCATCGCTGGACATGCGACCTAGCTGGGTCAGAAATAATGGAATATCGTGTGGATGTTCTCGTTCCAGAGCGGCTGCAAACAATATATCAAATTCATTCATGGAATATTTTCGAAGCAGGGTGGATTGTTCAATCGCATCTGTCGATAGTTGGGCTTCCACTTGTTGAATCCAATTCGGACCGCCTTCCACGTTACGAATCCATTTCCGATGCACGTATAGCATGTAACTGCCAATAAGCTCATAGATCGGTGAGCAATCGATACGAACATGAAGCGACATGCGTTGGAACCTCCTTAGATAAGGGTTCTATGGTCGGTATTACTTATTCATTATGAATTGAATTGCATACGATTGTCTACTATAATGTTAAAATGTCTCGATTTTAATTAGAATTTAAAAACGATGATTGATAAGGGAGATGTTACATGTCTCGAAAGAGATTCAATTCTGTTGCTGAGGCAGCAGATCATATCATAAAAAGTGACCTAGATGAAGAAACAAGAGACTATATTGTTCATCTGGATAGGAAGGAAATTATCACTTTGCATTTTACATTAGGGATGCATGTGCGGAATAAATATGATGTTATTTTTGATGAAGGAAATTCACTTTTCCCAACTCATAGAGACGACGTATCGCTTTTGGTATTAGAAGAAATTCATAGAAAATTAAACAAAAGCTTGTGAGAATGATTTGATTATACAGGGGGATGAGAACATGAATATGAAACATACATTTGAAGTATCCAAAAAAATTGCAGCGTTAGCAGAGGAGTATAATGAGCTTTCTTCAAAGGAAACGGATGAAGTGCTGCGCCACAGATTTACGGAGTTAACGTTTCAATTAGATGAGATTTATGCCGAGTTGCTTCAAATATCCAATTACTATCCAGAGGGTAAACTAGAGAAAAATGTAATTTTGACTCAATCAATTGAGGGATTGTCCGCACAAACACCACTTGTGTTACTTCACGAGTACGAGCAAGATCATTTGGCTCTTGTAGAAGATCACCAGATGGACGTATATTTAGTTCCTTTGAATACGATAAAACAACTGTGACATCGATAGAAAAAGATCGAAGTGACAATATAGATTTCGTTTCATAAGACTAAATTCAAGCCTATTTGGTTGAAGTTGCTCCGCCATGAGTGGTCTGCTTGTCTCATGGGTTTGTGACTTTTTTGTGATTGTTGTATATAGTCGCTAATGGAAAACTAGCTGCAAAAGGTTGCTTTGTACATCGCACATCATATAATGTTAAAAGGTTGGCTTGTCATTGCATGGGTCGGGTCGTATCCATGCTTTTTTGTGTGTGATATAGATATAAAGTGGAGGGAAAGAAATGTTAGCATCTCGTCGTCCCACAACATCCTCTACGTGGCAGTTTGTCATTTTAATCGTAGTTGTTATGTTCACAGGGCTGAGCCAAGGGTTATTGCTGCCTTTGTTGACAATATTTTTAGAGAGGATGGGAGTTCCGTCTGATGTCAACGGACTAAATGCCACAGCCTTATATGTAGGTGTTTTTGGCATGATGTTCTTAGTTGAACGTATTCTAATTAAGGTCGGATACAAGCGGATGCTCCTTGGAGGTATGATTGTTGTTACGGTTGCATTAGGATTGTTCCCCTTGTTTCCTAGCATCGGTGTATGGTTTGTGCTGCGAATTATTGTTGGTATGGGCGATAGCGCCTTGCATTATGCAACGCAGCTGTGGGCCGTGTCTGTAAGTCCTGCCAATCGTCGCGGTCGTAATATTTCATTGTATGGCATGGCCTATGGAGTAGGCTTCAGCTTCGGACCCTTAGGGATTAATTTGTTAAAAATTAGCGATGCAGCTCCGTTTATCGCGATCGTATGTATGTTCTTGGTTGTCATTATGATCGTGTGGTGGAAGCTGCCTAGCCAGCAAGCAGATGCAGTTCATGGAGCAGAGCGTCCGGAGAAGCGTTACCGCCGCTCCTACCAGTGGGCATGGTTTGCATTGCTGCCGCCGCTGTTATATGGCTATATGGAAGCATCAATGAACAGCAACTTTCCGATTTATGCGTTACGTATCGGGCTTGAGCAGCACTGGATATCTTATTTGCTGCCATTTTTCGGCATAGGTGGCCTTATTCTTCAATTACCACTAGGTATGCTCAGTGACCGTGTGAACCGAAAAGCCGTATTAATTAGTTGCGGCTTACTTGGCGGGGGTGGATTTTTCCTTATCCCACTAGTTGGAGACAACCCTTGGGCGATACTCGTCTTGTTTATGTTAGTGGGCGGATTAGTGGGCTCGTTTTTCTCGCTTGGTTTGGCATATGCGGCAGATATATTGCCGCGTGCATACTTGCCTTCTTCCAATGTTATAGCTTCCATCCATTTCAGTATCGGAAGTATTGTGGGGCCGAATCTCGGTGGCTTAGGTATTGAATATGTATCAATCGGCAGTATGTTTTACTTGCTTGGTATGTGGTACATTTTATTCTCGTTGCTAGGTTTCCGTTTTCGTGGGAAAATAAGAGAAACGGCATCCTAATTTTGTTGTTATAACGATCATACAGTATACATTTGTTCAGGTCGTTACTTTGTACAAGGGTTGGAAGACGCTTGCACGAAGTGACGACCTTTTCTATAATTTAAGGATAGTGTCGTAGTGAAGATAGTTACATATAACGAATGAATAACAGCAATTGAAGTAGCATCAGTGTTAGCATGTACATATGGATTAGGGCTGGGGAGGAGCGCAAGTCATGTTAAAAATAGAGAGACTGAACAAACAATTTCCACCATCAACGACGGTGCTGCGTAACGTATTTGCAGACGTCCATCAAGGTGAGTTTATAGGCGTTGTAGGTGCTAGTGGAAGTGGCAAGTCGACATTACTCAAATGTTTGGCACTACAGGAAAACTGGACAAGCGGCAAGTATACAATTGATGGTACAGACATTTTTAAGCAGGGCTCCTCAGGGAAAAGTAAAGTTAAACGAGAATGCGCTTACTTGGAACAAAACCCAGTACTTTCGTCTAACCGAAAAGCACTTAAAAACGTGCTAATTGGCAGAGCACATCAGACACCGTTATGGCGGATGATAACGGGGATGATTCGCAACGATGATTATATGGGGGCAATGGATACGCTTGAGCAGCTTGGTTTGCTCGATAAAGCCCATATGATTACATCCCATCTTAGCGGCGGGGAAAAGCAACGAGTAGCCATAGCTAGAGCATTGGTGCACGGCGCGAAGGTGATCTTGGCAGATGAACCTGTGTTGGGATTAGATCCGAAATCAGCTGAGTCCGTTCTGAGCACGTTTAAAGATTTGTGTGAACGCGAGCAATGTACGGTCATCGCAGTGTTCCATCAAGTCGAGTTAGCAGAGAAATATTGCTCCAGAATTTGGGGTTTGGCTGACGGGGAGATTAAAGTTGATATTCGCGGCCGCAAGCTCTTGCAAGGCGAAAAGATGAAATTGTCACTGTAAATATAACCATCTCGCTCATTTAAATGGAAGGACTAAACCGCCATTTCAAGGGTGGGATGGTTATTTGTATAGGATGGAATAATAAGCTATTAGTTGTGTTTTCGAGCATCCATATTATATTTTATTTAATGTAATGATGGGGATTGTTAATAATGTCCGTTTGCTGTCATATTCTTTTACTAGCATAGTTTAAAGGAGTGTTAAGATGGCTACGACGTTATATCCGCTTCCTGTTCCTATCGTACCTCACAAGATCATTAAACCGAAGCTAGAAGTATATGTACCGCAAATATGGAATGCTCAAGCTCCACTCGCAGCTAAGACGATCAATCAGATCATTCACCAAACCGTCATTGAGCTTATACGGATGACAGGATATGAAGAGAACGATCAGACAGAAGTGATGGGATCATTTGAAATCAAGCTAAACGAAAGGGGGTTACTCAGCTTAACGTTAACCGTATACGGTTATCCGCCAGGAGCAGCGCATGGCATGACTTATCAGCGTGGCCTAACGTTTGATGTGAATACAGGTAAGTTGTATACGTTGTCAGATTTATTTAAACCAGGCGCCCCTTACGTTGAGGTGTTAAGCGGCAATGTGAGTCAGCAGATCAAGCAAAGAGATATTCCGACGTTGGAGCCTTTTACCAAGATCAAACCTGATCAAGATTTTTATATGACCGATAAAGCGTTAGTTTTATTTTTTGGATTATACGAATTAGCCGCGTATGTTTACGGCTTTTTATATTTTCCGATATCGATATATGATCTAAATGATATTAAGGCTGAAAATGGTATTATAGATACACTATGGTACTAGTCAGAAGGAGCAATAACATAGCTTTGTAATGGGTTTGTCACCTATTGGTGACTATTTTTTTTTATAATGATAAAAGTGTGTGGGGAGCCGTCTGAAAGTGGAAGAGAGAGCGTGTGCTTACGACGGTATGTGGTAAACGAGAAGCATGGTGCCTACTAGCTAGGAGATGTATTCTTGTTACACATTTACCAATTAACTCGTATAATTAAGTATCGTTTGCGGACAATGTAAACAACATAAGGCGATGAAAAGAGGGATGAGATTGAAAAGCGTGCGCTCAAGACGCAGCGTATGGATATTGCTCGTTGTGTTCACTTTTCTGTTGAGCGGTTGCGAATGGGTCCAGGACCCTAAATCTTTATTAAGTGTGCCAAGACTGCCAGATGAACAGGCAAGCCTGATGAGCATCATAACTTCGCATCTGCCGGAGGGTGGCGCTATTATTCGTCCAACAAATTCATCGGACAATAGTGCGATCCGGATTGCCGATCTAAACAACGATGGACAAGCTGAGGCGATCGTGTTCTACGAGACGCCTGATCGTGAAGTTCGTATACACGGGATGATTTTCCAAAGTGATGGCAAGACATGGAGCAAGACGGTTGACTTTGATGGTGAAGGCGTGAAGCTGGATCGTGTCGATATCGTGGACTTGACCAATGACAATACTCTGGACTTGGTGATTGGATACAGTTACCCAGAATCAGATTCTAATAAGGGCATGATTATTTATTCATTTTCTAACCAGCAACTAACTAAAATATTTGAGCAGCCTTATGCGCAGTATGTCATTGACGATCTTGATCGGAACATGAAGAACGAGTTGTATGTGGTCACGAACCAAAAGTCTAAGCCGCCGATCATTAGTCAGTATAAATTTGATGAGGACAAGTTAAAGAAATTTACCGAGAAAGTGATGGACAATGAGATTAACGGCTTCTTGAATGTAATGTCCGGTTTTATCAGCAAGGACAAGCGGGGCATCGTGATGGATGCAAACGCAGGTGCTAATTACAGCTTTACAATTGCAGTCACCTTATCAGAATCAGGAGAGCTAAAGGAAGTATTTCCGAAGGATTTAACAATCAAGAAACGAAGCATTTTAAGTTCGGATATTAACGCAGATGGTATTATTGAAATCCCCATACCTGAACGTCCTGAAGGTTGGGAGGATTACTATGAAGAGTATGAGATCCCGTTTTTCCAAAGTTATTATCAGTGGGACGGGAAAAATAATTTACGGCTTGTTCAAAAGCAGTTCAGGGATTACAAGGAAAGGTTTCATTTTACAATACCTGTGTCCTGGTATGGCCGGGTATCCATTGATACGAAGTCCAATATTAATGAGTATTTAAGATTTATTGATTTTAACACCAATGAAACGTTAGCAGAGGTTCGCTTCTTTAGCGTGGAGACGTGGGAACGTTATAAAGATAAATGGACTTATTTAGCTGCTTACGGTGATGAAGTCATTGGGATATACAGTAAGGAGCAATTGCGGTTGAACGACGGTGCACCTAAGCTGCCTACTGTAGAACAAACGAAGCCTGAGGAAGCAGCCAAGTAGAAAGGGAGTTACCAGAGATGACTAAAATATTAATTATGGAAGATGAAGAGTCTATTCGCAGCTTTATTGTCATCAACTTAAAACGGAATGGGTTTGAGGTGGTGGAAGCTTCAAACGGTAATGAAGCGTTGGAGAAACTGTTAATCGACCCGACTATTGATATCGCACTTCTGGATGTGATGGTGCCTGGGATCGATGGATTTGAAGTATGTCGACGTATTCGGGAGCAAAATGAACGAATTGGCATTATATTTTTAACTGCAAAGGTGCAGGAGCAAGACAAGGTGTACGCCTTGTCTGTCGGTGCGGATGATCATGTCAGTAAGCCCTTTAGTCCAACGGAGCTGGTTGCGCGAATTCAGTCCTTATTGCGGCGTGTACATTCATACCAGCAAGCATCACAGAAAGTCATTTATCATTCGGGGCCCTTTACGCTCGATCTGATTGCCAAGCGATTTCTCAAACACGACGAAGTTATTGATTTGACACCGACGGAATTTTCCTTGATTCAGTATTTTATGGAAAAGGAAGAAATGACACTTAGCAGAGATATTTTATTGGATCATGTCTGGGGCAAAGATTATATGGGGGACCCCAAAATCGTGGACGTAAACGTGCGCCGTTTACGCCAAAAGATTGAAGACGAGCCCTCTTCACCAAAATACATTGAAACAGTTTGGGGACATGGATACAAATGGAAGGGAACCGTTTCTTCATAAAACCTGGCATTCGACGTTCTGTCGTAATGCACTATTTTATCGTTGTGTTTTTAACGATGTTAATCTTGGAAATCATCTTTATGTTGGCTGTGCGCACTTATTATTATGATTCGGTGTCTAATCATCTCAAATATCACGCCTCTGCGACGTCATCTTATTATCAACGATACGTTAGCATTTTGTATTCTGAGGATGATCGAACTTGGCTGCCTGAATTGTTAAAGCTGTTTCATCTGGAAAAAGCAGAAGTGCAAATATTGGATAAGAGCGGAAATGTGCTAATTTCTTCAAGTGGATTTCAGATCAGTGACGTGATTAAGACATCAGATGTGCTTACCGCTTCACAAGATCTGAAAACTACGAGATGGGTAGGCAAGCAGATCGGTACGGGTGAAACGGTTATGTCGCTGTCAGCGCCGTTAATGGGAAAAGGCGACGTACAGTATATACTCAGACTCGTAACCTCGATGGAAACCGTAAATAGCAGACTAAACAACATCGTATTGCTGTCTATTGTTGTATCTATTTCTGTGCTGGTATTAGTGTTAATTGTAAGTTTGGGGTTAGCCAACTCCATTGTTAGCCCTATAAATGAAATTACAGCAGCGTCTGCACAGATGGCACGAGGAAGATTTGACATTAAAGTCAAAGAAGGTTATAAATATGAGCTTGGTGACTTGGCCAAGACACTGAATTTTATGGCACAGGAGATCGTACGCAGCAACGAATTAAAAAATGATTTTATTTCTTCTATTTCACACGAGCTGCGCACCCCTTTAACAGGTATTAAAGGTTGGAGCGAGACGTTGCAGTCAGGCAGTATGACAGACCAAGAAGAAATGAAGCTTGGGCTGAACATTATTACAAAGGAGACGGATCGTCTTATTGGTCTCGTAGAGGAGCTGCTTGACTTCTCCAAGCTCCAGCAGGATCGACTTCAGCTTCATTGGCAGCCTGTTAAGCTGGATGCCTTGCTGGAGGAGACACTGTTTCAGGTGAAGATGAAAGCGGATCAGAAGGATATTACACTGAAGCTGGAGCATTCACAAGCGTTTCCTTCGGAATGTGAGTTGTATGGCGATACCAACCGATTAAAGCAAGTATTTCTTAATTTAATCGATAATGCGATTAAATTTTCACCTTTGCATTCGACCATTACGGTCAGGTTGGAGTGGAAGGATCAACAATGTGAGGTCCGAGTCATCGACCAAGGGATTGGTATAAGTGAAGACCATCTGACGAAGGTGATGGATAAATTTTATCAGGTGAATCCGGATCGTGGCGGCACCGGACTTGGCCTCGCCATAACGGATGAGATTATTAAGGTTCACGGGGGCGAGATGACGATTCTTAGTGAGGCAGGACAAGGCACGACAGTGCTTGTCTCTTTGCCGAGTCGTCATGAGCCGCCAGTTGCGATGAATCGAACAAGTATATAGATCAAGCAGCAACATGACAAGCTGACGGCGGTACAATCACTTTACTGGCGTCAGCTTTTGTCGTATGGCTAAGGCAACTCGAGTTACTACCACTCTAAAGCCCTTTCACTTCCTTGCAGGAAGGTGAGAGGGCTTTATTTTTATGTTTCGATTTCTCTCATGTAAAAATCCTCGGAGTCATGTAAATATCCTCTATTCCGCGAAAAACACCCACTTCTTATGATGGAGTTACAATATTACACGAACAAGGTTCGTAAGTGGAAGGAGCAACAGCATGACGCCCAATGCAGAAACTAATCGTTCCCTGCCTAGACAAAAGCGCGGCTTGCGTACGAGATTGACCGGCATGGCCAATTCCTCGACGTTTGTAGGCTACTTATTTGTCGCCCCAATTCTGATTCTGATGGGGATTTGGTTTTATTACCCGCTCGTACAGTCATTCATTTACAGCTTCCAGGATATTAGCTTTTTAAATCCGGATGCAGCAAAGTTTGTAGGCTTTAGCAACTACATTGAAATTGTAAAAGATAAAGATTTCTGGACAGCACTTAGACATTCCTTATTGTTAACGGTTGTAGCTGTGCCGCTGCAAGCCATTATCGCATTGGTCATTGCGGTCAATCTGAACAAGGTTTTACGTTTTAAAGGTGTGTTTCGTACGTTGTATTACATGCCGTATATTACGTCAACGATTGCTGTAACTACTGTGTTTATGTACTTGTTTATGCAAAATGATGGGGTTGTTACCCAGTTTCTCACTTGGTTTGGATTTCCAGATGTGTCTTGGTACGCAAACGTAAAGTACGCACTTCCTTTTCTGATGATTTTGACGATCTGGACATATACAGGCTTTTATATGGTGGTGTATTTGGGAGGTTTGCAAACGATTCCAAATGATATTTATGAAGCAGGGGTAGTAGATGGCGCAAATGGCTGGCAGCAATTTTGGAAGCTGACGGTTCCGATGCTGAAGCCTGTTACGTACCTCGTTATTATGTCAGGCATCATTAACGTCATGCAGTTGTTTGACCAACCGTATGCGTTAGCTCGTAATGGATCACTTGGAAGCCCAGCTGGCGCAACAAGTACCATTGTTACGTATTTCTACAGCCAAGCGTTTAGCTTTAACCGTTCAGGCTACGGCAGTGCGGCAGCGTTTATTATTTTCGCTTTAATTCTTGTGCTGTCGATGCTGCAAAGACGCTTTATGAAGGAGGAGATTTAGGTGACGGATAGTCGCAAAGCTCAGTTTTTACGCTATTTGCTGCTGTTTATGTTTTCCGTGTTTTTTATCGTGCCGTTTGGCTACGCGATCTATACTTCTTTGCTAAGTAAATCAGACATCGGGCATCTTGTACTCCCTAGCCGATGGACGTTTGAAAACTATATCGACATATTTACCACTTCAGACATTTTGATCTGGTACAAAAATTCGATTATCGTTACGTTTGGTATTTTGATCGGTAATCTTATCGTCAATACGATGGCTGCTTATTCGTTAGCACGACTGAATTATCGTGGTAGAGGTGTTGTATTTTTCCTTGTTATTGGGATGATGATGGTGCCTTATCAAGTCATGATTATTCCGATCTTCTCGATGATCGTAGATCTAAAATGGTTGAATACTTATCAAGGTTTGATTATTCCGTTCTTGTTCCAAGGTTTTCTTGTCTTCTTGATGCGACAATTTTTCTTGACTGTACCTAAAGAACTGGAAGAAGCAGCAGAGGTAGACGGACTTAACAAGATCGGCATCTTTTTCCGTATTATGCTCCCGTTGTCGAAGGGGGCAATCGGTACTCAAATTATTTTCAGCTTCACAGGTACGTGGAACTCCTTTGTATGGCCGGTTACACTCGTGAATGACAGTCGCTGGTACGTGATGACGGTCGGACTTAACACTTTAAAAAACCGTTACTTTGAATGGCCTAACCTTACGATGACTGGTGTTGTGCTGCTGACGGTGCCTATCATTATCGTCTTCTTGCTGTTCCAGCGCCATATGGTGCAAGGCATAGCTACTACGGGTCTTAAAGGGTAAAAGTGTAGAACAACAATGAGCTTACTAGGAGGATGCAGCATGATTGAATACACGGGATTAGATGAGCGCAGTAGCGGTTGGATCGTTGCAGAAACAGCGTTTAACGCCAAATATTTAGCGAAATTCGAGACTATTTTCTGTCAGGGAAATGGGTACATGGGACTGAGAGCGGCTACGGAGGAAAGTTATCCAGGAGAACGACGTAATTTGTTTGTGGCAGGAACCTATAACCGTTTTGCCAATGAAGAAGTGACAGAGCTTCCGAATGCTGCTGATATGGCGCAGCTTGATATTCAACTAAACGGTCAGCCCTTTCATCTGGAAAAAGGGAGGATTCTCAGCTATCGTCGTGAGCTGGATTTGCGCCAAGGAGAGCTTCGGCGAAATGTGTTGTGGGAGGATGAGCAGGGGGCGCAGTACAAGCTCTCCTTCCGCCGATTTGTGTCCTTGCATGACCTGCATCTCATGGCTCTACGAGTCGAGATAACTCCGCTAACACAGGCTGCTCATGTATCGATCCGCTCTGGCATTAACGGCCAGATGACGAACTCAGGGGCGCAGCACTTTATAGAGGGTGATCGTCGTATATTCGATAAGGAGCTTATTCAATATATAGCAACAACAACGGAATCCAATATTACGTTTGTACATACTTGTGTTCACCAGTTACAAGAAAATGGCGAGCGTCTGGCTGACGAACCTGTACCGAGCATGGATCGCAGAAGGGTGACGTTAACCTATAAGCGGTTAGTTCAAGCTGGGAGCACACTTGTGTTTGACAAAATGGCGTCCGTATATACGAGCCTCGATCAGAAATGGGACGGGGATGCCTGTGCGCTTGAATTACAAAACACAGCTCGTATTCACCTCAGAGCGGCAGCAGAGGGGGGCTATGATAAGATTTTCAGTGCACATGAGGACGCTTGGTCACGCTTCTGGGAGCAGGCCAACATCGAAATCAAGAGCCAAAATGCCTTTGATCAGCTCGCGATTCGCTTTGCCCAATATCATCTGGTTTTAATGACGCCTGCGCATGACAGCCGCTTCTCTGTAGGAGCGAAAGGATTAACAGGTGAAGGGTACAAAGGGCACGTATTTTGGGATACTGAAATTTTTATTTTACCGTACTTCCTATATACCGCTCCTGAAACTGCTCGAAAGCTGGTCAAATACCGCTATCACACGTTAAATGGAGCTCGAAAAAAGGCGCGGGATAACGGGTACCGTGGTGCTATGTATCCGTGGGAATCTGCCTTAACAGGCGAGGAAGAAACGCCTGAATGGGGACCTGTCGATATTGTGACGGGAACTCCGACATATATTTGGACTGGAAAGATCGAACAGCACATTACTGCTGATGTTGCTTATGGCGTGTGGCATTATTATCAGGCCACAGGGGATCAGCGTTACATGGACGCATACGGCTACGAGATTTTGATTGAGACAGCTAACTTCTGGTCCAGTCGATTAGAATGGAACGTTAAAGATAAGAAGTATTATATCCATGATGTTATCGGTCCGGATGAATATAAAGAGCATGTATCAAACAATGCCTTTACGAACTATATGGCCTATTGGAACATAGCAAAAGCGATTGAATGTGTAAACCAGCTTATACAAGCGGACAGCGAGGTTTACAGCAGGCTGAATCAGCAGTTAAATGTGTCTGAGCAGCTTAAAGATTGGGAAAAGAAATTAAAGCTTATATACTTGCCTGAGCCTGATGAGAAATCGTTAATTATTCCACAGGATGACACTTATTTGCATAAAGAAGTGATTGATTTAACGAAATATCGTAATCAAGAGCAGGTGGCAACGATTCTCCATGATTACAGCATGACGCAGCTCAGCGATATTCAAGTTTCGAAGCAGGCTGATATTCTTGTTTTGTTCTACCTTCTTGAGGACTGGTTTACAGAGGAAACGAAAAGAGCCAATTGGTATTATTATGAGCCTAAAACATTACATGATTCTTCACTGAGTCTCTCTACACATAGCATGCTGGCTTGTGATGTTCATGAGTTAGAGCTTGCGTATGAGATGTTTACGAAGGCAGCTCGAATTGATCTAGGCCCCAACATGCATAGCTGTGATGAAGGTATTCATACGGCATCCATCGGTGGGATATGGAAATCTGTCGTGATGGGATTTGGGGGTGTTCGTTCTTGGGAAGGGACGCTTCGACTTCATCCGAAGCTGCCAGCAGCGTGGGAGCGTTTAGCTTATCCGCTTGCTTGGCAGGGAGAGCGGCTTTACATCACGGTTACGCGAAACGAGGTTCAAGTGGAACGGCTTTCTACGGGGACACATCCGTTGACCATAGTGCTGTATGGACGAGAATATGAGCTAAACAATCAAATGCTGACGGTCAGCACGGAGGTGCAGTGCGATGAATAAATCAGATGCCATTCAAGCTGTTATTTTTGATCTCGATGGTGTCATTACGGACACTGCCAAGTACCACTATGAAGCGTGGAAGCAGTTGGCCGATGAGCTGGAGCTTCCTTTTGACTGGGCATTTAATGAACAGCTTAAAGGGATTGACCGGATGGCTTCTTTGGAGAAAATTTTAAGTCAACGTCCTGATGGCGGCGCTCATGTCAGTTTGGAGCAAAAACAAATCTGGGCTCATCTGAAAAATATAAACTATCAACGCCTCATACAATCCGTGGATGAATCTGAGATTCTTCCAGGTATATTGTTACTGTTTGATGATCTCAAACAGGCTAATGTTCAGATAGGGCTGGCTTCGGCCAGCCGTAATGCCAAAACGCTGCTACAGCAGCTCAAGGTTGAAGCTTATTTTGATGTGATCGTGGACCCGGCGCAGCTAGCCAATGGGAAGCCAGCCCCCGATATTTTTTTGGCTGCGGCAGCAGGCTTGCAAGTCGAGCCGAAGTATTGTGTCGGCATCGAGGACGCAGAGGCTGGTGTGCAGGCGATAAAGAGCGCTGGCATGTTTGCAATCGGCGTAGGGGAACATGACATATTAAAACAAGCAGACTACATTGTCACGGATACTTCCGAACTTTCGCTTGCTGTAATCGAGCAACACTGGTTCGACACGGTGCACAAGTTTAAAACGAGCTGATGTAAGGAATGTTATGTGCCAACAACGAAATGAGGAATTACTATTGAACATGCTCTCATAATGGCATAAGATTAATTCGACATCATTCGATCTTATTTTACAGAGAGAGGGGGCTTCTTCATGTATACATGGAGACGCTTTCGCGACCGCAGCATAAGGCAAAAACTATTTCTGACCTATTCGCTGCTTATGATCCTTCCCCTCGTGGTCATATGTAATTATTTTTACATTTATGCCATGTCCGTGTTTGAATCTAGGATAGAGAAATCGTTTCAGGAAACGAATCTGCAGATGGTGTCCACTGCGGATTCGTTTGTCCGTAATATGATCAAATCTTCAGAGCGTCCGTTCTACGACGAAAGATTGATCGAAATTTTGTCTAAAAATTATGCAGCGGAGAAGTATGAGACGTTTGCCAAAAGTATGGATTTTCGATACGTTAGCGATAACGTGTTTAAGGAGCTTATGCATTTTAATCCAGATATCGATTCCATCCTGATCTATCCGGAAAACAGCCCGTTAGTTTATCGGCGGGGGTACGATTCAACGTTTAACTATACTTATCAGCCTAAACGAGAGCCGTGGTACCAAAGCATTGTGAACAATGCGGAGCGTCCGGTTCTTATTGGCATGCATGAAGAAAAACAGATGTATGCGAAGCCACGTCCTGTTTTATCTGTTGGACGAATTCTCGTAGATACAGAAACTTATAAGAAACTAGGCGTGCTGCTTATTAATTTTCGGATGGAAAATTTAGAAAAGTTATTTAGTGGTCTGAACCATAAAAAAGATGTGAATCAATTTATTGTCGACGATAATGGTACGGTTGTGTTTAGCTCCAATCCGTCCATGATTGGTGTGGAGCATAAGCAAGTAATGTCTGAGATTGAAACGAATCAGGACAAATATTATGTGGTTCAGCATAAATCCAACATTTCAGGATGGCAATTTTACAGCATCGTTCACCGTGACAAGCTGCTAGCCGAAATTATTCAGATTCGTAATTTTGCTCTTCTACTGCTGCTGTTACTAGTTGTGCTTGGATTTTGTACAGCTTATCTTATATCGGGAAGCATCTCCAATCCGATCCAACGGCTTAATCGGCTGATGGGCAAAGTGAGGAAGGGCGACTTTGATGTCGTTGCCCCGCAAGAAAGTTTGGATGAGGTTGGACAATTGTCGGGGTCGTTTAACCAAATGACGGCTGAAATTAAAGAGTTGATTGCACAAATGAAGCTGGAGGAACAAAGAAAGCGCAGTGCTGAATTGAAAGCGCTCCAAAATCAAATCAATCCGCATTTTATTTACAATACGTTGTCCGTCATTAAATGGATGTCGCAAGCGCAAATGGCAGACAACATCACGGAAGCGATCGACGGCATGATCAAGGTGCTGTCGTTTTCGACACGCAACACACAAGAATTTATTTACATTGAAGAAGAAATGGATTTTATCCGCAGTTATTTGGAATTGCTACAGCTGCGGTATTACAATGTGTTTGAATTTGAGCTTGAAGTTGATGAAACCCTACTAAGTTGCAAGACGTTAAAGTTTATGGTGCAGCCCTTTGTGGAGAATGCTGTGTTTCATGGGTTTGTGGGGGATTCGCCGAATTATCATTTGCACATTCAAGTGCAAAAAGCAGGCGACGATGTTCAGTTTGTCATTACGGATAACGGTGTGGGCGTAGAGCAAGAACGGCTTACGGAACTTATGCAGCAAGAAATGTCAAACACACAAACTATGAATTCTATCGGCGTTGGTAATGTGTCCAGAAGATTAAAGCTTCATTTTGGAGAAAAGTACGGCGTGAACATTCACAGCAGCATAGGGAAAGGCACACAAGTTATCATTCTCATCCCTGCAATGGAACAGCAGCCAGAGCGCATCGAGAAGAGAAAAGAGGGATCGGCATGAAAATTATGATTGTAGACGACGAATCCTTTATTCGGATGAATTTTAAAACGTTTGTGGACTGGAATCTTCATGGCTATTATGTGGTTGGTGAAGCAGCTAACGGTAAAGAGGCATTGGAGAAAATCGACGTGCTTCATCCGGACGTTGTGTTTTTGGATATACGTATGCCCTTGGTTGATGGGCTTGAAGTGCTCCGGCAGCTTCGGCGTGCAAACCATGCCTGCAAAGTTATAATTTTAAGCAGTCATAATGAGTTCGAATACGCAAGAGAGGCGCTTCTGCTCGGAGCTTGCGATTATATCCATAAGCCGAATTTGACGCAAGCGTCTGTATTTGAGGCGCTAGAGCGTGTACGTAAGTCAATGAGCTCTGAAATCGGGCATGACCGACTTGCGCCGCCGCAGCTTGCTACAGAAAAAAGCCGCAACGATTTGAAATCGCTTTTTTTGCGTGATCTTGTAATCGGAGTCGTGCGACATGAGTGGGAAATTGAGCAAAAGACCCAACTTTATGATCTGAAATTAAAACAGCCGAATGTATGCTGTATCATTATGTCCGTTGATCACTATGACAAGGTGAAAAAACGTTACAAAAAAGGGATGGAGCATCTGCTAGGATTTTCCATACTAAATATTTTACACGAAGTGCTTCATCGGTACACCGAGCTGGAACTGCTGCAAATGAGCTCAAAAGAGCTTGTCATTTTGAAGACGTATTCTGAATTACGAAGTATGAATGAAATTTTAGAGGAGCGCTGGGGTCTCATTCGTAAAATTGAAAAAACGGTAAAGCAGTTTTTGAATATTCAAGTTAGTTTTCTTGTTAGTGGTATGCACAGAAGTTTGCTAGAAATACCAAAAGCCTATCATGAAGCACAGGAGACGGTAGAATCACTGTTTTATGAGGAACGTGGAAACGTCGTTATATACGAACCTAAAACTGTAAACGAGGGAAATGGTAAAGCCTTATTTGCATGGTATGAGCAGCAAATCCGTAAACAGATGGAAAATAAAGCGGTGTCCGAAGCTATTCTGCTCGTACATGAAATGTTTGCTGTCCTCAAAGACAAACGATGTGCTGACCGTCATGCCATTATGGAAATGTGTGTGAATGCACATTGTCTTATTCAGTCATACATGAAGCCAGACAACTTGGAGGATGACTACACGCGGATTCAGGAAATTATGGCGGCAGAGCGTTTGGAGGATTTGCATTTGCTGCTTGTAGGTGAGCTGGAGAGCGTGCAGGAGAGTTATACGGATGAGGCGACATCAACCAATTATAAGATAAAGCGTGTCATTGAGTACATCCATGAGCACTATGATCAGGACCTCACGCTAAATGAGCTGGCTGCCTATGTTTCCTTAAACAACAGTTATCTCAGCCGTATTTTCAAAGAACAAACGGGTTCCATGCTGATTCCATATATTAATCGTTACCGTGTAAAAAAATCGTTGGAGTACTTAAAGAACGGCAATCTAAAAACGTATGAAATCGCGGAGAAGGTCGGATTTAATAGTATTGATAATTATTATATTAGCTTCAAAAAAATGTATGGACTCCCGCCAAATGAATATCGAAAAACATGTTTGGGGAAGTAAAAATTCACAAAGATATGTAAATATCCTCTGTTTGCGCGAGGTGGCCGCATCGCTAAGATGAAGGTAACACCAAACAAGGTGAATTATTTCGAATAAAAGGGGTCGTGACACATGAAAAAGAAAGCAGTTCTGTTACTGTGTACCCTCCTGCTCATGCTTACTGCAGCAGGCTGTGGCTCAAGCTCGAATTCAAGTGAATCAAGCGGTGCTGAGACGGATCAAAATAAAACGGAGAACGTTGAAGTTACGATGGCCTACTGGGCCAATGCATCCGAACAGAAAAATTTTGAGTTTATGGTGAACGGGCTTGAAAAAGAGCATCCAAACTTGAAAGTGAAAATGCAAATGTATCCAACAAGCGATGAGTTTTGGAAAGCGGTTCCAGCAGCGATTGCAGCTGGCGTAGGCCCTGACATTATCGCGATGTCCGATGAAGGAAACTATGAATATATTAAAAAAGGAGTTCTTGCCCCACTTGATGATCTGATGGGCAAGGTAGGCTTTGAGAAAGAACGTGTAACTTCGTCCTTGTACAAAGGCTGGACGGACGATAATAAGCTGTATGGCATCCCTTACGATTCTTCCACTTCTATGCTTGCGATCAACAAGGCGATGTTTGATGCATCCGGCATTACGAAACAGCCGGAAACGATGGATGATGTGGTTGCACTGGCCAAAGCGATGACTAAGGATGGAGTGAAGGGAATTATCGGCAGTATTGATCCTTTCCACATTACACAATATGTTCATGCTTTTGGCGGAGATTGGGGCTTCGGGAAAACGATTAATTCCAAAGAAAACATTACAGGTGTTCAATTCTTTGTAGATCTGTTCCTGACCAACCAAGTGGCTATTGCTCCAATTGAGGTAGGTGCACCTTGGGACGGCGAAGTATTCAGTCAAGAAAAGGGTGCGATGTCTACTGCGGGTCCTTGGTATGTTGGTCATCTAAAAGAAGCGAATCCTGACATGAAGATGATTGCGCTTCCAATGCCTAAGGGAACGGTAGAAGCACAAAGCGCTTATTCTCACGGTTTGTCAATCTTGGCAGGCAGCAAGCACAAAGAAGAAGCGATGCAGGTTATCAAATATGCACTTCGTGATGAAGCACAGTTAAATGCAATTGAAGAAGTGGGCTACTCTCCTGCTGTATCCGCACTGCTTCCTAAATATTTGGAGAAAAACCCAGAGCTGAAACCTGTGTTTGACAACATGGAAAAAGTAGGTATGCCTTTTGCTTATCCAGAGCAAACGAAAGCATTCCATGCGGATCTGCTTAAAGGTGTCGAAGAAATTATTTTCAAAAAAGATGGCTTGACGGTGGAGCAGTTGCTAAACGATCTCCAAAGTAAATACGGACAAAACTAGATGACCTGGGTTGGACTTTACCACTACTAAAGTTCAACCCTTTTTCCTTCATAAACTACTGTCAGGAGGTTGAAGAAAAAGTGAATATGTCACTACACAAGCTCATATCAAAAGTGCTGCTGTTCAGTATATTGGTGACGACCATTACTCCGCTCACCACAGTTCAGGCAGCGACTGGGCCAAACGTCACAGAAGGACAGGTTCAGGGTGAATATGCATTAAATCTGACGCAAGCAGGGGATGTAGACTGGCTGCATCTTAGAGGGGATAATTTAAATAAGCTAAGTCTGGTGAAAAAAGCAGGCGGCCAATCGGTTACGTTTGATGTATACGGAAATACAGGAGTCGAAGGGAAGACAAGCAGAGGCAGTGATGCTAACTATATGTCCTATACGTGGACGGATGGGATGGCTGGCCAAGAATTCGGGGCGAAGGATACCGGGTTTGGTCTATTTTTTCCAAGTGCGAGTCGTGAACCTGGTGCCTACACTAACGTGGGCTGGAACGTTCAAGTCGAGCCGCAGCCCACAACTTCAACGCTATGGTTTGGCGTAGGGATGTGGCAAGCTAACGTACAGTTTGATATTTATACGAATGATGTATTAAGTGCATCAAAAGTCGTTAGTGCAGACGCAACTTCTAAAATGGTTAACTATCAAGTTAACGTACCTGCAAATGTGAAGCTTAGAGTCGAAGGACGGCTGACGGATGTACAGAAGAAAAACGGGAATATGTCCTTATCGGGTGTCGCTTTAAGCAGCAAAGTGCTGGCCGATAAAATGACGTTACAAAATGAATACAATGCAGTTAGCTACATGACGCAAGGATTGTATACCGATAACACATGGCAGGCGCTTATTACAGCAAAAGGGGAAGCCAAGCGTATTCTCGATTGGATAGAAGCTACTCAGCAAGATGTTGACAGCGCTTACCAAGCGCTGCTGACTGCACAGTCTTTGCTTGTCAAACGAGAATCCAATATTGTAATCGATTACACAGGAACAGCTACAGGTGAGTATACCTTTGGTTCCACGACCGACCAGCAAGATCGTTATCAGACCTTTTTGGTCAAGGATGATGTGGCGATGAAATATGTGCAAGTGAATGTAAAACGGAATAAAGAGCCGGTCAGCAACCTAGTCATTAAATTGTACGCGGTAAACCAAGAGGGACTGCCTACAGGAGCCCCTCTTGCCTCAACGATAGTTAATAAAGATACAATTGTGGATGGCGGATTGACAACAGCTGAATTAAGTTACAGTCTAGCTGCAAATACGCGGTACGCTATCGCCTTAACACAGGAGAAGCTTGGTTCTGGGCAATATCGTTGGATGATTATGCCTAAAAATATGGAGTCTGCGAATGAGTTTTTTGGTAAAACCGTCTCAGGCGTATTTAAGTCAGAAGCTGCTCTAGGCACAGGCATTATGCGAATCGTCAAGGAAGGCAATGTGAACAAAGCGCCTTTGCAGACGATGATTGAGAACGTTAAGCACTACAACAGAAATCTCTTTACACTCTCGACATGGTCAGCCTTAGAGACAGCCTTGAGTCAGGCCGATGTACAACTGCGAGACGTGGATGTGAAGCAGGATACACTTGATGCGACTTTACTTCAGATTCAAAATGCGTTTAACCAGTTGACGCTAAGTAAGCCCCTTGATGAGGTGGCAGCACGAATTGCTACGTTAGAGCAAGCGGTTTTAAAAGGCTATACAAGTCAGTCAACTGCTGCTCTACAACAAGCTGTTCAGACGGCAACATCGTTACAAGCCGCTTCATCCGAGCAGGAACGAATGAAGGCGTATTCCGGCGTCCTGAATGCGTTAGACCAGTTACAGTTAACAGACAAGTATCAATATGAAATTAATCCTTTGATGACAGCAGGCTTTGGCTTTGAAGGAGACAAAAATGCAACGCTCGCTTTTCTTGACGGCTCTTATCAGATCGGGGGCACCCGTCCGATGCAGCATGGTCCTGTTGCACCTAAGCAAATGGTAACCTTTGGCGCAACAAGCTCAGCAGACATCAAGTGGTATAACGCGGAAGGGTATTTGCCTGTATTTATTCATGAGTTTGAGAAAGAACAAATGAAATACAAAATAGAATCGTTTGCTAATAAACAAACCGTCGCCAACAAGGATTATGTCATTAATTACTCCAAAATGACGGTAACTAACGTTTCAAATGAAACACGTTTGCTGCCTGTTGTATCCGAAAACCTAGTTCCAATGAATGCCGCAGCGCACAACGTATATACGATCCGCCCAGGCGAAACAGTCATTAGAGAGTATGCTATCGAAGCGGATAAATATGAATACTTTGACGCGACCAAGCAAACATTCACAACCTTAACAAGAGAGCAAGTATCTCGTCTTGGCACGTTTGAGCAAAACTACAAAGACATGAAAAACTACTGGAATACTAGACTTTCTGCGGTAGTTGACCTCAAGCTGCCAAACAAAGCACTAGTTCATGCTTTTAAAGCAGGCTATATTTACAACATGATTATTAAGGACGGCAATTACTTGCATGTTGGTGAAAATGGCTATGCAAGATTATATTCTCACGATACAATCGGGATTTTTGTACAATTGATTCAAAGCGGTGATTTTGCGCACGCAAAGGAATATTTGGAGAGTATTCCTCTCACCGGAGGCATTAACATTGAAACGGGTCAAGTGGACCCGAATCAATTTTGGGACGCCAATTGGAAGCTACCTTGGACCTATGCTGTTTATTTAAGCAAAACGGGAGATGCTTCCATCTTTGATGAAGCGATGCAAGCCGATGATGGCTCTATAGGTTCCGTATTTGATAAAAGAGTGAAGTTTGGTGCAAAAAGTATCGTGAGCGATCGGGCTGGAGACGGCCATATTATGAAGGAAACGAAAGCAATCGATACTTTAGGTTATTGGACAATTGATAACTATTCCGCCTTGACAGGTTTATCCTCCTATGAATATATCGCCCGTGAGTTGTACAAGGTGAAGGGGGATGCGAAGTACCTGACGGAAGCCCAATGGGCAAAAGATCAGTATGACGATTTATTGGCTGCTTTTACAGCTAAGTTACAAGCGACGATAAAGGATAAAAATTTGAAATACATTCCGGCGTCTGTCGTACAGAGCAACGATGAGAACCGCATGAAAGACTCCAGAGATGCGAACTGGGCTTCCATGTTCTTATTTGGCAGATGGTTGTGGGATGGATACTTGTATGGTGCAGAGCAGCCGGATAACAACATTAACTTAACGATGTTAGATGACACCTACAGTTATGGCATCAACAGACGTATCAATGAGGGAACGACGGATTCGCCTTACAATTTTGGTGGGTACCCTCATGGTTTCTACTCAAGTGCTTATAATGCGGGTTACGGCAGTGCGGCGCTGCGTGGTGAAGCGCATCGAGACATGGGGATTAAAGCTTACGAATTTATGATTGAAAAATCGATGAGCGGACCATTCAGCTGGTGGGAAGGTGTAAATTATCCTGTCAATCCGAGTCCATGGGCACCAACAAGCGAGAAGCTAGGTATTCAATCAACACCAGGCGGTGGTGGTTCCGCTCAGCACATGTGGGGTCAAGCTGTTAATTCGAAGGTGTTGGTTGACTCTTTGATTGCGGAGCGAATTTATGAGCAGAACAACAAATATGAGCTTATTATCGGCCGTGGCATTCCTAAGGAATGGGTGAAAGATGCCGCAAGCAACAACGATATCGTTGCTGCCGTGAACAACTATCCGGCATTCCAAGGTGGAAGAGTCGGGTATGACATCCTTAGAAAAGGGAACAAGCTCGTTGTAACGATGAAGACTAACCTTGCGCAAGCAAAAGCGGACACAACTCACGCCACGTTCAGCATCCAACTGCCAAGCATGGTAAATAACATTAAGCATGCTTCATTGGGTGTGGTGGATAACAACAAGGGGATCGTTACAGTACCACTCACTGCAACATCGGTTAGCATTACGTTAAGTGATTTGCCGGATGGTGGGAATGACAACAGCGGCAATAACGGTAACAACGGTAGTGGGGGTAATAATAGCAACAACGGTAACGGGACAACTACCGGAAATAACGCAGGCAATAATGAGAATAACAATGGCAATAACGGCGGAAAAGACGGCAATACGGAGCAGGAGCAAGGAAGCAAGCAGCCGACATTTTCGGATATTAGCAAGCATTGGGCACAAGAAGCCATTAATAAGGCCGTCGCACAAGGCTTCATTAAAGGCTACGAAAATGGAACATTCCGTCCAAATGCAGTCGTCACACGTGGTGAACTGACGGTTATGCTTGCTCGTGCACTGAAGCTGCCACAAGCAGATAGCGTGTTGTCTTTCAAGGATGAGGCAACGATTCCATTATGGGCCAAGTCTTATATTACCAGTGCCGTGCAAGCAGGACTAATAAAAGGCTATAACGATCAAACGTTCCGTCCGCATGATCCAATGACACGAATGGAACTGGTTGTCATGATCGCTAGAGCACTCAAACTGGAGGACTCAAAAGCCACATTGCCGTTTGCAGATTCGAATCAGATCCCGTCATGGGGGAAAGGAGCTGCGGCAGCAGTGTACGGAGCTGGGCTGCTGAAAGGAAAAGATCAACTACGCTTAGCTCCGAATGAATCGGTAACAAGGGCTGAAGCTGTAACGTTGCTGCTTAGAATGACATCTTAACAATGCTGTTCCAAACCAAGAGCGAAGTGTTTATCACTTAGGCTCTTGGTTTTTTTGTTGAGAAGTCTTCATTTGCAGCGAAACCGTTCAGGATGGTGGCCGTTCTTTCTAGCTATCCTAATGTACCAACTGCAGCATCTTCCATAAACGGAGCGGAGTGTAGGTATTCGTGTAGGCCAATCTGCCTTGTTACGAATACAGTATCCTTAGAAACGAGGAGGCGATTTTCATGCCCGTAAAAAGCGGAAGCGAATATATAGAGCGGATAAATCAAAATCTCCCCGATGTCTGGATCGGAGGAGAGCGTGTACAAGGGCCTATTTCGGAACATAAAGCTTTTAAAGGTCTTATGGCTACTCAAGCGGCCATGTATGACATGCAGCATGACTCAGAATCGCAATCCGCAATGGTTTATAGTTCGCCGGTAACAGGCCATCCGGTCGGACTGTCCTACAAACAGCCTAAAACAAAAAAGGATCTCGTCCTACGCAGGCAGATGATGCAGTCGTGGGCCAACTGCCATCATGGCTTTTTGGGGCGTTCCCCTGACTACATGAATACCGCCATAATGGCATTTTCCGCAGCAGCGGGGGTGCTTAAAGAAAAATATCCTCAGTACGCTGCTAATCTGAAACGATACTACGAATACTGCCAGGAGAATGATATTACGCTTTCTCATGTGTTTATTCAACCTAGAGCGGGGCGAGTCACTACATTTCTTCGGACCTTCGAAGAGCCGGAAACCGCTCGAGTAGTCGAAAAAAATAAAGACGGGATCGTAGTTCGAGGGGCTTTTCTTTTAGATACACAAGGGGCAACTTCGGATGAAATATTGGTATTTCCTCCGCCATTCTCCTTGTCAGTCGATGAGGAAAGTCCTTATGCATTTGCCTTTGCTGTCCCAAGCAACCTTAAAGGTATTAGTTATGTGTGCAGGGAAAGCTTTGTAGGGGGAGAATCATCTTACAATTATCCACTTAGTTCCAGATTTGAAGAAATGGACACGCTTGTCCTATTTAAAGATGTTACCGTGCCGTGGGACCGCGTCTTTGTGTATGGTGACGAAAATATGGCTTCCCGTTTAATGGAAGAAAGTCATTTTCATACGCATACCGGCATTCAGATTATGTGTAAAAACATTGCAAAAACAGAGTTTTTGCTTGGAACTATTGAAATGATGGTTGATGCTTGCGGACTGGATAATCATGATCACATTATTGAAAAGGTTACGGAGATGATCGTAGCAGTAGAGACACTTAAAGCGTTTCAGCTTGCGGCCGAGAATGGTGCATCTATAGATCGATGGGGGTCTATGCTCCCGAATAAGAAGCCGCTGCTTGCGGCAAACGTATATTTTCAAAAAATGTATCCACGCTTGATTGAAATCATTCAATTAATTGGTGCCAGTAATTTGATGTTGATCCTGGATGAACAAGATTTTAATTCTGAAATTAGCGATCAATTAAATCAATATTTGAAAAGTATTGATGTAGATGCCAAAAAAAGTGTGCAGCTGTCCAGACTGGCATGGGAGCTTAGTGTCAGTTCATTTGGTGGTCGGCAGGCGGTTTACGAGCGATTCTTTTTTGGAAATGCCTCAATCGTGAACAAGCGTCTTTATAACGAATATGAAGACAGCAGACACAAGTATGTGGATCGGATCAAAACCTTTTTGTCATAGCTGCGGGACGATCATTCTCATATTCGATAGGGGTAGTTCATTGGTATGAAAGGGCTGTCCAATAAGTCTTTAAAATAAAAGTTGGGCGGAGAAACATCATGTTTTCCGTCCAATTTTTTGGTTCTTATGCTTCTGTTGGAAAGTGGCAAAACGGATCTCCGCACCTTCAACTGGTTTTCGGTCGCCATTTGCACATCGCAGCCCGGTTTCAATTGACCGTTTTTCATATGATCTTTCGTCATCGACATAAATCCGGATAAACGTAGCGCTCCAAATCAACATCGGTATGATGGTGCGGTATGGGGCGGAATACGTGACCGGACGAGAGATCCGTTATTTAGTGGATGTAAGGATCATTTGGCCGCTTAGCGGACAGGAGGTACGCTATTTGCGTAATTCGTCCCGTTTGGCGGTAGTTTGGAGGCAATAGCGGATTTCCTGTCCGATAGCTACACCCAAAGTGTGTTTTTACCGCACATAACGGATCGTCTGTCCACCAAAGCCAGCCTATTCAACCCAGATATCATCGCTCTGGACCTAGAATAAAAAGTGGTGGAACTAGAATAAAAAGTGGACACCCGTTAACGGATAGAAGGATAATAAGGCTAACGGAGGTGTTCCATATGGGAGAACAGCGTCAACGATATGACGAGGAATTCAAGAAACAAACGGTAAAACTTATCCAAGAACAGACCAAGACACTCGGAGACTTAGCAGAAGAACTAAACATTCCAAAAAGTACATTACACCAGTGGATGGGCAAGTATCGTGAACTTAAACATGAGCCCGTAGCTAGTGTGGATCGAGTGAAAGAACTAGAATCTGAGCTCAAAGAAATGCGTCGGTTACTTCAAGAGAAAGAACATACCCTTGCGGACACGCAAGAGGAACTCGCTATCGTAAAAAAAGCAGTGCACATCTTCAGCAAACCAAAGAACTAAGATTTCAGTTTGTGGAAGACCATCGCTCCGAGTTTTCTTTGGAGAAGATGTACAAAGGTGGGAATGACTCGTCATCTTTATTAGCGGATCGATTGAGACAATTACAAGAAAGCTATTCTGCAAGTAATGGTGATTCAGCGCTTTACAATATACGCCACTCAACCTATGAGGAAGTTGTTAGACAAGCGGAATCTATCATTAAAGCAGAAGTGAATTGGCCCACTACCAGAATATGCAGTCGATTTATCGATTTATTTGGATCGCCTAATACACCAAAGTATAAACGAAATGAGAAGAAAAGAAATAATGGTCTGCCAACTAGTCGTGCTAAATTCACATAATAAAGTAAGGAGGTCGTGCGGCTGCTCGACCTCTTTTTTGTATGCAGAAGCTGCTAAATTAATCGCAGCAAAGGTCAAAATTTTACCCACACTAGGTCATAATCCATCCTTTGTTCTCCCTTGTCTGCGGCTTATGATGAAGTCAACAAATTATAAGCTGAGGTGACATCATAAGTGGAAGAGACAAAATCAAGTTATCAGCTCTCTACGCAGCAGGCGGAGCATGTAGTAAAGAAATTTTGGTCGCCACGGAGAAAGGAAGCATTAGTTGGGTGGCTGTTTTTAATGCCGGAAATTGTCGGTATGCTGCTGCTTAACGTATTTGCCCTTGGATTCTCGTTGTATTTAAGTTTTACAGATTGGGATTTATTGTCTGGGGTTGCAGGTATTAAATTTGCAGGCTTGCAAAACTTCATTCATTTATTTCAAGATCCGACCATATGGAAGGCGTTATACAACAACTTAGTGTATACGGTGTTAACTGTACCTTTACCGATAGCGATAGCGCTTGTGCTAGCGGTTGTTATTCATAGTAAAGTGTACTTTAAAAGTTATTTTAAAGTCGTATTCTTCATCCCTTATATTTCTTCTATTATCGCGGTGGCAGCAGTGTGGAGTATTTTGTTCCACCCTTCGTTTGGCCCGATCAACCAGTTTTTAATGGACCTTGGGATATCAAATCCTCCGAAATGGCTCGTTGATCCGAAAACGTCCTTGATTGCGGTTGCTATTATTAGTGCGTGGGCAGGGCTTGGTTACACTATTATTATTTACATGGCGGGATTGTCCAATATTTCCGAAGAGTTGTATGAAGCGGCGGAAATTGATGGCGCGACGGGACTGAAAAAGTTTTTTAATATTACGATTCCTCTGCTTCGACCAACGACCTTCTTCTTGCTTATTACGATGCTAATTGGTTCATTTAAAGTATTTGATATTATATCGTATTTGACGGAAGGCGGACCAGATAATTCATCGACGGTAATCGTATTCCGAATCTATCAAGAAGGTTTTGTGAACTACAATATGGGTTACGCATCTGCAATATCGTGGCTGTTATTTGCAATTATCGGACTGATTACAGCGGCAACTTGGAAGTTGCGTCAGGAAGAATCATTTTAATTGAAAGGGAGAATATGATGCTAAACTTACGTAATCGGATTTCTAAAATTGTCGCTACCGTGTTAATGGGGATCTTGTCCGTACTCTTTATCTTTCCATTATTATGGATGGTGTCGTCAGCATTTAAATTTGAAAAAGATGTGATGCGCTTTCCGATCGAATGGATTCCTTCTTCCATCAACGTTATCCATAACTTTAAAGCCGTATGGATGCAAAAGGTGCCGTTTGGAATCATTTATTTGAATTCCATAAAAGTGGCGGTTATCGTTACTTTACTTTCGTTACTTATATCAACGATGGCAGCCTACTCCTTTACGAAACTAAAATTTCGCGGCCGTAACTTCGTATTCGCCGTGCTGCTAGCGATGATGATTATTCCGGATCAAGCGACACTTATTCCTCGTTTCATGCTTATTCGTTGGATGGGTTTGTATGACACCCATGCCGCGCTTATCTTTATGGGGATGTTCTCGATTTACTTTACTTTTCTCTTGCGTCAATTTATGGCGGGTGTGAGTGATGATATTTTGGAAGCGGCTAGAATTGATGGGGCAGGGCATTTGCGCACATTTACTTCGATCATGATTCCACTTTGTCGACCTGTAGTCGCGACGGTGGCCATTATTAAGTTCATCTGGTCGTGGAATGATTATCAAAATCCGTTAATTTTCTTGCAATCCAAATCATTGTACACCGTTCCGCTAGGTATGACCTTGTTTAGGGATGATTATACGACCAACGACGCGATTATGATGATGGCGGCCGTGTCAGCGATTATTCCACTGTTGATTGTGTTTATCGTGTTACAAAAACAAGTGATAAGCGGGATTGCCCTTGGTGGTGTGAAAGGTTAAGCTATACGGACGCACAAGATTTGCAAATAGGTCAAAATCGTTATCACACATGCACAAAATTGTACACGCAAGCAAATTACAAACGTTATATACTGTGCCTGTAAGCGCTAACAAGCTTCTTGGTTAAGACCACACATTTAGGGGGAATTCGCACATGGCAAGTAAAGCTAAACGTAATCTTCTTATTTCCACATGCATACTGCTAGCTTTAATGATGTTTACGAGCGCTTGTGGAAGCAAAGCTGACGATTCAGCACAATCGAACGGTAATGCAGATGCAGGAGCAAAAGAAGTGACACTTAAGTATTATAACTGGGACAATGAGTCGCAAGAAGGGGCTACAGACGCCATGCTGCGTGAGTTTGAAGCAGCTAACCCTGGTATTAAAGTGGAACATGTCGTGCTCGTTCCAGGTAATTCACTTGAAATGTTAAAGAAATTGGACTTTTTAATTTCGTCAGGAGATGAAGTTGACGTCGTTCAATTACCCAATTCATCAGCGGTCGTTGAAAGAGCGGTTCGCAGTGCATTTACGCCATTAAACGAATTCTATGATAAAGAAGGCTTGAAAGCACAAGATGAGTATTATGTAAATCCAGAAGTAGACGGAAAATATTACGGTATGCAATATACATCCGGCTATACGTATGTCATGCTCAACAAAAACGCGTTGGACGAAGCTGGGCTGCCTGTTCCTAAATTCGGTTGGACATGGGATGACTACCGTGAATATGCGAAAAAGCTCACCAAAGGCGAAGGGATCGATAAACGTTACGGTACTTACTTCCATACGTGGGAGTTGTATATGAATGCACCGGCGCAAACGGTAATGAAAGATCCGTTCCGCTATGACGACGGCAGTACTATTTTGGCTGACCCGACTTATCCGTACTTCTTCCAACTGCGTAAAGATATGGAGAGCGTAGATAAGTCTGCAAAAGCATACGCTGACATTTTAGCGGCTAAGCTTAACTACCGCAGTGAATTTTTCGGTGGAAGTGCTGCAACGATTATGACAGGAAGCTTTACAATTCCTGACCCAGGTAATCTTGAGCAGTACCCACATGATTTTGTGACAGCTTTCGCACCAGTTCCGCTGCCTCCAAAAAATGCATTGCCTAAACAATATGAGGGCGGCAAATATTTTGTTGGGGGTTCACAATTAGCAATGGGTTCCACAACAAAGCACAAGGAAGAGTCCTACAAGTTGATGCGCTTTATGTCTACAGCAGATTCAACGAATAGACAAGAATTCTCTGGCTGGAAAAAAGCAGATCAAACAGCGCTGTTGGAGCGTATGATTGGTAAAAACAAAGATAAATACGATGTAGAATCATTGAAGTACACGCTGTTTGGCGACGACATTAAGTATCTGGATGCTTCCAAAGTGCTTACTACTTCAAGTGCGGATTTAACAAAATTAATCGGCGATGGCTTCAGCAAATTTATGCTTAGCAACGAACCGATTGAAAAAGTACAAGCATGGATGGTTGAAGAAGCTACAAAAATTATTAAGGAAAAAGAAAACAAATAAGTAACAATCAGTAAGTAACATCATAAGTAGCAATCCGCTGAACAAGGCGTCTCTATATTCCATGCTAGATATAACCTAAATAGCGTGGAGAGGGACGCCTTTGCAATCTATGCTTAGGTATGGGGTGAATAGTGATGAAAAAAATACTAAGTTTGTTACTCGTAGTTACGATAGTAGTCACGTTGTTACCTGTTGGTCCAAATATGGCGCTGGCATCAACTGCCAACAATTTAATTCCGAATGGAAATTTCGAACTGGCAGTGGCGCCAAGCGGAACGTGGACGCAATATACGGATACGAATCCTGCACCTGCTCAGTGGGACACATGGATTCCTGTAGGTTCTGGTAAGCCCGCTGGCAGGACAGTAAGTGTATCACTTGATACGTATACTCCTTATAATGGTCAGCAATCGTTGCTGATTGATGCAGTTAAGTCAAGCCGTGTGTCTATTAATACAAAGGCACCTGTTGTGGCGGGTAAATCGTATCGGTTACGCGTTTGGTATAAAACCGAAAATGTTGCAGGTGGCAGCGGCGTTTATTTTCGCACCTCTGTACAGAATGCTTCTAATACCAAATTAATGGACGGCCCAAGCTCAACGAAAGTGTATGGTACAAATGATTGGACGATGCAGCAAGTTTTTATTACGGTTCCAACAGGCGGTGCCAAGTTTTTTGTTGAATTGTTTTTTGAAAATAGTACTGGCAAAGCGTGGTTTGATAACATTTTGTTGGAGGAATATGACGGTATAACAGGGTTGGCGCTTGAACCGGCAGCAAGGATGATGACGGTCGGGGAGACAAAGCCGCTTACCTTAACCGTCACGCCCAATAACATGCCATCCCCCCAAGTTGTATGGAGCAGCAGCGATGAGCAAATAGCTGCTGTGGATCAAATGGGGCATGTAACAGCAGTTGCTGCGGGGGTGGCAACCATCACAGTTGCAACAGCAGACCAACTCATAAAGGCACAAAGTAACATTGGTGTTGATTCGGTAGAAACAGCAGCTGCTTATAGCCAGTTACGTTCACGCTGGAAGCAGAAGTTAGTCGGTGCGGCAGATGCCAGCCTAGCAGCTGATCCCACTATTCAAGCGTTAGTAGCTGAGATGGACAATAGTATATCTAATGCGATGAAGAACGGTTATCTGGATACACTTAGTGCGAATAATGCCAGTCGCAGCTATTTGTGGTCAGATTTGACGGATAGCGCTGATACGAAAGAGAAGCATGCCAACAACATCGTGACTGAGTTTACGCGTATTAAAACGATGGCAACTGCCTATCACACAGGGTCTTCACGCTTCTATCAAGATCCACAGCTGCGGGATGCCATTATAGGGGCCTTGGATTGGATGTACGCTAAGCGATATAACGAGCGTTTATCCTATAGCAGTGCCAGCAGCTGGTGGGGGTTTGAAATTGGTGCACCGCAGCTGTTAAATGACTGTTTAATTCTTATGTATGATGAGTTGACTGATCAGCTAATAGCCAACTTTATGCGGACCATTGATAAATATTGTCCTAATCCAACAAAGCGCGTACAAAATAGCTCCGTCATCGAGACCGGTGGCAATTTACTGGATAAAGCACTTGTTGTTACTGTTCGGGGTGTAATAGGTAAAAATAGCGCTAAAATTACGCAAGGACGGGATTCCATCGGTTCAGAATTCAACTATGTCACGAGTGGTGATGGCGTATATGAGGATGGCTCATTGGTACAGCATGCGAATATCGCTTACACGGCGGGTTATGGTGCAGTTTGGCTCAGCCGTACGGCGGATATCACTTATTTGCTCAACCAATCTCCTTGGCCTGTGACTGATCCGCGTGTAGCAAACGTATATAAGTGGGTAAGTGATACGTTTGAACCGGTTATTTACAAAGGGCTGTACATGGATATGGTGAACGGACGAGGGATTTCCAGAAAAGATTCGGGTACAGCTCGTGGGACGATTGTAGCTCTAGCCAGTTTGGCAGAAGGTGCGCCTTCGGTAGTTAACGATAACATTCGAAGCATGGTTAAAGAATGGGTAAGCAAGGATACAACCTGGGACGATTATTATAAAGGTTTGCCGATTTCAAGTGTCGTGCTGCTGAAAAAAGTAATGAACGATACTTCGGTAGCACCGCGCGGCGAGCTGTCGCGCAGCTACATGTTTAACGGTATGGCGCGTGTTGCGCATCATCGCCCGAATTATACGTTTGGGCTTAGTCTGTTCTCAGACCGCATTTCTGCCTTTGAAATGGGTAATAAGGAAAATGTAAAAGGCTGGGATACCGGACTTGGCATGACCTATATTTATAACGAAGATTTACAGCAATATCGCGATGGATTTTGGGCGACGGTGAACAGTTTCCGTTTGCCAGGCACAACAACAGACGGCTCTGGAGAAGGAAAGATGCCTGGCGAATGGGCTTATTATTACAATTCAAAAAATCATGTTGGCGGTGCAACACTAGATCATTTGTACAGTGCTAGCGGCATGGATTTCTCATTAACCAAAGTAACAGGCAGTGATTTAAGTGGTAAAAAATCATGGTTTATGTTTGATGATGAAATTGTAGCTCTTGGTGCAGATATTCGTAAAACTTCAGCCGCTACAAAGCAGGTAGAAACGATTGTAGACAATCGGAAGTTGAATAGTAGTGGAAACAACGCCTTGGTGCTTAACGGTGTACAGGTGCCTACCGCATTGGATTATGAAGCAGACGTTAATAATGTCCAATGGGCACATTTGGCGGGCAATCGTGCAGGTTCTGGTGCAGATATGGGCTATTACTTCCCTAATGCGCCTACATTACATGTCGTACGCGAGGCGAGAACAGGTGCATGGTATGACATTAACAACGGTCAATCGAAAGACCAACTGACGCGTAATTACGCAAGCTTATCTTTTGAACACGGGACACATCCCCAAGCTGCTAATTACGAGTATGTGCTGCTTCCAGGTAAGACATCAGCACAAACAGAAGCTTACAGTGAGCAACCAGCAATTGAAGTGCTAAGCAATACATCCACCGTGCAAGCTGCGCGTAACAAGCAGTTGGGAATCACCGCTGCAAATTTCTGGAGTGCGGGTTCTGTGGGCAGGATGAGCGCCAAATCCGCTGCTGCCGTCATCATGAAAGAACAGAACGGTGAAATGACCATTGCGTTATCCGATCCAACGCAAAAGCAGAACAGCGTGACGATTGAAGTTCTTCAACCGAACATGACGTTGCTAACTGCAAGCGCGGGAATAAACGTTACCCCGATACAAGATGGAGTTAGCATTGAAGTTAACACTACAGGATCACTTGGCCAAACGTACACGGCAACATTTGATCTCGGAAAGACCTATACGGTCACTGTGGACGGGGCAAAAGCTGATAAACAGGCTGCCAAGAAGGGTGAAATCGTAACAGTAGCATTGGATACACCGGGTGGAAAGGTGTTCGATAAGTGGAACGTAACACCAACGAGTCTGACATTAACCCCGGATACAACGAACACGAGCAAGTATTCGTTTGTAATGCCTGGCGAAGCAGTTAAAGTATTAGCGGTGTATAAAGAAGCGAATTCCACGGGGGGCGGAACGACAACAGCACCAGGCTCAACAGAATCAGGATCAACAGGATCAACAGGATCAGGTGCAACAGAATCGGGTTCAACAACAGCGACAACTCACCCAGAGCCAACAAAACCGAGCCAACCAACAGAGCCGGTGAAACCTGCTGATCCAGAACCTACGAAACAAGCTTGGTCTGATATCAGTGAACATTGGGCTAAGGCTGCTATTCAAAAATCAGCTGAACTCGGTTTTGTAACGGGTTATGAGGATGGAACGTTCAGGCCGAATGGCATCATTACGCGCGGTGAGCTTGCAGCTATGTTAGCTAGAGCGCTGAAACTGGAACGAGTGAATGCAGCATTCAGTTTTGCGGATCAAGCTCAAACGCCAGCATGGGCGCAGCCTTTTATTCAAGCGCTTGCTAAAGCGGGTTATATTTCAGGTTATGAAGATGGTACATTCCGTGCAAATAAACAAATGACGAGAAGTGAGCTCGTTGTTCTGATCGTTCGTGCACGTGGGCTTGAAGTGCACCCAAAAGTAACACTGACTTTTGGGGACGCAGATCAAATTCCAGCATGGGCCAAACCTTATGTTGCAGCCGCTGTGGAAGCAGGTCTAATTCAAGGCAATGGCGACGGTAAATTTAAACCTAACGCTGCTACAACGAGAGCCGAAGCAATTACTTTAATTTTACGACTGTTAAATGTTTCGAAATAACAATAGTTCATTTCATGTATAAAGGTGCTATGTATCGACTGATGGACTGATGCTTGGGTTATCGAGCGTCAGAAAATGATCGATAAATATCGGATAAATAGAAAGCGATGGTGAAGGTGAATGAAACAGCAAAATACTTCCCCGGAAGTGGTCACCTTCGGGGAAAGTATGGCCCTATTGATCACTGAGGGAGGAAAGGGCCTTGAATATGCATCGAATTTGACCCCGTCATTTGGTGGGGCGGAAACAAACGTCGCGATCGGTTTGTCAAGGCTTGGACATTCCGCAGGCTGGTGCGGCCGGCTTGGAAATGATCCGTTTGGGCAGCGCATTTATAAGCTGGTAAGAGGAGAAGGCGTAGACGTTACACGCACTTCATTTACAGACGAAGCTCCAACAGGACTTATGATTCGTGAGAATACAATTGGCAGAAGCTCTGTGTATTATTACCGCCAGCTATCGGCGGCCAGTAAAATGACGCCTGAGCATTTGGACGAGGCCTATATTGCGGGTGCAAAGATTTTGCATATTACGGGGATTACACCTGCGTTAAGTGAATCCTGCGCGGCGACGGCAGCAGCAGCTATGGACATCGCAAAGCAGCACGGTGTTAAAGTGAGCTTCGATCCGAATTTACGTTTAAAGTTATGGAATGTGAAAGCAGCCCAAAAGGTGCTGCTGCCGTTGGCACAAAAAGCGGATTATTTCTTGCCAGGTTTAGATGAATTGAAGCTGCTATACGAGACAGAATCGATAGATGAGATCGTTGCCAAGCTCGGGGAATTGTCGGCTGTGAGCATTGTTAAAGGTGGCGAGGACAAAACCTATATTTTAGAGAACGGCAAATGGTCAGCGGTTCCTTATTACAAGGTAGATCAAGTTGTCGATACTGTAGGAGCTGGGGATGGCTTCTGTGCCGGATTTCTAGCCGGTTTGCTGCGGGATTTCAGCCTTGAAGAGGCGGTTCGTCTCGGTAATTTGATCGGCGCGCAAGTTATCCAGACGGTCGGGGATTGGGAAGGGCTTCCAACTGGAGCGCAAATCGAGCACTTGCTTGCTGGTAAGTTACATGTGGAGCGATAAAGGTGTTTAGTGAACAGATATCAATGTGGATATGAAAATGGGATAGGTGAGGAGAACGTCATGAAAAAAATACAGCTGATTCAGAAAATTGTGGAGGAAGGTGTCGTTGCCGTACTTCGCGGAGAAACGGCAGAAGAAGTGGTTGCGATGGCCGAAGAGGCAATACGCGGCGGAATTAAGGTGATAGAGATTACGATGACAGTTCCATATGCGCTAAAAGCGATTGAGAAACTGGCACACACTTATAAATGGGATTCAGCAGATGAATCTACATATGCAATTATTGGTGTAGGAACTGTGCTGGATGCTGAAACTGCCCGTGCGGCAATTATTAGCGGGGCCCAATTTGTCGTATCACCTTCTCTTAGCGCTGAGACGGTAACGTTGTGCAACCGATATCGTGTACCGGTTATGCCAGGAACGATGACCATTAAGGAAATAAATGAAGCGCTTGAGCTTGGAGCCGATATTATTAAGCTGTTCCCAGGCAACCTGTATGAGCCGTCCGTCATCAAGACGATTAAAGGACCATTGCCGCAGGCTAACATTATGCCAACTGGCGGTGTGTCGCTGGATAACCTTGGTGAATGGATAAAAGCCGGAGCGGTTGCGGTTGGGATCGGCTCTGATTTAACGAATGAAGCAGTCAAAAACAACGATTTGTCGTTGATTCGAAAGAAAGCCGCCGCCTATGTAAACGCCTATCGTCAAGCAAAACAGGTGTAAAATAAAAAGAGCAAGTTGCAAGGCCTTATCGCCTTGTAACTTGCTCTTTTTGCACTATTATGTGGTCATGAGTTTGTGAGTAAGACTTTTACTTGCATATCGTAATCCCAATCCGTCAAAATGAAACTATAGCAGCCATCAAAGATTACATACGAGCTTAACTATCCATTTATAGAAAGGAACAAGTGACAGATGTTAATGGAGCAAGCAAGGTATGAATTGATTAAATACGGCAAGAAGCTAGTCCAGAACGGATTGACCAAAGGCACGGGCGGCAATCTTAGCATCTTCGATCGTCAACAGGGGATTGTAGCCATAACCCCGACAGGTATTGATTTTTACGAGATTGAGCCTGAAGATATCGTCATTCTTGACCTTGATGGTCAAGTCGTTGAAGGTAAACGCCTGCCATCCTCGGAATGGGAAATGCACCTAGCGCAATACAACACGCGTGATGATATGGATGCAGTCATTCATGCCCATACGATATATGCAACGGTGCTCAGTTGCTTGCGCTGGGAACTGCCTGCTACCCATTATATGATTGCCGTTGCAGGTCCAAACGTACGTGTAGCCGAGTATGCTACATTCGGTACACATGAGCTAGCAGTTAATGCCACAAAAGCGATGGAGGGCCGTAAAGCTGTCATGCTAGCGAATCATGGCGTATTGGCGGGTGCACAAGATTTGCTTCATGCTTTTAACATCGTGGAGGAACTGGAATATTGCGCACAAATTTACGTACTAGCGAAAAGTGTCGGTGAGCCGATAGTGCTGCCAGATGCCGAAATGCGGCTCATGGCAGACAAGTTTAAATGTTATGGGCAACGATAATATAACAGTCCAATAATTCGAAATGAGGACCTTGAATCGGGCGAGTCAGCATATATGACTTGTCCGATTTTTTTGTGCTGCATGGTGAGCAGAATCCAGCAACAAACAGGGGATCATCATGTGAGTGGATGTAGATAGTAGCTGCTAGGGTGTACGTTAGGTCAATAAACGGCACATACATAGTCATAATCGTGCATCTATTTTGAGCTACAATGTCGATATAATGGGGCAAAGCACGATATGGAGATAGATTACGAGCTATGACACAGTCTTCTTAAAGAAATGAGGGTAGCTTTATGAATCATCTAAGGTGTGAACGCCACATATGCACCCGCAGCAACAAGAGCGGCAATTATTTACTGGAGCGATCAGCGGCTAACAAATGGACAGAAGCTTTTCCAATTGGTAATGGGCGCTTAGGGGGAGTCGTTTATGGGGGGATACAGCGCGAGCAGATTCAATTAAACGAGGATTCCATTTGGTATGGCGGTCCGAGGGATAACGATAATAGGTCGGCGCAAGCCGAACTTCCGAATATAAAAAGCTTGTTGCTACAGGGTAACGTACGCAAGGCAGAAAAGCTAGTATTAAAGCATATGACAAACGTACCGCAATATTTTAACCCTTATCAGACTTTGGGCAACTTGTTCCTGGATTTTGATACCGATAACGAAGCTCACACCGTTAAGCGTTATTGTCGTGAGTTAAATTTGGATCAGGGAATGGTGCAAGTCGATTATGAAACAGGAAACGAAGCGAAGGAAGGAGCATTGCCAACTAAGGCAACGGATGAAGGTCAGCAGGATGACATTACGTACAGCCGCGAAATATTTGCTAGTGCCGCTGATCAAGTGCTTGTCATTCGGATGACTACAACTGCGGAAGCCGGCTTAACCTTTGCAGCTAAACTTGACCGTAGACCATTTAACGGTCAAGTTGTGCAAACAGCTGATATGCAGGCTATTGCGATGCAAGGACAATTAGGAGCAGATGGCGTACGATATGCCGTTGTGCTGCGGGCTGTCATTGAGGGCGGACAATGTCAGACGGCGGGCAATTACATGGATATTCGTCAAGCTCGTGCAGTGACTCTTATTGTAGCAGCACAGACTTCATTTCGTTGTGTTGATGCTTATGCGGTAGCTTGGCAACAAGCAAAACAAGCTGCTAAAGTGAGCTTTGACACATTAAAGCAGCGGCATTTGGCGGATTATAAGCCGCTTTTTAACCGCGTGACGCTGAATTTAGAAGCGGAGGAAGGGGCGGAACTGGAGCAGCCGCTACCTAGCGCGCAATGCTTGTCCACATCAGAGCGACTGGCACGATACCGGCAAGGTGCGCCTGACAATGGACTGGAGGCGTTATTTTATCAGTACGGTCGTTATTTACTACTTGCCAGTTCCCGACCAGGTACTTTACCTGCTAATTTGCAAGGGATTTGGAACGATAGCTATACGCCTCCGTGGGAATCGGACTATCATCTAAACATAAATTTGCAAATGAACTACTGGCTTGCCGAGACGGGAAATTTAGCCGAATGTCACATGCCGTTATTTGATTTTATTGAACGTTTAGTGATCAAGGGACGACAAACCGCACGTAATATCTATGGTGCACGCGGATTTGTCGCCCACACTAGCAGCAATATGTGGGCGGATACAGGCATCTATGGTGAATATGTGAGCGCCAATATGTGGCCAATGGGGGGCGCATGGCTAGCACTGCACATGTGGGAGCATTATGGGTATAATGGCTCGCTTTCGTTTTTGCGTGAACGTGCGTATCCCGTATTAAAAGAAGCTTCATTATTTTTTTTAGACTTCTTATTGGAATTACCGTCCGGACAGCTAGTGACCGTACCCTCGTTATCACCAGAAAACTCGTATCGGAGCGAACAGGGTGAAGTCGGGGCGCTATGTTATGGTCCGTCAATGGACTCGCAAATTTTGTATGCGCTGTTTACTGCATGTATACGGGCAAGCGAGCTGTTGCAACAGGATGTGGAAGGGCATACGGAACAATGGCTCCAAGAGGAAAAGCAGCTGATCCAACAATGGCAGCAAGTACGCAGCCAGTTGCCACAGCCGCAAATTGGCCGCCACGGGCAAATAATGGAGTGGGCTGTCGATTACGAGGAAGTAGAGCTAGGACATCGGCATATTTCCCAGCTATTCGCCCTACATCCTGGAGAACAGATCATTCCTCATCGCAGCCCCGACCTCGGACGAGCAGCCAAGTTCACGTTGCAGCGGCGTCTAGCTAATGGCGGAGGACATACGGGCTGGAGTCAAGCATGGATTGCAAACTTCTGGTCAAGGTTAGATGAAGGAGATCAGGCGCATCAAAGTTTACGTCGTCTATTAAGTAAAGCGGTGCATCCGAACTTGTTTGGTGACCACCCTCCATTCCAAATCGATGCTAACTTTGGCGGGGCAGCAGCGATCCATGAGATGTTATTGCAGTCACACGGAGATGAAATTCGCTTGTTGCCAGCATTGCCGCACGCATGGCCTCGGGGAAAAGTAACGGGGTTACGTGCCCGTGGCGGCTTTACTATTGCTATAACATGGGAGGCGGGCAAGCTGCAGCAGGCGCAGATCACGTCTACGCTTGGCAAGCCCTGTATCATTTATAGCGAGATTCCCCTAGCTTTTAGTATGAATCGTACTTGTAGGGGGGATGACGAGCATAACGATGACCACATGGAGGAGCAAGTGCCCGATCGGTGCAAAGGGAAGTCATCAACGACAGTGGACGTAACAAAGCCCACGCCACATACGTATCAGCTCAATATTCCGCTTGGAGCTACAGTTACAGTTAGCTTAGCGTAGTTTTTCATTAATTTGGACTACAAAACAAAGAAATAAGGAAGTAGACGTGTAATACCGGGCAATAAAGTCAAAATAGTTCACAACCGAGCAAAATAATTAGCTTACTATTGCCAAGGGCATTCACTATGATGGTGGTAGATCCAATATCGAATGATCGCATTGTTCGTTGTGATGATTCCAAGTCTATGAAATCGGGAGGAACTAGAAAATATGCAAACTATGGAGACACGCTACGCGTATGCGCCACAATCAATCGCACGCATGACAACAGAAGAATTGCGCAAGGAGTTTTTAGTGGAGCAGGTGTTTGTTCCCGGTGAAATTCGCTTGACTTACTCGCATAATGACCGTTTGATTTTTGGTGGCGTAACCCCTGCGAAAGAGCCGTTGGAAATTAAGCTGAGTAAAGATTTAGGTGTGGATTATTTTTTGGAGCGTCGTGAACTAGGTGTAATTAATATCGGTGGCCCTGGATATATAACGATTGATGGTATACGTGAAGCGATGAACAATCAGGATGGCTATTATATCGGAAAAGAGACGAAAGAAGTACTGTTTGCGAGCGCAGATGCGAGTAACCCAGCAAAATTTTATGTTGCTTCTAGTCCAGCTCATCATAAATATCCGAATGTACGGATTTCCATTGATCATATTAAGCCAATGGAGACAGGTGCGGACAACACCATGAATAAGCGCAAAATTTATCAGTACATCCATCCGAATGTATGTCAGTCATGTCAGCTGCAAATGGGCTATACGCACTTGGAAGAGGGGAACGCTTGGAACACGATGCCATGCCACACGCATGAGCGCCGGATGGAAGCGTATGTATACTTCGATTTGGAAGCGGACAACAAAGTGTTTCATTTTATGGGCAAACCAGAAGAGACAAAACATCTCGTTGTAGGTAATGAGCAAGCAGTTATTAGTCCAAGCTGGTCGATTCATACTGGTGTGGGCACGAGCAATTATACGTTTATTTGGGCCATGTGCGGCGAAAATATCACATACACCGATATGGATATGGTCGCTATGAACGATTTGAAGTAAATCAATTGATATCGTAAATAGAGGGGAGTAAGAACATGTCACAATTTTCGGTTGATCGGTTCCGACTTGATGGTAAGATAGCTCTCGTTACAGGTGCGGTGTATGGGATAGGATTTGAATTGGCATGCGCAATGGCGCGTGCGGGTGCAAAAGTTGTATTTAATGATCGTAAACCAGAAGGTGTAGCTCGTGGGATAGCTGCTTATAAGGAACAGGGAATTGAGGCTCACGGCTATGTATGTGACGTGACCGACGAGCCAGGTGTACAGGCGATGGTGCAGCAGATTGAAGCTGAAGTGGGCGTTATTGATATACTAGTTAACAATGCTGGTATTATTAAACGAATTCCAATGATAGAAATGAGCGCGGAGGAATTCCGTGAAGTTATTGATATTGACTTAAACGGTCCTTTTATTGTCTCTAAAGCCGTTATTCCTGGAATGATGAACAAAGGCGGCGGTAAAATTATTAACATTTGTTCCATGATGAGCGAATTAGGGCGGGAGACGGTATCTGCATATGCAGCTGCCAAAGGCGGACTCAAGATGCTAACTCGTAATATCGCTTCTGAATATGGAAAATATAACATCCAATGTAACGGTATCGGCCCGGGCTACATTGCAACGCCACAAACAGCGCCGTTGCGTGAACGTCAGGCGGATGGCAGCCGTCATCCGTTTGATTCCTTTATTATTGCCAAGACCCCTGCTGAGCGTTGGGGCGAAACGGATGATTTAGCAGGTCCTGCGGTATTTCTAGCTTCGCCTGCTAGTGATTTTATCAATGGTCACATTTTATATGTTGACGGTGGAATTTTGGCCTATATTGGCAAGCAGCCTTAATTTCGAATAGGAAAACCAAGTACAAAGACTAACAGGAGCACGCAACTGTTAGTCTTTGTACTTTCATTATACGTGCAGCTGAAGTGCTGACGTTTGTTGTGCGGTCAATGCGGATTGAGAGAGGGAGATCATCGTGATAAAGGAAATAGGCAGCATGCAGTGGAATGAGCGTGACGAGATAGCGGCTGCATTACAGGCGTTAGTGCAGCCGCTACAGTCGAAGTTCGCAGAACAACCTGGACACTTGGCTTTAGGAACCCACGGCACGATCTATACGGAAAATCGCCGAGATGCGGAAGGATTTCTAAGAATGTTATGGGGAATCGGGCCTTTTCTCGTCCATTATGATGACGAGCAGCTTCAGCAGCAATGGGTGCACGGACTAGCGGCAGGCTGCAATCCGCACAGCAAACATTATTATGGCAAGACGATGGATGGCGATCAATTGTTAGTTGAGATGGCATCTATCGCAACTACACTGCTGCTTGCACCACACCAAACTTGGGATGTGTTGTCCGAGACGGAGCAGCAGCATGTGGCAGACTGGCTATTTCAAATTAACGAGCATCGTTTGCCACCAAACAACTGGCATTTCTTTCGTATTTTAGTTAATGTGGCGCTGAAACGATTAGGTATGAATTATTCACAGGAGCTGATTGAGCAAGATTTTGAGCTGATAGAGTCGTGTTATGTCGGCGATGGCTGGTATTTTGACGGGGTAGATCAGCAATTTGATTATTACATTCCTTGGGCGTTTCATTACTATAGCTTAATTTATGTTACGTTTATGTCAGAGGAAGATCCAAAGCGGGCGGCAAGGTTAAAAGAACGAGCGATTCTGTTTGCGCGCAGCTATCAGTATTGGTTCGATCGCAACGGAGAGGCAATTCCATTCGGCCGTAGTTTGGCTTATCGTTTTGCGCAAGCGAGCTTCTGGAGTGCGTTGGTGCTGGCCGATGTTGAAGCGCTGCCTTGGGGTGTAATTAAAGGTTTGTATGCACGTAATATGCGCAGTTGGATGAATCATCCTATTTTTACGGCAGATGGTGTGCTCAGTGTAGGTTATCATTATCAGAACTTAGTAATGGGTGAGGGCTACAATGGGGCGGGTTCCCCGTACTGGGCGTTCAAAAGTTTCTTGTTGCTTGCTGTGGCAGATGACCATCCTTATTGGCAGGCAGAGGAAGTTGAACAAGAGGTATTGCAAAGCCGAATTGCGCTTGCGAGCATGAAGGCGATGATAGAGCATACGCATCATTCGAAGCATGCACTTATGTATCCAGTAGGTCAATTTATCGGTTATCAGAACCATGCTTGTGCGAAATACTCTAAATTTGTTTACTCGACAGTATTTGGCTTTAGTGTGCCACGCAGTAATTATTACTACTATGAGGGTGCGTTTGACAGTGTGCTTGCAGTTAGTGAGGATGGTGTACATTTTCGGGATAAACCGCTAGATACGAGCTATGAGCTGCATGAAGATCGACTTGTCCATAACTGGCAGCCACAAGTGGGTGTTACGATTCGCAGTACGATTGTTCCTTGTGGGGACAGCCACGTGCGTATTCACGAGTTGGAGACGAGCCGTGCCATCATTGCCTACGATGCCAGTTTCTCTGCGCCGTTCGTCGCGTCAAGCAGTGAAGACTCAACCGCAGTCGAGACGAATTGGGCAAGCTACCATTCGCCCGTCGGTCACACGATGGCGAAGGCAATTACAGGATTCACACAAGCAGAGATGATTCGCGTTGAGCCCAACACCAATTTATTTTACGAGCGCACGTTAATGCCTGCACTGCGTGCTGAACTTCAGCCAGGCACACATGTATTAGTCAGTGTTATGGCGGGAATTCCTACGGGCTGCGAGTCGCAATTGCCAGTTGTAGAGCTGATGGAAGATCGTATAATTGTACACTACAACGGGCAAATAACAACGGTGATCAAAGGACAGCAGACGAGCGAATAATTTCAAAAGGTAAAAATTGTGCACACTTTCGCATAAAAAAACGCTTACATGTGTCGGTGTGTTTCCGCTATCATATAGTAAGCATTACGTATACTTCGAAAGAGAGGACGGAATTGCAAATGTCTACAGAGGGAGTACAAACAATAGATATACAACTTAATCAACGTTACACACAAGCAATTGAAGATATTTTAGCGAAAACGCTAATGAATATGGATAAGTTCGGCGCTCAATTTCCGCACATTAGTCTTGATGGAAAATATCAACTGAATGACAACGACGACTGGACAAATGGCTTCTGGTCTGGCATTTTGTGGTTGTGCTACGAGTACTCACAAGACGAACGTTATCGGCAGGCAGCAGAAGCTACGGTAGCTAGTTTTCGAGAGCGGCTTCAGCAAAAAAAAGTGTTGGATCATCACGATATAGGATTTTTGTATAGCTTATCTGCCAAAGCGCAGTGGATCATTACAGGTGATGAGCAATCTCGTGAGCTGGCATTGGCAGCGGCAGATCATCTCTTGACACGCTGGCGGAACACAAGCGATGGCAGTGGCTATATTCAGGCTTGGGGAGCGCAAAATAACGAGCAAGAAGCAGGACGAATCATTATCGATTGCTTGCTTAATTTACCTTTACTGTACTGGGCAAGCGAGCAGACGGGTGATCCTAAGTATCGAGATATAGCAGAAAACCAAGCAGAGAAAACGCGCCGTTATATCGTTAGAGGTGATGATAGCTCGTATCATACGTTTTTCTTTAATCCAGAAACCGGGGTTCCCATCGGCGGTGCTACTCATCAGGGCTACAGCAACGGTTCGACATGGACGCGCGGGCAAGCGTGGGGCGTATATGGCTTTGCCCTTTCTTATCGTTATACGGGAAATGCGGCATTTTTGGACACGGCTAAGCGGATGGCGCGTTATTTCCTTGCACATTTACCTGAGGACAGTGTTGCTTACTGGGATTTCAATGCGCCTGTAACGGCTAGTACGTATCGTGATAGTTCAGCTTCCGCGATTGTAGCCGCAGGATTGGCAGAGCTTATTTCACATTTGGAAGATGCTGACCCGGATCGTCTATATTTTGAGAAGATGCTGGCAACGAGCATGGACTCGCTGATGAACCGTTATGCTACGATTGGTGACGATACAGCGGAAGGATTGCTAAAGCATGGTTCCTACTATGTTCATGGTGGCTTGTCCCCTGATGATTATATGATTTGGGGCGACTATTACTACTTGGAAGCGTTAATGCGGCTTGCGCGTGGCATTCCAGGTTATTGGTACGAACGTAACACTAAATAAGAAATAAAAGTCAAAGATTTAGCCTGTAAAGGCTGAGGCAGGAAGGGAAGTGACGATAACCTGATGTTCCATTTAACTTATTACAAACGTATGTTACTTTCCTTCATGCTGTTTATTATCGTACCGATGGTTGCTGTATCAGTGCAATCGTTTTATTTAATTAAGGAATCGATGCTCGATAAGCTGCATGCAACAAACGAAAACATGTTAAACGTAATCGGTGCGGAATTTAGCAAAACGATTGATGATGCTACATTCGCCTCCCACTATATTGTCAATGATGCTGGTTTCAAAACAAGTTTGCGTCAATTCGCCGAGGTGAAGCAGTTAAACAGCTTTGCTGACTACGAAAATTTCTCGCAAATTAAAGCGGTATTTTCACTTATTAATTCGAAAACGTTAAATCGGCAAACCCATATGTACTTAATAAACCGGCAGCAGTTTATTATCCCATCAGGAGAGGATGAACCGGCTAAACTGCTGCCGCACTTGCCTGTGTTGTACAGCAAAATTAATTTTCAGCAGCCTGAACGGTTACAGTGGTTAGGACTACTTGAGGAAGATGGCGCAAGTAAATACTATATTGCACGTGTAGTTTATGATCGTGTTAGTAAAACGCATACAGCAGTGCTGCTAATTGGCATTGAACAGTCTTATTTTGAAAATGCATTACAAGCGGTTAAGTCATGGGACGTTACGCTCTTGGATGACCAAGGAAAGCGAATTGCCGGCTCAACCCAATTGCTTGCCTCCGCTACAGACAAGATGGACAGCCGGATGCGTTCGGAAGTTGTATTAAGCAAAAACGGATGGAAACTTGTGTATGAGATGAGTAACAATACGTTTCGCGGTATATTTTCAAGAACACTTTATATCGGTTTTGCTGAAGTCATGCTGTTTGTTATTATATTCTCTTTGTTTGCTCTGCTTGTGTCCAAACGATTGCATCGTCCAATTGAGCAATTGCAGCAAGTTGCAGGTCAGTTTGGCAACGGTAAGCTAGATGTAAGGTTGCAAGTAAAAGGGGAAGATGAACTAGCAGCAGTAAGCAAGACGTTTAACTTGATGCTCGATCAGCTACAGCAGTCCATTTATGAGATGGAGCGGCAGCAGGAGCAGAGACGTGTGCTGGAACTGGAGGCACTGTTTATGCAAATTCGCCCACATTTCCTGCTCAATACACTTAACTCTATTAAATGCAGCTTAATGTTGCAGGAGGATCGACTGCATAGCGGAATGATTGACTCTTTAATGAGTTTACTGCGTGCTTATATGAAATTTAATACACTTGCAACGCTGCAAGAAGAGTGTGACTTGATGGCTCACTATATTGATATTATGCAAATGCGCAGTGATATTCCAATTCAGCTGCAAGTTGATGTCGAGTCACCATTGCAACTGCTGAAGTTTCCAAAGTTGTTATTACAACCGTTAGTTGAAAATGCTATTATTCATGGTTTTGTTGATACTGATATAGATTTAGAGGGCGATGATACGCAGTGGAAGCAATCTCAAATATGGATTTCTGTTTATCAGGATACAGACACTATTTTCATTGAAGTGGCTGACAATGGAGCAGGTATGGAAGCAGCAATGCTACATCGGCTAAATGAAAGTGTGTTACGCTGCAGTGATGAACCAGATCCTAGTTATGAACGGGTTGGGTTGGTGAATGTGGCCCAACGCTTGAAACTATCTTTTGGTTCAGAGGCGACGCTTTCTTTTACACATAATAAGTATAACGGGATAACGGCACGGATGCAGATTCCAGTGACATCAATCGGGGGGACTACAAGTGATATACAAAGTGATGCTTATTGATGATGATGTGCCAATGCTCAAATTGTTGCAGCAAATGATAGATTGGGAACAGTTACAATTAAAAGTTGTTGCTGCGACGTATTCTAGTGTAAAAGCAGTTCACCTGTTCCAACAGACACTTCCGGATATTGTAATAACAGATATCGGCTTGCCACAAACAAACGGTATTGAGCTAGCGGAAAAGTTTCGCCAAATGAAACCTGATGTGCGAGTCATTTTCTTAACGTGCCATGAAGACTTTAACTACGCCAGACAGGCGCTTAAGCTGCAGGCTGACGATTATTTAATTAAAGATCAATTATCAGCAGAGCAATTGCAACAAAGCTTGTCTAAGTCGCTCTGTTTATTAAAAATACAATCAGCATCTGTTACGGTACAACCTTCAAGCTACAATTCACAGCTATTCAAACAAGGCTTATTACAGCGAGTGCTCGATCGCACGAATGTGGACGAGATCCTTAATTATGCTGCCAGCATTGGCGTAAGGTGGGACGGACCTTTTTATATGCTCAGTCTTGTTCATGTGCAATATGCGAGCTACGATAAACATTACTCTCAGCAGTCATTATCGTTAATTTGTTATGCAGCCTACAATATTGCGGACGAGCTCGCACGCAGCTATGAAGGAATTACACCATTTTTGCAGCAGCAGCATCTTGTCATTGTGTATAACTATCATGATAACTTAGCAGATAACAACGTGTCGCAATTTAACAGTTTTTTGCAAAAATTAAAAGAGCGTGTGAAACAATATATGAAATTGGAGCTAGTAAGCGTCACGGTCAGTGATAAGTTGCAGCTAAAGCAGCTAGGGACGTGTCATCACTCCTTGTTCACTCATAAATATGAGTTTTATGTAGGCGAGTCAATGCTTATTACCGACCGGCAGCAGGCGATGGGTCGAACAAGACTGCAATTGCCTGCGGGGGAGTTGGACAGCTATAAAATTGAACTGAAGCAGGCGCTAGCTACCCAGAACATAGAGGGAATCCAACGTGTTATAGGGGAGATGTTGCAGCATTTTCAGACGAGAATGATTGAACCTGCTGCATTTATGCATGAACTGCAAGCCTGCTTGCGCGAGCTCACAATTGGAGCTTCCGTTAGGCTCAATGAAGCAATCTATCATTATATGGATCAGTCGAGAACGCTTGCTGATGTACTTGCCTTAGCTGAGCGTCCGCTAATTGCGATAGCTATGTCTACTGATAAGCAGGGAAAACAAGGACGAGGCACAGGTGCAAACAGCTATGAACCGAAGCTGCAGCAAATTCAACATTATATTGAACAGCATTTAGCTGACAGCATTACTTCGATTGATATTGCGCGCTATCTGTATTTGAACCCGAGTTATTTTTCACGTTATTTCAAACGTTTGACAGGCAGCAATTTCACCGATTATGTCCATCAATATAAAATGAACATTGCTTCACAAATGTTAAAAACGTCTGGGCATACGCTGGAACAAATAGCGCTGACATTAGGGTATTCAGATCGCACTTATTTCTCTAAAGTGTTCAAAAAGTATATGTGTGTAACACCTAGTGAGTATAAGAACGAATATTCGTAAATCTATCCATTCCTATCACAAAGTAGAAAAGAGGATCATCTTATGACACCATTAACGCAGTTTACGATTGAAATTCAAGATATAAATCATACCGTGTTGGCAGCTACTACGGATCTGGGGCAAGCACAGCTTGTTTATGATCAGCCTTATCAGGAGGGTGATCAAATTGTGGTGTATAGTGAACACTCCAATCCATATTTCATGTTGCAGTTGGATGATGCTATGCCGGAAACGTTCATTTATGCAACGACAACGTGTTATCGATTTACGATTCCATTTGGAGAGAAGAAAATTTCTTATTCTCCTAAATCGTTCTGTGGTGACCTTCATGCGCTTAGCGTGCGTCAAGCGACTGTGGCCGAAATTGCCAGCTACAAAAATGTAGCTCTTAATCCGTTCGACCACCATGAAAATGACGGTTGGTATCCGCATGCGGTTGCCAATGTGGAAACACGCGGCGAGTCCGTGTTTGCGGCGCGTAATGCCATTAATGGTAATTGTTTTAACGCAGGTCACGGGGCATGGCCATTCGAGTCGTGGGGGATTAACCAGCAAGACGACGCTGAGATGAGTGTGCAGTTTGGACGCACAGTTGAAATAGACTGCATCGCGCTTACACTGCGCGCTGACTTTCCGCACGACAATTATTGGGTACAAGTAACGCTCTGCTTTTCCGATGGTCATCGTGAAACCATTCCGCTCACAAAAACGAATGCAAAGCAGGTTATTAAGCTTGCGCCACGTCAGGTAGAGTCAATTACTTTAACAAACTTAATGAAGTCCGCTGACCCTTCACCATTCCCGGCGCTAACGCAAATTGAAGTGTATGGCTATGAAGCAAAGTGAGCTTAGAAGAGGTATAGAACTTATCCTGTGGGAGCAGGGAGTTCTATATCTTTTTTTATTGCAGTAAAGGTCAAAATTTTACTCGTGGAAGGTCATAATCCGGCCTTGGGTCGCTCCTTCTGACTGAGTATGATGGAGTCAACAATCAGTTACTTGGAAGGAGCATATGGCAATGGTCGAGCAGAACGAGAGCAAACAAAGTAGAGGGCGCCTTACCATCCCTACGGATGTGGATGTCGTAGGAGAAACGCTGAAAACGATGAAGTTATGGGGCGCTGATGCTGTACGCGATGCAGACGGCACTACTTTTCCACAAGAATTAGCCGAATGTGGAGCGAAAGTATATGCGACTTACTATACAACCCGCAAAGATAACCAATGGGCGAAAGCAAACCCTGACGAAGTACAACAATGTTATATTTCAACTGCATTTGTAGCAGCTATAGATGCGGAACTTTCTATTCGTTTATTAGACGGTATTAGCGAAGATTTATTACAAGTTAATAACCGTGATGATATTTATCGCTGGTGGGAAGTTATCGATCGCACTACAGGCGAGGTCGTGCCGACTAACCGTTGGCGTTATGATGAAGCTAGTGGTCAAGTCACGATTACGAACACAATTGCTTTCCATGAGTATAGCGTTAGCTTTTTAGCCTATCTGATTTGGGACCCTGTTCATATGTACAACGCCGTCGTTAATGATTGGAAAGATTTTGAACGGCAAATTACGTTTGACGTCCGCCAGCCTAAAACGAAGGAGTTTTCGAAAGGCAGACTGCGTGAATTTTTAAGAGACAAGCCTTATGTCAATGTAGTCCGCTTCACAACGTTTTTCCATCAGTTTACGCTGCTATTTGATGAACTGCGTCGGGAGAAATATGTGGATTGGTATGGCTATTCCGCTAGCGTCAGTCCTTATATTCTCGAACAGTTTGAGCGGGAAATGGGCTATAAGTTCCGTCCCGAATATATTATTGACGAAGGTTACTATAACAACCAGTATCGGATTCCAACCCAACCCTACTTGGACTTTATGGCTTTCCAACGACGCGAAGTGGCGCAGCTGGCCAAAGAACTAGTTGATATTACCCACGAAGAAGGCCGCGAAGCGATGATGTTTTTAGGGGATCATTTTATTGGAACAGAGCCTTATATGGATGAGTTTAAATCGATCGGGCTTGATGCAGTCGTAGGTAGCGTCGGTAATGGTTCAACATTACGCCTCATTAGTGATATTCCTGGGGTAAAATATACAGAAGGTCGCTTCTTGCCATACTTTTTCCCTGATACGTTCCACCCTGGTGGTAATCCAACGGCAGAAGCACAAGAGAACTGGTTAACAGCACGACGCGCTATTTTGCGTAAGCCGGTAGATCGTATTGGGTATGGCGGTTATTTAAAGCTCGCACTCGACTTCCCGGACTTTGTTGATTATGTCACACAAGTTGCCGATGAATTCCGCGATTTGTATGAGCAGGCACGTACGAAGCCGTTATGCTTAGCAAAAGTTGCAGTCCTGAATTGTTGGGGGAAAATGCGTTCTTGGGGCTGCCATATGGTGCATCATGCGCTATACCAGAAGCAAAATTACAGCTATGCAGGCATTATTGAAATTTTGAGCGGTGCTCCTTTTGATGTATCGTTTATCAGCTTTGACGACATTCGTGAGCAGCCGCAACTGTTAGATGATATGGATGTCATTATTAACGTCGGTGACGCGGGTACCGCGCATGGCGGTGGCGATAACTGGACAGACCCGTATATTATGGAGCAAATTCGCGCATTTATTGCTCGCGGCGGCGGGTTTATCGGTGTAGGCGAGCCTTCCGCTGCTCAACACCAGGGCCGCTTCTTCCAACTGGGAGATGCTCTAGGCGTGGAGTTAGAACGCGGGTTCACCCTCGGCTACGATAAATACAATTGGGACGTATTGCCGTCTCACTTTATTACCGCCGATATGGAAGGTGACATTAACTTTGGTGAGGGTAAGAAAAATGTTTATGCGACTAGCGCTGACATTTTAACGTGCAAGGATAAAGAAGTGCAGTTAGCGGTGAACCGTTACTTTAACGGTCGCTGTGTCTATATGGGGGGCTTGCCGTATAGTGCGGAAAATGCCCGTTTGTTGCATCGGGCGCTGCTTTGGTCGTGCAGCAAAGATAACGACCTGCACAGCTGGTTTAGCTCGGATGCCCACACGGAAATTCATGTTTATCCAGAAACAGGCACGTATTGCGTTGTGAACAATACTCCTGAGCCACGGAACACGACTGTTTACGCTAATGGCAGTAGCTTTGAGTTGGAGCTAAAGGGCGGCGAATTGCGTTGGTTTCATATTTAAAACTACGTCGCATGTCTGATGCTGTTAAGGAATTTGAAGAGTGATTCACTCAGAAAACAAGTGACATTAAATAAAGAGTAGACGTATCCCTTGTGACGAGGGTAATGAAATTTACTATATTAAATAGGTCTCATTTGTGCAATCAAATTGTGCGAGTGACACCTATTTTTTTATGTAACGGATTAATAACTCAATCATTATGTTACAGCGCTGTTTCGAATGGAGAAAAAGATCAATCCCAACCGGCTAAAACGGATTATGCAGCGTGAGTAGCTACAATGCCGAGTCAGAGTGAAGGATCATAAACCCATGAGACAACCTGTGTCTATCGCATAACTTCTGCTGAAGCGAGGACAAAAGTTAGAATACATATTCAAACTAATGATCGTCTTAAAGAACGGTATCTCATTAAAATCCCTCACTTTTATCATATTGTTTAAGTTGTTTGACTAGCTCTTCTAAAAATTTTTTTTGCATTTCAAGATTTACTTTCTCTTTAGTGTCAGTAGAAAATAAAGTTTTAGACTGCCCTCAGAAATTGAAACAGCGACAGCCAAGGACGAGAAAATAAAGTCCTAGACTGTCGCTGTATTATTGAACTAACGTACCCGTTAGCGTAATGAAGGGTGAGTTCTAATCATTCCAAAAACCAACATCACCAGTTTCATACAATATTTCCTTCTTTGTTCATTGCCCGAATAGTAATAGGCATCTTCAATTCGTTTTCGACCAAGGAGTACCATATCGAATATTCGCCATTTTTAATAATATGAGCTGTCTTGTCACCCTCACTTATGAAAAGAATCTGAGTTTTCTCAGTGATCCGCTCAACCGAATATAAACATCGTTGTTTGAAAATTGAAGTTAAGCAGCTACTTTTTGAGCCTTTTACTTCTAAATGGCTTCAACCTTTTTTCCTCTAAAGATAAATAAAGCTTAAGTCAACTTAAACATCAGCATTTTTTAAATAATTCTGATCTTCGTTCAATTTTTCTAACCATTTTTCAAGCGTCTGTTTTATCTCAAACCTATCCCTTGAACTAATTTCCATTAGCGTATCCCATTTCCCATTAGTGATTGCTAATCCATACTCGCCGCTCGCTCTTGAATCTGGATACCACCCTAAAACAATATGTATCCTTCTATTTTCATCTTTAGGTACATTCCAACTCCCTTTTTCAAGTTCCATTTTACTTATTTGAAGTAGGTCTTGTGTAAAGAATGTCCAATTTGTTAAGAAATCATCTTCATTGGGGTCTGATATCGGTTCAACATCAAAAAACCTATTATAATAAATAGCGAAACCTTGTGGTATTCTTAGTTCCATTAAATTCATGTTATCATTCCAATCTAATAAAATCCGTGTTTTATTTACTTTTGTTATCTTTGGACCTCTGTCAAGATAGTAGACACAAAATTTTATGATTTAACATATTAAAGTAGTACTGGCATTCAAAATCAGACGGCGTGCTGTATCCGATTGATGAATGCGTTCATGGTTGTAATGTCGAATACTATACATCTGGAGTTCTTCCTTTCTCTCTCAAGTGTGTGATAGTGGTACTAAACACTTAGAGATTTGGGGAGGTACTCCTTCTTTTATGCCTTAAAATTTCAAGCCCAGTAAGGCTTTCGATTTATGAAATTGATTCGCATGTATATGTATTAATTCACTTTAACCCGGATCTGATTCTGAAATTACCTTTCCAATTTGATCATACAGAGGTTTATTTTGTTGCATTAGCCATATCAAAAGAATGAAAGAAACAGAAATAAAAACAACGACGAGCGGAATAGAAATTTATTAATTTTCATTTTCCTCTACTAACAAAAATTGGTACTAAATTTGTATTCGCTGAACGACATCATACACCTTTTTTTCTTTAATCGGATGATTCCACTAATCTGCCCCGTTAGTTTAATGCCCCAAGTCTAAAACTTTGTTGTCTCTATACACCACGCACTCATGTAGAGTGCGACCCGAAGGGAGATGCCTGTTAAAGCTCCGACTTAAAGTTTCTATCCACGCACTTATGTAGAGTGCGACAAACACTCACCGATCCGCATCCCCGTATCTTGAAGTTTCTATCCACGCACTCACGTAGAGTGCGACTTTG
>NZ_KE384306.1:962355-1149414 GCF_000425125.1 Paenibacillus taiwanensis DSM 18679
GATCGAAGTTTCTATCCACGCACTCACGTAGAGTGCGACTGCCAAATCTGATCAAAAAGAGCCTGAATCACAACGATGATGCGTGAAAATAGCGAAATAATGAACAAAACAATCAAATTATGCCGATCCATACTTACAATAAATGTATCATGTCGCATAAAATAGAAAATATGTGGTGCGACTCTCCCAGGGATTTCATGTGCACCTCACATCCGCACCCAGCTAAATCGACGGTAAATCCATATTTTGTTTCCCTAATTATCGCTTATCAAATCGCAGAATACAATTCCAAAACCTCTTTTTTTATACAATTACACTAACACACCTACCAAACAGCCTTTTCCGTGCTGAGCAGCGCCGAATCAAAATCAGTATGGCTCCCACATTATGAGCACCCAGTCCCATGTATGCATCTCTTTGTAATGATATCCTTATTGGAAAGTAATGAACAATCAAGTTAATACATACATATTTTAACAAAATGCGTTTCTAAATATGGAAAAGTAAAATTTAGAAAGGGGACTCCAGATGAGGGGATTCAAAAACAAAACCGTTCCATTGTATGTTATATGTGCATCCGTTCTCGTTGTACTGTTGATGTATAACTTTTATGCCCAAACCTCCACTGTTAGAAATGTCATGGACTATGATCGTAACTGTTTGGAGGACACCTTAAAACTAGTCGAAATAAATGCTCACACGTTGGCTTTCTGCCACAAGCGACAATCTACTAATATTTATGGCTTTGCCCTTTACAAGCATACCATTCTATCCTCTTTTATTATCCCCACACCGACCAATCAAAAAATGACCTGGCATATCTCCAGAAATCGAATGTACTCCGTTATTACAGGTGAAATACAGGATGAAACCATAAGTAAAGTTACAATAGATGCTATTAATCAAGACAATATCACGATCTTAAACATGGATGATGGGCGCAAAATATATTTGACCGTTACAGATCTCATACATTCTCCAGTTATTCGAGGGCTGGATCATCAAGAAAACATAGTATATTCTAGTATAAACGACGCATCACCTTAATGTAGTAATTATAGGAAATATTTCTGAATAGAAAGGTATACATTGACGATATGACTAATTACGAGCTTATAAGTGACTACAGGGATATCGATACATATAAGGAGAGCTTTAATGAATTAGCTCAAACCGTATTTAAGCTTGATTTCAAAAGCTGGTATGAAAACGGATGCTGGAACGACCACTATATATGTTATTCATACCTTGACAGAAATAAAGTAATTGCAAATGCATCCATAAACAAAATGACATTTGTATGCAATGGTACAGAGTATAACGCTATACAAATTGGTACAGTGATGACACACCCTGACTATCGTAACCAAGGGTTATCAGGGAAATTGATAACCCATATTATTGAGAAGTATGAACAAGAGTATGATTTTATTTACTTGTTTGCCAATGAATCGGTTTTAGACTTTTATTCTAAATATGGGTTTTCTCGTTTGCAAGAAAGTAGTTTTTCGTTGAATATGTCAGGACTGGCACTACAACCAGCAGCTTCATCTTCGCCGCGCAAGTTAGAAACAAGCGACATCGACGATTTCCGCTTGATGGAGAAGTTTGCTGCGGAAAGAATACCTGTATCTCCCAAATTAGGTGTGAAAGACAATGAACACTTATTAATGTTTTATTTTGTCGTCGCACTTCAGGATATGATTTATTACATTGAAGAGTTGGACGTCATTGTTCTGTTTAAGGAAGAGGAGCGGCAGCTCCATATTTACGATATCATCAGCAAACAAAAGGTGAATTACGATATGTTATTACCGTACATCATTACGGCTAATACAGAGGTCATTCATTTTTATTTTACGCCTGACTGTGCGTATGAACAGCTGCAACAATCATATATTACAGAGGCAGAAGATACTTTGTTTGTTCGTCCGTTTTTTGACTTTGGGGAAAAACATTTCATTATCCCGCTCACCTCACATTCATAAGGGAGCTGGCTTCTTATACAGCGTTTCTATATTGGCAACTAAACATGGGCGACGGCATCCACTATGTGATGCTGTCGCCCATGTTATAGTTAACGATGAATCCTTGTGTCTAGGAAATGACTTTCCACACATCGGCTCCTGAGGAACCTGGTGTTTCACCTTGTGTCCACCATTTTGCTTCGTAATTTACGCCATTATGTGTAACTTTGTTACCAGCGACATACACTGCCGATGCACTCCAAGCAGGATATGTCGTCGGAGTGGATGGCGTAGTGACGTTCAGAGCATTGCTCGCAGGTGATACGTTGCCAGCAGCATCAATCGCTTTCACGCTAAACGTATAAAGTGTATTAGCCGTTAATCCGGTTACAAGGTATTCGATCGTTGATCCAGAGACTGTCGCGATCAGCGTTGTGCCTTTAAATATTTGGTATCCTGTGACACCAACGTTATCTGTAGCAGCATTCCACATTAAAGGTACTGTTGTAGAAGTTGTAGTGCCCATCACATGTAAACTGCTTGGTGCTGTCGGTGCTGTTGTATCTGGTCCAGTAACAGGAAGTGTGGTGAAGCTTACCGTATTGCTTGCTGCGGATAGGTTACCAGCAGCATCAATCGCTTTTACCGTAATATTATACAACGTGTTGGAAGTGAGACCCGTCAGATTTGACGTTAATGGTCCATTTGTTGCGCCAATTTGATTAGCACCATTAAAGATCCGGTAGCCCGTTACACCAACGTTGTCCGTAGACGCGCTCCAAGAAATGGTGGCATTTGTCGTTCCAATATTGGATACGGCTGCTCCTGTTGGGGCAGTAGGAGCTACATTATCAACATCGCCCCCAAAATTAACATCGATTACATTATAAAAAGCATTTAAAGTGTCCGAAATTTCCCACACGGCAAGAATAATTTGGTATCCTGTCCGGCTTGGCACGTTACACGTATCGGAGTAGGTGTTGCCAGGCATTTTACCGTTGTAAGGTACATTACAAAATGGTGTAAGATCGAAGGAGTCACGCGTAAGAGGGGCGTCTGGATTCCAATTCTGCTTGGTGATGTAATATTTCCAGCTCGCAGTTGCATGTGGTACTTTAATCTTCCAATTAAAAGTAGTTGGACCAGCGCTAATGTTTACTTTGGACCAACGAGTCGCTGATTGCTGGTCAAGCGGTGCAAATGCGCCATTTGCACTAGCGATTTTTCCATCTGCAGGTCCGCCTGCAGGGAATCCTTTTAATGCCTCTAAACTATACGGTTCATAAATAATGAGTCCACAGTTCTTATTCACACCGTCAGCACACAGTCCTGCGCGGCTGTTGGTTACGTTCCCGTGGGCAGAAGCCGTATCCGCCATAGTGAGGGACAGCACAAACAGCAGAGCAAGCATGGAACCGCCTGTAATTAGAAATTTTAGTCTCTTGGCATCTGATAAACCTAAATTAAACATCATCAATTTCCTCCATCTCATTCGATTATAGTGGTTAACCTTTATGAAATACGGTTCAAATAACACCTCCTGTATCCAATAAATGTATATATAAACTCAATAAGAGCTTATAACCGTTATGATCAAGGTCAAACAGATGGATCATTAGACAACTAATGAAAATATGTATGTAGGAATTGTCGAATCGTCAGTGTTGAATTGCGGCGCACAACTAGCTGTAGCTATAGAAATATCATTGATAGGGTAGGGTCGTCATCCTGAGGACTGTTGTCATCAAATTGAACTTTGAGCGAGTGCAGTTAAAAGATGAGCTTGTTCACTAATAAGGAACACGTTTGTGTAAACGGATACATGATCGCAGAGGTGAGGAGTTCTTGTGAAGGAATAGATCAACACCGATCATATGACGGTGCAATAAAAATATATCATTATACGTTTTCAGTAGCAACTAGTTTTGATCATGTTAAATTGTAAATTTTGTAGAAATGAAGTGGGACTACATTCGATAAACGTGTAAAATACGGAGTTCATAGTATGCTTTTATACGATCTTCGTTATAATGGACACAATGAGCGTAGAAAGGAATGTCATCATGAAGAAAATGATCATCGTGGGCGCAGGGATTGTGGGAGCCTCAACGGCCTACCATTTAGCTAAATTAGGAGTCGAGGTCCTTATAGTTGATCGGAAAGATCACGGTCAAGCTACGGATGCCGCTGCTGGTATTATTTGTCCTTGGTTATCCCAACGACGCAATCAAGCTTGGTACAAGCTAGCAAAGGCAGGGGCACATTTTTATCCGCAGTTGATTCAAGATTTATGTATGGAGGGAGAGACAGAGACAGGGTATGCGCAAGTAGGAGCCCTTTGCATACATAACGATATAGAGAAACTTGGCAAGATAGAGGAACGAGCACATACACGCAAAGCGGATGCGCCAGAAATAGGCGAGATTACCGTGCTTGATGAAGAGGAAACAAGAGCACAATTTCCGCTTCTAGCGAAAGGTTATCGTGCTGTACATATTAGCGGTGCTGCACGCGTGGACGGACGTGCACTTCGTAATGCGCTGCTGCGGTCCGCACAACGACATGGAGCCAAGCTGATCAATGGAGATGCTTCGCTTCAATTTGAGTCTAACCGAGTGACAGGAGTAAGTATCGGTACGACAAGTTTTGCCGCTGATGTTGTTATCGTTTGTGCGGGAGCATGGGCAAACACACTGTTTCAGCCATTGGGTATCTCCTTTCAGGTGAGTTATCAGAAAGCACAAATTATGCATCTACAGGTTTCAAATCAGGAAAATACGGGATCATGGCCTTTAATTATCCCGCCAACGGATCAGTATTTGCTAACTTTTGATGATCAAAAGATCGTGATCGGAGCAACTCATGAAAATGACGTCCAAGGCTACGATACAAGAGTAACAGCAGGGGGAGCACAAGAAATTTTGAATAAGGGACTCCAAATTGCGCCGCAATTGGCGGACAGCGCGTTACAGGAAATGAGGGTCGGCTTTCGGCCGTTTACACCAGGATTTTTACCCGTAATCGGTGCGTTTCCAGGTTGGTCGGGCTTGTTAGCAGCCAATGGGCTAGGATCATCAGGGCTGACAGTAGGTCCCTTCCTAGGCAGCCAGCTTGCAAAACTGGCACTTGAAATGAAATTGGATATCGATTTACATGATTACGATATTCGGAAAGCAATAGATAAACGTTGATCTATTCTAAATATAAAAAGTCGTGCTTGTCTATAAATAAAGGTATGGATGGAGTGTTCAGAAGAGAATGTTTGCTACCATGTGGTTCGTTCCGCTCATCTTACTTGTTCTTTTCCTATGGTTCTACGTTAAAGATCCAAGAAGAACGATTAATGGTTTTTTATTTAACCTGTTTGTGTGTTCGACGGGTGTGTTATGTATTGCTGCTGCATTTTTGTCAGGACATTCTTTACTCATCCTACTTGCGATTGTGCCAATTATTTTGTTTATCCTCCTGTTAAGCTTTGGGGGCTATGCACTAGTCATTGTACTTTTACTTAATGCCAAAATATTGATTCGTAAAGAAGGAAGAAAATTTTCGAATTATCTTACATTATTGTTAGGGATATGTTTATTCGTTTTTATTGTGCTCTCCTTTTTTAAACCTGTTGAATACTTACCAATGGAATTACAACTGCTTTATATGGGGTTTATGCTCGTATTGCTCTATTTCCTTGTTCATTTATTTAGCTTTTTATCTGCATACTTCTTGTATCAGTTTAACAAGCCAAAATTAAATCAAGATTTCGTGATCGTTCTCGGAAGTGGTCTTTTGGGTGACAAGGTTCCCCCATTGCTCGCCAGTCGTATTGATACCGCAATTGCCTTTTACCGCAAGCAGGAAAAAGTAACAACACCGCCGATTCTCATTTTATCTGGTGGAAAGGGGTCAGATGAGCTGGTGTCGGAAGCGGAAGCTATGCAAGCTTATGCGGTAAGCAAAGGGATTCCGCTTGAGCATACGATACAAGAAAATCGTTCGACAAACACATTAGAGAACATGCTGTTTTCCAAGCAAATTATGGATGAATGGGGTGCAGATCGATACAACAGCATTTTCACAACGAATAATTTCCATTTGTTTCGAGCTGGCTTGTTTGCACGAGCAGCAGGATTGTCCAGCCAAGGCATCGGGGCGAAGACAGCTCTCTACTATTGGCCTAACGCGATGATTCGTGAATATATTGCGGTCGTAGTGATGAATAAAAAGCGTCATGGTATCGTCGTTGGCCTAATATTGGCTTTGTCGCTGCTAGGTATGACGTTACTATATATGGCCAAGTAGCAAGTGGGGATGGGGAAATGTGTGTTCAGCACATCACTCATCCTTTTTTGACCGCACGTGAATAATCGCCAAGGCTCACCTTGCTAGAATAGTTTTAGGAATGAAATATAATTTTATTAAAGAGTAGGAATGATTTCATTGATGAACATATTAGTCGTAGAGGACGACAAAACGATTGCGGCTGGTCTGGAATACTCGTTGCAGCAAGATGGCTTTTCAACGATCCTTTGCCATGATGTTACAGCGGCTAAAAAGACGATCCTTGAAAGCATCGAGCAAATCACACTATGTCTGTTTGATTTATCGCTTCCAGATGGAAGTGGGTATGAGCTGTGCAAGCTTGTAAAGGAGCGGAGGGATATACCAGTTATTTTTCTAACCGTCATTGACGATGAAGTGAATGTTGTGATGGGATTGGACATGGGGGCCGATGATTATATTACGAAGCCTTTTCGGATACGAGAGCTGCTCTCGCGAATCAAATCTGTCATGCGAAGGTACCACAAGCCGTCCCCGTCTAAATCATTCGTTGACATTGGTAATGTTCGCATCCATACATTGGAAGGAAAGGTGTATAAAGATGGTATTGAAATTCCATTGACTGCTTTAGAGTATCGCTTATTGCTTATTTTCGGCAACCATATAGGTCAAGTTCTGACAAGAAATCAGCTTTTGGAACAGATTTGGGATGTGGCAGGCGATTTTGTGAACGACAATACGTTAACCGTGTATATTAAAAGACTGCGAGTAAAATTGGAGCAGGATCCGCAGCACCCAACGATAATTAAAACGGTCCGTGGTCTTGGATATAAGGTTGGTGATTAGATGCTGCGTAATCGTGAGATTCAACTCATTTTACTCGTTATGAGCTTAATTAGCTTAACAGGACTCGTTGCTGCTGCTTTTATATCCACTGCTGCGGTGGTACTTGTGCTTATTGTAGCACTGTTGCTTATCGGAAGCGGCTATGTATTTACGAGTTGGAGATACCGCGAGTTGGAGCAGCTATCCGTCTATTTACGCCAAATAAGCAATGGGAATGACAAGCTAGACGTTCGTGATAATCAAGAAGGCGAACTTAGCATCTTAAAAAATGACATTTATAAAGTGACGGTGATGTTATCTGAACAGCGTTCCCTTTTGCAGCGAGACAAGAGGCAGCTAACGGATGCTATTTCCGACATTTCGCATCAGCTCAAAACACCGCTCACCTCCATGACTGTAATGGCAGATTTGTTAAGCAGCCAAGACCTGCCGCCAGTCAAAAGGATGGAATTTACGCACCATATTCGGGTCCAATTAGAGCGTATGGATTGGCTTGTGTCTTCGTTATTAAAGTTATCGAAAATCGACGCTAAGACGATCCAATTTAAACGCGATCACATACGTGTTTGCGAACTTATCGAGAAGGCGTTAGAGCCTGTCTGGATACCGATCGATATAAAGAATCAAACTGTTTCCATCAAAGGGGAAGATAGCGTCTCCTTTATCGGTGACTTTAATTGGACGGTAGAAGCAGTCATTAACATTTTAAAAAATGGTGTCGAGCACACACAAGAAGGCGGAGCCATCTCCATTACATTTACCGAAAACACGCTATTCACTGAAATTATTATTGGGGATAACGGAACAGGCATACCAAAAGAAGATTTACCCTACGTATTTAAGCGGTTTTATAAGGGGAAGTATGCTGCTGAGGGGAGCATCGGCATCGGTCTTGCAATGACGCACAGCATTGTGGCTAATCAGAACGGTGTCATTGACGTCAGGAGCAACAGCGTAGATGGCACCGAGTTTCGGATTAAATTTTATAAACAAGTGATTTAACCGGAAGTGACTAAATCGTCACTTTCCAAGTCACTTAAAAGTCATGTTGGACAGATAAAATGATATCCATCAGCAATGCTATGGAGGTTATACTATGGAAATTTTACGAATTGAACATCTGTCTAAACAATACGGTCAAGGTGAATCGGCTGTAAAAGCGCTTGACGATATTTCTTTTTCCGTCCAAAAAGGGGAGTTCGTTGCCATAATCGGTCCATCAGGATCGGGTAAATCGACGCTTTTGCATATGCTAGGGGGTGTAGATCGACCGACTAGCGGGAACGTATATGTAGAGGGTACGGACATGTATACCTTGGACGAGACGCAGTTGGCCATCTTTCGACGCAGACAAATCGGGCTGATTTATCAGTTCTTTAATCTTATTCCCGTCCTGACAGTAGAAGAAAATATGACGCTGCCGCTGTTACTGGATAAACAAAAGGTTGACCCGAAGCAATTGGACGTACTCGTGCAAACTTTAAATTTACAACACCGTCTAAACCATCTGCCTAATCAGCTATCTGGCGGTCAGCAGCAAAGAGTCTCGATTGGAAGAGCACTTATTAGTAATCCTGCGATTATGCTTGCAGATGAACCAACCGGTAATTTGGACAGTAAAAATAGCAAGGAGATTGTTGATTTATTACAAATGTTAAATAAGACCTACCAGCAGACGCTACTTGTAATTACACACGATGAACGTATTGCGCTACAGGCCGATAGAGTGATTTCCATTGAAGACGGAAGAATTGCTAGGGACGAGGTGATCCGTCCGTGAATATCGTTAACAAACTGACGATTAGACATCTGATGCAAAATAAGCGGCGCACGTTAGTTACGATTATAGGGGTCATCATCTCAGTTGCGATGGTGACGTCTGTGGCCACGCTCGGCTTTTCTTTTTTGGATTTGATGCAAAGACAGACCATCGCAGCAGGCGGAGAATGGCATGTCCTTTATAAAGAGGTGAACAAGGCACAACTGAGCGCCATTCAACAAGACGATGCAAGCAAAGTTGTCTCGATCGTGCAAGATCTTGGTTATGCCCCGTTAGTAGGGGCAGACGAATCGGTTAAGCCTTATTTATTTGTTCAGGCTTACAATGCGGAAGGTTTTCAGCAATTTCCTATACAATTGAGCGAGGGGCGGTTACCTCAAACGGACAAGGAAGTCGTCATTTCGGAAGACATCTTCAAACATGGAAAGGTGAAATATAACATCGGAGACCGGTTGACGCTCTCCATTGGTAAACGTTTTGAGAAAGGCAACACAAAGCAACTGGATCAATTTGAGCTATTGCGTCGTGAAGATGGGAAACTGACGGAATCGTTACAGCAGATGACGAACAAAGAACTATCTGTAGTAGGTTTTATTAAACGTCCCGTCATGGAACCAGCGTGGGCCCCTGGTTATACGATTATAAGTTATGTCGATGGTAGCAGTATGAAGGCAACCGACCGCGTTCATGCAGCAGTTGCCCTAAAAAACATAAATCGATCCTTGTTCAGCCATGCAGAACAACTGGCCCAATTAAACAACATTGGTACAGTTGAATATAATCACGAGTTGCTTCACTATTATGGCTTGTCCAAAAGCAAAGCTTCTAGCAGCACGCTTCTTTTGTTAGCGCTTATTATTATGGTGGTCATCATGGTGGGCTCGATTTCGTTAATTTACAATGCATTTGCGATATCTGTCTCGGAACGTTCTCGTCATCTAGGAATGCTTGCTAGTGTTGGCGCGACTAAGCGGCAAAAGCGTAATTCAGTGTTTTTTGAAGGTGTAGTTATCGGGTTAATCAGCATTCCCATTGGAATTGTTTGTGGGCTTGCCGGCATCGGCATTACGCTCTTGGTTGTTAATCCGATCATCCAAGTAGCACTAGGGACAACGGAACACTTAACTCTTATAATCACACCTATGTCGCTCCTGATAGCTTCTGTAGTGTCAATGGTGACGATTTTCATTTCGACTTGGATTCCGGCGTTAAAAGCTTCCCGAATTTCTGCAATTGATGCCATTCGCCAAACTGGCGATGTGATGCTGACCACAAAAGCTGTAAAAACGTCAACGCTTATACGTAAGCTGTTTGGCATTGAGGCGGAGCTCGGATTAAAAAACATGAAACGAAACAAGCGAAGATACTATACCACCGTTTTTTCACTTGTTATTAGTATCGTTTTGTTTTTAACCGTCTCTTTTTTTACTGCCAATTTGAAGCAGTCGCTAGCGCTCTCACAGGAAGGTGTGAATTATGATATTCAAATCTGGCATAGTAATTGGAAAAAATTGGACGAGTTGACGATTCAATCGATAGCGAACCTCAGCGATGTGAGCGAATATAACGTATTGGAATGGAGTCAGGTGAACGCCTGGGTCGACGAGGCGGCAATTGCGGATAAGTTGCAGGAGGCTGTGAAGGGGGACAGGAGCTTACTGAAGGAAGGAAAGTACCGGTATGACGTTACGATTAATGCGATGAACGATTCGAGCTTGCAAATGTATGCCAAAGCGATCGGAACCGATTACGAACAACTGCTAAATCCAGATCAGCCTGCCGCGATCGTTGTGGATACGATTCAGTATAAGGACGAGGCGGATCATAAGTTTGTGAAAACGAAAGCTATTTATGCTAAAAGTGGTGAACACTTGCATTTGAGCTATACAAATGATGAGAATAATAAAGAAACACAATTAAACCAAGTAACGATTGCTGCGATGACGGATCAATTACCTATGGGAATGCACTCACAACAATTAGGGACGGTAAATATTATCGTATCTAAACGGGTCATGGAGCAGCTCATGAACGAGAACCGTACAGCATTTGTTGGAGCTCAAATGTTTTTAAAAAGCAAAAATCCTTTAAAAACAGAGCAGGAAATAGAACAATTCAGTGCGTCTAATCTGTTCGTTTTGAATGAATATCAGTCCAGACAAATGGAAGAGCAGCGGATTTTGATTATGTCTGTTTTCTCGTATGGATTTATCGTGTTAATTTCTGCTATCTCTATCGCCAATATTTTTAATACGATTTCAACGAGCATATTGCTTCGAAAGCGGGAATTTGCGATGCTGAAATCAGTTGGCATGACGCCTAAAGGCTTTGCGAAGATGATAAATTACGAAAGTATGGTTTATGGGGTGAAGTCGCTGTTGTTTGGGCTCCCCATCAGCTTTGTCGTCATGTATTTGATCTACAAGGCGTTGGCAAACAAATTTAGCTACGGATTTGTTTTTCCATGGATAAGCATGATTGTGGTCATTGCTGCCGTATTTATCATTGTTGGTTCAGCCATGTTATACTCTAGTGCAAAAGTAAAAAAGGAAAACATTATTGATGCACTAAAGCAGGAGAGTATATAAATTGGAGGCTCACAAACTTGTGCAACCAGTCGTCGACCACAAATCGACGGCTGGTTATTTTTAGTTCCATGTACGAAATGGTTTAAACGGATGCATGCTGAGAGATGAAGATCACAATATCATGTATCTAGGCATCTACTCAGAAAGTTTCCCTAAAAATTGCTCGATCGCATCCATATAACCAGGTATCGTAATTTGTCTTGGAGCAAAAAGACTAATGAGTGTTGCCCGCAAATTCGAATTCGCTGTTTGCTTGCTTAACATGGAATGATCGGCATCAGGGAAGACAACTACGGTCAGCAGATCTGGTTTAACGATATCGCGGTATACCCGTTCCGTATCCTTCACATCGACCTGTAAATCTTCTTCACCTAGAATCAGTAGTACAGGTGTGTTGAAATTACGAAGATCATCGGTAGCATCCGCCATTAAATTTTTGCCAGCGAATATCCATCTGTCTCTCGACATCAAGCTATTTTCACGTGCGATTTTGACATACTCTTCATAGGAGGCATGTTTCATTAACAATTGTCGCACTTGTCGGTTATAAGCCAGTTTATCTTGAATTTCTGCTTCCGATTTTCCTTCAGCGAGCATTTCACTGCGTGTATTGTATTGACCTTGACTAATCCAGTTGATCGCAGGGGATAGAAGAAGGCTAAAAGCGAGCGGCTCCTGCTTGGCAAGCTTTGGTATGACCCAGCCCGCTTGACTCGCTCCCCACACCCCAATCTGCTTCTCATCAATCATTGGCTGCTCTTTTGCCCATGCAATCGCTTGACGGGCTTCTTCCACACGGTCTTCTATGCTTTGATGCTCCCAATTGCCTTCCGAACCTTTAATGCCTCTTTTGTTAAGAGACAAAGATGCATACCCAAGGGAAGCCAGCCGTTCCCATAGCGGCTTATAGCCATCATCATGGGAGTCGTCAATGGGGCCGTCACCATGAATAAACAATACTAATCCTAGCTTGTTTGTGTAGTTATTAGGAAGTACAAAAGTACCGGTCAACTTGCCTTGAGGCGTCTGGATTTCAACCGCTTGCTCATCCATGTTAAAGCTGTTTTGCATCAAAATATAAAGTCCTGCACCGCCAAACAACAGGAAGATGATTATTAGAGTTATGGTAAGTTTCCGTTTCATATGATGTCTCCTTCGTAATTTGCTGATCACATTAATTTCAAACCCATGTAATACGATTTTGATTCATTGAACACAAGTTGCCGCACAAAGCTATTCTTATACAAATGAGTCTGGATGAGAGGAACTCGTAGCCATCCCGCTGGGCACTCATTTTTTGACTTGCTAGTTCAATAGGATGGCACTAAATAGATAGGTAATTTTACTCTGTACATCATTCACCCCTTGAGCATTGAATACTTCAACGATACACCTTAGGCCAGACCTAAGGTCAAGTGTTTGAGTTCATAATTGTTTGAGTTCATAATTATTTTATGGGGATATAGAAATGAATTTCATTAGGGGTAGATTATAGTTTCGATTTGGGAAAATAAATGACTGCATAAAATGCAGGACATATGATATAGGAGATTCTTAGATTGATTCTTGCGTTTTTCATTCGCTTGTATTGTGGTAAAAGGGGAAGGAACGAGAGAATAAGGAAGCGATGGCAATATCGCTTCCTTATTTGAAATTGTTAAAATAAGAACGAGATTGAACCGACGATTTAACGGAGCTACCTGGTTATTGTCGCCTCAAGCTAATTGCGATCCAAGCTGACTCACTTTAGCCAGCCACTCAGCTCGTGCTTTATCTGATGATCCTCTGATCGGACCAAGCTCAGTAACCCGTACAGGCGATACTCCACAAAATTTCAAGATGTTGCGTTTCATTACATTGTATTCTGCGTTATGATATGCCAGCTTATTGTACCAGAACGGAGTATCAGCAGTGACGATCAAACGTGAAGACTTACCAGCTAAAAGCTTGTCCACTGAATAAGAATTTTCTCGATATTTGTAAGCAAAGCCAGGGAGAAAAATCCGATCGATAAATCCTTTAAGGATGGCCGGCATTACCCCCCACCATGTAGGATAAACAAATACTAGGTGATCCGCCCAGCGAATGAGGTCTTGTGCTTCTAACAGATCTTTCTCTAATTCCGTTCTTTTTCGGTAACCAAACTGTAGGTTCGGATCAAATTGGATCTTGCTCAACTCTATAGAACGAACCTGTGCATTGCTGGCCGCAGCCCCCTTCATATAGGCATCGGACAAGGCCGCACAGAAGCTCTGTGGGTCGGGATGCCCATTAATAACGAGAATATTTGATTTCATAACCAGTTTCCTCCTGTTGTAGCGAAATTATTTACGGTTTGCGATACAATATAGTACGTGACTTCAATTAGAATAGTACGAATCGAAACATAAATGTATAATCAAAAGCGCAATAATCTTGCTTATTTACGCAAAGGGAGAGTGGATATTGAAGAACCCGGGAGTTCCCATTACAGCGATATATCCGATTATGAAGTCGATTGTTCATAAAGGATTTGATATAGAGGAGTATTTCAGCTATTCTTCGTTTGACTGTAGTTTATTAGAGGATACGGAGGCTCGCATTACTGAAGAGGAATTGGAACGTTTGATGATTGCTGCCGCAAATTACACGCAGGACAATCATTTTGGCTTGCACCAAGGACAAATCATAGAGCTTGCCGATATGGGTATTCTCGGTTATGTGATCCTTCATTCGAAAACAGTAGTTGATGCGCTCTTGGCATATCAGAGATACAATGTGATTCTATGCAGTGTTTTTAATTTGGAATGGCAAGTGGAGGGTGACGATGTCCTTATCTTCTTTTCTTTACAGCTTCCCGATCATATATCGCGTCATGTCGTAGAAGAGATGGCGAGTTCGCTGTATCATTTGATCAACAAGCTTAGCAACCAACACATCCTGTTGCATGAAATTCGATTTGTACATGAGGCGTCTGCAGATTTACAACCCTATACAGTAGTTTTCGGAAAAGTTCCCTGTTTTGGAGGGAAAGATAATGTTCTGCGTATGAGTAAGGATGTGCTGAATTATCCGATTTTGTATTCTGATGCAAAACTGCTGGGTGTCTTTGAAAAAATGGCACGGGAAACCAAAGATGAGCTGACCCAATCAAGTCTGTTTTCAGATCAGGTAGTTCAGTGGATGAAAAAAAATGTTCCTTCCTTTTTTCCAACCTTACAGCAAGCTGCCGACTATTTCAAAATAAGTATTAGAACACTCCAAAATAAATTAAAGGCGGAGCAAACATCCTATAATGAATTATCTGTGCAGGTACGCAAGGAACTAGCCATAAGTTATTTGCAAAAAAGAGAGTACTCCATCGGCGATATAGCCTATTTGCTGCATTTTTCGGAGCCAAGTGCATTTCAAAGTGCTTTTAAGAAGTGGACAGGTTTAACGCCAGGACAGTATCGAACCCAAATGCGTGTATTTGATAAAAAGGGTTTAACTTAACGCGTTGTGCTTATGATCTACGATTGCGCCATTATTGGTGGAGGCCCAGCCGGATTGAATGCAGCCCTGATCTCGTAAGGATAAGCTAAAACCGCACAACTTGCCTGTCGGTTTACTGATCATGAAACACTGAACGCTATGTTAACCAACAACGGATTTTGTATTGAAAGCCAGTATTCGGACTGGGATAAAGCTCCGTTTTCTACTTATTCACCATCTATTATTACCGTTTGTAGGAAAGAGGAACAAAAATGAATATTATCGTCGTAGAATATGACTCTATTAAAGGGGGATGGAGAAAAGCTGTCTCTTTTGCTGTCCATAATCCTGGCGTTAACTCTGGATGAAGGTAAGGAATTATTATATTTCGTGCTTTACATATAATCAGCTTGATTGAAAATGGAATTGTGTACTTGAATAGCCGATCCTTCGTATAGGGTCGGCTATCAAAGTAGCATGAGGTCATTAGCCTTTTTGGTAATTTACACCTGTCGCTTCCAGACCTTTCAAGTGTATTATGAAAAGATAGGATTAGCTCAGCTATCAACTTAGATATCGATGGGTCTAATGGCGAGTTTTATCCATAATCAAAGGTCTGTATCGAAAGCACTTGATAGTACCTATACGAGCTTAGGCACTGCTTGACTATTAACTTACATAAGGAGAATGTTCGTAATGAGCTGGTTGAACAAGGAAATTGCAGAACGTTGGCGGAATGAAGGGAAACGGTATGCCTCTGAGATTAATGAATACGTGCGTAACGGCATGGAGCATGGTTGGTCGGAGAATTTAGAGTCCCCGGAAGAGGATCAACGCAGTAGCTTCGCATTCGAAATTGTCGAGATGATTCGTGCGGCAAATCGTGCTGGGGAAACAAATATATTGCGTGAGGAAGTACCACCTGCATCCTGGCCGATTACGTCCGAGTTTCAAGACCAGTTGCAGCCGGTAAAGCCATTAGCCTTTTTGAAGGACGGTAGTTTGTTAGTACATGCTGGAGGTTCAGGTGTACGAAGCACGATGTATATGGCGAACGGTGAGAAGCTGACCGTTGTTCCCGAAGTGAGCTTTGCCGGAGGTTCATCGGACGGTGTTTACGTAGCACTTGTCAATGAGCAAGGAATTCGGGTTGTAAGCGACATGACCGCCGACTCAGAAGGTGATGAAGTTACCGCTTACTCTTGGCAGGATGTGCAACGGAAGCTCAAAGATACCATGCCAGACCTAGAATCGTTGGCCGATGAGGAGCATCCTGAGAGCGTGATAGATGAAGTTATTCCTTTTAATGAGGGAAGAAGGCTGCTGCTCGTAAGCAGATATGGAATTTATTTGCTGGGTGTCGGTGGAGAAGCCGAACTGCTTCATCCTGCGCTCTCGGAGTTGAAAGAGTACGAGATGGAGAATACGATTATAGATATGCCTCACGGCGACGTATCTCCTAACGGTCGGTGGTTGGCGTTCGGCTCGCAGGGCAGCGAGCACTTGCTGAAGGATATGCGACATGGTGAAGTGTATGCATTTGAACCAATATCCAGCTATCCGCATTTTGCCCGCTTCTCTAAGGATAATGGGGAGGTGTGGTACAACGCATGCCATCTTTATAATGGTGGGACGTTTAAGGTTCTGTTGGAGAAGGTTGAAGAGGGGTTGAGTGATGGCGCTGCGGAAGAATGGCCCGAAATGAACGAGGAGATGCGGGTTTATGCAGCTGCAGCCTTAAAAGAAGGGCATATTCTAGGTGATGCTTACGGCTATCTTAAGTTTATCGATGGAGAAGGACAGGAAATCTGGCGTTACTTTTTGGGCAGTACGATCTTCGGGATGACGGTATCCCCTGACGAAAAGATGCTGGCGGTTGGGACGTACGGAGGTATGCTCCATCTCCTGAGATTGGATAGCGATGAGAAGAGCGAGTACAGTATCGGAACAGCCCCAATTTTAGAAACAGACCGCTGGATGCTGTGGCAGAATCAGGAGCCGCTGCGTTGGTAGGCTGACTTGCATAACATTTAGCAAGCATATATGGATGATACGAAGAGCAAGCCCCATATTTTTGTTGAATCGGCGACTTAATGTGTTCACTCCATTATTTGCCGATTCTTTTACATTGAACGATGAAAATGTTATGAGAGTGAAATATTCACAAAAGCTGCGCCTGCCTTGGTCCAAAAGCTAGATGGATGGTGTTAAAATATGTGATATTTGTACGATCTGCCAAAGGATATAGACGGTATAAGGAGTGACACCATGCACAAACGTGGCGGAGGGCAAGTGCCCTTAAAAGTAATTTGTGTGGCCAAGGAGCCGATCGAACAGCTTGCATATACTACCGCCTCATCAGGGAGCCAAGGAGTATCTTACGACTATTTGCCGATATACCTAGGAGAAATGGTTGGACTTCCGGACGAGGTAGATGCCATGATTGTGACTTCTGATCTTCAGGGAATAGCAGGTCACGGACTTTACGAGAATCGTTCTCCTCGTCTGATTGGTGAGGAACTGCCTGAAATGTTGGTATTGCTAATGGAAAGTATCCTGCCTCAATTTGATCCTGAACGAGTCGTTGTGTTGCTGTGCGGAGACTTATTTGGCGATCCAGCTAAAAGAGGATCGAGCGGGGATCCGCTTCCGGTATGGGAGGCCTTCCATCAGCATTTCGGTACAGTGCTTGGCGTGGCAGGCAATCACGATTTATTTACGGCGGAGGGAGAAGCCTGGCTAAAGGCCACTTCAGGCGTGAATTTATATACTGAGCCTAAAATAGCCACATTTTGTGGCATGTCCGTTGCCGGACTGGGTGGCGTTATCGGAAGAGCAGACAAGCCGAATCGTATGCCAGAAGAGAAGTATTTAGACACATTACAAAAGCTGCTGCACCGTGGCCCTCAGGTACTCATGCTTCATCAGGGGCCCGATTTTCCTGGTCAAGGACTGCCCGGTCACGCAGGTATGCGGCAGCGGGTGGAAACCGTTCCTCCATTGCTAATCTGCTGCGGCCACGTACATTGGGAGCAGGCAATTGCAGAGTTAGAAAGCGGCACTCAGGTGATCAATGCAGATGGGCGAGTGCTCGTATTCACCGCTGCCGCTATAGACTAGGTAAACGTACGGTTTGCAGTGGTTAAAGATAAGACCGATTAACAGACAAACTCTATTCATATAACAGGAGGCGGATTAGGATGGATGCCAAAGCGAAGAAGATTTTGATGAACGCTTTTTGGAGCTCCGGTGGCTGGAGAGCGGGAGGTTTCTTTTGCTCGGATGAAGACTTTGAATATGCGAAGTGCAAGGGGCTGATGTACGACGCGATGTCCCTGTCACACGATGAATGTGTACAGAAGTTATGCGAGCTGCACAAGCAAAAAATTACTAAAGAAAAAGTGGTTCGCGCCTTTCTACACAGTCTGTCCACGCGCAAGGTATATTTAAGGAGCGCCTTATCCAGCTTTGCATTGACGCATGATCTACCGCTGCATGCGTTCGCACAGCGCCCGGCAATACATATAAGCTACTGTGCTTGCGGTAATTGCAATGACAGGAAGCTCATGGCGAAGGAGCACTATGTCGACGAGGATTTGAACGTGTTTAACTTTGAACGGATCAAATGGGGGGGCGTCCGCTTGAATTGGCTGATCTATTGCCTGTTGGATCTGGAGCTCCTCAGCAAGGAAGAAGAGCTTGAAGTCAAGGCCGAAGATAGAGCTATCCTGAAGCAAATGATTAAAACCATAGAGGACTGCAAAGAAAAGGATGCAGCGAGGCAATTGGAGAAGCGGTGGAAGGATATTTTTCCTTCCAATCAGCATGAACGAGACCGCGTGATGGAAATATGGGGTTACGCTGGTCTGCTGCAATCCCAAAACGATTACCGTAAAGAGCGTGGCAGGGGAACCGACTTTATGTCAATGGCAACATGGAGAGGCGAGGATGGCTATTCAGCGGAGAAACTTGAGTTCTATTTCGGGGAATATCTCTAGTTCTCTACGTTTATGAGTTAATCATTCAACTTCTGCCGCATGGGAAATTATACACGATCCGTCAATCTCACGATCCTGATGTTTATGAGGCGCTGTTTGAAGTTGTAAGTGAGCACAAGGATTACGATGCACCAATTGAAATTCTGGATATAGACTAGGATATTGTGCAACCTTCTCAGAGGACAAGCTGTATATCGGATCGTGAACGTGAGTGATGTTGATGGATTATAACATGTGACTAAACTAATTGAAAGAGGCGAGGCTGCGTTGATAACAGCAAATGAGATCTCCACTATGATTCATGCTGCCGGTTTTTTTGAGCGTGTGTTCGAAAGGGAAGTGGATTGGGAGGCAGAATTGGATGCTAGAGAAGCTGTTGCATTCGATGAGGCATGGATAGCTAGCTATGAAACATTACATGATTTAGACCCATTTGAGAATGAAATAATACGAGATATAAGAGAGTTTGCATTCAAGCAAACGTTTCGGCTCACACAAAATCCAGAGCTGGCTGGTTATGTGTCGGATGACCTTGGACTTATTGCTAAGGCCTTTGACAGCAGTCATGATCGTGACTTTATTAAAGGTTTATGGGAGTCCTATCTTCAAGGCATATTTCCGAACACCTTTCCTAAATGAACGCTCCATATGACGGAGGTAACTCAGCTATGACTGAACGCATTCCATGCAACACGGAAGGCTGCGGCGCGACGATTCTACCAACTACGGCTGCGAAAACAGGCGGCTTCTGTATGCCCTGCCATCAGGAGCAGGAACGGCAAAAACAGCAAGCGTATATAGAGCAGCATCGGAAAACGGTGAATTTGTATAAGGACTTGACGAATCCAGTGGACATTTTGAAGATGATGCATGCGCCACAAAAGTATGACCCGTTGATTCAATATGTTCCCTATCCATTAAGTAAAGCGCAGGTATATGTATCGATAACGGCTGAAGAGGCAGGCCAAATGCTGCAATATGCAGTGGAGCTATTGGACGCGGGCAATGAGGATGAAGCGGAACAAGTCCTCTTATCTCTTGTTTGTTACCGAAATGATGATATATCAGTAGTCCTGCCCAAGCTGATAGAGTGTGAGATGTATGATGCCTCGATCTTATTTAAGGATGGGCCGCCCGAGATCCGGGATCACCTGCTGCAGCAAGTGGAATGGGACGATGACAACCGTAATCATCTCCTGCTCCTATTAAGCTGGATTGGTGATTCTGTCGTTGTCAGCCAGTTTCTTGAATGGCGACTCCATCCCCCGAGTTGGGCGGTGCAGTTATTCGTAGCCCCAGAAGAATATGCCCTAGAGGGCGGCTGGGAGCTCACACAGAACGGGGAACGACGTAATTTGATCCATGACGCAACCTATGCGATTAGGCCAACAGGTGAACAGCATCATGATGCAGCAGACACGGCTGCCGCCCATTTTCTGAACACGGGCGCCTCCAATTGTCCGTGGTGCGAAGGGAAGTTGACCATCTTCATGGATGTGGACACCGCTCATCCATCACTTGCATATCTTGGCCTGTCGATGGAGCGGCTGCAAGTGGAAACTTGCGAGCGGTGCGGAGGCTTTGGCACCATTTACATGGAGCTTGACGATCAGGGAACGCCAGTCTGGAGCCGATTTAACCACAAACCCGATTATTTACCTGTTTGGGATGATGAGGGTAACGGCGTTGTAGAAACCAAAGCTAAGCTTACCCTCGCATCCAAGCCGCAATCACCGTATTATGCGGCCGTTTGGACTTTAACTCAGCAGGATTCGCAGATCGGAGGTCATCCAAGTTGGGTGCAGGATGCCGATTATCCGGTGTGTCCTTGCTGCGACAACTACATGCGGTTTATTGGACAAGTGGACTGGGCGGATTTCGACCCGTACGGTGAAGGCATTTTTTATATGTTTATTTGTACAGAGGATAGGTTGACGGCGACATTGTATCAGCAAAGCTGACCCATCCAAGCTTAATACTTTTTTTATGAGGAGGAGAAACCGTTGAATCACGCTGTAGAAGCTTTTCTAAACGATGTGTGGGCGGAAGTCACAGCGATTTACGCAAAAGAAAGCAACAGGCTCAATGAGTTTAAGAAGCAAAGAAGGTTACAGGCTGGAGTCAAGGATTACCTTCGAGTTGCATGGAGAAAAGGCAAGTTTACGTGGGCAGAGGGCAAAATTCATATCGATGACTACAAGCAATCATTTTGGAGAGACAGCTCTTACAAAGTAAAAGCGGGTACTTACATAACGGAGTTAACCGATGAACTATTGACGGAGGAATTTTTTCCTGCCTTGTGTGAACGTGTAGAGCAACTGTTCCGCTCTGAGGAATTGGGAGAGCGTTTCTTTGATTACAAGTTTGAAGTCGTATTGGAGTTTGAATGGGAGAAGTCACAATTATTACTTAAGCAACAGTTTATAAATGAACCGAAGTTGAATCAATTGAAACAAGCATTGGAGCAATTTATTGAATCCAAGGTGTTATCTGATCCACCAGTGCTACCATCAGAAGACGATAGCTTCTTTTTTGCCAGCCATTTAGTTAACGCTGATCTCATGAAGCAGAAAGTAGCAGAGATCGAGCCGTTACTCCAACGGCTCTCGGACAAGCTGAAGGGAAACCCGAAACGGAAAAAAGAGTGGATCAGCCGATATACATACACCTTCAAACGGTGGGGAGAGGATCACTTTTTACCGCAGCATTTTAACCAGGTCGGTTATTATGGGAACGAGTGGGTATTAAAGGAGGAAGCGAATCATACTTCCGTAGATGCTGAACAATTGGAGTTCTTTCTTTACGCAGCCGTACAAATTGGCTTCACCGAGCCGGATACTCGGCTCAAGTATCTGGGACTTGCGGCACAATTGGGATCAAAGCAGGCAGCAGATTATTTGAAAATAGGCAGCGGTAAATTCGTGAGCACTTATCGGGGGGAGAAAGTAGAGGCCCGCAACAATGACGTGACCAAAACGATTGATATCCGGATCCTCTCAGAAGAGGAGGCAGCATACGGAGAAGCACTCGATTATATTATCGATTTGCTGCGGCACGATTTTCCAAAAGAATACAACCTCAAGCTGAAGAGCAGCCAAAAGCATTTGCTGCCGTATAAGAAACTGGCAAAATCCAAGCTGCATCGTTTTTTTGCTAATGCGCTTAGCTATCCGGCGTTGTTTCCCAAGGTTGCACAATATGCGGATACAGCAATGGAGGAGTTCGCATGGTACAGCGATGTAGAGCCAAGCGAGAAATCGGTTATGCCTGGCACTTACGCCGTACTCGGTCTTGGCTTATTCAGTGAGGATTATTTCCCTTTGGTATCTCGTTATATGGGGATGGTTGATACGGAGCACCAGTCCGTGCAGGACGGCTATCCGCAAGCATTTATTGAGGCGCACGGTGTAAAGAAAGCGCATATGCCGGTCATCGTCTCTATGCTTCTAGCTGGTATTGACGAAGGAACGAAGGTGAGAAATTTGACTCTCGACCACCCGGAGGTCATTGAGGGTCTTATCGAGGCGCTGCAAGATAAAGACAATTATCAATGTGAAATGGTCGTGTGTCGAATTTTTGGAAGTGTGCAGAAGTTGGAGGGAGTGGCACGAAAAGCAGAGCCATCGCTAAAACAAAAATGGGAGCAGTTGCTGACGCTCGCGCGTGGTTAACACGTGTGGCAAATAAGTTCAGTATGCTGCTGCGAAGTAGTTTTTCCTGTGCTTCAAAAAAGAAGAGCCCGCGTTCATCGAACGTGGGCTCCTTTGTCCATTCACAAGACGTCATTCATTTGCCTGAAGTATTTACTCATAAAGCAAATTTTCTACTGAGATCGTGCCCTTGCATAGTTCGATCAAGGTTCCCGCAATAGGCAGCGCATCCTCGTAACCTAGATTTCCGGAGTGAGCCACGAGAATCGGATATTCAGCCTGATTCTGGTCGCTGCGCATGTCCCATACATAATGATGCCCGCAGCCATCCATAGCAAAGGGAACGGCTCCTGGCATATATTGTGGAAACTCATAGGCCAGCAGCATAGCTCTTAGCTCATCGCCGCTAAAAAACTGAAAATGACGCTCGCCTGTTGCAAACTCGCCGCCATTGCAGTAGCGAAGCAGATCGAGATAGGAAGCAGGTAAACGATTAGTAGGAATGGTCCATTTTGCCGGATCAAAGGGTTTGTATAATGGATACATAGGATCAGATTTAGGGAAGGGGTTGCATTGCCTTTTGGAAATGTCCATTATTTCTTCCTTGGACAACGGTTTGTTCCAACTGTTCAGAACCATTTCCAATTGTTGTTCCGTAATGCCTGGAAATTCCTGATAACAAACTTCGAACACGGTTTTCCAGTTCATGTCGCGTAACCTCCTTGACAACTTACTTCATATGCATATTTGAATGTATGATAATAGACGGAAATCAAAAAAAGAACCCAAGTGGATCAATCAGGTTCTTTACTATTGTATGTACATAATGATATAATCGCTTAACGTATTTACATATGTAATTTAGACAAAGTTATTGCATCCTATAATAGGATTATAGGTGGCTCACAAACAGCTGTCAATTGCTTTTTTCTCGACAAATGGGCTTGTGGAAATAGAGTGGCCACTACAGATGGGAGCGTTATTAATGGGAAATACGGACAAGTTTGAAATGATCGCTCATACCTATGACACGGCTGAAAGAATGCAAATCGCTAACGTATCAGCGGATGCCATTCGTAAAAATGTAGTGAATGCCCATCAAAAAAATGCAATTGATTTCGGGTGTGGAACTGGTCTTGTCGGATTGAACTTGTTAAATGATTTTAATTCGATCCTGTTTCTGGATACGTCGCAAAACATGATAAATCAAATGAGGCAAAAAATTTATAATTCTAATCTAAACAATGCAGATACGTTATGTTTCGATATTGAACAGGAAAGTGTAATCGATTTACGCGTGGACTATATTTTTATGGCTCAGGTTTTGCTCCATATTAGCGATATTAAAGATGTGTTATCAAAACTATTTCATGTGCTGAATGAAGGGGGACATTTACTAATCGTTGATTTTAATAAAAATGAAAAGGTAGTATCTGACCTCGTTCATCATGGATTTGATCAAGGAGAACTAACGGATTTGATGGCTAAAATAGGGTACCGTCATATTCATTCGTCCACGTTTTATAATGGAAATAACCTGTTTATGGGACAAGATGCATCTCTTTTTATTCTTGATGCTCAAAAGTGAAGGTTTTACAATTATAACCTCATTAGTAGACGTGAATTTATTACGTCAGGCAGCTTCAACAAGGACCGTCCCGAGAAGGATGGTCTTTTATGTTTCTACAAGTGACAATTACAGACGACGATACGACAAGTTACGTTGAAAAGATTCCATCCTTTCATAAATTTATTGCAAAGGTGACTAGAAGCCTTTTCTACTGCTGTGGAATACGAAATTGTGCAGCTTGACAAAAAATGAACTTGACGATTAACGCGTGCACATTTACCATGATAGTATCATTCCTTTACTTGGAAATTGGAAGTGATACCCGTAATTTCGTGCAGATGCCTTCTATTTACATAATAATCAAATGAATGCGCTCATCTGGGCTAAGGAGCTTACGAAATAATAGTATCATTTCTTCTTGTCTAATAAGGCCGGTAGATGGAGTGCTCGTAACATATCAAGGCTAGAACAATGGAATTAGCTGCATCGTATAGGGTAGATAGTCGTTGCGAACGCGTTTTTTTCAGGACAACAAATGCTCTTTTCATTCGACTAGCATCTCCTTTCGTTCGACAGCAGGATATTTACATCATGTCGGTATAACGATATAATCGCTAAAGAAAGCCAGACATGGCAACTATCGGAATTTATTCCTCTTTCGTTCCTCCGAGCAAGGTATGGAACGAGTTACATCTAGGTTATAGAAACCACGCAGAATGAATGGATGACCACATTATTTGACAGCCCCTTCTAACTTTCAATCACTTTGTAACAATTAATCGTTGTTTAGGCACGTTAATTTTTCTGGGTGAACATATCTCATTCACAACAGGGCTATTTTTTTAGGAAGATAGCGCAGTGGCGAAGCTTTGTCTTTTTAGCACAATATGGAACCTTTACATAAGGAAGAGGAGGGATGATGAATCAGTTCCTTCTCTTTTTTACTGTTCTAACTGCTGAACTTATTTCAGGTTAAAGGAGCTGTAGTATGGGCTGGTATGCACTTTTTGTTGAAACAGGCAGTGAAGACATAGTTCAGAAGTGTTTGAAGCTACAATATTGCCCAAAAGAGGTATATTCCTGTGTTCCGAAACGACTACTTCCTGAAAAAAGAGGAGGGAAGTTTTATAGTGTCGTTAAAACATTATTTCCAGGGTATTTGTTCATCAACACAAGGATGACTCCGTCCATCTATTATGAACTAAAGAAATTACCCAAATACTATCGTCTGCTTCGTAATTCAGCTTTTATGTTAGACAAAATAAATCGAAAACCGCAATCATTGCTTGATCCAACGAAAGAAGACGGAAGCGAGCTTTATAATTACGATGATTTTTTTAATCAAATCGAAGAAGCAGAAATTAGACAGATTTTACAGCTTATAAATGACAAAAACATTATAGAGTATTCAAATGTTATTGTTGAAAATTCGAAAGTATGTGTTCAATCGGGGCCTTTATATGGGTTGGAAGGAATGATCAAAAAAATTGACAAAAGAAAGAGAAGAGCTCAGATTGCGGTCAGTTTTTTTGGTGGAGAAAAATTAATTGATGTAGGGATTGAATTAATTGTGCCAGATAGCCAAGGTATGATGCAGTTTTATGAGAAGATGGGTTAACTTAAATCTTAAATCGTTAAAATCTACGAAAAGAAAAGAGGTCCTACTTTTGTTTATTCATAACCTTGAACTGACAAACGAACAAATCGAACAGCAAGCGGAATTTAAAGCTTTTGTTGATTCAGAAATCGTCCCTGTGGCAGGACAGATTGATCAAGAAGAAATGATGCCCGATTCTGTTCTGCAAAAAGTTATTGACCAAGGAAACTGGGGAGCAGCTTTGCCTGCTAAATATGGCGGGGCTAATATGGACTACATTACTTATGGTTTGTGGAATGAAGAAATTGGTCGTGGGTGTGCAAGTTTACGGAATATTATTGGTGTGCAAGGCATGGTCACGTCGTCTATTATGCGGTGGGGATCACAAGACCAAAAGCAGCAATGGCTCCCAAGAATGAGTTCGGGGGAACTTAAGGTAGCCTTTGCGATTACGGAATCACAAGTTGGCAGTGATATCAAAAACTTGCAAACGAAGGCGAAACGAGTAGGTGCTGAGTACATCATTAATGGTCAAAAAAAATGGATAACGTTTGCACAAAAAGCGGACGTGTTCTTGGTGTTTGCTCAATGTGAGGGTCAGGCTGTAGCTTTGTTAGTAGACCGAAATACACCAGGTCTAACCGTTCGTCCGATAACGGGCTTAATGGGCTTTAAAGGGTCGTTGTTAGCTGAGCTTATTTTTGAAGAATGCAAAGTGCCGGTCGATCATTTGATTGGTAAAGTCGGCTTCGGACTAGCACTCGTCGCTAATCACGGCTTGACGCATGGACGGTACAGTACAGCTTGGGGAGCCGTAGGTTTGGCACAGGGATGCTTGAATGCCAGCTTAAAATATGTGAACGAAAGAAAGCAATTTGACCATCGTTTAAAAGAGCATCAATTAATCCAGCAGATGATTGCTAATATGGTAACCGAGACAATCGCTGCGAGGCAATTATGTTTCCGTGCAGGCCAGTTATGGGACAAAAATGAAGTGAATGCTACGTTTGCGACTTCATTGGCAAAATATTTCTCTACCGTTCATGCTTTTAAAGCGGCAAAAGATGCCGTTCAAATTCATGGCGCTAACGGTTGCAGCAGCGAATACCCGGTTGAAAGACATATGAGAGACGCCAAAGTGATGGAAATTGTAGAAGGCAGCACACAGATTCAACAGATGTTAATTGCGCAGGATGCCTTTAACCTATACCAAAATTGATCGGTGTTTACTCCCCATTTTGCTGAAGCGAAAGGATGCTTATAACTATGGACGCTAATCATTACATTGTGCTTGATAAGCCACTATCTATCAAACATGCCGAGGAACTCGAAAAAAGAATCTATTTTATATCGGCCAACATAAATCATTTTAAATTAATAACCGATGACACTAGCATTAAGGGAGTAGAGGTGAGTCTATTACCAGGAACCGATCCTCTCGAAATTAAAACGAAACTAACAACGGTAATCGACAATGAGATTGCGCTGCAAAAGGTGTTACCTCCACGCGTCATTTGGAAATCTGATGAACATGAAACAACGTATCAAGAGGATCTCTTTGATAAGCTGCTCGAAAAAGAAATGGTGTTTGAAATGGGCGAGGGCCAAATTTGTTTTGGAGACAAGCTAATTTTCTTAATGGACACCTTGGATCAGTTCATCAAAGAGATGACAATAACCCATTTTGGAGCGACGGAATATCGATATCCTACCTTAATTTCTACCAAGGCATTAGAGAAATGTGGATATTTTAAATCGTTCCCTCACTTTTTAATGTTTGTGACGAGGCTTCATAATGATATTGATACGTACCGTGAATTTCTGGACGATTATAAAACGAATAACGGAATCGGTTCTTATTTGTTGTCTTCCTGTCAAAATGTTGACTACTGCTTGCCTCCCACCATGTGCTACCACACCTACCATCAATTCCAAAATACCCAACACGGGGAAACACAAAATCGTGTCATCACCTCCAAAGGAAAATCATTTCGTTATGAATCCAAATATTATCGCACGCTGGAAAGACTATGGGACTTTTCTATTCGAGAAATTGTGTTTATGGGGTCAAAAGATTTTGTGCTTGATAGTCGTCACAAATTTATGGAAGCCTCCTTTGCTCTTTTTCAAAAGTTGGGATTGGAAGGGCATTGCGAAGTTGCTAGTGATCCGTTTTTTTGCAGCGAGGATACGGCGGCTAAAATATTTAATCAAAGAATGCAAGAGCTCAAATACGAGCTTCGGTTAAAGGTGGCAGACGAAAGAACTATTGCAGCAGCTTCCTTTAATTTTCATGATCACTTCTTTGGTGAGCAATTTAATATAAGACGTGGTGAATCTGACTGGATGTCAACGGGGTGTGTCGGTTTTGGAATTGAAAGGTTAGCGTATGCCTTTATTAGTCAGCATGGGTTGGATGAACAAACATGGACAAGCATTTTATCAAATGGATATAAAGAAGCCGTTTTGGCGGACTAAATCCAATAATATGGGGGACTAGATGGAACAACAGCGCTTATTTCAAATTTTAGAACTTGACGGTACTTTAAGTGATAACAGTATGGTTATAAGCGAAAAGCTGGCCGTGGAGATGTACAAGCTGCTTGTGTTAAATCGAGTTTTTGATCGTAAGCTAGTGAACATGCAAAGAAAAGGCCAAATTGGTACGTATGCTTCCTTCGAGGGGCAGGAGGCCAGTCAAGTTGGAAGTGCGATGGCGCTTTTGCCGCAGGATTGGATGTTTCCTACCTATCGGGATCATGCAGCGATGCTAACGTTTGGTTATGAGATGGTCAAAATTATATGGTATTGGATGGGGAGAATCGAGGGCTGCATGCCACCGAATAACCGCAACATTCTTCCTCCTTACGTGCCGATTGCTACGCAAATTCCGCAAGCAGCAGGGGCGGCATGGGCTAGCAAATATAAGAATGAAGGTGCTTGCTCCATCGCTTACTTTGGTGACGGGGCTACCTCTGAAGGGGATTTTCATGAGGGGTTAAATATGGCCTCTGTATTTAAGGCACCCGTAGTATTTTTCTGTCAAAATAATGGTTATGCCATTAGTGTACCGTTTTCACGCCAAACGGCAAGTGAGACTGTTGCTCAAAAGGCGATTGCTTACAATATGAATTGTGTTCGTGTTGATGGCAATGATGTGTTTGCTGTCTATGTAACGACCAAAAACGCTCTGGAAGCCGCCAGAAGCGGCAAAGGGCCGACTTTAATTGAGGCGGTAACTTATCGTTATGGGCCCCATACAACTGCTGATGACCCAAGCCGCTACCGGAGTGCGGAGGAAAGTGAAACATGGAAACTACGAGACCCTCTATTACGGTTAGAAGCTTATTTACGCAAACAAAACGTATTGGATCAGGACACGCAAGAAATGATTCATATAGAAGCAGATCGATTAGTGAATGATGGCATTCAATATGCGCTTAATGTTCCAAAGCCTGATCCCAGCATCATGTTTAAGCATGTGCTCTCTGAAAAACCGTGGAACATTCAAGAACAGGAGAGCAGCTTTAATAGCTTTATGGAACGTTATCATCACCAATAGATGTTACGGAGGGGCTTGGTATGCAAAGAGATTTAACCGTCGTTCAGGCGTTAAATGAAGCCTTGGATTTGTTATTAACTGAGGATGATAAGATTCTTTTATTGGGGCAGGACATCGGTAAAAATGGCGGGGTGTTCCGCGTTACCGAGAACTTGTTTAATAAGTTTGGCGATCATCGAGTAGTGGACACGCCCTTGTCTGAGGCAGGTATTGTAGGTTGTGCCATTGGCTTGGCGTTGAACGGACTTAAACCTATTGTCGAAATCGAATTTTTTGGATTTATTTATCCAGCCCTAGAACAAATTTTGTCTCATCTGTCCAGACTACGTATGCGAACACAAGGCAAATATGAAGTTCCGTTAATTATACGAGCCCCTTATGGTGCTGGTGTTCGTGCACCTGAGCTGCATTCGGAAAGTATTGAATCCTTGTTTTTTCAATCCCCAGGGGTGAAAGTGGTTATACCTAGCAACCCCTATGATGCTAAAGGTTTGCTCATCGCGGCGTCAGAGGGCCATGATCCTGTCATTTTCCTGGAGCCTATGAGAATTTATCGCAGCATGCGTCACCCCGTTCCACAACATCGGTATACGGTTCCCCTTGGGAAGGCAAACGTGATCAAGGAAGGGAAAGATATTTCGATCATTTGCTGGGGCGCTATGGTATGGAATGTAATCAAAGCTGCTGACCAGTTGGAGAATACTCAAGGTATTTCTGTGGAAATTATAGATTTGCGTACGCTGTATCCGTTTGATATGGACACAATCAAGGAATCGATTCGTAAGACGCAGCGGGCTGTCATCGTTCATGAGGCCCCATTAACGGGTGGTGTAGGCGCTGAACTTGCTGCTGTAATTCATGATCGTATGTTTGGTGAATTAAAATCACCTGTAAAACGTATTACGGGATTTGATGTGCCCGTTCCGCAATTTTCCATCGAAGATTACTACCTCCCTTCATCAGACAGAATTATCCACGAAATCAATCAAATGTTAGTTTCTATAAAGAGGTGAGCGGATATGAAATATGAATTCTTTTTTCCTGAGCTTGGTGAAGGATTAATTGAAGGGTTTATCGTTGCGTATATGGTCAAAGAAGGAGAGCATGTAGTTGAAGATCAACCGCTTGTCGAAGTTCAGACGGATAAGGTAACCACTGTGCTCCCTTCGCCGGTAGCAGGGATAATTGGAAAACTGCCTTATAGTCCGGGGGATATCGTCACCATTAACGATGTGATCATCGTCATTGATCAGGGGAAGGGGGAAGCATCAGACGGGTGGAATCAGGACTGGCTGAATCTGGATACGCCTAAAGAGAAGAAGCATTCATGGAATGATTTTGGTATTAATCTCGGTGCTTATCCGAGTGTAGAATCGGACCATAATAACGATGATACGATTGTAACATTAACCTCCATGCGTAAAGAAATAGCAAACATCGTAACAAAGTCGTTTCAAACCATTCCTCATGTCACCGCTTATGCAGAAGCGGACATCACAAATTTACTGCTGCACAAGGCACAATTAAAGCAGGAACAGGGCTTAAACGTGACCTTGACACCCATCTTTGTTAAAGCACTATCGCAGGCACTGAACGAGCACCCGTTATTTAACTCCAATGAGTTCAATGGCGCCTTAAAACGATTCACCTCTCATAATATCGGAATTGCAGTCGATACGAACGATGGTGTCGTTATTCCGAATGTTAAACAGGTCAATGAGAAAACGGTTGATCAATTAGCAGATGAGATTAACGAACTTATCGAAAGAGCCAGATTAAAGAAACTGTTATTTACCGATACACGTGAGGGGACCATTACGATAAGTAATGTAGGTGCCATTGGGGGAGGCTTTGCTACACCTATTATTTTTTATCCCCAAGTTGCTATTGTTGCCTTATATCGTGCAGATAAGAAAGTTGTCGTTACGGAACACGACGAGCTTGTCATTAGAAAAATGCTGCCTATCACGTTAACTTTTGATCATCGTTTTTTTGATGGGGCGGACGGGTTACGGTTTATAAATACGTTTAAAAGTAATCTGGAGCTTCATTATGAACAATATTTTGCTTAACGCCGCAATCACAGCTTGAAGTCTAAATCCTCGATAAGTGAATATTATTGATAGATAACAATACGATGAATTCATTTCCCTTCTAAGAAAGCCTGAGGGTGTACCTCCCTCGGGCAGCCTACCTGATATTACGAACTTCTGGAATCATACTAGCAACCTACTGTATAAATTGAACCTATCGGACTTACTCCTTCGCACATGAGACCGGAAAGGGATTGTTGCTGTGCGGGTTCAACGATGCAGTTGGCACTTCATAAACAAAAGCGTACAAGTTCGATTCGAATGTAATGATAGGTTTAATAAGAGGAATCGAAAGAAGCGCAAGTTTATAATACACAACGAGGAGATGTAAGCAGTGAAAAAGCTGATCGAATTTAAAAACGTAACAAAAGAATACAAAGTAGGGGAAGTGACAATCAAAGCGCTTGCCGGAGTTGATTTTTCCATTTCTGAAGGAGAATTTGTCGTCGTATTGGGTGCTAGTGGTGCTGGTAAAAGTACGATTTTGAATATACTTGGTGGTATGGATACAGCTAGTACAGGGCAAGTGATCGTTGGTGATCAAGAAATTACAAAGTTTAATGAAAAAAAGCTAACCGAATATCGCGGCGAAAAGATCGGCTTTGTATTTCAATTTTACAACTTGATTCCTAATTTAAATGCACTCGAAAATGTTGAGTTTGCGACAGAAGTTTGTAAAAATCATTTGGACGCTAAAGACATTTTGTATAAGGTTGGATTAAAGGAACGTATCAAAAACTTCCCTTCCCAGCTGTCTGGTGGTGAGCAGCAACGTGTTGCGATCGCAAGAGCAGTTGCCAAAAATCCGCTGCTTTTACTATGTGATGAGCCCACGGGGGCGTTAGATTATGTAACAGGGAAGGCCGTCTTAAAGCTGCTTCAAGATTTGAACAAGGAAACGAAAAAATGCGTTGTGTTGGTCACACACAACACTGCGATTGCGCTTATGGCTGATAAAGTTATAAAGGTGAAAAGCGGAGTGATCGAAAGTGTGACCATCAACCATAACAAACAGAATGTTGAAGGGATCGAGTGGTAATTATGAAGTTATTTTTAAAGTTGCTAAGAGATATTAAACTATCGATCGGACAATTTATCGCGTTTGTGTTGGTTATCGCAGTAGGCGCATTTTTCTACGCAGGGCTAATCACGTTAAGCGATAATCTTAGCGCTTATACGAAAACGTATTATAAAGAACACAATTTGAGTGACCTGAATGTGTATTACACTCAAATTTCGAAGCAGGATGTTGCTAAACTAAGCCAGATCCAAGGTATTAATAAAATCGAAGAACGGTATACCTTGGATGCAACGCAAATTTTTACGGACATGAAGGCTGCCTTAAAGCTACATTCGATCCCTGAAAATAATCAAATTAATACGCCAGCGATTATGGCAGGTCAGCTTCCGACTCAAAAAGATGAAATCCTGCTCGATTTTAATTATGCCCAAGAGCATAACTTCAAAGTTGGAGATCAAATCGAATTAACTGTAAATGACAGAAACAAGACGTTTGTGATCCGTGGTTTGGCGATGAACGTGGAATATGTCAAAAAGAACGTAACTCAAAACCATAAATCGTCCGGATTTGCTTATATATTGGAAGCAGCACTGCCTGAAATTGTAGGTGGTCTGTATTACAATGAAATTTTGATTGATGCTAAAGATGGTTATGACATTGACCAAGTGGGTCAAGCGGTTGAAGCCCAATCGAAAGGACTCTCCTATTTAAACCAAGTTAGTAAGGAGCGTTCATTTAGCTATTCCCAAACGCAACAAACCATCTACAACAATAAAATGATGAGCACGATTATTCCACTCGTTCTTTTTATAATCGAAGCCATTATTTTATTCCTAACGATGTCCCGCATCATTGATTCACAAAGAAGTCAAGTAGGCACCATGAAGGCATTAGGTGTCAAAAATAGAAGTATCATGTTTCATTACATGGGATACCCTGTGCTAGCAGGCATTGCAGGTTCTGTTCTAGGTTACATTATAGCCGCTAGTGTCTTTATTCCAATGATCGTTGCCCGGGGTGCAAAATCCTCCTCGTTACCTGACATTACTTACCCACTATCTATACCTTCTGTGTTAATATCCATCTTTTTCTCAAGTGTGTTCGGCATCATAGCTTGTTATTTAAGTGCCAGACCTATTTTACAGGAACGTGCAGCTATGGCGATGCGTCCTAAACCACCTAAAAAAATAAAGAAGTTACTTTTAGAGAGAATCCCTGGATTTTGGAGTCGTATTTCTTACAGCTACAAAATCATTTTGAAAAATATATTTTTAAATAAATCAAAAGCGCTAGCAAGCTCTGTAGGTGTGGTGTTAAGCACTGCTTTGTTAATTACCGCTTTTGGTACTCAAATGGGATTGGTTCAAGTAGCAGAGCAAATTGAGAAGGTAAACACTTACGACTTAAAAGTTGACTATAAGGCAGGATCAGCACCGGATGCCACACAACTACCTGCTGGCATTAGCAACAGTTATTATTTATCCACCTTGCCGGTGGAATTTATTAAAGGAGACACTAACAAAAATGCATCGTTAGTCGTGACAGAGAAAGACAATGATCTCATTTTGTTTATGGATGAAAATGAGAAGCAAATTGCGTTGGATGACAATGGTGTGCTCGTCCCTAAATCGTATGCAGACCAATATAAAATCGTTGAAGGAGATAACATTACGCTCAAGTTCACCGATCCGGTGTTAGCTAATAAAACGGTCGAAATGAAAGTACTGCACATTTCCACCCAATATTCAAACCCATTGTTTTATAGTACACCAACATATCTAAAGAGCTTTGGCATTGATTACACACCTTCAACACTATTAGTGAAAGTTGATAATACAAACGATGCTTCAACCATTCGCAGTATGTTTGAACAAGACAAACAAGTAGAAAAGGTTGAAGATAGAAAAGATTTAAAAAAATCAGCTGAATACACGTTAAAGCAAAATAGTTTTGTGTTTATTATGTTTATCGTTTGTGCCGTGGTGCTTTCCTTTGGTACCATTTACACGATTTCGTCCATTAACATTTATGAAAGAAACCGTGAGCTGGCAACTTTGAAAGTATTAGGCTATCCGAAAAATAAAATAAACCGGCTCATCTTTTTTGAAAATATTATATTGACCACATTTGCGGTCATTGTAGCGTTACCACTTGGTGTTTATATGTTTACCGTGGCGGGCAAGGCAATGGCAAGTGCCCATCAGCAAATCCCGAATCAAATTAATTTTTCGGTTATGCTGCTATCTGTTGCGATTGCATTTTTACTCACGATCCTTTCTAACTTACTGCTTCGGAGAAAAGTGTCACAAATTAATATGATTGAATCTTTGAAAAGCATAGAGTAATGGAAAAACAACCTTAAGTTCTTTTGAACTTAAGGTTGTTTTTATAAATGAAAGAGTAACAAGGGATGACACACGAAACAGCATTATAAGGAATCGTTACTTTAAGGAGATGAGAAAAGATGAATGCAGAGATAACGTTCACAAAGCAGGAAATTATCGACTTTATAGCAGAAGTAGTGGAAGATATTTTGGATGAGCAAGTTGTGGATTATAATGAGCCATTTATTAACTTAGGCTTAGTATCGGTAAATATACCGTTGTTTACGAAGAAAATCTCCAAACAATTTGGAATTGATATCGAAGTCGCATCGATATTTGAACATTCCAATATACACATGTATGCCAACTTTGTATATAACACGTTAAACAAATTTGAACCAGACGCACAATCTAACGTGGATACAGGTAATGACCAAGAGGATCAACCTGCTCGTGATGACGTGGCCATTGTAGGAATTAGCTGTCGTTTTCCTGGAGGTGCCAACAGTCCAGAGGAGTTTTGGGATGTTCTAATTAAAGGGGTAAACGGCATTTGTGAAATGCCTGCGGATCGATGGGATGTAGATCATTATTACAGTGATGACAAAGAAGAACCTGGGAAGATGTATTCCAGGAAGGGCGGTTTTTTGAATGTGCCTATTGATCGTTTTGACCAGAAATTTTTTAATATATCACCTAAAGAAGCCAAGTCATTAGATCCACAGCAGCGCTTGCTGCTTGAGTTGACATGGGAGGCTTTTGAAAATGGAGGCATCAACATTGCCAAACATTATGGAAGCAACACAGGTGTATACATCGGGATTTCAGGCGAAGAATACTCGTTCGCCCATTACAAATCAGGGGATTTAAGTAAAGTAGACGCTTATTCGCTTACAGGGACAACGTTTAGTACAGCTTGTGGCAGAATATCGTATACGTTTGGGTTTGAAGGACCCTCTTTTTGTGTGGATACTGCATGCTCTTCTTCGCTCACGGCACTTCATTTAGCCTGTGGGGCCATTAAATCTGGTGAGGTAGATACCGCAGTTGTGGGTGCGGTGAATTTGATGATGTCACCAGCAGTTCATGTATGTTTCTCCAAGCTGGAGGCTATATCCAGTGATGGGCAAAGCAAAAGCTTTGATGCGGCAGCAAATGGATATGGACGTGGTGAAGGTGGCGGCGTGTTGTTATTAAAGCGCCTGCGCGACGCTGTTGAGAATAACGATAATATACTCGGAATTATTAAGGGCAGTGCCATCAATCAGGATGGCAAAAGCAACGGCTTAACCGCACCGAATGGCTTAGCCCAAGAAAAAGTAATTACGAAGGCACTAAACGACGCTCGCTTGGATTATTCGGATATTGATTATATGGAAATGCATGGAACAGGGACGAAGCTAGGTGATCCGATTGAGGTAAAGGCAGTTGTTCAAACATATGGTAAAAATAGAGCTATCGATAATCCTCTGCAAGTAGGCTCTGTGAAATCTAACATCGGACATTTGGAAGCCGCAGCGGGGATGGCAAGTATTATAAAGGTACTATTAGCGTTCAAAAATGAACTCATACCTGCGAACTTAAACTTTAACGAGCCTAATCCGTTTATTCCGTGGGATAAATCACCGATATCCGTTATTGCACAAAATACAGCGTGGAAAAGCGATGGCAAATTAAGAAGAGTGGGTGTTAACGGATTTGGTTTTGGAGGGTCCAATGCCCATGTCATTTTGGAGGAGCCGCCGAAGCAAAAGAAGGTGCAGACAACAGATGCGGACCCGATCTCAATCGTAAAAATTGCTGCCAAAAGTGAGAAGTCCTTACACGAAAATATTAAAGCTAATCTTGAATATTTAAAGCGCAATCCTCACGTTACGCTCAAAGATTATGCTTATAGCAATAACCAAGCTAAGGCAGACTTTGCATACCGGTTTACTGCTACGGGCAAAAATCGAGATGAATTGATGAACAGATTACAAGCCTATCTGGATACGAACAGCAAAGTTGGGATCACGACGAGACATCATGAAAAGCTGGATATGTATCAGGAAACAAAGCTGGTATTTCTGTTTACAGGGCAAGGTTCTCAATATTTGGGGATGGGAAAAGAATTATACGATCATAATCCTTCGTTTAGAGCGGCGTTTGACACGTGTGATCAATTGTTTGAGCCGTATATAAATCAATCCCTAGTTGAATTAATTTATAGCGATAAATTTACGAGCAAGGATATTGAAAGAACAGTTTATGCTCAACCGTTAATTTTCTCAATTGAATACGCATTGTTAACGTTTTGGGAAAGTGTAGGCGTTACGCCAGATACTGTGCTTGGTCATAGTATCGGGGAATATGCGGCAGCAGTTGCAGCGGGGATATTAAATCTTGAACATGCGATTAAGCTAGTTGCGATGCGCGGCCTACTCATGGATTCAGCTCCAGGCGAAGGCGCGATGGCCGCTATTTATGCGAATAAAGTAACAATTGAAGCTATACTAAAGGGTTACGAGGACAAATTGTCTATTGCACTGCATAATGCGGAAGAAAGTATGGTTATATCTGGCGAACGGGATGCTGTGGAGCAAGTTTGTAAAGAAGCAGAAAATAGAAACATTAATGTAATTCGACTGCGTGTATCCCATGCTTTCCATTCCCATCTTATGATTCCGATATTGGAGCCATTCAGAGAGGTTGCCAAGCACGAGGTGGAGTACAAACCTGCGAAGCTGTCTTATATATCGGCTACGCTTGGGCGAGCTATTCAAAATGATGAATTGCTAGACGCCGACTACTGGACCAATCATATCAAAGACAAAGTAGATTTTTATCAAGCATTATCTCAATTAAAAGAAGTCAAAAATACGATATTCCTCGAAATTGGAGCAAACAACACGTTATGTACACTGGGTAAGCTTATCCTTAGCGGAGAACAAATGCTGTTAAGTTCGCTTGCGATGAAGAAAAATGCATGGGAGCAAATTACGGATTGCTTGGGACAACTGTATTGTCATGGGATCTCCATTCAGTGGGACGGACTTGAGACAAGCTTTGCGCGCGACTTCAATCGTGTAGCGCTGCCTACGTACGTATTTGATAAAGAATCGTATTGGATGGATCTGGTTTGCTCTCATGAAGATCGTACGCCAGCTATTGGCGGTGCAGATTATCATCCGCTAATTGGACAGCGTATAAGTACCCCGTTTTTTAAAAATGGCATCTTGTATCAGAGCACTTATACCGCCGAGCATCCTTATTTTATGAAGGAGCATATCATTTTTGATACGGCCATCGCGCCGGCAGCGGCACATATGTCGATGCTGTTATCCATTGCTAAAGATTATCGCACCGCATCCAACTGTACGATATCTAATGTCGAATTTCATGCCCCATTAACGGCCATTCAAGACGATAAGCGGGTAGCTCAATTTGTAATCGAGGATACTCATTTAGAGCAAATGAAATTTGAGCTTATAAGTACAGAGAAGCAAGCGCAGCAGGAGCAGGAGCATTGGATGAAACATTGTCAAGGCAACATCGTTATGTCCCAAGCGAAGGGGCAGGTGCAGGAGAAGCGTGTATCGATTGAGGAATTACAAGCAAAGTTCCCAGAAGTAAGCTTTGATACGTATGAAGTTATGAAAAGGTTTGGCTTTAATTTAGGCGATGGTTTTACTCGCATTTCGAGAGTGTGGAAGGGTGAATCTGAAGGGGTTTGCTTTATCGATCCTAAAAAGGATATTCCGGATGCACAAGACTATATCGTTTACCCGGGTATTATCGACTCTATCTTCCAATCTGTATTTTTTGTGTCTGAATTAAGTGTACGGATGGCCACGCAAAGTGAGGAATATGCTTTAAAAACAACGATTCCAATTTCGTTAGGCAAATTAACGTATCATTACAGAGCCGCCGAAAGCTACTGGTGCCATATTAAGGTGAACGATTTTCAACAATCTGGGGCAGCGGGCGATATTGATGTGTACAATGAAAAGGGAGAAATTGTATTCGAAATTGAGCGCATCATGGCGAAAGTAACAGAGCGAGACACTTTACTTAAAGAGTTGAACAGTAATGGTGATCGTCTGCTTTACAACGTGGAATGGTTAGAAACAGCAAGAGTAAACAAAGAGTCAAAAACGATGCAGGCTGAGAACATCGTATTACTCGGCGATGATCCGGATCTCGTAGACCATTTCCACGAAAAATTGAATCAACGTGGGATATCATCGATAAGGGTTATACAAGGTGATAAATATGTTGAGCATGAACATGACGTATATTTTATGTCTTTTACGAATAAGCACGAGGTGAAACAACTTCTGGAAAGTGTCGCAAGTCGATTTGAAAAAGAAAAATGCAAGCTTGTTTATTTAAGTACAGCCAATCGGACTTTACTAGATCAACTGGATGCCAAAACATTGCTAGGGACGGTAGAACAGCAGTGCAGTGGCTTATTATACCTTGTACAAGCGATTACTGAACTAAATTACACGCATAAAATGGCAATCAAGGTGATAACAAACAATGTGCATCAAGTAGATGGGGCAGAGGTATCGCTCTATCAAGCTCCGATTTGGGGATTTTCCGAGGTCATTCGGCTTGAGCACACGCCGCTGTGGGATGGCATTATTGATTCGGAGCTTCATATGCTCCATCACGATCTCGATGAAATTATGAACGAAATTTTGCAAGGGGAAGATAAGCAGGTTGTGCTGAGAAATGGGCATAAACGATACATTCCGAGGCTGATCAGGCATTCTAAAAGCTTGGCTAGTAAAGAGGAACTTGCGATTAGGCTTGATGCTGACGCCGCTTATATAATTACGGGCGGGACCGGAACGATCGGTCAAGTTTATACAGCATATTTGATCGAGCAAGGTGCTAAAAATATTATTTTATTAAGTAGAAGCAAGGCTTCCGCTTCGTTGCTTGAAACCGTGAAATTGTGGGCAGAAAAGGGCGTCCAAATCAGTGTTGAACAGGCAGATGTAAGTAACGAGGCTGACGTAATCGCAGTCGTACAAAGATTGAAACAGAACAATATGCAAATTAAAGGTGTCGTTCATGCTGCCGGAATAATTGAAGACAAGATGATTAAGGATCAATCCTGGAGCAGCTTTGAAAATGTATTCAAAACTAAAGTTGGAGGCAGCTATTACTTACATGAGGCTTTAAAGGATGAGCCCCTTGATTTCTTTGTAATGATGTCATCTATATCTTCGGTTGTCGGGAATATGGGGCAGGCCAATTACGCAGCAGCTAATTATTTTATGAACGTGCTGGCCGATTACAGAAGAAGTCTAGCATTACCAGCGATGTCGATATGCTGGGGACCTTGGGAAGAAGCCGGTATGGCAACAAGCAACAACGATATTTTGAGAAACATCGGTAATAAAGGAATTTACGGGATGTCTAAAGAGCTGGGAACCAAAATGATTGACCGAGTATTCCAAAAAGATGTTGCTTCGATCGTAGTTGTGGATGCGAATTGGGAATTGTTTAGTCAAAGAACCGGTGTAGACGAAGTAACTGCGTTTTTGACAAATTTCATAACGAGCAGCAATACGCTCGGGGTACAAAATGAATATACAGCTGTGAAGGAAGATGTAGTGGCCAAGCTGCAAAGTTTAAACAAGACAGAGCGGGCTGAGTATTTATTAACCTTATTACATGGAGCGGCTGCTAAAATTATTGGGTTTAATGATGTAAGCCAACTATCGGTTGATAGTTCCTTTATTGAGCAAGGAGTAGATTCATTAATGATCTTCTCTTTAAGAAACGAAATCAAGGCGCTGTTACAGCTGCAAGTTGATATTTCTATATTTTTTAACTATCCGTCTCTAAGAAAATTAAATGACTATATATTAACAGAGGCGATGAGCTTTGAAGATACAGAAGAGAATGCGAGCGCTGTGAGTGATGGACAATCAGTAGATGATATTTTGTCTGAAATCAACTCCTTACTAAACTAGCTACAAAGAGTACGTTTATTTGTTACTGCGGAGGAGAACTTACCAATGATCTTGTTTTGTTTACCGTTTGCCGGTGGTTCGAAACGTGCGTATGCGAATTGGAGCAAATTAACCAATTGTCCGCTTGAGATTGAACCGATTGAGATTAAAGGAAGGGGGGAGCGACTTGGTCAGGGCTTCTATGCGGATATGACAGAAGCTGTAGAAGATATTTATGCGATGATCAAAAATAAAATTCAAGAGGAACCTTATGCCCTGTTCGGACATAGTATGGGGACGTTGTTGGCCTATGAGCTTTATTACAAAGTCAAGACAGAAGGACATCAACTGCCACGGCATCTTTTTTTCTCAGGACGACAATCGCCTATTGTCAAAAATAATATGTATGTTAGCACCGACATGTCTGATGATGAATTTATTGAAAAAATTATTGCATTAGGAGGTATTCCCGAGGAAATATCTCAAAGTTCCGAATTAATGGAGTTTTATTTGCCCATTTTCAAAAATGATATTCGAATCATGGAGAGCTATAAGTTTAAGGAAAGAGCAGAAAAATTAAATTGTAATATAACGGTGTTGAATGGACTAGAAGATAAAATTGATGCAACGCAGGAAATCACATGGGATTATTTATGTGAACAAAAAAGCAAATCCTATTATTTCACAGGCAGTCACTTCTTTATTAATGATCATGTCAAGAAGATCGTAAATTTAATTGAAGGCGAATTAATGCCAGAATAATGAGGTTGATCATGGATCATTTAAGCCATAAACAGCTAGCGTTTCTATTTCAGGGCGTTGGTGCAAACTATCAGCATTTTTTGGACAAGTTTGAAGAAGCGCAGCTTAATACTTTGAGACACTACTGCTGCACAGTGAAGGAGGAACTGGAAATAGATTTGCTTGCACATCTATTTCCAGCTTCAGAAATGAATCAGATGGAATACGACAAGATGTTTTGTGATTGGATTGCCATTTATACGTGTGATTATATCGTGTATCAGCAATATGTCGATGCCGGTATAAAACCCGCCATTATGGTGGGGTATAGTATGGGTTTGATTACGGCTATGGCGTGCAGCAAGTCCATTTCGTTTGCTGCGGGACTGCATATGCTTCGGGTGATTTACGATTATCCTAAAGGTGCTGCTGTTTCATATAGTATGGGGGTTATCGTAGGCAAGACAAATGACGAGATCCGTGCTCTTATTGCGCAGTGTGCAGCGGAGAAGGACGTGTATATCGCAAGCGAAAATAATGATACATGTCTTGTCATTTCAGGTATTCAGAACAGCGTGAGTCAGGTGTTAACAATTGCTGAACAAGAAGGAGCGATAAAGGCCTCAACGATCAACACTCCCTATGCGTTTCATTCGCCTTTTGCCGCAAGAGGAATTGACAGGTTTGTAAAACTGGTTGAGGAAACCTCGATTTCAGATGGGGAGGTGCCCATTTTATCTGTTTTTACGCAAACTTTGCTGCAAAACGCTTCTCATTTAAAACAAGAGCTAATTAAAAATATGGCAAGTCCTATGAACTGGAATGCCTCCATTCTGGCATTAGGTAAAATGGGAATCGAAAACTTTGTTGAAGTGAGCTTGGACGATTCATTAACGAAAATATCAAAAATGATTCATTTAGAGTACGAATTTATGACTTACAAAAAGTTTAAACGTCAAACAAGCGCTCGGCGTGTCCTATCATAAAAATAATAAATAGAGGTGTATAACGATGGAAGAAATCAGAAATCAAACAAGAGCTTTTTTAAGTAACTATATTAAAAGTCAGCCTTTAAAAGATAACGATGATATTTTTGCAATTGGGGACGTTAATTCTCTTTTTGCTATGCAGTTGGTTATGTTTATTGAAAAGGAGTTCGGAATTGAGATTGATAACGATGATTTGGACTTAAATAATTTCAGATCCATTCAAGCGATTGCTACACTCATAGCGAGCAAACGTGCTGCGGTAAGCCAATAATATTACGGACGAGAAGTAATCCAATCTGAGATAAGGGGAGCAAAAACATGAAGGTAATTGGAGTCATTGGTGCAGGCGTGATGGGGACTGGTGTTGCACATCAATTTGCATTAGCCGGTTACGACGTAATTCTCGTTGACCTGTCAGAACAAATTCTTTCGAAGGCCAAAGAACAAATTGCCAGTAACATCCGTTTTCAAGGGTTGTACAGTAAAGATCACATTGTAGAAAAGCCGGAGACGATTCTAAATCGAATAACTTTCACCGTCAATTATGAAATTTTAAAAGAGGCAGACTATGTCATTGAAAACGTACCCGAGAAATGGGACATTAAAAGAGACGTCTATTTGACACTTGATCGCATTTGTCCTGAGCACTGTATTTTTGCAGTGAACACTTCTTGTATTTCGATTACAAAAGTGGCTTCGCTCACCAATAGACCTGACAAGGTTATCGGCTCCCATTATATGAATCCGGTATTTATGAAACCGGTGGTCGAAGTGATCAAAGGGTACCATACATCGGAGGAAACGATTGCAGCTACGATTAGTCTGCTTGCGACTTTGAAAAAAGAAGCAATCGTCGTTAACGACCTGCCCGGGTTTGTATCCAATCGGATTTCTCATCTGATGATGAATGAGGCTGCATTTGTCGTACAGGATCAAGTTGCAGAACCAAAAGATGTAGATGATATTTTCAAAAAGTGCTTTGGGCATAAAATGGGCCCGCTTGAAACGGCGGACTTGATCGGTCTCGATACAGTTGTGCATTCACTTGATATTTTATACGAAAGTTATCAGGATACGAAGTTTCGTTGCTGTCCGCTGCTGCGGAAAATGGTGGAAGCAGGCACACACGGAAGGAAAACCGGACAAGGGTTTTATTGTTATCCGACGTACGAGCGCAGTGTTGTGCAAGTGTAATATAGGATGACTATGTATTGTTTGTGAAATACGTTCCATTCGCAGTGTTGCATGCAACCCAGGAATGAATAGGACTTAAACAAAGGAATCGTGAACGGTGAGTGAGCGGAATCGTCGCTCCAGACTGAACGCGATTCTTTTTGTTTTTGCTCTCGACAGGAGGAAAAATGGAGAACACAAGCGAACCTAAAAAGCGGCTATGGTCGATGAATTTCTTTTTGCTCTGGCAAGGACAGCTAGTTTCCACTCTAGGTGATTCCATCTATGAAATCGCCTTAACGTTTTGGATTCTTTATGAAACAGGCTCACCCGGGTTGATGGGTGCCCTATTAGCATCATCTATGCTTCCGAAAGTGCTTATTTCTCCTTTTGCAGGTGTCATTGTAGATCGAACCGACAGAAGAAAAATGATTTTATATATGGATTTTATTCGAGGCATATGTATTATTTTTGTAGGGATTGCAGCTATTTTTGGGTTTCTTGAAATTTGGATGGCATTTGTAGCAGGTATTATTCTTGGCATATGTGCTGCATTTTTTAATCCCGCAGTTACATCAACAATTCCGGATATTGTTCCTTCGTCGCAAATTGTCCAAGCTAGTGCTAATTTAAGTATGTTACGTGCCGTGTCTCAAATTGTTGGGCCATCATCTGGCGGTGTATTGTATCATCTTGTAGGCCCGCCCATCTTATTTTTATGTAACGGGATATCTTATATGATTTCATTTATTTTTTCCTTTTTTATGAAAATTCCAAAATCAATGAGCCAGGACCAAAAATATAATTTTTGGCAGGATATGAAGGATGGATTTGCTTACGTATGGAGGATGAAAGGGCTAAGAGACTTGATCGTCTTGGCAGGCTTTTTAAATTTTTTTGCAACGGTCAGTATTGTGCTGTTGGCGCCGATGTTTAAAAATACACCCAATTTGGGAGAAGTGAAATACGGCATAGCGATGGCTATTTTTACGTTAGGCATGCTTGCAGGTATGATTTTTACGTCCATATATCGGATTAAGCCTGAACACAAAAGTATCGTTCTTACGGTTTCAGGGCTGTTAGCAGGAGTTATTTTTTCAACCGCTGTTTTAATGAACAACTTTATCATTATGGCTTTGTTGTTATTTATCGGCGGCACTTTTAATGCAATTGTAAATGTACTGATCGAATCAACGATACAACTGACGGTGAGTCAGGAAATGAGGGGCAAAGTATCCTCGCTTAAGGGAACGCTCACAATGGGGCTTGCACCGTTGGCGATGTTTATTGGCGGCTTGTTAGGTGAATTTTTCCCGATCAAGTACATTGTATATGCAGGTTTCTTGGCAATATCTGTGTTGTTTATTCCGTTGTTTTTCTTAAAATCGTTTAAAACGTTTATTCAATACAATCCCGAACACCAAAAAGTAGGGTTGTAATGACTAGTGGAAAAGGGAGTGGACATATGGATCAGGAGATTGATAAGTATAAAGCTGCTCTTAAAAAAGCAGCAGTAAAAATAGAAGAGCTTTCTGCCATGTTAAAAGATCAGCACAGTGCTGAAGACATCGCAGTCATCGGATATTCATGCCGTTTTCCAGGCGATGCTCACAATCCAACAGGGTTTTGGAATGTGTTGGCTACGGGTGCTGAAACGGTTACTGAAATTAAAGCTGATCGATTTGATTATCGACCTTATTACAGTGAGAACCCTGACGAAGAAGGAAAAATGATTACTAAAAACGCATCATTTTTGCGTGATAATATAAAAGAATTTGATAACATTCATTTTGGTTTATCAGCTATTGAAGCGGCCTCAATTGATCCGCAGCATAGGCTTTTATTAGAAGTGAGCTGGGAGGCTATGGAAAATGCCGCCCTTAATATTGAACAGCTGAAAGGCAGCAAGACAGGTGTATTTATAGGAATTAGTTCTTGCGAATATGCGAACGCAGAGTTGTATTCGGGCGATGCAACGGATATAACCCCGTATTCGATGGTGGGAGCTTCGCTTGGCTCGGCAGCTGGAAGATTATCTTACTTTTATGATTTCAAAGGGCCTGCTGTTACTTGTGATACGGCATGCTCGTCATCCATTGCTGCCTTAAATATGGCTGTGGATAGTTTGCGCAACAACCAGTGTGACATAGCCATTGTCGGGGGTTCAAATCTGATTTTGACACCAGAAACATTTATTGGACTTTCTAAATTTAATGGGTTGTCTAAGGATGGCAGATGCAGGGCATTTGATGATGAGGCAGATGGTTTTGGAAGAGGCGAGGGCTGCGGTGTCATTATTTTGCAAAAGTTACAGGACGCTAAACATGCAGGGAATGAAGTTGCAGCACTTATAAAAAGTATCGCGATCGGACAAGACGGCAAATCAAACGGCTTCACTGCTCCGAATGGATTGTCACAGCAAAGTGTCGTGAAGCAGGCACTGCATCATGCTAAATTATCAGTTGATGATATCGATTACATTGAGACACATGGCACGGGAACGTCATTAGGGGATCTGATCGAGGTGCAATCTCTTTCCGAAGTGTTCAAAAACAAAAAGGAACCGCTACTAATTGGATCTGTAAAACCTAATGTTGGACATTTGGAAGCTGCTGCGGGGATGGCCGGATTAATTAAAGTTATTGCTTCGCTTGAACATCGAAAAGTGATACCTAATAGGTATCACCAAAATCCAAATAAGCATATAGATTGGGATAAAATTAAAATTGCTGACCAGTTTATGGACTGGCATAAACCTAACGGGGTCAGAAGAGCAGGTCTAAGCTCGTTTGGGTTTAGTGGAACTTTAGCGCATGTCATTCTTGAAGAGGCACCTCAAGACAAAAACGAACAATTGCATGTAGACGAATTACCGGCCCATCTCTTGACCTTATCAGCAAAAAGTGAAAAGGCGTTAAAAGAATATGTAAGCTCTATCAAGCAATTGTTGCAACAGAATAACAGTTCTATCAGTGATATTACGTATACCTCCAATATTAGCCGCTCCTACTTGAACTACAGATTTTCAGCCGTTGGCAAAAGCAAAGAGGATTTGTTGGCCACTATGGATCAAGTCTTACTTGATACAAACAACGAGCTGCATATTCAAAAGTGTAAAAACAGCAATAAAAAAATAGCGTTTTTATTTACTGGACAAGGCTCGATTTACGAAGGTATTGCAAAAGAGTTTTATACTACATCACGTACGTTCAGAGAAACGATGAATTTATGTAATGAAAAGTTTGAAGCGATACTTGGCTTGTCCATCCTTGAAGGAATTTACGGCAATGATCCAACGCTGCTCAGTAGACCGATATACTCACAAGCGGCTATCTTTTCCATTGAGTATGCACTAACTAAATTGTGGGATGCGTTAGGTGTTAGGCCAAGTATTGTAATAGGACACAGTATAGGGGAATATGCTGCGGCCTGTTATGCAGGTTTAATCAGTTTGGATGATGTCATCTTGATGATCGCTGAACGTGGCAAAATGATGGAGTCGATTGACGTCGAAGGCAAGATGGTCGTCTTGCTGACCAATGTGAACGACGTCAAAGCAGCTATAGAGGAAAGCGGTTGTCAACATGTATCCCTTGCTGCTATAAACGCCCCAGACAATGTGACGATATCGGGCAGCAGCGCTGAAGTGGATCTCGTGATTGAAACTTTGCTTGCGAAACATAGAGTTTTTTATAATAAGCTTAATATTCCGCATCCCTATCATTCCTCGCTCATGAACAATTATGAAGGCAGGTATGAAAATAGTATTGGCGACATTGCATTTTCAAAGTTACAGCTATCGATGATCTCTAGTATTACAGGTAAATTGGAACATGAGGAACTGCTAGGAAATCGAAAATATTGGGTTGAACATTTATCCAAGACGGTTGATTTTCAGAGTGCCGTGTTAGAAGCGAAGCAGCTTGGCGTAAATATTTTTATCGAAATTGGTGGAGACGCAACTTTAAGAGGTTTAGCGAATCAATGTCTCGGGGATGACGGCGACACCTTGTTTGTTACATCCATGAGAAGAGAAACGGAATGCTACACACAATTTTTTAATTCTGTTGCTGAATTATATAAGAACGGAATGGATATGGATTGGCATTCCTTCTATCAAGGCTACAGTAAAAGAAAAGTTATGCTTCCAAATTATCCATTTCAAAAGAAGGAACTTTGGAAAGAGGTAAGAAGAATGGAGCTTACTACTGGTGCGAAAGCGAAGGCAACAGAAGCAGTCCTGGAAATCAAAGAAGTTCCTCAAACGTCGCCTTCATCAAAGACCGCACTTCCTATAACACCTCAAGTTCGTGTAAATGACGTGAAAACGAACGGTAAAGCGAAAATTAAATCAGAACTAATCGAAATTATACAGGTTTTGACGGGGCTAAAAAGTGAAGAAATTGAGGATGACCTTAACCTGCTTACGCTTGGTTTTGATTCATTAGTGCTAATCCAGCTCAATAAACAAATTACGAACAAATTCAACATTTCGATCACACTTAATGAATTTTTTATTCATCTGGATACGGTCGAAAAAATAACCGAGCATATAAGCAACCATGTTGATTGGTCGGTTGAAGAACACGAACTTGAAGCAAATTCAGACCATATATCCCTGGAGTTGACGAATACTACACCAGCAGTAGAGCACGTTTCTACTGTTGCAGCAGTAGGGCAGGAGCCAAGTTCCTTGGGAGTTGTTAATCATGATCTCGGTGCGATTCAGCATATTTTTTCGACTCAGATGAAAATTATGGAAGAGCAACTGGGCATTTTAAAAGATTTAACCAAGCCTAACCATAGACCTGCTCCTACAGCTGACAAGCCTGCGACTGTAACGCCTAACCAGGCTAGTATTAGCAGCAAGAAGCGTGCGCCAATACCCACAGATGCTAAAAACTACTATGTTCCCTACAAAAAGCTGGATTTGATCGATAATGAAAACTTTAATGAGCTGCAACTAACTTATATTCATAATATTGAAAAAAAGTATACAAAGTTCTCCCAAAAATCGAAAGAGAACATTCAAAAGTACCGGAAAGTGTATGCGAACAATCGAAATGTCGCGGGATTTAGACCTGTATTAAAGGAAATGGTGTATCAGATTGTGGCTGAAGCCGGACAGGGCGCGAAGCTGTATGATATAGATGGAAATACGATTGTGGATTTAACGATGGGTTTTGGTGTTAACTTACTTGGCCACAACCCAAGCTTTATTCAGCAGGCAATACGAGATGAACTAGACAGAGGAATGCCGTTAGGCCCAATGGGCAGGTTAGCGGGTACCGTCGCAGAACAAATTTGTCAGCTAACAGGCGTAGAAAGGGTTGCTTTCTATAACTCTGGAACAGAAGCTAATATGGTGGCTTTACGTATCGCACGTGCAAGCACGGGTAAGAAAAAGATTGTTTCGTTTGCAGGTTCCTATCATGGTACTTTTGATGGCGTGCTTGGCTTACCTTTCTTTGAAGATGATGGCAGTCTGACAACGATCCCGCTAGCGCCAGGCATTATGGAGAGTGCTGTCAGTGACTTGGTGGTGCTTAATTATAATCAAGAGTCTTCACTAGCGTATATAAGTGAGCATGCACATGAAATCGCGGGTGTATTAGTGGAGACGGTTCAAAGTAGAAAACCGGATGTACAGCCAAAAGAGTTCCTTAGTAAATTAAGAGAAATTACAGCAGCCAATCACATTGCCCTTATATTCGATGAGATCATCACGGGCTTTAGAATATGTGCAGGAGGAGCCCAGCAGCATTTTGGTATTAAGGCGGATATCGTCACCTATGGAAAAGTTATTGGTGGTGGAATGCCGATCGGGGTCGTATCTGGAAAGTCGGAGTTTATGGATTGCATCGATGGAGGTATGTGGAGCTTTGGCGACACGTCAGTTCCACCATGTGAGGATAAGCGAACATTTGTTGCGGGAACCTTTTCCCATCACCCGCTAGCTATGGCTGCGGCTAACGCGTCCTTAACTTATATAACGGAGCATAAAGATACGCTTTATGACAAGCTGAATCAAAAAACGGCTAATTTTGTGCGTCGTGTAAACAACTATTTCGAAGCTCATCATGTGCCTATAAAAGTAGTGCATTTTGGTTCCTTATTCCGCTTTGTATTTCGGGGTGACTTTGAAATTTTCTTCTTCGGTTTATTGGAGAAAGGTGTATATGTTTGGGAAGGAAGAAATTGCTTCTTCTCTACTGAACATACAGATGACGATATCGAGTTTATATTTAACGCGATCAAACAGACCATTGAAGAGATGAGTCAAGCTGGCTATATGGGCGAGTCCCTAATTGTTCAGCATGCAGATCAGCCATTTCGCTCTAGCGATAATGAAATCAAGCAGCCTGTAATACCTATGTCCTTGATCCAGCAGCGCTTATATACACTAAGCGCGATCGGCAAAAATGATCCCTACAATATGGTGAACGTATTAAAGGTGAAAGGAAAGCTGGATCGTCACAAATTTGAGCGTGTCTTTTATGAGATCGTGATGCGTCATGAAAGTTTAAGAACACGTCTGTATGTGGAAGATGGGGAATTTAAGCAGGAAATTGTGGAGCATGTGGCGTTTAAGATCGAAGTCATCCAAAGAGACTTCCAAGAGGAATTAGATGCGCTCATTGAAAAATTAGTGACACCTTTTAATCTATCGGAAACTCCGTTGTTTAAGGTCATCCTGATCGAGGAGGGAGACCATGAAGGTACGCTCATTTTTAACTTTCATCATACGATAGCTGATGGAATTTCAATGAACATATTTGTGAAAGAATTTATGCAGCTGTATGCAAACGAGCGTCTTTTGCCTGTAACGAAGCAGTATCGTGAGTTCGTTCAATGGGAAGCGCAGTATATGATGTCAAATGAGAAAAAACAAAGTGAGCAGTATTGGCTGAACAAGCTCGCGGGAGGTTTGAACGCGCTGAAGCTGCCAACGGATTTTCCAGTAGGGGCAGAATCAGATTTTGCGGCAAATACAGTCCATATGAAGCTAGGTTCCGAATTGGTACAAGATTTGAAATTAGTGTCTAAGCGTAATAAATGTTCATTGTTTATGTTGTTAGCAGCAGCATTTAACCTTTTACTGAAACAGGTAACGGGTAAGGAAGAAATTTGTATAGGTACTCCAGTGACGAATCGGGCAGATGGATCTTTTAATGAAAGTATTGGCATGTTTACAAACACGATGGTCCTGCAAAATAATTTGTCCGCGAATAAAACGTTTTTAACGTTTTTAAATGAAGTCAAGCAAAATTGCTTGGAAGCATATTCCCATATGTATTATCCGTTTCATTTGCTCGTCAACCTTCTGAAAAAAGATAGAAGCAGTAGAGCCAATTCGCTTAATGTGCGGTTTGTTTATGAAAAAACGGATGAAAGAGTGCTTACGATAGATAACTTGGAGCTCACCCTGTATGACTATAAAATCAAGTTATCTGACTTTGACTTTGTTATTGAAATTTTGGAGGAAAATGGCTTATTCCATATTGGCATGACCTACAAAACAAGTCTATTTAAAGAAGCCACGATTGAAAGATGGGGACAATACTATAAGCGTATTTTAGAGTTTATTACCCATCACGATCATGATGATAACGATACTTTGAAGCTCAAGGATTTTGAAACTATTGGTTTTGAAGAAATAGATCAGCTTCTTTCTGCCCATGAACAGCCAGATCGTGAGGCATTACCAGTTCTTATAGATGTTGGCGCAACTGCTGGTTACGAGGCGCCACGTAATGAAGTAGAAGACGTAATCGCTAAAGTATGGGAAGCTACGTTGGGCACAAAGCCAATCGGCATTAACGATGATTTTTTTAAAATGGGCGGAGACTCAATAAAAGCGATTCAGCTTATTTCGCGGGCGAGGGCAAAGGGCTACCACTTTGAAGTTGATCATTTATACAAAAATCCAACGATAAAGCAGCTTGTGTCACTTGTAGAGGAGCAGCCTAGCAAAGCTGATCAAGGAACCTTAGCGGGTGAAATCAAATTAACTCCTCTTCAGAAACGGTTCTTTGAGCAAGAAGCCCAGAATCACTCTGCTTGGAGCCAAGCCCGCATGTTGTATAAGGAAACGGGCTTTAGAGCTGACCTCGTAAAGAAAGTATTAGATCAATTAGTTCTGTATCATGATGCGTTAAGAATGGTATATAAAATGGATAGTGGCGAAGTCATACAAGTTAATCGTGGTCACAGTGAGAAGTTGTATGACTTTCATATGTATGAGCATATATCAGCGCAAGATGTCATCACGAAATGTGATGAGCTTCGAGGGAGCATGGATATCGAAAAAGGACCTTTAGTCAAAGTGGGCTTGTTTAAAATGAGTACAGGAGATCAGTTAGTTATCGTCATTCATGGTCTTGTTATTGATGAGCAGTCATGGAAAATTGTGCTAGAAGATTTCTCGAATGCTTACATGCAGTCGGAACAAGGACTGCCAATCGTTTGGGCTGAGAAAACCAGTTCCTTTAAGGATTGGTCACATAAAATGAATGGATTCGCGGACTCTTATCGTGTAAAGCGACAGAAGGACTATTGGAACGGCTTATATGACACAGCGAATAAAAAATTGCCAAGGGAGAGAGGTAAGCTGGCATGGAGTTAAAGAATAAAGTTCTAGTGCTTGATGAACGAGTTACCCAAGCTGCAATGGAACAAATCAATAAAGTTTATCATACCAACATCCTTGATATGTTGTTATCTGCCTTAGCCTTAACGATCCGTGATTGGACAAAAGAAGATACGACTCTCATCACGTTGTTCAGCCATAGCAGGGAACAACAAATTAGCACGATGGATATGAGCAGAACCGTGGGGTGCTTCAGCACACAATTTCCCGTTCGCTTAAAAGCTTATGATGATCTTGGGGCTACGATTAAACATACCAAAGATATGATGCGACGCATACCGGATCAGGGTAGATTTTATGAAATGGTAAAGACAATGTCCGCCGAGAATATGTATCAGGTAGAACCTGAAATTAGCTTTAATTACTTAGGCAGGCCCGATTGGAATACAACGGACCATGTAATGGACGTGACGAGTCCAAGTATCCTTCTTCAAGCCCCCGAACATGAAGTAACTACTCATTTACTTCATATGGAGGCTATTCTGACTAAAGACCAGCTATCCATTTCGGTGTTTTACCAGGAAGCAGACTTGCAACAGGGTACCATTGAAAAGCTTCTCGCCACCTATCAAGAACATTGGTTACGTTTAATGGATCATTGTACAACTAAAAATGAAGCCGAACTGACTGTAACTGACATTACACTCGAAGATATATCGATGGAACAATTGTCAGCCTACAAGGATGAGCTTCCCAATATTAAACACATCTACCCTCTTGCTCCGATGCAAGAGGGTATGCTTTATCATGCCTTGACGGATGAATTGGACACGTATATTAAGCTATCGTGTTTTCAGGTCGAAGGGCACATAGATTTAGAGGCGCTGAATCAAGCACTTAATATCGTTGTCGAAAGACATGATATTTTAAGAACGATATTTGATTATACATCCTTTAAACAAAATATGCAGGTGGTTTATCGCAGCCGCAACACTGCGGTCACATACATCGACCTTTCAGATCAAACTATTGATCACAATGCTCATTTAGAGGATTTACTTAAACAATATCGCCAAAGAAGCTTTGACTTAAACAAAGATGAATTGCTGCGAATTGTCCTTGTGCGGATGAATGAGAATACGTATAGCTTAATTTTTCATCTCCATCATATTTTGATGGATGGATGGTGTAATAGCTTAATATTAATTGAGCTGTTTAAAATTTATAATGAGTTAAAGCATGGAATTCAAGCGAGTTTGAATGAGGTTGTTCCTTATGTGACGTATATCGATTGGCTGAAAAACAAAGACATAGATGAAGCAAAAGCCTACTGGCAACATTATTTGCACGGATGCAAAGAAGTGACCCAAATTCCATTTGAAAAAGAACACAGATCGAATGAATTTGTGAATAAAGAGATGGTATTGGTTATAGACGAGGAGAAGACAGCAAGCTTAATTCGGATGGCGCAGGAAAGCAAAGTGACGGTGAATACGATTATACAAAGCATTTGGGCCATTCTGCTGCACAAATACAACAACAGGGATGATATCGTTTACGGCTATGTCGTCTCTGGCCGAAATGCTGAAATTGAAGGTGTAGAGGTTATTCCAGGACTGTTTATTAACACGATCCCACTGCGGGTTATGTTCCAAGAGCATACGCTGTATCCAGATTTAATACAACACATCAGCAGCCTCACGCTGCAAAACAACAAATATGACTACGTAAGTCTAGCGGAAATTCAAAATCTAAGCGAGCTCAAAAATGATTTAATTAGCAGCCTCCTTATATTTGAAAATTATCCGATTGATGAAAAGCAATTAAATGAAGAAATTTTGAAAAACAACGATTTGAAAATACTTAATTCTGTTTTTGTATTACCCCAACAGCTTATTGAAGGAACAAATTACAACTTAACACTCGTTGTGACTCAAGACGACAGCATCGCGGTCAATTTCATTTATAATGGACATGCTTACTCCGAAGCGGGGATATCCAAAATAATGGGAGGCTTCGGTGCTATTGTTGATCAGATTATTGAAAATCGACATATAAGCACGGTTGATATTGATATCGTTGATGATGAAGACAAGCATCAGATTTTGTACACGTTTAATTGCACACAAAGCGAGTACCCGAAAGATAAGACTATCGTTCAGCTGTTTGAGGAGCAAGTAGACCGTGCACCACATCATACAGCACTCATCTATCAGGATGTATACATGACTTATGAAGAACTGAACATGAGAGCTAACCGTCTAGCCCATCACTTGAGACAAAAAGGTGTAGGGAGCGATACATGTGTAGGTATATTGGGGGATCGTTCGGCGCTTACAGTTATCGGTATTTTGGGCATTCTCAAAGCTGGCGGTGCTTATTTGCCGATTGATCCGAAATATCCGGCAGAACGTATAAATAGGCTGCTTGAAGATTCTAAGGCGGAAGTGCTGCTCACTTCATCCACGCATCGAGAAGCGTTACAGCATCACATTGATCGCCAGATCGATATCGTCCTGATGGACTTAGCCGCCGAGGAGTTGGCGTCGGAAAGTGCCGAAAATCCGATGTGGCGGAATAGCTCTTCTGATCTAGCCTACGTCATGTATACATCAGGTTCTACGGGAAAACCAAAAGGAGTGATGATTGAGCATCAAAGCGTTGTAAGACTCGTCAAAAATACCAATTACGTTACTTTCTCTGAAGGTGACCGCATATTACAAACAGGAGCAATCGTATTTGATGCATCCACATTTGAACTGTGGGGGGCTTTGCTGAACGGTATCAGCTTGGTGCTAGTGGATGAGCACACACTCCTTCACGCGGAGCGGCTCGGACAAGAAATAAAGCAACACCACATTACAACGATGTGGTTAACAGCTCCTTTATTTAACCAATTGGTACAACAAGATGTCATGATATTCGAAGGGCTGCACACCTTAATTGTGGGCGGAGACGCGTTATCGTGGGAACATACGAATCAAGCAAGAAGGGCTCATCCGAACTTAAAGTTAATTAATGGTTATGGACCGACTGAAAATACGACTTTCTCGACTTATTATGTCATTGAGAAAGTGTTTAACAGTGCGATCCCGATTGGCCAAGCGATCAGCAATTCAAACGTATATATCGTTGATCGGCACAACCATTTGCAGCCTATTGGAGTGGCAGGTGAATTATGTGTTGGCGGTGACGGTCTAGCCCGTGGTTATTTGAACAACGAGGAATTAACGGCCGCCACGTTTGTGCCGAACCCATTTGTTCCAGGGACACGAATGTATAAGACAGGAGATTTGGCCCGCTGGCTGCCTGATGGGAATATCGAATATTTGGGACGAATCGATGAGCAGGTTAAAATTAGGGGCTTCCGCATAGAGCCAAATGAAATCGCTCTACAATTAATGCTGCATGAGGAAATTCAAGATGCGGTCGTCCTAGCCCGAACGGAAGACGACGGGCAGGCATACTTGTGTGCCTATGTTGTCAGCAAAACGGAGCAGTCCGCTTCAGCATTGCGGGAGTATATGGCTGCATCGCTGCCAAGTTACATGATTCCAGCTTACTTCGTACAGCTGGAGCGCTTGCCGCTAACCCCTAACGGCAAAATAGACCGTAAGGCACTGCCAGTACCCGACGGTGATCGCCACACGGGGATCGAATTTGTGGCGCCACGTAATGAGATGGAGCGTTCCATTGCTGAGGTGTGGGCAAACATACTAGGAGTAAAGCAAGTTGGCATTCATGACGACTTTTTTATACTAGGCGGAGATTCCATTAAAGCGATTCAAGCAATCGCACAAATGAACAAAAAAGGATATTCGTTTGACATTAAGCATTTGTTGAATAGCCCGCGCATTAAAGATTTGATCGTACATGTAAAGCAGAAGCAGACCAAACTTACGATCGATCAGCGTGAAATATCAGGCGAGTTGGAACTAACACCCATTCAACTCTGGTTTTTGGAGCAAGAGCATTTATGCACAGATCATTTTAATCAGTCGTTGATGTTGTTTAGTAAGCACGGCTTCAGAGAAGATAAGATCGGTCGCGCCTTTGATCAAATTGTGCAGCATCATGATGTGTTAAGAGCTGTATTTGTTGACGAGAAATGGATCAATAAACAAGTGAGCAACAAGCTGTACGATTTTCGGATTTATGATTTTCGTGGAGAAGAAGTTACGAATGAGTATATAACAAACTTGTGCACGGAACTCCAAGCAAGCATGAAATTAACAAAAGGTCCTTTAGTTAAATTAGGATTGTTTAAAACAGACAAGGGTGATCATTTACTTGTAACGATTCATCAAATGGTCGTTGATACGGTCTCATGGCGAATTATTATGGCGGATTTCGAGCGGCTTTATGAGGGCAAAGAACAATCATTACCGTTAAAGACGACCTCCTTCCAAGAATGGGCCAGCAAGCTAACACATTATGCGAGCAAAGTGGAGTTAAAAAATGAACTGAACTATTGGAATCGGTTCAGCCAATTAGACATAAAAGAGCTTAACAAGGATTATCATTCTCCTAATGTATTAGGCGCTAAAGTTATCAAAAAGTCAATTGTACTAGATAAGTTGTATACGGATTCGTTATTAACGAAAGTAAATACGGCGTATAGTACGGAACTACATGAGATCTTGCTATCAGCCTTAACTTGCACGCTGGCTAACTTCAACCAGGCCGAACGAATCCAAGTTCAATTGGAATCAAACGGCAGAGAGCCGCTCCTAGATGATGTCGACATTTCGCGGACAGTTGGCTGGTTCACGAGTCAGTATCCTGTCGCTCTGCACAGCAAAGCTTCTGTGTCCGACTTAATAATAAGTACGAAGGATACATTACGTCGAGTCCCTCGTAATGGGATCGGTTATGGAATGTTGAAATATGTATCTCCTTTTGAATTAAAGTCTATACGTAAACCGGACGTCTGTTTTAAATATGTGGGCCAGCTTGATGAGCTGATTTCAGGTGAATGGTTCTCTTTATCTGATATTTCACCAGGTGAAGAGGTGAGTCAAGATAGTGTCAGACTGTACCCGCTAAATATTATAGCCAGCGTACTTCAGCAGCAATTTACGTTGACGATCAGCTACATCAGAGAAGAATATCAGGATGAAACGATTGACGGGTTATTGCAACGTTATATCGATAACCTTAAACAAATTATCGATCACTGTCTATCTAAGGATCATGTAGTAATAACAGCTTCGGACATTACCGATGAGGACATCACATGGGATGAACTTGATCCCTATTTAAAACAGCTTGATACGATAAAACGAATCTATCCGTTAACTCCGATGCAGGAGGGTTTGCTATACCATTCGTTGGCCGATAAAGGTGAGTTTTACCATTTGAATATGGAACTTAGAGTGATCGGAGATCTGAACGAGGAATTATTCAGGCAAAGCTTCAAGGACCTTATTGACCGTTATGATGTTTTTAGAACTACTTTTGATAGCCAACATTTTAAAGAAAATATGCAGATCGTCTATAAATCAATAGAGGAAGATTTTACATATTTGGATATCCGAGATTTACAGGTCGATCAAGAAGCCTACATTACAAAACTAGTGAGCGCGGATAGGAAAAGAGGGTTTGATTTATCTTGTGACAATCTAATCAGACTATATGTAGTCCGGATGAAGGATCAGCAATATAGTTTGATTTTAAGCAATCACCATATCATTTTAGATGGTTGGTCTTTTGGCATTATTAGTAGCGAGTTGTTTGATAACTATCGTCGCCGCTTGCGTAATGCTCCTGTCAAAGCGAGCTATGTAACTCCGTATGAAACGTATATTAAGTGGATAGGTTCACAGGATCATGCGGCTGCTTTACATTATTGGTCGACGTACTTGAAGGGTTACGACACTACCATTGACATTCCCTTTAAGAAAGCGGCAACAACCGAAGGCAGGCCACAAGAGGTCATTTTAGAGTTAGATAAAGAGATCGTCAAACAAATAGAACTTTTAGCAAAAAATAACAACGTTACGATAAATACTGTATTCCAGAGTATATGGGCAATCCAGCTCCAAAAATATAATCATGTAGACGATGTTGTGTTCGGATTTATTGTATCGGGTCGAACGACTCAAATAAATGGAATCGATGAAATGGTAGGACTGTTTATTAATACGATTCCTTTACGGGTAAATACGATTCATGAAAAAAGATATAGCCACATGTTACAGCAAATCAAATCCGATTTTAATGCTAGTGAGCCATATCAATATTGTTCGATCGCAGACATTCAAAAGTTAACTGAAGTTGGCAATAGCCTTATTAACGGACTGATGGTGTTTGAAAATTATCCAATTGACAAAGATATGATTAATCAGGGGTTACAGGAACAAGTTAATCTCCAGATTCAATCTGCTCGGAGTTTTGAGGAGACGAACTACAGTTTTAATGTTAAAATATTCCCTGGAGAAGCATTTGTTGTCAAATTTGACTACAACGATGGCATTTACGATGAGCAGGAAGTTAACCATATCAAAAGCCATTTCTCGAATATTTTACATCAGGTCATTACTAATCCGAATATTCGGATCGATGAGATTGAGATGGTGGGTCATGAAGAGAAAGTCGAGCCATTGTTCCCTGTTAACGACACCGATATGGAAGAACATCCAGAGGAGACGATTCAACAGCTCTTTGAATATCAAGTCACACGAAATAAAGACAAGTCGGCTGTCATTTGTGGAGACGCTGCAATAAGCTATGACGAACTTAATAAGCGAGCAAATGCACTAGCCCGACATCTCCAGCATAAAGGGATTGGCACCGCATCCATCGTACCGATTTTAATGGATCGATCCATCGACATGATTGTTGGCGTGTTGGCCATTTTAAAGGCCGGCGCTGCATATTTACCTATTGATACGAGCTATCCTGAAGACCGCATTAATTATATATTAGAGGATAGTAAGGCTGAGATTTTGCTTTCGACTTCTAACCTTACGCAATCGAGAGTATTTGACATTAAAGAAGTGATTGATCTCGATCAGGGGGAGCACTATGCGCTTTCAAATGAACCTATCGAGAATAGAAACGTTGCCCATGATTTGGCCTATGTGATTTACACCTCTGGAACGACCGGAAAGCCTAAAGGTGTAATGGTTGAGCACAAAGGTGTTATTAACTTGAGGTATTGGTTTGAGCATGATCTTGGTATAGGAAAAGATGAACATATTTTGCAGTTTGCAAGCATTGCGTTTGACGCGTTCTCCTGGGAGCTGTATATGGCGCTGCTGCTCGGTAATACGCTCTTTATCCCCGATAAAGAGGTGCTGCTGAGCGCAGACTTGTTAAACGAATATATTAGCAGACATGAGATTACTACCCTCACGTTGCCGCCATTTGTTGCCGCTAATGTGGAGGCAGGGAACGGATTAAAGCGGGTAATTACGGCAGGCAGTGAGCTTAAATACGAACAAGTCTCTCATCTGCTTGGCAAGGTAGAGGTTATTAATGCATATGGTCCGACAGAAGATACGGTATGTACAACAACGTGTAAGTTGTCTTCAGATGCTACAGCGAAAATAACAATTGGAACGCCTATTCGTCATCATCAAGTGTGGATATTAGATACCCACAATAAGCGGGTACCTACAGGGGTAACCGGTGAGTTATGTATTGCAGGTGTGGGATTAGCAAGAGGATACCTACACAATGACCAATTAACGAGAGAGAAATTTATAGATCACCCCTATCAACAAGGCGAACGCCTCTACAAGACAGGGGATATGGCCAGAAGGCTGCCAGATGGAACTATTGAATTTATGGGGCGTATCGACCATCAGGTTAAAATAAGAGGCTATCGGATTGAAATAGGTGAAATTGAACAGAACCTGCTACAGATGCCTGAGGTGTCACAGGTGGCTGTCGTCGACAAAGAAATGGATGGAGTAAAGTGTCTGTGCGCCTATTATGTATCCGATATGGAAATAGCCATTCACGTTATGCGGGAATCATTGGGCAAAAAATTGCCTGCTTATATGATACCTGCCTATTTTGTCAGATTGGAATCGTTACCGTTTAATGCAAATGGCAAAGTGGATCGCAAGCAATTACCAGAGTTAAACGGTATAATACAGACGGGTACACACTATGAGGACGCTGATAATGAAGTGGAACGTCTGATGCTAGAGGTGTGCAAAGATGTATTAGGCTTGGAACAGCTAGGTGTGAGAGACAGCTTATTTGAAGTTGGGGGAGATTCAATACGTATCGCCAAAATACACAAACAACTTAAGAAGGCGAAGATTGAAATCTCCATTAAAGATATGTTCTATTATGAAAATGTTCGTGACATGTATAAACATTGGGCACATCAAGGCGTTGAGGTAAGCGATGCAAGCGAGATGTCCACGGAGCCTGTAATAACGAACCTTTTGCAATGGGAGCAGTCACTAACCGAGCAGCTGCAAGCATTTAATGATAAGATTACCAATGAACATAAAAGGGTTCAAACTTATCCCTTATCAGCAATGCAGGAAATTCTACTCGATACCAATAGAACCTATAGTGGGGCGATATTGGATTTTAACGAGAAGATCAATGTACCGTTGCTGAAAAAAAGTATTAAAGCGCTCATTAACGAGCAAGGTTTGTTAAGAAGTACGCTTCTCCGATTAGATCAGCAAACGATGATTCAACAGTATGACATCGTTGAGGGAATCGACATCCCTTATCTGGACTTAGAGCATGCCAGTGAAGAGCAGAAAGAGGCCGTTCAAGCTTATATTCATAAGCTTTATGGAGAACAAGCAGACCAAACACCTATCGCTGACAAATTGTTGTACAAAGTGATCATACTGAAGTACACTGCGAATGACTGCAAAGTATATATGCCATTTAATCATCTCATTTTTGATGCGATGAGCTATGAAATTATCGAAGCGAGTATACGTCAAGCCTATTCCAACAATGGACAATTAGAAAGACATAACGTTTTGCAATATGAGCATTATATTACAGAACAGATGAAGGGACCTCAAAACGTCACGGAAAAGGAACTGATCGAGAAATATAATTTGCATGATTTTCACACTAGCTATCGTCAATATTTCGAAAAATATAAGGAAACTTCATTCGTAAATACGATCATTTCTATTCCGATGACAGACCGGCTTCGTGAATCTGTAGAAGAAATGTCATGGGACATATCCTTACACCTATTTTTGAAAGTGTTAGAGCTTAATTTTGAGCTTGATACGGTACCGTTTGCAATTATGCACACCGGAAGAAAATACGAGTCCAACAATTATTATCTTACTATCGGGGCATTTATTGATATTTTGCCTTTAAGTGTACGATGCAATCAACATCTACCACTTGAACAAATCAATGAAAGTATTCGTTTTGCATACGAGAAAAACATCAATTTTGCCGCTTTGATGTCACGTGAAGAACCAAAGAACAAGTATAAAAAGGTGAGACGTATTTTAAAAGAAATGCACAGCCCAGAAGCGATACAAATTCCGATCTTTAACTACTTGGGCATGTATGATGCACAAGCCGAGATGCAAGACGAACTGAGTCGATTGAAGGAAGTGTACGCTAGTCCGTCCACAACAGTATCTACTGAGGTCGCGATTGCAATAAAAGAGCAGGAAGTAATGATTCGGTTATTTTGCGAAGAACATAACATAGCCAAAATGACAGAAGAGCTTCATGCCTGGATGAGAAACTTTAATCAATTGCTCTTTATCTAAACTTGGGCCCCCCAAGGCCAATACTTGCCCACAACCAAATGAGAAGTAGGCGTAACGGCCATATGGCTTTGGGGGGGATTTGTTATTGCTCACGCAAAGGGTGAGTTAACACACATAACGATAACAAAAGGAACGAACACCGTTCCTATTTTATACATATGAACAAAATACTAAGGGGGGATTATACATGAGTGAGTCTAAGCAGGAATATATCGTCATTTCGGCGGCTAGAGAAAATAACCTCAAAAACGTATCCTTGCGTATTCCTAAACGAAAGATTACGATTTTCACCGGGGTGTCCGGCTCAGGCAAGTCCTCGATCGTTTTTGATACGATTGCCGCAGAGTCCACACGTTTACTAAATGAGAATTTTAGTATGTTCGTACGTAATTTCTTACCTCGTTATCCACAACCAGATGCGGACGCGATTGAGAACCTAAGTATGGCTGTTATTGTGGACCAAAAGCGGCTAGGCGGCGGCTCCCATTCTACGATGGGGACAATTACTGATATTTCGCCCATTCTTCGATTGTTGTTCTCCCGAGTGGGACAGCCATATGTTGGACATACGAATATGTTTTCGTTTAACGATCCGCAAGGGATGTGTCCCGAGTGCAGCGGAATCGGCCGAAAGCTAGCCGTTGACATGAAGAAGGCAATAGACCCATCAAAGTCGTTAAACGAAGGGGCAATTATGCTGCCGGATTATACGGTAGGCAGTTGGGATTGGAATATTATTGTACAGTCAGGTGACTATGATCTGGACAAGAAGTTAAGCGATTATACGACTGAGGAACTGGAGCACTTGTTGTACAGCAAAGCTAGAAAAGTGAAGATGGACTTTGCAGGCAAGGCAACTAATATTACAGTTGAAGGTGTCTTTGAGAAGTTCTCGAACAAATACATTAAGCAGGATGTAAAGGCGAAGTCTGAGCGTACGCAAAAAGCGGTCGCGCCGTACATCACCGAAGGTTCATGCTCCAGCTGCCACGGGGCAAGACTTTGTCAAGAGGCACTTAGTTGCAAAGTCAATGGCTTCAACATTGCAGAAATGTCTGCGATGGAGGTCGGACAGCTCATTCGAGTGATTCGGGAAATAGACGATGCTGTCGCCGCGCCAATCTTGAAGTCACTGTCAGAGCGGTTGCAGCATCTGGTGGACATCGGACTTGATTATTTAACACTGGATCGCGAAACGGATACGTTGTCAGGCGGCGAGTCGCAGCGTGTCAAAATGGTAAAACATTTGAGCGGCAGTCTAGTTGATGTTACGTATATTTTTGATGAGCCTAGTGTTGGTTTGCATCCCCGCGACGTGCACCGATTAAATGAGCTGCTTCAGAAGTTGAGGGATAAAGGGAATACCGTCATTGTCGTTGAGCACGATCCTGATGTGATCAAGGTGGCTGATCACATCGTTGACGTGGGGCCCCGCGCTGGCAGTCGAGGTGGTACGATCGTATATGAAGGCAGCTATGAAGGACTGCTCGAGGCAGAAACATTAACAGGCACGCATATGAAGCGGCCGCTGCTACTAAAACAAGATTGCAGATTGCCATCCGGCAAGCTGACGATCGAGAATGCTACACTGCATAACCTGCAAAATGTGAGCGTCAATATTCCAACCGGAGTGCTTACTTTAGTGACAGGTGTTGCAGGTTCAGGCAAAAGTACGTTGATTAACGAAGTGTTTCTCAGTCAGCATCCAGATGCGATTGTTATTGACCAATCGGCAATAGGGGTATCCACACGTTCAAATCCGGCCACTTACACAGGCATTATGGATGATGTACGCAAGGCGTTTGCTTCCGCCAATAAGGTTAGTCAAGGTTTGTTCAGCTTTAATTCAAAGGGTGCATGTGCGAATTGCCAAGGTTTAGGAGTGGTGTATACTGACCTTGCATTCCTTGATAGTGTGAAGCTTCCATGTGAAGTATGCGAAGGCAGACGTTTTAAGGAAGAGGTGCTTGAGTACAAGCTGCATGGCAGATCCATTGCCGATGTGCTGGAGATGACAATAGAGCAGGCATTGGAATTTTTCCAGCTTAAAGAAGTTGTTCGCAAGCTTCAAGCGTTGTGTGATGTGGGGTTAGACTATATTACGCTCGGTCAGCCACTTAGCACGTTATCGGGTGGGGAATGCCAACGCATCAAACTGGCCAGTGAGCTGCATAAGAAGGGCAGCATTTATGTGATGGACGAGCCGACGACTGGTCTGCATATGTCAGATATCGGTCATCTGCTGGAGATCATGAACCGTCTCGTAGATGCTGGCAATACGGTGATCGTGATCGAACACAACCTTGAGGTGATCAGCCAAGCGGATTGGATTATCGATATGGGACCAGATGGAGGCAGTAAGGGAGGGCAAGTGGTATTCGAAGGTACACCTGCGCAAATCATCGGTACGGAGCATTCGATAACAGGAAAATATATGCTGTGAGTCAAGGCATAACTTGTCCACCTAGCCATATCCGATTAACCTAACAATCTGAAGCAGGATGGATCGGTCTTGAAAGCCCCAATTTAACAATACACTATCAAAGGCTGCCAGCAGTAACGGCAGCCTTTCGTTGTTTCAAGGCGGTAACTGATATTTAGACCGACAAGCCGTTAGCAATTTTAGCAATCGCTAAGTTGGCCGAAAATCCACCGCCGTTACCAGAAATCGTTCGGGTTCCTGCAGCATGCGTTGCAACTAATGTAACCGTAGTAGGAATCGTTGTTACATTAATAAGTCTCCCGCCTGCCACATTCCCTCCACCTACTGCAGGATTTGCAGCCCCAAAGTTACTACTCACACCATTAACAAACAATGTAAATGATCCCACGGCTTCACCGTCTATTAAGTTAGCGAAATAATCTGCATAATAAAGACCGGGTTCAGTTATCGTTACCGTGTCTGTACCATTAAAGCTAAACGCCGTCCCTCCAATATTACTGCTAGTAAAGTCAATAGTATCCAGTGAAGCTAACGTTTCGTTTACGTTACGTCCAACTTCAATAAAGCTGGATAAAAATAGTCCAGTAGGTCCTGTTGGTCCAGTAATGCCGATACCAGTCGCTCCAGTTGCACCAATTCCAGTTGCACCAGTAGGTCCTGTTGGTCCAGTAATGCCGATACCAGTCGCCCCAGTTACACCAATTCCAGTTGCACCAGTAGGTCCGGTCGGTCCGCCTGATGGCCCTGTTGGTCCTGTAACGCCAGTAGGTCCAGTAAGGGATGGGGCATTTAAAATGCTTTCTAACTTAGAGGATAGAAGCATTTCTTTCTTGATCGTTTCTTGTAGAGTACTCTTCACACTTGCGTCGACAGCTAACAAATCGCTGATCGTTGCGGGAATCGTCAATCCTGGTAATGTACCAACTGCGTATTGAATTTTCTCTGCCTCGGCGTTAATCACGTGGCCGAGTCCAAGTTCTTCAATCGCGATCGATGACAAAAGTAGATTTAAAGCGTCATCCCTTGTAATCGTAATAGTAGGCGTAATATTAGGCAAGTTTGCCTGTGACATCAACATCACCCTTTACATATGGTAGGCTTCTTGACCATCATATGCATACGAGGCAAGGGCTGTTCCAGAATACTCCCAACACAGCACAGCCGAAGAACTTTGCAAGTACAACTCTATGAAGGACACAGCTACTACATAAATTTAACGGATCTCGACATTTTGTTGTGAGCACCGAACCTTTTTTCGATAGAACGACAATATAGTGTGTAAGCTGGTTACGCAGGAGGGCCCTCTGAATGGACAATGAAAATATGTACCAACTACTTTTACAGATGAAAGCTGGTGATCAGCAGGCGTTTCATACGGTGTATGATGCCACCTATCAGGACGTTTACCGAACAGTCTGCTTTCTGGTAGACCATCAGCAAGACCGGGAAGATGTGATGAATGAGATCTATATGCAAATGTGGACTTCACTTGCTAACTATGATCCGAATCGTCCATTCCATTTTTGGCTAAACGGCTTGGTCATCCGTCAAGTACAGCGATTTCGGGTCAAAGGCTGGAGAAGGTTTCGCATTTTTGAACGTGCCCGCGGCTTCTCTCGTGAAGAGTCTCATTGGGATCAACCTACAGTACTAATGGATGGGACAAACCAACTGATATCGCAGTCTATACGAAAATTGACCGACAAGCAGCGGACAGTCATTATTTTACGCTTTTTTCAAGACTATACGCTTGAAGAAATAGCGACCTTGCTTGATATTCCGCTCGGTACGGTCAAGTCCAGATATCATGCTGGCCTTCAAGCACTTCGAAAAAGCTTAGGGGATCTCCCCCCGGAAAGGATGGACATGATCCATGAGTATTGAGCATAAAATCCGTGAACATTTGCACAACGAAGCAGAAACGATAACGTGCCCACCAGCCATTTCCAAACGAATCGAACAGTCTTACTCTCAATATGTGAACCCGAAAAGGAGCGAACAAACGATGAAAAAACGATTAATTGCTAGCTTAGTTGCCACTGCTATTTTGATTCCAACCGCAGCCTTTGCGGCTCCTGCCTTAATTGATATGTTTACAAGAACACCAATGACTGCTGATCAAGTTAAGGTAGATAAGTTGGGCAGGGCAACACTAGAGAAGTTGTATAACGCACTACCAGAAACGAGATCGTTTGAGATTATCGATGCTAGTTACCTTGGAGATCCTAACGATCCAACACGCACGACGATTCAACAAAGCATCGTATTGCAGGAAAAGGGAGGGACAGAAAAAAGAATTACTCTTCATGCTAACGGGATTACAGGTGAGGTCGAAGACCTGACTCAAGAGAACTGGGAGCCTAAGCAGAAACCTCTTCATACGTTAACCGAACAGGAAATCAAAGCAAAGGTAGATTATATCATTGATAAAATGTATAGCAACATCAAAGACTTCGAGGTTACTCTGGAGCAAATGGACAATCAACATGAAAAAACATGGATGTTAAATTACACGAAAAAGGGATCAGAAACACCTATTTACCAAGTATTTGTGTATGGCAACGCAATTAGTCTTTCGCACATAGGAGGTAGTAAGTCTACTCCACCAAGCATTACAGTAGAAGGTTTGTTCTCTTTAAATGGGAAGCCTGATTATACGGCGGATTCCTTTTTAAACGATGAAAAACTATTCGCTTTACTCCAAATAAGCCCGACAGTATTAAAGCAAGAATTAGCAAAAGGTCGATCTGTTGTGGAAATTGCAGCATCTAAAAATGTGACTAAACAACAAGTGATAGATGTGATAGCAAGAACACAGGCTGAAAACCAATATAAAGCTGATTCTAATGGTGAAAAAGCAAGTGAGTCTTTAATAAAACAATTTATGAAAGCAGTAGAACCAAAAGTATTAGCCGTCATTGAACATAAGACAGAAACCGAGTGGTAGAAAGAAGAAGTTAAAGGAAATAAGTGGCCGATATCCTGAGTGAACAGGATATCGGCCTTTTTTATGATTAAAGTGGTGCAATCATTCGTCATACTGGGCTTTTAACGTATTTTAAGAACTTACTTATACTTATCTGTTAATTGCGTAAGGCCATTTACCCGTATATTCCCGTGGATTTGATTAATGCTACACAAATCGTTAACATTAATAAATGATGCCATGAACATTGTAGACATCAGTAAGAATAGAGGCGGAGAATACTATGCATAATGCCAAAATACTCATTATTGAAGATGATATAGCGATTGCTGATTTGCTTTCGTATAGCCTTACCAAGGAAGGCTTTCAGACACGATCAGCCTCAAGCGGGGCAACGGGAATGATCGAACTACAGCAATTTCAGCCTGATCTTTTGCTGCTTGACTGGATGTTGCCAGACCAAAGTGGGCTGGATATTTGCAAAAAGGTAACGGCAAGCTGTAACATACCGATTCTTATGATTACTGCGAAGTCCGATATTACGGATAAAATATTAGGCCTTGAAATTGGCGCAGACGATTATATAACGAAGCCGTTCGACCTGCGTGAAGTTGTTGCTAGAATCCGGACGATTCTTCGCCGAATGGAGCAAGTAAATCAAGGAGTTCCAAACGGTGTAGATCAAGAAGTGATCCGTTTTCGCAACATTGAAATCAATGTTAACGAGCGGAGTGTGAAACAAAATAATCAAACTGTTGAACTCACCCCTAAAGAATATGATCTGCTTATGACACTCGTCAGAAATCCAGGGAGAACCTTTACGCGTTCTGAATTACTTGACGTAGTATGGGGATATCATTATGCAGGGGATACCCGCACAGTTGATACGCATATCCAACGACTTCGTAAAAAGCTTGAAGGAACGGAATGTATTGCAACGGTATTCGGAATCGGATACAAGTTCAAGAAAACAGGTGATTAAGCATGATACGCAGAATCAGCCTTAAATTTCTGCTCGGACTTCTTTTAATCTTCTCCATTTCTTTTGTCGTGTTAAATCAGACGGTGAAGGAGTTCATCCGAACAAGTAATCAAAATCTGATTACGACAGAGTTGATCGGGCTGAAAAACAACAGTAACGTTTACGTGCGACAAACGTTCCTGATTAATCATTTTTCAAATAATGAACTTTATTTCGGGGAGATGGCTGAGGAACTAGGGAACAATTTGAATCACGCGACAGGGAACGATGTTGGCGTATATACTGTGCAGGGTGATTTGCTGTTTGCTTCGGACAAAGCGGCATTTTTGCAGCAGGAGAAACACGATTTAGATGAAGCAATTGACGGCAAAACGGCTTATAACATTCGTTCAGATGAAAATCAAACATCGGTTATGTTTTCTTATCCCGTTGTCATCGACGGGTCAAAGGTCGGCCTTTTGCGATTTTCAAAAGATTTCACCCTGTTGTATCAACAAAGTAATCGCATTCTGGATATTACACTTTACATTACATTGGCGATTTTCGCGGTAGCTTTTCTGTTTTCATACATATTATCGAGACATATTACGCTCCCGCTTGGCAAACTTGCCCGAGCTTCCGCTGAAGTTAAAAATGGAAATTTGGACGTTCGTATCCGGTTTAAAAGAAAAGATGAAATCGGCCGGTTGGCTGAAACCTTTAATGACATGCTGGATCAGATCGGCCAGCAAATGAACATCATCCGAAAAGATAGAGACCAACTTAAAGAGCTGCATGAGCAGGAAAAACGTTTTTTCGACAACATTACCCATGAGCTCAAAACCCCATTAACCTCAATTCTGGGGTATGCGGAGTTAATCAAATCCAATGGAGATCGTGATCCAGCGTTTTTTGAAAAAGGTACGAATCACATTATCGAAGAGAGCAAGCGCCTACACACGATGGTATTAAAGCTGCTTGAGGTGTCGCGTCGTCAAGCACCGAATGACGATTTGGAAGAAATTGAAGCAGGAGTTGTCCTTCGGGATGTTTGTGAATCGATGGCCATTCGTGCAGGACGATATAAAAAAAGCATTGCCGTACATTTAGAGAACAACTTATACGTGCTGGCCGCTCAAGACAGAGTGCGTCAACTCTTTATTAACTTGCTGGACAATGCTATCAAATACAGTTGGGCTTTCTCCGAAATAACGGTAAAGGGTAGTCAGACCAATGGGAAAATACAGTTCACGATTGACAATAAAAGTGATCCTATTGATGCGGATCATTTGTCTAAACTGTTTGAACCATTCTACTTGGTTCACTCCAAACATTCGGAAAAGGGCAGTGTTGGACTGGGGTTAAGTATCGTAAAGTCCATTGTTGATGAATTGGGAGGCTCGATCTCGATCATAAGTCAGGACAATCATACCGTTGTTACCGTGGAATTTAATAGTGTGCCATTGACTAAGGGAGTGAGCTCTCATGACTAATACAAAGTGTGGATGGGGGGTAGGCATTCATTTGCTGATCCTAGTTCTGCTGTCAGGCTGTAGTGCCGGATTACAAAGCGAAACCATTGTAATAACCGACAGCGACGAGATGGGACAAACACTACAGGATACAAGTCCGGTTCAGGTCAAAAAGATTTATCGTCTGCCAGAAGAAAATGCGGATACGGTACAATGGCTGGGCTGGTCCTCAAGCGATTCAATTGTTGGTACATTCAAAGCTGCGGACTTGCCTGAGCGTTATATGTTCAAACGGTTGATTTACCCGTTTGAACAAGGTGAAAGCATGACAGGAATTAACATGAATACTTCCCGAATATCACTCTCCCCGGACGGTAAACATGTCGCTGAAATGATCATGAGCAGAAAAGAAGCAAGCTTGAACGTTATTTCATTAAAGGATATTAAAAAAACAGAGATAGACAGGTTCAGTGCCAGCAATCAGCAGTTTTTGCAGGACATGTCCTGGTCAGACAACAGCCAATATATAAGTTGTTTAATGCTGGACCCAGTGGATAACAGCAAGAGCAGCCTGCGGGTATTTAACACGAAATCCGGGAAATTCCAACGTTTTACATTAAACGAATTCGGGCAAGGCGACTCACTACTTAACGTTTACGTATCTAATGATGGACGAAGCGCATTGATTACGATGTATGCATCCGATATACGCAAGAAAACCATCGTGCTCGGCAAACTGGTAGATGATCAATTTGAAACCAAATACAAGCGGCTAATTGGTGAAAATCAGGTTACATGGATTGGGGATGATCAGTTTGCTTTTTTGGGAAGGGACGGCACACTGTACGAATACGATTTGCGAAACGGCGAGCTTTCGGTCATTTTGGAAAAAGTGTATGCTTATGAATTTTCTCAGGACAAAAAAATTATTGCTTATTCGCTGCAAGATGAAGATGTTGTCTATGTGGGCAAAATGCAAGGGAGAAATGTGCTGTACAACAAGCCTGTTTACCACGGTATTATCCCGATGAATATGAAATGGAATTCAGAAAATACAAGACTGTTCATTCAAGGGCTCAAAGCATTTGCGAATCTGAATAACGTTCAAAATGACTACTCAAAAGGCCCTTCACTCATCATTGAGCTTGAATAGCGTGACTTCGTGAACCACCCCTGATACGGAAATAATCCGTAACAGAGGTGGTTTTTTTTTGTTTACAAGCGCGTGTCGGCTGTGACAACTTGTTTACATCTTGATCAAACTTTGGCGACATCTTCTGATTATAGTAATGAAATGAGATATAGCCCAAATACAGACAAGGAATGAAACATGATGAGTGGGAAATTAAATCAGCCGATGAAGCGTTATATGCCTGGAATCGATGGTCTGCGAGCCATTTCTGTCTTGGCTGTTATTGCTTACCATTTCGAATTGAAGTGGGCCCAAGGGGGATTTCAAGGAGTAGGCGTATTTTTTGTTCTGTCCGGTTACCTGATTACGGATCAGCTGCTTATGGAGTGGACCGTGAATAAACGCATATTGATTTGGAACTTTTGGATGAGAAGGTTTCGTAGACTGCTGCCTGCGATGTTAAATATGCTCATTTTAGTTGCTTTGTGGTTAGTAGTCACAGATCCTACTAGATTCTTATCACTAATAGGAAATTTTATCTCTTCTGTTTTTTACGTAAATAACTGGTTCCTCATTTTTCATGAAGTTTCTTATTTCGAAAGTTTTGGTCCAGTTTCGCCGATTGGACATCTATGGTCGCTTTCCATTGAGGAACAGTTTTACGTGATTTGGCCCATCGCATTACTCATCGGCATAAAGCTTGCACCGCAGCGCGGAAAATTAGTGTTAAGCATGTTGGTATTGGCTTTCGTATCCGCGATCACGATGGCTCTAATGTATGTGCCAGGAACGGACCCAAGCAGAGTTTATTACGGAACAGACACTAGGGCATTCGCCATACTGATTGGTGCTGCCTTGGCGGTCTGTTGGCCGAGCTGGAAGCTGAACAAAATGATTTCACCTGCGGCGCGTGTATCGCTTGATATGATTGGCGGGTTAGGATTGCTTATGTTACTTATACTAATTCACCGCACGAATGAGTATGAGGATTCGTTGTACCAGCACGGCTTCCTTTCTTTGTCCTTGATTAGTGCCGTAATTATTGCAGTGTTGGTGCATCCGGGAAGTCTTCTAGGCAAAATTATGGGTTGTCGACCACTAACTTGGCTTGGTAAGCATTCCTATAGTCTCTACATTTGGCACTATCCCGTCATTATTTTAATGCGGCCAGAAGCAGGTAATGAAGGATTGGAATTTACACAATTGCTACTGCAACTGGCCATTATTGTATGGTTGTCTATCTTATCTTACGAGTTTATTGAAGAACCGATTCGCAAGCGTAATTTCCGGGCTAAATGGCATCGTATTCGACATCATCATTCATTTAAACCAATGATCGGTTTGAGCGTAACGCTGATCGCCTTCTTTATTGCTCAATCTTGGATCACGAATGCAAGCAAGGTTCCATCAGAAATGGCACAAACTGTGAGTATGCAAAATACTGTGCAAAATGAAGACCAGCAAATGACTGATCTTCATCAACCATTCACAAATGACGATCAACAAACAAGTCATGACGATGATGTTATGGAATCGCCTAAGAAAGGAAGGGGCATCACGCTGATTGGTGATTCTTTGGCGCTAGGCGTAGATTCCTACTTAAAAGCGTTGCTTCCGGACATTGTGGTTGATGGCAAGGTTGGTAGACAGATGTCTGATGCTCAAGAGGTAGTGAATGAACTACAGTCAAAGGGGCAATTAGGGGATCATCTCATCATTGAATTGGGAAGCAACGGGGTCTTTAATAGGAGCAAACTGAAATCTATGCTCGATTCTCTACAGGACAAGCAGGTTTACCTCGTAACTACAAGGGTTCCTAAAAGTTGGCAAAATTCAGTCAATGATGCTTTGAAGGAAGTTGCGCATGACTATCATAATGTGAAAATTATCGATTGGTATGCTGCTAGTGAGAACAGAAGCGAGTTGTTTGCACAGGATGGTGTTCATCTAAACTCGGAGGGAGCTCGATTTTATGCGTCTCTACTGGTTGAGCACCTCCAACAAAATGAATAGTTTGCGATATCCAAAAAACATATAAATGAAAGGATGGGATAAAGGATGAAACAACAAAAAGTATGGATAGTATGGGGGCTTACTCTCCTAATCTTCGCTATGGGATACGTTAGCGTCCAATCACAAGCTGCTTCTGATAGTAAACTAGAAAATACGAATCTCAACTCTGCTGATTCCTCAAATAATGGTGCGATTAACCCAAAGAAAAAAGCTAACTATACCGAATCTGTGTCTATTAACGGTGATGACGTTACGATCATAGGCGATTCTGTCATCGTTGGCGTTGAGCCTTACCTAAAGGAAATGCTTCCGAAAGTTACTGTTGATGGAAAGGTCGGCAGACAAATGTCACAGGCCAGAGAACTAATTAAACAATTAAGTATACAACAAAAATTAGGAGATCGCATTATTATAGAACTGGGAACTAACGGTCCCTTTTCTAAAGATCAACTTCGCAGCTTGTTGAAGTCCCTTGATGAAGCTAAACAGGTGCTGGTTGTAACAACTCGGGTTCCTAAAGGATGGCAAGATGCTGTGAATTCTAATATCAACGATGTTGTTGGTGATTTCAAAAATGCAGAAGTGGTGGACTGGTATACAGCGAGCGAAGGAAAAGGACAATATTTTTACAAAGACGGGGTGCATTTAACTCCGGATGGCAACCGATTTTATGCTTCACTGCTTATACAAGCCCTTGAGGAAAAATAAGTTGGACCTCTCGATGATTAAAAATAAAGGAAAGGAATAACGACATGTCTCAAAAAAAGAAAAAAATAGCTGCCTTACTCGTCATTATTTTATTTGTAATTGTTGCTTATGGACTTTATTATACGGTGTCCATTTATAAAGGTTTGGAAGGGTTAAATAAAACGTCTGTTCATTCTCCCTTTTCCAAGGTGATGGCCAGTGATGAGAAAGTGGCAGCACCTCCAAAATGGTTAGGCACGGAGCCAGTCCAAATTTTATTAATGGGAGTAGATGCTCGAGGAAGTAAAAAAGGGGAGATTCCCAGATCTGACAGCATGATGGTGGTTTCCTTAGACCCTGTTCATAAGCGTACCCATGTATTCTCTATTCTCCGAGATACCTATACCGATATCCCGGATCATGGCAAGAACCGCATTAACACAGCGATCACGCATGGACCCAAGACGGCTATGCGTGCAGTAAGCGAGTTGCTTGGTATCCCGATTCAATTTTATGTTTATACAGATTTTCAGGGATTTATTAAACTTGTCGATGCTGTAGGCGGGGTTGATTTTTATGTGGAGAAGGATATGAAGTATGGAAGCAAAGCCGACAAGCATGAGTACGATATCAACTTAAAAGAAGGAGAGCAGCATTTAGACGGGACTACGGCACTTCAATATGTCCGTTTTCGCCATGATGCGCTGTCCGATTATGCTCGAACGAAACGTCAGCGAGATTTCATCAATGCCATCGTCAAAAAAATGAAAAGCACAACCTCCATCATGAAGCTGCCTTCCATACTGGAAGAAGTCAGTCCGTATATGGATACGAATATGTCGGTAAACGACATGTGGCAGCTGGCAGAGGTCGGATATAAGAGCAAGGTCGAAGCAAGTGAGCAAATCCCACCGATGAAGCTGCTCAAGGAAACCTATGTTGGAAGAGCAGCAGTGCTGACCGTGTCAAGCAGCAAGGACCTTAAGGATTATGTCCGGAATTTTATTGAAGCACATGAGACAGATCCCGCTGATGGCGGGGAGATAACACAACCATAGTGAATGAGGGACCGGAGGGATGGGGAAATGAGAAGGAGGAGCAAGATGGTTAAGAAATTAAGGAAGCAAAGTGTACTCATGTTATTGATAACACTTTTGGTCATGATGTACGCGATCTCCGACTACAGGGTTCTGGCACAGGCCGCACAGGAGAATGTGAAGAATCCAGTGACAACTCAACTATTAAAAATGAGTAATCATGTTGCATCGTTGACGGAGAAGAGAACATTTCAAGTCAAGTTTGATCTTCCAAAAGGTGTGAAAGCGAAAAGTATACGCTGGACGTATGATGATAAACCACTATCAGAATGGAAAACATTCGAACAAGGTGACTACACCGGTCCGGCTTTCATTACGGTTAGCGATGAGAAGGTGAATAATGGAGAGTTTACGGCCAACGTGACCTTTGATCTGCCATATGGTTCGACCAATCTGGCCGAACCACGCTTGCAGGCTCAGCTATTTGGGTCACTGATGGGCACATATGAATTAGCAGCGGTGGCTGATGGACAAGTTATTGCTCAGGCACCCGTGAAATTAACACCTTACGAAAGCTTCATTACTTATGATGAGTTGAAGCCGGGGATAGATGTCGTGACAGCTCAAGCGGCTGAGAAAAATGACAGATATATTGAAACGACATCCATTGGAAAGTCAGTGGAAGGTCGAGATATTTATTTTACGATTGTTGCCAAGAATAAGGCGATTGTTGACAAATATCAAAAAGTAACCCATCCTGCCATGATGAACAATCCCGAACAATTACAGGAGGACATTAAATCGGGTACATTCGGTGACTATGCTGTACCGATCTGGATAAATAATATTCACCCAAATGAGTCCCCAGGCGTCGATGCAATCTTTAACTATTTTAAGTCCATTGCTTTGGATAAGAGCATAACGTATAACACTACTTTGCCGACTGGCAAACCAAGCAAGGTCTCGCTTAATGTAGAAGATGCGTTAGACCATGTGTTCTTCCTATTCGTTTATACTAATAATCCGGATGGACGCGCTCATACGACCAGAGGGAACGCTAATGACTTCGATTTGAACCGGGACAACTCTTACCAAACCCAACCGGAGACACGCAGTGTTACGGAACAGATTGCAAAGTGGTCCCCGCTCTCATTTCTGGATTTACATGGATTCGATAGAGGTTTTCTCATTGAACCGGCCACGCCGCCGCATGATCCAAACATCGAATACGATTTGATGATAGACAACATGGTAGAACAAGCGAAAGCCATGGGTGAAGCCGGAATAGCCAATACCCATTATGATTATTATCATATTCCTTACGAAGAACATCGGAAATCCGTTTAAGATCCGAGTTATCAGTCCAAGGGTGTGGCTTCAGGATGGGATGATGCGTCACCGGCCTACACAGCAGTATTCGCCATGCATCATGGTGCATTGGGACATACGCTCGAGGTTCCGGAGAATAACGAAGAATCCACAAAGGCCTTATACTACAGTACAGCAGCAGCTACATCCTATGTGATGAATAATAAAGAAAAACTGTTTGTAAACCAACTAGAAATTTATAAACGCGGGGTTCATAATGTTGACGATCATGCAGTAGATCAATATTTGGTCAATGCTAAAAATGATCGAATCGGTCGTCCACGTCAGGGAATGCAAAATTTTTTTCCGGAATATTACGTGCTACCCATCGACAAGAATCTTCAAAAAAATCCGCTCGAAGCATACCGTATGATTGAGTATTTTCTTCGTAACGGGGTTCAGGTCGAACGTTCCACAGAAGCTGTCAGCATTGATGGTAAGATATATCCTGAAGGATCATTTGTTGTCAATATGCATCAAGCATTGAGAGGGATAGCTAATTTGGTCTTGTATGACGGAGTGGATGTATCTGACTATGAATCTGTCGCCGGAGAAATTGTTCAAAATTTCCCTAAGCTGCGCGGTTTTGATTCATATGCAATCCGAAAGCCGCTTGCGTTTACAAGTAAGACAATGCCAGTAACCTCGGTTTCAGTTCCAGCGACGACAATGCCTGGCCATACAGATAACGTGCTGATCGGCAATACCAATAACGACGCAATCCAAGCGGTAAATCATTTACTTGCTGCAGGCAAGAAAGTGACCATGCTTACTTCACGTGGTGAAGGGCACGAAATAGGTGATTTCGTTGTTTCCTATGTCGATTTGTATCCACTAGCTTCAAAATATGTTCTTGACGTGAGTGCATTTGGCAACTACAAACCGGATGGAAAGGAACTTAGACGTTCGACAGTAGCAGCGCTAGGTGAAGCCGCATTTGTATTGGAAGATATGGGCTTCGATGTCACTTCAGATCAGGTGAAGGCAGATGTACTCGTTAATACATTCGATTTTTCCGATATGGTGGAAAAAGGAAAACCTTATATCGCCTATGGATACATGGGCATGATGAATATCCAGGACTTGATTCCCGGATTCTCCTATAAGGGTCTAGGATGGCAGCGATACGAGGGAGTATTCTTGGCAGACGTCAACCAGGATAATGTCATCACGGGACCTTACGATGAACAGGAGCATTTTTATACCGTATCCGGCACCTATATCACATCTGTACCCAAATCAGCAAAAGTTCTTGCTACATTCGGAAAACAAGACCATTTTTACAAGTCGGGCTGGTGGCCAGGACATGATGCCGCCAAGGGCCAAATCATGGCTTTCACATATAAAGAAAACAACAAAAATGTGACGGTGTTTTCTAACGATTTGACGAACGCGGCCCATTCTCAGCATCAATACCGATTGCTGGCCAATTCCATCTTTAATTCAGTTTCTGAGACTCAGGATTCCGGATCAAATGTAGCGTTTAATGACTTAAAAAGCGTCGAGTCTTGGGCAGGAGATGAAATCCGCCAATTGGCAGGTCAAGGGATTCTGCAAGGTACAGGTGGAAATCGTTTTGAACCATTAAAGCCAGTGACACGTGCAGAATTTACTACGATGATCGTAAAGGGCTTTAATCTGACCAATCCACAAGCCGAAAGTCCCTTTACCGATGTTCTCACGTCAAGTTGGTTTTATCCTTATATTTCGGCAGCTGTTGAATCCAAACTGGTTAATGGCTTGGGAAACGGTCGTTTTGAGCCCAAGCGAGCCATTACGCGAGAAGAGATGGCACAAATTACAGCTAATGCTCTGAAGCTCACTCAACATCCTTCAATTGACAGCATTGACGAATCATTTTCTAAATTTACCGATAAAGATACCATTGCCCCTTATGCGAGAAAGGCTGTTGCATGGTTGACCCAAAAAGGAATCCTTCAAGGAGTTACCTTGACAACCTTCGGTCCAAAAGAAATCGCCAATCGGGCACAGGCAGCGGTAATAATCCACCGGATGATGCAATTTAAGACAGAACCAGCATAATTTATTGCTGATAACCCCCACTCGAATTCGAGTGGGGGTTATTAGCACTTTCTACTTGGGTTTCGGTGCTGAATCGAAGGAACTAAATATGTGGTCGAAACGTCGCATGCTAGACTCAAGCGGGCCATTCGGTAAACGAGCAAAAATCCAGCCGATTACTAACGAGATGACCACAATGAGTAAATCGCCAAACGGAATATCGCTCAAGCTGTATTCAATCCCTAATAACACCAGTATCCAAATGACGACGAACTGTAAAGCGTACATCGTAAGTGCCACACGGCCGACTGCTGCGCAAGGAGTTAACATAACGGTCATTCTTCTTGGAACGAGGAACATTAGTCCTACTACCAGAAGTGCAATGCCAAGTCCAATAAGCGTTTGAAACGTAGATGCAGTATGAGGAGCTGTCGCTAACAGCATGTGCCAGAGCGGTTGCTCCGCATTATGTGGCCAGATGGCATATAAGTCAGGCGGAGTGGCACTCGTACCTTGGACATTAACTAGCCACGTTTCGAAATTTAAACGTAAGTCCGGAAGAACGTATGTACCCATTGATTGGAAGATGACGAGCATAATAAAACCGAAAATTGCAAGTGACATGGCGACTTGCTTTTTCGTAAGCTCCAGACGTCCAATTACGATACCAGTTGTAAATGCAGGTGCAAGTGCGAGAGCAGACATCGGACCACCGGCAATATCTTGGAGCAAATATGCACCTGACAAGAGGCTCATTCCCAAGATCATGAGTGGTGGGGCTAACAACACCAAGGCAAGAGTTGTGTACACAAGGACGCGAGTCGAACGGTAAACGAGCATCAACGCCAAGACGAACATGGCAGCGTAGGCGGGCAAGATGATGCCATATTGGGTATTTAGAAGAATAAGTGAGTAGCCGATCACATCTACAAATACTGCCCGAGCAAGCATTTTTGAACGAAAAACAGCTGCATTCATTCCGCGCTCCTTCATTCGCTGGGCCATAATGGAGTAGGAAATGCCTCCGCACAGAACAAATAATAGTGTTGTATTTCCGGCGACAAATGCATTCCTTTCGTTTAAAGCAAAGTGTTGTAAAAACATGCCGATCACAGCTAAACCTCTAGCTGCATCAAGGGCGATAAGACGCCCTTTCCCTTGCGAATGGTGAGATGCCGGCTTTTCCCGAAGATCGGTGTCGATTTCGTGGCGCGGCTCAGACGGCGAGTGTAATACTACTGACAACTCATACTCCTCCTTTGTTGTTATAAAGTGCGATGGGTGCTTGACTTTACACATCCATACGCCTCCACTATAGCAAGGAGGTGTTGCCAAAGTTTGACCAGCTTGTAAACAAAATGTCACAACAAGATGGTTTGGCTTCATTATGCACTTGGGTATACACTACCTTGGTCTTGTCCTCATTTATGTGATCACCCAAATGATGCTGACATCGTTCTTAGATATGGAAATCTATTGGCATACCTAAAATTAGTATGGTAATATGTAGGTGGTTGAAATATAATATAAATATTGAATAATTAAACAAGTGAGGTGTACCCATTGACTGAATTCCCCACATCCACTTTAACGTCAGGACTGGGGGAACTGATACGATGTAAACGATTAGAAAAGCAGATGACGATACAGCAACTCTCCGATCTATCAGGTACCCCCAAAGCTACGTTATCCACCATTGAAACAGGGGAGACACATTCCCCAGACTTTCGCACCCTTCTAGTGATTGCTTCTTGCCTGGACATTCCGATCGATGAGCTTACAGAACTTTATACCGAAGCAGAACATAGCCCTGACGCACTATTTACAGTATTTAAGGAAGTAACTCCTAATTCGTTACCTGTTCCACTACTTATGAAAATCGCAACTAAATTCCTCGCTATCAATCAACGCGAAACCTCTGAAGAGTCCGTCGAACGTTTATACGCCTTTGCATCCGAACTAAAAGAAATACCTCCAAAGCTTGCTTTATTCAAAGTGATTAGTGAATTTACCGACAATCACAGTATTCGGCCGACGTTGGCTAAAGCATTGTTACAATCCTACCTTATTGAACGAGATGATTTTACCAAGTTGAGCAAAACCTATGAGTCAGGAAAACTTATTCAATATCATGTTCGATTTTTGCCGCCAGATGATCAAATCATTTATTACTATAAAATCGGATCACATGCTTATTTTTTAGGAAAGTACGCGGAAGGAATCCAGTTCTTTAAAGAGCTTATTTCTCTTGATCCAAATGAAAGCATCTACAAGGCATATGCCATTACATACTCTACCGAATGTTACTATGCATTAGGTCGATATGATGTGGCAGAGCAACACCTCAACTTGCTAACCACATTTGATTTCCCATTTGTTCGATCAACTATAGATTTTATAAGCGCAAAGTTAGATGGCAGACGAGGGGATACAGATCTGGCCATTATTCAATTGGAACATTGCTTGGACAGTTTGCACCCTAAAGTACCCGCGATGGATGCCTTGCTTGAGCTGTACTCCAAGAACAAAGATGTATCAGCAGCAGAACGATTATTTTTGCACGAAAATGACTTTGTGGATGTCTGTTCTAAAAATAATCCCTTGCTTGTGGCCGGATATGCGGACTATTATATCAAAAAGAGCGCTTACTATACTTTAATAAATGAACATATTTTGGCTGCTGAATATCGGATAAAAGGGATTAAACTGTTTATGTCAGTTAATAGAGAACGTGATGTACATAAACATGTTGCCTCACTCCTTTCATCCATTTGCAGCACGACTATACTTCAAAACCCAAATATTAAAGGTGAAGTTGAGCAACTAGCCGAATACTTAAATGAGTATGTTACTCATATAGATGAATAGAAGGTGGTGAGTCCTATGTTGAAAAAATTTAGCAGTCTTATAATTACGACAGCACTGGCTTTTTCCATCATGATTGTCCCACCGTCAGACCCAATTAACCCGAACAATGAATCTTTTGTAGTAACTTCGGGAAACTCGGGTGTAATCTTACCTTGGTAAACTACAGTAGCAGGCATCCAAGCGGTGCCTGTTTTTATTTTGGTTGCTTTATTATTAATTTTTCCAGTATTGATGTATTATAGGTAGAGAATGATTATTTCCTAATTTATACTTGTGCCTGTTACTATTAAAAGGTAATTAATATTATGCTGTAACAAAGGAGCTACTAACATGCAGTTAAATAAAGCAATTGTAATGACCGTACTCGTAGCAGGTGCTACTATTATTACTCCGCTCGTCTCAGGTTCACTTGCTTCTAACGCTGCGGCTCCTGCTGCTGTAGTCCAATCATCCAATGCCAACTTCAAATCTAACGATTTTTCTGCTCCTGTCCCGACTACACATGAAAATAAAACACAACGCGCTCCGGGTAATCCAGTAGTCCTTCATAACACGGCTGTGTTTATATCGGATGGTTTTCCCGCCCCTTGTCCCCAGACATGGTTTAGGTAAACCAAATATCGCCCCATCCAGATCAAAAACCTCAAGTCTCTGTCTCATCATCTCCTGATAAAGATGTTCACATGGCAGTTCCCAAGAAATTTTATCAGCTACAAATAAAACCTTATCCAATGGACTTGCCCCTGCCTTTAGGGGTGTAAGGCATTCGCGTTTAATATAGTCATATTCGTGCAACCGAATATGGCTATATCCATGTCCTTCGAAAGTTTCTTATGATCGATTCGGACGCTTCGTTTCTAACATTGATTGTATGGTCAAAGGTTTCATGCTCATTATAATATTCCAAAAATGCCTGTACGTCTTTTCTTAATTCCTCTGAAAATACAACCCCATTTATGGAACGCTAATATTCATTCACCACACTCATTCTTTAGCCCCTAACGAGACATTTCCGAACATTAATTTCAATTCATTCGCCACATCATCAATAAATATTTCAACCATATTGAGAGAGATAATTCCTGGTACATTCATCGGCTCATTCAGAGGATCCAACAAATAATCAATTTTCTCGTCTTTATACGTTAAGATCTCATGTCTTGTCAGGCCACCAACATCATAGCACGCAGCTTTGTTCAATTTCTGAATGAGTTCTTCAAGCCATTCCGTTGAGCGCGACAGCAAAAACTCGATCTTGCTCACATCGATATTGTAGACATTCTTATCAGTAGATTGCTTTTCAAACTCGCGATATACCGTAAAGGTCCATGCGCGGTCGGCATAGATATGAGCAACATATCCGAGAATAAAATCTAAATATAATGAATCGTATTTCGTTTGGATATTCAGAAATTCCTTCAGGTCTTCGTTGGTTGCAAAATCACCGTTTGGTCTCATGAGATGAGACTTATTTTTCTCTACACGGTCGTTCGTTCTTACATGAATCGAATCGGGTGCCAAACTCCCTAGCAAAAATTCAGGACTTGGATCACCACACAAACGCCTTGCGATTTCAAAGTGTACCATAGGCCAAGGCAAGTACAATACCCCCCATCCAGGCTAATCTTAAAGCAATTTTACCACATTAAGGAATAAAGGTGCCAATAATACTCTTCCTTATTGGTGAATATGGTGACATACATTCCCCCAAATCTGTTGATAGACCTCTGCATAGGAAAACTTAAGTTGTTCTCTTAATTTTTTATTTTCATCTTCGAGCTTCTTCATCTTACGTTTTAGAGAAGCAATGATGGCGTCCTTATTGTTTTCATCCACCTTTGCTTTGAGAATCTCATGAACCTGCTTAAATGCGCTCTGCGATCGTAATCAGACATGTTTTACACCTTGCTTTCCTTTGATACGCTCCATTCACCCAAAGACGATGTTGCTATTCCTGATCGTCTCATAAATGCTGGTCAGACGATCAAGGTTCTTTTTGCTTTTCTCCGCAATTTCGCCGCGGCCGTATTGTTTGGCAATTTCCGTTTACACGGGCCCGACAGGAGCCGTAGGGAGTATCAATCGCATTTAGCTTTTGATCTCGCAAGAGCGTTTCCAAGATATCGTATGGGATTTCTTCTTCCTTATGGATCTCATGTATTTTCCCATTCATATCAAAGCTAAATACGCCCTGCTTGACAACTGTTTCAAACCCCCTTCGCTTAGTACTGACCAGAAGTTAGGCATAACGCATTGTCATCTTAGGAGATGCATGTACCTTACGCAAAATGAAAACCAGAAAATATAGTGTTAGACCGAGTGAATGAGAGGTGTGGATAGTCCTATCCGTCCACCGCCGTCAGGCCCTACAGTCTACAACTATATTTTTTCAGTCTCATCTTTTATCTGCTTAACGTTTGGACCATATAGTTCCATTTCCCTTCCTTCAGCAAGACGTAACTTAATACGCTATTTTTTTGTGATAGTGTCCGAAAAGACATTTGTTCATACAGTTGTTTTGCACGTGGATTGTTACCTGAAACATGCAAACTAAGTATTTTCAGGTCTGGCTCTGCTTCGGCGTACTGGCGCGCCCATTCCAAAAGCATCCTGCCTACACCTTTGCTGCGATGGTCTGGATGGACGGCAACATCGGCAACATAACACTCTCCAACTTGTGGCTCATGCTCTAACAGCCATAACCCCAAGTACAGCTTCACAATGTTCCATTTACCGAAGTGACTAAAGCTTCGCCAAGAGGCAGTTGTATTCATGTTTTGCTTCGTGATGGAGTCCACGTTCCATTTGACAGACAATGTACCGATCACTTCCCCTTGATAAATGGCAATAACTCTGCGACTGTTTGATTTAGATGGAAAAAGATCAAGCACGGTTGCAAAAAAATGCGCCAGTTCGTCATCACTCAAATTGGTTAAATGCTGAAATTTCCCACGAAACCCACACACAAACAATTTTCCGACCTGTACATTGTATTTCTCCTGCATCGGTTCAAACGTTATTCCCGCCGCGGTCATGATCAGCCCCTCCTTTAAAATGAGTATCTGCTTCAAGCAAGACTTGCAGTTCGTAATGCAGTTGATTATGGCTAAACAAAGATAAATACGATTTTTCAATCAGGATAAGTGGTCCCGCGGGAACAAAAGCATGTGCTGCTGCGTAGTCATAAAACTGTGCAATCGCTTGCTCAAGCTCATCATCTTCCTGAATGGAACAGTGCGTGGAAAGGTAATTTCCCTCAGGCAAACATAAATCGCCAGGCTGCTGCGTTTCGAGACAGAAGTGAATGGTGGCGGAACCGTCACATATAAAATGGAGGTCCAGCTCAAACAAGTTAGGCAAACTTTTGGTTTGTGCAGCTAACTGTTTAGCACTTAGCCTTGTGCCGATATCCATGTCCATCCACCGTGTGAGATAGGTGATGTCGCGTCGTTTGATTTGATAGGGAGTGGACAACCTATTCACGTTTTTTTGTTCCTGCTGCACTTTGCGAATAAACTGCTGTAGCTCTTGAAGACGCTGCATTTCTTCCTTAATTTTGCGCAGGGACTGATGAAGCAGTTGGTCATATTGATCGGCAGAAAAGGAAGTCATACATTCCTTAATCGAGTGAACGGGTACTCCAAGCTTACGCAGCAGCAAAATATGTGCGAGCTGATATACCTGCTCCATACTATAAAATCTGTACTGGTTGTCGTCTGTATAAGCAGGGAAAAGAACCCCTTTCTCCTCAAAATAACGAATTTGATGGATAGAAACGTTCATAAGCTTGGCGAGCTCACTAATGGTAATGTCGTTTTTCACATCGTTCACCTCTGTGTTTTAATCTTGTCGTATATAAACGATATACGTTAGGTCTGACCTAAGGTCAAGTGTTTCCAACAAAATAGAAAGTAGGGCGTGCTATTTGAGCTGCGCATGATTTGTAAACACTTCGCTTGACTCTAGGTCTGACCTAGGGACTAATATGAACACATCAATCATTCAGTCCTCCTAGCAGGCCGTACCTTTTACGATCAGTAATAGGATAAAGGATCGAGTCTTCCTGCTTACTTCGGCTTGTCCCCGAGTGAAGCTGAATGTGACATCATTAGAACAAATAGAGGAGAGATGGAATCGTGCGTAGACAGAAAATAGCAGCAATGCTCTGTATACTGTGCAGCATAGCAGTGGTCGCCTGCACCAGTGCAAATCCACAGGACACCGCCCAAAAGCAAACCTCACAAGGAAGAATTGTAGGTGTCAGCACAGTCAGCAAGCAGCCGCTAACGACAAATTATACGCTATCAGGCACCTTGGAGCCAGTAAGCCAAATGACAGCAGCATTTGAAGTTCCAGGGCGCATCGTGGAGACAAAGGTTCAAATCGGTGACGTCATAAAAATAGGGGGGATTTTGGCTAAGTTGGACACGTATCAGTATCGTCTTCAACTGGACCAGGCGATTCAAGGTGCTGCGCAGGCGAAGGCGGCGCTCGACAGCGCTGAAGCTGCTATCCATGTTTCCACAGCACAAGTGAAGCGTGCCGAAGCCAATTTAGTGGAAATAAAAAAGGGCGCACGAGCACAACAGCGGGAGAGATTACAAAATGCAGTAACAGTAGCACAGGCTGCCTGCGAGAAAGCTCAAATAGACGCAGAACGCTCACAACGTTTATTTGAACAAGGATTAGTGTCCCAAAGTGACAATGAGAGTGCTCAATTAGCACTGACAAACGCTCAAAATGCGGTCAAAGACGCCACATCAGCTCTTTCAGAAATGCAAGCCGGTGCAACAAAAGAGCAAATTGGTGCTGCATCGAGTATGTTGGACGAAGCAAACGCAGGAAAGCTGGCAAGCCTTGCTGCCAAGAAGCAAGCTGCTGCTGCGTATCAGGCTGCACTTGCGACGAAACGGCAAGCTGAGCTAGCCTTATCCAAAACGACGCTTTTTTCACGTGTTGAAGGGGTTGTATTAACGAAGTCCATTCAAAATGGAGAACTGGCTGCGGAGGGTCAATCCGTGTACACATTAGGCAACGTAAACGAACTTAAAGTGCTTCTGCCATTACCAGATCGTGAAGTTAAGCAGTGGAAACCTGGCACGGTGGTTGATGTCAGTCTATATGGTGAGACAACCAAAGGAATTGTTAACAAAATTTATCCCACTACAAATGCAGCAACCGGCACGATTAATGGGGAGGTTGTCCTAAACAATACAAAGCTTGGCTGGTCCCCTGGACAAGTCGTAAAGGCAGGGTTAAATCAAACGGGGCGAGATGTCATTCTTGTTCCGGTGGAAGCGGTTATCCGCGAGGGAGATAAACCTTTTGTGTACAAAGTAAAAAAAGGGGTAGCAGCTAAAACGATTGTGCAGTTAGGCGAACATACAACAAACAATCAGTTTGAAATAAGTGGCGGTCTGCAAACAGGCGATCAGATCGTAACAAAGGGTGCCGAACTGTTATTTGATGGGGATCGGGTTCAGGCTGTTAAAGGAGTGGCCCAATGATCGAATATGTTGTGAAAAAACGAAAAATAACGCTGTTGTTTTTTATAATGGCGATGATCGTAGGCGCACTAAGCTTTGTCGGGCTTCCACAGCAAGAGATGCCGGATATTGTCATTAAATATGCGACTGTTACTACCATTTACCCCGGTGCTTCCGCTCAGAAAATAGAACAGACCGTTACAAAAGTTGTGGAACAGAAAGTAAAGGAAATTCAAGGGATTAAGGAAATCGTATCTGTCTCAGCAGAGGGTTACTCTTCTATTATTTTAAAAGCAAAAGATGAGGCAAATACAAAAGAAGTGTGGGACAAAGTACGTAAAAATGTGCAGGATGTAAGGGAGGAACTGCCTGAAGGCGTAAAGGTTCCAGTAGTCAATGATGATCTGGCTAGCTCTTTTATCGGTTCATATGCGATTACCACAGAGAGCAAAAATGATCTGTATAAGCTTAATGAGCTAATGACAAGCTGGCGCGATCAGCTGCGGGCAATACCAGGTGTTGCCAAAGTTGACCTCAAAGGTATTCCAAAGCAGGAAATTCATATTCGTATCGACAGTCATAAACTACAGCAATATCAAATTAACTGGGAGCAAGTACTGGTGGCGGTGGAAGGGGAAAAAGAGCGTGTTCCCACAGGAGGTGTTACTTTTAATAAAAGGAGCTATCAGTTGATCGTTAAAGATGTCGAGCAGCTTCAAATTTTAAACCATTTGCTAGTGACCAGATCTCAAAATGATGCACCCGTTTATTTAAAGGATATTGCAACAGTGGAATTTACTCATGCGAAGTCGGAATACTTTGCTTATTATAACGGCAAACCGGTTGTCACAATTGGAATCGGTGCCGAAACAGGCAGCGACGTGCCAACGATGAATAAGCTGGTTCAGGAAAAGCTGGAGCAGCTAAAGAAAAGTCTTCCGTCACAAGCTCAATTTATGACGTTATTTGCGCAAAAGGATCGGGTAGATGAAATTTTCACTAGTCTGACGAAGGAAACTTTGATCGCGATTGCTGCGGTCATTGTCATCTGCATGCTCGGCATGAGCTTGCTGACGGCTTCCTTTGTGGCATTGGCTATTCCGATATCTATTGCGATCGGTCTCATTTTATTGCCGTCCATGCAAGTGACGCTAAATGAAATGTCGGTCATTGGTCTCATTATCGTACTCGGCATATTGGTCGATGATGCCGTCGTTGTGAATGACAATATTGAACGAAGGTTGACCGAATTGAGGGAAGAACCACACATAGCTGCGGTAAAAGGAACAAAAGAGGTAGCGATTTCGATACTTACAGCTACGCTGGCAACGATATCTGCATTTGCACCTTTAATTTTTTTGAAGGGGGACATCGGTGCATTTATAAAGCCTATCCCGATTGTCATCTCCTTAACGATGCTAGCATCAATGTTGATGTCTTTAACGATTATCCCGATATTTCGTGAATGGTATGAAAAGCGGAGGAAAGATCAGACAATTTCGATCCGTTCCAAATCGGGCCTATTAAGCAAGCAAATTGAGGCAATGGGCCGCTTTTATGCGGGCAATCTTATGAGCAAAGTTATAAAACGTCCGATTCTCGTTGGTTTGTCAGGCTTGCTGATCGGAACAGCGGCTTATTTTTTGGCTTTATTTGTTCCGGTCGAACTGTTTCCAAAATCAGAACGTCCAGAGCTTGCTATTCATGTCGCGATGCCAGCAGGAACTTCGCTGCAAGAAACCGATCGTATGGTGAATCAAGTGGCGGCTTGGATAGGCAAACAGCAGGAGGTAGACGTATTTTCATACAGTGCGGGTGGCAGTGCTCCACTATTATTTTATGATCTGGATGCCGATCCTACCGGACAGTATTCGTCAACAAGTGGCAACGTTATGGTGAGATTAAAAAAAGAAAACGCAAATCTCTCTGCCACCCTGCGAGAATGGGATATGAAGTTCAAACAAGATTATCCTGGTGCCTCCATCACGGTCAAAACTCCATCGTTAGGTATTGCAGTTGGAAAGCCGATTTCTATTCGGATATCAGGCGAGGGTATGGAGCAATTGCAAGCACTCGCACAACAGGTAAAAACGACGATTGTGAACACGAGTGGAGCCTACAACGTGAAAGATGACATGGGAATTGAACAATACGGTTTAGAGCTGGAAATAAACAAACAGGCTATGGATCAATACATGGTGTCCTATACAAATCTGACTCGAGCCTTGCTGCTTGCAAGTGACGGGATGACGACAAGTCAATACAATACAGGTAAAAATCTGATCAGTATTCGCTTATTTTTGGATAAAGGTGTATCTGATCCGTCCGAGCTTTTCCATCGTTTGAATGTAACTAATGCAGCAGGAAAGCAAATACCGTTATCACAAGTAGCGGTACTTATGCCGGCCTTCTCCGTTCAGCAAATAAAGCACTACAATTTGGCACGAACGATTACGGTGGACGCGGATGCAAAAGGACGGACGGCCACTGAAATTATGGCAGAAATTACGACGAAAATGAATAACATCTCTTTTCCGGAAGGCTATAGCTGGGCTATTGGTGGCGAAACATCGGAACAGGACAAAATTTTTACGGATTTAGGTATGCTGTCTGTGTTTGTCATTTTTCTTATTTTGATGTTAATAACGATTCAATTTTATTCTGTGTCTATTCCTCTAATTATTATGACTACCGTTTATTTGGCGGCAGCAGGTGGAATTATCGGTATTTATATTACCGGTATGCCAATTGGTTTTATGAGTATGATGGGCATTATATCTCTGTCAGGAATCGTCGTACGAAACGGCATCGTTTTGATCGAGTTCATTGAAGATGCGCGACATGCTGGGGCAGGACTGGAGGATGCGATTGTGCAGGCAACAGCGGCTCGTTTTCGACCAATTTTGCTTACTTCTTTGACGGCCATTGTTGGCATGATTCCGATTGCGCTTATTGGGGATATTTTGTTTCGCCCAATGGCTAACACAATCATTTTCGGTCTACTGTTCTCAACTATATTAACGCTGTTTGTTGTTCCATCTTTATATCTGGTTATCGCACGTTACAAATTAAAGCGGCAGCAGCAGCGGCATGAAAAACAAAATAACACTTCAATGAAGCAAGCGGAAAGCTCGCATTTATCCGTTTAGTGGGTTAACGGGTTTGTCGAACGAGAACCCGCGAAACCTAATTAGTCTGTTATGGGAGGAAAAACGATATGAAGCAAAAAATAGTGATAACGTCAGTAATGCTTATCTTGCTTGCGAACTCGGCTGCAACCGTGTCGGCTAACAGCAGTGCCACATTAATGGGCGCTAACGAAGTCAAGCGGGAAACGATGCTGGGAAGTCCATTAACGACAAGCACTACGGCAGCAGATCACGTGCCGGATCAGCCTGTTATGTCAGCCGGGGATCAAGCAACTACAGGCAAAAAATTACCTGCCTCGTTTGTAGCTGCACGGCCTTTGGTTGAAATTTCACGTTTAACTTTGGCTGATGTACAGTCGCGAGCTGTATCGGATTCATTTAATTTGACATTGCTGCATCTTAAGTTTTTTGCATTAGAATCCAAGCGGTCTGATCTTAAAATGCAGGCTGACCGAATGATCACCCGTTGGCCAATGGATACTTATCGATTGCCTGATACACCCGAAAAAATAGTGAATCATCCCGCTTATCAAATTCCGCCTGACGCCACTTGGGAGCAACTGCTGTGGCTCGGTCCAACAGTAGAGACTAACACAGTCGTAAATGGACTGATGAGTAGTGTTACCGAAATTGTATATGGAATGAACGATATGCTGCAAGCGCAGCGCAATGAGCTGGAGCTTACTGTAAAGCAGTTGGAGCGTGACAGATGGAACACGGAGCTTGATCTGGACGAGGCCAAGGAAGGGATCAAATTAAACATAACGAGTCAATATGTCCAATTGTTAGCTTTGCGTGAGCAAAAAAAGCTGCATGAAGAAGCGCTACAGCTTCTTCATAAAGAATATAACCGATTAAGGGCACTGCAAGATCAAGGAGTAGCGGCAGCAGATCATATGCGGGGACTGCAATTTAAAATTTCTCAGCAGACGACCGAGGTTGAGGTTCAGAACATGAACTATCGTCTTGCATTGCTACAGCTTTGTTTTGATTTGGGGTTACGTTACGATCCGTCAATGGTGCTGGCAGATGTGGAGCCAGTTGAAGTCAGATTGCCCCCTCGTAAACAAACGGAGGAAATCGTTACACGATCACACGAAATGAAGCGGAAGTGGAATGAGTTAAAGCAAGCTTGGTGGGAACAGGCCAACACCAAATCATCTAATCCACATGGACATAGTTATTTAGCAGCTAATGTTGCGCTTACAGTTGCACAGACAAAGCAGGCTCAAGTGCAGTTAATCAAACTGATTGATGCGACTTATAGTGAAACTGATCATACGTATCAACTGTACAAAGCAGCACAAGCTGAGGTAAACGAGGCTGCTGCCAACTATACCGTCGTGCAGCGCCGCTTTCAATTAGGCAGCGTGCCGTCTTATGAACTGAATCAAGCTAGCTTTCAACGACAGCAGGCTGAAGCGAAGCTCAAATTACTGCAATTACAATATGTAATGCTGATGAGCAAGGTGGGGGCGATGGAAAAAGGGTATATTTTTGCAAGTGACATTGCTGCTACGTCGAAGATGGAGTAGAGGCTGTGCGACTAGTTCGTTCGTACACGCAGCGCGAGCATGACACAAAAAACCGCAGAAACTAGCGGTTTTTTGTGTTATTTCTAATCTAATAAAAGCGATCGTCTTCCGCTGCTCGCGATAATGCAGAGCATAACTATAACTGCAACACAATAGAGATGTGTTGACGAGTAAGTTATTAGTGTATATATTATATATATACGGTAATTACTTTGTGGATGAAGGTGAGGTGAAACATGAACATTATTATATCCAACGCTTCAAGCGATCCCATATATATGCAAATTATGAATCAGATCAGACAGAGCATCTTGAGTGGGGAATTGCGTGCTGGTGATAGCCTCCCTTCTATTAGACAGCTGGCCAAAGATTTACAAGTTAGCGTCATTACAACAAAACGTGCCTATGAGGAGTTGGAAAAGGAGAAGCTGATCGACTCTGTTGTAGGTAAAGGGAGTTATGTGTCAGGGGCAAACACAGATTTCATTCGGGAACAGCGTATGAAACGATTAGAGGAGAAAATGATTGAAATCATACAAGAAAGTAAGGAATTAAGTATGAGTCAACAAGACGTCATCCGTTATTTGACGTTATTGTTCGAGGAGGAATAATTATGACAAATGCAATTGAATTACGAAACGTGACTAAAAAATATGCTCAATTTACAGTAGATAACGTATCGCTAGATGTCAAACAAGGCTATATTACGGGCCTAATTGGTCCGAATGGTGTTGGGAAAAGCACCTTGATCAAAATGATATTGGGGATGGTCCGACCTGACTTTGGCACTGTAAAGATTTTGGGCTGCCAAATGCCTGTACAAGAAATAGACATTAAGCAGCGGATCGGTATCGTATCGGATGATTGCTTTTATTATGAGCATCTTACGATTCGTGAAATGAAGAAGCTGATTGCGCCGTTCTACAAGAAATGGAATGAACAGAAGTTTAATCGGTATCTTGAACAGTTCGAATTGTCACCTCGGAAAAAGATTGAACAATTATCGAAGGGGATGAAGGTGAAGTTTGCTCTGGCTGTGGCGTTATCACATGAGGCTGAGCTGCTTATTATGGATGAGCCAACCTCTGGACTAGATCCTGTGTTCCGTAGGGAAATGCTCGATCTGCTTGCGGACATGATGCAGGATGAGCGAAACTCGATTATTTTTTCAACTCATATCACTACAGACTTGGACCGGATTGCAGATTACATAGCATTTATTAATCGAGGTAAACTTGTATTTAATGAAGCAAAAGATGAAGTGCTTGAGCGATATACGATTGTAAAAGGGGATTTACAACTGCTGGATGCGGATATTCGGCATAAATTTGTCGGGCTTCGTGAAACGGCTGTTGGCTTTGAGGGGTTAGTAGATAATCGACAGGATGCTGAACGTTTATTTGGCAGTTATGCCGTTTTGGACAAACCATCGTTAGAAGACATTATGTATTTCAGTGCTAAAGGGGGCCGTGTGTATGCTTAACTTAGTCCGTAAAGACTTTATCGCTTTAAAAAGCTCATTTTGGATGAGTCTTTTGTATCTAGTTGTTTTTAGCGCCGCGTTTATTCCAAAGATGTCATCATCTATTCATCTTGTCGGCATCTATACCGCTTTCGCGACGATAACGCTTGGTACTATGATTGATATTAAACACCATAATCATAATTTTCTTATTACGCTGCCGATTAAACGCAAGCAGATTGTGCAAGCCAAATACTTGTTAGCTATTATTTATGCGGTAGGGGGAGTTCTTGCTTCTTACGCCATTCATGTGCTCGTTAATCAATATTTCCCAGAGCTAAACAAACCTAATTATTCGATCCATGACATATTAGGTCCGGTCGGCATCATTTTTGTTCTAACCTCCGTATACTTGCCGCTATTTTATGCATTTAGCAAAAAGGGGGCCTCTATCATTAATGGTGTATTTTTTATTCTGCTCATTGCATTGGCACAGCCTACAGCTATTTTTATGAATATGTTACACGAGAGTGGCCCGCAAAGTGACCTGACGATATATTGGATTTTAATAGGTACTTTGCTGTTGTTCATAGCTTCCTACTTCTTAGCTGTAGCTTTGTTTACTAGAAAGGACTTATAAGAGGCTTAACGGTTGTATGGTCATAAAATATAGGGAAAGGGGGAGATGGGGAAAGTTTACCCCATACAAAATACCGATATTTAATTTTTTTACCGCATTTTTTGCTGTTACTTTACTTCCGTCTGCTCTAATAGGTGCTATAAAGGACATCTTTTCGAGAAAATGAATCTATTATGAATGGGCTGCGTATATGGTTAAGGGTATTGTGATGAGTGAGATGGAGGGAAAACAAATGAGCGAGGAAGTTGTTACTTCAGGATGGGATGCAATCGAAGAGCAAATGGTTCACATTTATGGAGCACAGGAGCCTAAGCATTACGGTACATTGATTTCATATGCACTGGGTGGAAATGATCCATTGGACGGCATTAGTGTGTACAAGGCAGAGCAGCCGTTTCCGCACTGGCACTTCGTTACCTACGGATTTTCGGAGCTATACGAAAAAGAATCTGAAAATACGGATTACAGCGGCTTTGGATTCGAACTTACGTTCCGGCTCATTCGTGAGGAGCATGAGGAGGAGCCGCCAACTTGGGCGCTGAACTTACTTCAAAATATGGCGAGATATGTATTTAGTAGCGGAAATGTGCTCGTGCCTGGTGATTATTTGGATGCTAACGGTCCTATCTGCTTGGAATCGAATACGAAGCTGACTGCGCTTGTCTTTATGGAAGATGCGGAGCTTCCGGCCATAAAGACGCCAAACGGACGAGTGGAGTTTGTCCAAATGATAGGTATGACAGAGGATGAACTGGAAGCGATTAAAACATGGAATACGCTAAAAATGTTGGAAGCCTGTCAGGAGATGCTGCCAGGTTATATTACGAACTTGTCGAGGGATTCCATGCTGCAAGTTCCAGCTATTGCTGAAGCTGTGCAAGGTGGTATCGAACGTGACGGCTCCAATACCGGATTTTTATTTGTAGATCAATTATTATGGGAGCCTGCTACAAATCGTTTGCTTAGCAACACACCTGCAGTGCTCACTTTAGGAGCTAAGCAGGCGGCTACTGTTGCCAAGCTCATCCGTGGCCGCCTGCTGAAAGGGAAGGAACTAACACTTTCTAGTGAGCATTTGCGGGTCATACTAGCTCCAGGAGAGGAAACCCGTTATGAGTGTGGAGAAAACGAGGTGCGGTTAACATTACATACGGCAGATGCTACCGAACTTTCACAAATGATGCAGCCGCAGGAAGGCACGCTCAAGCTTTCCGCTTTCAACGGATTAACGATCCAAGTTGTAAAAACGTACATTAAAGACCAGGATGGTGTTATCGTATCCACGATAGGTTAACATGCAGGTAACTGGTTGATGATTGCAAGTTGGTGTCCGTGGTTAGGAAGGCGCTAACGACAAAGCCGGCCTTTTAATGGGAGTTCTAATAGAGGGAGCAGCATAAATATTATAAAGTAGTGGATCGCATATCGTTACTGACATTTACAAAAGAGAGCGTGTACGTGCAAAATGATCCCTAATTGTTAAGGGGGCATTCATAACAACTTCATCTCCGGAATTATACAGTTCAATACTTTGGAGTGGGACTTCATTATATGCGAACGTAATAATAACTCGATAAGAATCGTCTGGCGATACGAAACGAGAGGAGAAGGTGAGCGTTGGAAAGAATGTCGGAGATGAATGAGGATGAATTTAAAACCGCCGTCTATAAAGCTGCCAGACTCGGCATATTTATGAATCAAGACGTCCGTTATGCTGCGTATTCCATCGGTGACTTTACTTATGGAGAGCCAGATGTACTTTCTTGGGGCGAAGATGCTAGTCTAACCATCGGCAAATTTTGTTCAATAGCATCACGTGTAACGATTATGCTCGGTGGTGAGCACAATGTGGATTGGGTGTCCACGTATCCCTTTAATCCGATATTTCCGCAAGCCCAAGCCTATTTAGGACACCCCAAAACGAAAGGTAACGTAATCATTGGTCATGATGTGTGGCTTGGCATTGATAGTTATATTTTGTCTGGGGTGACCATTGGCAACGGAGCAGTTGTATCTGCTCGTAGTCTTGTTACAAAAGATGTACCCCCCTATGCTATTGTTGGAGGTAATCCAGCGCGGATTATACGTTATCGCTTTTCCGATGAACAAATAGAGGAGCTTGAAGCAATCGCTTGGTGGAATTGGCCGCTCCATCGTATTTTCTCAGCGCTGCCGCTGTTACTATCTAATCAGATGGATCAATTTATTCAATATGCTAAATCGAGTGGCGCAATGTAAATGGATGCTGGAGTAACATCGAGTAATAATATAGTGTGATCTCCTTTATGAAGGAATGAAAATGCGGCCAAACATTAAAATAATACGCTTGGCCGCATTTTGCCTATGTTATTTATTAATATACTTGATGTAAACTAACAGGCCCTAGACTACCATAAGATCCTTGGAATTGTCCTTTCAGGACATAAGTTCCTGGACTAAGATAGCCTACTGAATATTCAACAGGACTCGGAGAGGTGGGCCCGATATTCACGGTAGTCGAGAACACTTTATGAAGTTGACCGGAGGGTCCTTTGGAATAAAGCGATAGCTCAACGGTTTCATCTGTAGAACTCCATAAGCCAACACTTAATTTATGCTGAGCAAATTGGCTAACTGTCAAATCATGTGAGGTTGCAGTATAGGCAGCAAATGCGTTAGTCGAGAAAGAGAAGAAGGCTAATAATAAGATCAATACTACCTTTTTCATTTAATTCACCTCCCTTCTAGTTGAAGAGTGTCAGTAGAGAAAAAGAGCGTAGAGGTCAGTTTATAGTTATATTTTAACTATTGTATCAAAACAAAGCGTTTATGCCTATCTATTCTGAATAAAAGATAGAATACATTTCAAATATGTGCAACGAGTTTATCCAAAAAAAGAAGAGCTTGCAGGGTAGGCAAGCTCTTCTTGCTGTCCAGTAGGTATGATCGAGATCGGATCAGCTCTTTCAGGCTGATTGCAACTGCTGAACCACTTGTGATGCAAATAAATCCGTAAACAGAAGGCGTCCTTTTTGATTTACAATCCGTCCTTCCCGCAAACGACGATCCAGCCAATCTGTAATAAAGGATGGCGCGTAACCGCCGAGACTGAATTGTCCACCAAAGGCAATTATGTTTTCATAATTGGCCAAGTATTGCTCACGACTAGTATCGGGGTATGATTTTACATATAACCAAAACTGCACATCGTACATGAGGTACGATAATTCATCGGCATGGAAGGAAAAATGGCCTTTATCCTCAACAATTTGTGTACAAATGCGACGGATTTGCTGTTCAATCGCCTCTACTTCTGTCACGGCTGCACACAGTTCCTCTAGCAAAGGGGAGAATTTGCCGTGGGCGACTTTCTCAAGCGCGGCTTGCTTATCCTCTTCAGCGGTATCATACTCTTCTTCACTCACTAGACCCTTAATAAAAGCCTCAAAATTGTCGGCCAGAAAAGTGATCTCATAATCGTCTTCTTGGTCCACATGAATGACTTCAGGCTCGCCATCTTTTCCGCATGCGCGGTAGTCCAGCATGACCACATCATGACCTGCTGACGGACAATCACAGATCACAACACCAATGTCCGGATATCCCCATTCCTCAATCATAAAGGTGCTGCCTAAATCACCGCCGAGCGAATAGCTTTTCTCACGTCCAATGCCCATAATACCACTAATAGCAATATGGTCCTCAGCCCATGATGTCGCTTCCTCCGTTGGAAAGCAGCTCTTGTTTGGAACCCCTCCATTTTGCATCTTCATCAATGTAATATAAGAGTGGGGCAGCTTGTAGCCAAGCTCCTCTTCAATCGATGCAATTTGCTCATCCGTTGGCGGTGCGGATTGATAGGCGTTTCTTGCATATTCACTGTTATCCCAAAAATCAGCGAGTGACATGTCCGCAAATGGAAGCTGAGTTGCTGTCGTTCCTTGCGTGTCCAAGGCTGCTGCTCGCTTGGCAGCCAGACGCCGCTGTTGTTTTTGCTGCTTCTCTGCTTTTTGCAAACTCCAAGATAACAAGGATTCCGTATGCGGATCATCAGGCTGGAGTTGATCAGCTCTGCGTAAAGCGTGAACCGCATCCTCAAACCGCTTCAAATGATATAAAGCATAGCCTACCCGATAGTGCCACAACGGATCGTTCTGGCCAGACGCCGCAACTTGTTCAAATTGATGAAGTCCTTCTTCATATCGTCCCAAGTTGTTAAAGGCTCGACCTAGACGATTACACGTGTCGTAGTCCCGTTCTGCATCAGGAACTTCTAACAGCGCATCGATAATTTGTTGATGGTTGTCTTCTTCATGCCATTGGTCTAATTGTTCAATTCGTAAGGAATTCATAGCGACCCCCGTTATCATTATATTAAAAATTATAAAGCGTACGTTGATTTAAATCGACGGTAGCCATGCCGAACCACCGCCTGCGATCGTTAATAGGGCGCCGCCCGCAACGATTCGTTTGTGCTTTTTATCTAATGGCAGTTCACCAAGCATCATCGGCAGCATCCATGTAAATGCAAACAGTGCGAAGGCCCCCTGCACAACTCCCCCAAGCACCAAACTTTTGGCATGCATCAGGTAAACCTCATGGGAAACTGGAGGCGTAAAGGCCAATGTGCCGCTGACTCGTACGTTTCTGTATATAAGGACCATGTACACAATTAAAGTGAGCAATGTAAAAAGGACTGTAAGTATAAACTTGATCATGTCGAGTGTAAACCTGGCTTTGTTGGGCTTGGCTGGTGACCATCCAATTAAAGAAAAGACAAAACCGATAAAAACGATGCCGCCTACAAATACAACTTGCAGCACATTGAGAACAGCACCCGCCATTAATAGCAAAAACGTCATCATTTCCTCCAAGTAGATAGGATGTATAGAAATAGTAACATTAATAAATGTTGATGTATATGAAGAAGAGAGTAAGTATTCATAGTAGCATATTGCCATTTAGCTACCCTATTATATAACATAAACTGTAAGGACAAGGACGACTAAAGGAAAAAATATAAAGAAGGTAGTGAAACATATGACTAATCAACCTACGCACGCTATGCAATTAAGAAATGAAAGTATATTTTCGCATGTCATCACTGATTTTTGGCAGAGTTCCTTTCAGAGCAGCCGCATTTTATATGCAGATGACTTATTTACGATTGCGATCGATCCAGATTTAAGTGAAGACCGTCGTGTTGTCGTACTGGAAACTGTTGACGGAAAAGTGAAGGCAGTTTTGACGCCAGCAATGGCAGCTAAAGCTGAACTTACTCCACAACCAGAACTGACGGCTGCTATTTTTCGAAAAAAATTGAGTGAAGCGGGAATTATGCTGCATGGTGCAGATTATTTATTTTACTTTACAGAGGAAGATAAGCGCATCCTAGAGCAGGAGATCGTGGAGGCTGATTTACGCCAACTGACAGCACAAGATGACGCGGTATTTTCTGCATTCCAAAGTGCTGCTTCAGAACAAGATTTGGATGATGCCTACGTGGAATTGGATCACTGGGCGGTGTTTGGCTCATTTGACCAGCAGCATTTGGTTTGCGCCGCTAGCATGTATCCTTGGGAACAATCAAAATTTGCAGATATTGGTGTATTAACACTTGCAGCACATCGAGGGAAAGGACATGCCCGCAATGTGGTGCGTTCCATAAGCAGGTATGCGTATAAACAAGGATATGTTCCCCAGTACCGGTGCCAACTTGATAACTATGCATCTACGTCACTAGCCAAAGCAGCAGGCTTAACGTTATTCGGAAAGTGGGAAGTCATTTCACCCGTATCGACGAACTAATGGTTGGACTCGCATCACGTTCTCTTATATTTATCCAAACATAGATGTGCTTTACGCCCATGCAATCGCATCATAATGCGGTTGCATTTGTATTTTATATTCAAGTGCAGAGAATGAGCGAAGAGTAATTAGGGTTCAAATGAACTTTTGTGACTTATACGTTCTCTTATCTATAGAAAAGGGGAGTGAACATGAACGTAAGCCATCTTGTCAGACAAGCGCAAACAGGCAACAAGGAAGCTTTATTACAACTCATCATGGCTGACCACAATGCTTATTATCGCCTTGCGTACAGCTACATGGGTAACGAGCATGATGCTATGGATGCGATGGAAGATATGATCGTTGTACTCTATGAGAAAATTGATCAGTTGCAGAAGAAAGAAGCGTTCTATAGCTGGAGCAAAACGATTCTTGTTAATCGGTGCAAAACATTACTCCGTAAAAAGGATAGCTTGCTTCCATTAGAAGACCAGCTAGCAACATCTGCTGCTGTACTAACAGATCATAATCCATATCGCGACACCGAGTCTGAGATGGACATGCAGGTGCTGCTATCTCATCTGAGTGCACAGCAGCGAGAAGCGATCGAACTTCGTTATGTTCACGATCTTCCGTATCAGACCATAGCGGATATGACCGGCGCGCCGCTTGGAACCATCAAATCCAGAATCTTTCAGGGTATACAAAAACTAAAAATGATGATCGGAGGTGATCGTTATGACAACGATCGAGGAGAAATTACAGGAGCATAAAGAAAGCTTGAATAACGTTCAGGCTCCATCAGACCTTGAGGACAGACTTCGAGATGCACTTCACAATGTTCCAGTCATAAAAAGAAACCGCAGCAAAGCCCGCGCATGGGTCGCATCCGTTGCCGCAGCTTTTATTCTTATCGTTGGCGTATATGAGTATCCGGCCTTAGCTTATTATGGAAGCAAGCTGTTTGGAAGTGTCAGCTTGAATTCTCTCAGCTTTGCTGAAATGATGAATCAGGAACTCGGACAAAAAGTAAATAAAAGCACGACGTTCAAAGACGGAACCGTCCTTACTATTAATGGCGTGATTGCAGACGACAATGTATTCCGCATGTATTACACAATTGATCGGCCAACAGGCACTGAATATACAGATCATGATTTTGTGCGTTATAGCTTTTTTCAGCTGCAAGGGTTCTTGACTAATTCCAAACCGCTTGGAGGAGGGGGGAGCCCAGGTAAAAACAAGAGCCAGTTCGTTGGAGACATGGATTTCGAACCAGTCAGTCCATTTTCACGAACATTAACCCTTACATTCAATGAATGGCTTGACAATGGGGAAAAGATATCCTATCCACTTTCCTTCGAGTTTGAAGCGAACAAAGCAATGAAGAGTGTCATTAAAGAGGATCTATCCGAATCTATCGCTGTTGATAAAGGGACTATTCATTATGACTCCATTACTGCCTCACCCACTTCAACTATCGTGAAGGGGCACTATGAACTAGAGGAATACCCGAGATTTTCAGGTGAAACCAAGCTTTATGTGAATGGGGTGGAAGTAGGGAGAACTAGAGCAGGGGGAAGTAATCCGGACTTCCAACTTAAATTTGACCCATTCCCTACAGACCATATTGAATCCCTTGAGCTTGAACTGGTCAATTTTGAAGGATATCATAATATACAAGAACCTATCTCGCTCGCGACACCGTCTGATCGTTCCATTAGAGTGGGGGATGAAAAGTTCTGGATTCGCAGTGTTGCCCAAACGGCTACAGGCTATGATGTTGTCATTGCGAGAAAACAGTTTACGTTCTTGGATACAGAAACTTTATCCGTACAGGCCGGCGGCAAAGTCATTCCTGTATCGTCGATTTCTGATGAACGACAATGGGATTTGAAAAACGGTAACATTCTCTGGGAGCAAACCTATTCGTTTATCACGACAGACAAGCCGGAATTTCTGCTGGTAGAGGGGTACCAATATATGAAGACCTATAAGAAGAAAATATCGATTCCAGTAAATTATAACAAATAAAATCAAGTGTTTGTTATATAAACTTCGTCTACGTTTATCATTAAGTTACTAGAATAAGCAGAAGCTGCTGCTACTTGAATGGAAAGAATAGAGAAGCCTTGTCTATTTTTCGTAACTGTTATATAATTTCCATAATTACTTATGAAAGAGAGTGATTTCCTATGACAGTCAGCTCTGCTTACCCATCCTTAAATTTAGAGGTACGGAAGGTTTAATTGAATTAGGGTCTTCCGTACATACAAACGGAGGAAATTATTTTATGTTTAGTTATTACAGCACACTTTGTACAGAAGTTTATGACCTCACCAAACCTGTAGGCTGCTCTTTAAATGGAGATATCGAGTATTATCAAGAACGACTAAAGACTTGTCAGGGGCGTATTTTAGAAGCAGCTGTTGGATCTGGACGCTTTTTAATACCACTTCTTGAAGCAGGGTTTACAGTCGATGGCATCGACTATTCACCTGAGATGCTGCATTCTTGTCGCACACGTTGTGAGGAAAGAGGCTTCAAGCCTCATTTGTACGAAGCGGAATTACAAAGCTTTTCATTGCCATTTACTTATGAGGCGATCATTATTCCTACGGGTTCCTTTTGCTTGCTCGACAAGCGACAGGATTCTATTGACGCGTTGACATGCTTTTATGACCATCTCGTTTCTGGAGGGCGCTTAATTGTTGATCTTCAATTGCCTAGCGATTGGAAGACAGGCGAAATTACAACTTCCACTTTTGCTCTGCCTAATGGAGATGGGATTACGATGGAGAACAAATCCATTGAAATGGATTGGCTCAATCAATTTACAGTATCGTATATCAAGTATGAAAAATGGCGTCAAGGACGTTTGATTGAAACGGAGATGCAGCGATTTGCCCTTCGTTGGTACGGAGTCGAGGAATTTAAACTTATTTTAGAGCGTATCGGGTTCTCGGATGTGACATGTTCTGCTGATTATGTGTATGGCAAACAACCCACACAAGCGGATCAGATTATTACATTTGAGGCGATAAGAAAGTAATAATACCACAAGCTGTTGTCCTATGTGACAACAGCTTTTTTTATGTTGCAAGACGTGATCCGTTTTCGATCCTTAACGCTCTTCTGAGGAGCGCTTATGATAGCTCGTTTCTTAGTTTAGGTAGCCTTGACTTGGCATTATTGGCTTTGGGATATATTATGATATATTCATGTAAAGGCGAGCTGAATGGGTCACAAAACTAAAAATTAAAGGGCGTGCAAATAAATGAATCTGGACATGGTCATGCAAGAGCTTGAATCACTTGGCAAAGAACGGACGAAAAAGATATATCAATCCAATGGCGCACAAGAACCGTTATTTGGTGTAGCTACAGGCCAGATGAAGCCGATTTTTAAAAAGATCAAGCATAATCAACCATTAGCAGAAGAGCTTTATGCAACCGGGAATTATGATGCAATGTACTTTGCTGGCGTTATTGCCGATCCTAAAGTGATGTCGGAGGCGGATTTTGACCGCTGGATCGATAAAGCTTATTTCTATATGATATCCGACTATGTAGTAGCCGTAACCTTAGCAGAAACGGACATCGGCCAAGCAGTGGCTGATAAATGGATTCAAAGTGGGGAAGAACTCAAAATGTCGGCGGGCTGGAGCTGTTATTGCTGGATGCTCGGGAACCGCCCAGATCGTGCATTTTCAAAAGAGAAGATAGCGAATATGCTGGAACTTGTCAAAGATACGATTCATGATGCCCCTGAGCGCACAAAGCACGCGATGAACCAATTTATATACACCGTGGGCATATCCTATTTGCCTCTTCATGAAAAAGCCGTTGAGATTGCACAAGAAGTGGGACAGGTGGAAGTGAATCGTCATACTGGCAAGAGCAAATTCCTCAATGCAGCTGACACGATTCAAAAGGCGATAGCTAAAAACCAGCTCGGTTTCAAACGAAAGTATGTAAGGTGTTAGGCCTTAAGGAGTAACGATTAAAATAGTATTATATGTTAATAAACCCAAAATATCTTAATTGTCTCCATCAATAAAAGATAATACAATGAGAGCAGTTTAGATCAAGGTAGGAGAGCACTCCTATATGACATGCCGGTGCCTGCTAAATGACTGAATGGTTTTGCAGCTTATCCAAAATAACAGCTAACACTAGCGGGGGGAACAGAAAACTGCAATGGAAAACAAAGGGTTAAAGAGGGGCCTCGAGGCCCGGCATATTCAGATGATTGCTTTAGGTGGTACGATCGGTGTTGGATTATTTATGGGTTCAGCAAGTACAATCAAATGGACAGGACCGTCCGTAATGCTTGCGTATGCGATTGTCGGGATTTTTATCTTTTTTATTATGCGTGCAATGGGTGAAATGTTGTACGTAGAGCCAAGCACAGGGTCCTTTGCAACCTTCGGCCATAAGTACATTCATCCTTTGGCCGGTTATATGACGGCTTGGAGCAACTGGTTTCAGTGGGTCATAGTTGGCATGGCGGAAATTATAGCTGTGGGCACTTACATGAAATATTGGTTTCCAGATTTGCCAGCCTGGATTCCAGGAATTATTGCTATGGTCATTCTAGGTGCAGCGAACCTGTTTTCCGTTAAATCGTTTGGTGAATTTGAATTTTGGTTTGCGATGATCAAAATCGTAACGATTGTGTTAATGATTATTGCAGGAATCGGACTCATCTTCTTTGGAATTGGCAACGGAGGCAATGCAATTGGTTTAGCTAACCTGTGGGAGCATGGCGGCTTCTTTACGGGGGGCTGGACAGGATTTTTCTTTGCACTCTCGTTAGTTATCGGCGCTTATCAAGGTGTTGAACTGATCGGAATTACAGCTGGCGAAGCCAAAAATCCGCAGCAAACATTAACAAAAGCGACCCAAAGTATTATTTGGCGTATTTTGATCTTCTATGTGGGTGCGATTTTTGTTATTGTGACGGTGTACCCGTGGGACCAGCTACAAGAAATCGGCAGCCCGTTTGTGGCCACATTTGCAAAAATCGGCATTACCGCAGCGGCTGGTTTGATCAACTTTGTTGTGATCACATCTGCTATGTCAGGGTGCAATAGTGGAATATATAGTGCAGGACGTATGCTGTATACTCTAGGCGTAAATGGACAGGCCCCTAAAATATTTACAAAAATATCGCACAATGGTGTACCTCTGTTGGGTACGATTGGTGTGCTAGTAGGGTTGGGTGTAGGTGTCGTATTAAGTTATATTGCACCGGAAAATCTGTTTGTGCATGTATATAGCGCGAGTGTACTGCCTGGCATGGTTCCGTGGTTTGTGATTTTAATTAGTCAAATCAACTTCAGGAAAGTAAAAGGCAGCGAATTGGATCAGCATCCTTTTAAAATGCCATTTGCCCCGTTTACGAACTATGTCACGATTGCCTTTTTACTTATGGTATTAGTCGGAATGTGGCTAAATGATGATACACGGATGTCGCTTATTACGGGAATTATTTTTCTAGCTGTTGTTGTGATCAGCTTTTACGCTTTTGGTGTGAGTAAGGCAGTTCCATTAAGTGAGCAATCCGATAATGAAAATAGAGATGAATTAAAAAGGTAATTATATCAAATGTGAACCACTCCTGTCAGTGAGGAGTGGTTTTGTTTTTAGGCCCCGAAAAAGCCTCTTTAGCTTTAAATTTTGACCACTTGGAGCAAAAGCATTTCTTAATTCCTGAACCACCGCTTAGATTAAGGTATACAAAGGATACGAAGCGAAAGGTGGTTTAGCTTCCATATGAAAATAGCTATCAAAATCGTAGTTTGTGTGCTCATCTTGGCGGGCATTGGGCTTGGCACGTTAGCCTACATGAATAAGCCAATCTCAAAAGAGATCGTTAACGAGAAAATTGAAAAACATTTAGCAGATATCGTCACACAACATGATTCGTTATCGAGCGCTTTACTGACTATTTACTCCAAGCAAACGGGTTACTTTGCACAATTTGCAGTAGGCACAAAAAATCATACTACTGACCAGCCTGTTCAAATCGATAGCCCTTATCATGCAGCCAGCATCGGGAAAACAATGTGCGCAGCTATTTTCGGCATGTTGGTCCAAGAAGGTCGCATCAGCTATGACGACAAAATCACATTATGGCTGGATGAGAGCCTGCTTGATGGCTTGTTTGTGGTCGATGGCGTGAACTATGCAGATCAAGTCACGATTCGACAGTTGCTCAGTCATACATCAGGAATCGGAGACTATTTTGAAGGGCCGGTCACAAGCGGGCAGCCGATGATTGACCTCATAACATCGAACCCCAACCGTTCATTTAAGCCGCAGCAGTTGCTTGCGTTTACCCGGGATTATCAGCAATCTGTTGGCAAGCCAGGCCAGCAATTTTATTATTCGGATACCGGATATATATTGCTTGGTCTTATATTGGAGGCGCTTGAGCAGAAGCCATATGCTGACATTTTACAAGACAAAATATTTAAACCTTTGGGTATGAAAAATAGCTATTTCATGTCTAACTATGATCAACCTGCGAATATACTCGGTATTTATGTACATGGCATCGATCTGAGCGACAAACGTGCCTTGTCAGTTGACTGGGCAGGGGGTGGGGTCGTTACTACAATGAGTGACCTGTTAACGTTTATGCGGGCGCTTGAGGAGAGGACCTTACTGTCTGATGAAGTTTATAAGCAGATGACAGCTTTTACGCACCATTATGAGAAAGGGATTACCTACGGTATGGGCATGATGTATTTTGATTTTAGTGAGCTGTCTTTTTTATTAGGCTCCATGTCTGATTTGTATGGTGGGGTAGGATCAACTGGCACCTATGCCTTATATGACAAGGCGAAGGATACGTACTTTATCGCCAACTTTGGCTCCCTTGATTTTACGCAGAAAGGATTAGAACAATTAATAAACATAAGGATGATATATGATAGGATGATAATAGAATAACTAAACTATACGTTGTCATTTAGGAGACACAGCATGGTTCAATTATTGTGTTCAAATAAAGTGTATGAAAAATTGAAACAAGAGTTATCGAAGCACCATATTGAAATGAAACCAGACAGCTCATTGGTGCTCGTTGAACAAGGTTATGCCATTCCGAGTGATAAGCTTTGCATCGTATTCGACGCGATTGATTACATGGATGTGGTGAAGCTGCTAGTTTCAGGTGTGCGAGCAGACTTGCAGGCAATGAGCACGATTACGGGCTTAAGTGAAAATAAATTCGCCGTAATTGCCCCACAAGATGTGTTATATCTCGAAGCGGCTCCAGAAGGAATTATGGCGTACACTGCGATGAATCGATATACCGTCAAAGAAACGTTACAATATTATGAGAACATGTGGGTCGCTAAAGGGTTTATTCGCATCAACAAATCCCAACTTGTCAATTTGCTTCATGTAAAAGAAATTATCCCGTGGTTTAACTCCCGATACGTACTGAGGATGAACAATAACATGGAATTGGAAGTATCAAAGGTGTTTTCCAAAAAACTTAGGCACACACTTAACATATAGGAGCGCAAGGGATGGAAAATATCAATTTTCAAAATACAGTAAAGTCCTTTTTTCTCGGCCTCTTCATCGGTATTGTTTTGCAGCTTATAGATAACAAGGATGTTTTGTTAACGGAGCGACTGTTAGCCATTTTAGCAAGCGGGAGTATTGGCTTTATTATTGGTCTTATTACCGAATGGCTAACCGCGATACTTCCTATTCGTATAGCGAGGGTACGAACTTACTTTTTTATTAACAACTTAATTGCATTAGTAGTGACCAGTTTGATCATGGCCGCTTTAATTTGGACTACACATCGTAAAATAGAGGCTCAAGGTGAGCTCGTATCGATGATGCTGATCGTGCTTGGTATCGTATGTATCGCTAATTTAATAGATTATGTGATGTATCGACGGGCACAACACCAATTAGACACGTTTAAGGCACGAATGAAAGAGAAATAGAATGAATAAGTACTAGGCACCTGCTTGATTTGTTTTAGATAGGGCATCGTTCCCGTGTGAAGGAATGGACAGAGGCAACCTTTGTTCATTCCTTTTTCGCGTGGAAAGTTTACATTGGGCTAATTTTGTTCACAAGTTGACACAAATATGTCGAAGTTATGGCTCGTAATAGCTCTAATGAGTTATAGGAGTAAACAAAGGTTGTTGCTACAATGATTGGTGTTGAGTAATACGAGGCAAGGTGGTGAAGGAATGAAATTAAAAGGTGTGGCGGTTTTCACATTTGTAGTCGTATTGTGCCTGTTAATCGGCTGCTCCAAAGAGGCTCCGGTTAATGCGGACGACGTGGAAGCATCGTTAACCATGAAGCCAGACACGATTGTAGCTGGTCAACCCGTAGTACTGCAGGTTAGCTTTACAGGAATGAAAGTATCTGAGAAGGCAACCGTCAGCTTTGATATCCGGGCGGGTGATAAGCCGGATCTGTTTGATGCCACTCATAAGGGCGATAATGTGTTTAGCGGATCGTACACGTTTTCTGAACAAGGAAAATACGACGTGTATGTTCATCTGTTTGGAGACGATGTGCATCTAACCCGAAAGAAAACGGTTGAAGTCAAATGAGAACGTTACCTTTCTGCTTAATTGTGTTTGCTGGAATCGTAGTTGCTGTCTGTTTGTCGTCTGGTCAAGCTTACGCAGAACAACAACCACTGGAGCTCCAACAGTTGTTGGATCAAGCAAAGCCAGGATCGCGGATCGTACTGCCGTCAGGAACGTATGAAGGACCTATTACGATCAGCAAGCCGCTTACCCTGCAAGCGGCAGAGTCCGCAGGCGAAGTTATTGTGCGCAACGTGAGCCAGCAGCCCGCCATCACACTTCAAGCAGACCATATCACATTGACTGGATTACGAATTGTTGATGAAGCCGTTAAAGAGTCAGCAAGCATACTCGTGCTAGGCAATCGCTCTGTGCTGGATCAGTTGCAGGTCCGTACGGGTTCTCACGGGATTCAAGCTAAGGATGCAAATGACGGCACGGTCAAGCGGACGACAATAGAATGGGCTGTTGACGGTATGCGAATGGCTGACAAAGGGAATGGTATCGATCTTTATAATGCACACCGCTGGCAGATGACTAATAACACGATTCGGGCAGTACATGACGGCATTTATATGGAAAATAGCGATGAAGCTCTCGTTTCACGCAATGTAATCGAACGCTCGCGTTATGGCATTCACTGTATGTACACCAAGAGAACCGTAATTAAGGGTAACGAAGGCAAACTTAATGTAACAGGCGCTATGGTGATGGCGGCCGAGCAAGTTGCAGTTACAGGTAATACATTCAGCAAGCAAAGCGAAAACGTAAATTCGCAAGGCATTTTGCTTTTTGATGCACACAAGACAACTGTGTCAGATAACAAGATTGATGGGAATCGAGTAGGCTTGTATGTAGAACAATCCACCGCAAACCAGATGGAGCGTAATCAGGTAAGTTACAATTTTGTCGGCATTCAATTGGTGGAAGCAAGCGATAATACGATAACAAGCAATCAATTTTGGGGTAATGTGACGGACGCACAAGCACGCAACAGCGACGATAACACCATTACAGGCAACTATTGGGACAGTTTTCGTGGCATTGATACAAATGGGGATGGACATAGTGAACTTACATATGCCATCAACCCGCTTTTTCAAGGGTTAACCCGCAAGCGCGCAGCTTTTCAGTTGTTTTTCCAATCTCCAGGCATGATTTTTTTAGAAGGCCTCTACCAGACGGAGCGCACGCGATGGACAACCGATTTATCCCCCCTTATGAAACCACACGCCAATCTCATCCAGACCGAACACCAAGGTGACAAGTTGATAACCGGATTGATGGGGTTATTCATGTTAAGCTGTACAAGCTTATTATTTTATAAAATGAGGAGACCAAAATGATGAAAAAAATACCACAACTGCTGGCTATTATGTTTGCCCTAATGGTACTGCTGACTGCTTGCGGTGGAAATAAATATGAGCCACTGGCGATTAATGAACAAACGGACGTATGTGCCATTTGTAAAATGGCGGTGAAGGACGATCAGTTTGCAACTCAAATTGTGACTAAGGATGGGCAATCACTTAAATTTGATGATCTTGGCTGCTTAAATAAATGGAAGCAAGAGAATGGAACCGATACGATTGGTGCTGCTTTTGTTCGTGATCATAACAGCAAACAATGGATTCCGTATGAAAAAGCTTATTATGCTTATGATGCCACCTACAAAACGCCAATGGCTTACGGAGTGGTGTCATTTGAGAAAGAAGCAGATACAAAAGCATTCATAGAAACACAAGGCAAAGGCAAACTGATGACAGCCGACGATCTTGCCCATCATTCATGGGAAGTGAATCGTAAAATGATGGAAGGTATGAAGGGACACGGTCATGCCAAGCCAGATGGTGGACATACAATGTCGGAGGAGAAGACAACTTCTGATAACAACCACTCCACAGATACGACGAAGCAACCTTCGTCCGGAGGTCATGGCTCGTGACAGAGATGCGTGATGTCGCTGCAAGAGAAATGAAAATCGGTTTTCGCAATCCTTGGGCCTATTCGTTTACGGCCCTTTTTGCTCTATTTATGCTTAGCCTGTTGTTCATTAATGCGCAAGGTTATGTCACAGGTTATTCTGGCAGCAGCAGTACGATGCTGAATTTGGCTTTGTATTTGCTGCCCCTCATGGCATTAATGCTCGGTTCATTTTCATTGACAGGTGAGAAGGAAGAGGGAAACTGGGCGCTATTGTCGACTTATCCTTTAGGAACATGGGCTTTTCTTACAGGAAAATATACAGGGCTTGCTATTGTACTGCTAGCGATTGTTACCTTTGGATTCGGGTTGTCTGGTGCGGTAGGCTCTTTGCTTGGGGGCGGGTTTAATTTTGCAACCTATGGGCAACTGTTCGTATTTTCGCTCAGCTTGTCCTTCCTGTTTCTCGGTGTGGCGCTGCTTATCGGTACAATCGCTCATAATCGCTGGCAGGCACTTACGATCGGGGTTGGAATCTGGTTTTTTGCGATCATTGCCTGGCCTTCCATTCTTATTGCAGCGCTCGGGATGATGCCGTATACGTGGATAAAGCCAGCGCTTACGGTGTTAACCTTTCTGAACCCCGCGGAGCTGACCCGTTTATTTACCGTCGTTAAATTAGGTGGCGGTTCAACACTTGGGCCCGAATATTACAATTGGATGCTGTGGATACGCTCTCCGTGGGGAACACCCGTTTTTATTGGTGTACTCGTGTTATGGATCGGTACAGCCTTAACAATAGCTTATCGTTTATGGGAAAGGGAGCGAAGACGTGGATAACGATTGCGTACGCTTTGATGCGGTTCATAAAGTATTTCAGAAGAAAACGGTCATCGAGAAGGTGGATTTACGTGTTGACCGTGGTGAAATTGTAGCTTTATGCGGCGGCAATGGAGCTGGCAAAAGCACACTGCTGCGTATGCTGGTAGGTATTTTGCATCCGACAAGCGGCGCAATAACGGTGAATGGGTTAAGCTGGCAAGCTGAACGACGTCATTATGCACAGCAGATCGGTTATATGCCCGATGATTACCGCTTTAGTGTTGGCTTGACAGCGTTAGAGACCGTACATTTCTGGGCTAAGTTACGTGGCTTGGGCAAGAATCGTGCGCTGGAGGTGCTCTCGCTCGTTGGCCTGTCTGATAACGTGAATAAGCAAGTCTCCTCTTTCTCAAAGGGCATGCGGCAACGCGTGTTATTTGCGCAGGCTTTGCTTGCTGCGCCTCCGCTTCTCGTGCTGGATGAGCCGACGAACGGGCTTGACCCTTATTGGATGGAAACGTTTATCCAATTGGTTCGTCAAGCGGCCAGCAACGGGCATACGATCTTATTTTCCACGCATCAATTGCAAATCGCTGAAGCTTTGGCGGATCGGATTGTATTTTTGCGTGACGGTAACATCGTACTGGATGGAAGCAAGGAACAAATTTATGAGCAGCATGGAGCAGCCGGCTTGCAGCAATTGTTTGGTGAATTGTTTGGCATCCGCTCAGGTCTATAAATGAGGTACAACAAGGAGCTGCAATGGATATGATAAATAGCAAACTGATCCAGTATATTTTGCTGCTTGTGTTAATCGGTGCTGGAGTATACACCTTAGTTAAGGGGGAGGTTCCTCGGGATAAGGCGGTACTCGGACAAGCAGCGCCTCTGTTCACACTGGCAGATCTACAGGGAGACACCGTCCCACTCTCTCGTTATGAAGGGAAAGGCGTCCTGCTTAATTTCTGGGCCTCCTGGTGTAATCCATGTGTAAACGAACTTCCATTGCTGAATGAAGCCTATAAATTAACAGGCGTTGACGTATTGGCGATAAATGTAGGGGAGAAAGCTGAAACGGTGCAGCAATTTGTAGATCGATATGAGCTTGCATTTCCAGTCGTTCTGGATGCAGATAAGAAGATCAAAAAGCAATATTTGGCTGTCGGCTTGCCGCTTACAATCGTAATTAATGCTAAAGGCGAAATTATTGAAAGGCATGAGGGGGAGTTGACAGAAATGGCAGACATTTTAAATCTAATGAGGAAAATTAGTCATGATTAATCGCAAGTGGGGGTTAAGCCTCGGTCTACTGCTTGTCCTGTTCGTTATGCTCTTTGTACCACTGTCATTCCAGCCCCCAGGCAATACAAGAATGGTTATTGACCATACGTTACGTGTCTATATCGCCCCGCCTTGTTTTAATGAGGCTGAGCTTACTAATCATTTAGTCGAGACTACTTGGCACAGAGTAGTAGAGTCAGGATATTCACCTGAGTCGGACTGTACGGCCCTCAAGATGCAGCCAATAAAGCGTACATTGTGGAATAAAGTGATGGAACTGATAGGATTAATGCCTAATCCTTGGTCGTGGTAGTGAAGGAAATCCTCTATTTTCACTTTGCATATGACGTTGATCGTTATACAGCAGCATTTAATATAGGGAGAGGAGACTGCACCGTTGAACTATAGACAAATCAAATGGCTTATCCTGATCATTCCCACCTTAACTATTGGGATATGGGAGTATGTGAGGCATGAGTTTCTCCTTCCCTATATTTCTATGGATCTTGGCAATTGGCTTGCTCCTGTACTTGTATTGTTAGTCACTTTACTATTTTTGACCAAACTGTTTGCTATGATCGAGCAAAGCCAAGAAGAACTTAATCGTGTGAAAGCAGTTCAGGCGGTGTTGGAGGAACGTGAGAAAATAGCACGAGAATTGCATGATGGCATCGCACAATCGTTGTTTTTTTTGAATGCGCAGGTTACACGGATGGAGCGAATGGAGCAGGCAAATGGTTTGCCGCTAGACAAGCTAAAAGAAAGCGTACACCATACGAACGACTATGTAAGACAAGCCATTGCAAATTTGCGTCATGCAGCGGATGTAGACAGCAACCCTTGGCTTCAAAGCGTCGAAAGCTTAATTGACGAGCTGCGCAGAGAAAGTGATTTGCACTTTGAAATATCATGGAATTTAACGGACACCATTCTTTCTTCTAAAGAGAAAGTGGAGCTGCTGTCGATCATTCGCGAAGCATTACTTAATATTCATAAGCATGCTGCTGCAACCAATGTTTATGTGCATGCTGCAACGACCCCTGCTGGTTGGCTCTGCCAGATTACAGACAACGGCAAAGGCTTTCATTTGGAGGCGGCGAATAAAGGAAATTGTTACGGCTTAAAGATGATGCAGGATCGTGCTGACAAGATGTCTTGGAACCTACACATCGACAGATTAAAAAGACGAACGAGGGTTACGATCACAAAGGGGTGACTTGAAATGTCAACATTTCGTGTGCTGATCATCGATGACAGTGAAATGGCTAGAGAAGGAATGCGGATGATTTTGGAGAGTGACCCCATTTTTGAGGTCGTGGCCGAAGGAAACAGCGGTGAAGAGGCACTCGTACTTAGTGAGCAGTGGATGCCTGATCTTATTTTGATGGATATTCAAATGCCAGGCATGGGGGGGCTTGAAGCGACTAAACGTTTAAAGGAGAAATTTCCGTACGTCAAAGTTGTAATGGTCACCGTCTCGGATGATATTACCCATTTGTTTGACGCTTTAAAGAAGGGAGCTCAAGGCTACTTATTAAAAAATTTGAATCCTGAGGCATGGCACGAATATTTGAAAGCCATTGCCGTTGATGAAGCGCCAATGACACGCGAACTGGCGTTTCGTATTTTAAAAGAAATGTCGCCAATGGGAAGCGGCGAGGGTCAGGACAGTCCATTAACTAGCCGTGAGCGTGAAATACTAAGCTTTGTAGCTAAAGGACTAAGCAACAAAGACATTTCTTGCAGACTTGATATTTCGGAGCATACGGTTAAAAATCATTTGAAAAATATTCTCCAGAAGCTCCATTTGGAAAATCGAGTCCAGTTGGCCCGCTACGCCTACGAACATGGTTGGATGAGCTAGCGAGAATAAATATTATTTGCCATTTTAAAATTTAAATCTATTGTAATACTTTAAAATCCATTAAACTAATACTCAATGGCTTGTTTTTCCAGTGAAGAACAGGAGGCTGTAGGGGAGGTGAGTTTAATGGCAGCTTTGCAGGATCAGAACAAGCAGGAAGCGGATTGGAGCGATCATCATGGAGAGGAACAGAAGGATACCCCCTTACGTCAAGTGTTGATGGTAGATCGCCTAAGTGTCGTTGTCCAAAAAGACAATCATTGCAGCACACTACTTCATGAGCTTTCATTCACCATTAACGAAGGAGAGACGTTGGCGCTTATAGGCGAGAGTGGAAGCGGGAAGAGTATCACTGCAAGCGCCATAGCGGGTTTAATGCCAAATGGGGTCCGGATTGGAAGCGGAAATATTTTATTTCAAGGGGAGTCGATCATAGACTGGTCTGAAAAGAAAAAGAGGCAATGGAGAGGCAAACAAATCGGTTGGATTTTTCAAAATTATCAAGGCAGCTTTTCTCCATTTTTCCCAGTAGGACGGCAAATGTGTGCTATCATTCGAACGCATCTGAAGCATCTCTCCGATCGGGAAGCCAAGCAATTGGCGTTGACTTGGTTAGACTACGTTGCGCTGCCACCTGAGCGTACCTACGCAAGCTACCCCTTCCAATTAAGTGGGGGACAACAGCAGCGTGTGTCCCTTGCTGCCGCACTAATGCTGAAACCCGCTTTACTTATTGCGGACGAACCGACAACGGCGCTAGACGTATTGACGGGTGAAACGGTACTCGCACTTATGTCGGAGTTGCAGCGGCAAACGGGATGTGCGTTGCTGCTGATCTCACACAATTTGCAACAAGTAATGACACGAGCACATCGCATCTTAGTGATGAAAGCAGGCCGCATCGTAGAGGCGGGAGATGCCATAACGATACGAGATGATGCAAAGCATCCGTACACCTGCCAGCTTCTGAAGTCATGTCCAAAGTTGATCAAACCTGATCAAACTTAATCAAACCTGCTGAACCTGTATCGCAGTAACTTTTATAACAAGATCGTGCACTTCAAGGCAGCGCTACTGTTAAGGAGGGAATTGCCAGATGAATGCACTACTATCGGTAAACGGGGTATCCAAAACGTACAAAGGCTCAACAGGGAAAGCAACAGTTCATGCCGTACACAATATATCGTTTCATATCAACAAGGGAGAATGTCTCGGGCTTGTGGGCGAGAGCGGATGTGGCAAAAGCACGCTTGCAAAGCTGCTTTTGTTGTTGGAGCAGCCAGACTGTGGAGAAATTTCGTTTCACGGTACTTTGCTAACAGGACTTAAAGGAAAGGCTTTACGCATGATGCGCCAGCATATACAAGGCGTGTTTCAAGACCCTAACGCCGCACTTAATGATCGACTTCCCGTATGGCGCTCTGTCTTGGAGCCGCTCGACAATTATCCAGAAGTAGTGCCACCTTTTCTTACCGGAATAAGAAAGTCCAGACGGAACACCGCTGCGACGTTATTTGACATGGTTGGACTGGAACGCGCTTGCATGGAGCGTTATCCACATGAGCTAAGCGGTGGACAACGGCAGCGGGTTGTCATTGCACGCGGAATCAGTTTGCTGCCGAAGCTGCTAATTTGCGACGAGGCAACGACGAGTCTTGACGTTACAGTGCAGTCTCAAATCTTGCAGCTGTTAGAGCAGTTGCGTCTTGAGCTTGGGTTAGCATTTTTATTTATTTCCCATGATATTGCTGTTGTGGAGCAAATGAGCGCTCGAATGGTAATTATGCAAGCAGGTACAATCGTGGACCAGTTTTCCAAGCATGAAATTTGGAGTGCTAAGCGTCATCCCTACACCCAGTTACTCCTGGCGGCAGCAAGCAGATAGCGCATTTCCCTATCATCGCTACTTTGCTAGTAGTCAAATATAGCCCGTTTTAGCTATACAAGTACGTTTGGAAGTCTTGTATAATTACGGTTGTAAAATGGTGGTTATTACCATCCATTCAACTTACCAATGAAACGGGGGGAAATGATTTGAAACAGAAGTACGCCTTACTGCTTGCCTTGCAGTCATTTGAATTTGAAATTCATCGGTTAAGAGCTTATTCAGAAGAGTGTTCCGATTGTTACGAGTTGTTGCAGTCGAAGTTGGACGCTTTATGTCAGTTCATGACATCCGATGAAAATGAAGCGCTTTGGAGGCAATGGGGGGATACGGAAGAGATCAGGCAGCACGGGGAGCGAGTTCGCTCTGCATCTAATCAAGCGTTGTGTCATTTGGAAAAATACCAATCCTCGCAAATACTGAATCAAACAACGAGCATAAGTGATTACCTTTCGATTCTCTCTTCTACAGTAAGACGTGAACTGCTATTGTTCGAAATGGACTCGTCTTCCAAAATATTGTTTATCGGCTCCGGTGCCTTCCCTGTATCTGCGCTGACGATGGCGCAAGAAACAGGTGCAAAAGTATTTTGCCTGGACACAGATGAAGAAGCTGTTGCTCTCGGAAAGCGGGTTGCTGAGGCGGTAGGGTTAATCACCAGTCTTTCGTTCTCAGGCTGTTATGAGGCAGGACTAAGCTTCCTTGAGCAGGCTACACATGTTATTGTTGCTTCGCTCGTTGACGACAAACATGAACTGCTCGGAAAGCTAAGACAATCAGCTCATGAAGATGTCAAAATCATTATAAGATATGGCAACGGACTAAAGTCCATCTTCAACTTTCCTTTTGATGTCGAACCAACTGATGAATGGGAAATAACCCCGATCGTACAAGGGAAAAGGATTTACGATACCGTCATGCTACAGCGCAAAAGAGTTAGAGCAATGGAGGTGACATAGGTAGGATGATTAATCCACACCTGAAATCGTTTGGCAACACATTAATTGTTGGCGTTGGGCCGGCTGGCATTCATGCAGCAGTAGATTGGAGCAAGCACTCTAATCAAGTAGGCTTACTAAATCGAAAAGGAATTCGCGCGAATCAGATTCAGCAAGAGCTTGAACAAAATGAATATGCGATTTATGCTGATTTACAAACTCCGCAAGCCCGTCATTTAAGTAGTGGTACGACAGTGAGCTGTTTTTATAATGGTTATGAAGACGTTGAGGATATATGGCACACGCTTGTGTTATGCACCCCAAGTGACAGTTACACACAGGTCATTCAACAATTAAATCTGGCAGCGATGATGCGACTGCGTACTATTGTACTTATTTCACCAGGGATCGGATCGAATCTTCTACTTCAACGTGCGCTAGGTCAGCATGCAGCTTCCATTGAACTTATCAGCTTTTCTACTTACTATGCCTCTTCCAGATTCCCATTCCACGAAAATACGATGTTAAAAACCGTTGTCAAAGGTATGAAACGAAAAATAATAGTCGGAACAAATCGCAAGGACAGCAAAATAACCCCAATACTCAAAGCGATGCTCGAAGCGCAAACGATTCAGTGTGAGTTAGCTGCTACACCGATTGAAGCAGAGAGCCGCAGCATAACAACGTATGTGCATCCCCCTTTTTTTATGAACGAATATTCCTTAAATGAAATTTTTGGCTCCCATATTTCACGTAAATATTTGTATAAACTGTATCCGGAAGGGCCGATTAACCAGCATACGATCCGCAGTATGATATTGCTCTGGAAGGAGATATCAGAGCTGCTCCTATGTTTTGGTGTAAAGCCTCTGAATTTGCTGAAATTTCTGAATGATGATAACTATCCGGTGCATGAGGTGACGCTGTCGCGAGCGGATATCGAGGGCTTTCCTCAAATGGAGCCTATCCAGCAACAATATATGCTGTATATCCGCTATTCCTCCATACTGATCGATCCATTCTCGGAACCGGACGAGCAAGGAAAATACGTCGACTTTTCCGCCATTCCCTACAAGCAGGCCGAGGTTGATAACAACGGCCACTGGTACATCCCGCGAATCCCGTATGAGGATTATAAGAAGCTGAAGCTGCTGTGCAGCTTGGGACAGCTGTTAGGTGTGCAGATGAAGCATGCACTTGCATTAGTCGAGCTTTTTGAAGACAAGCTGGCCACCTTTATAGAGGAGAAAGGTGCAGACAGGTTCGCTTTCGATATGATGACAGATGACACAGAGGAGCAAGCGGCAACGATTCTTCTTACTTTTCGGGAACAGGAGGCAGAAGCATGTTTGGACACAACGTAAGCTTGCTCCGCAGCAGTGGAACACTTCTCGCCATATTATGCTGCATTATGGTACTGACCAGTTGTAGTGGAAATGCCCAGTTGGCACATACAAACAAGGATGAAGAGAAGCTCATTACTATTGTACACAGCTTACCTAACGAGTCACTAGACCCTCACAATGAATGGATCGCCTTGAGAGCGGGTATAACCGAAACGCTGCTTCGCTTGGATGAGAACATGCAGGTCAACCCTTGGCTTGCTGTTAAATGGGAAGCAAAGGATGACCTTACCTGGCAATTTACGATCCGAGACGGTGTTACTTTTCAGGACGGTACAAAACTTGATGCTGCCGCCGCTAAAGCTTCCTTCGAGCGGGGGATTACAGATAGCAAGGCGCTTGCTGCTGCATTAAAGATTCAACATATGGAAGCCAATGGACAAGTGCTTACCTTTACAACGACAGAGTCTCATCCAGCTTTCCCCACAGAGCTAGTTCATCCTACGACAAGCTTGATCAGTGTCGCGGCTGAGCAAAAAATGGGGAAGGCAGCCTTTAATAAAGCACCTGTTGGTACGGGGCCATTTCAAGTCAATGCTTTTATTTCCGGACAGGAAATATCGCTGTCACGGTTTGACGGTTATTGGGACGGAAAAGCGAAGCTGAGCAAGGTGAAGTTTCTGTTTAATGCGGATGCAAACGTCAGGACGATGGCCTTTCAGTCCAAACATGCGGATATTGTGTATCATTTAGCTCCAGAGGCACTCGGGACGATTGGCCAAGATGCAGAGCTTGCCGTGCAATCGGTAACGAGTCTACGTACCCATTATTTTACGTACAACCCGAAAAGTGCGAGCGTATCCGATCTGTTCGTGCGAAAAGCGATCGATAAGCTGATTGATCGGGACACCATCGTAAAAGAAATTATGCTTGGTCATGCTCATCCTGCTAACGGTCCGTTTTATTCTTCGCTTCCGTTCGGCAACAAGGGTGGATATACAAAGTTTAGTCCAGAGGAAGCACTCAAGCTGCTGGAGAGAGCAGGATATAAAAAGAACGGAAACGGCAAGCTGGAAAAGAACGGTGCAGTGCTTCAATTAAAGCTGATCGCCTTTTCCGGAATCAATCCCGAATTGCCGCTAATTCCACTGCTGCTGCAATCGGACGCCGCCAAAATAGGAATGGATATCCAAATATTATCGGTCGAATATCCCGATGTCTATATAAAAGATCACACCGATTGGGATTTATCGACATCGAGTTATTTAACATCGCCTCGTGGAGACGGCGCGTCGTTCCTTACTGCGGCCTATGTTCCAGGAGGGTCGTACAATCCGGCTAACATTCACGTGGCTCAGCTTGATCCGATTTTGAAAGCACTTCACGCAACCGGAGATGTTCAAACACGTAATCAGTTGACCCAGCAAGCTGTGCAAGTTATTAACGAAACGAACGTAAATTCTTTTATTATACATCCAAACATTTTGGTGGGGATCAATCAACGCGTTTTAAACTGGAAGCCAGGTGCTGAAGAATTCTATATCGTTTCGAATCAAATGGATGTGCGCTAACATGTTCAAGCATGTCGGATTGAGGCTGCTCCAGCTAGTGCTAATGCTTATTGTGTTAAGTCTAGTTACATTTGTACTCATGAAAATGGCACCAGGCGACCCTGTGCTCGCTGTTTTGAAGGCTGATGAAAGACCGGTTACTGAAGCTAATCAACAAGTGGTTCGTCAAGCATTAGGACTTGACAAGCCCTTGTACCAGCAGTATGGAAGCTGGCTTCTCCAAGTTGCTCGTTTCGATATGGGACGCTCTTATACGACTAATCAGGACGTTTGGCAACTGCTAATGGAACGATTGCCTGCAACGGTTTCATTGATGTTCAGCTCTATGCTTGCACTGCTTGTGTTCGCAGTTCCGCTTGGCCTGCTAGCTGCTGTATATTGTGGCCGATCTGTTGATCATGCCAGTCGAATGATTGCTTTGCTTGGTGCATCTATCCCTAGCTTCTGGCTTGGCCTGCTGCTGATCTATTTATTTTCTTACCGCTTAAACTGGCTGCCTATGATGGGGGGAGGCAGCTTGTACCATCTCATCTTGCCTTCTGTTACGCTTGGTTTTGTTATGGCTCCGGAATACATCCGGCTGCTGCGTTCCGGTCTACTGGAAGGTCTTTCGCAGGAATATATTCGAGCGGCACGTGCGCGAGGTATTCGAGAATGGAGGGTAACCGCCATATACGCGATGCGTCCTGCTTTACTGCCTATAGTTTCTCTGCTAGGGGTGAGCATGGGTGCGTTAATAGCTGGCTCTGTCGTGACGGAGACGCTGTTTGGCTGGCCAGGGCTTGGCAGCATGGCGATGGAAGCGATTACGCAACGCAATTATCCGGTAATTCAAGGGTATATTTTGCTAACCGGATTAGGGATTGGACTTGCGAATTGGTTATCCGACGTCGGCCTTCTGTTGTTAGACCCGAAAATTCGGCATGAAAAGGGGATGAGCGCTTGAAAGCAGAGAGCCCTACAAATGTGGTAACTCAAAGCGCATACGCCTCATGGCGGACGATAAGACGCAGTCCAGTGATGGGGATCGGCATCGGGATCGCGGCAATTATTTTATTGATCGCATCGTTAAGCCCGTGGCTAACACTTAATGATCCGCTGCTTATCCAGATGTCACAGCGGCTGCGTGCGCCGAGTCTGGAATACCCACTTGGAACGGATCATATGGGGCGCTGCATCATATCCAGATTAGTGGCAGGAACTCGTCAAACGGTTGGTCTTTCCTTTTGTGCCAGCGCAGTCGTTATCCTTATTGGAGTGCCGCTTGGCCTGCTTGCAGGCTACGCCAAAGGATATTTGGACGCCCTGTTGATGCGTCTGGCTGATGCCGCGGGCGCATTGCCTGAGTTTTTGCTTGCGATTGCCGTAGCAGGCTTTCTTGGCCCAGGCCTCGTGAATACGCTGTTTGCGATTGCATGTGTCAAGTGGATCGGATACGCCCGACTCGTACGAGGGATAACCCTATCGGAGTGCAAGAAGGACTACATCCATGCTTCCATTGTAGCCGGTAGTGGGGGCTGGCGTATTATCCGAAGGCACCTGCTTCGTCAAGTGGCATCTCCATTGGCCATTATGGCCGCCGCGGATGTGGGGAAAACGATATTGCTTATTTCAGCACTATCCTACCTTGGTCTTGGAGCACAGCCCCCGTCACCGGAATGGGGAGCCATGCTAAGTGATGGCAGGCCTTATTTTCAAATCGCACCTGAGCAGATGATATATCCTGGTCTATGCATTTTAATCGTTGTGCTGGCATGCAATCTCATAAGTGATGGCTTACGTGATCTAATGGATGTGCGTTCCAGATAATCTGAATTATTAAGCCAACTTCAAAGGATAAAGAGGTCACCATGAAAAATGGAATACTACTGGCCCTACTGTCGTCTTTCGTATTTAGTGTCATGAATGCATTGGTCAAAGAGGTCAGCTTTACGATTCCTGCCGGGGAAATTGCGTTTTTCCGTGGATTAATCGGCACGGTGCTTGTACTTGTCATGATGCGTCAGCAGAGGATCTCTTTTTCCAGAACAGGCATTCCGATGCTCGCTGTTCGTGGTCTGATGGGCGGCATGTATATGCTCACCTTTTTTTATACGCTCTCCCATTTGCCACTTACGGATGCGAGCATCTTAGCTCAACTTGCACCCATTTTTGTAATGATCTTGTCCGCTCTCCTTCTAAAGGAGCACATTCCAAGTAAATCAGCCCTGCTGCTGCTCGTCGTGCTGGTTGGTGCAGCCATCCTCATTCAGCCGAATACGTACGCTAGCTACTCTGTATATGCTATTGTTGGCATCCTAAGCGCGGTTTTTTCGGCGGCGGCGAGCATTTCGATACGTTATTTAAGCCAGAAGCATTCGGCTTATGAAATCGTGTTTTATTTTACGGCGACCTCCACAATTGTCGCTATTCCATTTCTAACGAACCCTTTTGTTATTCCTGATGTAAGGGAAGGCGTTTATTTGCTGCTGATTGGCGTCGTTTCCTTAATTGGCCAACTATTTTTAACGAAGGCGTTTACACATGAAAATGCTGTTGTCGTACAAGTAATCAGCTATTTCGGGCTCATGCTTAATGCGCTGTTTGGTTATCTTTTTTGGGGAGAAATACCTAATTTGACTACGATTATTGGCGGTATTTTGATTGTTGCCGGCTGCGTTGGTCTATCTATGTCTAAACCGTCGCACAGTGCTCGCGCCTAACTATTTTAAAATAGTGACCTAAAAGGAGTGGAAGAATATGAGGACAAGCGAGGATCAATTTTATAAGGTGTGGTGGCAAGAGGGGGATCAGAGTATGGAAGATACTCATATTCCACACTGGAAGAGAGTTTTGAAATTTATTCCCGAGGAAGACTTACGTGCATGCAGCGTACTTGATGTTGGCTGCAATCAAGGTGGTTTTTTACGTTTGTTATATGAGGAACGTCCATATAAAGAAGCGATCGGCACAGATTTAGCCAGTGAATCCATTACGATTGCCAACAGTCGCAAACATGAATTGCCCATCCAATATGTATTAACATCAAATCCAGCGCAATTTGAGCACAGGTTTGACATCGCATTCAGCTTGGCTGTCATGTATTTGCTGCCTGACTTGGAGGCGCACGCGCACCAAATGAAAAAGGCTTTAAAGCCGGGGGGCGTGTATTATGCAACTTACGCGGATTACCCGAGCAACCCGAGCTTTCTTCGAATAAAACAAAAAATAAATACCAACTCAGCGGTGCCGATGCAGGAACATTCGCTGGATGAAATCGCGGGTGCCTTTTTTAAAGCAGGATTTAAAGTTTCGGTTCGCCGCATGCTGCCCGTCGATTTTGTTGAGTTGTCAGAAGATAGTGTGTGGTATACGTGTGTGGCAGATCATTTAACGTATGCTTATGAACAGGCTTATATTTTTCGATTTACGGCGCCAGCTTAATATGGATTGACGATACTTCTCCTTATGGTCTTCACTGACGATAGGGAGAGGTCTTTTTTTGTGCAGCTCATGTAAAAGAACTCAACTACATCCCGATCAATACATAGAAAGTAAGAATGATGTAAGAAACAGGTAAGAAAAATGAAAGATCACTACGATAGCATGAAGGTGTGAGCAAGTCATTCTATTAAGCTGAGAAGCCAAAGCTCGAACTATTGGAGGGTGAGTAATCATGATGAATTGTAACGCAAGTGACTTGAAAAAAAGAACGACGATGATGCTGGTGACGGCAGTAACAGCAAGCTTCCTATTTTTTTCGGTACAAGGAGCCGTAAATGCGCAACATGAGCAAGCGACGCAACAGCAATCGGAAAACGAGCAAGCTCCAGTTGATTTACGAGTTCATGTGAAGCAAGTATTGGATCAAGCAGCTGCACATCCGCTTACACCTGGTATTTTTGCGGTAGGTATGAACGATGGCGTGTCATGGTCTTATGCTTCAGGTCAAGCAAGTATACATGATACGTATCCAATCAAGTCAAACTACAATTTTCGAATTGGGAGTGTGACCAAAACATTTACAGCAACAGTTCTTTTGCAATTGGTGGATGAGAAAAAGCTCAGTCTGGAAGATACGGTAGAAAAATGGCTTCCTGGTGTGGTAAAAGGAAACGGATACGATGGCGATAAGATTACGATTCGTAATCTGTTGCAAATGACAAGCGGGATCGCAAACTATACAACAAAGGAGTTTATTACAGAGTTTGAGAAAACACCGTTTCGCAGTTATACCGCAGATGAGCTAATTAAAGCGGGACTTTCGATAAAACCTTCATTTGCACCGGGGGAATTAGGGAAATGGGAGTATTCGAATACGAACACTGTACTTGTTGGTGAAATTATTCGTAAGGTAACAGGTGAAACATATGCTCAACAAGTGAAGAAGCGTATTTTTGATCCGCTCGCTTTAAAGGATACCTATTCACTAGGAAACGCGTCGTATATTCCAGGAACACACGCCAGGGGTTATTCGATTCCAATGAACAGTAAGGATAACCAGTTAGTGGATTTCACTGAAATAAATCCATCGTCGGGAAATGCAGCTGGTGATATGATCTCCACCGGCAAAGACCTGAATACATTTTATAGCGCCTTGCTAGGCGGTAAGCTCTTAAAGCCGGAGACGTTGCAGCAGATGCTAAATGGCGTCGAGACTAGAATCGGCCTTTATGGATTAGGTATGATCGGATTCAAATTGCCAAACGGGCAGACGTTCTGGGGGCATGGCGGGGATATACATGGAAGTTCGTCTTATGCTGGAGGTCTGCTAGGTGGGGAGCATGTGTTGACCGTAAACATAAATGCATCGCATGTGGATACGTGGGAGCAGCGTTTGAATGTCATTAGGGCTGCATTTGGTCAATAATTTAAAGACAGCAGAAACGGTGTTCCGCCTTTGTTAAAAAGGAGTGGTGCACCGTTTCTATTTCTGTGCCAACAATCGCTTGGAAAAAAGTGTACTTATATAAGCAGCAGGAGGGGAAAATACCGTTCTATACATTTTGTGAAAGGCGAAGCGCTCTGTTTGACAAGACACCAAAAGGTGTCTTATAATAAAAACGTCACCAAATGGTGTCCTATTATAACTTACAGGGAGGTGCCGTACATGAATAGCGATCCTTATGTACGCGTACACGGTTTTTGTGCCATTCATTAAATTGATGGAGGGAGTGTGGTGAATGAGAGCAACCCGTTACGAGATGTGTTTGATGCGATTGCAGATCCAACTAGACGCCGCCTAATCCGATTGTTAGCGGAAGCAGAGGAACTGCCGCTGCATGAATTAACGGCACAGTTTCAGATGGGCCGTACAGCAGTATCCAAGCATTTGACCATATTAAAAGAAGCCAGACTCGTGTTAGATCGAAAAGTCGGCAGAGAAACGCGGTTTAGACTAAACGCCGCGCCATTAAGCGAAGTTCAAGACTGGGTGGCGTTCTACAGTAAGTTCTGGAGTACGAATATGATGCACCTAAAGCATTTATTAGAGGAGGAAGAAGAATGAGTTTAACGTTATCCTTAGATTTTCAGTACAAGACCACGATAGAGAAGCTTTGGTCAGCCTTGACTGATTCCAGCATGCTTGCGAAGTGGGTGCACAATATTCATTCCGGTCAGGCGATGGATAACAATTTTGAAGCCGTTGTAGGACATCGTTTTCAGTTTCGCACGCAACCGACTGAATGGTGGAATGGAATTATAGAAGGAGAAGTGCTGCTGGTGGAAGCACCTCACAAATTGTCCTACACGTGGGAGAGCGGTGAGAAGCATACGATTACGTGGTCACTTCAGGATTTAGGGGAGGGGACAGTTAACCTTCACCTTGAACAAACAGGAATCTCGAATGAGCAAGCACTTGCAGGGGCCAAGTATGGTTGGGGAAAATGGTGCGCTACGCTTGAACAGCTGTTTTGAACGTAAAGTGGATAAGGGGACTTCCTGAATGACAAATACGATTATGAATGCTAAGGTGGATGGATTTATAAGAAAAGCGAAGCAATGGAAGGAAGAGTTTGCGAAGTTAAGAACGATTGTGCTCGATTGTGGGCTAACAGAGGACTTTAAATGGATGCATCCTTGTTACACATTGGAGAACAAAAACATCGTTTTAATTCATGGCTTTAAAGAATACTGTGCGCTTTTGTTTCATAAGGGTGCCTTGTTACAGGACCCTGACGGTATACTGATCCAACAAACAGAAAATGTGCAGGCAGCGCGTCAAATACGGTTCACCAATGTTCAGGAAATCATCAAAATGGAGTCTATGTTAAAAGCTTATATACATGAAGCTATTGAAGTAGAACGAGCCGGTTTGGAAGTAATGAAGAGTACAGAACTTGTGCCCATTGAAGAACTGCACACTAAATTTGAGACAAATCCTGCATTCAAAGCCGCCTTTGAAGCATTAACAGCAGGTCGACAAAAAGCGTATATGCTGCATTTTTCTGGAGCAAAGCAAGCTAAAACTCGCGAGGCGAGAATTGAAAAATGGGCGCAGCATATTTTGGACGGTAAGGGTTTAAATGATAAATGAAACGAAGCAGCCGTATGTCCTTTATTAAGGAGCTACGGCTGTTTCTGATGTTACCTGCATTGAAGAACTGACTCCTTGTAGTATAGATAGGACTAGAAAATATGATAGGAGTTGGTTTTTAATAGAAGCTTGAACAGATGCTTGTTTCTGGCATATGATATCTTGTTATCTGATATATATCAAGAAACGGGGGATTACTAGTGTCTCAAGCAAATTTACCGAACATCACACCAAGCATTACGCTGTCGCGTGAGGATGCTTTAAACTTGTTACTCGCCTCGATTGCCATTGAAGAGCTTGGTCTGGGTCATATTATTAATGCAGAGGCAGAGAAGATTCAATATGCGGTTGGAACTTTGCCAGGATTGTCAGTTCCTGCAACGATTAGTGATCTGCTTGCTATTGATGCGAGTGTGCAGAGTACACTTCAAGATATAGTAAAGAAGGAAATGTTGCTTCAGTTTAAATTAGAAAATGTGCTTGCCGCACCGTCATTCACAGGCCCAACAGGGGTGACTGGACCTACAGGTCCGTCTGGCGGACCGGTTGGCCCAACAGGTTCCACAGGAGCTACGGGTTCTACAGGTGCAACAGGAGCTACGGGTCCAAGTGGGGCAACCGGTGCCACAGGAGATCCAGGACCAGCGGGAGCTACGGGTGCAACAGGGGCTACAGGTCCAAGTGGGGCGACTGGTGCCACAGGAGATCCAGGACCAGCGGGAGCTACAGGTGCAACAGGGGCTACAGGCCCAAGTGGGGCAACTGGTGCTACGGGAGCTACAGGTGCAACAGGGGCTACAGGCCCAAGTGGGGCAACTGGTGCTACGGGAAGTGCAGGTGCAACAGGAGCGACAGGTCCAAGCGGAGCTACAGGGGCGACAGGAGCTACGGGTGCTACCGGATTGACAGGAGCGACAGGGCCACTGGTTACCGCTAACAACGCACGTATTACGAATCCAGCTATTGTGCAAGTAGGTGCTGGGAATGCTGTTCCGCTTACTATTAATGAGGAAATTAATGGAACAGCTATTACTCATGTGGCAGGATCAACTGATATTTTATTGGCTCCAAATCAGACTTATTTCGCTACGTATGAGGCTGCAACAAATTTAGGTTTTGCCGATCAAGGAACATCTATATTAGAGTTTCAATTAAATGGAACTTTGATCGGTGGTACGCAAAGTGAGTTTAATTTAGCTGGATTAAGCCCAAATTTTCCTACAGCAACTCGAGTTTCTCAAAGTTCATCGGCCGTATTTACTACTGGAGCAGGGGCTAATATTTTGACTCTAAATAATACTTCAGGTCATTCTTTAAATGTGGAAGGCACGAATATCGACATTGTTAAGCTAGCATAACAGGTGAATACCTCGTAATTTCAATTGTTCATCATACTCGATAAGAGGAGTCCATGCACGACTAATCTGCTAGATTTCAGCAGAGAAGTGCTGCATCGACTCCTTTTTTTGAGTCGTGTAAAGGTCATTTCACCAGCCTTCATCGTAGCAGCCAGCTTACTAGGCGGTAATGGTTAACTATCGAAAGTATCGGCAGCATCCAGGGGGGAGGTCCGCAAAATCCAAAAGAAATAGAGCACTATGCTGATCATTTTTTAACCGCTCAGAAATAAAAAAAGTATGGATGGAGCTGCACTTGTAGTCCTCAAAGGCACGAAAGTGCTATTGAATAAAGATTACGGTTGTTCGGATGTGGAAAAGAAGCTGCTAGTCAATCCATATCGAACGGTGTTCCGCATCGCCTCTATTTTCAAAGTGGTAACCGTTACTGCCATAATGCATTAGCGGAGCAAGGGGAAATCGAATTGAACAAAGATTTGTCTGCTTACTTTGGGGATGTTGGAATTCCGAGTCAGACTGACTCTCCCTGAACATGAAACATTTTATTGAAGAAATATAAGCAATGGGTAAAAATACTGAAATTGAAGAAAATATCGAAGATGATAAAACGAATCTCCATAAACTTGAAAAGCACAAACATAAAGTTTCGTGTAATGACGACGTGTGTATTAATTAAATCAATATAAAGTAGAGGTGTTATGGAAGTTACACTTTAATACACATATAAACGGAAATTTTTCCCCTTCGAAATATTCCGTAGATAAACTTTGTACAAGCAGTATATGTCTGTCTCGTTAAACCAGTCGTTATTTGCAAAGTGACAGATGATAAAAGTCTATTTATTACGATTAATGTAACGGATTCAATACATTTTAGTAAATTGTAGTAATCGTGTTACTAGGAGGGGAATCATTGAATCGTTATTATAATGCTTTTAGCTGGAATTATCCTATTGGTTGCTCAGCTGTATTTCCAGTACGAAACTGCACACCGGTTCCCATCGGACCGACAGGGCCAACAGGGCCAACAGGATCAACAGGACCAACAGGAGTCACAGGGCCAACAGGTGCAACAGGAGTCACAGGTACTCAGGGGGGCACTGGACCAACAGGTCCCGGTATCTTCGAGTGGGGAGAGGAGTGTGTCTTCTGGGCAGACTCAAGTGCACCAGGTCCTGGCGATGGGACTCCGGCCGATCCATATAATTCTCTCCAAGCTGCCATCAATGCAGCAGTAAACAGTCCGTTAGCCGTTGCAATTGGGATGAAAGCACGCTGCATCGTTCTTATCGCAGCTAATTCAGCGTTCAACGAGGATATTGTGATTGCGCCAGCAAGACATATTCAACTGCTTGGCTTGGGTCCATGGATACTTGGCGACGGAGCCTTGGCCAATTTTGTGTCAACTGTTCCTAGAAATGTAACGATCCAAACTAGTGAAGCTGCAGAGAACGTATATCTGGTGAACCCGAATCTAAACGTACGTCCTGTAACGGTAATCGGCACCTTTAATAATGGTACCTCTGTAAGTACGCATACCAATTATACGGATGGTGCTATCATAAGTGGCAATATTACTTTCCAGAACGTATCCATGGGTGATCCCTTTACGACGATTGAGTTTCAGCTTCTGAATACAAAAGTTGTTGGTGGCATTATACAATCAGGACATATGGGAATACTCAACACATATATTTATAACAGTCGAATTAATACAATGATTCACAATGGTCTCAGAATTCAGCGGATGGTTGATAGTCGATCGGATGGAACGATAAACGTAGATGCATACTCGAACATAACGAGCACAAGCATTAACGGGAATGTGACAGTTAACTCAGCATCTTCTGATGTGCCCCCTACGGGCATATTTAGCAGTCAATTCGGATCGATTACCTGGTCTGGACCACTTACACTAGATACGTCATCCAATTACTATTTTAATTTATCGGCCACTTTAATGACTGGACCTAAGGTAATTCTCTTTAGTAATACTTAAATAGGCTCTCATCCTATTACGCAGGAGCGTTAAATACAGATAGAGATTCTTAATTAAGAGAGGGTGATATGCCCTCTCTTTTGTATGAAAAGGCATGTTTTTGTATCAATTGTAGTAAACCAAACCGTAATGAACATGAATTAATATTTATTGTAATTTATGATAGCAGTTGTCTCATGTTCAATGATTGCTGGTAAGCATGATTATCGCGCTTTGCTTTTATCTTACTATGAGTACGGTGTTAAAAGGTCTGATGGTGCACTAGACTCTGCTTTAAGAAGTCAGCTCCATTTTTCGCTTTTTGGCGTTTATAGTTCTTAAGCTGATAGATATGGCGTTCTCCCACAGTTCCTGTAGGAAGCGCAGGAATCGATGGATATGGTCTTGGAACTTTTGAAGCATTGGCGCTGGAAGGATAAGGAGCGTATACTCTTCATTTTCAGGAAAAGTTCACTGAATAGATTAATTCATTCAATTGAATAAATCATATGATTGGATTATACTTACCATGTACTCATTGATTCATTACATCTATTCAGGAGGAGAAAATGGTATGAACAATCAGGATAATCGAATCCCAACCTATTCACTTGTGGAGAGAGATCGGAGATGGAACTTGGCCAATCAGTTGATGGACGAAGAGGATGTAGATGTGTTGATTGTGTATGGCGATCGAGAAGGTGCATTCCCGGCTGTGTTCAACCCCGACACTTACTTTACGAATGAGCGTCCAGGTTCCATTGTCATTTTTCCTAAGCATGAAGAGCCGATTTCTGTCGTTTTTTTAGCGACTGCTGTGGAAGATCATATTCAAGCTGGATACACAAATACGCAGGGCTGGATAAGACCGGAAAATATGTATGTGGGAAAAATGGGAGCGCACATAGTAAAAATTTTGGAGGAAAGAGGACTTGCGAATAAAGCGTTTGGTGTAATTGGTTTAGAGCCATATCCTCCTTATTATTTTGATGGGGCCATGCCCTATAATACGTGGCAAGCTATCTTAAAGGGATTACCGTGTGCGACCTTTAAACCTGTGGGCCACTCCTTTTTCACACTGTCGGCGGTGAAAAGTCAAGAAGAAATCGAAGTATTAACATGGTCAGCAAACGTCGGGGAAAAAATGGTCCAGGCGATGCTAGAGGCGACGAAGCCAGGTGTAAGGGAAAACGAGATCTATGCGGCAGGAATCCATGCTTGTGCGAACTCTGTTGGGTTTACAACAACGATCCTAATGGGATCAGGACCTGAGTTCGTCGGATGGGGGTTGCCAGCATGGACATATCGTCCAGAAGAGCCGCGCGTGATCCAAGAAGGGGATATTATTTTAGCTGAAGTATTTTCATCATTCGGGATGTTAGAGACGCAGCATCAACCATCAATCGCTGTAGGAACTGTACATCCAGATTTTGAGCGGGCGGCAGCGGCAGCGAGACAATCGTATGTAAACGGAGTAAAAGAGCTGCGGCACGGTGCGATGTTTAGAGACGTTGTCAGAGCAATGAATGAGCCGATACGTGAAGTAGGAGGCTGGCACGTTCATCCGCTTATTCATTCCATTAGTCCTTTTGGCCTTATTGGGGTTGGGGATGAGATGGCACGGTTGCCTGAGGTGAAAAAGTATGGAAGCGTATTGCCTATCCCATCCATTGGGTTAGAGACTGAACTTAAGGCAGGGATGGTATTTGCATTTGAGCCCAATTGTGCGATTGGGAAGAAGGTCATTAATCTTGGTGGAACGGTAATTGTCGGTGAAAATGGGGGAATTGAACTAAATCGAAATTCTACTGAGCTGATGAGGGCTGCGTGGTAAAATAGCAAAAGGGTACGTTGAGAAGCGTATTGATCGCTTCATGACGTACCCTTTGATTAATGAGAATAGTCGCCGCATATACGAATCGACATCTCCCCAATTTCTTTGGCGATCAAGGCAACGTGTGCTTCATCCAACTGCTGAATCCCTTGGCGCCTGAGATAGGTTTCCTTTGCTACAGAAAACGCAATTGCTTGTCCAACAATGGCATGCGTAGTTAAAATCGTTATTGGATCATGTGCGTCGTGTTCCCTTACTTTGCCTACCAAAATAGCAATCATCTGATGCAGTGGCAGAAAAAATTGTTCATATAAGATGTCATAGGCTTCCGTAGGCTGCAATTGCTCTCTTGCGATGAATAGGCTTCTTGCATTGGCATCAGGATTGCCAATCATGGACATGGAGAACTGTGTGATGACTTCTTTTAAAGCTTCTTCAGCTTCTGCTTTTGAACGTTTCTGGATTGTTTCTGTCTCCATAAGAGCCTGTTCCAAAAATTCATCAGAGATCTCTGCTGTCAAGCGGCGGGTAACCGCTAAGTACAATCCCTTTTTCCCACCGAAATAATACGGTATCGCTGATTGGTTCACGCCCGCTTCATCTGCAAGGGTTCTCGTTCGTACGCCTTCATAGCCTTGTAAACCGAATATCCGTAACCCTGCCTCTAATAAACGAGCTTGGGCAGAGTCTTCATTCCCTTTATTGATCTCACTGCTGCGTGTTGTATTCAATGTGCATTCCTCCATACTGTTGAGTATAATTAATTCAAACGAATTAATCAATTGAAACAAACCTAAAATTACGCTCGGTTAGAGCTATGTTAAACAGACGTGATATGTACTTGGTGCCGTACAGCCTAGCTGAGAGTTCCTTCATCTTATGATGATAAATGTTTGATTCGGAGCAAGTTTTCAAGCATGAGACATCCCTCACGTTTCATAACGTAATAAAGAAACATACTGATAATCTGTCATCAACTCAGGAGGAATGCGTGTATGACCCATGCCAATACACCGCACGTCCACTCGGAAACAGCAGGCATTGTGGGGCCGATTCCGAATCATAACCCAAATAGTAACGGAAAAGCTCCTTTTCCAGAAGAACGATTTTATGCACCTTTCAGAGGGGCGTGTGACCCATGCCCGCCAATTGCGGTTAAGTCTTATGTTGTGCCGCCCAATCAATATATGACGTTTCAGCCGCCTAATTTGCCGCAATTTCCACCAGAACAGGCTTTATGCATCGGTACACTATGGCCAGCATTATACAGCTCATATCGACCAAAGCGGGGAGGTCATCACACATGACAGGGCATCCGTTCCAATCTCCAGAATATTTCCAACATTTGCGACAGCTTCAGGAGGTTGACTTTGTGTTGGTCGAGTTAAATTTGTACCTTGATACACATCCCGATGACGCGCAAGCGATTCAACAATTTAATCATTATGTGGGTGAAAGAACTAAGCTGGCGCAATTGTATCAAGAGCGTTACGGCCCACTGCAGCATTTTGGCCGTGATTACACTGGAACCCCGTTTACATGGGTAAATACACCTTGGCCGTGGCAAGTGTGAGAGAACGAGGAGCGGAAGCTACACAACTTTGTTCTATTTCATTTCAGCTTCATTTCAGCGTTTCCAATTCATCTTGAAACATAAAGCAGTGTGAGGTGAAAGCTATTGTGGATATATGAGAAAAAATTGCAGTATCCTGTAAAAGTAAGCAAATGTGATCCTCAGATGGCTAAATATTTGATGGAACAATATGGTGGCGCAGACGGGGAACTGGCTGCCGCTCTACGCTATTTGAACCAACGCTATACGATACCAGATAAAGTCATTGGCTTGCTGACTGACATCGGCACGGAGGAATTTGCTCATTTGGAAATGATAGCAACTATGATTTATAAACTGACCAAAGATGCAACGCCGGAGCAACTGGAGGCAGCCGGACTTGGGGCACATTATGCTGCACACGATAGCGCGTTGTTCTATAACAACGCTGGGGGCGTTCCTTGGACAGCCGCCTACATACAGGGCAAGGGAGATCCCCTCGCCGATTTATATGAAGATATTGCGGCCGAGGAAAAAGCCCGGGCGACATATCAATGGCTGATTGATCTGACGGATGATGTAGACCTTCAGGACAGTCTTAAATTTTTGCGTGAGCGGGAAATTGTGCATTCACTCCGTTTCCGTGAAGCTGTCGAAATTTTAAAAGATGATCGCGCAACTAAAAAAGTATATTAAAGTAAATGGACGGCAGTGGCGGTTTTATAAGTCTTCTAATTCATATGTGGTCAGCTACAATGAGACCTTCTTCTTTATGGACTTTTAGTTCTGAAGGGGATGGTTTTTTGTTCTTGCCATATATATGTATAATGTATATAAAATCGATTGATAGCCTCTACTCCTGTGAAGTACAGGTGACCATAAGTCTATTCTCAAATTGCACAATCTGTAGGAGGATAACAAATGAATAACCATGTATACGTCATTCTTTTTGCCCTCTCACTTGGTTTGCTAGTCACAACGATAATTAGTATGTTCATTTTTTTCATTTTGCTGCTTCTTAAATGGTTTCGTAAGGAGAGAAATTTTCCGAAATATAGCTTAATAGTCAGTCTCGTAGGTGTTATATTCGTCTCCCTCTATTACTATAATTACTATTACAATCTTGATTTCCTTCCTAAAGGCAATTTAAACGAGAGTGTGTCATCTCCAAATGGAAAATATGAAATCCGTACATACCATTTCGAAACGATCTTTAATCGAATGGCTCGGGCAGAAGTGATCGAAAAAAGTAATAATAAAGCCAAAACGATATATTTTAACGATTATGATTATTCTCCTTTAGTCGTATGGAAAAATGATCAAATAGTTGTGATTGGCAGGGAAACACTGGATATTACAAAATGCGAAGTATTTGATTTTAGGCATGAAAGGCATAGGCAGACGAATCTCCCCCCACAATTCTAAATACCCCCTACATTAATCTTTGTGAAATCAGATCGGATCGTTACATCTGCTACCCTCTTTTCTGTAGCAGCGCCAATAATGTTACCGATATAAATATCGTTAGAAAGTCGTGTAATAAGGTCAGTCTGTTCATTCCTGCATTTTTAAGTGATGTATATCATAGATAAACTAGCTCTTTTGAGTTATATGCATGCGGCTCATTTTTCGATAAGATAAAAAACACAGTCAAACCTATAGGAAATGGATAAGAAATAAGTGCTGTTCATATGAAAGCGGGGAATGAGATGGATGCAGCTCTTGAAGATGAACTGACCATTGATATGTGTCATGTCACTGGTGGATACGGTCCAATACCGATTTTGAAGGATTTGAGCTTTCAAGTCAAGCAAGGCGAATCGGTCGCTGTAGTCGGGGAAAATGGAGCGGGGAAAACTACTTTTTTCCGTGCCCTTCTTCAATTGTTACCCATACAGCACGGAAGTATGACCATTCTTGGTCGCCCCATCCGCTCTGATCGGGATAAACGATGGACACGCTCCTTTATTGGCTATGTACCTCAGTCATTTGAAATCGGTAAATTGCCAATATCCGCTGAAGATGCTGTGCTTCTTGGCCGTTGGGGGACATCGTTTAGTTTTGGTCGTCGCCCGAGCAGGCAGGATGTTGAGCTGGCTGAGGCGATGCTAGCACGAGTGGGATTAGCGGACTTTCGCAGAACGGACTGTCGACTATTGTCCGGCGGCCAGAAGCAAAGATTAAATATCGCACGGGCACTCGTTCGGAAACCGAAAATTTTGCTGTTGGATGAACCGACAACCTATTTGGATGACGATTCAAGGCATATGCTGAAAGCGCTTATCGATGCATGCAGACACCAAGAGCAGACTACTGTCGTGACCATTACCCATCTGAGAGAAGAAGCTTTGCAAATGTCAGATCGAATTGTCATTTTAAAAAACGGCTATCTTCATACTAGCAGCCTGATGGAGGAAGGCGAATGACGCTGTGGGAATATTTTCAGCTTCCTGTGTTTCAAAAAGCGCTGCTCGCCGCCATTCTGGCCGGCGGAGCTATATCCTTGCTCGGAATCGTCATTGTCATGTTAAATTTGACGACAATTCGTTTTGCCTTGATGCACATGGCGCTGCTAGGAGGCGCATGCGGATTGGTGTTGGGCACTGCGCCTATAATAGGGGCCATGAGCGGCATTGTGGTCGGCTCCGTGCTGCTTGGTCCAATGTCGCGTAAGCTCAAGCTGGATACGGGACTCATTGGTGCTTTTTTTATGACCGGGGCAATTGCACTCGCTTTTCTTATTTTTCACACAGCAGGCATACCGGCTATGGACATATTCGGTTTGTTTGCCGGAAGTATTTTGACGCTAACAACGGTAGATATTGTTTTTTTAGCCGTGCTATCTTTAGCTGTGCTGGGAATGTACTGGTTTTTTTATAGAGAGCTCCAACTGCTATTTTATGACGAAGCGCAGGCGAAGTGGCTAGGAGTACCTACGGAGAAGCTGAAAAGTATGCTGCTGTTTTTCACCGGACTTTCGATCGGGGTCATTATGAAAATCGTAGGCGCACTTATGGTGGATGCGATCATTTTGTTACCCGCTATGGCTGCACTGCGGATAGGACGAAGCTTTGGACAGTTGATTTTGTGGACTTCTGTCTTTGGGATGTTTACGACATGCGTTGGGCTGCTGTTCTCCATGCAATTTGACTTTCCGACCGGTGCGAGCATCGCGATGACTGGTGTTGCTGTTCTAGTTGTGACTTTTGTGTGGCGACGTGCTTAATGTGATGTTACATAAGGAGGAAAATGAGATGCGTCTTTCGTTCACTAAAAAATCGTTTGTTGGTATAGCACTTGCAGTAACGTTGCTAGCCACAGCTTGTAGTAACGGGAAGGAAGAAGGAAACAAATTGCATGAAGCTGACAGCAAGGGAAAGGGTCACTCGACCGCAGGGCAACACGGCAACGAGCATTCTTCTAAGGGACAGCAAGAGGAAAATAAGCGGGTGAGCTTATCTGAGGTACAGGGCGTTGTGGCCTCAACAAGTTTAACGGCCTTAATTGCGACGGCGGCTGGTGCAAGTGAGGTTTCCTACCTTGCCCCCTCTGAACTTCGTCACCCGCCCGAATATGATTATCGACCCAGTGATTTAAGTAAAGTGAAGGAAAGTTATTTGGTTTATTTGGGATATGAACCGTTTATGGCTAAATTAATGGAAGCAGGCAACATATCACCGGACATGGCTGCTACGATTGAAATAGACAATACACCGCCCAGCTACCAGATGGCGACCAAAAAGCTTGCCGACATTTGGGGCACCCAGGAGCAGCAAGCCAAGTTTGAAGCCGAATTAAATCAATTGGTAACAGAACTTGTTCAATCGGCAAAAGCACATAAGGTGGCTAATCAAAAGGTCGTATCCCAAATCTACATGACACCTCTATTAAAATGGCTAGGCTACGAGATTGTAGGGGAATTTGGTCCAAATGAATTGACGCCTTCAGAGGTCGCAGCACTCGCAAAGCTAAAACCAGACCTGATTGTGGACAACCTGCACATGCCACAAGGTGCAGGCATTTCCGAGGTTAATAAAGAAGTCAACCGGATTGAGCTGCGCAGCTACCCAGATACCAATATGAGCAGCTTACTGGATATTTTAAGAAGCAACGCCAAACAACTGGGACTGATTTCGTTATAATGTCAATTATTTAGTTTAACATGTCCAAAAACGTCCAATGCAAGAAATAATTATCCTCTAATCTCATTTTAAGCGAATATTACCAAATAATTAGCACGATTGAGGCATTGTGATGACAAACTGTATCGCTATAATAAATAAAGGCAGAACAATGAAGGGATAGGGATGATGAAAAAAAGTAATTTTAATCGTTTTTGGAGATGGCACTTCTATGGAGCCTTATTTATGACGCCACTCCTGATTACCTTAACATTAAGTGGTATTGGATATTTATTTTACACAGATGTAGAAAATAATATGTACAAGCATGAATTTTTTGCAAAGAGCAGCCAAACGGATTCCTTGACGATCGATCAAGGCATCAAACAGGCGAAGGAAACATTCGAAGGTTATGCTGTCTCGAAAGTTATCGTGTTAGAAGAGCCTTACAATACGCGGCTAACGATGGCCAATAAAGATGGTGATCAAAAGTACGTATTTTTAGATGCGAACTATCAAATTGTCGGCAGCCAAAATCCGAAATATACGTTTGCTAATGTAATGAGAGAAGTCCACAGCTCACTGTTTGTGGGGGGCACTATCGTTAACTACTTAGTAGAATTGGCTGCATGTTGGGCGATCTTTTTGCTGCTTTCCGGTTTGTACATGACCTTCAAGGGAAGAGCCTTAAAGAAGGACCCGAATCCAACGAAACGACAAAAGAATTTGAAATGGCATGCGCTAGTCGGTACGATTATTACGATTCCAATGGTTATTATTATTTTTACCGGCTTGCCTTGGTCGGCAGTTATGGGTGATTTTATTTACTCAGCAGCTCAAAAGCACCCTTCCATCGGCATTCCAGCGTTACAACAAAATCCTCCGACTTCGGATATGAGTGAAATACCTTGGGCTACTCGTAAAAACGAGCCGCCAACTTCAAATGGCGGAGCGCATGCGGAACATCACGGTATGGGACATACGGAAGATACGTCTGATCCGGACAGGATGATTACGCTCCAACAGTTGATGCACGAAGTGAAGCAAGCCAATGTTTCTAAGCCTTACTCTATTATTTACCCTAAGGATGAACAAGGTGTATTTACCGTTTCTAAAGGGAGTAATACGGGTGTGACAGGCTTAGACGTTAGTCCATATGAAGAGGTAACTTCTTATTTTGATCAATACAGCGGCAAGTTAATTCAGGATGTAGGCTTTGAAGACTATGGCATTTTAGCTAAGTGGTTTACGTGGGGAATCCCGCTGCATGAAGGTCATTTATTTGGCTGGCCTAACAAGCTGTTGAACCTGATCGTTTGTATTTCGTTTTTGCTCGTCATTTTCTGGGGCTTCAAAACATGGCTGGCTCGTAAAAAGAAAAATGCATGGTCTGCGCCGCCGAACGTCTCAAACAAGCTTTCGATCGGGTTCATTATTTTTATGGTGTTGTTAGGATGTGTAATGCCCCTTTTCGGAATTTCCTTAATTGCGGTAATGCTTATTGAAATTATCATTACTTTAAAAAATAAAAACGGAACGGTTGCGGAATAGGCAACCGCATGTAACAAGGAGTGGGGAATATGCCCATTCCTTTTTTTGTTTATAAAAAAGATACTCACGAGGTATGCCTAAAGTGTAGGTACAGCCACTTGACAATATACCCTTATGGGTATATTTTAGTTGTAGGGAATACAGAATAGACATCGAGTCCAACTAAATTATGAGGAGATGCGGAATATGGCTAAAAAGATATTAATCGTTGGTGGGGTTGCGGGAGGCGCGTCTACAGCTGCACGTATTCGACGGATTGATGAATCAGCAGAAATTGTTATGTTTGAAAAAGGGCCGCACGTTTCATTTTCGAACTGCTCACTGCCCTTTCATTTAAGTGGAATTGTAGAAAACAGCAACAGGCTCGTGCTGATGGACCCCGTAAGTTTTAAATCCAAATATAACATCGAAGCACGGGTACAACAGGAAGTGGTTTCGATTGATCGTGCAGGCAAAAGGATAACGGTGAAACATTTGGTAACAGGTGAGGTTTACGAAGAACGTTATGATTATTTAGTATTATCGCCAGGGGCAAGCCCAATTGTACCACAGCTAGAAGGTGTGCAATTGCCACACGTGTTTACAGTTCGAAATGTGGTGGATATCGAGCGATTGAATCAATATATAAAAGAGGGTCAAGTGGACAATATAGCTGTCATTGGCGGTGGCTTTATTGGTGTGGAAGTAGCCGAAAATTTACGTCTAGCAGGTCGTAACGTATCACTGGTGGAATTTGCAGACCAAATTATGATGCCATTTGATTATGATATGGTGCAAATTCTACACAAAGAGATGCACGATAAAGGGGTAGAACTTATCGTTGGTGATGGCTTGAAACGTGTAACTGAGCAGTACGTGGAGTTACATTCGGGCAAACAAGTACAAGCACAAGTGGTTGTACTTGCAATCGGTGTACGTCCAGAAACGAAGCTTGCTGTAGACGCTGGATTGGAAATAGGTGCGCTAGGTGGAATAAAAGTAAATGCCAACTACGTCACGAGTGATCCTTCTATATATGCGGTAGGTGATGCGATTGAGGTGTATCATCAATTGCTTCGAAAACCAACAAGACTTGCACTTGCTGGCCCGGCGCAACGTCAAGCACGTGCAGCAGCGGATCATTTATTTGGCATGCAGCATCAAAATAAAGGGGTTATAGGTTCAGCAAGCATTCAAATTTTTGATTTGGCATGTGCTGCTACAGGGATCAATGAAAAGGTAGCCAAGCAAGCTGGTATTGCAGCCGATAGTGTGTATATTATTGCCCCAGATAAAGTTGGTCTTATGCCTGATAGCAACCCGCTGCATTTTAAATTGGTGTTTGAGGTGCCAACTGGAAAAATATTAGGCGCGCAAGCTATAGGAAAAGGCAATGCAGATAAACGAATTGATGTTATTGCAACTTTAATTTCGATGGGTGGCACATTAGAGGATTTGAAAGAGTTGGAGTTAACCTACTCCCCGATGTTTAGTACAGCAAAAGATGTTGTGAATCTGGCTGCTTTAGTTGCTTTGAACGTACTGAATGGTCGTTTTAAACAAATTCATGTTTCCGAAGTACGTGAGCTGGTAGAAAGTAATGCTGTATTTATTGACGTTCGCGAAAAAGGTGAATTTGCAAATGGGCATTTGGTGAATGCTATAAACATTCCATTAAGTGAACTGCGTGAGCGTATGCATGAAATTCCTAGCGATGTTCCAGTATATGTACATTGCCGCTCAGCACAACGAAGCTATAACGCAGTGATGGCATTACAAAATAGCGGATATAATAACGTCTTTAATGTATCAGGCTCCTTCCTTGGTATTTGTTTGAGTGAGTATTTTAATGATGTCACTACAGGTCGGGAACCGATAGTAACAAAGTATAACTTTAAATAAACTAGTTAATATAAGGCAATGAAGTTCGTGTTGACATTATACCCTGTAGGGTATAGAATGATTTTTGTAGCAATCAATTATGAAACTGAATGAGAAGGGAGTGTGTACATGACCTACGACAGTAAAGTGATCAATCGTGTCAAACGTATGGAAGGCCAATTAAGAGGCATTTTACGTATGATGGATGAAGGGAAAAATTGCAAAGAAGTCATTACACAACTTTCAGCTGTAAGATCTGGCTTAGATCATACGATTGGTGTTATTGTAAGTGAGAATTTAGTAGAATGTGTGCAAAATGCGGAGGGCGATACATCTAAAATGAATGAGTCCATCCAGGAAGCGGTTAATCTTCTCGTAAAAAGCCGATAAACTTCGGCTTTATATTTTAAACTCATAAATACCCATACCGGTATAGGTAAAGGAGCGCGTAATGGAAAAGAAAAGAACGACAATTGTATTATTCAGTGGAGACTATGACAAGGCAATGGCAGCTTATATTATTGCGAATGGTGCAGCGGCTTATGATCATGAGGTCACGATTTTCCACACGTTTTGGGGAATTAATGCATTACGCAAACAAGCCCCTGTTGCAGTGAAAAAAGGAATTTTGGAAAAAATGTTCGGTTTCATGATGCCACGAGGTGCTGAAAAGCTAGGTCTTTCTAAAATGCAAATGCTCGGTATGGGACCAAAGATGATCAAGCATGTCATGAAAAAACATAATGCGTTGACATTAACACAGTTAATTGATATGGCTCAAGAGCAGGATATTAAGCTCATATCGTGTACGATGACGATGGATTTATTAGGCTTGCAAAAAGAAGAGCTGTTAGATGATGTCCAGTATGCAGGAGTAGCCGCGTATCTTGCTGATGCAGAAAGTGGTCATGTCAATCTGTTCATCGGATAAGGAGGAGAACTATGGAGTTAGGAATCATTATTGGCGCACTGCTTCTGTTTATCCTTTGGCGTAAGCTACCCGTAAAAGGAATAAAGGACATTACAACGGAACAACTAAAGACGATGTTGACGGACAAAAATAAAGTATTTGTTGATGTTCGAACTGCGGGTGAATATAAAGGTCGACATATTGCTCCGTTTAAAAATATACCACTTGGCTCCGATCTCAGCAGGTTGGCTAAAGATAAGGAAATAGTCGTCATATGTCAGAGTGGAATGCGCAGTAAGCAAGCTTGTAAGCAATTAAAGAAATTAGGATATGATAACGTTACGAACGTCCGTGGTGGCATGAATGCGTGGAAAGGATGAGGAGAATGAAGGAGATTTCCGTTCAAGAGGTTCAACAACGTTTAGAAAATGGGAGCAAGCTGCACCTAATTGATGTTCGTGAGGTTGAGGAGGTACAAGAAGGTCACATTCCTGGCATTATCCATATTCCATTGGGCTTACTTGAATTTCGATTCCATGAGCTTAACAAAAATACGCCCTATATTATAATATGCCGTTCAGGTGGACGCAGCGAGAGAGCTACCCAATTTTTATCCTCTTATGGCTATGACGTTACAAATATGAGGGGTGGCATGTTGGCTTGGGAAGGCAGCGTTGAGTAAACAAATTTTTTTGCACTAAAAAATACACCTAGGGGTATGAGGGGGAGTTCACAATGGCAATTAGAGCAGATGTTAGGTTAGATGCGAAAGGGCTGGCTTGCCCTATGCCTATCGTCAAAACGAAAAAGGTGATGAACGAACTAGAAGCGGGTCAAATTTTAGAAGTGCAAGCAACAGACAAAGGCTCTAAAGCAGATCTTGCTGCTTGGTCAGAATCCGTTGGTCACCACTATATCGGCACTACAGAAGTTGGTGACGTGTTCTATCATTACATTCGTAAAAGTTCGAATGACCTCATGATAGAAAACACCTATGCGCATACCATTTCGAATGAAGAGATGTTGTCACGCGCGGGAAATGGCGGCTGTATTTTAGATGTACGTGAAGAGGCGGAATATGCCTTCGGTCATATTGAAGGTGCAGCATCCATTCCACTGGGTGAATTAGATTCGCGCATGAATGAGCTGAATAAAAATCAAGACATTTATGTGATTTGTCGAACCGGCAAACGCAGTGATCTGGCAGCACTCAAGCTTGCAAGCAATGGATTTGAAAAAGTGTATAACGTCTTGCCTGGCATGGCAGGCTGGAATGGGGACTTAACCAAATCGATATGATTGATGAGGATGTCACTGTCGTGAGTCAGATGATTCACATTTAAGCGATGCTTTCCAACGGATAGGCAACCAAGTAGTGAGAGGATTATTCCTCTCACTAAAAATAGCTAAAAAATATACCCAAGGGGGTAATGTAAGATGACAGTAACGAAATGGACAGCAGCTGACGTTGCTCGTAAAGTGATTGAAAAACAATCGGTATTCATTTTGGACGTACGCAACACAGATGCATTTGAGGACTGGTAAATCGAAGGACATCAATTCGACTATTTAAATATTCCATACTTCGAATTGTTAGATGGGGTAGAGAGCCTATTACCTCAACTACCAGCGGACAAGGAAATAGTCGTTGTTTGTGCGAAAGAAGGCTCCTCGATCCTAGTGGCTGAAATGCTGAGTGAAGCGAATACAGCTCTATCGGTAAGCTATTTAGAAGGTGGTATGAAAGCTTGGAGCAGTTATGTAGAGCCTATAAAAGTAGCTGATCTTTCAGGCGACGGTGAATTATATCAATTTGTACGGTTAGGAAAAGGTTGTCTTTCTTATATGGTCATTTCAGACGGGGAAGCAGCTGTTATTGACGCAGTCAGATTTACTGAAGTGTTCACAAGCTTTGCAGCACAAAAAAACGTGAAAATTAAGCACGTATTTGATACGCACCTGCATGCTGATCACATTTCAGGTGGGCGTGCTATAGCACAATCTACCGGTGCAACGTATTATTTGCCTCCGAAAGATGCAGAAGAGGTGGTGTTTGATTATACACCCCTTGAGGATGGCTTAACGGTTCAAATTGGCGCTTCCAAGCTTGAGGTAGGTGCACTTTATTCACCAGGTCACACGATTGGATCAACTTCATTTATAGTAGACGGCACGTTTCTCTTAACAGGTGACATTCTATTTATCGATTCTATTGGTCGGCCTGACTTAGCAGGACTTGCTGAGGATTGGGTAGGAGATCTTCGTGAAACTTTATATCGTCGTTATCGAGAGCTTACAGAGGAGCTTATTGTTTTACCGGCCCATTTTATGATTATGGACGAATTAAATGAAGATGGTACAGCTGCGAAACGGTTAGGGGACCTGCTCGCAGAAAATCACGGTTTGAATATAAAAGATGAGGAACAATTCCGACAACTTGTTACTGAACATCTTCCACCACAACCGCATGCTTATAAACAAATTCGCCAAGTGAATATGGGGAAAATGACGCCGGACAGTGATGAACAAACTGAAATGGAAATTGGACCAAATCGTTGTGCAGTCCGTTAATGTATAAATCTGAAATCAATAGCAGACAAAATAAATGAAATGAGGGTATTTAATATGAAAGTAGACAAAGTGATAGACGTAAAAGGACTAGCATGCCCGATGCCCATCGTTAGAGTAAAAAAGGCAATGGATGCCGTTGCTTCAGGCGAGGTCGTAGAGATTCTGGTAACAGATAAGGGGGCGCTTGCAGATTTTCCAGCTTGGGCCAATGCTGGTGGACACATCATTTTAGATCAGACGGAAGACGCTGGCGTGTTTAAATTTTTTATTAAAAAAGCGTAAAGTTGTTCTTTTAGGCGGGTTTTCGTTCATCGAAGCCCGCCATCGTTATGAGAAGGAAGGGTACGTATGGATCTCACATTTATTGTTGTCATTTTCTTAATAGGTTTTATCGGCTCTTTTGTATCTGGAATGTTAGGTGTTGGGGGTTCTATTATTAAGTACCCGATGCTTTTATATATTCCGCAGTTATTTGGGATAGCAGCTTTTACAGCACATCAGGTTTCAGGTATTAGTGCGATACAAGTATTGTTTGCCTCTATCGCGGGAGTTTGGGCTTATCGTAAAGGTGGCTATCTGAATAAGTCATTGATCATGTACATGGGCGGCTCCATTTTACTTGGCAGCTTTATCGGTAGCTTTGGCTCGTCTTATTTGTCTGAGCAGTCTGTAAATGTGGTATATGGCATACTCGCGACCATAGCAGCAATCATGATGTTTGTACCTAAAAAGCAAGTCGATGATATTCCGCTTGATAACGTCACCTTTAATAAAACAATTGCAGTAATTGTAGCGTTTATTGTGGGGGTAGGGTCTGGGATTGTAGGGGCCGCAGGTGGATTTTTACTTGTGCCCGTGATGCTGGTTGTCCTTAACATTCCAACACGAATGACGATCGCGACAAGCTTAGCGATTACGTTTATCTCCTCCATAGGAGGAAGTGTTGGCAAATTGATGACAGGGCAAGTCGATTACTTGCCAGCCATCATTATGATTGCTGCGAGTCTACTTGCAGCCCCACTCGGAGCGAAAGTAGGTAAAACATTAAATACGAAAGCGCTGCAAGCAAGTTTAGCCGTATTGATACTCGCTACTGCTGCTAAGATATGGCTTGATTTATTTTAAATTCAGCTAACTAGGTGTGAGATGAAGAACAACCGAGTGGTAATAACTCGGTTGTTCTTCACTACGTTTAACCTTTTACACTACCCGCCGTAACCCCTTCGATAATCCGTCTTTGAAGAAGAGCAAATATAAGGATGACGGGAATAATGCTGATCGTAATCGCTGCTGTCATTGCACCATAGTTCATATTAAACTTATCGGCAAAGGCGACGATGGCTACTGGGAGCGTACGCAGCTTTTCATTGGACAAAAACAAGTTAGCCATAACAAACTCGTTCCAATTGTTAATAAAGTTTAATATAAACACCGTCACTAATGTAGGCAGTGTAAGTGGAATAATAATACGCCACAAAATGCCAAACGTATTAAGGCCATCGATAATGCCTGCTTCTTCCAATTCATTCGGAATCGACTTCAAAAAAGCAGCCAAAACAAACACCGTAAGCGGGATGCCAAATGCGATATATGGAAATATAAGCGCTAACGGTGTATTGTACAGACCAAAATCTTTAACGAGCGTATATAACGGAATGAGCAAGGAGGCTGGAGGAATTAACAGCGAAAGCAGCAGCATTCCGTATACAAGCTTGCTTATAACAGGATATTTCATTCGTGTGACCGCGTAAGCGATAGCCGTAGACAACAACAACGTGGATACGGTGGCCACAACCCCAACGTATAGACTGTTTGCAAAATAATGACCGATGTAGGAATTTGTCAGTGCATCTCGATAGTTTTGCATATTAAAAACGGCCGGAAGTCCCCACGGATCATTAAATATTTCGGTATTATTTTTCATCGACGCTGTAATGACAAACAGCAGTGGGTAAAGTACGATCAAAATGTAAGGCCATAAAAAGAGGTGAGGAGCCAACTGTTTTACTTTCTTTTTAAACATCATTATTCTGTGGCCTCCCTTGTTTTGACGTTAATATAATGGAATACGAGCGCTAATAAGGCAGTAAACAAGCTAATAATGACAGCAATTGCGTTGGCGTACCCAAAGTCGCTTAACGTATACGCTTGTTTATACATGTAAGAAGCCATCACTTCCGAGCTGCCGAACGGTCCGCCTTTGGTCATAATTAATATAATATCAAGCGCCTTCATTGCGCCAGTAATCGATAACAGCAAGGTTACGACAATAACGGGCCGAATTAACGGGATGGTGAGCAGCCACGCTTTTTTCCATCCGGTAGCTCCATCCATCTCTCCAGCCTCCAGCATTTCTTTAGGGATGGCAAAGATGGCTGCCAGGACAAGCACAATATAAAATCCAGTCCACTGCCAACTGTTAGTCAGCAATACAGCCAGCATCGCCGTTGCTTCATCTCCAAGCCAAATACGAGTCCAATGCTCTAAACCGATAGTACGAAGTAATTGATTTAACAGCCCTGCTTCTGGTGCATAAATAAATTGCCAGATGACACCGATGGAAGCGGTAGATAAAATGCTGGGCATAAATACCGTAAGTTTATAGAAATCAAGAAAACGTCGAACACTGCTGACGATAATCGAGATGAGTATAATAAACGGAACTTGAATAAAGACGGAGAACAGTACGAAATACATGTTATTGTTAAATGAGATCCAGAAGCTATCATCGGTTAACACTTTGGCGAAATTGTCCAGACCCACAAAGACGGGATCATTAATTCCGTTCCATTGGGTCAGGGAATACTGAAGTGATTGAAATAACGGCACGAGATAAAATGTGACATAGATAAGCATAGCAGGTACAACAAATACTGCATAAGCCCAATGATTACGTTGAATGTTGTTCATATCAGCTACCTATCTTCCTCTCCCTGGCGAGTAGAAGGGAGCCGAAATAACAGCTCCCTCACGATCATTACTTGCTTTCAGCGTTAGCTTCGTCCTGGGTTTTTTGCATACGCTCTGCGGCTTTCTCCGGTTCGATCTTGCCGCCCAACAGTTGCTGCATCGTGGCTTCCAGCGTCACTTTTACTTTTGGCTGTACCAAGGAATCAAATGCAGGAAATGCTCCTTTAGCAGAACCTTGTGCTTCTCCGATCGTTTGAATTAATGCATTGGCGCCTTGCACATCAGAAATACCTTTCATGGAAGGGATTTGGCTCGTCTCAATTAACGTCCGTTTTTGATTCTCTTGATTGTAGAAGTTTTTGATGAAGGCTTTGACTGCTGTCAACTCCTGATCTTTAACCGTCGCAGAGAATCCATACCCGTTAGACCATCCACCATTGATGTAACCATCTCCAGGCCCGCCTACATCTGGAAAGCGGAAGAAGCCAGTGTCATCCTTTACCGTTGATGACTCTCCTGATATGGCATTTACTGCCCAACTGCCATCAAACAACATGGCCGCTTTGCCTGTGTAGAAATTAGCTTGCCCTTGCGGGAACTTTAAGCCAAGGACGTTCGGATCAATGTACTGCTTTTCGACCATCATCTGAATACGTTTGAACGTCTCGATGACAGCAGGATCTGTCCATTTCGTAGCTCCAGTCGCAAATCCTTCTTGCAGCTTTGGACCACCCAAGGCGACAAACATGCTGTTCACAAGCATGTTTACGACCCAGCCATCGCCGCTGCCTGCGCCCATCGCAATTGGGGTGATTCCTTTAGCTTTTAATAGCTCCATCGCGCTCACAAGCTCATCCCAAGTGGTAGGTACTTTTGCTCCAGCTTGCTCGAACAGCTTTTTGTTATAGAAGAAACCTTCGATGTAACCTGACTCTGGCAGCCCATATATTTGTCCATCTACCGTAAACTCACGAAGGTCAAAAAACGAATCTGCAATGCCCAACTCTTTCAAAATATCGTTTAAGGGCAACAGTCGCCCTGCTTTGGAATAATTGCGTGTGTCTGCGCCACCAAATAAACTAAAAACAGGTGGCTGCGTACCGGCCGCCATCTCGGCTTTTAGCTTGACGTCACGATTGACAGCGTCTTCAACACCATCGAGCACAAACGTAAGTCCAGGCACGTCACTTTCCGTCTTTTTTACAGTTTGTTGTAAAATTTCTAATGATTTTTTAGCAGTGTCACGGATATGAATGTGCCGCAGTACCATGTTAAATGACTTCACGTCCTCTGTAGTCTTTCCACCTTGCTCGGTTCCGTTCGCAGCGTTAGAATCCGCTGGGGTATTCGAACCGCATCCAGCTAGGGCAGACATGGTAGCAAGTACAGCAACGATTAGCAGCAACAATCTTTTTTTCATCAACAACAACTCCTCACAAGAAATATGATACAAATGACTTCCCCTTCAAGTAACAGCTGTAATGAATGAATCTGTATAGCGACCTACAAATGTAACGTTAGGTGAACAGGCATCACTCCTTTCAATAGGCAACATGGTCGTTTCTTTACATGTCCAAATGATGATGATATGCTAATTAGTGCAATATACAAATTTTTGTATCTTTAACAGTGAACATGGAAGGATGAACAATATTGAACACACAGTTATATCAGAAGAGCGGACTTGCACTAATGCATTTGGCTAGAATTATGATGACGGTCAAAAAGGGTGACCGGCTGCAAACCATTAGCGAGTACGAGAAAGAAATCGGCTTTGCTCGTGGTACGATTCAGAATGCGATTAATCGGTTGAAGCAGTCTGGCGCGATCGCTTTGGAAAGCAAAGGGCATTCGGGTACTTATGTAACAGATATTGATTATAAAAAAGTATGGGAGCACACCGGATGGGACATATGCTCGGGTGCGATGCCGCTGCCGTATTCCAAGCTTTACGAAGGAATGGCGACTGGCTTGTATCGATCTTTTCAACAATTCGGTGCTGAGTTAAGCATGGCCTATGTACGTGGTTCACGTATCCGCTTACAAATGTTAGCTAAAGGTGCTTATGACTTTGCAGTGGTGTCGTTGTTAGCCGCGCAGCAAGCGATTGAATCTGGAGAAGAGATAGAGATTGCTCTTCAGTTCGGAAAGCACAGCTACTTGTCTAAACACGTCCTCGTTGTGGCTGATTCTCGTATGACCAACATAGAAGATGGAATGACAGTAGCGATTGATCCCAAATCAACAGACCAGTCGATGATTACGCAACGGCTATGTGAAGGCAAACATATTACGTTAGTTGAAATGCCATACAGTCAAATCGTGTCAAGTATTATGTCACGCCGCATTGATGCAGGGGTGTGGAATCTGGATGAAATTAAAGACAAGGAGCTGCCCGTATTGTACCGTGACATCACCGATATCGAAGGTATGGATAACGTATCTGTCGCTGCGGTCGTAACCGCCAAGACTAATAAGGGCATTAGACATATGATAAAAGAGATTATTGCAATTGACACGGTGCTTAGCATCCAACAACAAGTTGTTCATTGTGAAATTGACCCTAGCTATTAACGTCAAAAGGAAATAGTCGTTTACAACACTATCAAACGGTGTTATTATTTCCTTAGATCAATGTACAAAATATTGTATATTGTACATTCTCTATTGTATATGGATACTATCTAAATTACAAGTAGTTTGTGTAAACAAGGAGTGATGACATGTTACAAAAACGATTGGAGCTGCTGTATGCTTCTCAGCAAATGGATGCGGATACATATGAGAGGATTCCGTCTTTGCTGGGCGAATTAGAGAACAAACTGGGTGTCGAACTGCAAGAAGATAATGCAGGTGCTTTTGTGTCTCATTATATAAAGGCCATTCAGCGTGTGAAGGCAGGGGCTCCGATTCAAGAAGATCCTTCCTTCATTCAAATGGCGCAAAAAAAGGAGCGCTTGTTCCAATGGGCTATCGAATCGCTTCATCCTTTCGCGAATGACAACGTATCATTGGATGGAGAAGCGGTGTACTTCGTTTCTTATTTTGAAATGATGTTAGGGGAGGAACCTGTATGTTGAGAGTTGTAGTTGCAGGACTAAACAAAGACAAGCTTGCAAAAGCCGTTGCTGCCGCCGGTGGAGATCAAGTATCCGTTCAGGCACTATCCGATATTGAAGCGGCGCTGCAAGTGAAGAATGGGCAAGCGGACTATTACTTGGGGGCGTGCAACACAGGCGGAGGTGCAGCACTTTCGATGGCAATTGGAATTTTGACATTAGGGAAGTGTGCCACGATTACCAAAAATGGTGAACGCCCGAATCAAGCTGTTATTCAACGTCATATTCAAGATGGGGTTGTCGCATTTGGTATGACCGTAGACAGCATAGAGGAAACAGCTCGCTGCATAGTCCATGCTTTATTAGAGCGACAGGAGTAACACATGTTAAATATGATGGGCAGTCATATGGCTGTGCAGCTTTGTATAGTATCTTTGCTTTGTGCCTTAACGGCTTATTTATCACACTGTGGCAGAGCTGCTTTTAACGATGGCGTGAGACCGTTGCTGGCTGAACAGACGGCTGGCCGGATGAGTCGACAAGAGCTGGCTGGTAGATCGTACCGTTTAAGCGTAGGATTTGTGCTGACGTTAGGACTGTCCTTTGCGTTATCCTATCAGCTGTTAAATCCGTGGCTGTTGTTTTTAGCTACAGACGCGCTCGGAGTGTACGCCTCCAGAAAACGTACTGCGCTGCTGCTAGGCGCCTTATGGGGAGGGGGGGCCACGATGGTCATCCATCTGGTGCCTTTATGGCTTCATGCCCTTCCGATTCCGCTATTTGACTCGCTCCGGCATGTGACAGTACCGGTTCTGGCTGCGGTAGTTATTGTTCCTTTCTTAGCCATATTGCAGCAGTTTGGGCGATCAAAGCTAATAGCAAGTATGGTCGTAGTAGTAGGTGCAGCTATCATATATTACGCTGCGCAAGGGAAGTCCTTTTCGTTAACAGATGTTCACATCGCTGAATTTGCGGCACCGACATTGGCGTTAGGACTTGTGATGTTAGTTGCCATTGGCTATTGGCGTGATCGCAAAGGAATCCAGGAACGACGAGCTGTCGCTGAGCAAATGCTTGCATTACATGCCGATTCTTATACGCGCATGAAAAAGCTCATGCCCTTATTCGCGGTTATCGGCGGTTTAGTTTCGCTATGTGTACATATGCAGTGGTTGGCAGGCACTGAATTGTCAGCACCATTGCTGCACGATATGTGGAGCGAAGGGGGAGCTGCAGCAGGTGTTAACCCGACTATAGTTGCCGCTGCGGAATGGATGCGCGCTTTATGTTTTGTGCCGCTGCTCGTGACGACGACACTTGCAACAGGAGTATACGGAGTAGTCGGGCTGACCCTTGTATATCCCGTCGGGTATTTGGCTCCTGATCCGATTTCTGCTGTCGTTTTAGGCGCAGGCTGTATCGTACTTGAAATGTTGTTGCTTCGTCGCATGGCGCTTGCTTTATATTTACAGCCTACGGTGAGGGAATCGGCGGATTATTTGAGATCTGCTCTTAATACGATGCTTGAGCTTGGCATGTTGTTTGGCGGGATGCTGGCGGTGCTGCGAATGAATACACAGTTAGCCGAGCTGGGTCTTCTATGTTATATGTTCATTTATGTGATAAATGAGGTGGCGGGACGCCCTGTTATGCGTCTGGCCATTGGCCCGATTGCTGCCATACTAACGGCGCTGCTGCTCAATGTATGGGCTTATTTAAGTGTTTGGTAGTGATAAAGGGTGAATTGATGAAGTTTTTATCCCAAAAAGAGGTGAATGTCAATTGTTTATCCAAACGGTCCTTGGCAGCATTCCCCCAGCGTCTGTTGAAGCAACACTTATTCATGAGCATATCGTATTTGATCTGACGCCTGTTCGTCAGGATACGGATTCCAGATTGTATGATGATGCCAGTTTGTTTTCCGAATTAGAGCAACTGAAACTGAATAAGTGTAATACCATTGTTGAAGTGTCTAATCAAGGTATGGGGAGAAACGTTCACGCACTTCGGCGTATCGCAGCTCAACATCAGCTGCATATCATTGCCGCGACAGGTTATTACAAGCAGGAATACTATCCGGTCGAAGTGTTCCAATGGAGTGAAGAAGCGTTATCCAATCGAATGATTGCTGACATTAGCGAGGGGATAGAAGGAAGCGGCATTCGGGCTGGTATTATTGCGGAGATCGGCAGCAGTTATAAGCAGATCACAGCACATGAGCAAAAAGTATTTTGCGCTGCTGCGAGAGCACAGGTGATGACTGGCGCACCTTTAAGTACGCACTGCGAGATCGGTACTATGGGAAGTGAGCAGTTGCGACTATTACTAAAATGCGGTGTAAAGCCCGAGTCCATTTCATTTGGCCACCAGGATTTGAACTCGGACGTAAGCGAACAGCAATGGCTGCTTGATAGCGGGGCGTACATTCAGTTCGATACGATTGGAAAATGCGGATATCGCTCAGATGAAGAACGGATGAATCAATTAATCACCTTGCTTGAGCTTGGATACGAGAACCAGCTTATGCTGTCATGTGATCTGACAAGACAGTCCCATCTTCTTTCGCAAGGTGGACACGGATATGTTCACTTGTTTCAATCGTTTATTCCGAGCTTAAAACAAAGAGGGGCTACAGATAGCTGTATAGACAAAATGCTCATTCATAATCCACGTCGATTTTTAATATTTAAGAGCGAGCCTGCTGTTTTATAAGCGGGAATGGTTTGCCATACCCATTAAAACAGCGATCGACAGCCGACCGATGCTCATAACGAGGAGGCAATATGTTCTTATATAAGACAGCGGAAAGAAACCCTTCCCTAATGAAGGCGGCAATAGAGCTCCATCAAAATGGAAGCCTGTTGCCTGATACGTTTGTATTGGATTATGACCAGATTCAGCATAATGCTGCACATATGATTGAGGTTGCCCAAAAGCTGGATATCGATTTATTTATGATGACAAAGCAGCTTGGACGTAATCCATTGATTTCGAAAATGTTGATTGAAGCTGGCTTTGCCGGTGCGGTTACAGTTGATTATAAAGAAGCACTGCTTATGATCAGAAACGGTATTCCGTTGGCGCACGTCGGTCATCTCGTTCAGACACCAACACAGGTCATCCGCGAAGTGATCAAGGCCAAGCCTAAGCTGATGACGGTGTTCTCAGTAGAGAAAGCACGGGAGATCGACGAAATGAGCCGCTTGGAAAACCATGTACAGCCTATTATGCTTCGGATAATCGGAGAAGAGGACGTAATCTACGACGCTCAGCAGGGTGGCATCAAACGGAGTGAACTGGATGCAGCGGTTGCTGAACTATCCAAACTGTCACATCTATCGATAGAAGGGGTGACTTCGTTTCCTTGCTTCTTGTATGACAGCGTGCTTCAAGATGTTGTGGCGACCCCAAATGTGCAGACGCTGCAAGAAGCGGCCTATCAGCTGCGGCACCGATATGATCAGCCTATCCAGCATATTAATATGCCTTCGGCTACGTGCGCCTATACGATACCCAAAATAAGTGCAGCAGGCGGAACTCAAGGGGAACCGGGACATGGTCTGACAGGAACGACGCCGATGCATGCGGTTACCGATCTGGCTGAGACCCCAGCCATCTTATATGTAAGCGAAGTGTCACATCAATTTGATCACCACAGCTATTGTTATGGTGGAGGACATTATCGCAGATCGGGCATAGAGAGAGCTTATGTAGCTACTAGAGGTGGAGAGTGGCAGGAGGCACAGGTTGATGCGCCAGAGGCAAGCAGTATTGATTATTATTTTGGTTTAAGCGGTGTCCACCCCATTGGAAGCACCGTATTGATGGCGTTTCGCTCGCAAATATTTGTCACGAGAAGTGATGTGGCGGTTATAGGCGGATTACATTCAGGTCGTCCGCAACTACTTGGTGTATTTGACAGCTTAGGACAATCTAAATCAGTCAGGTGATGACAGATGGGGAAATTAATAGTGGTAGTCATCGATAGCTTCGGTATCGGCGCGATGGAGGATGTCGCAGTTGTACGTAGTGCAGATGTCGGAGCTAACACGTGCAAGCATGTATTAGCTCAATATCCAGATAAACGGCTTCCTAACCTGGAACGTCTCGGATTAATGAATGCCCTTGGAGAAGAAGTAGGCAGCATGAAATTTTCCGCTGAAGCTTTATTTGCCACTTCTGACTTGATGCATGAAGGAGCGGACAGCTTTTTGGGCCATCAGGAAATTATGGGCACAAGGCCAATAAAACCGCTTATTGCTTCGTTTTCAACCGTCATCGACGATGTACACGTTCATTTAGAGCGTAAGGGATATGTCGTCGAGCGTATTGGCGGGACTCCTGCCATTCTACTTGTGAATGGATCAGCAGTAGTCGGCGATAACTTGGAAACGGATTCAGGCCAAGTATATAATGTAACGGGCTTACTCGATATGATGACATTCGAGCAGATTGAACAATTGGGACGTTGTGTACGAGAGGTTGTATATGTTTCTCGTGTGATTGCTTTTGGCGGGGAACACGTTTCCCTGAAACAATTGCTCGCTGCCAGACAAATAAAAGAGGGCAAGTACGCGGGAATCGATACGCCATTGTCTGGCGTGTACAAGCACGGTTATCGAGTGGTTCATCTCGGATACGGCGTGAACAGCGCTGTGCAAATTCCAACTATTTTAGGTGTAGCGGGTATTCCTGTTTCTTTAATAGGTAAGGTCGAGAACATTGTGTCTAATGTTAAAGGACGAAATTACCCCGGAGTAGATACTGCGGAATTACTCGATATTACATTACGTGAAATGCAATCCATGTCCCACGGCTTTATTTGCGTCAACATTCAAGAAACAGATTTAGCGGGTCATGCGCAGGATACGGAGCGTTATATGAATCGGCTTGAAGTGTGCGACAAATACGTAGGCTATATGATGGATCGGATGCATGATGACGATATGTTAATGATAGCGGCGGATCACGGCAACGATCCTACGATAGGTCATAGTCGGCATACCCGCGAAAAGGTCCCTATACTTGTTTATCAACGTCGAGGCAGAAGTGGCTATATCGGACATTATTCTACTTTGTCTTGCATTGGCGCAACGGCAGCTGATTATTTTCAGGTGCAAGCGCCAGAAAATGGTACATCATTCCTTTTAGCGATCCAATAAAGCGTTGGCAAGCGCCATCGTCGGGGGTACTTTAATAAAAATTTATCAAAATTTTTATTGTAGGTATATGTCTTGTTTGTTAATCTGAATAGTAGGGATACATTGAGCTGGCCAGTTGTCCTCCTATGGTATTGACATCTTCCCTAAACCCCCTATTTGAAAGGAAGAGGTTAATGAAAAGAAAAGCATTATCTGCATTGTTAGTATTTGTGTTAGTCTTTTTGATGGTACCATTATCTGCATCTGCGACAACTCCATCAACTGTAGAAATTACTGGTCAGGGAACCCTTACTATTGGTATATCGGGCAAGATTGATGGCAGCTTTTACAACTACAAGGTAACTAATGAGTATGGAGCCACGATCCAAGAAGGAAGAGCTCTTGGTTCCTTTAAAGGCATTGCTAGACTTGTTCTGAACAATCTCCCTCAAGGAACCTATAAGATTCGGGCTGATGGCCATATTTCTGCCCGCTTCTCATAAACACGACAATTTGAAATTTAACATCCTTATTTTTATGAAAGAGAGACGGCTTAGGTCGCTTCTCTTTTTTTGTGTTTAAGCGTCCAATATTGCTACACTAGCAGGTGCTTCTTACATAACTTTTAAATGAGCTAGCAATAATACGATTTGTATGTGGTAATATAACTATAGTTGCAACTACTTATATATGTCCTGCTGGAGGAGGTAACGGATTGGAATTGTTAAGTCAGATGTCAGATCAATATAAATTGCTGGGAGACAAGACCCGCTTAACGATTGTGGCCCTGCTGAATGAGCAGGAGCTGTGCGTATGCGAGATTGTAGCGGTTCTGGGATTATCTCAACCGAATATAAGCCAGCATCTGAGAAAGCTGAAAGCTAGTGGAATGATTAAAGAGACGAAGAAGGGACAGTGGGTCTATTATTCGATAAACCGTGAACTGGAACCTTATCTACAAGATGTTCTAAAGCATTTACCTTCAATGAAGCAGTCTATTTTAGACCTCGAGGAAAAGGGTTTGAAGGTTTCTTGTGATTAATAAAAGGAACAGACTGTTCAACTGTACAGTTCTGTTCCTTTGCTTGTGTTAGGGATAGAGACGATGCAGCGTTTGGCGCTGTGCATCGTTGATGGACAATATCGCACGGGCCTCCTTAGCACGTTGCTCTGCGTCCTCAACCGATGTACTTAATCCCAATTCAAGCAGGGTTCCGATAGCAACCGCCCCGGTACGACCTTTACCAGCTCCGCAGTGGAAGGCGACCTTTTTTCCGACTTCATAAGCTTTAATGACGGCTTGAATGGCTTTCGCCATCAACTCTTCTTCAGTCTCCGTAGTGTTGTCTCGAAGTGGGGCATGAATTCGCTCAGCAGTAGTCGAGTTCCATGCATCCATTTCCTTTTCCGCCCGAAGATCAACGATCACTTCAACACCTTCTTGCCCAATTACAGTATCTACATCTTTGGCACCACACATGTAAATACGTTCAGGGATAAGCTCGTGGTATACCTTCTCATTATTCATTTCTTGTATCTCCTTTTGTAAACAAAGCAACTAATTCCAACTGATTTCTTCCTTTTTGGTGCTAAAGAATTTCAAAAAAACAGAATAGATGATGAAGTATTTCCCCACCATTAAGGCTATAGATACATATTTAATTATATAATTACTAACTTATATATTTCAAGGTATGTGAACTAATAAATAATTACTTGATTATATAACTATGTACTTATATAATGATGCCGACAGGAGGTGTAACCGTGAATTCGATCTTGCTAGAACAGATGTCTGATCAATTTAAGCTGCTTGGTGATCGTACGCGCATGAACATCGTTTCTTTGCTTTATGGTCAAGAACTGTGCGTATGCCAGCTTGTAGAACTGATGGACACAACGCAACCGAATATTAGTCAGCATTTAAGAAAATTAAAGGATGCAGGGCTTGTTCGGGAAAAACGAAGAGGCCAATGGAGCTATTATCATTTGCAGCTCGAAGATAAACCACATTTACAAGAGATATTTAAGTACGTACCGAGTATGAATGGAAAGATAAAAGATAAGTTAAGTAAATTAAGTTGTGAAATAGGGGCGTGATCGGCTTGAGTCAAGCAACAACCAAAAAGCTTTCATTTCTGGATCGCTATTTGACGCTATGGATATTTGCCGCCATGGCACTAGGTATCGTACTCGGTTATGTGGTACCCGGCTTTTCAGAAGGCTTATCTGGAATGCAAGTTGGAACAACTTCCATTCCCATTGCTATTGGTTTAATTATCATGATGTATCCACCGCTCGCGAAGGTCAAATACGAAAAGCTAGGGCGTGTGTTCAAAGATTGGAAAGTGCTGCTGCTCTCCTTAGTACAGAATTGGATTGTCGGGCCCATCCTCATGTTTATACTGGCCATTCTTTTCTTGAGTGATATGCCGGAATATATGATTGGGCTTATTATGATCGGGTTAGCACGGTGTATTGCCATGGTCATCGTATGGAGCGACCTTGCCAAGGGTGATCCGGAGTATACGGCAGGTCTCGTCGCGTTTAACTCGATCTTCCAGATCTTGTTTTATTCCGTATTTGCTTATATTTTTATTACGATATTGCCTGGCTGGTTCGGGGTACAAGGTGCCGAAGTGAATGTATCCATGGGTCAAATTGCGGAAAGTGTATTTATTTACTTGGGAATCCCGTTCGCTGCTGGTCTTTTTACACGACTGATCATGGTCAGATGGAAGGGGAACGAATGGTATGAAAAGTCATTTATCCCCAAGATTAGTCCTTTAACACTAATTGCATTACTCTTTACGATCGTACTTATGTTTTCTCTTAAGGCGCAATTAATGGTATCACTGCCGCTTGATGTCGTACGAATTGCCATTCCGTTACTTATTTACTTCGTCATTATGTTTTTGCTGTCGTTCTTTATGTCCATTCGGGCCGGGACTTCCTATCCAGTCTGCTGCTCTTTGTCGTTTACGGCTGCAAGCAATAATTTTGAACTCGGGATCGCAGTTGCTATCGGTGTATTTGGTATCGACTCTGGCGCTGCCTTTGCAGCGGTTATCGGCCCATTAGTTGAAGTTCCCGTGCTCATTGGTTTAGTCAACGTTGCCTTCGGGTTTAGAAAGAAATATTTTGATAAGCAAGGTTTGAGCGGTTAATTGAGAAGTCAGTTAGAAGTTCAGCTATATACAGTCGAAACAAAAGGAGATTCATCTATATGGATAAAAAATTAGTTTATTTCTTGTGTACAGGTAATTCATGCCGCAGTCAAATCGCAGATGGTTGGTTGCAGCTGTTGGGGGGAGAACGTTATGTGGTGCAAAGCGCAGGCTTGGAAGCACATGGACTTAACCCAAGAGCCGTTCAAGTCATGAGTGAGGCTGGGGTAGACATCTCTACTCATACCTCTGATGTGATTAGTCAAGAGTTGTTGCATCGTGCGGATTATGTAATTACATTATGCGGCCATGCGGATGAGCATTGCCCTGTCATCTCCAATAAAGATGTGGTTAAATGGCATTGGGGCTTTAATGATCCTGCAAAGGCAACCGGCACCGAAGAAGAGGTTATGACAGAGTTTCGCCAAGTTCGTGACGACATTAAAGCAAGAATTGAACAGTTCCTGCGTGAAGGTCAATAATGTGATTATTTAGGATCGGTGCAATAGTTTTTATTTTCCTCTTTATCATGTAGGCTCTAGCCCATTGTTGTAGGTACGGCACTCCTTTATATGGGCATTTGCATATGATAAAAATAAACACTGATTGTGAAGAGGAGAATGAGGATGTATCATCATTTAGGTTATCACTGTCACTGGCATAATCCGATATCCAGCAATTGGAGTCATAACTATCAGAGCTATTGTTATCCATACCATTATAGGTACGGTATCGATCATCGACTCTATGAAACCCTAACAATAACAGATTATGGACCAAATCCACTTGTACTCAATATTGATCAGGCCGCAAAGCAAAACCAAACTTACCGTACCGCTTTATGGACAGGGAAACATTTTCAAGTAACTCTAATGAGCATTAATGTTGGTGAAGATATCGGTTTGGAAGTTCATCCGACAACGGATCAATTCATACGAATTGAAGAAGGGCAAGGGCTTGTACAAATGGGGGATCGGAAAGATAATTTAGATTTTCAAACGATGGCGTACAAAGATTATGCAATTATAATACCCGCGGGAAAATGGCACAATTTAACGAATACGGGACATACTCCTCTTAAAATTTACGTGATCTATGCACCGCCTCAGCATCCATATGGTACAGTTCATGAAACAAAAGCAGTCGCGATGTCTGCTGAAGGATAGTTAAATCCAATTTATTTACTTTGCAAATCAGAGGCAGTCTGTAAGGTTATACAAGTATTGCATTTAGTAGTGGGCTGTAAAAGGAAGAGGCATTATTACGAGCATGTTCCGTAGGGAACTCCCATAATAATGCCTCCATTAAATCGTTTTATCTACACGACAGTTTGAGCTGTGTTACCACATAGTTATATTGCACAGCGACAGTAATAAACAATTTGAAGGTGTATATCAAAATAAAATTATTGCACTCAATTGCATCAGGACATTCAAACACAACGGGCTCTGATGACTGGACCAATTACGATATTTTTGCTTGTATTGCTAACAACCTATGTATCAGGCTTAAAAGATCCTGAGATATGATTGATTGCAAGAAGTATCTTAGAAGATTGAAAAATAAGACATTTTGTACATGATTTTTTAGAGAAGCTACTTGGCGACGTTTGAGCTATGGTAAAACGGAGATACATGTACACTTGACGGGCTGTTCTTTTTGTATGCGGATGAAGTTTGCGATCTGGACTACCAGGCTGCTTCACAACAACTCATGTCCTCCCATACACGTTCTCACATCTAAATAGTACAGGTACATAGTCAAACATTGCAAATAGCCAATGCAGCGTAACACGCAATTAAGCGGATCGCACACATTGGCATGGGGAGAAAGAGTGTTGATCAAACAATCTTAATTATATTTATGTTGGTACCCAAGTAGCTTGTAGCTGTACCTTGAGGATTCGTTATCGTCAGCACATTAGGACCCGCTCCTGTAGTAAATACTGCGGAGGAAGTTAAGACTGTACTAGAGCCAGCCGGCAGACCTGCTGCAGAAGATTGCGTCCCTGCAATAAGTGATCCATTCAGGTCAAGTTCTACGGCTGCACTGCCGTTGGTTCCTACATTTGCAGTTGTCTCAAAGGTAGCAAAGTAAGTCTGATTCGGTGCCAATAAAATATTCGGTGATCCGACTACATGAGTAATTGCCGTGCCATTGATCTCTGCATTGTTCGTTAAAGGAATGGAACCTCCACCGGCAACGTTTACTGAAGCACCATTTGTAATGCGTGCACTATTTGCCGTAACAAGGGGTCCAGTAGTACCCGTAGGTCCTGTCGCTCCTGTTACACCAATACCCGTAGCGCCAGTAGGTCCTGTCGCTCCTGTTACCCCAACACCTGTCGCACCAGTGGCTCCTGTCGCTCCTGTTACACCAATACCCGTAGCACCAGTAGGTCCCGTAGCACCTGTTACCCCAACACCTGTCGCGCCAGTGGGTCCCGTAGCACCCGTAACTCCTGTCGGTCCAGTAGTACCTTGACCTGTAGCACCTGTCGGTCCAGTAGGTCCTCCTGATGGGCCAGTGGCCCCTGTGGCACCTGTAGGTCCTAACAGAGAAGGGGCAGCAAGCACGCTATCCAATTTATATTTGAGCATCATTTCCTTCATAACAATTTCTTGAAGCGTACTTCTTACGCTGTCATCAATAGCAAGTAGATCGCTTATAGTAGCAGGGGCCGATAGGCCTGGCAGCGTACCGACTGCATACTGAATTTTCTCCGCCTCTGCATTTACAACGTGTCCTAAACCTAACTCCTCAATGGCAATCGAAGACAAAAGTAAATTCAATGCATCATCCCTAGAGATCGATATATTGGGCGTAATATTAGGAATATTTGCTTGAGACATAATCATCCTCCTTATAAAATAATGAATGTTCCGTATAACATATTTACAGGATAGAAAAAGAGTTACGATTTATTTGAAAGTCCGCTAATGAACTAGCGTAGTAATGCTGATTTAACTCAATGGGACATAACAAGCATCTCGAGCCATATGAATGCAAAGATAAACTGCGAACATTCATGAGAGACTTCATTTCTCTAATGAATGAAATGAAGTGAATCGTTATTGCTATATTGAAAACATGGCTAGAATTATTGGCGTTAACCATTTTCATTAGATGGGGTAGAAGTAGAGACGAGGAAGCTTGTCACGTATGCGGAAAGTGAGTAGTTGCTTATTTGTAGAAGATGGTAACTTAGAGTATGTGTTGTACGGAAATATTGGTGAGATGCCAGTGCTTGCACAGAAAAATTGTAAATCAGGTATATTCGTTGACTAACGGAGACATTGCAAGAGGTACCGTAATTACGATTATGGGGACTAACTTCATTAAAGGCCTGAAAGTGTACTTTGGTGGGAAGAAGCCATGGTTAACAGCTTCGTATCCGGTTTTCAAGTAAAAGTTGTAGTGCCTAAAGCAATGCCCCTTACTAACGATACCCTTACTGGAGGAAGTCAAATTATATCGATGGCTCAAACTTTATAAAATGGAAGAAGACATACTTTGGCAGTACAGTGGCGAAAGCAGAGTTCATTAATGCCACAACAATTAGAGCAAGAGTACCGAAAGCAGCAGTAGTCGGTTCTGTAGATATCCAGGGTCTTCCGGCCTGTGTAGCCTTCCTGGTCCTCGTCCTGGCCAACCTGTAGGTTGCCTTGAGCAAGTAAGACCAACCTAAAAAAGAAGCTCCCTGGTAAATGACTGCCGTTCAGCCATTTTGCCAAGGAGCAGATTCTTTTTCGGTTAAAACGAAGAACTTATGGCGCGACTATCGTCAGCGGCTCAGACCACGTTTCGCCGAAGTCGTTTTTCAGCCTCACCTTATACACGTTTGTTCCCGGAACGAGCTTCGTTAATCTGGACTTGGACTGAGGTGCTGTCCCATTCTCCACTGCGACGTCTTGGAACAATAAGCCACAGTTCAAGCACACATCATTTTGATACACTTGCCAGACGTCAGCGTTGTTTCCATTTGTGATCGAGAAGCCAACATAGTAAAATCCTGCAGTCTCAGCAGGAACAAACGTTACCGTTGGAACCGCAGGTGCACCCATGTAATCCCTAATCAGAATACGCGTCTTCGGAGCTTCAATCTTTGTGCCGTCCGTCAAATAGGCTGTTACAAAGTAATCATACGAGAACCCTTTTACAATAGTGCTATTATAAGGGCCGGCATAGTTTCTTGTATCCGTACATGTGGTTGTCGTTACATTCGTGCACACGATCCACGTAAAATAAGGGGCGTCATAGAAATCATACCGTTTCACCTCATAGTGGCTTACCGACACGCCAGCTGGCGGGTTCCAGCTGATCTTCACCTGACGCAAACCGTCCGCATTTTTCCCCAAATGAACCGCATTGCTTGTAAACGACCCACTCGCAAACACCGAGCCGCTTACGGATAAAACCAGAACCATTGCCATAATAACCAACATCCACTTTTTCATCAAAATCCACCCTCTTCCACCGAATGTTATTTGTGTTTAATTAGTAATATTTACCTTTAAACACATTTAAATAATAGCATGATGCTACTTCGTTTAAAAGCTAATATTTTATTAATGTTACTGTGCTGCAATACTGTAGAACATCATTGAAGCCAACAACAAACAAAACAATCATCGTCTGTCCTCCGCACCCCGAGCATGAACGTGTACTTTAAAATAATTCATTTCATAGAAAAAGGAGCCGCCGCGGCAGCTCCTTTTGAAATGCATATATTCTGGAAAAGAGAAAGTGACAGATGTGATCGATAACTAGTCGAATAATACTGTTCAATTATTAAAGTTTGAACTACATGAATGCTCTAATAAGGTTCATCCAATTTGCATCAAGTTGATATTGGCTGATACAAACTTGGTGAGAATAGTCGTATTGTTGATTAGCTGCAACACTTGGATTGGTTCAGGCCCTGTATTAAAGACAGCAGAGCCCGCAGCACTCGTAAATACAGTGGAAAGATCCGTAAGTGAGGGAGCCAATGATAAGCTCTGATCTATAAATTGGCTGTTTAGAGATAAGATTACACGGACAGCCAACCCTACAATGGTTGGGCAAGCAATGTAATTATAAGAGGCAAAGTAGGTGGTATTGGGTGCTAGCTGAATCGATGTAGGCGTGCTCGGGGAAAAGGAGATGCCTGTCCCGTTTGTTACTTCTGCCTCCAGAAAAGGGATCGGTTCATTAGATTGGCGTACTTCCAAGTATTAAGAAGAAAGCATTGTTAGCTGTGATTTGCTACTGCTTCCTGATTTCTTTATCAAAAAAATGATGTTATCTATCTTCAAAAGAAAGAAGGAGCCATTAAGGCTTTTTAAACAGAACTGTAGAGGGAGAATTTTGAAATTCCAGTGACCTTCCCATAATTATAGGGCCAGAAAATAACAAAGACTTTCGATCACAATTATTTATGGCAGATAGCACCAAGATGTTGCTCTTTCGTTAGAAAAAGGAGGGGCAGAATTATTTGTACAAATACGATGCATAAGTAATAGAATATATTGAAGAAAAAATATCGATTCCTGTTTTGCATATTGCTGGAGCAAGACTTTTATATATCTCGAATAGAGTCAAACGGAATAACGGTATTAGTGCCCGATCAGCCTGATAAACGGTACATAAGGTTATTTATGACGAATTATGTGTAGGAATCATTAAGCAATCATCAAGGGATTATTACAAAAAGGTTATTATGTCTTTAGTTGATAGTGGTGCTGAAGGAATAATATTAGGTTGTACAGAAATAGGTTTATTAGTAAAACAAGAGGATTCAGAAGTGCCTTTTTTTCTGGATAAACAAAAAGAAATCGCATTTTTAATATTTTTTCTAAAAGATAAAATGTAAACAATCGTAAGTCGATTGTTTTTACGTTTACGTTTTTGAACGGAGTCATGTCCATCTCGGATCATAGTTCTTTTTTATATATGATAGATTTTCATATATGCCAATCCCAAGTCTGGTAACAGAAATCAACTGATTCTTTTCTTTAGCAAGCGAGCAACTCGTTTTCTTGATTTCGGGAGAGGAAATACTCTCGCTTTTTCTACGTAAGTTACACCGGTATATTTTTTCAGATCCAGCCTTAAACTTGGATAATCGCTATTTGGATTTTTTACTAACCAATGATAGATCCATACTTCATTAGGAGGGTTATTCCCATTCTTGATCGGGCAAAGCAACCTGCCGTTTTTCACTTCACGCCCTGCGGGGAATGCGGGCGACTGCGGAACTCTGAATTTAACGGCAACGCAAGAAGCCGCCGGAATTGCGGGCGAAGAAGGCATATTACTGCACCGCCCTTTTTGATCGCTTTTTTTAAATGGAGTTTTACGAATTTCAATAGGAGTGACCGTAATAAGTTGGCGAAAGAGATGTCCGGTGTTCCTGTCGATGTTGTAATGCAGTATTGTAACTGGCCCACTATACGTTTTCGAATTCAGACTCTTAGGAGAAACCAGAACACCATCATGAACGGTAGCAGGTGCTCCCATCGTAGTAAAATAAAGAATGCCGACGCAATCTCCAGCCTTGATGGTAGCCAAATACACCACTCTCCTTAATCGTTGATAAGCTATAAGTATGTGGCTAATCACAAGATGACTTGTATGCATGCCCTGTGATATGAAATGAATTCAGAGGTTCCTCTCCTGTGATGGGTAGAAGCCGGTACGGTTTCTATCTCAAGTCCATATGATGGGCACAAACGGATTGAAAGGAAAGTGGTTGATGTGAGGCTAAAACCAAGAAAGAAGGCGACCACAGCATCGTTATTCCGAACATCCAGGAAGCTCCTGCAACATAACGTACAAAAGATGAAAAATCCGAATGATTTCACGTTTGTTTTTATGGGTGACGGTTGGGCGGGTGACGGGCAAACGAGCAATACCATTTTTGGGCTGGCTCTTTCGGCAGCTCGGTCCTTGAAAAGGAAACCGTTATTCATTTTGCATAGCGGAGATTCGGTCTTTACAGGGACGGCCAAAGAATTTAAAACAGGAGGAACCTACACCGACAAAGTTCCTGTGAAAAGTCTACTTCAATTAATTCGGGACCCAAAGAAAGGTGTTCCCGACATCCCGTTTTTCATTGTGCCTGGTAACCATGATCGGACTGGCATTAACGGACCTCTAACCAATTTCAGAACTTTTATTGGTCCCACGCGATTCGGGTTCAACCTTCCTCGAATCAAAACGACGATCATCGGTCTCAATAATGTACAGCAATTGGGACTGGATAAAAATAATAAGCCGGTATATGGATTTTCGCCAACAGAATTAAACTTCTTGAAAAGGAAACTAACAAAATCTATGAAAAACTCGCTTGTCCTAATGCACGTTCCGCCTAGGATAGGAAAGTGGGGAAACCCGAACTATTTTAAGGATCCTGAATCGACCTTTGGTAATCAAAACGGGCAATTGACTCGATTTCTTAACAGGATTAGGGGGAAAGTGCGCCACGTTTTGGTCGGTCATGTACATGCTTTTGATACGTTGAAATTCCAAGGGACTCGTTATGTTCTATCTGGAGGAGCGGGAGCTCCTCTAGTGAAACAAGGCTTCCTGAAAGGGACACGCACTCCGATTTTCCACATCGTGGAGTTCACCGTGCGGAAAGGGATCGTTGTAAAACGCCGCGTCATTCCTATAGGGTTTACAGCTTAACCTACCACAAGAAAGTTAATTTTTACTCCTGTCATCTCTATGGCAGGAGTTTTTTAGTCACCAATCAGGTTGTTTAAATATTAATAATAGGTAAAATAACTTTATTTGAAAAAGGATGTGCTGCTGCCAATGATGCTAGGCGGCAGGGCGGAGTACACTGTTGTCTCAAGTCAGATCCATTCTGAAACCAGAATGCTTATAGATCATAAATCAATAGAAACCATGAAACGTATACGCTGTTCCGTCTGCATGGCTTGCATAAAATGCTTTTCGATAGGGGGGCGGTTGCTCAATAGGCAGCATTTTGTTAGAACGCTGCCGTTCCCAATTCAACGGAATGAACAGGAGGTTCTGATGTCTACTATAAGGAGTGCACGTCAATACGAAAGGAGCGATTTCTTTGTGCTGCTAACCACTCTGCCTAGCTGCTTTTATTGAGCGAATTTCGCTCAAGACTTGCTCATAATAAGGTTCATCCTGGTAATGCTCGCTGAAAATTTCTTCGAACTGATTAGTGTTGGTCTGGTAACCATTTGCGATAATCCCTCTATACCATGGAAGAATATAATGATAAAGCGAGCGGCGTTTTTCGGCTCGAACACTATCCTCGGTCAATCCTTTTCCGATAAAGTAACGTAAAATCGATTGGTAACTGCGAAACACGACTTCACCAAAATTGTAACCTAGAGGTGGATTCCCTTCATAATAGAACATACTCCAATTTACTACGCAAAATGTAGGATTTTTCATCAATATTGCATATTGAAGATACATTTGGTTAAAGGAAGAGTCCAAAAACATAGTCGGCTGTTCAACCTTCTCCAAATCTTCTCTCCGCAGAATCATGCCTGAAATAAAGGTGGACATGATGGTCGATGCTTCGAGAAATGCTTGCGCTCCTTTGGCTGTATAGACGCGACGGTCGTTATTATGCACATGAATATGGATAATTCCACATTCCGGGTGATCTTTCACTACCTGAATGAGCGGCATAAGTGTGCCCTCAACACAATAATCATCATCACCTTGCATTTTAACAAATGTTCCTTTGGCTAGACGCATAATGTGGTAAATATTACGGTCAGCACCAATGTTAACGTTATTGCGGAAGTATTTCAAACAAGGATACCGAGTTGCATAACGTTGAACAACCTCAGCGGTATCATCTGTCGAGGCATTATCGGAAACGAGGACTTCGACGGGCGCATCTTCCTTCAGTTGATTTAATATAGCACCTAAACACCGGTCTAAATTAGCCGAGCGGTTATAGGTGGGGATGCATATAGAAAGAAGGGGAGGCCGCTTTTGCGCTGTGATATCCGTATCTCCACGGTCTGTTTTCCTGCCCACATCCACCCATTTGTCCAGAGCAGGCTCATAAATTTGGATGATCCGTGCGGGGGAGCCGCTGACAACGCACTGCTCCGGAACATCTTGTTCTACAACGCTGCCGGGCTGTACGATACTTCCTTGGCCTATCCGGATATTTCCGGCTATGACGGCGCCGGCGCCAATGCGAACTCCTTCTCCGATAAACACCTCACCCCAATTTTCGATCAGCCCTTGTGCCTTTACGGGTTTTCCAATTTGTCGATATTCATGATCCGTATCGGAAATATACACGCGCGGCTCGATAATTACATTGGGTCCAAGCTCGATCCGATTTAAAGCAGAGAGGATTAGACCCTGTTCACATTTGCAACCGTCGCCGATTATGATTTTAGGGTGAGGTCGTGTGTCTATCTCAATAACATTCAGCCAATAATATTCACGAATGGATACGCGGCTGCCAATTGATATTTTCTCGGGATGATGGAACTGGCCGCTAATATCCAAGAAGGAATCCTCTCCGAAATGATGGAAGGCAGCGGCGGTTTGCGGATCTATGGATAACGACATACATCTTCTCCTTTCTATGGCAGATGTCGAATGGGCGGTGATAATGGCCAAAGCCTCTTCATAATAGGGTTCATCGTGATAGTGCTCGGTATAGATGTCTTCAAATCTAGTCGTATCGGCTAGCATTCCCGTCGCAATAATATGTTTGAACCATGGAATCGCATACTCAAAAAGCGTTCGTTTCTTTTCTTTACGAATGTCCTCAGGTGTCAACCCTCGGCCCACGAAGTGCTGCAGAATTGATTGATAGCTGCGGAAGATGACCTCACCAAAATTATATTCATCCGAGGAAATGCCGGCGTATGTGAACATACAACTGTTCATGATGCAGAATCTTGGGTTTTTTTCCAAAATAGCATATTGAAGATAGAGTTGGTTAAAGGAGGATTGCAGAAATAAGGCGGGCTCTTCGACCCTCTCCAGATCTTCGCGACGCAGAACGATCGAGGTAATGAAAGTAGCGTAAATGGATGTTATATCGAGGTAAACGCTCATACCGACATCAGACCAAATTCTTCCGTCCCCGTTTCTTACGAAAATTTGAACAACGCCGCAATCCCCATGACTGTGTAAAACATGAAGCAACGGCAACAACGTGCCGTCTACGTAGAAATCATCATCGCCTTGTAACTTGATAAATTTGCCCTGAGCTAAATTCATGACTCGGTAAATATTTGGATCTGCACCGATATTCTCTGTATTGCGCACAACCCTCATATTGGTATAACGAGTTGCAAAGCGATTGGCAATTTCAGCGGTTGCATCTGTAGAAGCGTTATCTGACACGATGACCTCAATCAATTCGTTGTTTCCGACTTGTGAATAAATGGATTCCAAACAGTGCTCCAAATGCGGTGCACGGTTAAACGTCGGTATGCATATGGACAGCAGTGGTTGCCGACGCCGGGCGCAGAGAAGCTCTTTAGCTTGCTCATTGTCAGAGACAGGGACCCAACTGCCTGATGACGCCTCGTAGATCTGAACGATTGCCGCGGGACTTCCAGAGACAACACAAAAATCAGGCACATCGTGCAATACCACGCTATTCGGTTTTACAACACTGCCAGTACCGATGCTTACATGGCCCAACAGTACGGCATTCGCCCCGATCCAAGCGCCTTCGCCAATATAAATCCCCCCTTCGTGTTTGGTCAAAGGTAGCTCGGGAATAGGAGCGCCTGTTGTCGGATGCGCTGTTATGTTGACCTCATCACTAATGTAAACATGCGGACCGATGAGCACGTTTCGATCCAGCTTAACTTGATTCTTCGCTGTAATCTCCATTCCTGGGTTAATTTCACAGCCGTCGCCGAGCTGGATGACTGGCAATCGGTTATTGCTGCCAGCCGCATTGAGCGAATAGGGAGCACGCATAAATACGCCATGACCTATTGCCATTTGCTCGGGGGAATGGAAGGTGCCGCCGCTTTGAACGAACGTATTGCTCCCGAACTGATGAAAGCGAGCTGCCAGTTCAGGTGTGATGTAACACGTCATATAGCGCCTCCTAAATAGGGTTTATCAGTCACCATGATCCTGCCTTGATATCGTTCTGCTCCCTAATACTTATTCGGATCCGCCCCTAATCGGTGATCTGCATGAAGGGAATCAATCGCTGACAGTTCTTCTGCGGAAAGCTCGAAATCGAAAATTCCTGTATTTTCAATAATGCGTTGTTTTGTCACCGATTTTGGGATTACAATCACATTATTTTGCAAATTCCAGCGAAGTATAATTTGTGCAACAGACTTGGCGTGCAGTTTAGCTAAGTTCATAAGCACGGGATGGTCCAAAAACTGCCCGCGCATGAGAGGACTCCACGCTTCGACTTGAATACCCTTTTCTTTACAAAAGGCTAATAAGGGTTTTTGAGTCAGACGCGGATGAAGTTCAACTTGGTTGACTGCCGGAATAATCCCGCTGAACGATAAGAGCTCGTTTATATGGTAATCCTGAAAATTGCTAACACCAATTGCTCTGATTTTTCCTTGCTCATAGAGATCCAGGAACGCTTGCCATGTTTCTTTATAGGTCTCTTTTACCGGCCAATGGATTAAGTATAGATCCAGGTAATCCAGCCTTAATTTCTGAAGGCTCTCATGAAAAGCCTGAACGGTTTGAGTATAGCCTTGATTGGAATTCCACAGTTTCGTTGCAATAAAAAGTTCCTCGCGGGGTACGCCGCATTGGCGGATAGCGGCACCCACACCGGACTCATTATTATAAACTGCCGCTGTATCAATACTTCGATATCCGGCAGCAATTGCAGTTTGAACAGCACGGATCACCTCATTGCCGTCTTTGGCTTTCCAGACGCCGAGTCCAAGCCAAGGCATTTCGACTCCATTATTGAGCAAGGCTTTATCCTGAATGCTTCTAATCATCTTCAGAGCCTCTCTTTCAGCTTTCTTCCCTCAATAATCATAATAAGGGGCCGACATAAATATGTTCATTTAGATTTTTTTCTCAATACATTATTAAACTTTTTCAATCATTTGCATATATCTGAAATATGAACTGGGTGATTGATGTAACATACAAGTTGGATTTCTCAAAGAGCGATGTAAGGGGCAGGAGGATTCAAAAATGATGAGTTTGTCCGAGGAAAGTCTTAGAAAACAAATTTTGGAGCTAACTGCCGCATTTCATGCAATAAAGTGGCCCAAGAAGACATTTCGACCAGGTGTAGATTATATCCCTGTAAGCGGCAAGATGTTTGACCACGATGAGATAACGCATTTAGTTGATGCCTCCCTCGACTTTCATTTGACTACTGACCGCTACGCACAGCAGTTTGAGCGCGAGTTTGCCGCGATCATGGGATGTAAATATGCGCTTCTTACGAACTCTGGCTCCAGTGCCAATCTCTTAGCCTTAGCAGCGCTGACTTCACCTCAGCTTGGTGAGCGCAGGCTTCAGCCGGGAGATGAAGTCTTGACAGTAGCTGCCGGCTTTCCCACAACGGTCAATCCGATTCTGCTATATGGATTGGTGCCCGTTTTTTTGGATGTGGACTTACCCACCTACAATATAGACACGACGCTCCTGGAAGCAGCAATCAGCAGCAAAACGAAAGCGATTATGATCGCGCATACGCTCGGCAATTCATTTCAGATCAATGAGGTCAAACGAATTGCAGATCAGTACGGCTTATGGCTCATAGAAGATACGTGTGACGCTGTTGGTACGACCTACGAAGGAAAAGGAGTTGGATCATTCGGGGATCTGGCGACCGTAAGCTTTTATCCAGCACATCATCTTACAACGGGTGAAGGGGGAGCGGTATTAACCTCGTCGGCTAAGCTAAAGAAAATCGTAGAGTCGTTCCGCGATTGGGGAAGGGATTGTTGGTGCGAGCCAGGCAAAGACAACTCGTGCGGAAAAAGGTTCCAATGGCAGCATGGGGAGCTCCCGCAAGGTTACGATCATAAATATACGTACAGCCATATCGGCTACAACTTGAAGTTAACGGATATGCAAGCGGCTCTTGGCGTCGCTCAATTGAAGAAGTTGCAAGGATTCATAGCCAAGCGCAAGCACAATTTTACGTATTTGATAAATGCGCTGAAGTCTTTGGAAGATGTGCTTATCTTGCCAAAGGCGACGGCAGGGTGCGAGCCAAGCTGGTTTGGCTTCCCGATTACTCTGAGAGAGAATGCAACTCTTACGCGCAATCAGTTGGTGCAGGCTTTGGAAAAACATCGCATCGGCACTCGATTGTTATTTGCAGGAAACATACTGCGTCAACCCGCTTACAAAGACATAAACTGCCGGATTGTTGGCGAATTGCGAAACACAGACCGGATCATGAACCAGGCCTTCTGGATCGGTGTGTATCCAGGTCTAACTGAGGATATGTTGCAATATGTCGCAGATGTTCTTCATACGCTTCTGAAAGAGAGCTGTTCATCATGAAGGTGGTTATTTTGGCCGGAGGTTACGGAACGAGGATCAGTGAAGAAACACATTTAAAGCCGAAGCCGATGATTGAAATTGGTGACAAGCCGATACTGTGTCACATCATGAATATTTATTCAAAACACGGATTTAACGAGTTTATCATTTGCTTGGGATATAAAGCTCATGTAATTAAAGAATATTTTGCGCACTATTATTTGTATGGTTCGGACGTAACGTTTGATTTTTCCAGTAAGACGAACCAGGTCACGGTTCATAACCGTTATCATGACCCATGGAAAGTGACCTTGGTGGATACAGGTCAAGATACAATGACAGGCGGCAGACTGAAACGAATTGAGAAATATGTTGAAAATGAGTCATTCATGCTTACGTATGGCGACGGCCTCTCTGATGTGGATATTGGAAAGCTAGTCGAATTCCACAAATCACACGGGAAATGGGCAACGGTGACTGCAACACAGCCGGTTGGGCGATTCGGAGCCTTGCAAATTACGGATGATCATCAAGTGCTTGGATTTGAAGAAAAGCCCAAAGGGGACGGTGGATGGGTAAACGGCGGTTTTTTTGTCTTACAGCCTGATGTTTTCGAATTCATTGACGGGGATGCAACGGTTTGGGAAAAAGAACCGCTTGTGCGTCTGGCGAAAGCCGGTCAATTAATGGCTTACCATCATAAGGGATTTTGGCAACCGATGGATACTCTTCGTGACAAAAACTATTTAGAGGAGCTGTGGAAAAAGGGAGACGCCTCCTGGAAAGGAAATGGATGAAAACAGTTATGCCAAATAACTATTTCTGGTCGAAAAAAAAAGTGCTGCTGACGGGCCATACGGGCTTTAAAGGAAGCTGGCTTAGTCTGTGGCTTCAGGCGTTAGGGGCCGAGGTGACCGGTTATGCGCTGCAGCCTGCTGGCGAGCCGAATTTGTTTTCACTGTGCGGGCTTGATCGTACGATCCGCTCCGTTACGGCCGATATCCGGGATCGGGAAACTCTTCTTCAGACGATTAAGGATACTCAACCCGAAGTCATTATTCACATGGCCGCGCAGCCGCTTGTTCGATATTCGTATTTGAACCCAGTAGCCACCTATGAGGTGAATGTACTTGGAACCGCTAATCTTTTTGATGCGGTAAGAACGGCGCTGGTCGAGGGAGCAAGCATCAAGGCCGTACTAAACGTCACAACAGACAAGTGTTACGAGAATCAGGAATGGACGTGGGGATACCGCGAGATTGACAGGCTCGGCGGTTACGATCCTTATTCCAGCAGCAAAGCCTGCGCGGAGCTTGTTACTTCATCATTTAGAAATAGCTATTTTCATGTTAACGACTACGCTTCTCACGGACTTAGCATTGCTACGGCAAGAGCAGGGAATGTAATCGGTGGAGGAGATTGGTCCCAAGATCGTATCATACCCGACTGCATGAGAGCTTTGCTGAGCGGAAGCAAGCTGACTATACGCAATCCAAGCGCTACCCGTCCATGGCAGCACGTCCTCGAGCCGCTGCGGGGTTATTTGCTGCTGGCGCAAAAGATGGTCGAGTGCGGCGCGGAATTTGGAGAAGCGTGGAATTTTGGGCCGAATGAAGATGGCATCAAAAGCGTTAAGTGGCTGGTCAAGGCGATAGGAAAGCTCTGGGGCGATCATCATTTCTACGAGCTGGCAGAAGGGGATAGCCTCCATGAAGCGGTCAATCTCAGTCTTGATAGCGCCAAAGCAAGGCGGTTCCTCGGCTGGCAGCCGGTATGGGGCGTGGAGCAAGCGTTGGAGAAAACGGTGGAATGGTTCCAAGCTTATTACAAACAAGCGGACATGAAGGCTGTCTGCATGAAGGAACTAGAGGCATTCACACTTGCAGCAGCTTGCGAGGACAACTAGCAGCGGAGGGGATCGAAGTGAAGTTATCTGACTATGTGATCAATTTCATTCATAAACAAGGAGTTGCTCATATATTCGAAATGACTGGCGGAGCTATTGTCCATTTGCTTGACTCCACATATGACAGAACGGATATCCAATGTGTTTCTGTACATCACGAGCAAGCCGCAGCTTTTGCAGCGGAAGGATACAGCCGGATCAATGGTAAACTAGGCGTTGCCATGGGTACGAGTGGCCCAGGGGCGCTTAACATGTTGACGGGGATTGGCAGCTGTTATTTTGATTCCGTCCCCTGCTTGTTTATTACCGGACAGGTGAACACCTATGAGTACAAATTTGATCAGCCGGTTCGGCAAATTGGATTTCAGGAAACAGATATTGTCAGTATCGTGAAACCAATTGTTAAGTTTGCCGAAATGATCATAGATGCTAAGCAAATTCGCTATGCCCTAGAGAAAGCCGTTTTTGTTGCCCAGCATGGTCGTCCTGGTCCAGTACTGCTAGATATCCCTATGAATATCCAGCGTGCACAAATTGAGCCGGACTCTTTGGAAAGCTTCTTCGATAGCGAGGAATTTCGAGGGTATGCCAATTTTTTTGAGCCTTGTGCGACTGAGGATATCGAGCAAACCATTCGTCTGCTGCAACAGTCGGAGCGGCCAATGATTCTTGTTGGCGGTGGTGTTCGAGCTGCGGATGCGACCGAAGAATTGCGTCAGCTAGTGGAGCATAGCAAAATTCCAGTAGTAAGCTCCCTCTTGGGTCTCGATGCTTTGCCGGGAGAGCATCCGATGAGCGTAGGCCTAATCGGGTCTTACGGCAATCGATATAGTAATCTTGCCTTAGCCAACTGTGATTTTCTGCTTATTCTGGGATCACGACTCGATACTCGGCAGACGGGGACTAGACCCGAAACTTTCGCAAGAGCAGCGAAGAAGATTCATGTTGACGTCGAGGACGTGGAACGGCATGGAAAAGTGCGCGCAGATCTAACGATCCACTCTGATGTTAGACAATTTCTGATGGACATGAACAAAGCTTTGTCAGGCAGCTTGCTTCCTGACTTCTCGCTATGGCATGCCGCAATTCTGACTTCCAGAAAAAAATACCCTAGCGGGGGAACGGCTACAAAGTCCGACTGTATCGAACCGAACCGTTTTATGGAGTTATTATCGACCCGCTGCACCGAAGGAGACATCATTGTACTTGATGTAGGCCAACATCAAATGTGGGCCAGTCAATCCTTTCAGCTGCGCGAAAGCCAACGACTCTTGAATGCTGGTGGTATGGGAGCCATGGGGTTTGCTCTGCCGGCAGCAATCGGAGCAGCACTGATGGCACCGGACCGTCAGGTCATAGTAATTGCAGGCGATGGGGGAATACAAGTGAATATTCAAGAGTTGCAAACGATTTCCCAACATCAGCTTCCCATTAAAATTTTCGTTATGAATAATCATAGTCTCGGTATGGTTAGACAATTCCAGGATATGTATTTTGAGGGGAGGCAACAATCTACCGTTCAAGGCTATGGTTGTCCTGACTTTGTAAAAGTGGCTTCTGCTTTTGGGATACCTGCATTAAAAATCGAAACGAACGAAGAAGCTGCGACCAAGATAGACATTGCTCTACAAACAAAAGGCTGCTTTCTTGTGGAGGTCGATTTGACAACACAGACGACTGTGATTCCTAAGCTTGTTGTCAATAGACCTATTGAAGACATGTCTCCATTTCTCAACAGGGAACAATTAACAGCCGAATTGCTGATTGAAACGCTTGAAGAATCGGATGACAGTTTGAAATAATGCAAATTCTATGCAATTCGTATAAACGAGGTACTTCACTTATGAACGAAAAGGTGAACCGATGACGCCTAGCATTGTAATCCTAACTCCTAATCAGCTGCCCTTAACTGATACATGCTTGAAAAGCATTAGGGAGCATGCCAAAGATCCTCTTTTTATACAACGATACGATCATAAACGAGCATTGGCTTGGCTAGAGAACATGCTGTGCGTATTATGTGCGTATTATACGAAAATGAAAGAGTTGACATGGTGGGGTCCCGTCACGAATTATTCTAGCGGTCATCAGTGAATTCCCGTAACCTATACCCAGTTAAGCGAGCACGAAATTACACGCCGCATGTTTATAGCTATGCTGGGCAAAAAGATCAAGCAGGTCCATATCGGCATGCTTGTGGCAGACGATGAAAGAGTATGGGTTGCCAATATACCATAATACCATTACATGTTCAGAAAAGCAGCCGGTTTCCGGATGCCTTATGAATGGTCAGAGGGAGTTTGAACGATGATTACCATCAGTTTGTGTATGATTGTTAAGAATGAAGAAGAAGGCTTAGCCAGATGTTTATCATCTGTGAAAGAAATAGCAGACGAAATTGTAATTGTGGACACAGGCTCCACGGACCGTACAAAGGAGATTGCGGCACAATTCACCGACCGAATTTTTGATTTCACGTGGATTAATGATTTTTCAGCCGCGCGTAATTATTCTTTTAGTAAGGCGACCAAAAAATATATATTGTGGTTGGACGCAGACGACATCATCCAAGAGAAGGACTGGCTGTTGTTTATGAAACTGAAAAAAAAGCTGAGTCAGGATGTTGATAGTGTGACGATGGATTATTATCTGGCTCACGACGAGTCCGGGAACGTCACCTCTAGCCTGCGGCGCAACCGCTTGGTTCGTCGGGATCGTAACTTTCAATGGATTGGGCCCGTTCATGAATATTTAGATGTCTGGGGCAACATTCAAAACAGTGAAGTGGGCATCACTCATAGTAAAAATAAAGTTTTTACGGATCGTAACTTGCAAATTTATTTAAAGAGAGAGCAGGACGGTGAAGAATTTTCTCCAAGAGATTTATATTACTTTGGCAATGAGCTCCGCGACCATGCTCAGTATAGAAAGGCTATTTTTTATTACGATAAGTTCCTGAAGGGCAAACAAGGCTGGATTGAAGATAATATTCAGGCTTGGATGAAGATGGGCGACTGCTTCGGAAAGCTCGGCAACAAAGAGAAAGCTATTGAATCGATCTGCCGGACACTTGTCTATGATATACCTCGCGCGGAATTTTGCTATGCCTTCGGTTCTCATTTCTTAGAGGAGAAGCAGTATGAGACTGCGATATTTTGGTTTCATGCAGCTGTTGATATAGGACTTGATAAGAATAATATGTCATTGGTTAACCAATCCCACTCTACGTGGCTGCCACATTTACAATTATGTCTGTGTTACGATCGTTTAGGTCAATTCGAGAAAGCTCATGAGCATAATGAAAAAGCACTGGCCTATAATCCTAGTCATCCAAGTATGCTTTTTAATAAAGATTACTTTCAAAAGCTCTTTGCGGATCGCGCCGCGAAACCATAACAAGCACGGTACCACTTATTCAAATTAGAAGACTATCAATCTATAGCTACCTATAATCGGGTAATCTCGGTGGAATTGTTATTAAGTTCCAAGTGGTCAAGCCCCATTAAGTGGACATTGAAAAAACATCTAAGCTGCAAGCTGTCATCTGGACTGCCCCCTAACGTGTGACAAATCAAAACGCCTTCAAGAGAATGCTTTCATGTCGTAAGATGTGAAGGACAATTGGAGGTGTTTGTTTTTTCGATGTGCCCATCAGGGAAGCACGATATGTACCGGAAACATCCTGAAATTATTTACACTCATTTAACGGATGAAGAGATGAGAAACACAGTTAATAATATGGATAGGTATAAATAGTGTTAAAGGCTGGCCCTGTGACAAATGCTGTGACTTAAGCCACTTATAAAGTCATGAGAACAGAGTTCATCAACCAAATAGTATCCTCCAGCAGAAATATTCCGCCCCATATTGTCAACATTAATTACCTATCGGTTAAAAGCTATTACACTACAATCCATCACCGAAAAATTTGACTTATCGTAGCTCCTTCTCTAATATGTTAGATAACTAACATATTCCAGAGGGTGAGTTCGTGAACTTATATGAACAAGTTAAGCTAATTAATGAAGCTGATTATGCCATTAACCGCTTGATTTTTAAATACTATGAACCATATTTAGCTAGCTCTATCACCACTCAGCAAGCCGTGTTGCTGGATATTGTATACTCAGCCAACAAAATAACGGTAGGTGAGATTGCTATAGAAATGAACATTAGTTCTAGTGCAGTAAGCCAGCTTATTGCGAAGATGGAGAAGAACCAGTTTATTCATCGTGCTATCAATCCTGATAATCGCCGCGAAGTTTTTATTATGTTAGGAACTAAAGGTGTGGAGTACTTTGAGAAGCAAGAATATGTCGAGCGTTTAGTGGCCGATCGTTTATATTCTAAACTAACTGTTACTGAACGTAATGAGTTAGAAAGAATTACGAATAAATTGAAACAAATTGCTGCTGAAGAGTTCATTTGAGTTCTTCACACCAAATATGTTAGATAGCTAATATATTTAGGAGGCTTACTTATGTTCAACACTATTTATTCTACACTTGAAAAAATCCAGTTCAATGGTGCAGTTTATGTCGAAAGGAGCAATAACCAAATTGTAGAGGTGACAATAGGCTCTGCAGATATGAAAAATTTAGTTCCGATTACGGGGGAGACACTATTTAACATTGCTTCCTTAAGCAAAATGTACACAGCCGTGATGATACTTCAATTAATAGAGAAAAAGGTGATTCATTTTAACGATAACCTAACAAAATGGTTTAATACAAGTACCTTTCAAGATGTAACGATTGAAGAGTTATTGACGCATACATCCGGTATCCCAGAATATATAGATAATTCTTCAGTTGAAACTATTGAAGATATTTTGCATAACAAGGACCCTTATTTCCTACCAGGTAGCGGTTGGTTTTATACAAATACAAATTATGTCTTGCTCGCTAAAATTATCGAACAGGCAAGTCAACTATCTTATGAGGATTATTTACAAAGAATGATAGCCCAACCTCTTCAACTTATAAACACTACAACGAAGCCAAAATCTAAGCCAACTGCTGTCGCTAAGCTATTTGATTTTATAAATAAGAAATATATCCATGTAATAGACGATCCCATTTTTAAAGATATCGATAAGAAGCACGATTTTTATGGTGACGGGGGCATTTATGCCACAGCTCAAGATATAGCCCGATTTGTAAAAGGGTTTCTTCAAGGTAAATTAGTATCACTTGAATTGGTGAATCGCGCCCTTACTCCTTCACCGTTACATAGCTCTTATGGTTGTGGGTTTATCATTCAAGACGGGTCTATTGGTCACTCTGGTGGTTGGCCGGGCAATTCGTCGCATTGCTTATGTTCTTTGACAAGCGAAGCGGTAACGGTATTATTAACGAATGAAGAGGTAAGCCCTTTTTATGAGCAGCAGATATTAGAATTCTTAAACCAACCCAATGATAGTAATGAACCTGATGCACCAAAGCATCCTAGTATCATGAATTTCGATAGTGCTGATAACATCGTAGGTGACTATCAACTCGCTGATGAATATCAAACATCCTTCATAATTAAAGAGGGGATAAACTCCCATATTATATCGTTCCATGACCAACATGATACCCAGTTATTTAAAGTTGAACCTAATCTGTATTGGATTAGAAACACGATGAGTTATATTCATATTTCTGAAGGAATCTTTATTGATGAAGGTGTGGAAATACCGTTTTATAAACAAAAGACATCTATGAAGGGAAATCTAAATCACCCAGACAACCATGGAAGCCCTAACTAATGCGCCATTGATCATATAAGTATTCTGGAATCATACAGGATGATGTGAACGTGTTCTCAAAGGGATTCTAAAAGCGTCTACTACATTGCAGGAAGAAGATCAAGTAACGAATCTATCTGTTCTAAAAGAGATAGCGAATATGAACCAGCTAACGATATCAGTGCTGCGATCTACCATAAAGCAAAAAAAACGATTATTCGAATGCTGGAAAGACAATGCTCAAATCGACATAAAACAAGTCAAAATGAAGTTCGTTTTATTGGGCTGAGCCTCACTCAAGAAGCGATAATGCCCCTATCTGCGATCGAACAAATAGAAGTGGAGGAAGACCACGTACTACAGCAGGATACGTTATTAAATGAGGAAGCTCTAGTTGATGTCGTACTTGAGAAAAAGGAAAATGACAATGTATCTATAATTCCCGCTTATGATAGCGCCGTTAGTGTAATTGGTATGAGTACTCACAGAATACCGTTGTCAAAAGTGCCAATGACGGTAACGGGGCGGACATTCAGATTAGGGTTTACCAAGTATTTGTAGTGCCGTGCGCTGATCGCCTTGCGCTCTGTAAAGTCATGAAACAAGTTGCTTACAAAAGAGAAAAGAAATTAAGTAAAGCAAGAAGCTCCCAATGTTGTTAAACTCCCTTGGATCGAGTTAGTAGAACAAGAACTAAATATAAACGACGAAGGAGTTGCCGCAGCAGCTCCTTCGTTTTGTACTTGATCGTATGATGAAATGCTTGCAGTCAGTATTCGAGAGAAAGTGTGCCTTTCGATCTGAAGCCTTACTCCGCTAGCGTGGCAGTTTTGCATGGGACGGATGTATTTGAGTACAAATTGTTTTGGGCTATTCCTGGTTATGAGCCACCAAAGACGCGGTTCAGACGATAGTCATTGGTAAAACACGATCTTGAACATAGTACAAAAGCGCACTGTTGCATATCGCAGACAATGTTTTTTTGTTATTTATTGTTATTGTAACTGCTCTTTGAAACTAACCCACCATTGTAAAAAAATCCTAGTCATGACTATTGAATTTATATTCAAATTCAGGTCCCGTTTGTGCAAAATAACCACTTCGCACTTGCCCTGCCCAGTTTTGTAAGGCTTCCTTCCACGGAACGCTATTAAAAAATTGTTCAACGGTTACCGTATTAGAGAACCACACGATTGGCGTAAATGGTGCAGTTTGACCTGACCAAATCCCGCCTGCTCTATCCAGCATAGCTCTCTCTGCAACGAGAAACAGAGGAAGGCCATATTGATAGCCCATTGCTGGTTCAATCTGTAAAAATGGCGAATATGGTTCACCTTGAGGACTTGTAGGACCAGTGGGCACCAAAAGAGCAGCTACCAATCCATAGCTTGAGTTAACCATAGTACGAATATTTTCTAATGTTGTATCAGGATACTCGTCAGTATTAGGCAATGTTCTAGGGAAAAGGAGAACTTTTTTAATTTCATTAAACATTCGAACAATAAATCGTTGCCTTGTAGTATCTAGTGAAAAAAGGTTTTGGTGGCTGAAAAACACTGGAATTCTAAAAAGGGCAGAAGCAGCCTCAGTCAAATCTTGCAGATCTTTTTCATGCTGTTCCCTTTCTTCATGACTTAATATTTCATTTGACTGTTCTTCATATCCATCCTTCTTATTCATGTTTCATCACCTCCTATTAAAGGTTATTCAATAGATAGTAGAAGTGATTGGATAAATATATAGTTTATACCATAAATTTAAAGAAGTCTTTTTTATCGAAAAATCGGAGTCACAAGTGCAAGTGACCCGCGCCTCCTCCGGGCAACCCGTAATCGCAACCCCCAGCAGGATAAATGCGCAAGCCAAATACCGTTTATCCGGGAGACTGCATAGGGATTTGCTTCAGGAAAACCAATAAGCAGTGGGATATTAATAATTGAAGGTTTATGTTCTTGCAGAAGTCCAGGAAGAATCGTTGCCAATGGAATACGAAAATGCAAAATAATGCGGACAAGGTTTGGTATACCCGATGGGTCGTACGCAAGATAAGTCTTCACTTTCAAGCGGTCACCTCGAATCGAGGGCCCGAATCGAGCGGCATGGAAACCGGTATCTCTATTTTCCCTATTACCGTTTCTAATCCGAAAGAAGGAACGCCGATTAGTATAGCCTTCTTGAATCGTACCACGCGAATTCGCATCTCAAAGTATAAATGAGCTTGAGATGACTGGCAGGCCACAAGCAATTAGATTGCAAGCTACTAAACAAAATAATACTTACCGCACTGCTTTGTGGACAGGAAAACACCTTGTCCATTGACTAAGGATCAAACAATCCGAAAAGCAGGCAGCTGAATAATTGTTGTTGGTAGCCTTGTTTGTTGGGTAATATTTATGCTGAATGAAACATTATCTTCATTAGGAGTTCTTACCTTGATATTTGTCCGTGTCTGTGACTAATCATTATCATTCTTAATATTCAACTCTTTAAGATCTATGCGTATGATGATTCTGCATTCAGATAGGAAATGAACACTTGTGAAACTAATATTAACGATTATCATTGTGCACACTACGATAATAAAGATGTAATTGTGAGGAGTTACGAATATGAAGAAGATTTGGATAGTCATGTTTATGTTTTTATTTGCGTTCCAGATACAAGCGTTAGAGGTTTCAGCAAGCAGAGCAAAGTCTGATCCATTAAATTCAGCCACATTAAACTCACTACGTAATGGCGGATATGTACTCTATGTGAGGCATGGAGAAGCGAATAGAGGTGAAGATCAGCCACAAATCATATACGGAAATTGCGCTACTCAAAAAAATCTATCGGAGGAAGGCCGAAAACAATCGGCGTTATATGGTGAAGCTCTTCGAAGATTGAATATTCCAGTTCACTATCCGGTTACAACAAGCCCTTTTTGCCGTACAAGAGAAACAGCGGAATTGGCTTTTGGTAAACAAAATGTTCAAATTGACCCTTTCTGGTTTAAGGTTTATCACTTAAGCGGTAACGTAACACCTACGGAACAGACAAATACGTTAACAGAACTAACCTCAGAGCTAGAAAAGATCCCGGTATCCGGAACGAATACTGTAATTATCGCTCATAGCTTTCCTAAAGCTGTAGGGTTGGGGGAAATATCGTACCTAGGAACTGTTGTAGTGAGACCAAAAGGACCAAGAAACGGGTACGACATTATGGATCGATTTTCATTCGATGAGTTAATTAGCACGCCTTGACAGACTGATATATAGGAAGAGGGGGGATTAATGTCAAACGTAACATATTCGTGTCACCAACAATAGTGTGGAACTAGAATAATCTAAGGACGTAGAGTGACAAGAAAGTGTACCGATTCATATCCTTTCGGTTTTTTAATTTTATCGGTACATATCGGAACGTCATTTTCCCCTAATGTTAGGAACCGATATGGGTAGATGCTCATATACTTTCCTATAATCTATAAACTGACGTTGGGAGGAGAAAAAATTGTATCAAGTGCCTTCTTTCTGGGGAAATCCATATCCATACTATATGCGGGTCGATTTTGTACCTATCTGGAGCACAGGATTTCCGAAAGCAGTACAAATGATAAAGGAAGCGGTACAAGGGGAGCGTAACGATGAGTTGTTCTACAATGAATTGATTAACCTGGCTCCCACAAAAGAGCAGGTGGCCATTATAGAAAGCATTCGTAACGATGAGCGCGGCCACAATAAAATGTTCAGAGAGATGTATCGAGCTTTGACGGGACAGGAAATTGTAGGCATCAGTAGTGATCAATATGAGCGGGTGCAATCCTATATAGAGGGTCTACAGCGTGCCTTGATGGGGGAGTTGGGTGCGGTGGAACGATACCGCAACATCTGGTTTGGATTGCCTGATGGCATCTATAAAGATACGGTGTATGGTATCATATTGGATGAGCTAAAGCACGCTGCAAAATATAATTATTTGATTACGTTGAATCTCAGGTAGCTATTTATACTGAAGGTCAAGACTATTCCACATCAACTGGATGCTGAATATTATCTTTATAATCATCCACATAAAGGTGACCGTTGCTGCCTTTTACGGCGTAGAATACATCTTCTAACTTTTTGCCGCGTGCCTTCAGTTGGGACAGTATCCAGGATTCGGGAATATGGTTGGAGTTTAGAGTGTCATGCAAAAGCTGCCCGTCAATTACAAGCTCAATTGGGTACTGTGTGGCATTACCTGCATTCAACTGTAAGTCTTTTAATGTCACGGCTTGTAGTTCTTTTTTCTTTTGAACAGATAGTTTACCGTTAATCTCAAGGAGAGCGTACTCCACATCTTCTATATTAAAAATCTCTTTCTGGCGAAGCTGTTCGTTCAATGAATCCATTGTCATATTATTTTTTTTCATATTATGTTCCAGAATTAACCCTCCTTCTATGAGAATGGTGGGTGTTCCTTCTGTCCACATTTTAAATTTTCTGAATTTCAAAAAAAGCTTAGATAAAATATAAGAAGTAAATGTAAAGACAGACAGGGCTATCAAAAGGTGGACAATTTCTATTTTTTCATTAAATGCAAAGTTGGCTGCTATAGCTCCCAATATGACTGCTGTTACGAATTCGTGAAAGTTCATGTTGGAGAGGGTTTGCTTTCCTAATGCTCTCGCAATTACCATTAGGAGAATGAATGCAGAAAAACTTCGAATCAGAATAATGAGATGGTCCTTCATGCAAAAAGCCTCCGAGTTTCAAAATTGTATTTAAAGTGTAGGTTACCCACCACATTTGAAAGATATACCAGCATAAGTTTGCTTTGGAACTGGCTGCTAAACGTAAATCACCGCAAATTAAGATTAGCGGTCATGAAGAGTGCATTGATAGAGGCGCATAGTTTGAATCCAAGAGCGGTTTAAGTGATTTTTTTACTGGAGATAACTTATATGAACGATAACAATGAAAAGAGTCATGTAGTTTTGAGTGATTTGTTGGAAGAGATCGTATCGGAACTTTCAGCTACTGCAGTCGGGAGGAAAGTTGCATAAACTTTGGAGTGGGATAACAGCGAGGTAGACGGAAACCCGGATTTGTAGTACCGCGCCTTTTATAATGTTGTGGAAAATGGCATCCGATACAATAAGCCGAACAGGATGGTTGAGATCGAGGCTGCAAAGATTGGCGATGGGAATGGTAGGATTCTCATAAAAGATACCGGAATCGGGATACCAAACGAGATGAAAAAGCATATTTTTGAGCCGTTATATCGTGTGGCCAAATCCCGATCCAGAGCAGCAGGAGGAGCGGGCCTAGGGCTATGCCTAGGAACTGCAAAAAATTCTCTTCCGGCGCTGCATCCTTGGACAGAACAAGAGCAGGTCATTATTTCGATAACCTGCTCTTGTTCTTGATTATTGTCCTGCGCCTTAATTTAATAAAATTGTGTCTTAATCCAGGCCTTATTTCGAATACATATCAATGAAAGGAGGGGATATGATTTGATTATTACTCCAGATTTACCAAACTTACCGTTTATCGAAAGAAACGGAGTCAAGTTATTTGAACTTGTCGCCGAGCCTGTAAAACAAGAGTTGTTGCCAGGTTTATTCATTAACGCTTTTGGATATAACGGCAGCTCTCCAGGACCCACAATCATTGTTTATCCCGGCGATTATGTACAGATCCGAGTACACAATAAACTCTTAGAACCAACAAGTGTACATTGGCATGGCTTAGATGTTACTAATGTTATGGATGGAGTACCAGAAGCAGAACCATCTCCCAAAATTCAACCGGGCTCCTATTTTGATTATCATTTCAAAATCGTAAACTTTCCTGGCACACATATGTACCACACCCATTTTCATTCGGTAAAACAAGAAATGATGGGATTAGGTGGGGCATTTATCATCGCTGACCCGAACGAATATAGGACAAAAATTCAAAGAGATTACTTTATAATGCTCCAAGAATTTAAAGTTATGGGTTTAGAGAAAGGTGAAGTGAAAGAAGGGAATTATTATTTAGATCCTTTTTCGGATATGTTTAATTTCTTTACGATGAATGGTCGATGCTTCCCATATACGACGCCTTTACAAGTTCGATATGGTGAACACGTACGAATACGTCTAGGAAATTTAATGATGAACGCCCATCCGATTCATATGCATGGGCAGCAATTTGTGGTCACTGCGACAGATGGAAATTCGCTCGCTCCACATAATAGATATTTTAAAAATACTATCTTGGTCAGTTCAGGAGAAACCTATGATGTGGAATTTAAAGCTCATAATCCTGGAACGTGGGTCGTTCATTGCCACATTCCTCACCATATGGCAAACAACTTTACTGAGAAATTAGGCGGAATGACTACTACAATTAGGTATGTTTAATTGAAGAACAACTCCCTTTAAACGGCTATCATACCTGCCATTTGACGGCATGCTTGAGCACATTAGTGGCATATTTTTGCGCAATCTTGACAGTGCGTGTCTTTAAGCATAAGAGCAAAATAGCCCGACTTGATGAAAGGTGGGGCTACTACCTTTAATAGTGAAACGGATCATTAATTAACTGTATCTTGTTCGTTTTGTGAAGCTGCTGTCTTTAATTTTGAGTATAACCAGGTGTATACACAATGTCGTGCGGCACATGGTATGTTTCCTGTGTCGAAACAAGTAATTGCTTTGCAGAATATTGAAACATTTGTATGTCCTGTGGGTCAGTAAAGATAGTATCTCTCACACCGAGTACAATAAGCGTAATATGTGTTAAACACGCTTTCTCCTCCTAGTCACTATGCTGAACAAGCGCAGTATACTTCCATGTGATGGGGATGTTAATAAAAATAGTCTATGAAAGTTTATTTGTTGATATATAAAGATCCATCTTTTTTAATTTCTGCATAAAAAACTTCCCGAACTGATTTGATTCCATTTTTCTTTAATTCATCGTCAACCCATTTCTCGGTTAAGTTCAGTTCTTTAAGGTTCTTTTTTACAATTTGGCCATCTGAAATGATTTCTGAGGGAAGATAAGTCAAAGAAGAAGTTGGTATGTTCATGTCTCCTTTAGTAACAGCTTGCTGGTATTCCTTTTTTAGAACACTTAATTGTCCATTTGGTTCTATAATTGCATAATGGACATCTTGAATGCTAAAGACATTTTTCTCCCGAAGCATCATACTCAGATCATCGAGATTAAGGCGGGTTCCTTGAAGTGCTTCCTTAAGAATTTTTCCTTGTTTCACAACAATTGTGGGTTGCCCATCGAGCAAAATTCGAGTTTTGCTTGATTTCAAACCTATATAGCCAATAAGAATCGTTAAAATGGACCACCAGACTAAGCTAATGAACCCATTTAAAAAGGGCGTTTCACTATCGGCACAAATTACCGCTGCTATAGAACCGATCGTAATCCCAGTAATATAGTTAAAATAAGTAAGATGGCTCAGCTGTTTTTTACCAAGTAGCCGGGCTAATAACAATAATACAAAAAAGGAAAGGGTTGCCCTTAAAATCATTTCAAAAAAACTAACCCTCAGAAATTCATTAATACCCAATTTAATACCCACCTTTTCGTAAAGCTTGCTAGGTTACAGTATTGACGTAATAAATATGGGAAATACACATTGGGATATCAAATGTTCTTGCGTAATTTGAACTTCATGCGATTTTTCTTTCATTGCTCGTTTATTCGGGCTTGTAATATGCTAACATCATTCGATTCTGATCATTGTAGGTACTTTTTCCAGGGAGGGATCAAATGAAGTGAGATTGGCTGCTGGAGAGTTAATCTAGAAACGGAAAAGATTTATTTAGGCAAACCGAATACCTTAGCTGAGGCAGATGTCCTCAAGTCCTTGTCATCCGATGCATGGAAAACAAAGAACTTAACAGAAACCCTTTGAAAATATTTTATAGTGAAAAGTATAAAAGTAATTACGAATAGCCGATCTGCTTATATACAAGGTAGAGGATTATATAGTCTCAGCAGGTAGCGTCAAGATTTATGTGTAAATGAAGATAACCTTCTCTTGTAGAAGATAGCATTAGTCCTTGGTGATGAACATGGCTTGGAGTTCGACACGTGCTTGATCAAAGCCTATGTGACAGCGAGTAGCAAATCGATGGTTGTAGTCTTCGAACTGTGCGACCAAGAACTTTTCTAATGCTTCTTCATGTGGAAACTGTTCTTTTGGCTTGGTGTATTTCTTAATCTGTTTGTTGAATGATTCAATGAGATTCGTTGAATAAATGCTTCTCCAGATAGGCTTAGGAAAGCCGTAGAACGTGAACATATAAGGGTTCTCACATAGAGATTTAATGACCTTGGGATAAGCTGCTTTCCACTTGTCACAAAAGGTTTCAAGAGCTTTTCTACCA
>NZ_KE384307.1:0-346378 GCF_000425125.1 Paenibacillus taiwanensis DSM 18679
GGTAGAAAAGCTCTTGAAACCTTTTGTGACAAGTGGAAAGCAGCTTATCCCAAGGTCATTAAATCTCTATGTGAGAACCCTTATATGTTCACGTTCTACGGCTTTCCTAAGCCTATCTGGAGAAGCATTTATTCAACGAATCTCATTGAATCATTCAACAAACAGATTAAGAAATACACCAAGCCAAAAGAACAGTTTCCACATGAAGAAGCATTAGAAAAGTTCTTGGTCGCACAGTTCGAAGACTACAACCATCGATTTGCTACTCGCTGTCACATAGGCTTTGATCAAGCACGTGTCGAACTCCAAGCCATGTTCATCACCAAGGACTAACACTATCTTCTACAAGAGAAGGTTATCTTCATTTACACATAAATCTTGACGCTACCAGTTTTCACTTGTGTTATATAAAGATGGTTTATCGTTATATGTAACTAATGAAGAAGCTCTGGAAGTAATCAAGAATGGCAGGGTATTGTTTCATATAAATAAAAATAAAGAGTTATCAAGAATTGATCTGGTGAATTTGACTTTTGATGAAATAAATATGATTGTTGAGGCATTGAAAGTTGTATAGTTCAACAAATTTTGAATCCACGGGAGGTAGACATGGCTATAATTAAAATTTGGGGTAAAGATCTTGTCTGTAGCTGTTGTGGAAATACGGACTGGGACCATTCCAAGATTAGAATTACAATTTGGGATATTAGTATGGGGGAAGAAGAGTCAGAACAGTCAAGGTATCTATTTAACTGCACACGATGTGGCATGGAAATGATGTTTGGCAAGATTTATGATTGGGATAATAGTCGTCTAAATATAGTTATTGTTGAAGAAGAAACTAAAGATATATCTACTTGAACCACGTGAGAGTTTGCTACACATTCCTTTCAACACTAAACAGCAATGCTTCCCCTATAACAAACAGATTGTTGGTATCTAGGTCTCACAAACAAGCAAGGTGAAAGCTTAACTAATACAGGCACTTGAAGCTGGACCATCCCTAGCTTCCTCATTCCATTACATCAAACTTGAAAAGAAAGAGAGATTATTATTGCTAACCACTATTGATTTTACACCTGGTAAAATAACCTACAATGAATTTCATTTTGAACCACAACTTCCCTTAGCCGAACAGATATGGTCATTAAAGCATGATATTTTGCAAGTGGCTTTTGAAGATGAACGATTTATTCTGGATGTAGGTTGGCTTCCTGAGTTTGATGTGGAGCGAGGCAACTTTATTGTGGTCATCGTAGAAAACTATGATTGGGATCATCCCATATATGAAAACAAAACAAACGAGATGTTTGCACTTACAACGTACATAGAAGATGCTATAACATTGATAAGAAGACGTATAACCTTATAAATGAATTAAATCCGACTCAAATGATCCACAGTAAGGGGGGCGTATATTGTTTTCCTGTTACTATGGCTGTTGAACCCCACATGAATATTCTTTGATTAGGTTTGGAGGCTAATATTTGCGATACCAAGAGACTTTGCTGTTTTTTCATGAATTATTCCATAGGCAGGCAGTTGCTAGTGGCGATATCGTTCACCTCGTTAACGCTGCACTATTCCATTTGTCTAACGAGGAGAAAATTCAATTACATAATAATTTGACTGACGCAGCTCTAAATGGGCTGTATCCCTTGCTTGATCAGTTGCTCTTGCCTACGGAAGCGAAGGAACACATGATGTACAAGTATTTTTTAGTTGTATCTAATGCAGCAGCACAACAGCAGGTAGACAGTAGATTACTCCTGCAAATTTGTAGTGAGCATGATCGAACTTCTTATGTGGCATTTGAAAGCTTGCTAATATCTCTGCTAAAAGAAGACCGAATTCACGAAAGTGACCTCACCATACTTGAACATATCCATACGAAGGCAATAATAAAAGAGACATTTGCAAGTAAAATGCGCGCTCAGACCGCGAGCGGCAAACAGTTGTCTCCGAATGATGTGAAGAAGCTGCTGGAATACGAGAAGTATGCCATGTTACAAGAAGCTTTGTTGCAAAATGACGTTGCATACGAAGCACTATCCTTGTTTGTCCTGCCAAACAAAGGGGAGCGTAACTATAAATACAAAAATAGACTGCATTTATGTGCTTCACAGATGTTAAGGAAATAGGTTGACATTTATCTCGAAAACATATATCTTGAAATAAAGATAATAAACATAACCAAGTAATCATTCGTTCAATTCATTATTTGAAACATAAGTTTAGGTCAACATATAATCAGGAGGATGATCCGTCATGGAATTAAAGGGACTTCATCACGTATCAGCGTTAACGGCGAATGCGGCCGCCAACTTTGAATTTTACACGCAGGTTATGGGCATGCGCCTCGTCAAAAAGACCGTCAACCAAGATGACACATCCGTCTATCACCTATTCTATGGTGACGATCAAGCAAATCCAGGGACGGAATTGACGTTTTTTGAAATTCCAAACGCAGGGCGAAATCGGGACGGAGTGGATAGCATCTCGGGGACCTCACTCCGTGTTGCGAGTGATCAAGCTTTGTCATACTGGAAGCAGCGTCTGGAGCAGTTTGACGTGGAGCATGAAGAGATTAAGCAGCGCTTCGGTCGAGCGACGCTTGCGCTCCGTGATCCGGAAGGCATGCGTCTTATACTCGTCTCAGACGAGAGGAATACGGGAGTAGCCGGCGGAATACCATGGGCAGGCAGTGCTATCCCGCAAGAGTTTGGCGTTGTTGGCTTAGGTCCGGTGCAGCTTACGGTGCGGGAACCGGAGGCGACCGCCTATGTCCTTACCGAAATTATGGGTTTCCAGTTCAAGGGAGCTTATCCTGCTCTAGTAGAAGGTCAACCTGACATTCAGGTATATGAGACTGGGCAAGGGGGCACGGGAGCAGAGGTTCATATTGAGCCGCGCACAGACCTTGCTGAAGAGCGCCTTGGACGGGGCGGTGTTCACCACGTTGCGTTTCGGGTGGAAAATGAGGCAGAACTGCGCAAGTGGGTAGACCACATTCAAGACATGCGCCTGCCAAGCTCTGGCTTCGTAGATCGTTATTACTTCGGCGCGTTATATTTCCGTGAGCCAAACGGTATTTTGTTTGAGCTATCGACGGATGGCCCGGGATTCGACGTGGACGAGGATATGCTTCGTCTAGGTGAGAAGCTGGCGCTGCCGCCGTTTTTGGAGGAAAAACGAGAGCAGATTGAAGCAAAATTAAAACCTTTGGTTACGACATAAATAAAGCAGCACGCAATAAGAGAAGTGAACGGCACACCAGTTATAGGAAGCATGTAAGGTTAGCCCGAGTTAACAATAAAGCAGGAGGGCATCCCGTCCATTGGATACCCTCCTGCCTATGTTCATGCTAACGGGTGTACAAGTACATTACACGCTAACTCTATTTAGTTGTTGGCTTCGCTTTCCCTTGCTCAATGGCAATCGTTCCTTTCCAATTGCCTGTTGTGTTGCCGATCCGATTCACATCCACTTTCAGGAAGACCGATTGAGGCAGACTTTTGCCGCTAGTGACAAATGCAAGCACCCCTTCAGGCTTATCCTGATCTGCAATGCCCGTGTCCAGCTCAGCCCCTGTCACATCTGTCGGGTGGAAAGGCAGGTTGTCATGATCGCTGTCAAGGAAATTTAACACGCTAAAGCCTTCGTGCTGAGGCTCCTGATAAGTTGGTTTGTCTACCTGACGGCCCTCCTTTTTTGCCATCTGACAGTATATTTAACCCCGTTGTATCAAACTCATATGGAACCAAGCTGCATCTTGCTGTTCAATACGGTAATGAATAAGTATTTTAGTATCTTCCACAACCATTTCTTTAAAATGAATCGTAAGGCCTTGATCGGTAATTTTCTGATCGATCAGGATAGATAGACCTTTGGACAAGGCATCCTTAACGCCTCGATCAACCAAACCATTCAGGTTGGCTTCCTCCTTGGCAAAGTACGAGCCACTAAACGCGTAAGCCCCAGTCGGGATAATAACCGCTGCCAAGCAAAGAGCAATTATTTTCTTTTTCATTGTTTTATGCTCCTTTTGCTGATGATGATAAATACATGACCGTTTGACACGCTCGTCAAGTTCAGGAGGTGTATGAAGCTGATTGATTCGGTAAGACTTTGCTTAATTTTGTTTGAGATAGACATGTTCGGACATTCCCTCCTGTTGAAGCTGCTGGTTATACCGTTTGCGTATTTGTTTTAGCGCCAGATGAGTTCTTGATTTCACCGTGCCTATTGGGACCTGAAGCAAGGATGTCTCTATAGAGGTAAAATTACCACTCTTCGTATGTTGGATTAACCACCATCCTGTAACAACAACAGCAGCACAGCACAAAAAAGCACCAGCGAGACAGATTGAAATATGACCCGCAGTTGGTCACTTTTTTCAAAGTGTCCATCTTACGGTTCACAGTTCAAATTGACCGTACAGATTGGTCTGCCAAGCGGTGCCTGTGGCTAATTTATATAATCAATAGTAGTTTAGGGATCAGCTCAATAAAATGCAGTCATAACATGATTTAAGATGTCAAATATGCTAGGATTTATTGCTGTGCCTTTTCCTTTGGCCATAGCGTATAGCTGAAGCTCCAAATAAAGTCAATCAACAAAATAATCGTCCACAATCGCGCCGTTCCAAGCATCGTATCGGTTGTCGCTGGGCGGTCTACGATCCAGATGATGCCGCCCAATAAGGCGATGCCGATCGACCCTGCAAGCACATGTCGATACCAGCCAAGTCGTTCTTTCTTGGCTCGTGAGAGGTAAGCTTGTCGGGGCGGCTGGGCTGGTTGCTGGGAGCTTCCGCCGAATAGATGAATAAAGCGTTTGTCGGCCCATTGCACCATACTTTTGCCGAAGGCAATCGTAGCTCCAACGTACACCGCAGCCAAGCTGTGGAACACATTAGCTTCAGCGCCGTTACGAAGATCAATGACCGTAAAGGCTATTAACAGCACATCGATAACAGGTGTACATAACAAGAAGATGGCACCAAGGGTAGGTTGTCTTAATTTATATCTCACAAACAAACCTAACAAAATAAAAATCCAAAATCCGATTTCGCAAGCCAGGATGAGCCAGCCAATCATAACGCCACTCCTTTTTAATACAGTTGTATTATTTAATTTAGCACGACTGTATTAAAAAGGCAATATCGGTTATACTGAGAGCATGCCTAAAATTGTAGATCATCTCAAACAGAAAGAAAAATTGGCGGAAGCCACGTGGAGAGTTATTTTGCGAGACGGACTGGAACGTGCATCCGTACGCAACATTGCACTAGAAGCTGGAATATCCGTAGGCTCCATGAGACATTACTTCTCCACCCAATCTGAGCTCATAGCCTTCTCGATGCGACTTGTTTCTGAGCGGGTGAAGCACCGGATTAGCAGCATTTCGTATACGGGCAATACGCTAGAAGACATTGAACTGTTGCTTTGCGAGATTTTGCCTATGGATGAAGAACGTAGCGCGGAAATGGAGGTATGGCTTGGCTTTACGGCCAAAGCGCTAGTAGATCCGACTCTTCATACGTTGAGCAGCGAAGTGTATGAGGAACTAAGACGGGCTATTTCAAGTGTGATTGAAGCATTGATCACGTCGGGACTGGCACATGAAACATTGGATCGTGAGGTGGAGACGGAGCGTTTCTATGCCGTTATTGACGGTCTGGCGGTACATGCCGTTGTGATGCCGAGCCGTCTGAGCCCGGACATGATCAGGGCCGTTATAGCTGCTCACTTACAATCTCTATGTAAGTGATTGGGGTATATTAGAGCTTGGAAGTACATAATAGGCAGTCATTGTATCCTGCTGCCAACTATGAAGCCGCCTGAACCACGGTGATAAGTGGATCTGACGGCTTTGTTGCGGGAGCACCCAGAGGCAGATACGATTCGTCTTGTGTATCGGGGAGGGACGGTCATGGATCAAGACTTTGAAGCAGGTATCGTCTAGGCGACTGGAAGAGCGGAATTTGGCGCTGTCTTAGTGGTTCAGCCCGAACAAGCTATTCTATGGAAGCATTTACTGTAGAATCACAGAAATGGTGAGGGTTGTCTAGCAGAACCACAACAGCAAAGGGGGACGCCGGATGTTCGATTTTATGACGCCGTTCTATTTGCATTACTATAATAGCCGCGCATGGATGGATACTTATTGGATGGGACATCCCGTATATAAATGTCCATTGGATTTGTTTCTATACCAGGAAATTCTTTTTACCGTAAAGCCGGACATCATTGTGGAATGCGGAACAAATGTAGGCGGAAGCGCACTTTACTTGGCCCAGATGTGTGATCTCATGAACAAAGGGCGAATCATTACCGTCGATATTGTAGAGTTCGAACGGACCAAGCACGATCGTATTACTTATCTGACAGGAGATTCAGCTTCCGTAGATACGTTTAATCGTATTAAACAATTCATTAATTCAGGGGATGTCGTATTGGTCATTTTAGATTCAGATCATACAGAACAGCATGTCTATAAGGAATTAATGCTGTATCATCAACTCGTTACAGTAGGCAGCTACGTCATTGTGGAAGATACCATCTTGGGTCATCCCGTATATCCTGAGCTGCTGCCAGGACCGATGGAAGCAGTAGCCCGATTCCTTCCCGATCATGATGAATTTAGGATCGATAAGAGTAAACATAAATTTCATCTCACGTTTAACCCAAATGGTTATTTACAGCGAGTGAAGTAGGGGATCAAGGATTAACTGTTGACCAGCAGCGATCAATGAGAACAATTGCTAGGGCTGACAAAGCCCTTTTCTTTTTGATTTAAGGCATGGTCTTTTCGTTTTAGGAATAGAGGGTATACTATACCTAAGGGCTTTTATTTACTTTTACATGGAAAGAGGTTCAATTGATGTCAACCATTCACACATTATCTCATCAGGCCAGACCTAGCCTAGGGGTGACTATAAACAAGTTTATTAAGGAAGTACAAGGCACCATTTACAAACCTTATACGGAAGCAGAAGTGGAACGAATTACAACTAAGGTGAAGTTGTTCTATGAATACAGTAAACCGACCAAACAAACGTCGTATTATGCAGAAATAAAGGGAAAACTTAGCGATCCACAATTTATGATGGATTTGACGGAAGAAGTCAGACGTTTTCTTGATAACCGCCCTACACAAGCGCGGTATGATGAATACATAAATTTATGTGCACAGTATCAGCTAACACCAAAGGTTATAGCTAACAAGCAGAAGCTAGAGGCGAGAATGGACAAAATAATGAGTACAAATGGTGAAACACAGGATATCAAATGAACATGCACTAATGTTAGTTAGACTGACCTTTAGCACAGAAATATACATTGTGCAAACCAATTATTAATGGTAAGTTATTTGTAATTTTTAGGAACGGAGGGTTCATGTAATGGCATTTTACAGATTCCGATTGAACGCTATTTGCAATTAATTGCATAGTGCTTTTAATTCTGCCTTGTGCAGGATATCGGGATAGGTATGTCTATTGACATGAATTCTTATCATAAATGGATAGGTCTTCAACGTTGGAGAAGAGCTAAGAGAGTCGAGCATGGAACTTGCGGCGTGGCCGTATATGTTGCGTAGGTTGTATTCTTTTGGCTCTGAACTTCATAGTCTCCGTCATGAATCTCCGTCATAAATCTCAGTCGTGGATTGAATGACTTCTATTCCGATATACCTGTGCACAGACAGAAGTGTTTGTGCTTTTTATGTTGTTTTGGGACTATAAACAGGTATGAATTAGAGGAGAGTACACTTATGACAACGATGAATCCCGATAAAATAACGAATTTGTTGCAGCTTGCAGAGAAGCATGGCTTAAAGTTGGATGCTCATACAATTAGCATAAATGAATCTGGAATGGATTTTATCGTCGGCTTTGCAAATGATGAATCCGGTAAAGCATGGGTATTAAGGGTGCCGCGCCGTGAAGATCCGTTGGAACGTGCTGGCTATGAAAAGGACGTACTTGCATTAGTGAGTCGCCATTTGCCAATTGCTGTGCCGCAATGGCATATTCATACAGATGAACTAATAGCTTATCCCAAATTGGAGGGGAATCCCGCAGGCACCATAGATCCGGAAGCGCGTCAATATGTGTGGCACATTAATCCAGAGGCGTTAAAGCCAGCATTTATCGTATCGCTAGCTCAGTCACTGGCAGCTTTGCACAGTATTGATTATCAGGAGGCTGCTGCGCGAGGTATCCGGGTACTAAGCCCGCAAGAGGTGCGAACTTCGCTGATCATGCGAATGCAGGAGATCAAGCAGAAGATCGGCGTCTCGGATGAACTGTGGCAGCGCTGGCAGGCTTGGACCAGTGATGACTCCTATTGGCCGCAGCATTCAGCGCTTACCCATGGGGATATGCATGCAGGACACATATTGGTAGATGCTGAGGAGCGTGTAAGCGGGTTTATAGACTGGACGGAGGGACAAGTAGGTGATCCAGCAGCTGACTTCAAGCTGTGTCTGGCTACGTTTGGCGAGGATGTGCTTGAAGAATTGATCGAACAGTATGAAGCGGCAGGTGGTCGCGTCTGGCCGCGCATGCGCGATCACGTCGTGGAGATGTGGGCTGCATACGCAGTGGATGTGGCGGCATTTGCTTTGCTGACTGGAGATGAGGCGACGCTGGATATGGCGCGTTCGTTGCTTGGTGTAAACGATCAAGAGCAGCCAGAGAGTTAAAGCCTCAGGAAAATGGTGCAAAATGATAAAGGTCGAGCAGGCATACAGCCACTCGACCTTTACGTTTGTTTATTGTTATTGTTCCTCTAACGCGTGCATCCATTGCTCATACAACGGTTCTAACTTAGCCTGCACCATTTCTCGTTCATTGTGTAAAGCCGCGAGCTTACTCGCGTCCGAGGCGAGGGTGGGGCTTAGCATCGCTTCGTCCAACAGACGCAGCGACTGCTCCAAACAATGGATGTCCGCCTCTAATTGAGTCGGGTTCATCCCAAGGGAGCGCTTGCAGCCTCCAGACTTCGGATGCGGATAAGGAGGCTTGCTCATTTCACGCGTTTGAGCAGTTTCATTTGCAGCTTGAGCACGACTATTGTTTGCGCTATTTTTCCGTTGCTGGGAATAAAATTGCGGGTCGAGCATGCTGCCCGCTACACTGTGCTGCACAGAATTACTAGTGCCGTTGTTGTGCATAGCCAGTTCATGCTTAGCTTTGTAATCCTCGTAATTACCATGCACAGTGACCAACTTGCCTTGCTCGAGTGACCATATTTTCTTCGCTAACCGATTCATAAAGTAGCGGTCGTGTGATACGGCGAGCAGAGTTCCCGGGAAATCTTCGAGTGCTTCTTCCAATGCTTCGCGCGAATCGATGTCCAGATGGTTGGTCGGCTCATCCAACACGAGCAGGTTTGGCTGCTGATGCATGAGCAGCGCAAAGCGGAGCCGACTCCATTCACCACCAGAGAGATTACTTATCTTCTTAAACACATCAGCGCCACAGAAGAGGAAGCGGGCAAGACGACCTCGCGCTTCACCTTCTTCTATACCTGCAGCATGGCGATAATAGGACAGCACAGTAGCGTTCTCCTCTTCGGGAGCACTTTCCTGTGCCAAGTATCCGATATCAACCCGAGAACCAAGCCGAATTTCACCTTCATCAGGCTGCTCCGCCCCCAAAATGCATTTGAGCAGTGTGCTTTTGCCTGATCCGTTATGTCCGATAAGAGCCACATGCTCACCATAACATAGCAGCTCACTGGCCTTTCTAAACAGCATTCGGTCTTGATAACCTTTGCTAACGCCGTCCAACGTTAAAACCTCCACCCCAGAGCGATCACGCTGCTGCAAATTCAGCTCGATGGACTTCCGCTCCACTACCGGTCTTTTGATCTTGGTCATCCGGTCAAGTGCTTTTTGCATGGAAGCGGCTCGACGATGAAATTTAAGTGCATTTGCACGGTTTCCCCATTCGGTTAGCTGCTTAATTGCCTCTTGCATTTGTTTGATTTTCTTTTTCTGTTCTTGGTAATCTGCAAATTGCTGAAGCAGCCGAGCTTCCTTTTCCTGCTGAAAACCAGAGTAATGGGTATGGTAGGTGACGGCTTCTCCATCCTCAAGTTCAATTATTTTGGTGACGACTCGATCAAGAAAATACCGATCATGCGAAATCACGATAACGGTTCCCTCGTACGATTGGAGAAATTGCTCCAGCCAGTCAATGGCCATCATGTCGAGATGATTGGTCGGTTCGTCCAGCAGCAACAGGTCAGGTGATGCCAACAGCATTGCGGCCAGCCCAATCTTCGTTTTTTCCCCACCTGATAAAGATTGAAATGGACGTGTAAATTGGGATGCGGGTATACGTAAACCGCTTGTTACTTTGCCGATTCGAGCTTCGATTTCGTAGCCGCCAGCTCTTTCAAAGCGCTCTTGCAACTCGCCATATTGCTGTAGCCTTTGCTCTAACGTTTCACTTCCTTGACTGGGGTCAGCCATTAGCTGTTCCAGTTCACGCATGTTTGCCATCCACTGCATAGGTTCATGGAAAGCTTGATTTAGCACATCACGAACAGTGTCGTGCGCACCACATTGAGGGACTTGCTCCAGGTAACCAATTCTTGTCCCTTTCCGTATGGAGAGCTGTCCAGCGTCAGGTTTTTCGCTGCCGTTCAAGAGATGAAGCAGTGTAGTTTTGCCTGAGCCGTTGCGGCCGATCAGTCCTACGCGTTCGAACTCATTTATTTCACAGGTGACGTCCAGCAGAATGGACTGAGCGCCGAACCCTTTTTGGATTTGTTGGCATTGAATCATCATTTATATCTTCCTTCCTGATGACCCTAACTGCCGCTGCCTGCTTAAAAAGATGACAAAAAAGGCCGCAAGGACATGTCCTCGCGGCCTTTGGGCTGTTACATTCGTCCGTTAAGGCAGTGACAGGATGGTCATGTTGCTATAATGTGATATTTGGTTCGAATTTCTAAAAATGGACAGACGTATCCCGTTCTTAGAGGAATCATGAAAAATTCCTAGCAATTGCGAACGAAGCTCACTCAATAGCGTAGACCATACATGTAATTGCATCCTGTCACACCTCCTCCTAATAAATATATGGTTACATATTACCATAGACTGGATAACGTAGCAAGCACCTTGGGAGCCTATATGGGCTTCTGCGGAATCGTTGGACCGTTGGACGTACTAAATCGAATTGGTATGCATTCTAGGCACACAAAAAAATGCGCCACCGTAATCGCGCAAGTTGTCTTGTTTATCATCTGTCCATTGTAAGGTTAATTATATGAGCAATCTAATGGTGCCAGAAAGATTCAAGGTACTTCTTGTTCCAGCACATTCACATCCGTGGATTGAGGTTTGGTCCCGAGTGTAGAACTGTTTAACGCTTTAATGTTAAGTTGAAGATCGTGCATATAAGTCTGGATCGTTTGCATGAGTTTATCCTTGATTTCTTTCGTAATGTCTTGGACGTGATCTGACGTACAAAATACCGAGCAAGTTAGCGAACCGTTTACATAATGTTTTGATTCTTCCATAATCTGATTCATTTTTTCTTTGAAAATACGTTTAACGACTGGGCCTTCCTCTGACTTTATTTCGTAGTAACGATTGGTTTCGATTAAGAGCTTCCACTCCGAAATGTCGAAATTTAACTTGTCCTTATGCAAGGACCCCGTAATTTTAACAATTTTCATATCAGACTGACTCACTTTCTGAATACCCTCTTTACCCCATAATAATTTAATGGTATAAATATTTTCTTTCAAGCCTATAACCGTAAACAATTAGATAAAGATTTTATCATAATTTATCGAGCTTACAATAGATAAAGATGAATTTCAGCAAATACAAGGGTTTTGTCACCATTTTGTAGCAGAATTTTTAGGTATATTTTAGAATGGGGATAAAATTGAACGAATATTCGTTCTTGCTTGGCGTAATAAGCTTTGCCTCGTGTTAATATTTAACTACGCTAACCAATACAAGTGCAGTATGATTTAAAGGGTAAAAGCCACATGTTTGAGGCAAATAGAGCAAGTATAGCTGAAGGGTAGTATGTAGACATTTACAAGTTGTATTTCTGATCAGAAACTCAAATATTGAATAGGAAAGGCAGGAAAAAGAGATGACCGTACCTAAAATCAAAATGGCCATCGCGGGATTGGGACACATGGGACATTATATGATTCGTTTAGTTCAAAAGGAGGAATACAAGCAGCATATCACGTTAGTTGCGATTTGCGAGTCTAATGAGCAGTCGCGAAGAGATTGCGAGGCGCAGTATCCGGAGTTGGCATACTTTGCTGATTACGAAGCCTTGCTGGCAGGCGTGGAGTTCGATTTGCTTTACGTTGCTGTACCACCCGCTTACCATCACGACGTCGTAATGGCTGCGCTGGAGAAGCGGATTCACGTCTTTTGTGAGAAGCCTCTTGCTAATAGCGTGGAAGAGGCAAAGCAAATGTTGGACAAGGCAAAGGAAGCAAACGTTGTGCATGCTATTCACTTCTCGCTTCCTCATGAACCGACGATGCGTACACTGAAACGGAAGTTGGATAATGGTCAAATTGGCGCCATTCGTAAAATTGAGCTTGTGTGGCGATTTCCGAGCTGGCCGCGGAGCTGGCAGCACAATTCGTGGATTTCATCCCGAAAGCAAGGTGGATTTGTGCTGGAAGTAGGCGTGCATTGGATTCATGTTATTCAAAAATTATTCGGAAAAGTTACTCACGTGCAGAGCGAACTGGAGCTGTCAGAACAAGCGGATTGCTGTGAGATCGGTGTGGAAGCCAAGCTTCGATTGGCGGATGGGACACCAGTGTCCATCAATGGTATGTCAGGCTTTGCAGGTGAAGAACGGGTATCTATGATTATTCATGGAACAAACGGTACACTAGCTATTGAAAACTGGGCACAACTGCTGGAGGGAGAGATTGGACAACCGCTTCAAGTAGGTGAGATAGATGAAGGGACAGCACCTCACACGGTATTCCATTATGTAATGCAGGCGATCAGAGATCATAAGTCCCCTTTATTTGACTTTCAGGACGGTTATGATGCTCAAGTCGTGCTGGAGGCATTACGCCATCCAACTACTGCGGATTGGGTAGATATTCGAGAGGCTTAATGCTAATGTTGGCGTGACAGCACATTGCTTGTCGGGGCTCCCTATTTTATAATAGGCTAATATTGAGAATTGTTCTCAATTATGATATGTAAAATGAGAAAGTCCAATACGGCAGCAGAGGTAGACGTACACATGGAAAGTAAAGGCTATCAGGATATTTATACGCAATATTGGCGAGGTTTCCAGTTGCAGCCCCAAGTCCCCCTTACCGACAGTTCCATGACACTTTGTAGTCCTGTAGGTACGGGCGCTATTCGACGTCTGTCCTCCAATCCTAGGCTGGAAATCGTACATTCAGATTACCATCTAACTGGATTGCAGGAGGTTTATGTCTCGTCTCCAGCGGCAATGGTGGAGTTAAGTATCTGTTTGCAAGGGGCAGGGCAGGTAAAGGTATCGGGAGCACGACACGACATTTGTGAAGCTACTTGTTATTTACACTTTATGAAGCAATTTGATGCCGTGTTTGAATACGATAATCAAGTACCTATGCGTTCATTGGCTATTGGCATTCCCCTTGTAGAGTTTAACCGGCTCATGGATGGAGGATCGGATGGGCGGTCCATAGACTTCAATCGAGTGCTTGGGAAACGAGCTTTCCGCAGGTTCGAACTGCCGATGAACACATTCGCTGCCCATATCGTCCGTCAAATGCTTGAATGTCCATATCAGGATGCTGTGCGCAAAATGTATATAGAAGGCAAAGCTTTGGAACTGCTAGCCAGCTACATGCATATCTTTTTATTCGACAGGGAAGAACCTGCTGCTGCAAAGCTAAGCAAGCGGGACATCGATAAGGTGAAAGATGCTGCTCAAGTGCTGCTCTGTCATATGGAGAGCCCACCATCGCTGCTCGAACTTGCACGAATCGTCGGACTGAATGATTTCAAACTTAAACTAGGCTTCAAAGAGTGCTTTGGAACGTCCGCGTTTCGATACTTGCGTGATAAGCGGCTGGAGCACGCCATGAGCTTACTAAGGAAAGGCGATGTCAATGTGACACAAGCGGCGGGTCTTGTAGGATACGCCAATTTGAGTCATTTTACCGCAATATTCCGCGGAAAGTTTGGGCTTAATCCTTCCGAGGTGATGCGTCAGCGCGGGTAGACGGTTACTATAATCACTATTGTTTAACGCCACACATTTATGTGCTGGCGTTATTGCTGCGTCTAAAATCATAAAATGATAAAATACGCCAATTAATCCGTGTTGCAGTATTGTTATCCGTTCTCCGGTAGAAATAGCAGGTGAACAAGCGTAAGATGACATTTGTGCAAATGAGAATGATTATCAGAGGAGGGGTGCTGAATGAAGTTTGGTAGAGCAGGGGTTGTATGGATAACGACAATTATACTGTCAGTTTCATTGCTAGGCTGCAGTGCAGCGTCGAAGTCAGCAAAGGAACAAAATGATAATCCAACGAGCGGTGTGGGTGTGGCAACATCTGAAGGAACGGGAGGGCAGGCCAGCCCTGCGACGCGTGTAATTCAGGATGCTAAAGGAGAGGTTGAAATTCCAGTTCATCCAAAGCGGATCGCTGACATTTCCGGCTCGACGGAAGAACTGCTCATTTTAGGTTACAAGCCTGTCCTGACGGGCAACACAGATATGGGCGATCCTAAGCAGGTGACACCTATTTTGCAGGAAAAGCTAGGTACAGATGTTCAGATTGGCGGGTGGTTTCAGACGCCAGTAAATATCGAAGCGATCGTGGCAGCTGATCCAGATCTCATTTTGGCAGGGCCGACGCAAAGCGGAATGTACGAGGAGCTGCAAAAGATTGCTCCGACTATACGGGTGCCTTTCGGATTTAATGCCTTTCGTGAGCGTTTTGCATTTGTATCAAAGGCTTTGGATCAGGAGCAGGCGATGAGGGAGTGGCTCAAACAATATGATAACCGAGTGGAGCAGTTGCGAAGCCAGATTAAAAAGGTGACAAAGGAAGCGACGTTTGCGGTAATCGAGCCCACTGCAAAAGAAATACGGATTTATTCCAGCACAGGAGTAGCAGAGTTATTATTTGAAGATTTATTGCTGCCTAAAGCGCCTGGCACACCGGATCCTGACGGCTGGGGTGGCAAAGTAACAAGCCTAGAAGGACTGTCTACGCTTAATCCAGATCATATTGTCCTCATGTCGGATCATGAGCATAACGTCTTGGAGGGCAGCAAGCTGTGGACGGGACTTCAGGCAGTCAAGAGTGGACATGTGTATAGACTGACAACACGGCAAAATTATAATGAGGCTTTTACGGCATTTGGCAAGCAGGCTGTATTGGAGCAGGTGGCTGAGCAAATATTACGTCAGGCGCTGCCCTAGCCTAGCTCGAATGGTAGTGGAGTTCTCATGAACCTTGTACAGGGACTGTGCGGATACGCGTATGGATCGCGGTGCGTCAGTCCCTGAAAGTTTGTGATTAGCGCCAATTCGTTGATGAATCAGGAAGGAAATGGGAAGTTATAGGCCTTATTCCAAACTGGTTGGTTGTCCCCATTTGGTATCGTAAATCAACTTATCCAATTCTCTTCTTTTCTCCCAGTTATACGCCTCAAGTAGCGGCCGTTCTGGATAATCATCTGTATAGCCGATTGAAATAAGCGCTGTAGGGTCAATGTGAAGCGGGATGTTTAAAATGCGACGAATGTCGGGTTTCTTGTAGAAGCTGACCCATCCCATCGCCAGCCCCTCAGCATACGCCGCCAGCCACATATTCTGAATAGCACAACTGACGGACATAATATCGGTCTCAGGTATCGAGTTGCGGCCAAGCACGTGATCGCCTCCACGCGAAGGATCACATGTGATGCATACCGTTACCGGAGCCTCCAAAATACCTTGAATTTTGATCTCCATAAATTTGGTGTCGCGATCGGTGCCTTCATAGTGGATTGCCAAGGCACGGCGCTCACGGTCTACAACTTCAGCCAGCTTAGCTTTTGTTTCGTCATCTTTAATGACAATAAAGTTCCAAGGTTGCATAAAGCCTACAGAAGGTCCGTGATGGGCTGCTTCCAGCAGCTTCACCAACAATTCATCCGACACAGGCTGCTTTAAAAAAGTACGGATATCTCTACGGTTGTATATGGCTTTGTAAACGCCTTCTTTTTCTTCGTCGGACAATCTATTCATCGTCATGTCTCATACACCTCTTCTTGTGAAATGTGTCAGTGCTTATGTGCAGATTCAATTAACATACTTTCATTATACCGCACAAGTGACTTGTGCTGCGAATGTCATGGTACAACTACAAACGAGGGAACCGGCACCTGGATACAAGCACTCGCTCCTCATGTCATCCACTAGTCCGATAGGAAATGGTGTCAGCTTATGATAGAGTGATAGTCAGATTCATATCTTATACAAGCTGCAGGAGTTGAGTGCTTGATGCATGGTAGAGAGGATCAAATTAAGAACAGACGCTTTCTTCGAATATGTGGCGTATACGTAAGTACGTTGCTGACAGCAACTTTAATGGCCGGCATATGGCATGGGGAGATTGCATCAGCTGTAAGTGAAGGAGATGTGCAGGCACGTGTGGCTGCACGGAGCAAGGAAGAAATCAGGCAGCATTGGCTTACCTATAAGCCAATGTCCGCAGGAACTGGCTATATGGCGGGCCTTCATATTTACGAGAAAGAGCCAAAAATGGTGCAGCCTTACGAACCGGGCATGCTGAAGCGGGAATATATTAAGGATGGAATAAACGCGGTCAATTTTGTGCGGTATTTGTCCGGGCTGCCATATGATGTACAGCCTGAGTGGCGTTTACAGGATCAGTCACAGGCAGCAGCTTTAGTTAATGCGCTTAATAACGTACTTACACACCATCCGGCAAAACCTGAAGGGATGGAGGAAGTTCTTTTCCAGTTAGGGTATGAGGGGACAACTACAAGTAATCTGTATGCCGGAAGCCCGAACTTTTATGCTAGTGTATTAGGATATATGTCAGATAGTGACACGTCAAACATTGATCGTGTGGGCCATCGGCGCTGGATTATAAACCCTGCGATGTCCAAAACGATGTTTGGTATGGTCAATAGGTCGAAGAGTGGATTTGACTACCCTTATTCCTCTATGTATGCCTTTGATCGCAGCCGAACCGCTTCAGCAGTAAGCTATGATTACATAGGCTGGCCATCAGCGCACGATTTCCCGATCGAGATGTTTAGCCCGCAGGATGCTTGGTCTGTTTCTTTGAATCCCGAGAAATATGATAATACTAAGCTGGATCAGGTGGAAGTTACGATTACGCGCCCTGCTGACGGCAAATTGTGGACTTTGAACAAGAGCCACAAAGATAAGAAAGGCAGCTATTTTAACATCAATACGAGTGGTTTTGGCATACCGTTCTGTCTTATTTTCAGGCCCGCAGGGTTACCGGAATTATCGGATGCTGACACCTATAACGTACATATTAAAGGGTTATATGACCGCAAGGGCACTCCAGCGGAAATACAGTACCAGACGACCTTTTTTGATATGATACCAGACGTAAAAGTGTACACAGGTGATTATGTGCGTCTGACTCAAGGTGAACGTTTTCAGATTAAACATACGTTATCTCTGGCAGATGCTGCCGCAGCGGGAATGACGTTTGAGAGCAGCAATCCTGCCATAGTGACGGTGGATGAGTCTGGTCGTGTAAAGGCCGAGCAAGTGGGCTCCGCAACAGTGACGGTGAAGTCCTATTTGCAGCCTGACACAAGCATTCGTTTTCAAGTAAATAGAGCTGATCCCAAGGATAAGGTAAGCGCCTGGGCGCTGAATGATTACAATCTCGCGAAGAGCAGCGGTATAGTAGACAGCAATTATGACCGAGATTATCGTAAGCCTATGGATCGATACGGCTTTGCCTTGATGGCAGTTCATACCGCTGAGTCCACCTTGGGGCGACCGCTGCCAACCGGCCCATCTCCGTTCGAAGATACGACAGACCCTTGGATCGCCAAGGCTTATCATTTTGGAATCATTAAAGGAACGTCAGCTAACAAGTTTTCCCCCTGGAGCCCTATATCACGGCAGGAAGCTGCGGTGCTGCTGCTTCAACTGTATACAAAGCTAGAACCCGCAGAAACTGGGCATTCGGTGGAACTGCCTGGCGGACAAATACGGTTTGCTGATGACAAACGCATTGCGCCGTGGGCGGCTGCAAGTGTATATGGTGCTGTCGAGCGGGGGCTATTGCAAGGTGTAGGAGACAACAAGTTTGCTCCGCTTGAGTTGTTAACTAGAGAGCAAACATTTGTCATCTTGCAACAGGTGTTGTCGAAGTTTGGTGAGGAAAAATAATGTAAATGAAGCACCTTATTCCTACTAAAGGCATAGGAATTACTTCAGGTTTGGGTTATAATCTTGATTGTAATTGCTTTTATAAGGTATACTTTTCTCGCCAAAATAACAATAAGGGGATAAGAGAATGGAAAAAGTACTTATTTTCGGACATAAAAATCCAGACACAGACACGATTTGCTCCGCTATTGCTTATGCGGACTTAAAGCAACAGCTTGGTTATGACGCAGAGCCTGTGCGTCTAGGCACTGTAAACGGCGAAACTCAATTCGCACTGGACACGTTCCAAGCAGAGGCACCTCGTCTTGTAGAGACGGTAGCTAATGAGGTCAAAGGGGTTATTCTTGTTGACCATAACGAGCGTCAGCAAAGTGTAAGCGACATCGATCAAGTTCAAGTGTTAGAGGTTATTGATCATCACCGTATCGCAAACTTTGAGACTAGCGCACCTTTATACTACCGCGCAGAGCCAGTAGGTTGCACGGCGACTATTTTGAAGAAGCTTTATAAAGAACACGGTGTGGAGATCAAGAAGAACGTAGCAGGCTTGATGCTGTCTGCTATCATTTCGGACTCTTTGCTGTTCAAATCCCCGACATGTACGCCTGAAGACGTGGCTGCGGCTCGTGAGTTAGCAGAAATTGCTGGTGTGGATGCTGAGAAGTACGGATTGGAGATGCTCAAAGCGGGTGCAGACGTTAGCAGCAAGTCGATTGCGGAACTGATCTCGCTTGATTCGAAAGAGTTCACAATGGGCAGCGCAAAGGTCGAGATTGCACAAGTTAACGTCGTAGACATTAACGATGTTTATTCTCGTCAAGCGGACATTGAAGCGGCTTTGTCTGACATTATTGCGACTAAGGGCTTGGATTTGTTCGTATTTGTCGTAACCGACATTTTGAACAACGATTCCGTAGCACTTGCACTTGGCGCGTCTGCTAATGCAGTTGAGAAAGCATACAACGTAACTTTAAGCGACAATAAAGCGTTGCTGAAAGGTGTTGTATCTCGTAAATCACAAGTTGTTCCGGTACTTACAGAAGCGTTCAAAAACTAATATATAAGCAGGAAGAGAAGGCTGTATCTCTTTGCTGAAGTAGCCTTCACTCGCATAAAGCTAACGCTTTTGCCGAGATGGAAGTGATGTGTTTAAAAAGTGGTCATTCCTTTTGAGGAGGCCACTTTTTTGCATATTTACTTCGTTTTTTGATGTACAAAAGAATGCAGCAGCGAGATAAGAGCTTCTTTTTGGGATTCATTTATTTCGTGGAACAAGCGAATGAATTCGGTTTCATTTTCACGAATGTTCAACAGTTATGTTAGTGATGCTTGAGTCATAGTACATCAGACATGACTGAAATGTTGATGAATGATTAATTATGTAACTAATTACTTTACATAACAAAATAAGTGTCTTTACGATGAAAATTTTTTTAGATATAAGCATTTACATCAGATCTGAATTGGAATATTATAGGTGGGTATTACTTTATTACTATAATGTAGTAATAAAGTAATATTATTCTTTTAAGATATTACACATGTTAGTTCTTACGGATTATTTAAATTTGGTCCAGCGATGTTATTTCATATAGCAAGCGGCAATGTCGCATTTGTTCCTTTAGTGACACAAGAGTCGGAATTCTTGATGAAAAGATGGTTCAAAAGAAGGTAATGACAACTAATTATAATGAAGGAGTGAACCAGCAGCTAAGGATGATAAACCATCTGACGCGGTTTCAACAGACGCCGACTTTGAACAGAAATTAAAAGATTATACTGTAAAGGAATACGAAGTCATAGGTCCTGATACTGGTGATCAAGGTGTCATTAAATTACAACTCAATCGAGTATACATCTTGAAGCCAGACTTTATTGATGCTAAACATACACCTGATCAAAGTGCGAACGCTTACCTGCTTGCCTTAAAGACAACGGTGACGGCCAACCCCAACAATGAGGTTGACATGCCGATAAGTACTCGCCAACCTTGGCTTGCAATAGGAAACAACACTTACGAGAAGGGTGAGATTACACATATACGATTTGATCAGTTGGAAGAAGGATTGGGTGACATATATCATTCACATTTTGAGTTGTTGGGACGAGAAATTAAACCGGGTGAAACACTAGTCAGCTTCGAATATGCGTATCTCAAAAATGACCCAGAAGATTTGCAAATTACACTACGAAGCAATAAAACAGATCAACCGAATGTAATCGCTCAGTTAAAAGAGGTCAAGTAAAAATGGGCAAGTAATATCAACGTGAAGACAACTATAACAAGCATAATAAGAGTCGGTGACACCTGGCTCTTATTGTGTTATATCCAAGCAGATTTGCTTTGATGGCAATACCATTTTTAAAATATCAGATCACTTATGACTTAGGAGGGATAAGATGAAGTTGAAGTTAATTGCAACTTTAACAGCATTGATTTTGCTGGTAAGTATGATAGGTGAATATCCTCGGCAGGAAGCGGTTTATGCGGAGCCACAGGCAGTACAACTAGTCGATACGAAGGGTCATTGGGGCGAAGCAGCGATTACTAAGGCGGTCCAAGCAGGTTATGTCAACGGTTATCCCAATCAGACATTTAAGCCAAATGGGAATGTGACAAGGGCTGAGTTTATTCGAATGGTGGTAGGAGCGATGTCATTGTCGGTCCCAGATGCAAAGCAGGGACAAGCCTGGTATAAGCCGTTTGTGAATGCAGCGGCAAAAAAGGGTTTGTACATGGATAATGATTATCCAATGGGGGATATGAATACGGCCATGACCCGTATAGAAATGGCGAGAGTAGCTGTACGCAGTGTTGGTGAAAGTGCAGCAAATGATGCTGGATACATGGTGATGGCAACAAAAAAAGGTCTCATTTCTGGTATGCAGAACGGCTCGCTAGCAGCACTTGAGCCAACAACCCGGGCACAATCTGTAGTTGTCATTGACCGGATACTTCGCATTCAGAATGGCGAGATGCTGCCAGTGGACGAGAAGGCAGTCAAAAACGCTGAAATAGCCTTGAATGCTCCGAAAGACCCGTGGGGAAGGGCGATACGTACTACTAATTTACCTAAAAACTATAAGGATTTCCCATATGTTTTAGAAAAGTATCCTAATAAAATGTATGAAATGGAAATAAACATAAATTGGAAAGGCGTAAAAAGTGCAGTTGAGATTACAAAAGCAGAGAACTATAGCAAAGAAGCGGTCAACAAATGGATAGAATATGTAGGTCAATGGGGAATGCAGCAGTTTAATGTTAATTACAAGACGATTGATAACAACTGGTTAGAAAAATATATTAATCCTGTAATTCAACAAAATTCGGGTGTAAAGAATAGTACAAAAAAGTATGTTGACTGGGTTAAAAAAAATCAAATTCAAATAGAAGGTAACGTCGAGGTCGAGCCTTCTATCATCCAGTATGCAAAGGGCAGTTATTACATTCGAACAGTATATACATTTAGAATAATTAATTATAAGGAAGATAAAGAAATTCTTTTTGATCCGTGGTATGAGCCGGGGAAATTCAAAAAAAATCAGTGGTATATAGGGTACGCTGATATTCCTCTAGTATCGAATGTATATATGGGTACTTGGAGTGACTACAAAATATCAACCCGAGCAAGTTTTATGAAACAAGAAAATATTAATAAATTGGGTTCATAGGACTTTAAGTCTTAATTTGAGGAAGGAAGAAATGAATAAATTAAAATCTAATTTATGGTTGCGTCTGTCATTTTTGTTGATGTTATTGGTTACTATCTTCCCCCCTACGGTTGATTCAGCACAAATCGGTAACGAGATTGTGTTTGATGATGTCGGCAATTTGAATGTTGTCATTACGTCTACTGCCGCCACTACAGGGATAAGATACCGTACTGTTGGATGGATCGTGGCTACCAAGCCTATGTGCAAATCTTATAGTGGGAGTCACGATTGTCGCCCCAAACAATCAGATTATGTTCAGTTTAACAAGCCGAGTGAGAAAGATATAACAATTGATAAAGAAGATCCTTATGTTACAACAACATGGTTTTTTTCTAAAGAAACGGTGGAAACCCAGTTTTATGCATCCTTTTATGAAAAAATGGAGCCGAACCAAAAGTTGTACTTCAGTGCAGTTATGGAATCCTATGACGCGAGTACAGGGGCAAGGAGAAAAAAAACTTTTTCAACATTAAATGAGATAATAATAGCAGAAGGGTGGAAATCGCCAGAAGATTTAAACGAGTATTTTGATCTGGCCACAGTATATAATCCCAAACAACCAATTACCGAAGTGCTAGTATTCGATGACAACGGTGTAAAAAGAGAACTTGAACGCTCTCAAGTAGGGGAAGTAAAACTATATGAGTCTTCCACACATTCCTTACCTGAAACGATAAATTTATCTGACGGTCGAACGGCAAATATTTCACGTTCTTATATCGTACCTGCAAAAACGAGATTATAGTAAAATAAACCAAAACATGGCGAATGGAGATAAAAACGTAATCACTCGAAGTACATTAAAGGTGGGTCAGATAAGAGTTCTGACATTAACGATATGAACACAGTCACCTCTGTGATTATTTATGCGCAGGCGACAGATGACAAGCTGCATAATCAGAAACGAAGCCGAACCCGAATCGAGCTGCGTTTATACTGGATCGACCATTCTCAGTGTTTATGCCAACAAGCGGACAGCATCGTAATATACCTGGGTACGGGAATCGGGATTATGCCAAATACTTCCGTATGAAAGAGGTCCGTTTCCCGTTTGATGTGTATTCGGCGGATCGAGGTACCTTCTATCCGAAGCAGACATGGATTACCATTCCAGTTACGCAGGAACAGGCAGATTTCTTCCTACCGGTGTGGGTGGACGAAGGCGATTATACGGTCGAATTCCGCAGCACGGCGGAGAATGCTCCGTCAAATGTGACAGATCAGCGCAATGCCAATACGGATTTGCAGCATCATCGGGCGTCAGATACGATTCCAGTTGAAGTGATCGGACGGCTGTACGACTTCAAGATTACGGACATCGCTGATTATAACTGGTCTTCTGTGTTCCGCCTGAACAATGGAACGACACCAAAGGGAACCTCCTATTGGGTAGGCAAAGGGGATATTGATGGCGAGCCGCGAGGCAACAACAATCCATACGTGCTCAGCATAGCCCCGGGAAGTCATCCCAATAACGGCTACAAAAACGTGGCAGTTAAGACAGGCTACCATTTTAAGTTCGAGCTAAAGTCAAAGGGGAATATGTTCGACAGCAAGGATGGTGTTAGAATTACCCCCCAATTCTACTTTGTGGACAAGACAGGCACGCAGCGCCAAGCGGTGGACTTGTATTACCACTCCAACACCAAGCGGTTTGTGCGAATAGGATCATCAGATGATACGGAACGAAGATATGTCATCTTAAATGACAGGATGCGAAATGTGTCGGAGCAGGAAATGACAGACACGGCTTTGTACATTTATGACCATTACTATACGTTCGATCAAATCGGTCATATGAGTCGGTCGCAATTCGTACATGAGTACATCCGAAAGGCGAAGGAAAAGACGTTAGTCGGGAAGTATGATTGGATGATTCTGCCGTATCAGGTGAGGACATTGATCGGTCCGAAGCAAATTCCAACTGGGGTGGACTATCAGCGAGCATACGCCTCGGTGCAGAAATGGTATGGAGAGTACAGTATTCCAGCAGGCGTGTATGCGGTGCCAAAGGGAACCAACCTAGCAGAGTATGGACGGAAAAACAAGCTAGATGAAAAGTCGCCCATTTTCCTGCGTGAAGGTTATATCATCGTTAACTTTAATCTGGAATCGATCCGCGATGGCAACGTAAACGCACCGCATTTACAGTACATCCACGGTCCGCTGATGAACCAGTGGCAGCTAGAAGGATACCGCAACAGCTACACAGATCCTTATGGAAAGCACTTTAGTCTAAGGGATGGTGATGTTGTATTTTACCACGGTGACAAATCAAGCCAGGATGACTTTGATGCACAGGTGCCACATTAGGCACGGAATTGATATTTGAACAACAAAGCTTTGTCACAAGAAAGAGGACCGTCTCGTGCATGAGATTGTCCTCTTTTCTGTTCCATTATCTAATGCCTGCAATAAGCTACAACGATTTCGGTCCTGTAGGCTTTATGTTATCCAGGTCGTCTGCTTCTACAAGCAGCTTTAGCAGGTTCAGCTTGTTATCCCAGAAGCGCTCATAATAGGCAAGCCAATCCTTTAGCTCGCGCAGCGGCTCCGGCTGCAGATGGTAGCGCGTCTCGCGACCGATCTTCTTGTCTTTGACAAGGCCTGCTTCTGCCAGCACGCGCAAATGCTTCGACACAGCTGTGCGACTCATTGGAAAGTGACTGCTGATCGCAGTGACAGGCATCTCCTGATCTGCTAACAGGCGCAATAGCTTACGCCGAGTCGGGTCGGCGATAGCTTGAAAGACATCATGTTTTGGTGCAGAATTCATTAAGCTTCCACCAATTCGCGCAATCTAGGCAGCACAGCTGATTCCCAGCCATTGTCCATCCGGTTGCGGACTTCGGCGTGAGACATCCCCGCTTCAGTGTGGATATTTTCTTTCCATCCTCCGTGAGTAAGCGTGAATTCCGTTGTTCCGTCTGCACCTTCTTTTAATTGGAATGTAATAATCCAATCCGGTCCCCACGTAAATTCCAACTTGTACGGCGGGTCAATTACCGTCACCTTACATGGTGACACGCCGTAAGGGGAGTGAATCGAAAATGGATGCCCAAGCACAGGCTCGAAATCATTAGGCATAAACCAGGCTGCGATATTGGTTGAAGTGGCCACGGCATCCCATACTTTTAAAATAGGTGCCTGTAGAATAATAGTTTTTACAATGTCGGGAAGTGATTTCTCTTGGATCATGATGAACCTCCATTTTAGAAAAAGAACGTTGCAACTGCACTAATTCGTATTGATTAATTGATTTCAATAAAACTCATTATATAATATGAAACCATATGGTTTCAAGTTTGGTGGGGAAATGAGGTTCCATCGCTGAAGGAAGACGCTGTTTTTACCTACTGAGTCTCCCACAAAATTGGGCCAAATAAACATAAACCGTGTATGATCAACCCGTGTACTATTAATCACTTATTATTTAACTTTCAAGGCATAATAACGTTAAACGAATTGAACAATGGACAGACAAAACAGTCATTTTGCATGAAAAAAGGAGATAGCTCTCCTCCCGTTAAGGTTAAGGAATGCTATCTCCACATTTTCCAAAATGAAACTTACTTCGACATCGAATAAGGCAGCTTCTCGATGTCAGTCACTTCCGCTGGCGCTTGATTGCTCATGCTGAACTCGATCGTGCCACCGGCCGTCAATTGCTCGTGTGTGAAGTACAGCTTTTCAACTTTTGAACCGTCCAACTTGACACCAGCAACGTACTTGTTGTCCGCGGAATTATGGTCCGCTTGAATGATGAGCTGCTTGCCACTTTCCAGATGAACGGTCATCTTATCAAAGTACGGCGTCCCGATTACGTATTCAGGGACACCCGGGCTGAGCGGATACAACCCCAAGGCACCAAATACGTACCAGCCGCACAAGCTGCCGTTGTCCTCATCACCAGGCAAGCCGTCAGGACGGGAGCTAAACAGCTCGTCCATCGTCTTGCGTACCCATTGCTGTGTCAAGGCTGGGTAGCCAAGCGCCGTGTAGATGTAAGGGAAGTGGAAGCTTGGCTGATTGCTAATTGCAAATTGCCCGAAGTCAATCATTGCCATTTCGGACATCTCATGAATTTCAAAGCCGTAGGAACCAACCTTGAACGCGGGCTCTGCTGCAAACAGCGCATCCAAACGTTCTTTACCGCCAGCACGACCGCCCATTAGCTTCGCAAGTCCGAGGAAGTCATGCTGAACTGCCCAACTGCTCTGGTAAGCGCCACCTTCTGTATAAGGTCCGCCCCATAACGTTGGATCGAATGGCTCCAACCAACTGCCATCTTGCAGCTTGCCGCGCATAAAGCCGACGGATGGATCATACAGGTGCTTATAATTTGTTGCGCGTTCCATCAGTTGCTCATAATCAGCTTCACGGCCAAGATGTTTTGCAATTTGTGCGATACAGAAATCGCCATACACGTAGTCCAACGTATTACACACACTTTCATGAGTATGAATATCGGCCGGCATATAGTTAAATTTCAAGTATTCACCCATACCTTTGCGGCCATATCGGTTGTCCGCAGATACCGTTGTAGCGTGCTTAAGCAAGCCTTCAAATGCTGCCTCTACGTCAAAATCCGTATTGCCTTTCACGATCGCATCTGCAAAAGAGACATCAATTAGTGTACCTGGCATCATGCTGCGTTCGCCTGGGGAAGCCCATTTTGGCATCCAGCCTGCCTCATTGTATGCATTTACCCAACCTTGCATCATTTCATTAACAAAGGAAGGATAGAGCAGGTTATATAACGGGAACGACGTACGGTAAGTATCCCAGAAGCCGATGTCTGCAAACAGCGGGCCTGCTTCGATCTTGCCATTGTACGGGCTATAGTGAATTTGCTTGCCTTCGGCATCGTATTCGTGAATCGCATGCGGGAATAACGAGGTACGATACAAGCACGTATAGAAGGTTTTCAGCTTTTCTTCATCTTTGTCTTCGACTTCAATAACACCGAGCTGCTTTTCCCAAGCGGCATTTGCCAATTGGTGCACTTCTTCAAAGCTGCGTTCGCCAATTTCACGATCCAGGTTGGTAAAGGCCTGTTCTTGGCTAATAAAGGAGGTACTGATGTTAACCTCAACGATGCCATTTTCGGGCAGGACGAGACCAACATGTGCGCCCATACGTTCCCCCATACCCATCAAGGAAGCGACCGGCTTATTGTCGTTATCGGATAAACCGCTATTAGCAGCATCGATTGGACAGTTAAACTTCACAACAAAATACATCCGATAGTTGTCAGGCGTACCGCCAGCTTTGGCTGTCGTATAACCTGTTAATGTGCGGTTATCCGGATCGATCAGCATCGCGGATTCGCCTGGGAACGGCGACAAAATAAAGCGGGCTTCATCGCGACGGTCGTACGACAGGCGAATGCTGGAGCAGCGCTCAGTTGGCGCAAGTTCCATCGTCGTCTGATAACGAAGCAGACGTACTTTAAAATAATCAGGACGGACGATCATGTCCTGCTTGCGGAACGAAGAAGAGCGCTCAGGCGCCCACACTTTTAAAGGCCCAGTTTGCGGCATAAAGGTCATATGGCCGTAATCACCAATCCAAGGGCTAGGCTGATGCGTGATTCGTACACCTTCCAAACGGTTATGATGCGGACTGAACCACCAGCCGCCGCCGGCTTCGGTTGTTTGCGGCGCCCATGCGTTCATGGCAAATGGCATCGAAATTAACGGCAGTGTGTTTCCATTTGAATAGGGATAAATAGAATCTGTACCTTGCAATGGATTTACATATTTAATCAAGCTCATCTATATCGCTCCTTCAGTAAAATATAGTTCCAAGTGCTTGCTTCTACATTACGGGCTGTCATAAGTTGCACCTTCATTGTAGATAACTACACGTAGCTGTACCTATCAATTTTTTAGAATATCTATCACTTTTGATGATAAAATGAAAAGGAAATGCCCAGCCCGAAATAAATAACATGAGATGGCACATTTAAAGGCATGACAGAAAGAGGACTTATCATGTTTCCATACAATTTACATGGTGACGAAGAGATTCATGGGGAATTTCCGTTTACTTTAAAAATACATCAGCTTGGCGTTCCAGTACCTGCGCATGTACACCACTTTATTGAGTATACGTATGCTTTTAAGGGTAGGGGGACGGAGATCATTAATGGCGTAAAAAAGGAGTTGGTACCAGGCACGTTTACTTTACTGTTTCCCCATCAAGTGCACGAGATAGACATCGAGCCTGGCGAGGAGCTGTTTTTGTATGTGGGTGCGATTGGTCTGAAGGCCTATTTTGGCGGTGATACCGTGTTTGATCTGCACCAATTGTTAAAGCAGGCGGAGACAGATGCCAATACGACCTACAAGTTGGATGAGCAGACCGCAGCTGAAATGCTGCCCTTGCTACAGCAGATGCATGAAGAGGTGCAGGTGGAGAAACCGTGGAGCCGCGTAATGTTCTTATCCAAGCTGGTGCAAGTGTTTGTGCTGTTTGACCGCTATCGGCAGGCGGCTGTGCAATCAGAGGGGAGAGTACAAGAAGGAGCGCCGCTGAAGGGAATGTGGGAAATCATCTCTTACTTGTATCAGAACTTTAAAGAGGACATTACTTTGGAGACGCTTGCTCGCCAGTTTAATTACAGTGTGTCCTATATAAGCGCATCTTTTAAACAGGTGGTTGGAGAGAACTATTATTCATTCTTAGAGCGAATTCGGATCGCCCATGCGTGCAATTTGCTCATTGGTACGGAAATGAAGATTACAGACATAGCATATGAAGCAGGGTTCAAGTCTTATCCCACGTTTATAAGAGTATTTCAGTCCAGAATGAACATGTCGCCAACTGCTTATCGTAAGCACAAAGGAATTACACTAGCGTAGGAGAGGGGAATACCTCCAACCAAGAACAGCCTGCCGCAGCTTGCGACAGGCTTGTTAGGATAATATGAAGTAGTTGAAATTTCAGCCACTAAGCTGTAAAATGGGCAATAACTTCTTTTGGTATATATAATATGAATACGGTTGAATATGTTTGGCCTACGCTTGATTGTAGTACAACAGCAGCGCGATGTTCTAGTGAACTGTCTTCATAAACTTTCCGATCCGATCTAGTGCTTCCACGAGATTTTCCGTTGACGAAGCATACGAGATACGGATATGCCCCTCACCACTTGCACCTAACGCATTGCCTGGCACAACAGCAACTTTAGCTTCCCTTAATACCCGCTCTGCAAACTGCTCTGAAGAAAGTCCCGTATGTGTAATAGAAGGGAAGGCGTAGAATGCACCTTTAGGTTCAAAGCATGGCAAGCCAATGTCAGACAAGCCTTTGACTACTAATCTTCTGCGCTGATTGTATGAATCGACCATCGTCGTAATATCGTCCTGTCCGCGTCTAAGTGCATCAATGGCAGCTTTCTGGGCTGTAATTGGCGCGCACAGCATCGTATATTGATGGATCTTGGTCATAGCCGCGATCACCTCGCGATTGCCGCATACATAACCGAGCCGCCAGCCGGTCATGGCGTATCCTTTGGAGAAACCATTAAGCAGAATGGTATGATCTTTCATATCCGGAAGCGCTGCAAAGCAAGTATGTGTCCCTTCGTAAGTCAGCTTATCGTACACTTCGTCGGATAGAACAATCAGACCATGCCGTTTAACAACAGCAGCAATACGCTCAAGCTCAGCTTTGCCCATAATGGCTCCAGTCGGATTGTTAGGATAATTGATAATAATAGCTTTGGTACGGGGAGTAATCAATGCTTCTACTTGCTCTGCTGTAAGCTGAAAATGCTGTTCTTCCGTTGTGCGAATGGGGACAGGCACGCCGCCTGCCATAATGGTGCAAGAAGCGTATGATACGTAACAAGGCTCTGGGATCAGCACTTCATCACCAGGGCACACGATGGTGCGCAGTGCCAGATCCAGCGCTTCACTGGTACCCACCGTGACCAATACCTCGTCTCGCGGTTCATAATAGACGCTGTAGTTATGATGCAGATGGGCAGCAATCTCTTCACGAAGCTCTAGCAGGCCAGCATTTGCTGTATACATCGTGTAGCCTTTCTCCAGCGAATAACAAGCTGATTCTCGAATCAGCCGCGGCGTTACAAAGTCCGGCTCGCCCACACCAAGCGAGATGATGCCAGTAACTTCTGTCGCCAGATCAAAGAAGCGTCGGATGCCAGAGGGCGGTAAATCCAGAATAACAGGTGATATCAAAGTATTCCATTTTAGTGACAAGTGACCCACCAACCTTCTCAATAATAGAATTAATGATGCTCATTAAGGATTTGAAGCCCCAGCGGCAACAAGAGAAAACAAGAAGCAATAAGAGGCGATAAGAGTAAGCGGCGATAAGAGACAACAAAAAAAGCCCTCATCCCTGAAAGGGACGAGAGCATGCTCACGCGGTACCACCCTAGTTGGCTGACAGATTCAGCCCACCTCGATCCCGGTAACGGCGGGAAGCCGGCAATCTCTTACTCAAGTTCAGAGTGCAACTCAGGGAGGGCTTTCAATAAGGTGGATTCCCGGGCTCTCACTGTCCCCGGTCGCTTTGCAATCAACAGCCTTACTTACTTTTCCCATCAATGTTCGTATCCGTAATAAGTTGTGGAAAAATATATCACGAAAAGATTTGTATTGTCAATCTTTACTATTGGGATAAAGTGTGATAAATTTCTAGTAATATTTGAGTCTATGACTAAAAAATACTATTTATGCTATATTATTTTATTTAATGCATAATTATTTCATTGCATTAATAAATAAACGTTTGCCAAGACACACTTTGGCGAGGAATCTTAGCAAACGTCTGGTTACGACCTATTGATTTAACAAAAAAAGATCGTAAATCTATTATACGGGCATGCCTATTTTTTGTAAATCAATGGGTTATACCTCTACTCTTGACTTAGAAAGTGAGGTTGACCCGTCCATGACGTATGCGCTGCACAACGTTAGCCAATCGTCTGTTCTGAAGAGTATTCATACCATCTGCACGTTAGGGCCTGAGAATACCAATTGTGAGCTTGCTGCAAGGACTTGGTTTGATCGGATGGGAAAGTCAGGTGCCATATTATTATATCCAACTTTGGAGGAAGCGGTTGTTGATGTAAGGGAGCAGCCAGGCACAGCGCTGTTAGGTTGCGTGGTGTACCCCGATTTGCACAAAATCGTATTTTCCAATCTGGATAAGCTAGTGTTAATAGACTGCTTTATAATGCCTACTTACAAGATGGTTCTTGCCTCCAATACAAGCAGCCTGCACCAAGACCCTTCCATTGCAACTCATCCTGCCCCTTCTGGACTTGCCGCACAGCACACTACCGATATTCGCCTAGTTTCAAGTAATGCCCAAGCGGCAATTAATTGCGCAGCAGGGCTTGCAGATGCCTGTATTACGACGATTTCAGCAGCAGAACGACAAGGTTTGCACATCATGCATGATTATGGCGAAATACCTATGGGATTTACGATACATGCCCACACGACCACAGACTATAGGTAATTGGGGAGGTTCACGATGTCCAACGTACAGTTGAGCAAGACAGGGTTAAAAATGTCAGAACTGACTGGTGTTCGTTCGATTATGAAAGATATTAAGGAGACAAATGAATCGGACACACCAAGGGACTACGTCAACGTAAGCGCGGGCAATCCGTTAGTGCTGCCTGAGGTAGAGGCGTTATGGCGCAAATATGCACATGAATTGCTTGATGGTCAGGAATTTGGAGAAATTATCGGACGATACGGTTCCAGCCAAGGATATGAACCGTTTATAGATGCCATTGTGCACTGGTTTAATGCGGAGTACGGCTGGAACTTGACGAAGCATAATGTACTTGTTACACCAGGTAGCCAGTCATTGTACTTTATGGCGGCCAATGCTTTCAGCGGTCCAGATGAAGAGGGCAACCAGCGTTCGCTAGTGCTGCCTCTATGTCCTGACTACACAGGTTATGGCGGTGTCGTATTGTCCAAGGATGTACTGAAGACGTATAAGCCAACACTTGATATTCAAGAGAAGCATCGCTTTAAATACCGGCCTGATATTGATAAATTGACGATTGATAAATCAGTAGGTGCCGTCTTGTTCTCCCGTCCTTGCAATCCAAGCGGCAACTTAATGACGGAGCAGGAAGTTGATCGGATTGTAGCGATGTGTGCAAAGCAGGATGTGCCGGTCATTATCGATTCGGCCTATGCACCGCCGTTTCCGGATATGGTATTTACTGATATGACACCGGTATGGGGAGAGAATGTGATCCACTGTGTCAGTTTGTCGAAAGTAGGACTTCCAGGCGAGCGTATCGGGGTAGCGATTGCAAGCGAGAAATACATTCAATTGTTAGAAGCGTTCCAATCGAACATGAATATTCATTCTTCACGATTTGGCCAGGCACTCGCAGCCAGAGCCATTATGTCTGGTGAACTGGCAGAGGTGTCTACAAATGTCATTAAGACGTTCTACCATAAGCGATTCTTGATTTGGGAATCGGCGTTAGATCGCCTAATGCCAGACGAGGTGCCTTGGCATTTGCATGTAGGCGAGGGATCTATTTTTGCATGGATGTGGTTTCAAGATTTGCCGATCAGTGATGCGCAGCTGTATGTCGAGTTAAAGCAAGAAGGGATGATCGTAGTTCCGGGTTCTACGTTCTTTAGCGGGCTTAACGAGCAGTGGAGCCACACGAAGGAATGCATCCGAATTAGCTTGACGGCAAGCGAAGAAGAATTGGAGCGGGGTGTAGCTATTTTGGCTAAGGTCATTGCCCGTGTGTACCAACAAGCTGGTATTACGACCAGATAGCACCAAGAGCGAGCGTGTTCACACCAAGATGGAGCACGATTGATGGGAGGGGGATGCAGCCGTGGCATTTATCACCGTAGATGCTGTGTCAAAGGAGTTCAAGGTGGAAGTGAAGCAGCGAGGTGTCATGGGGAAGCTGCGCAGCCTTGTTCGTCCACATATTGTAATTCGACAAGCCGTTCGTAATATATCCTTCTCGGTAGATGAGGGAGAGATTATTGGATATTTGGGACCGAATGGCGCTGGCAAGTCAACTATGATCAAGATGCTGTGTGGCATCCTGCATCCAAGCTCCGGTCAAATTCGAGTCAACGGCTGCATCCCTTACATCGAGCGTCGTAAGTATTCAATGGCAATTGGGGTCGTATTTGGTCAACGCAGCCAATTGTGGTGGGACTTGCCGGCCATTGATTCGCTTGAGCTCTACAAAGACATTTACAAAGTATCTGCGGCAAGCTATAAGCGAAGTCTTGACGAATTTAACGAATTGTTAGACTTGCACGAATTTGCGCATACACCTGTACGTCAGCTAAGCTTGGGCCAACGTATGAGGATGGAGCTTGCTGCGGCTATGCTGCACCACCCTCAAATTTTGTTTTTGGATGAGCCGACGATTGGTCTTGATATTATGGTGAAGGAAAAGATCAGGGATTTTATCCTGCAGTGGAATACGCAGCGCAAGACGACGGTTATTTTGACAACACACGACGTGATAGACATCGAGCGACTGTGCAATAGGATTCTCATTATTAACAACGGCGAAATGGCATTTGACGGCTCAGCAAAGGAACTGGAGCAGTTGTATAGCCGGGAGAAGCAAATTATCGTCACGTTTAAAGATGCAATTGATCGTCTGCCGCCATTACTGCATACGACTGTGCAGCGTCGGGAAGGCAACCAGCTATGCTTTGCGGTGGAGCGCAGTGAAGATGTACAGGAAGTGATCAAACGAATCGTTAACAGCTATGAGGTCACAGATATTCAAATTCGTGCGGCAGATTTGGAAAGCATCATCAAGCAAGTGTATCAAACGGGAAAAAGGGATGTCGCCCATGAAGTCGTATATTCGCATTTTTCATAAAACGATTTCCACTTCTTTTGTGTACAGATCGAATTTGTATATGCCAATGCTGGCGTACTTCGTCTTTGTATTTCTTCAGTATTCACTTTGGTCTGCTGTATTTGCCTTAAATGAACCTAAAGGCACCACGATTTCACAAATGATGACTTATATTTTTATCGGTATGATGATTCGTTTTCTAACGACGGCTACAGCTTCCGATCAACTGTCTCAGGAGATCAGGGAGGGGAAGATCGAGCTTATGTTGATCCGGCCCTACAATTTGTTTTTGTTTTTCCTTGCGAAGCAGTTGGGGCGTATCGTCGTTGATTTTATAACTAAAGGCCTCCCTTTGTTAGGCATCAGCTTATTGTTTTTATCTCCTTTCATCCAGATCCCCTACAATTTATCTAACTGGCTTTACTTCGGATTTTGTTGTATAAATGCGGTCATAATCGCCTTCTGCATGGATTATATGATCGGACTTATGGCTTTTTGGATTATCGAAACTTGGCAGCTCCGCTTTCTTATTCAAGACATTGGTAACGTTTTTTCCGGCGTATTTATTCCACTTTGGTTTTTCTCAGAACCATTTCTTTGGATAGCTAATCTACTCCCATATCCTTATTTATACTTCTACCCCATTAATGTGCTGCTGGGAAATGTAGATCACACAAGCTTTTTATCCCTTACCCTTGTTGGGTTGTCTTGGAGTATCGGTCTTTTAGTTGTCATTATGCTGATGTGGCATCTTTGCAAATCCCGGATTGTCATTCAAGGAGGGTAAGCCGTGATTCGCGCTTATGCAGCATTGTATCGCAAATTTATTATCAAATATGCAAAAGCCAAGCTGGAATACAAAATCCCGCTTACATTAGATATCGTGGCTAACATGGTGAACTCGCTTAGCTTTGTCTCTGTTGTCTATTTTTTAATGAACCATTTTAGTAAGCTCGATGATTGGCAACTGAACGAGGTCATGTTGATGTTTGGCTTTGGATTGTTATCCTGGGGATTGGCGGGCATGCTGTTCTGGGCGCCGGTCATGCAATTAGAGCAGTTGATTATTACTGGGCAGTTTGACCATTTTTTATTAAAGCCACTACACCCATTACTACACCTGATGTTTCGTCACTTTCAGCATACGTTTCTCGGCCAGACTCTGGTTGGCATAGGTTTGCTGTACTACTCATTGGAGCACCTGTCCATCTGGTTGACACCTTCGTTTATCCTCAATGGCATCTATCTGTTATTTAACTCCGTGCTTGTACAATCCGCAATTTTAATCGCACTTAGCTCACTGAATTTTTTTGTTAAAAAGCCGCTCGTATTTTCGATGATGGTTGTAGTGGATCTACAAGTTATTTCACGTTACCCTGTTTCTATTTACCATCAGGGATTACAATTTGTAGTCAGCTTTGTGGTTCCTTATATTTTTGTCTCTTATTACCCTGTCGTCATCTTGACGCGAGGCGTTAACAGTGAGCCGTTGCTCTGGGTGACGTACGTGATTGGCCCGATGTTGGTTGCGTTCGCTTGTCTGTTGTTTAATTACGGTGTTAGACGTTATGACGGCGCAGGCAGCTAGCAGCCACATACATTGATGGAGGTGTATAACCATGTTATTAACAGCTATAGAGCCCGCACAATATGTGAGGCAGCATATTGTGCCTATTGTGAATGAGTTCCGTAAGCTGCAACAGCCCGACGGCCGCGTCCAAGCGAATTATGACTTAGCGGATGAATGGCTGGACAAGCTTCTGCCGTCTGTTCGTCACATATATGAGATTTTGCTCATGCCTGAAATGGCAGCTGCGTTTGAGGCAGACGTTGCAGAATGGCGGCAAAATGGGCTTGATTCCATTCCTTATTTCGATCATTCGTTAAAATGCTTTGTTCCCCCTGCTCCTCAAACTTTTTCTTTTATTATTGCGCCATTAGTAGCGACAAATGGGCCTGCACCAAAAGGGCATTTTCTCGAGTGTTTCCTCGTCCTGCGTGAAGAACCCGTGGAATTGGAAGGCGTATCGGCAATGCTTCCGCATCCGAAAAACGGATGCCAATCCTGTCGATTGATTACAGGCTCGACGGGGATTATGATGGGCAATTGTATCGTGTTTTTCCCAGAAAATATTAAAACGAAGGAAAAAGTAGAGAGCCAATCATTCGCCATGTTTTTCTTTAACAAATTTCAGCTAATTTACTTAACGGAAACGTTCCCGCGTGTAATGCAGCTGTTTGGTACAGGATGGGTATCCGATGCTCTTTCTACTGAATCGGTATATCGTGCCCGCTCCGTATGGGGGTATTTGCACGATTATTATCATCATAATGGCCCACGCCCGTTTGATACTAATTTGCAGGTGAAGTTGAACTTTTTTGTAGGCATTTTGGAAGAAATTAAAGTGGATTGTCAGTCCGTCGTAGCTGCTTGTGAATTGGATGTACCTTTTGGAAGGGAGATAGCGGAGTATATATTATTTGAACGGATGCTTCGTTATCCGAATCAGCCGGATGCAAAGACAAACTTTGATGCAGGGACAGGGCTGTTTTTGTTTGAATGGTTAATGAAAAATGGGACTTGTTTCGAAGTTTCTGAGCAAGGATTGCGGTTAAGTCTGGAACAATGCGTAGAAGATATTAAGCGGCTCGTAAGCGAAGTGGAGGACATTGAACGTATCGAGGATGACGAGCAATTTAAGGCAGCAGCAAAACAGTATGTAAGAAAGTACTTGCCAGAGGGTGTTGACAAGGAGAAGTTTGCGATGCCGGATTTGTATGCCCGCTATATTGGTCATACATTCGGGGAACCCAAACTGTTGGACTTTTCCCAATTGCCGTATTAATGGATGTCAGATCATTATCATAAAGCAGTGTGGAGGATGACTTATGAGCCTTTCAGATGAGGTCAGACAGGTTGTTCTGGAAATATTAGCAATAGATTTGGATGAGCATTTGCCAGAGGATCATACGTTGCTTAAACAGTACGGCATGGATTCTGTAGCTATGATTCGGCTTGCCGTTGCTGTGGAGAAGCGATTTGGTGTGAAATTTAAAGGTAGAGATCTGCTTGAACGTAACTTTGCGTCTATAGGTGATATGGTGAACTTACTTTTGGACAAACAGCAGCGTGCGACGAAAGTGCCAGAATAATAGGGAGTAGGGGGAATCTCATGAGCAGCAGCTTGCTGAAGGCAGTCGAGCATGCCGGGAAATATTTTAACTGCTGGAAATATGAATTGAGCGGCTATTTAAATGGTAGAGGGCTGCCTGTGGACTATTTATTTTACAATGCATTAGAAAGTTCAGACCAAGTGCTTGCCCAAATTATGCATCAGAAAAAAAATCGATGGGTATATGACACGACATGCTTGCGTAACGAAAAGCAACTGCACTTGATTGGCGTCAACCTGGTGCGGAAACGTTTGGACTCGTTTGATCAGCTTGCTGCGCTTGTCCCGAAGGTCATTGATCATTCGAGTTCAATTTTACTGCTGCTGGATTCTTTCTATGTTCCGCACAAAGAACATTACGAAACTGCTCATACTCCTCACTCTTACGTCATTACTGCTTACCAATACGATGACATCCTACAGGATACGGTTTACAACTTGGTCGATATTGTGATCGATGATTATGGAGATTTCCCTTACGCTGCATCAGACCTGAAGCAAATGTATGAGCTTAGCTGGCCAGCTAATCGAGCCGTAGCCTATTTTGAAATGGGACAGGACAGCTATATTCAAAAGGAACAAATACTAGACGCATATGATCGTCATCTGAAGCAGCATAGCGACAGTTACGCACTGCATGATCTAGTTATTTCTGGGCTTGATCGCTTTGATGGTTTCACTGACCATAAAGAGCGGCTGTATCACTTGGACATGGCGTATACATTTCTGGCTGGCTCTCGTTATTTGTACGCTAGATTTTTGAAAATTATTGGATTTCAAGCCGCGAGCGAGGCCTACTACGAAGCTGGCGAGCAAGCAGAGAGCTTGTCGAATATGTATAGACGCTACGGGCTAATTGACGAAGTTGACAGTGAAGAGCTGATAGAGGAGTGCAATCGGATGAAAGAGCTGGATCAGTCAGCGCTGTGTGCCGCGCGTCAACAAGCTCTTATATCCGGATAAAAGGGTGATTCAGCAAAGGATAGGGGAGAGGAGAGTCGTGAAATGACGATTAGTCAGTTGAAGCCATGCTGTGTGGGGCAGCGTCTATCTGAATTGGCCGCTAGGATGCCGGATCAAGCTGCTGTTGTGCACGACGAAACAAGCTTAACCTACATGCAGCTTAATTACTGGAGTGAGCAATTTGCAAGGCGCTTAGTTGGCATGGGCATGAAGCAGGGCGAACGTGTATGTGTAATGACATATAAAGATGTTCGTCTTTTGATTGCGATCTACGGCTGCTTTAAGGCGGGGGCCGTCTTTGTACCGCTCGATGCCGGCAATCCTGATACACGCTTAAAGTATATTCTCGACAGTGCGCAGCCTTGTGCTGTAGTGGCGCCTGTAGAGGCTGGTGAACGCCTAGCCAGTCTGACGCCTGAATTAAAGCATATCCCGTCGGAAGAACTGCTGGCTCATGCCCATACCGAGCAATGGAGTACGCAGATGCATATGAGCCCCGCAATTGCGCTGCCAGCGGTAAGTCTGGATGCACCTGCTTACTGTATGTTCACCTCTGGATCAACAGGCTCGCCCAAAGGTGTTGTCATCCGCCACGACAGTCTAGTTGCGTTCTTTGAAGCAGCAAACGCACATATGAGCTTAAACGAAAGTTCCAAATGTTTGAACCTGGCGCCATTTTTCTTTGATGCTGTAGTAGTGGACACCTTCTATCCTTTGTATCGAGGGGCGACTGTTTATTTATACGATGGTTTGATTTTGCCAACAACGGTACTGGGAATGGTGGAGGAGGAAGGAATCACACAATTTACAGCCGTAGCTCCGATATTAACGATGATTGCAGACAGTGGTACGATGGATGATTACAATTTGAACAGTGTTAAGACGATATGGACAGGAGCAGATGTGTTAAATGTCAAAGCCACGCAGCAGTGGCTGAGCCGAATTCCTGGTCTTAAAATTGTAAATGGATACGGTCCAACAGAAGCAACTTGTGCTTGCTTGGCGTATCCGATTACGGAGTTGGAGCCAGATCGCGTAGAGCCTTATCCGATTGGCAAGCCATTAGCTGGTATTCATATTCGAATCGTGGACGAGCATTTGCAGCCCCTCCCGCAAGGAGAAGCAGGAGAGCTGCTAGTAAGTGGAATTCAAATTTTGGATGCGTATTGGGATAATGCGGAAGAAACCCGCAAGCGCATTGTGTCAATGTCGGGCCTACAGTATTATCGCACAGGCGATATTTGTTATCTTGATCATAGCGGGAATGTACATTATATCGGCAGAGCTGACGATGAGATCAAAATACGGGGTCGGCGCATAAATTTGAATGAGATTAGACAGGCCTTGTTTGCGCAATCGATTGTGTTGGATGCGACAATATTTGTGGTGGAGGATGACATCCACGGCAAGCTGTTGACCGTAGTTGCTGAAGTGGATGTCCCCCTGACGGAAGCTGTTGGCGAAGCTGTGTTAATAGGTCTGGAGAAGCAGCTTCCGTCCTATATGGTACCAAGGCGCCTTGTGTTAACGAAGCAACTGCCAAAGCTGCCTTCAGACAAAACAGACAAACAGAAACTGATCAAGTTTGTCCAGTCCTCTAAAATGAACAACAGCGGTATTTTAATCTATGCGGAATGAGCTAAATGAGGATAGTGTGTGCTGCGCTGTTATTCGCTAGTCTGAGGCGGATACATAATATGGATGCCAACTTCGATAGTGCGCGGTTCGCCAAGAAAAGGAAGTTGAAGCGTTGCCCGTTTCTTGTGACGATCTACTTTTTTGATGAGATTTTCCATTCCTTGAAGAGGTCCGGCTACGACTTGAATATTTGAATTTGTAAGTATTTGTAAGGTGGAGTACTCAACAATTTCTTTGGCATCGAGCAGTTTCAGTAAGTGCTCGATTTCAACATCGTGGATGGAGGAGAGTTGAAAGGACTCGGGATTGTGCTCGTTCTTTCGACCGTTTGTTAACATACGTAGTACATGAGGGATGCGTCTTAAGGCATGGTAGCGGTCAGCGTTCATGCTTGTCTGGATCAGGACGTACCCTGGAAACATTTTTCTAAGTACATGTTGAGTGTGTCCTTGTTTCTTTTCGGGAACTTTACGTTTCGGTACTAATGAAATGAGCATTGATGGATCAAATTGCTGTTTAAGTGATCGCTGGACCGTTTCTTCTTGGCCCGTTTCTACAAAAAGGGCGTACCAGTGCAATAGAATCATTCCTTATTATTGGATTGTCTTGACTTTACTTGGAAGTAGTATACAATCTATAAAATGAAAAAAAAGTCGAATTATAGAATTAATAAAATAAATTGACATTATTTTTGTTATCCGCTACGATAATCGTGTATTTTGGTAGATGTTAAAATATAAGTTTGTAGAAACGTGTAGCCGCTAGTTGATAGGTATCATAAAGTATAAGCGTATGTATTTAAGTATTTGTAAATGGTAGTCGATAGACTAGGTCTTCCTTAATCGACGTTGCGGCGCGTTAAGGTGACACTAGTTCATATATGCGGTAAACAAGTAGTGTGCATCGTTGCAGGCGAACGGGGGAGGGTGTGTCCGCATGCAGCAATACCCTGCTTGCGCTTACGGTAGACGTGGGGAGGGATTGCCCATCATGACTAGTGTGGAAAGGATTATACAGACGCGACTGGATCATATGCCATCCCGTCCAGAGCGTATCACTTGTCATTTAAGGCTGCTCACAGCAAACCGGTACGATAAAGCGGTCATGACCGTATGTAGCTTGGTTGGCAAGCGAGCACACGTTGAGGAGTGGCTCCATCCGAGCGAAGCAGCGTATCTCGACAAGCTGCGATTCGTGAAGCGACGACAAAGTTATTTGGCTGGGCGTTACGCAGCCAAGCGTGCTGTGGCAGCATGGATCGGTGCAGATATTCCGTTACGATGCATCGCAATTGGGCGCGGCCAGTTCGAGCAACCGATCGTCACCGTGAATAGTTATTCTAACATTCAGGTTAGCATTACGCATTGTGACGGTGGTGCAGCCGCTATCGCTTTTCATGAAGCGATTCCACTAGGCATTGATATGGAACTTATCCAACAGGAGAAAGTGGATGTGTTAAAGAGCCAGCTTACAGCAAGTGAGTGTAACATGGTCAAACAGCTCCCATTTGCCCAAGCAGCATCTTTAACACTGCTGTGGACGGCTAAAGAGTCACTGTCCAAAGTGCTGAAGACGGGATTAACGGTTCCGCCTCATTTTTATGAAACAGTTGATGTGGAAGCGAGCGCTTCCTCTGTGAATGGCCGTTACGCCTTTTTTCCGCAGTATCGCTTCCTTGCTTTTATTGCAGGTCCGTTTGTCTATGCTGTTACGTATCCTCATCAAGCCGCACTAACAACTCCTTTTGATCGCACACCACTTCTAATTCCCGCATTAGCACAGCAATTACGTGTAGATGGCCCGAATATTCACCGCTCATTTCGAAAGCTAGGAAATAGTTTAGGAGATAACTTATGAGCAAATCGATTGTGTTTATGTACGCTGGACAAGGGTCTCAGTATTATGGGATGGGACGAGCACTATTCGAACAGGAGCCTGTGTTCCGCGATTGGCTGCTTCGACTTGATCAAGCAGCTTCTGAAATGATTGGCGAATCGGTGCTCGCCAAGCTGTACGATCCGAAGCAAAAGCAGTCAGAGCCTTTTGATCGGACTTTGTTTTCGCATCCTGCTATTTATATGATTGAGACTGCGTTGACGCAGCTCCTGTTCTCGTACGGTATATTTCCCGATTATGTACTGGGCGAAAGTATGGGTGAATTTGCTGCGGCAACTGCGGCAGGGATGGTGGGCTGGCAAGACGGGCTAGAGATGGTTATTGAGCAGGCAAAGACTCTTGACACCTATTGTGCAGCAGGCGGTATGCTCGCAATTTTAGACAATCCCTCCATATATACGGATAACAGCCTTCTGTATGAACAAAGTGAGATTGCAGCTCAACTGTCAGATACCCATTTCGTTGTTACAGGGACACAAGGCGCCATTCAGACGATACAGACTTACTTACATCAACAATATATTGTACGTGATCTACTCCCCGTAACCCATGCTTTTCATTCCAAGCTTATCGATCAGGCAGCAGCAGCCTACAAACATTATTTGTCGCAAAAAAAATTCATGCCCGGAAGTCTAGCTCTCGTATCTGGAATAAATGGAAAACTGATGCAGGAACTGCAAGCGGATTACTTGTGGCAGGTGATTCGTCAGCCTATTGCGCTGCAAAAAAGCTTTGAGACGCTTGCACATGAAGGGCCCGCCGTATTTATTGACCTAGGTCCTTCTGGGGGAATGGCGAATATGGCCAAGCGTTGCTTAACGACACAATTCGGGTCAGAAATGAAGCCGATCCTGACTCGTTTTCGACAAGATACGGCTTATTGGGACAGTCTGAAGCAAACACAACCGTATATTCGAACACCAAACAAATCGAATCAGCAGTCGGTGGATAGAAAGGACAACGCCTCTACTCATAAGCTGAACCACAAAGAGATATCCAAGCCAGAACATGCGACGAATCAAAAGTCGAATCCAAAGTCAAATCCAAAGTTGAATCATAAGGAGGCAACACCCATGAGGGCATATGTATTTCCTGGACAAGGTTCGCAGCAGCGCGGCATGGGAGAGGGGTTATTTGACGAATATCCAGAAATGACAGCTTTAGCCGATCGTATTTTGGGATATTCCATCCAACAACTGTGTATGCAGGATCCAGATAACTTGCTTGGTCAGACTCAATATACGCAACCAGCACTTTATGTTGTGAATGCGCTTCATTATTTAAAGGCAGTACAGGAGTTTGGTCCCCCGAATATTGCCGCCGGCCACAGCCTAGGAGAGTACAATGCACTATACGCAGCGGGAGCCTTTGATTTTGAAACGGGGCTTCGTCTTGTGCAGCGCCGCGGTGTTTTAATGAGCCAAGCTAGCGGTGGGGGAATGGCTGCGGTAATCGGATTAGACGAGGACAAGCTTCGACAAGTGCTAGAGGATCACGGTCTTGATCAGATCGATATCGCCAATTACAACCATTTGACGCAAATTGTCATCTCAGGTCCACAAGCGGATATGCTGCAAGCACAGCAGGTTTGCGAAACAGCAGGCGCTCGTCTCGTTATTCCGTTGAAGGTGAGCGGCGCATTTCATTCTCGAATGATGACAGCAGCTTACGATAGCTTTAACGATTTTTTGAAAGAGTTCTCTTTTGGCACGCTCACCATACCCGTAGTGTCAAATGTGACAGCAAGGCCATATGAACAGCAGCAGTTAAAGCAACATTTAGCAAGTCAAATTACACATGCTGTTAGGTGGACCGATACCATTCGATATCTGATGGGATTGGGGGTTGAAGAATATAAGGAGATCGGGCCTGGCAACGTGTTAACGAAGCTGATCGCATCCATTCGGAAGGAAGCGACCCCTATTCTGCTGCCAAACGATACTCCTGCTGAGGATGTCGGACAGTTAGATCAGCAAGAAGAACTTGCATCGGTGCAGAATACGATCGGAATGACGCTTGGTGATCCTCATTTCAAGCAGGATTATGGGCTTCAATACGCTTATATGATTGGTGCGATGTACAAGGGGATCGCCTCAACACAAATGGTCGTGAGAGCAGGGCGAGCAGGTATGCTAGGTGTGTATGGGGCAGGGGGACTTAGCTTAGATCAAGTGGAAGCATCGATTCGCACCATTCAACAACAATTGTCGAATGGTGAGTCTTATGGCATCAACCTACTGCATGATCCCGAGCATCCGGAGAAGGAAGAGCAGTTGGTTGATCTGTATTTGCAATATGGTGTACCCATTGTCGAAGCGTCCGCTTATATGGCTGTAAATGCGGCTTTGGTTCGCTACCGTGCTTGTGGGCTAAGTCGTCAACCAGATGGAGGCGTACACCTTCGAAATCGAATTATTGCGAAGGTATCGCGGCCAGAGGTGGCTATTTCATTTCTAAGCCCGGCTCCAGAACGGATCATATCCAAGCTGCTGCTTGCAGGCAGTATTACGTCGGAGGCAGCTGAACTTCTAAGGGAAGTGCCGATGGCGGATGATATTTCGGTAGAGGCTGATTCTGGCGGGCACACCGATCATCGTTCACCCTACACACTGCTGCCGGCAATGATTCGTCTGCGGGACGAGTACATGAAACGCTTTAACTACAGCAGGAGAATACGTATAGGAGCTGCTGGCGGCATAGGAACCCCTGAAGCAGCACTTGCAGCTTACGTAATGGGTGCAGATTATTTGGTAACAGGATCAATCAATCAATGCACGGTCGAGGCCCATACTAGCGAGTCAGTTAAAGAACTGCTTCAGCAGGCGGATATTCAAGATATGGATTACGCTCCGGCTGGTGATATGTTTGAGCTTGGGGCAAAGGTACAAGTTTTAAAGAAGGGCGGATTTTTTTCTGCACGTGCGAACAAATTATATGAGCTTTATCGTAATTTTGACTCCATCGAACAGATTGATGAGCGTACAAGACAAATGATTGAGGAGAAGTTTTTTCAGAAGACGTTTGAAGAAGTGTACTCTGAAGTTCGGGCCTATAAATCGAAGACAGAAACGGAAAAGGCGGATCGGGATTCTAAACATAAGATGGCGCTTATTTTTAAATGGTACTTTGCTATGTCGAACTTGGCAGCGATTCACGGTGATCCAACTCAGCGTGTGAACTATCAAATTCATTGCGGACCAGCACTTGGTGCTTTTAATCAATGGGTGAAAGGCACTCATCTGGAGCATTGGCAGCAGCGTCATGTAGATGAGATTGGCCGCAAACTATGTGACGAGACTGCTGAACTGCTTCGTCGACAAGTCTTGCAATATGCGACATAAATCGTAGGATTTGAATTGAAATGTTTACCATTAATTGCTATGATTTTGGGAGCATCTCAATTTGCAGGCTTGGAGGTAGTCTATGTATATTAAACAGTCAATAGAGCAGCTTGCACCCTATGTGCCGGGAATTCAACCTCAGATGGACGGCCGCGTTATTAAGATTAACGCCAACGAGAATCCTTATCCTCCCTCGTCTCAAGTACAGGAACTGCTGGGCGGGTTTGATTATGCGCAGCTCCGTTATTATCCTGACGCGACGAGCCAACGCTTGCGCCAGTTGATCGCAGCACATTACCAGTTGCCCTCTGAACATTTATTTTGTGGCAACGGTTCAGATGAAATTATTTCTTACCTTTTTCAAGTTTGTTTTGAGGAACAAGATACTATTGCTACACCTTATCCTACGTATACGTTATACAAAACGATTGCGGATATTCATCGCGTTCATACGGAATACGTACCTACAAGAGATGACTTTACAATCGATACAGAAGCATTAGTACAGACGGGAGCGAAAGGCATATTTATTGCGAATCCTAACGCTCAGACCGGACTGATGCTGCCTTTAGCGGAGATTGAGGAATTGCTGCAACGTTATGACGGGCTTGTAGTCATTGATGAGGCATATATGGATTTCGCACCTGCATCTGCCTCTGCAATTGCGCTTGTTGGGAAATATCCTCATTTGGTTGTGCTGCGTACTTTTTCCAAATCCTACTCGTTATGTGGTATTCGTGTAGGTTACAGTTTGGCTGATCCTGCACTTGTGCATGCCTTGGACAAATGCAGAGATTCCTATAATGTGAGTCTGTTAAGCCAGTTATTAGCGGAAGCAGCTTTTAAAGATCAGACTTACTTGCAGCGCACGATCCAGTGGATTGTGGCTACTCGCGATCGGGTAGCTGCGGCGCTGACAGAGCTTGGCTTTGAAGTGCTGCCTTCAGAGGCCAACTTTGTATTATGCAAGCCTGTGCACGGCAGTGCGATTGATATTTACGATTATTTGAAGGCGAGACAAGTTTACGTTCGCCATTTTGACGCTCCGCGACTGTCAGACAAGCTGAGAATTACGATCGGTACAGATGCAGAAATGGATGTGCTGCTGAAGTATTTGCATGAGTTCGCTGAAGTCAGATCGACATCATGAAGCAGAACGTAATAAAGCAGTGGGTGGTGTGAGTCTTGCGTAAGTCTCACGTGAGCCTTATGTAAGGCTAGTTGAGCCAGTCACATCCACATCGAAATGCAAAAGCAAGGGATAGCACAGACTGAACGGTTTTAATTGTTCAGTCTGTTTGGCGTGTCTTAATTCTGTTCAGGAGGCGAGTGTACAGTATGGACCATACAAGTGGCGAAATGGATACGCCAGAGCAAGTAGTGGAGGGAAAGGAGATTGCTATCGTTGGCATGGCTTGTCGATTCCCAGGAGCCGCACATTACGATGCATTTTGGGAACTGCTCGCAGCAGACCGCTCAAGTGTAAATGAAATACCGCATGATCGATGGGACTGGGCATCCTATTGGGGAGACAAGGATGGAGAAGGAAATACCAGTTACAGCAAATGGGGAGGATTTATCGACGATGTGGATGCATTCGACCCACAATTTTTTGGTCTGTCGGCCCGAGAAGCGGAGACGATGGACCCCCAGCAGCGCATCATGCTGGAGCTGGCCTGGAACAGCTTTGAGGATGCAGGAATTGCACCCTCCCGCTTATCAGGCTCCAATGTGGGCGTATACATCGGCGTATTTAATTACGATTATAAAGAGCTTCAAGAACATCCTTCGTTAGTCATTCAAACGTATCATTCCACAGGAACGGCCTCCGCCGTCATTGCCAATCGAATCTCCTACTTTTTTAATTTTAAAGGACCAAGTCTTCCGATTGATACCGCTTGCTCCAGCTCATTAAACGCCATTCATGCGGCTGTGCAGTCGCTGCAAGCGGGAGAGTGCAAAGTAGCACTTGCCGGTGGCGTCAACTTACTGCTAACACCGACTCGCCATATCTCGTTCGCGAAGACAGGTATGCTGTCTCCGACAGGCTCCTGCAAAACGTTTGACGACAGCGCAGACGGTTACGTTCGCAGCGAAGGTGCTGGTATGGTAGTACTCAAGCCATTAGCTCAGGCGCTTGCTGATGAAGATCGAATTTACGGTATTGTGAAAGGCAGTGCCATTAATCATAACGGAAAGACGCATACGTTAACGTATCCAAATCCACAATCACAAGCAGATGTCATTTGCGAGGCTTATCGCCGGGCGGGTGTATCTCCATTAAGTGTGAGTTACATCGAAACGCATGGAACAGGCACACCTAAAGGAGATCCTCTTGAGTTTCAAGGGCTGTGCACAGCGTTTCAGCAGCTTGCGACAGAGGAGGGAGTCGTACTTAAAAAAGGGTACTGCGGACTAGGCGCGGTAAAGTCTAACATCGGGCATCTGGAAGCGGCTGCTGGTATGGCGGGGGTTATTAAGACGCTGCTTGCCTTTAAGCATAAGCAATTGCCCAAGCTCCATCATTTTCAGCGTTTGAACCATCGAATCAAGCTTCGTCACACCCCTTTTTATATGCTGGATACACACAAGTCATGGAAAGCACTTCGAGATCATGAAGGAAATGCGTTGCCGCGTCGAGCGGGAGTAAGCTCGTTCGGGTTTGGCGGCACCAATGCACACGTTCTACTAGAAGAAGCACCTGAACAGAACCGCAAAAAAGGGCGAAAGAACAGCTATCCCTATTACCTGATTTGCTTGTCGGCGAAGACGGTTGAAGCATTAATGGCGAAGCAAATCGCACTAGCAGCTTGGTTAAAGCAGGATGAAGAGCAGGAAAGTTTGCTCGATATAAGTGCGACCTTACTTGTCGGCAGAGAGCATTTCGGGGTTAGATCAGCCCTAGTTGTTTCCAGTGTGGAAGAGCTAAGACAGAAGTTAGCGCACATCATCAAAGGAGAACATACGGAAGGATACTACACGGGACAAGCAGAGGCACATGCAACAGGGAAAGGTACTCAAGCCAATGTGACACATATTCGAAAAGGAATTTCAGGCAAGGGAAGCAGCAACGCAGCCTATAAAGATAAGCTCACTCGACTGGCGGAACGATATGTGGAAGGGGAGTATTGGGACACAACTGCTTTGTTCGAATCTGCCTCATACAAACGGCTGGCATTGCCAACGTATCCTTTTGCAAAAGAGAGACACTGGCTGCCACAGCCTGTGAAATCGAATGATGAGCAGCAGCCCACTACACTTCAGAAGCTTCCAAAACACGACTTTCTCCATCCCTACTTGCATCGTAACACTTCTAATTTGAACGAGCACCGATACAGTTCGACCTGGTCGGGACCCGCTGACGGTTTGTTGACAGACGCATTAAAATTTACTGGTTCTGGAACAAGCTTTTGTGCACTGGCTTGTCTGGAAATGGCCCGAGCTGCACTGACGCTGTCAGACACAACGTCAGCGCACAAAGACGAGTCATTATATATTCGTCTGCATAATGTGATATGGTCTGAATCGATTTGTGCTAATGTGGACCAGCATGAGGTGCACACTGCGCTAGTGCCATTTGCGGATGGGGATATCGGGTACGAAATCTATCGAGACGCTGAGGTAAATGGACAAGATTTCATTTACAGTCAAGGCAGGATGCAGTGGCTGACCCGAACACCACTAGAGGAGGAAGTATCATTTCCTCTGACTGAGCTGGATTTAAGCTGGACGGTTTCAAGTCCTCCTGCTCACATGCCATATATTAAGGCGGCTTATCATCAGGAAGGAAAGTATGTTGCGCACATACAATTTACGTCAACTAACGTGCCAGCAGATACGCTTATTCTCCATCCCGAATTGCTGGAGGCCGCGATTATAAGCGCCATAGAAAGTGACACTACGTTGCCTGGATATTTCACTTGGCATGGAGAATTGCTGCCTGTAGCTCTGCATGAACTAGACATTTACGGGGCATGCACATCAGATATGTGGGTCATGGTTGAATGTCAGGGCAAGGCGGAGCAGAATGCTTTGCTTGAGCTTGATATGCGGTTGTATGACGCAGAAGGAAGATGTCAGCTTGCTGTATTAGGGCTGCAAGTCAAATTATTAAAGGTAGAGCAGACGGTGCAGGCAGAGTTGGAGGGGCCCGAAACACGGGAATGGAGCTGCCTGCACAAACAATGGGTGCCCAAGCCTTTAGTCAAAATGAGCGATTATGACGGGGCAATTGTGATCTTAACGAATCCAGTCACACAACATATTGCTTTAGCACTTCAGCAGAAGCTGTCGAAGCATCAAGTCGTGCTGCTAAATGAGAAAGATTTGCTAGTACAGGCTGATCAGCAGGATCAGGTTTGGGGAACTTATCGTGCATGGATTGACATTACAGGCTGCGGGCCCCGAATGGAGGCTGATCCGACATGGAGCGCAATACCGCTGCTACAGCAAGCCGTAGAACAAAGTCGAGAGAAAGGACTTATTGTACTAGGTGTTACACAAGGACTTGAGGCGCTGCAAAACGAGTCCATCCATCGCGCAGGTGCTGTACGTGCAGCCTTGTACCGGATGCTGCAAAGCGAATATCGACATGTCATTTCACGTCACATTGATGTAGAGGTGGAGGTGACAGCAGCACATATTGCAGACATCATCAGTAACGAACTGGAAGCAGATGAAGAAACGGCCGAAGTATGCTATCGGCAAAATATACGGTACAAAGCAGAGCTTCAAGCAATGGAAAGCTTTGAGGAGGCTGGCTTAGGTGTTAATGCTCGGTTTGAGTCTGCGCCTGATAGCGGCGATAAAAAGAGTCCGATGCTTGCCTTTGCAGACGAGGAAGTGTTGTGGATTACGGGAGGTACACGCGGACTAGGCTACCTTTGCGCAAAGCATTTTGTTAAAAATCACGGCGTCAAGCGGCTAGTACTGACCGGTAGAGAAGAACTGCCACCTCGTGAACTGTGGGGGAAGGACTTGCCAGCAGCCACAAGAGCAAAGGTTGACGCCATAGGTCAGCTGGAGCAGCTTGGAGCACAAGTGAAAGTGCTGGCACTGCCACTGTCAGAGCGAGAACTGGTGGAGCAGCATGTGCAGGCAATTCGCAACGAGTGGGGCCCGATTGCGGGTGTTATTCATTGTGCGGGCAACTGGGATTTGGATAATCCAGCCTTTATTCGCAAACCTCTGGATCTGTTCTTGCAGGTGGCTGAACCAAAGACGACCGGATTCGAAGTGTTATTGGCGAGTGTAAGGACAGAGCCGTTGCGCTTCTTTGTGTTGTTCTCCTCCGTATCAGCCATAATCCCTACACTAGGTGCAGGTAGAAGTGATTATGCTATGGCGAATGCTTATTTGGATTATGCCGCAGAAGCTTATCAAGACACTTGCCCAATCGTCAGCATACAATGGCCGAGCTGGAAAGAGACAGGGCTAGGCGAGGTGAGAAATAAAGCCTATGACGATACAGGCCTGTACAGCTTAACGAATGAGGAAGGACTGCGTTGGCTGGATACAATTGTATCAAGTAAGATTGGCCCTGTTGTCATGCCAGTAGTTGTGCAGCCAAACAAGTGGAATCCGTCACGGCTGCTTGATCGTTACATGGTGGACACTTCTGCTCAACCAGATGAAAAGACGATTAAGCCCGCGTTGCCGCATACGGAATCTTCCCGAACACAGCAATCCGATACGGATCTGGTGAAGCAGACAGAAACTTGGCTTACAGCTCTGCTGGCCAAGGAGTTAAAGACAGAGCCTGCGAAGCTCACAAGTCATGTGCCATTTCAGGACTTTGGCATAGATTCGATTATGTTGGCGCAAATTGTGCGGCAGATGGATCGAAGTTTGCAAGGGGTAGCTGTAGACCCGGCAGCGTTTATCGAGCAAGGAACGATAGGGAGCATGACACACTATTTGGTTGCCCATCATCACGAGGCCTTGTTAGCAAATCTAACCACACATACTCAAGCTCCTTCTAACCTGCACATCGACTTGAAGTCAGATACAACCCCACATAAAGACCTAACAGCAGATCAGAGCATTCGGTCCGAACAGGAATCTAGTGCAAACAAAATCATGAGCTCCATACGGCAACGCAGCGTGACGTCAACACCACAGCGGGTTGCCACCAATCGAGATAAAATTGCCGTTATCGGCATGGCGTGTCACTTTCCGGAGGCGTCTAATTTAGAATCATACTGGGAAAATTTGAGGTTGGGTAAGGACAGCATTGGAGAAGTTCCGCTATCACGTTGGAATTGGCGGGACTATTACGATCCGAGCGGGCATCAAGCTGGTAAAAGTCTTAGTAAATGGGGCGCGTTTCTGGAGCAGATCGAATATTTTGATCCTAGTTATTTTCATATTTCGGAGGCATTGGCCGAGCAAATTGATCCGTTACAGCGACAATGGCTTGAGGTCAGCGCTGAGGCGCTTGCAGACGCCGGATTTGGCAAACGTGACCTGTGGGGCAAAAGAGTGGGCGTATTTACAGGAACTAGAACAAGCAATTTCGGTAGTAAATATTGCGCGACCTCAAAGGATGTACTCGTTGCGACAGGACAAAACTTCATTGCGGCCCACTTGTCTCACATCTATAACTTCAAGGGTCCGAATATGGTCGTTGATGCTGCCTGTGCAAGCTCGTTGACTGCAATTCACTTGGCAGTGCGCAGCATCCAAAGCGGTGAAGCAGAGATGGCGCTTGCTGGTGGTGTAGAAATACTGCTTGATGAGTCCATGTACTTGGATCTGAGCGCGGCCAAAATATTGTCGCCAGAAGGGCGCTGCCGCACGTTTGATTCTGCGGCAAACGGTGTTGGATTGGGCGAAGGCTGCGGTGTGCTTGTGCTGAAGCCATTACAAGCGGCTATTGCGGATGGCGACAAAATATATGGGGTCATTGATGGTACGGCGATTAACAATGACGGCAATACGATGGGCGTAACCACGCCGAATCCGGAAGCGCAGCGTGAACTGATCGAAGCGGCTATTGAGGATGGCGGCATTCATCCAGACACAATAACTTATGTGGAGGCGCATGGAACAGGCACTCTGATTGGAGATCCGATTGAATTAAAAGCACTTACACAAGTATTTGGCAAATACACTTCCAATAAGCAGTATTGTGGCGTCGGCAGTGTTAAGACAAATTTGGGTCATCTGCTAAGTGCGGCTGGCGCGGCCAGCATAATAAAAGTGCTGCTCTCCATGACGGCGGGAGAGTTGCCTCCGACCCTGAATTGTAGTCATCCAAATCCAAGGTTTAACTTTGATGATTCACCGTTTTATTTAGTGAGAGAGGCGAGGTCTTGGCAAACAGAGCATGACGTGCTAAGAGCAGGCATCAGCTCCTTTGGCCTAGGCGGCAACAATGCACATATTATCGTCAGCAATGAAGGGATACCTGAGTCACTGCGCGCTACTCTCGCTCCAAATGGTGAACGGGTGGCATTTAACCGCCGAAGATTCTGGCCACAGCCGCAGCTTGTAGAACAGGACGTGCATCGAGGGCAGGAATTGGTGGAAGAGGACGCATTTGCAGCATTTTTTGAGCCTGTCCAGATTACGAGGTAAGGAGCATTGCTAATGATTAGTCAAACGCAAAAGCAAGAAAGTTACTTGCAGCGAGTTACGCATGCCAACTATATCGTTCGGGACCATCTGGTCCATCAGATTCGTACGCTGCCTGGAGTTACGCTGCTTGACATGGTATATCGTTTGTCGCTGCCTTATTTGGGCACACAAGCTATTGAGCTGCGCAATATTTTGTTTATTCAGCCAATCGTCACATCACCGCAGTTCGATCAGGAAGTTAGTGTTACTTTTACACCCCAGCCAACACATGTTCAAGTGCGGGTGACGAGCAGGAAGGTGCGCGGCGACCAGGTTGTAGATCCTGAATGGCAGGCTAACATGGAATGTACCTTGTTCAGAAGGCCGGAGCAGAACGAGACGAACAGGATTAGAGATATTGAAGCGGTGATGAACCAGGCGGATCAACAATGGGACATGGATGACATCTACAGCGTGGCACGAGACGCGGACATTAACCACTATACCTTTATGAAGACACTAGGGAAAGTGTACCGTCGTGGTCAAGAAGAGGTTATGGAGCTGCAATTGGGCGAACTGGCGGAACAATATCGTCCCAAGTTCTATGCTCATCCGGCTTTCCTTGACGGCTCAACCTTCGCAGGTTACTCTTTCCGCCTAAGTGGAGAACGCAGCCATTATTTTGATGAGGGAAAAGCATACATCCCTTTTATGATTGGTCGTTTCTGCATTTATAAGTCGTTGCCCGATACAATTTATACGTATACACACCGATCAGCTGTAGATGAGGCGCAAGTGACAGGGGCATTGGACGTGTTTTCTACTAACTTGGAAATTCGCAATGCGGCAGGCGAATTGTTAGTTGAATTTGAACACTTAACGTTAAAACGCATTCGAGAATTGCAATCAATTCAACGGTTGGTGGAATTAGAGCAAGACCGCGCTTCGACGGCGAGTAGAGAAACATCTGCTGTTTATAAAGATAAAGAGCTGTCATCTGTGACATTAGATGCAGGTGCAGCACATCATGTAGAAGAACAAGAGCCGGTGTTGCTCGCTGAAGCTTATTTAAGGGAGCAGATCGGGCTTGTTCTTAATACCTCGCCGGCCGCTTTGAATACGCAGACTGGATTTTATGATTTGGGACTGGACTCTACGGAACTGCTTGGACTTGTGAAATTGCTGGAACGGCGACTGGAAACACAATTGTATCCGACACTTCTGTTTGAATACGCGACCATTGAACGATTATCTGAGTATTTGGCGGAGACGTATGCGACAGCTTTTCAACAATTCCATGATGTTCAAGCTGACTACACAGAAGGCAGCGATGTAAATAAGGCGGACCATGTTGACGGGGCGGAACAGGGTGCTGCACCTAACGAAGCGAATGTGCAAGGCAACCGTGTGCATGAACCAGGATCGTCAACAGTGGGCTCCGTGGAAGCCCTTCAACTGACGCAACAACAGCGCGCTGGTGAAGAACGCGCAGCCAGACCAGTTGAGGATGGGGATCACGAGCTATTATTGTACGCGCGCCAATGGCAGCATGTCCCTAACTTTCAGTCTAACAATTGGGAAGAGACCAGCAAGGATACAGGTGCCCGAGGAAGCTATCCATCCGTGAAGCCTGGAGCACGGCAGAAACTATGGCTGTTCGGAGCTGCCGCTCGCTTGCGGACAAGCTTGCAGGCGATTCTGCCTTATGAGGATGCTGATGTGGATGTGTTTGATTCAACGCTCACAACAGCGCCTGCATGTCTTGAGCTGCTGTTTAAGCAGGCTCTTGAGCATATTCAGCAGGAGCTTAAGCAGCGTACTACGGAGCAAGTGCGTTACTTGGTCGTGGCGGATAAGGATGATGAGCTTGGACCTTATGCTGCGGCATTGGAGGCGATGTTTAAAACCGCCAGCTTAGAACAGCCTCGTATTAGCGGTAAAGTGATCTTGATAGACGGGCTCTTGAACATGTCTACGTCTCATGTAGCAAAGCTGCTTTTGCAGGAATCCGCTTTTTACCGCTCAGGGGAGGAGACTGTGCTTTATCAAGGCGACTCCAAGGATCGTCATGTTAGACAATGGGTGGCGATGCCACGCCATAATCATGAACATTTTTACACTTCAGCAAGACCTGAGCAATCTAAGCTAGCATACAAGCCAAAAGGTACGTATTTGATCACCGGGGGATTAGGCGGTCTGGGGCTACTAGTTGCAGAACATATTGCATCTCATTTTCCTGTTAATCTCGCATTAGTTGGTCGGTCACCGTTACGTCCCGCACAGGAAGAGCGTGTCAAGCGATTGCGTGAACAAGGCTCAGAAGTGATCGTTATGCAGGCGGATATGGGCAATGAGGCAGACGTAGCTACCGCTTTTAAACGCATCAAAGAACAGTTTGGTACAGTTAACGGCATTATCCATAGTGCAGGCGTCATTAGGGACGAGTACATTGTACGTAAAAATATAGACGAGCTAAGTGAAGTGTTTCACCCTAAGGTACACGGCTTGTATGCGCTTGATCAGGCAAGTCGCGACGAACGATTGGACTTCTTTGTGCTGTTCTCTTCTATTTCTGCTGTTATCGGCAATATCGGTCAGGCGGACTATGCGAGCGCCAATGCTATTATGGATGTGTTCGCAGCGAGACGGGAGGCGCAAGTTCAATCAGGGGAACGATATGGGACAACTGTGTCTTTTAATTGGCCGTTATGGGCAAATGGAGGCATGCAAATCGACGCACAGATGGAACGGATGCTGTTTGCATCGTCCGGGCTGCGACCGCTGCCTAATGAGGCAGGTTTACAGGCGTTAGATGCCGCACTTGCAGCAGACGAAGTACAGGCGGTTGTATTGTATGGAGCAGCGGGTATTATACAGGAGACATTCATAGGTAACCGTGCAAACCAACCTCCAGCATCTTTCGCTGCGGACACAAGTGAAATCGAGGTCAGTTACGGACCCGATGATATTGCTGTTATTGGTCTATCTGGTCGGTATCCGCTTGCAAGAAATGTGGAGCAATTTGAAAGCAATCTTCGTGCGAAACGAGATTGCGTAACAGGCTTTCCTCAGGATCGATGGGAAGGCTATTCGTTTGGATATGAGGTCGATCAATTTTATAAATTCGGCGGCTTTGTGGATGATATCAACAAATTTGATCCGTTGTTTTTTAATATGTCGCCACGTCAGGCGGAAACTACAGATCCACAGGCTCGTTTATTTTTACAAGCGGCATGGGAGGCGTGTGAGGATGCTGGTTATTATCAGGATCGCGCAGAGCACCATTATGTATCTGGTGGAGAACATACGGTAGGCGTATTTGCAGGTGTGTTTTGGAGCCATTATGAGCTGTTTGGCGCAGATTCCGCCCATCAAGGGGTTCCAATGTCATTTGGAAACAGCCCTGCGGCGATTGCTAATTTGGTATCCTACAGCCTTAACTTGCACGGACCGTCTTTGGCAGTGGACACGATGTGCTCGTCTTCGCTAACAGCTATTCACTTAGCGCGTGAAAGTATTCGCAGCGGGGAATGCCACTTTGCAATTGCTGGGGGTGTCAACCTAGTTACGCACCCGCACAAGTATATGTTTTTGCAGCAGGCGCAATTTTTGTCCTCCGATGGGCGCTGCCGCAGTTTCGGTGAAGGTGGCGACGGCTATGTGCCTGGCGAAGGGATAGGGGCTGTCCTGTTAACGACTGTTGCGCGGGCAGAGCGCGAAGGATATCCGATTTACGGAATTATAAAGGGGTCCGCGATTAACCATGTTGGCAAGACGTCTGGTGCTACGGTTCCCGACCCCATTGCGCAGTCTGAAGTGATCAAGGAGGCGCTTAGCAAGTCTGGCATTCATCCACGTACGATCAGTTATGTGGAAGCACATGGAACGGGGACTTCACTTGGTGATCCGATCGAAATTCAAGGATTAAACCGAGCCTACTCAGTGTGGACAAAAGATAAGCAGTTTTGCGCAATTGGCTCATCCAAGTCCAACATTGGACATTTGGAGGCGGCAGCTGGCATTGCTGGATTAACAAAACTGCTGCTGCAATTAAAGCATGGCGAGTTGTTTCCATCCCTTCATGCCGAAGAGGCAAATCCGTTTATACCATTTACGGATACCCCGTTTTATTTGGAACGTGATGGGGGACCTTGGAAACGGCCTGAATTAGCAATCGACGGTGAGTTGAAAACATATTCAAGAAGGGCTGGATTAAGCTCTTTTGGTGCTTTCGGAAGTAATGCTCACTTGGTTGTTGAAGAGTATGTACCCAGACATAGCCGCGTTCGACTCGATCGGTCGGACGCTGTGAGTGGAGAACAAGGCGTTGTAGTTATCCCGTTGTCTGCGCGTAGTGAAGACAGACTGCATGCAAGCGTCAAGCAGTTGCTTGACTTGTTGACAAAACAAGCAGCTGGTATCGATCCAGCACCAACCGCCTCCTACTTGAGAGAGCAAATAGAGACGGACGTTTTACAACAGCTAAGTGAGCTGCTTCATGTTGCTGCAAGTGAGCTGGATGCCGCGCATTCTTTTGTGGACCAGAACGTGGACCCCTTGCTGCGCCATCGCTTATCCGAGCGGTTAGCGGAGTTGTGGGGGCTGCCAGATGGAGAGGGACATACGTACAAAGCAAGCTCCGTTAATGAACTGGTAGATCGTTTGCTTGAACATGAGCGGGAGACGCTTGCCGGTATTTACAGGGATTCAACTGCATCCACTGGCATAAGCGCTGGTACTGCCAAAGCTGCTTCGATCCAGGAAGAGAAGGACAGCGGACAGCAGCACATTCACTTGTCGGAGTTGGCTTATACTTTGCAGGTTGGACGGGAAGCTATGCCAGTGCGACTTGCGTGTGTGGTGAGCTCTATAGATGATCTGGTCAGTAAGCTGACAGAACTGGTGGCAGGGCAAACCCCATCTGACAGTTATCGAAGCGAGGGGGCGATTAGACAGTTGGCAGCCCCAGTTGTGCTGCACAGTGGGATGAGTCACAGCGAATTATGTGGTGTCGCAGAGCAATGGGTAAAAGGGGCACGGCTGAATTGGCAAACACTTTATGATTTTGCACCAAGGCGAATGCATTTGCCGACTTATCCATTTGCAGGGGACAAGTATTGGGTGCCTAAGGTGGAGCAGTCAGATGAAGTGAAGTCTAGCTTGACGCAAGGTCCATCATCAGCCGTAACCGTTCTGCACCCGTTGTTACATCGAAATACTTCCGATTTAACAGAACAGCGGTTTAGCTCTTGCTTTACGGGTAAAGAACCATTTTTGGCTGATCACGTTATAAACGGGCGTAGTGTACTGCCAGCCGCTGCGTGCTTGGAAATGGCTCGGGCAGCTGTATTTGAGGCTGCTGCGCCACTAATGGAACAAGAGCGGCGCTTAACGTTTAAACATGTCGTATGGACTAGACCTATCGTTATTCATGGGAATGAGACAGCATTCCATATTCGGCTGTTTGCGCAGGACAGTGGCGACATTACGTTTGAAATATACGGAAATGAAGCGGAGAAGTCGTACACGCAGGGTAATGTGACGATCGGGACCGAAACAGAACCTCCGCGCCTTCAGTTGGAGCACCTGCTTGCATTAGCGCGACCAAGCCGCTGGAGTACGGAGCAGTATTACGCAGCATTTCAGCAGGCTGGTCTGGAATATGGTGCAGAACATCGTTGTATGGAGCATATCTCTATAGGAACTGATGTAGCTATAGTCAAGCTGCGATTGCCTGAACGTGAATCGGGAGCGGCTGCGGATGCTTCTTATATGCTCCATCCAGGCTTGCTAGATGCAAGCTTGCAAGCAACACTTGTTTTGTTGCACGAATCAAGCGGTCATTCGGCGGAGCTGCCGCAAGTATCCTTAACCGTACCTTATTCTTTACGTGAGCTGAGTATGTTCGATACAGCGGCTTCTACAATGTGGGCGATCGCTCGATTCAGTGCAAACGGCCCCTCCTCAGAGACGACACATACTTTTGATATTGACGTATGTGATGAAGCGGGCAACGTGTTGTGGCGCATTCAGGAATTATCAGCCACAACAATGAAGGCGGAAAGTGCAGACGTTGGTGTTCTGGTCTATGAACCAACATGGCAGGAAAGTGAGTTGGCGGTGCACACGCCTTCTGTAGTGTCGTGGAACCGCCATCATGTTCTCCTTTGCGGACTAGAGCATATAGACGCCCGTCTGCTTGCAGACCATTTGACGGGAGCTAACTGCCTGTCGCTATGGACGGACGAGCAGCACTTCGGATTGAAATTTCAGTACTATGCTATCCATTTGCTTGAACATATACAGCGTGTGTTAACAACTGGGGGAACGGATAAAGTGTTGCTGCAAGTAGTTATCCCGTCCACTGATGAGGGCAGGCTCCTTGCAGGTCTGAGTGGGATGCTGAAAACAGCGCATTTGGAGCATCCGCGCTTGTTGTGGCAAGTAGTCGAATTTGACCATCAGTTCGCGTCGGTGGAACCTAATTCAGCTTCATCCACCAATACTCCTGCTCAGTTGGCACATATGTTAAGAGATAATGCGGGCCAAAGCCAGCAAGGGGATCTTCATATTCGTTATCTTCATAACAAGCGCTACGTACAGGCATGGAAGGAGCACGCAATTAAGGATCATGCTGGAAAAATTCCGTGGCGGAACGAAGGAGTTTATTTGGTTACGGGAGGCACAGGAGGACTTGGGCAAATTGTAGCAAAAGAAATCCTTCGTCGTGTAGAACGGCCGATCGTGGTGCTGACGGGTCGTTCTCAACTTGATGAGCATGTTCAAGCCAAGCTGCGTGCGTTACAAACTGAAGCCCCGCTTGCTGTGATTGAATATGTACAAACAGACGTAGCAAATCTTACTCAGGTTGAAGCGCTTATGAAGGGGATTCATACCCGTTACGGAAAGTTGAACGGGATTGTTCACAGCGCTGGCCTCACACGTGACAGCTACATTCTGAAAAAGACCCCGTCAGAATTGGCAGAGGTATTTGCTGCTAAGACGATGGGAATCGTTCATCTGGATCAGACAAGCCGACATTTCCCACTTGATCTGTTTATTATTTTCAGCTCACTTGCGGGAGCGCTGGGCAACGCAGGGCAAGCGGATTATGCGGCAGCTAATGCTTTTGCAAGCGTATATGCGGAACTGCGGACAGAGGCGGTGCGTGCTGGACTGTGCTCAGGCAGTACTCTGACGGTAGACTGGCCGCTCTGGCAAGAGGGAGGTATGACAGTAGACGTAGAGAACGAGAAACGACTGCGTCATCACCTTGGCATTATTCCGATGCGTACTACCTCGGGGATAAAGGCATTATATGATGGGTTATCTTTGCATGCGCCGCATCTCATCGTGTTAGAAGGTGAGTTGGCACAGATGAGAGCTCGTGTGGCAGCCAATCATCGCGGTGCTAATCGTGACGCTAAGCAGACGGCAGGCTGGAATGAGGCGGCTGCCACGGCTGTTGCTGTTGCGGAAAATGGGGCAAATGCAGACGTTGACAAGCAGAATTTGCTTGTGTCAACAGCGATGGAAGAGGCGCTGGCCAGACTAGTTTCTCACCTGCTCAAGGTAAAGCCGCAAGATATTGAGCCACAGTTAAAATTAAGCGATTATGGGTTTGATTCTGTTACATTTACGGAACTGACGAATCGATTAAATGAACAGTTTAAAGTCGATCTGACTCCCGCAATCTTTTTTGAGTATGCGACGATTCAAAGCTTTGCCGACTACATGGTTCAAGAACACTACGAGAAGATTGCTCCATTGCTGCTGCCCTCTGAAGTACAGAACGAAGAGCCTCTCCACAAGGCGGAGAGCCTGAATGCTGTCGAAGACGAGTACGTAACTGCATTGCCTCGTCGAGCCCGATTTGCACAGAACAACTCCTATGCGTCAACTTCCTTGCAACGCTCGACGCAATCACATGGGATCGGGCCAACATCTGAAGCCTCTTTATCTGATATGTCTGGCATATCTCAGCAGCGAATTAGATCATTTGCAAGTAACAAGCAAGCAGGCCCAGACCAACTAGGCAAGGGATCAGCATTTGATCAACAACAAGCCTTGCCAGAACAAGTTGCTATTATTGGGATGAGCGGCAAGTTTCCGATGGCTGACGACTTGGATGAACTGTGGGCAAACCTGCTGCAAGGCAAAGACTGCATTACCGAAATTCCATCAGATCGCTGGGATTGGCGGTCTTATTTCGGTGATCCGGCGATGGAGCCTAACAAGTCCAATGTGAAGTGGGGAGGCTTCCTGAACGGCATCGCGGAGTTTGATCCGCAATTTTTTGGCATCTCACCGCGCGAAGCGGAGCTGATGGACCCGCAGCAGCGGCTGTTAATGACGTATGCGTGGAAGGCGTTGGAGGACGCAGGGTATGCGGCTGCCAGCTTAGCAGGCTCCGATACGGGCATTTTTGTTGGCACCGCGAGCAGCGGATATAGCGAGCATGTTTATCGGGCGGGCTTGCCGATTGAGGGCTACACTTCAACGGGCAGTGTTTCTTCTGTAGGCCCTAACCGAATCAGTTATTTCCTGGATATTCATGGGCCAAGTGAACCGATCGAAACGGCATGCTCCAGTTCACTGGTAGCTTTAGATCGAGCAGTAGCAGCTATTCAGAACGGGACATGTGGGATGGCGATAGTCGGCGGGGTAAACACCATTTTGTCACCAGAGCCACATATCAGCTTTAATAAGGCGGGAATGTTAAGCGAGGATGGTCGTTGCAAAACGTTCTCACATGCTGCTAATGGATACGTTCGTGGTGAAGGTGTAGGTATGCTCGTATTAAAAAGGTTGGATGAGGCCGAACGGGACGGTGATACGATTCATGGTATCATTCGTGCAACTGCTGTGAATCATGGCGGACGTGCACAATCATTAACCGCTCCGAACCCGAAGGCACAAGCAGCACTATTGCAAGCGGCGTATAGCAAGGCGGGAATTGATCCACGAACGGTGACATACATTGAGGCGCACGGTACAGGAACAGAGCTGGGTGACCCGATCGAGATTAATGGCTTAAAAGCGGCTTTCCAAGCTCTATATGAAAAAAGTGGTGTGCCCGCAACAACTGAACCACATTGCGGGCTTGGTTCGATCAAGACGAATATAGGTCATTTGGAACTGGCGGCAGGCGTTGCAGGAGTTATCAAAGTGCTGCTGCAAATCAAACATCAGACGCTTGTTCAGAGCTTGCATTGTGACGAGGTGAACCCGTATATCCAACTGAAGGACAGCCCGTTCTACATCGTGCAGCATAAGCGGGAGTGGACGGCACTCCGTGATGAGTATGGGAAAGTCGTGCCGCGTCGTGCGGGAGTAAGCTCATTTGGCTTTGGTGGTGTCAACGCACATGCGGTTATTGAAGAATATATTCCGCAACCTAAGCAGAACAAAGCGGGAATATTTTCAGCAGAAGTGAAGCCGGTTGTTATCGTGCTGTCAGCGCGGAATGAAGAGCGTTTGCGTGATCAGGCTGCTCAGTGGCTGGCCTATCTGGATGCAGGGAAGCTGGAGGATTCGAAGCTTGCAGATGCAGCCTATACGTTGCAAACAGGACGACAAGCGTTTGAAGAGCGAATCGGCATTGTAGTCGCGTCGGTGCAGCAATTACGTGACAAACTTATGCTTTACGTGGCAGGGGAGCAATCGATTACGGGCTTGTACAAAGGTCATACCAAACGTAGCAAAGATTTGGTGTCTTTGTTTGCTGATGACGATTTGAAGCTGGCAGTTGAGGCGTGGTTTGCTAAAGATAAGCATCATAAGCTGGCAGAGATTTGGGCGCGGGGGCTGGACATGGATTGGAAGCAGATGTATCGAAGTGTGCTTCCGCAGCGACTGAGCTTGCCGACTTACGTATTTGCACGTGAACGCTATTGGGCTGGACAACGTGGGGCTCAGACCGTACGGTCTGAGGATGTCGTAGAGCAACGTCGTCAAGAGGATTCAGAGGGCGCACGTCAGCATAATCGTCGTGAACAGTCTGAGGGTGCCGTTCAATATAGTCATCACGAACACACCGTGTATGAATCCCATCGTAACGGTCAGCGATTGCCAACTGGCGAAACCTCACTCCGGATGAGCCAGCTCGGTCAGTCTCTTGCCGCAATGGATTCGACAGAGTATGCGAGCCTGAATCCACGAGACGCACGCGAGACAGCGAGATCTAACCACCAGCAGGAGCAGCCGGAATCGAAAGTTCATTTGCAAGATGCTCTAGCTATGTCTGGATCAGGCAGCCGGTGGTCAAGTGCGCCATCATCTCTTGCTCCATCATATCAGTCATCGAAGCCAACAGGCATTAAGCTTAAACCTGCCGGCAACAAACCGCCAGAGACACAACCATATTCAACAGCTGCCGAGAAGGCAACTATAAGTCTGCGCTCGCTCGCGGACTATAGAACAGAAGCGACTGAAACAACTCAAGCAACTAGAGCACATGAAACAACTCAAACAACTCAAACAAACCAAACAAACCAAACAAACCAAACAAACCAAACAAGACAGACAAGTCAAACAGCTCAAACAGCTCAAGCAGTTCAAGCAGCTGAACCGGTTCGAACAGCTGAACGGAATCCCTCTGGCGTAACGACGACCGCTCAAACTGCTTTGTCGCAATATGTTCAGCCACAGCCAAAAGCTGCTTCAATGCTGGCACAACGGTTGCAGCAGGAATTGACATCAAGCTTAGCGGAGGCGCTATATTTGAGCGCAGCCGATATCGATACAGATAAGCCGTTTATTGAGCTGGGACTGGATTCCATTATCGGTGTTGAGTGGATGCGTACCCTTAATCGCACCTATGGCACTACAATTCAGGCTACAAAAGTGTATGACTATCCGAATGTAAGGGATCTTGCTTCCTATATAGCTCAACAATTACATCAAGTTGAGGCTAGGACGTTATCCAATCAGCCAATAGCTGAACATCAGATAAAAGCGGAGGCGCGAACTATTTCACCTTCAGTAGCAGACACCTCCAGATCAGCTATTCCAGCAGGAAGCAAGCAAACCGATTCGCTGCTGCAACAACTTACCGAAACGTTGGCTGAAGCTTTATATTTAACTATCGAAAAGCTTGATGTTGATGTGAAATTTATCGATCTGGGACTGGATTCCATCGTTGGTGTTGAATGGCTGCGAGCTGTTAACCGTCAACACGGCACAGCGGTTACAGCGACCAAGCTGTATGATTATCCAACATTGCGCGAGTTCGCCGCATATCTCAGCTCTCAATTAAGTGGTGATAGTTCACAACCGTCTGTAGATCACGTGCTACAGCAAGTACAGGCGGGCAAGCTAGACATCCAGCAAGCAGAACAACTGCTTATGACATTAGGAGGGGTTTAAATGAACAAGGAACAAATTTTTAACATTGTCATTGAGCATAGTCGAGAGTTGCTGCCAGAACTAGAAGGACATACGTTCCAATATTCAGACCGATTGACCGATCTGGGTGCTAATTCGGTCGATCGGGCCGAAATTGTAATGATGACGATGGAAGCATTGTCGCTGCATATTCCTCGTGTTGAATTGTTTGGTGCATCCAACATTGGTGAATTGGTGGATCTTATTTATGACAAATTGCAGCTTGTCTAATGTGTGGGTCACCGGAGCAGGCATAACTTCTGCCATAGGTCAAGGGCAATCAGCATTTGCTGATGCCCTTTTTCGTGGTGAGCATGCATTTGGCATCATGAAGCGGCCGGGGCGGCAGAAGGAGAGCATCTTCATCGGAGCTGAATTAGCCCCGATGCTGCCTGCGGACCGTATCGCCAAGCGGTTGTGGCGCGGAGCATCGTTGACCAGCCAAGCCGCGCTCATCACACTGCTAGAAGCGTGGGAAGAGGCAGGGCTGGACGATGTAGATCCGACGCGGATCGGTCTTATTATTGGCGGCTCCAATGTACAGCAGCGTGAGCAACTGCTCACTTACGATTCGTATGCAGATCGCCCTCTTTACACAAGACCAACCTACGCGCTTACTTTTATGGATAGTGATCTGTGCGGCATATGTACAGAGCAGTTTAATATCAAAGGATTTGCCTATACGATAGGCGGGGCTTCAGCAAGTGGTCAAGCGGCGGTAATTGCCGGAGCAGAGGCAATTCGTTCCGGACAAGCGGACGTTGTGATTGCTTTGGGAGCATTGATGGATTTGTCCTATCTGGAGTGCCAAGCGTTACGTTCGCTTGGCGCGATGGGTTCTGACCGTTACGCGGGGGAGCCTGATGCTGCTTGCCGGCCTTTTGACCGTGCGCGGGATGGCTTTATCTATGGAGAAGCCTGTGGCGCGATCGTTCTTGAACGTGCGGAGCATGCTGTTGCTCGTGGGCAGCAAGCTTATGCGCGTATCGCTGGCTGGGGCATGGCAACGGACGGCAATCGTAACCCGAATCCTTCTGCAGAGGGAGAGACACGTGCTGTGCAGCAAGCATTGAATTCCGCAGAGTTGGGCGCACGCGAGATTGATTACATTAACACGCATGGAACAGGCTCAGCCATTGGGGACGAGACTGAACTACAGGTCATTAGAGATTGTGGTCTTGAACAGGCTTATCTGAATGCGACCAAGTCGATTACAGGTCATGGACTAAGCGCAGCGGGTAACGTGGAGTTAGTCGCAACGCTGCTCCAGATCAAAAACGCCATGCTGCATCCGACACGCAACTTGTACGATCCCATTGATCCAGCGCTACGCTGGGTGGCAGACCAGTCTGTGGAGCATGAAATACGGAACGCATTAAGTTTAAGCATGGGATTTGGCGGCATGAACACAGCCGTTATTTTGCAGCGATTATGAACGGAAAGCAGGGAGAGTGCAGATGATCTCAGCGGGAATAGAAGCGATGAATGCTTTTGGAGGTACGGTAAGCCTGAATGTGATGGAGTTGGCCAAATACCGCAAATTGGATACAGGTCGATTTGAAAATTTGTTAATGGTAGAAAAATCAGTTGCTCTGCCCTATGAGGACCCGGTAACATTTGCGGTTAATGCGGCCAAGCCAATCATTGACGCAATGACTGAAGCGGAAAAGAACCGGATCGAGATGCTGATTACATGTACAGAATCGGGTATCGATTTTGGTAAATCAATCAGTACCTATGTGCACCATTATTTGGGGCTTTCACGCAACTGTAGGCTATTTGAAATGAAACAAGCCTGTTATGCGGGCACAGCTGGCTTTCAGATGGCTATTAATTTTGTACTGTCTCAAGTATCACCTGGTGCGAAAGTATTAGTCGTTGCGACGGACATCTCGCGTTACTTGAAAGTAGAAGAAGGAGATGAATTATCGCCGGACTGGTCCTTTGTGGAGCCCAGTGGGGGGGCGGGTGCTGTAGCCATGCTCATCTCGGAGCAGCCCGTTGTTTTTCAGGTCGATCCTGGCGCCAACGGGTATTACGGGTATGAGGTGATGGATACCTGTCGACCGGTACCGGATAGCGAAGCCGGAAATGCAGATTTATCGCTGCTTTCTTATCTGGATTGTTGTGAGCAAACCTATCTGGAATATGAACGACGGGTAAGCGGAGTTCATTACCGGGACACGTTTGATTACATGGCTTACCATACACCTTTTGGCGGCATGGTAAAAGGCGCCCATCGCACGATGATGCGCAAGATGATTAAAGCCAAAGCTCCAGAAATTGAGCAGGACTTTGCTGAGCGTGTGCTTCCTGGCCTGCACTACTGCCAGCGAGTTGGCAATATTATGGGAGCAACGCTGTTTCTTGCGCTGACCAGCACAATTGATCGCGGCAGCTTTGACGTACCGAAGCGGGTAGGGTGTTTTTCTTACGGATCAGGGTGCTGTGCGGAATTTTTTAGTGGTGTTGTGACACCAGAGGGGCAGGAGCGTCAACGCCAACTGGCGATTGGACAACAATTATCGACACGTTATTCATTGGCGATGGATGAGTACGAAGCTGTGCTGCAAGCAAGTGATATTGTGAAATTTGGTACAAAAAATGCCAAGCTTGACCCGCTGTTTATCCCGCAGGCTGTAGTCAGGCATTCGGCACCTCGACTTGTACTTGATGAGATAAGTAATTATCACCGCATATACAAATGGTCAACTGTTACATGAGCAGTCATTATGAGACGATCCGCATTCGTCATCAGGGCCCAGTAGCTTATATCCAGTTGTACAGGCCAGATGCCGACAATTCGATTAATGACCGTATGATCTTCGAATGTTCGGAGGCGCTAAATACTTTGAGCACTCATACTCAGGTCATTGTGCTAGAGGGCTTGCCGGATGTGTTTTGTTCCGGTGCTGACTTTCAGCATGTAAGTAAGCAGCATACGGCAGAAGCAGAGGCGCTTGATGTTGCGCTCCCCCTTTATACGTTGTGGGAGCAGTTGGCCAATGGACCGTATGTCACCATTGCGCATGTAAAAGGTAAGGTAAATGCAGGCGGTGTGGGCTTTGCAGCAGCTTGCGACATGATAATTGCAGAGGATTGTGCGCAGTTCAGTTTGTCGGAAATGCTATTTGGTTTATTTCCAGCATGTGTGCTGCCGTTTCTCATTCGTCGTATCGGGTACCAGCGCTCACATTACTTAACGTTATCCACGCAAGCAATCAATGGCAGCCAAGCGTATGAGTGGGGGCTTGCGGATGCAGTAGGACCTGATAGCGAGCTGCTGCTTCGCAAGCATCTGCCGCGGCTGACTCGAATATCAAAGGAAGGTATTATGCATTACAAGTTATACATGTCCAAGCTTCGTGATGACATAGCAGCTGCCAAGCCAGAGGCGATCAGGGCGAATCAAACGATGTTTGCCGACCCCTCCAATCGTGAAAGGATTAATCGTTATGCCACGACAGGACTATTTCCGTGGGAATACTAGGAGCGAACGCCAGTTATGAAACAATCAGTCGTTCAAATGAAAGAGATTGAACCCGGCATTATACTGCTGCGAATGGAAGACCGGGAGCATAAAAATATGCTCACCCCTGACATGACAGCCTCGCTGCAAGCGGCATTTCGGATTGTCGGGGCGGACACACGCTGTCGAGCAGTCATCTGGACGGGATATGACAGCTATTTCTCATCTGGAGGCACAAAGGAAGGGCTATTGTCCATTCATGCAGGTCGGGCCGTATTTACAGATGCATCTGTATTTCAACTGTCCTTGGAGTGTCCGGTTCCAGTCATTGCAGCTATGCAGGGACACGCCATTGGCGGGGGACTTTCGATGGGGCTATTTGCCGATTTTGTGGTGCTGAGTCGAGAAAGTGTTTATACAGCCAATTACATGAAATACGGTTTTACGCCAGGTATGGGCGCTACTTTTATTATGCCGTACAAGCTGGGATATTCACTTGGCAGCGAAATGCTGCTGACAGGCAGTGCTTATCGCGGGGGCGAACTGGAGCGTCGCGGCGTTCCGTTTTCCGTTGTTCCGAGAGGCGAGGTGCTGACGGAGGCGTTAGAGCTTGCGCGAAATATGGTGATGAAGCCACGAGCATCGCTGGTGACGTTGAAGCATCATTTGACAAGGGCAATTCGGGAACAGCTTCCAGAAGTCATCCAACAGGAGATCGTAATGCATGAACAGACGATTCATCAAGCAGAGGTTAAAGAGCGGATTACACAATTATTTGGAAATTAGCCATATGAAATTGACAGTTAAAGAGGGAGATAAATGAACGCACAAGCGATCTTACGGTCTCTGCAAGAAGGAAGTATAAGTCTGGACGAGGCTAAGCAAAAACTTCGCGAGTTTTCGAGGCAGGAACAACGCTTAGCGGAAGAGCGGGCATCAACAGAAGATGTGCGGCAACTGCCACACGATCCTATACCTGAATCGATATGGATGCACAAGGAAATGCCTGCAACAGAACCGAAGCAAGAGCACGAATTTTTTTCACAGCCTTTTGCACCTAAACGGGATTCATATGAGGGTAGAGAGGAAACAGCCCATCTTAAGCGAGACTCTGATGCCATTGCGATTATCGGCATGTCTGGGCAGTTTCCGCAGGCGAATACGCTAGAGCAATTTTGGAGCAATCTGGCGGAAGGGTGCGACTGTATAAGTGAAGTGCCTGCGGACAGGTGGGATATGTCATTCTACGATGCAGACCCGAAGACGCCTGGGAAAAGCTACTCGAAATGGATGGGCGTACTGGAAGAGGCGGACCAATTTGATCCCCATTTCTTCAATTTGTCCCCTGCCGAAGCTGAATTAATGGACCCGCAGCAGCGCTTGTTCCTGGAGCATTGCTGGCGGAGCCTGGAGGACGCTGGCATCGCACCGTCCAGCTTGGCTGGCAGCCGTTGTGGCGTATTCGCTGGCTGCTCCGTGAATGATTATGATCATCTTATGGGCGATGACGGGATGAGCGCATATGGGCTTGTAGGACGTTCTATTGCGATTTTGCCCGCCCGTATTTCCTATTTTCTAAACTTAAAAGGTCCTTGTTTGGCAATAGATACGTCCTGTTCCGCTTCATTGGTTGCGATTGCGGAAGCCTGCAATAGCTTAAAGCTGGGAGATAGCGATCTGGCGCTGGCAGGTGGCGTATGCGTACTGACAAATCCCGCGATGCATATCATGACCAGCAAGGCAGGCATGCTGTCGCCAGACGGACGCTGTTTTACGTTTGACAATCGGGCAAATGGTTTTGTGCCAGGTGAAGGTGTTGGTGTCATCGTGCTCAAACGTCTGGCAGATGCTGTACGGGACGAGGATCTTATCTATGGTGTCATTCGCGGTTGGGGGATGAATCAAGATGGCAGAACAAACGGGATTACAGCCCCAAGCGGCCAATCTCAAAGTGAGCTGGAGCGCGATGTGTACGAGCGATTTGGCATTAATCCTGAATCGATTACGATGGTCGAGACTCACGGTACAGGTACAAAACTGGGCGACCCGATTGAAGTCGAAGCATTGACAGCTGCTTTTCAGACTTATACGAACAAGAAAGGCTACTGCGCCCTTGGCTCGGTTAAAAGTAATATCGGTCATCTGCTGACGGCTGCTGGAGCAGCAGGTGTTATAAAAGTCCTTCTCTCTATGCAGCATAAGTTGCTGCCGCCGACGATTCATTTTGAAGCTTTAAATGATCACATCACGTTAAGTGAAAGTCCGTTTTATGTTAATACGCAGTTGCAGGCATGGAACACAGCTGCATCTATGCCAAGACGTGCTGCGGTAAGTTCTTTCGGATTCAGTGGTACGAACGCCCATCTTGTTATTGAAGAATATGTCGCCTCAGCTCAGGAGATCGAAAACTCAGCGCAAACACTATCGTCACAAGTCGCGCCGTCAAGAGTGGCAGACAACTTTTTATCCGCTTGTGCTTCATATGGTGTTGTCAAACATGTGCCAGATGCTGCAGGTGCCATACATGCAAAAAATAGCTCTTCTATTGGACCGTATTTATTTCCTTTGTCTGCACCCGATGTAGATGGACTTCATCGTTACGCTCACACGCTTCAGCAATGGATTAGCAACAAAGGCTATATTAACCCCGAAACGATAACGTCTCTAGCCTACACGCTTCAAACGGGACGGGAACTGATGAAAGAACGTGTAGTCATCATCGCTGCTCACGTGTCTGACCTGTTGCTAGGTTTGGGAAGTTATATCAACCATGAGACCTCACCTTATGTCATAACAAAATGGAGTGTATCTGATACACACGTTACAGCGGCTATTAACGATCAGGGCTCGATGCTATTACGTAGCATGCCGTCCCACGAGTTTGAGCACCTAATGGCTGTAGTAAATACTTGGGTGAATGGTGGTATTGTTCCGTGGTGTGAACTGTACGCGAATACTCCTTTCAGCCCGGTACGATTAAGACTGCCAAGCTATCCGTTGAAAAAGGAGCGCTATTGGGTACGAGCGGCGTCTACCATGGGGGCGCCAACTCAGCAAGCACCTGCTCAAGCGTCAGCGCATCTGGCACGAACAGATGCAAGAGCTTACGTCTACGAGTTGCTGACAAGGCACAGCCTAGGCGTTCAATCGAAGCAGTCTGTACATTCATGGGATGAGGACGTGCCATTTATTCAATTGGGCCTCGATTCGTTGGTGGCGATCCATATCCAAAATACGATCATGAAGGATTTTGGCCTAGAGGTTACGATGGTTCAGCTTATGGATGGATTGAATACACGTGAACTGATTCAACTGCTGGAAGGTGTTCATTCTCAACCCGTGAGGAACCGAAACGAAGCGGGTGTGGCGAATCATTCTGGTGAGGCGGAGCAGAGACAATGGCTTGATGTAGAACGGCATGGCTCCCGAATCGATCAAGTTAAGCAGAGTGAACATCGTGTTCGAGGACAACAAGAACAGAAGGAAGATGAGGCTGTTTGGATGGAGTTATAAGAAAAAGGAGGGACCATATGCGTTTTTTTGCCTTGCTTCATGAACTGATGCTAAAAGGTATTGCCTTTAAAGTAGACGGAGGCAGGCTGCGCTACAGTGATGAAGGCAGCGTCATGACAGAGTCGATGCTCTCGGAGCTGCTTGCTTATCGGCCAGAGTTCACTAAGCTAACGAGCAGCGCCAACCGTTTTCAGTTGGCGCCTGTGTCGCCAGCCCAGCAGGCGATGTGGATGATGCATCAATTTTATCCGGAAAGTGCGGCTTACAATACGGTGCTTGGCTTACGTCTGACAGCACAAGTGGATGAGTATGCGTTAGAGCAGGCTTGTCAACAGCTGACGGAAAGGCATCCTGCTTTGCGCTCCGCTTTTCGAAGTGATGGTCCTGATGTGCTGCAAATTATCCATGACGAGCATCAAGTATGGTGGCAAATCTACGATTGTCGGTCATTCAGTGCCGAACAAGCACGGACTGAGATGACTCGACGCAGCAAGGAGCCGTTTCGTCTGGATCAAGGCTCTTTGTTTCGTGCGGAGTTGTTTCGGATGGATGATCATTGCTGTCTTGTGTTAACGGCACATCACATCATAATGGATGCGTGGTCGTATCATTTAATTGTTGAGCAACTGGAAGCTTGCTATCGTGCAAACATGGCAGGCAAAGAAGTCGTTCTGCCGCCCCTTAACTGCCAGTATGCAGACTATGTATTACAGCAGCAGCAGCTGTTAGCGGGGCCTAAAGGCGAGTCGCTTGCTGCTTATTGGTGTGATCGACTTTCAGGAGATCTTCCATCTATACATTTACCTGTGGATTATCCTCGACAGCCTATCCAGCGAGGAAATGGCGATTCTGTCGTCTTTGAACTGGAATCCGCGCTGCTAAGCAGATTGTCTACTGCTGCACAGGATACGGGCAATACGCTGTACGTCACGCTGCTCGCAGCTTATCTGGTGCTGCTTCACCGTTATAGCGGTCAAGAGGACCTGCTTGTTGGCACGCCAGCAACAGGGCGGACCAAACCGGAATGGGCTGGCGTAGTTGGCTACTTTATCAATGCCGTTGTCATCCGAGCTGACTGTGCAGGAGAGCCGACATTTGCTGCTTTTGCCAATCAAATCAAGCGGGCTGTGCTGGCAGCTCTGGAGCATCAGGAGTATCCATTTGCTCTGTTGCTGGACAAGCTTGGGCTTAAGCCTGATCCGAGCAGGCAACAATTGCTGCAAGTCATGTTTGTGTTTATCGATGATATCCGCAAGGCACAGCAGGCAAGCAGCACTAGCACAGCCTTGTGGACTCCATTTGATTTGCCAAGCGAAGAGGGACAAAATGATCTTATGCTTGTTATGACAAAGCTCGGCGAGCGCTTTGCAGGAGCATTGCGTTATGATGCCGACTTGTTTGATCGAGATACGATATCCCGCATGGCCGAAAGCTTTTTAACCCTGCTTCACAGCATCGCGGATAATCCGTACTTGCCAATCGGCAAGCTCCCGATCGTGAGCACGTCTGAACGAACACGTCAGCTTGTGTTATGGAATGATACGGCTACTCCTTATCCTCGTGAATACCGCTTGCATGAGCTGTTTGAGCAGCAGGTTGAACGAACACCTCATGCTGTAGCTGTCACGGATAGCAGCACGTCACTAACTTACGCACAATTAAATCGATATTCCAACGAAGTGGCAGCGGCGTTAATCGCAAGCGGCGTAGTTCCCGATGACCGTGTTTGCATTTTGGAGGATCGTGGCTGTGATTTTCTAATTGCAATGCTTGGGGTGTTTAAATCAGGTGCTGCCTACATTCCACTTGATCCGCGGCATCCAACAAGTCGACATCTCGGTATTATCCGCGACAGTGCTGCCAAAGTTCTACTTACTTCCTCAGACAAATCAAAGCCTCTTATTCAAGAGACGAATCAAATGAAGCTAGCTATATTGCCTATCCAACAGTTGTACGGAAATCAATCTGTATGCACAAATCCCCATGTACGCGTGTCTGCGGATCATCTGGCTTACGTCATTTACACATCAGGCTCAACAGGTAAACCAAAAGGAGCAATGGTGGAGCAGAGGGGTATGTTAAACCATTTGTACGCCAAAATAAAGGATCTATCACTTGGACCAAACGATGTAGTTGTACAAAATGCTTCACAATGCTTTGATATCTCCGTCTGGCAGTTTCTCTCCGCGCTCGTCGTGGGAGGGACAACTCGAATCGTTGAGGATGAGTTTGTCATGGACCCCGTTCCATTCCTGGATATCATTGCTGCTTCGCGTACAACTATTTTGGAGATGGTTCCATCTTTGCTTCATGCTGTACTTGATGTCATTCAGGCAAGACCTGACCTGACAGCCAAACTTCACAGTCTAAGGTGGATGATTGTGACAGGAGAGGCGTTGCCGCCTAATTTGTGTATAAGGTGGTTCGCACGATATTCTCACGTTCCAATGATGAACGCTTATGGGCCAACCGAATGCTCGGACGATGTGGCTCACTATGTGCTGTATGGTCCGCCAGAGGAGCATCGTACGATTATGCCAATCGGTCGTTCGATTCAAAATACGAAACTGTATATACTGGATCGTTATTTGGAGCCGGTACCCATTGGGGTTACGGGTGAATTATATGTCGCTGGAGAAGGGGTGGGGCGTGGTTATTTAAATGATCCTGAACGCACTCAGCAAGCTTTCATGATCGATCATTTGGCAGCCCAACCTGGCGGAAGGTTGTATCGTACAGGGGATCGTGCCAAATTTTTGGCCAATGGAGATATTGAATACCACGGCCGCATTGATTATCAGGTGAAGGTGCGGGGCTTCCGGATCGAGCTTGGTGAAATTGAAGCTGCTATGCAGAAACTGGCAGGAATTAAAGAGGCGGTTGTAGTGGCAAAAGGCGAGGCGCTGGAGGACAAAACACTGATTGCGTTTTGGATTTCGGATGGTGAGCGCGAGAGCTTAAATCCAGCCGCTGCGGATGGACAGCAAGCCTTCAAAAAAGCACTAAGCCAAGCTTTGCCGGAATATATGGTGCCAGCAGTTTGGTTGCAGCTGCGGCAGTTTCCATTGTCAGCTAACGGCAAAATAGATCGCAACTGGCTAGCCGCCAACACGTTGCCTGACATTGGGCATCAATATGGATTTAATGGTGAGGCAATTGAACGGTCTAAAGAGCATGTATCAGCTACAACTAAATTTCAGGTGGAAAATGCGGAAATTCGCCAGTCAGCAGCTAAACCGGCGTCTTCAAATTGTGCCTTGCCATCCGAAAAAGAGCTTCGAGCGTTGCTGCAAGGCTGGCTCGAACATGATGTAGGATCTGTCATCGCCGAGATGATGAATCTAAAGGTAGCAGAGCTGGATAGGCGAGCTAATCTGATTGAGAGTGGTTTTAATTCGATTAAATTTATTACACTGAGTGCCAAGCTGGATGAATTGTATGGGATTCGGATTGCGCCGCCGCAGTTTTTTGATTTTGCTACTACAACAGGTATCATTCATTATTTGCTGACTAACTATCAGAAGCCATTAACAGCTAGTTACGCTGAGTCATTGCACCGATGGCAGCAGGAACGTCTCGATACCGATCATACAGCAAGCTCCGACCACAAGACGAATGTTCAATCGTCGACAGTACGTCGGGAAGAGACTTTTAATGCAAGCAATCCGGCGGAAGAAGCAACTATTGATGAGGATACAACGTGGATGGAATCAGCCGTTGCGATAATCGGGATGCATGCTCGTACGCCAGGTGCACAGACGGTGCCAGAGATGTGGAATAACCTGGTGAAAGGAATCGATGTGATTACGGAGATTCCTGCCGATAGATGGGATTGGCGAGAAGTATCCGGCGAGCATACGAAAGCCAGATGGGGTGGTTTTATTGCCGATGTGGATAAATTCGACGCCGGTTTCTTTGGTGTGCCTGAAGAAAAAGCACGACAGATGGACCCGCAGCAGCGTCTGATGCTGGAGGCCTCTTGGAAAGCGGTAGAAGATGCCGGATACAAGATGTCCGAGCTGTCTTCTCGTCACGTTGGTGTATTTATGGCTGTGGCTTATACGGATTATATGGACGTATTGCGAGAGAGTGGACACAATCTGGATTTGCATGCGGCAGCAGGTATGGAACGAACGCTGATTCCGAACATGATTTCTCATTATTTTGATCTTACGGGCCCTAGTGAAGCTGTAGATACGGCCTGCTCTAGCTCGCTTACGGCACTAAGCCGTGGGGTGGAAGCTTTACGCAGCGGTGCTTGTGATACCGCGATTATCGGGGCCAGCAATTTAATACTAAGTCCGCGATTATTTACAGTGTTTGATGAGTTGGGGAAATTGAGCAGTGATGGTCGCTGCAAAACGTTTGATAAGGATGCGGATGGATATGTCAGGTCGGAAGGTGTCATTACTGTAGTTTTAAAGCCGTTAAAGTCAGCATTAGCCGATCAGGATCATATCCACGCTGTAATTAGAGGATGCACGACTAGACATATCGGTCGCTCAAGTGCATTTACAGCACCCAAATCCACCTCTCAAGCTGATTTAATTAAGGAAACTTATAGACGCAGCGCTATTGAGTTAAGTTCGCTTGGTTATGTTGAAATGCATGGGCCCGGGATTAGTCTGGTAGACGCTGTAGAAGTCAATGCTTTGAGCAGAACGATGAAGGAATCATTGGAAAGTGGATCATCAGATAAGAAATCTACTTTTGCTTGTGGCATTGGTTCGGTCAAATCTAACCTTGGTCATATGGAAGCGGCAGGAGGGCTGGCAGGCCTGCTCAAAATTGTATTGTCCATGCAGCATGGCATTATCCCTGGCAATGTCAACATTCAAGAAATGAATCCTTATCTGGAACTGGCGGATAGCCCGCTCTATGTTGTACGAGAGAATACACCGTGGCAGGACACTATCGATGAGTCTGGCCAGCGCAAGCCAAGAAGGGCAGGAATTAGTTCTTTTGGCGGCGGCGGGGTAATTGCCCATGCCATAGTGGAGGAGCATATTGACAAGCGGCATTTACTGGTGGAGGAACCCGCGGACAGTGGAGACTACATGCAGCGAGTGTATGCCATACCGCTATCGGCCAAATGCGAACAATCCTTGCGTCAATACGCGGCGGACTTGGCAGCATTTATTGAGCCGCTTTTGCAGGACGGCCAATCAGACCCAGCATCATTAAGAGCGCACCAGACTGGCAACATGGCGAATAAACGTCCATACAGGCTGATGGATATAGCCTACACACTCCAATCCGGCAGGGAAGAATTCGAAGAACGGCTTGGCTTGACGGCAACAGGGTTGGATGAGTTGTATCGCAAGTTATTAGGGTTTGCCAAGGAACAGCTGGATGAACGTGAGTATTACAGAGGTACCGTTCAAGTAATGGATGAGGAGTCTGAGCCGTGGACAGATCACGGTAAGGGGAAGATAAGTGAGACAACAGAGGCTGCTGTGAAGCTCACTGCTGAACAAGTGATTCAACAGTGGACGACTGGCACAACAGTGGAATGGGATCAGCTGTACGACAACGCAAGGCCGTATAGAGTACCGCTTCCAACCTATCCATTTCACAAAGAACGTTATTGGGTAGAAGTGTCCGACAATGCTAAAGAAATGGTAGCACAAATGTAATCCAGAGAGGCCATATTAGGTGGAGAGTGATGATAAGGATGGTAAATACAATAGAAGCGCGTGCATTTCCGGACAATGGAGTTCTATCTCTAATTGGTAACACCCCTTTATTAAAGTTGGAGCGTATTGTGTCACAGAACCGATTTAATCTGTACGGCAAGCTCGAAATGTACAATCCAGGGTCAAGTATTAAAGACCGCACTGCGCTCAGCATGATCAAGGAAGCATGGAAACGCGGCGACATCAATGAAGAAACTACCATTATTGAATCAAGCTCTGGCAATTTGGCTGTAGGACTGGCCCAACTGGCTAATTATTTAGGTTTGCGGTTTATTTGTGTGCTTGACCCGAAAACAAATCAGCAGACGATCAAAGTGCTTCGAGCCTATGGAGCTATCATCGATATGGTAAACGAGCCTGATCCTGTAACGGGTGAATATTTGCAAGCAAGAATTAATCGTGTTAGCTGGCTAAAGGAAAACACACCCAACAGCTTCTGGTGCAACCAATATGCCAATCTCGACAATCCGTTGGCACACCGTCACCTCATGAATGAGATTATGACCGTGCTGCATGGTGAGATCGATTATTTGTTCTTATCTGTGAGTACGTGCGGGACGTTCAGAGGGTGTTTCGAGTACATTCAGCAGCACGGTTTAAATACGAAGATTGTGGCTGTGGATGCACAGGGCAGCGTCATTTTCGGTGACAAAGGACGAGCCAAACGGTTAATTCCGGGTCATGGCGCGGCAAGGGTTCCGGAGTTGTTCCAGCCTGGCATGGAATATCAGCAGGTACATGTGACAGATATGGAATGTGTGGAAGGATGCCGCTTGCTGTTACAGCGGGAATCGATTTTAGCGGGCGGCTCCTCAGGGGCTATTATTATGGCGATTAAGCGTTTGGAAGCGGAAATTAGCGACAATTCGACCTGTGTAGCAATATTAGCAGATAGCGGCGAGCGTTATATGGATACCGTCTATTCCGAAGAGTGGGTCCAATCACATTTAAAAGGGGTACAAATCCATGAGTAGTGTAGCGATTGAGCAAGCACAAATGGTGCTTTTGACAGGTGACGAAATTGTTGATATTTTGCAAGGCCATGAACAGGAAATGATTAAGCTTGTCCAAGCCGCCTATCAAACGCACAGTCTCGGTGATAGTGAACTCCCACATTCCACCTTTCTCCGCTTTCCGAAGCAGGAGCGGGATCGGATTATTGCGCTCACGGCTTATCTTGGGGGAGATTTTAACGTAGCGGGTCTGAAATGGATCGCTTCTTTTCCGAATAACATTCAACAAGGTCTTGAGCGGGCGTCGGCGACGCTTATTTTAAATGCAATGGAAAATGGTCGCCCCAAGGCGATTATGGAAAGCTCCGTGATCAGCGCACAGCGTACAGCGGCAGGCGCGGCTCTCGCAGCGGATCGCTTGTGGGAGAACATGCCGCTCCACAAAGTAGGAATGATCGGATGCGGGCTAATTAATTATGAGACGTTTCGCTTTTTGTTAAGCGTCAGGCCAGAGGTGCACACCGTATACGTCTACGATGTCGATTCCGCCAGAGCGGAGCAGTTTAAACGAAAATGCCAGGAATATGCGGGCAATATTGAAATCGTGCTAAAGCCAGATATGTCATCAATCTTGGCAGAGGCAGAGGTAATCTCGCTGGCGACGACAGCGGTACAGCCGCACATCCATGATTTGTCGATGTGTGCGCCGGACAGCGTCATTCTGCATACTTCGCTGCGGGATATAAGCGCGGAAGCGATCTTGTCCGTTGACAACATCGTTGACGATGTAGATCATTGCTGCCGCGCGCAGACGTCTGTCCACTTGGCCGAGCAGCACTCAGGGGACCGGGCGTTTATTCGCTGCACGATAGGTGATATTTTGCTTGGCAATGTTCGTCCAAGGGAGCAGGGCAAGCCTGTTGTGTATAGCGCATTTGGCCTCGGTATACTGGATATTGCGTTAGGTGAATATGTGTACAAGCGCGCACTTGAGCAGCAGGCAGGGACTCGAATTGACTCCTTTTTTCCAACAAATTGGCTGGAGCGAGGCGGACAGTTGTAGTCGTTACACGGTATAACGTAATCTAATTCTCATCTTAAAGACGCAAACACGCTGGTGTTTGCGTCTTTTTTTTGAGCTATTTGCAGCGGGCATGCCCAAACTATTAAAAAAATAAATTAATAACTTCTTTGAACTGTAATGAATCTGTTTAACTGGAAAGGGAGGATCATGTTGGTGTTGAAGGAACTAAGAAAATACGTGAGTCTACTATTACTTCTTGTAGTGCTTCAAAGTTTAATACCTTACGACACAGCAAATGCTGCTGACATCACTCACGACCCATGTGGAATATTAACGCAGTCGTCAAAGCCAGACTTACAGCGACTCATTCACGTTGGCGTTGATGTGCCGGCACAACCTGAGTATTCTGTATCCATTGGAAACCTGCAAGGATTAATTTCCACAAAAATATCTAACACAAGCATTATTTTAAGCTGGTTTCCTGTCTCTGGAGGTACTACAGGTCCTGGGCATGAAAACCCTGTTGAACAATGTGGTTATTATTACCATGTTTTAAGGGAAGGAACTTATATAACTTATGAATCACGATCTTCTTCCTATGGCATAGGTGGATTAATTGCGGAAACACCTTATAGGTTTACGGTACGTGCACTGAGAAACAAGGATAGATCAGTAGTAGCAATCGGCACTATTGATGTAAAGATTCCCTATGTTACGGAATCAGAATTTACAAATATATGGAAGAATTACTTCGTCAAGTGTACGGAGCAGGAGGAAGATAGATGGGGGTGGAATCCTATAATTTTTTTATATACCCAAAATAAAATATGGTTAAACTTACAGATGGTGGATGGGAAACGTATGGTAGTCATTCGGTATTATTTACAAATGTTACAAATGCACTCAAATCCATGTTGAATGTCAATTCATACACATCTAAAGAGAGCTGGTCTACTGATGATCCAGAATGCTATTATTCTTATGTGGATGAAACTTGCATTCTAGAAATACAAATTAATTCAGGTGTGAAGTCGGAAAAGGTTGATGAGATTTCAGTAAGATTTGCTGTCTGTAATCCGGAAGGGACATTTGAAAAAGCAATTAACTTGTGTAGAAATATTGGAATCTTACTGGGAATGAATGTATTAGATATGAAATTACATGAATCTTTAGATTTTAGTAACGAGATACAGGTAATGAAAAGTAAACAAAAATACTATGAAAAGAGAGAACAGTTCTTTTCTATGTTCAGCCTACAGGATGGCGTCATAGCTAGGCCATTATATTGTAGTGAGGTTTGGAACATTGTAAAAGGGGAAAGGTAAGTTTTAATGCGAATAAATAAGAATAAGTGGTGAGTTTATATTTTTGAATACAAAAGCCCCTTACGATATCACTCTAGGCTCACACGAGCTTGATGATGTCATAAGGGGCTTTTTTACGTATTACGATTAGTTAATAAACTTACCTTGCTGCAAAAGGGCGAACAGGACGGACACCGCAGCTTCGCGTGTCGTTGGTGCTTCAGGACGGAAGTAGGACACACCGCCTTTATCTTCACCTTTCATCAAGCCGCTATCTGTTACATCTTTAATGCTGTTTGTAGCATAGCCGGAGATCACGTTGGCATCTCCATAGGCTTGCTTGGATGGGTTGCTCTTTGGTACTTGCAGCAGGGCGGCAGCTCTAGCCAATATAACCGCTAGATCTTGGCGGCTAATGCTGGCATTCGGATTAAAGGTGGATTTGTTTACACCGTTAATAAGTCCAATTTCATAGGCTGCTGCTACGTCTTCCGCATACCAAGCTGTAGATTTGACATCTTTGAATGGTGCATCTGCTTGGGATTCAATCCCGAGTGCACGCACTAACATAGCGGCAAATTCAGCACGAGTCACATCTTTCTTAGGTGAAAAAGTAGTTGCTGTTGAGCCATTTACAATAAACTTGGCAGCAAGTGATTCGATACGGGATTTCGCCCAAGATGATGTGATGTCGTTAAAATTCACCGTACGGGAGGCGGCAACATAAGTGCCGAGGCCTGGGTGATTAATAGTGACAACTGTTGTATTATCGTTATTTTTCGTAACGAAAGCCGGAATAGGAGCACCTGTATCATTTTTTAGGAACAGCGCACCCGTCGTATCTAAGCTTCCTGGCACAATAAAGGCACGCTTGATAAAGTGCTTAGCAGGTACGACGATTGGCGTAGACGTAGTCCCTTTTAAGACATTGACGGCAAAGGCAGTTGGCGTACCAACAAACTGAGCCTCTGGGAACATTTCTTTCAGTTTCGCTTGTTTATCTGTAGCAGAGCTTACTTCAATGCTTACACTTGCGTCTTTATCGATCCCTTTTAATACTTCTACAGGCAACGCAATCGATTGGCTTCCATTGCTAACTACAACGGTACTGCCAATTTGTGTTTCCACAAGCTGCTTAATCTGTGCAGGTGTTAGAACTACTCGGGTTTGCTGCTTATAAGTGTCAGCAGTGACGCTTATAATGACAGCTGTAGGTGATTTTGGAGCTTTTTCCAGTGCCGCTTTTAAGTCGAAATCCGAAATCGTTCCAGTTACAACCGTACCCTCTGTTTTAGTAGTAGATTTGACGACTTGGCTGACTTGTCCTTGATTAATGACAGCCGCTACAGAAGGGGTGCTGCTGTTAATGTTATTGTCAGTCGTTGATGCACCGCCCCCGCCCCCGTAATAGCCGCCATTGCTGCCCGTACCTTGTGATGTAAGGATAACGCGGACAATAGCTTCTTTTTTGTAGGAGGTTAATTCATCTGAGAAGATAGCGACTGTCAAATCAACAGTCACAGACCCGCTGCTAGGTAATGCTTTCAGTACGCCTTGGCTGTTGATGTAAGAGGAGTGAGAGCTTTTCGTCACGCCGTATTTAATTCTTGGTGTTTGTGGGAAGCCGAGCACTGGACGATTCGTAGTTGTGGTGTTAATAATTGTAGCTTTAAATTGCTGGAAGGCTTTATCAACAGCAGCTTGAACCTGTTGGTTCGTAAAAGATCGGACTGCGAAAGCAGTATAAGCACTATGGAATTGTTGCTGCCCGGTTTCATTATACACATAGGCATTATTGGCATCTAATTTTGGAGCAAGGACTTCAAGCTTATAAGTACCTTCTTTTAAATATTTAACAATAAGGTTCCCATTTGCATCCTTTTGGCCATCGGTGTATGAACCATCAAGACCAGTAAAGGTGATCGACTGCGGCTGGATGATATTTAGTTGACCATTACTGTCTAGTGTTCCGTAGGCGCCTAACTCTCCAATCAACTCATCGTTAATACCGTATGCATTTAAGACGATAAATTTGGTCTTGGCACCTAATGTTACATTTACTTTCGTGGTGGAAGTGCTATCAACACCGTATGGTTGAATAATTTTGTTGCTTAGATTTAAGTCGTATAAACCAAATCCGTTAGGCGTTCCTTTGTTGACATGTACTACAAATGGTAAATGCAACGTTGGGAGCGTAGCGTGTTTCAAGACGATCTCACCCTCATACACACCCGCTGTGGCAGTAACTTTAGGTGTTAATTGAATAGAGAACGGCTGTACGGAATTTGCATTGGCGGTTACCGTATCACCATTGCCAAGTCCAGTCAGCTTCACTTGGATTTGATTCACATCTGGAGTAGGGATTGGAGCATTAGGATCAGATGTCACTTGAGGATGAAGCTGAACAGAAGCCTGATATTGAACTGCAGATAAGGAGGTATTCTTTAACTGTAGTGCAATGGTTTTGGCAGCTTCTCCCGCTTGCATAACACCAAAGCTGGCGTTGTCTCCATAGTTGGTAACAGACACAGGATTCAGATTTTTGTCCAGAATGGTAATGTTTTCAACTGTTTGAAGTACGGCAGGTGTATACACCGCCTGTGATACACTGATACGTCCAGCACCTTGGGAGTAAACATCATAACGAGTACCTTTCTCATCACTGATCCCATCTGCTGTGTTAGCTAAAGCAGCACGAATATCAAATGGAGTCCATTCAGGATGCAACTGTTTGAGAAGTAAAGTTGCGCCTGCTACGTGTGGAGCGGCCATACTTGTTCCGCTAAGGCGGCCATATGCTTGATTATATGACGCGTTAGGGATGGCTTTTCCATAAGCAGGAATGGTTGATAAAATGTTATTTCCTGGGGCAGCTACATCCGGTTTAATGCCTAGTTGCCCATCTGCATTAGGTCCACGGGAGCTGAAGGTTGTAACTTGATCTCCAGGGATGATGGATTTGTTAAATGCGCCAAAAGTGAACGTAAATGGTTTGCCTGGATTCGAAAGTATTTTGACAGCTAGAGCACGTCCTGGGGCACCTTGCATATCAAAAGTAGGAATGTAGTTAAATGCATCTCCTACGTACACGTTAGCAAAGTCGTCTCGTCCAGGAATGGATGGGGATAAATTTGCACTATTTCCTGTGTTAAGCCCATTAAAAATAATAATGGCTTTGGCTCCGAATTTCTTAGCGGTTTCAATTTTTTCCACAAAAGAGTAATTCCCACGAGATACAAATACAACTTTGCCGTTAGCGTTAATGTTAGCATAGTCCGAAGTATGTCCTAAACCTGCATATACGGCCTCTATCGGCTGGGTTCCAAGAATTTGATTGAAATTTTCTTGACCAGTTGTCCATGACATGATGTTAAGAGGTAAAGTTTGCCCATATACCGATTCAGTTACAGTTGTGTTATAGAACACAGAATCAACTGTAGTGGCGCCTACAGATATAGCAAGTTGAGAAGTCGCAGGAGAGCCTAAAGAATAATAATAAGGACCTTTATCTCCAGCGTTACCGTTGGAAATGATTGCAACTACTCCACCTAATACTGCGTTATTAATGGCAATTGAATCTGGTGAAAGGGGGTCTTTGTCTGCATCTGCACCTAAAGATAAATTAATTACATCCACACCATCTTTAACTGCACGCTCAATCCCGTCTATTACTTGAGCAGATGATCCGGAATCTCGGCCTGTCTCGGCATTGCGACCTAGCACGCGATAGGCATACAAATCTGCATCATATGCAACACCACGTTGTACGATATCTGAGGTTGTGTTGGCCGCGCGGCCAACAATCGTACCAGCTACATGTGTACCGTGGTAACTGCCTCCATAACCGATATGTTTGGGATCGTCCTGCGGGCTGATTGGGATTCCCTCGTACGGATCGTTGTCATTATCAATCGAATCGTAGCCACCTTTGTAGGCAGTAGCTAGATCAGGATGTAAATAATCTACACCAGTATCAATAACACCGACTTTTAACTTTTTGCCTGTCAAGCCTTTCGACCAGGCTACATCAGCGCCAATATGCTTTAAAGGGAGGATTTCAAACTTAGGATTGTTAATATCAAAGTTGAGAGGTTCTTGTACAGGAATCGAGTAGTATGTACGGTTCTCATGGATGGATTTGACGCCTGGCAGCTTGGCCAGTGCTGGAATTTGAGATGCAGGAATGGTAATTTCCATGCCGTTCAGCACGGTGTTGTAGGTGTAATTCACGGTGAGGTCAATGCCGTTAGTCTTGGCTGTGGCGACCAGCGACTGCTGCTGATAATTAATTGCGGCTTCCGTCGATTCAGCGGCAAAGTTCTTGACCCCCTCCGCAGCGGCATATTTGCCGACGGAAACTGGTTGTCCGCTTAATTGGACGATGACACGAACGGGCTTGTCCGAACCAGTGTTCAATTTGGGTGAGACGTACACGGATGGTTGACCGGAGAGCGTCAAAGTATCCAAGCGATTGGCTAAGTCAAGTGGAATGGATAGGCTTCCGGAAGCACTGGTTGGAGCGGCTACTGCGAATTGCTGTAGGAACAGCGATGCTGCCAACAAAGTAGCAGAGAGAGAAAGAAGTGTTTTTTTCCAGATCGGTTTGTTTTTCAAATCTGCATTCCTCTTTTCTAATTATTTAATTGTTATCGCACACTTATGTAAAACGAAAGCTATCATGACCCTCCTTCCTTTAATTTACAAGATGTTTAAAATTCAATCTTATTCTACCACCGAGTTTTTTAGTAATCCATATATTACTATCAAAATGGTGAGGATTCTATTAAATTGATACTATATACCTATTTAAAATTAACAAATGGTCAACATGATCTTGCAAAAAAAATGCTAGTTCGACATGATGTGAGTCAAAGACTCGAATTCTTTAATACTGTGCCATAACAGCGTCAAGTGGGATGATTGTACAAGTCTAAAGAGGATCTAATATTCAACATAGTGGATGTGAAACGTGTGTAAGCAGGAATCGAGAGGACATGTCAGTCTGGTCTTGATCGTCTGTAAAATAACTTAGATTTATTAAGAGCAGGGAATAAGAAATTTATCATAAAGTAAAGGAATATTTTTGAAGTTTATCTCCAACTTAGGACGCGTATCTTACCGTACAGTTAGAGTTACACGGGATATACTTTGGGAGAGTGTTGTAGGGAAAGGACTTATATATAGCGTTTCACTCAGAGGATAACTATAAATAGAGATAGCAAACTATGAAACTATAATAAGCTAATTGTAGCCAAGTATATCCCATTCCTCTGAATGTGTCTATAAGTATATAAATGTTCACTCTTCTAGCATTGAACAATAATGATCTGATTAGTTATCGTACCGGATCTGAGCTGAATAATACGCGCTGTTGTTTGTAAGACGTTGGTGTAAAGCCAGTGCTTTGCTTAAACAATCGAGAAAAATAATACACATCCATACCGATCGAGTCTGCGATCTCTGACACATTCAGATCGGATGTCAGCAATAACTGCTGGGCACGCGATACTTTTACCCGATTTATGTATTGGATTGGGGATTCTCCCATCTGCTCACGAAAAAAAGTTATAAAGTAATTCGGATGCAGATGCAGCAGCGAAGCCAACTGCTGTACGCTAATCTTCTCGCTAAGATGGCACTCTATGTAATGGAGCACTTCGTTTATCTTTTCTACGGCAGCGGAAACGGGCAGGGAAACTTGTTCAAAGCCTGCTTCCTCCAAATATAGGCTGAGCAGTTCCATCAGCAGTCCTTGTGTACGGAATGCGGCTGTCCAGCCAGCAGTATGATGTACGTCCGTTAGTGTTTGAAATGTGTGCAGTGCCTGCTGCAAACGTTCAGGTGCTAACGTTATGCAGTAGGGGACCTGCATAAGCTGAAACAGGTGACGATCACCGACAAGTGCCTGAAAATGGCACCAATACTTGCTATAAGGATGCTCATTAATTGTCGTGTAAGACTGGGTGACATGTGCTGGCATGATAACGAGCTGCCCAGGAACAGGCCAGTAACTTTTATCCCCGATCTCAATCCTGCCATCTCCTTCGCAGATCAGATAAAGTCGATTAAAGGCAGGCATAAAGTTCAACTCTTGCCAGTCGTTCGTGCAAGTTGTGTAAAGTGCCTCCAGTACGGACACGTTTACGTTGGTCATATAATTGTTCAGCAGCGCAAATTTGTTGGAGGAATCGACATACTTCCTATCTTGGCATGATGTTGTTGGAAGACGCTTATCGACCTGCTTAGATGCAAATGGAAGAAGTGCTTTGTGCTGTTGCCCGCTGTTCATGATAAGACCCACCGCCCGTTACAAGTTAGTATTGTGCAAAAAGGAGTTAGCTCTCTCTATCTGTATTATAAACGTTTCCCTCTACAATAGAGAAAACAACATCAAGTTAAAGAGGTGCCTAATAATGACAACTGAACATTTGAAGCGTACGCAATGGTTCACACATGACCGCTTTGGCCTATTTATTCACTGGGGATTGTACGCGATTCCAGCACGCGGCGAATGGGTACGGAACAATGAACGCATGACAAATGAGGACTACGAGCCGTATTTTGAACAGTTTAATCCGGTACGATATAATCCGCGAGCGTGGGCACGGGCGGCGAAGCAAGCGGGCATGAAATATGCCGTCATGACAACGAAGCACCATGACGGTTTCTGTTTGTTCGATTCTCAGTTAACGGACTATAAAGCAACCAATACTCCAGCCGGCCGCGATCTGATCCGTGAGTATGTGGATGCATTCCGCGCCGAAGGCTTGAAGGTAGGGTTTTATTATTCGCTCATTGATTGGCATCACCCCGATTATCCTGCTTATGACGATCTGCACCATCCGCTGCGCGGCAATGAGGCGTATAAGGCGACTGAAGCGCAGAAAGATTTTGACCGCTATACGTCCTATATGCATGGCCAAGTGAGGGAGTTGTTGACCAATTACGGTACAGTCGATATTATGTGGTTCGATTTCTCCTATGAGCAGATGACAGGCGGGAAATGGCGTGCTACAGAACTAGTGACCATGATGCGTTCCATTCAGCCTGATATCGTTATCGATAACCGTTTAGGCGGCAACCTATTGTCAGCGAATCCAGAAATTTATGCGGGCGACTTTGTTTCGCCAGAACAGATTTTGCCGGCTAAAGGGATCCGGAATGAAGCAGGGGAAGCAGTGCCATGGGAAGCTTGCATCACATTAAATGATCACTGGGGATACCATGCGCACGACCATAATTATAAGCTGCCGTGCCAAGTTATTCGCGGACTGGTGGAATGTGTCAGCAAGAATGGCAATCTGCTGCTTAATGTAGGTCCAAATGCGAACGGCGAGATTCCACACGAATCGCTGGTTATTCTGGCGGAAATAGGTGAATGGATGGCGTATAACAGTGACAGTATCTACGGCTGTGCAGCTTCTTCGGTCGAGAAGCCGGAGTGGGGGAGATACACACAGTGCGGCAACAAGCTGTACGCGCACATTTTAGACCGTGGTATAGGCCCGATCGCACTGCCTGGGCTTGCAGGCAGAGTCCGCTCGGCCCGCATACTTGCTGACGGCTCTGAAGTAAATATCACCACCCCGTGGAATGGGACGAATCAGGCAGTATTTCAAGACTGCTTGTTTATAAATTTGCCATCGGTGCAGCTACCAGATAAGCGTGACACCGTAATTGAACTGGTGCTGAATGAGACAGTTTAGTTGGTGAATAGAGTAGAATTGATTACTGAAGTATGACATCTGCTAATCTATTATAAGCATACTTAGTCACTCGGTCGCTAATCGAGTAGAGAAGCGTAGCGCTTCTCTACTTGGTTACGAAGTGGTGTTCTCGCCGTGATTCTGTGGCTTATCACCATCACTTAAATTTCATTTGATGAACTAACTGCGATAGGTCTTCAAGAAGCGGCGAAATCCATTCGCTGGCACCAGGTATGATATCCTTGCCCCTATGGATCAGCCAATGCAGTGTACGAATATACCAGCACAAGCCACCGAGATTCACTTGATCATTGATGCTAATGTGAGAGCTGAAATAGAGGGGGCTGCTTTGTTCTAGTTCATGTGTATAAGCATGAAGCATATGCTCTCTGCTCACACACGATCGTGATTCCGCTTCTTGAATGAGCCCATGCAGGTCGCCTAGATGAGGGCTGAGATAGGCATTTGACCAATCGATTACAAGGATTTTGTTATGTTGAACAATTAGATTTTTTGGAAAATAATCATGGTGAACAAGAGCATAAGGCATGCAAGCATACAGTTCGATCACTTTAGCGGGAAATACATTTGCAGCCCATTCAAGGGCGGGATTCCCTTGGAAACTATCGTATGTTTGCAGTTCGTATAATTGATCGATAAAAGATTGCGCGGATATGTCGTACTTCTGGCGAATATGCGGCGGAATGGCGCCTAGCTCCAGATGCCGTATTGAGGAAGAACGAAGTCGGGCTAACTCTCTTGCAGCCTCCAGAAACAGCTCAGGGGTAGACTGCTTCTCAAGGTCATGCGAGCCAGCATCCTCCATAAGGATGAGACCGCCGCAGGAAGTGCTCCAATGATCATATAGACGAGGAGCACGGATATGAAGCGGTGCCAACAGTTGATTATATACATCAGCTTCACGGGCCATTTCACAGCCGCCCCATTTGATAATCCGCGTATCGCCTGACGTCAGTTTGATCCGATACACTTCAGATAAGGACCAATGACGCAAGAGTTGCCATTGTGTAATTTGACCCCCAACTGAAGTGTTTTGGATATACAATTTACATTTTACCGGAATCGACATGTTAACGGTCTCCCTTGTTTTGTTGTCTTTTCCGTTGCGCAACGTAATGCTATTGTGCCACGCCAAGTGAGAAAAATATAGACTTAACATTTTCGTTCTGTTAGGATGTTGAATAGGGTCTCGATTATTATCGGGCCCTTTTTTTGTAGCTTATTTCTGCCCATTTCAATCCCCAATTCACCTACAACCGATGACATGCTGCCCCATGCACCTGATGAAACCAAACGAAAGATAACCAGATTTTATAGAAAACGAAATTTCCAAAAAATTCGAAAAATTGCAGTAACATTTTAGGAGCATTAACGTCTGAAAACTAGCGGCTGATGATCACTGAAATTTATTTTGTGATGGAAAAATACGATTACAGCAAAATGAAAGAAGGGGAACTATGCAAATGGGGAAGGGAAAGTGGCGTCTTTATATTGTGTTTTTGATCACGATCGCAACGCTTGTAGGTTTAGAAAATGCTGCAAACGCAGCACCAGAATCGCGTACTTCGTATGAGGGATTAAACTACGAAAGGATAGAGGACACGTCTCTTACAACGAGACCATTGTGGACTGCGCCGTTGGACCAAGTTTCAGACGATTTGCAGCTCAGCAAGGGTATTATCGCAATTGGACATGGATACGCCTATGTCATCCAGAATGGAAAACTGGCTGCCTTGCAAGTACAAAATGGAAAGCAAACTTGGACCTTTGGGAACTACTTAAGAGCGCCTTTGTTGTATCACAAGGGGACAGTATATGTTAGTTCGGATAAAGGTGATATTTATGCCGTAGATGCCAAAAATGGCAAGAAACGTTGGGTTTCCGCCAAACCTACCACAAATAGTAGACGATACATCATTGATCGTGACCAACTGTTTGCCTTGAACGGAGATATACAGGCTTATAATATCAAGGACGGTAAGTTCCAATGGCGTGAGTCATATAGCGAGCAGTTGCCTGTTGAAATAGTTGCGACGGATGAGCTGATTTTGGCACAAAACAATGTATCAGGTGCTTATTCCTATGATCAGCTCCATGCATTTGACCGTAAGACGGGTAAAGAAAAGTGGAATCTTGGGCAACAATTGCTGCCTTTTCGTATAGAAGGAAATACTGCGCTTTCCGTTAAAACAGCCACGCTACTTGATCATAATTCTCTGCCTACACTTCATACATTAAATCTCCAGAACGGGAAAATAATCAATACAGTTCAATATAATCCCGAAAATATAGCGGAGTCAGCAGAGTCGTACGGCTACGGTAGAGGCGATTTCTGGGTGCACGATAATCGTTTGTATGTAGGCTTAGGATCTAAGGTGTATGGATATCCGCTTAACACAGCTCCTTCGGTTGCTAATCAAGACGTGTACAAACCAGATGGTGATGAAAATGAACGATACGCTGCTGGGCCCTATGATGGCCGCCTTTATTTCACAACTAATTCCCGACTGCTTGGAGTAAAATTGGCAAACAAATCAACCGTGTATTATTCTGGACTTACCAATCCAATAGCTCGCTTCGAATTAATCGGTCACGGGATTTACGTTGCACAAACCGATGGCATACTAGTTGTTATTCATACGCAGACAGCCAAGCCAGTGTTGAGACTGGCGACTTTTGGCAAAGTATTTGGACCTACGCTGCGTGATGAGGGCATCATCCTTGTGCAAACCAAAGGAAAGCTGCTTGCGTTTAAGGAGCCTGCAAGCGTTAAGTAATAGCCTATAAATAGCAAATAAATCGCTAACAAGCCCTTCCCCCAATTGCGGACCTCCTGCTCGTGGCAAGTCCAGAGATACGTTCATTTGAACGATCTGCGCTGACAGGTAGACCATACATCGTGGCACCTGCCAGCAATCAAGGTGAAGGGCTTGTTAGGTTTCTTACATTTAGAGCGTAGGGACTAACATCTTTAAGCCGTGCATATAAGGCTGTAAAGCATCAGGAATGCGGATGGAACCGTCCTCTTGCTGATGATTTTCAAGCAGCGGGATCAGAATGCGCGGTGTCGCGACAGCTGTATTATTCAGGGTGTGGCAAAATGTCAGCTTCCCTTTGGCATTCCGGTAGCGGATATTAGCTCGCCGTGCTTGAAAGTCATGCAAATTCGACGCGGAATGAGTCTCGCCATACGACTGCCGACTTGGCATCCAGGTTTCGATGTCATATTGTTTATACGTCTTCTGCGCCATATCGCCTGTACAGACGGCCATCACTCGATAGGGTAGCTCCAGCAATTGAAGAATCTCCTCTGCATGCCGCGTAATATCCTGAAGCAACTGCTCAGAAAGCTCGGGCTCGGCTTCGCAGATGACAACCTGCTCTACCTTTGCAAATTGGTGCACGCGATACAGCCCGCTGACGTCTTTACCGGCAGAGCCGACTTCGCTGCGGAAACAGGTCGAAGCCGCCGCAAGCTTGAGCGGCTTATTTACTTCAATGACCTCGTCAGCATAGCACGAGACGAGGGGAACTTCCGACGTGCCCACTAGCCACTTGTCTTCATCGGCAATCCGATACACCTGCTCCTTCCCCAATGGGAAGAAACCAGTGCTCACAAGAGCTTCCCCGCGCACCATCAGCGGCACGTCCATCAAGGTAAAGCCGAGCTGCATCAAATAATCGAGCGCAAGCTGCTGCACGGCACGATGGAGCAGCACCCCTGTACCTTTCAAATAATAGTTGCGGCTTCCTGACGTTTTGACACCTCTTGGAATATCTACAATGTCGTGGAGATGACTAAGCTCCACGTGATCCCTTGCCACGAAGCCAAACGCAGGGCGAATGCCGACATGACGCACAGGTACATTGTCGGCGTCTGTGCGCCCAATCGGCGTATCTCGTGATACGATGTTTGGCACGAGCAGCATGAGCGCCGTCAATTGCCGTTCGGCCTCCTGCAAAGCGACCTCGAGACCCGTTAACTGATCATGCAAGCGGATGACCTGTTGTTTGACAGCATCAGCTTCCTCCTGTCTACCTGCCTGCATATGGGCTCCAACTTGGCGGGACGACCGATTTCTCACTTGACGCAAGTCATCCACCTCCATTTGCAACCGTTTCCGCTGCTCATACGCCGCTAACACTTCCGATATGGATACATCGATTCCTTTATGAAGCGCTACCGCTTGTACCTCATCTTGATGTTCCTTGATCCAATCCATGCTTAACATGCTGCACCGCACTCCTTTGTCTAAAAAAATACAAAAAGCGCCCTCATCCGTATGGGACGAGGAGCGCTTGCTCGCGGTGCCACCCAACTTGATTAAATGCAAATGCACTTAATCCTCTTTGGTTCCGCGGTAACGGGCGGTGCCGGTAAACTTAGGGAATGAGATTCCTTGACGAGAACGCCTCCGAGTTGGATGCTCTTCATAGGCCGTTTAATGATGATTTAATTAAATAGTAGTATAGCTCATTTTGGACCTACTATTCAAGGGGAGAGTGCCCACAGAACAGTGTAATTACAGAGAGCGACAACAAACAAAATAAAAGATTTTAACTATTTGTATTGACAATGATATTCATTATCATTTATGATCAGACATGTAAATGAGAATGATTGTCATTATCGATAAGTAGTTGCCTTACATAAGCGACAAAGTAAGGCAGGGCAAGATTCGACATACGCTTCGCTAAACGAGATTTGTTATGTGAGCCTCTGCCCGAAAGCGAATCGAGAACATAACTGTATGTTATCGATGTTCCTTATTTTATATTCCAAGGAGGATTCATTTATGTTACGTGTATTTAATCGTTCAGCGTCTAAGCTCGCACTTGCTGCTATGCTCATATTTACTTCTGTAAGCACGGCTGCTGTCGCGGCACCTAGCACAACAGTAGCGAAGAAGATTACGGTAACAGACTTTGCAGGGCGGTCAATAACGTTTGATAAACCTGTAAACAGCGTAGTTACGCTTGCGGCGGGAGACGCACAGATCGTAGCTGCACTTGGCGGTAATCTGGTCGGGCGTCCGAAGACATCTAATACGAAGCTTCCAAAGGCGGTACTTGATGCGGCTGTAATTGGATCGGCACACACGCCTAACTACGAGCTGATTACAGCATTAAAGCCAGAGCTCATTATCGGCAGCAAAAACTTAAACGTCAAGGACGTAAAGGCGCTTGAAGCGACAGGAGCTAAAGTATTCCTTACCAATTCCGAATCGGTAAAAGAGATTAAGGAAAGCGTACTGAAAATGGGTCAATTGTTAGGCAAGTATGAGCGAGCCAAAGCAACTGTACAAGCGATGGATGTGAAGTTGCAGCTTGCAGCTAAGATTAATAAAGACAATCCGAAGAAAGCTTTAATTGTCTATGGTGCTCCGGGTACACTACTTGCGGCTATGCCGGATTCCTTGCCGGGTGATTTGCTTACAAAAGCAGGCGGAAAAAATGTAGCTGCTGACTTTCCTAAAATGGAAAAAATGTCGGGCTATGCACAATTGAGCGCAGAACGTGTTATCGCCTCCAATCCGGATGTTGTGTTCCTGATTACTCATGGCGATCCCGATGCAGTAAAGAAAGCATTTGATGCAGAGATTAGCAAAAATGCTTCATGGAGCAGTCTGACTGCGGTGAAGAAAGGTCATATTATTATTCTTCCTTCACACTTGTTTGGTACGAACCCAGGTACCAAGATTTTTGATTCCTTGCAAGTGCTGGCAACTCATTTAAAAGAAGCGGAGTGATTTACGATGAATGCCGAACTGGAGGCGAGTAAAGCTTCCGGATCAAGTGCCCTTGCTCAAGATCCACGCAGGTGGAAGCGACTCGCAGCCATTATAGTCGCGCTGCTGCTTCTAATTGTGGCATTTTTGTACGGCATGTCAACGGGTGCAGTGTCCATTCCGATTCGAACCATATGGGCGGTGCTAGTAAATAGGGAACCGTCTACAGAGGAACAGATCATATGGAATTTCCGACTGCCACGTACACTGCTTGCAGTGCTAGTCGGTATGGCACTATCTGTGTCAGGTGCGTTCATGCAAGGTGTAATGCGTAATCCGCTAGCTGATCCAGGCATTATCGGTGTGTCGGCTGGAGCAGGCTTAATGGCCGTTATCATTATGCTGATATTGCCTGAGATGATATATTTGGTGCCCGCGGCGGCTTTTATTGGAGCATTTATCGCTGTAATGGTGACCTATAGCTTAGCGTGGAAGCGTGGTGCCTCACCGCTGCGTATCATTTTGGCAGGTGTAGCCGTCAATGCACTGGCAGGTGCGGTGACTTCGGGTGTGATGCAGTTGTACAGCGACAGGGTTCAGGCGGTATTGCCTTGGCTTTCCGGTGGATTGGGTGGTGTAAGCTGGTACCATCTTCAGATGGTCTTACCATATTTTGCTGTAGCCAGTGTGTTGTCTGTGTTTGCGGTACGCCATGCCAATATACTGTTGCTTGGTGACGATGCCGCAAAGCTGCTTGGTCAGAAGACGGAGCGGAGCCGCCTCTTCCTTATCTTTATTAGTACGCTGTTAGCGGGAATTGCGGTAAGCGTGTCGGGTCTTATCGGATTTGTTGGCCTAGTTGTACCGCATATGGTGCGGCTCATCGTAGGCAACAACTACAATTACTTGCTGCCGGTGTCAGCTCTTGGCGGAGCGGCATTGGTCGTATTTGCAGATACGGCGGCGCGAAGCTGGTTTGATCCGCTCGAACTGCCGGTTGGTATTTTACTGGCTGTGATCGGTGCACCGTTCTTCTTATATTTACTGAGACGGGGAGGCGGCATTCTTGGGCGTACTTAATGTCGATCAGCTTGGTTACAGGCTGTCTGAGAAATTTGGACTTCACGAGGTTTCATTGCGGGCAGAACAAGGTGAAAGAATAAGCATTATCGGACCAAACGGCTCTGGCAAGTCCACCTTGCTTAAAATGATGGCGCGGCTTATGACTCCTCATCAAGGTAGCGTCATGTTGAATGGACGAGATATCGCAAAGATGAAGGGACGGGACGCGGCAAGAATGGTGTCCATGCTGACCCAAATCCAGCCCGATTTATCGGAAATGACGGTACGTGATCTTGTGCAGTATGGCAGACATCCATATAGAAGTCTGCTGTCAGGCTCCACGGAGGCTGATCAGGCTATCGTGGAATGGGCGATACACGAGACACGGCTAGGACAGTTGGCAGATCGCCAGCTAGATTCCCTGTCAGGCGGCGAGCGGCAGCGTGCTTGGATTGCGATGGCGCTTGCCCAGAAACCGAAAGTGCTGCTCCTTGACGAGCCGACCACTTATTTGGATATTGCGCATCAGTTAGAAGTGCTTGAACTGATGAATCGCTTAAATGAGCAGCTTAACATGACGATTATTATGGTGCTGCACGACATGAATCAAGCGGCCCAATATAGTGACCGCATGATTGTGATGCAGGACGGAAGCATCGTTCAGAGCGGCACTCCAAATGAAGTGATGACGGCCGAGATGTTTGAGCAAGTATTTCGTATACGAGTTCGGATTCATCAAGAACAAACGCGGCCTTATATTTTTCCGTTAGCAGTCTCGTCTGTATAATCTCATCTTGTGAGGGAGGATTCCAACATGATTGCCGTTACTAACCGACTCCGCACCCGTAAGGGTGAGGGGAATCATCTGAAGCAGCGCTTTGCGCAGCCCAAACGAGTTCATCACATGCCAGGCTTTGTTAGTCTGGAACTGATGACGAGCACACAATCCGAAGAGTACGACGAATATGTTGTACGTACGGTCTGGCAAGATCGAGAATCCTTTGAAGGTTGGGTGAATAGCCAGCAGTTCAAGGAAGGTCATGCCCGCCGTGAGAAAGCGGATGACAGCATTATTGAATTCAAAGTCACGATTTATGATATCGTGCATCACCATCTTCCGGCAGGGCCCGAAGAGTCTGTTGCAGCTGCGACAGGAGAATAGTCATAGAAGAAGCCCCCGCTTCTTATGACATATATGTTTACCCAACCCCACTCCTTGAATGGATCAGCAATCGTCTCCCCGGGCGATTGTCTGGTCCATTCATTTTTGGTTTGTGTCCATCGATTACGTGACTGTTGTAACAAGCAATTTGAAGTACATCACATGTTCATTTATTTGTGACTTGATATGTACAGGTTAATAATGATACACTGGCTTTTAATTTTATAATGAACAGCGATGATCAAGGACATAGGCGCATATTCGGTTGGCTCAGAGAGGGAACTCATAGGCTGAGAGGTTCCTGCAGGCGATGTGCTGCTTCCTACTTTGTAGCTGCGACGAGGAAAGGGATTAAGCGTCATGCGGAAGGCATGTAATGTCTTTTATCCAGTAAGCAAACGAGTACTCGACGCCGGAACGTTTCCGTTATAACGTTAAGCGCCGGAGTAATGGAATATGCCGGTGAAAATAGGGTGGTACCACGAGCACATTCGTCCCTGACGAGTGTGTTTTTTGTGTTTTAGCTGCGCACAGCAGTGGAAGATGAATACAAAAGGAGAGATTTTGAATGAGACAAAGCCAATTGCTTGCACCAACTTTGCGTGAAGCGCCAGCCGATGCGGAGGCTATCAGCCATCAATTATTGCTGCGCGCCGGATATATCCGGCAGACGGCGGCAGGGGTGTACTCTTATTTGCCGCTAGGCCGGCGTGTTCTTCGTAAATTTGAGCATGTCGTGCGAGAGGAAATGGATTTGGCCGGGGCTCAAGAGGTGCTGCTGCCTGCTATCCAGCCAACGGAGCTGTGGCAGCGGTCTGGAAGATATGATCTTTATGGACCGGAATTAATACGTTTCCATGATCGACATAAACGAGAGTTTGCATTAGGTCCTACGCATGAAGAAGTAATTACAACGTTAGTAGGGGGCGAGGTGAATTCCTACCGCAAGCTGCCTGTGACGATGTACCAAATTCAGACCAAGTTTCGCGATGAACGGCGTCCGCGTTTCGGACTGCTGCGAGGGCGTGAATTTTTGATGAAAGATGCTTACTCTTTTGATACGGACGGGGATGGACTTGATCGCTCCTACTGGAACATGTACGAGGCTTATCGTCGGATCTTTACCCGCATGGGATTGCAGTTCCGTGCCGTAGAAGCTGATCCTGGCTCTATAGGCGGCGAGGGAGGGACACATGAATTTATGGCATTGGCAGCGATTGGCGAGGATACGATTGTCTCCTGTTCCTTGTGTGCATATGCCGCTAATTTAGAGAAGGCACAATCTGTAACTGCACATCCTTCAGAGGATGAGAACATAGCGGATATGACAGGGGAAGAACAGTCAATGACAGTATGTCCTCCTCTGACTAGACTGCATACCCCAAATATCCGTACGATTGAGCAGCTTAAACAGGCGTTTGGCAAAGCAACGTATCAGATGATCAAGACGTTAATCTATGTGGCAGATGGGCAGCCGATTGCAGTTGTTGTTCGCGGTGATCATGAGGTAAATGAGATTAAAGTGAAAAATACGCTTGGTGCCGTAGAGCTTCAGCTTGCTGATGCAGAGACAACGTCCCGTGTTACAGGGGCGCCTGTAGGATTTGCAGGACCTATAGGATTATCCATTCCTGTACTTGTGGATGAAGCTGTAGCAGGGATCAAGGATGCGCTTATGGGGGCCAACGAAGCGGATTACCATTATGATCACGTTGTGCCAACACGCGATTTCACGCTAGAACGCATCGGAGATTACCGGAATGTAAGGGAAGGTGATCGCTGTCCTCGATGTGAGGGGGAGCTTCGATTTAGTAAAGGGATCGAAGTCGGACATATTTTTAAATTGGGCACCAAGTACAGCGAGACGTTAGCAGCGACTTTTTTGGATGCAGCAGGAAAAGAACAGCTTATGGTTATGGGATGTTACGGTATTGGCATCTCTCGTTTGCTATCGGCTACCATTGAACAGCATCATGATGAGAACGGGATAATATGGCCGTTAGCGATTGCTCCATATCAGGTTCATCTTGTGCCTGTATCTGCAAAAGATGCAGAGCAGACCAAACTAACGGAACATCTATATAAATGGCTACGCCAGCACCACGTTGACGTGCTGCTTGACGACCGCGATGAGCGGCTTGGCGTAAAGCTGAAAGACGCCGATTTAATAGGCATACCGCTGCGGATCGTGGTAGGCAAGGATGCTGTCAATGGCCTGGTGGAGCTAAAAGAACGCTCAAGCCGTGACAAACAGATGGTGACGGTTGAAGAGGCCTGTTCCTATATCCGAGCGGCATTGGAACAAGTGCAAAGCTAGTGTTTTGCAGCGTTTATTGTTAAATACAGAATAGCGGGCTATTTCATTGCTTGTTGAAATAACCCGCTATCCCTATGTTCGCTTACATGCGTTCCGGTGTCGGCAAGCCTAGCACTTGGAGCGCATCACTAAGCGTTTCCTTAAATTTGTCTGTCAACCATATACGGACAGCTTGACTGTTGCGGCTTGCTTTTAAGATAGGGCACACCGCATAGAAGTTGTTAAACAGCGTTGCAAGCTCAAAAGCATAGGTGCAGATCGTGTTTGGTGCAAGCTCCTTGCAGGCGGCTTGTAAAGTTTCCGGCCACTTGGCAATATGACGCAGCAGGGCGTATTCTGCTTTTTCGAGCTGGGACATTTCGACTGGCGCAGTAGGCTCGAGACGATGCTCCTGTGCTGCACGTTGTAGTAAAGTCGTCGCGCGTGCATGTGCATACATCACATATACGCCCGTGTTGCCTGTAATTTCTGTCGCTTGCTCAAGATCCAGCACCACTTCCGTCTGAAGATTAAAGCGCAGCAAGTAATATCGAATGGCAGCGGCAGCAATATCACGACTGTTCATACCCGTCTGATCTGAACGCTTGTTTGAAATTACCTTTTCCATGAGATCGAGCAATTGTGCGCTCTTAATGCCAATACCTTGACGGCCACTCATGGCATAGGAGGATTTGCCGTCAGAAGTATCAATGCCAAGCTCGCTGGCGGCATTTGGACTTAACGACACGACACCGTAGCTCACGTGATGCAGGTTCTCAGCTTGGGTCGTGAATCCAAGTGCTTGCAGCGCCTGCTTAACCATGACTTGAGGGTATTGCTGGCGATAATCGATTACATTAATGACGACATCCGCATGTCCATAATGACGTGCAGCTCCTCCGGCACGAGTGGTCCATAAGGAATTTGTAAACGGTGAATAAGTGAAGTCTTGGTTTAGAAGCCCAAACTTCCATAAATGATAGGCGATGTCCTTTGCCGTATACGTCAGAATGCCGTTTGAGCGAATGAGCACTTTGTCCTGATGATGCTCGGGCTCGGCGCTCGGCTCATCATTATGCTCTAGCGCACTATCTTTCAGTGGTTCATGCTCAGATTGTCGCAACACCCAACATCCAGCAAGCTTGCCTTTATCGATCTGATAAAATGAGTCTGTTTGCTGAAGCAAGTCAAAGGCAGCGTTCCAGAAGCCCTCTCTGACGATATTGCTTTCCCATACAAGTAAGTCGTAGTGGACGCCGAATTCGCCCATTTCCGCCAGGTGTTCGCGTACGATCCTTTCTGCAATAAGCATGCCGGTCCATGCGAGATTGTTATTACCTTCTTCAAGGGCATGCAGCACATGAGAGCGCTGCTGCTGAAGTTCGGCATTATGCTCATATTGTTTGTTCACATGTGCATACAAATCCCAACAAAAATCACCAAAACGGTTATGCGCTTGGTTTATCGGTGTATGTAGCATGCCAACTACTGTATCAGCAAGCTGGTTGCCAAGATCATCAATGTAGTTATGGACTTCGACAGTGTGGCCTATTCTTTGCAGCATTCGGACAAGCGTATCTCCAATACAGGCATTACGAAGATGACCGATGTGCGAAGATTTATTTGGGTTAATGGACGTATGTTCAATCACAATTTTGGTTTCATGCGCAAGCGGAACCGCCATTGTCTGCTGCGCCCACACCGTCCAATTCATAAATAAATTAATGAAGCCAGGAGGAAGTACCTCTATTTTAGTTACAAGTCCTGCGCACATTCCGTCAGCTTCCAATTGGGTCTTGATCTGCTCAGCAATGTGAAGCGGTGATTTCCGCAGCGAGCGGGCTAATTGAAGGGCGATATTGGTACTATAGTCACCGTGCTCCATACGTGATGGTTGTTCGAGTGTGATGGAGGTAAAGGTTTGATCAGAAATCGCAGATTGTTCTAAAATCGCAGATGCAGCATGCTTTAAATGGGTTAGCAGCATTTGACTTAACATGTGAATTCCTCCTTATCAAAATAAAAAAAGCCCCCGTCTCTACTAAAAGAGACGAAGGCTATTGCATTCGCGGTACCACTCTTGTTGCCAAGCCGCAGCTTGACCCCTTTGACAGGATAACGGTCTTGGCCGGACACGCGTACTTGATAAACTAATTTCAGCGCATCTTCTCGCGGGCCCGCTTCATTCCTGGCAATGTACCGGCTTCCACCAACCCGGCTCGCTTGGACTACTGCCATAGAACTACTCTCCCGTTCATCGAACAATTGGATGTAATTTTATACTATTATACCCGTTGAATTATAGAAATCAACTCAAACGTGTCAAGAACTACACTTCTTACACCTTATTCTGATAAAATACAGGCTGTAACTTCCTCAATTTAACTTTTGATTGCTCACATCAACATACGAGATCCATGCGAAATTATGATCGTCTGATGCAGGAGAACCGAAGATGCAGTAGACGGTGGAGATGAGGCTTGCTGCTCGTTGTAGCTGAGCAGCATCAAGTCATACATTTTATTTCAACAGGAGGAACAAACGATGAAGTATAAACGGCTCGGCAGCAGCGGGATGAAAGTATCAGGATTAGGGCTTGGTACGAATTCTTTTGGCAAAAGAGCGGATGAAAACGCATCGGCCCGCATTTTACATTACGCCATCGATAGCGGGATTACGTTTGTGGATACGGCAAACATCTATGCGCAGACAGAATCGGAACGGATTATTGGCAATGCCCTTGTAGGGAGACGGCAACAGGTAGTGCTTGCGACCAAAGCAGGATTGGTCAAGGGGCAAGGTCCGAATGATCGTGGTTCCTCCAGATATCATCTTATGCTGGAGTTAGAACAGAGCTTGAAACGATTGCAGACGGATTACGTGGATTTATATCAGATCCATACGTTTGACCCCGAGACACCACTTGAGGAAACGCTGCGTGCTCTTGATGATATGGTTCGCTCAGGCAAGGTGAGGTATATCGGTGCTTCTAACTATGCCGCATGGGAATTGATGAAAGCGATTGGAGTTAGTGAAAAATGGGGTTTGAATCGTTTTGTGTCAACGCAAACGAGTTATTCGTTAGCTGATCGGACACCGGAGCAAGAGCTGGTAGCGTGTTGTCAGGATCAAGGCGTAGGCATTATTCCTTATTTTCCGCTGGCAGGTGGAATTTTGACGGGTAAATATACGTCTTCAGCAGTAGTTCCTGCTGGATCGCGTGCAGAGAAGGACGATCATATTAAACGGTTCATTAACGAGACGACTCTTCCGTTGGTGGAGCATGTACGTTCCTTTGCGTCGGACTTGGGATGCTCTCCAAGCGCGCTGTCCTTGGCGTGGCTGATGCATCAGCAGGCTGTGTCCACCGTTATCGTAGGAGCGACCAGCGTAGAACAATTAGAAGCGAATTGCCGCAGCGTGGAGCTTAACTTGGATAGCAGCACCTTGCAGGCGTTGGACGCGATTAGTGATCATTTTAAGTATGGAAAGCCGTTAGCTGTATACCGTTTACCGAAATGAAGGATGCGATAGTGGTACGATGGTTACCCTTTTGCAAGAGTGCGCCTATCAGTACGATAGCCAGATAAAATGTGCTAATACAAAGAGCATATATCGAACGACACAAAAAGTGTCAATAAATAAAGGGGCTTCTCATGACAGCCCCTCCTTACGAAGTAAAGTAACGATGACTTTTCAGGTGAAATGAAGTATGACAGCCAACTTGACCAGTTCATCATCGCGTGAAGGGATGTGGCATTTATGTCAAAAGCAGATAACATGCTATCTATCCTATGGCTGTTAAAGACTAGACGGCGGATGACAGCGAAGCAGTTGGCAGAGCAGCTTGAGATCCATATTCGTACGGTGTATCGCTATATTGATGCTTTGTGTGCTAGCGGAGTACCGATCGTATCCGACTCGGGTCATCATGGTGGGTACAGCCTGTTGGCTCACTTTCAGGACGCTCCGCTCATGTTTGACAAGGATGAGCAAAAAGCGCTTATCCATGCGGCAAAGTTTGCTATTGAAGCAGGGTATCCACACGGCAATGTATTACAAGGGGCACTCTCGAAGCTGAAGCTGTTCAGCAATGAAGAGCAGGTCCATGCGATGAATCAGTATTCGGATGGTTTGGACGTCATTCATCCTCCTGTCGATGATTCTATTAAGGAGACCCTCCAGGAGTTAGAACTGGCTGGTGCAGATCATGTTGCTGTATCGATTGATTATATGAAAGGTTATGGTACTGCGATTGAGGCACGTCTCCTTGACCTGTATGGTCTCGTGTACTGGAAGAGCAAGTGGTATGCAGTAGGCCACTGCCACCTGCGGGGGGAAATTCGCAGCTTTCGGGTGGATCGGATCAAACAAATCCATCGCACGGAGCTCCAGTATGACAAGCCTAAAGATTTCTCCGCGAAGGCGTTCTTTATGCAGTCGCTCCTGCCGAATTTAGACAATAAGGAACAACTCGTCAGTTTAGTTATTGAGGGCAAGGAACAGGCGCTCGATGACTTGTGCGCGCATTGGCTGCTAGGACATGCGTTGGCTGAACGCTCCAACACTGCTGCTCGCTTCTGCCTTGATGTGCGTACATTAGAGACGCTGCCCTACTTGTTGTTGTCATATGGAGGCACGATTCGTGTCATTGAACCCGATTTTTTTATGGATCAACTTATACAAGTGACGACCCGTATGCTTCATTATTATGAAAGCCAGCGCATGACTGACCGTAGTTGTCAGTAAAGCGAAGGTATAATAAAAGGGCTAGATTCGATGATTAGGAGAGTGAATTGAATGGGGAATGACGCGAGAAAGCTGTACCGTTACCATGTGTGGGCAAATGAAAAGCTAATAAAGCATTTGAAAGCAATACCGGATACGATATGGACTGAGCAAGTGCAAAGCGTGTTTCCGAGCATTCGAGAGACACTTTTGCATATCTACAGTGTAGATCATGTATGGCTGCTAACGATCAGCAATGACACCATTAATATTGACGAGATGATCATCGAGGTTGGCCGATTGCGAACCGAAGCGCAAGCATGGGATATTGAACAATTGGAAGCGCAATTCCACACGTTAGCTGGACGTTACACTGATTTTATGGAGCAGCAGGCTGATCTTGATGAGGCGAAGCAAATTTCGCATCCTCATTACGGGACTTTGGACACTAGCTATTCGGACTTGATTCAGCATGTTGTGAATCATGGCACCTATCACCGTGGAAATGTAACTGCAATGCTGCGGCAGTTGGGACAGGCAGGTACTTCTACTGACTATATACTCTATTTGTACGAATTAGCACATCAGTAGTATCGTGTTGTAACATGCAGCCTGATGTTTATTTCATTTGAATATGCAGCTTCTTCTAAGGAAAGCTGCCATGAAGGCAGGCGTGGCCAAATAGGCTCTCGCCTGTTTGGCATGTCTGTACATGACATATAGGCGATTTTTAGCGCTATTTTTGGTATACTCATATAAATGATAACAATTATCAATTGCGAATGGGATGATCTAGTTGCATGATAGTGTCATCTCCGTGGGCTATAGTGGCTATAAATGAACAAAAGTTAATTAATCATAAGTGTGGTGGACTTCTTGAATAGTAAAGCAGCGAGAACAGACAAACGATCATTTCCGGCACAGGATGTGGACGCTTGGATTATTCGGCTTAGAGATGTAAACATCATTCATCGCAATTGTGAGGATCGGTGGACGCAGCAGTTTACCTTTACTCACATTTTAATTATCGTGCTGTCGGGGACTGGAAAAGTAATGATTGGCGAGCAGGAGCACACGGCAAAGAGCGGCTCCGTATTTGCCTGTCCGCCGGGACAGACTTTTGGAGCATATGTAGCAGCAACAGATACGATTGAGCTTGTAACGATCGCCTATGAAGTGCTAGCAGACGGCGGAATGCCTAGAGAGCCTAAATGTGTTGCTCCTCCGCACGACTTGTTCCCGAATGAAGGGGAGCTAATGTTAAACGCGTCCGTGTCGTGGACGATGTACGGCACTGAACTGCTGCGATGGTTCCAAATGGGGGATGGGCTTGAGCGGTTTCGTGCGCACGCGATGTTTCAAGAAATGTTATATCATATGATGAAACATTTGCGAAATTCCCCTAAAGATAGTTTGACGGCACTTGAAGCAACAAAGCTATATATGGATAACCATTATGATCAAAGTCTATCGATGGATCAACTCGCCCGTATGGCGGATATTAGCGCCAAATACTATGCAGAGCTTTTTAAGAAAATGTATGGCATGAGCGCGCTTGATTATTTGACTTCCGTACGAATGAAGCGGGCCAAGCAGTTGCTTACAAGAGCGGAAATGAAACTCAAAGACGTGGCAGCGCAGGTCGGGTATCAAGACGAGTTTTATTTTAGTCGCAAGTTTAAGCAGCAGGTTGGTGTGGCGCCAACAGTGTATATGAAAAACAGGCAGCGCAAAATAGCGGTATTCGGAGGCATAAGCCTGCTTGGGTATTTGACTCCGCTTCATTTTATTCCTTATGCGGCTCCTCTTCATCCGAAATGGGGCGCTTATTACTATAATACATATCGTAATGATATCCCTGTACATCTTAGTGCTTATCGTTACAACGAATACTGGGAAGACAACGTCGAGAGGCTGCGACAGGCGAAACCGGAAGCGATTCTTTGTTATGACAACTTGGAGACAGAACATAGTGAGAAGCTGCGGGAAATTGCGCCGCTGCTATTCGTGCCGCATCAGTTGCATTGGCGGGAGCAGCTTTTGACCATTGCAGCACATTTGCAGCTGGAAGAAGAAGCCACGCGCTGGTTGCATCAGTATGATCGCCAAGCGAGCAACGCCGCCGCCATTTTGAAGCAGCGAATGGCGGATGCTACTTGTTTGATCGTGCGTATTTTTAAGGATCAATTTCACATTTACAGCAATGAGGCGATGACTGAGGTGTTTTATGGCGATCTTGGCATACAGCCAAGTTGTCCGTTGCAATCGCCAGAGCTGAATGAACCGACTAGCATCAGTCAACTTCAAGCACTTGATCCTGATTACATGTTGGTACTTGTATGTCAGGAGAATGACTCGTTAGCGCACTGGAAAGAAATTCAAGAATCGCCGGAGTGGGGCAAGATCCGAGCAGTGAAATCAAATCGCACGTATCAGATCACGTCTGAGCCGTGGCGAGAGAGCTCTCCGTGGTCGCATGAAAGCATCATTCAACATACGTTAGAGCTGTTTAATGAAAAATGTCCATGACAATTCCGTGATTCGTCCATGTCTCGGATGAGTCAGCTCGTATATAATTCTCATTGATAATGATAATAGTTATCAATTAGATGTGACAAATAGAGAGGGGATATTTAAGCAATGAAGACAAAGAAGGCTATGGGCTGGGCGCTCTTATTAGCACTTGTGCTCGTGATCTCGGCATGTGGTTCCAAAACAGAAAATGCAGCAACTACGGGAACAGATACGAAGGGGGCTGCTGAGCAAACGACTACCGAACAGCCTACAGCAGAAGCAGGTAAAGAAACCGTTACAATTAAGTATTTAGATAAAGAATATACAGTACCTTCCAAAGTGGAGCGTATCGTCATCACAGGTAGTATGGAATCGATGGAAGACGCTGTTGTATTAGGGGTTGAACCTGTCGGCGGCATTACGGTGGGCGGAAAGTTCCCTGAGTTGTTCCAACCCGTAACAGCGAAGACAGAATCAGCTGGTGAGAAAATGCAGCCTAACTTTGAAGCCATTTTGAAAATGAAACCAGATGTTATTCTTGGTTCCACTAAATCACCAGCAGAAGTAGGCGAAAAGCTCGGCAAAATCGCTACGTATATTCCAGTTTCTCATATCGCAACGAACTGGGAAGCTAACCTGAACTTGATGGCTGAGCTGTCAGGCACACAAGCAAAAGCAACTGAAGAATTGGAGAAGTACAAAAAGAGCGTCGAAGAAGCGAAGGCCAAAATTGGCGATAGCTTAAAAGATAAAAAAGTAGTTACAATGCGTGTCCGCGCGGGCAATATTATGATCTATCCGCAAGGTGTATTTTTTAATCCGATTTTGTACACGGATCTTGGCTTAACTCCACCAGCAGAAGTGTTGGCCGCTAAAGCTCAAGAAACAGTTTCTGTTGAGAAGTTCAGTGAAATAAATCCGGACGTAGTCTTTGTTCAATTTTCTGAGTCTGAAAACAAAGACAATCCAAATGCATTAAAGGATCTGGAAAATAACCCAATCTGGAAGAGCATTAATGCTGTTAAGAACAACAAAGTGTTCGTTAACTTGGTAGACCCGCTTGCACAAGGCGGAACAGCACTCAGCAAGATCAAGTTTATTGAGGCTGCGGCAGAAAAGCTGCACCCCTAATTAATGGCAAAGCGAGTAGATAACCTCATGCGTAATTCTAAATCGATACCAGCTATCATACTAATAGCGGCTCCGTTTGCTATCGTTCTGACTATTTTATTGTCAGTGCTGTATGGTGCCAAAAATATCGACGCCAGCACGGTGTGGGAGTCTATCGTGAGATTTGACCCTGATAATGTTAATCACCAAATTATTATGCATTCTCGCTTGCCACGCGTGATTGGAGCGCTCCTAATTGGGGCGTTCCTTGCCATATCTGGGGCTTTAATGCAGGGGATGACTCGCAACTACTTGGCATCACCTTCGATTCTCGGAATTAGCGACGGCTCGGCATTTGTCATCACTTTGATGATGATTATGCTGCCTGGAGCTTCTTCTATGGAAATGATCATTGGCTCATTGATAGGTTCCGCGCTGGGTGTAGGCATCATATTTGGACTGGCGTCCATCATACCAGGAGGTACGTCCCCTGTTCGAATGGCCATTCTAGGTACCATTATCGGGACGTTTCTCAGCAGCGTGTCAGCTGCAATTGCAACGTATTTTCAAATATCACAAAATATTAGCTTTTGGTATAATGCACGTCTAAATCAGATGGACCCTGAGCTTATTCAATTTGCAATTCCGTTTGCTGTTGTAGGTATAGCGCTCGCCGTTATTATCGCGAACTCTATTACGGTGTTGTCCCTTGGGAGTGAGGTGGCGACCAGTCTCGGACAGAAGACTGCACTTATTAAAATGGTAACGATGCTTAGTGTTATTATTCTGACGGGGATAGCTGTAGCGCTTGCTGGTAAGATCGGGTTTGTCGGGCTTATTATTCCACATATTACACGGTTCTTAATTGGCGTCGATTACAAGTGGGTCATTCCTTGCGCAGGCGTTATTGGTGCTGTGTTCTTGGGACTATCTGACGTGTTGAGCAGGTTCTTAAACTATCCGTTTGAAATGCCAGTAGGTGTGGTGACCGCAATTATCGGTGTCCCATTCTTCCTTTACTTAATTCGCAAAAAGGGAGGACGTGAGCATGCCTAGCTTGTTATCGCGCAGCCGGTTTTGGCTTGTTCTAGGGACAGGGATGGCCCTGACATTAATTATGATTTACGTTAGTTTAACAAATGGTGAGTTTGATATGACGGTAACAGATGTGATCAACACACTGCTTCGCCATCATCCTGTGCCCGAGCATGATTTGGTCATTTTTGAATTCCGTCTACCTCGTATCGTCATCGCCGCATTGGTGGGAATCGGGCTTGCTGTAGCAGGAACCGTTATTCAAGGCATTTCACGTAACGGTCTGGCAGACCCCGGTTTGCTTGGTATTAATGCAGGCGCAGGGGCAGCTATCGTCATATTTATGCTCTTGTTTGGGGGTACGCTCAAGGAGGCAGGTTTTGTTTCCGTTATGGCCATGCCGATGTTCGGGTGGGTAGGAGGCGTTTTTTCTGCGCTTATCATCTATGCCCTGTCATGGCGGCATGGCCAACTGGACCCGCAGCGTTTGCTGCTCGTAGGTATTGCGGTAGGCTCTGCATTTGGAGCGATTACGTTGTTTGTGTCGTTAAAGATGAATCCCAATGACTTCGAAATGGCGACAGTATGGCTGACGGGCAGCATCTGGAATGCAAACTGGATGTACATCTTAACCGTACTGCCTTGGTTGATTTTGCTGCTTCCTGTCATTATGGTGAAGTCACGGGAGCTTGATATGTTTATGTTAGGTGACGCGCCATCGAAGAGTCTTGGTGTTCGTTTGGAACGCGATCGCTTTATGCTGCTCTTGTGTAGTGTCGGACTTGTTAGTGCTTGCGTAGCTGTATCGGGCAGCATCGGTTTTGTAGGCTTAATTGCCCCGCATATTGCCAAGCGGCTAGTTGGTGTTGAACATGCACGGGTATTGCCTGTGGCTGGAGTCATTGGCATGCTGCTTGTAGTCGGTTCGGACTTTATCGGAAAGACCGTGTTTTCGCCTGCTGAGCTGCCTGTCGGCATCGTGATTTCTATTGTAGGTGTTCCCTATTTTGTATACTTACTGCTGCGCAGCAAAAAATAACATCGTTGCCGATTGGAGAAGCATCTCCTATAGAAGTGTTTAATTGTTTACAAAGTTTACGAAGAGGTCGGGGTTATCTCCGGCCTCTTTTATGTGCTATGAAAATGAATAGTTGGTCTAATGGTCTGACAGCAGCTTCTTTATATTATGTGATTCCATTGGTCTTATATACAGGATTGAAATTACAATTGAAGGAAGTAGTTGCATGGATGTTATATTCGGTTTATATATAAAATAGACAGAGCAGGAAAAGAAACTAGTTTCGACAAATATCGTATATATTCCATATCAGCAGTCATTTTCCACTTGAAGCATTTTATTATGTTTTGTCTAATCCTAAATATCCGTGATGGAGAGGGGGACAAGCTTATAACGATTTATAAGCGAACGAAGGCTATTTTATTGTTGATGTTTATGTTTACGGGCCTTGCCTTTGCATTCGGAGCAGTCCCTCAAGCGGAAGCTGGTTTCTGGGATTGGGTAACCGGCGTTACAGAGATTCCTTCGGAGGTAGAACAACTTAGATCTAAGTACGACGAAATGGAACAATCGATTATAAAGAGCGAACAACACTATAAAGAGGCAACGGATCGGTTAGCCTCCGATAATGAGAAGCTGCGCGGACAAAATGAGCAGCTGATGCAGCGCATATTGCAGCTTGAGACGAAGGATTTGGAGCAAAGGCAGCAAGTTCGCCGCATAGCAACTGTAGTGATTACAGGAATTGGATTGCTTTTGTTATATTTTGTGTTAACACGTGTGCTGCGTGTCATGGTATGGCAGCGACGGCGTTAGGGATATGGAGGAATGGAATTGCATATTCAGAGTGAAGCGGAGTCGGTCCTTTCCCAAGCAGTGACGATTCGACTGGAAGAAGGAGAGATGCTGAATGTGCTGCATCCAAGGCAAATTATATCGTTCCAGGGCCAATCTTCCCAGCGTGAGGATCGGTTTATGGACATTGCAGGAATGTACCGCAAGCGTAAGCTGATCCAATCCAGACTGAGTGGTCCCGCTCAGTTTATGCTAGGTCTTCCTGCTGGCTTCTGTATGCAAACGATTCCGATTACAGCGGGCTCGGATCTGTTGTTTGAATGGAAGCATATTTTGTTCTACACGGAAGGTATGCGAGTTGAGCGCAAAGTCCAAACCTTCAAAAACGCGGTCATAACAAGGGAACTCGTTAAAATGAAATTTTCAGCAGAAGACGGTCTGTTAGGTATCGTGTCCAATGGCCCCCTTCATCCAATGAAGCTGGACTCGGAACGGCCAACTTTTGTTGATATCGGGAGCTTGGTTGCCTATCCTGAAAATGCAACGTTGAAGCCCTGTGTATATGGGAACTCGATCGCGAGCCAGCATATGAACTACCACTGGGAAATGACCGGACAAGGTTATGTACTGCTGCAAACGGGACGAAATGATGGTCAACTGGAGCGGGATATTGAAGGCGACGGCTTTGTCCGGCGTGTGTTAAGAGAAGTCATTCCATTTGGCGGTGTTCTTATTAGGTAGAGGTCGATAGTCATTGTCTCGGGAAAATATGTAAATTGGCACATGGTGTAACGATGAAGCCCCTTCCATAACGACTGTAACTATCGGTCATTATGGAAGGGGCTGTATGATGTGATCGACGGGGAGTTGAGTCCGACAAGCACAGACGTAGCTCACAACTGTTGCTTATCGTTGCAGGCGAAGCTGCTCAAACATAGAGATTCTGAATAGAGCATCTTCCAATCCGTCCGCGCTGTCCTCTACAAACCACCATGCAGATAATACACTATGGGCATAAGCCCAATCCAATAAGCGATCGCGATTTAAGTTAAGCTCCTTACAGAATAGGGATACTCGCCGCTCTGTAACGGCGATCGCTTTCTCTAAAGTAGCTGGAATCTCGTTTAACAAAAATGGAATGACTTCGTATTCCGCCTCGCCGATCACCCCTTTCGGGTCGATGGCGAGCCAAGATTCACGACGGGAAGCTAATATATTCCCGTGATGAAGATCCCCGTGCAGCAGCGTCCACTCTTGAGTGGACGAAAGCAGCTCCGCGTAGCAGCGCTCGGCTTGCTGCACGGCATGCTCCGGCAGCGGACCCGTGCTGCCGTTATACATCTGGCGCAGCTTGGTAAGCCCCTGCGCCCAATCCGCTACGCTGGGAAAGGGGGATATCGTCCCCTTATCCCAGCGTTTGTTTTTGTGCAGCCGTCGAATGACGGCCGCCGCCGTTCGGGTTGCGACTTCGTCATCCCGAACGGTGCTCAGCTCTTGCCCAGGCGCGGCACGCTCTAGCAGAAGCGCGCCTTGTTCTGCATCAGACGCGACAAGCCTAATCGCGCCCTGACCGTCATAATAGTTGAGCGCAGCAAGCTCACTGCGCAGTTCCTGACCAGGAAGGCTCAGCTTGAACACAAGCGCCGTACCATCCGCATGTTCAGCAGGTGCAACATAATTGTAAGAGAGCGTAAAAGGGGGTCCAACCTTTATTTTCCATTCGGCTTCATAGTGTGCAATTACTGTCGATAGCTCTGACAACCATTGCGCCCCTTGTTGATCATATATGGCAAGGATGGTTTGTCTCCATTGCTCAGGAATGGGCCTCATTTAGACGTTCACGCCCCTCTTCTTGTTATTACAGCATACATTCCCCTCTATGCGCTCAGAAGCTCGAGTGATAGGCGTTATTGACCGATAGAGATGGTCGAAGCAGAGGAACGGTCATCTGGTGGCTTGAGCAAATCAATCCGTTCACGGGCCTCAGCGGCCATATCCGTAATAATGCCGTCAACACCGAGTGTGTAAAAATGCTCAACAGATTCCACGTCGTTGACTGTCCAGACATAGATCGGCTTATGAGCTAGCTTTGCGGATGCAATCCGTCTGGCATTTACAAACGTTTCCTCCACAACAAAGAAATCACATGCGAATCGATTCAAGTCAGCAAAGGTAGCAAAAATAATATATCCTACCTTGAGCTGTGGATCTAACGCTTTAAGCTGCGTGACGAGGTCGTAATCAAGGCTCTGGAGGATAACTTGAGATGCGACTTCATGCCTGCGCAACGTATCAACAACAGTTGCTACATAAGTCGGGGTCTCCTTACCGTGTGTCTTGAGCTCAATATTAAGCTTGATCCGTCCTTTCGTCTGTTCAATGACCTCGTCAAGAGAGGATATTCGAGCACCATCACCATCTTGCTTGAGCGTGATCTGCTGGAGTTCCGCTAACGTAAGGTCGTATACATTTACATTTCGTCCGGACAGCCGCTTTAGATTAATATCATGAATAACGGCAAGCTTCTCATCTTTGGTTTGTAAAATGTCGAGTTCGATATAGTCCGCGTTTGCCCGAATAGCTCCCTCAAAGGCAGCGGATGTATTTTCGATACCCGAGCGTACGTCTCCACGGTGGGCCATAATGACAAAGTCATCTTTTGCCTCTCCCCAGTCGGTCAGCGTTGCTGTAATCCCCCATCCTACTGTCAATAGCAGCAGCATGCTAAACGTTGCAAATTTACGACGATGCCGATGTATAAAGGTACGATTTTGCACGTTTCGCCGTTCCCACTGCACCGAGGCATCCAGTCCGTCAATATGGACGTTAACATCGTACGGATTCGCAAATTTGACATACAAGCAGGTTAAATTGGTCATAAACAGCGGGGTCCACACCAATGACAAAGCATACACCCCGACACTAATAATAAAACCGAAAGCCAATTCGTTAGCCCACTCCTCAGAAATGAAGCTAAACAAAACGATAATACCGATCAGCAGCAAAAATACGATTATAATTCCAATAATGCCTATGACTAGCCATTCCAGCATCGTCAGAAGCAGCGTCCATTTGCTGCGCCAGAACATACGGCTGCTCTTCTTGAATGTCGTCCAGAAACGTCCGTTGTGTTCCAACACTAAAATAGGCAGCGCATACGTGCACAGTAAATTAAACAGCAATACGATAGTTAGAAATACCCCAAGAACGGCAAGTCCCCATAAGCTTTTCATGAGTTCGCCAGTAACAAAGTTGGGTACTCTAATGCTTGGCAGCAGTGATGCGCCGAAACCGATATCAAGCAGTGGAAACAGTAGGAGCAAATATACGGCTGCACCGATACTACCAATACCAAGCAGTCTGGGCAATCGAGATATGACTTGGAGTAAGACCGAACGAATACGAGCGCGCTGCCCTTGTATACCGTAATAAGCGATATAAATAAGAACTGCAAATTCGGTATAGATAATCATAAAAGCGAGGGGCGCGATCACAATTAAACTTAACAGCCCGTAGCGGCTGAATACAAACCGAAGCAGATCATGATTAGCCGCCGCCTGGAAGCCACCGAGATCTAATATTTGATTAAAAATGATCGATAAAAAGGGGACAAACAGCCCAACCGTCAGCAGCTTGTAAGCAAGCTCAAACATAATAAAAGAGCGGCCCGCATGTTTCCATACATAAAACAATTGTCGTGTCATTTGGAACCGAGGACGTTTGTTTTTGTTGCGTAATCTAGCCATGAATAAATACAGTCCCTCATTATTTTAATTTCTGCACACTAACTTCATTATAAACTTAATCGTCAAAAATGCCAAAAAATGTGCAAAAGTGAACAGTTGAGTTGACTTATTTCAATAACTATTATATACTTACTTACGAAAAGTAACTTATTTGGTTTACACCTTTAATATGGATTGTGCATCCTGAAGGAGAAGGGACTTAGCTTCAGCCTTTCAAACGGGATCAACATAACGATATAGCTGCTACTAAAAGGAGGCACCCTCTGATGACAACATCTATCCACCCCCAAGTAAGGATTGGCCACGTGCACTTACTTGTTGCTAACTTGGACAACATGACACGTTTTTACCGAGATGTGATTGGTTTTAAAGTTACTGAACAACAAGCCCAAAAGGTCACCTTTACTGCTGATGGCCACACGCCTTTGCTAGTGCTGGAGCAGCGTGAGGGCCTTAGTTTAATGCCACAGCGGACGACAGGGCTGTACCATTTTGCCATATTACTGCCGGATCGTGCAGATTTGGCACGTGCACTATTGCACTTGGCGGAGCAGAAGGTCCCTACGCAGGGGGCCTCAGATCATGGCTTCAGCGAAGCTTTATATTTAAACGATCCTGAAGGAAACGGCATTGAAATTTATGCGGATCGTCCTCGTTCAGAATGGGAGGGCAGAGTGGAGCAGGTAGGCACGACTGGAGCACTTCAAGTAGAAGACCTGCTCCGAGCTGCGGCAGGAAACGAGTCATGGCTTGGCTTACCAGAACAGACGATTATTGGCCATATTCACCTACACGTTGGCGACTTGAAGGAAGCAAACCAGTTCTTCGTTGGGCAGTTAGGATTTAAAATAGAGATGAGTATGGCTGATCACGCGCTGTTTATTGCTGCTGGCGGGTATCATCATCATATTGGCTTAAATACTTGGGCAGGATCGGAACGACCACCTGCAAATAGCACGGGCTTGTATTTGTATTCGTTATTGTTCCCTGATTCAGCAGTGCTGAATGAGACGATCGCTAGGCTGCGGCAGCTTGATATTATGGTAGATACATCCACTGTGCATCCGACTATAATCGATACTACGGGCAGCCGCATCGAACTTCGAACAACGTAAATACATCACATAATGAAATACAGCGACAGCACTAACACCTTGCCGAATTGTAAATGGGAAGCTCATTTATGATTACAGGCAAGGTGTTTTTGTGTATAAAAGACATAACTTATACATAAACGAGGATATTGAATGGAAGGTAGTTGAATGAAGAGGTAGCAGAGTGGGTTAACCACTGAAATTGCAGCTCCACAACTCGTATATATAAGTGTTGACAAACATGTATATACGAGTTAATATGTCCTTGTAAGCGGTAACAGCAGGCTGTTGCCACAAGCGGGTAATGGAAGAGGAGATGACATCAATGGGGAAAAATTACCGTGAGACGGCTGAGCAAGTCATAGAGTATCTTGGTGGCAAAGACAACATTGAACAAGCTGCGCATTGTGTAACACGGCTGCGGATTGCACTTAAAGACGAGTCGCAAATTCAATTGGAACAATTGCAATCGGTTTCACTGGTGAAGGGTGCATTTATGAATGCCGGCGTCTTCCAAGTCGTCATTGGGCCTGTCGAGGTGGAGCGTGTGTATGCGGAATTAATCGCACTCACACAGATGAAGTCAGCTACAGTAGCAGACGTGAAAGAAATGGGCTCTAAGAAACTGAACCCGCTCCAGAAGCTAGTCAAAATATTTTCTGACGTGTTTATGCCTATTTTACCGGCCATTATTACAGCGGGCCTCCTGATGGGACTAAATAACTTGATTGGTGCCAAGGATCTCTTCTTTGCAGGTAAAAACTTGCTTGAGGTGTATCCGAATTTACAAGGGGTATGGGACCTCATTAATATGATGGCGAATACGTCTTTTGTATTTTTGCCAGCTCTGGTCGGATGGTCTGCAACCAAACGGTTCGGCGGCAGCGAGATTTTGGGGATCGTGCTCGGATTGCTGCTCGTTCATCCCGATTTACTTAATGCATGGAACTATGGTCAGGCAGCGGCAGGTTTAGATGGAGCTAAATTGCCCTATTTCGATATTTTAGGATGGTTTTCTATTGAAAAAGTAGGTTATCAGGGACAAATATTGCCGATTTTAGTAGCGGCTTATGTATTAAGTAAAGTAGAACTGTGGTTAAAGAAACGTGTACCAAGCGCAATTCAATTGCTAGTCGTACCGATTACTTCAATTGTGGTGACAGGCGTGCTCGCCCTTGGAATTATCGGCCCTGTAACAAGACATATTGGTAACTTGCTTGCAGACGGAATCGTATACGTATTTGATTTTGCACCCGTGCTAGGCGCCTTGCTGTTCGGGGCACTGTATGCACCGCTAGTTATAACGGGAATGCATCATATGTTTATTGCGATTGACCTTCAATTGATTACACAAAATGGCGGTACCTTTATTTGGCCGATGATTGCCCTTTCTAATATTGCACAGGGCAGCGCTGCACTGGCTATGTTTTGGATCGCGAAAAAGCAAAATGACAAGAGCATGGCGTCAACGTCCGCTTTGTCCGCTTACTTTGGCATCACGGAGCCAGCCATGTTTGGGGTCAACTTGTCAAATAAGTACCCGTTTTATGCGGCTATTATCGGATCAGCGACAGCTGCCATATTTATTACGTTAAATGATGTACTTGCACCTGCAATCGGGGTTGGCGGTTTGCCGGCATTTATCTCGATTATGCCTCAATCGATGGCCAGCTTCTTTGTTGGTATGGTGATTGCCGTTGTAATCCCAGTCGTCATGACCTTTGTACTGTCACGTTCCAAACGATTAAACAATAAGGCATAATAATTGTTCTGTTACGTTATAGGCTGTCCCGAAAGTGTCGCAGGACATGAGGGATAGCCCCTTTTGTTAGAGGGATAGTGCTACAAGTTGGTGCATGTCAGTTGGACAACACATGTTTACGTTAGTTATATGCGTTAGCGTATATGGGTTATAGGTATATTAATTTGAACCGTTACAACTAGAACAACAACAAATAGAGATAGGTCGGAATGTGAGGGGAGACCTGAGCGTCTTCGACAATTGGATAAGTATAGAGATAGGAGTGACCGGATATGGATTACACGCAGGGAGCGAAACCAATACTGTCAACGGACCGTGTAGCAGGTTCTGATCATGAGAAGGCGTTGGTGATGGATGATTGGCGCAAGTCGGTGGTGTATCAAATCTACCCCAAGAGTTTTAAGAGCAGCAGCGGGAGAGCAACGGGCGATTTAAACGGTGTGACGATGAAGCTTGACTACTTAAAACAGCTTGGCGTGGATTATATATGGCTGACGCCGATATACAAATCGCCACAGCGGGACAATGGATATGATGTCAGCGACTATTTTACGATTGATGAGAGCTACGGCACGATGGAGGATTTTGAACGCTTGGTGGCAGAGGCGGCGCAGCGCGGTATTCGAATTATGCTTGATATTGTTGTGAATCACACGTCTACGGATCACCCTTGGTTCCGTGAAGCGATTTCAAATCAGGCGGGGCCGTATCGCGAATACTACATCTGGCAGGATAAGCCCAATCAATGGCTGTCCAAGTTCGGAGGCTCGGCATGGGCAAAAGACGAAGTCTCAGGTCAGCACTATTTGCACTTATTTGATACAACACAAGCGGACCTAAATTGGGAAAATGAAGCGCTTCGCCGTGAGGTGTATGACATGATGCGCTTTTGGGTGAAAAAGGGTGTGACAGGCTTTCGTCTGGACGTTATTAATCTCATTTCCAAGGATCAGGCATTTCCAGATGATATCGGCATAAACGGAGTGGCTGGAGATGGACGCAAGTATTATACGGATGGACCACGTGTACACGAATATTTACAGGAAATGAACCGTGAGGTGTTTGCCGGTAAGGACCTTATAACCGTCGGAGAGATGTCCTCCACCTCTATTGATAACTGTATTAAATACTCAAATCCTGCACGCGGAGAACTCTCGATGACGTTTAGCTTCCACCATCTAAAGGTGGATTACCCAAATGGAGAAAAGTGGTCGCAGGCTGCGTTTGATTTTGAACAGTTAAAGCAAATTATGTCCGAGTGGCAGGAAGGCATGTATGCAGGTGGAGGATGGAATGCGCTGTTCTGGTGTAATCATGACCAGCCGCGTATCGTATCCCGCTTTGGCGAAGATGGCGAATATCGGGAGCTGTCAGCCAAGATGCTGGCTACTTCGCTGCACATGTTGCAGGGCACACCTTATATTTATCAAGGAGAAGAGATTGGCATGACCAATCCGAAGTTCGAGTGCATCGAGGATTATCGTGATGTAGAGACGTTAAATATATATGAGCTCAAGCGTAAAGAGGGGATGCCACTACATGAATTGATGGCCGCCATTCAGCAGAAGTCGCGTGACAACTCTCGTACCCCTATGCAGTGGGACGATTCAGCGTATGCGGGTTTCTCTGAGCATGAGCCGTGGATTCAAGCTGCGTCAAATTATAAAGAGGTAAACGTGAAAAATGCACTCTCACAGCCTAATTCTGTGTTCTATTATTATCAGAAGCTCATTCAACTGCGCCATGAGATGCCGGTCATTACATTTGGGAAATACGAACGTCTGGACCAGAACGACAAGCAAGTATGGGCGTATGCAAGAGTGATGGAGCACGAAGCGCTGATTGTGCTTAACAACTACTACGGCAAGGCAGCTTCTTTTGCGCTGCATGAAGAGGTACAGAACGTGTATGAGGGATGGAACTGTAAATTGCTGCTAAGCAATTACGAACATACGGCAGCAGCACCAGAAGCAGAGGCTTCATGCTTTGAATCTATCCAATTAAGACCTTATGAATCGATCGTATATTATCTTAAAAAATAACGGTGCAGATGATTCGGACGGTAGGAGTATGATACGATAGTTCCAACCAGAACGTTGGCAGGAACGAGGGATAGCGTCGTGAGCAAGTACGAACATATTATGGATGAAATTATTCAGCATATCGAGCATGGTAAATGGAAAGATGGTGTCAAAATTCCATCGGAGACGGAATTGATGGAGGGTTATGCGGCGAGTCGCGGTACAGTGCGCAAAGCAGTGGATCTGCTTCAGGAGCGCGGCTACGTTCAGAAGATACACGGCAAAGGGGTTTATGTTACTCGTAAGAAAAATATCGAGCTTAGCTTTGGCGGAATTGTCAGCTTCAAGGAAGCAAATGAAAGGCTAAAGCGGGGCTTTACGACTCATGTAAAAGAGATGTTACATCTGAAGGCGGATCGGGAGACAGCCAAGCTGCTTGGCGTGAAAGCAAAAACAGATTTGCATTTGATCAAACGTGTTAGACGGACGGAAAATGAAAATGTCATATTAGACATCAATTATTTTGTGACCGATATAATTACGGAATTAACTAAAGAGATTGCAGAGGACTCTATTTATGCGTACATTGAACAGCAGCTTCAACTGCAAATCAGCTATGCGCATCGTGTCATAGAGGTTCAGCCGTGTGGGGAAGATGATCGTCGTTATTTGGATTTGAATGGTACAGACTATGTTGTAGTCGTCAAGAACTTTACGTATTTATACGATGGCACACAGTTTGAATATACGGAATCACGTCATCGTCTGGACAAGTTTTATTTTTCTGATGTGGCACGCAGAATGTAGGCTGCGAGTTATACGAACAACAGCCTGCTATTCATTGACTACAATGAATAGCAGGCTGCCTTTATAAATATTGGATTATCCGGTTTGTATATAAAGACGATTGTGGAAGGGATCAGAAGGCATTATAGCTGACATACTCCCCGACAGGCTTGCGGTATCCACGTAGTCTGCGGCTGGTTGTGTCCTCTTTTCCGATCGTAATCAACATGACTGGCACATGGGTATCAGGTACATTTAGAATGGAGCACACAAGTTCAGGATCAAAGCCGATCATCGGGCAAGTATCCCAGCCCTTGTCCTTGGCAATAAGCATGAGCTGCATGGCCGATAGGCTTGCATTTCGAATAGCATCTTCACGCTGGAACGTCTCGCCTCTTTGCTCATAGAATTGTGTTGTGTTCTGAACATTCATATCGTACTCTTGCTTTGTCCATATGCCAAGATGCAGCATGCCTTCATAAATGCTGGCGGCTTGCTTGTGTGCTTGCGTGTCGCCAAGCACGAGAATTGCAGCTGAAGCCGTTTTGACTTTGTACTGTTTGTTGGCGGCTTCATATATTTGATCCAGCTTCTCGCGGTCTGTAATGGCAATGTAACGAGTATGCTGTAGGTTAAAGGCAGAGGGTGCATACTTGGTTAATGAAAAAATGTCTTCAAAATCTTGCTTGCTCATTTCAATATCGGTCTTGAATTTATTGGCGGAACGGCGATCCTTGACGATAGTTTCAAATGTATGCATAGGGCAAACTCCTTAATATGTATATTTTCGATTACAAGAAGTAGATTAGTTACAGTATATCATATAAACTATAAAAAAGTAAGTAGTTAAATAAAATTCACTAAGTTGTTACATTAATTGAACATAGCCTCGTTAATAGGGGAAAATTCCTTACTTTTCTTGTATTTTTAAATCGATCTGAGCTATAATCGTAAGGGTGTTTTAAATTACATATATTCTATGGAGAGGGGAATTTTGGTGAAGTCTAGCAAATGGAATATGTTGAAGCGTAGTGTGGCTAGCGGCTTAATTGCACTAGTCGCCATGCTGGGGATCGTCGTACCTGTACAAGCAAATGAAGCGTCTGCTTCTGTACCACAAATTAGCCCGTGGTCGATCAAAGTTTTAAATGAGGGGGAGAAGTACGGCATATTCCCACTGACGTGGTATTATGACGGTACATTCCAGAAACCGATTACACAAGACAAGTTTCAATCTCTTATAGCAGCAACATCTTCAAAGTTGGATGCTTTGGCATTAACGAAAAAACATAGTTATGCTGCACCTAAAGTTACAGGAGTAATTACTAGAGAAACAGTTATGACTTCCGTATACAGTGTGTTGGCACAGTATGAATGGCCTGAGACGCTAGAAATGGATAAATACGAGCCAATTGCGTATTTGCAGACGAAAGGCATAATTAATGGAACAGGCAAAGGGCTTGATCTGAATAAGCCAAGCACGGTCGAACATGCAGCGGTTATAGCTAGCCGACTGGTGGAATATGCTTATGATGCTGTCGGAGGCGGGGCAAAAGGACTGCTTTGGAAAGCAACACACGGTAAAAATACAATGTATTTGCTAGGCTCTATTCACTTGGGTGATCCTGTAATGTATCCGATGCAAAAGAAAGTAAGAGATGCATTTAAACAATCGGATTCACTCTGGGTAGAGGTGGATTTGCAAGGGAATCCAGACGCACTGGCGAGCTTCACCCAATTGATGTCCTACACGGACGGTACAAAGTTGAGTGATCATATCTCAAAGGAAACGTACGAGAAATTACAGAAGGTACTCACTAAATTAAACTTGCCAAAAGAGGTATTTGATACGTTTAAGCCGTGGGCAATCTCCAACAATCTCTCGACGTCGATGATGTCAAGCTCTTCTGAGGAGTCGGTGCAAGCGGCTGCACTAGGTATTGATATGTACTTTACTTCCTCTGCCTTGTTAACGGGCAAGCCAATCCATGAACTTGAAGGATTAAAACTGCAAGGTGATCTCTTTAACAACGTGCCGGCTGCGGTGCAAGAGAAGGAACTGAATGAAGCGTTGGATCAGGTTCTAACACCGACGGGCAAATCGGACGAAATGCTAGCAATGTTTAAGGGATGGCAGAAGCAATGGGCCAAAGGTGAACTGGAGCAATTTACGAAGTCATTCACTAGCTCGGAAGAGATGGTGCAAAGCGAGCAGGCTCAGCGTTTGTTCGGTGAACGCGATACCAATATGGCGAAGAAATTGATGGAACTGCTGGACAAAGAAGGCTCTTCCACTCATTTTGTAGTTGTCGGTGCAGGCCATTTTGTTATTAAAGATATGATCATTGATCAATTAAAGGCCAAAGGTTACGATATACAGTTTGTGCAATAAACCAGCAAGCAAGAGAAGCTGCTCTACGTTATCCAAGATGACGAAGGGACGCTTCTCTTTTTTTGTTCATCCTATTTAGTAAGGTATAGTTGTACTCGTTTAGGGAATCATTTTAAATTGGTAGCAGGAGATAAAGGAGGCAGCACTTATGGAAACGTGGTCGTCAGAGCAGGCGAAAAATGCGGTTTTGTTTCTTAAACAGGAAGCGCGGCCGTTAGAAAAGGTGCTATATGAGTGGGAATTTGAAGCGGGTTCCGTTGATGCGGTTATAGAGCAGTTAGCTTTATTTCAAAATAAAGATCGTGGGTTTGGCCGTGCATTGGAGCCGGATATCCGAATGAACAATTCATCGGTTATCGCTACTACGGTCGCGCTGCAAACGATGTCATATGTGAAGCTGCCCGTAGAGCATCCATTAGCAGCCGATGCGATTACCTATTTGCTGGATGCATATCAGACGGGCAAGCAAGGATGGAACATCGTACCCGACGAGGTAGAGGAGCATCCACGTGCACCTTGGTGGGATTATCGCGATATTTACGATGGATGGGGGAATCCGAACTTGGAAATTGTCGGTTACCTTTATGAATTCCCTCACGTTGCGATGGAGTTCAGGGAGAAGATTACGGAACATGCCGTACAATATTTGTTGGATCGTTCGCCTTTGAACGAATTCCATGAGCTGCTGTGTACATTGCGGATGGCTGCTCGTTTGCCGAAGGAGGTACTGGAACACCTGCAACCACAGATTGAAACGATGGTAGAGCAATGTGTCGTTGTTGATCCAGAGGCTTGGGACGGATACTGCCTCACACCGCTGCAAGTTGCCGATAGTCCGGATTCTGCTTACTATGAACGATTCGCAGCTGTACTTCCCATGAATCTGGCGCATTTGATTCACCAGCAGCAGCCAGATGGATCGTGGCATCCCGCATGGTCATGGGGACAATACGAAGCAGATTGGCCGCAAGCGAAACGAGAATGGCAGGGAATTCTAACCCTTCAAGCGCTTCGTACCTTGCGTGCTTACGGGCTGCTAGTTCTACAATAAAAAACGCAAGACGAATGCTCTTCTCGTCTTGCGTTCTCGTAATAACGGTAACAGTGCAGCCTGCGATAGATACAGTTTCTACACAGATCAAGCTAGTTTTGACGCAGGTTGGCCTGATGCAGGTGAGCGAGCAGCTCCTTCATATCTGCGAACAAACGCGCAAGCACCTCTGGTGACTGGCCTGCCTGGCTGTACAGCGCGCTTGGTATGCAGCGCGCTTCCTCCTTGAGGGAGTGGCCGCGCTGCGTTAACGTAATAATTACTTTGCGTTCATCTGTTTTATCGCGCTGACGGCTCAACAAACCTTGCGTTTCCATACGCTTGAGGAGTGGTGTCAGCGTGCCTGAATCCAGATAGAGACGCTGTCCCAGCTCTTTGACAGTTATTCCATTTTGCTCCCACAATACAAGCAGGGTCAAATATTGCGGATAAGTCAGATCAAGCTTCTCCAGCAAGGGCCGATAGAGCTTGGTCATTTCTCGTGAAGCGGAATAAAGCATAAAGCACAATTGATGGTCCAAGACGAATTGCTCATCCGTAGCTGGAGTAAGCTTATTTTGTGTAAACTGTTGCATGATGAATGCCCCTTATAGCAGCTTTTCGATATCCTTTGCCAGCTTCGCGGGATTGGTTTGTGGCGCATAACGGTCTACTACCTCACCCTTGCGGTTAATTAAGAACTTAGTAAAGTTCCACTTGATATCGGAACCGAGCAGCCCTTTCTTAGCTTGTGTCAAATACGCAAACAAGGGAGCAGCCTGTTCCCCTTTTACATCTACCTTTGCATACATCGGGAAGTTAACCCCAAAATTCAGCTGACAGAACTCCATCGTTTCCTTCATATTATCAAATTCTTGATTGTTAAATTGATCGCAAGGGAAGCCTAAGACAACAAGTCCTTGTTCTTTATATTGCTCATAGAGTGCTTGCAGCTCCTTAAACTGCGGGGTAAATCCACATTTGCTTGCTGTATTGACGATTAGCAGCACTTTTCCGTTATAGTCGTTCATAGATTGCGTTTCGCCATCTGGTTTGTGAACGTGAATATCATAAATAGTAGACAAAATAACCTCTCCTTTTGCTTGAATATTTGAAATGCTCTTGATTGCATGTAATATGTATAGTATACACATAAATTGTTCTAAATTCAATTGTGCACAATTTAAAATGGATGCAGAGGGATCTACTCGAGCTCTCTCCATTTTAAAAAGGAGTTTAGCTCACTAGGGCGCAGCTAATCCCATAAAGGAGCCAGATGTGCAGGGGGTAGATGACGTAGAACATATATTTAGCCCCACGAGCCTGATATCCACGTTCTCCGTTGTATAACGCAAACAGTATAGTTGCTCCGCACATCATCCACTGGTAGTTGACATACAAAAGATTATCCCACGTAAATACTTCTGCCCAAGGCAATGCAGTCAGATCGAGTCCGATGTTAATCGTGAGGATAGTTAGTAGGTATGCAGCGATCAGCGATGACTTTCGGTCACGGAAAGTATAAAAAATAAATACGCTTGCTACACCAAGCAAGGAGGCTTCCGACATTAAACCCCCGATTGAAGCTAGTAGAATGAATACACTTCCGAGTTCTGTCCGACCGCTTGTTTGTGTCCATTCTAGTGCGGTGAGCTGAAGGAGGGCAAAAGCAAGCGACAGAAAGATGTTATTAAAGATCGGATATTGTGGATTCGGCCAGAGGAACATAAGAAGCTGACTTCCAATCGCCATTACCACAGCAGCTGTTAGCATTCTGCTGATGTAGCGTCTTCTGCTGCTTGTCTTGTAAAATCCCTCGACAACTAAGTAGAAGAATATTGGTGCTACGATGCGTCCTATCCAATTCATCCATACAGGCATACCTGGGATGAATTGATGGATATGATCTACAATCATAAGTATTAGACCAATTATTTTTAAATGGAAGCTGTTTAACCGCATTGCTAAAGCTCCTTTGCTGCGGATACGGCGTTGCGTACAAGTGTGACTGCACACGAGTCTGATAGCCGTTCGTCTTTTTCCCATCATAAAACGAATGACGACCGAGCTACAAGCCATGACGTATAGGGATAGTCCATTAACGCCGTTTGCGGCAACAGTACACAAATGCGGGGGGAAAGTTCCACAGCACAAATCGGATGCGTTCCATATCAAAACGTTCAGCAAGCATCGCTTTCATTTGTAAGGAATATTGGAACGTAATAAATAAGCCGTCAATGGCAAGTGCTGCATCGACCTCATCCAAAATCCGCTTGCGGAGCTCTACTGTGAACATAGCAAATGGAAGACCGCTAATGACCGCATCCAGCTCTTTCAAGCCCTCTCTTTTCATTATTCGGGTAAGTTGCGTGGCATCTTCTTCACATACGGCTTTGCTGTATTGCTGACATAAAACTGCTCTCATATCGGGGTCCTTCTCAAATATGAGCGCTTTTACCAGTTGGGGCTGACCCATAATATGACGCGTGAATACACCCGTCCCTGCACCAAGTTCGGCTACTCTAGTTACGTTGGTACTCCTTAGGCAGCATGTCATCGCAGTTGCGAGCGCCTCTGAGCTAGGTATGAGACTGCCGATCTCATGAGGGTGCCGTATAAATTTATAAAAAAAGGCAACTGTGTCTCGCCATACCTTACGTTTCTTTTGATTGCTGTCCATCCGCATTTTCAAACGGTTGTCCTCCAACTATAAGTGACATTGACATACTAGAACTAAAATGCTGCATTAGCTTAGCTTGTCACATGAACGTTCAGCTCATTCATGATTCGTTTGCACAAGGCACGGAGTAAGCGATTGTGCTGCTCAGGGGATAGAGTCGGATAGATGAAGGTGGCTCCAAATGGTGTAATAGCCTAAACTAGAGCCAGACGATTACTGTGTTACCCATTCCATTCAAAAGAGGTGCATATTATGGATTTGCAATTGCAAGGCAAAGTTGCTATCGTTCTGGCTTCCTCCAAGGGCTTAGGATACGCAGCTGCTGAGGAGCTAGCCAGAGAAGGCGCATTGGTTACGCTAGTGGGCAGACATGGTGCGTTAATACATGAGGCAGAGGCCCGAATATTGGCGCAAACCGGAAGCAAGGCTATTGTGGTTCAGGGAGACATTACAAGAGCGGAACATATTGAGCGCATCGTTGCTAGCACGCTGGAGCAGCGTGGACGCATTGATATTTTGATCAATAACTGCGGCGGACCGACACCAGGCACGTTTGATCAGCTTAGCGACGAGGCATGGCAACAAGGATTCGAGTTAACGCTGCTAAGTTATGTGCGCTCGATTCGTGCCGTTCTCCCTTACATGCGCAAGCAGCAATTTGGACGAATCGTAAACATGACCTCTAGCACACATAAGCAGCCAATTGAAGCTTTGATGCTGTCATCTACATTTCGTGTAGGTGTGCTTGGATTAGCCAAAACACTTGCGCCTGACTTGGCGCGGGATCAAATTCTGATCAACACAGTGGGACCTGGCAGATATGCGACGGATCGTGTAGTTCAACTGGACCAGCTGGTCGCAAATTGTGAAGGTGTTGATCCATCATTTATTGAGGAGCGGGAAAAAGCATTAATCCCTTTAGGGCGTTATGGTCAACCAGAGGAAATGGGAAGGTTGATTGCTTTTCTGGCTTCACCAGCAAATAGTTATATGACGGGACAAGCGTTTCTGGTAGATGGCGGGGCGGTACGTGCACTTTAATCTGGACATTAAACCAAGCTGACGCAGCATTTCTATGTTTGATGTTTGTTCGCATTTGCCCGAGCCGCCGTCAGGTCAACGATATGTGCTGCATGATATAATGAGGGATACGCGTGTGGGAAGGCTGCCTTTATTGGCGCATACGCTGCGATGACAACGTAGTTCAGATTAGATAGAAACGGGATGTATGTAGGGTATTCAGGCCAACATTTGCGATACATAACGTGCATCCACACGATTTCAACAATAGGAATGAATGTAGAACATAGGAAGTAAATACATCATGTGCGTGTAGTGGAAGGAGAACGTATGAAATCTTTAGTATTGGCAGAGAAACCCTCGGTAGCACGTGAAATTGCAAGGGTACTCGGTTGCAGCACGAAGCATAAAAGTTATATTGAAGGCCCTGATTATATTGTGACCTGGGCGCTCGGTCATCTGGTCGGGCTGGCGGAACCGGAGGATTATGATCGTAAGTATCAGCAATGGAAGCTGGAAGATCTTCCGATGCTGCCTGAGCGGATGAAGCTGACCGTATTACGTGAATCGGCACATCAATATAAGGCTGTGCAGCAGTTGTGCAAGCGTGGCGACGTAAAGGAGTTGATCGTAGCTACAGATGCGGCTCGTGAAGGAGAATTGCTTGCGCGCTGGATCATGCAGATGGCGAAGTGGAACAAGCCGTTTAAGCGGCTGTGGATCTCGTCTCAGACAGATAAAGCCATTCGTGAAGGATTCCGTAAGCTGAAGCCAGGAACAGACTTTGATCGGCTGTATGAGTCTGCTCGCTGTAGAGCGGAAGCGGATTGGCTGATCGGCCTAAATGTGACCCGAGCGCTGACCTGCAAGTTTGAGACCCCATTGTCAGCTGGTCGGGTTCAAACCCCAACATTGGGCATGCTGATGACCCGCGAGCGTGAAATCGCCAACTTTAGCTCGCAGGAATTTGATCTGCTTGTAGCGGATTGCGGTGGTTTTGAAGCGATGTGGCGTGGAAGCAGCGGAGACGCCCGAATGTTTGATTTGACACAAGCGCAGCAGAAGGCTGCGCAATTGTCAGGCAAGCAAGCTATAGTGAAGGAGATCAACAAAACGAAGAAGCAGGAGCCGCATCCGCTTGCTTATGATTTGACCGAACTACAGCGTGATGCGAATCGCAAATATGGCTTCTCGGCGAAGCAGACTTCTAATGTGCTGCAACGATTGTATGAACAGCATAAGGTAGTAACCTATCCCCGCACAGACAGCCGATATTTGTCTTCCGATATGGTTGGTACGCTAAAGGATCGGCTGGAGGGGATGGCTGTCGGTCCATACGCTGCGTTAGCTAAGCAGCTAAAACGGACGCAGTTAGTTGTCACCAAACGAATTGTAGACGACAGCAAAGTTACCGACCATCATGCGATTATTCCTACGGATGAGCCGCTTCGTTATTCACAGCTCACGAATGAAGAGCGCAAGCTGTATGATTTAATTGCTCGCCGATTCCTCTCTTTGTTTATGTCACCTGTGGTGTATGAACAAGTGTCGTTGTCTTTAGCAATTGGGAATGAGACTTTTACGGCCAAGGGGCGTACGACGCTGGATAACGGCTGGCGACAGGCGTATGACAACGATTGGCATGAACTAGACGAGGAACAGATTCATAAGGTGGAACAACGTGATCAAGAACGTCTGCCTCAATTACAGCAGAACGACAAAATTTCAGTGAAGCGTGTATATGCGCAGCGCGATCGCACGAAGCCGCCTGCCCGTTACACGGAGGCGACGTTATTAACACAGATGGAGAAGCACAGTCTGGGAACTCCCGCTACACGTGCGGATATTATCGAGAAGCTTATTTCGAGTGATACGATTGAGCGTGTTGGCAATCAGATGAAGCCGACAGGCAAAGGCAAGCAGTTGATTGAACTAGTATCCTCGGAACTGCGCACACCGGAATTAACAGCAAAGTGGGAGCAGGAGCTTGAACGTATCGCTCGTGGTGACCGTCGATCGGGTGACTTTATGGCCCACATCCGGCAGATGACCGAGCAATTGGTGAGGGGCGTGAAGCAGAGCGAGGCCGAATATAAACCTCACAACTTAACACACAGCCATTGTCCGGACTGTAATGCACGGCTGATGGAGCGTAAGACCAAACGAGGGAAAGTGCTCATTTGTTCTAGCAAAGAGTGCGAATATAAGCGTTCAGCGGAGAAGCAGTTATCTAATCGACGGTGTCCAACCTGTCATAAAAAGATGGAAATCAAGCAAGGGAAGGCCGGTAAATTTTTTCAATGTTTACCTTGTAATTTCGTGGAGAAACTGGACGCAAGCGGCGGAAAGTTGCGTAAGCACGAGGAGCGTAAGCTCGTACAGCAATTTAGCAAGCAGGAGTCGATTGGCTCTAACTTGGGCGACTTGTTAAAGGCTGCACTGGAAAAACAGCAATCGGAATAATGGGCAGTTCGTTGTTCGTAGTGGAGGGAGGGGACATCGTGAATATTGTTATTCTGGATGGTTATACCGTTAATCCCGGTGATTTGAGCTGGGAGATGATTCGATCAGCGGCGGCAGGCAAAGGGACACTTGATGAGGTTCGAATGGATGTATACGACAGAACAGCTCCGGACCAAATTGTGGCGCGAGCTCACGAGGCTAATATCGTTCTGACCAATAAGACAACACTTGGTCCCACAGAACTGGCCCAGTTGCCGAAGCTGCAATATATCGGTGTGTTGGCGACGGGGTACGATGTTGTGGATGTGCATGCTGCTAGGCAGCAAGGAATAGTTGTAACCAACGTGCCATCTTATGGTACTGATGCGGTCGCGCAGTACGTGATGGCGTTGCTACTCTCCTGGTGCCATCGCATTGAACGTCACGACGATGCCGTGAAGCGTGGCCGTTGGACCCGACAGCCTGATTTTAGTTTTTGGCTCTCCCCACAGGTGGAATTGGCAGGAAAAACATTTGGCATCATCGGTTTTGGTCGTATTGGACAGCAAGTGTCCCGATTAGCACACGCTTTTGGCATGCATGTACTCGTTTCGACCAGACGTCCGCCAGATGTGATGCTTTTTCCGCATGTTGAGGCGGTACCGCAAGAGGAACTGCTCTATCGCTCGGATTTCGTATCGCTCCACTGTCCACTAACTGCGGACACACGGGAAATGGTCGACCGGCATTTTATTGCGCAGATGAAATCTTCTGCGGTGTTGATCAACACGGCTCGCGGGCCACTCGTAAACGAACCCGATTTGGCGGATGCGCTTCAACAAGGACGGTTAGCCGCCGCTTTGTTGGATGTGCTGTCAGTAGAACCACCTGCTGAGGAGCAGATTATGCTACAGCAAGAAAAAGCTATCATCACCCCTCATATGGCATGGGCGGCACAAAATGCACGGCGGAGATTATTACAGATTGCGGCTGATAACATCCAGGCCTATTTGGTGGGAAGCCCTATCCACACAGTTGGCTAGCAGAATAGAGGATAGGCATTTGACCCTGTAATAGTAGTAACTACATAGCACTTTCATATCCAAAGCTTGAATTGGATGTGAAGGTGCTTTAGTTTGTTCCTAACCGCGAAATGTTCCAATCAACCCTAATTGTTTGCACATTTTGGTTTGAATCACATACAACTAAAACAGCTTTAAAATAGTGACATCGTCCACAATATGCAGCAGATGCCCTCGTAATCTGGCTCATCACTTATATCATTACTTCTATAGGACGTGTACGATCTTTTTGCTATAAGGGCTAGTAGTTTCATTTTCTAGCGTATTTGTCACCGGTTCATGTCCATTTCACAAATCTTTCACCTCCAATACCGTAACAAAAGACTCACATATCTTGTATAACTTTGTATGTATCGTTTGATTTCGACAGCAAGGGGGATCAAACTAGGAAACTAAGCTGGGGCGTCATTCCTGAGACTGGAACGCGCCCGTGCGCTATTTTTGACACAAACTAACAACGCGTGGAAATGATATCCTTGCATTTACAGTCATAAGCATATTTAGCTCTCCATTTAGTAACAACATTGTATTTCTTTTGTTGTCGAATCTAGTGCTCTTGTAATGAATCTGTCATTCCCATCTGGTAGAATTGAGATATAGTATATTGTCGAAAGCTATTTTTTTAGTCGAAACAAGTTTATAAAGGAAGTGAGCTGCAACATGGGAGGACGTAACGTCGTGTCGGTAGGCCGCCGACGTCAGCGAAGAAACAAGAAGTTAATAGGACGCACCATTTTATTGTTTTTGATCATAGCGATAGGAGTCGGCATTTATTCGCTAGGACAAAGTCTGTGGGGAACAACGGCTAACGCGGCTTCAGAGCAGAAGTCGACGGTTGTGACAGAGGTTGCGGTCATTGCAACGGCTGCAAAGGAGAAGCAATCGCCTACTTTATATAATGGCTTGAAGCGTAAAGTGGCTTATTTGACATTTGATGACGGGCCGAATAGTCACACAGGTGAGATTTTGGACGTATTAAAGCAGAATAATATTAAGGCAACGTTCTTTATGCTCGGTGATAACATGCGAGACAATCCGGATCAGGTTAAACGAATGTTTGAAGAAGGACACTACCCGGGACTGCACAGTATGACTCATAATTTTGCAAAGTTATACAAGAGCGGCAGCAGCAAAAATTTTATTGATGAATTTACAGAAGCACAGGGCATTGTAAAGGAAGTAACTGGATTTAATCCGATATTGATTCGTGCTCCTTATGGCAGTGCACCGCAGATTAAAGAAGGTTTCCGGACCGATATTGCTAACGCTGGCTTTAAGATGTGGGACTGGACGCTGGATACATTGGACTGGAAATATGCGAACAATCCATCTGCAATTTTGGCGCAAGTGAAGGCTACATTAACAGAGGATACTGAAGTGATATTGATGCATGATCGGAAGCAAACGCTGAACCAATTGCAGCAAGTCATCGATTATATTCGTTCGGAAGGCTATGAATTTGAAGTGTACAACCCGAATGCTCATTTTGTATGTAATTTCCACAAAGATGAGCGTCTTTAATCGGGATAGGAGGGAACAAGTTTGACAGCTATGAAGAAGTTGGTCGCAACGACGGCTATGATGCTATCACTTGTCGTTGCGCTTGCAGGCTGCGGTACGGCACCGACACAGCAGTTGTTTGATGCAATCGAGAAGGCATCTGCATTAGAGACGACAGTACCTGCTTCCTTTGAGCAGTTAAAGCTGCTTGAAGCGAAGGATCAGAACCAATATGGTAATATTTTGACTAATGGTGCACAGAGCAACGCTAACGTGAAGGCACTTATTGAGAATACGTCCAAGGCTTTAGAGGATCGTCAGAAGGCACTTGATGATGCGAAGCTTCAGCTGGATGCAGGCTACAAGCTGGCTTCTGATTTTACGAAGTCGGCAGATAAGCTAAAGGATGAGCAGTTGAAGAAGCAGGCGGATGAAGTCATTACCGCATATACGAAACGATATGAAACATTCCAAACACTGCACAAACAGTATTCGCAATGGATTGCAGCGGAGAAATCGGTATATGAGGCGCTAAAAACGTCGGATACAAGCATCAAATCGATTCAAGAATCAGTTGCAGCTCGCAATCAAGTATTTCAGCAGGTTGAACAACTGAAACAGCAATTTAATGATTTTACGAAACAATTTAATGAAAAAAAGCAGACGTTTTATACAGCAGCGGGTATTCAACCTACACAAGTCGTTTCTTCAGGAGCAGCGGAAGAGAAGGCGAATGAAGGGTGAATACCCTTCTTTTTTTGGGTTATGGATAGCTGTGCAATCGAAGTATTGTCGCCTACTTTACCAAAAGAAATAATTTTTATGCTGTTTAGGTCCTAAAACACTTGATTATATGTGTCATTCCCTTGATAATATTTTTAATCCCTACATTAACGTAATACTTTTACCTATATTACCTACACCTCGTGATACACTTCTGAGACCTATCTTCCAGATATACACACCATGTTGCCTGATGTTGTTAGTTTATAGTTACTCATTTCCTACATAACGAAAGTTTCACCGTTTTAACTATTACATTGCAAAGATGAGGAATGTGCAATGAACAACATTAAAGTGCTGCTATTAGAGGACGATCCGGCATGGGGAAGTGTATTACTTGCTCAAATGGAGAAGGAAGCCGACATTCAGCTTATTTCGGTGTGCACATCAAGGGAAGCTGCGCTAGCGCTATACGCGCAGGAGCGTGTGGACGTAATCTTGATGGATATTCAGCTAGATTATAATAAGCAGGACAGTATTGATACTATTTTAGATCTTTATTACTATGACAGGAACGCTAAAATAATCGTATTATCCGGCTGCATCGAACCAGAACTAGTAGCCGAAGTGTTCATCAACGGTGCTTACAATTACATCCTCAAGGACAACTATCTTGACATTCCACTAGCCATTCGAGAAGCTTACGGCAATCATTCGAGTATTCACGCGTCTGCCTCAAACATTTTACGAGAGCAGATGAGAAGGACTTATCGTGAAATTTTGATCAATAAGCTCAGTTTAGACGATAAAGATTTGCTACAATATTTTGACAGAGGGCTTAATTTTTCTCAAATCGCAGACAAAAAAGTGATGGAGCTTCAGTCGGTGCGCAACAAATTTCAACGAATCGCAAAAAAATTAGGATGGCGAACAAATAACTCCAAAAAACTGGTGGACAAAGCTAAAAAAATGGGGCTTTTCTAATCAATGATGGAATTTAAAGTGGGGACGGAACGTAATTCATGAGATATCGAATTCACTGGCAGATCGTATTACAGCTTACGATCTCGCTAGTCGTAGTGTTTGTTCTGTTGTTTTTATGGATCTATGAGGTGGCAAGGGTCACATATGTAGATTATGCGGTTTCCAGTAAACATCACCAAGTAAGTTCCCTTGCCACTAAAGTAGACCAGTTTATCGCACATAACATTACGATCGTGGAGCATTATGGAAGAAGTATAGAGCACTTGTATGATAGACCCGATCATCGTCAACGAATTACGCATGTGACTCGAAATTTAATGGAGACAGAGCAGAACCATATTCAAGGTTATTGGTTTACTTACGACTCCGCTTATCGAGATCAAGGTAAAGGCTGTATTAGATATTTTAGAAACAACAGTGTCGTACGAAATAACTCCCAAGACCTCACAAAATCAAATGATGCAGATCCTTCTCAACCTCAGAATAAAGATCATCCAGATTATGATTTTTACTTCGGCGCAAAGCGAACCGGCAAAACCTACGTTACTTCACCTTATATTGATCCCTATATATACACTCCTATGATTTCAGTCAGCAGTCCTGTATATGATAATCAGCAACAATTGATTGGAGTTGCGGGAATGAATCTGTTGCTGGATGAAGTGAATCAGCTTGCAGCACAGTTAACAGAGCACCAGCAGGGCTACACGTTGATTATACGGAAAGACGGCGGGGTGATTTATCAGCGAGATACTGAGCTGGCAATGAATTTAAATGTATATCAGAACTATGATGCTGACTTTGTCAGGTTATATAACGACATCATGGCCAACCAGCTTAAACATAATTTAACACCGGTAAATAGAAATGGGATGTACTTTATTTCGGCTCATATTCCTTCCGCGGATTGGTCGTTAATTGTTGCCGTTCCTGAGCGAGTGATCGAGCGTAACCTTATTTATATTTTGCTAGGGTGCACGGCCATTTTGCTAGCTTTAATTGTGCTGTGTTACATCATAGTTAGAACATGGGTCCGTAGATCGGTATCACATCCGCTATCTCAAATAACAGAATGCATAGAAGCGGTGTCTAAAGGGGATTTCACGCAGCGGATAACTGTTCAAGCCCCCAATGAAATCGGACAATTGGCAACACGTTTGAACGAGATGATAGAAAATTTGCAGACGAGGGATCGTATGGAGGAAGAATTGAAGCGGATTAGCTCGTTTCAACTCATTGGCCAGATGGCCTCCACGATGGGCAATGAAGTCCGGCATCCCTTACACTCTATTCGACTGTGTCTTCATTTTCTAAGCTTGAAGCCGCAATATGCGGAGGATGCGCGTTATTTTCAGATGATGATGGAGGAAGTCGAGCGCATGGATGCAATGCTGACCGAGTATTTGCTGCTTACGCAGCAAAAGGTGCCGGAGTTAAAGCAACACAGCTTAAACGCGGTCCTCTATCAGATGAATCCTTTGTTACAGGCTTTAGCCTCAGAATATGGACAAAGCGTGCTTTTAGAGTTGCAGCCAGTACCCGACATTCCATTAGACGTTGCGGAAATTAGAAAATTAATTCATCATTTGGTACGTAACAGCATCGAGGCAATGGATGAAGGGGGAACGGTGTACATTCGAACGACGAAGACAGCTGATGGTGTGAACTTAATGATTGAGGATCAAGGAAGAGGGATTGAAGGCCACATTTTAGAACAACTGGGAACTCCCTTCTTAACGACCAAAGAAAATGGCTCGGGACTCGGTCTCCCTATTTGCCTAAGCATTTTGAATCGACATGGAGCCCACTTGGAAGTGCAGTCAAGTAATGATCACACACGATTTCATATACGTTTCCCAGGTCCTGATGACTGTACTTGATAATTAAAACGGTATCATACTCAATAATTTGAGTATTTTTTTTTGATAGACCAACAATTAAGTTGATAATAATTAAAGATTCGCCAAAATGTGATAGAAGGAGTTGACCTATGAAAGCGTTAGAGAAGTCTCTCATTTTGCTGGATAGTTATAAGTCAACCTTGAGTGACAGGGAGACTATTGCCGCCATCAACCAAGTCAAAAGATTGTTCGACTCCTTGTTTGCAGAGGCCTTGCATGTGACGCTTGTCCCTTCTCCGCTCTTTGTCCCTTCTTATACGGGCATTAATGATCAACTAAATGGAACGGAACAGCCGGTTTCATTTACAGCACCAGACGTAGGAGAATCGCCGATGGAACTGCTTCATTCTTTGGCGAAATGGAAACGTATGGCTTTGCAGCGTCTAGGTTTTGAGCCAGGTGAAGGTTTATACACCGACATGAACGCTATTCGGCGGGATGAGGTCGTAGATAGCTTGCATTCTATCTACGTGGACCAATGGGATTGGGAGAAAGTTATTACTGTGAAGGAGCGAAATCTCGACTTTCTTCAGGATACCGTTCAGCGTATTTACGGTGTGCTGCGGACGATCGGCAAGGAAATAACTGAGGCATATCCACAGTTGCAGCTTGAAATGCCGGAGGACATTTATTTTGTGACAACACAGGAACTTGAGGATATGTATCCTACTTTTACGCCTAAACAACGTGAGGATGCTTATGCAAAAGAAAAAGGTGCGATTTTTGTAATGCAGATTGGTGGTCTGTTGAAGTCAGGCCTCAAACATGACGGAAGATCACCGGATTACGATGATTGGTCGCTTAACGGCGATATTATTTTATGGAATCCGCTCTTGGAAATCGCTTTTGAAGTGTCTTCGATGGGGATTAGAGTGGATGCAGCTACCTTGAAGGCGCAGCTGCTTGCAGCCGGATGTCCGGAGCGTGCTGAACTTGCTTTTCACCGTGCACTGCTTGAGGGGCAGCTTCCCTATACAATTGGTGGCGGTATAGGCAAGTCTCGCTTATGTATGTTTTTGTTAAATAAAGCTCATATCGGTGAGGTACAGGTGTCGGTGTGGCCGCAGCATGTAATTGAATCGTGTAAGCAAGCGAATATTCATCTGCTGCCTGTATAGGTCATGCGGGGCAGACGAGCTAACGAATGATATCGTATATCCGATATGACAGCAGTATGAGCATCCTGTGTCTGTACTAGAGCAGGATGCTTTTTGTTGGACCAGGACAGCTACATTGACTGTCCTGCGCCAAAAACATCCCCCTCACAAAAGGGGGATGCAGGAATAAGCAATGCTGTTGGGAGCGGCAGCTTGTCAGGCCAATAGACGATCAGCCCCACGTATTGGCTACGATCTCAGCTACGATCATAAATACGACGTAGGAGACGATGGCCGAAATAATATAGCTGACGCCACTCTTTACTCTTTGTTGAAATAAACGTACGACGCCCAAGCTTATTAAAGGACAAACGATGAGCAAGAAAAATAGCACCGTAACAAACAACTGCGGGCTAATGTCGCTAATATTGACGTAGGTCATACTTTCCACCTCTTGTATCGCAATCCAGAATTCAGGCGTAACGCCGCCTTTTGAGTGTGATGTAGATCACACGAACGTATACACATTATTATAAACTTACAACCAATCCTAGTGCTGCTTTTTTTTCGTCCATTTTGCGTCAATTTTTTGGATTAATAGTGACAAATCTGGAAGAATGCAAGGAAAACCGCGCGTTTCGTTCAAACAAAATCAATTACATTTTTAGTCAACTGCTAGTATGATAATGCTATAATATAGGTTATGGCATAAATCAATTAGAGTCGTTGTCTGAGGAGGAGAAATCATGCGTTATATGATCGGCATGGATTTGGGCGGGACGAATATTGTATGTGGATTGGTGAACGAACATTATGAGTTAGTTGAAAAAATAAAAGCACCTACGGAAGCGGCGCTTGGCAGTGAGCATGTGCTGACCAAGATGGCCGATATGATCGGCGAAGTGCTCGCCAAGGCGGGGGTAGATCGCCAAGATTTGATTGCGGTTGGCGCAGGCTGTCCGGGATTTATTGATCCGGTGCGTGGTGTAACCGTCTTCGCCTCAAACCTGAAGTGGACGAACGTTGAGGTGTCGCGGATATTAGGGGACAAAGTAGGGGTTCCCGTATTTATCGATAATGACGTGCGGATGTACATATTTGGTGAAGCGATGAGTGGTGCAGGGCGTGGTGCAAAAGTAGTGCATGGTGTCACAATCGGTACGGGGCTTGCGGCTGCGACAGTCGTTAACGAGGAGCTTTATTATGGTGGCAATTTTATGGCGGGTGAGCTTGGTCATGTAGCCGTTGACGGGGAAAAGACGCCATGTGGCTGCGGTCTGGTAGGCTGTCTGGAAACAGTTGTTTCAGCAACCGGTATCGTGCGACAAGCCCGTGAAGCGTTGGATGCAGGCAAAGACAGCTTGCTGCGTGCTGCTTATGAGCAAGGCACCTTGTCGGCTGCTGATGTGTCAGCAGCATATGATGAAGGGGACGCGCTCGCGCAGGAAATAATGGAGCATACGGGGAAAGTGCTGGGCAAAGGCTTGGCCTATTCGATCACATTGTATAGTCCGGACGTAGTCGTTATTGGTGGTGGCGCATCGCTGGCAGGAGAACGTCTGCTTGCCCCTGTTCGCGAAACTTTAAAATCGATGGTGTATCACGGTTATCTTGATCGTCTGACGATTCGTCAAGGGGAGCTTATTGATGATGGCGGCGTGATTGGCAGTGCGGCGTTTGCAAAAAGTCGGGTAGAGAAATGCTCTAATGCACCTTATAAGGATGCAACTCACGTCTAATCGAATATACACGAGGAAGGAGGACCTTTACCTTTCATGTCCAATCGTATACCGGAACAAAGCACGGCAACAAATGAATCGTGCCATGTGACAGATCAATTGTTGGCAGAGCGGATCGTGGCCATCTTTCGTGGATACACTGGCAATCAGGCGGATGAAGCGGCGGCAGCCTTAATTCGGGGTGGTATCCGACTTTTGGAGGTAACGATGAATACGGAAGGCGCTCCGGCCATTATCGACAGATGGCGGCAACGTTATGAAGCAAAAGCATATATAGGGGCTGGAACGGTGCTGGATGTGGAGATGGCCCGTGAAGCTATCGCGAGTGGTGCACAGTTTTTGATCTCACCAAACTTGGATGAAGCGGTAATGGAATATGCCTCTGCACGAGGGATTGAGGTCTGGCCAGGTGTGTTTACACCTACCGAGATGGTGCGTGCATGGAAGGCGGGGGCTAAGGCACTGAAGCTATTTCCATTAGGCGCCCTCGGGCCTGAGTATATCCGTGAGGTGAGAGGCCCGCTTGCCGACATTCCGATTTTGGCAACGGGAGGCATCGATCTTGGAAACGCAGCCGCTTATTGGGCTGCGGGGGCGTCAGCGTTTGGCCTCGGCTCTAAGCTTGCGCGTGCCGATTATATTCACAATGGCCAGTTCGATAAGCTGGAGGAGCACGCGAGACATTGGGTACAGACGGTGCAGTCGTTTTAAGACGAGATAGCAATAGCATGCAGAGGGCTGTCATAATGTCGCCCCTACTAAGCTTGCATACTAGAATAAAGTTATATTGTAAAGTGAAATGAGAAGGATTATGTTACATTAAATTCCATGTTACAATAGTTGTGAGAAGCAAGCGTGAATATTATGTATCCCTTATAGCGTTAGGGTGAACGTACTGAAGCTACGGCAAGGCGCAAGGCTGATGAATCAGATGGAATAGAGGAGGCGTTGACGTGAACATGATCACGATCGTCATTATTGTGGCGGCCATATTGCTTTTAGCATGCTGGAGTGCAATCTGGTGGCTTGCTGCCAAGAGTCAGTCTCCTCGCCGAGCCCCGATTCATCGTAAGCCGGAGCAGCGTTATGATACCGTTACGTTTGAGGGGAAGGCACAGTTGACGGGGTGGCTGATCTGGCCAGACCCAATCCAGCATCCATTACGTGACGAGCAGGAGCGGTATCCCGCAATTGTCATTTCTCACGGATGGGGATCTAACCGGGCGCGCGTGCTTCGATACGCGAATCGATTGGCAGACGCGGGATATGTCCTGCTGCTGTACGATGTGACCAGTCACGGGGAAAGCGAAGCAGTCAAAGCGCCTTCTGCCCTGCTGTTTCGTGACGATATAATGGCTGCCGTACAATATTTGCGCAGGCGCCCTGAGATTGATCCTGCACGTATCGGTGTTCTCGGGCATTCATTGGGCGGTTTTGGCACACTTCTGGCGCTTGATGAAGGACTGGAAGTAGCGGCAATCGTCACGGATTCGATGCCATCCAGACCATTTACGATGGTGGCCGCCGAATTGAGAAGACGCAAGCTGCCATTATTCCCGCTTGCGTGGATGATTCCTCGTATATGGCTTTGGCGAGCGCGTATTCCAAGGGCAGATTATGATGGTTTGAATCTAGCATCAACCCTCGGCAATAATGCGCAGAAAGGTGATGCGCAAGTTCCCGTGCTCATGGTGCATTCCAATGGAGATACATTTATTCCAGTAACAGAATTAACGGGAACGATCCAACGGTTGTCATATGAGCAGCCACATGTGCTTGTAGATACACCAGGGCATAGCTGTTCCGAGCAGGATGAGCGTTTTTGGGACGCGGTGCTGCCATTTTACGAGACGTATGTGAGAGACAGACAAGCAGCGACATAACCATATAATAGAATTGATTAAGCGGGTTGACCTAAGCAACACTGAAGGTCAACCCGCTTTTGTTTGCCCAATGTAAGATGAGTAAGGCGGTTATTTATTTTTATTTTACAATAATTCACATTCATACATCACGCATAGAGAGGAATAATGCGCTCCTGTTGAGCAATGCCTATGGTTCTGTCGAGCGATGCTTATGGAAAAGTCAGATGATCTAAATGCTGCTATCTCTAAATTATTTTTAGTCATTTCACGTCTTGATTCGCCAAATAGTTGGAATACCGGGCTGCTCGAATATGTCATTGTAATGCGTGCAAGAAGCGGCATACGTTGCGCCTTGACAGTCAATGTCGAGTGGGAGCGAACAACAGCGAAAGGCATTCGTGTCAACATTTCCATAACTAGACAGTGTTCTCACATGAGCTATGGTACCATTCTTATCACCGCAGCCGAAAAGGGCTTGTCAGTACCGGAGGTGATCGTATTGGATGGGCGAGTGTATCTGCAACATGTTGGTCAAGCCCCTGAGCATGAGGGCGTGCAGCTTAGACGAGTTCGACCGAAACGAGGATGGAGGCGGGTGGTGCGTGGACTGCTAGTTACTGTTTTGCTGTTTCTGTTTGTTGTGCAAACTATAACGTGGTCCACAGCAGAAGCGGAATCTGCCAAAATGAGCTTTAGTGAAACGACCACTATGAGGCAGTGGATGACGGAACGGTTGGCAGAGCGAGAAGGGCTGTTTACATTTAAATATAGTGGAGATACAGGGAAACTGACTGCAAATTTGTCTGAAGCTATGAATGTTGCGCTTCACTCGGACCCCTTTATTCGTTACAATGTCAGCCGGTATTCTTTTCATTGGAAAGGGACAGAACAGTCTGCTTTGGTTACAGTAACAGTTGAATACCGTGAAACGTACGCGGAGTCTTTATATGTCCGCCAAGAGGCCAAAAGAATTGTGAAAGAACTGCTGTCTGCTAAAATGTCCGACTATGAGACGGTGAAGAAGCTTCATGATTATGTCGTACTTCATGTGGCCTATGATGAGAGCTTGAACAAGTTTACTGCATACGAGGCATTAGTTGACAAGAAGACCGTTTGTCAAGGTTATGCGTTGTTGATGCAGGCCTTGCTGGAAGAAGCAGACATTCCAAGCATTGTGCTTGAAGGGCAGGCTGGTGGCACCTTACATGCTTGGAACGTCGTACAGGTGGATGGACTGTGGTATCATCTCGATACGACATGGGACGATCCGGTGCCTGATCAGAAGGATGGGCTTCGACATACGTATTTTTTACTGTCAGATGAAGAGATGAAGGTGGATCACCGATGGGATGTATTAAAGGCTCCCCGTGCTGACAAAGCTTTTTCTATAAAATAGGGGCGACAAGTGCGGAAGAAAGTGTGAGCTATGACTTGTAGGGAAGAGGCAGTGATAAAAGCAGAGCCTAACACAGAAGCCCCAGCCGCTCAAAAGAGCATGTTCGAATTGACATGCTGCTAGAGCAGTTGAGGCTTTTTGGATGGTATGCGAGTAAGAAATGGCATGGCAGTATGAAACGCCAGCAATGTTATTCTTCTATGCTGACTATTCTTGTTTGAGGTAGCGCTTATCTTTCAAGAACAGCTTCCAAAACAGTATAAATACAGGAATAAGCAGTATCGTGCTGACGGTATAACCAATTAGGAGTGAGCGAAACATGGCCGGATTGGTGATACCTGATTCTAGTGTAACATAAGGATACAGAATATAAGGCAGATGTGCTCTGCCATATGCAAAGCTGGCAATCGCATACTGGATTGCCACACAGATTACTGTAATACGTGTTCGTCCAATAGAACCGTCTGCTCGTTTCACGAACAAGAACACGTAGCCGACAGCAAACGCAGCGATGGACAGCAGGAACCATAACATTTCGTGCTTCAGGTTCTCGACGAGCCAAGAGGCTTCCACTGGCATAGACCATGTAACGAGCAGTGCCGTCAGCAAATTAAGCGGTCCGAAGATGACCGCGAGACGACGATAGACACGATACGTGGAGGCATCGTGTGCCTCTTGTGCATAATCCGCCAGAAACAAGGCGGAGAAGAACAGTTCAGTCGCATAACCGAAGGCGAGATGCGCATACAACGTAGGGCTTTTTAGCAGGGCACCGTAATCTAAGGCCAAGCCACCATCTGGCAATTCCTCTACAAAGCCGCCTAGTGTAACGGCCAGTACACCAACAAGCAGGCCAGGAATAAGCAAACCCGTTATACCTGATATAATCCGAAGCGTGCGGCCGTATTTGGATACGGAATACGCATACACCATAAATGCGCTTCGTATGGTCAACAGGACAAGCACAAGGCAGACAGGGACGAGCAGCAGGGAAGCGAGTGAATAGGTAGCTCCCGGAAAAAAGCCCACCAGTGCCACTACAAACAACACCAGAAATGTATTTGTCACTTTCCAGGAGGGTGACAAGAAATTGTTAGCGACTACAGCAGCACGCGCATCCTTATCGTTACTATCACGACCGAACAGCATAGACCAGAAGCCCGCTCCAAAATCGACGGACCCAAGCAGTGAGTAAATAAACAAAAATACCCATAGAATGGTAATGGCAATAGTAGCGTCTGTCATAGGGTGGCCTCCTTGTGCTCAGGCAATTCAGATGACACGGGATGACGTTTGAAATAAAATCGCATAACAAGTGAAGTCAGAATAAGCAGCAGCACGTATACAGACACAAACAGTATGAATAGAGTGCCCATGCTGTCGCTCTTTAGTGCAGCCTCCGACGTCCGTTGTACATGATAAATGGTCCAGGGTTGTCTAGCAGAGCAGCTAAAGATCCAGCCAATCTCAATGCCGAGCAGCGATAGGGGGCCTGTCAATGAAAATATATACACGGCCCAGCGCGGAAATTGCCGTCCTGTTTTCCGATAGCGGAAATGCCAAAACACCGCAAACATAGCGAGTGCCAGCAGGCCAAATCCGATGCCTACCATCAAGTTAAACAACGTATGGACGAAAAGTGGCGGCCAGTCTTCGCGCGGAATTTCGTTTAACCCTTTTACTTCGGTATCAAAAGAGTTTCCTGCCAAAAAGCTGAGAAATCCAGGGAGTTCGATGCCATACTTTACCGTCTGCGTGTCTGCATCCACGATGCCGCCGATCAGCAGCGGCGCATGTGTTGTCGTCTCGAACAGTGCCTCGGCTGCGGCCAGCTTCTCAGGATTGTTGCGGTGCAGCGCTTGGGCTGTCTCATGGCCGTTAATGGCCGTGAGGAGTGACATGAGCAAGCCAATGACGATCCCTAACATCAGTCCTTTACGATGATAGGCGATCACACGAGCTTGTTGATTACGCTTCAACAAATAATAAGCGGCACTAGTCACAACAAAAAAAGCACCCGTCATATAGCCGGTAGTGAGCACGTGCTGCGCTGAAGTGAAAAAGCTAGGGTTAAAGAACGCGGCCCACGGATCAACATCTGTAATTTGACCATTTATGAGTTTAAATCCTGTAGGTGTATTCATCCAAGCTTGTGCGTCGGTAATTAGAACGGCTGATGCACTGGCGCCAACCATAACAAAGAAGACACTTAACAACCGCAGGCCGTTTGAAAGCCTGTCAGCTGCGTAAATGTAAATGGCCATAAACAAGGCTTCAAAGAAAAAAGCCCACATCTCAATCTGGAAAGGCAGCGCGATCACTTGTCCTACAATTTCCATAAATCCAGGCCAAAGCAGCGCCAACATAACACCAACAATAGTGCCAGAGGGAATCGCAACCCCAAGCAGTATACCAAGCGCTTTTGTCCAACGTCGGGCAAGAATTGCGTAGTCTCGGTCTTTACGCCTCCAGTACATGATTTCCGCACACACAATCATAAGGGGCAGTCCTACGCCTAGCGTAGCAAATATAATATGAAAGGCCATTGAGGTGCCAAATAAGGCACGAGCCATCGTTACTGCATCCACGTCAATATCAACCATCCTTCCGCCATTTTCCAATCGTCGGTTCTATTGTGTGGATGTAATACTCTTTTTATGCAACAGTTGCCAATTCATTTAAAATGAAGCTGCTGTGCAGTCGGTGTTAAGGAGATATGAGGTGCAACCAGCGTGTGATCGCTGCTCAAAAAAAGCCCGCCGCAACCTTAAAGCAAGGTCGAGACGAGCTTGGAATTGTTAGTGTAGTTGGTTTAATGTTTAATCCAGTTGGCATTGCTCCAAGGGGATAATTTTAGTTTTGTGCTTTAGCTTGTAGCCGAGCCACACAAGTAGGAACAGCGGTAAACCGATGTAAGGCATAAGCAGGTCAAGCCAGTGATAATTACCACTTGTCACAATTGGCAGAGACTGCCCAATGATGACAACAATACATAAGGCAAAGGCGAATAGAGGCCCAAATGGGAACCAGCGCGCCGTATAGGCTAGGTCCGCGAGACTTCTGCCTTGCTTCACATAGGCGCGACGGAATCGATAGTGACTAATCGCAATGCCGAGCCATGCAATAAACCCACACATTCCGGACGCGTTTAACAGCCAGAAATAGACGACGCCATCACCAAAGAAGGAAGCGAGAAATGCAATCATCCCAACCGCACTTGTCATAAGAATAGCGTTAACTGGAATGCCACGCTTGCTCAATTTACCCAAGAAGCGAGGAGCTTTTCCTTCTTTGGCAAGCACCCATAATATACGTGCAGAGGCGTACATGCCAGAGTTTCCGGCGGACAATACCGATGTCAAAATAACGGCATTCATTACAGAGGCAGCAAAAATAATGCCTGCTTTTTCAAACACTAACGTGAATGGACTGACACTAATATCGGTAAGATCACCTTTAAGTAAGTTCGGACTTGTGTAAGGGATCAGCATCGCAATAACAAAGATAGCTAATATATAAAACAAGAGAATACGCCAGAAAATTTGCCGAATGGCACGTGGGACGCTCTCGCGTGGGTTATCACTTTCTCCGGCTGCCACCCCTACGAGCTCAGTTCCCTGGAAGGAATAACCTGCCGCCATAAAGACGCCTAGCAGGGCAAAAAATCCGCCGTGGAACGGTGCGTCACCTATCGTAAAGTTGTCGAATCCGATAAACCCAACTTTTTCACCGCCAAGAATACCAAAGATCATCAAAATACCGACGCCAAGAAAAATGATAACTGTTGTTATTTTGATGATAGCGAACCAATATTCCGATTCCCCGTAGCCTTTCACTGACAAGAGATTTAAGAACATGATGATGCCAAGAAACAGTACGCTCCAAAAAAAGGAATTGCTGGACGGGAACCAATATTTAATGATCAGAGTTGCCGCTACTAATTCAGAGGCGATCGTAATAGCCCAGTTAAACCAGAAGTTCCAGCCGAGCGCAAAGCCAAGCGCAGGATCTACAAATCGTGTGGCATACGTGCTAAAGGAGCCGGATTCCGGCATATACGTTGCTAGCTCTCCCAAGCTTGTCATTAGAAAATAAACCATAATGCCGACCGCGGCATAGGCGAGTAGTGCTCCGCCTGGTCCAGCTTGCGCAATTGCGCCACCGCTGGCTAGAAAGAGGCCCGTTCCAATGGAACCGCCGAGCGCGATCATCGTCAGATGTCTAGTCTTGAGATGCCTTTTTAATTGTTGTTGGTTGCCTTGACTCATGAGTCCAGTTCACTCCTTAATACGTGTAGTATGAGCTGGAAAGGAGCAGGTTACAACACAAAAAAACCGATAAAAGCGCTAGATGCTTAAACGGTTAATACTATGCCGTCCCCATCATACCCTTCCTTAAAGATAGCGCACCATGCAGATACGGGTAATACTTGCATGACAGTGCTGCACCTTTCGGCAACAGCCCCAACCCTTACGCCCGGAAGTGGGCCTATGGATTTCGGCGGTCGTTCCTTTCCCGCGGCATCAGTGACACTTCCTGTCTCCGCCAGCGGTACTCCTAACGATCGCAACCTCTACCTCATCAGAATTGGATGAGGATTTATTTGCACTATGATGATGCTGTGCACCATTTTTACAATATACTGAACAGTATATAAGAATGGGTTTGGACGAAGCAACTACAAAAATTTTACATCTTTTTATATCACTGGTGGGGAGTCTCTTACCGAGTGCCTTGAGCGTCTGAGTCACACGTGCAGCTAATGTAAGGAGTGATCTCGCTGTTTCCAATACCAGATTGCTAGCTGTGTACGGTCCCGAAGCGCGAGCTTGGACAAAATGTCAGTTACATAATTTTTAACGGTTCCTTCGCTTAAAAATAGTGCAGAGGCCACCTCTTTATTTGTCATGCCGTTTGCAATATGTTTAATAACGCCTTGCTCCGATGGCGTCAGGTCAAACCGCCCCCAGTCGGGCTCACTTGTTGATGTAGCCACTGACTTCACAGCGTCGGGATCGGGCTGCTTTGGTGTCTGAAGAAGTTGAGTCAGCTTCAATGCGATTACAGGGTCCATCAACACGTTGCCAGCATGAACGCTGCGTATGGAATCCATCAGCCGATCAGGAGGGCTGTTTTTTAGAAGATAGCCGCTTGCACCATAACGGAGCGCGTCAATGATGTACTGCTCATCGTCAAACGTAGTCAAAATAAGTACACGTGTGGAGGGACTTTCGCATTTTACGAGTCGTGTGCCCGCTACCCCATCGTATTCCGGCATCCGCATATCCATAAGGATAAGATCTACGTCTGCAGCTGCTGCAAGGTCTGCGGCTTCACGGCCATTGCCGCAAGTCCCTACAACCTCAATATCGGGCTGCAAATTAATGATTAATTTTAAGCTCTCCCGTATAAATAGATCATCATCACAAATGACGAGTCGGATTAAATGGTTCATCCTCTTGTGTCCCCTTTAGCGTTATATTATAAGGTTTGCTCGACAGGGCCCGCAGCATGGAGCGGCACAATAGTGCGAACCATAAATGCAGGCTTGAAGGAGGTTTCCACCTGCCCATTTAGCGCAGCGGCCCGATCACGCATCCCTCGAATGCCCATGCCTGCGGCAATGGAAGCTTCGGGAATTTGTCCATTGTTGGACACTTCAAGAACGAGCCGATCCGGTTCATATCGTAGCATCAAGTGAACCTCAGTCGCGCCCCCGTGGCGGACAGCATTCGTAATTGCTTCTTGCGCATTACGAAATAACGTAATTTCTATGCTTGGATACAGGGTATAAGGAATGCCCGCAATCTGATAAGTTATTCGCAAATTAGCATGTTCACTATCAAGCGCGAGCTTCTCAAGTGAATAGGCGCGCATGTTTGCGTCTGAAGGCTTCATACGTTTCACGGTGGAGCGCATCAGCTCCATGCAGCCGCTTAATTGGTCACGTACTTCCGAGAACAGCTTCCTAGCATGCTCGGGATTTAAACGCGACACCTCGACAGAGGCGTCCATCATCATTTTTAATCGGACAAGTTGATGCCCCAGCTCGTCATGGAGATCGTGCGCGATCCGATTACGCTCTTCCACCTGCGCAGTATGTTCTACCATACGTGCGTATTGGATTACTTCCTGTCTTGCTTGCATTAATTCATAGGTTTGCCTGCGAAGATCATCGTTGTTGTTCATCATCATGTTGTGTTGTAGCTGCTGATAAAAGGTGTGTATGACAAAAGCAACAACAACTAGCATGCAAATGTTCATGACAGCGTACCATATTGACTCATGCGGCAAAAGCGCAATGTTTAATCCAAGCCAAGCGGCAATGCAGCCGCTAAAAGCCATAGTACGGGATACAGGTGCAGGCAGAGAGAGGATCGAAGCCATCATAAGGAACCCAAGTATGCCAGAATGCGTATACGTCAGCCAGCCGGCTGTTACGAGTTCGCAGAGAAAAAGAAGCCATTGCACATGTGGCCCACCCCATGCTCGACGAAATTCAGTTAAGCCCATAATGAGCAGACCAGCAAACATATATTGCTGCACGTCATTCCCTCTATATAGAAAAGTATCCGAATACAATACGTATACAAACGGCACAAGCGTAAAGCTGTATCGCAACAAAAACTGCATCCACACGGCCAATGGAGAATCGACTCCTTTGTTTCTCTTTCATCGTCTCGTTACGTTTCGTTGATTCATTATAGCATGTTGGAGGAGTGTCCACGTGCGAACGGATTTAAATATGACTTAAGTCATCCTTATAAAGTGACTTGCTCTACCTGATGTATAGCCAGTAATGATTTATATTTGGGTGAAGAGCAGGGGAAGCGGAAAAGTGTTGATAGAGCTTCACTGAGCTTGACCGGACTTGACTGAATTTGACCGTAAAAATAAGGGAGGTTGTATAGATGAGCTTATTGCGCGTGGAGCAAGTAGTAAAGCGGTTTGACAACCGTGTAGCAGTTGACCATTTAAATATTCAGATTGAAAAAGGTGAAATATATGGGCTTCTCGGCCCTAATGGAGCGGGAAAAAGTACGACTATTCAGATGATTACAGGGCTGCTTCCTATCGATAGTGGTGATATCGTGCTGGAGGGGAAGTCAGTTAAACAATCGCCGCTTCATACGAAACGTAAGATTGGCATCGTGCCGCAAGATTTGGCTATTTATGAAAAGGTATCTGCGCGCCATAATGTACAGTATTTTGCCCGCTTGTATGGTCTGCGCGGCAAGCTGCTGCAAGAACGGGTTGATGAAGCGCTGGAACGTGTCGGGCTGAGTGAACGGCAGCAGGATCTGGCAGCTTCCTTTTCGGGTGGGATGAAGCGCCGGCTTAATATTGCTTGCGCGATTACGCATAGACCGCCGCTAATTATTATGGATGAGCCGACAGTAGGGATTGATCCGCACTCACGCAATCATATTTTGGACTCGGTGAAGAAGCTGAAGGAAGATGGTTCTACGATCATCTATACGAGTCATTACATGGAAGAAGTGTCTGCCGTGTCCACTCGAATTGGTATTATGAATGATGGACGACTTATCGCTACCGGAACGGAAGCGGAGCTGCGCCAACAGTTCGGGACAGACGAGAAACTAACGATTGAGACCGTTGAAGTGCTGGATCATCATGGGGCGGCAGCTATTAACGAACTGCAGAAGCACCCTCATGTTCGTCAAGCAAGTTTACTCGGCAATACGATGGAGCTTTTGTTAAAGCCTGGGGAAGGCAGCTTGCAGGACATTTTGTTTATTATGGCCAAACATCAACTATCGATTCGCTCGATGAAGCGAGAAGAGCCTAACCTGGAGACGCTGTTCTTGACGTTGACTGGACGCCAGCTTAGGGACTAAGGAGGAGTTACAGGTGACGATATGGACCATTGCACGGCATGAGTTGGCGCTTCGCTACCGTGATAAAGGATCGATTGTTCGTAATTTTTTAATGCCGCTGCTGCTTATTTTTATTCTCGGTTCTTCCTTGTCGGGGATGGATGCTTTTCAGCAGACGGAACGTGAGAGCAGGGTAGTAAAAGTAGGTGTCGTTCAACAGGATACAGGAGCATTAAATACAGCGTTTGATGCTTGGAAAAAAAATGAACAAGTGAGCAAATATGCGGGGTTTAAGCGCTATGTGGATCGTAAGGAGCTTGAGACGGAGTTAAGGGACCAGCGGATTGACTATGGTATAATCGTGCCTGCTCGAGAGGTGACAGCACAAGTGCCTCTTAAGCTGGTGACCATAAGAGGCAACGATACCATTGTTAATATGACAATGGATACATTGTTTGATTATTTTGTTAGTGAAATCGGCACTGCTCAAACAGCAGCCTCCTTACAGCCGCATAAAAAAATAGCGTACGGATCAACAAAGGCTGTCAGTGCACCAAATGATACAGGCGGTGTTGTGGTGGGCACAACAGCTAGTCGTTCAGTTAGTGCGATGCAATACTATTCCGTATCTATACTCGTTATGTTCTTAATGTATTCAGGGATGAGCTTCGGCGCATCGATGTATAAAGACAAGGAAAATCGAACGTTAATGCGTGTGATGGCCGCTCCTATAAGACCGTATCAGATTGCGCTTGGCAAGATGCTTGGCCATTTTATCGTGGGTCTAGCTCAAAGCGCTGTCATCGTGATCGTATCCCGCTTCGTGTTTAGAGTCGAATGGCACGGGGGATGGGGGATTATATCGGCTGTTACGGTATTGCTTGTTTTTTGTTCCCTTTGTATAGGCTTGCTGGCAGTAGGATGGTTCAAAAATCAGCAAACGATGTTTGCCTTTATGCAAACCTTAATCATTTCGATGGTTGCAGTTAGTGGGGGATACGCTTTGATCCCATCCATACAAGAATCACTTGGGGTTTTTACGATTCCTTATTGGGGGATGCAGTCTTTGCTCGATATGATGATGGGGAAAAGCGCAGCGCAAATATATGCATCAGTGCTTAAACTGTCATGTATGACGGGAGTTATTGCCGTCATCTCATTTTTTCTTCACCGAAAGGCGGTGGTCCGATGAACACTTTTCATATTGCGCGTCACTTCATATACCGGCTGCTCATGAATAAACGTTCGTGGGTGTTTACATTTATATTGCCTTCCTGTCTAGTCGCATTTATTATGTTTCAAGTGCACGAGCAGCAGCAAGCGAAGCCGACAGTTTCCTATGTGGATCAGGATGGAAGCGTGTGGTCTAAAGCACTCCTTAAGCAGTTAGGCGCATCGTTTGAATTGTCAGCCGAGTCTGATGCCAACTTAATGGAAGCCAAATTAACGGATCGAAAGCTGAGTCATGCTTTACTCATTCCTCAAGATTACGGTGATCGTCTGATGTCTGGTCAAACGCCGAGTGTACGATTAATGCGGCTTGGTGTAAGTGAAAGCAGCGTGACAATTCAATTGGCCTTGGAGCAGCAAACCCGCGAGTGGGCTGCATTGGCAGCAGTATTGGCGCAATCCGGCAAGTTGGATCAGCAAGCGCACGTCGAGCAGGGCATAAACGATTACTTAAACCATAAGCCTGTAGTAGAGAAGCTGGATAACAGTAAGAAAATACCGATCAATTTACGAATCTCCATGGGACTGTTTATGATGTTTATGTTAATGACGGGATTAAACTCGATTGTTGTTATGCTAGAGGATAAGCAAAACTATACGATGATTCGTACGTATGCAGCTCCAGTTCGATCGTGGGAAATATCTGTCGGATATTTTGGAGGGGCGGTTGTGTATGGCTCCATCCAGATCGGGATCGTCTTATTTTTGACGAGGGTGCTAGTTGGTATTGATATGGGATTGTCGGGCATCGAACAATTTATGTTTTTGGAATTATTTTTGTGGGCGGGACTAAGCATTGGCTGTATGCTTGGCGCACTGTTTCCGACATCAGAGGCATTTGCTCAAATTGGGTTTGTGCTTGTGATACCCATGAGTATGCTTGGAGGGTGTTACTGGCCAATATCCGTTATGGAGCCATACATGCAAAAGGTTTCCTATTTTGTTCCGCAGCGCTGGGCGCTGGATGCGATTGAAAAATTAGCAGCAGGCGGAAGCTTGGCGTCAGTTATGATTCACGCGGGTGTACTGCTCTTGTTTACGATTATTTTTCTTGGCATCGGCTCTGTTGCTCTGCGTCCGTCGTATAGAAGTGTGGCCTAACGCGTGAAAGCAGCCGTTTTGTTTCAAATTAAGACCATGCTCCTTGTTTAGATCCTCGCGCTGCGAGGGTCTTTTTAGGTTGAAGCGGGATGGAAGATAACTCCACTGAAATCGGTTACGCAAGTAAGAGCAGAGACTCTTTTAGGTGTATGGTAATTTCACCACTATTTACCTGAAGCTTAATCGTGTTGTAAGTATTCATTAGTAAGCCCCAAATACCGATAAAGGTAAGAAAATATGTAATTTCAGGACTTGGAGCAACGAGGAGGCACATCATGAATTACGGTTGGGTTCGTAGTATACGCAAATCGCTAAGATTGAAAATTATCCTTATGCTTATCGTGTTGATTGTACTTCCGACAATGGGCTTGGTGTACGGACTTGCGGAAACATCTGCAGGCCATACTCGCGAGCTTATTCGGAATGAAGCGAATCAGATGAAAGTAACGATTGAACAGGTGCTAGGCGACATTTATGAAGATGCTGAATACATGATCAACAGTCTGGAGAAGGATCGTGCAAGTCTGATGCAGAACAAATCGGTGTTGTTGAACCGATTGCAAGGCATGGCTAAAGACAATCATGATATTTTGTCGGCGTATACGATTCTAAACGGGGTATTTTATGATAGTGACCGCTCGTCAGACATCAACTTCGATCCAACTACAAGGGAATGGTACAAGAAGGCTATCGAGAATCCGGGTAAATTATTTATATCGGAACCTTATCAGGATTATATGACAAAGGACATCGTCATTACGTTTTCTAAAAAAGTGGGAACGGCGGACGATGTCCTTGCACTGGATATTCGTATTCATAGTCTTGCTGAGATGGTTAGCCAATTTAAAGTGGCGGAAAGTGGTTATATTGGACTGCTGGACTTAAAAAATCAAGTCATTGCTTATCCTGGGATGAAATCAGGAGACAAGCTGGAAGGTGAACAGTTTGCAGCGATGCTTGGTACAAAAAGTGGTACGTTTGACCTGACGCAAGGAGAACAAAGTGCATTTGTGTCTTTTAACAAGGATAATCCTTTAAGATTAAATATCGTGTCCGTAGTTCCAGAGCAGGATATTACAAAATATGCGAATGTGATTTATACGAGAGCAGCTGTGTTTTTAGTTATTTTACTTGTATGTATTGGGTTGTGTTCGTTGGCAATGACCCGCTACGTCATTAAGCCAATTGTAAGAGTGCAGCGTCTAAGCGGCAGCATCGCAGCTAGAGACTTGTCCACACGTCTTGAGATCGGAAAAAATCGTACGGACGAAGTAGGGCTTATGGAGCAAAATGTGAACACAATGGCTGAATCATTGTCTGACATGATGATGCAGCTAAGAGAAGCTTCTGATACTGTTGCCGCATCTGCGGAGGAGCTTTCTGCCAATTCGGAGGAGAATGTAGCGTCGATTCAGCAGGTATCTGCTTCTTTACAAGAAGTGAATTCTCGTTCAAATGCCACAGGAATGCAGCTTGCCCATGTCCATCAGATGGCACAGCAAGCGGAAGCAGAGCTTGAGCGTGTCGTTCAACTGCTCAATACCGCAACAACTGATGTTATTCATATCAATGAATGGTCAGTGGAAGGACAGCGTTCGATTGAAGAAGTGAACACGCAGATGAAGGCTATTCAAGAGCGATCCGAGCATTCGCTTCAAGAAGTGAACTTGCTGAACGAGCAGTCGGTTCAAATTCAACAAATTGTAGTGTTTATTCAACATTTGGCACAGCAGACGCATTTGCTCGCTCTTAATGCGGCTATTGAGGCAGCGCGTGCTGGTGAACATGGCAGAGGCTTTGCGGTTGTAGCGAGTGAAGTTCGAAAGCTGGCGGAACAGACAGGCGAAGCGACGGATCAGATTACGACGATTATTGAGGAAATTGGCCAGCGCACAGTGTCCGTATCCCGTGCAATGGAAGATGGGGCGGAATCCATCGCAGTTGGTCAGGAATTGACTCAATCAGTCACGGGACGCTTATCGGAGATGTTTGCTGCCGTGCAGTCCATGAATACTAATATGAAACATTTGGCTGACATTAGTGAGCATTTGACGGATGCTAATCAAACGATGATGACATCGTTTAACGAATCGATTGAAATGACCAATGGTGTCTCGGCGGAGATGGAAACAGTCGCCGCTGTGAGTGAGCAGCAAAGTGCTGCAATGGAGGATGTGGCCTCTGCCGCAAACCATTTGGCGAGTATTGCGGAGCAGTTGCAGCAAATCGCCACTTCATACAAGCTTTAAAAAAAGGCCCTGTCTCATGTGATACTATATGAGATAGGGCCTTTATTATTATTCGTCTTGCCGCGAGCGTGCCATCTGCTGCCACACCGTTCCAGCAGCTTCCTCACCCGATTGAATTCGTTCAAGCGCCATACGTGCCTGAAGGGCGACTTCGAATTCGGTATCATCAAGTGCAGCGGTAAGTACCTCGATTGATTGCTCATCGCCGACTTCGTAAAGGAAGCGGGCAGCGCGCCAGCGAACTAACTTGTTGCTATCTTGCAGTGCTGCTTTCATCGGCTCTATTGCACTAGGATCACCAATATCAGATAACGTATCCCCTGCAGTGCGGCGGACGCTAACTGAACTGTCTGTTAGTGCTGTGAACAGATACGGCAGTACAGAAGGCGTATTAATAGCACCTAAATAGATAACAACGAGCCGTCTTATCTGGCTTTGCGGGTCATGAAGCAATTGACCTAACAACGTAAGGTGCTCCTCCGTGGCTTGCAGCTGATCTAGCGCAGCGTACCGCGTTCGCCAATCCGCATCTGTCAGCATACGATGGATCGTAGCTTCATCCCATGTCTTACGCTCCTCTACAAATGGAGCTTCTTCTGATTTCTTGGCAACTGCTTGCTCCACAAGGGACTTCAGGCGGTCGTCTGAGTAAGTTGCTTCCAGTTCTTGTTCGACTTCTCTTGCAATGTCAGCCAACTCTCCATAACGAATCCCGTAATCGCTCAGCTTGCGTTCTTTGATCAGTGTGGCGCTCGCTACTTCATGCACGGCATTTAAGAAGCGCGCGGACAGACCGATTCGTTCTTCCTTGCCGTCGCCTTGTACTCGAACTTGCATCGGTATAGCACGGAAATACTGCACATATACTTGCGCTTCCCCAAAGCTGTATGCCGCATTCTCATCCAACTCGGCTTGAGCAGCATCCTTGGACCAGCCGAATGCCTGCTGCACATGAGCCAATATACCGGCCCAATCTGCTTGGGGTTTACGGTCAAGTGCGATAAAATCGGCAGTATGAAAAATACTCTTTACGCCATCAATTTCTAATAATTGCTGAATGAGCGCAGGCGCATTATGTTTATGCTGTAGAGTATAGGTTCTTCTTACTCCATCAGGCAGATTCGTATCCAAGTGAAGCTTCATCGAGTTCGGACTTGGGGTTGGTTCTATACGTAATAGCTGCATTCCATTTCCTCCTTTAGTGAAGCAGGTATTTCCATTTTACATGATTCGACGTTACCACTCAATGAATCACCTAATAATAAGGTGGGTAAACAGAGTAAAGAGACTCCGTCCACGTCGGTGCTGCGGTGCTGCAAGCGAAAAGGGCTTCTATTGGTGTGGTCACCTCATTGGTGTTATGATGACGTAAGAAGCGGTAACTGAAGACAATGAATAGACCGAATAGACTAAAAAGGCTAAAAAGAAATGCTGATGAGGCAAGCTCCACGTGATGAAAAGAAGCACTCTAATATAAAGCGAGCTTTTAATAGGGGAGACAGGACATAAGAAGCTGTGGCGGAAGTGGCAGGGAAATAGCAGGGTAACAGCATGATAACAGCACGGTATGACTAACATTCGACAAAAACGCACCACCACATAGAATATACTCAAGATGGAAGAAAAGAACTGGGATGTGCGTAGAGTTAAATAACATGATGACATGTATAAATAAGACGTATCCTCGTGAGTAGAAGTAGGCGTGTCATTTGGTCCAGTTATTTGGTTAATGATGAGGTGGGCTTATATGCAGCGGCAACAATATCGAAATATGGACAATATTATGACAGAAAAGACGTGGAAACAATTCCAACGTTGGCGGACAGAACGGAAAGTACGCTTGCAGCATAAGGACTACTCCTATGCAGTGCCCCATGTTCAGCCAGACATGCAACGTCTGATTACGAATCGGACAGACACTACCGCAACTTGGATTGGCCATTCGACCTTTCTGTTGCAAATGGGAAGTTTAAATATGGTGACTGATCCGATATGGGCGTCATCGATGGCAATGCAAAAGCGTCTAACTGAACCGGGAATCCCGATTGAACAGATGCCGTCTATTGATGTGATTTTGATTTCACATTCTCACTATGACCATTTGCATCTAAAGTCATTAAGGCAGCTTGCCACTGACAATACGCTAGTCATTGTCCCTTCAGGGCTTTGCTCCAAGATGAAACGAAAAGGATTCTCGAACACGATTCAGTTAAAATGGTGGGAGTCAGCAACCGTAGGTGACGTTCGTATTACATTTGTGCCCGCACAGCATTGGACACGACGGACGTTGACGGACACGAACCGTTCGCATTGGGGCGGCTTTGTGCTTGAATATGTGGATGCGTTGTGTAGTGAAGTGAAGGAGACGATTTACTTTGCGGGCGACAGTGGTTATTTCCGCGGCTTTAGGGAGATTGGTGAACGCTTTGCCATCGATATAGCGATGCTGCCAATTGGGGCATACGAGCCTGAATGGTTTATGGGGGCACAGCATGTTACGCCTGAAGAGGCATTACAAGCTTTTATCGATGTGCAGGCCAAGTTGATGCTGCCCATGCATTACGGGGCCTTTAAGCTGGCAGACGATACGCCAAAGGAAGCCATTGATCGGCTGTTGGCTGAGCGGGAGCGTCTTGGGATTGATGAAGAACGGGTACGTCTTATGGCCTTGGGTGAGACGTGTGACCTGAGTCAAGTTGAGAATAGGCAGTGCGTATATGAAACAAAACAAAAAGTGGCTCAACAGGGAGCAGTGGATAAGTCGCTGCTTAGAAAAAGATAATGTTTCTTATGAAATAAATAGGCCGCGCCTCTGATTGAAGATCAAGAGGTGCGGCCTATAGTTTATTTAGGGCTTAACACAACATGGCGTAGACACAGTTTGAATCCAAATCCGAGTCTGTATCCGATTTTGTATCCGCATTGAGATGCGGATTTGTAGCAGGTGTGAACGATCGGCGCAAACGCGAGCGTTAATGTGAGTGTCTGATCGGTTATTATTAACGCTGCTTCTTATGACGCACAGCAGCTTTATAATTACGTGCAAGCTGCTTGTTTGAGCTCTTGTGCTCGCGCTGTGCACGGGCATCCTCTGCCCGCTTCATGAAGGCGAACTCGCGCTCTAACTTGCGGTAGGCCGTAAGTCTGGCTGCCGCAAGCTCGCCGCTTGCGATGGCTTGCTGTACGGCGCAGCCTGGCTCTTGTTGGTGTTCGCAGTCGGTGAAGCGGCATGCGGCAGCGAAGTCCGCCACATCTTCGAAGGCATCGGACAAACCGTGGCCATCATTGCCTTCCAGCGTGACGAGGCCGACTTCACGCATGCCAGGCGTATCAATCAGCCAAGCACCATGTGCAAGCGGCAGCAGTTCACGATGCGTAGTGGTGTGGCGACCCTTGCCATCACCTTCGCGTATATCTTGTGTCAGCATATGCTCAGTGCCAGATAAGGCGTTCGAGAGTGTAGATTTGCCGACACCTGATGAGCCTACTAGTACTACCGTACTTCCGGCGGGAAGGGCGGCTCTCAGCTCTGCGATCCCTTCATTCGTTAAGGAGGAGACAGTGTACACTTGCGCGCCAGGTACAGCATTCATCGCTTGTGCGACGTAGTCCGCTGCATCGGCCGGATCTGTGACGGCATCGGCCTTCGTCAGTACAACAAGCGGCATAGCACCGCTGTCGTAGGCGAGAGCCGCATACCGCTCCAAGCGGCGCGGCTCAAAATCTACCGTCATCGCGGTGACTAGCAGCGCGATGTCAACGTTGGACGCAATCACTTGCGCGTCCTTGCGGCCGCCGGCCACCTTGCGGGCGAACACGCCGCGCCGCGGGAGCACGCCGGCAATCGTGGCCCGCCCTTCGGCAGGGCGAGGGGCGACGGCTACCCAGTCGCCCACGGCTGGCCAATCGCTTGGCATAAGCATAGCCGCGCGCGCTTGGCCGGACGGCTCTGCGAGCCATTCGCCGGCTTCGCCGTACACCCGGTACAAATGCTTGTGCGCAAGCGCCACTCGCGCTGGCACAAGCGAGTCCCCAAAGCGGCGCGCAACCGCTTCGTTCAGCTCCGCGAGCCACGTGGTCCAGCTCGCTGACCACGACTCGTCCCAGCCTAGCGAGCTCAGGCTGGTCCAGCTTGGTGAAGGAGGCTGCGAAAGCCTATCGCTAACGGAGGCGATCGCCTCCATTGCCGCCAAATTAGCAGCCTCGGCAGCTGTATGATCCATGATGGATGCTGATTCATACTTACTATTGATCATATGTGCACGTGATGATAACGTGCTGTCTTCATTTGATTGATTACTATAATTATTGTTCAAGTCTGTATTCTCCCTATTAGGTAGGAAGACGCCAGCCAACGAACAGCTTTAAGTCGATCTAACGTCTTCTCCTCGATTGTGAACTTGCAGTGACACGGACGACTAAGCGACAGTGAACAAGTTCGGGAGCAGACGGGGTTCACACCTTTCCACACAGGTGCTTAATGGCTTAATGGATCAGCTATTGCAGAAATGCCGAATACACGGCTATCGGATGAACCCTACCTCCCGAACGTCACATACAATGGATAATTTCACCATATAACATCCCTCGCTTTCTTCAGGTTCATAATGAGATATGAAATGGAATCTCTTGAGGCGTTCCCTTCATGCCCTTATTATATCCAAACTTCCTGACCTTGGAAACCGAAATTTACAATGCAATCCGTTGTCCGCGCATGCATATTTTCTACAGGTATGTTATAATAATCGCTTGGAAACCTATAATTGTTACAAAGGACGGGAATGCCATGATTAGTACAACAGGCGTCACGCTCCGCTACGGCAAGCGCGCGCTGTTCGAGGACGTTAACATTAAGTTCACTCCGGGCAACTGCTACGGTCTGATAGGCGCGAACGGGGCGGGCAAGTCAACATTTTTGAAAATATTGTCTGGTGAAATTGAAGCCAATAGCGGGGAAGTTCATATTACACCTGGCGACCGTATGTCGGTGTTGAAACAGAACCATTACGAATATGACGAGAACAAAGTGCTGGAGACCGTTGTTATGGGTCACCAACGCTTGTATAACATTATGAAAGAGAAGGACGCTCTTTATGCGAAGACGGACTTCACTGAAGAAGACGGCATGCGTGCAGGCGAGCTGGAAGGCGAATTTGCAGAGCTGAACGGTTGGGAAGCGGAGTCGGATGCAGCAGCGATGCTGATCGGTCTTGGTATTCCAAGAGAGCTGCATGAGAAGCTGATGTCTGAGCTTGACGGCAACGAGAAGGTTCGTGTCTTGCTTGCGCAAGCGTTGTTCGGCAGCCCGAACATTTTGCTGCTCGATGAGCCTACCAACCACTTGGACTTGGAGTCCATTAACTGGCTGGAGAACTTCTTGATGGACTATGAAGGTACTGTTATTGTAGTATCCCATGACCGTCACTTCTTGAACAAAGTATGTACCAATATTGCGGATATCGATTTCGGTAAGATTCAATTGTACGCGGGTAACTACGACTTCTGGTACGAGTCGAGCCAATTGGCTACGAAGCTGGTGCGCGACGCGAACAAGAAGAAGGAAGAGAAGATTAAAGATCTGCAAGCGTTTATTCAACGCTTTAGCGCCAATGCTTCGAAATCGAAGCAGGCGACGGCTCGTAAGAAAATGCTCGACAAGATTACGTTGGACGATATTCGTCCATCGAGCCGCAAGTATCCGTTTATCAACTTCAAATCCGAACGTGAGGCAGGCAAGCAACTTTTGACCATCGAAGGATTAACGAAGTCTGTCGACGGCGAGAAAGTGTTTGAGAACTTGCATCTTGTTGTCAATAAAGGGGATAAGATCGCGCTTGTTGGACCAAATGGTCTGGCGAAAACGACATTGTTCCAAGTTCTGATGGGCGAAGTGGAGCCAGATGCAGGCGAATTCACATGGGGTGTTACAACTTCGCAAGCGTATTTCCCTAAAGACAACTCCGAATACTTCGACGGTGTGGAAGACAATCTGGTAGATTGGCTGCGTCAATATTCGAAGGATCAGGACGAGACGTTCCTGCGTGGCTTCTTAGGACGTATGTTGTTCTCTGGTGAGGAAGCGCTGAAGAAAGCCAGCGTATTGTCCGGGGGCGAGAAAGTACGTTGTATGCTGTCTAAAATGATGATGACGGGAGCCAACGTGTTATTGCTTGATGAGCCAACGAACCACTTGGACCTCGAATCCATTACAGCGCTTAACAATGGTTTGATCGACTTTGACGGCACGATGCTGTTTACGTCGCATGACCATCAGTTCGTACAGACGGTAGCTAACCGCATCATCGAAATTACACCAAATGGTGTCATTGATCGTGTAACTACGTTTGATGAGTACTTGGAGAGCGATGAGATCAAAGGTTTACGTGCGAATTTGTATCCAGCAGAAGAGAAATAAAGTATATATAAGAAGCGCGGATTGTCTGTTAAGGACGGTCCGCGCTTCTTTATGGCATACGTGTGACGTTAAAAGACGTGTAAGTGACGTAATAATAGCAGTCACAGGCGCATAAATAGCAGCAAGGGGACTTCTCTATTGGGAAGTCCCCTTGCTGTCTGCTTGCTTCACTGATGCAAGTGGAATGTCTAACGGAACATGCGGAAATCTATGTAGATCGTGAGGTGTTCAGTGCGTATTGAAACGCATGGAGCAGCTTAACAAAGGCCCGCTTGCGGATCTGGCCATATGTGACCGCACTGATTGGCGGGTCAAAGCAGAAGCTGTATACTTTCGTGTCAGTCATTCGTGCCGCCTTCATATATCGTTCTCGGATAAGCAATTGCTCATCCGCTTCCAACTCATCGACGATGGATTCGATCAGCCCGCAGAAGGCGAGGCATTCGTTCGCCTTGTCCATATTGTGAATGGCGATGGCAGATGTAGGATCGCCAATCCGATTCGTAGCTCCGTTCTCCCTTGCTTCATAATTGGCCGTAATGCGTGCTTCACGCACGGTAAACTTCATCACCTTGCACATTCTATACTTGGAAAACACTTGTTCAATCTGCGCTTTAGCTTGCTTTGCATTGAGCGGCTCCTCTTCTGGCATCTCCATAAAATAAGTTGATATCATCATCAGGCAAGTCCTCCTTCATTTCCATCCGAACTATGGAACACCGTGGGCAGGTATCTTTATTATACCACAAAAAGAGAACAAATGTTCTTATAAATATTAAAAAGAAATCAAAAAGAAACTAGCAAAAAGCAATAAACCAAACATGCGTTCGGTGTTTTATACTATTAACGTGGACATCGTGAGCACAGGGAAATGATCTCTCATCTAGCTTGTTTGGATCGTGGAGTGAAGTTCAGTTGGTAGATTGCGATGTTAGCAAAGGAGGTGATGTGCATTGATTGCGTACCGCAACATCGTCCAGCAATGGATTGTACCTATGGGGGAAGCCCTTAAGCTGCCTGTAGTTAGCATGGATTCGCTGCGCACGAATAACACGCTGCCATTACTCGTCTACGATGTGACAGAGCCTTATATCGATTGCAGCCCACATCCGGTAGATACGGGAACTGGAGATGTAGAGAAGCTTGTGGAGATGGAATGGCAGCTGCTCATTTGCGGTGACGACCGCATGGAAATGGTAGAAGGCTGTCGGGATATGCTGGGCTGGTTGTGGACCGAGGGACTAGAGCATCTGGCGAAGTTATCGGTCTCGATGGTTCGAATTAGCCCTGCGCAATGGAAGACAGATCCTCATGCCGGGCTTGGTCTTCAAGTGAGGCTGCGAATGAAAGATCGCTTTGTGCGTTCTTTTACGTCGATTGACAAGGTTGAATTGACTTCAACAGAAAAAAAGGGAGTGGATGATTAATGACAGTACAAGACGTGCAAGTAACGATCGATTTACAAAAGCCGACAGGACGGTTGTCTTTGGCGACACCATTGATTCTCGGTAAAAAGGCCGGCGGGTTTGCCTATAAAGAGTTCGGTGATCTCGACGCTGTAAAAGTTGAATTTGCAGAAACAACGACCGAATATAAGATGGCGCAAGCGTTGTTTGGTCAGGGAGACCGCTCCCCAAAACGAATTGCCATTACAGCTCATGATGAGACAGAGGAACCTGCTGCACGTCTGCGTGCTGTGCTGGATAATAGCTGGTATTTCCTTCTTTCAGCGGATAACAGTACGACTGTTGTAGAGGCGCTGGCTGAAGTGTTAGAGCAAGAAGACTACCGCTTGTATGTTACTCGTATTGCAGACAAAAACAAGCTGCAAGTGCTTAAAGCCAAGGGGTACACGCGAACGGTCGTATTCTACCATACGGATGCTGCAACTTATCCCGATGCGGCATTGGTAGGTGCGGTTGGCTCTGAGGATGTAGGTTCGGTTACGTGGAAGTTCAAAATTTGCACGGGTATTTCTCCATTGAAGCTGACATCTACTCAACTGCTGGAGGTGCATGACAATGGTGCGATTACATATGTAAATAAACAAGGTGAAGCACGAACATCGGAAGGAAAGACCGTATCTGGCGAGTATATCGACGTTATTATGTCTCGTGATTTTGTACGTGCTCGCATGGAAGCTCAGATTCAAAACTTGCTTAATCAATCCGATAAGATTCCGTATACAAATGCTGGTATTGCCCAAATCGAGAGTGCAGTGGTGAATGTGCTGCATGAAGCCTTTCGTATGGGAATAATCGCGGAGGATGAAAGCGGCGAGCCGTTGTTTGGTACTTCGTTCCTGCTGCGAGATCAGGTGGAGCCAGGAGATCGCGTTAATCGCAATTATAAAGGCGGTTCATTCTGGTTTGAGATTGCAGGTGCCGTGCATCAAGTGCTGGTCAAAGGTGTTATTCGTTTCTAAGTCCGGCATAAGGGCAAAAAGTATTGAGGCTTTATATTAGCAAAAAAAGAGGATGGTGTTTATTCATGATTATGGGTATTTACGATGCAAAAAATGTGTCAGTTATCGTCAATGGCGAATATATTACGGGGTTTGGTGAGAATACATTTGTATCCTGCGAAAAGGATGAGGACATGTCTGTAGCGCATGTTGGTGCACATGGTGAAGTTGCGATCGCTCATAAGAACAATCCACTAGGTACGATCAAATTAACCTTGATGTCCACTTCTCCCTATTTGACCAAGCTTCACCAGTTAGCGCGCGAGAAAAAAATATTTGATATTTGGGTCGTATCCCATAATGAACCGCGCGAACGCATTGGTAGTGCACAAGCGATCATGAAAAAACTTCCGACGGCTGCCTTTGGCTCTGAGTTGGAAGACCGTGAATTTGAAATTCAATTGCTGAAATATACACATACAGTGTAATACCTTTAACACAAGAAGAAAGGGTGAATGTAAATGAGCAAGCAAAAGATCGTCACGATTGATGGAGAAGAATTGGTGCTACAGCATCCAGGAGCGCGTGCTCTAATGCGGCTGTATGATGTCGCGCTAAAGGCCGATGGCGGCTGGAAACTCGAAGCATCGATGGATTTCTTCCTTCAGCATGTCATCGTATCTCCGCGTCTCCATTGGGAGGGGCTTGAAGATAAATCTGATCTTTTGACTCCGTTATGGCTGGAATGTGCACGATTCCTGGGGATGGTTGATACACCCTTGGAATCCGAATCATCCGACGTATAAGCAATCCATCACCCTGAATCCGCTCCGGCAGCTGTTCTGGCAGGTCGTCTTGAACAACCGGGGCGGCGTTTCATATACAGAGGCGAGCAGCATGAGCATTGAGGAACTGTGTGAGGCTGCGGCGGCGATGGAATGGATATACGGGAAAGGAGGGAAATAAACAATGGATGATCGGATTGTTAAAAATACACACCGTGAGCTCCGCACGATGAACGGGAAACTAGACGAGCTTGAATTGACGTTGAATATACTGACGAGTACGATTCGCAATCAGTCAAATTTATTGTTCTCTACAATGAAAATGAAGTCAGCAGCAAGTGCTCACCCACTACAGCCAACTCTGAATACAACTCGTTTGGAACTGGCGTTGGATCGAGTTCAGGTGGCTATGGTTCACCAGGGCGATGCTATGCGGCAATTGTTCGCTTTAAAGTCAGGTGCAGCAAATGTACAAGGTGCCGCTGCCGCCAAGACTTCGGACGATAAGCCGAAGCTGCAACCGTGGGCTGAAAATTTCCAGAAATCTGATTTTGGCAAGACTATCATTAGCAGTAATGAAGTTTTGAAGCCTTTTAAGGAATTGGGGGATACGGTTGTAGCTCTGTTTGAAGGCCCTCAGAAAATTAAAACTTCTATTGATGAGTATCGGAAATGGTTTCAAGGGAAAGGAGGGGAATCCGGCAATAACAACAGTGACAGCAATGGAGGTTGCACTTGTAGCTGTTGTGCTCCTGCTAGTGGTGGAACAGGCGGGAATGGAGGAGGCTCCCCTGATACCCAGAGCGATTCGAGGCGTAGAGATTCACGCCGTGCCCGTGGTCGCCAAGGACGTCAAGATTCAGAACCTACGCAGGAGTCAAGGAGAAGTTCGAATAACGGGGGCAGAAGCAGACGTAATCGACGAAATACCGGTGCGAATCAGCGGAACTCAAGAAGAGGCTCTTCTTCGGGCGGATCTTCCGCACCTCCTCCTGAGCCTAGCACTGGAGCGGGTAGACAAGAGTTAGGACGTGCAGCCCAAGGTGAGGATGGCTCTGGATCACGCACAAGAACAGACAGGCACGGACCAGCGTGGAAATTATCCCATTTGCTGCCGAAAAGCCGGAAAGGCAGAGCAGCTTTAGGCATTGCAGGTGCCGCCGGGGCCATTGGAGCAGGGTATGCCTTATTTGGCGGAAGCAACAAAGAAGGGCAGCAGCCTGACGATGGAAGCAGTCAGCCATCTGCCACGTTAACTAATGTCGCAACTGTCGCTCAATCTTCTATGGATATGGTCCAAGCGGTACAGTCGATGCGTGGAGCGGCTGATGTAACAGCAGGGGCGGCCCAGCAAGCAGCAGCTCCGACAACTGCAAACGCGATTAGAGCTTCTGCTCAATCGGCATCCGCCGCAACAAGAACAGCTTCAGCTGCCAAAAAAGTCGGGTGGTTCGGCAAGTTGCTTAAAGGCGCCAAAGTAGTTAGTAAAGCAACCAAGCTGCTGCGGCTTACACCGGCCGGCTTTTTGGGAGGGCTGGCGCTTGATGCCGGTTTATGGGCGGCTGAGAAGTTTTTGCTCCCAAAAGAGGAAGACCAAGGCAAGGATGAGCTTCAAAAGCTGCCGTCCCCTCAAACGTTAACGAACAACATAAGCAGAGCTGGAACTGCTTCACCATTGGCTGCCACAGCACGAGCACCTATGGTGCCCCAAACAGGCATAGGTCCTGCGACTGCTTCCGCTGCAACAACTTCTTATCGTCCTTATTCTGATATGACAGGCACGGGAGTTCCTGTATCTACGTCGCCGACGTTAAATATGCCACCACCGATACCAGGACGAACAGGGACGATGGATGTAAGTGCAAATAGCAACGTGGTGATGAACCTGAATGTAAATGGGTATGTTGATATGCGGATGATTGATGAAATTAAACGGATTGCGCGCGAGCAATTTGATGCTTCATTCCGCTCGTTTGAACGAAGTATTACAAGTAAGATGCCTAAGCCGCAGGTTGGTCCGGGAGGGGTGACTTCTCATTAAGCAAAAATCAGCACAAAAGTTAAGTCGTTTAGGTGGAATAGATTTATTTGTGACATCAGAAGAGCCGGAGTATGCGGTGCAGGTGAGTAGTCACAGTGTTGAAAAAGGTGGAACGATAACAGATCATATCCAGAAAGATACGGTTAGTCTCCATCTCGAAGGACTATTAATTGGACCTAAAGCAGATCAATATCGGCATCGTTTAGTTAAAGCAATGAACGCAGGAACACTGCTTCAATATTCAGGTCGTAATTTGCTATTAAATTGTGCGATTACAAGCTTGAGAACGGCGCATGACAATTCCATCTCTAATGGGATGAGCTTTTCCATGACGCTCAAGCAAATTCATGTAGTTACGGTTAGCTACAAGAAGCTGCCTCCCAAACGGAAGGTGGTCTTGAAGCCGATAACCCGTGTCGGGCAAAAAAATGCAACGTATCGTCCCAAAACGATTTCACATACAGTCCGTAGAGGACAGACATGGGAGCAAATTGCTGGTTACTATGGCACAAGTTCCTATCAGCTTCGTAGTTGGAACTCACATTTAGATGCTCACGTTCCACCACCAGTAGGCATGATCCTGTCTATAGGGCAAAATGCGAGTGCTAAACAAAAAGCTATGAACCCGAATTTGAAGCATGCGGCACGAACTCACACGGTAGTATATGGTGAGAGTTGGAATTCAATAGCTTCTAGGTATCGTACAAGCCCCGATATATTAAAAGGATTAAATCCTAACATTAATGGCTACACCATACTGAAGTCTGGAATGGTGATCCGTGTTCTATAAATAGCAGTCACTTTTACGACGGTAAAGCTGTTTCTGGGGAAGGAGGAGTGTGTGTGGCAATTGTTGTCATTGATAAGGAGTTGGTTCCTTACTCGTTTGAGATGGACTTAGGTGGTCGTATGTATACGTTTGAAATTCGTTATAACAATAAACATGATTATTTTACAGTGGACTTGCTAATAGGCGAACGTGCGCTTGCATTAGGTGTGAAACTAGTGTGGGGTGTGCCTTTGTTTGAAGCCATTGAGACACCTTTGTTTCCGTTGGAAGAGATTGTACCTTATGGAGATAATCTGAATGAGCATGTAACCTGGGATACGCTTGGGCGATCGGTGCACATTCATTTGGGAGAAGATGATGGAATATTTATATAATCGCCAATGTGAAGTGCTTGTTGGAGGATACAAATTTACGTATCAAGACCTGACCATGCGTGTTGTGGTTGACTTTGATGATGATAAAGAAGCCAACGAATCTACCATTGAGTTATACAATTTATCCAAGCATACACGAGCAAGTCTTCGTAATGGCATGCGTGTCATCGTGAATGCGGGATATGGTCGTACTTTAGGGACGGTACTACAAGGTAATATCGTTGAGATTCGAACGAAGCGCGAGCAGATGGATCAAATTACGACCATTCAAGTGAAAGACGATTTAACTGTATCTGTCTATCATGTGGTGCAATCTTATCGAAAAGGTATAAAGGCAAGTGAAATTATTCGCGATCTACTAAATCAAGCGCAAATTCCTCATGGAGAAATAGCGTTGCCCTCTGATTATACGTATGCCAAAGGTTTTGTTGTAAAAGGCGATCCTGTAGCAGCCATTCGGAGAGCTGCTGCGGCCTGTGGAATTATGACTTATACAAGGCAAGGCAAGCTGCATTTTCAAGCATCGGGCAGTTCTGCCGCCAATCGAACCGCTATTCGTCTAGCTGCAAGCAGTGGTTTGCTTGATAGCCCACAAACTTTTGTAGATGGGGATATAAAGGGGGTTCGGGCAACCTCATTATTAAATCACCGTTTACATGCTGGTGCGCTCGTCTGGTTGGAGAGCGAGGACAATAACGGAGTGTATCAAGTCAGACAAGGTAGACACACCATTTCGGCGGAACAATTTGTTACAGATGTGGATTTAGTGAAGGAGTCCTAGTTTTTAGTTGGTACAGAGAACTGTTTCATAGTCGAGGAAGGAGGAGCACAATGGGGGCCAATCGAGCGGTTGGAGCGTTGGATGCTTGGATGGAGCATAAGCTGTCTGGCACAGTAGGAGCACAAATAGGGACAATTCTTAATATGGAAGCAGGCCGTGCAGACGTGGAATTGGAAGGCGAGATTGGGGCGATTCGCTATCAATTGCCTATGCTAGAGCTTTCGCCTGATGTGATACTTGAGAACGGCAACCGAGTATTGGTTGTATTTACTGAAGCAAACAGTGGTGGCGGCATTATTGTTGGGAAGGTGGCGGCCGAATGAGAACTTGGCAGCTGCTAGATGGGGATATTCAACTGATAGATGGACAAGTGGCTTGGATTGATGGACGGGATGAGCTTGCACAGGCTGTGCGAATCAGATTGGGAACTCGCTTAGGCGAGTATTTTTTTGCCCCAGAAATGGGGTTGGATCATGAAAAGTTGCTCGGAAAGCAAGTTAGTGAAGAAGGAATTCGCGAAGCGATCATGTTATGTCTGGCGGAAGAGTCACGTATTTTATCGATCGATGAAATGGAACTGGAATGGGATGTGAACACCCGTCAGCTTTCAGTTCAGTTGACCCTCACAGGTACGGATGGAGAGGAGGTTACACTTCGATATGCTGAATTCAGCGGGATTGAAACGCAAAACGTATAACGAGATTTATGAAGAGATGGTTAATGAGCTTGGAAAAAGGCTTGGTCAAGATATGAATACATCGGAGTCGTCTCCGCTTGGTATGATGCTCCAAGTATTTGCATGGCACTTGTCAGTGCTGTGGGAAGACGTGGAGCAGGTTTATCATGAGTCGTATATTCAATATGCAACGGGTGTCCAACTGGATGCATTAGCAGTGTTCTACGGATTGCGCCGCAAGTTGGAGCAGCCTGCACACGGCGTGGTGGAACTGAATGGGGTGCCTGGTTATATCGTACAACCTGGTTATCGGGTAGGAACAAAGACAGGCATTTGGTTTACAACGATTGCGCCATGCGCCTTGAATGATCGTGGCAAAGGAACTGCTGCCATCACTGCTGTTATACCTGGCATTATGGGGAATGTCCCTGCTCACTCTATCGTCGAGGCATTTAGTCCTTTGAAAGAAATTACGGGTATTACGAATTTGCGGGAAACTGAGGATGGGCGTGAACAGGAAAATGATGTGGAGTTTCGTGACCGGTTGCGAGCGGCACGGGATGGCAGTCATGCTGCTACTATTGATGCGATCGTTTCTGCACTGCTGCAACTACCAGATGTGAAGTCCGCTGCCGTGCAAGTCAACGACACGATGCAAACAGACGAACAAGGAATACCGCCCAAATCTATCCGTGCTTATGTCTATGGCGGACAGTCCGAACAAATTGCCAAAGCCATCTTTGACAAAAAGGCGGCGGGTATTGGGACGGATGGTAGGGAAAGTGTTGAAGTGAAGGATATTAGTGGTCATCTTCATAAAGTACAGTTTAGCCGCATGACGATGCTGGACGTTCATGTGGAGGTGTCTGTGGCTGCCAATTCTGCATTCCCTGCAAAAGGGCAAGATGAGATTATTACGGCCATAGCTCAATATATTGGTGGCATTGGCGCTGATCAGCAGGATTACACAGGCTTGGCTCAAGGTTCTCGTATCGTATTTAGCCGTCTTTTGACAGCAATACAAAATGTGCCAGGGATAGAGGAAGTAATGGATTTGAAAGTGAAGCTGGGTGATCGTGAGTATGTGTCCGGTAACGTTGATGTTCCGCTCTACCACGTATCAAGGGTGGCACCAGATCGGATTAAGGTGGCGGTGAGCCATGTTTAAGCTAGAACAAGTGATGGGGATGCTGCCGGAATTGGTATCGAGAGAAGGAAGCCATTTCTCCAAGCTTGTTGATGTTTGGCTGGTGCAGATGAACGAGCTAAGTGAGACCATTGCGCGCATTTCTTCGTGGAAGAGTATCGATAATGCAGAGGGCGCTGCACTTGACATGATTGGCGGTAATCTCGGTCAACCTCGTGGTCAAGCGACAGATGAGGTTTACCGCATGCTGCTCCGTTCCAAGCTGGCACGTATGAATGCCAGCGGTAATCTGAACTCTGTCATTGAAGTGTTGGCGTTGGCGTTAAACACGTCACCTGACGAGTTTCGTCTTTCTGAGCGGTACAACGATCTTTTTGAGCCTGAGCCAGCAGCAATTCACGTTAACGAAGTACCTTATGAAAAGTTGAACAGTGTTGGCTTGAGCCCTGGCCAATTTGTGTCGCTTGTTGAGAAGCTGGTTGCAGCTGGCGTTCGTGTTGGCCAGGTTGAGCTAATGGGTACGCTTGCATTAGCTTCATTGTCAGACACACTGGAGTCCAGTGATTACGGCCTGGCCGATGAAGCGATGACTGTTGGCGGCACGCTTGGTGATTTGTATGTGCCGGGGAATGATTATGAGCTACCTATGTGAAGTTAGCGGCTTCACTTCATAGGTTAGATTCGCACACGAAATGAAATTAGAGGTGAACATGTATGGCATATGAAAAGGAACTTCCCGAATGGAAAGCCAAGGGGGTTAAGCCCCCGCAAAGTAAGCTGGACGAAGGTTGGAAGGTTCAGGATAAGCCCCCTGCGGCTTGGCTCAACTGGCAGATGAATGCGACGTATGAAGCGTTGAAGGAGTTGCAGGAGAAGGCTGTTAACAAAAGCGGGGATACATTTACTGGTGAAGTTGTTGTAGGTAATAAATTAAAGGCTAAAGGGATTAATATCACTGAAGGTTATTTTGAAGTGAGTTCTTTGGGATCAGCGTATGGGATTGGCAAATTTCAATCTTTCTATGATGCAAATAATAAGACTTTGCAAATAAATGGACGTGATAGTTCCGATGCGCTTACAACTGTGGACTTGCAGTTAAATGGACGTATGCATGTAAATAGAAGCGGCATCCAACTAGGGATTGGTTTACCAGCGACAGCTAATTTTCATATGGTATCGGATGATGTAGGTGGTCGCCCAACCTTGCGAATTTACAATGGGGACTATGGAGCTGGCACAAGGATGTTTGCTATAGATAATCAAGGGCATGCGATGCTAGGGAATCAGACGAGTCCAAGCAATGTGGAAGGCTGGTCCAGAATATTTGATGTTTATTCCGGAAGTAACGCTCAGATCAAAGTAAGAACAGACTTAATAGATAGTCGTTTTCAGGTGCATGATCAAGGATTTTCTGGAGGTGCTCCAGGGTTACTCATAGGTACGGCTTCTAATCATGATGTGACCTTCCTGGTCGGGAATCAAAATAGGATGAGTATTACTAAAGATGGTTCCCTCAATATAAGTGCGGCTATAAGAATGAATTCAGGTAACACTTGGAAATTTTATGTTGATAATGCAGGGTCTGTGCATTCAAATGCTGGATCTAATGATGGAGGATTACTTCATTATCAGCTCAGAAATAACACCGGCTTACGATGGGGTATTGGTCTAACGGGAAATGAAAATGGTCTCAACAACGGCTCGGATTTCTCTATTTGGTCTTACGATAATAATGAAAATATGATTCATAGACCGTTAATTATTACAAGGAAAAATAGTGCGCTTCTATTCGGCTCTCCCCTTCGCGCAACTCATGTTTACCCTCATGCCCCTGCTAATCATGAAGGGAATGAAGGCGAGATTTGGATTCAATATTAAGGAGTGATCTGATGCCTATCAGCGTTAAGCAGGCCGGAGAATGGAAAGCTGGTAAATTAGTTTATGCTAAAGTGGGAGGAGTTTGGCAGCAGGCTAAACGTATTTTTACGAAAATAGGTGGCATTTGGGTAGGTATTTGGTCAGCCGCTTATTGGACACAAAAGTCTAATTTTCAATATGCCAGAAAACAAGGCCAAGCGGTTGGTGTAAATGGTTATCTATATTATATAGGTGGCAGATATAACAATGATTACAGCGGCAGCGGGACTTACACGAATGAAAGATGGGACCCCAACACAAATACATGGACATATTTAGCTAATTGTTTATACAAGAAAACAGATGGCTGGGTTGCGGCAAGAGGGCAATATATTCATATTGATTCGGGTACAGATGATTACTATACACATGTCATGTATGACACTGTCGGAAATTCATGGCAAACTAAAAATAACATCGTATACGCTCAAGGCCCCTGTGCTGCTCACGCTGGCGATGGTAATACACTCTACATTGCAGGCGGATGGAATGGCGGGAGTTATTATAGTAGTTTTTACAAATGGCAGGACAGTGTGGGTTATTCTACAGGTCTTATGAGCATGCCTTTACAAAGAGCTTGGGCTGCTGGTGGGTTTATCCATAATAAGTTCTATGTTATGGGAGGCGAAATATCGCTTGGACAACTAACTAATCAGTGCCATGTATTTGACCCTAATACTAATGCTTGGACACAAGTAGCGGATTTACCAGAGCAAGTCTCCCAATCCCCGCATTGGGTGTTAAACTCAAAAATGTATGTTATTCAAAATTCAACTAGCAGTAAAACGTTTTGTTATGATCCTACTACAAATGCTTGGATTATAGGACCTATTTGCCCGTCCAATGTGTATTATGCTAGAGGGGCTAGCCTTAATGGAAAAGGATATGTTGTTGGGGGCATACAGCAAGGCACCGGAAACATCACACAAACCTTGTACGAATTAACGATGTAATAAGGGGATGGAAATATGATTTATAAAAATATACAACTTACGTGTAGCGAAACAGAGCTAGATACATTTGTAAGTCAACTTTCTTGCCAGTACAGTGTTCATAAATTTGAGGAACAATATGCAGGTCATTTCATCGAAAATCAATTTGAGGGGCAGGAAGATGCAAGATATTATATTTTGGTTGTTGATAATCGTACTTTTATTCAGCCCTATCTTCCTTTCGTTCAAGGATATCAAAAAATTACAACCGAAAATGCACTTGAAAGTATTGAGCATCATAAAGCGGCTATTGTTGATGATATTATTTTCACACAATTTGCAAAGAAACCCGAGGATCAGATCTTTAAGCTGGAGCAGAAAAATCTGAATACTATGACTGCTTTAGCAAGTGTATATGAAGAAATGCTAGCTTTGAAAAAGGAATTAAATCAGCTATCGACAAAGGGGTGAGAATCGGATGATAGAAAATATGGTTTATATATATGCAGAACTTATATTAGCAGGACGTCGTGACATCGAAAGTGTACCAGAAGAGTTGCAGGATGCTGTAAATTTAATCATTAATGGGAAAAACATAGCACAAATATAAAGTTAATGAGGTGATTTTATGACCTATAATAAGGAAAAGGAAAATTTACAATTCCAATTAAATGTGATTGATGCTTCTTTGTATAGATTATTAGAGGAGCGCAAGCAGGTGAATGTAGCTTTGCTAGTATTCGAACAATTGGAGAAAGAACATCATAATCAATCAGAAGTTGAGTAGTATATTGGAGTTGATTTGTATAGATTTACGCCAAAAAGCCCTCGGCCCACGTCGAGGGCTTTACATTTGAAAGGGGGAACACGGATGGACACGCAGACTCGCATGCTCTCCGATATTCGCGAGCGCATCGTACGCGTCGAGACCAAGCTCGACTCGATGACGGACGTCCGCGAAGTGGCGGACGACGCCAAGGAAGCGGCCCATAAAGCGCTCGAATCTACGCGCTCGGCCCATCATCGTCTTGATCGCATCGACAAGACGATCTTTTGGCTTGCTACGACCGTTGTCGGAGCAGTCATTATGGGACTAATCAAACTTGCTATGGATGGGAGGCCGTAACCAATGGAAGTGATCTCGAATGATATTTTGACACTGGCGGCGCTTGTGGCCGCTTACGTCGGCGTTGCACGAGGCTTTGGCCTCGCTGACAAATGGACACATGTGACGGCGCTATTGGTAGCGGCCGTATTTGTGCTAGTTCCTGTATTTATTCAGCAGAAGCTAGTGCTGATCTCCGTCATTGGCCTGTCTGCAACGGGGGCCTATCAATTTACAAAAAAGAAAGAGGATACCTATGAACATTAAATCGATGCTCCTCCCCGCAGGAGCCCCAAATAAACCAAACCGAAGCATGAAACCTCGTTATATTACGGTCCATAACACCGACAATACAGCGAGAGGTGCGACAGCGGAAGCACACGCGCGTTTTCAGCTTAATGGCAGCGGCGGCGGCATAAGCAAAAGCTGGCACTATACGGTTGATGATCAGGTGATCTATCAACATTTGCAAGATCACGAACAAGGCTGGCATGCCGGAGATGGAGATGGTCCGGGTAACACGTTGTCTATCGGCATCGAAATTTGTATGTACGACGGAATAAATGAGATGCTGGCCTGGCGCAGCGCAGCGGAATTGATCGCCAGCTTGATGATAAAACATAGCATTCCACTGCAAAATATCGTCCCGCACAAGCATTGGAGCGGCAAAGCATGCCCGTCCCGCCTGCTTCCGCATTGGCAAACATTTATGCAGTTGATTCAACGTCAAGCGGAGCAGATGAATAACAGCGATCAACCGGGTTCTAAAGATGCAGGTGCAGAGGCGGTTAAGGTCAAGATTGTATGCAGTGACAATAAAACGCCAGTTATGCTGAACGGTTTGCTCGTTGATGGGCAAGTGTATGTTCCAGCAAGGGCATTGGCTGCTGAAGTTAAAGCGAAGGTGGAATGGGACAACAGCAGCAAGCAGGCGGCGTTAATTTTTGCAAAATGATACTTCTAACTCATACAGATATACGCGAGCAGCTTCAGCGATAAGATCAAAGGAACGTTATTCTGCTGCTACATTGTACCGATGCTGCTTTTGTGCAGCCTGGCCTTTATATTTGGAAAATAGGATTTAGCACGTGTGGTGAAGCTGCTCCAGCAACGCCTTGCACATTATTCCTCCTGTGTTAATCCCCTCTTCTGGTGAACTTATTTTCATTCCACTTACAAATTTAGCTGTGAAAGCCGTCTTGCTGCAAAAAGGGAGCAGGACGGCACTTTAGTGCGTCATATGCCAGTGTGGTCCTATTATACATACATATTTATCCTCTCAATTGTACATCCTATAATAGGAACGGTTTGACGATGGAACGATATGTACAAAAAGTTAAAGTTGCATCCTTTCAACTTTTATTTGCCGACCCAACAAAACAAAAGGGCTGCAACACCTTTAAAAGGGCTCAACACTGTTTCTATAGACCCACTCATGTTTCATTTGTTAACATCAATGTATCGGAAACTTCTGTTGCCGGAAAGGAAAAACAGGGAGGGGCACAATGTGGTGGACGTGTACGCAGAAATGAAGCAAGGAGAAAAAGGGGCGTGGCTCAGTATTATAGCTTATGTCGCGCTTTCATTGACGAAGCTAGGCTTCGGATTCTCCTTTCATTCGGCTGCGCTTCAAGCGGACGGTTGGAACAACTTAACTGACATCGTTGCGTCAGTTGCGGTACTTATTGGACTGCGGATTTCGCAGAAGCCGCCTGATCACGATCATCCATATGGGCATTTTAGAGCAGAGACGGTATCAGCACTGATCGCGTCTTTTATTATGGCTACGGTAGGGTTGCAGGTGCTCTATTCGACCTTGATGTCACTTATAGAAGGCCGGGCCGAGACGCCAGACTTGATTACAGCCTGGGTGGCCTTGGGCTGTGCGGTGGTCATGTTCTTTGTATATATGTACAATTACAGGCTGGCGAAGAGAATTAACAACCAGGCTTTAATGGCGGCTGCGCAAGACAACCGTTCTGATGCGATGGTCAGTATCGGTGCCGCTGTAGGAATATTTGGCTCTCAGTTTGGTTTGCCGTGGCTTGATCCGTTGGCTGCACTGACGGTCAGTTTTCTAATTTTAAAGACAGCTTGGGAAATATTCAGAAATGCAACCCATGCGTTGACGGATGGATTCGATGAGAATCAGCTCCAAACAATACGTACGACGATAGAGAAGACACAAGGTGTACGCGTAATCCGAGATGTGAAGGCTCGGCTGCATGGCAATCATGTGCTTGTTGATGTTGTTGTGCAGGTTGATCCAGGGTTAACACTCATCGAGAGCCATGAAATTTGTGATGATGTCGAACGGCGGATGTTAAAAAAGCACAACATTACCAGTGTGCAGGTCCATGTGGAGCCGATGGATGAACCGCAGCCGGAGAAACTTCAGCATATATGATAGGTTACGTTGCAGAGCTGAATGAAACCAGAATCGTGGCAGAATAGATGCTGCTGATTCTGGTTTTTTTATTTGTATGAGGAATGGAAAGTAAAAAAGGGTGAATATAATTACATAACTAAATGGGCTTATGTTCATATATGTAGATAATTATACCTACTTAATTCAGGCGGAAACAAAAAAATAACTTTATTTTAGTTCTTTTGGACTATTAATAAGTTACATTTTAGTCATTTTTAAGCGTATAGTCCGATATAATTCGACAAATTGAACTGTTATAGTGAAGATATTGTATGGAATCAAGATACAATTTATGAAAACTGTATAGTACTACCCTAGAAATTTACAATTTGAACATGTGAACATCGACTCATGCATGAACCTGCCCACAACATATGATCACGAAGCGATTCTGAAAGTGGGATCAAGGACAACAAGGAGGCTACTCATGAAGAAAATGAACAAACTACTCTTAGGTATGATGATGATGACGATAGCATCGCAAACGCTATTGCTAGCTACAGGGGTGGAGGCTGCTCCATCTGAACTGGATGTTAGGATGACTTCACCAACGGTGTCGAATACAAGTCAGTTTTTGATGGATGAAGGTGATCCAGACATAAATGAACTGCAAGCTCTCATCAATGAAAGCAGGACACAAAATTTAACCACAGCAAGAGCAACTGCTACGGCTACTTCATCAACGGGGGACATCATCGCATCGGTAAATATGCGAGAGAAGGCATCGACGTCCGGTAAGATCATTCGTATGGTGAAGAAAGGCGAGAAGGTTACGATCTTGAGTAAACCGAACAGTAGTTGGTATCAAGTTCGAGATGAAAAAGGTAATGCAGGATACTTAAGTACGAGCAGCAAATACATAAAAGTGAGCGGACAGGCAGTCGGTCCGGATGATACACAATCAGGTTCATCCCAATTGCCGGCAAGCTCCAAAGTAGAGAAAGTCATTAGCACGGGGTTAACATATTTAGGAACACCTTACGAATACGGGTCTGACCGTAACAGTACACGGACATTTGATTGTTCTGATTTTGTCAGACACACGTTCAAGGAAGCGATCGGGATCACGCTGCCAGCAGATTCACGCAAACAAGGGGATTATATCAAATCCAACTCAGCCGTAAAGAAGAGTATAAGCTCTCTGAATCGCGGCGATCTGATGTTCTTTGGCACATACCGCGGCTCCAAGCAGTCTGCTTACAGCAATGTAAACAAGAACACAGAGCGAATAACGCACGTCGGTATATATATGGGGAACGGTAAAGTCCTGCATACATACTCAAAAGCTTCAGGCGGGGTACGTACGGACAGTGTGCTTGGTAACGCATGGGAACATCGTTTCTTATACGGGGGTAGTGTTGTGAAGTAAGATTGCACTCGTGTAGCATGGGTAGATCACTAATCAATAACTTATGAATCATATGATTACAGCCATCATATTGTTATATTAGAAGGACCGTTCCGTATCTGAATTGTGATGCGGAGCGGTTCTTTTTATCGTCTCCAGCACAAAAACATAAAAGGCCTCTTTCCTTTAAGGGACAGGGCCGATATAATTTACCATATACTGTTCGCAGCCTATACGTCGCACTTCTTGGGGAGGAGAGCATGGCCACACTTAAAGATATCGCAGAGCAGGTAGGAGTCTCCATATCAACGGTATCACGTGTCATTAATCAGGATGACAGCAGACGTATCAGCGAGGAGACAAAGCAGAAAATATGGAAAGCCGCAAAAGCGCTTCAATACCGTGCGCCTCAGGCAGCTAAGCAAAAGAGGAACTCGCGCCCGCAGCAGTCTCAGCCGATAACATCCGCCCATGCGGTCGGGTGCATTCTTTCGCTTCCTGACAACAAGTATAATCATCCGTACTTTTCGCCTATTATCCAAGGAATAGAAGCCAAGCTGCTAGAAGCGGGCACGTCTTTGTCTTTCCTTCATACACAAGCCGAATTAAAAAGCGAGGCTTTGTTTGACTCGCTGCTGAAATCCCGCAATCTTAGCGGTATTATTTGTGTAGAAGGAATGGAGGCATCACAATACAAATGGTTGAAGGAACGGGTGCCTAACATCGTTGGTATTGATGTTGCGGACCCTGCCATACCTGTTATTTCTTATGATCGGATGAACGCCGCACGTATAGCGGTACGACATTTAATTGAGCTTGGACATCGTCGTATTGGCTTTATTGGTGGAGCAGGCTTGCTTGGACAATTGGAGCGAGAAAAACGGTATCGAGGGTATCGGCTTGCGTTAGAGGAAGAGGGACTTGAACTGAATCCGGCTTGGACGATTAATGCCGAGTGGGATGCAGATCGCAGCTATACTGAGATGAAACGACTAGTGCGAACAGAGGATCAGCCTACAGCGATGTTTTGCGCGAGTGATATGATGGGCATTGCTGCTATGCGTGCCGTTACTGAAGAGGGTTTGTCCATTCCGAAGGATATCGCTTTTATCGGCATCGACGATATTGAATTTGCCCGATTCAGCACACCGCCCCTGTCATCCGTACATATCCCGAAATACGAGATGGGGTATGCGGCAGCTAAAGTACTGCTCGATGGCTTGGACAATCCTTATCCGTTTCCATTTCGTATGTTGCTGCCATTTACATTGATCAAACGTGCTTCAACTATAGCAGAAGGAGCGACCTAGTCTAACTAGGCCGCTCTTTTCTTTATCTACATATTATTCCTTACCGCTTATTAGAAGAAGGGTAATGAATAAGTGCGGTGTAACGGATCGTCTTATCCGTATCGTTATAATACGTATGCGGTTGATCCGCAGAGAAACGAATGGCTAAACTTGGCTGTAGCATATAGGTCTCACCGCCAACCTCTACGCGCAACTCGCCTTCCATGACCATAATAAATTCTTCAACGCCTTCATAGTGAGCTTCAGATGTATGCGAGTTGCCGGGCTCTATGACGACATTGTATACTTCAAATCCGCGATCCTGCTCAAAAGGAAAAATGGGATATGCACGATAAGCGCCGTCTTCCGCAATTAGCGGGGTGGTGTCCTCCATCTTCACGATCGTAACCTGCGGCGCAGAATCTTCCATCAAGGTAGCAAAGGAGATTCGAAGACCGTTTACAATTTTCCATAGGACTGAAATGGTTGGATTCGATTCCCCGCGCTCAATCTGACCAAGCATCCCTTTGCTTACACCGCTTAACTCAGCTACGGCATCAAGGCTCAGTCCACGAGATTTGCGAATTTCTTGCAAGTTCTTACCGATCTTGCGATGAATTTGTTCTTGCATGGTTGTCCCCTCTCTGTCTCTTCCGCGCATATACGAAAAGCCATCCAACATGCTACAAAAATACATGTGCAATATAGTGCACAAATGTGTAATATAATATACAAGATGAAATTTGATGTATTTAAGATGGATGAGTTAATCGTTATACACTCTATTTTATGAAAAAAAGCGGAGAGGGGCAATCAAATGTTAAACGGAACGATGATCGCATTAGTGAAAGATGAGCGCAAGCCCGGTGCCGTGTTAAAAGAAGTACCCATTCCGACTTGCGGACCTCATGATGTGCTTGTGCGTGTGAAGACTTCGTCTATATGTGGTACGGACGTTCATATATACAAATGGGACGAATGGGCTTCAAAGACGGTTGTGACACCTAACGTATTTGGACACGAATTTGCAGGTATTGTGGAAGCAATCGGGGATGAAGTAACGAATGTGAAAATAGGTGACTATGTATCGGGCGAAGGACATGTTGTATGTGGCCAATGTAAGCCTTGTCGTACAGGAAATGCTCATGTATGCAAAAACACGAAAAGCTTCGGCATTACAATTCCAGGCTGCTTTGCGGAATATGCCATTGTGCGGGCGAGCAATGTGATCCATAACGATCCTAATTTACCGTTAGAGATTGCCTGCCTTCAAGATCCGCTTGGCAACGCCGTACAAACGGTACTTAGCGGTGATATTGTAGGAAAAAGCGTCGCCGTAGTTGGCGTCGGGCCGATCGGACTGATGGCCATTGCAGTAGCAAAAGCTTGCGGCAGCGGTACGATATTTGCGGTCGATATTAATCCTTATCGTCTTGCGATGGCCAAAACGATGGGGGCTGACGTTGTCATCAACAGCCGCGAACAGTCACTTGTAGATGTTATTATGGAGGAGACTGATGGTGAAGGTGTAGAAGTCGTCCTAGAGATGTCTGGACATCCTGATGCGATTAGGGATTCCTTGAAAGCGGCTTCACAAGCGGCACGTGTCTCCTTGTTAGGTATTCCTACAAAGGAAGTGCCGTTTGATTTGGCACAGGACATCATTTTTAAAGGGCTGCACATTCACGGCATTACAGGGCGTCGGATGTATGATACGTGGTACCAGCTTAAAGGGTTGCTGGAGCGCGGCCGCATTGATTTGTCGCCGCTGGTGACGCATCATTTTACATTGGATCAGTACGAAGAGGCATTTGCTTTAATGGCTTCTGGTAATTGCGGTAAAATTGTGTTCTGGCATGACCGGACATCATCTTGAGTTTATGCAAGCAGCCACATCAATTGTATAGTTGTAAGTTAGACGGTGCGACTGTTAGACGGCGAATGTGTTATCAAGCGTACAGATTGTTCGGATGGCAGTGAAAGGAAACATACACTGCAACGACGGTGCTGTAATTGCTTTGAGATGAGGGCAGCTAGTTTTGCTAATCTTTTGTCATATTGTGCAAAAGGTTCTGTTGTACACATGTGGAATGAGTTATAGATGCGCAGCTATAGGTGCATTTATAGGCTATGAAATTAAGGTGTTCATCCTGAAGTGTTTGATGTGTTGATGTGGAAAAGCACGATTGGTTGGTGCAGCCGGCAGATGGTCGGGAGTTGAGTACGATAAATGAGCAGGGAGGTTATAAGTATGGCAGGTTTTGATATCATTTCGCAGCAACTACAGGAGCTTAAAGAAGCAGGACGTTACCGTCCGCTGACCGTCTGGGAAGACGGATCAGACGCATGGATGACGTTAGCAGGCGGCAAGCGGGTGCTGCAGATGTCCTCTAACAACTATTTGGGACTGACTCACCACCCTAAGCTTAAGCAAGCCGCTATTGCAGCGACGGAGAAATACGGCGTAGGAGCAGGTTCCGTTCGAACGATTACGGGAACATTGGCTATTCATGATGAGTTGGAGCAGAAGTTGGCTGCCTTTAAAGGAACGGAAGCGGCACTTGTGTTTCAATCCGGGTTTACGACCAATCAAGGGGTGCTTGGCACGATTCTGGGCGCAGACGATGTTGTGATCAGCGACGAGTTAAATCATGCAAGTATCATTGACGGCATTCGTTTAACGAAGGCGAATCGGCGTATTTTTGCCCATAAAGACATGAATCAACTTGAAGCGGTGCTGAAAGAATGCGACTCGTTCCGTCAGAAGATCGTTGTGACGGATGGTGTGTTTAGCATGGACGGCGACATTGCGCCGCTGCCTGCCATCGTAGAGCTGGCTGAGCGTTACGATGCGCTCGTGTACGTGGATGATGCACACGCGAGCGGTGTGCTTGGCAAGTATGGCAAAGGATCGACCGACCATTTTGGCCTGAACGGACGTGTACATTTCCAAATTGGTACGTTGTCCAAGGCGGTTGGGTCGGTAGGTGGTTATGTAGCAACTGCCCAAGTTGCAAAAGACTTAATGGTGAACAGTGCGCGTGCGTTTCTGTTCAGTACGTCGCTGCCGCCTTCAGTTGCAGCATCGTGTATTGCAGCTATTGAAGTGCTGCAAGGAGAGCCGGAACTGACGGAGCTTCTATGGTCAAATGCAACAAGCTTCCGTACGAAGCTGCAACAGCTCGGATTTAATACCGGCGACAGTGAGACGCCGATCATTCCTATCATCGTTGGCGAGTCGGCGCGAGCGCTTGCGTTCTCGAAGCGACTGCTGGAAGAAGGACTGTGTGCACAAGGCATCGTCTACCCGACGGTGGCGATGGACAAAGGGCGTGTACGCCTCATCGTAACCGCACAGCATACGAAGGAAGATTTGGAGTTTGCCGCTGACGTACTGGAGCGAGTAGGACGAGAGTTTGGATTGATTTAAGTAAGAGGTAAGGCAGGTAAGGCAGGTAAGGCAGGTAAGGCAGGTAAGGCAGGTAAGGCTACCATAGTGCCGCAGGGCATTGTGGTAGCCTTTTTTTGAGGCTCGTTTATAAGAAGCATCCGACTCGCTTGCTACTACTGCGAAGCCAACTCCTTGACCAGCCTCGGATACCACTCCGCAACATCATCGAACACAAACCCGTGTTGCACGGCTTTACTTGTGTCCATCCGCCAACTGGCCGTGATTCCGAATGGGGACGCAGAGCCGTCCGCCTGCTTCAGAATGTCGCCTGCTGCCGCAGGCTTCTCAATGAGCGCTTTTGTGCCCACCTCGGCTTCAATCAGCTTCATAATTTGACCGATGGACAACTCCCCATCGGAGCGTGCGTTCACAGGTCCTTCGAAATGCTGATTTTTCAACCAGAATAAGAAGCGAGCCGCTTCGTCAGAAGTAATAAAGCCCATGACCGCATCCAGATTCGGAATCCCTATAGGCAGTCCTTGCTGCACACGCTCGATGTGAAACAACAGCCGCTTCGTGTAATCGTCAGTGCCAAGCACAATAGGAAAACGAACGGCACAGACTGGAAACGGAGCCTGTTGGAACAGCACCGCCTCGGCTAACTTTTTCCCTTCTGCATAGGATGGCTCAGCAGGAAGTTTTACTGGAACAGGATACGTATAAGGATTAAAATCCTCTTCCGGATGCAGTAGATCTCCGAATTCATATACGGCCATAGTCGATGTGAAGATGTATCGCTTCACTTTGCCAGCAAAGATCTCACAAGCAGAAAGCGCATCCTGAGGATAAAAACAGATGTTATCGTACACGACATCCCACTCGCTCTCACCAACAGCAGCTGCCAACGCCCTGCGATCTGTACGATCGAGTTGAAGACGTTTCACTTGATCGCCAAATGAATCCGCAGTTTGCCCACGAGTTACTAACGTAACGTCCGCTCCATCTTCAAGCAGCAATTGGACGAGCTTCTTGCCGAAGAAGCGTGTTCCACCCAATACTAGTACTTTATTCATGATCAATCTCCTCCTGCGCAATTTATCATGCTAATCACGACTTGATGATGTACCCCTATGATTGTTTATTCGGTGCATGTCAAGCTATTCCTGTCTGGGGGGAGTGGAGTGATGAGGTGTGTCAGACACGTTATAGGGGGAACCTCTGCTTATGCCGAGCGAAGGATACATGAATAATATTGTGCAAAAAATAACTTTATTTGCCCCAAATTATAAAGTCTATAAGTTTTAAATTTTATCCAAAAAACGGGTTGACGGCGTAAACTTTCGCATAATATAATGACGACAAGCACCGAAAGAAACTTTTACCAAATTATTATTGCACTTTTTCACAACCCAAACTTCAAGATTATACCCAAACTCAACTTAGAATTTGCCCATCCTTCCACAGCAACATCATGTGTATCAAGCGCCTGCAAAATCTCGATTAGCGAATGAGTCTGAACAAACAGCAGCGCACCCCAGCATAAACAAGTCTATTTTTTAAATATTTACACAAAACACCGGTGATCGCTCCATTACAAGGCGCTTCTATAATTTGAGGACATGTGCAGCCGCACAGCGTCGCCCGATCTAGTGTTGTGTACAAAGACTATGAGTTCTAAGGGGTCGCATTTCGCTGTTATTGCTTGTAAGCGCTTTATATTCAAGGCTTTGCTTTGCTGCTTTAATTCGTTTACTAGGGAAAGAGACAGAGAGTTTGAGAGGAGAATGAGGAAATGACAGCAGGCAAACAGGTCCGAATAGGTGTAATTGGCGCAAGAGGCAGAGGTACAATCGCAAAATATTGGCATCAGCCGGAAGGGCGCTCTATCGTGGTAGGGGCTGCTGATCTTTACCCAGAACGATTGTTGGAGTTTAAGGAAGATATTAACCCGGATGCGTTCGTCACGACGGATTATCGTGAGTTGATCGCACGCGACGATATCGATGCTATCGCGGTCACGTCACCAGACTTTTGCCATGAAGAGCATGCAATAGCAGCGCTTAAAGCTGGCAAGCATGTTTTTTGTGAGAAACCGTTGGCAATTACGGTTGCTGGCTGCGATAACATTTTGAAGGCGTGGAAAGAATCTGGCAAGCATTTGATGGTGGGCTTTAATATGCGTTACATGAACATGTACCGCACGATGAAAGAGATTGTGGACTCAGGAGCTATCGGCGAAATTAAAGCGGTATGGGTGCGGCACTTTGTTGGTTGGGGAGGCTACTTCTATTTCCATGACTGGCATGCCAATTCGAAGAATAGCACTGGACTGTTGCTGCAAAAGGGCTCTCACGATATCGATATCATTCATTGGATTACAGGGCGTTATGCCACAAAGGTCAGTGCATTTGGCGGCCTTGATTTCTATGGCGGCGACAAGCCGAATGATTTGACTTGTCCGAAGTGTGAGGAGCGCGATACGTGTACAGAAGTCAGTCCTGGGCGCTTGATCGAATGTGCTTTCCGTCAAGAGGTGAATGTAGAGGACAACAACATGGTCATTATGGAGCTGGAAGGCGGGATCAAGGCATCGTACTTGCAATGTCATTTTACGCCGGATTATCAGCGCAACTATACGTTTATCGGGACAGAAGGACGTTTGGAAAATAATGAACTGGAAAACAAAGTGTACGTTTACACAAGGCGCTCAAATACAGAACGTGAGCTAGCTGACCGTGTATACGAGGTGAAGGAAGCGAAGGGAACGCATGGTGGTGCCGATCCGATCATTTGTAAGGACTTTGTGGACATGATTCTGGATGGCAAGGAGCCTGTAGCTACTCCGCTTGCAGGGCGAATGAGCGTCGCGGTAGGCTGTGCAGCCACTGAATCGATCCGTAAAGGCGGGGGCGTAGTGACGGTATCATCCATACCGAATTTGGCTGCCTCAGCAATGAGGAATGGATAATCGTCTAATTACTCCACACCCACGTCCCCATCAGAGGAGGAAGAAGCAATGAAGTCATCGGATGCTGCATTGGAGACACCCGCTCGATTACTGACAAAGCGCAGCAGGTCGGAGCTGATCCGGCGTGCATTCACGAAGAACTGGCAGCTTTACCTGCTTATTGCTCCTGTCGTTGTGTATTACATCGTGTTTCATTATTTGCCGATGTATGGTATCCAGATTGCATTTAAAGACTTTATCGCTAATAAAGGGATCTGGGATAGCCCGTGGGTCGGCTTTAAACATTTTGAACGGTTTTTTAACAGCTTTTATTTCGAGCGGCTTTTAAGCAACACCATTCTGATCAGTCTATATACACTAGCCTTAAGTTTTCCGATTCCGATCATACTAGCACTTATGCTTCATGAGGTAAAGTCAGAAGGTTTTAAAAAGGTTGTACAGACGATTACTTATGCACCTCATTTTTTATCGGTGGTCGTTATTGTAGGGATGCTGTTTATTTTTTTAAACCCGAGCACAGGCATCATTAACCATATGATTGTAGCTTTTGGCGGTGAGCCGATCACCTTTATGACCTCGCCCGCATGGTTTAAGACGCTTTATGTGTTGTCAGATGTGTGGCAGACGATGGGATGGAGCTCAATCATTTACTTGGCAGCGCTATCAGGGGTGGATCAACAACTGCATGAGGCTGCGACAATTGACGGGGCCAGTAAGTTGCAGCGTATTTGGCATATTAATTTACCTACGATTGCGCCAACGATCGTTATTCTGCTCATTTTAAATTTGGGGAGTGTGATGTCGGTTGGCTTTGAAAAAGTGTTTCTGATGCAAAATTCCTTAAATATGAGCAGCTCAGACATTATTTCTACTTATGTATACCGCACGGGTATTTTGGATGCGCAATACAGCTTTTCGGCAGCAGTCGGGCTGTTTAACGCTGTAGTTAACTTTGCACTTTTAATTGTTGTCAATTACGTTGCACGACGTGTAAATGAGACCAGCTTATGGTAGGAGGAACAGCACATGATAGATCGTTCGTTTGGCGACCGCGTATTTAACATCATCAACTATATATTGCTGACGATTTTGACCGTCATCGTTCTGTATCCGCTCCTGTTCGTATTAAGCGCTTCAATTAGTAATCCTGAGCATGTGCTTCGTGGCGACGTATGGCTGCTCCCCAAAGGATTTAATGTGGATGCCTACACCAAAATATTTCAAAATAAAGACATTTTGCTCGGTTACGGCAATACGATCTTGTACACGCTGATCGGGACGGCCATTAATCTAGCTATGACCGTGTGTGCCGCATACCCTCTATCTCGCAAAGATTTTGCAGGGCGAGGCATCATCACAGGTATGATTGTGTTTACGATGTTTTTTGGCGGGGGGCTCATTCCAACCTATTTGCTAATCAAAAATTTAAACATGCTGGATTCGTTATGGGTCATGGTCATTCCAAATGCAGTATCCGTCTGGAACATCATCATTATGCGTACGTTCTTTCAACAATCAATACCAGGTGAGTTGCAGGAGTCAGCGATGATAGATGGCTGCAATCATTTTCAGACGTTATTTCGTATCGTTCTGCCGTTATCGATGCCGATTATTGCGGTCATGGTGCTGTTTTATGCGGTTGGCCATTGGAACTCGTACTTTAATGCCTTAATTTATTTGACGAGCAAGGACAAATTCCCGTTGCAGCTTATTTTACGTGAAATATTAATTCAGAGCGATTCTGGTGAGTTTATTAAGCTGACTTCTGAATCAGCCGTACGGATGAAGATGAGTGTAGAGGGATTAAAATATGCGGTGCTGGTAGTGGCGAATTTGCCGATGCTGATGTTGTATCCGTTTTTGCAGCGCTATTTTGTCAAAGGAATTATGATTGGAGCGTTAAAGGGGTAAGCACATCCCCATAAGGAAGTGATCAAGCCAGAGTGTGACGGCTTTGGACGTGCAAGGAGCTGCAGATAACGAAGGGGGAATAAATGATGCGCTTAACAAAAAGGTATACAGTTGCGCTTAGTGTGCTGCTCAGCTTTTCTGTGCTTGTTGCAGCTTGTGGAGGCGGCGGAGGGGGAGGAGCCGCTGATCCGAACAAAGCTGATGAACGGCTTGCGCTTATGAACAAAGAGGGAATGCCGATCGCAAAAGAGACTCTGAACATGACGGCGTTTGCAGGCAAATTGTATGCCTCTGCCGATTGGAGCAAGCTTATGTTGTGGCAGGAATACGAGAAGATGTCGAACATTCATATGGAATGGGAAACCGTTCAGTTTGATAGCTTAAAGGAGAAACGAAACATTAAGCTGGCAGGCGGTGATTATCCAGAGTTGTTTTTTGCTGCTGCATTGCCGAAAACAGACTTGATCAAGTATGGAAGTCAGGGCACCTTTTTAAAATTAAATGACTTGATTGATAAATACGCCCCCAACTTCAAACAGATTATGGAGCAATATCCGGTCGTGAAGAAGGGAATGACGATGCCAGATGGCAGCATTTATGGCTTGCCTACTGTGTTTGATCCTGCATTCAAATCTCTGTTCTATAGTACGCCTTGGATGAAGCAGGAGTGGTTGGACAACGTTGGTTTGAAAGCGCCTACAAATTTGGATGAGCTGTATGCGGTCTTAAAAGCATTTAAAGAAAAGGACCCCAACAAAAATGGGAAGCAGGATGAAATTCCGTGGGGCTCCGAAGGTGTCTGGATTATGATGGACTTCCTTCGAGGGGCATTCGGATTAAACCAGCATGGGATTGCCAACAAAAACGTTGATTTGGACCCGTCAACAGGCAAGCTGCGCTTTGTTCCCACTACTGAGGCGTACAAGGACATGATGCAGTATATCGCGAAGCTGTATAAGGAGGGTTTGCTGGATAAAGAAACGTTTACGATGAAAGATACCGACATTACATCTAAAGCGAGCGCAGGCCTGTACGGATTTCTGGATGGGGTCGATCCGAAAGCGATCTACAATCAGGACGGTTATGTAGGCATGCCGGTATTAACAGGGCCTAAGGGAGACCGAAGGCTGACAAACATGGGCTCACCGCTCGGCAATTTGGGGATGTTTGTGCTGACGGACAAGGCCAAAAATCCTGAAGCTGCGATACGTTGGATCGATCATTTTTATGGGGATGAAGGAGCCAAAATGTTTTTTATGGGCTTTGAAGGGGTCACATACAAAGTAGATGCGAACGGAGAGTATGCGTATTTGGACGTCATTCAAAAAAATCCGGACGGCCTGAATCTCGATCAAGCGGTCAGTCAATATTTAACGTGGCCTGGAGGTTATTATCCTGGTATCGTGAAGCAGAAGTTCTTTAAGGGTGCAGAAGGGTTGCCTTCCTCTATGAAAAATGCAGAAGCTGCGGAGCCTTATGCGATCAAAATGGAAGAGGTATGGCCAAGCTTTAACTTTACACCAGAGGAACAAGAAGAACTGACAACGATTCAAACCGATATTCAAACGTATATCGATGAGATGCGTGACAAGTTTGCTTCTGGCGCGGCTAGTTTTGATCAATGGGAGTCCTACGTGAAGCAAATTGAGCAGATGAACATCAAACGATATTTGGAATTGTATCAAGCTGCATATGACCGTTATAAGGATGGAAAATAGGACATTACTTGTGAGCCTTAAGGAAACACAAAGGGTACCCCTAGGGGTACCCTTTGTGTTAGTATCGCCGATTGACATCGTCTGGCCCAGGCGGGTCAGGCAGCATCTCCTCGATGCGGCGCAGCGTGCGAAATTGCTTCTTGCGAGCCAACACATTCGACACATATGCGCTGAGCGCACTAAACGGAATTATACACAACGCCGGCACCAGCGCAGCAGATGTGGATTGCTGCGACATTTGCAGTGCAAAGGCAAAGCCAAACACAACTAGCGGGGCATAATCGGTATACTTGACGAGCCAATGACGTTTACCGAAGCTGTTCTCCGCTAAGCCGAAGCAAATTAGTCCAGCAAATGCGAGCAGGCCCGCCACCAGCAGACTGTCTGTCCACTTATAAATCTTGGTCAGCATAGCCAGCACAATAAACACGTAACCGACAGCACCAATCGGTCTAAATAACATAGGAAATATCTCTCCTTTATGATAAATATAAGGCCGTTATGGTTATGCTTCTTCGAGTTGTAATAAGCGAAGCACCTCATGTGAACAACGTTTAAGCTCATCTTCAGATAGTTGGCGAGTTTGCCTCCATTCACTTATAACATTAGGCTCTGCTGTTAATTGATCCAGCCACTTTTTCATTGTCATTTTGTCCGTTAAACGTTCGCCGTAGCCTCTGTCTATAAAATAATCGCAGTTCTCTTCTTCTTGCCCAGGAAGCGGGGAATAGAACAGCATCGGAATGCCTTTCATCATCCCTTCCGTGCAGGTCATACCGCCCGGTTTTGTCACAAGCAAGTCTGATGCATCCATAATGGTGGAGATTTCATGGGTGTACCCATAAATATGTATGTTTGGATGTTTAAAATTTGGATCTTGCTTCATACGCTGGATCATCTTTTGATTGCTGCCCATACAGAACAGCAGCTGAACGTGATCACGCCACCTGGTCATATACGTTAAGTATTCGTCATCCATAGACAGCCCCCAGCCTCCCCCCATAATCATAACGGTAGGAAGGTGCTGCAAACCCAACTGAGTGCGAGCTTCGCTAGGCGAGAGATTGTTCCAGAACTTAGGATGGACGGGAATGCCGGACACGAGTATACGTTCGGGAGCGACTCCGCGGTTTAGCAGTTTGGTTCGAACTTCCTCCGCCGATACGAGGTAAGTATCAACTGCTGGGTCCAGCCAAGTGCCGTGTGCATCGTAATCCGTAATTAACGTGTAGAGCGGAATATCAAGTCCGGCACGCTTTAAGCGGGACACGACGATATTCGGAAATGGATGTGTACATATGATAACATCAGGACGAAGCTGGTTGACAACATGGGAAGCTTGCGTATAAAAAATACGATGCAAGGCAAGCTGTGTTAGTCGATTCAAAGACTTCTTATATTTTTTGCGATACAGCATTCCGACTAACTTTGGCTGTGAGCTTACCGTCTTGCGATACGCCGCAAAAATTAGCGGACCAACGGTTGGATTCAGAAACCTGCCAAGTTCGATGACGCGAGCCTGAACGTCAGGGGCTAGTTGTTTGATTCCATCGGATAAAGCAGTGGCTGCTTGAGTATGGCCCGTACCGAAACCTTCAGATAGGAGAAGGATTCTTTTTTTTCGCATGTTTCTCACCCGTTAACCATTATAACCTGAATTGTAAAATGAAGCATCAACCAATCGAATGGATGTTTGTATACGTGTATGTGATGAAAAAATGAAAAAAAGTGTTGAAAAATGATTTTCAATATGATAAAGTAATCTTCATGATAAACAGTGACCAAATAAATGAAGTGGTCAGTTGGTCGGACGGTCTCCAAAGTTCACCAAAAAATAACTAAAAGAAAGGAGTTACGAAATGTCAGTGAATCGACGGAGGCAAATAGTAGAAGCAGCCACTCAGTCGTTCGCGCTGTTTGGGTATAAGGCAACTACGATGGATCAAGTCGCCAAGATTGCTAAGGTCGGCAAAGGTACGATCTACACGTTCTTCACGAATAAAGAAGAGTTGTTTGACGAAATCTTAATGCAAGTCATTCATGAGATGAAAGATATTGCAGACGGTGAGATTCACGAAGATAGCTCCTTCTTTGATAACTTGTACCGCGTACTTGATCGGGCGCTTGAGTTCCGCAGCCGCCATGAGCTGGCGCTAAAGCTGTCGCAAGAACTGCGTGACTTCGGTACACCAATGGCTAAAGAAGCGTTGAATCGCATTGAGGGTGAACTTCTTCGCTACGTCGAACGACAGCTGCTCATGGCAATGGATAAAGGCGAGATTCCGCCAGGCAACACCCAGATTATGAGCTTTGTTTTAGTCCAGTTGTACAAGTCGCTGACGACAGAATGGAGTAAGCTGTATGAGCCTCTGGACAAAGAGACAATTAAAGAACACTTTTTGAACTACTTTGTAAAAGGTATATCGGTGTTCTGATGCAGTACCGTTCTTAACGTCACGGCCAACAAGTGGGAATGCAAAGAGAGATGAGCCATTTCTACTTACATGACGCGACGTTTTATTATACCCTCAATGACCAAATGGGCTTTACAGTCAGAGAGTTCTGAATTGAGTTATCTATGCATTTCATCACATTGGAGTGGAAAATGCAAAATAAATATAGAGGTGAGATGTAATGAAAGGTACACGACTATTTGCTGCCGAATGGGGCCGCGTGTTTCGGAATCCGAAGCTGCTAATCCCGGTTATCGCGGTTATTATGGTGCCGCTGATGTACAGTGGATTATTTTTGGGAACGTTCTGGGACCCTTATGCGAAGCTTCAGGATCTTCCGGTTGCTATCGTTAACGCAGATCAGGGCACTACATTTGAGGGAAAGACGTTTGAAGCTGGTAAAGAGCTTAGCGATGAGTTGAAGAAGCGTAAAGACTTCGACTTCCAGTTTGTTGATGAAAAGGAAGCAGAAGAAGGTTTGAAGGCAGATCGTTATTACATGACGATTACGATTCCGAGCAATTTCTCGAAACAGGCAACGACGTTGCTTGAAGATGAGCCTAAAGCGGCTGAATTGTTATTCCGCACAAATGAAGGCCACAACTTCTTGGCAGCGCAAATTGGCGGTACGGCAGTGAAGCAAGTGAACGCTGAAATATCGAAGACGATTACTGAAGCGTACACCACATTGATGTTTGAGCAAGTGGAAAAAGTTGCAGACGGCTTGCAAAAAGCTGGTGATGGAGCGACTAAGCTTCATGACGGCACAAAAGAGCTGGCTGACGGTACGAAGGAATTAAAAACAAACATGGCGAAGCTCGCTGACGGTGCGCTTCAATTAAAGCAAGGTACAGCACCTCTTAGTGGAGGTATCGGACAGTTAAATAAAGGCGCAGGCGACTTAAAACAAGGCGCAACGACATTAAGTGGCGGCTTGGGTAAATTGTCAGCCGCGCACAATCAATTGGAACAAGGCGCAGCTAAAGCGCAGCAAGGTGTAGCGGGTCTGGAGCAAGGCTTGAACGCTTCTGCTCAAGGCAGCGCGAAGCTGACAGAAGGCGCCAAGGCGCTTGCTGGTGGCTTGCAAATGCTCGTAAAAGCGAACCCTGCACTGGCACAAGATCCAGGCGTGAAGCAGCTGCTTGGCGCAAGCCAGGCGGTATTGCAAGGTGCTGAGCAGCTTAACGAAGGTCAACAGAAGCTGGTTGCTGGGGCAGGTCAATTGAAAGCAGGCCAAGGTCAATTAGTGGCCGGCATGAATCAATTTGGTACGAAGCTGAATGAAGCAGCCGCAGGCGGCAAGAAGCTGGCAGCAGGTGCGGATCAACTCGCAGCAGGTACATCCAAGCTGCAAAGTGGCGTGGGCGAAGCGACAAAAGCAATCGGTCAATTGGCTAACGGCGCGAAGCTGTTAGATGAAGGTACAGGTAAATTGCAAGATGGCGTTAAAAAGCTAAACGATGGCTCGGATGAGCTGGCAACTAAATTGACAGACGCTGCTGATGAGGCCTCTGCCGTGAAGTCATCTGATGCACGTATCAAAATGTACGCAGAGCCTGTTAAAGTTGTAGAATCAGCTGTTAACGAAGTACCAAACTACGGTACAGGATTTGCACCATACTTCCTGTCTTTGGGCTTGTTTGTAGGCGCACTTATTTTAACAATTGTACTTCCATTGGTAGAATCTCCAGATCCACTTGCTAATGGTTGGAGCCGCTTCTTCAGTAAAACGATGCTGTTTATTTCAGTAGGTGTGATCCAAGCGCTGCTTGCTGACTGGATTATGCTTTCTGGACTTGGCTTAGAAGTGAAGAGCGTTGGTTTGTTTATTACATTTAGTATTTTCACAAGTATGACATTTATGCTTATTATCCAATCACTTGTTACAGTATTTGACAACCCAGGACGCTTTATAGCGATCGTCTTGCTTATTCTTCAATTGGTATCTTGCGGCGGTACGTTCCCAATGGAGCTTACACCATCTGCAATGCAAGCCATTGGACCTTGGTTGCCAATGACATACACAGTTAACGGATTCAAAGCAGTAATCTCAAGTGGCGACTTCGATCATATGTGGAGTCAAACAGGTGTGCTTGCCATCTACATGGCAGCATTTGCAGCCCTAACACTCGGATTCTTTATCTCTCGTGCTCGCAAGAGCAGAGCGGAAGCAGGCAGTGCTTCATTGTCCGCTTAATAGCCATTAACTTCTATAACCTCCTGAATCGCCGGTTGATCCGCGGTCAGGAGGTTATTTTATTGTAAACCGTAGTTGTTACTATTAAATCGGAAGAAGGAATTTCCAATTTGGATGGCGAATTCGTGTGTAATCGAAATTTAACAGCGCTGCGATACCGAGAAGCTAAATGTGTAAGGGAGGATTACAGGTGTCACAAGCTAATAAGCGATGGGACCTCGAAGCGATGCGGGGAATTGCTATCGTTGGTGTTGTGCTGATTCATGTGTTGTCTATGGGAATTGCGGCTTCGTATCCAGAACATGCCGAGTGGGCGGGAGAGGTGCAGACAGGTGCGGTTCCGCTCGTATGGTTGAATGCATGGGCGCGTTTTTCAGTCCCTGTCTTTTTATTTATTTCCGGCCTTTTACTCACATTCCGATTACAAGGAAAGTCATTATCCTATAAGACGATGTTGTCAAAAAGAGTACCCGCTCTTGTGCTGCCTTATTTGTTCTGGACGGTGCTTGGGCTTGTGATGGCGTGGCTTATACAAGGGCCGTGGGGCTTTAAGGACCTTGTTGTTACTTTACTGCTTGGCAAAGGGATGTTCCATCAACTGTACTTTATCCCCTTACTGCTGCAATTGATTGTACTCGCCCCTTTATGGTGGAAAGGTTTGCAGTGGAATCCCGTGAAGTTTACCCTTATTATCGGGCTTTTACAGGTGCTTTATTATGCCGCCTACCAATTCTGTTATATGACTTCATTTCGTTATCTCCCTACTGTTATAGCTAAAGGCTGGGAAATTATGATCGTGCCTACTTTTATGGGGATGATGTTTTATTTTATAGCAGGGATGGCTGTTGGCATGCACTTGGACCAAGTTACTCGGTTTATCCGCAGAAGTTCTATGACTGTTTTTACGCTCATCTATATCGTGTCGTTTGGCATGACCATTATGGATGTCCACTTATCGTTTGCCGCTTCCTCTGACCTCGGCAATTCCTTGCACTTCTATCGGGTGAGCGTGCTTGTGTATGCCTGCTGCGCCATCTTGTGGTTTTGGAAATTAGCATTAGTTGCTGCCGAAGCAGCATGGATGAACATGTTTGTGCGGCTAGGAAAGTATGCATTTTTTATTTTTTTGGCACATGTGCTTATTTTGGAAAGCTTAAAAGCTTTAGGTTCTTATTGGTATAACTCATACGGGATGCTGCTGGTGACGTATTTGCTGACGATGGCGGCATGTGCGGGGGTATATGAGCTTGGGACGAGGATCTCCGTGCAGCATTCGTCTAACAAAGCTGTGCAGATGTTTCTCGGTAAATAAGTAGCGAAAGATATCTCCAAACACGTATGTATTATTATAGAAGATAAAATGACAAAAGCGCCCATTCACATTAACTGTGATAGGACGCTTTTTTGATAGGATAACCCGCGGAAACGTGGCGTGATCGAACCAGTTGAATATCGCTGCCCGCTTGTAAAATGTCGGAAACTAGCGTTTTGGGATCTTTGCTGCATGTCATTACCGCGATTTGAATCACTTCACTATAGAAATTGTGTGCAGCAGATACCGCCTCATCTGTAACGATAAGACTGCTATAATACGGATTGCCCTGTCCAACAACGACAAAACCACCATACTGAGGCTTTACAAGACTCTCGTTCAAAAGAAAAGCCGCTTCGTGCTCGGAACTGCGTCCAAATCTGTAAGTGAGCGAGCAGTCCAGCGACAAGTTAGCTGCCACATTTTGCATCCCCCTTGCCGTTACTTGCTGCAAGATGCCGTGTGCAGCAAGTTCGCGAAAAGTAGAATGGGACAAGACCAAGCAAGCCTGCTGCCCATTTATGAGGCGTGTTGCTTTAAAAGTACGTTGAGATACAACATGCTTCTGAATGGCCTGAATCGCATTTTTATTTTGCTGCTGCGTACCTGTTAATACGATGCTGTCTGCGGGAGTGCTTGTATAAGACGAGCGTTTAATTGTATTTGTCAGCATCAAAAGTGCAGCTCCTATACCGACTGTGAAGGGATGTTTGCGGGATCTCATCATGATATCCACCTTTCTAGTTGCTAAATTTTTGCGTCCGACTAACTTGATGTCCTTAGTGTACGAAATATGGGCTACAGCAGCCATCGGTATGCGTGACAGCTAGCTTTCAATTTAGTAAGAGAAGGAAGCGGATTAGTTAGATAGTCCCATTTTGTACATATTTAATGGAAATTGTCGATAGAACATAAATAATCGGGTTGTGATGACCGTTATATAAATATAGACTGTATTGCTTCATTAAATAGGAATTGGAACAAGGAAGGGGAAGATCAGGTGAACGTTAGACATAAGTCGACATCTTGGTTTGCAGGACTTTTGGTTCTTGCGCTTATGGTAGGCATGCTGCCGTTTAATACGACCATTCATGCAGCCGCGGAGAAAGTGATCGGCCTGCAATTCGAATCATCTATTAATCCGGTATCCGTTGTGGTGGAAGGACAATCGCTTCATTTAAAAGTGCTCGCTACCATTCAAAAAGACAGTTCAACTGAACTACGAGACGTGACTGGGCTTGCGGAATGGTCTTCGCAGAACACAACCATTGCAACTGTGGATGCGGGTTGGGTAAAGGGCGTTGGCAAGGGAAGTGTGGAAGTTACAGCTAAATACCAAGGATTTGTTATCAAGAAGACAGTTAACTCGGAGTATCTGTATGACAAGATTTATGTACGTAATGCGGATTCTGGACAGGAAGTGGCGTCAGAGCTGAACGTGATGCTCGGTATGAAGCCGAATTGGAAAGTGTACGCTTACGATAAAGGGTCTTCCGTGGAAAACGATGTGACGGCAGATGCTGTCTGGTCTTCTTCGAATACAGAAGTAGCAGAGGTATCCAAAGGCAGCATTAAGTTAAAAGCTAAAGGTAACGCGGACATTACGGTTAAGCATAAAGGGATCGAGAAGAAGATCAAGCTGACCGTAGGTATTCCATACGATGAGCTTAAGATCGCTCCTAATCAACTGTTGGAGTTCACTTATGGCGGAACAGAGCAAGCGTTAGTCCTGACGGCTAAGAAGCCGGATGGAACTGTTGATGTTGTTACTGAAAATGCTGAGTGGATGACTAGCGATGCAAACATTGTGGAAGTGAAAAAAGGGGTCGTTAAGCCTGTTAATGTGGGTACGGCTTCGATTACAGCCTCTTACTTGGGGCGCACAGCATCTGTAACAGCGGTAGTTCGCACATCCCATTTGGCGATGCGGATGACACCGGATAAGAAGCAGCATGCTATGTTAGGCGATAACCCGATTCAGGTCAAAACATTTGTATTAAACAATCAAGGTGGTCAAGAGGAAGTAACCGTTGATGCAGAATGGACTTCTAGCAATGTGATGGCTGCTACGGTGGAAAAAGGGCTCGTTTCATTTAAAAGTGCGGGCACAACAACAATTACGGCAAGCTACAAAGGCTTAACGAAGTCTGTTGAGATTACGGTATATCCATCTATCCAAAGTATTGAATGGACAGAAGCGATCAAACCAGATGCAAACGGCGTTAAGGAACGCAAGGAAGAATTGTTCGTAGATGAATCCAAACCGTTCCCTAAAGTACAAGGTGTTACATTCAGTGGCGAAAAGATTGATATTAGCGAAGTTGTAAACTGGACTTCTGCAAATCCAGCCATTGCAAAAGTAGATGATGACAAATTAGTAGGTGTCACCACTGGTGAGACTCAAGTAACGGCTAACGTTCATGGCTACACACTCACGATGAAAACAACAGTAAATCGCAAAGCTTTGTTACTGCGCGCAAATACAGAAGAGCTTAATTTGGTGACGGGGCGTGAAGTGCCTTCTCCAACAGTAACGGTAGTGTATACAGATGGGGAAGAGAAGGATGTCTCCCAAGAGATAAAATGGGAGTCCAGCTCACCTAACCTGCTCGTCCGTGAAGGGAAAATGAAAGGTCTTGTTGCTAGCAAAGTGACTCTTAACGGAACGTTCTCTAACGTCAAGATTTCCTTAAAAGGCACGATCGAAGAGGAAATTGTAGCATTTGAAATTACTCCAGAGATCGTATACTTAACGGCAAACAAGTCACAATCTGTTAAAGTTACAGGCAAGCAGCGTAATGGCAAGTCTGTTACTCTGACTTCACGTATTGATTGGAAGTCAGAAAATGAAAAGGTAGCTACTGTACGTGGCTCCAGTGTTAAAGGGCTCGTCATTGGCAGCACAAAGCTAGTTGGTGAATTCCAAGGCAATAAGCTCGAAGTGCCTGTTCATGTAAAGCCGCGTCTTGTAAAGCTCGAAGCAGCACCTACTTCGATCAAGCTGACAGTAGGTCAAAGTGCTTCCTGGAAAGTAAGCGCGATCTATGACACTGGTGAAGTGGTTGATGTCACACCACAAGCGACATGGGTGCCAAGCAGCACGAAGGTTAAAGTAGAACGTGGTACAGTAGTTGGAGCTGCAAAAGGCAGCGCATCCATTAAGATTACATTTGATGGGAAATCCACATCCGTACGTGTAAGTGTGAAATAGGAATACTCAATTTCGTATAGGCAATTATGTTAATTCATTCTAGCAGAACGATAATACAATTAACGAGAATAGGGGGTTCGCCCCCCGCTATTAACGCAGCTCTCCTTATGGAGGCTGCGTTTTTTGTGATGTCCTGCTTATGGTAAGGAGGAGGACAAGAGAAGAATTGTTTAGACTTATCGCATGAATATTTGTAGCTTTTTACACAATAAATTATGCATTATTGCGTATAATTATTCATTTATTCATGAATGCGTTTTCTTTGTTCGTGTGCTGTATTAACTTATAGAAGTGTGAAAAAAATGCAAGCAAATATGAAGGGGGTAAACTTGAATAACCCTTTGTGGACGGGGGTTCTTATGAATTTTAGCGAATATTGCTGTTATTGGAAACTCGTAATAAAAAGAAAAGTTATCGGCTCCATAAAAATAATAAATTGCCATCAAATAGGTACGGTGCTAAAATGATATAATAACTAAAATGAATAATTATAAATATCGGACATACCTGAATTAAATAACATATAGAAAGGTTGCTTCCCAATGAAACAATACGGTATACCTACGAAGCAAGGATTATACGACCCGCAGTATGAGAAAGACGCTTGCGGTATGGGATTCGTCGCTCATATCAAAGGACAGAAGTCCCACGATATCGTCCGCCAGGCGTTGACCGTGTTGGTCAGTATGGAGCATCGCGGCGGTCAAGGCAGTGAACCGAATACGGGGGATGGGGCAGGCATTATGCTGCAAATTCCGCACCGTTTCTTTGCACAGGAGATGAAGACTCAAGGTGTGGACCTGCCAGAGGCTGGCCGTTACGGCGTCGGAATGCTCTTTATGTCACAAGATACAGAGCTGCGTGAACGTCACGAGGCGACGATGCGCCGTATCGTGGAAGAGGAAGGACAACTTTTTCTCGGATATCGTACGGTACCTACCAATGATGAGACATTGGGGCAATCTGCAAAGTCTGTTAAACCTTTTGTCCGTCAGGTGTTTATCGGCCGCAGTGCAGACATTCAGGAAGATCTCGCATTTGAGCGTAAGCTTTATTTAATCCGCAAGCAAGCTGAGCAGGCGATTCGTTATACGGGCGAAGCTGGAGCGGAAACGTTCTACATCCCGTCTATGTCTTGCCGCAAGATCGTATACAAAGGAATGCTGACGACAGAACAAGTAGGACACTTTTATCTTGATTTGCAGCAGCCAGCGTTTGAATCAGCGATTGCGCTTGTGCACTCTCGCTTCAGCACCAATACGTTCCCTAGCTGGGAGCGGGCCCATCCTTACCGCTTTATGATTCATAACGGTGAGATCAATACGCTGCGCGGCAATGTAAACTGGATGCATGCACGTGAAACGCTGTGCCAGTCTGACATATTCGGCGAGGAACTGGCGAAGATCAAGCCGGTCATTAATCCAGATGGATCGGATACGGCCATGTTTGACAATACGTTTGAATTTTTGTATTTGTCGGGTCGATCGCTGCCGCACGTCGCGATGATGATGGTGCCTGAACCGTGGTCCAACCATGAGAGCATGGACCCGGCGAAGCGGGCATTTTACGAGTATCACAGCACGATGATGGAGCCGTGGGACGGACCGGCGGCTATGGCTTTTACGGACGGTATTCAAATAGGCGCTATACTTGACCGCAACGGGTTGCGCCCATCCCGTTATTATGTAACAAAGGACGATCTGATCGTACTTAGTTCGGAAGCAGGCGTATTGGATATCGCACCAGAACGTATTTTATATAAGGACCGTCTGCGTCCGGGACGTATTTTGCTCGTTGACACGGAGCAAGGCCGTATTATTGCAGACGAGGAAGTTAAGGCGCAGATCGTAGCCGAAAATCCTTATCAGCAGTGGCTTGATGAGCACCTGGTTGGTCTGGAGGATCTTCCCGAAGCACCGGAAGTCATCGAGCCTAAGCACGAAAATGTGCAGCAGCGTCAACAAGCATTTGGCTTTACGTTTGAAGATTTGCGCAAGACACTCGAGCCGATGGCGACGAGTGGCATGGAGCCGATTGGTTCTATGGGGTATGACGCACCACTTGCTGTGCTGTCGGACCGCCCTCAACGTTTGTACAACTACTTTAAGCAATTATTTGCGCAAGTGACGAATCCGCCTATCGATGCGATTCGCGAAGAGATCGTGACTGCGACGGGCACAACGATCGGGCCAGAGCGCAACTTGCTCCACCCTGAGCCAGCGAGCTGCCGTCACATTAAGCTTGCTACACCTGTGCTTGCAAATGAGGAGTTTGCAAAGCTGCGGCATATCCGCAGGCCTGGCTTTAAATCGATCACTATTCCTATTTTGTTTACGGCAGCTGCTGGAGCAGAAGGATTACGCGATGCGATTAAGACGATGTGTGAAGCAGCTGATCGTGTAATCGGCAAAGGACATAACATTATAATTTTGTCTGACCGTGGCATCGATGCGGATAATGCTGCTATTCCGGCACTGCTTGCAGTGTCGAGCTTGCATCATCATTTGATTCGTCAAGGGACACGTACAAAGGTTAGCTTACTGTTGGAATCTGGCGAACCGCGTGAGGTTCATCATTATGCACTGCTCCTTGGTTACGGAGTAAGTGCGGTGAATCCTTATCTGGCATTCGAGACGTTGGATGATATGATTCGCCAAGGGTTGCTGCGCGGCATTTCTCACGAGAAGGCTGTGAAGAACTACATTAAGGCAGCAACGAAAGGTGTCGTGAAGATTCTCTCGAAGATGGGAATCTCAACTGTTCAATCGTATCGTGGCGCCCAGATTTTCGAAGCTATTGGCCTGAAGCCAGAGTTCGTCGATGCGTACTTCACGTGGACGCCATCACGAATTGGCGGCATTGGCTTAGAGGAAGTTACCGCGGAGGCGCTTAGCTACCATAATCGAGCCTTCTCGAATCAGGAAGGACGCGACAAGGAGCTTGACTCAGGCGGAGATTATCAATGGCGCAAAAATGGCGAGGAGCATCTGTTTAATCCGCAGACGATCCATACGCTGCAAGAAGCTTGCCGCAAAGGCGACTACAAGCTTTATAAGAAGTATTCCCATCTCGTATTAGGCGAGTATAATCATAACAATAATCTTCGCTCATTGTTGGAGATGAAGCCGATTGGCCCGGCGGTTCCGCTTGATGAGGTGGAAAGTGTGTCTTCGATCTTCAAGCGTTTTAAGACGGGGGCCATGTCATTTGGTTCCATCTCGAAGGAAGCGCATGAGAGCCTGGCCATTGCGATGAACCGCATCGGCGGCAAATCGAATTCGGGCGAGGGCGGCGAAGACCCGGCACGATTCGTGAAGGACGCGAATGGCGACTGGCGCCGTAGTGCGATTAAGCAGGTAGCATCGGGTCGTTTTGGAGTAACTTCGAATTATTTGGTAAATGCAGAAGAGATTCAAATTAAGATGGCGCAAGGGGCGAAGCCTGGAGAAGGCGGACAGCTCCCAGGACGAAAAGTATATCCTTGGGTTGCGGAAGTACGTGGTTCTACACCAGGTGTCGGCTTGATCTCACCGCCGCCGCATCACGATATTTATTCGATCGAGGATTTGGCAGAGCTGATCTACGACTTAAAGAATGCCAATCCGCGTGCGTCGATTAATGTGAAGCTGGTGTCTGAGGTAGGAGTCGGCACAATTGCAGCTGGCGTTGCGAAAGGCCGCGCTGACATTATTCTCGTCAGCGGATACGATGGCGGAACGGGGGCTTCACCACAAGGGTCCATTCGCCATGCAGGACTGCCTTGGGAGCTTGGTCTTGCTGAGACGCATCAGACGCTTATTCTAAACAACTTGCGTGACCGCGTGAAGTTGGAGACAGATGGCAAGATGATGACGGGGCGTGATTTGGCTATTGCTGCGCTGCTAGGTGCTGAAGAGTATGGTTTCTCCACTGCCCCGCTTGTCGTTGTAGGATGTATTATGATGAGAGTATGTCAGTTGGATACATGTCCGGTCGGCGTAGCTACGCAAAATCCAGAGCTGCGCAACAATTTTAAAGGTGATCCGCAGCATGTTGTGAACTTTATGACATTTGTAGCGGAGGAACTGCGCGAAATTATGGCAGAGTTGGGCTTCCGCTCAATGGATGACATGATTGGCCAGACAGGCTGCTTAAATGTAAAAGAGGCAGTTGACCATTGGAAGGCGAAGCATGTGGACTTGTCTTCGCTTCTGCATCAGCCGGAATTGCCAGAAGGCTCTGCGCGAATTAAAGTTCGTGAGCAGAACCACGGGCTGGAAGAGACGCTGGATATGCAGCACCTCGTTCCTGCCGCGCAGGCTGCGCTTGAGAGCGGCAGCGCTGTTGAAGGCAGCTTTTCAATTACGAACGTCAATCGTGCGACAGGCACGATTCTCGGCAGCGAAGTTACACGCAAGTACGGCGCAGCCGGCTTGCCAGAGGATACGATTCGTTTTCACTTTGTTGGATCGGCAGGACAGAGCTTCGGTGCCTTTGTACCTCGTGGCATGACGTTAACGGTGGAAGGGGACAGCAACGATTATGTTGGCAAAGGACTGTCCGGCGGCAAGCTTATAGTGAAGCCGTCTGCCAAGGCGACTTTTGCGGCAGAGGACAACGTCATCATCGGGAATACCGCATTTTATGGTGCAACAAGCGGCGAGGCCTTTATTCGTGGTATAGCAGGCGAACGCTTTGCTGTTCGAAATTCAGGTGTTCATACAGTTGTTGAAGGTGTGGGCGACCACGGTTGTGAGTACATGACAGGCGGGCGAGTGATTGTATTGGGGCATACAGGCCGCAATTTCGCAGCGGGAATGTCGGGTGGTGTAGCGTACATTTTGGATACGGACAATTCGTTTGTGAATCGCTGTAATTTGGAGATGGTGCTGCTAGAGCGTGTCGAAGAGGAGCAGGAACAGGCTTATTTGAAGCAAATGATTGAAAAGCACGTTCAGCATACGGATAGTGCTATCGGCAGCCGGATATTGGCAGATTGGGAGGCGAAGCTGCCTCAGTTTGTACGTGTCATACCAAAGGACTACAAGCGGATGCTGGAACAGATTGCAAAGGTTGAAGCAAAAGGTTTAGTTGGTGATGACGCGATATTAGCTGCATTTGAAGCCAATATGCGAGAATTAAGCCGAGTTGGCGGTAATTAAGCAGGCGGATTTAACACGGTGCTAGCCATTACTGCTTTTGGCACAGCGACCCTTCTATAGGGACTGCAAAATATTCCTTGAACGAACCTTAACCCTGGGCTACGATATATACTTGTAGCGGCTCATTATTTAAGATTTAGCCGTGACAAGCATAGTATCGAACCCGGGGATGAGGTTCTTTGTGTTACATATGCTTCATTTCAATCGAACAGACGGTGATTACAGATATGAAGTATGCTCCAGTAGGGATGTTTCGCAACTATACGCGTGAGATGAGCGTATTTATTTGGGCAAGCATGATTAATTCGACAGGTGCTGCGCTCATGTGGCCGCTCACGACTATTTTTGTACATCAAGTGCTGAATCGCTCGTTGGCAGAAGCGGGCTTTGTTATTATGATGCAGATGTTAGGCAATGTGTTAGGACAATTTGCCGGAGGTTCACTTTACTACAAGTTTGGTGTTAGAAAGTTATTAATAGGCGCATTAGCTGTGACAGCGGTATTTCAAGCTTCCCTGGTCGTAACCGCTTACTCCAGTTGGTGGGGTTACATTGTGACGATGTTTGTGATTGGTTTTACAGGTAATCTATCGCAGCCTGCTATTCAATCCTTTATCGGATTTCGCTGGGCCGATCGAAGGGACGAGCTGTTTAATGTAGTTTATGTGGCCAACAATATTGGCGTAGCACTGGGAACAGCTCTAAGTGGTATTTTAGCTGATATTTCCTTTAATTTGACTTTTATATTAAATGCAAGCACGTCGGCAGCATTTGCGGTCTTTTTTTATTACTTCTTGCAGCATATAAAAGAGGAGACAGCCCCAGCGAAGCCAAACGCAACTCCGTCCGTTAAGGGAGCACGAAGAGCCCAACTGGATGATATGCCTGATAAAGGTGCCATTCCACACTTGACGATTGTGGATCAATTGCGCAATGTTCGGCTGTATTTATTTCTGTCTGTCGGTTCGATGATGATATGGATGGCGAACAGCCTGTGGGGCAGCGGTGTTGCTCCTCACATTACCGATCAAGGGATGGAAATGAAGATGTACAGCTGGTTATGGACGTTAAATGGTATTCTTATTTTTGTGGGACAACCGATAACGTCGTGGATGAAGCGTACAATTGCGCAACCGGTCACATCACAGCTAACCTGGAGTGCAGTGTTTTACAGTTTGGCTTACGTTGTCATATTACTATTTCCGTCCTATAGCGGCTTTATTGTAGCGATGATGATTGCGACGTTAGGGGAAATGCTTGTATCCCCGGCAGTTCCAGCTTTTCTGGCAGCTCGGGCTGGTCGAAATGCTCCATTTTACATGGGACTCGCAGGTGGAATCAGTTCAATAGGCAGAATGATCGGACCTGTTGCTTTAGGTGTCGCTTATGATAGTGGGGGACTCCAAGCTGTGATGCGTGTATCCGTTGTCATTGCTATAGTCGCTACAGTCAGTTTCATGCTGCATGCCTATTTACAAAAAAGTAAGCTTAGAGCGGAAAAAAACCAATATTATGACAACTATTCATAAAATTGATGTTTGATTCGACAAAAATAGAATGTGAAGTCCTATTAAGTGTCTCCATCGTCCGACAGATTACCTCATTAAGATACGATATAATAAGGGAAGTCTCACGCATCCATGACTAATCTCACAAATGTGTACAAATAACGTGAAGTGGGGTAATTATAAAGATGGAAGATAAGAACCGGGCCAATATCCTAAGCGTGCAAAAGGAGGCTCAATCTCCAGATGAGCTTCGTTCCCATATTACACTGGATATTATTCAAGTCATGGAGCAGTTGGGCATTTCGATAGAAGAAGCTCCTGATCATATCAAGGCGATTCTTGAGAAGCATCGAAAAGACTGAGGCGGGATGGAAGGAAATTGTTAACAAAGGACAATGAGAAACCGTGAAGGGCCGAGAGCCCTTCACGGTTTATTTGTGTTGTAGTCATACCGACAGGCGGTTATATTCCGAAGTTGAATCGATAACATTCCCATCGATGCCTAGCGCATCATTCGTTCTGCGCGCACAAAGGCGATAAATCGCTTTGCTTCTTCTTCGGTTAATTGATGACCATCAATAGTTAAATGAAATTGTTGCAGCATATCCTCATCGGACAATTCTAATTGATCTACAAAGGCACGAACGGGTTCAGACAAGTTCATGTCCGGAATAAGGGTTCTGCCTACCAAATAGTCGATGGACACCTCAAAGCAATCCGCTAACAAAGTTAATGTCTCAAAATCAGGCTTACGTCGATTTTTCTCGTAGTGGGACAAAGCGGCCCGAGTAATCCCCAATTTGGCTGCCAGATCTTCCTGAGTCCATCCTTTAGCTTCCCTAAGCTCTGCAATGCGATTACCTGTACTCATGAGTAACAGCCTCCTTCAAACACCTTAAATCAGCTAGTGCGCTCTTAATAAATATTAAAGTAACAAAATGTATCTATGAAAGCGTATTATTGGTAAGTATTCACATAAGTAACACAAAAAACGATTGACACGATACTTTTTGTATCGTAAATTAAAGGAGTCGGAGGTTACATATTGTATCACAATCAATAGAAAAGAGTGTTGTCGAAACAAATAGTATCGTGGTGGTTGATTCCCAAAACATTCATGCTGCACATGTAATGAAATAAGCATCAGTCATTTGAACTTTCATATACTGCCTATAGAGGCATTTACAGGGGTCATAATATGGATGCCAACAATCCTCCTTACACCATGAGTCTTCGCATCGCACTTCATAATCCGATTATCGCCTCCATGTCTATCTCACACATTAACCAACATCGAATAGAGGCTGTCAAGACAAGCAAAGTGTTGGTCACGGCTATTAGTCCTGGGGGACTTCGAATGCTGTCCAATTTGGATTTGCCGCTTCAAGCAGAGACGGATTACTCGCTACGATTTGAATTTGAACTTCAAGATGTATATCTGTCCATAGATGGTTGTCCAGTATGGAGCCGATTAACCGAAGGGATGTACGAATACTCGGTCCGATGGCAACTTAATCAAAATGAGAAGCGATTGCTGCTTCGCTTATTAAATGAAAAATTAATCAACATGATGCCGCAGCAAAAACGAATACACCACATGTACCGCACACTATCCACCCTTGCATTATCAACAAACAGAACTCGTTTTCATACGTCATAACATGGTTATGCTTCATATCTTACATCATTTTGAGCAATCTCGCACTTCATTTTATACGATCTGCTACATAGGTAAGGACGTGTTGCATAGATGATTGATATTCATTGCCATGTGCTCCCGGGAGTGGACGACGGGCCAAAACATGCAGCTGATGCCTTGCGGTTAGGGCACGAGGCTGCACGTCAAGGTATACGTAAGCTCATTGCCACTCCACACCATTCCGTCACCTATCGAAATGGAGCCGAGCAGATAAGGGCTCAAGTCATACGTCTGAATGAGCTCTTTGCTAAGCATGGAATTGACGTACATGTATTGCCGGGACAAGAGTTCAGATTAACCTCCGATTATGACTTGGAGTATCAAATGGGCCGCATTCAGCCGCTTGGGGAGAGCCAATACTTGTTAGTGGAATGGCCAAATGATCATATACCGGATTACTTTCCGCTGTTTATGGAGTGGATGAAGGAGCGGCAGTGGTGCATCGTTATCGCCCATCCTGAACGTCATCGGGTCATAATGGACAATCCCAAGGTAGCAATAGCTCTGATGGAACAAGGAGTGCTGTTTCAAATTACATCGACGTCTCTGTTGGGCGGTTATGGAAGGAAAACGATGCGCACCGCATATGATTTAATTCGACAACAATGTGCACATTTCCTAGCTTCTGACGCGCATTGTTTACAGCGACGCTCCTTTTATTTACAAGAAGGCTACGCGGCTGTGAAACAACATATTTCCGCTGCCTATGCAACGATGATGCAACAGAACGCGGAAAAGCTAATAAGGCGCGAGCTTGTTACTCGGTCAATCCTAGATCCGGCTCGACAAAGGTAATACCTATCAAAAGGAGGCAAAGACGTATCGTGGAACTAGACCTTAAACATATGATCCGGATCCTATGGAAGCGTAAATGGTTGATTAGTTGTGTGCTGGTGTTTGGGATAGGCTTCTCCGTTTATTACAGCTACTTTGTTCTGAAGCCTGTATATGAAGCATCTACCAAATTTATTGTAAATAAGACACAAGATGTTGAGGGTGTCGGCAGTATTAACATCAACGACCTGAACGCCAACATTAAGTTGATCCAAACCTACAAAGAATTAATTCGCACGAACTGGATACTGGATGATGTCATTCAAAACAATCCGGATATTCCTTATACACTCGAAAAACTGGTGTCCATGATTAAAGTATCTTCAATGAATGAGACGCAGGTTGTAACGATAACAGTAGAAGATTCTTCTTACGCACTTGCAGCCAAAATTGCAAACACGGTAACAGGATTGTTTGTGAAGAAGATTCCGCAGCTCATGAAAGTGGACAACGTAACGCTCCTGACAGCGGCAGATGCTACCGTTCTGCCGGCTCCCGTAAAGCCAAACAAAATGATGAACATCATTGTAGCTGCCATGTTGTCACTTGTGCTTGGATTTGCGCTTGCATTTGTCATTTATTTCTTTGATGAGGGCATTTACAGCGAAGAGGATATTGCAGAAGCATCAGGGCTAAATACTTTAGCTTATATTCCAAAAATGCGCGGCAAGCATTTGAAGACGGTGGGCAGGTCCGTGCGTGTAAATACCAATCAAGTGAAGGGCGGGAAAGAGACGTATGCCACGACACAGCAGTAAATTCGCCCGCACGATGGAGTACCAGCCCTTATCCCCTATAGGCGAAATGTATCGTTCGTTATGTACGCAGCTCCAATATATGCAGCGTGACGATGAAGTTTGGTCGCCAAGCATAATTGGCATGATGTCTGCACGGCCAGGCGAGGGAAAGACGACCACGATATGTAACTTGGCCATTGCCTTTGCTATTGAGGGGAAACGTGTGCTGCTTGTGGACGGTGATCTGCGTAAACCCAAGCTGCATGATGTATTTGATACGGGTAACAGCAAAGGGTTGTCACAAGTGCTCATGCAACGTACACATCCGAGAGATGCGGGAGAAGAGACTTCGGTTCGCAACCTTACGCTGTTAAGCGCGGGCAAGGCGTTGGACGATCCAGGCAAAATGCTGGCCTCAGAAGCTTTTGATTTATTAATAGAGGAAGCAAAAGCAGCGTACGACATCGTATTGTTTGACGCGCCGCCTGTGCTGCTTTTTAACGATGCTAAGCTTATAGCTTCGCGCTGCGAAGGTGTGCTGATCGTCGTCCAGTCCGGCAGGACGACAGCTAAGATGCTGAATCAAACACGTACACAACTGGAGCGTGTCAATGCCAACATTCTCGGGGCGGTTCTTAACGGGGCAGAAGAACGATGGAATCGCAGTTGGAATCAATATTACAGCAGCACCAGATAGTGAGTAGGGGCTAAAAAGTAAATAACGTCGTCTTCTTCGGGTAGGACCGGTAGAAGACAGGTGATATCTCCTGTACCTTTATCATCGGAGATACTCGGCCGCGCTGTGGGTAATGGTGAGCCTTAGACGATGTCGTCAAGGGTGTGGTGTGAGGACGGGTTAGATGCCCGAACGTTTTTTTATTAAAAGTAGAGTTATGCCGCAAAACCGTGTTACAGGTGTGTTAACGCGGCATAGCTGTACGTTTTAATAGTAAGGAGAGGAAAGATGAGATGCAAAATTATAAGCGAATAGCCGTTCTCATGTGTTTAGATGCAGTATTGGCGGGTATGAGCGTAATTCTCGCCTACTATTTAAAATACGGTTCGACATGGATGATCGAATACCGTATACAAAGCTTGTCGTTTGGTGCGCTGGCTATTGTATTGTCCATTGCCTGTTTGTATGGCTTCAAATTGTATAACAGAGTGTGGGAATATGCGAGCATAGGCGAAATGTATTCGTTAATTAAAGCGCTCGGTCTTGGTATATTTTTAGCTTATGCGGTGACCTGGTTGTTCGTTGACCGTGCCATTTCATTTAGTACGATGATTTGGACCTTTGAGACGCTTTTGCTTGGTGTTGGCGGGGTGAGATTTACTTGGCGTATGCTAAGAGGTCACGTTATCAAACAGCAAACAGACGATGCCACGGTTACTCGTAATGCGATGATCGTAGGCGCTGGCAGCTGTGGTGCTTTAATTGTAAAAGAAATGATGCAGCAGTCGTCTGCAAGATTAAAGCCCGTTTGCTTCGTGGATGATGACAGGACAAAGCTGCATTGTGGTGTATATGGCATTCAAGTGGAAGGCTCAAGGCATGATATTCCCGAGATGGTGGATCGTCATCACATTGACGACATTATTATCGCCATTCCTTCGGCATCGTCGGAAGAATTGGAGCCCATAGTGGAGATGTGCAAGAAGACACCAGCCAGAGTAAGGGTCGTTCCTCATCTGAATGATGTTATTTTAGGCAAGCTATCCATTAAAGATATCGTACAAGTGGATGTAGAAGAACTGCTTGGCAGAGACCCGATACGGATGGATCTAGTTGAGGCGGCTTCCTATGTGACAAAAAAGACAGTGTTGATCACGGGGGCCGGTGGCTCGATTGGCTCTGAGCTGTGCAGGCAGATTGCTTTGCATCAGCCTAATCTTTTATTGATGTTGGGTCATGGCGAGAACAGCATTTATTTAATCGAAAATGAAATACGTCAAAAATATCCACAGATGGCGATCGAAACGTTAATTGCAGATGTGCAGGACATGCCGCGCATGGACCAGTTGTTTAAAGAATATCGTCCAGATATCGTATTTCACGCGGCTGCGCACAAACATGTACCTCTCATGGAGTGTAATCCGGCAGAGGCCGTTAAGAACAACATTATAGGGACACGTAATGTGGCATCGTGTGCAGACCGTTATTCCGCGGAACGATTTGTACTAATTTCCACCGATAAAGCGGTAAACCCGACGAGTGTCATGGGGGCATCAAAGCGGATAGCAGAATTAATCGTGCAGAGCTTTAGTAAAGACAGCAGCACCATTTTTGCGGCTGTTCGATTCGGCAACGTACTAGGCAGTAGAGGCAGCGTAATTCCTCACTTTAAAAAACAGATCATGGCAGGAGGCCCCGTAACGGTTACACATCCTGATATGATTCGTTACTTTATGACGATTCCCGAAGCTGTGCAGCTTGTGATTCAGGCTGGAGCGCTTGCTGATGGGGGCGAAGTATTTGTGCTCGACATGGGCAAGCCAGTTAAAATTGTGGATCTTGCCAGACAGCTTATTCGCTTGTCCGGTTATGAGCCAGAAATTGATATTCCAATCGTATACTCGGGTATTCGACCTGGTGAAAAATTGTTTGAGGAATTGCTAACCGACGAAGAAGGACTTACCTCAACCATGCATGAGCGTATCTTTATTGGCAAACCATCCATTATCCCGAAGCTTGTGCTTGATATGCAGCTTATTAAGTTGGAGCAGGCGCTTGGTGGCAGCGACCAGATCATTCGTGAGGGGCTTAGACAACTAGTGCCTACTTATCAGATGGCTCCTTATGAAGCGAAGGAGAAGCAGACGGTAACAGAGGTGGGAGAAAAGCAGCTGTCGCTGGTGTAGAGAAGGGACCGAGCAGAGATGGACTCACAGACAGATGGTATATCGCGCGTGCGCACACGACAAAAGGAGCGAGATCAAGCTCGCTTGTCAAAGCTTGCGCGTAGGCAAAAATCTGTATTTCGATTGTTCTCATGGACGTTGCTTGGAAATGTAGTGTATGCGGCCTGTCAACTTGGGATGTTGGTTGTACTGGCTCGTATAGGTTCTGTGAAGGATGTTGGGTTGTTTTCTTTGGCGCTTGCCATTAGCGCGCCTGTATATATGCTTGCGAATCTACAGCTCCGAGGTGTTATTGCGACAGATGCTGCGAAGCAGCATCCAACGGGAGCATACATAAGCTTGCGTCTTGTTAGTTCGTGCATGGCTTTATTGGTCGTAGCGGGTTTTGCAGCTGTTTACTTGCCTGATCGCACGGCAGCACTTGCGATTTTGCTGATGGGGGCAGCCAAGTTTTTTGAAGCGATTAGTGACGTCTTATACGGTTGGTGGCAGCAGCATGAAAAGATGGATTGGAGCGGGAGCTCGCTAATGATGCGGGGAATCGTTTCTCTAGTCGTGTTTGGAAGCACGTATTATTATGCAGGTGAGCTTGTAACAGCGTTGGCGGCATACGCCGGCAGTTGGATGTTATTGCTGCTGCTGTATGATTGGCCGCGAGCGGCGCGACTGATTGGCTTTACATGGCGCAGCTCGCCTACTCAATGGTGGAGCCTAATCAAGCAGTGTTGGCCGCTTGGCATTGTGATGATGCTAGTGTCTCTTCAAGCCAACGTGCCTAGATATTTGATTGCGGATGCTTATGGACATGAGGCATTAGGTTATTATTCAGCACTCTTGTATGTCACGGTTGCGATTACAACTGTAGTATCCTCGCTAGGTCAAAGTGTAAGTCCACGTCTGTCACGAGCTTGGGCACAGCATGACGAAAACGCAGTAAAATCGGTGCTTAACAAATCCATGTATGTTATTAGTGCGATGGGGGCCACCGCAATGATCGTCGTTGTAGTTGCAGGCAAATGGATGCTCAATCTGCTGTATGGCAGTGGCTATGACGCTTATTACGATTTGTTAATTTTGCTAGTGTTAGGCGCTGGAATCGGGTGTGCAGCTTCTTTATTCGGTTTTGCACTGACGGCAGCAAGAGTATTTAAAGCTCAATTAGTCATTAATGCGGCAGGCGTAGGTGTGACTTTGGCTGCTCAATATGTGTTTATCCAGTTGGGTCTGCCTTTGATTAGTGCTGGTCATGTCATGATTATCGTCAGTGTGACCAATATGCTGCTTGCTTATCTGATCTGGCAACATCGAGTTAGGCAGTGGCGGCTTGTAAAGGCGGAGGAAAAATCGGTGACTCTTCCGCTCTTGATGCTAGGAAGAGAGCGGGGATAAGAGCATGAGCCTTAGGAGAATAACGCTGGCAGGTATAAGCGTTGCGTTAGTGCCAGTGATCATCTACAGCGCGCTCCACTTAATGGATCAGGACCCGATATCCTTTTATATTTGGTCAATTGTGTTGATGAACCTGATTGCTGGCTATTGGTCGATGCGCATGACCAAGTCAGCTTCTTTTTTTAGCAGTCTGATTGCGATGTTTCTGTTATTTACAACGATGTACTCTATTACTTATCCCTTGGATCATGTCATGGGCAGTTTGCACAATTTGTCCGAGGAGCGACTAGTGCAAATTCTTCAGCTGTATGTGCTGGCGAATATAAGTCTAATTGCTGGAATTGTAGTTATGACTTGTTTAACTTCAGTAAATGTGAAATGGGATGGACGCATGGGAGCGGCTGTTAAGCGAAAAGCTCCTGAATTACCGTTGCAGCAGCAAGACAAAAGTTCCATTTTCGATATTTTGTATTGGCCGTCATTAATTGTGCTGTTGATGGGGATCGCCATGATGATTTATGACCAGATGAGACTGGGCGGCTTCAGTGTCATTGGTGTATCTAACCGATTAAGCAACTTTCAGGCACAGCGTCAGCTTGAGGGGTTATCTCTTCCGTGGAAAGCAATTATTACGAGTTCGCTGCTTACTTTGGCATTATCTATTCGCACCACGAAGCAACGGCATTTATTTTATTTTATAACGCTTATGCTCGGTATATTTTTCTTCTTTGGGCTCGGCAGCCGGGGGTTCATTCTTATTACGATTTTGCCGTGTCTCGGTGTAATGATCGATCGGGGCTACATCAAGATGACAAAATGGAAGCAGGGAATCTTAGTTGCACTTATGCTGCTGCTGCTGTCCCCTATATTTACAAATTTCCGGATGAGCTTGATAGAAGGTGTTCCGATGGATAGCATGCCGGAACAGAGTTGGGCGTTCTCGAATGGAGAGACGGGATCATCCTTTATCGTGACGGCTGATATTTTGTCAGTGACGGATTATCCGGAAGCGGACCCGAGTTATACAACAGCGCTTGGATATGTTTTGCCGTCGGCAGTATACAAAGGAATTACAGGGCATGCCAAGCCGCTAAATATTGGGGATTGGTACGTGTGGTATTTTTACCCTTATATTTATGCGGAAGGCGGGGGGAAAGGTTTTTCTCCATTGGCGCAAGCTTGGATGAATGGTGGCTTAGGGGCTGTCATAGCCGTATTTGCAATAATCGGAGCATTGCTTGTCTGGGCTTCAAGAGGTCATTTTATTAAATATTTGGCGCTGCCGCTTACGATGACATTCCAGCGGATGTCCTTTCATGCAATCGTGGCGGATTTGGTTTATGAACTTGTTTTTATTTTAATCATTTTGCTGTTAGCGGCGCTTATGAGGCCTAAAGCTTGGAAGTGGCTGAAGCATGCTCAGCCTGAGGAGACAACAGCAAGGAGCATAAATTCATTCAGTTGAGGTGACAAAATTGAAGCAACAGGAGACGCGCAAGCCTCGTATAGCCGTCTTCATCACATCTATGGCTGGTGGTGGAGCGGAAAAAGCGGTCACGATGCTTCTCAACAGCTTGGACAAAGAGAAGTATGAACTTCATCTGCTTGTCAATCGTTTCGAAGGTCCATACTGCGTGCAAATCCCACCTTACGTACAAGTAACAGAAATAAGAGCGCCTAGGTTAAGGGTTGCTTTGCCGCGTCTGATTCGGGCTCTACAGAGAGTAGAGCCGGATGTTGTCATTGCGAACCTGTGGGAGAACAATGTGATGGCTGTTGCTGCAAAGCGTTGGTGCAAGCGGCCTTACGCAGTGATCGTATGCGAGCATAGCGCGATTAGCCGCAAGCGGCCGCCTGGCACCAACATGCTGCGCCGTCTGTGCTATAAGCGGGCAGATGCCGTCGTAGGCTGCTCTATAGCGATGGGCGATGAGCTTCATCACCTGCTCCGCATTCCCGAAGAGCGAATTCGAGTCATTTATAACGCGGTCATCGATCAGGGGTTTAACGTTCGCAAAGATGAGGCATGCCGTCATCCTTGGTTAAATGACGAGCAGAGCAGTGCAACTGCTAATGAATCTGGATTTCCAGCACCGGTTATTATTAGTCTCGGCAGGCTGTCTCCTGAAAAGCGTTACGATTTATTGATCGAAGCGGCGGCGCGCCTTCGTCAATCTGGTATGCCTGTTCGTGTCATTTTGATCGGCGAAGGTGCGGACAGAACACGGTTAGAGCAAATTCGTTCTGAGCTTGGAGCGGATCAATATGTAGATTTACCTGGTTATACGGCTAACCCGCTGCCGTATTTGAGACGCGCGAACCTTTATGTACAGAGCTCAGACGTAGAAGGTTTGCCTACTGCATTAATTGAAGCGATTGCTTGCGGCACGCCAGTAGTGGCAACGTTAACAGCTACAGGCACAGCGGAAGTTGTCCAAGGTATTAAAGGGGCTGTAACTGTGCCATGCGGTGATGTGCAGGCGATGACAGAGGCCATCCGGCGGCAATTACAACTACAAGCTTTGCGTATAGAGGGAGCATCGACAAGTTTAGAGCCAGACTTGAGGTTCACGTCTGAACATGCGTCGGGCCAGTATGAAGCGTTAATTGATTCGTTATTGGCAAGCAGCGGCTATGAAGCCCAGCATCGTGAACAAGAGAGGAGAGGCGCGACAGGATGAAATTTGTATTTGCTTATGATGTACAAGTAGAACAAATACGCGGCTCGCACGACGTGTACCATAATTACTTTGATTACAACGTATGGCAGCGATATTTGCAGGCATGCTCACAATTAGCGGTAGTTACTCGTATTATCGACTTGGAGCCTGGACAACAGCCCGTCAACCGCAAGCTGTCGAGTGGTCCCAACGTCACGTTCCAAGCGGTGCCCAATTTGAGCAATCCAATCGCTCAATTAACGAATCGCAAGCAGGCCCAAGCGATCATTCAACAGCAGCTTGAGGGGGCGGATGCGCTGATCGCACGTTTGCCAAGCGAGATTGGCGCAGAAGCGATTCGTGTGGCGAAGCGGATGGGCAAGCCGTGGGCAGTTGAAGTAGTTGGGCATGCTTGGGATGCGCTGTGGAACTACGGCACCTGGCAGGGCAAAGTCTATGCCCCTATTATGACGCTGCGCACGAAACGTCTGGTCAAGCAATCCGCTTATGCGCTGTATGTGACAAGATCGTTTTTGCAAGGACATTATCCTACGAAAGGCCGTACGATTCATTGCTCGAACGTTGAGGTTGGCGCTGCACCAAGGGAAGTGCTGCGTGATCGGCTGGAGCGAATCAAGCATTTGGATTCGACATTGGGGGAAGCTGCTGAACTGCGGATTGGCCTAGTTGGGTCGCTGGCCTCGAAGTACAAGGGGGTAGATATAGCGATTCAAGCCATTGCTCAATTAAAAGACTTAAATGTATCTTTTCACGTATTGGGCGAAGGTGATCAATCGCGATGGCGTCGCTATGCTGATCAGTTAGGTGTAACGGATCGTATCGTGTTCCATGACCCGGTTCCGAGCGGAAGCGAGGTGCAGAAGTGGCTGGATAAGCTGGATATGTACATACAGCCTAGCTTTCAGGAAGGTTTGCCGCGCGCATTAATAGAAGCGATGAGCAGAGCGCTGCCAAGTATAGGCTCAACAGCAGGTGGCATACCCGAACTGCTGCCAAAACAGTGGATCGTACCTAAAGGAAATTGGGCAGAGTTGGCCGATAAGATCCGGTTGTTGGCCACAAGTCCAGCGCTTATGCAGGAAGCTGCCATCAAAAATTACGAGGAAGCGGGACAATATTCGAATGAAGTATTAAATGCGCGACGCACTGCATTTTGGGAGTCGTTTGCTCAAGATGTTCGTCAACAATCGCGTATATCCGTTGCAAAGTTGGTGGAAGGATGAACATTTGGATAACAGGAGTTGCAGGATTTATAGGTTCTTATACGGCGGACAGATGTTTGCGTGAAGGGCATCAGGTCACGGGCATTGACTGTATAAATGATTATTATGATGTTCAATTGAAAGAAATGCGACTTGCCGAACTTGTAAATAAGTACTCTTCCTTTTCATTTCATCGCATGCAGTTGGAAAATGGGTCTGAAGTGATGGCGCTGATGGAAAAGACGAAGCCGGACGTTGTAATTCATCTAGCAGCGCAAGCGGGTGTCCGCTATAGCCTCATTAACCCTCATGCTTACATCCAGTCTAACGTTGTAGCGACTGTTAATGTGATGGAGGCGTGCAGAACACATGAGGTGAAGCATTTGTTGTACGCTTCCTCAAGCTCGGTGTACGGGGCGAACAAGAAGGTGCCATTTTCGGTTGAGGATAGAGTGGACCGGCCCGTAAGCTTATATGCAGCAACAAAAAAATCAAATGAGCTTATGGCCTATACCTACAGTCATTTATATGATCTGCCGACGACAGGACTTCGGTTCTTTACAGTATACGGACCATGTGGAAGACCGGATATGGCCTATTTTTCATTTGCTGAGCGGATGATGTCCGGGCAGCCGATTGATGTATTTAACAACGGTGAAATGATGAGAGACTTCACTTATATCGATGATATTGTGGAGGGAATCATGCGTCTCATTCCTAAACCGCCTGTTCGAGATGGCGAAGAGCCTCCTTATCGCGTCTACAACATTGGTAATAACCAGCCAGTGAAGCTGATGACGTTTATTCGTTTGCTTGAACAAAATCTAGGTGTGTGTGCCGATATTCGAATGAAGGAAATGCAGCCCGGAGATGTAGAAGTGACTTATGCCGATATTGATGCGCTCCAGCGGGATATCGACTATAGACCTGTGACATCCATTGAAGAGGGGCTTAAAAAGTTTTGTGCGTGGTATATACCTTATCGTGAAGCAAGGGAGAGGGGAGCGGCGCAATCATCCGTGTCCGTCGCAGAGGTGATGGGTTATGCCGGCAAGTAAACAAGCAGAAGAAGCTGAATATACCGAGAAGAGACGTATCCTGTTGGCCGTTACCGTGCAGGAGAGCGTCTCTTTTTTTGAGCAGCAAATTCAATATCTCCGTGACCGCAACTATGAGGTAACCGTTGTATGCAGCAGCCGACCTGCTGACGAAGCATTGGAAGGTGCAGCGTTCAGGGAGCTGCACATGAACAGGGAGATGTCCCCGTTGGCGGATTTAAAAAGCTTATGGAACGCGATCAAGCTTATGCGAGACATCAAGCCACATATCGTTAACGCAGGTACACCGAAGGCGGGGCTTATTGTCGGCCTTGCGGCGCGGATATGCGGTGTGCCAGCAAGGGTGTATACGTGTCACGGGCTGCGTCTTGAGACGATGTCGGGCTGGAAGCGACGTCTATTAACTTGGACGGAGCGTATGGCTGCTCTTTGTGCACATGAAGTCATAGCGGTAAGTGACAGCCTCAGGCGCAAATTGGCAGTGCTCCGCATTTGTGCCGCAAGTAAAGTGACTGTCCCTCACAACGGCAGCTGCAAAGGGATTAAGGCTGAACGTTATGAGGTGACACCCGAGATGGCCGCTAGAGCAGAGGAGCTTCGCCTTCGATTAGGCGTACCGCGGGAGGCGACATTGTTTGGTTTTGTTGGCCGCATAACAAGGGATAAGGGAGTGGACACACTTGTCGAAGCGTTCCAGTTAGCCAAGGCGCAGCTGCCGAACATTCGACTGCTGCTTGTTGGCGCGAGAGAACAAGCAGACCCGATTACAGAGCTGACAAAAAGAATGATTGAGGCAGATTCTCATATTATCGAGGCGGGCTATCAACACGATTTGCCTCTCTTTTATGCGGCGTTGGATTGCCTGGTACTGCCTTCTTACCGCGAGGGGCTTGGTAATGTAGTGCTGGAAGCCTCTGCCGCAGGTAAGCCTGTTATCGTGGCACGGTCTACTGGATTAGTGGATACCGTTGTGGATGGCCATACGGGACTCATGATTGAAGCTGGCGATACGATCGGCTTATGCGGGCAGATGAAATATATGGCAACACATAGGGAGGAAGGAAAGAAGCTTGGGGACAACGGCAAACATCGTGTCATCCGCGACTTTCACCCGCACGACGTCATTCAAGCTTTTGGGCAAGTGTACGAGCGCTTGTACTTAAAACATGTCTCTTCTCTTGCTTCAATTACTACTACTGCCACTACTGCTACTACTAGCAATACTGCAACTACTTCGACTACCGTGGGCAGTGAAGCTTACAGCAAGCCAAAACAACGGGAGGAAACGCTATGAAAGTTGTCGTTACAGGAGGAGCCGGCTTTATTGGCTCACATGTTGTGGATCAGCTGCTCGCAGTTGGCCATCAGGTTGCCATTGTGGATGACGGCAGCACAGGGGACTGGCGACATACGCCCGATTTGGCGGTCAGATATCCAATGTCGATTACATCGTCGCAGCTAGTGACGGTATTCGAGCGGGAACAGCCGGAGGCGGTGATTCATCTTGCCGCCCAGATCGATGTCCAGCGCTCACAGCAAGATATGAGATTCGACGCAGATGTTAACATCGTCGGCACACTTCAAGTGCTGGATTGCTGTGTCAAGTATGGGGTCAGCAAAATGGTCTATTCATCCTCGGCCGCTGTATACGGCAACCCGCATTATTTGGCTGTAGATGAGCAGCATCCCATCATGCCGATGTCTGCCTACGGTGTGTCCAAATATACACCTGAACACTATATACGTTTGAAGCACGAGCAGCACCCCGGTCTAAACTATACGATATTGCGGTACGCCAACGTTTATGGGGAACGTCAAATTCCGAAGGGCGAAGGCGGGGTCGTTTCCATCTTTGTTGACAATATGCTGAGCAATCGTACGTCCGTTATTTATGGAGATGGGACACAAACACGAGACTTTGTCCATGTCAAAGATGTAGCGCGTGCCAATCTGCTTGCGCTTGAAGCTGATGGCAATCATACGGTAAACATCAGCACAAATCAGCCTACAAGTGTGTCTGACTTGTATGGATACCTTCAGAACATAACAGGGGCTAACCCACCTGTATTCGGTCAGCAGCGTCCAGGTGATATTGAGCACAGCTATTTAAACAATACGCAAGCAAAAGAACGGCTCGGCTGGGAGCCGAGTATTGATTTGAACAAGGGATTGCTTGCGGCGTATACCTATGCGAAGGAAACGATGACAGCACAGGTGACAGAGTAACAGGGGGTAGTAATTTTACTAAATATTATCCATTGTATGTGACGTCCCTTGGGGCGGTAGTTATAGAGCATTACACGCACAATTACAGACGGAGGCGTTAAAATGACGATACGCAAAGCGATAATACCAGCAGCAGGTCTGGGCACACGTTTTTTGCCAGCTACCAAGGCACAGCCTAAGGAAATGTTGCCCATCGTAGATAAGCCCGCTATTCAATATATTGTGGAGGAAGCGATAGCCTCTGGCATTGAAGACATTTTAATAATAAGCGGTCGTGGCAAACGTGCAATTGAGGACCATTTCGACAAATCGTTCGAGTTAGAAGAAAGCTTGGCTGCTGCCGGCAAGTATGATGCGTTAGCAGAAATACGCGGCATCTCGAATTTGGCGAACATTCACTATATTCGTCAGCAGGAACCAAAGGGACTTGGCCATGCGATCCTGTGCGCACGCTCATTTATTGGCAATGAGCCATTTGCGGTGCTGCTTGGTGATGATATTGTGCAATCACAAACCCCTTGTACGAAACAATTAATCGATGTGTACGATCGTTATCATAGTTCGGTAGTCGGTGTACAGTGGGTGCCTGATGCGGACGTTAACAAGTACGGCATTATAGAGCCCTATGACAACCCTGGCGAAGGTAGCGTGCTGAATACGAGATCTCTTATCGAGAAGCCGCAGCCAGGACAGGTCGATTCGAACTTTGCAATTATGGGCAGATACGTGTTGAGACCTGAAATTTTTGAAGCCTTGGAAACACAAGCGCCAGGAGCTGGTGGTGAAATTCAATTAACGGATGCGATACGCCGTCTTAACGAACACCAAGCGGTGCTTGCCTACCAGTTTGAAGGCATTCGTTATGATGTGGGGGATAAATTGGGCTTCTTGAAGGCAACGATTGATTTCTCCTTGCAGCGGGATGAGCTTCGAGAAGCGATGATTGATTATTTGGGCGACACACTCGAACGGATTACGGTTTCTGCCTCTATTTTAGCGGGGGCTCAAACTCCTTCGGCTGCGGTAGGGGGAACAAGCAGATGAGTGAACGGAAAATTGCAGTGATTGGCACAGGATATGTGGGGCTTGTCTCGGGAACTAGCTTTGCACATGCGGGGCATGACGTCACATGCTGTGATGTAGACCAAGGCAAAATTGAGCGGCTGCGACAAGCAGATATTACGATATATGAGCCAGGACTAGATGTGCTTGTAAGCGAAAATATGCGGCAAGGCAGACTTCACTTTACGACCAATATTGACGAAGCCGTGCAGCAATCGGCATTTATTTTTATTGCAGTCGGAACACCGATGTCGGAGTCTGGCGAAGCAGACATGACCTATATTCAGAGTGCTGCCCGCATGATTGGTAAAGCGATCAACGGTTACAAAATTGTAGTCACCAAAAGTACAGTGCCCGTAGGAACAGGACGGAAGCTGGAGCAGTGGATTCGGGAAGAGGCGCCTCATGCGCGCTTTGATGTTGTATCCAATCCAGAATTTCTTCGTGAGGGTTCGGCAGTTTATGACTCGCTAAACATGGAACGTGTAATAATTGGTGCTTCACAGCCGTCAGCGGCGGATGCAGTAGCCCAAATATATGAACCTTTTGGGTCTGTAATTGTGAAGACAACACTGGAGAGCGCAGAAATGATTAAATATGCTTCCAACACGTTTCTTGCCACTAAAATATCGTTTATAAACGCGATCGCCAATCTGTGCGAGCACTTGGGCGCAGATGTAGAAGAGGTCGCACACGGCATGGGGCTTGACGGCCGAATCGGACACCGCTTTTTGCAAGCAGGTATCGGTTATGGCGGCTCCTGCTTCCCAAAAGATACTTATGCGCTTCAGTACATGGCCCGTGAGCAAGGGTATGACTTCTCGTTGTTAGATGCCGTAATTGAAACGAATGAGCGGCAACGGTTGATAGTCATCGAGAAACTGACTAAAGCGTTAGGTAATGTTAAGGGGAAACGAATCGCCGTATTGGGCTTATCGTTTAAGCCAAATACAGATGATATGCGTGATGCGCCTTCATTAACGGTTGTGCCTATCATGACTCAACTTGGGGCGACTGTCAGGGTGTACGATCCGATTGCAGCTGAAGAAGCACGAAAGCACTTTGGTGATTCTGTCACCTACTGCGAATCGGTGTACGAAGCTGTAGAGCAGTGCGACGCTTGTATCGTGTTGACGGAGTGGGAAACGATCGTGAAGGCAGATTGGCAAATGATCAGGAGTGCAATGGCAGCTCCCGTCCTGATCGACGGCCGCAATTGCTGGCCTTTGGAAGACATGCATAAGGCAGGTTTCTATTATGATTCTATTGGGCGTCAGCTTATCCCATCCTACGCTCATGAGAAAGTCCAGGTGACGATGTAGACGATACTGAAGAAGAAGGAACAATGAAATATGAACCCACTAATCATTATAGGTGCCGGCGGCCAAGGCAGGGAAGTCGCGCAGTGCGTCCGGGATATTAATCGTATCCAGGACACTTGGAAGCTGATCGGTTATGTCGACGATAACGAGGACATACACGGGATGAAGCTAAACGATATTCCGGTTGTAGGCTCGCTGAGATGGTTAACCGCAGAAATCATTCGAGATGTGTATGTCGTATGTGCGATTGGCAGCTCGCTCGTAAGAAGAAGCACGCTGGATCGTATTGAACGAACCGGCATGGCTCCCCGCTATGCTACCATTATTCATCCAACCTCTGTTATAGCCGAAGAGGTGGACATTAGCGAAGGCGCAATCATATGCGCGCATACAGTTGTTTCAACTAATGTGAAGCTGGATAAACACGTCATCATTAATTATGGCGCCTCAATCGGGCATGACTCTACGCTAAAATCTTGTGTAACGATATTGCCAGGTGCCCGTATCTCAGGTCACGTGTTGTTAGAAAGCGGATGTGATATCGGCTCCAATGCTGTAGTCATCCCTATGAACACGATCGGCGAGAATACAATCGTTGGCGCAGGTGCAGTCGTCACACGTTCTCTGCCACCCTTCTGCACGGCTGTTGGTGTTCCTGCCAAGCCAATCAAGTATCATAACATCATTCATAACAGTAGGTAGGTGCAAGTGATGAATCAAGAACGAATTTATTTGTCCCCGCCGCATATGGGCGGGGATGAACAGCTGTATGTAGCCTCTGTATTCGATAGCAATTGGATTGCACCACTTGGTCCTATGGTGGACCAATTTGAACGTGAACTAGCCAGTCAAGCAGGCTGTGCGGGCGCAGTAGCATTAAGCTCCGGCACGGCTGCTATTCACCTTGCTTTGCGGCTGCTCGACATCGGTCCAGGGGATCGGGTCTTTTGCTCGACACTTACGTTTGTAGCAAGTGCCAATCCGATCTTGTATGTTGGTGCTGAACCGGTATTTATCGACTCGGAGCCAGACACTTGGAACATGTCGCCCCAAGCTTTGGAGCGTGCATTTGAAGATGCGGTACAAAGAGGAAAGCTGCCGCGAGCTGTAGTGGTCGTTCACTTGTACGGACAAAACGCGGATATGGACCCGATCGTTTCTATTTGCGAGCGCTACGGTGTGCCCATTGTTGAGGATGCTGCTGAATCACTTGGTGCGACCTACAAACATCGGATGAGCGGCACGATGGGCAAGTTTGGCATCTATTCTTTTAATGGAAATAAAATTATTACGACTTCTGGCGGTGGCGCGTTACTATCCAATGATTTGCCTGCATTGGACAAAGCCCGTTATTGGGCGACCCAAGCACGAGATGCTGCCAGACATTATGAGCACTCTGTCATGGGATTTAATTATCGGCTTAGTAATGTGCTGGCGGCAATCGGGGTAGGGCAACTGGCGATGCTTCCGCAAAAAGTCGAGGCAAGAAGGCAAATATTTGCCCGATATGAAGCTCATTTATCACCTATGGATGGCATCGTTATGATGCCTGAAGCAGCTTTTGGCATTTCGACGAGATGGTTGACTGCTTTGACGTTGGAACCAGACATATATGGCCTAACGGCCCATGAAATCGTTGATCAAATGGCACAATTAAATATCGAATGTCGTCCGGTATGGAAGCCGATGCATTTGCAGCCGTTATTCCAAGGGACGGACTATTATGAGCATGAGGAAGGTACAAGTGTCAGCGATCGGCTGTTTACACATGGCATCTGTTTGCCTTCAGGTTCTAACTTGACGGAGAGCCAGCAGGACCGTGTCATTGAAGGCATACAGTCGATGTTGTATGCACTGGCGAGGTAATGGAAACAACGTCTAGCGTTTGCGCTGCCATCCGGTTAGAAGCTGGCCAGTCGGTAGAACTGGCAGAGCATACGCAAGCTTGTGATGACGGAAGATATACAGCTATAACTGCCGAGTTGGAATCGTTTGTCCAACAGATGGAGCAAGTGAAAGCAGAGGATGTTACAGTACAAGCGGCCATCGAACAAATGAAACATATTTTGTGCAAATATATGGATAATGTGGGGTAATAGAGATGAAAAGGAGCTTTGATGTTACGGCAGCATCGATCTTACTGTTGTTGTTAAGTCCAATTATGCTGCTTACGGCTTTATTTGTGCGTATTCGAATTGGAAATCCGATCTGGTTTCTTCAAGAACGTCCTGGCAAAGAGATGAAGTCATTCCAATTATACAAATTCCGCACGATGACAGATGCCAGAGACTCAAACGGGGAGCTTCTCCCTGATGAGAGTCGACTTACAAAGGCCGGAATATTTCTGCGCCGTCTTAGTCTGGATGAGCTGCCACAGCTTATTAATGTGCTGAAAGGGGATATGAGTCTGGTTGGTCCCCGACCTTTGCTTGTCAAATATAATCCCTACTATACGTCAAGAGAACTGATTCGCTTTCAAGTAAGGCCCGGAATAACAGGTCTTGCCCAAATTTCAGGCAGAAATATGCTCTCATGGGAAGAACGATTTGAATTGGATGCTTATTACGTTGAACATTGGAGCTTCCTTGTAGATGTCCGTATTTTATGGATGACTGTCATTCAAGTATTTGCACGTAAAGATGTAGCCATATATCCAAGTCAGGCTGTAATGGATTTAGATAAAGAACGACAAATGCTTATGTAGTTGGCAAGGGATAGAAGGAGGCGGAGGGAACCTGCAAGAAGCCTAAAAGGAGGGTAAGGATGATGAATCTAATCTTATTGGGTAGTATGGGCATCGCTATTGAGTGTCTTGAATGGCTGCTGACACGTCCTGACTTCCGTATTGCAGGTGTCGTCTGTTCCCGTGAACCGATGTCGGCCTGGAGGAAGACGATAAAGGATCGTAATATGTTAGAAGTAGCTGAGGATAAAGGAATACCTATACTAGATGTAAATGATTTGCAGCATGTGCAGGCAGATATCGGCGTGAGCGTGCGCTTCCATAAGGTGTTAAGACGAACACATTTAAATCGATTCAAACTTGGGGTTATCAATTTGCATGGTGCCCCTCTCCCTGAGATGAGAGGGTCCATGTGTGATGCCGCGGCGATTATGGAAGGGCGCAAAGAGTATGGGACCAGCTTGCATTGGATGAACGAACGAGTTGACGCGGGAGATATTATTGACGTCAAAAGATTTCCAATTGAACCGCAGCATACCGTGTACGATTTATTTGAGAGATGCAACCGAATCGGCTTGGAATTAATGAAGCAGTACCTTCCTCAGATTGCTGCTGGTAAGGCGGTGTCCACACCTCAGGACATTATTGCGGCCGAGATGGGTGTCACACCTCAAACGTATAAGGCTGAAGATGTCAGGGCGTGCAAAGAAATTACGCCGGACACCCAATCGGATCAGATCTGGAATGTAGCGCGAGCGTTTCAATTTCCAGGGCATGAGCCGGCTTACATCCGTTCCGGTTCGGGCAAAATCTATGTATCAATACAGGGATAAGAGCATTGCTTGATAGCATGCCGAGTCAGGCAGCATTATGTGGAGGGTGGAGCTTCATGGAAGCAGTCGTTGTTTTAAACTTGGAACAGGACAAAGAATGGAATGAGTTAATCCGCGCGATACCAGAAGCAGATATTTACTTTACTGCTGATTATTGCCGCATTTATGAAGAGAATCGTGAAGGAAAAGCGCAGTTGTTCGTCTATCGTGAAGGAGACGACTATATCTGCTATCCATTCCTTTTAAGGGATGCGTCACGGCAGCCTGGATTCACGGAATTACATACGGGCGAGCCTGTGTATGATATTACGACACCGTATGGATATGGAGGTCCTATCAGTAATGTGAATGATGCGGCAAGGCGTGACGCGCTGTTTCGTCGCTTCGAGCAAGTGTTTGATGACTATTGTAAGGCAGAGCGGATTGTAACGGAGTTTGTACGCTTTCATCCGTTGTTGAACAACGCTCAATATTATCAGGACTGTAATCCAGAATATGTGCGTAATACGATATATATTGACTTGACGATGGACGAACAAAGTATTATGCGCCAGTACTCGCGCGACAATCGTAACCGCATTCGGCGAGCAGAACGTGAAGGGCTTGTGGTGAAGCTCACGCCTCTATCTGAGCTGGAAGACTTGCTGCGGCTGTATTATTCCACGATGTGCAAAAAACAAGCCAATTCCTATTACTATTTTAAAAAGGATTTCTTTGAGAATACGGTTAGTTATTTGCGGGAAAATATTAAGCTGCTTCAAGTAATTCGCAATGATCAGGTCATTACGTCATGTTTGTTTATGCACTATGGTGATTACGCGCATTACCATTTGATGGGATCGGACAATGAGCATTTGAAATGCGCGCCTGTCAACCTGCTTATTCATAAAGCCGTCATGTGGGCCAAGTCCATTGGCTGCAAAGTGCTGCATCTTGGGGGCGGTTATTCCGGCAATGACAATTTGTATCGGTTCAAACGAAGCTTTAATGAGCATCAGGCAGCAGATTTCTATGTGGGCAAGCGAATTCGGAATGAGGAGTTATATAATTTATCGATTCAATGCTTGGGGATTGGTCTGCTGCAAGAAAAGTATTTTCCGATTTACCGCAACCCCGAGGTAATGAATTCCATAGGTAAACTGGTCGAACAAGCCGCTGCTTTTATGTAACGGCTTGTTCTCGTTGTATAAAAATACAAAATATTAGTTGTCAGACTAAGCAACTTTCTGTGGTAAATCATAGTATATGTTACGATTGCTCCTACTTGCTCTTTAAATCGACAGGAGGAATCATACTTTGAAAGAAGGTGAAAGCATTGCGAAAAGAGAGCACGAAGATTCCGTATCTGGGAAGGTGGCTGCTAATTGTCTGTGTGATGTTAAGCGTATTCATGCTGCAAGTAAACGACTATCCTCCGATGAAAGTCTCGGCATTAGATGCGCCAAAGCCGCAAGGTATTAGCATTACGGCATTTGGAGCGGTCGGGAATGGCATCAAAGATGACACAAAAGCACTTGTCAAAGCGAGTAATTTGTTATCAGGCACGATCTATTTCCCAACAGGAACCTATTTGTTAAACGACAACTTGACTTTTAACTCCAACCTTACGCTTGCATTTGGCGAGAATGCTAAAATACAAGTCGCGTCAGGAAAAAGTTTATATATTAACGGAAAAATTGTTGCGGGGCTTTACAAAATATTCGGTGGTCAAGGGAACGTAGCAGGGACTGCCGCGATTAAAACCGTATATCCAGAATGGTTCGGAGCACTTGGTAATTCTGTTCAGGACGATCGTCCTTATATTCAGGCTGCCGTTAATTATGCCTCTCAATTAACGACCAATGCTGCCGTTCATTTTTCCTCGGGACGCACATATATATTAGGGACGATGACCGCACCAGGCCAAACCTTTATTCAAATGCCGCAAAAAGTATCCATTGCTGGCACAGGCACACTCAAAATTGCAAATAAAATAGGGGTCTACAACAACGTATTCGAATTTAAGCTGCCAGTCAAAAACTTGTCGATTACGGATATTACGATCGATTCTAATTCCTTAAACAATCCGATATCCACTAAGCCGACTGACGCTTACAACGCTCGTCGTGAGATTATGATGTATACTGGTAGCGGTGTTAAGATCGCCAATATTACAGTAAAGAATAGCCATGCAATTCATTCAATTATGGCAAATGTTGTAGCGGATATGACGATTACTGGCAATAGATTTCTGAACATGGGATCGGGAGCAACGTTCTTCTATGATACTTCTTGCATGTATTTAGTTGGTAATAACGTGCTCGTGTCAGGAAACTTCTTTGAAGCGGGTGGCCCTGGGGCCAACACGGCCATCGAAGTTCACGGCTCGACCAAGAACGTGCTGAACAATACGATCAGTAAATACCGAACGGGTATCATTTACGGACCTACCGACAATCCTGCGTATGATAATAAGGACAATATGATTGCAGGCAACCGAATTCAAAAAGCCGTATTTGGTATGAGTTTATGGGCTTCGATTGATCATGTAGGCACGTTAACGATTAAGAACAATAACATTGTCGTAAATGCACGAGGCGGTGGATTTTTACCGACAAATGCGGCGGCAGCAGGGATTCAATTTTACAACAAAGGCAATTACTCCTGGACCGGTCTTTCCATTTTGAATAACTTTATTGACTTCGAAAATCCAGGTGGAGGTTATATGACCTTATCACCTAACGCAGCGGGTATTGACCTCTCGTTGTACAGTACAACAGCCAACATCACAGATATGCGGATTCGAGGCAATATGATTCGTAACTCGTACAGTAATGGTATTACCTGGAACGTGCATGGCGTATTAACAGACGTAACCGTAGAGAAAAATACGATCGTTAATGCAGGCTCCTTGTACAGTGGCAAAGATGGTAACAGCGCGGGCATTGCACTGCTTGAAAATCGGTTGTTCCGAAATGTGCTCATTCAGGATAACTCGATTGAGGATAACCGTACTCCTTCTAAAATGTATACGGGGATGCTGCTGAGAAGCATTGGACCTTTGGACAATGCGAGCACACAACTGTTTTGGACTAACAACTCCATCGTATCGGCATCTCCAATGTTAAGTGGCAGCTTGATTATTACTGAAGGTAATACGCCTGTAATTATTCAAACACCTTTCTACCCTTAATTCAGCAGGCGCACAAAAGGGGCAGAATGATTGCCCCTTTTGTTGCTGTCTCTTTCTAAGTAAGACCTACATCGGGATGAGCAGGGGGCAAAGTGATGAAGATGACGCATACGACGCTGAATGACGTTTGGATTCTGGAACCGACCGTTCATGAAGATGATAGAGGTTTTTTTATGGAAAGCTATCATAGCAGCAGATTGCATGATTTAGGCATCGACATTACATTTGTTCAAGATAACCATTCGTTATCGGTTGTTCAAGGCACGCTCAGAGGGCTTCACTACCAATTAGCTCCAAAAGCACAGACGAAGCTGGTACGCGTGCTCGCGGGCGAAATATGGGATGTGGCGGTAGATATTCGGCCCCACTCACCGCAATTTGGGCAGTGGACCGCTGTAAAGCTGAGCGCTGAGAACAAACTGCAATTGCTTATACCGGCAGGCTTCGCTCACGGCTTCTACACGCTAACCCCAAATGCCGAGGTCATTTATAAAGTAGACCATTATTATTCGCCCGAACTTGATCGAGGAATACGCTGGAACGACTCGACACTGAACATTTCATGGCCTTCGTCCACCCCTATCCTTTCACACAAAGATGAGCGGCTGCCCTTACTCGAAGATGCAGAACTACCGGGTGACTAAAAGGGAGGGCGACTGATGACAAGGAAAATACAACCGATCCTCATTACAGGCGCGGATGGACAGCTTGGCAGAGATGTGCAGGCCGTTTTGGATCAACGCGCCATTCCTTATGTGGCAAGTAATAGGAAGCAGCTCGATGTCACCGATGTGGTAGCGGTCATGCAATGGATGCGCCATGAACAACCGGCAGCAGTTATCCATGCGGCAGCCTATACGAAGGTGGATGAGGCAGAAAGCGAGTCTGACAAGGCTTTTCAGGTTAATGCATATGGGACACGGAACATAGCTGCGGCAGCGCAAGCAGTAGGATCCAAACTGCTGTATGTCAGCACGGATTATGTTTTTGACGGCAGATCCTTGAAGCCGTACGATGAATTTGCCCGCCCGCGTCCAATCAATGTATACGGGACTTCCAAATGGCAGGGGGAGCAGTTTGTTAAGCAGCTCCATCAGCGTGCATTTATCGTCCGTACTTCTTGGGTATTTGGTCGTCACGGGCACAATTTTGTGAAATCGATGTTACGGCTCGCTCGTGAACAATCTGAGCTGCAGGTGGTGCACGATCAGTTTGGATGCCCGACATATACGGTTGATCTCGCAGAGACGATTGTGAATCTGCTTCAATCGGATCTTTATGGTACTTATCATGTTACAAATGCAGGTCCATGCTCATGGTATGACTTTGCGAGCGCAATTATGAAGGAGACGGGGACGCAAGTACCGGTTCGGCCTGTGCCGACCTCGCGGTTTCCAAGGCCTGCTCGCAGGCCGTCTTACTCCGTTATGGACGGGAGGGCGCTGCGGCTAAACGGATTCCAGCCCCTGCGTCACTGGCAGGAAGCGCTGCATACTTGCGTGCAAGAGCTAAAGCAAGACGGCCTATGTGAATAGAGAGGGCTATCAGGATAAGTCGAACGAAGATGTCCTGAGCGGAACAAGCAAAGCGGGTAGTGGATTGCGGATAGGATGTAATATCAATTAGATTAGCGCTGTCTCGGGGGATGATACCTAGAAGGCATGCGCCCTGGAGTGATCCGATGATAAAAATATGGAACCGTTGGCGACCTTGGCATAAGGTCGTCTTTATTGTGATGTCGGTACTTCTACTAGGAACCGCAGCGGTAGGCGGAACGTTATGGTACAAGCTGAGGAGCACAGCAAATGCTATGTATGAGCCATTGCCGCCGAGAAAGCTATCCGCCTTAAACTTGAAAAAAGTCCATACGGATAAGCCGATTGACAAGTTTGTGGATACGCCTTTGTTCGTAACCGATCCAAACTTAAAGGAAGGCGAGCCGTTTACGGTTCTTATTTTGGGGGTGGACGAAAGAAAGGGCGATGTCGGAAGGTCAGACAGTATGGCGATTGCTGTCGTTAATCCGAAGTCAGGCAAAGTAACGATGGTTAACATTCCACGTGATACACGGACGGAGATTGTTGGCCGAAATAAAGAGGACAAGATTAATCATGCGTACGCCTTTGGTGGGGTGACGATGTCAGTGGCGTCTGTTGAGGAATTGTTTCACGTTCCGATCCATTATTACGTAAAGACGAATATGGAAGGCTTTCAGACGATAATTGATACGATGGGCGGGGTGGACGTAAAAAATCCTTTTCCTTTCCAACTGGATGGTGTTCATTTCGCGCAAGGTGATTTGCATTTGGCTGGCTATGAAGCATTAGCGTATGTGCGGATGCGCAAGCAGGACCCAAATGGGGACTTTGGCCGGATGGATCGTCAGCGGGAGGTGCTGCATTCGATCTTAAAGCGTGCGGCATCTTTTCAAGGGATCACACATTGGACAGCGTTACTCGACACGATGAAAAATTACATCAAAACGAACTTTCAATTTGAAGATTGGCAAAATGTAATGGTGCATTATATGTCAACTTTGAAAGAGGTCGAGAAAATAGAGGTTCAAGGTCGGAGCGCCAGAATGAATGGAATCTATTACTGGCTAGTGGATGAGCAAGAAAGAGTGCGAATTCATGATTTGCTTCGTAACAAATTGGAGCAATCTGCTTGACAATAAGCCGGTAATAACGTACATTATGGATACGAAATGTAGCAAATGAAAAAGTTTACACTTTCCCCTACAGGAGGGTTGCCTTGTACATGGAGACCTTGGACACGTCACACCATTTGTCGCAGAAGCCGGTGTACTGCCTCGGCTGTCGCGAGCCTGTATCGGCAGAACGAAGCACCATGCAATTCCGCACGGGATTTTTCCGTGGGCATATTCCTTTAGGTGCGTGCAGCACCTGTGTCCGTGAGCACAAGATGCTTGGTATCCTATGGACGGCTATGGCAACAGGCACTCCTTATGATTGTTTGATTCAACACGAACGATTGTCTTATTAATCGGATCTTTTAATGATATTGTGCAGCTTATGTGACTGCTCCCGCTATCCATTTAAATGGGAAGTAATGTGTACGGAGCAATTTCTGAGCAAGACATATGAAAACTGTGAGCAAGCCATACGCTAGCCATAGGCAAGCTGTCCAAGCTATGAGCAAGTTGTGACAAGTTCCTGCACAAAGCAGCACCCCCCAATCGGTATTCCTACCTCCTCTATATGGAACAAGAAGCAAGGGGGATTAACCCGCTTGCTTCTCGTTCACTTTGTCTTTGTTGGTCTTTCCTTCCGCATCAACCTTACTAGACAGCTTCTGCTTGTTATTACTAGCCTGCTCCAATCGTTCCATGATACTGTTACCGTTTAGAATACCGCCCTCCTGAATGATAAGCCACTGGGATTCACAGTTCCCAGACACGATCCCTGAAGGGGTAATCGTAACTTTGCCGCTGCTTTTAAGCTCCCCGAATACTTTACCCGCAATAATGATTTGCTTCGCCTCAATATTGGAATGTGCCTCTCCCTTCTCGCCAATGACAACACTGCCCTCGCTGCGAATATCGCCTTTAAATGTGCCGTCAATACGTATATTGGAAGGGGAGTGGATAGTTCCTTCCATTTCCGTACCGTAACTGATCAGTGTGTCTGTAGATGGATTGGAGCGTGTACTTGCAGATTCGGATTTACCAAACATAATAAGCTCACCTCGATTACATATTTTGAAGGGTGCATACAGAGGAACTTGCTTTAATAGGTGTCCTTGCCGCCTTGTGTCATTTGGGTACGGTTGTGTCGCATATAAGGAGAGGGATCAATAGGCGTGCCTTGCTGGACCACTTGAAAATGTAAATGGGGCCCTGTACTGCGCCCTGTGCTGCCCAATTCACCAATCAGATCACCTTTTGATACGTTATCACCAGGCTGAACGGAAAGTCTGCTCAAATGCATATACCATGTCTCCAAATTGTTAACATGGCGAATGATAATATAGTTGCCGCGTGCATGATTAAACTCTGCTGTAATAACCTGTCCGTCTGCTGCTGCGTATACCGGATCGCCCACCTCGCCGCCGATGTCTATGCCCGCATGAAAGGCAGCACGTCCAGTCATTGGATCTTGACGATATCCGAAGCTGGAAGTGAGGCGGCGTGACGTCGTCGGCCAGATGGACGGTGTGCCGGCTATCGTCGTTTGCTTCTGAATCGCCTGATTCAGGGTGACGGGAGCTGATTGTGCCACCGTGTTCAGCATCTGCTGAACCTGCTTCAAATCCAGGCTGGATTGACGGGCAAGCTCAATGAGTTCATCCGTGTCGGCATATTGTGCTTCGCCGCCCACTTGCTCTGTCTCCGTCCATGATGTACGTGACAAGGACAGTTTAGGGGGCTTGGCAGCAGCTTCGGAGCCCAGATGAGATTCCACAAAGTTCTCGAGTCTGTTCTCCAAATCGCTCATTTGCTGTACGCGATGTTTAACGTCCTTTGCTTCAGCGGACAGACGGACGATTTCATTTTGCAGCTTACGAATGGCTTCCTCTTTATCTTTGACCGTGACATCAAGCGCGAGTGACTGATTGCTTAGCTGTCCTTTAAGCGCACTAATCTCTTTGGCAGAAGTGAACTGCATCGTCAAAATAAGACCAGAGATTGACATCAAGGCCGCAATCGGTACGGATACGATCAGCATTTTCGGGACATTAACTTGCTTAACTGCCTGGTCTGCATCACGGATAACGAGCAATGTCATTGAATCGTTAAACCATCGCCGCTTCATAACATCACCTCCCGAATTGGTCATGCATGTTCCTCTTTATGCACTTTATTCCTTGCTCAGACAAAACATAACCAATAAAACGTGACTATTCGCTGATTGAGTGGCTCTTATTGTGTCGAGTGTCCAACTCGTTGCGCATTAAATGAATGAGAAGAGGGGCATCTGGGCAAGGCTGAACGTAGGCCATGATAAGATGAGGAGAAATGTGTGTAATGATATGGTGGATCATCGGGCTTCTGCTCTATTTATTTCAGTTGTTTACTGTTTTGGTGTTGGAGTACAAACATCCCGCTAAGGCGGTCGCCTGGCTGTGGATATCATTTTGCATTCCGATCATCGGGTTTGTAATGTACTATTTCCTTGCTCAGGAATATACGGCCAGAAGACGGATTCGTAAAAGCTGGTTTGTTGATCATATAATAGAAGAATTAGATTTTCTTCATGTTGTTCGTGATGTGCAGGAGCTTCACAATGCTGAAATGCAGCGGCAGGATCGTCTATTTCGCCTCATTTCAACGCTGTCGGAAAGCCCGATTACAAGCTGCAACCGCACGCAGGTGCTGACGAACGGACATGCCACATATGAAGCGATAGCCGAAGCGATCAAGGGGGCAGAGCAACATATTCATATCGAATTTTATATTATTAAGGACGATTCCATTGGCGCGATGTTCCAGAAGCTGCTAATTGATAAGGCTCAGCAAGGTGTTAAGGTTCGTGTGCTTGCCGACGGTGTTGGCAGCATCGAGTTGAAGCGACGCTATGTGAAGCAATTCGAAGAGGCAGGCATTGAGTTTCACTGGTTTTTGCCGGTGTGGGTGTCATTTTTCAAGCGACGGCTCAATTACCGGAATCATCGTAAAATTGTTGTTGTGGACGGCAAAATCGGTTTTGTGGGCGGCATTAACATTGGGGACGAATATGTGGGCGGTAGTCCAAAGAATGGCTTCTGGCGGGATACGCATCTACAGGTGGAGGGGGATGCTGTGTATACGCTACAGGCAGTGTTTCTACACGACTGGGCGTTTGCCTCACAACAGCGGCTCTTAGGGCGAGAGTTCTTTCCTCGTCATATCTGCCCTGGTAAGGAACAGGTTAAGCTCGTACCTAGCGGTCCGGATACGAGCTGGGATGCAATCCAAGAGCTGTACTTCGGAGCGCTGAGCTGCGCGCGGGAGCGTGTATGGATAATGACGCCGTACTTTATCCCGGACACGGGAACGCAGCTTGCGCTAAAGACGGCAGGTGTAAGTGGTGTGGATGTGCGAATTATTATTCCGCACCATTCGGACTCCAAGCTCGTCGATTGGGCAGCGCGCTCGTACTTGGAGGAGCTGATGCAGTCGGGTGTACGTTTTTTTGAGTATTATAAAGGCTTTGCTCATGCCAAAACGATGGTTATGGACCACTCACTGGCGTGTGTTGGCACCGCGAACATGGACATGCGCAGCTTTTTTAGCAACTTTGAGCTGAATGCGGTTATGTTTGACGAAGCGGTCATCGACTGCTTGGCGCAGGACTTTGAGCTGGACTTCGCAGACAGCAAGGAGATCGATTATGAGCAGTTCGTCAAGCGATCACGCTGGCAGCGGGTGCTGGAGGGTGTGTCACGGATGCTGTCGCCATTATTATGAGCGCAATGCTGAATGGTGTGTGCACTGTGCATCAGGCCACATGCCAGTAAGTTGCCATGCCGCTATTTCATGATTGGGTCATTTCCAATTTCATAATTTCACAAATGGTCCAAAAGGCGTACAATAACGTTATACATATGAAGGAGGCGTTTACTGATCATGAGTTATGAAACGTATTTTCAACAACATCGAGAAAAGCATCTGAATGAACTAAAAGAATGGTTGGCGATTCCGAGCATATCGGCATTGTCTGCTCATAAAGAGGACGTAAACAAAGCAGCTTCGTGGCTTGAGAAGCATCTGATTAGTATTGGCTTGGAAAATGTAGTGGTGCACCAGACGGACGGTCATCCGATTGTGACTGCTGATTATTTGCATGCGCCAGGCAGACCAACTATTCTGGTCTATGGTCACTACGATGTGCAGCCGGTAGATCCATTGCACTTGTGGACGACCCCGCCGTTTGAGCCGGACATTCGTGACGGCAAGCTGTACGCGCGCGGTGCGACAGACGATAAAGGGCAGTTGTTCCTGCACATTAAGGCGATTGAAGCGATTTTAAAGGAAGAGAATGGGCTTCCAGTTAATATCAAGCTGTGCATCGAAGGGGAAGAGGAGATTTCAAGCGCAAGTTTGCCGCCGTTCCTTGATGCAAATAAGGACAAGCTGGCGACAGACGCGGTCATCATCTCGGACACGTCGCTGCTGGAGCCAGGCAAGCCAGCAATCAGCACCGGTCTGCGCGGCTTGTGCTCGCTGGAGGTAGAAGTGAATACCGCCAACACGGACCTGCATTCCGGTACGTTTGGCGGTGGTGTTCCAAATGCGCTGCACGCGCTTGTGGCGCTGCTCGCCACGCTGCATGACGCGCAGGGCCGTGTAGCCGTGGAAGGCTTCTACAAAGGCGTGCCAGAGCTGTCGGCGCTCATGCGTGAGGAGTTTGCGAAGCAAAATATGAACGAGCAGGCGCTCACGGATAAACTGGGCCTTGACACGCTGTACGGGGAAGAGGGTTATTCCTTTGTGGAGCGCGTTGGCGCACGTCCGACGCTGGAACTGAACGGCGTGTACGGCGGCTTCCAAGGCGAAGGTACCAAGACGGTGATTCCGAAGGAAGCGCATGCGAAGATTACGTGCCGTCTAGTTGGCGACCAAGATCCGCAGGACATGCTCGACAAGATCAAGGCGCACCTGAACAAGCACATTCAGCCAGGCGCGACTTTGAAGATTACAGACGGCGAGAAGGCTCGCGCCTTTAACATCGATCCGACGGATCGTATGCTGCAAGTAGCAGCGGACGCTTATGCGAGTGTCTATGGCACGCGCGCCTTGTTCACGAAGGACGGCGGCTCGATCCCGATCGTGGAGACGTTCTCCCGTGTGCTGGAGGCGCCTGTTGTGATGATGGGCTTCGGCTTACCGGACGAGAACCTGCATGCGCCAAATGAGCACTTTAACTTGGAAAACTTTGATAAGGGTCTGCTGACGATTGTGGAGTTCTTGAAGACGGTTTAAGGGTTTGGGAACAATTTCTGTTGCATAGGAGATTGTTCCCGCGTACGACACATGTGGAGTGTTGCTCACTGTTAGTTAGAAAGACTAATAGTTGAGGTGTATTGGCGTGAAACGGACGAAGTGGGTTAGTAGCCCGCTTCTTTTTTATACCGAAGTACCGTACCGAGTGAAGTATTTAGGTAATATGTGCTTTTCTCTTGACTTTCCATTTTCATGTAAAACAACTATCTGTTTCTTGAACTCTGCTGTGAATGTAAGTTTTTGTTTGGCATAGTAGATCCGCTCCTAATCGTGTTGGTTTCATTCTACTAGCCCTTATTTTTTCTGTGCAATTAAGTGTAGCTGATCCAATATGCAACAATGATCATTGGTGGATGAAGGAATCACTCAGATCTATAGTGTTAAGAAACCAATCATTCACTTTCTTTATTCAGCAATTGCTCTGCATAGATAATACAACGTTCTGCAAATTCCAGTGATTGATCTGTTATAGGATACAGTCCAGTTGTCTCTGACGGCATTTTTCTTACTTCCCAAAACTTATTCATTAACTCTTCATTTCCATCAAATGTATCATTGGAAACTGCAATCAACTCACAACCAATCTGATAGCCAGCTTCAGATTCAGGTAATATGCTATGCTGCTGACACCATTCAATTCTTCGTAATAGTGAAATATATTGTTGGGTGATTCGGTCGCTTTTACTAAGACTAGGAAGTACTTGTTCTAAAAAATCCTTCTCGTCATCTTCAAAATATTCAATCCATTTTTTCGAATTATGTTTGGCTGTCTGTACTAAATGTGAAATTCGTTTCCACGATACTTCTCCCTCAAGATCAAACATGTTGATGAGCGAGGTCGTATTGGAGATGCTAGTTTGGAGCGAAGAAAGTTGTTCTTGAAGATGATTATAGTGAGCTTTTAGTATTTCTCGGTAGGATAGCTTATCCAATAAATTCTGAATCTCTTCGAGTGGAAGCATGAGAGATTTTAGAAGTGTGATCTTTTCCAAAGTGAACAAGTTTTCTTCGGAATAGCAACGGCGTCCGCTTTCGTCCTTAAAGCTAGGTGTAAGGAGCCCAATTTGATCATAATAGCGAAGTGTTCTTACAGAAACATTGCTTTGTTTGGATACTTGTCCTGTTGTCCAATGACTCATGATATTCCTCCAAAAAAATGCTTGCAGGTGACGTAGCGTCACCCAATATATTTGAATTATATCACAGAGACAAAGGGGTAAGGGAATGACTGATCACTTAACGCATTGGAAACAAAGGGATAATTGGACATGGAAAGAGTTTGTAGCTTTGCTGTTGCTAGAGTTTGTATTTGTTATCGGATTTATTAAATTTGTAGTAAAACCCGTATATGCGCAATGGCTTGGAGATGAGCTGTATTCAGGAACATTGACAGGGCTTACAATAGCAATAGTATTAATGCTGGGAGTGTATTTCATAGGGATACGTCCTAAAAAGCTTTCTTGGAGTGAAGTGGGTTTAAGATCCTTTCCTGCGAAGGATTGGTGGCGAATTCTGTTATGGACGTTCTTGCTGATTATAGGCAGCACCATCGTAATGATCCTTACCAGCTATATCGGCAATACATTTGAAAATTCTAAGACGGAATCAATTCAGCAGAATGTTACGGTCTTCAGTGTATTCATTGCGTTTGCATCAGCAGTGATCATCTCGCCTATATACGAAGAGATATTCTATCGCGGTTTTATCTATCGCTGGCTGCGAACCCGATTAGGCATTAGTTGGGCAATGTTTTTGAGTGCGAGTCTCTTTACGATAGTCCATATTCCTACCTATAACGCGATGCCTGCGAATTTTCTTGGTGGGATCATATTTGCATGGGCGTATGAACGAACAAATTCTGTTTGGCCTGCAGTATGGGTACATGGCTTAACAAATGGACTATTTTTATTATTGACTCTGGTAATGTAACGGGAGAAAGAAAAAGAATTACCTAATTCGTAAACAAGCACTTCGAGGCAATGACGACAAATGAGACGGGACCCATCACATGGCTAGTAGAGTTTAGGATCAGAAGAGATGAATTATAAGTGGGGCTGCCATTTGGTAGCCCTTTTTGCTCGGTTTTGTATTTACCATTTACTATATCTATATGATTGAGAGGCATTAGAAGAAAATTTGGCTTTCCTCACAAACGGCACAAAACTGAGCTAGTATATGGTTATGGTGAGTGACGTTTTATATATTCCGAAATGGACAATGGTTTGAGGACGCGAGGTTATGTACGGGGAACCGCATCACAAATAGTGGTAAAGCGCAGAGTTAAATTGAAAATTAGTAAGAATGGGATAACCCCCACAATATATGGGGGCGCCAGTTGATACTGCATTAAATTAAAATTTCGGATTGCGGCAAATACCACGGTAATTATCGACCCAACCGTTCGCTTGAAACAGTTCCTTCAATTCATTAACTTGCAATTTATGGTGAGTAGACCAAACAGCCGTCATGTCCCATCCCATCTTGTAATCGACCTCAATACCGGCATCAACGCACCGTTGGTATTTCTACATCGAAATTGCCTCCACAGAGTTTTTATAGTTGATAATGTCGCTCTCAAGCCAAATCGGTCCACAACTTAGTTCTTGAATCGGTTCAGGCAGTGAAAGCATTGTTTTTGGTAAGCCTCCTGGTTTTCGAAAACGAACCAACGTCGATTTGTTCCACCCGAGGACTTAGGCAGCTTCGGCAATTCCACATTATTAGGTTGTTGACGCAGTAGCTAATATAATACTCTAACTTTATTTATTCAATCATTTGGCTATAAATATAATCAATTTAACTATTAAACCGTGTCCATTTTCATTATTTACAAGGTCATTACTTGAAGCGATCAGTGTTAATGCTTTCTTTATTATGAATGTGACTAGCAGGAACCTGATACAATGATAGCGAATGAGATTTGGTAGAAATGTTATCGTACTCTTAATTTTTTTCTAAGGTGGTTTATATATATGTCGTTACCGGGTACTTTGTCCGGAATTTTTACCTATAAACAAAAATCTTACAAAATGGTGCTCGTCCTGGCCTTACTAAGTGAAATGAATGTGAGCGGGGAGCGAATGGTCTCTTTTCACAGCTTGAAAAAAAGATTTCTTGACCTTCTACAGGAGCGGGAATCCCATGGTAAGCTAGTTGATCCACCTATTAGTGGTATGAAGCGTTGGGCAGATGTGACTCTTAGTGATATTTCGCAGACGATACAAACACCCATCGTAGCTCTGAAGGAGATTCTTGAACATGATCTACATAATCAAATGATTGGCTTTAAAAGCCAGCTTTATGAAGCATGCGATAAAGATGTCTTGATTGAGCTGCATGATTACGCTACGCAAGAGTTAGAGCAATATTACAGAATGCGGCAAGGTGTATCATTTTCGATACGGGATACGTTGTATCATATTATGTCCCACTACACGAATGCTAAAATTGAACCCTTCGCAAAAAATCCTTTAGGTGACTTCGTTAGGCGACAAGTTCCTTACAGTATCAAGAGTCTACCTTTTATCCACGAAAATTTGAAGATTCAAGCTTCCGTCGGTCAGGGAGTTTGGGCAACGATACCATGGATAGCCATTATGGATCGCCGAATTGGGGGATCGACCCAGAAGGGTGAATATATTGTTTATCTCTTCGCAGAGGACATGAAGTCTGTTTACCTTACCCTTGCTCAGGGTGTAACAGAACCGAATAAGAAAGGGAAAGTTGAAGGTTATAAGTACCTACGCGGAAAGGTTCAAGAGATAAGAGACATGCTTCCATTGGAAGGTCTAAAAAAGGACGAAGAAATTCACCTTACTACTAGTGGCTTGGGGCGTGACTATCAAATATCTACGGTTGCTTATTATAAGTACGATTGTGATCATTTACCAGATGAAGAGCAGCTAATAAGTGATCTCCATAATCTCGTGAATAATTACAAGCAGTACGTTGATATCGTCTTGAATAACGATGAACAGGAGCAATTATCTGTGATTAACCTGAGCGTGAGCGAACGGTTGGCTGCAATTAAAAGCTACATTTGCCGTAAAGGCTTCGCCTACCCTGATCAACTGATTGAGAACTTTTATTTGTCGCTCAAATCTAAACCATTTGTCATTTTAGCTGGTGTGTCTGGAACGGGTAAAACAAAATTGATTAAGCTTTTTGCGGAGGCACTGGGAGCAACAAGTGAGAATAAACAATTTACTCTTATTCCGATCCGGCCAGATTGGAGCGATCCATCTGATCTCCTGGGGTATAAGGACCTGTCTCACCAGTTCAGACCGGGTCCACTTATAGAAGTACTGACAGAAGCGTGCCAATCAGACAATAGTCATAAGCCTTACTTTATCTGTTTAGATGAGATGAATTTAGCGAGAGTGGAGCATTATTTTAGTGATATGCTAAGTGTGTTGGAAACACAGCAGTGGCAGGAAGAGCGGATTATGACGGAGCCACTTATCCGTGAAGCTTCGCTTGTCAATGAAGAAGATAAAAAGCGGTATGGGAACGTTTATCTGCCGGAAAATGTGTATCTCGTTGGTACGGTGAATATGGATGAAACGACGCATCCATTCAGTAAGAAGGTACTGGATCGAGCAAATACAATTGAATTTAATTATATTCGGCTTGATCAACTTCCGGAGCTGAATGATACTCTTAATAGTGTAGATACTCAAGCGGTACCTGCGCCGAACTCTTTTTTGCGTTCAGACTACCTTCAACTAGCTGAAGTATACGTTAGAGAGTCACCATTTAATGAACTGATCGAAGAGACTACGGCGAAACTAGTAGAGGTCAATAAGATTCTGGAGACAATTCATTCCCATGTCGGATTTCGGATTAGGGACGCTATCTGTTTTTATCTAATCTATAATGTACAAGCGAAGTTGTTGTCTGAGGATGTGGCATTTGATTTTCAACTCCTGCAAAAAATACTTCCAAGAATTCAAGGGAGTAATGATTCAGTAAGACTTGTACTACTACGGCTATTGGAAATTATGATTGGAAAGAAACTACCGATTAATGAATTGACAGAAGACCCATCCAAACTATGGCAGAACATTGAGAAGATGATTGAGTCAGCTAGGTATAAACAAAGCGCTAGAAAAATCATCTTCATGTTACGGAGGTTAGATGAGGATGGATTCACTTCTTATTGGCTCTCATAATTATCCAGTTGAACTGCTCAGAATTGAGACAAATCAATTCAACTTATATTTGCAAGGGAGGCCGAGTCACCCGACGGTAGAAATGTTACGGCTTCATCGTAAGGATGACTCAACATGGGTTGACGCCCACCTTCATATACAGGCGATTTTGCCTAGTTTAGAGATTACATCTATAAAACTGTTCTCACCTGAGGAGCAGGGCCTTGTACCTTGGCAGTTTGGTTATTCATGTCCTCCTTTATTTTATGAAGCGCAAACTTATGAATTAATCGTAGAGATGGAGCCGAATACACCAATTACGTTCCACCATGATAATGTGAATTTGCGACAGTCTGTTTTGCCTAAGGGGGGGCGGCTGCTATCTGGAATGCTTAATTTTCAGAATGAGGTGGGTTTTACAGAGCTTGAACTCCGTCTTCATGGTGAATCTCTGTTTCGAATGCAGTTGGAAATTTTCCCATCGAAAATGGATTATAAACAGGATTATCAAACTATTCTGAATGATGTAAATACCCAAGTCTATAATCTGTCTTTTGATTTTTTGCGCAAGACGTATCACTTTACTGGATTAAAGGAGACTAGGAATCAGAGCTTAACGGAGTTATTCACAATTTTGCAGCATGTATTTCAGCAACTCATACAGAATTTAGAGCGGATGCATAACACACCACATCATAGGATGATCATGGAAAATCGGATCGTTGAATCGTCGCGGGTAAAAAAAGCGGGGCGTGAAAATATCGCATTTCTAGCAAAACGACCGCATTTGCTAGTCGCCGCCGATAGAAGGAATGGATTGCTTAGGATTAATGACCAGGGTTATATGCCCTCACATGTTCTGGAGACGAGAAGGTCTGTAGATTATGATACGCCGGAGAATCGTTTTGTCCGTTGGGTGCTTGTACGGGTGCAGACAAAGTTGCGAATTATAAAAACACAGCTTGGGAAAAAGGAACGATCGTCTGATCCCCATCTGTTGAAAAAAGTAGTTCGGATGCAAAAGAAAATTGAGCGTTTCTTGCAGCTGGATTTTTTGCAGGTTGGAGATATTCGGCAGATGACGACTTCACTTGTTCTACAGATGGCGCCGGGTTACAGGGATATTTACAAGTTTTATTTGATACTTATGAAGGGACTGGCCATCCAAAATGATCTCTTCCGTTTATCCATGAAAGATCTTGCGCAATTGTATGAATACTGGTGCTTCCTAAAAATCCACGAGCTCCTAAGCCGCAAATATGAATTGGTCAAACAAGATATTATTAAGTTAAATCGGAGCGGATTGTTCGTGAAGCTGAAGCGAGGAAATGCATCGAAGATAGTGTATCGTCATCCACAGAACGGTGAGGAGTTTATTCTGTACTATAACGCGTTACCATCTGGTGATGGGAGTCGGACGACTGGTCAGCAGCCGGACAACGTTCTGACGTTGAAGAAGCGGGATTCCACAGTAGAATACAAATATATCTTTGATGCAAAGTATCGGATCAATCCTGCTTATGAGGGGACGTCTTATCAGAGAAAATACAAGGAACCAGGCCCTCAAGAAGAGGATATTAATACAATGCATCGGTATCGGGATGCCATTGTAGCCGGTCTGAGAGCAGATGATAAGGAACTTGAACGTAGTATGTTCGGAGCGTACGTTCTTTTTCCCTATGCGGATGAGCAAAAGTATCAGGAGCATCATTTTTACAAGAGTATTGATCTTGTGAACGTAGGGGCTTTTCCGTTACTACCAAATTCGACATCGTTGCTGGAGACGTTTCTTGATGAAATTATTTTGGATAGCCCAGAGAAAGCATATGAGCGTTCGACACAACCGAGGGGAACGAAAGAGTATTACGCGGACAAGTTAGCCGGACAAACGGTATTGGTGGGGGCACTAAGCCATGAGAATCAACTCCGAGATCTTAGACGTTTCGGATTCTATCATGTGCCTTTACAGCATTTTTCAAAACATGGGACGTTGTCGCAGCTTGAGTATGTTGCGATCTATCAATCAATTAAGCGATTTGGCCGTGAACAAGCAGGTATCACACTTTATGGAAAGGTGAAAACGTGGAAAGTGCTTCCACGGCACGAAATTCATGAAATCCCATCGAGACGTGGAGCGACAAATGAATTATATGTGAAACTAACTGTAGAGGAATGGCTGGAGAGAGAGGAGCGGATTGTACCGGGCGGACATGGCGTGAAAAGCGTTCTACTAACATCAAAATACATATTTGATCGCGCGGTGGAGGTTGCGGAGCTGCGGCTGGAGACGGAAGCTCAGTTACGTGACTGGCGAGAGAAACGCCGACAGGGAAAGATCAGCGTGAAGTGGGATGATTATCACGTGGATCGAGCGACGCGGCTAGAGAGCTTGGAGTTAGGTGATGAAGTTGGAGGCGTAGGCGGAGGCGGGACATAGCAATGTGGGCAGATATTGCAGCATTTTTAAAAGCAAATACGTCAGAGACGATACTCATTTCGATTATAGGCACAATATTAGTCTGGATGTACAAGCAGTTCAAAGGTATGATAGATAGCAAACAACAGAGTAAGCTGGTAATGTTACAGTTAAAGCAAAGTCTTTTTACTAAGCTTGAGTTAAGTATTGCGAATGTAATTCATCAGGATAATGAAGTGAGTAAGCAGCAGATGTATGCATTGTTGGGGGAATGTGGTCCTTATCTAACAAATGCACAACGAACGGTCATGCGAGATTATTATAAGCAACTTAATCCCCTTCTGCTCCATACGTTGCAGGCTTTGATAGTGAGCGAGGTGGACAAACTTGGCAGACAACTGGGCCAACAAAGAGAAGATGAAGAAAACACTGAGTGGTTGATCTACATTCAGAGGTTGTACGCTCCATTCGGACCAATGATATTATTTTTAATTATTACATTATATATTGTGTTTATTTATCAATTAGTGAAGCAAGGAGCCTCTTTGTGGATTCAGATTTGCATTTTGCTTTTGGGCGTGACTATTTTTCTATCTGCAACATTATTTGTTGCCATGCTCTTTTTCTTTTTCCGGGGAGAACTAGTTAAACAAGGCGCTAAACGGTGGTGCCTTATTGCCGTAATTATTGTTTCGCCTGCTTTAGCGTTTGTTGTCAATCGGATTGATCTGTTCATTGCTGTGTTCGGTATTCAACTTCTGGGATTGATAGTTGTGTCACGCAGCAAGAGGCCTTCGGAAATTATAAGACCATAGTAGGAAATTGGGTTGGGGTACGAGTGAAAAGAATGATAAAAGTCCGATTCGAAGTATGATCGTGGATTGGCTGAGAATCAGTGTGAAATTTGAGATCGCAAAGCTTCAACGCGAGCAGACAGATCCATTTATTATCAAACAGACCACTATCCCAATTACAAGAGATAGTGGTCTGCTTTTCTTATTACTACGCATCACAAGCTTCAAGCTCTCTAATCGACTCGGCCACCTTGGCCATCATAGAGCATTCAATTCGCTTACGGAAAACGTCACAACTAAACTCGTAAATTCCGTTGATGGAACCCGTCGCATGCAGGGCATTGGCCGGACAGCCGCCGCTGCAATATAGCTTAGCCCAGCAATCTTTGCACGCTGGCTTCGTATAGCAGTTGCTCTGCTTGAATTGGCCTTGCAGCTCAGGTCGTGTTATACCCTCCCAAATGTTACCCATACTGTACGCTTCATCCCCTACAAACTGATGGCATGGGAATAGCTCGCCTGTTGGAGTGACAGCGAGGTATTCGGTGCCTGAGCCACACCCCGTGATTCGCTTCTGGATGCAAGGGCCTTCCGAGAGGTCAAGCATGTAATGATAGAACGTAAATCCGTTGCCTTGCGCACTGCGTGTAATCATTTCCTTAGCAAGAATTTCGTACTGCTCGTAAATCTCCGGAATATCCTTCTCGGTAAGGGCATAAGGTTCTCGTGGATCACAAATGACAGGCTCCATGGAGATTTTGTCGAAGCCTAGATCTGCGATATGAAAAATATCATTTGTGAAATCTACATTGTTTCGTGTATACGTTCCCCGTACATAATACTCCTGATCGCCGCGTTTTTGAATGAACTCCCGAAACTTCGGTACGATATGATCATAACTGCCTTTGCCGGTCACGGTTGTGCGCAGCCGGTCGTGCACTTCTTTTCTGCCATCAAGGCTTAAGACGACATTGTACATTTCCTCATTTAAAAATGCAGTAACCTCATCGTCCAGCAGCATCCCGTTTGTGGTGAAGGTGAAGCGGAATTGCTTCTTCCATGCCTTTTCCTTACTTCTCGCATACGCTACAATCTGTTTCACAACTTTCCAAGCCATAAGCGGCTCTCCGCCGAAGAAGTCGATGTCCAAATTTCGATGATGCCCTGAGTGTTCCAGCAAGTAATCGATGGCGCGTTGCCCAACTTCAACACTCATGATGGCTCGTTCACCATTGTATTTCCCTTGGCTGGCGAAGCAATACTCACAAGACAGATTACACGTATGCGCTACGTTAAGACAGAGCGCTTTCACATACGTGGTTCGTTTTTTTAAATCGATAGACAACTCTTCATACATATCCTCTGTAAAGAGCAGCCCTTTATGTTTGAGTTGTTCCACCTCAGAGAGCGTATCGCGAATGCTTTCCTCAGTAAAATGTTTTTCCTTCATTAAGCTCATTATTTGTGCTGGAGCTGTATGCTCATAAAGCGCAATGATCTCATACGCCAGATCATCTACAACATGCACTGAGCCACTATAGGTATCGATCACGATGTTGTAACCGTTCAGTTGATATTGATGAATCATATTGCGAACCAAGCTCCTTTTTACGTACAAATTGCAATGACTTTCCGGCTAACGAGCATAAACAACTTCGCCGTCCTTGTAGGGACGGCGGTGAGCGTTAATTGCTATTTGTTCATTGCATTTTCACAACGCTGATTGGCAACACCACAGGAAGTTTTGCAAGCAGACTGACAAGAGGTTTGGCATGCACCGCATCCGCCGTGTCTTGCTGTGTCCATTAGTTTGCGCGTACTTAGTGTAACGATTCTTTTCATCATAATAGCTCCTATTCCTTTTGTTCGTTATATTTAACCTGCTCCGTTGAACTATCGTAGCAACAACGTTGGCGGCATATCAATCAAAAAGGTCACACCTCATCCTACCTGCTTGATGATCGATGGCAGAATAGGCTTGCGTATTTTGGGTGAGATAAAAAAATTAGGCGAGTATTGTGTGCAGGATGGGTATTTGCGTTTATATATTAGTCAAAATAATAAGGAGATGGGTTGTACGCAGAAAGATGGGGCAGTGAGCCAGCATCCGATGAAATGGCGATTTCATTTATGAGCTACACTTTTCATTAAAGTCCAACAGCTTATATGTGGGATAGCCTGATAGGATCAGTTTTGTTTAAAATGGTGGCAGTTAACTTGTGTACGCCCAAGAAAAGAGGCCCGCTACATTAGGGGCCACTTCATCCCTACAAGTTGAACCTGTAAAAGACCTCCTATTATTTTGCACGCTTCACATATTCCGCAGACTTTATACCGGCCTGACGGCCAAAAATAATAATCTCTGCGATGGAGTTGCCACCGATGCGATTTTCACCATGCAGACCGCCTGTCACTTCGCCAGCAGCAAATAGAGCCGGTATAGGCTTGCCATCCTTGTCTAATACTTCTGTGTTAGTGTTAATTTTTACACCACCCATCGTATAGTGAATGCCTGGACCGATTTTGATCGCATAGTATGGAACATTAGACAATTCATGCTCCATTCCCGTTTTTCTGTTAAACGAATCATCCTTCTTGCTCTTCACAGCACTGTTCCAGCCCTCAAGCGTTTTTTGGAGCGGAGTAGCAGGCACACGGATGATTTCCGCCAGCCCCTTGATCGTATCTGCTTTTTTCACAAACCCCATTTTCTCATAATAATCGATTGCTTTTGCACGTGCTTTGACACCGGAGTCGAAAATTAAATAAGCACTTTTTTCAGGAAGCTTGTTAATGGCAGCCGTTACGCTATCACGAGCGCCCATCTCATTTACGAAACGTTTTCCTTCACTGGATACGAGTATTGCACCTTCACCGCGCACAGCTTCACCAATCAAATACGAATTTTCCTGTTGAACGGTAGGGTGAACCTGAATTTGATCCATGTCAACGGTGGTACCGCCCATGTGCTCTACCATCTTAATACCGTCACCTGTGCTGCCCTCTTGATTGGTCGTCACATAACCTTCAAGGTCAGGCCGCACCTTCTTAATTAACTCCATATTTGCACCGAATCCACCTGCTGTAATGACAACCGATTTGGCTGCAATGGTTTTATTCTCATTTGCTTGGCTGAAATCAACCTTTACACCCGTTGCCTTCCCGTCTTTACTTGTCACCTCTTGCACATTGGCGTTTACAAAGAGCGGGATACCTTGTTCTTGTACTTTTTTGATCAATCCAGAGACAAGATATTTACCAACAGCTGAGCCGTCTTCAGGACGGTGAGTGCGCTTCTTGCTCATTCCCCCTGTAATCGTAATGTTGTTTAGGCGAATACCATTGCTGTCTAACCAATCAATGGCAGCGGCAGAATGGTCCACAAAGTAACGAAGCATATCCTTATTGTTGGTCAAATGCCCGCCCTTTAGCGTTTCATCATAAAACAGATCATTAGAATCCGTAATGTTCTGTTCTTTCTGGAATTTGGTTTCCGAAGCATTCATCCCTGAGGATGCTTTGCTTGTGTTGCCGCCGGCTACCTGCATTTTCTCCAGAATGACAGGACTTAAGCCTGCCGCTTTTATTTCAAGTGCCGCAGTCATGCCAGCGCCTCCTGCACCAACGATAACAACGTCATAACTTTCCTTGAGTTGGTCAAGCGGTGTATATGTTGCAAGGGAGGGGCTTGATACGGCATCTTCCTTTTCTTTTTCCTTATTTTCGTTTGCCTGCTCATTTGCACCTGCATCCGTTCCCTGTTGCTTGGAGCTTGCTCCTCCACAGCCTGAGATCAAAAGCAGAAAGGCAAGCAGGATGATTAGGGCAGGTTGGCTGTTCCTTTTCATGAAATAATCCTCCACATCATGTAGTTCTCTCACGGTCTTGCAGCATAAGCGCATGCATGCGACCTGTCACGTTAGTGTGCCAATTTTGGCCTTGTATTATTTAGGAGGCGCAGGAAATTTCCTGATCAAAATATACATCTGTTAATGAAACGTAATGACTTTCATCTGCACGTTCTCATGTACATTGAATAAATGAAATCAAACACAAATTATACGTGTCGTAATACTTTCGCCATGTTCGTCAACGTAAACATATGGGATGATACTACTCAAGAGGTCAACAACAGGTGCAGTTGAAAATATATTGTACAAGTGAATGACCTCCAATCCCTTCAGGCTATTGCCATCCTTCCTTCTACAACCCTTGGAGATTCAATTAGGGTGGCGCTTTTCCTGAAGATTTTACAATCAGGCTATTGCATCTCTTCCTTCTTAAACCAAACCTAGCTGATACTAGAGATGCAAGTTTCCTGATTGTTATTTTATGAAATAAGGAGGGATTAGGCTCAATGAGAAATGTCATTTATTTAAGAAGAGCAAAAAAGCTCATTGTAGAACCTGGCCAACACCGTCTCCCCCAACCATATATAGCTACGGCAATGAAAAACATAGAGTATTTAGGGTTTACTTTATCCAAGCCGCTTATGGAAGTCGTTCAAACGATGTCTGTGGAACAGTTTCTGGAGTTGTATCATCAGCTTGTGACCGACTTGAAGCTGTTGATAGGTGGAAACGTAAAGTTTAAGCCCATGTACCCCAACTTCCCGCAGCAAGTGATGCTAGCCAACGAGGCAGAGCTTTATATTAACGCTATTCTTCACTACATTACACTCCAATTGAACGAATATGATGCTTTGGAAAGATTTCCGCTGTTGGATCAGGTTGATTTGAAAGTGATTGAGCTAGGAAGTGAAGCAGATTTTAATTACACCATTCGGAATGTCATTGGGGCAAAAGGATCAATCTCCGCATCAGATCAGGCAGATGTGGAGTGGGTAATCGCTAATTATGATGATTTAAGCTCCATATTGCGAGACGAGATTCCGTTAAAGGAAAACGTGGCGTTTGTAGTAGGGGCGCTGCTCAAATATGAGAAGGCCAGCACGAAGCTTGTCAGCAAATACATAAGAACGGCAACGGATGTGCTGCGGTTAGCGGTAGCTCTGTCGGATGGTGATGTAAGTCTTGCGAACACAACGAAATTCCGTAAGTTCAAGCGATCGGAACGGCGGTTACTGTTGGAACTGCTTGAGCAATGTGGCAACCGCGTGGAGGATATGCTGCGTTATAAACACCGGTGGATTCGTCTCGGCGAAATTTTGCACCCAGCCGAATATAAACATAAGTTCCACGGCTGCAAGGAAGCGTTTGATATACTGCGAAATAACAAGCCTTATGCAACGTTTAATAGCAAAGTCGAATTCGCGCTGCGTCACCAGGGTTCGAGTCTGGCTGCGGACATTTTACAAAGCCGACCTGGGGAGTTCGCTAGGCGGTTAGATCAGTTGCTTCGTACAAATGAGAACAACAGTGTTGTTATTGAAAAATTTGCTGCCATTGCCGAACAGGTTGCAACACCGGTGCTGCTGCAAGTAAGGGCACATTTTGCTAACAGAAATAAGGGGCATGAACTGCGAACGTTTTTCCCAAAAGGGAATGTCGCAAAAGCAGTTGCTATCCAGAACACGCTTCCCGATATTGATGGTGATACTTGTGAGGCGATTATACAAACGTGCAAAAACACGCTCCTAAATAGATTCGCTGAGCTTCCTGCGTTGGGTGACGTCTATGTTGATGTGCGCTTAAAACAATATGTAGTGCCTTTTTCTCAACGGTCAGCAAGCAAGGCGCTTCGTACGCTCGTTCGCGGCAGTCGGATCGATCTGCCTGAAGGTGACACGATCCGCTTCTTCTTATGGTGGAAAGAAGGGCAAGTAGACGGAACACCTACAGGAAGAGTGGATATTGACCTGTCCGCGGTAATGTATGATGAGCAGTGGCAGTATGTCGAGCATATTTCCTATACGAATTTGCGTTCAGCTCAATATAAGGCGGCTCATAGCGGGGACATTACATCGGCTCCGCATGGGGCATGTGAGTTTATCGATATGGATATTCCTTCTGTTGTGAAATACGGGGGCCGTTACATTGTGGCCACGCTATATTCATTTACGGGGCAGGCCTATTGTCATTTGCCAGAGTGTTTTGCAGGCTGGATGATGCGGCAGCATCCCAACTCTGGAGAGATTTTCGAACCTTCCACTGTGGTGGATCGAATCGACATTGCTGCGGACACAACAATCGCGATTCCAATCATTTTAGATGTAGTAGAACGAAAAATGATTTGGTGTGATTTAGCGTTGAAACAGCATCCGAACTATTTTAACAATGTCGAAGGGAATCAAAAGGGGATGGTGCTAATGGGCAAAGCTATAACCACCTTAACGAAGCCTAACCTGTACGATCTATTTATGCTCCATGCGGAGGCCAGAGGCCGAATTGTGCAGCATGCGGATGATGCACAAACCGTGTTCTCGGTGCATGAAGGTGTGACCCCCTTTGATATTAGTACGATCATGGCAGAGTACATCGCTTAGTGGGAAAAGGTCGGGGAACGTGAGTCACGTTCCTTTCGATGGCCATCAGGAACTGCTTACAACGCGCAAACTCACAGAAATTTCCCTTAATGCTAAGTGGATATACAGTCTCATGCGATTTCAGGGCATTCAGTCCGTTATCCGTAAAAAAGGAAGAAGTACTTGGGCTCCACGCCGCAGTAGGTGGCAGAGAATGTGCTAAACCGTGAATTCGAGGGAGAAGCACCAAACCCAAAATAAATAATGAGCGACGGAAAGGAACTTAACTAAATGGATAATAAACCGTGTGCACCTTATATTTTCAAATTAATGCGGCTAGAAGAAGCTGAAAATATAGTTAAGTGGAACTATGCCCCCGCTTATTCTATGTATAATATGTCAGATGATATCGAGGAGATTCAGGAACTATTGGATGGTTCCTACTATTCAGTTAAAAACGCCGGTGATGAGCTAGTTGGTTTCTTCTGTTTTGGGGAAAATGCACAAGTAAATGCCGGTGCCAGTCAAGGAATATATTTGGATCAAACAGCTCTAGACATTGGATTGGGAATGAGACCAGATCTTACAGGGCAAGGAAAAGGAACAGAATTCTTAATAGCAGGTATGGACTTCACACGAAAAAAATTTAATCCTCACAAACTCAGACTAAGTGTCGCTGCGTTTAATAATAGGGCCATTTCATTATATAAAAAGGTGGGGTTCATGCCTAAAAGCTCTTTTATTAATGAATATAATGGAAACAAGACTGAATTTATATTAATGGAGAACTAACCCGTTTTTATAAGGTTTTACTGAAAAAGTTTCCATGCAGCCTTTCGTTTGCTCTAAGCCATATTACCGCCTGCTCAGATTGAAACTACCTTCATTTATGATTCACATTGATAAATGGGACATTGAATTTATGTATAATCCGCTCCATACCGCTCCAAAGCCTTCGTAGAGGCTTCTAACATCCGTCTTTTCAAATAGTTCCCTTCGATCACCCGCACCCGTTTGCCGAGAAAACGAATCTTTGAGAGCAGAAATTCCATCTCATCACCAGGCAAAGACACTTTTACATGGTACGTATCTTGCTCCTCATCATAGGCAACGTCCTTCTCAAAACAGGAAAAGGCGTACAGAATGCGAGATAATTCTTGGTTGTACTCGCGCACGATCTCAATTACGACATCGCTCTTGCGAGAGTCAAGCGTACGAGCCACATGGGCAAGGATAAGCTCGGCCTTCTCAGTCGGGATCGACTCTGTGGAGACTGTGACGATGCTGTTCAGTCTTGTACGCATAAACGCACGACGGCGAAGGTGATACCAAAGCAGGTACCATTCCTTTTTGACCATCGAATATTCCAGCTTGTACGGCAGCCCGGATTGCTCAGATAGTACTTGTCCACGCTTAAGCTGGTACGTGATGCAGATGCCACTTGTATTCGTAATATGTCGTCGTAAAGGGCGCAGTAGGGGATGGTAGACTTGCCCCTCTGTGCTTTTGGCTTTCTCGAGTAAATGATCACTTGTATTCATACGCTGATCCTGCTCCAGAAGCGAACGCAATTTATCGAGCGTTTCCGCCGTAAAAGCTTCGATCGCCGCAGGATGATCGAGCATCGTTTTGAGCCATGCTCTTTCGTGTGAGGTGATCATAAAAGTACCCGAATCCTCGAGGCGCGCGAGGACTTGATAGTTAAATATTTTCTCGAACAGGTTCATAATACGCTTGAATCTCCTTCCATTCGGCTATCATTTCTCGGCGGAGCTGTATTGGCTCTACTATTTCACAGCTGGAACCAAAGCTGCGCAGCCAAGGCTTAATTTCAAAAGTTCCGTTAACGGTAATTTCATAAACAAAAAAGTCATCATTTTCCTCAATGATCTGTCCCCATTGTCCCTGAAGGAGGACGCGATTGCGAATAAAGTTAGGTTCCATCTCTCCCGGGTTAAAAAAGCGTGCACGTACAGTTACCGGTCGCCCTGTATCGATGAGCCAACTATACTTGATCTTCTCTGCCAGCTCGCTGGACTTTTTGTCCCATAGTTCCTCAGATACAGCTTCTGTTTCTTCCAACTGTGTAATGCCTTCCATGCGGTATTTCCGCACACCTTCCCTGCCGTTCGACAGCAAATACCATCGCCCGTATTGATGGTCATAGATGATTTTAAGCGGTAGCGTTTGTTCTACCTTACCCTCGTGATCCCGCTCGAACAACGGGTTCGTATTTTGGGAGGCATAGCTTTTCTCTGCTTTCGGCGAGAAATACAAGAAACAAACTTTACGGCGATTCCGAATCGCACGCAGTAGCGTAAACAGATGTGCCTCATCTAAAATCCGCGAATAATAATGATATTTGTACAAAAAAGGCTCGATAACTTGCTTTTCCACTTGATTGCGAGCCAGATGCTTCTTTAGCCCATCCCGCAGCAAATAGCCTTGCACAGAAGGGACCTGTGTATTGGCCATCACATCCACGTAGTCATATAGGTCATAAAGCTCCTCATCTGATAATTGTTGGATCAAATCGTTATGTAGACGGTAGCGGAAAGGACGTGTGCCCGCTTCCCGTTTAATGACACCAACTTCCTCCAAATATTTCAAATCCGCTCGAATGGTCTTTTCATCCGGCAGCGGCAAGTCGGGATTCAAGTCACGACAGCATATGTCCATAAGCTCCATCGTAGTGAGCGCCTCTTCGCTCATGGCGGCTAACAGTAAAGATATTCTGTAGGACTCGGATTCCTTGACGGATTTGGCACGAAATATAAACAACAGCAGGGGATCGATGGACTCATAATAACTGTAACGGATCGATTCCGAAACCTGTTTCTCCTGTCCAGGTGCGAGCTGCTGATAAGTGGTGTTTACGATCGTTTTAAGCTTCTTGATGGTTTTGTCAAACGTATGTACAGAAATGCCGAGCCGCTCTGCAAACTGCTGTCTATTGTAGGCGCCGCTCGTTAGCGTCAGCATTCTTAAATATTGAATTTCTTTGTCAAAGCTTTCTTTAGCCACCGTTAAAACCTCCGTTCTCCTGTATCGTTCTTTTATTGTAACAGGGGTTAAAGAGGTGCGATATGGAAAAGTTGTTTATCCGTCGTAATACTTTTGCCATGTTCGCTCAGCCGAAAATAAGGGATGATACATACAGAAGAAGGCACGACATGGTTGTAGCTTTAATAACAAGCCGAATAGAAAGGCTGCTGCTAGTGCGTACAGCTCACACAATACAGGAACACTTGGAGATGACAAAGTAAATAGCAGCGCTGGACTTGGGTTAACTGGATTTGGGAGAGAAAGAACGCTCAGCTAAAAGAAGGGAAGTGAGTCCTCCATGTCAACTTATGAACAACTTATTTTGGAGGAATTGGCACGAATCGAACAGGAAGAACAAGTACGAATTTTGTATGCTTGTGAATCGGGCAGCCGTGCTTGGGGATTTCCATCTAAAGATAGTGATTATGACGTTAGATTTATATACATTAGACCGTTGGAATGGTATTTATCGATATTTGAGCAACGAGATGTGATTGAGCGGCCGATTAGCAATATGCTGGATGTGAATGGCTGGGATCTGAAAAAAGCGCTAAAGCTGTTCCGCAAATCCAATCCGCCGCTGCTGGAATGGCTGCAATCGCCGATACAGTATCAGGAGAGCTTCTCTATTGCGGACCAAATACGGCGCCTTTCACCGTCTACGTTTTCACCTCGATCATGTATGTATCATTATCTTCATATGGCAAAAGGGAACTATCGGGAATATTTGCAGGGTGATCAAGTGAAGATCAAAAAGTATTTTTATGTGCTTCGCCCGATATTAGCATGTGAATGGATCGAGCGGTATAATACGATGCCGCCTATTGAATTTCAAATGTTGGTTGAGGAATTGGTGCCAGACAAAAGTGAGCTTAAAGCAGAAATCGAGCAGCTGCTCGTGCGGAAGATGGCGGGAGATGAGCTTGATTATGAGCCTAAAATAGCGGCTATCAACGCGTATTTGAAAGAGAAAATATGCTACTTTGATCAAGTTGCTGCTAAAATGTCGGTTTCGTCTGACAATCAGGATCAGCAGCTTAACGCCTTGTTTCGGTCAGCACTAGATGAGGTGTGGCTGCAAGGTGCGAAGCCGTTGTTGGACAGACTTGACTAGTTAATTGATAGCCTATCAATAAAAGAAGTTGGAATCAAGCGCAGGGTATTTAGAAATAAACAATAATGTTGTAGTAGAGGAGTTAACACTTATGGCTTATCAAACTATAGAAGGTGTTCGTGTGTGGGGAAGCCCAGAGGAAGGGGCTTTGATCCAGGCGAAGCAGTGTGCGGCTACTGGAAACGTCGTACAGTCGCTGCTGATGGCAGATCACCACAAGGGGTACAGCCAGCCAATTGGCGGCGTTGTCGTATATGAGGGACAAATATCGCCATCTGGTGTCGGCTACGATATCGGTTGCGGCAACAAAGCAGTGCGCACTAATCTGTATGTCGCGGATATGAAGTCTCGACTAGCTCAAATTATGGATGAAATCGCACGCAGTATTTCGTTTGGGATGGGGCGTGTTAATCAGGAGAAGGTGGATCATGAGTTGTTTGATGATCCGGATTGGGCGGTATACGAAGCGATCGGCAAGCAGGAGCACGACAAACTGAAGGTGTTGGCTCGCAACCAGCTTGGCACAGTAGGCAGCGGCAACCATTTCGTGGACTTGTTTGAGGAAATGGAGACGGGGCGATTGTGGATCGGAAATCATTTCGGAAGTCGCGGCTTTGGACATAAGACGGCAAGCGGATTTCTGAATCTGGCTGCGGGAAGAGCTTTTATGGATAAAGCGCCTGGCGAGAAGATGGATCAGCCGCCTGTACTGCTTGACCTTCACAGCGAGCTGGGCGACATGTATTACCGTGCAATGAAGCTGGCGGGGCGGTACGCGTATGCAGGACGTGATCATGTTATACAAGAGGTGCTGTCGATTCTCGGTACAACCGCAGACTTTGAGGTTCATAATCACCACAATTACGCATGGAAAGAGACACATAACGGACAAGAGGTTGTAGTTGTGCGTAAAGGAGCTACACCTTCGGCACCAGGTCAGCTCGGCTTTATCGGTGGGAGTATGGGAGATATTTCTGTTATCGTCAAGGGCAAGGATACAACGGAAAATCGTGATGCATATTATAGCACTGTTCACGGCGCTGGACGTGTCATGAGTCGGACGCAGGCAGCAGGTAAGATGAATTGGAAGACGCGGTCCCGCAGTGGCGGACAGATCAGTACGCAGCAGATGCTGGACGCTGTGCGTGACTTTGGGGTTGAACTTCGCGGTGCAGGGACGGACGAGAGTCCATTTGTATATCGCAAGCTTCAAACGGTGCTGGATGCTCATGCAGAGACGATCGAGGTGCTGAACGTATTGCGGCCGATTGGGGTGTGTATGGCAGGCGCGGACGAGATTGATCCGTATAAAGATTAGGAGATCTGCTCATTAAAACAACTTTCTTATTACCTAAATAGGATGCGAGACCATCACAGGCAAATAAACTTGACTGATGACGGTTATCGCTTTCTTTTTTACGTGTTATGCTATAGAAAAGATGTAACTCTATTAATGAAAATAAGATTACATATATTAAACATGGAGTAATGACAGATGGAAGCTGCCGATTTAAAAGAACGAATATCGAATTTAACTATATGGAAGAAGAATGGACAAAGGGCTCCGCATAAGCCGCTGCTCCTTCTTATTGGCCTTGCCGAAATTCAACGAAACGTTATGATTTTGCCATATGAGTTGGTCCGAGAGAAGATGAAGGCGTTGCTGATGGAGTTTGGGCCCCCACGAAAATCGTATCATCCCGAGGAACCTTTTGTTCGACTCGTCTCTGATGGCATATGGGAACTAAGCCAACCTATCGATAAAAACAATTTTTCGGAAAAACAGCTGATTGTGAATCAAGTAACAGGTGGATTTAATGCGGAAGTGCTTGAACTGCTGCTGAGCGATATACTGCTCATTCAAGAGCTGGCGGAACTACTATTAAACGAACATTTCCCTGCCACGGTTCATCAAGATATACTTGATGAAGTCGGACTTGATCTCTCGATTCGGAAGAAACGAGCTCGTGATCCGCATTTTAGAGATAGAATTCTAAAAGCGTATGAGTACAGCTGCGCAGTATGCGGTTTCAACGTCAGATTGGGGAACCAATTGGTTGCCATTGATGCAGCGCATATCCAGTGGCATCAAGCTGGCGGACCTGACACTGAAGAAAACGGAATTGCCCTGTGTACACTGCATCACAAGCTGTTTGATCGAGGCGTATTTACAATAACAGAGGAGCGGAAAATGCTCGTGGCCGAACAAGCACACGGTACAAGTGGTTTTGATGAGTGGCTTATGAGATATCATGGAAAAGAAGTTCGCTTTCCAATACATCCTGCGTATAAGCCCAAAGACAATTTTATCAACTGGCATGTGAAGGAAGTATTTAAAGGGCCTGCACGATATCATATATTATAATTAATAGCTATTAAATCAGCCCCTGCTTGATAGAAGCAGGGGCTGATCGTTAAATTATAGGATTGTATTGTCACGTTATCACAACAACGAGTAGAGTGGAAACTCCATTAAATTATGGAACGGCTGTTGGCTCTTTAAGTTGCCGATCTTAACGAGCTCAGCAGAGCGGAGAATTTGCTATCCATAAACGACAAACTTTTCTGGACGGAGGCAGTGAAGTCATTCTCACTCATGCCATCCTTGCCGGCTAAGTGTGCCTTAATATTTTTGACTATGGCAGCTTTAAGCACTTGAATGTCCTTCAGAGCCTTATCACTCTCTTTCTTATGCTGCTTCACTTTCACCGCACATGTCTTCTTGGCAGCATTAAGCGCTTTGATGTCTCGAATCTTCTCGGCTTTGGCCTGTGCCAGCATATCCTTACTTGCTTTACTCTTAACTAGGCTGGTGTACCTAGCTGCTGAAGCCTTATACTGCTCCGTGAGCGGCTGAACGTCTGGACATAACCGAACACTCAGATTCTTTTGTGCTGCTTTAACCTCGTTAACTTTACTCTTATAAGACTCAAAATAAGTCTTTTCAATATTTACAGTAGGCGCGGATGCAGCTGCTAGAGCTTGAGAGGGAACGAGTATAACAAGCAGTAGCAAAAAAACTATTATTTTCTTCATATTCCAGATTCCTTTCTTGGTAGTCATCTAATCATAAGGCAGGTTATGGAATATTTCAATATTTGTAAACACAATAGGGTACAAAGCACCAAGCTAGCATTAAGCGGATTAGCGCTCGTTATGTTGTCAGGGAGCGAGTTCACGTGCTGGTAAGCAACAAAGCCCCGTCTGGCACGAAGGCTCCAGACGGGGCTGCTGAAACTTATGGAATCGTTGTGAAACGATTCAGTAAGGGAAGGGGCGCGCAGTATGATTAGTTACTTAATCGTGTAAGGAAGCTTAAACGTCCACAATTCGGTGCCGTTATCCGAAGCTGTGCTGCCTACGCCAAAGTCATTGTCATTAACAATGACAAGCGTATTGCTATTCACCAGCGACAAGCCTTCAATCTTCTCGTACGGGTAGCCAAATTGAACTGCATCAAGTACAGTGCGCTTAGCTGGCGGGAGAATTCCGTTCGCACGTAAGTCAGCAATCGTCATTTGTTCTAGCGCAGTACCTTGCTTGGCATCGTCATATTTGCCGAGAATGTTAGTTGCGTTTGACAGGTCAATTGCATATATCCGTTTCAACTGTGCTTTGTCACCGGCATTTTTGTCACGCTCATCAATTAGCAGCGTGTTCTCGTTGACGACAACTAGATCAGAAATGACGATGTCTGATTGGGACAGGTTGTTGAATTGCTTCGCGTCCTCCGCCACATAAACATATTCAGCTACGGGCTGCAAGGTGGAAAGGTCAAGTTTGATAATTCGCAGCTGACGCGAATTGTCAGTAGACTTGTCCGGGTTACGGAGCGGACTTTGCATAGCCATGAACATGTATTTGCTGTCAGGCGTAATGCCTACTGCTTCGGCACCACGGTTTTGGCGAAGCTTGTTGTATACCGCTGGCAAAGTTTCACGTGCTGGCACGAGCGGAGTGGACACCTGCGTACCCCAGCCCTTAGGCACGATCCGTTCGATAAGCGTGCCATCGCGTTTAACGTGGACGATAGAAGGACCGTACTCATCTGAGATCCAGAACGAGTCATCTTTTGGATTGTAGGCAAGTCCTTCTATGTCCAGTCCGTAAGGATCATAGGCAAGCTCTTTCTCTGCTTTACTATCAAAAGGTACTTCGTCACGGCCTTTAATATTGGGTAAGCCTGTAATACGATCATTACCAGTTGCAGGATTAGTACCTTTTACTTTCAGCGGTGTTTGCTCCAAAATTTTAATTTCGCCTTTTTCAATTTGGATCTTATAAAGACTTGGTGTGTAAGAGGCAAGCGGGAAAGTGCGGCGATTTTTACCGTTAACCTCAACTTCTCCGTTAGGACCGCGATCCGCCGTGGAGTAAAACACGTTATCAGGGTCACCAGGTATATGTGTTAAAGAGGATCCAATCCCCATTTTCACACTGTCATTTAGATTAGGTGCATTTAATTTATACTTTCCCGTTAACTCAGGCTTGTCTGTCAAAGCCACACTGCTGCGGAACTCATCCCAATCTACATATTTTCCAGTAGCTTCACTAAGCGCACGGAGCGGCAAGTATAAACGGCCGTCAATATCCACTGCGGAAGAAGAAGGTGTCACGGCTTGTCCGTTGTTCGTATACGTAATTTGCTCTGCTGGGGAACCGTTTAGTGCGTTTACGGGTATAACGTTTGTTCCTACTGTGAGTGTAAGTGCTGCTGTAGCAGCAATTAGCCATTTGTGATTCATAATCGAGAAATCCCCCTTCAATCGTTAACGTGCTCGTATTTAGTCGAATTATAGCAGTCACTTGTTAAGCTTACGTAATGGCGATGTTGAAATTGTGTAAATAAAAATGAAACGGGCCATTTACTTGCTCTAATCGGAGTGTGACGATAGGCTCCCGTTAGCAGATTTCAGATGCTATATTTTGCTATTTGTTTCGTAAGCATATTGACATTGAAAATTAGGTTGTGGTATATAAAAAGAAGTGTTAGCACTCAACAGGAAAGAGTGCTAATCATGGCGAACTGTATATATGACCGCTGCGCCCCCAATGGTTATGCCAGGTGAGCCAGCGTTAATCTATTAATTTCTTTACATTGAAAGGGGATCTATTCATGGCCAAGAAGCAGTTCAAAGCAGAATCCAAACGATTGCTGGAAATGATGATCAACTCCATTTACACACAACGAGAAATCTTCTTAAGAGAGCTTATTTCGAATGCTAGCGATGCAATCGATAAGATGTACTACAAGGCGCTTGCGGACGACAAGTTAGTATTTAACAAAGAAGATTATTACATTAAAGTAGCTGTCGATAAAGACAGCAGAACGTTAACGATTACAGACACAGGCATTGGGATGTCCAAGGATGAACTCGAAAATAACCTTGGGGTAATCGCCAAGAGCGGATCGTTGGCCTTTAAGTCAGAAAATGAATCAAAAGACGGACATAACATTATCGGTCAATTCGGGGTTGGATTCTACTCCGCCTTTATGGTTGCAGACGTTGTAACAGTAGTCAGCAAAGCGTTCGGTAGCGATGAGGCATTTAAGTGGGAGTCCAAAGGTGCTGACGGATACACGATTGTACCGTGTGAGAAGGATACAGCAGGAACCGAGATTACGCTGCAAATTAAAGCGAATACGGAAGAAGATCAATATGACGAGTATTTGGAAGAGTACCGCCTCAGATCGATTATTAAGAAATATTCCGACTTTATACGTTACCCGATCAAGATGGATGTGAAGGGGCAACGGCCTAAAGAAGGCAGCGAAGAGAACGAACTGGAAGACTACCAAGAAGAACAGACGATCAACAGCATGGTACCGATCTGGCGGAAAAATAAAAACGAGCTGACGACCGAAGATTATGAGCGCTTCTACAACGAAAAGCGTTATGGCTTCGATAAGCCGTTAAAGCACATCCATATTAGCGCGGACGGCGCAGTGGTGTACAAAGCAATTTTGTTTATTCCAGAGCATACGCCATTTGATTATTACACGAAGGAATACGAGAAAGGTCTTGAACTTTATTCCAACGGTGTGCTTATCATGAACAAATGTTCAGATCTGCTGCCAGACTATTTTGGTTTTGTTAAAGGTATGGTCGATTCAGAAGATCTGTCCTTGAATATTTCACGTGAGATGTTACAGCATGACCGCCAATTGCATCTAATTGCCAAGAACATCAAAAACAAAATCAAGAGCCAACTGCAAAGCTTGCTGAAGGATGAGCGTGAGAAATATGAAACGTTCTACAAATCGTTTGGCAGACAGCTCAAATATGGTGTGTACAGCGATTACGGCGCTAATAAAGAAACATTGCAAGATTTGGTTATGTTCTATTCTTCCACCGAGAAGAAGCTGGTGACGTTGGATGAGTATGTATCCAGAATGCCAGAGGAACAAAAGTACATTTATTATGCGTCTGGTGAATCGATTGAGCGTATCGAGAAGCTGCCGCAAGCCGAGATGGTTGCTGATAAAGGTTATGAGATTCTGTACTTCACTGATGATATCGATGAGTTTGCGATTAAGACGATTATGCAGTACAAAGAGAAGGAGTTCCGTTCTGTATCCTCCGGCGACTTGGGTATTGAAGCCGATGAGAACGACCAGGCAGAAGAAGCGAACGACAATGACAATAAGGTGTTGTTCGAAGCGATGCAGAGCATTCTGACAGGCAAAGTGAAGCAAGTAAAAGCATCCAAGCGATTGAAGTCTCATCCGGTGTGCTTGTCCACTGAGGGCGAACTGTCCATAGAGATGGAAAAAATATTAAAGGCGATGCCTAACAGCCAGGATGTTCAAGCAGATAAAGTGCTGGAAATCAACGTGAACCACGAAGTGTTCCAATCTTTGAAAAATGCGCAGGCAGCGGACCAAGAGAAGCTGAATCTGTACACCAACCTGCTGTACAACCAAGCGCTGTTGATTGAAGGCCTGCCAATTCAAGACCCTGTTCAATTTACGAACGATATGTGCAAAGTTATGGTGTAAGCTATAATTATCATCAATTAAGATATTAAGGATGGTTGCTGCTGCAAGCAGCTCACATCACCTATAATAACCCGACATCGGAGCTATATCCGATTCGGGTTATTTGGTCTGTGTTGCCCTGTTTTTGTTTATTTTTGTCGCTGCGTTTGGAATGCTTGCAGCGTCTCCGTCAAAGTCTGTACGGGTGCTTGCTCCAACAAATCTCCGATTTGTGACAGGCGAGCCTCCGCATTCAGCAGCGTAAAGTCACGTGGACTTGGATTGCGTTCGACTTCCTCCCAAGTTAGAGGCATCGAAATGGTCGCAAATGGAGTGGCTCTGGGCGTATACGCAGCTGCAATCGTACGACCGATGTCGTGCTGTGCATAATCGATGTAGATGCGAGTACCACGATCCTTTTTCAGTCGCTCGATCGTAAAAAGTTTTGGTGATTGCTGGCACAGATACTGCGCTACAAATAAACCAAACGACTTCAATTGGGCAAAGGTCGGTCCTCGTTGCAGCTTGATTACGACTTGCACGCCGGTTGCACCAGAGGTTTTCGGTACACTGTCGATACCTAAGGAGCGCAGGAGTTGTCCTACAAGGGCAGCGGCTTCCATAATTCGCGGTTCTACAGGGACGGAAGGATCAAGATCAATGATCCATTGCTCCGGAAGCTCATCGCCTACGGTGTGCAAGGAAGGGTGAAATTCCAAACTTGCCAGATTGGCAAGCCAAATCAACGTAGGCAAATTGTTAAGCAGCACATACTCATGCTGACCATGCCATGCTGTGTCTACAAATTCAGGCGTGGGCTGCGGGCAATTTTTCTGATAAAAGGACTCCGCGTATACACCATCTGGGTATCGAATCGTAGTTAAATAACGTTTCTGGCAATACCGAATCAAGTAAGGAGCAACAGGCAGCAAAAGTTTCACATAATCGGCTTTGGTTAATCCAAGTTCAGGCCACAACAGCTTGTCTGGATTAGATAAAGACACCTCATGCCCTTCGATTTGGAGTGAATATTTAGCTGCCACAGGTTGGAGCTCCTTTCTATCACCAAGCCATTAATTTGCGAATGAGAATAAATGAAGGTGGGCATTTAGCGTTTAATTTAACAGGTGCTGTTTGCTTGGCAGGGCTAAAAGCTTTGGATGCCTGAGTACACCTGCACTGGTAAGCTCAAGTGCCATCACATCACATGGAAGCGGCTGCGAGAACCATTGCAGTTGTTCTCGTTTTAATTCAGTTGGAAAGGATGCAAGGCTGCCGACTATGGGCTTACTAACGCCATATTGTTGAGTCCATTTTTGCAGCAGGGTGCGATGCGTTTCGTTTAATCCACTTGCTACTCTTCCCACATAGATACCATCGACTTGTAAAAGGATCAAGCTTGCGATTCTGCCGTTATTTATAATGTAACCAACAGCAAGTACAGTGAGATTTAAACGTTTTTTCCGCTTTACCCATTCTCGATGCAATTTACCTTGTCGATAAGGAGAATGACGATGTTTGCTTACGATTCCTTCCCACCCGTTTGCTTCCACCCACTCCCACAATGCAGATCCATTAGTAAATACGTCGGTTACAAACAAAGACGCAGTACGTTCTGGCATCAGCTCTAGCAAGGTTTGATGTCGTTGCTCATAGGGGTATTGACGCATATCTTCACCATTAAAGGCCAATAAATCAAACACCACATACGTAAGAGTGAACTGTTGCCACGTGGAGCTAGCTGAGCGCTGTCTTTTTAAAATAAGGGAAAAGGATGGACGCTGTAATTCTGAGTCAAAAACGACAGCTTCACCGTCCAACAAGACAGAATGACCTTCAAGGGGAAGGTAGGCAGCTAAAGCAGCAGCGATAGGTTGATATTGTGCTGTCCGCTTTTCCATTTTACGTGTATATAGTTCAATATGGCCCTCGTGGATGAAGGCCAACAATCGAATACCGTCCCATTTTAACTGATGCAGCCAATCAGCGCCCTCTGGCAACGATGGAACAGGCAGTGGGGCCATCGGATCGAAACGCTGATCCAAATGGATGCCAGAAGGCAGCGGGTGATCTAGCTGCCGCACCTTGCTCACGGCTTGTCCGCGCTGCGGCTCGTACGTCTGCGCGGCGCGGGTGCACTAGCCGCGCTGTCATTGCCAGCGGCCGCAGGCAGCGCGTCCGCTTTGCGGCTGCGTGTCCGCTTCGTGCGGGCAGGCTCCGCGGTGAGTGGCGCTACGGCCGAATTAGCGCCAGCACTGCTGCTCGCGGCAGGAGCATCCCCCGCCACGTTGCGCCGCTTGCGTGAATCAGCGGCAGCAGCGTCTCCCGCCGCAGTGCGCCGTTTGCGTGAGCCTGCGGTTGGCTTAGCGCTTGCAGGGTCTAGCCCAGCCTGCCCTTTGGCTGCGCCCCTGCCCTGTGCCTGTGAGCGGCGGCTGCTCGCAGCTCGAGTAGCGCTCGTCGCAGCCGTATCGTCTACCGCAGGCACAGCTTTCGCTTGCGTCGCCAAGTTCTGCCTTGCTGCTCCGCCGGCTTGGGCACCAGCTATGCCGCTAGCTGCCGCCGCTCCGCTGTCTGGCACAACAGGCTGCATGGCCTGAATGCTGGCCTGCAACGCCGCCATCAGATCGACGATTGGTGGCTCGTTACTTGCCGCAGGTGCTGTAGTTATCTCTTTGCCCGTTATTTTTTCCTGAATGCGCGTAAGCAGCCGTTCACGGTATTCGTCTGTATATTTTTCCGGCTCAAAATGACTGGATAACTGGTTGATTAGCACTTGGGCCATCTCCAGTTCCTTCGGATTAATGTGGATGTTCTCAGGTATGTTGGGTACTTGCCCAGAACTGCGAATTTCATCTGGATAATGCATCGTCTCCATCACCAGGCAGTTATCAAGCACACGTATAGCAGCCAAGCTGCTTTTGGCGCGTAATGTTACTTTAGCAATCCCAATCTTGTTCGTGCTGCTAAGCGCTTCGCGAAGCAATTGATACGCGTTGCCACCAGCCTGATCAGGGGAAAGATAATACGTTTTTTGGTAATAAATCGGATCAATTTGTGTCAAATCAACAAAATCTAAGATGGCAATCGCACGATTAGCGTCATCTTGTAAAGTGTCAAGTTCATCTTTGGTAAAGAGCACAAAATGTCCTTTTTCATATTCATAACCTTTCACAATATCGTTCCATGCCACTTCCGTGTCACATACGGGGCACTGGCGTACATAGTTTAATGGACTGCCGCACACCGAATGAATCATTCGTAATGAAATATCTTTGTCTTCGGTAGCGGAGTGCATTTTGACAGGAACGTGGACGAGGCCAAAGCTGATTGCTCCCTTCCAGACGGTATGCATCATTATTCTCCTGTTCTTCATTCATATTTGTGTAGGTTCAGTATGTGAAATTGCGGGTGGATTTACACGGGCAAGAGATGGGAATGTCATGTATGTTTCGGGCGGTTCCAAGCCAAATTAAGCATACCGACATAGGAGGAGGTTCGCGATGAACGTAGAACGTGCCAAACAAATATATGAAATGAAGGATACGGTGCCTGTAAAATTAGACGGAGAACAATCGGTCTGGATTGAACATGTGGATACGGCAAATGGAATGGCGACCGTTCAGGTAGGTGCTAACCCAACAAATACAGAAACTGTATCGGTAGAACGTCTCATTGAGTCTAACTAAAGGTGAGATCGGAAAGATCCAATTTATGATAAGGGTATATGATGCTGCGCAATTAAGGCTCGATGAAGCCCGTTGCGCAGCCTTTTTGCTTTGTAGACACGGGCCTCTAATTGCTTGGAGTTCTATGATCACTTTTTATTTATGTTATAATGAGGTGTTAGTTAAGCTTGCTATTGTGATTCGTCATGCAGCAAGCTGCACGGAACAATTCATGCAGGAGGGGATCAGGTGTGCAGACGGCGAACTTTTCATTTCGCTCTATGAGCGAGGCTGATACGGAGCGTTTGGCGACTCGTGTGGCTGAACATTGTGGCCCAGGAACCGTAATCGCGCTGGATGGAGACTTGGGCGCAGGCAAAACACGCTTTTCACAAGCCATTGCCAAGGCGCTTGGAGTTACAGATGTAGTCAACAGCCCCACATTTACGATCATTAAAGAATATAACGGCGCAACATTGCCGCTTTATCATATGGATGTATACCGGATCAGCATGGCTGAGGCGGATGAGCTTGGTCTTGACGAGTATTTTTACGGAGACGGTGTATCATTGGTGGAATGGTCGAGCATTATTACGCCCATTTTGCCACCAACTTATTTGCACTTGTACTTGCAGTATGAAGGCGAGCATGAACGTATTATTCGGATGACAGCTTATGGAGAGCCTTATGTAACTTGGTTGAATCAATTGAAATGGAGCGGAGTGTAATATGTCGTACGATACGGAACAACATCGCAGATTACTTGCTTTTGACACATCAACAGCAACGCTTGCTGCGGCCCTCATGCAAGGAGGGAATGTGAAGCAGTGCATACACGATAATGCGGAGCGGAATCATTCGATTAAGCTAGTACCTGCTATGCATCAAATGCTGCAAAAGGAGCAATGGGGGGAGGCGCAGCTTGATGGTATAGCGGTTGGTATTGGTCCAGGCTCTTATACAGGGGTACGGATTGCTGTCACGGCGGCCAAGACGATCGCATGGGCTTGGGATAAGCCAGTTATCGGTGTCTCTAGCCTAAAAGCGCTAGTTTTAACCGGGACTGCTCAATATGCAAACTCATCCAAGCAAGGCGAGGCGGCGGCTCACTCTGCCACTAATCCGGATGCTTTGTTTACCGTATATCCGCTTATGAATGCACGTAGAGGACAAGTCTATACCGCTACATTTGCGGGCGTGCATAAGGAGCTTCATACACTAATGGATCATACTTCTGACGCTGGAAGCCGAGAGCGTACTTGTCAAGTAGAACGGGAAGACAGCATTCGGATGTTCGTTGAAGTAGCTGAGGAAGCGGAGCAATTGTTGCTGAAGGATTCGAATCGATATGTATTGTTTGTTGGTGAGACGATACAGCAGCAAACGATATTGGACGAGCTGTTGAGTAAGTTTGGTTCGCGTATACAAGTCATTCCATGTGAAATGGATGCAGGCTGGATTGGCTTATTGGGGCAGGCGGCACTGACTCGTGGTGAGCGGTCTGACGTACATCGTTTAGAGCCTAATTACACGCAAGTGACAGAGGCAGAAGCCAAATTAAATGCAAATCAAACGTAGCGGGTAAACCGTTAGCTTAACTAAATAACTAGATGAGCTATCAGCTTTTCGAAGTAAAGGAACAGAAGAAGCGTAAGGGTAAAGGTGAGTCAGGACGTAAAGTGTTGCCTGTAAGGGTGGCTGGACGTTTGAACTGAGCGTTTTGCTGGACATACAAGAGTTTAGAGGGAAAAGAAGTGGAAGGAGCAGAGCGGGATGAAGGAAATGAAACGGGACCAAGCTGAATTACAGGCTGTCACATACGTGCGAGGGATGGAAATTACCGATGTTGAGCAGGTCATACAGGTCGAACACGCCTCTTTTACAGTGCCGTGGACAAATGACGCTTTTCATAATGAGTTGACCACCAACCTTTTTGCCCGATATATTGTTATCGAACATGAAGGACGGATAGCAGGATACGCCGGCATGTGGACGATCCTGGATGAAGCGCATGTCACCAACATTGCAGTTCATCCTGACTTTCGCAGACGAGGATGGGGCGAATGGCTGCTGCGGGAGTTGATTGCTCGTGCAATCGCACTTGGTATGGTAAAAATGACGCTTGAAGTACGAGTGACAAATCTTACGGCACAGCAGTTGTACCGTAAATTCAAATTTGAACCCGCCGGTGTTCGTAAAGGCTATTACTCCGATAATCAAGAGGATGCTTTAATTATGTGGACGGATTTGCAGCAGCTGTGCAGTATTCAGAGTGAAGTAGGTGAGAGTTAAGATGACGCAAACACAGTCAACGAAAGAACAAATAGATACCGGGTTTCACCGTCAGGGAACGATTCTTGCGATTGAAACAAGTTGTGATGAAACGGCTGTAGCCATCGTACGTGATGGCCAAGAAGTGCTGGCGAATGTCGTGTCAAGTCAGATTGATGTGCACCGCAGATTTGGCGGCGTAGTACCGGAAATCGCATCTCGTAAACATGTGGAGACGATTACCGTCATGATTGAGCAAGCATTGGATCAAGCAGGATTGACACTTCGTGATCTGGATGCTATCGCAGTGACGCAAGGACCGGGGCTCGTCGGCGCGCTCCTCGTCGGTATTATGGCGGCCAAGTCGCTTGCATTAGCGTTAAACATTCCGTTAATCGGCACACATCATATTGCAGGTCACATATATGCCAATCAGCTTGTAGCTAAGCTCGAATATCCATGTCTGGCTCTTGTGGTGTCTGGAGGACACACTGAACTGGTGCTTCTGGAGCGTGAAGGTCAATTCCGTATTATAGGCCGGACTCGTGACGACGCAGTGGGCGAGGCATACGATAAAGTAGCACGTGCTGTGGGCTTTCCATACCCAGGTGGTCCTCACATGGATCGACTTGCGCTTGAAGCAGCGGAGGTCGTTACCCTGCCACGTGCTTGGCTGGAGCCTGACTCTTACGATTTTAGCTTTAGTGGTGTGAAGTCCGCTGTACTTAACGTGGTGAATCAGGCAAAGATGAAAGGTGAGCCTCCTATGCCAGCCGCAATCGCACGCGGGTTTCAGGAGTCCGTCATTGATGTACTCATTACGAAGGCGATGCGTGCCATCAAGGAATACGGGGCAAAGCAGTTGCTCTTATGCGGCGGTGTAGCTGCTAACAGAGGCTTGCGTGCAGCACTCACTGAAAGATGTGCGTTGGAGCAAGTGCCGCTTGTCATTCCGCCATTTGAATATTGTACTGATAATGCGGCAATGATAGGTGCTGCTGGCTTCCTCAAATGGAAGCATCAGCAATTCGTCGGCTTGGATTTCACGGCGGAGCCGACTTTTTCGTTGGAGCAATGGTCGATCATGTCTTCCTGAGCAAGTGTGGAATTTACATGGCAAAATATGCGGAAGCCGAGTGGCTTATTCATCGGCCCGACATAAATGCTATGTTCCCAGTTTACTCAACTGTACTTGATAGCAGTGTAAAAGAGAAGCTTATTCCCGTACTCATTTGAGGGTGAAGAGCTTCTCTTTTCTATTGTAAAATTTTAATTTCTAGTAAATGACATTCGAAAAGGTTGTGGATAAAAGTTATCCACATATTCAGCATTGTAATGTGGAAAACGCTTACAATGCTTCTTATATAGGTTTTTGGTTTTTTCGGAAAAGGGGGATATTGTTTTCAGTTTTGAGTGTGGAAACTGTGGATAATGTGTATAAGTCGGTGGATAAACTTGGATGGAGGGACGAAAGTCCTATAGTAATAAGGCATTTTTAGGGTGAAAAAGAGTAAAGAGTAAGTTTTTGTCTGTGGATAAATAAAATCGCGTAATGGAAACCGAATACAAATGTTTAGGAAAGAGAAAGGAGCCTGCCAGCATTAGACTTAGCTGCATTCGCAGATCCATCTGACAGCTAGCAGGCTCTTCATGTCTTCTCAGAACAGTTTCTATGTCCCTATTGTTCCATGTTTGCTTCCCATTCTTCATATGCAGCTTCTAGTTTCACTTTGTGCTCATCAATCTGTTGTTGAATAGCTTGCACACGAACATAATCGTTATACACTTCGGGATCGGTAAGCAGTGTTTCTTGTTCTTCAATAAACGTTTCCCATTGTGCAATCTGGACTTCAATCTGTTCCAGGCGGCGCAGACGCGCCCGTTCTTCACGTTTGGCTTGCTTCTCCTGCTCAAATTGTGAAGCGCCCCGAGCATCTGCTGCTTGGGGAGAAGCTGTATTTAGAGATGCCGGTTTAGATGCTCCGGCAGTTGTAGACATAGCCTGCGAAGTACGCATTTCAATGTCCTCTTCCAGTTCCTGCTTCTTCGCCGTATAATCATCATAATTGCCCAAGTAGGATGTCATGCCATCAGGTGCCAGCTCTACAATCCGTTCGGCCATTTTGTTTAGGAAATAACGGTCATGGGAAATAAATAGCAATGTGCCTTCATATTCCATCAAGGCAGATTCCAATACTTCTTTACTGAACAAATCCAAATGGTTGGTTGGCTCATCGAGTATGAGCATATTGGCATCTTGCAGCATGAGCTTGGCTAGTGCAACCCGTGCTTTTTCCCCGCCGCTCAGCGTACTGACCTTCTTTTGTACATCGTCACCGCTAAAAAGGAAGCTGCCCAGTACGGTGCGTATACGAACTTCTTCCATATGAGGGTACTCATTCCATAGCTCTTCTAGCACCGTATGGTTAGGATTAAGAGTAGTCTGTTCTTGATCGTAGTATCCAATCATGACATGGGTACCCCAGTTAATGGTGCCGGATGTTAAGGTATGCTTCTCAATTAAGGCTTTGAGCAAGGTTGATTTTCCAACCCCGTTTGGCCCAATGAGCGCCACCATTTCACCACGATTGAGATCCAAGTTCGCTTGTTGGAACAATGGAGGACTATTCTCGTAGGAAAAAGAGGCGTCACGTACACGCAGAACGTCTTTGCCGCTTGGTCTTGCAATTTCAAAGGAGAAACGGGCTCTTTTCAGCTCACCAAGTGGTCTTTCGATACGTTCCATCTTCTCTAGTGTTTTGCGTCGGCTTTGGGCTCGTTTGGTCGTTGAGGCCCGCACGAGGTTGCGCCGGACAAAATCCTCAAGCTTGGCGATTTCGTCTTGCTGCTTCTCGTACAGCTTCATGACTTGCTCATACTCAGCGGCCTTTAGCTCCATATACTTGGTATAATTGCCGGAATATCGTTTGGCTTGATGCCGTTCAATTTCTACAATTGAGGTAACCATCGCATCCAAGAAATAGCGGTCATGGGATACGACAAGCACGGCGCCAGGATAGGAGCGCAAGTATTGCTCAAGCCACGTTAATGTATCAATATCCAAATGGTTAGTAGGCTCATCAAGAAGCAACAGATCGGGCTGTTGCAGCAGCATTTTGGCTAGCGCCAGACGCGTCTTCTGCCCGCCGCTTAACGTATGAATTGACGTGGTGTGATCTGTTCCGCCAAATCCCATGCCGTGTAATATGCCGCGTACCTTTGCTTCCATCGCGTACCCGCCCTGTTCGCGAAACCAGTCGGAACGCACGGAATAGCGGTGCAGCGTCTCTTCGTAACGGACAGCATCCTCCGCCAGTGCTGGATCTGCAATTTGCTGCTCCAGATCACGTAATTCCTGTTCAGCGTCGGTCAAATGGGAGAAGACAAGCATCATTTCATCCCAGATTGACCGATCGGATTGCAGACCGCTATTTTGAGCCAAGTATCCCATCTTTGTTTCTTTGGCTCGGTAGATGGTGCCAGCGTCAGCCGAAAGCTCGCCAGCAATAATTTGCAGCAAGGTTGACTTGCCTGCACCGTTCACACCTACAAGACCGATCCGCTCTTTGTCGTTCATATGAAACGTTATATTGGATAAGACGGGGGTTATCCCGTAATTTTTATTTATGCCGTTTACCTGCAGCAGCATTCAAATCTCCTCCATGTTGGACAAACTATTCTTAGTTTACATGAAAATAGGAGGAAGTGCGACGTTATCCGAATCATTATGACCGCAATAGTAGCAGGAAGGCAGTAACGATGGTACACTAAAAGTTGAAAATGATGAAAATGTATGAAAAGTACTGAACGATTTGAGCCTATTGCAAGGAAATGGGGGACGTTCATGGAATATAATCAACAGCAAGGTGATTACACCACCAAACAGCAGCTTAGGACGCTGCTAAAGCAGCGGCGTCGGGCAGTTGCAACTCATCATTGGGAAGTGGCTAGTTCTAAAGCTTGCAGCTTGGCAATCCCAATCATTGATCAAATACGATGCCAACTGGATCATCCACTTACTGTATTGGCTTATATGCCCTTTGCAAGTGAACTGGATACGCGGCCGCTGCTAACAGATTTAAGAAATAAAGGGGATCATGTTTATATTCCACTTACACATCGGGAAGACGTCAGTATGACTTGGCATGAATGGCATGATCATACTTCAATGAAGCAAGGGGCGTTTGGCATTTTGGAGCCTTCCAATGTTGCCCCGCTGCAAGCAGAGTCATGGGGGAAGATTGATGTGATTTTGGTTCCTGGGGTTGCTTTTGATCGTCAAGGCGGTAGACTAGGCATGGGTGCAGGATATTATGACCGGTTTTGGTCACAGTTATGTGAAGTCTCGTCGCTTGAGGCTATAACGACTGTCGAGTTGGGTGATGAGCACTTGAAGAAGCAGTGCAGTCGGCCTGTGCGGATTAGCTTGCTTTATAATTGGCAGCTTATAGAGGCGGTACCGATGGAATCGCATGACATGAGAGTAGACGTGCTCGTACACGAGGACGAAATTGTATATACGACAGGGCAAATGGATTAACGACGAGAAGGGAAAAGGAGGAACTTGATAATGGCTGATCCACTATCACATTTTAATGAAGAAGGCCGTGCACGTATGGTGGACGTGTCAGACAAAGAAGTGTCAAAGCGGACTGCTGTTGCACGTTCTTCCGTAACGATGCACACGGATACGTTGCAGCGTATTAAGCAGGGACAAGTCCAGAAGGGTGACGTCTTGGCCGTTGCTCAGGTTGCAGGTATTATGGCGGCCAAAAATACAGCACAATGGATACCGATGTGTCATCCCTTGATGCTGACAGGTATTAATATTTTATTTAGCGACAACGATGATGATACACTATACATTGAGGCTGAAGTGAAGACGACAGGCAAGACTGGCGTTGAAATGGAAGCCCTTACGGCTGCTTCAGCAGCGGCGCTAACCATATATGATATGTGTAAGGCGATGCAGAAGGATATGATCATAGGTGCTACGTATCTAGTGATGAAAAGCGGCGGACAGCATGGAGATTATACAATCGGCTAGATGATAAGTGGAATCTATTCATGAGTGACTATAAAGGGTTAACGATTGAAGGGAGGAAGAGACATGAGTTGGAAAGTGGCGATACTAACAGCTAGCGATAAGGGCTCGCGTGGTGAACGAGAGGACACAAGTGCCCAAGTGATTCGTGAGCTGGTAGAAGAAGAGATTGGGGGTATCATCGTTGAATATCGGATCGTTCCTGATGAGTTGAACGACATTACAGCTTCGCTAATCGAGATGGCTGACTATTTTCAAGCAGATCTCATCCTGACAACTGGGGGGACAGGTCTTGCACCACGAGACGTGACGCCGGAAGCTACGCTTAAGGTTGTAGATCGTATCGTCCCTGGGATCGCAGAAGCGATGAGAGCAGCGTCGATGCTAAAGACTAGACGTGCGATGTTGTCACGAGGAGTATGCGGAATTCGGAACCGGACACTCATCATTAATTTGCCTGGAAGTCCGAAAGGGGTTCATGACAATTTAATGGCGGTCATTGATCAATTGCCACATGCACTGGAAGTAGCCAGCGGAAGGTACCATGATCACGAATAGATAGGTCGGTTTTTCAATTTTTTTCAAATTATATTCATAAAGTTGTGACACTTCTTGGTATTTTGCGGGGTAGTGTTATGATATGATCTATATCACAGTCCATAGGTGTATGGCGTGAATCGAAAGGAGCAGATTCAACATGAGTGGTATTGGAGTACCGGGAATTATATTACTTCTGATCTTGGCTCTCTTATTATTCGGGCCGAACAAGCTGCCGGAGCTTGGCCGTGCGTTCGGACGCACATTGCGTGAATTTAAGGCAGGCGCACGGGATATTATGGGTGATGGCGATGAGACGAATTCGTCCAACAACCGCAAGGATATTACCCCTGTCGCTTCTTCGCCTGTTCAAACACCAACGCCGCAAGTTTCCCAAACCGCAGTACCACAGCCTGCGCCAACTACTGAGGTTGTAACTCCAGTTGAACCGTCACGTCGTTTACCGGAATAGCCTGCTTCTCATGCCATCTATAGTGTCGCGTGCCGACCGAAGATGCGGGGGCATAAGCGAACATATTTTGCAAGGAACAGGTTGGTGTAAGCATGTCGCAGTCGGATGAACAAATGTCGATCATAGAGCATATTACCGAGTTGCGTAAGCGAATTATATATGTATTAATTGTGCTTGTTGTAGGTCTGGTCGGCGGTTTTTTTGCGGCTGATCCCATTTACAAGTATTTGATTTCAAGACCCCCTGCAAATGGATTTGCTTTTCATAGCTTTTCGTTGTGGGACGGGGTTGGCATTTATATGAAGATAGCTGTTATTATCGCGATTGCGTTGACCTTGCCATGTACCCTTTATCAAGTATGGGCGTTTGTCAGCCCGGGGTTAAAGCCTGTAGAGCGCAGAGCGACAGTGAAGTATATTCCGTACGTGTTTATTTTGTTTTTGTGCGGGCTATCGTTTGCTTATTTTATAGTGTTTCCGATGGCATTTGAGTTTACTTCCAACATTAATCGATATTTAAATTTGCAAGAGACCTATGGGATTACACAGTATTTAAGTTTTATGTTTAATATATTGCTGCCAATGGCGCTGCTGTTTGAGCTTCCGCTCGTCATTATGTTTTTGACGGCCATTCGCCTGCTAAACCCGATTCGTCTGCGGAAGATGCGTCGATTTGCTTATTTTATTCTGGTGTTTCTAGGTATTACCCTGTCGCCGCCGGATTTTATTTCAGACTTTCTGGTGTCGATCCCACTGCTTATTCTGTATGAATTCAGTGTGTTCCTGTCTGCCTTTATATACCGTAAGCAATTGGCACGGCAGCAAGAGTGGGAGCAGCAGTTCGAGGAAGAACAGGTCGCGGATGCTTCTGCTTCTTCTGGATCATAGACTCAAGCAAGTTACAGTTTCATAGCGTATTCGTCTGGAGATGCAGTTCCGGCTCATGCATAAATGTATATATGTATGAGCGGAAACTGCATTTTTTGTTGAAATGGACAGGCATGCGGTGAGGGCTTGTCGAAAGAATGCTGTCGTAAAGTAATTAGCCTGAATCTGAAGTTTTTACGTTAAAACCACTTGCAAAACGATACTAAAATCAGTATCATATAAATTGTTATTAGCACTAACCACATTCGAGTGCTAATAATCAGGTAATTCGTTTTTTAGGAACTACATAGCTTACGCTGTGAGTTCCATACCATAATCACTCTTGTTTAAAGGAGGCTATTTTTTCATGATCAAACCTTTAGGAGAACGCGTATTAATCGAGACCATTGCTAAGGAGGAAACGACTGCTTTCGGTATCGTATTGCCTGACACAGCAAAGGAAAAGCCACAAGAAGGTAAAGTAATTGCTGTAGGTAATGGCGTATGGAAAGACGGCCAACGTATTCCGCTCGACATTAAAGAAGGTGACCGCGTAATTTTCTCAAAATATGCGGGTACAGAAATCAAATTCGAAGGTAAAGAATATTTGATTATGAAGGAAAGCGACATTCACGCGATCGTTGGTTAATCGCCTGATCCAGCTTACGCTATAGCTACTACTTGTAGATGCCGCCTGTGTGCGGATTTGAACGCTGAATAGATGACTTAATTATGTGAATGGATTAGAGGAGGGTATTTCATAATGGCAAAGGAAATTTTGTTCTCTGAAGAAGCTCGTCGCTCCATGCTCCGCGGTGTGGACGCTCTTGCAAATGCAGTAAAGGTAACACTCGGTCCTAAAGGCCGCAACGTGGTTTTGGAGAAGAAGTTTGGTTCCCCATTGATCACTAATGACGGTGTAACAATCGCAAAAGAAATCGAACTCGAAGACGCATTCGAGAACATGGGCGCACAGCTCGTGAAAGAAGTAGCTACTAAAACTAATGATGTTGCCGGTGACGGTACAACTACAGCAACTGTTCTAGCACAAGCGATGATTCGCGAAGGCTTGAAAAACGTTACTGCAGGCGCTAACCCTATGGTTGTGCGTAAAGGGATCGACAAAGCGGTTCGTGCAGCTGTAACAGAACTGCAATCGATTGCTAAGCCAATCGAAGATTCCCAAGCGATTGCTCAAGTTGCTTCTATATCTGCTGCTGATGAAGAAGTTGGCGCATTGATCGCTGAAGCGATGGAGAAAGTCGGCAAAGACGGCGTAATTACAGTTGAAGAGTCCAAAGGCTTCAACACAGAGCTTGAAGTGGTTGAAGGTATGCAATTCGACCGTGGATATGTATCTCCATACATGATCACAGACACAGACAAGATGGAAGCTGTTCTCGACAACGCTTATATCTTGATCACAGATAAAAAAGTATCCAACATCCAAGAAATTCTTCCTGTGTTGGAGAAAGTCGTTCAACAAGGCAAGCAGCTCTTGATCATCGCCGAAGATGTTGAAGGTGAAGCACAAGCAACGTTGATCGTAAACAAACTGCGTGGTACATTTACTTGCGTAGCTGTTAAAGCTCCTGGCTTCGGTGATCGCCGCAAAGCAATGCTGCAAGATATCGCTGCATTGACTGGTGGTCAAGTGATCACTGAAGAACTCGGTCTTGAGTTGAAATCGACGACGATCGATCAATTGGGTACAGCTCGTCAAATCCGTGTTACTAAAGAAAACACAATTATCGTTGATGGCGCTGGCGCTAAAGATGATATCAATGCTCGCATCAAACAAATCCGTACGCAGCTCGAAGAAACAACTTCTGAGTTCGACAAAGAGAAGCTGCAAGAGCGTCTTGCTAAATTGGCAGGCGGCGTAGCAGTAATCAAAGTTGGTGCGGCGACTGAAACTGAATTGAAAGAGCGCAAGCTGCGCATTGAAGATGCTTTGAACGCAACTCGTGCAGCAGTTGAAGAAGGTATCGTTGCAGGTGGCGGTACAGCTCTTATTAACGTATATGGTGCAGTGTCTGCTGTTGTTTCAGCAACGACTGACGAGCAAACAGGCGTTAACATCGTGTTGAAGGCTCTTGAAGCGCCGATCCGTACGATTGCTGACAACGCAGGTCAAGAAGGCTCTGTCATCGTTGAGCGCTTGAAAAAAGAAGCAGTTGGCATTGGTTACAACGCAGCTACTGGCGAGTGGGTGAACATGATCGAAGCAGGTATCGTTGACCCTGCTAAGGTTACTCGTTCCGCATTGCAAAATGCAGCTTCCGTAGCAGCTATGTTCTTGACAACTGAAGCGGTTATCGCTGATAAACCAGAAAAGAATGCACCAGCTATGCCTGACATGGGCGGTATGGGTGGTATGGGCGGCATGATGTAATATAGGCTAAAAAGCCTTATTCATCAGGGGTTTTCGTGAGACTAGACGCCCTTTGACCACATAAGGAAAACAAGGGCTATCTTCTGGAATCAATATATTCCGAAGATGGCCCTTGTTTCTTATGCCAAAGAAATATTTGTGAATCGATTAGGAAATAATTGACTTAAATTCGAAAATAGTATACATTGGTATTGTAATTAAAAATCATTAGTCGATATTTCGTTCTTAAGCAGTTGGCTGACCGCCAGCAACCTAAAAAGTGCGAATGTCACGTTACATCATAAATTACCCAACCTCGGGTTTTTAGGTGAACGTACATTTCCTTTTTGGAGATGTATGGTCGACTAAAAACAGGGGATTTTTTTATGCTTGAATTAAATTTAGATCAGTTGTACGGTGCATATGGTGGTGTGAAGTATTTACTTTCAGGGCCAACTGGTTCTGGAAAAACTACTTTTGTATCGAAGTTAGTCAACCCACAATCAGTACCACTGATAAGTCAAATGATTGGTCAAGGAAGTTCTACGCTAAAGCCAAAGACATTTGTTATAACTGGTGACACTGAATTCGAAAATACTATTAGGGTTTGTGCAAGACCAAATCAGCAGCCATTGAACCGCAAAGATTATGATGATGTAATTATGGAGACATTTTCAATATTAGCGAAACAGGCAAACAAAGAAAATGTGAAGAATTTAGACACACCTATAAATGTACTAAACAAGTTATTTATAAAGGGGGAGAATCATGTAGCAATACTAGGTCTATTAGGAGATAAAGCATTACAGTGGATTTCCGAAACCGCTGAAATTTTATCGAGTGTTGATCGGCCGCAGTTACGTGATTTGTATGATGTTGCACGTGGACGGTTAGAAGATCCAGAGTCATCAAAAGCGAAAAGCAAAAGTTCAGAGTCAATTGATCTAAAATTGCAAGAGGTATTTCGTGACTTTCTTGACGGCACCTTGCACAATTTTTCAGGCAAAGAAACCGGTCTTCTACTTGCACAGCAATATAACAAAATAAATCAGTTGCTCGTAGAATTGTCGGCATATTATATGGGAATTTCAAAACTTACTATTGATGGTTACTTGATGATGGATGTTCTCTTAGATGATTTCTCAGATGAAACAACTATTAAATTACGAAGCTCATTTTTCTGTAATAATTCAAATGAGGAACAGATATCTATTGAAGTGCTGTATGAAGATATTGTAGTGTACGTTGGTATTAATCAAGGTATTGTTAGGCAACTAGGTCACGAATTAGAACAATTCAAGAATCGAAAGGGTAATGTGGAATTTGGATTAATTGATACAATGGGTGCCTTTCATCGTTATGGGGACAAAAATGAGGCTAGTAGTTATTTTGAGAAATTAACTCGCGACCATGATTTTGAAGGGTTGATTTTACTGACTCCTCTTTTTTTGGGAGCAAACGAAAAGAAATTTTTACGAATATCGACTGAATTTTTGCGTCAGTTTCCTTTTGACCTAGACGTAATCATTATTAGTAATAAAGTCGATATGGTTATTGACCAATATATAAAAGAGTGGGAAAGTAAACATCTAATTAGTGATCCATTTGCTGATCTGGATGTAACAAATGAAGGTACTAAAATCGATGCTAATTTAGTAAAGCAGCATTTGGAAGATTCAATGGAGATTATTGAAAACGAGGTTATAAACATCATTGAAGAACAAGGAAATGGGCGGGTTAAGGTTTTAGCTCATTATGCAACTTCCTTTGTTGAGAATAAAATTGAAACATACGGTTTATCTAAGCTTAAAAGTCTACCGGAAACTGTACTTGAGTTTATTAGACGCTTTGCTAAAGAAAGAAGTACTATTGAAAAAATTTCTGTTGAGTTAAATCCGGAATATGGATCAGATATAGGAATGAAAATTGAACAAGCTAGTTTGAATGGATACCTTAAGAATGTTCTTGCTCCTGAAATGTTTGACAATATAATTAATAATTGCCGTATGAACGCTGGCAAGATCCCACATGGACAAAGTTTTAATGCACTTCCATCCCGTTTAAGTTATGGTGAGGGATACAAAGTGGTTTTAGATACGTACTTTGTTAATGTTCATTCGTTTGAAATTACATTTCCAGGTACTATTCGTAATTCTTTGATGAAGATACAGAATCAATTAATGTTATACATTCGAACTGCCGTAAATTTTGAAGGAATAAAAAATCTAACGCCAGAAACCAAGGAAAATATTCTCGAAAAGTTATGTTCCCGAATGGTAATCAGGAACATAGCTGCAACACTAGTATATACACTAACTTTCCGTCCAGTAATGACACAACCCCACTATACATTTGGTGCGAAGTTTCAATCATATATTAAAAACGTTAAGTCAGAATTAGGAAGTCCTGAGGATATAACCGCTTATCTTAACGCAATCGTTATGGAAGTTAATAGGGCTTTCAAATCAATGCTTGATTCTGATGTGGTTTATCGGAAAAAGTGAAAAATAACTACGAAAACGCCATTGAATTCAACTCTGTATAGGGGCTTGTTCATTGGCGTTTTTATTGTAGTAAAGTCAGAGGCTCCTCATGAGTTCACCAAACTTTTGAGAAGCCTCTTTCTTCATAGTTTTTGTAATGTGAAGATATACCTTTCTTGTAACCTCACCGTCATGATGACCCAATCGCTCCATGATTTCATGAATCCCTACTCCAGCCTCAGCAAGTAGATTCATCATCGTAAGAGTATTAGGCTGAAGCCAAACCAACTCATAAGCTTTGTATATAAGTGGATTTCCCTCCATTGTACGTAGAAGCAGGTTTTCCTTATAGGATGGGGTTTCTCTAAGAGGCTTGGCATGGGTGGCAAAGTCCGATACGGCGTTAATAAATCGATACCCATTTTTACCAACTTGTTTTAGATCTGGAGCTTCAAAATATCTGGCCTGTAAATCGTCGCGCAACTGTTGAACATTTTTTTCTTGAAGATTCGGTGCATTGTCTGGCATCTTATGAAGTCTGTCCACTTCGTCTCCAAGTTTGTCCATATAAAGTTCAGCATGAAGTAATGTCTTTTTTGCCTCCTCTAGCTTAGATTGGATATTACCAGTATGAATTGTTGTTCATATGCGTTTGGCATTGTTAAGAGCAAGATTCAAAGTGTTCTGACAGACGATACGAATAGGGGTCATTGCAACCATAATGCTTCCACTTCCATCATGACTGTTGGAGAATACCATATAAGGAGAAATACGATCCTCAGCAATGATGTAGTTTTCTGGCAACTTGGCGAGAAGCCATACCTTCTTGCCATTTTGAAAGCTACCGGCTGCCTCAAAGCGTACGCCTCCCCCAAGCAATTCATCAGCGAGGCAAATGCCTCATGGTTTTGGACAAGTTTATATCTGTCCGTAACGACACCGAGCATCCTTTGATCGGATGCTCGGATAGCCTGGAATCTCAGTGAAGTCTTCGGTTTGAATTGATTTCTGAATGACCTTCCAATTTAGTCCTGCTGCTTTCAGTGCTTCCTCTGAGCTGAGGGCTTGTTCGACTTGATTGCCACGGTGCTTCTCTTACGTAAAACATGGTTTCGACGTTTGATGGCATTGGATCATCTCCCTATAAATAAATATATAAACAGCCGTATAGGCGTGTTTTCCAATAGAATGACATAAAAGCTGGACTGCTGTTCACGCCCGCTTTTATGTCTCATTAAGGTAATAATATAGATTTGATATACGAACCGTGGAGTTTTTTCAGCGAATTAGAATTCTATGAAATGCGTGTGTATATTGCTAATGAAGATATCTTCTGATAAATGAGAGGAGCGATGATTTTGAACGTACAACAACCGATAGAGTCGGTAAATGAAGGATTGAAAAATCCCTATTCTTATTTACTATCCATTCCTGCTGAGGACTTCCGTAGGGAGAAATTCAAAAGCTTTTGGCGACTGGAATCTCTTGATCCTTATTGGATATAAAACACTCGCAAGCGAAAGTTACGTTCTAAACAGATCTTGCTTGCCATTCTGAATGACCAATATTGCAAGAGTAATATTGAGATTACAGTGGATCAGCGAGAAAGAATTATTACGTTCCGTTATCGCGGCACGATAATCGGACAATTTCATCAAAGGATCATGTCATTTGTTCCTGTATATGCGGATGTCTATGAATCTATTCAACAATTGGACAACGTAAGAGCGCAAAGTCAGCCATTGAAGAAATCTGCAAAGCCATATTTGGTGACCTCGCAGCAAAGAGGATTAGTTCAGCTTATACAGAGTTTCTTTTGTTGCTCTTCGGTGCTGTTTGCAAAAATCACGGAGTTGATATTTCGATAGTGGAGTCTCTTAAATTTGAGGCAGATTGTGAGGATATACTAGAGGCCGATACGGATACGTATATCAATGGTTGGTTCTACTGTTATTCTTGTAAGGAATCTGGAGATCACGGAATATTTACTTCACAAGAATTAGAGGTTGAGATTATATATTACGAAGAGAATGAAGAAGAACGACAATTGGTAATCTATGAGCGGAGAGATTGGCGTGTATCTTATAAGATGAAGATAAAGAGGTCGTGTAGAGCTTTTGATGTTGAAGTGCCATCATGGGCAGAGTGAAAATGGACGAATACAGCATCGACATCAAAATCAAAGGTTCGAAACCGACTTTCTTTAGCTTGAGCAAAGATAAGAACAATCTCACGTATGGATCAGACTCTGTGAATGAGACAATGTTAAGACAGAAATGACATTTGTATGCGCCTACGTGGCGTTTTTCTTTTGCTCAATGCAGGGTAATTGTCCATTTATGTCGAATAGTAAGACAAAAAACATTCACTGCTTGTCTTATTTTTGAATAGCGATTTGACGGCAGTAGGAATGTAATTAGACCTCATTGAAATAATCGACATTATTGATATATAATGAATATCACCAAACAAATGTTCGTGTATATTTCGTTGCTATAGCAATTTATCTAGTCGGGAGCCTATTAATGGAGGGGAAATTAATGAATAAGAAAGAGCAGTTGAAGAAGCTTGTTGAGAAATTCAAAAAAAATGAGAGTTATTACAAAGATTCAAAAAACAAATACAATGAGACTGATACACGTAACGAACATATTGACCCTTTGTTTGAATTATTCGGTTGGGATTTACATAATAAGAATAACTTAAGACCTAGTCTACGTGAAGTAATGCGCGAGAATTACTTAACTTCGACTTCTAGACCTGATTATGCTTTCACGCTTTCCGGTGTAAAGAAATTCTTCGTCGAAGCTAAGAAGCCATCAGTTCCATTATTGACGGATATGGAATCAATACTACAAGCTAGACGCTATGGATACAATGCGAATCATTTAATTGTTATTCTAACGAATTTCGATTATTTACTTATTTTTGACGCAACTATCGAGCCTAGAGATTCTGATAACCCCTATACAGCTCTTCTTCTTCCTCCTGTTCATTATAGCGAATATGAAGATAAATTTGATGAAATTGAGAAGTTGATTTCAAGAGAAACTATCTATAGTGGGGTATTTGAGCAGAATCTAGAATATCTAGTAAAACGCGGCGTACATATGCCGATTGACGAACATTTCCTAAAACGAATTCGCGATTGGCGAACGTTATTAGCGAATCAACTTTACAATATTCATCCTGAGTACTCATTGGGACTTATTAGTGATTTAACTCAGAAGTTTATAAATCAGATGATATTTTTACGTATCTGCGAAGATAGGAATCTTCCTATCTATAATAACCTGCAAAAAACGATTGAGAATCCCAATGAAGTACAGAGCCAGTTACAAAAAATGTTTAAAGAGGCAGATCGGAAGTACAATTCAGGGTTGTTTGACAATGACCATATTATTTTTGATCTCAATAATCAAATCATTATGGATATCGTAGAAAAGTTGTATCGTCCACAAAGTCCTTACGAGTTTAACATTATTGAAGCCAACTTTTTAGGTGAGATCTACGAGTTGTTCTTAGCTGAGAAGTTGATTCATTATGAAGATGGATCGATAGGCTTGACCAAGAAAGCAGAAAATGTTAATCGTGATATAGTCTCTACTCCAACTGAAATTGTAAAGTACATGGTGCAGAAGACTATATCTCCTGTAATAGAAGGAAAGACTCCACAAGAAATTCTGGGAATAAGAATTGCTGATATTGCTTGTGGTTCAGGAATATTTCTTTTAGAAGTGCTGGATTATCTAATTGATTATTGTACTCAGTGGCATAAAGTGCATAATCATGAATACTTAATACCTGGTGCAGATGGGGTAAAACATCTCCCTTTTGACGATAAGAAAAGGATTCTTCTCTCTTGTGTGTATGGAATTGATATTGATCCAAATGCGGTAGAAGCAGCTAAATTTAGTCTATTATTGAAGTTATTGAACAATGAAACTGAGCCAACGCTTGAAAACTATACACAAATACTTCCAAACCTTGATGGAAACATCAAAGCCGGTAATTCACTCGTTGATAGTGAGATGTTAGATAGATTAAATTTGAATAATGAAATAAAAAGCACAATATTTCCATTTGATTGGGAGTTTAATAATAACGTACAAACATTTAATATTATTATAGGAAATCCTCCTTATGTGACAACCGAAGATATGATTAATGTCCTGCCTAAAAAGGAAGTAACTATTTATAAGAGGAAGTACACAACATCTTATAAGCAGTTTGATAAATATTTTCTGTTCGTAGAGAGGGCTATTCAGAAACTTCAGGATGGTGGAGTGTTGTGTTATATTATTCCTCCAAAGTTTTCAAAGATCGCTTCTGGAGTTCACTTAAGAGAATTATTAACCCAAAATCACTATGTTTCGGAGTTTATTGATTTTGGTTCAACCCAGTTATTTGGACACAAAAAGGTTCTTACCTATAGCTCTATTTTGACTGCGAAAAAAGAACCGCAAGAGGAATTCACATTTGAAGAAGTAGATGATTTGCAAGAATGGTGGGCAAATCAAAGTAATCCAGAATATCTGAAAAGGAAATCATTTCCTAATTATGTACTGAGTAAAGCCCCTTGGATACTAGTTACGAATACATTCCAAGCACAGCTACTCGAAAGATTGTATGAGAACTCAATTAAACTGATCGATATCACAGAAGTTCTAAATGGAATTCAAACAAGTGCGGAAGATGTGTATCCTTTTGGTAAAAAAGAGATAACAAAGGAAACAAATACTCATTATGAGATTTCGAGAAACGGAAAGAACTATAACATCGAGAAACAAATTGTGCGACCCTATTTCAAGCCAATTGGTAAGGAAAGAGGCAAGGGGTCATATGATCATGAATTCCCAAGTATGTTATTGATTTTCCCTTATGATGCAGATGGGAATCTTTACAGTCAAGAGACCATGGAAAGTAAATTTCCAGGTACATGGGAATATTTGAATAACTACTATGAACGTTTAGTACCGAAGCATTTATCAATTTGTAATAAAGGAAGAGATGTACCCCATGCGACTGCAGATACATGGTATCATTATGGTCGAAGTCAGCATTTCAAGAGTTTCAATAATCGAGATAAATTAATTGTAAAGGTTATGAAAAACTCCTCTCCACTATATTGGATGGATAGAAATGATATGCTAATAGCTTCAGGGGGGACTGCTGGCTATGTGGCTATTGCTCAAAAGGAAGATAGCCCGTATGCATTGGAATACATCCAAGCTGCACTGAGTCACCCGGCATATCAGGCATTGAGTTCCATTATTGGCAGTGATTTTGATGGTGGTTTCAATGCCACAGGAACTGCTGTTCTGTATGACATGCCAATTAGAAAAATTAACTTTAATGATTCGCGGCAAGTTGAGCAATATAATGATATAATTAAATCCTCGCAGAACATATACGATATTAATGACAAGCTATCTGTAAGACAAAGCATAAGAGATGAAATTAGTCTACTACGGGAAAAGGAACAACTTATAAATAGAATCCAAAGCCACATTACTGAAATCTATGATCTAGACGAGATAATGAAGGTATTACAATGATAAGGGTGAGTTAATTGAAATTGAAGGCCCAAAATTCGGACCAAAAACTGAGGGGTGGGTACTATACTCCAGAAGAGTTAGCAGACTTTATTATTCGATGGGCACTCCACAATGAACAATCATTGAGGGCTTTTGAGCCGAGCTGTGGTGATGGAGTATTTTTAGAAGCTCTTGTGAAACATCCACGCTTTTCCCAACTCAATTGTGTCGCGGTAGAATTAGATAAAGAAGAAGCAAAAAAAGCTAAAGAGAAAATGCAGTTATATTCTAATGTAGAGGTCCTCAACAAGGACTTCTTCTCTGTCTATGAGCACTACAAAAATGACCTGAGTGGCAAGAGTCAGGGGTTTGATGCGATTGTCGGGAATCCTCCATATATACGTTATCAGTACTTAAGTTCCGAACAACGTGTTGCACAAGCCGATATATTAGTCACGAATGGTATGAAATCAAATATGCTCATTAATGCGTGGGTATCATTTGTTGTGGCTTGTGTAGAACTTCTTAATGACAATGGAAGGATTGGAATGGTTATTCCAGCAGAGTTGCTACAAGTGGCTTATGCAGAGGATCTAAGGTTATTTTTAATCAATAACTTATCTTCCATTACTGTAATTACATTTGAAGAGCTTGTTTTCCCAAATGTCCAGCAAGAGGTGGTCTTGTTGCTTGCTGAAAAGGATAAAGAGGCATCTTCCAAATCGAAGAGTTCAATTAGATTAATTGAATTGAAGAACTTGGATTGTTTAACCGAAAGAACATTAGATCTGGAACCTATTGAATATCAACAGGCCATGAAGGATAAGAATAAATGGACAAGATATTTTCTGGACATTGATGAAACAAATTTAATTTATCAAATCCAAATGAATAACCGCTTTGTAGCTTTCTCAGAAATTGCTGATGTTGACATTGGGATTACAACAGGCAATAATAGTTATTTTTCTGTAAGTAAAGCCTTAGTGGATGAGTATGAATTGCATGATGTTACTCGTCCGCTAATTGGGAGGAGTTCCCATGCCAGCGGTCTTTATTTTACTGATGAAGATTGGAAAAAGAACGTAAACAAAGGAGTAGACGCATATCTAATTGATTTTCCTGATACTCCTTACGAACACTATCCTAATTTGCATAGATATTATATTGAACTTGGTGAACAAGAAGGAGCAAATAAAGGGTATAAATGTAGTATACGAGATAGGTGGTATCGTGTTCCATCAATCTGGGCTCCGGATGCATTTTTTCTACGTCGAAATAATATGTTCCCGAAGTTTGTATTAAATGATATAAATGCGGTTAGTACAGACACGATGCATCGAATTAAGTTTAATGAAGGTCTAGACAGGGACAAAATTTTACTTTCTTATTATAACAGTATTACATTTGCTTTTACTGAGATTGAGGGTAGGAGTTATGGAGGTGGTGTACTAGAAATCTTGCCAGGCGAATTAGAGAAAATCATGCTGCCGAATCTTCAGGGAATGGATGCAAGAGTTGTGAAAGATTTACTCCTTAAGATAGATGCAGCGATTAGAGGAAATATTGATATTGAACCTGTGCTAGATGAGGTGGATAAGAAAGTATTGATTGAATTTATCGGAATCGATGAGAAAGTAGTCACAACGTTCCGACAGATATGGAAAAAGTTGATGTATAGACGTTTGAACCGTAAAAGGAGATCAACCAAAAATTCAGTCGTTAGATAAGCGCCGCGTGATCATCACCAAATCTCAATCCACAGCAGTCATATAATCATTACATCATCTAAGAGAGCCTTTACAGTACTTAGGGGACTGACCCCCGTCTGTGAGACAGGGATCAAAACACCTTACAAGTTTAAGCAAGCCAGTTGTCGGTATTGTACCGGCGACTGGTTATTTAATTTCTTTTGAATACGAATTGAATTATAATAGTTAATGTATACTCGAACGGTCTGTTCAACGATTGCCGTCGTTGTACAGGTCAGTCCTTCGAGATAGAACGTTTCAGACTTGAGCAGAGAATGGAACGATTCGATGGTGGCATTATCAGCGGGTGTTCCCTTAAAGTACATGCTCATGGTAATGCCTTTTTCTTTTACAGCCTCTTGATAAGCTTGAGACGTATACACGCTGCCCTGGTCACTGTGCAACATCATACCTTGCTGAGCTGGAAGCTGATTTAGCGTATCTAAAACAAAGGATGTATCTTGTGTATCTGCAATATTGTAAGCGACAATCTCTCCGTTGTACAAATCTAAAATGCTCGATAAGTACAATGTCTTATGACCAAATGGCAAATAAGTAATATCCGTCACTAGCTTTTGCATAGGTTCTGTTGCTTGAAATTGGAGCTTGAGCAGATGTTCTGCAACTTGTGCAGGTTGACCCGTTCGTTTACGTTTCTTCACTTTTTTACACGGCATTGCAGTTGCTCTCGTTGCATGATTCGTTGAACCCGTTTATGATTCATTTGCTGCTGCTCTAAACGGAGCAGTGCTGTGATTTTTCGATATCCATACCTGAATTTATGTTGGCTGTATAGCTCACGTATTCTCTCCACGATGTTGGATTCATTCATGTTCTTTTTTCTGGATTTCCAGCGGTAATATGTCGAACGCTGGACTCCTAGCCATGCACAAGCCTGTGTAATACTCAATTCACCTCGCAAGGACTCTATACAGGATACTACGAGTTCTGCTTCCACCGCCTCTCCAACTCCTTGTACTTTTTTAGCACATCCAACTGCTGCTTAAGATAACGATTTTCTAGTTTCAGCATCTCCACTTCCGAAGTAACTTCACTACCTTTACCATAGCTGTATTGTTTGCCAACAGGTTGCTCTAGTCTATGCATTTCACCATTTCTACACCATCTCATCCAAGTTTTTAATTGTGTTTTGTTTCGTATATTAAGCTGCTCCATAACCTCTTTCACTGGAATACCAGCTAATCTCATCTCAATAGCTTTCATCTTTATTTCTTTTGGATAACTCACTCTCGTTGCCACGACAAAACACCCCCAAGATTCTCTCTATATCTTACGACATAGTAGATTTCACTTGAAGGTGTTTTGATTTGTCTCACGCTATGGGGTCAGTCCCCCAGTTACTACAAGGGTTTTCTTTTTTGATGTAAGAGTAGTTAATAATGTATTAACTACCAATCAACTTTTATAGAGGCTCTCATTAGTTTTCCGAACTTTTGGGATGCCTCTTTTCTTTTTTACTTTGTTATGTATAAATGAATTCTCGTGTTTTTACGTCATCTGTTTGACCAAGTCTGTAAATGATCTATTCTATGCTGAAACCTGCTTCGGCAAAAAGGGGTGCTTGGATGTGCCGTAGTGAATGAAAAGTCAGCTTCTAGTATTTTTACCAGTGTCAAAAAGAATGCTTTGATACGCTTGCTGAAGCTAGTGGTACTACGTGAAGAGCTGATATACTTGAATCGATATATCTGGGACACAATCTCATCTTAATGGATTTAAAAGAACTTGTGAAATATCAAAAATCACTAATAAATGTATCTTTTTGTTATATTCTAAATATCGATGGGAGGAGATACCAATCAAATTACTATCTCAGGCTTATTCAATATTATTGTTCGTCATTTCTGGCATACCGAGATTTATGAATAATTTTGATCGATGTGGTATTCAATATTTATCGGCCGCAGTACACTATTTACTGGAATGTACTTGGTCTCCGTAACTCGGCCTTGATATATATTACCAGTGTATTCGTCGTATGCATCATATTGGACAACTGTAGTATCGTATCTGTCGTAGTTGATAGCGCCATAATAGTTACGCGTTGTGTAAGGGGAGCTTTCTGGAGGTCCTGAATAGGTCTCTGTTGTCCCATATTTTTTTTCACTGTACCTGATACGGAACCGGTCAAGCTTAACTTCACGAGGTTCAAAACATTTACTTTGTACGTCCCACTTATGGACATAGTGCCACTCACTTCTAACGTATCTGATCTTTGATATGTTTTGCCTTTTGCGACGCTTGCGAGCAGCTTTTGATTATGGATAGGTCCTACTGAATATCCGACTATTTGCGCTCTTCCCTTAACATACGATGATCCTACGTATACTCTTCGATCACCGCCGAGAGTCGAGAACTCACTGAAGCAGAGGGTCTACAAACTCTACTCGCGCATTCATATCAATTGGTAATTCATACCCAGTTATTGGAGATGCATGGCCTCCTGAAGCAAGTGCATCATGTGGTATCGTTTGGAAATCAAGTGATACTACGTAGTCCGGGGTTGTCTCAACAACATTGGTTTGGGCTGCGGTTCCTGTTCCTAACGAATCGAGCATACATGCACACAACAACAATACTGCGATCTTCTTCAATTTTTCAATCCTCCTATAATTACATAATATGTTACATGTATATGTATTACAAGGTTACTAAACACAACAGTGCATTAACTGTGGCGTTCCTCATCTCGCTTTTTATATGCCCATTTACAGGAAAAATTCTCCTTATGTCGAAGTTGTTATAGGATAGTCATCATGGGAGGTTATTGTATTGGCAAGAAAAAAGAGTAAAGCTAAACAACAAGAGGAATTGATTCATGGGATACTAGGACTCTCAATACTTACTGCGCTTTTTGGAACCTTTAATGCTACTCATTCCTGGACAGCAGCAATCATTGTATGTGGAGCTGTGCTTGCTGTATTCGTGACCGTGACCGTTCTAATTCAAACGAAGAAATCCGAACGCTTAAAGAGGTCTGGCATAGCAGAGATCGATAAAATGGACGGTGTTCAATTTGAAAAGTACCTCGGGCATTTGTTTACTGCACATGGCTACAAAACCAAAGTTACAAATGCATCAGGTGATTATGGTGCCGACCTACTCATTTCAAAGGGGAATCAAAAGATTGTCGTACAGGCAAAAAGATATAGCAACAATGTTGGATTAAAAGCTGTTCAAGAAGCCCAAGCATCAATCGCATATTATTCAGCAAATGAAGCTTGGGTCATAACGAATAGTGACTATACAGCAGCAGCCTATGAATTAGCTAAATCAAACCATGTTCGCTTAATAAACCGTGCCGAATTAATTGAAATGATTTTAGCTGTTAATACAGATGCAGCTCCGATCGCAAAGGCTGTGATTGCAGATAGTCCAGCAAAAGAGACGGCTTGTCCAAAATGTAACGCTAATTTGGTGGTTCGTAAAGGTCCGAAGGGTAGATTTTATGGTTGTAGTCGTTATCCAAAATGTCGCCATACGCAACAAGTCGATCCAAGTTCAACTTAGTGAGCTATCCATTGCGTGCGTTTGATTACATATGTATTCCCTGAGAAATTTAGAATCGCTGTTATTTAATATGGATTTAAAAAACAGGAAGACAACAAACGACCCAGCCTAGGATAAAAGCTGCCCGAGGCTGGGTCGCGAAGCAAATAAGGTTATATGCGACTGAGCGTAAGTGAGGTATAGAGTAGAGATGCACACCCGTCTAGCTTTAATCGTCAGCAGGAAGTCTCTTAGCGTGTATGAACTGAACTACAGCTGTGCTTCTGTTTTATCTTCAATTGGTCATGTAGAAAGCAAAGCTTGTAGATAGTAATAATCTATCATAGGGGATGATTAGAAGTCGAGATGGAAGTGATCCGCATGGGTGGAGTCTTGGATGAGCTTAGTGCTAGTTAGACCGTAGGTATTACTAAAGCGAATTTTGGTTACGCTTGCGTTTGCAATCGCAATTTCGAGAAATTTCTTTTCTTGCGCTGCCGTCATGGCAGTAGTGCCAAACCTGTTGCGAATGTCGAGGTTTTTGCCGTTTTGGTGACCTGCATGCTCTGGAGTATCCACGCCATCGATGAGGCTGCCGTCATTAATTTCGAGCTTTTTGCTGTACGTGGAATAAAAGCTGGAGGCAAGTTGATCCAATGCGGTCTTTGTTGCGGATGTTACCCAGCTATGATCGAGCTTATAGGTCGCATCAGCAGCAATTCCAGCTGTAGTATCGTTGTAATTGATGTAATGGGAGGTATCTTTCAGACGAACATACCCAACAGGAGAAGAACCGATGGCACCATGCAGCGCATTGCGGCTTCCAGCCCCGTAAATACCATCCGATGTCAGTCCTTTTACCGTTTGAAATACTTTAAGGTTATCTTTGGTCGCTTGGTCGAAATAACCATTTGTGCTCGTAATATGGGCGACACCTGCAAAGTAACTTTCGTTGCTGCCATATGCTCTCCAATCTTTTAGATTCTGCTTGAGTACAGCGATCTGAGCATGCGTTTGTCCAAATGCGTAAGTGCTTTGGAAGCTCGTGCCGTATTTCGTGTTAGATGCAGCAGTACCAACAGCAGCCACATTGTTATGACCAGCAGCTGCAAAAGCACTTGAAACGACGGATAACATGAGGACACTAGAGACGGCCAATGCTACAGACAGACGAGATTTCTTGTTCAACGATTATTCCCTCCAATAGTATAAAAATGTAATCATACTATCCATATAGTAGATTCACCTCGAATGGTATCATAAATCAAATCGTATACACATAGGATAGAATGACAGATACTGTCGAAGTCGTTAAAGAAATCGTATAGATGCTGTATCTATCGATAACACGTTTTAGGAGAGATGAATACAAAACAGATGACAATGAAAAATGTGTAAAATTGTACTCGTGTACTCAGGTCATTAGGAAGTGCGGTAGTTCCGAATAGTTACCATTATAAGTGTAGTGGAAGCCGTAACTTTATGCTTCCAGCCACAAGAACCCACCTCGAAAAATAGACGAGCGTGGGTTTTGTTTTTTATACGTATCACGACTGATCACGAATGGTCAGGCCTTCACTACCGACAAGAGCATACCCCGAACTATTGACCAAAGTTCAAACTACAGCATCCTCATAAGCGGAAACGTTCAAAAGCGCAAGGGTGAATTTTTTTCACCCTCCCGAGATGAAAGGAGCAGTGTTATCCTGATTTTAGGAAACGAAATGCCATGATCTTACAATATGATGCATGTCTAGACTTTTTTCTAGGCTCGTTTCCTGCTACTTATTCGGGGTAGGGGGGATTTTGTGAAAATATCTTTTGTTATTCCTTCGTATAACTCGGCTCCTCACTTGGTACAAGGCTTAACTTTTTTAGCGTCACAGCAGCTTGACCAAGAGCTTGAAATGGAAGTGATCGTCGTAGATGACGGCTCGTCAGATGGAACAAAGGAAGCGGTAGCCTCATTTCACGCACAGTTTCACAATCTTCTTTATCTGTTTCGTCCAAGAGATGAACTGTCGAACCGTGCCAGAGCAAGAAATATAGGACTAGAGCAGGCGAGTGGCGATCTCATTTGCTTTTTAGATGCAGGTATTGTTGTGCCGTCTACCTTTACAAAAGGGATTGCAGCTCAATATGCAACAACAGCATCCGTTACCTCCCGCTTGGTACTGCTGCACGTCATCTATGGTGTACCTTTAGATACGGATAACTCGGGTTTAAGCGCGATTGAAAATTTAAATCCCTATAACTTTCAGCAATGGGTGGAACAGAACAAAGACGCCTCCATCTGGCAAGATTATCGTGAGCCTACGTTTAAAATGCTGCGGGATCGGCTCGATGGCTTGCCTGCTCCGTGGGAATTCGGGTTAGCAGGAGCAATAACGGTACCTGCATCTTTAGCGCGACAAGTAAATGGATTCGATGACACATTTATGGGCTGGGGGACAGAGGACATCGAATTTGCGTATCGGCTATATCTTGCTGGGGCATCCTTCCGTGGTGAGAGACAAGCTTACGCGCTTCATCTGCCTCATCCCACATCATTAACCGAGCAAAAAATGTTATCTGACCGCAACAACCGTATTCGGATGCACCACAAGCACTACCGCATGGAAACAGAGCTGTTTGTATATTATCAAGGACTGCTCATCGGGCCTGTACTCGAAAAAATGCATCAGCTAGACCTCACACACCTATGGCCTGCCAATACAGTTTCAGCGCTAACCCTTAATGAGATTAGAAACAAGTATATAAGGGGTACAAGCAGGTCCCTACTACTTGGCATCGAACAGCCAGCTGTCGCAAAAGAACTGAATACCAGTCATCTATTTGCCCATCGACAAAAGAGCTATGAGCAGTTGACTAAGGAACTGGAAGGACAACAAACGTTCCATCTGATCGGATGTGATACCCCTTTTACAGACCACTTCTTTGATGTCGTTATTATGACGGATTATATCCGAGTGTTTCACCCTTACATGCAGCGTATGTTGTTGCAGGAATTGCATCGCATTGCTCGGCAGGTGGTTTGGATTCATGGGGATGATCATATGCCAGCATGGGCGAGTGAGACGCTGATGGAGCAAAATAAAATTGATGTTCCATCCGTTCTGGCACGTTTTCAGCCGGATATTTACATCGTCTCTTCTGGTTTGCGAAAAGGACATTTAAAAGAGCGTAATTATTGGTCATCGATTCAGGACGTGACGGATTTATGCGCTGAATTAAACATTCCTATTCATTTGGAAAATATCATAACTGGAACGCAGGCTGTTGGGGAATCGATAGATGTTCATTAAAAATGAGTTTGTAGCGAGGGTTACGGTAATTAAATGCAAGTTGAGTGACAAAGCGCCAATCTGGTGTGAAATGTTAGCAACCTTATATGAGGGGGATATGTGAATGATAACAAAGGTGGATGGATTAAAAAACTTTATTGCAAGCATTTGCCAAGAAAAAATGAATATCGCCATTCCGGAAGTGATTGATACAGAGGGGGCTGTGGAGACGGTATTTCAGCTGGATTCGATCTCGATGTTTGAGTTAATCGTTAATCTGGAAGATAAGTACGATACCAAAGTGCCCGACGATGATATCGAACGGATTGGACGGATGAATTTACATGAGCTGTGTAATTATTTCGAAGAGCGGACAGTAGCTCATGGATAAATCCGTAGTCATTACGGGCTTAGGTGTCATTACTCCGTTTGGCAAAGGATTAGAGGCAATTCGCAGTTACACGTTCGCAGGACGGCACGGCTTCACGGACATTGAGAGCTTCTCAACCGCGCTAAACCATGCAAAGCGAGGCGGCGAATTAAAAGATAGGGATCGTACCTTCCGCGCCTTCAGTCGATATTGCATCGACGAAGCATTGGCAATGGCAGGGCTTGATCGAACGAAGAATCAAGAGCTGTTAAAAGACGCCGTCGTAGCGATCGGTAATGTGGGGGAAGGCATCGGGCTAGAACATTATTATCAGACACAATACAGCAGCGAGACGGGCGCTGAGTTGGGGCTGCAAGCTGCCGTGGACGTGGATGATCCGCTCATCCGCCAGCGCGATCCTTTCCGCGCGGCAGAAGAGGCGGCAGCGTACATAGGCTCCACAAATGTCCGCATTGCATTTTCCAACGCCTGCGTAGCATCTGTAAATGCGATTGGCTACGGTTATGAGCAGATCCGAAAAGGCAGAGCCTCGTGTGCACTGGTAGGCGGCATTCATGTTTTGAATCCGTTTGTGTTTCACAACTTTGATTCAAACCGTGCGATGGCAAGTGATGTCGTGCGCCCCTTCTCGCTTGAGCGCGACGGCTTATTAATAAGTGACGGGGCAGCTATGCTCCTGCTGGAGTCACGTGAACGCGCGCGGCAAAGGCAGGCGAGGCCGCTTGCTGAGCTATTAGGCTGGGGTCTAAGCGCAGATGGATTTCATGTGACGCAGCCGCATCCTGAAGGAAACGGTCTGGCAAGAGCGATGCAGGCTGCTCTACGCAGTGCCCATTTGTCCCCTGCGGACATTGATTATATAAATGCGCATGGGACAGGTACGCCGCTGAACGACCGCAGCGAGACAAAAGCCGTCAAGCAGGTATTTGGCAAGGAGGCATACCGTCTTCCTGTCAGCTCCACCAAATCAACGACAGGCCATATGCTGGAAGCGACAGGAGCTGTAGAAGCGGTCATTAGCATAGTTGCACTTATGGATCAGCAGATTCCACCGACAGCCAACTATGGCACGCCGGACCCTGAGCTGGATCTCGATTACGTGACAGAGGGTGTCAGAGCAGCGCCGCTTCATATGGTTATGTCCAATTCTAGTGCATTTGGCGGGAACAACTGCTCCTTGATTTTGGGGAAAGGGGAGGTTGGATGATTCAGGCACAACGAATTTCAATTTTGAACGGCGAACAGCTAGCAGCGTTCAACACACATTATCGAATTACGGGTCTGCATCAACAGACAGGGGTGTTGGAGTTGGCTTCATTAAGAGGTTTTATTCGCTCACCGTTCAGCCCGCTTATTTATACAAGTGCAACAGAAGTTTCAACACAAGCAGGCCTTACCGAGCCAACGATTTCTGACACGCAAAAAGGCATTATTCTAGGCAGCATGTTTATTGATGCAATGACAGAGGAAGAGCAGTGGAAGGATTTGCTGGCTGGCAAAAAAATAAGCCCTATCATGTTTCCGCAGATTGTACCAAGCTCCATTGTTGGTTTTGTAAATAAACAATTGTCCATCCAAGGACCGATGACCTGCATAAGTCCTAGCCCAGAGACAGATGGAGCAGGAATTATGTTGCGGCAAGCTGCGGACTGGATTGAAGATGGTCTTGCGGATATCGTGCTTGTGGTGTTATGCGATGTCCCTTCGCGCCGTGCGAAGCAGTGGGCGCTTGATACAACAACTGGTGTTCATGTGAGCGGAGAGCTGGCAGGGGGTGTCGTCAGCTGGGTGATGGAGTCTGAGGAGCATGCTGCTAGACGGGGAGCAGCGTCCGTATGTACGGTGCAAGAGTTGTACGATCAGCTTCAGCCTCCAGGTGGTGTTGGCATGGCCCGACAGTTCTGGACATAAAGGGGAGTGTTAAGGAATGAAGCTGATGACGCGGCATGATGATCATCCGGCCATTCAGGTTGGAAGCTGGACCCAAAGTTATGCGGAATTGCAACGTGCAGTACACGATAAAATGGAGCTGCTGCAATCATTAGACAATAAATCTGGAAAGGTGGCTCTCGACCTTCCTGATTCAGGTACGTTTTTGGAATGGGCATTGGCTGCATGGGGCAGTGAGCAGTGCATCATGATTCTGGACCAACGCTTAACAGCAGCAGAAAAAGAAGCGCGTCTGCAACAATATCGGCCCGCAGTTGTCATTGGCTCGGATACAGGGGCGGGAGTGGCACCCACATTTCAAGTGGAGGTTCCTTATCAAGTTCGTCTTTGTTCCGAGCAGGAAGAAGCACCTGATAGCAACACGCTACAGGAGACGAAGCATCATCAACTGGCGCTTGTTCTTTTTTCTTCGGGATCAACAGGGATTCCAAAGCTGATCAGACGAGACCGTGCTTCTTTGCTGACGGAATGGTCAAGCTACAGCGAGGAAGAGGGATCTCCGAATGAACATGCACGTGTGCTTTGCCTCGTTCCGGTCAGTCATACGTTTGGGCTGGTATCGGCAGTCGTGCATACGTTAAGATGCGGCGGAACGATAGTGTTCCCCGAAATGATCAAGCCGCGAGCTATCGTAGATCAGATAGCGGAGCAGTCGATTACACATATGTACGGCGTAGCATTCCATTATCAGCTGCTACTAACCGAACTGGAGCAGCGCCGACATATGTTGCCTGGCAAGCTTCCGCTTATGTTGTGTTCCGGCGGGCCTCTTCCTGCACAACTGTTGCAGCAATATGAGGACAAGCTGCACGTTGGCATCGGACAGCAGTATGGTATGAGCGAAGTCGGCTACATTGCCGTGAATTTTCGCGCCTTACATCCAGGCTCCGTTGGCAGCATCGCCAAGCATTTGTCGTGGATAATTGATGAAGAGCGGCAATTAGGCATTGAACTGCCATGTTCACCTTATGTAACACAGCAGCATAATTGGATTCCTCATCAAGAAGCCTCGTCTAACCGTGTTCAGCCTGCTGAAGGGATTTTGCTTACGGAGGATTTGGTGTCAATGGATGAGTCTGGTTGTCTTACCATTACGGGACGTGCCAATGATCTTGTTAGCATCGGCGGTTTAAAAGTAAAAATAACTGAAGTGGAGCATACACTGCGAGGACACCCGGACATCCACGATTGCTGCGTAATAGCTCTTCCCCACCCGATTTATGGACATATACTGGAAGCTTTTATCGTATGGGGACCGGAGCGATGGCTGTCTTTTGATCAGCTTACGCAGTGGTTAAAGCAGCACTTGGCGGACTACAAAATTCCTCGTAAATTTCGTGTCGTGGAGCATATTCCTACCTCGGCGGCAGGCAAAATTTTAAAAGGACAATTAATGAAGGAGATTGCTTATGAACGTTCTCGATGAGATCAGACAGATGGTGACGGAGTCCGATTTGTTTTCGAGCTTGGATCAGGAATTAGGAGCAGATGACCCCATTCATTTGGATTCGATGTCCTTAATTTGGCTGATCACCAAAATAGAAGAACGTTATTCGATTCAAATTGATTACCGCACAGAAAATCTCGCTTATTTTGAAAGCATGCAGTCAATTTCCACCTATATCGATCTTAGGCTAAGAGGTGTTGAAACATGAAGTGGACGATGACAACCGTTTCTTTTCGTTATCATTTGCACTCGTTTGCTGACCTGATGAAGTTTGCGGCGGATGCTGGCTTTCAAGGGATCGAGCTGTGGGAGCCTCATTGGATTCGGCACTCTGAGGCCATCCTCGCCTATGTTCAAGCCCACAAGCGGGATGCGATTCCGATCCGTGTCTTAAGCGGGTATCAAGACTTGACTGACCTGACACAACCTGTGCAGCAATGGCAGCAGCAGCTCAGACATAAATTAGAGGTGTGTCAGCAGCTAAACATTCCTGTACTGCGCCTGTTTACAGGTCAAATGTCAAGCGCGGAGGCAAACGATGATGTCTGGCGAGCGTGGCTGGATCGTCTGGATACGCTTGAACTCATGGCTCGTGACAGACAGGTACAGGTTGTATTCGAAACGCATCCCGGTACGCTGCTGGATCAGCCGGATGCTGTAGATCGCTTCGTGAAGGCTGTCACAACGAGAAGGTGGCAGCAGATCGGCCTTAATTTCGACGTATACCATGTTTGGGAATTCGGTGTTGATCCACTCGACTATATGCAGCGCTGGTTTTCGGCCGTTAAACATATTCATCTCAAAAATGCGAGCAAACGGACGTCGCAGTTTATATTTGGAAACGTGTATCACCCAGCGGGTAATTATTCGGACTTGACCGAGCTTCAGCAAGGCCAAATTGACATCCTGCCGATTATGCAGTACGCCTCTGACAGCGGATATCACGGAGCAGTAACGTTAGAGTGGTTTGGTCTGCCCTCTTGTGAGCAATATCAGCGCGAGCTGGCTTATTTGGGACAAGTTCAACTCCCTGTCAAGCAGGTGCTCTTATGACGGAAGTGTTATCCGTTCTGCCTCATCGCAGCCCGTTCCTGTTCGTTGATCGGGTCGTAGAATGTGTTCCAGGGGTGATGGCTAGAGGATATAAACAGATCACCATCAATGAATGGTTTTTTGCTGGACACTTTCCTGATGACCCGATTATGCCTGGCGTGCTGATGACAGAAGCGATTGCACAGCTATCGGCTTTTGCTGCTTCACCTCATGAGGGAGGGGCGCGGCGCGGTATGATTGCGTCGGTTGGCCGTACCAAGTATGCAGGTATAGTGAAGCCAGGTGACCGTTTGGATCTCTACTTCGAGATCGTGACACAGAAAGGCGCATTTACGAAAGGGAACGGAACAGCTTCTGTCGAGGGAAAAGTTATGGTTACGGTGGAGGACTTGATCATCTATACCGAGAAGGGGGAGAGTCCATGAAAGTGCTGCTTGTGACTAGCAACTGGACGGAGACGTTGGGCCACGTAGTACGTGGCATTGCTATCGCCGAACAACTATTAAAACAAGGCCATCAGGCAGCCTTTTTATGCCCAAAGTCATATCGGGAGCTGCTACCACAGCAGGCAGCTTGGTATGAATCGGCACCTAAGCCGAGCTTCACGAACAAAAATTATTTTGGCCTGCACACGTACGAAGACATTTTGTTCGCCTCGGGCCATACTGAACCGCAGCAAATCAGATGTACCGTGGAGCGAGAACGTGAAGTGATACGGGAATATGTACCGGATATTATTTTGAACGACGAGCAGTTCACGATTGGAATATCGGCCAGTTTGGAGCATGTGCCTGTCGCTTCAATAGTAACGTGGCCGCTACATCCCAACTTCCGCTCACCACAGGAGCCGGACATCCCGCTTCGGGATATGATGCTGCGCCGACTGCGCAGCAGTTGGAATCAAGTGCTGGCACAATACGAATTGCAGCCAGTTGCGCATTTAAGCGAGCTGTTATTTCATCGCAGCTCATTGCTTATCGCACCAACAAGTCCATCCTTGGAGCCAGAGCTTGCTCATCAGGAGACACGTGTACATTACGTCGGGCCTCTAGCCCCGCAAGGCAAATTTGCCGAAGTCCCACCTTGGATGGACGCCCTCCATCATCCAAGCTCTGAACGAGCAACTGTATTTATTTACTTGTCCTCTCTCCCGTTTGGCATGAATACGATCGACAGCTTTGAGCTGCTAGCTGACAGCTATCGGGGGACTAACATACAAGCTGTTTTTGGCATCGGTAAATTTAATGAGGCTACAGAACAGCAGTTGCGACGATTGGAAGGGCCTAATTTACGCTTTGAGCGATTTGTGCCTGGTGAAGCGATGATGGCACGAGCCCAGTTGGCGATATTTCCAGGCACACACAGTATGATGGTGTCGGCAGCCAAGTACGGGGTGCCGTGTCTATTGTTTCCTGACTTTTTCGAAAGAGCGTACAACGCCAGTTGTCTGGAACGGGTGGGTCTTGGCTTCATTTGTGAAGCGGATGGCTTAACGAGTGAACGTATCCGCGAGCTATCACAGCAGCTCATATCCTCTCGTGGTGAGCATACGCGTGCGCTACAAGTGCAAGTCGAGTTAAATGCGCTCGGAGGGGCAAGCAAGGCTGTCGCACATCTGGATACGTTTGTTCAGGAACAGCACGTTAGCAGCCATTTCGGATAAAAGGAGCGCAAGACATGAATCTGGTGACGACCTATAACTGTGTCATTGCTACAATCTACAATTATTTAACACACGTACAGAAACTTGAATTTGAACTGGAAGCACTTATTTTTAGCCCACCCTTTTTTAAACTGGTTACTTCATACGATGGCTTTTTAACATCCGCGCCATTTGAGGAAGTTGTGACGCCTTTTTTGCAGCGTGCCGATTGCCGCATGGTGTTTCCGGATGTAAGCAGTCCGCAGACAGCTATCGCGTATGCGCATGAGCATTTACGCACGAAGGGCATCGTACCAGTAGCTATTAATTTGCGCTATGATGTGCTCGAACCGCTGCCCTTCGACAACGATGCATGGCACATTCATATCATCGTTGACCGAGAAGGGACGGGCAGGTTCAAAATGTACGACCAGTTCGAGGATAAATATTATGTAGTGGATGAACAACATCTGATGAAGGCGATCGATACGCCGTTTAACTATAGAAATTCAGGACAATTTACACCATTTATGCAGATGGAAGTGAACGATAGGGAAGCTACACAGCGTAAGCTTGTGACCGGCAGTAGTGGACTGTCCAGCTTGCGGCACGCTGTCGAGCATTATCCGCTGCACATCAATTTGCATATGGGAAGTATGTTTTTTGACGGTATATCCCGGTACGCGGTGGAAAGACCTAAAGATTCTGACATTTATAAGCTGATGAACTATCCCCATATTATTTGTAAAAGTCGTCATTTTGTTGCCGAGTATGTGAAGCGCTCTATAGGAGGCAATCTGACAGGAATGGGCGGAGTGGAGCAGTTGCAGAGCGGCTGGGAAAGGTTTCGCCGACTGCTTGGTATGGCTTTGCATCGCCAAGAACGTGAGGCGTTCACTCGTTTAACCAAACAATACGAGCAATTAATATACCTCGAACTACATTGTCTGCAGGAGGTTATGAGCCAATATGAAGCTAGTATCGACGTATAATTGCATACTCGCCAGCGTGTATAACTACATCACTCAAGCGTATCCCCTTTCCTTTCAACTGGAGACGCTGCTCTTTAACCCTGACTTCCTAAAGCTTCAGCATTTGTATACGAAGCTGCTGCTGTCTCATCCCTATGATGTGTCCAAACGATTTGTGACGGAGATCGGGGGGACGATTGAATTTCCGAATGTACGCGATGTAGCAGGCGCGGTGGCATATGCGGATACGCATTTGCAGCATACTGGCGTGCTGCCAATCGCTATTAATTTGAAGTATTCTGTGCTTGATCCCGCACCTTTTGATAATGATTTTTGGAATTTTCAAATGGTAGTGGAGCGGAGCGACGAGCAGCATTTTATCATGTTTGATATGTTTCATGGGACAAAATATACCGTTAATATGCATCATTTCTCCAATATGATCGATACACCGTTTAACTATCGTAATGAAGGGGAATTCACGCCCTTTATGATCATCCACATTCCTGATGTTGAGCATACTCGGCACTTGCTCTTGCAAACGAACATAACAGATCGTTTGCTGGGTGCGTTGCAGGCTTACTCACCCGCGCACAATCTGGCTGAGGGCTGCGCCTTTATCGAATATATTCGGAACGCTTTCTTGAAGGAGGAAGTAACCGATCTTCATGATGAGGTGTATCGAATTATGGGCTTTCAAATTATTATTTCCAAGAGCAGAGAGCAATTGCTGAACAGCGCAGCAGCTATCGGCATTCCAATCACAGAGGAAGATCGTGAACTTGTGAAATGGTGGGAGACGTTCAGGCTCCAACTTGCAATGACAATCAACAGGCGCGAGGCAGAAGGATACGAGCATTTACTCTGGATGTATCGCGATCTGAATCGTCATGAGACGCTTGTTGTTGAGCGATTGGAGCAGCAAATTGTGCTGATGCAGACAAAGGGGGCTGCACAGTGAATGACACTCACACATGCTTATAATTGTGTGTCCGCAGCTGTGTATAACATGCTCGTTGTGAACTATAAATTCCGGTTTCCTTTTGAGCTGATGAGTATGTCCTCTTCCTTTTTTGAGCTGTTTGTTGATAAGGGACGGTTAAGCTGCGGTTCTCCCATTCATCGTGCTAACGATTTTCTGGTGCAATTCGGCACACGTATTTACTACCCCGATATGTTAGACGTGAACGGAGCAATCGCCTACGCGCAGCACTATTTAGACCGACGGGGCGTCCTGCCGCTATCGATTAATTTGAAATATGATACGGCATCACCCAAGACGTTTGACGATGATCACTGGCATTTTCATCTATTAGTGCGTAAGTCGGAACAAAATAAATTTATGATCTTTAATTTATTTAATGGCGATTATTATGAGGTTTGCGAAGCACACCTGGCCAAGCTGATCGATACCGCATTTAATTACCGCTATGCGCAGCAATTTACACCTTTTATGCAGTTGGAACTGGAAAATTATGAGCTGGCACAGGCTGTGCTTGGACGTGACAATGACAGAGTTGACATGCTCCGACACGTGCTGAAACATTACCCGCTTGAATCCAATCTGGATGAGGGCCGTGACTATTTACAAGCGTTGACTGCGTATATTCATTCGGGTGAACGCCAGCTCCATTATGAGCATCAAGTGCTGGATTACCAGCGCATCGTGACGCGCAGCAGGGAGTTGGTTCGGAATTATCTCTGGTCCTGTGATGAGGGAGAGTCAAGTAATACCGCATTTCAGACTGTTGTGCAAGAATGGGATGCTTTCCGCAATAAATTGGCAATGGCTTTAATGCGGAGAAGCAGCACGGATATGGCTGCCTTGCAGGGGCATTACGAACAGTTGATTCAGTTGGAATACAACACGTTAAGCAATGTCATCACCCTAGTTGAGGCTGCAAAAACAAGATAAGCATTTATACACGAAGGGAGCGCTTCTATTGCCAGTCATTCAAGTGGACAACTTGTTTAAAAAATACGATAAAGCACCGTTTCCGGCGGTTCGCAATCTGTCTTTTCAGGTGGAGCAAGGGGAAATATTTGGTCTGCTCGGCCCAAACGGCGCAGGAAAAAGTACGACCTTTAAAATGTTGACCACGCTGCTCGAACCGACGGAAGGTTCCATACTTATTTTAAATCGGGATACGATGACTTCACAGAAAGCGATTCGAGAGCATATCGGTTATGTTTCTCAGATTGGTGGACACGATCATCAATTAACAGCGTATGAGAACTTGCGTTGGATCAGCAAGCTGTATCACATCCCACGCAAGCAAATGAACGACAGAATTATGGAAGTGCTGGACTATGTCCATCTACTGGAAGTGAAGGATAACTTGCTAATGACCTTCTCGGGAGGGATGAGACGGCGTTTTGAGATCGCGACAGCTTTGCTGCATCATCCGAAAATATTGTTTCTGGATGAGCCTTCCTCCGGCTTGGACGTAGAGCATCGTTATCAATTGTGGCATGTGCTGGAGCGGCTCAAAAGGGAGCAGAACATGACTGTATTTCTAACTACGCATTACTTGGAGGAAGCCGATCGCCTATGCGACCGAGTCATGATTATTCAAGAAGGCCAATGTGTATGTCTAGGTGAGCCTGAACAGCTCAAGCAAGAAGTAGGCGGCGACCAAATTTATATTACAGTGGCAGAACATTCGTCAGTGATTACGGAAGAAGAACTGCACAGTAAACTGCTGGAGGCGCATGAGCAGCTGGTTATAAAACGAATTCAACTAAATGAGGCCTGTACGGAGCTGCGTTTCTGGGTTGATCAGGGTCACCGTCAGGTTACGCCGATTCTCGATTTGTTAAGCCATTATGACGTACAGATCACCTCGGTACGTGTCACGCAGCCGACGTTGGATGACGTTATGCTGCAATATACACAAAGGAGTATTCAATATGCTTAATTGGAAATGGCTTTGGTTTGATTTTAGCGGCATCTTTTGGCGGAGCCATGCTCAATTGGTCAAGCTGCCGATATACTTGCTGACCAGCATTGCGACACCTTTAATCTGGCTCTTGCTGTTCAGCCAAATTTTTCAGCCTGTCATTCATACCGGACAGTTTAGTGAGTTTGGGGACAATTATTTGTTGTTTTTTGCACCAGGCGTTGTGGTTATGACCACTTTGTTTGGCGCAGGGTGGTCGGGTATGGGAGTGCTGGCTGATATCTCGACAGGTGTCATTGAGAAAATTATTTCGACGCCGTCGAACCGTTCAGCCGTTATTTTAGGCAAACTTTCTCATCAGGCTATGGTTATTATTATGCAAGCCGTTATTGTAATGGTCATTGCGATATTGATGGGCGCGCAAGGAAGCTTAAATATCGGTACAGCGCTAGGCATTGCTGGATTCGGTTATTTAATGTCGATTGGTATTGCGGCCATCTCGTATGGTGTTGCACTGCTAGTGCGCCATACGGACAGTATGATGGTCGTCGTAAATTTATCGCTAATGCCGATGCAGTTTTTATCCAGTACGATGATGCCGATGAGCTCTTTGCCAAAATGGATTCAAGTGGTGTCCTATTTTAATCCGGTTGATTGGTATGTCGTTGTTGTCCGTACGTTATGGCTGAAAGGATGGGAATGGGACATTTTGCTTCGACCAGGCTTATGTATATTCGGTTTATCGATTGCAGGTATGATCTTCTGCTCGTATGTGTTTAATCGGGCGTTAAGCGGAGATTGGAGGTAGCTGATATGACACATAAAGTGCGAACGATCCAATTTGGTTCATATCAATATGACTTTTGGTATGGCAAGCATGTGATTTCACAGCTGTCCTCATGGTTTGCGAAACAGGACACGATGCCAAGCAGCTTTGTTCTAATTGCAGATACAGGCATACCGCCGCGTATATTGGAAGAAACCAGCATGGAGTTGGGGCGGGTCGGGAATGTGCATGTGCTCAGATTTGAGCCTGGCGAGGAGCACAAAAATTTGGCGACCGTCGCGCAGTTGTGCGAGCAAGTGATAGGCCTTGGCGCAGATCGGCGCACCGTTATGGTGGCGGTTGGTGGTGGTGTTACCGGGAATATCGCGGGCATGGTAGCGGGGATGTTGTTCCGCGGCTTGCCGTTAATTCATGTGCCAACAACGTTAATGGCCGCGTCTGATTCGGTGCTGTCTTTAAAACAGGCTGTCAATTTGTCTAGCGGCAAAAATCTAGTCGGTTTTTATTACGCACCGCGCATTGTATGTGTAGAACTGGGCTACATTACAAGCTTGCCTGTCCGCGAAATACGAGCGGGTCTGTGTGAAGTAGTCAAAAACATATTAACGATTGCGCCAGAGGAGAGCGAACGGTTTAAGGCTATCTTTCGGTCAGACCATCACTATCATACAAGCGAGTTAGGGGACATTATCGATTTTTGTATTCGGGCTAAAAGTACCGTGATGCGCGAAGATCCGTTTGAGAAAAAAAGCGGTCTTATTTTGGAGTATGGGCATACGATCGGGCATGCGCTGGAACTAGCTTCGAAGGGGCAATACAATCACGGTGAAAGTGTTGCCTTTGGCATGCTGTGTGCGGCCCGAATTGCAGAGAAGTTGGGACTGCTAAGTCGAGAGGCGGTTAATCTGCACTACGAGCTGTTAAATCAGATTGGTGCTTGGATTCAGCCAAGTCAGGAACTGCTGCCTGCTATTGAGCACATTTTACATTCCGACAACAAGCGGGGCTATCGTCAGAATCGCACTGGTTATACGGGCATGGTGCTGTTGCAAGGACTAGGTCAACCAGCAATGCAGCACGAATCCTACATTACGTTAGTACCAAATGAGCTTATTCATGAAGTTATGCAAGAACAAATTCGATTGAAGCAAAGTGTGGTGAGTTGACATGGTGGCACCTATTCGAACCAAAAGCTGGCCAACCTGGCCAATGGCAGACGAGGCTACTCGGCAAGAACTGCTCGATGTGCTTGACGGCGGCAGGTGGGCGATCAGCGGTGCTTATATGGGCAGGGAGTCGAAGGAGCAGCAGTTTGCCGCTGCCTTCGCCCAATACAATCGTATTGAGCATTGTCTGACGCTGGATCACGGTACTTCTGCCCTAATTGCTGCCTTGGAGGCGCTTGAGATCGGTTATGGGGATGAAGTGATCGTGCCTGGCTTGACCTGGATTGCCCCTGCTGTTGCTGTTTTATCGGTTAATGCAATTCCGATTATCGTTGACATTGAAGCAGACACATTTTGTATGAGTCCTGATAGGGTGCGCGAAGCCATTACTCCGCGGACAAAGGCGATTCTTCCTATTCATATGTATGGCAGCATGGTAGACATGGACGCGATTATGGAGATCGCTGCCCAATACAATCTGTATGTGATTGAAGACTGCGCTCACAGTCATGGGTCCATCTGGCGCGGCCAACGGGCAGGCACGATCGGCGATATAGGCGCATTCTCGATGCAGCAGGGCAAGGTGCTAACCTGCGGCGAAGGGGGTGCGGCCATTACGAAGGACGCAAAAATATTAGCCAAGATGGAGGCGTCCGCTTGGAACGCACGGACCAAGCTGCCGGATGCAGAGCTGAGGCTTGGGGCGATGCAGTTAAGCGAGACAGGCGGCCGCTTTGGCACTAACCGCTGCTTGTCGGAGTTTCAAGCTGCGATTTTGCTGGCGCAGCTTCGCAAGCTCGATGACCACCACGATATCCGCGCAAGTAATGTGCGTTATCTTCATGCACATTTGCGTGAGATTCCAGGTGTGCTCACGATGCGCACACAGCCACAAGTTGATCGACAATCCTATTATGGATTTGTCGTAAAAATCGAGGCTGATGTCTTCGGCAGCACAGCCAGCCAGACGATTCTCAACTTGCAGCACATGCTTGGCTTAGGCGCTTACTATTTGCATGAACCTTATATTCCGCTGCATCGTAATCCGCTCTACAAGCCACATCCCACGCGGCACAAGTTGGGAGAGCCCTACACGAGCGCACTGTGCACAGAGCGCTTTAGGCTTCCGCAATGTGATGCGGCTTACGATTGTGGCATCGTATTTCATCATGCTGTGCTGCTTGGAGATACAGAGGACATGGAGCACATTGTAGAGGCGTTTCGTGTGCTGTACCGATATGGGAAGGAAGGCCTATTAACCGACAAGTGTATTCATAGTTTACAATAGATTCATATGATCATAAGCTGTAATGTTTCTTGATTACAGCAGGAGGGGGATGGTATGGCATGGACAGAATCAGCTTAAATTGGCTATTGTGTACCGTCAACCCATCCCTTTCTTATGAACATGAAGCTAATACGTAAAAAACTGACAAGCAGTGAAATCAGCTCACGAAAGGGTGTGAAGTATAATCGGTCATCTCATGCGTTATGGCATAACGAATAAGTGGAAAAGGTAGTGAGAAAAGCAATTTTCTTCTTATCATAAGGAGGTCGTTTTTCTATGAATAAAATTAAAGTGTTGTTGGTAGAAGACGATCCGTTCTGGATAAAGCATATCGTTTATGACCTCAATCAGGAAGTGGACATCGTGGTTGCCTCGACAGCATGTACGAAGGAGGAGGCAGTTGACGCAGCACTTCATGCTGATATCGATGTGGTTCTGATGGATGTGGAACTGAATCCGAATCAACGTGACGGCCTATATGCCACGCAGGAAATTACGACTCGGACGGACTGTAAGGTCATTATGATGACCTCTTATCAGGAGCGCAGCATCATTATGGATGCTTTTGATATGGGAGCTGTTAATTACGTGACTAAGGAGCATTATTCAGATATTGTGGATGCGATTCGTGCTGCGCATGCTGGCCATTCGTCGATACATGGCTGCTGTGCAGACGTACTGTTGGTGGAATGGAGATTACGATGTTTGTCGCGGTCGGAGCGGGAAGTATATGATTTGAAAGAGCAAGGATTCAAGAGCCATCAGATCGCCTCTATGCTTCATAAGTCGTTGGACACAGTGAAAAGCCAGATCAAAAGTATCGGCAGAAAAAGAACAAAGACATTGAGTGATTAGAAATTGGTCAAAATCGCCGCAAAACGAGCAATTCTGTTGACAGTTATTTTTCTTTTCCTGCTGCCGCTTCTTTTATTTCGGGGTGTTTCTCCATATGAGAACTTTCCTTATGAGAACTTTCATTGGATGAGCACTGATCACTCGGCAATTAGCACACAGGCTTTCCTTCGGCAAGATCTGAGCAAATTTGGCTTGGCGGTTATTTACGTAAGTTTAGCTGTTTTTTTTTATTTGTATTTAAGCAAACGAGGAAGCAGTATGTGTATTTGTATTTTATGATATTGTTATGTGGGCTTGCTAATTATATGATCGCTATGACAGGCATTAAATGGTCGTTTAGCAGCTTTTTTATCGTCTGGTTCAGCTTGAAACCGTTTCCGATTTTACTCAATATGATGGGGATACCCGTCGTCTTTTTTTTATTCGTGGATCAAATGTTCGATCGGTCTGTGCTGCGATGTAAAGGTTGGCTCTGGCGGGCATATGCAGTCTGTGGCACCGCACTGCTGCTTTTGTACGTTATTGACCTCATTCGATTGCCCCTTGTCATATTTATATTTGTTACGAGCGTGCTGATCGGTTTAAGTTATGTGTTAAGCTGTAGCTTGGCTGAATTTACACGATTAACTAAGGACGGGAAATGGTTTGTTGCAGGGCTATGTATGATGTTTATAGGCAGTATGCATGATACGCTGGTGCTTGTACAAATTATTCGACAGGGAACCCTGATATCGCATTGGGGAACGGCCGGACTAATCTTTAGTGTACTTGTCATTTTTGGTCGACAATGGATGGAGAGAGGGGTGAAGGAGGTGAATTTGAAAGGCTGTATGACCATCGGCCCAAAGGAAGCTTCCACCGCTTTATCGGTTACGTCCATCGTTAATCATTCTATTAAGAACGAGATGAACAAAATTCAATATTTAGCTGATCAATTAAAGAAAGCGCTAGGCGATCTTCCTTATGGTACGGCATCACAATCCGTTGACGAGCTGTATCGAATCACCAACCATGTTCAGGAAATGGTAAACAAAATACGCCAATTCAGCGCTGACATCGTATTACACGAGGAAGCTATTGAAATGGATATGCTGGTTGATGAAGCCTTATTATTAATTCAGCCTTACGCAGAGCAGCATCGTGTTCAGATGGTGAAAAGCACAGATTTGCATCAACAAAAGCTGATCGTGCGCTGTGATTCCGTTTACGTAAAAGATTGTATGGTCAACTTGTGTTTTAATGCAATAGAAGCTATGAAACCTGATATGGGGCTGCTCCAAGTCCGTATTGCTGCCTATAAGAAGGGCGCAATGATCGAATTTCGTGATAATGGAACCGGCATCTTGCCTACAGAGCTCGCACGTATTCAAGAACCCTTCTATACAACAAAAAAGAAATCTACCCATTTTGGGCTCGGTCTAAGTTACTGTCAGCAGGTGATGGCGAAACATGATGGGCAGCTGAAGGTGGAAAGTCAGTATGGTGTAGGGACAAGTGTGGCCCTTTATTTTCCTAAGTCACGCACACGACTCGTTCATTTGAATTATGAAAGATCCGAACGATAAAAGTAATAACGCTAATCATTTTAAATGATAAAAAAGGCTAGGAGGATAAAGGGACTAGGGGGGCCAGTGCACAAATAAACTGTATAGTTTGGCATCAAATTGAACGGATAAGAGCTGCTGCATATAAAGCGGCTTTTATTTTTGTCTGGCGACGGCTGCCTCATACGTTCGATGTTAAGATTGACAGCTTTGTGGAGAAGTAGTAAATTTAGTTTTGAACTTATTAAAATACTTTTAAAAAGTGTTTTATAAATTGAGGTGTAAGGTGAAACCAATTAGCGGAAGCGCACCTGTGATCAAACAGATTAATACGAATCTTGTACGTCAAATGTTAAAAACCAAGGGAAGTGCCACCAAGCAAGAAATCGCGTGGGCAACCGGTTTAAGTGTCGTGACGGTTAATACGATATTGAGGTCACTTGTCAAGCAGGGAGAAGTAACAGAGTCCGGTCTTACTCCTTCCTTGGGTGGAAGACCTGCGATGAGGTTTGCCTACCATTCGGACTATGCACTGGCCCTCATCTTGTATCCTTTGGAAAGAGAGGGACGCATTCAAGTTCATGCGACGGTCGTTAATTTGTCTCGTGATCCTGTTTTCGAGACAGAGGTGGACGTCGATCAGCTAGATTTGGCTCAATTGGAGTCTATAATGGATCGACTGCTTGCCGATTATCCTGCTATTCAGGCGATTGGTCTTGGTTTGCCGGGGGCGGAGCATGAGGGGAAGATGATTGTATCCGATTATCAATCGTTGCTTGGTGTCTCGCTCTCTACGCATTTGTACAGCAGATATAAGCGCCCCATCATTATTGAAAATGACGTGAATGCAGCAGTTATAGGCTTCAGCACTCGACAGCATGTAGCCTTGGAGCAGACCGTAGTTTATTTCTATTTTCCACAACGGCATCCACCTGGGGCGGGAATTTTTATGAATGGCAGGCTGCATAAGGGAAAAGGCAATTTCGCTGGCGAAGTTGCGCACATACCGCTTGGCATCCCGTGGGGAGACAGCACACTGTCAGCTACTTTTGATACGTGGTGCTGTGCAATCGCGAAGCTTACCGTTGCAGTATCCAGTGTGCTGAATCCCGATCTAGTCGTGTTGTGCGGATACGGAATTAAACAGGAGCATGTCAAGGCGGTCGTAGATCGATGCAGCACACAGCTTCCTCCAAGTGTTATGCCTCATCTGCACCACTCGGAGGATTTTGCAGCCGATTATTTGAGCGGCATGATTGTGCAGACGCTAGATACATTGGAAACGGGTCCTATACTGCAACAGAAACGATAAAGGCGGTTTTATTTCATCATGGCAACGCTATTTTTAGTTATTATTTATTTGGCTTTTATTAGCTTAGGTTTACCAGACTCGTTGTTAGGAGCGGCGTGGCCGGTCATGCGAATGGATTATGGAGCACCGATCGAGACGGCAGGCATGCTCTATATGATTATAGCTGGCGGAACGATCGTATCCAGTCTAGCAAGCGGAATGGTACTTAAACGTTTTGGGACTGGGCAAGTAACCTTTGTAAGTTGTGTGCTGACAGCAGGGGCATTATTCGGGTTCTCGATTGCCCCTTCGTTGATCTGGCTATTTCTATGTGCGATCCCTCTTGGCTTGGGAGCTGGTGCAGTGGATGCAGGCTTAAACAATTACGTAGCGACACACTATAAGGCGCATCATATGAGCTGGCTGCACTGCTTCTGGGGCGTTGGCGCTACCATTGGCCCGATCATTATGTCTTATTATATTTCTAGTGAACAATCGTGGAGAAACGGTTATACGACTATTTTTATTGTGCAGCTTGCACTGGTCGTGCTGCTGTTCTGTACACTGCCGCTTTGGAAACGAGTATCACCAGAAAGTCGTAATGAAAAAAGTAATGACGGGGGGGATGCGGCTCCTGAGGGAGCAAACGAGCACAAGGCACGTACAAACCCGTTAAAGATTAAGGGCGTAAAGTTAACGCTCGCATCCTTCCTGCTCTATTGCGGCGTAGAATCCACTGTCGGCTTGTGGGGAGGCAGCTTTCTTGTCAACACCAAACAACTCTCTGCCGCCACAGCCGCACAATGGGTATCCTTGTATTATGCGGGTATTACAGTGGGCAGACTGATAACCGGATTTGTAACCTTTAAAGTCAGTAATCGTCTATTAATTCGATCGGGACAGATGATTGCGCTTGTCGGAACTGTGCTTCTTGTTTTGCCGCTGCCGACTCCATTTTCCTTGGTTGGTTTCATTATGATTGGCCTCGGATGTGCACCTATTTACCCTTGTCTGCTGCATGAGACACCTACCCGATTCGGCAAAGAGCAGTCCACTGGTATTATGGGCTATCAAATGGCAGTTGCGTATACCGGAAGTACTTTTTTACCCCCGCTTTTGGGGTGGGTGATCGGTTATACGACAACAGGTGTGATTCCATATTTCGTGCTAACATACATTGTGCTTATGTTTATTGGATCTGAGCAGGTCAATCGGCTGATGAAAGCGCGTTGAGCTGTGGATGAGGAGTTGAGGCAGCATTACGATGATAAAGAAGTATAGGCATGTCTCAAGATGTGCTGCCCCTCCGATTGACAAAAAAATTTTAATTCAATATACTGTCTGTAATCTAATAAACGATGTACGTTGAAGGAGATTAGTAGCAGCTTTGTCCCTGTTGCCAGAAAGCTGGGGGTTGATGGAACCTAGCACACACAAACCTGCGAATTACACTCTGGAGTATCTTGGGTAATGCTAAGCGGAATGGCAATCGATATTTTGCCGAGAGTGGCATAAATGACGTCAGCAGCGTCGTTGGTGCAATCTGGGTGGTAACACGGTTAATCAATCGTCCCTGTGTCTACAATAGACAAGGGGCGTTTTTTTGTGTTTATATCGGTCCCGATTTGGCCTATGGAAACAACAAGATTACATGGATTCATGCAATGATAGGCATTTATTTATTCAGATCAGTTAAGGAGTGGTCAATCATGAACATTATTGATGAGTTAGAATGGCGCGGGGCGATTAACCAGCAAACGGACGCGGAAGGATTACGCGAGCTAGTAGAGAACAAGCAGATTTCTTTGTACTGCGGGGTTGATCCCACTGGTGACAGCATGCATATTGGACATTTAATTCCATTTATGATGATGAAACGTTTCCAATTGGCAGGACATTGTCCTGTAATCTTGATTGGCGGAGCGACGGGAACGATTGGAGACCCGAGTGGACGTCAGACGGAGCGACAATTGCAGACGATGGAACAAGTACAGGCCAATGTAGACGCGCTAACGGCACAGATGAAGAAGCTGTTTGATATCGACGGCAGCAACTCGTTAAAAATGGTCAACAACTACGACTGGACACATCAGCTTAACGTCATTGACTTTTTGCGCGACTACGGCAAAAACTTCAGCGTGAATACGATGCTGGCAAAAGATATCGTCGCGAGCCGTTTGGATAGTGGTATTTCCTTCACGGAATTTTCTTACCAAATTTTGCAGTCGATGGATTTCCACCATCTGTACAAGCATGAAGATGTGCAATTGCAAATTGGTGGCTCTGATCAATGGGGGAACATTACAAGTGGCTTAGACTTGATTCGCAGAAAAGAAGGACCAGAAGCAAAAGTATTTGGCTTAACGATTCCATTAATGCTTAAAGCGGATGGTACGAAGTTCGGCAAGACTGCTGGTGGAGCGGTATGGCTTGACGCAAACAAAACAACACCGTTTGAATTTTACCAGTTCTGGGCAAATACAGATGATCGCGACGTCATCAAATATTTGAAATTTTTTACGTTCCTCGACAAGGAAACGATCGATCAATTAGAAGAAAAAGTACAAACGGAGCCGCACAAGCGTGAAGCACAGAAAGTGCTAGCGGAAGAAATGACCAAGTTTGTTCACGGGGAAGCATTGTTAATCCAAGCGAAGAAAATTACAGAAGCGTTGTTCAGCGGGGACATTAAATCATTGACTGCTGATGAGATCGAGCAGGGCTTTAAAGATATGCCAACGTTCCACGCCTCAAAAGAAACGATGAACATTGTAGATTGGCTAGTGGAACTAGGTATTGAGCCATCCAAGCGTCAGGCCCGTGAAGATATTACGAAGGGCGCTATCTCTATGAATGGAGAGCGTGTTACGGATGTGGGCATGGACGTGAGTGTGGAGCTTGCCTTTGACGGTCGATTTATTATTATTCGCAAAGGAAAGAAAAATTACAGCTTGGTCCGAATAAGCTAGCTGGCGAAAAGTTATCGCGGTGTAGACCTATATAACCCGAAGGGGACTGTCGTAATGCCGCTAGGCACTGCCGCAGTCCCTTTTCTTACAAGTAATAACGTGAACGCTTCATGAGCGGGTACTGACCTGCGTGAACATAAGGCTCCCTCTTGACTAAAAAACTAGGGGAGCCTTAGTTGACGCGGCAACTAGTCTGAGTAGGCTCTGGCAGCAAAGCTTTCAGGACCGATTCGTTTAAGCTTGGAGGACCTTGTATTTGTCGTGGATACAAACGCTTGATAAATGAGGAAGCCTGGATTCGGGGGCAAGTAATCTACACCGCTAGCTGAAGCGACGTTTCTTATCGCACACTTATGGTCATCCCCTGCCACACCGCTATGCTGGGTCTGGAATACGAGCACGGCATCATCACCTACACCACGGTAAATACTAATGAGAAAACTGCTAGTTTTTACATAGCTGAACTCCAGTGTATAGTCGAATTCAACTCTTAGAGTAGGGCCTGTATTCGAAGTATCCAGACCAAGGGTCCCAAACAATTCGGGGGTCTTCGTAATTGGAATGTCGAGTTCTCCGAGAACACTGGAGTTCAAGGAAACTTGTTCGTCCACTAATCTAGCCAATTGAACCTACCTCCTTTTTATGCTCCTAATACTGTATGGAGGTGTATAACTTTAAGCTTGGATACAAGTCACGAGTTAGCTAAAATTAGCAACCCAATTTATTAGCAGGCCTATTCTTTCACCGCACCTAATACAATTCCGTGCACAAAATATTTTTGCAGAAATGGGTAGATGGCCAAGATGGGTATAAGGCTAATAAATATTTGCGCCGACTTTACAGTGCGTTGGGACAGCTTTTTAACCGTTTCAGGGTCCATGTTCGAAAAGTCGGTTTGCACCACTATCGTTTGCAGCAGCGTAGCAAGCGGCAGCTTCTCTACTTCTCGCATATAAATGAGGCCGTCAAAATAGGCATTCCAATGGCCAACGATAATAAACAACGTAATGGTTGCTATTGAGGGCATTGATATAGGCAAATATACACGCAGGAAGGTTTGAAAGTGATTCGTCCCATCAATGACAGCCGCTTCTTCCAGTTCTCTTGGAATGTTGCGAAAAAAGTTTAGCATCAAAATAATATTATATACACCTACCAGACCTGGCAATATTAGCGCCCACAAGGTGTTGATTAAGCCAAGTTTCGTAATGAGCATGTACCCCGGAATAATACCGCCGCTAAATAGCATCGTAAATATAAAGTACCACATATATACATTTCGTCCGCCGAGTACCTTCTCTTTGGAGAGTGCATAGGCGGCACAGGTGGTAACCGTCATGCTGAGGGCCGTGCCCAGAACCGTTCTTTGAACGGAGATCCACGTGGAGTTTAAGAAATTCGGGTTGTCAAATGTCTTCTGATAGGCCTCAATCGTAAAATCTTTTGGCCAAAACGTAATTAAGCCTGCATTCGCCGGGGCGGGTCCGCTAAAGGACACCGCCATAAGGTGAACAAGCGGCAATATACATAGAATAGATAGCGTAATGAGAAAGAGGTGGTTGCATGCCGAGAAGATTCGATAGCCTGTTGTCTTATGATACATAATAGTGGCCTCCCCTTTATATTAAAATATGCGATAGTTAGCGAATCGGTAGGCGAGCAGGTACGAAATAACGATCAGGATGAGACTAATAAATGATTTTAAGAGGCCGACCGCAGTTGCGAAGCTGAACTGGCCGCTTAGCAAGCCTTCACGATACACAAATGTATCGATAATATCCGCTTTGTCATAAACGAGCGAGTTGTACATATTAAAAATTTGATCAAAGTTAGCGTTCAGTACGCCACCTAGCGCTAAGGTGCCTACTACGATCAAAATGGGCATCAACGCTGGAATCGTAATATGAAGTGTTTGCCGCCAGCGGTTGGCGCCGTCCACCTCAGCTGCTTCATACAACGAAGGATTCACACCTGCTAAAGCGGCCAGAAATACGATCGTGCTAAAGCCAAACTCTTTCCACACATCACTTACGATGACAACCCCGCGAAACCAATTGCCTTCTCCAAAGAAGAAGATCGGTTTAATGCCGAGCAGCCAGGTCAAAAATTGATTGACGATCCCGGTCTGTGAAAGCATATCCATGAGGATACCGGCTAGCACAACCCAAGATAGAAAATGCGGCAAGTAGACTAGCGTCTGGATAGATCGTTTGATGATCGATTTTCGTACCTCATTTAACAGCAATGCGAATACAAAGGGAACGACTAGATTTAACACCATTTTAATAACGGCAAAAAATAAGGTGTTGCCTACGATTTGGAGGAAGTAATCATTTTGCAGCATATATCGAAAATGCTCCAGTCCTACCCATTCTGAGCCAAACAGGCCGTGCTTGGGCTTGTAGTGTTGGAACGCCATCAAGATGCCTGACATCGGAATATAAGCAAATATAAAAGTGAATACGACAGCCGGAAGTACCATCAGATGCAGCATCCACGTATGTTTTCGAAGTGGACTGACGAAGGGTTTCATGTGTTTCGTATTGGTAGATTTGGAAGGCTGAGCGGTTGGAACAGTTTGGTTCATGAAAGGTGCCCCCTTTTCGAATGAATGCGGTTTCATATATACTTCATCTTACTAGTCAGCCTAGAGAGTGCCTATATGGCTTTGTTAGGCAGGTAGGAATTCATTAGGCAATTGCATGGAAAAGAGGGGGACAGATGAAATTTCGTGGTAACCTGTTCAAAAAGCTGAACTTTGGGCTTGCAATGATCTTCTTTATTATTGTTGTTGTTTACGGAATCGCTCATCAGCGTACAACGACGATATTACAAGACGAAATACGCCGCTCCAGCTTGCAGAAGCTGATGCTGCTGACAGAGGAATTGGACAGCAAGGTGCGTCAAATGACAGACTTCCAGCTAACGTTGTTGACCGATTCTACGGTGAAACGATTTGCATCTATTTCAATGGAGGCTTTAAATTATGACCGGATCGAAAATCGCAGGTCCATACAGGATAAACTCGCATACAAAGAAAATACGTTTGCCCAGTGGAAAAGCGCCTATGGAATATACTCCGTGCTGAATCAAGAATTGATTGCACTTGACAGTAACCTATTTCAAGAAAGCTTATTCCAACATCATTTAACAGCCCGCTGGGTATTACGACAAAATGAGCCCTCCGCAGACCGAAGTTTTTATCGCTTCACGTTAGATGGTATTATCCGTGAGCGAGCAGCGAGCCCGCATGCGACTACGATTGTAGGTGCATCATTTCCGGAATCTAACATCCGTGAGACGTTGGATCGGGCGATGGCGCATAATCGTGGCCATACGATTTTGTATTACAGTCAGGATGAGTGGATTGAAGGGAGTGGGGCAGACACTTTTATGACCCAACTTGTCGTTAACAATTTGCAGGGGAGGGAACGGGGGTCAACTTTTCAATATGTATTTAAGGCTAACGGACAGCAGTATTTGGTTACGGGAGTTAAATCAAACAGTCTCGATTGGTATATGGTCGATAGCAGGTTGCTTGATGATGCTATGAAGCCGTTGGCCGTAGTAAATGGTCTTTTTTATGGAGTGCTAATTGTGTTGTTTCTATTAACCCTGTTTATGTCTTTTACTGTGCATCGTCATGTGCTTGCGCCTCTTAAGACATTGATGCGTGGGCTTAAAAGCATTCAATCTGGACAGTATGCTGTTCAGATTCAGACCAATCGTAACGACGAGTTTACTTTTGTGTTTGATCGATTTAATGAGATGAGTAAAGACATGAAGGCGTTGATAGAGAACATTTTGATGGAGCAGTTAAGAACGAAGGATGCTTATTTAAAGCAGCTTCAGGCGCAGATCAATCCTCATTTTTTATACAACTGCCTTGGTTTTATCATTAATATGGTTGAGATGAAGCAAGATCAAACAGCTATTACGATGGCACATAATTTAAGTGATTATTATCGATACATGACACGTACAGATATTTCGGAAGTGATGCTGAAAGATGAAGTGACCGTAGTCAGCAGCTATCTGGACATTCAGCGGATGCGATTTTCACGTTTGCACGTCGAGATCGATATCGATGAATCGCTGCACAACTTAATTGTCCCGCGGCTAATTATACAGCCTGTCGTGGAAAATGCCGTTGTGCACGGCATTAGCAGCTTGATGCGGCCAGCTTATATCCGTATTTGCGGAGGGCGGTCTGGTCAACGGGCGTGGATTGAGGTTGAAGACAACGGCAAGGGCTTAACGGATGAGCAGCTTGCGTTATTGCTGCAAGCCGTCACAGCCACGGACAATCCGCAGATAGGATATGGCCTGTGGAATGTCAGGCAGCGACTTCTGTATCGTTATTCGGAAGGGGCTGCCGTAACGATTAGGCAAGCGAATCTTCACGGACTTGTCGTTCGCCTAGAATGGAGTGTTCCAGACCAGATGCATAATTAAAGCATTCTCACCACAGAAACAGGCAGGAGAAGGAGAGTGACTGATGAGAAACTTGCTGATCGTAGACGATGAAGCTCATTGGGTGGACAATCTGGCTGATCATAAGCCTTGGAATGAACTACAGATTGATGTGGTACATAAAGCGTACTCTCCGTTTGAAGCGTTGGAGCTAATCGATATTTATCCGATCGATCTTGTCCTTACGGATATATCGATGCCTGAGCTGTCGGGGCTGGAACTAATAGAAGAGATCAAGAAACGGAAGCCCGACACAGTTTGTTTGCTCTTGTCCGGCTATTCGGAGTTTGAATATGCGAAGCAGGCGATGCGCTTGGAGGCATTTGATTATTTGCTTAAACCTATAAAGGATGAGGAATTATTTCGTGTTGTCAATAAGGCTGTTCAGCAATTAGAGCAGCGAGATGCGGATAAAGGTGTGTATCAGAAGCTCCAGCACAGCTTGCAAGAGAACTTGCCGCTTATTCGTAGTCATTTGCTGCGGGAATGGCTTATCGGTCAAGGGCATACGAGCCGATGGAAGGATCAAGCGGAACGCTACCAAATTCCTTTTGCGGAGCAGCGTGATGTGTGGATGATGCTGATTCGGCTCGAAAATGAATATCAGACAGCGTCTCATCATCCAACAACAGATCGTAACTGGGTAGAATTTGCGGTGCTTAATATAGCAGAGGAATGGTTGTCACCAGACTTTGAAGTATGGGGCTGCCGCGAAGATCACGGTTACATCGTGCTGCTGCTTCAGCCGGCTGACAGCGGGTTCGCGTCTGCTGAGGTCCGCCGCTTGCTGGAGCACATGATGCTCGGATTGCAGCAGAAGCTGAAGTCGATCGCCAAGGAACCAGTGTCACTGCTGCTGACTAGAGAGCATACGTTTCCGACGGGAGTAAGGTCTGCGTATGAGCAGGCACTAATCGACTTCAGGCGACAGGTGGGTGAACGACAGGAGCTAATTCTGCTTGAATCCGCTGCTAGGCATCCTGCGGCCAAATCTATGCGCGCGCTTCACACGACGCCGACGCTGCTGCAATTGCTGGAGATGTCCCAATGGGAATTGGCAGCGCAGCGTTTGAGCTATATTTTTGCAGAGTTATCGGAACAGTGGCAGCAATCCTACGAGCATGTCCTGATTGCGGGAATGGAAATTAGTACAGCATATATGCAGCTTATTCATCGAAACGGCCAATATTTGACCGATTTAAGCCCAGAGCTGATGTCATCCTTTGACAATGGAGCACCTTTCCGTTCGATCCAGGCGCTTGAGCAATGGTCATACGACATGTTACGGCTCATTCAGCAGGTACAGAGAGCAGAAGTACAGAGCAGCCGACAGAGTACGATTCGTAAAGTCCACCAATTTATTGAGCATCATCTGCATAAGGACGCTTCATTGCGGGCGATTGCTGATGAAGTTCATATGCACCCCACTCATTTATCGAAAATATATAAGCTGGAAACGGGTCAAAGTCTAAGTGAGTACATGATGAATGTCCGTATGGACAAAGCCAGCAGGCTGCTCACGGAGACAGCAAAGCGTATTTATGAAATCTGTGAACTAATCGGCTATTCGGACCCTGCTTACTTCATCAAAGTGTATAAAAAATATTATGGCATGACACCACAAGAATATCGGGAGCGGCATAAGCAAACTTGCGAGTAACACCAACAAACTCTTATCAAACATAACAAACCCTTATGGAAACGCATACATCGGGTTGATAAGATGAACCTATCTACAACATAAGGGGGAGATATACAGATGGTCAACAAGGGGAAAGGGCTTAAGCTGTTGTTGATTAGCATACTGACAATAAGCATGCTCGCGGGCTGTTCCGACTCCAATCACGATACAACTGCACCGAGCACAGAACAACCTGCGGTGGCAGACATTAAGATCAAAGATGGCAAGTATGCCGTTCCCGTTGAGGTTACTAGTGTAGGACGCCAGCGTAAATATACAAAGGGTGACACTAAGGATAACAATGTGCACAGTCGGTGGGCTGAGCAGCGTCTAGGTATTAAAATCAACAACATTTGGGAGCCGGCCAATACGGACCAGTACAAGCAAAAATTGCAGCTGGCTTTGTCCTCAGGTGAAGAGATTCCTGATTTTGTTCCTTATTATGATGACCCTGTCGTCATAGGCCAGTTGATCGATTCGGAAGAGTTTATGGCGATTGATCATCTGTTTGACGCATATGCCTCGCCTATTTTGAAAGAGCATGCCAAACAGCATCCTGAAATTTGGTATCCGTACATAAAAGAGGGTAAAAAGTACGCGCTGCCGATTCTGGAAAATCTGGATAATGACAATACGGCACTTTGGCTGCGGGAAGACTGGATGAACAAGTTAAAACTGACAGCACCTCAAACGATTACTGATTTGGAGCATATCATGGATCAGTTCAAGCATCATAACCCTGACGGGCTTGCTCCTGATAACGTATTTCCACTGACGGGTGCTATGAAGAGTGGGTATAACGGCTGGATGGGTTCATTGGAATGGGTATTTGCGGCTTATGGCGAAGTACCCGAACAGTGGAACATGGGCGAAAATGGTCAACTGCAATACGGCTCGATCCATCCAGGTACTAAGCAGGCATTACAAAAGCTGCATGAGTGGATGGAGAAAGGTTACATTCATCCGGATGCGGCTTTGTGGGATGAAGGGAAATCTGCTGAAATTTGGACAAAAGGCAGCGCGGGCATATTACCAGGTGCACAGTGGATTCCCGATTGGCCTGCACCTGATTTGACTAAAAATGTGCCGCATGCACAATACAAGGCTTATCCGATTCCCGCCGGTCCTGACGGCAAAATCGGCACCAAGTGGAAGAGCAGCACAGGTGCTAACGGCAACGTGCTAATTAGTAAAAAGGCAAAGCATCCGGAAGCTATTTTTATTTACTATAATTATTTGCTTGAGCATTATGCGAATCCGCCAGTTGGCGGGGAGTTCGAATTTGGTTTTGCCAAGGGGTATGACTGGGACGTAGTGGATGGCAAACCAACAAGTGATCCTGCGAACATTCCGGACTACAACAACGAGTTTATGTTTATTACGGGCTTTAACAACAATCAAGCAGTCATTCCAGACTTGTACATGAGTACTCTGGTTAAGCTGGCCGAGGGCAAGAAGCCAGAGACACCGTATGAGAAGCTGCTTGCACAGAAGCGCAAGCCGGAAAATTGGTACGGTGCCAAGGTTGTGATGGATCAAAAGGACATTCGACGTAAAAATTATTTTAACGGTGCTCCAACGCCTACCATGCAGAGCAAATGGAATTTGCTGCGTCAATCCGAGTTTGAAACCTTTAACAAAATTATTTATGGCAAACTGCCGGTTGATGACTTCGATACGTTTGTGGAGAAGTGGAAGCAGAATGGCGGCGAGCAAGTGACAAAGGAAGTAAACGAGTGGTATAAGGCTGTAACGATTAAATAGTGTTAAGAGTGGAGCACGGCAAATTAGCAGTGCTCCGCTATATTGAGAGCTGCTCACAAGTTGAGGCCGGATGATGGAGGGAGTTGTATGCGTAATAGATTGCCGCAGCAAATGCCAGCTGGTTATTTGCAGCCTACGTTTGAGATCAAGCAAGTAAAGGAACATTTTATTGCCTTTCAAAGCGGCATACCCGTCCCCACTTTTGAACCGCAACACCGACAAACCTTATCTTTAAACGGTGTCTGGCGCAAACAACGTTTTGCTGCTGATCATGACCAATCACTGGCTCCGCGCAGTATGAAGTGGATAAGCGAGGTAGAAATAGAGGCAGAGGGCCGCACAGCCCCTCAATATGATGATTCCGCATGGAGTACAATCGAACTTCCAGGACCGGAAAACCGAATGACAGGTGAGGAGTTTCCTGCCGGAGCAGAGCGGTATGAGGATGGAGTGTGGTACCGTCGAACGTTCCAAGTTCCTCTCAATTGGCTGGAAAAGGCGGTTACTTTAAAAAGTTTAGGGATTAGCTATATATGTGATATTTGGATTAATGGTCAGTGGGCAGGCTATCACGAGGGCGGGTTTACGCCGTTTGCGTTAGATGTAACGCCTATGCTGTGTGAAGGAATGAACGGGGTCTCAATCCGAATAGACAACCCCCCTTGGGGAAGCCGTGTAGATATGATTCCTGCCAGAGTAGATACAGACTTCTTTAACTACACAGGTGTCATACAGGATTTGTATTTGGAGGCGGCTTCAACTATCCATATCGCACGCCTCGATGTTGTTCCACAGGATGAGCTCGGACATCTGATTGTAAAGGGAGTTGTTGAGAATCGTGCCGCTACTGGTGCACGGGTTACGCTTGAAGGTAAACTTTATGAGGCGACAACTGTAACCGATCAGTTGCTAGCATCTCCCAATGCAGACGATATTCGGGCATCTGCTGTGGCAATTGATGATTGGGACCCGCGAAGCATTGAGCTAGAGCCTTGGCAAAGTCGGGTAGTAATATGGCATCTCCATGTCCAGCAGCCCAAGCTATGGGCGATGGAGCACCCTCATTTGTATGTTGCCAAGCTTAGCTTACAGGGAGAGCAATTGGAGCAGCACGATCAACTTGCCACTCAGTTTGGTGTTCGGACGATTCGGACGTCAGGCACGCAAATTGAGCTGAACGGGCAATCTCTGTTTTTGCGTGGTGTTGCGCGGCATGAAGAGTGGCCAATCTTTGGCAGGACAGCTGCTTGGGAGCGTATCAAGAGCGATTTGATACAAATCCAGCAATTACACGCAAATATGGTGCGGACCGCTCATTACCCGAATCATATTCATACGTATCTGTTGACAGATCGGCTCGGCTTGGCAGCGATGAGCGAGATACCGCTATGGCAATTCGAAACGATTCATTATGAGGTACAGGAGCAGAAACGGCTCGCAGATCAAATGTGGCGCGAAATGATATATTCACAATATAATCGTCCGTCGGTGCTCATATGGAGCACACAAAATGAAAGCAAAGATGTAAAGCTGCGTAAACTATATAATGAGCGACTTGTTTCTGATGTTCGAACCAAGTATGCGGACGGTCGTTTAATTACGCAGAGCGCCGCAGCGGATCAGCCAGGGGCACATGATGAGTCGATGAAACCGCTTGATGTGGCGGCATGGACGATGTATTTTGGCATATTCCACGGGGGGACGGCTTATGAGGGCACAAAACAGTTTTTGGAGAAGGCCCACAGCATGTGGCCAGACAAGCCGATTCTTAATACAGAGTACGGGTATTGGAGCAGAGTAGACGATAGCGACGCTGAAAAACAGGCACAGATGTATCGCGATACACTGCAAGCACTGTTAGCGTATGCGACCGTCAATGATGTTGGAGAGCCGCAGACTGGCGGTTATGTTGCTGGTATTGATTATTGGCCTATGTATAACTGGTATGTGAATCACAGCCAGTGGGTTCAGACGATGGGGCTATATCATATGGACCGTCTCCGTGAAAAGCCAGTAAAGTCATTGCTGCAGCAAGACTACAGAAGACTGGCGGGACGATAGGGATTGGGTGCGGTAGTTAATCCCATCACTTGTATATCGGTTGAATCGGCTTGCTTGTTGTTTAATGGCTGTCTGAGGTCGTAACCATCTCATTTCCACATAGCTTATCCATTTAGCAATATCAAATTCAAGTTATCACGCAAAAGTTTGTCTCTCGCTCGGTTTGTGATCTGCTACAATGAAGGGGAACTGACGTAAACTTGCGCTTACGTCAGTTGACTGAACTGTCTATTCCTCAGCCAGCTCACGGAATGATTTAATTTTTCCGTGTGCATGTGGAGTTTGCTTGCGAATTTTATTCGCATTTTCTCGACGGTTTTTTGGAATGGACATGTTTGAATCTCCCTTCAAAAATAAAGATGAGTGCTGCAAAGTAATCCGTGAGCAAGGTGCGGCGAACTTGTGACACGGATGTGAATATAGAATCGACGTGATGACGCTGCTTTATTCGTACAAAAGTTTGGGAGTGCTGAAAAGCAGACGTTAAGTGAGCCTTTATGTAATGTTGTTGTGCTTTGTACTTAGATTTTAGGTTTAGTCAACTTAGGTTTATTAGCAAGCGCCTGCTCATGTTGAGCAGGCGCTTCTTATCTACAATTGGGCTCTAATGAACAAAATGGGGATTAGCGACGGCCTCTACGTTTGTTACGCACGCCACAGTTAACGTCTTTTACATTGTAGGAACAGAAGTGCTGAGGTACTGGAATCGTATGGTGTTGGTTGACAATATTAACAGGGTGAACGATAGGCTGAGTTGCTGTATGGTAGAAGTTTTTGTATATCGTTTGTTCTGGGGCTACGATCGGATTGAGAGGGCCTGTGGAAGCGGGGCTGACCATACTAGGATTCATATTTGGTCCCATTCCTGCACCTGCACTTGCAGGACTAATCATATTAGGGCTCATGCCATAAGGTGAGACGCCACCCATATTTGGTTTGCTAGGACCACAACCGCAAGAATTACGTTTCATTTGCTCACATCTCCTTTTCAGAAAGTACTATAGGATACGCACTCCTCTGAATAGCTGCTTGTTCATTTGTCTTGACCGAATGAAATGCGGCGTTTTCCTTATTTTTAATATGATTCCGTTTACGTTAATATAAAGACTAGACAATTACTACAGCTAGAAGTCTAACGAGGAGAATGATATGTACAACTTTGATGGAATGATGGACAGAAGAAGGTTGAATGCAATTAAAGCTACGCCTCAGCATACATTGCAGCTAGACTGTATTCCGCTATGGATTGCTGATATGGATTTCCCTGCTGCAAAAGAAATACACAATGCGCTAATGCAGCGCATGAACATTCCGAATTATGGCTATACGTTATGTACGGACTCCTATTATGAGGCAGTGACAGGTTGGATGCAGCGCCGTCATGCATGGGATGTGAAGCATGACTGGGTTCTGACCACTCCAGGGGTCATTCCGGCAATGGCGTTTGCGGTGCGATCGATCGTCAAGCCTGGCGAAAAGGTCATGATTCAGCCACCAGTATATCCGCAATTCGCAAGAATGATCCAACTAAACGGTGCCGAACTGGTTACAAATCCGCTAAAGTTGGTCAATGGGCGTTATGAGATTGATTTTGAGGACTTTGCGTTAAAAGCGCAAGATCCTGCCCTGAAATTATGCTTCCTATGCAATCCTCACAATCCGGTAGGCAGAGTGTGGTCGCGGGATGATCTAAAGCGGCTCGCGGATATATGTTTGGAGAACGATGTCATCATCTTCTCGGATGATATTCACCACGACTTTGTCTACGGCCCAAATCCGTATATTCCGATCGCGTCGTTATCGGAGGAAGTGTCTCAGATTACGATTACAGCAACTGCACCGAGCAAGACGTTTAGCCTTGCGAGCTTTAAGATGGGAAATATCATCATCCAGAATGAAGCGCTTCGCAAGGCGTATAACGTCGCTATTAACAGTGTGGGCTGCACGAGTCTGGATGTGGGCGCGATTGAGGCTACAATCGCTGGTTATACCTATGGTGAGCAATGGCTGCAAGCAGTTATACAATACTTGGAGCAGAACAATGCTCTGATTGATTCTTATATCGCCGCAAAAATGCCAATGGTGAAAACTGTCGCATTGGAAGGCACATATTTAAAGTGGCTCGATTTTCGTGCGCTCGGCATGAATAACAGCGAGCTTGAATCTTGGTCGCTTACACAGGCCAAGGTGTGGTTAAGTGAAGGTTATACTTTTGGAGTGGAAGGAAGCGGATTCAAGCGCTTAAATATGGCATCGTCGCGCAGTGTGATCCAGGAAGCGCTGGAACGGATGGAGCGAGCCATACATGCTCTTTCATAAAGTAGCACCATAAGCATCAGATGCATCAGACTGCCTTATACAATACAATGTTGGAAGGTCTTCGGCTAACGTCTGGGGACCTTTCTTGCTGGGACAGGCTAATAAATCATGCAGAGGAAGCTGCACTGCTGTGAGGGGATCTGTCTCTGTCAGATTTAGATCTGAGCTTGCTAAGTAAATAATAATCTAATCCTATGCGGCCTGCGTTTGTATGTGCAACAAGAACAAACATAGACAGTATAATCATAATCGGGCTGCTGCTAATCGTTCCGCTTAAGAGGAAAGACATATTCATGACGATGCCAAAGAAAGCAGCTGTTTTCGTTAATACGCCTAACAGGAGACCGGCGCCAACCAGAATTTCACCCCATTGTACCATGATGCTGAATAACCCTGCATTCGGTAATGCGACGTGTTCGAGAAAAGATGCCCACCAGCCTTGGACAATGGGACGCTCACCAGTTGCTTTGGCCAAGGCACCGTTTAGAAATCCAGTTGCATCAAACGATCCGCCTGATATTTTGCCGAGCCCTGCTGATATCCAGGTATAGCCCAAGTATAGCCGGATCAAAAACAGAAAAGCTGAAGCCCACAGGTTCCTCCTTAAAAATTCGATCATTATTAATTCCTCCTTCGACTTTTTAAAATTTAGCCAAATTTTTTGGCTGCATGATCACTGTAAAGCTCTTGGAGAAGAAATTCAAGGTGTTTGGAGAGCTATTTTGTACAAAAATTCATTTTTTTGCATGGAAATTTAGTAGTTCTTTAGGTACAGTAACCTCGCGATGTATAGTCTCCAAGAATTATACCGCTTAAATTTTGTAGAATATAACTACCACTTTTTGTTATAGTCTTGCTGTCTCATATTATCCATTTCTTGTTTAAAGTAGTCGGATGTATGAAAAGAAAGTAGAACATTGTCCCGACTAAATTAAGACTACAGTCATAAGTGATCTAATGGAAAACGTATACATTTGTATATGCATTCATCTACACCGCCGCTTGTGTTACTAGGTATGATGAACCTTTCGAGGAATGTTGGCATTTAGTAAGATATGGACAAGAGTGTGTTATGAACAATGATGCATATGAGGGGAGACATATGCGGTTGTTCAACTCTTAAGCAAAGCTCATCAAGTACAGTCAGCTTATCCAAAAGTAAGTTTCACCAGGCGATATACTACGAATGAATAAGGAGATTGATCTGATGTTGACAAAAAGATTGTGGAAAACAAATGTTTCAACGCTTTTAGTAACGATGGGATTGGTGGCAGTTGGTGCAGCAACAACTTTTGCTTTTGCAGATACTGCATCAGCACACGGGTATATTGAGGGCCCTGCTAGCCGCGCCTTATTGTGCAAGCAAGGTGAAAATAAATCTTGCGGCGCGGTCCAATATGAACCGCAAAGCGTAGAAGCATTAGGCAACTTTCCAGAAGGCGGACCTAAAGATGGTCAAATAACGGGCGGCGGAATCTTTCCAGAGCTGTACGAGCAATCAGCTAACCGCTGGTCTAAAGTTACGATGAATGGCGGCAAAAATACGATCTCCTGGCACCTGACAGCTCCACATAGCACGAAGGAATGGAAATATTACATTACAAAAAAAGATTGGGACCCGAGCAAGCCATTAAAACGTGCAGATCTCGAACAAATTGCATACTTTGATGATGGCGGCAAAAAACCGCAAACAAAAGTTTCTCATGAAGTAAATGTACCAAAAGATCGTAGCGGATATCATTTAATTCTTGGTGTTTGGGAAATTGCAGATACACCGAATGCCTTTTATCAAGTTCTGGACGTCAACCTTGTGAACGATGGTTCCGAAGTTCAGCTTCCGACAGTACCAGGCAACGTAGTTTCGCCATCGCAAACGACAACGAGCATTGAGCTTAAATGGAATGTATCCTCGGCTTCCGCAGGTATCAAATGGTACGAATTGTACCGTAATGGCAAACTGCTAGGGACTACAACAGCGCCATCCTACACGGATAAAGGTCTAACGCCAACTACAGCTTACACATACACAGTAATCGCTGTGGATGGAGCAAACAATCGCTCGGCCGCTAGCAAGCCGTTGTCGGTCAGCACTAAATCACCAGTGGTTGATAAAGAAGCCCCTTCTGTTCCAACTAACGTAAAAGCGCCTCATCAGATGGAGACAGGGATTCATCTAGTCTGGACAGCCTCTACTGATAACGTAGGTGTGGCTAAGTATGAGGTATACCGTGACGGCAAACTGGTAGGTACAGTTGCAGAACCGTCCTTTATGGATAGCGGACTGACACCGGCAACCACATACACGTATACCGTTGTAGCTGTGGACGAAGCAGGCAATCGTTCTGGAGCAAGCGCCCCATTTGTAGTAAGTACAAAAGCAGCTGTAGTCGATAAAGAAGCACCTACAGTTCCAGGTAACGTCAATTCCACTGCACAGACAGAGTCAAGTATAACCTTGTCTTGGAGTGTATCCTCCGATAATGTTGGTGTAGCTAAATATGAAGTGTATCGGAATGGCCAATTGGTTGGCTCCTCGACACAGCCTTCCTTTGTAGATAACGGTTTAACGCCGGATACGAAGTATACGTACACTGTGGTAGCTGTAGATGCAGCGGCTAACCGTTCAGCAGCAAGTGCAGCTGTTGAAGCAAGTACAAAAGCCAAAACGCAATTCACCACGTGGGATCGCAGTAAAGTATATCTCGGTCGCGATCGTGTCACCCATAACGGTTTGGAATATGAAGCCAAATGGTGGACACAAGGGGATGAGCCAGGGGCATCGGATGTGTGGAAAGTAGTTAGCAATGTGACATTGGAGTGGAACAAAGCGACTGCTTACGATGGACAAGCTAAGGTAACTTACCAAAGTAAAGTATATCAAGCCAAATGGTGGACAAAAGGTGAAACACCAGGCGCATCGGATGTATGGGTGCTCGTAAAGTAAGCATATTGCTCGTTAGCGTCCTAAATAACGATTACATGTAAGCAAGCCGCTTCGATCTCGTCATACGATAACACAATTTTCGGTTATCGAATAAGGCGAGGAGAGGCGGCTTTTATATGATGATACCATCAGTTAATCTACTTTGGCACCGTATGATCGAGCCATTACTACAGCTTGTGTGATATCAAGGCGCACGTCCTTGATGTCAATTGACTTAAAGTCAACACCATCAACGATCGCTCCCCTGAGATCTGCGCCTTTAAGTTTAGTTTTGCCAAGCCGTACACGAGTCAGATCAGCATCTCTAAGATCTGCTTTTTCGAGATTGCATTCATACAAGTCTGCCTCCGTCAACTTCACGTGTCGAAGCTGCTGCTTGACCAGATTGGCATGCCGCAAATTCGTGTAAGACCAATCGCCGCCTTGAATCGTTATACCATCCAACTGGGCATTGGCAAAGTCGGATCCTGTCATTTTACATTCCTCAAACTTGGCTACAAATAAGTTCGTGCCGCTAAATATACAATTCGTAAAGGCGGAGCGTGTATGTACAGAGGCGTTTAACACGGCACCGGTGAAGTCACAGTTTATAAAGTGGCAGCTTGTTGTCCATACTTCTTCCATATGAGCACCGCGGAAGCGGCAGTTGGTAAATGTACAGCCCCGCAGTTCGCCATCCCGCAATTCTTTATGACTAAAATCTACTTCCGTATATTGTTGCTCTATATATTGGTACATTCATAACGCTCCTTTGAAGTAGAAAAGTTAATCTGTCCGAGTTTACCAAACAAATGCTTTTGTTGACTGCATTCATTTTATCAGCTTGCATAAATCTCATGCAATTAGAGATATACATACAACGTCTGTCGTTCTAATGTGTATTACAAGTTATAGATGAGAGATGGGCATACGGGGGCAGGTCTATATGTGCCATTTCATACGTCCAGTCTTATCAAGAAAGGGTGATTCAGGTGCGTTATGAAATATTGTACGAAGGTGCATTTCCGCTCTTGCAGATTGGATTAGAGCATGGTGAGTCCATTAAAGCAGAATCAGGTGCAATGGTGTCAATGAGCCCGAATATTGAGCTGCGCGGTTCGATGGAAGGCGGTCTTATGAAAGGATTAGGCCGGATGTTGAGCGGGGAGAAGTTTTTCTTTCAAGAGCTGACATCTCAGCAAGGTTATGGGCAGGCTACACTTGCACCGGCTTCTGTTGGTGGAATTACGGCGGTTGAGTTGGATGGAAGCTATTCACTTTTTGTACAAAAAGACGGATTTCTTGCTGCAACGAGTGGTATTGAGGTGTCTACGAAGATGCAGCGCCTAGGCAAAGGTTTGTTGTCAGGTGAAGGTTTTTTTATCATTGAAATTAGTGGGCGTGGTACAGTGTTCCTATCCTCATACGGCGCCATTCATCCGATTCAGCTAGGACCAGGAGAAGAGGTTGTAATTGATAACGGTCACTTGGTTGCTTGGCCTAGTTACATTGACTATAAGCTAGAGAAATCATCAAAAGGATGGATATCTTCTGTTACGAGCGGTGAGGTGCTTGTTTGCCGCTTCCGTGGAGAAGGATCGGTGCTTATCCAGACACGTAATCCACGAGGCTTTGGCCAGTGGGTGCAGCAATTTATTCCGAGCAAATAAAATGGTTAGCAACACAACAAAGCACCTTGCCCATAGCAGGGTGTTTTGTCATAGAAATAATCGACATGTGCGCAGGGAATATGTAAACAATGGTTTTTAAAGGGAGTGAACAGACGTGCTTTCTGAAATTGCGGATCATATTCAACCAGGTCTTAAAGTATTGTTTGTGGGCTTTAATCCTAGCCTTCGCTCTGGTGAGACAGGTCATCATTACGCTAACCCACGCAACCGTTTTTGGACTATTTTATACCGCTCTGGATTGACAGAGCGCCTGTATCATGCAGCCGAGGATCAAGATTTGTTAGCACTCGGCTACGGATTTACCAACATTGTATCTAGGCCGACAAGGACTGCTGCCGAGATTTCGACTGCGGAATATGCTGAGGGGCGAATCAAGCTCTTACACAAAATAACGTTGTCGCAACCGCAAGTGGTCTGCTTTGTAGGCAAAGGTGTCTATAAGGCGTTTAGCGGTAAGGATGCTGTATGGGGATATCAGGCTGAGCCAATAGTGGAAGGGACCTTGGTATTTGTTGCGCCATCCTCGAGTGGGCTGGTCAGAATGAAGCTAGAAGAAGTAATAGATATCTACCGACGGTTAGCAATAGGGCTTACACGGCCAGATCGTTAGCTGGCAAAATAACGAACACTTTTTTATGTGGCATTCTATTTAAACACGAGTAAAATAACCTATCATTTTATCCAAGATATGGTATAATACTCGTAGTTTAATAGAGGGTGTGAATAAATAGATGAGTAAATTATTAGGGTTTGGATTGTTATATTGGTTATTTGGTAATCCATTTATCGCTATTATTGTCATGCTAATTATTGCGTACATGCTGGAGCGCAGGTTTGTTGGTCTCTCTCCCAGTTTCATTCGGCCGATTAAGCGAATGCAGCGAATTGGGAAGCTAAAGCAGGAACTAAATGCAAACCCACACGATGTAACTCTAAAGCACGAATTGGGACGGCTGCTGCTTGAACGCAAGCGTTATCGGGAAGCAAGAGAAGTATTGGAGCCGATTCAAGATCGAATGGAGCATTCGGCTGAATATTGGGACGACTTGGGAACAAGTTATATCCATACCGATGACGAAGCGAAGGGAATACAAGCGATTCAGCAGGCGCTGGACATAAATGCACGTGTGAAATACGGACAGCCTTATTTGCGGCTCGCGGCTTTGTTTGCCCGTACCGATAAGGACAAGGCACTTCAGGCCTTGCAAGAACTGCATACGTTGCATTCTTCATCGTGTGAGGCCTATTATCGAATGGGACTGCTGTATGAAGAGATGAGCCGTAACGATGACGCCAAGCGCTCATGGAACGAGGCGATTAACATCTATCGCGCGCTACCGAAGTACATGCGTCGGAAGGAAAGGGCCTGGATGCTTCGTAGCAGGTTAAAGGCAATGGGCTCATAGGACTGAGGGATTGCTGACAAATTACACATGTCCTAATGGTGTAGCAGGGGAAGAAGAACGAGTGGTTCAATTTGCGTTTGGAAACGTTTTACCAATTAGATTGGGGTGGATGGTCGAGGATATAGGAGCATTATTCTAAATGGGGATAGCTCTGCTGCTCTCAACCAAGCTCAGCGTAGGAGATACGCGAGTATGCTTTTACACTGCATTTTCTTAAAGCGGCGATGTTCGTTATACTTGAATAGTCCTATTAGGAAAACTTTACTAAGAAGGAGTGATTCGGTGTTATTAGCGGAAGCGGAACGTCGTCATGAAATTATGAAGCGCAACATTCAACAATATGTGGTGCAGGAAAATCAGGTTGGTTTGAGCAATCAAGAGCAGTTTTTGTTCAACTCAATGATTAAACAATTTCATCAGACTATGCATGAAGCTCATACCCCAAACGAACCTGATTCGTTTTAATCTCCTATCGGTTACGGTTTTCTGTTCAGTTCTATTTACGATATACATGCAACGCGTTTGAGTCTCTAATCTCGTGTAGATTAGAGGCTATTTTTTTGCAGTGGAGGCTGCAAAAAAAGCCATAAAATGATGAGGCGCAGCCTTACTTCACGGCGATGTAGATTTCTACTTGCGCTGCTTCTGGATCTCTACTGCGTTCGTTATACAATTCGAAGTCGCCTGTATAAGTACGCACATGACCAGTCTGCTGCGACCAGTGCCATATCGCTTGCCAAGCTTCGACGACTACTTCAACAAGGGGCCCAGTCCGTGTGACAAACACAGCATAACGTGCTGCTGGCACCTCAATTACATCTGCTTGACCCGCTTCTGGCAAGGCGTTATCGGCGTGCTGTTGCTTCATTGTATATTCCGTACCGATTACATAATCGTACGCTCCTGAGGCGTCACTTTCGTAATTCGTATATAACGCGTATATTGGTTGCGTAGGCGGACTTGACTGCTGTGCCCAAAAGTCCGCCCATAATCCCGCAATAACACCATTGCCTGACATTTCCTGCAAGTTAGTTGTGCGTGCGCGAGTACCGCTAATATAGAAGCGTTCAAATGTTTCAAATCTGACAGGGGCCAGCTCGGGAATTGGACGCCCACCTTCTTGCGCTTGCCACCGTTTGAGCGATGGCAGCGAGTTCTCCAGTAAATTTTTTGCTTCCTGCTCTGGCATTCCCTCCCCAACCAAAATAGGCAAGCAGAATTGAATCATATCTGTAATTTTGAAATCAGGTTGAGTAAATGCGCCATCCTGGTAGCAATAATGACAATATTGTGGCTCTAGCTTTCCTTGTGAGGTTGTTCCGTACCATTTTTCATTTTCCATTGGCATTCCGCAGCTTTGGCAATAAAGGGTCATTGTCCTTGTCTCCTTTGTATTTACGAATGTTATTCGTTCACTCATGAACTAGCAATAACGAAGCAGTTGCAGTTCATAAAACGAGTATAACGGAAGAGACCTGACAACTGATTGTCAGGTTTCTTGAAGTTATTTTAAGGGGGCTTCCTCATACAATTGTTGAATTTGGTGAGCCATAGCCCGAATGCGTTCCTTTACATGAATCGGTTTAATGACGGTTACATTTGGGCCAAAGGACAGCAGGAAGCTGTACAACCACTCGTCTTCAGGATATTGCAGTTCCACTCGCAAAGAGCCATCAGCAGCAGTATACAGCTCATCAACTCCGAACCTTTCTTCCGCTATATACCTAGCTTGTGGTGTAAACGCAAGGACAAGCCGAATGAGATTATCGGCTTTGTGCCATTCTTCATCCCAAGGCTGTGCTTCCAAATCGATCGGACGGCGATGAAACGGTACCTTTGTCGAATTTAACTGTTTGATGCGGTGTAGTTTAAAAAAGCGGAATGCTTGCCTTTGTGTGCAATAGGCATACAAATACCACTTCTGGCCTTTCATCACTAGAGTATGAGGTTCGACGGTTCGCTCTGTGACGGACCCGGCTGAATCACAATACATAAACGTTATTTGGGTTAACGTCTCAATGGCCTGCTTCAACAGCGCGAATTTCTCCTCAAACTTATTGTGGTTGCCCCACGGCGTGAGGTCAATTCGATATTGACTGGTTTTAAACTGAAACGTCTCGGCCTGTGCAGGCGGAATGAGACTATGGATCTTCTCGACCAGCAATTGGGTGCTGTCGGTATGATGGGCGGAAGCTAAGCTTTGCAAGGCAGTAACGATGGAAGCCAACTCATCGTTATTTAAAAGGCTGCGATCAAGCTTGTAGCCTTCTGCGATACGGATACCACCGTTTGATCCTTGTTGTGTCACAATCGGGATACCAGCCATGTTTAGTGAATCAATATCGCGGTATATCGTACGTACCGAAACTTCAAATAGTTCAGCCAAATCTTTCGCTTGTACGGAACGGCGATTTAACAGGACAATGACAAGCGATAGCAAGCGATCAATTTTCATAGTTGTTAGGCCTCTTATCTTCCATTCATCATTTTAAAATGGGGTTATTCCTCATCTGTCGATACTTTTCCAATACTCTGTCTACTTTGTCTATATGTTGTCGGTGTCATCGCAAACTTTTTGCGGAATAGCTGCGCGAAATGACGTATATCCTGATATCCGATCCGAGCTGCAATATCTGCAAGTCTTAACTCTGTGCTGGACAATAGCAGCTTCGCTTGATCCATACGAAGCTGGATCAAGTAATCTTTAAAGCCTTGTCCTGCCTTTTGTTTGAACAGCTGACTGAAATAGACGGGGTTCAGATAAACGTAGGCTGCCAACCGTTCCAAGGACAAGTCTTCGTGAAAATGAGCTTTCATGTATTGTACTGCAAGCTCGATCGCACGTTCACCGCCCCATTCCTTGGGCGCATAGACTTGTGCAGCAGCACTCAACCTTAGCTGCCTTAATTGCTCGGGTATTCGTTCAAAGTCAGATATCTGGGGCGAGTGAAGCACGTGATAGGGAACCTTTACGATCCGTTTTAATTGAGCTTTAATGGATTCCGTCAAATTTAGCATATCACATGCAGAGTGCAACGTCACAAGCCCTAATACATTCTGCTTATCAAAGCTGACAACAAATCCGTGTCCATGCTGATCGATTAATTCCGCTAGCACGTTCTCAACCATAAAATGCTCGACATGTGTACTACGGTCACTATTCAGACTTACCATGAGAAGATGGAACATAGTATGGCGCTGTATGAGGGGCTGCATATCAAAGCAGCCGATATCAAGACCGGACGCCCAACGCTGAAAGATGGCTTCGCGTAAATATTTTATGCTGGATTTTAACTCGGCAGCATCTAAAGATAAGGCCGCTTCATTTTGCCATTCACCATACAGTTTGTCGATAACACTCATTATTCGCTCTTTGCCAATCGGCTTGAGCAAGTAATCTTTAGCCCCTAATCGAATAGCCTCTTGTGCGTATGCGAACTCCGAGTGGGCGGAAATTACGACCCACTTTATACGGGGCGCTCGTTCAAAAAACAGTCTCATAAGCTCCAAGCCGGTCATACCTGGCATTAAAATATCCGTCACTACCAGGTCAATCGTGTGTGAGCGAAGCACTTGAACAGCCTCTTCAGGTGAAGCTGCGATGAATAAGCGAACGGCAGGCGCATACTGTTGAATTGTTCGTGCCATGCCCTCGCGAATGACCTTTTCATCGTCTACAATTAAAATGTTCATAAGTGGCTCCCCTTACCAGATGATGTTTCAATACCGGAATCAGCTACTTTGTTGAAGGTAATCGGTGTCCTGTGCCCTTATATGGCAGCGGCATGACGAGCCGAATTGACGTACCTTGTTCGTGCTTACTATCCAGTTGGATGCCAAAGCTCTCCCCATACATCAGCACGAGCCTGCGATGAACGTTAAGCAGCCCCACCCCTTTTCGGCCTTTTAGTTCCATTGTAGTTGTGGCGGTTAGCTCTGTGTCAGGCTTTACCGCTTGCAGTGTGATGTGACGTAATGCTTCTTGCAACTCGGCTAGACGGTCCGCGGCCATACCAATGCCGTTATCTTGAATAATAATATGAAGTGCATCGTCTGAAGCTTGGCAGTAGACGTTTAATTTACCCATTCCTGATAAAGGCTCCAGCCCATACTTAACCGCATTTTCAATTAGTGGTTGAAGTGTCATTTTAGGCAGTGGAGCATCCAAATACTGCTCATCCATATGAATATACAGTTCTAGCCTGCCTTCTAGGCGAGAGGCAATTATCGTTAAGTAATGGCGCATTTGCGCCAGTTCCTCCCTTAACGTCACTTGAGAACAATTGTCCCAGTTGCTGCTGTAACGGAACAGATGGGATAGGGACAGCACAACGTTGCCTAGTCTATCATTTTCTTTCTCGTCTAGCATCCAATAAATCATATCCAGTGTGTTGTATAGAAAATGTGGATTTACTTGCGACTGGAGTGCTTGAAGCTGTGCATTTTTCTCGCTGATCGAAGAGACTTTCACTCGTTCAATCAATTCGTCCATTCGCTTGACCATTTGATTAAAGGAAGATACCAAAATATTAATTTCATCATAAGACTGTACTTGAAGTTCGCCTTTAAAGTGGCCTTTTTCCACACGCCGCATCTCTTGGATGAGCCGTTTTAAGGGGGAGGATATCGTTCGTGAAACAAATACAGCCAAAGCCATTGCCACCAAGATGAAGATTGAAATAACGAGCAATAAATAATTTTTCGTCTGATCCAGCTCCACATTCAGATCCTTCTCTGGTGTTTCACTATATACGATCCAATCAGCCATACTTGGCTTGGCGGCAACGAGCATATCGTTCATTTGGTCGTTCACAAGTGTATCGCGTGATAGCAGCAAGTTGGCCAGCTTGGCATATGAAAGAGACGGTGCCTGCTGCCGATCTGATGCTGTTCGGTCACGATTTGGAGTCGAACGGTTATTGGTGGAGGCCACAACGACACCGTCTCGAGCTAAAATGGTGACGCTGCTATTCGCGCTTAGCCTTAAATTATCCAGTGCGGACGTAATAGGGGCAGAGTCCATTTCGACTAATACAATGCCAATTGGTTTATGCTGGGTCAGGTCGTACATTTGACGTCCAAAAGCAAATACCGATCGGGTCTCCATCTTGTCAATGACAGATTGATCGTATACACCAAGCCAGATCAATTCTCCGTTAGACTGCTTAATCTGGCGGTACCACGGACTTGACGTATAGTGTTGATCTATTGCATTAATGTAATTTTCATAGCTGTAAAAAGAACCACTATAGGACATCACATGAATACCTATTATATCTTTGCGGGAATAGTAGATTGCACCGAGTAAATTGGTAATTGTACGTGTATTAATCATGCGCAGCGCTGAATCCGTGACCCGAGTATCGGCTAAGAGACGCTGAATATCCAGATTCCCAGTGATCGATTTGGTTAAGCTGTCATAGCCTTTCAAAAGCAGATCATAATAGCTGACGGTTTGTGATACACTCTTCTCTGCGATACTGCTGATTTTCGTATGAAACAAGTCGGTTGCACGCTTGTAGTAGAGTAATGACACGATGAGCAGCAGACTCATCATGCTAATAAATAATAAAATAAACAACCGACCGTGAATGGTGCGAAAGCCGCGTGCCATAACGATGAACCCCTTTCAGGATAACAATGGACACCTTTTCCACACTTGTATTCGACGTATGCTTCATTTCATCCTTTAACGGCTCCTGCTACCATTCCCTTTGTAATTCGCTCCGACAATAAAAAGTAAATAAGGATGACGGGCAATGCACCTAACACGAGGAAAGCCCCGATTGCGCCATAGTTGACGGAGTACTGACTGACGAAGCTGTAAATGCCAAAGGGCAGTGTCTTTAACCGTTCGGATGAGATAAAGGTGGCGGCTAAAATGTATTCATTCCAAATCGTAATAAATGTTAATATACATACCGTCATAATAGGCGGCAGCGAAATCGGAACGATAATAGATCGGAATGTCCGGTAGACGCTAGCCCCGTCCATCACGGCGGATTCCTCCAATTCATACGGAATCGATTTCATAAATCCACTTAATATAAAGACAGCAATTGGCGTGGAAAATGCAATATAAGGTAGAATGAGCGATAAATGTGTGTTCAAAATGCCAATATGTTTAAACATGACCATCAGTGGCAGCAAGGTGGACTGGAGCGGGATCATCATGCCGACAAGAAACACCGTCATTACGGTCTGCCCGTAACGCCAGCGAAAGCGAGTGATGGCATAGGCGACCATAGTGCTTAGTACGATGACAGCAGCCATCGTGATGGAAGTAACGATGACGCTGTTCCATAAGTATTTAAAATATTTCCCGCCCTGCATAGCATTCACATAATTGTGCCACTGGACGACAGCAGGCAGTGAGAAGAAGCGGCCGGACAAAATTTCTTCGTTGGTTTTTAACGAATAAAGGAGCAACCAGAGCAATGGGTATACTTGCGTGACAAACAAGACGGACAAGAGCGTCATGACGCACCCTTTTTTCCAGGACCAGTATGGCTTGTGCTTGATCGGAAGCGACTTGGCTGCTTCCAAACGTAATGGATTGTTCATATAGGTCACTCCTGACAAATTAAGATTGACGCTTTTCCAATGTGCGGAACAACGTATTGATGATTAAGGTTGAAATAAGGCACAACAGCACGAGGAACACGGCGATCGCGCTGCCGTATCCGTATTTCATCGATAAGAAAGACATGTTGTACATGTGTGTAGAAATAACATCTGTGGCGTGTGCAGGCCCTCCCCCTGTCATGACCATAATTAGGTCAAATGCTTGCAAAGAGCCAATAAAGGCTAATATGATCGAGATTTTGAATACGGGAATCATTAATGGAAACGTAATGTGACGGTCGGCTGTGAACCCTACAGCCCCGTCTATTTGTGCTGCTTCATAAATTTCACTCGGGATGCTCGTGACCCCCGTAAACTGGATCAGTACGTGGTAGCCTAGATACTGCCACAACGCAACAAAGTACAGTGCGATCATGGCCACATCAGGCTCGGTGAGCCAGGATTTCGTCCATGCCCCGAGCCCAAGGGTGATTAATATTTGATTTAGCATCCCGCCCATTGAAGCGGGGTCATATATCGTTTTCCACAGTTGACCGATAATAACGACAGATAAAATAACAGGCAGGAAGTAGCTGGAGACAAGAAAGTTAGGGCGCTTTAAGTAACGACACAACAAGATGGCGACGCATAATGCAACAGGGATTTCGGCCATTGAAAATACAGCAAACAGCAACGTGCGCTTGACGGACGGCCAGAACACCGCATCGATAGTAAACAGCGCCTTAAAGTTGTCAAGGCCCACAAATACTGCCTGGTTAATGCCATTCCAATCAAGCGTTCCGGTATAAACAGAGACAAGTATCGGGACAAACACAAGCGCTGTGTAGAGCAGGAGACAAGGGAGCACGAAAACAGCGATCGTACGGGCTGGAACTTTTAACACATTCATAGTTGAAGCCTCCTTGAAACTGAACTGGAAAATTGAAAAACAGAACTAGCGATAAAAAAAGGTGAAAGGGAACAGGTGCCCCCTCTCACATGGTGTTTTTCCGCTTATTTAGGGATTGTTCGCCGCAAAAGCTGCTTGGTGCTCGGCAGCGACTTCTTTCGCCTCTTTTTTCTGTACAAATAAGTTCTGGATACTCGTCAAGTGGACCTGAGCTGTGCTTGGATTCATCATATTATCAAAGGCGAGATCACCGCCTTTTACATTTTCAGCGAGCTTGAGCAAGTTCATGGCCAGATCCGAGTAACCTGCCGCTTTAAAGTCTCCGTCTACTTTTTGAGCAAGGCCGACTGCATTTTTAAGGTCGAAATTTACTTTTGGGTAATGCATCATAAAATAATGTAAAAATGCTTTTGCCTCTTTTAAATGTTTACTGTGGGCAGAGATGGCAAAGGCGCTTCCAGGGGCAAGCATGTATTCATCGACATTGCCCTTACCGCTAACCGTAGGAAACTTAAAGGCGTCAATTTTGCCTGCTACAGAGGAATCATCAATCCCGCCTGTGGCCCACGTTCCCATAAAGTACATAGCTGCCTTGCCTGATTTAAACAAGTTCTCGCCTGCGTTGTAATCAAAAGAAGTCGCGCCATCCTGAAAAGCGCCTGCCTGAACAAGATCCTGAAACTTATTCACGGCCTCTTCAAAGGCCGGATCGTTAAACGTACGTTTTTTGTCCAGAACATCTTGTAAAAAGCCAGGGCCTCCATTTGTGCGCAGCAGGATGTTCATAAACAAAAAGGAGCCGGTCCACGAATCTTTTTCACCAATAACCATTGGTTGAATGCCCGCTGCCTTTAATGTTTTCACAACGTCAATCATCGCTTCAAACGTTGTTGGCACCTCAACACCGGCTTGAGCAAACATGTCCTTGTTGTAATAGACGACGGCGGTGTTGTTGCCATCCGGCAGCGCATATACGTTGTGATCAAAGGTGTAATAATCCAGTATGCCCGTAAGAAACGTATCCTTGAGGCCGTTTTGATCCAGTATGTCATTCAAAGGAGCCAACAATCCAGCATCCACGAACGGCTTCATTTGTTCGCTCGGATTAACGATTGTAATGTCGGGCACCTCCTTGGATGCTGCTTGTGTCTTTAATTTCAACTTCTGCTGATCCGTATTTAAAGAATCCAGTTCAATGTTGATGTTTTTATTTGCTGATTCGAAATCGCTTACAATTTTCATCATCATTTTGTAGGAGGGTGTGTTCGGATCAGGATAGATGTTCTGGAACGTAATGGTCACTTGTTCTTGTGTGCTTTGCTCGGACTGCAAAGAGGTAGATTCATCTGATGTTATTCCTTTACTAGCTGTCGGAGATGTATTTGTTGTATTGCCGCCGCAAGCCGACAAGCTTAACGTTAACATGAAGACCAGTGTGAGGCGCAAAAACGGATGTGGCTTTGTTGTTGCCATTGTGTAGTCCCCCTTCGTTCGAATATATCTTTATTATCTGTGCACAGACATGGAGGAACAATGCGTGAAAATTAGGATGTTAGGTGGGGTTTCTTAGGAGGTTATACAGGCATGGCTTAGGAGTCCTCATTAATTACTCTCGAGAGTTGCTCTTATTAGTGGCTCCATACTTTCTGCAAGAAAGAAGTCCATAATGTGTATTCCTTTGGAAAATACTTCATCATTTATATGTGAAACATTTTACAGATAAGCACCGTCTAGGGGGAGAACAACAGGATACTTAGCCATATTCATAACTTTAACCTGCTTGAGCACTACCCTTAATCACACAAACATGGAGGAATGACAAATGAACAAAATGTACAAAGTGTTGACAACCGCATCTATACTGGCAATGGCAGCTATGCCGTTAGCAGCAAGTGCGCAGAACAGCGTACCTGTTGAGCGTAATTCCACCGTACAACAACAAAAAGCGGTACCAGGTACAATGGGATTTATTACCGATTTTGTGAATGATCATACAGGTAAATGGATTACAGTAACAGGTCGTGGCGTTGCTGCCACTGATCAAAGTGAAATGGTGTTAGCTCTTACCCAAAACACAAAGATTATTGACTCTAAAGGAAAAACAGTACCTCTAAAAACGATTATCGATGAGAAAAAGGTCGTTAAGGCATTTTATGCAGCTAACCAATCCGATGCAGCACGTGGAACGGCTTTGACACTGGTCGTACAAGATCATAGCTTTGCAGCTATTTTAGGCAAAGTAACGGAAGTGCGCGAGAATGGGATCGTCGTTAAAGGGGCAGATCTCTACAATATGAACATGGAAACGATCGTTCTTCATTTTGCACCTAAAGCGCAGCTTTTAGATCAGGACGGTAAAGCAATCAAGGCTGGTGATATTCAACCAGGCATGACGGTTAAGGCTTTTTACGGTCCTGCGGTAGCAATGAGCCTGCCGCCACAATCAACTACCAATTACGTTATGGTAGATACAACCAATGTACAGGCAGAAGCCCCGGGAACGGCGGGTATCATTACGAACGTTACGGATGGTAAGTTGACCGTCATTGGCAAGCCGCTTGAAAAAGGCGGCGTGAACTATGTCGTCCTCAGCGTAGACGAGCACACTCGTATTGTGAGTGAGGATGGAAAACCTTTAACTAAAGAAGCTTTAAAGACCGATGTTCGTGTAGAAGCGCATTATGGCGAGGTGCTTGCTGCCATCTATCCGGCACAAACACATGCAGACTCTATCGTCGTTAAAACGGCGGAAACGAAAAAAATCGAAGGTACAATTGTAGAAACAGATCGTGCAGGCGAAGGACAAGTATATGTAAATGTTGGTGATGATCAATCAATTACTAATGATGTGATCTTAAACATCACGAAAGAGACGACGGTGATTCCTGTACTTGGCGGTGATATCCAGTTAAAAGCGGGTATGAAAATAGTAGCCTATCATTCTCCAATCATGACAAAATCGCTGCCTGGCATAACAAATGCTGAAATTGTTATCGTAACGGCAGATGGAAAATCGTCTAAGTGATCGCCTCTTCTTTCTTTACTACTGATCAGACATATGGCTAGATGAGAGAGAGCAGTTTGTTCCTAAAATAGGAGCAGACTGCTCTTTCATTTTAAAAAATTTGTTATAATACACACATACAGCACAGCAGCATATTACCGAAGGGCTGTACGTCAAGCAATTCCTTTACAAAAAAGGGGGATTCGTATGGATGTAGACAAAAGGATCGAACTTTTGGAAGCCAAGGTCAATCACTTGGAGAAAGAACTGGAAATGCTTCGTGAAGCTGTGCCTGGCATACAGTTAAAACAGTCCAAACAAGCTAATCATAATAAAAATTTAGGCTTGCTTTTGACGATGTCAGACGTTAAACCAGTGGGGCAAAACATACCGCATCCACAAGGGCCTGCGGAGCAGCCAAAGCGGGACACGGATTGGGAACATCTGATTGCTAGAGTATGGCTGCCCAAAATATTTATTGTGGTGCTGCTGCTCGGTGTGCTGTGGGGGTTTATGGCTGCTTCTTCTGCCGGAATTATTACAGAGCCCGTTCGCTGCGCATTGGGGATTGCAGCGGCTGTGTTGATGTATGTCTTGGGTTTAAAACAAATGCGGAGCAGGCGCGTCGGACTGGGGCAGGTGCTGCTAGGTGGAGCGAATGTAATTTTGGTGTTGTCGTTATTTGCCGCCCATATGTTATACAGTCTTATCCCATCGACACCTGCCTTTCTTTTATATGTGCTATCCATTGGTATCGGAGTATGGACGGCCACACGTTATCGCTCTCAAACTTTGCTGATTACGATTATGCTGTCGGGGTATTTGGTGCCTTTTCTGGTCGTTTCGACTTCGCCTAATCCTTGGGTGTTCGCAGGGTATGAGACGTCACTATCTATCCTTTTATTACTGATCTCGGTTGCCTTCCAATTTCGTATAGCGGTATCCTTAGCAGTTGGTATGCTGCATGTACCTCTATTTTTCGCATATGTATCAGGCTCCTTTGATGATAGCCGCTATGTATTTATGCTGGCCGTTATGGTGCAGCACGCCGTATTTTTCCTTGTCTCGTTGTGGCTAACGTATCGTCAGCGATTTGTACAAAGCAGAACGCTATTTACCGGATTCGTGCTAATGGCGATGTGGCTGTTTGTCATTTATGCGCATCCCACAGGTACGATGTACGCAACTATGCTTGCGGTATGGACTATTTTGTATACGTTGACTGCCCTCTGGGTGTACAGCCCTAAGCGCCCTGCAATCGCTTATATAGCAATTGCTACATTAGGCTGGCTGCTATGGCTGCTGTATATCGTACAGGCTGAATATGCGGCAGCGGCTGTTATAACAGAAGGCGCGATTGCGTTTGTAATGGGTGTGCTTCTGCGCAGCAGGATTCAGCAAATAATGGGCGCCATCATATTGTTGTTTGGTACTATTGGACTGTTACAATCTCCGATTATGGACGTATTGTCGCCAGAGTCGTTGTCCTGGATCGTATTGCTGACGATTGTACCTTTCCTGTACCGCTTCATAAGGAAACGTCAGGAGCCACGCAGCTTATTGCCATTTGTACAAGGGTTCATGTGGGCGGAAGCGCTGCTGATTCTCTACTTTATTTCACAGCTTACCGAAGTGGTCATGATGACCTATACGTACGATTTACGCCACCTTGCCTTGTCTGGTGTATGGATCGTATATGCCATTACGGTCATTATTGTAGGTGTGATGTTTAACAAACGCAAAGTAAGGCTTGCAGGTTTACTGTTTCTCTTTTTAACGTTAGTCAAAATTATTTTTGTGGATATGCCTGGCGTATCTGTGGGGGTCAGAGCTGTATTATTTATCGCTCTTGGCGCAGCAGGGATCGTAGTGTCGCGCTTAATGTACCGACAGAAAACGGATCCGTCCTCGTAATGAAATAAGCCGTTGTCGCTTCTAAGTAGAAGAGATGACGGCTTATTTTGGTTGGAGCTCTATTCATAAGAAGCGGGTCTTCCTTGTAAACGTAAGGGTTTCGTAAGAATTAAGAAACAAAAAAGAAAAGATTGTTATTTAAAGTAGAGCATAGGAAGAAACAGCAAAAAGAAAGAGAGATGGTACGAGTGATTAAATCAAAACAAGTGCTGAAATGGACATTTATGATCAGTGTAATTGCGATGTTAATAGATGGAGTTCTCTATTCAATGTCGGGTGCTAAGGGGACACTCGTGGCGCTTGGAGTTGCCATTGTTCTCAGTGTAGTGAGCGGGCTAGGCTTGATCGTTAACCGAAAATAAGGACTGTAAGGGTTTATGTGTATGCAAACGTCATATAAACGTTCGATAAAATTGGTGAGGCAATTTCTTGTCCCTATATTTGGTATGACCGCGGGGCAAGGCAGGAGCGAGTTACGAAGCAAGTTTATGTTCGCCGACCGTTCATTCGAGCGTTTGGCAATTAGCCACATATAGAAAGCGGTGAATGTATTGAGTGTCGTCAGAAGAGTAATTAGAAATGGATCACAATACGGATGGATGTTGTGGGAATCCATGTTTGACCACATCACTCGTATGAGGAGTGTATCGGTTACGAGATATGGCATATGCAAACTAGTTGTGAAAAAATATCATGGACATAATATTCAGTGCGGCAATGGGGAGTGGATTCGCTCTGGAGATTGGATTGGTGAAATACATTTGGATAACAAGCAAGTGCTGGAAATGTCACGTGCTATTGGCTCTGATCGTGCAGCTTTAAGAACAGCGAGAATGCTGCGGACAGCGATTCAACAGATTAGTGATGCTATGGAAAACAGACCGGAGCTTGCAAATGTATCGGCACTGACGGGAATTACATTGCTGCATCGCGGTATTATTCGTGGTCTAGGCTTTGAGCTTCACCCATTGCCTTCCAAGCTGTTTACGTTTATTTCGACTTATTATCTTCGCTGTTTGCTAAGAATGCTTCATCCAGAAGGAAAGCAGCGTATCTCGCAAAATACGGAAAAGCTTGTCCCTATGATGCTCACGATTACGAAGCAGTCCTTATTGGAAAAGCATCGTAAAGTAGGTGTGTCATGCTAAGCTTCATATTATGCACATGCTTGCTGTTTCTATTTATTTATACGTTATTTCCATTTGTAATGACGAGAGTTTGTGGTATTGGTGTGGCGAATCAAGGTAAGGATCAGAGTAAAGTGGCCTTGACATTTGATGACGGTCCCGACCCTTATTATACACCCAGACTGCTTGATCTGTTAAAGGAGCACCGGATAAAGGCGACATTTTTTGTATTGGGCAGCCGAGCTGAATTGTACCCTGATCTAATTAAGCGTATGCACACAGAAGGGCATCAGATAGGCATTCATAATTATTTGCACAAATCGAATTGGCTCATGTCGCCATTTTGTGTGAGGCGTCGGCATATTGAACGCTCTGCTGATATTGTAGAGCAGATAACAGGTGAACGCCCTACGTTCTATCGCCCGCCTTGGGGGCTGCTTAACCTAGGGGATTTGTTTTTGCTTCGCAAGTCCTATCGGGTTGTGCTCTGGTCTGTAATGGGACGAGATTGGAAACTGCAGTCGGATACAACGCAATGGAAACGTTCTATCACGCAACAGATACAGCCAGGCTCGATTATCCTATTGCACGATTGCGGGAAAACGCTGGGGGCAGATGAAGGAGCCCCAGGACAAATGTTGGCTGGGTTACCCTCTGTGTTGGAGGACATACGGATTAAAGGCTTCCGCTGTGTTCGTGCCGATGAAATACTAACCAACACGAAGTGTTCTTTTAGCCAACGTTCAGCAAGTATGAGTCCTCGCACAAAGCTGCTAGGTGGTATTGAACGAGGGGCGAAAGCCTCTTGGCACTATGAGGAGGCTGCTAATGGTGCAGCGGCATACCCCACAGATCCTATACGATAAGAGGTATGACTAGAGCAGACCACAGGGTGATTAGGAGACCCTTAAAGAGTAAGGGGAGTTCATAACGGACAGCAAGCATTCCTAATCTCATTTTATAAAATGATCCTTTTGTTAAACTTGTCACGCTTGTCAGGCTAGTCTGCATAATTGGCCAAGTACCTACATAGACATGTTATCAGTGATGAAGCCAAGCCGGTAATTATGCCGTTGCAGGCGTCGAATTTACATGTCAGAGGGGATGATCTCATGCGTCGGATCACATGGGTATTGGCCATCGTGATGAGTGTTACGCTTCTATTGGCCGGTTGCGGTCAGAAGGACGCGTCCGCCGTGGTCAAAGAATTGGACCAGAAGATGAGCAAGTTGCAAAGTTATGAAGGCATAGGTACGATGACGCTTCACTCCGGGCAACAGCCGCTTCAGTACAAAGTAGAGGTGAAGTATCAAGACCCTACCTATTATCGAATCGAGTTGACTAACCCGAAGAAGGATATTAAGCAAATTGTACTTCGTAATGATGAGGGCGTTTTTGTGCTCACACCCAGTCTGAAGAAAAGCTTCCGTTTCCAAAGCGATTGGCCGGATAACCAGGGACAGGTTTACTTGTATCAGACGTTGATCCACAGCATATTGGCAGATAATACGCGTCAATTTGCCACGGAAGGTGAAAGTTATGTGTTTGAGGTGGCAGCCAACTATCAAACGGATTCGCTGGTGAAGCAGAAAATATGGCTGAACAAAGGTGATTATAAGCCTAAACAGGTTCAGGTGACGGATGCTGAGGCGCGTGTTGTGGTTGAAATGCAATTTGATCAATTCAATTTTGATAAGAAATTTGACAAGGAAGCTTTTGATATGCAGGCTAACATGACTGCCAGCGCGAATATCGACCCGCTGCCCATCCTTACTGATGCAAATAAAGAAGGGGCTCAGCACCCTGTCGCCGCAGGTGAGGGCACGAAGGAAGGCGACAAGCCGGTAGCCGCAGGCGAGGGCA
>NZ_KE384307.1:346507-613589 GCF_000425125.1 Paenibacillus taiwanensis DSM 18679
AAGCCGATAGCCGCAGGCGAGGGCATGAAGGAAGCTGGCTCCGGCTCGGAAGGGCAGCCGAACTTAGCGATGGGTCCATTTGGTATTATTACCCCTTCCTATGCACCTGATGGTGTTGCAATCAAAGAGAGTTTGGAAATTCCAAATAGTGATAACCATGCTGTGCTGATCCGTTATTCAGGCACGTATACGTACACCTTAATGGAATCCCGTCCTAAAGATGTGGAAGTAGGAGTCATATGGGGGCACGGCATTGATCTTGGCTTTACTTTAGGGCAGTTGACGGGAGATGAGCAGAAGTCGCTCACCTGGATGTATGAGGGTGTGAAGTACCGCTTGACGTCCAGTGATCTTCCGCAAAATGAGATGGTAAAAGTCGCACAATCCTTGGTAGATCAGTCGGGAAAATAATAAATGTGATGCGTTTCTCTCTGTAACTTCCATTTCTAATTTCTGTGTTGTTCGTTGACAGTCTTCCTGTTGAGCATTAACATATGTTTGTTAACGGATTGATACGGAGTGAGATGAAAGTGAAGAAGGTGACTGATATGGAAACGTACTATCGTCCGACGCGGGCCGAAATTAACGTAGATGCACTGCGTCATAACATTAAAGCGTTTCGAGAGGCACATCCGCACGAGGTGAAGTTAAGCCTATGTGTGAAAGCCAACGCCTACGGTCACGGAGCAATTGAAGTGGCGCGAGTGGCTGAACAGGCTGGCGCAGATTATTTGAATACAGCATTTTTTGATGAAGCCATTCAACTGCGGCATTCTGGGGTTGTAATGCCAATCCTCGTATTAGGCTACACGCCGCCGGAAGGGATTCCGACGGCGTTTTGCCATAACATAACATTAAATGTGTTCTCTCAGGAGGTTCTTGAAGAACTGGAAAATGTTAGTTCCTCATTAAGTGCGTCATTTGGTGGACGGCGATTGAAAGTCCATGTTAAGATTGACTCCGGCATGGGTAGACTCGGATTACGTACACCAGAAGATGCGGTGGCGTTTATGACACGATTGTCAGCGATTGATGGTGTAGAAGTGGAGGGTGTGTTTACCCACTTTGCTTGTGCCGATGAAGCTGACAAATCATACACTACGATGCAGCATCAACGCTTTCAAGCTGTTTTAGAGGCTTTGGAGCAAGCAGAGCTGCTGCCCCCTGTCATACATGCAAGCAATAGTGCAGCAGCCATTGATACACCACAATACGCACATAATATGGTGCGGATCGGCGTTAGTTTATATGGGTTGTATCCTTCTGCTGAGGTTAATCATCAGACTATTAACCTTCAGCCAGTTCTTGCATTAAAGACCAAGGTTGTGCATGTCAAGCAGGTTGAAGCAGGTGAAGCCATAAGCTACGGAGCGCGCTACCATACGCAAGCAGGCGAATGGATAGCAACTATTCCGATTGGTTATGCCGATGGATATTCCCGCTTATTGACAGGCAAGGCCGAAGTGCTCGTACGCGGCAGAAGAGTACCTGTCGTTGGCACCATTTGTATGGATCAATGTATGTTGTCGTTGTCAGTACTTGGTGAAGAAGCGGGGAACATACAGACTGGTGAAGAAGTAGTCCTGATTGGCTCGCAAGGAAGTCAGCAGATATTAATAGATGAAGTTGCCGACAAGTTGAATACGATTCATTATGAAGTCGCTTGTATGTTAGCGCATCGGATTCCACGTGTGTATGTAAGTGCAATGGAGCCAGATATTGTGGTGAACCCTCTATGGCACTCATCCTCGGATGCGTCAGACTGCACATCTTGTTAGCAGGTTCCTGAATTTACATGAAATTGATCATGCGAATGGGAAGGAATTTGGACAACACGGCTCGAATACAGAGTTAGGGTTGCGAAATATTTTGTATTGCATGAAATTTGCTCCTTGATCAACATACTTGATCTGCATGAGGCATATATATGCTTTTGTATAAATTTTCTATGGATTGACATAATGGTTACTAGGTAGGAAAGGTTTTGGGGGTGCGAGGACAGGTGGCCAACATTCAGAACACCAAAAGGATTATGATCAGCTTGCCCGACCAATTGTTGCAAGAAGTGGACGGCATTGTAGCTATGGAGAATTCTAATCGTAGTGAATTTATCCGACAAGCGATGAAATTGTATTTGAATGAACGCAAGAAGCGTCATATTCGTGAATCAATGCAGCGAGGCTATATGGAAATGGCCAAGATTAATTTGACGATGGCATCCGAGGCGTTCTATGCGGAAGAAGATGCAGATGGCACGCTTGGCCGTTTAGTAAGCGGGGTGTAGACATTGATCGTAAAGCGCGGCGACGTTTTCTTTGCCGATTTGTCACCCGTCGTTGGTTCGGAGCAAGGAGGGGTGCGTCCCGTCCTTGTCATTCAGAATGATATTGGCAACCGCTTTAGTCCAACTGTAATTGTAGCCGCAATTACTGCGCAGATACAAAAAGCGAAGCTTCCGACCCATGTGGAGATTGACGCGGCTACTCATGGCTTTGATCGGGATTCGGTCATTTTGCTGGAACAGATCCGCACGATTGACAAGCAACGCCTGACTGACAAGATTACGCATCTTGATGAAGAGACGATGCGTAAAGTGGACGATGCGCTACAGATTAGCATCGGCTTAATCGATTTTTAGTAAGTATATAAGTTAGAGAAGGGATTGGCGCGTTGAGCCGATCCCTTCTCTTTGTATTTGCACGGCGTGGCGTAGCGACGATAAGGTGGTAACGTCCACCCAAGCGGACATATTGGGGTGATGCTGCCTCTTTGAGAGCTGTTGGCTGAACCCAGCTTCACTTTTTCTTTGTTCGAAATATATAGGTTTTAATTACATACTCAAACAAGAGATACATCTGCCCCATCATGGAAACGAAAAGCGCAATAGAAAAAGCGGCTGCAAGCCCTGAGATGGATACATGCGGGAAAATGTGAAACACCACATAAATCACAAGCGTATCTCCCAGTACATTCACAATCAAAGCTGTAAATTTTGTCGGTCTTTTTTTGAGCAGTGCAACTATTGCAGCATACATAAACGGGTGTATAAAGGACTCTATCACCACAAATAAAATGATAATGTAGATGGCTACCGTAAATGCAGCGTAGGTATTCGGGAATGATAATGCATTGAAATAATCGCCAATACTTAAAAGGGTTAACGAGAATAAAAAAGAGATGGCAGAAACGATAGTCAATAGCAAAAGCGCTAATAATGGAACCAACCATAATTTAATCATGAAGGGCGGCTTATGCTCGTTGTCTTCACGGCTCACGATATAATGAATAAGGTGCATAAAGCCAACAAAAATGATCACAACAAAAAGTAAATATATCATATTCTCACCTTCATAATCAGGAAATAAGGGGCAACACAATTAATTCAATGTATCGTGGATAGGGGAAGGCACAGCTAGGGATGGGAACGGGGCAGTCTTTTACGGAAAATAAAAGAGAAACAATAATTGTCAATTATAAATATATGTTGGACTTATGGGGAAGTCAAAGGAACATCAAACTTTAGCAACGATTATTATGTATATATCAGCATACTTACATAAGAGTGGATTTTATAGTTCATTTTTGCGACAATAAGGGATAGGTTTGTAAAGGGTTACACGAACAGGTATGGAAAGGAAGTTTATACATGACCGTACGTGATGAAACGAAAGAACTCAAGGCGTTAGATGCGTCGATTGAACAAATGAAAGCAAGCGAACCAGAACGTTTGCTTAAGCAGCTTACGGCTGAATTGTCTCTTGGGAAGGGACAAGTTCAGCGTACGATTGAGCTATTGGACGAAGGAAATACGATCCCTTTTATTGCACGCTACCGCAAAGAAATGACAGGTGAGCTTGACGAGAATCAGCTTCGTGCGATTGAAGAAAGACTGGGATATTTACGTGGATTAGAGGAACGCAAGCGAGAAGTGCTACGTCTGATCGACGAGCAGAATAAGCTTACGGATGAGCTGCAGCAATCTATTGTGAAGTCGGTCAAGCTGCAAGAAGTAGAGGACTTGTACCGTCCTTATCGCCAGAAGCGCAAGACACGGGCGAGTGTGGCAAAGGAACGCGGCATGGAGCCGCTTGCGAGCTGGATACTAACAGAACCGAAGACTGGCAGTGTAGAGGCAGAGGCAGCCAATTATGTAGATGCTAATAAAGGTGTCGATAATTATGAACAAGCACTTCAAGGAGCGCTTGATATTATTGCAGAAATGATCGGAGACGATCCTGATATTCGTAAATGGGTTCGCCAATATACGTTTGATCAAGGTATTTTGCGTACAGAAGCAAAAGACAAAGCACAAGAGTCCGTATACGAAATGTATTATGCTTACCAGGAGCCTGTGAAACGATTGCCATCACACCGTATTTTAGCGATTAATCGTGGTGAACGTGAGGACATTTTAAAAGTCGCTCTTGATGTGCCAACGGAGAAAATAGCGGCTTACATGGAACGCAAGACGATTCGTGGCGCATCTATCGTTCGTGATTTGCTAATTACGACAGCAGAGGATGCTTACAAGCGTCTTATTGCGCCGTCTATCGAACGTGATGTGCGCAATGAGCTGACGGAGAAGGCAGAAGAACAGGCGATTCAAGTATTCGCGAGCAATTTACGCAGTCTGCTCCTACAACCGCCTGTTAAGGGGAAGACCGTGCTTGGCGTAGACCCGGCTTTCCGCACGGGCTGCAAGCTGGCAGTCGTAGACGATACGGGCAAGTTGTTGCAGGTAGCGGTTACTTATCCGACGGCGCCGCATCACAAGGTGAAGGAAGCGGAACGTACCTTTACAGAGTTGGCCGATCGTTACGCCGTGGAGTTGGTCGTTATTGGGAATGGTACCGCATCACGCGAGACAGAGCAATTCGTGGCCGATTGGATCGGTAAGCGTAAAGCAGAGAAGGGCGAATTGCTGCAATATGTCATCGTTAACGAGGCAGGTGCAAGTGTATACTCGGCTTCCAAGCTAGCACAAGAGGAATTTCCGGATTTGGATGTTGCAGAACGAAGTGCAGCCTCAATTGCACGCCGTATGCAAGATCCGCTGGCAGAACTTGTTAAGATTGAACCCAAAGCGATCGGCGTTGGTCAATATCAGCATGATGTCGCACCTAAGCGGCTTGAAGAAAGCTTGGGTGCAGTTGTCGAGTCGGCTGTTAACCATGTCGGCGTAGATGTGAATACTGCTTCACCTTCACTATTATCTTATGTATCAGGGATAAATACGACGTTGGCCAAAAATATTGTCAAATATCGTGAGGAAAACGGCAAGTTTACTGAACGCCGTCTGTTGCAGAAAGTTCCCCGCTTAGGGCCAAAAGCGTACGAGCAGTGTATCGGTTTTATGCGGATTACGGATGGGATAAACACACTCGACAGCACACCAATACACCCGGAATCGTATAAAGTAGTGGCGCAGCTATTTAAGCAGCTTGGCGTAACGGACAGTGCAATCGGAACAAAAGAGTTGACGGATAAGCTTGCTCAAGCAGACGCTGCAATTCTGGCCGATCAGCTCGGCGTAGGTATTCCGACATTAAAGGACATTGTGGATAGCTTGCTTCGTCCGGGACGTGATCCACGTGAAGAATTGGCGCCGCCGATCTTCCGTACGGATGTATTGCAGATCGAGGACTTAAAACCAGGTATGGAATTGCAAGGAACGGTTCGTAATGTGATTGATTTTGGTGCATTTGTAGATATTGGCATTAAAAATGATGGGCTTGTTCACATATCACAATTGAGCGGCCGTTTTGTTAAACATCCACTGGATGTTGTATCGGTGGGAGATAACGTAACGGTATGGGTACTCAGTGTGGATCTTAAAAAGGGACGAGTAGGTTTAACGATGCGAGCACCAGAGCAGTAAAGCGAGTTGTAAATAAATTGGATTTGGACAATGTTGAGTAATCTAAGTCTGCCTGTCGTGAAGACAGGCAGGCTTTTTGCTATTGAGATAGGCGTACGCCCTGACACAGCCACATACATCTTCATATGCTACAGATAGGCAGATATGGACTCCTATAAAGGGGAGGGATGTAGTTATGGCGAAACGTTGCAAAAAGAGTAACAGAGGAATCTCGGTCAGTAACCCACTGCTGGCGCAATCCCAACTCTCCGATATGGCTGAGAACATCACCAACAATAAATATGAGCTGACATCCGACGATCTCGCCTTAATTGCCGGTTATCTCGGTGCTTTTGGCAGTATTATTGCACTGGCTTCCTTAATCAAAGCGAATCAAGAGAAAGCGGAGGAAGAGCAGCAGAAAGAGGATCAAAAAGATGCACCGCTTAATACGGAACAGATCGACGAAGTTGTGCTAGCCAGTATCAAGAGGCTGAAGCAACGTAAGAAGCTATAGCCTCTTGCTTAAAGGTTAATACCAGAACATCGGATACCGTCTTCCGGGTTCCAGATTGTTGATTACCAGGGCGAGCAGGACGATAAGGAGTGAGCCGATCAGCACAGGGCTAACTAAATAAGACCAACCGCATCCCGCAGTAATAACGACAATCGGATCGGCACCTGCCGGGGGATGAGTCGTCTTGGTGAGCATCATGGCACTAATAGCAAGTCCGACTCCAAGAGCAAGCGTCATCGGACTTGATCCGCCTAAATGATATACACATAAGCCAATACAAGTGGAGATCAAATGCCCACCGATTATGTTGCGCGGCTGCGATAAAGGCGCATCCCAGAGGCCAAAGGCCAGAACAGCGCTGGCACCAAAGGGAGCCATAATCCAAAGGGTTGAAGTCCAACTGCTAAGAAGTGCGAGCAGCAAAATCGAGATAAGTCCGCCGACAAACCCAATCACCGACGAGCGCAGGGATACTTTAAGGGGTGATCTGGCAGTAGTGAACATTTTAGACCAATATCTCCCTTGGTTCCTTAAAGCGAGTAGGTGCTGCGGAAGCGGAGACGAAGCGGGTTGAGACGGGGATTGAGAAGCAGACTGAGAAACAGACTGAGAATGAGACATGAGTGAACACTCCTTTTTTAATGACAAATTAATAAATACATAGGTTACTAGGTATTTAATGAAATAATAAATGTAATTGTAAGGTGTGTCAATCCCAATTCTTTTCTGCCATCATTTTTGCCTAAGTTTGATGCTACTAGACGTTCACGTTTAAGCACGAGTTATGTATGAGTTAATATTACTTAGGTAAAGCAGGCTGCATCCTCATCGCCGTATTGGGGGGCATACGCAGGGGATTGGCTGCTTGCGTGGGAGGTTCATTTCCGATATTCTAATATTATAAAATCAAAAACATACTTAACTATGTATTTATGTATTGGTTATGAATAGATGAACGATAGCGGGGGAGTTGTTTGTGGACGAGCATCAATTATTTATGCAGGTGGATCCAACGTTAACCTATAGTATGAATACCCAAGTCAAGGAACAACTGAAGTGGCTGATCGGGATTGGGCAGATTCAGCCTGGCGAGCTTTTGCCGCCGGCAGTTCAGTTGGCTGAACAGCTTGGACTTAATCGAAATACGATTAATGCCGTGTATGTGCAGCTTAAGGAGGAAGGGATTGTTTCGATCCAGAAAGGAAAGGGCACTGAAGTACAGCATAGTGAGCAGGTGAGGAAGCTTAAACAAAGCCGAGGCATTATGTATGAGCTATGGCACAGCATGTCTGATGAAGCATGTGATCGTCAGTTGGATGTGCGGGAATTAGCCGTAGCGGGACTCGCTTATACGCAATTGTTTCAGCTTCCTGTTCGCCATATACCTGAAGTGTTATTTATCGAATGCAAGGAGCATGATGCTCCTTTTTATGAACAGGAAATTGTCCGTATTACCGGAGCCCATACAACAACGCTTTATCTGGAGGATATAAGACACTCCCATTTATCGTTAGAAGACAGCTTAAGCCGCGCGCAATATGTGGTGACCACGCTAAATCATGCGCAGGAAGTACAGGCGCTTCTTGGGGATAAGCATGAAGTTATTGTGCTTGGTGCGGCAGTGGAATTTCATGCGCTGCTTGATCTATCCAAGCTTCAGGCAGGGACGAAAGTCGGTTTTGTATGTCTTGGCTTAAAAGGCGGGCAGTGGATGGCTGCAAAAGCAGATGAGGCAGGTATTGACCATATTGTTGCAGTCCCGCTTGGGATGGATCATCCTGATTCATTGCAGCAGTTTATAGCTCAATCTAGTTCTGAGCACAGCAGACTGTATGCATCACAAGCTGTATATCGTCACGTTCAAGCGGTTGCTCCCGATCTTGCCGTCCATTATCCGATGAGGCTGGAAGCAAGCAGTGAGAGCTTGTTACAGAGCATCCGTCAGGAGGAGTAATCGATTTGAAAAATCCCGCCATCAGATAGGATGTGCGGGACTTATGGGCGCCAGCCCGCAAATTAAGTTTGCTGATGAGAGTCGTTGCTACCATCTGGAGGTTCAGGCGGTTGGGGGGAAGAGGCTTGATTAGCTCGTTGCAGACGTCGCTGCTTCCATTTAATAGCGAGCTTGTGGATTCGTACGGTAAAAAAACCAGCACTCATTCAGCAGCTTGATTTGTCGGCGGTCCTTCTTTTGAAAGGCGCGCATCAATTGGTTGCTCAACCATTGCGGCATTCGTATACCTCCTTTGGGGAGATGCGGATTCTCGTTGTACCGCTATATTATGGGCGGGGGTGGAGATACGTGCAGGTCCGCAGGAAAGAAATAAAGACCGGAGACCGTCTGCATTAGATACAGAAGTCTACCGGTCTATTCTTATGATGTCTTACTTATGACAGCTCTGCTTCTTCCTCATACCATTGTTCCAACTGTGCGAGTAATGCACGAATCTCGGTTAAGAGTGAAATCAATGGATATTCCGATTCTTGGATAGCTGCAAAAGCTTGTTCCAGACGTGTCATATATGCGATCCCGCTAGTCAACGTGTCCTGCTCGCGAAGCAGCTCAAGTTGATCACATTCTGCTACTGCAAAGGGAAGGCGAGGCACGTTATTGGCGGTCAGCTTGCCAATCTCTTTATTTAAGCGGAGATTTAATGCGCTTAGTTGATAGGCGTAATCCGCTGGCATTTCGACGAACTCCAGTTGTGTGTCCTGTTGAAAGATGATATAACGCATCTTCGACATAGGGTAGTCCTCTCCTTCATGTCACTTCTATCGTATAAATGGCAAAGTTCTTATGGGATACTCTTGACAGTGTAAAGGAGTTCGAGTACAAATTCAAGTAGGATCACCTTTAGCATAGGTTAGCAGTTAAACGGACGAAAGGCGGACACAATGACAAACAATTGGTCCAATGACGGCCTACAGCGCTGGATCGAGCAAATATCGGCTCGTGACTTCGGAAAACCTTTCCGGCATTACGCGCGGTGGAATACACGCTTGTCTTCGACCGGAGGCCGCTATCTTTTGAAGTCTCATGATATTGAAATTAATCCGAAGCAATGGGAGGCTAACGGTGCAGAGGAAGTGGAACGGATCATTAAGCATGAATTGTGCCACTATCATCTGCATTTAGAGGGAAGAGGTTATCAGCATAGAGACGCTGATTTTAAACGTTTGCTTGCTGAAGTGGGCGGGTCTAGGTATTGCAAGGCGCTGCCAGCCATACGGAAGAAGCGAACGGAACCTTATCGATACTTCTTGTTGTGTCAGGCATGCGGTCAGCGTTACAGACGGAAACGAAAGGTCGATGTAAAGAAGTACGTATGCGGCAAATGCCGAGGCAAGCTAACGCTTGAAGCTATAGCTGAATAACGAGTTAGCATCTTATTGGAGGAGGGATTATCGGATGGCAAAATTGGAAGGCAAAGTAGTCGCGCTGACAGGCCCGCGCAAGGCAGAAGAAATGTCCGCACTTGTGCGGAAGCAGGGTGGGACGCCTCTTATTCGTGCCACACAGGGAACACTGCTTGCAGGGTTCGATCATCTCGACAATGAAGTTGACAAGCTTTTGAATCAGAATCCGCCAATGGATTGGGCAGTCTGGACGACCGGTATGGGGCTGAACATGCTAATTGAAGCGGCAGTGGATGCCGAGAAGCGGGAGCTATTGCTGCAACAGTTTGCAGGTATGAAGCATGCAGCGCGTGGTTACAAAACCATTAATGCACTTCGCAAACTAGGAATTACACCAGATGTCCGTGATGACGACGGCTCCACACTGGGGCTTGTACGTGGTATGCAGAGTCAAGGCATTGAGGCTTGGAGCGGTAAACATGTGTCGCTACAGCTTCATGGCGATCCTGCTCCCACACTGGTCAGCTTTCTAAAGGAAGCTGGTGCAAGTTGGACGGAATTGATGCCTTATCGCCACACACCTCCTGCGGAGCAAGAGTTGGCGCTATTTGTGCAAGAACTGCTTAGCGGCAAGATTGATGCCGTTGCGATGACTAGTGCACCGCAAGCGCGTTTTTTATTTCAATATGCGCATAAACACGGACTTGCAGCTGAATTACGCCGAATATTTGCTGAGCGTACTTTAGCAGCGGCAGTAGGCAAAGTCACTGCTGCTGCGTTGCAGGATGAGGGTGTGTCACGTGTACTTGTGCCTGAAGAGGAACGGATGGGCGTTCTAATTGTAAAATTGTCACACTGGTACGATGAGAAGCTAGTTTAACGAGATAGGTGTGACAGGGGAGTTAGGGTGATACGTCAACGAGGGCTCTCCTGCCACATCAAATGATTCGTATGTAATTGTGGGCTATTTTTTCTTTTGAAATTGTAAGGCGCGGAAATGGTGTTGACACTTATCGTTGTTTATGATAAATTTGAAATTGTCATTCCCTGATAGCTCAGTTGGTAGAGCACTCGACTGTTAATCGAGTTGTCACAGGTTCGAGTCCTGTTCGGGGAGCCACTATGGAGAGATACCCAAGAGGCCGAAGGGGGCGCTTTGCTAAAGCGTTAGGGTGTAACAGCCGCGGGGGTTCGAATCCCCCTTTCTCCGCCAGTTTATTTCATACTTTTGAAGTTATGAAGAGAATCCCGTGAGGGATTTTTTTGTTTTTGGCTTTTATGGATTGCTGCGTTCTTTTTATATGTCCTCCTTTGTTTATCCTCGTTCATGTAATGATTTAGAATATACACCTTATGTGTTTTCAAACCCTTTCAGGCATCTAACCGTCATCGAAACGGAATCGTGCTGCATATCTCGCTAGAATTTAAAGAGGATACTGACCTAAGCGATACGGATGCAAAATATATCTCCAGTGGGCTGCTGCATGGGTAACGAGCTGAGGGAATTCTTGTCGCGAAGCTGAAAAGTGAGGAGAAATACTATTTTCATACCTGCCAAACTTTTTAAAAAGTATCAAAATAATATTCATGCTACATATACATTTATAATAACGAACGTTGCAGGTGAATTTAAACGGCCTCAGTCTATTTAATTCAGGATCAAGGCCGTTTAACTATTTTTTAGTATTTGAGCTGTCTACTGGGCTGGGTGCAGTTCTCTTAAACTGTAACCTCTTAGTACATGCAATACAGAACAAGTAAAATGAAATGGAGTTCTTCATATGTAAACTTATAACTTATGATCTGTTGGAACTAGCCTCATGTTCATAAGAATATTGCGCTCGCAAATGTCTTCTGCTGCTGTTGGTGAGTATTAAGATAAGGGTGATGATTAATGGAACTACGCTCAACGGCTGCGTGGAAATAGTAAGTACGAGATGAAAGATCGTAGAAGTTACGATTGTTTTGAACCATTGATTTTTTATGCTGTACAGGCTTAAGATCACAAGGCATACAGGTATAAATATGCTGCCTATAAGTTTTCCAAAATGTGCCTCGTTGAATTCACTTGCACTGATACCTAGGCGGCTTCCTAAAAATCCATCCTTGAAGCCTTCCCAGACCGAACCTCCAGGAATAAAAAAGGAGCCTGCAAGCAGGATATATGCTCCATAGTATGCTAAACCAATTATTTGTATCCAAAAAACAACCTTAATACTCATAGGTCTGTATGTCATTCTGAGTATCCTCCTGTTCATCTTGTTGTATTCTAAACTTCATAAATAATCTTCTGCTTACTCATTAATGAAATGCCTTCGATTTCCAATTTTCATAATCATATACTTGTCCAAATAAGATTCTATCACAATAAAATAAGTAAAGAACATTTAATACTTTTTCATTTACGCAATTATTGTTTACGATGCTTCGTATGGTGTTAATGGAAAGGATGGGACATGATATACAGATAGATGTCTCTAAGGGGATGAGTTAAATGAAACAGGGACCAAAAATAGAAAAGCGGGCATCGTTGTATGTGGCAGGCAGAGATGTAGCAGAAGCAGCAGAGCAAATATTAAATAATGAGCAGGTGAGTAACCGTGCTTTGATGCAAGAGCAGTTCAAAAAGTGGCAGCCTTATGATCTGTCAGTTGCTTATCGTGAACTGGAGTTAAGGCATAGATCGCTCTTAATTGATCTTATTACACTTGAACCTCTCGTTGACATGATGCGAGAACTCGAGCCCCGGCTTCAAATGGAGGTTCTACAGCTAGTTGGCCGTGCACGGGCGGCTGAGGCGCTTAACCGGATGGATAACGACGACTTGGCGGATATGATGGCAGAAGTGCCTTATGATGCGAAGGAGTACATGCTTTCGTTGATGGAGCAATCCGAGAGGGATACGGTACGTGAGCTGATGACATACGGGCGCGAGACGGCTGGTGGCCTGATGACGAATCGTTACGTATGGTTCTATAACCGGTATACCGTTAGGGAAGCGGTCGAGAAAGTGAAGTCCTTTGCAGAGTTGACTAAGCATGTGCATTATTTTTACGTCGTTAGCGAAACGAAAGAACTGTTGGGGCGTTTAACTTACCGGGAACTGGTGCTTGCACAAGAAGAAGATCGTATTGAAGATCTGATGCAGGAAGATGTCATCTCGGTAACAGCTGATACGGATCAGGAAGACGTAGCCCGCTTATTTGAACAATATGACTACTTATCAATGCCTGTTGTAGATGACAGCAGTAAGCTGCTCGGCGTGGTCACCATTGATGATGTAATCGACGTTTTGCGCGAAGAAGCACACGAGGATATTAATAAGTTATCTGCGACAGACAAGACGATAGATTTTCGTACCCATCCGTTTACAGCCGCGCGCCGTCGTCTTCCTTGGTTGATTATGCTGCTTTTGCTGGGACTTGTATCCGGCAGTATAATTAGTGGTTTTGAAGATACGCTTAGCAAAGCTGTCGCCCTTACTTTCTTTATGCCGATGATAGCGGGCATGACAGGGAATACTGGTACACAGTCTTTGGCTGTTGTCATACGTGGTCTGGCATCCGAGGAAAATTTGGACAGAGGGATCATCACTCGTCTGCTGTGGAGAGAATTGATGGTCGGGCTGCTCATTGGAACGGTATGCGGAGTCAGTGTTGCACTTGTCGCTTTGTTTTGGCAGTCCAGTCTTGCGTTAGGGGTTGTTGTGGGCAGCTCTTTGTTTCTGACGATTATTATAGGTACGATGGCGGGAACCATTATCCCGATCCTGTTGTTTAAATGTAATACCGATCCGGCAGTGGCATCTGGCCCGTTAATAACAACACTGAATGATATCTTCTCATTGACGGTGTATTTTGGAACAGCAACACTATTCCTTAGTTATATTATGGATTAGGAATTTGGCGGGAATGGACGGTACGTAGAGAGGGGATAATAAACGAAAGGTTGTTGTTATAACCGCTGAAGTACTGTACTGTATATTTGCTATTTTGTGGATAGGTAAATGTGAAAAAGCTGTGCATACTGTAGTTAGTCTTGTGGAAATAATAGGTTTTAAAAAAAGGCTTGTCAACTTTGTTTTCGTTTGATATACTCTTACTTGTCGCCGATGAGGTGACGGACGAAGATGAACGACATGGCCCGTTGGTCAAGGGGTTAAGACACCTCCCTTTCACGGAGGTAACAGGGGTTCGAATCCCCTACGGGTCACCACTAACTACTCAACTGTAGTAGAACGTGTGGCACACAGCCGAGTTCAGACATCATGAGCCATTAGCTCAGTTGGTAGAGCACCTGACTTTTAATCAGGGTGTCGAAGGTTCGAGTCCTTCATGGCTCACCAGTTATTATTTCTGGTGAGATGCAATAGCATCAACCCCATATGTGCGGTAGTGGTGGAATGGCAGACACGCTATCTTGAGGGGGTAGTGGGCGTACGCCCGTGGAGGTTCGAGTCCTCTCTACCGCACCATAACTTTAATGTAGACAACCTTCGTGATACGAAGGTTTTTTTTGATTTATTTTAAGGTTAAACTAATGGAATCGCAGTATTATTTTGCGACTCTTTACATATAAACGGGCTCCAATTGCATTTTGTCTTTCTCACGGATTCCTGTTATGATCATAATCATGAACGCGATACGCATCATACTGTGTATGAAGCAGAACGGTTATGTCAACGAGCAAAGAGGTGCTAAAGATGATTATTATTAAGAGCAAGGAAGAAATTGCGAAGATGCATGAAGCTGGCAAAGTGCTGGCTGCTTGTCATAAAGAGATCGCTAAATTGATCCGTCCAGGCATTACAACGCTGGAAATTGATCGTTTTGTTGAGCGGTTCTTGAAGGAGCATAACGCAACACCAGAGCAAAAGGGTTACATGGGTTATCCCTTTGCAACATGCGCTTCGGTTAATGATGTTATTTGTCATGGTTTTCCCAATGAAACCGCACTTAAAGATGGTGATATCGTTACGATTGATATGGTTGTGAACTTAAATGGCTGGTTAGCTGATTCTGCATGGTCTTATGCAGTAGGCAACATTTCTGAAGAAGCGGCTCATTTGTTAAAGATTACGGAGCAATCCATGTACAAAGGGATTGAGCAAGCGATTGTAGGTAATCGACTTGGTGATATTGCAAATGCGATTCAGACACTTGCAGAGTCTGAGGGTTTCTCTGTTGTGCGTGAGTTCATTGGGCATGGCATCGGGCAAGAAATGCATGAAGATCCGCAAGTGCTGCATTATGGTCCTGCGGGCAAGGGTACACGCTTGAAGGAGGGCATGGTTCTTACGATCGAGCCGATGCTAAACACAGGCGTATGGCAGAGTAAGCGAGATCCTGACGGCTGGACGGCTAGAACGCGCGATGGCGGTTTATCCGCTCAGTACGAGCATACACTGGCGATAACGGCGGACGGTCCGCTTATTTTAACCAAGCAGGATTAATCATTAGCTAGCAAGTAATAATATATAACGAAGGGCACCGGTCTATGCTCGGTGCTTTTTTTGAAAATGTAACTGACATTTATCATCGTCTGGTGCACAGTACAGAATAGTACCAAAAAGAGGAGCCATCCAAAGGCTCCTCTTTCCGTTCTAATTACGATTTGATATTGCGTGTTGCCAATTTATAATACAGACAATGAATAAATTTCTATATTAGACATGCGATGTAAAGAATCTACACTACGCTCTTGTTAACACTTGTTCAATTCGCTCTAGTGCCCAATCCAGCTCTTCTGTCGTAATAATTAGTGGAGGCGCAAAACGAATCGTGTTGTCATGTGTTTCCTTGGCCAGCAAACCTAAGCGTTGCAACTGTTCGCAGTATGGTCGGGCTTGTTCATTCAGTTCCAGTCCGATTAAGAGGCCGCGACCGCGTAGTTCTTTAATGAGTGGCGATTGCAGTTGGCGAAGCCCAGCCATAAAGTAATCGCCAAGCGCTTGCGCACGATCAGCAAGCTTCTCGCTTGTGAGAACGTCCAGTGCGGCGCAGGCGACCGCGCTGCCGAGTGGATTGCCGCCGAAGGTTGAGCCGTGCGAGCCAGGCGTATATGTGCCGAGCACTTCGGCATCGGCTGCGACGGCGGACACGGGGATAACCCCACCGCCTAGCGCTTTGCCAAGAATGTACATGTCGGGCACGATGTGTTCCCAGTCGCAGGCGAACATCTTGCCAGTACGGCCTAGACCAGTCTGAATCTCGTCAGCAATCAGCAGAACGTTGTGCTGTTTACACAGGTCCTGTGCTGCCTGAAGGAACCCCGGTGCAGGCAAAATAATGCCGGCCTCTCCTTGGATCGGTTCAACCAAAAACGCGGCTGTATGCGGTGTTATGGCTTTCTCAAGTGCCGCTATATCACCATATGGGATCAACTTGAAGCCTGGTGTAAATGGACCAAAGCCGCGCTTGTAAGCCTCCTCCGATGAGAAAGAGGTAATGGTCACGGTGCGACCGTGAAAATTACCGTCACATACAATAATTTCGGCTTGATTATCTGGAATGCCCTTATGCTCATATCCCCAGCGTCTTGCGGCTTTAATAGCTGTTTCGACTGCTTCAGCACCTGTATTCATCGGGAGAATCATAGCTTTGCCCGTAAGCTTGGAGAGACGTTCGTACAAATGTCCAAGCTGATCGTTATGGAAAGCGCGCGAGGTTAGTGTCACCTTATCAGCCTGATCCTTTAAAGCTTGAATGATAGTCGGATGGCGATGTCCATGATTAAGCGCCGAGTATGCGCTTAACATATCCAAGTAACGATTGCCTTCCGGGTCTGACACCCAGACCCCTTCCGCTTTTGAGATGACGATTGGCAGCGGGGTATAGTTCCGTGCTCCATACTTCTCAGTCTGATCGATGATTTTAAAAGTATGATTCAAGCGTCGCGCCTCCTTTTGTTCATGTTGTAAGGTTACAAAATTTGTTCGCCCAGCAAGGAGCCGATAAGACCAATTGCTAATTGAACGGTACGTTTATTTGAATCCAACAGTGGATTCACTTCAACAAATTCGGCAGATGTAATGAGGTTTGATTCATACATAAGTTCAAGTGCAAGATGTGCCTCGCGGAAACTTACACCTCCAGGGACCGCAGTTCCAGTGCCAGGTGCTTCGTAAGGATCCAAGCTATCAATGTCAAAGCTGAGATGGACTCCGTCTGTGCCGTCGCCGACAATGCGTAAAGTTTGCTCCATAACGTATGGCATCCCTTTGCGATCGATGTCATGCATCGTAAAGCAGGTAATGCCTGCTTCACGGATATAATCACGCTCTCCTTGATCTAATGATCGTGCTCCGATAATGACGACTTTAGCAGGGTTAATAGGGGAACTGTGCTGTCTAATTTGTGTAAGCAAGGGGTGCCCCTGACCTAGATTCACAGCTAGTGACATGCCGTGAATGTTGCCGGTAGGGCTTGTGTCCTCCGTATTCAGGTCACCGTGGGCATCAAACCAAATGACCCCTACGTTGTTATAACGGCGTGTAATGCCGGACAGTGTGCCAATGGCAATGCTATGGTCGCCGCCGAGAATAAGCGGGAACCGCTCTTGGCTTGCGATAGCTGCTACGCGATCTGCCAATGCACGGTTGAGAGCGACAATTTCGTGCAGATGCTTTAGCTTCTTGCTGGCGGGCGGCTGCTCTTCTATAACAGGCGGAGGGGTCACCGCACCCTCATCTATTACTTGCAGGTTTAATTGATTTAAATAACGAACGAGACCAGCCTCCAACAAAGCTGCTGGACCTGCTTCGGCGCCAGCTCTGGCGGCGCCCTTTCCATAAGGGACACTTAACAACGAAATAGGTCTACGGTTCATACGTGGTGCTCCTCTCGAGTGGCAATAATCGATTTTTAGGATGAAAGCGTTAACAAATGCTCGGGGATAAATAAGGATGTAGGGGGAGATTCGTGTATTCATGCTAATCGGTGACGTTCTCATTTTAAGAAAAATAGATTACGACAATATAGTACGACAAGTTCGAGGCATAGTGCCAGAGCTAAATGCTTGCTCACACAACAAATGATGTCGCTAAAAGCTTTAAATTTAAGCATTAAGAAAGGAGGTGATGTATAATATGTGCATATAAAGGCTGCATAAATGTATAAAATGAGGGTGGTTACATTGTAATATCGTACCAGTATGTGGATAATTATTTGTAGATCATGAATGGACTTGAATGTAAATGCATCTATATTAACGGCAAACTGTTTTGAATATTGATAAAAATTATGCGGGAAATGAAATTGAATTTTTGTAAATAGAGTCTTTACATTCGTCATGGAACACGATACAATAGCAATTGTCCCTTTAAAAAGGTAAAACATGCGGTAGTGGTGGAATGGCAGACACGCTATCTTGAGGGGGTAGTGGGCGTACGCCCGTGGAGGTTCGAGTCCTCTCTACCGCACCATCATTTTTTTATAAATAATGTAGGTTATAAATTCAAACTAAAGACCGATATTTACCAAGTTTATTTTTGGTGAATGTTGGTCTTTTTTGCTGCTTGATGAATAGAGGGTTTAAAATGAATAAGGATTTATACAAGTGAAGAGTTAATGGACAGTTGATTTACCTCCTTTAATCTTCTAATTTAGGTAAACTAATGAAACTGATTCATAAGCCCGATAATAATATATAGGTAGACAAAATATATTATTAGGGAGATAGAGAGAATGAAGAAAAAGTCCTATTTATGTATCATTGTTAGTATTTGCGTAATGTTTCTTGTTTCAGCCTGCACAAGCAACGAAGAAAAGGTCGCAGCTATTAAGAGTGAGGTTGATGCATTAGAGGAGAAAGGGCAATATAAAGAGGCTATCATTAAATTTGAAGAAATATTAAAAATTTCTGATGAGGATTCATATAAGAGGGAGCTTACTAAAAAGAAAAAACAATTAGAAGACGACCAAAAACTTATTAACAAATTATCGGAATATCGAAAACTTCTTTTGTCCATACAACGTGATAAATTAGCTAAAACGAAAAAAGAAATTACGTATGTCGACTTGCATTATATACTAAATGATATAAAGCCGATGTATGATGAAATTAGCACGATTAAAGCTGATAGAAACAGGGATGTAAAAATGTATGTTAAAAAGCTAGTTGATGCACAAAGTTTAACTCAATACACTATGCCTAATTTGTTTACTGAAGAATACGCTACATCTGTTGATGCTGCTCGAAGATTAGATCTTCCTGGAATAAATATCGGTGGTGAAATAGGGTCCATGTTGGACGATATTAAAATGCTGGATCAAATGTCCAAAGATTTGCATATATCAGCGGTGGATCAATACGTAGAGGATATATTAGATGTCCCTGTACCTAACTCGCTTAATATCTAGGAATCAATTTAGTAATTGATAATAGTTAATATTATTGCTTTACCCTAAGCCGAATATTACAAGTTGGAATCTTTTAATATGTAAAAAACCTTACTTTAATGGTAAGGTTTTTTTGCGTGTGGATAAGAGAGTAAAGGAACGGTTTATTTATAGTGTTAATATCATTTTGTGTTCAGCGAACGAAAACTACAGGTCTTTATAACTATATGTTATAGTAAAAAGTGTTCATATGAAAAATATTTCACATTAAATTTGGCCTAACTATTAAGTTTGGTAGAAAAATGTCGAAATATATACTGAATATACTTTTTCATTTTTTCATTTTCATTTCATTACGGAAATATAGATTGGAGTGCGATGAGTCAAATCAACAGGAACAGTCATCAAGTCAAAACATTATAGGAGTGAACCAAGTGAATAGACTGAAAAGCATGTCGTTTTTTGTGAAAAACTTATTATTAACCTCCGTAAACATCATTTTAATTGGTACGATCCTTATTACAGTCAACTATTTAAATACGGAGTACATATTAACGGATCAACTGCACAAGCAGATTGAAACCGTGACTGACAGTTGGGTCAAAGGTCTTGATACGAAAGCTATAGCTGCTGCGATTAAAGAGAAAGATTACGACGGACCTGTACAAACCAAGCTTCGTCAGTATTTAAGTGAAGTTTCGAAGTATAACCCTAACATTGCACAGGCTTACGTATTTGGTGTCGAGCTACAGGACGGCAACAAAACCTCTCTAGTGGCCATGCCTAACAACTTAATGGAAGATTTCAGAAAAAATAATGTATTTATCGGGGATTTGTACGAACAACCGGGAGAAGTTGCGAAAGCACTGGGTAAGATGATGGAGTCGGGCGAGCCTACATTTACAAGCTTCTACTCCGACATGTTTGGTACATGGACTACGATCGCTTATCCACTTAAAGATTCAAGCGGTAAAATTTTCGCTTATTTTGCAGTTGATGCGGATGCAAGCATGGTACCAGAGGGGCTTCATTCACTCCTTTGGAACGGATTGCTTATTTTGCTTGTTCTTTTGATTGTTGTGCTAGTTATACAGTATTACATTGTACGACTCACGTTGTCGCCGATTAAAGATCTGATTAAAGGGATTGCAGAAGTTAGTCAGGGCAACTTCGACGTTCAGATTAATACAGGTAAAGATGACCTAGGTGTCGTAAATGAGAGATTTAACGAGATGGTGCTTAAGATTCGCGATATGATCGTAAAAGTACAACAAACGTCGATCGAAGTGACAGAATCGGCTAGAGGACTGCTGGCGATTACAGAAGAGAACACAGAGCGGGCTAACGTCATTACGAAAAATATGCAAGAAGTATCTCAAGGCATTCATATGCAAGAGCAGGCAACAACAGATAGTGCGCGTGCGATGGCTGAGATGGCGACTGTCATTCAAACGATCGCAAGCAGCTCTTCTACAGTATCGGATGAAGCTTATGCGATGGAGGAAAAATCGCTCAAGGGGAACGAAATTGTACAACAAGTGGCAACACAGATGGAATTGATAACGAAGTCAGTTGACCATACGTCCAGAGTCATTAAAACATTGGAAGGCCGTTCAAACGAGATTGGCGACATTTTGCATATTATTACGGGCATTTCAAGCCAGACAAATCTGTTGGCGCTAAATGCGTCCATTGAGGCGGCTCGTGTAGGCGAGCATGGCAAGGGCTTTGCGGTCGTTGCAGGAGAAGTTCGTAAACTGGCCGAGCAATCGGAAAATTCTGCGAAGCAAATTGCAGAACTGATCGGCGAAATTCAATTGGAAATCGTAAATGCGGTTAAAGCGATGGAGAAGGGTACGGAAGATGTGCAGCGGGGACTTGTAATTACCGAACAAACGGGACGCCTCTTTAATGATATTTTAAATGCGACTAAAGCGGTAACAGGTCAAATTCAAGATGTTTCTAGTGCTACGGAAGAAATATCAGCAGGTACGGAAGAACTGACGGCAACCGTACAAGAATTGTTGGCGACAGCACAAACGACCGCTGAGAGCAGCAGCGCGATTACATCTACGGTGGAAGAACAAACGGCATCGATGTCTTCTATCCTGCATGAATCGAACCGATTAACGAAACTGTCTGAACAGCTGGAAGATTTGATTACGATGTTCCATGTGAGCAAGGACACCAATGCAGATGAAGGTTCAAAGTAATCTCGATTAGTCTGGATTAGCAGCATGGCATTAACTTTCAACTATAAAAAAAGAGAAGCCTATATTTAGAGATAAGGTGTTGGAGGCAAACGTACATGATCGCAACTTCTATGAAACCAAACACACTTGACAAAAGTACCATACTGCCTATGCTGCAAGTTCCTTTGGACGCGGCAAGACATCTGCGCACTTACGATTATAATGAGTTAACTTTTGACTTTTCTGGAAAATGGAATAGCGAGCTGGCTGCTGTCATTCAAGCAGACCAGCTTCATCCTGTGTTAATGGCTGCCTATATGGTCTGGATCCACCGTATGTCGGGAGAGAAGGAGCTTATGGTGGCTACCAGCAATACCGATGGACTTATGAGTGCGGTATTTGCCTCGTTGGAAGGTGGGCAGACGTTCCAGACATTAACGGACTCCATTCAAGCTCAGTTGGCTAGCAGTCCGCTGCTGCATGAAGCTGTAGGCACAGATACGGTGTTCCAAGTCAATGCGAAATCAAGCCGTGACGTGAAGCCGATTATGGCATGGAGCGTTCATACGGATAAACAGCAGTTCCGGCTGCTCATTCAGTATGACCAGTCTCTTTTGCAGCGTGTAACGGTTGAACGATACGTTGTTTATTTCAGTAAGGTGCTTGATGCGGTATTTCATGACCCGAATGTACGTATTGGCGACTTTGATATACTAACTGAAAATGATCGCAAAGTGTACGGGCAGTTAAATGATACCCGCGCCGATTATCCCGAGGAGCAGACTATTCACGGCATGTTTGAAGCTGCGGTAAGCCGGTTTGCAGCACGTACAGCTATTTCGTCGCTCGAAGCAAGTTATTCTTATGCGGAGTTGAATGCTCGTGCTAATCAGGTCGCTCACATGCTGCTTGCTAAAGGATTAAGCAAAGGAGACTTTGTGACGATCTATATGGATCGGAGTCTCGACACCGTTATTAGCTTGCTAGGGATTATGAAGGCTGGTGGTGCTTATGTTCCGGTTGACCCTGAGCATCCAGAGGAGCGTAATCAATATATCGTAGAGGACACGAAGTCTGCCTTTATTGTTACGAAACGACAATATACGGACAAGGCAGCACATTTATCATCTACCATTTCGACGGTAAAAGAACTCGTCCATATCGATGCTGACCTGAGTGTGTATTCAACCGTTGATCCGGCAGTGGACGTTCAGCCTGATGATCTCGCCTACATCATCTACACGTCAGGCTCGACGGGCAAGCCTAAAGGTGCACTTATATCGCATAAAGGTGTCGTTAACCTGGGATTTGTCGTTCAGCAGGATTGCCAAATAAACGAGCATGAGGTGTTGACCCAATTTGCCACCTACAGCTTTGACGCATCGGTTTGGGATACGGTAGGTGCGCTGTTCTTTGGTGCACATTTGTACTTGTTGTCGGCGGAAGAACGTGTATCTGTAGAAGAGTTTGCAGAAGCCATCGCACGGACCAATACGACGATTATTACGATACTGCCGACCGTATTTTTTAATCAATTGGCGGCACATCTGTCTGATGAAGGCTATAAGAAGCTGTCCAAAGTAAAATTAATTACGGTTGCGGGTGAAGCCCTTTATGGCGAGCAGGTCCGTGCATTCCAGCGTAAGTTCGGCGAGCAGATCGAGATTGTAAACGTCTATGGACCAACAGAGTGTACTGTTTGCACCACGACACATAAAGTGAGTGAACTCGTACCGGAATCTTTAAGTAACATTCCGATCGGGAAGCCGATCAGCAATTATAAAGTGTATATTGTGAACGAAAACGATCAGCTTTGTCCTGTTAATGTACCTGGTGAAATATATATTTCAACGGTTGGACTTGCCAAAGGATATTTAAATCAGCCTGAGCGCACGGAGCAGTCATTTGTTTCCAGTCCGTTTGATGCAAATGAGCTCGTGTACAAATCAGGTGATATTGCACGTTTGTTGGCGGATGGAACGATTGAATATGTGACCCGTAAAGATTCGCAAATTAAAATTCGTGGACATCGGATCGAGATTGGGGAAATTGAGGATAAGTTGGCTCAATATCCAAATGTTCAGGACGTAGCTATTATTGCCAAGAAGGACGATGAGGATCAAAATGTTCTTGCTGCGTTCTTTACGACCAAGGATCAATCACAAGTATCGATTGCAGATGTACGCGTGTTCTTGGGAGAAAAGCTGCCTTCCTATTTTGTGCCAAAATATATGACGCAATTAGAGGCAATGCCAATTTCGCCTACTGGAAAAATTGACCGCAAGGGACTAGCGGCGCTTGAGATCGAGCAGCAGCAGCTAGCAGAGCGTGTATACGTAGCGCCACAAAATGAAACGCAGCGTCAAATTGCGGAAGCATGGGAGCAAGTGCTGCATGTGAAGCCGATTGGCATCCATGACAACTTTTTTGAGATAGGCGGAGACTCTTTGCGTGTAATTCACGTTCTGGCCCTGCTCAAGCCGCATTTTCCGAATTTGCGAATTAATGATTTCTTCCAATATAAGCAGCTAATTGAATTGGCAGAGCGTGTGCAGGCCCTGTCGGAATTGTCCAGCGTGACGGATGAAACGCAGTCAGCGGAGTGGATCGTAACGGATTTGAATGAGCATCCGGTCCGGTTAGAAAGTTCACATGCTGCGCAGAACTTTAAGCAGCCACAGCATGTCCTGTTAACGGGAGCAACGGGATACTTGGGATCACACATCCTGTATGAACTATTAAAACGATCAGATGCGACCGTATACTGCTTGGTGAGAGCGTCGATGTCAGGAACAAGCTTTGGACGGTTACAGGATACGATGAAGCAGTATTTTGGCGATTCAGTAACAGCGCTTATGCAGGATCGTGTACGGGCTGTTGAAGGTGACTTGGAACGTGATCATTTAGGGTTATGTGAGGATGATCAGGTTTTACTGCGTGCGTGTGTTGATACAATCATTCATAGTGCAGCAGATGTACGCCACTTTGGCGAAGTCGAGCAATTCGCGAAAACTAATGTGGCAGGTACGAAGTTCCTGTTGGATATGGCGATGGCAAAGCAAGGTGTCCGATTCCATCACGTGTCAACGATGGGGATACCGGAGGACTTGGCACTGGAAGGCAAGTGGGATAAAGCGCTGCAGGAGCAGGAACTCGCAGCCGATCTTGCTGCGGAAAATGTATATACGAACAGCAAGCTAGAAGCGGAGAAGCTGTTGTTTGCCGCGGCAAAGCAAGGGGCAGCGGTTAATATTTACCGCGCCGGTAATTTAACTTGCCATTCGGAGCATGGCCGATTCCAGAAAAATATCGACAGCAACGCTTTCTATCGTATGATTAAAGCGATGCTTTTGCTTGGCAAGGCGCCACAAGCGAATTGGTATGTAGACTTTACACCGATTGATTATGCAAGCCAATCCATTGTCGCATTAGCGTTAAGACCCGACACGAGCGGACAAGTATTCCATATTTGTAATCCACAGCAAGTTTTGTATGCTGATTTTATTGAACTTATTAATCGTTGTGGATACGATGTCGAATTAATGAAGTTTAACGCCTACAGCAATTGGCTGTTTGACGCGGCGATTCATAAAGATACAGAAGCACTGCATCTTGCTATGGCTCAGCTAGAAGGAGACGGTGCTAAGAACTCCAACTATCGTTATGGCTGTGTGCATACCGCAGCAGCGCTTGCAGAGACAGATGTTAAATGTGCACCTGTGGACGAAGCCTTTATTCGTCGGATGATTGCACATGCTGTTGACGTTGGATATTTTCCACAAGGATAATGTATCCTTTAGAACGCTGACGATGTGGTTATATTTATCCCTTATAAAATGAATTTTTGGAAAGCCGCCCCCTACTTGCTGCAAAAGTAGGGGGCGGCTTTCTTAGCTGGATTATTTCCTGGCGGCAGGGTTGACAATAGTCAGTAAATCATATATCTTTAATTCAAGATAAATAAAATAAAGATATATCAACATTAAGTTTGTGTGCACAGATAATAAACAGATTATGCTTTATGCAAAGCCCCAGTTGTGAAATGGCGGATGATAAAGCTCAATTCTCGGATGCATACTCGTCAGGGTTTTGTACGTGTACGTTAGAAATCTTGATCTCAAGAATATTGGGATAAGAATATGTAGTTGAGGTGCGTACAGGAACAACAGTACATGTCACTAAGACGTAGTTCACAGGCAAGAGGCTCTGGGCATTAGCATCACGTCAGGAAGTGATGACAGAGCATGATATCACATAAGGAGTGGATGAAGATGACTTTACAAACAGCAGGAATTCATCATATCACCGCATTTGCAAGAGACCCGCAAGCAAATGTAGATTTTTACGCTGGCGTACTTGGACTTCGATTAGTAAAAAAGACGATTAACTTTGATGCCACTGAAGTATATCATCTTTATTTTGGCAATGAAGCAGGAAGCCCAGGCACAATCATTACGTTTTTCCCGTGGCCAGAGTCACGGCGAGGTCGTGTAGGCGGTGGTCAGGTTGGCATAACGTCCTATGTGATCCCACCTGGTACGATGGATTTTTGGGAGCAGCGGCTGCACAAATTTGGTATATCTACGATGAAAGGCTCCAGATTTTCAGAGAGCTATTTACAATTCACTGACAATGAGGGGTTAAAATTAGAACTAGTGGAGCGTGAAGCAGGAGTCAATAGTGAGTGGTCTTTTGATGGAATAACGCCCGATAAAGCAATAAAGGGGTTTGGTGGGGCTGTCCTTTACAGCGTCAATCCGGACCAGACGATATCTGTGCTGGAGCAGGTGCTTGGTCTACGAAAAGTTGCTGAAGATGTGGGATATGTTCGTTATAAAGGCACAAGTGATATTGGAAATATCATTGATGTTCCAAGAGCCAGCATGGATTGGGGGAGTGGCGGAGCAGGCACGGTCCACCATATTGCGTGGCGCGCGACAGACTATGCCGAGCACGAACAATGGCGAGACGTTGTGGAGCAGCATGGATACCAGGTCACGCCTGTTATTGATCGTCAATATTTTAATGCGATTTATTTCCGCGAAGGTGGAGGCATATTATTTGAGATCGCAACAGATCCTCCAGGCTTTGCTAAGGACGAATCTGCTGATGCGCTTGGTAAAAAGTTGATGCTGCCTGCATGGTTTGAACCCCACCGTGCTGAGATTGAAGCGAACTTACAGCCCATTACATTGCGACAATTGGAGGGGAAATGACCATGATGAAACACATTTTTATAAAAGGTACGGATCCTTCTGCACCAACGCTTGTGCTATTTCATGGGACTGGCGGCACTGAACGCGATCTTTTACCGCTAGCTTCTATTATTTCACCACCATCATCGATATTAAGTTTAAGAGGAAATGTGTCAGAGAACGGCATGCCTCGTTTTTTTAAACGGCTGGCAGAAGGTGTGTTTGATGAAGAAGATCTTTTGCTGCGCACGGAGGAGGTCCATACTTTTCTTGATGAGGCAGCACTTCAATATGGGTTTGAGCGAAATAATATGATTGCAATCGGTTATTCTAATGGTGCTAATATCGCAGGAAGCTTGCTGTTCCATTATGATAACGCCTTAAGAGGGGCTATCCTTCACCATCCAATGGTACCGCGACGTGGTGTAGATCTGCCAGATATGACGGGCATGCCAGTTTTTATCGGAGCAGGCAGCAACGATCCGATATGCGCTCCACACGAGACAGAGGAGCTGCGAGGTCTGCTTGAAGGCGCTGGTGCAGAAGTTAGGCTGCATTGGGAACGATTCGGTCACCAGCTTACAGCGCAGGAAGTCGATGCAGCAGCAGCTTGGTTTAAAGAGCACGTAGTCGATTAAAGTGGGGGCAAGCAAATGGAGGATATAATGATTTCAATTGATCCAGCAGAGCAAACGGATCATGATAATTACAAATTGCTAATCGGAAGTGTCGTTCCGCGGCCGATCGCTTTTGTAACGACGTTGTCGCAGGAAGGAACGCTAAATGCAGCTCCATTCAGTTACTTTTCGATTGTGGCAAGCCATCCGCCGCTGCTGTCTCTATCGGTGCAGCGTAAAGCGGGTAAAGTCAAGGATACGACGAGGAATACGATTGATCGTGGTGAACTGGTCATACACATTACAGATGAAACGATTATAGAGCAGGTCAACCTTACAGCATCGAATCTTCCTCCGGACAAAAGTGAAATAGATCTGACACATTTGACCCCAGTGGCAAGTGATTTGATCGCTGTACCCGGTATTAAAGAACCTAAGATTCGGATGGAATGCAGGTTGGAACAGGCGATTGCACTTGGAGGGACAAACGAGCAGCCTGCTTGTGATTTATTGATTGTGCGTGTAGTTCGCTTTCATATTGCGGAGGACGTATACCAAAATGGCCGCATTTTAGCAGAACAGCTACATCCAATTAGTCGTATGGCAGGGCATGATTATACGAAGCTTGGAGAGAAGTTTACTTTGGCAAGGCCAGAGTGAGCGAGGGCGTCGCAGGGATGAGCCGTTTAAATACGAGTCAGTGAAAAAGCACCCGTTTTCACCTTTCAGGTGAAGCGGATGCTTTTTCTGCTGAACGAAGTCAGAAATGCAGTTATTTTGCGAAATTAAGCAGTACAACACCACCGATGACAAGCAGGATACCTATACCTTGTAAGGTACTAAGTTGGTCTTTAAATAAGACGTATCCTATAATCGCCGTGAGTGCCGTGCCAATACCGGCCCAGATCGCATATGCCGTCCCAAGAGGGAGTGTCTTTAATGTTAATCCGAGCATGTAAAATGCTGTTCCATAACCTGCAACAACGCCAAGCGAAGGCCAAAGCTTGCTGAATCCATTTGAGTATTTGAGCATCGTGCTTCCAAAAACTTCGGTTACAATGGCTACTGCCAAAAAAATATACCCTTGCATCGTAAAACTCCTTTATTTCTGTACAGGTCCGCCATGAACGGTTCACATGTAGACGAGAAGCCTGATGAATCGTTAGCTGGTCCTTTGTTGTCAGGCCGCCTTGGAGGCTGTATCGGAGCCCTTTTCACCTAAGCCGTTAAAGATTAGATTTAGCACAATTGCTGTAAAGGTACCTGCTACGATGCCGTTTCCAGTAAGAATTTGCAAAGTGGTAGGAAGTTGGGCAAACAAGCCAGGCACTGTTGTTACACCGAGGCCCATACCTACGGAGCAAGCGATAATAAACAAGTTTTCGTGACGATTTAAGTCTACCTCTGCGCCTAGCATTCGCATGCCTGAGGAGACAACCATGCCAAACATGGCGACCATCGCGCCTCCGAGCACGCTGTGTGGAATGAGAGTGGCAAAGGCAGCAATTTTGGGCACAAACCCAAGCAGAATAAGCAGACCGCCAGCTACTACAATAACGTCTCGTGTCTTTACGCGGCTCATTTGCAGCAGCCCAACATTTTGCGAGTAGGTAGTATACGGAAATGAATTAAAGACCCCTCCAAGCATAATAGCAAGACCCTCGGCACGATACCCACGCGACAAATCTTTGGAGGTTACGTCCTTTTCTAATATTTTACCGAGCGCCATAAAGACACCGGTTGATTCTGCCACACTTACGATTGAAACGATGATCATAGTCAAGATGGGAGTAATCGCAAATGAAGGCGATCCAAAATAAAACGGCTTAACCATATGGAACGTCTCAGCTGCTGAAACCTTACTAAAATCGACCAGCCCGAAGAAAGAGGCTGCAACGGTTCCCATAAACAACCCGATCAGAATCGATACGGAACGAAGAAAGCCCGAAGAAAGCTTGTTCATTAAAATGATAAAGATTAACACGCCAAAACCAATGCCTAGATTTTGCAAGCTGCCGAAGTCTGAGGCACCGCTTCCCCCTCCCAGGTCTGTGAATGCGACCGGAATCAAGGTGACACCAATAATGGTTACAACTGAACCTGTCACTACGGGTGGGAATAAGCGAATGAGCTTGCCGAACACGCCGCTGCACAACACGATAAAGAGGCCGGAGGCCAAGATTGCACCATATATATACGACACCCCATAATCGGGGTCGTTACCAATTGCAATCATGGGGGTTACGGCTTGAAAGGCACACCCTAACACAACAGGGAAGCCGATGCCAAACCATTTATTTTTCCAAACTTGGAGCAACGTTGCCACACCGCACATTAACAGATCAATCGCAACTAAGTAAGTCAGCTGCTCTTGGGTGAATTGTAAAGCTCCGCCCACAATAAGGGGAACAATAACTGCACCTGCATACATGGCTAGAACGTGCTGTAGCCCTAGTGAAAAGGTTTGAAATGGGTGGCGATTGCGCTGAAAGACGCGATCTTCTAGTTGCATGACAACTTTTCCTCCTCAAGATGAAAGCGTATAGGGGATAATGTTAATCCTTATTAATTTTTACTCTTCTACAAATTGTACTTGTCCATTGTGGAGAGATTTGATGCGCGCCAATGATTCCACACGATAACCGGCTTCTACTAGATTGCCTCGGCCAGGCTGAAACGATTTTTCAATGACGATCCCGATGCCGGCTACAGTTGCACCGACCTGCTCTGCGATGCGGGCAAGACCAAAAGAAGCTTCCCCAACCGCCAAAAAGTCATCGATAACAAGCACATGGTCATCTGGTGACAAATATTTTCGTGACACGGTGACATCATTTGTTGTTTGCTTCGTAAAGGAATGTACTTTTTCAACGATTAAATCTTCGGTTAACGTTAGCGACTTTTGTTTACGAGCGAATACAAGCGGCACTTGTAAGGCCAATGCTGTTGTTAAAGCGGGTGCGATACCGGAAGATTCAATGGTGAGCACTTTTGTAATGTTCTGATCAGCAAATCGGCGCGCGAATTCTTTACCCATTTCCATCATTAACACGGGGTCCATCTGGTGATTTAAAAAAGAGTCTACCTTTAGTACAGTTTCGCTTAGTACGATACCTTCTTGTGAAATTTTGTCTTTTAGCATTTTCATAGTGGAGTTCCTCCTTGGTAGTTGGGTGCACAGAACACGAAAAAGCCTGATCGAGCAGTATCAGGTGTGATACCGGCAACATCAGGCTGAAGAGCTTGTTCGTCAACGATGGATGAAAGGGTGCAGGCAAGCGACTATCGCAGCTGTCAGACTTTCATCCTTCCGCAGGTATGAACAGTTAACTCCCGTAGTCCGATCATTTCGGTGATCTGGTAGAAACGAACAGGCCTATTCCTGCACATATACGAGATAGATAAGTTTTATTGTTCGGAAAAATAGACATATCCCAGTATACTTGATATTAAGGCAGGAAGAAAGTGGTCAATTAAGGTAAATGAAGAGAAAGTGACGGACGAAAGGAAGCGGCTGTGGTACAATCAGGATAAGTTTGGCAGTCGGTGGATAATGAGATGATCTGTGGGTTGGATAAATCGATATATCTGTTCATCGGTACGAAAGGAGACGGTTGTCATGCAATTACATGATGGATACAAGCTAGTTGTTATTGGTGATTCTATTACGGATTGTGATCGAGCGCGTCCTGTTGGAGAGGGGAGCGCTCATAAGCTTGGTAACGGTTATGTTGCCTTATTGCAAGCACTGCTTCAGAATGAACATCCAGCTACCGCCATTCGACTCGTCAACATGGGGATAAGCGGTAATACGATTAGAGATCTGAAGCGCCGTTGGGAGGACGATGTGATTCGGCAGCAACCTGACGGTGTGATCATTTGTATTGGTATTAATGATGTATGGCGCCAATTTGACGTGCCTTGGATGCCAGAGCATGCTGTCTATGCGGACGAGTATGAGGCTACGCTGCACCAACTGGTGCACGATACGTTAGCGTGGCAAATAGATGTCATGCTGCTGACGCCGTTTTACGTAGAACCGAATGAGCAAGATCCAATGCGGGCAGAGATGGACCGATATGGAGCAATCGTAAAGCAGATTGGCGCGAAGAACAACATAAAAGTTATCGATATACAGGCGGTTGTAAACGAACTGTTAGAGCATCTGTATCCTTCCATCATCGCAGCTGATCGTGTACATCCAGGTACAACTGGACATTTAGCCATAGCAAAGGCAATTTTAAAGCAGCTTATCGTATGAGCAATTAGAGCTTTTATTCACACGTTGAATAGAGGCTCTTTTTTGTACAAAGTCGTGTAATTTGGTAAAATAAACAAGTGTTATGAGGTTCAGGTATGAGAAGGAGTGATCATGTAAGGCTATGATTTGGACAACGGATGGTCTGCTCTTTCTGCTTGGTTTGATGCTGCTTGTTGGAGTTGTCGGTTCTAAGATGACAAATAAGCTTAACGTGCCTTCACTTGTGCTGTTTATCGTACTGGGGATGGCCTTGAACCCACTTATTTATTACGACAATGCAAGCTGGACCCAATTGTTTGGTATTTTGGCGTTAATCGTCATTTTGTTTGAGGGCGGGATGCATACGAACTGGAGCAGAATGCGGCCTATCTTGTCTCCTGCCTTGTCATTATCTACAATTGGAGTCGCTGTAACAGCAGGTTTGGTGGGGGTGTGCGCCAAGTTTATTTTGCAGCTGGATTGGTTAGAAGGACTGCTCATCGGTGCTATCGTTGGATCGACGGATGCGGCCGCTGTATTTTCTGTCCTGGGCGGTAAGCCGATTAGGCGTTCATTAAAGGCTACTTTAGAAGCGGAGTCTGGTACAAATGATCCGATGGCGGTCTTCCTTACAATTACGATCATTACCCTTATTGAGCAACAAGAAGCGACTTCATGGGTAAGAATGATCGTGCTTTTTGTTTGGCAAATGGGAGCGGGTTTGCTGCTAGGTCTTCTTTTTGGTTATTTATCTGTTCAATTATTAAATCGTATCCGTCTTGATAATGCCGGCTTATATCCTGTATTAGCGATAGGACTAGGCATCTTCTCCTACAGTGGGGCGGCTTTAATGGAATGCAGCGGCTTTCTTACCGTCTATGTGATGGCCATTATTTTAGGAAATGCGGATCTAACTTATCGATTTTCCATTATACGGTTTAATGAAGGATTTTCTTGGATGATGCAAATCATGATGTTTATTTTACTTGGTTTGCTTGTGTTTCCGCAGCAGCTGCTTGGGATTGCATGGCAAGGCCTGGCCTTGTCGCTTATTCTTATGTTTATTGCACGACCGATTGGCGTATGGCTAAGCTTGTTATTTTCCAAGTTTAATTATAAAGAAAAGACACTCATTGCATGGGCAGGGCTTAAGGGTGCAGTTCCGATCATTTTAGCAACCTATCCGTTAACGGCACATTTAGAAAATGGAAAGTTGTTTTTTAACGTGATTTTCTTTGTTGTTCTGACCTCTGCACTGCTCCAAGGTGCAACGATTTCGCCACTGGCTGAAAAGCTCGGGCTTGCCAGAGGAAGACAGACAGACCATGTACATACAATAGAACTGTTGCCTGGCGCGGACACTCATATGGATATGATTTGTCTTAAAGTTTGGGCTGGCTCTATTGTGGAGCATTCGACGCTGGCTGAGCTGACACTTCCATTAAATACTTCCGTTACAGCTGTCATGAGGGATGCACAGGTGATTGCACCGAATGGAGCAACGAAGTTCCATGCGGGGGATATGGCCTATGTACTTATCGCCAAACATAACCATGAACAGATCAAGGCGCTGTTCCAGCGGCAGATGAGATACGATGAAGACGAAGAGGATAAATAATTATAAATGAACATTTAAGCATATATTAATATTTATTTAATTATGCCATTAAATCTATAGTTTATCTACTGTTTACTTATGCACTTCTAGTGCACAATATAGGCAGGTGCATGTATGCGTTTTCAATGCAAGGCGTTATAACACCGTTATTCCTGTTCAGTTTAACGGGGCATGCTCCATCTCCAGGGGATGAAACACAGCAGGCACATCCGTATCCCCCCAAGATCGATTGATGTTAAATATTGTGTTTTATCCTCTGGCTGAGCGCATATGCACACTGCATTTGCGCTTTTTTATGTTACGAATTCAACATTTTACAAGTTTTTTTGAATTTTTATGTGAAAATTGCAAAAAAGTCTTTTGAAATGCATTCAAACAGCCGATATTATTATAGAGGTTATCCATTAAGAAGGAGTGGGCGAAGTTGGTGTTAACCTATGAAGCAATCAAAAAAACATGTAAACACGTTGGATACCATCCAGGCCGATATTTACATATCGTGGACGTGACCTGCAAGACTATAGATTTTGATTACAGTGAGAAAGAGCGAGTAGATCAACTTGTGATTGGCTCTGACGAACCTATGACTGAACCACAATTGCGGACAACGTCGAGAGAGAAGCTTATTGAAGAACATCCTGACTTTCAGTTTTATCGTGAAGTGGAAATTATCGGATTGGATGTTGTTGAAGCTTTTGACCGCGAGCTGGTTTAATCCCCTTTACATGTCTTACATACCATCAGCACATTTACTTTACTGCCTTTAGCATCCACGAATATAAACAGCATAGATTATGGTTTAAAGTGACAAGCAGATGGGATATCGTTAACGCGTCACCTTTGTCCGACAAGGGATCGTTTAATCTTCTTGTATACAGAGGTGGCCTGCAATACATAGTGCAAGTCATGCATAAGATCATACAGAGACAAGGGAGTTGGACGAGTTATGAACGGTGTTCCGCGTATTAAGCGAACCGTCGAGAAAACGCTTTCCAGTATGAAGAGCTTGCTAGACCTGAAAGCGCTCAAAATGCTTAAAAACCCACTTCAATCCGTGGGTGGAAAGCTGTTTGTCATTTTCGTCGTTAGCATTATTGCATTTGTATTTATTGTGGGGATGCTGTCATACGTGGTGTCCAAAAATGCTATTGAGCGTAAAGTATCCGAGACGAGCTATCAAACGATGATACAGGGCGCAGAAAAGCTGGATATGCAGCTGAGTCAGTACATGAAGATGAGTATGCAAATTATGTTTGATCCTAACTTGACTAAATATGTAAAAAGTTTGAATGATCTTCAAGCCAATACATATGACATGGTGCAAACGTTAGATAGCATTCAAAAGACACTCCAAGGGTACACACTAGGCAATGAACTAATGGAGAACATTTATCTCGTTCCCTTAACGGAGAAGAAGCAGACGTTGGCTGCTCAAGGCTACAATATAGATACACAAATGTTTTATGAACAAAAGTGGTTTGATGAGGTAAAAAATAGCAATGGCCAACCGGTGTGGTTAGGTACGATGCCTAATGGTATTAACAAATCGACGACGCCTACTATTGGACTGGCGCGTCAGATGAAAGATGTGTCCACAGGTACAGCTGAATACGTCATCATCATGGAGCTAAAACTGGCAACTATCGCCAACCCGATCAAGGACATTGAGATTGGTGAGGGCTCTTCTGTCCAAGTGATTAACACAAAAGGCGAATACATGTACGCAGCGGATAAAGCTAAGCTGACAACTGCTGCTGCCAAATGGCTCGTCCCGGAACGCGAGAAAGAGTCAGGCAGTCGATCTGGCAGTGCGCTAGTTTCCACGGATAGTGGAGAGCGTGCGCTGACTGTATTCCATGAGATGCAGTCTACGAAGTGGGTTCTGGTCGGAGCAGTTCCTGTAAAAGAACTGGTGAAGGATGCTTCAATTATTTTGTTAGTGACCTTTATTAGTATGGCAGTTGCAGCCATTATTGCAATTGTAATTGGCCTATTAGTAATGAGGATGATTTCGAAGCCGCTTATGACTATTCAACGGCTCATGAATGAAGGCGCGCAAGGGAACTTGGCTGTGCGGGCTGAAGTGAAGACACAAGACGAGATTGGGAAGTTGTCTGCTGCCTTTAACGTCATGATGGAGCAAATAACAGGACTGGTGAAACAGACGGAGGAAAGCGCTCGTTCCGTACTGGAGACAGCAGCATCATTGTCGGATGCATCACGCAGCACAGCGATATCAGCCAGGGAGATAGCGGTTGCTACCGAAGAAATTGCCAAAGGAGCGACCAGTCTTGCGGTTGAGGCGGAACGTGGTCATGATTTAACACACAATATGGCGGAACAGATGACTAGTGTGGTTGAGGCCAACACACGGATGGATCAATCTGCACAAGATGTCGAGCAGTCCAGCTCTTCGGGCGCATCAAATATGAATGCGCTGATGGAGCGTACAAAGTCAACAGAAGACATGATGCGCTCTTTAGCTGGAAAAGTGAATCAGTTAAGTGACAGCACCAAGTCGATTCGTCAAATATTGGACGTGCTAAACAATATGACAAAACAAACTAACATTTTGTCGTTAAATGCCACTATTGAAGCGGCGCGTGCAGGCGCGGCGGGAAAAGGCTTTATGGTAGTTGCTGACGAAATTCGTAATCTGGCGGATCAGTCTCATCGGTCAATTGACGTTGTTGGACAGATTACGGAGAAAATTCAACAAGAAATTATCGAGACAGTTGAAGCTTTGTCTTCTGCATTCCCGATCTTCCAAATGCAGACGGACTCTGTTCGTGAGACCGACGTTATATTTAATCAAGTACAGCAGCAGATGGGCGGTATGATTGGCAATTTGCAGCATGTGACAGGCTCGATCGAGCGTTTGAGTCAAGCTCAAGCAACACTCGTTGAAGCGATGAGTAATGTGAGTGCGGTCGCGGAGGAAGCCTCGGCAACTTCTGAGGAAGTGGCGTCGTTGAGCGGCGAGCAACTTAACATTTCTACTCGATTAGTAGAGTTGTCGCAACAGTTGGAAGAAGTGTCTACACAACTAAAAGATTCTTTGTCTCATTTTAAATATGAATAATTAGTATACAGAAGTGCGATAGCTCACTGATCCTTTACAGGATGGGTGGGCTATTTTTGTTGGGCAACATACACGGTGACAATAATGAAAGGGTAATGAAAGAAAAATCAGACTCTTTTCAGCATCAATTGGCTTATGCTGTTGTTAACCAACATAAGCAATAGAGGAGATGAACTTAGGTGGAGATGCTCAAAGTCAACAAGCTCGTTAAGACTTACGAGGGCAAAGTTGCCACTCCAGTATTAAAAGGAATTAATTTGGCTGTACGGCAAGGTGAATTTGTAGGTGTAATGGGTCCTTCAGGAAGTGGTAAGACAACACTGCTTAATATGGTGGCAACGATAGATTCGCCATCTTCTGGCGAAGTAATCATTAATGGTATGAACCCGCACACGTTAAAGAAGGATAAACTGGCGTCTTTCCGTCGCCGTGAACTCGGGTTTGTATTTCAATCTTTTAATTTGTTGAACACGTTAACGGTTGAAGAAAACATTGTACTTCCACTTACGTTGGAAGGGGTTAGCGTTCGCAAAATGAGAAGTGACGCTCGATTGCTCGCGGATCGGCTAGGTATCACGCCTATTTTGGACAAGCGTTCGTATGAAATATCTGGCGGTCAAATGCAGCGCACAGCTATTGCCCGGGCAATTATTCATCGCCCGAAGTTATTGTTGGCGGATGAGCCGACAGGCAACCTGGACTCGAAATCTTCCAAAGATGTAATGGAAACGTTGGAGAACATTAATAAGTCGGATGGCACAACGATGATGATGGTGACTCATGATGCATTTGCAGCGAGTTATTGTGACCGTGTCATTTTTATAAAAGATGGTGAGCTGTATCATGAAATTTTTAATACGGGTAATCGCCAAGTATTTTTCCAACAAATTATGGATGCCCTGTCTATGATGAGCGCTGACCACAGCGAATTCTCAACTGTTCGAGTGTAAAGTGGGGGCGGACATCATAAACAAAGCAGATGTGTGCATAATGAGGAGGTACCGCAAGTGAATTTCAGACAGTTTGCCTTTAACAATGTGTTTCGCAACAAGCGGACCTACGCCGCTTATTTTTTAAGTAGTGCGTTCTCCGTAATGATCTTCTTTATTTATTCGGTCATTGCGTTTCATCCAGAGATGCAAGAAGGTATGGTCGTTAATTTAGCATCGCAGGCGATGAAGATTGCACAATGGATCGTATATGTCTTTTCGTTTTTCTTTATTTTGTATTCGGTTAGCGCCTTTTTGAAGACGCGGCAGCATGAATTTGGCGTGCTTATGATGCAGGGGATGTCCCACCGTCAAATGAATCGACTTGTCTTTCTGGAGAACATGATTATTGGGATAGCTTCCATCATTGTTGGTATAGTGGTAGGCCTTGTTATGGCGAAGGTCGGTCTGGTAGTGGGCGGTAACATGATGGACGTTCAGCTCAGCTACTACATTGCGCCTAAGGCATTAACGCTTACAGGAGGGTCCTTTTTTGTTCTGTTTATTGTGATTTCCTTCTTAACGCAATTTATGATAGGAAAGAGCAAAGTGATTCAATTGCTGCAAGGTACAAATAAGCCTAAGCCAGAGCCGAAAGCTTCTTTATTGCTTTCTCTATTAGCAGCGATACTGCTTGGGGGCGGTTATTTCTTAGCAGCAACTGCAAATGCCGGTACGATCGGAATATTAATGCTGCCGGTTATTGTAATGACGATTATAGGATCTTATTTTTTATTTACACAGCTTAGTGTATTTATTATCAATCTGATTAAGAAGAACCGCAATTTTTTTTGGCGGCGAACTAACCTGATTACGATCTCGGATTTGGCATATCGAATGAAAGATAACGCACGTATGTTCTTTATGGTTTGTATCGTGTCCACAGTTGCCTTCTGTGCGGTCGGTTCCTTGGCTTCCTTCGGTGTGCTTGGTAAGCAGACAGAGCTTAGCTATCCGTTCCAGATAAGTTATTTGTCTAAAGAAGATAACAAGCGAGCGAGTGAGCATCTGGATCGTATTGAAGCTGATTTTAAAAATGCGAATGCTATATATGAAAAAGTGACAACGACAGTGCTTTATCAGACGAGTAAGCAAAGTGAAAGCGGCGTGAGCTTGCTGAGTGCTTCAGAATATAATAAACTCGCAGCTTTGCTTCATATCGATCCTATTCAACTTAAAGGTACTGACGCGATGGTTATGCCGCACAACTTCGAGTATAAGAAAATACTTGGTGCGGGTAAAAGGGACATCACGTTAAAAGAGTCCGGAATAAAGCTTCGTTCGATTGGTGTGGCAGAAGGCCCGGTAATCAGTCAAGGGATGGGGTCGAACTGGGTAATCATTAGCGATGAAGTCGTGGAAAAGATTCAAGGCTCGTCTAAGAAAGGGATCATAACCGGTTATCGCCTAGATGCTTGGGAGGATGCAAAGGATGTAGGTCAACATGTTAATGAGGAGCTTAAATCCTGGTACGAAGCACATGCAGAGGATCGGGAGGCTAATCCGAGCTTTGGCTTTACATCGCTTGCTGATTTGCTGGCGATGCAAAATCAGATGTACAGCATTATGATGTTCTCTGCATTGCTGGTAGGTGCTGTTTTCTTTATTGCTTCGGGCAGTTTCTTGTATTTCCGACTATACACTGATCTGGAACAAGATAAGGAACGTTACAAAGCGATTGGAAAAATAGGTCTTAAGGATAAGGAGCTAAGCAAGATAGCGACAACGCAGCTGCTGTTATTGTTCTTTATACCGATTATTGTCGCCATCATCCACAGTGTATTTGCTTTTATGGCTTTACAAAGCTTGATGGATTTATCCATCGCAGGACAGGCCTTTAAAGTGTTAGGCGGTTTTACAGTTGCCCAAATTATTTACTTTATGGCAATCCGCTGGCGTTATATGAAACATTTGCGCGAAGCACTGCATTAAGCAAATTAGAAAAGTAATGAATGAGCAGAAATAAACTTATAAATATGGTTATTAAATGACTCGTCTAACATATTAGTGTTATCTAATGTGTTAGGCGAGTTTTAATTTAATGCATCCTAACATTGATTTAATTGTAGGATGAAACGAAAGTTCACACATAGTAGCACCGCTATCGAAAAGCGATAATTACGTTGTCAGTGAGGAGTGCTCTATTAGATTAGGCTTATCGTTCTCTTTGATCGGATTTGTTTGAGGTACATTCGAAGTAGCTTGGTCAGGTTTCAATGGAGGTGAGTGTGAGTCTAAATTGAAATAAAAGGAATAGACCAAGACTGAAAGGACGATTAGTAAAGCAATTAGTATCGGAAACGTTATAGTTTTTTCAATCATCAGCCTCTTTAAATAAACAAAGAAATAGATTTTATAATTTTTTTTTTAATATTGGATTAAAAATCAAACTATATACTTTTTGGTTACTCTATTTGCCGCCAAACTCAAACCTCTAACGCTGTATTTTCAGCTTTGGACATAAAAATGCTCCTCCTCATGCTAAACAGGTAAAAAAATTCACCTTTTAACGTAGGAGGAGCAAATCAGGTTTTGGGCCAACCTTTTTGTTTGCGCTCTGACGTTGCTTATTTCATGATGATTTACGTTGATTGTGTTAGTTTCCCGATGCCTTAGCTTGGTTGGGGAGGCGACTTGGCTTTAATTCGTTTTTATTGGAACCCCATAAGCCTTTCTTTTGCTTTCGGGCCTTGCGCTCAAGCTGCACGAAGTGCTCTGCGTACATAACGTTAGGCGGAATCGTCATTGCATTGGCGTACCCTTCAGTCACTAAAGTTTCATTAAACATTTGGGAGTTATTATGTATAAATACATAACGCAGAAGCCGACCGTATTTGTCTGTATTTCCTGTGTCTGAAAATAAATAGACCTGCTTGCCTGTCAGCGTTTCTTTAGTGAATTGGCTGGCTTCCTTGCCATAATACTGAACTTTACCATGAGTTTCGGGGGTATTTACCCCAATGAGCCTAACCTTCTGGCCTGATTTGGTCACAAACGTATCACCATCTACGACACGCTGCACGGTGTCTGACTCATATGTTTTTCCTTTAAGCTCCGGATAGTGTTGGAGCAGTTCCTGAACGGTGGGGTTTGCGTTCTCATTTGTTGTGGAAACACATCCAGCTAACAAAAATGCTGCCATCGCGAGTACGACAACATATTTCAATAGCAGCTTGATCATGTGAGCGGGTAAGAATGCTTGATGTTGGTTAGTATGACGCATGTTTTAATCTCTCCTTCTTCTAACAGTATGACAAAACATCATGCTAGGAAGCAAGGTAGAAGTAGTAATGGAAGAAATAACCGAGTATGCTATTGCCATATTGGTAAATTTATGATATTATATGTTCAATCTTAATATGAATCGTGAACGGAAGAACCGTCATGAAGCGATAAGCCACATTAGTGGCTGAAGCTTTATGACGGTTTTTTTGCGTTCCTGAGGAGGGAGTATGACACATTTCGGTAAACAGGACTGGATTATGGCGTTGCCGGATAAGCGTTTAATTGATTGCATCTATGATTACTGGAGACATAGTGTTTATGCGGATGAAGTGCGGCTCCGTGTATTTTCACAGCTGGATACGCTTCAACATTATTTGACGCTCCAATCGGGTACCCTGCTGCTAGTTGTTGATGCAGGATGGTTGGGTGAACTTCGACAGCATCCAGATTGGACCCGTATTAAGAATGCCATGCAGGTTGTGGTGATGTCCGAGCAGAATTCAGATTTTAATGTGGTGGAGCCCACAGTTACTCCTTACCAGCCATTATCGAAGTTATTTGAGCAATTATGTTCTATAGCTCCGCGGGATGGTTCTTCTCCTTTAAGAACAACAGTGGATAAAGGAGAAGGGGTTAGCTGCCAGACTCGGGTATTAACTGTATGTTCGGCAGGCGGTGGTAGTGGTAAGACGACTATAGCGTTTCATTTAGCCAAGCACGCATCAGCATGTGGTCAACGTGTATTTTATTGGAATTTAGAAATGCTTCAAGATTGGAGATCACTTCTTGATCATCCTAAGGATGGAGATTGTTCTACGAATGTGAATCGCTTTTCTAGGCTGCTCTACCATTTACAATCTGCGATAGAGAAGCGAGCGAGCATAGACGTTGAATCCTACACGATCGAGATTCCAGCAATTCGTGCGACGACCTTTACGAGTGATTGTCGTCAAGAAGAGTGGAAGGTGCTTAATGACAACGTGTTCAGTTTGTTGTTGCAATGGCTAATAGATTCAAGGCGGTTTGATTTAATTATTATTGATACAGGTGTTATGAACAGTTGTATTACGGCTGCCCAACTCAAGAGTCAGACTATTATATGGATGCTTCTGGATGATCTTCCATTGCTCAGCAAGACAGAGCAGTGGATGCAGCAGCAAGGAGTAGAGACTCGAGACTGGGCGTTGCAAGTGCTTCCGCGGACTAAGTTTATTGTGAACCGATACATGGGAGCGATGCTTAATCGATGGAACAGTCAGGAAGTAAAGATTAGCGGTTTTCTACCCTATATCCCTTCATGGAAGCAGCTTCATCGACAGGAGCAGTGGTTTGGCTCAGCCGTGTTTCAGGCCGCGTTAGAAGAATGGATTGGTATACACCTGCCTTGGTTGGTGCGAGGAGGGGGAAAGGTATCACATGAACAACATATTCGGTATGGCTAACAATCCTAATAAGTTGCTCATAGAACAAGCGAGAACAATTGATTTTGCAGATGGAATTGAACAAGGTGAACGTATTAATCTGGATCGGCTCTATCTGGACATACGACAGCATGTTAGGGGTTTGATGGAATGGGAGGAGAACATTGAGGATGCTGTCCTTTATGGAAGAATTGAGAACGCCTTGTTTGCACAGCCGATGGCAAGCAAATTAACTTCTACAGAGATGATCAGCGTTGTACGAAGGGTCTTCTATTCTTTTCGTGGTTTAGACGCGCTGCAACCTTTAGTTGATGATCCGGCAATTACAGAGATTATGGTAAATAGTCACGAAGAAATATTTATTGAACGCTGCGGGAATATGGAGCAGCTAGCGATGAAGTTTGAGAGCAGGGATAAGCTAGAAGATGTAATCCAGTCCGTAGTATCCAAAGTAAATCGTGTAGTAAACGAGTCCTCTCCTATTGTCGATGCTCGACTAAGTGACGGCTCAAGAGTACATATCGTACTTCCACCCGTCGCGTTAAAGGGACCAACTGTCACGATCCGTAAGTTTCCAGCTGAGCCTATGACGATTGAGGCACTTGTTCATCAAGGTGCTCTCAGCAAGGGGGCGGCAGAGTTTTTGCAACTATTAGTTCGGGCGAAGTACAACCTATTTATCAGTGGTGGGACAGGCTCCGGGAAGACGACATTTCTTAATGCATTATCACAGTATATTCCGTCTACTGAGCGTGTCATTACGATAGAAGATGCTGCCGAACTTCAGATTTTGACAGTCCCTAACCTTGTTGCATTAGAGACACGTAATGCGAACACGGAGGGCAAAGGTGCGATGGAGATGAAAGATCTCATTCGTGCTTCACTTAGAATGAGACCCAATCGTATCGTTGTTGGGGAAGTAAGAGGGGGAGAGGCTCTCGATATGCTGCAAGCCATGAACACTGGGCATGATGGAAGCTTGTCTACCGGCCATGCTAATGGTGCTAGGGATATGTTGAGTCGTTTGGAAACGATGGTTCTTAGTGGGACGCATATGCCACTACCTGTCATTCGTCAGCAGATAGCGTCTGCACTTGATGTCATTGTACATTTAGCAAGACTCCGTGATGGTTCACGAAAAGTGATGGAAATAGCTGAGGTTAAAGGTGTTGAGGAAGGCGAGATTGTATTGTCACCACTTTATGTATTTGAAGAGCATGATGAACGGGATGGAGTCATCTATGGACAGTTGGAGCCAAAGACGGAGCTTTTTAATCGTTGGAAGCTGAAGATGGCTGGAATGAGACTACCTGAATAGGCTTTAGCTTATCTTGGGTAAGAATTAAAGTTGGATCGGGGAGTGGAGTCGTTGAAGAAGGGCATTCAGACACTGCCCAATTATTCAGTATATAAGATGTCACTCATACAATATGTACTTGCTAGCTTCATTGGAATTACTGCCATGTGTCTAGTAGGATATTTATTCTACCAGCATTGGCTCGGTGTGTTTGTTATTGGATTGATTGGCTTCCACTATCCACGTATTCGTACAAAGGAATTGCTTAACAGGCGCAGATCACAGCTAACGACTCAGTTTAAGCAGGCGTTGTATTCACTAAGTTCCTCGTTATCAGCCGGTCGATCGTTAGAGAATGCATTTAAGGAGGCAATTCATGATCTGACGCTGCTGTATCCTGGGGTGGATGTGGATGTTATACGAGAGCTTCGTATTATAAGTACCCGGATGGATAATGGGGAACCAATGGAGCAAGCGTTACTGGACTTTAGCATCCGCGCTAACCAAGATGACATCTCGAATTTTGCAGATGTAATCGTGACTTGTAAGCGTATGGGAGGAGACTTGATTGAAGTGGTCAGGAGAACCTCCTCAGTTATCAGCCAGAAGATGGATGTTATGTTGGAAATAGAAGTGTTAGTGGCACAGAAGAAGCTAGAGATGAAGGCGATGATGGGAGCACCTTTTGTATTTATTGGACTACTTAAACTGAGCGCATCTGATTTTCTAATGCCGCTGTATGAAGGGGCAGGCAGAATGATTGCTACGGTCGCCCTTTTATTATTGTTTTTTGGGATTTGGCTTATTAGCAGGATGATGGATATTCGAGTTTAGACAGGAGGAAATCTATTTGTCCAAAGGTGTATGGTTAGTGGCGGCATTCTCATGTTTTGGAGTGTTATGGTTAGCTAACAGGCGCACAAAGACTGTGTATCAAGACATTGTCCGCTTCTCTAATTCTACGAATTTTGCTTCATGGCTACCTATCTTTCTCTACTTGAGTACGTTCATCCAATCATCTCTCGATACACATCCGTTGCTTGTATCGATCCGTCAAGCTATATATCAATTATATGGACCTACCCAGTTCTACAATCAATTTCGATTATTTGTAGCAGAGATTATGTTCATTACTTATGTTGGGATACCTCTAGGCTTTCTACTGACAGCAATGACAGATGGCAAGATAACAAATATGACAGTGGGAGGTTTATTAGCATTATTGCTATTGCTTGCGCGTGTTAAAGATGTATTAAACAGAGCCGAACGGAAACGGCAGGAACTCCAAATGGAACTGCCAGAGTTGCTAAGTAAACTGACATTGTTAGTTCAAGCAGGGGAAACGGTACAGAAGGCTTTATACACTTGTGTGCAGAGAAAGTCCATGCAACTAGAACATCCACTGTATAAGGAACTGGATCGAATGATGAAGGACGTGCAGAACGGATATGCGTTTGTACAAGCGCTGGAGCAGTTTTCTAAGAGGTGCGCCACACAGGAAGTGGCGATGTTCTCTACAACCTTACTTCTTAATCAGCGTAGGGGTGGAGCATCATTTGTTCTCGCTATGGAAGAGCTGGCAAGACAGCTCTGGGATAAGCGTAAAGCGGTAGCACGCAAGCGTGGAGAAGAGGCATCAACGAAACTCATTTTACCAATGATGCTAATGTTTTTAGTTATTTTAGCAGTAGTAGGCGGGCCGGCTTTCCTTATGATGAAGTAATAACATGAACATTAGAGAGGGGCATATAGATGCTACATTGGTTAAGTGCAACAACGAAGTCATTATTGCAGGACGAAGAGGGTTTAGGCATGGTGGAGCTAGTCGTAATTATCGCAATTATCGTTGTGATCGCCATCATTTTTAGAAATGAAATTACTAATTTTATTAAAAGTTTGTTTGTGAAAGCGAGCAACAAGTCAGAGGAAATATTTAAGTGATCCGCATTAGCAAGCGCAGGAAGCCAGGAGAGATATGGCGTGGATTAAAGAAAGAGAATGGCTCAATGGTCATTGAAGCATCTGTTGTTTTTCCAATTATTCTTTATTGCTCTTTGGCCATGATTTTTATGGGGATGTTTGTGTTTTTAAAGGTGATGGCGACACATGCAGCTGCTTTAGCCGCTGACCGGGCCGCTGTCGTTTGGACTAATAGCAGCAAAGACCCCAAGACTGGATTATTCCCCGATAACACGTATGATCCGTTATATTGGCGTGTATATCAAGACCAACTATTAGATCGAGTGTTGGATATTGGCACGCAACAAGACAACTTTCAAGTCCCTATTCCAAGCACAGAATGGAATAGTTTGGCTACAAAGAAGCTGCATAGCGCAGTAGGGTTTGTACCGCTTTTCTACACAGGCAATATGAAATTTAATAATTCGCTTATGGAGCGCACTGTAAGGGCTTCATTAGCTAGCCCCATGTTAGATTATTCGGTAGGACGAATGCTCAAGCAGGAGATCAATATAGATGGCGAAGCAGTCAGTGCTGTCGTAGAACCAGCAGAATTTATTCGAACCGTGGAATTTGTAAGATTTATGACGGTAAAGCTGAAGTCACTAGCTCCATTAGGTGCCGATCCTCGCCAAGCGGGTCAACTTATTATGCGTGTTGAATCTTCCCCACCATAACATTTATGAAGAGCGAGGATAATAGGTATGTTTTGTTTATACAGGAGGCTCAACAGAAGTGCTAGGTTGTTAGTCTTAAAGAGGCGGACAATGGTATGTGATGAATGTGGCGCAGTCTCTATATTCCTCATATTTGTAATTATGGTTGTATTCACACTTATGTCCGTTTTAATTGATTATGCGCGTATTGCTGCATTGGAATGGAGAACCGAAGTGGCCGCCCAGACGGCTGCTCGTTCAGTGATGTCGGCATACGATCCAGAAGTACAGCAACGCTATGGATTATTTGCTTATGGGCTGACAGATCCTGACCCTATTGTAGAAGAAGTACTGAATAATCATATTCCACATACTGATGAGGATTCTTTTGCATGGGTTAACATGGAGATTAGCAGTCACAAAACTGAAGTAATACGACCTATAGGAAGGATAGAACAATTTGAGCACCAAGTACAGGAAGTGATGAAGTACAAGGCTCCAGTCCAGATTGCTTATGAACTGATAGGCAAAATGAAACCTTTGTCAGGAGCGATGAAGGAAGCTGCACAAGCAACTGAATTGCTGCATAGCGTTAAAAAAGATATTGACGAGCGTAATGCAGCACTTGAACAGGTACTCAAATTGCAGAAGCAAGCACGAGCTTCTGCAACCAATGCTGAAGTAAAGCAACAACTTACACGGCATAATCAGCTTGAGCTATCTGATATGCCAATTGGTCCTGTAACGACTGCATCAGACATTGTGTCACAATACAATGACTATTTAAACAGGCTCGCTGACAATACGATTAATGAGAAGACGGGGCACATGAAGCACCAACTAGTAATTAATAAATTTGAAATAGACACACGCAAGCTAGCTCAACTTTTTGAAAGAAAGGTGAGTGCTGCGAATCAACAGCAGATGGAAAGTCTGCAAGAAGCTAAACATACTTTGAATAGAGCACAGAATAACAATGATGTAATCAAGGACAGAATTCGTCAAATAAGGGCTACTAGTCAAGGGCAGGGATATGATCAAGTACAGCAATCCTCCATAGGGCTATCAGTTAGTAATGAGGAGGAGAAAGCAGTTGTTCGTAAATTTAAAGAATCAATAGATTCACTTGTTGTGGCAGATGACTTTTTTGTCCAGTATGAAATGGAGTTGCAAGCACAGGCACAACAGTTTGCTTCTATAGCTCAAGAGATTAATCGATTTCAGAATCTTGTAAATTTAATGCCCGAGGCGGGATCAAAGGCTGACTTGCAGAACTTTGTATATAACATATGGAATCTTTGGGGAGTGTATGAACAAGACTACATCCGCAGTTCAGGTAATTTGATCCTAGTTAAGGAGAAGGAAATACGAGAGATAACGGGTAGTGACGCTCAGCGTCGCAGTTTAGACAAAGAGACAAAGCAGGAGTTAGGCAAGGTGTCCAATATGCTTAGCTCATTAAGGAAGATAAATGCCCAACTTAAAGAACATCAAGCTGTATTTGATGACGTAAAGCTGAAGGCTGAACAGGTTAGATTATACAACAAGAGGGAATATCAAGCTGATCTGAAAGTTAGTGGTGTAGAAAGTGATCCTACTAAGCAAGCTGCTGATTCTATGAACGGTATGACTGCCTTGTATAATAACTTAGGGAGTATGGTCGGCGGAGCAAGGGATCGTTTATTCCGTAATGAGTATGCCTATTTATATTTTACAAGCTATGATCCTATTAAGTTAAAGTCTTTGTTTCAGGATAGTGATCCGTCACATGAATTGCTGCAATCGTTAAGTATTTATAATCAGGAATTAGAATATGTGATGTACGGCTGGGCAGATCCTGCTGCAAACTTAGCCGCAGCTTATGGCGAAATTTTTTCGCTACGAGTGGCCGTTCGTACAATGGAAGGAATCGTTCAGTCGGCTCATATGATTAACCCTATGGTGATTCTAGCGTCAGCTGTACTATACGGTGTAAGGATGGCGCTCCAAGACATGATAGTACTATTGACTAAGAATGAAGTTCCTCTATCTGCATATGCACCAATGGTAACTTTGTCCTATAGTGATTTTTTACGGTTATTTATGATGCTGCATGGAGATAAAGAGCAAATGTCGATACGTATGCTTGCTCTTATACATAACCATACAGGCGTGGATCCTAGTGTGAGGGGCACATATGGCCAAACGGAATTAAAGACACGGATGAAACTATGGTTTCTTCCAGGTGTTATCAAACTTCTTGGTGAATCTGGTTTAGTAGGAGGGCAAATTACAGATGGATATTATGAAACGAGTCGTCGTTCTGTATTTTCCTACTAGATTAAGTAAGCCATACCACACTTTTGTATCAAATTGGGGGAGATCAGAAGGTGGAATCATTCTGGAAGCGGCCATATTGTTGCCGATGGTACTTCTGCTCTTTTTGTTTTTAATTTATATGATACAGGCGGCACTGATAGCAAGTGCTTTACAGTCAAGTGCTACAAATTCAGTAAAAATGGTCGCTGCCCACATGTATCCTGTCGCATTAGCCCTACAGAATGTTGAATCTAGCAGTGCAGGTTCTCAAATTAAGAAGTTTTCTCGTCCTCCAGCGATGGCGATTCGCTTAACAGTTAATGAATTTGGCCACAAATTTGGGCGCGTTCTTCCACAACCTGCTGGAACATGGGTGGAAGATAAGGCGAAGTGGGCAGGCCTATATGCTGAATCATTAGGGGAGCAGGCACAGGCTGTCGTTGGACAAGCTTTGTTTCAACCGTTGTTAGCACGTTACGGCGTTCAAGGTGTATTAACGTCAAGTCGTATTCGTGTAACACATTTAAAGCTGCCCGACCTCAAGGAGAAGCAAGAGCCTTATATTGCACTTGAGCTTGAGTATGATTTGCCGATGCGTGTACCTCTATTAATGAAAACAGTGACGTTGAGAGCGCGAGCGGCAGAGCGTGTCTGGATCGGGGACAGCCCATTAGCAGGTTCTGGCACGACTCCTACGCAGAATGATAAACCAGTACCCCAAATCATTAAGTTGGAGCCTAATCCACTCAAACCGTGGGGAATGGCAAGGCTAACTGCCAAAGCAGCGCCACATGAACGAATTAAGCTTATGGTGTACTACAAAAGTGGGGAGAGCGTAGCTAAGGGACTTGAATGGAAGCATGCGGATGCTGAGGGGAATGTATCTTGGGAGTGGAACGTGTCGGGGCATACTTCTGCAGGGATTTGGCGCTTACAGGTTATAACAGAAAATGGTATGTCGGCGGATATGAATTTTCAAGTGAAATAGTTAGCTCTGATAGACTGATTAGACATTGGAGGAGGATGTCTTTATTGCAATTGGCTGAGGGTGCAGCCGCCGTTTTGCTGATTGCGGCTGGCGTTGCGGATATACGGACTCGTAAAATACCTAACAAGCTTAATTTACTCGCAGTTGTAACAGCATTGTTGTATTACACTGTTGTTGATGGAATGAACGGAATCGTAACTAGTGGATTCGGAATTCTAAGCGGCTTCGGACTATTGTTATTGTTGTACCTAGCAAAAGCAGTAGGTGCTGGCGATGTAAAGTTTTTTGCTGCGCTTGGTGCATGGACGGGCAGTCACTTTGTGTGGAACACATTTTGTTATTCCATCTTATATGGTGGCGTCATTGCTTTAATGTATTTGTTATATCATTACCGATCATGGGGGAGACGATTTATCCTGATGGTGCTGTTGGTTATAGGAATGAAATCCTATGATATGCTTCGAGAGACCGTTCTTCGACCGTCTACTTTCCCATTTATGCTGGCAGTGATCCCGGCTGCACTGACTGTACATTTTTTAGGCACTGGATGACGACCAAGGGTTACGTTTTATAACATTTAAGAAGAATACACTTGTTAAAAAGGAGTGAGACATGTCAACGACATATGGGTATCATGCAGACTTTATAAAGGATGGTACTGTGTGCATGAAGCTGTTGAGAGATCCGCCAGTTAAGTCAGAAGAACTGGATGTCCATCCCATAAAGATGATGCGTCAGTGTTCTATTCCTCATTTGCTAGCATTGGATGTTCGAGAGATCGATTATAATGTGCAACTGATTTATGATATTAGCGGCAAGAAGATGCTACAGCAGCAGCTTCGGAGTGAATCCATTTCCGAACTGCAATATTATGAGTTTTTGTTGCAATTATTGGGTATCGTGGAGGAGTGTAGAACGTATTTACTGCATCCAAACCAACTGCTTCTGCACGAGCAATTTATGTTCATAGAAGGCGGATTATCGCATGGTAGATTGTATATCCCGTATATTCCTGTGCAGGAGGCGATACATGAACATGCAGCTTTGCATGGTATTCAACATTTAGCTGTTCAATTATCCGGTAACGTTCAATCATGGAGTGGTGATAGCTTTCAACGTGTCATTCGTATGCTGAACGACGGCAGCTACTCCCTATCCCAAGTTCGTCGCTTTTTACAAGCCAATCTCTCCCCAACAATTCAAGATTCAACGTATATTCATAATAATAAGGAACAGTTTGCTCACTCTGAAATGTCTATACCTCTCCAACGGCAGCATGTCAATACGCATAACAAAGATCTGTTAAACGTAGAGTCTCGACGACATCTCAGCAATGCAGAGCATCTATCAGTATCAGTACATGAAGCTACTCCAGTTCACTTAAGGAGCGGTTGGCAGCATAGGTTTTCAGGGCACGAGCAATTTGCGGAAAATACAATCGCTGAGCATGAGACGGATGAGGGTAGTTATGGATTTGGTGGACGGGAAAAGGAAGAAAATAGTGTATGGAATATGCAAGCGGGGATCACTGACTATGAGGATAGCGTTCAGATGGCGAGCAGGGTGCCGAAGAGAGCAGGCATTATCGGTGCTGCCATTTCAATTATTATTGTGACGGCAGGCTGGGGATTAGGCTATCTAAGACGGAACGATAATTTAGGTTTGATACTAAGTTGTGGTACGACTTTAATTGGCGTATGGCTAGGTTGGGCATGGAAGAAAGGGTGGATTTTTTCCCTGTTCTCACACTTGCGCGATCAAGCACGGTTACAGCGTTCAGATCAAACGGACTCGGGGCGGGTGGAATTACCTGACTTCGCCTCGGTTGAGCTGACATCTCAATTGCGTGACAGATTAATAGAGCCGCATCAGATGCAGCAGAAGGAAATAGAGCCGATTTATAAAGAGACTTCTGCCAATACGTCTGGCATGCATTATGACCAACTTCCATTTCAGACAACAATGCTAGAAATGTCACAGCCAGACGCAACGGTGATGTTAAGTGATATGGTGTACGCAGAGCAAGGACATCAAGGTGGGATGCGTGTAATAATAGAACGGCTTGGCGACGACAATAAGACTGTAATTGATTCCATCGAAGCTAATGAGTGGCCCTTTGTTATAGGTCGAGCTGATCAAGGTGTACAGTATTACATTCCGCAGAGGGGGATTTCTAAGCTGCATTGTGAGTTAATAAGTGAGGAGACGCATATTAGCATTAAAGACTTGGGTTCTAAGAATGGAACTGAACTTCATGATGAACTATTAATCCCCTATAAGTCTTATTTGATTCAGAACGGTGATAGTTTTAAATTAGGTGCTACAGTGCTAAGGATGGTTATAAGAGAGAGTGACGCCACAAGTAGGTATGTGAATGGTAAGTTGGTGGGAGATACAAGGTGTGAGCAAAATGAGAGCAAAAATGCAAGCAAACTGCTAACGAAGATGTAAGCAAAGTTGTAAGGGCTATTTCGTCAGGCGGGATGCTGTTGACGGAATAGCCCTTATAACTTCTAGCTGTATAATGCGGATTGTCTCAGTGCCCGAAGGGCACGCTCTACGGAACCATATTGAAATGTGAATCCATGCTCCAATGCTTTAGAGGGGTATACGCGTTGACCCTCAAGCAGGAGTGATGACATTTCGCCTAACAACAAGCGCAGTGACCAAGCAGGAAGAGGCAGCCAGTAAGGGCGATTGTATACGTTGGCTATTGCCCGTCCAAATTCTTCATTAGTCACTGATTCGGGAGCGGAAGCGTTCACAACACCGCTCAAACTCGAATCTTTTACGACAAAATCAATTAGCTGCACGAGATCATCAATATGTATCCACGAGAAAGGCTGCTTCCCGCTGCCTATGCTTCCCCCTACACCTAATTTAAAGGGAAGTAGCATTTTGGGATAAGCGCCATCGTCGGTTGAGAGGACGGGGGCAATTCGTAACTTAACCGTTCGCTTGGCAGGGATGGAATCCGCACTGGCCTCCCATTGGCGAACGACATCTGCCAGAAAGTCATCTCCGTCAGGTGGACTAGTCTCGTCAAAAACACCAGTTAAGGAGGAACCGTAGACGGATGATCCAGAGGCGCTAATAAATAAAGGAAGCGGGGTGCCTAATGATTGTACCCATTCGTTAAGCCGTCTTGCAGGCATAATTCGTGAAGCAACAATTCTATTCTTGGCAGATTCGGTCCATCGTTGATTAATAGTCTCACCCGCCAGGTTGACTGCTACATCTATGTTCTGGCATGACGTGGACTTTTTTAAGTCAGCCCAGCGCAGAAAAGAGGGCTGCTTACCTTGAAAGCTGCGGCGGGGGGCGGAGTGGGACCTGGTGATGATGACAACCTCATGTCCTTCATTAAGCCACCATTCAGCCAAAGCGTGTCCTACTAAGCCCGTGCCGCCAGTGATTAACATTTTCATACCATTCCTCCTCCCTTGCTACTCAACCCCAAAACATTTCCTAGTTGATCTGATTGTGCTCGTGTAGACTAGAAATTTGAAAATGCTATGCAGCAGGTCAAAATGTGCTTGTCGTGAGAGGTTAACGCCTTCATTTACTGCGGCTCAGCTATATGAGCGGTACATCAAAAAAAATGAAAAGACAATCATTTTAATAAGTGTTCAAATCGGGAATAATCTATCTGGTGACGCTTTAAGTTTTTGACGAGAAAGGAATAATCCCGCCGTGGGGTCGCTTTAATGTAACCTTCGATACAATGATCACGTGTGACTTCGGTTGCTCCACTTTCTACCGCGACCTGTCCGATCTTGGCTGCAATCGTATGCTTGGCAATATCGCGGAACGCTTGGGGAACAGGATCAACGAGCAGCTGTAGGAACTCCCGAGTATCGTCGGTCCACAAGGGACGACTTTTCTCTACCCAATAATTTTGCCAATCCAGTTTGGACTTGCCATCTTTCATGGGCAACACTTTCATAAACTTGCGAAACATAAAAAATCCGCCTATTGCCATAAAGCCAATCATCACAAATCCCCAGAAAGCGATTGAATTCATAAACCAATTCGGAGGAGTGGTGCTGGCTAGTGGCAATAAAATGTGAGCTGTGTACATGATAAGGATCACCTCGAGGTCGTTACCTAAATTTACAAGTGTAATTATACGAATTATACCGCATTCCTAGATTTATTTCGATATTACCTGTAAAATAAGGGACATTAATTGAAGGGAGCTGTACTATGTTAAAGATCGGATCACACGTTTCGTTTTCGGACAAAGGTTTGTTAAGCGCAGCTACAGAAGCTGCCACCTATGGTTCGAGCTCATTTATGATATATACCGGCGCTCCGCAAAATACGCGTCGTAAGCCTATTGATACGTTATATATAGAAGAAGGCAAGGAATTGATGAATAAAAATGGTGTGGATGAAATCGTTGTACACGCACCGTACATTATCAACCTCGGATCATACAAACCGGATACGTTCGAACTGGCGGTAAATTTCTTGCAAGAAGAAATTCGGCGCACGCATCATATTGGGGTGAGAAACATCGTACTTCACCCAGGCGCTTATACGGACAAGGATGCGGAATTTGGCATCAACCGGATCGCAGAGGGATTAAATGAAGTGCTCAGAAATACGAGCGAAACTGACGTTAATATTGCACTGGAGACGATGGCTGGCAAAGGCACAGAGATAGGCCGGAGTTTCGAGGAACTTGCAGCAATTATAGACAAGGTAGAGTTAAACAATCGTCTGACGGTATGTATGGATACGTGCCATATTCATGACGCTGGCTATGATATTGTAAACGATTTGGACGGGGTATTGGAGCAGTTTGATCGGCTAGTAGGCCTTGATCGTATAGCGGTCGTTCACTTAAATGACAGTAAAAATCCAGCTGGAGCAAGCAAGGACCGCCATGCACCGGTTGGATCAGGGTGGATCGGGTTTAACGGCATAAACAACGTGGTGCAGCACCAAGGACTGCAAGGCCGGCCGTTCATTTTGGAGACCCCGTGGATCGGTAAAGATTCGAAAAAGCAGCGCCCGATGTATGAAGCTGAGATTGCACTTCTCCGCGGTAACGTGAAGGAGCGGTTTGGAGATACGTTTATTGAGGATGTTGAACGTTTGAGCCATTTCTTCGTTAACGAAGGTATAGATCGTCGTGGGTTCATACTAGATACGTGGAATTTGCTTAAAAATGATGCTAAGGCTAAAAAGGCCGATCCGCGTGAGCCATTGGAGCGTTTGTATGATCAAGTTATGGCAGCGGGATTGTTGCCTGATCTGGCTGAGGAGCAGGTGAACCAGCGGCTTACAGTATGGCTAGCTGGAACGGACGCTTTAAAGTAAAGCGCACAATTACACAGCAAATCAACCGATTTTCAATTTAGTGATGGTTTATAGATAGAGGGAGGGGAGCTTATGACACACCAACACACGATAACCCATAACCGTGCAATCGCGGACAACCTGTCAGTGCATCGCGCACGGATGCTGATTTCCTGCCCGGATCGTGCGGGCATCGTTGCCACTGTATCTCAATTTTTGTATGAGCATGGTGCTAACATCGTTCAATCAGACCAATATACGATGGATCCAGACGGTGGCATGTTCTTTATGCGAATAGAGTTTGATATGGACCATTTGCAGGATCGTCTGCCCCAAGTGAAGCAAGATTTTGCTTCCATTGCAGGTGAGTTCCAGATGGAGTGGCGTATCTCTCGTGTAAGCGAGAAGAAGCGTCTTGCCATTTTTGTATCAAAAGAAGATCATTGCTTGCTAGAACTGATCTGGCAATGGCAGGCGGGTGATTTGGATGCCGACATTGCGATGGTTGTGAGCAACCATAACGATATGCGTGAGTATGTGGAGTCGTTTGGGATTCCGTATCACTATATTCCAGTTACACCTGATACGAAGCAGGAGGCTGAGCAAAAGCAGCTCGATCTAGTAAACGGTCAGGCAGATGTTATTATCTTGGCTCGTTACATGCAGATTATTCCGCCACGCTTCATAGAAAAGTATCAGAATCAGATGATTAACATTCATCATTCGTTTTTGCCGGCATTTGTCGGCGGTAAACCCTACCATCAAGCCTATGGGCGCGGGGTTAAGCTGATAGGGGCGACTGCACATTATGTGACGGAAGAGTTGGACGGTGGTCCGATTATTGAACAGGACGTAGGCCGTGTGACCCATCGGGCAGATGTAAATGAATTAAAGCGGATCGGACGCACGATTGAGCGGGTTGTACTGGCGCGAGCTGTTCATTGGCACGTTGAGGATCGCATACTCGTCTATCAGAACAAAACAGTTGTTTTTAATTAGACGTTATTTAGGTCATAGGTGTGTTTAATAGTAGAAGCTGTCCTCTTGCAAAAGGAGGGCAGCTTTTATACGTTAATACGCAATCGTATGATGTGGAATAAAAATACAGGTGTCGTTTACAGATTAGCGTTGTTACGAGTTGAATCAAGGAGAGCAGACCATTTTACCAAAATAGCTGTCGAAATGTACTGAATGAAAAGCAACTAGCGATATCTATCGTATACTGCTATAGTGAATGATGTGATAGATAGGTTATGAACGACGGGTGTGAACTCATATGAACCATGATAAATCAAGAGATTTGGCTGCATGGGTAGAGAGTAAGCTATTACCTGATCTAATTATATATAGTGAATCCCCAGATGATCCGGTAGTGGTGAAACATGTGCCTGAACCGTGGATACTGTTAGGTACTGGTAATTATGCGGCTGTGTTTGCTAATAGTCATGACAGTGAATGGGTCGTTAAAGTATATGCAGAAGGACGGCCTGGCTTAACTGGGGAGGCCGAGGTATATCGTATGCTAGGTATTCATCCGGCCTTTTCCGAATGTTTAGGTGTGGGGCATAACTACTTAATATTACGACGGCTGCGAGGAATTACATTGTATGATTGCTTGCTGCAAGGTATCCCTATACCCCCTTCTGTCATTTCAGATGTGGATGAGGCGCTTATTTATGCAAGAGCTAAAGGGCTGAACCCAAGAGATATTCATGGTAAAAATATATTAAACGATAACGGTCGCGGCTCAGTCGTAGACGTTTCTGACTTTTTGCTGGAAGGCCCTGACCGATTATGGCGTGACATGAAACGTGTGTATCAATGGGTGTATAGACCCCTGCTGCTAAGGTGGACATTTCGATTACCTGCCTTTGTGCTGGAGGGGCTTCGCAAAGGCTATCAACGTATTCGTAAACAACGAAAAAACAAGTCCATAGATCTGTAGTTTATAGATGCGTGCTGCCACTTACAATGATAAGGCCGCCTATTTCTAAGACCGGTACGAATTTATTTTAACCGGTAAATAAACTGAAAGACAGCATAAAGGAGCTGGGGTGTTTTTGTTATGTCAGATGTTTTGGTCTGCATCACAACACCTCGGCTTATTTGACTTGTACCTGCAATTTTAGCACATCCTCGCCTAAATCATCTCAAAAAAGGGCATACAATAGATGTCCGCATCTGCTTCGTTTTTAGCGATGTGTTTAACAGCTGAGCTGCGCTTCGTCAGTGAACCTCTTTGTAGTTTAATGATCATTACGAATACAATTGAATTGATAAGGGAACTAGACGTCTGGAGCGATATCGGAGTTCAAAGATGTATCGTTCTCATTGAAAGTGTAAGGGACATCATGATGTGATGTTGTAGGATCATTTTTTATTACGTTGAAGTAGCATAGTATACGAACAAATGGTACAATAATGCAAAATGCAGTAGACAAGCTGAGTGTGAGTGATATACATCATATGCATTTTTTTCAGCTTGTACATAGAGAGGGAGGAAATCAGCAATGACAGCAACGCCATTAAACATCGATCAACTTTCCATCGCTTCTATCCGTACTTTGGCGATCGATGCAATTGAGAAAGCGAAATCCGGACATCCAGGTATGCCAATGGGTGCCGCACCAATGGGGTACCACCTGTTTGCCAAAGCGATGACACATAACCCGACTAATCCGACATGGATTAACCGGGATCGTTTTGTATTATCTGCAGGTCACGGCTCCATGTTGTTATACAGCTTGCTGCATCTGAGCGGTTACGATCTTCCTTTAGATGAAATTAAAAATTTCCGCCAATGGGGAAGCAAGACGCCAGGCCATCCAGAGTTTGGACATACGGCAGGTGTTGATGCGACAACGGGTCCGCTTGGTCAAGGGATTGCGATGGCGGTAGGGATGGCAATGGCAGAAGCACAACTAGGCGCGACGTACAATCGCGACCACTTTAACGTGGTGGATCACTTCACATATGCAATCTGCGGTGATGGTGACCTTATGGAAGGTGTTGCTAGTGAAGCAGCTTCGCTTGCAGGCCATTTGAAATTAGGTAAATTAGTCGTATTGTACGACTCCAATGATATAACACTAGATGGCGAAGCAAACCTCTCATTTAGTGAAAATGTACGTCAGCGGTTTGAGGCATACGGTTGGCAGACGCTGCTCGTTGAGGATGGCAATGATTCTGCTGCAATCGAAGCGGCTGTGAACACAGCCAAGCAGGATACAAGCAAACCTACGCTGATTGAAGTGAAGACGGTTATCGGCTATGGCAGTCCGAATAAGCAAGGTAAAGGTGGGCACGGCGGCACACATGGTTCGCCACTTGGTGCGGATGAAGCTAAGTTAACCAAAGAGTTCTACCAGTGGGGACATGAGGATTTCTTTGTTCCAGAAGAAGTGTACACTCACTTTGAAACAGTAGTGAAGCAAAAGGGAATCCAGGCTAATGAGACTTGGGACAAGCAGTTTGAGCAATACGCTCAAGCTTATCCAGAGCTTGCTGCCCAGTTTAATACAGCGATTAGCGGCAAACTGCCTGACAATTGGGATGCTGCATTGCCGGTGTATGCTTCCACAGACAAAGCACTATCAACACGGGTTGCGTCTGGCAACGCGCTGAATGGTCTGGCGAAGAACATTCCGTTTTTGACGGGGGGTTCAGCGGATTTGGAAAGCTCGACGATGACACACTTAAACGATCTTCCATCCTTCCGTCCTGGCCAATACGAAGGACGTAACTTGTACTTTGGTGTGCGTGAATTTGCAATGGCTGCGGCGATGAACGGCATGGCTTTACATGGCGGTGTGAAAGTATTTGGAGGTACGTTCTTTGTATTTACGGATTACTTGCGTCCAGCCGTACGTTTGTCTGCTTTAATGGGATTACCAGTTACTTACGTCTTGACCCATGATAGTATTGCAGTTGGTGAAGACGGACCGACACACGAGCCGATCGAGCAGCTTGCTTCGGTACGAATTATTCCGGGCTTAACGGTTATTCGTCCTGCTGATGGAAATGAAACGTCTGCTGCGTGGGCATATGCAATGGAGAATACAAACAGTCCGGTCGTGCTTGTGCTGACCCGTCAAAACTTGCCGATTCTCGAAGCAACCCCAGAAGGTGCGCGTGCTGGTATTACCCGCGGGGCGTATGTTGTGGCTGACGCGGCTAACGGTAAGCCGCAAGCACAAATTATTGCAACAGGCTCCGAAGTACAACTGGCCGTACGCGCACAGCAGGCTCTTGCTGAGGAAGGTATACAAGTACGTGTTATTAGTATGCCGAGCTGGAATCTGTTCGAGCAGCAATCACAGGCGTATAAGGATTCCGTTCTGTTGCCAGATGTGAAAGCGCGCCTTGCTGTTGAGATGGCGTCTCCATTTGGATGGGAGCGTTATGTCGGTGATCAGGGTGATATTTTGGCTATCTCGACATTTGGTGCTTCGGCCCCGGGTGATCGTGTTATGAGTGAATATGGGTTCACGGTTGAAAATGTAGTCGCACGTGTTAAGGCGCTTTTGTAATTTTAACAAAATCTCAAATTGGATAACGGGGAGTAGGAGAAACGATGTCACAAGCCCAAAATTTTGCAATCGCTCAATTTGAGCAGGTTACGGTCCTAAAGGCGGCAAACATTTATTTTGAGGGTAAAGTTACTAGTCGTACAGTGATATTCCCAGACGGCACCAAAAAGACATTAGGTATTATGATGCCAGGTGAGTACGAATTTGGTACGGACAATGCAGAAATTATGGACATTACAGCGGGCAAACTGGATGTGCTGCTGTCAGGGCACACCGAATGGCTTCACATTGACGGCCAAGGTGAATTTACAGTACCGGCTCGTTCGAGCTTCAAGTTAGTTGTGCATGCCGTAACGGATTATTGCTGTTCCTACATCCCAGAATAAACCTCTTCACATGAAATTTGAAAGTCCCCGCCTGGCTGATAGACAGGACGGGGGCTTTTTGCATGAAGCATAATTAATTGTGCATACCCTAATATAGGAGAGGTGATGACAGGCATGCTTCAGCAGGTGGCGATGACAACGAGTCGCCTCACGATAAGACCGTTTAGAAGGGAAGATTATACAGACTGGCTTGAGCAACATAACAATCGATTGCCATCGCAGCACAAGTACGACGAGGGAAAACTAGATATGAATGCCTGTACGCAAGAGTGGTTCGATTCGTGGATTAAGAGACATGAGCAACTGGCGGCAGAAGATAACGAATATTTGTTTGGTGTGTTTCGGCAAAAAGATCAGGCGCATCTTGGTGATATCGATATTTCGACGTTGTTAAGAGGCGATTTTCAATGGGGGCGTATCGGGTATATGCTGCACAATCAGCACTGGAATCAGGGCTACGGCAAAGAGGCGGTACAGGCAGCTCTCCAGATAGCAATGGGCCCCTTACAATTTCGGCGAATAGAAGCACATATTAATACCGACAATGTTGTCTCTATTAAATTAGCGGAACATGTAGGTATGAAATTTGAATGTATTCGTGAATCGTTTATTTACGAACATGGCAAGTGGACGGATCAAATGATCTATTTCATACATTCCAGTTAGCAAGGAGCTGTCCCATATCCCAATTCTAAAGTGTTCGTCTCGGGTATATGACACAACTCCCGCATAGTGAAATATTTACCATTTATCGAATGCCCGATTAACTGTCCCTCGGTTAGTTACTAGTTTGGGTATTAGCTTGGCTAATAGATTGGCCAATCCATTGCTCGTATACTTTTACTACCGCACATAAATCTTCTTCGCCGTAACCAGAAGTTTGTCCCATTTGGAAAATGCTCTTGGCTAGCTCAAGCAGCGGTGTAGGGGATTGCATCGTATCTGTAAGTACAGAGGCAAGTTTTAAGTCTTTCAGCATGAGCTGCAATGAAAATTGGTTGTCGAAGTTGCTGGTGATTATTTTCTCGCCTTTTAAATCTGCTGCTTTACTGCCCGCGCTGCCATTACGGACAACCTCTAGGAATGCCGTTGGATTAACGCCTGCTTTTGAAACAATCGAGAAGCCTTCTGCTAAAGCAACGTTATTAATACCAACGATCGTATTATGCGCCAACTTCGTAATGGCACCGCTTCCTGTAGGCCCCATGTGCACCATACGGCTGCCCATCGCCTCAAAAACAGGCATGGCGCTTGCGAGTGTATCAGCCGCGCCGCCAATCATAAACAACAGCGTACCAGCTTCAGCCGCAGGCTTGCTTCCAGTGACCGGCGCATCAAGAAACTTGGCGCCGCGCGCTTCGCAATCCATTGCAAGGCGCTTGACAAGCGAAGGCGAGATCGTGCTGCTGTCGATCACGATGGCGCCCGCCTGAACGCCGGCCAAAATGCCTTCCTCGCCGTCATAAATATTCATAATCGATGTGTCATCACTGACCATCGTAAGGACTACTTGTGCTTGCGAGACAGCTTCACGCGGTGTAGCCGCAACGGTAGCGCCTTGCTGCTGCAAAGGAACTGCCTTTTCCGCTGTCCGGTTGTATACAGTCACATCAAATCCTTTGCTAAGCAAATTAAGCGCCATCGGAGCGCCCATTGTGCCTAGGCCAAGGACAGCAACTTTCTTCATATCGGTTCACCTCTACGTATGATATTGTGCATTTCAGAGCATACAAATCATGTCCCTTCATATTGTAGCATATTCCAACGGCTTAGCGGGGTGATAGCGTATTCATATAGGTAGAGGGACGAGGCAATAAATATGTTTTATCATGTAAACCTTTACAATGGAAGGTGTTCCCTTGTGTTTCCTGTCGAAATCCAGTATCCTAAAATTATATCGATTTTCGCGGGTTAAAGTGGCAAAGTCAACCAATTATATAGGAGGGTGAACAATGTCTAAGAAAGTACATTTTGACTACAGTAAAGCATTGTCATTCGTCGGGCAACATGAAGTCGACTATTTTGCGGAGCCTATTCGTCTCGCTCATGAGCAGTTACATAACAAGACGGGTACAGGTTCTGATTACTTAGGCTGGATCGACCTGCCTTTTAATTACGATAAAGAAGAATTTGCTCGTATTAAACAAGCGGCTAAGCGGATTCAGGACAATTCCGAAGTGCTGATTGTTATCGGCATCGGCGGTTCCTACCTTGGTGCCCGCGCTGCTATTGAGATGCTTGGTCATTCGTTCTATAACATGCTGCCGAAGGACAAGCGTAATACACCTGAAATTTACTTTGCTGGTAATAACATCAGCTCCACATATGTAACACACTTGCTTCAATTGATTGAAGGCAAAGATTTCTCCATCAACGTGATCTCCAAGTCGGGAACGACTACAGAGCCCGCTATTGCGTTCCGTATTTTCAAGGATGCATTGGAGAAGAAATACGGTAAGGAAGAGGCGAAGACTCGTATCTTTGCGACTACTGACCGTGAGAAGGGTGCTCTTAAGAAGCTGTCTACAGAAGAAGGATACGAGACGTTTATTATTCCTGACGACGTAGGCGGACGTTATTCCGTATTAACACCGGTAGGTTTGCTGCCGATTGCGGTTGCAGGAATTGATATCGATGACATGATGAAAGGGGCTCAAGAAGCCGCTACGGAGTATAACAATCCGAATGTGGCCGAGAACTTGAGCTACCAGTACGCTGCTGTTCGTAACGCACTCTATCGTAAAGGCAAAGCTATCGAGATATTGGTGAATTACGAGCCTTCGTTGCACTTTGTATCCGAGTGGTGGAAGCAGCTGTATGGAGAAAGTGAAGGCAAGGATTACAAAGGTATTTATCCTGCCGCAGTAGACTTTTCGACAGATTTACATTCCATGGGTCAATTTATCCAAGAAGGCGCACGCAACTTGTTCGAGACGATAATTCAAGTGGATCAAGTGAAAGAACACATTACGATTAATGAAGATCCAGCAGACTTGGATGGCTTGAACTTCCTGGCAGGGAAGACGATGGACTTTGTGAACAAGAAGGCCTTTCAAGGAACGATGCTCGCCCATACAGACGGGCAGGTGCCGAACTTGATCGTGACGATCCCGGACATGACACCTTATTCCTTTGGTTACCTGGTAACCTTCTTCGAGAAAGCTTGTGGTATCAGTGGATACTTGCTTGGCGTTAATCCGTTTGATCAGCCAGGTGTAGAAGCCTATAAGAAGAATATGTTTGCATTGCTTGGCAAACCGGGCTATGAAGCAGAGAAAGCTGAGCTAGAATCACGATTAGCTGAATAAACTTATTCTGAACGTAGCCATACGACGGTTGAACCGGCATAAGCGCGTACAGCCTAGATATACATTCTGCCGATGGAAGCAGTTCACCGAATATGGGGAACTGCTTTCTTGGCAATAAGTGGATGGTGAATGTTGTTGTTGGAACGCTACAAGACGGTGCGACAATTTGGCAGCAAAGAGATTGTAATCAAAAAGTCGCGCTTTATCGGCTATGCCAAGCCGGTAAAAACCGAAGCAGAAGCGCTTGAATTTATAGAAGAGATCAAGAAGAAGCATTGGAATGCCACTCATAACTGTTCGGCTTACATGATCGGAGAGCGTGATGAGATTCAGAAGGCATCCGATGATGGAGAACCGAGCGGGACGGCCGGCAAGCCTATTTTAGAAGTAATGAAGAATCAGGGCTTAAAGGATGTGGCAATCGTCGTTACTCGTTACTTTGGCGGCATTATGCTCGGTGCAGGGGGACTTATTCGCGCTTACACGGATGGTGCCGTGGCTGCAATTGAGGGTGCAGAAGCAATCGTGAATGTGTTGCATCAGCAAGTGTTTGTCGAAGTCGATTATACATGGTTAGGCAAGCTAGAAAATGAACTTAGAAATAGAGATACACGGATGGGAGATACGACATTTACGGATAAAGTGACTTTGGTATGTTTACCGGTCGCGTCGCAAAGCGAGTCCTTTATGGCGTGGATGACTGACTTGACGCAAGGTCAAGCGGCTATCAGGAAGGGAGACCTTGTATATTATATTGAGGGACAATAAGGAGAACCGCCATGCCAAGAAAAGCAGTAGATCAGGAGTTGTCGCGTGAGCGTATATTAGAGGTAGCCAGACATCTTTTCGTAACAAAGGGGTATCGAGCTATTTCGATGCGCAGTATAGGTCAGCAGCTTGGGTACAGTCACGGTTCACTCTACTATCATTTTAAAGATAAAGCAGAGCTCTTTTATGCGTTAGTTCAAGAAGATTTTAGACGTCTTGGTCGTTTGTTTGAGCGTGTTCTCAATCAAGCGCCAAATGATGGCATGTCAAAGCTTGAACAGGTAATGCTTGAGTTTATGAGCTATGGGCTTAATCATCCTCATCATTATGAGATTATGTTTATGACACGGGATGAGGAATTGCTCGCATATGCTCGTACGGAGCAAAGTCGTTGCTTTGAGATGTTCTCTACAATTGTTCGTCAATCCCTAAGTTCGCATAGGTTGTCGGAGCATGACCGACACAACATCCCACGAAGTTTGTTTTTAGCAATGCATGGATTTATTTCTTATTACATTCAAGATCAGGTCACTTTTGAAGATGTTAAGCCAGCCGCAACTGCACACGTTCGTTTCCTCTGTATGAAAGCGGTCGAAGAAGCAGCACAATCTGCATAAGGAACTTCTCCCGTGTTCCTTACAAATAGGCAATGGTAGCGTACACGTTTAGCTATCAGACCACATATGCTGGCATTAGCCCAGTGCAATTAGCGACACTAGAGCTGCACCGAATTGCGGATGATACAGCAGGTCATGTTGTATGCTCGTACTTTACTATGGTCAAAGTTTAGTGTGATACCGCAATGCTATTGTGAAGCGACTGGGTACAGCGTGAGTGGGGAGGACAGCTAATATGATTGAATATGTAGTGCGACCAGGGGATTCCATATATACGATTGCCAGTCGTTATGGTGTTTCTCCAGCCTATTTGGCGCAGGTGAATGGTTTAACTTTAAATGATATTGTGTACCCCGGACAGGTCGTTAGAGTACCTACAGGCAGTGCTATACCGATTCCGGTAAGTCCCGTTCCACCGTTTATTCCTGGCGGGGGGCAGCCTGTTCCACCTCCATTACCAGATGGTTTTTCTTTGGAACGAAGAGTGTCGGTACTGGAGCGACAAGTACATCAGCTTCAACGAGAAGTAGCTCAACTCAAAAGCCAACACGTGTGACCCTTACACATGAAGAGACGTTGGCAGCCAGTCTTCTATATACAATATGAAGCATGTGTTTACGTACAGTTATTGTGCGTAAGCAGATGCTTTTTTGCTGTGCAGGAAGCCAAATCGTGTGACAGCAGTTCAGATCGTCACAGCGGCAAGTCGTTAATCTTGCAATAATGTAAGTTGAATGTACATGCGATGTAGGTCAGAATTAAGGGAACAGCTTGCCCTATTTTAATATAGTAGGAGTGGGTCATAGGAGGAGCAGCCATGCAGTATACACATAACTGGAAAAACATACTGCGTGGCATCCTAGCGGTCAGTTTCATGTTTGTACTGCTTGGCTGTGGGCGGCAGACAGAGGAGAAGCTGCTGGAAGTTAAGAGGCTTATTGCGGACGTTCAAAAGGAACATAGTCTGGATAAAGCTCAGCTTAAACATGTAGTTGTGGAAGGCATGGAACAATATTTACATATTTCTATGGCACAAGACCAGCTACATTTGTCTTATGGTTTAAGTAAGAATTTAAAGCCTTATGGACTGCTCGGTCAAACAGCAGACGATATGGTTACGATTATCGGCCGTGTAACACCTCAAGCAGCAACAGTAGGGCAGGATGTAAACGGTATATTTGCTGAAATTGATTGCAGTACCAACAAAGTGTACGCGTTAGGTGTTATCCGAAAGGATAGTGTTAGGCATTACAGGTGGAAAAGTCCATCCCCCACCTTAGCAGACGCCTTAGCAGAGCAAAAGGCGCGTTTGTTTCTATTTAAGCATTTTAAGGTGAAGGACGAGTCTTTAGTGCGAATTAACCGCCGTGAGTGGATAAGAGGACGCTTTATGTTTTGGGACAAGGCGACTAATACGAGCTATGTAGTTGCCATTGATGAGGCGAACCGCATTACGGGTTTTCATCGTATGGCGGATGATTCACATGCAATCCTGATTGGCCAAGCCCCCTTTCTATAATACATGAACACATGAAATGCACCTGTCTTTGGCAGGTGCATTTATATTTTTAACTGTGTCTAGCTAGTTGATTGCATCAGGGATTAAACGAACGATACATTGTCGTTCACGAGGTCCGTCAAATTCGCAGAAGTAGATGCCTTGCCAAGTTCCGAGCAGCAGCTCGCCCTCGTGGATGATAATAGTTTGGGAGCTGCCTACCGTGATGGCTTTTAAGTGTGCGGCAGAATTACCTTCAGCGTGCCTGTACTTCGCGTGTTTCCAAGGGTAGCATTCGTCAAGTCGCATCAGAACGTCGTGTTTAACGTCAGGATCTGCATTTTCATTAATCGTAATGCCTGCTGTTGTATGTGGGCAGTACACTATAGCTATACCGCTAACCATACCTGCGCTGCGCACAATGGTCGATATTTGCTTTGTTAATTCGATCATATCATCTCGCTGTAAAGTGCGAAGCTTTATCGTATGAAGCATGTTGATTCCCCTCCCTCCTATGTTAGACGTGTCATTAAATGCAAAGTTGCTCTTATAGCCAGCATGACATATACGGGTGAAAGAACCCATAATAAGGATGTCGGATAACGTACAGAACGTTAAATTAAAGTATTGACGGACGTACTAACATTTGGTAAAGTATTTTAAAATAAACACCAAGTAAACAAGTAGGAATTATTAAAATTTATTTGGCAGAGAGTACAAGGATGGGGGAGTTGTCTTGAACGCGGTATTGCATCATAAAGGGGTGCTATGGGGATTTAGAACGACGCTGCTCTTGTATATGTTGTTGCTAATCATTTTACCGATCGCAGGCATATATGTTCAGTCCTTGTCTGGAGGGCTAGGCGTCTTGGTAGAGAGTCTAACGGAGCCGCTTGCATGGCAGTCCGTCTGGTTGACTATCCGTTTGGCTTTCATGGCTGCCGTTATTAACGTTGCAGTTGGAACCGTATCCGCCTGGGTATTGCACCGTTATTCATTTCCTGGTCGAACTTTACTTAACAGTCTCGTGGATTTACCGTTTGCGCTGCCTACAGCGGTAGGCGGATTAATGATATTACTTCTTCTGGGTCCGAACAGTTGGGTGGGGCAACTGGCTGACTCAATGGGCCTGCGAATTGTATTTGCAGAGCCTGCGATTGTTGTTGCCATGGTGTTTGTGACGTTCCCATTTGTCATCCGTGCCGTACAGCCGCTTCTCGAAGAAGCTGATCGATCGCAAGAAGAAGCTGCCCACACGCTAGGGGCCTCGAAATGGAGAACCTTCTTTCAAGTTCTACTTCCTCAGATGAGGCCTGGCATTATCAGTGGCGGCATGCTCGCCTTTTCTCGGGCGCTTGCTGAATTTGGAGCCGTTGTGCTGGTGGCTGGCAACATTCCGGGCAAGACATTAATCGCTTCAGTCTACATTTTTGGAGAAATCGAGAGCGATAATCCACAAGGAGCCGCCGCAGTTTCTGTAATCCTTCTAACTTTGTCTTTCCTTATTTTGTGGCTAATTAATACGCTGCAAGCTCGGGAGGGAAGATCATGACATCACGACCACCCCGCATTTCTCGTACAGGTAAGTCCCTAATTGGATTTACGTATATGCTATTTATTGTCCTTTTACTTGTTCCGTTGTTGCAGATTGTATTTGGTGCCGGTAAGCAGGGGATGGGCTCCTTTACACAATCCTTGCTTCGCCCAGAGGCACTGCATGCCATGTGGATGACCTTCAGTGTTGTTGTTGTGGTGACGTTGCTTAATACCTTCTTTGGAATTTTAACGGCAATCGTTATTGTCCGCGGGGATTGGCTTGGCAGACGTGTGCGTCAATTGATGAATAGCATCATTGATTTACCATTCGCTGTTTCGCCAGTCATAGGCGGTTTTATGATTGTGCTGTTGCTTGGTCCGCATACGGTGTTGGGTGCTTTTCTTGCGAAAGTTGGTATGCCGGTCGTATATGCTTTTCCGGGCATGGTTCTAGCTACGTTATTTGTTACTTTTCCGCTTATGGTGCGTGAAGTAGTACCGGTGTTACAGGAAATTGGAACACAGCAGGAAGAGGCGGCATCCTTGTTGGGTGCTTATAGCTGGACGACGTTTTGGAAAGTGACCTGGCCCTCTATTCGCTGGGGTGTCACTTATGGTGTAGTCTTAACGATTGCGCGCTCTCTAGGTGAATTTGGTGCGGTCCTAGTTGTGTCAGGCAACATTATTAATAAGACGCAGACGATGACTACACTCGTGTATCAAGACGTTGATAATTTTAATATTGCTGCGGCGAACAGTGTGTCACTTGTACTTGCGGTTGGCTCTGTTACACTTTTGCTGCTAATGGAGTGGGCCAAAAAAAGAAAAGGGGTGCAGGCAGATGCACATTGAGGTCAGAGATTTAAACAAATGGTTTGGTCAATATCATGCTGTCCGCAATGTGAATTTTTCGATTGAACCGGGTCAGCTTATTGGCTTGCTTGGTCCGAGCGGTGGCGGCAAAACGTCTGTCCTGCGGATGCTGGCTGGATTGGAACGGCCAGACAGTGGAGAGATTCGTTTCTACGATAAGGTTGTAAACGATGTTCCCCCTCAGGAGCGCGGGATTGGATTTGTGTTTCAACATTATGCCTTGTTTAAGCACATGACTGTGTTTGATAATATCGCATTTGGCTTAACGATTCAGAAGTGGCCAAAAGATCGAATTCGTGCCAGAGTGGCCGAATTGTTGGAGCTTACAGGTTTAAGCGGGATTGAGAAGCGCTACCCACATCAATTGTCAGGCGGTCAGCGTCAGAGGGTAGCTTTTGCGCGGGCGTTAGCGCCTGAACCGCAGCTGCTGCTGTTAGATGAGCCATTTGCAGCCATTGATGCAAAGATTCGTAAAGAGCTGCGGAGCTGGCTGAAATCACTGATTGATCGTGTCGGTATTACGTCCATATTTGTCACGCATGATCAAGATGAGGCAATCGAGGTAGCTGACGAGATTATGATTATTCAGCAAGGCTCCGTTGAACAGAAGGGAACACCTTGGGATATATACAAGACACCACAAACTCCGTTTGTAGCTGAATTTATCGGGGAATCTACGATCTTAACTAATGTGCACACGTTAAAAGGGTTTGATTCCACCTCCGCTTGGCCCAATAGCAAAGCGCTTATACGCCCAGAGTATATTGAAGTGGGCAGAGTTGGCGAGCTGCGGCTAGCATCTGCAAGTGAGCGTGGCATTGTGAAGGCGTTACATTTTCGAGGAAGTGAGTGGTTAGTGGAGGTAGCAGTAGGAGAACTGACGCTCAAGACTTACCGCACGCTGGAAAATCCGGTACTACAGATTGGTGAAGAGGTGCAGGTGCTTGTGCATCGTATATATTTATTTAATGAGGATGACCACTGGGTGATGGAGAATCCATTAAAAGAAGATCCTATGCCTGTTCACATTTAACGGAAGGAGAATGCTTCATGATACGTCCGTATACTCAGAAGCCGAGGTATAAATCGGTAAGTATGCTACTGCTTCTGCTTATGTTTACTACGGTCAGCCTCACTGGCTGTGTACAGCAAGAAGCATCCCCGCGTGCGAGTCTGCCTGCCAAGGAGAGCAAGAAGAAGGATTCCGTTACGTTAGTGATCGGAGCTTATTCCGTTGCAAAGGATGCGTTGCAGCTTATTATTCCAGCCTTTCAGCAAGAGTGGAAGCAGCAGACGGGGCAGAGCGTCGAAGTACAGCAATCGTACGAGGCTTCTGGCACGCAAGCGCGTTCAATTGCAGGGGGCATGGAGGCAGACGTTGCTTTGTTTGCCATGTCAGGGGACGTAGATAAGCTTGTTAAGGCTAAGTTAGTATCCCCACAATGGCAGGAGCAAGATCGTTATGGCGGCATGGTAACGAACTCAATCGTTGTGATTGGAACTCGCGAGCATAATCCGCATCAAATAAAGGACTGGACAGATCTTACACGCGCAGATGTTGATGTGTTATATCCTAATCCGAAGACTTCGGGTGGTGCGCAGTGGGATATTAATGCAATCTATGGCTCAGGTTTGCAATTAGCCAAAAAGCAGGGTGTAGATGCATCAGATGCGCCTGCGTATGCTAAAAAGCTACTGGCTGATATTCACAGCCGTGTCATCTCAATGGATAAAAGCGGCCGTGCCTCTATGGCAGCATTCGAGTACGGGGTAGGAGATGCGATCGTTACCTATGAAAATGAATTGCTCGCTCGCCAGAAACAAGGCATACACTATGAAATCGTCGTGCCGAAGCATACGATTCGCATTGATAATCCAATTGTGGTGGTCGATCACTATGCAGATAAGCATGGGACACGTGAAGTGGCAGAAGCATTTGTTGCTTTTGCCAGAAGCGAGAAGGCACAGCAAATTTGGGTGGAAGCGGGCTTTCGTGCCGTCAACGAGCAGGTAGCCAAAGCCCATGCCGGACAACTCGTTAATCCTGAAGAGTTATTTACGATTGAGGATATGGGCGGCTGGGAACATGTTCGAGAGACGTTGTACAGTAAACGAGGAATATGGTATCAAGTGCTGGCAGGCTTGTAGTTCGGCGTGGCTTGTCCCGTTAGGCTCGACTTATAACATGTAACAGAGCATCTTCGATTAGGAGGATGCTTTTTTGATGCTTGAATATAAAATGAATAACACGTTGGCATCGTTGTAGGCTAGGAGCGTAGAGTGTGGTGGCGAGTGAGGTAAGGAATATTTCAGATTATCTTCGGGAAATAAACGAAACCTCACTCTGGTTGCTGACAGTCAATTTGCTTCTATTTCATCACACGATATCAGATTTGAGCAACGGAATATCAGTCGTTATTCTTCTAATACCAAGAGCATATAACTGCTTGGCAATTTCTAAGGAGCGCACCGTCCATACCGCAAGATCAAGTTCTAATTCAACCGCTTCTTTAACGAGTTTAGGATTGCCAAGCACCAGTTCAAATTGCAGGCAGCAAGCAGCGTGGCCAAGTCCTTTCAATGATTCCAATGCTATCTCGTTGTCTGTCAAAAAGCCAAGCTCAATAGTCGGGTGCAGCTTGCGTATAAGCATCAAATTGTTAGGATGGAATGAGATGATGATCGTCTGCTCGATTAGATTATATATATTTAGCATTTGCAGTAGAGCGCGTCCTTCTTCCTCAGTAATCGATTCCTTGAGCTCAAGTTGAAGTCCGGCCTGACGCTCAGCACAAAGCTCTAAAGCTTCTTCTAGCAGTGGAACTTTACAACCCGCAAATTCAGGCTTGAACTTGATGCCAGCGTCCGCCTCCCAGATTTCAGCGATCGTTAAGTCCCGAATGCGGCCAGTGCCTGTTGTTGTACGATTCAATGTATCATCGTGTATGATGACCGGAATACCTTCCTTTGAATGATGAATATCTAATTCAATGCTGTCAGCGCCCAAATCTAATGATCGGCGGAACGCCTCCATTGTATTTTCTGGAAAGATTGCGGCATAGCCTCGATGTGCCACAATTTCCAGGTTAGTCTTATCCAATTGGCCTTTCATATTCGAGTCCTCCTTAATAAAAGTGGGTTTTAGTCATATTTTACGCTCATATCAGCGGATTCACATAACAAAAACTCACATCTTGCAGCTGAAACCGATTATACTGAAAAAGAAAAACATCGTAAATGAACAAGTATGTAATGTTCTTGTAAAGATTAGCAGGGAGAGAGACCATTTATGCCTCGAAATGTGAAAAGCATCCAATTGAATCGAGACAAGCTGGAATGGCAGTGCGTATTTCTGGGCAACAGCGACTCGCTTGGTGTACCTCGTGTATATTGTAATTGTCCAGTGTGTGAAGAGGCAAGATCAACTGGTCATAATCGACGTTATCGTTCATCCGTCTTGGTATATCAAGCTGACCGCCAGTTGCTTGTTGATTGTGGTCCAGATTGGCCATTGCAAATGGAATTGACAGGCATTCGTTTTATTGCCGATATATTGATTACGCATGCGCATCAGGATCATATCGCTGGCTTACCCGCCTATGCGGATGTGTGTCGATGGCTAGAACGGCGAGGTCGTGTCATTGCACCGCAAGAGGTCATTGATACGATTAAACAGATGTATGGCTGGCTGGATCGTTATATTGATTTTATTCCAATTACACAAGAGTGGATATGGGAGGCGTGGCGAATACGTCCAATTCGAGTGAATCATGGTAAAAATGGCTATTCGTACGCGTATCGTTTTGAGCGGGAGCATTCCGTAGAGTTAACTGCTGGGACTTCGGAGAGTGCTAAGAAGCGTATCGACGCATGGGTGTATGCTTCAGATGCGATCGGACTTGGCGAGGGTGAAAAGTCGCAGCTACAGCAATTGGATTTGCTTGTGATCGGTACTAACTTCTATTACGAATCATTTGCTTACGAGACACGTTCTGTATACGACATGGTGGAAGCGGTAGAACTGGTGCAGGAAATTACGCCTACACATACGATTTTTACACACATGTCGCATGGAGTTGACGTACGTGAGTCTTATCCGCTCCCGAAAACGGTCAAATTAGCGCATACAGGGCAGACGATCACGCTTTAATGTCAATTCATTTCGGAAATGAACGAAAGATGTGAATAGCTGTAAACAGAAAACCGACCACAATCCTTATCAAATAAAGGAGACTGTGGTCGGTTTTATTTAACGAGGTTACACCGTGCTCGTTTGAAGTACAAACTTCTCTATAACATGGCGAACACCTTCATCGTTGTTGGACAACGTTACGTAGTTTGCGACACGTTTTAACGAGTCCACTGCATTTTCCATCGCCACCCCAAGCCCGGCAACCTCGATGAGATCATGATCATTCCAGGAGTCGCCAATACCGATCGTTTCTTCAATCGCGCAGCCAAAATGGTCGGCCAGAAAACGAAGTGCATTGCCTTTAGTGCCTTCATGGTGGGTTACTTCCAAGAAGTGCGGCTTGGATTTAGTGATGTGCACCTCGGAACCGAGCAATTCGCGAAGTTCAGGTGCGACTTCGTCCAAGCGTGCTGGCTCATCAATCATAAGCATTTTAGTTGACGGAGAAGCTAACAGCTTGTCAAAGTCAGGTTCAATCACGTATGGAATGTTGTTTAATTGAGAATAGCCTATCAATTTATCGTTTTCTTCACGGGCGTACAGCAGGTCGTTTACATACAACTGCAGGTGAAGATGATGCTCGGTGCAGTATTGGAGCAATTTTTGGGCAGCAGTATTAGGCACAGCGCGTTCATAAAGGACTTCGCCGTCCATAATATTTTTGATCAAGGAGCCCTGATACGTAATAAGCGGTACGTTTAAACCGGTTTGCATTGCAATCTTACGTGCAGATGCATACATACGTCCAGTTGCAAGTGTGACGTGCACGCCTTGTGCGACTGCTTGTTCTAATGCTCGTTTTGTGCCTTCTGTTACGAGCTTTTCGTCCGTAATCAGTGTATCATCAACGTCTATTGCGATTAATTTGTACATGGTTTCTCTCCTTGGATTTGTATATTTATATATTTGGATAAACGGTTGCTTATTCTATTGTACCTGATGCGAGCAAGTCGCAGTGAGTATTATATGAGACGGTTACGATCGGCTATTTAAAATGGGTTCAGTTATTGTTGGAGCAACAACAGCTGCACAAAATCTTCCTTCTCGATATTGCCGAAATAATGTACCATATCCAGATCAGCTAATGCAGCTCGTACAGCTTGTTCCTCGAACTTGACGTCAGCGAGCAAAGCTTCTACATCATTTACTTCGCCGATGCCAAAGAAGTCTCCAAATATTTTCACGGCTTGAATATGGCCGTCCTTGACATCAAGTCGAACATCGATAATACCTGCTGGATATTTTTTAGCGTTCTGTACGTTAAATTTAGGTGAGTAGCCATAGTTCCAGTCCCAGTTCTGGTAACGTTCTTCTGAAATAGCGTATATTTTCTTCCAGTCTTCTTCAGTAAGTTTGTACTGTGGCACTTGATCTGGCTCCATGCCAAAAATATGGCGCAAAATAGCAGCACGGAATTCCTCGACTGACATGGACTTGTCCAAAAATTCAGTAATGTTGGCGACGCGGGAGCGCACTGACTTCGTGCTCTTCGATTCAATTTTCATCTGTTTCACTTTAAGAGCAGAAGCGACATGCTCCATTTGGGAGTCAAACAGCAGTGTGCCGTGACTGAACATGCGGCCACGAGTAGCGAATTGTGCGTTGCCGGATATTTTGCGCTCACCTACTTGAATATCGTTACGTCCTGTCAAATCCGCATCTACGCCAAGCGAGCGAAGCATATCGATAACAGGCTGCGTAAACTTGCGGAAATTGCTGAACGATTCGCCATCATCCTTGGTCAGAAAGCTAAAGTTCAGGTTGCCAAGATCATGATAGACAGCACCGCCGCCAGACAAACGGCGTACGACATGAAGATTTTGTGCTTTAACGTAATCAGCATTGATCTCTTCGATCGTATTTTGATTACGGCCGATAATGATAGATGGCTCATTTATGTAAAATAACAAATAGCTATCCTCGTCCATCGGAAGATGCTTAAGTACGAATTCCTCAATCGCCAAGTTAATACGTGGGTCTGTAATGCCTTGGTTGTCTATAAATTTCATCTACTTGTCCTCCTCTTATCTTAGGTGCAACTGTACACCTACATTGTAATCGATTCCCTGGCAAATATAAAATGATGTTTGAAATTGATAATCGTTATCAAATATAATAAAGTAGGTAACTTGATCATACAATTTTTATATAAATGGGGAGGCATTCATATGTCTATATCTGAAACGATTCGTAATCGCCGTACGACAAACCAATTTAAAGAACAAAAATTACCGCAAGAGACGGTACTTCGTCTGCTTAACGATGCAGTTTGGGCACCTAATCATGGCTTGCGCGAACCTTGGAGATTTATTTTTGCAGCCGAAGAGGGCAAGAGCCAACTTGTCAATAGCCTCTACAACATTTTGTTAAAAGGAAAGTTCAAAGGTGCAGACGAAGAGCAGAAAGCCAAATGGCTTAAATATGCCAACTCTGTCCCGGCTTACTTGGTTGTTGTGATGCCAGAGGCTGCACATCCACACATTCGGGACGAGGATATGATGGCCGCAGCTAGTCTAGTCCAGAATTTCCAGTTAGCTGCATGGGATGAAGGCATTGGTATGCTTTGGCATACGGGCGAGTATATTTACAACAAAGATTTCCGTAATACCCTCGGTGTTCAACCTGGTGAGAAGATCATCGCGGTATTACACATGGGCTTCGTCGAGAAGGCTGGCGCGGCACGGCCACGCACACCTGCTGAAGAGCGCTTCACGGTGTTGTAGATTATTAGCATCAGCCTGCTAACAGCGTATTAACAGCAGAATAGAAATGACAAAAGACTGCCCTACACGTGAACTGATACACGAGAGGGCAGTCTTTGTTAGCATACACAGGCCAGGCGAGTTCGTGAGTAATATGACAAGAAATCGTTTACATTTAGCGTCAGGAAAGCTCGCTGTCTAGCGGATCCGCTCGGAACGTACGCCGATAGAAAATAAGCTCCGATAAATATTTGACGATCCAGGCAGCCAACAGTACGCTTACGAGCAAATGGGCACATACGAGTGGTGACAACAGCAATGTCCGCGTATCGGATACGTATATCAAATAGGCAGCGCAGCATGCTACCGCAAGGACCATAAAAAATAAAGCACCTTGATTCGCTCTGAGCGATATATGTCGCGCCACTTCTTTGTCTTCTGCTTCGTCTTTGGACATAAAGTTAACAAAATACATAAGTACTTGGAACACCACGGCGATTCCGAACACATTGCGGGCAAGTGCCATCATTTCAGTGCTGTACAGCGCAATATTTCCTTTGAGCGTCAGCAGCACAATCGTATAATAGACGGTAACGACAATGGCGGCGCCAAGCGATGCCCATGATGTTTTGTGATGCACCGACATAAGGGTTCCTCCTTGAATATAAGGGTGGTTCTATTGTATTATCGCAAATTTAAAACCGAATTGCACCTACTTGAGATATAGATTTGGCTAAGGAGATGCAAGAACAGGTAAGTAATGTAAGCGTTATCTTAAAAGGTTGTGGAACGATCTGCCCCGAAATGATCAAGGTACACTATATTTCTGAATTAAGCAATAGAGTTACCTTTAGTATATAACAATTAAGAGCATGGCAATAGTGGCTGTGTGGACATGTTGATGTAGGTCATTGTAAGTTGGCGCTTACGAGCTTAAAATGAACGATGATACATAAGAGCAGTAGCGCGGTAAAGCATGGGTAGCAAAATGCTAATATCAAACAAACGGGAACGTTAGCAGTATCTGTGTCAGACAAGTAACATGTAATTGATGTAAGAGCATGACAAAGTAATCGGATTGTGGAGGATGTCAGTATGACTAAAATAGAACGTTATGGTCACGGGGGTGACGTTTGGACAGCGGCAGCCACGTTTGGTGGTCGAACAGATGATTTTCTGGATTACAGTGCCAATATTAATCCTTTGGGACCTCCTTTATTCGTAAGTGAGTCATTAAAGCACGCGTGGGACCGCATGCTTCAATATCCAGACCCTGCTCACCGCATCTTAAAGGCATCACTTGCGGACAGGCTTCAAGTGGCAGAGTCGCAATTGATGCTAGGCAACGGGGCAGCTGAGTGCATGGCCCTCGTATTATTGGCATACAGTCCAAGGTTAGTTGGTGTAGTATCCCCTTGCTTCTCCGAGTATGAATCACTCGCCAAGCAATATGGTGCCAATGTATTACGTGTTACGGGCAAAGATCCGGATTACCGTGCTACTGAGGAGCAGATCGTTTCATTAATTCGAGAAGTCGAGGTGTGCTTTATCGGGCATCCTAACAACCCGACTGGCGCCTTGTATGACAAAAGCATACTTCGTAAGGCGGCGATAGCTGCGGAGCATTCGGGCTGCATACTGGTCATAGATGAAGCGTTTATTGACTTTCTGGATGATGAAGCCGCTTATACTGCTTTGCCGCTGTTATCTGAATTTAACCACATCGTCATCCTACGCTCGTTAACGAAATTTTATGCCATTCCTGGTCTTAGACTTGGTTATGCGCTCGCTGCGCCTGCGCGAATTGCTGAGCTGACAAGAAAACAGGTGACATGGAGTGTGAATGGTTTGGCATTGGCAGCAGGAGAGGCGTTATTTGATAAAAATAACCGACAGTTGCTAATGGAATATGAACATCAGACGAGAAGCGTGGTGAAATCAGAGCGGGCGTGGATGGAAGCGCAATTAACAACGCTTGGTGTTCGTTCATGGCAAAGTGCTGCGAACTTTATATTGTGTTATCTCCCTGCGCCTTGGTCTGCGGAGAAGCTACAGCAGCAGTTGGGCATGCGAGGTATTCTGATTCGCAGCTGCGCAATGTACGACGGACTACAGGAAGGACATTTCCGACTTGCTGTCAAAGACCGTGCAGCTAATGAAAGATTGATGCGTGAAATAGAGGACGTATTGAGATTGTAGTTCATAAAAGGAGGACAAGCAAGTGCAGCCTTACCGAAAAGGAAGTCAATATTATGAATCTCAACATGTTAAAGGGGTTAAAGTGACTTGGCGTAATGAACATGCCGTCATAGAGTGGGAAGAAGCGGCAGAGGTGTGGAGCAGCGCCGTCTATCGCGGTGGACATGCAAAGGCTACTAAAATTGTAAATCATATGGTGGACAAAGCATTCGATTGCAGCGATCCTGTAGGATATATGGAGTTGAAGTGTACGGAGTGGGGGTACGAAGCCGAGCAAACGGTTGGTTTGTTAACGGCAGCAAGAATGACCCACTTGTCTGTAGAGGAAATGGAGGGAGATCAATTTTCGGTATTTTGTACTACAACAGCCGGCACTTCTAATGCAGCACGAGCGGGTATGAAGCGAGAAACTTATTCTTCCTACTTGACTTTGGATGAGAATCTGGAGCGGAAGGATTCGTTTGCGGCAGCATCGGATCATAAAGGTGATACCAGATCAAGGATGAGACCAGGCACAATTAACACCATCATTGTTTTGGAGGCGCGCATTCAGGAGGCGGCTATTTTGAACCTGCTGCACAGTGCAGTGGAAGCTAAGGCGGCCGCACTAGCTGATTTAAACATACGTGATCGCGAAACCGGATTAATCGCAACGGGTACGACGACAGATACGATAGCGATTGCGATATTGGATCGTGGACGCTATAAGGCCAAACATCAGTACGGTGGCACCGCAACAACGATTGGCAATGAAATTGGCATGTTAGTTTATAATACGGTGTCTGAATCGGTACGCACCCAGTTTGAAGATGATAATGAGACGGTTTAGCTGGCTTTGAAATGAAGTGTGAGTGAAATAAAGTATAGAGGCGGCAAGGGGGACGTTTAACATGTATGCAGCGGCAATATGGGCTGTAGCTTACATATGGGATCGAATAGTTGGCGATCCGCGTTGGCTGCCGCATCCGGTTGTCATGATTGGTAAAGGAATATGTGCAATGGAGCGATTTGTCCGGCGTATATCAAGGTCAGAGCGAATGCTGAAGCCATTAGGTATCTTACTGCCTCTTGTCATCGTTGGTGGGGCTTTTGGGTTGACGTGGCTGCTGCTCTTTGCTCTACATCATGTGCATCCGTGGTTGGCGTGGGCTGTGGAAGCGGTGCTGATTGGAACTACAATTGCGGTTAAGGGACTTCAGGACGCTGGGATGGCCGTGTATCGCAAACTTGCTGGAGGAGACCTAGCGGGTGCTAGAGAAGAGGTCGGCATGATTGTCGGACGGGATACAAATACGCTGGATGAACCAGAAATAGTACGAGCTACGGTAGAGACTGTAGCTGAAAATATTGTAGATGCGGTTATTTCCCCGTTATTTTTTGCATTGTTTGGTGGGGCACCGCTTGCAATGGCTTATAGAGCCGTTAATACGTTAGATTCGATGGTAGGCTATAAAAATGAAAAATACATAAATCTCGGCTGGGCTTCAGCTCGTTTGGACGACTTGGCGAACTGGATTCCTGCACGTGTTACTGCACTGCTGCTCACTGTTCATACTTGGTTGTTCCGAACAGGTGACGCGAAGCGTGCTTGGCAGACAGCACTGCGCGACGCGGAGGAACACCCGAGTCCGAACAGCGGGTGGCCGGAAGCAGCTGTTGCGGGTGCGCTCCACATCCGCTTAGGGGGCTACAACGTGTACAAAGGTGCCCGCTCTTTCCGCGCCTATATGGGAGAAGCGTTAGAGGAACTGGCGGCGAAGCATATTCCGGCTACTTGCCGACTGCTGCGTGGTACTTCGTTATTGTTTGCGGTTCTGGGCTTGTTCGCGCTTATGCTGCGCGGAGGGTGGTTGCTGTGACATCACTCAAAGGAGCAGTAGGGCAGCATCGAGCAGCTAGAAAGGGCGGCGGAACCACGGGCCAGCCCATTGCACGTAAGCGCAGTGAGGCTTCGTATAGAGGCTTTGCCGGCAATAGGGGCATGGCCGGCAATCGTCGCACCCCTGTGCTGGTGCGACTTTATGTGGCGCGCCACGGTGTGACGCGCGCCAATGTAGAGCGGCGGTATGTCAGCCGCTCAGACGTGCCGCTCCTGCCTGAGGCCGGAGCGGCTTTACGCCCGCTGCGCCGCAAGCTGGCAGCGCGGCGCCCGCTCGCATTTGCGAGCGACATGCGCCGGTGCGTAAGCACGTTGGCGCATGTATGTCCGCACGGCGCAAAGCAAGCCGTGCTTGATGAGCGCTTGCGTGAACTGGATTTTGGCCAGTGGGAAGGCCTGACATACAATGATCTGCAAGCGGACGACCACTATCGCGCCTGGCTGGACAACATGGAGGCGGTCGTCCCGCCAGACGGAGAACCGTGGGCATGCTTCGAAGCACGCACTGCGGCCGCCTGGCAAACGATGCTAACAAACTCGTCATCTCGCTTTCCGTTCAAAGCGCGTACATCGCGGCTGTCCAGACAGCCCAAAGTATGCCGAACAAGTCGTTCAAGGAAGGGGGCCACAAGCAAGGACATTGTGATCGTGACGCACGGTGGAGTTGTGCGCAGACTATACACCCTTGCATGGCCCACGGCATCATTTTGGGACGTGACGGTTCCGACTGGTGGTGGCTATATCATTATCGCCCAGCAGTGGGGGAAAGTGTGGCGATTTTTAAGAACAGAGCCGCTTGTGTAGCGTTTCTTGGACATGCAACATGTCCCAGAATACGACTGGACAATGGTGTTCAATTAGCCCGTAAGCTGCGCAAAAAGAGAGGATTGCGAAATATGTAACTTGCTATCCCTCTGTTGTTCACCTATAATCAATCATTAAGTTCACAAATGGAACGGACAAGTGTATATGACGACTTCAGGTCCTGTCCCTAACGCAAGGAGACAGGTAACAGGGAAGCCGGTGCAAATCCGGCACGGTCCCGCCACTGTATAACGGAATTACCCGTGATAAGCTGATATCCGACCTAGCAGGGAGGAAGCGCAATCACGAATGCCGTAAGTCAGGAAACCTGCCTGAAGACGTGACGAGCAACAATCCTTCGCGGAAAGGACTAACGTCAACTCCTATCGGTCGCTTGTCAGTGTCGATATATTGCGCGGATATGAATCCGAGCCATATGTCGGTAGCTGATGGCGATAAGCTTCTGCTGTACGATGTCAGTCGATCAAATCCCTATTCCTGCTTTATGATGGAATGGGGATTTTGTTATGTGGTAGGGAATAGTTAACAATTGCCGAAGAGCGAAAGAGCGATGCTGGAATGCGCTGACCGTTTCTGGTATGGGAACAAGTCATTTGTCACAATAAGGGGAGATTTATTCATGAAACTATGGTGGAATCGTACATTAGCAGCTTTGATGGTATGTGTGCTTGCTGTCAGCCTCGCGGCATGCGGTGGAGCTAAGGAAGAAGGCACACCAGCACCAGACAAGAAGCAGGAACAGACGGGGACAGAGACATCTACGGATGCCCTAAAGACTACATACCCGTTAACAGTGAAAGATGTAACAGGAGAAGAGTTTAAGTTTGACAAAGCACCGGAGCGTATTGTGTCTGTATCACCTGCTGAGACAGAGTCCCTGTTTGCGTTAGGTTTGGACAGCCAGATTGCAGGGGTATCGGATTTTGATGACTACCCAGAAGCAGCAAAGTCTAAAGCTAAAATGGGCGGCATTATGAAGCCAAACGAAGAGGCTATTATTGCAGCAAAGCCTGATATCGTATTTACGGGCATTTCCATGAAAGAAGATGTAGTGAAGAAGTTCCGTGATTTAGGAATTACGATTTTTAAAGTAGAACCTAAATCTTTTGACGATGTACTTAAAAATATTGAATTGTACGGCCTGATTACAGATCGTCAGCAGCAGGCTAAAGATATTGTAGATGGCATGAAAAAGACACGCGACGATATTCAAGCCGCTGTTAAAGGTGCAACGGATAAGAAAAAAGTATATATTGAGTTCTCACCAGGCTGGACAGTTGGCAGCGGCGAATTTATGAATGAATTAATCGAGCTGGCAGGTGGCGTTAACGTGGCAGCGGACGCGCAAGGCTGGGTTCAAATTAATGAAGAGAACATTATTAAGAGCAACCCAGATGTGATCATGTTCTCACAAGCAATCGTAGATTCGGCTACAAACAAAACACTCGAAGAAATTATTCGTGGGCGCAAGGGCTGGGAGAACATTAACGCCATTAAGAACAATCAAGTTATTGGCTTTGATTCCAACTTGATTAGCCGTCCGGGACCTCGTGTAGCGGAAGGACTTAAAGTGATTGCAAAAGCAATTTATCCAGAATTAATCAAGTAACATTACAATTGCTAAGATATTACACCAAGATGAGCAACTTAAGATGGGATGAGGCATGATGAATAACATCAACCGAACATCGCGTTTAACGTGGCGACACCTTACAATCGCAGGAGGAGCAGGCATATTGCTGCTCCTTTTGTCCGTTGTAGGATGTCTTGCAATCGGTTCCGTACGTATGCCATTTGGCGAGATTACACGTATTTTGCTGCACCACCTTCCTTGGATCGGAGATCAGATTCCGGTAACTTGGGATGATGCTTCTGCCCAAATTATGATGAAGGTTCGTTTTCCACGTGTGCTGTTAGCTGTTCTGGTAGGCGCATCACTTGGCATTGCCGGAACTGCATTTCAAGGGGTGCTGCGTAATCCATTAGCAGATCCCTATACATTGGGTGTATCGTCTGGCGCTTCAGTAGGCGCAGCGCTGCTTATTTATTTTGGACTGCAATATGCTTTTTTCGGACAATGGACGATACCTGTTGTTGCTTTTGTAACGGGTGTGCTTACGCTTATTGTTGTCTTGAAAATGGCAAGGGAGAATGGCAAAATTCCAGTTGAAACCCTCATATTGTCGGGGGTGGTGACGAACGCATTTCTTGGGGCTATCGTGTCCTTTATGGTTGCTATGTCCAAGCAGACCATCAATGAAATTTTGTTTTGGGTAATGGGGAGCTTAGCTTTAAGAGGCTGGCCTTATATTTATGTAATTGCGCCTTATTTTGCAGTAACGTTTGTCGTACTGTGTGCTTATACACGACAACTCAATTTGCTTGCCCTTGGCGAGCGGCAGGCAGCTCATTTGGGACTTGATGTTGAACGAACCAAATGGATCGTACTGTTAACCGCAACGTTAGTAACGGCAGGGGCCGTCTCCGTATCTGGAGTTATCGGGTTCGTAGGGCTTGTCGTTCCTCATATGCTTCGACTAATCATTGGGCCTGATTACAGATTACTTATGCCTTTGTCAGCTTTGGGCGGTGGTATTTATGTGATGTGGGCGGATACGATTGCCCGTTCAGCGTTGGCACCTACAGAAATTCCGCTCGGTGTTGTTACCGCCTTTATTGGTGCGCCATTTTTTGCTTATTTATTGATAAGGAACAAAAAAATGAGACGAGGGGAGTGAGACACGAATGGCCTACAAACATGAAAGCTCAGGGAATGTGACGTTAGAAAAGGCGGCTATGCTGGAATCTACAGCAATGATTTCACCTAATACCCACTCTGGCGGCGCTAATACTAGTGATTCCATGAGAGGGAAATCACACGCTGTGACCGAAGTCCCTGTCATTGCGGCTGATGGATTGTATCATAGCTATGGCGGCCGTCAAGTGCTGCATGATGTCTCGCTCTCTGTTCAAGCAGGTGAATGGCTAGGCATAATTGGCCCTAATGGCAGCGGCAAATCAACGCTGTTATCCCTGTTGTCTCATGCAGAGAAAGCGTCAAAAGGCGCAGTATCCATTCATGGAAAAGCCATTCATGCTTATAAGCGGAAAGAATTATCGCGTCTGATGGCTGTGTTGCAGCAGGAAGCTTTGCCGCCTGTGCACTTCACGGTGCGGGACATTGTGGAGATGGGCAGATTTCCGTATCAATCCTGGTTTGGGAGTGAACGTAAAGACAGCAGGCTGATCGTGGATCATATCATGTCTAAGCTCCAATTAGACCCAATTGCAGATCGGCCGTTGGATCGTTTGAGCGGGGGACAGCGGCAACGGGCAGCACTAGGCAAATTGATGGCGCAATCACCTAGTATTGTGTTGTTGGACGAGCCAACAACTTATCTTGATATTCGTTATCAGGTTCAGTTTATGGATGTTATTAGGGATTGGCAGCAGGATTGTGGCTTGACGGTTGTGTCCGTCCTGCACGATTTGAACTTGGCCGCGCTGTACTGTGATCGGATCATCGTTATGCAGGAAGGCGTAATCGCGGCGGAAGGCACACCGCAGCAGCTAATGACGACAGAACTGCTTCAGCATGTATTTGATACAAAGACGGTTATTGTGCCACATCCAGACTGTAGCAGGCCGCAGGTGCTCGTTTGTCCTGGATCAGTAGGAGATTAAATAATAGAGAATTGCTCAGGCTTATGAGGACTGCACAATTATAAGAAGTAGTTATGAAGACAACTCACATCGATGCAGCTAAGAATGAACCGACAAAAATGGAGATGATGAATAATGACACAGCAATGGAGTAACGTAATCCCGAATTTAAATGAAGAGGCTCGTGAGGCAGCGCTTTTGCACCAGAATCAGTTAACAAAGCCGCCAGGGAGTCTTGGTGTGCTCGAACAACTTTCGCTGCAGCTTGCAGCTATAACGGGAGAAGTCGTTCCTCAGTTGGATAAAAAGGCAGTAATCGTTATGGCGGGTGATCATGGTGTGTGTGAGGAAGGCGTTAGTGCGTTTCCAGCAGAAGTGACCCCGCAGATGGTCCTGAATTTCATACACGGCGGCGCGGCAGTTAATGTGTTGGCACGCGAGGCGGGAGCACAGGTTGTGTGCGTGGATGTAGGTGTGAATGCTGAATTAAACCACCCTAATCTGGTGACTCGTAAAGTGCGATATGGTACGTCAAATATGGCAAAAGGGGCTGCGATGTCACGCGAGGAAGCGCTAGCAGCCATCCAGGCTGGCGTAGATACGGTTGAAGAATTGGTGCGGCAAGGTGTCCGCCTATTTGCAACTGGTGAAATGGGAATTGGCAATACGACGGCAAGTGCCGCCATATTGTGTGCCTTTACGGGTATGGCGCCAGAGGATGCCGTCGGACGCGGAACGGGGATAGGTGATGAACAGTGGCAGCACAAGTGTGATGTGGTACGCCAAGCGCTTGCGTGTAATCAACCGCAGGCGGAAGATGCGCTTGATGTGCTGGCGAAAGTAGGCGGCTTGGAAATTGCCGGACTTGTCGGGGTCATTTTAGGGGCTGCTCGTCATCGGGCACCTGTCGTAATTGACGGATTTATTTCCAGTGCAGCAGCTTTGACAGCAGTAAGAATAGCGCCAGAGGTGCATGGATATTTGATTGGATCACATCTATCCGATGAAAGAGGCCATCGTGCGCTTTTGGAAGAGCTGCGCCTGCAAGCTCCGCTGCACCTGAACATGCGTTTGGGTGAGGGGACGGGGGCTGTAATTTTGTTTCAGCTTATTGATGCAGCTTGCCGCATTATGCGAGAGATGGCAACGTTTGCACAGGCGGGTGTGTCTGGACAGGAGGATGTAAAATGAGTGGCCGCATTGTGCTGGTTACGGGTGGGGCCCGCAGTGGCAAGAGCTCGTTTGCAGAACGATATGTAATGAAGCATTCGCCGCAGGGCAGCACATATGTGGCAACTGCCGAGGCGTACGACGATGAGATGCGAGAGCGTATTGCCCTCCATCAGCAGCAGCGTGAGGAGTCCAATTATAGATGGCGTATAGCCGAGAGTCCTCAAGGGCTGCCAGCATGGATAAATGCAGCCGCAGAGCCAGCTGTACTCGTTGATTGCTTAACTATCTGGCTGTCGAATGAACTGCTTGCTGTAGAGCAGCACCCGAACTTGGATCAGCTTGTGGACGATTGCATCACACAATTGGTAGCGGCGGCGGCTGGATTCAACGGCATGCTGGTGTGTGTGACAAATGAGGTTGGGAGTGGTGTTGTGCCAGCCTACAAGTTGGGTCGAACCTTTCGCGATGCAGCGGGCCGCTTGAACCAACGAATGGCTGCACTTGCAGATGAAGTGTATTTGGTGACAGCGGGCATTCCTATTGAAATAAAAAGACTGAGGGTAGAGCTATGAAGCTTTGGCTACAGGCCTTTGTGGCGGCTGTACAATTTCTTACACGTATTCCATTCCCCGTTGAAGTACCCTTTACCAATCAAGTGTTAAAACGCAGCGTTGTATTTTTTCCGCTTGCGGGCGGCTTGGTAGGTTTGCTGGTTTGGTTGGCAGGGGCAGGATTAACAGCTGTACTTCCGTCATGGCCAGCTGCAGCGCTCGTGCTGCTGCTAGCATTGGGCTTAACAGGTGGATTACATTTAGATGGGCTTATGGATACCGCAGACGGCCTGCTAAGTCACCGTCCGCGGGAACGGATGCTGGAAATTATGAAGGATAGCCGCGTCGGAGCGATGGGAGTTATTGTTTGTTTTATCGTATTGCTCCTTCAGTGGTCGTTGTTTGCTGTGATGATGGAGCATGGACAATGGGGATTGTTTATTGCGCTCCCGTTTATCGGCAGTCGATATGCGATGGTGTGGGCAATTGCATCAGAGCCTTGTGCACGCAAGGATTCAGGAATTGGTGTGATGTTCCAAGGTGTTCACATGTTTTATGTGCTAGGTACGATGCTAACTACGATTGCACTTTCAGCGTTATTTTTGTTCGGAGGATTGAATCTCCCCGTACCATTTGCCGCTCAGCATGTGGATCAAGCTTGGCGGTGGAGTCCTAGCCTGTTGTTGGGCGGTTATATTTTGATAGTTCAACTATTTAGTTGGGTTTGTTCTCGCAGCATTTCACGTAAATTAGGTGGCTTAACTGGTGATACGTATGGAGCCATCTGTGAGCTGATGTTGACGCTGCTACTGCTAGGGCTTGTTATTAACATGGGGATAGATGGAGGTGGAGGCCGATGAGCGAGCAACGCCAAATTCATCATACTTGTGCTGCGCAGAAGGCTGTTGGTGGCAGAGCGATTATGCTTCAAGGCACAGCATCTGATGTCGGGAAAAGTGTTGTGACGACAGCACTTTGCCGTATTTTCAAACAGGATGGGTATCGGGTTGCGCCCTTTAAATCACAAAATATGGCGTTAAACTCTTACGTAACTCCTGACGGCAAAGAAATCGGCCGCGCGCAGGGCGTTCAGGCTGAAGCGTGTGGAATAGCTGCTACTACGGATATGAACCCCGTCTTGATCAAGCCGATGCAGGACATGCATTCGCAAATTATTGTGCACGGCAAACCGTATCGTAATATGAGTGCGCTCCGTTATCGCTCGGACTTTCTCCCTGTAGCGCGGCAGCTTGTAACGGAAGCAGTTGAAAGATTAAAGGCCGCATATGATATCGTTGTGATGGAAGGTGCGGGGAGTCCTGCGGAAATTAATTTGAAGCATAATGATATCGTAAATATGAATATGGCTAAATGGGCGGATGCACCAGTCATTTTAATCGCAGACATTGATCGTGGCGGTGTATTTGCTTCGATTGTGGGAACGTTGGAGCTGTTAGAGCCGGATGAACGCGAGCGTGTCGTTGGATTTATTATTAACAAGTTTCGCGGCGATCTGGAGCTGTTACGCCCTGGGTTAACATGGTTGGAGGAACGGACGGGGAAGCCTGTACTGGGTGTTCTGCCCTATGCGGAAGACTTGGACATTGAAGCTGAGGATTCAGTAGCATTGGAAAAATGGAAGGTTCGAGTGGACCCCGAACGAGATATTGATATTGCGGTGCTTGCGATTCCGCGAATTTCTAATTTTACAGATATAGACCCGCTAACATCAGAAGGTGACGTTCGTATCCGTTACGTCAAGCACCCGCAGCAGCTAGGGGAACCAGACGTTGTTATTATTCCAGGTTCGAAAAGTACAATTGCTGATCTGCTGTGGTTGCAGTCAACAGGTTTGGCGGAAGCGCTAACTACGCTTCGTGAACGAAAAAGCCGGCAAGGGAGCGGCTTGCGGATCGTTGGCATCTGTGGGGGCTATCAAATGCTAGGTAAGTCTCTAATCGATCAGGAAGGTGTAGAAGCAGAGCCTGGAACTATAGTGGTGGGCTTAGGCTTGCTGCCTGTAGAGACGGAATTTGCCGCTATCAAACGAACGGAGCAAGTGAAAGGTACGTTGATTACGAATTTGCCCTCATGGAGACCGCTGCAAGGGTTAACTATGGAAGGCTATGAAATCCATATGGGACGCTCTGTCAAGTTATCAGATGATGCTACGGCACTGGTCAGGTTAGCAGAAGTAACAGCGGATGGTGCTCAACACAACGAAGGATCGGATATGTCCTTATCGAGTGCCACAGATGACGGTTGTGTGAGTGAGGATGGGTTAGTGTTTGGAACGTATTTGCATGGATTGTTCCACAACGATGATTTTCGTCGTGGCTGGTTGAACCTCATTCGTATTTCTAAGGGATATGACCCACTGCCTGTACAGCTTCGGTTTAAAGAGAAGAAAGAGCACGCGTATGATCGGCTTGCAGAGCTCACACGTAAGCACCTGAACATGGAAGCTATTTACAAGGCGATAGGAAGCGATTAAGGAACGAGCATGCCCGCCGCCGTGTGAAGCCTTTATAATTTGTGAAATCAGTTCCCCTCATGTAAGTGTGAGCTTCACACGTATATGAGGGGTAACTGATGACTTTACCAATACGCTTTAAGAAGGCTCCCTGTCCTCCTCCAGCTCCTGGAGCATCTTCAGCACAACTCGCTTTCTATACATCATTTGCGCTGTTTCTGCGACATCGTGTATAAGCGACCGATTCATAAAGGAGCCAAACACCATACCCGCTACCGGAATCGACTGGAACAATTTTTTCCACCCGAAATTATCAGTAAAGGCGATCATCGTTTCACGCCAGCCCTGCATCTCGGACAGTGCTTCGCGATCGCGGTCCTCACGATGGTATTCAGTGAGCTCTTTAAGAATAGCCTGCTTGCCCACAATATCTGACGATGAAAATTGCATACATTTTACAACAAATACTCGCTCCTCACGTGCACTTGGATCAAAGCCATAGCTGATGGCTGTCTCCTGAATGACCTTAAGTGATATCCCCAAAATTGCAGGAATATCAATTGCCAGCGTAAATATGCCGCCAAAGCCTGTCGTAGCACCTTGGGCAAAGGCAGCGGACTTATGGGATTCCCGCAGTTGAGACGCAACTTCATCGCGTACAGCAAGAGGGACACGCTGGACATCGTTGATACATGCCACGGCTAACGCTTGCTCAGGCGTGGTCTTCTTCCATTGCTGCTCCATTTTGTGTAATACGTGCTTCTCTTGAATTAAATAACGTCCTCCTGTGTGCAGATAGCTGCCGACTTCATCTAATACCTGGCCCACTTTTCGTTGTAATATTTTGGGGCTAAGCTTGTCCAATATCATAAACGGGATACGACCGATCTTCTCCCAAAACCAGAGCTCGCGCTGTTCCTTTTCCCACGTTTCAATTTCCATTTTGGCCTGTAGCAGTGCGGCACGTTGCTCATCTGTACGCATATGATCCTCCTTATAGAACTCGCAAATGGATGCATGCGTTGTTTGCTTTACAACGTTTGCAGCATACGAAGCATTCTACTAGTAATAAGAAGTTGTACGTGCAGACTGGTGCATTGTTTCAACGAAATGTATGAAATATCCTGTTTGTATTCCGTTTGGAATGCGGGCCAGCAGGGTAATGATGAAGATATAAACTAAGGGAAGACCCGCAAGGAGAGAAGATTTATGGAAGTAGGGTTATTGGTTTCCATTTTTATGATCCAAATCGTTTACGTCTCCTTTTTCACCCTACGGATGATCCTAACCCTGAAAGGACAAAAGTATTATGCCGCTGCGCTGAGCTGCGTCGAAATTACGATATACGTGCTTGGTTTAAACATGGTGCTCAAATATTTGGATCAGCCGATAAGCTTGATTGTATATGCGCTAGGGTATGGATTGGGTGTGCTCGTTGGCTCTTGGATCGAAGAAAAGATAGCGCTTGGTTATGTTACGCTACGGGTAATTGTTAACAATCCGGAGAGTAGTGTTCCTAATCATCTTCGTGATCTGGGTTATGGTGTGACGACTTGGATTGGGAGCGGGCGAGATGGGGAGAGGTTAATGTTAGAGGTGCTCGCACGTCGCAAAAATCAAAAAAAGCTTTATCAGTCCATCATGGATGTGGAGCCGCGCGCCTTTATTGTTACATCTGAGCCGACGCGCCTTCATGGGGGATTTTGGGCGAAGGCGACTAGACGTTAGCGATATCCTAACAAGGGAATACGCTTATCAATTTGACCAAAGTTGACTATAAGCATAAACCTATATATAATATTACATATGCTTAATTCCCGACCAAGGGAAGCGGGGGAACCGTTTCATTGGGGCGAATCGCCATTATGGCGTAGGAATCCATCTTTTCCGAGCCCGTCAGCTAACCTCGTCAGTAGGAGATGGGTCTATTTATGATTTATTAGCTTAGGACCCGAACGTGATTTTGGGTTCTTTTTTGCATTTACAGACCCTGATGAATCGGATGTCGTGATGACGATCCGTTTGTTCGGGGTTTTCTTATTTGGATTCCCGCGCAAGTAGCACTCTTCATTACCCGTGTTATTTCTCTCCCGGCCCATCTCTTTTATTAACTGGCACAGCGCTGCACAAACGTCGAATTAGAAAGGAGGTTTATGAACAAACTGGCTATAATCGCATTTTTTTGAACGAAAAGCACAACGACAGCTTTTATTTTGATTCGCCGTAACCGGATATGTTTAAGGATAAAAGGTGTCCGCACGTGGCTTAGAACTGAACAGAATAGATAGAAGAGGTGACTGTAAATGATTGAACTACAACAGGTAAACAAAGTATATGATGATGGATTCCACGCCTTAAAAGATATTAACCTCACGATCAAAAAAGGTGAGCTTACTGTCTTTATCGGTCCGAGCGGGTGTGGCAAGTCCACTACCATGAAAATGATCAATCGCTTGATTACCCCTTCTAGCGGTAAAGTGCTTATTAATGGCAAGGACATATCTGAACAGAACCCAGTTGAGCTCAGACGGAATATAGGTTATGTGATCCAGAACGTTGGTTTGTTTCCGCATATGACCATTGCGAGAAATGTAGCAGTGGTGCCTCACCTGAAAAAATGGGAGCAGGATCGCATTCAACCACGAGTGGAGGAATTGATGCGGATGGTTAATTTGGACCCAGAGGTTTACCGTGATCGATATCCATCTGAGCTGAGCGGGGGACAGCAGCAGCGTATCGGCGTAATTCGTGCATTAGCGGCAGATCCGGACATTATTCTGATGGATGAGCCGTTTAGTGCATTGGATCCAATAAGTCGCGAACAGCTGCAAGAGGAATTGAGCCGTCTGCAAGAGGAACTGCATAAGACGATTATATTTGTTACCCACGACATGGATGAAGCGATCAAAATCGCGGATACAATCGTGATGATGAAGGATGGAGAGGTTGTTCAGACGGGGTCGCCCGAATCGATTTTACGTTATCCAGCTAATGATTTTGTACGCACCTTTATCGGGCAAAAACGGATGGAAGAAGGACCACAGGGTGAGCCGCTTCGTCTGTCTACGGTAGATGATGTCATGGTTACACAGCCAGCAACAACGTACCCGAGCCGTGGCTTGGCAGAAGCCGTCAAAATTATGGAAGGGCGCAGGGTTGACTCCTTGTTTGTTGTAGATCGCTTCCGCAAGCTGCTTGGCATCGTGTCCATTTATCGAGTGCTTAATATGTTTAACGAGGAAAATAAAACGGTCGGTGACGTCATGCGGCCTATTGGTTATCAGGTCGCTCCAGGTACACCACTGCCAGTCGCAATTGAGATGATGAGCAATCACAGGTTGACCAATTTGGCCGTGGTGGATGACGACGGTCGTCTGCTCGGACTGATAACGCGGGGCAGCATCGTTAAGCATCTGAATGAAGTGTATCCGACGATTGTGGAACAATTTGCGTCAAGCCTCGGAGAGGAGGCGTAGACCTATGAATAACTTGGTATCCTTTTTTCAAGAACGAGGTGCTGATATTGCAATCGCACTTCAGGAGCATTTAGTTATCACTTTTGCAGCGGTATTATTAGGCTCCCTGTTGTCTATCCCATTAGGTATATTACTTGTATATAACCGTTTCAAATGGATAAACAGCATCGTATTTTTCTTTGCAAATATTCTTCAGACCGTACCTAGCCTGGCATTGCTAGCTATTCTTATTCCGTTTCTTGGCATTGGAATGAAGCCTGCTATCGTCGCTCTATTCCTGTATTCCATCATGCCGATCCTGCGAAATACGTATGATGGCTTTGCTTCCGTTGATTCCAGTGTGCTGGAATCGGCACGGGGGATGGGGTATGGAACGATGCAGCGTATTTTACGCATTCAATTTCCGTTATCCTTGCCTTACGTCATGTCGGGAATACGTATTACAACGGTGTACATTATTAGCTGGGCTACGCTTGCGACACTGATTGGTGCGGGTGGTCTTGGGCAGCTTATCGTATCTGGGCTTGGCGTGAACAAGCTGGAGTTAATTGTGACAGGAGCCGCAGGGGCGATTTTGTTGGCGCTGCTTGCTGATGCGCTCCTTGGCTGGCTGGAACGTTTGCTAACAAGACGATTCGGACGGACAAGTTCGATTGCTGCATAAATGCGTAAGAGAGCAAGTGGAGGAGGAAACGGCATGCTACGCAATAAAATAACTGCCGGACTTACGGCAATGTTGCTTCTGATATCGGTGCTTCTAGCCGGCTGCGGTACGGAGCATCAATTAATTATCGGAACACAGACGTTTACGGAAACGAAGATCTTAGCTGAAATGTATAAAGCACTAATCGAGGATCAAACGGACATTAAGGTCAAAGTGATTCCTGACCTCGCGTCCAGCACCGTTGTTTTAAATGCTATTAAAAATGACGATGTGCAGCTAGGCACTTTGTACAGCGGAGAAATTTTTAACAACCATTTCCCGATCAAAGAGACGAAAGACCGCGCGCTTGTGATGCAGCAGGCTAAGGAGGGTTTTCATAAGTATTGGGGTCTCAAATGGTTTGATTCGTTAGGGTTTGAAAATACGTATGCCTTCACTGTTCGTAAAGATTTAGCGGACGAAAAAGGGTATAAGCAAATATCAGATATTAGTAAAGATGCAGCAGATTTGCGACTTGGGATAGACACAACTTGGCTGGAACGAACGGACGTTGGCTATCCGGCGTTCCAGAACACGTACCAATATAAATTCGGGAAGTCGTATCCGATGGAGCAAAGCTTAGTTTACCAGGCCGTCGGGAACAATCAAGTGGACATCGTGGTGGCCTATTCAACAGACTCGCGCTTAAAGGCATACAATCTCGTTACATTAGCAGATGATAAGCAGTTTTTCCCACCCTACGATGCGTCGCCAGTCATGCGCGAAGATGCTTTGCAGCAGCATCCGGAAGCAGCAAAGGCTATTGAGGTGCTGATTGGGAGCATGGATGTCAATACGATGATCAACTTGAATTATCAGGTTGATATGGAGAAGAAGAGTGAGCGCGAGGTGGCGCTTCAATATTTGCAAGACAAAGGACTATTGCGTACGAAATAGTGTATAGACAAGAAAGGAGGATACTATGGGAAATTATGAATGGTCGATCGCAGATTTGTTAGCTTATATGAGTCGTAACTCGGGCATGCTTTGGGAATACTTTGTGTCCCATGTTGTGATGGTGCTGAGTGGTCTCGGGTTAGCGATTGTTATTGGTTTGCCGTTAGGCATATGGTGTTCAAAAAATGAAAGGCTGGCCAAATTCATTCTAGGTATTACAGGTGTGTTGCAGGTCGTGCCGAGCTTAGCTTTGCTTGTGCTGCTAATGCTTGTATTGGGTCTTGGCAGCACGACCGTCATTATTGGGTTGCTGTTCTACTCGTTAAATCCAATCGTCAGAAATACGTACGTGGGGCTTAAGCAGGTGAACCCAAGCTATATTGAAGCAGGACGCGGCATTGGCATGAGTCCGCTGCAATTGCTAATGAAAGTTCGCTTTCCGCTTGCGCTGACGTACATTATGACAGGACTGCGCATCGCAGCTGTCATTGCAATTGGAGTTGTCACGATTGCGCCAATGGTTGGCGGAGAAGGGCTTGGCCGCGAAATTTACGCGGGCATTAACAACCAGAACCCGCTGCGCATTTATGCGGGTGCGATTCCTGCTGCACTGCTTGCAATCGTGGCAGATATTGTGCTTGGCTACTTCCAACGCAAGCTTAAGTTTGATGAGCGTAAGCATAAGCGTCAAGGAAATAAAAAAATAAGCACCACGTAAACAACGTACACCTTTTGAATAGCTCGCTGCTGAGGCGCTTGCAAGCTATTCAAAAGGTGTATTTTTGTAGCCTGTATTACGGAACGAGACACTGCATAAAATGTTATTTGTTTTAAATTACATATGTAAAATTTGACGTATTAAATCAAAGCTATTACACTGGAATAAGAAATGGAGGTCGGTAAGGAACGATACCGAACGAACCAAAGTGAATGGTGGAGTGTTAGTTATGAACGAGGAGCGATTATCCAAGAACACGTTTTGGAGTATAATGTTTGCTATTTTTTTTGGCAATTTTCTTGCTGTTTTAAGTACAAATACCGTTAACGTTGCACTGCCTGTCCTTATGAAGCATTTTGGCGTGGAACTGCCATCTATTCAATGGGTGCTGACAGGATTTATGCTGGCAACGGGTACTGTTGCACCTGCTGTCGGGTATTTTGCTAACCGGATGAGTACGAAACGACTATATTTATTTGCGTTAAGTGGCTTTGTGCTCACCTCTGTTTTATGTGCAATATCTTGGGATGAACATAGCTTAATTGTATTTCGGGTGCTGCAGGGGTTGTTTAGCGGTATCATTATGCCAACAACGATGACTATCGTATATCAAATTATACCGCGAGAGCAGCAAGCCTTTGCTATTAGCATTTGGAGCTTGTCCGCCATGCTTGCACCTGCGATCGGCCCAACTCTGGCGGGGTGGATCATCCATGTTGCTGATTGGCACTGGCTGTTCTGGATAAACGTGCCGATCGGATTGGTGGCACTGCTCGCCGTTGTCAAGTTTATTCCAATGTATCGGATGCGTGAGCAGCAGCGATTCGATAAGCTTGGCTTCGTGATGGTTATAACAGGCAGCTTGCTGCTGTTGCTCGCTTTTGGTAATGGGCAGGCCTGGGGCTGGGCTTCTGTGAAGACGTTGGCCTTTATTATAGGAGGGCTGCTTATTATCGGGGTGTTTGTTCGCCGTTCACTGCGACAGGAGCATCCTTTGCTCGAATTCCGTGTATTCCGTTATTTGCGCTTTTCTTACTCGATGTTACTGGTTAGTATAATCACGATCAGTTTGTATGCAGGCGGCTTGTTAACCCCTTTATTTCTACAAAATGTACAGGGGGCATCTGCGTTAACGACTGGGCTTATTTTGCTTCCGGCTTCCTTGTTGATGGCGTTGGTTATTCCTTTTACGGGGAGATGGTACACCAAATACGGCCCAGTTCCTTTGATCATAGTTGGCCTTCTGTTTATGGGCTGTGGCACTTACATGCTTAGTCGGCTAGAAGTAAATACACCCCATGTGGAAATTACACTATGGATGGCACTACGTAATGTAGGAATAGCCCTTGCCAATACGCCAGCGATGAATGCCGGGATGAGCGCTGTAAAAAGGGAATGGTCAGGGTACGCTTCGTCCATCAATAGCTGGATTCGTCAAGGACTCGCTTCACTGTCCATTGGCTTGTTCTCGTCGTTGTTAGCGGCTCGTACCCTTGCTTATGCTGCACAGCTTAGCGCTGCGGGGGGCGACACGGCGATAGTGAAGCCGATTGCGTATACACACGGTATTAATGATATTAATCTGATTAGTTTTGTCATGACATTGGTAGGAATTCCGGTAGCTTTCCTCCTAAAAGATAGAAAGAAAAAGTCTGTGCAGCAGGCTGGGGAATAAAGAACGGGAGGGTAAAGCGTGCTAAACGCACTTAGCCCGTGCAAGCGTGGTGTTAAGGGCGCACTTCGTTATTAGGCGGCTAAGGCAATGTATTCAGCGGTACATTAAATGACTACATGTGCCCTTGCAGCGATCAACTCGTCTAGCTTTGTGTGCCTTGAATACGTTCTGATGTATCTTGCAGGATCCCTTGCAGCCGCTTCGTCAAAGTTGCACGCCAACTGGCGGACAGTGAGGGATTGGCAAGCATACGTGCGACCCCTTCTTCCCCGTGCTTGTGATGATGCATCACTTCATTCGCATATTGAATGGATACGGCGGCTTCATCTGCTTGAATTAAAGTCAGCTTATCTTCTGGACGTACAACCCCCTCCTCAATCACTCGCAAATAATAGCCTGTAAATCCGGTGTCCTGCATCCATACCGGGATTTCTTTCTTATCGTAACGCGCAGCAAGCTTAAAGCAAGGTTGACGAGGCTGCGTCACCTGTACGACAGCTTCTCCAATACGAAACATATCTCCAATATGAACATTTGTTTCAATTAGTCCGCTAGTCGTTAAGTTCTCGCCAAACGCCGCATGCGGCAATTCGTGGCCCCATTCTCGCTGCCAGAAGTCATAATGCTCGCTCGGGTACACGCAAATTGCTTTGTCGGGGCCGCCGTGGTGCTTCGTATCTGCGACACCATCACCCTCAAAGCCAAGCTGTTGCAATTGGATCGGCAGCTGAACAGGCTGCTTAACGATGCCGGAGCGAACGGGTTTGCCATTATACGTGAGCGAATCAGTTGGTAATGCGACATTTAATGAAATAATTGCAGCTTGCATAAAAGGCCTCCTTCAGAATACGGTAACCAATTTACATGTATGAGTTCGTAGGTTAAGCTTGTTATATGTCCGAACTAGGAAGCGTTTAGTCGGTACGAGCGAATCTAGTTAATAATATAGTGCATTTGCCATTAAATGAACAGTATAGTCAGGGTGATAAAGTTGTCGAATGAGGAGCCTAACCTAGTACCGTTGCAGCCCCAAAAAGAAGATGTCATTTTTTATCGGGCGGAGAGTGAAATTGGAACATTACTTCCATTTAAAGTATACCGTTGGAATAGAGCCGGTGGAAGCATCCGCGACCATACCCATGATTATTTTCAAATTTGGTATGTCGTTAAAGGAGAGTTCATTCATACGATTAATCAGCACACCTACTCGATGGTCAAAGGGAATATCTTTGTCATTCCACCTTATGCTGTTCACCGGGTTAATTTGGTGCCAGGTCAAGATATCGATATCATTGGGTGTGAGTTTTTGCCACATTTTATTGATGAACAATATCAACCACATAGCGGAGGCAAAGATAGTTTTGATTACTCCTATTTGGAACAATTTATGTTGGACGAGGAACATGTTACTCCTAAAGTTGCACTCAGTGGAGAAACAGATTTGGAAGTATCCCGTCTGCTTCATGAAATGCTAGATGAGTTCCAGTCGGGCAAACGTTATTATGAATTAGTGCTAAAAGCAAATTTGTTGAAGCTGATGTCCGTTATTATGCGGGAGATGGCACGTCAATCAGGCCAATCCAATGAGGAAGACGAGCGGGTAGAGAAGTTTAGAGAACTGATGACAGCGGCTATTCACTATATTCATGAGCACTACAATGAAGAATTGCGGCTAGAGAAGTTGTGCCGCAAGTTCAGTATTTCCAAGTCGTATTTTTGTGCCTTGTTCAAGCGCTTTACCGGAAAAACTTATAACGACTATTTGATCGATTACCGCGTTCATCAAGCTGCTGCGATGCTCATTGATACGGACATGACGGTAACAGACATTTGCTTCCAAGTTGGCTTTAACGATGTTCCTTACTTTTCACGTGTGTTCAAGCGCCAGACGGGTGTGACACCGACCCACTTTAAAAAAAATGCTTCATCTATATAAAGGGGAGTATAGAGGGCGAAACATAAATCCACTTTGAATTTATGTTCTTATCGTCGGCGGAACAGGGGACACGAAACGGGCATCGCAAAATGGAAATCGGCACTCAAGCCTTTATAATCCACAGCAGGTGCATGTGAAACCTTCTAACTGAGGTCAAATAAAAAACAAAAAGCTTAAAGATGTCGACAACAGATGCAAAGTGTAAGTTACACTTCTAAATAATCTGGAAAGCGAATAACCCTTATACAGTATAGGGTTGTTCGCTTTTTTTATGGTGTGTAAACGCACGGTGCTGCGCAAGAATAGCCCATGAATTAATCGAGAGGAAAATTTTACGAAAAGATGGGTTTACATTTATTAACTATGGGTCTATAATGAGACTCATTAAATTCCTAGTTAGCATATTGGAATTATAAATAATAAATAAATGTTTTCATGGAGGGTCACGATGAAGAAATTATTGATTACCTTATTGTCGATCACAATGGCGAGCAGCATCTTATTGGCGGCTTGCTCCAATGATAGTTCAACACCAGCTTCAAACAGCACGCAGACATCGGCAGCAGACACTAAAGGAACGGAGAACAGCAGTACAACAACTGCGACAACGGAGCTCACGGCGCCAATTGCAGCGAGTGACCTCTCCAAGCTTCCAGCCCAAGCGCAAAAACGGACGGATACGATTATTGTTGGGCTTACAGATCCGAGTGGTGCCTTCACACCTTATTTCCAACAGAGCGGTTATGACGGCAACGTTTCCTCTGTACTGTATGCGTCACTGGTAACGGTGGATGATAAAGGGCTTCCGATTCCAGACCTTGCTGAAAAATGGGATATATCCTCAGATGGTTTAACTTATACGTTCCATCTCCGCAAAGAATTAAAGTTCAGTGATGGTACACCACTCACTGCGGAGGATGTTGCCTTCACGTGGACGCTAATCCACGATAAGTCTTATGACGGCCAAAGCGAGCTGCTGACGACGATTGCGATTAAAGGTGGCAAGGCATACAAAGAAGGCAAGGCGAAGTCGATCGAGGGCATTAAAATTATTGATCCACAAACCATTGCTGTCACAATTGAGAAGCCTAATGCTAAGGGGCTTACTATATTAGGCAGTGAAATTTTGTCCAAAGCGTATTACGGCAAAGACTATACGTTTGGCAGTCTCGACTATATTAAAAAGCTCCACGCAACACCTGTAGGGACTGGTCCGTACAAGCTGGAGAAGTTTATTCCAGGTCAAGAGGTACGATTTGTAGCAAATGAGTTTTATTACAAAGGCAAACCGAAAACGGAGCATTTTATTTATAAAACAACAGAAGGGGATACTTGGCAATTTATAGAGACGGGTGAACAGGACTATGGCAGCTTCCAGGCTACACAAGAAAATATAGATAAATTAAAGGGACTGGGCTTCCTTAACATCATTCCTTACACAGCAAACAACTATGGTTATTTGCAATTTAACCTGGAGCATCCAACACTTAAAGACAAAAAAGTGCGCCAAGCGCTGACCTACGGCTTGGACCGCAAAACGATTTACGTTGACGCGAACCAAGGAGCAGGACAGATTGCTAATATTCCGGCGTCACCCATCGCCTGGTCCTATACAGAAGAGGGCATTAATCCGTATAACTACGATCCGGAAAAAGCAAAGCAACTGCTTGATGAGGCTGGATGGAAAGAAGGCGCTGACGGTATTCGGGAAAAGGATGGCCAGAAGCTGAAAATCCATTTCATAGGTTCAAAAAGTAAAGCGACAGATATTTTTATTGCTGTGGCAAAAGAAAACTATACGGCGATTGGTGTTCAACTGGAAGCAGAGCAATTTGCGGACTTTAACGCGCAAATTGCCAAATTTGAGAGCGGAGACTTTGATCTGGTATCGTTCTCCACGCCGATTTTAGGTGATCCTTCAGATGGTGTGATTTCCTTCGTGAATGGAGAAGTGAAAGGATACGATAATCCAAAAGTGAAGGAATTGTACGAAAAAGGGCTGGCCACAAGTGATATCGAAGCGCGAAAAGCGGTATACAAAGAGCTGTATCAAATTATTAATGACGATGCGCCATACATTTTTACGAGTTATCGAAAATTAGTAGTCGCTTACAATGGTCGGATCGAGGGCTTATCCATTAGCCCGCTGCGAGGTTTGTCTGCCAGCCTGCCTGACTGGAAATTAAAATAACAACTCCTTGCCCCCGGGCTGCAACATACCTCCCCGGGGGTGAATGACTTGCAAAGGAGAAGGTCATGAGTACCTATTTAATGCGTAGATTGATGTACATGATACTCATATTGTTAGGCGCTTCGCTGCTTATCTTTTTACTGTATGCGATGATGCCAGGCGACTTCGTCACCAATAACTTTAAGCTGCCAGCAGAACGCAAGGCCGAGCTGCGAGAAATATACGGCTTAAACAAGCCTGTGCTTGAACGGTATATGAATTGGATGAACAATGCGTTCCACGGCAACTTCGGATTTTCGTTATCGCAGCAGAAGCCTGTCCTGACGTTGTTTAACGATTATATTTGGAATTCATTTCTGCTGGCTATTACGTCAACGTTTTTTACTTGGCTGCTGGCCGTTGTCATCGGTGTGGTGGCGGCCTACAAACAATATTCTTGGTTTGATACGATGGTGATGATTTTTATATTTGCGGCGATGTCGATTCCTTCTTTCTTTATCGGGCTGTTTCTCATCAAGATAATGGCCGTTGATCTGAAGTGGCTGCCGCCAGGTGGCATGCTGGTTACGGGAAGCAACGCTACCGGTATGGAATATATAAAGGAAGTGGTCCACCATATGTTTCTCCCCGTCGTCGTAATGACGCTGCTTGGTGTTGGGTCGCTCACCCGTTATTTCCGCAGCAATATGCTGGACGTCATTCGTCAGGACTTTATACGTACAGCACGCGCGAAAGGGATGAAGGAACGAGTTGTGCTTTACCGACATGCGCTTCGTAATGCGATGCTGCCAGCGATTACGCTGATTGGTTTTGAACTGCCAGGCTTGTTTGGAGGCTCGCTAATCATTGAGAAAATATTTAACTGGCCTGGAATCGGTCAACTGTATATGCAGTCCTTTACCGTCAGGGATTATCCGCTGCTTATGGGCTTTACGATGTTTATCGCCATTTTAACGGTAATAGGCACCTTAATATCGGACATTTTGTACCATGTAGCCGATCCACGCGTCAAGCTGTGAAGATAAAGCAGCGAACAGGGCATAAGCATAGGCAGCAATTATTAGTTTAACGCGTATTGCAGGGAGGTTTCACCATGTCATCCATTACTGGCGGATTAGCGGACACGAAGCAAACAGCGGCAAGTCCGATTCGCTCTTCGTTATGGCGCCAAGCTTTCCGTCGTCTCCGTAAAAATAAGCTGGCTATGGCCGGATTGGCTTTTATTGTGTTTATGTTTCTTGTGTGCTTTTTCGGGCCTTTATTTTCACCTTATGCCAACAACAAGATTAATCCAGCCATTATGAATCAGGCACCTTCGTTTAAACATTGGCTAGGCACCGACTTGCTTGGACGGGATGTGCTGACACGATTGCTGCAAGCGGGTCGGATCTCTTTAACGGTCGGGATTGCCTCAATGATCATCTCGGTTATTATCGGGTCCATATTAGGCGCTGTTGCCGCATATTACAGAGGTATTGTTGACCAGATCATTATGCGGATTGCCGACTTGTTATTAACGATTCCAAGCTTGCCGATCTTATTTATACTTGGTGCGTTATTGTCCGAATGGAAAGTACCCGTTGAATATCGCATGTACATCGTTATGTTAATGCTGAGCTTTGTGGGCTGGCCGGGTCTTGCGCGGCTTGTTCGCAGCCAGATGCTTACAATCCGCGAACGTGAATATATGCAAGCCGCTATTGTGCTGGGGTTAAATGACCGCAGGAAGCTATTTAACCATATGATTCCGAACATCGTCCCGCTGCTTATCGTGATTTCGACACTAAGTATTGGCGGTGCCATTTTAAGCGAGTCTGTACTGAGCTTCTTTGGCTTAGGTGTTATGCCTCCGACACCAACGTGGGGGAACATGATTGATGCGGCAAACAATCTAATAGACTTTGAACAGCACCCTTGGCTGTGGATACCGCCTGGTGTGGCCATTTTTACAACGGTTATTGCGATTAACATTTTTGGGGATGGGCTGCGGGATGTGTTGGACCCTAAACAGAAGAAGTAAGGAATGACAGCTGATGAAAAATAATGTAATCGAGATTGATCATCTCAGTACGTATTTCTATACAGAGGAAGGTGCCGTTAAAGCGGTTAATGACGTCAGTCTACGTATTCGTGAAGGAGAGACAGTCTGTATCGTAGGCGAATCGGGATGCGGCAAAAGTGTGACCGCGATGTCGATTATGGGGCTGGTCGAGGAGCCAAGCGGCAAGGTGGTAGACGGGCGGATTCATTTTGAAGGAAGAGATTTGCTCCGTATCGACAAACATGAACTACGTCAAATTCGCGGCAACGACATCGCGATGATCTTTCAGGAGCCGATGTCATCGCTGAATCCGGTGCTGACGATTGGCATGCAGGTGATGGAGCCGCTGATGGAGCATCAGAAGCTAAGTAAAAAGGAAGCACGTAAGCGAGCAATTGAGCTAGTCGAATTGGTGGGCATCTCTCGACCAGAGCAAATTGTAGACAGTTACCCGCATGAATTAAGCGGTGGTATGCTGCAGCGGATTATGATTGCTATCGCGATTTCCTGTAATCCAAAGCTGCTGATTGCTGATGAGCCGACGACGGCACTAGATGTAACGATCCAAGCGCAAATTTTGGATATGCTGCGTCAGATCAAGGAGGAATCCAACACTTCCATTTTGTTAATTACGCATGATCTGGGCGTAGTAGCCGAGATTGCGGATTATGTTATCGTCATGTACTCTGGCAAAATTGTGGAGGAAGGTGATGTAGTGGAGCTGTTTGAGCATCCGTTGCATCCCTATACACAAGGACTGTTACGTTCCAAGCCCATCATCGGCCAGCGTCAGGATGAGCTGTATTCCATTCCTGGTCAAGTGCCTAATCCTCTTGAATTAAAGGAATCGTGTTATTTTTATGACAGATGTGAGCATTGCATGTCCATATGTCGAACGCAGCAGCCTGTGCTTCACTCCAGGGCAGGGAGACAAAAAGTGGCCTGCTGGCTGTACGAGGAGGGTGTAAGTCATGGCTGAACTGACGATTGCAGCCTCTGAGGGGATTACGCCGCAGCAAAATGCCCCTCTGCTTGAAGTTAAGGATTTGAAAACATACTTTCCGATTAAGTCGGGCTTGTTTAATCGGACGGTTGGTTACGTCAAAGCGGTAGATGGCATCAGTCTCACGCTGCAGGCAGGAGAGACATTTGGCTTGGTAGGGGAATCAGGCAGCGGTAAGAGCACAGTTGGCAGATCGATTATCCGATTAACCGAGAAAACATCTGGCGAAGTGTTGTATAAAGGGAACGATCTTTATAACATGCCGGAGAAAGAACTGCGGCATCTGCGTCCGAAAATGCAGCTTATTTTCCAAGATCCGTACAGCTCGCTTAATCCGAGGGTTCGGGTTGGCGATGCCATTGGAGAGGCGCTGCTTAACCACGGACTTGCACCAAAAGAAGAAACTCGTGATCGGGTGTTGGATGTGCTGCAAGCATGCGGTCTTTCTTCCTATCATATCGATCGTTTTCCGCATGAATTTTCAGGAGGCCAGCGTCAGCGCATCGGTATTGCACGTGCGCTTATACTGAATCCTGACTTAATTATTGCTGACGAGCCTGTATCTGCGCTTGATGTATCTATTCAAGCACAGATTATAAATTTGTTCCGCAAGTTGCAGATGACACGCGGGTTAACCTATTTGTTTATCTCACATGATTTAAGTGTAGTTGAACATTTATGTTCTCGTATCGGCGTGATGTACCTCGGAACGATGATGGAGACAGCACCGCGTGACGAATTGTTTACACATCCGCTGCATCCCTATACGAAGGCACTCCTATCCGCAGTGCCTGTGCCGATCCCGCGTCTAAAACGCGAGCGTATCGTATTAAAAGGCGACATCCCGAATCCGGCGAATCCGCCGGCAGGATGTAAGTTCCATACGCGCTGCCCATATGCGACGGACATCTGCCGTCAGCTCGTGCCGGAGTTCCGGCACATGGGCAGCGAGCATTATGTAGCTTGCCACCTGGTCTAACTATAAACTGGTGTCCCGACTTCAGTCGAAGCAACACACCCCCCTGGCCTGCAAGCCAGGGGGGTGTGTTGCTTGAAGAGAGGGCGATAGCTGTTCATTAGATTGGCGTCCTGCCGCTAATCGCGTGGATTCCAAGCGTCAGTTCGCATTTATTCTCGGACTGGCCGCGGCTTAAAGAACAAGCTCATCGACACACGTGCGCATGCGACGGTAGCCAGTACAAAGAGCAAGGACCAGAACAAAGCCGGAACGGCGGTCATCCGCGCCAAGTTAGCTGCATCGCCTGCTTGCGCAGGACTTTGTATGGACAACATCACCAGGATCAAAGGGCTTAACACGGATTCCACGAGACAAATAAACGCAACTAGCAAATAGTAAAACTCCTGCAACCAGCGCCAAGGAGCAAAACATACTGCTCCGCTTAATAAAATAAATCCGATGCCCCACGTTACGCCAAACGAATTACGCAAGAAGAAGATTAGACAAAGAGCGGCCAGCGCGGTTAGTACGATCAGTCCTGCTTGCGTCCTGCTGCGAGAATACAGGAAAAATAACAGCATGGCAAATAGTGCCGATGTAAGATAACCGGCTAGTGCGATCGGTATAAACTGCCATGCATGAGTGGCTGAGGAGTAGGTGACTCCACTATGATCCGCAAACAAATGGATGTACCACACTTTTCCTGACACAAGCAGTGTCATTAAGGCATGGCCAAATTCATGGATTAACGTATCCACACTTCTGAAAAAAGAAGAGAACGGAATGAACCGTGTCAGCACTGCCGCACCTATTATAAATAAAATCGTTTTCCACCAGCGATTCATCTTTTAACCTCCTGTTAGTGCCACAATACGCTCTTCTATTGTAACGAAACGGGAGCGGGACATCACGTCATTTTTTATATGAATGGAAGTGGATGATGTTGAAAAAGATGGCATTGTACATGTAACTATAGCGGTTAACGTAACAGGGTACAGGAGCAGAAGGATGTAAAAGGAAAGGCCGACGCCCCTTTACAGGGGCATCAGCTTCGTTATTAGTTTTGTATGAGACTTAGTTTGTAGTTCGTGAAATGCAAATAGGTATTACCATAAATCCACATATCTGCGTCACCAATAGGGGAATCAGAAGGATAAGTTCTATCTGGCTCACCCCAAGCCAACCAAACTTGAAACATCTCCATTCCGACGGTTACCGTTTCATTTTCGATACTCTTCCATATACTTTGTTTCCAATTATACAAATTTTTTATATTCTTGCTGAAAAACGGAAACCTTTCACTCATTGATCCTGTTCCAAAAACAGCATGGGATACAGTCGCTTGAGTTCCATTTTGCTTACGCAGCGTGTAGTGTAAGCTGCTGTCCTTATACTTGATCGAAGTTATTGTAACTTTTTCAAGGTGTTTCAGATTAGAGCTGAAAGTCGTAGCTGCTTTACTTTTGTTTGTCCACATGGTTTTGTTAAGCAGTATGTTCTTTACTACACGTAAATCTGTCTCGGATACATATTTAGAGGGAATCGTTTCCGTTGTCCCATCAGGCTTCATGACCTCGATGTTGTAATAATCAGGGTCAACGGCAGATTTTGTGACGTCGATGATCCATCTGGAACTGAATTCAGAGGTGGGAAATATTTTTTTGCCAAAGTCTTCACGCAGTCTACCAGGCACAGTTGAGATATGATAGATCAACTCGTCAGTCTTGGCTGACCCAACCGCGGTATCCCATAGAAACAGCGATGTTGCACTTGATATGTATTTTCCTGTAATCGTGCTCATCTGCTGCAGCTTCTTAAAGGTGATATATGTCGTATTCTGGTGCAGAATCGTATTTTGCTTATCGATCGAAAACGTTCCTTTATCGGTAACAACGCGGATGGAAGGCCCCTCATATTGAACGTTAATATGATCAAACGATTCGATAAGCCGGAGCGGGACATAAGTTGTATTGTCGTTTACAATAATCGCTTTGTAAGGTGATAGTTGCAGCTTGCCGTTATAAAAGGTACTAATTTCTTTATTCGTACTAACCTGCGGAGCTGCTCCTATAGATGGAGTAAAGCAAATAAACATAACCAGAACAAGTAAAAGCCAGTATGATCTTTTCATGGTTGATAGTTCCCCCTATTTCTATTTTGCAAACTCTTCTATTATAAAATGACAAACCTATCATATCCAGTTATAAAATGGGAAAAGATCCTGTTCGTCATGAAGCTGTATTATTTGAATAAAGTGAATACAGTACGTAGTGGAATCAAATCTGTGTAAGAAAGTACAACATTTGTGGAACATAGTGCAATGGATGTAAACGTTTTCGACCTATAATGTAGGAAGAGAACACTACAACTTGCGAGCGCTTGCATGAATGCTGAGCAGCGATTGCCCAACTAGAGAAATGGAGTGATTCACATGAAACTTGGAGTTAGTACTTATAGCTTGTACAATGCAATCCAGAGCGGTCAATTGGATGTGCTGGGTGCCCTGGAATGGTTAAAAGAACAGGGTGCAGAGCACGCAGAAATCGTTCCGCTTGGATTTGATCTGCTGGATGATTCCCAATTGGCAGAAGATATTCGTACTAAAGCGGAAGAAATCGGCTTGGAATTGTCCAATTATTGTATCGGTGCAAATTTTGCGGGGCTGGATGAAGCTGCTTTTGAGGCTGAGGTGAAGCGGGTTCAAGCACATGTAGATGTTGCACACCGTTTAGGCGTAAAGCTGATGAGACATGACGTGGCCTCCAGACCACATGCAATGACAGGGACGGAGTACTTTGAGCAGGACTTTCCGCAGCTTGTTGCAGCCTGCCAACGTGTAGCAGACTATGCTTTAAAATACGGCATCACAACCAGTGTTGAGAATCATGGCTTCTACTTGCAGGCAAGTGAGCGTGTACGCCGGCTCGTATTAGCGGTGAATCGGCCGAACTTCAAAACTACGCTTGACGTTGGCAACTTTATTTGTGTTGATGAACCGTCTTTGTATGCGGTGCAGCAAAATTTGCCGTATGCATCCATGGTACATTTGAAGGATTTTTATATTCGACCTGCCGACTACAATCCCGGGGAAGGCTGGTTTAACTCCTTGCACGGCCAGTATTTGCGCGGCGCGATTGTAGGACAAGGAGATTTGCCGATTAGCGACATTATACAAGTTATCAAAAACAATGGGTATGACGGTTACTTCTCCATCGAATTTGAAGGGATGGAAGATTGTTTGCAGGCCACTCGTATTGCAATTGCCAACGCGCGTCGGCTCTGGGAGCAAGCCTGACCAACAAGCGTAGATTAGGAATAAGAGCATTACATTTATGGAGGGGGATTGAGATGAGCAAAATTAAAGTCGGTGTTATCGGTGCAGGCTCCATTTCCGAATGTCATCTGGACGGATACCAAAAAAATGATCATGTCGAAATTTACGCAATCTGTGATTTAAATGAGGAGCGAGCGAAGGCAAAAGCGGAAAAATACGGTGCCACTCACGTGTACACAGATTATAACGAGCTGCTTGCGAATGCTGATATTGATGCTGTTAGCATTTGTACATGGAACAACACTCATGCTCCGATCAGTATTGCGGCAGTCAAGGCGGGTAAGCATGTGCTGGTCGAGAAGCCGATGTGTAAGACAGTAGAGGAAGCTCTGGCTGTAGAAGAGGCTGTGCGTACATCTGACCGCACGCTTCAAGTAGGTTACGTTCGTCGTTATGGTACCAACACTCAAGTGCTGAAGAAATTTATTGATGCGGGGGATTTGGGAGATATTTATTACGCAAAAGCATCTTGTATCCGTCGTCTCGGCAATCCTGGCGGGTGGTTCAGTGATGTTGAGCGTTCAGGCGGCGGTCCATTGATTGATCTCGGTGTCCATGTCATCGATTTGTGCTGGTACATGATGGGCAAGCCCAAGGTCAAATCGGTCACTGGTAATACTTACAAGAAGCTTGGCAATCGTAATCATATCGAAAATTATGATTTTTACAAAGCTGCGGACTATGATGCACAACATAATACGGTGGAGGACATGGCGAATGCTTTGATTCGGTTTGAAAATGGCGCATCGCTTGTCGTTGATGTCAGCTTCTCCTTGATGGCAAAAGAAGATGAGCTCAGCATGAAGCTATTTGGTGAAAAAGGTGGCGCGGAGATCGAGCCAAAGTTGGCGATCATCGGTGAAAAGCATAATACGATGATTAATATGACACCGCAGATCGATCATTTGAGCTTTGATTTTGATAAAGGATTCCAGAATGAAATTGATCATTTTGTAAACTGCTGTCTGGGTAAGGAAGAAACGATCTGTCCAGTTGAGGACGGCGTCGAGATGCTCAAAATATTGTGTGGAATTTATGAGTCCAGTGCGACAGGACGCGAAGTTGTCTACTCCTCATAACGTTAACCATACATTTGGGATCTATTCGTTGAAGTAGAAGAGAAGTTGTCAGTTCAGAAAAGTTCTAATAGAGGAGTGTACACGGGTATGGTTAAGCTGAATAACCCTATAGGGGTCATTACAGATAGTTTTCGTTTGCCTGTAAGGGAAGCACTAGTCAAGGCCAAGGAAGTCGGCGCAGACGGCGTGCAAATATATGCCGTGTCAGGTGAAATGGACCCCGCTAATCTAAGTGCTGCGGCCCGTAAGGAACTAAAAGATTATATCGACAGTCTGGGACTGCAAGTATCCGCACTAGTTGGTGACCTTGGAGGTCACGGCTTTCAGGACAAGGAAGCTAATCCGGCCAAAATTGAGAAGTCGAAGCGGATTATGGATCTGGCATTTGATCTGGGTACCCATATCGTGACGACCCATATCGGGCTGGTGCCTCACGAGCAAAACTATATTTTCGATGAGATGCAAAAGTCGTGTGAAGAGTTGAGCTTATATGCAAACAGTTTAGGCGGGCATTTTGCGATTGAGACGGGTCCAGAAACAGCAGCACATTTGAAATCGTTCTTGGACACGCTCACAGGAAAAGGTGTGGCAGTTAACTTTGACCCAGCTAACATGGTCATGGTAACGGGAGATGATCCGGTACAAGGGATCATTACACTGAAAGATTATGTGGTGCACACACATGTTAAGGACGGTGTGAAGCTGCGGGAAGTAGATCCGCGTGATGTATACGGGATGCTTGGCTACGAGCCGATGACGCATGAGAAAATTGCCGAGATGGCCACATCTGGCCCGTTTGCCGAGCTGCCATTAGGCGAGGGAAAAGTAGATTTTGATGCTTATTTCCGTGCCATTGCTGATATCGGGTACACCGGATATTTGACGATCGAACGAGAAGTGGGCGACTCGCCAGAAGTCGATATTCATAAGGCGGTACAATTTATTAAGCGTTACAAGTAAGCGTTATATGTAATAGATGATTAATTGTAATACGAAAACCGAAATTGACCGTGTCATGGCAGTTGACGCTAACGGCTAATTAAATAGTAAGAGATAATGTTGTCAAGCCGCCGTCGTATATCGGGCGGCTTGATTTATGTTACCATCTGATTGCCTGCTTCACTTCCTCAATAATCGCCTTCACACCATCATCGATGGATGCTGACTTTGCTCTTGAGATGCTTATTCTTATAAACTTTTCTCGTTCCGCATATTCGTTCAAATAAAATCCCCGTCCAGACACGACGTGAACGTTCCGGTTAGCGAGACGTTTTATAAATTGCTCCAAATTAACTTTGTGCGGCAGCTTGAATTGAATATAAATTCCCGAATGAATGTCTGGAATCTCGATGAGTTCTGCCTCATTATGGCGTGCTACTGCTTCGTTCAGTAGTTGGATCCGCTCTTTGTATTGTTTTATTATTTTATGCTTGTGCCGCTCGTACATGCCGTTATTGATATATACCTCCAGCGCCGCCTGAGACAATAATGAGGTATCTCCGTATCTACTGGCATCTTTAAACTTGCTAATGAGGCAATCGGGCAGTACGGCTACCCCCAATCTTAAGCCTGGAAAAATAATTTTAGAAAAGCTCTTCACATAAATAACGTGCGAGGATCTGTTATAAGCAAATATAGGCTCATAATTGCGCAATGCACCCAAATCTGCCATATAATCGTCCTCGATAATAAAAATATCGTATTTGGTAGCAAGCTCTGCGATTGCTTTTCTTTCCGCTGCGCTTAACGTGGTGCCAAGCGGATTTTGGTATCTGGGCATCGTGTAAAAAAACTTGATGTTCCCGCTTTTGAAGTGTGCCTCAAGTACCTCCAAGTCAATCCCCGCTGCTGTACGGGCGATCCCGACGACAGGGATATTTTTGTTTTCCAAGTAACGCAAATAAATATCGTACCCTGGCTGCTCAACAAGAATTGTTGTCCCGCTGCCTGGGAAATCCATATTTGACAGCATCTCCAGCACTGGCTGAATGCCAGACGTAATAAAGATACGCGCTGCCGGTGCAAATACTTGATCACTAGCTAAATGCGAAACGAGTGTATGCCGCAGTTTATCAAGACCGTGGGTATCGCCGTATGTAAATAGGTTGTATTTATAAATATCAATCGCTTTATTCAAACAATGTTGAAAGTCCAAATAAGGAAAAACGTTGATATCCGGTGAAGCGGAGGCAAAATCAATCCGGTCATCATCTATGTCGTGACAACTATTTCCGAGTATGTCGACCACGTAGAAGCCACTCTGTGGAATCGAATAGATGGCATGACGTTTTTCTAGTTCGGTGTAAGCACGTGTAATTGTGCTAATGCTGCAATTGTATATTGCTGCGGCCCTTCGTACAGAAGGCAGCTTGTGGCCGGGTTTGTACTGCTGATTTTTAATTTTCTCTTCCATATCAGATAAGATGGCATCATATTTTCTCATCCCGCTGCCTCCTTTTATAAAGTCATATTTATTATACAGGAAGTAAACTGTACCGCTACAGTTTGGCAAAAAAGTCGTTTTTATGTTCGCTTTTTTGCCTTATTTTTAAGGTGACGGAGGAGACGTCCTCGGTTCAAATTCCCTAAAGAGGAAGAGAGGATTCTATCACGATGCAATCTAAAGGCTTAAAGCTTGCTAATTTGTTAGCTGTACTGAACGCCGCGATTATCGGCTTCTCGTTTTTGTTTACGAAAGTGGCGCTCGAATACGCCCACCCGATGGATACGCTGACCTATCGGTTCGCTGCCTCATTTTTGATCATGTCGATCCCCGTGGCATTCGGTTGGGTTAAGCTAAATTATTACGGCAAGCCTGTGTTTAAAGTGCTGCTGCTTGCTACGATGTACCCGCTCGGATTTTTTACGCTGCAAGCCTTTGGTTTACAGCATGCAACATCTTCTTTTCTACTCGTGTCCATTATTCAGCATGCAGCTGCTGGTACGTTTGACCGCTTTGTTGCGCCGCTTGCCAATAGCACATTTATTTTGTCGATCCTGTATCTAGGGGGGATTGCTTCGTTGCTAACTGCGCTGACAGCCAATTATATATTGTCAAAGATGGAAGCGTCGAAAATGAGTGTATTTACAAATCTGTCAACGATTGTGTCGCTTACAGCGGGAGCAATGTTTCTCGGTGAAGAAGTGAGGATATATCATCTGCTTGGTTCCGTCATGATTATTGGAGGTATAATTGGCACACATCGGTTTGGGCGCAAGAGGGCGTCTCAGCATAACGTCCAAGCGAGTGAAAACGTGGAAAACGTGTTGGGGTGTAAGCTATCACGGTGGAATTTTAAGCGGATGAACATGCAGGCGATGCTATACAACTTCACCGGAGGTTGCGGCCCCCGGTGAATAGTTGTCAGGCAGAATGCTCTAGCCTCATAAGGCTAGAGGGGAGGCTTAGAATGAGTAAGCAACACTTCCAAGTCAGCCTTTGCTTTAGGACTAATTTGCGTACTTACCGTATTCAGGAGGCCGCTGACAGAGGTCATTTTACCAGAATAAGTTTTATAGAAAGATTGTATCCAACTATTAAATGCCTCTATGTTATATTGATTTATCCACTCCATAAGCGCAGCGGTTCCTTTTGCCTGATAATGCAGCTCGGCGTCAGCACCTAGTCTTACTGCGGGTGCTGCGGGAGGATACATATTTGTATTAATGAGCGCAGGTTGAGGCCATCGTTTATTATTGTCATTATACTCAAAATAGGCTGCCAAAAATGCGGATAGTCCGTCGCTAATAAAGCCGTCTGTACTCGCATTGGAGCCAATTGCATTTTGAGTCCATTGCTTCGCTATAGCACGGATTAACTCATCCCGCTGAACGAAACCATCTGGTTGGCGACTGAATACGACGATTCCATCAGGGCTGTAAGACATACCAGCGTAGGGCGCTTCTACTAGCTTCAGCTCAGCATAAGGCAAAGGTCCGACTGTAGCAGAAAGCCAATCAGCTACTGAAGCTGCGGTGTCAAGGACGGAAGTGTAATCTACAGACTGCTGATCGTTTAATGAATGAATCCGATGGACAGTTACACGCAAATGATTTGCTAACGTACGTTCACCTTCCTGCTTGTAGCGGCCCCCATAGAAAGCAAATTGTCTGCTTGTTTCGGACTTCGTTTCGAGCAGCAGTCGTCCATCTATATGTTGGCGATGAATTTCTTGTCCAGTAGTAATTATTTCCCAAGCCTCAGGTACATCAAGTATGACATGATATTGCCCCATTGGGTAGAAATCGCTGCGGTATGAAGAGTTATACGGCACACGATTCCACCCGCGATCGGCTTGCTTATATACAGCAAGCTGTGGCGTCCACATGAAGCCGCCTACCGTGTGATCGCTGTAGCTTAGCGCGTGAGCGCCAAAAGGAACTTTGACCTCGTATCTGATCGTGAGCTGAGTTGTTGCCCCCGGGAGCAGCTTTTTTGGGAGCTTTATCGTTAACGCCTGATTTTGATGGATATAAGTTAGCGACTTGCCATTTGCTGTTGTAACCGAGTAAGTAGTCACGCCACCCTGAAAATTGTCTGCTGCATTTCGATTGCCCACTTGCTTTGTTTCCAGTAACGCTTGATTAAGCTGCCTCTCACGTATAGGTTGTGTGGAAAGGTTGCGATACATATCTGCGAACCAATGAAATACGAGTTCGGACAAAGGATCACCGTATTCATTTCTAAACGTAATATTGGCCGTTGCTTGCAGCGTATGGCTATTATCCAGCCATCGTGCATGAATATCATATAGAAGTGGCGGGTCGGTACGGGCCGCTTCACCAATAGCCGACCGCTGGTTGATCTTAATACCCGCCAGTACGATGAAAATAATAATAAACAGCATAGCGATAATCATTAATGTGCGCTGGGGTTTAAATCGGTACATACCAATAGGACTCCTTCCTGCTTCGTCAATCTTAATTGAAGATATTAGATACCTAAGATTAACTGTATCGCAAACAGGAACGATGAAGTATTGATATGACTTACAACAAGCTTACAGCATTGTAATCAACTTCCATGTCTTTACTAGGCGGTGGTCCACCTGCGCCTGAACATCCTATTGTGCTAGAATTATGAGGCCCAAAAGGCAGAGTTACTGGTGTTAGGTAGAGGTTCGAGGCGCCCACAGAATGATGGCAACACCAATGATGCAGATGGCTGCACCGATCACATCGTAGCGATCAGGGAGCTTTTTGTCTACTAGCCATCCCCACAAGACGGCTAGTACTATAAACACACCGCCATAAGCGGCGTACACTCGCCCGAAGGAGGGAAAATGTTGGAGTGTAGGTACGATGCCATATCCAATCAAGATTAAGCTGCCTACAATACCGTACCAGAATGGCTTGGCTTCGCGAAGCCATAACCACACGAGATATCCGCCCCCAATTTCAGCCAGACCAGCAGCGATAAAAAGTAAAATAGCTATAAACACTTCGTACCTGCTCCTCTCCTATTTGAAAAATGATAAGTTTCTCCATTATTATAGCGCAGCATGTTTGAAAAGGAAGGCGAGGTTCTTGTTCAGGGCAGCTGTTTAAACTAAAAAAGAGCATGGGCAGTGCTTCCCATGCTCGCTTATTTAGGATAAAGGATAACCAACCAAGACGGACAAGCTAGCCTAGCACATTAACATAAACGGATAATTGCCTTCTTGAATGACCTGCTCAAGTATAATTGGTACGGGCAGTCCCTCTTGAGACAGCATGTAGAACGACTTACCCCAGTCGTAATGATACTTCTTCAGCAGCTCAGTAAATGCTTCCCAGCGATGCTGCATCATAGCTTTATTGACTTCAAAGACGGTTACGTTAACTTTATGTCGTATCAGCTGTTCCATACCTAAGAAAGCTTCGTATTCGCCTCCTTCTATATCAATCTTAAGCCAATCGATACGGGACAAATGCTCCAGCTCTTGATCAAGAACAGCTGCTTTTACGGATACAGTTTCGAACTCATCGATGTAATGCTGGTTATAGGTTTCGTCATGCATACGAATCGAACTGTTTCCCATAAACCGCTTTGCGACATGGAACGTTACATCTCCTGGCTCGTTAAACACTGCTTTTTGCTGCACCTGTGTACGGTCGTGCAAATAATTTAATGACAAGTTGTCATTCAGGAAATGGAGCAAATGCGGATTTGCTTCATAGGCATACAATTGTCCTGTATGACCGATCAGATGGCCAAGCAGAACGGAAAAATAACCGATATTTGCACCTACATCCACCACAACTTGACCTGGCTTAACCATACGTGAAAAGTAATTTGTTAAGGGAGACTCAAATACCCCCGTAAGCGCTAAAAAGGGCATCAAGCTTAAATCGTCTGACGGACAGACAAGCAGGCCGCCGTATCCCGTTTTTAACAGCATGCGCTGGTTGCCAATGTAGCACGCATCCATAGTACCACCTCATCTTGTATGCATTTGCCTCTCGTAGAAGGCTGTTAATAAGCAGTTTATGGGTGGTTAAGGCGTTGCATGCCTTGGTGGCTCGGATTGGTCCGTTGCACAATGACACTATTTTATGTATAGATGATGCGCGGCGAGATATAACGGCCCTTTAGTGCTGTTCACGTTATGATCATATGTTAACTTGATAGGCTAACGCTAATTCATCCCCAGTACGGCCGCGTATTCCCCAATTATGCTTGGGGGACTCCATAATTGTGATTTCAATATCATCTGCTCCGATATCCAGCTGCTCTGTAATGTGCTGGTATAGCAAGTGGATCAGACGTTTTTTGGTTTCGATGGAACGGCCTTCAAACATCACAATTTCGATTATCGTATATTTGGTGCTTCTGTCAGAAGGATAACTGAAGTCCTCTGGCTCCAGGTGGATAAAACGATGAAACTTTTTGCCTGGTGGATATTGTAACGCTTCCACAATGCAGGCGTGAATAATCATCGACAATTGTGCTTGTCGCGGCTTTAATTCGGATCGAATGCCGTATACCTTGACTTGTCCCATCAGGTAATGAGCCCCCTGTATATGAAGTGGTGATAGACCTTAAAATACATTATAATAACTCTTAGATAAAGTTTCCATATTTTACTCATAAAAAGGGGAGTCATCATGATTTTGTTGGACGCCAAGCCGCTTCACCGGCTCTTGCAGCCTCTAATTGAACAGATGACGTATGTTCCTTCGCTTGTACATGCCGTACTGCATGACAACATTGAAGGTTCGGTCTGGGTAAACGATAACCTCCATCCAACCACCGCGGTTATTGGCACAAGCAACGGCTTATTTGCTGTATTGGGGAATGCGGCAGATCACCATGTGCATATATGGCTGAACAGCCTATACACGTACCGATATCGTGAGTCAAACAAGCGCTTTTCAGTGTTTGTGACTTCATCGGAATGGGAGCAGGTGCTGACCGAGATGATGGGGGAGGACGGCGAGCGGCATCGCAGAGCCTCTTACGTACTGCGTCATAAGCTGGATTCATTTCCTCCTGCCTATGTGGAGGCAGGATTTGGACTTAAGCGTATAACGCCGGAGACGATACGAGAAAGCTTAATGTTTAATGTTGCTTATTACGAAGAGTATTGGGGTTCTGTCTCGCGTTTTTTACGAAAAGGGTTCGGATATGCCATTACTTACGAGGAACGAATTGTATGTGAATGTACAGCGATCTTTCTTGGACATCCCTATGTAGAAGTGGACATCGCGACTCATCCAGAATTTCGCGGGTTAGGGCTAGGTCGTATTGCCGCTGCTGCATTTATTCAGCATAGTTGGCGTCTTGGCCTAATGCCGCGGTGGGAATGTAATATTGATAACAAGTCGTCGATGCGCCTGGCGGAGAAGCTAAGCTTCTCTCATGCCAATGCCTATACGGTCATAGCGAAGGCTAAGGTTTCTAGTTAAAGGGGTTTAAGTTCGCGATCTGTCTATGTTTACGTTTATCCATACAAGAGGACCACGAAGTGGTCCTCTTGGCGTTACTGTTAAACATTAAATATTTAATATTTAATGTCCCATTCCCGAAGATGCAGACTGCGTACGCCCTCTACCACATATGGGTCGTTCTCCGCCAACTGCTGCGCTTCCTCTAGCGAATCTGCTTTGTAAATGACCATGCCGCCTGAACCGTCCTTGAATGGACCTTTCAAGTGTACTTTTCCTTGCTCGCTCAGTGCAGCCAAGTACTCTAAATGCTGCGGACGTAACGTCAAATTTCTGGATTCATCTAACATGTCTAATACTGCTGCGAAGTATGCCATATGTACGATCTCCTTACATCCAATTGGATTCATTCTGTGATTCTGTAAACTATTATAGCCTAACGGGGATAGTTGTGCAGCGTGTATACATACGGGCTTTCAGACAGCAACCTTATAGGGGGATCATTCTATACATGCCTAAAGATTTAGGCTCAGTATAGTCAAAGCCAAATTGCTTATACAGTTGGTCGGCGGGCACATCAGCAAGTAGACTGATATATGCTCCTTTAGCGGCATGCAGGTCCAAATATGCCGTTATTTCTTTCATAATTAGCTTGCCCAGTCCTGCACCTTGATGCGCAGGATCAACGGCAATGTCAACTACTTGATAAAAGCAGCCCCCGTCTCCTATAATTCTTCCCATGCCGATTAGCTTGTCCCCCTGACGTAAAGTGACTGCAAAGATGGAATGGGCTAATCCGATTTTTGCTCCGTCTAGCGACTTGAGGCTAAGCCCAGTAAGTGCTCTTAATTGTATGTATTCTTCAGGCTGGGGAGCTTCGTACAAAACGGCTATGCTGCTATCTGCTGAAACCATATGATACCCTCCAAATGCTGATCAATTGATGGAACGTAATCCTGTTTTCTTTGCAGAATTACGTCCCATAACATCATTATATAGCAATGGCGAGGTTGAATAAATCAACGGGATCTACGCTGCTTTCTTGTCCCTACAGCGAGCCTAAAACCAGCCTATAGCAAGTATATAGCATGCCTAAATCAAGTCTCGTGCGGTTTAGTATGCTCGTACTGCTGCTGCCCGAGTCATCGCCAACACGTTTGCTACGATCCGATATCCCGCGGCGTCTGACATCGTCAGGATGGACTCTGGATGAAATTGGACGGCAGCAATGGACAATTCCTTATGCTCCACCGCCATCACAACCCCATCTGCTGCTATGGCAGTGACCTGCAAACACTCAGGTACTTGAGCGGCGTGTAATGAATGGTAGCGTCCAATCTTAAAGCTGGAGGGCAGTCCATCCCAGAGCGGAGTGCGCTGCGTAATAGACAGATGCGCCGGCTTGCCGTGCTGTGGATAGTCGAGCACCTCTAGTTGACCGCCAAAGTATTCGACAATCCCTTGCAAGCCTAAGCAAACGCCAAATATCGGCAGCTGGCGGTCCACGCACAGCTGTATAGTCGTGTGCAGATCAAAGTCGTTTGGTGTCCCAGGTCCTGGCGACAGGACGACAAGATCAAACGTATTATTTTGCTGAAGCAACTGCTGTGCATGCTTGGTTCTGACTGTAACCACTTCAGCGCCTGTTTGTCTGAAATAGCTGGCGAGCGTATGGACAAAGGAGTCCTCGTGGTCCACAAACAAAATACGCTGCCCGCTCCCCGATAAATGATCTTCCTGCTCAGAAGTGTTCACTATTGTTGCACCACGAATAGCTTGAATAAGGGCCGCACCTTTCACAAGCGTTTCTTGTTCCTCCTCAGCGGGGATAGAGTCATACAGCAGAGTGGCGCCTACTCTTACTTGGGCAATCCCATAACTCAACCTGATCGTACGGAGTGTCAGCCCCGTATTAAGATTGCCGTTAAACGTATACATGCCTACAGCGCCGCCGTACCAGCCTCGTGCGTCCGCCTCGTGGTCCTCAATCCATTGGATCGCAGCACGCTTGGGAGCGCCTGTCACTGTAACCGCCCACATATGGGTCATAAAGGCATCTAAAGCATCAAATTCCGGTAAAAGCCTGCCTTCAATATGATCCACCGTATGAATTAAATGGGAGTACATTTCCAGTTGCCGTCGGCCAATGACCTTGACACTGCCAGGAACACAAATTCGTGACTTATCGTTTCGATCCACGTCTGAGCACATCGTCAATTCCGCTTCGTCCTTTTTGGAATTAAGCAAAGTACGAATCTGCTCGGCATCCTCAAGTGGAGAGGTACCACGCTTAATCGTGCCGGAGATCGGACAAGTTTCAATCCGATTTCCTTCTACGCGCACGTACATTTCAGGGGATGATCCAACCAAATGCTCATGGCCCAGATGAATAAAAAAACCGTACGGACTTGGATTAATCGCATTTAACCGTTTAAAAACTTCAGAAGGCTTGTCATGATAAGGCTCCACGAGCGTATGTGAGGGCACCACTTCAAACAAGTTGCCCACACGGAATTCATGGACAGCTTCTTCAACGAGCTTCGCGTATTTGCCTGGTTCATAAGGCTGAGGTAAGGAATGAGCAGCATCTGTACTCGCGATCTCATTGGCAATTGTTCGTTCCATACCTTGAGTTGCGAGCCCCTCAAATTCGAAATCATAATAAAGTGTATAGGCTTGACCGATATTTCGATCCACGATCACAATCTCATCGGGCAGGTAAAGCACAAGGTCTGTATGGGTATCGGAACGTGTATGTGTTAAGCGCAAAGACTCAAATTGAAACACAAGGTCGTATCCGAATGCACCGTATAGGCCAAGGTGGGAGTCTTCCGTCGAGTGAAATATATCTTTAAAAAGACGCATCAGTGTAAAAATAGAGGGCTGGCGTGTCCGTTCTTCTTCAAACACAACTTCGTTGGCTGATTCCATCGTTCCGAGTATGGCCGTATCGGTACTTGAATGAATGGTTAGTTCAGGTAAACGAGTAAGGTGAGGGTGAATGATGTCCAGAAGGACACCACCGCGTTCATTAAGCGCACGACATTCAAACTGCTTGCCGGAAGCACGTAGTTCCAGTGGTGGATCGGCAAAACCGATATCCCAGCGCGAATAACGACCAGGGTACTCATAGCCGCTTGTAAACAAAGCACCTCGAACCTGATCGATTCGAGTTACGATTTTTGTGATGGATGCCTCAATTTCAGTCGGGATTAAATGGCGGGTAATGTGGATGCCGCCTTGGGTAACGTAGTTGTGGTGCTGTGTGGACAATGGAAAATGAATGCTCATCTGTCTCTTCCTCCTTAAAATGTGGAGAAGAGAACTGAGAAGAAGAATCCCCTAGCGTAGATAAATATATAACTTTGCTCGACTCAACTCATCTCAACGTTCTCTCTGCTCTACTCTGCTCAACTGGTATTGTGCATGAACGGCTTGCTTATCGTGCAGTCAACTGCCGAAATCGCTCGCTTTCACGCCTGTCTTAGCTTGCTCCACTAAGATTTATCTCATTGTAATGAAAAAGGCCGCATTCGTCAAAGAAAAGCTGTGCCGAACATCAAAAAAAGCGAAGACCTAATGTCTTCGCCTGTTCATAATAAACTAATATCTAAATCGAGTTGGGAAATGCTAACAATAGGTTGAAGCCAGCCCATGTATATGCTAAGATGGGAGTACTTATTGTCTAGTGTTAACTGAATTGAGCATTATTATCTAATAATAGATTACCACAGAAATAATGCTTTGTCAAACAGTATGTAATTATTAACATAAAGGGAGCGGTGACATGAGTACAGAAAATCAAGAGTGGCTGAACGAACAAGCACGCGTCAATCATATTGTGGCTGAAATCCATGATCGTATTGAAGTGCTTGGGCATCAAGTAAGTGACGTGAGAACGGATATCGTAGACATCCGAAAGACGTTCTGGGACGACGTAACCGTTAACTTTGAAGACGGTGATGAAGCCGCTGAGACGGCGGCTAGCATTAAGCAGCAAGCCGAGCTGATGTCTGAACGGGAACGAAGCCATCGCCAAGCGCAAAAGCAGATGAAGACATTGGCAAGACTTGAGCAGTCACCTTATTTTGGTCGCATTGATTTCAAGGAGACGGGCGAGCCAGATACGGAAAAAGTATACCTTGGCATTGCTTCATTGTTAGATAAAAGCGGAATGGAATTTCTAATATATGATTGGCGAGCGCCGGTATCGAGCTTGTATTACGATTACCCGCCAGGTCCAGCCAAATACGAGACACCAAGTGGAGCCATTGAAGGCGAGATGCAGCTAAAACGGCAGTTTATTGTTCGTAATGGCCGCATCAGCAGTATGTTTGATACCGGTGTAACGATTGGTGACGAACTCCTTAAAGAAGTGTTGGGAAAACAGGCAGATTCTCAAATGAAAAGTATTGTTGCTACGATCCAAAGGGAGCAAAATCGTATTATCCGCAATGAACATAGCAAATTGCTTGTCGTGCAAGGTGCTGCGGGTAGTGGTAAAACATCGGCTGCATTGCAGCGTGTAGCGTATCTGCTGTATCGTCATCGTCAGACGCTTAGTGCGGAACAAATTGTGTTATTTTCACCTAACCCGATGTTTAACCATTATGTTTCAACGGTGCTGCCAGAGCTTGGTGAGGAAAATATGCAGCAGGTTACGTATCAGGAATTTTTGGACCATCGCTTAAGTTCTTTCTTTACCGTGGAAGATCCGATTGATTTGCTGGAATATGAGCATTCAGCGAGAGATGATGCTGATTACAGTGTGCGAATGGCTGCCGTCCACTATAAATCTTCCGTTGATTTTATGGAGATGATCGAACGTTATGTTGCGTATTTGGGGCGAGAAGGTATGCTGTTTAAGTCCGTGTACTTCCATGATGAGGTTATTGTTTCTGCTGAACGATTACGTGATCTGTTCTATTCGTACAATCAGGAGATTTCAATTCCGAATCGGGTTGATATGCTAAAGGATTGGATACTCAAGCAGCTAAAGGCATATTCTCGCACGCAAACTTCAAAATCGTGGGTAGAAGAACAAATGGAACTGCTGGAAAAAGAGGACTACTTGTGGGCCCATCAAGAACTCCGACGCAGACGAGGAAGTACCCCCGAAGAGGATACCTTTGATGATTTTGATCGTGAACAGGAATTGCTGGCGATAAAGATTGTTCAAGATGCGTTAAAACCGTTGCGAAATTCGGTTAAAAAATTAATGTTTATCGATTTGCAAAGTATTTATATGCAGTTGTTCGAAAATACGCACATTGCTGCTTCTTTGCAGGTTAAGTTGCCACAGGAGTGGGCAGAAATTGCTCGGATGTCGGTAGAACGACTCCATGCGGGTAGTTTGCTCTATGAGGATGCAACACCTTATCTGGATCTTCAAGGGCGAATTGAGGGGGTTCACGTTAATACGTCAATCCGCCATGTCTTTATTGATGAAGGCCAGGATTATTCGCCTTATCAATACTTCTTTGTGAAGCGTATGCTCCCGCGCAGCCGGATGACCGTGCTTGGCGACTTGAACCAAGCGATCTTTACGCATGCAGGCTCTGGCAGCGGGCTACAGGCGATCAAGGAGCATTATGACGAGGCTGAGACAGAGACTTTTGTATTAACGCAGAGCTACCGATCAACAAGGCAGATTGTCGAATTTACGCGACAATTGATTAAAGGCGGTGAGGTGATCGAACCGTTTAATCGGAACGGTGTGATGCCGACTTTGATGAAGGTGCCGGATGAGACCGCACTAATCAATAACATAGCTCAACGTATTTTATCTCTACAAGCAGAAGGGTACGAGTCAATCGCTGTTATTTGCAAGACGGCTGCTGAAAGTGAACGTGCGCATGCGGCGTTAAAGGATCTTGTTTTGCTTCGGCTGATCGGTAAGGACACCGCTTCTTTTGAGCGTGGTACGCTCGTTATCCCTTCGTACTTGGCTAAGGGTGTGGAGTTTGATGCTGTACTTGTATATAATGCGTCGATGGATCATTACGCCCAAGAAGGTGAACGCAAACTGTTCTATACAGCATGTACACGCGCCATGCATGAGCTTTATATGTATTATACGGGCGAGCGAAGCCCTTTTATTGCTGAAGCTAGTCGTGACAGCTACGTACACGTAGAAGACAATTAGGAAGTAGTCGTAAAATGATAGGCTGCTGCAACCGGAAAGTAATTTACAAGCATGATTGCATAGTGTGCTATTGAACGGTACAAGTGGATATGACGTAAAATTAGGATAGAAATAAGCCTGGCAGATGAGCTGCCAGGCTTATTTGAATTAGACGTGTAGGATGTTATCGTTCTTCACGAAACAGATTGGTAAATGTTTTAGGGATATCTGTCTCAAAGCGCATCAACTTGCCTGAAGTGGGATGCTTAAATGCCAAGACACGAGCATGTAGTCCAAGTCGTCCAATCGTTTTGGACTTGGCGCCATATTTCTTGTCGCCAACAATCGGGTGCCCGATATCTTGCATATGGACACGGATCTGATTTTTGCGGCCGGTTTCCAGACTGACCTCTACTAGAGAATAATGGCGATTGGATTGCAGCAGCTTGTAATGCGTAATCGCTAGCTGACCATCATTGGCGAATGGACTGGAGTACATTTTAAGCGTCTTGGTTTCTTTGAGCCACGATTTCACGGTACCCTCGGGTTTCTTCACAGCACCTTCTACAAGCGCAATATAAGTACGCTCTTGAACCGTATCCTGCCACGATTGTTGTAGCTTCTGCTGCACATGCTCGCTTTTTGCAAACATCATCACACCTGATGTATCACGATCTAGCCGATGCACAACAAATACGCGGTTGCTAGCGCCTGATTTACGAACGTGCGTCATCAGTTGGCGATAAGCTGTTACTTCATCACCAGGGAAGTCATGATGTGAAGATATGGACAATAAACCAGCATCCTTATGAATAATTAGGACATCATCATCTTCATGGATGATACGCAAGCCGATCATTGGCACTTCTTCCGGGGCGCGGCCTATCCGGACGATGACGGTCTGCCCTGGCTCAAGGTTGTAGTTGTAAGCCTTGGTTACGCGACCATTAACCGTGATTTGACCACGCGCAAGCATTGCCTTGACAGCGTTACGTCCTGAACCAGACATTTGTTCTAATAGGAAAGCAAGCAGTTCGCCTTGCTGCTTAACTTCATAAGACTTTGACTTTATAGGTGCCGCGGCAGGTTTATCTTGGCGCTTGCTGTCTGCTTTGTGCTTGGATGCAGCAGTTGAAACCGGCTTAGTAGAGTATTCAAAAGCAGAGCGTGTCCCCTTGGGGCCTGCTGTATGTGCTGTATGTCTGGCAGAGGCATGGGCTTGCTTGCCTGAGGTTCCACCAGATCGGTGGGCCGATGAGCGATTGTTCTTCGAAGGTGGCGCTGCGTAATCGAATGGGCTCTTGGCGTTTGCATTTGACGATGCTGTATTTGATGATGCTGTATATGTGTTTGATCCACGCTTAGGCGACCGATTTGCAGTGGATTTGTTGGCGTGATTGGTCTTTCTTGGTTGATGCTGTGATTTCATAGATGGATAGCTCCTCATTCGTAACCGAATTTAATAGTTCTATCATAACAAAAAGGGGAAGCAATCGCTATAAGCTGGCTACAGGACACGTTTGTCTAAGGTTAAACAGAGCCGATTAACCTGCACGAGCAGTACGCACATGGTATACTAACAACATATACAACTGGATCGTGGCATAAGGGATCTTGAACAAAGGGAGTAGATTGCAGCAATGGCATTAACGATGATGGATGCACGGAATACGCTTAAGCGTATTTATGGATATGAAGATTTCCGGGAAGGTCAGACACTCATTATCGAGCATTTGTTAAATCGGCAGGATACGGTAGGCATTATGCCAACGGGTGGAGGTAAATCGATTTGTTATCAGATTCCGGCGCTGCTTCAGCACGGACTAACACTTGTTATTTCTCCGCTAATCTCGCTGATGAAGGATCAGGTGGACGCGCTTCATACGTTGGGGGTTGAAGCGGCGTTTATTAATAGCACGCAAGAAATAGCCGAGGTTAACCGGATTTTTCGTCAGGCAGAGCAAGGGAAGCTGAAGCTGCTGTATGTCGCGCCGGAACGGCTCGAAAGTGATTGGTTCCGTGAACGTGCGGCCTCCTTGCGTATTTCTTTTATTGCAGTTGATGAGTCCCACTGTGTCTCGCAATGGGGGCATGACTTCCGCCCGAGTTACCGAGCAATCGCACCTTTTGTGCGCGCGCTTGCCGCGCATGAATTTGGCGAGCGTCCGCTCGTGGCAGCATTTACGGCAACCGCCACGCCTGAAGTGACGGAGGACATTATTCGCTTGCTGGAGCTGCGTCAGCCTGAGTTGGTCATTACAGGCTTCAAGCGGGATAATCTGGCGTTTACCGTGCTGCGCGGTGAGAATCGTAAAGAATTCACGCTTAACTACGTGAAGCAGCGAGCTAGCCAAGCGGGCGTAATTTATGCCTCCACACGTAAGGAAGTGGAGGATCTGCACGAGATGCTGGAGAAGGCAGGCGTGCCAGCGGGCAGGTACCACGCAGGCTTGTCGGATGACGAGCGCGCCAAGATGCAGGAGGCTTTCCTTTACGATGACATTCGGGTCATCGTTGCAACCAATGCGTTTGGCATGGGCATTGATAAGTCAAACGTACGTTATGTGCTGCACTACAACATGCCAAAGCATATGGAGGCATACGTGCAAGAAGCGGGGCGGGCAGGTCGTGACGGGGAGCCCAGTGAATGCGTGCTGCTTTTCCATCCGCAGGACATACAGACGCAAAAGTTCTTTATTGAGCAAAGTGAATCGCTGCCTGAACGAAAGGCACATGAGTATAAGAAGCTGCAATCAATGATCGACTATTGTTATACGCTTGGTTGCTTGCAGACGTATATGCTTAAGTACTTCGGTGAGGAGAATGATATGCCTTGCGGCGTATGTGGCAATTGCAAAGATGAGCGTGAAGAGGTAGATATTACGGTAGAAGCACAGAAGATCTTCTCCTGTATTTATCGGATGCGCGAGCGGTTTGGTGTCTCTATGGTAGCCTCTGTGCTCAAAGGGTCACGGAACAAGAAAGTGCTCGACTATCGATTTGACACGCTGTCTACGCATGGTGAGATGCGCCATCTAACAGATAAGGCAATTGCTGACTTGATCTACGTCTTAATTGCGGATGGATATTTACAGCTTAGCGAAGGGCAGTATCCGGTCGTTAGGCTGCTTCAACCTGCCGCAGATGTGTTGAAAGGACAACGCAAGGTGATGCAAAGAGTTGCCAGTTCCCTTAAGCCGAAAGTATCAGCCGCGGTGGATGAAACGTTGTTTGAGCAGCTTCGACTGCTGCGACGTGACATTGCCAACAAGGCGAATGTGCCGCCCTATATCGTCTTTAATGACAGCACGCTGCGCGAGATGGCAGAGACACGGCCAACGACAGAGCTTGCTTTCTTAAAAGTGAAAGGTGTCGGGGAGGCCAAGATCAAGAAATTCGGGATGCCGTTCTTGGAATTGTTCCGGCAGTTAAAAGATGCCGAAGCGGAGCAAGATGAACGCGGGGATTGGGAGGACATGAGCGAATAGGCATGTTCTACAAAAATAAAGGACCCGAATTACCCGGGTCCTTTTCCATGTGCAAATCCGTTACGAATCCACAATCGTCACATTTCTTCTCGCCGGTTTGATAAGCTGATCGGGATAATGATATGTACACTTAAGCCCATACCCGCTTCAGAAAGGAATTCAATGCTTCCCTCCAAACTGATCACTCGCTCACGAATTCCGGATAAGCCCATGCGGCTAAATGAGGATTGCATATTCTCAAGGTTCATCCCAATACCATCATCTTTATAGGTAAGATGAATGTGATGATCGACTTCTTTAATATCAATAATGACTTGATTGGCTTTGGCGTGCTTCTCCGTGTTACGTAACAATTCCTGCATAATCCGATAGACGGCTGTAATCTGTTCTTCACTTAACTTTGCCGTTACCGGCTTGCTTTGAAGAATGACAGCAAAGTTCACCTGAAGTTGAAGATGGTCTGTCAGAGATTGTATCGCCTCTACAATGCCAAGCTCGTTAATTAACGGAGGTCTTAACTCATTACACGTTTCACGAATCTGATGGATGACGTCAAGTAATCCCTCCCTGATTTGATACAGCTCATTGTGCATATGTGCAGACAATTTGTTGTCTACCATAAAGGTTTCAAGTCTTCTGTACCAGATCAGTTGATCCTGCAATGCGGAATCATGGAGATCCGAAGCCAGTCGGCGGCGTTCATTTTCGGACAGGAGAAACAAGAGCCGCAGCAGCCAAGGAGATGTAGTAGCAGACTGTGCTTGACTCATTTCCTCTTCCAACTGTTCCATCAGATTTTCAAGAAAGTACAGGTTCTCATGTACGATGCTAGTGTAATTCGCGATCGTTTTCAGCCATTGAAGCTCATCGACATTAAATAAAGTCCGGTTGTTTTTGTTGCCAATCCAAAGTACGTACAAACAGTCTTTACGTTTGCCAATAATTAAGGCGACGCCGTGAGGCATCGTAATTACATCAGCAATTTGAAATGTGTGGGCGCTTGCTAGCAGTGCCTTGGAGATCGCCTGATCCACATCACTAGAAGGAGCCGGAGTCACGCTCTGTTGATCGCTGTTGACCGTTAAAAATTGATATCTGCAATACGGCAGCATGATCGACACTTCTTGTTCAATGGCACGAATCAGGTCATCCTTCTTCATGACACGCGCCATTGAACGGGAGAAGCGGTCAAGACTGTCCTGATAACTATACATCTGCTTGAAAAATTTGGGTCGAAACTTATAGTCAATAAGCTCTTTGAGATAAAGAAACAGGGTGAACCCGATATGGATGACTACGTAGATTTGAAACCATTGAACCCACGTATGGTCATACTCAATATTAAAGATAATGACTATAAAGAGCAGAACACCAAGTGCAGGCAGTATAGATAATGCGGTGTAGTACTTAAACCTTGTCAGCATAAAATCAATATCGAATAAACGATTGGACGTAAATAAATATAAATAGCTTACGGGCAGCGCCAACAAAAACAAGGTGCTAAAAGAGGCAGGGAGCAGTTGGACTTTAAAGAAAAATAGTGTAATGACATTACTTAATACAAACGGGATAAACGACGCTGCATGGGCAACGAGCATAAATTTAAATAATGGATTAAGCTTTGTGTATCGATATCGCTTAAATATAACGATAAGTCGGTACAAGCAAATCAAATAACTGATGGCAATCAAAGCTAAAAAGATCGGATTAATGACCCATATAATATCAAAATCGATCGCATCCACTATAAATAAACCACTAAGAACAAATTGTGTGACGACAATAGCAGTAAGTGTATGAATAACTACGGGCTTAACAAATCTAATTTTGAAGCGAGCTAAATATACGTTCATGAAATACATATATATGCAGAAACAAAGAGGTAATAAAGACATAAGCAGCTTGCCCACGAGGTCGAGTCTGCCAGAGGCAGGAGAAGCAAAATAGATCATGCCGACAGAAATAAAGAACAGAATAAGCAGTCTGGCTGCATTATCTTCTTTCTTTTTGACGTACACAATAAAAGACATAAGCAGAAAAATGAGTAAAAATAAGACGGGTATAATGATAGTGAAAAACAAGGTGTTTGTATTGATGTTGTCGAGCCAATGTTCATTGTTAATATGTATTTCCTGGATATCGCCATTTTGCTTTTGAATGCGTAATGTGTCGGCTTGTTCTACGCTTCTGTACTTTTCAACGTAATAATGTTCACTTGCATCACGACCATTCACTTCAAGCAGTAGATCCCCGACTTGTATCTTATTCTGATCAGCCTGATCAAAGGGGTACACCTCGGTAATCCGATATTGTCCTGAAGTTTGGGTTACAATTAACCCTATTTTAGCGTTAGCTAAAGATACATTAACGAGATGAAAAATAACGATAAGTAGAACAATAACAAAAAGTGCATCTATCCAGTTAATAAATTTTTTTCTTATGCCCACGCCCAGAACCCAAATGAGTATTTTTCTCTAGCCTCCTTGTGTGTATTCAATGACGCTTTGAGAGCCCGCTCTTGACTTGCCGACATACCTGCAAACTGTAGCTGTCCAGTCATAAACAATTCCATTTTACCCGCATCGCTCTTAAGTTCCTTCATAATGTTTAACAACATATAATTCCCTCCATTTTATAAATATGAATTTAGGTTATTGGACTTTAACGATGATACTTTTGCTCCACTAACGGATAAGGTTTATTTTAGGCCATTAACAAAATAAGTAATGAATAAAGTTCTGCTAGATTCAGGCAAAGACAAGGAATCAAAGTGCTCCATACATTGGAAATAGTGGGTTCTTAGCAGGACATCAATGTACATTTCAACATCAGCTTGCTCAAATATACGAATAATTTCGCTTCTAAACAGATCGTTGCTTATATACTCTGAAAGCTTGTCGAACTGTGCTTCGGTTAAGTATGCTGCTTTGTGAAGCTCATCCAACAAAATCAGAATGGGCAGCGTCCTTCTGCCTGAAGTGATATCACTTGAGTGCTCCCAACGAATCATATTACGATAATCGTTTAGCAATTGGGCTCCAAAGCCCATTTCCCTTGCGTAAGTCTCGACGGTCGTATTGTATTCACCAGTAGCAAGCAGTACTCCTGTCATACATGCCATAATTAACATCGAAGCAGATTTCTGTTCAATCATGTCCATGTATGATTCCATATCCACAACGCTGTTCATAAGGTCAATCGTCTGTCCATTCACAGCAGCTAACAATTGCCGCTGCGTCATATTAACGACTAACCGAAGACGTTCCAAGTCTGTTGAACTAGACTGTAAAGCATAATGTCCCAAATTAAACAATCCGATTGCAACATTAATGGCCAAAGGCTGGGGAATTTGCATCCATGACTTATGTGAGGCGTCTTGGTCTTGTACGTCATCGAAGATATCATAACTGAGCATGAACAGTTCCATAGCAGCGCCAGCTTTATAAATCAGGTCTCCTTCTCCCCCAAACATCCGATAGTGGAATAGGGTCAACAAACCAAAATGAGTATCTTCTTCTAGTTTGTCATCCAAGAAACGTCGTGCATATAATCTTATCGAATCTGTGAAAAATTCGTCGATCAATGCGTACAGTTCCTCTTTTATTCTCACTAGTTCTATTTCCATATCTCACCTCCACCATTGATACTATACTACTAATGATAATAATAACGACAAAAGAAAAAACAGGCAACCGAATAAGCGCCCATATTAAAAATGATATCGATAAACATTTTAAGAGAATGATTTTTTTAATGTTTGGCCCCACAAATGGATCTCTGTTCGCGCTTCCAATTGGACGGCGGCAATGAAATAAGCGGCAAAAGCCATTAGGCTCTGCCGCTTTACATCAAAGGGATATTAAATAGCCCAGTTTCCGTTTCTGAATACAGGCACTACAGTGCCATCTTTTAAAATACCGTCGATATCCATCTCGGCTGAGCCGATCATAAAGTCCACGTGTGTAATGCTGTTATTTACGCCATTAGCGCTTAACTCTTCACTGGACATCTTTTTGCCGCCTTCTACGTTAAAGGCATAACCGCTGCCGATCGCAAGGTGGTTGGACGCATTTTCGTCAAATAACGTGTTGTAGAACAAAATGTTCGACTCTGAGATCGGGGAATGATGGGGAACAAGTGCAACTTCTCCCAGATAATGCGAACCTTCGTCTGTATCTACAAGGTGCTGCAAAATTTCTTGACCTTGCTCGGCTTCAACTTTGACAATTCGGCCTTTCTCAAACGTAAGCTTAAAGTTGTCTATGAGATTGCCGCCGTAGCTGAGTGGTTTTGTGCTGGACACGTAGCCGTTCACACCTTCCTTAAACGGCACTGTAAACACTTCTTCCGTTGGCATGTTAGCCATAAACGGAACTTCTTGTTCGTTGGTGCTGCCTGCGCCAACCCACAGGTGCTTCTCTGGCAGTTCGATCGTCAAATCCGTGCCAGGAGCCCGGTAATGCAGCTTGTGAAAATGTTGGCCGTTCAGAACGTCAACTTTCTTATGTAAGGTAGTATTATGGTCAGCCCATGCTTGTACCGGATCTTCTGCATGGAGACGGACAGAGGTAAAGATGGCATCCCACAACTTTTCGACTGCATCTTCAGGGCTTGCATCCGGAAATACTTTGGCAGCCCAGTCTGCACTAGCAGCACCGACAACTGTCCAGCTTACTTTGTCAGATTGAACCGCTTTGCGATAATGATCAAGCGCTTGTCCGGATGCTTTCTGGAAGTTGCCGATTCGCTGCGGATCAATGCCCTTTAACAAGTCGGGGTTAGAGGAAACGATTGCAACAAATGCGGCCCGCTTGTCAACAAATGTGTTACGTTTTAAAGCTTCAAACTCAGGATACTCCGTAAACACTTCATCTGCTGCTTTCTCATATTTTAAGCGGGACAATTCCTCGTCAACCCAGTCGACATGCACGTTGGATGCACCAGCCTCATAGGCTTCACGAGCGACCAGGCGGGCAAGCGGAGCAACTTCAGTTGTCGCGGTTACGTATACATCTTGTCCTGGCTGAACGTTTACACCTACTTTTACGATCAGATTTGCATATTTTTTTAAGTTGTGTTCAAATGATGCAGTCATTGGGAAATCCTCCTTTAGTAATTGACCTGTGTTACAAATATAAACCATTTTACGATCGCAATCAAAACAGACTTTTCAAATCTACAAATTAGGGGGTGGGGATTTCATTACAACGGTTGTCGAATTAATTGCTGCAAATGGTTATAATGGGGATGGCTGCTGTTAGCAGAAAGGAGAAATTATGAAAGTAGTATTAGCGACATTAAATGCAAAGTATATTCATACTTCGCTTGCGATCCGGTATTTGAAGGCGCATTGTGAGCATGAATTTGACGTAGAGTTGGCAGAGTACACAATAAAAGATCCGGTGATGAACATCGTATCTGATTTGTACCAGCGAAATGCGGACGTGATCGGTTTCTCTTGTTATATATGGAATATTGAAGAGACGATTAAAGTGATCAGTATGCTGCGCAAGGTCCGTCCAGACGTTCGAATTTTGTTAGGGGGCCCTGAGGTATCTTACGACACTTCCTATTGGATGGAACGTGTAACGGATGTTGATTTTATCGTTGTGGGTGAAGGGGAGGAAACGTTACTACACCTGCTGCGTGAGATGAGCACAGAGCAGAAATATCACTTTGTGTTTGGACTTGCTTATCGAGACAAGCACGGTAAAGTGGCCATTAATCCGCCTCGACCCAAGTTGGATCTGAATGAAATTCCGTCCCCTCATCGCTTTAAGGAGGATATAGGGGAGCTTGGTAAGCGCGTCGTTTATTTTGAGACGAGCCGAGGATGTCCATTCAGCTGTCAGTTCTGTTTGTCCAGTATTGAAGTGGGCGTGCGTTATTTTGATATGGAGCGAACGAAGGCTGATATTTTATACTTGATTGAAAACGGTGCTAATCTGATTAAGTTTGTGGACCGTACGTTTAATATCAAGCGTGATTATGCAATGGAAATGTTCCAGTTTCTGATCGACAACCATCAGGGCTGTGTGTTTCAGTTTGAGATTACGGCTGATATTATGCGTCCTGAAGTGCTGGACTTTCTGGCAGAGAATGCGCCTCCTGGCATATTCCGTTTTGAAATTGGTGTACAATCAACAAATGATTCGACTAATGAATTGGTGCAGCGACGCCAGAACTTTGCGAAGCTGACACGTACAGTGAACAAGGTGAAGGATAGTCTGAAGATCGATCAGCATTTGGATTTGATAGCCGGATTGCCGCTTGAAGACTATGACACCTTCCGTAAAACATTTAATGATGTGTTTGCGTTAAGACCTGAGGAACTGCAACTGGGCTTCTTGAAAATGCTGCGGGGCACTGGACTAAGACGGGATGCAGAGAAGTATGGCTACATTTATATGGATCATGCGCCTTATGAAATGTTAAGCAACAACGTGATGTCATTTGATGATGTCGTTCGTTTAAAGCGACTTGAGGATGTGTTGGAAAAATATTGGAACTCACATCGGATGGACTATACGATGGAACATTTAATGGAGCGGGAGTTTGATTCTCCATTTGATTTCTTTCAGGCGTTCGGTGATTATTGGGAGTCCAAAGGCTGGCAGAAGATTGGCCACCAGCTAGAAGATTTATTTGTGCGGCTTCGGGGCTTCTTGCAGGAACGGGAATTAAAACAGACATCCGTTGCATTTGGCTTGATGAAGCTGGATTACTTTATGAACCATAAGTACAAGCCACGTAAAATATGGTGGGACGTCTCGTTATCAAAAGACGAAGCCGCTAATGTGTTACGGTTCGCGGCGCAGCAGCCAGATCGAGTGTCCAGTGTGTTTGCAAGTCTCGGATTAAGCGAGAAGGAGCTTCATAAGCATGCTGTTGTGGAGCGTCTTTCATTTGACGCACTCCAGTGGATGACTGTAGATAATGCGGAAGCCGTGAGTGGCAATAAAAAGATTGCTGATCAAGAGACGTCAACTATCGTGATTGTGTTATACCAACAGACGGATGATGAGAAGCCACTGCTGTTCTTTTTGCCAGAACAAAGTCTCGTCTTAAAATAAGCTTGATTATATAGTCAAACAGGTCTGCTCCTATGTTACATAGGGCAGACCTGTTCTTGTAATTACCGTAAATGCAACTGCAAAACATGCAGCATTTGCATGAAGATAACAAAGCGATACGTCCAGTTAAGGAGCTACTGAACGTAATACAGTACAATTGCCATCCAGTGAGTATTCTCCCAGGTTTGCTGGAAGCAAGAAGCACTCTCCTGAACGGAAGTCAATGGAGCCATCTGTCCAGCGTAGTGTCCCTGTTCCTTCGCACACGACTAGAATCACAAAGCTCTCCGATGTCGTCGTCAAAGCCCACTCTGTGTTCACAATCCCTTTCTCCACGACAAAGTAAGGCGATTGAGCAAGCGTGAGCCACTCGTTAGGCTGTGCATCGTCCGTTTTCATACGGGAAGCACCTGCTCCCTCATAAGCAATCACGTTAAGGGAATCTTCGATATGCAGCTCACGCGGCTTGCCATCGAGTCCAGGACGGTCGTAATCATACAAGCGATACGTCGTATCTGAGTTCTGTTGAACCTCGGCTACAACTACGCCAGCACAAAGGGCGTGCACCGTGCCAGCAGGGATGTAGAAGGAATCGCCCGCTTGAACGGGAACTTCCTGTAGCGCTTCCATAATACGATTCTCTGCAATTGCTTTTGCTAATGCTTCACGATCGATGCCCTCTTTTAGGCCATAAATAATTTTGGCGTCTGGCTTGGCATCGAGAACGTACCACATTTCTGTCTTGCCCAGTTCACCTTGCGGCAAGCCCTCGTATTCGTCAGTTGGATGAACTTGCACAGACAAGTCATCATTACAATCAAGCAGTTTGATTAACAATGGGAAGCGGCCGTTTTTCTCGGAAAAGCCTTTTGTTCCAAACCATTCTTTACCGTATTGCTCGCGAACATCGTCCAGGCCTTGGCCGGCGAGTTCACCATTAACAACACGAGTGATGCCGTTCGGGTGGTCGCCGATCATCCAGCCTTCTCCGATATGACCTTCAGGCAATGCTAGTCCGAACTGCTCTAATGCGCGTCCGCCCCAAACACGTTCTTTAAATTCGGGTTGAAACTTAAGCGGGTATGGTGTAATCATGCTCTTCACTCCCAGTCGTAGTCTAGTTTCTTGTTGATTGGAACATTTCAAGCCATTCGCCCTCTGGACCTTTAAAGAAGAAATATCGGCTTCCATTAGGAAGGGTGACGATTTCTTGGTCGATAAGTTCAATACCGAGCGCTTGAATGCGCTTAAATTCCGACTCGATGTCATCTACAGTAAACGCCAAATGATGGACTTTTCCTTCAACAGGCAGCTGAGCGTTGTATCCTTCGATCAGTTCAAGCTCAATACTTTCTTGTCCTTCAAAACCAAGGAAGGCAAGGCGAATCACGCCGTTAGCATGATTTACGATGTCCTTGAGATTCATACCGATTACTTCTGTATAAAATTGAATGGATGTGTCCAAGTTACCAACCATAATGCCAGTATGCTCTAGCTTGCGTACAGTCATTTGCTCCATCTCCTTAGGGCTTGAATAGAAATGTTCCATCCTTACACGGTATACTTTCTATATTAATCAAGGAAAAGCAAAAAAGAGTGTTCATATTATAGATTTGTTTGTAATCTTTATGCCTTAAATTATACACCTTGGATTTGTGCTAGCGCTTCTCAATTGCGATCACGTAAGGCGCGTGCTGCCGCTGGACCATACGGTACACGACCGCTTGTCCTGCGTGTGCCGGCAGTTGTTCGGCCCACGCCTCTACAGCGGCCGCTTCGCGATCGCCGCCTTCGTGGCCCGGGTAAAGTACAACGCTGAGTACCCCGCCTGGGCGCAGCAGGCTGAGCGCACCCTCTAGCGCGGCCAGCGTTGAGCCCGGCTCCGTCATGACGGACTTGTCAGCTTCTGCCGCAGGCAGAAAGCCCAAGTTAAACATGACGGCAGCCGTCTGCCCAAGCCACGAGGGCGGCAGCAGGGCTGGCATGCTTGCGTGGCTCGCATGCCGCAAGGCCACATGCTTGGCGCCATCGACGCCAAGCGCAGCGTGGAGGCGCTCCGTAGTGAGCCGGAGCGCCTCCTGCTGGATGTCAAACGCGGCAACGTGACCGCGTTCACCAACTAAACGGGCGAGGAACAGTGTATCAACGCCCGTACCCATCGTTGCGTCCACGACGAGGTCGCCAAGGTGGACGCGCTCTTTGACGACCTGCTGGGCATAACTCAGCACGGATAAAAAGCCCATCTTATTTGTCCCTCCACAACTTGCCCTGCCATGTGTTCCGTCGCTTCAGCTCTGCATCTATTGAATTCAGCACTTCCCACTTCTTCAGGCTCCACATTGGACCGATAATCAGGTCGCGTGGCGCGTCACCTGTTACACGGTGCACAATCATTTCAGGTGGTAGAATCTCAAGTGAATCAACGATAAGTTTCACGTATTCATCCTGCTCCAAAAATCGAAGCAGGCCAGCTTCATACTGCTTGACCATCGGCGTTTTGCGCATCAGATGAAGCAAATGCAGCTTTATGCCTTGGACGTCCATTTGGGCGACGGCTTTGGCGGTATCTAACATCATGTTGTAATCTTCTTGAGGAAGACCGTAAATGATATGTGTGCAAATACGAATGTTATGCTTGCGCAGTTTCTCTACGGCTTCCAAATAACACTGTGTATCGTGTGCGCGGTTAATTAAAGTTGAGGTGGACTCGTGAATGGTCTGCAATCCCATCTCAATCCAGAGATACGTCCGTTGATTAAGCTCAGCCAAATATTGTACAACGTCATCTGGTAAGCAATCTGGACGTGTAGCGATCGACAAGCCGACAACTCCAGGCTGCTCCAAGATGACTTCAAAATATTCGCGCAGCGTTTCGACCGGTGCATACGTGTTCGTATAGGCTTGGAAATAACCGATGTATTGGGCATTTGGCCATTTGGCATGCTGCTTGTCGCGAATCGTATTAAACTGTGTAACAAGATCATCGCGTCGCTTTCCGGCAAAGTCACCGGAGCCGCGTGCGCTGCAAAATGTGCAGCCGCCAATCGCAATTGCACCGTCGCGGTTCGGGCAGGTGAAGCCAGCATCAAGCATAACTTTAAATACTTTATTGCCAAACTGTTCGCGCATTTCATAATTCCATGTATGAAAACGTTTGTCTCCCCAAAGCAGCGGAGAGTGTTCATGATCTAACTGTGCTGTCTCATGTATTTGTTTCAACTTTCAGCAAGCCCTTTCGTATATCAAGTCCGCGATGAAGCTGCGGCTGTCACCACTACTGTCCATACAAGCACACTTAGCAGGTAGTGGGTGATGTTGCTCCGATGAGCATACCTTCAGTAGAAGGATATCTATTAAGCCGGAAGTTAGATGGTAGCCTGAAATTTATCAGATATACCTCCTAGTTCGCGCTTGCTGTTGGTAGGCTGCAAACGGCATTAAAAGCTTATTTTATTGTATCAGAAACGATAATAAAAGCGAAGTTAGGCTTGAATAACCTCACATTTCATGTTACATTAAAATCGCATAACAGCAAGGTGTTAACCGTTTTCATTGATCGTTTTCTGGCATATCCGCTTCATGACCTGTCTATACTGATTAACAGGCAAGCAACAATTAGTGAGGTGATGGATAATGAATTCAAGTATCGTTATTCCGCGTGGAGAAGAGAAAGTAACGGTTGAACTAACAGTTAAGGAGGCATTGGCGCTGTCAGGTCAGCGTTTTAATGATCAGCCTCAGGTGAAGAGCGATGCAACACGTAAGCTGAAGCATGCCATTGATCGCAAGTTTGAAGTATAGAGGTATGTGTTAATTTTATAGCTAAGCATCTCATATACATGTTCTACGAACAGGAATGTCAGGGCGAGGTTGTTGCCTGTGTGCATTCCTTTTTTTCGTACTTTACATTTGCTTGATCATTCGGCACAATTAATTGTTGGATCTATTCACAGTGAGCATCCAAAGGGTAAGTTCAGTTCATTTTAGTTGTAGTCATTATTACTATTACACACTAATGGAGGCATAAACATGCGTTTACGCGGCAAAAAAGGCGCACCGGAGATGTTGGCGCAAATGTCCACACTCGTGGTGATGAACCCTGAGGCCCATAAAGGAAAATGGAAAGAACTTTTTGGAAATGATCATCCTATCTATGTTGAATTTGGAATGGGAAAAGGCCAGTTTATAACGCAGATGAGTGTGCGTTACCCTGATATCAATTTTATTGGTATCGATATGTACGATGAATTAATTGCCCGTGCGAGCGAGAAAGCGCTAGCGCTTGGTGAGCAGGCTGGAGAAGGGATGGAGCATCCGGCTAATTTGAAGCTTGTGCGTGCAAATCTGGAATTTGTAGAAACGATTTTTGCCGAACAAGAACTCGATCGAATTTACTTAAATTTCAGTGATCCGTGGCCAAAGAAGAAGCATGCGCGCCGTCGATTAACTCACCCCAGATTTGTTGAGAAGTACAGTCGGATTATGAACGAAAACGCGGAAATTCATTTCAAGACAGACTCGGTCACTTTGTTTGAGTTTTCTTTAAATTCATTTGCAGATATGGGGCTCCAGATGACAAACATCTCGCTTGACCTGCATCGTGGTGGATTAAATGAAGAACATGTCATGACAGAATACGAGGAGAAGTTTTCTGGAAAAGGGATGAATATCCACCGAGTTGAAGTCGTAATAGGATCAGCCGCTTTAGCACGCTACGAAGCTAGAAAGTCACAGGTGAAACGGCGCTATTAATCTTATCCGATAATCGTGTCATTTACTTGAAAAAAAGGTTCTCTTCCGTTAATGGAAGGGAACCTTTTTTAAGCGATCTACGATTGAATTGGTGGGATAAGAAAATGAATTGCGTCTGTATTACTTGGGTTCATACTTATCAAAAAATGAGGTCAGAATGGTTTCGGCGCAAGCTTTAGGATTATACTGGGCTGCATTCTGCTCATATAATCTACGGCGTTGTATCACTTCTTCGTAATGCCGTACAAGCAGGTTCATCCACTTCGTAACCGTATGCGACGACTCAATCGGTTCTCCGTACCCTTTAGCAGTGAAATAATGACAGTTCTCTTCCTCTTGTCCTGGAAGCGGGCTGTAAAACAGCATCGGAATGCCTTTGGCTAACGCTTCGGTACAAGTCATACCGCCAGGTTTAGTCACAAGCAGATCGGACACGTCCATTAATTGATCAATTTCATTCGTATAACCGATCAAATGCACGTTCTCGTGTCGAAAGCGTGGGTTGCGTAATAGGCGATTGCGCAGTTTCTCGTTGCTGCCAATGCAAAACACAAATTGGACGTCCCCTCGCCATCTCGTTAATAATTCATTCACATCGTTAGGGTCCATTAGTCCCCAGCCCCCGCCCATTACGAGGACGGTTGGCATTTCCTTTAAACCAAACTTGTCTCGAATTGCCGCTTTAGTGTCACGATCATGCGTTTCCCAGAACTTAGGGTGTACAGGGATGCCCGTTACATGGATACGCTCAGCACGTACCCCATGATTCATCAGTTTGTCTTTCACTTCCGGTGTAGATACTAGGTATTTGGATACTGCTGGACTTACCCAAGCAGCATGTGCGTCATAATCGGTAATGAGCGTATAGAGCGGCGCAGTTAGTCCGTGTTTGCGCAGCCGAGATACGACTGCACTAGGTATCGGGTGCGTGCATACGATCATGTCGGGTTTCAATTGCTTCATTACAGCCATTGCGTGTGTATAAAATACACGATGCAATGCTAAGGTCGTGAGACGATTTAAAGACCGGTGATATTGTGTCTTGTACATAAACCCGACAAGTTTAGGTTGGACTGTTACCGTTCTCCGATAAGCATGAATAATAAGCGGAGCCATCTTAGGATTCAGGAAGCTGCCGAGCTCAATAACACGTGTTTGTACGTGCGGCGACAGCTTGCGTAAACTGACTGCCAGCGCATGAGCGGCTTGAGTGTGACCTGCGCCGAAGCGTTCCGATAACAACAAAATGCGCTTCTTGCTTCCCCAGTCCTCTTCAGGCAATCCCATATCAGAAGAAGGGAGCAATGTAACAGCTTGTTGCATGGTCGTCACCTTTCTTTTTCTATAATTTAAGTAACCTAGTCCTCTTCTCATAATAAGTTCACTACGTATAAGTACAGGAAAAAGTTGCATGATAACCAAAATCAGACCCTCTAGTCCAGTTCAGTTGCCTCATTTAACCTTGCCACAACAGCACAGTTCCAACAGCAGCACTAGTGCCAAGTATCGCACCAACTAAGCAATCTGAAGGATAATGAAGTCCTAAATACATCCTTGATAAAGCGACGATGCCCGTTATAGGAAGCAGCAGCCATGCCAGCATAGGCACCATCATTATAATGGGAACTGCAATTGAAAAAATTGCAGTAGTATGCCCGGATGGAAAGGAATGGTCGATGAGCGGCTTTTTAAATGTCCGAATATTAGGCAATGCCAAATGCGGACGAATTCTAGGATAAACTTTCTTAATAAGTGCTACTGGAATGTGGCTAACGGTCAGAGCTACCAAACACTGCCATCCCACGGTGTCCCACGGAGTTGGAGCGAACAATGCTAGCAGCACCGAAAAGGTAATCGTAAAGGTTGCTCCGCCTAAATGGGTCAGCGTGTACAATATAATGTTAAGGAATCGATGATGCAGACGATGGTTAATCCAGAAAAATAATTGTCGCTCACGATGTCCGAGCCACGCGATAACACGGGTCATGGTCTTCCCTCCGTTATGCGGTATATTCAATAAGTAGGGTAACAACGTAACATTATCAGAAGATGATCGATTTGTGAATTTTCAATTAAGAAAGTTCAACAAATACACATCGTATACCTCTTATTAAGAACTGCCATCTGAAGGATCTTCACGATCTTTTTACACCGTCTTGATATGCAGTCTATACTGTCATTTTACCCTAATAGGTGTGTAAGGGAAAATGATAATATTGGAGGGGGCTTCTTATGCGTGTTGCGTTGTTGACTGATACGTATTGGCCGGAGCTTAACGGAGCTGCAAGAACGTTGAAGCGTTGGACGCAATATTTATGCAAGCATCATGTACCCATTCGTGTCATTGCACCTATGTCGCAGCAACCACTGGCGAATGAGTGGCATGTTAACCGCGTCTTTAGTATTCCAGTTGCAGTTTATCCAGACTGCCGCTTTGCTCTGCCGAATCCGTCATGGATAGGACGCCAACTTGACCTTTTTAACCCTTCAATTATTCATGTGGCGACACCGTTCTCGCTTGGCTTGATCGGAGTCCGTTATGCGCGTTCACGTGGAATACCACTTGTTGCATCTTACCACACTCATTTTGATCAATATTTAAAGTTTTATCATCTTGAGTCTTTGGAGATGCTGTTATGGAAATATATGCGCTGGTTTCATCGAGATTGCCAAGCTGTTTATGCCCCTTCCACTTATACAATGAGAATGCTTGAGGCTCAAGGCTGGAATCGGCTGCACGTTTGGACCCGAGGGGTTGATGCGCAACTGTTTAAGCCGCTTGCGTCTGAGGAAAAACGGCTAAGACGAGTTAGTCTTGGGATGCCTATCGACCGCCAGATCATGCTGTATGTAGGCAGAATGGCAGCCGAGAAATCTGTAGACCTGTTAATTGAAGCTTACGCTGCGCTTCCAGCCGTCCATTTGTCAAAAAGCTTGCTTGTGCTTGTAGGCGACGGTCCAGAACGTGCTAGGCTGGAGCGGCAGGCACGATTGCATCAGACTCAGCGCCTGCATGGTGATGGCGCCGTGCTTGACATTCGGTTCGTTGATTTTCAAGCACAAGATAAGCTTTCCCTATATTACGGAATTGCGGACTGGTTTGTATTTCCGTCTGCCAGTGAAACGTTTGGTAACGTCATTCTGGAAGCAATGTCGTGTGGATTGCCGGTAATTACGACACAATCAGGTGCCGCAGCTGAACTGGTCATATCTGATGCAACCGGATGGCTAGTTCCCCCGTATGACTTAGAGGCCTTCAAAGATATGCTGTTGCGTGCGCATGTGGAATCGTCGCGCAGTGCTGTCATGGGAGCAGCAGGAAGACGCAGCGCTGAACGTCGTTCGTGGGAGCAGGTGTTTGGGGGAATGCTGGATCATTACCGCCAAATCGCTAATGTGCCACATTGTTGGGAAGCCTAATGAGCAATAGCTTTACTTTGCTTCATAATTAGTTTCCTGCGATAGATTTCGTCTGAGTTGAAAATGCTGCACAATATTTGTTCACACAAATGACACATTTATAAATTGACGAATATTCCCGTTTCGTATTTACATTTATGGGTTAACAGGTAGTAACTGCTGCAACCTTATAAGTGTCCAGTACGTCTAATAATGAAGTGCGGAGTAAGATCCGCCATGACGTGCATTCGATGTGATTCACCGTAGTAATTACTGTGCTGCTTTCGACATTCATTGCAAAAAGGAGGTCTAAAGCCATAAAAACGGTGTATTTGGATGAAAATAAAACGAAATGAAGCCTTAAAGCATGATCTAATGACTTTTCTCTTGACATAATGGCTAATATTAAACCTAGAAGGCTGTGGAAGCCAATAAAAGGTTTTGACAAAAGAGAGCAAACGTTAGAAAATCGTGTTTGACCGTTTTTATGTTTCGTTACCATAAAACATAGATAAAGAGGTAACTGAAAATGGCTGGTGTTAGATTGAATTGGTTACTTTAAACAGATTATAGAGAAAAAAGAACCAATGTTTCAGGGGTATATAAATAAAGGGGGACACCTAATCATGGTGGAAAAGTGGCTTGTTGCCTTGCAAGTTATATTGGCGGCAATCGGGGTATATCAATTTACCTTGTCGCTGTTTGGTATTTACAGAAAAAAGAATCATAAACAATTTGAACCGAAAAAGACCTTTGCAGTCTTGGTTGCGGCTCATAATGAAGAAGCAGTTATTGATGCACTGATGGAGAACCTGAAGACAGTAGATTATCCTAAAGATATGTACGATGTGTTTGTCATCTGTGACAACTGTACGGATAATACGGCTGAAATTGTACGTGAGCACGGCTGGACAGCATGTGAACGTCACAACCCGCATCAGCGTGGGAAAGGTTATGCTATTGAATGGATGCTGAAGAAGCTGTGGGAAATGCCGCGTCAATTCGATGCAGTTGTGATGCTTGATGCGGACAACTTGGTCAGCCCAGATTTTCTGCGTGAAATGAATAACGATCTATGTTCTGGTGCACGTGTCATTCAAGGATATATTGATACTAAAAATCCACATGATTCATGGATCACTGCGGCATATGGTGTTACCTATTGGTATTGCAATCGTTTGTGGCAGCTGTCCCGTACGAATTTGAAAATGGCTAATTTCTTGGGTGGTACGGGTATGTGTTTTGAGAACCAGTTGCTAAAAGATATGGGCTGGGGAGCAACAAGCTTGGTTGAGGATTTGGAGTTTACCGTTCGTTGTGTAAAAAATGGTGTAAATCCTGTGTTTAACTACAAAGCACGTGTATATGATGAGAAACCTCTTACGTTCAAAGCTTCCGCGCGTCAGCGGTTGCGTTGGATGCAAGGACACTTTACAGTTGCTCGCCGTTATTTCTTCCCACTGCTATGGCAGAGCTTGAAAGAACGCAATTTGGCGAAGTTTGATACTGCATTATATACGATTACCGTGTATACGGTGCTCGTTACGTTTTTACTTACCGGTTACATGTGGGTGGACGCGGCATTGTTTAACGGACCGAATTTCCCAACACTTTATGAATATTTGCCGACATGGTTAGCTGTTGTATCGGTTGTAGCCACGTGTGCGGCCTTTATATTGGCACTTGTGTTAGAAGGAGTCAAGTCGTGGCGTGTATATGCGTCACTTATTACGTTCCCGATTTTCTTGTTGTCCTGGTGGCCGATTACGTTTTACGCATTCTTTACACAGAACAACAAAGTATGGAGCCATACAGAGCACACACGTGTCGTTCGTTTGGATGAAGTTCATGGCAAACAAGTAAGCTAAATTAGAGCTGCATGAAATTATATACGAACCAGGAGAGAGGCACTTGCTGCCTCTCTTTTTTTGTGAGGAGCTAGTTTGTGGCACATAAGGAAACTGAAGCTGCGCAGCCACGCGGTGCAGTTGTTAAAATAAGCATGCTAGGGCACTCTACATATGAAGTACAAATGGCTTATCGGATTTATGAGATGAGATATATATAACCTTAACGTTTATATAGTGATGGGAGGGTGAATTGGAGTGGGACGAAAAGGGGCTGCCAGAGGGAGCAATAAATCGAATTGTATACTGCTTGTCCTGCTGTGTGCAGTCTTGTGGGGCAGCACAGCTATGACGACGGGAGCTGCTTCTGGAGAAAAGACGATAAAGCCCGTATGGGATGCAAAATCAATGGGCAGCTTTATTCAGCCCAATATAACGCATGAGTGGACAGCTCAGGATTGGATGGAAGAACTGTCTATTTTGAAAGAAGCAGGTCATCGCCTCGTTATTATTCAATGGACGGGGGATTCAAAGAAGAAAGAAACCATCTATCCGACTGCACTGGATGGCTTTAAGCAGGATACCAGCTATAAGGGAGATCCATTGGAGTTTGCGCTTCAGGCCGCAGATGAACTGGGCTTGGACGTATGGCTCGGGCTGAATGAGAACCAGGATTGGTATAAATACCATGCGGATCAGCAAGTGTGGCTTCATCAGCTTTTTACATATGGATTAGCATTTGTGGATGAGCTTCATAACCGTTATGGTGGTCACTCTTCTTTAAAGGGATATTATTTGACCAATGAGATGGAAAATTGCAGCTATCAGAGCAGGACTTCCATTCGTAATCTTGCCGCAGAGTTTAAACGGGTTGTGGATCACGTGCATGCGCTGCCAGGTAATTTGAAGACGTCAACGGCTCCGGCTCTTTGGCCAGAAAGCTGGTGTGCGCAATCTCCTGCGCAAAATCAAAAAGCTTGGAAACAGACGTGGGACGGTATTTTACAACAGGTCCCCTTGGATTATCTAATCGTTCAGGATGGGCTCGGTGGAGGCTACCGCAGTAAAGAGGCGACCATACAATGGTATGCGTTTATGAAGTCAGTGACAGATCGGCACCCGATGACCAAGCTGTGGGCAGATGTTGAGACGTTTCGGTCTGTCAATCCGGAACCTTGGTTTGCAGAACCGATGCCGATTCGGGAGGTCGTGCAGCATATGCAGCGGATTAAGCCGTATGTGGATGAATTGATTACGTTTTCCTATGACCATTATCAAAGTCCGAAAGTAGTTGGCGTTCCCTATTATCACGAAACATATATGCAGTATGTGAACACTGGACGTGTAGATTCGGAAGCACCTGTTGTACCCTCAGGCTTGCACGTGGCCGCATGGGGGACCGATAAAATAAAGCTGGTCTGGCAGCCCTCGTCCGACAACATTGGCGCAATGTACTACGTTTATCGCGATGGGGTGAAGATCGGAAAGTCCTATGTGCCACAGTATCAGGACACTGGGCTTATCCCGAATACAACGTATAGGTACAGAGTAGAGGCGGCAGATGCCGCAGGCAATCGTTCACGGCTATCCGATCCTGTCTCCATTGCAACGTCTTATCAATCGACGGACTGGGCACTTGGCAAATCTTACGTCGTATCCATGCCGGCGAACTCAGCTTATCCAGACCGCGAGAGTAATAAGCTGACAGATGGAAATGCCGCCAGCAATGATCCATTAGATCTAGCCTGGCAGGGTAGAAAGGCGGGCAAGGTACCGCAAACGTATACAGTAACGTTGGATTTAGAGAAAACCCGGCCTATTGACGGGGTCTCTTTGCAATTTCTGACTCACGGCTCAATAGGTGCAGCACTGCCAACCAAAGTGGAATACTGGATATCGGATGATGATATCCAGTATCGATTACTGGGACAGGCGCCTTATCGCAGCGCCAATTATGGTGAACCGGCAGTAAATCGTCAAGTTCAGTTTGGCCTTGTATTCCCACAAGAACAGGCTCGTTACGTTAAGGCTGTCATAACGATAAAACCCGAGTCGTGGGTTTTTATGGATGAATTTCATGTGGAGCAGTACAAGGGAGCAGGGATACCGGTAAAGGAGCAGTTGGAGCGGGTAAGTCTGCATAAACCTTACACGGTGTCTCATGCCGCCGCCGCAGCTTATCCGGATCAGGGGCGAGTCAAGCTGACGGATGGGAAGCTAGGCAGCATAGAATTCACAGATCCAGCCTGGCAAGCTCGGGCGGATATTGCCAAGTACAGCGTGACACTGGATCTTGGTCGGCCTGTGAAGCTGCGTCGTTTGGACGCTTCGTTTTTACGTGATGAAGGTGCGGCCATTAACTTGCCTGAATATATAACGGTAAGGACGTCAACTGACGGTCAGCACTTTACAACAAGAGGCACCATCCAAAAAGTGCCGGCAGAGCGTAAGGCACGCAAAGCTTACATTTTCAAGCTGACTAGTACAGTCAAAGCCAAATATGTGCAGGTTGATATCAGCACTTCGAGCGGATGGTCCTTTATGGATGAAATGACCGTATATCGTTAAATAAAGACAAAAGAAGGAAGACAAAAGGCGAAGTGAGGAATGTGCAAGGATGAAAAGTAAAAGGAACGGATAAAAATAAAAAAAGTAAAGGTAAGCCTTGACGAGTGGATTTGCTTGTGATATATTACTTGAGTATGATTAATGAAAAGCAGAGGCGCCCGCTTCTCACCTGACCGACTTTGGTTGGCTGGTCTTTGAACTTTACCGTACTAACGGTACTCACTCGATAATGTATAGTGAGGGATGTGGGCTCTTTTGAGAGCTAACATCCCTTTTTTTAATGAAGTTTGGTAAATCGTATTTGGAGGTGGCAGGTCATTAGTAAGGATCATATTATCAACGAAGAAATTCGTGCGAAGGAAGTACGTCTTGTAGGTGCCGAAGGTGAGCAAATCGGAATTAAGCCTTTCCGTGAGGCTCTTCAAATGGCTATTGATGCGAACCTGGATCTTGTGAATGTGGCTCCTCAGGCTAAGCCTCCTGTGTGCCGCATTATGGACTACGGTAAGTTCCGTTATGAGCAACAGAAGAAAGAGAAGGAAGCACGCAAGAACCAGAAGATCGTTGATCTTAAAGAAGTATGGTTCCGTGCCAACATTGATGAGCATGACTTCCAGACAAAGCTGCGTAATGTAATTAAGTTCTTGGGCGAAGGCGACAAAGTAAAATGCTCTGTTCGTTTCCGCGGCCGTGAAATCGCGCATGCAGCAGTTGGTCAACGTGTGTTGGAGCGTGTAAAGACAGAAACAGCTGATCTTTGCATCATTGAGCGCCAACCTAAGTTGGAAGGACGCAGCATGATTATGATATTGGCACCTAAGACTACTTAATTTACCGATTAAATAGTCCCGCCACGCAGGTGAAGGTGGCGGCTTGGATTAATTATTGAGGAGGAAATGATAATGCCTAAAATGAAAACGCACAGCAGCCTTAAAGGCCGCTTCAAAATCACTGGTACTGGTAAAGTTCGCCGTTATAAATCGGGCCGTAACCACTTGCTTTCACACAAGTCGCAACGTACTAAGCGCGTATTGGCTACAAGCCCAGTAATGGCTGCTGGTGACGTTCGTCGTCTGAAGCAACAATTGGCTAACTTGAAGTAATGAATTTATTCGCTTTTGTGTGCGCGCCACACAAAGCATGAGCATTTATATGCATATTAGAATCAATTGGGAGGTTACCTAGAATGGCTCGAGTTAAAGGCGGATTTACTACACGTCGTCGTCATAAGAAAGTATTGAAACTAGCTAAAGGTTACTTTGGCTCCAAACACCGTTTATTCAAAACAGCAAACGAGCAAGTAATGAAATCCTTGCTGTATGCATACCGCGATCGTCGCGTTAAGAAACGTGATTTCCGCAAATTGTGGATCGCTCGTATTAACGCAGCAGCACGTATGAACGGTTTGTCTTACAGCAAATTCATGCACGGCTTGAAATTGGCTGAAGTTAACATCAACCGTAAAATGCTTGCTGACTTGGCAGTAAACGATATCGATGCGTTCAACTCCTTGGCTGCTGTAGCAAAAGAAAAAGTAAACGCATAGTTCAGCTTTTGAACTGCGCATTTTATAAAGTGCACCCTTTAGATGAGCATAGGACGTCGTCCTCTGTAATCTGACGGGTGCACTTTTGGTTTGGATGCAACAAATGGTTCAAGTAAGAAGATATCTTTTCTTTATGTTGAATTGGCAAGATAGGCTGTCATTTTCACAAAAGGCACGGGCTTCATTAGCTGATACTGCTTGACAAATCCGTGTTTTCGGTAGAGTTGAATAGCAGGAGTATTAGCAGGTTCTACGAATAAGGAGCACTTGGGCAATCCTACCTGCCTTGCCTGCTGAGAGGCCTCATGCATAAGCGCATTGCCTACTCCGAGACCTTGATAGCGGGGAGCGGTAGCTATAAAGTTAATGTACCACTCATCAGTAGTTTTGGCGGTTAACCTTTGCGACTGGATGCCAAGCAGCGGGTGGAGACAGTGGTAGGCAATCAGCCTTATACCGCCAGCACGAGCTAATAAGGGTAACGACAAGCTTGCGCAGTCACTATTTCTAGCATCAAACGAGGTCAGTAAACCAGCAGGAGTACCCTTTATTTCTGCAACCAAGCTGGCCTGATAATAAAAAGGATTAGGTTCAGCCGTCCACAATACTTGCATAACCTTTCTTGCCCTATCTTCCCGCCCACCTCCTAGCACCCTCTCGATAAGGCCGCCCCCAGCAGAGATGATCCGGTCGAAGGCAAAGTTAAAATCGGTTTCAGAGGCTGGTCTAACTACGATTGTGCTCATCATGGACACCTCCTGTACAGGGATTGCCTTTCTTCTGTGTTACCTTCCTGTAAGGCTCTTCTCTTACGAGATGGCCATTAATCACTTTAAGAAATAAAAGGGGAATCAGCCATTCAAAGCCCACTATAGGGGGAATCGCATAAAGTTGAATGAGAATAACGAAAAGAATAATTAGAATAGATACGGGACGTTTTAAATACAAAGGGGTAATGGAGACAATAAAGACAGAAATCATAAACAGGGAGTACCAGATTAGTCCATACGTGATGTCCATCGGACCATACAGCAGCCCTACAACAAGCGGGTGAATGTGAAAGCTGCTAAACAGGAACTTATTTTTGACGATCGCGGCTCGCTTGCTTTCGGTGGATAACAGGGGAGTATGGTAGAACCGTTTGCAAGAGTTCAAGGAATTGCTTACTAGGCCTCCTCCAATATCAAAAGCAAGCAGGAAGGCAATCGTAATTTGTAGTCCATTCCATTGCACATAACCTGTAACTAGCAAGTAAATTAACAATGCGACAAGTGCGACACAGCCTGAATACCCCAATGCTTTTTCTTCGATATAAGCGCCTGTTCCAGCACCTAAATCTTCCTTCCCGCTATAATGCCAATTAATCCGGGCTTGCTCTGCCATACGCTCACTCTCCACGTTTATGATGGATAGATTGGATGTTTACATTACCTTGCAGCACAAATTCAATACCACGCTGATGGGCAAGAAGCATGTCATCATACTGATAATCGTCCATTAGTACGTACAGGCTAAGTTGATGAGTGACACAGGCGGCAATACAACTAAGTGCAGGTTGCAGAACTAATTCGTGATCCACTTCTTCTATAACGGATAGCAGTAGCTGCTCGATATGGCCAATGATCAACTGATCCAACTTAAACAAGCTGCTGCGAGTTAAAGTAGAGGCGCTAGCCTGATTGCCATACACAACGGAGAAGAAATCCTTTAACAAGTCCTTGTTGATGGATTTAATATTACTTAAATAATAATCAATGATTGTAGTAATCGCAGCTGATAGCTCTTTTATGCTGTTAATAGATTGATCAGGAGGTGTGTAAGGCCGGATCACCGTATCACCAAACATAGCACTGACAAACAGATCACCTTTCGAATGAAAATAGTTAAACAACGTGCCTTCGCCGATGCCTGCTGCCTTGGCTACTTTAGAGGTAGTCACTTTGCCATAGCCTAATTGTATAAATTGATTATAGGCATGCTCCAAAATTAGATTTCTAGTCGCTTCTTTCTTGGCCATTCGGATACCGCTCATCATAAACTCCTTTCAATTATGAGTATGCTCATTAATGAGTACACTCATAATTATTAGCTACAAGGTAACATTTGTCAATAGGGAATCGCTGAAATAAAAAGGCACCTGCTTAGGCTTGCCCATCCGGGACCGCTAACAGGTGCGATTTTGTTATTCGCTTATTTTTTCAAAAGACGTATCATATAAACGAAACATCGTTTTATATCCAGATTCATCAATTTTGATGCCTACATCCAGTGTTCCTGTCAATTCAAGCGGTCCTGATGTATAACGAAGCTTCGTATCATTAGGGACAAATACCATCATAATTTTGTTCCAATACGTTTCATCACCGTTGTCAAATGGGCATTCTGCACCAGGTGCAGGGATAAGTAGAAACCAATTTTTATCAAAGGAAAGCACTTCCCCCATGTAACCTTTAATGGTGACTTGCTTACCACTTAGCTCCCAAAACTTCTCTGATGGTGTATTTTGCTTCTCATTATCAAAAAATTCAGACCATAACAGCGTACTTGAATATGTCTTGTCCGCAGGCTGCTGTACAGCAGGCTTTGATGGTGTTTCGGCCGCTTTACTTTGACTGTCAGAATGCCTACCTTGAGCTGGTGTGGGCTTCTTTAATGTGTTATTATTGGCCGCTGTTTGAGTTCCTTTGACTTGAGCTGATGTTTGAGCTGTTGCTGACGAGCCTTCCGACTTGGATGACTTGGGAGACGTAGTTCGGACTGAATCGGCTGATTGGTGCCGTACGGTCTCGCTCTCCCTTGTTACATTCGTATCAGGGGCAGCAGCGCTGCTTTTTTTGCTATTACGAGTCGTGCTTGCGGAGGCATCCAGTTCCTTTTTCTCGGAGGCCGAGTTTGTTTGTTCCTTCGAGCTGCCAACAATAGATTCAGGTAAGTTTTTTACATCAGCGTTGCCCGAGGAGGCAGGATATTCAATCGGCGTTTCCTTTGCGGCAGATACGACCTTATTATGCGTTGCTGCTGATGTCGCTGCTGCTGCAAAAGAATCTGGTTGTTGACCCTTTGACAAGTTCGATTGTCCGCAGCCAGTTAGCAGCGCTCCACAGGTGATGGCAACTGTTATCGCCATAGCTGTATTTCGGTTCATATGTATCCCTCACTTTAGTTAGGAAATGAAGTCCTAAGCTTGACAGCGTGCAGTTAGCTTTTAAAAAGCTGCAACGGGTCAACTCGATATACTTTCCATGCAGGTCCTATAGAAGCGATAAAGCCAATCAGCAGAGTACCAAGCAGGAGCCAGCCTTCACCAGGTACAAATGTGGCCGCGTTAACATGAACGCCGGTCCATTCTAAAATCGGACTGGCACATAAATAGGTGACAAGATGGCCGATCAGCAGGCCAGATAACAGACCCACGCAGGTTAACAGCATCCCTTCGCCAATAAGGACGGACCATACATATCGTCTTGATTTGCCAACAAGGCGCATAAGACCGACATCTTTTTTACGCTCCGTGACCACTGACGTTAACGAGAGCAATAGGGAAATAGCAGCGAGCACAACACAGATCATGGATACAAAGCTGACTAACTCGGTTCCTTGATCTACAACATTTACAACATCTGCTACAGATTTGCTCGTATAGGCGGCCTGCACATCAACACGCTTGTCATACTTGTTCTTGATGAACTGTGTTCCAAGCAGTGACTTGGCCTGCACTAGAATGGCGGTGACCGTTTTGTCTTCATCATGTGTAATGCCATGTACATGCCAGGCGTAATCTACGGTTGTAAATACAGCTCGATCATCAGCCGTACCCAGAGACGGAAGAATTCCTACAATTTTGTACTCAAAATGCTCATGCTGATCATGATCCTCCGCTGGATGACTGTTCGCAGTCACTTGCTCCGGACCTGCTTCTGACGTAGGTGAAGACGCCTCGACAGGAGAGGTGTCCTCATGGGGTTGTTCGTCTGAATGTTCGTCCTGCTCATTAGTAGCAGAAGCCGCCGTTCCTGAATGCGTATCAAATGACTTTCCACCTTCGTGAACGAGCCCGTGACTGCCGTGGAAGGTGTCCCCAACTTTTAAGCCAAGCATTTTGGCAACATGAGCGCCTACGATCGTTTCGCCTGTATTGGCATACATCGTACCCGCTTGCAGCCTCTGATCGCCATAACGTGTCAGAAAGTACTCAGGCTCGATGCCTACAATAGGATAACGATTATAAGCGTCTCCAGCAGTCATCGCATATACGTGTGCTGCCTCTGGCTCTTGCTTCAATTGTTGCAGCACCTGTAGCGGAATGTTGCCGATTGGTGATCCAACACGGTAATAGGTGTTTAGCACCAGTTGTGTCTGACTGCCTTTAGCACCTATGGTGAGTTCAAAGGGACCATAACCTTTCTGCGCGCTTTGCTCCACACCATCGCTTGCTTGCAGCAAGATGACGAGTAGTGCAGTTGTAAGTGTTATGGATAGTATCGTTAAAAAGGATAATGCTTTGCGATGCATCACGTTGCGCCATAAGATGTGAACAACATTCATGCTTGCTGCGCTCCTTTCAAGCTAGAACCCGTACCGTAAAGCTGATGGTGATGACGTTGTGTACAACGATTGACCTCCTCAATATGAATCTGCATCGGATATCGCATAGCGAGATGCTGGTCATGCGTAACCGTAATCAAGGTCGCTTGTTCTTCCCTTGATAAAGACAATAGCAAATTCATAGTGTCATGGGCGGTTTCGAAGTCAAGACTGCCCGTAGGCTCATCTGCAAGCAAGAGTGCAGGACGGTTAACGAGTGCACGAATAATAGCGACACGCTGCTGCTGCCCTCTGGACAGTTGTCCAGGCAGATGATTCATGCGATCATGCAAACCAACACGTTCAAACCACTGCTGAATATGGGCGTAGCGCTCGCGCCCTCTGTGGGGGCCTTCATAAACTAATTCGATGTTCTGCCTAGCTGTGAGGGAAGATATGAGATGGAAATCTTGAAAAATTATGCCGATATGTTTGGCACGGAAGTGATCTCGCTGCATCTCATTCATCCGATGTAAGGGCTGATCCATAATGTACAGCTCGCCTGCGTCAAGCGGAAGCACGCCGCATAACAAATACAACAGTGTACTTTTTCCGCTGCCGCTTGGTCCAAGAAGTGCGATTTGTTCGCCTTGCTGGATGTGCCAGTTCTCAACATGAACAATCGGCAGTTCCTGCTGTTGTGTGCGATAGGACTTGCGAATCTGGTGGATTTGTATCATCATACACCTCACGGGAAAGGGCAGGATGACGGCTGCCATCCTGCCCTATTATTTGACAGCTTGTTATTTTAATACAATTCGCTCAGATAAAGCGTCCCACTTCAAAGCAGTGCCATTCAATTTGCTAAAGGCATCCAAGTTTAAGTAGAGAACACCGCGGTCAATCTCGGCTGGAAGGGTTGTAGCTTGGCCATTTACGGTTACAGTCGTACCGTCCTTCACTTGCAACGTTACTTTCCCTTTTTTAAACGTAGTCACGTTATTTTTAGTGTCGCTTGTTACAGCAATGCCAAGCGACTTGGCAAGTGCAGGAGCAGGATACATTACGCTACCTTCACGTGTTACTTTAAATTTCGGATAGAGATGCTTGCTTTGCAAGTCAGCAGATGCTTTGTTCAGATCCAAGCCTGCCGTTTTAGCTGCGCTTTTGGCGATATCGGTATTATCGATTTGTCCTTTGACGGACTGTGCAATTGGGCCATATGCCCAGACACCTACGTCAACTGCGGAGTGGCCATGACCAGACCAGCCAACCAAATAACGCTTTGACATTACGGCGTTAAATGCACCTTCTTGTGCATAAGAAGACTTGTCGCCGTCGATAATGAATTGAGCTTCTTCTTCTGTCAAATCGTTATATCCTGTATACTTTTCTACGAGCTGCTTAATTTCCGCTGTTGTTTTAACGGCTTTTAATTTAGGGCCGAGCTGTTCGGAAGAAATTTTTTGTTTGTTCCAGGCGTTCACATTTAACTCGTAAATATCGTCACGTGACAGGGACAAGCCGCCTGTCTCATGGTCTGCCGTAATGACAACAGACGTATTGCCGTCTTTTTTCGCATAATCGAGCGCGACTTTGACAGCTGCGTCAAAATCAAGCATTTCTTGAATTACAGATGCGAAATCATTCGCATGTCCGGCATGGTCGATACGACCGCCTTCAACCATCATCGTAAAGCCTTTCTTGTTTGTAGCGAGCGATTCGATAGCTTTTTTTGTCATATCAGCCAAGCTTGGTGTTTCCTGCTTGCGATCGATGACATAGTCTACATGGGAATCATTAAACAGACCTAAAATTTTACCGTTTTTGGCAGTCAAAGCGTTTAGCCCTTTTTTATCGTAAACGACTTTGTAACCTTTTGCTTGGAAATCAGGAATGATTGATTTTCCTTCACGCTTGCCTTTTTCGTCTTTGCCCACGAAGTGGCGTTTGCCACCGCCGAGAAGCACGTCAACACCAGAGGTTAAGTATTGAGATGCAATTGCATTCTCGTTATCGCGATTGCGGACATGTGATGCATATACGGCAGGTGTAGCATGTGTGATCCGTGCCGTTGTAACAAGGCCAGTCGACTTGCCAACTTGCTCAGAAGCTTCAATGATGGAAGCGAATGGCTTCGAAATGTCTTCATTTGAAACACTGATTGCGGCATTATATGTCTTATGTCCTGTAGCAAATGCAGTACCTGCGGACGCGGAGTCCGTAACCTCACCGGATACGACTTTGTTGCCGTCTTCGCCTTTGTCAGCAAAAGTAGTCGCTTGACCTACATAGATGCTGTCGATGTTCAAGTGGGGCTTGTTTAACTTGTTTTTGGAGAAGATTCGTGCAGCTGATACTTGCGCGGGACCCATGCCGTCGCCGATGAGGACGATTAAGTTTTTGGATGAAGGCGTGGCATTTTTGGTAGCATTCGTTTGGGCGGCTTCTGTTTGCAGCGCACCAAATGGAAGCATGATGAGCGCCAAGCCAGCAACTAACGATTTACGTACATATTTGTTCAACAGTAACCCCTCCAACTATTTTTGGTTTGACAAGTTTATTGTAGAGGTTGATTGTTAAGTCGCTTTTAAGTACGTGTAAAGTTCGTGTAAATAATACGATGATTGCATCACTTTTTCTACATGTATAGGTTTCATGCTATAAATTATCCATTGACCTGACTAGACTGCTAAGCTTACAATTCCTTTACGAATGCTGTACGGAAGAGAGGAACCTTTAACGTGATTGATGTATCGCAGATTCATATTCATCAGCTTATTATTCATAAAGTAGGAAGCGCTGCTCGTGACGAGGGCGTATGGGTTTCACGGGATTTGACCGATGTAGAGGGGGATGACGAGCTGCGGCTTGCACTCACGCAATATTTTGTAAAACCGTTTAAGTTTGATTGGTTTTATCGACTTCATCATGAAGCGGAGCTAAGTATGAATGAAATTTATACGTTTGCCTCGCGTATATTCGATCAGCCAGCAACTTTTCAAGAGCAATCGGTTCATATTTTGAACCACTTATACGCGCAGTCTACACACCCTCAAATCAAGCCGGGGGAATTGTACGTAACCCATTTTACTAATGTGCTTTACGGAAACTTCAGTGTAGACGCAATCGGGATATTTAAGTCGGAAAATAAAGACGCATTTCTTCAAGTAAAAGAGAAGTCAGACACGGATTTAGGTGTCTATTTACAAGAAGGAATTAACATTAAGAAGCTCGATAAAGGCTGTATTATTTTTAATTTATATGCTGATTCGGGCTATCGGGTATGTATGGTAGATACGGGAAGTCGCGGCTTTGAGGAAGCGCAATATTGGAAAGATGATTTCTTACAGCTTGTGATGGTAGAGGACGAGCATTATTATACGGATGAGGCCATTACGATGTGTAGTGAATTTTATGACAGCGTCATTGCGCCTGCCTCAGCACTGCCCGAGAAGAAAGAGAAGCTGGAGTTCATTAACAGCACGATGGAGTATTTTTCTAAACATGATACGTTTGATGAGCAATCGTTTGTCGACACTGTGCTGCATGAGCGTCCTCAACATGCACAGCATGCTCCGATGTTTAAGGCATACAAAGAAACGTATGAGGAAGCAAATGATCTTCCTCCTTTTGATGCGATGCCGATTTCACATGTAGCTCTCAAGAAGGCGAAGCAGTCTATACGCAACAATATCAAAACGGATACTGGAATTGACATCAAGTTAAAAAATGAAAGTTTCCCCTATTTGGAGCGCGGTTATGATGAGGAGCGCCAAATGTATTTCTATAAAGTGTATTTTAACGAGGAAGAGTAGAGGATAGTCAACTTGCACACCCCTGTTAGTTCGGTTAACAGAAGGTGTGCTTTTTGCTGTTAAATGGAACCCAAGTGCTACTAATGTGGCAGTAAATGATATCGATCGTATAACTAGCTAGAAGGGTAAGACTCCAAAAACGAATGTCTCCCTTATGTGGACAAGTTGCTCGTTTATGTAATAATTTCATATCCTGGCTAACGTTCCCTGCGGCATGATCATGGAACAGTTGGAGAATGAAATTCGGGTAGCTGTTAAACGTGTTGGTGAAAGGGAAGCCCTACAATAAAGATATGAATTATCGTGCAATCATATGGAGTAGCCCTGAATAACATAGCAGGGAGCACTTTGAAGCGTCTACAAAAGAAGGACTCTAATTTCGTTCGTTTGGGGCTGATCAAGTAGTTGCTTTACAAACGTTCTTGAAATTATGGCGGCCGATACATGCTAAAATATAGCAGTAGAATCTGTTAGCGATGTCCTTATCAGGAGGACAATTGTTGTTGGTTAGGGTGCGCGCAACGTGCTCTGTTTTATACTCTTTTCTTCCAATAAAACCCAATATATTGAACTGGTTTATAACAGCGAGAGCGTCTGACATTCCTCACAGACTGCTTGTAGTTTCTAGGACTCTAGCACAGATTGGAAGTTGATAGGGTTACGAATACAAGCAGCGTTGTCTATCGTGCATAAGCTAAAACGTAGGAACGAAAAAGGAGGAGTGCTCATGCGTGGAGTTACACAAGCCGAGGCCCGCAAATGGGTAGGCAAGCACATTTATGCGGTGCGTAAAAATGGCTCTGTAATTACCGGCAAGCTTGTCCGGATAAGTGGGGATCGTTTTGTATTGGAACAGCCTAAAGGCAAACAAGTTAGAACAAAGGCGATTTTGCCTTTAGTGTTGTTTGATTTGCTGGCAATTGGTGCTTACAGCAGCAAGCCATATGGTTATGGTGGCTATGGTGGTGGTTACGGTCATGGCGGGTACGCGGGCTATGGCGGCGGGTATGGTGGGGGTTACGGTACCGGCTACGGCGGCGGTTATGGCTGCTGCGGCGGACACTACGGTAATATTTACCGTTAAGGATAACATTCGGTCGCGTGAGGAAGCAGAGCGAGTTGGCAGCCCGGAGCGGGAGACTCCGGGCTGTTTGGCATGGAGGGAAAATGAGGCAGCTAGGGTGTAGGACAGTAGTTGACTAGGAATACAACATGAGGAGAGAAGAGTTATTTCAGCCTTTTTTCCATTTCGTAACATTTTAAACTTGGAATATAACGAGTTCTAACGTAACCGTTGCGTTCATAGAAACGTTTGGCCTGATCATTGCCCTTATCAATTAGCAGCAAGGAAGATCGGCAATCTTTCTGTAGAGCTGCTTGCTCTGTTGCACGCAAGAGCATGAGTCCAATGCCTTTGCCATGCATAGGTTCAGTTACAGCGAGCATGTCGATAATCAGCTTGCTGTTGTTGAATACGGCGTGAATAAATCCATATATCCGGTTAAGACCGTCCGTATATACGTAAGTGATGCCGCGCTTCAAACGTTGCGGCAATTCGTCTTTAATTTCTTTGGCGTCCCATTCGTTGTTAGAACGCGGAATCAGCTCTTGAACGATGAGCTGCCAAATGCTATCATCATCTGATCCCGGCCTACGCAATCGCAGCATGAGCATACCTCCAAGAGGCGTTTTGTGCCAGATGGCCATATTTTTTTATAAGTTATGCCAGTACGGCCTGACGGGTGCGACGCTCCAAATTTTTAAAAACAGCCTATTGACTCCCTAGGGGTGGAGGAATATAATGTTTCTAAACATTCGGCAACACGGATTGTTATATAATCCCAACGGCTATGAAGAGGACGAAGACTTAGGGCCCTTTTGAACAGAGAGCGTTCGGAACACTGCTGAAACCGACGCCAGAATCCCTGATGTGCGAGCTCACCTCGGAGCTGTTCTTCTGAACAGATGATGATAGTCATAACCTAGTTATGACTTGAGGAATTACATGATCCTACTAGGAAGAATCGTCAGACGCGCGTTAGGCGTCAAGTATACGAGATTGGACTCGTGTACTTATGGAGGCTTTGTATTGCGAGATGCAAAGCGAACTTGGGTGGTACCACGGAAGCTAAACCTTTCGTCCCTACACAGCTATAGCTGTGTGGAGACGGAAGGTTTTTTTAATATCTATAACGTGTTTTTAACGGATTCAACCATGAAATGAAGCTAAGGAGGATGGCGAATGAGCACACATCACACGACCATGCGATCAAAAGATGAATTAAGAGAAAAATGGATGAAGCCGGATATTATTACAGGCTCGGAAATCTTGCTGCGCAGCTTATTGTTGGAAGGTGTAGAGTGCGTCTTCGGTTATCCGGGTGGGGCAGTGCTTTACATTTATGACGCCATGCATGGCTTTGATGACTTTAATCACCTGCTGACACGTCATGAGCAAGGTGCTATCCATGCAGCCGACGGTTATGCTCGCGCAAGCGGTAAAGTAGGCGTCTGTATAGCGACTTCTGGTCCGGGTGCTACGAACTTGGTGACAGGTATAGCGACTGCATATATGGATTCGATCCCGCTTGTTGTTATTACAGGCAACGTAGCCACTACACTGATTGGAACGGATGCTTTCCAGGAAGCGGACATTACAGGCATTACGATGCCGATTACGAAACATAGCTATTTGGTGCGTGATGTAGAGGATTTGCCCCGTGTAATACACGAAGCATTCCACATTGCTTCAACAGGTCGCAAAGGACCCGTATTGATCGATATTCCGAAAGATGTGTCAGCTGCGAAAACGTTGTTCAAACCTGTAACCGAAATCGACATTCGCGGGTACAATCCAACGGTTTCGCCGAATAAGTATCAGGTTGACAAAATGATCAAGGCCATTGAGCAGGCAGAGCGCCCACTCATTTTGGCGGGGGCAGGAGTCGTACATTCCGGGGCACATGATGAGCTGTTGGAGTTTGTTAATAAGTCGGGCATTCCGGTCACTACAACATTACTTGGGCTTGGTGGTTTCCCTAGCGGGCATGAATTGTGGCTCGGCATGCCAGGGATGCATGGCACATATACAGCCAATAACGCCATTCAACAAGCGGATTTGCTTATCAATGTGGGCGCACGCTTTGATGATCGGGTGACGATGAAGTTGGAAGGCTTCGCGCCTTATGCCAAGATTGTCCATATCGATATCGATCCAGCAGAGATCGGCAAAAACGTGCCGACGGATATTCCGATCGTAGGCGACATTTTGACGACACTTAAGCAAGCTAATACTGTAATTAAGCACACCGATAACGCGGAAGAGTGGCGCAATCTGGTGAAGCAAATGAAGATGGATAAACCGCTTCGTTATATCGATTCAAGTGATGAGTTAAAGCCGCAGTGGGTCATCGAGATGATTCATGATACGACACATGGTAATGCCATCGTAACAACCGATGTTGGTCAGCATCAGATGTGGTCGGCTCAATATTATCGCTTTAACCATCCTAGATCCTTTATTACTTCTGGCGGCCTAGGAACGATGGGCTTTGGCTTCCCGTCTGCTATTGGCGCACAGATGGCGAATCCAGACCGTACGGTCGTTTCGATCAACGGTGATGGTGGGATGCAAATGTGCGCACAAGAGCTCGCCATATGTGCGATCAACAACATTCCGGTCAAGGTTGCGATTATTAACAACCAAGTGCTTGGTATGGTTCGTCAGTGGCAGGAAATCATTTATGACAATCGATACAGCCACATCGACCTTGCAGGCAGCCCAGACTTTGTAAAGTTGGCTGAAGCTTACGGTGTGCGTGGATTCCGCGCGACGACCAAGGAAGAAGCGCTTCAAGCTTGGGAGGAAGCGTTAAATACACCTGGACCAGCTGTTGTTGAGTTTGTTGTACGCAAGCATGAAAATGTGTATCCGATGGTTACTCAAGGCTGCACGATAGATCAAATGATAATGGGGGATAGCGAATGAGTGCCACTAAACATACCATTGCCGTTATCGTAAATGACCAGCCAGGTGTCCTCCAGCGAGTATCAGGTCTGTTTGGACGCAGAGGCTTCAACATTGAGAGCATCACGGTAGGCGCTTCGGAGGAAGCGGGTCTTTCCCGTATGGTGATTGTGACAACAGGTGATGATCACATGCTAGAGCAGATCGAAAAGCAATTATATAAAATTATCGATGTGATCAAGGTAGTTAATTTGAGCTCACAAGCGATGGTCGGTCGTGAACTTGCACTTATCAAAGTAAAAGCAGAGCCAAGTGAACGTCCGGAAGTGCTTGGTGTAGTCGAAACATTCCGTGCTTCCATCGTAGATATCGGACCGACAACACTAGTAGTGCAGGTCGTAGGGGATTCGGTCAAGATTGAAGCTATGATTGAATTGCTGCAACCTTACGGTATTCGTGAAATTAGCCGAACGGGTGTAACCGCGATGATTCGTGGTTCAGTAACAGACAGCAAATAACGTTAACAATTCGTTTAGCGGTGTTATACCTTTCATCCATCTGCTTATCTCTGGATGAAGGGGTATTTCAGGGGACAAGCTCAATTGCCACTTGAAATACCCACATTCATCTGGGGAGAAGGCACAATAATATAACAATGGGAACCATTATGAGGAGGAACATACTTATGGCAGTTACAATGTACTATGAAAAAGATGCAGACTTCGGTGTATTGCAAGGGAAAACAATCGCGGTAATCGGTTACGGCAGCCAAGGGCATGCACAGGCGCAAAATTTGCGCGACAGCGGTTTGCAAGTGGTCATTGGCCTTCGTGAAGGTAAATCGGCAGACAAAGCTCGCCAAGACGGATTTGAAGTATTGTCCGTAGCGGATGCAACAAGCCGCGCAGATGTTGTACAAATCTTGATGCCTGACGAAACACAAGCTGCTGTATATCGTGATGAGATTGCACCAAACTTGAAAAAGGGTGCTGCTCTGATGTTCTCCCACGGTTTTAATGTGCACTTTGGCCAGATTGTAGCGCCAAAAGATACAGATGTACTGTTGGTGGCACCTAAATCCCCAGGGCATCTCGTTCGCCGCACGTATGTGGAAGGCTTTGGTGTTCCTGGACTGATAGCGATTGAGCAAGATGCAACTGGCACGGCGAAAGCGCTGGGTTTGGCGTATGCTAAAGGTATCGGCTGTACACGCGCAGGTGTTCTCGAAACGTCCTTCAAAGAAGAGACAGAAACAGACTTGTTCGGGGAGCAAGCGGTATTGTGCGGCGGCGTGAGTGCGCTTGTCAAAGCAGGCTTCGAGACGTTGACAGAAGCTGGTTATGCACCAGAGATGGCATACTTTGAATGCTTGCATGAGCTGAAGTTGATCGTGGACCTGATGTATGAAGGAGGTCTTGCGACTATGCGTGATTCCATCAGTAATACAGCGGAATACGGTGATTATGTTACTGGCCCACGCATCGTAACCGAAGATACGAAAAAAGCGATGAGAGAAGTGCTCTCTGATATTCAGCAAGGCAAATTTGCACGTGACTTCATCTTGGAGAACCAAGCGAATCGTGCCTTCCTGACAGCTACTCGCCGTAATGAAGCTAGCCACCCAATTGAAGTAGTGGGCGGTCAATTACGTGAGATGATGCACTGGATCAAGAAATAATCGAGTAAGCAGGCAAGGCGATAACGCATAGCGTCCGCCCGTCATTCGGCGGGCGGACGTTTTTACGATATGGACTAACGATGAGGAGGCGCAGCGATGCGTAAAATTTATATATTTGACACCACTTTGCGTGACGGGGAGCAATCGCCAGGCGTCAACCTAAACACGAAGGAAAAGCTTGAAATTGCGCATCAGTTGGAACGGCTTGGCATCGATCGGATGGAAGCTGGCTTTCCAGCAGCGTCTCCAGGAGATTTAGCTGCGGTTAATGCCGTGGCGAGAGCAGTCAAACATGCGACAGTTGTTGGCTTGTCGCGTGCTCGCATTCCAGATATCGATGCGGCCTATGAAGCATTAAAGGACGCGCAAGATCCCTGCTTGCATTTATTCCTCGCTTCATCGCCCATTCATCGTCAATACAAGCTGCGCATGAGCAAGGAAGAAATGCTGCAAACGGCAGAAGACGCTATTAAGTATGCGAGAAAATATTTTAGCAAGGTAGAGTTTTCACCAGAGGATGCAGGGCGTACGGAGCTTGATTTTCTTTGCCAGGTGACGGAAATGGCGATTAAGGCGGGGGCATCAGTTGTGAACATACCAGATACCGTAGGCTACTTGACCCCTTATGAATACGGCAACATCTTTAAGACGCTGAAGGAAAATGTGCCTGGTATTGAGCGTATTCAGCTGAGCGCACATTGTCATGATGATCTTGGCATGGCAACAGCGAATGCGCTTGCTGCCGTGCTAAATGGTGCAGACCAAATTGAGGGCACGATTAACGGCATCGGTGAACGTGCCGGCAATACGGCAATCGAGGAAGTAGCGCTTGCATTGGAGACAAGACAAGACTTTTTCCAAGCGAAGACTTCGCTTGTATTGTCCGAGATTGCACGTACAAGCCGTCTGGTCAGTAAGCTCACCGGTATGGTTGTGCCTGGTAATAAGGCTATAGTGGGGGCAAACGCCTTTGCCCATGAATCAGGTATCCATCAAGACGGCATGCTGAAGGAAAAAACAACTTATGAGATTATTTCGCCAGAGACGATCGGTTTAAAAGAGAGCACCTTGGTTCTCGGCAAGCATTCTGGTCGTCATGCGTTCCGCGAGAAATTGCAAGACCTTGGATATGAGCTTGATGAAGAACAAGTGAATGCAGCATTTTCCAAGTTCAAAGATTTGGCGGATAAGAAAAAGGAAGTTTCTGACGAAGATATTCGGGCGTTTATCGAGGAAAAGCTTGTCGAAACAGAGGAAGAGTTCAAACTGGAGACGATATACGTCTCATATGGCAACCAATCAACACCGTCCGCCAAAGTTCGTATTGTCACCTTGCAGGGTGAAGTGCTTGAACAGGAAGCAGAGGGCAACGGCTCGGTTGATGCGATCTACAATGCCATTGATAAGGCGACAGGTGAAGACGTTGTCCTTTCTGACTATTCTATCAAGTCAGTAACACATGGTAAGGATGCACAAGGTGAAGTCCATGTAGTAATGAATCAGCACGACGTTGCGGTACTTGGCCGTGGGGTAAGTACGGATATATTGGAGGCCAGTGCACGAGCTTATATTGACGCGTTAAATCGATTGATCGAGAAGCGAAGCAGTGTGAGTTCGACTCGTCGTGACAAGATTAGTTTGATCTAATGCTAATGTTAATGCGGTAGGGAAAAAAGACTTCACTCCTAATGTGCCTGCGTGAGCGCATAGGAGAGAGGTCTTCTTTTTTGTACAAGAGGCTGATTTACATTTATGCTATAGGTTTTACCTATAAAACTGATAGATTTTATATCTTAGTCAATTGTATCTAATATGTGATACAAATGTAGTTATACATGTTGGAGTTGTTGTGAGCAGGCGGAACGTTATGATCCGCTTTACTATAGGCACAGAAATAACAACCATCGGGGATGAAGGAGTGAGTCAGATGACAGACGTAAAGAGGATAGCGGTTATAGCAGGTGACGGAATTGGGCCAGAAGTAGTAGCGGAAGCAATCAAGGTGATGAAGCGTACAGAAGAGCTGTTTAACTATAAGTTTGAATTCGAGTTCGGATTGTTCGGAGGCATTGCGATTGATGAAACCGGCACACCTTTGCCAGAGGCAACGTTGGACATGTGCAAGCGTGCAGATTCCGTCCTGTTAGGAGCAGTAGGGGGCCCCAAGTGGGACAACAATTCAAAGGAACTGCGACCGGAGACCGGATTGCTTGGCATTCGTAAAGCATTGGGCTTGTTCTCCAACATTCGCCCCGCGGTTGTTTTTGATTGTTTGAAAGATGCATCGACGCTTAAACCAGAAGTGCTTGAGGGTACGGATCTTATCGTTGTGCGTGAGCTAACAGGTGGAATTTACTTCGGGGAGAAATTCCGACGTGAAGGTGAACGAGGACAGGAAGCCGTGGATACTTGCGTGTATAACGTAGAAGAAGTGGAGCGTATCGTGCGTCAAGGCTTCGAAGTTGCACAAAAGCGCCGCAAGAAGTTGGCTTCCGTAGATAAAGCAAATGTATTAGAAACCTCTCGCTTATGGCGTGAGACGGTCAACCGCATTGCTCCTGAGTACCCTGATGTTGAACTGGAGCATGTGTTGGTCGATAATTGTGCGATGCAGCTTCTGCGCCGCCCTGCCAGCTTTGATGTCATCGTAACGGAGAATATGTTCGGTGATATTCTAAGTGACGAAGCAGCCATGTTGACTGGCTCAATCGGGATGTTGTCGTCAGCTTCATTGGGTGAAGGCAGCTTTGGCCTCTACGAACCTGTGCATGGATCAGCGCCAGACATTGCTGGTCAAGGGATTGCGAATCCAATCGCAACAATCTTATCTGTTGCGTTAATGTTCCGTCTTACGTTCGGTTATGAGGATGCAGCCAATGCCATAGAGGCGGCAGTCAAGCAAGTGCTTGATGCGGGACATCGTACAGGTGATATTGCAGTGGATCGCTCTCAGGCCATTGGAACGGAACAAATGGGTAATTTGATCGTTGCTGCACTAAGTGAGCAAGTTGTGAGCGCATAGCTGTAATTCTTTAAATTTTTAATTCATCCATGATCAGCTCCTCTTCCTTACGGAAGGCAGTCGGAGCATGAACAACTTAAATAGAACCGGTGTCTATTATAATAGTAGACATCGGTTTTTTTATTAGCCTATACATACAATCAGAACCTTCTTCCCGCAAATCGCATACATTTTATGAGCATGCCTTTAACAATGCTTGTTCATGGTGGAAAAGGGGAGCAGCGAGATGAGAATTATGATATGGTGTGCCAACGTCATTTCCGCAGGTGGAGGAGCACGACTGCTCTCCAACCTGCTGCCTGCAATGGCTCGACAGCCAGACATTGATCTGATCAGGCTGGTCATAGCTCCAGAGACTCGTTTCAAAGAAAGAATTGATATTGCAGGATATTCAAATATCGACATTGTGTACTTTAATGGAAGTATTCAATCCAAAGAAGGCAGAGCTTTGTTGCAGGACTGCCACGTCGTTTATTTCTTTTGGCCGCATGGCCCCGAGTTTGTTGATGTTGGGCTGCCTACGATTTGCACGTACCACGATACGACTATATTGGACTTTATTTTACCGTTTATGAGCGGGTCATCTGTGCAGCATTGTTGGCGGGCCGCCAAGGGCTGGATCGATAACGTCACAACGGTTGTTGTATCCTCTGAACATGTAAAGTCACGCCTTGTGGATCACTTCGGGCCGCCTAGTCATGAAGCAGTCGTCATTGCTCATGCCATTGTACCTGCGGCTACAATAACGAACAGGACGATAAGTGAGACTCTTTCTGCACGACTTCCTGCAACGTACATGTTGTATCCCAGCAATGTGAGCCCACACAAAAATCATGCCAATTTAATGCTGGCCTACGCTCAATTTAAGCTGCGTCACGAATGCCCACTTGTATTATTCGGTTATAACACAGAGCTGCTCAGATATCAGGCTCCGAATTGGCCCGATATTCCTTTTGTCCCGACATTGATATCGTTACTGAAACGAACAGGATTACAGCTTGATAAGGAGATATATCCGCTCGGCTTTGTGCCTGATCACGATGTCATTCCGCTAATTGCAAATGCTTATGCGGTTATTATGCCAAGCTTATCAGAAGGTGGCGGCAGTTATCCGGTAGAAGAAGCGTTAAAATTAGGCGTGCCGGTGCTTTGCTCCGATATTCCAGTCATGAGAGAGCATTTATCAAGACATAGCGCAGATATTTGCTGGTTTAATCCGGAATCACCTGATTCCATCCTGCATGCACTAGAGCATCTATCGTCTCATTATACGCATTATAAATCAGCTGCTATGCGTGGTATCCACGATCCGTCGGAAACGTGGGATGACGTCGCGATCAAATATATCCATACGTTTCGTATCGCTTATTTAAAATACTACGGGGCTCTCCAATCATAATAATTAGTCGCTGATGAACCCCGTAGCTGCTATTTTGCTACCTGTTGTATCAAGGCATAATATTCACGAGCTGCGTCGTTCCAGGTGCGCTGCATTGCGCCTGACAGCGCAGCTTTTTGTCTGTGCAGCAAATGTTTGTTGTGTGTCCATAAGGCGCGGATGGAAGCTTCGATTTCTTCGATTGAATACGGGTTAAAGGCAAGAAAGGCGGACATGTCTGTAATAATCTCGTTGCTGACTTCGATATTGGCAGCGGCAACAGGGGTATCCATCGTTAAAGACTCCAGAATAGGAAATGGACAGCTGCCTTCAAATAATGTAGGGACGATGGTCCCGACCGCATATTTATAAAGGGATGGCAAATCAGATGTCGGTATTCTCCCGACAAAGAGAATGCTGTTCCGAACAGCAGGAGCTTGTTGGAGCAGAGGGGCAACTTCCGCCCACTTTGGATTTTGGTGTAACTGATCCGTAAATACCAGATGTAAACCAGAACGATAGCCATCGTGTGTTTGTCTGAATCGAATAAAGGCGGCAATTAGTCGTTCAAAATTTTTATGGAGGCGCAGTACAGTAGGGAATACGATGTAAGGGTAGTACAGATTGTACTTTTGTCTGAACGTGCCTTCGTCAATGAGCGGGAACGACTGATATTCATTAACAGGTGGTGCCATTCGAATCACATATGTTTTCTCAACGGGCATTTTGGCAAAGCCGATCGCATGGTTAGCACGTACATACTGGGAGTTCGAAACGATAGCGGATGCTTGGTTCATAAGGGAGTAGGCATTACGATCGACGCGATAGCAAAAATCAGCATGCATAGAAAAGTAAAGTTCCTTAAATTGATGGTGGACCATGTCGTGCAGGCATAAAATGTACGGCTTATTTAAAAACATTGCCAATTCAAGCGAGACGATGGGAACAATCCATACTTCAGCTGGCACATAGTTGTTTACCCATTCTATGTTGTTTGACTTTGTAATATGGATCCGCCCTGGAAAACGGAATTTAAGAGCTGAGAAGGAATGTTCCGCGTTTGTATAATTATATTCAGTGGTGGCGATATGGATATGGACATGAGCGTGAGAGCTTAGAAAGCCTTCCGTTAACCGATAGAGGAAACGACCGATGCCTTCCCCTTCTAATGCTAGCGGATGGGGGTAGCCAAGGAAGATGCCGATGTGATGCACCACACGATGGTTAACTTGTACTGGTGTGGATTTGGTTTTGTGATACTCGTTTATGTGGGGAATGTGTGGCAGGGTCAACAGGTGCTTACATTCAGCAGAATTAAAAAATTCCAATAGCATTCTTCTACGATGGAACCCTTTTTGAACAGCTTTTAAGTGTAGCCCAAGCCCTTCTGGATCTGGGTTTCGACCTAACATTTCATTATAAAGCGCGTGTATAAAAAAGAGCGAATCTGACGGATAAAAGTGACGTATCAGGCATGCAGCTGATTCATGGGGATCGGGAAGGAGACTAGTGTGTGGTTGTTTGTACAGCGTCTCCGCTTCTGGGCTGCACATCACTTCACCTATCACAGCATGTTTATTTTTTGCTGCCAGCAGTCCCAAGTAATGCTGGTATTCATGGGAACCAGGTTCTCTGTGCAGAAACTGTAGGTATAACGTTCTAATGAATTCGTGTCCATCGAGCCTTACAATGGCATGAATAATATGAATGACTCTATGCTGCTGAGTCAATAGGATCTCCCCCTCCTGCATAATTACAGAGGCTACAAGTTATTTCGTAACGTCTCACTTATAAATTGAACGTCTTCTCTTGACAGCTCCCCGTGACTCGGTAGATTTAATCCCTGTGCTGCAATTCGGTTGGCGACAGGAAAGTCTGTGTATATTTGCTTATCCGAATAGGGGGGTAAAATATGCATAGGATAGAAGAATGGCCTCGTTTCGATACCGTTATCTTTTAAACGTTTCATCACAGCATCTCGTTGTTGCTCCGTACTTTGATTTAAAACAACGCCAAGCATCCAGTACACGTTTTTGGACCATACTTTCTGCACGGGCAGGGTGAGGCGATCATCGTCTTGCAAAAAATGATAGTAATCCATCGCGACTCGGATACGTTGCTGGATGTGCCAATCGACTTTCTCTAATTGGGCACAGCCGATTGCTGCTTGAACATTGGTCATCCGATAGTTATAACCGATAACCGGATGCCAATATTTTTTGTGTTTGTCAATGCCCTGACCTCTAAGCAGTCTAATCGTATCAGCAATATTGTCATCATTTGTTGTAATAAGGCCGCCCTCTCCAGTTGTAATAATCTTATTGCCGAACAAGCTAAAGGTAGCGGTGTGGCCGATAGAGCCTGCCATGCGTCCCTTGTACTGTGCGCCTATAGCTTCTGCCGCATCTTCTATTACAAAAAGACCATATTTGCTAGCTAGTTCCATAATAGGGTCCATGTTAGCAGGATGACCGTATAAATGAACGGCAATAATTCCTTTTGTACGGGCAGTAATTTTGTTTTCGATGGCTGAAGTATCGATATTCCACGTTTCTGGCTCTGAATCAACAAATACAGGGATACCGCCGCAGTAAGTAACGGCGTTAGGTGTAGCAACAAACGTTAATGTCGGCATAATCACTTCATCGTCCTTACCGACACCATGTGCAAGCAGTGCCAGATGGAGGGCAGTTGTGCCATTGCTACAAGCGATCGCATGCTTAGTATTGTTAAATAAAGCATACTGCTGCTCGAAGCGATCCAGGTACGACCCGTTGGATGATATCCACGTCGAATCCAGACAATCCATTACATATTTTTTTTCGTTTCCATTTAAAATGGGGGTCGCTATAGGGTAATATTTTTTCATAAATTCTCCCTCCTACAATTAAGACGCTCCCTCACAATGACTGCTGATGTGGAATAATACGCGCAGGTACCCCATAAGCCAGACATTGTGCTGGAATATTACGTACAACGACGGATCCTGCGCCAACAACAGTCCATGCGCCGATGTGTATTCCGTCAATAACCGTAGTTCCAGTACCAAGAAATGCGCCTTCCTGCACATGAACATTTCCGGACAGATGGCTTCCGGGCGCTACGTGACATGACTCTCCGATATAACATTCGTGATCGATGGACGAACTGGTATTGATGATGGCGTAGTTGTCAATGACGGCTTCTGCATTTACAATAGCGCCTGGCATAATAGCAATGCCAGAACCGAGGCTAGCTGATTCTGAAATGTGAGCATACGGACTAACTGCATTAATCAGTGTAAATCCGATCTCGGTTGCTCTTTTTGCCAATCTCTGACGAATTTGATTGTTGCCAATAGCCACAAATGCATGTTTAACGTCTGCATTCCATAATTGGGGGAGTAGATCGTCATCTCCTAACACAGGAAGTTGCATCACCGTGCGTACGTTTGATCTATCGATGCAGCCAACAATTTCGAGTTGAGGCATAGATCGTAAAATATCAATGACCACTTTGGCGTGCCCGCCTGCCCCAATAATAACGGTTTTGCGTGAGCAAGACATTCCCTGTCCTCCTGACGGTCTGGCGTCTTATTGTAAGTTATGATTCAAAACGAAGAGCGGTTTAGGCCAAGTAGTACGTTATCGTAAAATAGGTGATGTGCAGCGCTGAAAATAAAAGATTGGTATACGACGGAGATGAATGTCAAGTTAATAAATACCCGCGCTGTTGGCAGACGCGGGCACATGATCTTTAAATACCGGCCAGTTCCAGAACCTGATCCAGCTTGTTAAGGTCTACGATCAGATTGTCAGCCCCGCCAACTGCTTTAGGGGGCTCTTCAATTTCACACACGATCTCGTAATAATCCAACTGGGCATGACAGCTTATTCGCCAAAAATAAGGATCTATCACAGTGGTAGGTGACAGCTCTACTACTTTTGTGCCAGGATTACAAAAGGCCAGATTGGCATTGCCACTCCCAAATGGAGCGACTACTACTTCGGCTGTGGAGAAGATGGACACTTTTTCTCTCGTCGTAAGTGGTGTAAGCACGATCGTTTTGAACCCTTTCTGCTGCAAGTATTTGATAACTTCATCCTCATTTACTACATAACGTGCAAATGCGTCTTGCCTTGAAATATAAATGCGCTCATATCCAGTTTTTTTTGGAATGACATGCTGCTCTTTCAGCCTTGCTTGAATAAACTGATAGGCCCATTTCGGACTTTTACCTGTGAGAATGGGGACAGAGGGAACGATTAATCGTTCCGCCATCAAGTGGAAGTCTAGTTTATCGACTTGAAGCAATCTATTTAATGGAATACCGAGCATTTCCAATGATTCATACTGAAAAGCGTGGGTAAGCTTGCCTATGACATATTGACTAATAGGTATACCACTTTGCTCGATTAAATGAAGGCGTGGCAAAATATCAAAAAACCAATGACCATAGATCGTTTGCGTAGATGCATATTCGGGTATATTCCATCCCCATAATAAGGTGGCAACAGTTCCTGACTTGTATGCGGGCTGGGGCAGTTGTCGGAATGGATAATCATAATAGTATTCGACATCTCGTATTCGTTTGTTATTTGGCGTCACCACATAACAGTTACTTGTGACTAGACGACCATGCGGGATAATAGCAACGTAGGAATCTTCATAAAGGCATGCTGTTGGCCACCGAACGGGATCTATCCCTTTCGGAGGGGGAAGATGGAGTGTTTCCTTCGGATGGATTACTTTATAGAAATGATGGATAAGATGAGTGTCCTTTACCGTATCGATGAGCCAATCGATTGTTTTGTCATAGGATTGTTCAGGAATGGTGTACATGCTCCAACCTCCACAATAAGACGTGAATACATGGCATCAACATATATAATGCGAAATTAGCGCATTTTTAGAGTCTAACAAGTCTCGTGCGTAATCCGGGACTCCTTTTGGGAATAGCACACCGAGCCCGTGGGAATGGGGAAACTCGATATGGGGCAGACCACTCAATTCCGCCCAAAAACGATATACACCAAAGTCGTTAGCACGGACGGCGATATCGTGAAACAGCACGACGCCATTAGGTGCTAGCTTGGGATACCATGTCGTATAGTCATGGTGGACAGCTTCATACGTGTGATAACCGTCAATATGAAGGACATCGATACAATCCATTGCAAAGTAAGGTAATGCCGTATCAAATTCGCAGCGTACCAGTGTGCCAATCGTCGGGAACTCCCTGGTCGTGACAGCCTGTACCGCTTGGAAAATCTGTTCGCCAATGTGGTCGTATTTACCGCTATGAGGGTCGCCTTGCCATGTATCAATAGCAAAGCAGTGAGTAGATCGATTCTCGTCCCTCGCGCCTTGACAGAAGCTGAAGAAGGAAGTGCCATAAAATGTGCCCAGCTCTACGACCATACGCGGCTTGCTATTTCGAATCAGATCATAAGCAAACCGTCGGTGGCCTGACCAAGCACCGCCAACCGTGAGCTGGCGCGGGATTTCAGGCGAGTTTTCAACGATGAATGGTGTATCGTAACAATTCCATTTCATAACTAGACTCACCACTTTCGAAGTATTCCACTAGAATGAAGTGGGATTCTATATTCTATGAATGGCTTGTATGCTAGGAAAGGGCATGTAAAACGAAGTAATTGACACATTTTAAATTAGGAAGGCAGTTGGTCATGGGGCATTCATGGGGCATATGTTGAAAGTAGTAGCTTATTAACTTACTCGAACGTTATCCCGATAACTTTCTGACTTAGCAACTAGATGAAGTGATCAATTTCTTTTTTGTTGTTAATTATAATTAATATAAATTGATAATTAATATAATCTTGACTTCATTATAATCTAGTGATAACATTCAGTATGTAAGTTGTCCTGCTGGTCAAGCAGCAGGCAGCAGCCAATTAACCCGCGTTAAATAAGATACATATATATGAAAGGGGATTTTTCAGATGGCAGAACGTTTAGTAGGCAGACCTGCTCCTGACTTTAACATGGAAACGGTAAATGGTGATGGACAAGCATTTGGTGCAGCGCAGTTGTCCGATTATCGTGGCAAATGGCTAGTATTGTTTTTTTATCCGCTCGATTTTACATTTGTATGCCCCACTGAAATTACAGCTTTAAGTGATGCAGCATCTGAATTTAACAAGCTGAATACAGAAGTGTTGGGTGTTTCCGTTGACTCAGTGCACAGTCACAAAGCATGGATCAATACGGATAAAGAACATAACGGTCTCGGCAAGCTGAACTTCCCGCTTGCTTCTGATATTACGAAAAACGTTGCTCGAGACTATGGCGTTTTGATTGAAGAAGAAGGTATTGCGCTGCGTGGTCTGTTTATTATCGACCCAGAAGGCGAATTAAAATATCAAGTCGTGAATCATAACAACGTTGGACGTTCTGTAGAAGAGACGTTGCGTGTATTACAAGCTTTGCAATCCGGCGGTTTATGCCCAATTAACTGGAAACCAGGCGACAAAAATTTGAACGCCTAGTTAGCATTTATAACATGGCCAAGCCCCTCAGGGACATTAATCCTTGAGGGGCTTGTTGGTATTGCAGCTGCAACAGGAAACAACAGCCGCATTAGTGCTCCTGAAGCTCAAGCTCTTCGTACCGCTTAATGTACTTTAAAACGATATCGACATAAGTGGCGTGTGACCAAGTGAGTGGAGCTACGGATATGGGTTGACCATGATGTGGATCTACCTGTTCAGAAAGCAGCCCGCTTGATAAGCTGTGGCGCTGCACCCACTGGAGAGTTTCAAGCGGTCGCTTGAGATCCTGAAGTGTGGTGGCGGTCGCAATGTCATAGCCGGCAAACCATAACGTGCAAATGACCCAGGGATTTCCTGGAGCGACGTCAAGATCAGAGCAGCGTTGAAAATAGTAATCTTGCCAATAGCGCGCGATACCGCCAACTGGTGTTAGAATAGACAGTTTACTGCGCAAACTGTGCATAGTTGCAACGACACGTCTGTCGGCAGGCGCGAGTACGCCGAATTCATAAATGCCAAATATGCTGCTTTCAGGTGTCATATCTTGCACCCAACGGCCCTCCTTACGAAATAGGCCTCTAGCAAAACGTCCATGCTCCTCATTCCACAAATGTGTCAAAATGCCATGCTTTATTCGCTCCGCACCTTGGGCATAGCGCTCGGAGCGGGTATCATCACCAAACAGGGCTGCGAATTCGGCCGCCGCCGTAAGACCGCCATAGACAGCACTAGCTGTAAATGTAAAGATGCCATATCGCTCTTCCCACAGATCATAGCTTGGATGCGGAAGTTGCAGTCGCTCATCTTGATAGTCAAGCAGGAATTTGGCGGCTTTGCGAATAAGGGATTGATATAACGACTGTGCCAATTCGATATCGCCGTGGACCGTATAGTCATGCCATAAAGCATGAAGAACAAGCGCAGTCTCATCTTCTTGGATAGGAAGCTGTTGTTTGCCGTCATGTATATAAGGATGCCAGCTAGAGCCAACGGTACCGTCAGGATTGTACTTGTGATGCAAATAGCCTTCACTGGTTAACGCTTGAGCACAGAAGCGGAAGAAGGGAGCGATCATGCCATGATACCCTGCTGAAGACATCGCTTTAGCCACCAATGCGCCATCTCGCGGCCACATATAGCTGTAATGGTCGCGGTTAAATTGCATAATGTCCGTGTCGTTAGCCGCGATAATGGCGCCACCGACATCGGTTTGTGTGCGTACGATCAGCAGACTTTGCTTGTATAACCGAATGAGTTCCGCATCTAAATCGGCAAAGGAGATGTTGTCTTTGTTCACCCATCGCCGCCAGTAAGTTTCTACCCGATCCAGCAAGTGCCCGGGATGATTATCGCGTACATATTGATCCAGGCGGATGACTTCATCCAGATGTTTTCCCGCAGAGAACCAGTAATGATGGTAGCTATCACCAAGAGGCGGGACGAAGGATCTCAGACTAATCGTACTGTCTACCGACCCTTGTGCGATATCATTGCCCATCAAATGACCGTCTTCAGCATCTTTCCAAGTGCCTTCTGCTTGGTGAAAGCGCTTGATGCCAGTTGTATACTCAAAAATCCCTTCCCAAACGGGATGACCAGTAGCTGTCTGTAAGTTAGCAGATGAAGCCTGAGAAGGCAGGGAGTACGACGAGCAGCCGTTAAACATAAAGTAGCAATCTTTCTTGTAATGAAATATAGTTCGATTGAGCGGGTAGAAGACAGCAGTGTCGCCTACTTCTGTTTCATTAATGACTAGATCTTGATGGAAGAACAATCGGACTTCCCGTTCGGAACTTGTGTGATTTACAATGTGAATCCGCTTTAGAAAGATAGATTCTCGCTGATGAACAGCGTCATGAATCGTTAAGGTCAGTTGCAGGCGAGGGTGATGAGCCTTAGTTTCCGTAACTAGCGATTCTTCTACATAACCGGTCTGAATCTGCCATTCCTCTTCATGCAGCCAACTGAATATGCCATCTGCCCATACGCCAAAACGACAGCGATAACCCCCGACATGATTTAATTGGCCTACAAAGGGATAATAAATGTCTCGAATGTAAGCATGCTGATCCAGATTCACTAAGCACTTCCCATTGCCTACGACGAGATATCGCGGCACACCATCACCTCCTTAATTGTTGATGAGATTGAACGATGCGGGATGCATAATTGTGCGCTAGTATTTTAGCTTGCGTTGGACTGTCCGCATGAGCGTAAACTTTAAAAAGAGGCTCATCTTGATCGGGCAAAATAAGCACGCAGCCTTCCGGTGACTGAATGCGGATGCCATCAAGCAATTCGGCTGCTTGCCCATTGGAGCGTACCCAGTCCATCAAGCAGCGCATAAGCGTACCTTTTTCGTTCCAATGGCAAGAGACCTCTTCCTTTGCTGTATAAGAATTAGGAAGTTCGGCGGCTATATCGTCAATCGACGTATTAGTCATTGCCAGGTGTTGTAAAATAAGGCTAAGCATATACAGGCGATGCGCAAATGGTGAAAACGGCAAGCCAACAGTTGCTTCCATAACAGAGCGAAGGGATTCCTTAGTTCTGATCACACGTAATCCGCTGCTTGCAACGGCAGCTGGCAGCGATCCGACCATGCTGGCTGGTACACCCAATACGGCTTTGGTGCCGTTTTCGGCCAGTGCCAGCATCGTAAGCAGAGCGACCTTGTCAGTTGATAAGAGGAATCCTTTAGGTGTAACAAAGGATAACTTTCCTTCTCCATCCCAATACACGCCAAAGTGGGCCTTACAGTTGTGGACATGTTCATGCAGATTAGTGGATTGGTCTTTGACTTGCTGAACCATCATTCGGGTACCGCCGACATAGGTGGTCCAACGCTGAATAAGCTCCAGATCCGCGCAAGGTGCGACAAGCAGCACATAGGTAAAGTTGGCATCGCGAATTAGACTGAAATCTATGTGCTGTGCCAAGGCATCGAGATAATCGTTGTCTGCGTGTGTATAGCTTTTGCAGCTGCCAACACGATCGGCATGACAGCGGACAAAGTCTTCTTGCCAATAGGCATTTTCGATCTTGCGCTCTGTTGATTTGGCTATCGGAAGTCCTAGACGGTCCATCCATTCTACAACCATGTTCATCATAGGCGATTGCTGGGCGAGATGCAGGTGAACAGCACCATCTGCTTTTTCTTGTCGTACCGCATTGCGGGTCACTTCATCGGATACGGTCCCGAGATCGATGATGTGAACGCCGACGGAGCGCAGTCCTGCTGCGAAGGCTGTTTTTAATAAGGACGAATAGGTGTGAGCGCATGCAGATACCATAATCGTGCTTGATTCGGGCAAGGTAGAGCCATATGCAGCCGCCAGTTTGGTTACCAATTCCGGATTAAGATCGACATTTGGAATGCCTGCTACGCCTCTGCTGCTGAACAGCGGCTTTGCTGCGGCATCTCCCCAAATGAGTGAGGTGTGCAGCGTTCCATTCGTAGGAACCGTCTTGTTTGGCCACAGTTTGACATGTTGACGAATGGTTGCTTTTGATCCTATCGTACAACCACTGCCGATTACGCTTCCCTCCTGAAGCTGGGCGTTGGAGGCAATGATCGTGCGATCCATAAGCAACGCATCCTGAATGTCGCAGTCTTCACCAATATAATTGCCGCTCCACGCAATTGTCCGCTCTAATATGCTGTTAGAATGGACCGTATTACTTTCACCGAGCACGGTGTAGGGTCCAATGCCACAGGAAGGATACAATGTGCAGCCGCTGCCGATATAAGCAGGTCCGCTCAGTCGTATGCGAGAAGGAAGGCGTACACCTGCTTCTACAAATAATCCTGGCAGCACTTCGGCAGCCGCAATGGATACCCCAACTTTTCGATCCAGCATATCAAATTGTGTTTGACGGTATTGGTGCAAATTGCCGATGTCAGACCAATAACCAGAGGCAACATATCCATATAATGCTTCATGGTTAGCGAGCAGTGCTGGGAAGAGGTCCATGCTGAAATCATACGGCTTGCCTGCGGGTATCCAATCGAGGATTTCCGGTTCAAGCACATATATTCCCGTATTTACTGTATCGCTGAACACTTCGCTCCAGCTTGGCTTTTCGAGAAAACGGGCCACTCTTCCGTCTTCCTCCGTCATGACGACGCCATATTCGAGTGGTGTATCGACTTGGGTTAACACCATCGTGGCTAAAGCCTGCTTCTGTTTATGGTATTCAATTGCGTGACGTAAGTTGAAATCTGTTAAAGCATCTCCACTAATAACAATAAACGGCTCGTCTAGGAAATGTGCCGCATTTTTGATGCTGCCTGCTGTACCAAGTGGCATATCTTCTTCGGCATATATAAGTTGCACGCCGTATTCAGAGCCATCGCCGTAATACTGGCGAATGACCTCCGGCAAATATTGAACGGTTACTGCGATTTGGTGAATGTCATACCGTTTCAGCAGATCGATAATATAAGACATGCAGGGACGATTCAGCAGCGGTACCATCGGTTTTGGAGTATTCAACGTAAGCGGACGTAAGCGGGTACCTTTTCCACCAGCCATAATAACGGCTTTCATCAGGCGATCACCCCTTCATATACTTGGCGTGTTGAAACTGCAATGGAATCCCAGTCATACATCGTACGAACTTTGCGCATCGCTTCTACTGCATAACGTCGAGCCAACGCTTCGTTTTGGAGCAGCTCTGTCACATGCCAGGCGAGTGATTCAACATGACCAGGCAGCGCTTTGAAGCCGTCTCGTCCATGATCGATAATTTCGGCCAAACCGCCAGTATCGGATACAACTACAGGAATGCCATGCCCCATTGCTTCAAGTGCTACGATACCAAATGGCTCATATAGACTTGGAAATATACACAAATCAGCAATCTGGAACAAATTTTCCCGTACCTCATCCTGCACGAAGCCAGCTAAACATACACTGTCTGTTAAATTCATCTCGTGAACTTGCCTCTTCAGTTCATTTAGCATCGGACCTGTTCCTGCTATGATTAACTTAATATTGGAGACGTGCTGTTTCACTAGCGGCAGTGCTTGAAGGAGTACCTGAATTCCTTTTTCGTACACCAATCGCCCAATGAAGAAAAGCACTCGTTCATCAGGAGCTGCATATTGAGCACGGAACGCTTGCAGATGGTTTGATCTTTCTCTTCGAAATGACAAGCTTGGCGACAATGTAATGTGATCTTTGCCTGATCCAGCAAGGGCAGCAGGCTGCCATGCACATTCCACCCCGTTAGGGATCATGCTGACCGCGGATCGCTTAATATCAAATAACTGCTCCACTTCTTGGACCATTGCTTGACTGCATACGATAACATGCTCAGCTGCGTGCACAAGCTGACGCTCTGTTTCATGAATGCGATGTTGAACAGACGAGTGTAACGTGCCGTTATTGCGGCCGTGCTCTGTAGCATGAATCGTTGCGATGAGCGGGAATTGATAGGTATCTTTAAGATCTTTAGCAGCTAAGTACACTAACCAGTCATGGGCATGAACAAAGTCTACGTGTAATCCGTCCTGAATGAGTTCATCTACACGATCACACATCGCTGCATTTAACTGTAGAACCCAATCCATAAATCCGATGGGAGCTACTGGAGTCGGCAGTGGGGCACGATGAACCATAACACCATGCATCCATTCTGTACTCGGACTGCCAGGAACCTCGCGTGTAATGACGTGCACTTCACATTGATGACGAGCAAGATGGCGCGATAAGTCATACACAGCTCTGGATAGACCACCCACGACGAGGGGCGGGAATTCCCAAGCCAGCATCAGAACACATTTGGAAGTAGTCCTTGAGCGCTTCCAAGACGAGAGTGGAAACCTGTTTGGCAAGGAAGGACAGATTTGTTCGGTTAAACTTGCGATCGTCATATGGCTTGTGCTGCACTGTACTTGACGTTTATACAATTGCAGCAGCACTTGGTAATCTATAGTCGGAAAACAGTCGATAGCTTGCTCCATTTCATACAATGCCACTTCGTCATATACGCCCTGCTCCAGCATATCCAGAAGAAGATGACATCGCATAATGTGTTCCTTTGTACGTTGTGAGGCATAGCTGGGCACGGTATCAGCATCTATAATAAATGCCCAATCACTGCTTTCCGCTAACAGAAGCTCGCGAATAGATTGGTTGCATAATCGTTCTTGCACCGAGCGGAAACCCCAGAGCTGGCGCTGCTGCTTGCTTATCATATCAAGCAGTCGATCTTCCGCCTGATGCAGGTGCTTATAAACCCAATCATTACGTTCTTGCAGCCAGACTTCCGCATAACCGCCACGTCCCCAACTGCTGCAAGGCAGCTCAACTTGTTGTGCGTCAGGGTGAAGCGCGATGTAATCAACGGGCGAAATAAACGCAATATTGCATCCTTTAGTCTGCTGCTGGTGATGGAGTTCGCGAAACAAGGCCTCAATCCAAATAGGACCCTCATACCACCAATGTCCAAACAACTCTGCATCGTATGGGCATAGGAGGATTGGAGGACGATCCAACTTGTTGGTATGCATCACATGAGAAAGTCTACTATGTAAAAAATGTCGGGCATGCTCATAAGCACGGGCTTGCGCCGCTTGCTCGTTATACAGTTCCTTATGGGAACCCGCCCCGGTAATGCGATAATATTTGATACCGGTGTTAATCCGCGCTCCGTCAGAGAGCAAGTAGGGCTTAATGTACGCCCATTCCTCCAGATCATGCCAACCAAGGTCATACCCGATGTCTCGGTAATACTCCCGATACTGTGGATCGCCCGGGTACCCCTCGTGACTGCTCCACACTTGATGCGAAGAGGCGGCATCTCTGCAAAATGCATATACGTTGTCATAAGTTTGGACAGGCGCTAATGTTTCGCGCACTGGACAAGGATCGGCATGTGAAATCGCATGCTCATCCACAATGAAATAGCGGAGCCCGCTCTCACGAAGCATAGGTGACAGATGCGGCGAATACGCGCATTCCGGCAGCCAAATGCCGTTCGGGCGGGCACCGAAATGCCGCTCATGTTCGGCGGCGCCAAATTCAATCTGAACTCTGGCTACCGCATCATTTTTAATAAAGGGCAAGTATGCATGTGTTGCGGCACAAGTCATTAGCTCCAAGTAGCCTTCATCAGCAAATGCCTTGAAGCGAGGAATAATTTGATACTCCCATTCCCGATACAATTGGAGCCACTTAGACCAGCGTGTCTGGTACATCGCAGCTAAGGCATGTAGCTGCTCTTGTTCCTGATGGCGTTCCATTTCCAGTTCCGCAAGTTTGATGCTGTGAACAAGGTGTTTCTCGTAACGTAATTGCATGACGGGATCATCCATCAAAGCAAGTAAGGTGGGTGTCATCGTCATCGTCAAACGGAAAGGAATGCCATCTTGCTTTAAACGAGAGAAGCATTCTAACAACGGGAAGTATGTTTCGGTCATCGCTTCAAAAAACCAGCGTTCTTCCATCAGGTCATCCCGATGCATATGGCGTACATATGGCAAATGAGCATGAAGGACTAATGCGACATAACCCGCGGGCGACGGCTGATCGGCTAATAATAAATCCTCTCTGTGAACGGTCATTTTTGAACCCCTTCTTCAATTGGATATATCGAATACGTCGAGAACTGCTTGAATGGCGATGTGTGATCGTATGATGACAAGGAGGTACCATGCGCTGGTGAGTGCGGCTGATGATGACCCTTATCGTTCATGTCAGTTGTATGGCCGGATCCATTTGTAGCTCGCTCGCTGCGCGGTGTACGTATGGCAGGAGAGCGTAGCAGTGAGACAAATAGGTGATCATCGGTTAGCAGGCCATATTCCAACTGGTAGACCACATTCGGCTCCAGATGACGGAAATACCAACGATCCGTATCATGGACAAAGACGTCCGTATACGATTCAACTGCTGCGGATGGGGGAGTGGTAAATGATCTTAATAAGCGGGCCACTTTGCATAATTCATCCCATCGTTTTCCGTAGTGGGCGGCAATCATCCGCCGCCTGCGCTCACTTATTTCCCAGTAGGCGTAAAGTACAGTCGGACTTTGAATCATAAGATGGATAATTTGCGTGTCGTAGCGCGGCGGCCATGCTGTCATGGAAGTGGTGGTATTAAACATAGAGACCTCCTTTCACCCGTGATGATGATGGACAAACTGGCTAACTGAGTGGTTCCAAACCATCTTATCCGTGAGATTCACGATCTATGTCTAATGTTTCAGTAAAGAAATATTAAAAAAGATGCTGTTGAAAAGGTATGGCAATCTATGAAAAGAGTTACAATAGTCTAGTAGAAGCGGCCTGCGAGAGCGCTGTTTCGAATGTGAGAACGAACGGTTGAGCAGCTGATTAGGATTGAGGAGTTTTCACCAGGCGTTGTGTCAGCTCAACAAAATCGTCATACCGGTTGTCAGACAATTGAAGCTGCCTGAACCAGCTAGCTGGTACACATCGATACGATTTGGTTTCGCCAGTTGCATATTGAGCGACCAATTCATTAGTAGTCTCATCGTACAGGAGATAGCTGATTTGCTTAGAGGGGACAAACAATACATTTAAAGGCATAGTGTATACACCCCGTTCCAATTTGTAATGTTTCACATGTATATGAAAAAATTAGGCACAATATACGTACACCTTACCGCGATTTTCATTTCATTTTGTATTGAAAAAAGGAATTTGTTGATTGTGTGACGAATATGCTACAACAATCGTTCCTAAACCAAATGTTGCATCCACATGAAGGTGCATTTAAGAGGAGGGAGCACATGAGTTTTTGTTGCGGGGCAAGTATGATTGGAAGTAAAGGTACGTTACAACATTATCGGACAAGGATTCATAATGTTCCCCTGCTATTATGTCCGGTGTGTCAGCGCATTGAAGTGCATTACCTCGTAGAAAATGAGTATGAGATTTTAGCGGAATATGCACAGACAGACGGTGTTGAGGACGTTGATTTTAAAGATTACGTGACAGAAGAAGACATGAAATTGTTTGAGAATTGCGTTAATCATGAAGACGAAGATCCGCTTGAAATTGTGCGCAGTCAGATTGATTCAGCTCTTGACCTGCTGGCACTTGCGAAGCAGTGGAAAGATACCCAATGGGAAGCGCAGCTCAAACGTCGATTAGCGCTCATGAGTCGCAGAAAGTCACAATTAACGAAGCAGAAGTAATAATCCTTGTCAGCCCCACGAATGGACTTCACGTATAACAAAAAGGCGACACTCGTCGCCTTTTTGAAGTGTGTGCGGTCACCTCCGCAGTTTAATCAACTCGGTCTCCGTTACAAGGAAGGCGCTTTATGCCGCCAAACCTGTGTGTTACGCACATCTTTCCGTATTTGCTCTGATCTTGTTGAAAGTTTAAACGGTTTCCTAAATGTTTAGGTTTCTTTTAGGCAATCCTCGTTTTTTTGCTGTTATTCGACATTATATTAGGTTGATTTTAATATCCTAATTTAACTATGATGAAGTCATTGATGCTTCAAGCCAAATTTGTAGCTACAGCAGAGTAGTGCTGCAGTGGGGTGAGATACATTGAATGGGATTAGTGCGAGTGAGGAGCGTGAGCTTGTCCTGTGGAAACAGCGATATTCCAGAAGTTTGCGTCGATATATTGTTAACGGCCATGAACAGGAATTGGAACAGGCGCGGGAGGCTGCACGTTCACTGACTGAATTACAACCAAATGACGTACTTAATCTTCATGAAGATACGATGTCCATGATGCTGACGCATGTTGAACTGGATGAAGCAGAGGTCATGTTTCATCGTTCATATGTTTATTTTATGGAGTGCTTGTCCGTCATTCAGGCGGAACGAGGTAGCAAGGAGGGGAATGTATTGTCCATTGACCCGATTCGCGAACCGTGGATGCAGTCTGCTCAGTCCTTGTTTGCGAACACGATTTCGCGCAACAAGTATGAGAACGTACTTCAGCAAATGGACAGCGCCATAGTGTTGTTTGATGACACCGGCATATTGTCTTTTATTAACGTAGAGGCGGCGAAGCTCCTGCATGTGCCCCGTAAAGAACTTGTAGGCTGCACGCTGCTTGAAGTGATGAGACACCCTTCGATAAGTCGTGAAAAGCGGAAGCTTATCCTGCGAATGTACCGAGAGACCATCGTTTATAGAAAGCGCTATCATGAATTCGTGGACAAGCAGGGACGTACTTTCCTAGTCACATTCACACATGGCGAACAGATGGATGGGGACTATTTGTTCAGCATCAAGGATGTGTCTGATTATAAGCGCATTGAGCAAACGGCAGTGCAAAATGACAAGCTAGCTATACTTGGCAAAATTGCAGCGGCCATTGCTCATGAGATTCGGAACCCATTAACTTCGATTCGCGGCTTCATACAACTGTTGCGTCCGCATCTGATGCAGCTCGGCAAAGAAGAATATGCACGTATTATTCTAGCCGAGATTGATCGTGCGAACGATATCATCTTCGAGTTTCTGAATTCCTCCAAACCGACAGCACCCCTGACTTCTGAGATTCCGATATCCTCTCTGCTGAGAGAGGTTGTATTGTTAACCGAAAGCGAAGCTTTAATGAAAGGCTGCGAGATTATACTCCTTAACGAGATACAAGATAGCACCTTGCTTGTCTCTATTGATGTGAAGCAAATCAAACAGGTATTACTTAATATGATCCGAAACGCCATTGATGCCTTAGATGAAGTACGTGACAAGCGTAAAGGAGCGATTACGCTCAGGACGGTTAAGGAAGGTCGTTATGTAGCGATTCATATCGTAGATAATGGCAAAGGTATGGATGAGCGTACGCTGGAACGTTTATTTGATCCCTTTTTTACAACTAAGGAAGAAGGTACTGGATTGGGTTTGTCTGTGAGTTACCGTATCATTCGGAATCATGGGGGAACCATTGAGGTAGACAGCCGACAGAACGAATGGACCGAATTTATTATCCGGCTGCCGCTTAATGGTTCAAAGCCTGCTAATCTGCTGTACTTCGACTCCTAAACGCACAGGTTCTAATGGCAAGCTAAGGGTGTGGTATAATAAGGATTAGCAGGATGAGACCATGACAGTAAAGGAAGGTATAATGATGAATTTGACCAATGTAGAGCAGTTGGGCGGCATTGCGGTGCAAGTAATGGCCAAGTCTGTGAAGGAAGTGGAGGCAGATGCCGTCATAGTGCTATTTTCCAAGTCAGAGTGGCATAATCGTGCTCAGGACATACCTGGCGGTCAACTGTGCAAGGATGCAGTTGAATGCGGGCTGTTTCAGGTAGAGGAACGTCATACACGTGTCTTTCCTGTACGTGAGGGAAATGTACGATATCTCATTGCGGTTGGTCGTAAAGAAGATCCATTAACGACTAAAGATGTTCGTTTGATGCTGGCTCATGCAGCCAAAGAGGCCTATAAGCTTGGCGTGGCACGGGTTGCGGTTGCGGTGCCGGATGATCTAGTATCGCTTACTGTTGAGAAGGACGTGTCAGCAATTGCCCATGCGCTTACCGAAGGATTTTTGCTTGGTGCATATCAGCGCGTCACTTATAAGCTTGACGCGAAGCCTATACATAAATTTGAATCGCTGACGCTTTGCGGCGAACAGCTTGGAGCCAGTGCATGGCAGCAAGGCGCAGAAGCGGGTAAAGCTTACGCGCTTGGTACGACGGTGGCACGTGACTTGACGAACTTGCCAGGCAATTTACTCGTGCCTAGCGTGCTTGCTGATTACGCGCAGCAGCTTGCAGCCCAATACGGTTTTGAAGCGCATGTGCTGGATGAGCAGCAAATTGAAGCAAAAGGGATGGGTGGACTGCTTGGCGTAGGCAAAGGCAGTGCTAATCCTCCCCGCATGATTGTGCTGAAATACCAAGGTAAAGAGCAGTGGAACGACGTGTTTGGACTAGTCGGGAAAGGAATTACGTTTGATACTGGCGGTATCTCGCTGAAGAAAGCAGAAGGCATGGAAGATATGATATGCGATATGGGCGGCGCAGCTACTGTGCTTGGTGCGATGGCAGCGATTGGCCAACTGCAACCGAAGGAGAATGTGCTGTGTGTTATTCCGTCCGCTGAAAATATGCCTTCAAGCAGTGCGATGAAGCCGGGAGACGTACTGACCACCTATAGCGGCCGTACGATTGAGGTGCTGAATACCGATGCAGAAGGACGCCTGGTGTTGGCTGACGGCATGACGTATGCCAAGGAACTAGGAGCTTCAAAGCTGATCGATGTTGCGACACTGACAGGGGCGGCGGTAGTTGCACTGGCTGATATTACGACGGGTATAGTTACTAACGACGAGACCTTTATGCAGGAGCTTATCGCCGCTTCGAAGCGTACAGGAGAATATGTGTGGCCACTGCCATCACATCCCGAGTATGCAGAGCTGTTGAAGAGTGATGTGGCAGATGTACGCAACAGCTGTGGTCGTGGTGGTGGTGCAATCACGGCAGGCTTGTTTGTAGGCACATTTGCAGACGGATTGCCTTGGATTCACCTTGATATTGCTGGAACTGCGTTTCTGGGCAAGCCGCGCGGAGTAGACCCGAAAGGGGCTACGGGTGTTATGGTGAGAACGATAACAGAGATGATCATTTCTGATTTATAGAAGCAACAGGTCCAACAACGCTAAATAACACGCGAGCTCAATGCTAAAGAAGCTCCATCTCCGCACGATTGGCAGAGATGGAGCTTCTTTGTATCGTTTCAATGTGTGAAATGAAGCGGGCGTGCTAAGCTACGCTCGGGCGCGATTTGACCTTGGCTGCCTGACCATTAGGCGCCGCATCGACAGCCGGACGGCGGCTGATGATGTTGTTTACAATTAGAGCGCCAACGATTAGCGCAGTCCCGATCCACTCTGCAACAGACACGCTGTAACCTTGAAGAACCGAAATTACAAATGTAGTTGCAGGTACAAAGTTAATAAATAACATGCCGTTAACAGGTGATAACAGTTCAATCCCCTTTAACCAACTAAGAAGTGCTAATAATCCGGCTGCAAGGACCATAAATGCCATTTCTGGTAAAACAGGTACAATTTCAGTTGATGTTGGCATTTGTAGCTGACCAAACAACGTAGCAATCGATACGATAACTAAAGACGTAATTGATCCTAATAAACAGGTTAGCGTGGAATAACGCAGGGCGGAGAAGCCCTTGAATTGTCCGCTGCCTACCGTATACAATACCCAGCTAATGACCGCTGCGAAAATGGAGAGCAGTGGCATAACTTTAAAGTCGCTGCTGCCAAACATCGACAGGTTTCCTTTGGTTACTACACATAACACACCTACAAATGCAACGATGACACAGGTTAACGTTCCGAAATTAGGGCGCTTTCGTGTAAGGAACCACATCAGCAATACGACTAGCATAGGCATGAACGACTCCATAATGGAGGCTAGCAGGACACCCGATTTTCCTAATTGCTGCTGCCCCCAGAACACGCCAAAATTGTAGATTGTAAATGCAAATGTTCCGAATATCCAAAGCCTAAATCCCTTGCCATCCAGACGGAACGCAGCACGTCCTTCCTTCCATAACAGCAACAGAACGAGAAGGAGCGTAACAGTTACATAACGAAGGGTGGAGAACCAGAAAGGGTCCAGATGGTGAAGCGCACTTTCGGCTACGGGAAACATCGCTCCCCAAGCGACAGCAGCGATAAAGCACAATAAGGCTCCTTTTAACAATTGAGACTTGGACATAGTAACGGCACACTCCTAGTTGTCTGACTCATGAAGTAACGACAGTTTCATGTATATAGACAGTCATATTTAAAATCTAAATTAATTGCTATCAACAGGATTCATCATACGGCTTTAGGAAGTATCTTGTAAAATAATTGAAAGTGATTTATGATATCATTTAAATTAATATCTAACGTCTGATGTGAAGAGGTGTTCAGTGTGGATTTAAGTGATATCCATATTTTTAAGGCGGTCGCGGAGCAGGGCAGCGTTAGTCGTGCTGCGGAACAGCTTGGTTATGTACAATCTAACGTGACCGCACGCATTCGTACGTTGGAACAAGAGATCGGACACCCGTTATTTCATCGTCATCGTCGTGGGATGACGCTTAATGCGGAGGGTAGAAAGCTGCTCGTTTATGCCGAGCGTATGCTGCTGCTCATTTCGGAGATGCGAAAGGCTTTTCAAAATCCTGAAGACCCGTCGGGCTCCTTGCTTATCGGCTCTGTTGAGACAGTGGTGGGGCTGCCTGATATATTAAGTCTTTATCATCGCAAGTACGCAAAGGTCGATCTGTCGCTGATGACAGGTGTAACAGAGAAATTAATAGAAGAAGTGCTAGAACTGAAGCTTGATGGCGCGTTTGTGTCTGGGCCTATTCATGAGCCTAATATCGAACAACATCCAGTGTTCGAGGAGGAGCTTGTACTGGTGTGCAGCACAAGTCGTGATGAGCTATCCCAATTGCGCGACGTACGAGAATTGCTTCATCTACCGCTGCTCGTGTTTCGTCAAGGGTGTGGCTATCGTGCGAAGCTGCGACAATGGATGCAAGCTGAGCGTGTGACGCCACATAAAGTGATGGAATTCGGTACGCTAGAAACGATTATCGGCACGGTCGTAGCGGGACTAGGCATTACGCTCGTTCCACGTGCCGCAGTTGAAAAGTTGGAACGTGAGGGATTGGTGAAGCTGTATACGATACCCGAACAGTTCAGGTATGTGTCTGTTTTGTATGTTCGTCGTATGGATGCTTATTTGGGCGAAGTGGAACGTAAATTTATGGAGACGATCGATGAAGTAACGAAGCTAAGACGACAATTGGTATAAAGAATATGATCACCGATAACCGAATGGAAGGTGTGTGACATAGCTGAAGTCGATCAGGTGGGCGAAATTTGTCAATGCATAGCGAATGCTGTTAAAAATGTGAAATGAAATAGCGGAACGTTCCGTGTTCAGGTGTTAAAGCATTCTTACTAGAACGAAGACAGCAAGCCAAATAAGGAAAATAACCTTGATATAAATCAAAAGAACCTTCCAGTCTGCTTTGAGGTGCAGCTTGAAAGGTTCTTTGTCATTTGTATTAGATAAGACATGAAAATACTAAGCTCGGGGGCGCGTGTTCTCCTGTACCCCGCATTTGGAAGTACATGAATGGCTGACGGAACAAGATGCACATGCCCCCTGTTTACTCTTTTTGACATGTTTTAGAACAGCCCAAGCTGCATATCCGAAAATGGCGACCAATAGTATAATTTCGAACCACGACATCATTATCGCTTCCTTTCCTAGATAAGCAAATTGATTCAAGCAAATCCGAGCAGCATGCCGCCAAACCGAATAAGCAAGGCAACGAGGTAGGCCACCACTAAAGCATAGCTCATGGAAAATAATGTCCATTTCCATGAAGCAACCTCACGCCGAATAATACCGACGGTTGCCAAACACGGAACGTACAACAGTACGAATGCGCAGAAGGCATAAGCTGTTAATGGCGTAAATGCATGTGCAATCTGAGCCTCCAGCATAGCGGCATCAGGTGCGTGATAAATAATGTTCATCGTGGATACGACGATTTCCTTAGCCATAAATCCGGTTACAAGTGCTGCGCCTGCTTGCCACGTACCAAATCCAAGTGGCACAAACAATGGTGCCAATACACCGCCTAGCTTGGCTAAATAGCTTTCATTCATCGCTACGCCAAAGCCATCAGGACCGGCATAGGACAAGAGCCAGATCAGGACAGATCCACCGAGAATAAAGGTGCCTGCTTTCCGTACGAAGCCCTTTCCTTTCTCCCATGTGCTGCGAAACAAGGTACGCCACTGTGGCATGCGATAAGGGGGCAATTCAACTACAAAGACGGTCTGCTCTTCTTTCATGAAGCTAAGGGAGAATACCTTTGCCAAAATTAACGTGAGTACGATGCCAAGCAAATATAAGGACAAGACCACAAAGGCTTGATGCTGCTCAAAAAAAACACCCGCAAACAAGGCGTACACCGATAGTCTAGCAGAACAGGACATAAACGGAACGAGCAGTGTAGTGACGAGCCTTTCACGCGGCTGTTCGATGGTCCGCGCAGCCATTATTCCTGGTACGCTACAACCAAAGCCGATAACAAAGGGAATGAACGCTTTTCCGTTTAACCCAACCGCTTCCATTAACCTGTCCATAACGATCGTGACACGGGCCATGTATCCAGAATCTTCTACGAAAGAAATAAACAAAAACAAAATGAAAATTTGTGGCACAAACACAAGTACACCACCAACACCTGCAATGATCCCTTCTTGAATCAAAGCATGGGTAAAAGCTGAAGCGCCGACCGTATCAAGCAGTGATGAGGTCCAATCGGTAAAGGCGCCACCAAAGAAACCGTCAAGCAAATCCGATAACGGAGATCCAATCCATTCAAACGTAACTTTAAACATGAAGTACATCACAGCAATAAAGATGGGAATGCCTAGCCAACGGTTTGTAACTATGTTATCGATCCGATCCGTCAAATTTGGCTTGGCGGGTGCGGTATGGGATAAGCTTTCAGCAACTATTTGCTTAATATACGCAGTCCTGACCGTACGAATGTGCTGTGGAAGATGGAGCGCTGTTCCAGCGGCTTGCAAATGTTGCTCGGTCTCTTCGTACAGGCGCTCAACCGCAGGTTCAATCTCAGCGTATTGCTGAACCCATTCGTGAATGGTGTTGTTATTTTCTAAATATTGCAGGGCAAGCCATCTGCTTGGAATGTGTGCGATAGCTGGCAGCAGTGCTTCCAAGCGCTGAATAGCTGCCTCCACACATTCACCATAATCCAGCCGGAAGGTGGAAGGCGGCTTTGCAAGCATGCCATCTGGCGTCAAGTCGTCCAGTAAAGCCGGGATTCCTTGATCACGACGTGCATTGACCTTGTATACGGGCACACCCAAGCGGCTTCCCAACAATTCGGATTTAATATATATGCCTCGACCTTCAGCGACATCATTCATGTTTAAGGCAATTAACGTTGGTGCACCGTATTCCAGCAGCTGTATTGTTAAAAATAAATTTCTCTCCAATTGGGAGGCATCAACGACGTTAAGTATTACATTTGGTTGGTCATGCAATAAGTAATGAACGGCAACCCCTTCATCTCGGGACATCGGTTGCAAGGAGTAGATACCAGGAAGATCAATTAACTGAGCTGCATGATTACGCAGCATTCCGACCTTTTTCTCTACTGTAACGCCAGTCCAGTTTCCCACATATGCATAGGAGCGAGTAAGAGAATTAAACAAAGAAGTCTTGCCTGTATTTGGATTGCCGACAAGGGCAGTGGACCAGGAGTTCAACATACATCCACCTCGATTAAAGTCGCTTCGACTTTACGCAAACCGAACAGCTGCCCGTTCGCTTCAAGCATCAGCGGGCCGCCTAGCAAGCTGCAACGTTTCACTTTTACAAGTGTCCCTATGGTCACACCAAGATCCAGTAGACGATGGGAAACTGCAGAAGATAGTCGGGCTAAGCTTGTAATATACGCTGCTTCACCTGGCTTTAGATGGCCTAGCGATTTGCATGTACAAGGGGATTGGATGTGTGAAGTCATACCTGATTCCTACTTTCAGCTTCAAGAGTGATAATCTTTATCATTTACATTTGTAATGTATCACTTTTTGAGCGCAGCCCTTGTGATTAATATCATATTTAGGAGAGACATTTGTCACAATAAGCACTTTTTTTACAGCAATTTACCGAAATCAGGTATCTTTTACTTTGCTTTATGTCGTTGTTTCCAGTAGAATGAAGAAAATTAAAACGTAAAAAGGAGAAAGCGGAATGAAAACGAATCATTGTAAAATTGTCGACTGCACCATTCGAGACGGCGGCCTCGTAAATAATTGGGACTTCAGTGTAGAATTTGTGCAAGATCTGTATGCCGCATTAAATGAAGCGGGCGTCGATTATATGGAAATCGGCTACAAAAATTCGCCTAAGCTGTTAAGTGGCGCTGATGAAACGGGTCCGTGGCGATTTTTGAATGATGATTTCTTGCGTAAGGTCATTCCGCAAAAAGGTCAAACCAAGTTATCTGCACTGGTAGATATTGGTCGTGTGGACGAAAATGACATTTTACCGCGCAGTGAAAGCTTGTTGGATCTCATTCGAGTCGCTTGTTACATTAAAGACGTTGACAAAGCGCTAGAGCTTATTCAGACGTTCCATGATCGTGGTTACGAGACCACTTTGAATATTATGGCGTTATCCAATGTAATGGAAAACGACTTAAATGAAGCGTTCCTGATGATTAAGGAAAGTCCGGTTGACGTAGTTTATATTGTAGATTCTTACGGCAGCATGGATCATAACGATTTTTATTTCTTGGTGACGAAGTTCCAAGAACATCTGCCTAACAAGAGTCTTGGAGTGCATACACATAACAATATGCAGCTTGCATTTTCCAACACGCTCGTTGCAGCAGAAAGAGGCGTAGAACTGCTGGATTCCTCTGTTTATGGTATGGGACGTGGAGCAGGTAACTGTCCTACGGAAGCGCTGCTAACGCATTTGAAGAACAGCAAGTACCATTTGCGCCCAACTTTACGTTTCTTGGAGAAACATATGATTCCGATGCGTGAGCAGTGGGAATGGGGCTATCTCGTTCCATACTTGATTACAGGCACGTTGGATGAGCATCCACGTTCTGCAATGGCATTGCTTGCTTCCCCGGAACGTAACAAGTTTACCGAATTTTATGACCGGATGATGACACCAGAAGGAAATTTTGTGCAGAAGAAACCGGAATAATTTCAATTTCTCCATACGTACAGCATGGCTGCTCCTTAGGAGCGGTCGTGCTGTATTTTTATTTCTCGTTATGATGCGATAAGGGACCATATAATAATACATCCGCACGATTAATTCGTGCGGATGTATTGTCTGTCGCCAGTCTTGGGATTGTAGTATACTTGATATTGGAAACCGTCACGCGGATCAATAAAGATTTCCTTTGTTGGGACATAATCAGCATTTAGACCGATAGCATCACGCACATTGTCATGCTGCTTATAGCGCTTGTCGTACACTTTCTTACCGATAATAATAAGAATTATAAGACCAATAAGCGGTATTCCATAGAAGACTACGGCAATACCGAGTATAGTTGCGACGCCGGACATTAATAGTTCACCGGTCTAAGCCGTACGACAGTTCCATAGGCTACAATTTCACTCATATTTTGTCCGATGTCTCCACTGTCAAAGCGCATCATAATAACAGCATCTCCACCCATCGCGTGGGCGTTCTGAATCATACGATCCATCGCTTGACGACGTGCATCTTCAATCATTTGCGTATATTGTTTGACTTCTCCTCCAACTAGACCCTTCAGCGAAGCCATAATGTCTCCACCAATGCCGCGAGCGCGTACCACAACTCCAAAGGCCGTTCCTAAAGTTTCAGCGATCTCAGCATTTGCAACACGTTCCGTAGTTGATACCAGCATAACGTCAGCTCCTCTTAGTGACAGGCCATCTTGACGGCCATTTACTTTTAATACGATTAGTTTCCTCTTTTCGTTTCATTCACATGCATGGGTATGTTTCATTTTTTATGACCCATCTGGGTAACAGGCTCGTTCAACCCTAATATGATTTGATGCTAAAATGAAAGAATTGTTATTAAATACGAAGGATTTTATTGGAATGAAGCTGTACATTGTTTATTATGTAAGGAGACAGAGATAAATAATAATAGAGCACATATTTTTAGCTTTTATGAGGAGAGTAGGATAGTGATGAAAGTCAGTATTTTTGATGTGGCCAAAAAAGCTGGCTTATCTGTCGTCACGGTGTCGCGCGTACTTAATAATGCAAAGACCGTACGGGAGAAAAATAGGCAGAAGGTGTTGCAGGCGATGAAGGAATTGGATTATCATCCGAATGCAGCAGCTCGCAGCTTGGCTAAAGGAAAGACAGGTGTTATCGGGGTAATCGTAACCACATTACAGGATTCATTCCTGGACAGTGTAGTGCAAAACGTATCCAGCCAACTTAAGGACTACGGATACTATCTAGCACTTTCAGTTGCCAATTATCCTACAGAAGAAGGACACGGTACGGAACTGATCCAAGAAGATCGGGTGGACGGGTTGCTCATTTTATCCGCAGTCCATGAAGAACTGTATATCGTGGAGCTGAAGAAGCGCAAAATTCCTTTCGTACTAATTGACAATCAAGTGATGCAGCCTTCTGTATCCTGTGTGCTTGTCGATAATTTGAAGGGTGGATACGAGGCGACTCAGCATCTGATTGATTTGGGTCATAAGCGAATCGCGCACATTAGAGGACCTGCATTCTTTTTGAGTGCCCACGAGCGCGAGCGTGGTTTTATGCAGGCGATGGCGGAAGCGGATTTAGAACCGTTCGCAATAGAAACGGGCGACTTTTCCATTACTTCAGGCTACGAAGCCATGATGCGTTGGATTGAATCGGGTAATGTGCCGGAGGCCATATTTGCGGCCGACGATTTTATGGCAATCGGCGCGATCAACGCTTTAACTGAGGCGGGGTATAAGGTGCCACGAGATGTCTCAATCGTGGGGTACGATGATCAAATATTGGCCTCCCAGCTCAAGCCACGCTTGACAACGATGAAGCAGCCAGCTGAACAAATTGCTAGAATGGCAGTGGATGTGTTGATGAAGCAAGTGAATGGCACTAACAAACGCAGCATGACCTTCAAATTTGACTCGGAGCTTGTAGTACGTGAATCAACTGCTCCGCGCTTGCCACAGTCATAATTGTAATCGTTTTCCTTTTGCAACCCCAGCAGGCATGAGTGATCTTTGACAGGTCGCTCATGCTTTTTTTAAGTGGTGGACACGGTTAAACTTGGTGTATACAATCGGTATCAGCAAATGAGGGTTGTAATACAACTGATCAAGCTAGCTGGCCCAGCGTTTAATTTGAAAATGTGATACAGGAGGTGCGTGATGAGCGACCGCATGATTAAAAGGCTTATATTATGGATTCCAACAATTACGATTGGATTGTGGGAGTACATACGCCATACTGTCCTTCTTCCGTATATGTCGATGGACCTCGGTAATATACTGGCACCGATCATTGTGTTTGCGGTGTCGGCTATCTTCTTAACGAAGCTATTTGCACTATTAGAAGAGACTCAGCGCAAGCTGCGACAAGAGCAGCAATTAAAAGCTGAATTGGAGGAGCGTGAGCGACTTGCTCAAGAGCTGCATGACGGAATTTCACAATCGTTGTTTATGCTATCGGTTAAAATTAATCGACTAGAGCATGCAGAGGGCGAGGAGCGCCAAATTCAATTTGATAAACTAAAGCAGACGGTACACCACGTACATGATGACGTGAGGCAGGCGATAGCTAATTTGCAGGCTGCGCCACAGGAGGCAGATTTCTCATGGACCCATACGTTTATGCAGATGATTGAAGAAATGCGGGTAGATACGGAATGGGAACCAGAAGTAGACTGGCGGCTCGATGACGAGCAGATGACGATAAAAGAGAAAATTACGCTGTTTTCCTGTGTACGAGAAGCCTTAACTAATGTTCGCAAGCATGCACAAGCCAAACATGTCACAGTTTTGTCGGAGGGAGGGAATGAGCAGTTTTATTGTGAGGTGCGAGATGATGGAGCGGGAATGAAGGACGATCCCTTTTCCCTGCCAGGAAAATATGGCATGAAAATGATGAGAGATCGAATACATAACATGGGTTGGCAAATGTCCGTCTATCGGCAGCACGAGGAAACCGTAATTTGCATTCGTAAGGGAAAGGAGATGTCTTGGAATGAACACGAAGCAGCAAGACCAGCGATTTCGCATATTAATTGCGGATGACAATGCACACGCGCGTGAGGGTATTAATGATATTTTATCAATTGATCCTTTGTTTCATCTCGTTGGCGAGGCGGTAAATGGGGAAGAAGCATTAAGTTTAACCGAACATTTAATGCCCGACTTAATTTTGATGGACATTTCGATGCCTGTTATGGGCGGATTGGAAGCGACCCGTCGTATTAAGGAAAGGTTTCCTTATGTAAAAATTGTCATGGTCACTGTCTCGGACGACATCACTCATTTATTTGAAGCGCTAAAAGTAGGTGCGCAAGGCTATTTGCTGAAAAACTTGCAGCCTGCTGCATGGCATGAATATTTACGTGCGGTTGCTATTGATGAAGCACCTATGTCGCAGGAGTTGGCGATGCGTTTGTTGCAGGAGTTTGCACCCAAGCAAAGCACTCGTCCTGTACACGCTTCACCATTAACAGCACGGGAACGTGAAATATTGGAGCGTGTAGCGAAGGGGGAATCCAACCGGGAGATTGCATTACGTTTGACGTTGTCTGAGCATACGGTCAAAAATCATCTCAAAAATATTTTACAGAAGCTGCATTTGGACAATCGAGTACAGCTTACCCGCTATGCGTTTGAGAATGGACTGGCGTGAAACAAAGAGGACAAGTGCTATTATACCGAATAGAGATGAGATAGTGAGTGCACGACAAGGAACAATAAGGCTGAAAGATGGAAAAAAGTTCGTATATGTGCCTGATTTGTATTGCGCGCCATTTTAAGGTGTGTTATATTAATCTATGTCGTCTTAATAGGGCGCATATAACGGGACGTAGCTCAGCTTGGTAGAGCACTTGGTTTGGGACCAAGGGGTCGCATGTTCAAATCGTGTCGTCCCGACCATTATGATCATCACAACGTATTCCATTTGGGATACGTTTTTTTGTCGTTTGAGCAGGCTACGATGATGATGGCAATGAGGATGACTCATACATCCAAGATTGACTTGGTGATTTCGATGGCAGCGCATCTCTAAGAGAAGAAGGACCTCACTCCTCCGTTAAAGAGGAGTTGAGGTCCGTTGTCTGTTTAGCGGGGGGGGGAGGGTGTTTGGTCATGCAAACCTTCTGGGGACAGGGCGTTCCCTAATCGCTGCATAGACTTAGACTCGCTCGCGCCAGTAACCTAGCAGATCAGACATAGTTTGCTCAAACGGAATCGTTGGTTTCCAACCTGTCTGACGTTCAAACTTCGAGGCATCCCCAAGCAAAATCTCAACGTCAGAAGGACGCATCCGACTTGGGTCTGGTACCACCTCGATAGAGATCGTACTCATGCTGAGCAGCAAATTCAGCATTTCTTCGATGGTGACACAAGTGCCAGAGGCGATATTATAACATTCGCCAGCCTCTCCCTTTTCTAATCCTACCCAGTATGCGCGTACAATGTCCCGCACATCTGTAAAATCGCGTTTGGCTTGCAAGTTGCCAACAGAAACGATGGGAGGTCGAATTCCTTTCTCAATCTCTGCGATTTGCTTCGCAAAGTTTGAGGTTACAAACTGCTCGCCGCGACGCGGTCCCGTATGATTGAAAGTTCTTGTGCGAATCACGTGTATGCCATAACTTTTAAAGTATTGATAGCCTAGATAATCCTGGGCAGCTTTACTTACAGCATAAGGGCTAAGCGGCCGCAGTGGATTGTCTTCGCTTATGGGGGTCTCATGTGGTTCGACGTGGCCATATTCTTCGCTAGAGCAAGCAATCTGGATCTTAGCGGGTAGTTCCAGCCTTCTTACGGCCTCGAATATATTCAACTGACCTGCAACGTTGTTGTATATGGTGTCTACTGGAGAATTCCATGATGTAGGTACGAAGCTTTGAGCGGCAAGGTGGAAAATGTAGTCGGGTTTTTCGGCAGCGAGCAGCGTTTCGACTGAGAACGGGTCACGGAGTTCACATTCAATCAGTCGAATTTGGGACTGAATATGCTCAATGTGATCCATCCGGCTGCGGTTGCGGATAGTTCCGATGACCTCGACTTGTTGGTCCAGCAGAAATTCGGCCATATGACTGCCGACGAATCCAGAAATGCCGGTTACTAGAGCCTTCATTGGGTTGGTTTCACCTCTTTAAGTTGATGTGATTCCCAGGTATGCATGCTTTCGTTAATAACTTCCTTAATGCGTTGTTCCTCTGAGCGATGACAGACGAGCAGGCCATCCTCAGTTGAAATAATGATGAGGTCGCGTACGCCAATAACAGCAGTATGTTTGTCGCTAATGACGATATTGTCTTTTGCATGAAACGAGTTTACATATCCGTTTAGCAAATTGCCATACGGATCAGTGCCGTAATGCCTGCGGACCGAATTCCATGTACCCACATCGTCCCACTCGAAATCGACAGGAATAACAAACAAATTAGGTGCTTTTTCAATAATGGCGTAGTCAACTGAAAGCTTAGGAATAGTGGAGTAAATTGTATCCGTGTGCGGATAGTGTTCTGAAAGTGGGCTCCATATGGAAGGACAAAAACGATTCATCAAGTGGGCGATTGTAGAAGGTCTCCATACAAAAATACCGCTATTCCAATACGTTCCAGGTAATCTGACAAGTTCATCCGCGACGCTGAGGCTGGGCTTCTCAATAAATGAAGATACGGAGCGAAGTTTTCTGTGTTTGCTCGACTCCGACGTGCGGATGTAACCATAGCCAGTTTCAGGTCGACTTGGCACAATTCCAAGCATGACGGTGGTGCGGTTATGAAGCGCTTCTTGTTCAGCCGCTTCCAAGGCGTTTCGTAATCGTTGGTAGTCCGATATATATTGGTCGGACGGCACCATAACGATCACATCGTCCATCTCCTGATGAAGAAAGAATAAGGCAGTGAGGGCAGTGCACGGGCCTGTATCACGGGCCACAGGCTCAATAATAAGTCGGTCTGTGGATAATTCAGGTAGTTGCTCCTTTACGAGTCCTACATAAGCGTCAATTGTTGCTACAAATATTCGATCTTCCGGAAGCCATTGTCTAAAGCGCTTATACGTTTCTTGCAGCATCGATTTGTTGGAGAGAAGGGGGAGAAATTGCTTGGGCTTCGATGTTGTGCTGCTTGGCCAGAAACGTGTGCCTCGGCCTCCAGCCATGATGACGACGTTCAACGAGGTTCACCCCATTTCGTGTAGACCAAAATAGAACGGTGCATATTTCTACTCCATTTTAGTACCTATTGTATGTGCAAATGAATTTGGCTTGAAACGGCACTTGTGCCGACAACAGATGAAAGATACGACGATTGGGAGTGGAAAAAGTAATTTCTATGCCATGCTGGATATAGCTGCATATCATCCTATCTCCTATGCTATGCATGCGCGTAATAAACGCTACTGCTGGATAAAGGAAGAATGATGGCAAGAGCACGTGTTACGTTTCTTTAAGTCATAAAAGGAGTTCAATTACGTGAAAGAGGCTTGCAAAAGAATTTATTTTCTGGCTATAATATAGACTAGTCTGATGCATGGTGACATATGATGACATGTGTCGACGACGTTAGCTTGATTTATGTTAATCATTAATGATGCTGAGATGGAGATAAGTAAGCTTGCGCCACTTGCCAGGGAGAGGATGCCGATGATTGAGAGTATCCTTCAAGTTAGGACTTGCTGAATTTCACTCCGGAGCAGGAGCTTGAACAGAAGCTGTTTAGAGTTGGCTTCAGAAGTAGAGTGTCCCGGCCGCGAACCGTTATAATCGCTTGAAGTGAGATATGCAGATGCAGCAACTAATGCTGTATCAGATATCTAATTAGGGTGGTACCACGGCCTTTTCGTCCCTTACCGGATGGAAAGGTCTTTTTTGTATGAATATGGATTGGAAATGAAGGAGGAACACATGTATGAAGGAGCGTTTACACGCACTGCGCGAAAATGTGCTGGATCTGCTGCAGGAAGTGATAACGGAACAACAGCTAAACGATCTTCGCATTAAATTTTTAGGTAAAAAGGGTGAACTCACGGAAATTTTGCGTGGTATGGGCAGTTTAAGCGCAGAAGAGCGCCCTATTATCGGTCAAGTCGCGAACGAAGTACGCGGATCAATTGAGAATATTATTAACGAGAAGCAAGAAGCTTTTGTACGTGCGCAGACGGAGCACCGTTTGCAAGCCGAGCTTATTGACGTAACGCTTCCAGGCCGTAAGTTGACAAGTGGCGCTATCCATCCTTTAAACAAAGTTATTCAAGAGATTGAAGATGTCTTTATTGGAATGGGCTACCAAGTAGCAGAAGGTCCCGAAGTGGAAAGTGATTATTATAACTTTGAGGCGCTTAATTTGCCTAAAAACCATCCTGCACGTGATATGCAAGATTCGTTCTACATTACGGAAGATATTTTAATGCGTACACAGACATCTCCGGTTCAGGTGCGGACGATGGAGTTGATGAAAGGTGAAGTGCCACTCAAAGTGATTTGCCCAGGACGTGTGTACCGTCGTGATGATGATGATGCAACACATTCCTTTATGTTCCATCAGATCGAGGGTCTAGTCATCGACAAAAATATTCGCATGAGCGATTTGAAAGGGACATTGCTGCAATTCGTAAACGAGATGTTTGGGCCACACATGCAAATTCGGCTGCGTCCAAGCTTCTTCCCGTTCACGGAGCCAAGCGCAGAGGTTGACGTGACTTGTGTACAATGTGCAGGCAAAGGATGCCGGATGTGCAAGCAGACTGGATGGCTCGAAATTTTGGGCTGCGGCATGGTTCATCCGCGTGTACTGGAGATGGGTGGTTATGATCCAGAAGTATATTCCGGCTTTGCGTTTGGTATGGGCGTAGAACGTATTGCACTGCTGAAATACGGCATTGACGATATTCGTCATTTCTATACGAATGACGTCCGCTTCTTGCAGCAATTCGATCGGATGTAGTATGAGGACTAGAGGAAGGAAGGAAAAATCATAATGAATGTATCCTATAAATGGTTATCTGAATATATCGATTTAACTGGCGCAACAGCTCAACAATTAGCTGAGCGCATTACACGCGCAGGCATTGAAATAGACCATGTGGAGAACCGAAATCCAGGTCTTGATAACATCGTTGTTGGTTATGTTACGGCTAGGGAGAAGCATCCTGACGCGGATAAGCTGAATGTGTGTACGGTAGACGTAGGAGCAGCCGACATGCTTCAAATCGTATGCGGCGCTAAAAACGTTGATGCGGGCCAAAAAGTCCCTGTAGCAACGATTGGAGCTGTTATGCCTGATGGCATGAAGATTAAGCGCGCCAAGCTGCGTGGAGTTGAATCTCAAGGGATGATCTGCTCAGCGAAGGAGCTTGGCCTTAATGACAAGCTGCTGCCAAAAGAAATGCAAGAAGGCATATTGGTTCTGCCGGCAGAGGTTCAATCAGGCACACCAATTGCTGAAATTTTGGAACTTAATGATTATGTCTTGGAGTTCGACCTGACGCCGAATCGCTCGGATTGCTTAAGTATGCTGGGTGCGGCCTATGAAGTCGGTGCTATTTTGGATCGTCCTGTCAAGCTGCCTGATGAAACGATAGAAGAAACTGGCGGGTCAGCAGCTGACCATATTTCCATAGAAATTACTGCACCAGAGGCTTGCAGTCGATACGCAGCTCGTTACATTACAGGCGTTAAGATTGCACCTTCGCCATTATGGCTCCAGAATCGTTTGTTAGCAGCCGGAGTACGTCCGATCAATAACATCGTAGATGCAACGAACTTTGTGATGCTCGAGTATGGACAGCCATTACATGCATTTGACGCGGATCAATTGTCTAATGGGCATATTGAAGTACGGATGGCTCGTGCAGGGGAGACGATTGTGACGCTTGACGGTCAAGAGCGCAAGCTGGACCCGCAAATGCTGCTCATTACAGACGGTGTGAAACCTGTAGCCCTTGCCGGAGTGATGGGCGGAGCAAATTCTGAGGTGACAGAATCAACAGTAAACATCCTGCTTGAATCCGCCAAATTTGATGGTGGGGTTGTAAGGAAGGCGTCCCGTCAGCTTGGATTGCGTTCAGAGGCTTCCCTTCGCATCGAGAAAGAAGTGAATCCGGAAGCAGTTATTCCTGCATTGAATCGTGCGGCTGAACTGATTCGTCAGTTGACGGGCGGTACAGTTGCAGCAGGCATCGTGGAAAAAGTGACCACACAACATATACGCCAAACGATTCAATTGTCCGTTGAGAAAACGAATCGCATGTTAGGTACTTCGCTTACAGCGGCAGAAATTCACTCGATCCTTAGAAGGCTTGGATTTGAGGGGAATGAAGCTGAGAGCGGCGTGTTTGAGGTGCAAATTCCGGCTCGACGTGGCGATATTACACTTGCCGTTGACTTGATTGAAGAAGTGGCGCGTATGTACGGCTACGACAATATTCCAACAACACCAATAGAAGGGGCGACAACACCGGGACATTTAACTAAGTCGCAACGTATCCGTCGTGAAATTCGCCGTTTGTTGGCAGGCGGAGGTCTTCATGAAGCGATCACGTATTCATTTACGCACCCGCAGGAAACGGAGCTGTTCCCAACGTTATCGCCTAACGCTAAAGCTGTAAAGCTGGCGATGCCGATGAGTGAAGACCGTAGCGTATTGCGCACAAGCTTTATACCAGGCTTGTTGGATACAGCAGGTTACAACCGCAATCGCAAGAACGAGGATGTGCAGCTGTTTGAAGTAGGCAGCATTTATGTGACCGACGATGCGGCACTTGCGGAGCTTCCAGAAGAGAAAACCGTGCTGGCCCTCTTGATGACAGGAAAGCGCAGCACGCCGCAATGGAATGTAAAGGCCGAACCAGTAGATTTTTATGATATTAAAGGAGCGCTGGATAGTCTGTTCAGCCACTTGGGCATTATAGGGCGTGTACGTTATGCGGCAGACCGTCCGGCAGGTTTCCATCCAGGTCGATCTGCCAGCATTTATTTGCAGACAGATGCAGGTGAAGTGCTGCTCGGTACAATTGGGCAAATTCATCCAGACCTCCAGCGCAGCAAGGATTTAGGCGAAACTTATGTGGCCGAGATTTTGCTGCAACCAGTCATTGACACGACAAGTTTTGCAATCGAGTATCAAGTGCTTCCGCGCTTCCCGGCAGTTGAACGCGACATTGCTTTGGTATTGGATCGTAAGGCTGAAGTTGGTCATTATGTGAACATAGCGAAGGAAACAGCAGGAGCTTGGCTGGAATCGGTACGTGTATTTGATGTGTACACAGGTGATCGTATTGCGGCAGACAAAAAGAGTGTCGCCATCTCGCTTGTCTATCGTAATCCAGAACAAACCTTTACAGATGAAGAAATTACAGCACTGCACGGTAAAGTCGTTGCTGCATTAGAAGCACAAGGTGCAGAACTGCGTAAATAATGGAAATATAACAGATAAATATGCGCTACCTTTACAGCGATATCATATTGTTATGGGAAGTTAAATAGGGCAAACCTCGTCATTTCAAGCGCCGCTGCGCGCTCGCATGGAATGGAGGGGTTGCCCTTTTCCTATTTATACGCCAAGATGATATATAGCTAAACTTCTGCTAAAGCCTGATAATGACAGCGCCTAGGAGCAGGAAAAAGCGCTTACTATATCGAAATAATTACAAATGAATGGTTATAACCATGCGGTCTGCCGCCGATAGCACAAAGGATGCGGCTGTCGTTCACAGTAAGAAGGAGGACGAGTATAATGACCTCACCAGACAAGCACCGGGTCACTGTTGAAATATATGGAACACAATATAAGATTGTAGGTACAACTAGCAAGGAATATATGCGGAATATTGCAGCTATTGTGGATGAGCATATGAGAACGATTGCGGAAGGGAATCCGCGGCTTGATATACCACGGATTGCGGTGTTGTCCGCCGTGCACATCGCTGAGCAGGTACAGCGTATTAAGGATGAGCAGGCACGTCTTGCGAATGAAATTCAAGTGATCGAAAAAGAGAAGCAAGCAGCAGAAGCTTCTAAGCAAAGCTTAGAGTCGCAGCTTCAAGCTCTGACCGCTAGTCATGAGGAAGAGTTGAAGCAAGAGCGCGAGGCGAACCATAACGAGGTTCAGCGTCTTCGTGAAGCTGAGCAGCGGTCAACAGCGGCATTGCAGCAGGAACAAGCAGCGAAGAAAGCGGCTGATGAGCATGTTTTGAAGCTGAAAGAGCAGGTGAAGGAGGCTGAACGCCGTGTTCAGGCGTGCACGGGACGTGAGCAGGATTTGAAGCGTCGCCTTCAGGATAGTGAGCAGAAGCTAGTTCGTTTACATGAACAAGTGGAGAAGCAGAAAAAAGAGCACGAGCAGGAACTTCATGCTCGTGTTCAAGCGATGACAGAAGATCATAAGCAGGCTTTGCACAGGCTAAAGAGTGAGCATGAGGCTGCGGTGAAGACAGCTTCTTTAAAGCTTACGACGGAGCTGCAACAGTCGGAAGCAAAATATGCCGCTGCAATTAAGCAGGCGGAAATGAAGCAAGCTGAGTTAACGAAGCAAGGTGAAGCCAAGTTGGCCGAGGCTTTAAAGCAAGCAGAGGCTAAACATGTCGATGCCATGAAACAATCGACGATAAAGCACGATGCGAGCTTAAAGCAAGCGCGCGAACAGCACCAAAGTATCGTCAAGCAGCTACAAGACAAGCACAGTGCTGCAATAAAGGAGTTGCAAGAGAAGTTACAGCAAGAACTGGCCTTGAAATCTAAGCGCGTTGCCGAATTGGAAGCAGAACATCAAAGTGTCGTAGAGAATCTTAATAAGCAGCTAGAGGAGCGGACCGCGACTTTGGAAGCTCGTCATCAGGAGGACATGGAAACGATGTCTGCACTGCATGAGGAAGCTATCGAGACACTTAAGATGACCCGTGATGCCCACGAAGAGCGTTTGCGCGCAGGTTGGGAAGAGCAGTCAAAGCAAGCGGATAGCCGTATTCGCCAGCTTGAGGGCCATCTAGGAAGAGCGGAAGAGCTGGATCGTGCTCGTCAAGTCGAGATGGAGCGGCTTATGCGTGCTAGAGATGAAGCTATTGCAGAAGCTGAGCAGCATTTGGCTACAGTACAACAATTACAGGATAACCTTACGTTACAAATAGAAGCAGTGGAACAGTCTAAACAAGATCGTGTTACTTATGAAGCGCTTATCCAAGAGCTGGAAGAACAGTGCAATCAGTTAACGAGTGAGCAAGAAGCGACCAAATTGGACAAGAAGCAGCTGGAGGAGCAATGTGATGCTCTACAGCAAGAGGAGCGGCAGACTCGCAAGCAGCTTGCTGAGCTAAAGCAAAAGTTGGAACTGCTGCAAGCTATTGAGGCTCAAGCCAAGGAAGAGCTGGAGCTAGCACAACTGGAGTCCGATGCTATTTTGCAATCGGAACGTGAAGCCCATACGATGGCTCTGGAGGAGCAGGCTCAGTCGCTAAAGCAGCAGTGGCAGGCAGAGCAGGAAGAGCATCTGGCTCAAATGTTGCAGCTTGAACGTGAAACTCATGCTAAGGCGATGGCGGAGCAAGCCGAATCTCTCAAGCAAGATTGGCAAGTGATGCATGAACAGGAACTGAACGCTCTCCGCAAGGAGCTGGATCAACGTTTGCAGCAGGCTGAGGCCGAGGCGAACGAACGGATGCAGGAAGTGCTGCGTGAGGCGGACAAGCGTGCTCAGGCGGCGGAAGCGGAAACAGGTGAACTGCTTCAATTAGTAGAAGCCGAAGCAACTGAGCGTCTTAAGGCGGTTGAGGCTGAGGCAAATGAACGTATCCAGGCTGTAGAAGCGGCTGCTAATGAGCGTATTCAAGCAGTAGAAGCTAATGCACATGACCGGATTCAGACAGCGGAAACTGCTGCCGATGAACGGATTCAGGTGGCACTGGAGCTGGCTGATTCTCGTGTTGCAGCTGCGGAAGCACTTGCTGAAGAACGTGCACACTATGCAGAGGTGTCACTTGAAGCACAGATGAAGTCGATGGAACTAGAAGCTAATGAGCGCATTCAATCAACAGAAGCGATGATGAATGAGTTGGTGCAAGCATCAGAAGAAGCTGCAAATCAACGGGTGCAGGCGGCAAATGCAGCGGCAAACGAGCGGATTCAAACGATCGAAGAGACGATGCAGGCGCAGCTTGTAGCAGCACAACAGTTAGCAGATGAGCGGATAGCAGCGATTGAGAGCGAGGCAAACAGACGTGTGGGCGACGCCCTAAAAGATGCTGAACAGCGTGTACAGCAGTTGCAGAATGCCCTTGAAGAAGCCACTCAACGTGAACTTGAGGCTAAAGAGGAAGCGAGTCTGCACATTAAGGCGGTTCAGGAAGAGATTGAAAAACAACTGCACGAGATGGAGCTTGAGCGGAGTAAACAATTCCAAGCATTGCAGGAAGAGGCTAATGCGCTGTTGAAGCTTGCAGGAGAAGAAGCGGAGCAGCAAGTAAAAGCGGTGCAGGCTGCTGCTGAGATCAAAGTAGCAGAAGCCAACAAGCAGGCGGAAATACGTGTAAGAGCGTTCCAAGAAGAGTATGAAGGCAAAATAAAGGGTCTTATGACAAGCGTGGATGAGCAAACACTTCAGTCCAAGCAAATGCAATCAGACCTTCAGGAGCAATGGGAAAAGCGCGAGCAGGCATGGTTGTTGGAAAAACAAACAATAGAGCAAGAGACAGCATGTCATCTGTCTGTTATTGCAGATGCAGAGCAGACGAACGAACAGCTCCTAGCTGAAGAAAGCCGTCTGCGTCAGGAATTGGCGGAGCTGCGTCAAGCGTTGGACGAAGCAGCCGCATCGACTACGCTAGTGTCCGATGCAAGCTCGGAAGAAATGGTGATTATTCAAGAGCAATTTGAGATGATGTCGCACCAGTTCCGATTGTCGCAGCTTGAGCGAGACATGGAGCGAGCGAAGGCGCAGCAGATAGAGGAAGAGTACAACAAGCTAAAAGAGGAATATGGCAAGCTTCAATCGGAGTTTAACGAATGGCTGGAGCTTATCGAACAAGGCAGTTAGGAAGGCATCAGTGATGATCGCTACGATACAGAGCAAGTGGATGGAAACGTGGACGTGGTTTATAGCTTTGCTGCACACGTGGAATACGTTGGATTGGACAATTGTTGCAGTTTGTATAATGTGCATCATAATCGGAGCGATAAGAGGCTTGCGTGCGCAAGCTCTTTCGCTCTTTGGTTATGTTGTTGCTTTTATTATTGCCGCAAAAAGTTATACATACTTTGTGCCGTGGGTTCGTAAACGGCTATTTAAGTCGGAAAGAAGTATAGATTCGACAGATATGACTTCGCTGACTCCGACGGACCTGAATCAGACATGGGATCAGCTCATTCATGCCGTGATTTCATTTTGTATGTTGTTTTTGTTTGTAATGGCTGGACTATGGCTGCTTAAATACGCTCTGAAAAGATGGTCCTCTGTAAAGCCGATTCGTACATTTGATCGGATAATGGGGGCGTTTCTTGGTATTGTACAATTTGTTTGTTTTTGGTGTATCGCTTATATTTTGCTAAGAGCTTGGCCGTCAGGCGCACTGCAAGAATGGGTGCGGCATTCGGTATGGATGGATAAGACAGGAGAATGGGTCCCTTCATTAATCGCACAAGCTATGCAATGGGCACAGTGGATATAGGTGCATACATAGGTACATACATTGGCCCTTGTTGCTTAGGGAACTGTTGTAGAAGCTAGTTATTCGACGATGAGTTTAGCTGTCATTTCTTTGTGGCCTGGTCCGCACATAATAGTGCATTTGAATTCGTAGGTGCCTGTTTGTGTAGGAGTAACCACTTGGCTGGTCTGATTCGGAGTTAATTCAAGGCCGATATCTTTAATTTTGATACCGTGATTGCCGGAAGATTCAAGTATGAATTTAACCGGCTCACCGGCCTTCACGCGATACTCAGGCTGTTCGAATTTATAATTGGTCGCTTTAATAATAATTTCTTTAGCCGCAAATGCAGGCTCGCCGGCTCCCTGTGTGGGACTCCCTTGTTGATTGCTTCCGCATGCAACCATAACGCATGCAAGCGCAAGCATAGCTGCAGCGAGTGCAATAGGTCGTTTCATAACTGCAAATCCTCCTCGTAGTTCACGACGCATTATTACGTGTGTATTTTGAACACTGGTAAGTGTCATGAAGATAACTATACGCAACGGAAAATGCAATTCCTGTCGTTTTACCGAAGTGAGATGTGACGGTTATGTGACTTTTGGGACGCTACAGCTATGTTTTGCGTTATGAATAGATAGCTGATCCTTTCGGCATTCGATTACAACATATCGTTTGAGCTACAAACCGAACCGTTATGCTCGATCAGAGCTGCGGCCAGCTTCAAACGGAGTAGCAATCGGAATAAACAAGTCGATTAATCCGACGACCAACGCCGCCAGTAAGGCACCAATAATGGATACGGAAACGCCACTGACAAAGAACTGAGCGACATAGATAACAACGGCGCTAGCCAGAAAGCCAACGATTCCGCGGCCAAAAGGGGTTACGCGTTTGCCGAAGATGCCTTCTACAATCCATCCGAACAACGCGATAACTAAAGCCAGAACTAATGCGCTCCAGAAACCGCCTACTGTAAAGGCGGGTACAAGCCAAGCCGTAACCATAAGTACGATGGCTGCTACGATAAAACGGACTACATGACCGAGAAAACTCATCATTTTTACCTCCTTGTTCGTTTATAAAGGGTGCAGTTTGTGCAACAATTAGTGTATCCTGATGCGGCAAGTTCATTAATTCCATGTTTCGACAATATTAGCCACTATTTAAAGCTTAGGCTATAATGATTTCAACGAGAGGAGTCGTGACTTCGTTTGAACGTTAAAATATTTCAGACTTTAGAATATAACAAAATATTAAGCGGTCTAGTGCGTCATGCAGCTACTGCACTTGGGGAGCAGGCGGCGTTAGCCCTCCTGCCAAGTTCTAAGCTGGATGAAGTGAAGAACCGTTTGCAGGCAACTGATGAGGCATATACGGTTGATCGGCTGAAGGGGGCAGCGCCATTTGCTGGCGTTACAGACATACGTCCTGCCTTGAAGCGTGCGCGTATTAGTGCGATGCTGAATCCGATGGAATTGTGGGATATTTCATCGCTCATCCATGCGAGTAGACGATTAAGCCGTTACATTAGCTCTGTAAATGAAGATAATCCTGTTCCTTTGCTGAATTCATTAGTAGAGCAATTCAGCGACCAGAAATCACTGGAGGATGAAATTCGCCAATGCATTGATGATCAAGGGGAAGTGATGGATCAGGCCAGCTTTGAACTGGCTACAATTCGTCGTGAGCTCCGCATTGGGGAAACAAGAATTCGGGAGAAGTTAGAATCGCTTGTCCGTTCACAAAGCACAGCCAAGATGCTGCAAGAGCAGCTTGTTACAATTCGAAATGATCGTTATGTCATTCCCGTCAAGCAAGAATATCGTGCGCATTTCGGTGGGATCGTTCATGACCAGTCCAGCTCAGGCGCAACTTTGTTTATCGAGCCAGAGTCAATTGTAGCCATGAATAACAAGCTTCGTGAGACCAAGCTGCGTGAGGAGCGGGAAGTTGAACGTATTTTGTCCCGCTTGACCGATTTGGTTGGCGAACAGACAGACATGCTGTTGTATGATACGGATTTGGTTGGGGATCTGGACTTTATGTTTGCCAAGGCCAGATATGCACATGAGATGAAAGCGACACTTCCAACGATGAATGATCATGGGTATTTGAAGCTGAAAAAAGGTCGTCATCCGCTTATTTCAAGTGATATAGTCGTTCCTACTGATGTCGAGCTGGGGAAAGAGTATTCCACGATAATCGTTACGGGACCCAATACGGGGGGTAAAACCGTATCGCTCAAGACGATTGGACTGTTAAGCTTGATGGCGATGTCCGGTTTATTTGTACCCGCTAATGAGGGTAGTGAGCTTTGTGTATTTGACGCCATTTATGCGGATATCGGAGATGAGCAAAGTATAGAGCAGAGCCTCAGTACATTTTCCAGTCATTTGACTAATATTATTCGAATCTTGCATGCCATGACACCTAAAAGTCTAGTGTTGCTTGATGAGGTGGGTGCGGGAACGGATCCTGCTGAGGGATCAGCGCTTGCGATTGCAATTCTGGAGCATATTCATCGGACAGGATGCCGCATGGTTGCAACAACGCATTATTCCGAGTTAAAGGCTTATGCGTATGATCGTGCTGGTGTCATTAATGCGAGTATGGAATTTGATGTGCAGACGCTGCGACCTACTTACCGCTTGCTCATTGGTGTTCCAGGGCGAAGCAACGCTTTTGCTATAGCAGAGCGACTTGGACTGCCTGGTTCTATTATTGAACATGCACGTGGTGAAGTGACAGAAGAAGATATGCGTGTAGAAAACATGATTGCTTCTTTGGAGCAAAATCGTGTGACTGCGGAAGCTGAACGGGAGTCAGCGGAGAAGCTTAGACAAGATTATGAAGCGCTGCGTCAAACGCTGGAAGAGGAGCATGCCAAGCTGCAAGCCGATAAGCAGAAGCGAATCGATCGTGCGGAAGAGGATGCGAGATCTATCGTGGACAAGGCGCGCAGAGAAGCTGACGATATCATTACGGAACTGAGGATACTGGCTCTGGAAGGTGTTAAGGTTAAGGATCATCAGCTTACTGAAGCACGTAAACGTTTAGATGAAGCTGCTCCTGCCAAGAAACTGAATGCCCAAGTAACAAAACCGAAGACGGTGCGCCAAATTGGACCTGGTGATGAAGTGATGGTATACAGCTTAAATCAGAAGGGTCACGTGGTGGAGATGACGGGCAGCGATGTGATCGTACAACTGGGTATTATGAAAATGAAAGTCAGCAAAGACGATCTGGAGCTTGTCTCAGCTGCCAAGCAGGAAGCAGTTAAGAAGCAAAAGGCGGGTCCAAGCGTGACACGTACACGAGATGACTCTGTGCGCTCAGAGTTGGACTTGCGCGGAGCTAATCTTGAGGAGGCGATTATGGAGGTTGATCGTTTTCTGGATGAAGCGCTGCTTAGCAATTTAGGACAAGTTTATATTATTCATGGTAAAGGCACAGGTGTATTACGTTCTGGTATTCAGGAGTTTTTACGAAAGCATAAACACGTCAAGAGCTTCCGGCTTGGCAATTATGGCGAGGGCGGAGCTGGAATTACCGTTGCGGAAATGAAGTAACAGGCAAAGCCTTCATGGGAGGAACAAAGTGGAACAATGGATTGAACGATGGTTGAGCAATCCGTATTTTGAGATGCTCGCTTATTTTTCGGTTGCAAGTGTAGCGCTTGTAGTTCTGTTATCAATATTTGAATTGGTGACCCCTTATAAGTGCTGGGAGGAAATCAAGAAGGGCAACATCAGCGTAGCAATGGCAACGGGAGGCAAAATATTCGGTATATGCAACATATTCCGATTTGGCGTAGAAGCCCATGACTCTTTGTACGCTTCACTACAGTGGGCTGTTCTAGGTTTTATTTTGCTGCTGGCTGCTTACTTTCTGGTCGGCTTTCTAATGCCGAATTTTAAGCTCGATCAGGAAATTCAACGTGATAATCGTGCTGTGGGCTTACTGGCTATGATTTTATCGATCTCGTTATCGTATATTATTGGCGCAAGTCTGAAATAAAGATGCACAGATGGAACTCAACTCAGTATATTAACGGGGTCGGAGGACAGCTCAAATGAAGTACTTATGGGGAACTTTGTTTGCACTTGCCGCATTGTTTTTAATTGTTGGAGTGTACTATTGGATAAATATGTAGGATAGGGAAGGCTGGGAATTAACATGTCTACAGATGTAATTTGCCCTTGGTGTGATACCGAAATCGTATGGGATGAAGTGCTTGGACCTGAGGAAGAGTGTCCTTATTGCCACAATGAATTGCAGGAGTACCGCACACTAAGTGTTCCGCTTGAGGCAGAAGAGGATGAGGAAGAAGGCATCGAATCGATGCAGGTTAAAGGGACTAAAAAAGGTGGAAATGCGTATACCAACGCTGTCCAACCGGGGAAGCAATCTGAAGCTGCAATGGGCTGGGAAGATGACAGCATGCTATTAAGCTCACCGGATCAATTACAATTCGAAGAAGGAGTTGGTCGTGTGCTGCACGATCAACTAGAAGTTCCGGAGTGTCCGCACTGCCGTGAGTACATGCTGCTTGCAGGTCAGGAAACAGTAACCGCTTCAGCATTTCAACCGCATCGTCCAGCTGCATTGGACAAGCCGCTACTGCAAGCACCTTTTACACTAGATGTGTATGTATGCGCCTCTTGCTTCCATGTCTCCAAATCGCTCAGTATGCGTGAGCGGGAAACGCTTATGAAGCAAGTGAATCAATTAGGTGAAGGTGACAACTGAGCAGGGTCGTTTCGTTGTTAGTAAATTTTAGATAGGCTGATGACGTTGTACGCTTCGGGGAAGATTAAGCAGGAAATGCTTAACGAGCTGAGAGCGAGGGGGTCATCTCGTGCAGGCGAAATGGGATACGCAGTCAAGGTTACTGCTAATCGTATATGGTTTGTTTGCATGTGCTAATGCCTGTTCAGGAACGTTTGTAAACGTGTTTCTTTGGAAATTGAAGCCCGATTATGCGCTCATTGGATGGTTTGCTCTTGTACAGCAGCTGTCCTTGGGCGCTGTTTTTATGTTCGGGGGTAAATGGGTTAAAGAGTATAATAAAATGAATTGTTTGCGGCTAGGGATCATTTTTGCCGGCGTGTTTTATGCTGTCGTATTACTTCTTGGCAAGCAGGCTATTCATTGGATTTGGCTGCTAGGACTACTGCTTGGGGCTGCAATGGGAGCCTTCTGGCTAGCTTTTAATGTAGTCTACTTTGAAGTGACTGACGCAAATAATCGTGACCGGTTTAATGGTTGGGTCGGGCTCATTGGCTCTGCATCGACAATGGTAGCTCCGTGGCTGGCAGGTTTGCTAATTGCAAGCTTTGGGGAGAAGGGATACACCTTTATGTTTACGGCCTCATTGGTAATTTTCTCATGTGGGGTTGTGCTTAGCTTTTGGCTGAAAAAGAGGCCACCAGGGCAAGCGTATGTTTGGCGTATCCCGTTAAAGTTATGGCTAGACCGAACAAGTCCCTGGCATATTACATTTTGGGCTTTGGCTGCGCAAGGGCTGCGTGACGGTGCTTATAGCTTTCTGATTAGTTTGCTTGTATTTGTAGCTACGACCAATGAACTGAAGGTTGGTAACTACACCCTTATTTCTTCGATTGCTGCGCTGCTGTCTTATTATGCGGTAGGGCGTTGGTTAAAATGGAATTATCGGGCGAATGGAATGATAGTGGGCGCAATGGCAATGGCCCTTGCGATTATCCCATTGTTTGTCAGGGTTGATTATTATTATTTAATCGTGTTTGGTATCGGCATGGCACTGACATCACCGTTGTTTATTATTCCGATGACTTCCGTTACTTTTGACTTGATGGGGCAGTCGGAGCAAGCTGTGAATCATCGAGTGGAATTAACCGTTTTGCGGGAATTTGGCCTGTTGGCAGGTCGAATGGTATCAATTGTTGCCTTTATTTTGATTATGTCCTGGTCTACACGGACAGAGACCGTCGTTTTATTTTTAGCGGTGATCGGCTGCATGCCCGTCATTAGTGCCTTAATGATGCGTAAATTAGTTAGACAGCACAATTAATTACAAAATGCCGTTATCCACTTGGCAAGCTGGATAACGGCATTTTGTGATATTAGCTGACAGGTGGCGCCGGATGGTGAGAACGCGTCAAGCTGAACAGATGTGCATCGGGATGTTCGCCTTGTTTAATTAGCGTAAGAATAATATTAGCGGCAATCGTTGAATAGGCAATGCCATTTCCCCCATACCCTTCAATAAAAAAACAATGTGGATATTGAGGGTGTGGCCCTATCATAGGATATCCGTCATGCGTAGAGCCGAAAGCGGCTGTCCAAGCGTACTGTGAGCGAATCGGTGCTAAAGCAGGAAAAAGCTTTTCAATTTCCTGCTCAAGTAAATACGTCTTATGTTTAAGCATTCGATCCCTTTCCTCGGGGATAACGGTAGCAACATCAAGTCCGCCTGCCACGATTCGATTATCCACTGTTGTACGTAAATATAAATAGGGCCGCGCAGTTTCCCATATTAAGCATCTATCTGGCCAAATCCGCTCGAGGTCGGGAATAGGTGTGGTTACAAGGGCGTATGTACTTTCAATGACGGCGTTGGTATCAGCTTTTATTTCTTGAGTCTCGTAGCCGGTTGCGAATATGACGTAGCTTGCCTCTACAACTGCCCCTTTACCAGAGACCAACTGCACACCATGTGCGAGCCAATTATGATGGACAATCTTTGTCTCTTCATAAATACGTACTCCATATCGTGAAACAGCTGTATCAAACAAAGCATGTACGAAGCGAAATGGGTTCACTTCTGCATCGCCACGGGAGTAAATAGCAGCGGGTTTGCTGAAACCGTATCTCGCTTTAATATGAGAGGCTTCCAGCCACTCCACATCAAACCCACACAATATCAATTGCTCATATTCTTCTTTTAAGGCCGGGACATCTGCTTCTTCAGTGGCATAATACAAACTTGGGCGCGAATCAAGTTCAGGGTCCATCATTAATTCGTCCTTTATTCGCAGCAACTTTTGCACCGCTTCTTTACATAAGGTGTAGAATCGTGTGCCGCTTTCACGACCGAAGGTATGGATGCAGGAACTTAAAGTTTTATCGTTAGAGCCCTGCAATAAACCGGTGCTGGCGCACGTGCTTCCGTGACCGATGCGACGTTTGTCGACTACAACTACGTGCAACCCTGCCTTACTGCATTCGTAGGCGGCCAATGCGCCGCTAATGCCCGCCCCGATAATGGCGACATCACAAGTGACATTATCCATTAGCGGAGGGTAGCTACTGACTTGCTCTAAGGAATGAGTCCAGGCTATTTGTCCAGACTTTAAATCCATCCAGATCTCTCCTTTCGAATACATAATTCCCTACAGATGTGTCCATAATACATACAGGTAAGCTTGTAGTTGACACAGGATCGCGCCAATATGGTTTATGACATTTTTACAGAAGGAGATGCCTTGATGCAGCATTACGGTTCACAAATGAAGCCCTTGACGGGCAAAGAGTTAGAGTACATTGTCGATTGCATATCCAATGAAGATTTACTCGTTAAGCAAAGCGCAGCGACAGCTGCAAGCACGTCCAATCCTGCAGTTGCCCAAGCGCTCACACACATGATTCACGTTCATGAGCAGCATATGGGAATTTTATTAAATACGATTCAGCAGCATGTGCAGTTGGCACCAACACAACCTACGTCGTCTCAATCCTAGTTTGAATTGCAGAAAGGAGACTTAACGAATGTATTCGAATCCATCTTCGTCGTTTATGCCAGAAGAAGATTTATTGTATACGATTTTGGCTGATTTGAAACGGACGGTAGGCGAATATACTACCGCCACGACAGAATCAAGTTGTCCTGCTGTTCGTCAGATGTTTACGGATCTGACAAACAGTACATTAAAGATGCAAGGGGAACTGTATACTTTGATGAGTCAGTTAAACATGTACAGCACTGCATCCCCAGCACTGCGTCAGGAAGTTCAGAAGCAATTACAGCAAAGTCAGCAGTCCCAACAGAAGCTACAGCATTTTGTTCAGCAGAAGCTTGGTCAATCCGCGCATCATGCCGTGCCGCAGCATCTTGTCCAAGGGCAAGCAGCTCAACATCAGCCGCCATCTGTTTATATGTAAGTTACCTCAATAAGCAGGTAACATAAGGAATACGAGGAGAACTCGCCATTTGGCGAGTTCTTTTTTTCTTTATTGTTTCGTTCCTTCTTGGCATATAGTTGCATTGGGTGTATCATATTTGAATATCATGACAATCGATCGGTTCATTAGAAGCGCGATCGCGGGAGGATATGGGGTATGAAGGAACTAAGTGAACTGAGCTTGAATATTTTGAAACTTCTTAAAGAAGATGCACGTCGTTCGCCTGATCTTCTCGCTACTATGCTTGGAGTAGAAGAAAGCGCTGTACAGACAGCCATTAACGAAATGGAAGCAGATCATGTTATCGTGAAGTATGCGACCGTTGTGAATTGGAGCAAAGTAGACGAGGAAAAAGTAACAGCACTAATTGAAGTTCAAATTACGCCTGAGCGCGAGCGCGGATTTGAAGGGATCGCAGAGCGTATTTATTTGTTCCCGCAAGTTAAGTCTGTTTATTTAATGTCAGGCGCATATGACTTGTTGGTTGAAGTTGAAGGGAAGAACTTACGCGAGGTAGCTAACTTTGTATCGGATAAGCTCTCGCCGATTCAATCTGTACTATCAACGAAGACCCACTTTATTTTGAAGAAATATAAGCAAGACGGTATCATCTTCGAGGAACGTGAGGACGATCAACGGCTTGTAATCTCCCCATGAGGTGATGTGACATGATCAACGATACGATAACTTCCAAGTCATCACGTAATATGGGTGATTATTTGAATCCGCTGGTTCGTTCCATTAAGCCGTCGGGTATCCGTAAGTTTTTTGATCTGGTGAGCGGCAGTAAAGATATTATTACGCTTGGGGTTGGCGAGCCTGATTTTTGTACCCCGTGGCACGTGCGTGAAGCCTGCGTATATTCATTGGAGCGGGGCAAGACGAAGTATACTTCCAATGCCGGCATGCCAGAGCTTCGGGAAGCGATTGGGCAATACTTGGACGACTCTTTCCAGGTCACTTATGACCCGGATAAGGAGATTCTTGTAACTGTTGGTGGTTCCGAGGCGATCGACCTTGCGCTGCGTGCGCTTGTCTGTCCTGGTGACGAGATTTTGGTTCCAGAGCCTTGTTACATTTCCTACTCACCTATCATCTCAATCGGCGGCGGTGTACCCGTAGGTATTGAGACTTTTGCCAAGGATGAATTTAAACTGACACCTGAGGCGTTGCAAGCGGCAATAACACCTAAGTCCAAACTTCTTGTTCTCTGTTATCCGAGCAATCCGACAGGTGGCATCATGACCTATGAAGACTGGCTGCCAATTGCGAAGATTGTGGAAGACAACGATCTTATCGTCATCTCCGATGAAATATACGCCGAATTAACGTATGATCAGAAGCATGTTAGCTTTGCTTCGCTGCCAGGGATGAAGGACAGGACTGTGCTTGTTAGTGGTTTTTCCAAAGCATTTGCGATGACAGGCTGGCGGATGGGATACGCTTGTGCGCACCCTGACTTGATCGCTGCAATGCTCAAGATTCATCAATATACAGTAATGTGTGCGCCGATTATGGGGCAAGTAGCTGCACTTGAAGCGCTGAAAAATGGAAAAGAAGAGAAAGAGCATATGGTTGAATCCTATAATATGCGACGCAGACTGGTAGTTAAAGGATTCAGGGAGATAGGACTAGAATGCCATGAACCTCAAGGCGCATTTTATGCATTCCCATCTATTCAATCGACAGGTTTAACCTCGGAGCAGTTTGCTGAGCGTCTTCTTTATGAGGCTAAAGTAGCGGCTGTGCCTGGAGATGTATTCGGCCAGGGCGGGGAAGGCTTTATTCGCTGCTCTTATGCGACATCTGTCGCGCAGTTGACAGAAGCAATCGAGCGAATGGGAAAACTTGTGACAAAAATCAAACAGGAAATGTGAAATCACTCAAATTTAGCAATAAAAAGCGCTAGTTTTCCTCAAAATGTTCTGGTATAATATAACATGTCTCGTTGTGCTTGTCCCATGAAATGGAATGTTTGGGCGGCAGTAGGTGGTTGATTATCCAGCAGCGGAAGGGGGAAGTGGCTTGTTTTGTTCGGACTTTACATTGACAACTTATAAGCGTCATTTGTTCAGGGAAGACATTAATCATCCAAAATGGTCGGGCAAAACAAGAGACGTTTCATCCAAGCTGCTTGCTTTAGAGCTAGAAATCCGTATGCTCCGCAAGCAAATGGAACAAATGTTTCAAGAGGAGCAGTCCTTTACCGCAGACAACGTGATAGAAATCAGCAGTATGCTGGATGTGAAGATTAACGAATATATGAAGTCACACGTCAAGAGTGACGACTCACAGAGAAGGCCCTAAGGGTCTTCTTTTTTTGCTGTGTCGCTTTATGGTATCATGAGAGAGACAACAGAGTATGATTACGGATACGAGTGAAGGGAGTAGCACCATGAACAAAAGAAAATGGGGATGGATGTCAATCGGGCTTGTTTTGCTGCTGTTTGTAAGCGGATGCGGTGGGAAAAGCGATGGGTTTCGAATCTTTATGATGAACGAATCAACAGTTCCTTCTGCGATTACTCAGGCGATTGAAGACGATTTGAATAAGCAATTAGCGGGGAAGTTCACCTTAACCGTAACAACACCAGCCATGTATAATTTACAGATGCTGCTGCTACAATATGCAGCGGAGACAAATTCCATTGCGATCATTCCTATAAAAGATTTAAAAAATGTGACAAAGAATGGCGGTCATATTCCGTTGGACAGCTATTTTGATCCAGCTAAGTTCCCTGAAGGTGTGATGGATGGTCAAATAGAAGTTCCTGGTACAGAGAAAGGTAAAAGCGAATATGTTACGGAGCAGCATTTGTTTGCTATTCCAATTACGAAGATGCCGTTAATGAAGAAGTATGGTGTAATCGAATCTTACTTATATGCAGCCATTCCTGTCAACACCCCGAACGTAGAGCAGTCGGTGCAAGTGATGAAGATGCTTCTCGAAGAAAAATAACAATAACTTATATTTATAAAGATAACTTATATCTATAGAGGCTGGACAGGAGGAATGAACGGTGATTATCGGCGTAACAGGCCATGTCGGCAGCGGCAAGACGTCCTTTATGCTCCGTTACGCGTCGTCATTTGGTCGTGAAGGCCTCTTTGTTGTGGCTGGTCTGAATGTGGTTCCTGCTATGGAGGGGGCCACATCCTTTAGGTGGCAAGTCATTGATGTGTTGGGAGCAAAAGGTAAGCTGCTCCCGGCTGTACTGGATCGGATCAACTGTGAGGCTAACATATTTAGGGCAGATCGGCGTGTACTTGTTGTGGATAGCATAACAGGCTATTTTGCAGCCTGCCATCAACAATTGTTGGCCCATGACCTGGTCACAGAGGAAGTATACAAACAGGGGCTTGAAGAGTATCGTTTGCAGTTGGAGCGTGCGATTTTTTCATATCAAGGTAACCTATTTATTATAAGTGCGGAGCCTGCTGAATTGACACCATTTATGAGTGCTAACGAACGTGTCTATCATGAACAACTGGGGGCATTTAATCGGGCAGTCGGATTAAAGTGCCATCAGTGGTTTAAGATGACGGCGGGGATGGCAGTTGATGTCACAGCAGTCCAGTTTCGTGGACTTTAAATAGGAATGTCGTTAATAGGAGGCGTGTTTGCAGATGAACCTATATACAAGAACAGGCGATGAAGGCATGACATCGTTAAAAGGCGGACGGGTGCCGAAAGATCATTTACGTGTAGAGGCTTACGGGCAGTTGGACGAATTAAATGCATTTGTTGGCTCGGCCATTGCTTGCTGTGCAGATGGCAGCTATGGCTTGCTGCGTGAGCAGCTTTTGGAAATTCAGCATGAACTGTTTGATTGCGGTTCCGATTTGGCATTTGCGGAGAATAAGCAGGGCAAGGCTGAGTATAAAGTGACAGCGGATATGGTTCAGCGCTTGGAACGATGGATCGATGAGCATGAGCGAGTCAATCCCGCTTTGCAACGATTTATATTGCCTGGTGGCAGCCCGACTGCTGCTGCCTTGCATGTGTGTCGTACAGTGTGCCGGCGCGCAGAGCGGCATATCGTGAAGCTGGCACATGAGGAGTCTATCCATGATCAAGCTCTGCATTATGTGAATCGATTGTCCGATTATTTCTTTGCGGCGGCAAGGAGAGCGAATGTAATTGCCGTGGTCAGCGATGTTGAATACACACGTAGCGCGAACGTATTTGGTCGTAAAGTGAAGGAACAGCATGACTAAACCTATACAATCTCCGCTCCAAACGGAGTCTGAGATTAATAACCATATAAGCGCGGAGCAGCCGATATGGGAAGCGGCGGAGCTTATTTATACGGTCCAGGAAGAGGAAGCCGGCATCCTGCTTCGCACGGTATTGCTGTCACGACTGCATATGTCAAGACGGCTTATTACCCGCTTAAAGAAACTGGAGCATGCTATTACGGTTAATGGCACGCGGACATACAGTCACAAGCCGCTAGAGGCTGGCGACATCGTACGTATTCGTATTGCAGAGCCACAACTCGATACGATTGAGCCAGAGCCGATTGCGATTGATGTACTGTTTGAAGACGATGATATTTTAGTTGTGCATAAGCCAGCAGGTATCGTCGTACATCCGACGAAGGGATATTCATCGGGTACGCTCGCTAATGGGGTTGTCCATTATTGGAGAAGTCGGGGAGAGCATACCCGTTTTCGGCCAGTTCATCGCCTTGATCAGGAGACTTCTGGTGTGCTTGTCATCGCCAAGCATGCATTTGCTCATCAACAGCTGTCCGAGCAGATGAAAAGAAATCAAATGGTTAAACGATACATCGCCTTTACGGAAGGGGTCCCTCAACTGGCGCGGGGGACGGTGAATGCACCAATCGATCGAGACCCGGATGAGCCGCATATGAGAATAGTGACGCCGGCAGGGTATGATTCGATTACCCACTATGATGTCGTTAACACCTATGGTACGATAGCCGCCAAGGTTGAATGCGAGCTAGAAACAGGTCGAACACATCAAATACGGGTACATATGCAGCATTTAGGTTGCCCGCTGATCGGTGATAAATTTTATAATCAAGACTCGATATTGTCGATTCCGATGACAAGGCATGCGCTGCACGCGGCTTATTTATCTTTTGATCATCCGATGTCAGGAGAAAAAGTTGTCTTTACTGCACCGCTGCCTGCTGAATTGGAACAGTTGGAGATGACATTAAGCAAACGAAAGGAGACGAGTACACAATGAAAGTAACAGTGTATCAATATACAAAGTGCAGTACATGTCGTAATGCTGTGAAATGGCTGCAAGCACATGACGTGGAAGTAGAACTTATTCCGATTTTTGAGGAGCCGCCAACGGCAGAGCAGCTCCGTAAGCTAATTGCAGACAGTGGATTAGAGCTAAAAAAGTGGTTTAATACTTCCGGCGAGGTGTACAAAGCGTTGTCTCTCAAGGACAAGCTGCCATCTATGTCAGAGCAAGAGCAAATTGAGCTGCTCGCCTCTAATGGACGTTTGATCAAGCGTCCTGTCGTTACTGATGGAGTACGTGTGACGGTAGGATTCCGTGAAGATATGTATGAGCAGGTGTGGGGAGCTACTTCCTAACTAACCTGATCTTACCTAATTGACGCTAGAAACCATGTTCATTTACAATCGTCCTTTCATCTGCATACTAATTTTTGAAGATAAGTTGCGTTGTTATATGAAAAGAAATGATAAGAACAACCGGTTCATAGGTTAATGAATTCGTTTGCACTTGTACAATAAAATATGCGGTATAGCAACAACAGCTCAGTCTCAGACTGAGCTGTTGTTGCTATACCTATCAATTTGCATGAAAGAGTGCGTGTTGATGATCAGTTACGGGGCAGAACAGGAAGACAAGGAGAACCAGAGCGTTCAACAGGAGAAATTTTCCAGCCGCTCATTTTATTTTGCTGCGTCCATAACTTAGCGTAAAGTCCAGCTTGCTGTAACAACTCCTCGTGGCGCCCTCCTTGTTCTACAACTTTGCCTCGATCAAGGACAATGATGGAGTCAGCACGCACTACTGTTTTTAGTCGATGCGCGATCATAATGACTGTACGTCCTTTAACGAGCCGTGCAATTGCTTTTTGCATCTCGACCTCGTTTTCTGGATCAAGCGAAGAAGTGGCCTCATCAAGCAACAGGTAGGCGCTCACATAGCAAGTGTGTAGCATCGTAATGGCAGAATTCGTTATCGGCTGTTGCTAGGCAGCTATGCTATACTAAATACAGAAGCTTCGCGAAAGGAGCATTATAATTGATGATGCATGATCAAGAATTAAACACAGCTGTAAGTCAGAGGCCAAGCGTGCTGTTAGTTGACGGGATGGCTGTGCTGTTTCGTGCTTACTATGCGACTGCCTACGGTGGTTCGATCCGTAGAATGAGCGACGGTACGCCCACTAATGCAATCTTTGGTTTTATTCGTTATTTCTGGGATGCGGTAGAACGATTTAAGCCCTCTCATATTATATGCTGTTGGGATTTAAGCAGCAAAACGTTTCGTTCGCAGCAATTTTCCGAGTATAAAGCGAATCGAGCGGAGTGTCCAGAGGATCTAGTGCCTCAATTCCAATTGATCCGTGATGTCATGGATTCCTTTGGCATACCGAATGTTTCATGCGAAGGTTATGAGGCCGATGATTGTATCGGGACATTGGCACGTATTTATCGCGATCAGAATGAGGTTATGATCTTGACAGGGGATCATGATATGCTCCAGCTAGTCCATGAGCATACAAAGGTCATCATCATGAAGAAGGGCCACGGCAATTATGCTGTGTACAGCCCTGATTACTTGATGGAAGAGCGACAATTAACGCCTGAACAGGTGATAGATGTTAAGGGATTAATGGGGGATACTTCTGATAATTATCCAGGTGTGCGCGGCATAGGCGAGAAAACAGCGTACAAGCTTGTGCAGCAATACGGAACGATTGAAGGTATATTGGACAATCTGCATGAGTTGACCAAAGGGGTTCGTACGAAGATTGAAGCGGATATGGACATGCTCCATCTATCCCGACAGTTGGCTCGTATTGAATGTGAGGTTCCGTTGGAATGTGAGCTGGACGCGTGTGTGTTTGCTCCTGATGCGGAAGAAGTGAGATCCATATTTGAACGGCTGGAAATGAAAAGTATGATTGCTTTTACCGGTGTATCTTCCACATAATAGCGTTGGAATGTGTAATGCCGGGTATTTAGCACATGCCCGGTATTATACAGAACCTGACACTGCAACAGGATGGTGCAGCGTTAGGTTCCTACAACGCAGTATAAGAGCGGTATAATGTAATGTAACATCAAGAACGGATACATAGGGAAGGAAGAGAGTGCATTGCGTCAGAAGCATACGACACCCATTAGAAGTGGGCTGCAATCAGACAGACAAAGAAGTACATTTATGTTAAAAATAGCGACGCTGGTTACTGCCTTAAGTGTAATGATTACAGTTGCTGTACCTAGTCAAGTCCAGACAGCACATGCAGTTGGGGCAGTACAAGCAGTTTCTATTTCCGCAGCGGCTCCACTCGCTGCTCCAAAGGCTCAACTGAAATCTGTTCAGGTAGGCAAGCAGTCTTTTAAAGTATCTACCGTTACCATTCCTAAAGGTTATCGTGTTTCCGCCACATTCGGCAAGCAGCAGTATGGAACTTCCGCTAGTCTCGGCGGAATTGTGAAAGCCAATCAAGCCGTTGCTGCTATAAATGGTACGTTTTTTGAAGCTTATACGGGTGTACCTGAACCGTGGGGAACGTTAATCATTAACGGAAAGATTGAACATATGGGGAATACCGGAACGATAATCGGTTTTGATCGACAGGGCCAAGTGTTGATGGACACCCTTCGCATCCAGATAACAGGTACAGTGGAGAGTAAAGCTACTGGGAAGAAGAACAACTGGTATACCTATTTTGTGAATCGAACACCGGCTAAAAACGGTTCCTCAGCTGTTCTTTATACCCCGATGCGGGGCAAAAACATCGGATTTACATATGGTAAAGCAGTAGTGGTGGAGCAGGGCGTCGTCAAAAAGATCGCTGCGGGTCAAAATGTTGCAATCCCGACAAACGGATTTGTGCTTGTCTATACAGGCAAGGAAATGCGTATGGCGGACCGATTTGCGGTAGGTGATCTTGTTGACGTACAGACCAAATATACAAATGCGGCAGGTAAAGAGTTGGATTGGTCCGAAGTTCAGACCGCAATTGGAGCTGGGCCTAGACTGGTTAAAGAGGGTCAAATTGCCTTAAATCCTGCGCAAGAAGGCTTTAAGCAGGACAAAATATTAAGTCTATCCGCTACACGCAGCGGTATTGGTGTTATGTCAGATGGATCAGTAATGCTGGCTACAATCCCTTCGGCGACGATGAGCCAGTGGGCCGCAATCTGGAAGCAGCTTGGCGCGAAGCAGGCGATGAATCTGGACGGCGGAGCATCATCGGGTCTATATGCGAATGGTAAAATGATAACAGAGCCAGGGCGCGCGCTCAGTAATGCTTTGCTGTTCCGCAAGCCGTAGCCATAGTTAAACTATTATGTAAGTTGGATAAGGTTAGTTGGAAGTCCATTTATTTTATAGTGGTGTGGATGGTGCAAATCAAATAAAACAAGTACAACAATAGAAGCAGACAATTGTGGCTGCTTCTATTGTTGCTTCAATAATAGTTGATGGCCGCTAATCCGTAAAATGCGCTTCCCCTACGACCAAGTATAAAAACTGACGAAGTTCCTCGGCTTCTTCACTGCCTAATTTGAAATGTGTCTCCAAGTAACCTTCGTCCTGTAAGTCATCCTGACCGATAATGCCTGTAATTCCGCTTTGCAGATCGGTTACCAGCTTCTTCCCATAGAAGCGGCTTGTCGTAGTTACGGCAAGGTCAAAGCGATGCAAGCTTTCTCCTATAAATGTCACAAAGCGTGATGTAGTTTCTTCCGTGTAATCAGACAGAAAGTCTAATTCGTCATTCATCCCTATTCGCCCCCTCCATAGATACGGTCTTATTATAGCCTATTACGTTAAATATTGGATATAAATAATGAATCCTAATATTGACAGGACGAATCGTCATGCTATAATAAGCTTAAATTCATAACTAGGATGAGGAAGCACCTCTTCGACGACGATATACGTTGGAGGCGTGCTTCCTTTTTGCTGTCTGCATATCGCCGGATTGTTGTGAAGGACTATTATTTTATAGTAGGAGGTAAGGCGATATGGTAGTCGTATGGATGACCCGACTGGAGAAGGTGACAGCAGCCGGTGTGACTATTACCGGGCTGGTAAGTGCTGGTGAAGAAGAAGGGAAATGGATTGTATTGTGGGAAACAGGGGTGTCCGATCCAGTGGACGACATGGCGGATAACCATATACAGCAGGAATCTGTCACTTGGTATGAAGGCGGGGTGTGGCTTGAGATGCGGGCGGCCCTGCGAGCGGGCATGGCGCGCTTGCTCAGCATTGGGTTCCAGCCTGCCCTTGGTTTTATGCCGGATACGAATATTCATGAGCGCCGTATGAAAGAGCAGAACGAGTGGATTAACTGCTATGGAGATTTGAATGTGAATGAGATGTTGTATGAGCGTTTAACGGCGTGGCGCAGAGAGCAGGCAATGACTTTGAAGAGAGCGCCGTTTTGGATTGCCACGAATCGAATGCTTAGACTGGTAAGTGCATTTGTACCGTATACGGCCGAAGAGCTGCGGCAGTTACCTGGATTTGGTGAGGCGAAGGTAAGGGCGTATGCAGATTCGATCACGGCTATTACTAAGACAGTCGGCCGTGCAACAGAGTATCCTTTGAACTGGGTGCGTGAGACGGTTTCAGAGCCTTTATTTCTCAAGTGGGTATATGAGCAGGAGCAAAGCAAGCTGAATAATGAATTTAGAAGGCTTGTGGAACGTCGATTGTTGCTTGAAGGAATTCAGAATCAGATGTCAGCAGAACGGTTGACAGCGCATCTGAAAGTCGATCGAAGGGAGCTGTTGGTGCGGATTGAAGCGCTGGTCGCTGACGGCTACGACGTCCATAACTTTATTGAGATAGAACTAGCCAGCCTATCAAGTGATGAGCGTCAAGCCATTCAAGCTGCGCTTGCTGAATTGGGCGTGGATTATTTAAAGCCGGTATTTGTCCGTGTGTATGGGGAGGAAGCGTTGCAGGTGGGAGCTAGTGAATTGCAGCGCAAATATGAATATATTCGGCTCGTAAGAATGAGCTTGAACAGCCAAGCAATGGGGAATCGGGTTGACGTCCATGAATTAAGTGCTAACCAAGCTCCAGACATGACGACAGAAGGCAAGTCAAGCAATAGGAAGGGAAGACAGACAGCTTAGTTTCATGGCTGGATTGATACACACATAGCCCGCTAACCAACATGGATTAGCGGGCGGATCATACAGGGAATGAACCTGCGTATATGATCTTGTTTAATCGTTAACGTTATAGCCAATCTTTTTTACGGAACCAATACAACATAAATAGGGCGAGTGCCAGCATAAAGCCGCTGACATATAACGAGCCATACTCATTATGCATAAATGGCACATAATCAAAGTTCATGCCGTAGAAGCCAGTAATAAAGGTCAGGGGCATAAAGATCGTTGTGACGGCTGTAAAGACACGCATAATTTCATTGGCCCGGTTCGCAATGCTCGATTGGTACGATTCTCGTAAGTTTGCCATTAAGTCGCGGAACGTTTCAAATGTTTCTGCCACTTTTACAGCATTTTCATAAATGTCTCGGAAATACTTTTGCAGATTATCATCGATCAGCCGCAAGTCTTTGCGATATAGAACAAGAAGGACTTCCTTTTGCGGACCTAGTCCCTTCTTGAGCCACAAGATTTCACTTCGCAAATTAATGATTTCGTTTAAGTGTGATTTCTTCGCATTGACGAGTACGACTTCCTCAAGGTTGTCAATCTTGGCTTCAATTCGATCCGCTACTGTAAAGTAGTTGTCCACAACTGTATCAGCGAGTATATAGAGCATACGGTCCGGTGTGCTTACTTCCTGTTCCCACAGCAAGGGCTTTACGGTTCGTAATTCATTAATTTTCTGCTTCGTAACAGTAATTAAATAATGCTTCCCTAGAAAAATGTTTAACGCACGCAGAAATATTTCTTCATCATCAAAACGAATACTGTTAATCACAATAAAGTAATGACCTTCGTATATTTCCATCTTCGGCCGCTGTTCGTCTTCGCTTAGGCAGTCCTCAACTGCCAGATCATGAATGTGAAACATCGGCTGTAATACAAGAAGATCATCAACGTCCGCATCGATCCAGTAGAATCCTGCATCAGGCGGGGTCAATGTGACACTAATGTCTTCGATCGGTGTAAACACACCGTCGTTGACGAGACGTATTTTCATCACCATCACTCCTTCATGCCACCGCTTATTGGTAGCTTGCGTCGTCGTTATCATGACGATTCATAACTAGCAACGTGAGGATGCGGGGATGGTGAAGTTGTTCACAGTGTCTGGAGTGAATGAAAGCAGCGTCAGGCGTGTAAAGACACCATCATAGTGTCCCCAAGCGCGAACAACTAACGACAGCCACAAGCACAAGCTTACGTGATCGTCGAATCGTCATATTCGGTTGTCCGTTCTTACCGTGGCACGGCCTCGGGTCGCCATCCATCCGAAATTCACCTCTACACAATAGAATGTTAACAAGTGCCTGCATCCGTCAGGGCTGAAGCACTTGTCTAGTATAACGCGGCATTAATAGCCTTTCAAGGGATAAACAGATGAAACTTATGCCTTCAATATATGGTGTTCTGCCATTACTTGTGATTTGACTCTTGACGAAATGCTTGCCAATGCCTTAAATTATTACCAAGTCCAATTGATGACCAATTTCATAAGTGAATGGCAATCTTATCAAGAGCAGGTGGAGGGACAAGCCCGATGATACCCGGCAACCGGCGCAAGCAGTATGTTTTGCGCAGCGGTGCTAATTCTTGCAGATGCATGGTGTACGAATGATTTGCGCCTTGCAGCTGATAGATGAGAGAGGCGCATGAATATATGCAGGCATGACCTTTCTCGTAACGTACAGAGAAAGGTTTTTTTGTATACAATTTTAACTAAAAGTCGAATTTGCTTACGTTATTGCTCATCTTTTAGGACACATTTCGAAGGGGGAGAGCGTCATGCCGATTAAAATACCGGACCATTTGCCGGCGAAAGAAATATTGACTCAGGAGAACATATTCGTCATGGATGAATCACGCGCTTATACGCAAGATATTCGTCCGCTGCGAATTGTTATACTTAACTTAATGCCGACAAAAGAGACCACTGAAACACAGTTGTTACGTCTAATCGGGAACACGCCGCTGCAAGTGGATGTGACGTTGCTTCATCCTGCGACCCACATATCCAAAAATACTTCGGCGGAGCATCTTTCGTCCTTCTATAAGACATTTGAAGATGTGGAAGATGAACAATTTGACGGCATGATTATTACAGGTGCTCCTGTCGAGCAAATGGAGTACGAAGAGGTTACGTATTGGAAGGAACTCTGTGACATTATGGAGTGGTCTAAAGATCATGTGACTTCAACTATGCATATATGTTGGGCTTCACAAGCAGGGCTGTATTATCATTATGGTGTACCCAAACATGCGCTTGCTAACAAATGTTTTGGGGTGTTCCACCATTCACTAAGCAAGGAAAACGTTAAGCTCACTCGTGGCTTTGATGAGTTATTTTTAGTGCCGCAATCTCGTCATACGGAAGTCCGTAGGGAGGACATTGAGCAGAAGGAAGGCTTGGATATTTTATCTGAGTCTGATGAAGCGGGTGTCTATTTAGTAGCGAGCGAAGACGGTCGTCATATTTTCGTAACCGGACACGCCGAATACGATACGTGTACATTAAAATGGGAGTACGATCGTGACGTGGCTAAAGGCATGGAAATGGAGCTGCCCTGTAACTACTATCCGAACAACGATCCGACCAAAACGCCGCGTTCCACCTGGAGAGGGCACGCCAACTTGCTATTTTCCAACTGGCTTAACTACTATGTATACCAAGAAACGCCGTTTGAACTACGTTCTGTAACTGCACGTAAAGAAGGGGCAGGTGTATAGCATGATTAACCGAGATGAGCAGTCTTATCGGATGGAAAGTCAATTAGCGCAAATTGGTTCTATTCAGGAGCCGATTACTGGCGCCGTAACTTTTCCTATTTACCAAGCTACGGCTTATCGGCATCCACGCTTAGGACAGAGTACAGGCTTTGATTACATTCGAACCAAAAACCCGACACGGGCGGTATTGGAGGATGCGGCAGCCTTGTTAGAGCGTGGAGATGCAGGCTTTGCCTGTAGTTCGGGCATGGCGGCGCTTCAAACCGTCTTTGCCCTATTCGGACAAGGTGATCATTTGATCGTCTCTTTGGACCTATACGGCGGCACGTACCGGATGCTAGAAAGACTGCTTTCTCGCTTTGGGGTGACGGCTTCTTATGTGGATACGAACGATCTGGAGGCGATAGAATCTGTTCGTCAACCGTCCACGAAAGCGATTTTTATCGAAACTCCTACAAATCCGCTAATGATGATTACCGATATTGAAGCAGTTGCCAAATGGGCGCGATCCCATAACATGCTGACAATCGTGGACAATACTTTACTTACACCGTTTTTCCAGCGTCCCATTGAGTTGGGAGCCGATATCATCGTACACAGTGCCACCAAATATTTGGGCGGTCACAACGATGTGCTTGCCGGACTTATCGTAACCAAGGGCAAAGAGTTGTCCGAGGAAATGGCGTTTCTTCACAACTCTATTGGTGCTGTGCTTAGTCCGAGTGACTCCTATCAGCTTATGCGCGGAATGAAGACATTGGCGCTGCGTATGGAGCGGCACGAATACAATGCCACACGAGTTGCAGAGTGGCTAAATACACACGAATCAATAGACACGGTGTATTATCCAGCACTTGAGAATCACCCTGGCTTTGCAATCCAACGCAAGCAATCATCAGGCAACACTGGCATACTATCCTTCCGCTTGCATGATGCTCGTTATGTGGAACCGATCTTGCGTCATATTAAGTTAATCGCCTTTGCAGAAAGCTTGGGCGGCGTAGAATCGCTGATGACGTATCCTGCTGTCCAGACACATGCCGACATCCCGCAAGAAATACGGGAAGCTGTAGGTGTAGATGATCGTCTGCTGCGTTTCTCTGTTGGAATCGAACATGTAGATGATATTATTGCGGATCTGGAACAAGCGTTAGCTGCGGCCAAAGAAGAGCTGGCGTCAGCAACTGTTTTGGAAGCAGAAGGGGTGTAGAGTATGAGTCAGGGGCATCATAACGACCAATTTGCAACTCGTCTTATTCATTTTGGCAGTGAAGTGTGCAAGCATACAGGGGCTTCGAGCGTGCCGATTATTCAAGCTTCGACGTTTCACCATGAAGATATTTATAATCCGCCGCGTCATGATTACTCCCGTTCAGGTAATCCGACCCGTGAAGCTTTAGAGGAGTATATTACGGTGCTGGAAGGTGGCACGCGAGGCTTTGCCTTTGCATCGGGCATGGCCGCTATATCAACGGCATTCCTTTTATTTTCGGCAGGTGATCATGTCATCGTGACGGAGGATGTATACGGTGGTACATACCGACTGCTGACTACTGTGTTGAATCGCTTAAACATTGAATCCACTTTTGTGGATATGACAGATATAGCGCAGGTTCAAGCAGCTATTCGTCCGAACACAAAAGCTGTATACATGGAGACACCATCCAACCCGACCCTTAAAATTACTGACATTAAGGCTGTAACGGCGTGGGCCAAGTCCAAAGGACTCCTTACGTTGGTAGACAATACGTTTATGACCCCATACCATCAGCGTCCGATCGAATTAGGGGTCGATATTGTCATCCATAGTGCCACCAAATTTCTTGGCGGACACAGCGACGTGCTTGCAGGTCTTATTGTGACGCACGATCCAGAGCTGGGACATCAAGTGAAAGTGCTGCAAAATGGACTCGGTACTGTGCTTGGGGTGCAGGATAGCTGGCTGCTAATTCGCGGCATGAAAACATTGGAAGCCCGTATGAAGCAGTGTGAGGAAAGTGCGCGTCGGTTGGCTGTATGGCTGAGTGAGCGAAAAGATATCGTGAATGTATACTATCCAGGTTTGCCTAACCATCCAGGACGCGACCTCCATGAACAGCAATCAAGTGGGTACGGAGCTGTCGTTTCGTTTGATGTGGGTTCGGGTGAACGTGCCAAACAAGTGTTAAACAAGGTGCGTTTGCCGCTTGTTGCTGTTAGTTTGGGGGCAGTAGAGAGCATTTTATCGTATCCGGCTATGATGTCTCATGCAGCTATGCCACCAGAAGTGCGTGCGGAAAGAGGAATTACGGATGGGCTGCTCCGTTTCTCCGTTGGTCTGGAACACATTGAAGATTTGTTGGCTGACTTGGAGCAAGCCTTAAATACAAATTGAGACGGTTTATAAATACCCTGCTTTGCCAGATAAACCGATATATTTTATAACTAAAATATATCGGTTTCGTCGAAGGTGAAGGGGGTATTTTTCTCGGGCAAACTATGTTACGATGATTATTAGCTTTCAGAATTAAGCTTATTATTCATAACTTATTGCACGTACGAATACAGTTTCAACATACGACGAGCTTGGCCGTCGAATCCGTGCATCCTAATAGGAGAGGAAGTGACGGTGACGATGATATCACCGGTAGATCGCATTTTAGACAAAGCTTTGCGCGGTGAGCGCATTAATGCAGAAGAATGCGTAACGCTGTTCGAATCTGATCAGATCGAGAAGATGGGACATGTCGCGAACGAGATTATGAAAAAGTGGCATCCAGACCCGATTGCGACATTTGTTATTGGACGAAATATTAACTATACGAATGTATGTGACACTTATTGTCGATTTTGTGCTTTCTATAGAGCGCCTGGATCGAAGGAAGGTTACGTACTGCCTAATGAAGTCATTTTCCAGAAGATTCAGGAAACGCTTGATGTTAACGGTACTGAAATTTTGATGCAGGGTGGCACAAACCCTAATTTGCCGTTTAGCTATTATACTGACTTGTTGAAGGAAATCAAGCAGCGTTTTCCTAAGATTACGATGCATTCTTTCTCACCAGCTGAAATATGGAAGATGAAAGAAGTGTCAGACGGATTGTCCCTTGAAGAGGTTGTGCGTCAAATTCATCAAGCGGGTCTCGACTCGCTGCCAGGCGGCGGCGCGGAAATATTGGACGACCGCACTCGTCGCAAGATCAGTCGCTTAAAGGGGACTTGGCGCGAGTGGATGGACGTAATGCAGACTGCACATAAAGTAGGGATGACAACTACGGGGACGATGGTTATCGGCTTCGGCGAATCGATGGAGGAACGAGCGCTTCATTTGGAGCGTATCCGGATCGCACAAGATGAATGCAAACAATTTAATTATCCATCAAGAGGATTTTTGGCGTTTATCCCGTGGACGTTCCAACCGGATAATACGAATATGAAGGCGGAGCGGGTCACGCCTGAGCAGTATTTGAAGACACTTGCCATTAGCCGCATTTTCCTGGATAATATTCCGAACTTCCAATCGTCATGGGTGACGATGGGACCAGAAGTAGGCAAGCAAACGTTAAGTTATGGCTGCAATGACTTTGGTAGCACGATGATCGAGGAAAATGTGGTATCAGCAGCAGGTGCAACCCATAAGGTTAACATTGAAAGTATTTTACGTATCATTCGGGAAGCGGGCAAAGTACCTGCACAACGTGATACACAGTACAACATTTTACAGGTGTTTCATGACGAGAAGGATGCTGTGACGCGTGACTTTATTATGCAGAACTAACAGCATATAACATTTTTGAAGTTTATTTTTAAGCATATTTTAAGCGTATTGAGAATAAGAAGCTAATCGGGCTTTTGTTCTTAATACGCTTTTTAGCATGCGTTGAAAGCTGCAACCGCTGTATACTAGGCATGTTCTGTTAACGTCTGAATGGATTACCAAATCTCACTTCGTATATATGGTTCTAAGCCCCCATATACTGAATAAGGAACGAAAAAGGAGTGAGCTTCATGGAACTGTTCACCGTATCCATTCCCAGTGCACAGCTTAAAGAATTGGAATCCTTAACGGAGCTATTGAAATGTGAAATGGGCGATTTACATACAAGTTCAAGCAGAGTGACATTAGACACTTTCCAAACAGACAAATTAGCAGGTGTGACATGCAGCGGCTTGTTGCCTGAATTCCAGCTTCATGTTCATGGACAGGATGTGTGGAAACGCGCAGCTAGTGCTGTAGCGGAGTATATTTTGGCCGTAAAGGAAGGAGTGCTCATACGTTCGTTAATTGCAAAAGAAAAGCATGTGGAGGATGCGGATCGTAACAAGATTGAAGCTTATTGTTATCAGTTGCTTAATGGTTATGAGGAACAGGGTTCCCCAGAAGTAAGACGTAGACGTAAAAGCAAAGTAACTAAGGCTTTACAGCTTTATCTTGAAGAGCACACCGTATTAAACGTTGACGGATTTATCCGATTTCGTTTGGAAAGTTATATGACGGAGCTACGTGAAGTAGTGGATTATGCCATTGATGAATATGTGCTGGAACGCCAATATCAAGAATTTATTAGTTTGCTTAAGTATTTCGTCTACATTCAGGATACTAAAATTCCAATGGCACATCTTATGCACAAAGGCTGCCATGAATTTACGCTGCTCGATGAGCAATGGCTGCCGATTGAACCTTCCCACGTTGTGGATGGAATGATCGTGGAGATGATTGATTGTGATATGGAAATGGAAGACATGATCGTAAGTACGCTCATTAATGTCTCGCCAGGTCATATCGTTATTCATACACGTGATCCCGAATCACAAGTGATCAAAACGATTCAACAAATATTTGAAGCGCGGGTTCATGTGTGCGTTTACTGTAATTCATGCGAACCTTGTTTAACAAACAATTGGAAGTCTCAGGACTTGGTTCCTTAAATATGAAGCAGCAAAGAAAGCAATCAACAAACAAACGGTACGCCGGTTAGCAAAGCAATGCGCAGGTTACTTGACCGTCTGCTTGATTTCGCATATAATATCCCATATTAAAGTTTACATCGATATAGCGATGATAAAGACATGGATGCACATGGTGGTCCGAACAGAGAGAGGGAACTAGGCTGGAATTCCCTTCGGTACGCATATGCATTTACCCCTTTAGAGCTTTGAATGGGAACGATCACCAGCTTATACATAGGCTGTCGTATTCAGTATCATTCAACGATTCATTCTCGTTAGCGAATGACTCAAGGATTGATTCCGTCGCCACACTGGCTAAGAAGTGTGTCAAGCGCACAGTTGTGCCGCAAGGGCACAAGTGGAATCATTCAAATGAGGGTGGAACCACGGGTATAAACAACAACACTCGTCCCTTCTTATAAGGGCGGGTGTTTTTTTGTTTTTTATAACATGATATCAATCAGTATAAATAAGGGGGCGCTCATACATGTCTATGATACGAGTAACTTTACCAGATGGTGCTGTTCGTGAGTACGAACGCGGAGCAACAATTGAAGATGTAGCAGCATCCATTAGCAGCGGGCTAAAGAAAAATGCAGTAGCGGGTAAATTGAATGGAAAAGTGGTTGACCTGTACACGCCAATTGAGGAAGATGCGGCTGTTGCCATCGTAACGCCTGATTCAGAAGAGGGATTAGAAGTTATTCGTCACAGCTCAGCACATTTAATGGCACAGGCGATTAAGCGATTGTATAAGGATGCCGACGTCAAGCTTGGTATCGGACCTGTCATTGAAGAAGGTTTCTATTACGATATCGATATGAACATATCGCTGACGCCTGAGGATCTCGTTAAGATTGAAAAAGAAATGGAGCGTATCGTAAACGAGAACTTGCCGATTCGTCGTCGTGTCGTTTCGCGTGAAGAAGCGCTTCGTATTTATGAAGAGATTGGTGACCCTTTAAAATTAGAACTAATTAACGATCTTCCTGCGGATTCAGAGCTTACGATCTACGATCAAGGCGAGTTTTTCGATTTATGCCGCGGACCACACGTGCCAAGCACAGCTAAGCTGAAAGTATTTAAATTGCTTAATCTGGCAGGCGCTTACTGGAGAGGCGATGCGAAGAACAAAATGTTGCAGCGTATTTATGGAACGGCGTTTGTCAAGAAAGCGCAGCTTGATGAGTATCTTCATTATTTGGAAGAAGCAAAGAAACGTGATCACCGCAAGCTCGGTAAAGAGTTGAAAATCTTCACATTTTCTCGTGAAGTGGGACAAGGTCTGCCGATCTGGCTTCCTAATGGGGCTACACTTCGTCGTACGATGGAGCGTTATATTGTAGACATGGAGGAACGTCTTGGCTACAACCACGTGTATACACCTGTCTTGGCTAACGTAGATTTGTACAAAACTTCCGGTCACTGGGAGCACTATCAAGAGGATATGTTCCCTGTGATGGTGATGGATAATGAGGAACTTGTGCTTCGACCGATGAACTGTCCGCATCATATGATGGTTTACAAGAGCGATATGCGCAGTTATCGCGATCTGCCTATTCGTATCGCAGAACTAGGTATGATGCATCGTTATGAGATGTCAGGGGCGTTAACTGGCTTGCATCGCGTACGAGCGATGACGCTAAACGACGCGCACATATTCTGTCGTCCAGATCAGATCAAAGAAGAGTTCGCACGAGTCATCAACTTGCTGCGCAAAGTGTATGAGGACTTCGGCATTAAAGAGTACCGTTTCCGCTTGTCCTACCGTGATCCGCAGGATACGGAAAAGTATTTCCCAGACGATGCGATGTGGGAAATGTCGCAGCGTATGCTGCGTGAGGTTGTGGAAGAGATGGGCTTGCCGTTCTTTGAAGCAGAAGGAGAGGCGGCCTTCTACGGACCTAAAGTAGACGTCCAAATCAAGACTGCACTCGGCAAGGAAGAAACACTTGGAACGGCACAACTGGACTTCCTGCTGCCAGAACGTTTCCAACTGGAATATGTGGGTGAAGATGGACTGAAGCACCGCCCGGTAGTTATTCACCGCGGCATCATTAGTACGATGGAACGTATGACGGCTTTCTTGCTTGAGAACTTTGCGGGTGCATTGCCGCTTTGGTTGTCGCCAGTGCAAGCTAAGATTTTGCCTGTTTCACCGAACTATGAAGAGTATGCTAAGGAAGTCGAAGAGCAGTTGCGCGAAGCAGGTATTCGTGTAGAGGCGGATTTACGCAACGAGAAGCTTGGTTATAAGATTCGTGAGGCACAGCTCGAGAAAATGTCTTACATGCTCGTAGTAGGCGAAAATGAGAAAAATAACGGTGCAGTATCTGTTCGTAAACGCGGTCATGGTGATCTCGGTATGATGTCGGTGGCCGATGCTGTTGCCATGCTGAACGAAGAAATTCGTACACGTAAAATGCCGGAAGTAAAAGCAGAAGAAGAATAAATATTGAGTAGACGCAGAACTGTTCGTTAGGAATGATCCTGTACGCTGCTCATGATTAATGCTCGACCTATGCTATTGGCATATGGTCGAGCATTTTTTGTTAGCACATCTTTTAATGTCGCAGGTGTTCTTTTTTTGTCGAAAATGAATAAAAGAAAATGGTGCTGGACATCCTTCCCACTAGGGAGGAGTGACCATATGTTTACAGTACGTATGAATGGTAGTAAACAAAGAACATCAACTGTGTGGAGTGACATCATCGTGAAAGTGAACAGGCTGTCGTTGTGGGTGTGCTGTATGTTGGTAGTATTAGGCGTGAGCTTGGTGAGTGAGCCGTATGCTCAAGTCCAAGCAGCACACATTACACATAGTATGATGACGCAGCATCAGCGTGAGCAGCTAGCATGGAATACGATTGGAAAATGGTTCTATGCCAACCATGTGACTGAACACGGTGCAGTTCGTCATCTGCAACAAAATACAGTAAGTAGTATGAAAGTTAACCATTTGACCGTAACGCAATCGAACCTGTTTGTATACGTAGACACGCAACATAAATCTGCTGCTGCACCAAAGAAAAATACGGATCAAGCTGTATCGACTAGTGGCCGCTTGCTTTATAACGATGAGCTGTATGCACCTGTGCAAGCGCAGGTTGAAAAGGAAGTGACGGTGGTTGCCACCGGTTATACCGCAGGAATCGAGTCAACTGGGAAGAAACCAGGGCATCCTGAGTATGGCATTACCTATTCCGGTGTAAAAGTACGACGTGACTATGTGTCTACAATTGCGGCAGATTTGTCCGTGTTCCCGCTGGGGACTATTCTGTATATTCCAGGGTACGGATATGGTATAGTCGCAGATATTGGCTCGAAAATTAAGGGGAAGAAATTAGATCTTTATTTTGATACAACGAAGCAGGTTTATAAGCAATGGGGTAAAAAAGAAGTAGAGGTTCAAGTCATTCAGCTCGGTCAGGGCAAAGTGACAGAGAAATGGCTAAACCAGCTTAACGAAACGGTTGTCAAACATCGTGGCATACCGAAAAAACCTCTGTAGGTCCCGTCAACTGTTGAAGACGCATATGAATGGCAATAAACGGTTAATTACACCAAATGGTTGATCGTATATTGCGGCTATACGATTCGCATAATACTTGATGGAGGCACGAAAGTGTACTTCGAATGCTAGGTATTAGAACAGCGTGATCGTATAGGAGGTGACACTAGATGGGTAAAAACAACAAAAAAAGTAAATTGGGTGCTAACCAAACGTTTAATGCTGAATTTGCTGCTGAGGCAGCAGGGGTATCCAATGTAGCCAACAAGCCTGCTAAAGGGCAATCTCAAAAGCCGCAGCAACAATAATACACGCAGCATGGATGTTAACGTACCACGTGCCATATAAATGATTGAGGTAATAGGCTGTCTTAAAAGTCATCAACAGATGACCAAAAGACAGCTTTTTTTCGTTAACATCATCTGCTTTCTATACGAACATTGCATTTATCATTATGATACACAATGGTCTGATTTACCATCTTCTCCGTCTGGAGACTGAGAACGGATTCAATCCCTCGGCGCTATGCGGCAGCTTATATTTCCTTTACAATACAAGTATAAGTATAGATAACACAGTAAATCGAATGCAGCATAGCATAATAAAGCGAGGGATTAAAATGAATGAGTACAATCGCGGAAGATGGTTTGGCGGTTTCGTACTAATCTGTATCGGACTTATGTTTCTGTTACAGCAATGGGGCTACGTATCATTTAATATTGGTGATTTAATAAGCACCTATTGGCCACTCATCGTCATATTTGTAGGAATTAGCGGGTTGTTGCAAGGTGGTTTCTGGGGTGTGTTCCCATTAGGGGTTGGTGTTTATTTCTTATTGAGGAACCTAGATATTGTGACGTTATCGATGGGAGATTTTATCAAGCTTGCATTTCCGTTTGCGCTTATCGTAGGGGGGATTTTTATTTTGTTCCGTCCTCGACATTCACGTTACCAAGGGCACAGCCGCAATGAATGGAAAGCCAATCGGGAGGAATGGAAAGTCAAACGCAAAGAATGGAAAGCAGCTCAAAAGCAGCAATGGAAGTCTGGTTGTAACAAGGGGAATGAGGACGTTACCGAATATCCTGACTACAGCAACTATCCAGACCCTTTTAAAGATGTTGATTACTCCGCACCTAACAAGCAGTCTAGTAGCAATAAGACAACCGACCATTCAAATGTAGGAACAGATCCACATCAATATGATTTTAATGCAGAACCACATAAACAATATACAACTTCTGATGCGGATAAAGGTCGTATGTACAGTGAACCTTTGTTTGGCAAGCATCGTACCGTTGTGAACAAATCAGGTTTTATTGGTGACATTCATATGGGGCAGGATTTTTGGGAACTGAAGCCGATGAATGTGTCTCATTTTATCGGAGACACGACGCTTGATTTGACCAAAGCTCAAATTTCTTACGGCGAAACCAAAATTAACATCTCAAGCTTTGTTGGCGATGTAAAGGTATACATTCCGAATGATGTGGATTTGGGTGTAGTTGTCACCTCGACCTCCTTTATCGGTGATGTGCGTGTATTGGATATGGAAGAGGGCGGCTTCCTTCGTAATGTACAAGCAGAAACACCTCAGTTTTACGAGGCGGGCAAAAAAGTGCGCATTATTGTAAGTACGTTTATCGGTGATGTCAAAGTGATGAGGGTAGGGTAGAACGAATGGTGATGAAGTGGTTTCGGAATGCTCGGAGTGCAAAGTGGGAGCTGCTATTCACTTTTATCATATCTGGGTGTGTCATCATTAGTGTGCTCTGGTTCGGATTAGTTCACGGTGGAGAATGGGGCAGCGGCTTAAATTGGTGGTTGTATGGCATTATCACAGTGCTTATTGTGTCGGCGATTACTGGATATATATCAGGTGTTCGCTTGCAGCGAAGGTTGGATGTACTTCATTTAAGCATGATGCAAGTGACCAAAGGAAATTGGTCCGCTCGAATTCCTGATGATGAGGACGCTTCTTTCGCCCGACTCTATTCTGATTTTAATGCGATGATGCAAACGATGGAGCATAAATTACGTCTGCTGCAAAAGCTGTCTGAGCAGCAGACGATTGATTGGGAGCGAGAAAGCGAAGCGATTGTTCAAGAAGAGCGGAAGCGGCTGGCGCGTGACCTGCATGACACGGTCAGCCAGCAGCTTTTTGCGTTGCATATGTCCTCTTCTTCTTTACCAAAGGTGATGGAACTGGACATGAACCGTGCCAAGGTAGTCGTCGAGCAACTGATTCAGATGTCTCATATCGCGCAGCGGCAGATGAGGGGGCTGATCGCGCAACTGCGTCCGATCGAATTAGATGGCAAAACGTTGGAGGAAGCGCTGGAGCGCTGGTTCCCTGACTATTGCAATCAGAACGGACTGAAGGGCAAGATCGACATCCAATTGCATGAAGGTTTATCGGAAGTGAAGGAACATCAATGCTTTTTGATGATTCAAGAAGCAATGGCTAATGTTGTGAAGCATGCACAAGCAAGGCAAGTGACATTGACGATGCAGGAAACAGATAGCCGGATTGTACTTGTAGTCGCGGATGATGGCAGAGGGTTTGATATGAACAAGACTGCGCACGGAGGCAGTTACGGTTTATCCACGATGCGGGAACGTGTGGACAAGTTAGGTGGGCATATGGACCTTGTTAGCCAACCGGGTGCAGGCACGACGATACGGGTACACATCCCTTTATTTGAAGAAACGGAATCAATTGAAGCAGCTAACATAAATGAAGTAATTGAAGTAAATGGACTAAATAAAGTTAAGGAGTAAATGAAGTAGACAAAGCGAATGATCAATATGCCGTAATTGTTGTGCAATTGGGAGCAGGGATGGAGCTAGATGGAGGGGGAAGCAAATGAGTAAGATGACCGTGTTTCTCGTAGATGATCACGAAATGGTTCGACTCGGCTTGAAGACATACTTGATGCTTGATCCTGATATTGATGTGATTGGGGAAGCAAGCGGAGGCTTAGATGCAATTGAGCAAATTAGCAAACGAAGTGATGCGCTGCCGGATCTAGTGCTGATGGACTTGATGATGCCGGATATGGACGGAGTTGAGGCTACTAGACAGCTCATTTTAAAATATCCTAAGCTTCGGATCGTTATGCTGACGAGCTTTATGGAAGATGAGCAGGTTGTCGCTGCAATCCAAGCGGGAGCAACAAGTTATGTGCTCAAAACCGTATCGGCAGAAGATCTTATTTATGCGATACGAGGTGCTTTTCGTGGAATGCCTGTAATGAGCGGAGAAGTGTCACAGGCATTAACACGTGGACTTCGTAAACGTGCTGCACGACCTGATGATGAGGGCTTAACGGAGCGCGAGAAAGAAGTGCTTCTCCTTATTGCAGACGGCAAATCTAATAAAGATATTTCGGATGAGCTTCATATTAGCATTAAAACGGTAAAAACGCATGTCTCCAATCTTCTTATGAAATGTGAGATGCAGGATCGTACGCAATTGGCTGTATACGCTCATCGAAAAGGATGGGTTAAATTAAGTTAAGTTGAACCATCCTAATGGTAACTATCATTAGGAAGAAGGTTGTCAGCATGCGTGAAATAGATAGTTCGATTTCTGGACGTCAATATCGATATGATGGAATTAAGGAAGTATTAGAATCATGTGGATTCGCAGTCGGAGGAAATTGGAATTATAAAGGCGGCAGCTTTGACAAGTCAGTGGAGACACACGAGGATGTTGTTGTACGTATCCCATTTCTAGCGATTGATGGCCCCTTTGACGCAGAGTCAGATAATGAAACGATTATCGAGCTGCATAGTCCATTGGTCCTGAAACATGTGGTGCAGCGAGGCAATGATCCCCATGCAGAAATGCACCTGATGGGCGCACTGATCGATCAATTCCAAACGCCTGTACAGCCTGATGCTGAAGTGTCCGATGAAGAATGGAAGGCGGGCCGACAGCTCATCTTGCAGATTGAATACAAATTGAACAAATAATACCACTTGAAAGCAGCTTATCTTCTATCTCAAGCTTATAGAGATGGAGAGATGAGCTGTTTTTTTGTTGATCAATGAGGTTTTATTGTGTTTTATGTTGTTTTTAAGGTAAGTTTAAGGTTGAGAGTGCAAGATAGGAACATAACGTTATAGAGAATATCAAAATTGATATCGAACATCGTGGGAGGGGTTCTTTATGGAAGACAATCGCAAACCATTTTCTAATTCCGAATCGGAACTGAAACATACATCAGCTCAAGCATCTAATGAGCAGCATCAGGCGGAACAAGAGCAAGCAGCAGGCAAGCAAAGTGATACGCAACAAGGACATTCATCCTACTACTATGCCTATGGTCCTTATCAGTCGGTTAATTCGGAAGACACAGCATCTACAACGTCAAGAGATGCATACGGCGCATCCAGTGATGTGCAAGTTACACCGCCTAATCCAGTGAAGCCACTGCCGTTTTCAAGTGCGACACGTCAATCCTTTAATCAATATGGTGGTGGTTCAGCAGACGGATCAAACGGGGGATCGGGGATCGCGCCGCCAGGGAACTGGAATTTTAACAATCAGAAGCCTCAGCGTAAGGGGACGTCGTTTAAGGCTATGTTTGCTTCCTTTATGGCGGGAATGATCGTCATCACATCCTTGATGTATGCAGCGGACCGTACGAATTTGTTTACGGGTGAAGCAGCGAGCTCTAACAACCATTCCAGTGAGGCAGCGCAGACAGTTGTGAACAATACACCAACCCCATTTCCAAATGGAGCTGCGTCGGTAGCAGAGGTTGCCAAGTCGGCCAGTCCAGCAGTTGTTAAGATCGAGACATATGCTTCCGCACGAAGAGGCGGAGGTGGAGGCTATTCGAACCCTTGGATGGATGATCCGTTCTTTAAGCAATTTTTCGGTGACAACTACGGCGGTAATGGAGGAAATGGTGGCAATAATCGTTCGGAAGGCACAACTCCTAAATCTGAATTACAGCCGCTTGGCATCGGAACGGGATTTATTTTTGATAAGAGCGGATATATTTTAACGAACAATCACGTGGTTGAAGGCGGAGAAATGGTTCAAGTTACCGTCGAAGGGTATGAGAAGCCGCTCGAAGCAGAGGTGCTCGGTAAGAGCCAAGACCTTGATCTAGCTGTTCTCAAAATTAAAGGCGAGGATTTTCCAACGTTAAAGCTTGGGAATTCAGATGGGGCACAAGTAGGGGAGCAGTTGGTTGCTATTGGTAACCCGTCAGGCTTTGATCATACGGTAACTACAGGCGTATTAAGTGCAAAAGAACGTTCAATTAATATTGATGATAATGGCACGACACGCCAATATGAACATTTGCTGCAAACGGACGCTTCGATTAATCCAGGCAACTCGGGTGGTCCGCTGCTAAATATGAAAGGCGAAGTAATCGGAATGAACGTTGCGGTGAGCAAGCAAGCACAAGGTATTGGATTTGCGATTCCATCGAACGTAATCAACAAAGTGGTTGAGAACTTAAAAGCAAACAAAGAAATTCCTAAAGAGCCAAGTCCGTTCATCGGTGCTACTTTAATGACGATGACAGATGAGATCGCTAAAAAAATCGGTGTCGAAAGCATGGACGGTGCGTTGGTAGCCAACGTGATCTATGGTTCACCTGCTTATAAAGGGGACTTGCGTGCTTATGATATCATTACGGGCATGGAGGGCCATGCTGTAACTAATAAAGAGGGACTAATTGAGGCGATCCAGAAGAAAAAAGTCGGGGATGTAGTCTCGTTCCAGGTGTATCGTGATGGCAAGAAGATGGACGTTAAAGTAACGATTGGTGATAAAAATAAATTCGAAAATATTGAACAGCCTTAATAATAGGCTGTGAGGACGATGTAGTATTGGAAACACAATAGTAGAACTAGGAAGCGAAGAAAGGATTGCACTTTCTTCGCTTCCTTTTCTGAAATGGACGTGTCCGTGGTACAATAGATTTAATAAGATGGAACGGTGAAAGGATGACGGCCTGAACATGCGCTCTTACATTTTAATCGTAGATGATGATGAGAAGATTACGTCCATGCTCCGCCGAGGCCTTGTCTTTGAAGGCTTTGAAGTGAATACGGCTTCTAACGGGACAGAGGGACTACGGGAGATGATTGTGCGTGAGCCGGACTTGCTTGTGCTAGACGTGATGATGCCAGAAGTAGATGGCTGGGAAGTAGTGCGCCGGATGAGAGAGGCGGGTAGCTCTGTGCCTGTATTAATGTTAACGGCTAAAGATGAAGTGCAAGATCGCGTGAAAGGGTTGGACTTAGGGGCGGATGATTATTTGGTCAAGCCATTTGCCTTGGAGGAACTGCTTGCACGTGTTCGGGCTTTGCTTAGACGTCGGACAGACAGCGAAGGTGGCAACCATCGTCTCGCATACGAGGACCTGTTATTGGATCTGCATACACGTGAAGTTAAACGCGGCAATCATATGATTGAGTTAACAGCGAAGGAGTTTGAGCTGTTGCATCTGTTTATGCAGAACCCGAAGCGAGTGCTTCCTCGTGATGTCATTATGGAGAAAATTTGGGGTTACGACTATAGTGGTGAGTCCAACGTACTCGAAGTGTATATTGCAATGTTAAGACAAAAAACAGAAGAACATAGCGGAAAACGAATTATACAGACGATTCGTGGTACTGGCTACGTGTTGAGAGGGGACACATAACGGATGTCGATTCGTCTTCGGCTGACCGTTTGGTATTCCGCGTTATTGGCGTTTACGTTGTTTTTGTTCGGAATTTCCATCTATACATTCGTTGATTACAAAATATACGGGGATATCAAACAGCGTATTAGTGACACGGTGAATCAGATCACCATTCTTCCGACGCTGGACTTTCAAAATGGTCTGGACTTTGACGTAACGCCTAGGGATGCTAATCGACTTGTTAATGAGGCATTGTTTACACAGCTGACCAATTATACGAACGGAAGCGTCAAGAAGTCCGACGAAATGATTGCAAGTCGTATAGAGCTTAAACCACCGAAGTCCCCGCGCGACATTCGAGACGGCTATCGGACTGTTGATATTCGCGGTAATGAATTTCTTATTTATGAACAGGCGATTACGATTAAGAGTCAGATTGTAGGCGCAATTCAGGTACTATCTTATACGGGACAAGAAGCTAGATTTTTCAGGGAATTACGTAGTATTCTGATCATTTCATCGATGGTGACAGTTGTGCTGGCTTTCTCCTTAGGCCTTTTTCTAGCTCAAAAGTCACTAAGGCCAATTGAGAACGTCATTAAAGCGACCAATCGGATTCAGAAAGGGACAGACCTCAGCATGCGTATTCCGCGTGAAGGCGCGCCAGAAGATGAGATTGGACAGCTTACAGAGACGATCAATAGCATGCTAGGCCGGATGGAAACGTTCTACAATGAGCTTGATGAAGCGTACCGTGCGCAGCGGCGATTCGTGTCTGATGCTTCACACGAGCTGCGCACACCGTTAACGACAATTCGGGGGAATGTAGACCTTCTCGAGAAAATGTGGGTGAATCAGTCCCAAGCGACTGCGCTTTCAGCGCAAGAGCGTGAGGTCATGTCGCTTGAGGCGCTTAGCGATATCGCAGATGAATCACGGCGGATGACTAGACTGGTGAACGATTTGTTGTCACTTGCCCGCGCAGATGCAGGATATACGATGGAGAAGCAGTATTTGGATTTAAAGCCGCTGCTTGACGACGTTGTACGCCGTGCCCAATTTTTGCCGCGCAAGGCGGATTGGGTGATTGAGGAGGACGCAAGTCTGAGGGAAGTGGCTGTGTATGGCAACAAAGATTATTTGCAGCAAATGCTGTTCATTTTTATTGAAAATGCATTTAAATATACCGAAAGCGGTTCTGTCATCTTAAGCGCTGTCGTCTTGGACCGTCAAGTAGGGATCAAGATTAAAGATACCGGCATAGGCATGAACGAGAAGGAAGTACCGTATATTTTCGAGCGCTTCTATCGGGCTGACGTCTCGCGAGGGGTAACGTCTGGAACAGGATTGGGGTTATCGATCGCGAAATGGATTATCGATGAACACAAAGGCTCTGTCGAGGTTGTGACTAAACCCGGTGAAGGGACAACCTTCCTGATTTGGTTGCCGCTTGCAGTTGTCGACGTGGATAAGGTAGATCCAGTATAATAGAGAAGTATTCAAAAATAGTGATACTGGATCTTATCCGTTTAGAAAGTAGGTGCATCATGAAGGTTCATAAAATAACGCCGCGAGGGTATTGTTATGGTGTTGTGGATGCGATGGTTATCGCGCAGCAGACGGCCCGCAATCTGGACTTGCCGCGACCGATTTATATATTAGGTATGATCGTGCATAATAGTCATGTCACAGATGCATTTGAAGGCGAAGGTATTATTACGCTGGATGGTGCAAACCGTATGGATATTTTGGATCAAGTAGATAAAGGAACAATCATATTTACAGCTCATGGTGTTTCCCCTGAAGTGCGCCGCAAGGCAAGGGAGAAAGGCTTAACTACTGTTGATGCGACATGCCCAGACGTGACACGTACACATGACTTGATTCGTGAGAAGACAGCCGACGGATATGACATTATTTATATCGGCAAGAAGGGTCATCCGGAGCCAGAAGGTGCAATTGGTGTAGCTCCTGCTCATGTTCATTTGATTGAAAGAGAAGAAGAAATCGAAACGTTAGCGCTTGATACGGATCGAATCATCATTACGAATCAGACAACGATGAGCCAATGGGATATTAAGCATATTATGAATCGACTCATTCAGAAGTTTCCAACAGCCGAAATCCACAATGAAATATGTATGGCAACACAAGAAAGGCAGCAGGCTGTTGCTGATCAAGCACATGCATGTGAATTACTCATTGTGGTAGGTGATCCGCGCAGCAACAATTCGAATCGCTTGGCACAAGTTTCAGAAGAAATAGCGGGAGTGCCTGCTCATCGTATTTCGGACTTGTCAGAGTTGAATTTGGAGTGGCTGAACAACATTGAGGTCGTAGGAGTGACGTCAGGTGCGTCTACACCTAGTCCAATTACGAAGGAAGTGGTGCAGTTTCTGGAGCAGTACGATCCAGCTGATGAATCCACATGGGAGAAGAAGCGGACCGTCAATATGAGTAAGCTGCTTCCTCGGCTCCGCGACAAATCTTAATTTTTGCAACAACTAGGGCGCCGAAAAGAGGTCTGTCATGAAAAGATGGTTCAAATATCAGACACTTAAGCTTATGCGGACTAACGGCAGTGCTTCTGCTGTCGCGAAAGGTTTCAGCATTGGTCTTGCCATTGAAATGTTTACGCTGCCGACAGCGGGTCTAGCCTTTTTTTTAATTTTTCCGTTTGTTTATATGCTGCGCGGGCGGATGGCTTCGGCACTGATTGGATTTATTTTTGGTAAAATGATTTATATTCCGGTGGCTGTGCTAAATGAACGAGTGGGTCACTGGCTGCTGCCCGAACATTTTGTAGTTCATTTTCATGGAATACCGCATTGGCTGAACCATCTCATGACTATTAATTTGCATCTTATTGTCGGTGGGATCATTGACGGATGTATTTTAGCCTTTATGATGTATTTGCCTGTCAAGAAAGGGCTGGAATTGCTGCAACATCGTCGTCGTGAGAAACGAAGATTGCAACGTATGCCAATGTAAGCTGATACTTTGATAAGTTAATTCAGGATAATAGAGGGCAAAGCGTATAGAAAAACGGGCCGTGCAGCACAGGGATATGATCCCTGTGCTGCGCGACCGTTTTTTTCATAGCTGTGAAACTAGATGTATAACCGTGTGATTACATATTAATTATGACGGCGTGTTCACAATTGAGAGGATGACATGGATAGGTAGGAGGGAATAGTCTTGACGAAAAGCATAAATAGAGGTATCATTTCTTTAACGGATAAAAGCATAGACGCGAACAAGCGTTTAAGTAAAGAAGCAAAAGAAGGGAATGGGAATGCTATGATCGTTATCGTATCCAATCATACATCGGAAGCCCGCATGGGGGAGATTGTTAGTTATATTGAAGGAAAAGGGCTGCAAGCCCACATTTCTAAAGGTACAGATCGTACCGTTATTGGTATTATTGGTACTGTAGAACCTCCAATGGCAGAACATCTGCGTCAATTGCATGGCGTAGAAAATGTTGTGAAAATATCGAAGTCCTACAAGTTAGCAAGTCGTGACTTCCATCCAGCTGATACTGTTATCGAGATCGGTGACGTACGTATCGGAGGCGGCGAACTTGTTGTAATGGGTGGACCTTGCGCGGTGGAATCCGCAGAGCAGATTGATGAGATTGCTCGTCTGGTCAAATCAGCCGGCGGTCAAATTTTGCGGGGTGGGGCTTTTAAACCACGGACAGGTCCTTACAGCTTCCAAGGGGTAGGCGTAGAAGGTTTGATCATGATGGCTGAGGCAGGACGCAAGCATGGATTGCTTACAATAACGGAAGTAATGACACCGGAATATGTAGATGTGTGTGCCGAGTATGCCGATATTTTGCAGGTAGGCACAAGGAACATGCAGAACTTTGATCTGCTGCGTAAGCTTGGGGAGACGAATCGACCTGTCCTGTTGAAACGTGGCTTCAGCAGCACTTATGATGAATGGCTGAATGCGGCGGAATACATTTTGGCAGGAGGAAACCCAAACGTTATGTTATGTGAGCGTGGTATTCGAACATTCGAGGGGTACACACGCAACACGCTGGATCTTAGCGCTATTCCAGTTATGAAGTCTCTGACTCACCTGCCTGTTATATCTGATCCTAGCCACGGAACAGGACGACGTGAACTCGTTGAACCGATGACTAAAGCGTCGGTAGCTGCTGGTGCGGATGGACTTATCATTGAGATGCATACAGATCCTGACAATTCAATGACGGGTGATGGTGTGCAATCGTTGTTCCCTGATCAATTCGCACGTCTGCTAAAAGAACTGGAACAGTTAGCACCGCTATGTGGCAGTACCTTTGCAACAGCCAAGGAACCTGCATCTGCATTTGAAAGTTGGAAGAAATAAAAGGTACGAATATATTATATTTTATGATAACCGTGTTTGGCAGCAGCCAAGGGCGGTTATTTTTGTATGCTGAAACGCTTATAAGGCTTATGATTCAAATTACATTTTAAAGGATAAAAGGTAACTATTTCATTGATGTCAGCATACCTTACATAAAACAAAAAAATACCTGACATAAGTATTGACGAGATCGAATTTCTGGATTTATAATGACAACAATATAAAAACGATGTTGAACAATAAACGTCTTTTGAACGGTTAATGTTCGGATTTTGGGGAGGAATTAACATGTCGGTGAACCAAGTGTTGGAATTGATTCGGGAAAAAAAGATTGAGTATGTAGATTTTCGTTTTGTGGATCTGAGCGGCAAGGCTCACCACATTAGCTTGCCAGCAACGGAAGTAGACGCAGATACGTTTGTTAACGGTGTAGCATTTGACGGTTCCTCCATTCAAGGCTTCCGTGGTATTGAAGAGTCCGACATGGTTATGATGCCGGATACAGCGACAGTATATGTTGATCCATTCACAGCACACGCCACATTAATCGTCATGTGTAACATTCATACCCCAGATGGAGAACGTTATGAGCGTGATCCACGTAGCATCGCTCAGAAAGCAGAGGAGTTTCTGCAAACGGCTGGTGTAGGTACAACTGCTTATTTTGCCCCTGAATCCGAATTCTTTATTTTTGATGATGTTCGTTATGAAACTTCTATGAATAGCTCTTCCTTCTATGTAGATTCCGAAGAGGCTTCCTGGAACACAAACCGGAAAGAGGAAGGCGGCAACTTGGGCTTTAAGGTACGCACAAAAGGCGGATATGTACCAGTAGCTCCAGTTGATACACAGCAGGATCTGCGCAGTGAAATGTGCCGATTGCTTCAAGAAGCAGGTTTGCGCGTGGAACGTCACCATCATGAAGTGGCTACAGCGGGTCAAGGCGAGATCAACTTCCGCTTTGATACGCTAACGAGCACGGCTGATAATTTGATGAAATATAAATACATCGTACACAATACGGCTCGCCAGTTCGGCAAGGTAGCCACATTTATGCCGAAACCATTGTTTGGAGATAATGGCAGCGGCATGCACGTTCACCAATCGATCTTTGATGGAGACACGCCATTGTTCTACGAAAAAGGTGGTTATGCCAACCTGAGTGAAATGGCATTACATTATATAGGCGGTATTTTGCACCATGCACCTGCGCTGCTTGCCATTACAAATCCGAGCACGAACTCCTTTAAGCGTCTAGTACCTGGCTATGAGGCTCCGGTTAACTTGGTGTTTTCCAAGGGGAACCGTTCCGCAGCGGTACGTATCCCGGTGGCTGCTGTTACGCCTAAAGGTTGTCGTATAGAGTTCCGCACGCCAGATTCCACAGCTAACCCATACTTGGCATTTGCAGCAATGTTGATGGCTGGACTGGATGGCATCAAGCGTAAGTTGGATCCAAGTGCGCTAGGATACGGCCCATTTGATAAAAATATTTACGAATTGTCCGATGCAGACAAAAGAGAAATTCGCAGTGTACCAGGAACGATGGAAGAATCGCTAGATGCGCTTGAGGCTGACCATGAATTTTTGCTGGACGGTGGCGTATTTACTAAAGACTTCATCGATAACTATATTGCGGTTAAACGTTCGGAAGCTAAATCGGTATCGATTCGAATTCATCCGCAAGAGTACAGTCTTTATTTCGATTGCTAATTACAACTTAACAGGCAGAGTGCACCTTTAGCGGAGCGCTTTGCCTGTTTCTGTTTGCGAGGAAGGTGGTACAAAATAGCGGTTACAAAGCGTGTTGAGGAAAAATAAAATGTGTTTAGTTTCACAATCTTCTGTTAAAATGGTGTGAAAGTAACAGGAATAACTTTGAAATTGTAAATAAAAAGCCCCATTTCCGAATGAAATCATTCAAATTAGTCGGTTTTTTTCGTACTATTAACTTGATAGGGAATGCGTTACCTGCTATCATTACAAATAATATTTCATGCGTATGATGCAAATATGAGATGAGAAATAAGATGAAGGTGGGGAGAACCTTATGGAACAACGTCAACGAGCTTACAACTTTAATGCGGGACCGGCAGCATTGCCACTCGAAGTATTGGAGCGTGCCCAGGCGGAATTCGTCGATTTCCGCAACAACGGTATGTCGATCATGGAAATGTCGCACCGTGGACCAGTCTATGAGGGTGTACACAATGAAGCGAAGGACCTGTTGAAGGAGTTGCTAGGCGTTCCAGATGGCTACGATGTACTGTTTCTGCAAGGAGGAGCCAGCACACAGTTTGCCATGATTCCGATGAATTTGCTGACACCAGGCAAGATCGGTGCGTATGTTAATACGGGAAGCTGGGCGGTAAAGGCCATTAAGGAAGCGGAGTTGGTAGGGGAAACACAAGTTATCGCTTCTACAGAGGCGGATCAATTTACACGTGTACCTGCGGTGGCTGACATTGTAGTGCCTGAGCATGCCGCTTATGTGCATGTCACGTCGAATGAGACGATTGAAGGGACACAATTTCAAGCATTTCCGAATACGGGTGATGTTCCTTTGATTGCAGATATGTCCAGTGATATTTTTAGTCGCCCGCTTGATGTGTCGCAGTTTGGTATGATCTATGCCGGTGCACAGAAAAATCTAGGTCCTTCAGGTGTAACTGTAGTAATTGCAAAGGAAGAATTGTTAACGAACAGTCCGAAGACGATCCCTACGATGCTGCGGTATAGCATTCATCAGAAAAACAATTCCTTGTATAACACTCCACCTTCATTCTCCGTATACATTGTTAATTTAGTTCTGCAATGGATTAAAGAACGTGGCGGCTTACAAGCGATGCAAGCAGCTAACGAAGCAAAAGCAAAGCTGATCTATGATGCAATCGATGGCAGCAGTGGCTTCTACAAGGGGGTTGCAGCCGTAGATAGCCGTTCTCGTATGAACGTAACGTTCCGCTTAGCATCGGAAGAGCTGGAGAAGCTGTTTGCTAAGGAAGCGGAGCAGGCTGGTTTTATCGGTCTCAAGGGTCATCGCAGTGTTGGCGGCTTGCGTGCATCAATTTATAATGCCGTTCCACATGAGAACTGTGCTGCTTTGAGCCAGTTTATGAACGACTTTCAACAGAAGAACAGCTAACACCATAATAGACTAAGCTATTTGATTTGTTCTTTTCAGTGGCCCGAAAGAGGATGTCTGCTACTATTGGCAGCTTCTCCTTATCGGGTCATTTGCTGTTTAAGGGGACACTCATGAAGTCACATACTTACAAGCACAAGGACGAGATGTGTTGAGATGGTAAATACAATGTGGTGTACTGAAATAAAAAAAGAAACCCGCTGGCTCGGGGGGGCCAACGGGCTTCATATCGAAAATGAGAGGAGTACGTATAAGGACAAAAATAGTTTACAATTAGGCCAAATGTTTCTTGGACGGTTCTGTCAGCTTATAACCAACGTTCCGAATCGTCATGATGTATTCTGGATTGCGCGCATTTTTCTCCAGCTTATCGCGAAGATGGCTAATGTGCACGTCCACAATTCGAGTATCACCCAAGAAATGATAGTCCCATACGCCATGCAGCAGTTGCTGGCGGCTGAGCACTTTTCCGCGATGGCGGCAAAGGAACACGAGCAACTCAAATTCCTTAGGCGTTAACTCTACGGAACGCCCATCAAGCATAACTTCACGTTGATCGGCTAACACACTCAAATGCCCGATACTATATATTCGTCCGTCGTCTGAAGGCGGGAGTGATTGGATGCGACGCATTACAGCATGGATGCGGGATATAAGCTCTTGCGGACTGAAAGGCTTAGTCATATAATCGTCAGCGCCATTATCAAGACCTGCAATTTTGTCGCCAACGTCTTGCATCGCCGTTAGCATAATAACAGGCACCATGTTTTGGTGATCTCTTAGCTTGCGGCATACTTCAAGTCCATCACTTTTCGGAAGCATGCGATCCAATACGATTAGATCAGGGCGGAACGTGGAAAGAACATCAAATACGGCTTCTCCGTCGTAAACGCACAACACGTCATAACCGGCTAATTTTAAGTTGTATTCAATCAAAGTCGAGATGGATGGCTCATCATCGACGACCAGTATTTTGGACTTCATCACGTACCTCCCCAGTGTTTACATTCATAATTTAGGCTTGAGTTGCAGTTGATACTCTTATTATGCATCCTGTTTATCAGCGTCATATTAAACTAACGTAAAATGGGTGTAAAATATGTCATTTTAATAGCAAAAAAATCGCAAAAAACAGGGGCGAGCATGCAGAGCCTGAGCCCATGCTTGCTTACCCCTAGTTCACATAAGCATTGCCACTTACGCGCTTATTTTTTGACTTTTGTCAGTGTGCTCTAATTTGGGAGCAAACGGCCACCAATTGGCTGCGCCAAACATTTTTGCCATAACTGGCACGAAAAATGGAAGCAGCAGGAAGGTGTAAAGCAATAACCCAGAAAGCACGACAGTTGCTATTTGCATCATCGACAGTACGCCTGAAGGATAGAAAGAAGCGAACGTACCTCCCAGAATGATAACGGCGGATATAATAACCGGGCCCATATTACGCATAGCAAACAAAATTGCATCCTTCACACTTAAATGTTTATTTTCATTAAAACGATCCATTAAAAAGATGCTGTAATCAACGCCAAGTGCCATCAACATGACAAATCCAAAAAATGGAGTTGCCCATGTCACACCTGAATAACCTAGTATGTTTGTAAAAACAAGCTCGGTTATCCCCATCGAAGTAAAGAAGGTCAACAGCAAAGATGCAACAATATAAAGCGGCATCACGATAGAACGGAACAACAGGATCAAAATGAACAATATGCCGATCAGCATTAGTGTTACCGTGCGGGTGTAATCTTCACCAGAAATTTGCTTGAGGTCGGCAAAAGTGCTGGATACGCCGCCTATGGCGATATCGGATTGTTCAAGCTTTGTATTTTTGACAGCTCGATCGACAGCCGCTTGCACTTCTTTTACGGAATCAATAGCTTTGGTCCCATAAGGATTCATGCCGAAAACGACGTCTAGTGTCATTACTTTGCGGTCAGCAGACAAGTATAAATCTAGCGCCTGCTTAAATGGTTTGTTCTGTACAACTTCCTCAGGAACAAACCAGCCTCCTAATTCTTTGTCAGCTGTACTTCCGACTTGTTGTAAATAATGGTTGGCTGAATGCAGCCCCTCTGATATTTGTGACAGACCATCCACGCTCTTTTGCAAGCCGTTGGTGAGCTGCGTCAATTGGCCTGTCAGTTGAGTGAACCCTTGACCGATCTGACTTTGACCTGCTTGAAGCTGCTCAAGTCCTTGTACGATACTAGGCAGTTTGCCGATAATCTGGTTTTGACCTACAGCCGCTTGCTTTAAGCCTGATTCCAGCTTGCTAATTCCGACAATCAGCTGTTCAAGCCCGCTTGCAAGCGACTTCTGACCAGCGGCAGCTTGTGTGTAGGCGTCGTTTGCTTGCTTCATGCCCACATTGATTTGCTGCATCTGGTTGTGTACTTGACCTAAACCAGCGCCAAGCTGGCTAATACCCTTGCTTGATTGGGTGACGGTTGCATGTATCGTCACATAATCCGGGTCCTGCAGCAGCTCAGGGTAGCGGCTTTGCAAGCTGGTAAAATGCTGTTCGAGCCCTTGCAGCGATTGGGCTGCGCCCTCTACTTGCTGCTGCATTTGAGTTAGGCCTGTGCTTATCTGCGTAAGTCCACCACCCAGCTGCTGATAGCTTTGCAGCAGCTTCTCATGAGCTTGTGTAAGTTGTTGTGCGCTTGCTTTAGCTTGCTGCAATGCTTGCTTGAGCTGCCCGGCTCCTAAGGAACCGTCAGCTATCCCTTTCTGGATTTGCGAAAGCCCGCCTTGCAGTTGAGTAATGCCAGATTTTAATTGTTTTGTGCCATCCGTCAACTGACCTGTACGGGATGCGGCTTGTTTTAATTGCGGCTCATTTTTTGATAATTGGCTATTAGCGTCAGACAGTCCTGACTTGATATCATTAATACCTTTGTTTCCTTCTGTCAGACCACTCTCTAAACTTTTTACTTGCTCAGTAACTTTGAAGTCCTGAATTTCATCACCAGCAGGTCGACTTAAGCTGCGCACGGCTGATACGCCGTCCACTTTCAAAATTTCACGGCTCATTTTCTCCGCTAATGCCATATACTCGGTTTCCTTTAGGGGATTGGCCGTTTTAATTACGACTTGAGTCGGCATCGATTCTCCTGGATCAAAACTTTGCGAAATAAGATTAAAGGCTTTAACAGATTCGTATTTATCACCAATCTCTTCCAGGCTATTAAAAGAAACCTGTCCGCTGTAGGTGATCAGAAACGGTACGGTGGCAGCAGCAACAATTAAGAAGGCGGCTAGCGGACGCTTGAGGGAGAAGCTGCCCACAGCGCCCCAAATACGACTTTCCTTATGTTCTAGCGACCCTTTGGTTGGCCAAAAAAGCTTTTTGCCCAGCACCGCCATAAAGAAGGGCACTACTGTTACAAGTGCAAGCATCATGACAGCTATGCCAATGGCAACCGCAACCGCAGAACGGTACAGGATGAATTGTGACAAGCCAATAACGGAAAAACCAACCAATACGGCGAGTCCGGAGAACAATACCGTTTTGCCAGCGGTACGATAGGTAGCGATAATCGCTTCCCAAGTATCCTCGTGCTGGGTGAGCTCTTCCTTAAAGCGGCTAATTAGCAGTATGCAATAATCAGTGCCTATACCAAAGAGCACGGCAACCATAAAGATCTGGGTGAAAGTAGATAACGGGAAATCGGCACTGTCAACCAGAAAAGAGACGATGGATTGGGATACGATGTAGCTTAGCCCTACCGTTAATAACGGAATAAAAGGAGCTACAAACGACCGAAATACGATAAATAGGATGAGTAAAATAAAAACAACAGTAATAGACTCCGACTTTTTCAAGCCAGCTTGTGAGCTTTCGATCTGATCGTGATCAATCTGCTGTCGGCCTGTCATGTAATGCTCAACTTTAACGTCGCTCAAATATGACGAGATTTCGGTCTTTACCCCTTGTGAACTGACACTGCCTGTGTCAATGGTGAGGGAGGTTAAAATCGTTTTGCCGTCCTTGGATATGAGTTTATCTGCTAATTCAGGCTGTTCGAAAGGGTTAAGCAAGGATATAATATGAAGTTTTGTTTTACTCTCAGCAAGCTTTGTTAATGTGTTATTGACCTCTTGTTTCTCTTCCGCAGACAGTCCATTCGGGTTATGGAACAGCAGTGCAATTTGAGATTTGTGAGCATTTCCGCTTGATGCAGCTACCTCATCCATAATTTCTTGAGCTCTGGCTGAGGAATAACCATCTGGTACACGAATAGTTCCCTTCTCCTTTACAAGTTCACCAAGGGAAGGGGCCGTCATAAACAAGGCGATGGCTGCCACAATCCAAATGGCTATAATGGCCCATCTTGCTTTTAATATGGTTCTCATCGGGTGTCACTTCCTTCTACCATTAATTTAGCCAATCGTTCAAACTTACTAATAAACGATTCAATTTCTTCTTCTTGAAAATAAGTTAAATAAGAAGATACGATCGCTTGCACTTTGGCAGACATTTGCTGATATGTCTCCTGACCTGTTTCCGTTAGTGACAAGTAAACTTGTCTTCTGTCCGAATCATCACGAGTTCGTTCCACTAGCCCTCTGCCGGCCAAGCGGCTGACAATAGCGGTAACTGAGCTTTTGCCGACCATGAGTGTGTCTGCGAGACAAGTTGGGGTGCATGTTCCATGATCATAAATAATACATATGGTTTGGAACTGTTCAGGTGTCATCATGTTAGGTGTGGATTGGTCAAGCTGTTGAAATAACTGTTTCATGACTGTAGATTGCGCAGACATATAACGTTGAATGAGTTGTTGTGGATTAAAGGTCAAGGAAAGTTTCATCCCTTCTAATTAGTTCTATTATCAAATAGTTCGATAATAGAACTATATCGCGAGCAATTTTGGTTGTCAAATGGTACCGCTTAGGCAGAGCTATTTGGCAAATCTCAGTTTGGTGTATAATAGAAAGGAATAATTGTGAGGTGACACATCAGATGGCTCTACATATCGTACTCGTGGAACCGGAAATTCCGGCGAATACAGGTAATATTGCAAGAACATGCGCAGCAACAAACGTTCATCTTCATTTGGTCAGACCGCTCGGATTTAATACGGATGATCGTACATTAAAGCGTGCAGGTTTAGATTATTGGCATTCCGTTCACATCGAATATTATGATTCGTTTGCTGAATTGCGGGATCGTTACGCGGAATCGCGTTTTTTTTATGCGACAACAAAGGCGGACAAGCGATATAGCGACTTTGAGTATAGGGATGGGGATTTCTTCGTATTTGGCAAAGAAACAAAGGGATTACCAGAACCATTACTTGCCGCTAATCGTGAGACTTGCATTCGGATGCCGATGACTGATAATGTACGTTCGCTAAACTTATCGAATTCGGCAGCCATTATTGTATATGAAGCGTTAAGACAGCTGGATTATCCAGGCATGGAATAAGTGTTGCAACTGTTGTGAGCGGCGTAACGAATATATGCGATGCAGGGGATTGTTATGCCAGCCTTAGGATGATGAGTAGACTAGCTGTGATAAGTCAGGAGTCGTAATCGTTGAGATTGGTCTCGTATGGGGCCTGTGTATAATAAGACAACGGATAAGACTACATATAGACCTAGTATAACGGACGCAGCCTATAATTATATGGTGGTCAATAATCCGAATTCGGCAGGGCTTGTCAATTCGTTTCTCATTTGCATCCATACGCATACAGCCAATCAGTTGTGATTGGCTGTATTTTGCTTGATCAGCAATGGATCTGATTTAGCATGTAGCACAGCAGGGGAAGTCAAAAGGCAAAAACAACTTTATGACAGTAACTGAATAAAAACTAATTATTTTGACAGTTTTCAGCAGGAATTATGAATAATACAGCGAAAATAATAGGGTATAGGGGCAGAGTTCTCTAGGGTAATCATGAGGAGACGAATATACAAGAGAGGTGTAACTGATGAAACCTGCCGGTGTTGTCCGCAAAGTCGACCAACTGGGGCGAATTGTTCTTCCGAAATCGCTAAGAAAGCGCTATCAAATGAATGAAGGGGATCCTGTCGAAATTCTGGTTCAGGGCGATCATATTATTTTAGAACGGTATCGTCCAAAATGTGTGTTCTGTGGCTCTATGAATGGCGTTGCTGAATTCAAAGAGCGTTACATATGTTCACAATGTATGAATGACATGACGCATCTGGTGCGTTAATGTTGACGACATAGGGCAGCGAGGGGCATCACACATGTGGTGCCCTATTGCTGTCACGGGAGGGATAATAGCAAAAAAGCTCCCTTCAAATTAAAGGAAGCTTCTGCGTAAGGATGGACTACAGTCCTTTTGTCTTGTCTTCGTTGTACCCAGATGTGAGCATGGCTGTAATAAACAATGCTAAAGTTAACATAATGATCCAAAACGTAAGAGACATGATGCGCACACCTCCAATAGACTACTATCATTATACCCAATACATTCCAAAAAGAAAATGAAAAAGGTGTGAATTTTGGTACAGTCAGCCAATGGGTGATGTGCTATAATGTCGTCTCCTCATTCGGGTAAATAAGGCAGCTTTGCTAAGTTGCTTCACTATTCAAAAAATAAAAAGTGTGTGGGTAGATGTCGCAGTTCGCCGTCAGAAGGGTGATTTACAACTCGTCCATTAAAGATAAGGGATGAGGAGCCTCCGCCATCCAAGTTGTAGGCATCTCGGACACCTAAATTAATCATCTTCTGCTGCATCTCTTCGAGTGTTGCGCCTGATCCGCCATTTTCATTGTAGCCATCAATAACCATAATTAAGAGCTGATCGTCTTTGTAGTTTCCGATGGTCGTACGCGGTGCACGATTGGGTGCTTTCCATTTGTCCGGAATAGTAAGTTTGTTGCCGTTACTCAGCAAGTGTGGAACAAAGGTAGCTCCAAACTTCGGATTCATCTGGTCCAGCTCAGCCTTATCATAAAATTTGCCGCCAATTAGCCGACCTACTGTATCTAGTCCGACAAAAGCCAAATCTTTAAAGCTAGGCTCGAAGGCATTCACATAGTTTCCGTTCAGAACGGTTGTTCCAAGTGGATAACGATTGCCGCGTCCTTCGGCATATCCACCAGCATTTATACCGGCGACTGCACCATAACGCTTCACAGCTTGCATCGTCGTTTCTGATCCGCCGTATTTATCTTTGCCTAGCGTCATTTTCATCGCTTTCTGATCTTTTAACTTCACCTTCATGGCATACCCATTATATGTAGACTGATGAATCGCGTATAACTCGGCACGTATGTTATCGCTCTCGATATAATCCATTGGCACGCCAAGCTTGGAAGATATCCGGTTGTTGTAGATTTTCTCCGGGCGATTGGCTTGTTTGGATGCTGTATATACAATATCGTTCATCGTTGAAGTCGTCTGCTTGTACAACACAGAGACACGGCGGACAGCATCAATAGTATATTGAGCCGTCTTCCCTGCCTGATCCAGCCCCTCGGATACGTGCTCGTAAGCGGTATCCCATGTGCTCGTTTCCGCAGGCTTTGCGTCTGTAAGCTCTACAGAAACGGTTAAGGAAGAGAAAACCATCCACAACATCAGTCCAAGGAACGGTGCGGTTGTCATCATAAACAAGCGGTTGACGAATTTTACTTTCTTCATATCGTTCGCCTCACTTATTTAAGCAAATCCATTTTTTTCTTTAACGTATCCAGTTGTTTCTTCACTTCATTGAGCTGTGTGTACAGCTTGTTGCTGTTATCTGTCTTATTAGAAGCGTTGTCCTTTGTAAAGGTCAGCAACTCGTTAAAAGAATCAATTTTACTTTGCATTTCAACCAGCTTTGTTTCCAACTTGTGCAGTTGCTCCTGATAGTTTTTTTGAACCGCTTGAATCTGGGCATTTGTCTGTGTTTCCAATTGTGTCAACATCGTCATCTTGATGTGCTGACTGTAATAATACGTCGCGGTTACGCCGATACCGATCATGACGAACCAAAATAGCAAAAACCATTTTGCAGAGGCTCCGTTCGCCTTCGTTCGGGTTCGGCGAGATGACTCGCGACTAGGTTCCAAAGTAGGTTCCATCTGTCTTCACCTCGAACAAGAGTCTATCCAATTAGACCCAGTACTTAAAATACATTCTATTATTCTATCATGACTGTCAAGTCGGGGCAAAATGACAAAATTCGCTTTATTGCTATATCGGGTAGCGTTAGATACAATCGAATTAGATCAAAATTCGGGTATAGCTGCGACTAAAGTATCATAGAAAAGTTTCATAGATAGATATAAACAGACATGGAGAAATAGAGAGAAATGATAAACCACAACAGTTTACGCAAGTGGGGGATTGTAGGATTAGCCATTGTACAGGTTTGGTTGTTATTTGTAATTAATAAGTATCCGTATATTGGCGTGCACGTCAAGGAACAAGATCATAAATGGATCGTGTCGCGTTTTGCGACCTCAGAACAATTTGATAGGCGGAAGCTTCGTATCGGTGACCATATTATTCGTATTAATGGACATGTGCCAGAGGCGCATATGCCAGTGAAGAAATGGCATAAGCTTGAACAGGCTCGTTCTGTCATTGTGGCGCGTGGAGGAGAAATTTTGACAGTCCGGCTGGATAAGTATGATCGGCACCCGCTGTATGATTTTATGCCGATTATAACGGAGATGGTGTTGTTTACTATCGGCTGGCTGCTGCTTAGGCGAAAAGATAGATCAACTGCGAGCCAGATGCTTGCTTGTTTGTTTTTTATGATGGGTTTGATTTATTTGTGTTATGGCGCATCTTTACGTGGAGACGTGCTTAGTTACTGGCTCATGTTTACAGGACTGATGCTCATTCCAGTCATGTTCTTACATTATGTATATCTTTATATTAAAGACAAGGCCAGTCTGGTACTGTCCACCAAATATATTAAAGGCTTGTACACATTTATTTTTGCATCTTCTATTGTAAAATTGGTGTATATGGTTTCAGATCGTACGTACATCGCCTATAAATTCGATAATGTGTTTACCTATTTCTTTTTTGTATTAATTGCGATTGTAAATGTACTGTGTATGTTCAGGTTATATTTTAAATATCGGCATGAACGTACTTACTTTACGTCGGCTTTAACGTTGATTTCATTTTGTGTTGGGATCGCATTTATGCCGATTGTCAGTCTATCCTTTGTCCCTAATATTTTCACAGGACTACCCTTAGTATCTCCGCTTATATCAGGGTGGTTTGGAATTATGTTTATGATGGGGCTGGCGTGGCTCACGACATTTTACGGCTTGCATGACATAAGTGTTATTATGAAGCGTGTACTTACGATTGGTCTTATTGCTGTAGTACCGAGCGCCATTATTATGGGATGGGACGCTCTTGTATTCGGTGACCAAGAGTCGATGATTGTTCAGGTGTTTACATTTTTATTTATTCTATTTATTGTTACCACCTTTATGTTTACGATTGAATATTCGTGCGGCAAGCTGGAGGAAGTGTTGTTCCCGCGCAAGACAAAGCTGGATCAATCGTTAAAGCGTATAGCTTCTCGGCTTGGCTACATTCAGCATCGAGAAGACTGGAACGAAGAGGTGCTGCGTGTTATTGTGGACACCTTAACGTGTAATGCGGCTGCTATCGTTCGCAAAGACCGTCATGGTGCAATCGACATCATTATGGAAGGTGAGATGGAGGCTGACCTACTAAAAAGACAGCTCTTAAAAGGGAATTTTCAGCATCCTTATGTGTTCTGGTTTGATATTAATTTGGAAGTGGAAAATAGATATTATATCGTGATCGAGCGCCGCTCTTCAAAGGCAGAGCTTAATCGGGAAGAACAACAATGGATGGATCATGTTTTGACTTATTTGTCGATTAGCTTAAATCATATTTATCGAGCCAGAGTTTTACAAAGTGAACTTACAGAACTTCAATACCATCAATCCCTTAAAAATGACACGATGGAGCAGAGCCTAGTCGCTTTATTGTTTGATATGCAGGAAAAGAATAGAGGGTTGGTAGCCCAATCGATCCAGCAGAAGGTGATGAAGCCGCTGCATGATATGGCTATTCAACTGGAGGAGACAAAAGCTTTAGTAGATTTCGAGCAGGTGCAGGCGGGGATGGAGCATATACAGCGTAATTTGGAAGATGTGAGCTTATATATGCAGCATTTGAATTCAGGGTTGCGGCCTGCCTTGATTCAGACTGTAGGCTTGCAGCATGCATTACGATCCTGGATTGAGGGTGAGTTTGCAGAGGAGAAGCCAGTCGTACAGATGGAGATTGGCAGTGCTGACTTGCTGGAGGCTCAACCTCACGATTGGAAACGCCACGTATTCCGCATGGCTCAGGAACTGCTGCACAATGGCAAACGGCATGCGTATGCCTCTTTACTTCAGTTGTCAATTAAGCAGGAGGATGACAATTGGGAGCTGTTGTATGTGGATGATGGGGTAGGATTTGCTACCAAAATCGCGATGGAGCCAAACGATTCTGCACATGGGCTTATGCAGCTACGAAATCGGGTGCAGCTTTTGGATGGATCGATGGAGGCGCTTTGTATGGATGGTAGCGGCTCTAAGATCCGAATTGTTTTGCCAATGGTAAATCGTGCGAACATTTCAAGCTATACACGGGAGGACTGATTCCAGAGTTTGCGATTGCAAAGTTACGGGCATAGGTGTATATTTTGGAAATAGTGAAAGGGGCGGTATATAATGAAATATTCATTTTCCTCACGGATTGAGGCCGTAAAAAGCTCGGCAGTGAGAGATATTTTAAAGCTGACACAAGGACAGGGCATTATTTCTTTTGCAGGGGGATTACCTGCGGAGGAGTGGTTTCCGATTGACGCGCTTAAATCAGCTTCGGAGGAAGTATTCCGTATGGGAACCCAAGCATTTCAGTATGGGTTGACTGAAGGTGCGACATCTTTACGGGAACGGATAGCTAAACGTATGCTGACATATCGAAATATACCTGTTGAGCTTGATGAGATTATGATCACATCTGGATCGCAGCAATCATTGGATTTATTTGCTAAAGCGATGATTGATCCTGGTGATGTAGTGTTAGTGGAGAATCCAACATATTTGGCCTGTTTGCAGGTGCTTCAATTGTATGGGGCAAACGTGATTGGCGTTGAAAGTGACGATTACGGGATGATTCCAGAAGATATTGAAGCGAAGTTAAAGCAATATAAGCCTAAGTTTGTGTATGTAGTTCCAACATTTAGCAATCCGACGGGGCGGGTATGGAGTGTGGAGCGGCGTGAAGTGCTGCTGCGGTTATGTACAGAGCATGAAGTGCTCATCTTGGAGGATGATCCTTACGGAGAGCTACGGTTCAGCAACAACAAGGTGCCCAATATTGCCGCCTTGGAAGGAAATGTAGCTAATCGAATCGTTGCTTATACGAGTACATTTAGCAAGACAGTAACACCTGGCATGCGGACCGGATGGATTATTGCAGATAAGCGTGTCATTCAACGATTGGCTCGCGGGAAGCAGTCCTCGGATTTACATTCTAGTGTTTTTGATCAACTCATCCTTAGTGAGCTGTTGGAGTCAGCGACGTTTTCTTTGGATGACCATATACACAAGTTGTCGCTTGTATATAAAGAACGAATGGAAACGATGGCCACACATCTGCAACAGGACGAGCCTTGGCGCGAGGCGGTGTGGAAAATGCCGCAAGGCGGTATGTTTTTCTGGGTGGAGCTGCCGGAAGGATTAGATGCGGAGGCGCTGCTGAAATGTGCGGTAGGCAAAGGTGTTGCGTTTGTGCCTGGTACACCATTTTTTGCAGGCGCAGCTAAACGGAATACGATGCGGCTGAATTATTCCTTTGCGGAGCCTGAGGTCATCCACACGGGGATGGATCGTCTGGGCGAAGCTGTTGGTGAGTTTCTCGGCCGCCACGTGTAAGTGCGGCAGTTAATTAGCGTTATGTAAGCGTGCAAGGGGCTGTCCAGAAAGTCAGTCTAAACTGACTTGACTACGGACGCCCCGTTTTTTGAATGTTAAAAAAACACAAAAACCGTCTTTTCTTGTGAAATGGAAGTTGCGACACTAACATTTCATAAAAAGACGGTTTTTATGCGTAATTAAATGACTACTACAGAACAGTACACTATGCAGTAGACTGTTGCACTAGGAGAAATGGAAGTTGCGATACCCAAGACGGTGCTAGCCGACGAAGGCTATGGCAGTGAGGAAAATTATTTGTATACGCTAGGGGAAGACAAAGAACCGCGGATGTGCGTCTGCTTACGACAGCTATATGAAGGAGGAAGGAGAAAACACGTCGTTACAAAAAGGACATTCGGCATGCTCCGATCTGGGGGTAGGAATGGCACGATGACCGGTTCGTGTCCGAATGTCCGCTGCATTCGCATTAAGAAATAGAAAGCGATAGAGTAGAGCGCAGAGAGCGATGATAGCTGGTGGAATAGGCTGACTTTGGTGGACAGACGATCCGTTATGTGCGGTAAAACACGTTTTTGGTGGAGTTAGCGGACAGGATATCCGCTATTGCCTCCAAACTACCGCCAGACAGGGATGAAATATGCAAATAGCGCACCTCCTGTCCGCTAAGCGGCCTAATCATACTTGCATTCACCCTATAACGGATCTGTCGTCCGGTCACGTATTCCTCGCCACTAACGCACCAGCATACCGATGATCCGCGCGCTCTGTACCTAAGCTGTAACGGGGTGTTTTAATGTGTGCATATCAGCTTCCGTTAAATGGAAGAAAGGGAGGAATACGCTCTGCACATCGACATATTTTTTTCATTATGATATATTTTTTTGTTTGAAAATGAGTAGTTGAGATGTGACCGTATCGCTCTATATCGTTACAGATAGGCAGACGATGGATAGCGTGTGTTGCTAGTAGAAACTTAACGAATGGTTTCGTAGAAACCCTATTCCTGCAAAATGGAAGCTACGACTCCAACATTTGTGGATTCGGAGCGCAACGTCTATACGAATGAAGGAAGAGCGTATGAAAAACGGTCAATTGAAACTGGGCTACGATGTGCGGCGTATGCAGCAGCAGATGAGCGTTAGTGGGCGCACCCATAGTACAGCTTTGCAGTTAGCGGTGTTAGTGGTGTTAGTGGTGTGCCGTGCCGCGCCGCGTGAAAGTCTGTACTATGGCTTGTCAATTCGATTTGCAAGCACATCTGCATATAGCTCAAGCGCCGCAGTGCCTGCGGGCGTAAGGGTGTAGACACCTCGCTTAATACGCTCGAACCAACCGTAATAGTTGTGCCGCAAAATCGTAGCAGCATCCCCGACCCCGCTTTGCTCGCGCAGCCTTACCGGCTGATTCGGTCCATCGGCTAGCGCGGATGCCAAGCGCAGCGCCTTCTCGCGATAGGCGGTCATAAGCGGCCGCTTCGTGCTGCCGCCGACGTTATAGTCACCGCTTCGCTCACCGAATTCGCGCAGCAGCTTGCTCTGACGGGCTGCACGAACTTTGGGCTTTGGCGCAGCCTTGAGATCCTTGTCGGCATCATGAACAGCGTAGTCCGTCGTGCAGCCATCCTGTATTTCATATGCGTATAGACGGGGATTTAAGGTTAGCGGCTTGCTTGGCGATTGGGAATGTAATTGCATCTGCATCTGATCCCTTGTGAGCGACTCCACTGTATGAACTCTATTTCTTTTATGTCCTGCTGCTTGATCAGACTGTAACCCGGTATTTTGCAGATATGAAGTTTGACTGGCCAAGCTGCCTTCCGCTAATGCTTCTGCTATTCGTGATGGGTGGCAAAATACTTCGACAAACGGAGCTTTCTTCGCATAAAAAGTGACCGTCATCAGCCCTAAGCCAAGTCGGCGGCAGATGTCAGCGATTGCATTCAGCCTGCGACGTCCTGCTTGTTTGCCGCGTTTCTGTTCAGCGGCAATGTAAACATCGGAAGATATTTTAAGCCGCTCCATCGCTTGCAAGAGCAGCGTTAAGTTAATGGATGCTTTCATTTCTATAATGATAGGGTGTTCTGGCATGCTAGGATGAAGCACAACAACATCGCAGTGGCGTACTTCGGCTCGCACCTCAAATCCCCGACTTTCCCAATAGGATTTTATCGGTGCATATAAATCTGTCTCCTTACGTGTTTGTTTGCTCAAGCTACCATCGTTGGCAGAAGGCATGTACATTCCTCCCGTATACAGCGCATCCACGTCACACGTGTGATCAGCTTCTCATGTGTACTTGGTTTATTATAACACGCCAAGAAGAGCCCTGATTGCACACCTGACATGATGTCCTGACAACCTTTAATGAGAAAAATTTCGAGAAACTAATCCAAAGCGCTCGCATAGGATTGTAATACACTTTATTTATTTAGTCGTTAGACAGTCATGACGAACTGTTCATTCGCGTGACAGGCGAGTTATATCCAGCGAGGGTAGACAGAGAAGGTGTTGGAGGGTAGTGTAGCAAATCGGGAGCATGGGAGGTTAGTGGGATGGACATTTTCAAACGGATTGCTGAACATCGCGCCGAGAGCGAACGGTTAGGCTGGACCGGCACATTTAAAGAATATGTTGAATTGCTGCGTCACGATCCTTCGCCAGCGATGACCGCTCATTCAAGGGTTTATGAGATGATCGCGTCACATGGCGTGGAAGAGGTTGATGGCCACAATCGATATAAGTTTTTTGAAAAGGAAATTTTCGGTCTGGATCGTGCCATCGAAAAGCTGGTTGAGGAATACTTTCATTCGGCTGCCAAAAGGTTAGATGTACGTAAACGGATTTTGTTGTTAATGGGTCCAGTTAGCGGAGGAAAATCAACCATTGTCACGATGCTAAAGCGTGGTCTGGAACAGTTCACACGTCAAGAACGTGGAGCCGTATATGCGATCAAGGGCTGCCCGATGCATGAAGACCCCTTGCATTTAATTCCTAACGAATTAAGACCAGAGGTGGAGCGACTACTAGGCGTACGCATAGAAGGAAACTTGTGCCCCTCCTGCCAGATGAGGCTGCGGACTGAATTTGAAGGAGACATTGAGCAGGTAGCGGTAGAACGAGTGTTAATCTCCGAGGAGAATCGAGTGGGAATCGGAACGTTTAGTCCGTCTGATCCGAAGTCACAGGATATTGCAGATTTGACAGGCAGTATTGACTTTTCTACAATTACCGAATTTGGCTCTGAATCAGATCCGCGTGCCTATCGCTTTGACGGGGAGTTAAACAAGGCGAATCGGGGGCTTATGGAATTTCAGGAAATGTTAAAATGTGATGAAAAATTTCTATGGAATTTGCTCTCGCTCACTCAGGAAGGCAACTTTAAGGCGGGCAGATTTGCGCTTATTTCTGCGGATGAGCTCATTATCGCCCATACGAACGAATCTGAATACAAAGCTTTTATTTCGAATAAAAAAAATGAGGCTCTTCAGTCCCGTATGATCGTGATGCCGATCCCTTATAACCTGAAAGTAACGGAAGAAGAGAAAATATACAGCAAACTTATCAGTCAAAGTGACATGAGCCATATTCATATTGCTCCTCATGCGCTGAAGGCCTCTGCCATCTTCTCTATTTTGACACGTCTGAAGGAAACTAAAAAGCAAGGCATGGACCTGTTGAAAAAAATGCGGATGTACGATGGGGAAGAGGTTGAAGGTTACAAAGAGAACGACTTAAAGGAGATGCAAAGTGAGTTCTCAGAGGAAGGCATGTCAGGTGTTGATCCTCGATATGTCATTAACCGCATTTCCAGTGCACTTATTAAACAAAATCTGTCGTGCATCAATGCGTTGGATGTGCTAAGAGCCATTAAGGATGGGCTGGATCAACACGCTTCCATAACTAAGGAAGAACGGGAACGTTACTTAAACTTCATTTCTGTCGCTCGCAAGGAGTACGATGGGCTAGCGAAGAAGGAAGTCCAAAAGGCGTTCGTATACTCCTTTGAAGAGTCTGCGAAAACGCTGTTCGAGAATTATCTCGACAACATAGAAGCGTTTTGTAATTGGAAAAAAATCCGCGATCCGTTGACGGACGACGAGATGGAGCCCGATGAGCGGTTAATGCGTTCAATTGAAGAACAAATTGGTGTATCTGAAAATGCTAAAAAAGCGTTCCGTGAGGAAATATTAATCCGCTTGTCGTCCTATTCGCGAAAAGGCCGTAAATTTGACTACAACAGCCATGACCGGTTGCGGGAAGCGATTGAGAAGAAGTTGTTTTCGGATTTGAAGGACATTGTGAAGATAACAACGTCAACGAAAACACCGGATGAGAACCAATTGAAGCGTATTAATGAGGTATCGGCACGACTGATCGACGAACATGGATACTGCCCGACGTGCGCTAATGAGTTGCTTCGTTATGTGGGGAGCTTGTTGAATCGATAGGTTGGTCCGATAAAGGATGTGCATCGATATCGTCATCACATATAAGACAGGGAAGAAGCCCGATCGGCTTCTTCCCTGTCTTATTTATGAATGATGTTGTACAGGATCAAATACTTATGATTGCTAAAGAGATTACGCTTTCGTTAGTCCAATCATGACGCCGCCAGCAACTATTAAGAAGCAGCCTATAATGACATAAGCCATTTGTCGTTTGGACTTCTTTTCGCCAAGTAAATAAATGCCACCTAATGTAGATAAAATAATACCTGTCTGGGATAAAGAGAAACTAGTAGCAACACCAATCCGCGGCAAAGAGATAAGTAAGCCGAGATTACCGATTCCCCACCAAACACCCGTGAAAATGTTACGAAACGCGTATCGTGTATAAGGTTTATGCTTCCAAGTAAAGACAACCGCACCTGCAAACATACCGATAGCTTGTGGCAGCAAAACAGCCCAACCGTCAATGTTGTACCAACGTATAACGATTACGTATCCTACGTAACCAATTGTAGATACAAGCAACGTACCCAAGCCTTTTCGAATATGCTGTTCCCCGTTGCCATCACTGTTTTTATCATTTTTAACTGTAAATATAACACCTATCAAAATGCAGGCAATTGCAATAATGCCTAGAATTATCGCGGTTGTAGTCTTCCACTCGCCAAAGGCAAACACACCGAATGCTGTCGTGGCAAATAATTGCATTCCTGTGGAAATAGGGACTGTTCGAGAAACCCCCAGATAAGTGACGCTGCTAAATTGATTGTACTGACCCACTGACCAGAGTACACCAGAGAGGGCACCGGCAATCCAAATAACAGGTGTAAGCTCAGGCGCTTTGATGAAAAATACACCAAGTGCAAATAAAAGTGCTCCGATCGTCATCCCGATCAGCTGGTGATGCGGTTTTCCACCGAAGTAAGAGCTGAGAAGCAGCAATGTCCCCCATGTAAAAGCAGGGATAAGGGCTAACAAAATATCCATAATTCATCCTCTTTTCAAATGTTGGAGTATATGAAGCGACAGGCGCTTCATCAAAGGTGTCTGTTCTGCGAAGAGGATATGTAACGATATATATGTGTGCAACGATATATAAGCTCAAAAAGAGCGTCCGGCTAGTCAGCAGCAAGACACTCTTTTATCATGTCCAATAACGTGCTTCGCAATGAATGGTTAAGCGTCCGCGCGGCTTAGAAATAAAGCACTGCCAAGTCCCGCTAACAAAGTAATTAGGCTGATCACTACTGCACTTATTGAAGTGGGGATGCCAGGAAATACAACGTACAACGAGCCGATCACCATTCCGATAATTAGGGCATACATCACATGAGGATATGAACCTAATAAGTATTTGATCAGTTTGCTGCTAATGATAAAGCCCACAATAACACCAGAACCGATTATAGCAATGACGGGTATGTTAAATGTGGAGAGTGCGTCTATTGCTATTGGATAAACCCCAAGCAGCAGCAAAACAAATGAGCCGCTTATACCAGGCAGCAACATGGCCATGCTTGCTAGCCAGCCAGCTACAAACAAGCCTGCACCATTTGTGACATTTAACGTAATGGTGTTGTGAATTTCTACACCTTCTGGACGAAATACACCTGTAAGGGCAACCAGAACTGCGGCAATAACAAGCAGCACAACATGAAAACTACGGAAATTCCTTTTTACGTCCGCTTCTTTGCATAAATAAGGAATGATGCCTAAAATAAGTCCTGTAAAGAAAAAGAAAGTAGGTTGTGGATGATTTGCAAGCAGCCATTTCATCACACGACTGAGCAAAATGAGTGCCGAACCGACACCGATACCTAACGGAATGAGAAAACCCAAATGTTTTTTCCAATCTTTACTGAAAAAACCGCTAATAGCTGCAATGAATCGGTCGTAGAAACCGAGGATGACAGCTAGTGTGCCACCACTGACACCTGGAATAAGATCGCTTGTTCCAATAAGCAAACCACGCCAGAGGTTATTCCACTCGAACATGATAAATCTCCTTTTCTAGCATAAGTATAGTTGTAGTGATCCTGACCACATACCCTCCTATTCTACTATTAATATGGTGCAACATACAATTGATACATTTCTGAAAATGAAATTAATTTAGGTTAGTTTTTTCATGATTTGTGAAATAAATGAAATCAAATTGAAAATGATCAGTTAAATTAATTGAAATGCATAATGTATGGGGTTAGAAACATACTAACACCGTCGAATAACACCAGCATAAAGTTGGTTTATGAATTACACACCTTTCTATTTAAAGAGGAGGAATTATTTTGCCACATGAGCAAATGGGACAAATGTACCCTGTCAACACGTCTCACCAAGCTTTTACAGCATCAGCGGATAACGCTGGACAAGCATCTTATTCATCAGGCTCACTGTTAAGCGGCGGTTACGCTTCTGGTAGCTATGGCAGCCAAGGGGGTTATTCTTCTAGCCCACAGGCTTACGGTTATGGAACTGGCGGGTATGCGAACCAGTCGTATAACGGTTACAACGGCCAAGTGCAAAGCATAACGGCGCAAAGCCACGGGGCGCACCAAAATGTAGTGCCGCAAAGCTATCAGCCGTA
>NZ_KE384307.1:613829-637845 GCF_000425125.1 Paenibacillus taiwanensis DSM 18679
CAAAGCTATCAGCCGTATGGCCAAGTGCAAAGCATAACGGCGCAAAGCCACGGCGCGCACCAAAATGTAGTGCCGCAAAGCTATCAGCCGTATGGCCAAGTGCAAAGCATAACGGCGCAGAGCCACGGGGCGCACCAAAATGTAGTGCCACAAAGCTACCAACCGTACGGCCAAACATACAGTGTGACGGGTCAAGGCTATGGAGAGTCATCCAATATGGTGTCGAGCAGTTACTCAGGTGCAGGCCAAGCGCAAAGCACTTCGGGACAAACCTACAGTGGAGACAACCAGCAAGGTTCTTACACGGCAAGCAGTTATGCACCTGGTAGCTACGTCAAGAGCTACACATCACAATCTCATTTGGTATAACGATAAGGACAAAGCAACTTCTTCGGAGGTTGCTTTGTTTTTATTTACATATAACATTAATTACTTATATAATCGTTGTTAAACGAAGTGAGTATACAAGAGGGCCGGACAAGAAGTCGTGAAAGAAAAAGGACTTGACATTAGCTCGGATTCGAGATAAGATACTATACATAAGTTAGTAAATGATTTAATAATATTAAATACATCTTCGAGAGTGAGGTTTTAATTTTTATGAAAAAAGTGCTCGTAGTTAACTCGAATCCTAAACCAACTGAGATGTCCTTCGGACGTCGCCTGAGTGATCATTTCTTAGCGGAGCTGAAGGCAGCTAGCGCTGTTGAAGTAACAACTGTGAACCTTTATGAAGAACATATTCCGCTCATCGACGGCGCTGTACTTGATGCATGGGGTAAAGCAGCAGCTGGCGCTGAATTGTCTCAAGGTCAACAAGAAACACTTGGCCGCATGAATGAGATTTTGGATCAATTCATTGCAGCAGACTTGGTTGTATTCGTTACACCGATGTGGAATTTAAGTTATCCGCCACTGCTTAAAGCATATATCGACAACTTGTGTATTGCAGGTCGTACATTCCGTTATACAGCAGAAGGCCCACAAGGCTTGCTGAACGGCAAAAAAGTGGTTCATATCGAAGCACGTGGTGGCGCATATGCAGAAGCGCCTGCTTATCAATTCGCTAACAACTATTTGCAAGCGATTATGGCGTTTGTGGGCATTACAGACTTCGAAAATATCGTTGTAGAAGGTATGAACGCAACTCCTGATCAAGCAGAAGCTATATTGGCAGCAGCTAAAGCAAACGCAGAAGCTAGCGTAAAGCGTCTGTTCGCGCAAGTATAAGAAGACAACAAGCAAGCAGAGGAATTTTCAGGTCAGCAATGACAAGGAAATTCCTCTTTTTTCGTGCCATTTTTTTGTTCGTCTGGATAGAATTTTATGGAAGTTCAGCTCTTTGGGGTAAAGGATATGTAAAAGAGTGCTGCTGCTTTCTTTTTAGCGTTTATGCGCAAAGCAGTGCAAAAAAGAGATAATCTCGTGACCGCAGTAGCTGAACAGCTAGTCGAGGACACGCTGAGGACAGAGGACGATATTTTATAAAAATCAAATATTTACATGATCTTCACAAGAAGCTGAAACTGAATTTACATTCATATGTGAAAATAAAACCAGAATCCTACTACATACAAAAGGGTGAAAATATGAAACGTAATTTGCTGACCGTATTAGCAACCTCTATCCTTGTCTCCTCATTTCTCGTACCAAGTGTCTCAGGTGCAGCAGAAGCTGGCAAGAGCAAGGTAACCATTTTGGCGCCTGCCCAGAAGGCAGCAACATCTTCTGTAAGTATTGTAGTTGACGGTAAAGCAAGCACTGTGCGCACGCTGCAAACAGGCGGCGCTACTTTATACGCGATCCGTGATTTGGCAAGTGCGCTGCATGTTACGCTGGAAGCTGAGCAAGGCATTATTTACTTGTATGGCGGACAACCTTTGCACGTTATTCAATTACAGCCGAATGTGAAATCTTATCAAGCTGATGGTGTTACGGTAGAGTTCACGCAAGCTCCTGTTTCGAAAAATGGGGTTCTATATGCAGAGCTGGATGCACTGGTGACGGCATTGGGCGGTGAGCGTACAACAGATAAAGGCGAATTGCAATTTGCAAGATACAAGAAGCTTGATGGAGATTTTAGTGCGCCACGATGGAACGCTAGCGGAAAAGCCATCGTAACTCGTACCTCTGATGCAGGCGTTCAAGTCTATGCATTTAACCCTGTTACAGCAGAATATCAGCAACTATCAGCTAACGAAGATGCTGCGGAACTAGCTGTATCACCAGATGGGAAATGGGGGGCATACACAGACGCCAACAGCCAACTTCACTTGATCGATCTGGCAAGCGGATCTACGCAGACTTGGGGCAGTGACACTTCCGTGAAAACGGACTTGAGCTGGTCACCGGATAGCAAGCTGTTGTATTTTGCGCAGGGTGACAAGCAAGAGAAGATTGCTTCTATCAGTTTAGATGGGGGCACAGTCAAAACGATTGTTAACGATAAGGTAGAGAATAAATCTAATATTCGGATCGCTGCTGATGGCAAGACGCTCTTATATGCGGTAAGTATTACTGGTGTCGCTAAAAACGATGCAGACAGCACGGAAGAGTCCTTAACTATCGACTATTCCAATGCAGGTGATCAGCTGTACATATTGGATACAAGTGTGAAAGAAGGTAAGCCCGTTCAAATAACGACTGGCAAAGACAATAAGCTGTATGCAAGCTTACTGAATGACGGTCGAGTCGTGTATGTGAGTGCGGATCCAGAGGGTACTGCTAACGCTAACTTATCCGCGATTACGGTTAGCGATAAGAAAACGACCATTTTAGTAGATGATATCGATGTAACGGTTGCTGCATTGTCCACGTCTGGACAATTATTCGTAGCGGGTACCACTAAAGATGGCAGCACTAAGTTGTATGAAGTCAAATCGGACGGCAAGAAAAACGTAGTATATACTACAGCCGGCACAATTACCGAGCTGACACCGTCAGCTAATGGAACGAGCATTGCAGCAATCGAAGATGGTTCTGCAATTGTCATTACAGAAGGCAAAGCAACTAAGCTGAGTAAATAATAATTTCACTACAATGACGTGTACGCACGAGAGGAGAAATATAAAATGAACAAACGAGTTCGCGCATTTTCGATGGCACTTATTGTTTCTTTATTTGCAGTAACGACTTTATTCAGCGGTGCTGCTTCCGCTAAAGAGGAGCTAAAAGGTCGCATTACGATTAACGGTTCGACAGCACTTCTGCCAATGACATTACAAGCAGCTAAGGAATTTCAGAAGCTGAATCCAAAAGTGAAAATTGCAGCTTCTGGTAAAGGATCTGTCACAGGACCACAAGCGGTCAAGAAAGGTATTGCTCAGATTGGTGCATGCGACTGGGATGCTTCCATTGATGTGCCAGGTTTTAAGGCTTTTGAAGGTCAAGTTGCTAACAAAGTGGCTGTCATTCCGTTTGCAACGATTGTAAATAAAAATGTAGGCGTAAGCAACCTGACTACAGAGCAATTAAAAGGAATTTACTCTGGTAAAATTACGAACTGGAAAGACGTTGGCGGCAGTGATTCCGATATCGTTGTAATTACGCGTGCATTTGGTTCCGGCACTCGTGTTAACTATCAGCTGAAAGCACTTGGCGGCGGAGATATTACAAAGAAGAAAGAGAACTATAAAGAAGTAGGCTCTAGCGGCGATATGAAAACAGCCGTTGCAACAACACCTAACGCGATTGGTTATATCGACCTTGTTTATGTGAACAGTGATGTCAAAGCTGTGAAATTTAACGGCGTAGAACCAACAACAGACAACGTCATTAACGGTAAATATAAAGTGTGGTCTTACGGCTACTATATGACAAAAGGCCAGCCAACTGGTGCGACAAAAGCTTTTATTGAATATGTTCAAAGCACGAAGTTCCAACAAGGTTCGTTGAAAAAGTTAAAATTTATTCCGCTTTCTGCTATGAAATAATCGGTTAAAATTTGATTCCATATTGTTCATAACGGCCAGCCTCCAAACCTAAAGGGGCTGGCCGTTATATGGGGGAACATCGATGAGCACTGAAGTGCAAACAATAGCGTCCATGGAGGGCGCCAGCTTGTTAAAAACATCTAATCGGCGTCGGTTTAATCGTTACGCGCGAGTTCAATTTACGAATAAGTTGTTTAAATACATTTTTCTGTTCAGCATTCTTATGTTATGTTTGGTCCTTGCGTTAGTTATTTTCTTTATTGGGAAGACGGGTATTCTCACCTTTAAGGACATTACGTTGGCAGACTTCTTCTTGTCTATGGATTGGACACCAGAGGAAGGACACTTTGGAGCGCTGGCGTTTATTTTAAATACGCTGTCATTGACTGGAATTACGTTGCTAATTGCAGTGCCGATTTCAGTGGGAATGGCATTTTTGCTAGTCGAAATTGCGCCGGAATGGTTTAAGCAATTTGTACGACCTGTACTAGACCTGCTGGTAGGTATACCTTCAATTGTGTATGGTTACTTGGGGCTAACCGTGTTAATTCCGTTGCTTCGCGAATGGAGTGGAGAGAACCTGGGTGATGGGTTGTTTGCAGCAGCACTCGTACTTGCACTAATGATTTTGCCGACGATTGCTCGCGTTAGCGACGAGGCTATTGCGGCTGTGCCGAAGAAATATCGGGAAGCAGCCTATGCACTTGGTTCTACGCGATTGCAGGTTATGATGCGGGTTGTGCTGCCTGCGGCAGGCAGAGGGATTGTGGCTGCGATTATTCTTGGCATGACACGTGCCATCGGCGAGACGATGGCGGTTGTGATGGTGATCGGTAATACGGCGCAGTTTGCGACAGATCTCTTTATGCCAACATCGGTGCTGACAAGTAATATTGTAATGCAAATAAGCAACGTCGAGTTTGAGTCTACGTGGAATTACGCGCTTCATATGATGGCGTTCCTATTGCTTATCATTTCCTTTATTCTGATTCTCATCATTCGTTTAATGAGTCGCAAACGGAGGCAGGAAGCATGAGTTCATTTGTAAATACGAATCGCAACAAGCGGGCCAAGTTATATAATCATACGGCCACGGGCTTGTTCTACTTGCTTGGCTGCTCCGTGCTGCTGCTCATTTTCTGGATGCTTTATACGATTTTGAGCAAAGGACTGCCTGACATCACGCTGGACTTTTTGACAAAAGTTCCAGAGGAGATGGATGCGGGTGGTGGTATTGGCCCGGTATTGTTTAACTCTTTTTACATCTTAATTATTTCTCTCGTCATTTCTGTACCTATTGGTGTAGGGGCAGGTATTTACTTGGCTGAATATGCTCCGAACAACCGTTTTACCGAGATTTTGCGTATGGCTGTAGAGACGTTGTCTTCTGTACCCTCAATCGTATTTGGTTTGCTCGGACTAGCTATATTTGCTGAGTATTTTCAAATTGGGCTTACGATTATAGGCGGTGCTGTCAGCTTGGCATTTTTAAACTTGCCGATGTTGGCACGTGTGACCGAAGAAGCGATTCGAGCAGTGCCAGAAGAATTGCGTAATGCCTCTTATGCGCTTGGCACAACGAAGTTTCAAGTGATCCGTACCGTTGTAATTCCAGTTGCGCTACAAGGTATTATTACAGGCATTTGCCTAGTGGCAGGGCGAGCATTTGGGGAGTCGGCGGTTATTATTTTGACGGCAGGATTAAGTACATCTGGTGAAATGTGGGACTTTAATTTATTTTCCCCAGGAGAAACGTTGGCTGTGCATCTGTGGTACGTCCAATCAGAAGCGATAGTAGAGGATGCGGCGTCGATTGCCGACAAATCTGCCGCGGTGCTTGTGTTTGTTGTCTTATTTATTAATTTGATCTTCCGAATCCCGCTGTGGTTGAACAATCGGCGTATGAAGCAGCGCTAATCTTTAAATTGAAGCCATTCTGCTAGCGGAGCGAGTCTAACATAGGCTCGCTTATTTGCGTATCCATAGTGTGGTCAAATCGGTATAATTGGAGATACTAAGGCACATGAGATTGGTAGGAGGGGAAGCGCTATGCGAAATATAAAGGTGCCGTATGGATATGAGCCTGAAAAAGCTTTATACAAAGGTACGTTAATTTATTATGATTCGTTTGAACACACATCGGACATACAGCTAGATCTGGCGGTACAGCAAGCTGAACAGCGATCTTTTGCCAAGCTTGTCTTGTACCCGCTGCATGAGCAGAGCGTAAAACGGATGTATGCGGAGCCGGTTAGTGCTTATTACAAGCGCGAAGATCGTTTGCATGAATGGAAGCGCAACCGCGGTTATCGTGAGGTGGCCATTGAAGGATGGGAGGGGAAACGGAAGAAATATACGCCCGTAGATACGGCGCTCCAACACCTGATGGACAGCTATCAGGGACCTTATTTCTTGTATGTTACTCCTGACATGGCTAACTTATTGGCTTCCTACGCGTCTTTTGAGAATTGGATCGTGAAGGTCAGATTGCTTCTATCACAAGAGCCGGATGTTATTCATCCGCGGCTTACACAGTATCGGCAGCGATGGGATTGGGCAGGGGAAAATACGACCAAATGATAAACAAAGACTCCAGCCAAGCAACCGCTTGAAAGGAGTCTTTGTTATGTACGATCAGATTGGATAGGAGCCGGTTCCTATTCCAATTAAGAGTGAGATGTTCCTTCTGTTGCTGGATCTGCTTTCTTTTCCAACGAATTGGTGATAGTAGCCTTGGACTTCAGTTCATCAATCCAGGATGGATACAACTGGGACACTTTCTGAGCGATAAGCGCATCCTTGATGTCGCCTTTCTTCTCTTCAAATGTAACCGTATGAGCTGCCTTGCGATCAGTCGTCTTAATGACATGGTAACCAAATTGGCTCTTAACTGGTTCGCTTACCTCGCCCGTCTTCAAGGCAAAGGCCGCTTTTTCGAATTCAGGCACCATTGCTCCAGCTCCGAAGAAGCCGAGGTCGCCGCCTTTGTCTTTGGAACCGTCAGATGACTTTTCTTTCGCAAGTGTTGCAAAGTCAGCGCCTTCTTTAAGCTGTTTTACAATGGCGTCGGCTTCTTCTTTCGTTTTCACTAAAATATGAGATGCACGAACTTGCTCAGGCGTGTTCATGCTCGCTTTGCTCTGCTCGAACATTTGCTTGACTTCATCGTCTGTAACCGATACTTTGGCGGACAGAAGTTTAGTGAGTTCTAATTGCTTCACCACTTGTTCACGCAGCGTCGCGGTAGTCATACCTGCTTGTGCCAGTGCAGCGTTCAACTCATCTTCGGAATTAAAGCCTTTCTTAACTTTCTCCATCTCTTTGTTTACATCCGCATCGGAGATCGTCAAGTTTGCTTTTGTCATTTCTTGACGAATAAGCTCATTCGTAATCAAGTTGTCCAGCGTCTGTGCCCCGCCCTGCTTGGCGAGTTCGTCATACAATTTATCCTTGCTGATAGCCGTTCCATTTACGGTCGCTACCGTAGAGCTGGAAGCGTCACTCTTGATGGACATCGGCAAAATAAGCGCTACTAATGCCAGCGCAAATATAACGGTTGTCCCGATCCAGAAGCCAGTGCCAATTCCTCTTGCGCGCTCTTGCTCTTTCACAAGAGATTCAGCTACTGGTGTTTCTAGTGTAGTAAGGAGCTGCTGCTCTGTTATAGGCTCCTCGTGACCCTCCTTGTTGCTTGTGTGTTCAGGTGTTGGCTTGTCCTGCGTGTTGTTCTTCTTCTCTTCTAATTCCGTCTCTTGATCTTTCACTACAGTTTATTCCTCCTCTTAGTTCGAACATCTAAATTTTACTATATACGCCTTAGTATAGGCCAGCCTTAATCAAAAGTTAATTTTAGATTAAAAATGACAAGTTTGCACAAGTCACCAATTAGGCCATAACACATATGATGGTAACGTGTGAAGGGAGGGAAAGCGTCGAGTGGCAGTAATCAAATCCAATTCGGAACATGAGCGAATGCTGGCCCGTCTCATGCGCGCGGAGGCTGAAGGAGAAGGCGAGCAAGGGATGATGATGGTTGGTAACGTTGGTGTGAATCGTGTGCTTGGAGATTGTCTTGATTTCCGCAATATTAGAAGTATACCCGATATGGTGTACCAAAATCCGGGTGGATTTGAGGCAGTGCAAAAAAGTTATTTTTACCAAAAAACACGTGACAGGGACGTCCGGCTTGCAAGGCGCAGCATTGGCGGAGAGCAGACTTGGCCCGCTTCTAACGCATTATGGTTTTTTCGCCCTGCCGGAGCCTGCCCAGATACGTGGTACAATCAGCAAAATACGGGGCGGTTCAAAGCACACTGCTTTTTTGCACCAACGGCAAGTGATTGTCCAGCAGTATTCAGATCAAACAGCCCGTCTAACCGAAGTCCAATAGCGTAGTTTAGTAACCATTATAAGAGACAGCGAATAGCTGAAAAGGAGAGAGCATTAAAATGGCATATACGCATTATCCTGTACATCCCGTACATCCTGTACAACCGGTTCATCCGGCTTTTTCATCGGCTCAAGCTCGAAACGGTTCTTATGGAGGCGGCATGCTCCCGATGCCTTACGGCCAGCCAGTTGGCGGAGTAGGCTCCGTTCCTTTTGCTCAGCCGCAGCCTGGTTTTACACAGCAGACTATGGTTCCACCGCAAGTGCCAAGTGGAGGCTTTATGACACCAACAGGTGCAGTATTGCCGAATACGAATTTTGAGCAGTCATACGTTGAAAATATTTTGCGCTTAAATTTGGGCAAAGTAGGCACGTTCTATATGACTTATGAGAACAATTCCGAATGGAATGCCAAAATTTTTAGAGGCGTTGTGGAAGCAGCGGGCAGAGACCACATTATTATCAGCGACCCGATGACAGGACAACGTATCATCTTGCTGATGGTTAATCTGGACTACGTAACTTTTGACGAACCGCTTGTGTATCAATATCCAGGCGTCACTGGCAATACAGGCAGGGAAGAAGAAGCATAACGAAGCTAGAGCGAGCCGGAACTGTATAGTTGCGGCTTTTTTCTTTTACGAACTTTTAAAATGACAATGATAACAGGTTGATAGTTGGTTGCTACGATAAAGAGTAGCTATGTATCTTTATCGAAGCGGGGGATAAGCGATGCAGCGAGACACCGTGTTTGTGTTAACAGCAACCTATGGAGACGGTCACTGGCAGGTGGCGCAGGCGTTAAAAAACCGTTTGCTCGAAGCAGGCGTTCGTGTGCGCATTATTAATTTGATGGCGGAGGCACACCCGGTATGGGACGCGGTCATTCGGTTTTTATTTTTGCAAAGCTCTAAGCTGTCGCTGATAGGCATGAATTATTATGGCTGGAGCTATTACGGTACGAGGACGATGAAGCGCAACCACCCATTAGTGCGGACCGGCTTTACGTTAGGTATGAATGCTTTAAAAAAGATGCTGCTTCAGGAACGTCCGGTCGGGGTAATTAGCACATTTCCTTACTTTGATGTCGCTCGATTATGTACGGGAGTGGGATTGGATATTCCGACGTTTACCGTAATGACGGATTATGATCTCCATCATCGCTGGATTTTGTCCACGCAAGACCGTTATTATGTCGCTTCGGACGCTTTAAAGCAAGGGATGGTTACCCAAAATATTGGCGAGGAGCAGATTGTCGTGAGTGGAATTCCACTGCGCGCTGCGTTTGCTTCTGCTCAAGAACGACTGATGAACCGACTTGCCCTTGGGCTGGACCCACACAAGCGAGTGACGCTGTTAATGTCTGGGGGATATGGGGTTGGATGGTCTGTAGAAAAAGGGCTCCGCATGTTGAGAAGGATTCCGGAGCATCAAGTAATAGTCGTTTGTGGGAAAAATGAAAAGCTGTTTCAAGAGCTGCAGCAGCAATATGACCAGACAGCAGATGTTCATTTGTTTGGTTATGTGGAAGATATCGCCCAATTGATGTCTTGTGCGGACGCGGTGGTGACAAAAGCAGGTGGAGTTACGGTTAGTGAGGCGATGTCCTTGCAAGTGCCGTTATTTATTTGTCGCCCGCAGCCTGGTCAGGAACTGGAAAATGCCCGATTCCTGGCAGCCCAGGGGATGGCGAAAGTGGCGAAGCACGAAGCAGAACTTGTGCAATTGATGGAGGCGGCGTATGATCAGCCCACTCAGTTACAAAACATGCGTGACCGTATGGTTTCTATGTCACGGCCACACGCCGCCGCCGCGGTTGTGCATGACATGCTGGAGACATTGCAGCGCCATCAATCGGGGACGTGTTTGCACAAAGGCTAGCAGTTCAAATTCACAATTTACATAGTTCATAATTGTCATGAACCCACACAGCTGTTTGGTTTGACTGGAAACAGCCGTGTGCGCAAATGTAGAAATTAAAGGGCCTCTCACCTTGCGTCCTGCTGCTGACGTTGACGAAGCAGGTCGAACCAGTGCTGTAGTATAAGCGTAGCACAGGCGACGAGGACTAACAGGGTAGCAACGGCAAATGCAGCAGAAAATTGATATTCGTTGTACAAAATTTCAATATGCAAAGGCATTGTGTTGGTTTCTCCCCGAATATGGCCGGATACGACGGATACTGCTCCAAACTCACCCATTGCTCGTGCATTGCAGATGACGATGCCGTACAATAAGCCCCATTTCATGTTCGGTAAAGCGACTCTCCAGAACAACTTCCACCCGTTAGCACCCAAAGTAATAGCAGCTTCTTCCTCTTGTATGCCCTGTGATTGCATAAGCGGGATCAGTTCTCTGGCAACAAAGGGAAAGGTAACAAACAAGGTGCCAAGTATGATGCCAGGCCATGAAAAAATGATCGAGATACCCTGCTCAGACAGCCAAGTCCCGAACCAACCGTGTGCGCCAAACAATAATACGAACACAAACCCAGCGATGACAGGGGACACGGAGAATGGGACGTCAATCAAGGAAATAAGCAGCTGCTTGCCCCGAAATGTAAACTTAGTAATACACCAAGCTGCCGCTACGCCAAACAGGGCGTTAAGCGGCACAACGACAAGTGCTGTAAGCAAAGTTAAGCGTATGGCAGACCAAGCATCCGGGTCCGTGAGTGCGGCAACAAACACATCTGCTCCACGTTTAAATGCTTGCACAAAAATCGACACTAGCGGCAGCAGCAGTACTAGTGTAATAAAGAGCAGCACAATGCCAATAAGGATGTGCTGAACGCGTAGGCTTTCTGTTGTGACAGCATGCCCTGAGTGGTTGCTTTGTTTAGTGTTAGGAACTGGGGCTGGAGCTGCTGTTAGTGTAACGGAATCAGGGGGTGTGGGATACATAGGCGATACCTCTCTTTTAGGAACGATCGGGTGTTCACATGTTAAAGCGAACCGAAGCGGCGTGTATATCGCCACTGGATTGCATTCATAATTACAAGCAAAATAAAAGCTATAATGAGCATCATTAGGGCAATCGCAGTTGCGCCTGCATAATCAAATTGTTCCAGCTTAGTCATCATTAAAAGCGGGGCAATTTCGGTCTTGTAAGGCATATTACCCGAGATAAAGATAACGGAGCCGTATTCGCCAATGCCCCGTGCAAAAGCGAGCGTAAAACCGGTCATGATCGCTGGCAAAAGCTGTGGCAGTACAACACGGCGGAACGTCTGAAAGCGACGGGCACCGAGTATGGCGGCTGCCTCCTCGACGTCTACATCCCAATGTTCCAGTACGGGCTGAACGGTACGTACGACAAAGGGCAGACCGATAAAGATGAGCGCAATCGTAATACCGAGCACAGAGTAAGCGCTTGGAATACCTAAGGCATAGAGCCATTGTCCCATCCAGCCATTTTCTGCGTAGATGGCCGTTAACGAAATGCCTGCTACGGCTGTTGGCAGTGCAAACGGCAAATCAATGATCCCGTTTATAAGCCTTTTCCCGGGAAATGAATAGCGCACGAGTACCCACGCTGTCAGGAAACCAAATACAACGTTAACGAGCGCTGCTAACAAGGAAGTCAAGAAACTGACGCGATAGGCAGCCATGACCCGTTTATCCAGCACCAGGCCCCAGAACGTATCCCAGCTCATGTTCATCGATTGCAGGACGACTGTAGAGAGCGGAATTAAGACGAGCAATGACAAGTAGATAAGGGTAAACCCGAGTGTCAAACGAAACCCGGGCAGTACTCGAAAAGGTCGAACACGAGGTTTGTCTGGGGCAGGTTTCATTGAAGTTCCTCTTTCCTAATCCGTAGTATGGTTATGCGGCAAGACAAAAGTGTCACAGGACGTCTACCTGCCAAGTGTAGTTTCCTTAAAAGATTCGTTATTTGGTATAAATTTGGTCGAACAGGCCGCCATCTGCAAAGTGTTTCTTCTGAGCCTCTCCCCAGCCTCCAAAATCTTTATCAATGGTTAGTAAGTCAATCGTTGGAAAAGTAGATTCATATTTTTTTGCGATCGCTTCCAGACGAGGACGGTAGTAATGTTTGGCGATAATTTCTTGCGCTTCTTCCGTATACAGGTATGCCAAGTATGCTTCAGCAGCTTCCCGTGTTCCTTGCTTGTCAACGATGGAGTCCACTACGGCTACAGGAGGCTCAGCCAGAATGCTAAGTGAAGGCACGATGATATCAAATTTATCTTTGCCAAGTTCATTAACTGCAAGGAAAGCTTCATTTTCCCAAGAGATTAACACGTCACCAATGCCGCGCTCCACAAATGTAGTTGTAGAGCCCCGAGCGCCGGAGTCCAGCACAGGTACACGGGTGAACAATTGTTTGATAAAGTCAGTTGCTTTTACTTCATCCTGATTGTTGTGCTTGAGCGCGTATCCCCATGCTGCGAGGTAGTTCCAACGGGCGCCACCTGAAGTCTTCGGGTTAGGAGTAATGACGGATACGTCTTCCCGAATAAGATCATTCCAATCTTTAATTTGTTTCGGGTTACCTTTACGAACAAGAAAAACAATCGTGGAGTAGTAAGGAGCGCTGTTATCTTTCAGCCGTTTCTGCCAGTCAGGCTTAAGAAGTCCAGCTTGAGCAATGGCATCGATGTCGTAGCCTAAGGCGAGTGTAACCACATCTGCTTTTTGCCCGTCAATAACGGATCTTGCTTGTTTACCGCTACCCCCGTGAGACTGTTTAACGACAACGGTGTCACCTGTTTTGGACTTCCAATAAGCGGCGAATGCTTTGTTGTATTCGGCGTATAACTCGCGTGTAGGATCATAGGACACATTTTGAATTTCGATAGTTTTGCTTTCTTTACTATCGTTTGCAGCGCCCGATTCCTTGCTGCTTCCGCATGCGGCGGTAGTAATGGTTGTGAGGAGCGCGAGGACGATTACGGCGACGGTTTTGGACGTCCTTTTCGTGTTAACGTTTGCGTTTAGCATGGGTGGTAGCCCCTTTCTCTTTATAGGCTGGCATCGCATCGTGCACGTCGTAGCGATGTCGCTCGGTTTTCTCAATCTGAACAATTTGCCCATTATGAACGACGATTTGAATCGCTCCGAATTGTAAGCCACGTAGGTGTGTGGCGATCCGTTCCAGCCAAATGAGCTCATCGGTCTGCAAATTGTGAATTGAATTATGAGTTCCTCCTTGATAAGACGGCAAACTACTCATCGTTAATTCCTCCCTTTTAAATGTGCAATCAAAAAGCCGGAGATACCCCCATAAACGACATCTAGGTTGCATCTCCGGCTATCCGGTCGACTTGTGCTTGATCCAGTATTATCTTATAATTCCGATTGAGTTACTTTGTTATGTTTGTATGTTAACAGCGGCCATTGGCACTGTCAACAATATCATGACCAGTTTACTACTTATTGTCATTTTCAAAAAAAGAATTGATTAATTTGAGTAATTAAGGAGGTATAGTTGGTATTTGTGGCTTGTGAGGCTGAAGTTTGCTTCAAATTGCAGTTTAATACTATACTAAATGGGATGGACAATCGATGTGATCACATCGTTACTAAGGAGGTTTACCATGCTTATTACGTTAAACAACGGCATCAAGATGCCGCAGCTTGGACTGGGTGTATGGCGTGTGGAAGAAGGACAACAAGTTGTAACAGCAGTAAAGACGGCACTTGAAGTTGGCTATCGACATATTGATACGGCTGCTATTTATAAGAATGAAGAAGGTGTAGGCGAAGCCATTCGACAATCTGGCGTGCCGCGTGAAGAGATCTTTTTGACAACAAAAGTATGGAATGCGGATCAAGGCTATGATGCAACGATTCAAGCATTAGAAGAAAGCCTCAGAAAGTTGGGAACGGACTACGTGGACTTGTACCTTGTCCATTGGCCCGTACCGGAACGTGATCTATATGTAGATACATACAAGGCGTTAGAGAAATTGTTAGAAGACGGGCGTGTTCGTTCAATTGGAGTATCCAATTTTAATATTCATCATTTGGAGCGGTTGTTAAGTGAGACTACCATTAAGCCTGTAGTCAATCAGGTAGAATGTCATCCACGCCTCGTGCAGCATGAATTGCGTGCCTTCTGTGAGCAGCATGACATTCGACTGGAAGCGTGGAGTCCGCTGATGCAGGGTGGGGATATCCTTGACAACGAGGTGATTCTCAAGCTGGCACAACAGTATGACAAGACCGCGGCGCAAGTCATTATCCGTTGGCACTTGCAGATGGGCAACATTGTAATTCCGAAGTCCATTACACCTTCACGAATTGAAGAGAACTTTAATGTATTTGATTTTGAGCTGACTTCTGACGAAATCGCAGCTATTACGGCGTTAAATCAGGACAAGCGTGTAGGTCCCGATCCAGATACGATGAACGTATTTTAATAGGATCTGAGAATTTAATGTAGTTTATTTCCAATTGAAATCTACTGTTGACAGCTGAAATGGATATCCCTATAATTCAATATATTCATTTCAAACACATAAGCGTCAACATGTTGAATGGAAGTAGTAGGATGTCACGGTAATGCGCAGAGAGCTGCTGGTAGGTGAGAGGCAGTCATACAGTGTATCTGAACTCGTCCTGGAATGGCAAGATGGAACGGATAATGTTATCCTATTATATCTTGACGGGTTGCCTCCGTTATCGGGTATGCGATGCTTTAAGCACGCAGTTGAGTTGGATCTGATTTTGTTTCAGATCAATAAGAGTGGTACCGCGAAGGTTACAGGCCTAACGTCTCTTTTTTAGAGAGGTTAGGCCTTTTTTGTTTGACCGTAGGCCAACAATTGTCCAAATGGCATTTGTGCCTCAAGACATTGTGCCGTGCAAAGCAGGAACAAATAAGGCTACTAACAAAAGGGGAAAGGCGTGAGACAGCATGAATCGTCAAGCAGAGAAATGGACGTCTAAAGTCGGCTTTATTATGGCCGCAGCAGGATCGGCGATCGGCATCGGAGCAATATGGAAGCTTCCGTACATAGCAGGTACGAATGGAGGCGGAGCCTTTTTCCTCTTGTTTATTTTGTTTACGCTGCTAATTGGCTTGCCGCTTCTGTTAGCTGAGTTCGTCATTGGCCGCAGCACACAGAAGACCGCGGTTGAAGCGTATGAAGCATTGGCGCCAAAGTCTGGCTGGAAGTGGATCGGTAGGTTAGGTGTGTTTACAAGCTTTATGATACTTTGTTTTTATAGTGTCGTGGGTGGATGGACGTTAGTTTATTTATTCCGCTCGCTTATGGGGCAGCTTGTAGGTGCAGGCGTAGATTACAGCAAACTGTTCGATCAGACCATTGCTAATCCAACGGCTTCATTGATCGGGCAATGCTCATTTATATTGATTACCATTTTGGTCGTAGCTAAAGGTGTGCAAAAAGGGATTGAGACTGTAAGCAAGTTTTTACTTCCAGGTTTATTTTTACTGTTTGTTGTGCTCATTATTCGTTCCTTAACGTTACAAGATGCAATGAAGGGCGTTGAATTTTTTTTGCGGCCGGACTTCTCGAAATTGACCTCAGAGGGGATTTTGTTCGCGCTTGGTCAGTCATTTTTTGCGATAAGTGTAGGTATTTCTATCATGGTTACTTACAGCTCCTATCTCGATCGCAAGGAAAGTTTGCCACGTTCAGCCTTTACAGTTGTAGGATTAAACTTGTTAGTCTCGCTGCTGGCGGGCTTGGCTATATTTCCGGCGATTTTCTCGGCAGGTCTTGAGCCGACTGCGGGACCTGGCTTATTGTTTATTGCATTGCCTTCAGTATTTGAGCATATCCCATTTGGCGGTTTGTTCTTAACAGCTTTTCTGGCATTATTTGCGTTTGCGACTTTGACTTCCTCTTTTTCCTTGCTTGAAAATATTGTGGCCTCCTTTCCAATGTCTGAGGGCCATGCACAACGAAAGCGTTGGAGCTGGATGATCGGCGGTGCAAGCTTTGCGCTTGGTGTCCCGGCGGCATTGTCGTTTGGGGTGCTTGATCATGTTACGATTGCAGGCAAAAACATTTTTGACTTTATGGACTTTACCGCTTGTAACGTGTTAATGCCAATCGGGGCGTTGCTCATTTCTCTGTTTGTCGCTCATCGATTAGAACGCAGCGTACTTATAGATCAACTGCACAATGGCTCTTCATCTGGAAGCAGATGGTTTACGCTCTGGATATTCCTGCTTAAATACGTGGTACCTGTTGCGATCATTATCGTGTTTTTAAATGCAATTGGTATTGTTGGTTAGCATCTCAACACAAAACAGCCAATCTCGGGACTGAACACCTGGGATTGGCTGTTTGGACGTTAATCGGCCGGCTAGGATAAATGAAGCTTTGATAACGCCAAAAATGGATTGTCCGCCTTGTCATCTGCAGACTGATCTTGATAAATAAGCTCGCTCTCATAGCTGGCTTTGTCGTCTGTCTTATTCAGATGGAATTTAATGCGATCTGCATAATGCATATATATAAGTGCTGTATTATAAGCGTCATCAAGTGCACGATGATGTGAACCAACAAATGTAATATCAAGTGACTCCAAGGCTGGTTTAAGACCAATCTGCTGATTATGGCCCCTGCCCATTAAGGTAGATACTTGCTTTTGCAAGTTAGTGTGATTTAATAGCCAGTACAAAGAGATTTCTTTGTGTCGGCACTCCTTAACAAACTGAACCTTATCGTCTTCTCCCCATGAACACAGAGCATAGTTATCAGTATCAATCCAAGCAATAAATTGGTCCAGCACGCTTTGCAGCGTCTCAGCCGTATGGACGTCCTGTTGAGTAATCCCTGTAAAAGATACCGTATCTTTAGTTAATTGTGGTGACAGCACCGGACGTACAAACGATTGGAACGTATCGACAATGACGGGCTTATCTTCTTCGATAGCAACTTTGACGGCTCCAATTTCAATAATTTCAGAAGGTTGTCCCCTTCTTCTTGTCACGGTCATTTCCAAATCATAGATGATAGCTAGCATGCTGATGTCCCTCGTTTCTCTCTTCACATTCATTACTAGATTGTATCATATCTGAAGAGGTTAGCAATTGGTGATGCTATCCACCAGTAGATTTGAGGAGTAGAGGCAGGCGATGAACCTGCGACAAGTGATTGATGTCCTAAACGAGATCCTTTTGTTTATGATACGATAACAAAAATTTAACATGGGCCGAAAATAACTTTACATTAAACCGTTAAATTTTGGCTTGTAAACGATTGCGATATCGATTAAAATTCGACTTGAAATGGGTACATAGTATGATCTCGGAAGTTCTAATTGTCGAATGAGGAGGTCCAAAGTTGTGGTTCAAATACGTTATCAGAAATCGAATGTAAGGTGGAAGTGGTTACTTGCTTTTGCTGCTGTATGCGGTTGTGTTGGTTTGACGTATGCGGCTCTAATGATGGATTTGATGTTGACACGCCGGTTTGTGGCGGCAGTCATTGCCCTGATGGGATTCAGTTTCTTTGGTACGTTTCTAATAGTAGGGACCCGTGCATTAATTCGTTCGGAACAAGTATTGTTTGCGTACAAGGATGAGGGGCTTCTGGCAGGTGACACAGTTGTGTTGTGGGGGGACATTCGACAAGTACGTGTGGAGCATACTCGGATTGGTATATTGTTTCAACCGATTTTCCCTAAGTTTGTATTTCTCTTGAAAAATGGTCAGCAGGTAGTGTGGAATACACAGTATTTGTTAAGCCATCAGGAAATGAGACGTTGGACAGAGGCGTTGCAGCGTGAGGTAAAGCAGAATAGCCATGCGCCTAGAAGCGATGAAGTGAGGATGCAGGAGCAGACTTCAGCTACAAGTTAGATGAAGGACTGGACATTATTATTTAATTTATATAAACTATATATTAGTAAGTGTCATAAAGCCATGCTTTGTCATGGCTTTTCTTATTGGGGCGGGAAGGTTTATTTTTGTTTTTTTCTGCACAGAGTATTGTAATTAGGGCGTGTATGCTCTATAATCCTGACTATGCTAGTCGGAATTAAAATTGAAAGCTAAAAGGGGATTCATCATGAAAAAGACAACTTGGAAACGGACGACACTATTTATCACTATACTTTCGGTTATCGCTATCATAGCAGTTGGCTGCAACACGCCAAAAAAGGAAGAGTCAAGCACCAACGCGTTGGAGCGCATTAAAAGCGAAGGTAAAATCGTAATCGGGATGATGGGCACCTATCCGCCATACAACTTTTTAAATGAGAAAAAAGAGGTAGATGGCTTTGATGCTGAGATGGCACGTGAAATTGCCAAGCGGATGGGCGTACAGGCGGAAATTGTAACAGGGGAATTTTCAGGATTAATTGAAGGTTTGCAAAAAAACAAATTTGACGGGCTTATTAGTCAGGTCACGATTACAGATGATCGGAAGAAAACTATCGATTTCTCGGCTCCCTACATTAAAAATGCAGTAAACGTAGTGGTGAAGGCAGATAACGATACGATTAAATCGGTTGAAGATTTTAAAGGTAAAAAAATAGGTGTAGGTTTGGGCACAAACGATGAAAAATATTTGCGGGAGCAAGTGCTCCCTAAAGTTGGAGATTTCGAGATTGCCACTTATAATGATGTCATTACATCGTTAATGGACTTGAATACAGGACGAATTGATGCCACAATTAACAATGTGTTTGCTTTAAAGCCGATTGTGGACAAGAACAATTTGAAAATTAAGGCTGTCGGTGAGCCTATTAAAGAAGACGTAGCCGGTGTTGCAATTAAGAAGGGCCAGCCGGAACTGCTTGAAGCAATTAACAAAGCATTTGATGAGATGAAGAAGGACGGCACTTACGCTGCTATTCACAAGAAATGGTTTGACGTAGAACCTACTTTGTAATCGTAATAACGTATTTAGAAGCGGTATAGGCAAATGGGGATTCAGGGTACCGTAACAACAGGGGGAACAGACGGTGTTTAATTTATTGTTTGAGCAAGGAAACATTCCATATTTGTTAAAAGGAGCTTATTTAACGCTGCAACTTACGCTTATTGCTTTGTTTGTGGGCTTCTTTATCGGACTGGCTGTTGCTGTTGTTCGCCTGAAAGGACCTAAGCCGCTTCAAATACTTGCACAATTTTATGTTTCTATTATTCGGGGAACACCGATTTTGGTTCAAATTTTTATTGTGTACTATGGTCTTCCCGATATTGGGGTTTCCTTCAGCCCGTTTATGGCTGCCTGCATCGTACTTAGTATTAATGTCAGCGCCTACTTGTCAGAGACATTTCGCGGTGCGATTTTGGCTGTGCCGCGTGGTCAGTGGGAGGCGGCAGCTTCGTTAGGGCTATCGCCGTGGCAGGTGATGCGGCGAGTCGTGCTGCCGCAGGCTGCACGTATTGCTATTCCGCCGATGGGTAATACCGCAATCGGGATGCTGAAGGAAACGTCACTAGTATCTGTTGTGACGGCAACGGAGTTGCTGCGTTCAGCGCAACTGCTTGTGGCCCAGTATTATGTGGCTTTGCCATTTTACCTTGCTATCGCAATGATGTATTGGATTATGAGCATTAGCTTTACCGCTATATTAAACCGGGTAGAGGCCAAGCTTGCAAAAGCCTACTAAATTCGTGCGATAGAGCAGCGTCCAGTTGATAGTATGGAGGAGGGTTACGTCATATGATTGAGATCACTGGACTTCATAAGCGTTATGGCAAGCACGAGGTGCTTGCGGATATTAATGCCAAAATTGATGCGGGAGAAATCGTAGTTTTAATCGGTCCGAGTGGATCAGGCAAGAGTACGCTGCTGCGTTGCTTGAACGGTTTGGAGCAGCCGAATGGCGGGTCGATCCGAGTGGGCACAACTACGTGGGGAGCAGATACGCCGCGGCGTGATATGAAACAAGTGCTGAAGCAGGTGAGAAGTCGTACGGGTATGGTGTTTCAGCAGTTTAATCTTTTCCCACACATGACAGTGCTGGAGAACGTCATTGAAGCGCCCAAGACCGTAAAAGGGATGACACATGATGCAGCAGTAGCGATCGCAGAAAGCTTGCTGGCTAAAGTGGGGCTGCTGGACAAAAGGAATGAGCATCCTGCTCGTTTATCTGGCGGTCAACAGCAGCGAGTTGCTATTGCCCGTGCATTGGCGATGCAGCCTGACATTATGCTGTTTGATGAACCGACATCAGCACTTGACCCTGAGTTGGTGGGCGAAGTGCTGAAAGTCATGAAGTCGCTGGCCGATGAGGGCATGACGATGATTGTCGTTACGCATGAGATGAAATTTGCACGCGAAGTTGCCAATCATGTTATTTTTATGAGTGACGGGCATATCGTGGAAGAAGGGAAGCCAGAACACTTTTTTACGGCTCCGAAGACGGAACGCGCTCAACGATTTTTACGGCAATTGGCGCAAGAAGAGTAAGAAGATTTATAACGAAGTCCTTGTTTGCCTTTTATGGCAGACGAGGACTTTTGTATATGTATGGATAATAATATTGACAATGATAATCTCTATCAATAATAATGAACTTAGATAATAATGCTGCAATAAAGGACGTGAACAGATGTTTATTGAGACGAAGACGATTACAGTTAAAGCAGGCACTTCGGATCTTGTAGTCAATCATTTTACAGGTGAAGGTATTATTGAGAAATCGGAAGGGTTTATCGATCTTAGTGTGCTCGTAAAGAAGGTTACAAGAGGTGATGAGGAAGTCATCGTGATGATTCGCTGGGATTGTGAGGAAAGCTGGAAGAAGTGGGAGACAAGTGAAGCCCATATCGAAGGTCATCGTCAAAGCCGAGGCAAGCCGAAACCAGATCATATCATCAGTTCGACTCATAGTGTATATGAAGTGAAGTCTTCCAAAGGACCTTATGTACAATCGAAAGCAACTGTATAACACGACAAGCTGACCCATTCGGATGAGGGGTCGGCTTTTTTTGTGCTTATTTAGCTTTAAATGGGGTCTTCATTTAACAGGCATATTCACGATGGACGCACATTACTAATTAGTATAGGAAGCGTGTTCACATTGTAGTAAGCGCATACAAGAACATAATTAAAAGGCTTGGGTAGAGGAGAAGTCAGGTATGAGCTATGGGGATGAACGAAAATATCGTCAATATGCCGATGCTTTTTCACAATTGCCTATGCCGTTTGCGTATTTGGATCTTGAGTATTTTCGGCATAACCTTGTCGATATTCTTAACAGAAGTGGTCAGAAACTGGTTAGGATCGCGAGTAAGTCTATACGTTCCGTATCCGTTTTACGTTTTATTTTGGAAAGCGATCGACGCTTTAGTGGAGTGATGTGTTACTCGGCACAGGAAGCGGTATGTTTGGCAGAGCATGGGGTAGATGATCTGCTCATCGGTTATCCCGTATGGAATGAGGATTCAATTCGGCCCCTATGCCGTCTAGTTAAACAAGGGAGAACAATCATTTTTATGGTAGATGACGTGAAGCATGTGGATCGGATAGCTTATTTTGCGAGGAAGGAACAGATTGTAATGCCGGTATGTCTTGACGTTGATATGTCCTCAGAGATTTACGGTTTGTACTTTGGTGTTAGACGCTCACCGGTTCGGCGTGTCGATGAAGCTGTCGTTATGGCGGAATATATCGAAAGGCAGCCTTTTGTCCGACTCGAAGGTGTGATGGGTTATGAGGCGCAAATAGCTGGCATAGGAGATCGTACGCCTAAACAAGCTTTGAAAAATACGGTCATATCTTTTTTAAAGCAAAGATCAATCCAAGAAATTGCTGTTAAACGTTCAGAGCTTGCTTACGAATTAAAGAAGCGTGATATACAGTACCGATTTTTTAATGGAGGAGGTACAGGCAGTCTCCATACCACCTGTAAAGAGGATGCTATTCATGAGGTGACAGCTGGCTCAGGTTTTTACGGACCCGCCTTGTTTGATCGATATGCGGATGTGAAATGTGCTCCGGCAGCAGGGTACGCAATCGAAATTGTAAGAATACCAAAGGAAGGTATTTTTACTTGTCATGGAGGGGGTTATACAGGATCAGGGGCTGACGGGATGGATAAGCTGCCACTGCCTTACCTCCCGTCAGGTAGCCGGTTGTTGGCATCAGAGGGAGCGGGGGAAGTTCAAACGCCGATTGTGTATGAAGGAGAAGAGCGCTTGCGAATCGGCGATCCTGTATTTATGCGGCACAGTAAAGCCGGGGAACTGTGCGAGCGTTTCAAAACGCTTCATTGTTATGAAAATGGGCAAGTGACGGGTCAGCTAAAGACGTATCGTGGAGAAGGGTGGTGTTTCGTATGAAGCGAACAGGCCCACGACAGTGGCGGAATTGGTCTGGCCTTGTACGAAGCCGTTTGCAAGAAGTGTGGTATCCGACGACTAGCGAAGAGATTGCGGAGGCACTTAAAGAAGCAGGCCGATCAGGCAAGACTATTAGAATGGTCGGCTCTAGCCACTCCTTCACCCCGCTAGTAGCGACCGATTGTATTCATCTCTCGTTAGATCAGATGCAGGGGATCACGAGTGTGGATTCGAACTTGCTGCTTGCTAATGTTCTTGCAGGAACAAAGCTGAAACGGCTTGGTGATGAGCTTGCAATGCTTGGATATGCACAGCAAAATCTGGGTGATATTAATGTACAGTCATTGGCAGGTGCATTCAGTTCAGGTACTCACGGCACAGGAATCAACTTTGGCATTATTTCAACACAAATAGAAAGCCTTACTGTAGTTACGGGAAGAGGCGATCTTATCGAATGCAGCGAGCGCGACAATGCGGCATGGTTTAAGGCATTGCAGGTGTCGTTAGGTGCATTAGGTGTTGTAACTGATGTGCGTCTGCATGTCATTCCAGCCGCACGTATGCATTATCAAAGCTCACGAATGTCGCTAGAGCAATGTTTGTATGCCTTGCATGCTCTATGTACGACTAATCGGCATTTTGAATTTTACTGGTTCCCTTATACCGATCAAGTACAAGTCAAAGTGATGAATACAACAGAAGCAGCAGCAACCAAAAGCAGAGGATGGAACATATTGAACAAGCTGGTAATCGAAAATGGGGTATTCTGGCTGATGTCAGAACTGTGTCGTGCAGTTCCTCAATTGAGCGCGGCTATGAGCCGCATATCAGCAGCATGTGTTCCAATAGGAGAGGAAGTTGGTGCAGCTCATAAACTATTTGCCACTCCGAGGCTAGTTCGCTTTCATGAGATGGAGTACAGCGTTCCTGCTGACGCGCTGCCATCAGCCTTGGAAGAGATTAGAGAATGTATTTTACGCAAGAAACATAAAGTACATTTTCCAATTGAATGCAGGTATGTTCGAAATGATGATATCTGGCTGAGCCCTGCTTTTGGCAGGGACTCCGCCTACATTGCTGTTCACATGTACAAGGGGATGCCATTTGGCCCCTATTTTGAAGATGTTGAGCGTATACTGCTGCGTTATGAGGGAAGGCCGCATTGGGGAAAGCTTCATCATCTGAGAGCAGAACAGCTCAAAACCTTATATCCACGCTGGGATGACTTTTTGCAAGTGCGCAAAGAGCTGGACCCGCAGGGGATACTATTGAATCCCTACTTGAAATCTGTATTTGGAATAGATTAGTTGTTCCAGACTGAAATGGATAAGGCGCACTTAGCTAGCGAGCCGCTCATGCCCAAATTGGAGTAGAGCGGCCTGTTTTTGGCTTCCATTGAACCAATTTAGTTGTCATCCTCGTCGTCATCCTCGTCATCAGAATAGGAGCCGTCC
>NZ_KE384307.1:637996-734845 GCF_000425125.1 Paenibacillus taiwanensis DSM 18679
TCATCCTCGTCATCAGAATAGGAGCCGTCTTCGTCATCATCCTCATCGTCAGAATCGGAATCATCGTCGTCATCCTCATCGTCAGAGTCGGAATCATCGTCGTCGTCATCCTCATCATCAGAATCGGAATCCTCCTCGTCATCATCCTCATCGTCAGAATCGGAATCCTCCTCGTCGTCATCTTCATCTTGTTCTTCCAAATCAAGTTCATACTTTTCGCCATTATGAAGCTCAAGCTCAACTTCCTCAACATCGTCCCAATCTACACCGTCGATCCATTCCTGAAGTGATGTTTGTTTGTCGGCATTTACGCCGCTGTCAAGCAAGTCTTCATAGCTGTATTTGGAAGTGCTGCCATCCGCATACTCGACTTCAATTTCATCAATGTCGTCTAACTCATATTTGGACAGCTCAGCTTCGAATTTATCTAAGTTTGCCAATTCCATCAGTTCCCCTCTGCTAGAAGATCGAAACTTTGTAAGTTTCATTCTTATAGTATGTTTTTCATCCTAATATGATTGGGTTCGTGTATGAAGATAAGCGTGGATGTTGCAGCTTTTTTGAAGAAGCAGGAGAAGTACAGAAGTATATTTTCCCTATTGATTCACAATCGCCCTTCCTAATAGTGATCCAAAATCATATTTTAATGCATATCGACGAAAGACAAGGAGCGAACTTCTATGAAGGGATTGATTCTTTGTGCAGGCAAAGGCACTAGGCTCCAGCCTTTTTCGAATGTGACTTCCAAGGTGTTGATTCCGATCGCGAACAAACCGCTTCTATTCTATAATATAGAAAAGTTGCTGGAGATTGGTATTCAAGAGATCGGGATCGTGATCCAACAGGCGCATGAACCGTTGTTCAAAAGCATAATAGGAGATGGCGAACGGTGGGGAGTATCTATTACTTATCTCTATCAAGCCAAAGCACTAGGAATAGCAGATGCAGTGAAGCAAGCGGAAGGTTTTATTCGATTGGACCCTTTTATTCTCCTTCTAGGTGATAATTTAATTGACCAGACGCTTACAGACTTGCGCGATTCGATTTTGTTAGGGCAGCATGACGGAGCATTGTTGTTAGGAGAGGTTGAAGAGCCGCAACATTATGGTGTCGCTGAAATTAAGGAGCAGCATATTGTCCGCTTGGAGGAGAAACCTATTCACCCCAAATCCAACCTAGCGATTATGGGGGCGTACGCATTCACCTCTAAAATTTTTGAAGCTGTACATGCGATTACACCCTCCAAACGAGGGGAATATGAGATCACTGATGCGATTCAAAGGTTAATTGAAGCTCATTTTGCGATTTCCTATACAATTACTTATGAATCGCATACAGATGTAGGTACGATAGATAGATGGCTTGAAGCAAATCGATGGGTTTTACAGAAGTTTGCAAGTGAAAATGCACCGTTGTCGGAGCAAACGATCGACAGTACAAATCCACAAAGCCCGTTAGTGCTGATTGATCCATCAAGTCACTTGGTGGCAAGTGAGATCGGCCCCTTTACTACGATTGGCCCCCACGTATATTTGGAAAATTGCCACATAGAAGATTGCATCATACTCGAAGGCGTATCCTTAAAAAATGTGAGCTTGAAAGGCACTATCGTCAGTCGAGATTACTGGGCACAGTCCGCTCGGGAGGCGTAACCATGAACATATTAGTAGTAGGCGTTGGTTATGTCGGCACGACTACCGCCTTGTTGCTGGCTGAGTTGGGATGGAAAGTGACAGGTTTTGATACGGATAAGTCCAAGGTGTCCGCCCTTGCTCGTGGAACGCTTCCCTTTTATGAACCTGGCTTGGACCAATTACTCCATGCGCAGCTTCAAAAAGGCAATATCCGATTTATTTCAGACCCTTTACAAGCGATTCAACACTCTCAAGTCATTTTTATATGCGTAGGTACGCCTTCACAGGACGATGGGAGTGCCGATTTACAATATATCCGCAACGCGGTTACGATGATCGGCAGCCATATGCAGGAGTATAAACTGCTAGTTATGAAGAGCACGGTGCCTGTAGGCACTCAGAAATTAGTAACCAAATGGATTGCAGAGGCCCAAAAAAGTTTGCTTCCTTTTGACGTGGTGTCCAATCCTGAATTTCTGAGGGAGGGAAATGCTGTATATGATGCATTTCATCCTGATCGAATTGTAATTGGCACTAATTCCAGTGCAGCTGCTCAGCAAGTTAGAATGCTGTATCGGGATATTGATAGCCCCTATCTTGTGACCACACCAGCAACAGCAGAGTTGATCAAATATGCAGCAAATGCTTTTCTCGCAACTAAAATTTCATATATGAACGAATTAGCTCGGCTCTGTGATCAAATCCATGTATCGATAACGGATGTTGCAGCAGGTATCGGATACGACGCAAGGATCGGAAAATCGTTTTTACAGGCAGGTATTGGTTATGGTGGTTCTTGTTTTCCTAAAGATGTAAATTCGCTCTTGCACATCGCTACTCATCATGGCAGCAATCTGGGGCTGTTGCAGCAAGTTGTTCACGTCAATGAGACGCAGCATCAGTATTTTTTGGAGCAAATAAAGGAACATCTTGGCAGCATCGACAAAAAGGTCATTGCGGTGCTCGGCTTGGCCTTTAAGCCAGGTACAGATGATTTGAGGGAAGCGAAGTCGCTGAAGCTTATTTCACAGTTATTAAAAGAAGGGGCGCTCATTCGGGTACATGATCCAGTAGCCCGATTACCGGACAGTTCACGTCAAGCTGATGTGCAGCAAGTCAAGTCGGTGAAGGACGCAATTGCAGGAGCAGATGCGGTTATCATTTGTACAGAGTGGCCTGAATATGCCGCAGAAGCTTGGCAGCACTTCGTGCAGGAGATGAGGCATGCGGCTGTATTTGACGGCAGAAACTTGTTAGATGGCACTCAAATGAGAGCCTGGGGCTATCATTATTATGGCATCGGGAACGGGTGAGAAGCATGGCGAAGATCATCGTGACGGGAGCAGCCGGTTTCATCGGCTCTTATTTATGCGAGGAACTGCTCCAAAATCATCAGCACGACGTGGTGGGGATAGATGCGTTTATTGACTTGTCAACGCCAACGTGGATACGCAAACGCAATCTGCACCGTTTACTTGGTAATCCGCGTTTTACTTTCTATGAAGGTAATTTGCTTCATGTACCTTGGGATATATTATTGAAAGAGGCAGATATTGTGTATCACTTGGCTGGGATGCCAGGTGTTAGAAGCAGTTTTGGACCTGATTTTGTCCACTATACGACTCATAATATTACGGCTACGCAGCGGCTGTTGGAAGGCTGCAAACAATACGGCGTGAAGCGATTGCTGTTCGCTTCAACCTCATCCATTTACGGAGAAAAGAACGGCAAGGTGGACGAAAGCGCAGCAACTTTGCCTTTGTCGCCTTATGGCATTACGAAGCTAACGTCTGAACATCTGTGCCGCGTTTATTATGAGAATGACGGGCTGCCTGTCGTTATCTTGCGTTTCTTTACGGTTTATGGGCCAAGGCAGCGTCCGGATATGGCCTTCCATCGATTCATTAAGCAAATGCTTGATCGAGAAGCGATTACGTTGTATGGAGACGGTACACAGAGCAGAGACTTCACCTATATATCCGATTGTGTGAGAGCGGTTGCTGCGGCAGGCTTTGCGGCTGAAATTGTCGGGGAAACGATTAATATCGGGGGAAAAGAACGCGCTTCTATTAATGAATGTATTACGTTACTCGAACAGCTTTTTCAATATAAGGCATCGATTAAAGTGGTGGGTGACATTTACGGAGAGCCGACCAGCACTTGGGCGGATATTACCAAAGCAACACGTATGCTTGGATATTCTCCTGCTGTAGATTTAAAGACGGGGCTTCAATTTGAAATAGAGTATGTAAAACAATTGTATGGATATGTAAATTAAAAATACACTTTTAAATTTGTGGAGAGAAAGCCCCTGTAACTCCGCCGGAGGTGCAAGGGCTTCCATGCTGATTGGTCCTGTCGCTAGTCGGTAGGCTCATTATTTGCGGTGCTAGTCAGCTATCCCCATACAGATAATATTTCTTGAGCTACTCGATCCCAATGGAACCGTTGCTCGGTAAGCCTTCTGCCTCGAAGGCCCATCTGCCGTGCTTGGTCCATGTTGGATAGCAGGTGATTTAACTTCTCTGCGTATTCCAGTGGGCTATCAGGGTTTGTAATTAACAAGCCATTATCATTGATGATCACTTCCGGATTGCCTCCGCGAGCAGTTGTGAGAAAAGGGAGACCTGCTGCCATTGCTTCATAGTGCACGCGTGCCAGAGGTTCATCCCAGATGGAGGTACATACGAACACATCTGCAGCGCAGAACCAGCGGTGCACTTCGTGTGCTTCTACATATCCCGTTGTTACGACAGGCAAGGATGCCCGCTCCGCTAAAGAGCGAATGTAGGCGATGTAGTCGCTGACACGATGATCGCTGTACCAGGCTCCACCGACAACGACGAGTACAGCGTCGGAGTGCTTTAACTGTGACATGGCACGTACAAGTACATGTGGTCCTTTATTTCGCGACAATCTGCCTACGAACAGAATCACTTTCTTGTTTTCGAGCTGATGTTGAGCGCGTAATGCTTGACGCTCGTGGAGGGATGTTTGTGATTCCATCCAAGGGGCAAAACGATTCAAGTCTACTCCTGAATAGATCGTTCTTAGCTTAGGTTGTGCTTGCGGATAATAGCGCAAAATTTCATTGCCGATAAAATTACTGATCGTTATAATTCGCTCCAGTGTCGAGATCACTGCATGGGCTTCATCGGGGTGAATTTTGGCAGGATTAAACATATCATTGTGCATACTGAGTACGATGCGGGAATGGGGAGAGGTGTTACGAACCGGAAGTACCAATCGAGGCCGATTAAAAATGTGAATGAGGTCGTAATGCTCGGTACGTTGATTCAAAAACTGAACGACACCTTCAGCATACTTATCAAATATTCCATCTGACGGTATACGTACGTAGCGGATGCCATTGACAATCTCATCTGGCAGCAGCTCTGGATCTGATCTGCCAAGAATCGTTAAGCGGTGATGCACGCTTATTTTGTGAGCGACACCGCCAATATAAGTTTGAATGGCACCGCCCCTAATGTTCGGGACAGGGAGCTTCTCGGTGCATATGATCAGCACGTTCATGCGGGCTGTTTCCTCCTTTCATTAAGCGGTCTTTCGTGTGCTGCGTTTCGTTTTTTGAAGTGGAGTCCTATAGGGAGCGGTAAGAATTTTAGAGGGGGCAGACTTCCTTTGTTTTTGTATACGCTCGCCACGTTTTTTTGACAGGGGTACTTTAGCTGCTTTGCGCCGCTTGATGATAAGGTTCAGTGCCGATTTTTTTCGAGAAGATTTCTTTTTCTTTGATCCGGAGCGCCGAAAAGACGAATTTGCATGTTGTGAAGCTTTACGCCGCCTTTTTTTGGAACGAACGAGTATTTTAGTAGGGGCAGTAAGAATAGTCCTGATCGGCGCTTGGGCAGCGTTACCTCTGGCAGCTGGTGCGCCTAGAAGTGCGACAGAGGACGCTTCCATTGCCTCATTGCCTGCGGCGGTAAGCGCTGTGACCACCGAAGGTTCGTTAATGGTTTCATCGACAGACAATTGCAGTGGATTTGGATGTTGTTCATATGGCGGAGTGTCGGCAGGCTGTGCATCAAAGACAGCAGATGGCTGCAATTCGGGAGGGCTGCTAACGTCAGTAATTCCAAAGAAAGGCGATTGATCTGTGGCGACGAAGCTATCGCCAACTCCAGGAAGTGCAAGGCTCCATTGCTCCGGTACATATTGCGGCTCGTACGTCCCTAACGGATACTTTTCCTTGTCCGCGTACAGCTCTTGCAGCACTTGCCACTTAGTGGATTCTGTTGCTAATACTCGTTGTAAAATGGGCGTCAATTCCGTATTGAGGAATTGGACCGGATCAAATACCATTTCCTTGACGTGTTTATAAAATTCGTTCGGAAAGGCCATATCGATCCACAAAATTTCGAACATTTGCTGATCAAATGGATTGCCGCGATGATAGGCCTCGATCATTCCGCGAATCCAAGTCATATCCCAAACGCCCATATCATCCATTGTACTCGTAATAATTTTACGAAGGTCACGGAATGGAAGATCATAAGAAACCCCGTCGAGGTCAATCACCCAAATGCCGCCAGGGCCCATTTGGCCATTTGACCAGCCGTAATCCTGATGGGCAAGTCCCCAGTGTGGTTCGCCCATAGCGACCATATTCGCATATTCGGAGTTGTTCAGTCGCTCTAACGCTTCTACAGCTTGTCGTTCGAAGTCATCAATGACTTGCAGCAGTGGTCCACTTCCAGCTGTTTCGTTGTAAGCCTCCGCAATATGCCGAAACCAGCCGATTTTGGCTATTATTTTCTGATAATATTTGATCCATCCATGTAATCTTGAGGATTTAGAGGCACCAGCAGGCGGTTTATATCCTTTTGTCCAAGTATGGAATTCACCGAGTCCTTGGCAAAGCTGAGCTGCACCTTCCAGATCAATTTTGGATGCGGGTATGAGCGTTTCAATCCAGTCGGTTACAATCCAACTTTTGCCCCCTGCCTCAACATACAGCCGTCCATCTATCGTCGGAATGAGTGCAGGTACTCTAGCTCCTATCTGAACCAGATAATCTTGAGCACCTATACTAAACAAGCTCCGTTGCGGATGGCGGTGGAGCACTTTGATGCTGCGAGGCCCTTTATCTGTTTCAATTTTCCAGATTGCGCCACCCTTATCTGGTTTAGAAGTGATCAGCACCATACTGGATACTTTCATCTCGTATTGTTCCATTACCTGTCTGCCTAGTGCTTCTAGTTCAGGGGGCACATACTGCTCTAACACGGTGCCTGGCGAGACGGTAGTCAAGTGATCCCAAGGTTCAATTTGATACGGTTCCAACAATTTACCTCCTGTCCCGACATCGTTAATCGGAAAGAGCTTTTAAAGCTGTCGATCATCAAATTTAAATGATTTTCTAAATTACTCAATTAGATGAACATGTTTTTGGTTTTAATAAATGTGAGGTGGATTTAGCATGAACCGATCATTGTTTGTTCACTAAGATGTTCCATTTTTTAGTGTTTCCCCGACAAACCAAGAAACGGAACGTGATGCTGAAAAGTACTGTTTTCACCCCATTCAACCTAAGTTTGAGTTTGATGCTGGATACCAGATGCCAGATGAAAAGAAGTTCTTATCCTTTTCTCGGGCGTAAAGCTTTATTTATATACATATGACCATTTGATAAGCGTTGAAATGTACATTCGTGGAATTATAGCGGCAGCGGACACATTTTTTAAAATTACTGTTGCAGGCTTGGTTAACGTTATACAGCGGGAGTTACTATGAAACTAAAGGTATCGCTGAAATTGGGTTTGTACAGTCGGGTACATGGAATGTGATTGCCCTCTTTTTCGACTATATACGCAAAAGAAAACCCCGCATCCGTAAGTCAGATGGGGGCAGGGGAAACGAGCGAGCTTATTTTAGGGTACAAATTTGCGGGATACTTTTTTGCCGTCGTAAGTAAATAACACCGTTTTTTCCTCCACTTTAGTCTCGATATGGACGGACTTACCCCATAACGTATAAACGTAAGGTAGCGTTCGTTCTAAGTATTTGAGATCAAGCTCTACAGTTTCGTATTGATGCTTGATATATAATTCGCCTGTTCGCTGGTAGTCTCCGTCTTGTACGACTAAGTAAGGAAACCCGCCATTTACACGTGAATAAACTAATTGATCACGAATGTTTTCCCATGATTTATCGGTAATTTTCCACTCAGGTCCTTTTTTTTCAAATACATATAAATCCAGATCGTCTGTCAGTTTTTTGGTTAAATAGTTGCGCACAAAAGATTGATCGGAATCGACCTCGCGCACTTCGAATATTTTGGCACGTCCTTGGCCAGGTTGTCGACCGAGCTTTTCTTGTTCGATGGCTGTAGGATGATCCCAGCGTCGTTCGATATCCTCGAAAATTTTAAGACCCAAATAATAAGGGTTCAAGCTGTGTTTGGAGGGCTGCACGACAGATGAGTTCAGCTTGGCATATTCAAATGATTGCTCCGTTGTCAGATCCAGCTCACGTAAAATACGTTGATGCCAGTAGGACGCCCAACCTTCATTCATGATCTTTGTTTCCATCTGCGGCCAGAAATAAAGCATTTCATCGCGCAACATGGACATAATATCACGCTGCCAATATTCCAACACCGGTGAGAACTCTTGAATAAACCAGACGATGTCCTTCTCAGGCTCAGGCGGGAAGGTTTGTTCTAAAATGTCTGTACGCCCGTTTGGTTTTATTCCATTCGCTTTGTCTTCGAGGGACCAAAGATCGTCATATCGCCCGGGCTGCTTCGGTGGCTCCTTGTCTTTTTGCTCTTTCATTTTAAGCTCCATGTAGCGCTGTTTGTCGAGTTTCTGTGGGCGAATAATTTGTGGATCAACGTGTTCTTGAATAGCCAAGACGGCGTCAATAAAGCTCTCTACAGCTTGTGTGCCGAATTCTAGCTCGTAATTTGAAACGCGTTCAGCGGTAGCGGACATACTTTCCACCATATTACGATTGGAGGTGGAGAAGCGTGCATTGTTTTTGAAAAAGTCGCAGTGGGCGAGCACGTGGGCGACGATAAGTTGGTTCTGGATGAGGGAGTTGCCGTCCAGAAGGAACGCATAACAGGGATTGGAATTAATAACGAGCTCGTAAATTTTGCTTAGACCGAAGTCATATTGCATCTTCATTTTGTTGAAAGTTTTACCGAAGCTCCAGTGATGAAAGCGGGTAGGCATCCCGTAAGCGCCGAATGTGTAAATAATATCAGCCGGGCATATCTCGTACCGCATCGGATAGAAGTCCAGTCCAAAGCCGGTGGCGATTTCTGTTATTTCAGCAATCGCCCGCTCTAGCTGGCGAGTATCGTCTTGGTTCATGTCGCGATCCCTCCGAGCTTTAAATTACGTTTCATACCATATGTATGGCGGAAGTTGGGGGTATATGTGCAGGAGGGGCTTATCTTTTAGTGTTTTAGCCATCGAGATGGCGGAATAACCGGATTGGTCATAATTGGTCGTTGTGGATTGGGCAATGGTGCGCGAGCCGCTTGGATACGAACGGAAGTTTCTGTAAGTGAAGCGCTAACTGATATTGCAGTGCTGGGTGATAATGATCAGCTAACTAAAAATGAGGAGCTACCTGACATTGAAATGTAAGCAAATAATTAAGATGCCGACTAATGTAGAGACGTTAATTCATAATGACTCGTCGACTAATGTTGAAGTGTCAGCTGAAAATGAACTGGTGACCGATAAAGTCGTGCTAACTGATTATGTGGTACAGACCGATAAAGATGTATTAACTGATAATGTGGAGACCGATAAAGATGTGCTAACTTATGGTGTAGTGCTAACCCAGAGTGATGCGCTAACTTATGGTGTAGTGCTAACCCAGAATGATGCGCTAACTGATAATGTGATGCTAACCGATAAAGATATGCTAACTATAGTTGTGGGTGCGGCATTTTCAAAATGCAGGATAGTAGATGAGTAAAGATAAGCTGGTGCAATCGGAAAATAGGCATTACGCTCTAAAGTCACACCACGGTCCAAATGCGCTAAACGTTCCAATGTTAGACAGCGATTGATCACATACGTGGGAAATTAAGATGAGTCATTAAGTCACAAAGTCGACTGGTGCCAAATAAGACGTAAAATCAGTCTTAAGTATCGCTTAAAGCGGCGAAAAGAGCAGAATAAGAAGGAAAAGCCGCCTTAAGCGAGAAGAGAGAGAGTAGGAAGCAGGAAGTGAGCTTCCAAGACTCGCTAGAGCTGGCTAGAGCAGGCAAGAGTGCTCAATCGGGGGTAAGAGTAGACGAGAGTAAGAGCACGCAAGAGCGTGTAAGAGCGTGTAAGAGTGTGTAAGAGTGTGTAAGAGCGTGTAAGAGCGTGCCACAAAGCAGTTGAAAGAGCTGCAAGGAGTTAGTTGCTAAGCGCTACAAGGCGGCGCAAGATTTCTCAAGAGCTCCAAATCGCTACAATGTGGTGTTTAGATCAACAATTCGACATAGAGCTCCAAAGCCAGTAGGTGCCAAATAAGATGTAAAACCAGTCTTAAGTATCGCTTAAAGCGGCGAAAAGAGCAGAATAAGAAGGAAAAGCCGCCTTAAGCGAGAAGAGAGAGAGAGTAGGAAGCAGGAAGTGAGCTGCCAAGACTCGCTAGAGCTGGCTAGAAACAGGCAAGAGTGCTCAATCGGGGGTAAGAGTAGACGAGAGTAAGAGCACGCAAGAGCACACAAGAGCACACAAGAGCACACAAGAGCACGCAAGAGCACGCAAGGCGTTCAAGAGCGTGCTACAAAGCGGTTTAAAGAGCTGCAAGGAGTTGCTAGTCGCTACAAGGCGGCGCAAGATTTCTCAAGAGCTCCAAATCGCTACAATGTGGTGTTTAGCTCAACAATTCGACATAGAGCTCCAAAGCCAGTAGGTGCCAAATAAGACGTATAACCAGTCTTAAGTACAGCTTAAAGCGGCGAAAAGAGCAGAATAAGAAGGAAAAGCCGCCTTAAGCAAGAGGAGAGAGCAGAAAGCAGGAAGTGAGCAGCCAAGGCCCATTAGAGTTGGCTAGTGCAGGTATGAGTGCTCATTCGCGCGTAAGAGTAAACGAGAGCAAAAGAACACAAGAGCACACAAGAGCACACAAGAGCACACAAGAGCACACAAGAGCACACAAGAGCACACAAGAGCACACAAGAGCACACAAGAGCACACAAGAGAAGAGCAAAAGCACACAGGAGCGTTCAAGAGTGTGTAAGAGCGCACAAGAGTGTGCAAGAGTATACTTAAGTAGCAAGAGTATGCATGAGTGTGTGAGAGCTTGCTACCAAGCGATAAAATGAGCTGCAAGGAGTTACTAAGCGCTAGACAGCGGTACATAGAGTCTTAAAGAGCTACATATCACTACAATGCGAGGCAGTTAAAGGAATAAGTCACGTCGCTTCTCCATATAAGTTCGATTCACTGCATAGGAGCGAATTCGCAATTTTCCACCTTTATGAGGCAGGAGCATTTGCTTTACTACCATCCTTTTTAGGAGGGAGCGGGCTTTTTCTTTTCCGACATTTAGAAAATGGCATACGTCCTGTGGCAGCAAATCTCGATCCAAATGAGCCGCGTAATGCAAAATTTCATGTTCCAGAACTTCGTGCGAACTAGCATGACCAGCATCATATCCCCGATACCAAGTCCCCATAAATTGTTGCAGCAGTTGCTCGCACATGCGAGGTTTATCGTGGATATCATCATAGGAAAACCTTAAAATGCGCCATCCATCAATGATCAGATGGTTTTGCCTAATTAGTGAATCGGAAAACTGCCACCGTGTTAATTTAGCGTGATGAGTACCATAACCATCAATTTCAATCGCTAATCGCAGTGGAAAACGTATGTACGCAAAGTCGAGGAACCTGCTTCCATCCCGATAATCTTCAACCTCATATTCAGGGTATAAATAGTCTAGGTTTTTAAAGGCAGGATACCACACTTTTTCAAGAAATAACTGTTCTGCGTATCCATGTCCTTGCTTTAGCCTATGCATTCGATTTCCACTGCTTTTTTCGAGCGCTTGAGCGAACCAGTTTTTATAATTCATTTCATAGGACATAGATTTCACTTCTCCTTATCTAAAATGAAAAACACCGTTCTCCTATTAGAATGGAAATTAATCCACAACAGGGAACGGTGTGTGCTCCACAACCAATAATTAATTTTGAGTAAGGTGCATTATGCCAGTTTATCAACTCGATGTTCATGCCGGGTATTAGTCGTGATAAGCGGACTTTGGAAACCACCTATATAATTGAAGAAACGGACGTCAATCTATATCCTAGGAACGGTTGTAGATTTGAGTTGTCGTACTGAGCAGCGGATATCCAGGTAGCAGGCCCTAAACTGTATACCTTGGCTGTACATCTAAGCAGTACATCTAAGCTGTGCATCAAGCTGTACAACTAAACCTTAACACTGTTTAACGACCAAAACAAACATAACAAACAAGCGACACAAAATAAAACGCCATATCAATCACAGGCGAATCGCACCTTTCATCCACGTTGGAGCAATTCACTTACTTTTCAATGTGCTCATTGAACCAACGCACAATGTGGTCAAGGCGCTGTACCCTTAAGCCAGGGTTGCCACCACGTGATAACTCGTGATTGGAAGCAGGGAAGCGAATAAACTGAGTTTGTTTGCCGAGTCGTTTGAGTGCAATAAACAACTGTTCAGCTTGCTCGATCGGACAGCGCAAATCATTCTCACCATGTAAAATCAACAGCGGAGTCTGAACTTGTTCCACATAAGCAAGCGGAGAGTGCTTCCATAACTTCTCCAAATCGTTCCACGGATTGCCACCAATCTGGTCTTCTGTGAAAAAGTAACCGATGTCACTTACACCATAGAACGAGATCCAGTTCGATATAGAACGCTGCGTGACCGCAGCTTGAAAACGATTCGTATGACCAACGACCCAGTTGGTCATAAACCCGCCGTAACTGCCACCGGTCACTCCTAATCTTGACGCGTCAATAAAGTCATACGTGGATATCGCGTAATCCAACGCTTCCATTAAGTCAGAATAATCCTTGCCGCCATAGTCGCCGCGGCATGCGTTTACAAAAGTTTGCCCATAACCGTGCCCGCCACGCGGATTTGTGTACACTACAGCATATCCATTTGCGGCGAGTAGTTGGAATTCGTGCATAAAAGTGTTGGCGTACATAGCATGTGGACCACCGTGAATTTCTAGCACGGTTGGTACTTTAGTACCTGCCGAGTATCCAATTGGCTTCAAAACCCACCCTTGGACGTCCCATCCGTCACTAGCTTTAAACCAGAAAGACTCAGGCAAACTAAGCTCGACTTCGGTAAACAGCGCTTCATTGCAGTTTGTTAATCGCGTTTCCATTCGTGCCTCAACATCCCAAACAAATAAATCACCCGGATGAGTGAGATCGGCTGAGGCAACAATCAGCTTACCGTTGCGCGCATCGGCAAATTGGTAAATTTCGCGATCCCCGCTTGTAATGACTTCATAGCCGGATGCATCAGCAGCGAAGCGGGCAATATGTACATTACCTTCGGATGTAAATAGCGAATAAATGATAGAACCATCCGCGCTAAAAATAGGGCCTGTAGTTGCGATGCTGGACCTCATGTCGCTGATCGCGCCGTGACCCAGCGGACGATCCAAATCCCGACTGAGGCAACTTATAGAGCCGCCTGCGGCAGGCATCAAGTATAGACGCGCAATCGTAGCGTTATAGTAAGAGCGATCGCTAGCAAAGAACGCGATAGAGCTTCCATCTGGCGAATAGGCCAGATCATAGATCCCCCATTCACATGTGGTAAGCTTGCGCCGATTGTGCCCTGTCGCATCGATAACGTATAGATCGTTAGTTAGGACGAGATCGGGATCTACATCGTGCTCATCCCTTATATTAGCGGTAAATGCGATCTCCTTTCCATCAGGAGACCAAACATATTCCCCAACGTCGAAATGACCAGAAGTAAGCTGGAGCGGATTGGTGCCGTTTGAGCCTATCTCTATGTTGTACATAAACAGATGCGATCGCTTATTGTTCCATAATCCGCCAGCATCGGATTTGTAATTCAGTCGGTTAAATATAGCTGCCTGCAAGCCAGCTTTACCGTCATCGTCAGCTGACTGCTCTTCCTTTCCGCTTGCTGACGAGTTGTCTGCACGGACAGCCTTAGAAAGGGCTGTTTCCTCTGTATGTTCTACGGAAGAACGAATAAGTATACGTTGTCCATCAGGAGACCAAGCAAAGGAGCTCACACCTTGGGCAAAATCCGTCAAACGTTGCGCCTCACCACCTAATGCGGCAATAATCCAAATTTGCGGCTTGTCCTCGTATTGGCGCAAAAATGCCAACTGTGTGCCGTCAGGAGACCACGCCGGAGAATGATCCTTTTCCCCAGCAGTAAAAGGTATGTCGCCGCTACCATCCTGCTCCATGAGGCGTATATGCGAGCGATAACCGCTTTTCTCTTCATTTACAGACTTCGACACGTAGGCTATACGTCCATTTGAAGAGCTAATAACTGGATCGCTTAACCATGTTAATCGATATAAATCTTCTGAAAGCATACCTCGCTTGCTCTGCATTGACATCTCTCCTTTGATCTTGTTTTGTAAAATGAAGTAATAGAATTATCCATAGGTAGAATAGTACTCTCTAACCATAGTATCCCAAGAGTCAGCGAGCAGCAAGGCACCGTGGAGGTGAACGTGTGTTTCATTTCCATACTGGCTGTAGCATGAATTGCGAGGTGAATAGAATGAGGCGCTTCAGATCGGAAGCGGTTTCTACCGTAACAGACTAAAATTATCGTGCCAAAACATGATATGAATGGAGCGATCCAACGGTCATCAGAGCGCAGATGCCCCGTTCATATCCAGTTTGTCTTGTCAGAAAGGACGATTTATCGGACGGCCGCAGGCTGTTTTTTGAAAAAGTGCTTCAAAGCTTTGTATACCTCTGTTTTTTCTTTAATCACATAGTACATAAAACTGGGCATGTTGATGTTCCGATAGGCAGACATGAGTGTACTGCTGCGGTTGTATTGGTTTACCTCGCCATAGCCGAACATATTCGTTCGCTTTAACAGTTCCCCGATCAGCTTGACACAGCGTTCGTTGTCACTTGTCAAGTTATCTCCATCTGAGAAATGAAAAGGATAAATGTTGTAGCTGGCAGGGGGGTAACGGCGATCGATAATATCAAGTGCTTTGATGTATGCGGACGAACAGATTGTACCGCCACTTTCGCCGCGAGTAAAAAATTCCTCCTCGGTAACCTCTTTTGCTTCTGTATGATGCGCTATAAAGACGATGTCTACCTTTTCATACTGTTTACGCAGAAAGCGGGTCATCCAAAAGAAGAAGCTGCGCGCACAGTATTTTTCGAAGGAGCCCATACTTCCTGACGTATCCATCATCGCGATGATCACGGCATTTGATTGGGGCTTAACAATTTCTTCCCACGTTTTGAACCGGAGGTCATCTGGATTAATGCCGTGTATGCCAGGCTGACCGGATAAGGCATTACGCCGCATATTTTCAAGAATCGTACGTTTCTTGTCGATGTTGGACATAATCCCTTTTTTACGAATATCGTTAAAACGAATCTCTTTTACTTCAATTTGCTCTTTGTCCTTTGGATGCAAATTGGGTAGTTCCAGCTCATCAAATAGCATACCCTCAAGCTCCGCAATACTAATCTCTGCTTCCACTACATCTGCTCCAGGCTGATCACCTGCTTGCTGACCTTTGCCTGGGCTTTGTTCTTTATCAGTGCCAAGCACGTCGCCTACTTTGCTATCTCCGTCTCCTTGGCCTACATGTTTTTTCTTATTAAAATTGTACATAAAACGAAACTCATCCAGACTGCGGATAGGTACTTTAATGATCTGCTTGCCATCCGACAATATAATATTTTCCTCTGTGACTAAATCGGGTAAATTTTGTTTTATCGCTTCACGCACCTTCTGTTGATGGCGCGCTTGATCTTGGTATCCTTTCCGATGGAGCGACCAGTCTTCACGGGACACGATAAATAACGGCTCAGTCATGATGCTCCCCCTTCCTAAGTAGCAGGATAACTTCCTGCTGAAAAGTTCTTGTTACCCAATATATTCACAAATGGGGGAGTTATGAAGGGCGGCAAGAGAAAGTGTGATGTATAGAGGAGTCACACCAATTAATAAGTGCTAGGATTAAGATTAGGTACAGCATTATTATATAGTTCAAAGGAGCACACAGATGAATCCAACTTCGCGGATATATGAAGAGCTCACATCAGAGCAGATTACAAAAATAATGACGGAAACTTTCGACCTCCACACGAAGGTGTCATCTTGTTCATTGCTAAGTGGAGGATTGTTTAATACGACTTATTTAATTCAAACGATACGGCCAGAAGCTGCAGTCGTGCTGCGTGTAGCCCCAATTCACCATGAGCTGCTCCTAGACTTTGAGAAGACGATGATGGGCGCAGAGACACATATTTATAACCTACTGGCGACGAAGGGGGTTCCCGTTCCTAAAGTAATAATCTGCGATGAGTCTTGTAAAGTGATACCACGAGTGTACATGGTCATGGAATATATTCCGAGTGTACCTATGAATGACCCAACTGTTCCTGAGCATGTAAAAGTAGCGTTACGTCGCAGCTTGGGTCAGTACACGTCACGAATTCATGAACTCACAGGGGAAAAATTCGGTTGGCCAACTTCAAGACAAGGGGTTAGAGGCAGTGAGAGCTGGTCACAAGTCATCTTACAGTTTGTAGATGAATTAGCAGCAAAGTCAGTTGTTCATGGGGTATTTGAACAGCAGGAGATGGATGTGCTATTGGACCTTTTTCAATCTAATGAGCGTATTTTTGATGAGATCACAACTCCTGTGCTTGTTCATAATGACCTATGGGGGCCCAATGTTCTGGTGGCTGAACGAAATAATGTGTGGGAAATTGCCGCGATTATTGACGCGGATCGATCCATGTATGCCGATCCTGAATATGAATTTGTATTATGGGACAATAATGCTGACTTTATGGAGGGATACGGTAAACCATTGGATATGTCAATCGCTGCACAAACACGAAGAGAAAGCTACAAGCTGCTGCTTGCTGTTATGAATGCCTATGTATTTAAGATTGAATACAACAATAGCCTAGCTTATATAGATGCTAGAGAGGATGTGCTTTGCCGTCTTGAAGCATGGTCTTCATCTCAGAAATAATCAGGATCGTACTCGGCACTGTGCGGGTACGTTTTTTTAATTATGACGAATTTGTAATAATATTCATCTGTTTACATTAAGTTTTAAATGAAATTGGGGGATGAACATGTTACGATTTGTAAGAATTAAAAAACGAAAGCCGAAGCTCATAGATGAGCACGGGGGATCCAACATTGGGGTGAAATCGCACATGCGATAGGGGAATCTCTTAACCCGAACCCGTCAGCTAACCTCGCAGGCTACAAAGGGAGATGACATCTTTGAAGAAGCAGATGCAGAAAGTCGTAATCGTGGGTGCACTTGCACTTGCTCCAGTATTATCCGCAGGATCCGTAATGGCAGCACCAGCTACCCCTACAGATTGCAACGTCAGCCATATGAAGGTGAATAGCAATTCGCCGCAGGTTACACAGAACACAGTAAAATGGAACATGAACGGACAAGATTGGTCTGCACTACTGTCCAAATGGTTCCCACAGTTCAAGCAAGGTGAGCAGCAGCAAGAGAACAAAAACAATTCCGGCCAAGTGAAGGTTGAACAACCTAAGCAAGGGGGAACTGAAAATAAAGGCCAGCAGCAACCATCTAACGGTAACAAAGATCAGAACAAGCAGGAGCAGCCTGCAAATGTATCTGATTTTGCCAAGCAGGTAGCGGAGCTTGTGAATAAAGAACGTGCTACTGCAGGACTAGCCCCATTGAAGCTAGACACCAAGTTGTCTGAAGTTGCGATGAAAAAAGCAAAGGATATGTATGATAACAATTACTTTGATCATCAATCGCCGACATATGGTTCGCCATTCGACATGATGAAAGCTAACGGTATTCAATATAGCACAGCGGGCGAAAATATCGCTAAAGGGCAACGCACCCCTGCTGAGGTCATGAACGCTTGGATGAACAGCGACGGACATCGTAAAAACATTATGAACGCAAGCTTCACGACAATTGGTGTTGCCTACTACAATGGTGAATGGGTACAACAATTTATCGGCTAAGCGAACTAACTTTTTGGACACATGATTTATTCTCTTGATTGTTATATGAAAGGCTGCATCTACTGTGATTTTTCGCAGATAGAGCAGTCTTTTTTTTATTTACACCATTTAAATGAGGGCTTCACATAATCTTTTCATAATGATGCGGTTCTATTAACAAATGTTTTTCATAATAAAATAGTCAGAGAACACATGTGAGGCTGCTGCATGCAGGAGCTGGCCCAGGTTATCTTCTATCATGAATGAAATGTTCTGCATATGGAATGATTGATAATTGATGAGGAGGCATGAATCATGAATGTACAGATGAAATGGAAACGTCAGTGGTTTAAGTTAGTATTGGCAGTCGCAATTACATTACCTGTATTCTCCTTTGGTACAACACCACAAGTACATGCAGAGGGACCGTCAGATCCAGCACCTTACATTAATGCAAAAGGCACGCCAAATGGCAAAAAAGTGTTGTTTGACAATGCACATGCGCAAACGGCTGGGGCTGCGGATTGGGTTATTGATGGTGGGTTTTCTGATTTTGCAAACGGCATTGCGAATAAAGGTTATGATGTAAAAGAACTGCGCAAGTCAACCGCGATTACATACAACGACATCAAGGATTATGATGTATTTGTCATTCCTGAAGCGAACGTTCCATTTAAAACGTCTGAACAAGCCGCGCTGCTGCAATATGTGCAAGGTGGAGGCAGCATTTTCTTTGTATCCGATCATTACAATGCAGATCGTAACAAAAACAGATGGGATGCTTCTGAAGTGTTTAACGGCTATCGTCGTGGCGCATGGAACAACCCCGCTCAAGGGATGAGCGCAGAAGAAGCAAACTCTGCTGCGATGCAAGGTGTCGCCAGCTCCGATTGGCTCTCCGACAACTTTGGTGTTCGCCTTCGTTACAATGCACTTGGCGATGTGAATGCAACTCAAATCGTACCTTCCAGTCAATCGTTTGGCATTACAAACCAAGTGTCAAGTGTGGCGATGCATGCAGGATCTACGATTGCCATCACGAACCCGAACATTGCGAAAGGACTCGTATATTTACCAAGCCTTTCAAATAGTCAAAAATGGCCAAATGCAGTTGATCAAGGTGTGTACAATGGCGGTGGGGTGGCAGAAGGTGCATATGTTACCATTTCCAAAGTCGGACAAGGCAAAGCGGCTGTCATTGGAGATTCCTCGCCAGTAGAAGATGCTTCACCTAAGTACAAAAGAGAAGAAAACGGACAAACTAAAAAAACGTATGATGGATATAAAGAGCAAGACGATGCTGTATTGTTGATGAATGTCATTGACTGGTTAGCAAATAAGGAGACTTACACTAGCTTTACGCAAGTTCCAGGCTTCCAGTTGGATACTGCAACAAGCTTGCATGCCTTTGAGACACCTGCTAACAGCACGGAGCCTCAAGCTGAACCTTGGTCTGCCCCAGCAGCAGGCTACAAGTGGTGGGATGCTACAACCTTCAAAACGGGTTCATATGGCGCGACAGGCAATAATGGAGGCGAAGTGCCAGTAGGAACACCTTCGATGACACATCCTGCAACAGTGCAAGCAGGTGTGCCGTTTGATGTGACAATTACGGTAACAGGTCTTGCTCCAAATAGTTCAATCACACTTCAGACAGGTGTATATTTGGTTGGTGGTGTTCAAGTTGGTCAGGTGCAAAATGCGGATGGGTCTTGGCCGAGTGGTTATGGCTATACGGCAAGAACTTTTACGGCTGATAGCAGTGGAAACGTATCTCAAATCATTAAAGTACGGACGCAAAGTGGTAAAACGGGAGCAGCGAGCATTCGTTTACGCAAGGACAGCAGTAAAGTATATCAAACAGATGCGATTACGATTAACTAATTAATAGAGAGAAGCCTCTGAAAGTCCTTATCGCTGCGGCCATAAGGGCTTTCAGCTGTCTTCGTTGGAGCTTGGAGCTGTGCTGTCATCATACTTTGAAGCTTCTTCGGAATAAGAAGAAGTTATTTTATTTAGTAAGGAGTTATTACATGTCTAAGGACCAGCAGCATGAGTCAAATACGATTGCCATTTTACATACTAGCGATATTCATGGAACGGTTTTACCTTACCGTTATGCGGATCAAATGCCGATCGAAGCAGGGTTATCCAACATTTCTACTGTAATTAAGGAACTAAGACGACAATATAAAGACTCGATATACGTTGACAATGGGGATTTGCTGCAAGGTACACCTTTAACGTACTATCACGCGCGCATCAACCCAGACCTACCCAATCCATTAACCGCATGTATGAATTTGTTGCAGCCTGACGCAGTTGTAGTAGGTAATCACGAGTTTAACTATGGTCTTTCTTATTTGAGACAAGCAGTAAAGGAATCTAAGTTCCCGTGGTTAAGTGCCAATTTACTTGAGGAATCCAATAGGGAGCCGATATTTGGTGTCCCCTATATAACGAAGGAATTGCCGGTTGGGATTAAGATTGGTGTACTGGGGCTAACCACTTCCTATATTCCGAATTGGGAACTGCCGCAGCATATTGCCGGTATTCATTTTGAGTGTGTTGTTCAGGCTGCTAAACGGTGGGTTAAAGTGTTGCGTGAGGAAGAGCATGTTGATTTGGTTGTTGTGTCGTATCACGGGGGATTGGAGCGTGATGCGAGCAGCGGAGAGCTGACTGAAGCGGATACGGGTGAAAATGAAGGTTACAGGCTGGCTGCCGAAGTGCAGGGCATTGATATATTGCTGACTGGACATCAGCATCGAGTCATTGTAAATGAACGCATTGACGGAGTAGTAATCGCACAGCCGGGGTCGCATGGACAAGGTGTTGGCTGCATCGAAGTGCAGATGGATTGTGTGGAGGAGAACTGGAAAGTCGGGGCGATTCGTTCAACATGGATGGATTGTGCGGGTACAGCCCCAGACAGGCAAATCATCGATCAAGTTGCGGCAATTGAGGCCGAAGTGCAGATATGGTTAGACAAACCAATCGGTCAAGTGGAAGGTGACATGACGGTTACAGATGCGAGCCAAGTCAGATTAGCCGATCATCCGCTCATTGAATTTATTAATCGGGTGCAGATGGAGTATGGTCAGACAACGATATCCAACACAGCGCTGTTTGACGATACGGCCCCAGGCTTTGTCGGTTATATTACGATGCGTCAAGTATTGGCAAACTATATTTATGCGAATACGTTAAAGGTGATTCGGGTGACAGGACAAGACATACGCGATGCGCTTGAGCAGACTGCATCTTACTTTGAGCGTGCGGAACAAGGCAGTGGACAGTATTGTATTCATAAAGCGTACTTGTATCCGAAGCCGCAGCACTATAATTATGACATGTGGGAAGGCATTGAGTATGAAATCGACATTTCGCGTGCCGTTGGAGAACGGATTACGAAGCTGCTTGTAAGTAGTAGTGGACAACCAATCGATATGCATAATACGTATGACGTCGCTATGAACCATTATCGTGCTGCTGGCGGAGGGAATTACGTCATGTTTGCTAATAAACCTACCGTGTTGGATGTGCCTACAGATATTGCGGAACTGATAGCCAATTATATTATACAGCGAGGAACTATACACTCAACATTGAATCATAATTGGCGGGTAGTGACCTGATATGAAAATGTGCATTTGCTAAACGACCGCCCCTAAGTTGTAGCAAGAGCATCGTAGCAGGTTGGAACTACGATGTTGTTGACAATGCCAAATAAAAACAATATGATAATGGAAACTTATAATTAATATTATAGTTTCCTTGGTTTCTCGATTTTAGAATGGGGTGTGCACGTACCATGTGTTTGGATAATGGGAATTACTCACGAATATTAAAGGTTGCCAAAGAATCATTTAATACGAGAGGTTACCGCAGTGTGACGATTCAAGAGATCGCGGAGCAGCTCGGGATGAGCAAGAAAACAATCTATCAGTATTTTTCCAGTAAGGAGGAAATGGCAGAAGCAGTCGTTCTGGCGTCAATGGAACGGTTAGAGGAATCGACCAAGAAATTTGATCATGTGGGCCAGGAAGATCCGCTGCGTGTCGTTAAAGAGGTGCTGATCACTGTCAGAGAGGAAACGATACAATTCGGACCCTTATTCCTGATGGACATGGAGAAGTATCTCCCTGATCTGGCGGCGCGTTTTAAGGAATTCAGGCAGGAACGCAAAGAGAAGGGGATACAGCTGCTTCAAAAGTTGCAGGATGAGGGTGTGATTGCACATATTCCAGTACCGCTGTTGGCACATATTTTATCCACTTGTATGCATGCACTGGCTACAAGAGATGCCGAACAGGAGCTTCATTATTCCAGGCTTCATGTGCTGGATACGTTTATGGACATTTTTTGCAAGGGGATTTCAACCAACTGATCGTAGTGGTGCAGAACGAATTTTTAAAAAGGAGGATACCCTCCTATACGGAAACTTGAAAATATATAATGGTTTCTTTATTGTCTGACTGGATCCATCATCAGAAAAGGAGCATGTCCAATGGAGAAGTTCGTGATGTCCTTCGCCGAAATTGATAAGTTTAGTTTGCCTTACGTAGGGGGGAAGGGGGCAAACCTGGGTGAGATGTGCCGAGCGGGATTTCCGGTACCCAACGGTTTTTGTGTGACGACGCTTGCGTACCAATTGCTGCTGCAAGGAAGCGAGAAGATGGATCAGATGCTCAAGGAACTGAGTATGCTGAAACAAGAAGACACGGAATCAATCAGGCTCTGGGGGGAGAGGATTAGGGATCACATTTTCTCTATGCCCATGCCAGTTCTGATTGAAGATGCGATTGTGAGTTTATGGAAAATGTTAGGGAGTGATAAGGCGTATGCGGTTCGCTCCAGCGCGACTGCCGAAGATTTGCCAAACGCCTCTTTCGCGGGTCAGCAGGATACGTATTTGAACGTGCGGGGATGCGAACAGCTACTACACGCTGTGAAGCGATGCTGGGCTTCTCTGTTTACGGATAGGGCCATTTTGTATCGGATCAAAAATCGATTTGACCATCGTCAAGTATTATTATCTGTTGTCGTACAGCAGATGGTTTTTCCAGAGGTGTCCGGTATTATGTTTACGGCCGATCCTCTGTCGGGTCGTCGCGGTACCGTATCAATCGACGCTAGCTTTGGGTTGGGAGAAGCGCTTGTATCTGGTGTCGTCAGCGCCGATCTTTATCAGGTCAGGTCCGGCAAACTGATCAAAAAACAGGTTTCGAACAAAAAAACGGCTATTTATGCGCTGCCTGAAGGAGGCACGGTGACAACCGAGCTTCCAATAGATAGGCAAGAGTGCCAGGCAATGGATGACCGAAAAATAATAGAGCTTGCGAACCTTGGACAATCAATTGAAGCCCATTATGGTTCAGAGCAAGACATTGAATGGGGGATGGAAGGAGATAAGCTGTATATTTTGCAAAGTCGCCCGATTACAACACTGTATCCGATTCCAAAGCTACCGGATCAAAAGTGGCGCGTCTTGCTCTCCTTCGGTCATATTCAGATGATGACTGATTGTATGAGACCGCTTGCAATATCCGTTATTAGTGCATTAACTGCATTTTTGAAGGAGGAACCGGACAAGGAGAGCGACTTCTTTTTCTATCCATCAGGCGGGCGGATGTTCATCGATTTTACGGCTCCGCTAAAAATAAAACCAGTGCGCAAAGTCGTGCTGAATGTATTGGGAAGTATGGATGCCAAGTTGGCCGCAGCGAGTGCAGAGGCTGTATTACATGAAGGGTTTCGTTCCAGAAGGTTGTCTGGTAAGGATGTATTCAGAGTAGCGCGTGTGATCTTGCCGCTTGCGATCAAAAGAATAACGCAAGTGCGCCGATGTTTGACTACAGATCCAAAGAAGACAGCAGCTTGGGGCACTTCTTTCATCGAAGAAGTCGTTCGTCAGAATGAAAGGGCGTTGGCGGAAACAACGGGAGCCGAGCGTCTGGTGCGAATTCGGCAGCAGTTGGGGAGAATGATACCGGATATCGTGACCAGAGTGGCAACGGGATTTGTGGCCGGTGTGTTAACGGCGGGTGCACTAAAAAGGCAGCTGACAAAATCGTTCGGCGAGGAGCAAGCGCAAGCTTATATGAGTCACTTAAACAAGTCACTACCTGGCAACGTGACCTCCGATATGGGGCTTGATCTTGGCGATCTTGCCGATAGTGTACGAGATTACCCCGAGGTTATAAATTTCTTGCAGCAGGCAAACTATGAGGATTATCAAACGAAGCTACAAAGCTGCCAAGGTGGAAGCTTGTTTTTGGAGTTACTGCATGCGTTTATCGAGAAGCATGGCATGCGCTGCTCTGGAGAAATCGATATAACGAAGTCCAGATGGAGCGAGGATCCAACGCTTATTCTGCCTTCGCTGCTCAGTCTTCTGCGAACTTCTTCTGCGGGAGATCATCGCCGCAAATTCCAGCAAGGCTTGGAGGAAGCGAAACAGGCAGAGCAGCAGATTTTGGATCAGGTGGGGGGAATCAAACGGAGGAAGCTGCAAAAACAAATCAATCGTTACCGTTATTTGATGGGGATGCGGGAGCATCACAAGTTTGTGGTCGTCAAGCATTTTGCAATTTATAAAAAAATATGGATGGAAGAAGCGCACAAACTGGTTAAGCAGGGTGTACTTATCCATGAAACGGATATTTTTTTCTTGAGCATCGAACAAGTAATAGCTTTGATTGATGGAAGTAACGATCTGGATGTCCGCACTACGGTTGCAGAGAGAAAGCGCCTAAACGAAATAGACCACGAGCGGTTTGTACCACGTGTCATAACGAGCGAAGGGGAAGTGTTAACAGGCAAGGTGAAAGGCGGACGTGCGCCAGAAGGGGCTCTAGCAGGAACGGCCGTATCTGCCGGTGTCGTCGAAGGGATAGCCAGAATCGTCTTGAAGCCGGAGAAAGCACAGCTGAATCCCGGAGAAATATTGGTCGCTCCATTCACCGATCCTGGCTGGACACCGCTGTTTGCTGCTGCCGTCGGGCTCGTGATCGAGGTTGGTGGACTGATGTCGCACGGCTCAGTTATCGCGCGTGAGTATGGGATTCCGGCTGTGGCGGGTATTGACAATGCAACGGTAGTTATCAAGGATGGGGTCCGTCTCCGGCTAAATGGAACAGAAGGGTATGTGGAGGTATTGGAGTAGAATTCACAAGAAGTTTAACCTGTATACAGGGGGAACTTCTTTTTTTTGTGTAATCGGAATGAGAGCAAATCGCAAATAAATAAAGTTCACACAATTAACTGATTCACAAAAAAGTCACAAATGATATAGTAATAGTAGAGCACGCCGAAATTTGTAGCTTGCTTGGTTTACGGAAGGAAGATTAGAATGCGCTTACAAACAAAGTTGATGCTGCTTATTTGCTCCTTGCTTATTATCGTCATCGTTGCTCTCACGGGAACCTTTCATCATTTATGGACTACCTCACTTAAAAATAAGATCGGAACAGAAGCTATTCATTTGGCGAAGACGATAGCGAGTCTGCATGACATTCGCCAAGCTTTTGATTCCGACAATCCTACCGCAATCGTACTTCCAATAGTCGAACGTATACGAATGGAGACAGGGGCACAATTTATCGTCGTTGGGGATCGGCAAGGGATACGCGTCGCGCACCCTCTTGCGGACCGGATTGGGAAACCTATGGTTGGTGGTGATAATGAAGCCGTGTTTCAAGGGAAATCCATAATATCGGATGCTTGGGGGAGCATGGGGCGATCATTACGCGGCAAAGTTCCGATATACGATATGGATCATAAGCTTGTTGGTGTAGTATCCGTCGGTTTCCTTATGGAGGAAATATCGCAAGAAGCCGTAGCCTATCAAACTTACATGGTTATTTTAGCGCTGCTTGCTATTTTTCTTGGCGGTTTAGGCTCTATTTACATAACGAGAAATGTGAAGAGGTCTATTCATGGCTTGGAGCCTGCTGCGATTGGACGACTTTACCGCGAGAAAGAAACGTTAATCGAATCTATTAAAGAAGGCATTATTGCGGTAAATGAGACAGGGCAAATTACGACAATTAATCAGGCCGCTTTTGAGCTTATGGGGCTGCGTGAACGGCAATTGATCGGTGCACATATATACGAGTTGTTTCCACAGACTTGCTTAATGCAAGTTATCCAATCGGGACATGCGCAGTACAACGTGGATATGAAGATTGCCGACAAGGTGCTAGTTGCCAATCGTGTGCCAATTGTAGATGAACATAATCAAGTAATAGGAGCCGTATCCAGCTTCAGAAGCAAATCAGATCTGTATGCTCTTACAGAGCAATTATCTCAACTGCGTAATTATGCAGACGGTTTAAGAGCGCAGACACATGAATATTCAAACAAGCTGCATCTCATTGCGGGCCTTATTCAGCTGGAATCTTATCAAGAGGCGCTGGATGTCATTTCGAAGGAGTCAGATATTCATGAAAGCTTTACACAATTTATGATGAGAGAACTGCCAGATCCGATAATTGGAGGATTATTAATTGGCAAATTTAATCGCGCACATGAAATGGGTGTAAATCTGGTTATGGACCCTGCAAGCTGTTTTAAGGATGTTCCGGCGCAGATTGATCGTTTTAAACTGGTGACCATTATAGGCAACTTGTTAGATAACGCACTTGAAGCGGTGCTTCAGAACGAGTGTGAGGATAAGCTCGTACATGTGATGATTACCGATTGGGGCCAGGAAGTTATGATTGAAATCGAAGATAACGGGGTAGGGATTCCGAACGACGTAGGAGAACACATATATCGATTAGGTTTTACGACAAAGGCAGGAGAACATCGAGGGTTTGGCCTAATATTGGTAAAGCAGGCGGTGGAAGAGTTACGGGGGATACTTATGTATCATGCGAGAGAAGATGCACAAGGCACAGTGTTTACTGTTATTATTCCGAAAATGAACGATACTGGCTAATGATGCGGGGGGATCTGCTTGATTCGAGTGTTGATTATTGAAGACGATGTTCGAATTGCTGAAATTAATCGGCGATTGGTGGAAAAAGTAGCTGGTTACACTGTGGTCGGTATTGCTACGGATGAGAAGCAGGCGAAGGAGCAGCTTCACTTTTTGAGGCCTGATCTTGTGCTGCTTGACATTTATTTTCCCGACATGTCGGGACTTGACTTTCTTCGCTACTTGAAGCAAAGCGAACGTAGTATTGACGTCATTATGATTACAGCAGCTAAAGATATGAAATCTGTACGTGCATCCATTCAAAATGGTGTATTTGACTTTATTATGAAACCGGTCATTTATGAACGAATGCTTGAAACGCTTCAGAAGTATAAGCAATTTCAGCACGATATGCAGATGCTGAGTCAATGCAATAGCAATGTGAGCCAACAGCAGATTGATGCTTTGATGCGCGGCAGAATAGAGCTGACGATGAAAGAGTCTTATTATCCAAAAGGAATCGACAAGCTTACTTTGGATAAGGTATTAACATATGTGCGAATTTTAGACGAAGGCTTGTCTGCCGAGCGATTGGGGCAAAACATTGGCATTAGTCGATCTACGGCTAGGAGGTATTTGGAATATTTGGTGTCAGAAGGGGCGTTGCGGGCTGATGTGCAATATGGATCGGTGGGACGTCCCGAAAGAATGTATCACATCATTTAATAGGAAACAGTGGGAAACGCAACCTAAAATTATGCGGTTATTTACTGTATTGACGTAATATAGCAGCATTTGTAAATTGAATGTTGAGTTATTATGAATTAAGGACGGAAATCAGGAATAACATATGGTAAAGCGAAGTCAGTTCATAGTAAGATAGAATCGTAAAAACAGGATACAAAATGTAGTCGAAATAGATGCTGGAGGAGCTAACATCATGTTACGACGCTATGTTGTGTTGGGCAGTATAAATGCTGGATTATCCGTAGCATTGGGGGCTTTTGGTGCACATATGCTGAAATCCTTATTGACCCCCGAAAGAATGGCAACATGGGAGACCGCTGTTCAGTATCACATGTTTCATGCGCTTGCCCTGCTATTGATTGCCATATTGGCTGATCGTTTGAATAGTCCGACGAAGTTATTATGGGCTGCAAGACTTATCTGGATTGGAATGATTGTGTTCTCGGGGAGTTTGTACATTCTTTGTTTATCAGGTGTAGGGGTTTTAGGTGCGATCACACCGATTGGTGGAGTAGCATTTATTGCCGGCTGGGTGATGCTCGCATTAGCTGCGCGACGTTCTTCCTAATGGATTAGAAGAACGATTACGATGCCGGAAGGAAGATGAGTTTGATAGCCAAGGATGGACAGCGTACTCAGAAGCCGCAACGGAATGCGGCTATACATAAATCAAATGCGTGGTCGATAGCACTCACAGGTATCGTAGCCATACTTTGCCTCGTAATATGGCAGTTGACGGGAATGTTATCAGTTTTAATGGTTGGAGTATTGACCCTGTCAGTAGTATTTTGCCTGATTCAGTTCATACGCGGCAGAACTTGGAATACGACAGCAGAAGCTAATGCGGAGCAGGATCATATTTCATCCGAAAGAAGATATTCGTCTGCGCACACGGCTTCTTATGATTATTTATCGTGGAACCTTTTATATGAACAATTGCCGATGTCGGCTGTTTTGACACGTGCTGATGGTGTTATTGTGACGATAAACAAAGCGTTTCGGGACCATATTGGATTATCCTTTAATTATAACGGTTTAACTTGGGCCGAGCTGCTGGAGGATCGGTATCTCTCGCCTTTGATGGATGCGATTAACAACGTATCTTCTGAGCGCATAGATATGCAATTGGAGCTGACTGCTTATCATAAGGAGGGTGTTCGTCAAGATTGGCTGGCGAGACTCGTACCTTGTCCCGTTGGATTCAGCACTCAGAATGATTATGTAATCGTTTATTTGCAGGACACGAATTCGAATCGCCATATGGCAGAAAAGATTCATTATATGTCTTATTACGACGATATGACAGGTTTGCCGAACCGACGTATGTTTATGCAGCGTCTGGAAGAGTCAGCCCGCATGAATACAACCGTACCTACGTCACTGGCTGTTGTATATATGGATTTGGATCGTTTCAAGCGTATAAATGATACTTTTGGTTCTGATTTTGGCGACATGCTGCTTATGCTGATTGCGGAACGGCTGTTACGAGTAATGACTGAGAACGATATGCTTGCTCGAATGGAAGGCGATGAATTTGCTTGCTTTATGACGCATGTCGCGTCCCCAGCAGAAGCAGCTGAGCGTGTAGAGGCGCTAATGAGTGCGATGGAGGAGCCGTTTGTCCTGAATGAAGTTCCTGTGCATGTGACAATGAGTGTCGGCGTGTTCCTAAGCGGTGCAAATGGAGCAACGCTGGATAGTGCGGTCATGATGGTAAAGCAAGCAGATACAGCCTTGTCCAGAGTGAAAGAGAAGGGGAAAAATGGTTATTTGTTCTATGCGCCCGAGATGAACAATCGCCCGCTTGAGCGGCTGACGTTAGAACACGAAATGAGAAAAGCGTTGTCTGAAGGTCAGTTTCAGCTTTACTATCAGCCACAAGTAGATATGCGATCGAAGCGGATTGTAGGGGTAGAGGCACTTGTTCGCTGGATGCACCCTGAACGTGGCGTAATATCCCCAGGAGAATTTATTCCGTTGGCTGAGGAAAATGGGTTTATTGTTGCACTCGGTGAATGGGTATTGGCTGAGGCTTGTTATCAGAATAAACGATGGCAGACTGAAGGATTGCCGCATATCCCAGTGTCTGTGAACTTGTCTGTGCGTCAGTTCGAGCAGCACAACTTGACCAAAACAGTAGAGAAAGTGTTAGCCTTTACCGGCTTGTTGCCGCGATATCTTGATCTGGAAATTACGGAAAGTATGACGCTTGATGTGTCCCGAGCTACTCATGTGCTTAACGAATTAAAGGAAATGGGAGTAGGCATTAGCATTGATGACTTTGGAACGGGTTATAGCTCGCTCCACTATTTAAAAAATTTCCCTATTCAGCGACTGAAAATAGATCGCTCATTCGTACGAGACTTGCAGCAGGACCCGAATGATGCGGCAATCGTATCCGCAATTATTGCATTAGGACATACGATGAATATGCAGGTCATTGCTGAGGGCGTGGAAAATTCAGATCAACTGCAATTTTTACAAGACCATGCTTGTGACGAAATTCAAGGTTATTTCTTTAGTCCGCCGTTGCCAGTTGAATCTTTTGAAGTTATGCTGCGCAAACAAATTGCATAATAGTACCTGAAACGATAAAATGACTCCTATACGTACCAAACAAACAAATAAAGCCGTAGTTCAGCAATGCGCTGAGCTGCGGCTTTGTTCATATCCAGCATACAAGTAGGGTAATCGCGAGGCAGGTTATGTTGTCATTTCTTCAATTTCGTACAAATGAAATGCATAAACCTGCTTCTCATCAACGTGGTATACATTGAGCAACTGAGAAGAAGAATCGTAATTTAAAATACGACAAGGTAAGCTCATTTTGATTCCTTTGCCTTTGTTAATCGATAAACGGGTTAACGTCTGATGCTGAATATATTGTTCGATCTGCTTCTCGATGACCAAAGTTGGACCGGTTGACGATGGTGCAGATGTATTGGATTTATTCGTGGCAGCCTGTCCTTGTTGTGATGCTGCGTTAGCTGCTACAGTACTTGGCTGAGCAGTGGGCTGCTGCTTGTTGCCGTTGACGTTAGCTTGGGCGGATTGACGCGACGCTAATACGGAACCAAAGGGGGTTGTTGCAGTATGTGCTTGCTTCTGCATAGCTTCCAAGAGTTGCAGCATGGAGCCTAGCTGGGAGCCGGATTGTACACGCAGATCCAATACATCAGGATCATGTTGCAACAACCGAAGAATCTTTTCTAACGCTGCAGCGTTGGAATTGCTTTCAATTAGGATATCGAGACTGAATTTGTATGCAGACCGATTCATGTTGTTATTGTTAAGCATAGTCATTTAATCCCCCACCTAGTCATTATACCTATTTAAGTATCATTATATTATGACTCATCGCGCAATAATAGTAGTTCTAAAGGACTATTTATTAAAAATAGAAATAAATGCTTAAAAACGGCGTGCACTCTACATACGAGGCGGCATAAAATGATACGGCAATCTTATGTGAGGGGGGATGACACTTGGTTCATATCGTTCCTATTCAGATCGGAAATTATACGGTCACTGGAGTGGAAGTTCAGTTGCCCAAAACGACGCTGCTCTCCATTTCAACTAGTCGTGGTTATATTATGTGCGGTGCTTTGGACGTAACGTTGTTAAATGAGCGTTTGAAGGATCGTCAAATTATAGCGGGTAGGGCAGTTGGTGTGCGCACACTTGAACAATTGCTAGAAGCACCACTTGAATCCGTCACATTAGAAGCTGAGCAGTTGGGTATACATGCTGGAATGCGCGGGAAAGAAGCACTGCTTCGCATGATGTAGCAACAGGCTGCCCGATCGGGCAGCCTGCAAAGTTTACATCAATCGGCATGTGGTAAAGAGGATCGCTTCATAATGTCGTGAAGCGAGGTTATATAATCAGGTTTTACGATACCGTGCTCCGTAATAATCGCGGTCACATACTCATTTGGTGTTACATCAAATGCCGGATTGTACACCTTAATGTTCTCAGGCGCAGTGCGTGAGCCAAATGCTTCAGTAATTTCGCGTTCATGCCGCTCCTCAATCGGAATTAGCTCACCAGAAGCGGTACCGAGATCGATTGTAGAGGTCGGACAAGCAACGTAGAAAGGAATTCCGTGAGCCTTGGCCAGAACAGCGAGGCCGTAAGTGCCGATTTTATTTGCTACATCGCCGTTAGCTGCAACACGATCCGTACCGACGATTACGGCCTGAACCCAGCCTTTCTGCATAATCATGGCGGCCATATTGTCACAGATCAAAGTGACATCGATGCCGGCCTGCTGGAGTTCAAATGCCGTCAGGCGTGCACCTTGTAGTACCGGCCTAGTCTCGTCTGCAAACACTTTTAATTGGATGCCACGCTCCTGAGCCAAGTACATCGGTGCTAGTGCGGTACCATACTTGGCAGTTGCAAGTCCACCCGCATTACAGTGCGTAAGCACGCCCATGCCGTCATGAAATAAAGTAAGAGCATGCTCGCCGATTCGACGGCATACTTCCTCATCCTCCTGATGGATCGATATCGCTTCTTGGAGCAATTTTTTATTTAGCTCATCCACATCTGTAATGCCGGACGCCCTTAATTGTGAGGCATGGTTACGCATGCGGTCCAATGCCCAAAACAAATTTACGGCTGTAGGCCGCGATGTGGCCAAGTAGTCTGCATGTGTTTTCACGCTTGTCAACCACTCAAGTGGGCTTGCTGCCTTGTCATGAAGCGCGCCGAGTACAACGCCATACGCTGCTGCGATGCCAATCGCAGGTGCACCACGAACGACCATATCATGGATAGCATGCCACACCTGACTTACTTCGGTTAGCTGTTCCATCACAATTTGAGTTGGCAGAAGCCGTTGATCAAGTAGTTCTAACACTCCATCTTCTGTCCAGCGGACAGATACAAGTGGTTCATAACGTTGCTTGGTTTGGTTGACTGTAAGATCCTGTTGGCTGCTCATGATACATGTACTCCTTTAAATGCTTGATACGCAACATCAATGAATTCATCGATGGAAGTGATGCTGCGGTTAGCTGTAACCAATGCCTTGCCGATAGAAAGTGCGATACGCTGAGCGCGTTCTTTTGTAGCTGGATCCGCAATTGTGTCAATGTCAGCTACATGTGCCAAGCCAACAATTCGGCGAATCATTTTACAGCCGGAATATCCTGCTGTGTCTCGTAATACTTCAAGTAAGTAGTGATCTTGATACCCAGCTACCTTGGACAGGCGATCAACGCCATGTTGGTTCCAAAGCGAGCGGAACTTAACATCAAATAAATTCCAAATGTCACGAATCGTCGTCAGCAAATATTCCCGATAATGCTCGCGCTTCATTTCATCTTGAATCCAGAATTGCTGCCCAGCTGCGTTTAATAACAGATTGCCGATAACGGCGCCGATATCAAAGCCCATTGGACCGTAGTAAGCAAACTCAGGATCAATTACTTTAGTGGATTGCGGCGTAATAAAGATGCTGCCCGTATGTAAATCGCCATGTAGCAACGCTTGTGCTTGTGACAAAAACTTTTGTCGTAACAGCATGACCTCGAACTGAAGCGCTTGGTCGCTGCATAATGCGGCATGCTCGTCCAATATAGCTGTATCTATATTATTATTACTTGAATTTGTAAAGGGATCATCAAAAATAAGATCTTCGGTAATTTTACATAACTCTGGGTTAATAAATTGTTCAACTTGCCTTTTCTTCAACTGCTGATTCATACCAAGATCGGAGGTGTAAAACAGCGTGTGTGCAAGAAACTCCGAAATATGCTCTGCAAACAACGGATATTGTGTGCCAGCGATAAGACCTTGACGCATAATGACATGATCACTTAGGTCTTCCATCACAGTCATCGCCATATCAGCATGAAATAAATAGACTTGCGGCACAAGATGTGGGACCAACTTTCCTTGCAAGAGTAGCGCTTCGCTTTCAATCCGTGCACGATCTATCGTCAGCGGCCAAGATTCCCCTACAACCTTTGCATAAGGAAGAGCTTGCTTGATAATAATACTTTTGTTAAGGTCTTCGGTTGCATGTATGGCTTGAATTCGAAACACTAGATTTAAATTGCCGTCACCGATCTCTTCGCATTGCAGTTCAGTATCAGGGGTGAAAAATCCCTCAAGGCTCCGCGCCACTTCGATTGCGTCTTCAATGGACAAGGGATGGTAAGTTGTAGCTTTTATCATAGGCGGAAAGACACCTCCCGAGTTACAATATTCCTTCAATAGAAGGTTTTACATGTTATATGCTTGCGGAATAGTATAAAGTATTTTTTTGCCTATTTAAATACTAAATTTGCAAGTTGTGTTTCATGGGACGCGGGCAGGGTAAGTATGGATAGGAGCTAACTGGCGAAATAAGCTGTAACGGTGCCAGCGGCGACCTATCAGGTGAATTTGGAAGTGTAAAATATTACTACATAATGAGGCTCTGGAATCACTTGATTAAAATTAATTATTAGATTAGAATAATTATCAACAAGAAGTTATTAAATTTAATTTCACTACCCATTTTATCTATAGGAGGCTATTCACATGGCTAAAGAAAATGTTCAGAAATTGTTAAATCAAGAGGTAGCAAATTTGAATGTGTTGTACGTAAAGCTTCACAATTATCACTGGTTTGTTAAAGGACATTTGTTCTTTACTCTGCATGAGAAGTTTGAAGAACTCTATAACGATGTTACGTTGAAGATGGATGAAGTAGCAGAACGTCTGTTGACCATTGGCGGCAAGCCTTATGCAACAATGAAACAATATTTGGAGCATACAACGTTGGAAGAAGGAGATAGTACTATTCCGGCTGACAAGATGGTTAAGCAGCTGATTGCTGATTTTAATCAATTAAATAAAGAGTTTGAAGAAGCGATGGCTGCTGCGGAAGAAGCAGGGGACGAGGCGACAAGTGATATGTTCTTGGGCATGAAGTCCGACTTTGAAAAGCATGTGTGGATGCTGAATGCTTACATGGGTTAATTTTGTTCACAGCTTTTGCTCGCAGCACACTAGTACAACTTGCTTTGGAAGTAATAAATAAGGCCGATCCATATACTCGAAAAAGAGACGACATTAGCAAGCGCATCCGCTCCAGGATGCGCTTTTGTTTCGAGAAGTTAAAATTTTAACGTTTTCGAAATAAATAATATTTATTTTGGAAAGAGATTGGAAATGCCGAAAACGTGATAATACTGGTGTTATACGGGCTATTATAGGGGAGTGTGGTTGAAATGGTAAGTTGAAACCATTAAAATCATATTGAGAATCATTGAGAATCACTTTATAATAACTATAATGTGATAAATTTTATAGAAATCACGTAGGGCTGTTTTTTTAGAACTGCATATTCACTTCAAGTTATTTATAAGCACCTATTAAAACGATGAACATTTGGAGGTACAGCACACATGGCAACTCAATTCGTCATTGATGGTCTGAAGGCGACCATTGAAGGAAAAGAAATTTTAAAAGGAATCAACTTGGAAATGAAGGGTGGCGAGGTTCACGCGATCATGGGACCAAACGGTACTGGTAAAAGTACACTTGCGTCTGCATTGATGGGCCATCCTAAGTATGAAGTGACAGATGGTGCTGTTTCCCTTGACGGGGAAGACGTACTTGAAATGGAAGTAGACGAGCGCGCACGTGCAGGTCTGTTCCTTGCTATGCAATATCCAAGTGAAATTGCGGGTGTTACGAACTCTGATTTCTTGCGTAGTGCGATTAATGCACGTCGTGGTGAAGGTAACGAGATTTCCCTTATCAAGTTTATTCGCCAAATGGAAAGCAAGATGAAAGAATTGGACATGAACGATGAGTTTGCACATCGTTACCTGAATGAAGGCTTCTCCGGTGGTGAGAAGAAGCGTAATGAGATTTTGCAAATGATGATGATTGAGCCTAAAATTGTTATTCTCGATGAGATCGACTCCGGTCTGGACATTGATGCGTTGAAAATTGTAGCAAATGGCGTAAATGCAATGCGCAGCGAAGATCGTGGCTTCTTGATTATTACGCACTACCAACGTCTGTTGAACTACATTAAACCAGATTTCGTCCATGTGATGATGCAGGGTCGTATCGTTAAATCCGGCGGACCAGAGCTTGCACAGCGTCTGGAAGCAGAGGGTTACGATTGGGTAAAAGAAGAGCTTGGCATTACAGACGAAACTGTTGGTCATGACGAGTAGTCGTAACGATCGATAGACAGGAGGAGCGATAGACCGATGAGTACCGAAACTGTAGTACCTGTAGACCGCGAAGCGGTCGCTGCTCTTTCCCGCAGCAAACAAGAACCTGCTTGGTTAGCGGAGCAGCGTTTGCAAGCACTGGACAAAGCAGCTACACTTGACAATCCTAAGCTAGAGAAAACAAAAATAGATCGCTGGAACATTTCTGAATACGGCAAAGCTGCTAATGTGCAAGTAGTAGCCAATCTTTCAGAAGTACCTGCTGCGGCACGTACGATTTTGCAGGGCGAGCATAATGCTGACCCAAGCAGTGTGCTGGTTCAGGTCAATTCCGGTGTTATATATACAACTTTGCAAGAGGAGTTAAAGCAGCAAGGGGTTATTTTCACAGATCTGGAGACAGCTGCTCGTGAGCATGAAGAGCTTGTTAAGCCTTATTTGATGCAAGCTGTTCAAGCAGATGAGCACCGTGTTGCTGCTTTGCATGCGGCTGTGTGGAATGGCGGAGCTTTCTTGTATGTACCAAAAAACGTTGAGGTTGATATTCCACTGCAAGCGTTGTTCTATCATCAGGATGCAAATACGACATTTGCACCGCATGTATTGATTGTTGCTGATACGAATAGCCGTGTGAACTACGTAGATAACTATATTTCAGATGAGCATAATACACCGTCCATTCATAATGGTGTTGTCGAAATATTTGTTAAAGCTGGAGCGAAAGTAACGTATGCTTCCATCCATCATCTGTCTGAAGCGACAGCCGATATTTCTTTCCGTCGTGCTATCGTGGAAAATGACGGGGAGATCGAGTGGATTGTTGGTGAAATGCACAACGGCAATGCCGTATCGGAAACGACTTCAATCTTGAAGGGGAATGGCGCAAATTCGGATGCGAAGCTGATTTGCATCGGTAATGGCGAGCAGAAGCTGAACATTACTACGAAAGCTGTTCACTTTGGCAAAAGTACAAACAGCCAGATGATCACTCGCGCAGTGATGCGTGAAGCGGCTACGTCGATCATTAACGGCATTACGAAGATCGAGAAAGGTGCGACTAAGGCGGACGGTCAACAGACAGAGCGTGTATTGATGCTTAGCCCTAAAGCACGTGGAGATGCGAACCCGATTCTCTTGATCGATGAAGATGATGTCACAGCAGGACACGCAGCTTCTGCGGGTCAAGTTAATCAGGAACAAGTTTACTACATGATGTCACGCGGAATCTCCCGTTCCGATGCTGAGAACTTGATCATTCGCGGCTTCTTGGCGCCAGTCGTATCAGATATTCCTAACGAGCAGCTACAGCAGCTACTCAAGCGTTACATTGAAAGGAAGTTAGGACAATGATTGGACGCGAACTTCGTGAGCAGTTTCCGATTTTAAATCAGAACGTCAACGGATACCCGCTAGTATATCTGGATAGCGCAGCTACATCACAGAAGCCACACCGTGTGATTGAGGCGGTTAAGAAATATTACGAATGGGACAATTCTAACGTACATCGCGGCGTGCATACCCTTGGTTCACGTGCGACGGACGCTTACGAAGGTGCGCGTGAGAAAGTTGCGCGCTTCCTCCATGCGAAGAGCCCAGAGGAAATCGTTTTTACACGCGGCACAACTACGGCGTTAAATCTGGTAGCTAGCTCTTATGCACGCGCAGTGTGCAAAGAGGGAGACGAGATCGTAATTACGCCAATGGAGCATCACAGCAATTTGATCCCTTGGCAGCAAGCGGCTAAAGCAACTGGTGCGACACTTAAATATATTCCGCTGCAAGACGACGGAACGATTTCACTCGCAGATGTAGAGGCAACGATTACGGATCGTACGAAGGTCGTATCCGTGATGTACGTCTCCAATGTGCTTGGCTTAGTCAATCCAATTAAGGAAATTGGCGAGATTGCACACCGTCACGGTGCCGTTATGGTCGTAGACGGGGCACAAAGCTCACCGCATATGAAAGTGGATGTACAGGATTTGAACTGCGACTTTTATACTTTGTCCGGTCATAAGATGTGTGGTCCTACTGGAATTGGCGCTTTGTACGGCAAGAAAGCTCTGCTGAATCAGATGGAGCCCATCGAATACGGCGGCGAGATGATCGACTTTGTTGATTTGTATGAATCAACATGGAAGGATGCTCCATGGCGCTTTGAAGGTGGAACGCCTATCATTGCAGGTGCAGTTGGCCTCGGCGCAGCAATTGATTTTCTGCTGGAAATCGGAATGGACACGATTCATGAACATGAGCGTAAGTTGGCAGCATATGCATATGATAAGTTATCGATGATAGATGGCATCACGATCTTTGGTCCTGAGCAGGACCGTGTAGGGTTGGTGACGTTTAATCTGGATGATATCCATCCGCATGATGTAGCTACTGTTCTGGATGCTAAAGGTATCGCTATTCGAGCAGGGCATCATTGCTGCCAGCCGTTGATGAGATGGCTGGAAGTGAGCGCAACAGCTAGAGCGAGCTTCTATTTATACAACACAGAGCATGACATTGACCAGCTTGTGAAGGCGTTGCTGGAGACAAAGGAGTATTTTAGCGATGCAATTGGATGATTTGTACCGCCGTGTTATTATGGATCACTATAAGAAGCCGCGGAATCGGGGTACATTTGAAGCCGATGCGGTGACGATAGACCTGAATAATCCAACCTGTGGAGATCGTATCTCGTTGCAGCTAAAGGTTGAAGACGGCATTGTACAAGATGCTCGCTATACTGGAGAGGGCTGCTCGATCAGCATGTCCAGTGCTTCGATGATGACGGACGCAGTGAAGGGTATGAAGCTGGAGCAGGCGTTGGAGTTTGCAGATCGATTCTCTGCAATGGTTAAGGGTGAAGATGTAACATTTGATGAATATGAAGATATTGAGGCGTTGTCGGGCGTATGCAAGTTTCCGGCACGTATCAAGTGTGCGACGTTGGCTTGGAATGCGTTGCGAAAAGGAATTGAAGAGCCTAAATAGGCTTTGAGTGAGTAGTAAGTACGTAACCCGTACAAAAGGAGGTACACGGCTATGGCTAAGCAAATGCCTGAAATGGAAGAGTACAAATATGGCTTCCGCGACAATCACCAAGCGGTGTTCCAATCCGGTAAAGGTTTGACACCGGAAATCGTCAAGGAAATTTCTAAAATTAAAGGCGAGTCCGAATGGATGTTGAACTTCCGTTTGAAGTCGCTAGATCAGTTTAACAAGATGGAAACACCAAAGTGGGGTGGAGATCTCGATGGTCTCGACTTTAACGATATTCAGTATTATGTTCGACCTTCCGAGAAGCAGGGCAAGACGTGGGAAGAGGTCCCTCAGGAAATTAAAGAAACGTTTGATAAGCTAGGTATTCCTGAAGCAGAGCAAAAGTTCTTGGCAGGGGTATCTGCTCAGTACGAATCTGAGGTTGTATACCACAGCATGCAGAAGGAGCTTGAAGATCAGGGTGTTATCTTTACGGATACGGACACTGCGCTTCGTGAGCATCCAGAACTGTTCAAAGAGTACTTTGGAACCGTTGTTCCCATTGCTGATAACAAATTTGCAGCATTAAACAGCGCGGTATGGTCTGGAGGAAGCTTCATTTATGTGCCGAAAGGTGTTAAATGTGAAATTCCTTTACAAGCGTATTTCCGTATCAACTCGGAAAATATGGGTCAATTCGAGCGCACGCTTATTATTGCGGACGAAGATAGCTTTGTGCACTACGTAGAAGGCTGTACGGCTCCAATTTACAGCACAAACTCTTTGCATAGTGCGGTCGTTGAAATTATCGTTAAGAAAAATGCTCGTGTTCGTTATACGACAATTCAGAACTGGGCACCTAACATTTACAACCTAGTGACGAAGCGCGCTGTATGTGAAGAAAATGCAAACATGGAGTGGGTTGACGGCAACATCGGCTCCAAGTTGACGATGAAGTACCCGGCAGTTGTATTAAAAGGCCGTGGCGCTAAAGGCTCTGTATTATCCATTGCAGTAGCAGGCAAAGGTCAGCACCAAGACGCTGGAGCAAAAATGATCCACCTTGCACCAGATACAACTTCGACGATTATTTCGAAGTCGATCTCGAAACATGGTGGTAAGGTGACATATCGTGGTCTGGCATCGTTTGGTCGTAATTCGGAAGGTTCCAAGTCTAACGTTAAGTGTGATACGTTGATTTTGGACAATGAATCCACTTCGGATACGATTCCATACAATGAAATTATGAATGATAACATTCAACTAGAACATGAAGCTACGGTATCCAAAGTGTCCGAAGACCAGCTCTTCTACTTGATGAGCCGCGGTCTGACCGAGAATGAAGCTACACAAATGATCGTTATGGGCTTTATCGAGCCGTTTACAAAAGAACTGCCGATGGAGTATGCGGTTGAGATGAATCGATTAATCAAGTTCGAGATGGAAGGCTCCATCGGTTAATATAAATGCAAATGTATTTAAGGGCTAAGCGGTATTTGTGAGAGTGGTTAATACCGTTAAAATACCGCTTAGTCAAATACATTCGTTACATATTGTTCTTTTTCTATGTATCAAATGAAAATTCTGCTTATATGATTTTGTAATAAGGTGAATAGTGTGATATACACTAGTCAATCAAACACATAAGTTATGAACGAATCCGTATATACTTTGTACGGGTTCTTTTTGTTTATTCTTATGGAGCGTGTGTTTCATCCTTCCTCTAGTATTACTTGGATACAATCCTGCTCTTTTAGTTATTGTTCATATTACTTTTTATTATTTTATTTTCCTAAAGTATTCCATATTGGATGGATTAATAGTATAATAACCTTTGAAATCCATATATTAGGAGGTTTTGCTTATGAAATTGAAAAAAATATTGCTCACCTTTGTGGCTGCAACATCAGTATTCGCATTTTCCCAGTCTGCTTTTGCCAAAGCAGGATTGGCGGACAAGTTCACAGAGGCGATACCATTGAGCCTTAGTTCTACCTTCAATATGTATCTTGACACAGATATCGGCGATGGAGATTGGTACTCCTATACTAATACATCAGGACAGACTCAGAATATTGTGTATGGAGCGTATCCCGTATCGCCCTCTTCGGGATTAAATGTGGACATAACTATTCTGGTACAATTATTTGATGGTACTATTATTCCAGTGGGGACACAAGGCGATACGGGGCCTGGAAATGTTCAAACCTCTGTTGCAAGTATTGTACCAGGTACAAAAGTTCTTTGGAGAGTCTTTGGACATAATCCGTATACGGATGGTGGTTCAGATAAGCCTTATACCGCGTTTGTTTATCAACAATAGAAAATTATTGTGGATCATATGCTATCAAATAAAAATCTTTAATGGCTGACAAAAGAACGGTTTCATTTTTGATGTCACATACCAATTAATAGTGTAGTAATTTTGCCATAATCAGATTTTACGCCCCAAAAGGTCATCCCCATATCGTGCTACTTAATAATACTCCCATTTAACAGAACTAAAGGTGTACTCGGTATCTTCTGTAACATTTTTATTTGTTAAAACTTAAAATATTTAGCTAATAGTAGTTTTAGAACTAACTCATTCGGAGGAAAAAAATGAAAATAAAGCAAATTTTAATTACACTGATTACTGCCGTCAGTTTGTTATCATATTCTCAGCCAGCACAGGCGATACAAGGGTTTTATGACAAGAAAGCAGATGCAAAGGTATTAAGTGATAGTGAGCATATTGGATTTGCATTAACAAGTGCAGACGATGCTGATTGGTTTAAATGGACAAATAATACAACAACAACAAAATATGCAAATGCAGTATTAAATATTATCGATCCAGATTCGGTTACTAATTATGATTTAGCTTTTGACATGCATTATTCTCAACACATCAACACGGGATTATTGTATACGCATGATACTGGACCAAATGGGCTTGATGCATTAAATTTTTTTCAAATACCCCCTGGCGCAACGATCTACCTTAAAGTACTTTCTAAACAAGGGACATTTTCACCAAAGAGTTATTCTGTAAGGTGGAGTGTTCAAAATGTATAGTGATGAGGATTTGCCACTGACAGTTAAATTGGCCATTAATTCTACCAAATGTGCTTTGCTTCATATTCATCTTTAAACAACGTGTTTATAATGTAATAATACATCGTATTAGGACTATTGATCGTATTGCTGTCAAACTGTTGAATCACATAAGTGTTGGTTCTGTTGAGTATGGATTGCCTCATTTGGTTGAACTAAATCTTCACTCATAAAGTCATAATTGACAAACTAGGATATATATAAAGAAATGTAAAAAATAGGCCTGTCCATTAAGGACAAGCCTATTGCTAATGCTACTCGTGCAGCACACGTTCGATCTCCAGCTTACGATTCTGGGAGAGATCGATAAATTGCTGGTCCACACGGACAAGCGGTCTGAAAAATTCAGTGTTATGATTCATCACGATAATTCCAGTACGGCCATCTGTCAGGATGACTTGCTTATGTAAAAAATTAGGAAGCATATAACGGATAAAGGTATGTGTAATGATAGGATCGAGCTGATCGAAGCTCATCTGATACAGTTCCTTTAATACGCTGAATAAATCTTGCTTCTCGCGGTACGCACGCTTGGAAATCATGGCGCTGTATACATCAGCCACAGCTACAATCTTGGCAACTTTATGAATCTGATCGCCTGTTAATGCTAACGGGTATCCGCTGCCATTCATTCGCTCATGATGCTGCAAGGCGGCAAATGAAAGCCAGTCGTCGTTATAACTAGCATTGATGATCTCATGTCCAGCGATTGTGTGTTTCTTCATCTGTTCGAATTCGTCAGGTGTAAGCGGAGACGGCTTGTTCAGAATAGCATGATCAATACGACATTTGCCAATGTCGTGTAAGTATCCTGCTTTGCCGATTCGAAGTGCTTCGCTTGGGCTATAGCCGAGCCATGTCGCCAAGTAGTATGATAACATACTGACTTTAATGGACTGCTGGCACGTATAGTCATCCTCTGAATTCAATTGCAGCAATAAGGAGACGACATCACGTTCTTTCTTGAATTCTTCTAACAACGGAGTAATCGTATTCTCCACAACTTCCTGGATGATTACACCATTCGTCTGCGCATGATGAAACAACAAATTAGTGTCTTTAAGCGCTTCCTCATACCTCGGGACAAAGCGATCATGAACGGAGGCTGGTGTAGCTTCCTTCAATTCTGCCGCGGCAGCCGTCAGTTTCATGGTATCGATATTGGATTGCGGGCTTACTCTTTCCATAATATCTAGCATGTCGATATTGTGGCGTTTAAGAATGTCTATATCTCGCGCTCTAATAATGGTGCCGGCGGAGATAATGTTAACTCCATTCTCATTAAAAATATCCTTGATGATAATATCTCCATCATGTACTTCAGTAACATGAACGCGCATGGTGCGATTCACCGATCCCCAACTGTATTTGACTTCATGTAAAGTTATCATAACAACATTATTCCAGCCATACAATAACATTAGCTAAAAAAACAGCTATATTGACGAATAATCATGAATTATATTGTAATTTGTATATTTCTCAGTTGTTAAAATGGAAACTTTTGTGTGTGAAGGGGCGTACTTGCCCAAGATAGTCATTCTTTATCGTTTCTGATATGCTTATAGTTGGCTTCTAGGACATACATATAAGAAAAGCTTTCTTACGAATGAAAGGAGTGTATTTTTGTATGTTAACTGTTTTAGTTGCCATCTTACTAGGGGTTGTAGAAGGTCTAACCGAATTTATTCCTGTATCCTCCACGGGACATATGATTTTGACGGCCAAGCTGATGGGAATTAATGACCAGAGCGAGCTGTTGAAATCGTTTGAAATCGCTATTCAACTTGGAGCTATATTGGCGATCATGATCGTATACTGGAATCGCCTATTAACCATGTTCGGACTCAAACAGCGCTCTGTCTCCAAAGGCGGCGTACCGCAGAAACAGCTTAATTTGCTGCACGTAGCATTAGGTATCTCACCTGCATTGCTGACGGCTTATTTCGCCAAAGATTTTATCAAAAGCTTGTTTAGCGCCAGTACGGTGCTGTGGGCGCTAGTTGCAGGAGCTATATTTATGATAGCAGCCGAAAGGATCGGTTCACGACGACGTCCTTCGGCGGAAACGTTGGATGATATTAGTTATGGGCAGGCGTTCATGATTGGCATTTATCAAATCATTTCCGTATTATGGCCTGGGTTTTCTCGTTCCGGTTCGACGATGGCGGGAGGCATGCTGAGTAGGGTAAGTTACCGTGCAGCGGCGGATTTTTCCTTCCTGATGGCGATCCCTATTATGGTAGTAGTTTGTGGATATGAATTAATGAGCAGCTATAAGCTGTTTACACCGGGCGTGCTTGGTTTTTTTGCGCTTGGATTTATCGTGTCGTTTGCTGTTGCTTACATCGTGGTGGTAGCCTTTTTAAAACACATTCAAAATATTAAGTTATGGCATTTTGCCGTATATCGACTTGTACTGGCGGGAATGTTCTGGTTTTTTGTTATGCGCTAGCCTAAATCGACAAATAACTGCAAAATATGACCGTTTAATAATCGTCATGGACGCAAAGAAATGTTATGATATGGACAAGTGCTCCATGCAATATGTGTAGCAAAGATAGTCTACAGCAGGGGTTGACAATGTTTGCGTTATGTTCCGATAACAGCATGCCAAAGTGGCATGCGTCTCGCCAAAAAAGTTTATAATGAAGAAGGAATGGTTCTGCTAAGTGAGAACGTCGAGCTAAGCGATAGCTTCATTAAACGTCTCAGAGATATGGGGGTGTCGTATGTATATGTGGAAGATATGCATACGGAAGGTATTAATGCACCGAACATACTAAGTGAAGAGACGAGAAAAGAAGCGAATCGTACGATTCGAGGCGAGTTCAAGCGCCTGATGACAGGGTCCGTGCTGCGAAAGCAAAGCGGTCCAAGTGACATGAACGGAGCTTTTTCCCGATTGCTAGACAATATTATTGATGACATATCCAGTCATGAAGATGCGATGGTTATGCTCGGAGATATACAGACGGCGGATTTATACGTATTTAAGCATTCGTTAAATGTATGTGTGTACACAACGATGTTTGGCATACATCATGGATACGCCAAGGAAGAACTGAAGATGTTAGCGATGGGTGCTCTGCTCCATGACATCGGGAAGACACAATTGGATCTTCAAATTTTGAATAAACCTGGAAGACTGTCTGACTACGAATTTTCCCATATTAAAAGTCATGCCGAGCTTGGATTTCGAATTCTTAAAAATGAACCTAACATTCCATTAATTGTAGCCCATTGCGCCTATCAACATCATGAGAGGTTAAATGGAAGCGGATATCCAAGAGGAATCGTATCAGAGCATATCCATGAATATGCAAAGTGGATTGCGATTGCCGATTCCTTTGATGCGATGACATCACACCGAGTTTATCGGTCAGCGATGCAGCCTCATGAGGCGTTGGAAATTCTGTATACAGGCTCAGGCACGTTATATGATCAATCTATGCTTGCCTTGTTCCGCGATCGGATTGCGGTGTATCCGCTTGGCATGACGGTGGAATTAAGCACGGGCGAAGTTGGCATCATATCGAAGATCAACTCGAAGATTCCTCAGCGTCCGATTGTGCGGTTGTTACTTGATCCAGAGGGGAAACCGTACCCGGACATGCGGGACATCGATCTATCACTTAAGCTAAATGTTGTAATTACGGGATACCGAACGGATATTATGGTTTAGAGCGAGGTGTCCACTAACGGAGGGGCTTTCAGTGCGGGAAACGGATAAGCAGGGCGTGTTCTGGAGATGGGGGACGCTCATACACCGGCATCGTAAGCTAGTAATTAGTCTATGGCTTGTATTGTTTACAGCTATGGGTATATTTGCGATTCAGGTCCCCTCTTTATTAAAGGACAACGGCTTTACTCCAACGGGAAGTGAATCAGACCAAGGATTACAACTTCTTCGTGAACAGATGCACCTCTCATCCAATGCGCTTGATATCGTATACAAGAGTAAAGATGGTTCATCCTTACTCTCAGAGCCCGCCAAGGCACGTATAATGGAGTCGTTATTTGAACTTCGGCAGCAACCGTATGTCACGGACATTGTGTTTGCACAATATACACGTGTTTCAGAACGTAATGACATTATTGCCGTCGGTGTAAAGCTTGATCTTGATACCAACGATGCTTTGGAGAGGTATCCTTCTATACGTAATTTGATTCCATCGCTAGTGGATATGGAAACCTATGTTAGCGGTGCGACACCTGTGTACTATGATATGCAGGTGGCAAGCAAGAACGATATTATAAAATCAGAGCTGATCGGGTTACCAATTGCCCTCCTTGTGCTGCTGCTCGTATTTGGGACGTGGCTCGCCGGTGTGCTGCCGCTTGTAGTTGGTTTATTAAGTGTAACAACTACGCTTGGTCTTGTTTATTTTATTTCTTTGGTGTCGAGCCCGCTTAGTAATTTCTTGCCTAATTTGGTGTCCATGCTTGGCCTTGCAGTTGGGATCGATTACGCCTTATTTATGGTGAGTCGTTTTAGGGAAGAGCTTTGTCATCAGGATACGGTCGCAGGTGCTGTAGCTATGACAGCTCAGAAAGCAGGCCAATCGATCTTTTTCTCAGGTGTTGCGGTGCTTATTGGGTTAGTCGCGATGGCTTTTATTGATTTGTCCTTATTCCGTTCGTTGGCGCTTGGTGGTGTAATTGTAGTGACAACATCTGTCGTTGTCGGCAATACATTGCTATTGGCGCTATTTGGCTTGATTGGAGAGCGAATCAATCGATATCCAGTCATTCCATTACGTTGGCGTCGGCAGAAACGTGAAATGACAAAGCAAAGCCAAGACGAAGGGAAGCAAATGGAAGGGTTCTGGGGCAAGGTTGCTTATGGAGTGATGTCGCGCCCTCTCTCCATCGTAGTGCTGCTTATGATTGGCTTGATCATATGCGCTTGGCCAGTGGGCAGTATGAAGATCGGCATTCCCAATGCTGAAGTGTTGCCTCCTACCTATGAATCACGCTATGGCGCCGACTTGATGCAGCAAGTGTATGACAAGCGAGAGCTCAACGCCTTGCAAGTGTTAGTTAAAATGGAGCAGCCTTATAAGGAAGCACGCTCGATTGAGCAAACAGAGCAGTTGGAGCGAGATATCGCATCACTGCCTGGTGTATTGCATGTGCAGAGCTACGTGTCGTTAGTTCGGAATTTGCCATCTACTGAAGCGAAGTTGGCTGCAATTGGACAACCTGTTGTCCAAAGTCAAGTGGAGTACCAACATTTGGCAAAGGATCGTTACGTGCTGCTCCATATTGTGCCACGGGTCCATACAGATGGGGACGAGGCATTTACCCTTGTTCGAGATGTAAGAGACATCCAGTTACAGGGGGCTGAGCTTTACGTGACTGGGGGCCCCGCTTATCGGTATGATATTGTGGAACGAATTACAACGGCTTTGCCCTATGTCGTGCTTTTTATACTAACCGTAACGTATGTGGTTCTATTTTTAGCCTTTCGATCTGTGCTGCTCCCACTGAAAGCTGTATTAATGAACGTGCTTAGTCTGGGTGCGAGCCTTGGTATCGTGGTGCTTGTGTTCCAGTATGGGTACTTGGCAGACTTTTTTCAGGTTACCTCCACGGGAATTGTAGTGGCGATGCTGCCGGTCATCATTTTTTGTGTTGTATTTGGCATATCTATGGACTATGAAGTGTTTTTGCTGTCTCGTATTGCGGAAGAGTATGAGGCTAGTGGGGATAATGAGCGCAGCACTGCCGAAGGGCTAAAGAAGACGGGTGGAATTATTACGAGTGCGGCGTTTATTTTAATTGCAGTAGTGGGCGCCTTTATTTTTACAGATAACGAAATGATGAAGGCGATCGGACTAGGTTTAGCGACAGCGGTGTTGTTGGATGCAACCTTAATTCGAATATTCCTTGTGCCTGCATTAATGAAGCTGATGGGACGCGCCAACTGGTGGTCACCTTGGCATAAGCGCTCTAATTCTTCGCGTGACGCTGCATAAATGAAGTGATCGGTCATGTTACTATATAAGTCATCTAACTATATAATAGATAGCTAGTTTAGAGGCAATAAGAAAGTATGGTGAGCTACAATGAAAATGATACAAGAACAGCAACCACAAACAGATATGAGCGCGGAACAAGTGCTGACACCGTTGTCACCCGCATATGATCCGTGGGATCCGATCCGGTCGTTACATCAGCATAATCAACACAAGCTGACAAGCGTAGAGATGACAGTTGCTCAAGTATGCAACATGCGATGTGAGCATTGTGCTGTTGGACATACGTTAATTATGCGGGAACCAAACATGCTGCCATTGGATTTGATGCTAAAACGGCTGGATGAAGTGGAGCATTTAGAAACCATTAGTATTACCGGAGGCGAGCCGACGTTTCATTTATCAACAGTCACCGATTATATTGTACCGATATTAAAGTATGCACGTGATCGAGGTATCCGCTCACAGCTTAATTCGAACGTGACCTTGGATTATCGGCGTTATGAACTTATTGCTCCTTATTTGGATGTTATGCATATTTCCTTTAACTATACAAATGCAGAAGATTTTCATGAAGTAGGATTCGTTCATACCAATCATCATATATCGCCTAAAGTATCGGCAAAATGGTATGAGCAAATGATGGAAAATACACGTAAATTAACAGCAGGCGGCTTACTTGTCTCTGCGGAAACGATGATTAATTATCGGACGCACGAAAAGTTGGGGGAAATGCATCGCCTTATACAAGAGATGGGATGTCAGCGTCACGAGGTGCATCCGATGTACCCGAGTTCGTTTGCCCAGCATTTACCGATGCTGCCTATCGATACATTGAGACAGTCTATTCATAAGCTGCTTGATGTTCGCAATCCAGACATGTGGATGCTGTTTGGCACACTGCCGTTTTATGCTTGCAACAGCAATGAAGCAGATCAAAAGCTCATTCGTCGTCTCCACACAGAGCCTAACGTTACCGTTAGGAATGATCCAGACGGACGCAACCGTTTAAACGTAAACATGTTTAATGGCGAAGTGTACGTTACTGATTTTGCGGATATCCCTTCTTTTGGCAGCATCCATGCCTCGAAGCTGGATGATATTTTTAATGAATGGCTAACCACACATCCGCTTGCGGAGTCTGTCAATTGCCATTGTCCGGCGGCACGCTGCTGTGGGCCAAACTTGCTTGTGGCTGAAATGTACTATCAAGGAATTGATTTTAGAAAGCGGACCTCAACATTATCTATTTAGTGCAGTGCGATTGAATGTGATACTTGGGCATGACAAGAGACGTGTGTTCTAACATTTAATTGAAGAGAATCTAAAGCAAGCACGGGGCTGTCCAGATAGTCAGTTTAAACTGACTTGACTACGGACGCCCCGTTTTGTTGAATGTTAAAATTAAGCACAACCCCCATCCTTTGTGAAATGGAAGTTACGACATTAACATTTCAAAAAGGACGGTTTTTATGCGTAATCAAATGATTACTACAGAACCGCATACTATGGAGTGGACACTTCCTCAAGGAGCAGTGGAAGAACAGTCTGTTAACACCTGCTCGCACCTACCTTTAAGCCCTATGAAAATAAACAAGCTTAGATGATTGCGGATTTGGATCGCTAGGTTTACGCGGATATGCGGATTTATGCGGATTTATGCGGATGAAGGAAGATCACATGAAAAACGGTCAATTGAAACCGATCTACAATGTGCAGATGGCGACCGAAAAGCAGTTCATTCTGTTGTACAACCTGCACCAACGCCTTAACGATACACGCTGCTTCATTGTTCATATGCAGCGCCTGGCTGCTCTGCTTTGCCGATGGATGCCCAAGACGGTGATAGCCGACGTAGGCTATGGCAGTGAGGAGATATTTTTATGCGATAGGGGAAGACAAAGAATCGCAGATGTGCTCCTGCCTTACGGCAGCTACTATGAAGGAGAAAACACGTCGTTACAAAAAGGCCATTCGGCAGGCCTGGACTGGACGTAGGAAGGGCACGATGATCGGTTTGTGTGCCGGATGGCCGCTACAGTCGCTTTAAGAAATACAAAACGATAGCGGTGAGCATAGAGAGCGATGATATCTGGTTGAATAGGCTGGCTTTGGTGGACAGACGATCCTTTATGGAAGGTAAAAACACGCTTTTGGTATAGTTACCGGACAGGATATCCGCTATTGCCTCCGAACTACCGACAAACGGGGAAGAAATACGCAAATAGCGTACCTCCTGTCCGCTAAGCGGCCTAATAATCCTTACATTCACTCCATAACGGATCTCTCGTCCGGTCACGTTTTCCAGGCCACTACCACACCATCATACCGATGATCCGCGCGCTCTGCACCTAAGTTGTAACGGGGTCTTTTAATTTACGCATATCAGCTACTGTTAAAAGGAATCAAGGGAGGAAGATGCTCTGCACTTCGACATTTTGTTTGGTTTGAAAATGAGTAGTTGAGATGTGACCGGATCGCTCTAGCTCATTACAGATAGGCAGACGATGGATAGCGTGTGTTGCTAATAGAAACTTAACGAATGGGTACGTAGAAACCCTACTCCTGCAAGATGGAAGTTACGACACCAACATTTCATAAAAGGACGGCAATTGAAACTGGGCTACGATGTGCAGATGACGACCGAAAACCGGTTGAAGGTGACGGGCATCCGTTTCTCCATTTTCCAGCAGAAGCAAAAGAACCAAAAAGTTGGACGAAAAACATTACGTTTCTCCGCCCAACTTTTTAGCTTAGACACTTATTGGACTGTCCCATGCTTGTTGTATATGCTGGATATTGGAACCCGCTTATAAGTTGCGCTGTTCCTGGATATGCTTTGCAATCTGTTTTCCATGACCGCGTCCTGTTTCAATAAAGATCTCGTTGGCGTTTCTGCCAGAGGCAATGACACCTGCTATGTAAAGACCTTTAATATTGGTTTGCATAGTAGCTGGATCAAATACAGGCTTTTCTCTATCTTCTTGCAGTTGAACACCAGCCTGCTCCAACATACGACGATCCGGTCTAAATCCCGTCAGTGCGAGCACGAAACGACAAGAAAGCTGCGTAATGCTTTGATCTTCCGCAGTAGCAATGGTAACATGATCGGGATTAATCACTGTGACTTGTGAACTTAAATGAATTGTAATCAGTCCCTTGGCAACCATACTGTCAAAGATAGGACGCACCCACGGCTTAATATGATCCGATATGGCAGCGCCACGATGTACGATCGTCACTCTTGCACCAACTCGAAGCAGTTCCAAAGAGGCGTCAACTGCGGAATTGTTGCAGCCGATGATAACAACGTCCATTCCTGCGTATGGATGTGCTTCCTGAAAATAATGGGATACATGTGGTAAATCCTCCCCAGGAATGCCGAGCATATTAGGGTGGTCAAAATAACCAGTCGCATCAATAACATAGGGGGCGGAGTAGATCATCGTCTCACCTGAGGTTTTTCTTGTTGTTACAAGAAAAGTATCGTCTGACTGCTTCGTAATGGCGATTGCTTCCTCATAAGCGTTCAGCTTTAATTCGTAACGTTCCGCCACCTTGAGGTAGTAGACAAGCGCTTCCTGTCGATAGGGCTTTTCATTTGGTGTAGTAAAGGGAATGTTGCCGATCTCCAACATTTCTGGTGTACTAAAAAATTGAAGGTTTGTCGGGTAACGATAAATCGAATTCACCAGATTATACTTTTCAATAATTAACGGCTCTATGCCGACATTTTTCAGTTCAATCGCGGCTGACAATCCGCATGGACCGGCGCCGATGATGATGGCATCTGCATAATTCATAAATACGCCTCCAAGGTCTAACATAATAAAAGATTCACCTTTTATGGTAGCAGGTTGGCTATAGGAAATCCAATGGCTGGCTTACAAAAACTTTATTAAAATTCGGACAATCAGAGAGGTATGCACATCAGTTATATGATATATTGAACACATTCCTTTAAGGAAGACATACATTTGATCACTTATACAAAGGATGGGATCGTGGAAAATGAATAAGCCGCAAGCAATTATATTTGATATGGATGGCACGTTGTTTCAAACGGAAACTTTGCTGCTGCCAGCCTACTATAGGTTGTTTGATCGTCTTCGCGAGGAAGGTCTGTTCGAAGGTCCAACACCGCCTGAGGAGTACATATTGAGCTCTTTAGGTATGCTGCTGGAGGCGATCTGGCAGCGTGTAATGCCAGATGCCAGTGAAGAAGCTCGTCTGCGTGCCGATGTATTGTTATTGGAAGAAGAGTTGGCAGGATTGAAGGGCGGAGGCTCCACGTTATACCCTGAGGTAGAAGAGGTGCTTCGTAAGTTGCATCAACAGGGGGTAAAGCTGTTTGTAGCAAGTAATGGCTTGGAACCTTATGTGAAGGGGGTTGCAGAAGCACATCACATTCACGAGTTGTTTGATGGGTTGTACAGCGCGGGAGGCTACCGTACGTCCTCCAAGGTGGATCTAGTTCGGATTCTGCTGAAGGAACACGGGATCACATCTGCCTGGATGGTTGGTGACCGTTCATCGGACGTGGAGGCAGGCAAGGAAAATGAGCTGACAGTCATTGGCTGTACGTATGCAGGCTTTGGAGGCCAAGAAGAATTGATAGGCGCTGACTTCTATATTAACCATTTTAGCGAGCTATTGTCGCTGTATGAACAGTGTATGGAGCAGTCATCAGAAATGTAAAGCGTACTGTGCCATAAGTTTGATATATGACACAAAGAGGAGCAGCCTCGGTTATGGACAGGCTGCTCCTCTTGTATTTGCTCGGATGATACGTTCTATACTTAATGGAAGTCTTTATATTTCGTCTGTTGGATAATATCCAAAATGGTTTGGGTCTCATCAGAATTGAGGTCATCACAGGTGTGACTTTCTGTTCGAGTCGTTGATTTATGTTCATCTGTAGCCCCCTGCCAATGTCTCCGAGTGGTTCTTTTACGGCCAAATGGTTGTAACGCATAATAGGGATAGTAGGGCCGGAAGCGACGAGAGGCTGGCTTAGAATGCTGTGTCTTTCTTGTACGGCTTGTTCGGGATGGCGTTCGTGTGCTCACGAACGGTTCCGATGATGGAGGCATGCCGGACAGCTTTAACGTCGAGGTTGCATCTTCTTTCGATAGAGGCTCTTTTGCGACCGTTTCTTTACTTGTTTGTTTAGGTTCGCGTGTACGTGCATCAGGATTCTCTTTATTGTTGTACAACCAGATCGCATATTCCAACGGACGGGTTAACGCCGTACGATAAGTGTCACGATCTCCTATGCGGGCAAACACTTCACGAGCTGGCTTTGGATTAACTTCTAAAAGCCATATTTTACCGCTTCTTTCGATGGCGAGATCTAACGCTAACTCACATAATGCACCATATTTTTGTTCCAGAAAACGAGCTACAGCAACTCCTAATTGTTCAGCGCCTGCTTTCACTTCGTTAATTCGCAACTCATCTCGGATCCATTGTTTGAGCAATGTATCCATTCTGACTGCTGCTCCGCCGCCGTGCAGGTTAGAGGTGATGCTTTTGGCGGCGCCGATGCGGGCAGCGCATCCTGTCACCGTCCACTGTCCACTGCCATCCTTCTGAACGAGCATCCGATAATCGTGCACACGTCCGTTCGGTAAATTAAGCGATATTCCTTGCTGCACCAAGTAACGTTCTTTGGCGTGCCAGGAGGCAAGCTTTAATGTAAGTTGAGACCAAGTCATTTTTTGCGGCTTGATAATACGTCTCTGATGGTCTCTGCCTTGCACGTATACAGTTTGACTGGACGATTTTAGACGTTCGATTCTTAAAATTCCACGTCCGCCTGTGCCATTAATCGGCTTCAAGTATACGACGGGGTCTCGCTTGATCATTTGTTGGACATCCGCTACTGAAGAATAGAGCTTTGTTCTAGGCAAAGATAACTGAATTTCAGCGTCCTCCCCAAGCACCTGATAGATGGTCCATTTATTACGGAGTGGGCGATTCATAAAATGAAGATGATGATATTTCGCACGAAATTTTCGCAATTGCTCGAAGCGATAACTGCTTTGCAAACGGCAGCGATCAAATATAAGATGGGGGAACTTTACCCACTTGCGTGACCAACGGTTGTTGTCTGGATTGTAGACCAAAGCATGAATTTTTCGCATTTGCTCATTGACATCTTGCGGCGTAAATACAAAGACTTCGATGCCAAGCTTCTTTCCTGCTGCTATCATCTTCTGATATACAGGACGTTCCTCTAATTGCTTCTGTTCATTCATATATAACGTGAGTATGCCAAGTATAGGCTGAGTCAAAATGCATTCACCTTCTTTTTGTCCGTTATCCGCTGTTCTTGGCAAGGTATGTGCTGTATTGGAAAATTCGTTCTAAAGATCGTCTGCGAATGTGCGGCTCGTCAAACTTCATGGGCTTAGCATTCGCCTCAAAAAACCAGATTCCTCCGCTCGCATCCACGCCGAGATCCATCGACATTTCACCAAGCGTGTGACCAGACCCACGCTCCACTTGACGGGCAATGACTAACGACGCATTTCTCGCACGGTTCATAATTTGCGGGGCTTGCTCCTCACCAAAAATGGAAGTCAGCAATTTCTCTGGGTCATCTATGCTCCCGCCACGCGGCACATGCGTCGTAATGCTGAGTACACCGGCTATACGAGCACCTACACCAGTGATGTCCCACACGCCCATCTGATTTTTTTGGACGAGCACACGCAGATCAAATGGTCGACGATTAACCGCTGCCAAGGAAATTCCTTGTTGAATAATGTAATGGCTTTGCCCTGCTTGCTTGCGGATTCGGGACCATAACTTGTTAATATGCGCACTTTTATACGAGGTGCTCCCTTTTTTATCCTGTATTTTCAAGCGAAACTTTAACGTTTTCGTTTGGTTGACGCGCAGTGTCATAATGCCCATTCCCGCTTTACCGGTCTCTGGTTTGAGATACACGTAGGGATGGCGGTTCAGCATTTTCCCAAGGCTGGCAGAGGTTGTGAGCTTTCGTGTGCTAGGAATGTATGGCTTTGTTGTTTTGGACTTTTTAAGCCATTCGAACAAGTTCCACTTATTAAAAAAGTACGGATTAAACATCCGAATGGTAGGATGGGCAAGAATCGACTTGATTTTGTTGCTGACACTTGGTTGCATCTCATCTTCCCGCAACGGAATGCGATTATAGATAACGTGAGGCAGAGGAAACCAGCCCTGCTGCCACACGTTGCTTTCTGGGACGTAATTGTAACCGATAACACGTTTTGCATTTAACTTCAGGTCTTTAACGGTTACGATGTAGACGTTAAAGCCGAGCTCTTTACCAGTCAGGAGCAGATCGGTAAAATTTTCGCGATTCCCTCTAAAATATTCATTGTCGTCATCTATGGTGAGAATGGCCACAATCGGCAATTGCTCTTGTTCCATTCCATTCACTGCTCATCCCTCCTGCGAAATTTACTTAGGAATAGGCAGTGCTCCAATATATGCTCGATGGAAGACCTACCCTCGATCCTTAGCGAAGGGTGCTTAAAGATCGAGCGCCCAGGCTTGGCGTTAGCTTCGAACATCCATACATGCTCATCACGGTCGATACCCAGATCGAAGCCCAATTCCCCGATAAGATGCGGGTGATTTCGTTCTATCGCTTCCGCCAGCTCAATAGCTACTTCTTTGGCTCGATCCAGCACTTCATCGGCACGCTCGCCAAATGTACGCTCTAGCGCCTGCTTTGGAGCCATCAACTGCCCTCCATTTTTAACATGGGTAGTGACACTGCCTTTACCTGCCTTTTTGGCCCCGATGCCGACAACGACCCATTGATCGTCCCCGTTTTTGTGCATATGGAAACGGAAATCGATAGGGCAGCCATCAATTTCGGCTAGGCGTACCCCTTGCTGAACGACATACCCCCGTAGCTGTCGTCCGTGTCGACCTTCGAGCATTCGCATCAAGCTGCTGAAATGTTTAAACCGCAGCAGCACGTTTTTGCCATTATTCGTGTAACGGGCAAAGTAACCTTTCTTGGTGAGATAGGTTAAGCGGTAAATACCGATGCCAAGACTGCCGGCAGTAGGTTTATAATAGACGAACTGATGCCGCTCCAGCATTTCCTTAATCGTATCCGAGTTCGGATTCATGACAGACTCAGGCACATATCTGTTCGCATCTTGTTCCCCTTCGAGTAGAGCATACACATCTGATTTGTTAAAAAAGCTCCAATTGAAAAAAGGAATCTTCTTGCGAATAAACCGTTCGCGCAAATTGTTGATGCCAGTAGAGGTCTCCGCTCTTCTGCTTGGAAGGCGATTGTATACAACATCTGGCAGGGGTACCGTCTTTCGGACCCACCCGCCGTACTCATTTAAGAAGTAAGCAAATACAGTTTCGTTAGACCAATTAATATCACGTGGGGCAAAAGCAAAAACGTAAGCTTTGTTGTGTCCAGCACGAAGTATTTGTTTAATAAACCCAGTACGGCTGCCAAAAGGGCTAGTCGCTGTACGTATGGAAGCATCGGATAAGATGCCAATTAACGGACCGAGCTGAATGTGACCGTCTGTTTCATTTAATAAAAACACGCTGCCTGCTTTGGGAACTTTTACAGTTGTGCGTATCCCTGAAGAAATATACAAGTGCTTACCAGCTTTTTTAATCGGCTTTAAGGTGACTGGAATACTGGCTCTGCCAAGGCGCAAACGAATCGATCTTTTGTTGGATAGCTTCAGTTGTTTTAACAGGGTATGGGATACATAGATCATTTTTTCGGAATTTGGCGTCAGATGGACGTTGCATACCGTCAAACTCATGGACAGACCCTCCTAAGATGTCGAACCAAGACATGGCGAGCGTACAAAATGGGACGTTCTACCGCATGCATCTCGGCTTCGCGTTCACCAGTGTGTTCAAATACGGCCCGACCCGGCTTTGAATTAACCTCAAGCAGCCAAATTCGCGAATTTCTGTCAATGCCAAAGTCAATGCCTAACTCCGCCAGACGCCCGTGGCGTGCTTCCAATGCTTCTGGGATGCATGCACTGTATTGCATAATATCGCGTATCAACTGCTGAGACACGCTAGTGCCGTAATGAGTCTTCAAATATTGAGCCGCATTTGCAGCGTGGCCTCCGCCATGTAGATTGGACGTAATGCCATTTTCAAGACCGATGCGCACGGCCATACCGGTGAGCGCCCAACGGCCAGTGTCGTCTTTTTGCATCAGCGTCCGAATATCAAAGGGTTCTTCCTCTCTACTATTTAAGGTCAAGTAGGGCTGGAGTACATATTTTCGACCGTGGATGAAGCTATGAATCCAATGTAGGCCCGATTGCAGGCGATCAAAGCTGTGCTCAAAAGGTTGATTGTTGTCATCGCGTCCTTTAACGACGATGGCATATCCTCTGATGGAGGAGGAATCGGCATGAGCCGATGAATCAGGGCGCTGAATAAACAACGCGGACCTGCCCTTGCTTCCACTGTGAGGCTTAAGAAAGGCTTTGCCTTGATGATTATGGAGGAAGTCGTTTAAGGCTTTTATGCCGCTGTATAGTAATGTTTCGGGAAGTAGATGGTTAATGCTGTCAATGCGCGACAGGGAACGATACATATCCCATTTTCCGCCTAGTCCGACACTGAGCCATGCTGTACCTGACAGCCTCATGCGGGCGACAGCAGCTCGGGTTTTACGGTATTGCACCTCGTTAGTAAAAGTTAAGCGATCATAGACGAGTTTGGGTATCGGAGCGATTACACTTTTCCATTCTTGATCTTCGAACGTATAACCCCTCACTAGTCGCTTGCTCCAGTCGATCCAGTGAGGAGAGAAGATAAGGACGGGAACCCCTTGTTTTTGCCCAGATAGACACAATTTTCGGCAGAAAGCAGTTTCTGCGAACGGAGGAGAGCCGACTTTTTCATTTTGTAGTACGCCTAACGTGTCTAGTGGACCTTTCATAAGGCTCATGGAACTCCACCTCCTTCTCGAGGATGTCTCAAGGTCAGACAGATTAGAATCCGGCCAAGTACTTTGCATATTCGACTATTTTACGGACAGAAGGGCGAATCTTATTGTCTTGAAGCGGCGTGTTGTCATTTTTGGACGGCTTAGAGTTTACTTCCAGTAACCATACTTTTCCGCCGCTATCTACCGCGAGGTCAATGCCAAGCTCACCAAAATGCGCAGGAATTTGTGTATCGATGCCACGCGCAATTTCAAGTGAAGCGTGCTGGAGGCGGTTGTAAACATCTGCTCTTGCACCTGCTGGCAAGTTAGACTTGATAACAGCCTCTTTCACGGTGCTTAATGTGCCACCACGAGCCAAATTAGACACAAAATGTTGTGTGCTTGCGGTTCTGGCGACGATAGAAGTAAGCGTCCATTTGCCGGTCGCATTTTTCTGGACAAGTGCACGGAAATCAACTGGCCGGCCACCATTCTCCATCAAATGAAGTCCTTGCTGAATCTGATATCGATTGGCCTTGAGCTTGGAGGAAAGACTGGAGAACAACTTAACCAAGCTGCTGAAGCTTTGTCTGCGTGTGCCGTTCACTGTACTGTACATCGCTTGGTAGGATTGGTCGTTCAGCTTCGTGACACGGATAATCCCTTTGCCAAGACTGCCTCTGGCGGGCTTTAGAAAGACGGTATGATATCGGGAGCACATCGTCTTTAAAGTCTGAAAATTACGCAGCAAATAGGATTCCGGCAAATAGCGGGATGGATGGGAATCTCGCTTCAAAGCATCAAATACTTCCGTTTTATCCAGAAACTTTTCATTAAAAACATGTGACTTGTACCGTGCTTTTGCTTCCCTCATAAAATGCTGTACCGTGTCTCTGTTTTCCGTTTTGCGTGAGGTTAATCGGTTGTTAATGACGTCTGGAACGGGCACCTCTGTTTGCTGCCACGATTTATTCTGATAGACCCAGGCTCTAATGCTGTTAACATGCTGCTCAATGTGCTCAGGGGTAAAAAAGCAGACACAGGCGCCTTGTGACTGGCAAGCATCCACAAGCTCTTTGCAAAATGCCGTAATCGGACCAAACGGTTTATCCGGTGAATCAGGACGGTCTCGGCTGATCAGAATGCCAATGAGCGGACCGATCGCAAGCGTCTGTGACGAGGCATGGTACACAACTCGCAACGATTGGCCGGATACGACGCCTAGAGAGCCCGCAAGCGTTTGATTCATACGCAGTCCGTCGAAGCGAGGCACCGGTATTACAATGATTTGCTGCTTAAACGATCCAAAACGTAAAGTCAGTGATTGATTGACCGGAATCTTCCACTGCTTTACTTTCGCTTCGCCAATCATCAGCACCTCATTGCGCAATAGACTGGGGCTTATCACCTGGAGCGCCACTTTCCATTTAGACATGTTGGTTCTCCTTCCAACGACCACTTGCATGGATGATCTCGGTAATCGCCGTTCGAGGCGTTTACTGTGAACTATGACCAATGATTTATCATATGAGGACATATTTTCCTTGGTGATTGACCCAGCTCGAAAATAGCGAAAGTATTATGAATAGACATAGGTTTCACAGTTGAGATTCGACAAGTGGATGGATATCCGTTAAGATATTAGACGTATGAACGAAGCAGGATGTGCATGAGAATGGGCGGTTGTCACGAAGGTTACGGGGTACGATTGTCACAATCGGACTTCGTGGAGTGAACAATGGCTTACATAAGGAGGATGCGTACATATGACGAACGTATACGATAGAGCGCATGAATTAGCGCGAGCATTGCAAGATTCGGCTGAATCAAAAGCCGTAGAACAGGCGATGAAAGCCATCGACAGTGACCCGGAAAGCAAAAGGATGTTGGATGATTTCCGTCAGCGTCAGGGCGAATTGCAGCAAATGATGATGAGCGGCGCGATGCCAGATCAAGCAGAAATGGAAAAGCTGGAGCAAACTTACCAAGTCATCAGCATGAACACTAGCATTGCTCAATTATTTGAGGCAGAGCGACTGCTTGCCCAAGTGATTCAAGATGTAAACAAGATTGTAACAGATTCACTTAGTCATCTTTATCAATAACATAAGCGTTTCATAGAGGCTGGCGTCACACTTCCTTGCGAGGTGCTTGCGCCAGCCTTTTTGCGGTCATAATTGCCCGCCCGTCCACATAGGCTGTTAGTAGACAGCATGCTGGATTGTAGCAAATGGTTGCATCGTGCATCGTGTATGATGTGTTCATTGTGCAAGCGGACAAGATGAAATGATCATGATCGTAGAAAGGGTGTATAACATGAACTCAACTAAACATGTGAAGAAATACAGCCGCACTCAAAGCCGCGTCATTTCTGTCATTTCCATTGCTGCGGTGCTGGTGATGTTATTTATCGCACTGCCAACAATACCTTTGAATGAAGGCTGGTCGTTAGCTGCCGTATTTGGTGCGGTATGGGCCTTGTTTGCTGTACTTATTATAGGCGCCCATCTCTATCGTCTATTAAGAGTCGATGAGGAAGTAGAGCGGAAGCTGCGCCAAGTCCGGACGCAACGATATAAGCAGGTAGAACGGCGAATTATGGGCAACGAGCAATAAGGTAGTACAGCCGCTTCTGAACAGAGCTTCCTCAACGTTAAGTTGGCGGAAGCTTTTTGCTGTGAGCAAGGTGAGCAAGCGGCGTTACAGGATATAAACAAGCGCAAAAAAAAGGTTGAAGGGTGAGAACGGATTTTGTATGATTACAACCTGTGGAGATGTTTAGCAGTAAAACAAAAGCCGAGAAGTGTACGTAGTTTCTGTTAGTTAACAAAGCTATTTTTACAAGGGTCACTCGGTCATTTTGTTCGTTAAGAAGGGGGACCACGATTTGAAGCTGTTTCAAAATCTTCGTTATTTCGGCAAAGAGTTTGTTGCCACGATGAAGTCAAAGCATGTGCTTATACCGGTGCTTGGCTTGCTCGTCGTGCCGCTGCTGTACAGCGGTGTATACCTGGTAGCTAACTGGGATCCCTACAGCAACGTGAAGCATATGCCCGTAGCTGTCGTTAATGAAGACAAGCCGGTGCAATATGAGGGGAAGGAAATTGCGATCGGCCGTGAATTGATGCAAAAGCTCCACGACAATGATAGTGTCGAATTCCATTTTGTTGGCAGAGCTGAAGCGGAACGGGGATTGGCCGAGCATACGTATTATTTGCTGATCGATATCCCTCAGGAAATGTCGCAGCATGCGACAACGATTTTAGATCCTAATCCGAAGCCGCTGGAATTGAAGTACAAGGAGAACAGCAGTTTTAACTTCTTGTCAGGTCAAATATCTGACAAAGTGGTAGAGAAGATCAAAGCGGAGACGTCTCAGAAAGTAACCGAAACCTATGTGGAGCAAATGTTTGGTGCTATCGCGCAATTGGCAGATGGCCTCGGTGCAGCAAGTGATGGAGCGGGGCAGTTGGAGAACGGGCTCAAGCAGTTAGGGACGGGGATCGAGACGTTTCGTAATGAGCTGAACGGCCAAATTAACTCAAAGACGTCGCAAGCAGGATCTATGGTGGATAAGCTGCTCGATGAGAATAAAGTAAAGCTTGAAAACACAATCAACAAGGAGATTGAGCAAGCAATCGCATCCAATAAAGGACCTTTAGTAGACAAGTTGCATCAGGAAATTGATAAGCAGTCAGAAACGTATAGCACTGCATTACGAGATAAGGTGCATATCCGAATTGACGAGTGGGCTGGTAAGAACAGCGGTACTGCGCAAGAGCAGCTAAATCAAGAGATTGATCGTGCTTTTGGACAATACGGCGAACAAATTCGCAAGCAGATCCATGAGGAAATCAATGCGGCCTATACAGCACACATAGATGATGTGTACAAGCAAGTAGTAACGGAAGTTGATAACACGGTAGTTAAAATGGAGCCTGTAGCCCGGGCGATGATGCATAACGTTATCGATAACGAGGCTGGCGATATTGATGCGTCTATTCGGAATCGTGTACATAAGTGGATTGATGAGAAGGTAGATGCCTTATTTGACAAAACGATGGAGCACATGACAAGCAATCAGGAGCAGATCAAGCGGCAATTTGACAAGCTGCAAGCGGATTTAGCTGCTTTGAAAGCCAGTGCGAAGCCGGAAGAAGCGGATAAATGGCAAGCGATTCAAGATCAATTGAATGGCCTGCGGGATAACGTACATGCTGCCCTCAAGCCAGAGCAGCTCCTTAAGCTCAAAGATAAAATCAAGCAGGATCTGAATCAACTGGTGGATAAGGAGCTTCATGCTGTAAATAAGCAGTTGTTAACTAGAATTCACAGTGAAGCGGATAAGAAATTTAGCTCTTTCTATCCGACTGCGCGGGCTATGGCGCGCGGAATGGCACTGAACAAGGCGCAAGAGCTTGCTCCTGTTCTGCTCGGAAAGGCTCATCAATATGCTGAGCAGCTGTATTCCGAGAAGTCAGCGCAAGTACAGACGAAAGCTCATGAAGTATTAAATGAGAAGTGGTCACAGCTTGAGCCGCAAGTGATCCAAGAAGTTCATCAGCATGCAGACGACGAGATCAATCGTGTTGAGCCTGTCGTGATCAGCAAAATTCATGAAGCAGCGGCTGAGAAAGTAAACACGCTGGAGCCGCTTGTGCGAGACCATATGCACAAACTGGCTAATTGGAAGCTGGATGAAGCAGCAAAAAAAGTGCATCAGATGGCATTTGAAAAAATGAGTGCGCTTTTGCATGATGTAGATAAAGCCAATAACGCGATTAACACCGGATTTAATCGGCTGATGGACGGACAACAACAATTGATAAACGGTGGTGCAGAGCTGCGCTCGAAGCTGCGGGATGGCGCGGAGAAGGCGACACAAGATTCGACTGACAGTACGTATCATATGATATCGGCCCCGGTGACAAGCGACAAGGAAGAAAATCATGATGTGAGTACGTATGGAATTGGTATGGCACCGTACTTCTTGTCACTAGGCTTCTTCGTAGGGGCGTTGATGTTCTCCATCGTATTCCCGATGAAAGAGACCGTCCTGCGTCCGCCTAACGGTTTTGCATGGTTGTTAAGTAAGTTTGGTACGATGACAATTGAAAGTATTTTCCAAGTGCTTATTGCAGGCAGTGTGGTGTTGTACGGAATTGGTTTGACTGTAACGAACGTTCCGATGTTTTTCTTAGTGTCACTGGTCACAAGTTTAATGTTTTTTGCATTCATTCAGTTTTTTGTAACGGCCTTTGGCAATGTAGGGCGGTTTATCATTATTATTTTGCTAGTTTTGCAATTGTCGGCGACTGCGGGAACATTTCCGATTGAGCTGACACCAGAGTTTTTCCAAATGCTTCATCCTTGGCTGCCAATGACATATACGATTCGTGCTTACCGTGGTGTTGTCTCACTTGGTGACATGAATTACGTGTGGCAGAACATAGGTGTACTGTGCATTTACTTGTTCTCAAGTTTGCTTTGCAGCTGGATGTATTTTGCCCTCTGTTCGAAGAAGGCAAAACGTAAAGAGACAGCGAGCAATAGTGGTAACATGCAATCTGCACCGTAGTTAACTTGTGTAACCTACTTTTATTTTAAAAAATGCAGACGAAAAAAAGTCTTCAGATCCACTGGCGTTAGTGGGTTTGGAGACTTTTTTTGTTTTTGAAAAGGGGTGCTGCTGCTTCCCTTTTTGAGCGATTTCTGTTTTGCACAAATGGGAATGATTGTGATACAATGACTACAGATTAGGACAGTTCGGAGAATCGGGGTGTAACAGATGGATATGCATGACGCAACCGTCACGAAGCATGAACAGCTACTCCATCATATTGAGAGCTTGAAGCCAGGCACAAAGATATCGGTGCGTAAGTTAGCCAAGCAATTGCAGGTAAGTGAAGGAACAGCTTATCGGGCTGTAAAGGAAGCGGAGAGCGTCGGCCTTGTAATTACGAAGGAGCGGATTGGCACAGTAAGGGTTGAGAAGAAGCCTCGCAACTTGTCAGAGCAGCTTACTTTTACAGAGGTCGTGGACATCGTAGAGGGACACGTTCTGGGTGGACTGAGAGGACTCTCTAAGACGTTAAATAAATATGTCATCGGTGCGATGAAGATGGACGCGATGGAACGTTATATTGATGCTGGAAGCCTGCTCATTGTCGGAAACCGAGAGGATGCACATCGACTAGCGCTCCAGCATGGCGCTGGCGTGCTGATTACAGGCGGGTTTGGTACAAGCAGAGAAGTAAAGATGCTTGCGGACACGCTAGATTTGCCGATTATTAGCTCGAAGCATGACACCTTTACGGTTGCTTCTATGATTAACCGGGCACTGTTTGACCGTTTGATTAAGAAGAAGATTATGCTCGTTGAAGATATTGTAGGCTCGAAGGCTCCAGTTGCAGTCATGCGCTCGTATAGTACAGTTGAGCAGTTCAGAAAGTTGCAGCAAGAAACGGGGCATAACCGGTTCCCTATCGTCGATGAATGGAATCGGGTATTGGGTATGATCGCTTACAAGGATATTGTTGGCGCCGAGCCAGATCAGACGATCGATAAGCTGTACACTCGTCATCCTATTACGGCTTCCCTGACAACAACACTTGCCTCGGCGGCGCACACGATGGTATGGGAAGGCATTGAACTGCTGCCAGTAATGGATCGAAACCGAAAGTTGATTGCAGTCATAACTCGCAAAGAGGTTCTGCAAGCGATGCGTGATGCACGGAAAGAGCCCCAACTGGGTGAAACATTTGAAGACTTGATTTGGAACGGGTTCGAGGAATTACGGAATGACGATGGGATGTTGTACTTTCAAGGTGTGATCACACCACAGATGGTTAATGGTCTTGGGTCGGTATCAGAAGGTATCATCCTATCCATTATGGCAAATGCCGCTTTGCGTGCAGTAAAAGATATGCGTGTTCATGATCATATTATGGAAAATATGACTAGCTACTTCGTTCGTCCAATTCAGATTGAAGATATCGTCACCCTCCAACCGAGATTTATTGAGATGAGTCGCAAATTTTGTAAGCTGGAGATTGAGATGAAGCTTCAAGATCAGCTTGTTGCCAAGGCGATGATGACGGCACAGTCGATTGACCATGATTAATACCGGCTGTTCAGACTGCCACACTGCGGGTCCGCCATTGCAAGCGGCAGTGCAGGGACATTGCTACCATGTACATAAAAAGCGTACAGTGCTGACACAGGAAATGGTGCACACTGTACGCTTATTTGTTATTTGGCTCCTTCATGAGCCAAAAGACGATTAAAGTGACCGTGATTTCGCAGGCCGGCAAACAAATTGAAGACGCCGAGTGCGAGTAATATAGCCCCGATGATGACCCTCAAGGTTGATCCTGTAAACATCGTCATCTGAAACACCGCAATGAGAATAAGCAGTAATCCCATACAAATGTTAGTTCTGGCGGCTAGTAATCCGCGCTGAAGCATGTTCTTCGTTCGTCTTGAGCGGAAGCTGAAGAAGACGGAGCTTATAGAGGTAAGGCAGATCAGCAGCGTAAGAATAAGTTGAATCACGTACATAACGGGCACGTCGCTCCTTCCAGCTGTATAGGGTAATGTTCAATTCATGTCCATTCATGTTAATCCTATATTACCATAATGTGAGAGAAGCGCCTATCTGAATTGTTGAGCTGAGTTGTGAAGCTTATGAGACGTCCCTTAACAAGGGTACACGAACGCTTGACGTTGCAAGCAGTATCAACTGAACCTGTTGTTAGGGTGCGGCAGGCACATGAGACTTAACATCCACCCACACATGAAGCACGCCTTCGGTCACAAGCATCGTACGCAAAGAGACTGTATAGTCACGTGCTTGAATATCTGTGTAAAGTTTGCGTGTCAACAGGCCTTCCACCAGTTTGGCATACTCGTCAATCTGAAAGACGTTGCGTCCTTTAAGTCCGGCGAGATCATGGGATAACCGTTTTCGAAGCTCCGTCTCATCTGATTGAGGAATGTCATCTTTACTGCCTGGGCCATAAATGTGAATGGAAATACTTTTAATAACAGTAGCTCGATTTTTGTAGCGGAGCAGGTCCTCATTTTCAGAGCGAAAATGAGAAAGCTGGTCCTGTAGGTCAAGATTCCGCATAACTAGTTCATCTACCTGATGCATAAAGATGGCATGATAGACGCAAGCCCCTACAATCATACCTACAAGTATGACGGCTCCATCACGAATCCAGTTGCGCGGGTGCATGCTGCTCACCCCCTTGTCCTGCACATCCACTGGATAAGTTCCGTGCCCAGATGCGCGCCTAGAAATGAAACGAGTATAAACATTAGCTGTTTAAATACAGGCGACAAGTTTCCGACCCAAAAATTAGACTCAATGACACGCAGCGGGTCAATCGTTCCGCCGACAGCAACGACGATAGCCCATATTTTGATATGATCTGCAATATGTTTCATCGTCTCGGCAGGAGATTGCAGAGCGATAACACTTGCGATACCACCAAGCAGCGAGCCGCCAAGCACGACACCAAATGCGATACCAAAGTCGATGATAGCTTTAGACAAAAAGGTTCCCATCGTGATGCCCCTTTCTTTTGTGTAAAGTAAAGGCAATGGACAAACTAGCCCCTTGTACATGTATAGGTTTTCTAGCTCAAAATATGATACAATGAAAGACGAAAGTATGTTCGGTTAAACAAACCCTGATATGAAAAGTTACACGGAAATGGAATGGAGTGAAGCGCATGAATGAATTTGTGCATCTGCACGTGCACAGCGAGTACAGTTTGCTGGATGGAGCTGCACGTATTGAATCGTTAGTGGAGCGGGCAGCGGCGAATGGCATGAAGGCGCTTGCCCTTACCGACCACGGCGTTATGTACGGCACGATTGCCTTTTATCGGGCGTGCCAGAAGCACGGAATCAAGCCGATTATCGGAATGGAAGCATATGTGACGACAGGCGCCTTGAGTGAGCGGTTGTCGCGCAAGGATCAACCGATCTATCATCTTATTTTGTTGGCTAAGTCGATGCAGGGCTACCAGAATTTAATGAAGATATCAAGCACCGCCCATCTGGAAGGATTTCATTATAAGCCGCGTGTAGATATGGACACACTTCGAGCATATAGTGAAGGCCTTATTTGTACCAGCGCATGCTTGGGCAGCGAAGTTTCACAGCACGTGCTGCATGACCGCAAGGAGGAAGCACGAGAAGCTGCATTAAGATATAAAGATATATTTAAAGACGATTTTTATTTGGAGCTTCAGGATCACGGCCTAGTGGAGCAGAAGAAAGTAAACATGGGCTTGATAGAAATGGCTCGCGAGCTTGATATTCCGTTGGTATGTACGAACGATGTTCATTATATAGAGGAAGAAGACGCGGCGATGCAGGATGTGCTTATCTGTATCGGTACGGGCAAGACGGTAGAGGATGAGACGCGACTGCGTATAGCATCTAATCAGCTTTATTTTAAGAGCGGCGTGCAAATGAACGCCTTGTTTGCGCATGTGCCAGAGGCGATACACAATACAAGTCGAATTGCGGATGCTTGCCACGTGGAGTTGGAATTCGGGCATTCGGTGCTGCCGGAGTTTCAGCCGCTGCCGCAAGGTCTTGCCGCAGGCCAATATTTGCGTGAACTGTGCGAGCAAGGGTTGTTAGAGCGCTATGAGCACTTACCCGAATGGGAAGAAGATGCCTTTGTCCAGACGGCTCGTGAACGGCTTGCTTTTGAACTCGGCACGATTGAGCAGATGGGCTTCTCTGACTATTTTTTAATTGTGTGGGACTTTATTCGCTATGCACATGAAGCAGGGATCATGACGGGACCTGGAAGGGGTTCTTCTGCGGGCAGTCTTGTGGCGTACACGCTCAAGATTACGAACGTCGATCCGTTGAAGCATAAGCTGCTGTTTGAACGGTTTCTTAATCCAGAACGGATTACGATGCCGGATATTGACATCGACTTTAACGATGAGCGCAGAGATGAGGTTATTCAATACGTATCTGACAAGTACGGACATGACCGTGTTGCGCAAATAATAACGTTTGGGACAATGGCCGCAAGGGCAGCGGTAAGAGACGTGGGGCGTGCGCTGAACGTATCCTATGGCGATACGGACCGCGCTGCGAAGCTCATTCCGAATCAGCTTGGCATGACGCTTACGGAAGCGATGAGAGTTAGCAACGAACTACGTGAGTGGTGCGAGAAAGAGCCTCGTATTCGCGAACTAATTGAGATGGCGATCAAAGTTGAGGGGATGCCGCGACATGCCTCTACGCATGCAGCAGGGGTCGTTATTGCGCCCGAACCGCTGCCGCACTTTGTGCCGTTACAAGCTGGTACGGAGCATACTGCATTAACACAGTACTCGATGGAGCATCTGGAAGCCATCGGTATGCTGAAGATGGATTTTCTAGGCTTGCGTACGTTGTCGATTATTGAGCGTACGCTCGCATGGATCAAGGCCAAGTCGGGCGAGACACTTGACTTGAATCGTATTAATGACCAAGACGAACGAACCTATGAACTGCTTGGACGGGGCGATACAACCGGCTTGTTTCAGTTGGAGTCAGCAGGGGTTCGTAAAGTATTACGCGAGCTGAAGCCTTCCGGCTTTGAGGATATTGTGTCCGTCTTGGCGCTCTATCGCCCAGGCCCGATGGAGTTTATTCCGAATTTTATTCAAAGCAAGCATGGTCGTAAGCCGGTGACATACCCTCATCCTGATCTGGAGCCGATTTTAAAGGATACTTACGGGATTATTGTGTATCAAGAACAGATTATGCATATTGCTTCCCGAATGGCGGGTTTCTCACTTGGGGAGTCCGATTTGCTTCGGCGAGCAGTTTCTAAGAAGAAGCGTGAAGTGCTTGATCAGGAGCGTACTCATTTTGTAGAGGGCAGCCTTCGACAAGGTTACACGGAAGAAGAAGCGAATCATGTTTATGATATGATCGTACGATTTGCTGATTACGGTTTCCCGCGTGCACATGCGGCAGCGTATGGTGTGTTGGCATTTCAGACGGCGTACTTGAAGACACATTACCCGACAGAATTTATGGCGTCCATGCTGACCGCTAATATGGGCAACCATCGTAAGACGGCTGAATATATTGAGGATTGCAGACGGGCAAGCATTGGAGTGTTGCCGCCAGATATTAATGAGAGCAACGTTACGTTTACACCTGGTTCTGATGCGATTCGGTTTGGTCTGGCAGCAATCAAAAATGTTGGAACGACGGCGATTGAGAGCATCATTCGCGAACGAGTAGAGCAGCCGTATCAAGATCTGCTTGATTTTTGTAAACGAGTGGATTTGCGGGTGTGCAACCGGCGAGTAATTGAATCCCTTATTCAAGCAGGAGCGATGGACAGCTTGCCAGGTCACCGGGCGCAACTGCTGGCAATGCTTGATGAGACGCTTGAAGCGGCAGCGAAGTGGCGCAAGGAACGTGAAGATTTACAAATCCAATTGTTTAATTTTGTAGAGGTAAACAACCGGGCCATCGATTATCCGAACGTGCAACCTTTTACGATGACGCAGCAGCTAGAATTGGAGAGGGAACTGCTCGGGATGTACTTATCTGGACATCCGCTTGATGATTACGTGGAACTGCTGGAGCGTTCTGACACGGATCGTATTGTAGACTTGCACGACGCAGTGGATGAGAGTGATTGCGTCGTGGCAGGTATGGTCGTATCCGAGCGAGTCATTATGACAAAGAAGGGCAAGCCTATGGCTTTTATCGGGTTGGAAGATCGGATCGAGCGAACTGAGGTTGTATTATTTCCTGAAGTATGGCGGCGGGCCAAGCCACTAATCACCAAAGGAGCGCTTGTAGCCGTGCTTGCGAAGGTGCAGCAGCAGGATGACGACTTTAAGCTTCTGGCGCATGAAGTTGCACCATTGGAACCGCAAGCGGTCTCGCAGCTTGCGGGCCGCGCTCGTGCGCGCCGTGACGCTGGCGCGGCCGGGCGCAGCCGCGGCTCTTCCCGTGCCGCCGCCCAAGCGACTAGCGGCACGTCCGCCCCGTCCACGCGCACCGCAAACGTGCGCGGGGCGGAGACTGGCGCTGCTGCGATGCAGCCCGCGCCAGCGCCGCAGGCGGCTTCACGCGCGGCTTTGCCTGCGCGTGACGACACACGCGCGAAGCAGAGCCAGCGCGTGTACATCAAGATCACGGCCGACCATGAACGGCCGGAGCTGTTGAATGAGCTGAAGCAGCTCATTCAAGCGCACCCGGGACCGCTCTCGACCGTGCTCTTCTACGAACGCGAGCAGCAGCTGCGGGCTTTGAGCAGCGCTTATGGGGTCAAGCCTTCACCTGAGCTGTTCCGGCGCGTAGAGACGATGCTAGGCGAAGGAAGTGTTCGTGTACGCTAGTGAATCAAGTCAAGCGGCTAACTCCGTTCTCAGGTGTTAGCCGTTTGGAATGCGAATAAGACGGATACAATCTTCTTGTTTTCATGGATGTTACATTATTTTTTCGTAAAGCTATTCACCCTTCCTACACCTTCCGCATATCATGTAGATACACCCTATATGAGAAGACAAGACTGTCGTATCGGGAGAATGGAGGGAGCGCCTGTGACCTATGATGCAGCAGCGCAGTGGCTGGAACAACGTGGGGTATCACTGCTTTCGATAGCTGAGATTGCATTTGAGCTACAAAAGCCTTACAATGCGACATTAAAGGTGGAAGATTGTTTGGAAAGCGTGAAGGCGGTGCTTCACAAGCGTGAGGTACAATATACGTTAATGACAGGTATTGCATTAGACGTAATGGCTGAACGGAAACAATTGCCTGAACCTTTGCAATCCATGCTGGAGGCAGATGAATCGTTATATGGTGTGGATGAGACGTTGGCGCTAGGTATTACGGGGGTATATGGGACGATTGGCTTGACAAGCTTTGGTTATTTAGATAAAACCAAAATAGGTGTTCTTCGACATTTAAACAATCATCAACAACAAATCCATGTCTTTTTGGACGACCTGGTGGCGGGTATTGCAGCGGCAGCTTCGTCGCGGATCGCACATCAGGACACAAAAGCTACCATATACGATACGATTGATCGTGTGGATAGTTAGATTGCATTTATCAGATCACGATAATCTGTCAGCAGATCCTCAGTTAAGACATTCCCAGTAGTGCTGAGCTTATCATACTCCCGCTGTGAGATGTCTTCACTTCACCTTCATTGATTCATATTCACAAAAATCTTCATATTTTATTCGTAAAAAATAATTTATACGTGACATACCGAGCTGAATTAGGCATGAAACAAGGCGTTGGAGGCCATTTGGCGTCGAAATCAAGAGATGGAATTTTGTGGGGAGTGCTACTTGCGTCATGGATTTGGTTGCTATGAAAATGACAATTATGTTATCATAATGGCATTATACACAGCTCTATTGGAACGTTAGGGGGGTCTCCGCGAATGTGGACGGTTATCTACATCGCTCCGACTGCCAAAATCGCAGACATGATACTTGCAAGATTGACGGAAGAGGGATTCCTTATTCGAGTACGTCCCATTCATCTTTCCAAGCAGCAATTTGAAGTGCTGGTGCCTTCCGGTGAGGTAGAAGAAGTACAAGAAGTTCTTAATTCGATTCTGCATGCGTAATACGGCTGCTTGATGAACGCAACAAGGTTCAGACAGCCGCTTTTTGTTGTCTGGATATCATACGAACGGCTTGTGACAATGGACAAGCTTCGGTTCGTTGGCGTCTAAAGCAGACTATCACGCTCAAAGAGGTGTAACGGGTGTTCAAAGACTTGTTTCAGAAAAAGAAAAAGTATGCAACGGTTCCTTCCGTGCGTGATGATAATCGACCTAAGCGTGAAATACCTGAAGGTATAATGAACAAATGCCCCAAGTGCGGCAACATTCAGTATTATAAAGAGCTTGAAAAGAACCTCAAAGTATGTTCTGAATGCGGACATCATATGCGGCTTAGTGCTTACGAGCGCATCCAAATGACATTGGACGAGGGTCGTTTCTTTGAATTCGACATCGACATCGTGCCAGAGGACCCGCTAAATTTTCCTGGCTACACAAAGAAGCTGGAACAGCAGCAAAGCAAGTCTGATCTCTCGGAAGCTGTAGTGACGGGAGAAGGAACAATTGGTGGCTTTCCGGTAGTGGTAGCCGTGATGAGCTTTGACTTCTTCAGCGGCAGCATGGGATCTGTTGTAGGGGAGAAAGTAACAAGAGCAGTTGAGATGGCGATGCTAAAACAGTATCCGCTTCTTATATTCTCCACATCAGGCGGAGCACGTATGCAAGAAGGTATTCTTAGCTTGATGCAGATGGCGAAGACAAGCGCGGCAATAGCCAAGTTCCAAGATCAAGGTGGTTTATTTATTTCTGTCATTACAGACCCTACGTATGGCGGTGTATCCGCTAGTTTTGCCATGCTGGGTGATATTATCGTGGCCGAGCCAGGGGCAGCATTTGGCTTTGCAGGTCGCATCGTGATTGAGCAGACCATCCGTCAGAAGCTCTCTGATGAATTCCAGACAGCCGAGTTTAATTTGAAGCACGGCCAATTGGATTTGGTTATCGCACGCAAAGATTTGCGTCAATCGCTTACGAAACTTATCGAATTGCATACGGTGAAAGGAGAGATGTCCCATGAAGGGTGAACTTTCATTCGAGCAGCCGTTAGTCGAGCTGAAGCAGAAGATTGCAGAGCTAAAGCGATTCGGGGAAGAGAAGCATATTGATTTTTCGGAGGAGATCGCACGCCTCGAAGAACGTTATCAGAAGATAGCGGAGGAGATCTACATGAATATTTCTCCCTCACAGAAGATGCATCTTGCACGCCATCACCAGCGTCCAACGACGCTTGATTTTATATCTCATATTTTTACTGATTTTGTTGAATTACATGGTGATCGCTTGTATGGTGACGATCTTGCCATCGTTGGCGGACTTGCCCGTCTGAATGGCTTATCGGTGACGGTTATAGGACATCAACGCGGTAAAGATACAAAGGAGAACATTGCACGCTTCTTTGGCAGTCCTCATCCGGAAGGTTTCCGTAAGGCACTCCGCCTTATGCAGCAAGCAGACAAGTTTAAGCGTCCGATTATTACATTTATTGATACAAAGGGCGCATACCCAGGCAATACAGCCGAAGAACGAGGCCAATCAGAGGCTATCGCCCGCAATTTGCGGGATATGGCTATGCTTGGCGTGCCTGTCGTGTGTGTTGTCATTGGTGAAGGGGGCAGCGGCGGTGCGCTTGCACTTGGCGTAGGTAACCGAGTGCTCATGCTGGAAAATGCCATTTATTCGGTTATTTCACCGAATGGAGCAGCTTCCATCTTGTGGAAAGATGCATCCAAGGCGGATCAAGCTGCCGAAGCGATGAAGATTACAGGAGACGACCTGCTGGAGATGGAAGTTATTGAAGGTATTATCCCTGAACCGCCAGGTGGTGCACATAAGAATATTGCGGAAACGGCTGCAAGTGTAAAGGTGGCGCTTTGCAAGCACTTGTCCGAGTTGATGGAGATGTCTGCGGACGAGCTGCGTGAAGATCGTTACAACAAATTCCGCAAAATTGGCAAGTTTGCAACGGTGGATCTCAGCTAACAATAATCTTATATAAGCGTGCATGAAATTGGTAAAACTTTATAATATGATGATCCTCATATACAAATGCCGCACGTTATAGTAAATTAATTAGTTGAGAACCATTAAGAATTGTAGATGTTTTAGAGATACTAGAGAGCCCAATAATTGGAGGAAACCCAGAATGCGCAAAACTAGAATTGTATGTACCATCGGTCCTTCCAGCGAGTCTTTGGACAAGTTAAAGCAATTGATTATGGCCGGCATGAATGTTGCACGTTTGAACTTCTCTCACGGCGACTTTGAAGAGCATGGCAACCGTATTACGAACATCCGTCAAGCTTCCAAAGAATTAAACAAAACTGTTGCGATTCTGTTGGACACTAAAGGTCCTGAGATTCGTACAGGCAAGTTGGCTGTAGAGCCAATCGAGCTTGTTCAAGACGAATTCGTAACGTTGACGACTGAAGAAATTCTTGGGGACAAAGACCGTATTTCGGTTACATATAACGAGTTGCCGCAAGATGTTGAAGTCGGTTCCACAATCTTGATCGATGATGGTTTGATCGGATTAACTGTTGTTGACATTCAAGGCACTGAAATCAAGTGTAAGATTGTAAACGGTGGTACCATTAAGAGCAAAAAAGGCGTTAACGTACCTGGCGTAAGCATTTCCTTGCCAGGTATTACGGAGAAAGATGCTAGCGATATCCGTTTTGGTATTGAGCAAGGCGTTGATTTTATCGCGGCTTCCTTCGTTCGTAAAGCAAGTGACGTAATGGAAATTCGCAAGCTGCTCAAAGAGCACAACGGCGAAAACATTCAAATCATCTCCAAAATTGAAAACCAAGAAGGCGTTGACAACTTGGATGAAATTTTGGAAGTGTCGGACGGCCTGATGGTTGCCCGCGGCGACCTTGGTGTTGAAATTCCAGCTGAAGATGTACCATTGGCTCAAAAGCTGATGATTCAAAAATGTAATTTGGCTGGCAAGCCGGTAGTTACAGCAACACAAATGTTGGATTCCATGCAACGCAACCCGCGTCCAACACGCGCAGAAGCAAGTGACGTAGCAAATGCAATTTTTGACGGCACAGATGCAATTATGTTGTCCGGTGAAACGGCTGCTGGTAAATATCCAGTAGAATCCGTATTAACGATGTCCCGTATCGCTGAGAAAGCAGAATCTGCATTGGAGTACCGTGAGATTTTGACTAAACAAAGCTTGAAACAACAGGTAACGGTAACGGATGCGATCAGCCAAGCTGTAGCTAACTCTGCATTGGATCTGGACGCAAAAGCGATCATCACGTCCACTCAAACGGGTTATACAGCTCGTATGGTGTCCAAGTATCGTCCTAAAGCACCAATCATTGCTGTAACTGCATCTGAGCAAGTGATGCGTGCGATGGCATTGACTTGGGGTGTAGTGCCTGTTAAAGGTCAGCCAGCTACGAACACAGACGAAATGTTTGATGTAGCACTTAAAGGCGGACTTCATACAGGTCTTGTAACTGAAGGCGATCTTGTTGTGATTACGGCAGGTGTTCCAGTTGGATGCGCAGGCTCCACTAACCTGGTTAAAGTAACGCAAATCGGCACAAGCTGCAAATAGTCATCTTTCGCAAGGAAGCCATTTGGCTAATATAAAGACACAAGAGCAATGGTTTATACCATTGCTTTTGTTGTATTCGAAAGAGGGGAAATTGGGTTGCCAGAGCCTAAATTAGCTGCCTGTCCATCAGCGCTAACACCGTGGTACGGGCATGTGCTTCGTGTACGTTATCAAGAGACAGATAGTATGCGTGTCGTATTCCACGGCAATTATGTAACCTGGTTCGAAGTTGGACGTACAGAATGGATAAGATCGTTAGGTATTAATTATAAAGATTTAGAGACAGAGGGGCTGTTATTGCCAGTCACAGATTTGCAAGTGTCATACAAGCAGCCTGCTGTATATGATGATCAGGTTGCTGTATACACGCGGCTTCAGGACTGTAGTCCGATTCGGATGGCATTTCAATCTGTAGTCTGTCGTGTGCAGCAATCTCTCGCAGATGAGCTTAGTGGTAACGGATGGATCAGTGAACCGACGGGGGAATTGCTCGTGCAAGGCGGGACAACACATGCATGGGTGAACGGGGACTGGCATCTGACCAGATTTGATCGAGCTCAACCCGACATATGGAAGCTGCTGCAGGAGTTAAAAGCTTTACCTGCAACGAGCAGCTAGTTTGTCCGAGCGTGGGCGTGGGAGGCAGTTTGGAAAGGTGGAATGGACATGTTATGGTTACTTGTTGTATTAACGCTTATACCAGCGCTTGAAATTTACGGATTTGTCCTGATGAGCGGTTGGGTCGGGGGCTGGAACACACTACTTTTAATATTGCTGACAGGAGTTGTTGGTGCTGTAGTCGCTCGTTACGAAGGTAGACAGGTGCTACAGGACGCACGGCAGCAGATGCAGGCAGGGCAAGTGCCAGGGCGCGTCATGATCGACGGTCTATGTATACTGGCGGGTGGCGTATTACTAATAACGCCCGGTTTCTTTACAGATATTATTGGCTTTACACTTGTATTTCCGTTAACACGTCCCATCTACCGTTACTATTTGTTAAAATGGATTGAGAAAAAGATGAAGAACGGTGAATTTATCACCTTTCGCCGTTTGTGACGGTTTCTTGCTCTTGTACGCTACATTTAGATTATTGCTTGAGATTAAATATTATCGGATACTGCTGAAAGAGGACCTCAATTCCTACCGAACCGTGGGTGTTGAGGTCCTTCGTGCCTCTATAAGCATGCGAATGCACACAATACTTTGAAAATGGTGGCTATCGCCTACCTGTCATGATGTAGTTCCGTAAATCGCGGAACACGTGCGCACGGTAAATAGCCGAAATAAATACGAGTGAAACGGGACCGATAATAATCCCGAGCACACCAAACATTTTTAATCCGATAAACATAGCGATAAGTGTAGCCAAAGGATCAAGACCTACGCTAGAAGCAAGTACCTTCGGCTCGATAATTTGGCGTGCAACGAGGACGATACCGTATAAAATAGAGAGACCAACCCCTGTTGACGCACTTCCGGTCAAGAAACAGTACGCAATCCAAGGTACCATGACAGCCCCGACGCCAAGATACGGCAGCAGATCCACAAAGCCAATTAAAAGACCAATCGTCACGGCGTACTCAACCTGAATGATCAGGAGTCCAGTAATAACAACAACAGCCGTAATAGTAATAAGGATAAATTGGGCCCGTAAGTACCCAAACAATGCTTTTTTTAAATCGGACCAAATCGTACGAATCGGCTTGCGAACACGTTCCGGTATAAGATCAGAAGCGATAATGAGCCACCTTTTCCAATCCTTACTAATAAAAAAGGCTGCCAGTAAGACCACGACCGAAATAGTAGCGATGTTAGGCAGGCTGGATAAGAAGAGGACGATTCCATTCAGAATACTGCTTACTAAATAGGTGATCGTATCAGTAACGGTTTCCGTTGTTTTTTTAATGTTGCTATTAATTGTATCTTGGATGTTTGGATTGTCCACATATAAGGAATTAATCGTTCTTATAAACGATTGGACCTCTTCATTGTCTACCAGATTTATAAAAATTGACCGCCATACTTCCAAATATTTTTGAATTGTCTGTGACAATGTAATGATTTCTTTGATGATACGTGTTACAACAGCTGCTGCTACAGTGAGCATACCAGCAATAAATACTGTTAAAGCTAGTGTAACACTGAGCCAACGTGGAATACGCAGCTTATCCGTCATGCCGTTGACGAGTGGATTTAACATCAATGCAATAAGCCATGCGAACAAAAATGGGTAAATAAGCGGCAAAATCAAATAACTGCCTATGAAACCAGCGATAAGTAAAAAGGTCACCCAGCTTCCACGCCAAATGCGCATCAATACAGCAGCATCCACATCAAATCTCCTTTCTCATCTGATCTTCGATTCAAGAAGGTTGTCTCCTTATTCATATGACGATCGCACAGAGAGGCAGAACAGGGGAAGTGAATTTGATGCTGGATTGATCTTTAAAAAATTGTTGAGTTACACTTCTTTTTATTACATCTTGCCAATCTGTTGGATTGTGCTATAATAATGTCGAATGGACGCCCATTCACGTCATGTACAATAGAAAAAGTTATAGGTAATGGAAGTTTGGTGCAAATCCAACACGGTCCCGCCACTGTAATAGATCGAGTATTCGATCTTAAGTCAGGTCGTTTGCCTAGTAACTTTGTCTGGCTAGTCATTTCGAGGCGAAAGTGACTGGTTTACAAGTCTAGTGACAATTGCCTCACTAGGCTTTTTTACGTTGTAAGCAGGCTGCTGACACTGCTGTCAGCAAAGCCAGGTGCTCGCCGCCGAACCTGTACAATGGTGTATAGTTTGTCACGCGGGAGGTTCTTCAAGGCAGAAGAACAAGGTGCACAACGGTGTGCATGTCCCTTTTTTATACGAGATCACCTGTATGCTGCTGCATCGCAGTCGACAATCGGTTGACGAATATCGGTCTGACAGTGTACAGTTGAGATAGACAATTTAATGATTGCTGCACAATGGCGTGCACATAATAATACAAGCAAAGAGGCTTTTGAAGGGAATGTATCCCTTTGAAGGTCTCTTTTTTTGTGTTGACTAATGACATGGAGGTGCCTTACATGGACAAAATTTCAATGAAAACGGACATTTATCTGGGGCAAGGTGCACTGGATCGTCTGACGGAGTGGAGAAATAGACGGATTTTCGTTGTCACAGATCCGTTTATGGTGAAGTCGGGGATGATTAACTTGCTGTTCGAACGTTTGCATGACAGCAACGAACAATACATTTTTAGTAATATCGTTCCGGACCCTCCTGTAGAAATTGTGACAGAGGGTGTAGAAGCGCTGGGTGCGTTTCAAGCCGATTTGATGATTGCTATTGGCGGTGGCTCTGCCATTGATGCTGCTAAGGCTATGAAGCTGTTTGCCCAAAAATTGCTGGATCAGCATGACATGCCATTTGTCGCAATTCCGACTACAAGCGGAACGGGCTCAGAGGTGACATCGTTCTCCGTTATTAGCGACAAGGCAAAAAATATTAAATATCCTTTAGTTTCCGATGATATGCTGCCGCAAGAAGCCATTTTGGACCCCGAGCTGGTCAGAAGTGTGCCGGACTTTATTACGGCGGATACAGGCATGGATGTGTTGACACATGCCATTGAAGCTTACGTGTCCACCAAAGCAAACGATATTTCCGATGCATTGGCGGAAAAAGCGATAAAGCTTGTTGTTGCTTATTTGCCACGTGCTTACCAGGACGGCAACGATTTGGAAGCACGCGAGAAAATGCACAACGCTTCCTGTCTGGCAGGGATGGCATTTAATATGACGTCGCTTGGGCTTAATCATGGTATTGCACATGTGGCTGGTGCCAAATTCAAAATTGCGCACGGACGGATGAATGCGCTGCTGCTGCCGCATGTTATCGCCTACAATGCCGATTATAAGCCAGGCTACGGTAAAGAAGAGAGCAACGCTGCGGCAGTGAGATACGCAGAAATTGCCAGCATATTGGGATTGACTGCACCTAACGCCAAAAGTGGCGTACGCAGTCTCATTCAAGCGATCAAGCAGTTGCAGAAGCAATTAAAAATGCCGCAAACCTTGCAAGAATGCGGCGTGGAACGTTCAGTGCTGGAAGAGATGCGAGGAGCTATTGCAGAAGGCGCGTTAAAAGACGGATGTACGGCTACGAATCCACGCGTGCCTACCGCAGCTGACGTCGTTGAAATTTTGAACAAAATGTATCAATCATAAATTGGAATGAAGTTTCAGATGTAATGATATTGACAACGCTTGCAGGTTAAAATATAGTAAAAGTAACACAACGGCGTGTTGCATACAAATAAAAGCGAAGAGGCTTCTTAAAATTTCCGTGTGAACTTTTAAGGGGTCTTTATGTTTTTTTACAGCTATTTCAAGTGTTATCGACATGAGATGGGATGAGAGTATGGACCAACACCAAGAGAAACAACGAGTCATTCAGGAATATGTGCCTGGTAAACAGGTTACGCTGGCTCATATTATCGCAAATCCGAATCCGGACATTTACAAGAAGCTCGGACTCGGCAGCGAGGCGAAGGATGCCATCGGCATTATGACGATTACGCCAAGTGAGGCTTCCATTATTGCGGCTGATATTGCAACGAAGGCCGCTGGCGTTCAGATTGGCTTTGTTGACCGCTTCAGCGGATCACTGGTTGTCACGGGGGATGTATCATCCGTCGAATCGGCCGTAAGTGAAGTCCTGCTTGGACTACAACATATTATTGGCTTCTCGGCTGCGAAGATTACGAGAACGTAGGAGAAGAAGCTGCGATGAAGAATATTATTTTTGCCGGCAGCACAGGCTCAGGTAAGACAACTTTGTGCCAGAAGCTGCACGGACAGGTAATTGCTTATAAGAAGACACAGGCTGTCGAGCGCTTCGAGCAAGCGATCGATACGCCAGGCGAGTGCATCGAGAACCGTTATTTGTACAAGATGCTGCTCGTTTCCAGTGTCGATGCAGACGTGATTGGGCTTGTGCAAGATTGCACGAAGGAAGAAAGTTATTTCCCGCCCGCTTTTGCTACTGTTTTTGCCAAGCCGGTAATTGGAATTGTGACTAAGGTTGAACTGGCACAATCCCGTGAAGAGGTAGAACAAGCGAGAGCCTATTTACAGGCGGCGGGTGTAGAAGCGATTTTTGAGGTATCCACGATAGAGGACGTAGGCGTAGAGGCGCTTCAACAGTATTTGGAAGCGTAATGACATCCTCCTAAGAGGCGTACAAGAGACAAGCAAATACGGCAGACAATGAGGTGCGTGACACATGAATGGAAAAATTGTAATAGTCGACGACGAACCTATTACAAGGATGGATATTCGTGAGATGCTAGATGAAGCGGGCTACAATGTTGTAGGGGAAGCTTCCGATGGTTTTGAGGCTATCGAATTATGTAAAAAGCATCTGCCCGATCTGGTCATCATGGATGTGCAAATGCCCATTTTAGATGGTCTAAAGGCGGGTAAACGAATCATTTCAGAACAGCTGGCGGGCGGGATTGTACTGCTGACCGCATTCAGCGACAAACAAACGATTGAAAAGGCATCCGCTGTCGGAGCGCTTGGTTATCTGGTGAAGCCGCTTGATGAGAAGTCGTTTATTCCTATGGTTGAAGTGACGATTGCTAAAGGCAGGGAAATTCGTAAGCTTGAGCACAATTTGTCCAAGCTGACACAGAAAATGGAAGAGCGTAAGGCGGTCGAAAAGGCCAAAGGAATTTTGATGAAGGAAAATGGCTGTACCGAAGAAGAAGCCTACCAGACGCTGCGCAAACTAAGTATGGATCGACGGTGTCCAATGATCGAAATCGCAACAACAATCGTCATCTCGTATGACTAATGTTAGAGCACAGATTGAGCAGTTGTGTAACCGTCATACCGGCTTAACAGAGGCGGACATCGAGCGTATTGTTAATATTGCACAATCTTTTGAAATGTCAGAGGTGCAGGACGATGTCTTTATCGATGTGCTGTCCGTTGTGGCCAACGAGGCAATCGTCGTTTATCACCGCCGTCCAACAGAAAGGCAATCGTTGTATTTGCATTCTGTTACGGGGGAGAAGGCGCTCCGTGAGAACGAACCTGGAGTATTAAGAACGCTGGAGACAGGTATAATGTCTCAGGGGCTCGTAGCCAATACGCAGGAGAATCATCTGGTCAGGCAAACCGTTTATCCGATCAAGAACCAGGAGGGTGTCATTGCGGTCGTCATTTACGAGAAGGATGTTAGCGACAACATTCAAGCCCATTTTAAGGTGACGGGTACGCCCTACGAAGATAGTGAGATGTCCTCGATGCTGACTGCGATGCTGCGCTTTAAGGACTCGATCATCAATCAGTTGGAGGATGCTGTTCTCGTATTTGACAAGCATGGGTTCTTGAAGCTGAAAAATAAAAAAGCGGATGTGTACTATCGGCAGCTTGGTTATTTGGAGGATATTCAAGGCTTGCATTATGACAATTTGTCGCTTGATCAAACGATGTTCTCTGATGTGATGGGGCAGCATACGGTTGCACCGAATTGTCCGTTGACGACCGATGTAAAGGCCGCAAATCGTTACTATCAGGTCAAACGGTTATTTATAGAAGAGCAGGATCTTTGTGTAGGTGTTATTTTGCATGATGTGACCGAGATCAAAGACAAGGAAGCAGAAATTGTATCCAAGTCGGTGGCCATTCGGGAAATTCATCATCGGGTCAAAAATAATTTACAGACGGTAGCTTCGCTGCTCCGGATACAGGGACGTCAATGCGAAAGTCCCGAAGCTAAAAAATGTTTAAATGACAGCGTTAGCCGTGTTCTTGCGATCGCGGCGACTCACGAGCTGTTATCCACTGAAATCGATGCACAGGTGGACCTGCTTGATGTGATCCGACTTATAGCTGCAAACATTCAACGCTGCTTTGTGGACTGCCAAGCCGTTGATATTCAAACAGTGGCGGCACAAAGTATTTGTTTGGACAGTGATCGTACGGTGGCCATTGCCCTTATCGTGAGCGAATTGCTTCATAACAGCTATGAACATGCGTTTGATGACTGCTCAGATGGAACGATAAAGGTTAGTGCACATTTAGAAGGCGGCTTAGTCACGGTGGAGGTCGCTGATGACGGCATTGGCTTTGCTGCTGAAGAAGGTTCGCATAAAAGCTTAGGTTTATCGATTGTACGCAGCTATGTGAAGGAAAAGCTGAAAGGCAAGCTTAAAATTGTGTCCAACAGCGGCGGTACAACAGTTACGTTTACATTTAAAAAATAAATAATCAGGCTACAAGGGTGTAGTCCTGTAAGCAATGAGGCTTAGAGTAAACCATGTCCCACATTCGGGGGTGGTTATAACTTTAAGCCTTTTTGTATTCATTTAGGTGTAAACAAACGATGGGGGATGAGCGTAGTGAACGAGGAACTGCTAAGTGTAGGCATCGATATGGGGACGTCGACGACGCAACTCGTGCTGTCAAAGCTGCATATTCAAAATATGGCTTCCGCCTTTTCGGTGCCACGCTTAGTGATTACGGATAAGGAAGTTGTTTATCGCAGCGATATTTGCTTCACACCTGTGCTGGCAGACAATCGGATCGATATGCAGCAAATCCAGACGTTTGTAGTAGAGCAGTATCAAAAAGCTGGTATTCAAAAGGAAGAGATTCAAACAGGAGCAGTCATCATTACGGGGGAAACAGCCCGAAAGGATAACGCCAATGAGGTGCTGCTGTCGTTAAGTGGCTTTGCGGGGGATTTTGTCGTTGCTACCGCAGGCCCAGATCTGGAAAGCATTATAGCGGCCAAAGGAGCAGGCGCACATACGTATTCCAAGGAGCATAACACCGCCATTGTCAACATCGATATTGGTGGAGGCACTAGCAATTTGGCCCTATTTGCGAGTGGGGAACTGATGGATACGGGTTGTCTGGACATTGGCGGCCGCTTGATTAAGGTCGATCAGGGAACACATGCCATTACGTATATCGCACCGAAGATCAAGCAGTTGGCAGAGCGGCGAGGGATCGAGCTGGCATTGGGTATGGTCGTTACGCCGCTTACGCTTGAGCCGATTATCGGAGAAATGGTCAAGCTGCTGGAAGAGAGCGTTGGACTTCGTCAGCCAAGTGATTTCTATGACACGATTGTGACGAACAAAGGATTGAAGCTAGAGCGGCCGATTCCGTGTATTTCGTTCTCTGGCGGAGTTGCCGATTACATTTACAAAGAAGCAGTTGGTGACGTGTTCCAGTATGGAGATATTGGGATTTTGCTAGGCAGGGCGATTGCAGCCTCACCATTAACTGAGCAGATGACCGTTGCCCGTTCAGCCGAAACGATCAGGGCGACCGTCGTGGGCGCCGGATCACATACGACGGAGATTAGCGGCAGCACGATTACGTACACGGAAGAGAGCTTTCCAATCAAAAGCATCCCTATTTTGAAGCTGACTCGGGCAGACGAAGCTGGCAGCGATGAGGTGCTGGCACAGGCTATTGCTGACAAGCTGAATTGGTTTAAGTTAAACAACGATCTACAACGGGTTGCCATTGCAATTGAAGGGAAGAGCAGCCCGAGCTTCGCAGAGGTACAGAAATATGCCCGCGGCCTGTATAAGGGCATGGCGGAGCTGTTGGAGCGGGAGTATCCGCTCATCGTCATCGTTCACCACGATATGGCGAAGGTATTGGGGCAATCGCTGTATGCGCTGCTTGATTATAAGAAAGATGTCGTTTGTATCGACAGCGTGCAGGTAGACAATGGTGACTACATTGACATTGGCAAGCCGATTGCGGGAGGCAAAGTGCTGCCCGTAGTCATTAAGACGTTAGTATTTCATTAAATTGAGCTGGATTTGGAAGGAGGAGCTTTTATGATTTTGAAAACGAAATTGTTTGGCCGTGTGTATCAATTTAACACACTCATGGAAGTGATGGCGAAAGCCAATGAAGAAAAATCGGGAGATATGTTAGCTGGTCTTGGGGCGACTTCCTCAGAGGAACGAGTGGCCGCCAAGGTGGTGCTGTCTCAAATAAAATTGTCGGACTTGCGCAACAATCCTGCGGTTCCTTATGAACTGGATGAAGTAACCCGCATTATTCAGGACCAGGTTAATGAACGTATTTATAGTGAAATTCAGAACTGGACGGTAGAAGAGCTGCGCGAATGGATTTTGAATGAAAATACAACAGAGTCGGATATCAAACGTGTATCTCGTGGTTTGACATCGGAGATGGTAGCTGCGGTTGCCAAGATTATGTCCAATCTTGATTTGATGTACGGAGCAAAAAAAATCCGGATTACAGCAACTGCAAATACGACGATTGGTCGTTCAGGTACGTTGTCAGCACGATTGCAGCCGAATCATCCAACCGATGATCCTGACGGTATTATGGCTTCGTTAATGGAAGGGCTGACCTTTGGTATCGGGGATGCGGTGCTTGGTCTTAATCCGGTTGACGATTCCGTCGAAAGTGTAACTCGTGTACTGAAGCGGTTTGAGGAATTCCGCCAGAAGTGGGAAATACCGACACAAACGTGCGTGTTGGCCCATGTCACAACACAGATGGAAGCCGTCAAGCGTGGCGCACCGACAGGTTTGATCTTCCAATCTATTGCCGGCTCGCAAAAAGGCAATGCGGCGTTTGGTTTTGACGCGGCAACGATCGAGGAGGCGCAGGAGCTTGTGCTTCGTCAGGGGCAAGTTGCAGGACCAAACGTCATGTACTTCGAGACGGGGCAAGGTTCGGAGCTGTCGTCGGAAGCGCACCACGGAATCGACCAAGTGACGATGGAAGCGCGCTGCTATGGCTTTGCGAAGAAATATAATCCGTTTCTCGTGAATACGGTAGTTGGCTTTATCGGCCCTGAATATTTGTACGATGCAAAGCAAGTTATACGCGCGGGTCTGGAAGATCACTTTATGGGCAAGCTGACAGGCATTTCGATGGGCTGTGACGCTTGTTATACGAACCATATGAAGGCCGATCAGAACGATTTGGAGAACTTGTCGGTGCTGTTGTCTGCGGCAGGCTGCAACTTCTTTATGGGCATCCCGCATGGTGATGATGTCATGCTTAATTATCAGACGACCGGATATCATGAGACCGCTACTTTGCGCGAGTTGCTAGGTTTACGACCAATCCGTGAGTTTGAGCAGTGGATGGAGAAGATGGGCTTTATTGAAAATGGGAAGCTCACTAAAAAAGCCGGCGACGCGTCTGTATTTCTGAAATAAGGAAGGGAGGTAGCTATCATGAACGAAAAAGATCTGAAATCCATGATTGAATCGATTTTGAATGAAATGGTAGGTGCGGCGCCAGGAGAGCAGGGAGCAGCGGCTGCTGCGACAACGCCTACAGCTCCGACTGCTGCTCCACAAGTGGTGAAGCCAGAAGTACAATCTGCAGGGCTTATGCAAACGAGCATGCCGGCAGAAACAGCAGGGAAAGCAGGGAAAGCAAACCGTGCAGAAGGTCAGACAGAAGGACATGAGTCGATGTCAGCCCAAGAGCAGACCGTTGAGGACAACGACGACTATTTGGATGACATTACAGAAATAGACCTGCGGAAGCTACTGCTCGTTCCCGAACCCGCAGACCGTGAAGGTTATATGAAAATGAAAGAAAAAACGCCCGCTCGACTTGGCGTGTGGCGTGCAGGTCCGCGTTACAAGACGATTACGTCGCTGCGATTCCGCGCTGACCATGCTGCTGCACAGGATGCTGTATTTTCCTACGTGTCGGAAGACTTTGTGAAGGAAATGAACCTGGTAGCGATAGAGACGATGTGTCGGGATAAGGATGAATATATTACACGACCTGACTTAGGGCGCCAGTTTTCACCTGACATGGTTGAACAGATCAAGAAACATACAATCAAGCAAGCCAAAGTGCAGTTGATGGTTGGCGACGGCTTAAGTTCTGCTGCCATTGAGGCCAATTTGCGCGACATCGTGCCCGCAATTACGCAAGGTCTTAAAATGTACGGCATTGATGTCGGCAACATTTTGTTTGTGAAGCATTGCCGTGTTCCTTCGATGGATGTCATCGGGGATGTAACCGAAGCGGATGTCATTTGTTTGCTGGTAGGTGAACGTCCAGGTCTAGTTACAGCAGAATCGATGAGCGCATATATCGCTTACAAGCCAACTGTAGGGATGCCAGAGGCGAGACGCACCGTCATCTCTAACATTCACTCTGGTGGCACGCCAGCTGTAGAGGCAGGAGCGCATATTGCTGAATTAATGAAGACGATGATCGATCGTAAAGCATCGGGTATTGATCTGAAATTATAGAAAATGGCAAGGAGGCTCATATGAGAAACGAACCGATTCGCGCAACAGTATTGGGCATGAAGCTGATTTCGAACGTCAGTCAGGACATGGCAAGCCGGTTGGAGCTAAAACCGCATCATAAGAGCTTGGGAATCATTACCGCTGATATTGATGATGTCACTTATGTGGCACTTGATGAAGCAACCAAAGCAGCCGCAGTAGATGTGGTGTACGCCAAAAGTATGTACGCTGGCTCAGCAAATGCTTCAACCAAGCTAGCCGGTGAAGTAATCGGTATTATTGCTGGTCCAAGCCCCGAGGAAGTACGCAGCGGCTTAAACGCGGTTGTGAATGTGATGGAGAGCGGCGTCCACTTTGTGAGTGCCAATGAGGATAACAGCATTACGTATTTCGCACATTGTGTTTCTCGTACAGGAACGTATTTGTCCCAGACAGCCAACATTCAAGAAGGCGAATCACTCGCTTACGTGATTGCTCCGCCTCTCGAAGCGATGTATGCGCTGGATGCAGCGTTAAAAGCCGCTGATGTGACGATTGCAGCCTTTTTTGGCCCGCCATCTGAAACTAACTTTGGCGGTGCATTATTGACGGGCAGTCAGTCCGCCTGCAAAGCCGCATGTGATGCATTTGCGGACGCGGTTAAAATCGTCGCAGACAATCCTACAGGATATTAAGGAAACCTGTGATGAGAAATAGTGCACTAGGACTGGTAGAGGTAAAAGGCTATCTGGGAGCCGTTGCCGCTGCTGACGCTGCCTTAAAGGCTGCAAGTGTTACTTGTATCGGTGTAGAGGTCATTAAGGGTGGCTTGGTAACTGTTAAGCTTAGCGGTGATGTAGGAGCCGTGCAGGCTGCCGTGGAAGCGGGAGCGGAGACGGCAGCACAATTAAATGTGCTTCTCACCCGTCATGTCATTGCACGATTACATGAGGAGACTGCCGCTAAGATGGTAAATCCGGTGGATTGTCATGAGAATCAAGCGGAGGTGGCGCCCGTTGAGGACGTTAACCTTGGGCGCAAAGCTGAGCTAGAGGTTGCTGCCACATCGGGCGCAGCAGACTGTGCCAGTGCAGCCGCAGGAATAGAGGCGGCACATCCGGCACCGTTAGGCGAGGCGGGACCTTCTGCCTCGACTTTGGAAGCCGCAACAGCGAGTGAAACGGCAAATGCGTCGATGCTGGACACGCATGCAGTGAACTCGCCCGAAGAGCGGACGGACAGCATGCCCGCTGCTCAGGCGCCAGCTGTAAAGGCTATCGAAAGTATCAATAGTGCTAACAGCCAGAGCATGAGTGTTAGCAGCCAGAGCGTGGCCAGCAGTACAGGCAGTACAAGCAGTACAAGCAGTACCGCGAGCGTCGCTAACATGAGCAGCATGAAAAACTCGAACAGCACACGAAGTTCAAACAGCACGAACAGCACAAGCACAAGTAGTACAAGCAGCGCAAAAAACTCAAGCAGCTCAAAAAGCTCAAACGGCGCAAAAAGTGCCAGCCATGCTAAGCGAACTAAAAGTAACAACAAAGTCAGTTCCTAAAGTTTTTAAAAATAGATAGAGAGAAGGAGTATTGATGGAGACATTGGATAAAGACCTGAGATCCATTCAAGAAGTCCGCAATCTGGTCAAGCAGGCCAAAGAAGCGCAAGCCAAGCTGGCGGTCATGACACAAGAACAAATAGACGCCATCGTCAAAGCGATTGCAGATGCGGGTTATACGCATCGCGAGAAGCTCGCCAAAATGGCCAACGAGGAAACGGGCTTCGGCCGCTGGCAGGACAAAATCGTCAAAAATGCATTTGCTTCCAAGCATGTGTATGAGTCGATCAAAGATATGAAAACCGTTGGTGTGCTAAAGGACGACAAAGCTCACAAAGTAATGGAGGTCGCAGTGCCTGTCGGTGTAGTAGCTGGCTTGATCCCATCTACCAACCCGACCTCTACTGTCATCTATAAAACGCTGATTGCACTCAAAGCTGGAAACAGCATTGTGTTCTCGCCGCATCCGAATGCACTAAAGAGCATTTTGGAAACCGTGAAAATTATTAATGAAGCAGCACTGCAAGCGGGTTGTCCAGAAGGTGCGATTGCAGTCATGACGGTTCCGACCATTCAAGGTACGGACCAACTGATGAAGCATAACGATGTAGCTTTAATACTTGCTACTGGCGGAACAGCGATGGTGAAGGCCGCCTATTCATCCGGTACACCAGCAATCGGTGTTGGTCCGGGCAATGGTCCGGCATTTATCGAGCAGAGTGCCAATATCCCGCTTGCTGTTAAACGTATTCTCGATTCGAAGACGTTTGACAATGGTACGATCTGTGCGTCGGAGCAATCGGTTGTCGTTGAGGCATGCAGCAAAGAGGCAGTTGTGGCGGAGTTCAAGAAGCAGGGAGCGTATTTCCTCTCCGCTGAACAAGCTGCACAACTCGGCCGCTTCATTATGCGGGCCAACGGCACGATGAACCCGCAAATCGTCGGCCGCAGCGTAGAGCACATCGCCAAGCTGGCGAACTTGCAAGTTCCAGCGGGCACTCGCGTGCTCATCGCTGAAGAAACACGTGTTGGGCACAATGTGCCGTATTCTCGCGAGAAGTTGGCTCCAATTTTGGCGTTTTACACAGAAGAGAACTGGGAAGCGGCGTGTGCACGCTGCATCGAGATCTTGAACGGGGAAGGTGCAGGTCATACGATGATTATTCATTCGGAGAATGAAGACATCGTGCGCCAATTCGCGTTGAAGAAGCCGGTATCCCGTTTGCTCGTTAACACGGCTGGGGCACTTGGCGGTATCGGTGCAACGACTGCGCTTGCTCCGGCACTGACGCTTGGCTGCGGCGCTGTTGGCGGCAGCTCGACTTCAGACAACATTAGCCCGCTTAATTTGCTTAACATTCGCAGAATGGCATACGGGCTGAGAGAATTGGAAGATTTAACAGAGAAGCAGCCAGCATCACAGTCTTCACTGGCAAACTTGAGTGTCAACGATAAAGAACAGTTGATCAGCATGATTGTGACACGTATTTTAGCAGAAATGTAAGTCGGATTGTTGGAACGTGCTCGCGATGAGAGCGATCGTGAGACAGGCTTCATCATTTAAGGTTATACACTACATTTAACATATACTTGGGAGGAATTTTAAAATGGCAAACGCAAACGCATTGGGAATGGTTGAAACTAAAGGTCTCGTTGGTGCAATTGAAGCAGCAGATGCAATGGTAAAAGCAGCAAACGTAACGTTGATTGGTAAAGAACAAATCGGTGCAGGCCTTGTAACGGTAATGGTTCGCGGAGATGTAGGCGCAGTTAAAGCAGCTACAGATGCAGGCGCAGCAGCGGCTGAGCGTGTCGGCGAATTGCTGTCCGTGCATGTAATTCCAAGACCACATTCAGAAGTGGACGCTATTTTGCCTAAGACTAAAATCGTTGAATAAGTCAACTTCCGGACAAGCCAAATAGATCAGGAGCGAGGAAGGGTGCGGAGCAGTCTGCATCCTTCTGCTACCTGTCGCGGCCCTAACGCCAGCGGCTCAGAAGACCGCGAGTAAAAGGATGTGAAAACATGGCTGTAATTACGGAGAGCGAGTTGCGCAAGCACTTTCGAAATCAAAATATGAAAGAAATTGCGGTATACGAGGCAGCGGCAGGCACTATCCTGACCCCTTCGGCAAAGAGCTTTTTAACCGATCATCAGATTGAGCTTCGTTATGTGAAGACTCCCGAGACCACAACTGAAACTATGGTCACGGAACCGACAAAAGAAGTAAAGCTTCAAATTACTAAAAATTTAGACGTGGAGCCGGCCACAGAAGGCAAAAAGCGTTTTCGTACGTTGTACGGTGGTTTTTTGGAAACGAAGCCGGAGCACATGACTCATTTATACGGCAACATGCTTGTGTTTAAAGACCATCCCCGGATATTATTCCGCGGCAAGCTTGATTCACTGGAAACGAAACTGTTAGAGGCACAAATTAGCTGTCAAAAGTTAAAGATGTTCAAATTGGTTGAAGATCTGGAAGAAATATTACAATTCGTACGGAAAATTGTACGTTGTGAAGTGTTAAGCGAAAGTATCGAAGAGTTTCACTTGCTTGGGATGACACCTAAGGAACTGCGCGAGCAGTCCCATTTTCCTAAGAAGTATTTTGGATTGGAACATTTTCAACCCAGCTATGATATGGGCGAAGCGGTTGTTGTCATAAATGCGTTGCGCACCATGACGCGGGAGACGGAGCTACTGGCTTATCAGGCCTTTAAGCAGGAACACGGAAACGCGGAGCGCGAGGATATTATCCGCACGTTAAATCGGTTGTCTTCGTTGTTCTGGATTATTATGTTTCGGATTCGCGTAGGACAGTACAATTCATGAGGTGAGAATGGTGGATAACGAACTGGTAACAAGTATCATTAATGAAGTCGTTAAACGTGTACAGGAAGAAAGCTGCATTGAGATCGAAGCATCGGGTAAGCATGTTCATTTGGACAGAGCGACAATCGATGTTTTGTTTGGAGAAGGTTATCAATTAACGAAGGCACGCGATCTATCTCAGCCTGGGCAATACGCTTGCAAGGAGCGAGTGACGCTGATCGGTCCAAAAGGTACGCTGCATAATGTGGTTGTGCTCGGACCTGAACGTAAGGAATCTCAGGTAGAAGTATCGCAGACAGACGCCGTTGTATTAGGTGTACAAGTGCCAGTGAGTGAAAGCGGCAAGCTGGAAGGCACGCCTGGCATTATCATTGCTTCGGGCAGCAGCATGATCCGACTGGAGCGCGGCTTGATTGCTGCACAACGTCATATTCATGTGAAGGCAGAAGATGCTGGGAAATTGAATGTGACCAATGGTGAGATCGTCCAGGTCAAAGTATATGGGAAACGACCGCTTATTTTTGACGATGTGCTGGTACGTGTAAGCGCCAATTATGAGACGTACATGCATATTGATTATGATGAAGCGAATGCTTGTGGCTTTGTGAAAGGGACGAAGGGCAAGATCATCAAGAAGAGCATCTAGGTTTAGGAGTGTGAAAAGATGAACATAGAAGCTCAAGAACGTGCGGCACTTATACAAGCGGTGACGGCGGAGGTGCTGAAGCGCTTGGCACACGTACACGTATCTGCGGATGAACCTCCCATACAGAAACGACGCATCGTTGTCATGTCCACGGAGAAGATGCCTGCACTGGAACGTGGCTTGAACTTAAATGAAGCGGATGAGCTGTGTTACTACGAGGAGTCGATGAGAGAATGTGATCTGCTTGTCATTCCGCAGCTGTGTATCCAACTGCTGTCCAATCTTGCACAAGGCATTAGTGCAGGTGCGCGTGAGCGATTCGTGCTGACGATGCTGTTGAAGGGCAAACAAGTGGTAGCTTTGGAAGAAGGACTAGTGTACCGCAAATATAAGTCAACCGCCCCGGTTCTGTTATATAAGCTGTACGACGGATGGGTAGACAAGCTGTCTAGCTATGGCGTTCAGTTCATTCGTGAGGCAGACCTAGAGCAAATTGTACACGAACATGGTCAGGCAACAGGTGATCAACATATTCAGGCTGTTCGAAATGCTCAACCAAACGAAAGTACTCCAGTTGTAAAGGCCGAGCAAGCAGCACATGCTCATCAGACTGGAATAAGCTCAGCGGGCGATCGTTTGAGACTTGCAGAACAGCAGCAACCGCTCCCGGAAGTATTAACTTGTAAAGTGATTACGGAAGCGGAAGTGAAGAAGTGGCGTCTTCAAAATCGGAATGAAATTGTGATTGGTCAGCACAGTATTATTACACCGCTAGCTCAGGACTATTTACGGATGCAGCAGATGCAGGTACACAGAAGATAACGGCGAGGTGAGCTTATGATCGTAGGAAAAGTGGTGGGCAGCCTGTGGGCTACCCGCAAGGACAATAAGCTGAATGGACTGACCTTCCTGATGGTGCAACCGCTTGCGTATGATGAACTGCCGGATCAGCGCGACATTTTTGTAGCTGCCGATAATGCAGGAGCAGGTATTGGCGACACTGTGCTAGTAACGACAGGAAGCGCAGCCCGAGCATCGCTTACTAATGGGGATGTGCCTGTTGACGCAGTTATCGTAGGGATCGTTGACTCGATTGAGGTCGCCCATGAGTAGTGCGATCGGTGTGATTGAGCTGCGCAGCATAAGTAAAGGTTACGAAACAGCGGATCAAATGCTTAAAACTTCACCCGTGTTGGTTCATCATCTTAAGCCTATCTGCCCGGGAAAGTTTCTGATCATTATAAGTGGTGACACCGCAGATGTAGAGGTGGCAATGAACGCTGCAATAGCGGAAGCAGGGGAATATCGCATCAGTGACTTTACGCTGCATGGTGTTCATCCAGAGGTTATAGAAGGATTGAAGCGGCGCTACTCAACACATCCCGTAGATGCTGTTGGTATTGTGGAAACGTCCACCGTATCTTCAGGTATGTACGCTCTAAATGAAGCTTTAAAGCAGTGTCATATTCATGTGAAAAAAATGAACCTTGGCATGGCGATTGGCGGCAAGTTTCTTGCCGTGTTTACGGGAAGTGTCAGCGACGTGGAGCAGGGCATGAAGGTGTTTGTGTCCTCCATGGAGCAGAAGCGAATCGTTCACCATGCCGTGCTGCGTTCCCCTACAGAGGAAATCAAGCAACATTTCCGCTAACAGGTTGTTCAATGCAGAATGATGCACAATTGGATTTGAACACATACGCAAAGAGCTGTTGAACACGCATCAAAAGAATGGAGGAGCACTTTCGTGGAAATTAATGAAATTATCATTTATGGCATGGTCATTTTCATGGTTCTTGGTGCCATCGACAAGTGTATAGGGTATAAATTTGGCTTGGGACATCAATTCGATGAGGGGCTCATGGCGATGGGATCGCTCACCCTTGCGATGGTAGGGATTATTTCCCTTTCTCCCGTACTTGCCAAGCTGCTAAGTCCGATCGTAGTTCCGCTGTACAGTGCCCTTGGCGCAGATCCAGCCATGTTTGCAACTACGCTGCTAGCTAATGACATGGGTGGGTACTCGCTAGCTATGGAGTTAGCGAAGACACCGGAAGCGGGCTTGTTTGCAGGAACGATTCTGGGTGCGATGCTTGGACCAACCATTGTATTTATTATTCCGGTTGCGCTTGGCATTATTAAAAAGGAAGATCAAAAATATTTAGCTACCGGAGTATTGGCTGGTATCGTCACGATTCCGCTTGGATGTTTAATCGGCGGATTGGTTGCCGGGTATTCGATCGGCATGATCTTGGCTAACCTCGTGCCAATTATTTTGTTTGCCGCACTAATCGTCCTTGGCTTATGGCGATTCCCGAATGGAATGATTAAGGGCTTTACGATTTTTGGTCAATTTATCGTCGTTGTGGCCACATTAGGGCTGGCAGTTGGTATTACTCAGCAGCTTACAGATATTACGATTATTCCGGGCTTGGCTCCGATTGAGGAAGGCATCAAAATTGTCGGCGACATTTCGATCGTCCTGGCCGGCGCATTTGCAATGGTATTTGTCATTACAAAAGTATTTAACAAGCCGCTTATGAAGCTTGGTAAATTGCTCGGCATGAATGAAATAGCCGCTGCCGGCATGGTAGCTACGCTTGCAAACGTCATTCCGATGTTTGGTATGATGAAGGATATGGATGCGCGTGGAAAAGTGATTAACGTTGCTTTTGCCGTGTCTGCTGCATTTGTGTTTGGTGATCACCTTGGCTTTACGGCAGGGGTTGCTAAAGAGATGATCTTCCCGATGATTGTGGGCAAATTAGTTGGGGGGATTACGGCTATCATTGTAGCGATTTATTTGGCGAAGAAAATGGCTCCAGCGCCCAAAGAATCACAGCCGGAGTCGGCATAGACTTACCCTCACACCTCAATAAATATGCAGAACGAGCAAGAACGGATCTAAGCTGTGCAGCTTTAGATCCGTTCTTGCTTTTTTTGATGTAAGCAGCAGTTGTGTCCAGACTTTTTGATAGCTGTAATTGGTGTATAATTATGGAGCGTAGAAAAGGAGAATCGACGATGAGCATCATCTGTTTAGAAGGAACTAGTGCGGTAGGGAAGAGCACCACATGCAAAGCGTTTGCCCACCGCTATCATACATATATCGTACCGGAGACTAGAGAGCTTTTTCAGGTGTCTAATTTACAAGGCGAAGCGTTGTCAAAATGGTTGTTGGAGCGGCAGCTTGATCGATGGATCATCGCAAAGGAGCAAAGTTTGAAGTACGATTACGTTATTTTGGATGGTGATATTTTTAAACTATGGTATGACTGGGTATTTGGCGACAATGGTCTTTCGGTGCAACAACAGGGAGCATGGTTAAGAGAGAAACTGATACAGCAAGAGATCGCTTTTCCAGACGCTTACGTAGCCTTATGGATAGAGGAGGAGGAGCTGCGTGCGCGCAAGGAGGCGGACTTTTCCAAAAGGAGAAGGAATTTTATGAAGCATTTACAGCTTGTTAAGCCGCAGCTGACGTATTTCACGTTTCTACAAGGTCTTAATCCTCGTTATGTCGGTATTCATAAAGCTACATCGGTGGACAGCAACGTAGATTTTATAATTCAGCATGTGCAGCAGTCACCAGGAGTCACGGGGAATCAAGTAGATATGTTTGATCAAATACTGCACTTTTACAACACCTATCAAGCAGACCGATTCTAACTACATAGAAGTGTGGGGGCTTGGAAAAAATAACGAGGAATAATAGGGGCTTATCACGCCATATTGATATACTATAGTTACCATATCGGATTTGTGTGAAAAAGTGTTGTGCAGTTCCGGAAAGCGTGATATTATCGGAACAATCATCGTCTGAATCAGGTAGCAATTGTAAAGTTATCAAGATGAAGCATGATCCTATAACTAGTTATTTGGGGGGCTACGGTATGAAAAAGAGAACATTAGCTTTATTGCTGATCGCATTTACAATGGTGATGGCGGCATGCGGTGGCCAGAACGGGAATACGAAGTCAGAGGCGGGAAAAGGAACTGCGGAAGCGGGATTGCTTGGGGAAATTAAGGCTAATGGCAAGATTCGGATTGGTACAGAGGGAACCTATCCCCCGTTTACGTATCATGATGAAAGCGGGAAGCTGACCGGCTTTGACGTTGAGATTGCGGAGGAAATAGCGAAGCGATTAGGTGTAACAGCCGAGTTTTCCGAAGCGAAGTGGGATGGGATGTTTGCTGGACTGGATGCCAAGCGATTTGATCTTGTCGCCAACCAAGTATCCATAAATGATGAGCGTAAGAAGAAGTATGACTTTTCTGATCCGTACAGTGTATCCAAAGCCGTACTGATCGTACACGAGGATAACCAGGATGTGAAGTCATTTGCAGATTTGAAAGGGAAAAAGGCGGGCCAATCCTTAACTTCCAATTTGACAGAGCTGGCAAAAGCGAATGGCGCTGACATCGTGCAGACGGACGGCTTTAATCAGGCGATTGAACTGCTCGTATCCAAGCGTATCGATGCTACCGTAAACGATGGACTTTCCTTCCTTGACTTTAAGAAGCATCGTCCAGAGGCTAAAGTTAAAGTAGTAGCGGAGCATGAAAGTGCTTCAAGCAGCGGTATTTTGCTGCGTAAAGGGGAGCAAACGCTGGTAGATGCACTTAACAAGGCGCTTGCAGACATGAAGGCAGACGGGACTTACCTGACTATTTCCAAAAAATATTTTAACGCAGATATTTCGAAGTAGTCGGGTGATCACTTGTGAATCGATATTGGGATATATTTATTGACTCGTTATGGCCAATGTTAAAAGCGGGATTATTATTTGCTGTGCCGCTTACGTTAATTTCATTTGGGCTCGGGCTTGTGCTGGCTTTATTGACAGCACTGGCTCGCCTTTCTTCTATTAAGCCGCTCGTGTGGCTTGCTCAATTTTATGTGTGGATTATACGAGGGACACCGCTGCTGGTGCAGTTGTTTATTATTTTTTATGGATTGCCTAGTGTGGGGATTACTATTGGTGCGTTTCCAGCCGCTATTATAGGTTTTACTTTGAGTGTGGGTGCTTACAATTCAGAGGTGCTGCGGGCTGCAATCAACTCGATCTCGCAAGGGCAATGGGAGGCAGCGGACTCGCTTGGTATGACGCGTCCTCAGATTTTGCGCCGTATTATTTTGCCGCAAGCAGCACGTGTCTCTGTGCCCCCGTTATCGAATTCATTTATTAGCTTAGTTAAGGATACGTCGCTTGCTGCGACTATTACGGTAACGGAGATGTTCCAGCGCGCACAGCAGATTGCGGCGACAACCTACGAGCCTATGCTCGTATACTGCGAAGTGGCGCTTGTCTATTTATTTTTTAGTACGATATTGTCTGCCTTGCAAGCGAGAGTGGAAAAGTATTTTGAACGTTACATCGTGCGCTAGGTACAGTCATAGTGGTAGTGGTAGTGGTTGAGGGCGATTGTAGCGTAAAAGCAGCTTGAATCGTCTGGTGCGGATGTGAGGTGCACATAAATTTGCTGGGACACCCGCACCAATATTTTTCTATAATGTGTAAAAATATGCGTCGTTTGTAAGTTATCAGGTGTTAAAATGTATTGTGAAAACATCATTTTCGTGTTATTTTGATCAAAATGAAGTCAATTTGTTATGTTTTCGGCTCATTTTCGCAGTCGCACTCTACACGAGTGCGTGGATAGAAAC
>NZ_KE384307.1:734965-1046659 GCF_000425125.1 Paenibacillus taiwanensis DSM 18679
GTCGCACTCTACACGAGTGCGTGGATAGAAACACGTCGAGATGGGCTGTTGTTTTTATTTTATCTGGGGGTGTCGCACTCTACACGAGTGCGTGGATAGAAACAGTACATTAGCAGGTGACAGACGGGTATACAAAGCCGCACTCTACACGAATGTGGAAAGTAACATATAATTTATTCACTACATATCCAAATTTGAACAACAAGCGGAGGTCCAATGGGCTTCTGCTTGTTGTTTTTGGCATTCCATGCTAATGTGGGGGCGTAAATAGTGCTAAGGGGGAGTCATGTTGTGCGATACTTTCCACTGGGGGATGCTGCAATAGTTGTCGAATTCGATTCTGTGATTGGGCCAGCGTCTAATGAGAAGGTTCAATTGTTGGCTGCATATTTGGATCATCATCCGATTGTGGGGATGATCGAGTATGTCCCTGCTTTTACAACGGTGACGGTATTTTATAATCCATTCCTCATACGGTATGCAGATGCGCAAGCGAGGCTGGAAGTGGCTGTGCAGCAGGCAGAGGGGATACAACTGGAACAGACGACACGTTTAGTCCAAATTCCAGTCTGCTACGGAGGCGATTTCGGTCCTGATTTGGAGGAAGTTGCTAGACATAATCAACTGACAGCGGACGAGGTTATTCGCATCCACAGTAGCGCCGAGTATCAAGTCTATATGATCGGATTTGCGCCAGGATTTCCGTATCTTGGTGGTATGTCGGAGCGTATTGCTGCACCGAGGCGCTCGTCCCCGCGCCTGATCATTCCCGCAGGGTCAGTGGGCATTGCAGGTTTGCAAACGGGAGTTTATCCTATTGGCACACCTGGCGGTTGGCAGTTAATTGGCCGCACACCAGAGCCGTTATTTCGGCCGGATATGAGCCCGCCAACCTTGCTGCAAGCAGGTGATAAGGTTCGTTTCCAACCGATTACGGAAAAGGAATATGAGAGCTGGGAGGGGCTTGAGGCATGACGATCAGGGTACTATCACCCGGTTTGCTTACAACTGTTCAAGACTTGGGACGCGTTGGATACCAGAAGTTTGGCGTACTGGCAAGCGGGGCAATGGACACGATGGCGCTCACAGTAGCTAATTTGCTGGCGGGAAATGAGGAGGATGCGGCAGCCATCGAAATTACGCTGTTAGGACCTCAGTTGATGTTTGAGCAGGACACAGTTGTAGTCATTGCGGGTGGCAACTTGTCACCTGTAGTGGACGGTGTAGCTATTCCGCTTGGAAGGCCTGTCTATATACCAGCGGGCAGCAGACTTACATTTGGCAAGGCTGTATCTGGCTGCCGTACTTATGTTGCAGTGGCTGGCGGAATTCAGGTGCCAGACATTATGGGCAGTCGCAGCACCTATTTGCGGGCCGGTATAGGAGGATTTCATGGTCGAGCTCTACAGGCTGGGGATGTACTGGAAATAGGAGTAGCAACGCGCAGCTGGAACGTGCATTTTAAGAATATAACTAAAGTTGGGGTGCTGCCCTGGGGGGCAAGCCATGAGCTACAGCCAATCTATCGGGACCATGCTGTGCTTCGTGTGGTAAGAGGGCCAGAGTATGACTTTTTTACGGAAAAAAGCAAGCAGATGTTCTGGGAGAAGCCATTTCGTGTCACCCCTCACTCTGACCGCATGGGCTATCGTTTGGCAGATGTACCTTTGTCGTTGACAGATCCGCTTGAAATGGTATCCGCGGCAGTAGCCCTCGGCACGATTCAGGTCCCACCGGAAGGGAACCCGATCGTGCTGCTGGCAGATAGGCAGACTGCGGGTGGTTATCCGCGTATTGCCCATATCATCCGTGCAGATGTACCGTTAATTGCACAGGTCAAGCCAGGTGGTTTGGTACATTTTACAGAGGTGTCTCTTGAGGAAGCTCAGGAGTTATACATACAGCAGGAATACAGCATTCAGCAATTCAAACAGGGAATCGCAGGGAAGCTTGTCAGGAGGGATTAGGATGTACAAGGTGGATATGAACTGTGATATGGGAGAAAGTTTTGGCAGTTACCAGATAGGTGCAGACGTAGAGATATTACCGTATGTTACATCCGTGAATATTGCTTGCGGGTTTCATGCTGGTGATCCGTCCGTCATGAAACGGACAGTTTCGAATGCGCTTGCGCATGGGGCTGCGATCGGTGCACATCCGGGGTTGCCGGATCTTGCCGGATTTGGCCGTCGAAATCTGGATATAACACCGGAGGAAGCATACGACATGGTCGTGTATCAGGTTGGTGCATTGTTCGGGTTTGTGAAGGCGGCAGGAGGGAAGATGCAGCATGTGAAGCCCCACGGCGCGCTGTACAACATGGCTGCTACTAATCGTTCCCTTTCAGATGCGATTGCTCGTGCTGTCTATGACGTGAATCCGGAGCTGATTTTGTTTGGATTATCGGGCAGCGAGTTGGTACACGCCGGGCAGGAAATAGGGCTTCGTGTCGCCCATGAAGTATTTGCAGATCGGACGTATCAAGCGGATGGCTCCTTGACCCCGCGTCGGCAAGCAGATGCACTCATAACGGATACGGAACAGGCGGTACAGCAAGTAGTTCGTATGGTACAGGCTGGAGTGGTTCGCTCAGCGCAGGGACATGACATTACGATTCAGGCGGACACCGTGTGTATTCATGGAGATGGTGTCCATGCGCTTGTATTTGCCCAAACTTTACGGCAGCGACTAGAGGAGACGGGGATTGTCGTTCAATCCATTCTGTAGCGTGTGTATGACAATGAGGCTGACAGACCTCAACATCATTTTGGAGCGGGACTTCTGAGATGGAAGGACAAGTTCTGACCATTTTACTTATCAAAAGAAGTGAGAGAACTAGGGCAGGGCTGTCCTGAAAGTCAGTCTAAACTGACTTGACTACGACGCCCCCATTTTGTTGAGTGTTAAAAATAAGCACAAAACCCCGTCCTTTGTGAAACGGAAGTTACGACACCAACATTTCACATATGCGGATTTATGCTTATGAAGTAAGATCACCTGAAAAACGGTAAATTGAAACCCGGCTATGATGTGCAAATGGTGACCAAAAACCAGTTCATTTTGTTCTACAGCCCGTACCAACGCCCTACCGATACGCGCCGCTTCATTTCCCATATGAAGCGCCTGGCTGGGTCTTCTTTACCGATGCCCAAGGCGGTGATAACCGACGCAGGCTATGGCAGTGAGGGAAATTATTTGTATATGATAGGGAAAGACAAACAATCAACGGATGTGCTCCTGCCTTACGGCAGCTATAATGAAGGAGAAAACACGTCGTTACAAAAGGGACATCCGGCGTGCCTCAAACTGGACGTATGAAGGGCACGATGATCAGTTCGTGTGCCCGAATGGCCGCTACGTTCGCTTTCAGAAATACAAAACGATAAAGGAGAGCATAGAGAGCGATGATATCTTGTTGAATAGGCTGGCTTTGGTGGACAGACGATCCGTTATGTGCGATAAAAAACACTCTTTTGGTGTAGCTATCGGACAGGATATCCGCTATTGCCTCCAAACTACCACCAAGCGGGGATGAAATACGCAAATAGCGTACCTCTTGTCCGCTAAGCGGTCTAATAATCCTTACATACACTCCATAACGGATCTCTTGTCCGGTCACGTATTCCCGCCACTATCGCACCGCCATATCGATGATCCGCGTGCTCTGCACCTAAGTTGTAACGGGGTCTTTTAATGTGTGCATATCTGTTTTTGTTAAAAGGAAGCAAGGGAGGAAAACGATCTGCACATCGACATATTGTATCATTATGAAATATTTTGTTTGGTTTGAAAATGATTAGTGGAAATGTAACCGTATCGCCCTAGCTCGTTACAGATAGGCAGACGATGGATAGCGTGTGCGAGTAGAATGGACGGAAAACATTACGTTTTCCTGCCCAACTTTTTTTATTTTGGGGCTGTTCGGACAGCCCCGTTTTTTGGTTGGATATACCTGCACGAATGGGAGATGAACCGCCCCCGTATGCTAGCATGCCTGTACATAAGCCCTACTTACAGATACAAAGGACGAGGTTGGAATAGCGTCAAGAGGGATATTGCACCAATTTTTGCACATATGGGCAGGATGTTTTGTCTTCACTGTCGAATACATAATATTTATGAGAGATTTTGTAAACTTTTGGAATGTAATCACGAATTATGACATGAAATTAGCCCCAGAGAAGGGGAGATACACGAGGAGGAACTCGTGCACAATCGTTTAACAGTCACTGCTGTTGTTTGCTAGGAAGGAAGGGATGCAACGTGAGATCAATCGCTCATATACGTGCTAGTGATAAGCAGGTGCAGACGGTTGAAGAGCACTTGTTAGGTGTACGCAAGCTGGCGGAGAAATACGGAGCAAAGCTGGGCGTTAAACATGTGACAGGGTTAGCGGGCATGCTGCACGATATGGGGAAATATACAGAAGAGTTTGCAGACTACATTTTGGCAGCCGTAGCAGCCAACAATACCAGCGTCTCCAAGCCTAAGCGGGGCAGTGTTGATCATTCGACCGCAGGTGGCAAGCTGTTATATGACTTGTTTCATGGGGATAAGTCACCTTATCGGGTTCTGCTTGCGGAAATTGTGGGTAATGCCATCATCTCCCATCACTCCTACTTAAAAGACTTTCTAGGCCCTGCACTGGATTCCGACTATTTAAAGCGGGTAGTAGACAAGGAACTGAAGGAATATGAACGAAGTAAGCAGACTTTTTATGAACGAGTACATCTTGAAACAGAATTAATTGCTTATGTAGATCAGGCTGCTGTTGAATTGGAGCAGTATTTGAATAAGGGAGCGGATAACGAGCCGCTTGAGCTGCAATTGATGTTTCTGACGAAGTTTACGTTTAGTGCGCTTATTGATGCAGATCGAACGAACACACGGGGTTTTGAGATGAACTTGTCTGATGAGCCTGAGCTTGATATAACTCCACTTTTCCACACGTATTATGATCGCCTGCTAAAGAAGGTACATACGTTCCAATCCGCTACTGATGAAGCTACGCTTATTAATAAGCAGCGACACGAGATGTCAGAGCGGTGTGATCAAATGGCAGAGCAAATGCCAGGCATACGTACCTTATCTATCCCGACAGGGGGCGGCAAAACATTCGCCAGCCTCAGATATGCTTTGAAACACGCCTTCACTTTCCACAAAAAACGAATTATATATATTGTCCCTTATACGACCATTATCGAACAAAATGCAGCAGAAATTCGCAAAATAGTAGAGGATGACACCCACATTTTGGAGCATCACTCTAACGTCGTTCATGAGAGACGAGATCCAACAGAGCTACCAAGGACTGACAACGAAGATCAAGCGCTTGATGGACTTGCTATAACGGAGGAACAGAAATTAGAGCTGGTGAAGGACAATTGGGATGCGCCGATCATTTTTACGACGATGGTGCAATTTCTAAATGTATTTTTTTCCCGAAGCAGTCGCAACATTAGGCGGCTTCATAACGTGTGTGAGGCTGTTCTTATATTTGACGAGGTCCAAAAGGTGCCTACATCCTGTGTATCGTTATTTAACCTGACGTTAAATTTTTTGCAAAAATATGGCGGCTCCAGCATCGTATTGTGCACAGCAACACAGCCAGCGCTCGATTTTGTCGAGCACAAGCTGGACCTGAAGGTGAATGCAGAAATGATCCCCAACATTGACGATGTTAATAGAAAGTTTAAACGTGTGAATCTGGTCGATAAGGCGACGGGACAAACGTTTACGACAGACAAGCTCGCGCAATTCGTCCATGACACTATCCGTGACGTGAAAAGCGTGCTCATCATCTTAAATACAAAAGCTGTGGTCAAAGCGCTGTATGAGCAATTAGGTGATCACATTGTTGATGAGCAGGGCACAGTGATCCGTGTATATCATCTAAGCACATACATGTGTGCAGCGCATCGCCAAGCCGTTCTCGAACAGGTTAAACAACATTTGGCGAACAAGGAAAAGGTCATCTGTGTCAGTACACCGTTAATTGAGGCGGGTGTGGACATAAGCTTTGCGTGTGTCATCCGTTCTTTGGCTGGATTGGACTCGATTGCGCAGGCAGCTGGCCGTTGTAACCGGCATAGGGAGCAAGACATTCAACAGGTATACATCATTGACCACGCAGAAGAGAATTTAAAGCAATTGCAGGAGATTCGGATAGGGAAAGCAATTGTCAGCGTCATGCTCAAAGACATGATGTGCGATCCGAACGCGCATGGAGGTGACTTATTGTCACATGCAGCTATGAGCCGATACTTTCAAGAGTATTACACGGAGCGTGCCTCTGATCTGGACTATACCGTACCTAAGCTTGGTAAAAGCTTAACCTCACTTCTGTTTGCATACGGAAATGATACGGATGGGTACTATCAGGCTTATGTACAGCAGAAGAAGAAGCCGCAAATGGAGGATGCCATCCGTACGCTATGTTTGAAGAACAGCTACGGCACAGCCGCAGAGCATTTTAAAGTCATTGAGGACCTGACGACTCCTGTGCTCGTTCCTTATGGAAAGGGCGAAGCGATCATTGCCGAGTTAAATGGGGGCGGCACGATTGATGAACTGTCGGATTTGCTGCGCAGCGCGCAGCCCTATACGGTAAATCTGTATGAATATGATGTGCGAAAATTGGATCTAAGCGGGGGCATAAGTCGTTGTCTGGACGGAAAAGTGTTTGTGCTAAAAGAAGGGGCGTACGATGTTACGTTTGGTGTAGACGTCGAAAATGAGAGTGGAATAGAATTTTTGAATCTGTAAAATGCACAAATATAACTCGTTGCAGTAAGGCCAGCACAGGACACGAAACGTTCATAGATGATGGCGTCATCTCTATTGAACCTATATTCACATGTTCATATAATGGAAATAAAAGAAAAATAAGGAATGGAAGTGAGGCGTCATGAGGAACAGCATCGAGTTTGAGATCGTTGGTAACTATGCGCTGTTTACAGATCCATTAACGAAGCTGGGCGGCGAGAAGTTATCCTATCAGATACCGACCTATCAGGCGTTAAAAGGGATTGTGGAAAGTATTTATTGGAAGCCGACGCTGCTGTATATCATTGATGAGCTTCGGGTTATGAAGCCGATTCGAATGGAATCTAAAGGCATTAAGCCGATCGATTATGGCGGGGGCAACACACTAGCTCATTATACGTACTTGCGAGATGTTCACTACAAGTGCCGCGCGCATTTTGTGTTTAACCCTCATCGTCCTGACTTGGCTTATGATCGCAACGAACACAAACACCACAACATCTTAAAGCGCTCACTAAAAGCAGGGGGACGTAGAGACATTTTTCTAGGGACTAGGGAATGTCAAGGTTATGTGGAACCTTCTGTGTTTGATGAGGGAGAGGGCTTTTATGATAACTACGATGGCGAGATTCATTTTGGAACGATGATTCATGGCATTAACTACCCAGATGAAACGGGGAGAAATCAGATGGAGACACGGTTGTGGAATCCAGTCATGAAAAATGGGGTGGTCACGTTTATTCCGCCCGAACAATGTGTACAAGTACGTCAGCTAGCGGGCGAACCCACACCGAAGTTGTTTAATGCATCGAACGTTCAATCCGTAGATGAATTGTATGAACAAATGGCAGAGGGGGGGAATTCATGAGTTGGCTGCTGCATTTGTATGAAACGTACGAAGCTAATTTGGATCGAGTTGGTGTCATCGAGAAAAAAAAGTATAACGAGCAGGAATATACGCTGCTGCCAATCTCACATACGACGCAGACCGCTCATATTGAAGTGCTCGTAACGGAGGAGGGCGAGTTTCATTTTGCCACCGTTGTGGATAAAAGTGATGCAAGCACTTTAATTCCTTGTACAGAGGATTCAGCTAGCCGAGCGGGCTCTAAAGTTGCCCCATACCCTTTGCACGATAAGTTAAGTTATGCAGCAGGCGACTATACGGCTTACGGGGGAGAAGTAAAAAAGGAAGACCCCTTTTCAGCTTACATTCAGCAGTTGGGTGATTGGGCTTCATCCCCATATGCTCATCCCAAGGTTCAAAGTATTTACACTTATGTGCGTAAAGGCTGCTTGATTCAGGATTTAGTTCGATCAAATATACTGGCAGTGGATACGAATAACAAATTAATTGGAAAGTGGGATAAGAAGTATACAGATTTGTACAGGGAGAAGCCAGCTATATTCTCCGTATTGGCAGGGGAACAGGAAAGTGCCTTCGTTCGGTTCACGGTTTATTCGCCACAGCAGCAGTTAGCCAAAGTATGGAAAGATCAAGCCGTGTATGACTCCTTTATTCATTATTACAACGACAAGTTGGGAGATGAGCGGTTATGTTATGTAACCGGAAACCAGCTTCCAGCCACTTCAAAGCATGCCAACAAAATAAGAAATGCAGCAGACAAAGCGAAGCTTATCTCGGCAAATGATACGAGCGGGTTTACGTATCGCGGCCGCTTTAACGACAGTGCTGAAGTCGCCAGTATTAGCTATGACGTATCCCAGAAAGCGCATAATGCACTAAAGTGGCTGATTCAACGCCAAGGTAAAATCATTGACCAGCGTGTATTTCTTGTATGGACAAATGATGCACAGGAAATTCCTGCTCCAGAAGAGGACACACTGGCTGTCCTTCGCCGAAGACCTCTCGTACAGCAGCGTAAGTCCGTCACGAGTGATGTATTGGCGAGCGAGTTGGCCAAGGCACTGGGTGGGTACAAAAATGAACTGGCATCGAGCCGTTCACACGTCAATTTGCTTATTTTGGATTCGGCTACGACAGGCCGTATGGCGGTGCTTTACTATCGTCACATGGAACAGCAGCAATACTTCGAAAAGTTAATCCAATGGCATTCCACTTGTGCTTGGCTCCACCGCTATCGCAAAGATGAGGACGGCAATTATGTGGCTTTTTATGGTGCGCCTGCAACCCAAGATATCGCTTATGCAGCCTATGGCTCTAGGGTGAATGACAAAGTTGTCAAAGGATTAATGGAACGGCTGCTGCCCTGTATCGTGGACGGGCGGGCCATTCCAACAGACATTGTAAATAGTGCATTTCATCGAGCTTCTAACCCTGTATCTATGGACAAATGGGAATGGGAAAAGACGCTTAGCATCACCTGTGCTTTATTGAACAAAAAGGAGGGGTATCCGGTGGCATTAGACAAGGAACAAGATGATCGTAGTTATTTGTTTGGACGTTTATTGGCGGTTGCTGATGTATTAGAGCGGCGTGCATTAGGCTCCGACGAAGCTCGTTCCAGCAACGCGATTCGTTACATGAATTCGTTCTCGCAGCATCCAGAACGGACATGGAAGACGATACAAGCCAGCTTGCAGCCGTATCAAGCACGCTTGGGTTCAAAAGGGTATTATTTATCCGGCTTAATAGATGACATTGCATCCCGCTTTAAATTTGATGATTTTAATAACAAGCCGTTAACCGGCAAGTATTTACTGGGCTTCTATAGTCAAAGACATGATCTGTTCCAGAAGAAGGATAAGCAGGAGCAAGTAGAAGAAGCTGTGGAGTAAGTAACAGGGGGCACAGAGTAGCCGAAGAACTTGGACCTTATTGCTAACAAACCTAATTAAAGGAGATGTACACATGTCCACTTTAGATCACAAAATTGATTTTGCAGTTATTTTTACCGTAACCAAGGCAAACCCCAATGGTGATCCCCTCAATGGAAACAGACCGCGCCAAAATTATGATGGATATGGTGAAATTTCAGATGTTGCCATTAAACGCAAAATTCGAAATCGGTTGCAGGATGCAGGCGAATCGATTTTTGTCCAGTCCAATGATCGAAACACAGATGCATTTAAGAGCTTAAGAGAGCGTGCTGAAGCAAATGCTGCTTTAGCCAAGATCATGAAAGCAAAAGACGGTTCTAGCGAACAATTTGCACAGTTGGCTTGCGAGGAATGGATCGATGTACGCAGCTTTGGACAAGTGTTTGCTTTTAAAGGATCGGATAAAGGGGTTTCTGTCGGGGTACGCGGGCCTGTATCGGTACATACCGCGACAAGTGTTGCACCAATTGACATTACAAGTATGCAAATAACTAAAAGTGTAAACTCTGAGCCAGGCAAAGAGAAAGGTTCAGACACAATGGGGATGAAGCATCGAGTAGACTTTGGCGTATACGTGTTCCAGGGCAGCATCAATACACAACTTGCCGAGAAGACGGGCTTCACCTATGAGGATGCGCAAAAGATCAAGCAAGCGCTCGTTACTTTATTTGAAAATGATGCTTCCTCAGCTAGACCAGATGGAAGTATGGAAGTCGTGAAAGTGTACTGGTGGGAGCATAACTCCAAGCTAGGTCAATACTCGTCTGCGAAAGTACATCGTTCCATGCGGGTTGAAGCGATCACAGACGAGCCTAAACAATTTAAAGATTATCAAATTATGTTGACGGAGCTGGAAGGGTTGAAGGTAGAGATTATGGATGGTCAGTAACGATGAAGATCAATATTTGATGCTGTCGGGGCTCCAACATTTTCGGTTCTGCAAGCGGCAGTGGGCGTTAATCCATATTGAGCAGCAGTGGCAGGAAAATGTTAAAACGATCGAAGGACAGCATCTTCATCGAAATGCGGATAAGCCGTTTACTAGGGAAAAGCGCGGGGAAAAGCTGATAGTCCGCGCGATGTCTGTGAAATCGCACACCCTTCAAATTACGGGTACTTGTGACGTAGTGGAATTTATTCGGGACGAACGTGGTGTAGAGATTTATGGGGCAGAGGGCAAATATTTGGCCTATCCGGTTGAGTACAAGCGCGGCAAGCCTAAGAAGGACGAGTCGGATGTGCTGCAATTAGCCGCTCAAGCCGTCTGTTTGGAAGAAATGCTGTTGTGCGACATTTCAACAGGGTATTTGTATTACAATGAGATTCGGCAGCGAGTTGAAGTTCCACTCACGGCAGAGCTAAAGGAATCAGTTCGACAAATTACAGGCGAGATGCAGGATTACTATAAGCGGAGATATACACCCAAAGTAAAGACAGGGACTTTTTGTAAAAGCTGCTCGCTTCATGCCCTTTGCTTGCCAGCGCTCATGAATAAACGGTCGGTAAAGAGCTACATCGAAGGGAAGATCAAGGAATGAAACGGCTTCTAAATACGTTGTATATTACGCAGCCGGACGTGTATTTAGCGTTGGATGGCGACAATATCGTTGTCATGAAGGAAAAAGAGAAGCTGGGCCGCTATCCGCTTCATAATCTGGAAGCTGTCGTATCGTTTGGATACACAGGAGCAAGTCCAGCACTGATGGGGTATTGTGCGGAGCGGGATATTTTTATTACTTTTTTAACGACAAGCGGGCGGTTCCTGGCACGAGTTATTGGACAAAGCAAAGGGAATGTTGTGCTGCGAAAAAAGCAGTATCTTTGGTCTGAGGATGAAGTTCAATCCGCCAAGATCGCACGCAACTTTATTTTAGGCAAGATTTATAATCACAAATGGATGATAGAGCGAATGACGAGGGAACACCCGCTGCGTATTGATGTGGATCGGTTCAAAGAGGTGTCCCAACATTTATCGACCCTTATAACGGAAGTTAGAGTGTGCGAGGATTTGGAACAACTTAGAGGCTGGGAAGGGCAAGCGGCCGTTCGTTATTATAAAATATTTGGCGAGATGATTTTGCAGCAGACAGACGATTTTTATTTTCATGGTCGTTCACGCAGACCGCCTCTGGACGCTGTAAATGCGATGTTGTCACTTGCTTATACTTTATTAGCTAGAGATACGGCATCCGCGTTGGAGGCGGTAGGGCTGGATGCTTATGTCGGGTTTTTACATCGGGATCGGCCTGGTAGAGCGTCTCTTGCGTTGGATATGATGGAAGAATTGCGCGGAATATATGCAGATAAGTTTGTTCTCAGTTTGATTAATAAGAGACTTGTGAACAAGGACGATTTTTTTAAGAAAGAAAATGGGGCTGTTCTTATGACAGATGACGCCAGAAAAACATTTTTGGCGGCATGGCAGCAGCGAAAGCAAGAAAAGATGGAGCATCCCTATTTAGGCGAGAAAATAGTGTGGGGTTTAGTTCCACATGTGCAGGCGTTGTTATTAGCTCGTTATTTGCGTAATGATTTAGATGAGTACCCTCCTTTTTTATGGAAGTAGGTGGTATAATTGTTAGTGCTCATTACTTATGATGTTAAGACCACCAGCAGTGCGGGACAGCGACGCTTACGTAAGGTCTCTAAAATGTGCCAAAACTACGGTCATCGTGTCCAAAATTCGGTCTTTGAATGTAATGTGGATGCTGCTCAATTGGTTAGTTTGAAGTTACAGCTGCTAGAAATGATTGATCCGAAGGAAGATAGTCTTCGTTTTTATCAATTAGGCAACCATTATAAAAATAAGGTTGAGCATGTTGGGGTGAAGCCATCGATAGATATGGATGCGCCGTTAATTTTGTAGTGCGGATGTGAGGTGCACATGAAATCCCCGGGGGACCCGCACCAATTATTTTCTTTATTATTCCATATTTTATAATTTTTTATTGTTGGTATTTGATAGTTTTGATTGAAAATTACTTTTTATTGAGTTATTTGATCAATATAAGCGCGTGCTTAGCCACTTTTGGTCAAATTTCGCTGTCGCACTCTACACGAGTGCGTGGATAGAAACGCAACATAGAACGCTAAAGGGATTGCTACAGCAAGTCGCACTCTACACGAGTGCGTGGATAGAAACTATCTTCTAGGGGTAAACGAGGTCTTGGTATATGAGTCGCACTCTACACGAGTGCGTGGATAGAAACAGCGCTCTGGTATGCACCTTTTCAGATGCTCCAAGTCGCACTCTACACGAGTGCGTGGATAGAAACATTTGCTACTTTTGACTTAAGGAGTGGAGTGAATGTCGCACTCTACACGAGTGCGTGGATAGAAACGTTCATTGCGACCAATAGATATGGGCATCCACGTAGTCGCACTCTACACGAGTGCGTGGATAGAAACCTCGCAATTATATAATTTATTTATTTCGTGCTCGCAAGTCGCACTCTACACGAGTGCGTGGATAGAAACAACATGTCAGCAAGTTCTTTGTCAGTAGCAATAGTCGCACTCTACACGAGTGCGTGGATAGAAACACTGACGATCCACTACGTGGTCGATATCTACAATCATGTCGCACTCTACACGAGTGCGTGGATAGAAACCTCAAACTGTGTAAGTTCTTCCCAACGTATAACGTCGTCGCACTCTACACGAGTGCGTGGATAGAAACTGATTGGCAGACCTACAAAGGACCCTGAATTACGCTACAGTCGCACTCTACACGAGTGCGTAGATAGAAACAACCAGTCAGGTATAAGTGTTGCATCTTGGATATGTAGTCGTACTCTATACGGCCACAATTTTGCTTGACCAAGTCATTCCTAGTCTTACGTTTGGAGATTACCCGTCGTCAAGGAATTAAAGTGGAGGTGCACGTTTTGAAAGTACTAAAGTGTATCCATGTGATGATTATTTCAACTCTTGTTTTATGCGCAGCTACTGTTGCCTATGCATCGAATGCAGAAACAGTAGTTTTGAAGAAAGCTCCAGTTCACTTACAAATTAATGAATATAATGTTCTCTTCACAGATCCCAAACCACCGTATGTTGACAACAATAACCGTTTGATGATTCCTCTAAGAGCCATAAGTGAACTGCTTGGAGCAAAAGTGTCATATTCAAGCACAGACAAAAAAGCGTCAATTCAGATGGGAGAAAATAAACTATCAATTACCGCTGGAGCAAAAGAAATAAATATTAATGGGCCCACTAAACGAATGGACACTGTTCCTGTTGTCTATAAACAATCTTTATTTGTTCCCCTACGCATATTAATTGACCACTTCCATCTACCAGTAACTCGATTTTCAACGACAGGTATTGTCAACATCGAGAGTAAATCTTTGCTGGAATGGGACATGATGCAAGCAGTGAAAGAATCCGATATAACGCCTGAAATCTCAAATCTGAATGCATTTGCTCCTTTACATTATGATTTGAAGATCAACACAGAAAAAGGTAAGCTGCAAGAAGGTGAAATAAAAATAACATCCAAAAACATAAGTAAACATAATATTACGCAAGGCAAGGAAGACATGCACGTCATTTTCCTGTATAACAATGGCTTTGAAATGGAAATCGATCGAGATACTACAGATCATGTTAGTAACAGAGTTCGTCCTGCTTTTAAAGTCGATGAAGTATTTGAAAGAAAATTAACTTTTGATGCTCCTAACTATACTGAAAAACTAAAATATATTTTGGCGGTGGGTAGAACTTTCAAATAAGTAAAGAAGACCACTACCTTATTGATTCTAACGGGGTAGTAGTCTTTACCTATTCTAACTTTGAAAATTAGCCTTACTCAATAAACGTAAAACCAATACGTAGACATGTAAACGGAGGCAAAATGAAAACGATCTTGAAAAACTATTTACAAGAAGTATCTCAAAGAAGTCGAGCAAGGAACCTTGCAAATAGTGTTGTTAATCTTCTAGTTATAACCTTTTTTCTCACAATCGGAATTACAAAAGGATATTTAGACCATGTACTCGTCTTATCGTTAGTTATATTAGGCTGTTCCATTATTTTTGCGAAAGTGTGGATTGCGCTTTATTATGTGATCAGGAAAGCTGGTTAAACTCCAGCCTAACTGAACTGAGGTCCTTTTCCTCAGCAAAACGGCATCATGATGGAGCTGTTGTCCTCGTGGGAAGCAGACCATATCATCGTTACTCCTTCTATGAACCAACGTCTTGGGAATTTACTTCAGGTCATACAATTCGCTCAAGTTATCTGGAGTAAAATCTAGCTTCTTTCCGCCTTGATTCATAATATAAATGTGGTCAGGTGGACTATCCAGGCTTTTACCCGTAATTACCAGCTGTTTCTCTCCTTCAATTGCGTACTTTCATATATATAATCCTGAACCGATGTCCTCAAAAGAATACGAGCTGAAATCGCCCCAATTCAGTGATGCACCCTTTTCAGACAAGCTTTTTAACTCATCTAACGAGATATATTCACGTGGCCCCTCGTCCCTATTACTTTGGCATGCGGTACACATAATTAAAACGAATAGCAATGTCATTACAAACTTATAGCACTTTGCTATTGTCATTAAAACAGCCCCTCCAAATCCATATTTTTACTACAAATCAGTAGCTATGAATGAAACCTTACAAATGTAAAGCTTAATATAGAAAGTGCCGGTGATCTGGTTTTAATGTTGGTTTCACAAAAATTAATTTTCGATAATTCAAAGAAACCTATGATATATTTTCCGAGCGAGAAACGTAAAGGACTAGAGAAGGTGGGCTGTAAAGTGAAAGAGAAGCTCGAGGAACTGCGATCCCTAATGAACGGATTGTATAGAGAGGGCACGAGCTTGACCGATGCTAAGATGATAAAGCTGAGTCAACGCTTTGATGAAATTGTGACGAGCTATCATCGATCCACACAGAAACAGATGCCTACCGGATAGGTGAACGCCTAGTTGCTTTTATTTGTAATCTAAAAGCCACCCGTTAAGGTGGCTGTATCGGTTTGGAGCTATTTTAACTGTTTATTCGTTTATTATTTTGATGAGCTAAAGTAATCAATGCAACATAGAAAGGCTGCACGTTAAACTTTTTGCCAAACTCAAATCTGTAAGTTGCCGTCTGAATGTTGTTGGCCTTGTAGTATGGCGACGTAATATAATGAATCGTAATCTCGCTATCATCCAAGCCGGTTCCTGCCGACTCCATCGTAACTTCATAGATCGAATTTAAGTGAATGGAGGCAATTCTCGTTTTTTTACCGGTAACGCCTTGGTGGTCAATCAGCAATAATCTGTCATCTGTAATGATAAACGTGTCACGTACTAACCGAAAGCCCATTTCGATCTTTTCTTCCGGCATCAAATAAGGACCATACTGATTGGTCAAATCCTGAATCGAAACCTCTGAATAGTTGCCAAGTAAACCGCCTAAAATTCCCACTGTAATTCCTCCTTGATGTGTTAAATAGGTGCTGTTTTATGATTGTGATATTCATACAAATTCCCTAGATAAACCCAATCTCCTGCTTCATTCTCCAAAAAATGTACAGTGCGTCCAGAAGTGAGGAAGGCAGCTGATTAAAGCATCCTGACTTGTCCAATCCTGTATAGTTTCAGCAGTATATAGTGGGATGTTCACGTAATGTTCACAAAATAGAGACTGACGGTTGTAGAGGCATCTTAATTAAGAATGGTTGAAAACGCACACATTTCCATCCTTTTTGCTGCTGCAAACAAAATATTATATATACGCGATAAAGCATTTCTATCCCGTAGATTAGGCAGAATGCGTTCACATAACTGACAAAATCAATTATGATTTAGAATATAAAATTTAACTCCGATCACCGAAATGAGACATCACGTGGGCGCATACACTTATTAACTCGTACGTATTCCGAATGCAATGTGTAAAGGAGAGAGGACAGATGACAGCAACAAAAGGTTTGGAAGGTATTGTTGCAGCGGCTTCATCGATCAGCTCGATCATCGATGGCGTATTAACATATCGCGGATATAATATTGACGATCTGGCTGAACAGGCTACATTTGAAGAAGTCGTATATTTGTTATGGTATGGCAAGTTGCCGAATCAGGCAGAGCTTGCTGAGCTGCAATCGCAATTAAATGAGCATGCAGCGATTCCATCTGCTGTTATTGATCAACTGAAGCTGTTTCCGTCCGATGCGAACACGATGGCAGTGCTTCGTTCTGCCGTGTCTGCACTAGCCTTGTACGACGAATCGGCCAATGATATGAGCCATGAAGCGAATTTGCTGAAAGCCATTAAGCTACAGGCTCAAGTGCCGACCGTTATTGCCGCACATGCGCGCATTCGCTCTGGCCATGAACCAATCACACCTTTATTAGACCGCTCTATCGCCTACAACTTTTTGTATATGATGAGTGGGCATGAGCCTGATCAAGCTGCTGTAGCAGCTATGGACAAAGCGCTCGTCCTGCACGCGGATCATGAGTTGAACGCTTCTACATTTGCGGCTCGCGTGACGGTTGCGACGCTGTCTGACATTTATTCAGGCGTCACTTCTGCGATTGGTGCTCTTAAAGGGCCGCTGCATGGCGGTGCAAACGAGGCCGTTATGGTCATGCTGGATGAGATTGGATCGTTTGACCGTGTAGATGACTACATTCAAGCGAAGCTGGATAACAGAGAAAAGATTATGGGCTTTGGTCATCGTGTATACAAGAATGGGGATCCGCGGGCGAAACATTTGCAGAAGATGTCCGAGGAGCTTGGCAAAGCACATGGCAATCTGGAACTGTACAATATGAGTGTTCGCATTGAGGAACTGATTACAGGGCAGAAGGGCTTAAAGCCAAATGTTGATTTCTATTCGGCTTCAACCTACACGATGTTAGGCATTCCGCGTGATCTGTTTACACCAATATTTGCGATTAGCCGGATGTCCGGTTGGACTGCTCATATACTGGAGCAATATGAGAATAATCGGATTATTCGCCCGCGTGCAGAATACACGGGACCTTCCGGTCAATCTTATGTTCCAATTACTGAACGTTAATGAACTAAATTGTTATATTTTTTTTGAGAATGGTTGTCACTGTAAATGGCGGGTTGCTACAATGGAAGAGTAGCTCCCGTCACCTGTTTGTATGAATGCTGTCATAGGGGCGGCAATAACCACTAGGAGGAACGTCTATTATGTTGCAATTAGACCAATTTGCACCACCTACAGAAGGCGAGAAAATTACGATTCAAGACGGTAAGCTGCAAGTGCCTAACCATCCGATCATTCCTTTTATTGAAGGTGATGGCACGGGCCGTGACATCTGGCGCGCATCCAAGCGCGTATTGGATGCAGCTGTTGAGAAAGCGTACAATGGCGAGCGCAAGCTTGGTTGGTACGAAGTATTTGCAGGGCAGAAGGCGTTTGACAATTACAGCGAATGGCTGCCTAACGATACTTTGGAAGCAATTCGTGAATATATCGTGGCGATTAAAGGACCTTTGACAACACCAATTGGCGGCGGTATTCGCTCATTAAATGTAGCTCTTCGCCAAGAGTTGGACCTGTACACATGCTTGCGTCCGGTTCGTTATTTTGCAGGCGTACCTTCTCCAGTTAAACGTCCTGAACTTGTTGACATGGTCATTTTCCGTGAGAACACAGAGGACATTTATGCGGGTATTGAATATGCATCCGGTTCGGATGAAGTGAAGAAGCTGCTTCAATTCCTGCAACAGGAGATGGGTGTCAAGAAGATTCGTTTCCCTGAGACTTCCGGTATCGGTATTAAGCCTGTATCTTCAGAAGGATCGAAGCGTCTTGTGCGCGCTGCAATCGAGTATGCGATTGCTCACGGCCGTAAGAGTGTAACACTCGTACACAAAGGTAATATTATGAAATATACAGAAGGCGCGTTTAAGAACTGGGGCTACGAAGTAGCTGAGCAAGAGTATGCAGAGCAAACGTTCACATGGGATCAGTATGATCGTATTAAAGAAGAGCAAGGCGTTGAAGCTGCAAACAAAGCACAAGCTGATGCACTTGCGGCTGGCAAAATCTTGATCAAGGATGCGATTGCAGATATCGCACTTCAACAAGTATTAACACGCCCGACTGACTTTGATGTCATTGCAACACTTAACCTGAACGGCGACTATTTGTCCGATGCATTGGCTGCACAAGTAGGCGGTATCGGCATCGCGCCAGGGGCTAACATTAACTATTTGACTGGACATGCAATCTTTGAAGCGACACATGGAACAGCGCCTAAATATGCGGATTTGGATGTCGTTAATCCAGGTTCGGTTATTTTGTCCGGTGTTATGCTGCTTGAGCATTTGGGGTGGCAGGAAGCGGCTGATCTCATTTATAAAGGCATGGAGTCTTCGATTAACAACAAGACTGTCACTTATGACTTCGCACGTTTGATGGAAGGCGCGACAGAAGTGAAATGCTCAGCATTTGCAGACCAGATTATCAAACATATGAGCTAAGGAGCGATTACAACGATGGCAATTCGTCGCGGCAAAATTACAGTTGTTGGCGCAGGCTTTACAGGAGCGACAACAGCATTGATGATAGCGCAAAAGGAACTTGGAGATGTCGTATTGCTGGACATCCCTCAATTGGAAAACCCTACAAAAGGCAAAGCGCTTGACATGCTTGAGGCTAGTCCTGTGCAAGGCTTTGACAGTAACATTCTTGGCACTTCCAATTATGCGGATACGTTGGATTCTGACATCGTTATCATAACGGCAGGCATTGCACGCAAGCCAGGCATGAGCCGTGATGATCTTGTCAGCACAAATGCTGGCATCGTCCGTTCTGTATGCGAGAACATTAAGACATATTGCCCGAATGCTTATGTAATCATTCTGAGCAATCCAGTTGACGCGATGACATATGCGGCTTTTGAAGCTCTTGGCTTCCCTAAGAACCGTGTAATCGGTCAATCGGGTGTGCTTGATACAGCACGCTACTGTACCTTTATTGCACAGGAACTGAATGTGTCTGTTGAAGATGTACGCGGCGTAGTATTAGGCGGACATGGCGACGATATGGTTCCGCTCGTTCGTTATACGAATGTAGGCGGGGTGCCGATTGAGAAATTGATTCCACAGGATCGGATCGAAGCTATCGTTCAACGCACACGCGTGGGCGGAGGCGAGATTGTAAATCTGTTGGGCAACGGCAGCGCTTATTACGCACCGGCAGCTTCACTTGTGCAGATGACAGAAGCGATTTTGAAGGATAAGAAACGTATTCTTCCGGTTATTGCTTTGCTTGAAGGCGAATATGGCTATAACAATCTGTTTATGGGCATCTTGGCTGTAGTTGGTGGCGACGGTATTGAGAAAATTATCGATATCGAGTTAACAGCGGAGGAGAAAGCGGCATTGGACAAGTCCGCTCAATCGGTTCGTAACGTCATCCAAGTGGTGAATGGGTAAGCGATTGGTTGACATGTCGCTGAAATGAAACGAAAATGTTGCGTATGTGTGACATTTGTTATAGAGAGTCGGCTATTTTATAGTCGACTCTCTTTGTTTAAAGCGGTATATTTTAGTATAATAATGAAGATAGAGAACATATATAACATGAACATGGAGGGAATAAAGATGTGGCAACCGTTTATGCTTGTACATATTATTGGTGCGGTTCTGATGGGGTTCTATGCATTGGCACCATTCGTAGCGGGCAAGCTGAAGACCGTATCGGCAGCAGGACAAGAAGGCGTATTAACAACCATGATTACAGCTAACCGAATCGCGCAATTTATGCTTATTGTGAATTTTATTACTGGCGGTTACTTGATGAGTCAAGGCAAATACAGCTATGTGTGGATGGGAATCGTTACCTTGTTGTTCCTCGCCATAGCTGCTTTTAGCGGAATTATGGGCAAGAAGATGAAGCTTGCTTTGCAATCGGTAAAGAACAATCAATCCAACAAGGAAGCTTTGGGCCAAATTACGACGTTTAGTACGTTGATTTTTGTGATGTTTATCGTAACGGTTGTGTTGATGGTGTACAATTTTTAGCGGATAGTCATCATCATGACAAGTCACGAGGGATGGCTACAACAGCGTAGTCATCCCTTTTATTTAGAGACGGGTGCATAGGTAAGTATTGCATGGACATGGGATTATACGTGCTAGCTGCCATGTTCATTTATTCTAAACCAGACATTTCATCTAATGACATCGTAAAGCTTGGAGCTAACGTAGTCATGAAATAGTCAACCTCCTCCATCTCCAACTGCTTTATTTTCCCCTCGATTTGCTGCTTGGCTACGACAAACTCCCGGTTTCCAGAGGCAACTTCAAATGTACATTTTAAATAAGCGTCCAGTAAATCAGCAGCTTTGACGTACTTCCGCAGTTGGTGCTCTTGTGTAGGGTGAATGAGTGGGGTGTAGATGGACTTGAGTGCAGGCGGTACCATATCGACGAGGCGTTCCGCAGCCAACTGCTCAATCTCACGAAAATTAGCCAAAATGCGTGGATTGTGATGCTTGACAGGTGTCGGAATATCTCCTGTAAACACCTCCGTGGCATCGTGGAACAGGGCTATGGATACGGCTAGATTTGTGTCTACCGCTCGCTTAAATATTTCGTTGGCAATCGTGCACAGCACATGCGTAGTAAGTGCGACGTGAAAGGAATGCTCGGCTACGTTCTCTTTAGTCGTATTACGCATCAGGCTCCACCGTTCAATGTGCTTTAATCGATACATATAAGCATAAAAGTGATGATGCATAGAAGGTTCTTGATTGGCCTGATTGTGAAATTGAGCAGGTTTGCCTGTATCCATACGATATTCCTCCCTTTCTTAGTTAGATATTTAATATCCATCTATTGCTTACGGTAATATTGGGTATTAATTTTTTTTGGTACCGAGATAACGAGTTTTGTTCAGTAGGTGTGACGAACTTAGCTGCATACTCATATGAGAAATGGCGTTCTCATGCTATTATATTACTATTGGAACTTTCTTGAATACTATAAGCTAGATTACGATTCCCGATCCATCCGGTACAGACAGCTTGGAGCTAATCGACGGGAACATTGACGAGGATGAGAGGAGCATGTTCACAATGTTGCAGCACTTTGGAAAGAGCGTATACGAGCTAATTGTGGAAGCGTCTACAAATTTGCCTGGGGATGTGCGCCGTGCCATTCGTCAAGCACAAGAGCGCGAAGATGCAGCGACACGTTCAGGTTTGTCGCTCAGTACGATTGCACGTAATATCCAGATGGCGGAGCGTAACGTATCGCCAATATGCCAGGATACGGGCATGCCGACATTTATTGTGCACACACCTGTTGGGGCCAACCAAATTGTGATGAAGCGCGAGATTCAAGCTGCGGTCAAGCAGGCAACGCTGGACGGCAAGCTGCGTACCAATTCTGTTGATTCGTTAACAGGTTCGAATAGCGGTGATAACTTAGGTCCCGGAACGCCAGTCATTCACTTTGAACAGTGGGAACGAGACGATATTGAAGTAAAGTTGATTTTAAAGGGCGGCGGCTGTGAGAATAAGAACATTCAGTACAGCCTTCCGGCAGAAATAGAAGGTTTGGGCAAGGCAGGACGCAATCTGGACGGCATTCGTAAATGTATTATGCATGCGGTCTATCAAGCACAGGGGCAAGGCTGCAGTGCGGGCTTTATCGGCGTCGGAATTGGCGGTGATCGTACAACAGGATATGAGCTTGCCAAGCACCAGTTGTTCCGCAAGACAGAAGACCGTAATCCGATTCCGGAGCTGGACCAATTGGAACAGTATGTCATGGAGAAGGCGAATGAGCTTGGGATCGGAACGATGGGCTTTGGCGGAGAGGTTACTCTGCTGGGCTGCAAGATTGGTGTTATGAATCGACTGCCAGCAAGTTTCTTTGTCTCGGTTGCTTATAATTGCTGGGCTTATCGGCGTCAAGGGATACTTATGGATGGCTCGACTGGCGAGCTGAAAGAATGGTTGTACGAGCGCGGCTCTCATATTCAAATGGACCCGCATCCAGAGGCTGCTGTCACGACTGATCCTGCGGCAGCATCAGATACAGGCAGCAGACAGGTTGTGCTCACAACACCGATCTCGGAAGAAACGATTCGTTCCCTACGTGTGGGTGATGTGGTTATTATTAACGGGGAGATGCATACGGGACGCGATGCATTGCATGGCTACTTAATCGATCATGATTGTCCGGTGGACATGAATGGAGCCGTCATCTATCATTGCGGGCCGGTCATGTTAAAGGATGAAGCAGGCTGGCATGTTAAGGCTGCTGGTCCTACAACGAGTATTCGGGAAGAGCCGTATCAAGGTGATATTATGAAGAAATTTGGCATTCGTGCTGTCATCGGCAAAGGCGGAATGGGGGCCAAGACGTTAGCTGCACTACAGGAGCATGGAGGCGTGTACCTGAATGCAATCGGCGGTGCGGCTCAATATTATGCGGAATGTATTAAGAACGTAAATGGTGTGGACTTTATGGAATTTGGCATTCCGGAAGCGATGTGGCATCTGGATGTAGAAGGCTTTGCGGCGATTGTGACGATGGATTCACACGGGAACAGCCTCCATGCAGAAGTAGACAAGAGCTCCTTGGAGAAGCTGAGCCAATTTAAAGATACGGTCTTTAAGTGATGAACCGGATCATAGGCTTGCAGATCAATTCATGGTTTGAACGTTATATGTTTATGTTAATTCCCCTCAGTCTCGTACTGGGGGTTCTTTGCGATCAAATCCTGCTTCCATATGTGGCAGGGGTTCCGTGGCTGTTTGGTTTTGTTACCTTTGTGATGGGGCTAGGCTGTGGGATAAAGGATATGACACAGGCTTGGCAGCGGCCTGCGGTCTTCCTGACGGTGCTGGTGTCGTCCCATTTGATTGCGCCTGCCATCGCTTACAGCATCGGCGCCATTTTATTTGGCCCGACTTCTCCGATCAGTATCGGCATGGTGCTGTTTACCCTTATTCCGCTTGGTGTCTCCTCTGTCCTGTGGGTAGATATTGCCCGTGGTGCTGTAGGATTAATGTTGGCGCTTGTAGTGATCGATTCGCTGCTTAGTCCTGTTCTAGTCCCAAGTATGCTGCTGTTATTGTATGGAGAGAGTGTAGCTATCGATACGTGGGGGATGTTAAAAGATTTGCTGCTGATTTTGGTGCTTCCTATTGTCGTTGGTGTGATCATTCATAGCAAAACTAACGGTCGGGCAAAGCCTGTGCTTGCGCCCGTACTGCTGCCGTTGTCAAAATTGGCTTTTGTTGGTGTCGTTAGTTTAAATGCAGCTGCAATCGGGCCTTACGTTCGTCAATTGAATGTTGACTCATTAATCGTTATATTGGTTATTGTCCTATTGGTGGCAGGTTGTTATGTCATTGGCTTTATGTCAGGCAATCTGTTCAAGAAAGATCGTCTTGTAATGTGTACAACGTTAGGCTTTGCAACCGGCATGCGAAACGTCTCGCTCGGCCTTGTATTAGCGATGCAATACTTTGGCCCCGATACAGCAGTGGTGGTCGTGCTGTCGATTCTCATCCAACAGCCTGCCGCAACTTTGTTTTATACCATTTTACAAAAGCTTCATATGATTCACACTAGTCAAACAGAACCGACATCGGTACCATAAACAAGAGTAGACGCAATGTGCAAAAGAGTAAAGCAGCATAGACAACGCCGTGACAAGAAGTGGAGAGATGGAGTATGGCACGTTTTCGATCAAGGTTAACGCTTATATTCGTATTACTAATCGGGGTATCTGTATTAGCGGCGGGTATTTATATGGCTTCCTCCTTTAAGAGCAATCATATTTCGCAGCTAGAGCAAAATATGTCCCGGGAAATTATGCTTATTGAGCAGACGCTGCAATGGCGGAATGAGCCAACATCAGCATCAGCTATGGCATTTTACACGGACTGGTCCAAAAAACTCCAAGATACAACGGGCGCAAGGGTGACGTTCGTTACGTTAGACGGTACAGTAGTTGGGGATTCGATCTCGGAAGTTAGCCAGATGGATAACCATTTGGATCGAGAAGAGATCAAGAGCGCTCGTGAGTCGGGCTTAGGTTCTGTCATCAGGTACAGCGATACGATTAAGCAGAACATGCTGTATGTGGCGGCCCCGATTCATGATAGCAAGTTTGAAGGTTATGTGCGCTTGGCCATGAGCTTGCAGGAGGTAGAACAAAGTGTCAGGGAGCTATGGGCTTATTTGGGTATGGGGTTGTTGGTGCTGTTTCTAGTTGCTACGCTAGTCAGTTATCGAATCGCCTATAATTTGACACGCCCAATTGAGAACATGACACGAGTGGCACATCAGATTGCGCACATGGATTATAAAGCGAGAGCACAAACGACCGGCACGGACGAGATCGGCCAGCTAGGGTACGCCATTAATGCTATGGCTGACAGCTTACAGTTGCAGATGGCACAAATTCGGGAAAATGAAGGCAGACTCCGCACGGTGATGGAGCATATGATTAACGCGATCGTGATGATCGATGATCAAGGGGAGATCGTGCTTATTAACCGGAAAGCCGAGCAAATGCTTGGAATAAAGAACAAGGCAAGCCTCGGGAAGAAGTTTGAAGAAGTGCGTGTACCTTATGAGCTTGCCGAGATGACACAAGAAGTCATCGAACGGAAGCTGCTCGTGCATGATGAGCTGACGATCTATTACCCAGAGGAGCGTTTGCTGGACGTAAATGTGGTGCCTGTCTATTATTCAGAGCAGGAGTGGGCTGGGGTGCTGATCATGCTGCAAGATGTATCCGACATCCGCAGACTGGAGCGTATGCGCAGTGAATTTGTGGCCAATGTGTCTCATGAATTAAAAACACCAATTGCGGCCGTTAAAGGATTTGCAGAGACGTTAATGAATGGGGCGTTAAATGATCCTGAAATTGCGCAGTCGTTTTTGCAAATCATTCATGATGAGAGTGAGCGGCTGAACAGACTTATAGGTGATATTTTGGAACTGTCGAAGATCGAGTCCAAGCGTGTGCCGCTTCAATTTTCACCAGTGCATATGCCAAGCTTTATGCAGCAGGCAGTGGAGATGCTGTCAAAAGAGGCGGACAAAAAGCATATTCAAGTTTCATTGCAAGTTGACGAGGATATGTACATTGAAGCTGATGAGGATCGGCTCCGCCAAATTGTTCTGAATTTATTATCTAATGCCATTAACTATACGTCAGATGGAGGTCAGGCTAAAGTAGTTGCCGCTCCGCTTGATGTAAATGAAGATGGCGATTATGAACGGATACAATTAACGATATCGGATACGGGAATAGGTATACCTAAGAAGGACCTGCCGCGAATATTTGAACGGTTTTACCGTGTGGATAAAGCCAGATCCAGAGGTTCCGGGGGAACAGGGCTTGGTTTGTCTATCGTTAAGCATTTGGTGGACTCTCACCACGGTACGATTAAAGTAGAAAGTGAGATTGGAGTAGGCACAACATTTACGATTGAACTGCCGGTTCTGCAAGATCATCATACTGACATTCGTTAACATTTCTTTAAAAAATCATGGTTGAACTCATCCTGTTATGTTACGATATGGATGCAGATAGATACTGGTTGGATTTCAGATGCTGTAAATCGGACATTCTGGAGGAGAGTATGTCAGAACTTAAAGTGTTAGTTGTTGAGGACGAGCCTACGTTAGCACGCTTGTTATCTTATAATTTAACGTTGGAAGGCTACGAGACGACCGTTGTCGATCATGGCTCGCAAGGGCTTCAGACAGCGCTCCATCGCAAGTTTGACCTCATCATTTTAGATATTATGCTGCCAGGTATGAACGGATTTGAAGTGCTGTCCAAGCTTCGCCAAGCGGGGATTCGAACGCCGGTTATTATTTTGACAGCACGTAATGCGGAAGAAGAAGTGGTGCAGGGATTAAAGTATGGCGCGGATGATTATATTACGAAGCCATTTGGTGTAGCGGAACTGCTGGCACGGGTAGGTGCAGTTCTGCGGCGAACTTCTGCTGATGCAGGAGAGTTGGCCATTGAGGGAGATTCAGATGAGAAAGTGATAGCGGTCGGGGATCTTCGTATTTATCCAGAGAAGTATGAAGTCACGCTGCTGCATGAGCAGATTCCGCTCCGTCCGAAGGAATTCGAGGTGCTGTTGTATTTGGTTCAAAGGCCAGGTACCGTTATTACGCGGGATGACTTGATGAATGCAGTATGGGGCTTCGATTACATCGGAGGGCAGCGCACCGTAGATGTTCACGTTAGCTCTTTACGGAAGAAGCTGGAGATGAATCAGCAGTCTGTACAGATTGATTCCATTCGGGGAGTCGGCTATAAGCTGGTCGTGCAGAAGAAGCAACTCAAATAGAATTAGGCCAATTCCAGCACAGGATAAAGAAGACCTCGCGATTTAGTCGCGAGGTCTTCTGTTATTCTTGAACCCACAGGGGACACGCTATGCGTAAGAACAGTACATTCCATCATGTAAAGTGACACGACAACGAAGCACGTTGTGGTTAAGATTCTGATACGTCAGCTTTGGCGCCCCACACAAACACAGCAGCTATGGACATTACGACAATAAGAAGTGGAGCATAGAAAATTAAAAATTGTTGCATAATCGTTAATCCTCCTTTGGCTTGTTTAAGCTTTTGTGGCACCTGAGTTGCCCTGTCCGCCTTTTCCGCCCTTGTCATTTTTAATGCCCTTAACGTAATTGGCATCAAACAAAAACAGCCGCATGAGCAGGAATAGGGAAGGAATCAGGATGAGCAAACCTAATACAAACACGGTAATCAGGGCAGTAGCCATCGCTGGATTTGTAAAGTTGTCATGAATCGTTAAGTACGGATAAAGCAGGTAAGGAAGATGAGCTTTTCCATAGCCGAACCAGGCAAATCCAAATTGCAGCATAACGGCTACAAAAGCGATACCATAATGCCGACGCCGCCATACCAACCATACGGCAGCCAGAAAGAACAGGAATGACATCACAAACATCCAACCGTTATTTACCATATTGTTAAAATGCTGCTCGTTATGTCCCTTTATAGAATAGAAAACAAACAAGCTGGCCAGTATTGTAGGAAGCGACCAGAACAGCGCATATTTACGTACTACTTGTAGCGCGGGCTCATCTTGCGCTTTCGCAGCATAATACGTCAAGAACATAGCAGAGATGTAAAGTACACTAACGATAGCTAACAGAATAACTGAATACGGATACACATGGGTAAACAATTTACCAAATTCAAAGCTAACTTTCCCGCCTTGCTCCGTAATATAGCCGCCTTCCGAGATCGCGAGTACGGTGGATAAAGCCGCAGGAATAAGCAAGCCGCTTGCACCGTACAAAAATTGATAAATACGGTTATCGCGCGAACCATACGTGCTAAATGCATAGTAGGAGCCGCGAATAGCTAGCAGTATAGTAGCCAGACTTCCCGGAATAAGTAGGGCTGTCCCATAATAATATGCTGCATCGGGGAAGAAGCCGACTAGCCCAACGATAAAGAAAATAAGAAATACGTTAGTCACCTCCCAAACAGGAGATAAATATCTTTCAATGATGCGGTGAATAATGTGACGTTTGCCGCTAATCGTACTGTAGTAGCTAAAAAAGCCGGCTCCAAAGTCGATTGAAGCTACAAGCAAATAACCAAACAAGAAGATCCACAAAATCGTAATGCCTAGTAATTCATAGCTCATCACTTATGTCCTCCCTCAATGCCGCGAGCGATAATCTCGTCCTCAGCAGGGTTATGCTTAAACATCTTGATGAGTACCTTTACGCACGTAAAGGTGAGCAGCGCGTACAATAGGGCAAACATCCACAGCATCGTATCCACGTGAGCAGACGTTGTAGCGCCTTCGGCGACCGTCATGTATCCTCTAATAATCCAAGGCTGACGTCCCACCTCAGCGAACATCCAACCAGATTCAATTGCCATGATAGCAAGTGGAGCTCCTAATACGACTCCCCAGAGCAAAAGTCGGCTGACTGGCTTGCCTGTCTTACGGCTGCGGCGGTGCGCGATGACGTACGCGAGCGAGATGACGGTCAAATAAATACCGATGAACACCATCATATCAAAGAAATAATGGCTTGCTCTAAGGGGTGGTCGCAGGTGCTCAGGCACTTCATTTAACCCTTTAACAACGGTATCCGGGGTTCCTCCGGCCAATATGCTTAAAGCAAACGGGATTTTAATTGCAAATTTAACTTCATTCTCGTCTGTTAATATTCCACCTAATATAAGCTCAGCTTTATCTGAAGTTTCAAAATGCCATTCTGCGGCCGCGAGTTTTTCCGGTTGATATTCATGCAAAAATTTGCCGGACAAATCACCTATTGCTGCTGATGCGAGGGCAAAAACGAGTGCCGCTGTCATCGTCAGCTTGAGTGCTTTCTTATAATAGATGTGTTTGCGGCCGCGAATCATCGCAAAAGCTGCGATCGCTCCAAGGCAGAATGCAGATGTCACATATGCGGTCACGAGCACATGGCTGACCTTTGTTGGCATTGCCGGATTAAACATAGCAAGGAGCGGTTGAATGTTTTCCATTTTACCGTCAACCCAATCAAAGCCTTGCGGTGTGTTCATAAAGGCATTGACGGTCGTAATAAAGAAAGCAGATGCAGAAGAGCCGATTGCCACTGGAATCAAGAGCATAAAATGCACCATTCGGTTTTTGAATCGATCCCACGTGTATAAATAAATACCGAGGAAAATGGCTTCCACAAAGAAAGCGAACGTTTCCAGAAACAGGGGCAGTGCAATGGCTTGTCCGCCTACACGCATAAAGTTAGGCCATAAGAGGCTTAACTGTAAGCCGATCGCGGTGCCGGTCACAACACCGACGGCTACAGTGACTGTAAAGCCGCGTGCCCAGCGCCGTGCCATTAACAAGTAATACGTATCATTACGTTTAATGCCAATCCATTCCGCCAAGGCGATCATCAGGGGAACACCAACGCCGATGGTAGCATAAATGATGTGAACAAAAAGGGTAAGTCCGGTAAGAATTCGGCTAAAAATAACCGGGTCGTAAGTAGCCATCATTATGTATCTACTCCTCCATCCTAATCTCTGTGTCTAAATTGTGAATAACTTCACTTAATCAGTCAAACAAATGGGTGTCGTTAGAAGAAACGACGTATGAATGCCAAGAGCATAATGATTCCGACGATAAAGCTCACCGTAATCAGTATTTTCTCTTGCTTCTGGATACGCTTTGCATGCTGAGCCGGATCCATAATGCACACCTTCCTTCAATCTATTTCTATGCTGTGATCTTTTGGATATGTCTATGATCAACATCACAGCTCTGTATTAGTGTACGTGAAAAGTGTGATGATTTTCACAACAATTGTGAAAAGGGATTGAACAAGCTGTGTCTAAAGTTTGACGCTAGTAAATTGTTATTATATTTTCCATAAATAAATGATGTTTCCATTCAAGACCGAGCCGAGGGAGGGTAACGAGTCTAATTTTATATTTTACAAAGATTTTACAAAAGTAGGCTAACGTATTTACATTAGGGTGCTACATTAGGACTTAAGACACTTGATTATGGAATTGATAGAGATGGAGTGGTGGGTCTTGACAGTATTGTTAAACCGTTCACAACAGGAAGCAAGAAAAGCAATGGATGTTCAAACGACAAGCTCTACGAAGCAGACGAAGTCCCCCATTGTACAGAATGGGACTAACGTAGAACGCAATCGAATCGACTATGAAGGTCTTGTTCAATGGACACCTTCTATATGGAGCAGCGCAAGTGTAATGGAAGCGGAGCATATATTTAATGCGGATACAGGACTACGCTGCTTAGTTGTTATCGATAGGGAAAACAGGCCAGTTGGACTTGTGATGCGCGATCGTTTCTATGAAGTGATGGGTAGAAGATTCTCACCTGCCTTGCTCCATGATAAGCCCATCTCCAGATTAATGGACAAGGACGGATTGTTTGTAGAACATGGTACCGATACCTCCGAGCTCTTGGATTTAGTAGCTGCACGCCCCGAAGAACGGATGTATGACAGCATTGTACTTACGAAGCAGGGACAACTGGCGGGGGTGATCGGTCCCAAGTCAATAACTGCTCTCTCCAAAATGATACGTGAGAAGCATGCGCAGCAAGAGCAATTGACCGTAAAATCGACGGTGACCTCCTTAACGGTCATTCGACAAGAGGCGGAGCATGTACGCGTCTCTGCATCAGATGGCTTACAGCATGCGGCGGAAATGATAGAGGAGACACTGATAGGGAAATCAGTGCTTGATAAGGTGACAAGTTCACTTCAACTTGTTGCTAAGCAAGCAGAGGAGCAAAAGCGGCAGACGGAAGAATTGACGGAGCACGCCGCGGCAGTAGCCGATTCTGTAGGCATTATTAGAGGTTGGTCGGATACGTGCCATATGCTGGCGCTAAATGCTTCTATTGAAGCAGCACGCGCAGGGGAACACGGCCGTGGCTTTGAAGTCGTAGCTACGGAAGTGCGCAAGTTGGCTGTACTTACGAAATCGGCGACAGATCAAATTGAAGCAACACTGTTGCAGATGGGGCGCTCGCTGGCAGCCACCGTACAAGCTAGTGAGGCATCGGCAGCGGAGACAACACATACGGTTGCAGGCTTGAAGACGGCATTGTCACAGTTCGAACGATTGTTCCGTATGATCGCTGACAATCGCGAAAGCCTTGTGCAAGTAGACGACTATGCTGCACGAATGTCGTTGAAAGCGGAGGAAGCACAACAACGTTTATCATCGTTGTCTGAAAATGATTGAATTTTTACATTGCGTTAACATATATGCCAAACAGTCTTAACACTTGGACGATAAACTATGAATTGTAAGCAAGCAACAAGAACAATTACTAGCAATAGTAGAAACAATTCAGAAGGGGTGGATTTACTTGAAGAAGTGGGGAAAACAAATCATGCTGTTGACATTAATTACAGTGATCGCTGTAGTGATGTCCGCATGCGGAAGCAGTGCTAAGAAGGAAGAAGCAGGATCTGGGAACAATGCAGGAGCAGAAAGTACAGCTCAATTGTCCGGAACGATTGACATAGACGGATCAAGCACAGTGTACCCGATGACAGAGGCTGTAGCAGAGGAGTTCGGCAAGGAGCATAAAGACGTTCGAGTGTCCGTAGGTACAGCCGGTACAGGTGGCGGATTTAAACGCTTTGCCAAGGGCGAGACAGCAATTAGCAATGCGTCGCGTCCGATTAAGGACAAGGAAGCTGAAGAGGCTAAGAAAAATGGCATCGAGTTCTTGGAATTAACAGTGGCGTATGACGGTTTGACGGTTGTGGTGAACAAGGAGAACACGTTTGTGGATAAGTTGTCCACGGATGAGCTGAAGAAAATTTACGAACCGAATTCCAAAGTGAAAACATGGGCTGACGTTCGTGCAGGCTGGCCTGCGGAAGAGATCAAATTGTATTCTCCTGGTGCTGATCACGGTACGTTTGATTATTTCACTGAAGAAATTAACGGTGAGTCCAAAGCGATGCGCAACGATGGTCAAATTACGTTTGCTGCTGACACAAATGCAATCGTACAAGGTGTAACGGGTGACAAAAACTCACTTGGATACTTCGGGTTCTCCTTCTATGAAGAGAATAAAGCGAACTTGAAGCTTGTTCCGATTGACAACGGCAAAGCAACAGTAGAGCCTAACATGGAATCGATTAAAGATGGCAGCTATGCTCCATTATCCCGTCCTTTGCTGATCTATGTGAGCAAGAAGCATTTGGAGAAGCCAGAAGTTAAAGCTTTCGTTGAATATTACTTGCAGACAGCAGGCAGTGTAGCAGCAGAAGCGGGTTACGTAGCACTTCCGCAAGAAAAATATGATGAGCAGTTGAAACAGCTGGGCCAATAATAAGCAGAACGAGCGCTTAAATAGGTCCAATCCCATCAGCATCATACAACAGGTATGGAAATGTGATGTCTCCACGATGCAGCCAAATAGGGACATCACATTTTCATTGAGATATTGTTAACGAATTGTAAAAGATGCAAAGTGAGGTTACCCATTATGCAAGTAAACGTTTCGAAGCCAGAAACGAAGATGTCCTTTACGAATAAGCAAATGAATGTAGCTGACAAAGTGGTGCCCATTCTTTTGTTTTTATGTGCGGCTGTTTCCATTTTAACGACGATTGGAATTGTATACACGCTGTTCTCGGAGACGATCTCGTTTTTTAAAAGTGTTCCGATCTTTGATTTCATATTTGGTGGAAAGTGGAGTCCGCTCATCGAACCGAAGTCATTTGGCATTTGGCCCTTGTTAAGCGGAACGTTCTTAATTACGCTGATTGCGATATTAGTTGCCGTTCCCATCGGACTCGCCAGCGCCATTTATTTAAGTGAATACGCGCCGGAGCGTGTCCGCAAAATCGTCAAGCCTGTACTTGAAGTACTTGCTGGTGTACCAACTATCGTATACGGCTACTTTGCGCTTACGTTTGTTACACCGCTGTTAAAATCGATTTTTCCAGATATGAGCGTGTTTAATGCACTTAGTGCAGGCTTGGTTGTCGGTATTATGATTATTCCGATGGTCTCATCACTTAGTGAGGATGCGATGTCCGCAGTGCCTAAAAGCTTGCGTCACGGAGCGTATGCCCTCGGTGCAACGCGCTTTGAAGTCGCCTTAAAGATCGTCGTACCCGCAGCTTTCTCGGGGATCGTCTCGTCTGCTGTATTGGCGTTCTCACGTGCGATTGGCGAAACGATGATCGTCTCAGTTGCAGCGGGTTCGACTCCGAACTTGACACTTAATCCGCTGGAAAGCATCCAGACGATGACAGCTTACATTGTGCAAGTAAGCTTGGGTGATACGCCGCACGGCTCAGTGGAGTATGGAACGATCTTTGCCGTCGGGTTGACGTTGTTTATCATTACATTTTTGTTGAACATCCTGGCGCTGTATGTGGCAAGACGTTTCAGGGAGGAGTACTAATTCATGACGATGTTTCAGGATGCGAACCGCAAGCAAATCAGCAACCGCCGCAAAACCGACCTTGTCCTTCATCTGCTGTTTATTGTTGCGACATCGATCGGTATCGTAGCCTTGATGGCCCTATTAATTAGTATTATGATGGATGGTCTGTCCCGATTGAACTGGGATTTGTTTACAAATTATCCTTCGCGTCTCGCCTCAAAAGCAGGGATGAAGTCAGCGGTGGTGGGATCTATTTATATGGTGCTTATTATGGCACCGATCTCGTTCATACTCGGCGTAGGAGCAGCGATCTATCTGGAAGAGTACGCCAAGAAGAATGCCATCACACGCTTTATCCAATTAAATATAAGCACGTTGGCAGGCGTGCCGTCGATCGTATACGGCATTTTGGGCTTGACGATCTTTGTGCGTGGCATGGCGCTCGAAAGAAGTCTATTGTCCGGCTCTCTCACGATGACGCTGCTCGTGCTGCCGATTATTATCGTATCTGCCCAAGAGGCGATACGAGCCGTACCAAGAGCCCGGCGCGATGCGTCGTTCGCCCTTGGTGCTACCAAATGGCAGACGGTTGCACGTTCTGTGCTTCCGTCCTCGATTTCAGGCATTTTAACTGGCGTTATTCTTGCCTTGTCCCGTGCGATCGGGGAGACAGCTCCGCTTGTGATGATTGGCGCCTTGACGTTTGTAGCTTTCTTGCCAGAAAGTATTATGGATCAGTTTACTGTAATGCCGATCCAGATTTTTAACTGGGTATCGAGACCGCAAGTCGCATTCCACGAGTTGGCAGCGGCAGGAATCATCGTCTTGCTGGCGATGCTTATCCTGATGAATATATCAGCTATTATTCTTCGCAATAAATATCAGAAAAATGTGTAAGGAGACGAGCGCATGAGCACAGCGACAGCATTAAAGACTCTCATTAATATTAAAGATTTGGATCTGTATTATGGTACCTACCACGCGCTGAAGAAAGTATCGATGACGATTCCAGAAAAGGCGGTTACTGCTTTTATCGGACCTTCTGGCTGTGGTAAATCAACGCTTCTCCGTACACTTAACCGTATGAATGACATGATTATTGGCACACGTATCGAAGGCAAAGTGGAAATTGGCGGTACGAATATTTACAGCAACGAGGTTGATGTGGAGACATTGCGGAAAAAGGTCGGCATGGTATTTCAACAGCCGAATCCGTTTCCGAAGTCCATTTATGACAACATTGCATATGGACCGAGATTGCATGGTATTCGCAGCAAAGCAAAGCTTGACGAGATCGTAGAGCAAAGCTTAAAGCAGGCCGTATTGTGGGAAGAAGTGAAAGATTATTTAAAACGTTCCGCATTCAGCCTTTCAGGTGGTCAGCAGCAGCGTCTTTGTATTGCACGTGCATTAGCGGTTAATCCTGACATTTTGCTGATGGATGAAGCAACGTCTGCATTGGACCCGATTTCTACCTTGAAAATTGAGGAACTGGTACAAGAATTAAAGCATCGTTATACGATCGTGATGGTTACGCATAACATGCATCAAGCGGCACGTGTGTCTGACCAGACCGTATTTTTCTTAAACGGTGAAGTGGTGGAGTTTGATCAGACTGAAACGTTGTTCTCGAACCCAAGCGATAAACGGACGGAAGATTACATTACAGGCCGATTTGGTTAAGGGATCGTGAAAGACTTAAATAGACAATATGTATACACGATAGGTAGAGGTAAGAGGCATAGGCAACAGGATACATCAATAAAGATGGAAATAGACTACATTTCGGCTAGCGAGGAGAGTAGGAAGAACCGATGATTAAGCGCAAAGAATTTGACTTAGGACTGGAAGAACTGAGCCAGTTATTAGTGGATATGGGTCGTCATGTTGAGCGAGCGCTATCTGAATCTATAGCGGCGTTAAAAACTCAAGATGTGGAGCGTGCCAAAAAGATTATTGCGGAAGATGTAGATCTGAATGGCATGGAAACTAAGATTTTGGATCTTGGTTCCAGACTTATTTTGACCCAGCAACCGGTAGCCAAGGACCTGCGCCGTATTTTGGTGGCCTTCCGGATCTCAAACGATTTGGAGCGGATGGGCGATTTGTCGATCGATGTAGCCAAAGTTGTCGTTCGAATGAATGGTCAAGCGCTTATTAAGCCGCTGATCGATATTCCACGTATGGCGGAGATCGTACAGCTGATGATTAACGAATCCACGCAAGCTTATGTGGAAGAGAATGTGGACTTGGCTTATAAAATGGCGAAGGAAGATGACAACGTAGATCAGCTGTACAGTCAGATTTTCCGGGAGCTGCTGACTTATGTGGCGGAAAATCCGCAAAATGCTTCGCAAGCGATGTCGTTGCTGTTTGTAGGTCGTTATATTGAACGAATTGCGGATCATGCGACGAATATCGGTGAAAGTATTGTGTATTTGGTCACCAACGAAAGACCCGATTTGAACAACTAAGCCTGCCCTTTAACGAGCCGAATGGATTTGATCCATTCGGCTATTTTTATCTGAATGTTAGACATGGCGATGAATAAAGCGAATAAAGCTTCGAATAAAGCTAAGTTTCTATTTTGTGGGTCGAAGTGACACGATAACATTTATAAATAAAATGTAAATAGGGTATGCCGTAATGTAGAGCAGCACTAATAATCCAGTCCCTGGGAGTGGTGTGTCGTTTTGGTCTGTAATCGGATATACATGAGCAACAATTTTAATGAATAAAATAAAAAATGGAAGCCATAAAATGGACAGTGCGTATTTAATCTTTTTTTCAAAAAACAAACGACGAGTAAAGTGGTAACATATAATTGTAGTAACTATAATAATTACAATATTTATCCAACTAATCGTTTTCCCTACATCACCAAGATTAAAATATTTCTCTATCCGATATTGATTCATTATTAGTTCAACCTGCAAAAAAAGGGACAGAGCATAAATGAAACTTATACCGCTTAATTTTAATAATAACAACTTAAATCCTCCTTCTATACTCGTTTTTCTTTCTAAAATCAAATTTGAGTCTATTATATCGTACACTTTCAGCCCGCAATTTCCATAACAGGGCCGCGCTATGATATCATGAAGTACAAGAGATTGGATTGAGGTGCGATTATGGAAAAATGGATTATTATTGACGGAAACAGTATTGCGAATCGGGCGTTTTATGCAATGCCGCCGCTTACTAATTCGCAAGGATTACATACAAACGCTGTATACGGCTTTACGACGATGCTGCTGAAGCTGCTGGAAGAGGAGCAGCCAACGCATATCGTAGTCGCTTTTGATGCAGGCAAAATTACGTTCCGTCATGGCGATTACAAAGATTATAAAGGCGGCCGTTCCAAGACCCCGTCGGAACTTTCAGAGCAGTTCCCTTTAATGAAGGAATTGATGGAAGCGATGGGCATTGCTCAATTCGAGCTGAGCGGATATGAAGCGGACGATATTATCGGTACGCTCACACGTATGGCAGACGAAGAGCAGAAGCAGATGATGGTCGTAAGCGGAGACAAGGACATGCTTCAGCTGGCTTCAGAATATGTTACGGTTGTGCTTACCCGTAAAGGGGTTACGGAAATCGAGAAGTATGATCCTGCTGCGATCGAAGAGAAGTATCAGCTAAAGCCGTTGCAAATCATCGATTTAAAAGGCTTGATGGGAGATAGCTCCGACAATATTCCAGGTGTTCCAGGTGTGGGCGAGAAAACAGCACTAAAGCTGCTGCATCAATATGGCAGCGTAGAAAGTGTGTTGGAGCATGTTGGGGAATTAAAAGGCAAGATGAAGGAAAATATCGAGAATCACGCGGATGATGCTCGGATGAGCAAACAGTTGGCTACGATTTATCGTGAAGTTCCAATTGAGCTGGAACGTGAGAAAATGGCATTTGAAGGCATTCCTGCGGCAACGGCTTTGCCGATGCTGCGCAAGCTGGAGTTCAAGTCCATTCTTGAACGGGTTGAAAAGCTGGCGGCGAAGCAAAGTGGTGAGGAAGTGAGCGAGGAGCCTGTAATCGAGTTGGCGCTCGAGACGATCCTCGTGACACTGGAAAATATGCCGGAACTAACGTCTGCCTTAAAGCAAGGGGATGTAGATACACTTGTGCTAGAAGCCCACGGCGACAATCCTCATTATGCTAACTTTTTTGGTCTGACTTTTGGCTCGAAAGAACGTTATTGGCACATGTCTAAGGAGATGCTTCTGTCGGAGGATGCCGCGCCAGTACGGGCTTGGCTGGCAGACGCTGATCAGCCTAAGTACGGGTTTGATCTGCACCGTACCGAATTGGTGCTGCATTGGCTTGGTATTGTACTGGCAGGAGCAGCGTTTGACGTGCAGTTGGCCGCTTATGTACTAGATCCAAGCGATGCTGCTGCGACGGTACAGTCTACAGCCATGAAGTATGAGCTGACAGTTGTGCAAGCGGATGAAGAGGTGTACGGCAAAGGTGCCAAGTTCAAAGTGCCTGCGGATGAGTTGGTGGCGCAGCATGCGGCGCGCAAAGTTTATTTGATCCGTGAATTGGTGCCTCTGATGGAGCAGGATTTGCAAAAATATGAGATGAGCAAGCTGTATTATGAGCTTGAGCTTCCGCTGTCGTCCATTCTTGCGCAGATGGAGAAAACGGGCATTAAAGTAAACAAGTCCAGTCTGGAGAAGCTGGGTGAGCAGTTTACTGCTGAGATTGAGAAGACGATGACACGGATTTATGAGCTGGCTGGGATCGAATTTAATATTGGTTCCCCGAAGCAGCTTGGCGAAGTTTTATTTGACAAGCTTGGACTGCCTGTCATTAAGAAGACCAAGACGGGTTATTCCACAGATGCGGAAGTGTTGGAGAAGCTGGAACCTTATCACGCTGTCATTCCGTTAATTTTGCATTATCGCCAGATGACAAAGCTTCAATCCACTTATATTGAAGGGCTGCTAAAAGAAGTGCGCCCAGATACAGGTCGTGTCCATACGTATTACCGCCAGACGATTGCAGCGACAGGGCGTCTAAGCTCCCAGTTTCCCAATTTGCAAAACATTCCGATTCGTCTGGAAGAAGGCCGTCAAATCCGCCAAGCATTTGTCCCTTCAGAAGCAAACTGGAGCATCGTAGCGGCTGACTATTCGCAGATTGAATTGCGTGTACTCGCCCATATTTCTGGTGACGAGAAGCTGAAGGAAGCGTTTATTCAGGATATGGACATTCATACGAAGACGGCTATGGATGTGTTTGGCGTGCAGGCAGAAGACGTAGATGCGAATATGCGTCGCTCCGCTAAAGCGGTCAACTTTGGTATCGTGTATGGAATTAGTGACTATGGATTATCTCAAAATTTGAACATTACACGTAAGGATGCAGCGAAGTTTATTGAACAGTATTTTGCTGTGTTCCAAGGTGTGCGTCAATATATGGAAGATATTGTGAAAATGGCCCGTCAGGATGGATATGTAAAAACGATGCTGGAACGCCGCCGTTATTTGCCAGAGATTAATGCCTCCAACTTTAACTTGCGTTCATTTGCGGAGCGGACGGCGATGAACACTCCTATACAAGGAACGGCTGCTGACATTATTAAGCTAGCTATGGTGAAGATGGACGAGCGCTTGCGCAAGCTTCAGTTAAAGAGCCGCATGCTGCTGCAAGTACATGATGAATTGGTGTTTGAAGTGCCTGCCGACGAGGTAGATGTGATGAAGAAGCTGGTGCCGGAAGTGATGGAGCAAGCAATTGAATTAATAGTGCCGCTTAAGGCGGATGTTAGCGTAGGGACCAACTGGTACGAGTCCAAATAACACTAAATTCAACCAGCGTGCCCTCTACTGTACGCTATACGGTATAATAGACAACATGAGGTGATTGATATGCCAGAATTACCAGAAGTAGAGACGGTTAAACGTACGTTAAATGCATTAGTTGCAAACAAAACTATAAAACAGGTGACGGTAACGCTGCCTCGAATTATACAACGGCCTTTAGAAATAGAAGCGTTCTGTGCTGCGTTATCGGGTCATACGATACAAGAAGTAGGCAGACGCGGCAAGTTTTTGCTCATCCATTTGGATGGGCTAGTGTTGGTGTCTCATCTGCGTATGGAAGGGCGATATGGTGTGTATGCCTCGGATGAGCCTGTTGAGAAGCACACACATGTCATTTTTCACTTCGAAGATGGGACCGAGCTTCGTTATAAGGACGTCAGACAGTTCGGCACGATGCATCTGTTCAAGCCAGGTGACGAGATGAAGCTGCCGCCCTTGCATAAGCTTGGGATCGAGCCGCTAGGTTCTCAATTTAATGCGAACGTGCTTGGTGAAGCATTGCGCAGACGTCGGAGCTTTATTAAGCCGGTGCTGCTGAATCAGCATGTTGTTGTTGGATTGGGAAACATTTATGTAGATGAAGCCCTGTTCCGCGCTAACATTCATCCACTTACAGCAGCAGATTCGCTAACGGATGAGCAAGTTCAGCGGTTGCACGACGCTATTTTGGTCACATTGCGGGATGCGGTAGAAGCGGGTGGCTCCTCCATTAAGTCATATGTAAATGGACAAGGGGAGATGGGCATGTTCCAACATCAGCTTCAAGTATACGGGCGTGAGGGAGAGCCTTGTGTCACTTGTGGCCACATCATTGAAAAGTCGGTCGTTGGCGGTCGGGGCACACATACGTGTTCCCGCTGTCAGCCGCGTCCATAATACGTCCATAGTGAGTCCGTAAGTCGTCAAAATGAGTGGAAAGTAAATTAAGCCGCAATACGATTGCGGAGTATGATTGAATCGTAATCGTTACGGTTATTTGATCAGGCACCACTAATGTTCCGAATACCAGCATGACAGACAGCACGGTATGCACCTATATCCGCTCCAGCCCATATGATAGGGTACAACAATCTACAGCCTGCATGTACTCGAATCAGGCAAGGAGCAGGAGGGAATAAGGTTGCTCGTTCATGCTGCATCTTTAATTGTATTGGCGTTTGCCCTAAGTTTAGATAGCTTTGGGGTAGGGATGACTTACGGGATTAGAAAGCTGCGAATTCCGTGGTTGTCGATCGTAATTATTTCTATATGCTCGGGACTCATTATACTGCTGTCGATGCAGGTCGGTTCCGCTATCATTCACTGGTTCTCTGATACAGTAGCACGATGGATTGGTTCGCTTATTTTGATCGCGATAGGATGTTTCTCTGTTATACAACTTGTCCGCTCTCAGCCTGCTGAAATAGGTTCTGAGGGGTTTCATGACAACGTGGTGACGGTTAAAGAGCGCAGTTCAGATGTGACCTTGTCGAGCACTGGCGAGTTAAATCATTCCAGACCCGTCGTTGAGCTACAGTTACGAAGGTTAGGCATCATTATTCAAATATTGCGAACACCGCAGGCGGCAGATATTGATCGTTCGGGCACCATTAGTGCGGCTGAGGCGGCATGGCTTGGCGTAGCGTTATCTTTGGATGCGTTCGGAGCTGGTATCGGTGCTGCACTGCTCGGCTTTGCTCCGATTTTGACTGCGATAGTGATTGCGTTGTTCAGTGGCAGCTTTTTGTTGTTTGGGATTCGGCTTGGCACAAAGTTTGCCGAGTGGAGTTGGATTCGGAAGCTCTCGTTTCTGCCGGGATGTTTACTGATCATTATGGGAATTATGAAACTGTTTTAGAGATTGCTCTTCAAAGCGGAAATGAGGTGAAAGCATGAACATTGGGCTTACGGGAGGGATCGCTTCCGGAAAAAGCACGGTATCTGCCATGTTGGTAGATAAAGGTGCGCGTCTTGTTGATGCTGACCGAATTGCCAGGGAGATTGTGCTTCCTGGCAGTCCGGTGCTGGCACAGATCGCGGAGCGCTTCGGTCACGAAATGCTGCTGCAAGACGGGGCGTTGGATCGCAAGCGACTTGGGGCGGTTGTGTTCGGAGATGAGGCGGAACGGAAGGCGCTAGAGGGGATCACACATCCAGCTATACGTCAGCGCATGCTGGAACAGATGCGCAGCTACGAACAGGAACAGCCGGACAAGCTGGTAGTGGTAGACGTGCCCCTTATTTATGAATCCAGGATGGAGAGTTTATTTGAAGCGGTGATGGTGGTATACGTTCCCCATCAAGTTCAGTTGGAGCGTTTGATGAAGAGAGACAGCCTTTCACCGGAACAGGCCAAGCTTAGGCTGGCAGCGCAGATGGATATTGAAGAGAAACGATTACGAGCAGATTATGTCATCTATAACGATCAAGGACTTGAGCATACAGCACACCAAATTCATGAATTTCTTAGTCACAAGGGCTTATTATGAATAAACTTATGCGTATACTACGAAAAAAGAGTGTGCTGCTTGTGTTGTTCCTTGGTTTTATGTTTGTGCTTTTTGTTCAATCTCAGTGGCTCGGACGTTGGATGTATCCCATTCATTTTGAGGATTCGATTCGTGAACATGCTGCAAAGCAGGATTTGGACCCGCTGTTGGTTGCCGCCATTATCCGGGTTGAAACAAATTATGAGGTTGGAAGGGAATCGCGTAAAGGTGCGATTGGTATGATGCAACTGATGCCAACTACAGCGGATTGGGCGATGAAACAAATGAAGCTGCGCAAATTGTGGACGATAGATGAATTGCGGCGAGAGGCAGATCCGAACATTCAGATTGGCACTTGGTATTTAAGGTCGCTAATTAAACAGTATGACAACAATACCGTTGCTGCGGTTGCAGCGTACAATGCAGGACCTGGAAATGTGAGTGAATGGCTGCGGTCAAATAAGTGGGACGGAACACTTGAATCCGCTAAGCAGCAAATTCCTTTTAACGAAACAAAGTTGTACGTGCAGCGTGTATTCCATTATTATGAGAAGTATAAACGTGTGTATGGAGCTTGACATTTGACACGATAGCAGCGGATCAAGCGGATCATAAGTGAAGAAGCGTCGGACAAGCAGACGATGCTGCTCGATACGACGCCTCAACGGATCATTATTTGTATTGACCTGCAAGTTGTTGTTCTGCGATTTGGACAAGACGCTTCGTGATGTATCCACCGATGGAACCAGTGTCACGAGTCGCCATGTTACCGTAGTACCCGTCTTGCGGGATCGCAATACCGAGTTCTTGTGCGATTTCGAATTTCATTTGCTCGAGTGCACCAGTTGCTTGTGGCACTACTAAGTTGTTGCTGGAACGGTTGCTTTGGCTCATGTTTGTTCACCTCCTTGCGGTTGGTAATTGTATTGTGCGCAAAGTTGCGAATATCATTACACATAACCATTGGGATTTTTTTGAAAAAGATAAAGAAGAGGGGGGAATGCCGATGAAATGCCCTTATTGTGATCACTTTGGAACTAAGGTGCTGGATTCGAGGCCAGCCAATGACAACAAATCGATCCGTCGCAGGCGTGAGTGTGAATTGTGCAGCCGTCGTTTTACAACCTTTGAGATGGTTGAAGAAACACCGCTGATCGTCATAAAGAAAGATGGAAGCCGTGAGGAGTTTAGTCGCGAGAAGTTGCTGCGGGGACTGATTCGCGCTTGCGAGAAGCGTCCTGTATCGGTGGAGCGATTAGAGACAATCGTATCGGAAGTGGAAAAACAGCTTCGTACAACAGCTCATGCAGAAGTTGAAAGTCGTGATATCGGTGAATTGGTTATGGAACAATTGTACCCAGTGGATGAGGTGGCGTACGTTCGTTTTGCCTCTGTCTACCGTCAATTTAAGGACATTAACATGTTTATGAAAGAGCTTAATACGTTGTTGTCCAAGGATAATCTGAGTGATATTTCGAACAACAGTTAATTATGTGGCTGTCAGGCGACTCGATGGAATATCTAATCTGCCTTTTGATTAAACGTTAGAACATCAGCTACAAACTGATAAACGTAATAGCGGCAAGAGAGGGCTATATAATAGCCATTCTTTGCCGCTTTCTCCTTTTAGGAGGCAAGGCTTGTCACCCCACAATTTTTAATGCAGCAGACGTCGGAGCTTTTGTTCTGACGTTTTTTTGTGTTGTTCACAAAATGTTCACGATTAATGACTCTTGTTAGTCATTTCAATGATAAATATCACATTTACAATAAATATACTCGACAATATTCGCCATATCTAAATATGAAAAATTCTAGGGAGGAAACAAAACATGCGTAAAAAACTACTTTCCATTTTGATTGCTTCTGTCGTTGCAGCTACAATGGCAATTCCGGCAATGGCACATGACGGTTGGTCACAGACTCATGCGCCAATCGTAGGTGCTGGCGAAGTGGCTTATGTGGATCTACAGCTCGGCAATCATTCAAACCATCATGCAAGCTATCGGATTGAAGGAAAATGGAGTACCGATACGACTAAAGTGTTTGCAACGACACCAGCAGGCAAAAAAGTTGATATTACTTCCACTTTGTATTACACAGGTGAAATTACGGATACAGAAAATCCTGGTATGAATAACGGTTACATTGCTTCGTTGAAGAGTGCTACCCCAGGTGCTTATATTATTTCGGCTGAGGGAGACAGTATATTTAAGAACGGCGAAGTGGCTTCCCGTACGTTGCGCAGTGCGAAATCATTTGTAGCGATTAGTGATCTGCCTACTTTACAACGTGTTGCGCAGTTAAAGGGGTTTAATAAGCAAGTAACAACGGATCGCGCGGAGTTTGTTCCGCAATTTAATCCGGCTGCCATTACACCGGATCAGCAAGTTAAAGTACAATTGCTTTTGAAGGGCAAACCGTTGGCGGACACGGACGTATCCTTGATTCGCCGCAGTAATTCGGAAGCACAAGCGCTAAAGACAGATGCAAACGGTATTGTTACCTTTAAAACAGGTCCAGCAGATGCTTATCTGCTTCGTGCGAAGCCTGCTACCCAAGAGAAGGAAGAAGGACAATACAGCAGCGTTAATTATGAAGCTACGATGACATATACGGTTCAAAATGGCACTTTTAAAGTTGCTGCGGAAAAAGTAAATCCAAAGCCTGCCGTATATGTAAACGGTAAAGTGCTTGATGATAAAGCTGTAACGGTTAAAAATGGGACAACGATGGTTGACGCTGCGATTATCCAAGCACAAGTGGGCGCTTATGATGCTAAAGGCGAAGTATCTTTGCGGGCTGCTGTGGACAAGACGGGTGCTGTGCTTGAGTTCTTCCCTGCGGTAGGCGGAACACGTGCAGCAATCCACGTTTATACGAAGTAAGGCAGCTATATGCGAAAATGGCTAAATAAAGGAGTGGCAGCGATCATCATTTGTATGATGATCGTTTGCTTGCTTCCAATCCCAGCGGCACAAGCACATGCTTATGTCGCTAATTCTTATCCGAAGCAGGAAGAGGAGCTTACTACCGCGCCTGATCATCTTCATGTAACCTTTACAGAAGATATCGATACGAAGCTCAGCAGCGTCTCGATTGTGGATGAGAAAGGGAATGTGGTGTCTGCCAAGCAAAGCGCAGCGGGGGATCGCACGCTTATGCTGACAGGTTTTAAGTTGGCGGATGGTGTCTACACGGTCAAATGGCAGTCGTTATCCGTAGATACGCATGTGACGGAAGACTCATTTCGGTTTGCGGTTGGCGTGAAGCTGAAAAAGACAGGGCCATCTGAAACGGTTTCGTTGGATGACGAACCGGCGGCAGGGTCTGGAGCCTCAGGCAACTCAAAGCCAGATAAGCCTAAAGAGCCTATGAAGAAGCCAGAACAAAAGCCTGGCTCAGGAACAAATAAACCAACTACGCCTAATGGGGCTGGCAAGGAGCAAAAGCCATCTAGTTCAAGCTCGGAGGCGACAGGTGGGAAGCCGGTACAGTCTAAACCAGCTGCAACAACTGCGGAGCAGGGAAGCAATAGCACTAAGGCTGCGAACAATATAGATAACAAGAAAGCAGAACCCTCGGACAACACCAAAGAGGGTTTGACTGGCAGCGGCTCGAAGCCCGCAGGTAATGTAGAGGCAGGTTCTGAAACAGGGGATTCAGCGGAGCAATCGAAGTCCACTTCAAGTCAGGACTCGTCTGCTCAGCTTGATTCAAATGAAGCGTCGAAAGAGATGACTGCTAAGCCTGATGGTAATGGTGATCGTTCTCCAGCTTCAGAGGAGAGCTCCGGAACAATATCGACGTCGGATGCTTTAACTTCAAACTCTTCTGCATCCAAAGGTGATGGCAAGGAGGCTGCTGCCAATCAAGCTACTGGTTTAGGCGATCAAGCTACAACAAAGGAACCACTTGAGCATGTGCACGATGAGACCGCCCATCAGCACAATAATGCAACTGGAAGTGGGGCAGGTTTCAAGGGAGGGACCGCATTTCTGCGGATCGTAGACATCCTTGCAATCGTGCTGCTAGGTGCTCTGTTTTTGTTCAGGGATTGGATATTCATTCCTGTTGAAACTCGTGTATATGCAGCGGATCGTTGGTTTAGCTCATGGCTGTATACTTTGGTAGCTGCTGTACTGGCGATTAGCGGAGCGTTAAGATTGTATGACATCGGCAGACAACTAAGCGGGATCGGTACAGCAGAAGCGATGGGACATTTGCTCAGTACGACGATGCTCGGATGGATGACACTAGCACGCATCGGCTTGGCACTGCTCATTGCTATCTCGATGGCATTAAAGTTGGAGCAGGGAGCATGGCGAGCTGTACGCCTTGTGGTTTACATTGCTCTAGCCTTAACGTTCCCACTTACTGGACATGCTTACTCGCCAGAAAGCGGATTATCATTGATGGTGTGGATGCATGTGCTGCACATTATAGTAACCGCTGTGTGGTGTGGAGGTCTTATTGGTTTGCTGCTCGTCAGCATAAAGCCGGCGGACACAGAGCGTGGCGCCTTCTTGCAGCGTTGGAATGGGATGCTGCTGCGTTTCGCGAGATTGGCCCTGCCGATGATGGTGGCTGCGGGCATCTCAGGTGTTGCGTTGGCGCTCAATAAGATTGCCAGCTGGCAAGGGCTGCTGCACAGCACTTATGGTACGATGGTGATCGCCAAAGTGATGCTGTTCACGCTTGTGCTAGTTCTGGCCGCGTATCATCGTTACGCGCTAATGCCGAAGCTTTCCAGTGCAGCTTCAAATCAGGAGCTGGCGGAGAGCAGTTGGAGCGGCCTCGTCAGTGGCATTCGATTAGAGCTGTTTTTGGCGCTCTTGTTATTTCTTGCAGCAGGGCTCTTGTCCAGCAGCCCGCCGCCAATAGGGTGATCAGCTAGAAGCTGAAGACCCGTTGGTGATGTCGCGTGTATTCGACTTAGCATGGGCGATGAAACGCTGTGTTCTTGCTCCGATGTATACACATGTTACAGCAAAATGTGTGTGGTCGCGAATAGTGTTGATCTTTACAAGTTGTAGCCAAAGCCTTCCTTTCCACACCATCGTGGGAGGGAAGGTTTTTGTATTTTATTACAGACATATGATTGTGAAACAGAATTGAAGTATTTACGTATGTTAATATATATATAAAATTAGAAAACAAACTTTAACTTCGGGGTGGTTTCATATGATAGCAGACATAACACTAACCCAGTTCCAGGAGCATTTACGGCCGAATGAATCTCTTATTAAGCTTTTTCCTTGTACGTTAGCGCATACGACTGTTCATCCTGGCATGTTAGCCATAACAAATGATAGACTCCTATACTTGGGGAGAAGCTCGCTCACCAAGAAGACGTATACGGTAATCGATCAGTATCCATTTGAACATATTACTTATGTAACCGTGAATCGGATACCTTTTTATGCGAGGCTTATGTTTACTTGTAGGGATGAGTCGTATATATTTTATCAATTTCTGAATGGGGATATACAAGAGCTCGCTGATCTCATTAAGAGTAAAATCAGGTGACGCAATATGGTGCATGTGTGGCGGTACAGCTAGCTATTAAATTGATGCGGAGCTTTGCGTGGCATCGGGCTTTAGTAGAAAGCGTGTCGTATACTCTGCTCATGAGGATAGAGTTAGTAGGCTCCAGAACATGAAGGAGTCTTCGCAAGTGTGTGCACCTACGGTCTGTATGATAGCTTGGAGTTAAAAGAGTGGATATCGTTTTGTAGGTAAGCAGAATATGAAAACAATTGTTGCAATGCTGTTTTCATATATGCTATACTATTTAAGTCGATTGTAACACAGTTTACAATTACAGCACGGGAAGACCTTGGTACACGTGGATTTAGTAGGATGATTTATCGTCTAACGTAACATAAATTACACGGGGCCTTAGCTCAGCTGGGAGAGCGCATCGCTGGCAGCTCCGAAAGGGAAAACGCATAAATTTTGCTGTTTTCGCTAGTTGTTACGTAGGTTTTGACGTTGGATTTCATCGCAGATATGCACACTACCAACTTACCGATATGTACATAAACCCGACTCGCATCCGTAATACACGGAAGGGAGTTTTTTTTGTGTCTATAAGCGAGAAACGTAAGGGAAAATCGACTAAAAATGTGCGAACGTCGATGCGATTACAGTACTCACTCGACTATCTGTTTGACTATTACTATCAAGCGAAAGTTTCGGTAGGACGAGCGAAGAGTACCTTGAAGACGTACCAAGAAAACTATCAGTATTTTTGCGAATACTTAGAAACGCGAGGACTTGAGCGTGATGTTCGAAACGTAACAACGGAACTAGGTCGCGAGTATATTATATGGCTTCGTAATGAGAAAAAAAGGTTCAGCAATAAGTGTAATGTACCCGAACATGTCAAAACAGTTGGATTACTCCCCAAGTCAATAAATACACGAATTAAGAATATGAAGACGATGTTTAAATTTTTGTTTGAAGAAGGAAAAATTAATTCTGATCCATTAGCTCCAGTAAAATGCGTTGAGGATCTCGGATAGGAAATCAACGTTCTTGAGGTTGATTCCTTGAAACTATTACTAGAATCTCCAAACCAACGGAAATATTGTGATTTTCGTGATTATGTGGTGCTGAATTTACTAATTGATGCTATGTTGCGAATAGACGAAGCGTTGACTCTTCGGAAGGGGGACGTAGACTTTAAGACAGGTGCGGTCACTATCCGAAAAGAAATCGCTAAGAGTCGAAAGCCACGAATTGTGCCGATTACTAAACGAACACAGAAACTGCTACAGGAGTTGCTAAGAGAAACACAAGAGTTTGACAGTGATTACGTATTTCTTAGTAACTATGGCGAGCGACTGACCCCAAACAACTTCAGGCAGAGGCTTAAAAAGTACGCGGAAAAAGCAAATATTGATCCTGCGACTATCTGGCCGCATCTGCTTCGTCACACTGGAGCAACGTTGTTTTTGGAGGAAGGCGGATCTGAACGGCACTTACAAATAATTCTTGGACACGCAGACGGAAGAATGACTGCACATTATACCCACCTGTCCGATAAATCCGTCAAAAAGAATCATGAAGAATTTTCAGCACTTAATACAATAGTCGGATCTAGTAGTAAACCAAGAAAAATACTTCGTTAACTTAAAGACGTCGGTCCTTGTGGATCGGCGTTATTTTTTTAATGTCTCCTAAATTATGAGTTAACGACTTAAATATATATTAAAAGGAGACGAAAGTATTCGATAAACTCGTATAAGTCGAGTCGCAAACGGCGTACTCGTCACATTCGGATTGACCGCAGACATAGGTGTGGAGATGTAGCATGCGTTATGTATGTCTATTTATTGATGGCGTGGCTTTCCCCTTGTGTCCGCGATGTTTAAATTCTCGAATCTCTGATTATGCTGTTAATATCTTAGATTAGGGAGGGGATTATCATTAATGATTATCGCAAGCGAAGAGTATACTACGTTGAGGAGAAGGAAGATTTGAGCAACGTAACAATCTATCAGGCTGTGGATAAATTTCTTAGAAACAAACGAACTAAGAACTTAGATAAAAAAACGGTGGATTATTACAAACAAACACTAGGTGCATTTGTGAAATTCTTAGAAGAAATTGATGTCACTTTGCCAGGTGATATTATTACAGAGGATATTCAGGAATTTATCGAATTAAGAAAGAAAAAGGGAAATAAAGCACCTACCATAAATAAATATTTACGTGCTATTGAAGCGTTTCTTAGGTATTTGCAGCTTAAAGAAGCTATTGGTGATAATCCGGTCACAGAATTTGGAAGATTACAAGAAACTAAAAGGATAATCAGAACACTCGATGAAAAAATGATTATGGAAATATTTGGTGTGATTAATCAAGAATCCTTTGTTGGAGAAAGAAATTTCTTATTTATTTTGCTTTTGCTTGACACGGGGGTTAGATTAAATGAGGCTCTAGAGATAAAACTCACTGATATACTGTGGAATCAACGTAATATTTTTATATCAGGGAAGTACAACAAGGAGAGAGTTGTTCCATTCAGTGATACATTGGCAAGATATTTGGACAATTACTTAGAACGAAGAGGTACTTTAGAGCACGATTATGTTTTTGTCAATATTGAAGGAGATCAATTAAAGAGAAGAACCATTCAGGATTCTGTTTTGGATTACGCAAATGCCGCGAGTATAAAAGGAGTACGCATTTCACCACATACGTTCCGCCATACGTTCGCGAAGATGTACTTAATTCGTGGCGGAAACGTGTTCTCATTGCAAAAGATACTCGGACACTCATCCATCGAGATGGTTCGAGTTTACGTCGAAATGTTCTCGAATGAAATTGCGGAACAACACAATAAATATACACCACTAAACAATTTTCAATTATAAAGCCTACCTATGGATATAAAGACTACGTGGAAGTACGTACAGCTTAGTGAAGAGAATATAATTGATCAACACAAGCGGTTTAGTCCGTTGATTCACGTGGTGAAACGAAAGTTTTAACATGTGGATAACTTGTAGATAGGAGTCATGGTTTATTCGGAAGATGTTGCATAATAAGATTGCGTAATACAATTACGTAATTAGGAGATAGCTAGGGGCGATTGTGTTGGGTGTGTACGAGTCATTTACATTAATGTTTGCGTTTGGGACTTTCATTCTGATGTTTTTGGGGTTTATTGTAACACTGATTTTATGTCATTAGCGTACCAGGACAGTAAAGGCAGCCCAAAATCTTGGCGGATCGTGGGGCTGCCGGCTCAGAAGAATAATTAAATTATCTCCTAGCAAGGGACGTCATTCACAGTGACGTCCTTTTTCTATTTCATAGTTCTCTAAAATGGGAAAGTAAAGAAGTTTTGATTTCTTATCCGCAAGTGTCTTAATTTATCTTTTGTCATTTTCGACAATAAACTTTTTGAATAACTTGGCTTTCTCTTCAGTAATTTTTCCTTCTTCAGTCCACTTTTTTATTGATTTCTCAGTGAAATTGGGCTCAGATATTTGTATCTGTCTAATGCAACTCATGTATGTTTCCTGACAAAATATATCTGCCTGAGTTAAAGATTCAAACACATCAAAATCTCTATTATCATTGTGTCTTTCTTTATATAGCGTGATAGCCTTTTGCAATGTACCACTCGTTGTATTTGATCTTTCATAATTAAACCAGTTTTCCGCACAAATGAATTTTTCGAGTTTCTTTTTCTCATTAAATTGATAAATTGCAAGTAAAAGTCCGAAAAGGCCTACGATTAGTCCTCCCCAACTTAAAAGATTATCAGTCATAAACAATCCCTCCTAAAATATATGCTAGAAGTATAATAAGTACGTATTATCGTCAAATCACCGCATATTAACAGTCCTAGATTAATTTATACCTTCGCGGAGTAAGACGACTAATTTCACGGTAATATCGCTTATAGAGCACCTTTATAAGAGCCCACATGAGGATGATTCTACGATGGGTTTCTTCTAATATTAAAGTTGATCTCTCTTAGACTTAACAAACTCTTTAAAGCGTGCTATCTCTTCTAATTCCTCCATGCTCCAATCCTCGTCGTCACGATTCACATGAACATCTTCGCCAATTAACTGATAAATTTTCACGTTCAATGCATTGGCTATTGCGAGAAGAGTTTCTATAGAGGGGCTATATCGATCTCTTTCGATATCAGCGATATATGATCGTGAAAGATCGGTCACTTCCGCTAGTTCTGACTGTGTTAATCCTCTTTTCTTTCGAATGGTTTTTATGTTTGCACCAAATTTCATTATTAACACCTCGAATTTGTATTGTATATCCGACTATTTCTCATAAGTATACCCACTATGCTAAGCGATAACAATGCTTGAAATGACGTAAATACAAGTAAAAATGAGATAAATGGCGTGAATTCTAGATTTTATCTGGTTAATTCTTGAATTTGCTTTAAAAAGAGCAAATGTGCAACATTGCAATAATGACGTAAATACTGTACATTTAATTTAATAAAAGACGTAAATACACTACATTTTACGGAGGGATTATCGATATGACGACTATCGCATTGAATCAACGCTTCACCCGCTTACTCACGCAAGCCCAACGAGCACGCACGATTCTTACGACTATAGCCAAAATGAATAAAGTTGTTCGTGAAGAGGCGGAATGGCACTTATCTCGCATCAACGCATCTCTCGTACTTCTATGGGAAGAACCGAGCATGACTTCAATCCGTTTCCTGCGCAACGATATCCGACGATCATTTCGGTATGTGACAAGAACGCGAAGACTCGACCGTAAGCATACGCCGACATCTGTTCCAACGTCTACGCGAACGAGGTGCAGCCGGACATTCGAAATCGGTTACTGTCTCAGCCATCGAACAGGAAATTTCGAAGTTACATACGCCAATCTTGCGGTGTCGCCGTATGACCGCCCCAGGTTAACGACAGTAATCATCTTGCCACGCGCATTCCACCGTATTGTTCCAGAAGTGCATGAGCGTTCCATTGCGGGGTGCGTCGAAATCAATTACGCGCAAATGGTCAAACTCGGATTCTTCATAGAGCAGGTGAGCATTGCATGAAACGCGCAATCATTGAACTGGATCTCGGATATCAAATTGTTCATCTAAACGGATTTCTCGTCACTGAGGATTATCTTGTCGCTATAGATGATGATGTCATGTGGATGTACCATGTGTGTGAGAAGGAAGGTACGAACGTTTACGTCAGCACGAAAGCCGGATTATGGCTCGGTGAGCTAAAACGAAAAGAAGCCGATACACAAGCGCTTATATCGCGTGTACTCGACTTCATGAAGAACTTATCATTTTACGATTTCATTCGTTACCATCACGACTGGTCTATCGATTATAACTTCGAGTTCGTCGAAGCAGTGAGTTAGACCCTGTGCAAAATTTTGCACAGGGTTCCCCGATGAACCTTTCGTGCGCGCCAACGCACTACGGGGAGGGGAGTTCGTAATACCTTTTGCCAATGCTGGCAAGAAGTCCGTACTGTAACCGACGCCCTAAGTTCAACTTAGGCAGTGCTTCGCACGCCAATCGGAGACGGATCGCCGTGCGGATAGTTTCGATGCCCTAAGTCTAGGGCTTCGGGGTCGAGTAGCGTCTATTGCTTAATAATGGGTCGATGTAAGAGTCAAAGGTCTCATGCAAGGTGAAGGAGACTCGTACTCAAATCGGAGGACGTCCTCCGTTTTATTGAATGACATGTTGACATGTCAAACGCAAGAAGAACCACGCCGTCGGTTCGCGCCAACGTTCCGGCGGCAATAACTTCGAAAATCACTCGGTCGTGGGCGCGGCAACGCCCGAACGGAATCGACCGATTCACATAGATTCGCAATCATCGGCGGCAAACGTTCGATTGCTCGCGATTGGTAGCGGCAACTGCCGATCGTACTCGGATACTTTGGTCGGAGGGTATAAGCGACCTTCCGACTATTTCCAATTATATGCGAATACACGTTCGGTGTAAAGGCAAAAATAAATTTAGAAAACCTATTGATTCTCTAAAATCGACATGATAGAATGAAATTTGGGAGCTCAATTTTCGGATAGGGTTAACCTATTATATTAACCATCTCACAGTGTTTATTATAAGGGGTTTTAATCATTCCGTCAATAGGCTGTTCAAAATAATTCTTCATGAGAGGGTGTTTTATTATGGCTATTACTAACGTGAAAATGAAGCTTAATTCTAATTATAATCCGATTGTAAGAGCAGACCTATCACCCGGACAACCTCGATACAGGTGACGAGGATATCAAAGAGTATCACAGGGCGATTGCTTCGTGATTAGACGCCCAACTCGGTATTTCTCGTTGGTACTATTAATATAGAGTTCCACCGCGAGCTAAAAGAGCCGTACCTATACGTTAGTCGTCGGAAAGATTACGCGAAAAAGCGGACACTTTCTAATAGGGGAATGTCCGTATTTTGCGGATGGTTACGTATTAACGGCGTATCTCGTAGAGCTGATAAGCTCATCGAGGATACCAGGTCAAAGGCGTAATCGGCTTCGCCGAGCCTTCGCGTCTATCGACGCTCGCCACCAATGTACTATTAATAGATTTCCTCGTGGATGTAATTCCTTCGCGAAGAATGGCATGTGGAATACTCTTGCCCGCGTAGGTAAGCGAAGCGCACCGGCGCGGGACGGAGAAGTGGTCTTCTTCGACGTCACACCCATCGTTCTATCATTCGATGTGGTCGCGTTCAGCTAATAGCTGTTCGTTATCACTGCCGTTGATAGGGCGTAATTTAGCACATCATGCGTGCTAGAATTCGAAAAAAACCGCGTAGTGGTGCGGGTTTTCGGCGTTCGTCCTTAAAAGAAAAGTATGCGGATTCTATCGGTAATAAACGTAGCGTTGTCCAAGCTAACTTCAAACAAACGGAGGTTCTCAGATGGAGAAAATGACGGTCATTGATTCTATTATGGGTTCGGGTAAAACCTCATGGGCGATACAGCATATCAACGATTCCCCCGCGGAGAAGAGATTCATTTTCATTACGCCGTTCCTTGACGAGATAGCCCGCGTAATTGATTCGGTGTCGAGCCGCAAGTTCGTCCAGCCCGATAATGATAACGCAGAGGGACGGAAGATGTATGATTTGAAGCAGCTCGTTCGAAGTGGTGCGGACATATGTGCATCACATAGTTTATTCCGGACTGCTGACGACGAACTTATCGAGTTACTAACCGAAGCTAAGTATACGCTAATTCTGGACGAAACAATGGACGTTATCGAACGCGTGAACATTAAGAAACACGACATCGAGGCGCTTGTTAGTTCCGAGTACATACAAATTGAAGGAAATCGCGTTGTTTGGATATTCGATGAGTATTCAAGCTTACGGTTCAGGGATATCAAGGAACTAGCACAGGCGGGCAATTTATTCGTTTATCGCGATACGTTCATGGTATGGACGTTTCCTCCACGGATTTTCTCAACGTTCGATGAAGTGTACACCATGACATATATGTTCGAAGGGCAGCTACAACGATACTACTTCGATTTATACGGGATTGAGTACGAATACAAATCCGTAACAAAAGATGCGGCAGGAAATTATGAGCTATGCGAATACGATACCGCGAAAGAGAATCGAAGTGACCTCCTTCAATTGATCGAATTACACGAGGGTAAGTTGAATGATGTCGCGAAATCGAGTACCGCGTTAAGTACGAGTTGGCTGGGTAAGGCAAGCGGGGGCGTTATTACTCAACTCAACCGAAACTTATATACGTTCCTACGTAATCACTGTAAAGCCAAAGCCAATGAAATTATCTGGACTACCTTAAAGGATTATCAACACTCGCTACAAGGTCGAGGGTTCGCAAATAGCTTCTTAGCGTGTAATGCACGAGCAACGAACGACTACGCCGATAGATGGGCGTTAGCTTACCTATACAACCGGTACATGAATCCTCAGGAGCGAGCATTCTTCGAAGAAAACGGAGTAACCGTAAATCAAAACGCTCTCGCGGTGTCTGACTTACTTCAATGGGTGTGGCGTTCACGAATTCGTAGGGGCGAGCCTATAAAGCTATACCTACCGTCGAGCCGTATGCGTTCACTACTACTGGCGTGGAGTAAATACGAGATATAGGAGGGCGTCGATGAGAGAACCAGGCGAAGGCGCAGTTGAGTATGTTAAGGAGCAGATTGCCGGATTATCTCAGGAACATGCGCGAAAAGTAATACGAGAATTGCTTAGTTCACAACCAGACGATCCGCAAGTTAAGAAGTGTGCGTACTGCGGGTATTTATTTCGCGATAAAACTAGACCTAAGAACACCAAAGTGTGCGGCCCCTCATGTAAGACACCTGTCAAGACAAGTCAAAGGCGAGTCCAGAGAGCTAAAGTTGAGATTAGGCCAAAAAAGCCACCACAATACTACTACTGGCATGATTATCCTTTCTGGATTTCAGAAAAAGCAATGTTAAGTCGGACAGGTAGTTATGAAAGGGCGTTTGATTCTGACAAGCTTCAACGCATATCCTCAGATAGAGATCGTAAAAATCGATTGGGCGGAAGTAAGAAGGTAATTAGAAAGGTAGAGTACTAGTTAGCTGGCGACAAATTCCTATGTATGAGATAAGAACTCGGGCGCGCGGCGTTCTTATTTCTCGAAGGTGTCTTGTTCATACAAGATGCCTTTTTTTGTTTGTCCATATGTCTAAAAATCAGCACAGGAGGAGGTGTCACCATGCGTATGAGTCCGGAAACTTTCCGAACCATTCGGGTTATGTACGGGCTAACTCAACAGGAATACGCGGACTTACTAGGGTGTTCGGTTTCGTTGGTATCAAAGATAGAAAAAGGCCATCGGAACCTGACGTATGACATCCGGTTCAAAGTTCTCGATTCATTCCCGTTGACGAAAGATGTTCTCGCGCGCATCTCAACGTTACAAATGGAACTTAACGAAGGGGTGTCAATTTTATAAGTCTGCAAAAGCAAATACAGAGACTAGCGCGTGGGCAGTGCGCGAACTTTGCTGGTTTGGATCGTTGCCTAATCGAAATAGACGGTAAATTAACATGTCGATTCTTTCGCGGGGGCAGTATTCCCGAGGACGTTCGATGTCGGTATTTTGAAACGAGCGTACTTCCTACGGAGCCGTTGTTGGAATCGCGTTATTGGGGCGGTGGTCAGTCGGCTCAATCGGATAGTTGTTCGAAGTGCAAACGCCTATTTGTCCGCAAATCCAATCGTCAGAATTATTGTATCGCGTGTAGAAGCGATGTACGGCGGAAACAGATCCGCGAAGCCGTTAGGACAACGAGATTACACAAGAAAATGTAATACGTTAGAACGATAATTAGGCGCGTACAGCTAATTTTAGCGGGGAAATAGGCGACTTACTACTAACAAGGATGAAATACCTTGGTCTACATAAAAACGCGTCCTAATGGATTACATTGCGAATCGAGGGAGGCGGTAGAATGCACGTCGTGTTCAAGGTTCCTGACCGGAACGATCCTGTTAGAAAACATATAATCGCGAAGGTCACGCTCGATAACGGTGAAACACGAGTCTTTACCTTTGGGCGAGACATTGATTTGCGTTATACGCGGCGATATGTCATTCCTTCGCTGTTACGTAAAGGAGGTGATTTATATGCTACGAAACATCAAGCAAGAATTAAGTCCTGCGATCAAACTGTTTCTAAAAGTCGCAGGTTATAACCCTATTAAGCACTTTAAACACAAATGGTGAGGGAGGATTGACATGGAACAAACCAGTACAGAGACGCCAATGGAACAAACAGAACCAGTAACATACACCCAGGAATCTGTTGAAGCCCTGCAAGCTGATTGGACGCGGGAGCGCGGGGAGTTGGAGGCTGCATTAAGTGAAGCAAAGAAAACGATGGGAACTCAAAAAATACATTACGAATTTGTTGCGGCTGCGAAAGAGAGAGGCTTTTCTGAGCCAGCAAAGCTGCTCGATATTATAAACTTGTCAGCTATTACATTAGATGATGATGGACAAGTAAGTGGACTGTCAGAATTGTTTGACGTGCTTATGCTTACCAAAAAAAGCGCTCAACCGCGTACAATCGGAGGTCCTGTTGACCCGCAAAGTAGAACAGACCCAAAAGAGGCGCAACTGAAGGAAGCAGCAGAGCGTGCCCGAAGCGGCAACCCGAGTGACATGGCAGCATACGCAAAACTAAAAAGAGCCTTTGGAGGGAAATAATCTATGACAACAATTTTTTCTAATGACTTGGTAGGTAAAAAGGAAAGCGTGGTTGATGAGATTCTTTTATTGAACCCTTATCAAACACCAATGATTAATCTGCTTGGGTTTTCTAACCCGGTGACTTCAACTACGCATACATGGTATGAGGATGAAATGTTCGCGACTAAATCGAAGGTTTCTGCTGCGGTAGCAGATAAAACATCGACCGCTATTAAAGTGGCGGAAACTGAACCATTCCGCGACGGTTCAATTGTACAAGTAGGCGAGGAGCATCTTCTCGTTACTACCATTGATGAAGCGTCAAAAACACTGACTGTTGTGCGCGGTTATGGCGGAACGACCGCTGCCCCAATTGTGAAGGACGCTGAGATTGAGTTCTTATTCGTACGCGGAGAAGAAGGTGCCGATGCCCGTAACTCACGATACAAGGCTCGTACCAAAGTCCAGAACATGACGCAGATTTTTGATGACAGTGTAAGAGTGACGGATACAGCGGGGGCCATTGCGCAGTATGGAATCCAAAACGAATATGACTACGAGAAGTCAAAAAAACAGCTTGAGCTTGCGCTTCAATTAGAAAAGGCGCTTATCAGCGGGCTTCATTTCGATGATGGGAATCACCGACAGATGCGAGGTATTCGAAACTTCATTCAAACAAACGTTCTGGATGCACAGGGAGCAAGCGTGCATTATGACATGATCAATGGCATATCACAGAAAATTTATAATACAGGTGGGTTCTCTGGTGGCGGTCATTACGCACTTATCGTACCGTCCAAGCAAAAAGTAGTAATGAGTAGTTTTAATAGCGTCAATGTTCGGATCGTCCAATCCGAGACAAAGCGCGGTCATGTAGTAGACCACATCGTAAATGACTTCGGTACATTCCCGATTATCATGAACGATAACTTGAGGTCAGACGAGTTACTATTCATCGATGCGAACCGTGCGTTTATTCGACCGCTGACCGGACGCGAGTTCCATCACAAACACCTCGGCATAAAAGGCGACAAGACGGAAGGTATTCTTGTAGGAGAGTATACGCTTGAATTCCGACAAGAGAAAGCGCACGCTCGAATCAAGGGTTTGGCCTAATCGAATAATACATGCGCTCCGAAAGGGGCGCTTATTTCATTTTGGGGAGTTGGGTAAATGAGTAGTGTTGTTGTGATTCAAACTTATGATCGACTCTGGATCGGTGCCGATAGTGCGATATCAGGTACTGTGGACGGGAATATCTACAGACTGCACGAGTTAGGTCAGAAGCTATTTATTGTTGATGATATGGTCATCTTTTGTTCTGGAACGATGAGACTGGCTTATAAAGTTATGCAGGAATTTATGGAGCTTCCCGTGAGATCATTAGATATTCTTCAAAAGTTGGCTACTGACAGTTTACGGGATTATCTAATTCAACACCCTGATCAAAACAGTGACGACAAGTTTCATCTTGGAATCATGATAGGGAGAATCGAGGATGGACGTACCGTTGTTTATAGCATCGCGGCGGAAGATGGTTACCAATTAAAAGTGCGCGTCCTAAACGATGTGATGGACTTCGCGGTCTGGACTGGTGGTATCCGATGCAATGAAGCGAACCAAAAGGCATTTTCCACCTTTACAAGCACGTTGAATATAGTCGATACATATCAGCAAACTTTCGACCATACTTCCTATGAAGGCATTGGTGGTCATTTAACTGTCTACCAAATGGATAATGAGGGAATCAACGAAATTATGCGCACACCAATTAAAGAGAAGCTAACAATGAAAAGACTACACGTTCCGGTGGATGATATCTTTGTCGGGGGGAAGAAGATTGAGCAGCATCTAGTTATGGCGGAAACAGTGATCGGCCAGCTCGGTAGTTTCGTGACTATGGAGATCGGTAAGGATAATGACATCACAAAGATAAATACAAACGGAATCAGCGCAGGACACGCGGAGTACAACTCGGCACCCTTCCGCGTGGACATGAAAGGAAACGTCATTGCACGAAGCATAAAGTTAACCGGACAGATCGATGATTCCGTTATGAACGCGTCGGAGATTAACGCGGGGACGATTCGAGGTTCACGTATTGAGGGTGCATCTATCATAGGCGGGAGCATTACGTCAGGAACGGACATTAATGTGACGCGGGATGTCCGAGTGGGTAACAACATCATACTCGGTGGAACAAACGAGTTGGTCGCGAAGAGCGTCGACTTTACCGGTGCTGGCGCAGTGTACTCCGATTACTTATTAAAGCGGATGCATATGTATGGTCGAAATGGGATTTTATTGGACGGAGGTTCAAGAAGTGCTTATGTTGGCAGTTTCGATGAACATAATAGAATCGCGACAGCATCTGAAATAAATGCATTACAGCAGCAAATTAGTGATCTAAGAGCCATGCTTGGTAATAAAGCTGATAAAGGCCATACTCATAAGCTTACACTTCAATCCCACAACCACGGTAATCCACAGAATCAGAATGCTGGCGGTGGTACATTCGAAGTAGTTTAGTATTGAATAGGACACGGGATTGCAACTTATTCTATTTATCGCGTCTCCTTTAACTGGTATATTTTATATAAATACTAATAGAGGGAGACGTTGATATGAAGAAATTAGTTGCGATCTCGTTATGTTCGTTAGTTCTTGTCGCTGGATCGGTTGCTTATGCGACGGGCGGCTCGTTGATCGGTAAGAAAGTAGATAAAACAGTATCCGTTGTAGTAAACGGTCAGAAGGCAAAAACCGAAGCGGTTATCATAGACGGGGTTACATATGCACCAGTAAGGACGGTCGGAGAAATGACCGGTTCAACAGTAAAATACGAGGGAGGCGTCGTTAAGGTGGATAGTAAAAAAGAAATGATAATACCTGAAACAACTGGTCAACTTAACTCTCTTAATCAAAGAATTGATCAAGCAAAGCGTGAAATAGATGGAAATAATGCAACAATTGCGACCGCTAATGAAATGCTTGGTAAATACAAAGCTCACTATGAAAAAGAAAAGCTGTTCGAAAGCACGGGAATTAAGTACGAGGACAGCGAGGATTATAAGCGCGGTTTAGCAGAAATAGAAAAATCTAAAGGTGCAATTGAGAGGGTAGGCAAGGAACTCGCGGACTTAGAGCGTCAAAAATCCGAATTGACCGCGAAATAATAACATACGAATCGGAAGCTTGCGAGATCAAATCGTGGGCTTCTTTTCGTTTTTAAGAGACGAAAGGCGGATGCGTTATATGAAAACAAAGCCATTAATCGAGTGTACGCTGGACATGTCGAAGCCAGCCGCAGAGTTGAACGAATTGATTACGGTGGTTTGCAATATGCTGCCGAGTATGAAACACGAGATACTTCGCGAGTTGGATATCGAGGTAGGACGGATGTTGGCGGAGGCAGGAGAATAGAAAGAAATCAACGAGACGCAACCGCTCATTCCCGAGTGGTTGCGTCTTTATTTTTAACAGGGGTGATTGAATGGCATGGATGCACGCAGGAAGTGAACCAACGGAAAGTATATCGGAGAGCTGCGAGCGGTTACGGCAAGAGATTCGCGACTGGCGGGTAAGTGTCGGTAAGTCACCGGAGCCACCCGATAACGAGAAGTTTTTAGGAGTACCACTATCATCTGTGTTGGTATCGCGAATACAGCCGTTTAAAGCTATCGCGGTTAAGTATGCGTCGATCATTGCGCAGGGAGTTGTCGTTCCGATTAACACCGCGGAACTCGATGAGTACCGCAAATACTTCCGTTTACTGTGTCACTCGAAAGGGCTGTTCTGCGGACTGGTTGGTACGGGAGGACTCGGTGTCCTTCGTATAATGGACGACATTAACAACGCGATAGAAGAAGGAGCCGCTGATCGACTGAACCTTACGGATAGCATGCGACAGCTTCATTTCTGCATAGAGCTGCTGAATCACGACTCAGGGTTTGATTATTACGATCACCGTTCAGATGTAAGTGGGCATGAACAGAGGGCAGTAATTACGAAAGAGATAGAGCGATTAGAAGCCGATCCAGCCGCGCAGCAATCGGAGATAGACGCGGCATGGGCATATTATATAGAGATGGGGGAAGCAGATGAGTAGACATCGTAAAGCATTAGAAGCACAACTAACGCCACAACAACGTAGAGCAGCGCAACTAACCGTAGATAACGAGTGGGCGGAACTACTAACCGAGGATGGTAAGAAGCGACCGCAACAAGATATAGCGGATGATCTCGGAATTGCCCGCTCAACTCTTTACGAGTGGAAGGCGATGGAGGCATTCGTTGATTACATTAACTACCTCGCGGATAAGCAACTCGAATCAATGCGGAGTGAGGTTAACGTTGCTATCATGAAGTCCATTCGTGGAGGAGCTAACGGTATACCAAGCGTTAAGGCGCTCGAACTATACATGCGTAGATGGGGACTGTTAACTGATCGTTCAGTTGTCGAAGATAAACGCGAGGCTACCGAGTCAAGACGTAAGACTGACGAAGAGATTCGCAGTGATATCGACGCGCTTAACGACCTAGTAAACGGTGCGAAATCGTAATAATTGGTTGGACAAATTCGGACACAAACGAGCTGTCTAACGGTTAAATAACGTCAATTTATCTGCTGGTAGCTCCTGCCGGACGCGTACGTGAAATCTCGGGGGTCTATTATACGGATAGGCCCTCGATTTTGTGTATAATCGATGAATAAACGATGTATATTCGGATATCGCCGTGTATATCAATACTCGTTCAAGGTTCGTTAATTGCGAAAATCGCGCAGTGATGCGGGTTACGGGCGATAGGTGCCCGATTAGATATCTTCATAAAAGTAGACTTTTGTGTAAGAGTCTACGCGTTAATGCGGTGAAGTTTGAAGTCCCCAAGGCCACTCCTTCGGTCCCACTCAACAGCTCACCACTAAAAACGCGTAGCAAAATTAAACTCGATGGTTAAATTTCAAAATGTGAGTGTCCGACAAGATAAAACATTGCGTACGTGCTTGCGGAGGCATATGTCGATGGCAAACGTAACGGGGATTGATTTATATGTAATAGAAACTAAAGCTGATTAGTAAAATTAGATAAAACTCAGAATTAGAGGTGAGAACGTTGTGCAATGATATTATTGAGTTATTAATTCCAGGTTCCTTACCAAATGTTATTGTTAGAAATAAAATAACGAAGGAACTGGTTGTGCTTTTTTCAGTACATCATAGAGAAGATGTAATTTTATTAGGACCTATTACTAAACGTGATACTAAAGAATGGTTAGAAAAATGTTGGACAGTAAATAAAAAAGCACTGATTAATGAGTACGAAACCTTATGACTAGATATTTCCAATCAGATTGGTTTATGATACGATCTCAATAGACATAGAATTCATGGAGTGTGATTTTATGAAAATTGATTGGTTGAATATTACAAACATAGGTGGAATTCGTAATCTACAGTTGTCTTTTAATCCTGGCTTAAATCTTATTTGTGGAATGAATGGTGTAGGAAAAACCACGGTTTTAGAGTGTATTGTGAATTCTTTTTCACATAACCTTTCAGGAAATGTAAAGAGAAATTCTAAATCTGAGTATGGTGAGTGGGAGATCTCTCTTGATGGAAAAATATTAAAGCCAAATGTTAAGAAGTTCAGCCCACTTGAGAATGAACATTTACCATACAATTTTGTGATGGACTGTAAAAGCGTAATCTATATAAAGGAAAAAAGGGCCATTGATTACAAAAAGATATCAATAACAGGTGATGATATTCTAAATGAACAGTCATATTCTTATCAGCTTATTGGAGGATTAACTCAAGATTCCATAAAAACATGGTTCATGAACAGAATTTCACTAATTCACGAAGGACATTTCTCGGAAGCCGAGATTTTTAATTTAGCTATCGCTAAGGGAATATTTAATTTGTTGGATGAAGACGTAAAGTATTCTCATTTGGCTCACGACTCTCTGGATATTATGTTAGAAACATCGCGGGGGAATGTTTACCTTGAGTATCTTTCCTCTGGATTTAAATCAGCTCTATTTATCTTGTTGGGAATAATTAAACAAATAGAGTTTAATTTTAAGGAACCTAATATTAAAGTAACGGATTTTGAGGGTATCATTGTAATAGATGAAGTAGATGCTCACTTACATCCAAGATGGCAAGGAGTTTTAGTCCAAGTAATAAAAGATACCTTTAAAAGTGCTCAAATAATTGCAACGACACACAGCCCACACATGATACAAGAAGCAGAAGCAGATGAAATAATCGCGCTTACGTTGGACGAGTCTTGTAATGTAACTAAGTTAGATTTGCAAAAATCTGAATATGGGTTTAAAGGATGGACAATAGAGGAAATTTTAGAGGATATTATGGGTATGAAAGAGACAAGATCAAATAAATACCTTGAAACAAAAAAACATTTTGAAGAAGCTTTAGAGAAAGGGAATATTTTACAAGCTAGAGAAACGTATGAGGTGTTATTAAAAATGTTACATCACAGAAGCCCAATGAGGAAAATCTATGAGTTACAACTCGGGACACTTGGTGAATAATATGATAAAAATACAACGAACCCCATGTCCGATTAAACTAACTGAAGAAGTAAAATTGAATCTGACACAAGAGTATGAAACAACCGGAAAGAACGTTTGGAACAAAGAATATATTAAAGTTGCACTATTTAAAATGAGCAATGGAAAGTGCATTTTCTGTGAATGTAAGCTTAATGAAGAAAGTAAGTATATGGAGGTTGAACACTTTTATCCTAAACATGAATATCCATTAGAAGTGGTGGATTGGAATAATCTACTCCCAATTTGTAAGAGATGTAATGTAAATAAAGGTGGCCACGATACAAAAAAAGAACCGATCATTAATCCAACAATAGATGATCCAAAAAAACATTTACACATGAGTAATTATAGATACATTGGAAAAGATAGACTGGGAAAAGATACGATTGATTTATTATGTCTTAATGAATTTGACCAACTAATCGCCCCTAGAGTTCAGATAGGCAATCAGGTTTTAGTGATCATTGAAAAAATACATTCAGACTTGTTGAAGTTAGGGGAACTAGAAGAGGCGTCAGGTATGGAGATACGTAAAATTATTAATAGATTAAGAAATTTACTCAATTCCTGTCTACCAGATAAAGTTTACAGCACAACTTGCTCGTACGCTCTATTAACTGACACTCACTATAATGAGATTAAAAATATTTTGACAAGAGCGAAAAAATGGGATGATTCACTCGATGGGATTGAAATTTCAGTCTTTGAGCACTCACTAATAAATAAATTTGAGGCACATGGTGCGGTTTCTTCATTGTAACAATTTTAAATATCTGGTAAAACGCCCACTTTCGGAGACTATCCGTCGGTGGGCGCTTTTCTTGTTTTGAACATCGTTAATTCGCGGTCATAATACATTGATTCTCCGGATTCATTCCGTATTTTAACGGACCGTGACGAATACTTCTCGACGATCCCCGCATCACAAAAGCAATACACTCCTGCGCTATCCTCTTGCCATACTTCGACGATGACTTGCGCCATTGCAACAATGGGATATCCTTCAAATGATTTAGGACTACGTACTTTATTGGTCGTCGCACTAGTGTACACAGTCGGTGGGATCGACGTAGGGGACGATTGTGAGGGTTGAATAACGATGAGTTGAGGACGGAGCGTTTAACATACGATGCACACTCGTAGTCTCTCAGCGTGACTAGAATATACTAATCGCAGATAACAGAAATGCGCTCTTGCAGATATGCGCAGCCGTGTGGTATAATACTAAAGCGGTCAACGAGACGGTGCTCGTACACATATCGCGGAAGACCTTGGTACACGTGGATTTAGTAGGATGATTTATCGTCTAACGTAACATAAATTACACGGGGCCTTAGCTCAGCTGGGAGAGCGCATCGCTGGCAGCGATGAGGTCAGGGGTTCGATCCCCCTAGGCTCCACCATTACTATTTGATTTTAATATGGGTTCTTAGCTCAGTTGGTAGAGCAGTTGACTCTTAATCATCAGGTCGAGGGTTCGAGCCCCTCAGAACCCACCAGTTACGTAAACTACAACGGCGAATAGGCCGTTTTTTTGTTTTATTTGTACCTCTCTCCTCACGTGAGAATGACGGTTTTTTTATGATTTTTTACAATAAATGTCGGCTGAGCCGCCCATACCTGTCGATATTCCAATACCAAAACAAAGGCGAATGCTCACTCGGCTAGGAATGAGATATTCGCCTCTATTCGATGTTATTCATTGTATTATATAACAGGATATCTTACGTACTTAATGGCTTCTTATTCAAAGGGAAGCCATTTGCTGTTGTTTTGATCCTTGCCTAATAAGGGTGCTCCGTTAACTTAGCTCTGTACGACCGCGCCGGAAGCTGACCTCAGCTTTACCTGTATGCAGCTGCCACATGTGCCAAAATACAAATGGAACCATGAGCACAAAGTTAGCGATACCCCAGTAGGTCATAACATCTGCATTATACCAAGAGGAAGCATCCATTAGTGTTGGGAACAGGTTCACGAAGCAGGCACGTAGAAGCAAATGTGCTGCTAACGTATACACCCGAGCAGTTATGTATAGTTCTGGACGGCGTTTAATAATTGGATATAGCTCGGCCGCGAGCAGGATACACAATGAGCTTGCAAAGAACTTTGGACTTTCGGCATATACAAAGGCCGCATTCCAAGTGGTATACATAAAGTTCCAGCCGATGGTCGTATACACAATAAGATCGCCATGCTTTTGATTAGATATTTTCCAATACTTAGGTGCAAATGGGATCGTTATACATAATAATAGACCCGTCAGTGCGTTAAATGTATTTCCCATCGTAAAGTCTTTAATTGTAGCTTCCATAATATTAAGGAAAAGAACGCCGTATACAAACCATAACACCCAGTCTTTTTGCAGCGCACTCCAAAATCGACCTTCTCGTTTCTCATAGTTCGCAATACGGATAAATCCTACAAAAATAGTTGGAAGAATTACACTTAAAATTTTGGCCCAACGAAACCATCCTTCTACTCCCCCCATGAGCCATAACGGGAATGTAAGTAAAGAAGCAATCCAGAACCAATGAGCAAACTTATAATGTTTGCGCATGACTCCGACAATTACAAGAAGTAATACGATATAACCGATCATACTAATGCTGTACTGCCACACAGGGATATTCATGGTGTACCCTCCTTATGATGTTGGATGCGTGTTTGCTGTGTACCTTGCTGCGTTGCAATTAGGTATGAAATTTGTAACAATAAAAACATAACAACTGTTCGGTTTTATTGTATAAATTCATAACTTGTATTGTCTGTGCTATTTTGCACACACAAAGCCTTAATTACGGGGTACCTTTTTATATAGAGGGCTAAAAGAGCTTCTTTTGATCGGCACGATGTATAAAGGGCCAATAGAACATAGATGAAATGACTAGGTTGGGGGAGGAAACAATGATTGAAAAGAGGAAATTACGTATTTTGAATGCGACCAATCGTGTCATCTCTCAAGTTGGCATTGCAGGTACAACGATGCGAAAAATTGCTGATGAGGCGGGGCTGAGCACCGGGGCATTGTATCATCATTATAAAAGCAAAGAAGAAATTTTGTACGATGCTATGGATCGTAGTCTTTCTGTATCTACTCGTATGGCAGAGGAGACAAAGCAAGGGAAATATAGCCGTACCGAAGCAATTGAGCAAATTGAGAGGGATTTGAAAAAAAGATTTAACAAAACGGATGAAAATCGCATTCAGTTTTATCTTGCACAAGAGGCGATGCTTGGTAACGAAGATATATCGCTTAAGTTTAAGGAGAAATACCAAAGTTGGATCGGACATGTAGAGGATTTACTGCAACGTATATATGAAACAGAGCCAACTCGACATAATAAAGCTTTGGCGTCTTTGCTGATAGGGTCAATCGATGGTATCGTAATGCAGATGCTGCTAGGTGCGAACACGGTTGACATGGATGAAATAGGCGAAGTGTATCACCAGCTTCTGGTTAAAGGAATTCCGGCGTTGCTGGAGCAATGGTCCGAGTAAAATAAAAACGTTCGCACGATAAACGTGAATGTACGGTATACACAACAGAGCGCTGCGGCTTGGGTGAGATATCCGTAAATCCCACCAACGGAAGTTGCTTCGACTGGCGATAAAGATGTCGGCATTCTTATCATTCAACTGCTGCTTGGTTTTTGCGGATGCTAATGGTTGGGGACTTGAATTTCAAGGCAGCTGCAAAACATCGTACATGGCTGATACAAAGTGCATTTGTACGGTAAAAGTTATAACCATTACTTTTATCCCGATTGCATGCAACGTGTATCTTTAATTTTCCACTGTTATCGATTTACATGTCTTATGAAGCTTTTAAGTGTCATTCAGTACTGGATAAGGGCGCAAGAATTAGGACGAGTGTAGACAGTTTTGACTCTCTGTGTGTGCAGAGGGTTTTTATTTTTTCCAGAAAGGGGAGATAATTTAAGGGATAAAGGTCCAGTTGGAGCATGGGCATCTTCCTACTTTGTCAGTAAAAAAATTTAGAAGGGCATTCGGTGGCTGTTTGATGCTTGCTCATCTGCCTTTCATATCGTTCCGCGTGCACGATAACATTCCGTAAGGATAGCGGATGGCGTATAATTAGAACTGATAGGACATGCGAGAAACTTATCTGGTAAATTTCGGTTCTCTTTTTACTGAGCCGCCATTTACGTTCGAATATAAACTTAAATCAAAGAGGTGATCGCAATGATCATTATGATCATCAAATTAACACTTGCTTTGTTGTTTGGTCTGCTTATTGGACTTGATCGGCAAATGAAACAGAAGCAGTTGGGAATGCGCCCGAGTATGGTCATTTGTATTGCCAGTTGTTTGTTAACAATCGTATCCATTGAAGCATTCAGTAAATTTGGCGGTGAAAATCATCCGAATATGGATCCGATGCGTCTTGCTGCTCAAATCGTAAGCGGTGTTGGCTTTATTGGAGCCGGTGTTATTTTAAGAAGAAGCAATGAGGTTATTTCCGGGCTGACATCCGCAGCACTTATCTGGTCGGCTTCGGCATTAGGTATCGCCATTGGGGCCGGATTCTATAAGGAAGCGATCTGTGGAATAGTTCTGTTGATTGCAGCTGTCAATCTGATTCCTGGTCTAATGAAACTACTCGGGTGGGAAAGGTTGAATCGATACGATGTGTCGCTTAAGGTAGTTGTGGAATCGAACTCTCGCATGACCGAGCTAATCAGACATATTCAACGAAATCCCGCACCCGCACCTGCATCTGAGGACAGAAAGTCGACCGAGAAGGCCGAGTTTAAAATTAGACATTTTAAAATTAAGGATCTCGACAGCAACCGGCAGCGTATGGATCTGCTGTTGTCTGTGCCCAATCATTATTATTTGTCGGAGATTTACTATTACATTAAGGAATTTGATCATGTCCTTAGTGTAGAAGCGGAGCAGCTTTAAAGCATTTCACCGAACTATGCGAATTTGCAGGCATTCATTCCTCTTGGTTTCACCCATACATATGAGCTGAGCCACGCCCTTATTGGCGTGGTGCTGCTGTATAGTAGAGAGTTACTAAAGCGAGCCGATAGCTTCCGCGACACGGAATAATTCTGCATGCGACTAATATGCCGTATAGATTGCTTAACGGTATTTAGCAGCTGCATAGTGCAACAACTGCAAAGTGCAACGGTTGCTGTTGTTGCAACGTTTGTCAGAAATAGGCGGACCGACGTTCCGCTATTTCTTGTTATACGCTCCTGCCCGCTTGTAGGCGGACAGGAGATGCGTTATCTTCCATCAAAGCAGCACGCGCTAGCTGCAAATTAGTGAATAGCGGACTCCATGTCCGCTAGTTACGCCACAACGGGCTGTAAAGCGTAAATAACGGACTCTATGTCCGCGAATATTGGCCAAATCATCGCATTGGCAGCCAACCATCTGTTTGCGCACAAACTAAACTAATGCGTACGAGGCAGTATGTACTATTTTTTACACACTACATCAAGTCACGATCTCAGCTGGTAGCTTCGAGCTCGCTGTTGTCCGCTTGCAATGTCTAATATTTGCAATTGAACAAGTCTCCGGAGTATCCGTCTAGTGTGACGGTCGCTTACTCTGAGATGATTAGCCAGCTCCACTGGTGTTATGGGCCGTAACAAACGGCGTGCAAATCGGACTGTTTCAGCTTCGATCCAGGATAAGGAGGACTGTACATCAAACGTAATAAACTTCCCGATAAAGGAGAGTACGAGTTGTTGACACTGTTTGGGCTCATCCATGATAGAAAGATAGGCAATCGGCAAAAATGTCCACCCATCTAGCGCCAACAAACAATGCCGTCGGCATAAATCTTTAAATCGCCGTACATCCAGATCGCGGGCATGTGGCCCATATCCTTGAATTTCAATCCCTCCTTTTGCGCCAGCGGGCATATAGGCTAGATCCAGATAACGATAGCCATTATTGAAATCACGAACCTCCCACTCTGGATACAGATGATTCATATTGCCCACTACAGGGAACCATACCAATCGCAGAAACTCTACTGTCCCATGACCAAGGCCTTTGCTAAGCAACTCTTTTCTTCTAACGTTGTTTTCCTGATCCAGATGTTCCTGTAACCACGCTTTGTAATGCTGTTCAAATCTTGACATTGTATCCAACCACCTTTCTCCTAAAAAAGTTACTCAAATGACTAGTCCAGCCTCAGTCAAACAGCAAAAATAGAGCCGCGCCGAGGTCACTGTCCCGTCGAACAGCAACAGCAGAGCCGCGCCGAGGTCACTGTCCCGTCGAACAGCAACAGCGGAGCCGCGCCGAGGTCACTGCGCCGTCGAACAGCAACAGCGGAGCCGCGCCAAGTCAATTGCCCCGTCAAACAACAAAAGCCACCTCCGTACAGTTGCCCCTGACAACCTAATGTCAGCATGGCTATTGTACAGAAGTGGCGTGTTCTTCACGACCTCTATATGGTCATTATATCGAGTATGCTGTAGCTGAACAATATAAGACTTCCTAATAAGAAAAGGACAGATTGTTCCCGAAAAGGGATGTCCCGAGGAGCGGGTCTCTAAATGAAAATAAGTATAGCTGAATGTTTCAACGTTAGTGCAGTAGTTTCTTCCTAAAAAGGACTGATTGTCTCCCAGTTTGTTAGTTGTACTTTTTGACTACATTTGAGAAGACAAAAGGCTAGCGATTCAGTGGTCAAGTTATGAAAAACAGCTTTATAATTAAAAGTTATGAATGGTTCAAAAAGTCTTATAGGCCAATATCGATAAATAGCATTGAACCTTTGAAGAGACTGCGATAGTATAAGTGAAGATAAAACAAAGTAATATGGTCGGATTTAAAGAGATTGATGTGGGGTGGATATGGTGCATCTTCAAGTGACAAATAGTCCGTTTACAAATGAGCAAGCAGAGCTACTCAATAAGCTGCTTCCAACTTTATCGGAGGCCCAGTTACATTGGCTTGGGGGATATTTAGCTTTTTATCGTGTGAATCAAATGAGCAATACGACTGCGTTGCCGACGACAAATGAAGTACAGGTGCAGCCTGCGGCGGCAGTTGTTCCCCAAGGTCCGCGTGAAGCTACGATTCTGTTTGGCTCCCAAACTGGTAACTCACAGCGTCTAGCAGGAAGACTGGCGAACGTGCTGAAAGAGCAAGGATTCGAGATTACATTGTCTGCTATGAATCAGTACAAAACAAACAATCTGAAAAAAGCAGGTTACCTGTTTGTAATCGTCAGCACACATGGTGAGGGAGATCCGCCAGATAATGCATTAACTTTTTACGAATTTTTGCATAGCAAGCGTGCCCCTAAGCTAGATGACACGAAATTTTCCGTCCTTGCGCTTGGGGATACCTCGTATGAGTTTTTCTGCAAGACAGGACAGGACTTTGACAGCAAGCTTGCGGAGCTTGGTGCATCACGCATCGTAGACCGTGTAGATTGTGACGTAGATTTTGAGGATGCTGCTTCAGGCTGGTTAGGAGCCATAAGTGATGCAGTAACCGTCGCCACTGTATCAGCGATAGGAGGCACGGCAGCTACAGCTAGCGCAGCAACATTAGGAACCACCGTAAGCGCAGGAACCGCAGGAGCCACAGCATTCGCGTCATCGACTGCCCCATCGGGTGTGACGTCACAAGCTGCATTTGCTGCCGGTGATTCCGCATTTTCACGAACGAATCCTTTTAAAGCGGAAGTGCTCGATAATGTGAACTTAAACGGTAGAGGCTCAGACCGCGAAACACGTCATCTGGAGCTGTCGCTAGAAGGTTCAGGTTTAACGTATGCGCCTGGTGATGCGGTTGGTGTATACGCGCAAAATGACCCGATTTTAGTAGATGAAGTCATCTCCATTATGAAATGGAATCCCGAAGAGAAGGTCATTACAGGTAAAAATGGCGAAGTTTCTACATTGTACGATGCACTTCTTTATCATTATGAAATTACCGTGTTAACGAAGCCACTGCTAGAAAAAGCAGCTGCCTACTCTAGCAACGAGAAACTGGCTGAACTCGTGACACCGGCTCATAAAGAGGAACTGAAGGCGTATATGAACGGCCGCGATCTGCTTGATCTGCTGCGGGATTACGCACCGTGGACGCTGGCTCCAACTGATGTTGGGACGTTGCTTCGCAAGCTGCCGCCGCGCTTATACTCTATTGCGAGCAGCCTTGACGCCCATCCAGAGGAAGTTCATCTGACGATTCGCAAAGTGGAGTACGAAGCACATGGGCGCAACCGCAAAGGAGTTTGCTCAGGCCATATTGCCGAGCACCTTAAACCAGGTGATCATCTTCCTATTTTTATTCAGCATAATCCAAACTTCAAGCTGCCGATTCATCTGGATACGCCAATTATTATGGTGGGCCCGGGCACGGGTGTGGCGCCGTTCCGGTCTTTTTTGGAGGAGCGAGAGGAGCTTGGTGCAGCAGGGAAAACGTGGCTTTTCTATGGGGATAGACACTTTGTGACAGACTTCCTGTATCAGACCGAATGGCAGCGTATGCTGAAGGAAGGTATATTAACGAAGCTGGATGTAGCATTCTCACGGGATACGGAAGAAAAGGTATATGTACAGCAGCGGATGCTGGAAAATGGTAAAGAGATGTACGCGTGGCTGCAAGACGGCGCATATGTGTATGTTTGCGGAGATGAAAAGCATATGGCACATGACGTACAGGCCGCTTTGCTTGCCATTATCGAGCAGCATGGAGGCAAATCCAAAGAAGCGGCGCAACAGTATTTGTCCGAGCTGCAAGAACAAGGGCGTTATCAGCGTGACGTATATTAAGAACCCACGACCTGCGAGAACTAACGTACCTGCATATAGGATAAGCATCCCTTTTATAGATATGTACAGATGAACTGACCATGGGGGTAAAGGAGCTAACGGCAATGGCAAACAAATATAAGGTAGAGCCAATCGGCGGACCACCAAGTGACGTAGAGGAACTAAAAAAGGAGAGCAACTATTTACGAGGCTCGTTGACTGAATCACTCTCCAATCGGATCACTGGCGGCTTGCCGGAGTTGGACAATCGACTGCTTAAATTCCACGGCAGTTATATGCAGGATGATCGCGACTACCGCAACGAGCGGCAGAAGCAGAAGCTAGAGCCGTATTTTCAGTTTATGCTTCGTGTAGTTACACCAGGAGGTGTATCTACACCGGCACAATGGCTCGTTATGGATGAATTGGCTGATAAATACGGCACGGGCAGTATCCGTTTGACAACACGGCAAGCATTTCAGCTGCATGGTGTATTAAAATGGAATTTGAAAAAAACGATCCAAGAAATCAATGAAGCGCTGCTCACTACGCTTGCTGCTTGTGGTGACGTCAGCCGTAACGTCATGTGCAATCCGAACCCTTACCAATCGGACATTCACAGCGAGATTTATTACTGGGCGCAGCAGTTAACTTCCCATTTGGCTCCTAAAACACCTGCTTACCATGAAATTTGGCTGGACGAGGAGAAGATTGTAGATAGCCTGGAAACTAACGATGAAGCCGTTGAGGTAGAACCGATTTACGGGCCTGTCTACTTGCCGCGAAAGTTTAAGATCGGTATTGCGGTGCCTCCCTCCAATGACGTCGACATTTATTCACAGGATCTAGGGTTTATCGCCATTGTGGAAGACGGTAAGCTGGTTGGCTTTAACGTTAGTGTTGGCGGTGGCATGGGCATGACACATGGTGATACGGCTACGTATCCGCAGCTTGCCCGCGTTATTGGCTTTGTCACGGCTGATCGCATTTTGGAGCTGGCAGAGAAGGTCGTTACGATCCAACGTGATTATGGTAATCGCTCTGTGCGGAAAAATGCACGCTTCAAATATACGATTGATCGGCACGGTCTGGACTGGTTTGTGAGCGAATTGCATGATCGATTAGGCTGGGAGCTGGCACCTGCCCGCACGTTTAAGTTTGATCATACAGGGGACCGCTACGGCTGGATTAAAGGCAAAGACAATCGATGGAACTTGACGCTGTACATTCAAAGCGGCCGTATCGTAGATACTGAAGGTTACAAGCTTAGAACGGCGTTGCGTGAAATTGCCAAAATACACACCGGCGATTTCCGGCTGACAGCGAATCAGAACTTGGTTATTGCGAACGTAACTAGTCAGAAAAAGACAGCAATTGTGGCTTTATTGAAGGAGTATAGTATTACAGAGGGCGCTCAATATTCAGCGCTGCGTCGAAGCTCGTTATCCTGTGTAGCACTGCCGACTTGCGGTTTGGCAATGGCAGAGGCAGAGCGTTATTTACCATCGCTAATCGATAAGCTAGAGCCGATCCTTGAGCAAGCAGGTTTGCGTGATGAAGAGATTAACATTCGTATGACAGGCTGTCCGAATGGCTGCGCGCGCCCTGCTTTAGGAGAGATTGCCTTTATCGGCAAATCGCCTGGCAAGTATAACATGTATATGGGAGCAGGCTTCTCCGGTGATCGTATGAGCAAGTTATATCGGGAAAATATCGGAGAAGATGAAATCGTTGATACGTTAAAACCGATCATTAATCATTATGCGGCTGAGCGCAGCCAAGGCGAGCACTTTGGCGACTTTGTCATCCGTGCCGGCTATGTAAAACCGGTAACGGACGGCACAAATTTTCACGATGCTTAATTCAGCTTTACCCGAAATGGCGGTGCAGGAGTTGTTCCTGTGCCGCCATTTTGCGGTGTTTGTAGAGTTCACAGCTTCAACACTTAACTTTAATTGCCTGTGAGAATGATTATCAACTATAATGAGGAGACATGTTAAATGACATAAGTAGAGTAGGACTAGGTGATGATTTTGATCGGGGTGAACATAAAGGTATGCAATTAAATGATCACATCGTGCTTTGGAATCATGTGTTTATAAAAGTAATGGATGTACGTCACGAGACTTTGTCTAGAGATAAAGAATTACGAAATTATCGGCTGCCGACCAGTGCATTTTTGTATTCCATACGTGGAAATGCCCAGATTTGGCTGGACCAGCTCGTGCACAACGTATCACGATTTCATGTGCTGCACGGTGGAAAGGGGATGTGCTTAAACATCGTCGTGGAGGATGAGCTCGAATATTATATCGTTCTGTATAAGGCAATTCTTGCTTTGCCCACCACAAGGGACATTCAACAACTGCTGGAGAGTGAAAATCCATTTCAAAGCCAATATGCTTTTGCACCACATCAACCATTATCCTTATATGATAAAGTAGAGCTGTTAGAGCAACAATGGCGTCAGTCAACGGGATTGGGGAACATTCATGTTAAAGCTTTGCTCTATCAGTTTGTGTACGAGTTATTAGCACAGCTTCATTCTCAAGGGATTCAGCCCCTTAAGCCGGACTTAATGGCGCAAGCAGCTGCTTACATGCGCGAGCACTACAGTCAGCCCCTTACATTGGAGTCCATTGCAGAACAATTGGGATGCAGTGCAGGCCACCTGTCCCGAACGTTTAAGAAACATATGCATACGAGCCCGATCCATTTTCTCGGTCAAGTTCGCGCCGAAAGAACGATGCAACTGCTAATGCAAACAGATGCGACATTGCAGGAAATTGCGGAGTGGGTAGGTTATCCGGATGCGCATTCATTAAGCCGCAGTTTCAAAAAGTACATCGGATTATCTCCCGTTCGTTATAAAAAAGAACGTTTGAAACAGCCTTGGAATCAAGATTTGCCCATGACCCTGCTAACATCTGCCGTTCAACAGAAGCCGTCTCGACTTTATAATGATATTGATTATCAATATCATTATAGTACGAGAGGAGATATACACATGCAAGGCAGAATTAGAGTAACGGCAATGACGGTGATGCTCTGCTTATCGTTGCTGCTGACAGCATGTTCAGCACAAGTCAATCCAACAGGAGGCACGCAAGCGGAAGCGAACCAAACGACGGCTCCTGCTGCTAGTGAGAAGTCAAATGGTGATGGACAAGCTGGCGTGCAAGCCAAAACAAGAACGATTTCGACGCTAAAAGGGGATGTGGAAATACCAGCAGAACCAAAGCGGGTAGTTTCGGATCAGTATATGGGTCATTTGTTAAAGCTGGGTGTTATTCCTGTCGGCGTTAGAAGCTTTATGCTTAGTGAGGCATGGATAGAGAAAGCGGGCATTTCCAAAGATATCATTGCAGGAATTGAGGATCTGGGCGGTTTTCCCATGAATTTAGAAAAATTAACGTATTTGGAGCCTGACTTAATTATAGGTTCGATAGAAAAAAATATTGAGGATTACCAGAAGATTGGGAAGACGGTGTTCCTTCCTTATTGGGAAGGTCTTTCTACGGCTGGACCGTTAGAGAAATTCCGCCGAATCAGTGAAATTTTCGGAAAAGAACAACAAGCTGAGCAGTGGATAATGGAATACAAGCAAAATGTAGAAACAGCCAAAAAGAAAATTGCGGGGATTATAAAGGAAGGTGAAACGGTTTCTATCGTACAAGTAGCTAACAAAAATTTGTACGTATTAGCGGCGGAGGGCGGCAACTATGGTAGTTCAACCATCTATGAGATGCTGGGGCTCCCCCCTACGAAAAAAGCGTTAGAAATGAAAGAAGGTTTTGAGAGCATATCACTGGAAGTGCTGCCAGAGTATACAGGCGATCATATATTTGTATATGGTTCCCATGATGAGGGGGCGAACGAGGTGTTAAATAGCGGTATATGGAAGGGGATTCCTGCCGTGAAGAAGGGCAACATCTATATGTACGGTTCATTTGACGATAAAGGCGATGAATTTGTAATGGAAGATCCTTATTCGCTTGAGCTTCAGTTGGATTCGATTGTAAACTTATTGTTAGCTAAAAAGAAATAACGACAAGTCATTCAAAACACGTCCCGTTTGAGGCGTGTTTTTGTCATATAAGTAAACACCTTGTGCAACCGGAGTTTCAGCATGTAGACGTCTTGGTTTATGGGAACCGCAAAGGATAAAATCAAGTGATTTTGGACAAAAGAGTGCAGACGGATGAGCAACCCTACATATTTGTGCACAGGATGTCGGACGATACATCACATCTTTTGATATCCTTATTTTTGAAAGGAGGTCATAACTTGAATTTGTTAGCACAGATGAACGGAGCGCTGCATTATATTGAAGCAAATTTAACTAGTACAATTGACATGAAAGAAGTGGCCAAACATGCCCAGTGCTCGGAATACCATTTTACGCGTATGTTTTCCTACTTGGCCGGAATTACACTATCCGAGTACATTCGACGGAGGCGGCTGACGTTGGCAGCATTAGAATTATACAACAGCAAGATTAGAGTTGTTGATATCGCTATTAAGTATGGTTATGGCTCAGCAGATTCTTTTGCGCGGGCGTTTTATGGCATTCATGGGATAACCCCATCAGAGGCTAGACAAAGCGGCCATTCGCTAAAGGCATATCCGCGGATGACGTTCCAATTATCGATTAGGGGAGGACATGAAATGGATTATCGTATTGAAGAGAAAGAGGCTTTTCGTATTGTTGGCCTCATGAAAAGAGTGCCGTTAATTTACGAGGGGGTGAACCCAGACATTGCAGCTATGTGGGGCAGCTTAAAAGAGCAGCAAATTGAACAATTAAAACAGCTATCTAATCAAATACCGACAGGGCTGATCAGCGCGTCCGTTAACTTTGAGGAAGGTCGGTTGGAGCACGGAGAACTGGATCATTATATCGGCGTTGCAACAACGAAGGAGTGTCCTGCGGGTTATGCTGCGCTAGAGGTTTCTGCGAGTACATGGGCTGTATTTACAGCAGTTGGGCCTTTCCCTCAGCGACTGCAAGAGGTTTGGGGGCGTATTTATTCCGAATGGTTCCCTTCATCTCATTATGAGATAGCAGTTGGCCCAGAGATGTTATGGAACGAGCATAAGGATGTTGCATCACCTGCTTTTAAAAGTGAGATTTGGATTCCAGTTGTGAAAAAGAAAAGTCTGACAAGTCACATGGAGCCATTAACGTAAATTTGGTACGGAATATCCTAAGGTATTCTCATGAAGGCCGCCTATACTAACGAAAGCACCTATGTGCATGTACTTAGTAAGGGCGGCCTGCGTACAATTTTTCACGTCAAACGTTTGTAGGATACGATGAACATATGATTTGACCATTACATTCAAGTAGCCAGATGGGAAGACATTGGACAAGTTCTTATTAAGTTGAAATGAATCATTCTGCAACTTTATGCTATAAACGTAAGCAGTACGAAAATGGTATTTGTCACCCCATGTACGATAATCCCAGGAATGACGGACTGGGTCTTCTCATACGTCCATGCGAAGATGAGGCCTGCTGCAAGGTTGAGGGCAAGTGTGTTGTAGGTCGGAATATGCGCTATCATAAAAATGAATGAACTCAAAAATAAAGCCCATCCTCGTCCAAAACGTGTCCTGCACCAGCGATAGAGGAAGCCACGATATAACAATTCCTCATAGATAGGTGAGAGGATGCCCGCGGACAGTATGCCTAGGAGGAGGGTGTACACCGACAGGTGGCTCTGAATACTTTCTGTCTTGCTATTTTCATAACTTCCCCCGAACAAGGACATGACAAATAAAATCAAAACGCTGACCACAAGGACAATAACGGACCAGAAGGCGATATGCATGCTATATTGAAGTGGGAATGAACGGATACCTATCTCGCACCAGCCTAATCGGTTTGGCAGCAGAGTAATTAGATAGACGCTAAATGTAAATACAACTCCCATTACAAGTCCCGTACTAATTCCTGAATAGAAAGTATTGTTGAATATTTCAGTCAACCAGTTGTGAAGTCGGCTTTCAATAAGCCAAGGAACGAGTCCGAATATAAGGACTAGAATAGTAACTAGCTCTTTATAGGACCAAGGATCTGTGCGTGGCCAGGTGATTTCATTTGTCGTGTGCATCGTTTTTGAAGTGCTAGGTGTTGCATTCATTAGGTTGCCCCCTATAAGATTTAATACAGTTAGCTTATAGGGTGACGTAACGTTACCTGCAAGAAGTTTTTGATTAATCCATCACGATGTACGGATACACGGAAGGAGAAGACAATTGTGAAATACTGGACGACTGGACAAGCCGCTGCCGAACTAGGGTTATCCGTCCGAACAATTCGATATTATGATCAAATTCATTTGGTTACTCCGAGCTTTAAAGAAGCAGGGGGAAGACGATTATATTCAGAAGCAGATATGCTCCGCATGGAAAAGATTTCGCTGTTAAAATCACTTTCCTTGCCGCTTAGTGACATTGAAAGTCTGTTGGATGAATTGTCAATACGTCAAATTCTTGAAGCCCATCAGAAATGGCTGGAGAGTAAAATGAGCGACTTACAACAAAGTATGCATAATACGACATCATTGCTTCACCTCCATGAGTTGGAAGGGGCAATTTGTTGGGACACACTTTTGCCGCTTGTTAAAAGTGACCAGCCTGGGCCTAAGCAGTGGCAAACTTATTTTAATGAGCAGGAGCTTGAAGTACTGAACGCGCGCCTTCCTAAGCTCGAAAGTAACGACGAGGTTACTCGAGGATGGGTCGCTCTAATTACTCGGATAGAGGACTGTATTCGTAGTGGAGCCCTCCCGCAGTCTTCGGAGGGGAAAGCGATTGCGGAAGAGGTTGATCGTCTGTCTGAGCTAACATTTGCAGGTGACACGGCATTAATGAATAAATTTTGGGAAATACGTAAAGAGCCTGCTTCTGCTGCACAAGGGCTCGTTCCTGTTCGTCAAGAAGTTATTCAATTTATAGAGGAGTGTCTAACGCCTTTGGAAGGAGTGAATAACCGTGATGAAGCTTAAAGATATCGGTAAGTTTGATACAGTGCCTGAGCTTGCCCAGCATATTTATGAGGGCAATATAGAAGCATTATGCAGCGCTTTGGCCGCGGGCTGGGACATAGAGCAGGGCATCGAACTAAGCCGGCATGTCACGTGCAGCCCGTTGGACATTGCTATTGTTGCTGAACAGTTGGGAGTAGTGAAGCTGCTCTGTGAGCATGGGGCGAATCTAAATGCAGCTGGCAGACCGGCTTTTTTAACAGCTGTACGCTATTGTGGGGCCGATATCGTTCGATACGTTGCAGCAAATGGCGCCAGGCTGGATGCGGTTAACAACGTCAAGTCGGGTGCTTACGAGCAGGCCTATTATGGGAACAAAACGAATATTCCGCTTATTATGGAGTTGGGCCTGGATATAACGAAACATGGCGGAAAAACGTTACGAAATGCGGTGGATAAGCATGATTTAAAAACGGTCGCATACTTGCTGGAGCATGGTGTAGACATCAATTTTAACGAGCCTGATATGGTGTATCCTTATAGAGCTACTCCATTAACAGTCGCTGCTAGAAGTGGCAATCTTAAAATGGTAAAGTATCTTGTGGAACGCGGCGCTGATGTCACTTTGGCGGAAAAGGATGGCGAACGGGCGTATACGATTGCAGTAAGTAGTAAATATACGGAAATGGCTAATTATTTGAAAGCGATCGAGCCGCCTGAATTTCATCAGTTGGAAAACAAGCTGTATGCATTAAAAAGCTATAAACTGCCGAAAGATATAATGGCTTTCCTCTGTGGCGACCAACTGCGTCTCGAATTAACGGCCAACGAGTATGGTATGAACTATGTTGAGTTTTTCTCGCTGACGGATGTAATTGAGATGAAGGTAGGCCGGCAAAAGCTGCTGCGGCTGTCTTCTGTAGTGGATAATTACGGGGACATTTTAATCGTCTGGAATCCCAAGCAAAAATGTATCGGGTATTATGATGTTGAGCATCAGGTATATGCAGATGTATGCAGTTTCGCGGAGTTTCTGCTACAGCCTGAAGTTCATTTAGCCCAAATTATAGAAGCTGAATTAAATGGATAACAGCGAATGATCACTATACATAAAATGAGCAGAGCAGGTACCTTATACGAAAGGTTCACTGCTCTGCTCATTTTGATTTCACGTGATGTTATTGATGTTTCCTGATTGTTCGTTGGGCACGGGTGACAATACGCTGCGTTTCTTTTGTGGAGGATTGTTCCAGCCAAACGCCACACGTCTTAAGCACCCAATCGGGGTTCGTTTTGCTGGCATCATTTAACCAATTACTTACTGAGTCCTGTACATATTTAGCGTTATCGGACTTCACTTGAACAAGAAGGGGCAGTGCAAGGGCAGGATTGTCTTTTAATTGCTGAATGTGTTTGGCCCATACGCCTTGAGGTCGGATGCACTCTATCGCAAATCTTCTAATGTTAACGTCAACGTCACACACCCAGCTCTCAAATAGGTGCAGCGCTTGTGTTAATTCCTTTGTAACGGATTCTCTAACAGCCATCCACGCAATTTCTCGCACACCAAAGTGGAGATCAGCTGCAAATGGGCGTATGGCGGTTAATTTTTGAGAAAGAGATAATTGGTCATCAAGACCAACGATATAAGCGGCCCAGCATCTGACACTGTCCGAATGATGATGGGCTAAGGTATCGAACAGTTGGCTGCGCTCCTGATGAGGGAGCAGAAGCAGCAGTTGAAGCCATCCCTTTGCTATGGCGGGAATGATTTGCATCATCTTCTTGTTCTGTAGCAGGTGCAGTTCTGACATAACTACGTCAATATGCTGCATTAGATCGAGTTCAGCGATGATATGTTGAAGCAGCAAAGTATGATCAATTGCCAGCCATTCGGTCAAATTAACAGTCTGTAGTTGTCCTGTTTGCAGCAGTTGCTGGACTTCACTGGGGATGTCCTTCACTTTTTGGGCACCTTTTCTGTGCAGCAGATGATCAGGAATAGGCATGTACTTCTCTCCTCTTGGATGACGTCATGAAAGTTCGGCAGGTGGAATCCTGTTGTAGCGAACCGTGTATAGAATACGCTAAGTTCACTCCGGAAAGATGTAATCCAGCTTACAACTGTACAAATAAGAGGCGAAAGTACTAGTTTGGCAGCGCACAATCTGAACACTAGGTAATCAATTTGACGCTCGCTCCATCCTTTTTACCGATGAATAGAGATGCTTTTGAATCCTGTCTTAATCATTTCTTGTTCGGAAAGCTCCCGTAAGGTGGCTGATACCGCTTCTCTTGATGCTCCTACCAAGTGAGCTATTTCCTGATGGGTAATAGGCACATTAATGAGATCATAATCTCCGTCACGCACTACACCGAATTGATTAGATAGCTTGGCTAGCACATGCAGGATCTTATCTTGCAGGTTGCCGAGCGCTAATTGTTGTGCTAGATGGCTCATGTGGATGAGCCGCTCGCTTAATACTTGCATCAGATTCATCATGAATTGAGGATGATGCAGTAGAAAGCTCTCAAATCTATCTTTATCCATCAAACAAATGTGGCACTCCTCAACGGTTTCGATGTACATGTCACGTGTACCTAAGGAGATGCCCGCCATTTCACCAAATACATTGCCCTCGTTAAGGATGTCCAAAGTAAATTGCTTGCCCTCACTATTCAGCTTGTACAAGCGTACTTGTCCTTTTTTGATAAAGTAAAGACCTTCAGCAAATGTAGCTGGTGTTTGAATAAACGTGTTTTTTGGAATGACAGTTATGGAAGTTAACTGTTCCATCTCAATGAGATCTGGAATGGAAAGGGAACGAAGAAGATTAAATTGAGACAAATACTGAATGTTATCCATAATTCCTCCTGATCAAAGCCGTTGGCATAGGGAACATCTATTAATGACTACTATATCAGAGTTATTTTATGACGCACAAAAAATTGTGCGGATCGTGATATTAAGGGGAAATGGCAATTTTATTTGTTGACAAAATAATTTTAGTGCCATATAATTGCAAATAATTTAACATCCAAATGTTAGGATTAGAAATAGTAGGAATAGGTTGACTTTCCAGAGAGCCGTTGGTTGGTGTGAAACGGTAACGTCTTTTATTCCGAACTCGTCTATGAACAGCTGCCTGAATATGTAGGGTATGCCGGAGTTCCACCGTTACAGGGATAGATGGTGTTGGCCATCGAAGGAGATCATTTCTTTAGGAAATGAATTAGAGTGGTACCGCGGGTTCAACCCCGTCTCTATACGTAGAGACGGGGTTTTTTTGTTGGTCGAATTCCGGGTTTGACCAGCCCCGCTTCACATATATATTTAAAATAAGGCTTAGGAGGAGATGCAGATGAACCGCAAAATTATCGTATTAGACACTACTTTGCGTGACGGAGAGCAAGTTCCAGGCGCTAAATTAAATGTACATCAAAAAATAGAGATGGCTCAGCAGCTAAAGCGGCTGCATGTAGATATTATTGAAGCGGGCTTTCCTGCTTCTTCAGCAGGAGATTTTCAGGCGGTGCAGCAAATTGTGCGCAGTGTCGGCGACAGCGTATCGATCACCGCCTTGGCACGCGCAGTTAAAAGTGATATCGACGCTGTTTATGAGAGTATTAAGCTGGCGCAAGATCCACTCATTCATATTGTGCTGGGCACCTCAAACATCCATGTGGAGAAGAAATTTAATCGCTCCAAGGAAGCGGTTATGCAATTAGGCGTTGACGCGGTCAAGTACGCGAAAACTTTATTGCCTCATGTGCAATACTCGACGGAAGATGCGTCGCGATCAGACTTCGAATATTTGTGGAGCACCATTGAAGCGGTCGTCAAAGCGGGAGCTACCATGATCAACGTGCCTGATACGGTAGGATATGCAGTACCAGAGGAGTTTGGTGAGCTGATTCGCCGAATTAACGAACGTCTCAAAAATATGGATGAAAGTGTCATCCTTAGTGTGCATTGTCACAACGACTTGGGAATGGCAACCTCCAATACGTTAAGCGCCATTAAAAATGGCGCCGACAAAATCGAATGTACGATTAACGGCCTCGGGGAACGAGCAGGAAATGCCTCGCTAGAAGAGGTTGTAATGGGACTTAAAGTGCGGGAGAACTTTTACCATTGTTATACCAACATCCAGACGCAGGAACTTCTCCGAACTTCGAAGCTTGTTACGTATTTGACAGGATTGGATGTACAGGTAAATAAGGCGATAACAGGGGAGAATGCATTTGCCCATTCCTCCGGTATCCATCAGGATGGATTATTAAAGGATAAACAAGTGTACGAGATTATGTCCCCTGAAGACGTGGGGGCAGATAGTATGGAGCTAATTTTGACAGCTCGCTCGGGCCGACACGCTTTCAAAAATGCTGTTGAAAAGATGGGGTTTGATGTCAGTGATGAAACTGATTTTGAAGCGTTGTTTACTAAATTTTTAACATTGGCGGATGCCAAAAAAGAAGTGTACGATCACGATGTGTTCTACCTGGTTACTAACCATCGCACAGCAGATGAAGGCAGCAAGCAACTGTATGAGTTGGCTTCATTTCAGGTGGTCAGTAACGACTTATATCCGACTGCAACGGTCAAGCTGAAGAAGGGGGCCGACACAGTTAAAGGCAGCGCGGTAGGAGATGGTCCTATTGATGCCCTTTACAGTGTAATGAAGACGCTGGTTGGCTTGGATGTACAGCTGAAGGATTACAAAATTAACAGCTTGTCGCGCGGAAAAGAGGCGATCGGCCGTGTGAACATACGCATTCAATATCAGGATAAGACCTATTCGGGACGTGCGATGGATATGGATATTTTAAAAGCAAGCGCCAATGCGTTTTTGAACGCGATTAACGCCATTTTGTTGGATGCGGATGTAGTTCAAGAGGAGTAGTCAATAACAACGTAGAGATGGGATGCTGAGCTGTCAGATTCCATCTCTATGACTTTTTAATAAACCCAATATAGTAAATGCATCACTTGATATATTATTCCAATATTTTGGTTACATAGCAGCAGTTTCTACGTTATAATAAAAGTAAATAATTCCATTTTTACTAGAATGTCGGTTGCGATATCTAGTTGGAATGGTCTATTTAGTTGCCAAACAAGGAGATATGCTGATGAAGTTGTTAAAAGGCCAGAAGATAGATATTACAAAGGGCAGAAACATACGTAATCTTAGTTTACGCTTCGGCTGGGCCATAAAAGATACGGCTATGAGTGTTGATGCTGCTGCTTTTATCTTGAATGCTCAGGGACGTTGTGTTCAGGATGAACATTTCATTTTTTATGGTCATGTGGAATCTCCTAATGGAGAAGTAAGACACTCTACGGCTGATGGGCCAGAGAAGGAAGTTGTACATATTGCATTTAGCAAGCTGTCAGAAAGTGCTGCGCGTATTGCTTTTACATTGACGATTTATGAAGGAGAACAGCAGGGACATGATATGAGTGCTGTTTCCGATATGTACGTTCAGCTTACAGATGCGGACAGCGGCGAGGTATTATGTCAGTATACATATGGGATGGATTTGACACGCGAAACTGCGATTGTGGTAGGTGAACTCTACAGATATAATGATGAATGGAAGTTCAATGCTATAGGCAGCGGCTTCTACGGGGGCTTGGCTGCTTTGTGTACTCACTTTGGGCTTGAGATCGAAGAGAGAATTAGTGAGGTAGCGGCCGCAGTGGAGGAGAAGGTAATCGCGCCCATTGATTTGCGAAAGCAAAAGGTAAACTATACGCTGGAGAAGAAGAAACTTCAAGGTGTGGTGGCCAGAGTAGGCATCGTACTTGATATTTCTGGATCGATGCGGAAGCTATATATGAACGGCACTGTGCAAGAAGTAGTGGAACGTATTTTAGCAGTAGCCTGCTTATTTGATGACAATGCCACATTAGATGTGTGGGTATACGACTCGTTGTATAGTCGATTACCTTCTGTAACTGAACAGGATATTGCAGGTTATGTGGATCGACATATACTACACAACAGCAAGATCAATAAATTTGGCGCGAACAATGAGCCGCCAGTCATGCGCGATGTCATTCATAAGTATACAGAAGAAGAGGAGTCCGCAACGCCTGTATTTATTATATTTATCAATGATGGCGGTGTGGTAAAGTCAATCAAGAAAGTAATTACAACAGCTTCGGTTCAGCCTATATTCTGGCAATTTGTAGGGATTGGACATTCAGACTTTGAGGTACTGAAGAAGCTAGATACGATGGAAGGTAGAGTTGTGGATAATGCCAACTTTATTCATGTTCATGATATTGGAGCGATTTCCGATGAATCGTTGTATGATCAATTGTTGAATGAATTTCCAGTGTGGCTAAAGGCAGCCAAAGAGAAGCGAATCATAAGGGAATCTTATTAATGAAATGGATCTTGTTATACCACTCGAACCACCTACGGTGAAATATACCGTCAGCGTGGTTCTTTTGTTATCCCGTTAGTTGTGCCATGATCAAGAAGGGGAGGCGAAGTGATGTTTCAGCAATTCAAGCCAAAGGCAGGTCACTCTATGGCGGTACAATTAAAGGAATACATTCAACAATTTATTATAAAAGGAGTCCTCCAAGCGGGGCAGAAGCTTCCCTCGACCCGTGAACTTAGCATATTGCTGGGCTTGAGCCGGAATACGGTTATTTTGGCTTATCAAGGCTTGGAAGAGGACGGTTTCGTTTATGTTAGGCGAGGAAATGGAAGCTATGTTTCGGCCTACTCGAGGCCGGCAGCGAATTGCCCAAAGCGTACAGATTGGAAAAGACGTGTAAATGACCATGCACGTATGGCAGACTCCTTGGACATTATGAAGCAAGGGATGCAGATGGCTGAACCAGGTATGATTCGGTTTACGAGCATTGCTCCTGATGAGAAGTTATTTGACGTGGACCATGTGAAGCGTGCATTTCTCGATCGAATGGCCATCGAGGGCAGCACACTGTTGAACTATGGATATGCCAAAGGATATAAACCTTTAATTGACTATCTATTTCACTATATGGGAAATAAAGGTGTTAATCTCGAAGGCAAAGATATGTTGATTACGAACGGCTTTACAGAAGGGTTGGATATCGTATTGTCGGCGCTAAAGCAGGATAATAGCGCGGTGTTGTGTGAGAATCCGACACATCATACCGCCATTAAACAGTTCAAGCTGCAGCGATATGATATTACTGGCATATCAATGGAGCGCGACGGCATTCATCTTCAGGAGTTGGAGCGTGCTGTGCAGGAGCAGGCATACGACTGTGCTTATGTAGTACCTTCATATCATAACCCGACTGGCATTGTGATGTCTCCCGATAAACGATTAAAGCTGCTGCAGATAATGGCGCATTATAATATTCCGATTATTGAAGATGGTTTTAATGAGGAACTGCGTTATTCCGGTGCCCATGTATCTCCCTTAATGGCAACTGCGGGCCGAGGCAATAATGTTATTTACTTGGGTAGCTTCTCTAAAGTTCTTTTTCCAGGACTGCGTGTAGGGTGGGTGCTTGGCGATAAAGAGTTAATCTATTATTTGGAGAGCATTAAGCGGGCGCGGAGTATCCATACTTCGACCTTGGATCAGTCCCTTTTATATCAATACTTGCATAATGGGAACATGGAGAAATATGTGAAGCGGGCGCGAGCTGTATACAGACGAAAATATGAATGGACGAAGCAATGCTGCGAAACCTATATCCCTTATGCAAAGTTATCCGGAGACGGTGGACTTCATCTTTTTGTACAATTCGACTCTGCTTTTGATACGAGGGTATTACTTGAGGCTTGCGCTCGTCAAGGCGTGTTGTTTACGCCAGGCGATTTATTTTATACGAACGGCTTGGGTCAACATGCAATGAGGATTGGCTTCTCCAGATTGACAGTAGAAGAGATTAGTCAGGGAATTCGAATTATCGGCGACACAGCTAAACATATTATGGGATTGTAAGGTGGTGCAAGGATGAAAGTGGGCGTCATTATGGGCGGAGATTCGTCGGAGCGAGAGGTATCCATCCGGACAGGACAGGAAATGCTTTCTCACTTAGATCGAAATAAATATGAAGTTGTTCCAATTGAAATATCGAATCAGCATGAGCTTATAGATCGGGTAAAAGGGATTGATATGGCATTACTTGCTCTGCATGGTCCGTATGGAGAGGACGGAACAGTACAGGGCGCATTGGAGTCGATGGGCATTCCATATACGGGCAGCGGGGTGCTGTCCAGCAGTATATGTATGGATAAAGACGTCGCAAAGAGACTACTGCAAAGCGAAGGGATTAGGACAACGGAATGGCGATGTTGGAGCAGTATAGAAGAATATGACCCAGAAGTGCTAGAGATATTAGGACTTCCGCTAATCGTAAAGCCCAATTGCGGCGGTTCAAGTGTTGGCGCAGAACTGGTTCGCAGTCGTGAACAATTGTATGGGGCTGTGCAAAACGCTTTTCAATGGGACAGCACGGTTATGCTTGAAGAGTATATTAGTGGTCAAGAGATAACGTGTTCTTTGTTAAACGGCGAGATGCTTCCGATCATCGGCATTAGATCGTTACAATCGGATTGGTTTGATTATCGCTGCAAGTATGACGATGGTGGGGCGGAAGAGCAAGTTATACAGCTGCCTGCTGAGGTTAAACGAAACGTTACGCAAGCAGCGATTGCCTGTTACCGTATCATGAAATGCAGTGTGTATGCACGTGTTGACATGATACTAAGGGACGGTGTGCCTTATGTTTTGGAGGTGAATACACTGCCAGGCATGACAACGAACAGCCTGCTGCCCAAAAGCGCTTTTGCTGCCGGCCTAACGTTTAGTCAGTTGCTGGATCGGATCATTGAACAGTCTTGGTCAGCACGGGCACATATTAGATCAAGTAATAAGACTGTTTAATGATGCATTGGCTGTGCCGGAGAAGAATCGTAAAGCGATCTGCGCCCGGGAACAGCACATGATCAATATACAAGCACCTCCGCAACCACGCGATTTTTTGTGGGAGCAGAGGTGCTTGATTTGTTGTACGGGTATTTACGGTGATACGATTTTTTTTAGCTGTGGCTTGCCATTATTTTAGCGTCCACAGCGCAGGTACGTTTGGTGGCTCCCAGCCAACGAGAGAGAGGTGCGGCTGACGAGCCTCATAGGTTTTGCCGTTGTAAGACACGAGGTCACCCAGTGCGTACGACGTATTTGCGGCCCACGGGGTGACACTTGGTCCGCTGCTAGTAGTTACACTGACTGCATTACTGTCAGGAGACAGGTTGCCAGCGGCATCCATTGCGCGTGCTGTAAAGGTATAAGCTGTACTAGCCGTCAAGCCAGTAACGGTATATGTGAGAGTTGTTCCGTTAGTGGTCGCGACCAATGTGGAGCCGTTGTAGAGCTTGTAACCAGTTACGCCAACGTTATCGGTGGCCGCACCCCAACTTAGCTTGACAGTTGCGGCAGTAACATTTGTTGCTACTAAATTCAACGGAGATGTAGGTGGCACATTGTCAGGCGGTAATGCAAGTGTTGTAAAGGTAACTGTTGGGCTTGCCGTAGAGCTGTTACCAGCAGCGTCAATTGCGCGGACAGATAAGGTGTAAGGTGTGTTTGGTGTTAATCCGGTGAGGTTGTAAGTTAGATCCGTTCCGTTCGTTGTTGTTGCTAACAAGGTTGAGCCGCTATAAATTTTGTATCCGGTGACGCCTACGTTATCGGTCGAAGCCCCCCAAGATACGGTTGCGCTAGTAGCAGCAACGTTTGTAACCGCCAAGTTTGTCGGAACGGTTGGCACAGTAGTATCTACAGGCGATCCACCGCCAAAGTCAACGTCAATCACGTTATAGAAAGCATTAGCTGTGTCCGCAATTTCCCATACAGCCAATATTACTTGATATCCTGTACGACTAGGCACGTTACAAGTATCGGAGTAGGAATGCGGAGGCTGCTTGCCCTTATAGTTCACGTTGCAGAACGGCGTAAGATCGAATGCAGCTCGGCTTAACGGAGCGTTTGCATTCCAATCCTGCTTGGTGATGTAGTACTTCCAGCTCGTCGTGGCGTGATTGGCCTCGATAGTCCAGTGGAACGTCGTCGTTCCAGGCGTAATGTTAACCTTGCTCCAGCGGGTAGCGGACTGCTGATCAAGCTCGGGGAATGCGCCTGATGCGCTGGCAATCTTACCGTCTGCTGGTCCCGCAGCAGGAAAGCCTTTATAAGCTTCAAGGCTTTGCGGTTCGTAAATAATAAAGCCGCAGTTTTTGTTAATGCCACGAGCGCATAGGTCTGCACGGCTGCTAGGTGAATCTATGTAGCCATGAGCAAAAGCTTTCCCTGCAAACAAAGCCATTACGACAGTAAGGATGAAGGCTATGCCAACTGCGAACACCAGCTTTACAAGTAATGCATGATAAGTACGTTGAGATACGAGCATCATATTCCTCCTTTAATGGTTAAAGCGGATATCGATTCGACGCAGACAAGTAAGTGCAGACAACCTGCTTAACGGTGCGCCTCCCTTCATTTCAGCTTCCCAAATCAATCGTTATAACCTCCCTGCATAAAAAAGTATGTATATAAACTCAGGCTGAGCTTATATCGGCTTAAAGTGAACGCTCAGAACGTCAAACTACTCCAAAGAGAAGAGGCGAGCCTTTTTTCATTTTTAAATTTATTTTGAGTTTAAAATATATAGACTAAAAATATTTTGTGCAGGAGCAGATGAAATCCATATAGGGAGAGCAGTAGTGGGGAGGTATTAACAAAAAAGAGAAATGCAGGTAAAAACTGCATTTCTCTTCGAAGGGGATCGAACATTCATTTCATTTTACTTTACGCTTGCTTTGTATTTATCCAAATACTCTTTTGCTTTAGCAGGATCTGCTTTTAGCTCATTGCCTGTAGTAACGAGCGGGCTTACGGTAGAGACAGCTTTAAACTTATTATTGTTATAGAATTGCAAGAATTCGTCTTGATTAATAGAATATAGAACAGCTTTTCTTAAATCCTCGTTTTTTGCAATGTCGCGTTTACCCGTATTAAACAACAAGTAAGACACGGCATTACTTGGCAACGTTTGAAGAGCTAGCTTGGAGTCGCCTTTTACAAGATCAAACTTCGTTTCAGGTACGCCGTAATAAACATGAATTTCGCCACTGCGCAGCGCGGACAACGCACTGTCGGTATCCTTTATGAAGCGAAGCTTGATGTTTGTAATTTTCGGTTCGTGAGCTGTCCCTTTCATGTAGCCAGGATTTTTAATGAATACAGCTTCATAATCATTTTTGTACGATAAAATGTAAGGTCCGCTTGCATACAAAGTGTTATTGTATTTGTTTCCTTCGGTTACTGTATTTTGATCGCCATAAGGGATATCTTTGTTGACATCAAATTTAGCTACGTCATACGTATTGATGCTCTCGACTTGCTTTTTGGATACGATGCCTCCCGATTGGTGAGCAAGATAATTCAGCACTTGCGGGAATGGCGCAGTTGTCGTCAACTTAATGACTTGATATTTACCGTCTTTGCTGCTAGCTTTGGTCTTGTCTGCGACAAGCTCTTTAATAGGGGTTTCAAGTCCTTTTTCCAATCCGGCTTTGATCGTTTCAGTGCTTCCAGACTGCTTAATTGCTTCTAGTGATTTGAGGTCTGTGATAGCCTCAACGTTTTTAATATGTTCGTGCAAGCTGTACGTACGGTGGTCAGGCACTGAATTTTTGTCTTTAGCACGATTAAGTGAGAAGATCACATCATCTGCTCCGACACGCTCTTTCGTATCTACTGCAGCTTTGTTTGTCACTTTTGCAAAATGAATATCATCTCTTAATACAAAGTAGTATTCGGAGTTGCCTTCTGCAATGGAATGATTGTAAGACAGGGAGCCGTCGGTCGTAATCTTGTCATCGTCAGTCAAGTTTAACAGGCGAACGTACATATTTGTATTTATCATGTTGATGGAACCGTCATTGCCTTTGATTGGATCAAGTGAAGTCAACACGGGATTTGCTTGTGTCAACAGCAACGGATCGGTCGTACGTTTGGACTTGTCTTTGAAGTCAATATTTTCCCACACCAGGGAACGTGATTTCGACAGGCGCACAGAATCTTTGTCCAGCACTTCTTGATTAAGGCCTTGTGATTTTAATGAACTGTATAAAGGTGCGATATACGCTTTATCAAATACGAGCTTTTGTTCTAATTGCTTGTACGTGTCTACAAATTGCTCTGGTGTTTGTGTGGATGCTTGATCAATCAACGTGTCGAGCTCGGGATCAGCTATGATGCTGTAGTCTCCGCCCGTCTTAAACAATGATCTTACAGCATAATCCGGATTTCCAGTTACGGTAGTCCAGCTAGTGAGGGACACGTCATAGTTGCCTGCCTCTTCTTGTGCTTTGTAGCTGCCGTAATCAGGCTGAATGTTTAACTTGACGTTAAACCCGTTTTTGGTTAACTGATCTCGAATGATGTTAAGGTCAGATTCGCCAGTGCTCATGCCAAGCAGTTCAATCGTAACGGCACTTTTGTTGTTTGCATCCTGTGAAGGAGGGTTTTCGACGACATCTTTCTTGGTGTTAACCTGGCATCCGCTCATGACGACCGCAAAGGCGATTAATAATAGGAACCATGGACTTTTTTTCATAGTGTTGAACCTCCTGTGTTATAAATAATTTAACATATTTGGATATGGATAGCTGTGTTGCACGGCCGCCACAATGTTAATCCAGTTTAGGGTCAAGTGCGTCCCGCAAGCCGTCCCCAAGGAAGTTAAAGGACAAGACTAGCATAATGATGGCTAGACCCGGATAGATGGCCAGGTAGGAGTGAGACTCCAAATAAGCACTGCCAATCTTCAAAATGTTGCCCCATTCCGGTATTTGCGGTTCAACGCCTAGTCCTAGGAAGCTCAAGCTGCTAGTTGAAATAACAGCTGCACCGATTGTTAAGGTAGACTTGACAATCATAGGAGCTAGCGAGTTAGGCACGATATGTTTAAAAATGATTGACCAGTTGCTAGAGCCAAATGCACGCGCTGCCTCGACAAACTCATACGTAGACACAAGCATAACGTTAGCACGCATCGTTCGTGCATAAGAGGGGATCGCCCCAATACTAAGTGCCAGAATCAAATTTACGGTATTGGCACCAAAGGCTGCGATGATAGCAATCGCAAGCAAAATGCCAGGAATGGCGTATAAAATGTCCAGTAGACGCATAATGATGTTGTCTGTTCGACGTCCGTAATAACCTGCCAATGCGCCGAGTACACCACCTATAACGACTGGAATGGCGGTGGATAGTAGACCAACAACCAAGGAGATGCGAGCACCGAAAATAATACGCGAAAACAAGCATCTGCCAAAATTGTCTGTGCCAAAAGGATAAGCCAAGCTAGGCTGCTGTAATATAGCACCATAGTTGTTATCAATGGCAAGTGCATAATCAAATGTTAAATAACTGCATATAGAGATGGAGAACAAAAACACGATAAAAAATAAGCCAATCATCGAGGTTGTACTCCGTGTTAATCGTTCGAGCACCGTTTCCCACTTGCTAGTAGATAGATAGTTTGCTTTCCGAAGCTTGGCGAGCAGCGTCAGGGCTAGCAGCAGCGCAAACAAGTTGCCTGTAATCGATGTTAGTATAAGTATATAGGCGATAACACGCATACGTGGATGAGCACGCTCGCTGCTTACATACTTGGCGACGATCATAAGGGTGATCAAGTAAAAAACGGCCAAAATGACTAGTACAAACATCGCAGGCAAAAATGTATCCGTCACATAAGGCTTAAATAAATTGAGGCCTGATGCAGCGATAATGAATAGCTGCGTGAGCAGCATGTACACGGCTAACGTGTACTCAGCGCTTTTATGGCGCTTGATAAGCCCGAAAGCTGCGGTCGCGATAAACACGTTGCCAGTTGCGATGCTGAACAACTGAATATAGCCAAGTGCTCGGGTTTTTCCCCGAATGTGGCCAAATCGTATAAGGTCACGCCGAATCAAGAGGACAACCATAAACTGAATGACCGTAAACAAGGCGTATACGACAAAACCGATAAATACGTAAGGCTTACTGATTTGCTCGGTAAGGCTATAGCTGTTCAACAGCAATAAGATGGACAGCACCAGGGATACAATCCAAGCCAGGTTGGCCTGGCTATATTCAGGTGATGTCTTTAATCGATAGCTCAACTCTTGGGTGTGAATTTGCTTCTTTGTCATATCGACACCTGCTTTAGTATTGTTTCATCTTGGACCGGATACGAGGGTCGAAGAAGGCATAAAGAATGTCTATCACAACATTAATGAGTGATATCGTAATCGCAGTATAAATGACGCCGCCCATAATACTCGGAATATCGGGAATAAACTGCTTGTCCACAATATAACTACCGATACCGCTAATGTTAAACACCTTCTCTGTCACAGCAGATCCTCCCAGCATGCCTCCAAACTGAAGGCCAATAACTGTAATGATCGGAATAAGCGCATTACCAACGGCGTGTTTACGCAAAATTTGGCGTTTGCTAAGCCCTTTTGCTTTAGCCGTGATGATGTAATCTTCATTAATGACTTCGAGTGTTGAAGATCGTGTCATTCTAGCAACGGCGGCTGTTAAGCCTGTACCAAGAACAATCGTTGGCATAATCATCGACAGCCAGTTTTGCGGATTGTAAGTGGCAGGCAGCCAGTGCAGCTTGATAGAAAAATTAAGAATAAAAACAAGCCCTTGCCAAAAGCTGGGTATCGATAACCCGAGAAGTGCGATAAACATAAAGGTATAATCATAAATCGAATTAGGCTTGACCGCCGATATAATGCCGATAGGCAAGGCGATGATGATTGCCATTAATAGCGAGATCAAGGTTAGCGTAAGTGTGACAGGAAATTTACCAGCAATGGCTGTAGTTACTTCTTCATTGCCGGCAAATGATTTGCCGAGATCAAACGTTGCAATTCCTTTCAGAGTATTCCCTAGCTGAACGAGGTAGGGCTGATCTAAACCGTATAACCGGTTAAAAGATTCAATTTGTTCTGTCGTTGCCGTTTCTCCTAAAATGTTAGCTGCCGGATTCATCGGAGAAATATAGAGAATCGAGAACACAAGGAATGCGACACCAAATATAACAAATACACTCATCAACAGCCGCTCTACTATATATTTGAGATAAGGGCTGCTAAATATTAGAATCAAGGCGTACATGAAGGCTCCAGGTACAAACGATATCGCAACAAAAAGCGGACTCTCGAGCAGGTGTTGAAACGCTGCTCCATAAGTGAGTCTTTGTTGGCTGCGCTGCCGCAACTGTGTCATCGTCTGCTCATGTGCTTCGGCTTGGAGCTGCGCTGCTGCAATAGCTGCAACTTGCCGTTCAAGCACCTGCGGCTCCATTTGCTCCTGAAAAAACCGATGCTTCCGTATTTGCTGGTCCCGAATATCTTCTATAAGTCTGTCGTAATACCCTGAGGCAAGCAACGCTTGCTTAGTTTGATCTAAAGCAAGAGCATAGGGATCGTTTTTGCGTTCACGCCAGTAATATAAATATACGAATATGTGAACAGGTGCTCCTAGCAGTAGGACAAGCACTCTGTATGTCGGATTCAGCATCATTTTGCCGTATGCAGCGGCAAGCTTTTGGAGTAAGCCCCACCGGGGCGTTGATGCGGATACTTCCATGATCGTTCCCCCTCTCTCTATTTTTTAATTTGCATAATCCCGATCGATATAGTAGATTTTATTTTAGAGTTCGTAAAAAGTCAATGCTTATTCATACGATGGTTTATTAATATATGCAGGTGGGTGATCTTCAGTGGAAAAGACAGAAACGGTGGAGACGATATTAGAGGTTAACAATTTGAGCGTCTCTTTTCAGACTCGTGATCGGGAAGTCCAAGCCGTAAAAGGGGTTAGCTTTCAATTAAAAAGAGGAGAGACGTTAGGTATCGTAGGCGAATCTGGAAGTGGTAAAAGTGTAACTGCGCGTACAATTATGAGGTTGCTGCCATCGCCGCCTTCTTATGTGAAGTCGGGTGAAATTACATTTCTTGGACAGAACCTAGCCTATTTGACAGATAAACAAATGGAAGCAATTCGGGGTCGGGACATCGGAATGATCTTTCAGGATCCAATGACTTCCTTAAACCCGACGATGAAGATCGGCCGCCAGATTGCAGAAAGTTTGATCAAGCATCAGAAGTTATCTAAAAAAGAAGCGCGTCAACAAGCAGTAGAGATGTTGAAATTGGTAGGCATTCCGAACAGTGAGGCGCGATATGATCAATATCCGCATGAGTTCTCAGGCGGGATGAGACAGCGGGTAATGATAGCGATCGCACTTGCCTGCCGCCCAGCACTGCTTATTGCTGATGAGCCGACTACAGCGCTAGATGTGACGATCCAAGCACAGATTTTGAATCAAATGAAGCTGATTCAGCAGCAAATCGGTACTTCTATTATTTTAATTACGCACGATCTGGGTGTTGTGGCAGGTATGTGTGATCGTGTAGCGGTTATGAAAGACGGTGTAATCGTAGAAACAGGGACAACGGAGGACATTTTTTCGAATCCACAGCATCCATATACGTTAAAGCTGTTAAATGCGCTGCCACGTCTACATGAGCAGAAGAAACCGAAGCCTGCGCCGCTTATTTCCCCGGCAGCTGCTGACGATCGACCGTTGCTGGAAGTCAGATCACTGAAGCGGCACTTTGATATGGGAAAAGGAAACGTGCTGAAAGCGGTCAACAATATTAGTTTCCATATTCATGCTGGCGAGACATTAGGTATTGTTGGGGAATCCGGGAGTGGGAAGTCAACGACAGGCCGCACTATTTTGCGTCTGCATGAGCCAACAGGAGGAGACGTGCTTTACAAAGGAATCTCGATTAACCGCTTGACGTTATCAGAGATGAAGGTGATGCGTCGGAATATGCAGATGATTTTCCAAGATCCGTATGCATCGCTTAATCCTCGCTTCAGAGTGCTCGATATAATCGGTGAAGCGCTTGATGTCCATAAGCTGGTCGCAACTCCTCAGCAGCGTCAGAAGCGTGTGGAGGAACTGCTTGACATGGTCGGATTAGATTCAGCTATGGCCATGCGTTATCCGCACGAATTTTCAGGAGGACAGCGGCAGCGGATCGGGATAGCACGCGCACTGGCGGTGGAGCCGGAATTTATCGTGTGTGACGAGCCGCTATCAGCGCTTGACGTATCTATACAGTCACAGATCGTGAAACTGTTGGAAGAGCTGCAGCACCGTCTGGGGCTAACTTATATGTTTATTGCACACGACTTATCGATGGTGAAGCATATTAGTGATCGCGTTGCGGTTATGTATCGTGGCAAAATTGTGGAGCTTGCGGAATGTGAGGAATTGTACAGCAATCCACAGCACGATTACACCAAGTCGCTGCTTGCGGCAATTCCGATTCCAGATCCTAAAATTGAAGCCCAAAAAAAGCTCAAGGTGACGGAAGAATTGGCGGGGGAAGACAAGTATAACGTAGACAACTCTGAACTTGTGGAAGTTTCACAGGGGCATTGGGTTGCGATATCGTCTTAATCGCAGTAAAAATGAAAATGCCGGATCAAGCAGCTGGATATATCCAACCTGATGATCCGGCATTTCAATTGTTCTCTCAAAGGGTTATTGATGACCCTCTGCAATCGCTTTGTAAGCGGCTAAATCGGTGTATACTTCTACTTTCAGCGGGTTCCGTTTATGTTTCGTAATTTTGTAAATGTGGTAAACAAAAACGGCAATGTTAGCGATCAGGGAGATCGAGCTTACGACCCATAGAGCCGTTTCACTGTGCGAAGATTGCACGGCGAACATCGAATCTCCGACAAACATAGGGAACGACATCGTAAACATCATCCAAATGGCCAACGTATGCGCCCGATGCTGTAACCACGCACCTTTTTTCATAAAGAAAGCAGGAATCGTACAGGAAATTAGCAAGGCAGCACCTGCATAGAAGGAGTGGTCCGACACACAGTTATACACATAGGCAAAGTTCCACAAATCATACGCAATAATCCAGAACCAGAGTTGATCAGGCCACAGCATATCTTTATGTTTGTCTTTACTAATCACAATGCCCATCCAGCCCGAGATCGTAATGATATTCAAAATCCCTGCAATACCATTCATAATGTTCCAAGGACCGCCAATCATCATAACACCATCGATCATGCCGTTTAAGCCCGATACTTGGAAGTCACGAATGACAGCTTCCATAATGTTGATCGCCAGAATAACAGGCGGGAACATTAACAAGTATTTATTGTCGCTCCAGCCTTTTACATAACGAAGTGCCATAAAGCCAAGACATCCCGCTAACGCGGAGTACACTTTCACCCAATGGAACCATGTCCCTGTACTGGAACCTTCACCAGCAGTTGTTGGCCAAACAGCGACAGTAAGCACTATTGGCAGGAACAAGAACAAGGTTAAGGCAATCCACTTGTTTAAGCGAGCTAACTCATTTACAAAAATTAAGCCACCCAACACGACAAGCCACATTAGTGCGGAATACCACGGTATGGATTCAAATAAAAACATATGTAACCCTCCCCTAGAATGTTAGTATGTATCGTTCTATACCTTGAATATATACAAGCGTTTTAGTTGCGGCAAATCCGGAATGAGCTTGATACATCAACGTTTTAAGAGATTTATTTGAAGATTGGTTTACACTGTTGTTTGTGTTCTGATCAGAAGGAGACAGCTTAGGGCACGAGGCATTTGTTAAACATTATTGACGTTATCGATAACCTAGTGTCTGAAGTAAGCTGCTGCAGCTAGTGAGCGTATGACCTGCGGAGAAACGAAGGCGGAAATAGTGTAAACTTAACTTGAAAGTAAAAAAAGATGCAATATAGGTGGGTAACCTTGCTATAAAGCGCATTTTGCATCATTTATGTTGTTTAATTTGTCATTAAAATTAAAAAACCCGAGTCCAATAAAGACTCAGGTTAATGCACCACGTTTACCTATAAAGTTAGAAAAAACGATTAACGAGATATTTTGCGTAGATGATACAATTTTCTAGTGTAGGAAAATTCATAATTTCCCCTGCAAAGTATATATGCTGCTTGCCTTGCAACTGATCCAGTTGATCATAAAAGCCTGCACGTAAAGCGGCTGAATCGACATGTGGAAAATGCTCCCATTGTTTGATCATATAGAGGCGTATTTGAGTTCCGCCTAGCTTGCGCAGTTCTTCCTCAACGGTTTCACGCATTTGCTGATCGGTCATTTCTTCATTTTCCATCACATATACCGTAATGAGATCCGTATTTTCTTCATCTGTCCAGCGGTAGTACCAAGCCATCATATGCCCTTTGCGATCAGACGACATATTGTCTGGTATATAACCAGATAGCTCTGGAATGCCCTCAACTCTATAGGCATATACGCGAAAGCGTTCATATGTAACCTTCTCCATCAGCTGCTGCTCTGCGGGCGACAAAGACAGCAAATGACGAGCATGATACAAAGATGAGGTATAAATAACGTGATCAAAGTAAAACGTTCCTTGATTCGTGTCCACGCGAACCCGTCCATCAGAGCCTAATTCCATGTACTGTACCGAACAGGTGAGACGCAAGTCGTCAATTCGGTCTGCCATTCGTTTAATGAGTGCATTTGCACCTTGCGGCCATGTGATCATATGTGTAATTTCAATAAACGATAATAAATTTTCAAAGCTTAAAAATTTGAGCACATAAGCAGCAGGCACTTCATCAACGCTGCCAAAACCAAATGTACTAAAGTAGTGCATATAAACTTGTTGTATGACAGTCAGATCGTGTGCTGCACACCAGTCAGCAAACGGCTGGCATAATTCCTCTGGCAGCCGCAGAAACCCAGGCTCTTTTAAGCATTCGTATTGACGAAGCACATCTGGCAGCCGCTTGAATTGTTCTGTAAAAGCTTCGATTTGGTGCAACGGAATTTGTGACGTTTTACAGCCATGCTGGTTAAAAAAGCCTCGTTCCAACAGCGGCCCTTTGTCGGTCAGTCCATACTCCGCCATCAGCTCTTGGGTATGTTTGTAAGAAGGTAGGCCGATAAGTGTTCCCATTTCATATGTTTTTGATTTATACTCAATAGAGTGACATTTACCGCCTACACGATCTTCTTGTTCTAAGATGGTTATACGGGCATAGCCTTTTTTGGCTAATTCATGGGCAATAGTCATACCAGATATGCCTGCTCCGATAATTGCAATTTCTTGGTTGTAGGTTGCACTTGCCATTACTTGTTATCTCCTTGTAAACAGCCATAGAGGAAACAGATCTTGCTGATTGTTATACTCCAGAACTACATCCGATGGTATTTTCCCCTGATTGGGCCCATCTGTAATCGGTCTGCTGAAGTTGTACTTATTCATATACTCCGCTAACCGCTTCTCCAGTACTTCGAAGGAATCAATTTTATGATCAGTCCACGTATGCGCATAGAATTCTTGTGTCAGAACGGTCAGAAATTGATCTAATGGCAGGAACACTTCCTTATTGCCAGCTGTTACTGCGATTTGCTGAATGTTATACTTATGGAGTAGCTCCGTGTACTTATGGGTACCCATCTCCCAGTTCGTTGTAAATTCCAGACTTTTATTCGTCACTAAGTGTTCAATTCTAAAATGAAAGGTTTTGATCAACGGAATTACTTTAAATTGCATAAAATCGATAATATGAATGGTGTCCTTACGATTGTACAGCTTGACTAGTGCCAATCGAGAGTAGACATCATAGATCACATATTGGTATACTCTTCCTATCTTAGGGAATTCGCCCATGTACGTGATACTTTGAAGACACATATATCCTGGATGTGCATGGGATGATTGTGTCATCTTAAAGTCCAATGTCTGCGGCTTATACTGACGACGCTTAGGAGCTGATGCTCCCTTACTTCGTTTTTTTTGTCTAACTTCTTCGGCATAAGCTTCTCGATCTTTCCTCTTGCTTAACCTGTTGCGTCGCAGCACATTGTATATACCTGATTCTCCAACATTAATTCCCTCATCCTGCAATTCATAACTTATCCGTTTAGGTCCATCCTCAGGGAACTTCGCAGCATGCTGCAAAATACGCTTCTCCGTACGCTTATCCACCTGATTGGGCATAATCGGGCTTCGCCTTGTCTTCTCAACAAGTCCCTCCATCCCGTGAGCTTTATAAGCGTTATACCATTGATAATAAATGGTGCGGGAAATACCAAACTCCTTACAGGTTTTGGCTACGTTTTTATTTGTAATGCCGTGCATAATAATTTGATATTTGTGCTTTTCATTCATCTCTATTAACCCCTTATTAGGATCAGCAGCATGTAATGCAATCGTCTCTATCTAATGATACTGTGTTCGGCGGTTAATTGGACAGGATATTATTGGCGCTCATGGAGAGGAATTGATCTTCCCTCTACTTGATCGTTCTTTCCTGTGTGACTTCTTGCATGTATTTGTACATTGTCATGTTGGTCATCAAGAAGTATAAAGGAAGTAGAGCATTCGTTTTGGTCCGGGGCATGTTTAAATATTTAATTTATGAGAAGGAGCCTTACGATGGATAAACCACAAGCGATACTACGTGACGATATTCAGTTTCCTAGCAGTTCTTTCCCACTGCTTACGACGTCTACAGAAGGGGTAAGTCCAGGATTTCAGCGCTTGCATTGGCATCATGCATTAGAACTTAATTATATTCGCGAGGGGACCGGATTTTATGTTATCAATGGCCTGAAAATTCAATTTCAGGCAGGGGACCTGATCTTGATTAATTCCGATGATTTGCACCGTGCCTTTGAGATGGACAATCTCATTATGGATATTATTATGTTTGATCCTTCTATACTAGCGGTTGATCTTCGGTATGATCCGGAGTTGATGCGTCCTTTTCGCGAAATGGGTACGTCTTTTGCCAATCTCATAGGTAGAGATCATCCAGCTGCTGAAGATTTGCAGATGTTATTTATTAGGATGATGGAAGAGGGGCGAAGAGAGGACATCTCTTATGTCACTATGATCAGAAGCGACCTCACCCGGTTTCTAGCACTTGTAAACCGGCGCTTACAGCTCAAGGATCATAAATATTCACCTATGAAACACCGTGGCATGCATGTGCTGAAAGAAGTGATTCATATGATGGAAATGAATCTCACCTACAATTGGACGCTGCAACAATTGGCTGAGCAGGCACATCTCAGCCCGTCGCGATTTAGTGCGCTGTTTCAACAGGTGGTCGGGACATCACCACTAAATTATTTGATTCAATTGCGACTAACACGTGCCGTCCATCTATTAGAGTCATCAGATGAGAAGATTATCGATATCGCAGAACAGTGTGGATTTCGTAATTTATCAAACTTTAATAGGCTGTTCAAACATCATATCGGTACGTCGCCAAGTGATGTTCGGAGTCAAATAACTATTTAATTGAACGAAAGTCAGTAATATTGTATTAGTCCTTACTCGTTTAGTAGTAGTGATAAGGTGGAAATGAGTGTATCTTTAAAGGTGTAAGCGTTAACCGATATTCATGCCATGCAACGGGAACGCCCAACTTTGAGTTATAGGAGAGGTATGGATGAGCATCTACTTAGGTGTAGACGCCGGAGGAAGCAAGACCCACGCCGTCCTCGCAGATAGGTACGGCAACGTGCTCGGCAAAGGCCTTGCGGGTAACGGCAATCATCAAGTAAACCGTAATGTGGCGGCTAACAATATTCGAGCAGCATGTGACGCAGCTCTTCAGGAAGCTGGTATAACCAAGGAACAAGTGTCTTATGCCTATTTTGGTCTGGCAGGAGCAGACCGAGAGCCAGATTATGAAATATTGCGGCCGATGATCGCAGATTTGGAATTTGCGAATTATCAGATTACGTGTGACACGATGATTGGCATGCGTGCTGGTACGAACAAGTCCTACGGAGCGGCAATTATATGCGGCACAGGCTTTAATGCCGCAGCGCGTAATCGGAACGGTGAAGAATTGCAGTATGGTGGCTTCGGTTTTATGTATGGAGACAGCTACGGAGCGGGCTCGAGCCTTGCTATGCTGGCGTTTCGTGCTGTCATTAGAGCTTGGGATGGCAGAGGACCTGCCACGATACTTACAGAACTTGTGCTGGAGCATATGGGATACAGCACCGTTGATGAATTATATGAGGCTGTCCTCTATGGCAGACGCTCCATTCCGCTTGATCTGGTGAAGACGATGTTTATAGCGGCTCAGCAAGGAGACCCACTGGCGATCGAAATTTTGGATCGTGAGGGCGCAGAACTCGGCAATGCGGTTTGTACGTTTATCCGACGTTTAAACATGACAGAAGATACGTTTGATATCGTCTACATCGGCAGTGTGTTAAACAAGGGAGCCAGTTCACACTTGTCGGATGCCATTGAGCGCGTCGTTGCGGAGCAAGCACCACACGCTCGCTGTGTACGATTAACGACGGACCCGGTAGTCGGTTCCTTAATGAGTGCGATGGAAATGGACGGTATGACCATTACCCCGGAGACAGAAGCAAAGCTAAAGGCTTTTACATTCTAATAACGTACATTACGTGGAGGCGATAAGCATGACGCAACAATCCGGACTTAAAATTGCAGTGATCGGCGGCGGTTCCTCTTACACGCCAGAAATCGTTGAAGGTTTCATTCGCAACTATGACAAGATGCCTGTGCGTGAATTGTGGCTAGTCGATATTGAGCAAGGAAAGCACAAGCTGGATATCGTGGGCAACTTGGCCAAACGTATGGTTCAGCAGTCAGGACTGCCAATTGAAGTTCATCTGACGCTGGATCGCAGAGCGGCAATTAAAGATGCGGACTTTGTATCGACACAAATTCGTGTCGGACTGCTTGAAGCACGCAAGCGTGATGAGCACATTCCGATTACCCACGGCGTGATCGGTCAAGAGACGACTGGCCCGGGCGGCATGATGAAAGCGCTGCGCACCATTCCTGTCATACTTGATATTTGTCGGGATATCGAGGAGTTGGCTCCTAACGCCTGGATGCTTAACTTTACGAATCCGGCGGGTATCGTCACTGAAGCTGTAACGAAGCACAGCAAAGTGAAGTCAATCGGCCTTTGTAACTCTCCAGTTAACGTGCAGAAATTTCTGGCGGAGCAATACGGTGTGAGTGAGCAAGAGGTGCTGCCTGAATTTGTTGGCATCAATCATTTGCACTGGGTCACTTCGGCAGTCGTAAAGGGCGAGGAGAAGCTGCCTGAATTGCTGGAAGGCGGCGTTACGTATACCGCTAAAAATGTACCTACAACAGGCTGGGATCAAAGATTTTTGCAGTCGTTAGGTGCGATTCCAACGTACTATTTAAAATATTTCTATATGACAGATATGATGTTTGACGAAATGAAGGAAGCGATGGACAAAAACGGCACACGTGCCGATGTCGTTAGCCGCGTTGAGACTGAGTTGTTTGAGCTATATAAGGATGAAAATCTAAAGGAAAAGCCGAAGCAGTTGGAACAGCGTGGTGGCGCTTACTACTCGGAAGCAGCCGTTAACTTGATGACGTCGATTTACAGCGATCGTCGCGACATACAGACACTTAACGTTGCAAACGGCAACATTTACGATTTCCTTCCGCAAGATGCTAGTATCGAAGTGAACTGCGTCGTTACTGCGCAAGGGCCGACAGCGCTCCCGCCGAAGCGGGTTCCAGATCATATTAAAGGTTTGCTGCATGCGGTCAAAGTATATGAACAGCTTACGATTGAAGCGGCTGTAACCGGTGATCGTGGCATTGCACTGCAAGCTATGGTGCATCATCCATTGGTGCCATCCGTAGCAGTTGCAGAGAAATTGTTAGACGAGATGTTGGAAGCCAATAAAGCTTACTTGCCTAACTTTTTTAAATAAGAGACGTCTATAACAGACTTTATACTCTATAGATGTGTGACTAGCTGTATCCACATTTATCACTTAGTGCACGCTTAAAGCCTCTATTTCAGATTCGCTGGCGAAACCCGCTGACGAAGAAGAAAATAGAGGCTTTTTGTGTCGTTCGTGTTGCAGGTGCCGTGCCATATTGGACAAGATCGCATACGATACCATATCTCGCTAAAAAGGAGGACCGAGATATGAAACAGACGATATTAAATAGTGTATGTGGAGCCTTCGGTGTTGTCATCACCTTTATGTTCGGGGAGTGGAGCCAATTGTTGACTTTATTTTTGATCACGATATCGATCGACTACATTTCCGGCATTGTCGCTTCATTAAAGTCAGGTAGAGGGCTAAACAGCCTCATTGGTTACTGGGGACTAGCGAAGAAGGGGCTAATGCTGCTTATTATCACATTAGCACATCACATGGATGTAGTATTTGCTACAACTTGGGTGATGAATGGTGCGATCTCCTTTTACATGGCGAACGAATTGATTAGCATTACAGAAAACTATGGACGCATCGGACTTCCGCTCCCAGATGCGGTCAAGCGAGTCATCGCTACGCTTAAGCAGGATTCAACGGACAAAAGCGACAAGTAAGCCGAGCGCTGAAAGCGGACAAATGGCCAACTTGTCAATTGAAAAAAGGTGATTACGTATATTCGTTTCCGGCTTTAAGTCCAGTTTGCATGGACAAGTTTGACGTTTGCCACCTGGCTCACATTGAACGGCGTTAAACTTCAAGGGGATAAACCTTGCCATAACCGGGACTTCATATAGATGCGGAATGACAAGCATAGGTACTGCCGTCTTGTCATTTCTTTTTGAATGGAAGTAAATAAGGGAGGAGCCCTGCTTTACATAGGATTGTAAACGTAATTTGGTTGAAATGACATCGACATCTGAGAAGTGCTTGTTTACATAGACAACAGTTTCGAGTATTTAAGTTGTCCCGTTTGTCTAAAATTGAATAACAGCAGTCAGTTTTACTATGCGCGAGTTCCCCCTCTGCCCTCTCGGATTTTACAGCTACGATGATTAACCAAACATGTAAAAAAATAATACTGCACATCGATTATCCCTTCTTGATCTGATGTTGGATTATTGCGGGGAAGAACAAATTACACCAATAGACGACGCACTGCTGTAGCACGTTCATTAATCTGTCACAAAAGAAAATTTTGGAGCTGTTTTTTATAAGTTTAGGTTGTAGGAATTAGGAAACATTTTGTAATATTATAGGTGATAAATGTAATTGACAAAGGGGCGTATGACAGTTATGCAGAAATGGGCAATGTTTGTGTTATTCAGCATTGCGTGCCTGTTGGCCGCTGGATTGATGCTGTTTAATATGCCGAAGCCGCCTGTTGAGGAAGCGGCACCGGAAGGCATGACTCTTGTTAAACTGCAAGCCACCAGCGACTTTAAGTTCGATAAGCCAGAGTACGAAGTTAAGGTCGGTGAGAAAGTCCGCCTGAAGCTTGTGAACAAGTCCGGGGTACATGGCGCGGCAATTGATGAGCTTAAGATTGACTTAAAAGATGGCGCAATGGAGAAAGACGTTACATTTGACAAGCCAGGCAAATATAAGATTCATTGTTCAATTATGTGCGGGGCGGGTCATGATACAATGGTATCTTACTTAGTAGTGAAATAAGTTCATCTGATAGCAGGAAGAGGGCTTTCATACGGAAGGCCCTTTTTTAGTTGCCCTATAGGAAACGGTCCAAGTATGCTTCATAATAGAAGCATACATCTTGTGAAGGAGGTTCAGTCAATGTATTATGTCGACCGAGAACAGATTGAGAATCGATTGAATCAAATTGGTGTCCTGATGGACGCTGCTCAATATTTGAAACAGCACTGGGACGGCTCTGTTGTAAATCATCTCGCTCAAGAGCGTGCACTTCATCTCGCCATTGAAATCGTGACGGATGTAGGAAGTCTGCTTATCGATGGCTTTATTATGCGCGATGCGAGCAGCTACGAGGATATTATCGACATTATCGCGCAAGAGGGTGTGCTGAATGAAGAGGTACATATGGGTATGCGCGAGCTTGTCCAATTACGGAAGCCGCTAGTTCAATCGTATACGGATTGGGAACGTACAGGGCTGCACCCAACTGTTCAGCAACTTACGGGACTAATGCCGCAATTTGCAGCCTTGGTAAGGGCATATTTGGAGCGCGAGCTTGTGTAACACAGGGTTGGCGGTAGCAGTGCCGCGATTTACAAGCGGTTGAAGATACGTTACAATGACGGTACTATTTTGTATATAAAAAGGTGAATGCAATTGAAACGAGCAGAACGTAAACCGTCAACACGCGGATTGCTGCTCACTTTGCTGAAGACTAACGGACCCATGTCAGCTGCACAGCTTGCAGAACGCCTTGGCTTAACTGAGATGGGGGTTCGACGGCATTTATATCAATTGGTTGATGACCAAGTGCTAGAAACAAAACAGGTTCGTCAGCCGATGGGCAGGCCGTTGCAGCTGTACCGACTGTCAGCAGAAGGGGATGAGCGTTTCCCGAAGCAGTATCACCAGCTCGTTCTTGATCTGTTGAATGAGATGGAGTCTTGGGGAACTGGAGCAGATGGTGGAGTCGGCAAGCTATTTACAGGCAGACAGCGTACGTTGCTTCGCAAATACGAGCCGAGAATGGAAGCTAAGAGCTTGGACGAGCGTGTATTGGAGCTCGGTTCTATTCAGGACTCGAATGGATACATGGTGGAGACTGAACAATTAGAAGACGGCAGCTGGCTGCTGCATGAATACAATTGTCCGATTGCGCAAGTAGCGGATCGATATGAAGAGCCTTGCGCCTGTGAGTTAGCTTTGTTCCGTGAGCTGCTGCAAACTGATGTGGAACGGATCGAGTGTTTGGCTAAGCAAGGTAAGCGTTGTACGTACCGTATTCAGAAGCATGCAGAAGAGTAGCAATTCCATAGCGTGAGCATTAAAAGACCGGGAGATCCGGTCTTTTTTTGCATTTTGCGGAAAAGGTATTGAAATAAAATTTTATATTAAATATAATAAAACCGTAATTAAATTTCATTTATGCTGCATATACATGATTCAAATTTAAAAAACGAGAGTAGACTTCATTTGATTAGGGGGAGATGATCGTGAACGTTATTCCATTGGAAGCCACATGGATCTCTCAGATAGGTGAACTATGGAATCAGGAGCTTGGGGATCGGTTTCCGCTGCGTGAGGCGCTGCTGCGGCAGAACAGCTTTCAAGATAAGAACGTGTATAATCCTGCATCTTGGCTTGCGCACGATGATGACGGTACGTTAATCGGCTTTGTCATTGCGAAAAAGTGGCAGGAATTAGAGCGGGAGATGCAGCTAGGCGAAGGCGCGGGATGGATTCAAGCTATTGTCGTGCGATCAGAGGCGAGAGGGCAAGGAATCGGCAGCCGGTTGTTGTCCTTGGCGGAAGAAGCATTACGAAAGTCGGGGGTACGGTTAGTCTATATGGGACGCGACCCGTGGCATTATTTTCCGGGAGTTCCGAAAGCGCTGTCATCCAGTCGGGAGTGGTGTGAACATAAAGGCTATGAGCAGTTGTATGAAGTGTTTGATTTACTTGCCACGCGAGAAGCGGATAACACGATGGACTCACCTCGTTTTGAAGGCGCTTACGTCAGGCTGCTGGAACAGGAAGACCAAGCTGAAATGCTTCGTTTTTTTCGTAGATGCTTCCCAGGCAGGTGGTATTATGAGGCGTTACATTACTGGGAGCGTGGCGGAACGGGCAGAGAATTTATGGCGTTATTTGCAGATCAGGAGATGATCGGCTTCTGTCGGGTCAACGATGAGCATGCCCCCCTAATTGCCCAGAATACGTATTGGGCGCCCCTTTTTGCAGAGCCACTTGGCGGCATTGGGCCTTTGGGAGTAGATGACCGTTATCGGGGGAGAGGGTATGGACTTGGGTTAGTTCAAGCCGGCATGAAGGAGCTTGAGGCTCGCGGAATGAAGCATCTCATTATTGATTGGACGGAGTTGGTAGATTTCTATGCGAAGTTAGGATTTCGGAAGTGGAAAGGCTACGATTTAATGAAAAAGGAGCTGTTGTAATTAGGCAGTTCGCGGCCTAAGTGAAATACACAGAGAGACGTTAAGTTTCGCTGCTGTAACGCTGCGTTATAAGTATAAACTGAAATTTTGTATCCATATATTAAGTAAATTAGTGAAATTAAATATCATTTTTATGGGGGTATTCACATGACACAATTACGAAAAATGTTGCTTCTGACCGTCACGTTAATATTAGCCTGCTCCGTCATATTGGCAGGGTGCGGTTCAAGTTCGGAAACAAGTACAGGTAAGGATAGCGGCAAGGTGGAAATATCTTGGCTTGTCACCTCTAATCCGGCTAAACAACCTTGGTATGAACAAACCGTGAAAGACTTTGAAGCGACGCATCCAAACATTAAAGTCAAATTGATGACATTTCCATATGCACAAATCGATCAGAAGATCCAGACGATGATCTCCGGCAAAAACATGGCGGATGTGTGGTCTGCCAACTGGAGCGAGGCAGGGTTTGCCACATTTAATCAACTGGGCGTATTGCTGGATATGACACCTTACATGGAGAAAGAGCCTGATGTGGTCAAAGGGATTAACCCACGCTTGTTAGATATTTATAAGGTGGATGGAAAAACATATGGGATGCCGATGTTAAACTATGGAACGTTTTTGTTCTACAACAAAGATTTGTTAGATCAGGCAGGTGTAGCCTATCCGACAACAGATTGGGAGGACACTTCTTGGAACTGGGATCGGATGGTCGAGTACGGGCTGAAGCTGACGGATAAGGGCAAGCAGCAGTACGGTTTGCTTTATGATGAAACGGCGAACAAACGAGCATGGTTGTTTGGTGGAGACTTCTTTAGTGAAGACGCTTACAAGACGGGTAAAATGGGGGAGCCACAGCTTCTGAACAATCCGAAAAATGCGGAAGCGATCCAAAAAAATGCCGAGCTTGTTTTAAAGCATAAAATTTCGCCTAACCCGTCTCAGACAGAGGCGATGACCCAACTGGGCAATCCGTTTATGACCGGAAAAGTTGCCATGATGATTAGCGGCGGTTGGGGTTTCCAGAACTTTAAAAAAGCAGAATTCCGCTGGGGTGCGGCAGCACTGCCTAATATAGAAGGTCGCCAGATCCCGCTGTATGTAGATCCGTGGAACATATATAAGCATACGAAACATCCAGAGGAAGCTTGGACGTTTGTAAAATACTTGATGGACCCGAAAGGCGCTGCCAAGGCATATGCCGAGAATACAGGTGCAACACCTGTTTTTGACGAACTGTTGACCAATTGGTATGCAGATACGGCTAAAGCGATGGACATGAAGCCAGAACAAGTAAAGCAATTAAACGAAGGTGTCGTGAAGTATGGGCGTGAGTCCGATAACCATCTGATCGCCAAGTTTGACAGCATTTTGAAGACAACCAATCAGACGATGAGTGCGGTGTACAACGGCACAAAAAGTGTTGAAGATGGTCTTAAAGATATAGACAAAAACTTGCGTTCATTAAATTTGGAGTGAGGGCTGCCCGCCGCTTCTTTGATCTTTGCACATATTGTAAGACGAATCGGGCTAATTGGCAGGCTACGGATGAGTCCGCTGTCTTATCTAAGATGAGGTGAATTCTATTGCATACCCAACAACAAGCGGCGTCTGAAAATAGCTCGATGATGACTGGCCGCAAGACAAAGATGAAAGTTCACCCTGAGCGTAAAAAGGAAGAACGAGCCTTCTGGATATTCGCTTCACCGTGGATTATCGGTTTTATTTTATTTACGGGAGGACCGATGGTCGCTTCCTTATGGCTCAGCTTTACAAATTATGATGTAGTTAGCTCGCCAAGATTTACAGGCTTGGATAACTTTATTTCCTTGTTCCAGGACACTTTGTTCTTTAAGTCGCTAAGTGTAACGACTTATTACGTGGTGCTGGCTGTGCCGTTTACGATCGTCTTATCGCTGCTGCTGGCCGTGCTTCTGAATCAGAAAATTAAAGGGCTGTTTATATTTAGGACGTTGTTTTATGCGCCTTCAATCGTATCAGGGGTATCGATTGCGTTTTTGTGGTCGTGGCTGCTGAATCCGGACTTTGGTTTTGTCAACAATGTATTACACGAATGGTTCGGATTAGCTGGCCTAGGTTGGTTTACCGATGCGAAGCTGGTTGTGCCTTCGATGGTGCTGATGCAGCTAACGAGTTTAGGGGGCACGATGGTTATTTTTCTAGCTAGTTTGCAATCGCTGCCCAAAGATTTGTACGAAGCGGCAGATATAGATGGCGCGGGCAGCTTTCGCAAATTTTTTAACATTACGATGCCTCTAATTTCGCCTGTTATTTTATTTAATACGATTATGGCTATTATTTCATCGTTCCAAATTTTCACACAAGCTTACGTCATTACGAAAGGTGGACCGGAGTGGAATTCCTATTTTTACGTCTACTACTTATTTGACACGGCATTCTCGCAATTCCGCATGGGATACGCATCTGCACAGGCATGGATTTTATTTTTACTTATTTTTGCATTGACGATGCTGTCGCTAACGCTGTCCAAACGATATGTCCACTACGAATATACGAGCCGAAAATAAGGAGGGCAGCTAATGAAGCCGAAACGATATGTTCATGGGGAGCTGTCCCTGACGCAAAAAGCGGTAATATACGGCGTGTTGTTTTTGTTTATAGGATTATTTTTATTCCCGATTTTTTGGATGGCCTCCACTTCTTTAAAGACACTGGGACAAGTGTTTCAATTGCCGATGGTCTGGGTTCCTAGTGCACCGCAATGGAGCAATTACGTCGAAGTGTTCCGAGTTTCGCCGTTTGGGACTTATATGTGGAATACGATTTGGTATACAGGTATTACTGTATTTGCAACGGTGCTAACGTCTGCTTTTGTTGCTTTTGCCTTTGCACGCTTGCGAGCTCGCGGCAGCAAGCTGATGTTCGGACTTGTGCTTAGCACGATGATGCTGCCGCCACAAGTCGTGATGATTCCACAATACTTATTGTTTAACAAGTTAGGGTGGGTGGATTCTTATTTGCCGCTTGTCGTCCCTGCGTTTACCGCGAGCGCATTTCTCATCTTCCTGCTGCGCCAGTTTTATATGGGCATATCGCATGAGTTGGATGAAGCGGTGAAGATTGACGGCGGCAGCTACTTTACGATGTTTTTCCGTGTTATTTTGCCATTGTCATTACCAGCACTTGCTACAGGTGCCATTTTGGAGTTTATGTACCGTTGGAATGATTTAATGGGGCCGCTGATTTATTTGAATAGTACGGAGCATTATCCATTGTCGCTTGGACTGGCGAATTTTACAGCCTCCTATGGCTCGACCCCTTGGCAATTGCTTATGGCAGCTTCCATTATTGCGGTGACACCGCCGCTCTTGTTGTTCTTTTTTGCGCAGAAGCACTTTATACGGGGGATTGTCATTTCAGGTTCCAAAGGCTAAGGAAAGTGTAAGGTTCCTGCTGCTGATGTTTTCAGAGGAGGTAAACGGAGAAATGGGTCTAAAATTAGGCGTGGAGGTATTTTTACAACAGTATGCTGAATTGTATCGAGGAAAGCGTATCGGACTAGTTACGAATTTGACTGGGGTTAACTATAGGCTGATCCCTACGATTGATCTGTTTCATAAACATGAGCACCTTCACCTAACAGCTCTATACGGACCTGAACACGGGATCAGGGGGGATGCCAAGGAAGGAGAAGCGGTCAGTTCCTCCATTGATAATGTGACGGGCTTGCCTGTGTATAGTTTGTATGGAGAAACACGCAAGCCAACTCCAGAAATGCTGCGTGATATTGAGGTGATCTTTTTTGATCTGCAAGATATCGGTTCTCGTTATTATACTTATATTTACACGATGGCATATGTAATGGAAGCCTGTGGGGAGTTAGGCATTCCGTTTGTGGTGCTGGATCGTCCCAATCCGATTAACGGGACTATAAGGGAAGGGAATCTCGTTGCGGAGGCGTGCAGATCGTTTGTAGGCCTATATCCGATTCCGGTCCGGCATGGTTTGACGATTGGTGAATTGGCCCAACTGTTTGTGCATCAATTTGGTGTACGGTGCGAACTAACCGTAATCCCGATGCAGGGGTGGTACCGACATATGCATTTTGACGAGACAGGGTTGTTGTGGGTTCCGCCCTCCCCGAATGCAAGCGGGCTTGATATGGCCCTGCTTTATCCAGGCACGTGTCTGATGGAGGGAACAAACCTGTCTGAAGGACGTGGCACGGCTAAACCGTTTGAGATGGTGGGTGCACCTTTTATAGACGGCTACAACTTGGCGAGAGTGCTGAATGAACGGCGGATGCCAGGTGTCATTGCCCGCCCAGTCTCGTTTGTGCCTACCTATCAAAAATATAACGGAGAGCGATGTGAAGGTGTTCAGCTCCATGTGACGGATCGCAAAGTGCTGCGTGCATTTGTAGTCGGATTGCAGCTTCTGGAAACTGTGGCGGCGATGTATCCACAATCGTTTTGCTACAAGGAAATGGAACATTTTCATCAATTGGCGGGTGATCGCGAGCTGAAGAAGCAGATTCAACAGGGAACGGCTGTTACTTATGCAGAACGTTACGAATCCGATTTAGACGCATTCAGTAAGGATTCCAACGCCTATTTATTATATAGCTAGCGCTTGGGGAAGTTGTTAGTTCCGTTGATACGTTAAAGTTGAAGCGCCAAATAAGAGAGGGGATTGTGTCATGGCCATTTTAGCGATTGATGGAGGTGGGACCAAGACACTTGGTGTGCTCGTGCGGCGAGATGGCACTGTGTTGTCTGCTGTGCAATGTGGGCCATCGAATATAAATGGCGACTGTGTTCGTGCATTTCAGGTTTTGACAGACGTTGTATCTAGTCTTTGTGATGTGGCAAAGCAATGTGGTGAACGGGTAGAGGTGTTGTTTGCAGGCTTGGCAGGTATCGAGCAAGGAAATAACCGAGAGCAAGTGACAATTCATCTCCAGCAGTTCTGTCAACAGGGCCTGTTGCCGAGGGAAGCCAATATCGTAGTCGATAATGATGCGGTGACTGCTCTGTATTCCGGCACGTTAGGAGGACCGGGGATCGTACAAATTGCAGGCACTGGCTCGATTACTTATGGTGTACATGCGAATGGAAGGAGAGAAAGAGTGGGGGGCTGGGGATACATTATCGGTGATGCAGGCAGTGGTTATGCGATTGGTAGGGCGGGGTTAGCTGCTGTCTTTCGAGCTTGGGATGGGCTAGCTGCACCAACGGTGCTCATGCCTATGCTGCAACAATGTTACGGGCTGCATACCATAACGGACTTGATCCCGATGATCTATACCGAGAGTGCTCGCCAACAAGTAGCTGCGGTGGCTCCACTTGTGCTGGAAGCGGCTGATGTGGGTGATAAAGCTGCGCTCGAGATCGTTAAGGAGGCTGCCCAGGATATGGGGCAGGCGATTACAGCGTTGTATAAAAAAGGAGATGGCGGCCCCTCACCTTTGTTAAGCGAGTCGGGTGAGCTGAACGTGCCGAACAAGCCGAACGATACCATACAAGTTGTACTGACGGGTGGTGTGTTCCAGCGAGCGGCCTTGCTGCTGCCTACCATCAAGGACATATGCAGCGCTGCGGGCATGCCTGCGCAATTTCATGTCCCTGATTGCCCACCAGTAGCAGGAGCTGTATTTGCTGGCTTGCGCTGCTTGAACATTCCTCTTCCTGCTCAACTATGTTCGTGGATAAGTGAGCAATTGGCAGCAATGACCGTACAGCGAGTGTAAGTACAACAAAGTGGACGCGAATGCAGCAAGCCATACAGGTTGGACAGTAGCAAATTTATGTAAAACAGCGTCAGCAGAACAATAATTTAATGGGCGTGTAACAACGGATTATCGACAGTGTGATGATTGTGCAGTAATAAGTAACAGGTTCAGAAATATACAGCGGATAGGTTGTGAGGATATGGATACGAACATTTCGGCTTTATTAACGGAACAGCGCAATCCACGTACGATGACTATCGACCAAATGAGTACACATGATATCGTCAGCGTGATTCATCAAGAAGATCGTTCAGTTATGGAGGCGGTCTATCGTGTGCTACCTCGTGTGGAAGAAGCAGTAGACTCTGTGTACGCATCTCTTAAAAAGGGGGGCCGCTTGTTTTACGTTGGTGCTGGCACAAGCGGTCGCTTAGGTTTTGTAGATGCCGCAGAATGCCCCCCGACATACAGTACACCGCCAGAACTGATTCAGGCGGTGATCGCAGGCGGCAGCGGGGCGGTATTTGCCGCGGTGGAAGGGGCAGAGGATAACGAGGCCCAAGGGGCAGCTGACCTACAGGAGCGCGGCTTAAACGCAGCGGATGTGGTCATTGGCATCGCAGCTAGCGGCCGAACCCCCTACGTAGTTGGAGCTATGCAATACGCGCAAGATCGAGGTGCTGCCACCGTATCGCTGACGTGTAATGACAGCTCAGCGATCAGCCGCTTTGCTGACGTTAAAATTGAAGTGCTGGTAGGGCCTGAAGTCGTAACAGGTTCTACAAGGATGAAAGCTGCCACTGCTCATAAAATGATACTGAATACGATCTCCACCTCTGTCATGATTAGACTAGGAAAAGTATATGAAAACTTGATGGTAGATCTGAACGCAAGCAACTACAAGTTGCAGGAACGCGCCCGCGGCATTGTTATGAGTATTACGAACGTAGATTATGAAACCGCGTCATCTACGCTTGCTGTAGCAGATCAAGAAGTAAAAACCGCAATCGTTATGCTGGAGGCCGGATTAAGCGCCAAGGAAGCAAGAGAACGCCTTGAGCGCACTGGGGGCTTGGTGCGGCAAGCAATTCATTTACATTAATGGACTGACGGGAAATAACATCAAATTAATTCCGACGTGTATGGCTTATTAACAGATGGAGGATTCTATCTTTATATCCAGCTTTGTGAGGACTTGAGAGTACGTATGTATGCTGGAAAGTAGTGCCCTTGTTAGAACATGTCCGTTGCGATTATGCTAGAACTACCCTTATCATAAAGCGTGGGTAAACCGTGTTATTGCTGTTCATGTTATTGCCGTTATAGTTAGAGGTAGTGCACATCATTTATAAATATAAACGCTTATATAATGGAGTCCGTAGCGTGCAACAGTCCAAAGGAGGAATCCCTATGTACGTATCGCCGACTAAGGGCGGCTTGGTTATGCTGTCTGATATGCTGTCCAAGCTGCCTCCTTCGGAGAAAAAGATCGCGCAGTATATTCTTGAACACCCGCAAGAGGCGGTCTCTTTAACCGCGTCCGAGCTCGGAGAGAGGTGCAATGCGAGCAGTGCAGCTGTCATTCGCCTTTGCAAATCTCTTAAACTCAAAGGCTTTCAGGAGCTGAAGCTCCGCATCGTAGGTGACTTAAATAAGTCAGAGCACGAAGGCTATCGGGATATTAAGCCAAATGAGAGCGTGGACGCTGTGTTGGAGAAGATGACCACAAACAGTATTCAGGCGCTAAGGGAAACGTCAGAGATTGTCAATCTGGCGGACATGGCAACCGTAGTGGATGTATTAATTCGTGCGCGCAACGTTCATTTCTTTGGAGTCGGGGCGTCCTCCATTATAGCGATGGATGCGCAGCAAAAGTTTCTACGGATTAACAAGCCAGCGACAGCGTTTACGGACGTGCATGTTGTGGCGATGAACATTGCTAACATGACATCAGAAGATGTTGTATTTGGCATTTCTTACTCTGGAGAAACGTCAGAAGTGTATGATATTTTACAGCTTGCCAATCAGAAGGGGAGCCGTACTGTAAGTCTGACTCATTACGGTAATTCATTAATTGCATCAGCGGCGCAGCTTAATTTATTTATATCGGCTACTAAGGAAGCAACCTTCCGCAGCGCAGCGACTTCTTCTCGACTGGCCCAACTTCATATTATTGACGTGCTCTTTATGTGTGTTGCCTCGCATCAATACGACAAGACCGTTCAATATTTGGATCAAACAAGAGAAGCCATTCGGTTTATGAAAGAACAACGTTCTTAACTAAATCACTTCCAACTACGGTATACCTTTTCTTCGGTTGAAGATGGAAATTTAATTCCACAGCCGCAGAAGGGGTATTTTGTTATGTCCTCATGCAACGACTATTAAGATTTCAATCTGACGAGATTGGCATGGATATAAAGGGCGAAGTCAAGCATATGAAAAAAAATAAAGCTTCTGTGTGTCAAGACAAGCCCATTCTTCTTATACTGTCATTACGACATGGGCATTCGTCCTGATCGATGCTGAACTCAGGAGGTAGATCATGGTAGAGTGGAGTGTTGCTGTAGCGGCTGGGGCCTGGCTTGTGCTTTGCATTACGGCAGTAGTCGCCATATGGCGAGGGCTTTTTTTAGTAAGACAGGCGAGTCAGTCTTTAAGTATGTTAAATACGCAGTCTACCCAACTTGTTCAGCAATTGAGCGACCTGACCCGCCGGGGAGATCAAGCGTTGAAGAAGGCGGAAGCAGCGGCAGAGCAATTAACGGAGTGGAGCGAAACGATTGGGCGGACTCGTCATATATTTGAGGGCTGGAACAGTCGTCTGGCGCGCTGGTCTGAACGGACAGAGTCTGCTGTTGAAGCAGCACAGCAGGCTAACGAGCGACGGATTCACGATACGCTACAGTGGGCCGACCTGGCCTACACACTATGGTCTGATATCCAGACTCGTCGTCAACGCTCATCATCACACGTTACTCCTGAGCAGAAAAGAAAGGATTAAATGATCTCGTTAAGCAGTGAACAGGACGAAGGCTATTTATAAGGAGGAAATAGAATGGCACAATCACAACGTAAATTTTGGGTAGGCTTGTTAGTTGGCAGTGTCGTCGGCACGGTATCGGCATTGTTGCTGGCACCAAAGCCGGGACGAGAACTGCGCCATGATCTTACTGAAGGTGCAAAGCAAGCCAGTGAGAAGTCGCAGCAGTTGGCAAAACAAGTGAGTGACAAGACAAGTGAATGGGTGGAAGCGGCCAAGGAGAAGACATCGGACTGGAAGCATGCACTTCAGGAGCGTTTTGGCAATCACGACGAAAAGGTGTTGGTTTCTTCGGTCGCAAACGAGCAAGCAGAGGATATCACAGTTGAAGCAGCAGCCGCTGTTGCCTTGTCGGGAAACGCAAGTGACTTGGGCCTGACCGCGGATCAAAAAGTAGCTATCGTAGTAGTTAGCGACAATGCAGCTGTAAATCAACAAGCTCAACCTATCAAATAGTGCGCACAGCTATCTGGATCGGTATAAGAAAGTCCCTACCTTTAGGAGCATGAAAAGCTAGCTCCACAAAGATAGGGACTTGTTTGTTAAAACAGTATACAGCCAAATTGTGATCTTACAAGCTACAAATATTCCGTGCTGATACATACATCAGGAATGACGCTTCCACGTGCTCGGATCAATTTTGGTCGGATCAAGGCCTTCCCATATATTTTTAATGATGGCTTTGTCAGGGTGATCAAATACAAGGAAGGCTGTTGGCAGCAGCCGCTCGCCGTACTGACTTGCAGGTGAGTTTACAAGCTTGCCACCCTCACCGACGAGTACGGTCGAAGAGCCGCCATCAAGATTGGCGGCGATGACAGCCCCGTGTTCCAGCATCAGCTGTTGGCAGTCATACAAGTTAGCGCCAATACTATGTGTCTGTCTTCCGTCTATGACGAGAAACAGTACCGTTCCGTCCTCTTTTTGCCCAATCACAGTACGAGGAGCAATACCCCAGCCATCGGCGGCATTTTTGATTAACCCTTTGCCGTTCACAATGATTCTAGGCTGAAAGCTGACAGCTTCCTTTACCCCGAGCTCTTCCATCTGGCTCACTGTATAATTGCCTGCTACCATTTTGCCCTCTTTATCAAAGCCGACGATTTGGGTCCGCTTATTTTTACCGATCCCGTTGTAGAAGAGCTTGCCATCTGCATAAACGATACCGATCGGCTGAAATCCATTCCCTTTCCAGTTTGGATCAGCAAATCCGCCCCCGTTAATACCAAATCGGGCTCCGGTCCGTTTAACCATCGTGGATACTTTTTCTCCCATGCCCATCTCATTTGTGACGGCTACCCGAATTGATTTAGGGTCTTGTATCGTAAGCAAGTAACCACTATATCCTTGTCCGCTAATTTCTTTTAGCTCCGTAAGCGGCTTGTCGTTTTTAGGTTGTGCTGGAGTTTTGATCAAATTTGTATTTGCTTGTTCGTCTCCCATTTGTTCAAATCGATTGTTGTACTGCTGGATTCTTCGATTCGTCTCTTTTTCCCCGATAATAAACTTGGCCCAGTGGCGATGCCGAGTCGTCAGCAGTGTATCAGCGATCATAAACCGGAACTGTTCACCTGATGGAGTAAACAGCAGCCAGCCTGCCCCGAACGTAATACATAACATAAAAATAGCCATCCAAACGCGGATAATTTTCCATATCGCACGTTTGCGTGCCCCTTTGCTCTTCTTTTTTTTCTGTTTCTGGTTGTCTGGAGCAGCAGGGGCAGGCATTTGTCTGCTTGACGATCGGTTGTCACTTCGTTGTCTTGTGACTCTCGGTGACGGAGAGTCCGGTGTGACGAGTCTACCATAATCATTGTTGACCGGCGTATTAAAGCTGCGTCCTCCTACTGCACGTCTGGCAGCATCATCGTGTGCAGCCGTTCTGTTTACAGGTCCTGTAACGGAACTAGCAGATGCGCTTGTTCGTAAAGGTTTATCGTTATGGCGAACAGCAGCGCTTCTTCGCGCAGGGGTGAATGCGGGACTAGAAGAAGTGTAGCTGCTTGGTGTACCTTGTACCGGTACAGCACGCTCGGGTGCAGGATCAGGCGGTGTATGCTTTAGCCTTCGTGGCGGGAGCTGTCTTGAAGCTGTTGGCTTTTGTGAATAATTTGGATTTCGCATTGTAGTTCCTCTCATCCTATAAGGTTGATCTCACTTGCTCCATTTATGACTTCCAATTACGTTCATACGTTCATTGGTTCTCTCTCTAGTTGTGAAATAAAAAGCACCGTTTCAACTTGTCTTTCAATAATAACGCGTGAATCGGTAAAAAGTTGCTGGCAGGTTACGGAATTGAACTTGCACGCCTTACCCGCAGCAGCATTACCTATACTTGAACCTTGTCTATATATCAGTTAGAATCGAGGTACGTTTTATCCTCGCTATACATATGGTATTAAGTACGGAATACGTCATAACGAGTGTGATCCGGTCAGTCAAACAAGAGATGAAGGAAGCGGTGTTTTCGTGCAACAAGCTATAGCAATGCTTGATTCAGGAGTCGGAGGCTTGACAGTTGTTAAAGAGGTCATGCGCCAGCTCCCTAGAGAGAAGATTATATATTTTGGCGATACAGCTCGCTCTCCGTATGGACCTCGTTCGTCGGAAGAAGTAAGATTGTTTACCCGTCAAATTGTAGATTATTTAATCCAGTATCAACCTAAAATGATCGTAATTGCTTGTAATACGGCGGCAGCAGTTGCCTTGGAAGACATACGACAGCATGTATCCGTACCTGTGGTAGGTGTTATTCACCCAGGAGCGAGGGCAGCCATATCTGCTACTAAATCGGGATATATCGGTGTCATCGGAACAGATGTAACCGTAAGAAGCGGTGCTTATGTGCAAGCGCTTAGACGTTTGTCCCCACATGTAGAAGTTATTTCACAAGCTTGTCCTCAATTTGTGCCGCTAGTCGAAAAAGGTATGTATCGATCGGAAGAAACGTGGAGTGTCGTTCGCGAGTCGCTTGCTTCTGTCCGGGCCACGCCAATTGATACGTTAGTTCTCGGCTGTACGCACTATCCGTTTCTGACCGAACCGATTCAGGAAGTGATGGGGCCTGGTGTTGAATTAATTAACTCGGCTGAAGAGACAGCACGTGAAGTAAGCACTATTTTACAAGATAAAAATCAGCTTGCGGAGAAAGATGACATGCCCGTTCATCAATTTTTTTGCAGCGGTGATCAGGAAATGTTTCAACATATTGCCAAGGAGTGGCTAGGAGATCAGATTCAGGATATTCCATGTATTTGGCAGGTGCCTCATATTTATTAGTCCACAGGTTTATAGCATAATTGCGAAGGGCTGTATTCGTTGTCTGCGTAGACAGACGAGATACAGCCCTTCGTCAGTGTTTTCCATAAGAGAACTAACTTTCATTAAAGGCACGAAGTATGGCCCAAGCTAACATCGTATCGGACACGACAGGGCGCAGCTCCACTTCCGTTAATTGCTCTATAACGTTTGAATGATACTTGATATTGTCCCAGTTCGTTATAATTAATGGTTTACTATGGGGATTTGTAGATTGTTGTTGCCACTGCTGAAGCATGGATAACAAGTGGTTCGATTCGGCATCGGTATGCATTTGGATACAGGCAGCAAGGTTTGTGAGCGTTGGCACAGACGATTCTACTGCGGCAGTTTCTGAAATAAGGTTTAGCCGTTCCAACTGCTCGACAGCGAGATGGTGAATCTGATGATCTTTGCAGTACAGCGCTAACGCTTCCGAATTATCAAGCATACTTCCGGTCAGTACAATCGCTTCAAAGGCGTAAGCACGCAGCGCGGCCACAAATGAGGTCAAGGCATATTGCTGTTCAAAAGGCTCGTTCCACAGCAGGGCGATGTAAGGCTTTCCATCATCAGCACGCTGCTCACGAAAGCGGTGATGCAGAATCGCAGCTTCGGCTACAGCAGCTACCCGAATTCTCTCCTTCTCTGTAGAAAATGTTCGGCATACATCATCGTGGGCAGACTGCCATAGGCGCTCTCTCGCTTCAACAGGCATCTGAATAAGGGTGTCCATTCCTTCGTACCAATCCTGTACGGTATTTGCAACTTTCCATCCCGTAACCTGATGTGTAACCGAACGGTAAGGCAAGGCGTCCGAATAGATGCCTATCGTGCCTGCCGCTGTATATTCTAAATATTTAATTGGACATTTTCCCGATTTAGCACGGGTGGAATCATCGAGCGGCGCAATCCCCAGATCAATGTCAATATTCATAAGTCGATTTAAATATTCGTAATAACTATACGTAAAAGGTACGTAGCTGACAGGTGATGACAGGGCAGGGAACGAATGCGGGTTCATTCCCCAAAATACAAATTCAATCTGATCCCCGTACTTTTGTGACAAGCGCTGAAAAGCTTCCCACAGTTGGGTGAATTCGTCGGTTCTTGAATTTCCGCCCGTATATCCAATTCGGAATGGCCGTGTGCCATTATTTCTAATAAACGGACGTTGCAAGTAACTCCCCGGAATGTTGGTGCTCAGTGTCAGAACACGGGGGTTATGGGGTCGGATGCTGTCAGCTGTAATATCCGAATAGGCCACACAGATGTCCGCTTCCTGCAAATGAATTAATAGTTGATTATAATAGTTTTCTCCTGGAGCCAAATAATGAAATTCAGGACTGACTTGATATAAGTGTAAAAAGTCATCGTCCATCATATAAACGACGGGCTTGCCTATTTGTTGGGCGGCATAATGCTGCAAGACGGAGAAGTCGTAACATGCACGATGGAGCACAACAAGATCCGAATCTCTCATATACGAAGTATCTATTTGATGAAGCGGCACATAAAAGGATTGGAAGAGTGGGTTAGCAATGCGATTAAAATGTTGGAACGTAATGTCTACCGACGGATCATAATGCATTTTACTGACGACAATGGAACGTTTACGGGTTAAAGAAAGTTCACGCTTGATAAGCGTGTTGTTGTGCAATGGCTGCAAGTCGGTAAAATCGGCCTCCCCTAACCCCTTATTGTCGTGCCCGCTGTTCCCATATATAGAGGCTGCGTGTCGTAGCTTTGCAAGTGCTGCAAGGGTGTCCGCCGTTTGTTTGTTCCATAACTGGATGTGTTCCTGCTCCATTCGATTTTTGCAGGTGGAGGAAAGGGCATCTGCCCACGGTGACAAATGATCCACTTCGGCATGGAGCCAGTTGTGTGGCAGCAGTACCTTCTCTCGATATAAGCCGTTAAAGATACGATAAGCTAGCAAATCATACGGGGCGATTTCCCCAATTGCGTTATCCTGCCCGATCGAGACTTGGCTCACGATGACATCTACATCATAAAATGGGACAAGTTGGGACCAACGCTGCCAAAGCATCCAATCGCACACCCTTCGCATGACGACATGGGTATCGTACAAGCCATACCTTTCGAAGCATTCCCTAGAGTGGAGAACGCTATTGTTAGCTATGAAGTTGGCATCCATAAGCCGACTAGAACCTGCGGCAAAGTTGCCTCCTATGATTCGGCTGTCAGGTGGAAAGGCTTGTGCCTTACCGTATACGAGTGCAGGAGATTCAACTTTTCGGATATGTTTTAAGAGAACATCAAGTAGTATGGGCTTCCAGACGTCATCGTCAAATTGATAAGCGATATATGGGGCTCTTGCCAGCATCAGCCCTTCATTTACCCGGACGGCGGGCAGACCGGAGTTGTAGGCATGCCGTATATGAATGATACGATGATCTATTCTTTGGAATTCACGAATCGTATCCAAGCTGCCATCACGAGAGCCGTCATCTATGATGATCAGCTCCCAGTTGGCAAACGTTTGGGCGCGCACGCTGTTGATGGCGCGGCTTAATAAGCCGGATTGATTGCGACAATAAGTGGGCATGATGATGCTTACTTCAGGCGCTTCAATTAGACGATGCGGGTATATGATGTGCTGGTCGCGCATAAATAATGAAGCATCCGTCATGAATCCCGCCCCTCCCTGCGCCTTTTCGACGCAAAGCACACCATACGAATGAGTGCGGAGGAGCCTTTTGCCACTGGATGGCGATACGAGGAATCATGTACATACCCACAGTTCATGTAAATACGAATGGCACGTGTGTTGGTCACTTTTACAAATAGCTCAATCGATTGCAGTCCGAGTGTATTTAAGCCAAATTGAGTCACGGCTTTAACAATTTCTTCACCATATGATTGGCCTTGCGATTCCGAATCCCCGATAAGGACGCGACCGAATTCGGCTTTACGTTTAAACGTATTGATACGGTAGAGTGCAGCCGTGCCAATCGGTTTCTCTTTATCTAGTCTGACAGCGATAAACATCATATCGCTATCATTCGTGCGGTAACGCTCATACCAATTAAAATGTTGTTCAGGTTCGATGAGTTGGTCGTCTTGAAACCAGATTCGAATATGCTCTTGATTGCGCCATGAGCGGACCTGATCTAGGTCATGCTCGGTTAAAGGGCGAAGCAGCAGTCGCGGACTCAAAATTCGGTATGAATGATCCATCTTCATATCCGCTCCTTCCCCTAGAGATTGTTTACATACTGCTTGATCACATTTGTGATGGTTTGTATATCTGCATAGGTCATTCGCAGATGTAAAGGAAGTGAAATAATCCGGTCTGACATGGATTCTGCGATCGGGCACTGGCCTCGTGCATGTCGGTACATGCGATAGGCCGTATTTATTCGATAATGCACGCCAGGAAAAATGCCATTTTCGTTTAATAAGGCAAGCAACTCGTTACGGGCAGGAGCGCTAATCATAAACAAATGACGACTGCTATCGCAATCCGGTGCTACCGGTATAACCGAAATGGCAGGTCCCACGTCAGCCAAAGCCTGCTCATACCAGGTGCACAATTGTTTGCGGTACGCGTTATCTTGATCGAGATAACGGAGCTGAACTAGACCGATTGCAGCCATAATCGAATTGCCATGATATTTGTAGCCAACGTGCTCTACGTCGTACAACCATCTGTATTGGCCTTCAGCATTTGTACGGGTATACGTATCCTTATTGATGCCAAGCCAAGACAGCTTACGTACAAGGTGATCCTGTGCCGCTTCATGAAAACACACCATACCGCCATCAGCGGTAGGTAAATTTTTTACCGCCTGAAACGAATAGACGACGGCGTCTGCTTCTTTTCCAGGTATACAACCATGCAAACGAGTCCCGGCCATATGCGCTGCATCCAAAATGAGTGCAAGACCATGCTGCTTGCACAGCTCTACGACTCGTTCATATTGACCTGTGTTGCCACTCATGCCTACAAATAAGACCGCCCGAGTTTTGGGTGTTATGCGCTTCACCATATCATCAGGGTCCAAGCATAAGTAATGATCAACATCCGCAAACACAGGCTTTAAAGCATGATAGCGTATGGTATGATTTGTCGAAACAAAAGTTAGCGGCGTCGTAATGATTTCATCGCCTTTTTTCCATCCCTTAGTCATTTTTAGCACTTCTACCGCCAATGAAAGCCCCGCAGTAGCGGAATGGAGGAAATGGGCGTGTTGGAATCCAGTATATTCTTTCCACCGTTCCTCAAATTCGATCGTTTTGTAACCTAGTCCCGTCCATCCTTTTTCCAAACAATCGCGAATCTCGGCAAGGCATTCATCGACACGATAGGTAGGGACGAACAATGGAATGTTCATTGTAATCACTTCCGTTCTATCATATTCAATCCGTACGAATGAAGCTGCTCTGGTTTACCATATAAAGTTGGAAAAAGAAATGCTTTTTGGCTGGAAGCCAGTAGGGACTGGCACGGGCAGCAGCGAATTGGTGGAGCGATCCAATATACTTACCGTACTGCCTGAGGACCAGTTGTTCACAATATATACTTCACTGCCATCAGGAGTGACTGCAAGTGCTTCTGGAGGTCCACCAGTCATCGTCACATTACGATAAAGGGCAGGCTTTGCAGGGCTGTTCACATTCAGGCTTACTAGGTCCGAGCTGTTAGATGAGGCTACGTACAATACGGCATCGTCAGGGGAAAGCGCGATTCGATAAGGAATTAATCCTGCGGAAGAAGGAATGCCGAGTAACGGGATAGGTGTTAGCAACGTGTTGGTATACCCGTTAATGACCTGAATTTCACCTGGCAATCCTTGCGCGGCGACATAGACATACTTGCCATTTGAGCTTGCGGCAAGATGGACAGGTGCACTTGCATTTGGAACTCCAGGCAGCAAGGGGATCGTCGTGATCACCGTATTCGTTATCGTATCAATGACAGAGATCGTGCCATCATCTTTATTGGCGACGTACAATCTTTCGGTGGCGGGAACAAATTGTAACGCTACAGCATTGTCTCCGACTGTAATAGGGGAGCCTGGGCGCTGTGTATTGGTTGTAATATCAAACACCGTTACATAGCTGTTTGGCGAATTGTTGTTTAAGGCAAATACACGGATCGCATATGGTTCATCGGTGTCTATGGCAATGCTTTCCTTCCCAATTGGCAGTAACCCTAGCTGTCTTGTATCCGTTAAGATGAGGGAATCATTTAAACTATTGCTGTTTGCCGTAAAGGCATAAATGCTGAAGTAAGGCAATGCGACATCAACCGGCATGGAGTTAAGGGGTAGCTGAATGAGACCGCCTACTTGTTGTTTGGTGACTTGATCAAGGACGAGCAGTGTGTCATCCCCGCTATTGACGATATAAGCGTATTTTGGCATGGAACTGATTAATGGGATCGTAAGGGAGCCAACTGGCTGGTTTACAGCATTGTTAAACGTGATGACGCGACGCAGCAGCTCTGCCTCATTATTGTTGGCACTGATTTTGACACCAAAAAAGGCAGTAGCAGTTGGCATATTTTTAATTAAATAAGTGGAGGCTCCATTCCCAAAAGGGCTTAACGTGATGATTTGTGAACCATAAATGGTAGGTGTCTGCGCCCCTGGCGTGTCGGTAAAAGCATAAAAGCGGACTATACAGGTCACCGTCAAGTTGGACATGTTCGTTAAAGTTACATCGACAGAAGCCACATTGTTGCTTGGCCGGTTATCATGCGGGCCATATTCGTAAACAAACATGGTTGGAATCTCCTCCTCTTTGTAGCTGCATTTCTCTATGACCACTATATGAATCAGCCGTAAATTCTACTTGGACCATAATACTAGAGTGATAGAAAGGGGCGCTGTCCATTGGGTATTGGGGCTTACAATTCCGCATATAAATAGTAGTCACCAACTGCAAATAAGGAGAGGAGAGAGTAATGTGAGCAATGGGGCGATACCGTATACGATTCAAAGAGGGGATACATACCTGCGCATTTGCTTGCGTTATGGTATTCATCTGCCTGCTTTATTGGCCATAAATCCACATATTCGAGTAGAAGAGCACGCTATTGCTGGTCAACTTCTATATATTCCACAGCGGCCAACTAACATATATGTGGTGCAGCATGAAGAAAGCTTCTATGAGATAGCTTCTCGCTTTCGAGTTCCTGCACAGTGGCTGGCCAATGCCAATCCGACAGTAAATCCGCGCAGACTTCATGGGGGACAGAGCCTCGTTATACCGTACTGGACAGATGAACGAGATGTGCGCAAGCATGCGGAGTATGGACCTGCTCAATTGGCTGATGATATTCAACGGTTGCTGCAACGTTATCCTTTTATAGAAAGTGAACAGATTGGGACGAGCGTAATGGGGAAGCCCATCGTTGCTTTAGGTATAGGTACAGGGCCTTTTCGTGTGCACGCGAATGGAGCGGTGCATGCTAATGAATGGATAACGTCAGCGCTGCTGATGCAATTTGTAGAGGATTACGCGTTGCATTATGAGCGGTGCGCATCTTGGCAAGGATGGGACCCGCATGGTGCATACAACAGAACTGCGCTCTGGATTGTACCGATGGTCAATCCAGACGGCGTGGAGCTTGTTCAGGAGGGCATCACCTATCAGCATCCGTATGCCGCGCAATTGGCCGACTGGAATGTGTATGGCAAACAATTTTCGTTATGGAAAGCGAACATTCGGGGGGTTGATTTAAATGATCAATTTCCAGCGTATTGGGACGAGGAGAAAGAGCGGCGGCAAGTAGATGGACCTTCGCCTATGAATTACAGCGGAGAAGCACCGCTTTGTGAACCAGAGGCGGAGGCGCTTGCTCAATTTACACTGCGTGAGTCATTTGAGCTTGCGTTATCATTTCACTCGCAGGGGCAAGAAATTTATTGGAACTATCGGGACTTTGAACCCGATGTTTCAGAAGCGTGGGCTAGAACATTTGAATTGGCCAGCGGTTATCGCGCAGTGAAGTTGTCTGGCAGTGATGCAGGCTTTAAAGACTGGTTTATTCAGACGTTCCGTAAGCCAGGTTTTACAGTAGAGATTGGTATGGGTGTTAATCCGCTCCCTTTGCAGCAATTTGAGCGGTTATATGTTGAAGTAAGTGCAATTATGCGGGCAGCACTAAACGGAATGCCAGCTCAAGAATGGAGGGCGACCGCGGCCAAACAGTCCGAGTTATTAGGGTGAGCAACTTGGTTGAGCATTGGTTCTTACGCAGGAGTCCATATCGCGATTAACGGGATGTGACAAATGAAATGGCATACACTATGCTAAGAGCATAAGGAGGTGTGTGTCATGTCTGCAAAGCGACTAAACCAGCCATCATCATCGCGGCCACCTAAGCGTACATGGGGCAGACTATGGTTTCTATTCCGTTCTGCTCCGGCACTGCTTGGCTCGCGACATGTACCGATTAAGCTTAAAATTTTTTTTGTAGGAGCCATATTCTTATATTGGATTTTGCCCGACTTGATGCCATTTATGCCGATTGATGACGTCGTATTTACGATGGTGCTGATTCCTTGGTTTGCCAAACAAGCTAAAAAATATGAGCCTCCTCATGGCCAGTCGTCATAGGGAAAAGCAAGGGATATGGTTGCTTAACTTTTAGAGTTCCCTTACAATAGAGTTGCTCGCAAGAGTGAACATAATGGGAATAAATCGGAGTGACATAAGATGAGTAACGATATACGTATTTGTGATAAATGCCGCCATATTAAGATGAAATCGTTCCTTCCAAAAGTGAAAAAGCTTGACCCTGAAGCAGAAATTAAAATTGGCTGCAAGTCTTATTGTGGCCACTGCACGAAGCGAGTGTTTATTTATGTGAATGGCCGTTATATTACAGCGCCTACGGAAGATGAGGCGATCGAGAAAGCGAAGCCATTTATCAAATAGAGGAATGAATGCATAATTGCAGGATCGGCATCACATCCTAACAACGATCATAAACAGCTTATGAAACGCTGTTTAGACCGAGGAGGTAAAGGACGATGTCGAAGTACGATTCAAGCTTACAGTCGCAGAATCCAATTTCTCAGGCGCAAAATGCAGTGGAAACAGCACATCACGCGATTTCGCAAGCGATGTCACATCCGTCTGATCAGGCAGTAGTTCAAGCGGAGCATGCTTTAGAGCGGGCAGATCGTGCTGTGACGCAGGCGGGCGACAGTGCGAATCAGCAGGCCGTGGAATTTGCGGAGGAACTGCTTGGAGAAGAGCATGGACGTCTACAATCGTTGCTTGAGAGTGAGCAGTGGAAGAATCATAAGTAAGGCACATTATAAGGTTGTTAAACCGTGGAATTATCCCCTAGGTAAGCAGTGAACATGGAGCTCATGGCGGCATACATGTGACACTGTTGAGCCCAATGGGGATTTTTTTGATGCTGCGCTGGTTTACGATTTCTTAACTTGACCTTCATCTATATGCAACATATATTTATTACAAATGTATGGAATAAGAACAAATGTTAGGCGGATGTTCATGTTAAACGCAGATGAACGAAAGTGGATCGTAAAAATATGCAAAATGTATTACTTCGAATCGATGACCCAAGAGAAAATAGCTGCAAAATTCGGAATATCGCGCCCTGCCGTCTCCAAGCTGCTGCAAAGGGCACGTGACGAGGCGATTGTAGAAATTGTCATTCATGACGATACACTGGAAACGACTGATTTGGAAAATGAGTTGGAGACCGCGTTTGATCTGAAGCAGGTGTTAGTTGTGCCCACAAAAGATTTGAAAGAGGACTTCGTATACAGCACTGTCGGCAAGGCGGCTGCTAGTTTTATTTTACGAACGATGAAACAAGTCGAGCGGATCGGTGTATCGTGGGGGACGACACTTTATCATATCGTAAAAGAGTTTCCTTTTGAGAAAAGAGAGGGGCTCAAAGTTGTTCCACTGGTAGGGGGTATGGGGAATGACAATACAGAAATTCACTCCAACCAAATCGCGTATGAGCTGTCCAAAAAGCTGGGCGGAAAATGTGAATCACTTTACGCGCCTGCCGTCGTCGAAACGGAGGACCTCCGCAACAAACTCATCGAGCTGCCCCACATCGCTGCTGTGCTGGAAGAAGGTCAGCAAATTGATATCGCTTTAGTTGGTATTGGCAATCCATTTGCTTGTTCAACGATGCAACAGATTGGCTATTTGAATCAAGAAGTGCTTCAGGATCTGAAGCAGTTAAATGCCGTAGCAGATATTAATTCCCGCTTTATTAACCAAGACGGCGATCTTTGTGATCATCCGATTCACAATAAGGTTATCGGCATGGAGTTGGAGCAGCTAAAAGCGGTAAAACTGGTCATTGGCATTGCAATGGGTGTACATAAGGTCGATAGTATTTGGGCTGCTCTGAAAGGGAAGTATGTGCACGTGCTTATTACCGACGAATTGACGGCGTCAGCGCTTGTTAACCGTTTGAAAGAGACACGGTAATTGTGCTATGCAAGGTGTATTTCTACATGAAGATACAGGTTGAACATCCAAAAGCCCTATGATCGTGATCCCTTAGTAGAGTAAAGGTTCGTTCATAGGGTGTTGCTTGTTTGTGTGAAGTCGTTATGGCAGCAATCCGACAAGCTTTAGTCCATAGGCAATTCCATCTTGACTTACGTCCTTTGTAATATAACGTGCGGCTTCCTTGACGGAATCAGGCGAGTTGCCCATAGCTATACTATGACCAACATAGGAGAACATTTCCAAGTCGTTCAAATTGTCACCGAATGCGTACACGTCCTCCTTGGCAAAGCCGAGTTGCTTAATATATCGTTTAATCCCCTGGGCTTTAGAGCCGCCAGCTGGCAGTACATCCATAGCAGCAGGATGCCAGCGGACAAATTGTAGCTGCGTAAATCGCTGTCTGTATTCCCATTCCTCTTCTTCCGTACAAAATAGCATCGACTGATAAATGGGACGTTCTTTATAATATTCAGGGTCACATACAGGATGCTTGTATTGCAGGGAACCGATTCCAGCTTCGATGTGAGCGTGAAAAGGGGTGCTGCTGCGCATCACCTGATGATCCAAATAGACGAGTGGATGACCGACTTGCAAAGTATGTGCTGACAAGGAGTCCAGCACATCTGTCGGTATAGGCTGCTCGTAGATGACGTTGTTATCCAGCATTACGTATTGTCCGTTAAAGCAAACAAAGGAGTGAATGTTGAGTTCATCTTGTAATGCTTTTAGCATAAAAGGAGAGCGGCCAGTAGCAAAGGCGACTTCATGTCCGGCATCTTTTAACGCGAGCACTGCTTCCTTGGCGGAAGCGGGCAGTTGTTTGTGATGATCAAGCAGCGTTCCATCTATATCAAAAAAAATCATACGTTTTGGCTTTGTCATGTGTACACCTCGATGCGATTGTAATTGAAGCTAATTAAGTAAGATCATCTCTTAATAAGTTAAGGGATACTGTCGAATGCAATTGGAATGGCTGAGGAGAGGATATTTCCCATACGCCGTCCTCGGTTTCTATATGATAATGAAATTCTTTCCCCTGAAATTGCACGTTGGTTACCTTTCCTGAAATCCCTGGCACATGAGAAGCGCTTAGCTGGAATTGGTCAGGTCGGACGGGATACTTTCCGCATGCCTTAAAGTAATCTGCAACTTGGCTGCCCTCCCATTGAATCCTTCCATCCGTATAAAGAGGGGTAAACTGATCGTGGTTCCAATTTCCACGCACCAGATTAGCTTTGGACACAAATTGGGCGACAAACTCCGTCTGTGGGCGCAAATAAATATCTTGTGGAGTTCCAACCTGCTCAATATGTCCGTCCTTCATGACGATAATGCGATCCGCCATAGCTAATGCTTCGCCTTGATCGTGTGTCACATATACGATTGCTGTTCCAGTTTGACGGTGAATGGACTGAATCTCCTTGCGCATGTCCATTCGAAGCATCGCATCCAGACTGCTTAAAGGCTCGTCCATCAACAGCAGAGACGGCTCGGCTGCAATCGCTCTTGCAATGGCTACGCGCTGCTTCTGGCCGCCGGACAACTCATGGGGCATACGGGTACTGTGCTTGGACAAGCCAACCATTTGCAGCACATTTGTAATACGTTCCTGTTCCTTTTCACGAATCGCAGCCGGAGTCTCCTTATGGTGTCGGATCGGAAAGCGGACATGTTCAGTCACATTCATGTGCGGCCATAAGGCAAACGCTTGGAACACCATGCCGATGCGGCGTTTTTCAGGCGGCAGGTTGAAGCTTGCGCTTGCTACTAACGTTTGGTTCATATGAATTTCTCCGGCAGTTGGCTGCTCAAACCCCGCCAACATACGCAGCAGGGTCGTTTTTCCACAGCCAGAAGGTCCCAGAATAGCAACAAACTCGCCAGTGGCGATGTTGAGATTCAACGTATTCAGTGCTTGGAAATGACCAAATCTCTTGCTGACTTCGACGATTTGAATACTCATTGTGGCTGAACTCCTTTTTTGGATTGAAGCTTTTGAATGAAATGTAAAATGGCCATACCTGCAACAATAACGATTACGATCAAGCTGGACAAAGCGGTAGAATACAGTGTACTGCCGGCTTGCTCGAAGCTGAAAATGGTAACTCCGATCGTTTGTGAGCCTGAAGACCAAAGCAGGGCGGACACGGTAAGTTCCGTCAGAGCCGTCAAAAATACTAGAAAAGCTCCGCTAAGCAGTGCTGGCAGCAGTAGTGGCAGCAAAATAGATATCCATTTACGCCACGTGCCGGCCCCAAAAATATGGGCTGCTTCTTCCATTGAAGTGTCAATTTGAGTAAATGCTGTGATGCCTGCTCGTACTTGAAGAATGAGGAATCGACATACATAGGCGATAAATAAAATACGAATCGTGCCGTAAATCCCCGGATTCCAGCCTGGAATCGGTTCCATCCAGGTTAAGATCATACATAAGCCGAACACGATGCCAGGCAGCGTGTAAGGGAGAGCAACCGCAAGCTCAGCCGACTTTGTCATCCAAGAAGGCTTTCTTACTCGAACGTAGGCTAGCAGCGATCCTAGCAGCAAACAAATGATCGTTGTTGACACCGAGAGAAGGAGGCTGTTTTGAATCGATTCCCATACTTTCGGATTGTCAAACAAAATGAATGCATAATTCGATAAGGTCAAATTAGCGGCTTGGAACGGTAAGCCGTACGCTTTTTTTAACGAGATAGCGACCATTGAGACTAACGGTACAATGGTGATGACAATCAGGAACGTCCATATGCCTGCTGAAACCCATCTCCGATGCTTTCCTAGTGTATAACGCGGACTGTGATCGATGACAACCGTGTCAACCGCTCTAATTTTGCGAACGGAAAGCCATTGCAGAAGTGTGCCAATGATCGCAAATAGCCCCAACAGGACGGATAAAGCTGCGCCGCGAGCAAATGCGGACGGACCAAACCCGATAATTTCCTCATAAATGAGCGTGCTCAAGACAGATATATGAGCAGGGATGCCGAGAAAGGCAGGGATGCCGAAGTTGTCCAGCGATGCCAAAAAGACGAGTAATCCCCCAGCAGTTAGCCCAGGCAAGGCCAAAGGCAGCGTAACAAGTGTGAACGTTTTCCATCTCCCGGCTCCACTTGCGCGTGTAGCCCATTCCAAATCACGTGGAATTTTTTTGAGCACATCAACAGTTAGCAAGTAGACGAGAGGAAAATGGTGAATTCCCATTACAAAAATAATGCCCCCATAGCTGTACATGCTCCAAGGTGTGGCATCGGGATGAAACAGGCGCAGAAATTGAGCTGCCAGCCCTTGGCTGCCCATAAAGGAAGACCAAGATAAGGTAAGTACGTATGACGGCAAAATAAAGGATAGCAGCATCGCCATATGCAGCGCTTTCTTATGCAGCAGATCGGTATAAGCCATTAACCAAGCGGCTGCTACACCTAATATAATCGATACGACGGAGGAGCCTACTACGATAATGAACGTATCTATTAACGTGCTCCACAGTCGATCCTGACGCAGCATTTCCGTGTAGTGCTGTAACGAGAATCCGCCAGTACCTTGTACACTCAAATAAATGAGCTTGCCTATAGGCAACACAAACAATAAAAACAAGAAGATCAGCAGCAGCAGCCCGATTATTCGTTTTGTGAGTAGTCCGGGTAAGGAGGGGAGAGCCTTTTTACCCGTCAGTTCTCCCCTGGCAGCATTAATTGTTTTCGATTCCATCATGATGTGTACGCTCCGTCAATTATTGTCCAAACACCTCAGTAAATTGTTTCTTATCCGCATCACGAGCTTCCGTCAGCGTAGATATATCTGAGGATAACACGTTGAACTCGCTCAGCCCTTTTAATCCTGCCGGAGCAGCAACACCTTCACGAATCGGTGTGTACCCGATGTCGGCAGATACTTTTTGACCGTCCTCGGACAGTACAAAATCGACGAATGCTTTTGCAGCGGCTTCGTTAGCTGTATTTTTTAAGATGCCGATTGGTTCCGTAATTACTGGTACACCTTCTGTAGGATAGACCAGTTCCACAGGGGACCCTTTTGCTTTCTCACGGGCAACGAGGAAATCTACCACCATCCCGTAAGATTTTTCTCCACTGGATACGGCGTTCAGCACGGCGCCGTTCCCTTTAACGACCGTTGTGTTATTGGACTTTAAGCCTTTAAAGAAATCCCAGCCGAAGCTGTCCGTACGGCTAAGTACGCCTACATTATAGGCAGCAGCACCTGAGTAAAGCGGGTTGGGCATAATGGCGGCATCTTTGCTTTCGGGCGCCGTCAGTACTTGCCAGGAGCTAGGTATCGTTTTTACCTTTTGTGTATTTACAGCCAGAACCGTTGCCATCACTTTTGTACCTGCATACATCCCATCTTTATCTACAAGGTTGTCTGGAATTTTTGACAATTCCGGTGATTTATACGTTAACAGCAAATCCTGTTTCTTTAGTCCTTCAAATGTGACCGCATCAGCCAGCAAGAGCACATCAGCTTGGACTTTACCTGCCTGCTGCTCCGCCTGTATTTTGGCGGTTACTTCCTCGGTTCCAGAACGAAAGCTTTCGACCGCGACATCAGGATACTTTTGATTAAAAGCGGCAATCAGCTTTGTCACATCGCCCTCTGGCTGTGAGGTGTAGAAAGATAGCTTTCCAGATACGGCGGAAGACGTCTCCGACTTGGAGTCTGACTGTTGTGCGCCCGTGGAGCAGCCGCTGAAAATTAATAAAGCCGATAAACTGAACAGAACAAGTCCTTTTTTTAACAACATAATTCTCTCCCTACGTTAAGTTATGGATTAGATCTATACATGCAAGATAGCATTATAAAGTTTCCTACTATTATATAAAGCATTTGTATAATGACTGTTAACAGGACAGAAAGTATCGATTAACTGCCTCTGCAACACCGTCTTCCTCATTGCTGGCCGTGATCACATTAGCGGCTTGTTTGGCCGACTTACTGCCATTTTCCATCGCAATGCCAAGTGCTGCCCACTGAAGCATATCGATATCATTGTCGTAGTCACCGATCGCTACAGCTTCAGAAGGTGCAACACCGAGCGTGCGACTGACGACATCTAAGGCTGACTTCTTGCTCACGCCTGCTGCATTCATATCGAAGCGTCTCTGACCGGTTTTTGTGAGCGTTAACTCCTGCCACGACTCAAGCTCTTTGTACAATTCGTCTAGCAGCTGCGGGTTTTCGCTGATCATCGTCGCTTTATAAATGGGAACCTCATTTGTTTGGACAAAGTGATGCAGATTCCCAACCGCCCTGACTTGAATCCTGTCGGCTTGCTCCTTATAGTGCGCATAAGCAAGCGGCTTTCGAGGATCAATGACGACATTAGCCAACGGCCATCGCACATTCATCGCGTTTATTTCCCGTACGAAAAGTTGGTGATAACTATAAAAGTGTACATAGATGCCTGCTTGCTCTGCTAATTCGGCAATTCGCTGGGCGGCAGCGGGTACAATAGGGTACCCGTGAGTAAGTTCACCTGTGTTTGCATCCAGAATAACAGCACCGTTAAAGGCAATTAATGGACAAGTCATGCCGATGTGTTGGCCATGAAGCCAGACCGAAGCAGGAAACCGGCCTGAAGCGATCGTTACGTTCACCCCCTTTCTAATGAGGCTTTGTAACGTTTGTTGAACGACGGGGGTTACAACTTTGTTTCGATTTAATAATGTGCCGTCCATGTCCAGTGCTAGTAATCGATACATAGCGTGTCTCCATTTCACATGTGATGTCATATTGTGTAGCTGCTTATAGCGTCTGGCAGGAAGACCGGTCCTCGGTAAACGGAGCTTGCCGTTTGCCTCATATGTAACAAATTGCCGTCACATGGTAAATGCACAAGCACAAGCTTTTTTACGCCTGCTTTTTCGGCAATCGTTGCGGCTTCCGCTGCATTCATATGGCCTTGTCCTGTTGTATGCGTACTTCCTTCGCACACGGTGGCTTCACATAGCAGCATATCGGCATCCTTTGCCAGCTTCACCAGCGACTCACAATAGGCGGTGTCACCGGAGTAGACGAGCACCTTGCCTTTGTAGGTAATTTTGACTGCAAAACAAGTAATCGTGTGCTCCACAGGTGCAAACTCGATGTCCGCGCCTGCAAGACGGAGCTTTAACGTGGAATCGATTTGTGTGACGTCTGTATGCGGGCCAAACAGCGTTCCGAATATGTCGGCTGGTTGTTCAGGAGCAAACAGCTGCAATTTGTGCTGCATCCGATTGTTGCGGATAGCGCCAAGGGCGGCGTATTGCAACACGCCGATGTCTGCCATGTGATCATAGTGCACATGGGACAATATGACGCCAGACAGCTGTTCCACTGTCGCATGGTGCGACAAGCGGCTCATCACTCCGCTGCCACAGTCCAGCAAAATATGGCCTTCTTCTGTAGTAACCAAGTAACCGGACGTGGCACCACCAGCCAAGGGATACCCTCCCCAGTACCCCAGAATCGATACTTTCATGTCTTCACCTCGATGATCTGCTTCAATCGCTTAACATTTGTTCACATCACATACATTTGTAATAAATATAGGTGTTGGGGGTAGGAGGGTCAAGTTAAGTTCATGTAAATGGATGCTGCTTACAATACGTTTACATTCGGCTTACATTCCGCTTACAGCTTGCTTACATTGCGTTTACATTTCATTTGCATCATACTAATTTGAGGTCGTTTCCGTTCACTTTACAGCACTTTAATAAAGGAATGAGGAGAGAGCAGCGTATACAAAAAAAGTGGTTGAGCGTCTGCTCAACCACAAAAGTGTTCGTACGGTGACTATACGAGGTTATGAAAATTGTTAGATGACTAGTAGTTATATGTTTACTTATTGGCTGCCTTCTTGCGTCCAATATAATCCTGCGTAATGACAAGATCGGACACGGTGAGACGTTTCATCGCCTCATCATGCAGAGGTTTGCACGGAGCGACGTCTCCTGGCTCGCCTGCCGCATAGTTGTAGCAGGTGCCATGCTCGAATATACCGTCTGCCGAAGGTACATAGAATATCGATCCGTTCGTATAGGAACCGTTGCGCAGCACAATTAAATGTTCACCAGCAGCTTGAATATGGCTGCCCATATAGTGCTTATCTGCTGGCGTAATACCTAGCCAATGCATAATCGTAGGCGAGAGATCTAGCTGACCAGTTACAGTGTCATACGTTCCAGCTTCTTCCCCATCTGGCAAGTGTACGATCAATGGCACTTGATTTTTCATTTCAAGCATCTGGAAGTCGCTTACAGGGTGACCAAGCAGCTTTTCTAGCGGCTCACGATCAGGAATAGAATTGTCATGATCACCGTAGAACATCAAAATACTGTTGTCCCACAGTCCATTTTTCTTTAGATCCGCAATCAATTCGCCCATAGCTGCATCCACATAATGAACAGCTTCGAGATAGTCGCCAAATATCGTATCCTTATATGGCGCTACATCAAGCTTCTGTACGCTTGCTGGCAGTTTATAAGGATGGTGGCTCGTTAATGTGATCATAAAGCTATAGAATGGCTGCTTTTCCTTGGCCATCCGCTCAACTGATTGGCGGAAGAACGACTTGTCCCCTACGGACCAGCCAAGTGGCTCGTCAACAGTGTAATCCTTACGGCTCATAAAGAAGTCATAACCTAATTGATTATACACAATATAACGGTTCCAGAAGCCAGCGTCATAAGCATGATAAGCGCCTGTTGTATAGCCGTTATCCTGCAAAATGCTCGGCATCGCATCATACGTATGATTGGGATAACGAATAAATACAGAGCCCGTCGGCAGCGGATGCAAGCTCGTTTGTACCCCAAAATCCGCATCAGATGTACGCCCTTGTCCTGTCTGATGGAAGAAGCGGTTATAATACATGCTTTCTTTAAGCAGTGCATTTAAGTTAGGTGTTAACTCTTGTCCATTAAAGCGTTTGCCGATGACGAAGTTTTCAAAGGCTTCAGCCTGCACGATAATGACATTTTTACCTTTGTATTTACCAAAAGTAGAGGCAGGTCCACTAAGCATAGGCTTATGTGCTGTAAACCATTGCCCGACAAGCTCTTCATCCTCAGAACTAATTGAATTGGAAGAGAACCAATTCTCACGTGCATAACGATAAATATCATAGCCATGAAAGCCGTATAATCCTGTGATGTTATAAAGGGAAGCATTCCACCAGTTGCCAGAAAATACACCTTTAGCCCAAGTGGTTGTGGCCTGCTGAATGGGTACAAATAACAATACAGCACCTAAAATGAGACTCATTACGCCATTTAGCAGGCGAATCCACCTACGACGAGGGCCACTAGTGTTAAGGGTGGAAGCCCGTGCTGCTTTGCGTGCTTGTTTCAAGGTACGTGTCTGCCAGATTGCTAACGGGATGAAGATCAGCCAGTCCAAAAATAGCTTATAGTCTTTCCAAGAAATTAAGGATGCGATGCTATCCCCTAATGCGCTGACCTGAAAAGCCTGCATAAGCACAGGAACCGTTATAAAATCCTGAAAATAACGAAAATAAACAAGATCCGAAAATAGCAGGATCGTCAGCAGGATGTTCAAAATGAGTAAAGACAAGGGGCGCCAATGCTTGGGCAGCCACCATGTCCAGCCACCAATGACAAACAGTGCACCTAATGTAACACTGAAGTCGCTTAAATCAAATGCCATATTAGGAATGCTTAACGTCTTGTTCAGCCAGTAACATTTCCAGCACATGACGGCTATAAAGAAAGCAAAAGTAAATCCGTTTACGGTCAGCAGCTTCGACCATTTCCGTCCTGATCCAGATGAATGAATAGGGCTGCTCGTTATCGATTGCATCTTACGATCCTTTCTGCAGCGTCACATTAGGCTTCCTCGTGATGCCGACGTGGTGGTAATGGTCCGAAATATTGATAAAATTGACATTCGATATTCCCGTTGAATAGCTTGCGACGCTTGTCCGCAGGGCGACCGAAATAATGCTCAAACTGACGACTTGGCGTAATGACAAACATCGACCAAGTAGGTAACGTTTTCATCATAAAGCCCATCTGACGGTTTAAGCGTTCGACTTCTTCTTTCTCAAGCAGTCGTTCTCCGTAAGGAGGGTTAGTAATCATTACACCGTACTCGCCTTCTGGTCTTGCTTTGGCAAGCGGTGCAACTTTAAATTCAATCTCTTGACCAAAACCTGCACTTTTGGCTGCCGCTTTAGCAAGTTCAATCGCCTCCGGATCAATGTCGGAGCCATACAGCTGCAGCTCGATATCGTCCTTGACGGCGTCAAAGGCCTCATCTCGAGCTTGCTCCCAATCTTCCTCAGGGATACATGGCCATGCTTCAGAAGGGAAAGAGCGGCGCAAGCCTGGCGCAACATTCCAGCCGATCATAGCAGCTTCGATCAGCAAGGTGCCTGAACCGCAGCACGGATCATAGAGCGGTCGCGTCGGATTCCAGCGTGATAACAAAACAAGCGCTGCGGCCATCGTTTCTTTGAGTGGAGCTTTGCCGATCAGCTTGCGATAACCACGCTTATGCAAGCTCGGACCTGTCGTATCGAGCACCAGTGTTGCCATATCATTATGGAGAATCACTTCGATTCGGTAATAAGCACCTGTTTCTTCAAACCATTCCGTGTGATAATGTTCTTTTAACTGCTCTACAATTGCTTTCTTTACGATGCCTTGACAAGCAGGCACACTCGACAGTTGTGATTTAAGTGAACGTCCTTCCACAGGAAATTCTCCGTCTGCTGGAATCCATTCGTGCCAATTGACTGCTTTTGTGCCTTGAAATAAATCTTCAAACGTACGGGCGGGGAATTCAGCCATCTTGACCAGGATACGATCAGCTGTGCGCAGCCATAGATTGGTGCGGCATATATCGATTGGACCGCCTTTGAAATTCACTTTTCCGTTCTCGACTTGAACGTCCTCGTAGCCTAGATCACGCAATTCACGTGCCGCGATCGCTTCTAGCCCCATAGGAGTCGTTGCAATAAGAGACCAAGGTTGATTCATCCCTGATGTTCACTCCGTTCTCATTCACGTTGCTTTTGGAATTGTTAATAAGATGTTAACTTGTGTTCACATGGGAACCATCATATCATAATTGAAGGAGGTTGTGAAAAAAATGACCATGCAAAACGTAGAGACCTATTTAGATGGATTATATGCAGAAGATGCAGAATTAACTCGAATTCAACGTTCTATTGTACATAATGGAATGCCTGCGATATCAGTTGCTGAAAGTTACGGAAGATTGCTGACTATGTTAGCGAAAATGTCAGGGGCGGAGCATGCGCTCGAGATTGGCGCGCTTGGTGGATATAGCGGTCTGTGCATATTACGTGGCTTAACGGCTTCAGGCAAGCTTGTTTCGTTAGAACTAAAGGAAGAATACGCGGCGCTCGCACAGCAGAACTTAACGATGGCCGGATTTGGCGAGCGTGTGGAATATCGCATTGGCGAAGCTATACATGCGTTAGAAGCGTTAGAAGCTGAAGGGCGCAAGTTTGACTTTTTCTTTATTGATGCAGATAAAGAAAACTATCCGAATTATTTGGAATACGCTATTCGATTGGCAAGACCAGGGGCTATTATTGCAGCAGACAATTTGATGCTGCGTGGCCGTACGCTGAATTTAGAGAAGCAAGGCCCCTCTGTACTGGCAATGCGCCATTTTAATGAACAAATGGCGCAAGATGAGCGGCTGCTGAGTACGATGCTGCCTGCTTATGACGGTCTAGCGATTGCGATCGTACGTTAATAACAGGCGTGGCAGTACACAATGGAATGTAAACAATTCTCATCTCCCGTTTTTTGCAGCTTGTGTTATAATGGGACATATTTTTGAGGCAAGAGCTTAGACTAGTAGAGCATAGCTTAGACGGAGGCAGAGACAGCATGAAAAATGAGCAATGGACTTCGAAGATTGGATTTATATTAGCGTCAGCAGGATCTGCTATTGGGCTTGGGGCAATTTGGAAATTTCCGAATGTCGTAGCTACGAGCGGAGGCGGCGCTTTTTTTCTTGTGTTTCTAATATTCACGTTAGGTATCGGGCTGCCACTGCTACTTGCGGAGTTTGTTATCGGTCGCAGTACAGGCAAAGAAGCGGTTTCTGCTTATAAAGACTTAGCGCCAAAAAGCCGGTGGCATTGGATTGGATACTTGGGGATGGCTACATGTTCCATCTTGTTATCCTTTTATAGTGTAGTAGGTGGTTGGATTGTCCTTTATTTTATAAAAGCTATGACAGGTCAATTGCTGCATCAGGGTGAGGATTACGGTGTTCTGTTCCAAATGACGACCAGCAACCCGTATACAGCTGTACTATCTCAGGCCGGTTTTATGCTGCTTACGATTGTTATCGTTGCTAAAGGTGTAAAGGGCGGTATAGAGAAGGCAAGCCGTATTATGATGCCAGGACTGTTTATTATATTTGTTATTCTTATGATCAGATCGTTAACGCTGCCAGGAATGGGAGCAGGACTTACTTATTTTTTAAAGCCGGACTTTAGCCAGTTGACCTCGGAAGCGGTGCTGTATGCGTTGGGGCAATCTTTCTTTTGCCTAAGTGTAGGTGGCTCGTGCATGGTAACCTATAGCTCTTACTTAGGTAAACATGATCCATTAGGAAAACCGGCATTGTCCATCGTAGGGTTAAATGTAATGACGTCCTTAATGGCCGGCATCGCGATTTTTCCGGCATTGTTTGCTTTAGGTATGAAGCCTGCGGACGGACCCGGGCTGTTATTTATTACATTGCCAGCGATGTTTGAGAAGCTGCCGTACGGCACACTGTTTATCGCGATATTTTTAGCGTTGTTCCTGTTTGCAACGTTGACCTCAGCCTTTTCGCTGCTTGAGATTGTAGTGGCTGCGTTTGCACATGGAGATCCAACACGTCGGCGTCACATGTGCTGGCTGTTCGGCATTATTATTTTCCTGCTGGGCGTGCCTTCTGCTTTGTCATTTGGCATGGAACAACTGACCTTGATGGGCAAAACTGTATTTGAATGGGCAGATTTTGCCGTAACGAATGTGATGCTGCCCCTTGGGGTGCTGTTCATCTCTGTTTTTGTCGGTTATCGTTATCCGAAGGAACGTTTGCAAACAGAGTGGTCAAGTATCGCTCCAGCATGGCGCACAGGCTTACATGTATACTTGTTTATGCTGCGGATTGTGCTGCCGATTATCGTAATAATTGTGTTTTTGAACGGGATGAAGTGGCTGCCTTTGTGATCGTTTGGGTGACCAGTAGGGAGCTATGGCAGCATGAATGGAGGAAGTTGTCTTGGAAACAAAGGAGCAATGGACGTCAAAACTGGGCTTTATTCTGGCGTCCGCCGGTTCTGCGATTGGACTTGGCGCAATATGGAAATTTCCGAATACAGTTGCAACAAGCGGGGGTGGGGCGTTCTTCCTGCTCTTTATACTGTTTACACTGCTTATTGGGATGCCGCTCTTAATAGCGGAGTTTGTTATTGGACGAAGTACGGGGAAAGAAGCGATCTCTGCATATCGTAAGCTTGCACCTGGGACGAAGTGGCATTGGGTAGGCTATTTAGGTATGGGTACCTGTTTTTTGCTGTTGTCCTATTACAGCGTAGTTGGTGGCTGGATCTTATTATATTTTGTGAAAAGTATATTTGGCAGCTTGCTGCAAGCCGGAAATTCGTACAACCAGCTGTTTGCGGATACGGTGTCTGATCCGTGGTTAGCTGTACTGGCCCAATTCAGCTTTATGCTTATTACGATTCTTGTTGTTGGACAAGGGGTCAAAAAGGGGATTGAGCGTGCGAGCCGATTGTTGATGCCAGGTTTGTTTATCCTGTTTTTAGTGCTTATCGTGAGATCCTTAACATTGCCTGGCATGGAGGCAGGAATTCGTTATTTCCTTATGCCTGACTTTGCGCATTTAACAGGAAAAGCGATTTTGAACGCGCTTGGCCAATCGTTCTTTTGTTTAAGTGTAGGGGTATCCGTAATGGTAACCTATAGCTCCTATTTGAATAAAAAGGAGTCGCTTACACGTTCAGCCGTTTCGGTTGTTGGCTTAAATGTGCTTACTTCCTTTATGGCGGGTCTGGCTATTTTTCCAGCGCTGTTCTCTCTTGGGATGAAGCCGGCGGAAGGGCCTGGTCTGCTATTTGTTACGCTGCCGGCTGTGTTCGAGCAAATGATGGGCGGATCGATATTTATTGCGATTTTCCTTGCCTTGTTTTTGTTTGCTACCTTTACTTCTGCATTCTCTATGCTTGAAATTTTGGTTGCGGCGTATGCGTTGCCTCAAGCCCGCCATCGTAAAAAATTAAGTTGGATATTTGGCTGTATTATATTTGCGGTAGGAGTTCCATTTGCGCTTTCGTTTGGCGTATTAGGAGACGTTACGTTGTTTGGAAAGTCTCTATTTGATGCGGCTGATTATTTGGTTACTAATGTATTGATGCCAATAGGGGTTCTGTTGATTGCGTTGTTTGTCGGCTATCGATTCCCAAAAGATACATTAACGGAAGAGATGAAGAACGAGCCTTTGTGGTGGCGAAAAAGTTTGGCTGCCTACGTATTTATGCTTCGTTACGTCATTCCGATTATCATTATTATTGTGTTCTTAAATGTATTAGGCCTGCTTCCGCTAGGCTCCTAAATAGTGCAATACAGCAAAAAGGCTGGCGCTTGGGTGAGGTTGGGGCTGTCCAGAAAGTCAGTCTACGCTGACTTTTTGGACAGCCCCGTTTTGATACACTCCTGCCTTACGGCACTATTATGAAGGAGAAAACAAGTCGTTACAAAAGGACATTCGGCATGCCTCGAACTGGACGTATGAAGGGCACGATGTTCGGTTTGTGTACCCGAATGGCCGGTACGTTCGCTTTAAGAAATACAAAACAATAGCGGAGAGCATAGAGAGCGATAATATTTGGTTGAATATTCCGGCTTTGGTGGACTGACGATCCGTTATGTGTGATAAAAACACGCTTTTGGTGTAGCTACCGGACAGGATATCCGCTATTGCCTCCAAACTACCGCTTAGCGGGCACGAAATACGCAAATAGCGTACCTCCTGTCCGCTAAGCAGTCTAATAATCCTTGCATCCACCCTATAACGGATCTCTCGTCCAGTCACGTATTCCGCGCCACTATCGCACCATCGTACCGATGATCCGCGCCACTACCGCACCATCGTACCGATGATCCGCGAATACGATCAGCACATTGACATTTTGTTTGGTTTGAAAATGATTAGTTGAGATGTGACCGTATCGCCCTAGATCGTTACAGATAGGCAGATAATGGATAGGTGTGTAGTAAAAATTTAACGAATGGATAACTCGAAACCCTATTCCTGCTAAATGGGAAGTTATGACACTAACACCATTCGCCAGCAGTAGTAAAAGAACCAAAAAAGTTGGACGGAAAACATGACGTTTTTCTGCCCAACTTTTTATTTTGAGGCTTTTCGGCGAGCCCCAAGCTCCGTTTAGCGCCAGTCTTTCTTCGAGATGCTTCATGTGACCTGTACATAATGGATAACAAACGATTCGTTTATGGACGAACGGAAGATCGCGTATGGCTGTACAGGGAATAGCGGACCCAGATGACATTGAGGAACAAAAAGATACCCGCCATTATAAACAGTCCCTCGATGCCAATAAAGCCGGATAAGGCACCACCAACGATAGGGCCAATAGCATTGCCGAGTGCTAACGTACTGCTGTTAAAGCTGTAGGCTCGACTCTCCATGCCATCAGGTGTATACTTGCGTATTAAAGAATTGACGGAAGGCATTAACCCTCCCATAAACATGCCCAATAAGAAACGAATGACAAGCAACTGCCACACGTTGCTGACAAAGGCTTGTGGAATTAACGTACATGCCGCACCTATTAAAGAAAACGTCAAAATACGATGAGAGCCAACCTTGTCGCTTAGTCGGCCGAGAAGCGGTGAGGCGATCATATTAGACAAGCCTGTTACCGCACTGACGAGCCCCGCCAGAAAAGCGAGATTTTCCGTTGAACCGTGCAAATCCTGAACGTAGAGCGGCAAGAGTGACATCGGGCTCAACATGGCAAACTGAAGCAAAAATGTTACCGCAAACAAAGCGGTAAGCTGCGGAATGCGGCTGAGCTGCTTAAAGCCTGCGACGACTGATATTTGCGGCTTGGCCATTGCTGCTTCCTTATTAAATTGCTCCTTGACCATTAACAGCGCTAACATCGAACCGATAAATAGAAGCGAGCCTGTTATGTAGAAGATGGGGCGATATCCGACCCAGTCCGCTAGCAAGCCGCCAATAAGCGGCCCGAGAATCGTACCTGCCACAGCACCGGATTGCAAGACACCCATTGCAAACCCCATTTGCTTCTTTGGTGTTGTCGATGAAACAAGTGCCACGGCAGCAGGGTTAAAGCCCGAAATGGTGCCGTTCAGCATACGCAGCAGCAGCAGATGAAGGGGACTTGTCGCAAAGCCCATTAACACTGTAACTACAGCCATGCCAAATCCTGAGCGAAGCAGCATGACTTTTCGTCCGTATTTGTCAGCGAACTTTCCCCAAATCGGCTGAAAAATAAACGAGGTTACAAAGTTGCCTGCAAAGATAAGACCAGACCAGACACCAATCTGGTGTTGATCTGTGAGACCGATATCTTGCTGCAAATAAAGTGCCAGAAAAGGAACAACCATCGTCATTCCTGCCATAACGAGAAAGTTGCCAAACCATAAGATGATCAGATTCAACTTCCATTGTTGCATAACGATTCACCGCTTTCTAAGGTCACCGTTCGTCCGATACCAACAACTGGATTCTATTATATCACACTTTGGACATATCGCTGCGGATATTTCAGGAGGAAGAGATGCTGTCGTGCTCTCAAATTTCATTTTCCTTGTAATAATGAACGATACATTTGATGTTTGCATTTTTAAAGAGCTTCGGCCATTCGGCCTCGTTCCACTCCGTATATCTCATCTTGTTGCGTACATGCATGCCGACACCGATTACATCGGCCTCTTTTTCCTGAACAAAGTGAATAAACTGGTTAAACTTCCGTTGCAGCGTCTCCTGGATCATGGACTCCGTAATTTTATCCTCTGATGTTGTTTCACTCATTGGTGTCGTTAATGTGCTGGTAATGTGCAGCTTAATGACGACGGTAGGAACGGGGGCCGTTTGCACGACTTCTATAGAGCGCCTCGATTTGGCGTTGTCCAAAATGATCGGTTCATTTCCAGAAAGCTGACTTTCATTAATGTAAAAGGCTCCTTTAATACTGTGATTTCGCAGCAGCAACATATAGTTCACTTCCTTTTCAGGTACGATCCCTATCATTTTGCCGCCTCTAAACAAGGACATCCCCCCAATGACCGCGTCCTTCCTCAGTTTAACAATGCTCGTAATCGGTTCAATGCCAACCTGCTGCTGATCTCGTACAAAATTAAACACGGTCGACAAGGAATAATCATTCACTTTTTGAAGCTTTTCCAGCAAAATAAACAGATGAAAGTCTGTCAGATCTTCTTTTTGTCGCAAAAATTGTTTAGCTTTTCCCTCATATATCAGAATTCGACTCGTTAAAGGGAACTTAGGCTGAAACAATAAATTGCTAATGACTTTAACAACGTCAGATTCGGCAATTTCTTTGCTAATTATAATGTTGCGGACTTGGCCGACAACTAACGCAAATCGTGATTGCAGCATAAAATGATTGTAAGCCTCTGTGAAATCATGTGCCTTGTAACCTTGAAAGGAAGATTTTGCTTTCCCTTCCGCCAGCGGCTCGGCATACATGATGCCAAAATAATATTGATTAGGATCATCGGTTTTGTCGACGGTGATGGTTTGAATATAACCGTTCTGGTTTATGACACGCTTCGTCTGACAGGATGAGGCTACAACTGCCAGAACCATAAGCACGAGCATTGTCATCAACACACGTTTCATCCTGTGTTTACCCCTTTCTGTTGGGAGGGTGTATGTGATTCTGGTTGATGAGCTGATGTATTGGCTTCTGGGGGCTTATAAGGCAAGCATAGCAGCAAAACAATGTAAATGATCAGCAAGCTAAAGCCAGCCGCACCTTGTACCATCGTGACGACATCACGCTGTGCTTCATTAAGCGGCACATGACTTAATAGCACCAGTACAATGCCAAAAGAAATGTAATTATGCAGTTTGTGGTTATTTTTCTGCATCTGCTTTAGCCCTTCATTTGCCCCCCATAAATACAGACTGCTGCTTAAGAGCGACGAGAAAAGAAAGAAAATAAACAATAAATCAGTTAGGTACTCCAAGGTGGATAATCTGGTAGCACCGTACAAGCGCAGCACTACGTATCTGACATTTACGAGATGGTAGTGCGAAAGCAAGCCTTGAGCAAGAATGCAATACATCGTGTAATAACAACCAACCAGTGTTAAGGCTCCTGTTGTATAACGAATCCATTTGGTATCTGGAGAAATATGCGGACTCATTATGAGTAGCATTTCAAACCCTAAATAGGCGCTAACTACCTGCAAGGCCCCTTTCACTGTCCATTCCCCGCCCTGAAGGAAAAAGGGAGTAAGACGAGTTAGCGTAAAATCGCTAAATTGCAGCAGTTCCAGCGCAATAATCCAGATGGACAGCAGAAACAGCACAATCGACGTTTTAGACATCGTATACAAACCGTGATAGGAAATATATAGAATAACAGCGATCATAATCGAACCTGTCAAAGTAATATTTACTGTGACGTCGTTTGTGAACTGTAGCATTTTCACGTAGGTAAACACAATATCAAAGGCGATACATATGTAAAGAAGGATGGAAAAAGAAATAAGTGAATTTGCGATCCATTTGGGAAAATGGTGTTGCAGCACTTGAAAGATAGATTGGCGCTGATGTTTTTGCAGCCCGACATACATCAGTCGCATAACACCAATCATCAGCAAAGTATAACCAATCATCATAATCCAGCTATTGGTTCCAAATTCTCTCGTTACGACAGACGGCAACTGAAAGAACAGCACTCCACGTACGACCATAAAGATAAGAGTGGCCACGGCGTATCCTTTTAGCTGCGGGTTCATGAGTCAGATTCCCCTTTCGTAGATGTAGCGGTGGATGTATTAGCTACGGTGTATGGCAGCTTTTCTTTGCTCAAAAATGAAAATTGAAATATATTTTCCAACAACGCATACTCTTGGTTAAGTGTTCTTAAATGGCAAACATGGGTGACAAACATGGCGATGAACAAAAATATGCCAAAGTAACCCAAATACCCGGCAAGTATGATGCTGACAAATCGTAAAATCCGCATGGACGTCTCCATCGTGTAGTTGGGAACGATAAAGGAAGAAAGCGCGCTGGCTGCTACAGCTACAATGAGTACATTACTAGCCAAACCGGCCTGCACAACTGCTTGACCAATAACTAGACCCCCTACGATACCTATCGTTTGTGCAATTTTTGTAGGAAGACGGGCTCCGGCTTCACGCAGCAATTCAATCACGCCTTCCATCAACAGGGCCTCAATCATAGGTTCAAATGGAACTCTGAGCCTTGATTCCACAATGGTTTGCAGAAGTGAAGGCGGGACCAGTTGATAATGGTAGGTGGTGACGGCTACATAAAAGGCGCTGAACACAAGGGATAGCGCAAACGCAACAAACCGTAAAATACGGATAAATAAGCTGAAGTGCCATCGTTCATAGGCGTCACCCGACACCGCAAAAAAATCAGTTAACCGAGCAGGCGCTATAATGACAGTAGGACTTTCGTTTGTTATAATTGCCACTTTGCCATGAATCAAATGGTTGCTTGCTAAATCGGGTCGTTCTGTTCCGAGCCATTGCGGAAATAGCGAATATGCATTATCGTCCATCCGTTTTGCGATGACGTTGCCGTCTAACGCCTGCTTTAATTTAAGCTTGGATAAACGTGTAATCGCTTCATCAACGACAGCAGGCAAGGCCGTGCCTTCCATATAGAGCAAGTATGTAATAATAGGCTGATCTCGTCCGACATCAAACTTATGAACTTTAAGCAAATGAGAACGAATACGTCTGCGAATGAGTGAAATGTTGGTCGTAGATTGCTCAACAAAAGCGTCGTGTGGCCCTGTAATGATCGCTTCCCGATTGGACGATTGAATGGAACGGGACTCCGGACTTCCAACGGATATACGGTATATTTTACTGCCATATATCCCACCTATCTCACCACCAAGTATGGCCTCCTCCAATGTTTGGACCATTTGCTCTTGATTCAGTCCTTCAATCTCATTCCAGACGTGTAAGAGGCGCTGCAAACCGATTGCCGTAGGCGCATCCTCAAAAAATTGTGATACCAGCTCGTGATACTGCGATTTGTCTAGCAGATGATCAAAGTAATAAAGGGTCATCTGATTATCAGCTATTTCCTGTACCGTCAAATCAGCGCAATCCTGAAAACGCTTGAGAATAAGCGCGTTCAAGTTGATTTCTTCTTCGCTAGTGTCGTAATTTGGCATAGTCACCGTTCAGATCCTCCTTCATACCATGATTAACTTTTAGGGTGTGCAAGAAAAAGGATTTTATGAGTTTTCGGCCTGAATGACACTTCGTTCCATAAAAGTGGTGGTAAGTAAGTTCGATGGTCATGAGTGGAGCAGAAATGTTATGTGCAAAAGGAAGTACAATGAAGGTGCACGGACGTGGCTTCATCCATACGAATGTCAACAGATTGTCATAGCTTCATAGAACGGTGTAGTTGTGGCGAGAAGAGAAACAGGGCATAATGGTAGCGGTAGGTTGTTCCAAAAAGCACATTATTCCATTCAAGGTGAGGATACGTACATGACATATAATGATCGATTTATTCGTGCATGCCGCAAGGAACAGGTAGACCGACTTCCGGTATGGTATATGCGTCAGGCAGGTAGATATGATCCGGATTACCGCAAAATAAAAGAGAAGTATAGCTTGCTTGAAATATGCCAGCAGCCCGAACTTGCTGCTGAAGTGACGATGATGCCAGTACGTAAGCTGGATGTAGATGCAGCTATTTTGTATTCCGACATTATGAATCCGGTTGCTTCCATTGGCGTGGATTTTGATATTGTGGCGCAGGTAGGTCCTGTTATACACGATCCGATCCGCACGAAAGCCCAAATTGATCGCCTGCGTCCCGTCGACCCGGAAGGTGATTTGGGTCATATTCTGGAGACGATTCGTATACTTGATCGCGAATTGGAAGTCCCGCTTATTACGTTTGCAGGAGCGCCGTTTACGATCGCAAGTTATTTAATCGAAGGCAAACCTTCGAAGTCGTACATTCGTACGAAGACGATGATGTATGAATCACCGGAATTGTGGTTCTCTTTAATGGACAAGCTTGGGGACATGGTTATTGAATATGTACGCGCCCAAGTGAAGCATGGAGCAAAGGCGTTCCAATTATTTGACAGTTGGGTAGGATCGTTGTCACCCCGTGATTTCTCGACCTATGTGCTTCCAACGATGGAGCGTATCTTTAATGCGGTGTCTGATCTTAACGTACCCAAAATTTATTTCCCAGGTGTCAGTTCGGGGGAACTGTTGCCATTACTGCATCAATTGCAGACGAATGTCATCGGCTTAGACTGGCGTGTATCAATAGAAGAGGGACGTCGCAGACTGGACCATAAGTTTGCTGTGCAAGGCAATTTAGATCCTTATTTATTAACAGGACCGATGTCGGTTATCGAACGTGAAGCCAAGCACATTATGGATCTTGGCATGAAAGAACCAGGCTTTATTTTTAACTTAGGGCATGGATTGTTCCCGGAAGCTTCATTGGATAAATTAAAGCAGTTGACAGCTTTCGTTCACCGTTACTCCGAAGAACAGCTGTCCAACCTGAAGTAAGGAGGCATGGAGGATGAGTCAACGCAAAGTGGGTGTGCTAGTCATGTCGTACGGCACACCGTCAGGAATGGATCAGATCGAAGCCTATTACACGCACATTAGACGCGGAAATCCACCTTCTGCGGAGCAATTAGAGGAACTTCGTTCCCGCTATGAGGCCATTGTAGGTGGAGTGTTCCCGTTAAGGGAGCATACGAATTTGCAGGTGGCTGCTTTGCAAGCGGAGCTTGACCAGCGTACTTCTGAGCAGAATATAAAGTATGTGTGCTATCAAGGATTGAAGCATGCTGCGCCGTTTATCGAAGATGGTATCGCAAATATGGCGCAAGATGGCATAACGGAGGCAGTTGGTATCGTATTGGCGCCACATTATTCGGTGATGAGCATTGGCGGATATTTGAAGCGTGCGCAGGAAGAAGCAGAGAAGCAAGGTATCACTTTCCGTGGGGTCAAAAGCTATCATTTGCATCCGAAGCTGGTGGAAGCATTAGCGATTCGCGTGAATGAGCAACTGAACGCCTATGAGGAAGAAGGTGTTAGCAGCGAAGACGTCCATGTATTATTTAGCGCACATAGTTTGCCAACACGGATTTTGGAGATGAATGATCCTTATCCCGCTCAATTACTTGAGACGTCCGAGGCTATTGCGGAGCAATGTTTCTTGGATGAAGATCAATGGCGATTTACGTGGCAAAGCGCTGGGCAGACAGGAACACCTTGGTTAGGTCCAGATATTTTGGATACGCTGCAAACGGTGAAAGAGGAAGGGAAGACACATGTGTTGTCTGCTCCAATTGGCTTTGTATCTGATCATTTAGAAGTGTTATATGATCTGGATATTGAGACGACTAACCGAGCAGGGGAACTGGGTGTGAGCTTTAAGCGCACACGTTCCTTGAACCATGATCCGTTATATATTCAGGTGCTGGCCGATTCCGTTATGGATGCTCAGTAATTGGGCTATAACGAAAGTCGGATCTTTATCGTGAAATGATTTGAATGATGCAGAAAGAAGGGCTCATGATGAACGAGCGTCAAGACATCGTCGTGATTGGCGGGGGTCTGACAGGACTGTCCGCAGCCTATTACGCTTGGCAGAAGGCTCAAGCCGAAGGAATAGCGGTTTCCATTACTATTATTGAAAAAGAGAAGTCGCTAGGCGGCAAAATTAATACGCTTCGACGAGACAACTGTGTCATAGAGAAAGGCCCTGATTCATTTCTGGCGCGCAAGCTGCCTATGGTGGAGCTTGCTCAAGCGCTCGGACTTGAATCAGAGTTAGTGGCCACAAATCCTCATGCCAAAAAAACCTATATTCTATGTCGTGGCAAGCTTCACCCGATGCCGCCAGGGCTAGTATTAGGAATCCCTACCCAAATAAAACCATTTATGAAGACGGGACTAATTTCGATATGGGGAAAAGCAAGAGCTCTGCTTGACTTGGTGAAGAAGCCGCGAGAATCGGCGGAGGACGAGTCGCTTGGCAGTTTCCTAGATCGTCGCTTGGGCCATGAAGTGACATCCAACGTGGCAGAGCCACTGCTTGCTGGCATTTATGCAGGTGATTTAAACAAGCTGAGCTTACAAGCTACGTTTCCACAATTTGAGGAAGTAGAGCGCAAGCACGGTAGTTTGATTCGGGGCATGATGGCAAATCGTAAGCAAGGACAATCACTGCCAGGCCTGCCAGATGTGGCTAAAGGAACGATGTTTCTGACCTTTAAAAATGGTTTAGGCTCTCTTGTTGACCGTTTACGGGAACAGTTGAGTCCGCACGTGAACATCCGTAATGAAGCTGAGGTCGTTCAGCTTCATGTTATGGAGGATGGCGCATACGAGGTACAGCTGTCAGACGATACGAGAATCGTAGCGCAGCAAGTCATTCTCACTACTCCTGCCTATGACGCAGCTCCTTTGCTGCGGCCTTATTTGGATGTGTCCATGCTGGATAACATCCATTACGTGTCAGTAGCTAACGTTGTCAGTGCATTTGACCGTGCAAAGCTGAAGAACAAGTGGGATGGCACAGGGTTTGTTATCGGACGTGGGGAGAAGCGAGCAATAACGGCTTGCACGTGGACATCAATCAAATGGACGCATACGAGTCCGGAAGATACGATGCTAATCCGTTGTTATGTCGGTCGGGCAGGTGATGAAGAGCGTGTTGACTGGCCTGACGAAGCATTAAAGCGCACCGTTAAAAATGAATTAAAGCAGCTTTTGAACATTGAGATTGAGCCGAGATTTATGGAAATTACGCGGCTTCATCGCTCGATGCCGCAATATCCGGTCGGGCATGTGCAAAGTTTGGCCCAATTCCGCGCTCGACTTGAAGAAGAGCTGCCAGGTGTGCATATTGCTGGATTTGCTTACGACGGCATCGGAATGCCAGATTGTATTCGTAGTGGACGTACCGCGGGCGAAGCTGCTGTTGCGCAAGTCAAGCCGCACACAGCAAAAGTTGAATCCGCGGTAATGTAAGCATTAGCGGCATTGTGAAGTAAAGGATGCGAAATTATTTTGTAAGATAAGGGGATTGGCTATGGTCTAATGAAACCATAGTTAATCCTCTTGTTTTTTATTGGGCACTTTATTTGGTACAATGAGGAACATAAGCAGGAAGCGTGAGAATACGGGAAACGAGCTGAACCTGTTGGGAGGAATTTGCGTGGAGACTCGACTTGTGGATCGATATGGCAGAGTTCATGATTATTTGCGTATTTCCGTGACAGACCGTTGCAATTTGCGCTGCTTGTACTGTATGCCGGCAGAGGGAGTGGAATTTATGCCACACAACAAGCTGCTGACAAATGATGAGATTGAAGAGGTCGTGCGCGCAGCAGCGAAGCTGGGGGTTCGCAAGATTCGCTTGACAGGCGGGGAGCCTACCGTCCGTGCTGGCTTGCCTCAATTGATTAAACGCATAGCATCCGTCCCTGGTATTATAGACGTTGCCTTAACGACCAATGGCCTCTTGTTAGGAAATATGGCAGCGGATCTGTATGAAGCAGGATTACAGCGCGTGAATATTAGTATTGATTCCTTGCAGCCAGAACGTTTTAAGCAGATGACGCGGGGCGGAGATTTGAGCAAGGTGCTTGCGTCAATTGAGAAATGTGTCCAGTTGGGCCTGTCTCCTATCAAGCTGAATGTGGTGCTGGTACGTGGGTACAATGAAGATGAATTTGATGATTTCCTGCGACTTACAATTGATCGACCGCTAACAGTACGTTTTATTGAATATATGCCAATCGGGGGGAGACAAGCGGACTGGAAGCACAATTATATAGCGCTCGAAGAAAGGCTGCATGCAAGCCAATTTGGAAGAGCTGCTGTACCACTCGCCAAGCCAGACCACGGTGGGCCTGCCGAATACTATCGTATTCCCGACGCTTTGGGCAGCTTTGGACTCATTCACCCTGTTAGCGAGCACTTTTGTGATACGTGCAATCGGTTACGTTTAACCGCTGACGGGTTCTTGAAGCCATGCCTGTATTGGTCCGACGAATTTCAGATCCGTCGCTACATCGGGGATGAGCATGCATTAATGAATGCACTTCTGCGTTCACTTGACGCTAAGCCATTAAATCACGAGATGGCACGTGAATGGTCTGGACAACAATTGTCTCACGAGCCAACGACACGTACGATGTCGCAAATAGGCGGCTAATGGCAGGCACAATAGACATGAAACATCCGTGAACAATTATTATGATAAGCAATAAAGGAGGCAGACCTCATGGAATCATCGCAGGCTGATTATCAAGCGCGATTTCAGCGTAATCCACTTACAATCTATGAAGCGCAGCACATGTTGATTCACCGGATCAATAGTGAGGCTGTTGAAGTCATCCCTCTGGAGCAGGCTTACTTGCGGCGCTCTGCACAAACAATAAGAGCTAACATGCCAGTACCGCATTTTCAGCGCTCTATGATGGATGGCTTTGCTGTGAAGGCAGCTGATACTTGTCATGCTCAACAAAACATGGCTGTACGATTGCAGGTTGTCGGCAGCATTGCATGCGGGGACGTATCGAAGAAGCCGCTAATGTCAGGCGAAGCGGTGCGCATTATGACGGGGGCTCAGCTGCCAGAAGGAGCCGATGCGGTCATCAAGTTGGAGGGGACATCAGATTTGCAGCGGCGTACGACGGGACAGTCGCAAGACGACACAATTCTGATCCATCAATCGGTGTCCGAAGGTGAGAACGTTAACGCGATCGGTTCTGAAATGGAAGAAGGACAGCTTCTGATTGAGAAAGGCAGTCGATTGGAGGCGGGCGAGATGGCCTTGCTTGCGATGTTTGGTTATGAGTACATTCATGTGTACACGAAACCGAGAGTCGCCATCATTTCTACGGGCCATGAGTTGTTGTCAATAAGCGCTAGTATAGAAGCTGGCAAAATAAGAAACAGCAACAGTTACATGTTGTTGGCTCAAATTCAGGAAGCGGGCGGCACGCCTTATTTACTCCCACATGTGGCTGATGATTTGCATCAGTTGACGCAAGTGTTAAAAGAAGCGCTCCAACAATATGATGCGGTAATTACTACAGGGGGTGTGTCTGTAGGAGATCACGATATTTTGTATGATTTTACGCAAAATTGGGAGGGGGAGCTGTTATTTAACAAAGTGCAGATGCGCCCAGGCAGCCCCTCAACGGTCGGCTTTTTCCGTGGGACGCCGCTATTTGCCTTATCCGGCAACCCGAGCGCCTGCTTTGTCGGATGTGAAATGTTTGTAAGGCCAGCGCTTTTACGCATGCAAGGTGTTACTGAACCTTATCGGACACCGTTGCGAGGCAAGTTGGAACAGTCCTATTATGTACCGGATACATTTGTACGTTTGGTAAGAGGTGTGATGCGGACTGAGGAGGACGGCACGGTTGTCGTTCGTCCTGCTGGTGTTGATAAGTCAAGTGCAACGATTTCCATCATGGAGGCCAATTGTTTATTTGTAGTGCTGCCCTCACCAACAGGGCTTGAGCAAGGCACACTCGTAGATATAGTGCCACTTTAAATGTTTAATTCACTGTAACCGTCAATGATATGTAGCATCGAATGACATGTAGGTGTGAGTAGCCTATACCTGCAAATAACGTATGAACGAGTAACGTGTGACTGAATTACGTATGGATGAATAGCGTATGACTGCCAAGGAGTATATGTTTGCATAATGAAGCCGAGAGCTCCTAGATGGAATTCTCGGCCTCACGAGCTCATACCAACCTTACTCCTTCCACTGGATGAGTGTGGGGTGTGCATCCAATATCGAATCGTATTGCGCTTTAATCCCGAATGTTCCTTCCGGGTCCAGACGATGATATCGCTCATACTTGTGCAGTCTGTCAGCGGGGTTGGACCACCCGAAGTGCTGAATTCTTGCAGGGTGACACGCATAGGGCAGCTTTTCAATCTCGATCGGGAATCTGCCGCAGTGCTGATTAGTTTGCAGCCAGGTATATCGTATATGCGGCCGATAGCGGACTAAGAATGGCCGATATATACGATGGGCTGTCCAATATCGATCTTCCCGATAGTGATCAGCCCCCCACATATCAAATAACCGGAAATAAAACACATCTGCAAATTGTTGTCGTAATAGCTTCTCGATCTCATCCTTAAAGCTTAGCTCAAACTGCTCATCGGCATCCAAATTTAAAATCCAGGCGGGACGTGTTAAAATCGTTGCCTCCCATTGCTGCTTGCGCAACTCATGCTCGCGCTCAAATTGCGAAATTTCATTATGGACAATGCGATGCGGGATCGATTGCAAGAAATAAGCACAAATCGCTCTTGTTTGATCAGTGCTGCCGTCATCTATAATAACAGCCTCGTCAATATAGGGAAGATGCCGCTCCAGCATTTGCGGCAAGTAACGATCTGCTTCATCCTTAACGATCATAGACAACGTTAAACGATAAGTTGAGCTTCTCCCTGTTCTCATGGCCGCTGACTGGATTCAGAAGGCACACCTGATGACGTATGAAGTGTAGAGGGGGATGCTTCTTTTTTTTGAATAGTGGAACTTATTTGAGCCTTAGGTTTACTGTCGAGAGGTGATGAATCTGGATCGATGTTACAAGATCGTAAATAAGCTGCCAACTGTTGCAGGTCAGAAGGACGGTATAGATGAAAGGCAGGTTTGCGTGTGTCTACATAAAGCTTCAGGCCCAGTGCGGCTGCTCTGACGCAGAAATGTCGATCCTCTCCCCAAAATGACACATTCGGAATTTCCGCAAATGACACCCCAGCTTCCAACGCCTTCTTTGAAATTAACGTGCAAGCTCCAAGTCCTCCGACTTCATAAATTCCAGGCTGGCGAAGCTGTGCCAGCACTTGAAACAAACGCCGATTAGTTTCCTCTTCTGTTAATTTTTCATTGCGACCTTTTGGAATAAGCGAGTATACGTCTTGTACCCATACTTGTGGCATTTCAACAGTCCCTGGCTCCCATATTGTCCAGAATATGTTTGCTATAATATCCTTCTCTGTGGCTAGCAGTCTATCAATCGTATCTGGGTGGAGGACTAGATCAGAGTCAATTAGAAACAAGGCGTCTACTTGATCTGCCAAAGCTGCCTGTATACAGAAATCTTTCATCGCTGCGACACGCCACACTAAATGTTCATTCCAGAAGTGGGTTGTTTCATTGCATTCGTAAGCTACTTTGGGCTGTTCACTTCTGTAAATGCGCACATCAGAGTGCTCCTGCTTGAATTTTAATAGTAATTGACGGGAATGCTCATCGTCGTTGTCGTCAAAGAAGGCAAAGCTCGCTGTATACGATTGGTGCTGCAAGCGGCTTAGCGATTCAAGCCAAGCTTCCAGTATATCTGGCCGTTGACGAATCGGGCTGGCAATTAGGACGCGTTGTCGTTCCATGTTACGACCTCCATTATTGGCTGTTGGTACATTGTATGACGAGTCTGTTGGATATAGAGTAGGTTTTTGGAAAAGGTTCATGTAAAATAAGAGAGGTGTATGTAAATGCATGAAACGGGTGCATCCAGAAGTAAACAAGCATATGTAACAAGCAGGTGGATATAAGGAAAAGAGCCCTATAAAGAACAGGGGGAACATAGATGAGTACACCTTTAAAGATTATTGGAACGGACGAGCGATATTCAAGGCAGGAACGCTTTGCGCCGATAGGGGCGGAGGGGCAGCGTAAACTTAAAGACAGCCGGGTACTTATTGTCGGTGCAGGCGCATTAGGATCGGGTACCGCTGAAATGTTAGTACGAGCCGGAGTTGGACATGTGACGATAATCGATCGAGATTATGTGGAATGGAGCAACTTGCAGCGGCAGCAGCTATATACGGAGCAGGATGTACAGGAGCGTCTGCCCAAGGCTATAGCTGCTGAACGCAGACTAAGAGCCGTTAATAGCAGCGTAGAAATTCAAGGCGTCGTAGCGGACGTGACAGTGTACGAATTGGAGCAATGGGCTGCTGGGCAGCATCTTATTTTAGATGCAACTGATAATTTTGATACACGAATGCTCCTGAACGATTATGCAATGAAGCATAACGTGCCGTGGATTTATGGCGCCTGTGTTGGAAGTTATGGCATGTCTATGATGTTTGAGCCGGGGATGACGCCATGTCTGCATTGCTTAATGGATACGGTTCCGATTGGCGGGGCCACATGTGACACTGCGGGTATTATTCCACCAGCTGTGCAGATGGTCATCGCTTACCAGACGGCAGAAGCAATCAAGTGGTTAAGCGGCAATCAGCCCGCACTTCGGCGCAAACTTGTTTCGTTTGATCTGTGGACGAATCAAAGTACAGCGCTTGATGTTACGGCAGCACGTCGTGACGATTGTCCTTCTTGCGGCAAAGCTGCCACTTATCCATACTTGGAAGCTGCTAATCACCGTAAGACCGAAACATTGTGTGGGCGAGATACAGTACAGATTCGACCTGCTAAGCCTCAACAGCTTATTATCGCAGAAGTGGCTGCGCGACTTGGGCATGCATGGGGATCTACCGTGCAAAGTAATGATTATTTGTTAGCTGTCCACATCGATTCTTATCGCTTGGTGATGTTTAAGGACGGTCGTATTTTAGTACATGGTACCAAAGACCCTGTAGAAGCCCGAACGATTGCTGATCGAGTGTTCGGTTAAGCAGTGCGGTGGAACAAAGAGGACATCGATCCGTATTCTACTGGGTAGGTGTTATCACAGCGAGCCACGAAGGTGACGCTCATAACGTTCTTATCCCATTAGCAAGGAGAGTAGGCGAAGTGAGACAATCGAGGACGGAGCGCATGCGTCATGAGAAGCAGCAGCGTCAGCGTAGGCGAGGCAAGTTATTTGCTTTTAATCTGGGCTTGGCTACAGCTATCATTATCGTAGCGTTGTATGGTTGGTATTCAGGTCAGCTTGTTATTCCTGATAGCTATTCAGCCGCGCCTTTATTCCAGCATGATCAGTCCAGCAAGCAGGGGGCTGCGGTCTCTTCAAGAATTGAGCAGTTTGAATACCCAGAGGAATCTTTACATAAAGCAGAAGACGATAATCCAGAGGAAACTGTTGCTCGGCAGCAGAAGTTATTTGAGTCTACTGGGGACAAAGGGAACGGGATGACCACGAGCGAAGCTGATGAATTAAAGGAGTCTATTCAATCCATTTCATCAACAGATTTGGCTGAGTCTACAAGATCAATACAAGTGAAGCCTCCGTTGACCTCATCAGATGGTGATCAGAGTGGCAAGCCTAAGCCTGCTAGTGATGTTGTTCGATTTACTTTTGTCGGTGATCTGATCAATGCAGGTAAAGTAGCAGATGTAGTAGCAAAATCGGGGTATCATTATCCTTATTCCTATGTGAAGTCAATCTTCCAGCTAGACGATATGACGATTGCGAACGTGGAAACACCAATTACGAAGCGAGGAGTTCCTGCACAGCATAAAGAGTTTGTATACAAGTCATCTCCTAAGATGGCCAGCGCCATGAAAGAAGCGGGAATTGACGTAGTTAATCTCGCCAACAATCATGTCATGGACCAGGGGGAAGAAGGTTTATTGGACACGTTTTCTGCATTACAAGGGGCGGACATCCGTTACGTTGGCGCAGGTAAGAACGGAACAGAGGCTTATCAACCAGTCATCGTCAAGCGTAATGGGATATCGGTTGCTGTGCTGGGATTTAGTCGTGTCATTCCCGATGTGAGCTGGTATGCAGGCAAAAACAAACCGGGAGTTGCTGCGACGTATGACCCAACAAAAGCGCTGGCATCGATTCGCAAAGCGAAGCAGGACGCCGATCTTGTAGTCGTTATTGCCCATTGGGGCAAGGAGAAAGTGGACTATCCGGTGAAACACCAGCGAGACCTTGCCCATGCATATATTGATGCTGGCGCTGATTTGATCATCGGCGGGCACCCGCACGTCCTGCAAGGGTTTGAGCCCTATAAAGGAAAGTGGATCGCTTACAGTATGGGTAATTTTATTTTTACACGTGCTTCACAGCCGAAGACGTGGGAGACGATGGTGCTTGAAGCCGAATGCAGCAAAGAAGGTACATGCAAGCTTCAAATGCATCCCTATTATACAGAGCTTGGTCGAGCAGTGCCGCTCTTAGGAAACAAGGGCCAAGCACTGATCTCGCGCCTAGAAAGCATCTCATTTCATACTAGAGTGGATCGTTATGGGTATGTAACGAAGCGTTGATCAATAGTTTACATTAGAGGGGCGATTGAAATGAACACGGGGAATAAGGCAGGGCTGTCCAGTAAAGATACGAGTAATAGAAGCGTTGGAGGAGCAGCTAGTAGAGGGGATGAGTTGGCGTTGCCAACGACGGCTCCGATCGTCCGTCCAATCCGCAATGTGTATTGCATCGGGCGAAACTATAAGCTGCATGCGGCTGAGCTAGGCAATGCTGTTCCTTCTGAGCCGATGGTCTTTATGAAGCCATCCCATGCCTTGACATGGCTGGATGGGCAGCATACATTATCACTTCCCTTACATAAAGGAGCAGTACATCATGAGCTTGAGCTTGTACTGCGCATCGGGCGGCAGGTAGAATCGGGAATGACGGCAGACGAGGTAGTTGATGGCCTGGCATTAGGGATTGATTTTACACTGCGAGACGTGCAGGACGAGCTAAAGAAGCAAGGTCATCCTTGGCTTGCGGCGAAGGGGTTTCTTCATTCCGCACCGCTCACGCCATTTATGGCGTATCCGGGAACGGAAGCAACGATTCATACGCCGTTTCAGCTCAAGTTAAATGGAAATACGGTGCAGCAAGGCGCTGCAAGTGACATGATTTTTAATTTTGATGAACTGATTCAATATGTTGCTATCCATTATGGATTAGGTGAGGGCGATCTTATCTTTACTGGTACACCCGCGGGAGTTGGCGCTGTACAAGAGGGAGACACGTTAGAACTGCTCTGGAATGGCGCGTGTGCAGGAAAGGGTGTTATTCAGACTACGGAAGTGAAGTGATTGTTATATGGATTGGTTAATAGGACTGGCAGGAAGTATAATCGTTGCCGGCTTGGCATATAGAAAAAAATCGTTGACGCAATCGGGCGCACTAGCGGCGATTGTCATGGGGACGGTTTACTATGGGAGCGGGAGCTTGATCTGGTTTGGGCTGCTGCTCACTTTTTTTATAACGTCTACGATATGGTCCAAATGGAACAAACGGAAAAAAATTCGCTTCGATCATATTTATGAGAAGACAGGGGAGCGGGATGCGTATCAGGTCATGGCAAATGGTGGCCTCGGCATGCTGCTATGTGTCTGTAATGCAATCGTACCACACCCTGGATGGCTGCTTTCCTTTGCAGGTGTTATGGCTACCGTTAATGCAGATACATGGGCCACAGAGATTGGCAGCCTTAGTCGGTCCATGCCACGCTCTTTGCTGACAGGCAAACGTGTGCCTGCCGGAACTTCAGGAGCTATATCCACAATTGGAACTATAGCTACCTTGCTAGGTGCAGCCACAATTGGTGCGGCTGCTGTCATATGTCTGTACATCGCTGCTGATCCAGCATTTTCAATCCCGTATCAATGGGGGCTGCTGCTCGTGATAGGTATATCGGGCGCTATTGGTGGTGTTGTTGGCGCGTTTACCGATTCATATCTCGGGGCAACGATACAAGCGGCTTATCATTGTGAGAAGTGTGCAGCAAATACGGAGCGAACAGCTCACTGCGGGCAACCGACAGCGTTAGTGAAAGGGTTTCGCTGGATGACTAACGATATCGTAAATGGGGTTAGTTCGGTCGTCGGAGGTGTGGCAGCTTGGGTGCTAGGGATATTATGGTTATAAGTCTTATAAATCGACAATAACGGCTTCCCATGTTATATTCGAAGGAGCAGCAACTAGAGCATTAAGCCTGATAGGCATTTGCCGAAGGAGGTGAGCCGGTGAGTTACGGTCAAGGAGATAAACTGCATTTGATACTGGATGCGGCTTATGAACTCTTCGGTTCCGATGGCTTCTACGAAACAAAGATGTCCGATATTGCCGATAAGGCGGGCATTGCCAAAGGAACGCTATATTTGTATTTTAATAGCAAGGAACAGTTGTTTACGGCGATGTCACAGCGTGATTTTGATCATTTTCTAGGTGATTTGGAATTTGGTTTAAACCAATTCTCCACGCTAGAAGAGCAATTGAGATTTATTGCAGGACATCATCTGAGATATTATTATGAACGAAAGCGATATACGAAGTTATTTTTTAAAGCACCTAACAATGACCCGGATATGATGGAAGTGATCCGGAGCTTTATGCAGCGTTATATGAAGCTGATGGCAAATGCATTTGCACAGTTTGGGATGACAGAGCCCATGCTGCATGCGAAGTCTTATGCTGGTATGCTAGATATGATTAAGATGGATATTATATTTAGTCCGGAATTTGTTGAGCAGGACATGGACAAGCGTATCCAATTTGCAGCCCAGCTGTTTCTGAACGGATGCATGTCTGACCACAGGTGATGATGAGCGTAATCGTGTAAAGGGAGGACCTATGGTTCTCCCTTTTTATAAGATTTGGGATAAGTATATGGAACAATAGGGATAGTTAGGAAATGGAGGCACACATCAGCATGCATGTGATGACGATTGAGCAGCTTAGTAAAAGTTACGGTGAGAAAACGTTATTTAAAGACGTTTCGTTTGGTATAGAGAAGGGTGATCGTTTTGGTATTATCGGAGTTAATGGGACAGGCAAGTCCACATTTTTGAAGACGATAGCGGGATTGGAACCAATCGAGTCTGGCAAGATGATGAGAGGCAGCAGCGTAACGGTAGAATACGTCGCGCAAGAGCCGGAGTTTGATCCTACGTCCACGGTGTTGGATACGGTGATGAGCGGAAGTTCTCCTGAGATGACGGCAGTTCGACAATACACGGAGGTACTGGACGCGCTTAGCCTTCATCCGGAGGATGCCACGCTACAGAATCGATTGGTCAAAGCAAGTGATGACGTCGATCGTTTGCAGGCATGGCAGTTGGAAAGTGAGGCTAAAACCATTTTGTCTAAGCTGGGAATCCAGCGATATCAAGCCAAGATGGGGGAGTTGTCTGGTGGACAACGCAAACGGGTAGCGTTAGCTGCCGGTCTTATTCATCAAGCGGATGTTCTGCTACTGGATGAGCCTACAAACCACGTTGATAATGAAACGGTAGCTTGGTTGGAGTCGATGCTGCAAAAGCGAACTGGCGCCTTGATTATGATTACGCATGATCGGTATTTCCTTGATCGGGTTGCTAATAAGATGATTGAGCTGGACCAGGGGAACGCATTTTTTTATGAAGCGAACTATACACGGTTTTTGGAGCTAAAAGCAGACCGCGAAGCGCGCGAGGCATCTGCCGAGGATACACGTCAGAACATTTTACGTCGGGAGCTGGCTTGGATTAGACGTGGTGCGAAGGCGCGTACTACGAAGCAAAAGGCACGTATTGAACGTTTTGAAGAGCTGAGCTCACAGGGGCCTGCGCAGCGTGACTCTGGTATTGAAGTTTCAACTGCAAGTGCTCGTCTCGGCAAAAAAATTATGGAAATCGATGCACTTCGAGCCGACGTTGATGGCCGTGTGCTGTTTCAAGATTTCTCTTATATTGCGGTAGCAGGCGACCGCATTGGTATTATTGGGCTAAACGGCAGCGGGAAGTCCACGCTGCTGCAAATGATTGCTGGACGTCGTGAGCCTGAAGCTGGCTCCGTTGTATTAGGTCCAACAGTGCGTCTTGGCTATTTCACGCAAGAGCATGAGGAAATGAATGAGTCGATGCGTGTCATTGAATATATACGTGAAGCTGCGGAGACGGTGAGTACCGCAGAAGGCGAGACGATTAGTGCTGCGCAAATGTTGGAGCGGTTTATGTTCAGTCCTACGATGCAGTGGACAGTGATAGGTAAGTTGTCCGGCGGGGAGAAGCGCCGCTTGCAATTGCTTCGTATGCTTATGACTGCACCTAACGTGCTGTTGCTGGATGAGCCGACCAACGACTTGGATGTGCAGACGCTTGCTGTACTGGAACAGTACTTAGATGACTTCCCCGGCATCGTTATCGCGGTATCACATGATCGGTATTTTTTGGATCGTGTAGCGGAGCGGATCTGGTCATTCGAACAGCGGAATGTCCATCAGCATGTCGGAAATTATTCCGAATATATGGAGTGGAGAACTGCGAATGGAATGCCTTCCTTGAGCGAGGGCGCCTTAAATGTAACGCCTGCGGCTAGGAAATCGGCGGACATACAAGTCGAAACATCAGAGACAGAAGGTGCAACGGGCCGACAAGAGCGCAAGCCGAAGTTAAAAATGTCTTACAAGGATGAACGCGAGTATGAACAGATTGAAGGCTGGGTCACTGATACGGAAGCGTTGCTGGAGCGGATTACCCGTGACATGGAAGCGGCTTATAGTGATTCGTCTCGTCTGCAAGAGCTTATGAAAGAGCAGCGGGAAGCAGAGTCCAAGCTGGAGCAATTGATGGATCGTTGGACGGAATTGAGCGAGCTGGCAGAGCAAATTGAGGCTTCTAAACGTTCGTAAGACAGTTATAGTTATCTACTGACCGCTTTGTAGGGTAGATGTTGCCTTGTAAAGCAGACAACAATAAAACAGTTTTACGCGGCGATCGCTTCTTGGTATTCTATTAGGGAAGCGGTCGCTTTGTAGTTTAGTAGATAAATGAGGCTAAGGGAGGAGGTAGGTTTAATATTTATCGCTATTCGTTCTAGTGCAAGGAGGAGTAATTACGAATCAACGTTTTTTGAAATAAATAGAATAATACAAAGTTTCATGGTAAAATGTAGGTGGTTGATTTATACATAATCAAATAAGCGAGGTGTACCCGTTGACTGATATCTCCACTTCCACGTTAACGTCGGGGCTGGGGGAACTGATACGAAGTAAACGAATAGATAAGCAGATGACACTACCCCAAGCTTCCGAGCTATCAGGCATCCCCGAAGAAATGTTGTCCCGAATCGAATCAGGTGAGTCAACAGCCCCTGAGTTCCGCAGCATGTTAGCTCTTGCTACTACTTTAAATATTCCGATTGAAGAGATGACAGAAACATATATCGAACTAGAGCGCAGCTCGGAGTCACTGTTTACCGTGCTGAAGGAAGCGATTCCGAGATTGCTGCCAATACCACTCATTATGAAGATTGCTACTCAACTCCTCACGATCAGTCAGCGCGAAACCTCTGAAGACTCTGTTGAACGATTATACGCGCTTGCAACGGAGACACAAGAGATTCCTCGAAAGCTTGCCTTGTTTAAAGTAATTAGCCAGTTCACCGACGATCACAGCATTCGGCCAACTTTAGCGAAATCATTACTTCAATCCTATCTGATTGAACGTGGTGATTTACGAAGATTAGGCGATTCATACGAATATGGACGAAGCATTCAATATCACGTAAAATTTCTTCCAGTAGATGACCAAATTGTGTATTACTACAAAATTGGAGTACACGCCTATCACTTAGGCAAGTATGAAGATTGCATCCAGCACTGCAAAAAAGTTCTCACCCTTGATTACTCGGAAGGGACAACTAAAGCAGAGGCTCTGTTATTGTCTGCATCAAGTTATTTCTTATTGGGTCTTTTTGATAGCGCCGAGAAATATGTCCGCCTACTGAAGGCATTTAATTTTCCTTGGCTGAACGATCAAGTGGATTTTTTGCAGGCCAAAATAGATAGCAAAAAAATTAGTAACGAGTTAGCCATTGTACAAATTGAGAAATTTTTGGATAAACATCCGCATAAAGTTGTTGTTATGTATGATTTATTAGACCTCTACCTTAAACAAAATGATGTGAATGCTATCGAAAGATTAATTAAACACGAGAAGGACTTTATCGACTTCACTTCCACCAATCATCCCTTATTGATTTCCGAACATGCTGTGTATTTCTCAAAAAAAAGCGAGTATTATTTTACTATTAATAACGCGAAAGAAGGCTTCCATAATTTGTTTAAGAGTATTATAATGTTTATATCTGTGGATAGGCACCGTGAGGCATCGAGTAATATTGGCATGCTGTTAAGCGTGATGAGTAGATTCCCTAGTGCACTTCACAGTTTTGAGAAAGAATTTCATCAGGTGATTGAGTACTTGCAGAACAATAATAACAAGGGAGGCGCTTTCATATGAAAAAAGGAAGAAAACTCGCCCAGGCAGTTTTGTTGACCGTTTCTTTCGTTACTTTAATCACTCCGTTAGCTGCAAATGGCGTAATCGTATCCTGGTAATTAAACGTTATAGTTTTTGAACCAACGTTACAGGCACCTGCATGGGTGTCTGTTTTTATTTTGCTCGGATCACAATTAGTTAGCCGTAGCTATTTGTTCTGCTAGCAGCTGATTTGAACTTCCAACCATTTAATGTTAATATATAGGAGGTTTAATCGTGTGGGTATAAACGAGAGGTGTTCAAATGGTTGATGTTATTACACTTTTCCATGCCGACGTTAGGAGAACTAATACGTCGCACTCGACAACAAAACAAATGACATTAGCGCAAGTATCTAGGTTATCTGCTATTCCTAAAGGAACTTTATCCAAAATTGAAAATGGAGTTACAAAGCTCCTAATTTCCAATTCGTTTTATCTGTTGATTTGGTACTAGACATACCCATTGAAGATTTAATTATGGGTTACATTGAAGTCGTGCGAAGTACGGAATTAGTCCTCGTAGCTATGCAAGAAGCCATTTCCCGAAACCTATCCTCACAGTTGATTTACAACATCGCAGCTAAGTACCTGGAAGTGAGTCGAGAACTAACAGAAGACTCATTAGAACGTATATATACATTTACCTCTAATTTACATGAAAGCTCATATCAACTTACTTTATATAAGTTTATTAGCGAGTATGCCGATCATTATAGTGTTAGATCTATCCTTGCAGTGTCGCTGCTTCAGATTTATCTTATCGAAAGAAACCAATTCAACAAACTAGTAGAAGTATATGAAACAGGTAAACATATTTTACACCACGTCAGATTCCTTCAACTTCAGGACCAAATTACATACTACTATAAACTTGGGGCACATGCGTATCACATCCGGAAATTTGAAGACTGCATCACTTACTGCCAACGGTTGGTAGCCATTGATTACATTTCCTTTAGTTATTATCTTATGGGGCAATATGATATGGCTGAGAAATACGTTAATATACTGAAAGAGTTTAACTATCCGTTTATTTATGAGAAGGATTTTGTAGAATGTCAGGCGAGTGCTAACCCAACTCTAACGGGTGAGTACGCGGAATACTATGCTACAAAAAGTGAGTATTATTTAAAGATTCTAGCGTATGATCAAGCTTTTCAAGCTTGGATAAAAAGTATGACGATGTATACAGCGGTGGATAGACCCTCCAATGTTTTTATGCTGCTCCAAATTTTCAAAAAATGCTTTGGAAAATACGTATAGGGTATTTTATTGATCCATAGACTATAAATTTGAGACAGTAAATTTTCCAGTAACCCATTTAATACTATTGAATATGGGCCATTTATTAAGCATGATATGGGAATGCCCATTACATAGGAGGATCATTATGCCTATAGGACAGTTTGAATCAATGTTAATCATTATTGCTTTTCTTACTCTATATGCTTTAATAGTCGTTTTAGCGATTCACTTCATTTTCAGAAAAAATAAGTTGATAAGGAATTATATATTTTTAGGGCTTGTAGCACTGGGCGTTCTGGTGTCTTCCTATAACACTTTTCAAAATGGGTCCAATTGGACTCAAGCTATTTTTATGACAATAGCTCTTATCGGACTTGCACGTCAGCAATGGATATATCGTAAAAAGGTGCACAATCAGCCTTAAGCAAGAGGTGAAACCAAAAAGAGGCCCAGCATTTATATCGATTGCTTGGCCTCTTTTTGGTAATTTCTTAGGAGAGTAGATTAAAGTATATTATGCTTCCACTATAGTAAAAATAAGTGCTTGTTAATGACAATGAGCAATACGAATAATGGTTCTTCCCATCATTTGGCTTTGCAGCATTCGACTAGCCAATGCAGGCAATTCTTGCAGTGTCACCTCATGGACAAAACCTTCTACTTGAGAGATGGAACTCCACTCCCACGCCGTTCGCGCCCACACATGAACACGATGATCCTGCGCTGTATACACGGAATCGATTCCATATAAAGTGATGCCGCGTAAAATAAAAGGATACACCGTCGTCGGCAGCGTTCCGCCTGACGTCAGCCCACTAGCGGCTACCGCGCCTCCATATTTGACAGAGGCGAGTGCAGCTGCCAAAATATCACCGCCGCATACGTCAACTGCGCCAGCCCACTTCTGCTTATCGAGCGAGCGTGGTCGTTCCGGCAGCCAAGCTTCGCGGCTGACCACTTCCGCTGCACCTAGCGCACGCAGCATGGGCTCTGCCTGCTTCTTGCCGGAAGCGGCCGTCACACGGAAGCCGAGCTTCGCCAGCATAGCAATGGCCAAGCTGCCTACGCCACCGCTGGCGCCGGTGACCAGAATTTGCCCGTCTTCGGGTTTAATGCCGTGCTGCTCCAATCGTTTGACGGAGAGGGTAGCCGTTAGACCAGCTGTCCCAAACACCATTGCATCACGCAGGCTGAGGCCAGTAGGCAGCGGCACGAGCCAGTCGCCAGGCACGCGTACATATTGGCTGTATCCGCCAAAGTGAGATACACCCATCTCATAGCCTGTCACAATAACAGCTTGACCAGGCTGATAACGTTCGTCTTTAGAAGCGACAACGATGCCAGAAGCATCAATACCTGGGATAAACGGATAATTTTTCACGATGTTTCCATCTGGTGAACAGGCAAGGGCATCCTTGTAGTTAAGGCTAGAATAAGCAACCTGAATCGTAACATCACCGTCAGGCAAATCAGAAAATGCGATCTCTTTGACCGCTGGTGTTATACGGCCCTGCTCGTCTTTGTCCACAACGAGGGCATAAAAGGATGAGGGCAATTCGGTTAGTTCTGATGAAGTACTCATAACGGTCTCCTTTACAATATCATTCACTATAACTATAAAAGGATATATTTATAAAATGATAAGTTTAATTTTATTCCGTAATATAAGCCGCCAGCAAAATGGCAGTATTTATGATGGCTTGCTCATGTGTACGCTCCATCGCATGAGAAGCATGCACACCAGGACCAATAAGGGCAGCTCGAATATCGTTGCCCCCGCGAAGTGCTGCGGAAGCATCTGAGCCATAATGTGGATATACGTCAACCGCGTAAGGAATACTCTCGCGCTCGGCCAATGCAATAAGACGATTCGTCATAAAATAATCATACGGTCCACTTGAATCTTTTGGACAGATGGATACGTCGGTTTCTTTGCAATTTAAGTCATCGCCGATACAGCCCATGTCCACGGCTATCATCTCAGTGATGTCCTGCGGAATAAAAGAAGCACCGTGTCCGATCTCTTCGTAGTTCGTAATGATGATCACAATGTCATGTACAGGCTGCCAGTTATACTCACGCATGCTGTGCAGCAACCCGAACAACGCGGACACACTTGCCTTGTCGTCCAAGTGGCGTGATTTGATGTAACCGCTTGGAAGATGCTGCGGACGCGCATCAAAGGACACGTAATCACCAGTGCGTATGCCAAGCTGCTCGACATCTGCCTTGCTGTTTACGACTTCATCGATTCGGACGATCATAACAGATTCTTCTCGTTTTAGATCTCGTGCGCCAGAAAAGACGTGTACGGAAGGTTGATTGGTCATAATCGTGCCGGTATATGATTTTCCAGAACTCGTATGTATTGTACAATACTCATTTTCCATTGCGTTCGCCATAAATCCGCCAAGTGAGGTAAGACGAAGTGTACCGTTTGTATGTACAGAGCGGACCATCGCCCCAAGTGTATCGACATGAGCGGACAAGGCGATGACACGGTTAGAGTTCGGATTGGAGCCTTTAACACGAATGTAACCGCAGCCTTTGGCGTTACGCTCCATCTTGTAGCCCAAATGTGCGGCTTCAACACTTAAACGGTTCATCAGCGTATGGGTGTAACCGGTTGGGCTTGCTGTTTCCAAGCATTCCAGCAGCAAAGCCATGACATAACTTTTATCTATATTTATACCTAGTGGTATATTTGTCAGGTCAGGATAAGGATTGTCAAAGATCAAAGTCATTGTTGTTCTGCTCCTTTATTATGAGAATAAAATTTCGTATCGGAAACGAGCAAACTACTTGGCAAGAGCGGTGTTAACTATCATTATTTTAAATCTTATTTCAAATTTGTCTCGTCTGGTAGTGGCTCAAGCTGTTCAGCAACGACAGGCTGATCCAAGTCATAACCAGTTGCTTCTAAAACTTGTGCGAGCTGTTTTTCCAAACGAGCTACTTTACGCTGTGTTCGGTATTGAACATAGAGGCTGTAGGAGCCGACGATAATTGCACCAAGCAGTGTGCACCCCAGTATAAGCAAAATTAAAGGGACATCAAATGTGCCAAACAAAACGTTGACTTGAACCGGATTAACATTAATTACAGCAAAAATGGCCGTAATTAAAGCAAAAAAGAGTGTCGCAAGCAGCATCCATTGCATCCTAATGGGTGTCTTTTTTTTGGATACAGGTGGTTTTGAATTTTTGTTCATAAATGCCACTCCTTCTTGATGTATGTAGCCTTGCCTACATTTCATTTGGAATATCCATTCTTTATACATGTAAGCTAGTATGGAAGAAGGGGCTCATGGTATCCATGACCCCCTTGTGGCTTCATTATTGCGCTTCGGCCATCTTTTCCATTTCTGTAATGAGTGATTCAAGTACGCTCATACCTTCTTCAATTGGGGCAGGAGTTGACATATCCACGCCAGCCTTCTTCAATATATTAATGGAGAAGTCGCTGCCGCCGCTCTTTAAGAAGCCAAGATAACGATCGACTGCCGGTTGACCTTCATCGAGAATTTGTTTGGCAAAGCTTTGTGCGGCGGAGAAGCCTGTAGCGTATTTATAAACATAGAAGCTGGAATAGAAGTGTGGAATACGCGCCCACTCCATTTCGATGTCTTGATCGACTACCATTGCATCGCCGTAGTATTTTTTGTTCAGATCATAGTAAATTTCGCTTAACAGCTGTGGTGTCAGCGCCTCGCCATTTTCAGCCCGCTCGTGAATAAGCATCTCGAATTCTGCAAACATCGTTTGACGGAATACCGTCGTGCGGAACTGGTCGATGTAGTAGGCGAGCAAGTACATTTTCTCTTTTGCATTGGTTGATTTCTTCAGCATGTGATCCATAAGGAGCGCTTCATTTAGTGTGGAAGCTACCTCAGCAAGGAAGATCGTATACTGAGCATCACGGTATGGCAAATTGCTGTCTGAATAATGGGAGTGAAGCGCGTGACCCATCTCATGTGTCAGTGTAAACATGCTGTTCAGGTTGTCTTTATGGTTCAACAGCACGTATGGATGGGTGCCATAAGCTCCCCAGCTATAGGCGCCTGAACGTTTGCCTTCATTCTCATACACATCGATCCAACTATTATCAAAGCCGTCTTGAAGCGCATTCAAATAATCTTCGCCTAACGGCTTCAAGCTTTCTTTCACTGTAGCTTTGGCATCTTTAAACGAAATGTTCATATCAAATTGTTCAACAACTGGCGCAAATAGATCGTACATATGAAGTTCATCCACTTTAAGCAGCTTCTGACGGAGCTTCATATAACGATGCATCAGCGGTAGGTGCTTATGGATCGTGTTGATCAGATTTGTGTAAACATCCTTCGGAATGTTGTCACCGTACAAGGACATTTCCAGTGCAGAAGGGTATTTGCGTACACGCGCGTAGAACAAATTTTTGGTGACGTTGGCACTTAGGGTAGCAGCAATTGTATTACGCTGCTTGCGGTAAGTGGCATAGACAGCTTCAAATGCCGCCTTGCGTATTTCAGGGTTGCGATTTTCCAGGAATTGAACGTAACTACCATGCGTTAATTCAACTTCTTCGCCCTTTTCGTTTTTGATTTTAGGGAATTTCATGTCCGCATTGTTAAGCATGCTGAAGATGGATTCCGGTGCTTTGGATAAATTGCCTACCTGAGCAAGCAGTGCTTCTTCTTGCTTTGTAAGGACGTGCGCTTTCTGGCGTTTCATCTCCTGTAAGGTGAAGCGATAAGCTTTCAGCTCTTCATTTGCAATGAACTCATCCAGCTTTTCGTCCGACAACGCGAGTACTTCAGGTGTAATAAACGACATCGCTTCGCCTACATTAATGCTTAATTTGGTTGATTTCTCGGCCAAGGCTTGGTGCGTTGGTTCTGCCGTATCTTCGTGGTGACGCATATTAGCGTATACATATAAACGTTCGGTATGTAGGGAAATATCATCCTCAAGTTCAAAGCAGGCTTTAAGAGCACTTGCTTCACCTAGTTTACCTTGAAATTGCTTCATCTTTTCCGTAAGCTGTTGAACAAGTGTATATTCTTTATCCCATTCTGCTTGAGAGCCGAATAGATCCTCCAACTTCCAGCGATCTTCTGGCAATACTTCCGATCGTTTTGTAACTTGATGCATATGTATCCTCCTCGAATCGTTATATGTTGTGTGTGCTCTTAGTACAGCCGGCGTCTCCGAAACTGGTGTTGCAAGAACGATCAAGTTGGTTGGAGACGGTACGATTGCGATAAGGAGACAACACATGATCCATCTGAATGTAGTGCGGCGAGCCATAGAGCACCTCCTGTCGTACGCTGCCAATTAACTCAGACTTTTCAGTAGTATAGCCTGAACGGTCAGATGTTATCGATCAACGAGGACGATTACAGAAAATACAGCTACCACACTCCAACTAGATGGGTAAGTCGTTAACAGGTGATTAGCTTCCTGCTGTAGCGAAAGAGTAAACGATCAGAAAAAAAGCAAACGCGATAAATGCGATCGCGCCGAGCGCCATAGAGCGCCGTAAGCGTGCAGGTACGGAATCTTTCTTCCATATAAGCACAGCGCCTAGTGAAAAGGCTAAAATAATAAATATAAGCGTAGATGTCGAATCCATAACAACCCAGCCTTTACACTTCTTTAAAAGCGGACATCAATTGCTCCCACTCTTCTTCATTGCCCACATAGTCAGACTTGGGAAAGCGTCTGTTTACCCATGCCATCATCTCAGCGCGTGCAATAAAGTTGTGGCATTCCTCGCCCCATTGGTCTGATATTTCACGGAGAACAATTTGGCGACCTTGTACTTCAACCGTCAGCATGTTCCAGTTGTCTTTCTTATAAATTACATGTTTCTTAGCCATTCCTTAAACCTCATTTCTGTGTTGCTGCAATCAGCCTGCATATAATGTAGAGCATGAACGAACTGCCCATTAAAGTTCATCATAACGCAGGGCATAATTGAAATCAAATGAAATAGCGGTAGTTGCTCTAGGGCTGAAATTTGCAATCGCTTAATCGCTCCAGTATAATGTGAATATTCGCCTACTAAAGGTGATGAAGTAAGAGGAGGTTTTGACCTTGAAAGGTACTGTTAAATGGTTTAACGCAGAGAAAGGCTATGGATTTATCCAAGCAGAAAATGGCGACGAGTTGTTCGTTCATTTCTCCGCAATCGCAACTGACGGCTTTAAGTCTTTGGATGAAGGCCAAGCGGTTGAGTTTGATGTGACAGAAGGAAATCGTGGACCACAGGCGGCTAATGTCATTAAATTATAATGATATCACCCGCTGAGGGACATCATTCATAAATAGTGTACAATAGCATCGTAGAAGCAGTTCTGTACCGTAATCCGGTCAGAACTGCTTTTTCGTATGTATAACGACTCCGATCACTCGTACCCGTACTGCTGCAGCAGACGATAAAGCACGTCTGTTCCGAATTCAATCGCTTTTGCGGGGACACGTTCATTCGCAGCATGAATAAGGGATGTGAACTGTAACTCCGCTGGTAAAGGCATAGGCAAATAGCCGTAGGTTTGAATGCCGAGTTGTGCAAAAAAACGTCCATCTGTACCTCCAGGAAGCAGCATCGGAACAGGGTGTGCATCAGAATCAGCATCTTTTAACAGACGAGCTAGCAGTGGAAATAGTCCCATATCCGGCAGCGCTGCGCCAGAATCGTACTTCATAACTTCTAATTCAATATCCTGTCCGATAATGTGGTGTAGCTCGCTTATTAACTGTTCAGGCTTATAGCCTGGAAGCAGCCGGCCATCCAAGTGGACCACGATTTTACTTGGCATCACATTAATCTTCTCACCGCCTTGAACAATCGTAGCGTTAACTGTGTTGTGGAGCAGCGGATCGAATAGACGGCCCTTGTCACCAAGCGCTCGCAAAACCTGGTTGGTTAGTCGTGGACGCAGCAGCTGACGCAGCACAGTGCCTGCTGGCCAAGACAGCGCATCCGCCATCGCATGAATCATATGTGCAGCAGCCGGAGTGACGTGTACAGGCCACTTTGCACGGTGCAGCCGCAGCAGCATGTCAGCGAGTCTAGCCATACTATTTGTTCCGCCATTGGCATTGAGGGAGCCGTGTCCGCCATCTCCCCGTATCGTTGCACGCAGCCAACAGACTTGCTTCTCTGCAATCATGATCGGATACAGCTTGCGATTGCCGACATGTAACGAGAAGCCTCCAAATTCACCGATTGCATACTTCACCCCTTCAAAAAGGTGGGAGTGCTGCTCTACCAAATATTTAGCGCCATATTCCCCGCCTGCTTCTTCATCACTTACAATGAGTAATAACACATCACCTGCTAATCGAGTTCCTTCCACAAATGCTCGCATAAAGGCGGCAATCAGCATAGCTAATCCGCCTTTCATGTCGAGCGCACCTCTACCCCAGACGAAATCATCGATCAATTGTCCTTCGAACGGGTCATGGGACCAAGTCTGATTGTCCACGCCAACAACGTCAACATGTCCATACAAGAGCAGTGGAGGGGCGCTTCTGCTGCCTTCTATACGGGCAAGCAAATTAGGCCGCTCATCGTCAGACGCAATGATGTGGCAAGGGATTCCAATGTTTTCGAGAATCGTTCGGATATAGTCGATACAGGCTGCTTCATGGCCAGGTGGGTTGGACGTATTAAATGAAATTAATCGCTGAAGTAATTGTACGGGATCACGATGGATTTGATGGTCTTCTAATAAGGAGACGTCAGAATGAGCTGGGAGTTCTAGTTTCATAAGGATTCCCTCCGTTATCTAGGTAAAGATGAAACGGATGTCAATGAGTGCAGGCTTCCAAAGAAGTAAACAAGGACATAACAGCCAAGGATATCTCCTCGGCTGCACAGAGTAGAGTGGCTATTGCACGATCGTAAGAATATCTTCGACAGGCTTCCGTGCAAGCTTGGCAGGTGTATCAGAAGGGAAGCCAAGCGAAAGCACCATATTGAGGGTACGACTTTCGTCAATCTGAAGCAGTTCTTTAATTCGCTGCTCTGCAAGCAGTACAGGTCCTGTCATGGGGCACGTCGCCATGCCACGTGCATAAGCAGCCAGCATAAGATTTTGGATCGCTAGGCAGCTGCTTTTGATACCTTCTTCTTCCCAAACAGAGTTAGGTACCAGTTCGATAGGGTCAAAGATCTTCTCCCGAAACTTGGAAGTATACGGGGTTGCAAGGCAAATGATTAAAGCCGGCGCACCGGAAAAGGCGGTTGCATAGGGGCCAAACGATTTGACTAGCATGCGCGCCTCTCTCGTCAAGCCTTTGGCTTCAGCAGTTTGTGCCCTCTCATGTAAGGCATCCCACGTTAACGATTCGATTTGCTTAATCAGTTCCGTGTTCAAAATAGCGATAAATTCCCACGTCTGTGAATTCGTATCACTTGGTGCGTAGCGGGCACAGTCGATCAGCTCTCGCACATCTTCTGCGGTCACGGGCTGCTCTGTATAATGACGTACGCTTCGTCGTCCATGAATAATATCTTTAAACGCATTGTAGTGCATAAACTTAATCGCCCTCTCACGGTGAAATGACGTCACAATTGAAATAAAATTAAGACCAAGTACTAAGACCTACTAATATTATAGCTGAGCGGTACAAAATTGCAATTGGTTCTATTCGATAAGCGATGCTGTAAATATTAATGTTAAGTTAAGGAACAGCAGTTAAGGTCTGCTTCGCAAGCCTTGATTGCATCGTGCGGAATACCAAGTGAGCAGTATAAATCCGACACATGCGCATGCAGCAAAACAGGCAGCTACAAAATAGACGATGTCTTTCCCGTAAGATTGAAGCAAAGGACCACCAATCGTTCCGCTGAGCAGTCCTGCCAAGCTGGACCATACGATTGTATAAATGGCCATACCTGTTGCTCGATATTCCTCCGGAATGACTCGGTTTAAATATCGCACAGCTACAAAGTAAAAAATGGCAAATGTAAGACTGTGCAGCAATTGAGTGCTCATCAACCACAATGGATTTTGGATGAGTCCAGCCAGCAGCAGACGAATGACATATAGAACGGCTGATAACGCTAACAATGGCAGTTCTTTAAATCGTTCACCGTAAGCGTTAAGCAGGAAGAACATCGGAATTTCGCTGATCGCTGATATCATCCAGGCATATCCGACCAATGACTCGCTTCCGCCTAACATTACAATGGACAAGCCGAGAAAGGCTTCATTTAATCGATGGGCAACTGCTAGCAGCAGGGCACATAACAGGAACAGCATGACCTCGCGCTGCTTTAATATATTCCATAACCCGCCGAACTCCATCTTTTTGACTGAGGTACGCTTGTCAGCAATCGTAAAGGCTAATGCAAGCGAGAGCAGGCTCAGCCCGAACACCACATATATCGTATAGGATGCGCCTAGCTTTCCGATCAGAAAACCGAATACAAGTGCAGATATGGCAAAGCCGATTGATCCGAATACTCGAATTCCAATAAAGCTGCGTCCTTGCATTTGTGTAGTTACGATGGACAAGCTATCCGTCAACGGATAGATCGGATAAAAGAAAAAGTTAAACGCGCACAACAATACGATTACGGCACCATAAGAGGAAGCTAGTCCAAGCAGCAGTGTCATAGCGGTTTGTGCAGCTAACAAAAGGATAAGAACTTTTTTAATAGTTTGCATGCGGTCGCTTGTGACGCCCCACATAAAGTTTGATACAATACTAATAAGTGGACCTAAGGAATACAAGAAGCCTATCTGGGTGCTGGTGAACCCAAGTGACTTAAAGTACAAGGGCATGTACGAGATAATGACCGCAGATGTCATAAAGATGGCAAATGAATAGGCACGCAAAGCGGTTGTCTCTCGACGATGCAGACTGGCCATGATGCATAACTCCTTCCAACCTCGCTCACACTTGTAAATACGAAATACGGTGATGCAGGTCAAAAAATAGGGTATGAGATTTGTCGTATTTCATATATAAATTATGGTTAAGTATAACATGGTTCTAAGCAGATGGAATAGCCGGATGAATGCGGCTGGACGGTGTGGGAACTAGTGACATGAATATGGAATACAGGCGGGAAGCTGTTGGATCTTGCTATGTTAAAGGGGATAAAAAGTATGGATCATGAACATTTTGTATGGAATGAACGCTTAGGTATTCATACGCCTTTGTTGAATTATCCTTGGGACACACTGGATATCGAAACGCAGAGTCTTATTCTGTCTCATTGGGAAGGGATTCGCGGTCGAATTCCAGAGCGTATCAAACAATTGGAACGTATTATTGTTGCAAAGCAAGAAGCGTTATACAATGAGGATGACTTTACACAGTCATGCCAGTTGAATAGCGAAATTGCAGAGCATGCCAGCATGATCGTTGATTTGCATTTGTGGTATCGGACACAGCAGGACTTAGATGTCAAAATGCACCATTGAATTGAACGTTTGTGCAATCTGTCACTTCGTAATATAATAGTTTTTGGCTAAAATGAGAACATCAATATAACCACGAATAGCGTGTAGAACGGAGGCTGTCATTGGACCGTCAGAGGCAGTATCGAAAAGGTGCGCCACAAGAGCCTATTCGATTAATGTACCGCGTATATAAATACATATTGCCAGAAGTTCGGTCTGAGCTTGCCAGATGGACACAGCACGCCCATTCGATTCCCGATGATGAATTGAAGAGACAAGCATTGGCAAGCATCGCGACCAAGCAATTTCATTGCGAAGGTGGCGCTGTATATGCTGCTCCTTATATGGATCAGCGGCAAGTATTGATTCCGCTTATAGTAGCATTTCAGACGATCAGTGATTATTTGGACAATTTGTGTGATCGCAGCACGTCTCTTGATCCAGAAGATTTTAGACTGCTGCATCAATCAATGCTGGATGCTGTACAGCCTGAAGTGGAATTGACCAACTACTACGCGCTGCGTGAGGAACAAGATGACGGCGGTTATTTACACGCGCTCGTTAAGCAGTGCCGTGCTTCTATTTCTCAATTGCCAGGTTATATATCGGTACGTCAAGAACTTGTTCCGCTTGTTCGTATGTACACGGAATTGCAAATATATAAGCATATTCATCGTAATGAGCGGGAGGCCGCCCTGCTGAACTGGTGGGAACCTTATGCTACTCGTTATGCCGAGCTTGAATGGAATGAGTTTGCGGCTGCTACAGGATCGACACTAGGCATGTTCCAGCTGTTTGCGGTAGCAGTAAACGAACATACGGATGAAGCACAAGCTCAATTGATTCGCAGCGCTTATTTTCCTTATGTTAACGGTCTACATATCTTGCTTGATTATTTAATTGATCAAGAAGAAGATCGTATCGGGGGAGATTTGAACTTTTGTAATTATTACGAAAATGATGACGCTGTTATTCGTCGCATTGAGTATTTTGCGAACACTGCAATTAAGCGTGTGGAGCAACTTGAAAATCCACGTTTTCATCGGATGATTATAGAAGGGCTGCTTGCTCTTTATTTGTCCGATCCAAAAGTGCGTGAACAGAGTGAAGTGCTTAACGTTTCCAAGCGGTTAATGAAGGGCAGTCCTTTAATGAGGATTTTCTTCTGGGTGAACAGCCGCTGGATTCGCAAACATATGTATTAGACTAGAGGATACGAGGGAGGAAACATCATGTCTGCTGTTAAAAAAATTGCCGTTCTTACGAGCGGAGGAGACTCGCAAGGAATGAATGCCGCTGTTCGCGCTGTTGTGCGTACCGCTTTGTACCACGGTATCGAGGTATATGGGGTTCAGCGAGGCTACCAAGGTTTGCTTAACAACGATATTAGACAAATGGACATTCGCAGCGTAGGAGATATTATTCAGCGCGGAGGTACTATTTTACAGTCAGCACGTTGTCAAGAGTTCCGCACAGCGGAAGGTCAGGAGAAAGGCGCGGAAATTCTTCGCTCTCACGGTATTGACGGACTTATCGTTATCGGTGGTGATGGCTCCTACCAAGGTGCTAACAAATTAAGCAAGCTTGGCATCAAAACAATGGGTCTTCCAGGTACAATTGATAATGATATTTCGTTTACAGACTTTACGATCGGATTTGATACGGCTGTTAGTGTCGTTGTAGATGCGGTTAACAAGCTTCGTGATACGATGAGTTCTCATGAGCGCTCTTCTGTAGTTGAGGTTATGGGTCGTCACTGTGGCGACATCGCCTTGTATGCAGGTCTTGCCAGTGGTGCAGAGTCTATTCTCGTACCAGAAGTACCGTTCAGCATTGACGAGGTATCTCAACGTATGAAGCACAACTTCGATTGCGGCAAACGCCATAGTATCGTACTTGTTGCTGAGGGCGTCGGCAAAGGTGAAGATATTTGCAACGGCATCATCGAACGTGTACCTTCAATTGAACCACGTGTTACTGTGCTAGGTCATATTCAACGTGGCGGCGCGCCGACTCCGGCTGACCGCATTTTGGCAAGCCGTCTGGGCGACTTTGCTGTAAGAAGCCTGATGGAAGGCATCTCCGGCAAAGGCTGCGGTATCATTAACGGTCAATTGGTTGCAACCGACATCGATCTGGTAGTAAATACGAAGAAAGAATTTAATATGGAACTATATGAATTAGCAACACGTTTGTCCCAGTAATAGCTTGTGTGTGCGTTTGGAGCAGATGAGCAAGCTTGCGTTGTCGTGCCATAGGCAATAGAACGTTAGTGAGCTTGGTCTTTAGTCATCTTTAGTCCGCTCATGCATGATGGTATGCAAGAATGTAATAGCCTTTGTCCATTAATTTGGGCAAAGGCTATTTTTTGTGGTGCTAGATGAGGATATCGCTTCGCTCGATCATGCCTTTATAAATCAAGTGGTGTAGTCCACACGACAGCCATCAGCTTCATGACAGCGAACAGTATATCCAAAGATTCCACAAAGCCCTTCATGAAGTATTCATTCGTAAGAAGAGGCAGATAAGCGCTGCTTCGATCAAGGTTGTTGAGGCGGCAGCCAAGAGCATTGTTTGTGGATAAACGGGGTGGCGTAGGTATTACTGACAAATTAGGGCATCCGGTGAGATGAGGGCTGCTTTTGCCGCCGATAGGTGATGGCGCAAGTGTAGTATTGTTTGCCTTGTTATAAGCTTAGCATGGAGTGAGTGTTAGGTTTATGAAAATGGTGTATAAAAAAAGAGCTATGCCACCATCGATAACCTCTAATGGTGACAAAGCCCTTAGCAAATTCAGGGAAGCTCTAAGTATGTTTTGGTCGGCGGAAATTGCCCATAATTCCGACCGTTTCCACAATGTTAACAAAGGCTTTAGGATCAGCTTCTTTAATTACTCGCTTCAAATCCTGTAATTCATACCGCGTAGTTACAGTCATCAGCATGTCCCGTTCGATTTCGGAAAATGCGCCCCGTGTCTTAATGACAGTAATGCCATGCGGCAGGGACAACATTCTGTCCAATAGTAAATCTTTGTTGCCTGTAATGATATATACCGTGACCTTGTAGTGGTTAATATAAATGGTGTCCATCACTTTGCCAGTTGTGAAAATCGAAACCATAGAGTACAGCGCCAATTCCCAGCTTTGCGTCAGCATGCCATGAGTGAGGATGACCAGTGCATTCAGAGATACTGATACGTTGCTAATGGGGAAATCATGAAATTTGGTAACGATAGCACCTATGATGTCAAAACCACCGGAGGAGCCTCCTACCCGGAGTGACAAACCGCTTCCGATGCCAACAAAGGTTCCACCAAACACAGCAGCAAGCAGCGGCTCTTTGGAGATGGATACAACAGGTATGATGGAGATGAACAAAGTAGTTGATACTACACTCAGCATGCTATATGTAACAAACCGTCGTCCAAGGATGAACCATCCCCATATGATTAACGGTACATTAAATGCGAAATAAAGGATGCTGATATTCCATTTTGTAAAATAACTTGTAATCATGGATACACCGGATACGCCCCCGCTCAGAAAGTGGTGCGGAACGAGAAACAGGTTAAAAGCAGAAGCAATAAGTGCGCCTCCAATTACGATTACAAAGCATTCGAGCAGTCTTTTCAAACCATTTCACCCCAAAATGTAGGAATAATATGTTCCTTACTGGTATTCCTCGTTATGATTGTGTTATAATGTGTTGGATATTCTTGAGTATGCTTTTTTTTCTGAAATGTACACATGAACGAACTAGCGAGGGAAACGATTCCGTATTCCATCTCGCATTGTATATGATGAGACGGCCGGCCCGATGTGCCATTCGTCACCAATTGATCACGCTACTTAAGAATACAGATATGGCTGTGGATTGTCCACAATGAAGGAGCTTGAATAATTTTGAAGACATTTGCAGAATTTGGCTTGGAAACGAAAGTTCTACAAGCAATCACAGAATTAGGGTTTGAAGAGTCGACTCCAATTCAGGAAAAAGCAATACCTATAGCGATGACCGGTAGTGATATGATTGGACAAGCGCAGACGGGTACAGGGAAAACGGCCGCCTTTGGTATTCCGCTTATCCAGAAGATTCAACCAGAAGAGAACCGTGTCGTTGCCTTGATTATGACACCAACACGTGAGCTTGCGATTCAAGTTGCTGAAGAAATTAGTAAATTGTCCCGCTTTAAAGGCATCCGCTCTTTGCCAATCTATGGCGGACAGGATATCGGACGTCAGATCCGTGCCCTGAAGAAAAATCCTCAAATCATTATCGGTACACCTGGTCGTCTTCTTGACCACATCAACCGTAAGACTATACGTCTTAATGATGTAAACACTGTAGTGTTGGATGAAGCAGATGAAATGCTGGACATGGGCTTCATGGAAGATATTACTTCCATCTTGAAGCTGGTACCAGACAATCGTCAAACGATGTTGTTCTCCGCAACAATGCCACCTAACATCCAGAAGTTGGCTAACACTTTCTTGACGAACCCAGAGCATGTGTCCGTTATGCCGAAGCAGATCAGTGCTCCGCTTATCGAGCAGTCTTATATTGAAGTTAACGAACGGAATAAGTTTGACGCATTAAGCCGTTTGCTTGATATGGAATCTCCTGAGCTTGCGATCGTATTCGGTCGTACGAAGCGTCGTGTTGATGAATTGGCAGAAGCATTACAAAAACGTGGCTACTCTGCTGACGGTCTCCATGGTGACTTGTCTCAGAACCAACGTGATGCGGTTATGCGTAAATTCCGTGATGGCAGCATTGATGTTCTAGTAGCGACAGATGTAGCTGCACGTGGACTTGATGTGTCTGGTGTTACTCACGTTATTAACTTTGACTTGCCGCAAGATCCAGAATCTTATGTTCACCGTATCGGCCGTACAGGTCGTGCTGGTAAAGAGGGCAGCGCATGGTCGTTTGTTACTCCGCGTGAGATCGATCATATGCACTTTATCGAGCGTGTTACACGTCATCGTATTTCCCGCAAGCCGATGCCTAGCTTGGCTGAAGCAATTGAAGGCAAGCAACGTATCGTTGGTGAGCGTTTGCTTGAAGTGCTTCAAGCTGGCGAGATTAACGAATACAAAGCAATTACAATCCAATTGCTTGAGCAATATGATTCCGTACAGCTTCTTTCAGCAGCGTTTAAGTTGTTGACAGGTGAGAAGAAGGACGTTCAAGTCCAATTAACACCAGAAGATCCGATTCGTGCAAAACGTCGCAAGCCAGATGTGCGTACGAGCGGTCGTAAAGTATCCGCTCCATACGGACGTGGACGCTCTAGCGCTCCGCGTGGTGACGGAGACCGTCGTCAAGGCAACAGTGGCGGTGGTGGTTACCGTGGTGGCTATGGCAGCCGCGATAACAACAACCGTGGTGGTTACGGTGGTGGTTCTGGTGGCAGCCGCGACAACGGTGGCCGCCGTGAGTGGAGTGACCGTGGTGGCGAACGCAGCAGTGATCGCAGCGGAAGCGGCGATCGTCGTCCGCGCCGTCCATATGAGAATCGTGAGCCACGTCGCACGCCTGACTCTGAATAATATTGCGTATGCAAAAGACAGTTCCTTTTGGAACTGTCTTTTTTGTTTGCTCAACAGCAGTACATCTATCCGCTATTGCGCATAAAGTACGTTAGGTACGTTCGGATGGCACCCGCCTCCCCCGACCATAGTCCAGAACGATTTACGTCTGAAGGTTGTGGGTGAAGTCATCTTTTTCATTTACAATTATAAAAAATGACGAATGACAAGTTGGTGGACGAACATTGGAGCAGAAACGTATTTATGTACTGTTAACAGATACAGGAACTTTGTTCTCGCAAGTAATAAAGATGTACACGAGGCATCCCTTAAATCATGCCTCCGTTGCCCTGGATGAGTCGTTAAATGAGGTATTCAGCTTTGGTCGTAAAGGCCCAGCTAATCCTTTTGTTGGCGGTTTTGTGCGTGAACGTGTTATAGGTGATCTGATTCGTGGAGAGTCGCGCCTGACGAGATGCGCATTGTATAGCTGTACGGTGAGTCCCGAGATGTACAATCGATTTCGCAGCCGGATTCAAGATATAGAACGAAATGAGCATCAATATAAATATAATTTGTTGGGCTTGCTAGGTATTGCTCTAAAAATTAGGATTGCACGCAAAAATGCTTATTTCTGCTCGCAATTTATTGCTTCGTTATTTCAGGAGTGCGGCTTGCGCTTAACGAGTAAAGAGGCTGAAATGGTTACTCCGGATGATTTTAGACATTGTCAGGCATTAAAGCTTGAATTTATTGGCGACTTAAAAGATGTGGTCAGCTCTTTAAATACGAATCGTAATCTTTTAGTATCAAATTTGGTATCGGCATAATCGGGGTCATTTTTGATTTAGCTTAATTGGTCAAAGGAGAAGGCGGGAAGCCTTCTCCTTTGAACTGCGACTTGAGAGGTGTGCCGCTTCGTTGATAAATTAGTACAAAATAGAACGGCTTATAATGACTAGTAAAATAAAGAGTACGAGGATAGAACCTGCGGAAGTAAACAAACCTCCACCACAACCGCCGCCATACCCGCCATAACCGACTTGACTCATATTGTAACCTCCTTGAAATCTGAACTGTTCTAACACGATACATCATATGGTGTAGACGTTTATTCGGCTTAGACCATAACCCAATTGTGTTAAATTAGGCACTGGCTTACACTTCATGTTTGTATTATAGTTAAAGGGACAGGATGTGTAGGAGGAGGAGTTTGTTTTGGAATATCGTGGGATAATGGGTGGGTTTTACCGCATATCCGAATGGATCATGCGATTCTCGGTTACGAACATATTGTGGTTGCTCTGTTCGTCTCCGTTTTTCTTTTTTTTGGTCACGAAGTTGTTAGTTATGCAGAGCAATTTGGCCAATGAATCTTTACAGATGAATTGGATGATGGGAATTGCGGCACCGTTTACATTGTTCCCGGCAACCGCTGCAATGTTCTCTGTGGCACGTAAATGGGTAATGGGGGACACGGATGTTAAGCTTGTAAAAACGTTCTTTAAGTCCTACAAAGACAATTACAAGCAAGCGATGATTGGTGGTTTCTTCTATACATTGTTGTTTGTTATTATGTATATTGACTATACAGTCTACATGACCCAGCTTCAGACACTGCAAGTCGTTGGTTTTGTTATGTTAGGTTTGTTGATTGTATTGTTTGTATCGTTGTTTAACTTCTTCTCGATGGTTTCACATTACCATATGAAGACGTTCCAAATATTAAAGAACAGCATCTTGCTGACGTTGTTCCGACCAGTAAGAGTGGTGTTAACTGCGGTAGTAAGTGGAATGCTGTTGTACTTTGGTATGAAGTGGCCAGTTATTTTTATTTTCTTCGCAGGGTCGATTATCGCCTATTACGCCTTCTTTAACTTCTACACAACGTACCAAAAGATGCAGGATCAACAAGATAAGCTAAACGCGAAGGACGAAGAGGAAACAACTGGCGAGGATACGATTAAAGAGGAATTGAAATAAATTCGACCTGGCCTTGGGTTTACTTTTGTCGAAAAGAACACTATAATAAAAGAACATCCTGCGATGTGCGTCACGGTTTTCGTTGTTTTGAACCAATGTTTGTTTCCCGGGAGTTCAATATTGAGTCGTTGCTGACAAGCTCTCTTGTTAGAGTAGTCAAAGGCGCCTTTGCGGACACCCACCTGCTAGAGCAGGTTCAGAAACATTAAAGCCGAACGGCATTAGCGGGTTACCTTTTAAGAAGCGCCTTCAATATGGACATTGTTCATGTTGGAGGCTTTTTTATACATATCACGTGACCATTTTGGTAATCGTGAGGTTTTGCACTTTCCTTCTATAGGCTTTCAATGATAAACTATACATAAGTGAGCAACGGCAGTCGAATAAAGGAGGAACACGCTTTTGTCACTCAAGAGAACTCTGGTAGGGATTGTTCGAAGCTTTGAATCGAGCAGTGACCGCGCCAAAGACCCGAAACTGAAAACGCATTATTACCAATTATCTAAAGACAAAGCTTGGGCAGAGGTTACATCTACGCTAAAGAAGATTCAAGGGTACAAGATACTGCATGAAGTTCCATCCGTAGGTGAAATTACGATGGAGAAGCGTACAGCTATGGGACGTGTGATGGATATTACCGTGTCCGTTATTTCGGTTAGTCCTGCCAAAACAGCAGTGGATGTTTATTCAGCTTCTCGTGGCGGTATGGGGGATCTGGGAGCTAATTATCGCGTTGTGCTGGACCTATTCGCGATTCTTGATAAGAAGATGTCTGCTAACGTTATAAAGGGCTAACATTCGGAAATAAGGCAAGCGAGAGGAGAGCCGAAACCCTTCTCTCGCTTTTGTATTGTGCATGCTTACAGGAGACCACGAACAGCTTCTAGTGCAGCTTCATAGTTCGGGTGCTCTGTCATTTCGCTTAAGTATTCAACATAAGTTACTTTGTTGTCTGCATCCAGTACGAAAATCGAACGCATATCAAGGCGAAGTTCCTTGATTAGAACGCCGTATGCAACACCAAAGTTATTGTCTTTATAATCGGACAACATTACAAGCTTGTCGACTCCAGCGGAGCCGCACCAGCGTGCTTGGGCCATTGGCAAGTCTGCGCTGACTGTCAATACAGCGACCTGCTCACCAAGGCTTGCTGCTTCTTCGTTAAAGCGGCGAGTTTGCATGTCACAAACGCCTGTGTCGATTGATGGTACAACGCTAATTAATTTGATCTTGCCAGCGAAATCTTTCAGACTTACTGTTTCCACTAACGATTTGTGAAGTTGGAAGTCTGGAGCTTGATCACCTGCTTGTAGTTGTGCGCCGAGTAGTGTAATTGGGTTGCCTTTAAGTGTGGCAACACCAGTGCGTTCTGTAGTCATTAACGGAAACCTCCTTGCGATAGGGGCTAATATTTGGTAAACCCCCTTTATTATAAGGGGTGACATCATACATTGTCCAATGTTACTGTGCTATCATTTGCACACACGAATGAGAACGATGTTAACGTAAAGGAGCTAAAAACGTTATGATCTTTATTCGCTATGAGAAATGGCGGACTTATGTGAAACAGTATCCAGTGACAACGCTCTTACTACTAGCGAACATAATCATGTTTATTGTGTTAGCGATTAGTGGTGGTTCGAAGGACGGAGAGACGCTGCTTCGTTTTGGAGCAATGTGGAAAGAAGAGCCGTACGTCCATGAAACGTGGCGTATGTTCACCTCGATGTTCCTTCATATCGGATTTGACCATTTATTGTTTAACATGTTTGCCCTGTACGTTTTTGCGCCTCCGATTGAACAGGCTCTTGGCAGCTTTAAGTATGCTGTTCTGTATCTCGCAAGTGGGGTTCTAGGGAGTGCGGTGAGCGTGTGGTTATCAGAATGGGGAACGCTGTCTGCAGGCGCGTCAGGCGCAATTTATGGTCTGTATGGTGCGTATTTCTTTATTGCTTTGTTTCAACGTTGGGCGCTTGATGAGGCATCACGTAAGACATTATATATTATTTTGGGCTTGGGCATTATTCAGTCGTTTTTGATGAGCAATGTCAGCTGGAGTGCGCACTTAGGCGGACTCGCTGCCGGATTTGTTGTGTACGGCTTGATGCGGTGGGTCCATCGCAAGTAAGATATTGTAAGGGAATTGACGTGCATCTCGAACAGTTGGATGCCAAAGTAGGAGCATAATACAGAACGGAGCGTTGAATTGTCGTGGAGCTTAGGCAGTTACACTACTTTGTTAAAGTAGCGCAAAAGGAACATGTCACACAGGCTGCAGAAGAGATGCATGTGGCACAATCCGCAGTAAGCCGCCAAATTCATCAGTTGGAAGAAGAGCTTGGCGTTAAATTATTTTTGCAGAAAGGTCGTAACCTCCAGCTGACGCCAGTAGGGCAATTGTTTCTGAAAAGAGCAGAAGTCATTCTGAAGGAGCTGGATCGGGCGGTACAGGAAGTTCAAGAATTTATGGACCCTGAATTAGGGGAAATTCGTATTGGCTTTCCGCACAGTCTGGGGGTTCACCTTATTCCTTCTGTCGTGGCGGCATTCCGCAAGCTTCATCCTAACGTGAAGTTTCGTTTTAAACAAGGGATGTATCCTTCATTGATTCGGGATATAGTTAGAGCAGAGGTTGATCTTGCGTTTATCTCTCCTTTTCCGGAAGATTGTGAGCAGGTTGACGGTGAAGTTGTGTTAACGGAGCAACTGTATGCAATCCTCCCTCCTACGCATCCACTAGCTGGGCAAGAAGAAATTCGTCTAGCGCAGCTTAAGGATGATACATTTGTACTGTTCAGTCAAGGTTATTCACTTCGTCCGCTCGTATGGGATGCTTGTATTAAGGCAGGCTTTACTCCCCATATCGGATTTGAAGGCGAAGAAACGGACACGATTCGTGGTTTGGTAGCAGCAGGAATGGGTGTCAGTTTGCTGCCTGATATGGCTTTAAAGCATATGACAGAGCTACAGCCGGTTGCAGTTCGGATTTCGGAACCTAAAGTGATGAGGACGATTGGACTTATTCGGCGAGTGGATGAGAAGCTTCCGCTTGTGGCAAAGACGTTTCATCGTTTTTTGCTGGAATACTTTAATGTACACAATCAACCATCATCCCATTAGTCATAACAAAACAGCATCATGTCGAACGGTGACCCACAAGAATCCACTTTGAAAAAGTGAACCTCTGGTGGGTCATTGTGTTTTGAGGTGTGTTTTGAAGTATATATAACGAAACAAGTAGAGTTTAATGTGGGAATCGCTTACACCTATCACCTTTGGGAAAGCATATATTTACAATTGATGATTAAGGAGTGAATAATTAAAATGCCACATCTACCATGTAACAACATGGAAATGTTCTATGAAAGAATGGGTATCGTGGGAAAGCTCCTCTTCTTATGGACGTAAAAACACCTTCAAGGTTAGTATCATATCTTACGACATGATATTAATGACTTGAAGGTGTAGTGTTGTAAGGGAACTTAATCCCTGTTGCTTGTAAAGATCATAATGTACTTAATAAGTTCAAGCAATGAGATGAGCGCTGCGGCAACATAGGTTAATGCTGCGGCATTTAACACTTTAGCGACGCCTCGTTCTTCTTCGTTAGTAATAAAACCTTCCGAAATCATCAACTCGCGAGCTCGATTGCTGGCATTAAACTCCACAGGCAGTGTAACGAGTTGGAACGCAACAGCTGCGGAGAAGAAAATAATTCCTACACCGACAAGGTTCATCGCATTAAACAAGAAACCTGCGATTAACAAAAACGGTGCAACTCCAGAAGCGAAGTTAACGACCGGAAACATCCGGTGACGCAGAACAAGCATCGGATAGGAGTGCTGATGCTGAATGGCATGCCCAACTTCGTGGCAGGCAACAGATACTGCTGAAATAGAGTTTTCGTAATATACGGGCTCCGACAAACGAACTACGCGATTGATCGGGTCATAGTGGTCTGTTAATGTGCCTTGAACAGGTTCAACAGGTACATCGTGTAATCCGTTAGAATCCAGCATTCGTCGTGCGGCGTCGTAACCCGTCATGCCACTCATAACACGTACTTCAGACCAGCGTGTAAATGTACCCTTTACCCGGAATTGGGCCCAGATGGATAGGCCAAACGCGATGAGAATCAAAAAATCCATAGGGTGAAAAAACATTGAGAAGCCTCCTTTGTGTCCCGTACATAAATAGTCGTTAAAGCAAATGCTGCTGCTTATCAAGCAAAGCAACCAATACCTCGATACATGCTGCGCTTTGAGGTCCAATTCGTTGGAATAAGGACTTTGCCTGCGTAGGCTTTAATTGTTCGAGCATTGGCTTCAATTCTTTGGCTTCACGTTCAACTTGCTGCAAGTGAACTTGCAAGTCAGTTAAACGCTTGGCAAGATCTGATTCGCTTGCAATCTGCTTAAGCTGCCTAAAGTATTCTTTGATTTCTTCTAAAGAATACTTTTCTTGCTTTAATTGATTAATACGATTGAGACGCTCTATCGTTTCGTAAGGATATAACCGATAATTGGTATCGGTGCGTGTAGCGGGTTGGATAAGTCCGATTGAAGTATAATAATCAATTGTACGTTGACTTACGGACGCGACCCGAGCTAGTTCGCCGATACGAAAAAGTTGCGTATCCCCATCGTTACCTCACCTCGATTCACTCTAGTGCCGTATGTAACCTTTCTGTTCTGGACGAGCTCGGATGTGTGTGCTACCGATCACGAATCCAAAATAAAACAAGAAAGATTCCAGTATAAACACGATAGTTCAAGTTGTAAATACTTCTCGGTAAATAATCTTACTATTATTCTATGATACTGCATAACAAACCATACAGTCAAACGTAATGGTTTTTATGTATGTCATATAACATGACATTAAATGCAGATAAAAGTTAAAAATATAAGCTTTAATCATAATTTAATTGCCAAAACTGACCTGTTTTGCTTATAATAATCATCAATAATACAGATGTATGTTAGTAATTATGACATAAAGGGCGATGCGGTATGTCTAATGGTCAAGATCTGTTGCAAGGAGAACAGTTAGCTAAGCCTTGGGTGGAGCGTATTATGCATAATCCATACACGTCTGCTGAGGAGCGGATTGAATGGTGGATACAGTTAAGGGCGGATTGGATGGCGTCCCCACTTGTTGCTGATTTTTCGACTTCAAAGTGCAACTTAACTACAGGTAACTATGTGGGTGCGTGGGAGATGCAACAAAATGAACGAAATGCGCACATTGAAAAGAAAGCTTTAATGGAGTCTAGTCGAATTGCAGCTTCAACAAGATATAAGATGGCGGCTAACATTGTAGACGCTTTTTATAAGGCTGGGGCTAGTCAAGTGGAAGCTTTGCTGAAGCAGGATGGATACGGTTCACCGCCTGCTGCCTACGCTTGCGTTATGTTTGGCAGTGGAGGACGTAGAGAGATGACGCCGTGGAGTGATCAGGACCACGGTTTGATTTGGGCGGATATACCCGCTGATCAACATACTCGTGCTGCTATCTATTTTGAACAGTGGGGGCGTGTATTTACACAACTGCTGACGCGTCTTGGATTTCCTCCTTGCTCGGGTAAAGTGTTGGCAAGCACAGCTGAATGGCGAGGTTCCATATCACAATGGCAGCAGCGTACAGAACGATGGACACAGCATCCGAATTGGGAAAACATGCGTTATTTTTCAATGTCGCTTGATATGAGAACGTGTGCTGGGGATACTTGGCTCGAGCAACAATGGCGGACCCATCTGCAACACATTTATGAGCAACGTAGCTTCTCATTAAACCAAGCGATCATAAGTAACTTGCTCCATAGCAAGCGAGCTCACAACAGCTTTGGGCAGTTCATTCGTGAACGATATGGGGCTTATGCAGGTCTTTTTGATATCAAATATCGTACTTATGTACCCTCTGCACAGCTGGCAAGAAGCAGTATGTGGCTAAGTGGTCGGCTAGATCGTGCGATGTCTACACGTGAGCGTCTGGATGCTGCAATTATGACAGCACACAGGCACGACGACGTATCCATAAAAGCTATTGTTAGCGAAGTCAATCAAGGGTGGGACGATGTATTGGAGAGTAGATGGCAGGCAGGTGGATATGAAGTAGATGGCTGTTGGAATTGCTCAGGTATGGTAGATCTCGCCATGCTGCTTCCGGCACAAAAGCGAGCGCTTAAAAGAAATTCATATGCGGTAACGAAGTGGCTTAAATATTTGGAGCGGAGGTATGCACATGAAAAATGATGAAAGAAGAGGTGGACCCGCTTGGCTCGAACGTCTGCGCGCGCGTACCGGCATGACAGGGGCGGCGCCATCTCCGAAATCGCATTCAAGCCATAAGCATGAGGCAGAAGTGATTCGCGCCGCGGCACAGCAAGAGCTGCACACTGCAGGGGCGAAACTCGCTTATGAACGTTCTATAGCTAAGCAGCAACGAGGCGCTGGCATAAAAGGACGTGCTCAACTGCTTGATATTCCACTATTAGAGCTGCCCGTTGCCGTAATTGATTTGGAGACGACAGGTTTTGAGCCCCATGCAGATGAAATTATTTCGTTTGGTGCGTGGCATATTAATGGGACTCAATGGGTGTCAGATGAGGCTGGTGCAGGGGCATTTTATACTGTTGTGAACCCAGGTATTCAGATTCCAGTCATCATCGAACAATTGACTGGGATCACAAATGCTGATGCAGGGAGTGCGGTGTCGGTCGGTGAAGGATTAACGAGATTTAGCAGTTTCGTTGATGGCCGCATGCTGATCGCTCATGCGAGTGGTCATGATAAAGCATTTCTAAGAGCGGCATTATGGCGTTACCATAAGCAGTCGTGGAAGTATCGAATGTTGGATACGATGTTGGTAGCCAAGTGGTTGTATCCACAGCAAAAACAGTTGGATTTAGACTCTTTAACTCATCTGCTTGGCATCGAAAACGAGAAACGGCATCATGCCTTGTATGATGCACAGGCTACAGGGGCATTATGGATACAATTTGTAGAACAAGCATTGGCACGGCGCGTGACTACGCTGCGCGAATTGTATATGTATCTTAGCCGCTATTAAGTAGTCTTTATGCTGGGACCAACTTTTCGTTCCTTGCTTCGTTAGCTCCGCAATCTTATACTTCGTAACAAGCATAGGTAGGATGTTCGTTACCATGCTGGAGGGACACGATCAATAGCCCACTAAAAAGACTTGATGATAAGGCAAGTCCTTGGATATCAGCTTGTGACAGGACAGGGGGAGCTGAGGGGTGTGAATGTACAAATAGGATGTCCCACTTCGATCTGGGATAACGATACACAAGGTCAATAAGCTGATGCTGCTCCAATTGAAACGTATGTGTCCGATTTGTTGCTGCATTTTGAAGCTTCACGTAGGTATGGTACACCAAGGGGGGATTGGCATGACTCCGCAGCAAGAGACCGCAGCATTCCTCAGGGGCGGCTGTTTGAGAATGATCCAGCAATTGCTGATGTGCGGGAGCGCTTAGTTGGACAGTAGCCGGCCGCATCATTAACCTCCTTTAGTCATCCTTCAACTACAATTAAATCATAGGTGTCCAAATGCAAGTCGTCAATCCATAGAGTCTGACATTGTTGCATGGGGGACAGCCTGCCTTGTTTGAAAGAAATCCTTACTTCCATATGAATGAAACCAATTGTTGTGAAACGGCCAAGACAGTCGTATTTCGATGTTAAAAAGGGTAAAATAATGATACGTAACCTGTTAACATGGAAAGGACATTGAGGATATGAGAAAAAGTACGGGCATATTGATTCTAACTGTTGTTCTAGTCGTGGTAGGTATAATAAACAATCGTGGTGTCGTGTTGGGTACTAACGATTCTGTTTCCGCGCAATCGGCAATGGTTTCAACTCAGGAATCACCTCGTATAGGATACATGGCGCCTAGTTTTAAATTGTCAAATTTAGAAGGAAATACAAATTACGAAGTGGGTGGGAAACGGAGTAAGCCTGTATTCATTAACTTCTGGGCATCCTGGTGTGGACCATGTAAAGCGGAGGCGCCTGATTTGGTGAAGTTATACGCCAAATACATGAAGCAACTGGACATGTATTCCGTAAATGTGACGACTAATGACTCGTTAGCAGATGCAAAAGGGTTTGTAGATGAATTCAGTCTTATAAATCCCATTTTAACAGATGCTAAAGGTGAAGTGTTTAAGAAATATAACGGGATTGCATTTCCCACAAATATTCTCGTTGACCGTAATGGTGTAGTTCGTGAAATATTTGTTGGGATGAGACCTGTGAGCGAGATGGAAAAGGCAATAAAGAAAGTCATTGAGGATCAACAATGAGAAACGAAACAAATAACACCGCCTCGGCAGGAAGTATGCGCTGGAGGCGGTGTTGTTTGTATGAGAGACATTAGTGGTTCACTATGCCATGATGTTCTTTGCGTTCAGAGCTGGTGGAAAGCTTCTCTTTGCCGATTAAAGCATAACGAATACTGTCAACAAGGGCTTCCCAACTTGCTTCGATCACATTGGAAGATACTCCCACTGTGCTCCATGTATGAACAAAGTCAGTAGATTCAATCAACACTCGCACTTTGGCTGCTGTGGTGTCGTTTTCGTCCAGTACACGCACTTTGTAGTCTGTTAAGTGCATTTCATGTATAAATGGGTAATGGCGCTCTAACGCCTTACGCAGAGCGTTATCTAGCGCGTTGACGGGGCCGTTGCCTTCAGCCGCCATATATATCGTCTCGTCGTCAATTGTTAACTTGACGATAGCCTCAGAGCCTACCGAGCTGTCCTGAGACTTCTCGTTAATAATCTTAAATGATTCAAATTTGAATGCCTCTTGCTCAACGCCAGTTGCTTGCCTAAGCAGCAGTTCCAATGAGGCGTCAGCACCTTCGAATTGATATCCCTGATGCTCAAGAACTTTAATACGCTCCATAATTAAGCGTGTGTCCGGATTCGTGGCATCAAGTTCATAGCCGAGCTGTTGTGCTTTGGATAAGACGTTGCTCTGTCCTGCCAGTTCCGACATCAGCACGCGCTGCGTGTTGCCTACAAGCTCTGGCTGAATATGCTCGTAGGTGCGAGGGTCCTTCAAGATGGCGGATACATGGATACCGCCTTTGTGAGCAAAAGCAGCATTGCCAACATAAGGTTGGTTAACAGGCATATGAACATTTGCAATTTCACTAACGTAACGAGCCACGCTAGTTAGCTCGCGTAGATTGTTTGCAGGCAAACAATCATATCCCATCTTCAACTGTAAGGTCGGGATGATCGAGCACAGATTAGCATTGCCACATCTTTCACCGTAGCCATTGATTGTGCCCTGAACCTGCTGTGCTCCTGCTGTAATGGCAGCTAACGCATTTGCGACAGCTAATTCACAGTCGTTGTGCGTATGGATGCCAAGCTTTACCTGTACAGTTTCAGAGACAACACGCACAATGTCAGAAATCTCATGCGGTAATGTGCCACCGTTCGTATCACACATAACAAGCCAATCGACACCTGCCTGCTCGGCCTGCTTCAGCACAGCGAGCGCATACTCAGGATTGTGTTTGTAGCCATCAAAAAAATGCTCAGCATCAAGCATTACTTCAAGGCCTGCCTGCTTTAAATAGGCGATGGAGTCCGCAATCATAGCTAGATTCTCATCTAGTGTCGTCTGCAAAGCAGTGTGTACGTGGAAATCCCATGACTTTCCAACGAGAGTTGCCGCAGGAACTTGCGCTTCGATAATCCGGTTTAGGCCGGTGTCTTGTTCTGCTCGCGACTCTTTCCGTCTTGTGCTGCCAAAGGCTGTTAGCTTGGCCTGCCAGCTATAAGATTGCACACGCTTGAAAAACTCTATATCTTTGCCGTTGCTGCCTGGAATTCCGCCTTCAATATACGGAACGCCAAGGGCATCGAGTTTACGTGCGATCTTAATTTTGTCGTCAGCTGAGAGACTAATGCCTTCGCCTTGTGTACCATCCCGAAGGGTCGTGTCGAATATGGCGATAGATTTGGACATGCGATAAACCTCCTTCAGTTCGTGCGAGGATAAACCGGATACAATTATTTTCCTATTATAGCATTCGATTTAAGATTGTATAGAGCGATCTTGCTTTTGGAATAAGTTTATTTCATTAACGCGATCATACGATGTCGTATTAAGAGGCCAAATGATGTTTATTTCAGCAAAAGAGATGCACATCAATCGTATAATCCGATAAAATAAAAATGAAAGCATGAATGAGCAGGGAAGGTGGTGAATGAGATGAGTGCTGGCAAAGAAGATCAACATCAAGATGTTCGTCAATATTATCCGACTAAAGGCCGTGTCATAATACATCTGGATATGAATGCCTTTTATTGTTCTGTCCATGAAGCGGAAGATCCAGATACGTATAAAGGGAAGCCGACGGCCGTTGCAGGCAGCATTGAACTAAGAAAAGGGATAATTGTGACCTGTTCTTATGCAGCACGAGGTCTTGGAATACGAACCGGTATGACGGTCAGGCAAGCAGAGCGAATTTGCCCGCAGCTTATACTCATTCAACCAGACTTTCACTTATATCGCCGTTACTCTCGAGCTTTTCTGGAAATTGCTAATTCATACACTCCGCTTGTCGAAGCCGTATCGATTGATGAATGTTATATGGATATAACCGGTTCTAAATCATTTGGTACACCTCAACAGATTGCAACGGAACTTCAACAGCGAATTCGAGAAGAGCTTAACATTCCATGTTCGATCGGCATAGCTCCCAATAAGCTGCTTGCCAAGATGGCCTCGGATATGAAGAAGCCAAATGGTATTACTGTGCTGCGTATTCGTGAAGTACCAAAGCTGCTATGGTCGCTGCCATGTCATGAATTGTTTGGCATTGGGCGGAAGACTGCGGATAAGTTGCTCAAGATGGGGATTCGTACAATTGGAGAACTAGCCAATGCAGACATTGAACGGCTTCACCAGACTTTTGGTGTATATGGGGATGCAATGAGGCTTGCGGCAAATGGACTGGATTATTCCCTAGTTAAGTCTGAGCGGGAGCAGAGCAAATCAATTGGTCATACGACGACGCTGCCGCAAGATATTGAATCGGAAGAAGAGGTACGGAGGGTACTGCTTAATCTCGCTGATCAAGTGACGAGGCGCATGCGCAAGCAGGCGCTGATGGCGCACACAATCCAGCTAACGATACGTAATCCAGACATGAAGACAATTACTCGATCAGTTACGATCAGTGTCCCTTCAGATGATACGAGTAGATTTATGGAAGAAGCGTGGCGGCTTTATGAGAAGCACTGGAACAAGGGAGATCCTATCCGCTTGCTTGGCATTACGGGGCAAAGCTTGGTTTCCAAAGAAGAAGCGGCCGTGCAATTGGATTTATTTGAATATGAACAGCAGCCAAAGAAGGATAAATTAAATGAAACTATGGACAAAATAAGGGATAAGTTCGGTGAAAGCGCGCTTATAACGTTAGGGATGGTAGGAGAAGACCCCTCATCACTTCTGCGCAACCATCGCCGACGGGGCACGTCGTTGCAAACTGATTTTTTAAGGGACTGGGAGCAAGGTGACAAAAGATCATAAGAGAACTTAAAACAACATCGTCTCATCGTCTATGTATAGTCCCGCAATGGTGTCACTTTTATCTGCAGCGGCGATGCTGTTGGTAAGTAGGCTACAGGGGCGCTAAAGCTATATGTACTCTAGCATTTATGTTGGATAATACTTGGAAATCGTTTGAATTTCACCCCTGTTTGTATTATATTGATTACGGAGGAATCAAGAAGATCTGTACTGATAACAGGAGGGAACTAACCAATGGCGAAATACACTTGGGTTGATAAAGACACATGCATTGCATGTGGCGCATGCGGAGCTACAGCTCCGGACATCTATGATTACGATGATGAGGGATTAGCAGAAGTTATTTTCAATGGAGATAACAATCAAGGGATTACAGACATTCCGGAAGACTTGTTTGATGATCTGCAAGATGCCGCTGACGGATGTCCTACAGACTCCATCAGAATTGCGGATGCGCCTTTTAACTAATCTGCTATTCATAAGAGGATAACATTTAGAGAGAGAACAACCAACCAAAACCCCGCCTAGGCGGGGTTTTTACATTTTACCCGGATAATCGTCAGAATGTGCATCATCAAATTGCACAAAGTACCTTTTCACTTTACAATGAATATTACAAATGTTGAATAAAGCGAAGTAAGCGTTCCTGAGAGGCATGATCATATACTTACTAATTAAGCAAGCGAAAGGAATTGCGGATGCGTAAGAAAGCGTTTCCTATTATTGTAGTGACCACGATAACGATCGTGCTGAGCTTGTCGATGACCTTGATGGGACACGGCGGCTTGTTTCGAATGGGTGAAAATTTTGTTCGAGATATACTCCTGCTCAAAACAGAGCAGGAACGCTCACCCAATGACCGTATTAAGTTAATTACAATCGATGATTATTCCATGCAACAGTTCGGTGCGTATCCGTGGCCACGGTCTGTATATGCACAATTGATTGAGCAGTTGATGAATGCAGGCGCCAAATCGGTATTGTTGGATTTACTGATGCTAGACCCCTCTGCTGACTTGTCTGATGATGAAGAGCTAGCTGCCACGATAAACAAGTGGCCACGGGTGTATGTTCCCTTACAGGTCAATTTTCCGCCGCTTCAGGATTATGCGAATCGGATGAACATTACTAGAATTGATAGACCGGCAGCTACACTGCGTGTTAATCCGAAGCAGGTAGGACATGCGAATGTCATGCCAGATAAAGACGGTGTGATTCGCAAGTTGACGATAGGGCTCCCCGATGAGTCAGGACAATGGATTCCTTCTATTGATGTATTGTTGGCTAATGAGATGCTTCCCGCTGATCAGCGCATTGAATGGCAGGAAAGCAGCCAGAGCTGGAAGCGTGGTGGAGTAGATATCCCGACAGAGGGATGGAACCAGGTAACGGTAGACTTTTATTCATCCGCTTATGACGATAAATCAACGGTTATACAAGGATATGACCGACAATCCTTTGCGGATGTGCTGTTTGGTAACATTGAACCGGAATATTACAAAGATTGTATCGTAATTATCGGACCGTCCTCCAGATCTTTAGGGGATATGCATATGACCCCGATTAGCCGCTCTATACCTCTGCATGGGCTAGAAGTACATGCCAATATGATCCAGTCCTTAGTAGAAGGACATTTTTATAAAGAAATCCCAACGGCCGCGGCATTTTTGGTCCTTTTTGTAGCCGTTATACTTGCCTATGCAAGCGGTCATATGCTACGGGGAATTCGTGGACTAGGCATGATCATTTTACTTATTGGCGCATATGTTGTGTTTGGTTATGTATGCTTCCAATGGCAATCCGTCTATATCCCGTTTTTGTATGGTTGGATAGGTATGATTTTGGGCTACATGATCGCTGCGGGCAAACGAAGTGAAGAGGAACGAAGGGGAAGAAAGCATGTCACGCATTTGTTTGGTCGTTATGTTTCTCCGCAAGTAGTCAAACAGCTGTTGGAATCCGAAGTGCCCATTAAACCAGGTGGCAATCGCATGGACGTTACGGTGATGTTTATCGATATGAGAGGGTTCACACCGCTGTCAGAGCAGCTTCCACCAGAGCAGACGATAGCTATTTTGAATGAGTATTTACATTTATGTACAGATACTATATTTCGATTTGAAGGTACGTTAGATAAGTTTCTTGGCGATGGTGTCATGGCTATATTCGGGGCGCCTTATCGTATGGAGCAGCACGCGGAACGGGCCGCTAAAGCAGCAGCGGAGCTGCTTGTTCATGCATTTGAGCTGCAAGAAAAGTTAGAGCGTGAGTCAGGGATTATCGTTCGTTTTGGCGTAGGACTTGAAAGCGGTGAAGCTGTAGTGGGGAATGTAGGCTCTGAAAAGCTGCGCATGGATTACACAGCCATCGGGGACACGGTAAATATTGCGGCAAGGCTGGAGTCAAAGGCTGGACCTGGGCAAGTGCTGATCGGCCCCAATGCTGCGAGTCGTATAGCGGATTCTTTTCCATTGCGGACAATTGGTCCGATGACGCTAAAAGGCAAGTCAGAGCCTGTGATGGTGTTTGAGCTACAGTTGGAGGAACATCTGAAAAAGCGGCTATAAATGCGTGCGCGTGATCTTGAACAATGATCCATCACAGCCGATAAATAAGTAAGGAGGCGTATACGAATGAAACGAAGTGCGTGTATCGTGTTGTCCTTTTTAATGTTGTTTGCTGCCTGTTGTGGCGGAGCAGGCATACAAACAACTGCCGCAGCAGCTAAGTTAGTTCGTGCAGCAGTTGTCACCGAATGGAAAGGTAAAGTTCTAGTTGAGAAGGTCGGGGGCAAGAAGCCTCTTCAAGTGTTTAAGAAGATGAGCATTAATCAAGGGGATCGGATTACGACGGGTGCCAAGTCCAAAGTTGTGCTGCAACTAGCAGGAGGGACGGAGAAGGACGTCGTAACGATTGGTGAAAATTCAGACGTCAGCTTTACGGAGCTTAAAAAAGATAAAGGGGTTGTGACCCGGATTAGCGTCTGGGCAGGATCGGCCTGGTTAAAGGTCAAATCGATTACAGGTGCTGATGACCGCTTTGAGTTGGAGACACCAACCACTGTTATGGCGGTGCGTGGAACGCAGTTTGGTGTTTACGTCCATCCAATGGCAGGTTGGTCGCGCCTTACGGTGTCAGCAGGTGTCGTAAGGGTGTATTATCCGTACGGGGCTGATGATGACGGGATAAAGGCAAATGAAGTATCCGGTGCGGAGCAACATACGGCTAATGCTACTGCCCCTGCCTCGTGGACGAAAGCAGGGTATTCGCTGCTTACGCTAGGAAAGCAGGATATTTATCCGGCCCAGTCCAGTACATTTATTCCAGTCGGCGGTGGCAAGACGGGTATGCTGGCACTTCAAAGCTACGCGGATACTAGTGGAGCGGCTCCTTTGGACACGGCAATTGTTCGTGCAATGGCAGAAGGATACGCTGATGCGCAAGCAGAGAATAAGGCTATGCTCGATGAGTGGAGTCGTGGCTGCCTGAATGGCGGAGGAGAGTCGATATGCTCTTCCTTATACAGCTACAGTCAATTGGGCACCTCAGGCGAAAGTAAAAATGCTGCCTTGTCTGCTGAAGCAATCAAGGCTGTAAGCGAAAGAGCAATACATAATGTGCGATCGTACCTGGATATAGTGCTGTCGATGTCTGTACGTGCAGGAATCATAACAGAGAAAGAGGCAGTAAGTTGGCGGCAGCAGGGTGGAGTTTTGCAGCAAGAAGGCACAAGTTCCGGGGAGGAACGGCTTCATTTGTCTGCTGACGAAATCAAGCAAACAGCTTATGTTACAAAGCGTCTGGTGCAGACACTCCCTGCGATAGAATTATCGGGCGAAATGCGTGATTTGAAGGATAAGTTAATGAAAGAAGTGCAGCTGCGGGAATCTGCACAAAAGAAGTTAGATAAAGAAGCAGCTCAACAACTTGTAACAAGCTATCTTGAACAACTGACCGCTAAAGAGCGCGAGCAATTTAACGAGCGGAAAAATGAGTCTCGTACTGAGCTATGCGAGAATGCGGGTCAAATGCTGAACTGCGAAACTGATGAGGATCATTTGATTGGTGGCGGGGGAGCAGTCGGCGGGAATGGCGGTGGAACGGTTACACCTCCACCCGAGACGACTCATGTATTAGAACTGAAAAGCGACAGCGCTGCTTTACAAGCTGGAAAGGCTGTGCAGGTACACGCAGTCTTAAAAAGATTCCAAGTGAGCCCACTTGTAGGTTCGTTTGAGTTGGCGATCGCAGTCGAAGGTGGTCAGCTTGATACGAAGCTGCTTGAAGCTCAATCGACGATGTATCGCCACGGCGTCAATGGCAAGTTTAAAATTGCTTATAATGCGGATCAATATGTGAGTAGTGATGCGATCGACCAATGGAGCAGCACAGGGAATGTATTTTATTATCAACTAGTAAGAACGAAGTCTGGTGCTGCTCAACTCGCAAGCGATGATGTGTTGATCAGTTTACCTTACGTAGCACAAGCCGGCAAGGAGATGAAGCTGACGATTAAGCAGCTTAAAATGTATGATGCCGAAGGTAAGGTGATAACGGCGTCAGTTGCGCAGAAGCCGCTTATTATACCGATTGTGCCTTAATTGGTTTATGAACATAAAGGAGAAAGTCAACGATGAAATGGGCTTTGAATTATTGCACCTATAGATTAACTCAACAGTCAAAGCGAATGCTCCTAGTGGGATGTGTATGCACGATGCTGGCAGCTTTCATGTTGCAGCCGCTGTCCGTATCAGCATTAGCCCCTTCTGTGGATTACGCCTCAATTCCAAATGAAAGTGCGTTGCTTCAGATGAATTCACCTGCGGTGCATTTGGAAGGATGGCTGGAAGGCCCGCAGTGGTATGAGTTGGTTCACAAGTCTGGTAGTGGTGAATCTGGTTGGCTGGATGGCGAGGGGGCTTTGGCTCGATTCCGTTACCCGACTAGTCTTGTGGTCGATAGCGCTGGTAAACTCATTGTAGCCGATACGGATAACCATCTGATTCGAGCGATAGATGTGTCAGGAACGGCTAATACAATTGCAGGTGCACAGCTCGGGTTGGATGAGCATGGAAACCCTATGGGCGGATGGCTCGATGGAAAAAGCAAACAAACACTTTTTCAATCTCCAATGGGCATGGCGATCGGAAAGGACGGAACGTTATATATTGCGGACAGCGGCAATCATGTTATTCGTAAACGAACGATAGAGGGTACGGTATCCACTATTGCGGGTGATGGATTGGCAGGCTGGCAGGATGGGGCGGGGAAGCAAGCGAGATTTCATTCGCCGCGCGGGATCGCGATTGGAGACGATGGAACGTTATATGTAGCGGATTCATTAAATCATGTTATCCGAACGATCGACCATGCAGGGAACGTCAAAACCATTACTGCGCGTTCAAATCGTACTGTCGAGTATAGTGATGGTGCACTGACAGCAGCAGGCGATTATAAGGACGGAACGATTGCAGATGCACTGTTTAATGAACCAAGCGCACTCATATGGTTAAATTCTGATACGTTGGTCGTTAGTGATACAGGCAATCAGCGAATTCGCACGCTTCATTTGAAGCTTAATAACGTATCCACACTTGCTGGCAGTGGTGTGTATGACAAGTCTACACAGCGTCTATACGGCACGCATGAGCTGTATGTGCCTGGAGGTTATCGGGATGGCGCTGCTAAGCAATCGCTGTTTAGTAGCCCGACCGGACTTGCGATAGCCGGTGACGGGAGCATTGTAGTAGCGGATCGATGGAATCATGTGCTGCGTATGATCAAGGATGATAAAGTGTACACGGTTGCCGGACAGCCAGAACAGTCAGGAGCAATAGACGGTTTTGCAGGGAAGGCGACTCTGCATGAGCCGACCGGAGTAGCTGTTCTAAAGGATGGGCGAATTGTCGTTGCAGATTCTTTTAACAACAAAATACGTGTGCTTCAGCGATATGAGCTGCCCGTAGGTGTGAAAATAAATGACCAAGGACATTCAACAGACGAAACCATTGCCCTTGTTTACAATAAGCAGCTCGTGCCTCAAGACGTTACCCCGCAGCTCAAACACGGAAGTGTATGGCTTCCCTTGCGTGCGCTTGCTGACGCTGTCGGCATAAAAGCTTCAATGAGTAAAGAGGGTACGGTCATTTTAACATATGGTTCAATTCAGTATGAATTAACAGTGGGGAGCCAGAACGCTATACGTGTGGCATATGGTCAACGGACGACAGTAAAGATGCATGCGGCCCCATATATTGAGCAAGATCGTGTCATGCTGCCTATACGTTTTGTGGCAGAACAATTCGGATTACAGGCAGATTGGCTGCCAGCCATGAGAGTGGTTGTTGTTCGAGATCCTTTATTGGTAAGATACGAGGAAACTGGATCTTCGCTGCCACCGCAGTAACAGTAGTACCTATGGTGGGTGAGCGGGCAGAGGAAGGAGATGAGCACATTAGGTGATGAAAATTCAGGGCGAATCGCCATTTTCAGAAAAAGACCAAGCATATATGAAAAAGTACCTGGAGTCTCATCCAGACAGCCGCATGGCTTGGTATTTACTGGGCAAGCAGTATGAGCGCGTCGGGGAATTTAACAAGGCCAATTATTGCTTCAATCAAGCGGGAGACATTTATAAAGCGTTTGAAAATGGACCACTGCCCGCTGAAACGGCTGCTGAGGAACGATCTTTGAGACAGCAAGCGTTTCGTCATCGTCAAATGGTGCGACAGCGACGTCAATTGGCACTCCGTTCCGTTTTGCTTCTTCTCCTTCTTAGTTCTTTACTCCTTGCTATACCAGGTGGAGAAGCAGCTTCACCTGCGTTCCAGAAGGTGGCTGAAGAAGTCAAACCGAGTGAAGTGGTCGAACGACCGGTAATTACTATGCCGATTATTGAGCTTGTTGGCAAGAACTCGCCTGATGCCGTCGGTAATGCTTTGAAGAAGGCCGTAAAGCTTGCCTCTCAAAATGAGCAGGCACAAACCAACACGCTTGTGGTTGAACAAGAACAGAAAGCGCGTTGGCTGCTGTGGAGTCGTTTCCCGGAGCCGTCAATGTCCATTCGTCCGGCAGCTACTAAAGGTCAGGCTCAAGTCGACAATTTAAAACTTCCAGAATGTGAATGTAAGCCAGAGCGGGATAAAGCCAATCGGTATGCGCAGGCTTGGGCTGCTCAAGCGGAGAGCACGCTCATTGCACGTTCCATTGTGACGGCAGTCATCCGCAGCGGAGCGGAGCCGCCTGCTCGCCTGGAGACGTTAGCAAAATCATATCCGCGTAATCGTATTGCGGGCGTTGATACGCTCGCGGCTCCTTACTACGAGGAGGCCGTGAAGCAATGGAACTCCAGTGCCAAAACAACTCCATCTCGTGATGAGCGCTTAAAACTGCTGTGGGCCTCAAAAACGAAGGCTGGGAAGCAGCCCTTTAAGGAAGCGTTGCGGATCGTTGTTGATAAGCAATCACATCGGCTTGCGCTAATAAGCGGAGATCAGATCATCCGCAGCTACAAAGTTGGATTGGGTGGCAAGCGGACGCCAGAGGGGAAATTTACGATATCGGAAAAGGTCGTGAATCCAAATGGCAGCGCTACAGGGGCTTTTGGCAGCAGAGGTATGACACTTTCCAATACGTTATATGCGATTCATGGTACGGATGAGCCGGACAGTATAGGAGCCAATCGCTCGTTAGGGTGTGTTCGAATGACGAGGCAGGATGTGGAGGAGCTATATGATCTGGTGCCGGTAGGCACGGAGGTTCAAATTACAAAAGGCGTACTTCCCGATGTAGACGTCGTTCCGAGCCCGGAGGAGAGATATCACGTGCCGCTTACTCCTAAGCAGGACAATCCTAACAAGATTTACAAATGGCTAGGATAGATGACAAAGGAGCCGCCCCCTGATAACTTAGGGGGCGGCTCCTGAAAATATATCGTAAAGGTCTAACCGTTAATGATAAGTAATACGGTAATAAGTATAATGCTTAACAATAGAATGCCGGAAATCCAGGTGATCGCTGAGCTATTGACGGGGTCTGAATTGTGAGACGTCCGAGTAGGAGGCATGCGTTTGGCTGACATAGGTCATCACCTTTCTTTATGTGGTTCTATACTATATATTGTAACCGTTTTCTTTTGTTTTGGCTAGGTCTTATGTGTGATTTGACGCTCTTTTCTTTTAGCGTCGAAACCAGTAAACTGTAACATAGGATCAGTTCCCTGCGGATGTACCAATGGAGTTCCTCTAACCAAATTTAATAATGTATGTTAGAATAAATAACATGATCACAGACGAACGGAGTGGAACCTTTGTTATATCGTTATGTTGGCAAACCGATGTTTTTTCGGATGGATCCGGAACGGGCCCATCATCTTGTGCTGGACGGAATGGCGACCGTAGCTAAAGTTCCAGGTTCACTTGCACTTTTACGAGGCATGTATGGCGTAAAGGAAGAGGCTATGCTGGCCACGGATCTATTTGGGCTGCATTTTCATAGTCCTATTGGCTTGGCTGCTGGGCTTGATAAGAATGCGACTTCTGTTGAGGCGTTATCCTCAGTTGGGTTTGGATTTATTGAAGTAGGAACTGTGACACCTGTTGGCCAATCGGGAAATGAGAAGCCTAGAATGTTCCGCTTGCCAGAGGATGAAGCTTTAATTAACCGAATGGGATTTAACAATGACGGTGCCGACATGCTGAGCACAAGACTTAAGCGGCTGCACAATTACGCTGTCCCTGTATTTGTAAACATCGGCAAAAACAAAGTAACCCCTAACGAGCAAGCTAACGAGGATTACTTAACCTGTATTCGGACGTTGTACGATGTTGCGAATCTGTTTGTGGTGAACATTAGTTCCCCGAATACGCCAAATTTGCGTAATCTCCAGCACGGTGACGAGCTCCGCTCCTTACTGGAGGCGGTAGTCCGTGAGATGGACACACAGAATAAAGCAAGTGGCAACAATAAGGCTGTACTTGTAAAGATTGCGCCGGATGTTACTGATGAAGAGTTGGCGCATATGACGGACACCATCGTAACTAGCGGTGTAAACGGTATTATTGCGACCAATACGACATTGTCCCGCATGGGAACAACACACGCCAATCGATTGGAGACTGGCGGATTAAGCGGTAAGCCGCTAACGGAAAGATCGACGGAAGTAATTCGTCAGGTGTATCGACTGACAGAAGGCAAGCTGCCTATTATCGGTTCTGGAGGTGTGTTTACAGCTAAGGATGCGTATGCACACATTTGTGCAGGAGCTAGCTTGGTTGAGATTTACACATCATTTATTTACCGGGGTCCCGAGATTACTCGTGAGCTTGCTCAAGGAATTAAACAATTACTTGAGCAGGACGGTTACAAGCATATTTCGGAGGCCGTAGGGAGAGACCATAAATAAACAGCAGTGCAACTATACAATGTGCTGGATGAACGGTTGGACGGACAGGAGGCGTTCGGATGGACGGAAGAGATTGGGGAAAATTTTTGCTGCCTTATGAACAGGCCGTCGAGGAGCTGAAGGTCAAATTCAAGACGCTACGCTCAGAGCTGAAGAAGCGGGAGGAATACGCACCTATTGAGTTTGTGACAGGTCGTGTCAAACGTATTTCGAGCATTTTGGAGAAAGCAAGGCGGCTTGATGTTCCCCGGGAACATATTGAACGTGGGATAGAGGATATTGCGGGTATCCGCATTATGTGCCAGTTTGTCGAAGATATTCGTTATGTGGCACAGCTCATTCGCAATCGTAAAGATATGAGCGTATTGTATGAGAAGGACTACATTACCAACTTCAAGGACAGTGGTTATCGAAGCTTTCATATGATCGTTGAATATCCGGTTCAGACGGCGCTAGGACAGAAGATCGTACTGGCAGAGATTCAAATACGCACGCTGGCGATGAATTTCTGGGCAACGATTGAGCACTCTCTGAATTATAAATATAGAGACAGCCTGCCAGACGATGTAAGAGATCGGCTAAAGAAGGCCGCTGAGGCTGCATTTATTCTTGATAATGAGATGACAAGTATTAGACATGAAATATTGGATGCGCAGCGGAGCTTTGAAGATAAGTCTAAGATTGTGCAAAATTGTTTGTCCTTTATCCAAGAGCTATATTTTTATCATAAGATTACAGAAGCAATTCATTTCCAACTCCGGTTTAACGAATTGTGGGAGCAAAATGATCTGCCGGGCTTAAGAAGACTCGAAGAGGATCTTATTCATGCGATTAGCACCGCCAAAAGAAGCAGTCGGAGCGCAGATGACGAATAACGGCTATGATCGGCTGTATGTGGCGTTTGTGAAGCTGTTTAATGAGGAACGGGATTATTATGCTTGTCATGATGTGATGGAGGAATTGTGGCTTGAAGAAGGACGCAAGCCGATCTATCAAGGGTTGCTGCAAGTGGCAGTTGGACTACATCATTGGCATAATGGGAACAATGCGGGTGCTGTGAAGTTATGGGAAGCCGCTTTGCATAAGCTTGATAGCTATGCAGATTTGGAACTGGGGATTCGGCTTGACCTTCTTCGCCATGATACGCTCAGGCTGCTAGAGGCGTTACAAAGGTCAGAAGATGTTGTCCCGCTGGAGCATTTGACGATTACGATAGCAGACTATGAATTAGCGGATGCAGTATTGGCATGCTCGCTTTCTGATGTGGTTGATACGGAAGACGGTCTATTAGACAAATAGCATAGTTATAAGCAACGTTCTAAGTGAAAAGAGCCAAGGAGTAGGCTTCCTTGGCTCTTTGCTTGTGCACTTTAAGTTGTATGTCTACCAGAATTATTATGTCAATTACCAGCTTATTGCAGTATAACGGTTTCCCCTGGCTTCAGGCCTTCAATAATTTCAGTTTTGTCGGGAGTTTCCATGCCAATCTTAATGTCACGGCGCTCCACTTGGCCATCTGCTTTCTGCACTTGAACGTAAGCTTTGTCCTGCTGTTTCATAATAGCAACCGTTGGCGCTACAATTACATTTGGCTTGCGTGCAGCTTCGACTTGGCCTGTTAAGCTTAATCCTGCGATAAGGTTCTGGTTCGCTTCCAAACTAATAATCACTTCGAATTGTACGGCTTGGTTTGACGTTGTTGAAGGCTGATCTGTACCACTCTTAGCAAATTTGGATACTTTTAGTACTTTACCTTTTAAAGGTACTTCCTTCATGGCATTAATTTTTACTTTTACAGGCATGCCAACTTTGATGGAGAAAATATCTTGCTCACCTACAAGGGATACTAGCTGTAGCTTCTTCGTATCTACAATTTTGCCAATGCGGGCATTTTCCTGCACTACTTGGGGCAGCTTGCTGGCCTCATCATAGAGGAAAATACCAGTAGCAGGTGAAGAGAAGCGGGCTGCCGCAATCTTCTTACGTTTCTCAGCCATCTCTTGCAGTTGAATGTCACGAGATACACTGCCAAGCTCTTGCTGCAAGCGAGCCGTTTCCTTTTGCACAAATTGCTTTTTGACCTCGTCTTCTGTCATACCCATCATACCCGTTTCGCTATTAACTGTCGCTTGGAACTTAACCAATTGCTCTTCAAGTTTCTTCTTCTTCAGCTCCGCTTCAGTTTGCGCGATCTCATGTTCTAGCTCTGTTGGATCTAGTTGGAAGAGAGTGTCACCTTTTGATACCTGTTGGGCGTCTTTTACGGTCCATTGCTTTACTTTGGCGTTAAACGGTGCATAAACAATCGTTTCGGTTTCGTATGAGGATTTACCTTTTACTTCAATGTTGCGTACTAAGTCTTCCTGTGTCACTTCAAAAGTGACGGCATTTGCGTTTTTGTTGGCTGCATCAGGCGCAGCAGGATTGGCGAAAGTGTACAACCCATAACTGATAACGGCTAGCAAGCCTAGTATGACAACCCATTTTATTGTTTTTTTCATTTGATTTTGTTTCCTCCTCGAGATCTGTTGGACGCTGCTATTCTAATCACGCTTAATAGCTGTTAATGCATCGGTGCGTGAAGCGCTGAGCGCAGGATATATACCGGATAACACACCCGTAAGCACTGCAAAAAATATGCCTAATGGAATATTGATGAGTGGGATAAAAATAAATCCTTGACCTGCTTCAGTTGCACGTGCAGCAGCCCCGTTAATGCCCCATACTAGCCAATAAGAGATCATAACGCCAATAAGTCCGCCCAATAAACCAAGCAATGCGGCTTCTATAATAAACATATTGCGTATTTGCCTCAAATTAGCGCCGAGAACTTTCATAATCCCGATTTGTCGACGGCGTTGATGGGTAGACATCGTCATCGCAACAACGATGGAAATCGAGGCTATGACGAGTACGAACAAACCGACACCGAGTGCAATCGTCCGTACCATCTTAAATGTATCTTCCAAGCGCTCTTTCTGCTTGAGATTCGTCTGTGTATTAAGCATAAGCTTCTTTATTTGCTTCTCGACTTGCTCTACATTATTCTGATCGTCTACTTTAACAAGAATAGACTTATATGTACCGACTTCACTTGCAGGGGGCGCATCCGGCCCTTGATTCAGCTTTAGCTGTTCACGGATAAGTGCGGCTGTTTCCAGTGAAGTATAGGCTTTCTTATCGTACTTGGCAGAATCGGTTGATGCGTCGGCCGGTTTCTTGATGACGCTCGTAATCCGCATCGTGCTAGTAGTAGGCTTGTGCTGATCTGCCGTGTCAGCTCGTTCGAATCGTACCTGCCGTTGAAATAACGGCGTGTGCAGCTTTTGAATATTTTCCAGTTGCTGCGTAATTTCCTCGTTAAAAGGGTCTTGATTTTGCTTCTGTATAAGTGGCTCTAATGTTGCTCTATCCAGAAGGCCATACTCCGCACCGTAATTAAGAATGATGGTGTCCGCTACGTCAGAGGGACCTCCTTGACGAAACTGATGATTGAAGTTGGCAAGCTGCTCCAAATCGGTCCCGATGACCTGCACATTGTTACTACGATCATCTGTTGTGTGCATGGAGAAGTATCCGACCTCTTCAAATGGTGACGCAGCCTTGACATGAGGAAGATTACGAACCAAATTCAGCTTCTGCTTCGTCAGTTTGCCTCTATTGTCTACATCTTTATTAACCTCGTCGCCTTTGTTTTGGATCGGGGTTACTGTAATTTCATCCATCTTGAGGAAGGAGTTAAGTTCTTTTTCGGCGTAGATCTGTGCGGATTGACCGAGGCTCATTGCAACGATGATAGCTGCACAACCGATGGAGATACCGGCGGAGCATAGTCCAGTGACGACTTTTCGTCTCCGTAGTTGGTCTATGGCAAGGCTCATATAGTCGCGTGCTCTCATGCTGTGCCTCCTTCAACAGTGACAGGGGCTTGATCTTCCACTAGATGACCATCCCTGAGCGTAATGACACGCTTGGTGTGATCGGCTACCTCACGTTCGTGGGTAACGATAATAAAGGTGGTACTCATCGTCTTGTTCAGATGTTTCAAAATGGCGATAATCTCTTCCTCCGTTCGCGTATCCAAGTTGCCTGTTGGCTCGTCTGCAAAGATGACAGAGGGCTCGGTAATTAAGGAACGTGCGATACTGACACGCTGCTGCTGACCACCAGACAACTGAGAGGTGAACAGCTCACCCTTGTCGGGTATCCCGACTTGCTCAAGCAGCTGCTTCGCTTTTTCTTTTCGTTTGCTAGGTGAAATGCCTTGGAAAACAAGCGGGAGTTCGATATTTTCCCGAACGGTAAGGTTAGGTATAAGTTCGTAAGCTTGGAAAATAAAGCCGATGTTCGAACGGCGAAACTCCGCCAGCTGGTTCTCGTTCATCTTGACGATGTCATGCCCTGCTATGTATATGGTCCCTTCTGTCGGCTTCATCAGACCTGCCATGAGATTTAGCAGCGTTGATTTGCCGGAGCCCGAACTGCCGAGCAAGGCGATCATATCACCCTTATCTACCTGAAAGTCAATATGATGAAGCACTTTCGTTAGCTCAGGTCCATTTCGGAACGTATGTGATAATTGTTCAACCTTGAGCATGCGGCGCCCCCTTTCTATATTTCGAGTATGGTTAGAATCTACTAAAGTTACATACGAGACGCAACATAAGAAGTTCCTACAATTTACCCTACATTACAATAATGTAACATTAGTCGGACGAGCAGCGATAGAGGGGGCCTTCAATCGTTTCAAAATTTGTGAAAATCATGATATGCTATGTTCAATGTTGTCTACTCGCTCAACAAGTATAAAGAGGAAGGATGAAAGCATGAAGGCGCTGCCGACAGCATTTCTAGGTGCGATGAGCTCCCGTTTAGGTGAGGAGTATCCATCGTTTATGGACAGCTATCATCACGCCCCGTATGCGGGGCTTCGTGTGAATACATTGAAGATGGAAGTTGATCAATTTAAGAAGTTGTTTCCGCTTCCGATAGAACCGATCCCTTGGACAGCGGATGGATTTTATATTTCAGAGGATGCACGGCCAGGCAAGCATCCCTTTTATTACGCAGGGATGTACTATATACAAGAGCCAAGTGCCATGACACCAGTTGAGTATCTTGGTGTGGAGCAGGGTGACCGCGTATTGGATTTATGTGCGGCACCAGGCGGAAAGTCTGTGCAAATTGCGGCACGAATGGGCCAAGACGGGATACTAGTAACTAACGATATTCATCCGGATCGGACCAAGGCACTTGTTCGTAACATGGAGTTATATGGAGTAACTCGTGCGGTGGTATTAAATGAACAGCCAGAGCGTATTGCTGACGCGCTGCCGGAGTTTTTTGATAAAGTGCTAGTGGATGCGCCTTGTTCGGGCGAAGGGATGTTCCGCAAAGACCCTGAGATGGTAAAGGCATGGGAGCGGGAGCCTGTATTGTCGTATGCTGCAATGCAGCAGGATATTTTGGACAGTGCAGCTAAATTGGTAGCGCCAGGTGGACGATTAGTTTACTCAACCTGCACGTTTTCACCAGAAGAAAACGAAGCGGCAGTTGCCCGATTTTTGACGAAGCATCCGGATTATTCGGTTGTTGAAGTACCGCTCTCGCATGGGATGAAGCCAGGTCGCCCAGAATGGGCTTCAGACTGCTTGCGTGAGCATAACTGGGAGGCGTCGTCTGATGCCGTGGCGGCTGTATCACGTACGATACGATTGTGGCCCCACCATGTTAAGGGTGAAGGACATTATGTCGCTGTGCTCACACGGGGAGGGAAACGACAACGTCAACATGCGGCGGAATTTAGTATAGCTTGTCCGTCAGACGAGCAGGCGCCATATCAATGTTATGATCTAGCTAAGGATCAGTTAACCGCCAGCAAGCAGGAGCGAGGTGGGCGATTACGTCAGCGTGGGCAAGACCATTCTCAGAATTCACGCAAGCGAACTGGAAAATTAAACCAAGATCCTCGTCAAACAAGGACGGCAAGTAACAAAAAAGGTTTATATAAGCCAGATTATGATCAATGTGAACCATTTGTACGTTTTTATAAAGAGCACTTCTCGGGTACGGTTCCCGAACTTAATGTATGCATCGGCTCATACGCTTACGTCAGTCCGTTGCCAATTGAAGTTCTCTCTACGCTGCGTGTAGTCAGACCAGGTTGGTTTGTGGGCACCTATAAGGGAGAACGCTTTGAACCTTCACATGCGTTTGCCCTTGGATTGCGTGTAGGACAAGCTAGAAGGGTATACCCGCTTACGATCGGACATGCTGATGTAGTTTCTTATTTGCGTGGTGATACACTGACTATTCACGAAAATGCACTTGAGCTGAAAGAGCAAACAGAGCCCAAAGGTTATGTGCTTGTAACCCTTCACGATTGTCCAATAGGATTTGGCAAGTGGGTCAATGGAATCCTTAAAAATGAATATCCTGCGGCTTGGAGGTGGATGTCGTAATGGCTGCTAAAATGAGACTTGATAAATTAATGGGACATATGGGATGTGGCACACGCTCTGAAATTAAAAAGTGGGCGAAGATGGGACTAATCGTCGTTAATGGAACGATTATGAAAGATAGTGGCAAGCAAGTGGATCCTGAGCAGGATGAAATCTATTTAAACGGTGAGCGGATACAGTATCGAGAATTTATCTATGTCATGCTGCATAAGCCACCAGGGGTCATCTCGGCAACCGAGGACCACAAGGAACGCACCGTACTTGATCTGCTTCCCGAGGAACTAAAAGTGTTTGAGCCATTCCCCGTAGGGCGATTGGACAAAGATACGGAAGGGCTGCTGCTGCTATCCAATGATGGCAAGCTTGCACATGCGCTGCTGTCGCCACGCAGGCATGTTGCCAAGACGTATTACGCAAAAGTACGCGGCAAGGTAGATGCGGACGACGTGGCAGCCTTTCAAGCAGGAGTGACGCTTGATGATGGTTATATGACGCAGCCTGCTGTGTTAGTCATCCAAGCGGTAGATGAGGATGAGGACATCACACTTTCCGATATCGAACTAACGATAACAGAGGGCAAATTTCATCAAGTGAAGCGTATGTTTGAAGCGGTAGGCAAGCAGGTCATTTATTTGAAAAGGCTGACGATGGGATCGCTGCGGCTTGATCCGTCCTTAAAGCTAGGTGAATGGCGGGAATTAACGTCTGAAGAGCTGGAATTGTTACAAGAGGGAACACAATAAGAGTATCAAATAATAGAGATAGAACAGGGTGGAGGGTTACAGATGAGGACAGATATTAAAATGGTTGCACTGGATATGGACGGGACACTGCTGCATGACGATCATACTTTATCGGATCAAAATGCAGAGACGATACGTAAGGTGGCACAGCAAGGCGTCGAAATTGTGTTGTGTACAGGTCGCAGTCCAAGCAGTACGCTGCCTTACCTGGAGCAGCTTGGATTAGAGGGTATTGTAATTACTCATAATGGCGCTGCTACAATCGCATCCAATGGGCGCAGAAATTTACACAATTTCACGATGGCGCGCAAACAATTGGAGGTTTACATGTCCTATTGCCGTGAGCAGCACGTTCATTTTGACGTGAATACAGCTTTTCATTTGTATGTAGATAGTGTAGAAGTGCTTACAGACGAAGTGTTGGATTTATATAAGCAATTTCTTATTACACCGCAAGTGTTTCCAGGATGGGATGGTCTTGAGGAGCCGCTGCTAAAACTGACGATGAGTGGCATGAAGGACCGAATGGATCTAGTCGAGGCAGAACTAAACCAGTGGACGCATGAATTACAGTTCATTCGTTCAGGTGACTACTTTATTGATGTTATGCATCCAGAGGCAACAAAAGGAAACGCGCTTAAACAACTCGCGCAGTCGAGAGGACTGGATCGTCACAACATTTTAGCTATCGGTAACTATTATAATGATATGACGATGATTCAATATGCTGGCATTGGGATTGCTATGGACAATTCACCGTTAGATGTTAAAACTGCTGCGGATGACATCACCTTAACGAACAATGAGAACGGGGTTCATGAAGCGCTGCTAAAATATTGCCTCTAATCCTCATATATCCTTGTTATGCCGTCAACAAAAAGGAGGGGTAGCCCCTCCCCTCCTGATCGTGGTAACGTTCTGTCGTTGGAGTTAAATAATGGCACGGGACACAATAACCAACAGGATGAACAATACCAAAATAACACCCGTGGAAGTGAAACCTGCTACAGCACTCATCGTATAATTCCTCCCTTTGCAATGTAGATGGGCCCACACCGAATCGGGTTTACGTCCCGGGCAGTTGGAGGATGCGACGGAGACGTCCGTCATTCGGTATAGTGTATAGTATGCTATCGCCTTGATCCGGTTTGGACAGTTGTCATGATTTTTGCAATTTGGGCGAATGTGCACACGTGATTAGGGGGAAGGCTAATCGCAGGCGCATTACGATTCCGTGCGCTGATCGGAGGTGTATATGATGGCAACTATTGAACTTAGGCCGGATTTTAAGACGGCTGGCGGTGAAACGATGGATGTGAGGCTGGATGACATCTACGCAGGCACCTTATTTCTGTTGTACCGTGAGCAGGTTCGTATGCAAGGTGTATTTGTAATAGATCAGGAAGCGGTAAGTGATGATGAGATACGGGAGCAGTTGGAAGCTTACGTAGAGCGGTATGTCCAGCATTTAGGTGCTGCAATAGGTGCACATGAACTGGAAGTATCCATTTTAGCAGGGGATTGTTCCAAAATAATTAGCTTACAAAGCGAGTGCGGTGATACGTTTGATGTCGGAGTCAGCTCTTGTGTCTCCTCCTACAACAACATAATGGTGGATGAGCTTAATGATGCATCTGAAGAAGAGCTATTAACAAATTTCGATGCTGAGTTAGTTCCTTCACCGCTTCAACAGGCAAGGGAACGATTTTCATTTGACGATATCCAAGTGCTGCTGGCACGGGACGATGGTGATACGCTGCTGTATGACGTATACAGCACAGCATCCGGCTCGCTTCCACTCGGAACGGCTACAATTGATACAAACGGTGAACAACTCTCGGGTTATATAGATTTTCGTATCCCTGGAACGAGCCAAGATCGAGACCGTGCTGCCAATGCGATTATGCTGGAGCTGTTAAAGGAGCAAACCTTTACTGTCTTGCATCTCAATATGATGTTTCATAATGAGATCATTGACGAGTGTCTGCTATCAGCGCGTAGATGACGATGCGATGTCTTTCTAAGATGCAAACAAACCTCCACCCCGATAACTGCAAAGCAGAAGCGGGTTGGAGGTTTATTTGCATGTGAGGACATCTGACTAAGACGTGCGAAGTCCTTTTGGATAATGATTTTTCAGGATGCCATCAGATACTTTTCCCCATCCGAGCGGGAGACCGTCCGTAGTAACTAGCGTCCACCCCTTGCAAGAGGCTGCTTTCTCGCCAGGTACTGCTGTAATCGTTTCACCTCTCAAATAGGCTTTCACTTGGTCGGAACTAGAAGTCAAGTCCCACACCGAATGGACACATGACGCGCTTTGCAGCGACAACGCGAGTGCATGGGCGGGTTCGACCCGATTTTTTCTCATATGCGCAAGATGAAGCCCTGGACGTGGAACCCGCATTCCTGATAAAAAATCCGGCGACAGCTTTAATGCGGTATCATTGAAGGGATGCGGCAGCCAATATAACTCTTCACCATATAATAGAGCTTCCCCGGGGCCTGGTGTCCATTGTGCTAAATGTTGTTGCGCCCATTCCTGAAATGCACGATAGGCGGTCTCTGCCTCTTGGCGTGCGCGCGAGTCGCCATTGTGCTTAGCCGACCTGCCTTTTGGCCGCTTGCTTATTGATGCTGACTTGCCTGCCTGACTGCTGCCGACAGCGATAACGCCGGTCAATGACTCCTCGAGACGGAGTACAGCAACAAAGTGTCCTTCTCCAGTATGAAGGTGAGGCCAAATGCGTTCCGTTTGGATAAGCCGGAACTGAGGGTATGCTTGAATCCAGCGGTCAATCAATTGTTCATTTTCCTGCTCATTAAAGGTGCAGGTTGAATATGCAATCGTGCCCCCTGGCTTCAGCATACGCACAGCGGCTTGAACGATATCCCATTGTCTTGCCGCACACATTTGCACATGGTCAGGCGACCATTCCTCGATCGCATCTGGATCTTTGCGAAACATTCCCTCGCCTGAGCAAGGGGCGTCCAACATAATACGATCAAAAGCTTCAGGGAAGCGTAGGGCTAACGAGTCAGGATCAGAATTAACCACGACTACATTTGTCATTCCCATCCGTTCTATGTTACTAGCCAGAATACGTGCCCGCTCACGATGAATTTCATTTGACACGAGCAATCCTTTGCCCTGCATTCTGCCAGCAATGTGTGTGCTTTTGCCACCAGGAGCGGCTGCCAGATCCAAAATCGTTTCACCTGGCTGCGGATCAAGCATGGCAACGGCTGACATAGCAGACGGCTCCTGAATATAATATAGTCCTGCTGCATGGTAAGGGTGTCTTCCCGGCCTTGTCTGCTCACGATACGTATAACCTTCGCTGCACCATGCAACGGGAGCAAGAGCAAATTGTTGCAACGCTTGCTGACGTGCTGTATCATGTAGGCTCCATTTGTCTGGATGGACACGCAGGCCGTATGTACGAGGATGTTCGTAACTTGCAAAAAATGCGGCAGCATCTTCCTGCAGAAGGGACGTCATTTGTTGGCGATATAAATCAGGAAGTTGTTGTTTAAGTGGATACATTCGGACTAAACCCCTTGCTCTTACAAATTTGCTGAATCATGCGTTAACATTTTACCGAAAAATTGCTCTCTTTTGCAATATGGTTAATGCGTAGGAGAAATGGGGATGGATAAAACAGTGGATGGTTACGCCTTACATGTGGATTTATAAAGAAGAAACAGGTTGCGCGAAGATATAATTATGTAATATAATGTAATATTGTGAAAACTTACGAAAATGTAAGTGGTCAAATGATAGCGAAGTTTGTAAAGTATAGATAGAGAAAAAGATTATAAAAGCAAGACATGCTAAATGAGAATAGCAATGTAAATGTGGGATCATGAGAGGGGTGGGAATGTGAACGATATCGTTGTAGAGCTAAAAAATGTGACGAAAATAATTGGCGGTAAAACGCTTATTGATAATTTATCGTTCAGTGTGCGCCGAGGTGAAGTTTATGGATTTCTAGGACCGAACGGTGCAGGTAAGACTACTACTATTCGGATGATGGTGGGCTTAATGGCAATGACTTCTGGGGAAGTTATTATTGAAGGCCACAATGTCGCGAATGAACGGTCCAAAGCGATGGCGCACGTTGGAGCAATCGTCGAGAATCCTGAATTGTACAAGTTTATGACAGGCAAGAAAAATTTGCTTCACTTTGCACGTATGAGTGGCAAACCGATCTCACAGGAACGGATTGATGAGATCGTCAAGCTTGTTGAACTGGACAAGGCGTTAGATAAAAAAGTGAAAAACTACTCGCTTGGTATGAGACAACGACTTGGTATTGCTCAAGCTTTGCTGCACAACCCGTCCATACTCATTTTGGATGAGCCTACAAACGGATTGGACCCTGCGGGTATCCGTGAACTGCGTGATTATTTGCGCCGCTTGGCGAAAGAAGAGAACATTTCAATTCTCGTATCGAGCCACTTATTGTCTGAGATCGAATTGATGTGTGATCGTGTACTTATTATCCAAAATGGTAAATTTGTTGGCGAACGTGTGCTTGACCCGAATGCGGAAGGTAATGCGACTGAGGCGCGCTCTATTCAACTGCGTGTTGGGGATGGTGAGCATGCGAAGACTGTTTTGGCGGATACAGAGTGGAACATAACCGCATCGGCGGGTTCTTCTCTCACTTTGTTGTTGATGAATGAAGATATTCCAACGGTGATCGAACACTTGGTACGTAATGGCGTTAAATTGTACGAGGTTCGCGCCGTTACACCGACTTTGGAAGATACATTCTTATCGATGACAAAAGGAGGCCATATTCAATGAGTTACTTTGCAGGTCTCGTAAGCAATGAGTGGATGAAGGCCAATAGCAAGCGGCAGCTTCCTTATTACTATGCATTTTTGTTTATTATGATTGTGGCGTTAGGAACGATTATGCGTTTATTTATTTTTAAGTCTGCTGGGGAATTCAGTTCGATGGATTTCTTGGATACGACAGTTGACATCGCTTCTATTGTAACACTGTACTTTATGATAGTCGTCTCTGCACAGATCATTACAGATGAGTACAAGGACGGGACGATCAAGCAGCTGTTAATACGCCCTGCAAGTCGGACGACAATTTTAATGTCGAAGCTTGTCAATCTAGTTGTTATCGTATTGTCTGTCTATCTCATCAGCACGATTATCGGTTATCTTACTGGGATCATATTATTTAATGGAGCAACGACAACCACTCTAGGTGGGGTGTTGGCGAAGCTTGGATTTTCCATTCCAGGGCTGCTGTTCTATTCACTGCTTGCGTTTACGGTTGCAGTATTAACCAAGAGCCTAGGAATATCGATTATTATACCGATTGCCCTCCAATCGATCGTGGGACCTTTAATGGGGATGTTTGCATCCAAGGCGTGGTATAAATTTCTAATTTTCCCTAACTTGAACTGGGGCGTATACTTTAAGGATCAAGGCGCATCATTGCCTTATGATGGCGCATCATTTGGTCTTGCGGCACTGATTTATGGAGTGTACATAATGGTGCTGCTTCTAATCACGATTTTCTTCTTTAACAAACGTGATGTACAATAAATAAATAGCAAATCCCACTGACCTTATATAACAAGATAAAGTCAGTGGGATTTTTTGATGGTAGCGCTTCATATACTAATACGACTACCGATATTATTATTTAATGTGTTTAATGGGCGAGAGGAAATGTTTGATTTCCCCATAAAAGGAGACGCGGTTTTTGCCATTTTGCTTGGAATAATACATCGCTTCATCCGCTTCCTTAACTAATTGATCGATTGACATTTTAGGTCGTAACACACTATAACCGATACTAATTGTCACCCCTGCTTCAGCTTCTATTCGCGAGCGGATCGATTCTGCAATAACAGACGGCTTCGCTTTACGTTGCGCAATAAAGGCAATAATTTCCTCTCCGCCAAAACGGCCAGCGAGCCCGATATCTTCTACCTCTTCGCGTACAATCTGAGCTACTGTTTTGAGTACCTCGTCTGCAAATAAGTGACCCTTTGTATCATTTAATCGCTTAAAATTGTCAATATCACAAAAGATCAAGGACACTTGCTTCGGCTTACCAGCGATAAATTGATTCATCCGCTGATGCATATACCTGCGGTTGTATAAGCCGGTAAGACCATCGGTAATCGAGGAACGATAGGTCGTCTGCAAATTCTCCACAATACGTTCAAAGAACAAGAAAAATAGGATCGTATAATAACAAAGAGTGACCACGTGTTGAGTCATCAGTAAAGAAGAACTGGTCCCGTTTGTTAGGGTGATGTTAAGTGTAATCGTTAATAGGATGCCAAGGTGAACAACCAGACTAAACGTATAACGTCCTTGCTGACTAATTCGTGGTGCAATCAGCACATAACATAGGACAGCGATTACGGCTTGATAAGCTATCAATGGCCACGTAGAAGTAAGCACGTTCTGCTCTGGCGCAGCGATTAGGGCAGCGATGACGGACACAAGAGGAACACCAACAATCATAAGGATAAAACGTAACCTCATTGGTCGATTAATTCGTTTATATAGTCGAAGTACGGCAATATTAACAAAAATAAACGACAGCGTAACAAGCGCAGCTCTACTTATGCTCAGCAATTGCAAGGTTCTCTCTTGTAAAGAGAAGTCCAGAAGGGCAATGGTGCGATCAACGATCATCATCACAATACCCGCAAACAGGATCACGTAAGCGGATGAACGCTGCTTTGAATACAATCGAACAGACATCAGCAGCATGATCAACATGATGTATAATAAACACATCGTGGTCAGCGCGACTACATCTCTTTCTGTAAGTAAGAAATGCAGAACTTCTTTCATGTGAGGCACTCCTAATAGGTTATTCTAGTATGATATTACGCAATTGGATAATATTCGATAATGGCCAATTACTTTACGGCAAAATATGTTCTAATATATCATAAACAATGGTAGGCGAAAAGCGAAGAAAAGGAGGAACAGCGATGAATATTTTACAGGCTTTGTTTTTCCCTCCGGAACAACCGGGTGGGGTCTCCTCCATGGTTCCTTATATTTTAGAGCGGTTTCAGACGCCAAACTGGGAAATGGAGCTGTTCTCACTTCCGAAGCGTATTCGAGGCAAGGGCTCGGAGCAGCTAACATTTGCAACTTTTGACTGGACGGCATACGGAAATTGTCCAATCGTTCAAAAGTACATGCAGACGTATCGTGACTATGTATGGTGGACGAAACTGCGCATCCAGAAATCATATGATCTTATACATGCCCATCATCCGATTGCGGCATTAGCGATGAAGCGGTTATTTCCTGATACGCCAATTGTGATGACACTTCACTCCAGCTTTGAGCGCGAGCTCATCCTGAACGGGAAGATCCAAGCGGATGGGCCTGAGCACCGTTTTCTGACCGCATTGTATCGAGAGCTTGAGTATCAAGTCGATGAGATGATGACCGTGTCAGAGGCCTTTAAACGTTATTTGACCAATTATGTGGAACAGGTCGATCGAATTACAGTATTGCCGAATGGATTCGATGAGAAACGATTTAAGCCGATTGCACATGACAACGCTGTTCCGCAGCTCATTACAGTGTCTCGACTTGTACCAGCTAAAGGAATGGACATATTGCTCGAAGCCTGTGCGGAGTTAAAAAGGCGCGGGCATGCTTATGTGTTACATATTATTGGTGACGGCCCCATAAGGGAACAATTAGAGCAGATGGCGCAGCGACTCGGTATTTATGATGAGACCATTTTTTATGGATATATGCTTCACCCTGAGGAATTTATGCCATTCGCGGATATCTTTGTCCTGCCTTCACGGGCGGAAGCTTTTGGGTCCGTTTTTGCAGAGGCAGCTCTCTGTTGGCTTGCGCTGGTTGGAACCGCTGTAGGTGGAATTCCTGAGCAGATTGAAGATGGTGTCAATGGGCTGCTTGTCCCGCCCAATCAGCCGATTGCCTTGTGTGATGCGTTGGAGCGTGTCATGATGGATTCTTCTTTCCGTTATGAGCTGGCGCGAGCAGCATGGACCAAAGCAAAGCAAACCTACTCGTTAAGCCGAATTGTGAATGAATTAAAGTGCACTTATGTCAAATACAAACCTGTATCCGAATAAATTGAAAGACCGACATGATGGGGGTGTCGGTTTTTTCGTGTCTTTTAACAACAACGGCGATGGCGACACTTTCGAGTAGGGTTGATCCTAATTTAGGGATATACATCTGGGGGATTACATTGTAAATCGTAAACAACGAAGAATGGCGTACGTGTGTTCTTGTTGTTTCGGATACGTTATAATAAGGGCAGTTCATGTAGTAAGAACTTGGCAGCGAGGAAAGGAATAGGTTTATGATCCGCAAATTAAGATTTGTACATGCAGCTGACTTACATCTCGACAGCCCTTTCAAAGGGCTTGTTCATATACCTGATACATTACGGGAACAGGTGGTTGCCTCCACATTTCAGGCATGGGACCAATTGGTCGAGCTTGCGATCCAGAAGCAAGCGGACGCCGTGTTATTGTGCGGGGATATGCACGATGGTGCCCACAGGTCACTTCGCGCACAGTGGCGATTACAGCAAGGGTTGGAGCGATTGTGCAGCGCAGGTGTACGTGTGTTTATGATTCATGGAAATCACGACCCTTTAACGCCGGATAGCAAATGGAACTGGCCGGTGGGGGTTACAGTGATGGGAGTCGAGCAGTCGGAAAGTCATTTTATTCAGAACCGTCGTGGAGAACGGGTAGCTGTCGTAACAGGAATGTCATATGGATCACAGGCTGTGTATACAAATCTGGCGTCTTTATACCCGTCTGAACCTGAGAAGCATGCTGTGCGGAGAGAAGACGACGCTGAGTCGAATAGCTATTCTACACGGTCTGAACTGTTTCGAATCGGCATGCTGCACGGTACACTTGACGGGCGAGAGGATCATGATCCCTACGCGCCTTGTTCGAAGCAAGAGTTGATAGCTAAGCGTTATCATTATTGGGCGCTCGGTCATATTCATAAGCGAGAAATTGTGAATGAATATCCACATGTAGTGTACCCTGGAAATTTACAAGGTAGACATGTCAAAGAATCAGGGGAAAAGGGTGCATATGTCGTTGATGTGGAGCACGATAATCGGGTATCCATGCAATTTTACCCCTTAGAACTAGTCCGATGGGTGGATTGCAGCATCGCAATAGAAGCAGTTAGTTCCAGACAAGAGATGTCGGACTTGCTGTTAACTTCGTTGGACGAGATGAGACAAGCCGCTGAAGGTCGGACGACACTTGCACGTGTTACACTGACTGGTCGAACGTCAATCCATCATGAGCTCACTTCTGGAACATTATTAAAAGAATTGGAAGAAACGTGGAAAGAAGCAGAAGAAGTGCGGCTGGAACAGTTGGAGTCCTGTGTATGGCCCGTCCAATTCCGAGTCGACAGTCGTGCAGTTTCGAATATGGAGGCATGGCGAGAATCGGAGCATTTTATAGGGGATCTTGTACGAATGGCACAAACACACGCTAATCTTTCAGATGATAGACATGCCCTCATAGACGAAGCATTAGCACCTTTACTACAGCAGAGGCGGCTTGTGCAATGGCTGGAGGAACAGTCGGAATCGGCTCGTGTTGCATGGTTGGATGAGGCGATGCATCTTGCTGTGGGGCTGTTGGAGGGGGAACTGGATAAGAAATGAGAATTGAGAGAATCGATATCCAATCTTTTGGTTCCCTTCAACAATATTCGCTTGAGTTCCCTGCGGCAAAATTAGCGGTTATTGTAGGTCCAAATGAGGCTGGGAAAAGTACACTTGCTGCCTTTATTCGAGCGATGCTGTATGGTCTCCCGCGTCGTCATCACACGGAGGGGGACAAATATGATTCTTTAGATGGTTCACCTATCGGAGGGCGAATGTCGGTCTTGGATGACGCAGGCGGACGATGGCAAATTGAAAGATTACAGCGATCACAAGGTATTTTTGAGTCGATCCAGTATATACAGGCTGATGGACAAGTGCTAGGAAGACAGCAATCGGATATGGAGAAAGAACTGCTTGGCGGATTAAACAGCGAAATGTATGGGAAGCTTTTTGCTATTACATTGGATGAGCTGCATACAATTCATACGCTTCAAGGGGATGATCTTCGCGCTCATCTTTACGATACGGGGTTTGACACGGTGTCTTCTATCGCACATAGTGAACGCTGGCTCCAACAAGAGATGGATAAGCTGTTTAAGCCACGTGGACGCACACAAGCGTTGTACTACACGCTGCAACATGTGGACGAGCTTGAGCGTAAACGGAAGGCAAGCATGAAGCATGTTCAAAGACTGGACACGGCGAGGCGCGAACTGGATCATGCGAACGAGTCCATTGCGGACCAGTTGACGGAGCGTGTCGAGCTGCGACAAGCGCTTGCACTTGCAGAACGTGCACTACATATCAGTGATGCCTGGATTAAGCTCGTGGCTGTAAGAAGTGAATTAGAAGCGCTGCCAGAGATGTCAGACTGGCAGCCGTTTTGGACTGAACGATGGCAGCGACTGCTTCAGTCGAGGCAAGCAGTTGAAGCCCGAATTCGCCAGTTGGAAGAGAAGCAACGTCACGTGATGCATCAGCTCCAAGTTGTTAAGCCAGACGTGAGCTTGCTTGCTCATACGGCAGAAATTAATCGTTTATGCGGCATATATGAGACAGCCAATGTCTGGGTACAAGAAGCCGGCGAAATTAGAACGGAACGGGAGCTGGCGGAAGACGAGTTATGGCGGCTTGCAAGGCTGACGGATCGACACTGGACGCCGGAGATGTTGTTAACTAGTGATATGTCACAGTCCGTTCTTGAATCTGTGCGAGCGCAAGGAAAACAGTTGGAGCAATTGACTGCACAAGTGGAACGAATGGCAGAGGCAAAGGCGCGTGCGGTCCGAGAATATAGTGTTGTCGTAGAATCGAAGCATCAAGCAGCAATAGGGATGGACCAGCATCAAGTACGAGGTGTGCTAGACAGTGGGTTCTCACCAGAGGAGACACTTCTGCAAGCCATCCACCGGAAGCGGGATAGGCTGCAACAGGCTGTGCAGCTCATTATGACACGTCAAATTAACAACCCAACTCACGTCATGGAGCCAACACGAGGTGCTGCTACTGGTATTGCAAGCAAAGGCTGGTTAACATGGCTTATCGCCATTGTAGCCGTTGCTGCCGCTGCTGCGTTGGCTGTTACAGGTCAGCGGATAGGTGCCGGAGTTATCTTGTTGTTTGGTGCTTTATCAAGTGCATTGTTTTGGATCAGTCGTCCACGGATAACCTCGCGCGAACAAAGCCGCGTGGTTGGTCGGGGAGATGCGGACAAGGTTCAGCAGGCTGAACAAGATGCATCGCAGTTAGAAAAACAACTGGCAGATGTACTAAGCGCTTTGACTCGTGTAAGGCCATACAAGGATCATGAGTCTGATAGCCAGTATATTAAAGTAACGGCTAATTATGAATTGAGCGGCCACGATCGCGCTCGTCCTGTTCCTTTCCCTGGGGAACTGGGTAACCCTTTAAAGGGGGAAGCGGTCCATGAACTGGGAGGGATTCTGCTTCAACGACTGGAGAAGCTGAATGCTGCTATTGATGCAGTGGAAGCTTGGATGCGCGAACGAGATCGTCTTGTGCAACGACATCAAGCGACTTTAGATGCTGAGCAGTCGGCCAAACGATTCGTAGAGGCGGCAGAGCAGGATGTTTCACAGGCGACTAAGCAGCTTAACGCATGTTCCGGCGCCTGGCAGCAGTGGTTGAACGCTCGGCGGCTGCCAGCACACTGGAGCCCGCCAAGCGTCATGGAGCACTTCCGCCGCGTCGAGCAGGCGGCCGAGTGCCAGCGGCAGCGTGAACGGCTGCGCGCGCGTGAACAGCGTGTACTAGCACAAGTGCGCGAGTACACCGGCGCTTGCGCAAGGCTTGCCGCAGCCGTACGAGACATATCAGCAGCTGCCAGTGAAGCCGGCACTGATGTGTCTCTGCTTGTCGGCTCGCCAGGGCCAGCTGCATCCGCCGTCGCAGTCGTGCCGGACGCTATGTCGCCTGTGTGGGGCAAGCCTGCTGTCACGCCAGAGATGGTATCGCTTTTATTAGGTGAGCTAAGCGAGTCAGACACGGAGGAGTCTTTGGCAAGCGTGTTGAGCTTAACGCATTCTATTTTGTTTACGCTGCGTGAGCGAATCGAGCAGGAGGAGCGTGAGGCGGCTCTCGAACGGCAATTAAAGCATACGCTCACAGACGCTGACGAAGAGCACCGTCAGGCTTTGGCGGAGCTAGCCGTGATGCAAACCAAGCTTAATGAGCTGTACGCTGAAGCGGGGGTACAGGATGAAGAAGCGTTCGCGCAGGCGCAAAGTCATGCAGAGCGATACATGTATGGCAGCGAATTGCTGCGTGAACTGGAAGCTGCCTGTTATCGAGGAGGTGCGCGTGACGCTTTTGCACCTGTAGAGGAGCTTCTTGTACAATTCGATGCTCGAGAGCTGGAGGAGCAACGAAACCAACTGCTGCATCGTATGGACATTATAGATGGTGAGATACGAGATAGTGAGCAGCGCGTAGGCAGGCTGCAGCAAGAAGTGGAAAGGTTAAAGCTGGAAGTGGAAGGTGAGCAGTGGCAGCAGCAGTTGGCAGATTTAGAAAGTGAGCTGCACGAGCAAGCGAGCAAGTATGCCGTGTATGCATTAGCCAAGACGTTGATCCGGCGCACACGTCAACAGTATGAGGAAGAAAAGCAGCCATTTGTCTTTAAGCGTGCCGGAGACTATTTCCGTGATATGACGGCTGGCAAATACGTTCGAATCGTATCCCCGCTAGGCACGCAGCGTATCGTCGTAGAACATCAAGATGGTAGACTGCTTGATAGTTCTCGATTGAGTCGCGGTACGGCGGAGCAGGTGTACTTAGCGATGCGTTTTGCTTTGGCGGAAGTATTGTCGGAGCGTGTGGCGCTGCCATTTATTTGGGATGACATTTTGGTCAACTTTGACGAGCAGCGATTGTTGCAGACTATCGGCTGCATGCCATCTATTTTGTGTCAGCATCAAATAATTTGGACTACATGTCATTCCTATATGGTAGAGCTGATTGCAAAAGTGATACCAGACGTACACGTACACATCATGAAACTATAAAAATTTAACGTAAACCTCGCGGCTGTTTAAGCGCGAGGTTTATGCTTTTGTTCGGATATCCAAGCCCATTTACTTTTGGGGGGAGTTTCGACTGGAGGTATTGGCTGATGTGGAGTAGGCTTGTTCATCGGCAAGCGAATTAACAGAACGAGCCAGACGACGCTAAACAACCCGAATAACGGATATAAATAAGATACTAAAGGCTTAAATCCAAATTGGCTCATCAAATAACAAAACAGCATAATAATAGCGATGATCCATTTTGAGGGGATCTGGATTCTATGTTTGAGCTGTAGGGTGATTCCAAATATGTCGGCAATAAATGTCGTGAAAATTTCGGAAAAAATAAGCACGATATAAATCATTTGGATCGCAAGCCCTAATCCGTATGCAATATGTCCCATAGGGATGTCGTATTGCATAATGCCTGGCATATGAGCGGATAAGGCAAAGTGGCCGGCAAATAGCATACAACCGATCAGTATCCCGCCGATCCAGCCTCCCCACCTGATACAGCGCTCATCGGGCATCGAGGCACCTAGAGGAACAAGTACAGCTTGCGCCATAGCTAGATTAAAAGCACCGTACAAGAGGGATGAGGACCAAGCTGCATACAGCGGTTTATCAGTTACTAAAGTAAATGCCTGCATCGTATTAGGCAGCTCAATGGTGTGCCACATAATAAAAATGGTAAAAAGCAGCATAGTGGGCACGACGATGGAGTTCAGATGAAGAATGGCATTCATGCCGCGATTGATGACCCAATAGGACGCTACAATCGTTATGAGCAGACCTGTTTGGTAATGCAAATGGAGATGCTCATGGAACACAGAGCCGGCACCGGCAAGCATGACACTGTTTACAAGGACTAGAACTATTAATGTAAATACACTAATATGACGACCAACGCGGGGGCCAAATAAGGTCGTGTTTACATCCTCATAGGAGCGTGCTTTGATTCGGTGAGATATAAGCATCAATTTTGTACCTAGCCAAATAAAGATTCCAGTCGCAATCAGAATCGTAAATGGAGCTACCTTGCCGAACTTTGTGAAAAATTGGATAATTTCTTGACCTGTGGCGAACCCAGCTCCCACGACGGTTCCGATATAAGTAAACGAGATTTGAAGCACTCGCAGCATAAACTTCATTTTTGTAAGCTCCTTTCAACGCCTATCTAGGTGACGAACAGCTTGAAATTCAGGCTTGTACGGCACTATTAGACTGTATGCAGAAGCGTGAAAGGACATGCCTATCTAAATATGTTACAATATTCCTGTTGTTTTAAAATAGCGGGAATTGAACGTGCGTTAGATGGTCATAAAGGGGAGGCGACACTATGTCCGATATGATGTGGGTTATATCACATTATGGATATATGGCTTTATTCGTACTGTTGGCCCTGGGTATTGTAGGTCTGCCAGTGCCAGACGAGACGATTATGGTTTTTGTGGGCAGTTTAACGGCGAGTGGGCCGTTTCATTATATCAAGGCATTTATCGTTTGTTTACTGGGCAGCATGACGGGGATGTTAATTAGTTATACAGTAGGACGAAAAGTAGGCAAGCCACTGCTCGATCGTTATGGTAAATGGGTGAAGCTTACACCGCAGCGCTTGGCAAAGTCTGAGGCTTGGTTTAAAAAGTACGGCCCAATCAGTATTGCATTCGGATATTTTGTGCCAGGATTCAGACATTTGACTTGTTACTTTGCAGGTATGTCCCGTTTGAAGTTCCCTATTTATTTAGCATCTGCATTTGCAGGCGCTGTCATATGGGTAACGACGTTCCTAACACTTGGCCATTTTGTGGGCATGCATTGGAAAGAAACGGTGAAGTGGCTCCATCAGCAATTGGGACCAACACTTCTAATTGCGCTTGTTGTCGCTGGCTTAGTTACCTTGGTCTTGTTGCTAGTGCGTAAGAAGAAGCGGCAGCGTGCGTCACAGTCCAAGCAGGCAATTAATGAGCTGCAGTAAATAGAGACAGGATGGTAATTCTTATATGCCACCTTGTAGTAGCGCATATAAATGCAAAACGCCTTGAGAACAATGGCAGTCTCAAGGCGTTACGTATCGAAACGGTCAGGCCATGTATCTAACGTGGCTCTGCTTAGGTGTGAAATAACTTGACCGATTGAATCTTGCTTGTCTTTGGGTCAAGGTCAAGTCGCAGCAGTGAATTGCCAGACTTATAACTCCATACATAGCCGGTATCTTGATCGGGCTTGCCAAGTGCTGTAACAGCGGAGGAATCGTGATCTCCAACTTTAAGACCGATAATGCCAGTTGGAGTTCCTGAACCAGAAACTTCGATAAAGGCGACACGTCCTTTGGAGTTGCAGCCGAAAGAATAACCTTCATACTCAAGCACTTCTATCGGATCGGTCTCATCCATCGTATAACGTGCAGCGGGTGATCCCCACGCTTTAGTAACGTCCTGTTCTGTATCTGAAAGAGAAATGCCCTTTAGCTTCATGCTTTTACGATCGAAGTCAAATTCAGGATCATTATGGTTCGCCTGATCTGAAGGTGCATCCTTGGAACTGGATGCAATAGAAGTTTTCTCCGATTTCGTATGAGGCGAATCCTGAATGGAATTAGACGCTTCCTTGTGACTGGATAAAGCTTGATCTGGGGAGTGCGGGGGCAAACTGTCGTTTACGGATTGACACCCAAGCGTTAAGGAGACGAACAATGCGCTCGCGACAAGCACTTGAACACTCTTCGTTATGGGTCGTTGCATCTTTTTGGTTCCTCCTTTACCGCCTCGCGACGGACATACATCATATTACCCTGTTACAAATATGTGAATCAACTTCAGCCTGAGGTTGAATTGGTGCAAAATAAACGTTAAGGGGCTTTTATTCCTAGAAAGCACCCATTTTTCATGCTCTACATTAGTAAGACGTGATTCCCGCCCATTTGTTGCAGTGAACTAAATAAAAAGTCTGCTTTTCTCCTTTGACGCAAATAGCATATAATAAGAGTAAGTGTTGAGAGGGGGGCGAAGAGGATGGTTCATGAGCCGACGGCTGAGTTTCTGCAAGGTAAAGTATCGGATGCGAAGGTGCATTTTGAACGCGCGCTTGATTGTAAGCATACAGAGTTCGATGACCTGTACCCATATATGATTGAACACCCGCAATTTTTTTGGTACAAACGCTATGTGGCGTGGTCAGAATTGCTGACAGTGGTCAAACTATGTAACGAACTGAATGTAGCGTGGCGTCAATTATTTTCGGTACAGCAGGCAGATTATATCGAGAAGCGAGTGATGTCAGCCAAAGTGCTGGATTACTGGTTTGAGAAGAACGATTCGCGCGAACACGTAGGACATTAATTAAAACATGTTCAAGGATTAGCGGGACGATAGTTATGGACCTGTGGATTAGCTTGCCGCAGGTCCTTCGTATATACAAGAGACCATTAGCATAATAGGCATAAGGAGGAATCGACATGATGGACGAGCAGTTATTAGATCAGTATCGGCAGCAGGGCGCACTTGTGCGTGTGGTGCGTGATCTATTGGAAATAAATGATGTTAAAGGAATCGTCGTTGCGTGGGATGACGACAGTATAATGATTAGGAAGCCGAACCGACGTATTGTGAAGTTGAAGCGCTCCTACCTCGTGCAACCGATTGATGAGCCGCGTAAGCTGCCCCCAGGTTTGTTGGAACAATAAGTTGCTGTAGAAGAAATTGTGTAGGGTAAGGCTGTAGTGAACAGCCCCTTGAGCTAGCCAGCAATGAGAAATATATTGCAAGGATGGGATAAGTATGATAGTATATGTTTCCTAGCCCAATTGTTATGGTTCATGAATGTGGCTAGTTATTACATGTTATACATGCAGTCATGGCGGAATTGGCAGACGCGCTAGATTCAGGTTCTAGTGCCCGCAAGGGCGTGGAGGTTCGAGTCCTCTTGACTGCACCATCTTGCTATCAACAAGTTCGTATAACTGCTTCAACAGCGGTTTGAGAGCTTTTTTTATTTTTATTGGCTATCGGCACGCTAATTGCAATTGATCGCATTCATGCCATAGTGCGGCAGTTCGACGGCAGCCGCTTAAGCAATTAAATGAACATGTTGACACGCAACTTTTAACGTGGTATATTATTTCTTGTGACCAAGCGATGATCAAATGAAGACAGCATTAAACATATGGCTCATATAGTTATGAGATGTGTTGTGGATACTTGTGATCATCACGTTTTATGAAGTACAGCATACATATAATGCTCTATTATACAGCATGCAGTCATGGCGGAATTGGCAGACGCGCTAGATTCAGGTTCTAGTGCCCGCAAGGGCGTGGAGGTTCGAGTCCTCTTGACTGCACCAATTTTATAAGCACGAGAAGGTTCAGAGAATGCTAAATAGCATTTTGTGAATTTTTTTATGTTTAGAATCTGTACACTGGATTGTCCACCATTAGCAGTACCATCCACTTGCAAGTAAGCTTCGATACTCTTCTGTTTGCTCCTCTCATCGTCATACTCATACTCATAAACTACTGATCACCTTTTGTTTATTCTCCTTGTTTTATTCGCAAGCACCCTCCATCATTTTTAATCTGCCACTTGTACAAACTGTAGTCGTTTTCAATATTAACCATTGTTTAATAATTACTTTACGATTTCTTTACGACACGTGACTTTTCTCATTACATTATAACGGGCGGAGCTTGGTTCGGCTCATTTTCCTTGATTGGAACTTCTGACTATTTATGTAGTGGAAATAGCGATGATTAAGGGGGTGATAGAGTTAGAGCTTTAGTAAAAGCTGGAGTCGTGTGCTGACAATATGTACAAGCATCAAGAGGGTAAGGTTAGAGCCGATTCGTTCAGAACGGATAAGCTACAACTATAGGTTAAGGAGTGGGAGGGGATAAACGTTGCCTATCATGCTGTCCCGATGGGATAAAAAGGATGAAGGTATGTTTGTTGCGGAACTGTACATTCGATACTACCCCATGATGAGAAAAAAAGCTTTTGAGATTACACGCGATCATAGTGTGGTAGAGGATATCATTCAGGATGCTTTTATTCGATTAATGAACAAAATTCCACTTCTAAGATCACTAGATTCCGGTAAAAGAGTTTCCTATATACTCCAGACGATTCGACATACTGCCCTTAATTATATGAAACAGCATGCTAAAAATAAAAAATATACGACGACTTGTTATTCCGATTTGGAGTGGATATGTGATGCGCAGTTAAGTATTGAGGACACGTACAATGCAAAGGAAGGGCTGCATTCTGTAAGTGGTATCATTTCTGAACTGCCCAAAAGAGATCGACTGCTGCTTTATAACAAGTATATTTTAGATTTAGACGATCACGCTATTTCCCGCTCAATGAAAATACCAACAGCTAACATTCGATCGTATTTGACGAGAGCAAGACAACGGGCGCTAAAAATACTGCTTAAGCATAAAAGCTACATCACTAGAGCGCACCCTCAAATTTAATTTCAAAAAAAGTTACCTTAGCTGTTGCACATTTTTAAGTTTGGTTGTCTTTAAGATAGAGACATATGGATCAAGCATATGGATCGTTTGAATTGGTGGCCGCCATTCAATATAAAGTCTACATTTATATAGTTGGAGGTTATGTCATGTTCAAGAGTAAATTATTGCTAGCGTCCATGTCGTCCTTATTATTGGCTGGTGCAATCGGGCTACCTGTTTCACAGGCTTTTGCAGCATCACCTCAAACAACAGTAGTATCTAGTGTTACAGTGGGAAGTGCACAAGGGTCTGTTGAGGCCGCAGGAAAGCTAGGGTTTCTAGTTAGAGGTGCGCTTGTTGTTATTAAAAATGCAGTTAAATATGGTGGGGAAGCATTGTCCCACGTTGTAAAATGGCTGGATGCAGACACCGCAAAATACTTATCTAAAAACACAGGCAAAATCTCGGATGGCATCGATAAAGCCATTGGTAAAATTAGTGAGTTGGGAGATTATGCAACCGCGACAATCCGGACGATACTGCTTGACGGACTTCGTGCGGCAGGTGTGCCTGATAAGTATGGTGTAGCGATTGCAGAGGCTATTGCTGCAACGGTTGACTTATTGCTCCTCTAATTGGTGTAAACATAGGGAGGGGGAACGATCGGTTCTCCCTCTGAATGTTTGTAGAAAGGTGGTTTACATATGGATACCAAAATAAAGCAATTGGAAGATATGATCGCTCAACAAAACAAAGTTATTCTTACGCTGCAAAATAAAATTGAATTGTTAGAAGATAAAGCAGTACGGCTAGCCATTTGCAAAATATCAAACGGAAACTACCCTTATTATGACTTTATTTTGTCCTACCATATAACTCCGGAACAGCAATTTCAAATTAAAAGATTATTTATGGTGTTATCTGAAAAATTAGCAGGTAATGCCCTTCCCGTTTCGTTTAAGACTTCTGAACGTTATTCAACTGATTTCATATATGAAACGAGCACATTTACGTTTAGCGACGTCAAAAAATCGATCTTAACGATCTTGCTTAATACGGATGAAGACCTTCCGCTTACTTTAATTAAAGCGATGAGGGATCAAGGCATGCAAGTAGAACTTTGTAATTATTTAATATCTTTAGCCGAACATGAAATCTAGTCAAGCGACCCTTTAATATATAAGCTAGTTCTTTACTCCATGAACAATTTAGTAATAACGATAGGAATGTTAACCTATGAAAATAATTAGAAATGTCTGCTTGCTCTTTTGTACGAGCTGCATCTTGCTCGTTTCTTTATTCGTTCCACCTTCCTTATCCGCTCAAGAGGAGAAACGCCAATACTTCATTTCATTTAAATCACAGATTAATACCGCTTTAATCTACAGCCTGGGAGGCAAAATTGTAGAATCATATCCAGACTTGACGATGATACTCGCAGAGCTATCAGCCGCGAATGCAGCCAAGCTCAAAGGGGACCCACAAATAGAATTTGTTGAGCAAGATCGTGCAATACATGTGTTGCCTGAACAGGGTACAACTGTGGAACGTGAAATGTCGCATCTGTCACAGTTTAATCAGGGGCAGGTCATCCAATGGGGAGCCCAAAAAGTAAAAGCAATTGAAGCTCAACAAGAGGGTTACATGGGGAAAGGAATTAAAATCGGAATTATAGATTCCGGAATTGACTATACGCATGAGGATCTTTCGATCGCAGGTGGCGTTAATATTATCGATGGCAGCGCAAACTTTATGGATGATTATGGGCACGGAACGGAAATAGCAGGAATTATCGGCGCTCTTCCTAATCATATAGGTGTGCTAGGTATTGCGCCAGACGCTCGTATATATGGAATAAAGGTGCTGGATGCAAAAGGGGACGGGCACATCAGCCATGTCGTGAAGGGGATTACATGGTCGATTGATCATCATATGGATATTGTCAATTTAAGCTTTCAAACAAAAGAGAACAGTAAAGCATTAAAGAAAGTAATCAAGAAAGCATATCAAAAAGGGCTGCTGCTTATAGGGGCCGCTGGCAACAACGGCTTTAATGAAGGAAATACGGTTGAATATCCTGCCGCATATAAAGAAGTGATTGCGGTTGGAGCGATTAACAGTAGAGATGAAAGAACCTTTTATTCGGGTAGAGGAAAAGAATTAGATGTAATGGCCCCAGGGGCAAGTATTTACAGCACGACATTACATCATCAATATACAATGACGCTTGGAACTTCTATGGCAGCAGCTCACGTCTCAGGCGTAGCCGCGCTAATCATGGAGGCGAAGCCTCACTTAAACAACAGAGAGATTCGTTCAATTGTTATGCACACTGCTAGTAAAATGGGGGAGAGAAACCTGTACGGACACGGATTAGTTGACGCTTTAAAGGCCATACATTACCCTACATCGAAATAATAGGATATACAACAACGCAACCTTCCTTTCAGCGTATAAACAGGCTGAAGGGGAGGTTGCGTTGTTGTTCGTATGTTACTGAAATGGATCACTCGTCACAATCATCCTCGAACAACTGCCGGAGCATCGCGTTACGATTTTCTAAAAATGATCTCGTAATTTGATAATGATCGGTGTCCTCGTAACGGATTGGAGCTATCGGATGACAATCAAAACTAATAATTTGAGCATCTGGATATCCCATTAAAATAGGGGAGTGAGTAGCTATAATAAATTGCGAATCTTGGGATAGATCCTTGATAATACGCAACAGTGCCAATTGCCTTGCGGGTGATAAAGCGGCTTCAGGCTCATCCAGCAAATAAATGCCCTTGTCTCTAAAACGGTGACGAAACAAGCTAAGAAACGACTCGCCATGCGATTGCGTATGCAAGGAACGTCCGCCGTACGCTTCATACATACCGATTTCATCAATATGGGTAGCAAACTCATAAAAGGATTCTGCGCGCATAAAAAAGCCATTTGTGAGCTTAGGAAACCAAGACAGCCTCACATAATTGCCCAGTGCCGCCTCAGAGGACTCTACATAGTAAGTGTTATTCCGACCGCCACCAGCGGTATTAAATCCACATTGATAGGCAATTGCTTCAAGTAAGGTCGATTTGCCTGAGCCATTTTCACCAACAAAGAAAGTAACGTTGCTAGAAAAATGCAGTGTATCCAATCTTTTGATTAAAGGCAAGGAGAAGGGATAACTTTGATAATTGTGCATCTTTTCTTTTAGCAAATATAAGCTCTTCAAAGACATGAAGTAATCTTCCCTCCAAGCAGGATAGATGTACAATCAATTCAACTAAAGTTGTTTGTCCACCAGTACACGGTTGCCCTCAATAACAACAACATCTCCAACCTCTGTACCTGGGGGGAGCAAATGCTTCGGGTACTCAATCGAATGTTCCTCTACTTCAATGACTGCAATATCACATTCAAAGCGATTAATGGTTCCTTTTATCATGTAAGAGTACCTCCTGTACATTATTTTAATATTCAAAGTTTAACATACGAGCAGCAATATTGCGATCATCCGCTAAGGAAGCAATCGTCACCAATTTCCATTTTCAGTATTTGTACAGAATGAACGTTTAGTATAGGTACAGAGTTATTTGATTGTCATTAAATAACTCCTGATTCTGTTACTCCATGTCCAACGTGCATACAAGAAAGAGTCGGGAAGAAGTCATTACGAAGTGAAGGAGGGTACATATGCTCACCAACTCGCTGGCAATGACTTTTTTGGCTAGCGAAGGATGATAAATGAAAGCAGAAAGGAGCTTACTGCACGAATGAAAAGAGTTGTAAAGACGCAAGCGGTTATTTGGGCGTTTATGTTAATGCTGCACAGTGTGCTGCTGCCTGTCGCTGCTTATGCTAATCAAGCTGGCGGCGATGCAAGTGGTGTCCAAATTAAATTAAACACTACGGAAGCGAATGTGCTTACAGGCAAAACATTTTCGTATGAAATCGACTATAGCTTGGCGAGTACGACAGGAGACTTTGCCAATGCCAAAATAGTGCTGCCCCTCCCAGCAGGAGTTGAATTTGAACGTACAGTAGATTCCATTCATGCAACAGGGAAGTATGAGAAGGTTGGCAACGCCGGACTTGTAACCTTCACATTCAAAGATCCCACAGCGGCGGGTGTAACTGGCAGGCTGCAAGTGAATGCACATTTTCCTAACTTCATAACACCAAATGGAACTGTTGCTGCTACAAATGCTGTATTTGAACATAATCAAGGCAGCATTCATGTGACGTCTAACGTGGTGGAGGTGACGGCACAGGCATCTGCGGAATGGGGCTTAACAAAGGAACAAGTTGTACCCGTGAAGCATGTCAAGCCTTTACCTGGCAGTGAAGTGGAGTACAAAATTATGTTTGGCGATAAAAAGGATGCGAATCAATATGGCAATTTGAACATTGATGACGTGATCCTTACAGACACACTTCCAGACGCAGCTACATTTATTTCGGCGCGTCCAGCACCGAGCAAGCAGGAGCTAAACAATAAGCGATTGACTTGGCAGGCAGATGCTCAGGGGAACTTTCCTACTGAAATATTTGTAAAAGTGTCTTACCCAGCCAATGTCATCGATGTAATCAATCAGCACCCTGACAAGTATCCAGAGCAAAAGGTAACCAACAACGCCCAAGTATCCTACAAGCCGCTCGGGGAATCTCAGCCTGCCACTCTTCAGGCGAGCGCATCACACGGCTTTGTTGATGTACCGCAAGGCGGCATCTGGATATACAAAAACATTTACAGTGCCAACGAGAAAGAGTTGTCCAAAGGTCAAGGGGTCAGCTTCTTTATCGGGGGGATGGATAATTCAGCAAACGTAGAACTGCAAAATGTTAAGATGACGGATATGACACCTCATGGTTTGGAACTTCACTACTTGAAGACACCTAAGTTTGTCGGACTCCCATCTTATAAAGTACAGTACACAACAACTACGCATCCCAAGCAAGACAGTGACTGGGCGGATTGGAGGGCAAACCTATCAACAGATCAAGCCCATCAATTAAAAGCAGCAGATCTATCACCTACACAAGCTGCTGATGTCAAAGGCATTCGGTTTGTGTTTGGTTCTATTCCGGTTGAATTTCGTCAAGTGGGCGCACTGGAGCTGCGTTATAACCTGACAGCAGATTACAAAGATTTGCCGGAACCATACGTATATGGATATTTCCAAGATGGTACGGATGGGGAGCCTGGAGGGAATTACCCAGAGCTGGACAAATATAACGGATTGCCGAATAGTCAGGAAAGTCCTGCTGACCGTAAACAAATTGTGAATCATGCAGTGATGACCCATACGATGAAAGACAAAAATGGGAACCCAGGTGACATACAACAATTTGTAGCTAGAGTTAAAGTGCTTGCCGTTGATAAATTGCCTATCATTAGTGTCGACAAAAAGGCGAGCGGCAGTTCGTTTGAGTCAGGAGATAAGGTTACGTATACGATCAAGGTGAAAAATGAAGGAAGTACGAACGTTGACTTCGAAAATCCAATCGTAAGGGACCTGCTGCCTGCTGAATTGGAGTACGTCCAAGGCTCCGCAACATTTACAAATAGTAACAAAACCGTACTGCCGGCTCCGCATTTTCAACAGGGAAGCCCTGACAGCAGCGGCCGAACGCCACTGGTTTGGACATGGGGAAATGATCCGAACAATACGCTGCTGCTTCAAAATGGGGACACACTGACTTTGACCTTTGATGCGCAAATTCATAAGGGTACGTCACGTGGCTCCATTACAAACGAAGTGGAAGTGACGTCTGTTACCCAGAAATATGTAAACAATTATAATAATTTTAAAAATCAACGTTTTAAAGATGGCAAGTGGTATGTATACAGCAATAGTGCGATTTATATCAATTCTGCAGTTAACCTTGAATCCATTAAATGGGTGCAGGGTGATCTGGATAATGGAGCTTGGACGAGATATCCAGATACAGGGAACGTTACACCTGGCGGTGAAATTAAGTATAAGCTGGAATTACGGAACAATGGTACCGTTGGAGTTAAAAATGCAATCATCGTAGATGCTCTGCCTCACGTAGGCGATCGTGGTGTCATCGATCCAGCACAGCGAGGTAGTAAATGGAGTCCTGTATTGACTCAGGAGCTTAGTTTGCCGCAGGATGTGGCGGTATACTACAGCACAGATAGTGAAGCAGCTATGACCGGAGGCAACTGGTCTAAGGTGCCTCCTCAAGATTTAACGACAGTTAGAGCTTTGCGCTTCGAATTTGGCAAAGATGTGATCTTGGCTCCTGGAGAGTCGAGAGAGCTGACGTGGACGATGCGTGCGCCAGTAGGTGCGCCGACAGGAGCGGATCAGATTGCTTGGAATTCCTTTGGATACACAGCTATTCCAGTAGGTAGCGATTCATTTATGCTGCCTGCGGAGCCGCTTAAGGTTGGCATTAAGATCCAAGAAAATCCTAAAGCTGAACTAGGCAACTACGTTTGGCTGGACGTCAACGACAATGGAATCCAGGATGAAGCACCATCAAGCGGTGTTAACGGTGTACGAGTTACGCTGCATCGTGCAGCGGACGGTCAACTGCTGCAAAGTACAATTACTGGCAACAGCCATACAGGGAACCCGGGTTATTATTTGTTTACGGGTCTTGAGGCAGGTCATTATGTTGTCAAATTTGAACTGCCTGCTGGTTATGAGTTTGCGAAAAAAGGCGAGGGGTCTAATGCTGCCCTGAATTCAAAGGCTGATCCTACAGGCATCACCGCTGTAGTAGCACTGCAAGCAGGCGACAAGTATCATGATGTGGACACAGGGCTAATCCCTAAAAAAACGCCCCCTGTTACGATTAAGGGTGCGATCGGCAAATACGTATGGCTGGATACGAACAGCAACGGTATTCAGGACGTCGAGGAATCCGGTCTAAACAACGTTGTGGTTGAGCTGCGTAACGGTCACGGAGACTTGCTTGCTTCTACCGTAACGCGCTCGGTTTACTACAGCTCGGTCACGAATTCGGTATATGATCCGACGGTAACCGGTTCTGTATATAATCCTACTGTGACGGATTACGTGTATAAGCCAGGTTATTATTTATTTGATCAGCTTGATGCGGGGCAGTATAAAGTTCGGTTTATTGTACCGGATGGTTACGTGTTTACGAAAGCGAATCAAGGCAGCGATCCTGTACGTGATTCCAATGCGAATACGCTTGGTTGGTCGGAGGATATTACGTTAACAGAGGGACAGCGAAATTTAACGATTGATGCGGGTCTTGTAGTGAAGTCAACCCCTCCAGTTGATCCAGGAAAGCCGGATGAACCAGGCACACCAGGTAAGCCAGATCCAGGTACGCCAGGAAAGCCGGATGAACCAGGCACACCGGGTAAACCAGATCCAGGTACGCCAGGAAAGCCGGATGAACCAGGCACACCGGGTAAACCAGATCCAGGTACGCCAGGAAAGCCGGATGAACCAGGCACGCCGGGTAACCCAGATCCAGGTACGCCAGGAAAGCCAGATCCAGGTACACCTGATGAAGATGGGGCAAATCAACCTGGAGATCATACGCAAGGAGAGCAGGATGGGCAAAATGAGACAGACGGCGGCGGCACGGATGTAGCAGGTGAAAACGATCATGTGAAGCCAGAGCAACTGCCTCAGACAGGGGAAGAAGCCCCAATTGCCCCAATCGCAGGCATTATTCTTTGCGTAATTGCGCTTTTGATGTGGCTCGTCCGCAAAAAAATAACGACTGTCCGCTAATCCAGTGTTAGCTACAGATTGAAGCGGCAAGCGGCAATAGTTGTCCTGCTGCGACGGCGTTAAGCGAAATGACGAGTGAGACTGATCCGATATTTTAATGTTTAGCGTCGCCCTAATGGCGGCGCTTTTATATGGAGCGGGTGTTATCCGCACATGGCTAAGCCATACAGTTGTGCCAGATAGCACACAGGGGTATAGAAATCGTAGGAGATACAACAGGTGTGTCTTGGCCCGACTAAGCTAACGCACAGAGGCCGACTCATTATGAGCCGGCCTCTGTTGCTATAATGTGGAGCGTGATCTAAGTAAATATTACATCGTTGCCTTTATAATTAGACGATGGGTTGATTTCCCAAACGGCTCACAAGTAATGAGTGTCAGTTCCTTGCTATCCTCACGCTGATCTAAGACCGACAGATCTTCAGGTAATACAACAAATTTGGAAGTAACGCTGTACTCAAACGAGTGATCAGCCGTTTCTAACTTAATCTTATCTCCCGCCTCAAGCTCATCTAAGCGGTTAAAATGTCTGCCGTAGGTTCGACTACGATGGCTCGCCAGCACAAAATTGCCAATCTCGCCAGGCATACGTTCAGGAATGACAACACCACTTCCCAATTTAAGCGATTGTGCTGTTGCACCTTCTACCATAGGCTCACGTAAATCGATCTTCTCTATGGAAATCGTTCCGTATACAGGCAGCCCGTCAATAAGCGCAGCGGGTGACTTGTTGTGAGATGCGGAAGTTGGACGTATCGGAGTCGTTGATCCACTGCCAGATGTTATCGACTTGGGAAGGGAGTCCCATTCTGTTAGCAAGCGCAGCTCATTTTGCTCTTCTACATATCGTGTCCATTGGGGGTAAAAAATGAGAACTAGGCCGACAATTATCAACAGTATAATGGCCATATTCCACAGCCTTAATTTGGAACGCGAAGTCATAATATAGGTGTACTCCTTATGGATTTAAATATTGCACCTATTTCATTTTACGCGTATGCTGTACATGGTTTCAACCTGTATGGACTTATTTTACACAATAAAATGGATATCGTGGGACTTGCAACGTACGGCTAAAGGATGACGTAAGGGAATCTTGATGGGAATATTCACCTATTGTAAAATGGTAGAACTCCCCGAGGGAGGCGTTGATGGACATCCTGCAAAGTTAGCATGAACACGCAGAGGAGGAAAAGCCCCTGGCTCCGGGGACCGGACGGGTAAGGGGATGCGCTATTATATATGCTACAAAAATCGAAAGCTGCTAGGTCCTATGTCCAAAGAAGAAGCTGCCCGTGAAATATTTGAGCTCAGAGGAACCTTCAAAGACCTGTACATATTAGTGGTTGATGTCAATGGGAAAGTTATAGGGCGCATGGGACGAAAGAAATAAGTTATAACAGGGGCACCAGTATGAAGGGAAGCCAGCCTATTGTTATGAATAATACGGAAGTGAGCGGGGAACAGCAGAGGTGGTGTTCCTCTTTTTTTGATGCAAACATAGTGCCATAAGGGGGATAGGCACACTTGTCACATTGCAAATCAAATATGTAACTAAAGAACTAATCTGAAAAAAAACTGAAACTTCATGATTCATTTACACATAAATCAATTTGCTTTCCAGTATATTAGGCTCGAAGGATCTAAATAGAGACGATCTAAACGGACTGAAATAAACCATATTTGTTTTGACGTGCCACGGGAACACTTTGTACCAGTTCACCCACAATGCCTCCTTTAACCTCACCATACTGCTTATTATTGATGATGTCCGGCCAACCCACCTATCGATCCATGCCTGTACGTATCACGATACAAGATCCTTCCGATTGGAGTTCAAGTTAAAAGTGGAGACTTTAGCGTAACGAGGTATTCATATGATTGATATTCATGCACATATCCTTCCTCGTGTAGATGACGGGGCGACATCGATGGCAATGTCGATTAGGATGGCACGTCATGCTTCTATACAAGGCATCAGGCATATGTTAGCCACACCGCACCATCGCAATGGCTTATATGTGAACCCTGCGCCCGTTATCCATGACGCGGTCAAGCGCTTAAACGAGGAACTTCAGCACAGCAACATTAAGCTGGTAGTATACCCAGGTCAGGAAATTCGGGTATACGATCGTTTATTGCAGGATTTGACCCTTGGACAGGAGCTATTATCCCTAAATGAATCAAGGTATGTCTTGTTGGAAATGCCATCTACACATATTCCTCCAAGGCTGCGAGAGTTGGTGTATGAAGTGTGTCTATTAGGTAAAGTGCCCATCATCGCACATCCTGAGCGTAATTTGGAGGTGATGAGCACACCAGCACGATTAGCTGAACTTGTACAGCAAGGGGCACTGTGCCAAGTGACTTCACATTCCTTAGTGGGCCATTTTGGCAAGAAGGTTAAAAAACTTGCATGGGAGTTGTGCAAGCAGCATACTGTTCATTTTGTCGCTTCAGATTGCCATCGTGACGTAAGAAGAGCGCCTAATCTGGGGGAAGCTTACAAGCAAATGCGACGTTTGCTTGGAGAGCGATATGTGCACTTTTTCCAGGAGAATGCCCGCAGTGTACTCTTTAATGGCGAAATCAAGCGGGAGTCTCGTTCTATGCAACCGGTGAAATGGTATCACTTATGGAGATAAAGAGAGACGGCAATGAAATGCGTCTACCATTAGGAGAAGGGATGAAGCCTAAAGATGAGAAGAAAGCTGTTGTTGTCCATCATCGCACTTCATTTGGCGATGAGTTCATTAGTATTGCTGCCGCCAAGTGCGGACCGTTCACCCGTTTATTATCAGCCTGAGATTGCTTATGCTGACGCAAGTGCTGCAAGCGGGCTTGATCACATCAAGACCAAGAAAGATGCTATTTTCAAGCTAATCAGTCCAGAAGATGCTAAACGACTTGAACAAGTGCGAGAGCGAATTAAGAAGCTGAAAAGCAAAGATATAGAGAAGGTTTGGAAAAAAATTAACGACATCAAAAAACGACAAGGATCGGGTTACGAGCATGTAACAGAACAACGTGTGCTGGAACTCGTACAGCAGCTAACTTATTTCGTATACGGGAATGATTGGGCTAAATTCGATAATTTAAGAAAAGATGCTCCGTTCCGTCAGTTTATAAATGAATTAGCCAAATTAGGTGGCATCAAAGCGGGCTTAGGGGGACTTTCCTTTGAAGATGCCTATCAGTTTGCTTTAGAAGTGGAAAAAGCGATCCGACTTAAAATAGATACGCTTGATTATGAAGATAGATTGCGGCTTGCATCAAACAAACAGGAAATAAAACGATTGTTTGTAGAGGTGTTTAACGAAATTAAGAAAACATCCCGTAATCCGCTAGCAACAGTGATACGTGCATTCCAAATCTCGGAAGACGATATTTTGAACGTTACTGATCGAATTGATCCTGGTTATCGCGGTGCTACCGTGTTGCTGTTTGCTTATGCGCAAACAGAAGTAACCGTTAATTACCGTGTGACACAAGGCGGCAGAGTTGCTTATCCGACTTTAAAAGTACTAGGTCAAGAAGTACCCAACGTGCTGCTGAAATGGAAAAAGATAAGTGGCTCTCCTGCCGTTACGGTACGTGATAATCGTATCGTGCTAGCAGATAAGGAAAAGTCCGGCACGGCGATCATTGCGGCAGAGGACGTCTTGTTCCGTGAAGAGCTTTATCGCGGCAGCGTTACTCTAACGGCTGATGCAGTTCCTGACGGCATCGTAATTCCGACGCAGGCTGAGATTGAACGGATTGTGAAGCGGACGCTTAATGAGCTAGAGACGATTCGAGAACAGTTAAAATATGCGCAAGGTACAAAACGCGCACTGTTGCTGGCTGAAGCGAAGGCGATCGTAGAGAAAGCAGTACCGAAGATAGCGCATTACAACTTAGCTAGCTTTATTCAGATCAATAACGGAAAAGCCACCGTAAACATCGATGTACCGAAGCTGGTTAGTTATTTAAAAAATAGCGCTGCTATAACCAAGACGCTTCTCACAACTTACAAAGCATTGGATCCAAAAACACGTGCACCAGAGGTGGAATATGCATTCGACTTTGGCAGCGTGAAGAGTGACCGCATTACACTCGATTTACCGAAAGAACTTCTGAAGGAGGCCAGTGCACTTGGTGTGACCAATCTTGCGTTAAAAGTAAACGGGGTGACGATAGTTGTCGACATTACCTCATTAAAAGGGAATACTGTACTGCACCTAAATCAACAAGCCCAACCACCGAGGGACCTGCTATATCGATCGGAAACGTACAGCTTTACGCTGGAGACAGATGGTAAAGCCGTTACCAATCTGTTGCAGCCTGTTCAAGTCCGTATTCAAGTCGCTGACGTGCACCGTACTGAGCATTTGGCGTTAGTCAGCTTGGGGGAGCAAACCTATTCCTTACACGGTGGGTCATATGATGCGGATAATAGCACATTTAACGTCAAACGTTATACGCTGCTTCCTTTTTCTGTTATTGAACGCAACGTTACATTTACCGATTTAAGCTCCGTGCAATCCGCGCAGCAAAATGCTATTCATACGGTTGCAGCACAAGCCATTATGGAAGGTGCGGGCCATCAACAATTCAGGCCTAATGAACAGCTGACGCGTGCACAACTCGCCAAATTACTTGTTAAGGCGTTAGAAGTAGAGCCTGCTGCATCTAATGTAACTTTCAAGGACGTAAAGAACAGCGATTGGTTCGCCTCCTATGTTTCGTCTGCTGTCCAATCGGGGTACATGGCTGGGCAGACGGGCGCAACTTTTAATCCTGCTGCCTTCGTCACCAAGACCGAATTAGCAGCGGTTGCTGCTCGTATTTTGGCATGGTCCAGTAAAGAGGTGACAGAAGCAGAGATCGTCTCCATATTGAAACCCTTTCCAGATGCTGCTCAAATTCCCGCTGCTGATCGATTCCATGTTGCACTGGCGTCGCAATACGGGCTGATTACAGCCGACGCCAAGCAGAGGTTAAATTCACTGGCGAACGTAACGAGGGCTGAGGCGGCCGTTTTTATATCCCGCGTCCTAAAGTTGAGATAGTCGGGGGTAACTATTAGGAGGATTGTGATGGGGATTGACATTAAAAGTCTCATGTTATTGATCCGCCGAAAAATAGGGTGGGTGTTGGCTATCGTCACGGCAGCCTCTTTAACGGCAGGTTTAATTAGTTACTACGTGTTAAAGCCGACGTATGAAGCTTCCAGCCAAATTATTGTAAATTCAACAAAAGGGGTAGGAGAAGGCGTTATAAGCATCAACGAAGTGAATATGGATCTCCGCCTCATTGATACGTACAAAGAAATTATTAAAACGACTTCTATGATGGCACATGTCACGACGGCTCATCCAAACCTTGGTTATAGTCCAGCTCAATTGGCGGCTCGCGTTCAAGTCGATTCCGTTAACAACACACAAGTGATCACCATATCATTTCAAAATGATAACTACTTAAAGGCGGCCCAGACGGTAAATGCGATCGCACAAGTGTTCCGTGCGGAAATTCCTGCTCTGATGAAGACTGACAATGTGTCGATATTAGGACTTGCGGATGAGCTGGCTAAACCTGCTCCGATCGGGCCCAAAACCGTGTTTCATGTAGTGCTCACTTTTATGATATCTTTATTGGTTTCGATTGGATGTATTGTATTTCTTGATTATTTGGATGACACCGTCAAAAGTGAGGCCGAAATTTATCAACTGCTAGGACTTCCGAATTTAGCGACAGTAATGGTCATTCATGAATCGGATTATTCCGGTCAACTTCATACTTCAATTAAAGGGAAGGGAAAATTGAACGATGTCACAATTGGGCAAGAAGCATAACATTATTACCGAGCAAAACCCGATGTCACCGATATCGGAAGTGTATCGTACACTGCGTACGAATATTCAATTTTCCTCCATAGACAGTCCAGTAAAGTCAATTATGGTCACCTCGGCTGGTGCAGGTGAAGGAAAAACGACTACGTTAACCAATTTGGCGGTTGCTTATGCGCAAGCGAATATGAATGTCATTATTGTGGATGCGGATCTGCGAAAGCCTTCTATTCATGAATATTTTAGTTTATCTAATCGTCTCGGGGTCACGAATGTACTTGCGCATCAAGTTGGTAAAGAGACTGTCATTGCGAAAAGTGGAATTCCTTATCTCGATGTTATCCCTGCGGGGACGATCCCGCCGAACCCTTCGGAATTACTCGCTTCCCAGCACATGTCAACATTAATTCAGGAACTGTCGCAATCCTATGATGCTGTATTTATTGATACACCTCCCGTTCTGCTCGTCACAGATGCTCAAGTGATGGCTACGAAATGTGACGGGGTATTGTTAGTTGTCCATTATGGCAAAGTGAAACGCGAGGATCTCCGCAAGGCTAAAGCAAACTTACAGTTGGTCAATGCGAATGTGTTGGGAACGGTGCTCAATAAATACGCACAAAAGGGTATGAATCGATATCACTATTATGCAGGCAGCAATTAAATGCAATTCAATTATTGAGCATGTTCCTGACATTAGAAACGTTTGATGGAGGATCATGATGAATCAAGTTACCGAAATGATGTTGAGAGAGCAAAGTGCAGCAGTTGTCAAGTCACATAAAGAGGTCGACGTTTCGTACTTGTTTCTGACATGCAAAAGGATTATCGATTTTTTCCTCTCTTTATCGCTGCTTTTAATTACATCTCCGATAATAGCCTTGCTGATTATTTGGATTAAATATGAGTCGCCCGGGCCTGCACTGTATGTTCAGGAACGTGTTGGTTACAGGGGGAAAATGATACGTGTTTTCAAATTAAGATCGATGTACATTGATGCGGAAAAGGACGGTCCACGATGGGCCGTCCGCAATGATAGTCGAATTACTAAAGTGGGCGGATTTATCCGTCGAACCCGATTAGATGAGCTTCCGCAGCTTATTAACGTGCTGCGTAATGATATGAGCTTAATTGGACCACGGCCTGAGCGATATGCATTTATGCTGCAATTTAGCGAGAAAATTCCCGGTTTTATGAATAGAGTGCTCGTCAAGCCTGGATTAACGGGATGGGCGCAAGTAAACGGAGGTTACGACCTGACTCCAGAAGAGAAGTTTGAGTATGACATGTATTATATCCATCATTATTCGGCATGGTTGGAGACCAAAATCTTTTTCAAAACTATTTTTATTGTGCTGACGGGTAAAGGGGCACGATGAGCCCTTTTTGATGTTATTAATACTACTTTTTCAATTGGTAAAGTTGGTTAATTAAATAAAAAGCTTGGAGTTGTAAATTTATGAGCTGCTTGGTGTGAGGTGCTAGATGAAAGTAATGGTGATTTCGAGCAGTGCCCCCTCTTTACTAACGTTTCGTAAAGACATGATCAAGGCGTTTCAACGGGATGGATATGAAGTTTTGGCTACTGCTCCAGAGCCTGCACAGGAATGGGCACCCAAGTTCAAATCGTTTGGTGTCCATTACTATACTGTGCCGATTGAGCGTAACGGGCTCAATCCTGTAAAAGATATTGGCACACTGATCAAGCTTTTGAAGCTAATACGCCGCACGAAGCCGGACAAAATCTTTGCTTATCAAGCAAAGTCGATCGTATACGGGTGTATCGCGGCGAGATTGGCAGGGATTAACCACATTTTCGCATTGATTGCAGGATTAGGTTCGGTATTTCGTACTAATAACAAGTTATCTTTCCTCAAGCTTGTACTGATGCTGCAATATAAGCTCGCACTTTCCTGCTGTGAGCGAGTTTTCTTTCAGAACAATGACGACATTAGCGAGTGCAGGCGGCTGCGACTTGTTCGAGAAGAGCAGCCCTGTCTTATTCACGGCTCTGGTGTTAATTTGGAGCTGTTTACCGAGCAGCCTTTGCCGGATCACGATACGTTTTTATTTGTCGGCCGACTGATAAAGGATAAAGGACTGATGGAATACTTGGAAGCTGCGCGAATCGTGAAGCAAACGTATCCGGCAGCAAGGTTCCTTCTGGTAGGCCCGTTTGATACGAATCCGACGGCGATCCAATATACAGATTTGAAGCCTTATGTGGAGGATGGCTCCGTGGAGTACGCAGGGGCAACAGATGATGTGCGGCCTTATTTAAGACAGTGTTCAGTATTTGTACTGCCTTCTTACCACGAAGGCACACCAAAGAGCATTCTGGAAGCTATGGCGACAGCTAGGCCGATTGTGACAACAGATGCGCCAGGATGCAGGGAAACGGTTGTTGATCTTGTAAACGGTTTGCTTGTTCCCGTGAAAGATACACAAGCGTTAGTCCATAAAATGAGATGGATGATTGAGCATCGGACTCAACTCGAGTCCATGTCCCGCGAAAGTTTGCGTATATGCAAGGACAAATATGATGTAAACAAAGTGAATCAAGTTATTTTAAATATTATGTCATCCAACCCGATGGAGGTTAAATCTATGCTAGACGCCATCAAGGACCGGGAAACGTCGATTGCGGTAGTTGGACTTGGATATGTCGGGCTTCCCTTAGCTGTTGCACTTTCTAAAAGGGCTAACGTGATTGGTTTTGACAACAGCACCCCCAAAATTGAACGCTACAAAAACGGGTACGATCCAACCCATGAAGTAGGTAACGATCATATTCGCAAATGTACGGTGGAATTCACGAGTAATCCCGAGGATATTGCACGAGCTGCGTTTGTCATTATAGCTGTACCTACTCCCGTGGATCGACACCATAAACCTGACTTGTCAGCTATAACGGGAGCCAGTCGCGCAGTTGGCCGTTACATGGGGAAAGGCAGCATTGTGGTCTACGAGTCCACTGTATATCCCGGTGTGACGGAGGAGGTATGTGTTCCTATTTTGGAGCAGGAATCAGGAATGAAGTGTGGTGTGGACTTTAAGGTGGGCTACTCTCCGGAACGTATTAATCCAGGTGATAGGGTGCATCGGCTAGAGTCCATTGTCAAGATCGTATCAGGTATGGATGCAGAGAGTCTGGACATCGTTGCGGGTGTATATGAATTAATTATTACGGCAGGTGTATACAGAGCGTCGTCCATTAAAGTGGCGGAGGCCGCCAAAGTAATTGAAAATGCACAGCGAGACATTAATATCGCGTTTATGAATGAATTGTCTATCATTTTTAACCGGCTTGGCATTGATACGCTGGACGTCCTGGAGACAGCAGGAACGAAGTGGAATTTTCTCCACTTTAGACCTGGTCTTGTAGGAGGACACTGCATCGGGGTCGATCCGTACTATTTGACCTATAAAGCCGAGGAAATAGGCTATCATCCCGAGGTTATCCCGGCTGGTCGTCGGATTAATGACAATATGGGCAAATATGTAGCTGAAAGTGTCGTCAAGCAGATGATTCGCGACGATTGCCCTATTAAAGGCGCTAAAGTTCTTCTAATGGGGGTTACCTTTAAAGAAAATGTGCCGGATGTTCGAAATTCTAAAGTAGCCGATATCGTTCGTGAATTACAGGAGTATGGCATTTTGATTTATGCCGTTGATCCTCTTGCGGACAGCGATGAAATTCAGGAGGAATACGGATTTGAGCTAGCTCAGGACATTCCTCCCGTCGATGCCATAATCGTTGCGGTAAATCATCAGGAATATGTCGATGCTCCTTTGGAGCAGCTGCGAGGAAAGTATGCTGACAACAGAAACGTACTCGTTGACGTTAAAGGCATTTATGATCGGAACGAGGCCGAGGCTATGGGCTTCAAGTATTGGAGGTTATAAGATGGGATACGAGCTAGTGAAGCTTCCTCAAGGGACGTTATTTCTAGTTACAGGTGCCGCTGGCTTTATCGGTTCCAATCTTGTCGAAACGTTACTTGACATGGGGATGAAGGTAAGAGGACTCGACAACTTTTCCACGGGCAAACAAGTGAATGTAAGTCTATTTGCCAATAATCCCAATTATGAGTTTATGGAAGGTGACATTCGTAACTTTGATACGTGTCAGCAAGCTTGTAAAGATGTCGAGTATGTGCTTCATCAGGCAGCGCTTGGCTCTGTGCCCCGATCAATTGAAGAACCACGGCTATATGAGGAAAATAATGTGTTAGGCACGCTAAACATGATGGAGGCGGCTCGTCTGTCAGGAACGGTAAAACGATTAGTATATGCATCATCCTCATCTGTGTATGGAGATTCCGCACAACTTCCTAAGTACGAGGGGGCTGAAGGCCAACTTCTTTCCCCTTACGCGGCAACCAAATTAGTGAATGAGCATTATGGCTCTTTATATACACGACTATACAACATGCCTTGTATTGGGTTGAGGTATTTTAACGTGTTTGGTAGAAGGCAAGATCCGGACTCGCAATACGCTGCCGTCATTCCTATTTTTTCAAAGCTGCTGTTGAGCGGAGAGCGGCCGACCATCAATGGGGATGGGTGGCAGACTAGAGACTTCACGTACATTGACAATGTAGTTGAAGCGAATTTAAAAGCTTGTGTCGCAGACGAGGCAGCCTGCGGGGAGGCGTTTAATATTGCTTGCGGTGAAAGATTCAGTTTGCTCAATATGCTAAAACAGATGTGTGAGCGGCTTAAAGTGCCGTATAATCCTGTCTTTGGTCCAGACAGACCTGGAGATATTAAGCACAGTCTGGCCGACATATCGAAGGCCCGTAAGCTTTTGGGCTATGAGGGAAAATGGACATTTCACGATGGTTTTGATCGTGCGGCTGACTGGTATCGCAGCTATTTTGAACAGAGCGTCTCAACTAATTAATGGAAGATGGAGGGCTGTTATGCACGCCGTATGCAGATGGCATCAACGGGCGCGGTGGCTGCACAAGCATCGCGTTCCGTTTTTGCCAACATGGATTTACTATTTGATGCGCATTGTGTTTGCATGTGACCTGCCATATGCGGTAGATATGGCAAAAGACGTAAAGTTGTACCACAACGGACTTGGTGTTGTGATCCATCGCAAAGCGAAGATTGGCACTGGCACCAGCATTTATCAAAATGTGACGATCGGCGGCAATGGGAGAGAAGGAAAAGATAACGGAATTCCGGTTATCGGGTGTCATGTATTTATTGGTGCAGGCGCCATCATTATGGGGCCGATTACGATCGGGGACTATGCCAGAATTGGCGCTAACTCTGTTGTGACCCGCTCGGTGCCTCCGTACGGAGTAGCTGTAGGCGCACCCGCTCAACTTATTCGGATTGATTATGATAGAGGGGTGAGCGCACGATGACAAATGGAGCACCACGGCGTATTTTACATGTGTTCTCTAGATTGGATAGGGGCGGAGCAGAAACGCGCATTATGGACGTATATCGTTATATGGATCGTACGTACCTGCAATTCGACTTTTTGGTGCTGGAGCCTGGACAGCACCATTACGATGAAGAGATTGAGCAGCTTGGCGGCAAGAAACATATCGTTCGGCATCCTAAGCGAAGCGGCATTTTTGCACATGTGAAGGAGATGTACCAAGTGATGAAGCGGGAAGGTCCCTATCAGGCGGTTCATGCCCATACAGCACATCATGCAGGATTGGTTATGCTTGCTGCCCGCCTCGTCGGGGTATCATTTCGCGTCAGTCATGCGCGCACGACCGGCACGTCCGGCTCTATGCTGAAACGACTTTCGATCCTGTTCGGGAAGCTGTTGATGCTGCATCATGCAACGCGCCTTCTTGCCATTAGTCGCGATGCAGGACGTTATTTGTTCGGGCAACGGGCAGTAGACAGCGGGCAGGTTGAGATCGTGCCTAACGCCATCGACTTAGCGCCGTATTTCGACCTCCAGGAGGTGGATGTGGCAGCGAGCAGGCGAAATAGTGGCATTCCCGATTGTGAACTGCTGCTTGGCCACATCGGGCGGCTGCATGCAGTGAAAAATCATATTTTTTTGTTTAAGCTGCTTGCACATCTAAGGGCTGCGCACGTCGATGCCCGCTTAGTGCTTATTGGCGGGGGGGCTCTGCGGAAACAGTTGGAGCAACAAGCTGCTGATAGCGGGTTGTTAGAATGGGTACATTTCCTCGGTATCCGTACCGATATTCCGCCGCTGCTTCGTATGCTGGACGTATTTGTGATGCCCTCGTTTTATGAAGGGCTCGGTGGAGCTGCTATAGAGGCACAAGCGGCTGGTGTTCCGTGTGTATTATCGTCCTCTCTTCCTGAAGAGGTTGATATGGGGCTGGGGCGGGTACACTTTTTGTCACTGCATCAACCGCTTGAAGATTGGGCGCAAGCTGTTCAGGAGCAGGCGAAGCAGGCACGACCAAGCTTTGAGCGTATTTATGCCGCTTTTTTTAAGCGTGGTTTCCTGCTTGAACAGGAGTTGGATCGATTGCAGCATGCGTATGGACTATCTACTTTTTCTCAGAATGACTTAGATAGACGGAGGATCTACGAAGTATGAGCAGCTTGCCAAAACGAGTGCTGCAAGTGATCCCTTCGACAGGCTACGGTGGTATTTCATCCATGTTGATGAATATTTATCGTAGTGTGGACAGAAACACTTTGCAATTTGATTTTGCTGCTTTTAACGAGGGACCGCTCCATGATGAGATTGTGGCAATGGGCGGTCGTATATTTTATTTTGACTATATTAAGAAGCAAGGTATCTTTTCTTATATGCGCGCTTTTAGGAACTTGATACAGGAACAGGGTCCGTATCAGGCCGTTCATGTTCATAACGGTTACAAAGGTGGATTTGCGTTGAAGGCGGCCCGGCAGGCGGGGATTAATAAACGTGTCTGCCATATCCATACGAGCAATGTGGAGCAAGCTTGGCAGAGAGCGATTGTACCGCTGTTAAAGTTTGCTGCGATCGCAAACGCAACAGATCTGCTCGCTTGCGGGGAGGAGGCGGGTCGCTTTATGTATGGCCGCAGGCCATTCGATGTATTGACTAACGCGATCAATTCGTCTTCCTACAGCTCACAATCGCAGTCAGATCGCAGCACAATGAGAGCACAATTAGGCATTCCGCTCGATTGTCTTGTGATCGGTCATGTGGGCAGACTATCCGAAGTGAAAAATCACTTCTTTATTATAAATATTGCGGATTGCTTAAAACAGCAGCACCCTGAGCTGTGCTTTTGCTTCGTATTTATAGGAGATGGACCGCTCAGGCACGATTTAGAACAGGCCATTCGCAGCAAAGGCCTTGAACAGCACGTTATGTTTGCAGGGCTTCGATCGGATATTCCAGACCTGCTGCAAGCATTTGATATTTACGTATTTCCATCGCTATTCGAAGGATTGCCCGTCTCTCTCTTGGAAGCACAGGCATCTGGCTTGCCTTGTCTCGTCTCAGCAGGCGTACCGTATGAAGCTGACATCGGAGCGGGTTTAGTCCGTTTTATGGACTTGACAGAGGGCAGTGCTAGATGGGCAGCCGCATTACTGGAGTGGGCAGCAAGAGGGCGAGGCGATACACGGGAATCAGAGTTAAGGCTGATTAACAAAGGTTATAACATCGAAGAAAATGTCCGTAAGCTAATGCACATTTATCAGCTATAAGATTATGCGCTGTGCCCAAACTATGGGCACAGATAGGGGGAGAATGATGCAGCAAATTTACGATGGAGCCCCTTACGTCATCCCACACAGCAGTTCAAAGCAGCGATTTGTGTTACCCGCTTGGCTGTTCTACACGATTGTATCGCTTACACTTCTGCTCTATTCATGGCTGCAACAGCCTATTTATTTAAATGCTGCAATTTTGATGATGGCAGGTTACATTTGCGTTTCACACGCTTATCGACATTTTTTGTTGATTGCGTTTCTACTTCCTTCTCTTCATTTATTTGTAACGGAAGATAGTGGTGTCTCTTATGCAACGCTGCTGTTTCTTGTTGCACTCGTCAAGTATGTGGCTGCTCGGTTTAATACGATGAAGCTGCATGTAGTCGGGCTCATTGTCATGCTAGGTATGATCGCATATGAATGGCTCCATCTGTTTTTGAATGGTCAAGTAATGATCGTGCCTGCTATCAGATGGTCAGCTTTGTTTCTGTACGCATCCCTGATGATCATCGATATGAACTTCAAACCAGATTTTAAGCAGGTCGCACACTATTTTGTAGCAGGAATCGTGTTATCAAGCGTATGTGGATTTGTGATGTCCTTTGCCAATGCTAGTGATGCAGTGACAGGATATGCCCGATTTGAGGGAGCAGGTGGTGACCCAAATGGCTTTGGAATGATGATTTTGATGGCTGCTTTTTTTTTACTCCACATTTACAAACAATCACAATTCCCCAAGCCACAATACATTTATTTTGCATTAGGATTAATGCTGCTAGGGTTATCGACCTTATCCCGCGCTTATTTGCTGACAGCAGCCATTACGACGGTACTGTTAGCAGGCTATATGATCGTCACTTCCGAGCATAGCATGATAAGGCTGCGTAGGAAGCTGGCATTTGCCGTGCTTGTGTTTGCTGCTGTGTTTACTGTGCCTGCCATAGGGTTTATTACTTCTATCATGGAGCGAATGTCAATCGGAGATAGCTTGCAAAAGATGACAGGACTACGCTCTATGCTCGCTCAACAATACTGGGAAGTGTTTACGGAATCCACCTTGTGGGAAATGCTTTGGGGCAAGGGGGTTATCGGATATTTGCAGCAGAGCAACATTTCGGTTATGGGGGTTTTGACGGGACCTCATAACACCTATTTGGAATCGTTAATGGCGTGGGGCATGTGCGGAACGATGTTATTTGTCATTTATATGGTGGTATTAAACCAATGCCAAAAGCAAAAAGTGGATCCAGGTCATCGGCCGTCCTTCCTATCTTATCTGCCTATCATTTCCACACTTATATTTCTACTCTCGCTACAGTCACTAGCCAAGTACAGCACTTATTTTTATATGACGATGTTATTGATGAACATGTATTATTGTGAGCATGCTAACCGAGGTAATGCTGAACGTATATCCCCTTCGGTGACGGTGAGAAAATGAAGTTAAACAACGCGGTATTTAATTTAATCGCAAATCTGCTGCTCCAGTTTGTTACTGCTGCTGTTGGCCTTATTTTGCCGAGATTACTCATTGAAGCTTACGGTTCAAATATGAATGGTATGATTTCCTCGATCAATCAATTTTTAAGGTACTTGTCGTTAGTGGAGGCTGGTCTTGGGGCCGCCTCTATCGCTGCGTTATACAAGCCGCTTGCTGCTGGTAATGTCCTTGAAGTGAATGCCGTATTGTCGGCTTCACGGCTGTTTTATCGTCGAACTGGCCTTATTTTTGCGGTGCTTGTTGTCGGAAGTGCAATCGGGTATCCATTCCTCGTCCACGGTCAAGTGCCGCTAATGACTTCAAGTGCGATGGTGCTTATTTTGGCAGGAAGCGGCTTGGTGGAGTACTTTATTATCGGTAAATATAGAGTGCTGCTGATGGCAGATCAGAAAAGTTATGTAATCTCCCTCATTCAAACAATTGGTGTATTGTTAAATGCCGCAGTGTCCGTCGTCCTCATTATGAACGGATATGATGTATTGATCACCCAAGCCGCTGCGACACTCCTATTTGTTTCCAGAGTCGTATTGGTCAAATGGTATGTCCGTCTTGCATACAAGGAAGTAAACTATTTTGCTGAGCCGAATCATCATGCGTTAAACCGACGCTGGGACGCTTTTATTCATCAGCTTAATACGTTAATTGTTTATGCCGCGCCTGTCATGATTATCACGATCTGCTGTAGTCTCAGTGAGGTGAGTGTCTATGCGGTGTACAATATGGTGTTTGTTGCGGTAAATATGTTCGTTTCCGCGTTCTCTAGCGGGTTAATGGCTTCATTTGGCCATGTAATTGCGAATGGGGACCGCGGTAGCTTGCTGCGACAATTTAGTGCGTACGAGTACATGTACTATGCGGTGTTGACGGCTGCGTATGCTTGTGCAGCTATATTTATTTTACCTTTTATCCGCCTTTATACTACGGGTATTCATGATGCTGTGTACATTCGTCCAGAACTGGCGGCATTATTTATAGTTGTAGGGATTATAAGCAACGTAAGGCTGCCGCATTACACGTTAATACAAGCAGCAGGCCATTTTAGAGAAACCAAATATCCTTCTATAGTGGAGTCGATCATTCATTTGGCAGTATCGCTTGTACTCGTTCAATGGTTAGGAATGATCGGGGTGATGCTAGGCAGCCTTTGCGCGCATTTATACCGTACGCCAGAGCTGATAAGGTATACTTCCAAGCACATATTGGGGCATGGCACGAGGCAGACGACTGTTCGAATGATGAGACTGGTTGTCCTGAGCGCCATCGGGACTGCACCATTTTTATTCCTATTTGTGCCGGACCCTGTCCGTGTAACCGATTGGTTAGTGTGGGCTTTTATCGCAGGAGCGAGTGTACTTTGTATAGTTATTATTGGTAATGTATGCTTTGAGCTGGACACGGCGAGGCAAGTCTGGAAGCAAGTCAAACAGGTAACTAGGAAATGGAAAACAAGAAAAAGCAACGGACAATTGGATCACGATCAAACAAGCTAATCCACGATAGGAAGGTGGAAGATGCTGTGCGCTCAAAAGTTGGAATTGTTCTTGTTGTGATCATTGTGTTAGGTGTCATTGGCGTATGGTGGGGATATGAGTATTTGACAAACCGGGAGGTGTCTACTCAGGAATTGGGGGTAGATACTGATTTCTTTGACTTTAGTAAAGTAGATACAACTCAAACGGTCAATAATATTGGAACGATTTCTCCAACCCAGTCCGCATCAAAGCAGCATCTTGCTGCTACACCAACACCAAACAGAGACGGGCAGACGGGAGAGCGATCTCACGAGCAACATCCGCAGGCGGAAGGTATACAACAACCGTCAAGCGGTGCTGGCAGTGCTCAGGCTTCGTTGTCTGAATCGTCTATTCGGGATCGTTATACCGATTGGTTTGAGAGTTTGCAGGCGGTAGCCATAGCACGGCTTGATGTACTGGGTAAGAAAGCAAAAGCAGATTATAAGCTGTACAAAGCAGGGAAATCAAATCGTTCTCTGGCTGATCTGACTTCGCTTTACATGAGTGCGGCTAAAAAGCTAGAGAAAAACGTTGACAAGTCATTTTATCGTCGGCTGGACAACATGAAGGCAGAATTGAAGGAACATGGATTTGGAGGCCAACTGGCAGAGGAAGCAGAGGCAGCGTATCGATTAAAAATAGACACCAAAAAGGCACAATTGATGGACAAAATTGCTGGTAAGTTAAAATGATCTCCATTGCGCACCTATCTGTGCTTCTTATTTGGTGACAAGACAAACCATATAGAAGAGGGAGGGGAGGCTCTCTCTTCTATATGGTTTTCATAGTGATGTTCGTTAGCCTGCATTGTCTGCGAACAGGTTAATTGTGATACGATTGCGGTTGTACACTGTACCCTGCATTGTACCCGTAAGCCGGGTTCGTTGAGTACAGAGGTGTGCTTGCATTGTCGATCTGATTACAGGCTTGCAACACGGCCTGCATTTGCTGGATGGCAGCTTGGTGTCCTTGCAAAGCGGTTTGTATCACTTGAACAGCTTGTCGTTCTCGCTGTACCAGTTGTTCCAGATGTTGAGCGTTTTGCTGCTCTTGCTGAAGTAAGCGTTGATAGTTGCCGCTGGCTTGTTCCGTTTGTTGGATCATTTGTTGAATTGTGCTGCGAATTTGCTGTGTAGACGTATGTGTCATTTTTCTAACCTCCTGCATGTAATGTAAGCTGTTGGCATTCCGTATGTAGGATGTGCGTTGCTGTCCATGACTATGCAGCAGATGAGGGAGATTCAATAATACTCCAACTCGTTCGTAATTTTAAAATATATTTCCAGCACGTCAGGATGCTTCGTTTCATACGTATAGAGCGCATCTGGATCGTCAATCGGAATCGCAAATTCGACTTCCATCGCCATCATTAATTCCTTTAATGCTGCTTCGAGATGTGCTTGATCCACATAATAGGTCGATGCGATTTGTGCAAAGCGTTGTGTGAAAAAGTCCAGTTGACACTGGATCATACCGTTCACCATCCATGTATAGTTCATTAGTCTAATATGACTACATAATTATATGATCAATGATACATAAATGTCACGTATATTCAACCGCATAAAATAGGGACTAGAAGAGTCAGCCTTCAGCATTTTTTGTCTCCAATGTGAAGCCAATAAAGGGTATACTAGTAGAGTGTGATAAATAAGAAACTTGTACTTGCACTTGCGAATTGACGATACATCACAGAGGGGGAGAGAAGTTGGACATTGGAGCCAAGTTATTGATTTTGGATGTGGATACAGGTGTGGATGATGCACTTGCAATCGCTTACGCTGTTCGCTCGCCTGAGCTTAAGCTGCATGGCATCACGACTTGTTATGGAAATGTTACAGTAAGTGAAGCGGCACGAAACACATTGATTGTGCTGGAGAAGCTAGGTGTTTATGATGTTCCTGTGTTTAAAGGTGCCGAGCAGCCCTTGAGACGAAAAAAGGAACATTATGTGAGACACATTCATGGTGAACATGGCTTAGGTGAAGCAGCGTTATTTGAGCCCCAAAATAAACCCTCTAATCAGCATGCTGTTGATTACCTGATTGAGCAAATTCGGGCCTACCCGAAACAAATTACACTTGTTATGGTCGGGCCGTTAACGAATTTGGCATTGGCTTTGCAGAAGGCCCCAGAAATAGCGGAGTTGATCGGAGAGTTAATTATTATGGGCGGGGCTGTGCGTACTCGCGGTAATGTTACACCTCATGCCGAAGCAAATATTCATTGTGACGTTGATGCGGCGGACGTGCTGTTTAAAGCGAAGTTACCGTTAACTGTAGTTGGTCTTGATGTCACGATGGAGACGTTGCTTCCTTTGTCTGCTGTTCAGCAGTGGAGGCAGAAAAATCCAGATATTGGCGGGTATTTTGCAGATATTACTGAATTCTATATTCGTTTCTACGAGACACGTTATCCTGGCAGCGGCGGCTGTGCGTTGCATGATCCGCTGGCAGTAGGTGTGGCGATTGATGCTAGTTTTGTGAAGCGTATGCCTCTACATGTTGCTATTGATACGACAGGCGAAGAAGTGGGCAGAACAAGAGAGTTACATGAAGGGGAAGCCACGTGTGAAGTGTGCTTGGAAGTGGATGCTGAGCGATTCCTGACCCATTTTTTGAGCCGCGTCATCTAGCTAAAAATCGAATAGCATGTGAGCTGATGGAAGCGTTATATGTTCTGCAAGCTCAGTCGGAACAGCAAAAACTCTGCGTTATAGAAATAACGCGGAGTTTTTGTCATGCATACAATGACAAGCACAGCGTGCGCAGTTGTAGTATGTAAAGGCTATGAAAAAAATATTATATTTTACTTAAATGCGTCGAGTCAGGTCAATAGAAATATTTGTCGTTTTCGTAAATAGGATGATGCTAGCATTTAGAAACAGCGCTGTTATCACATTTTTGGCTGCACAATCTAATTGGTTGATAAAGTTTCCAATTATTATATCTTGTTCCTAATCATTTTCAAAGGCATGATGTCTATGAAACTTGTATACGGAAGGAGATTAAACATGCGTTGGAATTCATACATAAAAGGAACGATCTTAGGTGTATCTTTGTTAACGTTAACGCTCACTAGCATCCCGACACTAGCTGCCGCAGAGCGGTATGCGATGTCGTATCTTTATTTTGGCAATCCGAGTAATTATGTACAGGCAGTTAATCACACAAAAGGTAGTTTGGATATGGTATCGCCAAGCTATTTTGACCTTCGTGAAGACGGCTCTCTTTTACTGACGGAAGCGCTTGATCCGGCCTTTATTAAGGAGATGCACAATAAAGGGATGAAGGTAGTTCCATTTCTAAGCAATCATTGGGATCGTAATAAAGGGATTGCGGCTTTGAACAATCGAAATGCATTAGTCAAGCAAATTGCTGCGGCAATTGAAAAATACAATTTGGATGGTGTTAACGTTGACATTGAAAATGTAACAGACAAACAACGTGATGACCAGACGCAGTTGGTTAAAATGCTGCGTGAGACGATACCCGCCCACAAAGAAGTATCGGTAGCTGTGGCAGCCAATCCGCATGGATGGACGACAGGTTGGCATGGCTCCTATGATTATGCGGCCTTGTCGAAAGTAAGCGACTACTTAATGATTATGGCTTATGACGAAAGTTATCAAGGCAGCGAGCCTGGACCTGTGGCGGGTCTTCCATTTGTAGAACAATCGATCCAATACGCGCTAAAATACGCTCCAAGCCATAAGCTGGTACTGGGAATTCCGTTTTATGGTCGATATTGGAAGTCTGATGGAACGATGAAGGGGAATGCAGCACAGAATTATCGAGTTCGTAAACTGTTACAGGATTACAATGGCAAAACTTATTATGATACGGCGGAACAGTCTCCTAAGGGTATATTTACGATTAAGTCAGGGGATACGCTGCCGAATGTTCATGGAACAACATTAAAACCAGGATCTTATACGGTATGGTTTGAAAATGAACAATCTATTCAAGCGAAACTAAATCTTGTAAATAAGTACAACTTAAAAGGGGCAGGAAATTGGAGCCTGACAGAGGAAGCAGATGGTACATGGGATTATTATAGTGCCTGGCTCAACGGCTCATCATTTAACGATACAGCAGGACACTGGGCGAGCGCTCATATTCATGCTGTGAGCGAACGTGGCTGGATGACGGGAATCGCTGCACGAACGTTTGCGCCAGAACAACGATTGACACGCGCGCAATCAGCTTCCATCGTGGCGCGTATGCTCCATTTGCAGCCGCAAACGACAGATTCCCTGTTTTGGGATGTGCCATCTCGTCATTGGGCTGCAAATGACATTCGTATGGCACAGCAGGCTGGAATTATGATGGGCCGGACGGATGGCAGCTTCGGGCCGGATGAAACGATAACACGTGAAGAATTGACCGTGCTGCTGGCGCGAGTGCTACAGGCAGCTCCATCCAAGCCAGTCGTTAGTTCCTTTGTGGACGTGAGTAGTGACAGATGGTCGGCAGCCGCTATTGCAGTGTTGGCGGAAAATGGAATTGTTAACGGCTATCAAGAGGGTACTTTCCGCCCCTTGCAGGCGGTCACTCGTGCTGAGATGGCCAAGATGCTGGATCTTGCAGCTCCGATGTTAAATGAACGGTTTTAAATTGTTCATTTGTCTCTGTTCGTCTTCGTTGCATTTTGTTTTAACTTCATATTAAACAAACGAATAATCCCCTCTGTAGAGACGATAAGGATCGTCTCTACAGAGGGGATTTCGTATGTCTGGAAAGGAGAGATTACTCTTCTTTCCAGTCTTCTTTACTTAATTGCTCGTCAATTACATCTACAAAGCGGTTAAAGCAATTACAATAGAAGTCTTTGCGGCAAATTGGGCATGGCATCGTCAACAGACGGTTAATCATTTTCTTGCCATTGTTGTCAAACAAACGAAGCTGTGTTCCGTCATGAAGGGTAAGAACCAACTGAGACAAATTCGTCTCGGGATTATGGTCTGACAACTGTGCTCTCTTTACAATTGGTTGATAGGACATCTTCATTATCACCTGCACTCTACTTTTTTGCGTACTTATCATCTTAGGGGAATTGCGGATGCTTGTCAATTGGCAAGCAATCATCGCCATTGTACGCATGATTATTGTTACATTTGGTACATATTAAGAACAGCACAACGCATCATATATTATAACCCAAAACAGGGCTGAATGGAGGGGCAGAAATGAGCGATTTAAAAAACATGGTAAAAGGCGTTATTGCGCAAAATAAGGTTCAAAGCAAGGTCTGGTTTCTGTTAAAGGTCGGTACAGGAGTGCTAGCTATCATTATTGCGCTGATGGCTTGTGTGCCTAAGATAGTAGCGGCAGATGAAGTGCTTGTGCATAAAAAGGTGAATTTGCAACAGGTATCTAGCTTGTCGCCTGTTCAAGAAAAGAAGAAATCGGTAGCTATAGTTATTGATGATTTTGGCAATAAGATGAAAGGGACCGAGCTGATGCTAAAGCTGCCGGTTCATATTACGGTAGCAGTTATGCCCTTTTTGCAAACCTCAGTTGCAGATGCGGTGCTTGCCCATCAGATGGGACATGAGGTGATCGTACATATGCCGATGGAGCCGAAGTCGGGGAAAGCAAGCTGGCTCGGACCAGGTGCTATTTTGGCATCCCAATCGGATGAGGAGATCGAGAAAAGGATCCGTGCGGCCATTGATGCTGTTCCGCATGCGGTCGGGATGAATAATCACATGGGCTCCAAAATAACGGGAGACAAACGTATAATGCGAGTTGTACTGCGTGTTATTAAGGAGAAGGGGATGTATTTTCTGGACAGCAAGACAAATTATCGCTCCGTTATCGAGGAAGTTGCGAACGAAATAGGTGTTCCTGTTGTGAACAATCAAATATTTTTGGATGACGTTTATTCTGAGGCACATGTCACCAAGCAATTTAGTAAAGTGCTGGAGCAGCTTAAATCTAGCAAGGCCTGCATCACGATCGGTCACGTTGGAGCGGGTGGACTAAAGACGGCTGCCGTCCTTCATCGTCAAGTTCCCCAAGTGATGAAGGACGTACAGTTCGTCCGTATTTCTGAATTAGTAAAAAAGTAAGAACCAGGCGGTGGCTTATTGCAGGAATGTGGCATACAAGTAATAGCCACTAACCCCTGTCAATTATGAAAAAGTGGCGTAATACTGGATAATGGCATCACAAATTCGTTGTGCGATAGCAGATTGGCCTGCGCTGCTTGTGAGCAGCAACCGATCTTGTTCATTGCTAATAAATCCAGTTTCTACAATTACTGCGGGCTGCTGCACTTTACGCAGCAAATAATACTTATTTCCGGCTTCGGGAAGCATAACTTTTTGAAATAAGGGATTTAGCTGCTGCTGGATCAAAGTAGCAAGCAGCCTGCTCCGCCCTTCTTCTTGATGTAATACAATAGGCCCGCGTGCAGCCTGGTTTTTGCCCCAATTGACGTGCAGGCTCACATAAATGGAGACGGGTACCTCTTCGCTTAGCTGGCGTCGCTGCGCTAAGTCCTTCCGATGTCTTGAGCGTGTAACTGACCAGCGATTATCATCACTTAAAGCGTAGTCTCCCGTTCGATTTAAGACAGCTGGAATGTTTTTGCTTTTTAACAACAAATACAACTTTTGAGCGATGGCCAAGTTAATATCTTTTTCCAAAACGTTCTCATGAACAGTTCCACCGTCAATCCCCCCGTGACCAGCATCAATAAGCACAAAGGGGTGAGGAAATACATGAGTAATATGCTGATGGGCTTCGTCGGTATCAAAACTTGCTTGTTGTTCATTTGTCATGTGATTCATAAAAGTTGGCGACTGGGCGTCGTAGGCGCCGACAGCAGAGGCCATAGAAGCCGCAGAAGTTGCCAAAGCTACAGAAGCCACAAATAGGGCATTAACACTGAACAGGACAGTAATGCAGGTTAAAACAAATGTCTGGGGGTAACGCATGGAACATGACCTCTTTTCCACATAACCTTGTCTTGGGCGTTATGTCGTATCGTGCACGAATAAGAATTAAGCCATACCCAGCGTATATTGGAAACAAGGTTTTTTGGTTGAATGACGTAATCACGTTTAAAATAGGAGAGGAAAGCTCACACTAGAAGCAAAAGAAGTCATTCGGATTCGGAGGAATGTACATGTCAAAGCGTGATGACTTGATTAAGTATATTACACAACGCGTAGTGACCTATATCGATGAGCCCAAGGAACAACGGAGCGAGCGCAGGCTTGAACGCAAGCACCAACAGCGAGAGCATTGGTTAGTACGTTGGTTCGGATTATTGCCATTTAGTATGAAGATGATGGCTGGAGACTGGAGGCATGCGGGACAACCCTTCGTGAAGCGGATTACAAAAGTTGTGGAGCGAATCCGTCGTACTGGCAAATGGGGAAAGGGAAAAACGTTGTCATGAATTGGAACATCAGTAACAGAAATATTATGAACAGGTAAAGGCATGCTCCGTATAAATAAGGGGCACGCCTTTTTTTGATACGATTAAAAGTTTGGGGGGCAAGTGTTACTGAACAGGTGTAATATAACCAGTTGTTAATGCTAATGGCTCTGCAATGAAGCGGATACAAGCTGCTCCAGAAGAGGATACTGCCGCATAGGAAGCGGCAAATGTCTGGCCATCTGTCCATCCCTGCTTGCCGACCAGTGCATAAGGCAGATTTATCGTTCCGCTGTTGTAGGGGCGTGACTGAACGTAGATCCAAGGAGAAGTTTGTAGATCAGGGTTCCAATGATTGAGCCACTCTAATGCTTTTTTTCCGTTTAATTGCTGTTTTCCGTTCATCCATTGAATATTGTCGTAAGGGTCAAAATTGGATTTGATTACGACCGGATCGTCTGGCGTTAGCCTTGGATTGGATATAACTCCAGTCCATGTGCCAAGGTTTTCTGAGCGTGCTGATAACGCCGCAGATGTGACTTGCAGACGGGGGGAGTTTTTAAACCGACTAAATGACTGCTCAAATGGAGTCATTTCTAACTCCTCTGGTAGCTGCTCGCCAGTTTCTGCATCCAGAAGCACGCTTTCCTTGCCGTTATGTACGCGCCACATGGCGATCAAAGGCGGAGCATATAACGGGCTGATTTCCAGTTTGTCGCCCTCCCAGCCTAGTGTATGAATCGCTTCCGATAGAACGGTTTGATCATAGGGGAGTCGAGCGCCTACTCCATACTCAGTTAACAAGTAATCGTTGTCTGGTGTTGCATAAATGATCAAATATCCCACCGTTTTGTTAGATGAACTTAACACATTTACTAGCCAGCCATGCGTGCCTGGCCCAAGCGGCTGTACATCGGTCTTAGCAAGCTTCCACGAAGAGAACGGCTGATGCTGTGACAGTCTTTGCACGGTCTGCTCAATGGTCTCCTGTAAAGAAAGACGGGGAGCAATTCGATATTGTGTCGCGGCGGGGATGTTCGCAGGCTTTTGATGTCGTATGGTGAAAGTTCCGTCGCGTAATTGGTTGGGAATGCTGGCTTGGTGTGACGTCGGTAGGTTAAGTTCAATGCGGGCCGGTAGTTGTATGGACTCCGAGCCCGTCACGATGACATATGATAATCCTGCGGATACAACAGCAGTTATCGCCGCAGCACATGTTAAGCGAACGAAGTGGTTCCACCAATGGTTCATGTTCAAGCACCTCATTTCTTGGCAACCTAATAGAATATTAATGGTTTACCCTATTTATGCTAACTTAACACCATTTTATCGAAGCTATTTTTAAAAGACTGTCGCTTTAAGGCCAATATACAGCTTGTTTTAGCAACTATTTTTGCCGTTCTGTGGCGGTTCAAGGCAATTGGTTATGAAAGCCAGATCGTGCGAAACGAGAACTGTCGCATTATGCGAGCATAGTGAAAAAAACGGCTCAACCATTCAAGCCGGAGGGCAAATGAAGGAGAGCCGTATTTATAACGCTAAGCGTGATTCTAGGTTCAAACTGCCATCGAATCTCGTTGCAGCGTATTTCAAATTGCTCGCGCGCCGAGCGAGTTTGTGGCGCTAATGGCTCTTGGGCAGTTGCAGAATGATCTGACTGCTGCTCATGCAAGGGGTCAAGCTGCTGTAACATGCTGTCAAGCGAAGCGCGCGGCGGAGGCAGTTCAACAGCTAACGGCTGCTCTTCTGCTGCAAAATCCGCAGCATCTGTAGAAGCCGTATCGGATTTCATCGCTTCTTCCTCTTGCTTGATCAGTGGCTCATAATAAGCAGCTAATCGTTCCCATTCTTCATCGAGCCGCTCACTTGCTTCTATCGCCCAGCTCATATCATAATCAGCCGCCAACTGTCGAATACGTTGCTCTACGAGTTGAACCGCTTGTTCGAGTGTAAATCGCCAAGTCATCGTGTGTACGTTTGCAGGCAGCTTTGGCGTCAATTGTCGATCTTTAACCAGCTCCATAAAATGAGGATGAATCGTTCCACTCACAAGGGAGACGCCGAATGAATGAAGCTCCTCCCGTTTGAGATCACACGCAAACTCTAGCTTTACATTTAGCAATAAATAAGGCTCGTAAGCTAAAGAGCGACGCTGCCCACGTCCTGTATAAGCTGTGCTGCTTTCTTCGAACAAGGAGAGGTAACGTCCTCCTTGTAAGGCCGCTTGCATAATTTGTTCCAGTCGTTGACTACCAAAGGTCACATTATCTTTAGGAATACGACCGACTCCTCCTCCACCGCCTGTAAATGCAGGTGCAACGCCAAAGTAGCGCTGCATAATGCTGTCACCAGTACCTACAGCTTCACCGACGGCAGGCGGCAGCGGAACTGATTCGGTAACAGGGGCGGTCACATAACTGACAGGACCCCGACTCGCCTCAGGTGGCATCCTAGCGGGATCAAACACAAATGTAAACCGCATCGTCTCCGCCTCAGCCCCTGTCCGGTCAACAAAGCCCCAATAATAGGGCCGGTTTGTTAACACACGATCTGCTTGTTCGGACAGCTTTACCGTGACATAAGCCGGTGTTTTCTCAATAATATGACACGCTGTTGATTCCAAATACCTCATGACGAAGCGGGTAATTTGTTCCGTATCCATATGCTAACTAAGCCTCCGCTTCCGTACCAAATCGTTGCAAAAATGACTGTACTTCACGCTGCTGCTTGCTACTAGCGGTAATGTCCACCTCATTATGCAGTTGTGCTCGAATTTCATTAAGGGATTGTCCAAGTGAATCAACCTGCTTACGCACTTCTTCTTCATTATCGGCTTCAAGTAAAATACGAGACAAGCTGCGCTCCAAGCTATCTTGTTCTTCAAACCGCTCCAATATCATATCCAAGCTGCCGATAACCATTTCAAACATATTAATTTTTTCGTGTAATAAATTCAAAATATGCTCCTCAATGGTACCTTTGGTAGACAAATTATAAATTTTGACGTCATGCATCTGCCCAAGTCGATGGACTCTGCCAATACGCTGTTCTACCCGCATCGGATTCCAGGGGAGGTCAAAGTTAATCATATGGTGGCAAAATTGCAAATTAATGCCTTCTCCCCCGGCTTCTGTAGCTATCATCACCTGTGCACGCCCTCGAAACAGATCCATCATCCAATCCTTTTTGCCACGATTCATCCCTCCCCGATAAGGTACAGCGACGAGTCCACGATCACGGAAATATTGCAGCAAATATTCTTGAGTAGCACGATATTCTGTAAAAAGAATAACCTTCTCGTTCATGCCCTGAATTAATTGCATCGCCGTTTCGGCTTTTGTGTTGGATTTAATTCGTTTAATAAGGTCTACTAGTTCCCATATTCGTTCACGTACAGGCGAATTTTCTGCTAATTTCTTAGACAGATTAACAAGTGTTAAAAAAACGGCGTCTCTGCTGGAACAGACTTCTCGCTGTAATGTGATCAATGAGAACATGCTGCCAACATCAGCGACGTTGGACTGGTATTGTTCCCGAATGAACTGTGTTACGCCATCATATAAAGCTTTCTCGTCTGATGAGAGTGTCAAGGGCACATTTTTAACGATACGCTTCGTAAAATGAACGTTACCTTCTCCACGCCGGTTGCGGATCATCACCTTCGATAGCTCAGATTGCAAAACCGTTTCGTTTTTAGGAACACGTTTGTCTGTCACATAGTTAGTGCTAAAGTCTCCTTGGGCGCCTAATTGACCAGGCTTCAGGAGCGTTATGAGATTATATAACTCGTTCATATCGTTCTGCACCGGTGTAGCTGTCAGCAGCAGGCAATATTTTTTTCGTAGTTGAGTAACGAATTGATAATTAGTCGTTTTACGATTTTTTAGCTTGTGTGCTTCATCAATGACAAGCATGTCATATTCCTGATCCAGCAGAATGGAGCGGTGTGGGTCGCGTTTAGCCGTATCCATAGATGCGACTACGACACCGGAGTGCCAATGATACTCTTTCTTCTGGGCGACGGCTGGTATGCCGAACTTATGATTAAGCTCGCGTACCCATTGCAGTACAAGCGAAGCGGGTACAAGAATGAGGGCCCGTTTCACGAGCCCGCGGATCATATATTCCTTAATAACAAGGCCAGCTTCAATTGTTTTGCCAAGTCCTACTTCATCTGCAAGAATCGCACGTCCACGCATCTCGTGCAGCACTTTGCGGGCGGTAGAGAGCTGATGAGGCAAAGGTTCGACATTCGTCAAGTGTGTTAAGCACTGCAACTCATCAAAAGATCGGATAAGCTTAGCTTGCTCCGCTTCATAAGCAAGTTGGAACAAGGTCCAGTCATCCCACGGACCATTACGATCGATACGTAGCTGCATCGTCTCCATCCAACTGCGGTCAAAGTGAAACGGTACGTGTTCGTCTGCGCTTAACGTCATTTTTTCATTTTTCACGAGGTGGACCTCCTTGCTTTGGTGCCATGTAATGTACGTTTAGTATGGTCTATATTTATACAAATCATAACTTTGGACATTTTTGGCGAAGTATAAATACATAATGGTTACTACGTTAACGAAGGCGTATGTCAAATGCCAAAAAGGCTGAATGAGAGAGCATAATAGAGAGACGATAAGGGAGGGGGGAGACGAGGTCGTTTCTTTTAAGAATATCCTTGTTTAATCATTCGTAATTCTATATGTTGTGTAGTAAAATGATCAACGCATACTATATATTGTGTGTCTTACATACGTTATGAGCTGAAAATGATGTGTGTTTCATGTTGTTTATTTCGTCCATTTTGTGACACAGGAGGTTGTTTGTATTGGATACTATGAAGAAAGCACAGCGCTTGGCAGGACTGAGCGAAAAAATATTTTTGGATCGATATGCGTGGAAGGACGCGGATACGAATCATACCCAAATAGGGGACGTCGTTCTTGTATTAACGAAGGATGATCCTAAGTTTCCGGCTAAGGAAGTCGGTGAAGTTATTGCTCGTGATGGACGTCATGTGACCGTGAAGACACGGGGTGGCGAAGTGGTGCATACGACGATAGAGAAATTAACACTTACAATCGAGAAGACACCAGAGGAAATGTGGGATCGCTTAGCAGCCGCAATGGCATCAGTAGAAGCAACACCCGAAAAGCAAGCAGAGTGGACGGATCGTTTCAGATATATGCTGGATGATTGGAAGCTGGTTCCTGGAGGCCGAATAGCGGCTGGCGCTGGGGCTAGCGAGGAACTGACATTGTTTAATTGTTATGTCATACCATCGCCTAAAGACAGTCGCGGGGGTATTATGGAAACGTTGTCGGAGATGACAGAGATAATGGCACGCGGAGGCGGCGTTGGCATTAACTTGAGTTCATTGCGTCCACATCGTGCGATCGTTCGGGGGGTGAATGGCTCCTCAAGTGGTTCGGTATCCTGGGGAGGCTTGTTCAGCTATACGACGGGTTTGATCGAACAGGGGGGAAGCCGTCGTGGTGCACTCATGCTGATGATTAATGATTGGCATCCGGACGTACTCGATTTTATTACTGTCAAGCAAACGGCAGGACAAGTTACAAATGCGAATTTGTCTGTTTGTGTCAGCAACGCTTTTATGAAGGCTGTAAAGGAAGACTTGGAATGGGAATTGGTATTTCCGGATACGTCTGATGGTGACTATGATGAGATTTGGGACGGAGATTTGGATAAATGGAAGCAAGCGGGTAAACCTGTCATTCCATATCGCAAAGTGCGCGCCAGAGAAATTTGGCATACGATTATTGAATCCGCCTGGAAGTCGGCTGAGCCAGGCGTCGTATTTATGGAATACTACAACCAAATGTCAAACAGCTGGTATTTTAATCCGATTATTTGCACGAATCCGTGTGGTGAGCAAGGATTGCCAGCTTGGGGAGTTTGCAACTTGTCAGCCCTGAACTTGTCGAAATTTTACGATGAGGAACGCCATGATGTAGCGTGGGATGAGCTGGCACGGGTAACAAGGGATGCCGTTCGTTTCTTGGATAATGTAATTGACAAGACACCGTATCATTTTGAGAAAAATCGTGTAAATCAGCAGACAGAGCGGCGAGTTGGCCTCGGCTCTATGGGCTTGGCAGAGCTGATGATTAAGCTCGGCATTCGTTATGGCAGCGCGGAATCATTAGATTTTTTAGATCGAATTTACAGCTTTATCGCTCGTGAATCGTACTTGGCCTCCGCCGAAATTGCAAGCGAGAAAGGTTCGTTCCAGGCATTTGATGCAGAATTGTATGTACAGAGCGGATTTATGAAAACGATGATTGAAACCTTCCCAGAAGTAGGACAGGCGATTAAGGAAAAGGGAATGCGCAACGTCACGGTCATTACTCAGGCGCCAACAGGCTCTACCGGTACAATGGTAGGGACATCAACAGGCATTGAGCCGTACTTTGCATTTAAATATTTCCGCCAAAGCCGGCTTGGATTTGACGAGCAGTTTGTACCGATTGCACAGCAGTGGCTGGATGCTAATCCAGGGCAACAACTGCCTGATTACTTTATAACAGCGATGGATTTGTCCGCGGAAGATCATATTCGTGCACAAGCGGCGATTCAGCGTTGGGTGGATAGCTCAATCTCGAAGACGGCCAACTGTCCGCATGACTTTACGGTGGAAGAGACGAAACGTTTGTATGAGCTCGCATTTGACCTTGGCTGTAAAGGGGTAACAATCTACCGCGACGGCAGCCGTGATGTTCAGGTGCTGACGACACAGAAGCAGGAAGCGAAGACCGAAGATGCCGCACAGTCGGCAGATGCAGCACAAGTGGCAGAGAACAAGGCCATTGGTGTGTCGGCAGCATCTCCTTCCGCACCAACTGTTCCGGTTGATGCTGCCACTACGGCAGTGGCAGCAGGTACTGTAGGCTACATGCGTCGGCCACAAGTGCTTCGTGGTGCGACCTACAAAATTAATACGCCATTTGGTATGGCTTATATTACGATAAACGATTATGAAGAAACGCCAGTTGAAATCTTCTTAAATGTAGGCAAAGCTGGCTCCGATGTGTTTGCAATGGCAGAAGCACTTGGTCGCGTAAGTTCTTTGTTCCTTCGTTATGGTGACCACGGCAATAAAGTTGAACTGCTGATCAAACACTTAAAAGGTATCGGCGGTTCCGGAGCAATCGGCTTTGGCGCAAATCGCGTCGAGTCCATTGCTGATGCTGTGGCGAAGGCGTTGGAAACACACCTTGCCGAAGCCAGTGTCACCGCCGCTGCGATCGAGTCTGCACCGATCGCGGCTACAATTGAAGCACCAGCAGCTTCCTCGCTTGCTGCAGCGGAAACCTTACACGCAGACCCGCTTGTTATGCATGCGCAGGTGCGGGTGGAATCGCGCGATCTATGCCCATCGTGTGGCTCAGCCTCGCTGTTAAACGTAGAGGGCTGTAAGACGTGCGCGAACTGCGGTTACAGCCGCTGCAATTGAGTGTGAACAATGAGGCATATTTACAACTTTGTAGCTAAATTGAGGAGTTATTCCAAATATTATATAGCTCTGTCACTAGTCCGCAAGCGGATGTACACATGTAAAACATAGTAGATGTGGGACAAAATTTTTTAACTTGCACGGCAACATAAATGTTATGTTGTCGTGTTTTTTGTTGTTATAGAACTTTCAGGTCATCAAACGAAAGAAGTAGGGAGTAATGTTCTTAGGTGTCATCTTTTGTAAATATTAAAATTGGGTTTATTTACTTACATATGATCATATAAAAATATAATAATTTTGTGTGAACATACCGATAAATCTAGTACAGCACGACATTTTACACAATAAAGGGGAAGGTTTTATGGGAATTCCAAAAAGAAGGCAAGGAACAAAATGGCTCGTCAGTCTATTAGTAGGTTTACAGGTGCTCACTTATTCGGGTGTATCCTTCGCAGCACCAAATGAACTCCACGATATAGACAGCGGGATTGCGAACCTCCATTACAATCGTAATGAAGTGTTAGCTGTAAAAGGGGATCAAATTAGTAGTTTTGTTCCTAAAGAAGGTCGTCAATCCAATGGTAAATTTATTGTAGTTGAACGCGACAAAAAATCACTCACAACTTCACCCGTAGATATCTCCATTATTGACTCCATCACAAATCGAACTTACCCAGGTGCCATTCAGCTAGCAAATCAGGATTTTGCCGATAATCAGCCTAGTTTACTTATGGCAAAAAGACAACCGTTAGATATTAGTATTGATCTGCCCGGCTTAAAAAGTGAAAATACAATAACGGTTCAAAATCCGAACTACAGCAGTGTTTCTGGCGCTGTTGATCAGCTCGTATCGACTTGGAGTGAAAAGTATTCCGGTACGCATACACTGCCTGCCAGATTACAGTATGCGGAATCTATGGTATATAGTAAAAATCAAATTTCGAGTGCATTAAATGTGAATGCTCAAGTGCTTAACGGTACACTTGGAATCGACTTTAATGCGGTTGCAAGCGGCGAGAAAAAGGTGATGATTGCGGCTTATAAGCAAATCTTCTATACGGTTAGTGCAGCACTTCCTAACAACCCGTCGGAGTTGTTTGATAACAGTGTCACGTTTGCTGAGTTGGTCCGAAAAGGAGTAAGCAACGAGACTCCGCCACTCATGGTGTCTAACGTATCATATGGCAGAACCATCTACGTCAAATTAGAAACGACCTCAAAGAGTAGTGATGTTCAAACCGCATTTAAATTGTTGCTCAACAATCCGAGTGTCCAAACTAGTGGTCAATACAAAGATATTTATGAAAACAGCTCATTTACTGCTGTCGTCCTAGGCGGCGATGCGCAAACACATAACCAGGTCGTCACAAAAGACTTTAATGTCATTCAAAGTGTAATTAAAGACAATGCTCAATACAGCACCAAGAACCCGGCTTATCCTATTTCTTATACTAGTGTCTTCCTAAAAGATAATTCCATAGCAGCGGTTCACAACAATACCGAGTATATCGAAACTAAAACGACGGAATATACAAAAGGTAAAATAACACTTGACCATAGCGGCGCGTATGTAGCTCAGTTCGAAGTGTCTTGGGACGAATTTACGTATGACGAAAATGGACAAGAAGTTATTACTCCTAAAACGTGGGAAGGCAGCGGTCGAAATAGAACTGCCCATTTCTCGACAGAGATCCCACTTCCGCCTAATGCCAAGAACATAAAAATATTCGCAAAAGAATGCACAGGTCTCGCTTGGGAATGGTGGAGAACCATTATAGATGAAACTAACGTGCCGTTAACTAGCAATATAAAAGTTTCGATTTGGGGAACAACGTTGTATCCGTCAACATCCATCAGTCAATAGGAAGTAGTAATTTAGAAAATCTCCCTTTACCAAAGGGGAGATTTTCTTTTTATGTTGAAGGCGCACTGGAAGAGAACCGTCCATTAGGTAGGCGGTTCATCACACTATCGTTCAGCGTTTATTTAACATCTTGAAACAATCCTCTGCCAATAACATTTGCTGATATCGGGTTAATCCCCATTTCTCTCACCCATACCGAGAGTTGGCCCATATGATGAATTTCATGTGCAATTACATGACGTAATATTTCACCTTTAGTATAACGTTCTTCCGACCACGGAACGGTCACAATGTCTCTATCAAAATCATCGGACCATGTTTGCAGAAATGCTTTAGTTTCATGAAGCCAACGATCAGAAAGTTCCTTTACATGTTGGAGTGTCATATCGTTCTTGTATTGTACTTGAATATCTGGCTTACCTTGTATGCCACGAATCCAACTGTACTCCACATCCGAAATATGGAACAGCGTATACAGAATGCTACCCACACCACCTATTCGATTACGCAGCAATTCCTCTGTTGGCATTTGTTTGCATAGCTCAAACCATTCCTCTCTTATCATCCAGTTATACTGAAACATCGTTATCAACTTTATCGCCCCTTGTCTAAAGACTTCATTCTATTAATTATAGAACAAATGTTCGTTCTTGTCTATAATTAACCAATTTTATTTTCCAGGTTAGTCTCAATTTATTCCTATTTCTGCTATGAGTTCGAGAATAAACAACTGGATTTATTATTATAATCAGTATAAAATTCATTTTAATTATGAAACTAAGTTTCGTCTAATGGAACTAAAGGAGAGATTAAATGGCTTATTATTTCTATGGACTTGACCACGTTCAACTGGCAGCCCCGGAAGGTTGCGAAGCAGTTGCACGGAGTTTTTTTAATCATGTATTGGGCTGGACGGAGATTCCAAAACCTGAAACGCTAAAAAAACGTGGTGGTGTTTGGTTTCGATGTGGTACTCATCAAGTACACATCGGCGTACAAAAAGATTTTGTTCCCGCTACAAAAGCTCACCCAGCATTTCACGTACATAACTTAGATGAATTCCGTAATTATTTGCGTCAAAACAATATTCAAATAATAGATGATGGAACAAGGGCTGATGAAGGAGTAAGACGCTTCTATTTAAACGACCCCTTTGGAAATCGACTTGAATTTTTAGAATGGCTTACTCCATTATAAAAAACGATAACCGCAATAGAATATAGTAGCCATCCATATTTTGTTTGCAGCCTACAGTAGTAAATACGGTAGGTTTTTTTATTTAATCCGCATGTTCCTCTATATAAATTAAATTTAATTATTAAGTTTTGTAGTATTGTGTAGGTTTTCGTGGGTTGCTAGTTAACTTGGTATAACAATCAATTTCATTCACAGGAGGGAGGGGATTGGATGATTCATTTCCACCAGATTAATAAGCATTACGGTCCTTACCATGTGTTAAAAGATATAAATTTATCGGTCAAGCAAGGTGAGGTTGTCGTTGTGATCGGCCCGAGCGGCTCTGGAAAAAGCACATTGGTGCGTTGTATAAACCGCTTGGAGTGGGTGACTGATGGTGAATTGATAGTGGACGGCATGCGTGTAAATGACAAGTCTATTGATATTAACAAATTGCGTCGTCACATCGGGATGGTGTTCCAACATTTTAACTTATACCCGCATAAGACTGTAATGCAAAATATTACGCTTGCGCCTATACAAGTAGCAGGCATGTCAAAGCAAGAGGCCGAAGAAGCCGCGATGGTAAACCTTGACAAAGTAGGCATTGCTGATAAAGCAAACGCGTTTCCGTCCCAGTTGTCCGGCGGTCAGCAGCAGCGTGTTGCGATCGCGCGTGGACTGGCCATGAAGCCTAAAATTATGTTGTTTGACGAGCCTACCTCCGCATTAGATCCGGAAACGATTGGCGAAGTGCTTGATGTTATGCGCAAGCTCGCACAGGAGGGAATGACGATGGTTGTCGTCACTCACGAAATGGGGTTTGCGAAAGAAGTGGCCGATCGCATCGTATTTATGGATCAAGGCACAATTATTGAAGAGGCGGAGCCGGCACAATTTTTCACACAACCACGCGAAGAGCGAGCTCGCTTGTTCCTTAGCCGGATATTAAACCATTAATGATAAAGGAGAGTTGGTTATGAAATTGTGGAGTAAAATGATCGGATTATCGTTAGTCGCCGCATTTGTTGTAAGCGCTTTAATGGGGTGCGCAAAGCAAGCCTCCGAAGCCGAAGGGACAATTGCCAAAATTAAAAAGCAAGGTAAAATCATTGCAGGAGTCAAGTATGATTTGAATTTATTCGGACTAAAGGACCCTGCTAGTGGACAAGTGCAAGGTTTAGATATCGATATTGCGAAGCAGATCGCAAAGAAAGTTCTCGGGGATGAACATGCAATCGAATTTATGGAAGTAACCTCAAAAACACGGATTCCTATGCTTAAAAATGGAGACATCGATATGATTGTGGCGACCATGACCATTACGGAAGAGAGAAAAAAGGAAATTGATTTCTCGGACGTCTATTTTACAGCGGGACAGTCTTTACTAGTGCCCGTTGACAGCACAATCAACTCAATTAAAGATTTAACGAAAGATGCAAAGGTGCTGACCGCCAAAGGCTCCACATCCGCCAAAAATGTTCGTGAGGCGGTGCCAGACGCGCAGGTAATGGAATTCGAAAACTATGCGGAGGCGTTTACCGCCTTAAAAGCGGGTCAAGGCGCAGCATTAACTACTGATAATGCCCTGCTTTATGGTATGGCACAACAAGATCGTAAGTTTCGCGTGTTAGAGGAGACCTTTACAAAAGAGCCCTATGGTATAGGCGTTCGTAAAGGGGATGAAGAGTTTGCGAAGCTGATCAACGAGACATTAAAGGAATTACAAGATAACGGACAATATGTCGACATCTATGAAAAATGGATTGGAAAAAAACCGAACTAAACGTAAATGAAGGTCGAGGGGATAAGCGCACATCGCTCTTCTCCTCTTTCTAGTTCGTGAAGATAACAAGTCTTTAGGAGGTCAACTGATGTTAATTCAATTTTCAGTTCTTACGGAGCATCTCGACCGATACTTGATCGGATTGGGAGGAACTGTTGCGGCAAGTGTTGTTTCCCTCCTTGCGAGCTTTGTGTTAGGCGCTATGATCGCGGTGTTATGTATTACACCTGTGAAGCCACTGCAATGGGTAGGTACCGCCTATGTTGAGTTTTTTCGCAATATACCGCTTATACTTATCGCATTTTTTGTGCTGGTTGGAGTTCCACTATTAACGGGTACTGTTTTGGTGCCGTTTATATCGGGACTTACAGCTTTGACGGTGTACACTTCTGCTTTTATTGCTGAAGCGATTCGTGCTGGAATCCAATCCGTACCTCAAGGTCAGATGGAGGCAGCTCGTTCTTCTGGGCTAACTTATTTGCAAGCGATGCGGTATGTCATTTTGCCACAAGCGGTTAGATTAGTAATTCCTCCGTTAGGCAACCAATTTCTGAATTTGGTAAAAAACTCATCGATATTTACGGTATTGTCTGCATCGGACTTAATGTATCAGGCAGATTTAATTAATTCGGATACGTTTGATACGTTCAGCACTTACATTTTTGCCGCTCTGTTTTACTTGATTTTGACGATCCCACTTAGTTTTGGTATCCGATATTTGGAGCGCCGGTTCCCCCGTGTAAAAGGAGTTGAGGCATAATGGATTTTGTTGGCGCGTGGTCTCCTGTAAATATACAGTTTTTGCTGAGTGGATTTTTGATTACGTTAAAGGTTGCGCTTGTGTCCATTGTGGCTAGCTTTACCATTAGCGTAGTTATCGGTACTGTGCGGTACGCACAGGTGCCTGTGTTCGGAAAGTTATGTGCGGTTATCGTCGAGACTGTTCGCAACTTGCCGCTGCTCTTAATTATTTTTTTTACGTACTTTGCACTGCCTGAGATCGGTATTAAACTTGATAAATTTACAGCAGCGGTCATTGCGCTTGTTATTTTTGAGTCAGCGATGATTTCCGAAATTGTACGAGGGGGGCTAAACGGTGTGGAAAAAGGTCTAACCGAAGCGGGTCGTTCATCAGGCTTAACATCTGTACAGACACTTAAACACATTGTACTGCCCATCGCGCTGCGTCGGATGGTGCCGCCATTGGTAAGTCAATTTATTTCATTACTAAAAGATACATCACTAGCGGTTGTTATTGCACTTCCGGAATTGATGAACCATGTCCAGATCATTAACGGTCATAACATTAATTACGTTATTCCGACGTTTTTGTTTGCTGCATTTTTGTATTTTACAATCAATTATTTACTCTCGATCGTCTCGCGCAAGCTTGAAAATAAACATACTTGAGCATTTTGTATGAACCTGAGCCTCAGTCTCTGCTTTTACAATCTCTTATCTTATTCCTAACATCACTCTGATCTTTTAGTGCTAGCATAAATTATCAACTGTGTTAAGAGGTGAACAGACGTGAATCACATGAAGAGAAGGTGGCCTTTCTTGCTGCTGGCGCTAGCGATTGCACTAAGCTCTATTCCAATGGGGGCGAGCGTTCAAGCACAAGAGAGTAAAGGGAACGAAGGAAAGGCAGCGGTAGAGCTTGTAAGTGCAGGTTCGCACTGGAGCTACAGCGACGAAGGCATTGACCACAGTCAGGCGATGAAGCAGGCTGCTTACGATTATTCGTCCTGGAAATTGGGCCTTGCTCCATTTGGGTACAAGGAAAAGAACGGCGTCGTAACTAACGAGGTAGCTCCAGATTCGATATTCGATAAAGTGGCTACAACGATCAGCTTTGGCGGGAATGCTAAAAATAAGTATACGACAACGTATTTCAGCAAAGTCATTACAATGGATGAGGTTCGTGACTATGCTTCTTTCGAAGCTACTTTTGGTGTGGATGACGGCTATGTTTTTTATGTCAATGGTGCGGAAATTATCCGCGGTGGCATGCCAGATGGTGAGGTAACGTATGAAACGTTGTCTACCTCCTCCAAGGATAAGCCGGTCATTTATAAAGCGGATGTAAGCGCAAAGCTTAAAGCCTCATTGAAAAAAGGGAACAATACGTTGACCGTTGAGCTACATAATCAAAGCCTTACTAGCTCGGATCTTTACTTTGATATGATGCTGACGGCCGTTCCTGCATTGAAACCGCTGCCGCTTGTCACACCAAGCTCACTTTGGAGTTACAATGATGAGGGGATCGATCATAGTCGGACGGTTACGGACGTTACCTATGATTATTCGACCTGGAAGAGCGGTCTTGCTCCATTTGGCTATAAAGAAAAAAATGGTGCGGCTACGGATGACGTAATGCCGGATAGCGTGTTTGGCAAAGTGTCCACAGTTGTGGATTTCGGTCAAGACCGTAAAAACAAGCGTACGACCAGCTATTTCAGCAAAACGATAACGATTGCTGAGTTGCGTGGTTATGGATCATTTGAAAGTGTGTTTGGCGCTGACGACGGCTTTGTTTTTTATGTTAATGGTGTTGAGGTGTTTCGCGGCGGGATGCCGGAGGGACCCGTAACGTATGCAACGTTGGCCACTTCCAATAAAGATAGGCCAGTGATTTATACGCCAGATTTGAATGAGGCATTAAAAAAATGGTTGCGCCCAGGTCCAAATGTATTAACGATCGAGCTTCACAACCAGAGTCTGTCCAGCTCTGACTTGTATTTTGACATGAAGCTGACTGCAATGCCTGAGCAAGATAGCAATGGTGGTGGACCAGGAGGTGGCACGAATCCTGGTGGGAGCAATGGTGGAAATACTGGCAATGAAGGGCAAGGCATTGTTTTGTTATCTAAAGATTTAAATTGGAAATATTTAGATGATGGTTCGAACCAAGGAACAGCTTGGCGGGCAACGAGCTACAATGACTCGGGTTGGGCTTCAGCTCGTGGGCCGTTCGGGTATCCAGCAGACGAATCAACGTCCGCCTTTGGCAGCATTCAGCAGGTGATTAGTTATGGCCAGGATGCTAAGAAGAAGCATCCGACCGCATATTTCCGAACGGCGATGGACGTAAATAACTTGTCAGCATACAACAAGATTGTCGGACAATTTGGGATCGATGATGGTGTTATTCTGTATGTGAATGGGACGGAAGTTTATCGATTCAACATGCCTGCGGGAGTGGCTGACTACGAGACTTTCAGTGCTACAACGCTAGGCAGCCCTACGACGGAAACAGCAGATTTGACCCAACCGCTTAAGGGTGTGCTAAAAGAAGGGCGTAATGTGGTGGCTGCGGAGGTTCATCAACGAAGCGGCAGCAGCTCCGATTTGTATTGGGCGATGCAGTTGATCGCCAATCCTAAGGACGAGGGTCCGGGGACTTCGGGCAATCTGCTTCCAACGGCGGTGACGATGACCTTTAATGGTGATCCGAGTACAGCTCAAGGCTTTGCTTGGTATACCGATCCGAAGGTAAAAGGAACGAAGCTGGAAATTGCCCCAACAGCTTTTGTGACAGGGTTAACGCTGCCAGCGGGACATACGATGACATTTGAAGGAGCATCTATGGACGTTCAAGTGTATCAGTCACGTGCAGATAAAAGTGCAGGCAAACGTACAGTGTACGCAAGTCACAAAGTGTTGGCTCAAGGTTTGCAGCCAAATACTACCTACAGCTACCGAGTAGGTGACGGGCAAGATGGACACTGGAGTGGTATCCGTACCTTTACAACGGCAAAGCCAAGTGATGAAGCATTTACCTTTCTATATACAACAGATCCGCAAGGAACGACGGAGTCTGAATATGTCACATGGAATCATACGTTGGAGGAAGGGATAAAGAAGTTCCCTAAATCCCGTTTTATCACAGTTACAGGTGATTTAGTTGATCATGGGGACATTGAGGATCAGTGGATGTGGATGTTAAATAAGCCACAGTCCATATTTACAGAAGTACCGTTAGTACCTACAGTGGGCAACCATGAGAGTAAGCTGAACAATAATTTTTGGTATCATTTTAACTTGCCTAATATTTCCTACACAGGCGCCAAACCAGACGGATCGGTTTATGCTTTTGATTACGGTGCGGCTCACTTTATGGTCATTAATACGGAATATAATGAAGTAAAAGATGTTGATGTAGTGTACAAAAAGCAGGAAGAGTGGCTGCGTAAGGAGGCGGCAAAGAGCAACCAGAAGTGGAAGATCGTGATGTTCCACAAGTCCCCTTATTCTGTTGCAAGCCATACAAATGACAGCGATACCCTTTTCTTTCGTAATAAGCTGACATCGTTGTTTGACGAGCTTGGCATTGATGTTGTATTGAGTGGGCACGATCACACCTATACACGGACATATCCAATGTATAACCATGAGCCGCAGAAGAATACGGCTTCGGATGGAGACGGAAGTTTGCTTAATCCGCAAGGCACTTTGTACTTGGTGAGCAATGCAGCAGGAGATAAGCGCTATACACCAAAGCAGGGACCGTTTCCGTTTGCTGAAAAATACGGTCAGCCGAATAAGGAAATGTTTACAGGGGTAGTTGTGACCGCGGACAAAATTTCTTTTGATGTATACACAACGACAGAAACGGGCTCAACTGATCGTTATGATCAATTCAGCATTAAGAAGACAACAGCTAAGCCGAACAATGTCCGTGAGGCAAAGCTTGGAGCCATTCAAAATGGCGCGGCTACGTTGTCTTGGCTTGCCCCCGCGGGTGGGCGAGAAATTACAAATTATCGAATTTATGAGAAGAATGATCAGCTTGGACCAAACTGGACCGTGCAAGTGCGGCCTGAGCAGGGCAAAGGTTCTTACAGTTATAAAGCTCAAGGGCTCGATGCAGCTAAAAGCTATCAATTTGTTATTAAAGCCGTTAGCGGCAAAGACAATGCCGATGGTTTTGTAGCTGCATTAAGTAATAGCGGTGCTGGCAATAACGATGGTAGCTGCAACGGTAACGGGAGCAACGACGGAAATGGTAATGGAAGTGGGGGCAGCACCGGTGGGAATGCTGGAAGTGGCACGGGTGCAGGTTCAAGCACGGGTTCAAATACAGGTTCAAGCACAGGCCATTCCGGCGGCACGAACGGCAGCCAACAGGACGGTTCTAAAAACGGCAGTGCTAGCAGCGAGCAAAGTACGGGCAGCGGCAGCACTGGAGGTGGGAAGACATCCCCTACATGGTCTGATATTAATGGCCACTGGGCAGAGAACGCAGTTCGTGAAGGTGTGAATCGTGGTTTTGTGACAGGTTATGCGGATGGTACATTTAAGCCGAATAAGCAAATAACTCGAGCAGAACTAGTTGTGATGTTAGTAAGAGCTCTGCAACGGTCAGGCAACGGTACAACACGAACCTTTGCGGACCAAGACCAGATTCCACAGTGGGCATTACAAGCGATTAGGCAAGGAGTTGAATTGGGGTGGGTGTCTGGTTATGCCAATAACACCTTCCAGCCTAATCGTTCCTTAACTAGAACCGAATTGGCAGTCCTTATTGTAAGGGCAGCAGGGCTTGAGCCCAAACCTCTAGCGAAGCTCCACTTTGCTGATGCCAAGCAAATTCCAGCTTGGGCAGTGCCATATGTGGCAGCAGCAGTGGAAGCGGGCTACATCAGCGGGGTTAGCGGCAATCGATTTGACCCCCAGACGCATGCGACTCGCGCCGAGGCTGTCAGCTTAATTGTTGGCCTTCTAGCGCGTAACAATTGATCCGTTTAAGCACGTCATAGCAGGTTCTCCCAGACCAACTGGGAGAACCTTTTTATATTTATGCTCTGTAACTGACAGCTTGCCTCAAATATGTCTGTCTGTTTCTCTTACGCAGCTTATGAGTCAAGGGGAGGTATACAAGCTGCTTCGTTACAAAAAGAAGGATTCACGCGACAACATGCACTCTTTTCCAGTAGGATAAATGAAGAGGGAATAGGAGGATCTCAGGTGGAAAGGAGAAGCAAATCAAAATGCGAGACTATAGATGGTTTATTTGGTTTATCATTCTATTGTCGACAGGACTGCTCGGAGAGGCAAAAATCACTCCGTTTGGAGGCGAATTTCGATTTTCGCTTGGCATTATGGCATATTTTTTCGGTATGTTATGGTTTTCCGTGCCTGTGCTTGTAACGGGCATTTCGGCCGGAGTATTTGTCGTTTCATTCCGCATTGCAATGGATGGGACGTTGCAGGGTATCCCCTTGGATGCAGGGCTTCTCCATCATTTACCCGTATTTTTTTATTATGTGACGTTTTCGGCAGTCATTTCGCTGCTCAAGATCAAAGCAAACGTTGAATATCACCTGAAAGTTGCTTTTTTTGGCGCCTTTGCAGATATGGCATCGAATGGTACAGAACTGTTAATCCGAATTGCATCTGGTGAAACTGCTCGTGTGACGTATCAGGAGATTATGCTCATTATTTTAGTTGGTTTGCTTCGTAGTTTTTTTGTCGTAGGTTTGTGCAACATGTTGGCTATTCGGCAAGTAAGAGCGCTAGGAGAACAGAGACGCTTGGAATTGGAACGACTCATGATGATAAATTCAGATTTGTTCGCTGAATCGTTTTATTTGAAAAAATCGATGTCTCATATTGAAGAAATTACACGTGAAAGCTACCAGTTGTACAAATCTTTAAAACAGGTGCACTACCCGAATGCGGCCCAGGCTTTACATATTGCGCAGCATGTACATGAAGTCAAAAAAGATTCGGAACGAATTTTATCCGGCTTATTTAAAATCATCCAGCAGGAACGTATGCTATCAAAGCGTATTGCAATTGCAGATTTATGTGCAATGGTCGCTCGTACTAATGTTAACTACAGCTTACTGCTCGGAAAACTTATCGAAATTGAAGTGCGTACAGACACCATCTTGTCCACAACTGAGATTTATCCGCTGCTGTCTGTTCTGAACAATATCGTTTCTAATGCGGTAGAAGCCATTACACAACAAGGTCAAATTCAGCTAGTGGGCGAGCTTTGCGACGATTACTTTCGATTTGCCGTTACGGACGATGGCCCGGGTATAGCAGTTGGTGATAGGGACATGATTTTTCATCCTGGCTTTACGACTAAATTTGATGCGGCGGGAAACGCATCAACAGGTATTGGGCTGTCCCACGCGGCTGATATCGTGCGCTTGCTTGGGGGCGAGCTTACCGTGTGCAGCGATACAACTGTCACATGCTTTGAAGTACGGATTCCTGTAGGACGATTAGCACAACGGGAGGGTGTTGAAGGTGCTCAAATTTTATGTGGTTGAAGACGATCCAGCCGTTCGTAAAATGTTATCACGCATCGTTGCCGAAAGCGGCTTGGGTGAGGTTATGGGTGAAGCCGAAGATGGATCTTGTGCGTCAATTATAGCCGTACAAGCTGCGGACGTAGTAATTATCGACCTGTTAATGCCAGGCCGTGACGGGATTGAAACCGTCAAAGCGCTGCGAGAAGCGCACTACGGGGGTAGATTTATTATGATTTCCCAAGTGGAGAACAAGGAAATGATAGGTGAGGCTTACCAGCAAGGAGTGGATACGTTTATCCAGAAGCCTATTAATCGCTTGGAAGTAGTAGCTGTGCTGCGACGGGTGTCTGATCATCTCTTGCTAGAGAAATCGATGCAGACGATTCGTAACTCGCTTCGCTTGTTGGATGTACCAGGGGATGCAGCTGTGCATTCGGGCACGCACTTGCAGCAGCAGAGCTCGATTGAGCAGCAAGCGCGTACTTTGCTGCTGCAATTAGGAATTGCTGGGGAGACGGGTACTTCTGATCTCATTCGTATTATGAAGTGGCTAAAAACACAGGAGCAAGCGCAGCAACTTCTGCCTGACTTACCGCCACTCAAAACCATCTATGCACACGTAGCGAAGGGTAGTCTGCAACAGCCCGAGGCAAACATGCAAAAGGTTGTGCGAGCCTTGGAACAGAGAATCCGGCGCTTAGTTATGCAAGCGCTTACTCATTTATCGTCCTTAGGTTTAAACGATTATGGTCATCCAACATTTGAATACTATGCTTCACGGTTATTTGACTTTCAGGAAGTACGCCTTCGCATGAGAGAGCTTGAGGAACAGCGTAAATCATCTGCTGCTAAATTAAACCTTAGAAAGTTTTTGTATGTACTTTATGTAGAATGTTGTTCCGCAAGTGACACTTAACTTGATCATTGATCGCCAGTTCATTTCCTCGATGTTGTTTACCCACTTACATGTCCACTCTCCAAGCTTATTATGTTTCCCTTTGCAAGGCCTTATTTTTATTCTCTTGTATAACGTTTTTGCGACGCCAAAGCTGCTGCGTAGCGTGTATAAAGCTGCATAAATTAATTACGGACTACATAAGGTGGAACAGTGATGGTATTGGAACCATGCATCGTAAAATGGGAACAGCAATACCGATAAAGGAGATTGAGAACATGAAAAAGATAATGAGTCTGTTACTTGTATTTATAATGAGTGCTGCGACTGTAGCTAACATTTCAACTCCAACCGTCGAAGCTGTAGAACAAAAAAACAGTGCTATTGTCAGTATCTCCAACAAAATCGACACGATGTTAAAAAGTGATCCTTCGTGGGGCGATTATTTTGTTAAACATACGGTGGAAGAAGCTATTTTACATGGAAGCAATATTGAAGGTACGACGATTTCTAATGTTGAAACATTAACGGTAGGTGATACCTTTTTAACGAATCAGACATCACAGGAACAAACGCTCACCTCAAGTTCATTTGAATATGAATTTCTGGAAACGACGAGTACAACTAATACGACCGGTTGGACATTTGGTTATGAGTATAATGCCTCTCTAAGTGTACTTGTCGCAACAGCCTCACACACCTTCCGCGTCGACTATGATATGTCTACCTCACAGACCAAAGAAAAGTCCATCACAAGAACGTTGATTGTACCGCCCCAGAATGTGAATGTCCCGGCAGGAAAAACGTATCGCGTAAACTATGTATTTGATAAATTGATTGTTTCGGGAAGAAACAGTTTGTTAGCGGACATATTTGGACTATCCTTTTACAGCATTTTTTGGGATTACCCTGAATCGATCGGAATTGCGATCAACTATGCTAGTGATAAACAAGGATTAATTCATGTTGAACGAGAGGATCGTCCAATATTTGATAAATTACGTCATGGAGTAAGAGCAGAGGGAGAAGGGCGCTTCATTACAGAATATGGTACTCGGCTATACGTAACAGTTGATGATGTGACGAACCCCAACAAGCCTACTCTAGTGGAAACACGAATTGTAAATAACACACCTCCGAATCGGTGGTCACAAATAAAACCGATTTACAAGTAGGTTCAGTAGTTCATGCAGGAATGAAACAAGCCGCCTCGATTAAGGGGCGGCTTATATGATGTGGCCGGAAAAATCCTCTCCAACATATGAATTTGAATTAAACACCCTAAAAGTAAGTAAATTATTTTATTGAAGTAACAAAGAAAAGGTTGACTTGTCAATGTGATGTAACTATAATGGTTACATCAGGGTCGTCACCACATAATAGCAACAATCGTATGCATCATATTGATTTGATGAAGATCAATTGCAGCTAGAAAGGCGAGGAGAAGATGACTTTAACAATTAAAGTTTATTCTGACTTTATATGTCCATTCTGTTTCCTGGGCAAAGGCCCGTTAGATGAAATAGTAAAGGAAAAGGACATCGAGGTAGAGTGGATGCCATTTGAATTAAGACGTAGTCCGCAGCCAAAGATCGATCCGTGGCAAGAACCTGACAAGCTGAGCTCTTGGGATTCTTATATTCTCCCGACTGCGAAGAAGTTTGGTGTTGAGATGCGGTTGCCGCGCCTATCGCCGCATCCGTATACACATTTGGCTTTTGAAGGTTGTCTATTTGCGAAGGAACACGGAAAAGGAAATGAATTTCACCACAGAGTGTTTACGGCCTTTTTCCAAGAAGAGCAAAATATCGAGGACGTTGAAGTATTAACGAACTTGGCAGGGGATGTCGGACTTCCCCAGGAGCAGTTTAGAGAAGCATTGGAGTCGCGTAAGTACCATGAAGCGCATCAGGCTGCTTTGCAGCATGCGTATGAAGAAGCTCGTATTAACGCCGTACCAACGTTTGTAATAGGTAATGAAGTGGTTAAAGGAATGGCCAGCAAGGAAAGATTGGCGACTATCATTGATCGCGAGCTAGCCAAAGCTAATACAAACGTCAACATATAATATAACTATTTGGAGGTTGTTTACATGTCAGCTGCTACAACTTATTTAAAGGATGCTTTAATTAACCGTCGTTCCGTTCGTAAAGTAGGAAAAAGTGCTTCCATTACAAAAGAAAAAATTCAAGAAGTGATCCAAACGGCTTTGCATGCACCGACTTCTTTTAATATGCAAAGTGGTCGTATCGTAGTTCTGATGGATGGCGAACATGAGAAGTTGTGGGATATCGTAAAAGAAACGCTGCGTTCCCGTGTTCCGGCTGAAAACTTCGAAGCGACAGTTGAACGGTTGGCAGGCTTCCGTGAGGGTGCAGGTACCATTTTGTTCTTTGAGAACCAAGAAACGATCCGTACAATGCAGGAGAAAGCCCCTTCCTACAAAGACCAGTTTCCATTCTGGTCACATCAAGGCAGTGCAATGCTCCAGTATGCAGTGTGGTTAACGTTGTCCGCAGAAGGAATCGGTGCCTCTATTCAGCACTACAATCCTATCATCGATGAAGAAGTAAAGAACGTGTGGAACATTTCGCAGGACTGGAGCTTGGTTGCACAAATGCCATTTGGCGAAGCGAAGGAACAGGCTGGAGAGAAAGCATTCTTGCCGTCTGAAGATGTTGTGAAGTTTTTCTAACACACGTGGTGTCACTGGTTAAACGTGTGTGGAAATTGTATCGATTATAAATGCATGATGTATGTTGTAACATCAATAAAGGGTCGAGCGAACATGCTCGGCCCTTTATTGATGGATACAATCAGCTAGGTACAAAAAAGATCCGTATGATCAGTCGATACTGCGAGCTCAATTGTCGCCTCAAGACTCGTACAGTCGGAAGTTCGTCAGTTCCTGATTTGAACATTCTTAAGCTGTAGTTTTCCTGCATATTCGGTTATTGAATTTATATTTCACCTATGTTATATTGCAAATGTGAAATATTTTGGAAAAGGAGTTTCTCTATGCATACATTATCGAATGTTGAATTCATGCTCCTGCAAATGATCGCGGAACTTAGTCAAGCTTCCGGATACGATATGATGAAGTTAGTCGAGCAGCGAGGCTATAAAGAATGGGCGAATATCGGTACAACTTCGATATATGCGGGATTGAAGAAACTTAGCGATAAAGGATGGATCTCACCTGAGACATCCGACGAGAAATTCGGCAAGGGGCCAACGCCGACCCGATTTTCCCTCACCGAAGAGGGTATACGTAAGCTGAGAAATGAAATTATGGATAGTCTGTCGTCTACACGGGAACGTGACAACCGCTTCGATCTCGGTTTGGCCGCTTTGCCCCATATTGGGAAGGAAGAGGCTGTCCTTGCTTTACGAAAGCGACTGGATTTCCTTGGTGAACTCTCCATAAAAATAAGACAGAAGTACGAATCACAAGGTGGAGCTAGCTTGCCGCTGAACGTAAGGGCGTTGTTCTTGCATCCAGTCAGCTTAATCGAGAGTGAGCAAGCGTTCGTTAGCCGTTTAATACATGAATTATTGGAGGAGGCAAGTAGGCATGGTCAAATTAATTGAAGGTTTCATTCCTTATCAAGGTGAACATTGCGAAACAACCGCTATTGGTAATTTAATGCAACATACGGGGGTTCGCCTGTCTGAGCCGATGTTGTTCGGACTCGGACAAGGGCTTGGATTCATATACTGGGATTCGAAAGGGATGGACTTCCCCTTCATCGGAGGAAGGGTAAAACCGGATAAACTGACCGCTAATCTTGCCGAACGGCTCGGCTTAAACGTTAAATATCAAGAAACCTCTTCCGTCAATAAGGCGTGGCAGAACGTCCGAAGCAGCATCGAAAATGGCATTCCGATTGGACTTAAGTTAGATGCCTATTACTTGGATTATTTTAAGAACAAAATACACTTCGCTGGTCACTATGCGGTACTTTATGGTATAGATGACGAATACGCCTACTTAGCGGACACTAGACAACAGGGTGGACTGGTGAAGACGCGTTTGACAAGCTTAGCTGCTGCTAGAAATGCAAAGGGACCCATGAGCTCCCGAAATCGTTCCTTTACGATCGAGCCAAACGACACATTGCTTCCGCTTGTACCTGCAATACGCGAATCTTTGAGGATGAATGCGCATGACTATTTGAACCCGCCCATTCGAAATGTTGGCTATAAAGGCATCGTTAAAATGAGCAATGAAATTTTGAAGTGGCCTTCTCACAGCAATAATTTCGAACATGATTTATGTCTTACCGCGACGCTAATGGAGCGGGCGGGAACCGGCGGTGCTTTATTTCGGAATTTGTATCGGGATTATTTGAGAGAGTGTGCTGATCGGCTTGAGGACTCAAAAATTGAACAAGCCCATTGCATGTTTACAGAGATCGCTCCAATGTGGGTTAGCGTCTCTACTTCAATCGATCATGCAGGAAGAACAGGTGAGTACCAAGAACTCGTACATGCGTCTAAGCTGTTGCTCGAGATTGCGGATAAAGAACGTGCTGCCATGGAGTTATTGTTGTGAGCCTTACACTTACATTGAAGGAAATCATTCCTTTTGTCACGCATGCTTTCACCAGTGTCAGCTTAAGCACCTCACGAGGGTGCTTTTTTTCTTGCCATATTTGGGGGAATAAAACAAAATACCGCGATTAACGCGGTATGTAATGACTCAACGTTCTTGTCATCGGATATTGATGGTGGGGACAGGGCTGATAAAGGCTTTGATAATTGTAGTGTGGCTGCGGAAGGGCTGCTTGCGGATGTTGCGGTTGGTGCAACTGCTGCTGCCTTTGTGAGGGATGGAGATGCGCATGCGATTGCAAGTATGCCCGCTGCTCATCATGGTGCTGCCCATTTGCTCCAACAGGCCGCATACAGTTGGCGGGAGGGCCAATAACTACTGTTTTTGTGATCGGCTGGAGTGCAGAAGCTATTTGCTCTTCATTTAAACAATAAGTATGAGCGAACACTTCTTTCGGCGTAAAGCGGAGCACATCGGAGCCAAATACAACCGTTGGTGCAGGCTGATCAAATATGGCAAGTGCATGTGTTTGATCTGTTAATGCTGTTTCCCAATGCCACCACCCTTTAGGAATGTTTACGACCTGACCGGGCTTCAGACGATAATGCAGCACTTGATTAGTAAAACCATTGAGTATGCCAATAAATAGTTCGCCAGATATCGTATATACTAATTCAGCTTCGCTAGGATGCCAGTGGGGTTCAATGGTTTGTCCCTCGCTGAGAAAAATGTCAAGTAAAGATACATTTTCCAGGGAAGATAATTGTACATTGGACAATACATTAATGTAGTTATTATCGTCTTTTTTAAAAAAGGAGCTGCTGTTTACATCATAAGACAAATTTAAAGAGGGGGACTGAAAATCTGGGTTCGTCATGGTGATCATACGCCCTTTCCGAAAGTTATATCGTGTTTGCGGCACAGAACATTGTATGCGAACGCCTACTTGGGGGTGAGCATCTCCGTTTGGCCGCATGAAAGTTAGCCGCTAGTTATGGTAAGATATGAGTATATCTAATATTACATAGTCGGGAGGAATCAAATATGATCAGAGCAGCAAAGCCAGAGGATAGTAAACATATTATTCCCCTTATGATGGAAGCGATTGGTACAATTGCATTTGATTTGTCGGGTACAGAAAACAAGGAAAAGACGGCGGACATCCTGGAACAGTATTTTATACGATCGGACAATCGGCTAAGCTGGGACAATAGTATCGTATGGGAGCAAGATGGAGTACCGCTTGGTTACGCATTATTTTATGAGGGCAGCAATGTAATCACATTAGACAAGCCGTTGGAAGCACGCTTATCTGAATTGCGTGGGGAGCCTGTTCAGCTTGTCAAGGAAGCGCTGCCAGGGGAATTTTATTTGGATTCACTAGCGGTAGATGCCTCGCAGCGCGGGCAAGGCATTGGCAAGCAGCTTATGGCTGCCTTTGAGGATGAAGCCAAAACACGAGGTTTAGCGAAAGCGTCCTTACTCGTAAATGTGGCGAATATTAGAGCGAAGCAGTTGTATGAAGCACAGGGGTATGAGGGAGATGGCCTTGTGATCACGATTGCTGGTGAAGACTATGAACATATGGTAAAAAAAGTATAAAATTCAACAGTTATCTTTGAGTGAAAGAGGTCTGCTGCTAACGCGGTAGACCTTTTTTGCTACAAACGCGCCCTGTTTTTAGAGAGGTTTTATGAAAAAGGCAGTAAATTTTTATGATAAAAAATCAAATGATGAGTTAATTTCTGAAAGGGCTGAAAAACGTATCAATTGGAAGAGTAAACCTGATAAATGGCAATGTATTCGTTTTCTTTAAAATTAGAGCGGTTTTACTTTTCGACGTAAAATGCGATATTTTGTAAGTAGAAATTATAGACTACCATAATTACACAGAGAGTAGGTGCATGCATCAGAACATCTGAATTTATGCATATATGTCGGCTACATGATACGCATAAATACCTGTCCAGATCCCCCAGTTTCAGATCCATTTTTATTAATCTCTCGTAAGTGTCTTCTTCATTCAGTTCATTACATTTCCTGTTGTTCAAGATCTAATCTCATCATAATTGTTATACACACAAACGGGGATATCGATATCTTTTGTGTGTTCTTTGATCATATGAACAACACCTTATTTTGTTATGCCAAAGAGCAGTAGATAGAGAAGAAGGAGTGAGTGAGTACCATGCAATACTTTTTGTATTTAACGACGATTGTGTTCCTTGTCTTTCAGCTTCTTTATACGGTCATTCCACTTTTGTTCAGTAAAGTAAAAAAGTTAGATGAAACGTTTGATGAAAAATCGATTTCCGTGCTTGTTCCAGCTTACAATGAGGAGCTAACGATCAAAAATTGTATAGATGCGATGGAGGGCTTGAACTATCAAAATCATGAGATCATTATCATTAACGATGGTTCTAAGGACAGCACTCTTTCCAAATTAGAAGAGCTATTAGAATTAGTGCCGGACAACAGAAAGCCGGATAAGAAGCTTACATACAAATCTATTAAAGGAATTTACCGATCACAATTGTATCCGCACATATTTGTGATCGATAAGCATAACGGCGGCAAAGCAGATTCGCTTAATGCAGGTATTGACTGTGCCAATGCGGACATTGTTATTACGTTGGATGCAGACAGCATGCTAGAAGTGAATTCTTTAAAATATGTTAATCAATACTTTCATGATGAAGCGATTATCGCACTTGGTGGAACCGTTAAAATTGTGCAAGGCGCTGAACGTAAAGATGGCGTCATCGTTGAGAAATTTAAAGGTAAAGGACTTATTAAAAGTCAAATTATTAATTACGTCCACGGGTTTTATGTCCGCAAGCTTACGCAATCTTTTTTTAACTCCATTGTAGTAATTTCCGGCGCGTTCGGAGCCTTCTATAAAGATATTCTAGTCGAGGTAAATGGTTTCAGAAGCACCGTTGGCGAGGATATCGATATAACGCTCAAAATCCATAAATATATGAAAGCCAACAAGCTAAAAAAGAAACTGGTGTATGCGCCTGAAGCTGTATGCTATACAGAATGCCCTGAAAATCTTAAAAACTTCTACAAACAACGTATTCGTTGGCAAAAAGCATTTGTCGATTGCATTTTGATCTACTGGTCGAAGCTGTCGCAAAAGTTCACGGTCGGTGTAAGTTTATTTTTTGCCATTGACGGCTTTATTTTAGGAACGTTCACCGCATTTACCACGATATTTTATATTATTCAAGCATTGCTCTCAGGCGACAATCTGATGCAGGCTTTAATTTTGTTCCTCGTCACATTAGTTGTAAATGCAGTTCAAATCATCATTTCACTTTACCTATGCAAAAAATACGGCAGTAACTATTCCTTTTTCGACTATGTCAAAATGTTTTTGTTCAGTCAATACGAGCTGCTCACGTATCGTAATATCCTGTTGTACATTAACATCGTGGGTACGTTTAAATACTTTGACAATGATGAAGGCTGGGGCTTTGTGGAACGTAAAGGTGTCGCAAGCATTAGCCAGAACGTAGCAGCTAGTTCTCAATAAGTTATTCAGGGGGCAACTATGAACAGCATATTTCAAAATAAACGTATCGTATATGTGGATATCCTTCGTATTTTATCGATCGCAGCCGTCATTATTCTTCACATTACGGCTGATCTGCTGACTCGCACTAACGATTTTAATACGGGCTCCTGGTGGATTAGCAATTTGTTTAATTCCGTATCCCGTTTTGCGGTACCTGTGTTTTTTATGATAAGCGGTGCGATGATTTTGCGTGTTGAGATCAAGTCCTATAAAGATTTCTATATCAAGCGAGTTGTACCCCTGCTCATCCCTTTGTTTACCTGGTCACTAATTTATGATCTATATAACCAGTATTATATTCTTAAAAGCAACATGGGCATTGGCGAATTTATAGTGGACTTTGGGTATCGATTATTGACGGATCGAAACTATGTACATTTATGGTTTTTATACGCCATTATCGCTATTTATGCAACGGTTCCTCTGATTAGTAAATTAGTTAAAGTCTGCTCGCAAAAGGACATTCGTTATTATTTATTGTTATGGTTTATTGTGAGTGTGGTGTACCGGTTTATTTCAGATGTCGTGTTCCGACTGACCGATCAGTACATTAATATTCCGATTTTAAATATTCCTTTCTTTACGGGATTCCTAGGCTATTTCATTTTAGGTTATTACTTGTTTAATTTTGATCTTCCAGATAAATGGAAAAATATACTATATAATCTAGGTATCGTATCCTTTTTCTTGACTCCAGTAGCGACTTATTTTGCTTCCCTCCACAGCGGAGTGTTGGATGAGATGTTCTACGGCAACTATTCTATTACAACTTTCTTTATGGCTGTGGGCATGTTTGTTTTCTTCAAAGAGAAGGAGCCCGCGATTAGTGAAAAAACAAATCATAAAGTGAAAAAGATGATCAGCTCGTTATCCAAAGCAAGCTTTAGCATCTACCTCATTCATTTGTTGGTTGATCTTCTAGTATCGCGCAGAGTGGAAGTGGAGGCTACGATGCTTCAGACGAGTACAAGCCTTATTTTTAACATCTTTGCGATATTCTCAATTAGTTATGTGACAGTTAAAGTATTAAATCTGAATAAATTCATAACACAAATATTATTTGGTGGAAGAGGGTAGAGCAACGATGAAAATAAGTATATACACCAAGGCTTTTGTAGCTCTGCTGCTGGTAGGAATGGGAATTTATTTTTTTCAAATTGCCAATGCGGAAGAAAAGAAAGTAACCACGGTCTATATAGAAGCGTGGCGTGATCCGAAGGATGTTCATTTGACACAAAAAAATGTAGATATCGCCTTTGTAGCCTTTGCAAAGATTGACGGCACTAATCTTTATTTTCATAAGGACGTTACAGCCAACAATCAGATCAAGGAGAATATTAAGCAGCTAAAAGCTAATAATCAAGGTACTAAAATGGTGCTTGCGGTTGGTGGTTATGGTGTAGATGGGTTCTCTGATGCGGCAATGGACGGCAATCGCTATTTATTCACCGAAAATATAATAAGCATGGTAAAAGAATTGGATTTGGACGGTGTAGATATCGATTGGGAGTATCCTGCATTTGATGCTTGGAAAACACAAAAAGCTCGCCCTGAAGATACTAAAAACTTTACAAGTCTAATGAGAGAACTTCGCGAAAAACTCAATCGACTGCCGCATAAAAATAAGTCAAAATACTTGTTAACCTTTGCGTCGGGTACACAGGATTGGTATTTTAAAAATGTAGAAGTTAAGCAAGTAGAAAAGTACGTGGATTACATTAATGTGATGAGCTACGACATGACAGGACGCTGGTCGGATACGACAGGCTTTAATTCCAATTTGTACATCGACAAGCAAAATAAATCAAAGCTCAGTATTGATAAGGTCATCACCAAATACTTAGAGCACGATATTGACAGCAAGAAGCTGTTACTGGGTGTGCCGGCTTATTCATATGGTTGGAAAGGTGTCAAGAGTAAGAAAGACGGACTGTTCGAGTTGGGCAAGCCGATTGATATCGTCAAAACAGATCTCAGCTACAAAACGCTCATGGAAAAGTATATGAACAAAAAAGGATTCAAACGTTACTTTGACGAGAAGGCACAAGCTGCTTATTTGTACAATGGTGATATATTTATCAGTTATGAGGATAAAGAAGCGCTGAAGGCCAAAGTGGCCTATATCAAGCAGAAAGATCTCGCAGGAGCAATGGTGTGGGAATATTCACAGGATGCTGACGATGGAATTGTGAGATATTTGTCCGAAAACCTGAACAAAGAATAATGGTTTAGAAGCCGGAAATTTTGGTTATATATACAGCAGGATGGACATGCTAAGTTATTGGAACGCCTATGCAAAGCATAAAAGGAGCGATAACCAATGAGTAACGATTTCTTGGCTGCGGTCAAACAAAGACGAACGTTCTATGCCATCAGTAAAGAAACAACCGTGAGCGACGAGCGGATTGAGGCGCTTGTAGGAGAAGCAGTCTTACATACTCCTTCCTCTTTTAACTCGCAAAGTGCAAGAGTAGTTGTCCTGCTAAAGGAACAGCATGATAAGTTGTGGGATCTGACAACTGAGACGCTGCGCAAGATCGTGCCAGCAGACAACTTCGGTCCGACGGCAGACAAGATGAAGGGGTTCCGCAGTGGCTATGGAACCGTACTTTTTTTTGAAGATCAGGCTGTCATCCAATCTTTGCAGGAGAAATTTGCCGCTTATAGTGACAACTTCCCGATTTGGTCACAGCAATCGTCAGGGATGCTGCAATTTGTCGTATGGACAGCACTAGAGCAAGAAGGACTCGGTGCTTCGCTTCAACACTACAATCCTTTAATAGATGAGCAAGTCCGTCAGGAGTGGGGTCTTCCATCAGATTGGAAATTAATCGCGCAGATGCCATTTGGTCAGCCGGCAGCACAGCCAGGCGATAAGGCATTTCAACCGTTGGAAAGCCGCTTAAAGTTGTTTAAATAAGAACAGACTGCTCTTTGCAGTTGAAAATAAATCCGTGCTGAACGCAGCACGGATTTTGTTATTTCAAGCGAAAATGAGGATGACTATGATGAGAAGTGGAAGTTATAATAGCGTAAAGCAACGAGTCTGACGATTACCCAAACATACCTTTAATTACATAAATTATGAAGTAAGTGTCAGATTGCATAGTTAAAAGGAGGGTATCCATGTTTAGTTATCCGGTAAGCGCTGAAATAAAGCTAAAGCTGCTCCAACCTATTTACGCTGAAGAAATCTATGAAGTAACGAACAATAACCGCATTTATTTAAGAGAATGGCTGCCTTGGGTGGACAATATGAAAAGTGCGGCTGACACGAAACTATTTATTGAAAGTGAGCTACAGAAGTTTGCGAATAATAGTGGCTTTAGTTGTGGTATGTACTATAACGATCAATTTGCAGGCTGCATTGGCTTTCACGAGTTGGATTGGCGAAATCGTAAAACATCGATAGGATACTGGCTGGCAGCGGAGTTTCAAGGATTAGGTGTAGTAACAAGTACGTGTAGGGAAATGATTACCTATGCATTCACGGAGTATGGATTAAATCGAATTGAGATTCGAGCAGGGGAATATAATGCGAGAAGCAGAGCGGTTCCCGAGCGGCTTGGATTTACTTATGAAGGCAGCATTAGACAAGCAGAATGGTTGTATGACCGCTGTATCGATCATGCCGTTTATGGGATGTTGGCAGGTGAATGGAAGCCTGCGTCACGTAGCATAGTGTAATAAGTTACTCATACTGCATAACTTTTAAGTACAATAATCTCTGCTAAATGTCTGTTGTAAGCTCCGTGAATGGATGGTACCTTATACCTTACTGGACCAGAACGTCACGTGTCGGTTCGAGATGGTAACGGGCTTGAGCTAGGTATTATCGTAGAACCCCAGGAGATGGATGAACTGGGCCCGAGCAGTAAGAAGTGGTTAGCAGATGTGCTGTAGTAACATTTTGATTATTCGATATTTGAAAAGGGCTGCAGTGAGGTTAAATTGTATAGTTATTGCTTTAGATGGATAGCTTCGCTATAATGATAATTATATTTTGCACTTAAGGGAGAGACTTTAATGTTGGTGGCCGTTCTTAACTAATCAAATTCCATATTGAGGCTTCTGCATCTTAATGTTGTCTAATTTTTATAACTGACAACGTTTATTTTGAATGCGCAGAAGATAACCTCGGAATTAGTTAAGAACAGCGGATATCATACAATGCCCTAGGTGTACACCTATCTTATTGACGCCATCATCCGTGCTGTGTTCAGCGCGGATTTTTTTGTTGTTTTGGCGGTTTATTTAGGATAGGCAACTCTTATGTAAGGCAGAGAATGACGATGTCATTCTCTGCCTTTTTTTAATTATAAGGAGGAATAGACAATGAATAACATGAACTTGCAGCGCTTGGAATACGGAAAGATCAAAGAAGTACTTGAGTCTTATGCAGCTTCTTATATTGGCAGGCAGCATATAGCAGAGATGAAGCCCCTTACGAATATGAGGGTGATCCGCCAGCAATTGGATGAAACGGCTGAAGCTAAATTTATGCTGCAATCCGGGGCCAGTGTGCCGATTCCTTCACTAGAGGGAATCGAACATGTATTAAGTCTGCTGGACACGGGCTACGTGTACAGCGAACAGGACTTTATGCATATGCATCAGTTTCTGCATAGCTGTGCGCAGCTCATGAAATATATGAGTGCTAAAGCTGCGATTTCCCCCCATGTAAGCGCATATGCGACGGCAATGTTTGAGCTCCATGCACTTAAATCTGAAATTGAGCGCTGTATTCATCATGGTCGTGTCACCGATTATGCCACTAAGGACTTGATGAAGGTGCGAAAACGGATCGCAACGATGGAAGAGCGATTAAAAGGCAAATTGGCGGCATTAATGAGCAGATACAGCTCTATGCTGCAAGAACGGATCTTCAGCATGCGTAACGATCGTTATGTATTGCCGATCCGCAAGGAGCATCGGAAGCAAGTAAAGGGCACGGTACTGGATGAATCGGCAAGCGGCCAGACCGTGTATATAGAACCTGCTGATCTTATGCACCTCCAGCAGGAGCTTGCTGCTCATCGAGCGGAGGAAGCTCGAATTGAAGCTAAAGTGCTAAGCGAATTGACCGCTTACGTTGAGCAATATGCGCACGAGATTCGTATTAATGTGGATACAGTAGGAGCGTATGATTATTTGTTTGCAAAGGCTAAATATGCCATCTCTATTCAGGGGAGCAATGTGCAATTAAATGAGGCTGGCCGCATACTTTTGAAAGACGCACGCCATCCTTTACTCCAAAGTATGGTTCCACTTCAATTTGCGATTGGGGACACTTATCAGTCGCTCATTATTACGGGGCCAAACACTGGTGGCAAGACACTTGCGCTAAAAACGGTCGGCTTATTGACAGTTATGGTGCAATCGGGTTTGCTCGTTCCCGTGGCGGAAGGCAGTATGTTCGCCGTGTTTGATCATATTGCAGTTGATATGGGAGATGGGCAGAGCATTGAACATGCGCTTAGTACGTTCTCGGCGCATATCCGTAATGTGATTGACATTTTACAGGTTGCAAACGACGCTACGTTAGTGTTGATCGACGAAATGGCTTCAGGGACTGATCCCGGCGAAGGGGTAGGACTCTCGATTGCGATATTAGAAGAGCTGCATCGTCGAGGAGCTACCGTAGTAGCCACGACTCATTTTACAGAAATCAAAAATTTTGCCGGTACGACACCAGGCTTTGAAAATGCACGTATGGCGTTTGATCCAGATACGCTGCAACCGGCTTATCGTTTAGTGATCGGAGAGGCGGGACAAAGCTATGCTTTTTTGATCGCCTTAAAATTAGGACTGCCCGTTAGCATTATTAATCGTTCACGCGAGCTCACTTTAGCAGCGTCAAACGTAATAGGAGCAGTAAAAGAGACATTAGCTGAAGCGGCAACAGTAAAACACGCAAATGTGCAGGCAGTACAGGTGGAACAACATATGCAACAAGCAATGAGACAAGAAACGAAAGCTGTACGCAGCGAGTTAGAATTACGTGAACCGTTACAAGAAGTGATGTCGCATGTGCAGCCAGAGACTGAACGAGCAGTAAAAACACCAATGGGCGGCAAACATTTACAAAAGAGCAGCAAAGGCCAACAGAAACAGGCAGTTGAGACGGAGAAGCAGGTCAGCTATCAACTGGGCGACAGCGTGCGCATTCCTTATTTGGGGAGGACGGGAATCGTATGTGAGCTCGAAGACAGCAAAGGGATTGTCGGTGTGTTGATTATGAAGCAAAAGTGTAAAATTAACAAAAAGCGATTGGAGCTTCATGTAGAAGCTAAGGATCTATACCCGGACAATTATGACTTAAGCATCGTCTTGGATACGAAGGAGAATCGTAAGAAGCGGAAGCTGATGAGCCGCAAGCATGTAGAGGGACTGATGATTGAGATTCAAGCAGAAGAATAACGGAGGTGGGGGTGGACGAAAAAAGCAGGGGATTATGTACTAGGTGTCGAAGTGAAGGTAGAATTGAAGAGTACAAGGAAGGACTAGGAGTACCAATTAACCGGCTTCGCTTGAGTGCATGTGGACTAAGCGGAATGTGGATGGATTTGTGATAGTCGGGAACGAATACGTCCTGGGGATGCCGTGTAAATATGCAGCTGTTTATGGGATGGTATTTCAGGCAAATGCAAGTATAAGGTTAGGAAAGAAGTGAGTAGGTACAATGATCGAAGTTGTTGGAGCGATTGATAAGGAAGGCAGATGTCAGCATTACCACCAAGAAGTGGACGTTGTAGCTATTAAATTTAAATGCTGCAACACGTATTACGGTTGTTTTTATTGCCATGAACACTCGGCTGATCATCCTGCCATGACGTGGCCGCAGCAGGAGTGGGGCTGTAAGGCGATTCAATGCGGGAACTGCAAGACAGAGCTAACGATCCAAGCTTATCTTAACAGCAATTATTGCTGTCCGGTGTGCCAGTTCCAGTTTAACCCGAGGTGCGCGAACCACAATCATCTTTATTTCGATGTCAGCTTAGGATCGAAATGTAACTTATAAACGGATACAAAATACCGTGTCTCTCGATCATTTCGAAGGACACGGTATTTGTGCATCCGACTACAAGCAGCGTAGTCCGCAAGTGTGACCACGCAGGTGATCCCTCTACTCTGTTTGTATAACCCCGCACGCGATTCGATCACCCGAGTTGCCTGAAGGGTCCGTTATGTAGTCGTCCGCTTTAGCGTGAATAATAATTGAAGTACCACCAGAGCGCAGCAGAGAGTTGGGCTGGTCTTTCACTAAGGTGACCGTTTTGGTGGAAAGGTTAGCTTGGACTGTACCATAAGTCCCTACTTCAATGTTAGGCAGATCCCCGCTATGAAACCCTTTCGGATTGTGGAATCCGTGCTGCTTATGCTGTGGATTCAAATGGGCTCCAGCCGTTTTGAAATCTGGAGTATCGCATCGGCCTGTCTCATGAAAATGAATCGCGTGTATACCTGGCGACAGATTACGAGCTTCGATGGAAAGGTGTACGGTGTCACCTGATTGGGTAAGTCGAGCTGTTCCAATTGCTGCTCCTTCGTTGTTGATCATATTTACTGTTATTGCAGGCTGCTTCCCCTCAGCTAGAGCAGTGCTGTTACCACAGGCGCTTAACAGCAATCCACTAAATAATAGACTCATCGTCGCTAACTTGTTCATGATGTCCTCCTTGGAATGTGACTTCCATACTAGTGTTTACCTATTTTGTGTAAAGAAAACGGAGGACGATGGAATGATATCGAAATGGCTTAAGCAAGCTTTCTGGCACAGCGAAGGCTTGGTGCTGGAACGACAGATGCAGGTCCAACAGGATATGTTGTCTGCTGTAAGACTAATCTGACTTTTATCCATACACAAAGCGGTGTCCTTTTGTGAATATACGGCGTAGAGGGCGGCTGTTATAGTAGGCTAAGAGTTAATTGATAATGATCTTATAGATGGGATGGACGTGGATTAAACCATTTTGCCCTATCATACAAATGTAGAATCACTGCACACGCTCGTGCAGAATTTGTGGGAAGCGGCCGCTACCCTCCCTGATATCGGTATATAAAGGAGTTCATCATATGCGTAAACATGTAAATTTGTACGCGGCATTGGTTATGCTGCTATTGACCATCGTATGGACAGGCTGCTCTTCAGCATCGTCGAGTCAATCAGGCGTTACACCAGCTGCATCAGGAAATGAAGCCTCTTCTTCCAAGCACACAAATGACATAGCACAGACGAGGACAGTGTCCACGATCAAGGCCCGTCTGGAAGACGCTTAATGCCGTTAAACAGGATCGTGTATACATATGGAAGCATGAGAAATCCTGGTACTTTGATCCAATTGCGACGTTAGCGCAGACAGAGGAGCTTGCTGCTTGGATCACGAGTAGAGAGGGCACAGGTATCAAGTGCCAGGAACAATTCAGGTTTGATCCTACAATTAGGAAGAGAGACGGCTGTTTAGCGGAGCCGTCTCTTTTTTATTTTAGGCTTTAGCCAGTTGAGCTCGCGAAGCGTGCGAAACATAAAACCACCTGCTATGCGGGTGGAGGGAACCAGGGTTACACCAATAAGACCATTCCGATAACATTGAGATGTTCAGGCTCAACGGAAGGAATGGTCTTAGATGGCAAACAAGAACTATAGTTTAGCGTACACGAAGTGGATGTGCAAATATCACATCGTGTTCACCCCGAAGTATAGACGTAAAGAAATATATAATCAAGTAAGAAAAGACTTGATCGAGATCTTCAAACGTCTATGTAAGTATAAGGGAGTAGAAATAATAGAAGGGCATATGATGCCAGATCATGTGCATATGCTGGTGGCTATACCTCCCAAAATAGCGGTATCAACTTTCATGGGATATCTGAAAGGGAAAAGTGCGCTAATGATCTTTGAGAAGCATGCCCAATTAAAGTATAAGTACGGGAATCGGAAATTTTGGGCAGAAGGATATTACGTGAGTACAGTGGGTTTAAATGAAGCAACTGTAGCAAAGTACATTCGAGAGCAAGAAGCACATGATCAAGCAATAGATAAGCTGAGTGTAAAAGAGTATGAGGATCCATTCAGTGGTAAAAGTAGCAAAAAGAAATAAACCAGTTCAACTGGTAAGTGGAAGTGACAAATAACACTGAGCCTGAACAGATTTGCTGTCAGGCTAGCGTCTTTAGGCGCAGTTTGGCAACAGGGGGTTATACCCCAAGTGCAAACCACCCGTTTGACGGGTGGTTCTGATTTCATGGCACTGAATATGGGCACGTTTAGTAAATGATTCAACGGTAATTCTGCCTTTTTCTCGTAACTTTATTTACGCATTAAAATCCTCTCGACCCCGTGTCGTTCCCCTTTGACGAGAATGAGCTCCGCACGCGGCTTAGTTGGTAATATATTTTCCGTAAGATTCACGAGATTAATGTCTCTCCATATTTGCTGTGCAAGCTGCAGCGCTTCCTCCTCCTGCAAGCCGGCAAAACGATGGAAGTAGGATTCTGGCTTCTGGAACGCGGTGCTTCTTAGCAAATTAAAGCGCTCAATGTACCATTGCTCCAGATGCTGTTCACTTGCATCAACAAAGATCGAGTAATCAAAGAAGTCGCTTACAAAAATGCTTCCTTCCCGACTAACTTGCAGCACATTAATACCCTCGACAATAAGAATATCTGGACTGTTAATTGTTTGCTCCTGATCCGGCACAATGTCGTAGACCATATGGGAATATATCGGCGCGGTGACGTTAGGTTTACCTGATTTGATATCTGTCAAAAAGCGAAGCAGCCGTTTTGTATCGTAGCTTTGGGGAAAGCCCTTTTTGTTCATCATTCCCCGCGATTGCAAAACTGCATTCGGATATAAAAAGCCATCTGTGGTCACCATATCAACTTGCGGATGCGTGTCATATTGCGACAACAGAAGTTGCAGCAACCTTGCAGTGGTACTTTTGCCTGCTGCAACACTGCCAGCGATGCCAAGTACAAAAGGCGCTTTATGTCCATCAAGTTGTAGGAATGAGGATAACTTATGATGCAATTGCATAGAGGCCATCACACGATGATGAATCATTTCTGCAAGCGGGAGGTAAATGTCGTTTACCTCTTGAATAGACACTTGATCATTTAGTCCTTTTAATTGTTCAAATTGTTCTGAAGTCACGGATGTATGCATACGGCTGCCTAGACTTGCCCACCGCTCTCTTTCAACCGTACTGTAAGGAGAAGACTTTGGCATAGATGATGGACCTCACGTTTCAATCAGTTTAAATGTTGTAATGAAAAACATGTATTTCATTATTTTATTACTAAATGCTCGCCAAGCCAAGTAGGACGTATCCAGGAGGTATGATATCAAGCAGGATGGAACGGGATGAAGTGTCGTATACGATTTCTACCATTTATATCACTTATATCATAACTATGTTGATTTGGCCTTGTATTATAGATGATCACTATCTAGTAGAAGGATCTGTTTTGGGATTATTCCTCGGGAAATAATAAAGGGAACAGCAGGTCGCAGCTTGTTGGAAAAGTGGACTTGTTAGTATAATGGTAGAAATTTGTTACCTAAGGGGGAAGGTTGTTAGTATGAGACGTACACTTGTTATTAGTGACATTCATGGAGAACTGGACAAGCTGAACCGGCTGCTGGAAATAGTGAACTATGATTCCCAGCTTGATCAATTAATATTACTCGGAGATTATGTGGATCGAGGACCTGATCCGCGAGGTGTCATCAAAAAAGTAATCGAGTTAAAGGCTGCGGGCGCACTCGCTCTTAAAGGCAACCACGAGGATATGATGATCAAAGCCTTGACAGGAGAAGGGAATGACGCTTGGAATCGTTGGTTCAAGCGGAATGGTGGCGACATTACTTTACGAAGTTATGGAATTGGCGAAGAATGGTTGGTCAAAAATCCAGAGCAGGATACTTATGAACTTGTCCCCTCCGCACGAACGGAGGAACTGTTGGTGGATCTAACCTTTTTACAGGAGTTGGATCATTATGTAGAAACCGAGGATTACATATTTGTGCATGCAGGTGTCGATCCTGCTACCCCTGTTCACGAGACCGATCCTTACACGCTCATGTGGATTAGAGAGGATTTTCATCAGGGATACGTGGGGCAGAAAACGGTCGTATTTGGCCACACCACAACGAATAGACTGCATGGGGACGTTGACAATTATGAAGTATACTATGGAGCGAACCGGATTATTGGTATCGATGGCGGTGCTGTCTTCGGTGGGCAATTAAATGCGTTGGATGTAACAAATAACAAAGTCTACGCTGTAAAATGAAAAAAGGAGGGAGGCCGCCATAGGTGCTCTCTCCTTTTTTTGTATTGTCTCTGCTATTTGTTTCCTTTGTACAAAGAACGATACTCACTCGCGAGCATACTCATCCAGATCGAATCATGGTACTGATGATCGTAAAATACAACCTGTCGCTGCACGCCCTCCTGCTGAAAGCCCAATTTCTTATAGACGTGTATGGCGCGGTCATTGTACGTAAATACGTTAAGCTCAATGCGATGCAAATTCAAATTGCCGAAGCCATACTCCAGCATGAGCCGAATTGCTTCAGAGCCATAGCCTTTGCCTTGATGGCAAGGCGCATCGATCGCAATTCGTAGATTTGCGTTACGATTAATAGAATCGATATCCTGAAGCGCAATATCCCCGATCAAGAAGTCGGAAGAGGCTTCGGCAATAAGCAGCAGCACAGCAGTCGTATCTTGTGCTTTACTCTCTATATAATTGCTGATCTGCTCTTTTGTAAAATGCCGCTGTGTACCAGTTAATCTTCTCATTTCCGAATGAAATAACAGATGATAATAGGACTCTGTGTCTTCTTAATTGACGGGTCTTAAATAAACGTGCTGTCCTTCCAAAAAACGTATCGGCTTGTAGTGTTGCTCTGCTGCTGCCATCGTTAATGCTCCTGTAGTTAACATAATAAAGCCAGATGATAGACTCACTATACCTTTAATCTGTATACTTGAAAATATACAGATTTGAATAAACCTAAAGGACAGATAAGAGAGGCGTATAGGGTACGATGTTCATTCCTAGATTAGATAGAGAATCAACATTTGCTGTTCTACGGAGACCCGCAAGGGGAATATGGGCTGCGTGTGCAAATAAGTGGTTATTTGCATCGCTTCCGTGGCTGTCGATGCACACCGGATCAGATTGTCGTGGAGAATCCTGGTTACGGGCAAAAACATGATTTAGTGATTGAAACGATCCAACGTGTCTTTGCAGAAAAGGCGCAAATTATCGGTAAGGACGCCGGATTTCATATTTTGCTGCGGATCGAGCATACCAAAACCGAACAGGAGTTGGTCGCGATAGCCAAACAAGCGGATATCCGTATCACTGCCGCAGCTTATACTTGGCTGGAGCCGCCTCATTATACGCACAAGGAGTTTCTACTGGGCTTTGGCGGCATTCATATGGACCGAATTGTAGAGGGAGTGGAGCGGTTGTAGAAGTGTGGTATGGGGAATGAAGGCATATCAACACGTTAAGAGCTACAATGTGTGAATTAGAGTTTGATGGGAGAGACAGGATGTTTGGAACTGTAAATAGTTTGAGATAAAGGAGACTGGCTAATGAAGCTAGTTTCCTTTTATTTGCATGGAATAAGTTATTTATAAATCCAATTATTGTTTGGAATCTTCCGTGAGCATGACGTATTGTGGTAGAGTACAGGGTCTTTTTGTAAGTTAAATATAATGATGGAAATAGGTGAAAGCATGAGAAAAGTGATCATTTGGTTCCTCGTCAGTTTATTTGCAATGAGTATGGCTGAGTCAGCGTATGCTTTGTCTGTTAACGAGTACATATATGACTCCAATGGCAAGTTAAAGTCTACTTATAATTATGACAATCGAAGCAAAGTAGAATACAACTATAGTTCGAATGGTAACGTTACTTTAAAGAAGCATAGAGTTGATGCCCCGGTTCCAGTAGTGAATAGACTGAACAACTCTAGCTTTAGCAGCTTTGTTAATGGAGTTGTTGAAAATTGGGACATTTCGAAGTGGGATGTCAATCAAGCTGAGTTTAAAGAAATTGAACATCTTGGAGTAAAAGCGCAATCGGTGCGATGCTCTGAGATGAAAAGCAATGGATATTGCGGAATAAGTCAGGTTGTAGCGGTACATCCGAATCAACCGTACACATTACGTGTATCGATGGATATTCAAGAACTCCATGAAAGCAGAATGCAATTGTATGTGGACTATTATGATCAAGCACAGAAGTTTATTAGTGTTAGTGTCCAAGATCTGAAGGGTCCAATTAAGGCGGGTTATGTTACAGCAAGCCTTTTGGGGAATATTCCGAGTAATGCCTCAACAGTAAGAGTTTATATTTTGTCAAGAAGTGAGTCGGATAATGGGCAGGCTGCTTTTTATATACGAAATGCGGAGCTACGGTATGGCAATGATTTTAACCTGTTAAGTAATAGCTCATTTAATGGAACGAGGGGGCAGGAGGTCGCTGATTTATGGACGAGGGTAGGATGGGATATAGGTATGAGAAATACTTATATTCTTGAACACGATAATAATTATGTGCAAGAAATATTATCAGATCAGATTGGTGAGAATGGAGCCGCAGGCATTAGTCAAGTCATACACATTACGCCATCTTCTCAATCAACACAATTTAAAGTATCAGGCAGCTTTAATATTATCAGATTACAAGATTCATATGTTCAGCTCTACGTGGATTTTAAGGATGACAACGGGAGCTTCGTAGGGGCTTATGCCGCACCTTATTTTACCAAAACTAATGGTAACGCAATTACGATTGCGGAATACGGACAAGTCCCGGCAACCGCGACTCATGCAGTCGTGTATGTATTGATTAGAGGTCAAAAAGCTAACAGTTCAGGCCACATTCTAGTGGATAATTTGAGATTTGCATACAACGAACCAAGTATAACTGCAGATGAAGAATTTGATGTATACCTTAATGGGGATATGAAGTCAGATTATTGGGATAAGGTAGTATGGAGCTCAGATTCATATGATTTTCAACTGCGTCAGCACAAAGACAAACAAATTGCTCAATATATATCTAGCAAAGCCATCAAAGCAAATGGAATTGTAGGCGTTGTACAAAAATTAGCAATCGTGCCATTAAGAAATTTCAAAGCCACTAGTGATTTGAGGATAAGTCATTTACATCATGCCAAAGTTCAGCTTTATATCGACTTTTTTAATGTAGATAACCAGTTTATAGGGGCAAGTATTGTTGAGGGGGATAAGGTGACAGGAAATACACCCATTATACTAACAACAGCAGGAAAGGTGCCTGAGCAGGCAGCCTATGCATTTGTATACATTTTAATAAGAGGTATTACAGATGGTGCCGAAGGAGAGATATTAGTTGAGAATGTTAAAATGGCATATCAGTAAGGTAACGATCACAGTAGGTTTCTTGATTTCTGTATGGTGTTTGCAGTTACCAGCAAGCATAGCTCAAGCTGCTTTTGACGATGTGCAGTGGGGAGATAGCATGGTCGTTAATCTGGATGGTTCCAAGGCGAGCATTAACATTTATGATATCGATCAGAAGCTGCAAGCAATTCACCAGAATGGGAAGATCGTAATTAAACAATATGATTTGCAAGGCAATTTAAAGAAGACATATCTTCAACGAGAGCAAGCAGCGTATTCTTTATCCAATGCCTCCTTAACGGTATATGTTCAGCATAACAATACCGATGTGCGTGAATTGAAGTTGGCTTACTGGTCAGATGCTGTGAGTAGAGAGAACTCTTCAGTAGTTTTTGCAAAGAAGATGGGAAATGGATTGTGGAAGGCAATCATTAAGTTTAGCGATTTATCGCCAGGGACGGGTAAATACCACGCAATGATTCAGGTTGATGGAAAAGATACACGTCAGCTTGAGTTTCAAGTCGTGGATACCGGGAAAATAGAGCTTAGTTCTAATCCCTCTTTACATGATGACGATGTGACGATTCGGATTTCTGGTGTGTCACTGACCGTTAAAGAAGTGAGATTTCCGACGTGGACGAAAGCCAAGGGGCAGGATGACCTGAAATCTCCTTGGATATTAGGATCTAAGAAGGATATAGATACATGGGAAATTAAAATTCCATATCGTGACCATAACTATGAAACGGGTAATTATATCACGCATATTTATTCCATTGATAGATATGGGAATAACTGTGTAATTGGGTGGATTGAGTATAAGGTAAAAGGAGGCATTAAGGCCCCTACAAAGGTGGACATTTCCGATGTCTCCTATGATTTAGTTGTTTATGACATAGCGGAGTCAGTACAGCAGGTTTATTTCCCAACCTGGTCTTTAAAAAATGGACAAGATGATGTGGAATGGATTCAGGGTATCAAAGAAACTTCAGGAGTATGGAGAGGTACGGTTATATATGCAAAGCACCTCGATGATCTAGGTGTGTATACAACCCACGTTTATGCTGACAAAAACATGATTCAGATTGCAAATGTCACTGTAGAAAATAAAGCTCTTGTCACAGCTCCAAAGCAAGCTGAATTAAAAGACGGTCATTATCAAGTTAGGGTATCAGGTCTATCGGATAAGGTTAGCAACGTCTATTTTCCAACCTGGACCGAACAAAATGGGCAGGATGATTTAAAAATTCCTTATGTAAAAGGTACAAAAAGTGTGAATGGGGATTGGATCTATACAGTGAATTATCGCGATCATAAGAATGAGGCGGGTAATTATATCACGCATGTATATACAGAAGATAAATATGGTAACCGGAGGATGATCTCGGCTCATATTACTGCTGTTGCAGCAAGCCCTTCGTATCCTACTAAAGCTAAGATAAAAGAGAAATGGTACGATATTTTCGTTTATGGACTACCGAGCACAACTAAAAACGTTCAGTTTCCTACTTGGACATCAGCCAACGGTCAAGATGACCTTGAATGGATAAATGGTGAGCGTGTAAGTGAAGGGGGTTGGCGGGGAAGGATATTTTTTGATAAACACAATGAAGAAACAGGCTCTTATATCACTCATATTTATGTGGATGAAAAGTTCTATCATGGAGGGATAGTAGAAGTTGAATCGTAATTAAGAAGGCGTCACTTAGTGCCTATTCCGAACTGCTCATATCTGGGAACATGGAGTGGGGAATTGAGTTGGAAATAGAAGATAATATACAAACTAGAAGATTAGTATAGTAAATACATAAAAGGGGATATGTGTAGTGAAAAAAATATCATGGGTCCTGATCGTGGCACTTTGCTTAGAGATATTGTCACCTGGCATTCTAAGCATGCAGCAGTCAGTTCAGGCATTGGAAGGACAGCAGCAGGGAGAGCTGCTGACCATTGACAGCTTGGCAGCAAAATACCAAGTGTCACCGACGAGCATTATTGAAATGCTGAATGCGGGTTACAACTTAATGGATATAGCTACTGCACTAGACAAAAATGAAGACGTTTCGAAATTATTCGAAACGCTAAATATGTTATTCCCGGGTAAAGGGAAGCCGTATGAGCCACCGACAGTCACGGATGCAACGTATTGGTCGCAATTATTGAGCAGCGTAGCGCTTAAAAGCGTAGGAGAGGTTACTTATGAGCCTGAGTCGGTTACGGGCTCGGTCTATGCGCGTTTAAGCCTAAATTCGAGTAGTGCAAGTCAGTACGATGAATTAACGTTAAAGAACCAGCACGTCAAGCTGGATCAGGCGCCATATAGCGTCAGCACAGGGGTAGAAAATATCTCGACACAGGATGGATCATTAAATTTAACTGTGACGGACATAGGCATTCCCGGTCGCAACGGCTTGTCTTTTCAGTTAACTCGTTTGTATAACAGTAATGATGCAGAATATTACAATAAGGGAAGCGTTCCAAGCTATGTTACGACATACTTTTATACACCTGTTGTAATCGCTAAAATTTATAAACAAAACAGGGTTACGAATCAATATGAGTATCATACGCAGATGGAAATTAGAAGCCACCTGTTTGAGTATAAGGATTACTGGAGAGATATGCCCACCTATACGATCGAGGACCTTAAAGGTCGTACCGACAATCGTGATGCATTTAAAAGAGATCACCTTTCCGACCCTAATAAAGCACTACAGGAATTTACATTTAATAGCGGAGACGATATAATTCGTGCCTACTTATATCCAACAGGGGAGTTATCGCCGAAACATCCTTATGCTTATGAGGGATACCCAGGGACGAAGCAGGATAATAAGGTGTTCAAGGATCTATCCGATAGACAAACACGACTAGGCACAGGTTGGAGCTGGGATATCCCTCAGGTGCAGATGATAGGAGGTTATAAGTATGTTCGACTGCCGGGTGGTGGTACATATCTGGCAAGTAATAGCGAAGCAAAGTTGGTTGATTATCCATGGGACGATATTCTTTTTTACAATGATTTTAGTCGATTAGTAGAGGGTGTCCCTTCTGAATTTGTACTGAAATATAAAAATGGAACATCCTATTACTTTACACGTGAGGGTAATCTGCTGCAAATTACTGATACGCATGGAAATTATATCAACTTTAAATATGAAAAGCCCTATAATGAAGAACAATATGTTTTGAAGCAAGTGAGTGATCCGCTAGGAAATAAGCTTACATTTACCTATGAATATCAGAAGATCACGGTTACGAATGGAACAGACACGGTTGCGTATCAAACGATGCTTATCCCCGGCTCATCAAGCAGTGAAGCTGGAAGCGTATTTACATTGTCTTCTGTAAAGGATGTTTCTGGGAAAACGACGTACTACACGTATAAATTTGCAGAGTCTAAGTTTTCAATTATATATAATGTGGAGCCTAATGAGCGAAATGATTTTGCCTTGATTAGCAGTATTCATCATCCTACAGGTGCGAAAACGGTATTTAGTTATGACTCGTTTATGCGTAGATCCGGTTATTATACGAAGCAGTTAAACTATCGAATAGTTGAACGAAAAGAAATACAGGAATATGTAGATGGTCGTGTGACGGAGAGCAATAACCGTACGTTCCGTTACGAATTGGATCCGTATTATTACAAGGGGGATTATCAGTACCAAACGATTATGTCTAGCGGGGACCTTACAACGATTTATATCTATAACAAGATTATGGATAAAGATAACCCTAAATTCTTTCATCTTGAAACGATAGTGCGAGCAGGTAATACGGAGCACGTTACGATCAAGGGCTACGACGCTAATATCCATCGCCCCTATCCAACCCAGATCATCACCAAAAATCGCAGCGGCAGTGCAGAAGGTCCGGCTTTGGTCACCAATCGGCAATATGATATATACGGCAACATTACCAGTGAAACAAACAATATGGGCGGCAGCACGATCACTACCTATGATCCAACATTTGCGCTGCCGCAGACAATTACAACCAAGGTCGATGCGAACCAACAGTCGGTGACTCGATTTGTACGGAATAGCCAAGGCTCGGTAGTGGAGTCCAAGACGTATGCGAATGCCGAAGGCGGACCGCTGCTGCGGCACACGAACTTTGAGTATGACGGCTTTGGTAATGTGACGAAGGTGATTGCCAATAACAACGGCA
>NZ_KE384308.1:0-54470 GCF_000425125.1 Paenibacillus taiwanensis DSM 18679
CGTTAGAACGCCTATATGGAGCTACAGTCTGCTGCTTAAATTCGCCATTACGATCTCTTGGAATGTTGAGTCGTAAGTCGCCATACTCCGTGTGAAGTGTACGCGTATATCCACCGTTACGCGAGTTTCCTGAGTTCACTCCAATGCGGTCATACTTCTCATAGTCAAGAAATGCAGTCAATTCGGTTTCTAATAAACGATTCATGGCTGCTTCTAGATGAGAACGAAAAACTTCAGTCACATCTTGCTTGGCGACTAGAGCTTGGACTAAATCTGATGTAAAATGATTCATAGGGAAGACCTCTTTTCTGTGAATTGTGTTGTGGTGACTTAATTTTACAAGAAAAGGTCTTCCTTTTTGCTATTTATCTATTTACACAAGATATTTTACGCTCTCAGGATATGATGTGTCACATCATATCTTATTATTTTATTTAAAAAGAATAGGGTATAACAAGCCTATCAACAATGGTTACAAGTAGTGGGGCAAATCGCAAGTGGGCATGAAAAATATGTTGAAACAAAACTTACTCAAGTTGGCCTGATTCAAAAAGAGTTCGAAGGCGGAATTGTAGAAGGTGAGGGCGTTGGAAAACCGGTAATAAAACTAACTGAATTCGGTAAGAATCTGATCAATTACTTCAAGATTCTCGAGATTGATCAAATTCAGGAATAATGCAGGCGGTTTGTTTTTGGATTATTCCCCGGGTTTGTCCATTAATTCATGAATATCATTTGGGCATGGTAGGTTGAATGAAGGAACGTGGAAGCGGAGACTCTTGAAGGATCAACGGAGTATGTTTCTGCGCTTTCTTCCCCTTCATATATTTCATTTAGTTCCATTAGATACTAAAGACTAGTTGTCCTTTAACTAAGAAACATGACTAAATTCTAAGAAAACATGATATCTTTATTTGTGCGACCTAGAATGGAATGTAATTGGTGACACCATACACTACTTACTACAAGAAGCAAAAGAATGTGCTACCCAAATCAAATATGTCCACTATAAAGTGAAATGATACAAAAAGTTGAACCAACAAGACACGATAGCTAAATAAAAACTAAAACGTGGCTGCTAGCATAGATCGGCAGCCATGTTGCGCTAACGGGCAGAATAGTTCGAATCTATAAATACGGTATTATATAGGTTATAACAAAGACTTAATTATCAGCAAGCGGGAGGATACTATGATTAAAGATGACTGGTTTACGGTGCAATTTATTGATGAAAATACGTACGCAATTAGTGAATATGGACATTGGGAGAAGGTTCATTCATTTTTATTATTAGGAAGTAAGAGAGCAATTTTAATTGATACAGGGCTTGGTATAGATAATATTAAGAGGATAACAGACCAGTTGACCACTATGCCTATCGAGGTTATTACTACCCATGTGCATACTGACCATATCGGAAGTCACGCTGAATTTGCACGTATCTTTGTTCATAAAGGAGATGAAGACTGGTTAATCAATGGAATTAAAGGATTGACGATTGAACAGATTAGGAAAGACATAAGACGAGATATAACTATACCTACACCAGTAACATTTAATCCTGACACATACCGGCCATTTCAAGGAAAGCCGACAGGAAATTTGAATGACGGCGATGTATTTGACTTAGGTAACAGAAGATTAATTATCTATCATACTCCAGGTCATTCTCCTGGGCATATTTCCGTTTTTGATGAAACCAATGGTTATCTCTTCACAGGGGATTTGCTGTATGATGAAACGCCAGTATATGCATTTTATCCTTCAACAAACCCTGCTGATCTAGTAAAGTCATTAGAAAGAATTACTGGGATACCTAACGTTAAAATGGTATACGGTTCTCATAATACATTAGGATTAAAACCAGTAATATTAGAAGAAGTAAGAAATGCAGTTGAATATATGAGAGATAATGATCTCATCAAGTTCGGGACTGGAATTATTACCTTCAATGGTTTCAGCGTTCAGTTCTAATGCGCAAAATGTTAAGCTAATGTGAAACGCTAGTTCAACACGCCCTGCTAATTATTAAAACCTCTCCTTATAAGCAAACTAGATTTAATAGCTTCTATAGGGAGGTTTTGTTATGAAATTAAATGAGCTGTGGAGGTTGTATGAAGCTGACAAGCGCATTCAAGGATTCAGTACGAGAACATTAAAAGCATACGCCCTTCAGCACAAAATGTTGATGCAAGAGCTTGGTAATCTCGATATCACAGAGGTAACGTTAACCATGCTGAAGGAGTACTTGGCAAAACAAGCTGATCGTTTGAAGCCAAGCAGCCTGGGTTATCGCATTCGGTTTGTTCGTTCTCTTTTCCGTTACGCTTATGAAGAGACGTATCTGACTTCAAATCCTTCTCTAAAATTAAGAGAACCTAAATTAGATAAGTGCATTCCAAAATTTTTGATTGAGGAAGACGTCATCTACTTAAAGATCTCTTGTCAGTCACTCAGGGAAAGAGCGCTGCTGGAGTTTCTGTACAGCACCGGCTGCCGTGTTGGAGAGATGGAAAAAAATTAACATCGATAATCTTAACTGGGAGAAATGTTCAGCAATTGTTAGTGGCAAGGGATCGAAGCAAAGAGAAGTTTATTTTACGACAGAGTGCAAAGTATGGTTTAAGAAGTACCTGGCCAGCCGTGAGGACTCCTGCAAAGCCTTGTTTGTTACTGATACGCATCCAACAAAATGAATGGCCATACCTACGATTAGGTGAGCCTTAAAACGGCTTGCAGACCGGGGAGAAATTGAAGCGAACGTATACCCGCATCGCTTTCGGCATACTTATGCATGCCAGCTCCTTGATAACGGTGCCCCCTTAGATTTCATCCAAGGCATGCTCGGTCATGAGAAAGCATCGACCACTCAAATTTACGCACAGCTCCGCGGCGAACGTAGGAGAGAGCTTTATCGACGGTTCTTTTAAGTGTTCATGGCGGCGGATCCCATTTAGAATTCCGCCGCTGTTCAACTAAAGGGCAGATTTGTTTAGAAACTGATTGTATTTATCTATACCTAATGCTAATCTTAACATTAGAGATGCAAACAAAGGAGCATAAACCTTATCATGTGGATTATTCTGTAAAGATTAACAATTCGAAAGGATGCCTGTAATAGTGACTACACTATTTTATTAGGCGTGCTTTTCTTTAATCTTACAGGATATGCAGGGAAAGGTGTATCATAAACCCATGCTGCGGATACCTGATGGTATCCGCTTTTATTCGTGGGAAACCGCGTCTCTATTGATTCTTACCTGCTTATCCTCCTACTAGCGAATGGAGGAGCTTTATTATGAGATCGAAGAAGTTAGTTTTGATTGAGGGAATTCCAGGATGTGGGAAAACAACAACTACTCAACTCGTTCATGAAATTCTTACGGAAATGAACATTACATCCCAGCTGTTTTTAGAAGGAAATCTGGAACATCCTGCTGATTATGATGGAGTCGCTTTCTTTAAGAAAGATGAATGCGATGAATTATTGAGTACCCATGAAAAGTTTAAAGATTTGTTGAGTAATCTCATGATTAAACAAGGTAACGATTACTTCCTAGAATATCGGAAAATAAAAAATGAATACGGGTCAGATTTTCCAGATGAATTGCTTCATACAGTTTTCAAACATGATATTTATGAATTGTCGCTAGATCAAAACAGGAAACTGATAACAGAACGATGGAAGAAGTTTGCGGATCGAGCTTTGAATGGCACAGACACCTTTGTTTTTGATGGTTGTTTTATACAAAACCCTGTAACCATAGGGATGATTAAATATGATGCGAAGAAGGAAGACGTTATAGGTTACGTTTATGAACTGGCAACAATTGTGGAGCGACTGAATCCCTTGTTGATTTACGTAGATCAGAACGATCTTGATCATTCTTTCAGAAAAGCTGTAAAGGAAAGACCTAAGGAATGGTCTGAGGGATTTATTGAATATTATACGAACCAAGGGTATGGTAAAAAACAAAATTACAAAGGGTTAGAAGGAACGCTGCAGGTTCTTAAAGCAAGAGGGGAACTAGAAGAAGAAATTTTTAAAGGCTTAAACATAAACAAGATAAAAGTTGATAACTCTTCTTATAATAAAAACGATTATAAACAAGATTTAGAGGGCATTTTATCACAATATTTCAAACAAACAAACTAACGAGAAAATTAGATTCTAATGCTTGCAGGCTGAAAAAGATGAAAGTCTATTAAGCTAACGGTACACGATAGTTGAATAATGGTATATACAAAAGATATATCTTAATCAAAAGAGCACCTCAACTACAATTGGTTATGTTTTGAAGAGGCGGTAACGCTTTGGGAATGGGATAGTAATAAAACGGCGTCATAGGAATTGAACAAAGAAAAAGTTTGTGAAAGATTAGCTAAAGAAGGCTCATTTAATTGATCAATCTATTAATAAACGTTTATAAATGATTATAAAAAACGCTTAGAATATAAAAAATAACGTTTTTTATATTCTAAGCGTATATTTTCGTTAAAATGTGAGTGGTACCCCTATTATTTTCATCATTCTACTCATATTACACTCCAATCTATCAAAATCTGTTATGCTAGTTTTACTACCTGAACAGTTGCTCCATTTATAGTTTTACTTTCGGTAGAAAGGTTGTTTAATGTTAGTACATTCGGTCCTGCTCCTGTATTTATTACTGCGCCTGCAGATACTGAAAATTGAGCGTTTGCAGGTAAACTACCTGCTCCTGAGAAACTACTTCCCGATCCTGGTACTAAAATTCCATTCAAATCAAAAGCTAACTGTCCTGCTCCAGTTCCCACTGAAACATCAGCTTGATAAGAAATATAATAAGTCTGATTTGGTGCTAACATGATATCTGTGGAACCTGGAGTATGCGTAATCGCTGTTCCATTAATAACATCGTTGCTAATTAAAGGGACATTTGCTCCGCTAGCAACAGTTACAACCATACCAATATTACTTATGCTAGCATTATTAGCTGTAATTAATGGACCGGTTGCTCCCGTAGCTCCTGTAGCTCCACTTGGACCGGTTGCTCCCGTAGCTCCTGTAGCTCCACTTGGACCGGTTGCTCCCGTAGCTCCTGTAGCTCCACTTGGACCGGTTGCTCCCGTAGCTCCTGTAGCTCCACTTGGACCGGTTGCTCCCGTAGCTCCTGTAGCCCCACTTGGACCGGTTGCTCCCGTAGCTCCTGTAGCTCCACTTGGACCGGTTGCTCCCGTAGCTCCTATAGCCCCACTTGGACCAGTTACTCCCGTAGCTCCTATAGCCCCACTTGGACCAGTTGCTCCCGTAGCTCCTGTAGGACCCACTGGTCCTCCAGCAGGTCCGGTAGCACCAGTAACACCTGTTGGGCCTGTTAAAGAGGGGGCAGCTAAGATGTTCTCCAATTTAGATTGGAGAAGCATTTCTTTCTTAATTAATTCCTGCATGGTACTTTTTACACTTGTATCAACAGCGAGCAAATCGCTGATGGTTGCTGGAATAGTGAGTCCTGGCAGCGTACCGACGGCGTATTGGATTTTTTCAGCTTCGGCATTAATAACGTGACCCAGTCCTAGCTCTTCGATAGCAATCGATGCCAACAAGAGATTTAAGGCATCATCTCTAGAAATAGAAATGCTAGGCGTAATATTAGGAATATTAGCTTGTGTCAAGTTTAATCATCCTTTCGATACTCTATTTGGTGTTACTATATATCTTATGTCTTTTGCATTTTAAAGTTCGGGCTAAATGAATGATCTATAATTTTGAACTCTTGCTTTCCATAATAGATTAGAACTAGGGTGCACGGAACCGTTTCCAATAGGGCATATGATTCAAGGTGCAATGGACGTGCCTTAGAAAGTTATCATGTATCATATATGTGGTCAGTTATTTCGGGGGGATAGAATTGGTCTAGGTGAGTATTTTTCTCAGAATAGATTGAGTTTGATCGTCCAAGTGCTCGTGCTACCACTCCTCACGCTTAGGACTCTAGGATCGATGTGAATCGGCTACACTTAGTTGGACATAAAAAATAAGGGCTAGTAGAATAAGAGCAAGATGACAAGGAGTGGATCTACTATGCCAAGACAAAGACGTACATTTACTTCCGGATTTAAAAAACAGATGGTTCAATTATTCGAGAATGGAAAACCTAGAGCTGCTATTGTAGAAGAGTATGAACTGAGTGCTTCCGAATTAGATCGTTGGATTAAGCAATACCAACAGTCCGGATCTTTCTCAGAGAAAGATACTCGTTCTGCAGAAGATAATGAACTTATTAAATTACGAAAAGAGAACGAACGTCTTAAAATGGAAGTAGACATTTTAAAGCAAGCAGCGCTGATCATGGGACGAAAGTAAGTGTCATCAAGCGAAATCGTGACAAATACTCGGTATCAGCAATGTGTGACGTCCTGAAAATATCGAAAAGTACATTTTATTACGAAGCCAAGCAGCGAAAAGCCGAGGACGATGTGACTTAGCCAATTATAAATATCTTTAAAAAGAATCGTAGTGTGTACGGAACAAGAAAGATAAAGTCCAAACTGAGCGAGCAAGGATTAACGGAATCCAGGCGTCGAAATGCTCGCATCATGAAGGAACAAGGATTAGTATCTACTTACAAAGTGACACAGTATAAACCACATAAACCGGCTTGTAACGAATCCAAGCAAGCTAATGAGTAAACCGTCAATTCCAGCAATCAGAGGCTAAACGGGTCGTTGTAAGCGATCTAACGTATGTAAAAGTTAGAAACAGATGGCATTACATCTGTGTATTTGTCGACCTGTTTAATCGAGAGATTATTGGATCTAGCGCTGGTCCTAACAAGGACGCAACTCTAGTCGCTCGTGCCTTCGCCTCTGTAGAAGGGGATCTCCGACAAATCCAGTTATTTCATACCGACCGTGGCAGTGAGTTCAAGAACAAACTGATTGATGAGACACTAGCGACATTCCAGATTGGTCGCTCACTAAGCATGAAGGGCTGCCCTTATGATAACGCAGTGGCCGAAGCTACATTTAAAATCATGGAGACTGAGTTTATTCATCAGATGCATTTCAAGAATTTACACCATCTCAAGTTAGAGTTACGTGATTACGTACAGTGGTATAACAAACATCGTATTCATGGAACCTTAGGTTACATGAGCCCAGTAAACTACAGAAGGTTAGCCCTTAAATAAGTTGTTTGATTTTGTGTTGACAGTCCAGAATATGCAATTTTTCAGAGAAGTGATTATGGATATTGGAAGGGATTGGCTGGTGGTGGAGAGGAGGGTGAGACTCCTATTGAATCAGTTGAACGAGAAGCATTTGAAGAGGCTGGTATTAAAAGAGATTATCCATATATTGAATTAGATTCTATGTCTTCACTACCAGTAGAAGATGTAGTTGGGAACTTCCTTTGGGGAGAAGACGTTTATGTATTAAAAGAATTTTCTTTTGGTATTAAAGTTCCTACAAAAGATATATCTTAATCAAAAGAGCACCTCAACTACAATTGGTTATGTTTTGAAGAGGCAGTAACGCTTTGGGAATGGGATAGTAATAAAACGGCGATATAGGAATTGAACAAAGAAAAAGCTTGTGAAAGATTAGCTAAAGAAGGCTCATTTAATTGATCAATCTATTTTATAAAAATCTCATACTTAGTTAAAAGATTAACTTCATTTTGATCAATCTTTTCTCAAAAATGGAGTTTTTGTATTGGTGATAAATAAATGGTGAAGGGAATTTTTTAATCAATCTTTATTCTAAAGCTACAACAACTAGTTTTTTGTAGGAGATGATGTGACACATCATATAAGAACCCTTGATACATAAGGGTTGATATCATTTTATAGATATATGTACAAAATACGGGTTTTGTGAAACAGTGTATTCATTAAACAGCAAACTCATCAGATTGACCTCATATATTTTGTCTGCCCCGTTGGTAAATCTATTTTGTTCGAGTCTCGACTTTACGTGTTTGATTTTTTGTTCCACGCTCCTTTCATCGATGTTCCGATAACAAAATTGTTCAAGCACCTAATTAGTTATGTAACGTTATGAATTGCAAAAACATTAAAGTTCTGTGTGATGTCAAAAAATATTTAGTAGTTATTTAAAAGGCTGCCGATTTCTCGACAGCCTAGACAGATGGATTACTCCTGCTGTTTCATGTATTTTAAATGTAAGATGGGATAAGGTCGGCCTGCTCCATCCGTCAAATCTTCACCGGTTATTCCGAAACCGCTTTTTAAGTAAAATCTTGTTGCATTCTCATTTTGTTTATTCACATCTACGGATGTGATTCCAAAACTATTGATGCATGTTTGCATAATTTGTTTCCCATACCCTTTTCCAATGTTATCGGGATCAAGAAACAGTGCTTCCAATTGATTATCATTGATAGCGGTAAAACCAATGATTGAGTCTTCGGTATACCAGAGACGTACCTCAAGATGAGGAAAATACATCGGTAATTCTTTTTTGATTTCTTCTTTATCTTTGAAACTCAAAAAATGATGAGTGGTCATTACCGATCTTTCCCAAAGATTTATAATCATATCATAGTCATTAACGGTTGCTTGTCTGTTTTGTATCATTTCATTCTGCTCCTTTTTCTTTTTAATTTATCACGCTCCTTTCATCACATTTTTGTAGATGGTAATCGTATATCTCCAATTGATATATAATTTCATGCTTACCGCTCTCTTCCGAATGATATTAATCGATTTGCGATCAAACAGATTTCACTATGTCATTCACCGTCTCTAGCTTGCTTCTGTATAGATGGAGTGGATGTTTCCTTCTGGATCGGCAAAAAAAGCGGCTATATGTCCCCAGGGCATGAGCGTAGGCTCTTTAATTGCAGTCCCGCCATTTGAAATGATTTTCTCATAGGCTAATTGGACTTGTTCAGGCGAATCATACGGGAAGCATAGTTCCAATGCTTGTCCCCTGTGTGCTTCGGAATAAGAGTGATGGCCATTTGTAATGGACGCCATTAATTGTTTGGAGCAAATGGATAGGCGAACACCACTATTTTCAAACTCAACGTACTCCTCAGAGTCGACAATGGTTGGGAATCCGAGCACATCCCGATAAAATCGTGTCATTTCGGGAATGTCATTCGTTAACAACGTAATTACGGTTACTTGCGGTTTCATATATAAAACTCCCTTTCCGGATTTTTTGTTTAAGACATAATACTTAAGGTGTGCCTGCATTGAGATTGAGAGTGATATTCCAGTGAAAATGATCATGCCCTCGTATTTTGCATGACTTTATTTTCTTGTCATCCGAAAAGTGACATTTATCGTAAAAAGGAGCCAGTGAAGCTCCCTTTAACTATTTAACTTCTGCTTTCTAACTTGCATACCGCCGATGATAAGCATGATAACGCCAACTACTGCTAACACAATCCGAACTAAAAAAGGACTTACTGAAAACAACGTTTCACCTTGCCAATGCAGTCCGAACAACTTTTCATTCAGCCCGACAATCGCCAATAATGGCTTAAGGAACAGACTGAGCGCTAATAATACGATTCCCCAAATAATATTGCTATTCATGGATTCACACCCTCATTTCCAATTAAAACAATTTCCTTTCATCGTTTCTGTCAGGATGGAACCAACAATCCTATCGGTTCCATCCTTCGTAGATATACAACTCTTTTCAACTGAACTTAACCGGATTCCTTTATGCGTCTGATTCCTTGTACGATCCCCTCCTTGAGACTCTCCCTCAGCGAATAAATGACTGGTGCTGAAGGGATGTCAAATTTCAGATGGGAATGGGGAATTTCCGTAAGTAGGGTGCCGATCGGGTCGCCCTGCTTGTTATAAATGACATTCCAAAATATTCTCGATCTGTTGTCTTCCGTCCCCCATTTTTCAATGGAATTTCGGAAAATCAAACACTTGGCGATAACGAAATCATTCTCTTCTGTCTTCTCCATTACGCTGAAATCGGCATCCTCCAGCTGCTCGAATAAGACCGGCAACAGGCGATCCAAGTAAAGGCCATAAGCCGCGTCTTCGATTTCAATAAAAGCAGCTGTCAATTGTTCATGCATGGACTCGTACAAGGGTCTCCACTCAGACGCAACATACTTGTTGGCCACCTCACTTATTTCTTCGATCGACATGTCTTGCCGGAAAATCGGGAATCCATTTTCCACAATCAAACGCCTCCTTCTCTTTATTTCAATTTCATTGTACAACTTGCAAGCAAATTGAAAGGTTAGGCAAAAAAAGAGAAGGAAGATCAACTGTTTTATAGAAAACCTTATATAGTTGTTTAATCTTGATCTAATGTAATGAGGGAGATGATGACTTCACGATGCGCCCCAACAAAATGGCAGCTAAATTCATGATTAGCACCAGTACCATAAGGAATTACGAGGCTAAAGGCCTAATCCCCCCTGCTGAACGATCAGCAAATGGCTACCGCATATATACAAACAAGCACGCTGCTTATCTGTCGTGTATCCGAGCTATGATTCCGGCATTCGGAATGGAAGTGACGTCTGAGGTGATCCGTTGTCTCCAACAGGACAAGCCGCAAGATGCATTGTGGATCATCAGGGAAAAAGAAGTCGCTTTATACAAAGAAAAACAGAAATTAGAGCGGTTAATTCAGGATATTCGGATATACAACATCGAAAATAAATCCCCATATGCCGAGAGCACATTCTCCATGAACGAAGCATCCGAACTTACACAGGCTTCCAAATCAGCGATCCGCTACTGGGACGAAGCAGGATATGTAAGGGCGGATCGCAATCCTAACAACCGTTATCGTCAATACAGTGGATCTCATTTGCTAAAAATCAGGTTGATTCAAATGCTGCAAAGCTCCGTGTATTCAGAAGAGACTGTTCTGTTTAAGCAATCCATCTCCGCTGCCAAACCTACGGATCTGCAGGCGATCATGAAAGTGGCTGAAAATATCAGGTCTTATTTAGATAAGATCATCGAATCCCAGATGTGTGGGATATCTTTTTTACATCAGCTCATTCAGCTTACCAAAGCCTCACGCCTCGGTGGAGCTAGTATCATTCAACCGTACCTGAATGGACCCGACAATTAACAAGTAGATTTTTTTCATTCTCTAAGGTTCATTACAGACGGACAACACGACGATAATACAAGTATTCGGCACGGTCCTCCCACTCCAACTCCTCCTCATAGGGGTCACGATAATAGGTAGCGACAGGTAAATAACCCCATGTTACTCCCATGCCGCCACAGATAAGCACACCCCCGTCCCCGCCTTTGCCGCGCACGATTCCTCCAGAAGACACGGTCAGTTCCTGTTTGTACGGATCTCCAAGGAATTGTAGCCCCATGCCGCCAGTTTTCTCCAGGTCAAATGGTCTAGCGTTCACTGGCAGTTCTCCCTGCCCGTTCTGCTCCAGCTCTCCGAAGTGCCTAACCTTCATACGATAGTCAAAGCTGTCGCCCCAAGGAAATAACGTTCGACAACCTCCGCCGTACACATACTCCCATTCCTCTTCTGTTAACACATCGAAGCCATCGGGCAGTTTGTCTCTAGCCCACGCCTGCTGGCTGGGACTGTCAGCAAACAACCAGATGCGGATAAGCCCATCCTCTTTGTCCAATCGAAAAGACTGATGCTGCTCATAAGAGTCGTAGTTCGACGTACTCAGTTGTTCAATCGCCTCTAGCACATCGCTGTCGTCTCCCGGATCCAAGTCAGCTAGCTCCACCTCGTACCAGGCGACAGGGCGGGTTTGGCGTTCAATTAACATCGGATCGATATGGGCCTCCCGCACGGGAGACATTTGCTCTCGTAGCACCTGTACCAACGCTACAGTCTCTTGATTTAGATCATCCAAGCCGCGTTCGAACTCTCCTTTCGTCTTTTCATCTGGTCCGATTGCCCATTCTTGCCAGCCAAGTGTAACACGGTCTCCAGGCACATAGACGAACTCGCAGCCTTCATACATAAAGATACCCGTTTCTAACTCAAGGCCAAATCGCTCGAAGCGCTCCATTTTCAGAAACGTGAAGCCCAAAGGAAGACGTGCATGCAACTCGCGCAACAACTGTTCCTTACATTCACTTGTCTGTTTATTCCAAGTTGCTCGATCCTTTATCATGATTGTCTCTCCTTTTTTGTATTTATTTGATTGTACGTTCATTTTGCCGCTAGAGTATATCACCGATGAAATTTTCGTCTTAAAAGATTGTGTGGACGCGTCATTCATTGACTCGACTGTAATAAACATTTATTAATTTGTGCGCTACTTTGAAAATGTGCTAAGTAAAGACGGCCATACGGAAATTTTTTCGCGACAGGACGGACATAATGTCTCACCAGCTAAATAATACAGATGGCTAACCAATATGGGTTCCCCGATCGCTTCCGCCCGCTCCGCTAGTGTTCGTATTTCTTCATCTACAAATGACGTCACCGGGACGATCACATGGGATTGCTGATCAGTGTGAAAGGCGGGATCCTGTTCATAGGCGTAAAGTATACCGTTTTCTGCAAAATCATCTTCCTGAGGCCACATAAATACATCACTTTCGCAGGCCGGACACACAGCCACATACTCATCACCGTTAATAAAAGTCATCAACATATTGGCAAGTATGTACGAACCTCGATAAGCGGCATCCGCAGCTAGTAAAAAACGTTTCTCCGTCTCATCGGTGGATTGGCGGGCTGTATAGGTGAATACTTCCTCAGTAAGCGTCTTGAATTTCTCAATGGCTTCTAAATATCCAAAATACAATTCAGTGCAGGCTGAGCTGCCTACCTCTTCAACCAGTTCTGCCCAGGATTCTGGAAAGGGTTCCTCGTCGTGCCCATCACGGCTGGCCTCGATTATACCGCAATTTATAAACAGTTCTTTGCGCACTTCTGCATTAGATGTAGAACATGCTATTTGCGCCAAAAACGGCATCGCTGCATAGGTAGTCGTATATATTGTATTTTGATGGTACAAGTACTCTTGAAAGAGTTCATCAAAAATTTCCTGACTATATTCATGCATTAGCTCCTGCAATAAAGCAGGTACGGTATTAGCAGAACTGTACGGCCCTGTAAGTTTCCCCCATATATCGCTATGCCAATTAAGCAAGCTTTCCCTCCGTTCTTAATTTCCAATTTATACTCTTTTATTTATTGTATCACATAAAAAACAGGGGAATCAGGGCCAACTTCCAGCGTCTCTAGCTCCTTTATACGATGCATAACGACCGATGCTCTGTCAGTTTACGCTAGAGCATGTTGATACTGAAGTGAATCCGCTTCCATAGCCATTTCTTTATGTATAGTAACAATACAATCAAGGTGGTTTAGTTTTTCTTGAAGATCAGTATTTTGGGGATCATCCTCTAACTGAGCTAATATGGAAAAAAGCTGTGGAACCTCCCAAACACTTCTCAATGCGGTGCTTAGACAGAAGCCATATCTCACTAATTCTGCGTCGCCCTGCCATCCTATGTCCCGCAGCCCCGCTAGGTATGCATCATATATAGAAGTTTGAAACCTTATATAGTGGTCGGGCGGAATAATACCAAGACTCATGTTTACGCCAAACAATTTTCCCAAATCTTCGCCAATACCTGATATACTCATGAACTGCCAATCGATAAGCACAAGTTGACTTTCACTGGCCTCATTTTTAACGAGTAACATATTCATTTGACTCAAATCTTGATGTGCTAGTACACGCGGCAGCTGCTGAAGGGACTCTAAAATAGAATCAATGTTTTGGAGGATTTTTTGATACCAGATCCATGTTCTTTGCTTATTTTCCGATGATAAGCGGCTTACATATGCCTCCATATTAGGCGCGTACATACGGCTTGCAGTCGTCCATGACTTGAGCCAGCTCCTGCATATCCACTTATGATCGGGCAGCACTGTTATGCCTTTAAGATAAGCCCCATTAAACCGACCTAACTGTCGAGCAATAAAAGAAAATTGTTCAACTGAATATGCGTATTCACCTGTTACATGTTCCAACCACATCCAAATTGTCCCGTCTTGTTGTTCTTCAAGCAAATAGCACTCTGGCGCGCAAATAGAATCAGGAAGATTCCTTAATACGCCTGACTCGAATACAAGAGCTTCACGTCGCCAGTAGTTGTGATGATCGGAATCATCTTTCTCGGCTGTGTCCGGCTTAATGATTTTTAAAATAACACACCAAGGCTTCAATTGATGATGTAATTGTACCAAACCATGCAAGCGGAATATTCCAGAGGTCGTGAAGTTTGGAGTCTTATAACCCATATCATCACACGTTAAAGTTACTAGTTTAAAAGTTACATGCCTATGGATAGATTGGATACAAGCTTTAATCTGGTCGATCTTATTGTGAAACGGAATATTAGTATTATTTTTAAATACAAGTTTGGTGTGCATCCAGTCTCCTCCCTTATGATTAAAACGTACCCTTTATCAAAACTAGTCCATTAGGATTGATTACGCAAAGCAACAGCAGGCATGGACTTTATAGATACCAATGGACATTAAAGAAGATGATTCCTAATGAATATAGGAATCATCTTCTGGCTGCATACTCCTTAAACACGAATGGGTTATAGCTGTAAATAAAGACGATATAGCATTCGTGCGGCTTCCCCACGTGTAACAGCCTCTTTAGCTTTAATCTGTTTATTGGCGGGGACATCGATCAGGCGCTGCTTCACCGCCAAGGACATTGTTGGCTTGGCCCAGTTTGATACTGTTTCTTTATCTGTAAATTGATTTAAATACTCCTCTGGATTCGATGGGTAATAATAATGCTTCCTCTCATGCAGGAATCTTGCCCCGATGGCGGTCATTTCTTGTCGGGCTATCGTACGATCCGGCTTAAATGTACCGTCAGGATAACCTTCGACGATATGGTTTTTTTCGGATGAAGCGATAAATGGATGATGCCATTGCGGCGGTTGTACGTCCGAAAAGCTCTCCTTCGCCGTTTTATCCATAACGTTAAATGTTCTGACCAACATGGCCGTGAACTCTGCACGGGTGAGCAGGGAATCGGGCTCGAAATTGCCTTTGTCTGTTCCAGTTACGATTCCTTTGGAGCCTAGAAATTGTACCGCTTGCTTTAACTCTGGATCTCGATCATCCATATCAGGGAATGATTTCGAATTATCGCCCACGAGATACATTCCGGAACGGTTGATTTCTGCTACCATGCCGTTTTGGGACGGATTATACTTCCCGCCGACTGGCTCCTTTGTTTTCCCATTCACATAGAACATGCTGCTATGTGCTGCTTCTGCATAATTCGCAGGCAAAATGAGCTGAATGTTGCTTGCTATACCTGAAAGCTCCTGCCCTTGCTCATCCATAAATTGTATGTGATATCCGCCGCTATTCTCTTTCACCAGATGAATGAAGATAACCGATTGCGATTGGAACAGGCGTTCTGCGGTTGCAACATTGACTACGAGTTTCGCATCCCCTGCATACAAGGTAACATAGTCAATATTCTTCTGGCCAACCAATCCATTCTTATTGAGTTTGAACATATATTCATTTTGTGCAGCTAAAGATAGTATTTCCGCGTTTACGATCAGCTCTCTCGGAGTAACAATCCTATGTTCTGACAACGCCTGCTGAACCACTGACTTGGCCTTTAACGCATTTCTTGCTAGCCTATCAATCAATTGAGGGCTTATGTCGAGCTGACCGTCAACTGGAGTTGGCTTTTCACTGCTTGCGGCTGTGATCACCAGCTCCCCTGCTTGCATCAGTCCTTCTACGATAACCGAGTTCTGCTTGTCAGCGTCAGGAATAGACTGGACAGCACTGAAATACGTATCTGATACTATGCTGCCGTCCACAACATACAATAATATGTAAGTCGTCGCATCTGGAAAACCGGCTCTAGTTGTCGTCGCCCGTACGATGGTTTGTCCGAATTTATTCGCTGTTATGACGGGTATGCCATTGACATTCGTTATCGTTCCTATGCTTGGATCGTCAATGGTATACGTTATTTTAGTTCCGGGTAGCACATTGTTCGCAGAGATGAACTGTTGTCCGCCAGGTTTCAGCATCGTGACAAACGGATTAAGGCTGATTTCTGGAGAAGTCAACTGTGTCAACTCAGGTTGAGTTTTGATCTCAGCACGATCATCTGATGATTTTTCTTTAGACCCAGAATGATTTCCAGTTGAGTTACCTTTCGTGAACACAACAAGCTTCGGATAGTCAGAAACCTTATCGTTCCATGCCCACAAGGTCTGATCCTTTTTTAATAAATAGTTTTCCATATAGCTGCCCTTGTCCTTGTGGTGTACGGAAGCGATATTGGAAAGCTCGGGGAACATTTTCTCGCTGTCTATTGACCAAAGCTTATCGTCTGCTCGCAAAGCATAAGTAGAATCGATATTCGAATCTTTCAGTCGTGAGTTAAATTGAACAATTCCCTGTACGCCGGTTGCTTTATGTAATTGGATTGGAATACTCATAGGGTCATAAGTTTTCCAGGACCAGACTGTGCCATCTTTTTTATAAGCATAGTTTGTAGCACCACCCATCTCTAGGTTGACGATGCCGTCAAGCCCTTTGATTTGCTCTGGACCTTTGTTATAAGCTTGGTTATTATTCGGCCAGTACATGTAGGTTCTCCACTTCCAGACCGTACCATCTTTTTTAACTGCGTAGATGTGACCGTTCACAGATTTTATAGATGCGACATTGTCCAGAATCTTATAATAAGTCGTTGACGAAGCTTTGCCCTTTACAGCTATCCAGCACCAAACTGTACCATCTGATTTTAATACAAACAAAGTCTTATAATTTTTAGAGTTGCCAGTATAATCAGCGACAAGTGAAGTTACGTGATTTAAATCTTTAATAGGCTTTGGAGAGATCTTGGAATCTACAGGATAGTTGTTGTTCCTAGAATCCCAAAACCATACGGTTCCGTCTTTTTTTAACGCAGCATAATTCGTCATTAATCTACTTTCCCCGTACTTGCCCTCAAACGAGAATTGCTTCACATCGAGTAAGCCTGGAATTTGCTTGAGTCTGGCTTGGTAGAATGGATCGGAATCATGGGCGGTATAAGCAAGTGTGTCCCAATACCATACAGTTCCGTCTTTTTTTGATATGAGCATATTGCCATCAAGTATTTCGTAATCCTCGCCGATACGTGTATAATGCTGTTCGCTAACGGTACTTTCAATATTCACTTTGGCTTGCACCGTACCTGTATGAGCCGACAGGATTAACGTAATGGATAGCAACACTGAAATCAATCGTTTCATTGGCGACCTCCATTAGAAATGTTAATGTTTTTCTCAATGCTGTCTTTCGAATTTCTAACAGTAAGCCGATTGCTTATCCTTCTTTTCAATTTTGTTGCCCTCTCTTTTTTCTATATTTCTAACTATCCTTTCATCGGTTCATAGCGGCTTGGATTTAACTTTTCTATTTTTGCTATCCATAGCTCTTTTTTATTATAACATATCCCATTTTTATGTAAGAATAAAGGAGATTCATGGTTATTAGATTCCTCAGTTTCAACAAACTTGAAAGTACAAAAAAAGAGCCGCACTGGCGACTCAAATCAATGAAAGTCGAGACTACAAAAGTCTTTTCGACCAAATAACACTGTAATCACGGTTTACACTAGCGGAGGAACAGACTGTTAATAATTCGTATCGTATCCCTCGCTGCGTAAAAATCTCGCTCCCTTGTTTCAATATTTTCTTAGCACAGCCAAGCTATATTTTTTACATTGTAATTTTATTTTATATTGTTGCAGTTTTAAATCAGCCCCACTATATATTTCCACAATGTTTACTTACTGACGATGATTTATGAAATGAGCAATTTCTTTTACTCTATCCATTGTAATTCCTTCTCTTTGTTCGACTGCAAGTGGATGGTTTGTTTGTTCTAACTCGATTATCGGAACCGCACCAACCTCCTGCGTATGTACCATTGTCTTTAACGATAATGTCGTTATTGGATATACGGAAAGCTCAGTCGATAACCAACCAAAATAAGGATTTTCAGTTTCCCTGCCTTGTACGTGCAATAGTTCATTAGATTTCAAAAAGTTTTCCCCACTAATGGAAACCCACACACTCCAAATAAATTTCTCTGGACTATCGATTATGGGGATTTCAATATGCCCTCTAATAAAGAAATGCTGTTCGTCAATTACACAAAAATCTCTAATTAATTCTGTTCGTTTCTCTTCAGGCACAGTGTAAAAATAATAGGGCGCTTCACTTCCATAACATAAAGGAATTTCACTTAATTCGTTGCTACAGTGAGGGCATTTCATATATTTGCTCCTTATATTTTCTTGCCAATTTATTTACGTTTCCACTACACTTTCCTGTTCAGTAATATTAATGTGAAGGAAGGGCCGCATCTAGCTTGTTCTCTACTGCCCAATGTTACTTCAAAATACCCTAATAAGGGTAGCTTTTTGTGTGTTTATTGTAACGAGGTGACGAACTTCATCTCCGGAAAGCTGAGAGATGGTCCTTTCATTAAGACTCCGCCTTCATTTTTCAAATACAAATCGAAGAAATCCAGCATATAGGCATTGATAATGTAGTTCACTCTTTCAGGCGCGATCTTTCCTGTAATGCCCAGCATTCTGAAAACAGGAGAAACGTACTGTATGTCGGCAAAATTCAAATGTTCTGTATTTTCAATATAGAGCATTTGTCCCCCTGCGTCGACCGTTTCGCGTATCCTTTTAAGTTCTAACTTTTTATTTTCCGTTACTTGATCTATCCACTCTCTTGTTGAGCCCATACGGTTAAGGTCTGCATCCGTGTAGACCCGGTTATCCATAATCATTTTTAATTTTTCGAATCCGCTTTCCGAGTTGATGAACAAAAACGGCTTGCGCAGACCCTCTCTGTCCCGAAGTCTATATAGCCCTCCATCAAAGTCTATTCCAACCGCGATTCGCGGATCGTAAGAAGCGTCATAGGCTGTCGCTCCGCCGATGGAATGACCGAACACCCCGACACGACCGAGATCAATCTTTCCTTTTAGATGACTTGGAATCTGCCCTGATTGGATGAGCTCGAATTGGTCCAGCGCAAACGCCACATCGCCGGATAAAACTTCTCCCAACTTATCGCGATTACTGCTTTCCGTCCGGTAATCATGGTTGGGCGAGAATAAGTCGTTGGTTGTGCTAGTCGTAATCCTACCGTCAGGAAACGCGGTTGCAAATGTATTGTAGGTGTGGTCGATTGCTGCCACAATATATCCGTGACTCGCGAGACTTTCGGCTTGCAACGTGTGAAGGAATCTGGAGGAACCGAAGCCGTGACTCGCTAGGATCAGTGGGTATGAAGTTTGTACCGAAGAAATTTGGGCCCCCGAATAAGCATGGCTGGATACGTACTTCAGATGTTGAAAAGTAAACCCAGGAAGGCCATAATTAGCGGCCATATAACTTAATATTTGGGGGTCGGGAATAAAGGGAGCGTACTTGCCGGTGCTAGCTTGAGCCGGATACCATACCTGAACCATTAATTCTCTCTTCCCATTCTTCGCTTTGTCGAACATCTCTTCCCTATTTGGATCCGCGAAATGAAAAGTTTGCGTTCCTACCTTAAATTCACCTGTCGGTTCAGGCAGTTTAAATACAGGAAAAGTATACCCAGCTGCTTCAATCCGATTTGGAGAAATACGGGTATCGAGTTGAAGCGGTCCATAAGTCCAAACGAGTTATGGATTCGTTAAATATACTTTAAAAAGAGTTGAATCGTGGTGTGGATAGAGGAGTAATAAAATAGTCTAGTCCATGAATCGATCAGTGTTTATGACAACTTAGACTTTCTTGTTGTTAAGGAATACTTAGTTTCATTCCCACATAAAAATGAAACTAAAAAGCACTACAACTGCCAACTTTTGTATGTGCACTTCCCTTCAAACAACATCACAAGAAATGGGGTGGCGTGAAAAATGTTATTCAAGAAAACAGATCGACTAGCGCTAAAAGTCATAGGAAATTTGTTTGGCAAAGCAAGCGAAATTTCATTAGATCGATCTAGTTATATCCGTCATGCCCAATTAATGTTAGTGGCAGATGTACATTCACATTTTAACGATGACATTGAGTTGAAAGTATATGGAAAATCACATGTAATTCCCTACAAAAATTTAGAACAAACCAAATTTTCTCCAATAGATTTGTTCACCATAGACATTACGTCTTTGGTTACTTACGCCGGTAGCACTACTTTCGTAGTGGATAAACTTGCACAAAAAGTTGAACCTGTAACCGGACAACAAGATCCTGCATGGGGTCTTGTCATTATTTATGGTGATCCATTTCTTCCTGTCCGTCACGTTTCTCTGAGTGTTGGTGAGAGTGCCTCTGTAACTAATCCCCTTATCTTCTCTCAGCTATTAACATCCTCAATAGGTCCTAATAACGGTACATTATTTTTGTTTGGCAAAATTAGAGCGGAGTTTTCATCCAGTCCATTACTATTTTTCGGACCAAATATGGAACAGCTATCTAGTATTTATCCTTTAGTTCGTGTAACAGACCCAATCACCCCTTTCTCCAAGAGTATGCTCAATCAAGAGATTGATATTTCTGCAACGTTATTACCTGCGCAAACAGCGGCTATTTTTCATACACCAATTGAATCTAACGATTTGATCCGCTTTCTGGCGATCGGCTTACAAATTGACGCTGTGGAACCGAAGATGAGTCTGGTTCATTCGGCCGATAAAGAGCACGTTCAAGTTGGTGAGAGTGTAACCTACACAACAATTATTAGAAATACGGGAACCACTGTTGCTGAATGCGTTCAATTTCGAACTGGTTTTCCAGATGGGACATCGTTTATTTCAGATAGCTTAACGATCAATAACATTCCAATTGCGATCGATCCAAGTGACAAGCTGCTTTTACGCAACATGCCTGTTGGTGACACGTTAACCGTTAAATATAAAGTAAAAATCGTTCACAAACCTTCATCAGCTGCTATTCTTCATCAAACCGTGCTCGATTATAATTTCACACCTTTAGAAAACACCATTGCAGTCGGTAATCAGCCTAGTAATATTAGCACCGTGCATGTGCATCCATAATCGGTTTGTGCTAATACAAAAAATTATAGTTGAGCCACTAAGAGCGAGCGGCCCAACTATAATCGGTTTGCTAATACCTAGCTATCTCCTTCATACGCACCATCCGATATAATCGCTTATCCTCAGCAAGTAGAAATTAGAATGTTAGGCTTGTTCTGCCCAGTTAGCTGGGTATGTTACATAGATAAATCGCGCATATTCTGGCACCGAAAATTGAATCTTACTTCCTTTTGGAATCAGAATCACTTCTCCTGGACCAGCTGACACCTTAGTACCCTCAATGATCACATCCAGATGTCCCTCAATTACATAATCTATTTCATCATAGTTAAGTGTCCAGTCAAAGGTTGTTTCTTTCATCTCCATAATTCCGCAGCCAAGTCTTGGACTTTCCTTTAGAGAAAAAAGATCTTTACAATAGACGATATCATTAGGGTTACCTGTATCGAGACGATCCTCTTCTGTTACTTTCATATTTGGCACTTTAACAGAAGTAATCCCTCCAGGACCTTTATGAACGTTCTGTTCAATAGCATCAGCCTCTATTGTTTCCATAATGATTTTACGAACCATCTCTTCAATCCTTTTTTTATCGATACTCATAAGTACCCTCCTCTATTTCTTAGGTGTAGTTGGTTGGAACCATTTTACTTGCACTGAGCATAACAACCATTACAGCAGTTGTGTTGCTGATATTCCCCTATCTGCTCTTACACTTAACAATTCTTTTGCCATTTCCTCGTTTCCCATACCACAAAAATAAACATAAAGAGGCCTAAGGTTATATCGCTTCCTATCAAGTAGGAATGCTATAACCTTAAGCCTCTTTGCTTTAGTACGACTACGCCTTTGTAGTCCTCTATGATATTCTTAACGTGGATGAAACTGTTGTTCCACACGCTGTAAATTAAATTATATGCTCCCTTATATTTTATCCTCTACATAGCTTTTTACAATAGATAAACCTAAACTTTTTTGTGAACATTATGGATCGGCAACAAAGTGCACTATTATGCTGTCCAATTTCATTAAAATAAAAGTCTTTAATGGAAAGATCAGAATAAAAGAATGTTACTACACATTAAAGAAATCAACGATCATGTTCTTTTCACGCTCTGTCATCCTATGCATGTGTCCGCACCCTTCTAACAAATGAGTGGTGTGATTTGGTATAATTCTTTTTGCTCTTTGTAATACTTTTTTTGCTGGAAATAAACAATCTTTTTCTCCTGCCATAATAAGAGTCGGTGCTTTACACTGCTGCATTAATTGTTCACTTACATTGGATGGCATGCCTACTTTTGTTTTCACATGATCAAAACTATCTTTCACCATATCCAAAGTATCTTTGTCAATAATTTCTTCTTTAATAGCCATAAATAAAACAGTTTCTTTTATATATTTTTCTTTCTTTGTTAGTTTATATTTGAGCAGTGGTATCATCATTTTTACAGTACTGATTGGAAAGGCATTGTTAATACCTGATGGCACAATTAATACGGACTTTTTTACTTTCTCCGGTGCAGTACACATCAGCTTTGCCAGAACTCCGCCTCCAAACGAAGTCCCAATACATGCTATTTTATCAAATCCAAGCGCTGTTATAACGTCACTTGCCCAATTTCCATAATCATAATTGCGAGGAGAGAGATTAACCTCGTCACTTTTTCCAGGGTGCCCAATAATATCAACCGCATAGATGTGAAAATGCTTAAGCAGGAATTTGTACATTAATAAATTATAGGCAGTCGTACTATTCCCACCATGAAATACTAACAATGGTTCACCCGATAGATTTCCAGTTTCAATGACATGTGTTCTTCCAAAACGAGTATGAACGTAAACATCTTTACATAAATAATCCAATTTCTTTAATTGAGCATCATAAAGCTTTAGTGACATTTCTCTTCCAGCTTGTGTTTTGTATATACTCATATAGACCTCACTTATATCCATATATTGCTTGTTGTGACTTATTATTCGCTAATACATTATAAAATCCTTCTTCCACAAACCTGCACCGATAGTTTAAGTACAATTTCTCACCAGACAAACATCAGAATAACAAAGATACCCATAAAAAAATCACCTCTCAAAATAACTAAAAGGGAAGTATTCGACTTCATTTCCTACTGAACCTATGTGAAATAAAGAAAATAGAAGTTTTAACGTGATATTTGTATATTAACGTCGTTGTTTACGCTTACCTCAGAATTGATCCAATATTTGCCTTGACTTATAATGACATTTGTTAGTCTATTTATTCAGTTAGCAACAACAAAATTTCAGAGAATGGAAAGGAGAAAGGAAATAATTGTATTCGCATTTAATCCGACGTATTCTATCACACTCGTTTACTCTTTATTACTAGCGTTCAGCTTTTTAATTGCTTTTGACTTTGAAACGATAGTGCTCGGAACTAAAATACGGAACGATTACAAAGGAGAGATTACGATTATACACACATATTCCCGATTTAAAAAAGCGTTGTCCATCGCTTTAGCCTCGACCTTAATTTTATCTTTAGGTACTTTGCCAAATCTAGCACACGCTTCAGAGAGTGGACTTTCCTTTCCAACGAATACATCATTCTCAAACACTTCAACTCCAACATTCGAAGAAAAAATCGTTGTCAAAATTAAACAACAAGCCTTCCTTCCAAGTAAAGAAGGAAAACTACAATTGCAACAAGAATTATCACCGCTATCAGCTGTGCCACAATTATCGTTTGAACCGCTAATCTCGGAGCAATTGTTACCGTCAGCTAACAAAGGCATTGCTGCTAACCATTTTGCTTCCGTGTTTGATCGCTATTATTATTCCAAAATTCCTGCTGGCGCTGACATCGAGCAGTTGTTACAAAAGTTGCGAAGCGTCTCGCTCGTTGAGGAAGCATACTTAAGTAAAAAACCAGAATTAGCCAATGCCCCTATTCCGAACACAACACCTGTCCTTCCAGGCGACGATCCACGCTTCTCATTACAAAATTATGCGCAAGCAGCTCCTCTAGGGATTAACGCGCCATATGCTTGGCAATTTGAAGGTGGCGATGGCAAAGGCATTAAGTGGGCCGATGTCGAGTGGAATTGGGCTTTAAATCATGAAGATCTAGTCGCCCACAACATACAGCTTTTGCCAGGGGGCACTAATGATGGAGATGCTAGTCACGGTACGGCTGTAGTTGGGGTTGTCTCCGCGGTTGACAATGCTATCGGCAATATCGGGTTAGCGAACAAAGCAACGCCGATTGTATCCTCTTTAGTTCGTTCAGGTGGTACAGCAGAAGCCATTTTAGCGGCCACACAAGTATTATCTCCAGGTGATGTTATTCTGCTCGAAATACAGATCGGTTATGGCGGTCCTTGGTTACCTATCGAAACACAACCGGCAGAGTTTGATGCAATCCAATATGCAACAAGCTTGGGTATTGTCGTTGTAGAAGCAGGAGCAAACGGTGGTGCTGATCTTGATCAGTACAAGCATTGGGATAATAAATACATCTTCAATCGAGATCTCCCCGATTTTAAAGATTCTGGAGCAATACTTGTAGGAGCAGGATCATCAACTGTACCTCACTACAGACTCGGATTCAGCAGTCATGGCAATCGAATCGACGCTTACGGTATTGGTGAGAACGTTGCTACCTTAAGTGCAACAAGTACTGCATCGACAACTGGTTATACCGACTATTTCAACGGAACATCTTCCGCTTCTCCTGTCGTTGTAGGTGCGATTGTACAACTGCAAGGGATCGCTAAAGCCAAATTCGGCGTGCCGTATTCGCCAGCTGAAATTCGTAGAATTCTGAGATGGTTACCGTTTAATACCCCGACTGCCGATATAGCAAATGATAGAATTGGGATGCTCCCCAATTTGAAACAGATTATAACGAATTTACCTACACCAGGTGCTGTACCTAACGATACAACAGCACCACTAGCACCAACCAACCTAGTTGTTAACACTACCTCTGGCACAGTTAACTTGAATTGGACAGCTTCTACGGACAATGTTGGATTGATCGGCTATGACATTTATGTAAATAACGATCCTTTTACTAAAGCCAGATCGACTAGCAACTCCGCAACGATTAGTGGATTACCAAATGGTTCATATACATTTACTGTAAAGGCTCGGGATGGGTTTAGTAATTTGTCTACGGCAAGTAACTCGGTGACGGTTCAAGTTCAAGTTGATCCCTGCCCTGCACCATGGAGCGCCTCCTCCACTTATGTTCAAGACAACATTGTCACTTACAATGGAGTGAAGTATCAAGCCAAATGGTGGACGCAAAATGATCGTCCGGATCTGAAAAGTGGTCCCAACGATGTTTGGACTGTGCTCGGTCCTTGCTAAAAGAATAAATCTTTGATTACATAATAGAGAGGTAGGGAATTGATATCCCCTACCTCTCTATTGTTATCCTCGATAATCCTTACTTCAGATACTGCAAACAATCCAAAATAGGCAAAAAATCAAATCAATCAGATATTAATTTTGAATAAATATTGAGGTCGTTAAACTTTCCATCTACTCTTTCATATTGTCTGAGTGTTCCTTCAAACGTAAAGTTGAGCTTTTGTAAAAGATTCATAGAATTCGCGTTTCTGGGATCAACCTTTGCTTCGATTCGATTCAGCTTTAAAGATGAAAATCCATGTTCTAACAAAGAAAAGATAGCTTCTGTAGCGTATCCTCTTCCCCAAAATGATTTCGCAATGTCGTATCCAATTTCTGCTTTGCCATTTTCAAAATCTATGGCATTATAACCACAAGAACCTATAATTTCATTGGACTCTTTTTTGATGATAGAGAAACGAATAGCCTTACTATCTCGAGAAAGATCATCAAGGAGATTAATCATTTCCTTGGCTTGATTTTCATTAGTAAAACAACTAACATTCATAAATTTAGTAACGTCTGGATCAGACCAAATTTTAAACAAACTAGACGAATCCGATATCTTCATTTTTCTCAAATGTAAACGTTCTGTGTGTAACTCTGTAATCAATACTTTTACCTCCATTATATTTTAATAGTTAGGTTGAAAATATTGACATCTGCGCATAGTTCAGTCCCTTCATTTTTGAAGATAGTTTCATTATATAAGAGGCAAAGGAAATGTTATATAATTATTTTATTCCGCCCGTAAAATCCCTTGTTTATTCATATCAAAATGATTTACATAGAGACTTTGTAATATGGAGATAACTCTGCTATGAGTGGTTTAAAATCAAGTGCGGGTGCCGCTGTTCCAAAACCGGATAGAATCACGACGGTTTCTTCGCCTTGTCCCTGAATGGATACATTCATCTGTTTCCCGTCTACAGACACATGTTGACCGTAAGATTGCATACTTTTTGCTCCGGAATTAGTTGTTCAGTGAAAATAAAGAAAAGCAAATAGCCCTCTTCTTGATAACAAGGTGTGGGCTATTTGACGCTTACTAGTAAAGTTACATAACAATACTATTTAATTAGACGGGCATTTACCCAATCGGCATGGTCACTATTAATACCATCTCCACCATCTGTTACAATAAGTTTTAGCTCATTCTTTCCAGTAAGACTAATGTTTACCTCTTTTGGCGCTATATTATTATGCATTTTACCACTAGTGAATACAACTTGATTGTCTACAACAACTTGAAACTCCACAGAACCTACAGTACCTACCTCATTATCTACCCCAACTAGCGCGGCAAAGGATGTGTACTGCCCATTCAGTTTGTAGACGATTTCACTGTTAGCATGTGTGCCCAAACCTTTTGTATAGGTGATGTTATTTAACTTGAGTGTATTTCCATCAACACTACGATCTTTTTGGACTGTTCCCCAACCTGCTGTGGCAGAAAACCAGTTAATATCGCTCAGATACGTTGTAACAGGTTGTGGAGTTTCAAAGATTTTAATCTCACTTGCAGATGCAAAACCATTTGTGCCACCACCTTGAGGTACTTCAAGTCGAACATATTTAGCAAGAGTAGGTGTGAAAGTGGCTGTCTTTTCTGTTTTGTCCTTTGCCCAAGTGCCTGTTGCAGCCTCATTGAAGGATACTCCATCAAGACTCGTTAGGATTCTATATTTTGTAATAATGCCATTTTCTTCAGTTTGTCGTGGTAGATAGGTTAGTTTGGTGAAAGTTGAGGGATTTACATACTTTGCTGTAATGTGGTAAGGATACTGATTTGGTTTATTCCATTGACTGTGCCAGATACTATTTGTATCTTCATCAAATGCATATGCTGCGGCGTTATTACTACTTGAAGTCTCTTGGCTATTTGTTGTAGCGGCAATGATGCCCCCAATTCCTTTTACCTTATCCATTCCATCAGTCGGTTTAATGATGTTATACTCTGATCCAAACCAAATTGGAGCAGTTAGAACAGGTAAACTCAATGCATTCATCTTGTTTTTTGTTTCGTTTGTTGCAGGTAAACCCCATTTGTCAAAGAAAGGCGTCAAGTCATAGTGAGCTACTTTTGAAGTGTTTAGAATAAATGCCTGTTTTTTCTGATCATCTGTAGTTGGCAGATCCGTTTTTGCAATCTCACGATATAATCGGTGTAATTCTGGGTAGAAGGTATCCCCAAAAGCAAGATGAAGCTGCCACAACATTTCTAATTTTGAATTAGAGTCTGTAAAATTTTTGGTTGGCTGATCTACAAACGTGAAAGCAGCTAAGTACTCGCCTTGGGACCTTGCAGGCTCAGTAGGTTTAAGAACCTTCTTAGCAGCTAGAGAATATAGATTTACTGTCACTTCAGTCATCTCACCCCAAGTCCAAGGCCCTTGTTGTCTCAAATGACCTGCCTCATGATACTGCCCCCAACCCATTCTTGTAAGGTCTAAAGCATCCGCATTTGCTCCATTCCTTGTAGGCATAATCGCCCCATCATAAGTTGCCATTGCATAATACGATCCTGTATCTGTTGGTGATTCTATAAAGCCAATCAAATGCTTATCTAACCGATGTCTAGGATCAGAATCAGAATTTGATAATCCAGAAATTTTATCCTGTGCTGCAATAAACTTATCATAAGTCTGCAAAACAGGAGCTGGGTCTTGATTCAAGATATGGTCTTTAGCAGAAGCATATGTGAAGACTAATAGGGCTTTTTCTGATTGAAGGACAACAGAAGGGGCATTAGGATAAGCACTCATCATTGCCTGCCAATCCTCTTTTGTATTTTTGTCTAATACAAAGTATGGAACAGGACTACCCCCACTTACTACATTTACATTAATACTACCTTCATTATTGCTGTTATCAAATGACAACAAACCGCCATTTGGTGAGGAAATTGTGTTTATACCTGCTTGTAATGGATACCTGATCGCCCACTCTCTATCATGACGATGTGTCCCAATAATCGCTGTAATTGGTTTGTCACCTGAGACTTCAATCACAATTTGTTCATTGGCTTTTGCATATAGACCTGTTGGCTGAAATATTTTCCGACCGTCTGCATACCCCGCCGCTCTACGCTCTCGCGCGCCTTCCGCCCATATATCTCCAAGGGCATTTACTTCAAAATTTCGCTGTACAACAAGAGTACTTTGCTGTGTAATGCCTGCCTCTGAGGTTTGGGCTAGTGCCCCTATTGGTGAGACAGGGACTACGACTACAACGGCTGTTACCACCAATAGGGATAAAATCTGAAGTGACTTTTTAAGTTTATTCATCAAATCCTCCTAAAATAAATAAATTTATGCATAGCTAGCATATAAATGCTGGCATATTCATCTTTGTACATATGAAATAAAGTTCTGATTAATATGACATCATTATATACCATTAAATGTCATATAATTAATGACACCATTTATCTCTATTGCTTTAATCCCATCATTATTCTTCTATTAATAATAAAAAGAAATGCTTCGCTACACGGTCCACATTGGCTTTGAAGATCACTATCGAATCGGCACTGAATATATCCCATAATATGGGGTGGAATGTACTCAAGTATTAACGGGGCAATTTGTGGGGCAACCGGACGGGCCGTAAGCTTTAATTAATTTCCAAAAATCCCCGGCAGCGTAAGCAGCGGGGATTTTAGTAACGGTCGAATGGTTGTAATTTACTGCCTCTATTACCTGCTCATAGACGGTTTGTAATCAGTATTCGCGAGCTGCATCAAACCAACGTTGAGCCATCTCCTCCGGTATAGGCTGGCCAATCAAGTGATCAGACTGGCTGAGTTGCCATACTGCTTCACCAAGGTCTTCTCTTTCTGTGGTTTCAATGCCCTTCAGGGTATTAAAGCGTACGGTGAAAGCGATAATGGCTGCCTCGGCATCGGCAAGGCTGCGGGCTTGGGCCAAGGATGCCTGTGCAACGTTGTAGGCTTCGTTAGCCAGTTTGGCAAGACGTTTAGGCCAAGACGAGAACGGGCGACCAAATTCGGTCGTCCACCACTCAGGCTTTCGCAATTGGCTTACTGAAGCATGATCGGTCCACGGGCGAGTTTTAGCTCGTGCTTTCATTTGCTGCCTTAGGCGCTTGCCCGTGGTTTCTTCTACATTGTAGGCGATAAATCTATCAAGCAACGGCCATGTATCCAAGGAGGGCAAGTCCTCCAAATCAGACATGAAGCGCAGCTCCAGATTCGTTAGCCGGGCATGACGAGCCAACGAGTCCATGTTACAGAAGTTCCCCCACAAACTTAAGGAATCAAGATTGGGGAACCGGTCCAGACAGTCCAGCGAGATAGGCTGTCCCAACGGTGTGTTATGCAGCGTCAGGTTTGTCACTTGGTGCAGTTCACCGACGTCAGGCAGTATGAAAGGAGGATCATCCTTGCGTCGGCTGGTGCGCGGCGCTAATGTCAGTGCAGACGGCATATTTCCAGTGGCTGATAAGCGTAATAGCTCGCCGGACACGTTCAGGCGGAAATGTCCCTTAGGGAGCTTCAAGATCAGGCGTCCTCCATCCTGATCCAGTTGGATATGCAAGCCATATATAATGGACTGGCTGGCGTCCACCATCGTATCGCCAGACAGAACAGGAGCCCATGTCATCTCTTCAATAGGACGTTTCTGCGCCCAATCCAAGAAGCCTGTGTCATTGCCTGAATAGTACAGAAATCGTGGCCAAGGTGAGCCCGCCGGCGTAGCAAAAGCATTAAATACGGTCCAATCGATAGGCGCTTCTGGTACGACATGAAGGTCCACCTTTTTTCCCAGTTGCGACGGTCCGATAGATAGGCTGCCTACACCTAGCTTTCGGACGAGCGTGTGGCTGCGTGGGCCTGTCAGGTTAATGGGATAACAACCATCTTTAAATTCATATTCAGCAGGCTGCATTTGGTTGTCATTTGGCATTTCCGTCATCCTTTCTCCTAACCTTGATGTTGTATGGTCACCGTATAATGTATAGAGCGAAATCAAAAGACGCCCCGTGGACGCCTTCTGACTTGCACACCTGTTTTATTTGAGCATTTGATACACTTGCTCAACATCTTTATCCCCGCGGCCGGACAAATTGATGATCATAATTTGATCCTGATCCATCATTGACGCCACCTTCTTCGCATGGGCAACCGCATGCGCGCTCTCTAGGGCAGGGATAATACCCTCTGTGCGGGACAGCTCCTGGAAAGCGGCCAGCACTTCCTCATTGGTGACGGTTGCATATTCGGCACGGCCCGTCACCTTCAGGTGACTATGTTCCGGCCCAATGCCTGGATAGTCAAGGCCTGCGGCGATTGAATAGGTCTTCTTAGGTTGGCCCTCCTCGTCCAGCAGCACTAAACATTTGAAGCCATGAATGATGCTCGGGACACCTTCGGTTAAGGATGGCGCTTGATCGGGTTCAACACCAATTAAGCGGACGGTCGGCTCGTCAATGTAGTGGGCAAACGCACCAATCGCATTGCTTCCGCCGCCTGTACAAGCCACTACCGCATCAGGCAGACGGCCTTCTTTCTCCATAATTTGCAGCTTCGATTCCTCGCTGATAATCGCCTGAAAGTGCTTGACCATCGTCGGAAACGGGTGCGGTCCAACTGCGGAGCCTAGCAAATAAAACGTATTTTGATAGTTTCGAACTAGATCGTCCAGTGCTTCATCTACCGCATCTTTCAGTCGCCCTTGGCCTTTATGAACGGGTACAACAGTTGCTCCTAACAGTTCCATTCGAAACACGTTTAGTGCCTGTCGGCGCGTATCTTCCGCTCCCATGTAAATGATGCACTCCATATTAAACATGGCGCAGGCCGTTGCTGTAGCAACACCGTGCTGTCCGGCACCTGTCTCCGCGATTATCCGTTTGGCACCCATCCGCTTAGCGAGCAAAATTTGGCCAATAGCATTGTTAATCTTATGTGCTCCAGTATGATTCAGATCCTCACGCTTTAAGTAAATCTTTGGCCCGCCCCAAGCCTGGGTCAGCCGCTCCGCATACGTCAGCGGATTCTCACGGCCAACATATTCGCGCAGGTAGTAGCGAAGCTCTTCCTTAAAGTCCGGGTCTTCACTAAATTTGTAAAATTGCTCACTCAAATAACTCAACACTTCCTGCAATTCCGGCGGGACGAAGCTGCCCCCAAACTCACCGAAGTATCCCTCTTGTTGCAATTGTTGGTCCATAAGTAAGCCCCTCCACTAATCGAAATAGAAATGGTAATCCATACCTAGCATTCTACCATAAATTACAACGGGTCTGAATGACCTTAGAGCTCCCAAAATCATATTTTGATCGATGTCGTATACAATTGGATGTTTAATGCCATCATCCTGCTGCTTCACAATGAGTTAAAAACCATCTTAACTCATAACTTATTCTCCGATTGCTATAGGCAGAGTTGTACCTATACAATAGTAAAATGATAAACCGATAGGAGGATATTAGATGCCACAATTAATTTTTAGAGGAATTCCAGCCGAGGGCATACGTGCAATTAGCATCCCGCTTGTAAAGGAAATGGCCGAAATTTGCCAATGCGGAACAGATAATTTCACCTTAGAGTGCCTGCACGTCACCGCTATATTTGACGGGAAATATACCGATTCGTACCCTTTCATCGACGTTTGGTGGTTTGAGCGGGGAGACGAAGTGCGCGACAAGATGGCCGAGGCGATCGATAAGCATGTCCGGTCTCTCGGTATAGCCGATCTGGAGATTTCCTTCCGTGTTGGTCGCGAAGACAATTTTTATATGAACGGACGCCGTTATGATTACTAGTTGATCAAACAAATGCAAATGACCACTGATGCAAGTACCACAGTATGTAAATTCAATGGTCCTCAGGAAGAAAACATTAAATCAAAGGCATAGTGAAAACAACACCTCACGTTGATTTGAAGGTATATAATACCCGTTATTCAACGTAAGGTGTTTTCTTTGTCTCCTAATTGGAAGTCAATACTCCGCTTGTCTAACTGGCTCTGGTTGATCATATAGGTCATAATGTCTGTAATGTACTGCTACTTCCGAATTATGATTTATTACATACTTGAAATAATCATTTCCAAATTGAGCATGGTTAGGTAGAATACTTGCTTAAACAACTTAACTACTAAATAGCCTATCATTAGGTTCATCATTTTGTTTGACTAAACTGAGATGGATTCGTTTCACGGATGTGTAAAAGGATATCGAATTGCTCTGACAGAGCAGCATCATAATACTGCGTCCGATCAGGGATAATTTGAGCGATGCCGTCAAAGAACGGCTGCTTTTTTTGTGCCCATTCCTTTGCTTGATTCGTGAGCTTGCGCACATCCAGCATAAACATTTCATATGGAACTTCGCCAAGCTTATAGTTGGAACTGGACACATTTTGCTGAATCGTATCTGTCGCCAGCTTGCCGTCGCTGAAGGCGGTAAATTTCCCCTTTGTTGTAGTAGTTCCTATCGCTACATATTGATCGCCAAAGCGTTCTTTCAAAAACTGCCCTGCCACTTTGGGGTACATTTCCGTATCAATTACGCCTTTTGCTACGTGGATATTATGTCCCCACACCATCGTTTTACCGCCTAATGTTTGCTGAGCCCATTGTGCGTGATCAGCTAAGTATTGATCGTGCAGCGTTACAAGCTGCGCATAATCACTAGGAATCATCATGGCCGTAAAATTCTCGATCACCTTAGCTGTTCCCTTCACCCAGACAAGCTCCTTTGCGGTATTCCCATTGTTCATCTGTTCTGTCTTATTTTCGAGCAATGTTACGACTTTGGCTGCATTCGCGTTGAATGTTTTCTTTTTCTCCGGAGTTAGCTTCATATATTCCGATAGACTTACAGCTGCGCCCGTTAACTCCCTATAGCTTTCCTCGACTTCAGAACGTATTTCTGGATGATGTAGTTTCACGTAGTCAATCACTTTTTGAAAAACAGCAGGCTCAAACGATTTTAAATCGAGCCCAATAAATTGGATTTTTTGCTTGTGTGCAGGGTCTGCGTTATAGTCCTTCATCCATTCAACCATGGCAACCATTTCATCGTTTGGATATAGCAGCTTCAAAAATTGCCTTGGGTCGCCTTTTCCTGTATGAATATATTCATTCAGCTTTAAGCCATTTCCCCAATCCTCTTCGATTCCGAAATTCGTATAACCCATCTCAGTAACTAAAAACTTAACGAGACGAAACTTCATCGTAAATATTTCAGAGCTGCCGTGTGAAGCTTCGCCTAATCCGACATATGTAGCATTCCCAATCATGTCTTTCAGCGGCATAACATCATCGTATGGCTGCATAGGATCAATTGTTTTTAACTCTATTGCCTGTGATTGAATAGATTCGACGACACTTAATTTGTCAGGCTGCGTGACTAGGATGGGTTCCACCTGTTTATTTTGCATCTTCTCCCCGCACCCTCCAGTTATTACCGCTGCTCCAATCATAATAGACATCCCGACGTTCAACATTTTCTGATTCATTTGATTCCACCTTTTCTCTTGTTGGCAATTTGTGTGCTGCTACGTTCTCTAGTTTATGATTCAAATCTCTCAATTTTCTAACTTGATTCTTACGAAATCATTAAGTTACAAACTTCGAAGAATGGCTGCTGTATTTGACCATAGATATAATAAGAAAACGATCAGGAGGTGTAGTGATGATCATACGTAACAAAAGGATGGCTTTGAGTCTCTGTTTTTGTATGTTGCTCGCTTTGTTACCTGCATTAGGCTTCGCTGAAGCAAAAGTAGAAGTTGAAGCTATGGCAGCAGCTGTACCCAATCCGTGGAAGCAACAAAATATCGGATCACCGGCGTTAGCAGGTAGCGCTTCTTATGATGCGGAGCTTGATCAATTTACTGTAAGCGGAGCAGGCACTGACATCTGGGGCAAATCAGATCAGTTTCATTATGTGTATCAACCTTGGACGGGAGACGGTGCTATCATTGCCCTTATTTCATCTCAGACTCATTCGCACGATTTTGCGAAAGCGGGAATTATGATAAGGGAGTCGCTGAATGCCAATTCTAAGCATGTTGATTTGTTAGTAACACCCTCCAATGGGTTTACCTTTCAATACCGGACTGAGACAGGCGGAACCTCTCAAAGTGTAAAAATTGCTTCGACGAGTCCGGCTTGGGTAAAGCTTGAACGCAAAGGTGATGTGATCAAAGGATACGTATCCAATAATGGATTAAACTGGGGCGATTTAGGGAACTTAACGCTTAAAATGAAGGCTACGTTGTATGTAGGCGTAGCTGTCACGAGCCATAATGCATCCAGCCTGAGCACGGCTACCTTTGACAAGGTGAAAGTTAATGCAACCGGTGATGTGTTCCCGCCTACTGAGCCAACCAACTTGCAAGCAAATTTAGTAACAGATACAACTGTAAAGCTCTCATGGACGGCCTCGCTGGATGATATTGGTGTAAAGGGCTACGACCTCTACAAAAATAATGTTCTGGTGAAAGCGAATGTTCAGGATACGACCTACACCTTTACTGGATTAACACCAGATACGACCTATCAATTTACAGTCAAAGCTAAAGATGCCGCAGGGAACATCTCCAATTTTAGCAGCCCGCTCACTGTTAACACGACAAATCAGACCGATACTCAGGCTCCAACTGCCCCAACAGGACTTGTTAGCCCGAGCAAAACATCTTCGTCAGTCCAGCTAAGCTGGACGGCATCTACAGATAACGTAAGCGTTTATGCGTACGACGTTTATGTGAATGGTACAATCGCTGGCAGTACGCCTGCGACATCTTTTCATGTAACAGGTCTTACGGCTAATACCTCTTATTCCTTCACCGTAAAAGCGAGGGACTTAGCAGGAAATATATCTACAGCAAGCAAGTCGTTGTCTGTCAAAACGAGTCCAACCTCTGCCGATCCTTATACACCACAGGTTGTTGCTAACAACCTGGAAACACCTTGGGCTGTTGATTTTGCACCCGATGGGCGCATTTTTTTCACCGAACGCAACAGTGGCAAAGTTCGTGTTCTGGTCAACGGCAAGTTGCAAGCTACGCCAGTTATTACGTTAGGCTCACCTTTCTACTACATGCCTAAAAGTGAAGGCGGCTTGCTGGGCCTCGTGCTTGATCCGCAATTTTCCACCAATCATTATATGTATATCTACCACACCTACAAAACATCAGACAATAAAGTTGCTAATCAGGTCGTTCGACTTAAAGAGAATAACAACATCGCAACAGTAGATAAAGTGCTTATTACGAATCTGCCGGGTGCAGTCTATCATAATGGTGGCAGGTTGAAAATAGGTCCCGATAACAAGCTGTATTTCGCTAATGGCAACTATGGCAATAAGGACGATACACTTACATACCTAGGAGGGAAAATATTCCGACTTAACTTGGATGGCACCATTCCAAGTGATAATCCGTTTGCTTCCTCACCTATTTATAGTCGAGGACATCGTAATCCTCAAGGACTAGCATGGCAGCCAGGAACGAATCGTCTTTTTTCGTCGGAACATGGTGAATCTTCTAAAGATGAAATTAACTACATCCAACCAGGTCACCATTACGGTTGGCCTAAATTCGAAGGTGGAAACCAGCAGCAGCCAGGTATTACGCCTCCACTCATTTATGCGAGTGGCACAACGTGGGCACCTTCAGGTATGACTTTTGTAACGAAAGGGCCGTGGGCAGGAAATTTGCTCGTAACTAATTTAAAAGGCAAACAGATCATCCGTATGCTCATAGGCGAGCAGAATGGCCAACCGACAATCAAGAGCAGTGATCTTACTTACTTGTTTGTAAATAAATACGGACGTATTCGCGATATTGTCGAAGCGCCAGACGGATCACTCTACGTTGCCACCAGTAACAACGGCGATAAAAACGGTGACGGTACCCCAGATAAACTTATTCGATTGGTTCCTAATTTTTAGCAATTAACCATTTGTGCAGTAAATGGTCAGTCGCTATTGCTTGCAACAAAGAATAGACCTCCTGTACATACAGGGGCCTATTTTTTGTTGCATATAGAATGTAGTTGTGCGTATCACTTGTTTAAATACTCCAAAATGTGACTCACGTTAGACTCCACACTGCTAATGTGCGTATGTATCGTAATTTCCGGATGCACTGGTTGTTCATAGACATCAGAAATACCAGTGAACGCGGGTATCTCGCCTTTTATGGCTTTTGCATATAAGCCTTTCCTATCTCTTTGCACACATTGCTCCAATGGGCAATGCACATACACCTCTACGTAAGGTTGCAGTTCTGCTCGGGCATAGTCCCGCATTTCCGTATAAGGTGCAATCATCGAGATAATTGTCGTCACACCATTCCGATTGAGCAGCTTGCTAATATAGACGGCACGACGAATATTTTCCATTCGATCTTCTTTGCTGAACCCAAGCTCGCGACCTACTTTATGTCTAAGTTCGTCTCCGTCTAAGCATTCGACCCTAACGCCTCTTTCCTGAAGAGCTGCTGCCAGAGCTAACGCTGTAGTTGTTTTGCCTGAACTTGGAAGGCCTGTCAGCCAAATTGCCGTCCCGATCAATGCTTTATGCCCCTTTACTATAAAATAGCGATCCGTTCGAGAATATGCTTTCCATAAACAGAATCAAGTTCCTGCTCGTCCATATGAATATAACCGATATAACAATCACAGTGCTTCATACGACACGGGCGTATTTTAGAGATGCCTGTTAACCCATCCTTATACAGATTGCCGATCACTTGCCGATCCTTATAGCAGCGCTTTACCCGACCGTCCCCTTGGACATAAAATACATGCTCCCCCGCTTGGCAAGGTTTACCCATACTGTCGTAATCTTGGGCATTTAAGGTAAAATAAGGGTCCAGCTCTGTCAAAAAAGCGATGTCCTCAGCGGAATAGTATTCAGGCTTATCTTTGTAGGCATTTACCCACATATAAACATCCTCAGGCAGTGATTTCCGTAAGGAGGTGATGGAATGAAAAGCACTTTTGACACCAACAACACCGACACTAAAGGGAATTTTTTGAACGTAAAGCTTGTTGCACTGCTGTAAAAATCGCTTTTCTACGGTTTGACCAGGATGATAGGTTACCCAAAATGCAGCTGTTTGTGGATTCAACTCACGCGTCCAATCCAGTTTAGCCGATAAGTTGGTCTGGATGGCCACTTTATTTACGTGCTCCATGTGCGACAGGTTCACTAAAGCTTCCCGATACCAACGATGGATAAGCCCCTCCCCATAGGGATTAAAAAATAGAGACAGCTGATGACCGCTATCCGCTTGATTTGTTACCCAATCCACAAATGTTTGTACTTGGAGCCGGTCCAACGCGAATGTTTGTTGACTGTCCGTGTTTTTGCTAAAAGGACAGTAAGGGCAATCATAGTTACAAGAGCTTATGCTTCCTCTAAAATAAATGGTTGCCTTCATAACAATATACAGCTTTCCATACGTTCACGTATAGCCGGCGAAATAAACCAATCTCCTATCGAATCAGAGTACATAAGCCCTTCTTCTGTCAGCCGCAGCACTTCTTCTTCTATAACAGCAAGCTCCGTGTGTACAAGTAAATTCAACTCGGGGTAATCGGCGAATGCTGACGTGGTGAATCGCTCTACATAACTGCTTAACGCCAAGCCTTCTGTATGCAGCAGTGCTTTTAGGATAAATCGCCGCTGCTGATCATCTGCGCTTAACACAATGCCATAATCAGCATGGGTGTAATCAGATGAAGCCACGTAGTCCGCAATAATACTAGCGGTAGCCGCTCGTCCTACGCTGTATCGAGATGAATAATGAACCGTTTTGGTGTAGGATCGGGCACCACATCCGAGTCCAATCATTCCCTCTTCCTGGCAGCCATACGGTAGCAATGATTTCGCTGACATTGCATCGGCTTTCGCAAATCTGCGCATGGAATACTGGGTATACCCACGCATAAGCAAGCGCTCCCGCGCTGCTCGATACAACGTTAGCCTTTGATCCTCGCCACTTTGCCTTATTTGCTCCGGTTTTACAATTGTGTGCTCCCGAGTATAAAGCGGATAAATAAATAATTCCTCTGGCTCATAGGACAACGCTTTATCTAGTGAATATAACCATGACTCAAGCGTTTGACCTGGAAGGCCATAAATTAAATCCAAATTGAGAATTGGATAAGAATACAACTTGAGCTGCTTTAGGGCGGATTCAACTTCCTGCGGCTTTTGAGGACGGTAGATCGCATCCGCTTCAAATTCCACAAAGCTCTGAATGCCCATACTAACCCGATCCACCTGTCTGCTTTTTAAAATGTCCAACCGTTCAGTCGTTATCGTATCGGGAGACGTTTCAACCGAGATGGAAGCCTGCGCTGGATCCATGCCCATTATTTGCTGAGCGATATGAAACAATCGATCCAGTTGGACAGGCTCAAGTAAAGTTGGCGTTCCACCTCCAATCGCAAATCGGGCAATTGGCTTATTGGGCATGATTCCAGCCCATTGTTCAGCTTGTCTCTCCAAAGCATCGACATACTGTGTATGGACGTTAACCCGCTTGTCAGGCAGCGTGAACAAATTACAAAAGCCGCAGCGTGCTCCACAAAACGGGATATGCATATATAAGAACAACGTTTCCGCTGCTTCTTGACTCCACAATTCAGAAAGCGGCAGCTTATTCTCCAATTCCCGATAGGAGGTTTTGTGTGGATAGGCGTATAGATAAGATCGGTAAGGCTCTGATGTGAGGTTGTCCTTCCACTTGTGCAGAGCCTCCGCATGCTGAATGATGTCCGTGTAAGTTGAGTTAATCGTATGGCTCATCCTGTTTCCTCCTCCCCTTTACAACATAAATTCACGATAAGGCACGTTCCAGACGACCTCATGTGCTAGTCTGTGACCGTTATAGCCATCCTCGCCAAAGGCGGTACCATGATCAGAAAACGCCATACAAAATACAGGCCGTTCACGTTCACGGAATGCCTGAAACAATCGGCCAAGTTCACCGTCAACATATCGAAGTGCAGCGCGCTGTGTCTCAATGGAGTCTGTTTTAGCTCCAGGTACAAAATAATGATTAGGTCCATGAATCGCAGAGACATTCATAAATAAAAACAGACGCTCTCCCTGATCCGATTGCTGTAACAGCTTGATGGCATGGTTCACCTGATGCTCTGTCGAGCGTTGATTCGTCACACCAAATGTCATCCGCCAATAGCTTTCTTGGAAGTAGCTAGGAAGAACTTTAGCAAGTGGAACTTTTTTAGTAAAAAAAATGACGCCGCCAATACAAATTGTACGGTAGCCTACAGCCTGTAATCCCGATACGATATCTGTTGAATCAAATTGCCAAGTATAGGGGTGTGTTTTTAGTCCCGTATTTTTAGAATGGAACAATCTTACATGTTCAGACTTTGTTGTCGTAGCCGGAGTGGGCAGAAATCCGCCAAAGAAAGCATGATGGGCGGCATATGTGAAGCTGCCAGGCGTGTGCCGCTTTTCCCAGTGGCCCTCTCCGCACAAATTCGGACAGTTGGCCTCCTCCAGTACGGCAGCGTCATATCGCAGCGTATCCAGCGTAATCATCAAAATATCGTGACTGCCTACTATTTCATTCATGTTAAACATGGTGGTGATCCTCTTCCATTTAGATAGTCGTACAGCTTGAGGCCCATTTCATTTCCCATTCATAAGGCTCATGCCCTTCATAATGACTATGATACAGTAAATCTCCGAATGGATTAACATCCAAAACGTAAGGTCTATTGGAGCCGCTGCTCAACAATATATCGATACCTGCAACGGTAGAACGCGGAAATACCGATAACGTCTGTTCGGCGCATTGGCGTATGGCAGCTTGCAGCGGGTCAGGCATGCCAATGTCCTGTAAGCTCATACGATCACTGTCAAGATGAAGATTCGTTATAGGAGTTCTGCTGGCCCTAACAATACTGTGACATGCTTGACCCGCTACTACAAGCTGTCTGATATCAAAGGTGCGATCCTCATAAGACGCCTTAGGAATCCATTGTTCAACATGAGCGCCATGTCCCAATAACCAATTAATGATCTGACGAATGATAGGGCGTTCTTTGTAGCTTTTCAGCTTTTTTACGTTATAGAACATGGGCGGTCTTCGCAGGAAGTTCTCTACCCCTATTGTCGTCACGGCCGATTCTGATCCTGTAGCAGGATTTAGCTGGTACGCAATCACACCACACGCACCTGAACCCGTTGCCAGCTTAATAAATAAACGATAAGTCCGTTCCTTTACCATTACTTCCTGTAACGTATCGTAATCCGGTATGTCAACTGGTGCGGCCAGTCTTCTAGGAACAGGCAAGCCAGCTGATGACAAAATTTGATACGTATGCCTTTTGTCAAACATAGCGGCTATATCTTCGGGTGCATTCATCCAGCGAGGTGAACTCCAAAGCTGAGCTGCTTCCATGTCCAGTCGAGATAACAACTTGCAGTACCCACGAAACCATTGGGAAGGATGGTAGAGTGTGCCCTTCATTTCCTGCAATCGTTTAGCCATCCTTACTGAGATTGGATGCACCACATTTTTGTTATGTAGTAGCCAACGCTCGTCCATATCCATGTTGTCTGCATCAGGAGCACCAAGCGCAATCAACTCCCGCTCCACTTCAAAATGCTCTCCAGGTGCGTCGATTCGCAGCAATGGAGGTTCATCGAATGAGTGCGCCAAGCTTTGTACACATGAACTCAAGGACACACGTCCCTGCAACAGATCCCTATAATTCAAGACAAAAGCTGGGGGCAACCCCAGCCGAGTTCTTGCCGTTTGTAATCCGGTTGTTCTTCTATTACCGGCATTGCCAATAATAATCATCGATTTCATCGTTATTCCGTCAAAGAAGGATAGCGATAATCCTCATCTTCATCAGAATCCTGTTGATCGCTAATATCAACGTTAAGGCCTGACTGCTTCCAACGATTCATCATTTCATCTGACATGTAATGGTAGCTTAAATTAAGATGTTTCAATTTTCTAATCTTTTCACTGTTTAGAAGCGCCTCGGCTCCCTCATCTGTCAAAGTTCCCATAGAGAGATCTAATGTATGTAGTTGATCCACAATTGGTGCATTCGCTACTGCGATCGCGATTTCATCTTGAATTTCACTGTCTTTGAGACCTAAGTAGGTAAGCTGTGGAAATTTACCAGGCTCAATCAACTGAAGCACATCTTCGAGAGTGGCGTCAAACCCATACTCTTCTACTCCTAAATAAAGCTCCAGCTTTTTCAAATTGTTGAAGCTGCCTTCATTTATACTTGTAATGACGTCTTTACCAAGCCCGCCGCAAATAATGGTAAGCTCCTCTAACTTGTCGTGCTGTGCTGGATCTAGGCTGAGACCTGTGCTCCCCTTAATAGTAAGTGAGGTAAGCTCAGGATAGGCAGCTAAAATCGGTCCGATGTTAGATTGGTTAATCCAAGAAACTTCACATTCTTCATAAGACATATCACCGATAAATAAGCTCCGCAGCTTCGGGAAACGGTCTTTCAGCCGCACTAGAGCTGCGACAATTTCACTAGAATCATGCTCGTAGGCACCGCCCCAATCTCCGATAATAAGGCTTTCTAGTTGTAAGCGCTCATCATTGTTTGCGAGCTGCTCTATTAAATCTACGATTTTAACACCACTTTCATACTGATCGTAATCGACAGATAATTTACATTCCGACATAAAGATACCTCCTGAAAATGAATAATAACCTTCTTTATTATAATAGCCGCACGCAACGGTTACAAATGTTTGCCAGTTAATAATAAAATTCTACATTTGTGCTGCTGTTTAACCGAAGCATGGTTCATCCGATGGAGGTTATCGCTTTGTTATCTTGCTCTTCCATTCCCAAAAGCGCACAAATGCCCGCTATTAAGGTTATACTAACTTTGGAATACCAAACTGTGGCGTCTAGCCTGATAACGGCTGCAAACACAATTCTTAGAGGAGGCACTATCAAATGGCAACTAACAGCAGCAGTCCTCTCTATTGGTCCGAGCTTTCTGATAGGGATTGGCAAGTGCACATCGCAGCACATGAAAAAGGTTTATGTTTTGTGGGGTCGCAACATCAACCTTTTGAAGAATTGGCGACATGGGTCAGCAACCGATTTCCAGAAAGTAAGCTCATTCGGAATGATGATAAGCTGCAACCTTATGCAGCTGAGCTTACTCGTTATTTTCAAGGCGAACTGGATCGCTTCACCATCCCGCTCTACTATCGGGGTACTCCTTTTCAGGAGGCTGTCTGGCAGGCACTTTGTGAGATCCCCTACGGTCAAACTAGATCCTATTCGGATATTGCGCAGCAAATTCATAAACCTGCTGCGGTTCGTGCGATCGGTGCAGCCATCGGTACAAATCCGATTTTGATTACGATTCCTTGCCACCGAGTTATCGGCAAAAACGGATCGCTCACAGGTTATCGCGGCGGCATCGATATGAAAACAAAACTGCTGGAGCTGGAGCGTAACGTATTAACTTATGGAAAGGAGCTGCATCGTGTCTGATTCACATATAACCTCTTTAGCCGATTTGAACTGGGCTGAGCTGCATCAAACACTCGATGAACAGGGCTACGCCAAGCTACCACGCCTGCTATCAGCGCCAGCGTGTACAAACCTGATAGCTGGCTATACAGACGAGACCCTTTATCGTAAAACGATCGATATGTCACGCTATCGTTTCGGAAATGGGGAGTACAAATATTATGAGGCTCCCCTTCCAGAGCTGTTGCAGCAATTCCGTGAGGGCCTATACCCTGAGCTCGCCAAAGCGGCCAATCGCTGGCTGAAACTATTAAATCAATCATCCGCATATCCGGATACCTTGACAAGTTTTCTCGATCAATGTCATGAAGCGGGGCAGACTCGTACCACCCCGCTTATTTTGAAATATGATAAAGGAGGCTACAATTGTCTCCATCAGGATTTATATGGTGACGTCTACTTCCCTTTTCAAGTCGTATTTGCGCTGAACCAACGGGAAGACGATTACACTGGCGGAGAATTTTTACTTATCGAGCAGCGCCCGCGGGCGCAGAGCAGAGGCCACGTTATTACGTTAAATCAAGGTGAAGGGCTCATATTCCCAACCCAACAGCGCCCAGTAGCAGGTGCGCGTGGCTATTATAGGGTGACTTTGCGGCATGGCGTAGGCACGATCACATCAGGAACACGTTACAGCATGGGGCTTATTTTCCATGATGCGAAGTGAAGGTCAAAATACTTTTATCATTTTCCTGAGATAAATGGAGGTGTCAGTTATAACTGTGGATATGCACGCACTGTCTTTCACAGCCAGATGTATGACCACCCTTCTCAGGGAGGCTATACATCTGGACTCGCTTTATGAACGAGTGTACACTGACAGCCATAAGACTTCTAAACATGAACCCTTTACAATAAATAACATCTTTGATGTTCGCCATTGCTATTACTATAGTTGATGATTGATCTTAAAACTTGATCACATCTCACAAGCATCCATCACTGTACAATAATGCCCAACAAACCCACAAAAGTTGATGCCTGATGGCTGGCGATCATACACCCTTCTAAATCCTCAGCCTCCACTTTAAGCTCATTAAAGTGACAGTCACTAAGATCGACCCCCTTTAGCTTGGAACCGACCATATCAGATTGATCAAGATGACAACGGGAAAAGTTTAATTTTTGAATTGTAGAACTAAAATAGTCTGCACTTTCTAACCGACAATCTTCAAAGCTCACCTGCTTAAATTTAGCGAGGCGAAAACTCACAAAATCAGCTAAGCAGTCCATAAAACGGACATTTTGAAATCTACTCTGCGAGAAGTTTGTGCCAATGAGCTTACAATTTCTAAATTCAATACGATGAAGGAATGCACTTGTAAAAGTAACATTTGAAAAATCGCATTTCTCGAAAACTATGTCTGTAAGTTCGATTTGTTCCAATGTTGACGCTGTAATAGTTACATTTCTAAACAGCATTTTATCCATCGAAACTTTGACTGCATCCTGATATTCAAGCGTGACGTTTTCAATGACTCCAGTACTGATTTCATCTTTTGATGCTAATGTGTGAATGGATTGGGCTTCAAGTAACTCCACTGGTATTTTAGGCGGGTCAATCTTAAATTTCATAGTATCCTCCATTTTGTTTAAACCGACAATATGTAGCTCATTTAATTATATACACAGTATCTTATGCTAACAAATTTGACGTTTGTACTCGCTAATTCAGATGTTGCTACCTAAACCGTTGTAAACAGCACTACTAACGGATCGGGAATGTCTGCAAGATCATATGGGAATTGAATGGATGATTTTGACTGGAATAGTCCACAGATAACCGATATATTATGGGGGAACAGCACGGCATATTTATAACTACGGAGGGCGCTGGCATGGACGAGAAATCGGTTTACCGAACTAACATTATAGGTGCTCGCGAGGTTGAGGGCACTGTCACAGTTGACATGGACAAAAACACGGTTTACAAAACAAACAGCTTCTATTGGAATACAAAAGGAAGTGATTTTTTAGGAGCAATTGTGTTACCTTTTTATGGCGCATTTGTGTCTGAAGAAAAATGCCAGCTATTTGGTGATGTTTCGGGGAAAAAGATGCTGGAGATCGGCTGCGGCAACGGTCAATCTTTGCAATATCACGGGGAACGCAAAGCAAAAGAATTGTGGGCTGTGGATATATCAGAACAACAAATTGAAAAGGCAGCGCAACATTTGAAGGCATGTGATCTATCAGCCAAATTGATTTGTGCACCTATGGAAGAAGAATGTGGCATTCCTCTGGATTATTTCGACTTTGTTTACTCGATTTATGCAATAGGCTGGACCACCGACCTTGAGGGGACTTTTTGCCGGATCGCTTCCTACCTAAAAAAAGACGGGGTATTTATATTCAGTTGGTCTCACCCTATCCATAAGTGTGTTGTTGCAGAACACGACATTCTCACTTTTAAAAAATGTTACTTCGATGAGTCCTGGTATTCGGTAACGCTTGATGGTGGCGCGCTAACATTATCAGATCGTAAACTATCTACCTACGTGAATGCGCTGGCAAAAGCGGGGTTTGTCATTGAGGAAATGATCGAGCAATCAGATGAGGATCTTATGGAATCGATGGGCGAGAACAACGATTTTGCAGAAAAAGCAAAGATGCTGCCAGTCACTTTTGTAATGAAGACAAGAAAACGATAGTAACCAATAGCATAATGAAAACTAGACGACCGTCCCCTGGTAATAATAGTGAGAAACGGTCGCAGCATAATGGTGTCTTTATATACTTGTCTACTTGCCAGGGGATGATCAATTTAAATCTAATTCATAATTTTTAATTCTATTTAACGAGCAATTACTTCCCGTACATCGCCGGTTCCGTCATCGATAATACGTATAGTTTTGTCATCAATAAGTTGAATGGTGCCGTCCGACTTCAAGCTTTCATGTTTCTCCACTAACCCGTGAGCGACGGATTTGCGAATGAGCCCTTGGTCTTTGAATACTAAAGTATACAGGTCATGCTCGCCAGTCTTTCGATTAGTATATTCAATGGTGAGGAGAAGGAGATTTTTCGGACTCGTATTAAAGGTAAAAGTGAAATTGTGCGTATTTACATTCATATCTTTTATGCCCAACGGAATTGTATGTTGTTTTCCTGTGTAAACATTCGTAATCTCTAAATCTCCTGTTTCAGCGCGAATGATATACACGTAACCCCACATACTGTCATAAAATGTATCCTTATAATTGTTGAGACCCGTTACGGTAATCTTCCCCGTCTTCGTATCTTGATTCGTTACTTCTCCACCTAGAGCAGATGTAAGAAATCGAATCGGCACATAGAGGTGACTAATATACTCCACGGGTTCTCTGCCCATATCCACCTTTTTACCATCAACTTCAGCCATTCTGCTTCCGAGATGAATAACAATGCGCTTTTGATACCCTTTCAAAATCCTCGTCTTTTCTTTACCCATCTCACTAATTAGACCTGCGTCGTTGCCCATCGAGTAAAAATTGCCGTAAGTGACTCCGTCCTTAAGGAGCGTTTCAACATGATTGACCCGGCCGTCTTCCCATTGCACTTCCAATTCGACGTATTTGCCAGCTGCATTCGTTTGTTGCACCCCCAGTGGTAAAAGCAATGACATCATCAGTAAAATGGAAACGGTATGCTTCCAAGCGTTTACTCTCATAAATGCTCACCCGCTACATGGAATTTTATGTTACACAATACAAACGTGTACTACTTATAAAAAGTTGCGGAACAATAGAAACTAGGTACACAGAATGCCGATTTCCGAAGGAGTATATTACTAATTTATCCTTATTCAATATAACACATTTTTTCAAATGTCTTCTTTTAGTTGTTCCTTAGATTGGCTAATGCTCTTTTAGCTGCTAATTTCCCATTATGCATTCCGTTTATGGAAACCTCTATTAATTTTTCCCTAGCTGGTGCATATTTATGAAAACCGATAATCTCACAAGCTCTTTCTTGGACATACATATCATCATCATCTAAATACTTCATTAAGGAATCAATATATCTTTTTGGCGTTAATGCCATAATTGAAAAAATATACTGACAGCGAATCTCATCACTTATAAGTGAGTTAGAATTGATCAAATGGTTCAGCGCGTCAATACAATCTGAGTCATCTGCAAGTTCAGAGTGACTAGATTCTGCATCTGAGGGATAGTCTTTTTTTAGATCATACCAATCGTAGTCAGGATGCAGTTCGAGTGTAGATAGAAATGAACTTATATTTCTATAACATGGTGCTAAATCCGTTTCCTCATGATTAATGTAACTAATCTTGTATTTGCATGCTCCTTGAAAATGTAAACCTATATAGTTCGAATGATCATCGGTCCATAACGGAACCACATTTTGATACACCTCAATGCTAGACATAAAATCAGCTGTTTCAATTATTTCATCGAAGGTCATCAATCTCAATAAGTAAGTTTGAGTCTGCTGTTGCTTATTGTGAGCTTCTAACGCTTCCACTATTGTAATGGGTACTGTGATCCTAAGTTTATTAAAAAGCTCTATGAACATGCTTCGGCTCCTTTGAATAAAATGATCATTCTGCATTTCATTTCATGTCTTGTGCACGAACTTCGTAAATCTGGCTGTCATATAGCAGCAGCCTGCATACAAAGGAACTATCGTGTCCTAGGTTAATTTCATTTCTAGTTTCATCAGTTGGATCTGTACAAGTTGCAGCACTCCTATTTACGCCTTACTCCATTTTTTGCGTCATAAATTGTTTGAATCTTGTAAAATACTGCTCTGAAGCCTCCCAGCGCCGACGGTCCAAAAAGGAAATGTCATGCCTGCCGTATTGCTCAGGCGGCTGATAATGCCGAGAAACATAAGCTCCATGTTCCAGTGAATAAAAATAGTACGCTTCATCAGGCGTTTTGATTTCTATCCGCGCATGGAGGTAGTCTCCATCTTCGTCTGTACGTGCTTGACGGAAGGTGTAACATTTAGAGCCATCCCAGAATCCGTCATCCTCCGCCTCTTCCAAAGACATGGCCTGAATTACAGGGGACTGTAAAATGTCCTGCACATCCTGTACTTCAATGTTGCGTAAATATAGCTCAGCCATATTAACGCAGGTCAGCAGCATCGTCCAGCGATCACGAATCTCGGCTTGCTCTTCTTGAGGCTCTTCTGTGATGTCCTCCCACTCAGAACCTTCTTCTACGGTTCTCCTTAGCAAACCAACGGAAAGATCTTTCTCCACCCAAATAAAATAGTGATGAAGATAATCCTTCATATAAACGCTGAGATTTGGGTGATCCCCGTCAGCATCAACAGGCTCCTTCTGCACTTTGAAAAGTACACCTTGTTCCTGGAAATCAAAGGATGGCTCGTCCTGCGGCATTAAAATACATTCGGTCAATTTTAATATGTTTTCCGCATTGATTGTGTTGTGGGTAAAATATAAAGGAACAGGTTTCTCCTTCATGTCGGATTCATTGCGTTGTTTTAATGCGGAACGACCTTCTTTCATAACGGTTACCAGCGTGCCAAAACAAAAGCCAACCTCATCCTCATACTCATCATCGTCCTCGTCGTCTTCCTTATCCACAAATACTTCATCGATTAACACCTCATGAATGCCTGCTGGAAGCCCGTACAATACGCCGTCCCCCGCCCACACATTTACGATACAAGAGATTGATTTCTTCCCGTCTACATTGAATTTGTACTCGTCATCCTGAACTAAAACCGCAGCGCTGAGATCACCTTTAACAATCGTTTCCCCGTGATTGTAAGAGCCGCACAATATTTCCTCGACCATCAGATTGCCCGAAACATAAATTTCCTGTCCGCCTACAGCTATATTTTTCGCACTCAAATTACCGGTCACCATGAGTCCTATGGCACCATCTGTTTCTTGATTATAGAGATTGTCTACAGTAAAATTACCATCAATAAAAAGGAGGATTACCTCTTTTTGTTGCGGAAATGGCTGCTCCCAATCCAGATTTAGTGCATGCAGCGTCAAATCCCCTTCATAATAAGCGACAAGGTTCTCGTCACTAAAATCATGATAAAACTTCGCCCACCAAGAGCCTTCCGCATACTTATCTGAAAGCTGACTAATTGGAATGAATTGAAAAGAGTTGCTCATACCTATTTTTCCTTTCTTTTAGCAGTTTATAATATTTTCTCAGGAGTACAAATCATATTGAACTACGAATTAATAAGGACGAGTGGGATCTATGATGGAATGATGAAGCTCTTCTATGTAAGCATCAAAAGCATCTATGCCTTCTTGTAAAATTAGATGTGCTTCTTTAGGAGTAATGGGTATGACCCACAAGACACTAATTACTTCTTCACCTATTTTTATTTCTTCTACATGCTCACTTTCGCCCCTCAATTCATCAATTAAGAGAGCTTTTGCAGTCCAGTTCTCTGGTGCGAGTGCGCTCTCACTCATTACTCGTGGTACTTCGGAAGATTGAATATTTTCAATATTATGGGCAATTAAGTCGCAGAAATACGATAATATGCGATCCACACTTTCTTGTCCCAAATCGGGTTGTAAAGCTAGCATCCATTCGGTGTTGATAGGTTTTCCCGTTTTTCGAATGGAATTAGAAAGACCGACAGTTGTGAATCTCGCAGGAGTTTTGTCATTAATGGATGGAAAATAATAAATTTCAACATACACACCAATCTCTGGTTTTGTCATGATGACTCTATATTTTGGCATAGACCATTCTTGCATGTACAAATGAAGAATAATTGTTCTTCTGATGTCGAAGTCCAAAATCTTTTCTTGGCTGGCTTCTTTTTTAATTTGCACATCGATCACCTGTTTTCTCTATTGATATTCGCAGTCAAATTGTTGGCCGATGATTTCCTGCTTCTGTTGCCAGCAAGTGTGCGCAAATGCTCAATGCTTTGTTCAAATGGGAGAAATCACTTCGCATGAGATAAATGCTTGATGACAGTTTCTTTGCTCTAAGGACAATCGCATCTACATTGGAAAATTGAGGCTCAATAGATGCTAGCACCCTCAGTAAAATAAGGCCAACATTTTTGTCTCCTATTAGTCTTGTAAATCTTGCCGCAGAAAATTGCTTGCGCAGAGCATTTTCATGATTTAAAAGGTATGCGCTAAAAGAAATTTCAGCATTTTTGAGTTTGAAGAACAGACATTTAAAACGATTAATCCAGATCTTTAGCCCAACTAACTAACTCTTCATCTTCTATATCATATGGATTTTTGTATATATTAGAGTAATAGTATTCGGATTCTAACAACTCTCTAATCTGGTTGAAAACATGATTGGTGGCACGAAATCCATTGCTGATGGGTGCGGTAAAGGCAAGCGACCCATTATCAAATCCATCTAAAGAACCAGAAAGCTCTTGTTTAACAATAGATTCGACTAATTCTATTTTTTCCTTGCTAGGCTGATCTTTATAAATTTGAATGCAGAAATTACCGCCGTGTTGTATTAATTCAAATTCCCCGCTCGGATGGAGCCTTATCGTATCTCCTTTCGCAAGGCCTAGAGTCAGCCCTGGAGATGCACATAATTTGAATTTGTGATCGCATAGGTATTCTGCTGGAAGCTCTTCTAAAACGGCTACTTGTGAACTTGTGTCGGCCAAAACCTTAATCCATGTTAATTTATGTTCCATTCTGCGCTCCTCAACGACCTCTTTTTATACATGACCTATCATCTTTAACGTATCCACTATTGCCGTCAATACTTCTAGCCAGCTTTGCACGTATTGCGCCGATTCAAATCGACAATCTCGTTAATGCCGTACGCTTCGAATTTATCGAGCAGGGGGTCACTGCCATGCTTCAACTTTAAATCCATTTCTTCTGAATAGAGAGGAATGACGGCATAAAAATGTACGGTCCGCCCATCCCCCATGTCTAGTGAAAGAAATTCCTCGTCCACTTCAAGGGGAGGCAGCAAAATGATTCCGGTCATTTCCATTTGTTGCGAAAGCGGTTCAGCCGGATCTCCATTAGGCATCGTATGCTCCCAGCCAAGCCAAGTGTCGTACTCATGAGGAAAACGGGCCAACATTTTTAGCCATCGAATAGGCCAATAGTAATCCGGATTATGTAAATCTTCTTGCGTGAACCGCCAATCCGGTGGCAAGCAGATCATCAATTCCGCATATTCGTACTCTTCCGCTCCTTCTGGCGTATTCATGGCCTTAAAGCTCATGCCTGTTGTGAATAAAGTATAATAATTACGTTTGGGAGTCGGTTTTATGACGTGGACGTCAATGTGAACGACATCCGATAGGATTTCGTGGAACACGGAATCGATTTCACCGAGATGCTGGCGCACGTGGTCTTCGATTTTCTCGCTCCATCCTACTTCACCGTACTCCGGAGGCTGCCAATTATTCTGTCTATCGTTATAACGATAGATTGGGTACCCCGACTCCGAATATTCTGTCGATTTCGACATAGTCGCCACTCCTTTTCTTCTTCCAATTTCATCTATTTCATCATACCATAATGTTTATAAACAAGGGATAAATCCCCTCTTCCCAATGTTCTTCCAACTCGCAGGCAGCTTCATAGCTCCTCTTCATTTGCAGATTCATCATGAACCTGCCAAAATCGCCAACAAGCTGACGCGAATACAGCGTCAGCTTGTTAATTCGAAACACCTTTTTTATTTTACATCAAAGTACTTCACAAGCTCATCTAGCAGCAGATTCGCCGCTTCATATCCGCCTGCCGAGTTCCAAATGGCTTCATCAACTTGAATGATCTTGTTGTTTTTAGCTACATTCAAACTTTGGAATAGAGGATCTTTTTTCCATTCCTCTACGACCTTTGAGGCATCCTGTTTGCCAGGGGTCTCCGAAACGAAGTAGAAAAGCACATCGCCGTCCATGCTAGGTATTTTCTCTTTGGACATGACCTCAATAAAGGAGTCTTTATCCTGCGACTCTGGGCGCGCAAAGCCCAATTGGTTTAATAGCACACCGGAAAACGTTTGTTTCTGGTAGATACGAACTTGTTTAGCGGAGAAGCGTACCACCGATACTTTCGTTTCGGCTTTGCTGCCTAGTTTTGCTCTGACTTCTGCGACCCGTTTATCAAAGGCGGCCATCATCTGCTCTCCTTCTTTCTGCTTGTTTAAAGCTTCAGAGTAGAGCTTGAAATTAATTTTCCAATCCCCCGCCAAATCTTCAGAAAATATCGTCGGAGCAATTTGCTTTAATTGGCTGTAAATTTTCTCCTGTCTGACCTTGTTTCCAATAATGAGATCCGGCTTAAGGCTTACTATCATTTCTAAATTAGGCTGAAGCTCATCTCCAACTACAGTGACACCCTCCATCTCTTGCTTAATATGGTCATACCAAGGATCGCCACTCCAAGACTGGACGGCTCCCACTGGTTTGATGCCGACTGCCAGCAGTGCCTCCGTTCCTTCATTGGTTAATATAACTATACGTTTCGGGGTACCTGTGAGCGTTTCTTCCCCCATCGCATGTTTGATCACCCTAGTCTCAGTGCCAGCATCTGACGTTGAGCCTGCGGTAGCTGTTACATTGTTAGTGGGTGAACTGTTGTTTGCCGATGTGGCGTTCGTTCCCCCTGTCGTGCATGCGCTCAACAAGAGGGTGAAACAAAATAATAAAGTGACTGCCATTGCTGTTTTTGACCTACGATACATCGGTAATACCCCTTCTCTTCTGTAATGATAACGATTCTCAAACACATTTCCAATATAACGCTGCTTCCTTCTTGCAACAATGGGAGATCTGAACACGACTGATGGATTATTTCGACGCTGTTGCTCCTCTAACATAGCTTCCTTAAAACTGGTGGGAGACATCCCTTCGTATTTTTTAAATATACGGCTGAAATAATAGCTGTCGGTATAACCTACACTCTCTGCAATTTCCTTTAAGGTGAAATCTGTGGATAGAAGCAAATGTTTTGCCTTACTTACTCGTAATTGAATCAAATAGTCGATTGGACTCGTTTGAATTTGCTTCTTAAAGGCACGCAGCAGTTGTCTGGAACTGCAATCAAGGTGTTCTAGCAGTGTCTCCAGCGTGATTTGCTCCCGATAGCGCTCATGAATATATCGTACCGCTTGGGCCACCAGATCAGGCTTGACGGCTATGATACTTTGTCGTTCCATCTGTTCTAGTATTTCAGAGACCATTTGATAAAAAATCGCTTTAACTTGAAGCTTTTCTATGAAATCCGATCGCTTCCATTCCTCGCTCATGGTGGTGACATGATGAAAGATTGAGACAGGGTAATGTGGCTTGAACACATATTGCATACGAAACGGATTATGCTGCTCCATCAGCTTGTCCGTTTCTTGACAAACGGGTAGCGCCAACACTGCTTTATACAAAATCATATAGTAGTCAAGCAACTCATCGGCTGTAATATCAAGATATAAACCTTTGCCGCCATGAATCAATGAAAATCGGCTCACATGGTGGACAATTCCGTCCATTTGGAGCAGGGCACTCCCTCGAGTGATGTATAAAAAGGCGCTTGAGGGTATTCTGTAGGCATGAAGTTCCTCACCTTGTTCCATTGTTGTATGTCGTACATCTATGATCTTGATTAATGCTTGATTCCATAATATTGCTTGATCATTTAATTTCACCGACTTACTCTTCCTTTCTCCTTCACTCTATGATTTAAGCGATATCTAAACCCATCATATATGATATTGATTCTCATTTGCAATAAAAACTGTGTGACGATCTCCTGTTCTGCTATTGGAAATGGAACGAAAAAGGCGAGCCGCCGTTAATTGGGTGCTCGCTTTTACTATTTTATCATTTGTTGTTATTTTAATTAATAGTAATACCGCCACTTGCATATCCTGCAACTGTATTGATTAAGGATAATCCTGATGCAGTTGCAAAGAAAACAAGTAACAGTCGATCTTGAGGTGACACGGGAATGGTCAAGCCTGTCGTTAAGCCGTTACTGACCTGACCTATGGCAATAACCCCAGTTAGCGGAGGGGACAAGGCAACAGTAGCTCCAGGTATCGCAAGAAATGAATTGTTAGGTGTTGTGGATCTAAATAGTTGTGCAGTGATTGTAATTGTAGAACCAATTAAACCAAGAGCTAACGTTGTGCTAAAATATGCCGCAATGTTCGTAATAGTCCCTGCGCGTGGTAATGAAAATGCAAAATTTAATAAGGCTCCTCCAGCTCCTGTTAAATCTATAGTACTTCCAGTGATGTTAACACCCGTTCCTGAGTTTCCAAATCCAACAACACTAGCGGTACCTACAAGTCCGCCTGCAATAGTCGTTAAAGAAACTGGAAGTCCAGACGCATATGGGATGATTGCACTAAAACCAGTTATTCCTGTCGCTCCCGTAGCTCCGGTGGAACCCGTCGCCCCAGCACCCCCAGTCGCTCCTGTGGCTCCAGTAGAGCCCGTCGCCCCGGCACCCCCAGTCGCTCCCGTAGCTCCAGTAGAGCCCGTCGCCCCAGCA
>NZ_KE384308.1:54837-196208 GCF_000425125.1 Paenibacillus taiwanensis DSM 18679
CATTCCCAGTCGCTCCTGTTGCTCCGGTGGAACCCGTCGCCCCAGCATTCCCAGTCGCTCCTGTGGCTCCAGTAGAGCCCGTCGCCCCAGCACCCCCAGTCGCTCCCGTTGCTCCGGTGGAACCCGTCGCCCCAGCATTCCCAGTCGCTCCCGTAGCTCCGGTGGAGCCCGTCGCCCCAGCATTCCCAGTCGCTCCTGTTGCTCCGGTGGAACCCGTCGCCCCAGCATTCCCAGTCGCTCCTGTGGCTCCAGTAGAGCCCGTCGCCCCAGCACCCCCAGTCGCTCCCGTTGCTCCGGTGGAACCCGTCGCCCCAGCATTCCCAGTCGCTCCCGTAGCTCCGGTGGAGCCCGTCGCCCCAGCATTCCCAGTCGCTCCTGTTGCTCCGGTGGAACCCGTCGCCCCAACATCTCCAGTCGCTCCTGTTGCTCCAGTAGAACCCGTCGCCCCAGTTGGTCCACTCGCAGGTCCAGTCGCTCCTGTTGCTCCCGTTGGTCCTGTTAATACAGGAGCTGACAAAATGTTATTAAGTTTAGATTCTAAGAGCATCTCCGTTTTGAGGGCCATCTTTAATGTATTTTGTACACTATTATCGATTGATAACAGATCGCTAATCGTTGCTGGTATTGTTAATCCTGGTAAAGTACCAATCGCATATTGTATTTTTTCGGCTTCAGCGTTAATGACATGCCCGAGGCTAAGTTCTTCTATGGCAATTGATGCTAACAATAAGTTTAATGCATCTTCTCTTGATAATGTGATAGTTGGTGTTATGTTTGGAAGATTTGCTTGCGACATATTTAACCACCTACCTCTACGTTTATATTATCTCTCGTAGATTTATCATATGTATTATTATTGGTTAAGTTCGAAATTATTACATATATCCACATTTATCTAATGGCATAAAATATTAATGATATATTAATGTTTAGTGACTTAAATTTCTCAGCTATAAATTTGGTAGCGTTGCCATCAAAGTCACCATAGTACTAGTTACCTCCTCTACTGTAATTGTAGTGATACATCGATTCACTGTACTTAGGGATTTAAAAGAGCTGCTTGCTGAAATCAGGTATTGTTGTTTCACTATGCAGCGAAGGGTTGTAATTACCATTTTGATCAACAGCACGTAATTTAGATTGAGGTGGGTCAGGAACTAGTGGTATGCCAATGGGTGTAAGTTTCTGCATGGTATCAGTGATTCGGTCTTTCTCGCTAGCAGCCATAACAAATGAATTTATAACACAATGTAACTTGCGTGCCATAGATGAGATAGTAATAGTAGTACCTCTAATAGCTTAAGGGAGTATAAATACAGGTAGTCAGCGTATATGTAAATAACGCATTCATCGATGTTGTTAGTTTCCAAGTAAAGTAAGTGATATATCTATACCTTGTTGACTGAAGAAAGAGAACAATAGGATTTGACCACATGACACTAACCTTTATGTAAGTATCTGTACTAAAAGTGCATACTTACATATATATAGTCTTCTCCGTATACTCAAGATGTAATAGTACAAAGGAGGAGAGAATTTATGAAAACGCTAGTTATCGTCACACACCCTAGTATCGAAACATCTATCATTAATAAACGGTGGGTAGAAGAACTTAAAAAATATCCAGAAAAGTATACTGTACACGAACTGCATAAAGTGTACCCTGACGGAAACATCGAAGTTGAAAGGGAACAACAATTAATTGAAGCGCATCATAATCTTGTACTACAGTTTCCAATTTATTGGTCTAACAGCCCTCCTCTACTGAAAAAATGGCTTGATGATGTATTTGCTTATGGTTGGGCATATGGGTCAAATGGAGGCGATAAATTAAAAAATCGCAAAGCTGCTTTAGCTGTATCTGCGGGGATTAAGAAAGAAGATTATCGTGAAGAGGGAAAATATCAGTATACGCTCGCACAGTTATTATCTCCTTTTGAAACTTCTTTCCGCTACTGCAATGCAGACTATCGCTCGTTCTTTGCATTTTATGGAACGGAAAGTTTTGAGCCGCATACTGGCGAATTGGACAAAAGCGCACAAGACTATTTGAATTTTGTTGACAATTTGTAATAAGACAGATTGATCAGGCCACAAAAGGAAGTATATCCTGTTCAAGGAATACTTCTTTTTGCGTGTTTAAAAATACCAATAACTACTGCTGCATATCCTCCTGCTTTGACCATCTGTTATTTTCACCCCACTCACACATCATGTTTAACAAGGGGATAAGTGTTTGCCCCCGTTCTGTTAATGAATATTCCACTTTTGGAGGGATTTGAGGAAATTCCTTACGATTAATAAGCCCATCTGACTCCAGTTCCTTTAACATCATGCTAAGCGTTTTAAAAGAAATAATGCCAATACTTCGCTTCAGCTCATTATGCCGCATAACCTTATTTTCAGCTAACCAATACAAAATGATCATTTTATATTTACCGCCTATTAAGGACAACGTATATCCAAAGCCGGTATTTTTTAATTCTACGCCAGTAGGAACACAGGTATTGCGCACTAGTTCCACCCTCCTTTAAATAAATACATCCTATAAATAAGGTTAAGCTGCAAATGGTTTACATGTGATTCTCAGCTGTATGTTCAAACTTATGTAAAAGATGTGAGAAAGCATCGATGACAAACAAAAATGAACAAACGACCGCTTCCCAGTACAAAACTAGGAAGCAGTCGCAGCCTCAAAAAGTGTTATCGTTGACTATGTTCTATCATAAGCAATCATGCAGAGACATTACATACGATCAAAATGGAATACGTTCTGTATGAATCACATATTGATGTTCAATTGCCCAGGCTGTAAGACCGCTCCAAAAAGTTTCACAGGCTGCTACAATGTTCGCCGGATGTGACAACTCCCCAGACATTACTAGTCTTGCAACGTTGTCGTATCCTGCTGGACGATGAGGTAATTCCATAGATTCAGGCCATACGCTTGCCCCTGTGGAATATGTGTACTGATTGTGCAGTCCGATCAACATGGCTCCGTATTGGGCAAACTGCATGGCCAAGTACGGCAGATAGGTATAGGAACCGTTTGCCTGTGCATTTCTTAGCTTTCCGATAAATTCATACATTTCACCTACAAGAACCTCATTGATTGCCTTTGTGAAGTCTTCCTTTGTTGGCGATTGTGCCGCTTCTTTTAGTAGTGGAAAGAAATCATTTGGATCATAAAGAGAAAGCGGTGCAAAATAACAACCATGTGTCAGCGGCCAGTCACCTTCTACGGTGGAAGCTGCTTCCAACAGGACATTAGAACTAATTACGTTCACTTCAGCTTTCCACGGTCCCGCAGACCATTCATGACTAAATTGTACGTCTTCACTGGATGCCGCTAGTACACAAAACATCTCCACGTCTGAAAATGGCCCGTCTGTCCCACGGGAGACAGATCCGTAGATCCCTATTGCACATATTTGCTCCTGATATGCTTCATGGAGTCTTGTCTCAATTGCCTGACAGGTTAAAAGTCTTTCGCTTCGCGAAATTTCTACAGGTCCATTGCTGTTCATTTGTATAACTCTCCCTTTGATTGATGTGAAGTGAGTGAATACAAACGGATGAATGGAGGATCACGAGCTTAACGGGGAACTTGATCGGGATACATAAACACAACTCCCATCCATCATGTTTCTCGTATTTTACGATGGTCAGCCACTATAAAACAAGCTGGCGCTATCCCTTATAGGCGATAAAACCAGCTTTAAGTGCATTTTTAGAAAACTTTTGTCGTCCAAGATTCGCAGTTCCATGTTTCAGTCACGATATCCCGATAAAATTCAGGCTCATGAGAAATAAGCAGAATGCTGCCTTTGTAAGCTTTGAGGGCACGCTTCAGCTCTTCCTTCGCATCAACATCGAGATGGTTCGTCGGCTCATCCAGTACGAGCAAATTGGTTTCTCTGTTAATGAGCTTGCAGAGGCGAACTTTAGCCTTCTCCCCACCGCTCAGTACAGCAATTTTGCTCTCAATATGCTTCGTCGTAAGGCCACATTTTGCGAGCGCTGCACGTACCTCGAACTGGGAGAAGGAAGGGAACTCGTTCCAGATTTCTTCGATGCACGTGTTATAGTTCGTATCTTTTATTTCTTGTTCAAAATAACCGATATCCAGATTGTCTCCGCGCTCAACAGCACCCGAGATCGCTGGAAGCTCACCTAGAATACTGCGCAGCAGCGTCGTCTTCCCGATTCCGTTCGCCCCAACAAAAGCAATCTTCTGGCCCCGCTCCATACGGAGATTCAAAGGTCTTGACAACGGTTCATCGTAACCAATGACGAGATCTTTTGTTTCAAATACGAGCTTGCTTGAAGCACGTGAATCCTTGAAATTGAACTGCGGCTGTGGCTTTTCCTTCGCTAGCTCAATGACTTCCATTTTATCGAGCTTCTTCTGTCTGGACATCGCCATGTTGCGTGTCGCTACACTTGCCTTGTTACGAGCAACGAAGTCTTTCAGATCAGAAATTTCCTGCTGCTGACGTTTATAAGCAGACTCCAGCTGCTGCTTCTTCATTTCATACACTTGCTGGAACTTATCATAATCACCAACGTAACGGTTCAGCTCTTGGTTTTCCATATGATAAATCAAGTTAATAACGTTGTTCAAAAATGGAATATCGTGCGAAATGAGAATAAAGGCGTTCTCATAAGCTTGCAAATAACGCTTTAGCCATTCGATATGTTGCTCATCGAGATAGTTAGTGGGCTCGTCCAATAATAAGATGTCCGGCTTTTCCAACAGCAGCTTTGCCAGCAGCACCTTGGTGCGTTGACCGCCACTCAGGTCATTTACGTCTTTGTCCAGACCAATATCATTCAGTCCGAGTCCACGAGCCGTTTCTTCGACTTTGGCATCAATCAGATAGAAGTCTTGATTCGTTAACGTATCTTGAATTGTACCTACATCCTCTAGCAGCTTCTCCAGCTCTTCGGGCGTGACATCCCCCATCTTGCCGTACATGTCGTTCATTTCTTGTTCCAGGTCAAATAAATATTGGAAGGCACCTCTCAAAACATCACGGATCGTCAAGCCCTTGCTTAACACGGCGTGCTGATCCAGGTAACCAACCCGCATGCGCTTGGACCATTCCACCTTGCCCTCATCAGGTTGCAGCTTCCCAGTAATAATATTCATAAATGTGGACTTGCCCTCGCCGTTGGCGCCAATTAATCCAATGTGCTCGCCCTTTAGCAAGCGGAAAGACACGTCCTTAAAGATTGCACGGTCTCCGAAGCCGTGACTTAGTCGTTCTACGTTTAATATGCTCATTCATGACACCTTTTCTTTTATACTTTGTACTAGAACATTATAAACGTTGGAGAGACTAGAACTCAATGCTTGCTTTGGCGATGACTGCGTTTATTTCGATTACTACGCACACTTTTCTATGTCCCGTATCTCTTGGACAATGCCTCCCCCTTTTTACCAATGCCTTATTTATAACGCTCAAACAACTGCCTTAAAATCCTATTTATCTTTGTCGAGAACAGCACTTGCACCGACCACATGATTAGATTTGCTTCCATATATGTTATTAAAAGTTAGGCTCTTTTCGTAGATATTGTTGCTTTACATATGACGAATTTTTAGTTGTAGTAAAGTACATTTGAAACTAAAGGGTTACGTATTCGTATAAGATTTTATGAACTAGAAGGGGGTTGCAAAATGGACTATACTGAAATTTATAACGAGAAACTCATTGCCACAGTAAAAGAAAAATTGAATTCCATAGGTGAGATTAAAACGGTGAAGTTTTTAAGAAAAGAAACAGGTATGTCATTGATTGAGGCAAAAAAATTTGTAGATGCTTTTAAAGCATAAGCATTACTTAGAGTAAATCACTATCCTGTGGCTCTTTTGTATGCACTTCTTAGCATTTCACAGAAAAGGAACAGTTCTGTTCACATGAACAGACTGCTCCTTTTTTAAGAAGTTGTTTCATAGCTTAATTAGACCTGTTGTCCCCCAATCATTGTCCATAGTACTTCATATTTCTCATTGAGGAGAACAAAATCAGCATCATAGCCGACTTCAATTTTCCCTTTATGTGATAAATCTAAAATACGAGCAGGCGATGTTGAAGCCATTTGTACAGCATCTGTAAAGGATATTCCATTCTCTACGGTTAGTCGCAACGCTTCATTCATCGTTACCGTGCTCGATGCCAAAGTGCCGTCCGATAGTCTTGCAATTCCATCGGATACAGTGACATGGTGGCCGCCAAACCAATATTCGCCATCACCCATTCCCATCGCTTGCAGCGCATCTGTAATCAGCACCATCCCTTCCGGTCCTTTGATGCGATGCATCAGGCGGATGATTGCAGGATGAAGATGGACTTCGTCAACAATCGCTTGCAGACTTACGTGCGGTTCCTCGAATGCGGCAACGATCAGACCAGGGTCCCGGTGATGAATAGGTCTCATACCATTAAAGCAATGTGTCACATGACTCGCGCCTGCCCCAAATGCTTCCTTTGCTTCCTCATACGTGGCGTCAGAATGCGCAGCGGCAATTACAACTCCTTGCTCCTTCAAGTAAGAAATAAGCTCTAAACCACCCGGCAGTTCTGGCGCAATCGTCACCATTTTTATAAGCGAACCTGCTTCACGGAAAATAAGCTTCATTTCATCCAAGTCAGGATGACGAAGATACTTCTCATTTTGCATCCCTTTACGTCGCGGGTTCAAATAGGGTCCTTCCAAGTGAATGCCGGCGATCTTCGCCCCTCGCTCACGGCCGACCACCGATTTCACGCTGCGAATCATGTTCAGTAGATCATCCATCGTGGAACTTACAGTTGTTGCTAAAAATGAAGTGCACCCAGTTGCAGCACACGTAAGAGATACCTCTTGAATGCTTTCTTCTGTGCCATCCATCATATCGTAGCCATTGGCTCCATGAATATGAACATCTATCATCCCGGGGATGAGCCACATCCCTTTACCATCTATCCGTTCATATTCCTCGTCGAATGGCAAAGTTTCTTGTGTCTCAATACGCTCTATCTTCCCATCTGTAACCCTAACTGTAGCGGAAGACAGGATTTGATGTGGGAGCAATACGTTAACGTGGTGAATGATTTTGTTGTTCATCTCTATTCATCTCCATCCTTAGAATTAGGGATTGTACATTCAATCAGTGTAATATTTTTCTGATCTAATACTTCTCTCATCTCATTGGAAATAGACTGATCTGTCACGATAATATCCACGTAATCAAAGTCTAGCTTAAATCTTGACTTTGCCACGAATTTCGTATGATCCACCATGAGGATCACTTGATCTGACTGCTTGGCCATTTCCTTCTTCACTCGAACATCATCTTCATAGGGAAAATAGAGTCCGTCTTGCTGAATCGCTGTTGCTCCGATATACGCCTTATCTGCACGAATTTCACCAATTTTATCGATAACAGAAGGACCATATAATAATCGGTTTTGGGTATGCAGATAGCCGCCAAGTACATAAATGCTCAAGTCATCTCGTTTGGAGAGAATACTCACATTATCAATTGAATGTGTAACAGCGGTAATCTGCTTCGCCTGAATATGTTCCGCTACAAATTGGACAGTTGTTGATACGTCCAAAAATACGGTCTCATGATCCTGAATCAGCTTAGCTCCAAGCTTGCCGATAGCGTCTTTACTGCCAGATTCCTCTATTAGACGATCCTGATAGGATGACAGTTCCTTCTGAAGCGTGGGAAGGGCTACTCCACCATGCGTCCGAACGACGACTCCTTCTTGAACCAGTTTGACTATATCTCTTCGGGCTGTGTCTCTGGATACTTGGAATATCGAGCATATTTCTGCAACACTCATTGAATGATGTTGCTTTAAGTAATCAAGAATGTTTAATAATCTAGCTTCTTGAAACAAATGGGATGCACCTCCTCGTTAAGTGTGCTACTTAATATAATAAGTATATATAAGTAATTAAATAATTACAATAAGCACTTATAAGTAATTAAACACTCTGAATCGACATTATGATGCTCCCATCTGCATGACAACGACAAATAACTTCAGCAGCAATAACCTCAGCAGCTTGGAGGCGCTAAGGTTACTGCTGAGTTCAAGGTAAGAGGCCAGCTTTCGTGTATTAATTCACGGGAACTGGATTAACAGGCACTTCGATGTCTCCAACTGCTGCGTTAGTGCTGACGAGAACAGGCTCCGAATTATTTCGAACACCGGCTGCCTTTATAACAAATTGATAGCTTTTGCTTGAATCAACGTTTTTTACTGTATATTTGTAGTCGCTTTGACCTGCAACTGCTGGAATATAAACACTCCAGTGTTTGTTCACTTTATCATCGTGCTCATAAATCCTGAATCCTCTGACAGATTCTGTCGCACTTGAGGGCGATTTCCATGAAATAACGGCTGTGCCACCGCTTTCAACCTTGACTTTAGCTTGCTCCACCTTATTAGGCTTAATGTCAGTTCGTTTGATGCTGTACTCATCGTATTTCTTCACGCCTTCTCCTTTTGCCGCCGTATAGGACGTAAATTTGAGTATGTCATTTGTGATCGAGACATCGGTGAACATTTTTTTAAACGGCTGCGCATTAATAACGGCAAAATAATCGTTATACCCAGGATATTTCTCATAAAATTTCCCGCCAACAGAGTTTGTCATTAGATACACCGTTCCCTGAGGATTAACGACATTCCCTTGGGCATCTTTTGCGACGTTTTTAATCGGCTTATCGTTCAGCATTTGATAAGATCTCATATACATGTGGTCATGTGCTTCAAATACGATATCTATACCCATCTCATCAAACACAGGTATCAAGTATTTCTTATAAAATTGGATGCGACTGTCTTCCCACTGTCCTGCGTTGTCACCTGAGGAATACGGACCTTTATGAAAAGATACGAATTTCCACTTCTTATCCGTTTTTGCGACTTGATTCCTCATCCAATCCAGTTGAGCATTAAATTCAGGATCTACCCATTCCAGTTCCCCTTTTTTATTGAGTGCTCCTTCGAACTGGGAGTTAAATTGCATAAAGAGCGCATCCCCATATTCAAAAGCGTAAACAGAACCTTCATGAGTGCCTGTAACTACACTTTTTGGTAAATTGAAATGATTGTAAAAGTTGTTGTTGTCTGTTGTTTCATCACCATCGTAGTCTTTCACTTCATGTCCACCCAGCACGGGAACAAACGGAACTTGAGCAAATTCTCGATGTGGAACGCCTAGAAACCATTGCCATTGAGTTTCCAAGTCCCCATTATCGACGAGATCTCCGGTTAAAATAAAAAACTTCGGATCGCCAATATGGTCTATCGCTTTCCAGAATGTATCTTGCCACAGCTCAAAAGTAGATTTGCTAGAGCCTTGCGAGTCGGAGCCGACAACAAAGCGAAAATCGGTATAATTCGCTTGATCGGTCGTAAATGAACCAATAGGACCCCAACCATCAGCATCACCGTTACCTACACGGTACTTATACGACGTACCTGGCTTGAGCTGATTAGCAATGACTTTATGGCTTGCAAATTTTTCTTTTTTCTTCGTAGATCGATCTCCTTTTACCATAAATGTCTCAACAATTGTGGAGCTTCCCGTATACACTTTTGCTTTCGTTTCTGGGAATATATCATTTACTACGTCCGTGGCCTCAACAACTTGCACTTTTGTCCCTGTGACGTTTGTCGATGTGTACCATGCAAAGGCTAAACTTGTTTTGGGGTCGCCGTTAAATGTCATATTTACTAGCTGGGGTGTTTTTTGAGAAATTAGCGTTTTGCGTTCACCTTTCACCACAATATCTCTTATTCTGCTAGAGCCCGTGCTCCCGATTGAACTGCCTCCTGACACGCTCGTATTAGAGGTTAATATCCAGCGAACATATAAGCGCTCTTGATCATTGGCTTCGTTAGGTAGTGCCGTATCTACTAGTGAAGCTGCGCTATTGTAATCGGTTCCAAGTAGAAGCGTACCTTTATTCACGTCTTTCCAATTTGTTGCATCTGTACTGATTTGGACTTTAAAATCTCGTGGCCCTGTTGAGGAGGATTTTTGTTGTGAGGATAACGTAATTTGTTCTAGCCCTTTAGTGGAAAGCGTGGCAACCCATGCTTTTTTGTCTTTACCATTGTTCCAGCCTTGATAACGAATACTTTTCTCAGTTTCATCCAAAGTAAACCCTTGTCTTGTACTACCCCCAATCTCTTGAACGATCGTGGAGGCATCTTTATAGAGTCCAGCTGTGGCATTAAACACTCCAGGGTCGTTTTTAATTCCCGTAAAATCCCACTTAGCTGCAATTTCAGCAGCAGCCACCGCTGGCTGATCTTCCACTTCCTCCGCAAACGCTAACGGGTTGAATAACAACACAAACATTAACAACATGGCAACTGATCGATAGCATTGCTTGTGCCAAGCATAATTAATTTGCATTTTTTCCCTACTTTCCTCATAAAATATAAATTTTCATTCAAAGTGATGGTATCACACTATTATGTTATGCCTAATCTATTTACTTAAACTATAAATTTTAGATTAAGAAAAGCGGAATAATAACGAACAGTAAGAACCGCAAACACGAAGTAAACCAACGTATAGATCGTCATGGCAATAGCTGCGGGAATGGAAATGTCTGATAACGTCAGCGCTGAGACTGTTTTTACGGCAAAGAAGGAATGTACAAGCCCGATTACAAGCGGTATTGCAAACACAAATAGCTGTTTGCGGATAATGCCACTTATCATTTCACGTTCCCCGAATCCGAGCTGCCGTAGAATCGTATAGCAATTCCTCTCCTGCTCCGCCTCTGCCATCTGTTTGAAATACAAGATGCTGCCTGTCGCGGTCATAAAAACAAGTCCAAGAAAGCCTGCAATAAAGAGGGTGAGTCCAAATTTTAGATGAGCGTCCTTATAATACGCGTAGAAACTCGGTCTATACTTGTCTGCTTTAATATATCTCTCATAGTAATCAGAAGCCGCTGCGCGATCACTCATAAGCGCAATCTGATAAGTATCAATATGAACAATTTCCTGTTCTGGAACAATAGGTATCAGCTGGCGAATATCTGCTAGCGTCGCCTCGGAGACGATCAATTGACTGCCCTGCACGTTAAAGTTCATCATATAACGATTAATGCCTTCGCTCACATTTATTAGGGCGTAACCCCCGTATGTTCCCAAATAAGCTACCTGCGGAAAATTAAAATTTCGCTCCGTGCTTAATAGTTTCCTGAGGCCACTATACCAGATGGCCTCACCTTGCCCCGGTACAACAATATCGGCACCACTTGCTTGCAGTTGTTCTGCTGCAAGCAGCAATATGCTGTGTCTATCCTCCGTCCCTGTTCCAAATCTACCTGTTAGTCGAACAGCCTCAATTGGTTGATGTACAAATGTAAGGCCAGCCGACTCCAACTCAGCACGAAACGAATTTGCATCGTGCTCATTATTTTCAAAAATAAAATCGTATGGCAGCATAGCTCGAGCCTCACTCTCGGCTGAGTAGTAAAGCGAGTAAGCGATTGCTACCATTGTCAATGTCATGGCAGACAAAACCGTAATCAACGTAAGAGATAGCGCATTTGATTTCATCCGATGCATGATCGGTGCCAGTGATAAGCTGTTTTTCAATCCAAGCTGTCCATTCTTAATTCTACGAATCTGGTAGAACAGCCAACCAATCGTTACACGAAATACGAGATAAGTTCCCAGAATGATCGAGGCGAGAATGACCAGTATTTGTAATAGAAATGCTGGGCCGAGCGTTTGATTGGAGAGCAGGTAAGCCGCTACGATCAATACAATTCCGAGCAGTCCCATCATAGAAGACAAAACTGCTCTAGGTCGCACTGGTTGATCGCCTTGACGTTCCCCCTCAAGCAGTTCTATAAGCGCAGTGAAGTAAACTTTGTACAACGTTTGTATTAGTGTAAGGGCGATGAGTATAGTAAACACAATGGCAGTTTGAATTGCTGCTGAGCTGGAGAATGAGATGGTGAGTACATTTTTACTATCAATCAGTTTTAATAGGATGAGTAAAAAAAGTCGTGACACAAGCGCGCCGCTCGTTATCCCGATGAATAGAGCCCCCATCCCAAGTAATACATTTTCCGTTATGAGCAGCAGCCCCACGCTCCTGCGGGTAAGGCCAACAAGCTGATATAATCCGATTTCCCTGCTGCGTCTCATCAGGAAGACGTTGTTTGCATAGATCACGAAAATGATCATAATCGCAACGAGTAAAATGCCTGACACTTTAAGTAACAAAACGAACTCGATATCTTTGAAGGTAGCTGCCATGATTAAAGAATCATTGGCCAAAGTAGCAAACACAAAATATAGGGCAGTACTCATCATAAACGCGAAAAAATATAGATAGTTATGTTTCATATTACTCCGCATACTACGGATGACCAGTTCACGCAGGGTCAACGTGGTCACCCCCGAGCACCGCCTGCACGTTCATAATCTCCGTGTAGAAAGTTTGTCGCGTTTTGCTGCCACGATATAATTCTGAATACACCATACCATCCTTCAAAAACACGACACGACTGCAATAACTCGATGCGATTGGATCATGAGTCACCATTAATATGGTAATGCTGCGCTGGCGATTGAGCTTCTCCATTATCTCTAATAGCGAGGTGGCAGCTCTCGAGTCTAGCGCACCTGTTGGCTCATCCGCAAATAGTAGAGCAGGTTCATGAATCAAAGCTCGTGCTGCAGATGTCCGCTGCCGCTGCCCGCCAGAAATTTCATGGGGGTATTTATGGGCAATTTCTAGGATGCCTAGATCGGATGCTATTTGCTGAAATTTAGCCTCTACTTCTTTTTTCTTCATTTTACCAAGTGATATGGACAGTAGAATGTTTTCTTTCACCGTGAGCATGTCAAGCAAATTGTAATCCTGAAAGATGAATCCAAGCTTATTACATCGGAAAGTGGAGCGTTCAGCGTCTTTCATAGTCGAGATGTCGACATCTTCGACTACTACTTTTCCCGCCGTCGCTTTATCCATTGTCGCCAGCACATTGATCAACGTCGACTTTCCCGACCCTGACGGTCCCATAATACCGACAAATTCGCCTTCCACGATACGTAGATTGATACCCCTGAGTGCCTGCTGAACATTACCCTTGATACCATACGATTTTCGGAGTTGTTGCGCATGCAGCACAGTTTTTTTCATATCACTCTGAATCATTCGCGTTGCCCCCCACTCTGAATCAATATTGATTTAAGTGAACCAGGTCATTTAGACACATTGTCAGCCATATATTGTCGATCCCATAACTGTTATGTCTGAACAGGTTCAAACAGATGATGTGAATAGAACGTCATTCCAATCTTTGTCCCTATGTGGAGATCCGACTGTACTGTTAAGGTAATACCGATTTTGAACGCAACAGCTTGTGCTAAATAGAGCCCCAATCCGGTTGCTGCATTTTGCAATCTTCCGTTTTCCCCCGTAAACCCTTTATCAAAAATTCGAGGCAGGTCATGGGCGGCAATACCCGGCCCTTCATCCTTGATTATTAGTTGGATATGTCCATCTGGCGTGACTGTAGTTGTGATCCATATTGTGCCACCTGTGTAGCTGTATTTAACCGCATTGGTCAGCAATTGCCGAATGATGAAACAGCACCATTTATGGTCTGTCGTAACCAAAGCCTCTTCTCCTTCAATCTCGACGGCTATATTTTTCTCCACACACCAGGGAGCCAGCTCGCGTATTTCCTGGAGAGCAAGCTGCTGAATCCCGATTTGTTCCAATCTATAATCTGACTCTAGCGATGACAAACGTGAAATGTACAACTGTTGGTCAATGAGCAGATGAATGCGGAGCCATTCTGATTCAACTTTACGCAGCTCTGGATGGCTCCTATGCGTATCTATCATCAATTTCATAGCAGTCAGCGGGGCTTTCACTTCATGTACCCAGGCGGCAATATAATCTTTTTCCATAGACTGGGCAGCATGGCTATCTGAAAGTTTACGTGAATACCAGCGACCCACTTCCTGCAAAAGCTGATTTGTAGCTTTTTCGTTGTAGTATTTAGGGGACGGCAACATTTCAATCCAATCTTCATCTATCTGTTGAGCTAGATTTGACATCATCCGCACATATTTCATTTCTTTTCCAAAGCGCCAACCTACAAACACTGTCATGGACAAAATAAGCATCAAGTTTAAATAAAGTATCGATTCAGTTCTGATCGTAATACCATGATCGATCCAAATGAGCAAATCGACGAATAACAAGGAAAGCAGAAAAAAAACAATCCAGCTCGTCCTGTCAGCCAAATATCGGATTAACAAGTTACTTCCCCCTTATTATCGTTGCCGCCATATAGCCAAGTCCTTTCTTCGTGACTATGGCATCCTCCAATTGGAACACCGTTAGCTTTTGGCGCAGCCGAGTAATATTCGCAGTTAACGTATTGTCATTAACGAAACGTTCATCATCCCACAACTTGCGGATTAGTTCATCACGAGATATCACGGTATCCTTCGCCTTGACTAGCAATATGAGTATAAAGAACTCATTCTTAGTTAACACCACGTCCTGTCCATCTTTACGGATCAGCATTCGATTCATATCGATTATGGAGCCATTCCATTCGATCAGATCGATCGCTTCCTCTCCATAAGCATAAGTTCGGCGAAGGATCGCTTGAATTTGGGCCAACAGTACATCCATATGAAACGGCTTTTGAATATAATCGTCAGCCCCCATATTCATCGCCATAATCATATCTAACGGATGATCACGCGATGATAGAAACAGAATCGGCACGTTTGACAACGCCCGAATCTCCCGACACCAATAAAAACCATCGTACATCGGGAGTTGGATATCAATGATGACCAGTTGAGGCTGCGCGTTAATAAAAGTGTGCATGACATCGTCATACCGCTCCGGTCCCATGACGTGAAACGACCATTGCTCCAGCCTCTCTTTTAAGGAGTTGAAAATAGCAGCATCGTCTTCTATAATCAAAATGTTTAAATCCATAACGGTCATCATCCCCTCCTGCGATTGTCGCGCTGATATAAATTTTATAATGATAATCATCCGCGGCTTTCTTTTATCATATCATTCCAATTTCGTATTTAAAAAAGAACATCGCGACTGTATTCCAACACAAAAAGGAGAGGCAGCTGCGCCCCTCTCACTTATGTTTACTCCCTAGTTCGGAAGCAGCATCGTAAATAGCAGCGCTGCCAATTCCTGCTTGTTCAGAGCCCGCTGCGAGTCGTAGTCGATTGTGCCATTTGTTTCGATCACCTCCGGTCCATGCAGCTTCCATTTCACAATAGAACTGACTGCTTCGACAGCCCATTTTGATGTTCCAGGCGCTAATGCAGCCGTAGCATCCGGCACTCGAATATCCGATCCCGCCATTATGCGAAAAACTATAGCGGCTGCCTCTTCTCGGCGAATCGGACGGTCTGGTTCGAACAAGCCATCTTTTGTCCCATTCAACAGACCTGCCTCTGCAGCCCCTTGAATATCTTTTCGATACGGAGAGTGTTCAATATCCTTAAATGAAGACGGGTTGGTGGACTCAGAAATATTCCATATTGCGTTAAAAACATGAATGAAGTCTCCTCGAGTTATGGGCTGCATAGGATGAAACGGCTTAGACAGATCATCTGTTAAGAAACCGAGCGCTTTCAAGCCATGAATGTAACTGTTATAGGGATGATCAACCGATACGTCTGGGAAACCTTGCTGGTTCTCTGCCATTTTAGCAGCATAGCTGAATGGATTCGCATATTTGAGATAAACAATGCGGCCGTTTGCATCCATTTTGAACGCGAGCGGCTTCCCCTGTTCATCCACAAACAATAGATCATCAACCTGCTTCAGCTTTTTATTATGGCTGTAAGGATCACTTACCATGAGTGCACCGTCGCCTGTAACTTCAACTTTGGTCATTAACTTAATTCTCAAGTCGGAATACAGGCCCTCGAACTTGGCAAGTGTGGCTTTGGAATGTGGTTGAAAGCCCATTCTTCCAAATACGGGTTTACGATCAGCATAATAATGATCCATAAAGGCGGCAAATAAATCTTTGCGCACATCTTGATTCGTGTTATAAGAGACGAAGACACCTGTTTTGCGCTCTGGCAGCAGCCACAGCAACGAGCTGAAACCAAGAATATCGCCGCCTTTGGAGATCACTTCTTCGCCGTTTGTACTGGACAGATCTACAGACGACTCAAAGCCGTATGTCATATCTGGCATCTCCGGGTGGATGGCGATGTGGTACGACGACATCGCCTTCACAGATGGAGGCGACAAAATAACAGTACCATCAACAGCCCGGCCATCGTTGAGGAAAGCCCTCATAAATAACGCCATATCAGAGGCTGTCGATATCATACTGCCCTCTGGCCACTCGGTCGGCGACAAATCGTACGCCGGAATGGCGTTATTTCCCATGTCGTAAGATGTTACCATACGTCCGGCCAGATTTTTCGTTAGCTTAAAGCTGCTTGAAGTCATGCCAAGCGGTTGAAATAGATGCTTTTGCATATAGCTTCCAAAGGACTCTCCACTTACTTGCTGCACGATGTATCCTTGCAGCCTCGTGGCGAAATTATCATACATGTATGATGTTCCGGGCTCACGAACGACCGGCGGGAACTGCACGAAAATACTTTCTTTTAGTGAAATCGGCTTCTGAGAAGCATCTGTCAAATAGCTGGCATCTGCAGGTTCACGCACTTCAAATCCAGTCGTATGTGTTAACAGGTTCTCAATCGTGACGGGTGTACGGAATGGATTGGTTACTTTGTAACCATCCAGATACTTTTCAATATTGTCCTGAAGTGAAATCTTCCCCTGCTCGACGAGCTGCATAACGGCGGCTGCCGTGAACACTTTGGATACAGAAGCAATTCGAAAGGTCGATCGACTTGGGTCTACAGGCGACTTCGACCTTTGATCAGTCATACCGTAGCCCTTGGACACAAGCACCTTACCGTCTTGAACAACGGATACTGTAATAGCCCCTGCCTTTCGCTTGATGGCATCCTTTGCAAAAAAAGCGTCCAAAAACGCCTCAACCTCGCTGGCTTCAACTGGCCCACTCGTGTAATTCATCAACGGCACATTATCTGTTAGAAGAAGGGCATTATGGACGTTGGAGGCCATCTGTTTGACGACGTCCGTTCGATTCGCTTCTCGCTGCTTCTGAGCGTACACACTTGTTTCTGCAGCGAGGCTGATCACCAGTACAGTGGTCAGTATACTAAGTACGCGTGGGATTTGATTTCGACGCATCTTCAACTTAAATCCTCTCCTTAATTTCTAAAATTTGAACCCGGTATCCAACAACTTAATGCAAGAGCTACAGCTGCTAGTTAACTAGGATGTGTCGGAATATATTCTATTTAGTGGCAGTTCTTATCCTCTTCTTGTACTTTTATTGTATTGTTTACATAGGCCATCGTCGCTCGATTAAGATGACAAGTAAGAGCGAAAATGTGACATTCTTATCACATTCGATAAACCTGATATCATAGTAGACAATAAAAAATCACCAATCCCAATTACGGTTTTGGTGATTTCTATATGAATGAGTCTGCTGTTAGTGAGTCCTTTATTCGTTGCTGACAAGCTATACATTATAAAATATACGTTCACTAGCAAGAAAAGGAATACAGTAATTTGTACAGAGGCGAGGCATTCGTTCTCGCATCCAGTCATGTAAAGACTCATTACCCATCTGAAAGGCGTAGAACCCAATGATGGAGACTAACATAAAGCCTTCGAGGAGAACGAGTTCATCTGCATTCACACCCGGATGACCATAATATGCTTCGAGAAATACGTCTCTATGCTCAGAAGGAATCATCGAAGCCCCCATCGCAACGTCCAATAAATAATAACCGGGTCCGAAAAAGCCAAAATCTATGAAGCATAACTCCCCTTCGGGAGTTACAATCATATTGCCCATTCCCAAATCACCGTGAACAAGTCCCCATCTATCCGAAGTATTCGCTTGGTTCTCTAACCGCGAGTTTATCAGTTTGACGCTTTCTTCAATGACAGAAACATCTGAAGATGTGAATAACCCTCGATCCAAACCATGTTTGATAGTCCTTACCATCCCATTGTTGTAGGTAATCCCTTGACTGGGACGCTTCTCCAAGCCTTCAAAAGGATATTGACGAAAAAAAGAATGAAGTTCAGCAATTTGGGCGCCTAGCACCTTAACCATTTCCCGATTAGTGATGTCCTGCTTATTAAGATCTCTACCCTCCAGCCATGTCAGCATGGAACAATTAAGCGTCTTTCCTTCATATTCGATCACCGTAATCAAGTCCCCTGCATCATTACGTAATGGCGACTGAACTATCAAGTCACTCCCATTTGACAATTTATCTAGCATTTCCAGCTCACCGAGCAGTCCCTCGTACGTATGCTGCAGTCCTGCCATACCTTCTTTAAATGGTTGATGAATGCGAAGCAAATAGGAGCTCCCGTCGGCAGCATCTATTCTATACGTTCTGTTCTCGTTGTGCCTCAGAAACGTAAATGCAGGTTTGCTTATGCCAAAGCTTCTTATAATCTCATTGAGTTTGTCATTTGTCATAATGCAAATCGTCCTTTCAGTGCGCATGCTAGTATTACTAACTACTCTACCAAAAATAACCTTGCGATGCACAGGGCTATTTCTGAATCTCATTTCAACGCTAGTTAGTAGGTGTAATAAGAGATTAGATAAGAAATTCTCAGAGAATATGCATTGAATAGAGGCTAATTATAAGTTAACATTCTCCATGCAACCTTTTTGAGAATGATAATCAATAACAATAATGTCTGGGGGAAATCATATGTTAAGAAAAAGAGGCAACCTTATTACGCTAATCTTAGCTGTCGTTGTTGCTATGAGTTTGACTGCTTGTAATACAACAAATTCAGTGAAGCAAGAATCAGTCGAACAAAAAAATACCGAAGGACAAGAAGGTACATCTGGCAAGCAAAACGAGCTAGAGACGCGAGTGATAAGTGGAGAATTTGGAGAAGTAACGATCCCCTCTCATCCCAAACGAGTGGCAGGAATCTATGTAGAGGACTATTTGAAAGCCTTGGGTGTAACTCCTGTTGTACAGTGGTACCATCCGAGCTGGGGCAAGCAAGACTATCTTCAGCTAGATGCTCCACCATTCGATATTACTGGCAGCATTGAAGCTCTGCTCGAGCAAAGTCCTGATCTCATTATTCTGGATGGCGGGGCTGATCAAGCCAAGTATGAGCAATATTCAAAAGTAGCTCCTACATATCGCATAAAGGAAGAAGTGCTCGAAGACTCAACAGAAATTTTAAAATCTGTTGCTGATGCTCTAGGAATTCCGGAAAAGGCTGAAAAAGTTATAAAGGAATATAGTCAAAAAGTTGAAGCAAGCAAAGCTAAATTACAGAAAGCTGTAGGTAAAGAGAAAGTGGCTGTTATTCGCTTAAACGTTGCAGACAAAAGTATGGCCCTCTTTGGAGTTAAAAACCGATATACAGGCGTTATTTATAAAGAGTTTGGGCTTGAACCTGTTCCAATGGCAGCTAATATGAAGGACTACCATGTTCTCATCTCTGAGGAAGTTATCCCTCAGCTTGAAGCTGATCATATCATTGTATTCCCCGCTAACGGAACTTGGGATGATGCTGGCAATCAGGAGGCTTATAACAAGCTGAATGGGCCCTTATGGAAGAACATTCCGGCAATTAAGAACGGTAAGGTGTATAAGATGGAGCGCAGCCATTGGCAGTCAGGAGCCATTACAGCCAATTCCATGAAACTAGATGACTTGCTCCGTTATATGGTAAAGTAACCTATTGCCCTATTTAAAGATGGTGTTTAAAAAAGAAAGATTATCAACTTCAGTTGATGAGCTTTCTTTTTTGCTTTACACTAGTATAATTGAAAATAATTCTCAATCAAAGAGGCGAGGAATAGTGAAGCACACACAGCAGTTGCCAACAGCAGACGTTCTTTTTTACTCCCTTAATCAGATAGAACTGCTAAGCAGATCTGCTCACTTTAGTACATTACAAGAAGTTGTTCAGGATTGGACATTGATCATTATAACGCAGGGGAACGGAATTCTATTCGCAGATGGAGCCCGGTTTCCGCTGAAAAAAGGAACGGGTTTTATACTTGTCCCAGGGACAGGCAGTGACATGCGCTGCGATGGAGAAGGACTTACTTTTTATAAGCTCAGCTTTGAAATGATTGGTAAGACTGAATCCGGATATGGCCGTATTCAGTCATCGATCGGCAACAGCTTGGTACAACATGGCATGGTTACCTTTCATCCCTTCTCCCATTGCGCCTTGCTGCTAGAATCTTTATATTTCAATCGCGGCGACAATGGGGACATACAACGATTAACAAGTCATATCCGCTTTCAGGAGCTTCTGCTGCTTTGCCAGCAAAGTAGCGCGGAGAATCAGGACGCCTTGAAGCGAGCTGCCGTAGAGCGTTCCATTGACTTCATCAATCATCACTACAATGAAGTGTTAACAGTAGATCAATTAGCTGCAATGGTGCAAATCAATCGCTCACGTTATACTCAGTTATTTAGGGAAATCACCGGACAACTACCACTTGACTATTTGAATGGTGTACGTATCGAGCGTGCCCAGCAATTGCTGCTGATGAGCGACGACCGGTTGCATGATATAGCACAAACGGTGGGCTACAGCAACGAATACTATTTTAATAGAAGATTTAAGGGAACCGTAGGTGTTACTCCCGGTCAGTATCGTCGTACACATCAAGGTAATATACGCGTGTTTGCCCCATTTCTTGAGGATTATTTGCTTGCTCTTGATATTATTCCAGTTGCCCAATATTCGCATGCTCAGTGGGGAAAGCAAGAATATTTAGGACTTCATCAAGTTCCTCATTTCGATATTTCGTCCGGGCATTGGGCTCAATTGTCTCAATATGAGCCCGATCTTATTTTGCTAGATGAAGGATATCGTCGTTGGAAGCTTGAGGATTGCCGCCATATTGCCCCACTATTTAAGCTTCCATGTATGGCGGAGGACTGGCGAGCAACGCTTAGAACAATAGCCTCTATTTTCGGCAAATCTGGCAAGGTAGACAAGGTAATTCAAAGTTATGAGCAAAAAGCCGCTGCCGCCCGTGAAATACTTCGAAGGTCTGTCTGCCAAGCAACTGTTGCTTGCCTCCGCATATCATCATGCGGAATTTATCTGTATGGAGGTCAACAGCTAGGTTATACAGGTGGTGTCCTTTATAAAGATTTGGGTCTCACACCTCACCCGCTTGTAGATAAGCTGACTGTTGGACAAAGACGAATATCCCTTACAGATGAATGGATCGCTCAGTTGGATGCAGATCACTTGTTTATTACGTTTGATAAACGTGAAGGAGAAGGCAGAGAACTATTGGATACATCTTTGTGGAACCAACTTCCTGCTGTTCAGCAAGGGCATGTATATGAAGTTGATTTTATAGCCTGGATGAATTATGGTGTCTTGTCACACAAACGAAAAATCGATGATGTCTTGGCCGTATTAGCTTAAGTACCAATTTAAAGCCCGCTTCAACAGCGGGCTTACCGTTATCCCCGAACAATCACTTATCTCATTACGCCTCTCGTTCTAGCTATCAAATACATCCCAAGCACTCCCAAGCACAGATACGAAAGCGAACCTTATCATTACTTAGAATTTTCAATATAGAATATGATCAGTATTGTCATGGTTATAAGAAGACTTCACAATATAGACACCAATATACTATAGGGGGGTATGGTATAATTGGGGCGTATTTGATTAAACATCATGCTTAAGGGAGAGATCATCATGGAAATCGCAATCCTGCTTTACGATGGTATTACAGCCTTAGATGCAATTGGCCCATATGAAGTATTTGCTGCAACAATGAAATGTAACGTAAAATTTGTTGCCAAGCAAAAAGGATTCATCAAACTAGATTCAAAAATGGGTGGTTTGTACGCCGATTACAGTTTCTCTGAGGTAAATTCAGTCGATATTCTAGTTGTTCCTGGCTGCAGCCCTCCTAACTATAAAACACCAATTCATGACGAAGAAACATTAAATTGGATTCGTAAAATACATGAAACGACAAAATGGACAACTTCGGTATGTACGGGCTCGCTCATCTTGAGCGCGGCAGGCTTATTGAATGGAGTAAACGCGACAACGCATTGGAGCTCCTTCAACCAGCTTTGTTCTCTTGGAGCCGTTCCAACAGACGAAAGAGTTGTTCGCCATGACAAAATGGTGACCGCAGCGGGTGTTTCATCCGGTATTGATATGGCACTCCAATTAGTATCTTGGGAATTCGGAGATGATCTGGGTAAAGGAGTCCAGTTGATCTTGGAATACGATCCTCAGCCACCATTCGATGCTGGCTCAACGAAGAAAGCACCCGCCCCATTGGTTGAACAGATAGGCGGATTGCTTCAAGAGTTTTCAAAGCGGGAGCCCAATCTATAAGCCACAAAAGTATAGTCTCATTTTGTGGTATACACACTAATAGTAGCTAAATGTGGCTTAAGAAGGAGCGGATATCGTTCCTTCTATTTTCATTTACGGACTTCATTCCAATCCTCAATCGTGGTGGTTTTAATAATCGTATTCAGAGTGTAAACAATTTAGGCCCCTCGACTTCTTTATTTGGTTTACATAATTATATTTATGATGACTAAATTGAGCGTGGATGAACTCTCTTCTTTTGGAGCAAATTAACACAAGGCTATCTGTAACTGTTGTAAGGAGGTTCACATGAGCGTATCCAAGTCGTCCGTTAGCTTTTTACAAGTGTGCATGATCTTACTGTTATCGACCGGCATGTTAAATCATGTCATTATCATCCCGCTTCTGTTACAGCAATCTGGCAGAGACGGATGGTTAAGCATTGTAATGGTCATGGCCCTTAGCTTGCTCTGGATTCCAGTCATTTTGTGGACCATAAAAAAGAAAGGCAAGCAAACTATATATGAATGGTTAAATGTAAAAACAGGCCCTTATGTGGCATGGATAGTCATCCTAATCCTTGTTACGTATTTGCTGACAGTTGCTTTTATCACTTTAAAGGATACTGCAAGTTGGACAACCGTATCGTATTTACCCCGTACCCCGCTATTCGTTATCGTAGTGTCGCTGGCATTTTTGTCCGCAGCCTGTGCTCTTGCAGGTATTCGATCGATTGCCATTTGTTCAGGTATGCTGCTGCCAGTCGTTATCATTTTAGGTTACTTTGTAATGGGAGCCAATATGCAGTATAAAAACTATACGTTGATGTTTCCCGTCCTTGAGAATGGAACTCTTCCCGTCCTTCAAGGAATGATCTTTGGAGGCGCTGGCATGGTTGAACTCATTATGGTACTTTTTCTACAGCATCACATATCTACCAAGATTAACTTTTGGGGGCTGGCCATGTTAGCGATATTTCTAGGTGGGCTAACTATAGGCCCCTATATTGGGGCAATCGCTAACTTTGGCCGGGACACCGCAGTCAGCTTGCGTTTCCCTACATTTGAGCAATGGAGATTGGTTACCGTCGGCAAGTACATTAATCATGTAGACTTTTTCTCCATTTTCCAATGGTTGTCTGGAGCGTTTATTCGTATATCGTTGGCCATGTTCTTGATTTATGATCTCCTACCTTGTCGGAGTAAAGGAGTCAAGGCTGCCGTATGCATAATATCTGTGCTGCTCTTGATTAGTGTAATACAGATTAGTATGAGTGACATGATGTTTCTTACATGGCTGCATGACTACTATTATCCTGTAGTTACTATTGGAGTGCTTGTATGCTCTGGGATCTTTGCACTTATTGCTTGCTTTGCCAACACACCTAAAAGGACTATTTGACATGAATGAGAATCCAACAAATGTACCCAGTGACAGATTGCCGAATCAAGTAAACGAATTAACACCATTAACTATACAGGCCCTAAAGCAACACCTTTTAACATGCTCAGACATCCATTTCCACACGTGCAAGTACAAAACTATGCATGAGGAAATAGAGGTGGTGTTTGCGTGGTGTGAAGGAATGGCTGACTTGCAGCAATTTAATCAGTACATCATACCAAGGTTCAGAGATATTCTACAGTCGGTAAAAGAGGTATCTCATTTAGACGACCATTCAAGCCTGTCATTGATTCCATTAGCTTCATCCTCTGGGTTGTTACAAGCAGAAGCACGTTTATTCGATGGCCACCTTTTGGTGTGCTTCCCTGAGGATGAGTGTTACTATTCAATTGATATTGCCAAGCCGCCTAATCGGGCCCCAGAGGAATCAAGTACAGAAATCTCGATCAAAGGACCAAAGGATGGCTTTACAGAAAGCCTTACGACTAATATTGCACTAGTTCGCAAACGAATGAAGTCCGACAGCTTGAAGGTCGAAAGTCTTACGATAGGCAGACGCACACATACTGACGTTGCATTACTATACATTAAAGATATCGCAAATCCTGAATTAGTCGCCGATGTCAGACAACGGCTTAATCGTCTAGACATTGATGCACTGATTAGCAGCTCGCAGTTAGGTGATGCGATTGGCGATTCTCAGTATGCTCTGTTCCCTCTGCTTGACTACATTGGCAGGCCTGATCATGTCATTCAATCACTTGTCAGAGGACGCTTTATTATTATGGTAGATACGACCCCTATGGCGCTGATCGGTCCAGCTGACCTGATGTTAGTACTAAAATCACCTGAGGATGCGCACTTTCCGTATTACTTCGTTACGTTCCAACGCATGCTGCGACTGGTAGGGCTATTTGTATCTATATTTGTCCCAGGTTTCTGGATCGCGCTAATCGCCTTTAATGTAGAGCAGCTCCCCCTGCCCCTGCTCGCTACCGTCACCAATGCCAGATCAGGATTACCCTTCTCTGCATCCATGGAGCTAGTCTTAATGCTGGGACTATTTGAGATTTTTAGAGAAGCCGGTGTTAGACTGCCCAAAGCCGTTGGCCAGACTGTAGCTGTTGTCGGTGGTCTTATCGTAGGCGACGCTTCCATAAGGGCGGGGCTTGGCTCCCCGACAACCTTAGTTGTAGCTGCCGTCACTGCAGTTGCAACCTTTACTTTGGTGAATCAGTCATTAAGCGGAACGGTGAGCGTAATCAGACTTGGGGTTGTCGTCTTGTCCTCATTTCTTGGGATGTATGGATTCTTTATTGCTATGCTGGCTATATTGCTGTATTTATCAACACTGGAGTCCTTTGGCATTCCATACTTGGCTCCGTTATCTCCACCTTCCTTACACGATATTGCCAAGTCCCTGATTGAGCTGCCCTCTAAATGGAAAAATAGACGACCGGAATATATTTTTCCGCTAGATAAAACACGGGAAGGAGATAAGGGATAATGAATGCGCGTATACCGATTCGATTGCTGCGGGTTGGAAGTTTACTCTTGCTGCTGCTTAGTTTGAGCGGATGCTGGGATTATAAAAATGTGCAGGATAACAACTATGTCACAGCTATTGGTATTGATTTTCAAAATGATAAATACATTGTGTATACGCAATCCCTTGATTTCTCTAATGTAGCCAAGCAAGAAGGTGTTAAGCCTAAAGATAAAGTACCCGTGTGGCTAGGGCGCGGGGAAGGTGTAACGTTAGACGCAGCGATCAATAATATATATAATTCATCACAACTGCCTATTATTTGGGAGCATACGACTGCCATTGTGTTTCACGAACGCGTATTATCACAAAATATGAAAAGCATGATGGATACGATGCTCCGTTATCATGAAATCAGATATTCACCTTGGGTATTTGGTACGCATGTTTCACTTAAGGAGTTGTTTGCAGTCAATAACACTTTTAACTTGGCACCTATCAATTCCCTGCTCCATAATCCGATGGACATGTACGAGCAGCAAGCCTACATCAAGCCTATATCGCTGCGTGAAATGTTAATCGAACTTGTAGAACCTGGAGCAACCTTACTCCTGCCCTCATTGTCCACTAATAACAAACAGTGGTTCAAAGATGTTAAACCTAATGAACAGTATGAAATGGATGGTATATTTGTCATTGAAGACAACACGTATAAAGGATGGTATGCCAAACAGGACAGTCTGGGCTTAAGATGGACGAACTCCAGTGCAGCACGAACGGCATTGGCAATTGGTAGAAATAATAACAAACACGAGGTCTTATTAACGATGGAAACATCGAGATGGGACATTCATGTGCATACCTATGGAAACACGCTCTCCTATAACATCAAAGCTAACATTACCGGCAGTGTTGATGAAATGTTGGCGCCACTGTCAGAGTCTGAAATTCAGGAACTTGCAGAAGCTAAAGTGAAGGCGGAGATTAAGCACACGTTCAAGGTGGGATTGGATCATAATGCGGATTTATATGGTTTGCACCAGTATGTATATCGCCAACAGGTAATGTACTGGAAACGCAAGGATAACGGTAAAAACATTAAACTTTCACCTGATGATTTGGACAATATTCGGATCAATGTCAAGCTTGTTCACGCTGGGATGTCAAAATTAAAACAAAAATAGGTGTTGTTCTAGCTAATCGTCAGGGCTGATGCTTGTCCATCTAATACCATACATGAGTAGTCAGAAAATATAATAACACGTGCATCATTTCCCGCTGCTTATTTCCCAGGCAAGCGCAATAATCGCTAGAAATCAAGTGCATCAGACAGAATGCACGATCATTCTACGACAGCAGTCGCTTTACCAAAATACAGGAAGAACCAAGTCGTAACTTGGCTCTTCCGATGGTCTCTTCGTTGGAAATCAGATGTGTATTTCCCGAAAATGCTATTTAAGAGGCATGCGCTTGCCCAGCCACTTCATTTGATTTGATAACGTCGTGTACTACTTTTTCGCTTCACGAGCGATGTAAAACGTCACACGGTCGCCCTTTTTCACGGCTGTTCCTGCTGCTGGTTCTTGCTTAAACACTTTACCTGCTTCCTGACCTTCCGCATTTTCTTTGACAAAGCTGTATTTCATACCTGCCCCCAATGCCGCCTTCTCTGCTTCAGCTTGCGTCAAGCCGACCAAATTAGGTGCTGATCCACTTGGTGTCGTTGGTTGTGTCGTATTACTATTTGGATCTGTTGGTGCTGTCGGTTCCGCTGGTGCCGTTGGATCAGTCGTGGCTGGTGGTGTAGTCGTTCCAGGGTTGGTGCCTGGGTTAGTTGTCCCATTGGTTCCCCCCTCTGTTGGCTGATCAGTCCCCGCACCTGTACTCGGATTTGTTATACTTGGATCTGTTGTTTGCCCTTGATTTGGCTGCTGTACGCTGCCTTCCCCATTACCATTGCTGCTCGCATCAGTGTCTCCACTCTCTGACGAACCACCTTGATTGGTAGTGCCTGGATCTACTTGTCCTGTTGTGGAGTCTGATCCTGTAGATGATCCATTATCTGTAGAAGAACTATCCCCGTTAGCATTTTGATTCGGTTCAGTGGTTTCTTCTTTTGGTTGCTCAGTATCAATTGGCGTTGTTCCCGCTGTTTCAGATTGGGCAGCTGTATCGTTAGATTTGCTTAAAGAATTAGCCCAAATAATTGCCCCACCAAGCAAACTGACAAATAGTATACAGCCTGCAATAATGAGTGGTGTTTTTAATTTCCGCTTAGGAGCCTGCTGCACACGTTTATCAGGCTGTGCCCGTTCTCGAACGAGTGTTCTTGGTCGTTCTTCCTCTTTTACCGCCTTATAGGTTGTCTCCGGCGTCGGAGGCTCATTGTACACCGTCGCGTCTGCTGCATAAGTATCAGTCGTGGCCGACGACAATGACTCGTAAGCAGGTGGCTGCGGTGTTTGCACCTCATACTGGGCATAACTATCTGTGATTGGCAAATTGGGCTGATTCAAAATTTCGGTAATCGTCGTCATATAACCAAGCACGGACTCATCGTCTTGGTATACCCGTCTAGCCAATGTCAATACCGATTGGCGTTGAGCAGGCAGTTCGTGCTTTAGAGCCGACTGCATTCTGCTTACATAGATGTCGTATTGGCGTGGTGCCAACGCATGAAGCGTACACAATTGGTAAAGTAGTTGAGATAAGCCTGACGTGCCTGTTCGACTGCTTCTTGCTTCGTTCCAGTAATTCATGACGAGTAATTCATTTTGATCTGTAATCCAAAGGTTATCAAAGCTCACAGAGAAAGCCGACGTTCCTAGTCGACCACCCTCCTGAAGCCGTTGACCTGCTAGGAAAACAATCTGGAGTGCTGTCTGCAAAGGCACTGCATGCTTCTCTGCATATTGATACAAAGGCATCCCTTTGTACGCATTAAATACCATAAAAGTATTAGAACCATCTGTACCTGCATTTAACAACTGGAAGAAGGAGCCGCTTGTTGACTGAGCCCATTCAGCTGTAAGCTCTCTAAAGGAATCCTCGGTTGTCGTTGTGCTTAACAATAAAAATATTTCTCTCTGCAGGGATGTATCCTGAGCACGGTACCACGTTCCGTCATCTGATTGCATTATCGTTTGTACTAATTCATATCTGCCATCGATCATTTGATTATTCATGTTTGTCCTCTACTTTCTTGCTTCATTATTTCTAGGAGCAATATACTATGTATGTATATTATTAACCATACGTAAACAAAACTCAAAAGTTGCCCTAAGCTCCTATTTATTAATAATACTCCCGTTTACTAAGGTTTCAATGCTATTCTGTCATTTCCTATATATTGCTACAATTGGGATGTTAGATTTCTTGTCGGACACAAGCTTCGTCTTATTTTATTATCGAATAGCTTTTGTGCTACACTGTAGGTACTCCTATAAGCAAACGTTGGAAGGACGTGTTTCATAATGCAATATCGTGTGTTGGGCAAAACAGGAATGAAAGTATCGGTAATCGGTATGGGGACATGGCAATATGGCGGTGAATGGGGTCATGATTATACACAAACCGAAGTGGATCGTATTTTGAATCAGGCGAAAGAGGTTGGCATTAACTTCATAGACACAGCCGAATGTTATGGTGATCATTTGTCAGAGTCATTAATTGGTGGTTACTTGACGCAACATAATCGTGAGGATTGGATTGTGGCAACTAAGTTCGGTCATCAGTTCCACTCGCACATGAATCGAACAGACAAGTTTGGCGCTAGTGATGTTCTGCAACAATTGGATAGATCATTAACAGCATTAAATACAGAATACATAGATTTATATCAATTCCATTCCGGGAATGATGAGGCTTTTAACGATGATGAACTGTGGACCATGCTTGATAAGCAAGTCCAGGCAGGTAAAATAAGACATATTGGATTATCACTAAACAAGAGCAACAGTATGCATCAGACTGTAAACGCAGCAGAGATTGGAGCAAGCGTCATTCAGGTCGTCTATAATCGGCTGGATCGCCGTCCAGAGCAAGATGTATTTCCTGCCTGCGAAGCAAACCAGTTGGGTGTTCTGGCACGTGTCCCGCTTGCGAGTGGATTTTTGACAGGAAAGTATAAAGCAGGTATGAAATTCGGTGAAAATGATGTCCGTGCGCGCCATAACGGAGTAGAGCTGGATGAAACGTTAAAGCAGGTTGAACTGATTCAACGTAATGAAGTGCCGCATGATGTCGACATAGCACAGTGGGCTTTGGCATGGTGTTTACGCCACCCTGCCGTAACAAGTGTTATTCCTGGCTGCAAAGATGAGACCCAAGTTATTCGTAATGCGCAAGCTGTCGAACTATTGGAATCAACTCATCCCTTGGTGTGGAGTGCAGACTAAGCTCGTATGCCCTTCTTAATGGATGCAATGTCATCGTAATGAGCGAATAAAGAGCAGACTAATTTAAGTTAGTTTGCTCTCTTCTCTCTGTGTGAATATTATATGACCTGCATTATGTAGGTTTACATAATTATATTTATGTTTTTCAAAAGTGCCAGGATAGTAGGGATAAGGATAGCTTTAGTAAATACCCTCTGCATTACATGCAAAAGGTTATTTACTACTCTTATTGGCTGCTGGAGGTTTCCAATCACACGGTTGATCTTGACATGCGCCTGCGGGAACGATGATACGACGAGAAGCAATATAATCATACAGTTTCTCGCCTAAGCCGATCCAGCGGCTAATAACTAGCACGGGCCAAAATATCCATAAGATCGGAATCGCTTTAGAAATAACGATAACAGCATCAATCCCACGATGTAAGCGGTTCGATTCAACCTCTCTAACGTGCATCCTCTGCTCCAACTCAAGTAATGGAATATGTTTCACACTGGATTGGTTAACTGCGATTTCATCTCGAATCGATTGAAACTGGAGCACATGAAAGGAATCGATTGCGATTAACCGCTTACGAATGCCTGTGCATAGTGGACACCAACTGTCATACCATACTTCCAAGTGCTTGCGTTTGCGGGCGTCGAACATCATATTCCCCCCTCTTTACTACAATTGTTTCCTTTATCGTACATCATATTCTATTTTGAAGGATTTAGGAAGTATGCACCCCATCAACAGCATGATGACCTCTTATCTTAAAATAGAAGGACAAACAAAAACCCCCGTATATGGTCGGAGGTTCAACAGCAACAGATATCCAATTCTTCAAACGGTGTGTTCAAATGATGAGCAAATTTCCATTTCAACATGTTACTTTTTTCACAATCTTACGTATAAAAAATAGATTCTTTATGCGTAATACGCTGCTAGCATCTCGCGTGTTTCATTTTGTTTCGTATCTACGTCCACTTGATGATAGTTTGTCCAGCATTGCTTGCACTCTTCCTCTGTTGTGCATAAATGTTTGTCATCACAGTTGTAACATAATTGTAGGAAGTACTGAGTGACCTTGTTTGTATCTTCAAATGTTTTAAATGTTCTCATTGTAATCACTCCTCTTATTTGATGTCTTTACTATATCACAAATTTACGGCATATAATGTGATTAATTTCACATAATAAAAAAATAAATAGAAGAAGCCACTTCTCATCTCTTGATGAGCAGCAGCTTCTTCTCATTAGCTCGATTACAATGTTAATCCCATTAGTCTAAGCGCATTCAATATTTTCAAATGAGCCAACGATCTTCCATCCGTGGAATACGTGGATAGATCCCCGAATGCGTGTCGTAAATTATTTATACTTTGTAGCTGTTCATCCGTGTTAATATACTGAAATGTTATAAGTCTTTCCCTCAGTTTCTCAACAGGATCAACATATTGTGTATTCATTTCCTCAATTAATGCATGCTGCTCTTCCCATGACAAATGCTCAAAGTATTGAGCATTTCCGTGCTTACTGACATATTCTTGTTTAAAATTTTTCAGCAAGGTCAAATATTGTTGCTCCCACTCTTTAAATTTTGGCATTTCTTTCTGAATGTTAGCTTGGAATTCCGTTTTATCTTGCTCCTCCGTTAGTTGTGCTGCGGCTTCATCCAGCTTCTTGTTAATTTTGACGATTAAATTATCCACCTTTAAGCCGGATGACTTAGCTAGATTCGCGAGCATTAGCGCATCGGTATATGAGCGCTTGTCATAGGTAATCTCAGCTGCTGCCTTGTATTGTTGCGGGTTATATGCAATCAATAATGCCAAGGATTTATCGATATCATAAAGCGCCGCGAATCGCTCTCTGAAATCATCCCCATTAAATAATGTTTTGACCATCCAATACATACGTTTATCTAACTTATATAAGGTGTTGGCAACAGACTCTGCCTCTTCTTTCATTTGAATCGAGCCTGTATATGCTGACAAGTCATTTAAATGAACAGCTAATTTCCCTAAAATTTTAGGATCGTTAAAGCTTCCTTTCTGTCTGTACATATCCTTCAAAGCTTTAATCCAGTTGTTAACGGCTGTATCATGAGACTTACTGACATTGCGGAGTTCAGCTTCCGCTTTTGTCAAAGCGGCTTTTTTATTGTTTATATTTTTTTGTTGAGCAGCACTTGCTGCACCAAAATAATAAATACTCACTGGCCGGCCATACATATCATGGCCTGTCCCCGCTTTTATATAGTAGTGATATCCACCAGTATAGTAGTTATTCGTTATTTTTGATCGATCAGGATTTTGTACGATAATGTTACCCTCGGATAATAATTCGGCATAAACATGACTGCTTTGAGCCTCTGTCGTTCCCCACAACTGAACTTTATTTGGACTAACTATAGACCCTCGAACAAAATAAAGATTTTGATTTTTAGCCTGTTCGAATGCATCAAACGCTTTTGAGTACTTTGCATACGCACGATCATACGGTGCCCGTACTTTATTATACGCGTTATCGTAAACCACTTCATTTGGCAGTTCATATGGAATTAGATTATCGTTAAAATCATTTTTGAAGGAAATAGAGGTTTCGAACAGAGTTGTAGCTAGACTCAAAGGGACGCTCACTTGTCCTTCAATCGCTTCACTCGGTGTGTTAATCGTCTTTTCAGTGTTGTCCATTTTTACCGTTTTGGACCCAACTGATAGTTGATACACATGATTGTCATCCTTGAAGGTGATGACTTTGCCAGCCTTATCATATGAAAAGCTCAAATCAAATAGTTTAGCAAAGCTCTGAGCCGTCATATACCATACTTTATTCGTCTCAGACCATTTTAACACTCCATCCATGTAACCTCGCTTCCCATTCCATTCCGCTACACGATACTCATAGATGGACAGTGTTCCTTTTGAGTTTGTGCTGACTGCTGCACTTGCTTGTCCTGTAGCACCAATACTTGATATCAGGATCGATATTGCCAGCATCAAAGTCCATAACCGTGATTTTTTCAAATTTACCCCTCCGTTAATATGTATGTACAACTAGGAATTGTTTCCTATCAATTTTACCATGTTTACAATTTGAGAGGAGTTAATGATTGGAAGACAAGCAAAAAAAGCCTCTCCAAGAGGAGAGACTTCAACAAATTAACACAATTAAATATACAGGTTGTTATATAATTAAGAACAAGACAGCAAACAATGCTGACGTAATTACACCCATTAGCCCCATTGCCAACCCACTAAACGTTCCTTGCTTTTCAGAATCAGCCAAGCATTTAGCTGTTCCAAAGCCATGAGCGGCTGTCCCAAGAGCAATTCCTAACGATACCTCATCTCGTATACCTAACTTCCGCAGAAAGGCTGTACCTACAAGTGCCCCAACAATGCCCGTAAATACCGTAAAGACAGCAGCCAACTCAGGAACAGCGCCAAGTGACTTGGCAATTTCAACTGCAATTGGAGAACTGACCGATTTGGGCAGCATACTCATTGCTATATCTTTGCCTCCGCTAAAAGAGAACATAATGGCAGATACGCTTGCTACCCCGACTATAGAGCCGCACGTTATCGACAACATGACCGCACGAAATTGTTCTTTAATGTGCTGACGGTGTTTATAAATCGGTACACCTAGAGCAATTGTAGCCGGTCCAAGCAGCAATGACAATAGATCTGCCCCTTCTTTGTATTGCTGAAGCGGCAAACCGCTAATTAACAAAAACGATATGAGAACACCGGCGCTTACAATCATCGGATGCATCCATTGGATACGCTGCTGTAGTGCGCGTGCTGCGACGTATACTACAACCGTAATCGTTAAGCCAAACCAAATTTTTTGGAACAAGTCTGCTGCATTCATGCTGCTTCCCCCTTACCAAGCTTGTTGGTTACAGGCTCATTATGATCTGTTGATTGCAGCTTCTTGGCAACGAGGCCTGTCACGTACAGTACCGCCAAAGTGCTGCCGCCGATGCCCACAAATATGCTGAACCAATGGGCTTGAAGCACGGGGAAAAATGCAATAATACCTACTACATAAGGAATAAAAAATAAGAGCATATGTTTTAGAAGGTATTGAGCTGATCGTTCAACCCACTCTAATCGGATGACCTTTAAGCTAAGCGCTGCCAGAAATAATACGAGCCCAAGCACATTCCCTGGCAACGGAATATGCAACGTATTGTGCAGCCATACACCTGCCAAATTAAATCCGACCAAAATTGCGAACCCTAATAGCCCTTCCATGTATAATCACCTTCTGCAAGTTATTATCTAAGCTGTATTTCAACATCATTCAATTGAGAAGTAAGTTATCAGCCATCAGCTAGCGTAAAAAGTTGCGCTAATCGCTATGTCAACCCTGTCTTCATTACTTATTGTAGCACCATCTGTCCCCCGCTCCTACTAGCGAGAAGCGTCGTAATCATGAGATGGAAGCGGTTTTTTCCATGCTAAAGGCCCGGAACCGTGTTTCCGAGCCTTTAAGTGGTATTTTCATGTTTTTTCATTATAGTTTTCAAAACAGCCTTACTTTTTACGTGTTCGTTCGATTTCCAACAAACTTCGCCTATGGGTTCGCTGAAGCCAACGCGTATATCTCCACATTAACGTATTAAGTGACATTCGCTTCGGAAATGCCACATACTGCGACTCCCATTCTTGTTCACTCCAGGTCTGCCAGCGATAACGCTGGTTGTAGAGCAAAAATTGACCGCGCAATCTTCGGTACATGGCGATGGCAGAACGCTCCGTCCATGAATAAGGTGCAAGAGACGTCTCAACGTGTGCGAGCGGAATAAAGCCCGTTTCTAGTACGACTCCTTTATGGCGTGCCCATGTATACAAAGTATGAAGCAAGTGATGATCTCCATTCGTTACTTCGCTTGGTTCATACTGCTTCGCCATACTAGTGCAGCGCATATCCTCAATTACGAGCCGCCCATTATCCGTGTCAAGCAAAACGATCGCATAACCTGTCCATGTGTCATGTGAAGCAGGCTGCAATACAAATAAATAATGTGAGCCATTCATCAAATGTAAGGCACGTGTAAAGCCTTGTACATATTCTGCGTTTACATTTGACCATTTAGCTATGCTGGCTAGCAGATGATTTTGTACAGATTGGTCCAACGGAAAGTCATACCGCTCTACATGACTTCCATCAGGAACTTGTTCTGTGATCGTACCTTCCATTCGGAGGAGCGCACGCTCTCCAATTTTGAAAAAGTCGTTGCCATAGTCGTGCAGAAGTGGCATCCACTCCGAATTGACTTGCGTAAATACGACTTCATATCCGAAACGGTCAGCTTGTGCATACAATTGCTGCATCACTCTGGCTCGATACTTGGCATCTATTTGTGGTAAGCCAAGCACGAGCACTCGCCTACCTCGGATTACAATAGGCAGTTGCATGCCGGGAATGTCTGTTTCGTACATTCGTTTATAAGGTACATGCTCATAGATCCAACCGTTAGGCACAGACTGAAAATAATGGCGATCATAATACGACCATTCACGCCCAAACGGCTCACGATTATGGTGTTCAAATGCTGCCCAACCAATACTATACAGACAAACAAATACAATACCAGCTGTAACGATGGAAATGGCCCATTCGTCTTGTGACAGCAAATAACTGCCAAACTCGATTGAATCGTGCAGGGAACTGAACACCTTGCCAATCATCAAGTACATCCATACGACGATGAGCATAAATAACGTGCTTACAATAGTTGCAGCTTTCGTAATGGGATACCGCAGTCTTGTGAACTGGCTGCGCAGTAAAAAGACAAACAAAAGCATACCAAGCAGCCACAATGTATGTCGAATGCTTGTTCCCAACAAAAACGTAGCAGTCGTACTTATAAGTAACGCAATTAATGTAATATAATAGGCGCGCAGCGTTCTTTCGAATAGCCCTTTTAACATCATCAATATAAGGAAAGCAGACCCGATAATCATACCGTTTACAATCGGATAAGCACTTTGAGAATTTAGCCACGGTATACGGACAAACGATTGTCCTAGCTCAGGTGTTGTAACACCGTACGCCAGCAGAAAGATAGACGTCATAAACAATAAAATAGTGATAGACCAAGCAGATAAACTCATCCAGACGGAGCGTTGTATAAACCAGAATATACTTCCCGATTCAATGTAAGAGCTGAATTTGGGATGATCCTCCCATTTTCTCACGGCCACCCCGCCAAATTCAAATGCAGCAAAGATGAGGCCTAATCCAAAAGGTATAAAATAATAAATAATACGGAATAACAGCAAGCCTGTAAATACCAAATGATCTTCAACGCCAAGTGCTTGCATCCCTATGAGATAAGTAATATCAAATGTACCAAATCCACCGGGAACCATACTGATAATGCCAGCCACAGCACTAACGGTATAGATACCGATTACTTGTATGTAACTTACAGGGACGTTTAAGCACACTAATATTGCGTAAGCAACTGTCCCCGCTGCCAACCATTCTATAAACGACACTAGCGTATAACCAAATGTCAACCCTACATTGGCATGGTGCCGTCCTTTCCAACGTGATAGCAGCAGATATGTCGGAAAAAAAAGGGCAATCCCGATCAGCACGATCCACAGCCAGCCCTTGGCATTTAGCAGCTCTTGTGCCGGAAATACGCCGATAATAACAAGAATAGATAGCAAGGATAGGCCACTGATCATCGAGGGGGCCATCCAGGCAATGGCCAGCAGCAAGCGAGACCTATCTTTAGACACTGATCGATAAAGTACGGTTCGAACCCCAACACCTGCCACTCCGCCAAAGCCAAAAATACCGTTAAATGTGTTGGCTATCCAAGACACACGAAAAATTTTACTCCATCTCATCTTGGCTCTAATTGAGCGCAGCAGCAGCACATCATAGAAAAACATCGTAGAAACCGCTAAAATGCCTAATATCATAAGCCCAGTAAAGTTCTCGCTCGACAACAAGCGAACGGCTTTTAACGACTCCGAGATGGAAAACCGAGACAGCTCTTTCTTACCTTGGACAATAACAAATAAAATAACAGCCAACGGAAATCCGATCTTAAAAGATTTTACGAGCCAACGTTGGCGGAATAGCGCTTGAAGCTTTGACTTCATTGCCTTCATACGCACTCCTCCTTTGGTGAAGCAATAGCCAGTCATTTCTATTGTATTATATAGTTTGGGAACGTTTTGCGTCAGTTATTCATATCACGTCGTCTTTATCCGCTACATCCATGCAGCCAAACGAGACATGGCTTCTTCTTTCTGCTTATCATTGACGTGCGTGTATACTGTTGTGGTTTGAATAGAAGCATGTCCCAACATTTCCTGGACCGTTCGGATATCGGTGCCACTACGCACGAGCATGGTCGCGAACGAATGCCGCAGCTTATGACAGGAATACGATCTGCCCTTTCCTGCATATTTGTTTTGTCCGTCATTCCATGGCATTTGTTCAAATATAAGACTGGCGATAGCTTGAATGTTCCGGATCGAGAGTCTACGTCCCTTCTGAGAAATAAATAACGCATCCTCGCCAGCTCGCCAGGGCTGCAATCGTTCTAGCAGCGATAGTTCAAGCTGCTGTACAACTGGCTCAGGCAGCGGAACGGTTCGCCACTTGCGGCCTTTACCTAACACCTCAATGGTACGACGTTCGCGGTGATAGTCGGAAAGATTAAGTCTATGTACTTCACCGACACGTAAGCCTCCATATGCCATCAGCATTAGAATCGCTATGTTACGGTTGCGATATTTGCCGTCTACTCCTTGAATGAGCTCTCTAATTTGAGGTGGCTCCAAATATACAGGAGCACGTTGTGACTCCGTTTTCGACTTTTTGACTTGCAGCGCTGGATTTACGTCTGTGATCTCTAATTCATTTAACGAGCGATAAAAACTGATAAGCGCACAATGTTTGCGATTGCGTGTTGAATCACTGACACCTGTAGATTTAAGTTGTGCCAAATAGGACAATACTTGCAAATTTTTAACGTCTGTTACTGGTTTGCCGTTTAATGTTTTGAGAAATTGATGCACATCTCCAATATAATTTCGCTGTGTATATGCGGTGTAACCGGCATTTGTCATCCACAGACGAAATGCCATAAGTGATTCTTCATATTTGTCCTCGATTTCTATTCGATTCCAAACGGTAGCGGTCATCAAGAGAATCTCCTTTCCTATCCTGCCATTTCAGCGGCATTTATCGCAAATGGTGCGTATAAAATAACTGCGTATAATCATTATTATACGCAGTTTACGTTTAATGACGCAAATATTGAGCTTCGTTAATAGAATTACACAAGCTTTTGCGGTATTTCGGGTGTAGTTTTCAGGTGTGATCTTTTACACAATTTAATTCTTGACCCCTCTTTCTGTTTCGTTATAATAGAATTAACTCAACTTCCACTCCATTATTTGCCTTTTGTATTTTCCAGCACGCCTTATCCGATTTACCATCACAACTAGACAAGCCTCCACGTAATGTAAGGTATACACCTTTTAACTCTCATCTTTTCACTTTTTCAATGATTCCAATGAAGAGGTCATCAGTACGTGTACAATTCTCACAATTAACGGTTACCTATGCTGCAGATGATCATCACCTAGAGTAGAGCAAGCAATTGTTGTGTTTGTGCGTTTGAGTTGTAAACGCTGTCAATTGAAGGGTGATGTAGTCTTTATATTTAACCGTTTAACTTTTGCGGAGAGATGCACGTGTAATGGAGGAACAACATAACTCAGGTTCAGTTGTTTATGACATGAGGAATAATGCTGTCATGATGAGATTAGCGCTTATATTCTATCATGTACCACGCAGGCAAGAAGGAAGTTGAGGAATAGCAGAAGCCGGAGGTGAGCTTTTAGACGTTACAAGTTGTTTACACAGGAATAACACGCGAAGCATGTTATACACCTAATCTACCCACACTAGGAGGTTCCAATTAATGAATTCATATCGTCTATCGTTACCGAAACTATCTCCACTTGCAGCAGTTGTTATTATGGCATTACTGCTGGCAGCATGTTCTTTTGTATTTGCAAGTAAAGCCTCTGCACATGGTTACATTGAATCTCCGGCAGGCCGCGCATTACAATGCAAGCAAGGCACTAACACAAACTGTGGCGCCATCCAGTATGAGCCACAAAGTATTGAAGCGCCAGGGAACTTCCCTGTTGGCGGTCCTGCTGACGGCCAGATTACAGGTGGCGGCATTTACCCTGAATTGTATGAGCAAACGACTACACGTTGGAACAAAGTAAACTTGAACGGTGGAACAAACACGTTCACTTGGAAGCTGACAGCTAACCATGCAACAAGAGAATGGAAATATTATATTACGAAGGCAAATTGGAATCCAAACCAAGCTTTAAAACGTTCCGATTTGGAGCTGTTCTGCCAAATTAATGACGGCGGTGCAAAACCACCTACTTCCGTCAGCCATCAATGCAACGTTCCAACAGATCGCAGTGGCTACCATCTCATTCTTGGCGTATGGGAAATTGCAGATACACCTAATGCATTCTATCAAGTAATTGATGTAAACTTAACGAATGGAACTGGTACACAGCTGCCTTCAGTTCCAGCGAATGTTGTGTCACCTGCACAAACAGTAAGCAGCATTCAATTAACTTGGTCTGCTTCTACTGCTTCAGCTGGTATTCAAAATTATGAAATTTATCGTAATGGTAACTTAGTAGGAACTTCGACAACAACTTCTTATAACGATACCGGTTTAACAGCAAACACCACATATGTATACACCATTAAAGCAGTTGATACGGCTGGTAACAAGTCTGCTGCCTCTGTCGCTCTTTCTAAGAAGACATTAACGGATGGTGGCACTGCGTACCCAGCTTGGAATGCAGGAACTGTGTACTTGGCTGGCGACAAAGTAAGCTACAACGGCGCTAACTATGAAGCGCGCTGGTGGACGCTAGGCGAAACACCGAGCAGTTCTTCTGCTGTTTGGAAATCTATTAACTAAGTCTCAAGCAAGAAGGACTTGCCAATTGGCAAGTCCTTTTTTTACTTGAGATATAACCTGAGCAAGCAAAGCTTAGAAACTCCACATCAGCTATATCGTTAATGATCTCTCCCAAAGCTGCTAACGCTTAATAGCTTTATGAATCCAGCATTAATACACCATGACCTTCCACTGTCCGCTTGAAGCCAAGCGGCTCCGTTCGTGCCTTTAACTGCTCATAAATTTCCTGTACACTAATGGTTCTTCCAAGCTCACGTTCAAGTTCATTAATAATGAGTGCTGCTGCACCTGTAACATGAGGAACTGCCATAGAGGTTCCTGACATGACCGCATACTTCCCATCGATCCAGGTAGACAAAATCTCATTACCTGGCGCTACCAGATCTACCGTATCGTTAGTATTCGTAAATGGTGCCATATTTAACTCAATATCAATAGCACCAACACATAAAGTTTCGGGATAGGCGCCCGGATAACTAATTTCTATCGTATCCCCGCAATTGTCTCCCTCATTGCCAGCAGAACAGATGATAGCAATGCCAGCAGACACCGCACGTTTAATAGCTTCGTGCAAGGCTACGTTATGGTGTGCCGAGCCGAGTGACATGGAAATAACACGTACTCGCTGCGTACCCTTTCTCCAAGCGATGGCGTAATCCAGAGCAGCTACAACCTGTTGAATTTGTGCCAATCCATCTGAGCCTATTACTTTCAAAATGAGTAAATCTGCTTCAGGAGCAACTCCTGCTACACCATAATTGTCCAAATTGGCGGCTATTGTTCCTGCAATATGAGTGCCATGTCCACTTGTATCTGTGTAATCCTCCACGCCACCGTCTTGCGTAAAATTCCTTCCTGAAACAATTCTGCCAGACAGATCCGGATGATCGACCTGACAGCCAGAATCGAGAATCGCAATGACGATTCCGTCCCCCCGCTGACTTTCTTCCCATACATCAGGCGCTGATATTAACGATACGCCAGGTGGAATCTCCTGTTTATTGTTCGTAATATCTACAATCCGCACAGGAGGCAAAAACATATGTAGATCCATCTCTATTACCCCTTACTGCTAAATCTAGCTAGTTACTCAAGCCTTTAAGCTACGCTAAAGACGACGAGCACTCACTTTTTAAACAAACGCTATAGGCTACGAGTAAACTTTGAATTGGAGTAACCTATCAAATCCGAAACATGACTTAAATAAACCAAATGTTATCATACCATTATTTGCTATATGAATGCCAGAAGCAGCATGTGTATTTATTTTCTCAACATAACAAAAAAAGCCAAGCATTATGCTCGACTTCTCCGTAACGGTTTGTTTAGTTCATTCCTGCCGCATATTTTAACTTTACTGGCATGTTGTGCACACACCGAATATATCGAATGGTTCCCGTACCCGCTCGCATAATGACCGAATGTGTTTCAACCCGTTGACCTGGCAAATGACGTACTCCGTTTAACAAGTCGCTATTGGTTATCCCCGTCGCCGCAAAAATAACATCCCCCGAACCTACAAGGTCTTTCATCGTGAGTAGGGCGTCCGGATTTGGAATACCCATTTTTAAGCAGCGCGCATATTGTTGTTCGTTTTCCACCATAAGTCGGCCTTGCAGCTCGCCACCGAGACATCTCAAAGCTGCTGCTGCCAGTACACCCTCCGGCGCACCTCCTGAACCGACATACATATCCACACCACATTCAGGGATTGCTGATACAATGGCACCAGATACATCACCATGATCGAGTAGTTTGATCCGAACACCATTGTTTCTTAATGCCTGTACTAGGTCGCTATGCCGCTCACGCTGCAAAATCATAACTGTCAGGTCCTCCACAGATTTACCCAGTGCGTATGCTGCTTTTTCCAGTGTCACCTCAATAGGATCATCCAAGCTAACGTGTCCGGCAAGCGCAGGGCCAACTGCGAGCTTCCGCATATACATATCCGGTGCATGCAAAAACTGTCCCTTCTCCGCGATAGCAATAACCGACATTCCATTATTTAACCCGTTTGCGACAACTTCGGTGCCTTCTAATGGATCTACCGCGACATCCACCTCCGGCCCTAAGCGGCTGCCTACCTTTTCACCGATGTAAAGCATCGGGGCTTCATCCATTTCTCCTTCACCAATGACGACGGTGCCATCAATCGGAACCGAGTCGAACATTTCGCGAATTGCACTTGTAGCAGCATGGTCTGCGCTATGCTTGTCACCCCGTCCTATCCATGAGGCTGAAGCTAGGGCACCGGCCTCCGTAACACGCGCGATTTCCAGAGCTAGTTGACGATCCATCTCCAGCTCCCTCCTCTTTTCTCTTATGATATAAAATCCATTACGATGCCAGCCGTTTCTTCAATCGCCTTGTCTGTAATATCAATGACTGGACAACCTAAACGATCAAATAATGAGCGAGCATATTCCAGTTCCTCCACAATACGCTCTAGCGACGCATATCGCACTAATACAGGAAGTCCCATTGACTTTAACCTTTCAGAGCGAATTTTGAGGAGGTGCTCAGCGTTCATCGTTAAACCGATTATTTTATTAGAGGAAATACGGTATAAATGCTCCGGCGGTTGAATTTCAGGAACTACAGGGTAATTCACCACCTTTTTACCTTTATGCGCAAGAAATACACTTAATGGTGTCTTGGACGTTCTGGATACACCAAGCAACACGATGTCCGCCTTAAGTATGGCGTTAAGATCCTTGCCATCGTCACACTTGACGGCAAACTCAACCGCTTCCACCCGTTGAAAATAATCATCATCCAACCGATGGAGCAGTCCTGGCATACGTTTGGGCTGATCAGCAAAAGTGTCCACAAAAGCTTGGATCATAGGCCCCATTACGTCCACAGCACGAACATGCAATCGAATGGCATGCTCCTTAATTGATGCCCGTAATTCAGGTTGAACGAGTGTATAGGCCACAAATCCGCCTGATTGTGCAACCTCTTCCATTACGATACCTAACTCTTCTTCATTACGTACATTCATATGGCGTTTAATTTTAATTTGTGGTGCTTCGAACTGACGAATGGCAGCTCGCACTACCGCTTCCGCTGTCTCTCCTACAGAATCGGATACTACCGTAATCGTATATGACGCCTTGCCCATACACTTCTGTCCTCCCGCTTACTCCTGCTCTACTTTATCGAGCAGCAGCTTGATGATTGTTGTCTTCGTAATCCGGCCAACGACGCTACAGTCCGCTTCTGACGCACCATCCGGGCAAGAAACAACCGGCAAGCTATCAACCTGATGGTGGATCATCCTGCGTGCTGCTTCCAATACAGATTGTTCCGGCGTAATCGTCACAATATTTGGCTGTCGGGTCATCACCATGCTGACCGGCATGGAGGATGCATTGGGGTTACCCAACGTCACTTTGAGCAAATCTTTACGGGAAATAACACCCGCAAGCTTCCCCTCTTCGTCTGTCACGATCAAACTCCCTATATTCTCCAAAAACAAGGTGACTACTGCATCTTGTACAGTTGTCTTTACATCGACCACAATAGGCATGCCTTGAACTTGCCCGACCTTCATATCACGCAGAACGTAGCCATCAGACTCTTTTTTCTCCGCTTTCTCGCCGAGAAAATAGCCCACCTTTGGCTTGGCCGCGATATAATCCAGCATCACGAGTAAGGAAAGGTCCGCACGAATCGTTGGTCTACTGATGGTCAGCATCTCAGCTATTTGTTCCCCTGTAATGGGGGCATGTTTTTTAACGATCTTAATGATCTCTAATTGTCGTGCTGTTAGTTCGATGTTGTATCCCTCCACTTCATGCTATATCTATCTGTTAAAGAAGAGGCACGGACTTATGAGCTACTTCTTTATGACAAGATTATAGCATTCCGGATGGGATATTCGTAACTCTCGATCTGCGCGAGTTAGCGAACATAACACCATCCGGCTGCATGTACAGTACATTTACATACCCATTTAGACCGCTTGTTCTTGAAGTGTCATTTCCCACTGCATCCGTATATGGGCCTGAGCTGCCGCAATGCGAGCAACTGGAAGTCTATATGGCGAGCAGCTTATATAATCCAATCCGACACGTTGACAGAACATAATAGACTCCACATCACCGCCGTGTTCTCCACAAATACTCGTGGTCAGCAAAGGATTTCGGGAACGGCCTTGGATGACGGCCATCTCAATCAGCTTGCCTACCCCTTCAGTATCTAATACTTGAAATGGATTGTGCGGAAGCAGCTTATTCTCTACATAATGGGTTAAAAATTTGCCTTCAGCATCATCTCGGCTGTACCCAAATGTCATCTGGGTTAAGTCGTTAGTACCAAAGGAGAAAAAGTCCGCAGACCGTGCAATCTCACCTGCTGTCAGAGCAGCACGAGGCACTTCAATCATCGTACCTACCTTATATGGACAGTTTCTTCTTTCATGTCCTAACACTTGTTCTGCCACCTGATCAACTAATTTCCGCAGCAGATGTAATTCATTGACATGCCCTACCAGTGGAATCATAACTTGTGGCTGCACCGTGACCCCGTCACATAAACAGCGGAGGGCTGCTTGAAAAATCGCTTCGATTTGCATTTCATATATTTCAGGGAACATAATACCTAATCTACATCCGCGTTGACCTAGCATTGGATTCGTTTCCTGCAATTCGCGGACTCTTCTGATCATCCGTTCTAACTCAGCACGTTCAGCATGGATATCGCTCTCTGAAGTGCGCATTAGCGCTAAACGCGTTGTCAATTCCTCCACATTCGGCAAAAATTCATGCAGTGGTGGATCAAGCAAGCGAATCGTGACGGGGAAGCCATCCATTTCTCGAAACATTTCTTCAAAATCATACCGCTGCATAGGCAACAATCGGTTTAACGCCACTTGCCGATCAATTTCCTTCTCGGCTAAAATCATCTGCTGCACAATCGGAACACGCATTGGAGATAAGAACATATGCTCAGTCCGACACAATCCGATGCCCTCTGCTCCAAACTCCCGCGCTTTACGCGCATCTAGCGGGGAATCCGCATTTGCCATTACCTTCAGGGAACGAATCTGATCTGCCCATTCCAGCATGAGCAGCAGCTCTGGGAAAATGTCCGCTTCTTTTAGCTCCAATTGACCGGGAATAACTTGACCGCTGCCACCATCAAGCGTAAGCCAGTCACCTTCTCGAATAACGATATCGTTGGCGATAAGCTGCTGCTGTTCTTCGTCTATTTTTAGAACTTCACAACCGCACACGCAAGGTTTGCCCATACCACGGGCAACCACTGCTGCATGGCTTGTCATGCCTCCACGGAGCGTTAAAATACCTTCAGCAGCGATAACACCGTGAATATCTTCTGGTGTCGTTTCGAGACGTACGAGAATGACGTCTTTGCCCGCGCGTTTCCATTCTTCAGCAGTGTCTGCATCAAATACGGCTTGCCCACATGCCGCGCCTGGAGAAGCGGGCAGCCCCGTTGCGATCACAACGTGATCAGCAGTAGCTTGCAGGGAACGATGCAATAAATGGTTCAAATGCTGTACATCAATACGCATCAAAGCTTCATCTTTTGTTATCATGCCTTCATTGACGAGGTCAACAGCCACCTTAAGCGCCGCCCTTGCATTACGCTTTGCACTTCGTGTTTGCAAGAAATACAGTTTTTCATCTTCTATAGTAAATTCAATATCTTGAATGTCTCTATAATGTTTTTCAAGCTGTGCCGCACAGGAGGATAGCTCTGCATAAACTTCGGGTAGTGCATCCTGTAGAGCTGCAATCGGTATTGGTGTTCTCGTACCACCGACAACATCTTCACCTTGTGCATTCATTAAAAATTCACCAAACAAAACCTTTTCCCCTGTAGAGGGATTACGAGTAAACAGCACGCCTGTGCCGCTATTGCTCCCCCTATTGCCAAATACCATCGCTTGCACGTTTACGGCCGTTCCCTGATCATCTGGAATGAGATGAACTTTACGATATACTTTCGCCCTTGGACTCGACCAGGATAAAAATACAGCTTCGATTGCGCCTTGCAATTGCTCCCTTACATTTTGCGGAAATGATTTATTCGTGCGCTGCTCAATCAGTCGTTTGAATTTATGAACAAGTGTAACCAACGATTGCTCTGTCAATTGCTGATCGTCTTTACATTGCTGGAGTTGCTTCTCCTCTTGCAGCACACGTTCAAAATGAATGGCCTCGATATCGTAAACAACCGAGCCGTACATTTGGATAAGACGGCGATAACAGTCGTAAGCGAATCTCCGGTTGTTGGTTTGCTGTGCCAATCCTTCTACTGTCGCGTCGTTTAATCCTAAGTTCAAAATGGTATCCATCATACCAGGCATGGACGTGACTGAACCAGAGCGTACCGATACGAGCAGAGGACAGTCTGTACCACCGAACACTCGATTCTGTTCCTTTTCCAGTTCAGCAAGTGCAAGCTCGATCTCATCCCGTAACCCCGAGGGTAGCTGGCGGCTGTTGTTGTAATAATGTCTGCATACGTCTGTTGTGATGGTGAAACCTGGCGGAACAGGAAGTCCCGCCTTTGTCATTTCTGCAAGGTGAGCGCCTTTTCCACCCAGAAGTTCTATATGTTCTTTACCGCCATTTTGGAATGAGCTCACTCTCGATACTGTCAAGCCGAAGCACTCCCCTCTTGTTTACGACAAGCTTCTTTTTCACATACCATATATTTCGTCTTCACACTATTAGTAGGCAATGTATCGATGATGTCGTCGCAATGCCGACAAATTATCGTTCCCAGATCATTCTGTCTCACATAATCAGAAATTAATTCATTGATTTGGTCCCGCACAATAATTCCCCCTTTTCATTTTGGACGAACATATACTTTACAAAATCAGTTACACGGCATGCATAAGCCCATTCGTTGTCGTACCAGGCCAATAGTTTAGCTTGCTGTCCCGCGGTCTGAATCGATAAACCATCTATAATTGCAGATTTGTTATTGCCAATGTAATCGGAAGATACAAGGGGTTCTTCGCTGTATGCTACAAAAGGCCCCAAACCTTCTTGAATCGCATTTGTAAATGCGCGCCGAATGTCCTCTTTTGTTATTTCGCAATGCAATTGTACAGTAAGATCAACCAAGGAAACATTTTGCACCGGCACTCGCAATGAGATACCTTGAATGCTCTCCGCCAGATGCGGAAGAATGTCCTTTAGTGCCTTGCCTACGCCTGTTGATGTCGGAATAATGGAGCTTCCGCACGCTCTTGCTCTGCGCCAGTCTGAGTGGGCATTGTCAAGATGCTTCTGGTCATTCGTATAAGCATGAACTGTCGTCATCCATCCCGACTGTACGCCAAATTCCTGATCCAATACTTGCAAAAGTGGTGCTAAGCAATTAGTCGTACACGATGCAGTGGAAATGAGCGCGTGATGTTCGGGGTCGTAAGTATGTTCATTGACTCCCATCACAATCGTGCAATCCAGTTCTTTTCCCGGTGCCGTTACAACTACCCGCTTAGCACCTGACTGGAGATGTTTTGATGCTTCTGAACGGCTTTTAAATTTGCCTGTTGCATCAACCACAACGTCGATTCCATACGTTTGCCAAGGCAGCAACTCCGGGTTACGTTCATTAACAATAGGAATTCGGTGTCCGCGAATCATGATGGAATGATCATCAAACTTAATGTCCTCGCCCCACCGCCCGTGAATCGAATCATACTTTAATAGATGTGCTAATTGATCGGGTGAACATGAAGAATTAATAAGGCCGATAGAAGTCCCATCTCCATGAATAAACATGCTGCGTATAACCAACCTGCCAATTCTTCCCGTTCCGCTGACACCGAGTCGTTTATGCATATATTGTTAGAACCTCCTTTGCTCTGTTTATATATTACGTCATATTTAACGACATTTCAATAAGTAATACACACTATTTAATAATTTATTTTCGCTTACATGCGATAAAGTGTGTGTTATAGAAATTCAAACGATTATATAGTACACATTATATATAAATGAAATCGATTACATGCCAACATTCCAAAAAGTTTAATCTCAACTGAATGAGTTGGGTTATACAATAGCCAAGATACATAAGACAAACCTTTCTACACATAAAGTAAGGTAAATAGTTCTGCCACAATATGAAATGGAGGAAGCAGCTTATGCCCTTGCCCTGGAAAAAAAGAAATGATGAATTTGTTGTCATTATCGTGCCTGTATCTGCGATTAAACAAATGATTATGATTGACTTTATAGGTAGCTCTGCCTTATTTATCATCATAAAGAAGACGATGTACTCTGATCCAGCCGCTTTTGTCGGCAGCTGGTTATTTCCCCCTTTGGTCAAATTTATTTTAAAAAGGATAGATGCTCAACACCTGCACACAGCAAAAAGGAGACGGCTTATATCCGTCCCCTCTTAGGCTGCTTCATACTCTATTTAATGCTATTTAATTCCCTAATAGTCCTCGTTTAGCACGCCGTTCAATAACGCCGAGACGAACATACAACCCAACCGCCCCGAATGCCAATCCCGTAATTAATCCAATCCAATAACCATAAGCACCTAGAGATGTCCAAGCTGAGAGCGCGAACCCGATAGGCAAGCCAATGACCCAATAAGAGACAAAGGCAACGATAAATACGATGTTAACATCTTTATAACCACGCAACGTTCCTTGAACAGGAGCTGCTATCGCATCTGACAGTTGGAAAAAGATTGCATACATCAAAAAAGTTTCGGTCATCGCCTTGACTGTGGAATCATTAGTGTACATAGCCGCTACATTAGAATGGAATATAACTAGGAATACCGCACAAAGTCCAGCAAGTCCAATGGCTGAAAAGACACCTAATCTAGCATACTGCTTGGCATCCTCATATCGTTTGGCCCCTACTTCAAAGCCGATCATAATCGTTAATGACATCGCAATGCTGAGGGGGAGCATGTACAATAAAGATGCAAAGTTTAATGCTGATTGATGGGAAGCAATCGTAACTGTATCGTATCCGCTCATCAATAGCGTGACCATTGAAAATACACTGACTTCAAAGAAAATCGACAAGCCGATTGGCAAACCAATGCGGAGCACTTCCTTCCATTGCGCAAGAGATACTTTCTCTAATCGTCGAAACATGCCCAAATCCTGCATCATCGTGTTACGCTTCATAAATAGAATAGCCACACTTAAAATGATGATATACGTAATTGCTGTAGCAAATCCAGAGCCAACGCCACCCAATCTTGGCATCCCAAACTTCCCGAAAATAAAAACATAGTTCAACATAACGTTAATCGGAAAAGACAACAGCGTAATAAACATTGTGACACGAGTGAGACCAAGTCCATCAATAGTCGCACGTAAAACTGTATAAATAAATACGGGAATAACACCGATACCGATAGCACTTAGGAACTGCTTAGCGACACGGCTTACCTCTGGCTCAAGTTTCATTCGATCAATCAGAGGATCCACAGCAAAAAAACCTATGATTATAACACCAATACCTATTAAAATCGATAAGTAAGCAGCTTGAATAACGCTTGATGCGATTTTGTCACGCTGCTTTGCTCCCACATATTGGGCCACTATTGGGGTAACCGCTAGAAATATGCCGCTTAGTCCTGTATATATTGGAACCCAATAACTCGTAGCAATGGCGACACCTGCCAAGTTCTCCTTATTAAAATGACCAGACATGACTGTATCAAAGAAAGTCATAAGCTGCAATGCAACTTGAGTCACAAATATAGGAAGTAAAATATAAAGCAACTGCTGGAATTTCTGTTTCTTCGAGTACGTTTGTTTCATGACATGCTTCGCAACCTCTCATCGTAATCTGACTGTACTAAGTGTATACGTTACATCTGGAAAAGGAAACCGTCAAACCTTTTTTGATATGGTAAAATGAAGAGAAGCAATACATGATAAGTAGATAAAGGAGTAAGCTGAAGATGACGATTCAGAAACAAAAAGACCGTGCACTCTTGGAACAGAAGCTTCCAACGATGCCTTGGTATATTCAACAATATATGGAGTACAAGCTGCCTGACTTATCCCCTTCTACTTTGCTCGAATACATACGTGATTATGAGATTTTTCTAGGATGGCTAATTTCCGAAGGGATTAGTGAAGGGCCTTTGCTGAAAGATGTTACTTTGCTGCAACTGGAGACGTTGCGAATGGACCACATTACGGCTTATCGGATTTACTTAACCACCTATAAAAATCAAAAGAACAGCCGTATTACGATATCTCGTAAGCTGTCCTCAATGAGATCGTTATTTCACTACTTAAGCCAGATAGCGGAGGATGAGCATTTGTACCCTCTGCTGAAACGTAACGTAATGGCGAAGATTGAGATTAAACGGGTCCATAAGCCTAAAGATAGCGCTGCAAAGTTAAAAGGAAAGCTATTGGAGGAAGAAGAAATTGAGGCGTTTATACACTATATACGTGAAGGTTATGCTGCAGATGTTGCATCAAACAAGCAAGCATTGTATGCACACCAGTTAAATGCAGCACGAGATGCTGCAATCGCCAGCTTGATCTTAAACTCAGGGCTGCGTGTCAGTGAAGTAGTGAATTTGAATATCGACGACGTTGACATGAATCATAAGCTGATCTATGTTTTCCGTAAAGGTCATAATGATGAGACTTTTAAGACCCCAGTCTATTATCGGGAACGGGCTAAAGATCATCTTGAAGTATACCTGCAACTGCGTAATACCCGTTATCATGCGCCGAAGCGAGAAAAGGCTTTGTTTCTGGCCATTAAAAATGGGGAGCAAGAAGGCAACCGGATGACCAAGCGGGCTATGCAGCAAATGGTGCTCAAATACGCGAAGCGGTTCGGCAAGCCTGCCTTGACAATTCATAAGTTACGCCACTCATTTGCTACTGACTATTATTTGCAAAATGATATTTATAAGACTAAAGAACAGCTAGGACATGCATCAACTGAAACAACTGAAATCTATGCGCATTTGACAGACAAAACAATGTCTGAAGCGATCGATCGGTAGCTAATAGCTAGTTTTATCTATATAGCACATCGTGTAGAGCTTAACGCTGCTCAACCATAAGGACGTTGTTCTCCCCTATTACGTCAGGCCAGTTCATTTACTGGCCTATATGTGGAATTACAGGAACCTCATTTTTATATTAGTTTACATAATTAATATTATGTCATTTTATTTTTGCGTATAAAAAATGCGCTATTCTGATAAACAGATCAGCGCATTTTTACAATTATACGTAAAGTCAGCTACCTTCGTCCACGCCTCGTAATACCACCTTTACCTATTCGGGTTCGGGGTGGTTTTGACTTCTTAATGGTAGGTGACTTGGAATCGTATTTCGATCCCTTGTCTTTGTCTCGTGTGATGGAGCCCTTCGAAGAAGGCGTACGGTTAAATATATTCCCCCCACTGCCCACAGTCGAGTCTTGATTGGAGCCACGGCGGAAGATAGAACCCTTTCGCTCTACCGTAATAGGAGGCGCCTTTTTCTTGTCTTCTTGCGTAGGTGCTCGATACGGTTTAGATGGGGCATATTGCCGTTGTTGTGTATATCCTCGGTATTTGCCCAATCCACTTAATGAATCAAACAATGTATCTACGATCTTGTACTGAATATACATCTCCAGGAAGCTTCGATCGTAATTTTTCTGTACGTATTCTTTGGAATCTACCTCGATCAGCGTATCTTCCGGATTTTCTGTGTCTCGCTGAAGCTGTATGACCTCATCCGGATAAACAAGGAACATTCGCTCCTTATCTTCTTTAGAGATTTGCTCCGGCTTCCTCTTATCAGCAAGTGCAGTGGCAACCGCAGGAACCTCTACTCCAGCTGCGCGGTAAACATAGGAACTGCTGTTGCCCTCTTTTGTTACCGATTCCAGGGGATACGTTTCTGAAATATCCATCTGTCCGCATGCCGTCAATAGGGGAACAATAAAGGTGACGACTAGCAGCCATTTGAGCCAATAAAGAGATTTATTATTCATGTCAGCCCCGATTAAGACTGACGGATGACACGAACGTCAGCAGGTATTACAGATTCACCCTCATATAACTGAAAGCGTCCATCCTGCCACTCAATTCGAAGCCGTTTCCGATTGTCCGATTGATACTCCCATACGTACTGCTCCCCAGGTACGCCAAACGGTGTCTGGCCTTGAACCTGCACGAGGCCGTTATACTGATCTTCCATGTAATACCAGACGCCATCCAGTTCGATCTCGCTGGGTACTTCGTCAACTGCATCTAGTCGTCCGTCAATCGCTTCATATAAGTTATAATTCCATTGCTCTCGTTTCTCTACTTGCAGGTACTGAATACGCGCACCATCACGCAGCGTGAGCCAAATCGTCGAACGTGCTTTCCATTCCGTCCGCCCTATGATTTCATAAGTCATAAGGGATACTTCACATACATCACCTGGCTGCAAACTCATCGGTGTCTTCTCGGGCTTGACCGGTTCCGGTTTCTCCATGAGCTTGCGCACCCTTTTCCATAATCCCATGTGCAGTTGCTCCTTTCATTGCACCCCTAAAAGGGAACATTTCACTCTGTTACAGACAAGCTGCGATAATAAATGCTCCAACTACGTGCAAGGAGCCGGCCAATAACGCATGGGACATCATCCCGTCCTTTGTGCCCGCTTCCAAATTAAGATTAAATGCAACTCGAAGCACGATTCGAACAATGGCCTCAATCAGGAGCAGCATAATAAAGGAAACTACAGACATCAAAAGCGCCTCGCCCAAGCTGTAAGCGACTTTTATCGATGAAGATAAAATGAAGCCTTGCGCAAACAACTTCATAATAAAGCGAGTCGTTACCGCTACGTTACCGTTTTTCATTTCTTGTATATCATTATATTTCGTGAATATAGCATCAATGCACATCAGAATAAATAACAGGACTACACCTGTTCCGGTCCATAGTGCCATAGCCTGAATATTCTGAAAGCTTACATTAAGGATGTCCAAGCTTTCTCCTCCTCTATTTCATTGCGGACATATTGGCGAACGAAGACGCTTGCGGTCAGCAAGCGTCTTCGTTCAGCAGGGCTGTTAAAATCAATTAGCTGCTCGAGCCATCGGATTTCTGCTGTTCCATCTTCTTAATAATAGCAGCGAGTTCATCTTCAACCTGTTGATTTTTGCCAAGTTGAGCGAATTCATCGTCCAAAGAACGGGCATTGCCGCTCAGTTCATTGCTAGCATCTGCTTGCGCTTCCATTTGGAGCATTTTGTCTTCCATACGCTTCAAGCCGGACATTGCCGTATCTGAACTGAAACCAGCCATTGCTTTGTTGATTTCATTTTGTGCTTTAGCAGCATTGTAGCGTGCAACGAGTGTTTCACGCTTATTTTTCATGTCTGTGTACTGCTTACGCATCTCCTCGAGCTTGCCACGAAGGTTGTCTGCTGCTACTTTGTTCTGATCATAACTTGTTTTGAACTCGGTCATCTTCTGCTCAGCGGACTTCTTCTCTTCTAGCGCTCGGCGAGCCAAATCAAGGTTACCTGCACCTACAGCAAGATGAGCCTGTTCCTCACGCTTCTTAACGAGAGCTTCTTGCTCCTCATATTGCTGCTTAAAGCGCTTCTCAATAGCGATCTGTTGAGCAACAGCACGCTCTGCTTCTTCCAAATCTTCTTGCATATCACGAAGATATTGGTCCGTCATTTTAATCGGGTCTTCGGCTTTCTCAATCAAAGCAAATACATTCGACATCGTAACATCTCTTAATCGTTTAAATAGGGACATGGTGTATGGTTCCTCCTCAAGGTTAGCTTCATTAACTTAATGATAATCTATACGTGGAAAGTTATGATCCGTTTCATCCTTTATGCTGAAAAGATATAACATAAACAGGCCGGAAGTTCCGACCTGTTCCTTTATCTTATTCTGTATGATGTAACGCTTCACGCAGCAATCGCCAACATTCATCTACGACGATCTGAATTTGTCCTGCTGTCAGTTGATCATAATGTACGCCCGCTGCAACGGTTACATTACCATTTAGTGCAGCAGCAGCTTCCAAAGCCATCGGAGCAGTCATTATATGCTCCTTATGCCCGGGTACTTGAAGTGTATCCACGTTCCAGCCCGACGCTGCTTCCGACGTTTGGTATGCAACCGATACCGCTCCAATATGATGATGCTCCAGTATTTCTCCACCTGTGAGGGTAATGAGCCAATCTCTGCCCATTCGTTCTATTCGACATTGTATCGAGTTAGCAGGTATCATCCATGCCATCTTATATGATGCCCCTAATCTCGTCCAAACTATTAATGTTCTCGAGTTCCATAAAGCTTTGGATGCCTGCAATCAATTCTTCTCCAGCACGTAGGTTCATGAAGTTATAAGTTCCAATCTGTACGACCGAAGCACCAGCCATAATAAACTCAATGACGTCTGACGCTGATGCAATACCACCCATACCCATTACAGGAATAGTTACTTCCTTTGCCACCTGATGAACCATACGAAGTGCAATTGGCTTGATTGCGGGTCCAGACAGCCCTGCATACATATTATTAAAGACACTTTTACGTTGATAAATGTCGATCTTCATTGCCGAAAATGTATTAACTAAGGAGACACACTCGGCGCCTTCCTCTTGACACATGACAGACATGTCCACAATATTTTCAGCATTTGGTGACAGCTTCACCGCAAGCGGAAGTGATGTGACTTGACGAACTTCGCGAATCACTTCACGTGCAATATTCGTCTTTACACCAAAAGCTATGCCGCCCTCTTTCACGTTAGGACAAGAAATGTTAAGTTCGATCATGTCTACAGCCTTACGATTTTGCTTGCGCCGTTCCTCGGCATCACTTGTTATTTTGAGTGCGCCTAGCACATATTCTTCAATGTTACTTCCACCCAGATTTGCAATCTTAACAGGCTCAATCGTTTCCCAGTACAACATTTCTTCATTTAGAAATGCATCTACTCCCGGGTTCTCCAAGCCGACACTATTAAGCATACCGCCTGATGTTTCAAATACACGCGCTCCTGTATTCCCTGTACGCGGATGCAGCGTTAAGCCTTTGCAAGAGATGCCGCCCAATCGATTAATATCATACAATTTGGCATATTCTTTTCCGAAACCAAATGTTCCAGATGCCATTACAATCGGATTATTAAAATGAATACCTGCTACATTACAAGCTAAGCTCCGCATGCCATTCCACCTCCTTTGCCAAAAATACAGGTCCATCCGAACAAACCTTTTTGTTTCTGTCCTTGTTCATGACTGAACACACATAACATGCGCCGATTCCGCATGCCATTCGTTTCTCAAAAGATACATACACCTTGGTATCGGTATGCTCCATCATAATGGCAACTGCCTTCATCATGCCTAGTGGACCACATACAAGTACGTTGTCATACTTGGATAAGTCTAAATCCTCTAGCAGATTGCCGTTTACCTTCACATAAACTTCATTTGCATATGGCTCGTAAGCCTCGGTCAGATACGACTGTCCTCTAAATCCGAGATAAATATCAGGCTTGTCCAATTGCTTCGCTGTGTACAGCAATGGTGCGATACCAATTCCCCCGCCGATTAATGCTGTTCTCCCTGTAACTTCAGGAAAACCGTTGCCCAATGGGCCTTCCAATTGAATTTGGTCACCTGCACGCAAAGCAGCGAACATGCGAGTACCTTCACCTGCAACCTTGTACAAAAATTGGATGCAGTCTGGTTCAATGTTGCAAATACTAATTGGCCGTGATAAAAGCGGCGCCTGATTCCACGAACGGAGCATGTAGAATTGTCCCATACGCGCAGTGAATCGCCCTTCTACCGTCATCAGGTAAATGCCTTCTGAGATGCATTCGTTAGATACAATTGTATGCACAGTCATACTCCTTTTCGAGGTTTAACAACTATACTATGTCATTATCCCTTCTACGCGACCGTGACAGAGATCACATCTCATTTGAGGTTTTCTTGATGTTTGCGAAAATTTTCAGAATATTAGAAACTTCTGCTAATCGGCGAGATAAATGGTTACCCTTTACAAGCATATTTCCATATGTCGCAGGACATAACAATTACATCTACTACAAGCGGAGAGGGGGATCGAAATGCGTCGATTATGCACAACCGCTGTCTTATCCTTTCTGATTGTAAGCTGTGGCTGCGGGATGCATGGATCTAAAGCAGGTTATCCATTACCAAACATCCCTGAGCAAACTTCCAATCACAGCAGTTCCACATTTGCAACACCTGCCGAAGTGCGATCAAACAGCACGATGCATAACGGGGCAACCTGGCCAACACGCTCACCAGTGGTGAAGGATACACAAAAGCAAAACCTACAGAACCCGAAGGAAAAAGAAAGCCAAAAATTTAAATTCTCTTTTCGAACACAACGTCAAGAGCAGCAGCTTAACCAAATGAAACATTATCGCAGCAGTGTGCAGCACACACAAAAGCAAAAGCAACTGCAAACCAAACAAAATCAACAACAGCAGCAAAAGGCACGTTCAGCTGTAAGTAATCAAAAACAGTATACAGCTCAGCGGAAGTTGTCTATTGCCCAACTGAGAGCCCGTTATCCACATATTTTTAAGCTTAGAGCCAGTAATCAGGACAAAAAGATTGCCTTAACGTTTGACGATGTGCCTGATAACCGTGTCACCCCGCTAGTGCTTGACATATTACGCGATGAAGGTGTTCAGGCGACATTCTTTTTAGTAGGTTACCGTGCCAAGCAGCATCCTGCGCTCGTGAAACGTATTGTCGCTGAAGGACACGTGATCGGCAATCACACGTTCAGCCATCCACTTCTAACGAGATCAAGTACAGAAGCGTTTATTAGTCAGCTCAAGAAGACGGAAGCTATCGTAGAGGGGATAGTCGGTTATAAACCGCGCTTTTTCCGTCCGCCATTTGGCGAAATTTCGGAACAGCAGCTGCAATGGGCAGGTGATAACGGCTATATGGTCGTGAATTGGGACGTTGACTCCAATGATTGGCGGGGTATCCCTTCCACTGTAATGGAACGGAACATTTTAAATGAAGTATCTTCTGGTTCTATTGTGCTACAGCACGCGGGCGGAAGTGGAATGAACGGGTATTTACAAAACACAGTCAAAGCACTCCCCAAAATTATTAAAAAGCTGCGTGCTGAGAAATATAACTTTGTAACCGTTCCTGAACTGTTTCATGATCAAAAGGAGAAGAAAGAACGGTAGATGATGTCAGATGGCACACCTGCTGTAAACATATAAAAACGGCTGATGTCCTTATCCAGGTACATCAGCCGTTTTTATTCCTTATTTTAATACATATACCTGTATATTTTGTACGCCGAACGTACTGCCTGTTTTTTGACTAACAGGAACAAACAAGTCGATCCGACTGCCATTCACCGCGCCTCCAATATCAGACGCCGTTGCGACATATCCACCTTGCGGCAAATGTTTAAACTGATAACCTGTAACAAACAATTTTGTGCCAAGCGGAATTACTTTAGGATCTACAGCAACAGTTCCTAATTTTAAAGGTTTACCAAAATAGTCAACTGCGCCCCATTTCCCGTTTTCACTTGGATGTGCTGTATATGCAGTAGCTTTCACATTTATCTTCTTCTTATACTTTATGTCACGTCCAGCAACAGTAACTACATTACTAGGTACTGGAGTAGCTACGCTTTGCGCCTTTTTCGCTGCTGGCTTGGCTGGAGCTGGTTTGTCAGCTGCAGGAACTTCTTCAGCCTTTGTTTTAGTTGGCTGCTTATCAGCAGGTTGGGCTGTATCGGCCTTTGGAGACGGAATCGATGCAATTTCGACTTTCGCAGCCTTACTCTTCATCACGTCCGGAATTTGAATTTCCAAGCCGCCATATATATTTTTTGGCTTGATCGTCGGATTAGCTGCTAATAGTGCTTCCAATCCAACTTTGTACTTCTTTGATATAGAATAGAAAGTATCGCCTTCTACTGCTATATAAGGTGTAGCATACGCAGGGATAATATGGAACATAGTAACAAGTCCAAGCATAACTCCTGCAATTTTCAGGGTCATTCGTTTCTTCATTATGTGTACCTCCTTAGTATAAAGCCTGCGGGGTTAGTTGTCGGATTCGGGTTAAGGAGTACCCTACTCATCATGGGTTGTTGCCAACCATTAATGTGATTCACCCCGAGATAGTTAAACTGGTGTATGCCAGTTCAACGACCGGTAAATCATCCCCCGTACATTACTTGTCTCGGCTCGGAAAGAATCATATCACAATTTTGTAACCTGTGCGCAGGTAGATTATGACATGAACGGCAAACCGTTGGCCCCCAAAGGGTTCAGCATATCATTTTTTTATTGAAGGATGACAAAAACGTCATTATTTAAAATATTGAGCCACAAAAACACCATACTTATATCAAAAAAAGTACCCGCCATCGCGAGTACTTTTAGGTTCATATTTGGTTTACATAATACATTATATGTTACACAATGACACCAGCTCACTAACCTTTACTTTAATTACAATACACGACTTAAAAAGTCTCGTGTCCGTGCATGCTGTGGATTTGCAAAAAACGTATCAGGAGTTCCTTGCTCCACAATATTCCCGCCGTCCATAAATATGATACGGTCCCCTACCTCGCGTGCAAATCCCATTTCATGTGTCACAATGACCATCGTCATCCCGTCAGCGGCAAGCGACTTCATAACCTCTAACACTTCACCTACCATCTCAGGATCTAAAGCAGAGGTAGGTTCATCAAACAGCATAACGTGCGGCTGCATCGCTAACGCACGTGCAATGGCAATCCGCTGCTTCTGACCTCCAGATAACTGTGCTGGGAAAGCACTCGCTTTATCTTTTAGGCCAACTTTATCAAGCAATTCGTATGCTATCGTTTCGGCCGCTTTCTTGTCCATCTTTTTTACTTTAATTGGTGAAATGGTAATGTTGTTAAGAATCGACATGTGTGGGAATAAATTAAAGGATTGAAAAACCATCCCCATTTTTTCGCGTGTCGTATTAATATCATGTTTTTTGTCGTTAATGATTTCACCCTCAAAGCGTATTTCACCCTTCGTTGGTGTCTCCAGCAAATTCAGACAGCGCAGCAGTGTACTTTTACCCGAACCACTCGGCCCGATGACCACAACAACTTCGCCCGCGTTAATTTCTAGGTCTATACCTTTCAAAATGTTTAACTGGCCGTACGACTTGTGTAAGTTTGTTATGTTAATCATTGTACTTAAACTTCCTTTCCATCAATCCGACCATTTTGGATAGTGTAAACGTCATAATAAAATAACACAGTGCACAGCCTAACAGCGGCCCCATAGATGCGTATGTTGTGTTACGAATAACTTCGGTTTGGAACATCAGATCTGCAATACCGATAAAAGTAACAATGGAAGATTCTTTTATGATCGTAATAAATTCGTTACCAATCGCAGGCATTACATTCCGTAATGCTTGCGGTAACACGATATATCGCATCGTCATCGACTTGGTCATTCCTAAAGAACGGGCAGCCTCCACTTGTCCTTGATTCACACCTTGAATACCTGCACGGAAAATTTCGGCCAAATAAGCTGCACTGTTCAAGGCAACGGCAATGGCTCCGGAAGTAAACTTGGGTAAGTCAACTCCATACTCCGAAAGTCCAAAATAAATAATAAATAATTGCACAAGTAGTGGCGTTCCCCGAAATACTTCAACATAAGTGGCTGAGAACCATCTTAATGGGGCAATTGCTGAGCGCCGCATCAGGACGAGAAGTAATCCCAGTATAAATCCAATTAGAATTGCGGATATAGATAACAGGATCGTCATGCCCATTCCTGATAAATAAGTCGTTTTAAAATCCCATAGTGCTTGAAACATGTTCATGCTAAACCGTGCCCCTTCCTACATCTTCCTATAGGTGTTCTAACGAAAAAGCGCGGCTTTACGCCGCACCTGTCGCTTGCTTATTTACGCCATCGCTTACTTGGCCTCATCTGCGGCAGCATCTGCCAATGCATTAGCTTCTGTAATAAACTTATCAAGTGAACCGTCTGCTTGCAGACGTGCAATTGTTTTGTCGATAGCTTCTTTCAGCTTTACACTTTCTTTGCCCATACCTGCAACATAACCTTCACTTGCGGGCTTGAGCACTACAGGTGAAAGTGCTACCTTTGTATTGTTAGTTGCATAAGCTTGTGCAACTGGTTTCTCTACTAATATTGCATCTACACGCTTGGTTTCTAGTGATAGAACAAGATCGTTTACCTTCACCAGCATATCCTGCTTAGCGTCTGGAATTTGTGTGGCTACATCCTCAAATGTGGAGCCTTTTTGCACACCAATTTTCAGACCCTTCAGATCTTCAGGTGAGTTAAACTTGTCCTTGTCTTCTGCACGGACTAGAACACCCGCTTCAGCCTTATACACGGTACTTGAGAATAACATGACTTCTGCACGCTTTGGCGTAGCATCCATGCCAGCCATCCCGAAATCGACTTTGCTAGAAGAAACGGCTTGCAGAACAGAATCAAACTTCATATCTTCAATTACTAATTCTGCGCCGAGATCTTTAGCGATCTCCTTAGCGATCATAATATCGTATCCAACAATCTCGTCCTTGCCGTCTGCATTCTTCTTGTGAAATTCAAACGGTGGATAGTCTGCGCTCGTCCCAAGCACTATCTTCTTTTCTTTTATAACTTTATCATACGCATCTTCTTTTGCACCGCAGCCTACAACAAGAGCCATAAGCAACATACATGCTGTTACTAATTGAAATGTCTTCATCTTATTCATCTTAAATTCCCCACTTTATCTGAATGTAAGTACAATTGCTTGTCTCGTGGACTGACACAAGTATACACAAAGTTGCATACTTATACAATAGTTTTTTTGTTTTCATCCGCTATTGCTCATGCTTAGGATGCCGATAATCCGGTAATTATATAACATCGGTCAAAGAAGCTTGATACGGATGTATATGTTCATCCACAGACGATATATGCCCGATTACCAAGAGATAGGTCATATAAACAGAAGCTATCATAGTTTTAATTTTGACTCATTTACCATTATAAGGTATTAATTAGATCTCTAATTTAGGGCCGCAGCAACGAGTAGATATATAACATCAACGGCAGGCACGAACATAACTGCATGTTTATGTGTAGTTACACAAACGAAGCATCTGCAATACATTTTTCCATTGGAGAGAATACGTGTCGGAATCATAATAGTGGCGCAATCAGCGTAAGGTTTCGAATGAAAGGCAGAAGGAGTGGTCATGGGTCAACTGGAAGACAAGCAATAGAGCACAGCCATCAGATATCGACGTCGCTACTGTGCTCTACTGTTATCTGTCCATTAACTATTCGTGTCAGGAGCGGGATAAATAAGAGGAAGCGATATAGAGATTACAGTTTTCCCTGGTTGGGAGCTTATATGTAAGCTGCCATGATGACGCTGCACAATGCTGTAACAGATGGCCAAGCCTAGTCCGGTCCCGTTCACCTTCGTTGTCATAAATGGTGTGCCAGCAATAGATAAGATAGAGGGATCAAATCCTGGGCCTTCATCTTCAATTTCCAACACTACTGCGTCATCTTCAGTACGTGTTCTAATTTGCAGCACTTTATTTGCTTCCATCGCCTCCAGTCCATTGCGGATCACATTGTGCAGGAGCTGTCTAATTTCTTTTTCATCCAGCATAACGGATGGCAACGGTTGCAATTCCATCACAATATGCTGACAATTGGCCGTTGCGGACGCCTGAACGAGCGGGTAAATTTGTTCAATAATATGATTTAAGGATTGCGGGGTAAAATGAGCTAATTTGTTCTGTGCCAGCGTTAAATATTCCGTAATAATCGTATTAGCTCTAATAATTTCATCCATCATCGTGTCAAAATAAACATGCTCTGCTGCATGCTCTGGCTTATTACGAAGCAGTTGCAAAAAGCCGCGTACAGTAGTTAGTGGATTGCGGATTTCATGACTGATCGCCGCCGCCATCTCCCCTACAACTTTCAAAGCGCTCATTCGTTTCATTTCCTGTTCTAACTTCACATGATGTCGCAGTGTTTCCAGCATTTGATTCATATGCTTTTCTAATTGCATCCACTCATTTTTCGTTTGAATATGGACAGTGCCACTAAAATCTCCGATTGCAATTCGCTGCGACGCCTGCACCAGTTCTTTTAAGGGTTTTGTAATAAGTCTTTTTACCCACAAATGAACTAATACGTAGACTGTAATGACCAATATCGCAAAGGTTGCTAATGATATAAGCAATACACGCGCCAGCACTTGGTCAATGACGGATGTAGGCAGCATAATTAACGCTGTCCAGTTAGGTTCCGTAATCGGCATCGCAAAAATAATAACATTCTTGTCTTTGTAGCTAGCATTTACCATCTGCGCCTTATTCAGCTTAATTTCTTGGACAAGATTGCTAACGTCCGTATCAAAAGGATAGTTAAGGTCATGTAATTTAACCTTTCGGTCCGGATTGTACAATACATCGCCCTGCTGAGATATCAATAACGTTTCACTGTTAGGATAAAAACTAAGTCGTGTAGATAGCGTGTGTAGGTCATTAAAACGGATATCGATGCCTGCAACGCCTCTAACCTTATGCTGCTTATCATAAACAGGCGTACTTAGGGATAACATGGGAATTCGTAAATGAGGATCCAGATATGGAGACGTGATATAGGTTGCGCCTGTCTTCACTGCACCGTGATAGTAGTCAAACATTGGATTATCTCTAAAAATGGGGAGCGAATCGTCAGTATGTGACGGACTGTAATAGCTGCGAAGTTGGTGATTCTCATTATATCCATATCGTGAAGTGAACTTACCTTGTTGTTTGTAGTCAGATTGAGCGGTGAACCAATAACCAAATACTAGTGAATTGGGCTGCTCTGCAAACATTCGGGTAGCGTGGTTAATATTGCCCAGAGGATCGTCCGAATTGTAAATGCCATTAATAACACGTGCAAACGTCTCGACCATCGTTTTTTGCTGTCGAATCGCAGCATCTACTTCATGCGCAGCCATCTGAGCTTGACTGAGTAAACTTTGATTAATTTGGTCCTGAATGATTGAACGAATCGCATCATAGGATAACGCAAATATAAAGGACAATGCGATCGTTACCGTTATGACGATTCGAACAACCATCTGCGTATGAATAGTTCGTCGTCTCATAACATCCTCCGACTACGTAATAAAGGTACAATTAAAGTCTTGATGCAACAAAGGAACTTAATTCATCAATATCAAATGGCTTAGAGAAATAACCGATTGCTCCTGCAGATTTAGCAGATTCGATCCGATTAACATCACTGAAGGCAGACATCATAATAATCTGAAGCTCAGGACGCATAGCCCTAAACTTATGGAGTAAGTCCATCCCGTTCATATCTGGCAGCTTAACATCCATCAATACGACCGCAAAGGATTGTTCCCGAATGAATTCAACCGCTTCCTGACCTGAATAAGCACTTACAATATGTGCTTTCATGGAACCAAAGGCTTCGCAGAGCAGCGTCTGAATAGACGACTGATCATCTACGATAAGCACAGCGGGCAGCCCAGCAGTCCCGTGCACCTTCTCGCTGCCTTGTTCTGAGGCAGTGATTAAGTGGTTAATGTTCCTTAATTGCAGTTGTTCCATGTCACCAAGACGACTTTGCTCCCTTTTACGATATACTCTAAAGATGATATACACAAGAAATGGAGTCGCAGCCATGCATACTGAAAAAATGAGTGCTTTCATCGATCTGCCCCTCTTCTGACTGACACCGGTGATCATAAATCGCCACTAATCGACCAGTATATTATTAATCGACAACAGATTCCGACACATTCTTTATTATATTATGAATTTTTAATAGATGATACCGAATCTTAACATATTTTTAAATTTAACAGTGAAAAAGTAATAAAGAAGGACGTGATTGGTGCCCGCTTAAAGTAACCACGGCTTCCAACACACGTCCGACGTATCGTAACAGATGAATAGATTAAAATGGGTTACGTTACCGTTCCCTCCACTGTGAGCATTACTACTAAAGTTCACTAAATATACTGCTCTAACATACAGTCTGCTAACGGTCTCTGTTCACAAAATAATGCAATAAGTGCTTCAAAAACGGAATACGGCGTGGAATTTCTTCTAACGCTTCTATTGCTAGGCAGTAATGTTCCCACATCGCTTTGCGGGCACCATCTGGACCAAGTATAGTTACAAAGGTTGAATTGTTATTAGCAACATCTATCCCCACAGGCTTGCCAAGTAATTGCAAATCACCTTCTAAATCAAGCAAATCATCTCGAATTTGAAAGGCAATACCTGCATGATAGGCATATTGTTTTAGGGCTGCAATTTCCGGCTCCTTTACTTGGGCAAGTATGGCCGGCATCACTAGTGAAGCCTCGAAAGCAATTCCGGTTTTGTAAAAACATAATTGGTTTAACTGCTCCAACGTTAACTTTCTTCCTTTGGAATCAAGATCCATCGCCTGTCCGACACACATATCACTTGCCTTTTGAGACGAATATTGCATTAAAGCTAGCACCGTCCTAGCATCAAATCCAGCCAGTGATGATTGTTCCTCAATAGCTTTCTGGATCAAAAACAAGCCAGTTAATTCCGCTGTGGAACTATTATGCACCTGATGTAATGTAGGGCGCCCCCTTCGGATCGACGAATTATCCTGTGATGGCAAATCATCAAAAATCAAGGAGGCCGTATGCATATACTCCAATGCCCTTAGAAGTGGTGCAATCGTCGCTGCATGCAATCCATACTCGTTTACTCCCATGACCCAAGTCAAGATAGGCCGCAAACGTTTGCTATCCCCTTCAAGGCTGTAATTTGCAGCATCAATGAGTGATTCCTTCATAGGGGGAATTCCGCTTTGCTTAGCAATATGCAACCATTGGTTAATCTGTTGACGAACAGTCGTAATTGTTTCTTGAAAAAACTCCTTTTCCTTCCGGTCGTTTCTAAGTGTGGTCACCATCTGATCTCGCAGCAGTTTGTCAAAGAAATCTACGTCATCCGCTTGACGAACCATTTGCTGGATCAGTTGATTAAACGTTGGAATAGATGAGGTGAATATCGCCATCATTTCATTATACTTCTCACTACCGATACGGGCTTTGAAACGTTTTAGGCCATTAATTGCTCGATTTAGTATGACCTCCCGAGTGTTCACATCTGACTGATGTACATGATGGATCAAATGTGAAATGACCGCCCAGTATAACTCAAAAGGATTGATTAAATCTGAACGTTGATCCCGATATTTTAAATAATACGTGTAGGGTGTGACGGCGCCATTTTGCATGTCATCAAACATATCCGCGAAATCGTCAGCGAGCTGATTGTAAATGCCATAAAAAAATGTACGCTGATCAAACCCTTCATCCGAGGATGCCCCAAGAACAGCTCGCACAATTAAACGCGAGGAAGAAGATTTTAAAATGATGGGTATATAAAGTTCCTCATTCGTGTAATTTGCATGAGATAAATCTTTTACACGATCCATTTCCTGCGAATGAAAAAATACGTAGGACTGCTCAAAAAAGGTTTGCTGTGTTTGTTCGCTTTGCTGCTGTGTAATGTATTCAAACGCATCCCGCAGTTCTGCATGTACATATTCAATAAACTCCAAATTATTACCCGTCCACTCGCCTAATTCTGGCACGGAGCCAGTAAGCAAAGTAGTTCTAATCATCTCGGCATATTGTTCTTTCTCTTGTGAGGTTAGCAATTGGGAATCTAGCAGATCATCGATAAACGGATAAGTCAGGCCATAGGAATAACCAATACGAATAGCTTGACCTAATCGTTTCGTTCGTTCCGCTGGCGAAATTGTATCATCCATCTCTTCCATCACATGGAGCATTACGCCGATAATAATTTTGATCAGTTTACGCAGCGCATGCTCGGCATTCATTTCCTTCGGAAGATGTGTTGATACAGCCTTGAGCTTATCAATAACCCAAATTATATCTGTTTCGATGCCTTTTGTTTGGGCCCATCGATATAACGATTTCAGGCTCATTACATCGAATTGTTTCCCCCTCTGTGCAGGGTTGTCGTGTAACAAATACTGTTTGACATCGGCGACTACACGCTGAATTCGGGCCTGTGTATCAGTAGAGTCCAGTGCCTTGCCTAGATCCCGCATGAAAATGTAAGACACGCTGCGATTCAAATATTCATCCAATTTCCCCGTATAATTTAGCCACTGGATATAACTATAGTCATCTTGCGTATTAGGTCTTCTCTTTTTTCCTGAAAAAAAGGACAACAAGGGTAAACGAGTAATGTGGTTCTTTTTCCACGTTTGGATGTCTTTAGTCAAGACAGGAACATAAGCCTCTTCCATAACTTGCAATCGAAGTGATACAAAATACTGGGCTGCCTTCTGTTCAGCTGACCGATACCATGTAGCGGCCTGATCGGTTAATACCACACTCATAAGATGAATGACCTCAACTTTAATGTAGGTTAAATGTGTACCAATAAATGGATGCGTGCCTCAGGCAAGTTCGTCATTACATTCTAATCGCACGCATGTAAACTTAATACGAGTAATAACTTGTTGGGTTACAAAATTGATCATAAATCGATGATCATAGCTGCTATAAAAGGGTAAAAATATATAATATGTATGTTTAGGGGGGGGACAACTTGCAAACATTATGTCAGCTTATTCATAAGCAGATCCACGAAGTCAAATAGCCCTCACCTTGTCTTTAACGGTGAGGGCTACTATTATAGCTGTTTAATGCGATGCTCTATCCAATGTCAGTTAACGTTTTGAGGTACCAGACATCACAAGAGAAATGCCCTGTATTGCCTAACGGTTTATCCAGTGCAACAAAACCGTATTTCTTATAGAACTGATTAGCTGCTTCCATATTACTTAAAGTTTCAATGTAACATTTAGAGTAATGCTTACTAGCAAAGTCAAGAGCTGTTACCATCAGTTCATGGGCAATACCCGTCCCACGCGCTTCTGGCAAGCAGTACATTTTTTGCAGTTCACCGACGTCATCCATCTCGGCAACGGGTCCAATGCCACAGCCACCCACGATTTTCCCATCATGCTCTATAACCCAATATTTGGAGTTCTCCATTTGATAAACCTCGGATAAACGACCAAGCTGTGGATCAGCCCAAGCCAAACCCTCTCGATCTCCTCCAAATTCCTTCAAACAAGTCCTAATGATGGTCTCAATATGTGGGTTGTCTCTCTCTTCTAACACTCTTAGATGCATAAATAAGGCTCCTTTGCTCCACTCTTGTTGATAAATATATTGCAGCAGCTAGTACATAAACGCTAAGCTCTCACTAAAGCTTTAACAACTTTTAGCTATAGAGCATATAAAATTGTAGTTCATGTCCAGACTGCTTCAAATAGTTATAAAGCTGCGACCTGTGATGAAATGAATGGGTAACGATTTCAATAAGCCATTTTATTTGAACGATACTATGATCCAAATAGAACGCTTTTGTAGACTTGTTTAATAACTCGTCCTCCGTTAATGATACCATGTATGTTTGCAATAATTCATAATTTGTACGAAACTTTGCGGCTAATGCCAGCGGGTCCCGAATCTCACTAACTTGAGCTTCCACCTGCTCTACTTCAGTTTGAGTTTTTTCTTGTAAAATAGCCAAATCAGAGGCTGGTATGGATACAAGATGATGCGCCAGCTCTAATAATGTACGCATATTGTCCGCTGGGCGATACGACCACTCATGTGGTTGTATTTTGGCTAGCAGCGATTCAACAGTACGAACTACTAAATTTAATTCCTCTAATAAATGATCTCGAACCTGGATAACACCGCTCATTATGTAATCCCCTTTATTATTTATTATATTAACTAATATACACGTGAATTTCTTACACCTCAAAGCGGATCGCTTCAATCCGCTTGCTCATTTGCTTCTGCTCGGTAACGACAGCATAGTTCCTTTGCTCTTTCGTAAATAGCAGCTCGCAGTGTAACCGGTTCTAGCACATGGGCGTCAGATCCAAGTGTGAAAAAGAACTTCTTTGCCCACTCCCATTCGGAAGAAGGACACCTAAAATCAACCTCCCACAGCTCATCGTGTATGGCTTGCACGTGTTCACCGATGTGCGGGTCTTGCTCAACTTGCAACATCCCGCGATAGGTTAATTCAGCTCGAATTCGTATGTGTGGAGCTGCGGTTTCTTTTTGGGGTTTATTTAGGAGCCGTATTTGCTCCTGAACCGCTGTTGGGTCAGCGTCTTGCAACTCATCGAACCGATCCGCTCGAAATGTTCTGTCCTCCCCATGCAAAGGCGAATATGCGGCACAATACCAGAAACCATGCTCCGCATATACTCTCTTTGGATGGAGCAGCAGCCATCGTTGATGCCGCTCCGAGCGATAGTAAGCTTTCATCCAAGCCCCTTGCGAACAGTAAGAAAGCAGTTCGTTTAACAACGGCGCCTTAAATGAACGTGTAGGTACTTCTACCCTCATCAATTCAAGCAGCGGCTCAACCTGATTAAGAGTTGCCGCCGGAAGCACATGGCGTATTTTATCAATAACGGTCCATCGTTCCCTATTGAATGGTGTATCCGCATAGGCTGTTAATGCGCGCAGCGCAACAAGCACCGTTAATGTCTCCTGCACATCTAGTTGCAAGGGCGGCAACGTATAGCTTTCCGCCAACCGATACCCTCCTGCCGATCCTAACTCCGCGTACAAGGGTATGCCCATTTCAGAGAGTGCTTGTATGTCACGCATAATAGTACGCTTAGACACTTCTAGTTTGTCGGCAAGCATTTGAGCAGATTCCTGCCGCTGTTGCAGCGCAATTACGATTGCGATTAAGCGATCCATTCGCCTCATCGTAGCTTCCTCCTTTCTTTTATATTCAGCGGAGCAAGTTAGGATTATCATAACATACTCGCAGTGACAGCTTGTATGTCATCATTAGCAGAACATTCTGCATGAAAAGATGAAATTGTTTCAACTCTTTGCCCGTATGTAATGAATCGTAGTATACAAATAGATTTATCCTATCAAGTTAACAGTTTATTGCCTGCGTAGCGGTAGCTTTTGTGTTCACATAGTTCACTACTACTTTATTAAATTTGCCTAAAGCTATTGATTATGGATTCAAAAAGGAGCACAATAAAATTGTCAACTACATATTTCTAGGAGAGGGTGTTCGAATGAAAAATCGGTCATTCTTAAGTTCATTGATGCTATCCTTTGCCTTATTGGGAGTGACGCTATGGCCCCTAAGCCACACTGCCGCTGCTCTTCCCAGCATCCCTCAAACCACGCTGACTCACGATCAATTACAACCATTCAGCGTGCCAGATCATCTACAGCGAGACAAGCTTCAGCACTCGACAGTTGCATCGATACTTCCCACGTCTTTACCACAGTCTATCTCTTCTGAACTAGCTCCAACTACTCCTGCTGCGCTTAACGACAATCCTAACACGGCTATTCCCGTTGTAACTGCAGCTGTATATTCAGACCTTATTTCTGAAGCAAACGGTCAGCGTTGGTACACCTTTCAAACCACAACACCAGGTAAAGTTACTGTCTATCTCCAGACAGTGCAGAACGCCGCAGTTGATTATAATCTTCATTTATTCCGCTTAGACACGACTACTTACAGTCTAGTCGAACAAGAAACTTCCTCTTATGGCCCTCAAACAAATGAACAGATAAGCCGTATCGCTCCAGCAGGCATCTATTATGTAGCCGTTAATGCACAAACAGGATTTGATGCAACGAATCCTTATTTATTTACGATACAAGAGTCGCCTGTGTATGATAGTGCCGAGCCTGACGACAATGTTTGGCGAGCCAAGCCGCTAACCGATTCCTTTAATTTGCAACAGCAAACGATTGACAACGTGTTTGATGAAGACTGGGTAAAGCTCACAGTCACCGCCGCCAAGTCGTTCCGTATTAACTTTACCAATAGCGCACCAAATACGAATTATCAGGTTCAATTGTTTAATCAGAATTTACAATCACTAGGCACTATTAATCAAAATAGTGATGTTTTAGGCTCATTCGCACAAGGAACCTATTATGTACGTGTCCTGTCTCTATCCTCCTATAACGCTGCTATACCGTATAAGCTTACCTTCACGGAGTTCAAGGCTCCTACACAGGTTGAAATCACGTATGTCAGCACGATCTCTGATATTAATGCGGGGCAACGAATTAACTACGGTGAAGGATATAAATGGCGGTTTAAAGATTCCATTACAATAACAGGTATAGCGAAGGATGCTTCAGGTGCTCCTGCCTTCAACGCTCCGATTACAGTAGCCTTCCTAACGAAGCTAAACAACAAAGTGTATCAGGCACAGACTACGACCAGTGCGAATGGCATATTTTCGGTCACCATAAGTGGTGTTCAGCCCGCTATAGGACAGTATAGCTCTCATGTAACGGTTTCCAGACACTACTATGACATTGTTCCACTGCAAGTGTATTATAACGGTGCTGCTTTAAGCGCAAATGATACTTCATTGTACCACTTTGCCTACTCCATTTGGACTGGAAGCTAATCGGCTTTACATGTACAAAGAAGAAGGTCTTGACTGTTATTGGACACAACAACCTGTCAGGGCCTTCTGACTATATAACTAATAGAACAGTAAACGAGCATTTGTCCGACTAAGTCATCAAACAGGAGGTATTGTATGAAAAAATGGATTAGCACCGTATTAGTAGTCCTATTACTCCTCTCATCAGCATCAATCGTATGGGCAGCGGAAGAAAGCGGTGATGGATTTAGATCTCAAATTAAGCAATTCAATTTCGCTGAGACCGTTGTAGGTGGACAGACAACTTTAAAAATACCAAGCAGCGCTTATATAAATGCCATCGCGGGTAAAATCTATCCTGAATTTTTTATTTCGATCAATTCAAAGCAAGGGGCAACTTTTGACGGTGGTGTTATTTTAGATGGTAACCAGTGGAAAGCTGTTATATTCGGTGGAGCAAGCAGCAGTGCGTGGCAAGAAACAAACATTAGCAACATTACAGGACAAACCGTCCATCTGAAGTTTGCCGGGGAAAAAGATTCACGGGGTGAGTTTATTGTAAAGCTGACAGTTTCAAATGCATCTGGCAGCGTCATCGGTTCTATCTCGGTTGATAAATATACACCTAAATACTATAAAGGCAATCGGGACGGCGAGCTTGGCTGGTTGGCTGAAAACCCGTATTATTCGGGTCTAAATAGCGTGAGCTACGAATTAAACATGGTGCCGACTTCATCGATTTCAGCTGGATATTATCACAAGACAACAGGTAGTAATGGGAAGAGAGCTTTCTTTGACGGTGCTGAGATGTCAATTGCAGTGCCAGTCAAAAAAGCGGGTGGAACATTGGCGTTAAACAGCTTCTCATGGAGCCATACGAAAAACTGTGATGATTCCCAGTATTCACAAGCAGATGTAGACAAAATCGTTTACGATGTGTCCAACCAAACGTATTTATATACAACGATGAACTTTAATAATCTCCCTTAAACACCACACTCCAACAACGTCATCCAAGCTACACGCATAATGTAATGGAACTTTCATGACCCTTTATGGAAAATACGCTTAGACAACAGTCAGCCGGTGGGTGATGTCACCTCCCCAGATGTACAAGTTGGCAACCACTCACCGGCAGGCTGACTTGCTTGTAACATGTTAACCTGATTAAATATGGCTGTTAAAGCTGCTAACAGCCTCCCCCTCCGTGTTACATATCTCCTATAGTTTGTTCCGAACCACAAAACGATAAGCCACACTGTGATCCTTTTAAGAACCGTCTAGGGTATAACTTGGTCAACAGAACACGGGTTAAATTACTTTTATATTTCTGACCACGCACTCGAATAGAGTGCGACCATAAAGTCCGATCTCATCTGTTCTAAGTGACATCGTAGTTTCTATCCACGCACTCGTATAGAGTGCGACATGACACCCAATTTCGGTTAGACCAAATTCCTTAGCTGCCGTTTCTATCCACGCACTCGTATAGAGTGCGACTAAAACTCGAAAATCAGGATTGGGAAGACGAATACATGTTTCTATCCACGCACTCGTATAGAGTGCGACGTATCACATTGCTGAGCGCGAGGATGTGGCAAAGTTTCTATCCACGCACTCGTATAGAGTGCGACTGCCACACAGGCGGCAATCAGGGCAGGATACAGCGAGTTTCTATCCACGCACTCGTATAGAGTGCGACGTGATCCTTCTTCGAAAAGGTATGAGGATATGCCAGTTTCTATCCACGCACTCGTATAGAGTGCGACTTAAGGAGACGAGTAATAAACGAGACGCAGCTGCAAATGTTTCTATCCACGCACTCGTATAGAGTGCGACTAATAAGGTGTACGATCTCGACAATGAATTTGATGTTTCTATCCACGCACTCGTATAGAGTGCGACTGCGGGTACAAAGAGCCCTTGTCCCACTAAGGCTCCCAGCCCCAAAAGTGCGGGTCTCCAAAACATAAGGCAAACTTCACTGACAATCAACTGACAAAAAGCCGAAATCCCTTATGCAGCAAGAGGTGCGGATCTCCTAGGGATTTCATGTGCACCTGAGGTCCGCACCAGAGAATCTTTTAACCTAAACGAGTCTATACCGTTATGTTTAGTATCGCTTATAGATTACCAAGTGGCAAGTGGAGCGCTTATATTTATTTAAGAACCAATAACATATCCATAGCGGATACGTTAATAAGGTATGTACAGACTAGAGATCACTTCAAAATAGCCCTATTCTGAGGCTGCACACAAAAGCCCTCACTTGTTAAAGTGAGGGCTTTTGTACAATTGATATAGATAACGTTATTAATTGCGGATTAGATAGTCAAACGCACCCAAAGCTGCTGTAGCACCAGATCCCATAGAGATGATGATTTGCTTATAAGGACTATTCGTACAGTCACCTGCTGCAAATACACCTGGTACATTTGTAGCACCGTGACTGTTTACCACAATCTCGCCCATACGCGAACGCTCAACCGTGTCGGCTAACCAATCTGTATTTGGCACGAGACCAATTTGAACAAATACACCTTGCAACTCAACATGATGCTCTTCGCCTGTCGCACGATCAACATAAGAAATGCCGTTAACCTTATCCGTTCCCGTAATTTCTTTAGTTTGCACGTTTTTGTGAACCGTAACGTTAGGTAAGCTGTAAAGTCGGTCTTGCAGCACGGCATCTGCTTTGAGCTCTGGCGCAAACTCTAATACCGTTACATGTCTTACAATTCCTGCAAGATCAATCGCCGCCTCAATGCCTGAATTACCGCCCCCAACTACCGCAACATCTTTACCTGTGAATAATGGGCCGTCACAATGCGGGCAGTAAGCCACCCCTTTGTTCTTAAACTCCACTTCACCAGGAACACCAATGTTCCGCCAACGCGCACCTGTTGATACAATTACCGTTTTACTTTTAAGGACAGCACCGTTTTCGAGTTCAATCTCGATAAAGTCTTTCTTCTCCAGACGCTTGGCACGCTGCAATTTCATGACATCGATATTGTACTCTTTCACCTGCTCCTCAATACTTGCAACGAGCTTAGGACCTTCCGTATATTTGACACTGATAAAGTTCTCAATCCCCATCGTGTCATTCACCTGACCGCCAAAGCGTTCAGCAACTATACCAGTCCGAATCCCTTTACGCGCTGCATAGATGGCTGCACTTGCACCAGCAGGGCCACTACCAACAACAAGTACATCATATGGAGCCTTGTTGTCAAATTCCGATGCATCCGGAGCCGTTCCTAACTTGGCAAGAATTTCTTCAACAGTCATCCGACCGCTGTCAAAAAATTCACCGTTCAGGTAAACGCTCGGCACAGCCATAACATCCTTACTCTCTACCTCTTCTTTGAAGACAGCACCATCAATCATTGTATGTGTAATACCAGGATTAAAGATACTCATCAAGTTGAGAGCCTGCACAACGTCAGGACAATTATGACAGCTCAAGCTAATATAACTCTCAAATTTATATTCGCCTTGAATACTTTTAATTTGATCGATTACACTTTGCTCTACCTTGGGTGGTCTGCCGCTAACCTGCAACAATGCCAATACCAAGGAAGTAAATTCATGCCCTAACGGACTTCCGGCAAAAGTGACCCCAGTATCTTCGCCTACACGATTTACGCTAAAGCTAGGTGTTCTGGATAGCTGCACCTTTTCCACCGTTATCTTTGCAGACATGCTGGCAATTTCATCAACCAATGCGGACATCTCTTGAGATGCCTCATCCGTGCCAGCACTAACTTTCAGTACAATATCTCCCTCTAGTAATTGAAGATATTGTTCCAGTTGCGCTTTTAATTCCTGATCTAGTGTCATATGATCACACCTTAAATTTTGCCTACGAGATCAAGGCTTGGTTTAAGCGTTTTTCCGCCTTCTTGCCATTTTGCCGGGCACACTTCACCTGGATTGTTACGCACATACTGTGCTGCTTTAATTTTGTTTACAAGTGCACTTGCATCACGACCGATGCCACCTGCTGTAATTTCTACTGTTTGAATTACACCATCAGGATCGATGATAAACGTACCGCGATCTGCTAGACCTTCAGATTCGATCAATACATCGAAGTTGCGGGAAATCGTATGGGAAGGATCACCAATCATAATGTAAGTAACTTTGCCAATAGCTTCAGAGCTAGCATGCCATGCTTTATGTGTGAAATGTGTATCAGTTGAAACGGAATATACTTCTACGCCCAACTTTTGTAATGTTTCGTATTGATTTTGCAAATCTTCAAGCTCTGTAGGACATACAAATGTGAAATCTGCTGGGTAGAAGCAAACTACGCTCCATTTGCCTTTGAAATTCTCTTCCGTAACATCGATGAATTTCCCGTTGTGAAATGCAGATGCTTTAAATGGTAATACTTCTGTTCCGATAAGTGACATATTTATAATCTCCTTTTAAATGTAGTGTAATGATTAAAGTCCATTCAGAAACTGTAAGCTACATTTCCTGAAGACACTTTATAATCATTATTATTTACGAAATGATGCAATCTGTCAAGCTATTTTATAATCATTACAAATTGAGAACTTTTTTCAGTGAGCCTCATCATTTATTATTACTTATTGGAAAGGTAACTATTCCTACTGCTGCAACAAATCTCTGATCATCATTACTGAAATATAGAGCTGTAACACTTATCAGTGTTTCCGCAACATTTCTGTTGTTACAATGCTAGACTGATTCTACTATATCGTAACCACGGAAGCCATGACGAGAAACTAAAGTCCTAGATTGAACCGCACCTCTAAACTATTATTTATTCGTAATTTGCAACAAATGATCTCATCTATTCCTTTATAGAAGGAATTACAACGTTTTAATTAGCTCTATATTTGCGAAGGTGTTCTCCGAATGAATCCTATCCCCAAATATACCACTTATCTCGTTAAACCCTGCCTTAGTCCAAAATCGAATGGCGGGCCAATTTTTAACTGCAATATTTACTCTCGTATGCGTATACCCTAGATTAGTCGACTCCCAACGATCCGGAACAGTTAAGCAGGACAAGAGCACCACCCCACACCCCCATTTATTTTTTAGGTGCCACAAAAAGTTCGGTAAGGCGTCTCCGTTGACTCAGGCAATGTCGCGTATTCATTCTGTTCAGGAGTGTAAGCGTAAGGGTTAGAGAGAGCATCCATCAGCTTGCGCATCAGTGTAAAGTCCCCGTCTTGCACCGCTGCTTCCAGCGCCGCCTCTACCTGATGGTTACGGGCAATAATTGCAGGATTGCTGTTTTGCATTAATTGCTGTGAGGCGGCTGTTGATTGCTGCTGTCTGGCCAGTCTAGCCTGCCATTGCTCGTGCCATTGCTTAAATTCCGCCGTTTCAAACCAGATTAAATCCTCATATTTCCCCAAAGTAAGGGCACGGAACGTGTTCGTGTAGTCCGCTCCATACTTTCGCATCCCACTAAGCAAATTGTCGATTAAAGATTCATCTTGCTGCTCTTCGTTAAATATGCCCAGCTTAGCTCTCATTCCTTTAAGCCAGTTGTGAACATACATCTCAGCAAAATCCGATATAGCCTCTTCTGCCATTTCAATTGCCTGTGACTCATTCGTATGAAGAAGAGGCAATAAGGTTTCAGCAAATCTGGCAAGATTCCATGCCGCTATTTGTGGCTGATTACCATAAGCATAACGACCCCGTGTGTCAATGGAACTAAAAACGGTTGCCGGATCATAAGCATCCATAAACGCGCACGGCCCATAATCGATCGTTTCTCCACTTATCGTCATATTGTCAGTATTCATGACACCATGCACAAAACCCACTAGCTGCCACTGTGCAATAAGCGCAGCCTGACGCTTTATCACTTCACGGAGCAAGGATAAATAGCGGTTCTCATGTGACTCCGCCTCTGCAAAATGTCTATGCCATGCATAATGAGCAAGTGTCTCAAGCTCTTCAACAGTTCCCCATTGTGAAACATATTGAAAAGTGCCTACACGAAGATGACTGGCTGCTACGCGGCTCAAAATTGCACCTGGCAGTTCTGTTTCTCGGATTATGGATTCACCGGTCGTTACAACTGCCAAGCTGCGGGTAGTTGCAATGCCGAGCGCATGCATCGCTTCGCTGATCACATATTCGCGCAGCATCGGCCCTAATGCAGCTCTTCCGTCTCCACTGCGAGAATAGGGTGTTGGTCCTGAACCTTTCAGTTGAATGTCAAATCGCTTTCCAGATGGTGAAATGTGTTCACCTAGCAAAAGTGCCCGTCCATCCCCTAACAGGTTAAAATGTCCGAATTGATGACCTGCATAGGCTTGAGCGAGCGGGGAAGCACCTTCTGGCAGTTTGTTTCCTGCCAGTATAGCTATTCCTGCAGCACTTTCCAGCGCCTTCGTATTCAGCCCCAGTGTGTCTGCCAACGGCTGATTAATGACAACCAACTGCGGAAATGGTACAGGCGTTGGGTTAAGTCTTGTATATAGGGAGTCAGGAAGACGTACATAGCTGTTATCAAAATTCCATCCCGCATTAAGGGGTGTTTCATTTATTGGCATCCTGTCACCTTATTTCTTCAATTGTTTTCAGTCCATGCTTATCACTTTAGGCTTGACTGCTGCACATTTATTATACCCTTTCCATACATCATTGTGCCTTTTTTAATGAAGATAGTGGTAAGAATTTAAATTATTCCGTCTGTACAATTGTGTTCGCTTTGGTAACGATGAAATTTTACAATTGCTCAGACTTCATTTCCAAAATGAACATTGTCCCAGTAGCAAGTAAAAATACAGCACACGTCAAATCATAGTTGTCCCTTGTTGTGGCGTGTGCTTATGTATCATGACTAAACATTAATTTGATTTTGACAAAAGATAGAGGAAATAAGGAGTGACAAAAATCGTAATGATGACACCAGTTGGAACGTCCGCTCCCATACTGACCGTACGTGTAAAAGTATCTGCCACCAAAATAATTAAAGCACCAACCAATGCGGCAGTAGGCGTCATAAACTTGTGGTTAGGGCCTACGATTTTACGGGCCAAATGAGGCGCGATCAAACCTACGAAGAAAAAGTTGCCTCCAAGCGCGACACTGCCCGATGATAACGCGACGGCAGCAAGCGTCAAACCAATAAACTCCCGTTTGATGGCGACGCCGAGACCCGTAGCGGTTTGATTTCCTAGATTTAACGTATTAAGCGTATTCGATTTATAGCATACATAAAAGCCAATAATGATTACCCAGGGCAGCAGCACCATAATATACTTCCAGTCAGCCCCCCACAAATTTCCGATCTGCCAACGCAGCGCAAAATCATACTGTTTCTGTTCTAAGCCAAGTGTAATCATGAGTGTTAACGCCCCATATCCACTGCCTAAGGCCACACCCGTCAAAATCAGACCAGTGGGCGACAGCTCTTTGCCTTTACGATAGGCGAGCACAAATATAAGCATAGCTGCCGTGATGCCGCCTACAAAGGCCAGCACTGGCAACAACATAGGTGACCAAAATCCATTCGCCGCAAACACAGTAATATAAAGCATGACAAACAAGCCAGAACCTGAGCTGATGCCGAGCGTGCCTGGACTGGCCAGATCGTTTCGGAGCAGGCTTTGCATGACACAGCCCGAGATGGCCATCCCCATGCCGACTAACACTGCCAAAACAATTCGAGGCAGACGAAGCTCAAACACGATTAAATTTTGCTTCTCCGTCCCCTTACCGATGATCACTTGCAGTACCTCAAGCGGAGATAGATTTAAGCGCCCCACATTCATACTAAGCACCGCAACGAGCAGCACCAATATAGAGAGCAACAAAATTATACCAACTGGTTTTGAAAATGTTAATTTCTTCTTTACAAGTTGAGTCAACCAAACTCCCTCCTTTGTTTACGAACAAGATAAAGGAAGTATGGTACACCAATTAGAGCAAATATAATGCCTAGTGGAATTTCATGCGGACGACCAATCAATCTACCTACTAAATCTGCACCAACCATAAACACTGCGCCATACAATGCACAAGCAGGTATGATATAACGGTAGTCCACACCAATGATGTAACGAACAATGTGCGGAACAATGAGTCCGACAAAGCCAATAGGACCAACAACAATAACAGAAAGCCCTGTAAGCAATAGAACAATGATGGTGGCAGCACCTTTAATCCGATTCACACGGAGTCCAAGTCCAGCGGCAAGCTCTTCCCCGAAATTCAGTACCGTAATTGACGGAGAAAGCGTGATGGCCCAGATCAAACCAGCTACGAACACAGGTGTCACGTAAACAAGCTGGGTCCATTCCACATTAGCAGTTCCTCCCGCGGTCCAATAAGCCAGACTTTGTCCAATGTCATATTTAAGCGCAATATACGTGCTAAAAGAACCAAACAGCATGGAGATCGACATTCCCGCCAGCACCAGGCGTTGTGGAGTCATGCCGTGCTTGCCTACTGATGCCATATAATATGTAATAGCTGTAGCTACAGCTGCCCCCATACAGGAATATATCATCGTCTCTACGTACGATCGTCCTGGCAAAAAAGCCATACAAAGCGCAATCGCAAATGTCGATCCCGAACTAATGCCAAGAAGTCCTGAATCAGCCAGCGGATTGCGGGTAGTCCCTTGCATAACCGCTCCACATACGGCCAGACTGCATCCGACTACAATATCCGCTACTGTTCGAGGCAGTCGAAAAATTCGAATAATATGATGTTCTGGAATTCCAGAATCAAAATGAAAAAGTGCTCCCCAAGCTACGTCAAGGCTCATGTCGGCGGCCCCGAATGAGATCGATGCTGCTGTTGCTACAAGCAGCAAACTGGCGCCTATAAGCATGAACAAGCTAAACTTCAATCTTCCCTTGCTGCTGTTATCTGCTTCCATTAACATATTGACACCTTTTATTTGTAAGATGTATTCACCATTATTGCTTATCTAATGCGAGCAACCGATCCAAGATATAATCCAACTGTGCTGTCATGCTCGCAACATCGGAATAATAGAACAAACCACCCACCTCAGCTGGAATTTGTATGACATTTCCTTGTTTAACGGCAGGAATGCTATTCCAAATGACTGATTTTGCATACTCAGACTCGTATCCTTCTTTCAAAAACCAAAGTACGTAATCTCCAAAATATTGTGATGCCACTTCATAAGACAAAGAATCGCGCCCCTTACCCGATGTCTTGACCAATTGTTCAAGTTTCTCTGGCTTTTTCAGTCCAATATATTCATAGAGCAGTGTGCCGCCCCGTGAACCCGTCTCGTACATAACACCGTAAGATTCTCGGCCCCAATCCTGCAGAATACTAAAGTTTTTGTTTTTAAAAATACCGCTGCTTAGCTTTCCTTTTGCATTGTTGAGCTTCTCTTCGAACACAGCAATTGCTTTTTTAGCCTCTGCCTCATGTCCTGTTGCTGCGCCAAGAAAAGATAATCGCTCGCTTGAGCTTACGTCTCCCTCGGGAACGACTATAACCGGAGCAAGCTTAGAGAAATCCTCATAATCTTTAGGATCATAAGTAATGATAAGATCAGGGTCGTATTTTAAAATCTCCTCGGACTCCCATTTCTCGGTGATCGGGATTCCCTCAAACTGCCCATAGAAGGGCATCGCTTTATCCGCATGCGCGTTTATCGCTACAGGCTTAATGCCAAGCGTAAATACCTCTCCGACATACCAGTTGACGATAACTCGCTGTGGATGAGCGGGCACCTCAACTTCCCCCATCACAGTCGTTACTTTTCGTGTCTCGGTGTTCTTCCCCTCGCTCGTATTGGATGGAGTAGAATCAGCGGACGATGCAGCTTTATTATTGTCTGCACTGGTAGAATTCGAACTGCTTGAGCTGCCGCAACCCGACAACGCCGTCATCACCAATGCTAGAACGAACACAAAAATACTCATTTGTTTATTCCATTTTTTAAACATGTTCTCTCTCCCTTTTGCTGAAATAATGTAAGATGCAAGTATTCTATGAAAACCAAGCAACTAAAAACGTAGAACAAAATAATAAGAAACAGCTTTTATTGATAATGATAATTATTATCACTAATGTGAGCTTATCAACATAACTATATTTTGTCAATCCACTGTTTACGCTTTAATATTCATTACCGTTATGCGGTTTACTTCCACTTTCACTTTAGATATCCGGCCTGCGGCACACAATATGACATGACACGTTGACTTACCTCAAATGAAGTCCATTTTTTGTGTTTAGCATAAAGCGGGTGCACTTTAAGGACATTAGCAAATGGTAAATAGGTTTTTGTCCATTCCTAATCCTGCCCCCTCACATACATTGATATTGTTAATCAGCAATTTCCAACTCTCTTTTGCAAGTGCAGTCAAATACAAAACATTTTCAGAAAAGGTGATGCGCTTTTGTCTGCTCGACATGTATTTAGTAAATGGAAAAAGAGTCAAGCTTTACAAAATTGTTCATTAAAGCGTTATATCCCAGAGACCGCCCGCTACAATTACAGCCGCTTAGAAGAAATGTTGGGCAGGCACAAAATGGTGTACGTCAAACCAGACACTGGTACTCACGGTAAAGGGGTCATGCGTGCTAAAAAACGCGCCGATACCTCGTTTCAGTTGAGTGAAGGGGTATCGAGCTATTCCTTTCATTCCTTGGACCTGCTTCACAATAAGATCAGGTTACGCATCGGGAAGCGAAAATACTTGGTGCAACAGGGTATTCACATGCTCAGTCATAAAGGACGCAAGTTCGATCTCCGAGTACTCGTCCAAAAAAATCTAAACAATCAGTGGGAAGCCATGTCCATTTTCGGAAGAAAAGCCGCCGCTCATAAAATTGTGACGAATGTTAGTAATGGCGGGAAGATGGAGACTTTATCTACATTAATGAGTCCACATATGAGCAAGTCCTCTATTCGTCAACTCCGCACTGAATTGAACCAAATGGGATTAGCTGTAGGCAGACAGCTAAGTAAAAATTACAAAGGGCTGAAGGAGTTGGGGCTTGATATCGCTATCGATAAAAGTATGCGGCCCTGGATATTAGAGGTAAACACCAGACCTGCTATTTATGTCTACCGTACATTTAACCCCGCTGCCTACCGTCGCATTCTGCGCTATGCCAAAGCTTATGGACGAACGAAGTAAATTAGGGTCACTTGAATGGCTAATACCCGTCCATGATGTGGACGGGTTAGAACTTTTCTAAACTTGTTTGTGCCTTGAATTTGTTAGTGTGAACTCGAATAGTTTTCAGGAAGCTGTAATTAGCACTGCGAAAGCTGAGAACAACGCTATAATCATACTGGAATTCCAAGCCTATTCCTTACCGCCTAGTTCAAACGTAAACATCAAGCTAATGATCGAACCTACAAATAATCTAATCTTGTTGAGTCTCACTTGACTTAGATGAAGGAATATGTAAAGATTAATATATTTTCATTTGGTATAATTGGTTATTATATAGCAATATTGGTTTAGCCCTCCTACACTTAATGATTAAGGTGAATTTTAAAAATGGATATGTACAATCGAATTAAAATAATGAAGCCCCCGTTTCCCTAGCTAAGCTTATCCTTTTCGAGGTTATATAAGCTTGTAGGAGGGCGAATATAAAGTGAAAACGAAAACAAATACCGTACCATCTTTGTTATTAATGATCGTTCTTGTAGCTTTTCCACAGATCAGTGAAACCATATATACCCCATCTCTACCGGATATATCTCGCGTACTTGGCAGCTCGAATAGCGCAGTTCAGCTTACACTAAGCATTTACTTTATCGGATTTGCGTTAGGTGTATTCTGTTGGGGATGGTTGTCGGATTTTATAGGACGAAGACCAGCGATGCTCGGTGGTCTTGCTATATATGGAATTGGAAGTGTGTTGTGCTATTTATCAGAATCTATTGAAATTCTTTTAATAAGTCGCTTTATTCAAGCCTTTGGCGCCGCTACGGGATCGATTATTACGCAGACGATTCTTCGTGAAAGTTTATCCGGGACCGAACGGCATACGATGTTTGCGCAGATATCTGCTGTAATCGCATTTACACCAGCTGTCGGGCCACTCATTGGTGGCTGGCTAGATCAAACTCTTGGTTTTAGATCGGTATTTTTTACACTTGTGATGTTAAGTGTAGTCCTGTTTGTTTATGCCCTATTGAGGTTGCCGGAAACAACAGATGTGTCTAAACGAAAAAAGGTTGCTATCATAGCAACCGCTAAAAAGATGCTGTTGTCACGACGTATTTTAGTTTTTGGCACGTTGATTGGCGGCATAAATGGTATTATTTTCAGCTATTATGCGGAGGCCCCTTTTTTATTTATTGAGCACTTCCATCTATCGCCTAGTGTTTATGGCTTCTTCGGGATTGTAGTTGCACTGGCTTCGATTTTAGGTTCAATGATATCTAAACAACGATTAACGAGGCAATCTCCAGAGAAAATTATATGCTCTGGTCTACTTGTTATGGGCGTTGGAGCACTTGTGCTGACTGTTACAAGTACGATGGACATGCTTCCTAGGGGCATCGCTATATCGTGTCTATTAGTATCGATGTTTATCCTATTGTTAGGAGCAGGAATTGCACTGCCTAACTGTCTAAGTCTCGCGCTTGTTGGCTTTCATGATGTGGTTGGAACGGCTGGCGCTATTTTCAGTTTAGGGTACTACTTGCTCGTTAGCTTAATTACTTGGGGAATGAGTGCTCTTCATAACGGCGCCCTGTTCACGATGCCATTATATTTCTTAGGGATAAGCTGGGGGATGTGGCTGCTAAGCAAATATGCTATGACTGCTGACCACGTATCAGAAGTAATGAACTAGAGTGAACAAATGCAGATGGACTTATAACGCTTCAAAAGGAGAATAAACGGGGCAAAATTAGTTCTTCCTTCTTGAAAAAAAGCAGCACTTGTAATAGTGCTGCTTTTTTGTATCCATAATAAGCAATAGTAACAAAAAATGCGAAATGCCTCTCCCCTATTTAGATTATGTTGAATGCCAGCAATAGCAGCAATAATGATAACGTGCTATGTATTTATTCCTATTATTTGTTGATGAACAACACGTTGTATTATAAAATAATAAGATTGTGAATTTATTTTTTTGTGAAATTAGGAGGAAGTAATGGAGCTCGAGCCGGAACGTGAAAATTTAGTACAATTACTTAAGAAAGGAAACAAATCTTCAGCGCTTGCCATGATAGGTAATGCTTTTATTGCGATTGCAAAAGGTGTGGGAGCAGCGATGAGCGGCAGCGGAGCCATGTTTGCCTCTGCAATGCATTCACTAGCGGACAGCGTGAATCAAGGATTTGTGTTTGCAGGGAGCATCCTTGCAGAAAAGAAACCAACCCGCCAATTTCCGACTGGCTTTGGCCGTGTGATCAATATCTTTTGTATGATTGCAGTTATCGTGGTCACGATCATGGCTTATGAAACGGTTCGTGAAGGATGGCATTTGCTTCAACATCCTGTTCAAGCTAGCGCTGGCGGAGCATTTTGGATAAATATTGCCGCCTTATTGTTAAACCTGGCTGTTGACGGTGCCATCTTGTTAAAAGCGATGAAAGAAATTAATAAAGAAGCAAGAGTTCACACAGAAGGATTTGCATTTATTCCAGCCGCGTTTAAACATGTGGGTCGTTCTGCACCTCCTACTCGATTAGTATTTTATGAAGATCTAGTTGCCGTGACGGGTGCACTTCTCGCCATGATTGCCGTTATTGTTACTTCTCTAACCTCGTTTGAAGCACTTGATGGTGTTGTCACGATGCTGATTGGACTGCTTATGGTTGGTGTTGCTTTCCGTGTTGGCTATGATAATATGGTAGGCTTAATTGGCGTATCAGCACCCCGTGATGTTGCCGAGAGAGTGGCTTCAATTATACTTGCAGATCTCGATGTGACAGACATCAACGATTTGCGGATTACACAAGAAGGACGCTATTATCACGTGGATGCTATGATTGAATTGCGTAAAGGTTTGTCATTGGCGGATGCTGATGATATCAAGTTCCGAGTTCAAGATCAGTTGATGGCAGATCCAGACATTACTGACGTAGTGTTAGGTATTATAGAAGACAACGGTGTAAAAGACTGGACGCCGAACGTACTGAATGAATTTTCATAAATAAAAATATAGCGGTACTTACAAACACGGGACGATTCCCTGCATGTATGTGCCGCTTTTATTATACCAATAGCAAGAAAGATATCTTATTTACAGACTTATTTAAGTTGTGCAGCTGAAAAGTTAGCTCAGGAACTGTCTATTTCATTGTTCCTGTATTTGTTGTGCGATCTCAGCAAATTGTCGAATCCCAGCACGTATTTGCTCCTCATTTACAAATGAATAACTCAGTCTGATCCAAGTCTGCATCTCATCCAACGGATCACAAATCTGACCCGGTACGAAGGAAATCGATTGGTGGACGCTCTTATCTAACAACGTTTTCACTGGAATTGTATCCGGCAGCTGGAGCCATAGATTGAGACCTCCTTTTGGAGTGATCCATCTCCAATTGATCGGCGCCTCTGCTAATTCCTCTTCCATAATATCTCTTCTGATTTGTAGAGCTATACGCAGCTTTTCCAGATGCTGCTGCATTCGCTCGGACTGAAAGTAATGGACAAATATTTTCTGGGTCACTAACGGTGTTCCGTTATCAGCCAATGACTTGACCTTTATAAGCGGCTCTATTACGGATTTTCGGGCAAATACGGCGCAAATCCGTAAACCTGGTGCTACATACTTACTGAAACTCCGGAGATATACGACCCATCCTTCTGTATCGTATGTGAACAAGGGCGGGGGTGGCTGTTCATCAAAATACATCTCGTGAAACGCATCGTCCTCAATGATCAAACAACGATATCTTTCAGCCAACTCTACAAGCTGCTTCCGTTGCGAGACCGGCACAGTATACCCAGTTGGATTGTGAAAAGTGGGATTCATATAAAAGAAGCGCGGTTTGTGCTTTTTCATCAACATCTCTACTCTATCCAAATCATAGCCATCCGGTGATATATCTACAGAAATCAATCTAGCACCTTGCCCTTGGAATACATCAATCGCAGCGCTGTAAGTCGGTCGTTCCACCAAAATCGCATCCAACGGTTTTATAAATAGCCTCGACAGCAAATCAATAGCCTGCTGTGCACCTGTCGTGATAAGCACTTCATTAGTACGCAAATGAACCCGATATTGTCGTATAACATATTGGCAAAGGACATCTCGCAGTTCCTCATCCCCTTGCGCAGTCGAATAAGTCCCCATCAGCTTAGGATATATATCAAATACCTTCTTGACGTACTCGGACAAAAATAAGTTGGGCAGCAAATTAGGATCTATCAACGCTTGTGAGAATTGGTATGCAGCAGTTATTCTATGAATGTCCGATAATTTGCTGTTTAACTGTACATTAGAACATGCGATAGGCAAGTACGCGTCATGCTCATACGAAAATTGATCCAACCGATCAGGACTAACGTAATAGCCCGACTTTTCCTTGACATAGGCTACGCCATTCTGTTTTAACAATTGATACGCTTTGAATACAGTCAGTCTATTTATACCCAATTCGAGGGCTAGCAGTCGAATCGAAGGCAGCTTATCATGTACTTTCCATTCGCCTCTGTTAATCCTCGCGATAATGTGATCGTATACTTGTTTAAACAGCATGCAAGTCGCCCCCTTTATTTCAATATTGTACACGAATCACGGTTCATCTGTTCTGTTTGTATTTATCTGTTCTATAGCCAAAGGTGTATGATCATTCACAGAGGGGGAGAAATTATGGTTATCTTAAATTATTTGCTCGTATGTCTCATATTTGGTACAACATTTCTAGCGATCAAGATCGGTGTTGATGCCTCTGCACCACCATTTTTATCTTCGGGTATTCGATTTTTTGTAGCAGGACTACTTTTATTCGTCTGGATGATGTGGAGGAAAAAAGCAAGCTTCTCACTCCTTCTCCGCAAGGAAATGCTGCTTACAGGAATTGGTTTAACATTTGGTACTTTTGCAGCCTTGTATTGGGGAGAACAATACGTCTCCTCAGGAATTGCGGCAGTATTTTCAGCTACTGCTCCGATTTTGATTCTATTGCTGCAAACCATCATCATGCGTCAGTCGCCTAGCCGTCGTTCTTTAATTGGCTGCATTATTGGTCTTATAGGCGTGACGCTAATTATTCTACCTACGATTACGTTATCAGCAAGTATATGGCTGCTTATTGGCAGTCTTATCATCTTGATTGGTCAACTGTTCTATTCATGTGGAGCCATTTATTCAAAAAGCGTCACGAAACGTTTCCCGGAGACATCACCCATTGCGCTAAACGCAGCTCAAATGATGTATGGTGGAGCACTGCTGCTCTTACTGTCTGCATGCACGGAAAAATGGTACTTTCACAGTTTACTATCGGCAGAAGCAATTGGCTCTATGCTCTATCTCATTGTCATCGGTTCGATGATTGGTCATAGTCTGTTTTATTGGTTAGTCGTCAAGACGAGTCCGATTTTTGCCTCAACCTGGCTTTACATCTCACCATTAATTGCACTTACGATTGGAGTGATCTTCTATGGTGAAGCCATTACATGGTTAACCATTATCGGTGCTATTACGATTATTGTGGGAACTGTACTTGTTAACTTTGACAACTTAAAGCAGTTGTTTAAGAAGCCACAGCGAGAAATAGGTAAGCTTCAGAATGTGACATCCTGATACAGTTAGTAGTTTAACTCTTCGATTTTTTATAACTATAACAAGCGCCATTCGAATTATTCTGCGAATGGCGCCATTATTTCTATCACTGATTCAGATGTAATATACCGTATTTCCTTGAGAAATTCACCAGTTTGAGTGGCTTATGCTTCAGATAGAAGCAGCTTTTCAATTAGCATATGGGAATCCATCACTTGATCAGCCCGTATACTGCATTGCTCCGGTACGTCCAGTGACTCCAAAAAGTGTTGGATAACTCCAGCAAATCCACGTCGATCACCGATCGTATCCCAGCTTCCAAACTTTTTCACTTGTTGACCACTTTTGCGATCATTCCATACAGCAGCCTCCAGATTCACAATTTCAACCGATCTGCCGCCTCCGTGAAGTTCTACCTTTTCCATATCAGCACCTGCTTGACGGTTCATACTAAATAACGCAGGCGAGTGGCCAAATACTAGTTGGCCTGTCGCATGCAGCAACCGATTTTGGTCATCCTTTTCCTGATAATAGGAAGCAATCTCATATGGCTTGGCTCCCATCCACAGAAGCAAATCGATCATATGAATCAAATCGTCATATAACGTTTCCTTAGCACTCAACGCCTGCTGCTTCGTCCGATGCTTTTGCGCGATACACAAGTCGAATCCGCCTACTTCGTCCAGCCAAGCCTTTGCCTGCTGATACATAGGTGCGAAGCGGCGGTTAAAGCCGACAGCAAGCAATCGATCATACTTCGCCGCAGCCTCGATCATTCGCATTGAAGCGTCAATATGATAGGAGAGCGGTTTATCTATGTACACATGAATGCCGCGTGACAAACATTGGATGGCCATTTGTTCATGTATCTCGGTAGGCGTATGAATAAATACTGCGTCCAGTTCCTGCTCAAGCAGCGAATCCAAGTCAGTAAATCGACCAGCTATTCGATAACGATTACCTATCGTTTCAACGGTTTCAGGAGTGCGGGCCATAATTCCCGCAATTTCCACGTTGTCAAATTGAGTCAGTACAGGCAGATACGCTTTCTGTGCAATATCTCCTAGACCGATGATTCCAATCTTTTTATTCATAGTATTGAGCCTCCTGCTGATTCATGTATTTTACTGGTACACCCAAAGAACCAGCATGTAGTGTGCTTAAATATGAGCTATAAGGGTGTTATTATCCGTTCGTTTAAAGTAATTATAACACGATAATTGTTTCCCCCTAATATACGTTATCATCCTACCTCTAAATGAGAGAAAGAGTGACCCATGACCATTATGGTAATGAGTCACCCTTCTCTTGCTTCGATTAGAAGTCTCCCGTAAAGCACTAAAATTGTATCCGTATTTTCATCAAAGAAGTTATTGATTTATCGCAAGTTGTTAGGCTGATGTTATTCCTGCAAATCAATTCATACGCAGCCGAGAGTGTCTATAAGCAAGTATGGCACATAGCATAACCAGGCACCCACAACCGATGAGTATGTCTTCTATATGAATCACATCCCCTAGTGGACCAAACAGCATTATACCAAGTGGCAAGGCGCATGAATTGGACATATGCATTAGACTAAACACGCGTCCATGCATATGTGGCTCGACTCGTTCTTGTAGCAGCACCGTTATCGGCGAATTGAAACACGGCATTGTGATGCCAATGAGGAAGTTTGCTGCCAAATACATAATAAAAACCGGAGCAATCCCAAGCCCGATCATGAGCAGTCCGTAAAGTGTACATGCCAGAAGGATAGTATGCATACGATTACGAAAGCCTCCCCAGGATGCAATCAGCACACCACCAAGAAGTGCGCCAGCGCTAAACGTCATTTCACTAATCGTTAATCGCCACACTTCTGCACCAAAGGAGCGACTCACCATTAATGGTGTTAAAAAAGCAGATGGACTAATTAGTATAAGAACAAGAAATAAGAACATAAGCAATCGTTTGATGAAGGTGTGCTCTTTCATATACATGAATCCCTGCTTCATCTCATACCAGTTGGACCTGAGCTCACTACCTGGTCTTGTTATTGTTGGTACTTTGATTGTAAGCATAATAATAATTCCTACGATTGCCGTGATGACATCAATTATAAATACAGTCTCTAATGGAGCAATTGACAACATCACGCCACCTGCTGCCGGCGAAAGAAACATCATCAGAGATGAGATGCTGCCATTTATTCCATTTACCTTCATCAGCTTGTCCTGCGGGACGATTTGAGGAATAAGTGCATTTACGGCAGGCGTTTGTATGCCGGTGCCTGCCGCACGAATAAGTAGCAATGGATAAAGCAGCACTATGTCTTTGAAGCCTGCACAAAATAATACCGTAAGCATAAGGGTTGACCCCGCGATCACACCATCTGCCAACATTATCAATTTTTTTCGATTATAGCGGTCAATCCAAACTCCGGCAAACAAAGAGATCACTATTTGTGGTAGAAAACCACAGACGGTAGATACCATCAACATCATACCTGAGGAAGTTTGTAAAGTGATATACCAAATAATCGCATACTGGACTAAAGAAGAACCAAATAAGGATATGGTTTGGGCGGTCAAAAATAAAGTAATTTGGGATTTCCATCTGGAATTTATGTTTGTTGTCATGGTGGATTATTCTCCTCTATCTATTATTCCTCTTTTCTCGGATATCAAATAAAAGAAGCAGAAAGCATCACACCCTGGTAGGTGCAAGCCCCCTGCTTCATGTACACGTCAAAACGGTACAGCTATACCTAATTCAATAACATACTGAATCGGTTATATCACAAAAGGCTGTAGACAAAACTTTGTCTACAGCCTCTTAATCTGTAACACCGACAGAAAGCACAACTAAATAAGCGTGAGGATTCACACCAAATTTAACCTGCTATCGGTCGATGAATAAAAGCAATTACGCTTTTGATTAAGCTCCGGACAACGTTTCATCGTGTTTATCCATTTGTACGGAGCAGCGTTTTGGATATCGTTTAACTGTGTTTAAGCGATCCATACGACAATAACACCCTTTCATTTGAAAATATTGTAGTATGCATTTGGTTACTCGTCAAGACTGTCATCATACGATGATCAATACGTCATTAGTCAAATTAGAATGTAGTGTAACTCCATAATAATGCAGCATTAATACTTAAAGCATCCGTTCAAGTACTTCCTTCCGTTACAGGAACCGAATGATCCGCTCCCACTGGTGCCCTTTTTTCATATTTACTATAGTTTCCAGTACCCATCGTATGTTTAAAACGTTATCAGCCCCCTTTTTGAACACAAGCTGTAGACTATTTGGCACTCCATTAAAAAAGCACTCGCGTGGAGTGCTTGGAATTAAATTGAGCTCTAATTTTCAATCTTTTAAGAAGCACTTTTGAATGGGATTAAATATTATTTTAACTATAAGTTAGGTATCCCCCTTCCAAATCCACATACATAAATGTCTAAACACCCCATCTACTGCACTCTCATAATAATAGTCGTGCTTTCAGTCATTCTAATGACTTTCCACCCTGATGGGACTGTAGAAAAATGGTCAGAATTGTCTAGGCGGACTTGAACTTGGAAATTTGCACCTATAGGTAAAGAGTTTATGTAAACAATGTGTGGGTTATAAATGAGGTAATTTGAAGACATGCGAGGATCAATTTTTTCAAAAAGTACTGCACCTGGTGCTACAACGCTAATATAGTAGCTTCCTACATAACTTTGCAATCCATCAATCGGGGTCAGGATGAGCTCCTTTTTAATATCTCTATAAAATTGATGTGAGCTTGTATATCCCCTTCCAATTTCTACCCATCCTGGCGGGAGGTTTGAAACACCGATTTCACGTTCAACAGTATCTGGATCTGCTGTCAAAATATATTTGTATATATTATAGCCTGGCTCAAAACCAGATGGACCAAAACTGTCTGGTACACTTTCAACAACGATCCAGCCAGGTGTAGTAGGAGTTGTGTATGATCCTTGAGCTAGTGTTCCATAACTCGCAATTCTTCCCTCCCAAAACTCTCGAATATGTGGGATCCCCCAGTTGAATGTAGCTGTGTTACTCACTGTCTGACTAAATGAAGTCGGCTCCGCTGCATGTACAGGGAGAACTAGGGCGGATGATAAGAGCAGTACGCTTAAGCCGCCTAGTAATTTACTCTTTGACATTTTTCATCCCTCGCTTCTTGTTATTCATATTTTTAGAAGTCAGCACGCATTTTGACTGTGATCGAATGTAATTAGATTTTAAATTAATTTATAGTTTTTGAAATAGATCTAAGGTAATGAATTGTAGCGCGTGTATGTATTTTTTTGTATGATCGTGTCGTAAACTACGAATCAATTAGATTTATTTTTAAATATTCAAAACGGACCGACCGCATCCCCTGTATGCTGTTCACATTTATCGCGTTCACTAGTTTGATCAGTAATATCCATCTATATTTGTATAAATAAAAATTCAAGCTCCTCAGCTAAAAAATAGCCTAAACTCTTACATCCGTAAGGTGTTTAGGCTATTTGCTTTTATCTGATTTTCGTTCTCTACATATTTTGAAGAAATGAGCTAGCCTTAAGATTGAGCCAATATTCCTTTAACAAATAACGAGACACTGTGCTTATAGAACTCTTCCTCGGTGACGAGTTGGGACTGATATTGTCGGTGAATCAGCTCGCTCATCTGAAATCCGTAACACATCGAAAGAAAAGACATGGCGACAAGACGTTCATCCTGTATGGCTATTACTTTTTTCTTCTGTAAGCGCTCAAAATATGCAACTAGCAAGGCGTGCAGCTTCACCGGCGGATCGGCCAACACTCTGTCCAATTCAGGAAGCATTCCTTTATCGCGAATACCAATCAAAATGACGTCTTCATTGTTATGGAAAAATAAACGGTACTGCTGGCTTACATTCAGCAGATCGACTTCCGGATTATCGGTCGCTTCCTCTTTTAACAGCTTTTCAAATTGCGGGATATCCGAATGTCTTTCAATGATGGCTTCCAATATGCCTTGCTTGCTTCCAAATTGGCGGAAAATAGTAGATTCATTAACCTTAGCTTCCGTTGCAATAGCTTTGGTGCTTACTCCCCGATAGCCCTTCTTTTTGATGAGCCTTGTCGCGGCTTCAATGATTCTGTCTGAAGTTTGCATTTTAGTTCTCCTTTTGTACATGTTAAACCTATTCTACTACAAGTTTTGCATATGCAGCAGGGTCGGGGCTTATCATTTTCATAACCATTTATTAAGGTAAATCACTTCTTTTTTCCCAGCGGCTTGGTTCCGTAATCTTAACATGATCAGGCACCAATTGCGTCATCGTTCCTAATTTATCGAATGTGATCTGGATTCGATCAGAGGGCAACAGCCACTGGTCAGTCTCGATTGCGCAGCAATCCGGTATCGTCCCCATTCCTATAATGGTGCCCGGTAGCGGTGTGAAAACTTTGAGAACCTCCTCCATCACTTTTGCAGGGTGTGCAGAATACTCGGATGTGCTTCCCTTCCAGTGCAGTCTCCCCCCGATGCGTACATCCACATCCAGTGCTAACGGGTTGTCAATTTCATCCGGCGTAACCAGAAATGGTCCTATGCCTTTGCTGCGATCAAAATCTTTGCAGCGCGTAGGGCCAGTCAACGCCTGGAAATCTGGCCACTGCACATCGCGGACAGTACTATCGTTAAAAATAACATAACCTGCAATGCAGTTCCCCTTCCCTGTAACAAAAGCCAGTTCTGGCTCGATATCCAGGTAAGAAGAATACGAAGGCCAATGAATCGTATCTCCATCACCAATTAATGCATTATGGTTACATTTGTAATAACTGAAGCTAACTTTATTCGGATCTTGCTGGAATTTTTCAGCAATTTTTCGTTTAAGCTCTTCTCTTTCCGGCCCTGTATATTCTCTTTGCAGCAAATTTACGCCAGCATTTCTCAAATGCCTTGGCGTCAACCCGAAATCGATAAGCGCAGCCGGATTCGGAACCGGTGGCAACAGCTTTACCACTGCTATCGGGGAGATTTCATTTTCATTAAATTGATGCCACTGTTCGACAGCATATTGCATCAATTCCTTAGCGGCATCATAACTTGCCGGCAAACAATGAAGATAGCTGTCCATACTTTCAAGACTGTCAACAAATGTTCCTTGCTTGCTCATAATTGCGGCAAAAGACACGACAAATTTCTCATTAATTACAAGCCCAAACAAAGGCTCCTGAGATGTTCTGGTTTGAAAGGTTACTAGCTTCATGTTGCAGCGCCTCCATCCACAATGTTTGATGTTGTTCTGTTACTATCATATCGCTTAAAACGCATGCATGCAAGTACTTGCTTGCTTTTTGATTTTCCATTCTCTATAATAAAAACATAAGTCAGTATGGCTTGCCCCAAAATCATATACGTAAAGGAGAATTTCTATGAAGTATGGACGTATTATCCAAAAACCTCGTGTTAAATTTTTTGAAGTCGCAGATGGCATCTTTGCTGGTATTTCGCCGTATCGCGGCATCAGTTGGGCCAATGCTGGATTCATCAACAAGGGTAATGGACTGGTATATGACACGTTTTTCGATTTGTTCCATGCGCGGGAAATGCGGGAGGCTTTTATGGAAGTAAGCAACGGCGCCTCTCCCGCATATGTGGTGAACTCGCACTATAACAGCGATCATGCCTGGGGAAACAAAGTGTTTGAAGATGCTTGCATTATTATGCACAAGGAAGCGGCAAGGGAGCGGCTCACCGAAAATATCGCCTGGATGGACAGCGTTATCAGAAGAGGAAAGGATAGTCCGGAATCGACTGCGGGCGAACGGTTTTTTGCAGCGGAATTTGAAGGATTCGATCTGGAAGGCGTAGAATGGGTGCAACCGAATATTGAAATAAAGGACGATATTAACATTCGTCTTGGTGATACGGAAGTTAATATTTACAACGTAGCTCCGGCCCACTCTGACAGTGACTTGCTGCTGTGGATGCCTAAAGAAAAAGTGTTGTTCGCCGGCGATGTTGTGTTTAACGGTTGTACGGCATACAGCGAAGAGGGAACCCTCAATTGGATTAAAGTGCTTGATCGCATTATTGATGAAATGAAACCTGAAATCGTTGTTCCAGGACATGGCGCCATCTGTGGTCTGGACTTCGTGAAGGAGCAGAGAGACTACCTTCTGAACCTGATCAGCGAGTTTAATAAGCATTACAATGACGAAATTGATTCCTTGTCCCTGACCAAGCAAATTGATATTTCTCGCTTCCTTCATTGGATTCAGCCTGAACGTTTGTATGTTACTGTGGACATCCTACTCAAAAGCAAACGAGGGTTACCCCCCCTTCCAATTTGGAACGAGGTGCCTGCTAAACTAGAAGACATGAAAGCTTTTTTGGCCGGAAAATATGGTAATCAAATCAAGCCATGGGACCCTATGAGCGTTTGGCAATAATAGCTATTTAAAACTAACGTACGAACAACAAAAAAACGGCCTTGTCGCACAAGATGCGAACAATGGCCGTTTTTTAATTGCTCCACGGAATTTATAAGCTGCACATAGAAGTGATTATGGAGAACATTGGAGTTGGATTTATGACTTACTGGAAATGTTTTGGTATGACATGCCGGTATAAATTGGACTGTGAGGGCTCCGGTCTAGGTATAACAAACAGCATCTCTCGCTGCAAATAGAGGCTGTGCTTTAGATTCATTAAACGATGCGACTACTGTCACATGAGTACATATCAGTACGGGTCAAAGTGAATTAAGTCCTGACGCTTTGTGTCGGTTCCTGTAGTGGCTGAACCAAGCTTGACAGTGTCACTTGGATTGTAACCAAAAGTTTTTCGAAAGAGCGCAGCAAAGTGGCTCATATTGTTATAGCCGACCATCATCGCCGTTTCACTTACATTTGCATGTCCTTGTTCCAATATAGAACGTGCTTCATGCATACGTAAGCCACGTACATAACCAAATACAGTAGTGCCGAACAGTTCTTTAAAGCCTAATTTCAGCTTGTAATCGTTCAGTCCGGCCAATCTGGCAAGCCCGAGCAAGCTCGGCGGCTGTCTCCAGGATCGGGAAAGGATGTCTCTCGCTTGATACAAACATTGAATATCATCAGCCGTTAGTTTGGACTTGACTTGTTGTTCCTTCGCTTCATGATCTATACCATCTAAGTGGAACGCCAGCAGCTCCAGTGCCTTCCCTTCTAAGTAAAGCCTTTGCAGCGCTCCCTTGTATGGACATTGCTTCATTTGTTCGACGATAAAAGGAATTTGCGGTGATGCTACCGTTTGCTTGCAATAAAATGTACGAGTAGACAAGCGATCCATTTCAGGAATAACGGCTTGTAAATGCCGCAAATCTATCCGTAACTCCATATGTAACAGAGGCTCACTTTGGGAAAATTCCGCGTGCATCTTCGTCTCGTTCATGTAGACAAGTGTGGATACACCTGAACATATTTCGAAATCCTGTGCCTGCGCGGACGTTTGCCAGCAGCCTTTGCCTGACATCGTATAGGCGATTTCTAAATGCGGATAATGTATGCCAACATCCATCGTCACGGGGTCATCTAATATTGCATCAAACCAATTAATTTCTAGTCCGTCGCGCAAACGAATACGATGCAAGTTGCCTGTTCCACTATGCGAAGGAAAGTTGTAAAGATAATGGTGCTGTTCCTGTAGTGGGGAAGATGGCGTAACATTATGAAACTCCCCGAACATGCCGTCCAAATCCCAAGAGTCTAATTGTAAGTTCAAGGCCATTCTCCTCCAATCCATAAAAATCTACCAATCAGCTGGAGACCATCTGTTGTTCATACTGGTTTCCAATCATTAAATATGTAAAACTAAGAAGAACCTTTTTCCCTTTCTAAATTGAGTTAATTTTAACCTAACCCAAAAGTATTGTAAATACGAAAAACTTTTTCCTCAAGGAAAAACCCTGAAGAAAAAGTTTAACGGTAAGACTGTTTGCGAGTACGTATATCGCTGAATACCCACAATTCATCCAGTATACAACTAACCTTCATTATCACTATAACGATAAAGATAATCATTATCAATAAATATTAAAAAAAGAAGTGGCGCTGCAATCTGTCTGTTCTGTAACGAAAGAACATCCTCCCTTTATTGACCCGTCAACGACCTGCTTTCAACATGTTTGTTGTTCACTGCAAACATCGTAAATACTAGCACCAACACACATCCCGCGATAAACGCAAACGGAAGATGCCGATCAACTTGGTAAAGACTTGTGCTCAGAATCGGAGCAATAACGGCCGAGATCCCTTGCACCGATGCTACAAGGCCTGCAATTCCCCCCTGCTGCTCACGGGAGACAGCTAGTGATGATCCTGTCATAAAGCCCGGCATCATAAGGCCTGATCCTACCCCAAACAAAAAAAATGCAACGTAATAGCTAACCAAGTGAATGACAAATAAGAATAGCGCCAAACTGACAATAAATAGCATTGCACCAACTAGAATAAGTTGCTTTGGCTGCAATGTCTGCTTTTTCATCTGCAAGCCTTGAGTCAGGATCATCGCTACCCCAGTAAACATCAATCCCAAGGAGAGCATACGGGCAGTCTCCTGCGTAGTTAACGACAATTGATCTTGAAAATAAAATCCCCCCACCACTTGTAAAGTAACAATACTAAGCATCGTGATCAACCCTGCAAATAAATAAAGACGAACTCCTTTTTGAAATGGATTTACCTTTGGAACCTTCTCGTGAATTACAGGTTTATGGGCGGGTATTAGCACAAGTACGACAACTATTGCAATTACTGGAAGAACAGCGCCGATATACAAAGGCCAAATCAGTCCAATCAAGGCAAATACACCGGCAATGGCTGGCCCTAGCACAAGTCCTAAGCCGTTGGCCGCTCCAATCAAGGCCATACCTGCGGAACGCTCATGCTCTTCAGTAACATCAGCCATGTAAGCCTGCGCGGATGAAGGGACCGCTGGAATAAAGAAGCCGACCATAGCGCGTGCAACAATAAGTAAGACGACTAATAGTCCACCCTTTAACCATCCAGACAGTCCGGCATACATCGTTGCAGTAAACAATATATAACTTACAAACATCCCGATAAAGCCAATCAGTATAACGGGCTTTCTGCCTTTTACATCACTTAGTCGCCCCCATACCGGCGCCATTAAGGCCATTGCAACAGAACCCAAAGAAATAATTAAGCCGGAGTGTGTCTCACTTAACCCCAATTCACGAATAAGTGGAGGCATGACCGGCGCGATAATCATCAAACCCACCATAGCAACAAATACACTAAAAAATATACTAAATCGAGTTCTTGCCATCTTTCACTATCCCCTTTCGCAGCATCCGCTATTAACGCTTTACTCCCTACAATGTTAGGAGAAAAACGTATCGACGGCTACCTGAAAACGGATTGTTCATACGGATAAACGGATTTAGCGTATTTAACATCATTAAAAATGCCAAGTTTTTCGAATTTGCGCTACCGTTGCAACCGCAATTGTATCCTGATGTATATCACCTGGCTTGTTTCCCTTGCCTAAAACATAACCGGCAAAATGGGTTCCTGTATATTCAAACACATATTGGAACTGCTGGACTAACGGAATGCCTTTAAGATGGGGCTGGTCATCACCAATGCCTATTACCCATGCTGTCTTGTTGGATAGTGTGGTTAAAAATTCTGATTTGTTTTCTCTCAAGGATTGCGACCAACGATCAATAAATGTTTTCGTTAATCCCGAAGCTCCATACCAATAGATGGGGGTAGTAAATACAAGCACATCCTGAGCCAGAACACGTTTAATTACGTGATGATAATCATCATCTGGATAGGTTCCCTTATCAGAATGACGGTAGTCAACAATCGGATGAATCGTATAGTCAGACAAATAAATCCGATCTGCTTCAAATCCATCAACTAACAGATTGGCTAACTGCTCCGAGTTGCCATTTCGACGTGAACTACCATAGATTACAGCGATTCCCATAGGGCTTTCTCATCCCCTTTTAATAAATAATGATGTTTTACCTCGTGCCCGCTTCTTGCCATTGATAAACGATTTGCAAACCGTTTACTAGCGACAGCGCCAGTTCTTTAGCTTCTTGCGGCGTATCCCCGACCGTAATAACGTAGCCTAAGCGATCATCTGAGCTTTTAGCTGGTGATACGCGGTCACCTGCGGATACATTAATTTGATACCGAACAACAGCAGGGTGCTCACGCCAACGTTCAAGTCCCTTTAAATCGGCGAAAATCCCCTCATGCTCAGCGGTTACATACGCAATTGCTGCCGCCCGCTTATGCTTTCTCTGAAGCGTAATCGGGTTATCCAAATAAAAGTTGACTGTGGCTTCAAAAATATCTACTCCTAATGCCTGCACTAATAAGTCTGAAGAAATGTTATCGCCTCCTGGCCGCCCATTGACTTCAATGATTCGTGGCCCGTCACTCGTAAGCTTTACTTCGACATGACTGGGACCATCTGTAATCCCAATCGCCCTTAACGCTTCAACGGCCGTGAGGACGATGTCGTCGGCATGATCGGTATGCACCGAAGTAGGAAGCGTATGAACAATTTCTACAAAATACGGTAAAGGTGATGTTATTTTCTCTGTAACTACAGAAAACAATGGAATACCGTCCCGCACAAACAACTCAACGCTGAATTCGGGGCCTTCGAGATATTGCTCAATTAAATACTCCTCACGAACTTTAAAATCCATATAGGATACTTTAAATTCCACAATCGCTTCCATAGCTGCTTGCAGCTCATTAACACTGCTAATAAAATACACATGTTGACTGCTCGCGCAATTGGTCGGCTTTAATACGATGGGGTACCCGATATCAGCCGCTGCGGCAGCTGCCTCCTCGAAGGTTCTCACCTTCCGAAAAGCCGCGCTCGGAACCCGATGCTTCGCGTATGCTTCCCGTGCCAAATCTTTATTTCTCGATGTTAATGCCGCTTCATAGGGAACTCCCTTGAGCCCGAGTCGTTCCGCCACTTTAGCTGTCAAATGAGACGCGTAATCCGTAGCTGGAATCAGTGCAGCTAGTTGATCGGCATATGGAGATTGGATTATCGCTTGATAGAGCGATTCCTCATCCCTGATGTCCGCTACAATAAGATCGTGAAAAATGCCTTCATATCCATACTTCTTCGGATTGTCAGGCGAAGATACAATTGAAATCACTTTATGTCCCTGCTCAAAAGCTGCTTTCGCAAAACTAACACCATAAAAACTCGGTTCAACAAAAGCTACCGTTTTGCTCGTTGTCATAAGTGCTCTCCTTCCTTTATTGTAACTGACTGCTTATGTCCTGCTTTGCTGCTCAGCACATAATATACGAGAAGTCCGATCAACATTAGCCCACTCATACATATAAAGCCTACTCCTGGCGAATAGCGGTCGATCACTGTTCCAAGACCTGTCGCGGAGACGGTTTGCAAGAGCAAGGATATGGCCATCCAAACCGAAGTCGCCCGCCCCATGTAGGCCTTTGAGACAGACTCCATCAATGACGTTGTAATCAGGATACGTAAGGAAGAGTTCGTTAACCCAACTAGCACACTGCCTAAATATAAGATCAAAATGGTGGAGTTCACCGCAATGGCGAGCAGGTTGAGTACAGATACAAGGAAAAACAGTAAAATGGTGCCGTGACGAGATATTTTTTGGGCTAATGGAGCCGCTATTAACCCCGACAACAGCCCACCAATTCCGTAGCTCATATCCGCCAGTCCAAATACAACCGAATCTCCTTGTACAGCAGTGCTTACATAACCAGGCAGGACGACATTGTATACCATAGTGGATACAAGTGGGACAATCGATACTACGCCTAGTAAAAAAATGTAAGGACGCTCTGTCAAGTAACGAATGCCGTCCTTAAACGTTTGATAAAAGGAGTCCGTCTCCTGTTCGTGTACGAGCGGCACATATTGAATCCTCCTCAGAAACAGGCTGCTTACGATAAAAGCAAGTGCATTTAGCAGCAGGATGACTTCGAAGCCCACATATTTGTACAATACGCCTGACAGGGCACCCGCCATAAACATGCCTACTTGCAGGCTGATTTCAATTAAGGAGTTGCCATGAATGAGATCCTTCTCAGGGACAATCTCTTGGACTAGACTTCGCGAAGCTGACATGTATAACGCCCAGCCCATCCCATTTACAATGGCAAAGGCATATAGATACTCAATGCGGAACCCCGTCCATACAAAAGCAGCAGTGATAAGCAGCAATGCGGCGGCACGTAAGACGTTTGCCCATAAAATAATCGACTTACGATTCCATTTATCAATGAAGGAACCTGCAAATGCCGAAACCAGAAATCCTGCAATCACGTTAAGAGACAGCATAAAGCCGATAGAACCAATAGACCCCGTCTTATCCATTAGATACCAGTTCGCACCAATCGTACTCATCCCTACACCGAACCCGGATACAATGTCTGCGATAAAATAATGACGAAAGTTTTTTGGTTTTAGCACACTAAAGACCACCAGCACCACCTACGATATCCCAAATTTGTTGTTGCAGCGGTTCCAGTCCAAATCCTAAATAGTTCAACACCTCCGTATGCGAACCTCCGTAAATTGGCCAATGTTCGCCACAGTGATGTGAATAAATTTCATGCCCAGGCAACAACAAGGCAAGGTATGATGCCGTACTTCCGGTTGCACGATGCTCTTCTACGACAAGCAAACGATTAGACAAAGCACTTAATTCCTTCATGTAAGATTGAATACTTTGAATATCGATATAACATAAATGAGCATGGACAATAGCAGCGTTCTGTTGAACGATCTGCTTGCATAATTCCGTTGCTTGCTCCCCCACCGAAACGATACATATGGGGGCGCGAACACCAACCTCACCACCTTCGACAATGATTTCTTTACAGGATGTGTCCAATTGACGCTCCATACTAACAAAAGGATCATTTCTGGAAAGTCGGATGTAATACGGCTCCGCTGAAGCTGCCGCCTCCTGAATCACTGCTCTTGTCTCCTGTTCTCCGTGAGGACAAGCAATCCGCACCTGCTGCAACGATTGGACAATGGCAATGTCCTCCAGCGCATGATGCGTCGTGCCGAACCATCCCCCGGATACCCCCCCGTATGCCGCGACTACTTTCACATTTTTACCCATGTAACCCAGGGCAAGTTTCATACTTTCAGCGGCACGGAGGGCGGCAAAAGAGGCAAATGTGGAGAAAAACGGGACATAGCCTGCTTCTGCAAGTCCAGCGGCCATATCAATGCCTGCCATTTCCGCAATCCCGAAATTAAAGAAGCGCTCGGGATGCTGTTGTTGAAAGGGATGGTTTTTGCCACCTAAATCCGCCTCTATACACACTATTCGGTCGTTATGAACAGCAAGCTGAGCTAGCTCAGACTTATATGAATCCCTTGCCGACATCGTCATGTAAGACTCACCTTCCATCTATATGCCAACTTTTCCGATAACTTTACATAATGGGCTTCGGGATTCCCTTCGATTGCTGCTACCCCCTTGCCTTTAATTGTGGTCGCGAGAACAGCAGTCGGCTTTTCAGGGTCAGGTTCAATTGCGGCAAGAATATGCTCTACATGGTGGCCATCTATTTCTGTTGTCACAAAACCAAACGCTTCAAAACGCTGCCGCAAATTGCGGATCGGGGAGATGTCATGAACATATCCGTCATTTTGTCCCCCGTTACAATCGACAATATAAATAAAATTGCGCAGTGCTTGTGCTTGCACGATCTGAGCCGTTTCCCAGCAGAGCCCTTCTTGCAGTTCTCCATCCCCGCCGATTACTATGCCTAATCCGTTCGTTTGTCTCAGCTTCTGCGCTAATGCCCAGCCTGCCGCATAAGCAATCCCGTGACCGAGGCTTCCCGTGGCAAATGGAATGCCTGGCAATTTGTGATTCGGATGACCCGTAAATAGAGACCCTGCTTGTCCGTAACTTTCAGCTGGATTTTGTTTCACAATCCCATTTACATACAAAGCGGCATATAAGGCCGCAGCCGCATGTCCTTTGCTTAAAATAATAGCCGTATTCGGATCTTGCCCATACTTCGCATACGCGCCAATTAAAAGATCAATCGCAGACAGACTTCCTCCGATATGGCAGCCTGTAGCAGAAGCGGCCATATCAATAATTAAGTTTCTTGCTTCCTTGGCTCTTGCTTGAAGCAAGGAAATCTCCTCTGTCTGCTCACGCCAGTCAAACTGTTGGGTAGCTATCGTCGTATCCCTCATCTACGCCTCCAATTGCAACCGAAACCATTCGGTTACCGCGTCTTTTAGAATCGATCGAGTTGCTGCTGCTTCTTCGTAATGGAGGTATTCATCATTCGTATGATCCAGACTGGAATCACCAGGACCATACGCTACCATTGGAACTGTACTCCATGTTGTTGCTAATGTGTTCATATCACTCGTTCCACGCTTCTTCAAATAATGTATCGATTTTCCACGTTTGGCAAAGCTGCGTACAAAAGCTTTTACTAGTGAACCCGAGCGGGCATTAGCATAGCCAGGTGTCGCACGCAGCACCTCAATTGTCACTTCTTTCTTAAATGTCAAGTCGAGCTGGTCCGCATACCCATTCCCCGCCGCTGGCGACACTCTGAAATTCAAAATGGCTGTTACCGTAAGAAATCCTTTTACTTGTTCAAAGTTGATGTCAATGAGCGATGACAGGGATTGGGCATCGATATCACGAACACGCTGCCGTATTTCCGCTGCAACCTGATACAATTCGTCGATAACACTTATGGTATCTTTGGCTGCGGTGTGCTCCTGCGCCCGCTGAATGGTGATCCGCAGCTTAAACAAACCATAGTAACCAAGTGTCAAGTTGTCCTCTCCACTAGGTTCCCCAATAATAACTGCATCTGCGGAATACTGATCACGAATGAAGAAGGCCCCCTTGGATGACGATATCTCTTCCTCCACAGCTCCGATGACAAGTAATGAGCCATGCTCAGGGACATCAACGTCTTGCAGCATATGAACAAAATTAACGAAGCAGCCTTTCGCGTCCACGACACCTCTACCTGTAATTCCGTTTGTGTCCGAGCGAACAGGCCATACATGCGGCACTGTATCGATGTGTCCTAGCAAAAGCAGTGTGTGTGGACCGCTCCCTTTTCTGAATACGATGTTGCCAGCTTCATCTATCGTGCCTGACACGGAGGGTAGCTGGATCGCATCCAATAAATATTGGGCCAGCTCGTGCTCATCTTGTGAAACAGAAGGAATGCGTGCAACTTTGTTCAGCAGATCAACGGAAGCCAACTCTCGGCTTACGTTCCAGAACCACGTCTTGCTGCCCTCTAACGTATGTGGGCCTGAGATGAAGACATCACAAGCGCCCTCCAAAATAGCGAGCTGCGCTGCACGCACCTTCTGTTTCATTCGTCCTTGAACAAAACTTAATTCATCATCGGTATACAGATCTGAAATCGTGGACGTCTGATCATGAACATCCAGAAGTAAACCAGGAGTACCTGTTACAAAGCGCAAATGATGGGCGTCCAGTTCAACCGCTAAATGAGCAGCGAGTACATCCGCATCGATATTTATGTACGAATCTAACACAGGATCAAAAATTGGCGGTGTCAGGCACACCACATCAAACGCGTCTAAAGCTGCCCGTAAAAAGGACGAGTGACTGCTTGTGAAATGACCAAATAAAGAATCACGGATAATTACCGTTCGTTCATCCTTAATGGCCTTAATTCGTTTGGCCTTCTGCCCTAAGACTACACCGTGATCGCCGCCAAGCTGGGCATAAACGGACAAACCGTAACTTTTTAACTGCTTGTTAAGGGGTGACACAATATGCTCCTCATAAGCTTCACGGATAATGGGCATTTCTTCAGGCGCACAGTACCTCACCTCATCTCCCGATGGCAATGTCAGAAAAGGCATCGGACGCGAGATCGATTCATATTTAAGCCGGATAGCTTCTGCGCCGCCTGCCACAAGCAGTACCTGATGCCCGCGCTTTACGATGCGACTAATTTCCTCAAAAATAGCAGGGTGATGCACAATCGTACTGCTGCCTAGCTTGATTACATATAGACTTCGGCTGCTCATTAAGGCCACACTCCTTCACCTTCAAATTGCAGACCTGTCTCCTCGTCAAAGCCAAAGTAAAGATTTGCTGCCTGAACCGCCTGACCCGCAGCACCTTTAATCAAATTATCAATTGTCGCAATGGATACACAGCTTTGCCCTTCTACATACGCACCAATTTCAGCGTAATTTGTACCGATTACCGTTTTTATCATCGGTGAACCACCGCCCGATTTGAAATAATGAAGAAAGGGCTTAGATGCATACGTGCTATAGAAGGCTTTCTTCACATCGACGGCGCTTACCCCCTCCTTTAGCAAAGAATAAGAAGTGGCCATAATACCACGAGGCAAATCGAGACTATACACTGAAAATTGCAACGTCACCGTGTGTTGAAGATGGCTGCTGAGCGCATGTTCAACCTCTGGTTTATGACGGTGACCATGAACCTTATAGGCCCTAAAGTTATGGGCGCGCTCGGCATGGTGCTCGGTTGTTGCTTTGCCGCCACCGCTTGAACCTGTCTTCGCATCCGTTATGACACGTGGCTCTATAAGATCGTGCGCAACGAGTGGATAGAGCGTGTACAACGTTGCCACCGCCATACAGCCTGGCAAATTCACGATCTTCTTTGTGAGATCAATTGGACTAAACTCGGGAATGAAGTAATGCCAGCCGCCCTCAAAAGGGTGCTTTAGCGTTTCTGGATAATGTTGCTGTAATTGATCAGAATCCGCTAAGCGATAATCCCCGCTAACATTAAAAATGTAATCCGTATGCTCCGCTACATGTTCGACCACTTTAGGCAAAGCGCCTGTGGGCAAACATGAGAAGATGGCATCGTAATGGCCGCTCAATTCGGCTAGTTTACTGAATTTAAGAGGGCTCGGCTTTTTTTTATGAATCGAGCTTATAAAATACTTATCGACCGGCTGACCGGCTTTCGACTCTGATGATACAAAATCAATGTCAAACTGCGGATGCTTGCCTAGCAACCGATACAGTTCAGCGCCAGTGAACCCGCTACCGCCTAAAATAGCTACTCGTTTTTTTCGGTTATCGGTTATGTTCATCCTAATCTGGCGTCCCTTTCATACAACACTTTAAGGTTATCGCCCCGCTCCACCAGCTTGCGAATGATATGCGGGTTCGCATCAATCTTCTTAAATGCCAACGCGTAAGCGACTATCCGTTCATATTCGATAGGTGTCCTTAATTCCCGGCAGATCGTCAAGCTGTTGCGCAGCATGTTGAGTGTGACGGGAAATCGATCAAGCTCATACCCAAAGTCTTTACGATCGGATAAGGTGAAGGGATATCCCTTGCCAAAGCCTTTACGATTTTTAAAGGGAAGATGGCCCGGGATCGGTACGTTTTGCCACTCTCTGGCATAAACGCCTTCTGCATTTATGAGCTGTTGAACAGCATCTTTTACGCGATAATCTTCAAGATCATCTAGTCCAAGACGTTCCGGTGATAATTTAACACGGTACATGTTATAACTGTGCTTGTACCCATCAGGCACGAACGGTCCACTGAACAGCTTTGTCTCTGCTAACGCATTCGTCAAATATGCCGCATTCCGTGCACGAATAGCATCATAATACGGCAGGCGCTCCAATTGACTCAAACCAAAGGCGGCAGCGATCCAGGACATGCGGTAGTCGATGCCCGATGCATCAAGAAAATGAAGCGCACGTTCATAATCTTCCTTCTCTTTAAAAAAGGCAATGCCGCCTTCCCCGCCTACGGGGAAGTTTTTGTCCGCCATTAAGCTTTGACCTGCACTATCGCCTATCGAGCCTGCCACTTGTCCGTGGATAGAGGCCGAATGGGCATGGGAGGCGTCTTCGACAAGACGCAGCGAGTATTTGTCTGTCAGCCGTCTCAAGGCGGATAGATCGGCTGGCAGTCCATGCACATGCACAGGCATAATCGCTTTCGTCTTTTTCGTAATGGCCTTTTCTGCTTGTACAGGATCTAAGCCATATGTGATCGGGTCAATATCAACGAATATCGGAATCGCTTTGGCAGCTACAACCGCCTGCGCCGTAGCAATAAAGGTGAACGCAGGCACAATTACCTCATCCCCAGGCTGAACACCAACACCAACAAGTGCGAGATGCAGACTTGATGTGCCGCTTGCTGTGGCAATTGCGTAATTAGCGCCGACGTAGCGGCGATAAGCTTCCTTAAATTCATCTACGACCTGATCACCATCTTGTTGGATCGAGACAAACATTTGAATGACGTCTTCCTTCGTAATAATCGGAAAATTCGTCCGACGCACGTCTTCAGGAATAACCGCTGGCCCACCCTCAAAAGCCAATAGTTCTTCAATCAAATCATCTGTTGGCAAATTAAGCGGCTTGTGAATAAAATCAGTCTTCATTAGGCTGAATTCCTCCTTAATAGTGCTATTTTCACACATGCTGCTACGAGCGGGCTTAGCCTGTAGTTGAATTGTGCTGCTGGTTGCAGCTCAGGTTCACTTTCTTCCTGCGTCCACATCGTTTGCAGATCAAAGGCGCCGAATATTTTTAATCGCTCTGCCTTTTTCCATATGTTCTCGTCATGAACTGCAATTGCGGCAGCAGGTCCGAAACCTAATGGTGTAAAATCAAGTACAAGCACAGGAGCACGTTTGCTCTTTGCCGCAAGCAGCAGATTCAATTCATGCAGATTGTCCCACGTCACAGCCAATGATGTATAAGCCAGCTCTGTTTGTAGATCTGATACGTGCGTAATGCCTAGCCACCGTAAAAACTTTTGTTCCTGTTCACTTGCAAGCTCCAGTCTTACTGTCGATTGATATACGATATCCTGACCCCACAAGGCACCGTGAAGCGCCCCTGTGTAACTGTTAAACAACGAAACATAGGTCGCACCTGTCAGCTTGGCAATACTTTTCTCCAATCCTTTTAATTCATGATCATTTTTTTCGATGCTCATAATGACACCGGAATTCAGCACTCGCGACAGGACAAAGGATAAAGGGAAATACTGTTCTTTTTGAATGACGCTCTTGGCTTTCGTTAACGTCTCAACCATTCTTTAATATACCTCCCTGAATACTAGGATTTAGTAGTGCAGTTCACCCTGTTTTCTCGCCCTAATACATCCCTTACATAATGTGCAATATGGGATGCCACATCCACTCCATGTATTTTCCACGATTTAGCGAACTCAGGATTTTGATTCACTTCACAGACGACGTATCGCAAATGTTTATAATCAAAAAACAAATCTGCGCCATATATGCCTTCGCCTAACACATCAACTAATCGTTCACAAATGGCAAGGATCTCGTCGTTCATCGTAAGCAGCTCAATATCTGCGCCGAGATGCGTATTAGTTTTCCAGTTTTCAGTGGAGACACGACGAAATGCGACAATTGGTGTCCGGCCGACAATGACGACACGGATATCATAATCGCCCTTCTCCACATATTCCTGTACGAGCACAGGAAAGGATTGATGACCTGGATCTACAGACTCACGTGCGGCTATCCATCCCTCTAGGCAATCTTTTCCTGTTATTCTTGCAATCCCTCTTCCCCATGAAGAGGTGGCTGGTTTAATAACACATAAGTCGCCGTACGCCTGCAAAGCAGCAAACAACTTTGCAGGCGTAAACGCTATTTTAAAATGGGGCTGGGGAACCCCGAATTTCTCAAACACGATCGCTTGATGGATCTTATTGGTGCAAATGGTGATTGCGCGGGTTGAATTAACCGTATCCAGTCCAGCTAACTCCAGCAGGCGGGAGCGATTCATCGCGCTTTTCTGAGAAAGACAACGAATAAGTGCAAGTCCAAATGATTGTGCATCAGAGCCCGCTAAAGGCAACTCCATCGAATCCAGATTCACTTGTACATGAATGCCTAGATCGCCAAGATGATCCATAATACGCTGTTCTTCCTCTCTCAGCTTTGTCACACATAATAAAACTGCACGGCTTTGATCCATGTTAGTTTCCTACTCTCCCCAAGTTTCTTCAATCTCTGGAGCAAGAGCAATCGTGACAAGATTGGCTTCGACTTGAACCTCGTGCTCTTGACCGCATGCAACACATTCCACAATCTCACCTGTCGTTGCGCGTTCCTCTACTTCAATTTCCGACTTGCATACGAGACAACTTAAATCTGCCATTTTCCTACACCTCCATTGATTTGTAAAACGGTTTATTATAACGGAATTAATCCCTTATAACCTATTTGGTTACGATATCCCACTGATTTACCTGATTAAATGTTCCTATGTTTAAAGGTTTACCTGTAAGCACCTGTTTGGAAACGACCTGCAAGCGCTTCTCGGAATAGACAGCTAACGTTGGGACTTCATCATGCAGCACTTCTTGTAATTGATCGTAAATGACATGACGCTTCTGTTCGTCAATTTCTTGCTCTCCTTTTAGAATCAGCTCATCGACGAGTGGATGATGATAACGAATCACACTGTCGGGATCATTACTTCTGTAAGTTGTAAAATACAGACTCGGTTCAATATAATAATCTCGTGTGAAAATCGTAACGTCATGTTCGCCCTTCTCCACCTTATCGATTAGCGTTGGAAAATCAAACTTTTGTACGTCGATGTTCAGCCCTATTTGCTCCAAATTTTGCACTACAATGTCTGCTGCCTGTTCACGAACCTTATTCCCTACAGGAATGAGGAACGTCAGAGTGCGCTTGTAATCCCATCCCGCCTCCTGCAACAATTGCTTCGCCTTTTCAGGATTGTAATCATAGGGCTTAATCTTCTTGTTAAAATAAGGGTGGGAGCTCGGAATACCACCGTCAATAATTTCAGCCTGACCTTTTAGGAGCTGATTTACGATAAGCGGTCGATTTAATGCGTATGCGATGGCTTGACGCACCCGTTTATCGGGCAGCTTTTCTGTATTAAAAAACAGTTCAGCAGGTTCAGAAGCCGGCGCTGAAGTGACATGCACGTTGTCAAAACTTTTTACCTTGTCATATTCTGTTATTGGTACCAAACCGACAGGCAAAGAATTCATCTGAATTTCTCCGGTTTGCAGCTGCGCTACAAGATTTGCTGCCGGAAGCACTTTAATAAAGATACGGTCAATCTTAGGGACGTCTAGGTAGTAATTTTCATTTTTAGCAAGCTCCACATATTGCCCCTTCTGATAACTGGTGAATCGATAAGGGCCAATTGTGACCGTCGGTTTCTGGAAATATTCATGTGTGGACAGTTTCTCTGGATTTACATTTTTTAAAATATGAGCTGGCAAATAGTTGACCTTTACCCCAAAACGTTCGTTAAAGACAAGTGGGTCGATCGGGGTTTTGGCTCTAATTTCGAAGGTTGAGGCATCAATGATGTGAAGTCCGGTAATGTCAGTTGTCTTTTCATCCAATTTACCAATCTCATTTAGTCCTTCTATAAATGCAAGCTTAAATGAGGTATCCACTTTCGGGTTAAGCGCAAGCTTGAGGGTAAATGCAACGTCAGCAGTCGTAAATGGAGTGCCGTCATTCCATTTCGCATTAGGTTTGAGCTTAATTTTGTAGGTTTGTTTATCCTTTGTCTCTATCGATTCTGCCAGCTTCGGTATAAATTGTGCGGTATCGGTGACGTCTAGCAGTGAATCGTTTAATAAGCTGATCGGAGTAAGTGAGGCCGAATTGTCTTGTGTATTAATCTGATTTAACGTAACTGGAGCATTGACAATGCCGATCGTTATTGTTTTTTTGGCGCTAGTATTACTCGTAATATCATTTGATGTTGGATTTACAGCCGCAACATTTGTTGGCTCTGTTTTACTGCATGCAGATAAGACTAGTAGTAGAATTATGAATAAAATAATTTGCTGTAGCCTAACAAGTTTTCTCATCGTTTCGCCCCCAGTTCGATATTACGTTATGTTTCAACAGGTTCACTTTGGATTGTGTTAAACAATTGTCTTAAGCATTTGAGTCAAGCATTTGCGTCGAGCGCATCACGAAGGCCATCGCCTACAAAATTAAAAGAAAGCACGATCAACAAAATAACGAAGCCAGCGGGCACCCACAACCAAGGTTGTTCCGTCAATACGGTCAAAGATTGTGCATCATGCAGCATGTTTCCCAAACTTGCCTGTGGCGACTTGATCCCCATACCAAGAAAGCTAAGACCGGCCTCGCTAAGAATGGTACCAGCAATTCCAAAAGTTGCATTTACGATAATAGGCGCTGCTGCATTCGGCAAAATATGTATGCATAAGATACGCGACGTGCTGTAACCTAGCGTAATACTAGCTCGGACATAATCCGTCTGTTTGATGGACATCACACTGCTGCGGACGAGCAGAGCGATAGTTGGCCACTTGAAAAGAGCAAGTACGAACATAATCGTAAATATATCAGCCCCTAGTACACTCACAATAACCAAGACGACCAGCATATAGGGAAAGCTTAAAAAAATATCCGTCATTCGCATAAGCAGCATATCAAGCCAGCCGCCAAAGTATCCAGCAAGCATGCCGATAAAGGAACCAAATAGGACATACATCACTACCGTTAAAATGCCAATGAGCAGTGATATCCTCATGCCGTAAAGGAGTCGACTTAACACGTCGCGCCCCACTTGATCGGTACCGAGCCAGTTCGTGAGTGATGGGGGTGCAGAGAAGGCTGCCGTAACTTCATTCGGCTGATAGGGGGCGAGCCAAGGTGCAAGCAGCCCGACGATGAGTAGCAGCAAAGTCGTGGTGCAGCCCCATACAGCCATTTTGTGCTTGAAAAATTTACGTTTCAGTTGTCCCGCATATGTCTCAATCATATAGTCGGCTTGTTCACTTGACTCCTTCTTTTCCGAGGCAGGTGCCTCTTTGCGCCATGATAGCTCCGACAACTTGGTTACGGACATGCTCACTCCCCCTCTCAACTGTACTTCATACGCGGATCAACTATTGCATACAGAATATCCATAACTAAATTGGTGGAAAGCACGATACAGGCTGCGACAATATTTAACCCCATTAATGTTGGATAATCCCGCGATAATAGAGCTTCCATCGTCAACTGTCCAATACCTGGCCATTGAAAAATTTGTTCAATGATAATACTTCCACCAAGCAGGAGGGGGATTTCAGTGCCTACTATTGTAATAATCGGAATTAGCGCATTACGAAGCGCATGCTTATGCAGAACGACCAGCTCGCTTATTCCCTTTGCACGAGCAGTACGTAAATAGTCTTGTTGCAGTACCTCCAGCATGCTCGCGCGAACGTAACGTACCTTTTTCCCTGCGATGGCAATCCCCAATACGAGAGCAGGAAGGATCAAATGGACGAGGATGTCACCGATACCTCCTGTTCCTCCAAGCGTTGTCATCCCTCCGGTTGGCAGCCATCCTAATTGAATGCCTACAATATAAATGAAGCCTAGTCCTAGAAAAAAGGGCGGAATTGACGTGCCAAGAAAGGCTAAACCGGTCAATACATAATCAAGTGTTGCATTTTGTTTAATGGCACTAATTACACCGATAGGGATAGCCAAGAGCACACCTAGCACTAAGGAGGTCGAAGCAAGCAGCAAGGTAGGCCCGATTCGTTCACCGATCATTTGCGAGACCGAGGCAAAGCTGCTATAGGAATAACCAAGCTCTCCCTTTAACAACCCACTTAGCCATTTGACATATTGCACATATAAGGGATCATTTAATCCAAGCATTTCCTTTCTGATTTCCAGCATTTCTTTAGGAATATTAGGATTAATTAACATGTCAACAGGGTTTCCAGGCGCCATGTTCATAATTAAGAAACTGAAGATAGTTATTCCGAAAAAGACAGGTATCGAAATTAACAGTCTGCGGAATATGTATCGCCGCATCATCACTTCTCCCTCCAAGCTTCACCTTATGCCAATGGATAGTGGCAGGAAACAGCATGCTCCCCCTCAGTAAGCGCAGGTTCGACAACTCCACAATTTGCTTGTGCATATGGACAGCGTGTATGAAAACGGCAGCCTTGGGGCGGCTCACCTGAACTGGGCATATCACCGGCATGAATGTATTCGTTAGCGCTCCTAAGCGTCGGATCTGGGGATGGAACGGCACGCAGGAGCAGTTGTGTGTAAGGATGCTTCGGCTGACGAAACAACTGCTGTGTGGGAGCCAACTCTACAATTTTGCCTAGGTACATCACAGCAATTCTCGTACTCATCTGCTTTACAGCACCCATACCATGCGTAATAAATAAGTACGTGAACTGTAGTTCCTCCTGCAAATCCTGCAACAAGTTCATCATTTGCGCCTGGATAGAAACGTCAAGCGCCGACAGCGGCTCATCGCAAATAATTAGCTTCGGTCGCAGCGCAATTGCCCGTGCAATTCCGATACGCTGACGTTGCCCGCCCGACAACTCATGCGGATAGCGCTCACCAGTTGAACGTGGCAAGCCAACCATCTGCAAAAGGGCTTCTACCTCACGTGCTGCTTCGCTTCGTCTGACCCGCTTATGTACTACTAATGGCTCCGCAAGCGCATCACAAATCCGAATGCGTGGATTGAGCGAGGCAAAAGGATCTTGAAAGATCATTTGGAGCTGCGTGCGCACAACGTTCAGCTTTTTCACAGTCATGTGCGTAATGTCTTCGCCCTCAAACAAAATCCTACCCGAATTTGGCTGCTCCAAGCGTATGATGGATCGTCCCATCGTTGATTTTCCACAACCCGATTCCCCAACTAATCCAAGGGTCTCGCCTTTGTATAGCGTCAGGCTAACATCATCTACAGCTTTGATGTGACCAGTGGGACGTGAAAATAGTCCCTTTTGTAATGGATAGTATGTTTTTAAATGCTCCACACGCAGCAGTTCGTTTTTGGTTTGTCGGCTAATTATTTCCGCTTGCAACGTCATACGGCTCCCCCGCTTATGTGGCCCGCCAATGAATCCTTTACGGTTGGCGGCACACTTTCGCTTGGCAACCAGCATCTCACCAGATGCTCATTGCCGACATTTTGCAAGGCCGGTCGTTGTTCACGACATCGACCAACTGCATGAGGACAGCGAGGATGATAGCGACAACCTGTCGGCATATGCTGTAGCGAAGGGACGGTTCCCGCAATTGCATCCATTCGCTTGCTGCTGTCGCGATTCAGATGTGGGATGGATCGCATCAATCCTTGCGTGTAAGGATGCTGTGGTGCTCGAAACAACGTAAATACATCCGCTGTTTCCACCACTTGCCCTGCATACATGACAACTACTTTGTCAGCCATCTCTGCCACAACACCTAAATCGTGTGTCACTAGCAGGATTGACGTGCCATCACTTGCTTGCAGCTGCTTCATTAGCTGAACAATTTGCGCTTGAATCGTCACATCCAGTGCGGTAGTCGGCTCATCTGCAATAAGCAGCTTCGGCTTGCATACAAGAGCTATCGCAATCATGACTCGCTGCCGCATTCCGCCGGACAACGTTTGGGGGTATTCCTTACTAATTACCTCTGGCCTTGGAATGCCTACCTTTCTTAACATATCTAACGCAACTGCTTTTGCTTGCTGACGTGACAGGTGCAGATGTAAGCGAATGGGCTCTTCCAGTTGCTCCCCAATCGGGATGACTGGATTTAACGAAGTCATCGAGTCTTGAAAAATCATTGAAATTTCATTACCTCGTAGTTTGCGCAATTCCGCGGAGGAGGCTTTCGTAAGCGAGAAACCATTAAATCGTGACTCGCCTTGACGAACGTAACCGCGCTTGCCAAGCAGCCCGATAAGAGATAAAGAAGTTACACTCTTTCCGCAGCCTGACTCGCCTACGATGGCTACAGTTTCCCCTGCTTTAATGTCAAAGCTGACTTCATCAACCGAAATAACATCCCCTTGATCGGTTCGAAAGGCGATCTGTAATCGTTCGACCTCCAATAACTTGCCCATTCGCATCACCTCACTTGTATAGAAACATTTTTGCTATCAGTCCATCCATACCATATATTTCACATGTGAATAGTCGTATTTAATTTAATTTCATTCAGCATAACTGAATATATGAAGCTTGTATAATAGAATAAATCTATTTAGGAATCGAAAAATTCTCGCTATTCACCGCTCCATTCCACAGCCATGTTGCATCTTTCACCTGAAAACGGTAGCTTTTAACTACAGCATCTCCCTTAATGATATCTTTGTCATACGCACGCTCGAAACCCAAGCGCTCATAAAGCAGTGCAGCTGCGCTCATCACTTCGGATGTATGAAGATGCAGCACGTCAGCGCCCCATTGGTGCGTTCGCCTAATCCCTGCCCATACTAATTGTGTTGCGACTCCGTGCCTTCTGACGGTGTTTGCTACTGCCAATAAGCGCATAACTGGCGTCGTAATGTTTAATTGCGGCAACCCATAAGCCGCCTCTGAAGATTCATACAGAAATACACTGCCGACAACTTTGCCGTCCAATTCGGCAATAATACGAGCCTTTACTCGGCTATTGCTCACGGAGTCCATAATTTCCTCTCGGTACTTCTCCCATCTCTCTTTTGGAAGCAGCTTTTCGTATTGCGCGTAGGCATCGAGCAGAACAGCCTTAACAGCTTCCAAATCCGCTACCTTCGCATCACGAATCGTAATGGCTCCATCTGGCATGGTGTGCACCTGCTTTCTTTCTTAGTGAACAAATCAAATCGGGCAGCTTGAATTGCGTACTTCATTATTTTTGAGCTTAATCCGGTCAATTTGAGCGAGATGAGTCTCAACATGTGAAATAAAGGCATGTATGACGGCTGCCAAACTAATCACCTCACCTTTCCAGTTCACACCTGATTTTGACCAGTCATCTGCTGACAATCGTTGAAACAGTGCACTGTGATAATCAAGCAGCGCCTTAAATAGCTGCATCGCGTCTGCCGCTGTACCCTCGTTTGCCTTTTGCCCTGCCACCCAAGCATCCTGACTAAAGATGGGCAATTGAACGTCCGAACCCGATAATATTTCGCGTATCCGAAACGACACGATTACACTATGATCCACTAAGTGAGCAAGCACTTCTGTTATACTCCACTGCTGCGGGGAGGCCTTCCATGTCAAATCTTCATCCGTCAAGCCTGCAATCGCTTCTTTTAGCTTCTCATACGTGTTTAAATACGACTCCGCTTCGGGTTTCACTCGTAATTGACTCATCCTGTTCCTCCTGCTCCTTCTTTGTTATGCCGTTAGTTCCTCAAACACTTCCTTTAACAACGTAAAGGAACGTTCCCGCTTTTCATAATTACTGACTATCGTAGTAAAAATAAATTCTGATACGCCATACTGCGCCTGTAATGCTAATACACGTTTCTTTACCGTTTCCTTTGTGCCCTTCGTAATGTCAGCATCGCGTACTTCGGCAGTGTACGATTCCCCCGCCTGCCGTGCAAATTCTTCCGCTTGTTCCAAGGAGCTCACGTTAATCGTCTTGCCGCTCGCCAAGGTGACACGGACACTTTTCAAATCGCCTGCTAGGCTGGCGGCCTCTTCCTCTGTATCCGCAGCAATAACCGATATGGCAAGAATAGTCCTTGGCTCGGATTGACCCGCCGAATTATATTTCGTCCGATACGTATGAAAAGCTTCAAGCGCCGCCTCCGGATCGTTATTAATAAATAACGCAAATACATAAGGCAGGCCGCGTTCAGCAGCTAGTTCTGCGCTGGATACACTTGTACCCAGAATATACAAATCAGCCGGCCGTTCTGGCAGCGGACTGGCTCTCAAGCCAGCGAGCGAATGTGTATCCTTCGCCGGTCCAAGCAGCAGATCCTCGAGTTCAGTCAGTTTTTCTTCGAGTTTACGTGGATCTTCTGTATACTGTAGAGCTTTCGTAGATCGCGGTAGACCACCTGGCGCACGGCCGATACCTAAATCGATCCGCCCTGGTGCCAATGATGCCAACAAGTTAAAGTTCTCAGCCACTTTATAAGGGCTATAATGCTGCAACATAACCCCACCTGATCCAATTTTAATACTGTTCGTATGTGCAAGCAGATGCGCGATCAGAACTTCAGGCGACGATCCTGCATACTGGCTCGAATCATGATGCTCAGACACCCAGAAACGTTCATAACCAAGTAACTCAGCTAAACGTGCAAGCTTGACGGTATTGGCAAGTGCCTCACTAGGTGTTTGTCCAGGGAACACAATACTTTGATCTAATATCCCGATCTTTAATGTCATAGTTCGTTACTCCTAACGATTAGTCGATTAGTCATATATTTAATGATTGTGGTAGCATTGCGCTACGTCACACCACCTTCTTTATGTAATTGAAGCCGCTTCTCCACCATTGTGGTCAGCCTTTCAATCAAAATCGTTAATGACCAATAAATGATCGCTGCTGCAATGTAAGACTCAAGAAACTTCCAGTTGGAAGAAGCTATAATTTGAGATTTGGCGTTAATATCAACTACAGAAACGGTAAAAACAAGCGTTGATCCATGCAGCATGCTAATGGTGCTGTTCGACAAATTTGGCAGCACAATTGCAAAGGCTTGTGGGAATACAATTCGACTTAGCGCTTGCGGTGTTGTCATGCCGATAGCATAAGCGGCTTCAATCTGTCCCTTATTGACGGCGAGCAAACCTGAACGGACCACTTCTGACAAGTACGCCCCTGCTGTTATGGAAAACGAAATATAAGCAAATGCAATCATCGGGATCGAGATGGATCGGAAAGACCAACCGAACTGGGCTGAAAGGGAGTCTACAAGAATGGGAAGCCCGAAGTAGATAAGCAGAAGATGAATCAGCATAGGCGTTCCACGAACAAAAGTGACATACGATGCAGCCACATAATGTAATACAGGAACTTTGTACAATCTGATCAAGGCTACTATCGTGCCTATGAACAGTCCGCACAAAATCGATACTGCTGTAATGGACAACGTCGTTGGAATGGCAGCTATTAATTGCAGCAGCGCTGTTCCAATAAAGGAGAGATCAAGCTTCATAAACCCGCCTCCTCTTTGCGAATTTTAACGGTAACGGCCATAAAGAGACGGACGAACACGTTGCTGCTGCGTTTCGTTGGGTTACTAGAGTCCGTTATGGCTTCATGACGCAGAAGCCGTTTTTCGATGTGCTTAAACCCTTTCTCAAGCGCCAAGCTGATCATGAAGTAAACTACCGCAAGCGAAATGTATATTTCAGCAAAGCGGTGTGATATCGTTCCGAGTGTTTGGGCCTTTCCCGTTATTTCCATAATGCCTAATGTAAACGCAAGTGAAGTGTCTTTTAAATTACCGATAACTACGTTTGCGAAGACTGGTACCGAAATGGCCAGTGCCTGTGGCTGCACAATACGACTGAAAGCTTGAAAGCCATTCATGCCTACGGCGTAAGCAGCTTCAATCTGTCCCCGATCCACTGCCGCAACAGCTCCACGAATCACTTCAGAAATAAAAGCGCCGCTGTGCAAGGAGTAAGTTAAAATAACGAAGTAAAGCGCAGATATTCTGGACACGTCAAGTTGAAAAAGCTTTAGAAATTCTGGCACACCGTAGTAGAACAGGAAGAGCTGAATAAGAATCGGTGTACCTCTAAAAAACGAAACATATATTTGCGACAGCTGCTGAAGAATTGGGATACGATAAAGTCGAGGTAGCGCAACAAGCAGTCCCAACAGCAGACCGAGCAGGATCGAGCTGGACACAATAACCAACGTAACTTTTAAAGACGGAAGCAGCTTTACAACGTATTCCAATACATAGGCAATTTCAAATGGATGTTGGCCCATCTCTCGTTCTCACCTTCCTGGCAGGGACATCTCGTTCGCACATAGCTGACTCCTTACTTAGAAAAGTCTTGGCCAAGCCATTGCGTGCTTAATTTACTAAGTGTGCCATCCGCTTTAAGTTCTTTAATCGTGGCGTCAACAGTATTGGCAAGCTCCTGTGATGCAGCATCACTTTTACGGAATACGTATAAAATGTTGCCTTCATTTAAAGCATTTCCTACTGTTTTCAGTTTCCCCTGCGGATCTTTAAGCGGAAGAAGGAAGTCCGCCCCGATCGTTGCATCTACACGTCCTGAAGATACTTGCAGCACTTCGTCATTGGCATCGTTTTGCTGGTACACGATATTAATCGCATTGTTGTGCTCCTTGTTATAATTTTCAAGAATTTGAGCTTGGGCACTAGTTGGACCGATGAGCACTTTTTTGCCTTTCAGATCATCAAGCGACTGTATAGATTCCTTGTTATCGGATGCAATGATGATTTTGTTTCGCCAGTAGGCGTAAGGCTCTTGGTTAAATAGAAACTTTTGTTCACGCTCTGGATTTTTCTCAAATAAATGTGCTGCTAGATCAATTTTTTTAGTTTCCAGACTAAGCAATATGTTTGCGAAATCCATCGTTTGAAACTCGAATTCATATTGGGGAAGACGTTTATCGATCTCTCGGATTACCTCTACGTCATAACCTGTAAGCTCACCTTTTTCATTGATAAAAGCAACTTGCTCAAAATCACTCCCTGTACCAACTATTACCTTTTTAATTTCCGTGGCCGAATTCGTTGCAGTTGAGGATGCAGTGCCGCTAGTTTTGCCGTTTGTGTCCTGCAAATCACTCCCGCAGCCGGATACAATAAAGACAAAACCAAGTACAATTGCAAACACGGATAATTTTCGCATAAACGTATGCCTCCCATGATTTCATTTCATAAACTTATTATTCCTAGTGGATAACTAAGATTAAGATTGAAATTACTTTAGCACCTGACAATACGCGCGGTCAATGCATTCGATAATAGATAAATTCTATATGTAAATTCAATTGTTCAATAGTTAATCTATTTCCGCGTACAGGGCGATGAAAGTATTGCACAAATAAAAGCGCAACATATTAAAACCAATTTTACTTCCAAATGTGATACAACTAAAAAAGAATGAAGATCGTATGATTGGAGGTACTCCGTTGATGACTGAACGTCAGGAGTTACAAGCTGAGGAAATAATAATAGACGTGCCTGCGCTTTTTAGATTCGATCAAAATGTTAACTACTTATCCCGCTCTGCCAATGAATGTATGCTGCACGTTGAGGATAAACAGATTATTAAAGCGATCCCGTTGAAGCAAGAGAACGTAATCGTAGCCATTCGCGAGGGGGATCATCAAACGCTAGCTGCTCGTATATGGGGTCTTAAATCTGCTGAAAGGATAGAGGCGAAGGAGGAGGTCGTTCAATACATTCGGAATTGGTTCGACCTTGATACTGATTTAGAGCCATTCTATCTTATGGCAGAGGGGGACACTTTGCTGCAACCTACCGTGGATTCCTTTTATGGTCTGCGAATCGTTGGCATTTCAAACCTGTTTGAAGCGATTTGCTGGGGTATTATTGGACAACAAATTAATCTTGCATTTGCCTATACGTTAAAGAGACGATTTGTTGAAAAATATGGAACACTTATAACACATAATGGATACGATTGTTGGCTGTTTCCCTCCCCGCAATCTATTGCCTCCTTATCCGTTAAGGAATTAGAAGCATTACAGTTTACTAGCCGCAAAAGTGAATACATTATTGGTGTGGCGCGTCTGATTGCAGATGGCAGTCTGAGTAAAGAACGTCTGTTGGCGACAGGCAGTTGTAAAGATGCTGAACGAATGCTCGTTCAAATTCGGGGCATAGGCCCTTGGACGGCTAATTACGTGATAATGCGCTGCTTGCGTCTGCAGTCAGCCTTTCCAATTGATGATGTCGGACTTCATAATGCCATTAAGCTTCGGCTTGCTATGGATCGGAAACCAACAAAAGATGAAATTATTAATCTGTCCCGTACATGGACAAATTGGGAGGCATACGCGACCTTTTACTTGTGGAGATGGCTATATTAAGTTAATGGCCAATAAACTGAAAAGCTCATAAAACAAAGAGCAGTCCCTGTAGCGGTTCGTTAACCGTCTGCAAGAACTGCTCCTTTAGCGACCATTTCTGTTCATATCGCAGCATGTAACATTACTTTGCCATTTCTACCTGTGGAAAGACAGCTTGATGTAGACACGTATCAAGTTCTTCCCTGTATTTTGTTTGCTGCTCAGCCGTCCAATCCAGATGAGCAGCCATAAAAGCTATAACAGGCTGCTTCCATTGGTGCACCCACTGGATATTAAAGAACAGTGCGCCTGTACGGCGAATGAAGAAATCAACCGGCTTCATCGTTAATTCCTCATGCATGGCGTACACAAGTGGTATGAGCACCTCTAGTGGTAGTCCACTGGCTGACGTTTGATCACGATAACGATCCACCAACTCGAAAAGGTCATCCACGTTAGAACCATAAGATTGCACCCAGCGTTTAGCTAAAGCAGGATCGAGTCCACGACGAACCCCCTCGTCCACCTTGTTCTGTATATAACGTGGGAATGCACTTGACCCTCCCACATGCCCACCAGAGATTGGCATTTGCTTCGTCTTGGCTGCAACAAAAGTGCGGCCATCTGCTTGCACCAGCAGGCGCATGACCAAATCAACTATCATTTCTGCCATCTTCCGATAGCCTGTCAGCTTGCCGCCTGCAATTGTAATCAGGCCAGATGGCGATTGCCAAATCTCGTCACGGCGGGAAATTTCGGATGCATTTTTGCCTTCTTCATAAATGAGCGGCCTTACCCCTGCCCAACTCGATTCAATATCATCAACTGTAAGCTTCACGGTTGGGAACATGTAAGCAATTGCATCCATAATGTAATCGCGATCTTCCTTTGTCATAACTGGCTGAACCGGGTCCGCTTTATAGAACGTGTCTGTTGTCCCTACGTAAGCCTTGCCATCTCGCGGAATGGCAAACACCATCCGCCCGTCTGGTGTATCAAAGTATACCGCTTGCTTAAGCGGGAACTTCGCTTGATCGATCACAAGATGTACACCTTTTGACAATTGCAGATGTTTACCTGTCTTGGAGTGATCTTTGTTCCGCAGCTCATCAACCCAAGGTCCTGCTGCATTAATTATTTTTTTGGCACGAAACTCGTGTGCATGTCCATTTAATTGATCAACGACTCGCACACCAACCATTTTGCCATCTTCGTATACAAATGAATCTACCTTCATATAGTTTAAGGCCAGCGCACCGTGATGCACAGCTTCCTTCATCACTTCAATCGTCAAGCGGGCATCATCTGTGCGATATTCTACATAATAACCGCCACCTAGCAGCCCATCTCGTTTTAAGAGCGGCTCACGTTTTAGCGTCTCTTGCTCTGCCAGCATTCGTCTCCGTTCACTACGCTTTACGCCAGCTAGAAAATCATAGACACGCAGCCCGATGCCTGTGCTGAACTTGCCAAATGTTCCCCCGCGATGAAGCGGCAGCAGCATCCATTCCGGAGTCGTTACATGTGGTCCGTTCTCGTACACAATCGCACGTTCTTTCCCTACCTCTGCTACCGTTTTCACATCAAATTGCTTTAAATATCGAAGCCCACCATGCACCAGCTTCGTTGACCGACTTGAAGTTCCGGCGGCAAAGTCCTGCATTTCGAACAATGCTGTACGTAACCCTCTTGTTGTAGCGTCCAAAGCAATTCCTGCACCTGTAATTCCACCCCCAATGACGATAACGTCAAGTGGCTGCTGCCCCATTCCTTCTATAATCGATTTACGCGCTGTTGCGGAAAATGTATTTAACATCTGATGGACCCTCCTGGTCATGGAAACGGTATATAATAAGAAAAACCGCAATAACACTACAGTTCTAGACTATAGTGCAATTGCGGTTTCTCTGCTCTCCAACCGAATCTAAATATTAACTTATTTAAAATTGTAACATAGTTGAGTCGTTATTTAAATACTTTTGTTGCCTCTATTGCTTTGTTCCAGCCGGCATAAAGTTCGGCTTGTTTCTCGTCTGGCATAGCAGGAGTGAACGTACGGTCAATGCTCCACTGCGCGGCGATCTCGTCCCGACTGCTCCAGAAGCCGACTGCCAGACCGGCAAGATAAGCCGCGCCAAGCGCTGTCGTCTCGTATACTTGCGGACATTCCACTGGTACGCCAAGCATATCACTCTGGAATTGCATCAGGAAATTGTTCTGTACCGCACCACCATCCACACGCAGCTTCGTTAATTGTATGGAAGAGTCAGCCTCCATCGCTGTAAGTACATCTTTCGTCTGATAAGCAAGGGATTCCAATGTAGCGCGAATAAAATGCTCTTTTGATGTTCCCCGTGTCAAGCCAAATATTGCGCCCTTAACTTCGCTATCCCAATATGGTGTACCCAGACCAACAAAAGCAGGCACAACGTACACACCGTCCGTCGAATCCACCTTGCTTGCGTACAACTCACTGTCTTTGGATTCTTTAATCATACGCAGTCCATCACGCAACCATTGGACGGCGGAACCGGCCACAAATACGCTGCCCTCCAGGGCATATTCTACTTTGCCATCAATTCCCCAGGCTATTGTCGTTAACAAGCCGTGTGAAGATTGTACGGCTGTTTCGCCAGTATTCATTAGCATAAAGCAGCCTGTGCCGTAAGTGTTTTTCGCCATACCTTGTTTAAAGCAAGCTTGACCGAATAAAGCGGCTTGCTGATCACCTGCCGCGCCTGCAATCGGAATTTCTTCACCGAAGAAATGGAAATCAGCTGTTTTGCCATATACTTCAGAGGACGAGCGCACTTCAGGCAGCATTTGTTTTGGAATCGTTAACAGTTCCAGCAGCTCGTCATCCCATTTTAATTCATGAATATTGTACATTAAAGTACGTGAAGCGTTACTATAATCTGTAACGTGTACCTGACCGCCTGTTAGCTTCCAAATCAGCCAAGTATCAATCGTGCCAAATAACAAATCACCACGTTCTGCTTTTTCTCTCGCACCCGGCACATGGTCCAGAATCCATTTTACTTTTGTGCCTGAGAAATAAGAATCGATTAGCAGTCCTGTCTTCGAGCGGAACAGTTCACTGTGCCCCGCTGCTTGCAGCTCATCACAGATGGATTTGGTTTGTCTTGACTGCCAAACAATTGCGTTGTATACAGGGCGTCCTGACTCCTTATCCCAAACAACCGTCGTCTCCCGTTGATTCGTAATGCCAATGCTGGCAATTTGACTTGGCTTGATGCTGGATTCGATCAGACATGTTGCGATAACCGCGAGGATCGTCCCCCATATTTCTTGTGCATTATGTTCTACCCAGCCTGGCTCAGGAAAAATTTGTGTAAATTCCTTCTGTGCCACATGAACGATATGTCCTTCTTTGTTAAAAAGAATAGCTCTTGAACTTGTAGTGCCCTGATCAAGTGATAAAATATATTTTTCCATGTGAGATTCCCCCGTTATCTTAATTTCAACATATATACCATCATTACGCCGTTCCACTATTTTTCATGCGCTGACCATTATTCCTCTATATTGAGGCTTGACGGCTTGTCCCTTTTGAGGAAATAAACAAGGAGAGGACAAGAATAACTGCTGCCACCCCTAACACTACCCATACCCTATAATCTGACGTGCTTAGAAATACATTTTTATAAAATAAACCGCCAAGTGCTCCCCCGAGCAATGGTCCGACAACAGGTATCCAGGCATACTTCCAATTAGAACTGCCCTTGCCTGCTATTGGGAGAATCATATGTGCAATTCTTGGCCCTAAGTCACGTGCTGGGTTGATCGCATAACCTGTCGTACCACCAAGCGATAGTCCGATGCTGACAATGAGGAAGCCCACAATAAGCGGATTTAAGCCGTCCGTGAATTTATTCGCTCCAATCGCCAAAATGCCAAGCACCAATATAAATGTACCAATCATCTCACTGATCAAATTGGAGAACGGATGATAAACAGCTGGACCTGTTGCAAACACACCCAACTTTGTTGCAGGGTCTTCAGTTAGTTTCCAGTGCGGTAAGTAATGTAAGTATACGATGACAGCACCTGCAATCGCACCAATCAATTGTCCGGCCATATAGGACGGTACGTCTGCCCAAGGGAAGCTGCCTATTAAGGCTAGTCCCAACGTTAGCGCCGGATTTAAGTGCGCCCCGCTGATCGATCCTACCGCATAAGCGGCAACGGCAACTGCCAATCCCCAGCCCATCGTGATGACGATCCAGCCTGAATTAGCTGCATAAGACTTCTTAAGTGAAACACCTGCACATACGCCGCCACCGAGTGCAATCAGAATCATAGTTCCGATCACTTCGCCCCAAAATGCTGACATATTAAACCCTCCTGTTGTCAATTATAGATGCGGTTAGGCGTTAAGAACACAAAAAGACCTACTATCAATTACACGCAGCTGCTCTAAACATATAGAGCTAAAGGCGTGTTTGAAAGTAGATCTCCAAGTCTCCGTAACGTTTATTAACTTAGTTCAAATTTTATTTTAAATTGAAAGCGTTGTCAATCACTTTTTTTCATACAATGTCCACAATTGTTTGTTTGAGGTGGTTACCGCTTCTGCTCCCGCCTGTAAAGCCAGCTCTACATCTTCATTTGTTGAAATAAAACCTCCCGCAAGAATCGGCAAATTTGTGCTTTGCTTTACCTTCCGAATGACGTTTGGCATGCCGCCTGGCAGCACTTCAATGACATCGGGCTGTGTATTCTGGAGCAGCTTGAAGCTTTTTTCTAACGCGCTGTTGTCAATCAAAAATATTCGCTGCACAGCAACGACACCTTTTTGCTTTGCTTTCTGAATCACGCTTGCTTTCGTTGATAGAATTCCGTACGGGCGATATTCCTGACAGAGGTATTCCGTTGCGTATGCGTCACTTTGGAGGCCTTGGATCAAATCAATATGCAGAAACAATTTTTTGTTGGCGCGGTGTACCATTTGACATGCATTTTTTAATTGAGCAACGTGCATATCAAGCAAGACCAAGTATTCGAAGGAGGAGGATACGGCTTTCTCCAGATCTTTCATTTGGCGTGAGGCGGGTAATATTCGTTGCTTGTAAAAATCCATAAGTTGAACCCCTTTTTGAACATCTCTATATGTGTGGTATATGCATAAAACTTTAATCCTACAATTGGATTAATCATATTTTTAAATAATAAGGAGGATCTATCCGTTATGCAAGAATTACTTCTGAATTATTTTTATCTTTCTTGATTTCCAGAAAAGAACAATACTTTTACCCGCTAATAGAAGCAATGAAGTAAGAGACAGGAGCATCCACGCACTTAGGTAACCGCTATCCTTATTATGGTTGTATGAATACAGCATTAAACAAGAAAAAAATAATAGTAAAAATCAAGCAAATACCCACTGCGGTTACTTAATTCGAATTAGAATAGAACTACGATGATACTAGCAAAACAACTTCGTTAGTAGCTTATATACAACCTTACCCCATGAGTGTATGTTCCTTCTCATTGCGAATGCATCGACACTTTATAAACATTTATGTTGATTAAGTGCCGTTTGTTTATTACACTTTAGCTATATCCTAAAGCCATCCGTACATCATACGGCCAATGGATTCAACAATGATAGGAGACAAGAGAGGAAGGGCGATGACATGCGTATAAAAGAAATTTTGCTGCAGACCCATCTTTTGCACGAAATGAAGCAATTTTATGGTGAACAGTTACAATTTCCAATAGAGAATGAGACAACAGATTCCTTCTCTATTCGAGCTGGAGCATCGAAGCTGACTTTTCAGCAATGTACTGACAATCAAAATTACTATCATTTTGCCTTTATGATACCTGGAAATCAATTGGATGAAGCAGGACATTGGCTGCAAGAAAGAGGAGTCATATTGTTCACCAAGGACAATCAAAGTCAATTCTTCTTTGAGGACTGGCATGCAACAGCATCTTATTTTTACGATCCGCAAGGTAATTTAGTTGAATTTATTGCCCACCATTCTCTGAACCATTTCGCAGAAACTATTTTTGAACACGACAGCATTATCCGTATAAGTGAGATCGGTCTGCCATTACTTTCAGTAGAACAGGAATTGCCGTACATATGTGATATGTTGTCTCAAAACATGTGGCGTGGAGATGGAAAACAATTTGCAGGTGTTGGCGACGCTGAAGGATTGTTGATTGTTATCGATATCAATCGGCCGTGGTTCCCAGATGGCAGAATGCCTCGTATATGTCCTACTAAGGTCGTATTAGAAGGCGAATCGGAACAGCACCTAAACCTACGAGGCCTGCCTTATCTGCTTTCATCAAAATTATGAGATTTCATGTATACACAAGGCTTTAATAAGTGCTGAGGTCGTTCGCATTAGATCGAACGATATTTCGTTTATAGAAAGGAAGCCCGCTGTCTATAACTCAGGGCTTCCTTTTTTGACGATTACTTATCAAATGTAGCTCACCTTGTAAACAATTAAATATACAAACGTCACTTTAAGTATGCATTTACGGGCAGCAACAACACTGTAATCAGCCGGCCTGTCCCTGTAGACTAGCATAGTGGTGCCCCTCTTGAAGCAGACTTTGGTGATCCCCCTGTTCGACAATCACGCCTTCTTTCATGACAAAAATGATGTCCGCATCCTCAACAGTAGATAAGCGATGGGCGATCAAAATGGTAGTTCGTCCCTCCATCAACTGCTGTAGTGCCTTCTGCACCCAATGCTCCGATTCCGCGTCGAGTGCTGAAGTAGCTTCATCAAGCAGCAGAATTGGCGCGTTTTTGAGCAGCGCCCGGGCAATTGCAATCCGCTGCCGTTGTCCCCCAGACAGGGATGCGCCCCGCTCCCCCACAGGAGTCTGATACTGTTCAGGCAGCTCCTCGATAAAGTGATGAGCATATGCGGCTTTAGCAGCTGCTACTACTTCTTCATGGGTAGCTTGCGGATTGCCGTAACGAATATTTTCTTCAATTGTACCCGTAAATAAAAACGCTTCTTGAGGAACGTATGCAATCAACTGACGTATTTCCGCAAGCGTATATTGACCAAAAGGTTTGCCCTGAATTCGAATATCTCCCCGATCGATCGGATAAAAGCCAAGCAGCAGTTTAATTAATGTACTCTTTCCACTGCCGCTGCTGCCAACAATCGCCGCTACTTGCCCAGGAAGTACCTGCATGGACACGTTGCATATAACAGGTGCTTCTGCATGATAGGCGAACTCAACCTCATTTAATTCCACCGCTGCTTCCGTCACAGATGTACTCGCATCATTTCCCATTCGCCGTGGTTCTTCCTCTTCCGCCAGCATTTCCTCGATCCGTTGTGCACCTGCCAAAGAATTTTGCACAAGTGACAACGTAGTTCCAAAGTTCATAAAAGAATGCGTCAAATGAATTTGCAGCACAGCTAAGGCTGCAACAGCTCCCATACTCATCATTCCATACGCATACAACAAGCTTCCAATGACAATAATTCCACAAAATGTAATGTAGCTCACAAAATGATTAACAGCTGCCAGCATTCCTTTTTTGTGGGCAATTTGTTGAGCAACCTGTGTCACTTCTTCATTTAAAGTTTCGTATTGCGTATAAATGGGACGTATGCGGAACAGCTTTACGAGTTGAATACCCGCTATAAAGTCCGTGAACTTCTCCGTCAGCTTGGCAGTTGTTTGCAAGGAGTGATCATACATCGCACGCACCGTATTAACGAAACGAGTGCTAATATAAAAGGATGCGAGTAAAATAAGCAGCGATACACATGCAAATTGCCAATGCACGACAAACATCATCACAATGGAACCAATGCTAATCATTATTTCCAGCAGCATCGCAAACAAGATGCCACAGTAAGTAGTTTCTAACGTTGATACATCATTGTTCATACGGGAAAGGAACTCCCCGTTATGCGTTCGCTCCAAAAAGGATGCCTTTAGCCTGCATAACTTTTGATACATCCGTTCACGGATGCTGACGAGTGTCAGCTCAACACTGCGATGAAACAAGTAGGTAAACGGTGGTGAGAGAATATTAAGCAGTAAAATCGAGCCTCCCAAAATGTACAACGCCTGGTACATAAGCGAAATATCCTTTGATTCCGCATAGTTCACCAAACTTTGGACCACAAGGCTGAAGGATAAAATAAACAAGGTATTGGCAGCGCCACTTGTCAGCATACCGACATAATATTGAAATTTGCGCTTCCTGCTCATAAAGTTCATCATGCTAATGACTTCTTTTGCGTATCCGATCAACTCAGGAGCTTTCATATGCTGACCGCCTCCTTTCCTTCTGCCGGTGCGGCCACAAACTGTTGGTGATATAGCCGTGCATATGTTCCGCCCTGTTCCAGCAATTGAGTATGGCTGCCCGCCTCTACGATCTGGCCATTTTCCATCACCCATATTTCATCCGCATGCTGAATGGTAGACAAACGATGTGCGATCACGATCGTGGTCCGGTCCTTCATCAGGACATTTAGCGCTTCTTGAACTAACATTTCCGTCTCCGTGTCTAGTGCCGAGGTAGGCTCATCCAGCAGCAGAATAGGCGCATCCTTAAGAATGGCACGCGCTATGGCAATCCGCTGTCGTTGACCGCCAGACAACAACCCGCCCCTTTCGCCCACATCAGTCTGGTACCCTTCCGCCAACTCCATAATAAAGGAATGAGCATTGGCTAGCTTGGCTGACGCTATGATGTCATGTAACGTTGCATGTGGATGACCATACCCAATGTTGTCCGAAATGGTACCGCTGAACAAATACGAATCTTGGGTAACGACGGATAAATGGGAGCGCAGTTCCTCTGGATTGCAGTCATGAAGTGACTCCCCAAAAATACGAATCGTTCCATGTTCTGCTGCGAGTGGATAGAAGCCGCATATTAATTTAATGACCGTGCTTTTCCCCCCGCCGCTCGCGCCAACTAAAGCCACGGTTTTCCCCTGATCAATCGTAAAGCTTAAGTCTTGCAGCAGCGGTGTCCCCTTATCATAAGCAAAGCTGACTTGTTCAAATGCAACCGGCGGCGCCGCAGAGATACTAATTGTACTTCCCTCTTGGCGCTCAACTGGCTGCTTTACGATCTCATATACTCGTTTTAACGCCCCGCTCATTTCAAACGTATGGGTAATTAGCGTCGGGATATTTTGCAGCGGTTCGAGACACAAATTAAGAAGATATAAAAAAGCGATCAATTCACCTGTACTGAACAATCCTTTAGAGATTAAATAGCTCCCGTACAACACCGCAAATACGACCGGACTAATCATTAACGTAAACAAAATCGGGGTAACAATCGCTTCCCGTTTGCTTACTGCCAGCCGCTTTTGCAAAGTAAATTGAAGGAGTGATTGATAGGAACGAAACAGCAATCCTTGCAGCAAGTAGCTTTTGACGAGTGCCATCCCCCCGAGTGTATCCTGGAGAATAACATTCATTTGTCCTGTGCTCGCTTGTGCTTCCTCTGTAAGTTGTTGCAGTTGCTTGCCGATCCACTGTGCAACAAACAAAGAGATCGGTACAAGCAGCAAGCTAAGCAGCACCAGTTCCCATCTAATCCATAACAAATAACTAAAACAGCCAATAAACAACAGTGGATGATAAAACCACTGCGGCAAGTCACGAATCATAAACTGATTAATGAGTTGGACGTCATTAGTAAGGCGGGATACCATGTCGCCTGAATGCTGTTTTTCTAAATAATGAATCGGCAGCTGCCCAATATGGTGCATCGTATAATTGCGTAGATCCCGCATGGCCCGTGCGCCGCCTTTTTCGACACCATACACCATAAAATATTTTGCCGGAACACCAACTGCAATGACAATGAGTACCATATATACCGTGTTTACAACTAGTTGGCTTTCTCCTTGTTCAGCTTTTGTCGTAAGCTGTTGTATTAAGTTCCCTGTCCATATTTCGATCACCGCTGCTGCTACAGCTGCTATAATACCGGCAATCATCCAGCCTTTGTGTGACTTCACGAATGATATCAACCACATGACTGATTTCCATAGGGTCAACATGCCTTTTTGTTTTTGCATGACCACTCCATTGTCTCCCCTTTTCCAAACCATAGTCGTGGAAGGATACTTGCAAACCGATCGGTGTCTGGACTAATACGTGTTTGATCGGCTTGCAAGTATTTAGTATCAATTTGTGTGTATACGAATGCCAACCAGCAGCATCACGACATTATCTTATCGGCAGCCTGCTCTTGCGCTTGTTTCACAATCTGATGAATAATGGTGCGAATAACATGAACGTTGCTTTCCAAATATGGTGGCTGCAATATATCTTCATGCTCACCGCTAAGGGAATGTTCGACATAGTCGCCTTGCGTTGCTTCTTTCCATAGTGCTGTTGTAATTTGGTCCGGTTGGTTCACTTCAGACGGTGCAGCTAAGAATGCGTGAATATTGGCCGCCACAACACCAGAATTAATAACCTCCACTCCATAAGACCAATACGTCCGCATTTTATGTTTAACCCGCTCGCGCAAGGATGGATTAAGCAGCAGCATCTGCTTGAGGTCCTCCACGCCATCCAGCATGTCATCCATATCGTCCTCGAACTCGTCCACCACATGTACAGACAGCTTTCTCAAGGAATCAAGCATTAAAATGTCCGAAACAAAGTAGCCTCTTCGTTCCATCGCTTTGGCAACTTCAAAGGTTAAATTCCCACCAAGGGAATAACCTAACAAGACGTAGGGTGACTCTGGCTGGATTGAAATGATCGTATCTACATAACGATTCAGCATGTCATCCCAGTTAGACGCGTCATCAATAAAATCGATGCCATACAGCACACATTCATGTTCCAACTGCTTGGCAAGCTCCAAATAAGTGAGCCCGTAACCTAATCCTGGAGGGAAGCAGAATACGTTGACAGCACCATTTGTATTTAATTTGACAAACGGACTGCTAATCTGCCCTGCAAATTCGGACTTGAGCAGTTCCATAGCCATTTCTTCAATGGTTGGCCGCTGGAATACGCTGTGCAGCGGAATTTGGACGCCTGTTACGTTGAATATGCGCTCTACTAATTGCATCAGGCTTAAAGAATGTCCGCCCAGTTCGAAAAAGTTATCTTTGACACTAATCAGTTCAAGTCCTAGCGCTTCTTGCCAAATATGTGCCAACTGCACTTCTTGTGGCGTACGTGGCGCCACAAATTCCGCACCTGTTTGCACGTGCTCTTCAGGAGCAGGAAGTGCTTTTCGATTGACCTTTCCATTTGGTGACAAAGGCATCTTATCTAACTGTACAAAGTACGACGGAATCATGTAACTAGGCAGCTCGTGGGCCAATGTGATTCTCAGCTCGCCTCCAGTAGTAGGCCGTTCAGCTACGTAATACGCAGCCAATCGCTTCTCCCCAAGACTCGTTTCCTGTACCGTCACTATTGCCTCTTGGACAAATTGTTGCTGCAGTAAATGAGCCTCGATCTCACCTAGTTCGATCCGATAACCACGAATTTTCACTTGGTCGTCAATGCGTCCTACATATTCAATCGTGCCGTCCGGCAACCATCTTGCCAAGTCGCCTGAACGGTACATCCGTTCTCCCGGAACAAACGGATGATCTACAAACTTTGCAGCCGTCAAATCTGCACGGTTCAAGTAACCTTTAGCTACTCCGTCTCCTGCAATACACAACTCTCCCGTTACTCCAATTGGTTGAGGGTTGTTATGTTGATCCAAAATATAAATGCTTGTATTGCTAATCGGGCGACCGATCGGAATCGTTACCGCACCGTCTGCTATTTCGTTAATATCATAACTAGTTGCAAATACAGTCGCTTCTGTTGGGCCATATACATGCTTAATTTTGCCCGGACCAAGATGCTGCAAAGCTTTGCGTGCATGGCTGACCGATACACGCTCACCTCCGAAGAGGATGGCACGAATGTGACGCAAACATTGTGGTTTCATATCAACAAGTACATTAAAATAAGCTGTCGTAATAAACATGACTGTAATTTGCTCGCTATCAATTAAATCAGCCAGCAATCCTACATCCAGCAACGTATTTCGAGATATTAGAACCAGCTTGGCCCCGTTCAGCAGCGCACCAAATATGTCAAATGTAGATCCATCAAACGCATAGCTGGACAGTTGAAGCACAACATCTTCGGCTTGAATGTTGATGTAATTCGTATGCTGTACAACTCTTACAATATTACGATGTGTGGTCAGATTCCCCTTCGGCATACCTGTTGTTCCAGAAGTGTAAATGACATAGGCTAAGTCAGAGGCACCATTGTGCTGCTCCGGATTAGAGCCGTCAACATGGTAAGAAGCCTCATCTTCAAGCGTAATGATATCGCAGCTCAGTGGGATGTTCGCTTCTAATTGGCGCTGAACGACCATCATACGTATGCCAGAATCCTCCATCATGTAACGGATGCGGTCTTCTGGATATTCAGGATCAATTGGAACGTAGGCTCCGCCAGCCTTCAAAATCGCCATAATAGCGACAATCATTTCTGGCGAACGTTCTGTCATTAGCCCTACCATGCTGCCCACGCTGACACCTTTAGCCCTTAATGTTCTGGCTAAGCGATTAGCACGCTCGTTTAGCTCGCTGTACGATAGCGTTTCTTCCCCGAACGAAACAGCTACTGCCTCTGGAGTACAAAGCACCTGTTCTTCAAACAAATGCTGAATCGTTTTGCTACGTGGGTAATCTGTAGTTGTTTGGTTAAATGTGTGGAGCACCCGTTCCTTCTCTTCAGCAGTCGTCAGTTGAAGCTCAGACAGCTTCAGTTCCGGCTTTTGTAGGATGGCTATAATCAGTTGTTGAAAATGAAGACACATACGTTCCGCCGTTTCTCGCGTATACATAGACGTTGCATAACTTAGCCCGCACAATATTCCTTCTGTGCTCTCTTCGGCATGAAAAGTTAAGTCAAACTTGGCGATTGTATGCTGATGCGGATAAGGCTGAATTTGCAGCCCATCGAACTCAATAGTTCCACGTTCAGTATTTTCCAAGCTAAACATCGTATCAAATAGCGGATTACGGCTCATATCACGAGCAGTCTGCACTTTTTCCACTATGTTTTCGAATGGATAGTCCTGATGCTCAAAGGCTTCTAGGGTGGAGTCCTTCACTTCTGCCAATAAGTCAAGGAATGTTTTCTCACGGGTTGGATAATTACGAATCGCCAGTGTATTTACAAACATACCTAGCAGCGGCTCCAAATCAGGATGATTACGGCCAGCAATTGGAGATCCGACAATAATGTCTTCTTGCCCTGTATATTTATGAAGCAGCGCTGTGTAAGCAGTGAGCAGGACCATATATAACGTGGCCCCATGATCAGCTGCCAGCTTGCCTAGCTGCTCATGCTGCTCCTTACTAAGTGTTAATAAGGCGACATCACCGCTAAATTGCTGGACTGGCGGGCGAACATAATCAGTAGGAAGCTCCAATACAGGCAATTCGCCAGCTAACCGCTCCAGCCAATAGCTCTCTTGGCGTGCTAGTCTGCTGCTATAGGCTGCGGATTGCTGCCATGCAGCATAATCTTTGTACTGAATACGCAGCTCTGGCAGTTGCTCACCTGCGTACAGTTGGGCAAATTCATGGACCAAGTTGCCCATCGTCACGCCATCCGAAATAATGTGATGCATGTCAAACATCAAAACATGACGCTCATCTTCAAGCTGTACCAGGCCCACTCGCAGCAAAGGTGCCTGACTCAGATCGAAAGCTCGCACAAATGACTGTATGAAAGACTCAAGCTGATTTTCCGACGCCACAATGTATTCCATACGGAATGCAACGTCACTCTGAATGGATTGAACAGGTTCACCCGCGTACATCTCAAAACTTGTTCGCAGTGTCTCATGCCGTGATATCAATTGCTGGAATGCCGTCTGGAAGCGATCGCGGTTCAGCGGCCCTTCAAGCAGCAGTATTCCTGGCATATTGTAGCTTAGCTCTGCCCCATCCAGTTGGCTCAAAATGTACAAACGTTTTTGTGCCGACGACAGCGGATAGTACGCTTGCTCTGGTGCCAGCGGAATAGCTGCATATTGCTGCAGCTCCATGCCTGCCACCGCTTGTGCCATTTCCTCAACTGTCGGATGCTGGAACACGACGCGCAGCGGGAAGTTCACATTCATCTCTTTATACAGTCGGCTCACCAAAGTAGTCGCTCTTAACGAATGACCACCTAGTTCAAAGAAGTTGTCTTTTACGCCTACACGAGTCACGCCGAGTACGTCCTGCCAAATACGGGCAAGCTGCATCTCAACCGTAGTACGCGGCGCCACATATTGTGCTCCGGTTATACGAAAACGTGTCAGCACCAGCTTGGCCCCGCTGTCTGCCAGCATGTAGCGGATACGCGTTTCCGGATACTCTGGATCGATCGGGACAAAGGTGCCTCCTGCTTTCAGTACAGCCAATACGGCAACGACCATCTCAAGCGAGCGCTCCACCATAATGCCAACAGGCTGCTCGGCCGCAACACCACGCGCTTGCAGCGTTTGAGCCAACTGGTTCGCCTTTTGCTCCAGCTGCACATAGGTTAGCTGCTCGCTGCCAAACACAACCGCTGGCGCGTCAGGCGTGCGCTCCACCTGTGCTGCAAACAACTCGTGCACCGTGTTGTCACGCGGGTAAGCCATTGCGGTGTTGTTAAAGACCTCTTGCAATTGCTGCTTCTCTCCATCGGTTACGATCGGAAGCGAAGCGATAAGTGCTTGGGGGTTATTGATCATGCCTGCAATTAATTGCAGGAAGTGCTTAGACATTCGCTCAATGGTTTCTTCCTTATACAAGGCAGTAGCATACTCCATACTGCATCCGAGACCGTCCTCGTCTTCGGTCACGGTCAAATTCAGGTCGAATTTGGCCGTTCTGTATTCATTGGCAAAGGGCTTTACCAGCAGCCCATCCAGATCAAATTCACGCTTCTCCGTATTCTCGAGCGCAAACATCGTATCAAATACCGGATGACGGCTCAGATCTCTTGTAATGTGTACATTTTCTACTAAATCCTCAAACGGATAGTCCTGATGCTCAAATGCACCTAATGCCGTTTCTTTGACATCCTCCAAATAGGACAAAACCGTCTTCGTGCCTGTAGGGTAATTGCGAATCGCAAGTGTGTTAACAAACATCCCGATCAGCGGCTGCAAATCGCTGTGTGTTCTGCCTGCTATTGGCGTCCCGACGATAATGTCCTCTTGTCCCGAATACTTATGCAGCACGATCGTATAAGCCGCTAACAGCACCATATACAGCGTTGTCCTGCTATCAGCCGCAAGCTTGCGTAAACCAGCGCTTCGCTCTGCATCAATTTCAAATTCGAATATGGCACCTTCATGGCGCTTTACAGCAGGTCTTGCGTAATCTGTCGGCATTTCAAGCACGGGCAATGTTCCGTGCAGTGTCTGCATCCAGTAAGCTTCCTGCTGCTGCAATCGCTCCTGCTGTGCAGAGGACTGCTGCCATGCTGCATAATCCTTATACTGAATTTGAAGGGGATTAAGTTCTTGCTCGCTGTATAAGGCAACAAACTCCGCGATCATAATACCTATCGACGTACCGTCTGAAACGATATGGTGCATGTCAAACAAAAGAATATGACGCTCTGGCGCCAGCTCAATCAAACCTACTCGCAATAGTGGGGGGTGCTCCAGATCAAAGCTGCGTATAAACTGCTGCATACGTGCTGTACAATTTTCATCATCGGATTGCATCACTTCTATTGCGAACGGAACCTCCGTGTAGACTCGCTGAACAGGCTCGCCGTTTACCATTTCAAAGCCGGTACGCAGCGTCTCATGACGCGCAATCAATGTGCGGAATGCAGTTGCTAGCCGCTCCTTGTCAAGCGCTCCTTCAACCAGCATCGCACCGGGCATATTGTAGCTCTGTTCAGCCCCTTCCAGCTGATGCAAAATAAAGAGCCGCTTCTGCACAGAAGACAGTGGATAATAGTCACTGTCTTCAATTACAGGAATCGAGACATGTGCCTCCTGCTCGAGATTAGCGATAAACGCTGCAAGTGCCTCCAAGGTAGGGTAACGGAATACGTCACGCAGCGATAAGCTAATATTTTCTTCCTTATGCAGCTTGCTGACCAATGTAGTCGCCCGCAGCGAGTGTCCGCCGAGCTCGAAAAAATTGTCCTTCACGCCTACTTTTGTCAAGCCAAGCACGTCTTGCCAAATACGCGCAAGCAGTCTTTCATGAGCAGTTCGCGGCGCAACGTATTCCGTCTCCGCCTGCACGTAATCTTCTGGCGATGGCAGTGCTTTGCGGTCTACTTTACCATTGGTTGTAAGCGGCATCCGCTCAAGCGGAATCAAATAAGCTGGGATCATATAGCTCGGCAAATCTTGCGCAAGCAAACGTTTTAATTCACTTGGGGGGAGTGGACGATCCGCTACGTAATAGGCACATAATTGCTTCTCACTACTGTCACTGCCGCGAACAATAACGGTTGCCTTTAGTATCGATTCCACTTTCAGCAGTTGAGCCTCTACCTCACCAACCTCAATTCGAAATCCACGAATTTTAACTTGGTCATCGATTCTGCCTACGTATTCGACATTTCCATCAGGCAGCCATCTTGCCAAGTCTCCAGTCCGGTACATCCGTTCACCAGATATAAATGGATTTTGAACAAATTTCTCTGCTGTCAGATCAGGGCGATTCAAGTAACCACGGACGAGCCCTTCTCCCCCAACACATAATTCGCCAGCCACACCAATAGGCTGCAAAGCGTTCCGCTCATCCACGATATAAAGCGTTGTATTGCTAAGAGGACGTCCTATCGGAACGTTGACGGCGTCTTCTGGCACTTCATTTACATCGTACCAAGTGGCATAGACTGTACTTTCAGAAGGGCCGTAGGCGTGCTTCAGTTTACCTGGTCCAATCTGTTGTAGCGCTTTGCGTACATGGGCGACAGATACCCGTTCACCACCAAATAAAATGACGCGCACATCATTTAAGCAAGCGGTATTAACGTCCACAAGCACATTAAAATAGGCCGTTGTTATAAGCATTACTGAAATACGCTCACCAGTAATAAGTGCTGCCAGCTTAGTTGCGTCAAGCAGCGTCTCCTTCGGGACCAAAACCAAATGGGCACCATTTGTCAAAGCACCAAAAATGTCAAATGCCGACCCATCAAACGAGTAACTGGACAGTTGAAGCACCTTATCCTGTTCCGTAATTTCAATGTAGTTGGTATTCCGTGTAATCCGTACCAGATTACGATGCGACGTTAAATTCCCTTTCGGCTTCCCTGTCGTACCTGACGTGTAAATAACGCAAGCGAGACTTTCCGCAGCACTCAATGGTGCAAGATTGGAGCCGTCAGCGTTATACGATTGCTCATCATCCAGCAGCAGAAGGCAGCCTTCACCTGTCATGTCGGGTACGCGATTTTGCAAATGACGCTGTACCAGCTTTACGTGTGCCCCTGCATCTTCGAGCATGTAGCGAATCCGTTCTTCTGGATACTCCGGATCAATGGCAACATATGCCCCTCCTGCTTTCAGGACGGCCAACATCCCCACTATCATATCAAGAGAGCGTTCTGCCATCAGACCAACTAGCTTGTCACAACCTACTCCATTCGCACGAAGCGTCCTTGCCAATTGATTGGCACGGGCATTCAGTTCTCGATAGGTTAATCGTTTCTGTTCAAACGAAACCGCAATCGCCTCTGGCTGCTGTTGCACATGCTCCTCAAACAATCCGTGCAAAGTAGCCTGACGCGGATAATCCGTCCAGACGTCGTTAAATTGATAAAGGAGCTGATGCTGCTCTGCCTCGGATAAAAGCTCCACTTTACCAATTTCAAGCTCTGTTTGGAAAAGGACAGTTCGAAGGAGACGGTCATAATGTTCAGTTAATGTACTTAAATAATTAGCATCATACCGGGAGTTGTTGTAGCTGATATGCAGGTGGAGACCGTTCTGATCACGCTGGAAGTGGAACAATACTTCTACAGTTGCATCTAGCTTTACAGCGTCGGTATGTACAGAAGAATAGGTGACTATTGTATTAATAACTGGCAAGCCTCTGTTGTCATACTGCATACTTAGCTGCTGAACCATTTTGCGAAAAGGAATATGTTGATGATCTAACGCTTCCCCGATCGCGAACTTGATCTGTCCTAACAAGGATCGGAAATGACTATCACTGCTCACATCCGTCTTAATAATAAGAATCTCATCGGAGGTCGATGTCTCATCTAGTGATGATCCTACAGCAGGCATGCCAAGAAGAACGTGTTCTCGATGGGTATATTTATGAATAAGGCAAGCTATACCCGCAAACAGGATCATGTAAACAGCCATATCAGACCCATTTGCAAGGGAGAAGATTCGATCCGACAGCTCGGACGGGAGTGGATGCGTAATGACAGACAAGTCTGATTTCTGTTCTGAGCTTGTCGATTGGCTTGTTGTGCTGCTGTACGGCAAAATGCTCATGCTGTCCTCTGAATTAAACTTTGCTTTCCAATAAGCTTCTTCCTTATCGAACACCGACTTCATTTATGAACCTCTCCTATCCTATCTGATGAATAAAGCGGGAGTGTGTGCCTCTGTTGAGAGCAGACACCCCCGTTAAATGAGTAGTTCAATAAGTCCAAGTTAGGTTAAAATGCAAATTGTATCGTTTCGACCGCGCTTGTTTTGCCTGCGTCCTGCTCGCCACAGTTTAAATCCTTGATCTGAACTTGTGGGTTGTCACATATTTGGGTCAGGACTGCCACATAATCACGTACCATGCGGTGAATACCCGCCGCTTTAAATAGTTTGTTCGCGTACAGGAAGCTGCCTTTGATGACATCATTTTCTTCGGACACAGACAACGTCAGATCAAATTTGGCTTCTACTCCATTATCAATCGGATATGGTGAAATCGTTAATTGATCAATGTATCCCCCGCGCTCCTCCGTATTTTGCAGGACAAACATCGTATCAAAAATTGGATTACGGTTAGGCTCCCACTGCAAGTGGAGTCGTTCAACCAGCTCTTCAAACGGATAGTCTTGGTGCTCAAACGCTCCCAAAGTCGTTTCCTTAACTTCCGCAAGGAATGTTTGGAACGGCTTATCCCGGTTTGGATAATTGCGAATGGCAAGCGTGTTAATGAACATGCCGATTAAAGGCTCCAAATCAGCATGGTTACGGCCAGCCACTGGCGTACCGACAATAATATCTTCATGCCCGCTGTACTTGGACAGCAAGATCGAGTAAGCAGACAACAACACCATGTATAACGTGCTGCCATGATTAGCTGCCAATTGATTCAAGCGCTGTGTCATAACCGCATCAATCTCAAACTCGACTTGATCACCCTCGAAGCTGCGAACTGAAGGTCTGTCATAGTCTGTTGGCAGCTCTACAACAGGCAAGTCGCCTGCCAACATGTTGAGCCAGTAGCTTTCCTGCTGCTGTTGTGCTTGGCGATGCAGGTCTGACTGCTGCCACACCGCATAATCTTTATACTGCACACGCAGCGGCGTCCGTTCTTCATTCGCGTACAAGCTCGTAAACTCATCCACTAAATTACTCATTGACGCTCCATCAGAAATAATATGGTGCATGTCAAACATAAGAATGTGGCGCTCAGCTGTCAGCTCAATCAAGCCAACACGTAACAGTGGTGGTTGACTGAGCTCAAATTCACGGATGAAGCCGATGACCGTCTCGGCAGCATCTTGTTCCGCAACCTGCTTGTACTCAATAGTAAACTCCGTATTTCGATGTATGCGCTGCATAGGCTCACCGTTAACCATTTCGAAGCCCGTTCGCAGCGTCTCGTGCCGTGCAATCAATTTCAGAAATGCTGTCTGGAAGCGATCGCGGTTCAGAGGCCCTTCAAGCAGCAGTACACCTGGCATATTGTAGCTTAGCTCCGCCCCTTCCAGTTGGCTCAAAATGTACAAACGTTTTTGTGCGGATGACAGCGGATAGTACGCTTGCTCTGGTGCTAGCGGAATAGCTGCATATTGCTGCAGCTCCATGCCTGCCACCGCTTGTGCCATTTCCTCAACTGTCGGATGCTGGAACACGCCGCGCAGCGGGAAGTTCACATTCATCTCTTTATACAGTCGGCTCACCAAAGTAGTCGCTCTTAACGAATGACCGCCTAGTTCAAAGAAGTTGTCTTTTACGCCTACACGAGTCAAGCCGAGCACGTCCTGCCAAATACGGGCAAGCTGCATCTCAACCCCAGTACGCGGCGCCACATATTGTGCTCCGGTCTGCACACCGCCCTCTGGTGCTGGCAGCGCACGGCGATCAATTTTGCCGTTAGGCGTTAATGGCAGCCGCTCCAGTTGGACAAAGTACGATGGGATCATGTAGCCAGGCAGCTCCTGCGACAACGCTGTCCGCAGCTCACCTGCCGTTAACGTTCCTTCGGCTGTAAAATACGCGCAGAGCTGCTTTTGTCCTGCCTCGTCTTCCAATGCAAGCACTGTCGCTTCTTGCACTGAGCCCACACTTAACAGTTGGGACTCCACCTCGCCAAGCTCGATACGGAAACCACGAATCTTTACCTGATGGTCGCTGCGGCCGATATATTCAATGCTGCCATCAGCTAGCCAACGGGCTACATCTCCCGTGTTGTACAACCGTCCGCCTGCTGCTAACGGATGCGCAAGGAACTTCTCGTCCGTTAAATCCGGGCGGCCCCAATAACCGCGACCGACGCAATCGCCAGATACGTACAGTGCACCTGCAACCCCGATTGGCTGCTGCTCAAAGTTGTCATTTACGATGTAAATCTGGGTATTTGCGACTGGTTTGCCGATCGGTGGTAAACCGACCGCGATGGCTGTTGGCTGCATCGTATGTGTTGTTACCACATGTGTCTCTGACGGACCGTAATGGTTGTGCAAGCTAATGCCGAGCTTTTGCAAGCATGCTTGAACTTGCGGGGTGACAACTAATTGTTCACCAGCAGTAATGATATGCTCGACGCAGCGCGGGAAAGCTTCTGCCCACTCCGGCTCTGCAAAAATGAACTTCACAAACGCCACTGGCAAATACAGCACGTTAATGTGGTTGTGCTCGATTTCACGGAACAACTGCAACGGCTCTTTGCGTACTTCGTTGTCTACCATGTACAAGCAGCCACCGAACAACAGCGCGGAAAACATTTCTTGATAGCTCACATCAAAGCTGTTCGACGCGTATTGCAAAATGCGCGACGGCATCGGAATCGTCGTTTCTTGCTGCTGATAGTACAGCAAATTGACCATGTTGCGATGCTCCAGCATAACCCCTTTCGGATTGCCAGTCGTACCAGACGTGTAAATAATGTAGAGCAAGTCGGTCGCCTCATTAACGTTAGGCACGGCCGCACCTGTTCCCGTGTAGCTTGCCGCAGCATGCACATCAAGCTTGTCAACTTCATCCGGAATAAGCTCAAACAGCGACGCTTGTGTCAGCACCA
>NZ_KE384308.1:196218-215414 GCF_000425125.1 Paenibacillus taiwanensis DSM 18679
CGGGCTACATCTCCCGTGTTGTACAACCGTCCGCCTGCTGCTAACGGATGCGCTAGGAACTTCTCGTCCGTTAAATCCGGGCGGCCCCAATAACCACGACCGACGCAATCGCCAGATACGTACAGTGCACCTGCAACCCCGATTGGCTGCTGCTCAAAGTTGTCATTTACGATGTAAATTTGGGTATTTGCGACTGGTTTGCCGATCGGCGGTAAACCGACCGCGATGTCAGTTGGCTGCATCGTATGTGTTGTTACCACATGTGTCTCTGACGGACCGTAATGGTTGTGCAAGCTAATGCCGAGCTGTTGCAAGCATGCTTGTACTTGCGGGGTGACAACTAATTGTTCACCAGCAGTAATGATATGCTCGACGCAGCGCGGGAAAGCTTCTGCCCACTCCGGCTCTGCAAAAATGAACTTCACAAACGCCACTGGCAAATACAGCACGTTAATGTGGTTGTGCTCGATTTCACGGAACAACTGCAACGGCTCTTTGCGTACTTCGTTGTCTACCATGTACAAGCAGCCACCGAACAACAGCGCGGAAAACATTTCTTGATAGCTCACATCAAAGCTGTTCGACGCGTACTGCAAAATGCGCGACGGCATCGGAATCGTCGTTTCGTGCTGCTGATAGTACAGCAAATTGACCATGTTGCGATGCTCCAGCATGACCCCTTTCGGATTGCCAGTCGTACCAGACGTGTAAATAATGTAGAGCAAGTGGGTCGCCTCATTAACGTTAGGCACGGCCGCACCTGTTCCCGTGTAGCTTGCCGCAGCATGCACATCAAGCTTGTCAACTTCATCCGGAATAAGCTCAAACAGCGACGCTTGTGTCAGCACCAGCTTGGCCCCGCTGTCTGCCAGCATGTAGCGGATACGCGTTTCCGGATACTCTGGATCAATCGGGACAAAGGTGCCTCCTGCTTTCAGTACAGCCAATACAGCAACGACCATCTCAAGCGAGCGCTCCACCATAATGCCAACAGGCTGCTCGGCCGCAACACCATGCGCTTGCAGCGTTTGAGCAAGTTGGTTCGCTTTTTGCTCCAACTGCACATAGGTTAGCTGCTCACTGCCAAACACAACCGCTGGCGCGTCAGGCGTGCGCTCCACCTGTGCTGCAAACAACTCGTGCACCGTGTTGTCACGCGGGTAAGCCATTGCGGTGTTGTTAAAGACCTCTTGCAATTGCTGCTTCTCTGCATCGGTTACGATCGGAAGCGAAGCGATGTGTGCTTGCGGGTTATCCAGCACAGCAGCAATGAAAGTCTTAAAGTGCCCGATCATTCGTGCAATTGTTGCACGCTCAAACAGTTCCGTTGAATACTCAATGCTGCATATGATTTCCGCGTCTGCTTCTTCTGCTTGGAACGTCAGATCAAATTTCGAAACCGTATGCTCGTTTTGAACCGCCTGCAGCTTCAGTCCATGAATGTTCATATCACCTAGTTCCGCATTTTGTAAAATAAACATCGTGTCAAACACAGGATTGCGGCTCATATCTCGTACTACTTGAACTTTATCGACGAGTTCCTCGAACGGATAATTTTGATTTTCAAAGGCGCCTAATGTTGATTCTTTCACTTCTTCCAAATAGGTCATAAATGATTTATGGCCAGCCGGATAGCTGCGAATGGCCAACGTATTAACAAACATGCCCATCAGCGGCTGGAGGTCTGCATGATTTCGCCCTGCAATCGGTGTGCCGACGATAATATCCTCTTGAGCCGAGTATTTATGCAGCAGAGCAGTATATGCCGCCAGCAACACCATGTACATGGTCGCCCCACTGTTTGTGGCCAACTGCCGTAAGCCCTCGCTCTGCTCTTGGTCAAGTACGAACTGTAGCAAATCTCCGCGGAAGCTTTGGGTCACTGGACGAATATGATCGGTTGGCAGCTCAAGTACAGGGATTTCGCCTGCAAGGGCATGCAGCCAATAAGCTTCCTGCTGTTTCATTTGAGCTTCCTGCACGGCCGATTGCTGCCACACCGCGTAATCTTTATATTGGATTTGCAGTGACGGCAGTTCCTCTTCTCCATACAAACGAACAAATTCATTCACTAGAATTCCCATCGAAGTTCCGTCGGAAATAATATGGTGCATGTCAAACATCAACAGATAGCGATGCTCGGACAACTTGATGAGCCCCACACGCAGCAGCGGTGGCTGCTCCAGTTGGAACGAGCGTACAAATGACCGCGTAAGCTGATCGGCCTCTTGTTCACTTGCCTCCATATATTCGACTGCAAAATCCACTTTTTCAGCAATTCGCTGTACAGGCTCACCATTAACTAATTCGAAGCCCGTCCGCAGCGTTTCGTGCCTTGAGATGAGTGCTTGGAAAGCAGCTTCAAAGCGACTGCGATCTAAAGCTCCTTCAAGCAGCAAGATGTTAGGCATGTTATAGCTCAGTTCAGCTCCATCCAGCTGATGTAAAATATAGAGCCGTTTCTGTGCGGATGAAACAGGATAATACTCGCTAGTCTGTGCAACCGGAATGCTTGTGTACGCGTGCTTCCCTGCTTGGGTCAGGCGCTGTGCCATCGCTTCAAGCGTTGGGTATTGGAACACTTCACGCAGTGGCATCTCAAGCTGAAGCTCTTGATGCAGCCGATTCACTAAAATAGTAGCCCGCAAGGAGTGCCCGCCAAGCTCAAAGAAATTGTCGGTCATACTAACGATCGGTATTCCAAGTACCTCTTGCCAGATCCGAGCAAGCTGTTCCTCCTGCGGCGTGCGTGGTGCCACATGTTCTGTTCCGGTGTTTATATGCTCTTCTGGTGCTGGCAGCCATTTACGGTCCACCTTACCGTTAGGTGTCAGTGGCAGGCGTTCCAATGGAATGAAATGAGATGGGAGCATATAAGCAGGCAGTTCCTGCCCCAGAATAGCCTTCAGCTCACCAGCCGATATCGGTTGCTCCGCTACATAATAAGCGCAAAGCTGCTTCTCACCGTTGTCAGTCTCTCTTGCAATAACGATTGCTTCTTGTACAGCTGGAACATCAAGCAGGTGGGCTTCAATCTCACCCAATTCTATCCGATAGCCGCGAATTTTTACTTGCTGATCGATACGTCCTACGTATTCAATTGAACCGTCTGGCAGCCATTTTGCCAGATCTCCGGTTCGATACATCCTTTCACCCGCGGCAAACGGATTTTCGACGAACTTTTCCGCCGTCAAATCAGGACGGTTCAAATACCCACGGGCCAAACCATCACCCGCCACACACAATTCCCCCGCTACGCCAACTGGCAACAGCTTGTTCTTGCCATCTACGATATATATAGCTGTATTGCTGATCGGGCCACCAATCGGAACCGTAACCGCCTGCTCTGGTATTTCATGGACGTCATAACATGTTGCAAAGACCGTACTCTCCGTTGGGCCGTACACATGCTTGATCGTTCCAGGCCCAAGATGACCGAGCGCTTTGCGAACGTGGTTGACGGATACACGCTCCCCACCGAACAAAATAGCGCGGATGTGACGCAAGCACGCAGTATTAACATCTACTAGTACATTAAAGAATGCAGTTGTAATAAACATAACCGAGATCCGTTCACGCTCAATCAAATCAGCCAGCTTTCGAACCTCAAGCAGTATTTCTTGCGGGATAATAACAAGTCTTGCTCCGTTTAGCAGCGCACCAAAGATGTCAAACGTTGAACCATCAAATGCGTAGCTGGATAATTGCAGAACATGATCCTGATCCGTAATACGTATATATTTTGCACCTTTTACTACCCGTACGATGTTGCGATGAGTCGTTAAATTTCCTTTAGGCTTACCTGTTGTACCCGACGTGTAGATCACATAGGCCAAGTCTGTCGCATCGCTGCTATCTTCCAGATTCGATCCGTCGAATTCATACGCTTGTTCATCATCCAACAAGATAATTTGCTGTATGTCAGGCACTCTACCTGCAAGCTGCTGCTGCGTCAGCATAAGCTGAGCACCGGAATCTTCGATCATGTAGCGAATCCGTTCTTCCGGATATTCCGGATCGATAGGTACATAAGCACCACCGGCCTTTAATATGGCGAGTATACCGACAATCATATGGATGGAGCGCTCGACCATAAGGCCAACCAATTGGTCTGTCGTTACCCCTTGCGACTTCAACGTGCGAGCAAGGCGATTGGCGCGTTCGTTTAATTCACGGTAGGTCCAATCACAGTTATTAAACGAGACAGCAACCGCATCGGGTACTTGTTGTACTTGTTCCTCAAACAATCGATGCAGCGCAGTATGACGTGGATAATCTGTGATTGTAGCGTTAAAGGTGTCTATAATCTCTAGCTTCTCGGAATCTGTCGTTAATTCAAGATCAGCAATTAATATGTGCGGATTGGTCGCAATCTGCTCCAGTGTATGCATCAGGTGTCCCATTAGCCGCTCCATATCTGCCTGCCTGAACACATTGGCATTGTAATCAAAGCGGAAGGAAAGCTCTTCGCCTGGAATGACAATCAGATTGAAGTCATAATTGGTCTGCTCTTCCACCTCAACATGTGTAATAGCCAGCATTCCACGCTCGTCGCCACCTGCCTGTTCCAATTGCTCATCCATAGGATAATTTTCAAATACGATAATTTGTCTAACGAGATCTTGCTTTTGCACTGTACGTGCTTGAATCTCATACAACGGGTAATAGTCGAATTTACCGGATTCAAGCGCTTGCTCCTGCAATTGTCCCATTAGTGCGGCAAAACTCGCATCAGCAGCGCATCTTACACGGACCGGTATCGTATTGATAAACAACCCAATCATCGACTCAATACCTGCTATTTCCGCAGGTCTGCCGGACACGACGCTGCCGAAGACTACATCGTTAGTGCCATTGTATTTTTGTAAAATGACACCCCATGCCGCTTGCAGCAACGTATTCAGCGTTACTTGATGCTGCTTCGCTGCCCGTGTGATCGCTTTGCTTAAGGATGCGTTCAGTTCACAGCTCAGTTGTTCTGCTACGTAAGCCGCGCTTCGAATTGAGGTTGTTTCTTGCGGAAGTGCGGTCTGCTGATCGTAGTCTTCCAAGTAGGTGGACCAATACGCAGAAGCCGCTTCTCCGTCCCGCCTTTCAAGCCATTCAATATATTGACTGTATGCAGGAGCAGTTGACGGAGCTGGTTGTTGCTGCTGCACGAACGAATCATAGGTATCAAACAGCTCTTGTGTAAGCTGCGGCAAACACCAACCATCCATCAAAATGTGATGGGAGCTCCAGAGCACTTGGTATTTACATTCATCCGTTTGTATAACGGTTACACGTAGTAAAGCATCACGCTCCAGATCAAATCCACGTGCCTGATCTTTGGCAGCCACATCCCGCATGTACGCTGCTTGTGCTTCTTCACTTAACGCTCGTATGTCTTCAAAGGTGAAGCCAAGTGTCTTGTCCTTAAACACGATTTGCACCGGTTCACCAAGCGGTCCGCTCGTAAAATTTGTACGAAGTACAGCATGGTTCTGCGCCAAAGTTTGCAAACTTTTAGCAAATAAGTCCACATCTAGCTCACCTTCGAGCGTAAAGCGGGTCTGCTCATGATACGCGCCCGTCTGACTGTTCATGGCGCTGTGGAACCACATTCCCTTCTGCATCGGCGTGAGTGTGTATATATTTTCAATGTGACCCGTATGCTGCATCCGTTCCGTCAGCTGCTCTAACGCATCCACGCTTAGTCCTTGCAGGAGGACATCACTAGGCGTTAATTCAGGGCGTTCCTGTGCTGCGCAGTGGTTAATAATGTCTTGCAAGCATGATTTCAGGCAAGCCGCCAACTGTAACATCGTCTCATTGCGGAATTGTTTACCGCTGTAGCTCAAATCAAGCGATAAGACGCCATTTGTGATGATGCCGTTAATATCCAATGCGTACTTGCGTGCTTGTTCATCACTAATATCCGACCCACTCGAATACGGTGATATCATCAACTCGTTGCTTTGCAAATCCTGATCGAATTGCCCCAGATAGTTAAATCGAATATCAGGGGTTTGAGCAGCCGCCCATAGCGGCTCATCACACGTAGATAAGTAACGGCAGATGCCATACCCGATACCTTTGTTCGGAATCCGGCGCAAATCTTCTTTTACCTTTTTAAGTTGATAGGATAACGATTTCCCTGCCTCTGTTTCTAAAAGAAGCGGGTATTCGCTCGTAAACCAACCTACTGTTCGTGTTATATCCACATCTTCCAAAATGGACTCACGTCCATGACCTTCTAACGCAACTAGCACCCGATCAAGTCCACGCCACTGCTGGACAGCCATGCCAAGTGCTGTCAGCAGGACATCATTCATGTCCGTGTTATAAGCACGATGAACCTGCTTCAGCAATAGCTCCGTATCTTCTTGGCTCCACTCCACGCTGATAGATTCGGTGTCTCTTTGGAATGTCTGTTCGATCGCGAAGTCTTTAGATAAAGATACAACGTCAGTTTTTACAATTCGCTCCCAAAAGCCACGTTCTTTGTTTATCGCATCACGGTTTGCATAAGCAGCAAGCTGCTCCGCCCAAAGCTGGAAGCTATCTGTTTTGGCAGGTAAAGTGACCGCTTCACCTTTCACTGCTTGCTCATAGCCAGCAGCGATATCTTCTAGCAAGATCCGCCACGACACGCCGTCGATGACCAAATGATGGATGACAAGCAAGAAATGATCTCCATCCACCCCGTGGAACAAACCTGCTTTTACTAGCGGACCCGTCTCCAAATCAATTCCACTTTGAATTTGATTCGCTTTTGACTCAATCGCTGCACCAGGATCGGCTAACTGTGTAACATCAATCTCTTCCAGGCTATACAGATTGCCATCTGTAATTGCGCGGTTCCAAATCGTATATTCGCCTTGAGCTGTCTTCCGCACGATGATACGTAAAGCGTCATGATGCGCCAGCAGCTTATTCAGTGTTGCCAGCAGCGCTGTCACGTTAAAGCCTTCTTTGCGGAACAACATGATGGACTGGTTAAAATGGTGTGAATCAGCGAACTTCTGCTCCACAAACCAATGTTGAATCGGTGTTAAAGGAACGGCGCCTGTTACTTCACCTTGATGCGCCAAGCGACTGATTGGCTGTAAATGTGCTTGTAGCTGCGCAATTGTCGGGTATTTGAACAAGTCCCGAATTTCCAGCTTAAAGCCCGCCTGCTGTAGCCTGGATGCCACTTGAATGGACTTGATGGAATCGCCGCCGAGTTCAAAGAAATGATCCAGCACACCGACTCGCTCAATACCCAACACAGCTTGCCATACAGTGGCAAGCGTCTTCTCGACATCAACACGCGGCGCAACATACTCCGCACCTGTTTGCAAGCTTCCTTCAGGAGCTGGCAGCAACTTGCGATCTAACTTGCCGTTTGGTGCAAGCGGCATTTGCTCTAGTTGGACAAAGTACGACGGAATCATGTAACTTGGCAATTCCTCGGCGAGAGCTGCTCTCAGCTCGCCTACCGTCAGCTCACCTTCTGCGACGTAATAAGCACAGAGCGATTTTTGTCCGCTCTCGTCCTCCCTTGCCACCACGACCGTCTCACGTACCGCCTCGACTCGTAGCAGCTGCGTCTCAATCTCGCCCAACTCAATACGGTATCCGCGTATTTTTACTTGGTGGTCAATCCGACCCAAGTATTCAATGTTGCCGTCAGAGAGCCAACGTGCAAGGTCACCTGTACGGTACATGCGTTCACCTGGCACTGCTGGCAGCGTCACAAATTTGTCTGCTGTCAGCTCTGGCCGCATCCAATAGCCGCGTGCCAGTCCTACGCCTGCGATGCACAGTTCACCCGCCACACCAATCGGCTGTAGCTGATTTTGCGCACTTACAATATAGATTCGCGTATTGTCGATCGGCTTGCCGATCGGAACACTCACGTACGGCTGGCCTGCTTCGCAATCAAAGTACGTCACATCAACGGTCGCTTCCGTTGGTCCGTACAGGTTGATCAGCCTAGCCCCGTTCACCGGTGCAATAAAGCGCTGGAAGCGCTCGACTTGCGAGGCGAGCAGCGCTTCGCCGCTCGTAAACACTTGTCGCAGCGGCCGCAAGCTGCGCTCACGCTCGGCCGGCGTCAACTGCTCTACGTGCTCAAGGAAGGCGTGCAGCATCGACGGCACAAAGTGCATCGTCGTAATACGCGCTCGTTCAATCGTCTCGAGAATGACCGCCGGATTTTTCTCGCCGCCTACTGGCAGCAGGCATACTTTCGAGCCTACAAAAGCCCACCAGAACAACTCCCAAACGGAAACGTCAAACGTAATCGCCGTCTTCTGCATAATCGTATCTTCCGCACCGATCTCATACCGCTTCTGCATCCAGAGCAAGCGGTTGATGACGGAAGTATGCTCCACCATCACGCCTTTCGGACGTCCCGTCGTCCCTGACGTGTAGATGACGTATGCCGCATCATGCGGCTGGTTGACTGCTTCCAAATTTGTGCCATCTGCATCGTACATTTGATGGTCATCCAACTGTACGACACGTCCGGCAAAGTCAACGCCTTCTCCCAAGCTGCCCTGAATAAGCAGCACCTGTGCTTTCGAATCCTCCAGCATATAACGAATGCGTTCTTCCGGATAATCCGGTGCGATTGGTACGTACGCTCCACCTGCTTTTAGCACCGCCATAATGCCAACCATCATTTCCAAGGAACGATCCGCCATCACGCCGACGATTTGGTCTGGCACCACGCCTATTTTCCGCAGCGTCCGAGCTAGGCGATTCGCTTGTTCATTCAGCGCTTGATAAGTTAACGACGTTTCCTCGAACATCACCGCGACGGCATCTGGAGTTTGAGCTGTCTGTTCTTCAAACATTCGATGAATCGTCTGATGCTGCGGATAATCGGCCGCCGTATCGTTAAACGAGTTCATCAGCTCCGCCTTTTCCGCAACGGTCGCCAGTTCCAGCTCGCCTACCGTAATTCGCGGATTAGCCGTCACTTGCTCAAGCACATGTACGAGGTGGTCTCGCAGTCTTGCCATACTATTTCGATCGTACACATTCGCATTAAATTCAATTCGGAACATAATATCATCGCCAGGCATTGCAACCAAATTAAAATCATAATTGGTTTGTTCTGCGACTTGTACATCCGTAATGACCAGTTGGCCCCGCTCATCACCAGCCTGTTCCATTTGCTCTTCCATCGGGTAGTTTTCAAATACGAGAATATGGTTAATCAAATCTTGCTTTTGTGTGCTTTTTCCTTGAATTTCATACAAAGGATAATAATCGTAGCGCCCAGACTCCAGCGCCTGCTCCTGCATCCGCGCCATCAATCCAGCAAAGTCCGTTTCCACGTCACATGTGACACGAATCGGTATCGTATTTATAAACAGTCCAATCATTGATTCAATGCCAGCAACTTCAGCCGGTCTACCTGAAACGACACCACCGAAGACGACATCATCGGTACCATTATATTTTTGTAAAATGATCCCCCATGCAGCTTGCAGCAACGTGTTTAACGTTACTTGATGTTTTTTGGCCACACGACTCATATTTGAGCTTAGTGATTCGCCCAGTTCAAACACAATGTGCTCCGCCATATACCCGTCGCTGCGACCTTGTAATTTTCCTTGCGGGAGCAGCGTCTGCTGGTCATAGCCCGCTAAATAATCGGACCAGTATTTAGAAGCTGCATCATTGTCTTGACGGCCCAACCATTCGATATATTGGCTATATGCCGGCGCCGCAGTCCGCTTCATTTCACGCTGCTGTACGGCAGCTGCATAGGTTTCCAACCATTCTTGCGTCAACTGAGGCAAGCACCAGCCATCCATAAGAATATGATGCGAGCTCCAGATCACATGGCTGCAATTGTCGCTTGTACGAATGACCAACACTCGCATGAGCGCATCTCGTTCCAGATCAAAGCCGCGTTCTTTGTCTGCTTGTGCCAACACCTCAACGTGCAGCTTTCGTTCTTGCTCTGACATGTCGCGCAGGTCTTCATAAGTAAACCCAGGCTGCTTGTCGCGGTAAACAATTTGGAGCAGCTCTCCGTTCCAGCCACTATAAAAATTCGTACGCAGCACCGCATGCTGCTTCGCAAGCGAGTCGAGGCTATTTGCAAACAACTGCACGTCAAGCTCACCTTGAACGTTAAATCGTGTTTGCTCGAAATAAGCACCTGCCTGGCGGTCCATAGCCGTATGGAACCACATCCCTTTTTGCATCGGCGTTAACGTGTAGATGTCCTCAACTTCTCCAATAGAGCTTGTCTGGACGACAATTTGCTCCAAATCTTCAATATGAAGTCCGTCAAACAACACGTCACTCGGTGTTAATTCCGCTCGTTCCTTTGCTGTACAGTGCGCAATAATATGCTGCAAGCTCTGGCGCAGCAAACTTGCCAACTGTTCGATCGTGTCATGACGATACTGTTTGCTGCTGTAGCTTAAATCGAGCACGAGTGCACCGCCTGAAATCATGCCGTTAATATCTAGTGTATAACCTCGTAATTGGCGAGCGCTCATTTCGGAACCACTAGAATATGGTGATACTTCCATATCGTTGTGTGCCAAGTCTTGATCAAACTGTCCTAAATAATTAAAGCTAATTTCCGGCTTGGACATAGAAGCATGATCAGCCATACGTTGACCAGACAAATACCGATAAATGCCATACCCGATCCCTTTATTCGGAATGCGGCGCAAATTTTCCTTTGTCTTTTTAATCTGGTAGGACAGTCCCTTATCTGGCTCTGCTTCAAGCAGCACAGGATATTCACTTGTGAACCAACCCACTGTGCGGGAAATATCTACGTCTGGTAGGATGGACTCCCGTCCGTGACCTTCCAATGTAACGAGCACTTGACTATGAAGGCACCATTTTTGGACTGCCATTCCGAGCGCCGTCAGTAAAATGTCATTCATGTCTGTGTTATACGCACGATGAACATGCTTCAGTAGCTGCTCGGTTTCCTCAGCACTCCACTCCACAATAACGGAGGCGCTATCTTGTTGGTACGATTGTTCAGCCTCATAATCTTTAGGAAGCAAAGCGGTCTTCGACTGTTCTACTTGCTCCCAGTAGGCGTACTCCCGTTCCATTTTCGGATTTAGTGCATGCGCAGCTAGCTGTTCAGCCCACACCCGATAGCTGTCGGTTTTGGAAGGGAAACGAACTGCCTCACCTTTTAATGCCTGCTCATAGCCCGAAGCAATATCCTCCAGCAAAATACGCCAAGAAACACCGTCAACGACACCATGATGCATTACGATTAACAGATGATCGCCGTCGTCCGCATGCATTAACCCAGCCCTTACCAAAGGACCTCCATACAACTCGATACCGCCTTGTATTTCATTGGCTAAAGCCTCGATTGCTTGTTTGCTGGATGGATGGCCTGTGAAATCCCGTACATCCAATCTATAAAGCTCACCGTCGCCTACCTTCCGGTTCCATGCGGTATACTCGCCTTGATCAGAGTGACGAAATACGATCCGTAATGCATCGTGGTGCGTAACGAGCGCTTCTAATGTAGTGCGGAGAGCCGCTTCGTTGAAGCCATCCCTGCGATGCAGCATGATCGATTGATTGTAGTGGTGCGGGTCTTCCATTTGTTGTTCAATAAACCAACTGAGAATCGGTGTTAATGGAACCTCGCCTGACACCTCGCCTTGATCGGCGACTTTGCCTACTGCTTGAATATGTGGAGCTAGCTGGGTAATTGTCGGATATTTAAACAAATCACGAATTTCTAGCTTGTAACCGACCTGGTGCAAACGGGATGACACTTGAATCGACTTAATGGAGTCCCCACCCAATTCGAAGAAATGATCCAGCACGCCGATACGATCTGTACCTAGTACCGTTTGCCATACCGTTGCGAGCGCTGCTTCCACAGCTGTACGAGGCGCAACATAATCCGTACCTGTATGAGCGTTTCCTTCTGGTGTAGGTAAAGACTTGCGGTCAACTTTTCCATTTGGTGTAAGCGGCAAACGCTCAAGCTGCACAAAATAGGACGGAATCATATAAGTTGGCAGCTCATCTGCCAAAGCATTATGAAGCTCACTAACCGTTAATTGTTTGTCCGACACGAAATAAGCGCACAATGCTTTTTGACCATTTCGATCTTCACGAGCTACAACTACAGCTTCACGAACGATGTCCAGCTTGAGCAGCTTGGATTCCACTTCGCCGATTTCGATCCGATAGCCGCGAATTTTAACTTGATGGTCGATACGTCCTAAGTATTCCACATTCCCATCCGGCATCCATCTGGCGAGGTCCCCCGTCTTATAAATGCGTTCTCCTGCAAGGAAAGGATTCGCCACAAACTTCTCTGCTGTCAGTCCAGGCTGATTCCAATACCCGCGTCCTACACATGGACCTCCAATGTATAATTCACCGATAATGCCAATTGGTTGAAGCGAATGATGGTCGTTTAAAATATACATCGTCACACCAGGCATAGGTTTACCGATAGGCAGCGTACGTGGTATTTCCTTTGTCTTCGGCTCATAGTAAGAAGCATCAATACAAGTTTCCGTTATGCCGTAGCTGTTGATGATTCTCATTTGTGAACCAAACCGATCGATCAGCTTCTGAAACTCTTCTGTAGGGCAGTAATCTGAACCGACAGCTACTAGCTTCAGACTGCTAATATCCAACTTGTTTTCGTACACGTATTCCATTAACGGAATGACAAGTGACGGTGTTGAATCAAACATATGAATACCATGTTTATTAATTAATTGATAGATTTCTGCCGGATTGGCACGAGCCTGCTCTGGGCAAAGAATGAGTTCTCCACCGTGCAACAGGGCGCGAATCAGGTCACCCGAGAACACGTCAAAGGAGAAGCTCGCCCACTGCATCCAACGAATATTGGCATCGCGCAGTCGATACTCACGTTCCCACGCACGCGCTAACACCGTCAATTGTTTATGCTCGATCATGACGCCTTTAGGCTTGCCGGTCGTTCCTGATGTATAAATGATGTAGGCTAAGTGCTCAGGTGTATTAGAGGATTCCAAATTAGAAGCGTCTATATCATAAGATGAGTCGTCGTCCAGTATGACCCATACTCCGTCAAACATAACGCGCTCCTGGAGATGACGCTGCGTCACCAGTACACGCGCATTTGAATCTTCCAGCATGTAACGAATACGATCTTCTGGATATTTCGGGTCAATCGGCACATACGCGCCACCTGCTTTTAATATCGCGATAATGCCTACAATCATTTCTAATGAGCGATCCGCCAAAATACCTACCAATTGTTCAGGCTCTACACCGTTTCCTCGCAGCGTTCTGGCTAGTCGATTCGACCGTTCATTAAGCTCACGATACGTGAGTTGCCCATCTTCGTGTATGACAGCGATATGATCTGGCGTACGTTCTACCTGCTCTTCAAATAGCTGGTGCACCACTTTTCCTTGTGGGATGTCTGGTGACTCCTCATTGAAAATAAAGCGAATCTGTGCTTGTTCCTCGATGGTTAACATGCCAAGTGCTGCGATTGGGGCAGCTGGCTCGTTTACGATAGCAGCAAGCAATTGAACAAAATGATTTGTCATTCTAACGATCGTGTCGCGCTTGTACAAAGCAGTTGCGTATTCCATGCTGCACGTGAACCCATCAGCCCCTTCAACAACGTCGAGGCTTAGGTCGAATTTCGATATGTTGTGTTCGCTTGGATAAGGCTTTAATTGCAATCCCTGCAATACAAAATCCTTACCACCAGCTGCATTCTGCAAGGAAAACATCGTATCAAAAAGTGGATTACGACTCATGTCGCGTGGCACCTGAAGCTTGTTTACAAGTTCCTCAAATGGGTATTCTTGATGCTCAAATGCCAGCAGCGCTTGTTGTGTAACTTCATCAAGGTAAGACAGGAACGTCTTTTCTTTAGATGGATAATTACGAATCGCAAGCGTACTAACAAACATCCCGATTAGCGGCTGCAAATCACTGTGCGTTCTGCCTGCATTCGGAGTTCCTACAATAATGTCTTCCTGACCTGTATATTTTTGAAGTAATACGGTATAGGCGGCAAGCAGCACCATATATAATGTAGTTCCACTATCCGTAGCAAGACGCTGCAACGCCGTGCCGATCTCCCTATTTATGGTGAATTCTAAAGTATCGCCTTCATAGCTCTGGATGGCAGGCCGCATATAATCCGTCGGCATTTCCAGCACTGGAAGTTCGCCACTGAACGACTGAAGCCAGTAAGCTTCTTGCCGCATCATCCGCTCTTGCTGCGGTGCTGATTGCTGCCATACGGCGTAATCTTTGTACTGGATACGCAGTTCAGGAAGCACTTCACCCCCATATAATTGAGCAAATTCTTCCACTACGATTCCCATCGACACACCATCTGAAATAATATGATGCATATCATAAAGGAGAATGTGGCGGTTCTCTTCTAAATGAACCAGACCGACTCGCAGCAGCGGTGGTGTGTGCAAATGAAAAGCACGTACAAAATCACGAACCGTCTGATCAGCCTCTGCCTCACTACTTTTCATATACTCCACTGCAAACTCTACTTCACGATGCACACGCTGCATGGGCTCACCGTTTACCAGTTCGAATCCAGTACGCAGCGTCTCGTGGCGTGCGATTAACTTACAAAATGCCGACTCAAATTGTTCAAGGTCAAGTGCCCCTTCAAGCAGCATAACGCCTGGCATGTTATAACTCTGCTCCGCACCTTCTAGTTGCTGCAAAATATACAGTCGCTTCTGGGATGAAGACACCGGATAAAATTGTCGCTCTTCTACTGGTGTAATTGCATTGTACTCCTGCTGCTCCATGCCGCCTATCCACTGTGCAAGCTCCGCAACCGTTGGAGCGTTAAACAGTTCACGCAATGGCACACTGACACCTAACTCTTTGTGCAATTTGCTTGCGAGATCAGCACCCCGAAGAGAATGACCGCCAAGTTCAAAGAAATTATCTTTTACGCCTATTCGAGCTACACCAAGCGTTTCCTGCCATATTTGCACAAGCTTCTCTTCCAGTTCTGTTCGTGGAGCAGCGTACTCCGTACCCGTTGCAATATTATCAAGCGGATCTGGGAGAGACTTGCGGTCCAGCTTACCATTCGGTGTGAGCGGCAGCTGATCCAGTTGAACAAAGTGGGAAGGAATCATGTAGTCAGGCAATCCGACAGCTAATGCAGCTCGCAGCTCGTTTACCATCAGGCTACGACCAGCTGTAAAATAGGCGCACAACGTCTGCTGGCCCTTGTCATCTGGTCGAGCAATTACGATAGCTTCACTTACATCGTCTATTTTCAGCAAGCTTGCTTCAATTTCGCCCAATTCGATCCGGAAGCCGCGAATTTTGACTTGATGATCGATACGTCCTAAATATTCGATTGTTCCATCGGGCAGCCAGCGCGCCGAATCACCAGTTCGATACATTCGATCGCCAAACACGTCTGCAAAAGGGTTCTCGACAAATTTTTCAGCTGTAAGCTCTGGGCGGTTCAAGTAGCCTCTAGCCAACCCTTGTCCTGCGATGCACAATTCACCTGGAACGTGTAACGGCTGAAGTTGGCCTACCGCATTTACGATCATAACTTGTGTATTTGAAATAGGGCTGCCAATCGTAATGGGCTGATTGTGCTTCAGCTTTTGGGAGCATGTTGTGACCACGCTATTCTCAGTCGGACCGTATTCATTAAACAATTGTACGTGTGGTACTAATTGCTGGCTTCGGGCCACAAGTGATGCGCTGACGCTCTCGCCAGCTAATGTCACCTTGCGTAATGTTGAGGCAGATTGTGCATTAACAATATTAAGCAGTGCACTGTATAAGTTCGGCACACAAATAAAGTGGGTAATACCCGAGCTCGTTATCATTTCACTCAAAGCAAGCGGGTCCTTTGATTGTTCTTCCCGCAGCATATGTACACTCGAACCAGAAACTAAAGATACAAACGTACTCATCACAAAGCCGTCAAAGGAAAACGAGAACAATTGCAGCACTCGATCAGAAGAACCAAATGCATAAAATTGCTTTCTCCACAGCAACGCATTAACTACGTTTTGATGCTCGATCATGACCCCTTTTGGATTACCAGTCGTCCCCGACGTATATATGACATATGCCAAATGTACCGGCTCCGCTGCGCTTGCTAAATTGGTACGCTCTTCATCGTAGTTAGCTTCATCGTTCACATCTACGATACAGCCGTTGTAAGAGACGCGATCTCGCAAATGACGCTGTAGCATCAGCACTTGCGCGCCTGAATCGTGCAGCATATAGTGAATGCGGTCTTGAGGATACTCAGGATCGATTGGTACGTAGGCACCACCCGCCTTCATTACGGCCAATATGCTAACCATCATTTCCAACGAACGTTCCACCATAATGCCAACTAATTGATCGGGCTTTACACCTACAGCCCTTAATGTTCGAGCTAATTGGTTCGCCCGCTCGTTTAACTCCTGATAAGTCATTTGTTGCTGATCATATACAATAGCGATCCCATTCGGTGTACGCTCCGCCTGTTCCTCAAATAATTGATGAACTGTATATTCGCGCGTATTCGCCTTCAACGTATCATTAAAGTCAATTAGTAGCTTCGTTGTTTCGAGTTCCGAAAGTAATTGTAAAGCACTCAATTTCTGTTCTGGATCGGACAAAACGGTGGAGAACACATGTTGTAAGTGGTTAATAATCTGGGTAATAAAGTCTGAGGTATAGACATTTTGGTTGTAGACTACATTTAGAAGAATTTGCTCGTTTTCAAGTTCGAATTGGAACAACAAGTCGGCTACGACATGCTGTGTGAAGCTTATCGTATGTATCTCTTTTAAAGCGACCATCGTATTTACTACAGGTAATGCGTTTACGGCTTGTAATTGCAACTGTTCTGTCATCAATCGAAACGGGATCTGCTGATGACGGATAGCGTCAGGAAGCGTTGACTTGAGTGCGGAAAGTAACGATTTAAATGTGGTCTCAGCATCTACTTTATCTTTAAGAATGACCACGTGGTTAATCGGGCGTCGTGTGTCACCTTCTTTCGGCACGATCGGCATGCCAACAACGATAGTTTCTTCATTCGTATATTTGTACAGCAAACTTTGAACGCCTGCCAGTAAGATCATGTAAATGGCCATCTTAGAGCTCCGTGCCATTTGAACAATGCGCTCGGAAGTATGGGCTGACAATGTGCTTGAAATAGAATAAAACGAGGTTGCTTCGCTGCTTGGAGGCTTATTATAGGGTAATGTCGTAGGAGTATCTTCAGCATCGAGCTTTGCCTGCCAAAAAACGATTTCCTTATCAAATGCCATTCTGATCTTCTCCCCTCTCTAATCGGGCAAAACTGTACACGTGCTTGTTTTCCCAGGGTGCAAGCAGGCCAGCATCGACATGATGCACCCCGGAATAAACAATGTTATACTACTTTGTCATCGTTCCCTATCCATTTCTTATCCTATGGGGAAGTCGATCTTCTGTTTAGAATGCAAAGTCAATTTCGGCTTCCAGCACTTCTTCTTGCCCATTCACTCCGCTTAATTGAATCTGCCCGAGTTGAATATCTGGCTGTTCACAGATTTGGGATAATATATTCAAAAAGTCTTCTGCAAAATTATCGATCATATTGGTTGAGAACAGTTTGGTGCAGTATTCGAAATGGCCACTCATAAGGCCGTCTTCCATACTAATTTCCAACGTCAGATCAAATTTTGCGATCGAATGGTTCTGGTTGTACGGCTCCACCGACAGATCACCCAGACTGACACTGTTGTTTTCTGTATTTTGTAAAATAAACATCGTATCAAACAATGGGTTCCGGCTTGGGTTGCGCACCACCTGTAGCTTCTCCACTAGCGCCTCGAATGGATAATCTTGATGCTCATAGGCCTGCAGCGTTGTAGCTTTTATTTCTTCCAAGTAGGAACTGAAGCTCTTTTCTGGATGCGGATAATTACGAATCGCCAATGAGTTCACAAACATCCCGATGAGTGGTTCCGTATCCGAATGTGTTCTGCCCGCAATTGGCGTGCCGACAATCAGATCGTCCTGTCCCGAGTACTTATGCAGCAAAGTTGTATAGGCCGCAAGCATGACCATATATAACGTGGCTCCTGCATTGCCAGCTAGACGCTGTAATTTGTCGCTCTGCTCGCGATCGATGGAGAATTGGAGCTTATCGCCCTCATAGCTGCGCTGTTCAGGTCTTGCATACTCAGTAGGCAATTCCAACAACGGCAGCTCACCATGCAGCGTATTCAACCAATAAGCCTCTTGGTGCTTCAACCGCTCTTGCTGCTCATCCATTTTCAACCATTCAACATAATCTTTGTACTGAATACGGAGCGGCACTAATTGTTCGCCGCTGTAAAGTCGGGTAAACTCATCAACCAATATCGCCATCGAAACACCATCAGACACAATATGATGCATGTCAAACAACAAAAGATGATGCCCAGCAGCAATTTCGACCAGTCCAACACGCAGCAATGGAGGCTGCTCTAACTCAAAGTCGCGAACGAATTGTGAAGCGATCTGCTCAAGCTCTTTGCCTTCTGCTTGAATATACTCCACTGCAAATTCAACTTGGGGATGAATCCGCTGTACAGCCTCACCCGCCACCGTTTCAAAGCTAGTACGCAACGTCTCATGTCGAGCAATCAGTTCTCGGAATGCTGCCTCCAAGCGAGTACGATCAATATGCCCTCTAATAGTTACAGCACCTGGCATGTTATAGCTTTGCTGCGCCCCTGCCATCTGATGCAAAATATAAATTCGTTTTTGCGCAGAAGAAAGCGGGTAATAAGGTTTGCTATTAGCTGTTGGAATTGCATGGAACTGTTGTTGTTCGAGTCCTTCAATAGCCTTTGCCATTGCCTCCAGCGTAGAGAACCGGAATACGTCTCGCAGCGGGAATTGAACATGAAGCGCTTTGTGTACCTTGCTGACCAGCGTCGTCGCACGCAACGAATGTCCGCCCAGTTCGAAGAAGTCTTCCTTCACCCCGATACGCTCAACACCAAGCACTTCTTGCCAGATGCGGACAAGTCTTGCCTCTAGTGGCGTGCGAGGCGCAATATGCACCGTATCGATATTAATTAGTCCTTCAGGAGCTGGCAGCAATTTGCGATCTAACTTGCCATTTGGTGCAAGCGGCATTTGCTCTAGCTGGACAAAGTACGACGGAATCATGTAACTTGGCAATTCCTCGGCGAGAGCTGCTCTCAGCTCGC
>NZ_KE384308.1:215424-248341 GCF_000425125.1 Paenibacillus taiwanensis DSM 18679
CGCCATCACGCCGACGATTTGGTCTGGCACCACGCCTATTTTCCGCAGCGTCCGAGCTAGGCGATTCGCTTGTTCATTCAGCGCTTGATAAGTTAGCGACGCTTCCTCGAACATCACCGCGACGGCATCCGGAGTTTGCGCTGTCTGTTCTTCAAACATCCGATGTATCGTCTGATGCTGCGGGTAATCAGCCGCCGTATCGTTAAACGAGTTCATCAGCTCCGCCTTCTCCTCAGCGGTCGCCAACTCTAGTTCACCTACGGCAATGCGTGGATTAGCTGTGACCTGTTCAAGCACATGCAGCAAATGGCTTTGCAACCGTTCCATACTTGCGGCTTCATAAACCTGACTGTTGTAATCAAACCGAACAATCAGGGTTTCACCAGGGACAATCATCAGATTGAAATCATAGTTGGTCTGCTCTGCAACCTGTACGTCTGTAATTGACAAGCTGTCTTTATCATCGTTTGCTTGTTCCATTCGCTCATCAACCGGATAATTTTCAAACACCATAATATGGTTAATAAGATCCTGCTTTTGCGTGCTTCTGGCTTGAATCTCATACAGCGGGTAATAGTCATATCGAGCAGACTCCAACGCTTGCTCTTGCAAATGCCGTATCACCTCAGCAAACACTGTACCTGCTTCGCAGCAAACACGAACTGGAATTGTGTTAATAAACAACCCAATCATCGATTCAATGCCAGCAATTTCTGCTGGTCTGCCCGATACAACACTTCCAAACACAACATCTTCTGTACCATTGTATTTTTGTAACAGGACGCCCCATGCCGCTTGTACAAGTGTATTTAAAGTAACTTGATGCTGCTTCGCCACACGCTGCATACGCGCGCTCAATTCGACGCTCAAGTTAGCAGTGGCATGCGCCAATACGTAAGGTACTCCGCTGCGATCCGTCGTGCTGCCGCGTGGTACAATTGTCTGCTGATCATAGCCAGCCAAGTAGTTATCCCAATATTGTGCTGCCGTTTCTGCATTTTGCTGCGCCAACCATTCAATATAGTGACTGTAAGGTGACAGATTACTTTCTGCGCTAGCTGCTGGACGATCTTGCTGTTTCAAGAAGCGCGAATAGGTGTCAAACAATTCTTCTGTCAACTGCGGCAGGCACCAGCCATCCATTAAAATGTGATGGGAGCTCCACAGTACATGAGATTTTGTAGCGCTTAATTGTACTAGCGTGACACGCACAAGTGCATCCTGCTCCAGATTAAAGCCACGCTGCTTATCACTAGCTACCATCTCTTCCATATGAAGCAATTGCTCGGCTGATGGCATTGCGCGCATATCCTTGTGTGTAAATTCAATCGTTCTGTCTCGATATACCACTTGTATAGGTTCTCCGTGCCAACTGTAGAAGTTTGTACGCAAGACAGAATGTCGAGCGGCCAGCGCTTGTAAACTATTGCTGAACACGTCCACGTCTAGCTCACCTTCAAGCGTAAATCGTGTCTGCTCAAAATAAGCACTTGCTTGGCCGTCTATGACACTGTGGAACCACATTCCTTTTTGCATTGGCGTCAACATGTACATATTTTCGATCTCGCCGATCTGTTTTGTATCATTGAGAATCTGCTCCATGTCCGCCATGCTCAGCCCTTGCAGCAGAACATCGCTAGGCGTCAATTCCACATGAGGTTGTGACAAACAATGGGTAATGATTTGCTGCAAACTCATTTGTAAATAGCGGGCCAGCCTTTCAATCGTCTCTTTGCGATATTCATGCTTGCTGTAGCTCAGATCAAAAGTAAGCACACCATTGGTAATCGCACCATTAATATCAAGTGAGTATGGACGAGCCTGCTTTCCACTTATTTGATGACCACTCGCATAAGAGGAAAGCTCGAACCCATTGTTTTGCAAATCCTGATCAAATTGTCCCAAATAGTTAAAGCTGACTTCAGGAGTAACACCCCATGTTATGCCTGCTTTATGATTCGAATCAGGTCCCGCTAAATATCGGCAAATGCCGTAACCGATCCCTTTATTCGGAATCTGACGCAAATCTTCCTTCACCTTTCGGATGTGATAGGATAGACTTCGATCTGACTCCAGTTCCAGCAGTACAGGATACTCGCTCGTAAACCAGCCAACAGTTCTCGAAACATCGATATCAGGTACGATCGGTTCGCGCCCATGACCTTCCAGATTAACTAACACACGTTCCAGCCCGCTCCATTGTCGAAGCGCCAAGCCCAACGCCGTCAGTAAAATGTCGTTCACATCCGTATTGTATGGCCGGTGAACCTGCTTTAATAGCTGCTCTGTCTCCAGTGAATTCCATTCTACGACCACGGATTCACTGTCCTCCTGTAAATGATGTTCAGCTTCAAAGTCTTTAGGAAGTGGAAGTGCGGCAGCAGCAGTGTGAACAAGCTGTTCCCAGTGAACACGTTCCTTGTTAAACGCCTCACTTGCTGCATATGAGACTAGCTGCTTGGACCAGACCAGATAGGAATCGGTCTTGGCTGGCAAACGAATCTCTTCACCTTTGCATGCTTGTTCATAGCCTTGTGCAATATCTTCCAACAGAATACGCCATGATACGCCGTCAATAACTGCATGGTGAATCGTAATGAACAAATGCTGCCCTTGCACGCAGCGGAACAATGCTGCCTTCACCAACGGCCCTGTCTCTAAATCCATACTTGCTTGAATCTCATTTGCTCGTGCTTCAATTGCTTGTTCCACATGAGCCTCACCTGTAACATCCTCCACAGTGAAACTGTACATCTCTCCTTCACTGACAGATCGATTCCATACGACGTATCCTTGCTCCGTCTTACGGAATACGAGACGTAAAGCATCATGATGCTCCACGAGCTGTACAAGTGACTTGCGCAGTGCAGCCTCATTAAATCCGTCTGCACGATACAGCATGATCGATTGGTTGTAATGATGCGGGTCAGCGAGTTCCAACTCAAAGTACCAGCGTTGAATCGGAGTCAGCTCTGCTTCCCCAGAAACCTCACCTTGATCAGCTATTCTGGCAAGCAATTGCAGATGAGGACTTAATTGTGCAATTGTCGGGAATTTGAATAAATCTCGTATTTCGAGCTTGTAACCCGCTTGATGCAATCGGGAGGACACTTGAATCGACTTGATAGAGTCACCGCCAAGTTCGAAGAAATGATCCATGATCCCGACACGTTCCGTATTTAATACCGTCTGCCACACGCTCGCCAATACTTGCTCGGCAGCCGTTCGAGGCGCGGCGTACTCCATACCGGAAAATACTCCGCCTTCTGGCGCCGGCAAACCTTTGCGATCGATCTTGCCATTAGGTGTCAACGGCATACGATCAAGCTGTACAAAATGTGCTGGAATCATATAGCCGGGAAGCTCTTGTCCCAATGCGTCCCTGAGCTCACCCGTCGACAGCACTTGACCAGATGTGTAATAGGCGCAGAGCATTTTACGGCCGTTCTCATCATCTCGGGCAACGACGACAGCTTCTCGCACCTCTGCCACACGCAGAAGATGCGTCTCCACTTCACCTATTTCAATACGATATCCACGAATTTTAACTTGATGATCCATCCGACCGATTAATTCCACGTTGCCGTCTGGCAGCCATTTCGCCAAATCACCAGTTCTGTACATACGCTCCCCTGGCCGGAATGGATCTTCCACAAACTTCTCAGCTGTAAGCTCTGGTCGGTTCAAGTAGCCACGTCCAACACTTGCTCCGCCGATGTACAATTCTCCCGTGAGGCCAAGTGGCAAAATAGCTTGCTTGGCATCCAGAATATACATTCTCACAGCAGGAAGTGGCTTGCCTATTGGCAGTGCTCGTAAGGAGACCGTTGATGGAGTCTCATAATAACAAGCATCAACACACGCTTCTGTAACCCCATAACTGTTGACGATCCGCATCTGCGCCCCAAACCGATCGAGCAGCGTCTGGAATTCCTGCGGCGGGCAAATATCTGAGCCTATAATCAACAGATTAAGACTACTAACATCTTGCTGGCGCTCATATACGTGCTCCATTAGCGGAATAACTAACGCAGGCGTTGACTCAAACATCTGAATCTGATGCTTGGCAATTAGCTCGCATATGTGAGCCGGATTTGCGCGTGCCTCTGTAGGACAAATGACAAGCTCACCACCATGTAGCAGTGCACGAGCCATATCACCAGAAAATACGTCAAATGAGTAGCTCGCCCATTGCAGCCATCGAATGCCTGGCTGCTGCAAGTCATATTCCTTCTTCCATGCACTCGACATCGCAACTAGCTGTCTGTGCTCGATCATGACTCCTTTTGGATTCCCTGTTGTGCCGGACGTATAAATGACATAACACAGATCCGTTGCCACATTTACCAGCTCCAGATTAGAGCTGTCATCGTCATAAAATTCAGGCTGATCGATCATAATCCAAGTGCCTGCATGCGATACTTTGTTCTTCAAATGGCTTTGGGTTAGGAGGATTTGAGCATTCGCATCCTCGAGCATATAGCGAATACGATCTTCAGGATATTCCGGATCGATTGGAACATACGCGCCGCCAGCCTTTAACACGGCTAACGTACCCACAATCATGTCAAGCGAACGATCCGCCATAATACCAACAAGCTGATCGGGACAGAGCCCTTCATGACGCAACAGCCTCGCCAGTCGATTCGTACGTTCATTTAACTCGCGATACGTGAGCTGCTCTTGCTCGTATACAACAGCCACCTGATCTGGCGTACGCGCTGCCTGTTGTTCAAACAAGTGATGAATGGTCTCTCCTGATGGATACGTAGCGGCTGTATCATAAAGCGACAAGACCGCTGCTTGTTCTTCTGCCGTCAGCATGCTGAGCTCATCCAGCTTCGACTCAGGATTAGCAAGGATGGCTCCGATTAATTGATCGAAGTGCTTCGCCATTCGTTCAATCGTGTCTGCATTAAATAAAGCAGTCGCATACTCCATGCTGCAATCCAAGCCATGCTCGTCTGACGATACGTCCAAACTAAGATCAAATTTGGATACTGTGTATTCCTGCGGATATGGTTTCATCCGCAGCTCGCCGAGCGAATAGTCCCTCGTATCCGTATTGTCCAAAGCAAACATCGTATCAAACAATGGATTGCGACTTAAATCCCGCGTCAGATCCAAGTTCTCTACTAATTGTTCAAACGGATAATTTTGATGCTCGTAAGCGCCTAACGTCATATCCCTGATCTCATTCAAATAGGAAAGGAACGTTTTCTGACGCTCTGGGTACGTACGCAGTGCTAACGTGTTTACGAACATCCCGATAAGGGGCTGGACATCCACGTGTGTTCTGCCTGCTATAGGAGTCCCCACCACAATATCTTCTTGACCCGTGTATTTGTGTAACAAGATGGTATAAGCAGCTAACAGCACCATATATAAGGTAGTTCCTGTTTGCGTGGCCATTTGCTGCAACCCTTGACTCCTATCTTGGTTAATCCGGAACGGATACGTCAGTCCGTCATACTTTTGCACACTTTGTCGTGCATAGTCTGTCGGTAATTCCAAAATAGGCAAATTGCCACGGAATACATGAAGCCAGTAAGCTTCTTGCTCTTTCATCTGATCTTGCTGCGAAGGGGATTGCTGCCAGACGGCATAATCCTTGTACTGTATTTTGAGTGGTGTAACGGCCTCATCTTTGTACAGTAAAGCGAACTCTTGCAGCACAATGCTCATGGAGACGCCATCTGAAATAATGTGGTGCATATCAAACAGCAGCACATGGCGCTCTGTTGTAAGTTCAATCAGTCCGAGTCGCAGCAACGGTGGCTTTTCCAGTTCAAACGTACGAATAAATTGTCGGGATAGCTGCTGCACTTGATCTTCGTTAGCTTGCATGTAGTCCACTTCAAACTTAACTTCATCATAGACCCGCTGATTTGGTTCACCGTGTACAAGTTCAAAGCCGGTACGCAAAATATCATGACGTGCAATCAGTTTGCGGAAGGCAGCAGCAAAGCGATCTCGATCAAGCGGTCCTTCAAGCAGCATAACACCAGGCATATTATAGCCTTGCTCTGCTCCCTCAAGTTGATGAAGAATATACAACCGTTTTTGAGCAGAAGAAACCGGATAATAAGGTTTCACTTCCGTAACTGGAATCGCAGCATAAGATGTTGCTTCCTCACTCAATTCCGCAATGGCTGCTGCCTGCGCCTCAATCGTAGGAAGGCGGAATACTTCGCGCAGCGGAAGATGAACATGCAGTCGCTCGTGAACTTTATTAATTAATGTTGTTGCACGTAGGGAATGGCCGCCCACTTCAAAGAAATTATCGTTTACGCCGACAGTTGCCAAGCCAAGCACCTCTTGCCAAATATCCGCAAGCTGTGCCTCCAGCGTCGAACGTGGTGCGATATATTGCGAGCCCGTGTTAATGCTTCCCTCAGGTGCAGGCAGCGCTTTACGATCTACCTTCCCATTTGAGGTGAGTGGCATGCGCTCCAACTGAACAAAATAGGCCGGAATCATATATGCAGGCAGTTCTTCTGCCAGTTCACTTCTGAGTTCGCCTACCGTGAGCAGTCGATCCGCTACAAAGTAAGCACACAATTGTTTGTCGCCGCCAACATCTTCTCTAGCAATTACGATTGTTTCGCGCACAGCGTCGAGCTTGGACAACTGCGCCTCCACTTCCCCAAGTTCGATCCGATAACCACGAATCTTCACCTGATGGTCGATTCGTCCCAAATACTCGATGTTGCCATCTGGCAGCCATCTGGCCAAGTCGCCCGTCTTATACATCTTCGCGCCTGGTTCCCACGGGTGGTCCACAAATCTGTCAGCTGTCAGCTCTGGACGATGCAAATATCCCCGTGCCAATCCATCCCCTGCTACATACATTTCACCAGCCACACCTATAGGCACACATTGACGACTTGCGTCAAGTACATAGATCTTTAATGTAGGAATCGGGAAGCCGATATTACTTTTAGCCTGTTCAATCTCCAGTTCGGTAATTTCTTTGTAGGTAACATGGACCGTTGTCTCCGTAATGCCATACATATTAATCAATTGCGTACGCGGATATTTCTGTCTCCAATCATGCAGCAACTGTGGACTTAACGCTTCGCCGCCAAAAATAACTTGTCGAATCCGCAGCTCTGGACTGCCATCTGCCAATACTTCTCGTAGCAATTGATAGAAATAGGTTGGCGTCTGATTTAGTATCGTAACTTGCTGCTCAGCAAGCAATTCCATAAATGCTGCTGGATTTTTAGCCGTAAGCTGCGGAACGATGATCAGTTTGCCTCCGTATAACAAAGCCCCATACATTTCCCAGACCGAGAAATCAAAGCAGAAGGAATGGAACAACGTCCACGTATCAGACGGGCCAAAGTCAAACAGATTTTTGCTGTTAAACAACAGCCGCACGACATTTTTATGCTCAATCAAAGTTCCTTTTGGCTTACCCGTCGTTCCCGATGTATAGATCACATAAGCGAGATCAGACGATTGGTTGACATTTGGAAGATTAGCAATGTCCGCAGTGGATGTTTCTTCATCCAAATAAATGATCGTACCGTTATACGTAACTTTGTCTCTTAAATGACGAGGCAATAACAGGATCGCTGTACCCGAGTCTTCAAGCATGTAGCTCACACGATCTTCCGGATAATCGAGATCAATAGGAACATAAGCTCCTCCCGCTTTTAGGATAGCAAGAAGCCCGATCAACATGCTTGAGGTGCGCTCTGCCATAATTCCAACCAAGGCGTCTGCCTGTACACCTTGTGCGCGCAGTTTCCATGCCAGGCGATTCGCCTGTTCGTTTAAAGCTCTGTAGGTTAACGTTGCATCTGGAGCTACTAACGCGATCGCATCTGGAGTACGCTCAACCTGCTCTTCAAACAAACGATGAATCGTATAGTCCCGTGGGTACTCCGCGTCAGTGTCGTTGAAGCTTTGGAGCAATTGTATCCTTTCTTGTGCTGTTACCATGTTTAGCTGATCTAATCGAGCAGTTGGCTGTAAGAGGACAGCATCTACGAGTTGACTGAAATGTTGGGACATACGTTCAATCGTATCTTGCTTGTACAACGCAGTCGCATACTCCATGCTGCATGCCAGCCCAGCTTTGCCTTCCTCCACTTGCAGCGTAAGATCAAACTTGGCGACGGGATGCTTTGTTAACTGCGGCGTCACACGCAGTCCATCAATGGCCCACTCGCCCTGCTCTGTATTTTGCAGGACAAAGACAGTATCAAACACCGGATTTCGACTAACATCACGTGTTACTTGAATGTTATCGACCAATTCTTCAAACGGATAGTCCTGATGTTCATATGCCTGTAACGTTGTCTGCTGAACTTCTGCTAAGTAAGACCTGAACGTCTTCTCGCCCGCCGGATAATTGCGGATCGCAAGTGTATTCACAAACATACCTATAAGTGGCTGCACATCATTATGCGTCCTTCCCGCAATCGGCATCCCTACGATAATATCTTCTTGACTCGTATATTTGTGCAGCATGACTGTATACAGCGCCATCAGAATCATGTATAAAGTTGTACCTGTTTCAGCTGCCAGCTGCTTTAATTGATCTCGTTTCTCCACACCAATTGTAAACTCGTAGGTGTCACCTTCGTAGCTGCGGAATGTCGGACGCGTAAAATCTGTAGACAATTGCAGGACAGGCAGTTCACCACTTAGCACTTCCTGCCAGTAAGCTCTTTGTCCGTCCAACTGCGACCGGACAGGGATAGACTGCTGCCATACCGCATAATCTTTATATTGAATACGCAGTGGTGCAAGCTCTTTTCCGCTGTACAAGGCCACAAACTCATCAAGCAAAATACCTATCGATGCGCCATCCGATATAATATGATGCATATCAAACAGCAGAAGATGTCGATCATGGGCCAGTTCAATTAAACCTACACGCAGCAGCGGCGGCGTATCCAGGGCAAACGTACGAATGAATTGGCGAATAATATGTTCGGCTTGCGCCTCTTCAACCTGCCAGTAATCCACCTCAAACGCAACGTGCTCATAAATTTTTTGCACAGGTTCCCCATCGATCATCTCGAAGCCTGTACGGAGTGTGTCGTGTCGTTGAATAAGTTTACGAAATGCAGCTGCAAGCTGCTCACGATCCAGTTTCCCGTCCATAGCCAGCACAGCAGGCATGTTGTAGCTTTGTTCTGCACCCTCCATTTGCTGCAAAATAAAGAGTCTCTTCTGCGCAGAGGATACAGGATACCAGTCCTGCGTTTCTGTCTGAGGAATTGAATTGTAATCCTGATGCTCCAGCGCACTAATATATTGGGCCATTTCTTCAATCGTTGCGTAGCGGAATACATCCCGCAGCGGCATCATCACCTTCATCTCTTGATGCAGCTTGCTCACTAGTGTAGTTGCCCGCAACGAATGTCCGCCAAGTTCAAAGAACGAATCTGTCATACCTATACGTTCTAGTCCAAGCACATCCTGCCATATCTGAGCTAGCTTAGCTTCTAGTGGCGAACGTGGCTGGATTTGCTCACTTGTAACAAGTCCCGCTTCTGGCAATGGCAAAGCTTTTCGATCTACTTTTCCATTTGGTGTAAGTGGCATTTCATCTATTTGCACAAAATGCGAGGGCACCATATAAGACGGCAAATGTTCAGATAAAGCGGCTTTCAGCTCGGCAGATGCCAGCTTGTCGTCTGCTGTGAAGTAAGCGCACAGCACTTTTTGCCCACTTGTATCCTCAACCGCCACCGCAATTGCTTCACGTACGGCCTCTACTTGCAGCAGATGGGTCAGAACTTCGCCCAACTCGATGCGGAAGCCTCTAATCTTAACTTGTTCATCGCTGCGGCCCATATATTCAATCGTGCCGTCAGAAAGCCATCTTGCTAGATCTCCTGTCCGGTACAATCTTTCCCCTTGCAAAAATGGTACTTCTACGAATTTATCCGCGGTCCATTCAGGTCGGTTTAAATAGCCACGCGCCAAACCATCTCCGCCTGTGTACAGTTCGCCAATTACCCCTGCTGGCAAAAGCTTGCCTGCCTCATCAAGCACATATACTTGAGTTCTGCCAATTGGACGTCCAATTGGAATGGAGGCACGCTCTACATCGGCAAGTGTAATATCGTGACAGCATGTAAAGGTCGTATTTTCCGTAGGCCCATACCCGTTAATTAGTCGTATTTCATTGTATAGCTCCAGTACCTTTCTTGCATGTTGCGAGGAGACTACGTCACCGCCTACCAATAACTGCTTAATTCCTTGCAGCCCCTCTAACTGATGCTCTACCATGACTTGGAACAACCCTGCTGTCAACCACAATATGGTTACGCCATGTGTCCGGATTGCTTCTGTCCAATCCGCGAGAGACAAATCACCCGCCGGTAGGATGGCAAGGGTCGCACCATTCAGCAGGCTCCCCCATATTTCGAAAGTAGCCGCATCAAACGAGATGGTAGAACCTTGTAAAAATACATCCGTCTCGTTAATATCTACATAAGTTGTAGCGCTGACAAGTCGCACTACCCCTCGGTGTGTGACACATACGCCTTTTGGTGTCCCCGTTGAACCAGACGTATAAACGATATAGGCCAGATCATCGCCCGTTACATCACTCGTTAAATGGAGCTGCGCTAAATACTCAGTCGCGGCTTCTACTTCTTGGTCGAGTAGTAGTACGTCGATATGTGTTGGCAAGCTGGCTTTAAGATGCGTCTGCGTCAGTAATACTTTAATAGCCGTATCCTCTATCATGGTGTTGATCCGCTCTTGTGGGTAAGCCGGATCGATTGGCACGTACGCCCCGCCTGCTTTGAGGATCGCAAGCAATCCGATCAGCATCTCAATGGAGCGTTCTGTGCATATCCCTACTAGCGATCCCGTAACTACTCCACAGCTCCTCAGACGGTGAGCCATTTGATTAGCCGCTGCGTTCAGTTCAGCATAAGAAATCTGCTTATCTCCAAACTTCGCTGCAATAGCAGCAGGCCTCTGTTCAACTCGTTCTTCAAAAAGCTGATGGATCGTTTTTTCCCGATCATAAGCAATAGCAGTGTCGTTAAACACGTTAATTATCTCTGCTTTTTCACTTGGTGTCACAAGCTCCAATTCACTGACCGTCACATGTGGGCTCGCTGAAATCTGCTCTAGCACATGTATGAAATGTCCTTTTAGCAACTCCATCGCAGCACGGTCAAATGCGTGCTCATTATAATCAAGACGAATTGCAATATTGTCACCTGGTACGATGATCAGGTTGAGATCATAGTTGGTCTGCTCTGAAACCATCACATCCGTCAATTTAAGCCCTTTACCATCCAGACTTTCGAACTGCTCCATTTGCTCCATCGGGTAGTTTTCAAATACCATGATATGGTTGATCATATCTTGTTTGAGCGTACTTTGAGCCTGAATCTCATACAACGGGAAATAATCATGCTTTGCAGATGCTAGCGCCTGCTCTTGCAGTTTTGTCATCACAGTTGTAAATGGAGTGTTAGCCTCGCAGTTTACACGAACCGGAATCGTATTAATAAACAATCCGATCATTTCTTCTATTCCGGTCAGTTCAGCCGGCCGACCCGATACTACTCCACCAAACACAACATCCGTCGAACGGTTATACTTCTGTAAAAGAACGCCCCAAGCTGCTTGCAGCAGCGTATTTAACGTCACTTGATGCTGCGTTGCAGCTTGATTTACGGCTGTGCTCAAGTCTTTACCAAGTTGGCATACGACTTGTCCCGCTTTATATGTCTCCTTTTGACCATATGCTTTGGCTTGTGGTAATGCTACTGGCTCATCGTAGCCTGCTAAATAGTCGTTCCAATAGGCTGCTGCCGCAACTTCATTTTGCTGTTCCAACCACCGGATATACTGATTGTACGATGGAGCTGTGTTCAGTACAGGTTGCTTGTTCCACACGTATGCGGCGTAAGTGTCAAACACTTCTTTGGCCACAAGCGGCAAGCACCAGCCATCCATCAAAATATGATGAGAACTCCAGAGCACCTGATAAGTATGTTCTGCAGTTCGTAGAACCGTCACACGCATCAATTCGCCACATGCCAGATCAAAGCCGCGTGTTCTTTCTCTCCCAATCATGTTGTCGATATATTCTGTTTGTACCAATGGTCCCATCGCACGCAAATCTTCATACGTAAATCCAATCTGCTTCTTTTGAAAAACAACTTGTAAAGGTTCGCCATCGGAACCAAGTTGGAAGTTCGTACGTAATACGCTATGTCGAGCTGTAAGTGCATTCCAGCTGTCAGCAAAGGCACCGATGTTAAGTTCGCCTTGCAGCGTAAAGCGTGTCAACTCAAAATATGCTCCCACCTGCTCATTCAAAGCAGTATGGAACCACATCCCTTTTTGCATTGGCGTTAAGGAATAAATATCTTCAACTACTCCAATGTCTGTTGTCTGCTCGATCATACGCTCAAGCTCGTGTAAGCTAATATGCTGTAAGGTAATATCACTTGGCGTTAGTTCTGTCTCCTCTTTTGCAGTACAATGCGCAATTACTTCCTGTAGACTCTCATCAAACAGCGCGGCTAACCGATTTATAGTATCGCGGTTATATTGCGTAGAGCCGTAGCTAATATCAAACTTCAACACGCCATCGGCTATCATGCCGTTAATGTCTAGCAGGTACGGACGAGCTTGCTCACCGCTAATATCACGACCAGTGGAATACGTTGACATAGTCAACCCGTTTTGTTGAAAATCTTGGTCAAATTGGCCCAAATAGTTAAAGCTAATCTCTGGTGCCGTTATCCATTCCTCTTGCGGTACCGCATCTTGAGTCATGTAGCGGCAAATGCCATACCCAATACCATTGTTCGGAACATGTCTGAGGTTTTCTTTTATTTGTTTGATCCAGCTGCCAAGGGTTGTGTCGCGCTGCATGTCAAGCACGACGGGATATTCGCTTGTGAACCAACCAACTGTCCGAGTAATGTCTACGTTTGGCAAAATAGATTCACGACCATGTCCCTCTAAATTAACGAGAACACGCTCATGACCACTCCATCTGTGAAGTGCCAAGCCTAGTGCTGCCAATAACACATCATTCATCTGTGTATTATAAGCACGATGAACGTGTTTCAGGAGCTGCTCCGTATGTTCCTTGCTCCATGCAACGGTGACGGACTCGCTGTCGCGCTGCAAAGCGTGTGCCTCCAACGTATCTGTTGGTAGTGGCAGGACGTCCAATTGTGTAATATTTCTCCAGTATTGTTGCTCCTGTTGTAAATCTGTAGTGTCAGCGTACTTGACTAGCTGCTTGGACCAAGTGAGGAAAGAATCCGTCTTATCCGACAGACGAATGACCTCGCCCTGCAAAGCTTGTTCATATCCATCAGTAAGATCCTCCAGCAATATACGCCAGGATACACCATCAACGACTGCATGGTGAATGACAATCAACAAATGATCCCCATCCAAGCAATGAAATAATGCCCCGAGTACCAACGGCCCTGTCTCCAAATTGATACTGCTCTGTATTTCATCAACCTTTGCCGCAAGCATCTGTTCCAGATTCGCATCGCTTGTATAATCGACTACGTCCAACTTAAACAATTCGCCTTCTTGGAGGCTGCGATTCCAGGCTGTGTAGCCCCCTTCTGCTTGACGTCGGAACACCATGCGAAGTGCATCGTGATGCTCGACTAGCTTATGAAGTGACTTGCGTAATGCAGCTTCGTCGAATCCATTTTCCCGATACAACATGACGGATTGATTATAATGGTGCATATTTACAGCATTTTGTCCGAAATACCAACGCAAAATCGGCGTCAGCTCCACCGACCCGCTTACTTCACCCTGTTCCGCTCTTCTTATGATCAACTGCATATGTGGCGCTAATTGGGCAATCGTCGGATATTTGAATAAGTCGCGAATTTCAAGCTTATAGCCCGCTTGCTGCAAGCGCGAAGCGACCTGTATTGATTTAATGGAGTCGCCTCCAAGTGCAAAAAAATGATCCAACACGCTGACGCGCTGTGCACCAAGCACAGTTTGCCAAACATTAACTAGTGTGTGCTCAGCTTCAGTACGAGGCGCAACGTATTCCGATCCGGTTTGGGCCTCTCCTTCTGGTGCAGGCAAACCTTTACGATCCACTTTTCCATTTGGAGTAAGCGGCAAACGATCCATGCGCACAAAATACGAAGGAATCATATACGCGGGAAGATCTTCAGCCAGAGCTTCACGCAACTCATGTACAGTCAACTCTTGGTCTGTTACATAATAAGCACACAACTCCTTCGGACCTTCACGATCCTCACGTGCAACAACTACCGCTTCACGAATCTGCGCCTGTTTAAGCAATTGTGTTTCAATTTCTCCAATTTCAATCCGGTAGCCTCTAATTTTGACCTGATAGTCTATGCGGCCTAAATATTCAATGTTGCCATCAGGCAGCCATCTGGCCAGATCGCCAGTGCGGTACATCAACGATCCTGGATTAAACGGATCATTCACAAATTTCTCGCTTGTAAGATCCGGTTGATTCAAATAGCCGCGCCCGACTCCTGCTCCACCAATATAAAGCTCTCCAGCAAGACCTATCGGTTGCAAAGACTGATTGCCATCCAAAATATACATGGTGATGGCAGGCATCGGCTTACCAATTGGTAATACGGTTAACGCGTTCGCAGCAGTTTGTTCATAATAACAAGCATCCACGCACGCTTCGGTTACACCGTAGCTGTTTAGAATGCGCATTTGTGAGCCAAAACGCTCGTTCAGCTTACGAAACTCGCTTGTCGGACAATGATCCGAACCGATAATTAACAATTTCAGACTGCTGATGTCCACTTTGTTCTCATATACGTGTTCCATCAGCGGGATCACTAATGCCGGTGTTGATTCAAACAGTTGGATGTGATGTGTTCCAATTAATTCACAAAGTGCAGCAGGGTTTGCTCTCGCTTCATTCGGGCAGAGCACAAGCTGCCCGCCAAACAACAGGGTGCGAACCATATCACCAGTAAAAACATCAAATGAAAAGCTAGCCCATTGCAGCAATCTGAATCCCGCATCGTTTAAACGGTATTCCCGCTTCCAAGCGTTCGCCAAGGCAACTAACTGCTTGTGCTCAATCATTACTCCTTTTGGTTTACCAGTAGTTCCCGATGTATAAATGACATAAGACAAGTGATCGGAATCGTTTACAGACGCCAAATTGCTACTATCTTCAAGGTAGGCGCTTTCCTCGTCAATCCAAACCCAAGTCCCCGTAAACGTGACACGACTGTAGAGGTGACTTTGGCTGACCAACACACGGGCATTGGAATCGTCCAGCATGTACCGAATGCGTTCCTCTGGATATTCAGGATCGATCGGTACGTAAGCTCCGCCAGCCTTCAGAATGGCAAGTATGCCAACGATCATCTCCAAGGAACGGTCTGCCATAATACCGACAAGTTGCTGCGGTGTTACGCCTTGAGCCCGCAACGTTCGCGCCAGGCTATTCGCACGTGCATTTAACTCGCGATAAGTCAAATGCTGCTCCCCATATACGACCGCAATTTCGTCTGGCGTTTGTTCCACTTGCTCCTCAAACAGTTGATGTACCGTCTTGTCCCGCGGATATTCAGCAGTCGGCTCATTAAATTGCGTCAAAATGAGTTTGGATTCTTCCTCAGTAAGCATGGACAGTTGGCGTACAGTTTGCTGCGAATTGTGCATAACCTGCTTCACAATCGTTAACATCTGCTCCATAATCCGGATCATTTCTTGCTCTTCAAACAATTGAATGCGGTAATCAATGCTGATCATTAATTGCTGATCATCCAACATATCCTCAATATGTACGGCAAAGTCGTCTACCTCATGACCGCAGAAGCTGCTCCGCTGACGGACGGATAAATCGCCATAGCTTGTCCAGTGAATTGGCAAGTAATCTATAGAAATCCGATATAAATCCTGAATGTCGATGTTGTTGTACTGTTCGCGGAGATCGAGGATAAGTTTGTTATAAGGGTATTTTTGGTGACGAAGTATGGATTTCTGCTCTTTCGAAACCATATGTAGAAATGTGATCAAATCTTGATCGGGGTCGATGGACAATCGAGTGGCTACTGTACTGACAAACATACCAAGCGCATCTTTATCCTGCTTTGATGTTCGGTTCGCATAAGCTGTACCGATAGCAATGTCTTCGTTTCCTGATGTTTTGTAAAGAACAGCATATAACGCACCTAAAAATAAAGTAAACAAACTGATATTGTGCTGTTCAGTAAATTGTCTCAGTTGTTCGTAACGCTCTCCCGCCACAGAGATGTAACTACTCCGCTGTGCCTCTATTCCAATCGAGAAAGGTGGATACGGCTTTATTCCCATCATTTCTGGCATCGTGCGGAATTTATCGAGCCAAAATGCACGGTCTTTCTCATACCTTTCCGACTTCTCATACTGCTGTTCTGCAAATATATAATCCATATATGTGCTTTTCACATCATCTGGCAGGCTTTGATTGCTTGCTATTGCGGTGTAGTTTTGCATAATTTTGTTAGCTATAAGGTGAGAAGAGACACCGTCTGCAATAATATGATTGATCTTGAGGTTAAACCAATGTTCTTCGTTGTTAATGTTAAAAATGACGGTATGATATAATTTAGCATCAAAAATGCTAGTGGGAACAAGGTTAAATTGCTCTAGCCAAGCCTCAGCCTCAGCGGAATTGTCCCATTCCATATACTCAATTTCAGGAATAATCTCTTCTTCAGGCCTAAACCATTGCATAGGCTGGTTGTCTTCCGACTTGATTTGAATACGGAAAGCATCGTGCTGCTTAATAACCAAATAAACGGCTTGTTTTAACACTTCCAGGTTGACCTGGCCCCGTATGTATAACGTTCCGGCGACAGTAGAAGCAGACGTATTCGGATGCATCATTTCCATGTACCATATTCTGCGTTGTGCTTGCGTCAAAGGAAACAATCTGTTAGGATTCACGTTCACGTAGACTCTCCCCTAATAATGAAATATTCTGGCGTTTTTGAAACAACCAATTGAAAAATTTCAGGATGAGCTTGCAAACATCTCCGCAGAAAAGTAGGAGTTCGTTGCTGTATGAAGTTGGGAGACGTTTAAAAAGCGCCTGACAAAAGTGTCTGAATGAGTAACTGAGTAGAAACATAAGTGTGATGTGTTGTTAGATAGGTGTAATGTTTCTTGAGGAATTCACAAATAGCTGCGGCTGTGGAAAATGTCCATGTCCCTGACCCTAATGGGGCAATTGGTCAGAGACCCTATTAAATTCTTGTCGAGCGTTGCTTCTGGGAAGCCGTCTTGTTCACCTCCTTAACATAAATTAAATAAAATATGGTTAAGAATATAGACTCCAAGAATCGACATTCGATAAGCTTATAAATGATTCGATGTATGACGTATTATATACGTTAATCTAGGTATTTAACAATATGGTTTACTATAATTTATATTTAGGCGAATAACTTACTTATCGATTACAGACTAACACAAATGCGTGCGAAGTTCGACTATAAAATTATTCATAAATTTGTCGATATTGTACTTGCTTTTGTTCCGACATTGTGGTCATCACCTGATAACCTCTCTTGTTAAACGCTCCTGATTCTAAGCCTTTTTCGCCTAAAATTCATACAAAAGAGCTCCTTATTAAAGGACCTCAACCATGCCCGAACCACATGTCCCTTCCATTCTCAAAATAAGAAAAAAGTCTCATCATCACAAACAGAAAATAGGCTCTACATAGCCCTTTTTCTTAACATCGTGTACGATTGACGCTGTAAATACCCATACATCTTTCTGGTATTATTCACCTGTTTATAGGGTAACGCAGCTTCGCAGCCTTGTCCACCCCTAGTAGAAAAAATATAAATTAGTCCATTTAAGAATAGACAAATTCCGCTTCTACTTTTGCCTCTGGATTATGATCGTTTCCTTATGCGCCTAAACAAATATTCCCTTCAAACGTCAGCTCTCGGGATTTTATTAATGAGATTAACAAAATTAAGCGGTTCGACAAATTTACGAAATGTTATCCCTCACTTTTTAATATTAGGGTTATACTTATTGATTAGCTCCTATTACCTGTACTTTGTATTGCTGATCCATTTTAAACCTTGAATTTCATTCACCGTTTCAAAATAGGGTCATCTGTTGCAGCTCCGTATCTTTACCATCAGGCTCAGAACAGATCACAATTTTATATTTTTAATGAGATTAATTATTAATGATGCTGCTTGATTTGAAAGCAACATGCTTGCATATGTACGCCCATATCCGTTTCAGAACGATAAACTCTTGTAGGAAGGGGGCTACGATCACCCCCTGTTTTGACATAGATGCTTGTTTACGTTTAATGTACACCCTGTTATCCAATTTGCATAATGTTAATATTTGCTGCAACAAATTTGATTTCTTCGAGATTTGTATTAATAAGCTTTAATTGATTTGTGCCTGGGCCAGTATTAAAAACCGCTGACCCCGCCCCGCCTGATCGCAGTGCTCCATCCGCTAGCGGTGGAGCTATGGACAGGCTTTGATACATCGGCTGATCATTTAAGGTTAGCAGGACGCGAACAGGCAAGTTATCCACCCACGGGCATTCAATAAAGTTATAAGATGCAAAATAGGTTACATTGGGAGCTAACGAAATAAAGGTAGGCGTATCACTGTTAAAAACAATACCTGCACCATTAACGACTTCTGCCTTCAAGAATGGCACCGGCTCATTATGTCCCACATCTACATAGCCATACCCATAAATACCTGCGTTGTTGGCGGTAACTGATGAAGCCCCTGCAGTTAATATTTCGGTAATCCGGATATTTACCCCGCTAAAGTTAACACCTGTAACTCCCACTGGCGGAAACCCTACGAGCTGCAGCACGCTTGGATTTGGAACAGTCGGCGTGTTAAATACAACACCGCCTGATGCACTTGCTACAGGCGTATTTTGTCCAGGAGGGATAGCTGTTGGAAAAGAGAGCACCTGTGAACCTGGAATAAGTACGTTGTTTAAGCGGAACTCTGCGGATACGACCTTCCCTATAGTTGGTGTACTGAATTCTGCATTATATTCCGCAAAATAAGTAGTACTTGGAGCAAGCGTAATGTTGGAGAGCCCTTGCAACTTAATAGCCGATCCATTTTGAACAATCGTTGCCAGCATCGCGGGAGCCCCATTTACAGGTATAGCTCCACATCCTCCAGAACACCCAAAATCTGCACTACTTGCCATCCGAAATCACCTTCCCTTACACCTAAATCCGCTAAAGCGAGTGTCAAATGAATACGACTGCTTGCGACAGGATGTAACTTACAGTACATAACTTACAGAGCGTATATACAGTACGTATTCATCTGACACTGCACATTTTTTATCATTTGTTAAATCAACAACATAAAAGGCTACTCCAACTTAATAATCGTCATCGTTGTTTGATCGAACGCACGATCTACTGCTTCCATGTTCACTAGCGTTAATACGCTTGGTGCGCCGCTTGCCGTATTAATGATCGTATTTGATATGAGCGAGGTTATGGCTTGCGGAGCGCCAGGCAATGATTGCATCTGTGACTCCGTTCCAGGAATGAGTGTGCCATTTAGCTCCAGTCCTACATGCGCAGTAATTGTACCCGCTGTTGGCAGCTCTGCTTTTGTACGATATGCAATATAGTAAGTTTGATCAGGAGCGAGCAGTACGTCTGTTGAGCCTGGTGTATGCGTAATCTCTGTACCATTTAACGTGAAATTCTCCGCTAACGGAATTGCACTTCCAGGTGTAACGAGGACAGAATCAACCGTTCTAAAAAAAGCATTGTTCGTCGTAATTTGGACGCCGGTTTCACCCGTTGGCCCTGTCTCTCCCGTCGCACCTGTTGCGCCGATAGCACCGGTTGCGCCGGTAGCTCCCGTCGCGCCCGTTGGACCTGTAATACTGCCACCTGTCGGGCCCGTCGGACCTGTAACGCAAGGACACTCGCCTGTAGCTCCCGTTGCTCCAATTGGCCCTGTATTTCCGCTAACACCGGTTGCGCCTGGCAAACCTGTGCTGCCTTGCGGGCCTATAACCCCTGTCGCCCCGGTGGGTCCCACAGCTCCCTGGGCCCCGGTTGGTCCTGTAGGCCCTGTTTGCCCAGCTCCTCCGTCAGGACCTGGTGCTCCGGTAGAGCCAGTTACTCCCGTTACCCCCGTAATACCTGGAGGACCTGATACACCGGTTACTCCATCGGGACCAACAGGACCTGTCGTTCCATCTGGGCCACTTACACCCGTTGCACCTACAGCACCTGTGGCTCCAGTGCCGCCCGTGCTGCCCGTTACACCATCCGCTCCGACAGCACCCGTTGCACCGGTAGGACCTTTTAAAGGTGTATTAATGATTTGCTCCAGCTTCGAATCCAACGTCATTTCAACTTTAAGCGCATCTATAATGGTTTGTTTGACACTGCTGTTGACGGCAAGCAGTTCGCTAATTGTGGCAGGGATCGTTAATCCCGGTATTGTACCCAACACATATTGAAGCTTCTCAGCTTCCGCATTGATAATATGACTAATGCCTAGTTCTTCTAATGCAACAGATGCAATTAATAAATTGAGTGAATCATTTAATGTAACTGTAATACTCGGCGTAATGTTAGGGATGTTTGCCTGTGACATAGTTTTCACTCCCTTGCCTGACTGTCCTTATTTTAATTGAGTGCAAATATACTTATATTCACATTCTGATTGTTGTCTGATCTCGAAAATAGTCTAATTGTGGATGGTCCGCCTGCAGGTGCATCTACAATAACGCTGCCCTTTATCGTTACAAAATCGCCTGCTGGATTGCTCATAAATATAGTAAGCACAGCTATTCCATTAAACTCGAGAATAGCGTCAAGACCACCGGCAGGAGCATTATCATCTACGTCTACTTGAGCTGCAATATAGTACGTATGTCCACCCGCAAGCTCTATCGTATCCGAGCCAGGAGTGTGTGTAATAAGCGTTCCACTCAACAGTCGATTCGTATCTAACGTCAGAAAACCTTGTGGACCTGCATCACCCACGGTCACGATGCTGGCAAAATCGGCTGTCGCAAGTGCAGCTGCTCCTGTTATACCTGTTGCACCCGTCGCCCCGGTTAGACCGGTCGCGCCCGTCGATCCGCTTACACCAGTTGCTCCTGTCGGGCCCGTTGCGCCTGGATCGCCTGTTGCTCCTGTCGCTCCAGTTGGACATCCCGTTGGGCATGTGCCGGTAGGACCAATTGGTCCGTCCAGTCCTGTCGCCCCTGTTGCGCCCGTCGCTCCAGTATCTCCTGTTGCGCCTGTCGGTCCTGTATCCCCCGTTGCCCCAGCAGGGCCAACACTTCCCGTTGCGCCGGTTGCACCTGTCGCTCCGGTGGCTCCTGTACTACCCGTTGCACCTGATATTCCCGTTTGCCCCGTCGCACCCGTTGCACCCGTAGGAGCCGTGGGGCCTGTTGGTCCTGTAGGCCCCACTCCCCCGGTATCTCCCGTCGCTCCGGTCGAGCCTGCGGCTCCAGCAGGACCTGTAGGGCCTGTTGCTCCTAGTTCTCCCGTTGCGCCGGTCGGCCCCGTTGCTCCTGTTGCACCTGCCGGTCCTGTTGCACCTCTGGACACATCCTGCTGTAATAATCCATCCAGCTTCATCGCTAATAACATTTCATTTTTAAGCAGCGTTTTAAGGTTGCCGCTTATGCTTGTGTTTAAGTTAAGCAGATCACTAATCGTGGCCGCACCGCTTATACCAGGCAATGTGCCAAGCAAATACTGAAGCTTCTCTCCTTCAGCACTCAAAATATGACTAATTCCTAGCTCCTCTATCGCGATTGAAGAAAGCAGTAAAGGGATAACCTCGTCTCTTGAAATTAGAATAGTAGGTGTAATATTGGGAATGTTCGCCTGTGACATCTAAGGTTCACTCCTTATCATCCTCCCAGTGTCCAAGACATAGGAGATACTGAAAAAAATGAGGATATTCAGCACTATTGCAATGCAATGACCGAAATCGATACGTTTGAGAAATCAGTCGCTACCCCTGAGGTATTAATAATTTCTAACGTTCCTGGGGTACCTCCCGTTTGAATAATGGTATGGGAGGACAATTCGACAGGCACTCCCGCAGAGGTATCATAACTGGCGGTCGTATTCACGACATTAACACCGTTAAATCGAAGTGTGGCCGCTGCTGTAGTACCGGCCGTAGTAGCTTGCGTCTCATAATCAACAAAGTACGTGTGGTTCGGTTCTAACGTGATCGTCGAAGTGAGCGGTGTGTGTGTAATTAACGTCCCATTAACAGTATGATTCGTGTTTAAAATGAGTGGTGCACCGTCAGCAACCGTCTGTGTTCCCTCTGTTACAAAGTTTGCATTGTTAACCGTGATGAGGATACCGGTCACTCCCGTCGCCCCGGTAAATCCTGTTACGCCGGTTTCACCCGTCGCCCCTGCCTCACCGGTAGCACCAGTTGCACCCGTAGCTCCGACCCCATCAGGACCCGTTGGACCTGTTGGGCCTGGCGGACAATCAGGTGGGCATGGTCCTGTTAAACCTGTCGCTCCTGTCGGACCGTCGGGACCAGCGGCTCCGTCTGCACCGACTACTCCACTCGGTCCTGCGGCTCCTGCGGGACCGTCTGGTCCGGTATCCCCTGTCGGGCCCGTGGCTCCTGCAGGTCCAGCTGCTCCGTCTGCACCTGTCGCTCCTGTCCCGCCTGTAACGCCTACCGGCCCAGTAGCACCAACCGCGCCGTCCGCGCCGCTCGCTCCTGTTGCCCCTGTCGGTCCTGTCGCACCCGTCGCTCCTGTTGCTCCTGTAGCACCTGCCCCTCCAGTCGCTCCTGTCACACCAGTAGCACCTGCAGGGCCTGTTACGCCAATCCCCGTCGCTCCTGTAGAGCCTGTTGCACCCGTTGGTCCAGTTGAAACTTCAGATTCCATAACCCTCTTCAGCTTTGCTTCCAGCACCAGTTCTTTAGCAATAACAACTTGCATCATTTCCCTAACACTCGAATTAATTTGCAAAATGTCGCTAATGCTTGCTGTCTGACTCAGTCCTGGCAGGGTGCCAAGAGCATACTGAATCTTCTCTGCTTCTGCATTAACGATGTGCCCTAGCCCTAACTCTTCTAGTGCTATCGACGCAAGAACTAAATTGATGGCATCGTCACGAGTAATCGTAATCTGGGGTGAAATGTTAGGAATATTCGCTTGTGACATGTACGGACTCCTCCCTACAAACAATACTTGATCTCCTTCTTGTGCTCATGCACACCAAACCTTACTTTTACGAAATGGACAGGCTTCAGTCTGAAATAACCTTAGTATTGTATGATTTATACATATCAGTTGTGTGGATTGCTAGTATTTCTTCCTTAAAAAATGAAGTATATACACCTAAATACAAACGTATGTTTCTCACAACTGAACATACTGCTTAGTGAACTAATTGTGATATCTATTCATATACTTAATCTAAGTAAACTACTGAAAATGAAGCCGTTGGACATCGTTTTTGAAAAATAAGACAAAGTAGGTGAAGCATGACTAACTGGAACCAGTATCATCCTGTTTTTGAATACGAGCAAGTTGACTCACGTGTCTTACAGCATTCTGCGTGGGTAGGCCATCGTCAATTTAGCTACGATTTAGTTCGATCATGTCAACCTCGACTGTTAGTTGAATTAGGTACCCATTGGGGAGCTTCATTTTTTAGCATGTGCCAAGGGATAAAGGATGGGAACTTGTCGACTTTATGTTACGCCGTAGATACTTGGCTAGGCGACCCTCATTCTGGGGGATACAATGTTGAAGTGTTTCATAACGTCTCAAAGATCACCTCCTCCTTATATTCTCGCCATACGACGCTTCTTCGTACTACCTTTGACGAAGCACTGGCCCAATTTCAGGATGATTCCATTGATTTGCTGCATATTGATGGTTTTCATCAATACGAAGCGGTAAAACATGATTATGAATCATGGCTACCGAAAGTAGCACCTGACGGAATTATGTTATTCCATGATATTTCCGTGCATGGCTTTGGATTTGGCGTGTGGAAATTGTGGGCTGAACTCAAGGAGCAGTATCCCGCGCTGCAATTTGAGCATTCAGGCGGATTAGGTATTTTATTTCCAAAAGGTGTGCATGCGTCTTGCAAACAACTAATTGAACGATGGGAGGAACTTAAAAGCAGCTACGAAAGCAGGTAACATGCAACACACATAAGCGTGTCTTTGCTAGCCCACTTGATGCATGTAACCAAACTATACTTTATGAACAAAACGCGCAAACGTCTGTAAGGACATTGCGCGTTTTGTAGTTCGTATGGAAGTATAATTTAGGTGACGATCTCCGCAGCATATAACTTAGAAGGAACACATTTAATCTCAATTTCACTCTCCTGCACTTCACGTTCGTACAAGTTGAAATCGTCCAAGTAAGGAAATGGAAATGAATGATGGAACAGTCTTACTTGATAGCTATCGTTTAAAATACCATGATTTTCACACTGCATACATACAGCTGCAACTTCAGGATGAATCGATCGCTTTAAAACTCTCAGCTTTCTTCTGTCCTCATCCGATATATATTCCCCTGCCTCAAGCAACAAAATATAAGGCCCCGCAGACTGCTCAATCCCTAGCTTCCACAGCTTGATCTTGTTTCGCTCACGATGTCCATCTACATATTTAGCGCCATAAGAGGATGCGATTTCTTCGCATTCACCCCGTTGATCGATAAGAACAACTTCATCTGCAACCTCTTTTATAGATGCTAACGTCAGAGCAGGGTCTGTAGACTTAGAGGTGACTAACACACAGCAAGTTAAGCGAATATCTTCTTTATAAATTAAATCAAAAATATCGGCTCCCCATTTTTCCTTTGCCCGATGTCGATTAACGGCCATCAGATGCTGCACATTGTCTTTTTTGATATCATTCATAGTGGCATGACCAACGTGATGAATAAAACTGGCATTAGCAATGAGCAAACGGTAACCAGCACGTGCCACCCGCAAACATAAATCATCATCTTCGAAATTTCCAAGCCCGTATAACTCGTCAAAGCCGCCAACTTCATCAAGTACGGAACGTCTCACCAGCATACAAAATCCGATCAGCCGTCTTACTTCTGTTGTACTTCCTTGGTGACGCTTAGCATGTTCACTTGCAAATGAATTAAGGTCAAGCAAATCGGTATACGTCACGGGTATAATCTGGTGCCCGCTCGAATAGTTGGTAAGCGGTCCTACCATACCAATATCAGGGCTGGAATATAACACTTCCAACATGGATGTCAGCCACTGGGGCGTCACGACAGTATCATTGTTTAAGAACAAAATCGTTTCTCCAGTAGCTACGGCCAAACCCTGATTGCAACCTGCTGCAAAGCCAGCGTTATCCTCGTTACAAATGAGTGTAATATCCGGTTGAATTTTTAAATAGGTTGGCGTCAAATCTGCGGAACCGTTATCCACTACGATAATTTCATACGGCTGAGGGGTGTATTTACGAATACTTTCCAGACATAGGACGGTCAGATGGAATTGGTTTCGTGTCAGTATAATAATACTCGTCTTCAAAGAACTTCCCTCCCGCCGCCAGTTGTCGCAAGCTCGAACCGTTCCCCTAGTTTAAGCTTAAAATAATCACGATTGTATAGCATACTTGGATGGTCTGGTAAATAACTGAGCGCAATTTCATTGTGGTAACATGCCCGCTCCGTTTGACCGAGTTGGTCATAACTTACGCATAATTTTAAGTGCGGAACCCAAGTCCATGTAGATTTTTGAGTCATCGTAAGTTGGTCAGAAGGAATAACGAGCTGCGTTGCCTGTTCGAACCAGTAAATGGCTTGATGGTGACGCTGATTGTTCAGCATAATCTCACCGATCTGACAACAGATATCGGAGTGTGGTTTGTCAAATTCGAAGGAGCGGAACAGCGCAGAAAGACGCTGGCTTTCATTGTTCAGCTTATCGTGACAAGATTCCATCTTCAGACACGCTTGAATACAGTCTTCCACCCATCCTTGATTGGTTTGCAAAAATTTCTCATAGAACTCGAGAGCATCTTCATATCGTGCATGGTCCTTTAATTCGTTCGCGTAATAATACAAGTCGCGTGGTGTAAATTGTTCGCCTCTTGCTAACCTATTTTCATAGATCCGCAAGTTACGATCCGTGTACTGCTTATCTTTTTTATGATATACAGCAATTTCACTATGTTGAATTTGTCCACCAACTGCTAAATATTCATGCACGGGACCGTGCCACATAAAATTTGCATCCCGTCGTACAAGCCGGTTACGTCTAATCGAAAATAAAGGTTCCCCGGCCTCGTTTGTGCTCAGCACATAAGCCATAGTTACACTTTTGACCTCACGCGATAAAGTTTGCTTTAATTGCTTAAACGCTTCATAGTCTTTCTGCTCGATGACATCGTCGGCATCCAACCACAAAATATACTCCTGCGTTGCTTTGCTGAATGCATAGTTCCTTGCAGCTCCAAAGTCATCAATCCATTCAAAATCATATATTTTGGCGTTGTTCTGCGCCGCAATTTCTTTTGTTCGATCCGTTGAGCCAGTATCTACAACAATAATCTCATCTACGAGTCCCACTACACTGTCCAGACAACGCTGCAAGCTCTCTTCTTCGTTTCGTACGATCATACATAAGCTGATTTTGATGGAAGCAGCTTCTACTTGTTCTTGCTGAATCAGACGTGCAAGGGCTTCTTGCGCTTTGTCATGCTGGTTATATGCTGCAAGACATTGCCCATAAGCATGCACAGCTTCCCGAGGCTGACCAAGTTTCTCGTAGCATAGTCCGATATGATACCAGGCATGGAAGCTGCCCACCCCACGCAGCGTAAGATGCTGTAAGTTCTCCTCCCCTATCGTGAGACAATGTTGAAAAGCCTCTAGTGCAAGTTGATGCTTTTGTTTATGGAACAAAATGATTCCTTTGTAAAAATAAAGATCAACGTAGTCTGGATAGAGCTGAATCGCCCGCTCAATGGATGGCCAGCCCCCCTCATAACTTCCGTTAGCCAGAAGAGCATCATATTTTAATTTGTAACATAATGAAGGCGGCAATTTGCTCCGTTCAATGAATCCCTTAATGCTCACGTTCACTTGTGCATAAGCCTGCTCATATTGTTCCAGCCGATAATACTCACTGGCCAGATGATAATCAACCCACGGGCTGTATCCTTCTTTCTGTTTTTCTTGCTCAAGTAACTTCCTATTCCGTTCGGACTTTTCACGATTTTTGACATGTACGTCCATGTAGCCATAATGATGCACCTTTACAGGCAGCACATGCACATTAAAACTCGTCCCTAACACGTCATATACATTTAATTGCTCGTGAATAGCACCATTAAATCGAAAGCCTCTATGATTACGGAAAAGTCGGTGATGACGGACAAGGAAGGCAAGGTCTTTATTAGCAGGCTCTGCACCAATGTAGTTAATCAGTTCAATGACGGCGATGTCAGCGTCCTGCACCGCCAATATGTCGCGTATTAAAGGTGCCGTATCCTGATCGAGCTGCTCATCCGCATCCAACCATAAGATCCAATCTCCTGTAGCTTGCTGTAGACTGTAGTTTCGTGCCGCTGCGAAGTCGTTTTTCCACTCCATCGTGTAAACTTGTGCCCCGTAGGATTCACATATCGCGACCGTGTCATCGGCTGATCCGGTATCCACAACGATGATTTCATCTACGACATCTTTCACACGATGAAGACAAGTACCAACAAGTGCCGCTTCATCTTTTACAATCATACATAAAGACAAACGTCCTTTTACCGGAATGACCGTGTTCATCTCATCCATCCTTGACATCCTTTCGTGAAGAAGACATGTATCACTCGCCGCCATAACTGCTAATATGTAGCCTATTAACAATGCTTTTATGACATATAATGCTGTACAAATATTTTCCGATAATGCTCGTAACGGAGCCGATCAAAATCTTCTCCATTGTAATGAATGCACCAAGGGCTTTGTAAAACGGGAACACCCACTACATGACCAGCACGCTGCATTTCCATCGAATGGGAGGAATCATAAAAATGAAACCCGTCGAATAGATCTTCTCGCCAAGGAATATCTACTTTTGTTGCCATAAACAATCCGTCAATAGCCTGAACAGCAATGTAATCAGACTTTTCATGCCAGCCATGATCAAAACGAAGGAGCTGATACGTATCCCGTCGATGCTCAATCACTTGACCCGCAAGCTTTGTTCCTTCCCACCAGATTCCGTTGGTAGGCATATCTACACACCCGGCAAGCCCCACCATTCCGAGAGCCGGATGACAATGAAATAACTGTAACAAGTCAATCAGCATTCCTCGATGAATGAGGAAAGTATCCTGATGTATATAAATCTTGAAAGCCGCTTCCATCGAAACGGCATAGTTATATCCGCTCGCCATGCTATGTGCGTTACGGATGTCATAAATTCCAACCGAATATCCAGGTGGTACAATTAAATTGGCAACCTGCCTTTTCGTTTGCTGGTATAAGGAATCGTTATTGACACATATTACAAACAGGATCCGCTGTAATTCCATCACGCCCTCGATCCTTTCCGCTGCTATCATAGGTGCCTCATGGATAAATGAGCAGAATGGAGCTATTCGAAATGTTATTGTGATTGTACTCCTGCATAGCTATGTGCCCCACACTTCTCATCTCAACTTCTAATCCAAAAAAACAAAAAAACGCACAAGATGTAACATATATATGCTTCCAAAAATAAGTTCATACGTTGTAAATTACGCATCCAAAACGACGATACTTAGCGCCAAGTAATTAAAATGGGTTGGTGTATTCGTCAAGTTAATAATTTTTAGTATTTGTATTCCTTCACCTGTCTGGAAGATGGCCGTGCCAGATGCCTGTGAACCACTTTGTCCCTGTATGCCGCTTTGCACAGCAACACCACCTGCGTGCTTACCGTTTAGTCTCAACTCCGTGCATAGTGGAACAGAATGAAATGGACGTCTCGCATGCACCTGATAAGTGACATGGTACTTATGAAGTGGTGCCAACAAAATGTCACCTGAACCCGGCGTATGTTGAATCATGTCGCCTCTGATCGTATGCATGTGTAAAGGCACGCTGGATAAAAAAGACACTTCTGCAAATGGGACAAGCTCGAAACCGTCGCCACTATAGAAATAGGCATGATTTGTGGCCGCCAAGCTGGATATAAATCCGATTTGCCTTTTAGGTTCTATCTTTTCAGCAGCGGTTTCCACTTTGCCAGATACGGGAGGCGGGGCCAAGTCAATATCATAGTTATCAAACAAAAGTGAAGACTTCGAGCTTTCGTGATCAGTTTCCTGTACCGGCAAATCATATGGAATTGTTTCCACGAGTTGTTGTTCTTCCACCAAACGAGCTTCCTCATCCGATACATTGTATCGTTCCATTTCAAGTTCAACGGGAAGAGCGCTCTCGTCCGAAATAATCGCTTCTTCCACTTGGGCGTTAAGGTCTGACATTACCTCGCTTGCGCTTGGAACCTGCTCTTGCTCTTGCTCTTGCTCTTGCTCAGAATGAATGTGACATATCTCTTCGTTGAGTTCAACGACCTCTGCAACAACCTCATCAATCTCTTTCATTTCTGGAAGCTCCAGGAGCACAGCTTTCATTAATTCAGCAGGTGCAGCCTCTTCTTCGGCTGCTGCCGTTTCATCTGCAACAGGTTTCACCAACCCCGAAGGTGTTGGGAAATTAGCTGCATCTTCAGGAGTAAAATCAGTTATTGTTGCTTCACCGTACACTTCCTTCGAGTCTTGTAACGCTTGGCTATCGGGTTCTTTAACAGCTTGTGGCGTATGATCCACCAAGCTATGCAGCGTCACTTCCTTCTTCTGGGAAAGAACACGACCCGTAAGCTGTTGCTCCAATTTACGAATAATAGAATTTTCTTGTTTTATAGTTGAACGCAATACAGACATCGTTAATTGATTCATGTTGGCAATATCCTTTAATATTTGTAAGATTGTAGCGGGTTCGTCTGGATCTTCAACGTGTGTGATTGCATTTTTATACACTTTATTAGTATTCTGAATCTCCAATAAATCCAAATGATCAGTACAATCGGGCTGAGCATTTGGTACTTCAGAGGAGTCATGCCCAACGAAGGGAGTCATGTCAATCACTTCCTTTCCATTTATACGTATACCGTTATCCTTCACTTGCTAATGTTAGCTCCCGAATAGTCCGCATTTGGGTATATATACTGTATATGACACCTCACGTACATTGGTGAATTGAATGACTATGTCTTTTAATACCAAATACATGTACCGTTACATAACAAAAACATCCCTTCCGACGTATTGGAAAAGATGTTTTTGTTATGTATACAAGCAACTCAGTTACTTAGGCTGCCGCTTATTTGCCCTAAAGCTTCCTGTGCTGGTTTATAATCCGGGAAGAGCTGAATTGCAGCTTCATACGCTTGAACAGCACGTTCTGTATGCCCCAATTTCTCTTGGCATAGGCCGATATAATAACTTGCATGAAAACTCCCCACACCTTTTAGTGTCAAGTGCTTAATATTGTCCTCACCCAATATCATACATTGTTGGAATACTTCAATAGCTCGTTCATACCATTCCTTCAAATAATAAATAACACCCTTGTAAAAGTACAAATCTACATAATCAGGGTACATTTGAATGGCTCTATCTATCCCTTGCCACGCTCCCTCTACACTTCCTAGCGTAATTAGAATCGAATATTTTAGTTTGTATAATAAAGATGGTGGTGCTTTTCGTTCTTGAAGAAAATGTACAATACCTAGATTCACATATTCAAACGCCTTGTCATACTGCTTGAGGCGATAGTATTCTGTCGCAATATGATATTTGATCCAAGGATGATGGTCTTCTTTAACGAGCTCTTGTTCAAGGAGACGGATATTTCGTTCTGATTTCTTTTTATTTATGACGTATTCATTCATATAGCCATAATGATAAATTTTGAGGGGCAACGTTTGCTTTTGGGTAGGATCATAATCGGGTATCACTTCTTCCAGATTTAACATTTCATGTATTGGATTTTTAAATTTAAATCCGATATGATTGCGGAACATACGGGAATGTGCAATATGAAAGGCATCATTTTCATCAGGTTCATTCCCAATATAATTTATTAAATGAATCCATAGCAGTGATTCCGAAGCTGCATTTACATGTTGTTTTAATTGTAAAGCATCATTAGCATCTAATTCTTCGTCCGCATCCATCCATAAAATCCAATCGCCTGTTGCAAATTGAAGCCCGTAGTTTCTGGCATCGGCAAAATGCTCATTCCATGCATACTCCACAATTTGCGCATCAAAGGATCGGCAAATGTCAACGGTGTTGTCAGTAGATCCTGTGTCTACAATAATGATTTCATCGACTGCATGTTTAACGCTATTCAAACAACGTGCAATACAGTCTTCTTCATTTTTAACAATCATACATAACGATATTTTCGGATATGCCATACCTATTCCTCCTACCCACTTCAGATGAAATGAACGCTCTATTAGTGACGATATGCGTGATGTGGAGCCCACAGAACTCACAGTAAAGAGGTTAAACGCATGTCAAATAGACTGCCGATATGATACGGCAGCCTATTTGATGGAGAGGAGAGACGTTTGTCGTTCTGGAGTTGGTCTTACACAAATTGATCTATGTGAACAAGTCAACATTATGAAGTTGGAACGAGTGGAATGAAGAGCAGGGTCGAGCAACTACATTAGCCTATGTCGTAAAATATGATAGCACCTAATCTTTACTCAACTTAGATGTATGCACTTCTTTTATAGGGAGCGTTTAGATGATTAAGGCGTTATTGGCAGATTGCTTAAAATGTTTTCCAATTTGAATTGCAGCAAGATTTGTGTCTTGATGACATCTTGGAGTGTTCTTTGTACACTGCTGTCGATATCAAGCAAGTTAGAAATCGTAGCCGCAGGAGACACTGTTACGCCTCCAGGCAATGTACCCAACACATACTGAATTTTCTCTGCTTCAGCATTTACAATGTGAGCAAGAGCTAATTCTTCAAGAGCAATAGATGCCAGTAACAGGTTAACCGAATCACCAGCTGTAATAGAAATCGTTGGGGTAATATTAGGGATATTCGCTTGAGACATACTCAGATCACCTCATAATTTTTTTAAATTCTGGTCTTTCACATTCCAAATCATTACTGCTGTTGCACATCAATCACAGGTCAAACCATTCACGATGCTCATCTTTGCTATAGTATTCGCTCTTCCCTCTCCTATCGACTCGCTCCCTCTATGTCTATGCACCATAGCCTATCCAACTGAACCAATTCGAATATATTTTATTTCAAGCTTCATACCAGGCCCTAGTCACAACAATTTCGTAACTGAGGGCCAATTACAGCAGGTTTCGTGCGGCTGTTTTTGAATAGCCTCGAATCGATCTACGCTAAACGAACAATCGTTAGCGAGGCACCTGGAACACCATCAGAGGCAGTCGTTGTATCGGAATTACGATCATTATACATTTGGAGCACACTCGGTGTGCCACCTGTCGTTAGAATAAAGTTACCTGATAATTGTTCCTCAACTCCCGTAGCGCCACCATTTCCAACATGACTACCGAACAGAGGAATACCATCTAATCGAAGGGCAAAGCCAATGCCCTCAGATGGAAGCTGGAAGCCTTCCAAATAACTTAAAATCAGGTAAGTGTTATTAGGAGCAAGCGTAATATCGGTAGATCCTGGCGTATGCGTAATATCCGTACCATTAATCGCAAGGTTTACTTCAAATATATAAGCATTTCCAGGTTCAACCGTTTGTTGTACGAAGCTTGCCACTTTTGCACTATTGGCTGCTGCTCCTGCGCCTGTCGCACCTGTCGCTCCCGTAGCTCCTGCTTCGCCCGT
>NZ_KE384308.1:248691-566267 GCF_000425125.1 Paenibacillus taiwanensis DSM 18679
GCTCCCGTAGCTCCTGCTTCGCCCGTTGCGCCTGTCGCTCCCGTAGCTCCTGCTTCGCCCGTTGCACCCGTCGCGCCTGTCGCACCTGTTGCTCCCGTAGCTCCTGCTTCGCCCGTTGCACCTGTCGCTCCTGTTCCTGTAGGCCCAGTAACACCTGTTCCTAGATCGCCAGGAATGACCGACAATACGGACTCTAATTTGTTATTTAACAAAATTTCAGTCTTAATCGCTTCCTGCAACGTTGATTTTACACTTTGGTCAATGAGCAATAAGTCACTGATTGTAGCGGGTACAGACAAACCTGGCAGCGAGCCTACTGCGTACTGTATTTTTTCCGCTTCAGCGTTAATAATATGACCTAATCCAAGCTCCTCGATGGCAATAGACGATAATAACAAATTAAATGAATCTTCACGTGTTAAAGTAATGCTCGGAGTAACATTTGGAATATTTGCTTGTGACATTGCTATACACTCCCTACTCAGCCTAATTTCTCCACACAATTCATCCGCTTATTCCTTATCTTTTTTCACACGCGCTAAGTAAGACGAATATTGAAATATACGTGTTAGCGATAACTTACGAATCTTCTTTTCATCAAATTTCATCGGACGTGCGTTCGCCTCAAACAACCACAACTTTCCTTTTACATCTACCCCAACATCAAGTGACATTTCACCGAGACTGTATTTCTCATTGCCTTCAATACAAGCGGCTACTTCAAGTGCACCCTGTTTAGCGCTCTTTATTACATCACTTGCCTTTTTGCCTCCAAATAAGGATCGAAGTAATGCAACCGGATTTCCTAACTTCCCTCCACGCGGCACATGAGTAGTAATACTTTTAGTACCAGCAATTCTAGCGCCTACACCTGTTACTTTCCAAACCCCATCTTTATTTTTTTGAACTAACAATCTCAGATCAAACGCTCTTCCTTTTATAGTCGCTAATGGAATCCCTTGTTGAACAATGTAGGCTTTGTTTCTGGCTTGTGCTCGAATAGTGTGCCATGCTTCTTGCTTAGAGGAATGGCGAACAGCTGACGTTTGAACATTGTTTTGAATTTTCACAACGTACGGCTGTGCATGGGTCGGCTCATAGGAAATGGTCATAATTCCTTTTCCGGAGTTTCCTGTTTCAGGCTTTAAGTATAAGTAATCAAATTCAGATAATAGTTGACGAAAGGAGGATTGAGTAAGCGGTTCTGTTGTCGGGAGCTGAATACGAGACAATGTTCCTTTTTTTAATCCCTCAAATAAGCGGCGCTTGTTGAAAAAAAAGGGATTGTAAAGCTTGATGTTTCCTGCCGTCAAACAGGCACGAAGCTTTTTTTTGACATATGCCTTCTTCTCCACCTTACGAGAAGGAAGACGGTTATAAATAACGGTAGGCAATGGAGATTTCTTTCTTTCCCATTTCTGAGAGGACTTCACATAATGATAGCCCCAAATTCGAGATTGACGCAGTCGAAGATCTTCAACAGTTACAATATAGGTGAGTATCCCCTTTGAGGTGCCTGTATTAATAATATCTTTAAAATTGCGGCGATCACCTTTAAAGCTGCGGCGCTTGTCTGCGGCAGTTAACACAGCTACGACCAGTGGTGTTCTACGCTTTTTCAATTCGTTGTCCTCCCACGGGCTTTTCCTAAATAAACGCAATGATTTACGATATATCTAATGGATGCTTTACCTCTCGCTTTTAGCGCTGGATGTTTAAATATAGCTCGCCCTGGCTTGGAATTGGCTTCAAACATCCAAATACGTCCAGACTTATCAATACCTAGATCAAAGCCGATCTCCCCAACTAAATGGGAATACTGCTGTTCGATTGCTTCGGCAAGCTGGATCGCGACCTGTTTAGCTTCTTGCAACAATTTAGTTGCTGATCTCCCCAAAGTTTGGGTAAGCGCCTGTTCAGGAGTCAAAATTTGGCCCCCGCTTCTTTGGTGTGTTGTAATACTGCCAAGGCCAGCCTTCTTTGCACCGATTCCGGCAATACACCAGCCCTTATCACCATCCTTATGGACGTGGACACGGAAATCTACTGGACAATGATGAAGCTCGAGTAGTTGAATACCCTGCTGTACGAAATAGTGCTTCAGTTTGCTGCCTTCTTGTTGGCGGAGAAACTTCATTACATCTTGTAACGCATGAAAGCTCATCTGTCGATTGACTCCATCTTGACGATAGCGCAGCAGAAATTTCTTATCTGGCAACAACGCAACCTTATAAATCCCAATGCCAAGACTTCCCGCCGTAGGTTTAAGATATACAAATTGATGGCGATTGAGCATTTGTTGCAGCTGTTTAACGGTCGGATTCACATAATATTCCGGTATATGTTTGTGCATCGCTTTATGTCTGGATACGAGTTGATAAACATCTGTTTTATTAAAATAACTCCAATTAAACACAGGTATATTGTTATTCTGAAATAATCGACGCAGCTTCAAAATGCCGACTGATTTCTCCATCTTTCGATTGAGCAGCCGATTGTATACAACATCAGGCAGTCGAGATAGGTGACGATTCCACCTTCCCCGTTCATCCAGAGTATAGGCGAGCACCTTACCTTCTCGAAGCCGTATATCGGTAGGACCAAAAATGATAAATTTCCCTTTGTGTAATCCCTCATTCACCAATTGCTTCATAAAAGGCGTACGCGAGCCAAAAGGATAATGAGTGGAAGAAAACACGACATCTGTCAGTATGCCGATCAGCGGTTTCGAGTGTACAGGGGATGGCGTCGAATCCATTACTGCGGAACTGCTTCGAAGTGATGGAGCTTCCGTTTCTGGCTCTCGCTTGCTTCTAACAACCACTTTTTTAACCCGTCTTCGTTGCTGCTCCACTGCAACCGGCTTACTTTCTCTTATTAGTTGTTCGTTAAAAACCGCTTGCTCCTTTCGTTTAAATTGTTCCAATATGTGATTGGAGAGTTGACTGACATTAACCGCATAATGCTTAAAGTTAGAGGATGAGACTGTGAAGCGCATAGATGTACCTCCTGCCATTCATTACATTCGCCTATCTTGTTGGAGGCTACATTATACGGAGAGGGAGGCCAAATGGTGACTGACGAAATGTTATGTCAATGTTTTAATATTTTACGTGCTGTCCATTGGAATATTACGCTGACTAGTAACGCTTACTAGATTACGATCGTAAGTTACTGTTGTCTGCTTGTCCAAAATGACTACACTTATATCCCGTAACACAGATTAACGTCTTCACGTTTGTACCTGTATGACTTAGCGCATACGGGTACATATGTGAAGACGTTATCTAGTTGGAGCTTTTTAGTTATTTTCATTATTAACATGTTACGTTATCATCCTTAGGAGGGAGAGGTATTACGACTAGGCAAGTATGACAGAGGCACGATCATAGTAATACAATATACCATCATTAACTGAAGCTCTAAGCTTTGAATCCTCATGTAATTCATTCAGATACGATCTAACGATCGTGTTGGCAAGGGTGAAATGACTCGACTTATTTTTTAGTTGATATTCCTTCATCACTCTTTGCACGATACCTTCCAGTGTCATCGGGTGCTCACTTATAATGCCAAATATAAATTGAGCCGTTTCATCGATAAGATGCTGGTGTTGTTGGATCAGCAACGTAACATCATTATACTTGCCGCCATGACTTAGCACATATGCTGCATACTTATGCGCTGTCAGCTTATTTAAGGAATCTTTAGCCCCTTTAATGTCTGTGTAATACAATAACTTCTGTTTAATTAAAGTTGTGTTTCCAAAAATAGCATCCGCACTATAAAATACCTGATCAGGAGTCACTATACCTACCATACCTGGAAAATGTCCTGGAAGTGCAACGACGGAGAAGGGGACCTCATCAATGACGATATCGTGGTCGCGATATGGGATGATGTCTGTTACAGCGTCCTTTACTATTCCCTCATCGAGTTCATTAGCCACACAAGGGATATATCCGGACAACCCACTCTCTAGCGCCCGATGTTCCAGAAATTGAGCTGTCCAGGAAGTAGCATATACCCTCAAGTCCGCATAAATCTTCTTCAAATGCGGAAGCCCACCCACCTGTGCCTGATGGCCATGTGTTACGATTACGGAAGAAATGTAGTATCCTTTTTTCTTCACAAAATGCTCGATTCGCTTTGCGGCGCTCTCGTTTGCCCCACTGTCAATTAAGACGGCAGCACGACTATCCTCATTAAAATAAACACCTACTGCCAAATTTGCGTCGTACATGTAACTATTTCCGTTAATCAGTTCTAACTTGGTATCTTTCATGGATGGATTCCCCTTTAGTCAAGGTTCCGTCTTCATTTTTGTTCATAAATCATACTCCCCACCTTTGCCTTAATAAAACTCGTCACAGGAGGAAGTTGCAAAGGACTAGCTTGTGACTTTTTGTTTGGTTGCTTTTTAATGAAAGTAGTGGCCTGCTGTGGTGGTGAATACAAGAGGGACACCTCCGGCTGAGGGAGGTTATCGTCTGTCTCGATCGTTTCCGACTCGACCTCTACTACGTTTGTATGCTGGTAAACTGTAACCACTTCGCTTGCCGTTACCTCGTCCTGTATGGATGGAGTAATTTGAAGCTCCTCAGATGAATTAAACGAATATGTTTGACTTTCTGTGTGATACTTAACGATAATATCTAATTTCACATTCATGAGATCCATATGTACAAGATTGTCAAACGGATTCTCGTTCATACTTTCTCGGATAAGCTGTGTTGAATTTATAATTTCGGAAATGATCTGCTTACTTTGAACATTTGGTTCGTCGCGCAGCTGTTCGGGCTGCATACCGCTGTTCCTACGGTCCTGAAATCGATGCAATTCCGTTATGATATGCAGCAGAGATCGCATATGAGATTCAAATACTACCGCTTCCTGCTCATTCGAATGCTGACGTCTCGAAAGCATTCCTCTGACTAAGTATAAAATTGCACTTTCCATACGGGAGAAAGGAATTTCGCTAATTCTACTATTGGAGTGTAGCATCCTTAACGCCTCTACTTTTTTTATTGATTTTTAATAATCAAACACATCATCTTGATATGAAGCTTCATGTTTTCGCCCTTCCTCTGACCTACTTATAGAACGATAGTCATGAACAAAAGATAACGTATCGAGTTTTTTTAGAAGCAGCCACTCAGCCATAAGCATCGTATCCAACAGCTGAATGACCGTATGATTAAACTGGATAATCTCCGATGTAGAGGGGCCTGTTGGAAAATCGAGGTTTTTACCAACAAACGCTAGAGCCTTATCAGCTTCTGTATTTATTAACTTGGACAACGCCTCTTCTTCTAAAGCAATTGCCTTAATTAAATGTGCTACCGCTTGATCCTTCGAATTGGTTTCCTCGTAAAAAGACTCGTCATTTATTTTCACAGTACTCCTCCTTCCTTCTGATCATATAAAAATTATAGATTATTCTTCGAAAAATTCATCACGTTCTTCCAATGAAATAACATCCTCCAGCTTAAACTGGAGCAGCATTTGATTTTTAATAACGTTACGCAGCATACGCTCAACACTGTGATTTATTCTTAACGCATCTTCCAATGTGACACAGTGGTCTTTTAAGATAGCCTGTATTTTTTCCCCTTCTGCATTAATAATATGGGACATCCCGATCTCTTCCAACGCAATTGAAGTAAGCAGCAAATTAATTACTTCGTTCCTTTTTAGGACGATTTCAGGTTTAATATCTGGAATATTTGGCATTGACATCGACAATCATCTCCCTTTAACCATTTAGATGATACAAACACACTCCACCCAAATCCATCACGCTTGTTTGCACTCGACATATTCTTATGAAGCTATCCATTTAATTATGAATGCAATTAATTTGGAAGTTGCCGTATACACCATAACATCCAGTGCAGCTCAAAGAGCGCATACCTATAAGGCACACGCTGAACGCAACCAAAAATCAACCACTATCGTTTGAGCTTATTTGCATATAACCACTTCGCATATCGGATAGGTTGAATAATCGCTTTATGATACGCCGCCTTGTCACCGATCCCTTTAAACACTTCCCGTGAAGGTTTTGGATTAACTTCCAGCAGCCAACAACGCCCCTGCTTATCAATCGCCCAATCCAATGCTAGCTCACATAAGGACCCATACTTTTTTTCCAAATACGCAGCGATGCGTATGCCCGCCTTCTCCATATTGTGCTGAATAGAATCGATGCGCTGCTGATTCCCAATCCAGCTTTGGAGCAAAGCCCTCATCGGAACGGCATGACCACCACCATGCAAATTGGAAGTAACACTTTTATAAGCCCCCACTCGACCTACACTTCCCGTGATCCCCCACTTCCCATGTTCATCTTTCTGGATAAGCATCCGATAATCATGAACCTTGCCATTCGACAGCTTCACCGGGATGCCCTGCTGCACTATATAACGATCCTGCTGCACCCAAGCTTCCATGTATGCCCTTAATCGATTCAGCTTTACATATTGCGGCGAAATGACACGACGGCTTCGGTTCCGTCCTTCTACATATACATATGAAGGATGTTTTCGTTTACGCTCAAGACGTAAAATCCCTCTGCCCCCTGTACCATTGATCGGCTTTACGTATACCATACCGGTTTTACTGAGCATGTCGTTAATATTTTGAGGTTCCCTATAAATGACCGTATGAGGCAGCAGCTTGTTGAACTCAGGAGTGTCAGATAATACGTTGTAAATTTTCCATTTATTACGCAGCGGTTGGTTAAGAAAAGTTAAATACCCGAATTTAGCACGGAAATGTTTCATAGATGAGAACTGTGCGGAGCGTTGATTACGGCATCTGTCAAAAATGAGCTGAGGCAATACGGACCACTTTCGTGTCCACTTACCCGTACCGGGGGTGTATACCATAACGTTTGCTTTTTTTCTAACATGATCTACATCTTGAGGTGTAAATACACACACATCCATGTCCATTTCATGTCCCGCCACAATCATTTGTTCATATACGTGACGTTCTTCAATGTCCCTCCTTTTATTTTTGTATAACGTTAAAATGCCTAATAATGGTCTTGACATGTGTGCACCTCTTATCATAGGTCGCCTGCATTTGTAGTTATCTGGGTAACCATTTTCCTCATATATAAAGCTTCTAGTTAGAAGTATACGCCGCTTACGATGGAAAAAATGGTGACTGCTTGTTGGAGTTTGAGCAACAAACAATCACCTATAATGTGTGTTTATTTTTTATTGTTCCAGACCTTCTATCACAAGGAAAAAAGGTCTATACAGAGCGTATACAGCAGAATATGTAAAATCAGGTTTAATGGTGCCTAAATCACACAGCACCCTATCGTTGCATTTCTATCCTAGTTTATTAAATGATGCTAAGCAAAGGAGCAAATAGCTAGCATTTTATTTCCTCCCTCGCCTGCGCTACAACTTGCTCTTTTTCGCTCATTTGCAGTAAAATAGGTTCGCTAGCTAGATCCAGGTTGACGTGATCTTTACTCTGGACTAACATATAAAAGTTATGAAATATGTTCAGATGGGGGAAATATTCAAAGTGGCGGATCAACCATATGTGTCTGAAACTTTTCTTGATGCGAATCGGCAGCAACTCCGTGCGAAGTGTGAGGACTGCTTTGGTTTATGTTGCGTAGCACTGCCCTTTGCCGCTTCAGTAGATTTCGCAGTAGACAAGCAGGCAGGATCACCTTGTTCTAATTTACAACCCGATTTCCGCTGTGGTGTGCATACTCGTTTGCGCCAGCTAGGCTTTCGAGGTTGTACCGTATATGATTGCTTTGGCGCCGGACAAAAGCTATCCCAACATACTTACGCTGGCCGTGATTGGCGGCATGCTCCTCAATATGCGCAGCAAATGTTTGACGTATTCCCCATCATGTGGCAGCTACATGAATTACTTTGGTACTTAACCGAGGCGCTTACGTTACAAGCCGCTCATTCTATTCATGCTACGCTTCGTGCAGCACTTTATGAGACGGAAAGCTTCACGAATCTTGACGCAGAAGCACTTGGCAAGTTAAATGTAGCAGCGCATCGGGCAAACGTAAATGCATTGCTTCTACAGGCGAGCGAGCTTGCGCGAGCGGATGCCGTTCGTTTGAACAATAGCACCAAAGGACACCGCAAGCGCACTTCGTACGGACGCGGTGCGGATCTGATCGGAGCAAAGCTGCACAAAGCTGATCTCAAAGGGGCTAATTTGAGAGGGGCTTACCTGATTGCAGCGGACTTGCGGGAGGCTGACTTGAGATGGACCGACCTTATCGGAGCCGACTTGCGGGATACAGATCTTCGCGGGGCAAATCTCACCACTACTATTTTCCTGAGTCAAGCCCAGCTCAATGCGGCAAAGGGAGATGCTTCTACCCAACTCCCGCCACACATGAACCGTCCCGCACATTGGACTGCGTAGCAGAGATCATGTAGGCATGCTGCAAGTATCCGGCATGCCTATAACAGGCAAGCACTTAGTATAGGGATAGGGATACTTCCTCAGGAGAAATGCGGCTTACGGAAATGGAGATTTCGCTTATCATTCATTAACGTGAAGCTTGCGGAACAGACGGCAGCTGTACCAAAAGAGGCTGCCGAATCACTTCGACAACCTCTCCAGCATCGTTTTATTTATCTATTATTCGATGGATAAATGTCTCCAATGCACTGACATCAGTTATATTGCTGTTGCATGTGCGGCTATCCACACACAAATAGTTACCGATTGCTTTATAATAATCAGAAGTTGCGTTAGCTGGCTTCGATCGAGTAATTGCGGAGAATAAAGCCACTTCCTCCTGCCTTTTGCACACAAAACAGGTACTCTTCCTGTTCAGGCGGGTAAATCTACCTTCAACACCAACGAGCTTACCAGCCAGATGGTAGACCAAAAACATCTTATTAGTCGCGATATCCGTCCAACCTAAATAAGAAAGTTGTCGATAATCAAGCGCTGCCAATGCGGGTACCTTCAGCTTCTTATTTTTAGGAAATAACTTCTGAAGCTGCTTCTCTGTCACCTGCCCAAATGCTAATAAGTAGGGCTCCAATGACCGTAAATAGTGTTGAAATTGCTCCACCGTGCTCTGTTCTGCAAAACTTGTCACCAAGTCACACGCTTCTGCAAACTCTGGGAACAATGCCATAACTTTGTCATGTGTACTGTATCTTATCGACTCAACGATCTTAGGATCAGATACTGTATTACAAGTATGCCGCAGTAATTCAACCTGCTTCTTGATAACATTATATTGATGGTTTCTAATAAATGGATTGACCATGCTTTTCAGCCCCTTATTTTGTAAATGAAAAAGAAAACAAGGTGCAAAGCCCATCATTAGAAACGATATCCGTTCTCACGGGCGACAATAATTCAATTCCACAACCTAATTGTCCAACCCCACGCAAAGTATCGCCCCTATGTTAGGCTTTGCATGAGTCGTTGCTCATTCTGGCAAACTGTGTTACCACCTCTTACCACCTCCCAGATATCGTATATTATATAAAAGATGCTGCTCTATTCGCAACTGATGTCAAAGCAGCTTCCCCTTATGAAGCTGGCACAAGTTACAGAACAGAACAAAATAAGCAAGCTGCCCAGCCAAAGGCTGAACCAGCTTGCTTGTATGTGCTCACTTGTTGATGTTGTTATGCCTATTTATTTGCTCAGCATTTTAGGAAGCTCTTCTAGCATCCATTGCCGCGTAAATGCATCTGAATCGGATCGTTGAATGTACATTCGGTATACATGTCCTTGCTTCACCGCAGGAAGTGTCTTCCAGACTGGGCTTTTTAATAGTGCCTCCGTTGATTGTTTAGCTTCATCATTCACAGGATCCAGTACAAAGATTCGATCCCCTGCAAACTCGCTCACCTTTTCGGCCGAAATCTCTCTGAAACCTTCATTGGCATCCAGAATGTTCTGAATTGGTGCAGTTGGTTTAAATCCACCTTCTGCATAAAGAAATTGTGGCAGCCCTGCTCTTGCCATGACAAACAATCGATCCCCAGGATAATACGTAAACACAGAAGCCGTCTCACCAGGCTTCAGCACGGTCGCATACAACTGCTTCCACATCTCTTCAGCTTTCTTGTTATAGGCTTGCAGCCATGCTTCTACTTCTTGCTTTTTATCAAAAATTGTCCCCAGTTCTTTCATTCGATAGTCAAGCGAACCAAACGTGTCAAACATAATGGTAGGTGCAATTTTGGAAAGCTGTTCGTACACTTTCTCGTCTGTATCCGCCACAATAATAAGATCTGGATTCAGGGAAGTCACTTTCTCCAAATTAAGCGGGAAACCAACGTTTTCGATGTTCGCTGCTTTCTCCTCATATACTCGGCCCTTTAGCTCGTCTCCATATATGCCGATCAAGGGTAAATTCAGTTCAATCAAATCCCCAGTAGTTTCTCCTGCAAACACGATCGCTTTTGGTGCTGTCGGTATGTCTACTTGATGCCCCTTGTAATCTGTATAAGTACGGGTAGGTGCCTGCTCGGAAGAAACCGCTTGTTCATTAGCGCTGCTATTGGCAGCAGTATCTGTTGAACTGCTGTTACTGGCCTGCGCTGGACCAGCTGCGTTGTCATTTCCTCCGCACCCTATTAATAAAAGTCCCATCACAGTAGTCAATGCGAAAACTGCAATTGTTTGTTTTACGCCTTTCATCACGATAATTCCCTCCTGCGTCAATTTAAAGCTATGTGAATGATAATCGTTATCACTCACATAGCTAACCTTAACTAACTTGGAGCGGAATCACAATGGACAAAATAAAGAACCCCATTTGATTTTGTACAATTGTAATGCATAATGAAGCTCGCCTGTGCGTGAAACTGATGGAAATGCTATTTAATAAATCCTTTCCTGTCAGCTACTCTCTGTTTGCAGCAAGTATGTACCTTACAAATAAGCAACGATGTTTATTAACTTGCCATATGGATCGCGGGCATAAAAACGGCGTACGCCCCATGACTCATTCACAGGACCATATTCAATTGGAAATCCTGCTGCTGTCATACGTTCAAATGCTGTATCCACATGATCAACTTCAATAGAAAGATCGGGTACCGGCGTACCCGCTCCTCCCTCTGATGCAAAGCTAACTTGAACGCACATCTCTTCACGTGAGCCATAAGAAGCGATCCAACCATGATCCATCAATAGCTCGAGTCCGAGTACATCCTGATAAAAACATTTGGCCGCTTCGATCTTTTCCGTCTCGATATTAGCAACGATTCGTATAACTTTCATAAGCAACCTCCATTCAAAGCCTGTCTAATCGGATCAAATACGAACACAATTATACTTGCTCAGTAAATAAAGTAATAATTGTAATACTTGCGCTCATAAACAACGCATACGGTTAGAAGCACCGCTAGCAAGTGCTCCTATCGTATGCTGTTTCGTTATTTATGAAGAGGTATAAGCAGATGGATGGTAAATGTACAATTCCGCGATTTCAGTAAGCTAAGTTATCCATAATCCGTTATACCTGCCAATTTAATCGTACAAGTGAATTTCTGCAACCTGGAGTATTCCATTGCTATTGTTGCTAAGATTCACTCTATAATAACGATAAGCGCTCGTATTGTTTATCGTGTATGACTTCGTCTGATAGCGGCTCGCAAAGCTCTCATTTGACCTTGTATCAAGTGCTGTCCAGTTCGTGCCGTCGTTCGAGCCAGACAACGTCCAATTCAATGGATCTCGCTCGGGAGCATCATTTGCTGAAGTAATCGAATATGATTTGACTGCATAGGCCGCGTTTCCTGAAAATTGATATTGAATGTAAGGATTGCTGTCAAATACAAGCCACTTGGATGCCTCGTTATGGTCGAACACATTTTCTTTTCCTTCACCAGGAGGACTGCTCAGGTTGCTTGCCGTCACTGTTCCGCCTACTGTAAGGCCTTGAGGCTGCTGGTTTGTTTTAAAAAATGGGCTATTATGGAGTGTAACCGCACTAACAGGGTCCCACACTGGAAGTTCGTTTTCTTTAAACATATAACCTCCTGCATCCTTTAACACAAAGAAGCGGTGCAGCCAGTCAAACCCACGCCACATAATCGAGTTTGGCCCACCCTCATGCGGGAGTCCTAACGCATGTCCAAGCTCGTGCAAAGCTGCCCCGTAGCCAATTGAGATGGCTTTCTGCACGGTAGTAGCCGGCTCGCCGACATAATCAGGATCAACCGGGCTCAGATCAGCAAATTTACTCTGTATTTGGGTCTCATCACTTGGGAACAACCATACTGTGGAGCCGCCAAACACACCATAATCACCGCCACCAAGCGCAGTATGGGCATACATATATTTAGCTGCGGCATCGTACTTTGTAAAGCCAACAAAAGCAAGATTTTTAGTGCCTGCTTGTGGATGCTGCTGCGGGATTAGTTCAGCTACTTCACTATAGAGGTTGTCTTTGTTGTAAGAAGTGTTGTAGTAGTAAGAGGTAGGATGATTACTTTTAAGTACGTGCACCTCGACTTTTCCGGTCGTCTGATTTTGCTCCAGATTAAACGTCTCCCGGCCATATCCGTTATTATTCATCGACTCAGCGGTAAACGATTGAATGACTTTCATGTAGGTGCTAAGCTTTGCCGCGTAGTCTTGCGGATCATTTGCCAATTGTGTTTGGTAATTTGTATTACCGTCACTTGGGACATACCAAAAAATACGAGTCTTTGCCTTGTTAGTTTGGGGGACGTAGTTTAATTTTAAAGTGGCTTGCTTCGTTCCGCTCTGAATGATCAGGTTGTTCTCACCTGGAACGAGATCAGCAAATACTTTGAACTGCCCTTGTTCCGAGATACCCTGCATCACCTTCGTGCTGCGATTGGATGAGGTATTGGTCAACGTAATAGTTGATGCGCTTATGTCGCTTACAAACCCGCGAATGAGCGGCAGCGAATATTGGATCGTTTCGTTGTTCGTGAAATTGGTTGCTTCAATATCAGAAGTTGCCAATGGGTAAAGCTGGGTCTGAGGCACGATGCTTTTTGCAGTAGACGTACTGCTCCAATATAACTTTGCTACTGCATCAAACGAATCATCGTAGAACTCTACTTTAATGGCGTACTTTTGCCCTGCTTGGAGCGCAATTGTTCCTGTATGCTCTGTCGCGGCATGGTTGTTCCATTGATCAATGAGCAGTTGATTGTTCACCCATAGGCGAATCCCGTCGTCGGACAGGGTAGTAAATGTGTAAGTTTCATTATGTTGTGCTTGAACTTCCCCTAGCCAACGGACCGAAAACAGATCCGCATCCATATTCGGTATAGGCGAGTTAGCACCCCAATCAAAGTTAATGATAGAGTCTAAGCGCTTTAACTTTAAGTTAGTCAAAGTTGGATTATCAAAGTAATACCCTGTTAAACCCGTACCATTCCCGATTGTTGGGGAAGTACCGCCACCACTCGTTACTGTAACCGTAACGGGCTGGCTGGAGGTGCTTCCATAGCTGTTAATCAGCTTAGCTATGTAGGTATACGTGCCATTCGCTTTACCCGTAATCTCTTTTGTTGAAGTTTGCGGGTTCGGTGAATGGTCTGTCAAAACAGTCGTATCAATCAAGTTTCCATTTTCATATAGCTCTAGCGACGTTCCGTTCTCTCCCCAATACATATTGGTAGAGATTTTGTAGCTGCCATCGCCATCCCAGTTATCATGTGCTAGAACGGGCGTGCCTGGCACGCCATTTGCCGCTGCTGCCACTGACCAAGGTAGAATCGTAAATACCAGTGCCATAACTACACTTAATATTGCCCACTTTGGAGACTTCATTTGCTTCTTTCACTCCTTCTACCATCTGTTCAAAGTTTAACTCGCAACAGAGCTCCCGCCCCCTTAGCAAGCAAGAAAGAGATATGGCTAGCTCATACATCGATATTGCTGCTACGATTGAGAAAATGGAAGTCTATTCCTAAAGAGTGTAATCTCATTTTCGTTGTTAATCAATATGTTTAATAAACAATTATAAGGAGAGACTGCTAGAAGAACGCGTTGTTATCAGTTTATGTGCATTCGGGCCATTGAGGTTTAGGACGATGACAGAAGATGCAGAATGATAGAACTGAAGGCGAACTGGGGACCAGATTATGATTACTTGAGAAAGCGTTAGCCTTTAACCAATTGCAACAAATCGGTAAAATATTGGGATTAAACAATTAATCCCATATCTTTGGGCGATTAATTCCCATTGTTCTCATATAGTCTAACAACTGCCCTGTATGAACAGCTTCGTGGTAAGGAATGCGTAATAACATATCCCCAAGCGTTCTAATAAAACCACCTGCTTCAAAGAGATCTATCTCGATATTAGCATAGTCGTTTATATGAATGGTTTTGATGTATTTCAAAAATTGTTCGCGGAAAGGTTGTACAAATTCAAGTTCATCTTCTACTGAAATAAATTCTTTTGTTGCAAAGGGATTAATTAAATTAGCAAGTCCCTTTTCACCTCTTCCTATAAGAACATGGTGATAAAGAAAGTCAGCTTGCAATATATGTCGAATCATTTCAGCACAAGTTAGAGCTCCTTCATCAGGTTTCCAACTTAACTTGTCTGCGGGTATTGCTCTCCAAACGATTATACTTCTACGCCTTACCTCTTCAAAATTAAAAAGGATTACATCCGTTGCATTCATCTCAACTTCACCCCTTCGCATCTATTTACAGGGATATTTTACCTCCATTATTATTAATCGGCAAGGATATTGTAATGGCTATTAAAAAGCAGCACCAATCAGTACGATTATTATGTAAGTGGACATTAAAATGACACATGCATATGCTCATTATTTTCGTATTTACTAACTAAAGGCCAGCAAACCGAATCCAAGACATATGCATGTGTTATATCTATCATTAAAATAAACTGTATATTTTAGGCGCCAGATGTATGCAGCTCAGATCTTTTCCTTTTCCGGACGGAGTCTCCTTCCACAAGCGTTACATAAATCCGTTCATGCTCCACTTTGTTGCCTGACATAATTTTAATTAGCTGTTCCGCTGCCAAAGCTCCCCATTTATGCTTGGAGTAATCAATAGTCGCGAGCGGCGGCTGCATATAACGTGTAAGTTCAATGTGGTCAAAGCCAATCACATGAACGTGCTCCCCAATACGGAGTTCTGTCTCTGCGAAGCGGCTGCATAGGCCAATTGCCATCTCATCGTTCAGGCAAAATACGGCTACGGGCGCTGTGTACTCCTGTAGTATTTGTTCCGCAGCACGTTCACCCCCGCTTTTTTTGAAATCACCTGCAATTTCGATCCATTCCACATCATCAGCCCGTTCCGCCACCATCTTTACAGCTTTCAACCTTTGATTAGAATCAAACGAGCCGGAAGGCCCCGTTACCACATAGATTTTGTGATGTCCCTGCTCAACCAAGTACTCTGTCGCCAACGTAGCCCCTGCCTTATTATCCAGCAGCACTTGATTAATGTTAGGGTGCTCCAACTCCCGATCTAGCACCACGATTTTATGATTACGATCTGCGTATTTGATCAGTTCCTCACTCGAAAACGTCTGATCCAATATGACAGCTCCATCAATCATCCGCTCGGGAAGCATACGGTGGGATTGCTTACCGCTGCATACGATCAGGTCGTATCCCTGCGCATTACATACTTCTTTCATACCACCGAGCAGTTCGCCGTATACATCTCCTTTAAAATCCGTTAAAAATACACCAATAATTTTCGATTCTCGCTTCTTTAGCGTCCTTGCCGCCGCATTCGGTACATAGTTTAACTCTTTGGCTACGGCCAATATTTTCGAACTGGTCTCGTCTGTCACTTTACTGCTGCCGTTCAAAGCATACGATACGGTTGAAATGGACACCCCCGCTTTTTTAGCGATATCCTTAATACTGACCACTGTTTCCCCGCCCCTCCGTCGGTTTACCAACAACCTTCTTTTATGTATGGGCATGGTATTGTACACCCGATAGTATGGTTAAAATGAGTTGTTCTCCTAGCTTGCGCCCAAGCAATTTCACCTTTCAGAGCGCCACTTGAGATCGTCTAGGAGAACACGTTACATGTACAATTACATATATATATCAATCTGGTTATGTCCTTGTGTCAGTTCGGATGCCAAATCGTCTTTCATAATACGTACGCCGCCTTGGCGATACGGGTTATTTATACGGGAAGTAGGAATCGCCTTTCCATTAATGACGATACGATGGACCGCCTCACCTGCAATATGGTAAACAAAGGTCACCTGTGCACCCGCGAACTGAAAATCAAACTTCATCCCGTCCAAACGAGCAGGTAATACAGGATCTACGATCAGATCGCCTGTTTCCTGCCGAATGCCAAGTGCATTGGAAATGAGCTGATTCATGTAAATTCCCGGTCCGCTGGAATAAATTCTCCAGCCGCCCTTCACTGCAACTTCTCCGCTGCGCAGTGCTTCCATATGCCCTTGTGCCTCATAACGTGTGCTGAATTTACCATCTGAGCTGCTAAAATAAGCATTGCTTTGACGAGGCTCCGCGTTTAGCACAACTTCGCCTATACCAACCGGGTTAATAATCGCAAGCCCGTCCCATACCTCATCTGCTTGGCCGAGCTTCGCCATTGCTTCCACGTAGCGAATATGCGCATGCACGTATTGAAGCCCCACTTCACGTCCAAAGTTGGACGCTTGCTCCGCACGCTTAAAGTGTGAGCTGACACCACCCGCGTATTGAGCGGGACGATCCATCAAACGCACGCCGTCAGGAAAAAACAGTTTATCCTTAATCAATTGATAATGGGACTGTGCCTGTGCTTGATTAAGCAGTTCCGCAATAATGCTGCGTGTCATTGGCAGCAAGCGGTATTGGATACCCGTATCCGTGTCAGTCGGATGCAGCATCATTTTTACTTGTTCAGGATGTTCCATATAGAGAAACCCTGGTATAACGTCTGTTTGCAGCATATAACGGTTATAGTCTCGACCAATACCAACTGCGATGTCAAGCAGTTCTGCCGCAAGCTCCGGCTCAACGGACAGCAGCGCGCTTGCAAGCTGACGCATCGTCTGATAAGTTAGCGCAACCGTCCAACTGCTGACCATGTACTGCTTCAACTGTGCATTTGCTGGCTGAAGCGTATCGTCCCAGTCACCATCCCCATATGAAGACAAGTACGTATCATGCAGGAAATGTGTTTGAATATAGTGCAGTTCTTTTTTTGCATGTTCGAGAATCGTTTCTTTGTTCTCACTAAATTGGAAGCTATGCTTAACGGTATACGGCACCTCTTCTTGCAAAATGCTGTAATCTTGTGTAGCCCTTAAATAATCACTAAGCACCTTCAGCGGCCAGACGATAATATCTCCATGACTTTCTTCCTGCTGAATCGCAAAATAACGATCGAACATAAACCACTGCGGCCAATTGCCATCCTCTTCATACTGATGTGTGTAAACCATTTTTATTATATCTCGTACTTGTTCAAACTTTTGTGTTGCCATAAAGTATTCAACAGGCCCTTGGCACACATCTCGAGTTCCCCAAGCCGCGCCTCCATACTGCTCCAACCCATGCGGTACTGAATAGTGAACCAGCATATTATGTGTGTACCACCAAGCAAGCGCGTTCACTTTAAATAGCTGCTCCGTCATCGCTTTACTCTCACTAGTGAGGTTGAATCCGTTCATGACGCCCTGATAAAATTCACGATAGCTTGTAATTTCTTCTTCCATGCTGCGCGTCGTTGGTGGAAGCTCTTCAGCGGACTGCAAACCTTGAATGGTGAGCGTCCACGCTGAGCTCTCATCAAGCTGCATAACGACAAGTGAAGCTTGCCCGCCCTGCAAACCATCGGCGAGCATCGTTTCATCACCTATAGTGACAGTTGCTCCCTCTACCCACATCCGATATTGGAGTTTAGGATACACGGAAGCACTCAACGACTTTTGATCTCCAGTAAATGTGAGCCTTCCTTCCTCCACTGTCATATGTACTGGAAGTTCGTACTCGTTCACATTCATCGTAACTTGATTCGTCACCACATATTTATAGGCGCGTCCAGACTCCGAACGGACGTGAAGACGCACTTCAGGTGTATCCAGTGCTGTATAGTTTGTAATGATCAGCATATCGGTTTCCAGCTTGTAGTACCAGCGCACATAGTTAAAGCCCATTTCAAATAAAGACGGCATCGTTAGAAGCTGGAACTGCTCTCCAAGCTTGACATAAATACGTTGTCCTGCCGTTTTCGGAATGTTAAGCGAGCTGCGGGCGTTACTCATCATTTTGTTATAGTTTGTGTTGCCAACGACGACATGTGAATTAAAGATGCCATACATATAGGATGTAGTTGTCATCACAGTAGCCCCAAGCTCAACATTGTTGCCGCTCATTAGGATGTGTCCATGAGGTCGTTCAACTAACAACTCTTTTTCCTTGCGTACAATATGCTCATATGTGTCCGTAAAGAAAGCAAGCAGTTCACCGTCTTGACGCTCCTCCTGATGGCATGCTGGAAAAAGCTCCTTTATTTCTGCTTCCGACATCAACATCGACTGTAGCGGCTTGCCAATGGACGCTTTTAAGCATACTTGTGGCAGTTCATTTACTGGCGCTGTCGTTTCAGTGGATAAATACGCTGTCCATGCTTGTTGAACCTCAGTCGTATAGGCAAGCTCGGTGACAGCAGCCGGATGATCTGGTTTAAAAAGACCATAGAACACAAAACGAGCATCACCATTTAACGTCACAAGGTCGGATTGCAGCGCTGTGTACGCAAATTCGTATTGATATATTTCGTTTGCAAGCTTTGCCTCACGCAAGCATGCTGGCACATTTGTTTCCTTGTAGGAAAGCCCGAAAAATTGAAATCCATCCGTCGAGTAACCAGTTGCTCCCGTCAGTGAACCTTGCTGAATATACGGAAATTGTCCACCTTGGGGCTGATTTTGCCGTGAACAGACCACATAACCGTTGCTCCCATTTTCAAATAGGGTGTGATCGATATACTGAGATAAATAAGCCTCATTACTGCGAACTGCCCCCGTGTCCGCGATACCGACGTCTTGACCGTAAATGACATCTATCTTTACACCGTGTCCTCGTGTCACCACGTCCCAGAACCAAATACTTTGATCTGTAAGCGCAAATGTTACCTCATATTCGATCTCTTCAACGATGCCTTTCCAAATCATGCTTTTTTCGTTTGCAAACACAGTGCTGTTCGAATGGATACCGAGAAGCGGGTAAAACGTAATGCCCGTTGCGCTATGAATGCGCAAATAAAGATTGTTTAAAGACCCGTCAATCGGACTTGTCATTAATTGGTTTATCATCGTGCGACCGCTTGCCGCCTCGTATAAATCACCACTACTCCAAAAAGTAAAGCGTACGTCGCCAGCCTCAATGTGCAGTTTGGAATCCGTTAATTTCTCTCTGTTAGTTGTTGTCATGTGGATGTCATTCCTCCTAGCTCCTAGCCTGAATGTCTGTCTCTGAGGATACCTCAGAAGATCTATATATAATGAATATAATGGCATCGCTTATAAAATGGATCGCCATACGGTATGACGAGCTCATGTACTTGCTAAATGATAATGATCCGCATCACATAAGCGTAAACGAACTCATCAGCGTGTCACGGCTGTTGCCGCCAACATACAGATGGAACGTGCCTGGATCACTCGTAAAACGTAAATCCGAATGATGATATCGCAACTGCTCTTCTGTCAGTTGGAACGTAACGACACGGCTTTCCCCTGGTGCAAGTTCAAGCTGCTCAAATCCTTTTAATTCACGAAGGGGACGAACTACTTCACCCGTGACGTCGCGAACATAAAGTTGAACGGTTTCCACTCCAGCAGTTAAGCCTGTATTCGTTACGTTGACACGGATAAAAAGGGGTTGTGCTGCCGACATCTCCTTGCTGGAAAGTGCTAGCTCGCTATATGCAAATGTTGTGTAAGACAGACCGAAGCCGAATGGCAGCAGCGGCTCGTTTGCGCTATCGATATACTTGGATACATATCGTTCTTCCAGCTTTAACGGATCAAGCGGGCGACCTGTATTAAAATGGTTATAATAAACGGGCACCTGTCCTACGGATTGCGGAAATGACATCGTCAACTTCCCGGACGGATTCACATGACCGAGTAAAATGTCGGCCACAGCAGCCCCACCTTCGCTGCCCGGGTACCAAGCTTCAAGCACCGCATCGACTTCATCCAACACACCGTGCAGATCAAGCGGACGGCCATTAAAGAGTACGGTTGCTATCGGTTTACCGAATGTTTTTAACTGTTTGATCAACGCCAGTTGCGCTTCTGGCAAACGGATATCGGTGCGGGAAGCACCCTCACCACTCATGGCGGAATCTTCACCGAGTGCAAGTACGATGACGTCTGCGCTTTGTGCGGCTTCAAGTGCGCTCGACAATTGCTCCGCAGACATTTGGTGCGGGCTGCATCCGGCCGCAACAAGCAAGGCCCCCTCCTGCATTCGTTCTGCCAATGCAGTGCTTAGCTTCGTCGCATCCTCTTTGACGCCCACACAAGACCACCAGCCCAAAATATCGTCGCTGTCTGCAAATGGTCCGATCAGCGCCACCTTGTGATGTGGCTTGAGTGGGAGTACGCCTTCGTTTTTAAGTAAGACACACGATTTAGCGGCCAAGTCATAAGAAGCTTGGCGGTGCTCCGCACAGAAAAGCACTTCCCCCTCACGTTCTGGGTCCGCCCCACGGAGCGGATTGTCAAACAGGCCGAGCTTTTCCTTTAACTGCAAGATCCGCAGCACCGCTTCATCTATAAGCGTTTCCGCAAGCTGCCCGCTTTGTACCAGCTCTGGAAGGTGCCGCACATAACAAGGCGTCATCATCTCGATATCAACACCCGCGCGCATGGCACGATATGCAGCCTCACGATCGTCGGCTGCTGCACCATGTGCAATCATTTCCCGAATGGAGGCCCAGTCCGATATGAGGACACCGTCAAAGCCCCACTCCCCACGCAGGATGCCTCTCATCAATTGCTCATTGCCAGTAGCCGGTATACCATCAACCGTGTTAAAAGACGACATCACCATCTCGCAGCCTTCGTCAAGCGCCGCTTTATACGCAGGTAAATAATACTCTCGCAATTGTCTTTCCGACATATCAACTGTATTATATTCACGCCCACCTTCAGGAGCTCCATACGCAGCAAAATGCTTCACACACGCAGCCATTCGATCCGTATTTTCTTTTAATTCGTCCTTCCCTTGATAGCCGCGAACAAATGCCCGTGCAAACATGCTGTTCAAATAAGGGTCTTCGCCTGTCGTCTCCATCACCCGTCCCCAGCGAGGATCTCGCACGAGATCGACCATTGGTGCAAAGGTGACATGGATACCCGATACCGCAGATTCTTTAGCTGCAATAGCTGCACTTTTTTCTGCAAGCTGTAAGTCCCATGAGCAGCCCATTGCAAGCGGAATTGGGAAAATCGTCTTAAAGCCATGTACGACATCCGCCATAAACATTAACGGAATACCAAGTCTGCTATGCTCCATATAAGACTTCTGCACTTGAATGATATCCTTTGCACCTGACAAGCCAAGCACAGAACCACTCGCGGCAACCATTTGCTCCGTAATTCCCATTTCTTCCATTGGACCTGTTACTTGTCCTTCACTGCCAGCACCCTCATGTAAATGAGCCGTAAGCTGCAATAGCTGTGCCGTTTTCTCTTCCAAAGTCATTTGCTGTAATAAGGCTGTTAATTGCTGATTATCCATGTTCTTTCCTCCACTGCTGTATTTGTAGAATAAGTTAATATTCGCGTTGAAAACGGGATGAAGTACATCAGTCTTCTCCTTTCTCAGGAACTTGCACAAAATCAAACTGCCGCCCACCTGCTTCTAGCCTCCCTGACTGATAACTTTCAGCAGAGCGGTGCAACAATTGCGAACAGACGTTGTGCAAATACCTCAATTAGAAGCTCCATCTGTTAGTCCTCGCATGGACGCTCTATCGGTCCGCGCTGTTGAAGAGAAGAACCCGGCCGCATCAGATGATGCTGCGCACCGGGTTCCATAGACTCGGGCCATCGGCATACGCCTCAGGCCAACTTCATATGGCAAGCAATATCGACTTACTTTAAGTTGTTTAGTTCATCCAATACCGGCTGTACAAGCGATTGCTTGCTCTCCACCCACTTTTTCCAGTTTGCTTCCAAATCTCCGCTTTGCAAAATCAGATTCGTATACTCTTTTTCATAATCAAAGGTCGCTTGATTTTTCACTTTAGAATCATACAATTGAACGGTCCAATCGTATTCAGCCAGCTTGCCGCCTTCTTTTCCCAATCTGGCTTTATCTTTAAAGTGAAGCACGGCTCTGTCACGATATTCCTTTTTAATCGCCGGGTTGATCATGCTGAAGTCATCACCCAACAGGTAAAGTCCTTCAAAGCGAGCAGGGTAAAGATCATCCAACGTTTTGCCTTCCGGCAGTAAGCTTACAAGTTCTTTATTGTCGTCATATTTCCAGTCTTTACCTTCAAAGCCCATGTTCAGCAGCATTTGTCCATCTTTAGAAGTGGAATAATCCAATAAGTCCATCACACGTTCGAATTTCTCTGTGCTGATGTTTGGCGAGAAAATCAGTGCTGACCAGAAATTAGCTTGCTCCAAGTTACGATATTTTCCATCTTCACCCAGCACAATAGCCGTTTGAACGACATCGTCACTTTCGATGTTTAAGTTCTTTTTCATATTGGTGTCTACATCTGTACGGAAAGAGGCCAGCCCACCAACACTTGTTACAGCGGCAGCACCTTTAACACGGAAGTTATCGTTGCCTTCATTGTTTTTCCATGTGTAGAACTCCGGATTCAGCAACCCTTCTTTGTAAGATTCCTGCATCAGCTTTAAGCCAGTAAGTGTCTCTGGATCAGCAGGCCCCCAATGATATTTTCCATCGTCACCTTTATAGAAAGCCGATTCTACTTTGGCATGCTCACTGTTTGGCATAATGATGTTTGTTAGTGCATCGGCCGCATTGTAAGAAATCGGAACTAGTTTTGAACCTACTTTCCCCGGATCTTTTTCCTTCACCAATTTGGCAAATGTCATCAGTTCTTTTGTTGTATAAACGTCCTTTAATTCAAAGCCTACCGCTTTGGCCCAATCCTTGCGCAGCGCGATAACCCCAATCTGATTCGTCAACGGATCAGCTGGTTTATTATCGTAATACACAGGACGCGGCAAAAGGTATGTGCCGCCCTTCATTTCTTCCAACTTATCGCCTAATCCTGTTAATTTGTATGCAGCCGCGACATTTGGCCAGCGTTCTTTCCAATCATCAGGAAACTTGTAGAACAATCCTTGATCGATATAGTTCATGGCATCGCCATGAATATAGTTCCAGGTTGCTACATCAGGCAAGTCTCCTGAGTTAATCCACAAGCGAAGCTTCTCGCCCCAGGAATCCCATTCCACAAAGTTGTAATCCCAATCGAGATTAAATTTATCCATCCAAAATTTGTGGAACTCATTGTCCAACTGGCCATCTTTAAGTTGAAGCGTACTTGCAACGGAAATTTTCAACTTATCTTTGTACGCTCCGTTGCTGTCCTTCTCATTTCCACCCTGCGCTTCTTGTTTTGAACATGCTGTCGCCATCAGCATAACCACACACATCGTTACGGCCAAAACTGATTTCCAAGACCACTTTTTACTTGTTTCCATGTTTTTGCGCCCCTTGTTGATTAGATTTTTGTTCCAAAAACCTATATCGCATTAATCAGGTCTTAATAGCCCCTGTTAATACCCCTTTAGCAAAATGCTTTTGCAGCATCGGGAAGAAGCACATAATCGGTACCATAGTCACAAATACCGCAGCCATCTTCATTCCCGTTGAAAATCCTTGCTTGCCAACCGAATCAACACTGGCCGCGTTAGAAGCGTTGGTAGACGATTCAACAATAATAGCTCGTAACACGTTCTGTAGCGGAAGCTGATCTGCTTTGCGCAGGAAAATCATGGCGTCATACCAACTATTCCAATAAGCGACCCCATAGAACAACGTAATCGTGGCCATAATTGGTGCAGCTAACGGCAAAACTACGGTCAACATAATTCGCCATTCGCCAGCTCCATCGAGTCGTGCAGATTCCATTAATGATTCCGGCAAACTCTGGAAGTAATTCATCATCAGAATCATATTAAATGCACTAAAGCTGCCCGCAAATATAACAGACCACAGCGTACCTGTAAGATGCATCGACTTCATCACGAGGTAAAGCGGTACGATACCGCCGTTAAAAATCATCGTAAAGAGAACTAAGAAAAAAATAATCTTTTTCCCTGGGAACTTGGCTCTGCTTAGCCCGTATGCCATACTGCTTGTCAAAAATAAACTTAAAGGCAGACCCACAATGAGCAGCTTAAACGTATTCCAATATCCAACCAATATACTGCCATCTGCAAACAACGCTTTATAGGAAGCGAGCGTCGGATTTCTCGGAAATAGCATCAATGGATTTTCGGCATATTCCTTTTGCGTTGAAAATGAAATCATGATGACGTTCCAGAACGGAATCAAAATCATAAAGCCTACGACCAGCAGCACTGCAAATATAAAATAGTCAAGGGCCGTCATTTTTCCTTTGCGGAACCCAGACCGTTTTCCTTTTTTACTCATCTCTTGCACCCCCTCCTATCGGAATAGACCGTCTCCGCCCATCATCTTAGCGACCCTGTCAGCAAGCAACAACAACGCCATATTTACTAGAGAACGGAATAAGCTTACCGCTGTTGAAAATGAGAAATCAGTTGCAGATTGGAACGTAATCCGATAAATATATACATCTAACACTTCCGATACATTTTTGGTTGCTGCGTTCGCCAAGTTAAAAATTTGATCAAAACCTGACGACATCAATCCGCCCACCGACAAAATAAACATAATTGTCACAGTAGGCAAAATGTTAGGCAGCGTAATACGGAACATTTGCTGCATTCGAGACGCGCCATCAATTTCGGCTGATTCGTATTGGTCCTGATCAATACCTGAGATAGCAGCTAAATAAATGATGGCTCCCCAGCCTGTTGATTTCCAAATATCTGTAAAGATGATCATCGGCACAAACATACTTTCTGAGCCTAGGAAATTAATTGTAGGCAAGCCAAACATCATCAACGTACTGTTCAGTAGCCCGTCATAAGCAAGTACATTGATGACTACCCCTGACACGATGATCCAGGATAAAAAGTGCGGAAACGTAAGCACAGTCTGGAACCATTTTTTTGCCCGCCGCATCCGCAACTCGTTAAGCATAAGCGCCAACAAAATCGGGAACGGAAATTGAATAACCAATTTAACGATGTTGATATATAACGTTCTCCATAAGGAGTCCAGAAACGCCGGATCACGAAATACATATTTGAAGTTTTCGAGACCAACCCACGGGCTCCCCCAAATGCCTAGGTTCGCTTTATACTCTTTAAAAGCGAGCGACAAGCCCCCCATAGGCAAATAAGCAAACAACACCAGCCAAATTAATCCGGGAAGCAACAGCGTATAAACCATACGATGTTTCCATATTTCAATGAAAAGTGACCCTAACTTAGAACGTCCTTTTCCATTTCCCCCCGGTCCCTCTAAAGCAGCAGATTTCAAAACGCATCTCCCCTCTCTGTCTCTTCGTTACGGGTAAACAAAAATTCAAATGTGGTTTTTAAGTGCTTTTCCCAGAACAGCCAATCATGTGCTCCAGCACCTTCCACATATTTGAAATCAAACGCCGTGTCCGTCATGTAAGCGGCAAATTTGCGATTCATCTCTACAAACGGATCACTTGATCCACAGCAGCATAAAATCGAAGGAAGCGAATCTTTATTCTTTAATCGCTCTTGCGCCAATGCGTACAAATCTTGTTCAGGAGATACCGTTAACTCCCTACCAAATACAGCCTGCATTTCTTTTATCATACCGTGTGACATCTCACCATCTCGAAGTCTCCGCTGTATATCCGTCACACCTGATAACGATACTGCTTTGGAATAGCGGTTCGGATACGTAAGGGCACATTTTAAAGCACCGTATCCTCCCATCGACAATCCGGCAACATATGTCCTTTGCGGATCAGGGTTCAATCGAAGCAAATGTCCACATAATTCGGGAAGCTCCTCTGTCATAAACTGAAAGTAATTTAATCCATACGCCATATCCGTATAATAGCTTCGATTAGCCTCTGGCATAATGACCGTACAATTATACTGCTGTGCGTACATTTCAATAGTCGTCAAGCGCTGCCATGTGCTTGCGTTGTCACCTGCGCCGTGCAGCAGGTAAAGTGTGCTGCTTGATGGGCGACGCGCCTCTAAAGGATAGACGACATGGATACTTGTTGACATGCATAACGTATTTGAGCCTGTTTCTATCGTGATATGCGCCATATGTAATCCCTTTCATTTTACGTAAATTAAAATCGCAGCCTGCTGTTGCAAACCCCAAAAGGCAGCTAAGTTGGCGTGCTTAGTAACAGCTGCTATTCTCACCTGCTGCTATCGAAATATCAAATAAAAACATCATATTCATCTGCGAAAGCGATTTATTCGAATCGTTTCGACTAAATCATAGTTCCAGTTGTGTGCTGCTGTCAATATCTTTTTTTCTTTTAAGGTTGTGATGTGATTTATGTTACTTTAATTCTTCTATTTAATCACTATTTAAAACATATATTTACTTTTTTCGTCAATAGTAAGCGCTTACTAAAATGATGTTGACACTCTATTAGGAGAGTTGTAAGATGACTACATATTCATATGGTCTTTTGATAAAAACGTTTCTATTAAATCACAAGCAGGGGAAGAAGGCACCGTTCAGTATGTCGAATATGCTCTCTAGCTTTATAAATCGTATAACCAGTCAACAGCTTCAAGTGCGTTCCGTGCGAGTGCTCCACAAAGGAGCTTTGCGTGCGAACTGGAATTTCACAGTAGATACAAGAAGATTGCAGCATTCGATAAGTAAATCATTTACCGCAATGGCGGTTGGTCTAGCTATTGAGGAAGGCAAGCTGACGATGGACACAAGATTAGGGCAATATTTTCGTGCTCCGATCTCGCCTGCTATAAAGGAGGGCTACACTCTTCACCCTGATCAGCTTTCGTTGCGTGACCTACTCCGAATGTGTACGGGACATGACGTGCCCCCGCTATGGGCTGAGGAAAGAGCAGCCTTAGCTGAACGGGACTGGGTAAAGTATTACCTGTCACGGCCGCTGGATAGACCTGCGGGTGAGCAGTTTACTTACAGCAGTGGAGATACGTTTATGATTTCAGCGTTGGTGCAGGCTGCTGTCGGTGAAACGGTGCACGCTTATTTGACGCCGCGATTATTTGAGCCACTAGGGATAAAGGAAGTGAAGTGGGAAACTTCGCCTCTAGGGATTACACTGGGCTGTGCTGGTTTGAAGATCAGTACGGAGGAACTTGGACGATTTGGCCAATTACTGTTGCAAAATGGCACTTGGGAAGGAGAACAGCTCGTGCCTGCACACTGGATACAGCAAGCATCGGCCAAGCAGATTGACACGATAGGGAGTGTGGATTGGAGTTTAGGTTACGGCTATCACTTTTGGCGATGTTCACACGGAGGTTACCGAGCAGATGGAGCGCATGGACAGTTCTGTATTGTCCTTCCCGACTACGAAGCTGTCATTGCAATCAACAGTGAGGAAGATCGTATGCAGCCTATACTAGATGCCGTTTGGACCGACATTTTGCCATTATTGTAATCGACAATTCCGATTCGTCCAAACCGTCTTCACCCTATCATCATACACATGTATAGTAGAGCACTTCACTCGAAATGAGGTGATTAAAGATGCATGCTATACCTGTAGTGGAAGCCAATATACGATCTTATATCGGAAAATCGATTTGGGCAGTCCAACAAGATGGGACGTGTATTTACGGGACGATAACCGATGTTCGAGACGGTAAGTTATATTTCAGAGATAGCTATAAAGGGGCCGAAACGGTACCGACAGCTCGCACCAAAGCTAAGGCTAAACTTGCCCGGCTTCGTGACAAAGCGTCTGTTTCTTCGTTTTTTCCAGGCTGTGGGTTTGGAGGCGGCGGATTTATCGTATCGATCGCCTTTATCGCCCTCTTATTTGCATGCCCCTTCTTTGGTATCCCGTTTCTCATCTAATAACACACTACCTCTCTGTTAACCAGCAAGCTCCCCCTCAGGTGCTGACCATGACCATCACGCAAACGCCCAACTGCTGTAAACCCGTTACAAGCTAGCAGTCACACGATATATGCCATCCGCCGTCAGGCCTGAGGGGTTGCATTAATATAACTTCAATGTTGGATATGCACAACATTAGCGATTCCATATTTTAAAATCATACAAAAATAGTGTGTTTTGTCCTAGCTTCTTGCTCAGCTCTGGGAGGCTAATCGTTCTTTTGATTTCACCTTGCAAATTATATTGCTCAATCTGATGTTGTGACGTATTTGGATTGTAGCGAAAAAAATACAAGTAATCCTGTTCAAAATATACCATTTCATCTTGCAGGCGCGACTCACGTGTATAATCTTTAAGATGAAATTGAAGTTCTAAACGTTTCTCTGGTAAATTGTACGCGTATACATCACCATATCCATCAACGAAATATACTTTACTTCCTTTGACATAAATACTTTCCTTATTAAAAAAGTAATAGTGTGTGTTTCTGCCATCATATTGGAGCAGCGGGTACTTTTGAACAACAGCCTTCTGGTGCTTGTCTATCCGCATAAGGTTTAGCTCTACTTTGCCCCCTAATAAATCTGCATAAATACCAAGCATGTCAGATCCATCAGCTATTAACTTCGTAAACATGAAACGGCCTTCGCCTTTACTTTGCTCCAGAAACGATTTTTCGGTCAGGACCTGATCTCCTTGAAGCGACATTTTCGTAAACGATTTCATATTTGAATTTGCTACGTCTGATGAAATGAAGTAGACGTCTGCTCCATCGTCCCCCGACACTTCCACATATTCATTTAGATTTTGACAATAATGTTTGGATTCGTCGCCCCATCGTATGGTGGAAATGTAATGCTGTCGGTCGTCACTAAAGCGTCCGTTAAATAATGCATAATACATACGGTTGTTGTTGATCCGTCCTGATGATTGTCCATATCCTGCGTACACCTTACATGTATCTTCATAATGATAAGACGTCGACGCAGCAGACTTCGTATTTTGAATCGCTAGCAGTTGCTTCTTTTGGTGTAATAATATCCGGTTATGAAAAGGAATAAGCGAATTTAATTCTAACCCGCGATAAGGGAGCGTCAGTAGTGTACCTTGCTGGTCTATGAGAAACATATAACTTAACCCGTCCCCTAACTTCTCGTGTGGCAGGTCAGTTGAATAATAAAGCGCAGCTAGCGGATTGCCGTTGTACTCAGGCGTTGTAGTCAATGGAGCACTGCCGCATCCGCCCATCGTACTAATGAATGCAGCACCGAGAACAAGAATGGCAACAATTTTGACAAGCTTACTAGTAAACACACATCTCATGTGGTTGCTCCTGTTCACGATTATAGGGGTAGTTTACATAATGAGTTTAACAATTGAAGGAATAGGCATTTAAAATAGAGAGGTCTGAACCGTTTGGGTAAGCATGAGGTTGTGATTGTGGGATTAGACCGTAATAAGGTTCCGATTTCGTCTGAACCTTATTACGGTCCCTTTATGACGAATACGAATACTTAGTACGTTTTAAGTGTGCTCACTTTGTTGGAATCACGAATGTCGACGGGATAGACACCCCAACCACCGTCTTGATCGATGTCGATGTTCGCTTTTTCCTTAAATGCGCACCAAACTAGCTGCGAACAATTAAAGGATTTGCCTGTGCAGGAGCGATTGTTGAAGAAATTGAGGTTGTATGAGCCTCCGACTTTGCCGTTAGCCCAATCTGCTGCGAGTTCATCTTGCGCTTTAGTTGTCACGTTAACCGCTTGAATTCGAGCCCCACTAGCTACACTTCTACTGGAAACGCTTACTTTTCGTACCCCGCCATCAATGTGTGATTCAACAATCTCACTGTTGGAGTAATAGAAGCCAACATGCCCATGCGGTATGCCAAGTGTGGAAGCAGGCTGAAAGAAAAACGTGCCTTTACGACTTGGATCAAGCGGATAATTGCCGCCGCTGCCACCGCCAGCTGACAACGTATTTACTTGTCCCGATTGTTTGGATACCAATTCTTTATAAATTCGTTCAGATACTTGCTGCTCACTCAACCGAGTTTCTTTTGCCATCTGAACAACACTTTTCTTTAGCTCTTGCTTCGTTAGGCCGTTACCGTGGAGAGAAATGATTTGATCCAACAGTTTGTCGTTCGAACTAGCACCTGCCTGCATCGGCAAAGCCATCAGCAGCAACGTGCACAATGCAAGGAACCAAAACTTCTTCATTTTCATTATTCATTCCTCTCAAGTAGAGTTTGTACAAACTCAGAAATCCTCTGGCCAGATCAATTTCTACTAGTAGACTATGTCATCAAAAATCGAGTGTCAACCCATTTAATATAATTTTAACAAACAAATAGCTCACAACACGCGATAACCCCCTTAGCTTGATACACTTTTGTCTTTCAAAACTCAATATGTATTCACTCCATCAGAAGTATGCTTAAGCTTCGTTACCCACCTAGATCGTTTGATTCAAGCCCGATTTTTATTTTACATGTTGATTCCAATCCAGTCGTTCAGTTTAGTACCGCCCTCAACTCGTCGTTACTTACTGTTCTGCTTGGCGGTTAATCTGTGCTGGTAGCTCACTTAGCCGTGATTAGGCGTAATTAAACTAAAATCGAACTGTTTTTCTCAGAAATACTATCCATTCGTCCAATCATGATTCATGTCACCTACATACAATTGTACGGTAACGAATTTAATCAAGAGAGGTGGATGTCTGTGTCTGAAGTTCGTGGTTATGGTGCATTTGGTGGAGGTTTTACAAGTGCTGGTGTTATTCTCGTATTGTTTATCTTGCTTGTCATTATTAGCAAGCCAATCCTTGGCTACTAAGTAACTAGCTCCCCTGCCTGTGACACAGTAATATAATACCAATCTGTATATCCCCCTCACCATCAAAACCGTGTGGTCAGGGGGATACATAACTAGCATTTTAGTCGAATATAATCGTCCCTGCCAAGCTAGTTAAAAGAGCAGACACTCCCTTTTAACATGTCCTCGTTTCGTTGTACAAATATTTAATTTACGAATACTTAGAACTATACGGATATAGATTAGATAGTGTAGTAGAAATCGAAATGGGAATACATACGAAGGAGTGGGATATATGGATTTAGACGGTAATAAAACTGAAACTGAGAGTGAAATTGTAAATGGTTCCGAAAGTAGTATCGATCCATCAAGCGTGTCTTATGCGGGAAATAACAGCTATTCTTCCGCTTTGAATCTCAATTCTTGTCAAAACAGAGGGATTGCACAGTGGGTTAATACGCTTGGAGGTGCAATCGGTCAGGCTGTATCCATAGGAACATCCATCATTTCCTTGCTTGCGGCGCCTACGCTTACTGGAAGTATTTCGTTAGCTTTTAATCTTATAAGGAGAATGGGGACAGGCAGTAATGGAAGCTCTATTTCGGACTTGTCAATATGTGACTTACTATCCATAATTAATTTACGTGTAAGTCAAGCTGTATTGAACGACGGGATTGCAGATTTTAACGGCTCAGTGGCTGTATATGATCTCTATTTGCATGCTTTACGCAGTTGGAACAATAACCCTAATGCTGCTACCGCGGAGGAACTTCGCACTCGTTTTCGTATTGCAGATTCCGAATTCGAACGTATCTTAACGCGGGGGTCCTTGACACATGGTGGTTCATTAGCTAGACAAGATGCTCAAGTGTTACTGTTACCTTCTTTTGTAAATGCTGCCTATCTTCATTTACTTATATTAAGGGATGCTAGCAGATATGGGGCTAGCTGGGGCTTGTTTAATACGACACCACATATCAATTATCCAGTAAGATTACAACAACTTATTGGTCTTTATACCCATTACTGCACACATTGGTATAATCAAGGTTTAAATGAAATCAGACAACGAGGCAATACGGCTGTCAATTGGTTGGAATTTCATAGATACAGAAGAGATATGACATTAATGGTACTAGATGTTGTGTCATTATTTTCAGCGCTTGATACTATAAGGTATCCGAACGCAACCGTTGTCCAATTAAGCAGAACCGTTTATACAGACCCGATTGGTTTTGTAAATCGTGGAAGCGGCAACAGATTAAGCTGGTTTGATTGGCGGAATCAAGCTAATTTTTCAACGCTAGAAAGTGAAATGCCAACCCCCTCGTCTCCACTTTCTTTGAATCATATGAGTATATTTACGGGTCCCCTTACTTTACCTGTCTCTCCTAATACCCATAGAGCCAGGGTATGGTATGGCAATCAAAATATGTTCACAACGGGTAGTCAAAATTCAGGTCAAACAACAAACTCTATTCAAAACATTTCGGGTTTAGAAATATTTAGAATAGATTCTCAAGCCTGTAATCTAAACAATAATTCGTATGGCGTGAACCGAGCTGAATTTTTTCATGGCGCTAGTCAGGGCTCCCAAAGATCTGTTTATCAAGGCTATATTAGACAAAGTGGATTGGACAACCCGGTAGTAATGAATCTTCAAAGCTTTTTACCTGGCGAAAATTCAGCGACACCAACCGCACAAGATTATACGCATATATTAAGTAATCCTGTTAATATAAGAGGAGGACTTCGACAAATAGTAGCTGATCGTCGTTCTTCTGTAGTCGTATATGGTTGGACACACAAAAGTTTGAGTCGACGTAGTTTAGTTGCACCAGATCAAATTACTCAAGTACCTGCTGTTAAAGCAAGTCCCTCATCCCATTGTACCATCATCGCAGGACCTGGATTTACGGGCGGGGATCTCGTAAGTCTGCAACCAAATGGACAACTCGTTATACCTTTTCAGGTATCGGCGCCAGAAACAAATTATCATATTCGAATATGTTATGTTTCTACGTCCGACTGTTCCCTAAATACAATATGTAATGATGAGACCCATTTAAGTACGTTGCCTTCCACAACCTCATCACTTGAAAATTTACAATGTAACCATTTGCATTATTTTAACGTGGGCACTTTCAAACCTACGATAGATAGTAAACTAACGCTTGTAAATACAAGTTCAAATGCAAATATTATCATCGACAAAATTGAATTTATTCCCGTAGATACGGCCCAACAACAAAATTAGCAGTTAACGTCTCACATCACATCAGAGTCGGATAAAATGAAAGGTACAGAGCGGATTCGGGCTGCCTTATGCTAACACGTATAGTTCGATTTACGTGAGCTAATGCGCAGTACCGAATCAGCTATCTGTACCTTTTTTGATGGTTGCTTCACCGCTGATCGCATTTTCTGTTCCTTGGTTCACCACTACAAATCGCAGCTTAACATATAAGAATACGAACCTATGAAATGGTACTTTTTTATACTATTATATACACTTGTTTACATGAGCCCCACACAAAACTGTTAATGAACCGTAATATTCCCTTTATACATATTGCCAGCTGGACTACGCATATTTTGTGACGCAAACGCACTAGTATTTCCGTAACCTGCTAGTAAAAATACAGTCGGATTATCCATATATAAAGTATTGTGGGACACCTGACTGCCTATTCCCCAGCCAGATACAATTTCGTGCAGTTGGATCGCATCTACCATATTATAATTATTAGATTGGTAACCCACATTCCCACGAATGATCGCGTCATTTCCTTTTATATCAATGAAGCTATCGGCATAATTAATGCCGCTAATTCCTTCTCCGTAAAACGTACAGTTTTCTACAAGTGTACCTATAGTCCGTTCTTTAATATCAATATGCTCCGCTGTTACGTGTGGGCCAATGATGACGTTCCGAATCGTATTGTAATGCGTCGCCTGATTATAGCTACCTCCTTCTGCAGAACCTACATACACACCTTCGCCAAAGCCAGGCGACGTTCTGCCCGTATGATGGATACGGGAGTTCTGAATCGTGCCGTAAGAACTGCTATCGCGAAAATGTACACCTTCATAGCCAATATTGTAGACTTCAACATCACTAATGAGCGTGTAATCTGCATGGTCCAAAATGATCCCTTTTTGCGCATTGGTCATTTGTAGATCGCGAATAATCCAGTGATCTCCACGGATGCGTAAGCTATATCCTGAACTTGTACCATATCCCGATAACACAGCGGGATGATCAGGATCTTGACTTCGAATTGTAATAGGCTCTGATCCTGTTCCATTTCCATCTGAAGAAAAATTTCCTTTGTACGTACCTGACGCAAGCTCAATAGTTGTGCCTGACCCTGCTGTTTTTAATGCACTGCTCAAACAGGTCGCTGTACTGCATGAAATTAGCTTTGTATCCCTATCCACTGCATTGTCTGATGCTGCTTTATTTAGCTGCAAGTTTTGGGGCATCATTTGTGCAAATACGTTACTGTAGTTGCCCTGAGCAAGTGCTGCTGCCAACATAAAAGCTGTTACACATAAAATAAAACCTCCACTACGTGCAACCAAGATCAACTTTGATGCGCTGTCTGTACCGTTTTTCAATGTCATCTCTCCTAAATGCCATTTGGTATGCGTTTCATGCTTGCATAAGACGCACTCCTCATCACGATACGATTCACGCTCCAATTATATGTGTTGCAGCCTGCTAAAAGTGACCCGCCTTATGCTGTACAAGTAGACATAACCAAGCGCTTTTGTCGCATGACCCCAAACCTATTTATACGAATTTACACGACAAAATCCCCCTTCATCTGTCCACAAATGGCGACTACCTAAAGGGGGAACATCATTAGGCCCAACATTGGGCTTTATTTATGATTCATAGGTCTGTAGCAGTGCTTGTAATGCTTGTTTCACGTGGCCTTTATACAAGCCGCCATGATAGCAAATGAGCTGATCGATATCATAAGCCAGCAATCGACGGACAGACCGAACCGCTTCATCTAAGTCTAACGTAAATTCAGGGTTTGCAATGGCTAATTTTCCTTCCTGAATGACAACAGCATCTCCTGCAATCAACGTTTTACTCGCAGGCAAGTACAATGAGATATGGCCTGGCATATGCCCTGGCGTATGAATGATCTCCATTCCACCACAAAAGTCCAGTCTTTCCTGATCCCGAACAGTTTGATCAACAGGAGCCGGCTCAACAGATTGCAGTAATCGCTTCAACTGCTCCGCACCTTGCTTGTCTTCAGTGCTCAATTCTCCCCATGTTGATTCCACTTGTGCCAGACGAAGCGATTTGCGCTTACCTGCAATGTAAGGTGCATCAAGTTCATGTGCAATGACGGTAACCTCGGGATAGGCCCGCTTCAAAGCCGCAAGTGATCCCATATGGTCCATATCATGGTGTGTTACAATTATCTTCGTAATCGATGCAATACTTATGTGATGACGAGCTGCCAGTTGTTCTATTTTAGGCAAAAATTCAGGATACCCACAATCAACAAGAATCGTATCTGACTCATCTTGAATGAACACAGGGGAAATCACTTGCTGCTGTCCTTGATACTCAAATTCAATATTCAGTACAACGTGGTTGCTCATACGATAAACGTCCTTTCGACTAAACTGCTCTATACCCATAAGTTTAAAGCAATCGCCTTCCCAATAAAAGGACAAGTCTATTACCGCATCAAAGTTGTTCACGTTTGTGTGCACGTACAATTCTTCTAATGCTATGTTCCGTCAAAAAATATTGCTGTGCAAGCGATCTAATCGAGGCCCCGTTCATATATGCCTGTGAGATCGCATCGTTACGCTGCTGTAGCAGCTGTTTCGAGCCCGTTCTTTCTCCCCACCGTCTTTTTTCTTCCGGTCGAGCCGGAATATATAAATAGCTGCCATGTACATATTGTTGTACTACACACAACAACTCTTCTGGTAATATTTCCTGTGCGTTAATATAATTCATTACTTCGCTCCTATCTATATAACCAATTCACATATATAGAAGCAAAGAGGTGCAGCCTGTTAATGAGGGGCAAGCTCCAAACAAAGGTATGCTACAACTCTTTGCTTAGAGCCATATTCGGCTGTTCGAAAAAGCATGGGCAGCATGCCATCAACTCCTTTATTTGCCTGTCGTTACTTATAAAGACGAGGAATGAGAAGTTCCGCTGGTGCTGTTAATGGATTTAACCATTCCTTTGTTAACGTTTTAATATACTGGATATCCTCTTCCTCAGGGATATAATACCACACATTGTCCATTCGTTTTCCTTCTCCGTGAAGCATGTAGCTGCTTATGGTTGGGGGACTCTCTGCTTGAAACATCGTTTTGGCAAGCTCGATGATATAACGCGGCTTCATGTCTGTTGTGAAATTGGAACCCATTATATCCATAAGAGCCGTAATTTTACTTATTTGTTGTACTTCAATTGCCCGATCCATAAGCGCTTTTAGAAATATGCGTTGTCGTTCAGTTCGATTCATATCAGAATCTTCCCGATAACGCACATAATTTAAAGCTTCAAGTCCGTTGTATAACGGCTTGTTTGCTTTAATATGGAACTTGTCATGCACAACTGCTTTATTCACGATATCTTCATAAATAGGCAACTTTACTCCACCCATCGTATTTACAACGTCTTTAAAGCCTTCAAAGTTAATCGTTGCATAATGGTCGATGTCTTGCTCCAAAAGCTTGCTGACCGTAGCCATTGTCATCTGTGGACCGCCTGCTCTGTTATCTTTTACACTTCCAAATGCATAAGCATGATTTAATTTGTCCGCGGAGCCATGCCCAACGATATCTGCATACGTATCGCGTGGAATAGAAACAAACAGTATTTTGTTGTCCAGTGGACGAACAATCGCATAAATAATCGTGTCCGCACGCCCAATCTCATCGTTACGTTGGTCTACGCCAAGCAACAGTACGGAAAAGGGCTCTGTTGTGTTCCGATCTATTTCCTCCCGACCTTCAATAGGCATGTACGACTCGTTTAATTTGTTTTCGACTACACCCGACATCAAAACATCAAATGTAAACACGGCCAACTGCTTCCGAAAAACAAAGACACTCAGCATCAAAAGAGCTGCAAGTCCTAGCCAAATGAATGTTCCCCCCCACCTTTTCGTTTTAGTTGTTAATTGTTTTTTTTGCCCTTTGGTGACTCCATGTTGTTCAGTTTGCATCTTACTCCACTTCTTTCTTCGTTACGGATTTAACAGAACATACAGGTATCGATTTCACAAATATGAACCTGTATGAACGCCATAACGAGCAACTAGGTAACTGACGCTCTTGGCGGGTTCCGCTTTATTGTATAAGCAACCGAAGGTGAAGTGGTTATGAAAAAGTAAAATGCCTATAACACATTAACTTCTTGTCTTGATTATGCGCAAGGATAAAATTGTTGGCATTAGGAAACATTAATCTCAAACGAGTTATGATAGCGCACATATTCGGATTCATTTGCATCACCGTAACCCGTTTGAAAGGAGGTACTTATGTATTACTTGTACAGTGTCATACTTTTATTTGGAGGTCTTTTTGCCATTAACTTCGTCTTTTCCTATCAAGGCAAACATATTGACGCCCACTTCTGGTCAACATTGAAGTTCCAATTGTGCATGATTCCTATCTTTCTAGTCGCTAACATGAGTGTTGGGTATGGGGTAAAATTCGGTCTCAAATCCACTGAAAATTTAAGCTACGTGTTAGTCGCTGCCAAATGTATGGAAATTGTGATTTCGATCATTATGGGGTATTTGTTTCTGAAAGAAATACCGAATTGGAAAACATGGGTTGGCCTCGCAGTTATAGTTGCGGGTATTGTGCTCGTCAAGCAAAAATAAATCAGCTGTAGAACGAGTAAAGTCCTTTCTCAACTTACAATCCTTCAAACATACAGAAAAAGGGACAACTGCAAGCACTTAGCTGCTTGCAGTTGTCCCTTTTTTGTATGGCTTCACCGATCCTAGCCTTGGTTCGGCTTATCCCTCTATGGAAATGCCTTTTGCCTGCAAGTTAGACACACATTCCTCCAGGTAAGCCTGATTATGCTCTGGATAAATGTATGTGCCTGCATCATAAATATCCGCGATAAGCCCGTCCCACGGGTCACATGTTTTGCCGCGATAGTTGGCATCATACCACAACGGGTCCACACGGTACCCACGTCGCTTCATTTCATCCATAATATGTACATGATATAAATACAATTTAAATGGACTATACAGAAAAACGTAGTCCACCGTTCGATGTTTCTTCTTCCAGCCGTTACCGCGAAGTGCGGCACATTCCCGATGCTGCCCGAGCAGTTGTGCCCTTGGAAGCACTGGAATAAGCTGCTCATGCCATAGCCTCATCTACTTCCTCCTTGTTCACAGTCACTGCCTGCATGAAATTTATACTATCGCTTCGTATCTTGTATCATGTTGCTAAGTTTAGACCATTTTACTTAATGTTTGAGCTTGGGCTTCTAAACGAACTGCTGCATCTCCGATTCCAACAAATTCTGCTACAGCTAACTGTATTTCGGTTTGGCTGCTGCTTATCGCTATTTGGGAATTTGTAGTGCTGCCATTAACACGCTGAACCTGGTCTGAAATGTCGTTTACGGTCGTTTGGATCGCTTTGGCAGATTCTTGTACATGTTGAGCTAACTTGCGTACTTCAGTGGCAACGACATTAAAACCACGGCCATGCTCTCCAGCATGCGCTGCTTCAATCGCCGCATTTAAGGCAAGTAAATTCGTCTGCGTAGCAAATTGCTGGATCGTCTTTACGATGCCGCGCACAGCACTCGTTTGTTGTTCCAAATCTCGAAGAAACTGTAAATTTGTTTCATGATCAACTGCTACATGGTCGATCGTCTGCACTACTTGTTGACTGCGTCTAATCCCATCCTCTGTTCGCGTCAGCAAATCAGCAGCCATTTGCTGTAGTTCCTGCATAACCTGGGTGGCGATTGCTTCACGTTCCGTAATGTCCGTTGCTACTTTTAAGACGGCAATCACTTGCCCCTCCTCATTGCGGATCGGCATATATGTTGCCTCAAGCCAAATGAGACGTCCACCATTGGCTACACGAACAATTTTCTCTTGAAACTTCCGTCCGCTCCGCAAATTATGCCAAAACGAATTGTATTCACTGCTATTTACATATTCGGGCGTACAAAATTGGCGGTGATGTTTGCCTGGCAGTTCATCCGTCTGATAGCCCATTGCCTGAGCGAAGAGTTGATTCGCCCATAACACTTCACCGTGCACATTAAATTCGATCATAGCCAGAGATTGCTCCAGTGCAGCAATAACAGCTTCGCCTTCCAACACTTGTGTACTTCTTTGCTGCGATTGCCTCTTGTCTAACATGAGCCACTTCCTTATTTCTGTATGATATAAATAACCAGAATGAAAGGCAAGCTAGCCTTCTACTCTGGTCCATGTCAGTACCTTCGCCTGTTAACCATTTATAATGGAGACTAAATATGAGTATACAAGGAATAGATAGTTCCATAAAGAAAAATATTCATGAACAAATGTTAGGTTTATGCACGTAAACACTACATATTTCCCCCTCACATGTGTCATATCTCTCTTTACAACATGAGCAAGTTACGCTTAGGACTAGTCACAAAACAGCATCCGACACCACTTTGAAATACCCATAATCATTTTTCCAATGGACTAGAAACCAGAATTGCTTGATGCGCTCATTCAATATGTTTCCTTCATTATATTTGCTTCATTTAAGCCGCACAAAGAACCCCTCATAAAAAGAAGGGTTCTTTATAGTATAAAATGATACTCATCCCGTCCATCCTATAACAATAGGAAGGTGGTGATAAACAATGGCAAAAGATGTATTGTGTGAAGTGAACAACTGTAAGTTCTGGGCACCAGGCAACAAATGCAGCGCTTCCTCGATCTATGTGGTTAGTAACCGTGGCAAACAGGCTAACAACTCCGAGGAAACGGATTGCAAAACGTTTGAAGCGAAAGTGTAATGGATACGGGGGCAGCTCTTTTAGAAGAGCTGCCCTGTTACATTGTAAAGCTTTGTTACTGCTAATGATAATTATTATCAATCTTTATCCATAATATGCATCCTGCTTTATTTTTTTGATGCCGCTGCTGAAAAAGGCGTTATACCTCGGCTCATCACGCGAGCACTCTAACTGCTACTTCCTCGTTCGGCGGCTTCCGCGCAGCCACAAATAAGCGATAACTAGCAGCGCGATCATTTGCGCGCCAAACGTTTCCCATGTTGGATAAGCACCGAGCCAACTCACAGATGGAAGTCCAACTTCACTATGCGCTGGAATTTGACCTGCAATTTGTAACGAATGAATACTTTCACCAAGGAAACGAACGACAAGATAATAAATAAGAGCAGTAGCTGCCATAAAGAATGGACGAATCGGCAGCTTGGCACTGAAATAGATCAGTGCAAATCCGAGGATGACTAAGACAAGCAAAGCTCCTGCAATACCGAGAACAAGCTGAAGCGGCTCAATTGATGGCGCCATTCCCACATAGAAGATTGCTGTCTCGGCCCCTTCCCGCAAAATAGCTAATCCAGATACCGCAAATAAAGACCACAAACTTCCTTTTGCTAACGCCCCATCCACCTGCTTACCAATATAAGCGTTCCAGGATTGCATATTGGATTTGCTGTGCAGCCAGTTTCCGATCGTCAGCATCATCACAACCGCAAATAAACCTGTAATTCCTTCAATCAGTTCACGTGTGCTTCCAGATGCCACTTGCGCAATTGTATACGTAAGGAGAACAGCCAGCACAGCACTAACTACCAGTCCTGTTCCTGCACCTGCCCAAATAAAATGACGTGCCGTCTTGTTGTCTGTCCGTTTAACGTAAGCTAACAATGCGGCCAATACTAAAATGGCTTCAAGACCTTCACGCAGCAAAATGACGGCTGCATCCCATGCGTTGTAGGACGTCGTGCTTGCGATCGCTTCAAGTGCAGGCAGCATCTTTCCAATTACAGTTCGAGCCTGTTCCACTTGAGGAGGGCTGGAAAGCAAATAACCTTGTACTTCGGACATCTGATTTTCCGTATCCGTATATACCGTAGTCGACGAGATCGAAACTTCTCCTTCAACCGCAGGCCAGATCGTTATAAAGGCTTGTACATGCTGCGAAGCAAGGTCAGCATCATTGGCTTGTAGAGCTTGATCCGCTTGCTGAAGCAGTACAAGCACATCCGATAATCGATGCGTCTGTGCGGCTTGGCCAGCAGTTCCGTCCATCTTACCCGCTTTGTAATCTTTAATAATGGCAATCAGATGTGTTAATTCACTCTGGGCTTGCTTTGCCTTGGGCGGGTCCGCCTGCAAAGCAACTCGGATTAGCGTCATCTTCGTTTCAAGTTGACTGTATACGGCAAAATTATCGTTACGAATCGGATTCTCAATCTTCTTCCAATCATTCACGATTTTGCGATAATCCGTCTGCGCTTGTTCGATGGAGCCTTGAGTCAAACTCTCATGCGTTTTCTTGACCATACCAAGTAATAACTCAGCTGCGTCTTTGCCTGAAGGCTTGTCTTTCGTGCTCTGCGCACCATCTACATACGCATTCACTTTGTTGGCTAATGCTGACAAGCTCTCTTTTGCTTTTGCTGCATTTTGTTGCTGCACAGACTCGATTGCAGCTGCTAAGTGAACGTTAATGTCGGTTGCAAGCGCAGCAGGTGCTTGATCTTTCATATCGTCCCACAACTGAGAAAATTGCTTCAGCTCAGCGGCCGCTGTCGCCCAATTTTGCTGTCCGGTTTCAACGAGCGCTCCGCCAACCAACGGCAGTAGTTGATCAACTGTTGCCGCAGCTTCCTCTGCCAATAGGATACGAGTCGGCATCAACAGCATACTCACGACTAAAACTACTGCTAACGTACGTCCAATTGCACGGGAAGTACGTGATATTATACGAAATGGGAACAACATACAGCGCACAGGTTGTACACATTTATGCCTTGTACTGCCTGGCGACGAATTGGTTCTAACACGATTGGCCATCGATTACACTCCCAACAATTTTCCCATATGTGAAAGCGGTTCTGCCAGTGCATCGAGGTTCTGACTCAGCCTGCGCACGTCTTCTTTAGTCAGTTCCGTGTATGAAACATACCCTTCCCCTTTTTTGAAGGGTGCCAATTCATCGGTTAAAGCTTTAAATCTCGTCTCGATTTGCTTGTCAAGCTCAGCATCTTTTTTCTCTAATTGCGGCTTTAATAGTTCATAAATTTTTTGGGCCCCTTCAACGTTAGCTGCAAAATCGTACAAATCTGTATGTGAGTAACGTTCTTCCTCACCCGTCACTTTAGAAGTAGAAACTTCATTTAGTAATTCAACAGCTCCCGTCACAAGCAGCGATGCTTCGATTTCAGTCGTCTCTACTTTGGCACGAAGCAGCTTCGCGTCACTTAACAAACGATCAGCATATGCTTGTTGTCCGTCTGTCGTCTTTTTGTCCCAGAGGGCTTGTTCAATGCGGTGGAATCCACGCCAGTCTTTTTCCTCCACGTCGCCATCACGCGCATCAATGTTCGGGTCCAGATCTCCCAGTGCTTCTGCAATCGGTTCAATTCGCTCATAATGCATCCGCGCAGGTGCGTACAACGATTTAGCTTTTTCCATGTCACCTGTCTTGACAGCCGCAACAAATTCACCTGTCAGCGTTACAAAGCGATCACATTCCTCAATCACGTATTTACGATACTGCTCGATCGCATCCTTAAAGTCTGCTTTGTCTGCTACTGCCGGGGTGGTAGTCGTCGTTTGTTCATTTGCTTGTGCTGCTAGTTTTTTCTCTTCTGCCACCGATTGTGAGTTGCAGCCAGACATTAACAATGTCGATGTGATCAGCATGGCCGGGATTGCTTTGCGTAAGTTCATAATAAAATCTCCTCTACAGTACATTTATTTTTGGATATGAAAGCAATTAAGACGATATTACATGCTAGCGCACGGTTTCATCATCATACATCAGTGCGCCAAACTTATTCAAAAAGGAGGCTAACAGCCACTCGCTAGATACTCACTGTATCTTCATGAGTGGCATCAGCTAGACTCCGTAATGAGATTATTTAACGGTCGAAAGCTTATGGAGCACTTGCTCCAGCATTACAGACACTTCTGCTCTTGTGGCCAAGTCGGCTGGATGCAGCTTACTGCCGTCTCCTTTAACAATGCCTTCAGCAAGCATCGTCAGCACAGCTGCTTTGGCATAATCTTGTACTTTGTCTGCATCTGTAAAGCGAAGCAGTACACTGGAATTTCCGCTTTGGAGTGGAATACCCGACTTCGTCAACGCTTTATGCAGCATGACCATCAGGTCTTGTCTGCTAATAGATGATTCAGGATTAAATTTGCCTCCACCAAGACCTTGTGCAATCCCCTCTGAATTCAGGCTTGATATAGCCTCGGCGTAGTAACTGCTTGGTGGAACATCATTAAATGCAGTGCTTGTATGAGCTGAGAAATGAAACAACTTCATCAGCAGCAGCGCAAAGTCACCACGTTTCATCGCTGCTGCCGGCGAAAACGTTTGTGCAGACGTTCCTTTAATGATCCCTTTGCTGCTTAATAAATCGATCGATTTTTGAGCCCATTTGTGCTTCTGCAAATCCGTAAACGCCTTTGCTTGCTCTCCACTTCCATCAGAACCTGCGTTAGTACTGTTATTACGTGGATCAGTTGTCTGTTTGTCACTGTTGTCAGTCGTAATACCTGCGCTGCTGTTTGGAATTGTACTGCCTCCGTTCATAATGGAGCCGGATCCACCCGCATTATTTGAATCAGGTGTTACAACTGAAATTTCGGCCTTTATAGCCCCTTCTGCCAACGCAGTAAATTCTAGTAACTGTCCAGCCACTTTTATCGAATAGGCATGCGCAATTTCAGCATCTTGCAGCAGCTTGTCTGCCATCTTCTGAGCAACAGTAGCTGCGTCATCCTGCGCGTTTACCGCCACCGCTAGTTGCTTGTCAATCGTCCCATCAGCTACATGCACAATTAGATGACCAGTGGCGTTTGCACCCGTCTGTACTGAAAGATTAAATTGAGCGTTCACGCCAGTTTGACCGAATTGTCCAGCAGTTTTAGTTTGCATGTCATCCCACACTAATCCCTCTACTGCTGGACCTTTTCCATTGTCCACTACACTTAGGTATACATCCTCATCAGAACCGCTACCTGACTTTTGCTTAATAATAATACCTGCTGGCGAGTCAGATGTCATCACTTCATAGTTTTTACCTTTGGGATGATGTAATAAAGCCGCTTTTAACACATTAGCTGCTTCACCAAACACATCCTCATTGCTCCACCCTACGTACAACTTCGTATTTAATGCAAGGCTCCGGCCTAAATAATCAATGGTTCTTACTTCTTCGTTATCAATGTACATTTGAAGCACCATAAGAGCTGTACCTGGACCATTGATCGGTTGACCATTTGAACCTGTAACCGCACCAGACAATGGCAAAAAAAATTCGCCCCACACTTCAGTTGTTACACGCCCAGGCTTCATCACGGTAACGTCACTCAACTTCACGTTTGTATGAGCAACTGCTGTAGCTTGTGCATTTACTTGCACGCTAGCAGCCGCTTGAATCGTATTCGACTTCACCCCAACTGGCAAGTTTATAAGCGATCCCGTTACAGTGAAGGTTTGGTCACTAGTAATCCGCTTATCATATCGAATGCTGCTTAAATGCCATAGTACGTCTGTATTCATTTGACTGCCATCCGTTAATTGAACTGTCACTTGCTTAGGTAAACTAAAAGCATCCGCCGTTGGAGCAGAACCGTTGTTAATGCCCGTAATCGCAATCTTCGAATGAACCCGATCCACGTAACGCATAGCATCAACTTGGACGTTTGCCTTTAGTTGTACTTGAGATGCTGCCGCCCCAATGGGAAGATGAACGAACGTTCCCTTCACTTCTACAGCTTGCTGCTGTGTATGGTCAGGGTCATATGTTGAATTTGCTAGCTCCCACGTAACGTCAACTTTGGCTTGCGTCCCATTCTCTAACTTAACATCCGCCTGTTTTGGCAAATAAAAGGCAAATGCTGTTTTACTAATGCCGTTAGGCACATGTGCTACTTGGATCGTACCTATATCCGTCACTTCAATCGCCTTTGCAACTTTCACGGTCGCTTTTGCTGCGACGGAATTCGGGTTTTGTAATCCATCGATGTTACCTTCAACCCTCCCCGTAACTTCAAACGTTTGCGCGTCCAGCTTGTCCGGATTGTAGTAACTTCTTTCCACATCCCATTTAATCGGCACATCCATCTCCGTTTGATCGTCGAGAAATGCTGTTACTTTCTCAGGAAGCCCTAATGCATCTGCTGTTTTAGCAGTCCGATAAGGTACACCACTTACTTCAACTGGCTTAAACCCTGTTATGATCCGTGCAGCTTTAAAGGAAACTTTCACACATGGCTTGAAGTGCTGCCTTGTTTTCTATCCCGACTGGCAATCCGTATCGATCACCCAATCGCCCTGTAAACTCTACACTGTGCGCTTCTTTCTTTTCCGATGTATACCCGCTTTGTTCCCATGTAATAGCGACCATCTCCGCTGATTGATCATCAAGTGTCACTTCGGCCTCATCTGGCAGGTCGAGGCTGTAGAAGCTAGTGCCGTTCAGGACATCGCCTATATCCGGTAATGCGGCTATACTTACAACTTGCTTTGGTGCGTCTATTACAATGTTGGCTGTAGCTTTAATATGATTGGGGTTCCCAATGTTGGAGGGGAGCGAATTCCCCCAAGGATTTTCCCGCAGTGTTCCTTCTGCTACAAAAGCCCCACCCGTACCGTTGTCCGGTTTGTATGCATGAAAGGACCAACCCACATACAATTCCGTTTCACTGCCATCGCTTAGCTGTACTTTTACTTTATCCGGTAAGGAAAATTCAAACGCTCGTGTCCGATAGGGATAAGAGGAGTCTGGAATAGCCTCCACGGATACGATTTGATAAACAGCTTGCGTTACGCTCGCTGCTTTTGCAGCAGGTGACGTTAGCGTGGTGCGTTGAACAGCAACATGCTGTTGCGAGAAGTCAATCGGGGCTGGCTGAAGCGTATTGTCTGCGGATACCCATGCTGGTAAAACTAAAGATGCAAGCAAACTCGTAGATACGAGCACATTAAATATTTTCTGTTTCTGTCTCATTGGTGTGACTCCCCTATTATGTATTCGACGATATACAATGCCGCTAAAATGAAAATGATTCTCAGTATCAATTATATGCAGGACAAATTATTAATTAAAATTTAATAGTTGTCAATCTTTTTTTGAAAAGGAGCATCTGAAACCAATAAAGGTGTTCGTTGCCAACCTGAAGATACGCCTCTCCACAATCGATCCATACTTAGTACGTAAGTGTGCGCGCCAAATAACAATAGACCGAAGGCGCTCGTATAAAGGACAACTGCGTACGTAAATATTTGCTGCTTCGATCCTTGTGAAAAACGCATCTCGTAAAACTCCTCATCCGTTGTAATTGAAAACGATTCTTATTATTAATAGATTAGATCGACTTGTCAATACACAGCAAACATAAAAATCAGAACCGAAAGCCCCCTGAGGGTAAGGCGCTAACGGTTCTGATTGCTTTAATTCGAACTGAATTTATAATTATTCAGATTATATACATTTTAGATTTATACCTTTTATACCTGTAATATTTCGTTTTTTAAAAGATTTATTTTATGCACATCATCAAATAAAAACCATTTCCAATACATGAAAAGCGTCCAGCTTATACATAAGTTATTCATGGAACATTCAACCAAATCATAAGAAAAGAAGGACCATCCTTTAATAGAATGATCCTTCTTTTAAGTGAGATTAAAGCTGTGATCATAAAGAAGCCTGAAGCCTGCTTTCTGCCTTTCGACGCAGCATTTCCCTAGTTCGTGATACAGAAAAGAGCAGCAGTGCAAGCCAAATGAGAATAAAGGCAAACAGTTGTGCTTGGCTAAAAGGTTCATGGAACAAGAATAAACCTAACAACAGCATAATCGTAGGTGCCATGTATTGAAGAAAACCTACTAATGTAAATGATATGCGCTGTGCTCCGGCTGCAAACAACAACAATGGAATCGCCGTTACGATGCCTGTACCGATCAGAAGTATAATAGTTGTCATATCCTGATCCCACATAGATACCCCGCTACGATCAAAAAAGAGAAGGTAAATAAGGGCAAAAGGTGCAATAATTAGCGTCTCAATCGTCAAGCCCGTCCATACGCTAACCTTTACTTTTTTCTTTATTAGACCATAAAAAGAAAACGTTGTAGCTAATATCAAGGCTGCCCACGGAAATTTCCCGTAATATACGGTGAGACAAAGCACACCGGTTCCTGCAATGACGACAGAAGCCCATTCTACCTTGTTTAAACGTTCCTTTAAGAAAAGAGTAGCTAGAAATACGTTCAGCAAGGGGTTGATATAATAGCCCATACTAGCTTCAAGGACATGGTCACTTTTAACAGCAAAAATAAAGACGAGCCAGTTTACACTAATAAGGATGGCAGCCAAAATCATGCTCGAAGCCTGTCTTTTATTAGTAAACACCGCTTTGATCTCTGTCATTACGCCCTTGAATTTACCTGCTGCAAGCAAAACAACGACCATAAAAACTAACGACCAGATGATGCGGTGCGCCAACACCTCTTCGGCAGGGACAGCACCAATTGATTTCCAGTATATGGGCAAAACACCCCACAGCAAATACGATAATCCGGTTGCAAGCACTCCCATTGCATACGGGCTCTGCTTTATGTTCATGATGATCCTCCACTCCAACTATCGATATAATATGTAAATGATGACTCTACTATATCAAAATTTATATAGAATGGGGAATCATTTTACAACACTTAACATCCACACCTAAATCTGCAACATCTTATGAGTTGGACCAAACTGACGTTTTTTATACCATTGAAAACAAGGAATCATTAGGGTTAACCATAAGCCACTGGCCAGCAATGCCCCAATAATGTCACTAGGGTAATGCGCACCCAAATACACACGACTCACACCAATCAAGGCCACGATCAAGCAATTAAATGTAACTAGCATGATACGGCCTGTTCTTGAAGAGATGTGCTCCCATAACAAAAACGTAATTGCACCATACAGTGCAACCGCCCCCATCGTATGACCGCTCGGAAAGCTGTAACCTTTTTCCACCACTAAAAAATGAACGGTAGGACGCTCCCTTTGAATTAAATACTTTAAAAGCTGGTTAAATACAGCAGCACCGCCTAATACGCCAAATAAAAATATTACATCGGCCCGATGTCGGAATATTACGTATAACAGGCCACCCGCAATTAACCCTAGCAGCACCGCCAGCTTAACTGAACCTATCGCCGTAATCATTTCCATAATTGTAGTCAATTCCGGGGACTCATAACTTTGTACGAATGCTGCTGTATGCAAATCGAACTCTTGAAGAAGCTGACTATGAATTCCAATTGTCACTGCGCCAAGAGCTATAATAAGTAACACACTTAATCCAATCCAAAAACGGTTCGATCTATCATAACTTCCGTTCAGTTTCACTTGCTAACCTTCTTTCATTTCGTAATATGGAGAACACTAGCCTTTCCTCTAACCGGCATGTCTAATAGGGGCTCGTCCTTATGAAGCTGAACACTTAAAACGAGTCCCATAGCCACCATATTTGTAAGTAATGCACTTCCCCCGTAACTGATAAAGGGAAGTGAAATCCCTGTTAACGGCATTAGCCCAATATGCATCCCGATGTTCACAAAAATTTGGAATACGAGGATGCCCAAAATACCTAGCACCAGGTAAGCGCCCGCAAAATCTTTGCTTTGCTTCACAATAAGTACCATTCGGTAAATTAACATAAAATAACATAGTAGCAACGCAGACGAACCAAGAAAACCATAATGCTCCCCGACCACCACAAATATCGAATCAGAATAGGCATAAGGAATAAAGCCGCGGCGCAAGTAAAATCCCATATTACCGCTCATTCCGCCAGCACCAATTGCGTTCATTGCGTTATTTACGTGCCATGCCTTGTCAGCATCACTGGCAGGGTCTAAAAACGTCTGAATCCGAGAAAATTGATGGGGCTGCACCATTTTTGCCAGCAGTTCTTGATCGGTATAATATAACCAACAGATCGAGCCAATGCTAATTGTTATCGCTCCCACACAGAGCAGCATGTACGTAGCCCGGATATTTCCAATCCATAACATACTTAGCAGCACGCCAACAAAGACAAGTGCTGTCCCTAAATCTGGCTGCTTCAAAATTAAAAGCAGCGGGATAAAAAATACGATGCAGATCGGTAATAAATCCTGTACGAGACGAAGACTTTCGCCCGCACGCTTCTTTAATAAGTAAGCTGCCAGCATAACCGTTGCCAATTTCATCATCTCAGAAGGCTGAAGCTGAAAACCTCCGATATTAAGCCAACGAACCGCCCCGTTAATATTTTCACCAATGAGCATTACCACAACAAGCAAGCCAATTCCAACAGCGTACAACACATAAGACAGCTTGGATATAAGGATTCGGTAATCCACCAATCCTAGACAGAGCATCGGAATGCAAGACAGCGCAACGAGTATAATATGGTTTACATGTAAACCGTGCAAAGCCGTGTCGGCTGTTGCTTCATAAATGGCGATTGTGCCGATCACATGCAGACAGAGCAGCGTAATTAGCATCCATTTGTCCATCTTCCAAAGCTTATTAACCATACTGATCAGCAGCCTTTAACCCGAGATGTCCCCACAAGCTCATTAAAAAAGCTCCCCTCTCAGAGAGCGTGTCGTGATCATCTGTGTGACAGAACGGATGACTATCCTCGGTCCAAATCAGTCGGACCACGGTAACCCTTTTGCTTCCATAGTTTAACGTCATTGTCCCTCCATACGTAAATATCAAGTCCCTTTTCGTCCTTGCCCAGTCTCCAGCCAAGCATAATGTCAGACTTTCCGTCTCGATCCGCATCGCGAAGCGCTGCGTAATCCAAGCCATATCCAGAACCGGCAGTGTCCCAAACGATTGCCCACTTATTTCCTTGCTGCTTAAACAATGCAGCCTTCATCATTTTCGCGGTGCGGGTACTCGCTTCATACACCACAACAGCTTCATCAATACCGTCTCCGTCTACGTCACCGTATGAAATACCTTTGCTTCCGGTGCCGTGAGCAGCGTTCAGCACTTTAGAGCCTTTCGGCAGCAACTCTTGAAAGTCAGCATGCGGGAACATAACATGACCAGACGGTGCGTTAATCAGGTCTTCTGGAGCTGCCGGCATTGTGCAGCCGCTTATCCAGCATAACGATGCTATCCACATACAAATCATACCTGCCATGATTCGTCTTCTTGTCATTTGGCTGTTGACCTCGCTTGTCATCATTCTATCGTTATTGTATACAGACATCGCTTCTAAAAGGTTATGAAATCGTTAAAGTTTCGCATTAGGGGTTCGCGGCAGGCAAATGTGAACTTTAGTGCCGTGTCCTGGTGTACTATCAATCAGTAGCTCCCCCTGGTGCAGCTTGATGATCTCAGCACATATCGACAAGCCAAGACCACTACCTGCGCCCTGATGCGTCCCCTTGTAGAATTTGGTCAAAACGTGATCGATATGCTGCGGCTCTATCCCGACACCTGAATCCTCAACCGTAATAACTACTTGTTCCAAAGATGAGTGGGTGTACAGTTGAATCCGCCCTTCAGCTTCCGTAAATTTGAGCGCATTATCCAGTAAATTAATAAGCACCTGCTTTAATCGATTTTCATCCGCGACAATCATTTCCGGTGTATGATCCACTTGCACGTCCAGTTTAATCCCTTGTCTCGCTGCCCTCGGCGCCAATTGTGCACCGACATGTCGCAGCAGCGCAGGCAAATGAACGGGTGCACGCTTCAGCTCCAAACGACCATTATCCAACTTTGAGAGGTCCAACAATTCATCTACGAGTTGAGCAAGTCTATCGGTTTCCGATTCAATGATGTCTAAACCTTCGGTAAGAAGCTGCTGCTCCGGTGCGTGCTCTGGCTTTAAGGTAACGACCCATCCTTTAATCGACGTTAGCGGGGTACGTATTTCGTGGGAAACGGATGAAATAAAATCATTTTTAAGCTGCTCGTTGCGTGTTATTTGGACAGCCATCGTATTTAACGTATCAGCCAAAGAGCCTAGTTCATCCTCGTATCGTTTTTTGGCCCGTACCGTAAAGTCACCTTCCGCCATCCGATCTGCTGCCAACTTCAAATCTCGAATCGAACTTGTTATCATACGTGAGAGCACAGCACCTAAGCCAGCCACGATCATAATGACGATGAGCCCAACACTAATAAGCATTGTGGTTATGTAACGGACGGTTGCCATCGTTGCGGTCAGCGACGTTACAAATCGAACGACACCCACTGTAGTCTGCTTGGCTTGTAGCGGATAAGATACAGCTAACAGACGTTCATTTGTAAGTGGATCTCGTCCCTGCCATACCCCTGCTTCTCCGCTCAGTGCCTGCTTCAAGTCTGGAAATTGGAGTCGCATCAGCTTGTGGAACTCTCCTGTAGAATCTTGCAGGAGCGTCCCATGCGAGTCTATAATTTGGACTTGAGCTGCGCTATTTTCAGCAAATCCTTGAAGCAGTCGTTCAGCTTGTGCTGCGAGCTCTTCCTCAGCAAAATAATGATGAAAAAACGAAGCAGATATTTCGGCTTGATTCGTTAATACGCGTTCCACGTTGTGCACGTAATAATAACGAACGGCCGTTATGAGCAATATTTCCAAAATAAATACAGTAAGGAAGATAACGACAAAATAACTGCCAACGAGTCGTTTTTGGATGCCAAAGTGTCTACTCATCTTTTCTCCAGCGATAGCCTCTTCCCCAGACGGTTTCAATGAGCTGGGGCTTGGAGCAGTCCTCTTCTATTTTTTCCCTTAGCTTGCGAACGTGTACGTCCACTGTCTTAGGATCGCCTACAAAGTCTTCCCCCCACACGAGATTGAGTAGATCATCACGTGTTAGTGCCAAGTTCGGACGCTCCAGAAATACACGCATCATATGGTATTCTTTGGGTGTTAATTCAATGGTACAGTCATGCTTATACAATTGATTAGCATCCAGGTCCAGTCTGATCGCACCAGAGGTCAGCACAGTTCTCGCCTTTATAGCAACCTGCTGTGTCCGACGGAGCACCGTATTAATTCTGGCTACCAGTTCAAGCGGATTAAATGGCTTAACGATATAATCGTCGGCCCCAAGCTCCAGCCCTTTGATCTTGTCCAAATCTTGTCCACGCGCGGTTAGAAACACGATGACGACGTGTGGATCCATCGCCCTTAATTCCTTGCAAATGTGGAAGCCATCCAAATCAGGCAGCATAATATCGAGCACAATTACGTCAGGCTTTATGTCCTTTAAACATTCCAGAGCTGCTTTTCCGAGTACAGACTCCGTAACTGTAAATCCGCTGCGCTCCAAGTTAATCGTAATAAACCGTCTAATATGCGCATCATCTTCAACGATATGCACATGATTCCGTGTTATTGTCGTCATAGCGCCTCCTGTTACTGATGGACTTCAAACTTCTTTTCCATTGTAAAACGATCAAGAATAACATAAAATACCCTCTAGCATAACTAGAGGGTACATTCATACAGATCAACGTATCCGTTCCCACAAGTTGAGTGTTGCCCATTGTACTTGAAAGGTTACTACCGATGGTAGCCTTATATGTGAACAATGTCAACTAAGCATACAGCTTCACCTTTCATACCCTTCACCACTTCTGACGTTGTCTTTCCCTCAATCGCGAGCACTACGTGCCCCTTTTGGCAACTAAATACTGACATATAGTGTCTCCATCTGCAATACATTGTAACCGCTTCACATCTGCATCCAGTAACTCTGCAAAGAGCGCAAGTTCGCAAGCACATGCTTGCCGATAACGAACTGCAATTTGGTAAATTGGGCAATTGGCTTCCTCAAACGAGTAGGAATCATCCCCATTCCGTTCCAATGTGACCATATATCCTTCTTTATTTTGGAGAACTGCTAAGGCTTGCATTCGCTCTTCAAAGCTACGATCTAGCATTAACAATTCATATTTACGCATCATCCGGTTTCTTCGTTGTTCAAATAACTGACCGATATGACTTTGTCCAAACAGTTGCTCTAGTTCATCCATTAATTCAGCAGCTAGCACTTCGTATTGACGTGGGAACAACTGCTCAGCCGCTAACGTCAACTGATATATATAAGTAGGCCGCCCAGCACCAGCATGCACACGCTGCTTGCTCATTTGCACATAGTTCTCTTGTTGCAGTGCGTTCAAGTGCCTCTGCACAGCCATTCCCGTTAATTCCAACTGTACCGACAATTGTTGAACGCTCGCTGTACCAAGCTTTTTTAACAACTGAATAATCTTTCGCCTAGTTGCAGAAAACCGTGAAGCAGCAGCATGCTCGCGCATGAACATCCCTCCTTTTACACCATTAAACGTTTCTCACATCGCTTCGTAATAACGTCGGTTTACTTCTTCCCAGTTCACTACGTTCCACCACGAGGACACAAAGTCAGGACGCTTGTTTTGATACTGCAAATAATAAGCATGCTCCCACACGTCCACAACGAGAATCGGAGTCTTCTGCTCCATAAGTGGCGTGTCCTGATTCGCTGTGCTCATCACCTCCAGCTTCCCGTTATGTACAACGAGCCATCCCCAACCGGAGCCAAATCGACTTAATGCCGCTGATGTTAATTCATCTTTTAGTTGCGCGTAGCTCCCAAATTGCTTTTCAATGGCTTTTGCAATATCACCATAAGGATTACCGCCTCCTATGGGGCTCATAATGGTCCAATACAGGCTGTGGCCGTAATGCCCGCCGCCATAATTTCTAATGGCAGCCCGGATATCCGCAGGTATATCATCCAGGTGACTTAATAATTGTTCAACCGTAGCATGTTGGAATTGAGGGTAACGTTCCAACGACTTATTTAAATTTGCAACATAAGCGGCATGATGCTTACTGTGGTGAATTTCCATCGTTTTCGAATCTAGGTAAGGCTCTAACTCGTCATATGCATATGACAGCTTCGGTAACGTAAAAAGCTCCATTGTCGTATTCTCCTTCCATATTCGTGCGTGTAATCTCACTCAGTTTACTAGATCGAAACTAATTTGTACATAGTCAAATATGTTTACTTAGGGAAACATTTTAAAACCATGTAAACTACATCTTTACAAATCAAAAAGAGAGAGCGCAGCTCATGCGTTCCCTCTCAGGTGTGCTCCTATTATGTATCCTTCTTCTAAACACAGTAATCCGTTACGTTTATTTCTTCATCCGGAAACTTATCGTAGTTCCCTGACCTAACTTGCTTTTCACCGTTAAACCTGTGCCGTTAAGCTGCTTCAAGCGATGATGTGTATTAATGAGACCAATGCCGCCCTTGCGATTAGGATGTTTATCAAATAAATACGACATCTTATCTGAGGCGATGCCTACACCATTGTCTGCAACCGAAATTTCAGCTTCTAGGCCGTAACTTTTTATTCTAATCCAGATTGTTCCACCTGCGGATCGCTTCGCAATGCCATGTCTGACTGCATTTTCCACCAGCGGCTGAATGGACAACGGCAAAACTTGAAACTCCAGTCCATCCTCTATTTCCCACTCCACGTGTAGTCTGTCATCATAACGTTCTTGCTCGATCCATAAATAGGAGCGGACAAGCTCAAGTTCATGTTTGATCGATATTAGCTGCTCGGAGTTACGAAAGTCAAAGCTGGCACGTAAATAGTCGCTAAAGGCTTGCAGCATCAGCCGCATACGCTCAAGGTCAAATTCGCTTAACGCAGCGATCGCATTAAGCGTGTTAAACAAGAAGTGCGGCTGGATTTGTGATTGCAGCCACGCCGCTTCCATGCGAAGCTGTTCGTTTACGGACTGCCGAATGCTAGTCAGTGAGTATACACGGCTTCTTAGTTCCGCAGCATCAACCGGCTTCGTTACGTAGTCGTTAGCACCTGAGAGGAAGCCGGACTCAATGTCCTCTGCCCGACTGCGCGCTGTCAGCAGCAGAATGGGCAGCTCCGTTAAGGAATACCGCTTCCTTATCGTGGCGGTCAACTCGTAGCCGGACATACTAGGCATCATCACATCGATAATGACAAGATCCCACTCACGCGTCTCCAACTGAGTTAAAACTTCTTGAACACTGGTTGTAGCCCACATCTCGTATTGGGATGACAACAGCACACTGCCCAAGATGTTTAAATTAACGGGATCATCGTCAATAGCTAATATACGAGGTCGATCGGACTGAAGCAGCGTTCTCGGCTTGTGATGCGCCAACGAAGCCGTCGAAGCTGTTGCAGCAGCTTCTGCATAGTCCGGCATCTTTACAGCCGATGCTGCTGATGAGATTGCAATTGGATGTTCCTTGAAGGTATCCGGTCCAGAAACAGGTATACTCGTTACTGATGCAGTAGATGCTCCTCCAAACTCTACACCTTGATTCGCAAGCGGTAGTGTAAAAGTAAATGTTGTGCCTTGCCCCACCACAGAGCGGACAGTGAGTTCCCCTTTATGTAGTTCGACCAGTTGCTTGCTTATACTTAATCCAAGTCCCAATCCCCCTGCACTGTTTCCTTCACCCGAATTTCCTTGGTCATATGGCAAAAATATAGTATGTAATAAGCTCGGGTCAATGCCAACTCCAGTATCCGCAATAGAGATTAATGCTAACTTTCCTTTTATGTCTGCCTGAACGGTTATCGTGCCTTGATCGGTAAATTTCACCGCATTGTGCAGCAGGTTAAACAGTACCTGAATGATACGGTTCTCATCTGCTGTAACAGACGGAAAAGTATCCGGAATTTGAATTACAAAGGTTAACCGCTTCCCCTCTGCCATTACCCGCATCATGTCCACTACCCCGGCGGCAACAGAACGGATATTAATAGTGGACATCTGTAATTTAACTTGACTTTCCTTCAATCGTGTAATATCAAGCAAATCGTTTAACATAAACGACATTCGTCTACCGACAGATAATAGCAGCTTCAATTTGTCGCGATTGGCTTCCACATCCTGCTCCTGTTTTTGCTCAAGGACCGTCTGTGCGATTGTTAATATGCCATGCAGCGGATTGCGGAGTTCATGTGACGTATTCACCAAAAAGTCATCTTTGCGCTTATCCGCTTCTTGTAGTTGTTCCGCCAGTCGGGATGATTGCTGCGCACTTCGTAAATATCGCTTAAACCAAAATAAGGAGAAGGCGATAAAGCCCGCAATAACATCAATGGGATAATAACCCATTTCCATCCAGACTGTATTTTTAACGACACCCCAAATTACATTTGCGGTAACTGCCGTTGTGCCAAGCAGTAAAAATAGGGCATCCGCATCCCCTCTGCAAAGTGCTCGAAATGACATTACAGGTACAAACAAATACGGGAAAAGCACTATAATCGTATGGATATAATCTACTACGATGCTCATAGGGAAAGGCTGCAATATAATACATAGTACAAACGCAGCACACACCATCATATAACCACGCAACCATTTACGCCGCAAATACAAAAAAGATGCTGGTAACAAATGATGGACATAATGGAGCAAGCTTAACGCTACACCCAAAAATGAGAGATAATACAACTTGTGCATCCACTCAAATGATAGTGACAGCCCATGTAACAATAGTCGATCATCATCAATTAATACCACCATGATTGCAAATAGGTTCAAGAGACCAAAGGAAAGCAAAGCTTTATGTCGAATTCCGATTGCGAACATAAGAACGGTATATAAAGCATGCAAAAGAAGAATTAAGCATACCGCTAATTGGCTGCCGATTGATAACCATTCCACCTTACGGATAGCTTGCTCACTGCCAAGCTTAACAGACCCAAACAGGCCACCCGTCAGACGGTCGTCATAATTGGCCGCTTGAATCACAATTTCAAGCTCGCGTTGATCCGTTGTAAAGGTGACTGTATACGGAACATTACGAGCGATATAATCATTTGAACGAGTTGCCGGTTGACCCGCATGCCCCACTAAACGACCGTTCACATACACTGCGGACGATGATGACACACTCGGCACTCTAATGCTGTAGAACTGCTGCTTGGAAGTTGGCATAAGTAAACGCAGGCGATAGGAACCATACCCAAATGTCGAGTCAATCTCGTTGGATATTTGTGCACTCCAATTGCCTGGTACTTGTATAGGCACGCCTTTATAGGGCTTAAACGGAGCTTCATCGGCTCGATTGTTGGTATACAAAAACCGATGTGGGTAGAACTCCCATTCCCCATTTAAAGAAACCGACTGATGCTGTTCGACTTCCCAGTGCCGCAGATCAATAATTCCTTGTTGCGCCGTTGATTGTATGGCGGGTGCAGTAAGCACTATCCAGCACAAACGGATACCCGTTAGAAAGGCTAAAAATAAAAAGATCAGTAGAAACACTTTTTTCTTTGTCATAAGGGAAATGGTAATAGCAGGTGAATAAGGTGTCAAGGACCAAATAAGACGACCTTTCATATCCCATTGCATGAAACCGTATGCAAAAGCTAGGTCCCTCAAACTATAGTAATTGTGCCTCTCACATTTTCAATTTGCTAGAATATACTAAATATGTAACTTCTAACAGAATTATCGAATAAACGCCCTGAGTCTGCTTCTTCAGTTTGTCGTTTCTACTGATATGACCATTACGTAGTGAACATCTGCTAGAAATAAAGGCTGCTTCACAACGACTTCAAATAACATTCCATATCCTATTAAACGTGTTTAAGTTTCTATGATAAAAAAATGTCCAGGAAAGCGGTGAGTAAAATGTCTCAAGCAAATTTGCCAAATATAACACCTAGTATTACGATTTCAAGAGGTGACGCACTTAACCTGCTGCTAGCATCAATTGCGATAGAGGAATTAGGTCTTGGTCATGTTATTAACGCAGAAGCTGAGAAAATTCAATATGCAGTTGGAACTTTACCGGGTCTAACGATCCCAGCTACGATTAGCGACCTGCTTGCTGTTGATGCCAGTGTAAAGAGTACTTTACAGGAAGTGATAAAAAAGGAAATGCTGCTTCAATCGAAACTCGAAAGCATATTGTTAGCCCCTTCCCTTACTGGACCGACTGGCGCTACAGGCTCAACGGGACCTGCTGGAGGACCTACCGGACCTGCTGGACCTGCTGGTCCTACTGGGGCTACTGGTGATATCGGTCCTACTGGATTGACGGGTCCATGTGCAACATGTACGTCTGTATTAGGCTTATTCACCTATTTGGCTCCAGGTGGCGTCACTACTGTTATTCCTGAAAATGGAATAGTTCCACTTGCTAGTTCATCATTAAATAGCCCAGCAGGATCTTTTACCCTTAATGGCAATGGCTCAGTAACCGTTAATGTACCAGGCATATACCAGATTGATGCCAGAGCTCAAACGGAAGACTCGGGTGCGTTCTGTGTCTTTATTAACGGTGCACTTCCAGCTACATTCAGTGGTGGTGCGGTCTCAAACGGTGGCGGCGGCACTATAATTATTCCAACTTATTTTAATTTGCAAGCTGGAGACGTTGTTTCACTTGTCAACTGTAATACAGATGGAACTGCTAACACCTTAACTGGTGCTGAAAGTGGACGCAATACAGCCGCTGGCGTTCTCCGATTTGAACGCGTCGATCCTATATGCAGTTGCCCCTAACAGTGTATGAAACGTAGATATCACGTATCCGTTTTTTCACGAATCGCTACGTGCTGAAGTCGATCATATACACCTTGATCTTATTTCTATTAAGAAGTTACGTACACTCTAAAAATAACCCGTTCATGGCCACCTTATCACAAGGTTTCCATCCTTCGGGTTATTACAATATGCCCCTAACTGGTAATACCTACATTCGTAAATACTACTTTAATATCGGTTCGGATCCGCGCGTGCTTATACATGTCTCTCCACTGTTCTGTTGCAAACTGTTTCGTGCGAACGGAAGTACGATAAACAGCCCCATAGCCGATAGGGTCAACCTGCATTTGCTGGAGGCGCTTAAACAATACTTCATATTGTGCTGCAATCTGTCGACTTGCTGCATGCTCAAGTGCATGGATCGTTTCTCGTTTTTCCAAATCAATCTGCTCGCTAACCTCCTTTAACTGTCCCTTGACACGGATACGTACGTCAAAGACAGGTCCTTCTTCTTGTGCCAGCTTTATATTTGATTTGATTTTAATATTCGTCAACGTAATAAATAAGGGAGAAATACGCGGCAAATAGTGATGGTTAGATTCTTTTAATGAAAGTGCCAGTTCAAAAGAATCAAATTTGTAATTACCCATTGCAGATTTTAGCAATAAGCAATCATCTTCATTCAATCGACCGACCATTCGATCATCCTTCATCAGCGCCACACCTGAAATAACCACCTCATTTTGCTGGAGTTCAAGATAAGGAAGAACGGGATCTTTTCCCCCTCGATAATAGGTGCTCAAGAAATGGTGCAAGTTGGAGGATGGGATAATACCGTAATTGACATTTTTACGAATCAATTCGTACAAGTACTCCCCCATATTAATTTGCTGTTTATTCGTCGCAGACATAATCTGTTCAGCTGAACCTCCGGCAATAGCTAAATATACGTTAGTACCAATATCCGAATCCCGCTGCAACGTATCCGTTAATGTAATGATACCTTTTCTGGCAATGGGCTCACCATAAGCAATCACCCTGACCTGCCCAATCACATCTTGGGTGGGCATCTTCAAATTAAGTTTAGTGCGCACACCTTTACTTGTATTGTTGGATGCGCTGGTGAGCAGTGTGTTTTTAGCTTGATTATCGGTTGCGTGGTACGCAATAATAGTGGTCCGTATCCGCTCCTGTTCTTGCTGGCTTTGATCATATCCTAGTGCAATTACAATACTTAACTTATCAATGATCATTTGTCTCGCACAGCCGATACATAATACTAGCACCATGATCAGTAAAACGAGGCGTTTTCTTCTGGATCGTATTATCCTGATTATCATATTTATATATGTTCCTTCCGGCGTCGACAACGTATCCCAAGAATGATTGTGGCCATAACAAATAATACGAACGGATACATAAACGATAAAAAAATCGCTACATCGTTAATCAAGTTAGACAACACAGCTAATTGATCGCCTGTTTGTAACATTTGTATAATAATAAGCTGCACCAAGCATAGACCGATGTATACATTTTTTCGTTTCACTTTTACCATCCTCGTTATCCCTTGAATAATAACCCAACTTGTAATCATTAAATTAGCCAACACAATAATGAACCACATCATAATGACGATATACTCAAACCGCTCCAGAAAGCTGAATCCAACTGTTTTGAGCATCGTTAATGTATCCCATGAGTTATTGACAATTTGTTTGGGGCTGTAGTAACCAATCGATACTAGCATAATCATCAAATACAACACATTTACGATAAATAGTGCCATATGTGCATAACGATGAATACGGTGCGGCTCTTTCATATGTGAACTTGTATAAAATAAAACGTCATAACCACCAATCGTGGCCCCCATTGCTAACATTCCTTTAAAAAGCTGACTGATATTTGCCTCTATAACAGGAGTTAATTGATGAAAATCAGCTGTTTTCAAAGGAAAATAAAGCAACAGAATGAGCCAACTGACCAAAAGCAAATGTATAAAGGAGATCACGGATATAACCGTCAATCCCCCTGCTAAACCATATGCAATTAGTACAAAAAACATCAAACCAAACACCCAAATCGGAACATCAGGAAAGATCCAGATGAGAAGCACCTCAATGTAATTTCGTAATACATAAGTGGATACCGCCAGCCAATAACAGATGAGAACCCCGTTTATTATACTGCCTCCCCATTTGCCAAACAGTTGATTGTGGATTTCATACAAACTGTTAAAGTTAAATCGACTCAACGTCTTTACAATCATAAATACCGAAAAATGTGCGCAAATACCTGCTGCAATCACAGAGAACCATGCATCATGCCCTGCTTCTTTATACACATACTTTTGAAAAGCCAACATCCCTACCGTTATTTGAGATGTAATGACTATGGACATTGTAAATGCAGGGTGGATTTTCCTGCGAGTTGGTACCGTACACTCACTCATCACATCTGCTCCCTATTCCTTAAAATCCTTGTTACGTTTTACCATCTGGGAAGCGGCACTTCTTGTTATCACACTCCACCAGGGGTGCACCTTTGCATGTTCCTCAGTACGGGTTGACAATATACTTTGGGGCTGGAGATACGGCTTCCCAATGCTCGTCTGACGAGCCAAATGAATCGTCAGAAAGCTTATGCCGATGACAATACCTATACCACCCCAAAATCCAGCCAAAATAATGAAAGGAAATCGTAATATTTGCTGCGTATTGCTCATGGAGAAATTAGGAATGGTGAACGATGCTAGTGCGGCAAGCGCAACAATCATAAGCAGGACGTTGCTCACAAAGCCAGCTTCTACAGCCGCTTGGCCGATCACGATACCGCCTACAATACCCATCGTTTGACCCACTTTGGTCGGCAAGCGCACTCCCGCTTCACGTAACAGCTCAACGACTATCTCAAGCAGAAGTGCTTCGAATATCGGTGGGAACGGCACTTTGGAGTGAGAGCGTATTAATGTTTTCAACAGCTCTGGCGGTAAAATTTGATAGTGAAACGTAATTGCGGCCACATAAAAAGCGGTACCAAAAATCGAAAAAAACATCGCTGTAATCCGTAATAAGCGCAGCAATATTCCGATACTCCTGCGAGCGTTCATATCCGTGTTTACATGCAAAAACTCGTACAACGTCACAGGACATACAATGGCAAACGGGCATCCATCTACAAGGAGTGATATTTTGCCTTCGAGAAGAAATTTACAAACACGATCAGGACGTTCCGTATGTAAAATCGTTGGAAATAAAGTGCTGGAATTATCATCTATCAGCTGTGCGAGCTTTAAAGAGTCAAACACTCCATTTAGCGGTTCCAGTTCAGCTACTCTCATTTTTAACTGTTCGACAATGTGCGCATCAGCGGCCCCCTCCAGATAAAGCAACGAGACAGTTGTTTTTGTTGCTGTGCCAATCTGGATCACCTCTGAATGCAGTTTAGTATCAGGCAGCAATTGATAAATTAAGCCTAAATTAGTAGCCAGACGTTCAACAAATGCAACCTGTGAGCCAAAAATATCTGTTTCAATCTCTGCTTTAGCTAAAGTGCGATGTGGCAGAGCAGCCGTATTAAGCAGTAGCCCCTGATCCAGTTGTTCAAACTGGACGTAACACCAGCCATTCAACAGTTTGCTGCTTATATCAACCAGTTCGTCTGAGATATAAGCCTCCTTAATCGGGAGCGCATTCAGCAACACTTCAGGAGTAATAATCACGTGGCACCTTGTGACAGGCGGACATTGAATCTCATGAAGTACAGCTTCTTGGATCAGTTTCTCATCCGCCAACGAGCTAATAAATAATACGTGTAACATCTGGGTGCCAACCTGAACACTTCTACATTTAAATTCACTGTGGTGAGCGAACATATGCTGAATAGTATGAAGTTTCACCATGTTCCCTCCGATTTGTGTACAATAAAATGTTGTGATTTAGTATGAGCAATTTGGTGACTTTTTACATACGAATCTTTCTAATGTGAAAAATAAACAAAAAAGGTCAGTGATAACAAAATTTGTTATCACTGACCTTTTTGATGTGAGGCAGCTAGTACAGCCTGCAACCTGCTTATAAGTTTAAAAGTTACACCGCTCTATTCGACTTCAAACAACTTTTGTTGAAATTTCGATATTGCCGCATATTCGTCTTCCAACTTGCGAGGAATGGAAATAAATATCGGCAGCAGTTGATGATACAACTCCGCATGTTCTTTAATCGGCTTATGCTGATGAGTGGCACCAACCATATCAGATACGATATTCAAAGAGTCGGCGCGGCCGGTCGCATATAAACCAAGTACGACTGCCCCCAAGCAGGAGCTTTCATAACTTTCAGGTACGATTACTTCCTGATCAAATATATCGGCCATCATCTGACGCCATAAGGCTGAACGAGCAAATCCCCCAGTAGCATGAATCTTCCGTGGGCGACCGATCCGCTCTTCCATCGCCAACAACACCGTATACAGGTTAAAAATAACACCTTCAAGAACGGCACGGATCATATGCTCTTTGCGATGATGCATCGTCAAACCAAAGAATGAGCCACGTGCGTCTGCATTCCATAATGGCGCACGTTCACCTGTCATGTACGGGTGGAACAGCAAGCCGTCCGCGCCTGGGCGTACCTGTTGTGCAATGCTAGTCAGCAAGTCATAAGCGTCGATCCCTAGCCGCTTGGCCGTCTCTACTTCTGCTGCTGCAAATTCGTCACGTGCCCAACGGAACAGCATGCCCCCGTTGTTCACAGGACCGCCAATTACCCAATGCTTGTCCGTTAAAGCATAACAGAAGATGCGGCCTTTTGGGTCTGTAACGGGCCGGTCAATCACGGTACGGACTGCTCCGCTCGTTCCAATTGTAGCCGCGACCACCCCAGGCTCAATTGCATTCACGCCAAGGTTAGAAAGTACACCGTCGCTTGCCCCAACAATAAAAGGTGTAGAAGCAGCTAATCCCATTGCTGCCGCATATGTCGCATCAAGTCCTTGCACACTATGAGTTGTGGGTACAAGCTCCGACAGTTGGCTGCGTCTAATGCCTGCAATTTGCAGTGCTTCTTCATCCCAATCCAGTCGATTCAAGTTCATCATCCCCGTTGCGGATGCAATCGAGTAATCGACCACATATTGCTGAAACAGCTTGGCAAATACATACTCCTTTATTGAAATAAACTTAGCCGCTTGCTGAACAAGCTCAGGCTCCTCTGCGCTCAAATACATTAACTTCGTAAGTGGAGACATCGGATGGATAGGTGTGCCAGTCCGCAAATATAAGGCATGGCCGTCTAGCTCCTGTTTTAATTTCGCAGCATAATGACTGCTGCGATTATCTGCCCACGTCATACATGGTGTAAGCGCATTGCCGCTATCATCCATAGCAATGACACTATGCATGGCCGAACTAAACGAAACAAACAAGATACGCTCCGGACGGACAGCACTCTCCACCATGACCTGCTTTACGGTATAAATGACCGCCTGGAAAATAAGCTCCGGGTCCTGCTCCGCTATCGTCGCATTTGGTGTATATAAAGGATAACCTTTGCTGCTCTTGGCTACGACCCGACCATTTTCTTCGAATAATACTGCCTTCGTACTTGTTGTTCCGATATCTATACCGATCATATAATTGATTATACTCATAAGTGGTAAACCTTCTTTCCCGCCATCCTGCTTGTTTCTGTGTTGTACGAATTGTATCTACAAGACAACACTGAGTAGAAGTATAAACATCAACCCCACAAGTGACAATAGCGTTTCCATAACCGTCCATGATTTTAACGTTTGCGGGACGGACATATTAAAAAATTCCTTCACCATCCAAAATCCAGCGTCATTTACATGTGACAGTACGATGGAACCTGCTCCTGTCGCCAGTACGACAAGCTCCACGTTAGCCCCTGGGTTCATCGCCAGTACAGGAGCAACGATACCAGCCGCCGTTGTCATTGCAACAGTTGCTGAACCGGTAGCCACACGAATTAATGCCGCCACGAACCATGCAAACAAAATAATATTCACATTAGCTTGTGTCGCAATCTCAGCAATTGCGCCCCCAACACCGCTATTGATTAATACTTGTTTGAATGCGCCGCCTCCGCCAATAATTAATATGATAGTTGCCGTAGGCGCTAAACACTCACTTGTAAATCGTGACAAATCTTCTTTCGAAAAACCTCTCGCAAAGCCAAGCGAGAAAAAGGAAAAGACAACGGCAATGAGCAAGGCCATAATTTCATGGCCGATAAATTCACAAAATACGGTAATGCCACTTGCTGCTTCTGGATCAACGATGTGAGCAACAGATCCAACGAGCATAAGCAGAACTGGCAACATTATCGTAAACAACGTAATGCCGAAGCCAGGCAATTTCCGTTCGCCCTGTAAAGCAAACTGTTCGGCCAACTTTGCTGGCGGCTCTAATTGAATACGCTTACCGATAAACTTGCCAAATAGGGGCCCTGCAATAATAGCTGTAGGCAAGCCAATAATTAAAGAGTACAAAATCGTCTTGCCTAGATCCGCCTGATAAGCATCAATCGCAATCATCGGTGCAGGATGTGGCGGCACGAGTCCATGTACCGTTGATAAGCCGGCCAGTATAGGTATTCCGATCTGTAACAGCGGCATCTTAGTCTTGCGAGCTACGGTAAATACAATCGGAATTAAAAGAATGAGTCCGACCTCAAAAAAGACCGGTATGCCGACGATAAAACCAACAAGCATCATCGCCCAATGAACTCGTTTCTCTCCAAACCTGTCAACGAGAGTGGAAGCGATCTGCTCCGCACCTCCAGATTCAGCCATCATCTTGCCCAGCATCGTGCCAAGTGCGATCACGATCGCGATCGTTCCTAATGTGCCGCCAAGTCCACCTGTGATGGAACTAACGACTTCAAGCGGCTTCATTCCAGACAGCAAGCCGAGCATTAAAGCTGACAATAGCAAGGTAACAAATGGATTCCATTTATATTTTGCAATAAATACAATCAGAAACACAATGGCAACCAATGTCCAAATAAGTAATGTGGCATTGTGGCTAAGGCCAAAAATAGTAGTCATCCAATAGTCCCCCCTGTTGTAGGTTAGCATCTACTTTAAATGCGGTTAGCATACCTTTGATTTCATGTATACTTGTCGACAAGTTTGTGTAAAAGGAACGGCTTGTTCCTTAAAATTGTGGCAAGCTCTTGTGTAATGTTTGCCGCGAGTCTGCATAATAGTCTCTTACGACCTGCTGTATCGTATCCGAATTGTGCGACTGAAGCCCCTGAAGCATGATGCGATGCTTATCAATTACCGTGCTTAGCTTCTCCTGTTCGGCTGAAAAAATCTCTTCTGTTGTAATGAGCATCACCGTCATCACGATATGCCGGATGCTTGTCCACAAATGTAAAATCCGCTTATGATCAGCAGCCACGACGATCGCTTCATGAAATGAAAAATCCTGATAGGCAAATTCGACCACATCGTTATATTTAACGGCCAACTCCATTTTATCGATCATCTGATTACACTTCGTAACTAATGCATCTTGGTTGGCATTTGCAAGCCGCTGCTGAACAAAGCTCTCAATAAGAAAACGGACATCGTACAGTTCTTCCATATCTGCGGCGCTTAACCCCAATACGATTGCTCCCATCCGCTCCAATCGGATTAAGCCTTCATTGGATAGCATTTTTAATGCCTCTCTCACCGGAGATCGGCTTGTTCCAAATTCAGCAGCCACTCCGTTTTCTGAGATCACTTCACCGGGTCGAATGATTCCCTTGATGATCTGTAGACGTAATTCACAAGCAATGGAATCCCCTAATGAAACTCCCTGAAGCCACGAGGCTGGATAATGCATGAGACTCAACTCTCCTAATAAGTGTTTATTCGCCCTTATAACTAGCTCTGTTCATTCTATCACATCCACTTATGAACAGGCTATGAAGCTCTTTGGAGAGCGGACTTATTTTCACGATAGGAGACGTCTATTGTCATCTTTCTTTACTTACTCTTCACCACACCATGACCACCAAACTCATTTCTTAGTGCGGCAACAATCTTGCCGTGGAAAGTATCAGCATCCAAGGAACGGTATCGCATAAACAGCGACATCGCAATTACTGGCGCACTTGCTTGCAGTTCAAGCGCTGTTTCTACAGTCCATTTCCCTTCACCTGAGCTGTGCATAATGCCGCTAATTCCTTCAAGCTTGGGATCTTTTGCGAATGCGCTTTGCGTTAAATCCATCAGCCAGCTGCGAATGACTGATCCATTGGACCAGACACGAGCAACTTCTTCATAGTCGTATTCGAAGTCACTCTTGTCTAGTAATTCGAATCCTTCCGCAATTGCTTGCATCATGCCATACTCAATACCATTGTGGATCATTTTTAAAAAATGTCCGCTGCCATTCTTGCCTGCATACAAGTATCCCTCATTGACCGCAATGTCACGGAACAACGGTTCAATCAGGCCAAATTGCTCCTGATCTCCGCCGATCATAAAGCAGCCGCCTTGCGAGGCTCCCTCAGTTCCACCTGAAGTGCCGACATCATAGAAATGAATATGATGCGCACGCAGTTTCTCAGCGCGTGCAAGTGATTGCTTGTAATGTGAATTACCCCCGTCCATCACAATATCGCCTGGAGATAATAGCGGCATTAGTGTATCGATTACGCCGTCCACGATCTCACCTGCCGGAACCATAATCCACACGACACGCGGGGCGCTCAAATTCGCAACCAACTGCTCTATTGAATCAGCAGATACAGCACCTTCTGCTGCCAATCGCTGACGCGGCTCTTCATTTACATCATACACAACGACTTCATGCTGATGCCCAAGCATATTAAGTACAAGGTTATATCCCATCTTGCCTAGACCAATCATCCCTAATTTCATGCTGCTTCACTCCTAGAATAAGACTACAAGTATACTTGTATACAAGTTCGATTTTTATAATACTTGTTTCTTGCTAATCTGTAAAGACATTTTTGTAAGCGCTATTTTTAATCGTCATTTCACCGTCATTTCATAACGGGACAACAACCACTAGGATGTATGAAACCGCCTGAATCTAGTGCTCAATACCCGATTTAATTTTATCAATGACGATATTTGGACTAAACTTCACTTGTCTGAAATATTGCTCTTTATCTAATCCCCTCCATACGTCTGGATGATAAGCCATAAGCATACGTCCGATACCAAAGGCATCGCAGTTCGCACGTTGCAATTGATGAATGACTTCACCTGTTAGCTTGGTGAAGTATGCTTTATATTCGCGCAACAACTTGTCTTTATCTGCCTCCACATCGCCATTTGGATACTCGATCACACGCAGGACTAACTTCAAATGTAACGCCACATGAATTTGTTTATGCTCATCCACAGTAAGTTTAAGTTTCCGATTGCTCTTGGTGATGAGAAACGATACAATCTGACGTTGTGGAAACTCCTCTTTTGGGGACCCAAAGTTGAAAGAGAAACTGTTCTGCCTCGGCTTTCCTCCTTTTAACAGTAATAACAGTGGAGACTGTGTATCATTTAAATAAAATCCGGTATATTTGCGCTTGTCAAACAACGCAATGCCTTTTACACTTGCAAGCTGACTGCTACTTTCCAATTCAATATAAGGCAATGTAACGTCCTCTCCTGGGTCCATAATTACGGAAGCGATCGCTTGGATGTCTTCTTTCGGAATAAGCAGACTCTCTTCTGCACTTTGAATCAGGTTAAGCAAATATCTGCTTACGTTGCTTTCACTTTTACTTCTTAGTTGGATCAAAGGCAGCGCTTCCCCCTTCACTACCGCTAATCTGGCATCTAAAGCATTTCTTGGATTGCGATAATGAATGTCCAAAAAGGGAAGTATGTCATGAACAGCATAGGCCTCACCTAGCAAAAGCAGCTTATTTTTGGAGCTATCCAGCAAGCCGGAAGCTTTACGATTTAGTAAAATACGAGCTTCGCCTGGTGTGTTTGCCTCTGCTACAAGCGTCATATTTTGAAGGGAGTCCGCACTATTTAAGACAGGCGTAGCAGCACCAACACGCAGCCGCTTTTTAGAAGTCAGATCGTACGTCACCGTCTGCACAAGCGTCGCATTTTTCATTAAATGCTGATCCCAACAACCCGTGCACATTAAACTACAGCAAATGAGCAGCCATATTTTATTGTTCTTCACGCTTATCACCTGTCTTCTTTCTCACGATCGATATGAACAGCAGTAACGCCGGGATAATAGCTTGGAATAAATAGTGACACACGGTCAAATAGTTATTTACCACGTTCAGCTTGTCTGAGTCCAAAAGCCACAACGAAGTAATTAAAGTCAACAGACATATAACAGGTAAAAACGTTACATGTTTAGGAGCAGCAAATAAATGAGCCAACCCTTTCGCAGACAACAATAACAAATACATAAAGGAGGTCGCTACCGACACGATCCAGATGGAAATAAAAAATAGATCCATCCGTTCAATCACTCGGAAAGAATAAGACTTGATCATATAAATAAATGGCTCAGGTACTCGTTTAATATCGTTTGGACTCATAAAATAGACGAGGCTAATAAATACAAGATACGTATATAGCAGCGTCACCATCAAATGGGCCCTTATAACAGATTTTAATATTTGCGTATGACTTGCACGAACATAAGGGTATAAGAAAAAAACCAAGTCACACCCCAACATCGAAAAAATAGCTTCTCTGGAACCTTTAAAAATCGGCATCCATCCATTTTGAGCAACAGGTAATATGTATAAGAAATTTGCATTTCGCAGCGCATAAGAACTGAGTGCAATTAACACGATTAGCAGCGGAGTAACTAACATAAAAAAGCGAATCATACTTTGCAAGGAGTCTTTTACGATGTATGCACTAGTCAGCACCATCAACGAAAGCACAATCCAATGTGGGGTTCGTTCCAGTATCCAGCCCTCAATTATTTTCCCATATTTGGATAAAACATAACTACTTTGCAGCATAAAATAGATTGTATAGCCTATAATTAAACATTTTCCTAATTTATTCCCAGTTAATTGTTTGAAAATATCAAACATCATCATCCCCGGATATGATTTGCAAAGCAGCCACATAATTAAAATAACGAGCAGCATAATGACACCCGCAACTAATGTTGAGATCCAACTGTCCTGATTAGCATATTTAGCAATGTTGTACGGCAGGGATAAAATGCCTACACCAACCTGCGCCTGAATGACCATGTACACAATCTGATTTTTGTGGATGTTATCTTTTTTTACGACCAAGGAAGTTCCATCCTTTTGCACTTATTTGCTGCTGTATACGCTGCCATTTCGTCTGGCGTGGAGAAGGATCAGCTTTTCCGAACAGGAACGCCTGCACTTGTTTCTTTACATCCTCAAATGTAATGATCATAAAATAAGGAGACCCAAACGACTCCAATTTACACAAATGCCCCCATATTAAAATGATGCCAAAGGACATGCCTACAAAGCCTAGACAAGCCGCCAGCAGCATAAATGGAAATCGCAGCAGCCTCACCGTCTCACTCATTTCATGTGTAGGAATACAAAATGCGGCAATCGCCGTAATTGCAACCACGATAATCATCGTGGTCGAGATTAAGCCTGCTTTGACTATCGCATCCCCAATGACAAGACCACCCACGATGCTGACGGTTGCCCCAATTCTCGCAGGCAATCTGAGGCCTGCTTCACGAATAAGCTCGATCGTTAGCTCCATAATAAAAGCTTCAATGAGCGGTGGGAAAGGAATTTCGTTAATCGAGGTTTTGATAGGCATGACAAGCTCATCGGGCAACACCTCAAAATGAAAAGCAACAACAGCAATATAAAAAGCTGGCAGAAATATAGCTACGATGATACTAAGCCATCTCAAGCCACTAATGAACATACTACTCATCCAACGACTGTTATAGTCATCCGATGCACGCATAAAGTCATTAAAATGAACAGGCGCTATTAAGCAGGCCGGCGAGCCTTCTACAAAAATAATGACTTTCCCTTGTTTAAGCAGCGCAATGACACGATCTACTCGTTCTGTATTTAACATTTGCGGAAAAGGAGAACGTGGAGAATCTTCTATTAATTGCTCCAGGTCGCCTATACTGCGCAGACCACTAGTTGTTGCGTTCAAAATACGCTGCTCCATTTCCTCGATAACTTGTTGTTCCGCTCGTTGCGGCATATAAATGAAGCACAGTTCAGATTGTACGTCATCCCCTATTTTCATATATTTTACGACTAAATCCTTCGTTTTTAACGTTTTGCGAATTAAATAAACGTTACGTCTAAGCTCTTCCACAAAGCCTTCATGCGAACCCTGAATTACTTTTTCATTTTCCGGCTCCTCCACAGTACGAGGCGACTCAATGGATACATCTACTGCATAAATGGGATGCTCTCCTTCTATTTGAATCAAGCAGGAGCCTGTTAGCAGCAGCTCCTGTAAATTGTCCACCTTCTGTATGATCTTAAAATGTAGCGTAGAGGAGATCGCGATATTTTGCTGCTCCGCAACGACAGGCATTAGAGCTTCCATCACATAACGATGCAGCTTCTTTTTATCTGCAAGTGTGTCAAAATAAGCGATGAGGATGTTACACTGCGGTCCTTGGAGCGTTTCAATTGTAAAATCTTCTGCATGTTTAAATATAGCGTTTAAATGATGCTCCAGATGGACGCTGTCCATCGTTGTAGAGTTACACATCGTTCTATCCCCCCCTTGCTACACTTATCGATATGATTACCGAAACTTGGAATCGTATGCACAGGATTAGGAAGAGTTTGTTGTTATATCCCCTATATCGTAACGATAACGTAAGCCAGACTAGATTTTCATAGGGCTTAAAGGTAGGTGCGAGCTGGTGTTTGTTTAATAGGCTGTTCTTCCACTGCTCCTAGAGGAAGTGTCCACTGCTAGTATACTGTACTGTAGTAGTCATTTGACTCCGCATAAAAACTGTTCGGGTAGTGGTACGGTAGTGCGCGGTAGTGCGCGGTAGTGCGCGGTAGTGGCGCGGAATACGTGATCGGACAAGAGATCCGTTACGGGGTTGATGTAAGGATTATTAGGCAACTGAGCGGACAGGAGATACGCTTTTGGCATATTTCATCCCGATTTGGCGGTAGTTTGGAGGCAATAGCGGAATTCCTGTCCGGTAGCTGCACCAAAAGCGTGTTTTTGCCGCCCATAACGGATCGTCTGTCCACCAAAGCCAGCCTATTCAACCCAGATATCATCGCTCTCTATGCTCTCCGCTATTGTCTTGTATTTCTTAATGTGAACGTAGCAGCCATTCGGGCACACGAACCGATCATCGTTCCCTTCATAAGTCCAGTTCAAGGTATGCCATATGTCCTTTTAGTAACGACGTATGTTTTTTCCTTCATATAGCTGCCGTAAGGCAGGAGCGCATCAAAACGCGGTTCTTTGCCTCTCCTATCGCATACAAATCATTTCCTCCCTGCCATAGCCTGCTTCGGCTAGCACCGTCTCGGGTATCGGCAAAGAAGAAGCAGCCAGGGCTTCATAATGAGGGATGAAGCAGCGCGTATCGGTAGGGCGTTGGTACCAACTGTATAACATACTGTTCCGTTGTAGTCATTTGATTACGTATAAAAACCGTCCTTTGTGAAATGTTAGTGTCGTAACTTCCATATCCCAAGAAAACACAGTTTATTGTGCTTAATTATGACACTCAACAAAAATGGGGAGCCCGTAATCAAGTCAGCTTAGACTGACTTTCGGGACAGCCCCATTTGAGAACATGATATTCTTTTTAACGGTATCCTACTTTTCCACGCTCGCGCTTGACGTGGAGCCCACTTTTTTTAGCAGCATCACAATCGTTACCATAACAAGGGTTAATGCGGCTATCCATACCCAGACGTTGATCCCAAACACAGATATGAGCAGTAGCCAACTATAAAGTCCGATTAAGGTAATTAGCAAGGTAGGGATGGTAAGCATTATTCCAACCTTAAAATAATATCCCCATGTAATCTTTACACCTTTACGGGACAACACATGCAGCCAGAGCAAAGTTGCCAAAGATCCTATTGGAGTAATCTTTGGTCCGAGGTCTGAACCGATCACATTGGCATAAATTAATGCTTCACGGACGATCCCCTCCGTTGAAGTGCTCTTTATCGCAAGTGCATCGATCATAACCGTCGGCAAATTGTTCATAATGGAAGACAAAATTGCAGCCATAAAGCCCGTTCCTACCGTTGCTGCAAACAGTCCTTTGTCCGCTACCATCTGTATAAAATTGCCTAACAAATCCGTTAAGCCTGCGTTTTTAAGTCCATACACGACCACATACATCCCAATCGAAAATATAACGACCGACCAAGGAGCGTCTTTGACCATCTGTTTGGTTCGAATAACGGGACTTCTGCGCGCAGCCAGTAAAAAGGCTAACGCTGCGGTCCCTGCTATAATACATATCGGTATCGCAAAAAATTCACTTACGAAGTAAGCCATCACTAACGCCGCCAATATATACCAAGACAACTTAAATAATTTCATATCTTTAATGGCGGCTGTGGGCGGCTGTAATGAAGTATAGTTGTACGTTTTTGGAATATTTTTATGGAAACATACGTAAATGACCAGAATACTTGCTACAATCGAGAATAGGTTCGGAACGAGCATCCGACTTGCATATTCGACAAACCCAATGCCAAAGTAGTCCGCGGATACAATATTAACCAAGTTGCTTATAGTAAATGGTAGCGATGCGGTATCCGATATAAAGCCAACCGCCATAATATACGGCAGTATCATGACGTCGTTAAATTTAAGCGCACGAATCATAGCGAGCACAATCGGTGTCATAATTAGAGCCGCACCATCATTGGCAAATAATGCGGATACAGCAGCACCAAGCAAGATCATATATATAAACATCAGCATCCCGTTTCCTCCCGCAAGACGGGCCATATGCAGTGCTGACCATTCAAAAAAACCGATCTCATCCAGTACTAGTGATATCAAAATAATGGCGACAAAAGTAAGAGTCGCATTCCAGACGATGTCGGTAACTACAAGTACATCACCAAATGACACGACTCCGAAAGCTAGAGCCAAAAGGGCTCCTCCTGACGCAGACCACCCGATGTTAAGGCCCCGCGGCTGCCAAATGACCAAAGTTAAAGTCAATACAAAGATGAAAGATGCTAGTAGTATCATTTAAAAATGCCTCCATAAATTGGTTATGTACCGTTCAAATTCGCAATAAACAGAAAACCTCATTAAGTTTACACTGCATTACAGGCGGACGTCTATCACTCATCGACCTGATCGTGTGAGGCAAATTATCGTTTACTTCTTGGATTGAAAATGATATGTTCGATAATAGTGGTACATTATACCATTATAATTCCATATTATAGTAGAGAGTGGTGAGTAGAACATGTTTAAGTTAAAGAAAACGATAATCTGGGCAATAACTGCCGTATTAGTTACCCTTGGGGCAGCTGCTACCGCGACTAGTAAGGCCGTTGCCGCTGTCGACCCTCCATTCACGGCTAATGCAACGTACACAGGCAAAGATACCAACGGGTTGCACCATGTTCAAATTTCATGGGACAATCTAGGTGACAACGCCCAATACTATAACGTCTATCGTTACCCCACCCTATATCCTTGGGGAGGTGAAGCTGTACAAGGGTGCACGAACTTGACGACAACAAGTTGTGAGAGCCTTAGCGTTGAAAAGGGACAATTCCGCTATATCGTCAAAGCTAAGCTCGTTGATGGCCGAGAAATTAGCAATCAGTCAGGTAATACACTCGTTGACATTCATAGCTACACAGGGGCTCCTGCTACTCCCGTCATTTATACTACTTCTACAGCACCTCGCACGTACACCGTTGGTTTTAATATTACATCAGGCAACAACGCAGATATATGGGAACTCTATGAAAATGGTGTACTCGTGAACCTGTTTCAAGGATTTCTACTTGAAAATGGACAAGAGCCCCAGCATGCTTCTCGTACCTTTTATGACAAATCTAGCGGCACTTATCAATATGTAATCAAATTAAGTAACGCCTACGGGACAGCAGTCTCTCAAACGATTACCGTAGTCGTTCCTTAAATATTCCCGTGTGCAGATGTTGTTCCAAACCAAAGAACGCGGCATAGCTGCTCGCTATTTCGCGTTCAATTTGATTTGGCGCCAATAGAACGGCATTTGTGTACGATAAGATATAACAACGGGATCAATTGGACCCCTAGCAAAAAGATCGCAAAAGAGGGTGAGCCTACAAATGCCCCAAATTCGGCTGGACGCTGCATAAACCCGTTAGCAAACACATAAACAAGTGTCGCGAGCACAAACGTAATTGGACGGTGGCTGGGCAGCTTAAGAGCTTGCGCCAATAAATGAGCAGCCATATACAGCAGCAGCACACATTTTATAAACAAAGAGGACGACCAGAGCGAAATCATAATAGGGTCCAAATTTTCAATGATGTTGCCTATTTCCACAAACCGAATCAATTCCATCAGCGGAAACCGCAGATGTCCGCCCAAGTGCGGGCCAAACACAAACAGGGTAATTAGCCAGTACAGCATAATAAGCAGACAAGAGCTGATCTTCGTAATCATAATATACTTCATCGTCTTATTGTGAATCCGAAAATGAGGCAGCATGATCAGCACCAGCATCATTTCTGCAAACCACGGGGTTACAAACAAGACCGATTTCCAAATGGTCGTCCCGTTCCAATGTGTTACAAGCGCAATACTCATATCAGGCCAGACACTTCCAGGCAAAAATAAAAGGGTTAATAGCGATACCCCGAATACAAGAATAAACATGCCATCCGCCATATATACGATCGTCTGCAAACCACTCCTCGACACGACAGCCACACACACTAAGAAGCCTCCAGTTACAACCCAATCAGGTGTTCCAGGCAAGTAAGTAGAGCCAAAAAAGTCGCGGTATGCGTTAACTACAACGGTAAGCAGCAGCATGCAGTAAAACACAATCAGCAGCATAATCGTTTTATGCGGCCACTTCCCCATAATGCGCTCTCCGAATATGCCCCATTCCACACGGGGATCGTATGCAGCCAACTTGACAGCAAAAGATACGATAAATAAGCTACAGCAGCATGACAGCAATATGGTGATCCAACCCTCAAATTGTGCTATAAACATCAGTTGTCCCAGAAGGAACGCAAGTGGTGTTGATATTAAATAAATCATCCATAAACGAACCATCTGGTACGGTGTAAAGGCTCCCATACAACCACCTACTGTCTTTTAAATTGTATTAACGGGTCAAGCCAGCCCAGCAGCAAATGTACCACTGTATACGGAAGCGGCATCCAATGCCACAGCATCGCGGCAGTTTCAAAAAGTAAGCAAACGATCCATAACATGATATATACACGTTTAAAATACGTATGCTGCCCACGTACATATTTCCATTCCATGCCTGCAATCGCTGCAAATACCAATATTATAACAATCATATACGCCCCTTATTTCAAATTCCAAATCGGCTTTAACTCACCGTTATAATGTTTGATTTCAACGCGCGACAGGATGTCAATGCGTACTTTTTCCTTGTAATAATCAGGCCACATCGCTTTTAATCGACCCCACTCCGCCGGGTACCACCACTCCAGATATGAGCCTAATTGCAGCACATCAGCCTTCACCTGCTTAGACTTTAAAAGTGCGCTGCGCAGATCAGCAGTCAGTTTGTCATTAATGGCCTGCTCAATACTGTGGAGCACCTCCGGCTTCGAAACGTCAAGCTTCGTATCAGCCGCTACAATATCTGCTCCAGCTGTCATCTTTATACGAAATAAATGGCCACCTGCTTGCAAAACAGGTTTGATGGCTGCTTTTTGGTGATGAAGATTAACGGAGCACCTGCCTTCACGCAGCATGACCGTATACTGAGGATCTTTTAATGATCGGTACACCCATCCCACGCCCCTTGCTTCGGATTCAGACAACGTGCCGATCATTTTAGTAGACTGAAGCAGCGCTGCACCATTCATTACTACCCACATAGATGACGGCTCGGGCTCACTAATCATTGTTTTATTTTTGATTTTCAGCAAATTAACGGCCAGTCCTTGATGGTCACTAATGGATTGAAGAACGTCTTTTAGTCTCGTGTTTAGCAGTGTACGACGATTGGCAAACTCTCGTAACACTTCACTTGGAGATTGTTCATATATAGGCGACAATTTCGTAATATCTTTTGCTCTGCCTTCTGCAATAAAAAGATACGATTTTAGTTGAAAGGATTGTTGTCTCGCTCCCCATTCCACTAGTTCCTCAACCCCTTTTTCCGCATACTTTCTGCCGAGAACAATCACCTTTGTCTGTCCCCAAGTCAGTTTCCGCGTCAAGCTCTCTTGAATTTTACGAAACGCTTCCGGCAATGAATCCGCTTTTTCTGAAATGATAGCGACTGGGGAAGCAGAGCCTGTGCCTGAAGATTGTCCCATCGAGGCAAAGCGGTTCGGCAAAGGTGTAACTAGCGTGAGCTCTACCTCTCCTGGTACGTCGGTTACATCAATAAATAGCCCACTAACAAATGATCGATCATTGATCTCCATTTTGGACCAGCAGCCGGTAATACTTAGCGTAAGAACAGACATGAGTAAACTTACAAGCCATAATCTATTCATCTTCAGTTTGCTGCCTTTGTTCATGATTAGAGCCGAAGGAATACGGCCGTTTATTCATCTTGGGCCATCTGACACGCCAAAATACATCTTTCCAATCTTGCAGCACCAACGGCGCCAAGGGGTATAGATAAGGCACGCCAAAAGAGCGTAATGTGACCAGATGCCAATACATAATAAACATGCCGATAATAATACCGTACAACCCCAGTGCCCCGCCCATAATGAGCAATGGAAACCGCAGCAGGCGAAAAGCAAGCCCGAGCTCAAAATGCGGAATAATAAAAGACGCGATTCCTGTAATAGAGACAACGATGACCGTCGGTGCTGATACAACTCCAGCCTGTACAGCTGCTTGTCCAATTACGATCGCTCCGATGATGGACACAGTTTGACCAAGCGGGCGCGGGATTCGGATGCCAGCCTCCCTCAATCCTTCAAAAGTCAGTTCCATAATCAGCACTTCCGCCAGCGCAGGGAAAGGAATTTTCTCTCTTGCTGCTGCTATTGTTGTTAATAGATCAGATGGAATCATCTCCGGATGAAAAGTCGTAATCGCAATGTAAATTGAAGGAACCAAAAAGGAGGCTATGACAAAGAAAAAGCGAATCCACCGTATCCAGGTGGAAGCCACATATTGTTGAAAGTAATCCTCTGGTGACTGCATCAAAGAGAAAAAAGTAACCGGCACAATTAGCGTCTGCGGTGCACCATCCACCATAATTCCAATTCGACCTTCAAGCAAAGAAGCCACCAATGTATCCGGCCGTTCTGTGAATTGAATGATTGGAAAGGGAGACAAGGGCTCATGGTCAATAAACTCCGCGACATAATTAGATCCAAGTATGCTATCGATCTGAATCTCACTTAGTTTGGTTCCGACTTGCTGAAGCGTATCAGGATCACAAAGACCTTCTATATACATCAAGTAAGTTGTCGTTTGTGTATATTCACCTAAAGAATACTTAATCATTTTGAAATCAGGATGCTTAAGTTTATGTCTGATCAACGACACATTTGCGTTAATACTCTCGACAAAAGCTTCTTGAGGCCCGGTAATAAGCACTTCATTTTGCGCTTCACTTATGGAGCGTTGGCTGTATTTAGACAGGGGAAATAAGCACATCGCAGTCAGATTATCCACGATGAGAGCTGCGCTTCCATCAAGAATACCCGCAATTGCGTGCTTGACGTCAGTAACGGATACACTTTGCACGGAAGTTAAAGAACCGCCAAGAGCTGCCGACATCAATTCTTCCCCCGTAGCTGCTTGACCGGCAGCTTGCAGTGGTTTAATGATTTGGTCATATAAAATGGATTTATCAATAATGGACTCAATATAAATTAGTGTGCATGCCGAATCTTTGCCTGGATGGAGCTGCTGATAGCTGATGTCGGCAATGTGCCGCAACTGAGCCTGTATTTCCTCCAAAACATTGTCGTAGCTTTGCTCATTAGTTTGGGAGGAGGCGGGCTGCTGCCGCTGAGCAGTAACATGTTGATGTTGACGATGCATCCATTTAAACAAGTAAACGCCTCCTTTACCTTATAAAGCTTTAAAAAGTTATACCCTTTTTATGCCCAACAACTAAGGAAAGCATCCAAATATATGCACTTTCACTTCAACGTGCTTAGCACCCTACGCATGATCTATTCTAGCGACAAAAAGGCCAGAGCATTTTAGAAACGATGCCCCAGCCCGATTCTGCTTACGTGTAAATCCTTAAAATGGATTTGTGGCCTGACAGTTGCTGTTCGTGCTATCGGTAGTACAGGCCACCATAACACTCGTCTGTCCCCCAACACCTTCCGACAACGGTATCGTCCCTGTCATCGTTGGTGTCGTATAAGTCACACCTAAATCAGTACCAATCGTAAATGTACCTGTAATTAAGCTGACAAGTTGGCTTCGGAGAATCCAGCCGCCTTGATTCGGATTAATAGAGAAGGTCATACTGCCACCATCTGAAACGGAAGTGGAGTGCATATTAGCCCACGATGCGCCATATTTCGTCGTTATGGAGGCTGTCACTGGAGAATCTTTACCTGTGCCGATTGTAGCAGATACTTCAAATGAGTTAGTATTCGTAAATTGATTGGTCTTCACAGTTGACCAATTCAGTGTACGTGTTATATTGGAAGCCGTTCCGTTCCAGGTTACCTCGGAGACGGGTTTGTAAGCGGAAGTCGTGGTGACCGGACTCGATGCGGAATTGTAATACACTGAAAGAATGCGCGAAGAGGCATCATCATACATTTTTAAAGCTCGAAAATCGGCAAGCGTCTGTAAATACTTATAAAAATTGCTATCAAAATATGATTTTATACGCCAGCTTTGGTTAGTCGCCACAGGGCTTGCGCATGAATATCGAATCGGCCATTCTCCGTTGTTAATGTTGTTGTCTTTAATGTCCATACAGTCACTATCGTTTTCCACGCTACGAATCACAAAGGTGGTATCGCTGCTGGAGGCACGTTGGATGTACCACTTTTGAGAATTTGCAGTTGTGTTGCAATACTTGACGCTGAGCACGCTGAACCATTTGGCTTTCCAGCCATCATATCCCCATGTATTATCCATACAGAGCGCTGGATTTTTAGCTGACTTTAATTGAAATGTGCCATCTGATGAAACGATCATCGTCCATTCCTGATTCTTGTTGCCATAGCCGCCAAAGTTATACACTTGAAGCTTTTGTTCATTAACTGCATTTCCTTGCCAAATGTCAAGCACTTGATCTTTGTTGCTCGCACCCGTCTGGATATACACAGGCCCCCTCTCACCTGCTTGAATCGTGTCTGGTGCAATTGGCGCGGCTGCATAAACGATTAGTCCATTGCAGAGCAGACTTAAACATAGGGCAATAATCATTACTGCTGTGTTTCGAAGTCTGACAAGTTTCGATTGCTGATTGCGGACATGCGGGTGCGGGTTAAAGCCTTGTTCCATATTAAGCAGCCTCCCAATACATTTATGGTGCGCTGTTTTAAACGGTACTTTACTTAAGGACCACACTAAAACAGCACAATCTCATTCCTATTTAGTCTGAATTAGACTTATGCCTGCATGCTGCTTGCATGATCACTATTTTGTGTTGCTTAATCTATAAAAGTTACTTTACAAGTGTTTACAAGTGACTTTATAAACTCAAATGTTGACTAACTATTCGCAGTTCGCTAAAATGTATACTGAAATCGACACATACGATCCTCTTAAGAAAAAGGTGAACACAACTTCATGACGCCATATCAAATTTTACTATTTTACAAATATGTACCTATTGCCGACGCACAATCGTTTGCTTCCGAGCATCTCCAATATTGCAAGGATCTCGGCATTAAAGGTCGAATCTTAATTGCAGAAGAAGGCATTAACGGCACGCTGTCTGGAACGATTGCACAAACGACACAATATATACAGCATATGCATCAAAACCCTCTATTTGCAGATATGGTCTTTAAAATAGATCCTAGCAACGAGCACGCCTTTAAGAAACTTTTTGTACGTCATAAGCAAGAGCTTGTTACATTGCGCTACCACAAAACACTGCATCCACACATCGATGGCGGTAAACATTTAAGCCCTGTCGAGTTCCATGAGTATATGCAGCGCGACGACGTGCTCCTATTGGATGGCAGAACTGGTTATGAATATGATCTTGGGCATTTCAAAGGGGCTATTCGGCCCGAGGTGGATGCTTTCCGCGATTTTCCGACCTGGATTCGGGATAATTTGGCAGCACACAAGGACAAGCAGGTGCTTACCTATTGTACAGGTGGCATACGATGCGAAATGTTAACAGCAGTTTTGCGGGAGGAAGGCTTTAAGGACGTATATCAGTTGGATGGTGGCATAGTTACTTACGGTCAAGACCCTGATACGCAAGGCAGAGGGTTTGACGGTAACTGTTACGTATTCGATGAGCGTATTTCTGTGCGCATCAACCAGACCGATGAGCACGTTATCGTTGGCAAATGTCATCATTGCAGCAAACCTGTTGATCAATACATCAATTGTGTCGATGACAGCTGTCATTTGCAGCATCTTTGCTGTGAAGCGTGTGAACAGGAATTCAAGGGCTACTGCTCCACGACCTGTGAACAGCATGACCAAGCTGCATCTCCATCTTTATAACCTGTGCTTGCAGCTTTAGAAAAACCTCGACACCCACTTTACTGTGGATTTCGAGGTTCTTTTACGTACTTACTAGCATTGTCCCCTCTCTTGTGGACGCTTTTGAGACCGCTCCTTTGTAGGGTTACTTTTTCAAGTCTAAAACTAGCGATCCACCTGCTCTACCTATCTCATTTGATGTTCATATACTCATAATATTGAGTATATGCCATACTCCGCGCCTTTTCTATCATGTAGATACATCACTATCAGGCTATGCCTGACTATGGAGGCTGAACCATTGTCCAGATTGCAGTTGCCTATCTATCACCCGCCTATTTATGGATTGCTGCGTTGGGCTTATACCCTATGCATCACTGCACAGCAATCAAGTGCCAACGAATGGCTTTACAGCAACTTTATTCAGGTTCATTGCAATAAACATTTTATTGAGCTGGAAGAAGAGCTTTTTTTTGATTTTTATCATGGGCACTGGAATGAAATGCTGCATAACCCTTTCTTGGTGACCACATCTATTTCTACTAGCATGTTACAAGATTATGCAAACTACGCCGGAATAACGAATATCCTTGTCTCCCAATTAGACAGCGGTAATTACCCCGTTCTATTCGTTGACGAACAGTATATCTCTTATACAACCGCCTATCAAGCTTATCCATTTCCACACCATATTTTTATTTATGGTTATGATTTGGATGAGCGTATATTTTATACGTACGGGTTTGGTCATGACTTAAAGCTTGGGCATCATCGCACGTCATTTCTGGAGGTAGAGCAAGCTTTCCAATCTATCGTTCATATATTGGATCAAAAGCTTCGTATCGACCAGCACAGCTTTTTCTATGATCACAAACCAGCTGCTACTTATGAATTGGATCTTTATCGGATTCAGCATCAACTGCAAGACTACCTTAACTCCCATTCGGATTTAGGTCGTGGTGATTTCAAGACGGAGGGCCTTGCGTTTGGCATCGAGTGTTACGATCATCTCGTCCATTTCTTGCGTGCCGTTGAGCAAGGGGAGTCTTTTCTGTTGCGAGCCAATCCACCTCGCCAGCTTCATTTACTTTGGGAACATAAGAAGACGATGATGGAGCGTGTCGCGTACTTGCAGCGACTTGAGATTATTCCTGCTAATCAACAGCTGTTATCTAGTTTTATCCAAATTGCAAATCAGGCTCAAGCTGCTCGCGACATGTACGTGGAACATGTGTTTAAAGGCGTAGACAATGTGCATCAACGTATTATTGAGCAGTTATTCGCCTTACGTGATCAGGAAAGCGTATACGTGGAGATGCTAATTAAAGAGATAGAGCACGCCAAACACAATATGCTGTATATATAAGAATGTATTTGAAATCAAATTTTGATTTTTGAATTCTAATACGCACAACCGAATAGGTTTGAAAAAAAAAGGACCTTTACCCCACTTGAAGTGGATGTAGAGGTCCGTTTGTCGTTGATCGGGATGTTCTTCTGCCCTGCGAACACCGTTGGAGCAGCCTCACCTGTTTAGTCTTTGGCGGCGGCTGCTTCCATGTCTGTTTGCTTGACATTCAAGTAAGTTTCCAGCGTTGTATACAGTTGCTCAATAACACTTTGCTGCCAACAATTTTGATCAAAATCTATTAGCACCGTCAAATAAGTTTGATGCTTATACACGGTTACATACAAGTTGTGCAGCCCATCAATCGGTGTAGTCCATCGAACTAGACGCTGCTGCTCTGAATCAACAGACATATCGCTATAACGGAAGCCAATGTCGCATATCTCTGCTTCGCGACCTTGCGACTTCGACACTCCCTCTTGTCCCACCGGCTCTACTGGATGAAGGACCCATGATGCGGACTCATTCCGATATGTGGCCGTAATGAATTGTTCCCGCTCCATCCACCCAACTGTTCGTGAAGTATCATAAACTGATTGATTTTGTACACGTAAATTCATCCAGCGACTAAGGATCAGTTTGTCCTCCATAAAATTACAGCCTCTTAACGCATCAAGCAACACATGCAACAATGTCTGCTCCAAATCTTCATGACTTATTCGCGCTGAGTCGCCTGAAGGCTGTCTCCAGAGGCCCCTTATATGAGGATTACCCTCAGCAGATACCGGTACGATCAATGCTTGATGCCAACGCGCCATACGGCGTGTCATCGATTTAGGCTCTTCGTCTCCAGTAAAGGAATTGTTAGGTGAAATCGGAAGATTCGCCCGCTCAAGTCCCCTGGTCATCCATTTTGACCAATGTCGAAGTGAGACCGTTTTAGCAGGAAGACGTACTTGCGTATGTGCAAGCAATTGCTCATAAATGGTAGAAAAATCAGCAAGCAATACATTCCACGAATATTCATCTGCGACTAATCGATGAATTCGTAGTGCCAAGTATGGGCCTGTCAATGGCTCTGAGCTATCAAGCGCATCTGACCCTTCTGGGGATACATGCTGGTCGTACCCTTCACCCGTCTGCTGCGCTTGTGGCAGGATGACTTTAGCTTCTATCAGCGGCTCGAATAAGCTCATGTTCGCTACCTTATCCGCTCCCCAAATCATATGCTCTTCTGGAATCAAAGCACTACCTGCACAGTCCAATATCTCACCATTCTCCGCGCGGAACAAAGGAATGTACATCCCCCGATTATAGGCAGCGGGCTGTTCTCGGCTTCCGTAATACCCTATTCGCAGCCCATCATGATGCTCTGCAAGTCTGCTCAGGGCTAGCTTGACAATCTCTAGCTGATAACCTGATCCACGGCTGAGCACGGCTGAAAAATAGTGATGTTGAGCTGGACATAAAGTATTGGTTTGCAAAAAGCGTGTCTGAAGCTCCGTCAGGACGACAGTACCTTCCACATTAGCAGATAGGATTCCCCATTCTTGTTCCTGCTCTTGCTCTTGCCTGCTTAGATGGGGAGCTAGTCTACGAATGGTTCGATATTGAAACAGATTAGCGACATCAATCGTATACCCCCGTATTTCCAGTTGATGTCGCATTTGTATCGCCATAATCGAGTTGCCGCCTAGATTATAAAAATCGTCAGTAACCCCAAAAGCTCGATGTTGAAAAAACTGCTGCCAAATTTCAAGCAACTGAGTCTCCGCCTCTGTTTCTGGCTCTGTAATCGGAGCGACTTCAACATCGGCGTGCTGAAACGGATCTGGTAAAGCTTTACGATTAACTTTACCGGTAGGCGTTAGAGGAACCTCTGCCAACCGTATAAAAAACGCAGGAATCATATAATCAGGCAGCCGGCTCGCCAGCTCAGAACGAAGACGATCAGCTTCTAACGCTTCGGGCCCCACCCAGTACGCACACAAAACACGATCATCTGATTCGTTTGTCCAAGGATGGACGATTGCCTCGCTTACTCCCGTATAAGTCAGCAAAACTTGTTCGATCTCTCCAAGCTCAATTCGGTAACCTCTTACTTTTACCTGATGGTCTGCACGGCCTAAATAAATATATTCACCGTTTCGATTGAGACGCACTCTGTCACCGGTTCGATACATACGCTCTCCGGGGTGAAAAGGATGCGCTACGAACTTACTAGCTGTCAGTTCCGTATCATTTATATAGCCGCGCCCTACGCCAGAACCGCCTATACATAACTCACCAGCTACACCTGGAGGTTGCAGCCGCAGTTCCTCGTCTAGCACGTATGCCTCCATGCCAGCCAGTGGTGTTCCTATTGGAATAAGGGTTGACTCACACGGTGATGTAACTTCTTTGCTCATCATCCAGACCGTCGTTTCTGTTGGTCCGTACAAATTATAAATACGAGCCTCAGTCCTTGCTTGCACTTGCGCCAGCAAATGAGAAGTTAATGCCTCCGCTCCAATCATCATTATTTTCAACTGCTGCATACATTCCAAATGCTGCTCATCACGCAGCCACATTTTTAAACGCGAAGGTGTAATCTGGAGGACATCCACCTGCTCTTGCAGCAGTGTTTCATTTATGAGCCGTGGGTCCTGCTGTTCACGTTCTTGCAGCAGAACAACGGTCATTCCACGCGCAAGTGGAATAAGGTGCTCCACAACAAAAATATCAAACGATACCGTAGCAAGACCTGCCACTTTGTATCCGGCTGAAAACGGAATTCGCTCGCTGAAGCTAGTTATAAAATGGGCCAAGGACCCCTGTGTAATCATAACCCCTTTCGGACGTCCCGTAGATCCCGAGGTGTATAAAACATAAGCGAGATGGTCCACCGCTGTTATGCAAGTGAGATTATCATCTTGATCCGCATATAATTCCGGATCATCTAAATACCATTCTTCTAATGAAGGAATCATTCCCGCAAGCGAGTACTCCGTTAATAAATACTGCTCTCCGCAATCCTGTAGCATCGTTCGAATCCGCTCTTCTGGGAAAGAGGGATCTATTGCCACATAGGCGCCGCCTGCTTTTAAAATACCAAGCATCCCAATAATAAGTTCAGGCGTTCGTTTAGTGAGCAAACCTACGATACACTCTGGTCCCACCCCTCGTGACCGCAACGTATGAGCTAACTGATTGGCACGTGAATTTAAGCTGCTGTAAGTTAACTCACGATGCCCACACTTGAGTGCTATGACATCAGGCGTTAAGGCTGCTTGCCGCTCAAATTGTTGATGAAACGGCAAAACCTCACTTGCTAACCGATCCCCTTCGTTAAAAATAATTTGTGAAATATAGGCGGCTTCCTCAGTTGGCTCAAGCAGCTGCAATTCGGATAATCGTTGGGAGGACTTCTCCGCGTATCGTTCAATAATTCTCGTGAAATAGCAAAGGTAACGCTCTACCGTGTCCCGTTCAAACAGGTCGCTTGCGTACTCCATCCGGAGCAGGATCGAATCGTGAGCCTGTCTGCACTGCAAGCTCAAATCAAACATCGAAACGCCATCGTTTGCTTGTGGGATGTAGTCAAAAAATTGAAACAATGTCGAAAAAATCGGATTTTGACCCATCACCCGGTTCGGATTCACTTCGGATACGATACGCTCAAATGGCAGTCGGCTGTTCTTTAAGCCAAGCAGCGTCTTCTTCTTCACTTGCGCAACGACATCAGCCAACGAGGTCCGTTTATCGAATTGAACTCGGATACAAGTCACATTAATTAGCACACCTACTACGTGCTGGAGTTCTGGTTTATTGCGTTGGAGTACTGGGACACCAACAATAATGTCATCTTCACCTGTTAATTTGTGCAGCAGCATCACATAACAAGCTAGAAACAGCATATGCAGAGTAACATTAGAGCGTTTGGCCGCTTGTGTTAAAGGGTCTACCAAATGACCACTGATGGATGCCGATACATAGCCTCCACGATGTGTGCGGGGGAGCGCTGGCTCGTAATCACCTGGCAAACGTAAGGAGGGTAATGGATGACTTAACTCTTTCAACCAATATTGTTCCATCCCGTGAGCCTCGTCCGAACGCTCCCACAACAATTCATCCTGCACATAATCTACATATTTAATTGGCAGCTTAGGCAATGCGGCAGGGAGGCCAAACGCCTCCTGCCGGTAATAGGCGAACATCTCATCTACGATCACCTTTGTACTCCAGCCATCCATTATGATGTGGTGCATGTTCACATAATAACAATAATGATGTGCGGCAAGTCGGAACAGCTTAGCTGTGACCGGAGGAGTAGTCAAATCAAATGGTGTCTGCTTATCCATCCAAATCTGCCGCTCCAACTCCTCCTCTGGCTTCATATGTGCTGTTAAATCTATATATTGAAGCCGCAGCTTAACGTCAGTACGTATTTGCTGCTTCGGCTTGCCCCCTACTTCTACAAATGCGGTTCGCAACGATTCATGCCGTTCTGCTACGAGCTGAAGGGCTTTCTCTAGCGCTGCTATATTTAAATCTGCGGCAGGAAGATACATTCGATAATCTTCCTCCGGCATTTGCTCAGCGTGCGCATTTGTATGCAGATGAACATAAAAGGGACAATTGTACGTCGTAAGTTCCGGCTCCATTTGCTGCTGTAGCCACATCCCACGTTGGGCATGAGAAAGATCATACAATTGCACAGATGCATCTGATACAGCTGTGCGTTGTTCATCTTGTCCCCTTGCATGCACAGATTTCGAGGAACCTTGGCGTAAGAGATTAGTCAGCTGCTCCTTAGCCATCTCTTTTGATATCTTGCCGGCTGCTAGCTGTTCTAATATAAGCCGCTGCATCTGCTCGTTCATTAGCGCCTGGCCTCCCCTATGTTTATACCATTGTAGAGTGTAGTTCTGTGTAACGCTCATCAATCATCTCGTTGTCATCGCCCATAAGAACAACTCGCGGCTTGTGTACCAATGCCTCTTCGTTGCTCATCAAAGCATAAGACATAATAATAACTTTGTCGCCCGGCTGCACAAGCCGTGCTGCTGCACCGTTCAGACAAATCATTCGACTGCCCCGCGGGCCAGAAATAACGTATGTTTCCAATCTAGCGCCGTTATTGATGTTTACAACCTGTACCTTTTCGTTTTCCAAAATATCCGCTGCATCTAGTACATTTTGGTCAATAGTAATACTACCCACATAATTCAAGTTAGCCTCAGTAACTGTAGCGCGGTGGATTTTAGCTTTGTGCATTTCTCTAAACATATAATTTCCTCCTTATAATGGGGTTCTAATTAAAAATAGCTATTTAAACATAAAGGTAACCATAAAAGAATGATACGCTCATGAATTAGAGCTGGAATGCGAATTGGTCGTATGCAAACGTACATTAGCAGTGTCTACTGACAAGGTCCCCTGTTCAACCTGCGTCAATAGCTCATCCAGATCGAATTGTTCAAGTACCTCTGAATGGGCAATGTTTGGCTCTTGAGCAGCTATCGTTGCGAGACGCTTTGCCTGATCTCTTTGCTCCTGAATATACTTTCCTAGTTCTCGTATAGTAGGGTACATAAAAAGATCCGAAATATTTATCGTACCTGGGAATAAACGCTCAAGCTGGGGAAGCATCGTAATCGCTAGTATGGAGTCACCCCCTAGGTCGTAAAAGCTATCATCAATCTCAATTTCTTGTCTGCCAAACAGTTGTCCCCATACTTGGGCTAATCCCTGTTCGATCTCATTTGCAGCATCTGTTCCTAAGAGCGTAACCGTACCTGCTGTCTCCGTCCGTTCTTGGACAGCTTGCTGCTTGTCCGTAAACCGCAACTGCAAGGCGCTTTCTTTCATCCAGCTTTCAAGCTCAGTAGATAGCGGCATCATGCTTGAAAGGCCTGCTGATAGCGCTATAGACCAATTTATATGACCTGCAATAGCGTTCGTGACGGGCACACCCATCAATTGTTCCAGCATCGCTAACCCTTGCTTCGTTGATACGGCATGAAAAATATTGCTCTCAAAGTCCACATCGTAATCTACCGCCATACCAACATCGCTCCATGATGGCCAATTAATCGATAGCGTTCGTCTTCCACGTAAACTTCTCAGCTTTGCGAATCCATCCATGTACCCATTGGCTGTGGCATAATCCGCCTGACCGTAACCACCCATAATACTAGAAAATGAGGAAAACAGCACCATTACATCCATCGGGTCTTCGGACGTTACTTGATCTAGCAGCCAAGTTCCTTCTACCTTTGGTGACATGACGGCTGCAAAAGAGGACTCTGACTTGCGCGTAATTACACCTTCCCCTGCAACGCCAGCACAATGGAACAGCCCGTATATGGCACCGTGACGTTCGCGAATCGAGTGAAAACAGGTACGAAGGTCATCGATATTTGTCAAATCGACTGCTTGCACCTCTACCTCTACAGCTTGTTCCTGCAACTCCATAAGTGCTCTTACTATGCGTGCAGTTTTAGGCTTGTCTGAACAACTTTGCAGCGCCTCCCATTGCTCAGGATCAGGGCAACCGCCTCTATTTAGCAGCACAAGATGGCGAGCACCACGTTCAGCTAAATAACGAGCCACCTCCAAGCCCAAACCGCCTGTTCCGCCAGTAATGACATAGGCCCCGTCAGAACGGTATGCAACAGGAAGCTTGTCCAAAGCAGCAACCGGAACAACGCCAAATCTTTCCGCATAGCGGATGCCATTGCGATAAGCGCAATGGAGCACCGCATCATTTGAAGCAAGCTCCTTGAGCCAGACAGAGGCCGGCGTGAAATCGTCTATATCCAAGCAGGACGTCCTAATATCGTGATGCTCTTGGCTAATCACATGCAGCAGGCTTGACAGTGAATAGCTTTCCGGCTGTAGATAAGGCTCATCTCCAGTCACCATATCGGCATATCTCATGACCGAGGCTAGGCGAACAGGAGTGCTTGGCATTAATGTGACCCAACTCCGAATAAAGTGAAACAGACTGTATACACCATCGTCCAAACGCTTATGAAGATTCGCAAGCGTGTCTACAGGCCCCTGCTCGCTGGCAAGTAACATATGCAGGACATATGACACCTTATCCTCCCGGATGGATGCAATCAGTTGCTCATAGTCCGCTGCCGCTGCACCCACTGTGTATCCAGTTGCTGTGCGTGAGAAGCAACTACCCCTTACGACCTCAATTACTTGTAGGTCACGCTGTCTTAATTCTTCTGCCGCGTCCTTCGCCATTCGTGATTGGTCTGTTAATAACAGCACAGTCTCCCTTGGACTCAGCCTTGTTAGAGGATCATGGCCTTCATTTCCTTCATTTCCTTCATTGCCGTCCGCAACTTCATCGCCTGAAATGGAATCGTGTACCCATTCCTTGCGGAACAAATGTGGCTCATCAGGACGAAGCGTATCAATTTGACGCACTTTTTTTTGCGTAAAATGATCCACATCCACAACCACATTTCCCGCTTCATCACAGATCGTCACTTTCATGCGAACAACTTCCTTTGCACGATCTTCGGCGGCAGATGGCTGCATGCGAATGTAAGAATACAAGGTGGAAGGCACTTCACCGTAAACCCGTAATCCTTCATACATAAAAGGCAAATACATGCCGCTCGTAATCATATCGCCGCAAAAGGTGATTGCCACATCCATCAACGCGGGATGAAAGGACATTTGCTGCCTTTCCATATCATAACGATTGGGCAATGTTAAATGTAAGAGCAATTCATTTTCACAGGTGTATACATCTTCAAACCGAATATCCGTCCAATGGCTACCAAACTGTATAGCTGGATTACGCACCTCATAATCTGCGCCCCAATCCTGCTCTGTCAGACGGGAGCGAGTGCTCATAACGTCAAGTACGGGGTGCTGTTCCTTAGCCTTGACAGTCATAGCTCCAGTTGCATGAACTAGCCATTCCGTTAAACCTGCATTAGGCTCTTCCTGTTTACTTACGATACGGAATTCGAATCCACTTCCGACACGTCTTACGATGGTATGTGTTTCAATAGCCTGGCTCTGCTTAAACACTAGAGGTGTATGAAAATATACGTTGCTAAATTCCAGCACACCATCGTTAACGTAGTTAGAGCAGGCTTGACGCGCCATCTCAATGTAAGTAGTACCTGGAATAGTAGGTGAAGCCAGTACACGATGATCACTTAACACCCAGTGCCTATCAGGATGAAAGGAGGTAACAAACACCTCTTCGTCAAATGTACGTATCGCTAATCGTTCTAGCAGCGGATGTGCCGCTGCATCAGCTTTCCTCTCTTCACTGGAAGGAGCCATCCCCAACCAAGGAGAGTCCAACCAGCAGCGCTTACGTTCAAACGGATAGACTGGCAATCTTATGGCAGCAGGAGTAGAAGAAAGTACAGAATACATTTCGTCCCAAGGCACTTGTGCGCCACGCACATACCACTCGGCCAGCTGCTGCAATTGCTCCATATAAGCAGCACTCTGCCCTGCTGCTTGATACGTTAGGGCACGTGCTATCACTTCGCTTGCTTGTCGCCCTAATTCGCGCTGTTCGACTTCAGTAATCGAAATACCATCTTCCTTCTTTCTTGTGGTCAGCTTGTGCTGGCCAAAAAAAACATATGGATTACCCGTCGGCTGCTGCCGCCACTCGTGCAGCCGTACAGCTATTTCTGTCCACTGACTTACAATTATGGCAAGCCGATATTCGTAATGGCCTCGACCAAGATTGGATACATAGCAGATAGAAGCTAGCTGTTCATTTTCTGATTCAGATACTACATGAAGTTCATCAGTTGCTTGGTTCTCTCCTAACAAAGACGTATTCATGTATTGCGTGACTAATGCATCCAATGATTGTTGGCTTCTGGCTGATAAAGTTAGAACATATGGTGTGGGTCGTGATGAATTCAATGCCGGTCGAGTCCGGCGCAGCGGCGCTTCTTCTAAGATGAGGTGGCAGTTTGTTCCGCTAAGTCCAAAGGAGCTGATTCCGATTCGAAGCGGCCCTGTTTCCTCCCAAGCCTTTGTCTCTGTATTCACAAAAACAGGGGAGTCTTCAAAATTGATTTGCGCGTTAGGCCGCTCGTAATGTAGCAGTGGCGGCAGCTTTCGTTGTTTAAGCATCACAATCGATTTGATCAGTCCAGCAATACCCGCAGCACTGTCCAAATGTCCTATATTGGATTTAACCGTGCCGATAGGTCTCGGCTCCCCTTGCACGGAGTAGCGTCCAAACGCTCGCTTGATTCCTTCAATTTCAATCGGATCTCCAAGCTTCGTTCCCGTTCCGTGCGCCTCCACGTATCTGATTGTATCCGGCGTAACCCCCGCATCCTCCCATGCGCGTACGATGCAATCTTCCTGCGCTCTTGCGTTAGGCGCCGTAATGCCGTTGGAATTGCCATCCTGATTTGTGGCACTACCTTTAATAACAGCATGGATCACGTCTCCGTCCGCTAACGCACGAGCAAGCGGCTTTAACAAGACTGACGCAACCCCTTCGCCCCAGCCAGTTCCATCTGAACTGGCGTCAAATGACTTGGTGCGGAAGTCCGTGGAATGGATACCGATATTATTTTTGTCATGTACCATCGGTAGCAAATTTAACTTAACGCCGCCTGCAAGGGCCATGTCACATTCTCCGCTGCGGATTGCTCTTACTGCCAAATGAACGGCAACTAAAGAGGAGGAGCATGCGGTGTCCACAAGCAAACTAGGCCCGTGCAAATCAAGCATATAGGCAATTCGGCTTGCAATAATGGAAGACACGTTGCCTGCCGTCGCAATTTGTGACTGACCTGGCATCATACTGGCAATCATACGCTCATATAAGGGCCAGCCGTTATACCCCACGTAAACACCTGTTCGACTTCCTTTTAGCCGTGAGCCTCCATATCCTGCATCCTCTATCGTTTTCCAAGCTGTTTCCAGAAACAATCGCTGGTGAGGATCCATTAGGCTGGCCTCTTTAGGGGAGAGACGGAAAAAATCATAGTCAAACTTGTCAATTTCCTCTAAATATCCACACTCAGACAGCGACAACTCTGATAAGCCAAGCTGCGTAAGCATAGCAGCAACATCTTGTAGACGCGTTTCTGGAAAAGGACGGATGCAGTCCTGACGGCCTTCAAGCACATGCCATAAGGCGTCTTCACCATTTGCACCAGGCAGCTCGAAAGACATCCCAATGACCGCGATATCATGTGGACTTTCCACTTCCTCCTGTTTAAGCAAGGTCAGCAGTTCAACGCCAACACGCTTATCCATTTTTCCTGCAACTGTATAATCAAATATAGTCTGGCGTAATTTGCTCATTGGCGCTTCTCCTCCTTCTTGTCCAAACGAAGATAGGCCTCCCCCTGTGATAGCTGCCCTTGTTCAACCTGATCAAATAAAGCAAACAGTTCAGCTTCATAATCGGCTTGATTTAACGAGCTCATATCCGTATTCTGATTTGCTCCAATTCGGGTGTCCGCATGAAGCCCTTTAGATTGAGGTTCCATGCGTTCGTTGACGTCCATTTCTTGCAGTCGCTTGTCGATGAACAAAGATAAAGACTGGATCGTGGGGTGCATAAACAGGTCTACCATTGTCGTTACTCCTGCGTATCGCTCTTCAAGTAAACGATGTACGTTAACAATCATGATCGAGTCTCCACCGATATCAAAAAAGTTAGCCTCCGCATGAAATTCCTCAAAACCAAGCACTTCCCGCCAAACCTGCGCAATATAAGCTGCCATTTCCGATATTGATTCTCCTTTAACGACAACCGGCTTAAGCTGCCTCGTTGGAGCTGTATTCTGTCCTTGAGGCGATGCGACAGCTACTTGTAATCGCTGATGGAGCTCTGGGGATAGCGGCAGCGCCGCTGCAAGCTCGGCACTGCCTTGGAGAACGGAAGACTGCCATTCCCCTGCCATGATAACCGGCGGCCCTCCTGAAAGCACATAATCCAAAATCATGCAAGCCTGGCGATTTGAAATTGGCTTAAACCACGTATGATTCATATTAACGCCGCGATCAACAGCCATTCCTGTTTCGCGCCACGTCGGCCACTGAATGGAAACGGTTCGTGAGGTGCGCGCTTGACTTCGATAAAGAGCAAAATAATCCAGAAACGCGTTGGCTGCCGCATAGTCGCTTTGACCTGCTCCACCAAAAGCACTAGTCATGGAAGAGCAAAGTATAAAGAAATCAAGCTCATCATTAGCCGTCGCACGCTCCAAGTTCCAAGTACCTTGCACTTTGGGCGCTAATACTTGACGGAACACCTTCATTTCTTTACGAATAATAAACCCTTCGCCAGGAACACCAGCGCAATGCACAACCCCATTTATTCGACCAAATTTCGCTCGCAGGTCCGTCATTAGCCCCGCTACCGCTTGTTCATCACATACATCCACAGCATAGAAATGTACGTGAGACCCAAGGGATTCCATTTCATGTGCAGCTGCTTGCAGCTTCTTTAAGCGCTTAGCTGAGTCCGAGAATTCGTCCGTTAAATTAAGGGCATCGGCATCATCACTTTGCTCTAGCTGAGTAGGTATATGTCGTCCAACCAATGCGATAGAAATGGGGTGCTGACTTGCAAAGTGTCTTGCGAGCGTGAGACCAATGCCTCCAGTCCCCCCAGTAATCACATATACTCCGTCCGATTTTAAGCTTCGACTCGTATCAGGCTGTGCGTCTACGACCGCAGTCGCTGCGACCTCAAGCTGCTCACCATCGGCAACGGAAGCTTCCAGTCTTGCTTGGTTAGCAAGTGACGTATGACCAGTGCCCCCTTCCGATGCCGTAATGCTCACTTCCGGCCTTGATCCTATCGACTCAATCTGTTCTCTGTATCGCACATGGTTTCGTTCAGCAACTATCGTTGTCTCGAATCTGTTAGCTGCTTCAGCAGCAATCTCTTCAGCAGTTGTACAGGCGTCAACATCAAAAATCCGAGTGCTGATATGTCCGTATTCAAACGGAATTGACTTGCTAAACCCAATAACCGGCCCGTACTCTGGTCTGATCAATACATCTTCTTTTGTGACAAGATGGGCATGGCTCACAACGGTCAGCATGTCTAATGGCTGTGAACTACCAGTAGTTAAATAGGCTTTTATCCATGAAAACTGTGTATATACCCCCCATTCCAGACTCTGAGCAAACAACGTCTTACTGTTCATCACGTTAGTTTCCACGTCCTCGTGGTCAGGGGTCATATCAAATAGAACTTGTGTTATATACGTGTTGTCTGTACTACTTTGCAGGAACACTTCCGTATAATCTTGCGGTGTACCGCGTACAACATATTCATCCTTTGATAGCGCCGTAAATACAGTACCCAGCTTCATATCTGTGACCCGCACCCCACGACTTTGCAACAATTCCTTTACTTGCTGCGCTCGTGCCTGACCTCGGTGAACTAACATAACTCGATTTCCCGAAGTATGGAGAGAAGCTGCGGTTTGCACTTTTAGCATTGAATCTGCATGCTGATCCTTCTCAGATGACATTGGATCAGATGGAAGCCAGGTACGGACATAAAGTTCCGGTACATTTTCTACTTCATCTTCGCCTGCAACCTCACCAAGATGAATCCAGCAGCGCTGCTTTGCAAACGGATAAACTGGCACGTGTAGACGACGATTCACCTTGTTCGCATAAATTGCTGACCAGTCCAGTTCATCCCCGTTTACATAACGTTGTGCCAACACATGAAGAGCTTTTTCGTCGCAAATGCTTTCGTCAAAAGCTGATCGACTCTCTTCAACAGCTTCAACCGTGCCCTTCGCACTGGACGAATGAACTGGAGTTGTTGCGGCCTCTCCCACGCCATAATAAACCTTGCCAGTTAGATGTGGATCTACTTTATCCACTTGCTCTGCTTTTTCTGATTGATCTTGCTTTTCCAGAACGACGCGCTCTAGCACTTCTCTAAGCTGATCCATCGTCTGAACAACTGCAGCAATCCGGTAAGCATAGTGACCGCGACTCGTGTTGACGGTATAACACCAGTCACCAAGACGTTGGCTTGATTGCGAGCCATCGGCCACAAGATGCTCCACATAATGTGTAAGCAGGACGCGCAGCTGGGATCGATTACGTGCAGACGCCGTGAAGAGATGGAAGCCAGCTCCAGCGTGCTGCTGCACGTCTGAAGCGGGCGGAGGTTGCGGCGCTTCTTCCATAACTAGGTGTGCATTGGTCCCACTTAAGCCAAAGGAACTAACGCCGCAGCGTCGCGGATGATTTGGCGCGCTCTCCCATGTCTGCAATCTCGTCTCTACATAGACAGGCGAATCTGCAAAGTTTATTTGTCGGTTTGGCGTTTGAAAATGAACCATCGGCGGCAGCTGTTTATAATAAAGAGCTAATGTCGCACGAATGACACCTGCAATACCCGCACACGAGTCCAAATGCCCTATGTTGGACTTCACGGTAGCAATCGCACAGAACTGTTTGCGATCAGTGTAGCGCGCCACTGCATTACGGATGGCATCAATTTCAATCGGGTCGCCAAGCTTCGTCCCTGTTCCGTGCGCTTCCCAGTAGCCAAGTGTATCTGGGCGAATGCCCGCCTGACGCCAAGCCTGCATCAGCACCTCCTCTTGAGCCTCACGATTCGGCGCCGTTATGCCAACGGATTGACCGTCCTGATTAATGGCGCTTCCCTTAATGACCGCATAGATGGGGTCGCCATCCTGTTGCGCCTTATAATAAGGCTTCAGTACGATGGCTGCGACCCCCTCTCCCCAGCCAGTTCCATCAGAACGCTCATCAAAGGTTTTGGTGCGGTCATCCGATGATTCAATTCCTATCTTGAATCCACTTTTGACTGGCAACAGTTGTACGCGCACTCCGCCGGCGATCGCCATTTGACAATCTCCGGCACGGATCGCTTGGCACGCCAGATGTATCGCTACTAATGAGGACGAGCAGGCTGTGTCAACCAGCATTGCAGGTCCTTTTAAGTCCAGCAAATGAGCGATTCTACTCGGAATGATCGGTGCCATGTTTCCTGCAAACGCAATGTTGACTGCTTCTGGTTCGGCAAGCTGTACCATCTGCTGATATATGCCAGCGTGGTTACTGTTAAAGCCTACATAAATACCTGTACTGCTGCTGCGTGCTCTTGTTCCTCCGTAACCTGCCTGCTCCAGCGATTCCCAAGCTACTTGGAGAAACAAACGCTGCTGCGGGTCCATAAGCGCAGCTTCTTTTGGTGAAATCCCAAAAAAATCGTAATCAAATACATCGATGTCTGTGAGATACCCTGCCTCGCCAAATTCAATCGCTTCCGTTCTGTTTGCAAGTTGCTGAAGACGTCGCACATCGTGTTCTCTTGCCTTTGGCAGCTTGCCAATGCAATCGGCCCCCTCCTGCATCAGCCGCCAGAAATCACGAATATTGTCAGCTCCTGGCATTCGTAGTGAGATTCCAATAATAGCCATCTCGTGTTTGGATACTTCCTGAACAGGTGGACAAGCTGATTCGTTTGGAGGAATCGACAGATCAAACAACTTCTTTTTCATAAACGAACCTCCATTATGTGAATTTGTTCAGTCATATTTAATCCCTGCCTATGTCTAATGTGAGATGACACCAACATCCGGTGTGACATGACGTAATTGATTCATAAGCTGCACGATCATTTGCAGCAGTTCGCGCATCTTTTCACCTTCCAGTAAACCGGCATCGAAGGTCAACGAAAGGGTAATCTCGGCTTCCTGTTTATCTACTACGAGCAGTACACCGTACTTGCGCAGCCAAGATCCGCTTCCTTCCCACCTTCTTGCTTCAGCTAGCAGCGGGTAAACTGCATTGCGGACCTGATGCGTTGAGTCCTTCATCAGATTACGCATCGCGTAAGAATCTGACTGCACCCGTGTGCGAACATTAGCGTACGTTTGTAACACATGCTCTACATACTCCGGTATATCAGACACAGCATTCATATTAATCGGAACAACTACCGCTCTACTTTCGGCACCACGAGCAGCCGTCACGTAATGAATAGGTACGTACTCACCTTCACTTGCTTCATACAGTGCATATGCATAAGCTGCCATTACCCCTTGGAACCAGCGTTCATTTTGATCAGCCGTCTCGTTATTTCGCGCAAACCACTCCGGCTGCACGTTACGGTTCACCTTAGCTTGTAATGTCGTTTCTTCATATGCACCTGCTCGTTCCAGCACCATCTTATTAAGCAGTATTACAGCATCTTCACCAATTGCAGAGCTATCAGCTTGCCGCAGTGTAATCTGTTCCGCAAGGTCCCTTATCGTTGGGTAAGCAAATAAGTCGGTTACTCGCAGCAATTCAGGATAAAGTCGGTTTAGTTTCTGATAAACCTGAATCAACAGCAAGGAGTTGCCCCCCGCTCTGAAAAAGTTATCACGCAGGCCAACCTGTCCTATTCCCAACACCTCGCGCCATATTCCTACCAGTGTCGCTTCAGCATCCGTTGTAGGGATGTAGGACCCTGTATCATCCTGATCGATGGTCAGCACAGGCTTTGGTAGTGCTTGCCGATCCACCTTGCCGCTTTGCGTAAGAGGCAAAGCAGGCAGTTCTATCAAATGGGCAGGTACCATGTAAACGGGAAGTGAAGCTGCTAAATACGAACGCAGTTCTTCTTCACGCAAGCTTGCACCATCTTCGTTCATGGCAGGGGCTTCAACAGCATGCTCGCTGCGAATGCTATAGTAGCAACAAAGCATTTGCCCTCCGCTATCAGAACGGTTCACGACTACCGCTTGATTGATAATAGGATAAGCTGTGACACAAGCTTCAATTTCACCTAGCTCAATTCGGTAACCGTTTATTTTCACTTGATGGTCTACACGACCCACATATTCCATCAATCCGTGCGAGTTTATTCGAGCCAAATCACCTGTGCGATACATCCGTTCATTCGATCGGAACGGGTTGAGAACAAACCGTTCTGACGTAAGCTTGTCACGCTGCCAATAACCTCGTGCTACTCCTGCCCCACCGATATAAATTTCACCGATGACTCCCGGAGGTACAAGTCGCCTGCTGGCATCGAGTACATAAATGGCAGTATTCACAATCGGTTTCCCAATGGGAACCCCAAACCCTGTGTCAGTCTGCTCATCAAACTGATGCAGCATACACCCTACAACCGTCTCCGTCGGACCGTATTCATTGTAAATGGCAAGAGGTATTGGCCAACTTTTTGAGATTCGAGCTGCGATTGAAGCTGATAATTCCTCCCCGCCAACGATGAAGGAGTGTACCGCACTAGTAGTTATATCCATATCGGGCAGCAATGTTAGATGAGCAGGAGTCAGCTTAACAATCGTAACTTGTCGTTCTGTCATGATTCGTCGTAATATAACGTCTATCGTGAGCTCATCGCCATATATAACTAGGCGATGCCCCCCTGTCAGCGGAACAAATAATGAAGTAATCGTTAAATCAAAGGCAATGGAGGAATAAAGTGCAAACGTCTCTTCTGCTTGTTTGACATATGCCCCACGTGCCCACGCGATATAGTGCGATAAGCCGCGCTGTTCCACCATTACTCCCTTAGGCTTTCCTGTTGAGCCGGATGTATATATGACATAAGCCAGACGAGATAATTCATCCGCGCACTCCACTGCATGCAACGATGACGAATCATATTCATCAGCATTTATGACCCTACATACATCGCCCCCACTGCTGTTGCTGCTACTGTCAGAAGATTCTACCGCTCCATATTTGTTCAGCTCCTGCAGCCACAACTCTACATCTAGCAGCAAGCCATTCCAACCACCTTCAGCACCACTCGCTTGTTGTTCGATTGTCAAATTTGGACCTGAGTGGATAGCTGATCGTTTATTTCCGAGCTGCTCCCCCCAGCCTCCGGTGATCTCGACCGTTGTGTGATCAGTCAGAACGAGCATGGTGCCACTGTCCAGCAGCATATACTGTATCCGCTCTTGCGGATAGGCAGGATCAATCGGCATATAGGCACCACCAGCTTTGTGAATAGCTAGAATCGCGGTTACCAAAGCCGGTGATCGTCCCATCAAAATACCTACGATTCGCTCAGGTCCCACACCAAGCTTGCGCAGCTTAACTGCAAGCTGTGTGGCTCTATCGTCTAGTTCACGATACGTTACCTCTGTTCCTTCATGGCAGATAGCCGTTCTGCTTGGCGTCAAGGCGGCTTGCTGCTCAAACAACCGATAGACTGGCTTCGCAGTTGACCTCAAGTCAGTTGAGGTAATTAGATCCCACTTGGCAAGCATAATTTGCTGCTGCTTATCGTCCAGAAGTCGAAGCGCATCCCAATCGTTGTCTGGATCGTTTGTCATTTGTTGAAGTATATATTTGTACTGCTCCGCCATACGTTCAATCGTATCTGGTTTAAACAGTGCTGTAGCGTATTCAAAGCGAATGCGTATATCTTGCGCTGCTTCTATCGCTTCAAATGTAAGGTCAAATTGGCTTGCATGCCTGTCAAACGGAAGTGGACGGAATGAAACTTGACTCGTACTCATTTGAGGGCCATCCATGTTTTGAAGTACAAATAACGTATCAAACAACGGATTGCGCCCCGGGTCGCGATTCCATGACAGCTTGTCCACTAAGTCTTCAAACGGATAAGCCTGATGTTCAAACGCCTGCATCAACTCGCCGTGCAAGCGATGAATGCGGTGTCTGATTCTCTCACTGCTATCTATTTTGCTGCGAATGAGAACGGTACTGACAAACATGCCGATAATATGCTCCAGTTCGCTTCTGTCACGACCTGCTACTGGGGTACCTACAATAATGTCGTCTTGACCAGTCAATCGATGGAGCAGTGTCGTGTACGCAGTGAGCATCACCGTATACAACGTTGTACCTTCAGCTCTCGCTAATTGCTTGACAGCAGAAGTAAGTTCAGCATCCAAATGGAAATAATGACATCTGCCCGCATTACTCTTTAAAGGTGGCCGCGGGAAGTCCGTCGGCAGCTCAAGCACAGGCAGTTCGCCATCCATCGTGCTTAGCCAATAATTTTCAGCCTGCTTGTATTTATCGCTCGCTCGTGTTTGCTGCTGTACACTTGCATAGTCTGTATACGATAACGCAAGTGGCACTAACTGATGCTGCCCATACAAGGCAGCGAGCTCACGGACCAGTATGATCAACGATGTGCCGTCAGAAATAATGTGATGCATATCAATCAGCAGCAAATGGCGCTTATTACTGCGTGCTTGTGCTTGATTATCCGAGCTGACGATGTGCGCTTCAGTCAAAGCTTTCTTTTGGAGCAGGGTAACGAGTCTTACACGCATAAGCGGTGCTTCTAGTAAGTCAAACGGGCGTATGAACGTATTCATCAGGTCATTTAATGCCACGTCATCCCAGCCCAACTCGTTATATAACGTCTCTTCCTCCACAACAGCCTCGTCAAGTTTAAACGAAACGAACGGCGCAACCCGCTGTACAGGTTCCCCATCCACCATGTCAAAAGTAGTACGCAAACTCGGCTGACGCTCGATCAAACTGTTAAGCGCCTGCTCCAGCCTTGAACTGTCCACCTCACCTTCAATGGCCACCACAATAGGTAGATGGTAAGCCGTCGTATCGCCGCCAAGATGCTGCAAAATAAATTGCCGCTTTTGCGCACTGGAAAGCGGGTGCGACTTAGTTGACTCCGCAAGTATAGTTGTTTGTTCCTGCACTTGGGTTGGCGCAGCTGAGTCACATGCAACGAAGCGCTGCTGTTCTGCCGCTAGGTTTGCCGTTACAGCTTCGTCTGCATGGGCTGCCGCGACTGATTGCATAGCAGATGCAGCGTTCATTTGCAAATGTGTACTGCCATCCTGCTTGACTGTCCCAGCAGACCACATCTGGCTTTCTTGAACAGGCATATAGTCGTGCGCGGCAATAGGCTGTATCGGCTCCAGTAAATCCGCAAATGGATTTTGCTGCTGTCCTTCCCAGAACGATTCTGGCTCTAGTGTATCGATTCTCGAAGCCATCTCAGATAATGTTGGGTACTGGAACACTTCGCTTAACTGTAAATTCACTCCAAACTGCTCCCGAACACGGTTCACCAACATAGCCGCCTTTAAAGAATGACCACCTTGATCAAAGAAATGATCGTCTGCACCTATACGATCGAGATTTAATACTTCTTGCCATATAAGGGCAAGCGACTTCTCCGTCTCGCTTGTTAGTTCTGCATAGATGCGCTCGCCAGCGATATCCGCCTGTCCTGGCTGCGGCAGCGCTTTACGATCGACCTTCCCCGTTGGTGTCAAAGGAATAGCATCCAGCTTGACATAGTAAGTAGGCACCATATATTCTGGCAGCTTGCGCTGTAAGCCTTGACGGAGTTGAGCAGTCGTTACCTCCTCCGAACAAACTAAGTAAGCACATAACTCACATTCATCCACGTCACCTGCATTTTGTTGTGCCGACCACACATGAATGACAGCGTCCTTCACATATTGCAGCGCCAGCAGTTGATGCTCAATCTCGCCTAATTCAATCCGATGGCCTCGAATCTTCACTTGATGATCACGTCGTCCAGCAAAAGCAAATTGTCCATTAGACAAGCGTCTGCCAATATCTCCGGTGCGATACAGCTTTTCGCCTTGGCGATAAGGATGTTCTACAAATGCTTGCATCGTCCAATCTTCATGAGCGATATATCCACGGCCAAGCCCATCCCCGCCAATGTGGATTTCGCCTAACACCCCTATCGGCTGCAATCGTCCGTCTGCATCTAGCACCAGCATCTCTGCGCCTGCAATTGGTGTACCGATCGTAATTTCTGTCGCAGGCTCATGGTGAGGCTGTATAGATTGCTTGTCTGTAAATTCGCCTACCTGCAATAGACGAGATTGGGCTTGCTCATCGTACCCTCGTCCTACGTTAGTCACGTCCTGTACGGCTGTCCATACCGTCGTTTCTGTAGGGCCGTACAAATTATAAATGCGAGCTTTCGTACTGGATTGCAGTTCAGACAGCAAATGTCGTGACAGCGGCTCAGCACCAATCATTAAAATTTGCAAGTCCTGCCAAGCACTCAAATCACCAGACTGAGCCACCCACCACTTCGTGCGTGACGGTGTGGTTTGCAGCACCTGAACGTGATGCTTGCGAATTAATTCGCTTAATCGAGCGGTGTCACTCTTCTCTTCATCGTTAGCAAAGACGATTTTCATACCTAACGTTAAGGGGAGCAATGTCTCGACGATAAAAATATCGAAGGAAACTGTAGCAAGTCCCAGTATCGCCTGTCCCGCTACCATCTCGAACCGCTGTGCAAAGCCGTCGATAAAGTGACTGAGTCCCTTATGCTCGATCATGACACCTTTAGGCCGTCCCGTTGAACCCGACGTATACAAAATGTAGGCCAGATCATGCTCATCATTCACCTGCTTCAGTTGCGCAGCGAGTATGTGATCCGCGTACATATTCGGATCGTCCAGAAGCCATTCCTCAGCAGCCTGCAGCGAGCCTGCATATGCTCGTTCCGTTAATACAAACTTTGTGCCACAATCCTCGAGCATCAGTTCAATGCGCTCCCTTGGGAATGAAGGATCGATGGCCACATATGCGCCTCCTGCCTTTAGGATCGCCAGCAATCCAATCAATAGCTTGGAAGATCTGCCTGCCAACAGCGCAACAATACTGCCTTGTCCTACCCCACGCTGCCGAAGCGTATAAGCAAGCTGAGTTGCCCGCTCATTTAATTCGTTATACGTTACAGATTCGCCCTCACATATGATGGCTGTTGCTTGCGGAGTTTTGGCTGCTTGCTCCTCAATTAACTGGTAGACACGTTTCATCCGATTGTCAGATGAAGACGTTCCATTCGTGATTCGTTCTGTTACTGGCAGTGCTCCATCGTTCGCTTTATGGTTGCTTGCGAGCAGCATATCCAACTCATCAGCAGCGAGCAGATCCAGCTCCTTTAATTGGCGATGCGGGTCTGCCGCCATTTCAGCTAATAGCTTCACATAATGACGGGCCATACGAGCGGCTGTAGCCGGTTCAAAAAGTCGAGTTGCATACTCCAGATGGAATCGAAGGATATGATTGTCCTCCGCTGCTTCCAACGTCAGATCAAATTTGCTCATCTGCTGCTCTAATCGAATCGGTTTGAAATGAACGCCGGCTGCCTTCAGCTCCGCCTTATCCATATTTTGCATAATAAACATCGTATCAAATAAAGGATTTCGACTTGTATCTCTTGCCGTAAAAAGCTTGTCTACCAAACGTTCAAATGGGTAGTGCTGACGCTCCATCGCTTCAATGACACGACGCTGCAACCGTGACACATATTCTTTAATGGTGAGCTCTGGATTCGCCTCACTTCGAATAGCCACGGTGTTAACCATCATGCCTACAATTTGTTCCATTTGAATTTGTGTGCGGCCGGCTACTGGTGTGCCTACTACAATGTCCTCTTGACCGCTGTAGCGGCTGAGAAGCGCAAAGTAGCCTGCTAGCAAGTATGTGTACAACGTCACACCACATGTCTTTGCACTTTTGCGAATGCGTGCACTTAACTCACGATCCACTTCAAACAACAATTGACTTCCTTCGTAGCTTTGCAACTCAGGCCGTTTATAATCAACAGGCAGCTTCAATACAGGAAGCTCGCCCTGAAATACATCAAGCCAATATCGTTCCTGCTCCTGCATTACTGGCCCTTGGAGCTGACGCTCTTGCCACACTGCAACATCCTTCATCTGTATGGACAGCGGAGCTAGTGATAAGCCTGCGTATAACGCCGTCAAATCCTTCATCAGCACAGCCATAGAAAAGCCATCAGATATAATGTGATGCATATCAAACAACAGCATATTTTTCGTCTGTTGCTGGTCAGAACCGGCTTCCTGTTTCACCAATGTAACCAGTTCCACTCGGATCAGCGGATACGTGGCTAGGTCAAAAGGTCGGACAAACTCGTCCATAATCTTCATTTCTTCCCCAAACGCTGCTTGCCGCTCCGTCAGTACAATGCTGGCTTGTTCGTGCACAACTTGTACCGATTTATCTTGATCTGCCGCAAAAGAAGTACGTAAAGATTCATGTCGATCAACGAGGCCTTGCAGTGCCGCTGCAAGCGCTTTGTAATCCAAATTTCCAACTACTTCAACCGCAGCTGGCATATTGTAAGCAACACTATCGTTATGAAGCTGGTCCAACAAATAAAGCCGATGTTGGGCTGCTGTAGTCGGATAACGATTGGCACGTACCGTTGACATCTTGACTTCACTTGCTAATTCTGCCTGCTCCGCCCTTACACGTGTGGGATCAAGATCTGTGTTTTCACGACGCTCTAGCTGTCTATCTTCCAAATATTGTGCCAATTCCGCCACTGTAGGCCGTTCAAATACGACAGACACCGGAATTTCCTCTTCAAACAGCTCGCTTAATCGAGATACCAGCATCGTCGCCTTAAGTGAGTGTCCACCTAATTCAAAGAAATGTTCGTGAATACCCGCGTCTGGAATTCCGAGAATGTCACGGAACAATTGTGCAACCATCATTTCTTTTTCCGTACGTGGTTTCACTCTAGTTTCGCTTAATGCAGCAAGCTTGTCCGGCTCAGGCAGCGCACGACGATCAACTTTGCCATTGGCCGTAAGCGGTATAGCTGGAAGCGATACAAAGTAAGAAGGAATCATGTACTCCGGTAATCGAGCAGCTAAATATTTTCTAAGGGTAAGTCCACTAATATCCGGGTCCCCGACAATATAGGCACATATATATTTCAGCCCTTGCTCTTCTTCACGTGTAACCGCAAGTACTTGCCGTATACCTTCGTATTCGCTCAGATGTACCTCGATCTCACCCAGTTCAATGCGGTAGCCTCGTATTTTTACCTGATGATCGATTCGTCCAATAAACACAGCATTGCCGTCGGGCAGCCATTTGGCCAAATCACCTGTTCGGTACAGCGTCTTGCCTTGGAACGACGGATGATATACAAATCGTTCCGCTGTCAATTCCGGCTTGTTCCAATATCCACGGGCAAGACCCGCTCCGGCTATACACAATTCACCAGTAATACCTGCCGGTACAATCTTGTTTCCATATCCGAGTAAATACACTTCGACGTTGTGCATTGGCTTGCCAATTGGCACATTACGACCTTCCACTTTGTGATCCTGGAAAACGTACATATTGGAGCAAACGGTAGATTCGGTTGGTCCATATCCGTTAATAATGCGCATGTCCGGATTTAACTGCTTAAATTTGGCTAATGTGCTGTCTTTAATTGGTTCTACCCCAACAAGCAGCTTGTTTAATTGTAATGATTCTGACTGTTTCTCTAGCAAAACAGCCAGTTCATCGAGCAATGTCGGCGGCAAATAGGCAAAAGTTATGGCTGATCCGCCAATGCAGCGTGCAATGGATCTTACATCCAGCACACCACTATCCGGATAAAACACAAGTGTTGCTCCGAACATAAGCGGTGTAAACATTTCGCATACACTGACGTCAAAAGATAGATTCGTCAAGCTCAAAAATCGGTCTTTAGACGTGATCGTATTTTCATAGAGCAAATTCATAGAATGAGCAAAGTTAAAAAAGTTATGATGAGTGATCATTACCCCTTTAGGACGACCTGTTGATCCGGAGGTATAGATGACATACATCAACTCATCCGCTTCTATCGCCAAATCTAAATTACTTCCATCCCCTTCAAGCCACTGCTCACTATTTAAATCGATACTTATTCCTGCAAATGGGAGTGTCTGATTGTCCCCGTCAATTAAGAGAACAGATGCTCCGCTATCTTGCAGCATATATAATTTTCGATCCGCAGGATTAGAAGGATCGATCGGCATATATGCCCCTCCAGCTTTCAGTACAGCAAGCAAACCGACCATTAATTTAACGGAACGTTCTGCCATTACGGCAACGATCGTCCCCGAACTGACCCCATTCGTCCTCAGCACGCGAGCGAGACGATTAGCCTGCTCATTCACTTCCTTATAAGAGAGCTGATCTGCTCCGCATTCGACTGCTATATGGTCTGGATAAAACTGTGTCATTCGTTCCATACGCCGATGAATCGCCTCTATCTCGCCAAACGAAGGGGCTGTGTTGGAACAGACCGAAGTTCTTAATTTAAGTTCTTCCTCAGCCGTTAGCATACGATAGCTGCCTAATGTTAAGTGCGGCTCCTCTACCATCTGCTCAAGCAAATACACATAACGGCTCATCATAGTCTGTATTGTCTCTTGTCGGAACAAAGCCGCGCTGTATTCCACCACAAACCTAAGCTGCTCACTTCGTTCAACCGCCTGAATCATCAAGTCGTATTTAGCAGTCCGATGATCATATCGCTGATGAATACAACGTACCTCTCCAAGCTTTAACTCCGGTATATCTAAATTTTGCATAACAAACATCGTATCAAACAACGGGCTGCGGCTCGGATCAAAGCGCTCATGACCTAGCACCAGTTCCTCAAATGGATAGTCTTGGTGGTGCATACATGCCAAAATCGTATTCTGAACTTCTTTGACATAATCAAGGTACGTTTTGTCCGCTTGTGGATAGCTGCGAATGACGACCGTGTTAACAAACATCCCGACAACCGATTCCAATTCGGTGCGCGATCGACCTGCAATCGGCGTTCCTACCGCAATGTCCGTTTGACCAGAGTAATTGGCAAGCAACGTATAGTACGCTGATAAAAGGATAGGAAACAAAGTGCAGTGCTGCGCCTGAGCCAGTTGGTGCAGCTTAGCCGTTAATTCAGTCGACACGTACACATCAAACGTCTCACCTGCATTACTTTTGACAGGCGGTCGCGCAAAATCTGTCGGAAGTTCCAACACTGGCATATCCATCAAACCTTCACGGAGCCAAAATTGGCGATGTTCTTCCATATCTTCCGTACGACACCGCTCCAATTGCCATGCGGCATAATCGCGGTAAGAGACGCTTGGCTCTACCAGCTCACCGTCTGTGTACAACGTCATCATTTCTTTAATGAGCAAGCCTGTTGAAGTTCCATCTGACACAATGTGATGCATATCCAGAAACAGGACGTACTCTAATTCAGCAATTTGGAACAGCGCCGCACGCAACAGCGGAGCATGCTCCAACTGAAAAGGAGTATGGTGTAATTTGAGCAGTGCAGGCAATTCCAACTCACTCGCCTCGATCAGAGGGAGATGAAAAGGAACGTGGTCTGAAATCCGTTGACGAATCTCACCGTTTTCGATTAAAAACGAAGCTCGCAGCATCTCGTGTCTGGCAATGAGCGTCTGTAGCGCCTGCTCCAGCTTGATAACGTCGAGTGCTCCTTCCAACCGCAGCGTCTCTGGCAAATTGTAACTCTTGTCCGCAGGAACTGCTTGCTGCTGTAAATATAAACGGCGTTGCGCTGGCGATACAACGTAAGTCTCCTGCTTAGGCAGCCGAGGAATTGGCTCATCTTGATACGACTCCGCATGGATTCGTTCCGCAACGAGGCTAGCCAGTTCCTTAATCGTCGGTGATGCAAATAATTGAGCGGCTTCCAGTTTGATTTGCCATTTGCCATAAATGAGATTCATCACTTTAAGTGCCATAATGGAATCTCCACCAAGCTCAAAGAAGGACCGGTTCAGTTCCAACTCCTCATAACCGAGTGTATCCCCCCACCAATCGGCAATCTGCTGCTCCAAAGAGCTGTAGTCTTCGCCCATTGTAAGCACCTGCACGGAGTCATCCTTACTATCTGTCAAGCTCCGTGAAGCAATTAACCGAACATGCGGCACTTCGTGCTGTCGAGTGCTAAGCCATGTCTCATACCTGCGCCGCCAATCCGCGAGGATCGTCTTCATCTCGACTGCCAACTCTGGCGGCAGCTCTGTCTCTTGACCGGGATCGCCTGTCAAGAAAAGGGAGTCCCAAGAAGACACAGCAGCAGGCTCCACCCAGCATCGCGTCGGTTCAAACGAATACCCTGGCAAAGGCAGCTTGCGATGCACTTCGTTGCTGTATAAACGGTCCCAAGATATGTATGCGCCTTGTATGTAGGATTGGGCTAACTTTTGTACTAGCTGGTTATCATTTAGCCAGTCCGGATTAACATCGATTAACGTGTCAACGGTCAGCCGTTGACACGATGATGCGGAATTGTGTTCCATAGCCTCAGCAAATGGAAATTCGGACACACGCCCGCCATAAATTCCATCTGTGATGGCTTCATCATAGGTTGAATGCATCTGCCCTAACATGGGGCTTGTTTCCATTCCCGTCGTACGAGCAGCAGACGAGAGGCTTGACGGATATATTTGCTCACCGAGCATCATTTTATCGATAAAATCCGACTCTTCACTTGCAAATCGCAGCTTATCCACAAGCTCGTTCAAATTGCGGGCTAAAATGGCAAGTCGACATGCATAATGACCACGCCCTGTGTGAGCTGTATAACAAACGTCGGCCAGACTCCAGTTAGCTGGCGCTGCTGCTATGCGCTGCACATATTCTACTGCCATCCTTTTTAATGCCGCTTTTGTTTGAGCCGAAAGCGTAAACAACTGCAAACGTCCGTCATTGAGTGCACCTGCTAATTGTGTGGCAGACCGATCTGCATTGGCCTGATATGCGAGTTGGTTTTCGAATACATCTAACCTTGCTGCTTCTTCTAACACAACGTGGCAGTTTGTACCGCTCATACCAAAAGCGCTTACTCCACAGCGTAAAGGTGTGTCCGCATATTCCTCATGCGGCTTCCACGCCGAAAGTCGGTCATTGACATACAAGGGCGATTCCGTCAACGACAGGCTACGATTCGGCTGTTGAAAATGCAGGGTGGCCGGTAACTGTCTGGCTCGCAGTGCTAATACCGCCTTTAGCATACCAACCATGCCTGCTGCATGATCCAAATGGCCCACATTACTTTTTACGGAGCCAATAGCGCACAACTGCCGCTTCTCTGTGTAGCGGCGGAATGCACGCGTCATGCCTTCAATTTCGATCGGGTCCCCGAGTGCTGTCCCCGTGCCGTGGGCCTCCATATAACTGACCGTCTCAGGATTAATACCAGCATCCTGCCAAGCCCGAATAATAACGTCCTCTTGCGCAACCGCATTTGGCGCTGTAATTCCAACAGACGCACCGTCCTGATTCATAGCACTACCTTTAATAACAGCGTAAATATTGTCGTTGTCCTGCTCGGCCTTGTGAAGTGGCTTGAGAATAAAAGCAACAACACCTTCACCAATGCCCGTTCCGTCAGCAGACTCGTCAAACGGCTTTGCCCGATAATCACTCGCTTCAATACCGAGCCGGATGCCCGTATCCATCGGCAGCAAGTTTAATTTGACACTTCCTGCAATTGCTGTGTCACATTCTCCGCTTCTTAGCGATTGACAAGCAAGATGAATCGCAACTAAAGAGGAAGAACATGCCGTATCTATGCTAAGACTCGGTCCTCTAAAATTGAGCAAGTAAGAAATGCGGCTTGCGATCATCGGACTCAAATTGCCTGCCGCCGCCAAAGAGAGCGATTGTGGGCTCAACGTTTCCAGCACACGTTTATAATCATGAAGTGTATCTGCATTATGGCCTACAAATACACCTGTTCTCGTATCTCGCAGTCCATCGCCACCATAACCGGCATCTTCAATCGCCCGCCATGCTGTCTGTAGAAACATACGCTGGTTAGGGCTCATCAGAGCTGCTTCGTGGGGTGATAAACGGAAAAAGGCATAGTCAAACTCGGACACGTCATCCAGATAAGCACCCTCAAAAAATACGACTTGGTCCTCATTCACACGCAGTTTGTTGAGGTAGGCTTTCATTTGGAGTCGACGACTGTCAGGAAATGGACCTACAGCATCCACCCCTTGTTGCAGACGCTCCCAGAACTGGTCATACGTTGCGGAAAGAGGGAGCTTCGCCGAGATGCCAATGATGGCAATATCGTGTAAAGAAGCTTCCGCTATATAGGTGTCTAATTGATCGTTTTCTATCGTATCTAATGTCTCATTTTCCAACAGCTGCAATTGAAACATCTACGCTCCTCCTTCCATTACGCCAAATTGCGGCTATACAGCCGAGTAAGATCAGCACGCTTACGATCAACATTTTCATCGCCACGCCCGAGTCTTTTCCATCAATCAGCAGTGATAGCAAAATAATCGTAGTTGTACTGGTTGCATGTGTAATCAAAACAGGCCACAGCGATCCGGTAAAATGCCGCACTAGAGCATACAATATAGCACCGAGCGCAGCAAAGCTTCCTACGACAATATCCATAAATACGACACCAAACAATAAAGCCTGACCCACAACAGCAACTACGCTGTTAAATTTTTCTAGCAAACTGTTATAAATGATGCCTCGAAATAACCATTCTTCAAATAACGTACCGATAATAGCACTGTTAAGCAGCACGAGCCATAAAACCTCACCTTGAGCTATAAATGTAACCAGATTGGCAATCGACGGCGCAATCTCCGCAATAAGCGGTATCCTCGTAAACGATAGAATAAATATGCCAAGACTTAATCCAAGTCCAATTACCGGAAAAGTTTGGGATTTGTTCCAGCGATGAAAGGAGCCGATTCGGATCAGTGTCGTACCAAATAAGGGCAGCAAGGCCGCAAATATTAGCAAGGCGACTAAATCTGCGGCCGCCATCACAATCGTGGCGTTCCGTTGTACAAAAGCATGTAATGGCGCATAAATGGAACCTTGATAAAGTACTGCATTAACAGCAAACATGACAGCAACGTACAGGACAACAAACAGGAGCACTCTTGCCACTGTTGCTACACTCCTCATGGTGCTTGCACTCCTTTTGGTTGCGTATAACTTATAATCGAAGGACTCGCCTTACGATGGCGCCGTGCGTAACGCATACATACACCAATAATGAGAATGGATACAGCCATGACAGTGATTTGTAAAGTTAAACCTGGTAGCTTTAAATTTGAGTTCCACATAACATACTGCACGCCCTGACAAGCGATTTGCGCAATAACGGGTGCCCAGATGGAATCAAACCATACGTACAACAAGGCAAAAATTACTGCACCGAGAAAACCGTATAAGGATAACACCGGATCTCCCTGGAAAAATAAAATACCGTACATGATCCCTTGCAGGACGATTGCAAGCCATACCGGAAACACCGTGCGAAATTCGTTAAGCAGCAGTCCTCTGAACAACGTCTCTTTATAAATATTTCCTAATAATAAAAAGGCAAGGAAGACATACCATTCTGCACGATTAATGTAATCCAGAAGTACGATAAATGTACTGCCTTCCGGTCCCCGGAAAGTAGGCAGCATGGAGAAGGCGATCGTAAATATTCCGGCTGCGGCTCCAATGACACACGCGTAAGCAGCAGGAATAGCCCCTAGACGTTGATAACGAGCAACTTTGAATATAGGCTTGCGCAGCAAAAACCATAAGGCCAAAGCCATTAATGGAAAACCAACGATGTCGTTTAAAATAATAATAAACAGCGTGTTACGTTCAAACCACGGTGACAGCGGGTATAAATACGTGAAAAACAGATGATTAATGGTGTAAAACCAAGCAAAGTAAATTCCAACGATCAACAGTACGGAGACTAACATAAGCCCCACTCTTTTAAGCATAGATGTTGCTCCTTTCGACTTATAAATGGGGTAACTGGCTCCCGTGAACGGGAGCCTCCAATATGATTAAGCGCCGGTTGGAGCAGAAGGACGCTTAGTTGCCCCTGTTTCCGAGCTTCTAGCACCACGCGTCCATACTCGCCATGAAGCTCCAAACAAGAAGAGCAAACTAATTAACGTAATGACGATAAGCGCTGTTTGACCTAAACGGTCTGCCCACTCGAACAATCCTGCATATTTAGCCAGAAAAATGGAGCTCATCGCAACTACTTGCACCGTTATCGGGGCCCAGATCGATTGCATGCGTACATATAACATGCCGTAAATGAGACCTGAGCCAAAACCGATCAGGGCCACTTCGAGTCCAGGCTGCACCGCGGCGTACAGCAGGGCCTGAATGAGCAGAGCCAGACTCGTATTCATGATCGTACGCAGTTGGTTAAATACGATGCCACGAAACAAAATTTCTTCAAATGCAGGGGCGATCACACCCGCCCCTATAATGACATAAACAATCGAATCCGCATGCATCAAGTTGCCAACCAGCGCAGGGATCGCAGCCATATGTGCTTCAATCCAATCGATTAGCACTAGCCCGATGCTAAACGTGCACCCGGCGATTCCCATCGCGAGCAACAGCAGAAATTGTTTACTGCTGAGCCGATCCATTCGGAAGGAACGAAACAGTACAATTTGCGGATCACGGCGCAGCCTTGACTGAATTTGAAAATAAACTACGTACAGAAGCAAGGTAAGTAAAAAAGTAACGGCCATAAATACCGTTTGATTACGCATCATAAACTCAGTGTACGATTGTAGTGCAGGGACTTTATAAGCGGAGCCGTGAACATTCAGGACAAGGAAAAATAGTCCTATGCAAACGACAACGTTTACGATCATCCAACTTGCTTTTTTCATCAGCAATTCTTCCTTTCTTAACTTGTCTGTCTGCAAGTTATCCTTTATCTGTGGAAGCGGCTGTTTCTGAACGGATTGAATGAACCGTCTGTTCAAACTGTTGCACAACTAGCCTGAGCAGTTTTACATACCCTAGAAGCCACTGCTTCATTCGCTCTTTATCCAACCGCTGCCCATTAAATGCCCATTCACCCTTTAACACAACATGGTCTGTGGTTACAATCGGCAAGGACACGATCAGTTCATGTGCTTGAAGCAACTCATAGTTGACAGCGAGCCTATGCGGTGCCCCTTCGTAGAACAACGGAGCGATCGACTGATTTCTGGAACCCTCTCCAGTTGGTGTCTTGCGCCATTGTTCTAGTCTGTTAAGTACGTGCGGTTCTGCTGTCACTATACTGACTAATTCGTGAAAATCTCGTGTGAGGCTAAAGTCAATGTTGACGAGCCGCGCCTCTCGCTTATCGTTCACATGGAGCAGTTGAACGTCCTGCGCACCAGTTGCTTGCTTAAAATACCAAGCCAATACAGCTAGCATAAGTTCATTCACACGAATTCCTTCTGAATAGCTTACTTTTCTTAATCCATTTAGCAGCTTCTGATCAACCTCAAAGCGGTATAAGCCATTCCACTCTGTTGCGGAAGAACGATTTAACAGCTGCTCCGGCACCTGAAGCCCGCTCCAATCCGCACGAAGATGATCGGCCAGCAAAGTATCAATGTAGGCTGCAAGGTCTGAGACGGTTGGATAGTTAAATAAATCCGTCACTTTAAGCAATCCCGGGTACTGGTGGTCCAGCATGTGATGCATCCGAATAATAAGCAGAGAGTCGCCACCGCAATCAAAGAAGTTATCTCGTGATCCAATGCGTTCGCGCCCTAATAGTTCCCGCCATACACTAGCCACAACCTCTTCTGTGCCCTCTTTTGCTGCTACAAATTCGTGACCTGAATCTACACGATGCTCAGGTCGCGGCAGTTGACGTCGATCAACCTTTCCGTTAGATGAAAGCGGCATATGATCCAGCTCCACATAAACGGCAGGTATCATATACTCAGGAAGCCGCTGTTGTAAGGAGGCACGTAGTTGAGCTGCTGTTACAGGCGCTGTTGTGACCAAATAGGCACATAAATAATCAGCTCTCGTGTTATCCTCCATCTTTACTACAATGGCATCCCGTACGCAGGGCTCCTTCAGCAGCGCATGCTCGATCTCCCCGCACTCGATGCGGAAGCCACGTACTTTAACTTGGTTGTCTAATCTTCCTAAATACTCCACATTTCCGTCAGGCAGCCATCTGGCCATATCTCCGGTACGATACATTTTGCTGTCTGGCACAAAAGGGTTCTCAATAAACCGTTCTGCCGTCAGCTCCTCCCTGTTCACATACCCGCGTGCCAAACACGTACCCGCGATGCATAATTCACCTGGAATACCGATTGGCTGACGTTGAAGCTGCTCATTTACAACGTACAGCTCGGTGTTATAAATCGGCTTTCCTATCGGAACAAGCGTGCCCTCCCATTGGCTGCATTCATAGTAGGTTACGTCAATGGCTGCCTCTGTCGGTCCGTAAAGATTAATGAGGGCTGCATTGGAATGAACCGTCACGAGTTGTTTAAAACGTTCCACATGCTCAGCCTTGAGCGCTTCGCCGCTTGTAAATACATAACGCAAGCTGGCTAAACGGTTTCTGGCCTGCGGGTTATGTTCCAGATGAGCTAAAAACAGCTCCAACATTGAGGGAACAAAATGAATCGTCGTCACACGGTGCTGCTCAATCGCAGCTACAATTGCATTCGGGTCTTTTTCTCCACCAGGTTCCAGCAATGCTACTTTAGCTCCGCCGAATGCCCACCAAATCAGTTCCCAGACGGATACATCAAATGTGTAAGGCGTCTTCTGTAAAATAACGTCTCCCTCGTGGAGCGGGTACATGGTTTGCATCCAGTAAATCCGATTTACGGCCGCTTTGTGTTCAACTAGCACACCTTTTGGCTGACCGGTTGAGCCTGACGTATAAATGACGTATGCCGCATCATTGGAAGTGGAATTGCTTGTAACTGCCTGGCTATGCTCCCCACCGAAAGTTTGCTCAGTGCTTTGGGCGGTTCCCTTGTTCACAGCCGTTAAATCACTAGATTCATCATAAGCGGACGAGAATGCAGCTATCGGCATAAGCTCAACGTCACCAAGCTGTACATGCAACAGCTCACTACTTGTCTCTACAAGCACAAGGCTCGTATTTGAATCCTCTAGCACGAACCGAATTCTATCCAATGGCTGAGACGGTGCGATTGGAACGTACGCTCCACCAGCTTTCCAGATGGCTAACATGGCAACAATCATCTCAAGCGAGCGTTCCATACATATCGCAACTAGGCTATCCGCTTTAACGCCTTTTGATCGCAACAGATGTGCGACATGCTCCGCCTGATGTTGAAGCTCCCCGTACGTGACTGCTTGATCACCAACTAGCAAAGCTGTGCGCGCAGGCTCCGCGTGCGCAAACTTCTCTACCGCTTCACCTAATGTCATATGGGCTGGGAAGGAATGCTTTGTATCATTAAATAAATCGTATATGTTGCACTCTTCCGCCTCGGTCATAAGCCGCAGTTCACCAAGCAGAGCATTAGGCTGAGCCGCAGCGCTAGTCAGCACATGCATGTAATAATCAAGCAGGCGCATTACGCTCGCTCGTTCAAACAATGCCGTTGCATACTCGGCTCGTATGCGCAGCCCGCCCTCAATTTCGGTTACTTCAACAGTCAAGTCCAGCTTCGACACACCTGCGTCGAGCAGTTGGGAAGCAAATTGAAGCCCCTTCACTTCTGTAGTAGGAAGGCCCATATTTTGCATCACAAACATGACATCAAAAATCGGATTGCGGCTCAAATCCCGCGGCACTTGCAATGCAGTGACTATCTGTTCAAACGGCAGCGTCTGATGTGCAAAAGCTTGGACAGTCCGCTGCTTCACCTGCTGCGCAAAGGTAGCAAATGGAATAGAAGCCGATGGCTGCGTTCTAATCGGAAGCGTATTTACAAACATGCCGATTAATGGTTCTGTGTCTGGATGCAACCGTCCGCCAATCGGTGTCCCGACGATAATATCCTCTTGACCACTTACTTTAAATAGCAGTGCATGAAAAGCCGTCAGTACATACATAAAAAGTGTCATGTCCAACTTATCGGCGGCAGCCTTCACCAGCTCTAGCTGTGGTTGCTTCAGCTCTGCATACACACACTCGCCTTTAAAAGACTGAAGTGCAGGACGAGTATAATCCAGAGGCAGATGAAGCAGCGGCAATGAGCCTGCTAACGCTTCGCGCCAATAAGTTTCTTCTTGTGTACGTGCTTCACTGCTCATCCATTGCTGCTGCCATACCGCATAGTCCTTGTACTGAATCCGCAGCGGATTCGCAGCAGTCAGACTAAGCTTGTCATGCAAATCTTCATATTCCCGCACTAGCTGAGCAGCCATTACGTTCATGGAAATACCATCCGATACGATATGGTGCATATCCATCAACAATGTAAACTCGTTACTGTCCCGCTCCATCAAGCAAGCCCGCATTAGTGGCGCTTTGGTTAAGTCGAACGGTCGGATAAACGACTTGCCCGCCTCAAGCATGGCGTCATCAAGCGATTGCTGCTGATTAGACGACATAGAGCGCTCTAGTCTTAGTTCGATCTGCTCTGGTGCTACAATACATTGAACAGGCGCACCTTCGTACCATTTAAAACAAGTTCGAAGCGGCTCATGGCGCTCCACCAGTCGAACGAGTGCACGCTCAAGTATTTCGGGATCAAGTGCTCCTTTTATGTGTACAGCAAACGGCAAGTTGTAAGCCGTCTGCTCCTGATCCATTTCCTGCAAAATAAACAGGCGATTTTGAGCAAGCGACAGCGGATAGTGGGGTCTTAGCTCCACTTGTTCAAGCGGCATACTTGTCATCCCACCCGCTGCTTCTATAACGGTCGCCATATGTCGAAGTACAGGAGCTTGAAACACATGCTGTAACGTAAATTGCACTTGGAATTGCTGTTCGACCAGACCAGCCAACTGTGCTGCCCGCAATGAATGACCACCTAGCATAAAGAAATGATCGTCTCTTGCAGGTGATGCCACTGCCAATACCTGCTGCCAAATAGCGGCAAGCTTCAGCTCTGTAGGAGTCTGTGGTAACTCACCACTGCCTCCCGTTTTCCAATCTGGCTGCGGCAAGCTTCGTCGATCCAGCTTGCCGCTTGGTGTTAATGGCCATTGATCCAGTCGTATGATATAGACGGGTATCATATACTCAGGCAGCAAACGTCGCATCCAGATCATTAACGATTCGTCATCGCATAAAGCGGCTTCATTGGAATATACGATGTCCGCATCATTAGCTAGCTGCTCCACTTGTTGATCCACCTGCTGACTAACCTTGGCTGCTGCTTGAGGTACGATATAAGCACATAGCACCCGCTCCTTTAGTTGGTCCTCTACCGCTGTAACGACAGCTTCAGCGACTCCTGGATGTCGCAGCAGCACATGCTCGATCTCTCCACATTCAATTCGAATCCCACGAATTTTGACCTGCTGATCTATGCGTCCTTGGTATTCTATATTGCCGTCTGGAAGCCATTTAGCACGATCACCGGTTAAGTACATTCGTGTGCCAGACTGATGCGGGTGCTCAACGAACCGTTCAGCTGTTAACGCTGGCTTGTTCCAGTACCCTCTCGCTAGCCCTGTTCCAGCAATACACAATTGGCCAGACACACCGATTGGTTGCTGCTCTAAGTCCTCATTCACAATGTAGAGCTGAATGTTGCTGATCGGACTGCCTATCGGTACCGATCCTCCTCGATAAGCGCTGCAAGCATAAGCAGTTACATCAACTGCCGCTTCCGTTGGACCATATAAATTAACTAAGGCTGCCGTACGATTAGCTTTAAATATATTGTGGAACGTCTCTACATGCTGTGGCAGAAGTGCCTCGCCACTTGTAAATACATAGCGGAGACTAGACAGCATGCTGCTTGCATCATTACCTTCGCCGCAGCGCTGATCCGCACTGCGCAAAAACAATCCCAGCATGGACGGTACAAAATGCATAATCGTAATACGCTGCAAATCAATCGTTGCCATTAGACCTACAGGGTCTTTTTCTCCCCCAGGCTCTAGCACGTACACCGCAGCGCCCGCCGCACTCCACCAAAACAGCTCCCACACCGATACATCAAACGTAATTGGTGTCTTGTGTAAAATAGTATCCGCTTCTGTAAGGGGGTATGACTGCTGCATCCAATAAATCCGATTAACGATGGCTGCATGCTCCACCATTACTCCTTTTGGCATACCCGTCGAGCCTGATGTATAAATGACGTATGCCAAATGATGTGGAGTTGATATTGGTGCAAGGTCGTGCCGATCTTTGCTTCTGCCACATGTTTCGTCATCCAGTTCAATGATAGTCCCCTCAAATGGAAGGGACCCCCTCCATTTGTGCTGAGTACATACCAATTTAGATTGGCTGTCATCCAAGAAATATCGAATACGCTCTTCTGGATATTCAGGGCTTATAGGTAAATAGGCTCCACCTGCTTTTAAGATGGCAAATATACCAACAAAAAGTTCTAATGATCGTTCCGCCACAACAGGCACGACCGTGTCCGCCTTGACACCATACCCTCGCAAAACACGAGCAAACTGATTCGCTCTTTCATTTAATTGACGGTAAGTAAGCTCATGATCGGCACAGCGCACCGCCGTACGATCTGGGTAAAGCCGCGCTTGCTCTTCCAACCACTGATGTAGCAGCATGTGGGATGGAAATGGCGCAGCCGTCTCATTAAAGGCATTAATCATCTTCATGTCGGCTTCAGATGCACGCAATAATTCGCAGCACACTTGACCCGGCTTCTGCAAAGCCTGCTCAATCAAATGAAGCCACTGTGCAACTAAACGGCTAATAGTTGCCTCTTTAAACAGGTCTGTGTTGTATTCCGCCGCACCACTTATACGTCCGTCTCCGTACAAGAAAATATCTAGCTTCACATCCAGCTTGGCCGTATTTGTATGTACAGGGAGCGGGTTTAGCTTGAAACTATGCCCGTGCACCTGCTCTTCTGCATCCATTTGATTGTGAACAATCAGCATCGTATCAAATAACGGATTCCGTGAACGATCATAAGCCTGCGGTCGGTCGTTAAAATGAAGTAAACTGTCAACTGAGAATTCCTGATGCGAATAAGCACCAGATAACTGTTCTTGCACATATTTAGTGTGTTCATCCACTGTACGTCCCGAATCTATACCAATAAATATTGGTAAAAAGGCGTTAAACATCCCAATCATCTGCTCCGTATCTGGATGCGTTCTACCTGACGCAAGTGAACCAATAACACATTCATCTTGTCCAGTAAACTGATGCAGCAGCAGGCTGTACAGGGAAAATAAAAAGCTGTTCATCGTTATGCCGCTGCGTTCGCAATATTCAGCTATTTTTGTGCCCATCTGTGAGGAAAGCTCGAATGGAACAACCCCACCGTTAAAGGAGCGCTGATCACCTCTGCTAAAGTCAGTCGGTAGCTCAAGTACAGGCAGCTCTTGCGGCAATTGTCGCCGCCAATAAGCTTCGCTCCGCTTCATTGCAGGGTCCGCCTGCTCTCCATTCAACCAAACCGCATAATCCTTATACTGCACGTTAGGCGGCTGGCTTGTATAACCCGCTACGTATCCAGCCCAATCCGAAATGAGCGTCTGGATGGAAATACCGTCAGCCACAATATGATGAATATCGATGAGCATATAATGCTTTGACTGCCCGCTAATCCAATAGCCTTGCAATAACGGCGCAGCGGATAAATGGAATGGGCGAAGGTAACGCAAACAATAAGCCGATAGTTGCTGCATGTCCTTGTCGTCAACATTTTCAGGCAACGTAATCTGATTCATTTGGAACGAAACAGATTCATGAATCAACTGCTGGATATGGCCTTCATACATTCGAAATGACGTTCGAAACGGCTCATGTATGTTGATCATTTCTTGCCAGGCGGCTTCAGCCTGTTCCCGCGTCAGCTCGCCTTCTACCTCAAAAAGGATAGGCATATGATACGTCGTTCCAACTCCCTCAAACTGATCCAGCAAATACATTCGTTGCTGAGCAGGAGTTGTCGGATAGGCCAACATAGGTTCAGCAGCAGGAATTGGGTAATAACCTTGTGTATCTGTTTTGGCCTGAATGTCGATCCACGCTGCCTGTTCCCTAATCGTTGGGCAGGTAAAAATTTGCTGAATCGGCATTTGAAGATGAAATTGTTTATAAATCAAGGAGGCCAGCTTTGAAGCCTTTAACGAGTGCCCGCCCCGTTCAAAGAAATGGTCTGTTACCCCAATTTCATCAGCATGAAGCGCTTCTTGCCATAATAGCTGCAACGCTCGTTCTGTTTCTGTCTCCGGTTGCAGCACCGTAAATGCTGCCTCAGGAGCAGGTAGTGCCCGCGCATCCACTTTTCCGTTAGAAGTCAAGGGGAGCTTATCTAGCTGAATAACTGCGGCAGGCACCATATAATAAGGCAGCACGCGACGCAGTTCCTGCACATATTCAGCAGCAACTATAGGCTTATCGGCAACCACATAAGCACAAAGTGCGAGGTCACCACCAAGCTCTCTTGTTGTAAGGTGCGCCTCCCGAATATGTGGCAGCTTGAGCCATGCACTCTCGATCTCACCAAGTTCGATGCGATACCCCCGCAGCTTAACTTGCTTGTCTAATCGATCCAAATATTCCAATTGTCCGTCCGCATTCCATCTCACGAGATCGCCAGTTCGGTACATTCGGCGTGTCGAATCTGAATTATGAATTACAAAGCGCTCTGCCGTCATCGCTTGTAAATGGGCATAGCCTAGTGCAACACCATCTCCGCCGATATAAAGCTCTCCCGCGACACCTTTAGCCGCCAAGCGACCATCCGAATCAAGTACAAACAGCTCCGTACGCGTAATAGGTCGTCCAATTGGGATTGTTGCCTGCGTTGAAATCCATGACACAATGGGATAGCAGGATGCAAATACGGTCGTTTCCGTAGGACCGTAAACGTGAAGCAGCTTTCCTGGACCCATAGCGTCATACGCTCTGCGAACATGAGTCATGGAGGCGCGTTCCCCCCCAAACAGCACATGTCTTACTTGGGCAAGCCCTGCCAGATCATGGTCCACCAACATGTTAAATAGGGCCGTAGTAGCAAAGAAAACCGTAACCCCTTTATTCACAATCCGCTCCATAATTCGGAAAGGATCTGCTGTTTCGTCCGTATGTAATAGGATTAATCTGGAGCCGTTCAACAGCGCTCCATAAATATCAAACGTAGACCCATCAAAAGCATAATTGGACAGTTGCAGTAATGTATCTTGTGCAGTCAGTTCCAAATAGTTAGTATGCCGGACAACCCGAGATACATTGGCATGTGTAGTATAAATACCTTTAGGCCGACCTGTTGTTCCCGAGGTATACATCATATAAGCAACTTCATCCACATTTGTTGTAATCGACAAATTGCTTCCGTCATCATTCATATATTCCAAGCGCTGATCCGTAACGTGCAACCAGACAGCAGGCAACGCTCCCGCCTCTTCCAGTTCATTCCGCAGCTGTCGTCTGTCACCGTTAACTAACACAGCTCGGACCTTTGCGTCTTCGAACATGTAACGTATCCGTTCGGTTGGGAATGATGGATCTATTGGCACGTAGGCCATACCTGCCTTTAATACGGCCAACATAGCCGCGATCATTTCCATAGAACGATCCATAATGAGCGCAACATAAGGGCGCACGCCTGCTTTTGTTACATTCGAATCCGCTTGTGAGGCCGTACTTGTATCCAACAACCAGCGTGCTAGACGGTTAGCTTCTGCATTGAGCTTGGCATAAGACCATTGCTGCTCGTCCATTTCAAGAGCGATTGCTTCTGGTCGCTCCTCTACTTGCCATTCAAACCATCCATGCAGCGTCATCTCCCGATGTCTGACATCCGTCATCTCGCTGCACTCCCGCAACAATTGGGCTTGCTGCGGCTTATTCATCAGCTCCAGCTTGCTGAGGCTTTGATCTGAATAGTCAACGGCTTGCTCTAACAAGTAAGTGTAACAGCGCAGCATTTGCCTTATCGTGTCTGCACGGAATAATTCAAGTGAGAACTCCACATGCAAATCCAAGCCTTGTGCTGTTACGTAGCCTTCCCAGCTCATATCAAACTTGGAAGTAGACGTGAGAAGCGGAGCTATCTCGCATGTAAAATGCTGCGTCCGCAATTCAGGAAGATCCATATTCTGCAACGTAAATGCTGTATCAAAAAAAGGATGACGCCCCATTTCGCTAATATGGCCGGCAGCCTCCATCATATCTTCAAATGGCAGCGCTTGATGACGTAAAGCCGCAGAAAGTTGCTCCTGCACCGCTTGGAACCATTCGCTTAGCGTAATATCCAAAATAGTCGAGGTCGATCCTTGCAAATTAGCCTGATTTGAAGCTAGCTCGCTAACAGCAGCCGGATTGCTCTTACTCTGCTGCATGTTCGAGATGTTGTTACGAAGACGCAGCGGAATCATATTTACAAATAAGCCTGCTATTTGTTCCATCTCTGTACGTGTACGGCCTGCTGCTGCGGTCCCGATAACGATATCCTGTTGTCCGCTGTAACGACTAAGCAGCACATAATAAAGTGAGACCAACACGGTATATAATGTACACCCTGAATTGTTCGCCAATTTATGAAGCTTGGACAACAAAGCAGCATCGATTCTAACACTTTCAACACCACCACGATACGAAGGTGTAAGTGGACGTACAAAGTCCAAGGGCAACGTCAAACGCGGGCAGCCGTCTGCAAAAGTCGCTTGCCAATGCTGCCAGGCATGACGCCACTCCGGCGTATCATGCTGCTTGTTAAGCCATAATGCAACATCGGTATATTGGAGCGAACGAGCAGGCAGTTCAAAGCCGTCATACAGAGCAGCAAATTCACGTATCCATATTCCCATCGAGCTGCCATCCGTAATGATATGATGCATATCGAGCAGCATAAGGTGCCGATCGTGAGCGAGTTTAACGATCTCAATACGGAATAATGGCGCCTGCTCAAGCTGAAATGGACGTACAAAGGATACGGAATAACTACGAATCTGCTCCTCCGTCCAATCCGTTCCGTCTACCCACAGGAGCGGCAGCTCCACATCCTCAGCCACATACTGAACGGCTGTATCCTCTAACTGGCTGATGGACGTGCGGAGCATAACATGGCGTCTCATCAATTGTTGCCATGCCGCAGCAAGCTTCGTATAATCACACGTCCCCGTTATGGTGACCACATAAGGTAAGTTGTAATGTGTCAGCGACGGATTAATCTGCTGTAGAACGTATAGTCTGTTTTGAGCCGACGTGAGCGGATAGTATGCACTTGCGCTGGCAGGCACGATAGGGTTCGTTTGCTCTACTTGCTTGTCCCCGATAGAAGCGTCCACCCATGCTGCAAGCGACCGAATAGTTTCATGCTGGAGCACTTCACCCAAACTTACCTCAAGTCCCCATGTATCTTGCAAGCGGCTTGCAATCATTCCTGCTTTGAGCGAATTGCCGCCCATCTCCAAGAAATGAGCATCTATACTTGGTTGGGATAGACCTAGCACCTCATTCCAGAACGCAGCAATACGACTCTCGGTGTCTGTCATGGTCATGATCTGCGCTTGAAATCTTGAATCGTCTCCCGCAGCAGATGGCGTGGCGTCAACTTCCAAAATGGCGAGCTTCGCAACAACCTCCGTAAATTCACCACTTCCAAACCGCTCCGCCAACAAATAACGCTGAATCTTGCCTGAAGTTGTCTTCGGGATTTGCCGTATCGGCAGTACGGACGTCACATCCAGTCCAGTTGCACGGTTTAGCAAGCTCTTCACTTCCGACCGTATGCCGACAAAAGACTCCAGTTTGCCGCGATACTGAACAAATACGACGATCTCATCCTGTTTCGTAACAGGATCTTGCACGCCGCAAACGGCTACCTTACCGAGTGACAAACTTTTCGCTTCGCTTGCAATCTGCTCCAAATCGTGTGGGTACAAGTTTTGCCCATTTACAAACAAAATGTCCTTCATCCGCCCCGTTACAAATAAGCGCCCGTTCTGCATATATCCCAGATCACCTGTATTTAGCCAGCCATCCACTGTAATTAACTGCTTATTGATGTCCGGAAGGTTAAAATAACCGGCTGTCACATTTCGGCCTTGAATGTAAATAAGTCCAATGTGCCCTTCCTCCATCTGGATCTGATCCTCGTCTCGAATCGTTACCGCGCAGTCCTTCACGGGGTATCCAAGATCCAAGATAGGGACTGCTTCCTTGGCTTCAGCGTCAACTAGACATACAGCAGATCCCAAGCCCAGTTGTTCACGATCCAAGTACGAGACTTGAAGTTCCTCTTCTGGATCGGGAAACGTGACCGCGAGACTAGCTTCTGCAAGTCCATATACTGGAAATAAACTATTTGAAGGAAGACCGTATGGTGCAAGGCATGTTAAAAATTGACGACATATCACTTCAGAAATCGGCTCAGCTCCGTTAAATATTAACCGGACACAAGATAAATCCCATTGTTCCCCCACCGCTTGTTCTGGTTTAAAATGCTGCAAAAAATGGGCATATCCGAAGTTGGGTGATGCCAAACACGAGATGCGTCGCTCTGACGCAGTACGAAGCCAATTCATCGGGTGAAGTACAAAAGCAGAAGTCGTCATTTGATACTGGTGAATACGCCCGAGTATAGGAGTCAAATGAAATCCGATTAACCCCATATCATGTGTGAGCGGCAGCCAGCTTAATGAACTGTCTGCTTCCGTAGTTCGCGAGCCGTCAAGAATAGCGGACATGTTAGCAAGTAAATTATCGTGCGTTAATACGACACCTTTGGGGCTGCCTGTCGAGCCAGAGGAGAATTGAATGAACGCCGTGTCCTCCATGCGTGGTGTGTGCAGCTTGGCACCAGTTGCTAACGTGGCATCTGCCGATAACACTTCATCCAACAACACGGTTCTCGTTACGAGAGATCGATACAGTTCTTCCGCCCCAACACGACTGCTATAGGCTCCGAGGCTGCTTATGGCTTCACCAGCAGCGACAACATAAGCAAGTCCCAACTCCTTATAAATCTGGAGCAGCTTGTTACGCTGCTCATCGTTATGTGCGGCCGTCACGGGAACGGGCACATAACCTCCAAGCACGCATGCCCAGAATAAAATGACAAGCGCTTCATTGTCGTCCGTTTGAATAATGATTGGACAAGCAACCGGAATGCCGCGCTCCTGCAACATGGAAAGTACCGCAGCGGACTTGTTGTACAAATCGTTGTATGAATAACTTCGATCTTGTCCTGATTGTAAGAAGGTGATTCCAGCAGACTTTGTATCACTCTTTAGAAGCAATTCTGCTAAATGACGTATCGGTTTCACGCTTAACCCGCCCCCCAGTACAACTTAGTTATTTAGTTATAAGGAATACTCCATTTGCTTGTCCTGCACATTGGCAGTACGAGATGTAATCAAGCCATGCTCCAACTTAATAAACTGATCAGCATGATCAAAGTACCGATCATCATGAGTAATACAGATTACACATGTGCCATGCCGCTTCATATCAGGCAGCAATACTTCGTAAAAAAATTGGCGATATTCAGGGTCCTGATCCGCAGCCCATTCGTCCAGCAAGCAGAATGGACGATCTTCCAACAAACAGATAAGCAAAGCAAGACGCTTCCGCTGCCCAGTAGATAACAAGGTTGTACTAAAGCGATCCGCTTCCAACGTCACCTTGCCTTCCAAACCAAGCAAGCGAATATATTCAGGCAGCCGTTCAGCGACCCACCCTTTATCCAATCCATACAAACGATCAAATAAATGAAAATCGCTAAACACGGCAGAGAAGCTTTGCCGAAGTTCATCAGGTGTTATCGCTTGCCCATTCATGAGTACGCTGCCTTCATCAGGCGTATACAGCCCCAATATTAATTTGGCCAACGTAGACTTGCCGCTGCCGTTACCCCCCGTAATAAAGGTGATCTCCCCGCTTCTAAACGTACAATTAAATGGCCCAACAGCGAATGGCTCGCCCTGCTGAGCGGGATAGCTGAAACGAACATCTTTTAGTTCAAGCGCGTACTTGCCGCGCTCCACTTCCCCTGCATCATCAGATTCATCCAGCTCTGAAATACTTGCTTCTAGCAGACGCAGCCTTTTCCAGCTGACCCGAAAGTGCATAAATTCTGGAATCGTATTTAATACAAATGAGACATGTCCTGTCATATACAAAAAAATAAATACGTAGTCGCGCAGAACTTCATCTGAACCGCCTGGAAACAATAGTGGAAATACGAACACAACGGAACCAATGACTAGCATAAACATAAGTTCACCTGTCAAAATAACCTTTGCATACATAAGTCCACTAGTCGTCCGCTTGTCACTGTAAGCTTGACATGATGCATATAATTCCTGTTCAAATTGACGCTTCTTACCTCGATGAAGCGAAAGTTCCCGGAAGCCGGAGACGAGTTCCTGCACGAAACGGAAAAATACATTTTGTAAGTCTCTCGTTTCTTCCCACAACCGGTTAGCTCTCTGTCCTACAACGAAGTACAAAAGTGAGCTGAGTAGGACGACACCAAGGGAGAACAAAAAGCCGTACAAATCCAACCAGCCCAAGTATACGAACCCAAACAGTATAATCATCAAGCTCGTAGATACCGTCACAATTAGATTCGCAAAGTTGCTGACGACCTCAACATCGTTATTAAGACTTGTTAATATCTTCTCACGACTGATCTGTTCAAATTGCTGAAAACGTGTTCGTGCCAGTTGAGATAGCATGCGGGTTCGTTTCTCGTAAACGATACGGTTCGTTAACCGAATCATTAAAGCGCGTACAATCCGCTGTCCTAAAAAATAAGAGGCGAGGGCCAGTCCAAAACAAAGAAAGAGTGCTTGCTTGGCGGAGGCCTCAACTACTACTGCTTGGTTAACGATAAAAATAATAAGTGAGTTAGTTAGTCCACTTGTTATGCTCAACAAAATGAGTGGAAGGTAGGTCTTGAGGTGAGGGGTCGGACGTATACTGGAAAAAAAACTGTTTGCGATAAACACTGTAATAGCAGCGGCACACCACCCAACTGCTTCTGCCACCTGAATGGGTAAAGATACGATAAACTGACTCCATTCATTGTTGGCAACGCTTCCATAGTATGGAATAAGGATGGTTGATGCTCCGATCCATATGACACCTGTGATGCCGATCCACCACCAACGCCATCTGGCGGGCTCTCTCTCCTCTTCGCTGCGTTGCCTGCGGATGTAATCTACGGCATTTTTAAGCAACATATACAGCCCCGCAAACAACATGATTACGGTAACCATTTTGATAAGCCATGCCGCCTGCAACAGTCGCGGCTCGTAGAGATCGGCTGCGGCATACGAAGTAGGGATAGGCATCAACAAGCTGGCAAGCAGCAGCGGCATGACCTTACGGATACCAAAGCGGCGTAAGTTGTCATTCATAGGCAGTATCCTTTCGATGCGAATTCCATCATCGTATTTCGTATGACTATTGTGATCAAATTGCAAAGCGCTTTTACTTTGATGATATAATTAAATTCTTGTCTGTCCGATACCGCTGAACAATGGCTGGAAAACAAGACAAACGATGTCGTTATACGTAGACTCCTGATGAAAATAGCCCAATAAGTGAAAACATCGTCTACTACCAACTTAATACCACTTGGTCAAAAAAAAAATACTCAAATGATTGAGTATTTAAACAGTATTGCCCATAGTTCTCATTTTCCTCTATTGTATCGAGCTATACTTTGCTATAGGCTGACTCTATTTTGACAGTCAAAGGGCACTACTCCCCCTTCGCATATCAAAATATCTACGCTATAATTATCCAGTGGTGATTATTGAATACCCTTTTTTATAAAATATGACGACATAGATATAAAGATGTATAAATTATGTAAATAAATATCATCTTTACTCCTTTAAGTAAGTTGTAACGCGGTTCTGAATTAACTTCGCGACCTCAGTAGCTGACTTTTGTCCCGTAAAAAAGAAAGGTATTTCATCGTATATAATAGACAGTACATTAACATCCAGCCCTTGCAAGTTGTCAGCCGTGTTTATGACCGTTTTAAACTGCTCAAACTGTTTATCTGTTACTTGTACTAATTTTCCATTTTCTAGTTTATACGCGCCTTTCTTCACTTGTGTCTTCATGTCTTCCAGCTTTTTGTCATTTAGCGATCGCAGCATAGAGAAGCCATCTCTCTCGCTTAATAATTGGGCATCTTCTGACATCAAAAACGAAATAAATGTCCACGCTTCCTCCTTAACCGCGGATTTAGCTTGTATGCCTAGTTCCAGTGGGAGAACGATACGTGCCTTCCCCGTCTCACCTTTAGCATGTGGTTTTTGCAGCAGCTTGGGTTGTGACAAGAGCATATAGGGTATCCTTATCAAATCGTCAGGGGAAGCTATCATGCTGGAATAAAATAGTTGTCTACTCCCTGTTGTTGACTTATCCGTAAATACTTCATCATTATACATTTTCTGAACCTGCTCCATCATAGCAATAAAAGCAGGGGAATCAAAGGAAGCGGTCTGGTCCTTGTGATTGACAAACTGAGAGTATCCATCAAACAACCGCTCCACCAGTGTAAGCTCAGCAGGCTGTTCAGTCATCGCATAACGACGTTCCTTTCCATCCTGTTCTGACAGTTCTACCATCCTTCTTGCTGTCTCCTCAAATTGCTGCCAAGTCCAGTCCTCGTCATCTATCGTTACACCTGTCTGTTTCATAAATGCCTCATCTCCTATAAACGTTCTTAAAGAGAATGAGGCAGGCAGTGTATACAAGCCGCCGTCTATTTTTAATGCCTCTATAATATTCATGTGAAGATCCTGCTGAGACAGCGTCTGATCCTGTTTAAGCTTCTCATTCATGTCCATAAGCAGCTTCTTGCGGACATAATTGCCTACAGGCACTCCGCTTAATTCAATTAGATCAGCGCTAGTTCCGGCTAACAATGCTGCGTTTCTTGATTTTTTAAACTTTTCCATATCACCTGGTTGCCACTTCTCACCGGCCTTTTTAAACGATTCGATTTGCAAGTCTATATGAGGATATTTTTCTTCAAATTTGCGTTCTGCAGCCTCATAAAAAGGCTGCGTCTCTTTTAATGATAAAGTTACGATTACTTTTCCCTCTTTAGAAATGGGTGGTTTCTTCTTGTTCATATCCTCATCTCCATCACCACCAGAACCACAAGCGGTAACCATCATTAAACATATACAGACGATAACAATCCCTATCCATTTCTTTTCCATATTACGTGTTCGCTCCTTTAACTATATGAATAGACACCTTACTGCAAGCGGACCCGGTTGCCATCCTGTAGCGGTTCACTACTCTCCATAATGATCCGATCTTGCTCATAAATGCTGTCCGATGTAAAAAGTGTTTCGTTATCATTGGATTCCCTGCGCGTGACGGGGATTTTTCGTACGATAAAGACGTTACTTAATGCGCCTCTTTGCTCCTCCACCTTATACACGTAGCTGCCTTTCCGATCTTGATGAACAGCCTTGTTCATCAAAAGAAGGCCGTCCTGTTGGGAGCTTTTTTTAAGCTTGACGTAAGCCTGCTCATTCCCTTTTAAAGCTGAATCCGTCACTTTGACACGTAAAATCTGTTGTGGAACCGTTGTACCTTTGGTGTCCTCCTGAAGTGGCACCAGTTCAGGACGCGGATCTGCTTGAATCAACTCAACGATAGTACCATTTATCCTTTTACTCTGCCGTTCTAGCGGTGCTACAACGTCCAATTGTAGCTTTTCTCCTACTTCTAGCTCTAATGTCGTTAACAACGGATCGTCAATCCGCATATCAAACCAAAAACCTTTAAGGTGGTTGGTTATTACAAGATCTGCATCTGCTGAAGAAGCTAATCCTTTAATCGCGTTCAGCCTCGTAATAACGCCGTCAAATGGAGCCGAAATCACTCGTTCATTAGAAATTCGATCCTTCATGTCTGTTATTTTCCGTGCCAGTACGTCTTGATCTAACTTGCGTGATTCCATATCACGGCTTAAACTTCTTCTGCTTGCCTCATCCCCTTCGATCGTCGCCAATATATATTGATCCTGTATACGTTGCAGTTCAATCATTTGCTTTTTGGCGTCCGTCTCCAGCCCTTGCAATTCCCATTCAGCTGCTTTACTGTCATATGTAATTAATGTCTGGCCCCTCTTTACTCGATCACCTTCTTTCACTAGAATCGTATGTACTTTCCAGCCTGCAAGATTAAATAGCTTTACTTCCTCAATTGGTCTTAACCCACCTCTTGCTTCAAGTGTGTGCTCAAGCCTGCCAACAACCGGTACTTCCGTAATGACTTTGGGCAAGGTCAACGATTCCAGTGTATTGCTGAACAAAGTGAATATAATGAGAATCGCCACAAATACACTGAAGGCGATTTGAATGTTTCGTTTATGCTGTACTTCTTTTTTACTGACAGACAAGTCACTCCCCATAACTACTTCCTCCTAACCGATAAAACTATCCCTTAATGCCTGACAGCTGAATGCCCCTGATAAAATGCGACTCTGCGTATAGAAATAACAACACCATCGGAGCCATGTAGAGCATCGAGGCTGCAAAGGCAATTCCACGCTCCCCATCATTTACTTTGGACAAAAAAACGGACAGCGGCTGTTTAAATGGATCTTCTAAAAAGATAAGCGGCTGCTCCACCATGTTCCAATAATCCACAAATAACAACACCACAAGTCCAGCTATGCCAGGCTTCATTAGTGGCATAATGATCGTCAAAAAAATCCGCATATGGCCTGCCCCATCTATTTTGGCTGCTTCTATGTAGGCATACGGAATATGCAGCATAAACTGCCGCAGCATAAACACACCAAATGCTGAAAATATTGCCGGCAATAAAATGGCCTTCGAACTATTTAGTATCCCAAGTTGATCCGCCATAATATAATTAGGTACCAATGTCACTTGAAATGGCATGAGCATCGTGAGGACGTAGATGAGAAACCATATATCACGTCCACGAAACTTTAACTTAGAGAAGGCGTATGCCGCCAATGCCGCAATAACTGTTTGGCCTGCGATAATGGGCACCACTAGAAACACTGAATTCCAAAACATGGCTAAGTACTTTGGTGTGTAAATTAATAGTTGTCCATACTGCTCTAAAGATACTTGATCAGGAATCAGCTTTATATTCACCATCCGGTTCACATTTGCTGAAGTTGTTTCCCCTAAAAATCCAATCATCCCGTAATTAATTTCAATTTCACGTTCGGTCATAAGTGAATTTGTGAATGTAATCACAATTGGAAATAGTAGAATTACCGCTATAACGATCATCCCGATCGTTAACGCACTTTTTTGCATCACGTGCACACGCTGCACTCGCCTTCCTCCTGTCTCATTCCACTGACTGCCGGAAATAGCGTTCCATTATAAACAGCCCTATTACGATAAACATAATACAACCTGCCATCAATGTAGCCGCCGCAGTCAATTTCTGAATGTCAAGCGACATAAACATATTATTCATATAATGCTGTAGCATATAAATACTGTCATGTGGATAATCACCAGCAATCAAGTACGCTTCTCGAAACACCTTAAAAGAATTAATGATGGACATGATTACAACAAAGAACATCGTTGGAATCAAATACACTAGTGTAATGCTGCTAAACTGTCGAAATCGTCCAGCACCTTCCATACACGCCGTTTCATAGTAATCCTGCGGGATTTGTTGAAGCCCCGCCAAAAATAAAATAATGTTGTAGCCGACATTTTTCCACAGGTACACTGCAATCACTACATATCGCGCCGCATCCGTCTTCATCCAATCAACACGTTCAAAGCCAAAATATTGGAGCCACACGTTTAATGATCCGTTCCAATCCAACAATATTTGCCACATCAATATAATAGAGGCCACAGGGACAACAAGAGGAAGCACATAGGCAGTTCGCAGCCACTTCCGAAAATATACAGATTGGTTGAGCACGAGCGCAAGTCCAAGCGATATGACAAGCATGAGCGGAACACTAACTACAGTAAAAATAAATGTATTAGAAGCTGCTTTTCGAAAAGAATCGCTCGCAAACAGCTCGTTATAATTATCTAATCCAACGAATTGACGCTCAACCGAACTATTCATAAAGGAGTAGCTCACTCCCATCACAAACGGTACCAAGTAAAATAACGCAAACCCAATAACACTTGGCAGAAGAAATAACATAGCCGCTCCCGTATCCTTCAGGAACCATTTTTTCATTTTGTCAAAACACCATCATTTCTGAGACTATTCTTTTAAGTACATCTCGTCGTCATCCTATTCTGAAGCAGATTGGCGGCTTCTCTACTAACTGTAGCTCGTTTATGTATTTGACTTCGTCGTTCGTCTGGAAGAACATAGTCACAACTGTCTGCTCATAAAAAAACTTCTTTTCAAACAGTGACTGCTTATCCCTATACATAAAGGATAAAGATCACTGATTAAAAAAGAAGTGGGGTAAAAATAAAGTATTTCTTAAATTAGGGATACAACTTCAAGGATGATGTCTTGTTTCGTTCACCTGTGGTAATCGCACTTCAAAAACCGTTCGAATAAGATTACTTTGAGCTGTAATGATGCCCTGATGCTGTGCAACAATATTTTTAGCGATAAACAGTCCAAGACCTGTGCTCTCTCCCTGGTGGCTGCGAGCCTTGTCGCCAATGTAGAACATGTCAAAGAGATAAGGCAATTGTTCAGGGGGAATGAAGTCCCCGTAATTAATGACCTGGACTACAACCTCCCCATCCAACCGCTCTGCACAAATATCGATAAACTGTCCATCCGCGCCATAACGAATCGCGTTCATGAGCAAATTTTCAAATACTCGCGCCAGTAATTCCCCGTCACCTGCGATGTGCAAATGTGGCCTCACATCTAATCTGGCGATCAGCTCGGTCTTTTCTAGCATCGGATATAACTCTTCGTGCAGTTGCATCAACAGCTCACTCAAGTCAATCGGCTGATGCTCAACTATCGACATCCCATAGCTCATTCTCGTAATTTCGAATAGCTCATCAACAAGCTTTTCCAGCCGCTTTGATTTCGTATATGCGATTGCTGCATAATGCTGAACTTGTGTAGCGGTCAATTGATCGTCATTTAAAATAAAATCCAAATAGCCTAACACCGACGTAAGGGGCGTCCGCAAATCGTGTGCCAAATTCAACACAAGCTGATCCTTGCTGCTTTCTGCAAACGCACCTTTTTCTACTGCTTGCTGTAGCTTCTCGCTTGCCTGATTCATGTCTCTCGCAATATCACCAAACTCATCCCGGGAAACAACACTTATTCTGCTATTAAAGTCTCCATTAGCTAAAGAGTGTATCCCTTTGGAAATTTCCTTGAAATAATCAACATAACGCTTCGTAAACATAAAGAAAAATAGAATCGAAAGTGGGATAAAAACAAGTAAAAAAAAGTAGATATCACCTAAGTCCCTCATAAAATATCGAACCGGGGTTAGTGGATTTTCAAATTTCACTTGCGTTGTATAATACAACTGAAGCAGCTTGTAAAGCACAAAAGTAATTGTAGCGGACAAAAACATGCTCAGACTTAAATACAATATCATTTTAGTTCTAAAACTGCGCCCTAGCTTAACCATTAAATGTATACCCCACACCCCAGATCGTTTTAATAAATTTATTTTTTTCTGCTCCCAGTTTTTTTCGCAGCGTTCGTATGTGAACCATTACCGTATTTCCCCCTTCATAATAAGCCTCGCCCCATACCTGCTGAAAAATATGATCCGCACTAAATACTTTCTTCGGATAACTCGCCAACAAATACAAAATATCAAACTCTTTAGGTGTCAGTTCGATCGACTTTCCATATAGGGATACAACCCTTTGATCAGGACAAATGGATATGCCACCCACCTCCAAAATAAAATGACCGTCCGTTACCGGCTGGTTGAGCTGCATATAACGCCGCAATTGAGCATTCACACGTGCTACTAATTCCATCGGATTAAAGGGCTTTGTCATGTAGTCATCCGCCCCTTTCACCAGCCCCTCAATCTTGTCCAGATCACTTGTCTTTGCGCTCAAAAAAATGATAGGCATTCGATGCCGCTCTCTGATCCGCCTAGTTACTTCATAGCCGTCCCACTTAGGCATCATAATATCCAATATAGCTAGATCGATAACTTGCGTCTGCACCGCCTGAATGGCTTCCTGACCATCTGCCGCTTGAATACAATGGTAGCCTTCCTTACGCAAATGTAGCGAGATCAATTCAGCAATTTCCACTTCATCGTCCGCAATTAGTATAGTAATAGGTTTCATGACCATTCATCCTCTGTATAAATTTAGAAAATAAGATTAATTTAACTAGTCCATAATATAGGTAGTTACCGTTTACGAGTTCCGTGGAATCACAAATGAAAGCGTAGTTCCTACCTCCAGCTCGCTTTGGATCGATAAGCCTTGACCGTAAAGCTGCTTTAATCTTCGGTCCGTATTGTACAGACCGATTCCTTTCTTGTTAGATCGATCGCTGTCTAACACCTTTGATACAGTCGCTTCATCCATGCCAATACCATCATCTTGGATTGTAAATGTAACGTGGTTTCCAACGTCCATAATTCGGATGTGTACTGTCCCACCTTTGAAACGGCTTAATATGCCGTGCTTGACCGCATTTTCCACCAAAGGCTGTATCGTCAGCGGAGGCAGTTGCAGCGCGACGTCACTGTTCACTTCCCAGACAATATGTAATCTTTCGTCAAATCTTTCTTTTTCAATATATAGGTAGGCTCGGACTAGATTAAGCTCATGTTCAAGCGGGACTAACTGCTCAGAATTCCAAAAGTTAAAGCTGATCCGCAAGTAATCGCTAAATGCTTCGATCAATTTGTGCATCTTAGTCGTATTTATCTCGCTTAAAGCCATAATCGAGTTTAACGAGTTAAATAAGAAATGAGGTCTTATTTGTGCTTGCAAATAAGCAGCCTCCATGCGCAGCCGATCACTTACTGACTGCTTTAGCGTAATTAACGCCTTTACTCGGTATTTTAATTCGAGTGCGTCTACAGGCTTCGTCACGTAGTCGTTGGCGCCTGACATAAATCCCGAGTATACGTCTTCCGCCTGGCTGCGAGCTGTCAACAAAAGGATTGGCAGATCTGCAACGGAAAAACGAGTTCGTACACAGCGAGTAAATTCATACCCCGACATATGTGGCATCATCACATCCGCAACAATTAAATCCCATTGCTTCGTATGAAGCAGTGCTAACGCCTCACGCCCTGACAATGCTTTAGTAATCTCGTAGGGCTCCGACGCCAATATGTTGCAAAGCACCTTTAAATTGACGGCGTCATCATCGATAACTAATATTTGAGCTTTACTTGTGTGTACACCACACGCGGAATCTGACAACATGTTCTGTAAAGGTGTATGCTTCTCTACATCTACAGCGAGTTCTTCAAACGTCGTTGGTTCGGCTTTGCGGTTAAGCCATTCTAATTCTGCATCATCAAAATCGACTGCATGGGGTGACAAGGGCATCGTAAATGTAAAAGTAGAGCCTTCACTAGGTACAGACTGCAAATAAATGTTACCGTCATGCAGTTCAACCAGTTGCTTGCAAATATTAAGACCAAGCCCTATGCCACCACCAGCATTAATGCCCGCTCCACCTTGCTCATATGGTTTAAAAGCACGGGCTTGCAGTTCCCTATCCATCCCAATACCAGTATCCGCAACAGAGATATATGCATATCGTTGTTTCGTATACGCAGTAATGGAGATCGTGCCTGTTTCCGTAAATTTGATCGCATTGTGCAGCAAGTTAAACATAATTTGTACAAATCGTTTTTCATCGGCCCAAATACGAGGAAAATATGGAGAAATATCCATTTTAATGTCCAGCGACTTGCCGTCCGTCATAAAATGAAGCATATCAATGACACCTGACACAACAGATGGGATCCGTACATCAACAGGCTGTAATTGAATCCGCTTCTCTTGAAGTTGGGTTAAATCCAGAAGATCATTAATCATATAGGACATACGCCTGCTAATCGTAATCAGTAGCTCCAGATCATGTACACTTTTTTGTTGGATCGTATCGCTCTCGTTGGCCACTATAGTTTGGGCAATATTCATTATCCCGTGCAGTGGTGTTCTCAGCTCATGCGATGTGTTTGCCAGAAATTCGTCCTTCAGCTTATCCGCACGCTTGAGCTGTTCCGTCATTTGCGCATTTTGCTCCGCATGTCGATAAAACTGCTTAAACCAAAACGCAGAGAAACCGATAATAGCCGCAAATATATCCCAAGGGTAAAAGGTCATCTCTACCCATCCTAAACTTTCAGCAATACCCCATAAGGCACTAGATGTGATGCTCGCTGCGGCAAATAACAAATAGACAGCATCTTGGTTCTTTTTGAGCAGCGACCGTACAAAAAGCACTAGCATCAGCACTATGGAAATAAGACACAAACAAGTAAAAATGAACTTACTATAAATAACACTTTGGATATGTGCCAGTATCAAATAACAAGCATAGACACCGGCACAACTGTACAACCATCGAAATGAATGACCGAGCCGATGTTCGGACAAGAGGCTTTTGGTCAGTTCCAGCATAAACACGGAGGTGCCGATATACGATAATAAAGCCAGTTTTATACCCCACGTATAATTGATAGGCAGCCAAATCAGCAACAGTTTATCGTCATCTGCGGCAATGGCGAGCGCCGCGCAAGCAAGCAGTAGAAAAAACGGGATTAGTGATTTTTGTTGGCGATTAAAATAATACATAATTCCTGCGTATAAGCCATGCAACAACAGTACGACAAAAATAATCAATTGAAAGCCAACAGCATATAATCGCTCATTGTCGATGGCTGCCTGTGAGCCAAATTTAATAGATTCGACAATTCCCCCTTTAACGGGATTATCATAATTAGCCACTCGAACAATCAATTCCAATTCCCGTTGATCCTCTGCTATATAAGAGGACGTATACGATTTAGCCACGGGCTTATACTGGTCCTTTTCACTCGATACGATACCAAATGCCCCTATTTTTTGCCCGTTTAATTCGATTTCCGAGGCACTTTGAATGTTATGCACCCACAAACCGTATGGCTGATTTAATGCTGCTCCTGTCAAGATTCTAAGCCGATAGGTGCCAAAACCCTTCGCTGACTGCTCGCTTTCAGGCAAAGCATTATTCCACGTCCCTGGAACATGGAGATATCGATAGGGCTTCTGTTCAGCTGCTTTTCCAGTTGGGGCGTGCTGTAACAATTGTCCCGGATAAAATTCCCATTCTCCTTTTAAGGAAATAGCCTTGTTATTCGATAGGTCCCAATTTCTCAAGTCAAGCACACCTTGAACAGCATGCGGTTGTTCGGAAACTGTTTGAGCACTTAGCCATAAGAAGCGCAGTCCCGTCAGCGCAAGCAGAAATAATGCTGCCCAAATGAGCAACTTACGATTTAATCTCATCAATTTAGATTCACTTTCCCCACCATTATGTATAAGGTATAGTTGGAGCTTTGATATGCATTAGTTGACAAGCTATCGTTCTATTAAAATTAAGCCCATAATAGCATAATCGCACGAAATTCAAAACCAAGTTTAACGAAGGATAGAACATAAAAAGCCCTGACATTTTTTATTTCTGCGCTCAACTATTCATTAATAGGTTTTATATTGCCGATATATGAGAAATAAACAACTTTTGTCGATACGAGGGGTGGATTTTCCATGAAACTGCAATTCAAGACAATAAGATCCAAATTAATTGTATTATGCTTATTTCTGTTAATTGTTCCAACGGTTTTAATCGGGATTACAACCTACCAAACTTCCAAAAACAAGCTGGATGAAGCAGGAAAAAATCAGCTGCAACAAAGCGTCAGAGCTGTCATCGGTATGATCAACTTGATGAATGCTGAAGTAGTTGATGGAAAACTGACTTTGGAGCAAGCTCAAGAGAAAGTTCGCAGAGAGTTGTTAGGTGCTAAAAATGCCAACAATAAACGTCCGATCAAGCTGGAGTACACCGTTGGAAAAACGGGATACCCGTGGGCTGTAAATAAAAATGCAATCTCGGTACTAAATCCGAGTAACGAAGGACAGGACCTAAAGCAATTTAAATCTCAGGACGGTATTCTACTAGGACAAGCTATCATTAAAACGGGTACAGAAGAAGGAGGATTCCTTTCTTATCAATATAAACTTCCGGGTGATACCGATAAAGTTGAAACCAAAATTTCTTATGTGCAGCTAGAACCTAACTGGGGCTGGATTGTTGGCTCCGGTGCTTACGTGTCAGAATTTAATAGCGGTGCACAAGCCGTATTAGAACTAGTGATGTGGATTGGTTCTATTGCCGTTATCGTTGGTGTTCTGGTCGTAGCCTATTTCTCATCCCGTATAGCTAAACCGATTCAGTTAGTCGCGAGTCAATTAAATGTAGTGGCGACGGGCGATTTTACGGTTAAAGAGATACAAAACAAATCTGTTGATGAGGTTGGCAGGTTATCACGTGACTTTAACAATATGGTGAAGCAAATGCGCTTCTTTATTGGCGAAGTCGATTCGTCTACACAGCAGGTTGCGTCCTACTCCAAAGACTTGACAGTAAGTGCAGAGCAGACGTCAAAGGCTACCGAGCAAATTACAATGTCTATTCAAGAGTCTGCTGATGCTGCGGAGGAGCAGCAACAGGCGTTGGAACAAACAACAACAGCACTAGATGAAATTGCGATTGGCATCCAACGTATTGCAGAAAGTTCTTCGACGATCGCGGAATCCTCCGTGGAAACTCGAGATATTGCAAGTCTTGGTGGTGTCGCGATTCAGGACAGCATCAGACAGATGAAATCGATCAGCACGTCCGTTAACGATTCAAATGAAGTCATTCATCGTCTCGAACAGCGTGCTGCGCAAATTGATCAAGTGCTTGCGCTCATTCGGAACATCTCCAGCCAGACAAACCTGCTCGCTTTAAATGCAGGTATTGAAGCCGCACGCGCAGGTGAACATGGACGAGGGTTCGCCGTAGTTGCTGGGGAAGTTCGCAAGTTAGCGGATCAATCTAACCGTTCAACAGATGAGATTTCCAAGCTCATTGAAGAAATGCAAGCAGATATGCAGCTATCTGTGCAAACGATGAATAAGGTCAAGCAAGAAGTAGTCTCTGGCATAGAGATTACGAATGAAACAGATCGCAGATTCCAGGATATTTCTGTTTCTACTATTCGTATATCCGAGCAAATTGAGGAATTAGCAAGTATAACCGAACAAATATCTGCTAGCGTAGAGGAAATTTCGGCAAGTGGTGAGAACGTGACCCATCTAGCTAAGCTGGCTGCCAGCAATACACAAGATATTGCCTCCTCGGCTGAAGAACAGCTTGCCTCTATGGAAGAAGTATCGGGGCTGGCAACGAATTTATCTCATATGTCAGCAGAGTTGCAGCATTTAATCCAGCGATTTAAGTACTAATTGATCATATCGTTAAAGTACGCTTCATTGATTTAACAAAGGTGGTTCAGGATAATTCCTGCCACCTTTTTTTTATTTTGCTAACCTTGTGTTTGCACCACACAGCTATATGTCTTTACTCGCATAGTAATGGAGCAATCTGCACACACTGATATACAATGTTATTTCTAATTCATCCATAAAATGGTCTCCCTTCACATCATGATTCCTGTTTAAATGAATAGCTGAATACAACAAGACTTTAAAGGTGACAATGCATGAAAAAATCCGAGATTACACATAGGCAATTCATTTTGCTCATACACGGCATACAGGTAGGGACAGGTGTGCTTTCCCTTCCTAGAATGCTCGCTGAGGTAGCTGGGACAGATGGGTGGATTTCCATTCTTTTGGGATGGATCATCAATTTAGTGTTAGGTATCATCATAGTGTGGGTGATGTCACAATATCCACAATATACGTTTTCGCAATTAATAACACGTTTATTCGGCAAATTCATCGCGACGTTTGTTATCATTGTACTGTTCTGCCATTTTGCACTCTTTTCCTGGAGTGTCTTTGCCGATGCGATGTTGTACATCAAAGCATGGTTTCTTCCGATGACACAAACCCCAATTATTATGTGCCTGTTTATTACTCCCGCTCTACTAACTGCTAAAAAGAACATACTTGTTGTCGCACGGTATAGTGAATTTGTGTTTTATTTTACGTTGTGGATGCCACTAGTTATGCTCTTTCCGCTGTTAGAGGCACAGTTCGTCCATCTTCTCCCCGTGTTAAAAGAGGGGTGGGTTCCTGTTATAAAAGCGGTAGACAATACGACCGTGGCTTTTATCGGCAATGAAATTATTTTTTTGATTTATCCTTTTCTGAAGTCTAAAGAAACGGCCATACGTGGTGTTATCGCTAGTAATACATTAACGATGTTATTATACTTGTTTGTAACCGTTATCAGTTATGCCTATTTTAGTCCTGATGAAGTCACCCAATATAGCCAGCCTGTACTCAATTTATTAAAAGTTGTTGAATTCCGGTTTTTAGAAAGAATTGATGTTATTTACTTGGCGTTGTATTTGTTTGTTGTATCCACATCATGGGTAAATTATATCTACTCCACAGGAGTATGCGCTTCGCAGCTTGTGAAAAGCAGCAATCATTCGCCATTTGTACTCGTTTTTGGCGTCCTTATTGTTGTGTTGTCTGCCTGGATAGAGCCCTCTTGGCAGCAGTCTAGGCAATGGATGAATTGGTGCAAGTACTCGGGGATAATCGTAGCTTATCTGCTTCCTGTAATATTGATGGTATACATAAAAGCAATCCAGCTTTTTCCTAATAAAACGAACCCCTCCGAAGCGTAACAAGAATTTCGTTCGTCAGCTTTGCGCAAAAACAAAACACTAACACTCTCAAAGCCCGGAAGACATAATATTATTCCGGGCACTGCGACTGACGGGATTTATCCGCTACTTTTCATTTTGTTTGCGATACTCCGTAGGGGTATGTCCTGTTTTCTTTTTGAACAGCGTTATAAAATAAGGGATATTAGGAATACCGGCCAGTCTGGCAACTTCGGATACAGACCTGTCCGTATGCTGCAAATACGCAGCAGCTTTAGTGATTCTTATGTGCTGTGCATATTCGATCGGAGACAGCCCCTTGATTCGTTTAAATGTTCTTTGCAGATGATAAGGACTGCCATGACACATGTCTGCCAATACGGCAAGTGTTAATGTGTCACTGTAGTGAGTCTCGATATATTGTGTAATCTGTTCCACCCACTCTTCGTCGGGTAACCGCTGCCCCGTTGGTTTGCACCGCTTGCATGGCCGGAAGCCGGAGGCTGCTGCTTGCTCAGCATTTTGAAAAATGCAAACATTTTCTTTTCGGGGAGGTCTTGATTTACACGCAGGCCTGCAAAAAATACCCGTGGTCGTCACCGCATAAATAAATTTCCCGTCATATGTGCCATCGTTCGTAATGATCGCTTGCCACTGCTCTTCAGCTAGTTGGGGTAAGCTCATACCCTCCGTTTCTGTATATGTGCGTCCTTTATTTATATGTGACTGCTCTTTTATATTTTTCATCATAACACCTCCAAACACAGTATACCCCCAAACATCACGTCTTGACTGCATGATGGAATGTAAAAGCAAGATAGTAAAATGTGATTCGCTATTTTTTGAAGGACAGAGAAAGTCTTGCTTTCGTCTTATTGTACAGGTATAAATGCGCAAACAACCGATTCACCGATTCTTATTCATGTAGGAGGTTATACAATCCATGATTAAAGCAGTAAAATCGTTGGCAGCGCTCACGATGATATGGTCATTGTTTGCGTTTGGGACAATGGCACAGGCCGCCCCGTGTAACACATCTAACTCTAACACAAACACGTCTCCAGCGAGTATCAAAGCAACACAGAGTGGGTTTCATGGGAAAATAAGTCTAGGAACGTACGGTCTTTATGTTAACCTGATGGGAGAATCACGCGTGGATGTGCCAACCGTTGTCTTTGACAGTGGTAATGGGGATGACTCTTCTATTTGGAGTCAAGTTGCACCCCAAATTTCTAGCTACACACAGACGTTTACTTATGATCGCGTAGGGCTGGGACAATCCGATCTAGCAGCTGGGCTAGATCGCAGCGCTAAAGGTTCTGCGGAACGCCTACACTCTTTATTACATAAGGCACAAGTAAAAGGTCCTTATCTGCTAGTCTCCCATTCCATAGCTGGGCTGTACGCTAGACAATTCCAAGCCTTATATCCCGATGAGGTAGCAGGTATCGTATTTGTAGATTCAAGCTATGAACACATGGAATCTTCCCTCTTCCCTGACCCTGATTTTACAGATGCAGAGCGTCGCAGCATCATGGAGGCCGATTTGTCTAATGGCACAGGGATTCCGATCGAAGGAAACTATAATGATCTGTTAACTTCGTACCAACAAATAGCGACAGCGCGTACACAGGACTCCCTGCGGAATGTGCCTATTTCAGTGCTTACCGGAGGTAATCATGGATACCCATCTCATTTCGGTAGTATGGAACAACGTTGGGCCAGCCTGCAGCAGCAGTTGGCAAGCCTTTCTAACTTCACCACACACCATCTCGATCCTGATCATGGGCACTACCTTCATACACAAAATCCTCAACTGGTCATTCAGCATATTGTAGATTTAATTCAATTGACAACTTCCACCGTAAAACAATCTCATTAACACCAGATTTATAGCCACAATCGCCATAATCTGGAAGGTACTTAGAAGTGTACCTTCCTACGATTATGGCGATGAAAGTTTCATAACCCTGTTATTTATCGAGCAACAGCCAACCTATTAATGAGTAAGTACAACATCACATAAATAATCATATGTACGGTACCACATAGAATAGCAAATTGGATTGACTCCAAATGCAGATCCCTTGTCAGAATCGTCCATAAGTTACTAGGCGCTGTAATCAGATCCCAGCTATTCCAGCGGATGAATCTGCCCAGATAGATGGCGAATCCACTTAACAGCTGCATAAATGCCACCAGCAACCAACTAAGCTGCCGATTCCATACCTTTGCCAGCAACTGCTGCAACACATACATAGACACAAAACTGAGTATTATCGCGATAAACACTCCAATGGCGATTGTATAAAAATTGCTCCATAGCGCCATATCCGAATTAAACAAGAACCGCGGTTGATCCATGTAAGGAACGTAATCCGGATTTTTAATTATAAATTTCTCGCTTTGAATATGAATCATATCCGTCACAACATAAGGGGCATTAGGATAAAACAAAAACCATATCACGGACAACCCACCGATATACACTTTACTAAATAGAGAGGATCGGCTGGCCTTCATCCGGTCTTGACTGCGATACAGCAATATGGACGCATAAAACGGTATAGCAGCCAGCATTACATTCCAGATCATATACCCTTGACCCCCGCGTTCAAATGCAACAATCCAAGTAAAGTATAAAAGAATGATAGCCGTGAACGGAATAACAGCCATTTTAGAATAATATGGTCGCTCCAACATCATAGTTACCTCCTACATACGTGCTGCTTAATGAAGATGCCGCGTATCCCCATTAGCGCTCCTCCAATTCATAATCGTTTTATGAATCCAAATCGCAGCTTGTGCACCTTCTCCCATTGCTATCGTTAACTGTTCAGCATGTGCACAAACATCCCCAGCTGCCCATACGTTTGGGACACTTGTCATTTTGGTACGGGGATCGACCATGATATGTTTATTTTCCAGCCTTTCAATCTTAAGCCGTGAAGCTAACGATGATCGTACCTCGTTACCTCCAAAAGCTATAAATCCGCGCTCCCCTGTGATGACACGTCCATTTGCAAGACATATGCCACTGAACATACCTTCTGCCGCGCATAGTACCTGTTCGATCGGTTCAGCGACTACCTCGATTCGCAACTCCGCTAACCTTGAATGCAATTCTGAACATATGGGTGCCTGCTCATGGTTGACGTATATTATCTTATCAGTCCAGCCCGACAATGTCACCGCCATATATGCCCCCGTATCACCAGAGCCTAGCACAATCGTTCTTTTATTTTTAACTTCATAACCATCACAATCGGGACAAACATACATTGTCGAGCCCAGACAAGATCTCAAATTCGGCAGCTCAGGGAAACGGTCCATTACCCCTGTTGCGAAGAGAATGGTAACCGCTTTAAACAATTCCCTCTCTTTCGTGCGGACAACAAACTGTCCATCTTGACAATCCACCTCTACGACTTCATCTGTTACCCACGACACACCTAGTGACTGTGCTTGTTTACGCCCTATTTCACGCAGCTTGGGCCCTGATATGCCATCAGGCCATCCTAATACGTTCCGATAGGAGCCACAAATTGTTGATCTGCCCACGCCAGCATCAATGACCAGCACGTTATGCGCATACCTGCCAAGTTGTATCGCCGCCTGCGTGCCAGCAATACCACCACCAATAATGACACATTCGTAATCCATTTGATAAACTTCCCTTCTAGCCTCAACTTGCATCCACATGAACACTCATACGACCGGACGGCTACTATAAAGTATTACATGTAGAGTCCATGTTAATCCGTCATATGAACGTGAGCATTTTCGCCTGACAGCAGCAAAACTGGCGTCGGACTTTAGACGCCAGTTTCTCTTTATCGCAGACGCAAACAGCAGCGTTGCCAATTGAATACAATACAAGCTAGAAGGCCTACCTGACTTCACCTACCATACATACAAGTAAGCACCTTACTCTAAAGGAAACTTCACTTCAGGAAATTGCGGACTAGGCCCCTTAATCAACTCTCCACCGATTCCTTTTAGTTGTTTATTAAAGAAATCCAATACATATTGGTTAACGATATTTGCCCCTCGTTCGCCTTTAATGTTTCCCGTCATGCCCATAAACGTCGTAAAGGAAGAGTACAATTGAAGATCTGTAAAATTGTAATGATCCGTGCCCTCCACTACGATCATAGTGCCTCCATGCTGTGCAACTTTGTTGATAATACCGTATTCTTTTTTGACACTTCGAACCATCTTTTCGTATTGCGGCCTTGTCAACTGGATGTCTGCCAACTCATCATCCGATAATGTTTTCGTTTTCAGTTCTTGTTTCTTCGTTAAATATTGTCCCGATTCCATAAACATAAATGGCTTCGTAAAATTGGTTTTGTTGTCTACGTTGTAAAGTGAGCCATCCATATTAATTCCGGCCTTAATGTTCGGGTTGCTGTAATAGGCGTTAAATGCCGTCGCACCTCCAAAGGAATGACCCATTACCCCAATTTTGTTTAAGTCAAATGTCCCCTTCAGAGCGCTTTTAATTTGACCTTCGTTCAGCCGTCCGAGTTGACGAATAATAAATTCAACATCTTTTGTCCACACTTGCCCTACAAGATTGTTTGGCGCATAAAACTGGTCTACTGTAAAATTCGTTTTGCTTCCAGCAATTGTCCCGTCCTTTAACTCAGTTGCTGTTGAACTGTACGTATGATTTGCAGCAACGACAATATATCCTTGGCTGGCAAGGTGTTCAGCTTGCGAAGTATGCAGCATTCGTCCCGTCCCCATACCATGACTAATGAGAATAACAGGATATGGGGTAGAAGATGGCTGTACCTTTGCATTTTCATATGAATTGGTGCGCACATATTTCCAATACTCCAATACAAACCCTGGAAGACCCAACTGCTCGGCATACGCTCTTGCTACCTGTTTAGACCTATTTTTGGAGGATGCTAACAAATACTCTGTCTTCTGCTTTCCTACCTCTGTTGCTGGATACCAGAATTGAACGATTAATTCTCTTTTGTCGCCTTTTCTTTCAGTAAAAATTTCCTCTCGATTCGTATCTGTAAAATGGAACGTTTGTGTACCTACTGCATAAGGGCCATCGGGGGGCGGGAGTTGAAATACAGGCAAATATGCCGAAACTACAGTGCTAAGGCCAATCAAGATTACGAACAGCCCACATCCTACCCACTTCACAGGACTCCAAATGTTAATATCTTTTATTTTAGGGACAAACTTTGCCAACTGAAACAGTAACAGCAGAACGGTAATGACGTACACTGCATAAAGCTGCCATCTATATCCTTCCACAAATAAGTGCAAGGTCAGCACCACAGTGCCAGCACCACTAATTAGAACAACGAAGCGCTGCGGTATCAGTCTCGGTAAACATAAGCATAACAGTAAGGACAAACTGGACAGCACTAACAAGATTTCAAATAGCCTCATCAATTCCTCTCCTTTGTATGCATCACAGCTGACGCTGCTTTTATACGCTTATCATATCTTTCCAGTTAAAGGAGAGCCATTGATTTGAATGACATATAAGTTGTACAACATTGCATTATTGAAAGATTATTTTATGCCATCTTCTTTACAACGCTTCGAATGTAAGATTCTCCCTCTTCGATGCGTATTACATATGAACCATACTCATAATAAATAACTAGAATGGAGCGTTAAAGACATTATGAAGACCAAAAAGATATTTTTATTCATTCTCATGCTGATGTTGGTTGTCCCCCTTTTGTCCGCTTGCGGAGGCGGGACTCCTGACCAAGACAACAAACGTGTGCTCAGAATTGGCGTGATGTCGGGTAATGGTGATGAACAATACATACGACAGAAATACACGGATGTATTTGAATACGCCAATCCAAACCTTACGATTGAGATCGTTCCGGCATTTGACCATATCGAATATCGTTATGTTGATAAAGAAGAACAGAAAAACAGACCTGATGCAGTGGAGGAAATGAAAAAAAAGATGACAGGCAGCAATCCAGTTGACATTGTGTTAATGGACAGCGAAGCGTTCCAAGTATACGCCGGGGAAGGACATTTAAAACAGCTGGATACCTATATAAAAAATGATAAGTTTGATACAAGTGACTTTGTCCCTTCTATTCTGGAACATCTGAAAACGATTGGAAATGGAAATCTGTACGGCTTAACCCCCACTTTTTATACAAGTGCAATATTTTATAATAAAAACCTGTTCAAAGAAGCAGGCGTTCCCTTACCAGAAGACAATATGACGTGGGATGAAGCGTTTGATTTAGCACGTCGTGTCGCAAAGGGAGGCGGAGCTGACCGGAAGTTCGGATTCAGCTTTAGTCCTTACTGGTTCAGCAACTTCTACGATATTTTTAATTATGCTAAGCCGTTACAATTAAGGTTGTATGACGATAAAGCGGAAAAAATGACCGTAAATTCACCTCAGTGGGAAAAAGTATTTGACACTTTCTTAAAGCTAGAGAAAGAACATATTTTTCCTGTTGAACCCGAACAAAACGAAGTTGGTCAATCTTATAACCCTATAGCACGTGATGCATTTTTGTCTGGAAAAGTAGCAATGGTCGTAAATTACTATGATTACATTGCGGAACTGCAAGAGGTTAGCAAACATGCGGGCAATCTTAAAAACTTTAAAATGCCTGACTGGGATGTCGTGACGATGCCCCATCATGTGGAAGCGCCAAACATAAACAGCTGGATGGATGTAAAAACAATATTTGGTATTAACAATCAAGCCCAAAATCCAGATGATGCATGGAATTTTATTCGGTTTATTCATAGTGAGCAATGGTCGAAGTTGCAATCTCGCTCCAGTCGACAGTTAGTAACCCGCAAAACTTACATCAAACCACAGGAAGGCATGAATTATAACATCCAGGCTTTCTACGCGATGAGTCCTGACAATAGCACCGATCCGAAAATTGCCCGCCAGAAACGAAACCTGTGGGTAGTTAACGAAACAGGAAATACATTTTATGAAAAAGCGAAGGAAGGCAAAATGAGCACGGCTAACATGCTGAAGGAATGGGAAGTCACTGGCAACAAATTGTTACAAGCGATTAAAAACAATCCTAATGGTAATATAAACGAGGATGAAACGATACGGAAAGCCATTTATGGAGAATAAACGTCAAAAACAACTGGATCAAATGATCCAGTTGTTTTTTGCTCGTTATCCGTTTAAAACTTTACGGCTGGTTAATTGGCTCCCTTTTGCTGCAACATATTGAACGATATGATCCGCCGCGCGGTCCAGCCCGCCAGTCGCCTCAAATGAACGTGTTACTCGCACGCAATTCTCTTTATAGGAGGGATCGGCGAGTACAGTCTGCACAGCTGTACGAATTTCAGAAGCACTTGGCTCTTGTGTCTTCAAATACAGTCCAACCTCTGCCCTCTCCACCATCATTGCGCCCATAAACTCATCAAAAGCTTGAGGGATGACTACTTGTGGAACATGATAACAAATACTTTCATAAACACTGTTAGTACCTGCGTGGTTCACAAAAATACGCGCTTGCTCAAGCACTGCTAGTTGAGGAACATAGCTCATCACTCTAAAATGGTCGGGAATAACTCCGAGTTCATCTATCCGGATACCCTTGCCGACGGACATAACAACCTGACATTCTATGTCGGAGAAAGCTTCTATACAGTTTCGGTACAGCACATGCAGACGTTCTAGCATGGTGCCAAATGCAACATAGATCAGCGGTCTGCCATCGAGCCAGTCCATTTGGAACGTAACTTCTTCCTGGCGGGAATAAAGACTATATCCCGCAAAAAAGTAGCGCTGATCAAAAGCTTCTGAATGGAGCTGAAACTCGCGCGAGGTGAACAATATATTTAAATCCTCGCGGCTGCAAAACACATCGTTTATGAGGTTTAACGGCTCTGGCAACTTGTATTTATGAGCAAACAGCTTAGCGCTCTTATGTAAATAGTTGCGGAAAGCGTCAGCGGGGTCTTTATGTTTTAACAAGAAGGAATTTTCCTCAGATCTCAAAATCATCTTCATGAAAAAATGGGGGTCCACTTCTGACATCTCATCGATATAAGGAAAGGGGGCTGTAATCGAGACACATGGAATATGAAGCTGTCTACCTAATTCCTTGCCCCAATAGCAAAATACATCGTGAATAATATAGTCTGGCTTTAAACTCCTAATATCATCACCCAGTTGTTCAATAATAGCTTGGCTGCGTTCCAGAATGTAATTCGCAAATATAAAAAACGTATCCAATCGATCTCCGCCGTGCAAGCCAAAGCTTATTAATTGCTCATAACTTCGAAACTGTGCTCCTACTGCTTCGATTCGAGGGCGGAACAAGTCACTAGAATAGTAAATGACCTCCTCCCCTCTCTGAATCAATTTATCAATGAGCCCTAGTGAAACGTTAACATGCCCATGCAGATCTACACTGAAATACACCATTTTAGCCATAAAGCACCACCTTTTTAGCTGAACTTGACCTTGATTATACGAAAACACACACAACTGACGGCATGACTAGAAGTGGAGGTATACAATCTTCATGTTGGGAAAGTTAGACATGGAAAACAACAGTAGGAGGAATTCGAAGTGACTGGAAGAAGACCTACGCTTCTCCAACTATTATAAGGGCGATCTAACCATTGGTAAACTTTTCTTTTTTAACACCCTTCATAATAGGAGCAACTGCCGCTATCATGGAGCTGCCATTATTCGAAATGTGTGCTTGCCGTTGAGAATTAAACTCGATTGCTTTGGCTTATGATCCACAACAAAGCCTACCCTTATTTGAACAGGATAGGCTTGCACGATAGTTTGATTATGCTGTAGGGGCTAACAGCTACCGTCTCCCGACTTTGACCGGTACAGACGCCAACCGATCATCCCCTTGATGACGAGAATGCCCAGAGTCTAAAGCTGAGTCAAAATTAATTTCATCCTGCACAATGTATAACGGCCTGTCTTTGCTCTCGTCGTAGATTCGTGCGATATATTCGCCTATAATACCTAGCGATAACAGTTGAACGCCACTAAATAACGTAATCGCAACCATAATGGAAGTCCAACCTGCTTCTGTAGGAAAACCGAGAATCTTAGCGCACACAGAGTACACCAGCACAACAAAAGCCAATAGAACAGCAAAAAAGCCCATTTTCATAATATATCTTAACGGTTTGGAGGAAAACGACACGATGCCATCTGAGGCAAATTTAATCATCTTTTTAAACGGATATTTGGTTACACCCGCAAATCTTTCATGTCGATCATACTCCACATAGGATTGCTTGAAGCCGACCCAACTGATCATACCGCGAATAAATCTATTTTTCTCAGACATACGGTTAAATACATACGCCACTTTACGGTCAATTAAGCGGAAGTCACCCGTGTCTCTAGGAATATCCACATCCGACATGTAATGGAGAAATTTGTAGAAATACTTGGCGGTGATCAGTTTAAACCAGGTTTCACCTTCACGTCTTTTCCTCTTACCATAAACGATGTCATACCCCTCTTCCCATTTGGCTAACATCTGGTGGATCACTTCAGGGGGATCTTGCAAATCAGCATCAATAATGACGATTGCGTCGCCGCAAGCTCTGTTAATCCCCGCGCTAACTGCCGCCTGATGGCCAAAGTTTCTTGCGAAATCAATAATTTTGACGGTATTGTCTTGCTTTGCAATTTGTAACAAGATGTCTAACGTACGATCCTTACTGCCATCGTTAATAAAAATGAGCTCATAGCTGTAATTGGTTTGCTCCGCTACCGCTTTTAGCTGATCGTAACATTGCTCGATTACCTCTTCCTCAAAATAAGCGGGTATAACGATAGATAGCTGTTTCACTTGCAAGTACACTCCTTTAAAGATAGCTTATTCGTTGGCGTATCGATTTTCAGGCCTGCACTCAGGCCCGTCTTATTTTGGCACCGCTTTTGTAAGTTATAGCGATTTCATTTGAATTACTCTGCTTCTGTCGTTTACTCCATATCATCTGCTTATCAGCAAGCTCCGCCAAATCTTCTAACCGCTTCCCCTGGCAGGGATAAACAGACGTCCCTACGGTTACCGTTAGCGGAATCGGTGCCTGCTGGTTTCGTGTTACTGACTTCATGCTAGATTGAATCTCTTCATAAATAGCTGCAATCTCTTGATGTTGCTTACATGGCACCATTACTACAAATTCATCCCCGCCCCAACGTACAACCGCTTTTCCTGGACGATCGATCCGCTGCAAGCAAGCTGCAACAAAACGAAGCACAGCATCGCCGACACTGTGTCCAAAATTATCGTTAATTAGTTTAAAACGATCCACATCAATAAAATAGATTGCTACCATATGATTGCCTGGTGTCATCCGCTTTGTTAGATTTCGATACAGGCTGACCGCTGCGTTTCGATTAAAAACGTTAGTTAACGAGTCAATTTGTATTTCAAACCGTAATTTGTCAATATATTTCCCTACATACCATGAGCTTGTGATCCATACGCTAGTAGCAATCAAGATCCACATCGATATGGGTCCAAACCGAAATAAATACATATGGAGCATGGCTGCCATACCAATAGATATCAGACTAAAGATGATTCGTCCTGTATGTTTCATTGTCCTGCTCACTCCTACCACTCTATATATTTATCATTATATGGAAGGAGACTGAACATTTTCTGAAACATCATGTTCGTTGCAGTTGGCAACTGCTTGCAAACATGACAAAAAGGCTGCTCTAATTAGAGCAGCCAGACTATCGTCCCTATTACATCCTGGTAACAAAGGATTCATACCAATGCTGAATATTCGGGCTTGGTTTCAAGCCCAGTTCATTCCTTAAATTTGAAGTTAGTTTGTCAAATAATTTTTTGACTTCATAGGTATTGCCAAGTTCAGCTTGCAGCTTCATCGCTTCAAACCAAATTTCTTCATTGTACGGATATTTCTCTACCATGAGTAAGTACACTTGTAAAGCCTCAACCTGCTGCAGTTGCTCTCTGTGACAAAAGGCAACTTGCTGCGCACGGATAAGCCATAATGTTCTTAGCCGTTCACGTTCGCTTTCCGCCCAAATATAATCGTATTCCCCTAAATAATCACCACGATATTGGGCTAATAGTCGATGCTGTTGGTTCAGATTATGCGGTGCAACTGGCAGTGTCATGTTGAGATCCTGCTCCCACGCCTCTACATCCAACGAGACTGTATTTGTCTCCAATCGATATCCACTGTCTGCATACTTAATATGTACGTCTACCCCTTTAAGTTTTAACACTCTACGAATCTGGTAGATCGTCGTATGCAGCAAATTGGAAGCTTTGTCTGGCTCGCAATCCGACCACATCCACTCTAATATCGATTCCTTTCGCACCGTTTGACCACGATGATGAAGTAAATAAGCAAACAATTCCTGCGCCTTTACGGTCCGCCACTGAAAAGAATGGCTCCGCCCATCATCGTCACACAAATGAAGGCTGTGCATGCAGCAAAGCTGAAAATTGTGGCTAGACTTCGTAGCAGCCGCAGCCTTCATCAGTTGGTCGCTAGACCGCTGGAGCGTTACGGCTATTCGGCTGCGCTGTACAGGTTTAAGCAAATAGTCCATCGCGTTAAGCTCAAAAGCCTGAATCGCATATTCACTATAAGCGGTTACGAACACGATACGGATATGTGGCTGCTTTTCCATTAGCCGTTCGGCAAGCACCATCCCATTGATTTCAGGCATTTCAATATCGAGAAAAACTAGATCTATATGTTCGTTACTCGCCAGTTTAAGCGCTTCCCTCGGATCGTTAAACAGGCCCACAATTTCGACATTCGTGAACTCCTTTAAATGGTGACTCATGCTTCGCAAAGCCAGCTTCTCATCATCTACGATCATGATTTTCATTATGATGTTGGCGCTCCCTTCATTGCTCATCCCAGTTATGTATAACCAACATTATAGGAGAACGAAAGCACAAGAGCATTATTTTTTTTGTAATTGAGGCTGAAAATGAGGCCTACTGTTTCCCATTTCACACATACCCAACCCTAACACCGAATGCACTTAGTTATTTATTTTATTTTATTCGTAATCCAATGTTGCCAAACTGTTCGCTGTTTTTCATTCGTTGAAACGCTTGAACCGTCTCTTCCAAGGGATACATCCGATCAATTACAGGTCTAATCGAGTGCTGTTCCATATAACGCAGCATGGCTGTAAATTCTTCATGACTACCCATAGAAGTTCCGATTATACTTATCTGTGGAAAAAAAAGGGCTCGTATCGGGAATTGGACAACGTCTCCAGAGCTTGCCCCGAACGTTACAATACGTCCATTTGACTTCACTACGTCAAAATATATTGAAAATGTAGCTGGACCGATACTGTCAATAACCAAGTCTACTTGTTGCCCGTGGAGTGCTTCGTTCCAATTCGCTTGACTGTCTAAGGCCTGATCAGCTCCATGTTTGAGCGCCATCTCACGCTTATATTCACTTCTTGAAGTTACCGTTACCTGCGCCCCCGCAGCTTTAGCCATCAACAGCGCATACGTAGCAACGCCACTGCCGATACCAGGAATAAGCACATGCTGCCCTGGTTTGAGCTGCCCTCGTGTAAATAGAGCACGATACGCTGTTAAGGCTGCTAAAGGAAGAACACCTGCTTCCTCCCAAGTCAAATAAGCAGGCTTCGCTACGGCTTGTTGCGCTGGAACAACCACATACTCGGCAAAAGTTCCGTTCGATGGACTGCCTAAAATGATAGGCAGTTCCGGAACTTCCTCTGCAACAGGCCAGTTCAGGGTTGGATTTATGATGACGTCTTGACCTATGCTGCCCCGATCCCCCCCTTCTCCTACTTCGACGATGGTGCCCGCTCCGTCCGACCCCAAAATTAGTGGCGTGTCTTGCTCCGTCCGTGCTTTCATCAAAAATAAATCCCGATGATTTAATCCTGCTGTCCGCAGCTGTATTAGCACTTCTTCAGGTCCAGGTTGTACCCGCTCTACATGTTTGTAACTCAGCCCAGCAAGTTCTGCGTTTCCAAAATGAACCATAGCCTGCATTTGATCTCCCCCTATTTGTATCTTTCTAGGAAATAGCTTACTTATAACTTGCATTAAGTATATGCCGCATGTTAGCATGAATCAAATTAATGTATTTCATATTATTGATGAGGTATTACTCATGACTATTGCCAGATTTGAAATATTTACAAAAGTAATCGAGCTTGGCAGCTTTACAAAAGCTGCCGCAGCGTTAAACCTGACGCAATCCGCCATTAGCCATGCAGTAGCTGGATTGGAAGCAGAATGGGGTGTCACTTTGCTGCTCCGTGATCGTAAACGAGGATTGCTGCTTACGGAGGTTGGACAGAAGACACTTATCCATATGCAGGATATCGTAAATAGCGTTAATAAGATAAAGCAGGAGCTTGCACTCGTCTCTAATCTGGAAGCAGGCACGATCCGTATAGGCAGCTTCACCAGTGCTTCTTCAGCTTTGCTTCCAAGGCTAATCGCGGAATTCCATCGAAAATATCCGCATATTGAGTTTGTATTTTATGAGGGGACATATGAAGAGATTGAGGAATGGCTTGATACAGGCGTTGTCGATATAGGATTTGTTCTCCAACCGAATGAACATACAACATTCCATACCACTCCTCTAATAAAAGATCGGATGGTAGTTGCATTTGGGGCTGATCATAGATTCCACCAACTCCCCGTGGTCGATATTCAACAATTGGAAAGTGAACCGATGATTATGCCGAAGGGTGTTTATCGTTCACATGTGAATGACCTTTTTGTAGAGGCGGGTTATAAGCCTTGTATTCGTTTCGAGGTGATGGACTGTAATACAATTGCCAATATGGTGCAGGAAGGACTCGGAATTACGATCGGGCCTGAGCTGTTTCTAACAAGTCAATCCGGCATTACAACTCGGCACCTGACGCAATTAAAATGGCGCGGCATTGCATTGGCGTGCCCCTCCCTGCCAAGTGCTGCCCCAGCTGTGCGGGCCTTTTTAGCTATGGCAGAAGATATTTATAAGCCTGCACAGGCAGAGGATAAGACAGTGTAATAAAGTGGCTACGCCTTATCAATATCTTTATGCTTTGGAACTGATGGCCCGATCAATATCATTTATTAAAACATTCTGGGTCTATTTTTCTCAGAAAACGCCGAAAAGTCCTTCAGTATTTGCTGAAGGATTGGTTCTTATACCGATCCAAGTACTGGTTACGCCTGTTAGTGTACGTCAATAGTAATAATAGTAGTTGTCCAGCTTAATTACATTGTCTGATTGGATTTCGCTTCAAAATATTCTACAACTACCTCGCGAAATTCCAGAGCAGCCCGCGAAATGTAACGATCCCTGTGCCACAATAAAGCTATCTCTCGTACCAATTCGTGATTTTCTACTTGGAGATATTTGATATGTTCACGCGCATTTCTTGCCGTGCTTGGTATGAAAGCTATGCCAATTTCGGCTTCCACAAGTGCGCTAAGCCTTGCAGGTTCATCCCCCTCATACACATATTTAGGTACAAATCCAACCGATTTGCATACAGAGTCAATTAAATCACGAGTACCGTAGCCTCTCTTTACTCCAACAAACCATTCATCCCTCAGATCTGTCAAAGATACGCTGCTTCGATCCGACAGCCGATGCCCTTTTGGAACGGCTACAAGGATTGGGTCCATAAATACGATTTGACATTCGATATCATCCCCTACTACAGGAGGCGAAGACAAGCAATAATCAACCTCTCCTCTGTGAAGAAGTGTAACCATTTCCTGCGTGGTCAGCATTTGCACATGAAATTGAATAGAGGGACGCTTTCTCCGAAACTCTCGAAGGATACTGGGTAATGTGCTTGCGGTTGTCACCGCTAATTCAAGTGTACTATGTTCCAACTTGGATAAATCACTAAGCTCCTGCTTCCCCTGTTCCAATTCAAATAAAGCTCTTTCTGCACGACGAAGGAAGCTGCTTCCGTACGCATTCAAGTGCAGCTTTCTTCCGATCCGATCGAATAAGGGTACCCCTAAATCCTCCTCCAAGCGTTGAATCGTTTTGCTGAGTGACGATTGAGTTACATGCAAATTTCGTGCAGCTTCGGTCACATGTTCTAAACGAGCTACCGCGAGAAAATATTGCAATTGAAGAAGCTCCATTTTTCACCTTCCATTCATTCCTTCAAATCTATGTAATTATAACATAAAATGCGTTGGAAGGAATAAATGATTTCAAGTACGATGACATTAATACGCTACTGGAGGGACCAATAATGAGTGTTCGCAGCAGATGGTTAATGATTTCAGTTGGTCTAGGGATACTATTAAACCCATTAAATTCTTCGATGGTTTCTGTTGCTATTCCAAGTCTGCAAAATGTGTTCCAACTTGATTTTACAGGTGTTTCCTGGATTATTTTTTCTTTCTACATTGCAAGCAGCATCGCTCAACCTATCATGGGAAAGGCCAGCGATTTATTCGGTCGTAGGAAGTTATTTCTTGCAGGGCTAGTTGTAGCCTTCATTGCATCATTATTAGCTCCATTATCACCAACCTTTGGCTGGCTCATCGTATTCCGCATTGTACAATCCATCGGAACAAGCATGATGGTTGGGGTTGGAATGGCCATTGTTCGAATTCATATTATGGAGAATCAAGCGTCTGCGCTGTCTGTTTTGTCCACTTTTCTATCGGGAGCAGCAGCAATTGGCCCCTTTATTGGCGGGGTCTTAATTCATTGGTGGGATTGGCCAGCTATCTTTTTCGTTAATATTCCATTTGTGGTGACTAGCTTTCTATTAGCATGGAGGACTATACCTAAGGACGAGCCTTCAACATTAGCTGCACGCAGCATGTCTTTTCGAAAGTGGATTGATTTAATTGATGCACTAGGAATCCTGCTCTTCTCAGTGGGTCTAATTGCCCTACTCGTCGGAATACTCTCAGCCAAATCAAATGGGCATATCTCATTACAAAACGTCATTGTGGGGCTTATTGGCCTCGCTCTGCTGGGGGCATTCGTACGACATGAGTTAAAAGTGACGTCCCCCTTTCTCCCTTTACGCACATTCGCCAAATATCCGGCGATGATTTGGGTTAATGTGGAATTCATGCTCGTTAACGCACTTTATTATTCAGTCTTTTTCGGGCTTCCATCCTACTTGCAATTGGTACGCCACGTCAGCGAGTTCCAAACTGGGATTCTCATGTTAAGCTTAGGCTTGTGCTCACTAGCTACTTCTCCAATAGCAGGACGTTGGATCGATAAATCAGGACCTCGACCAGCATTGCTAGTGTCTGGCATTCTGTTGACATTTGGATCGTTGTGGCTCGTAATATTAAGTCAAACCTCACCAGTTATCAGTGTATGTTTGGCTTTGGCTGCATTCGGTATTAGCAACGGGTTAAACAATGTAGGTATGCAAGCTGTCTTGTTCCAAAGTTGTCCAAAAGAAATAATCGGTGTAGCATCCGGATTATTTAATACATCAAGATACCTTGGAACCATTTTCTCTTCATTATTGACAGGTATCGTCATGGGAGATAAGTTCAACTTCGAGGGATTTCAATTGCTTGGGATTATCCTTACGGTAATGGCATTCTCTTTGGTACTCATGAGTCGGCGCCGCCGGGAGTCAGGGCCATTGCAGGAATTGTAGGTACAGGGTTCACCTAAAATAATAAAACCTCCCATTTAGAGACCTATTAACACTAGGTTCTCATCAAATGGGAGGTTTAATCGATTGTATAGCACTATTGTGCCCGTTAGTTTAATTTGTGATTAGAGTAATCCATCATTCACGTTCTGTACATTCTCATCCTTATTAAAGGAGATCATCATTATATTTTATTTCACTTTGGTAAAAGTCATATAATTGATTAATAGAATGACTTGATAAGATGGGACTGGCTCGTTCAATTATTTCACGTTCCCAATCGAACCAACGCATTTCCTGTAACTTTGCGATTTCATTATCTGTAAAGCGTTTCTTTAGCTCTTTAGCAGGGTTGCCTCCTACTATCGTATATGGCGGGACATCTTTGACAACAACCGATCCTGCGGCAACAATGGCACCTTCACCAATTGTCACTCCAGGCATTATCATTGCATTCATGCCAATCCAGGCATCACTTTCGATAATTGTATCCCCTTTGGGCTCGTAAGAGGTTTCAAGCTGCTCCACAAACGGATACACGGTAATCCATTCAGGATGATGATTGTGGTTTCCACCCATTAAAATAATGACACCACTTGCAATACATACGTAATTTCCAATAATCAATTTATCCATATGCCAACCATAGTCTTCGATCGGGTTAAATAACTTACTTGATGTTTCATCTCCCCAAAGGTATCTAACGCACCCGTCTTCAAAATCATGATTATCGTAATAACCAGAATAGTAAGAGTACTCCCCTACTTCAATCATTGGGTTGGTAACAATATCCTTCAGATACTTAATTTCAGACCAGTGGTTAAATTGATGTTGTTTCATGCTTACTCCTCGCTTCTAAGTAATATCACGCATTTGTTTACTTAGAAGCTTAATGCAGTAGCAACATTTTTGAACCGTTTTAAACGACGAACCATCGCCCTCATCCTATTCCTATTTGATGGGGACATTGTAGCAGACGAGTCATTTCTTCGTCAAATTATACCTCACTGTTCATACTAATCATCCTCTGTTTACGTGACTACCATTAACCTCAAATGACTTAAACCCTTGCAGTCTTATAAGCGGGCAACTAGCTCCTGTGTCATCCGCTCACATATTTCATGTGCTGTTAGTGCAGCTTCTCCACTTGATTCACATGCTGTTCCCTGCTTCACATGCTCTATAAAATGATCAATCATATCTACAAAGCCACGACGATACAGTGTTGTCGTCCAATCTTCAAACTTATGATGATGCTCCTGATTATGCTCAAAAGAAATCGTATTTACCATATTGTGTACAACCAACTTACGTTGATTCCCCGTCATTTCCAAGCGCTCATCGGTTACACCTGTATTACGGTTCATCATCCCGATAGCCGTCGTGCTGCCCTTGTGTAAATTCAGAACAACATAATGAGCCTTTTGTTGCTCTAGCTTCGCTTTAACCGACACTTCGATTGGTTCACCTGCAAAATAAACAAGCGTATCTACAACATGAATAAAATCGTCAAATAAAGTTGTTCTTAAATCAGACAGTGGGCCTGTACGGTTTTTTTGTAGAAAAATAGTCTCCGGTTCTTTTATGTGCTGCTTTACATCCCGATACATAGGGGCAAACCTACGATTAAATCCGACCATGAGCTTGACATCGCGCTGCTTCGCATACGACACAACTTGTTCCGCTTCACTTAATGTGTAGGCAATCGGCTTGTCCACAAATACATGAACTCCTGCGCTGACCAATTGCTTCACTATTTCTGGATGAGACTTCGTTGCCGTATGTACAAATGCTGCCTCAATACCAGATGCAATCAAATCGCTGACAGAAGTGTAGGCTTGTTTGATCCGATACTGCTGCGCTGCTTGATGAACAGCCGTTTGGTTACGACTTGTAATAGACAATTCTATGTCCTGCCTCGTAGCCAATATAGGTAAATAGGCTTTGGAGGCGATATCCCCAATTCCGATCATCCCCATTTTCATCGTAATCACCCTCCGATTAATAGCGTTGTCTCAGCTTTATGAGCTTATGTTCAGTATAGCAGATTTAATCTACTTCACTCCCCCGTCCCTATACGTTCCTTCCGTGAAGAAGGTGACTTTCCTGGTTCGGTCCATTACACTAACGGTAATGATAAATTAGGAGCAGACCACTATGAATGTAAAGATAGATTCGTTCAAACATCTTGTGAAGAGGCTGGCAGGTGATGGTGCTACATCGTATGCATTCAGAACGGCTTTAATCAGTCGTCTCCGTGAGATCATTCCTTTTGATGCCGCCTGTTTTACCGCGGTAGACCCACAAACTTTACTATCTACGGGTGCGGTGACCGAAGAGGGTGTAGAGGCTATTCATCAGCGCCTATTTGAATATGAATATGTGCAGGCGGACTTTAACACCTATACTCAATTAGTAGAGTCGGATATATCCGTTGCTACATTAAGCGGTGCAACTGACGGACAACTGGAACGCAGTGCACGCTATCGCCACGTGCTACAGCCAGCGGGCTTTCAAGATGAGCTGCGAGCAGCGTTAGTTTATGATAAAGCATGCTGGGGATACTTGACCTTATTTCGCAAGCAAGGAAGCGCCTTGTTCACAGCACTTGATCGTGATTTTGTATCTGAACTGGTCCCCATTATTGCCTATCAGTTGCGAGCTATTCATCTTTCTTTGCCGGCTGAGGACAAGGTCTGGGTAGAGGAAGGACCAGGTATTGTAGTACTTTCCGATCAACTTGACATTATTTCGCACAACGATGCTGCGGTGTATTGGCTTCATCTGCTGAGACAATGGGAACACGTAACAAGCCACGTTATTCCGCGGCCGATTCAAGCTGTATGTACGCGTGCTTTAGCAGATTCAGCTGCAAGCGCTAAAGGTGCTGAAAGTGCCGGACATTCCTCACTAGCTAAAGTATGCTTACGTATTCCCGACGGGCATTATGTGACCATTCAAGCTAGCCGCCTTAACGGTCCGGCAGAGACAACCCAGCTCGCCGTTTGGATAAGTGCTGCTTCTCCCAATGACATGCTGCCCTATTTGTCTGAAGCTTATGGATTATCTGAGCGCGAAAAGCAGATTCTCGCTTGTGTTGTTAAGGGACTCTCTACGAAACAATTGGCCGAATCCCTTCACATTTCAGCCTATACCGTGCAGGACCACCTCAAGTCCATTTTTATTAAAACAGGCGTAACGAGCCGTAGAGAATTGTTATGGCGCTTGTTCTCGCGATTCCACGTATACGATACACCCGACACTACACATTTAAAATAACAAATAAGGGAGTGACATCTATTCGAGCAATCGAGATGTCACTCTTTTTCTAAGGCGAAATGGTAGGGGTAAATGACGCGGCTTCCGCATATTCATAGAATGATCGCTATTTTGTACAGGCAGGTGAGTGGATGTTGGAACGCAGCATGGAATCTACACATTTAGAATGGATTATTAATCGGATTGATGTCGGGGTTCATCTTCTGGATCAAGAAGGGATCACCATCCTTTATAATGACAAAATGGCCGAGATCGACGGTCTAAACCGGACGCAAGTCATTGGAAAAAGTGTGTTTGACCTGTATCCCTCTCTGACGCATGAGACAAGCACGTTAATTAAGGTCCTTCGCACAGGAAAAGAAATTGCCGAGCACATCCAAACCTACGTAAATGTATCGGGCAAAAGAATTACAACCGTAAACAGCACCTTTCCATTGGTGAAACATAATCATATCGTTGGTGCGCTGGAAGTGGCCAAAGATATTACGAGCATCGTGCAGCTCCATGACCAGATTCTCGATCTGCGGCATCAGCTTTACAGAGCCCAACAGCACGAACAACGCCGCACAGGAGCCGCCCGTTATCACTTTAGTGATCTTATCGGACAAAGCCCCTTATTTTTAGAAGCGCTTCATATTGCCAAAAAGGCAGCACGTACCAATTCTTCCGTCTTTATATGTGGTGCAACAGGAACAGGCAAAGAGCTGATTGCTCAAAGCATCCACAATGCAGGGATTCGTCGGGATAAGCCCTTTATTGCACAAAATTGCGCGGCGGTTCCCGGGGAACTCATGGAGGGATTAATGTTTGGAACTACCCGTGGAGCCTTTACGGGTGCTATTGACAGGCCAGGTTTGTTCGAGCAGGCAAACGGCGGCACGTTATTTTTGGATGAGTTGAACAGCCTTGATCTGTATCTCCAGGCCAAGCTGCTGCGCGTCTTACAAGATGGAATTGTGCGACGAATCGGGGGAACGACTGAACAACAAGTTCATATCCGTATTATCGCCGCTATGAATATGGAGCCGAAGGAAGCGCTGGAGAAAGGCATATTACGATCCGATTTATTTTATCGCCTGCACGTCGTTCATATCCACCTGCCCTCATTAAGTCAACGACAAGAAGATATTCAACTGCTTGTTCAGCATTATATCGAAGCGTTTAATCCCCTATTCGGATTAAAAGTGTCAACGATTAGCACTGCCGCGCTAAAACAATTGGAAGCCTACCTTTGGCCAGGAAATATTAGAGAGTTAAAGCATGTTATTGAATCTGCCTTTAATATGATGGAGCTGCACGATGAGCAGATTGAGGTGTCCCACCTGCCGCCTTATTTGCATTATGCTGCTGTCGAACGTCTCGAGCATCAGACTTTACTTATGACACCTGTTGCGGAATTGCCCGCACGCAGCGCTACTTTGCCTGCTATGCTGGAAAAGTACGAGCGTGAGGCGATTCAAGCCGCGATGGACAGCCATCAGCATAATATTACACTAGCTGCCCAAGCTTTAGGCATCAAGCGGCAAGCACTACAATATAAGCTGACCCGCTATGGGATTAGCCGCAGGCCAGAATAGATTAGGAGAGGAGCAATCACATTTCATAACAATTGTTATAAAAAATACGCGTCTGCCTTCCACTTGGCATCGTTCTTGCTTCTTGTATAGAGCAGCAATATAGACAAGAACCATCATTATCGGAGGTGCGGACTAATGGAACTTCAGAACGATCTCACACCAGATGAAATACATGCAATTCCGCTTAGCAGCAAGCGGCACTGGAAACAAATCGAGTTGTGGAAAGATGTACCCGAGGAGAAATGGAATGACTGGTTATGGCAGTTAACAAATACGATACGTTCATTGGAAGATCTGAAGCAGGTTGTCAATCTGACACCTGATGAAGAGGAAGGTGTTCGTATTTCTACTCGCACCATTCCTTTAAATATTACACCCTACTATGCAGCACTAATGCATCCCGATGATCCGCGCTGCCCGATTCGGCTGCAATCGGTACCTGTTTCGGCTGAAATCATGAAAACAAGATACGATCTGGAAGACCCGCTGTACGAAGATGAGGATTCCCCTACTCCAGGTCTCACTCATCGCTACCCTGATCGTGTGCTGTTCCTCGTTACCAATCAATGTTCCATGTACTGCCGTTACTGTACGCGGCGTCGCTTTTCTGGCCAAGTGGGTATGGGCGTACCTAAGAAACAAATGGACGACGCCATTGCGTATATTAGAAATACACCGGAAGTACGGGATGTGCTGTTGTCCGGTGGAGACGGGCTGCTAATAAATGATCAAATTTTAGAATATATATTAAAAAATTTGCGTGAGATCCCTCACGTTGAAATTATCCGTATTGGAACACGGGCGCCCGTCGTCTTCCCGCAGCGAATTACCGAAAATTTATGCAACATTTTAAAGAAGTATCATCCCATATGGGTAAATACGCATTTTAATCATCCCTTAGAGATTACTGCCGAAGCAAAACTTGCCTGTGAGATGCTCGCTAACGCTGGTGTTCCACTTGGCAATCAAGCGGTTATTTTGGCCGGTATCAACGACAGCACTCAAATTATGAAGAAACTGATGCATGACCTGGTTAAAATACGTGTGCGACCTTATTACATTTATCAATGCGATTTGTCGGAAGGCATCGGACATTTTCGTGCCCCAGTCTCTAAAGGGCTGGAAATTATTGAAGCACTTCGCGGGCATACGAGCGGATATGCGGTGCCTACTTTTGTGGTCGATGCCCCTGGAGGTGGCGGCAAAATTGCACTACAGCCAAATTATTTGCTTTCGCAAAGCCAAGATAAAGTCATTCTGCGAAATTATGAAGGCGTTATCGTAGGGTATCCTGAGCCTAAATCGTACGTACCAGGACGTGCAGACGAGTATTTTAACGAAATTTACGAGCTTGGTCAGGCCCCTGAGAGCACTGGCATCATTGCTTTAATGAAGGATGAGAAATTTAATCTGGTGCCGGAAAATTTGCGGCGCATCGGCCGACGCCAAACTTATCAGGAATCTCCTGAACATATGTCGTTAAAGGACAAACGTCAAAAGCGCGACGAGATGAAGCAAAAACTAATTGACAGCAAGGATGCAAAATATCGCTCTGTTGAGGCTAATAAACAACAAGACGGAAAGCCTATAAGCGCTCTTGAGCATCACGATACTGAAAGTAAAAATACTGAGACTAATCGGGCTAACAGTAGTCATGCTGAGATCAACCGTACGGATGGCAGTTCTCCGAAGGTTAATGATAAATAAAATCAGGAGCACAAAATTTCCAACTACAAAAAAGAGCAGGTGGACGCGGGACTTCCCTCGCGTCCACCTGCTCTTTTAGTCTAATAAGTATACGTACATATTTAGTCCTTTTTAAAACAGATAAGCTTTAATTCCGTAAATTGCTCGGTTGCATACTTCACGCCTTCGCGTCCGATTCCACTGTCCTTCACCCCTCCATAGGGCATATGGTCTACACGAAACGTAGGAATATCGTTAATCATTACGCCTCCGACCTCAAGTCGTTCGGCTGCCGCTAATGCGGTGCTAATGTCATTGGTGTAAATACCCGCCTGTAATCCATAACGAGAATCGTTCACTGCCTGAATCGCTTCTTCCATTGAAGACACGCGGTTAATAAGAACTACAGGGGCAAACGCTTCGCTGCACGAAATTTGAGCACTCGCGTCAACATGTAATAACACCGTGGGGTGAACCACGTTGTCTTGGTGAACGCCGCCAGTGGCCACTTCCGCACCTAATCGCTTCGCCTCCGCTATCCATGCGAGTGACCGTTCAACATCTTTTCGAGCAATTAAGGCGGATACATCCGTGTGCGGATCAAGAGGATCGCCAACATGCAGCATCTCCGTACACGCCACAAATTTCTCAACAAAAGTATTGTACAGCTGTTCATGCACATAAATTCGCTGCAAGGAAATACATACTTGACCCGAGTTGGAAAATGCGCCAGTGACCGCTCTGCTAATCATTTTATCTAGCTGAACCCCCTGATCCACAATTAAAGCCGCATTAGAACCAAGCTCAAGCGTAACTTTTTTCAAACCTGCCTTACTGCGAATTCCAATTCCAACCTCAGGGCTGCCCGTGAATGACACTGCTTTGACCCGTTCATCCTGAACAAGAATATCGCCAATAAGGCTCCCACTTCCCGTCACTACGTTTAACGCTCCGGCAGGCAGCCCCGCTTCCTCAAATAGTTCGGCTATTAACAAGGCACTCAGTGGTGTTTGCCCAGCTGGTTTCAGTACCACCGTGTTCCCCGCCGCAAGCGCAGGTCCTACTTTATGTGCAACCAAATTCATCGGGAAGTTAAACGGCGTAATCGCAGCAACGATGCCTAACGGCTGGCGTATCGTATACGCGATACGCCCCTCTCCACCTGGTGCAGCGTCCAGCGGGATCGTTTCCCCATGAATTCGCCGTGTTTCCTCTGCCGCTAATTGATAGGTCATCACCGTGCGCTCGACTTCCGCACGTGCAGCTTTTAGCGGCTTAGCAGCTTCCAGCGCAATAAGATGGGCACATTCGTCTGCCCGCTCGCTTAGCAAAGCCGCTACCTTCCCTAATATAGAAGCGCGTTCATGCGCTGGCATACGTGCCATTGTTGGTGAAGCATGCGCTGCCGCAGCAATCGCTTGCTTCACCTCTGCTTCGTTTGCATAAGCGACTTCAGCAATCTTGAAACCATCGTAAGGAGCATGCAAGGGTCGATATTCCGCTGCCTCTACCCAGCTTCCCTTTATATACAAATGCTTTCTCATCTCGATCCCTCCTTCCTCCATTATGCGCCATTATGTGTCTGGATGCACGTTCGGATCGATGCTTCAACAACGTCAAGCGCTTCTTCCATCTGTTCAATCGTTATAACAAGTGGACTTAATAAGCGGATGACGTTCCCATGCAAGCCAGCGCTCATAATTAATACCCCCCGCTGATGGGCGAGCTGGATAATGCGCTGAGTTAAGGCTTTATCGGGCCGTTTACTGTGCGGGTCGGAAACGATCTCAAGCGCACTCATAGCGCCAAGAGACCTTACATCACCAATGGATGGAAACTCCTGCTGGAGCTTCCTAAATCGATCTTCAAACAAGCTGCCTATACGTACGGCTTGAGCACACCAATCCTCCGTTTCCATCAATTCAATCACTTTAAGTGCCGCTACGCATCCAAGCGGACTGCCGCCGTACGTGCCTCCAATTTCACCGATGCCAGGCGCATCCATTATCGATGCTCTACCTGTTACTGCACTAAGTGGAAGCCCCGCAGCAATCGACTTGGACATCGTCATAAGATCAGGAACAACATCGTAATGCTCAATGCCAAACCGTCTACCCGTACGACCAAACCCTGTTTGTACCTCATCGGCAATAAATAAAATGCCATAACGCTCACAAATTGCCTTCACGCCTTGCACAAACCGAGCAGAAGGAATTATAAATCCCCCCTCCCCTTGTACAGGCTCCATAATGATAGCGGCTATGTCTTCGCCTGGTACCTCCGCCAAAAAGAAATCCTCATATCTAGCTAGCAGCGCATCATCCCACTCATTAGCTGTCATGCCTTCGGGAGCACGATAATAGTATGGATAAGGCAGCTTATATACCTCAGGAACAAATGGGCCAAATCCGTTTTTATAAGGTTTTACTTTGCTAGTTAGTGACATCGCCATATAGGTTCTGCCATGAAATCCTCGTTCAAAAGAAACAATTCCGCGACGGCCCGTATATTTGCGTGCAATTTTGATTGCGTTTTCAACCGCCTCAGCCCCACTCGTCAAAAAGAAAGATTTCTTAGGATGGTCACCGGGTGTAATTCGATTTAAGGCTTCCGCTAGTGCAATATAAGGCTCATACATCGTGACATGGAAACAGGGATGTATATATTTATCCAGTTGATCCTTAAGAGCGGCAACCACTTGCGGCGGACAGTGTCCTGCATTTAGCGTTCCGATTGCACCTGCCAAATCAATAAACGTGTTGCCATCCACATCAGTTAACAGCGCCCCTTTGCCCGATGCAGCAAACGTTGGCACCGTGTTAAAGGGCCCTTGAGGAACGTGCTCTTGCCTTCGTAGCAGCAGCTTCTGGGCAAGCGGACCTGGAAGTTCAGTCTTGAGGCTGATATGTGTCGTGCGTGTCGGTTTCATCTTGAATTACCTCCATTCCACACCATTGGATCAGCGTCATAGCGACCACTTCAGCCGCCGTAAATACGTCATCCAGCACGATGTATTCATTTGGATAATGCGCTGCCTCGGTAACACCAGGACCAAAAACAATACAAGGTGTATCGGCAAGCTTCGTCAGCAATCCGCCATCCGTTCCCCACGGAGACGCTTCCACTTTAGGCTCATGTCCAACCGTCGCATAATACTCGTTCCTTAGAACACGTGCAAACTCGTGATCTGGATCAACATCTCCTGGTATCCAGCGTGCGCCGAACCATTCCACTTTCGGAGGATGCTCTAACAACCAGGCATCATGCTTTGCCATTTCACCTATCCACTCCACCATTTCTCGTTTAGCATCATCCAGGGATTCATATGGCGCAACCCCCATTCGCCCTTCCAGCACAACCGTATCCGGTACAGATGAAGGCCAATTCCCCCCCTGAATGATACCTACATTAATCGGAACCGGAATGGGGTTATCTGCGTACAACGGATCTGTAATTCGGCTATTTCTATGGTGTTCCAGCCCTTGAAGCCCTTGCACAACTAGCATACTTTTTTCAATCGCACTAACACCTTCATATCTTGTGCCCCCATGCGCCGCTCTTCCTGTCACCGTAATTCGGAACCACATCGAACCTTGTTGTTTAGTAAAAATACGTAAATTAGTCGGTTCTGGTATTAAAGCAGCATCCGCTTTGTATCCCTTTACTATCGCTGCAAGTGTTCCCGCTCCGCCGCTCTCTTCCTCAATGACACTTTGAAAAATAACGTCACCCTGCAAACTTATGCCAAGCTCCTTGATAGCCTGTAAGGCAAGCAATAAAGAAACGGTCCCCCCCTTCATATCGGAAGCTCCCCTTCCATATAGCTTGCCTTCTTCTTTGATCCCGCCGAAGGGATCGTGCCGCCAATCGTCCACATTCCCTTCTGGTACGACATCGATATGCCCATTTAACAAAATAGAACGCCCATTTCCAGTTCCCTTCATTTTGGCAACGATGTTCGGACTCCCCGTGAACGATTGGCGAGGGGAATAAAAGTATTCGTGCTCCGCCAACTGAGTGCCATCTGGCTCCCAGATTTCAACTTCCAGTTGCAGACTCTGGAGATGCGTCGCAATGAGCTGCTGCGCTGCTGCTTCTGCGCCCGCTTTGCTTGGACAGCGAACTAACTGCTGTAGCAGGCATGTGCCTGCATCACGATGAGCCAGCAGCCAATTGTGAATAAGCTGCCTCACGTTCGAAATGGACATTTGTGCCGTTCTCCTCCCTTGCCATGCAATAAAAATGGGTCTGTACTAGCTCGTTCGTGCATTGCGGCCTTGTACAGCTAAGGAATCGTGATCATCTGTTCCGCCAGACTTACACGCGCATCTGTGTGATGAATGACTTGCTCCGCTGTGTACGGCGCCATGATCTCACAGAGAATGAGCCCTTCAGCCCCAACTCGAAAAACAGCCATATCCGTAATAATGAGATTTACACAGGCTGGAGCGGTGAGCGGCAGCGTACATTGTGACTTCAGCTTTGATTCGCCCGCATGATTCAGATGGTTCATCAACACAACCACTTGCCTTGCCTTTTGTGCCAGTTCCATCGCCCCTCCAATACCTGGAACCCTTCGCCCTGGTACGATCCAGTTTGCCAAATCGCCGCGTTCACTTACTTCTAATGCACCAAGAATCGTCATGTCGATCCTGCCTGTACGGATCATGGCAAAAGCCGTCGCGCTGTCACAATAGGCGCCGCCTTTGGCAAGACTGATCGGATAACCTCCCGCATTACACAAATAAGGGTCTTCTTTGCCCGGAGCAGGTGTCGGCCCTGAGCCGAGAATACCGTTCTCGGCATGAATAAGGACGTGCACATCCGCTTTTATATAATCGGGAACAAGCGTTGGGATACCAATTCCCAAATTAACAACCATACCGTCACTTACTTCTTGTGCAGCCCTTCTCGCTATTCGGCAGCGGACGTCTTCTCCCATACCCATTTCCACGGCACCCCTTCGCTTTGTATAACCATATCTACAAATATACCGGGTGTCACAATGAGCTCCGGATCAAGCTCCCCGGGTGCCACGATTTCATCTGCTTCGGCAATTGTAAATATGCCAGCCATCGCAACTAACGGATTAAAATTACGACCACTCTTGTCATAGACGAGATTGCCCAAATGATCCGCTCGTTTGGCGTGTACTATCGCAATATCAGCGGTTAGCGCTGGCTCCACAATGTATGAGGCACCCGCCAATGTATATTGACGTTTACCTTCCGCCACTATCGTTCCTAACCCTACATCCACTAAAATGCCGCCTAGTCCAACTCCGCCTGCACGTATCTTTTCAGCCAATGTTCCTTGTGGATAAAATTCGACTTCCAACGTACCTGCTGTCATCATGAAACCAGCATTCGGATTAGAACCAATGTGTGAAGCGATCACTTTTTTGGCTCGACCTGCCGTTACGAGCTTTCCGATACCTATATCTGGAAATCCAGTGTCATTTCCGATGAGGATGAGATCCCGAATCCCTTTTTCCAAAATGCCCTTCACAATCGTAGGCGGTGTACCTACACCTCCGAAGCCTCCATACATTAACGTGCTTCCATCTTGGATGTGAGACAGTGCCGCTACCAAAGTTCCTACCTTATTTAGGCCACTCAAATTAAACCACCGCCCGTAATTCTTCTTGCATTTCGAATAACGTTTGCTCCATCTTTTCGGCTAGCTCGTCAATCTCTTCTTTCGTAATGACCAATGGCGGAGCAATAATAATGGCGTCTCCCGTTCCATCCAGCCCACCTCCGGCAGGATATATAAGCAGTCCGTTACGAAACGCAAGTTCAATCATTCGTGACGTCACTTGCCGCTCCACAGCAAAGCTTGCTTTTGTCGCTTGGTCGGCTATCAATTCAAGTCCAAGCAGCATCCCGCTGCCGCGTACATCACCGATTATTGTGAATTTTTGGGCAATACGATCTAACTTATCTCTTAAATATCGTCCTTTATTAACGGCAGCGTTCACTAGCTTATGTTTGTCAATGTATTGCAGCACAGCTAAAGAAATAGCTGCAGACTGTGGATTGGCACTATACGTATGACCTGCCATAATACTTTTTGATCCGGCAACAATCGGCGCCATTACCCGGTCGCTAACTAAGGTAGCTGCCATCGGTGTGTAGCCTGCACTCATCCCTTTGCCAAGTGCAATCAAATCAGGTTCTACTCCCCAATGCTCTATGCAAAACATTTTGCCTGTCCGTGCAATTCCCGTCATCACCTCATCTGCGATAAACAGCACCTCATAACGGTCACATATCGCTTTGATTTCGTTATAATAACGCGGCGGAGGTACTACAGCACCACCCGCGGCACCTACAATTGGCTCTGCGATAAATGCCGCTATCTGGTCAGCGCCGATTCGGCGAATGGCTACTTCCAGATCACTTGCACATTTGATCCCACATGAAGGATAGGTCTGTTGGAAAGGACAACGATAGCAATAAGGCGCCGCTACAACAGGGAAATCTTCCAACAATGGAGTAAATCGCTTTCTCCTTAACACATGCCCCGACATCGATAAAGCACCTAGCGTAATGCCGTGATAACTCATTTGTCGGGACAAAATTTTGTATTTATTTGGACGACCCTTTTCTTGCCAATGCTGGATAGCAATTTTCATCGCCGTCTCTGTCGCTTCCGAGCCACTGCTTACGAAAAAAGACCAATATTCACCTCCTGGCGCCAGTTCGCTAAGGGCTTGGGCCAACCGTTCCGCAGGCTCACTTGTAAACTGGGAACGATAAACAAATGACACTTTTTGTGCCTGCTCCGCCATCGCCTCGCCAATCTCTTGCACGCCATGCCCAAGACTAGCCGTTACCGCGCCGGAACACCCGTCTAAATATTTGTTGCCGGCGGCATCGTATAAATACACGCCACGCCCATATTGAATTGCTGAATATTTTCGGTCCAGCATAGGCTTGATCAAATATTCCCGATCCATCGCTGCCACCCCCTCCTCCATCTTATTCTGTCCTCCAGCGCAGCATGCCGCGTCAAATAGATACACGCAAACTCCGTGCCAACTGCATAAAGATGAAAGAAAACATCTCGTTGGCATGCTATTTGCTTATAAACGATATACCTATCGGTAGAGTCATCAGAACTTTGGCCAATAAAGGAGGGCGGCGTATGTCTAACAATGAAACGTACTACACCAATCTGGTTGAAAATGGACGTGATTACAGCCTGCACATGTGCCTTGATTATTACAATAAAAGGCTGCGGGTAGATGATTATCGAGGCAACCCGAACGCTGTGTTCGAGCGTGTTCAGGAGCTTATGCAGCTCCACTATTTCACGAAAGTATGGATCAAGGCGCGACATTATGATTGGGGCTGCTTCCTTGCTCAAGGTTATATGCTCGAAGCTGTTATCCATGGTTATTTCCAAGGTCAAGAAGCTTTTAATATGGTCTTTTATACTGATTTGGAACGTAGAACGAGTGACTATTGGGTGTACGAGGATCAGTTGTTAGCTAAGGTTTTGGCACTTCCTTTAAAATCAGAATTAAATAAGCATTCTGCTGGATTTTTGCTGCGCCCAGCAACTTGTCAAGATGCACCAGCGCTTGCTGCGTTGTATCGGCAAGTTTTTGCGACTTACCCTACGCCGATGCATGATGCTCAATATGTGGAGCACAGCATCCAGGAAGGAACGATCTTCCATTTAGCTGAGTTTGAAGGGCAATTGGTCAGCGCTGCTTCTGCCGAAATGAATGCCGCCTACCACAATGCCGAAATGACGGATTGTGCAACGCTGCCAACCTGTCGTAATAAGGGATTGATGAGGGTGTTGCTGCAACAACTAGAGCAAGATCTTTTGCGGCGTGACATTACCTGTGCCTATTCCCTTGCAAGGGCCTTATCACCGGGCATGAATGCTGTATTTAAACAGCTTGGTTATGAATACGGAGGTAGAATGACTAAAAATTGTAATATATACAATAAGTTCGAGGATATGAACGTATGGACTAAATCGTTGACGCCATAAAAAACTGGCTATCGTCGTTTCCGCTCAAACGACGATGCCAGACCGAGCGCTTCACGATATTTAGCAACCGTTCTCCGAGAAATACGGATGCCTTGTTTCTGGAGACATGCTGCGATCTGTTGATCAGACACGGGCGAACTTTGCGATTCATTAGTAATAATCGCCTTTATTTTTACTTGAATATGCGCAGCAGAAGCCAATTCCCCGTTCTCTTGATAAAGACCCGCTGGGAAGAAGTAGTTTAATTCAAATGTACCCCAAGATGTCGCGGCATACTTCCCAGCAATTGATCTGCTCACAGTCGACTCATGCATAGTTAACCTATCGGCGATGTGAGCCAAATTCATCGGCTTTAAGCCCGCTGGTCCCTCCTTAAAAAATAAAAGCTGTTCCTCAACGATGCTCTGCGCTACTCGCAGCAGCGTCTGCTTGCGCTGCTTAATACTTCTTAGCAGCCATAGGGCACTAGCTCGTTGATGACGAATATATTCATGTTCCCCCTGCAAGTACAGTCCCTTCTGTACGCCTGCTGCTGCATATGCAGGTTGGAGACTAAGCATCGGGGCTGCCCAATCGTGCATAACGACAATATAACGACTGCCTACTTGTTGAATGGACATATCAGGTCTAACAACAGGGACGGCAGTATGGAAAAATAAATTTCCAGGTTTAGGATTAAAACTTTTAATGATTGAGATCGCTTTCATTATTTCTGGTGTGGATGTCCTTAATTGTCGTGCAAGGGCCGTTATTTTTTGTGCAGCAATGTCGGGTAGATGATCCTTAATAAGTTTAATGACTAACGGATGAAGATCCGGTATCGTATTTGCTTGAATTAGTAAGCACTCTTGCAGCGTACGAGCTCCTACTCCGGAAGGTTCAAGTGTATGGATAAGTAGCAGCGCTTGCTCCACTTCTTCAAGCTTAACCTTTAGCTGATCAGCAATCCAGCTTAATGACAACTGCAAATATCCTTGCGGACTAAGATTGCCGGCTATATATTTCATAATGGCACGAAGGTTGTCGGACAAGTGAGCTATCATATTCATTTGATGAGACAAATAATGCTCTAAAGTCATTTCACGTTCCAGGTCATACCACGGCGTGTGCGTATTCTCACTTCTGCTGTCCTTCGCCCTTGTACGCGTATAACTAAAGTCCCATTCATCTGTTGTATGCATCGGATGACCTTCGACATTCAGTTCTAGCAGTGGGTTGGTCTCTACTTGTTCCTGTACATACTCCCACAGTTCCAATGAGGACATTTGAAGAACATTTAGCGATTGCTGCATCTGCGATGTCATCTGTAACGTTTGTCTCTGATGAAGTCCGTACCGATAATTCATCCTTTTCACCACTTTACTTTTCAAAATTGAAATGAAAGGTGTACTACCTGCTACGTTATGCTGATATGGCATAATATGAAGCTTTAAGAAATCTGCTCTTCTTTTTGCGATAACCCATCCATCCTCAACTGATCATGATGGGCTGTATATTTGCGACCGGCGGGTGTAATGTGATATCGGATACCGGCTTCCCGCTCTGTGCGAACTACGTTTCCCAGTTGTATTTGCTCTTGCAAAATACGAAGGATACAGCTTTCCTCTAATTCAGTCTCTTTACAAATACCGGTCACTGTACGGAACACATAATCCCCCTCCTGAAGCGCCTGAAGAACTTTTAAGCTTGGGTCCGCGTGTAATACGGGAGATTGCTCAAGCTGAATTGCATCTGATAACGTGCCGCGATGCAGCATTCGAATTTCATAAGGATCAGCAGAAACAACGGAGTCTTCCGCTTCCGTGTTTTTTTCTGTCAAAGCTTCGACGTCTTGCTTTACATGGTCCACCTGATGCTGAACGTCATGTAATTGTTGCATAAATTTATCCGAAACGGACTTAATAAATCGATTGGAGGAAATGGAGGCAATAAGACAGAAGCCTGCAAATACAAATAACTGGGTGCCGTCTTGTTTGCTTTCGAGAAGAAGATTGCTAGATATCGTATTTAAAAATAGTGGAACGAGGAACGAGGCCGCGATGCCAACAAAGACCGCCTTATAGAGCATCCTATCTTTGTAATACACCGTTTCATACTTCCCTACAATTAAATAATTAACTCCTCCACCCATAATACCTGCTGCTAGCATAATCAAAAACAAGGTCAGTCCATGTGACATGTAAGAAACCTCCTTTTAAAGGTAGTTACATTATCCAATATACTTCATCGCTGCTACTATTCTTTTATAACTATCCTGATTAATAGTGTACGGCTTTTGCTTTGCATAAGCTGTCTAACGATGTCAGTCGAACGCTAAACGTTGGTGTAAAGGTTTGTCACAGTAATTGTCATACATTTGTCCAAGCAGGCTATGCATCTGTTTTCTCTTAAAGCGACAAAAAGCATCTCCACACCCACTACATGCAATGGATATGGAGACGCTTGAGTACGATTATACTATCTTTGATATTGGCAATTCATGAACAAGCAGCATGCTGATCCCCACTAATAGCGGTTTCTTACGGTAGCTGTATGTCCTCTGGCCAGTGAAGCTGCACGCCTCGCTGCTCTAGCAGATGTTGATAAGCTTGCAAATGGACTGGATCTTCCCTGACATCATGTGGATCAAGTTGATTTTCAAGCGCATAGGCAACCAAATAACCTACCGATTCACCAATGTTCCACTCTGTTGGATGAAGGCGGTAACATCCATTTGAAATTTGAGTCGTACCGATATTTTTACAAGCAGGCAAAATATTTTTGACACGTATCGGCAGCAATGCGCCCAGTGGAATCTCGTATGGATATGTGGGCACATACAAGCTCCGAAACGACACCGTAGTCATATGCAGATCTAAATAGTAACTGCCTACGCCTACACTGTCTTCATACGTCCGAATGCCTTGATCACCACGTATTTCCTTACTGACATCGTGCTCGGTAATCCGGTATAACGACTGTATACGTCTGGATTCCCGAATGTAAGGTGCTTTGGCAAAGCCGTCATCAGTGCCAAGCGCATCCTTTCGCAAACGAAGGCCTGGATATCCTTTGCCACCGTCAAGTCGCGGCGCTTCTGTTTGCAGCCAGTACAGCAAGCAGAGGCTGAGCTGACGTGCACCTCTTAAATGCTTTCGTCTCTCATGACTCGATACGCCGTAAATAGCACCAAGATGGTAGTCATTTTGTGGCCAGTTAATAAGTGAGATATCGCTCTTGTAAAGTTCGTTCTGAAATAGAGACTTATCGATTATCCGGCGGTAATTAAACAACGATTCCCACCATTCTCCGCGTTTACCGCGAAATAACCCATACTCTTTGATCGTGCCGTTTTTGCTAATTTCTGGTACAAACCAGCCTAGTAGTGGCAATTGCTCATAATTTTGAGGGACGTATTGTCTCCAATAATCGTATTGGGCTGGACGATCAATCGTATGATCTCCACCGTCTTCATACTCCAGCGCAAATACATGCGTGATCGATTGCATATCTAACGGATCCGCGTTGTCAGCTGCGTGAGGTTCATTTGTATCTGATCTCGCTTCAGCGCCCATAACATGCTCTACTCCAGCAAGCGGCAGCACATCCCCACACTCTGTAGCATCCGCAAAATAATGGCCTTGCAATGTAACTAACTCGTCATCTTCATTGATCACTTTTACACTGACGCAACGGTCGCCTTCCATATCGGATGATACAATTCGATGTTGATATAAAATGTGGATACGACCGCTGTTCGTGTAGGCTGCAAGCATATCTATTAACACTTGTAGCGCTACTTTAGGTTCATGGCACAAGCGGCTGACCCAACCATTACCAGGGTTAAGAAACTCATTTTTCATAGCTGCATCGACCAGTGGATAATTCGACTTATAATAGTCCCGCACTCGACGACGAAATTCAGCATAACTTCGCGTACACCCGAATTGCTCAATCCAACGATGTTCGTCTGGTGGAACAGCCTGGGCTGTGAGCTGCCCGCCAATCCAGTCCGTTTCCTCCGTCATAATGACAGTCAAGCCTGACTTCGCCGCTGCTAAAGCAGCCATACAACCGCCGAGACCTCCACCTAACACAATAAAGTCTGCTTTGAGTTTACGATTTGTTCGCAAAATACCACTTCCTTTCCTATGGAGTTAAGTGAGTTGTCTTACATTAGTACTTACCCCTTATTAATAGAAATGTCGTGGTTAATTTCGTATTGTTAAGGAAAATTTTAGAATTGGAGTTCAACGGTCATTAACAGTACGCTCATCCCAATGACGTCAGGACGTAAGCTAGCAGATGAATCAAATCTTACTCTACCTAGAACCTTCTGCAAAATAAATCATATATTAAATTATTACTAGATTTGGAGGTGCCGAGAAATGTCTCAAGCAAACCTACCTAACATCACACCTAGCATTACTCTTACTAGAGATGATGCATTAAACCTACTTTTATCGTCAATTGCAATTGAAGAACTTGGATTAGGTCATATCATTAACGCTGAAGCCGAAAAAATTCAGTATGCTGTCGGAACCTTACCAGGGCTATCCGTCCCAGCAACGATAAGTGATCTTCTAGCTATAGATGCAAGCGTCAAAAGTACACTGCAAGATATCGTAAAAAAAGAAATGCTGCTGCAATTTAAGCTGGAAAACATATTAAACGCACCTTCTCTTACAGGTGCTACCGGTGTCACAGGCCCTACTGGTCCTTCTGGCGGACCTATTGGTCCTACAGGTCCGACTGGAGCAGTTGGAGCTGACGGGCCTTCTGGTCCTGCGGGTGCAACCGGTGCCACAGGAGCAACTGGCATTGGAATTACTGGACCTACTGGTCCTTCTGGGGACACAGGACCTACTGGTCCTTCGGGCGGCCCCCCTGGAGCTACCGGTGCAACAGGACCTACTGGTCCTTCTGGCGGTGCAACAGGGGCTACAGGAGCAACTGGTATTGGAATTACTGGACCTACTGGACCGACAGGGCCTATTTTGCAACCATTTGCCAACCCAAACATTTCACCTCAAACGATTGCTGTAGGTGGTTTAGTCCAATTCCAACCACCTGTTGGTACTAATGGAATAACTTATAATGGCGCAGGCACGTTCACTATTGTTTACCCAGGGCTTTATTTCTTAGAATGTGTATTAAACTATGCACCAGGAACACCAGCCAGAAGTGAATTTGCTGTCTTATTAAATGGCACTATAATTGCAGCTCCATCAGCCAATGCGGATACAGTAGGCCAAATATCGGTAATTCGTGTCAATAACTATGCCGCTGGTGCAACGATCGCAATTGTAAACAATTCACAAAATGCAGTTACCTTGCAAGCGGGTATTAATTCTAATGGAGCAGTAGATAATTCTAGTGGAGGGCACTTTATCCTCTTTAGATTTGCAGATGGTCCGCTCGTGTAACCCCGTGCAGAGCAGCCATTAGCGTAAATCAAATCTTCATAGACCGTACGCACAATGAGCCAAACCTTAAATCAGTGGCTCATTGTGCATTTTATGCGCAATGGACCACAAGCCACTTGGATAAACAGGCTCTATTTCATATAAAATTAAAAAACCGCCCCAAACAGGAGCGGTCATAACGCTATTTAGTTGAATATTCGCTTACTTCAAAGGTTAGAATTTTATCGAAAATAACATAATCTTTACGACTGCTGAATGGCCCTTTGTTATTGTTGTGCTTGTTTATTGCATAGGAAGCGGTTCCTGATCCAGCTTGTTTGTTTTCATACCAGGTGATGAATGCATTGACTTCTTGCATGCTAAGGTCAAACTCTTTTTCGAGACCCGTATTCATTGTGACAACTAAAATTGCCCGTTCTCCTTGTGGTTGCTCTGGCACTTCAGGTTTGGGAACTTCTTTATTTTCAAATGTATACATCTCTACAGTAGTAATTATCTTTTCACTAGTTGTTCCCCCGATGATATACAAATTATTGTTAACAACAGCAGAAACAGCCTGAGTTCTAGGGAATGTTAATTTATCAAAGTTAGTAAGTGTATTGGATTGGGGATCGTACACCTCGATTTTATCTACCGCACCGGAAGAACCATTTGTTGACCCACCTAAAACGTATATCTTCCCCTCGACTACTGCAATGCTCATAGCATTTCGAGCAACTGAACTATGCTTACTTTGAGTCCACACATCTTGGACAGGATCATATTTTAAGATTACACTAGTAGAATCAGTAAAATCCCAACCACCAAATGCGTATATTTTCCCGCCTACTTCAGCAGCTATTATTCCATTACTTGTAATAGGCATGCTCGCTTTTTTGCTCCAAGTATTTGTAATTGGATCGAAGGATTCAGTTACAGATAACGCATTTGTGTTATCTCCGCCTCCGATCACATATATTTTGTCACCAATGACAATGGAAGACGCCCATGATCTTGGTGTAGGCATATCTGCCGCTTGACTCCACGAGTCTAATTTAGGATCATAAACCTCAACTTTATTCGTTCTTTCCACTTTACCATTTAGATCATAATACCCACCGAATACATAAATCTTTCCCTTAAATACAGAGGCTGTTGCACCAGCCCTTATTGACGGCATGGCTTTCTTTTCTAACCAATTATCCGGCGCAGTATCATAAACATACGTATTGTTTCGTTTTATTCCTCCATAGGCTGCCTTACCATCAGATGAACCACCAAACACGTATATTTTCCCTTCCGTTGTTGCTACGGCTGCACCAGCTCTCGGCTCTGGCAAATCACTTTTTTTGACCCAATTCATACCATCAGTTGCAGAAACAGAATTTGTCGGTAATGCAGCTAAAAAAATGGTTAGAACGAAAAAGATAGTACTAAACTTAAATTTATTCATTCTAGTTAGCCTTCACTTATGTTGTGTCTTAAGCAAGACTACAACATAAGTGACGGATTGTCTAAACATTAATAAACATATTTTTCAATATATTATAATGGATTCTATTTATCTCAATTCTTAGACAACTTAGCTTTTTTTGATCACCTGCTCCGCCTCCGTTCTATTCTGATTGGTCTTCTCTTGTCTTTGAATGGTCCCACACCGTCTGTAGTATCAATTTTAAATTAGTTATTTAATTAGTTATTTTTAGTGTTCACTGCCCCTTTTATAAATGTATCCTTCATAATACACAGTAATTTCTCGACCACCTTTTATTTCTTTTGTTTTTGTTTTATCACGGTTCTGTTCCAATCTACCTGACCAATAGTTTCCTTGTGAATCAGTTTCTTCATACTCATGGTAACCTATGCCAGTAACGCAAGGGTCGTTACCTTTACACGTATACTTTTTTGAGACACTTTTCCATTTCTTTGTTGATAGAACTGTAATGTTAGTACTTTGTTTTTGCTGAGCATCAATTGGCTGCGCTGTAATATATGACGCTGATGCAAATAAAATTAAAGCAGATGCCATTGTGACAATAGTTTTTTTCATTGTTTTCCCTCCTACTTAATTTTTGTGTTAAATACAGCCCAAATGTATGATTTTGTATTGAAATTTTAATAACTTAATTTGGTGGTCTCATGACTTTTTGATAAATGAACCCTTTGACACACCACATCTAGTGAGTCTAATGAACTATTATTTTCCGGATTTAGGTTCTCTTCGCACCCTCTCATCGATGGCAGCCCTAATTATAGTGCGCTTTCTGATAGGTAATTTGACAAAACTAGTTGGGCAAGATACGGAGTTTGTGTAGCGCATAAGGAATTTGGTAGTCAAAAATGTGAAGGGGCTCTATCCCTACGATATCCGATCTATAAGCGAGGCACAAAGGCAAATTGAACAATAAATTAGTTGAATTGCAAAGAGTATTTTATCTTCAGTTAGCTTCAAAGAAATCAATAGTATAATCGAAGGAAGTATCATGCATAGTCTCTACGCCGATATAATAAACCTGATCTTTAGTTAATTGATAGTCAAATCTCAGCTCGTTTCGAGAATTCAATTTTTTGCTTTTCAAGACCGCTCCCGTCTTGGAATAGAGTACAACCTCCAATTCCCCAGCAGGAACATCTTGCAATATGCCACAATCGATTGTAAAGGTTCCGGTATTGGGAGCTTGAAACCTAAAATAATCGAAATCAGATTCACTAGACATCTGACCATCAAGAATAACGTAATCTACAAAACTAAAGTTTGTAGCTTTTGTGAAACTGTCATTCGGTTCAATTTCGTTAACCCGCTTAATTTCTGCATAAGCTGATGAGGACATTCCAACTGCCATTACAAGTGTTAAAATACCGGCTACGATCTTCTTTTTCATACAAAGCACACAAAACCCTCCTAGTATATGGGATATAGTTGTCCTGCAATATCATTATTTAACATAGACAATTACTCAGCAATAGATTTGGGTTAAATAGTAATCAAAGCACTAAAGAAAGTCATCATCCTACCATAAAAAACTACTAAACAGTAAACATTTTATCTCCTTTACAATCAGTCATTTTTCGTATTCTCTGTGTAACCCCTATAAACATGCCTGATCTAATGATAGCGCTTCTAAACGCTCAATTTTATTTAACAAAATTTCAAATCTTATTCATGGCCCCATACGCTTAACTTCATGTATTTGTCATACGGATGTGTGTGGATAAGTATGAAAATTGAATCCATTAAATATTTCTTGGAATACAAAAAATAGTTGGGCATTTGTTGGGCGAGCAGCAGATCAACTCCTCATTAATAATCATGCACCCACAAAAAGAAAAACCCCAGAAGCCTTATGGCTCCTAGGGTTCTAGGTACTAGTACAACGTCATATATTGATCGCGTTCCCATTGGTGAACTTGCGTTCTATACATATCCCACTCAATCTCTTTCAGCTCCAAGAAGTGCTGCAACGCGTGCTCGCCCAACGCTTCGCACATCGTCTCATCGCTCAGCAACGCTTCCAGTGACTCCTTCAAACTGGATGGCAAGCTTGGAATGCCTTCAGATACGCGTTCCTCTTCTGTCATCACATAGATGTTACGGTCTGTTGGAGCAGGCAACGCTGTACGGTTCTTAATTCCATCAAGTCCTGCTTTAAGAATAACAGCCAGTGCCAAGTAAGGGTTAGCGGATGGATCTGGGTTCCGTACTTCAACGCGTGTACTCAAACCGCGGGAAGCTGGAATACGGATCATCGGACTACGGTTACTCGCGGACCAAGCTACATAACATGGAGCTTCATAGCCAGGTACAAGGCGCTTGTAAGAGTTAACTGTTGGATTCGTAATTGCCGCAAAGCCGCGCGCATGGTTCAATACACCTGCCATAAAGGAGCGTGCATCCGCACTAAGACCACTTGCATCCTGCTCATCCACAAATGCATTTTCTGATCCGTTAAACAGAGAAATATTACAGTGCATACCAGAGCCATTTACGCCAAACAATGGCTTCGCCATAAATGTAGCATGCAGACCATGTTGACGAGCAATCGTCTTCACGACCAGCTTAAACGTCTGAATTTGGTCAGCCGCTTTAATTGCATTTGCGTATTTGAAATCAATCTCATGCTGACCTGGTGCAACCTCATGATGGGAAGCTTCGATTTCAAAGCCCATTTCTTCCAACTTCAACACGATTTCACGACGGCAGTTTTCACCCAAATCAGTTGGTGCAAGGTCAAAATATCCACCCTGATCATTTAATTCCATTGTTGGGTTGCCCTTCTCATCTGTCTTAAATAAGAAAAATTCAGGTTCAGGACCGACATTCATCGCTGTGAAACCAAGCTCTTCCGCTTCTTTCAGCGCACGCTTTAAAATACCACGTGGACAACCAGCGAATGGAGTACCGTCCGGCATGTACACATCACAGATCATTCGTGCTACACGATCTTCAGTCACCCAAGGGAAGATGACCCAAGTGTCAAGATCAGGAACAAGATACATATCCGACTCCTCGATCCGTACATATCCTTCGATAGAAGATCCGTCAAACATCATCTTGTTGTCCAACGCCTTCTGTAATTGGCTCGTTGGAATTTCTACATTCTTGATCGTTCCAAGCAAGTCAGTAAATTGCAAACGAATGAAACGAACATTTTGCTCTTTAGCGATACGGATAATATCTTCTCTTGTGTAACCCACGTGTAACCTCTCCTTTATATTCATGTATGATGCTTATTTCGTAAAGAAACGGGACAATTCTCCTTGAATTAACGAGACTTGCCCAGGTCTCTTGCCGGCCATTAATTGTTGCTTAAGCATACGATGCAGTTGAGCATCGGACATTTCCTTGCGCTTAGACTCCGAGTCAGCGCTTAACACCGTTGCTTCGCTAGATTCCTTGGACATAGGATTAAGCACTTGCTTAATTCCTGCAATGTTAACCCCCTTCTCAATGAGGGCTTTAATCTCTAACAGTCGTTCAACATCGTTAAATGAAAATAAACGCTGGTTTCCCGAGGTACGAGCCGGCATAATGAGTTCATGTTGCTCATAGTACCGAATTTGACGAGCCGTCAAATCCGTTAACTTCATTACGATGCCGATTGGAAACAACGCCATGTTTCTGCGAATGTCATCACCCATCGTTCATCAACCTTCCTCATCGTAATACCGAATTAGGTTTATTCTAACCTTCGGAAGCAAAGGTGTCAACCCATGTAAGCTAAACTAACAACAAAAAAACGCAGGTTGATGAAAAAAAGACCTCATCCTAACTAACCTGCGTTTTTGGCTATTCTATTCTTACTGAATAAGACTGTTCTACAACAAAAAACTATCAGTCATCAGTACATATAAACTAAAAAATGAAGGCTAAGAGACTACACACTCAATAAGCCACGATCAATCATCGTTTGTAAAGCCCGTAACGCCCCCAGCTTAGCATGCGCGTACGTAAGCCCACCCTGCATGTAGGCCGTATAGGGCTCACGTATTGGCGCATCGGCGGACAATTCAAGGCTCCCCCCTTGAATAAAGGTGCCCGCAGCCATAATAACAGGATGCTCGTATCCTGGCATGTCCCACGGCTCGGGTACGACGTGGGCATCTACCGCTGACGCTTGCTGCACCCCTTGCACAAAGGCAATCAAATGCTCTGCTGCATGAAAACGTATCGCCTGAATGAGATCCGTCCTTGGCTTAGACCAATGCGGCGAAGTCTCAAAGCCAAGTTCTTTGAATAACGCTGCTGCAAACACACTTCCGCGCACAGCCTGTCCAACAGTCGTTGGCGCCAAAAACAAGCCTTGATACATGGCTCGTGTCATTCCAAGCATAGCGCCTACTTCTCCGCCAATTCCAGGCGCAGTTAAACGTTGTGCGGCAAGCTCCACATAGGCTTTATGACCTGCAATGTATCCGCCCGTGGAAGCAATGCCGCCACCAGGATTTTTGATTAAAGAACCCGCAATCAAATCTGCACCGACTTCGGTTGGTTCTAACAATTCCGTAAACTCACCATAACAATTATCTACAAATACGATCAGATCAGCGCGAATCTCTCGAATACGCTTAACCATCTCCCCGATTTGATCAACCGTAAATGATGCACGCCAGTCATAGCCGCGCGAACGTTGTATCCCGATAACTTTCGTATCCTTCGTAATGGCAGCAGCAACTGCCTCCCAGTCCACTGCGTCCTGCGCGGTTAATGGCACTTCATTATAGGATATGCCGAAGTCGCGCAATGAACCTGTTCCATCCCCCTCTTTACCAATCACCTTGTGTAAGGTATCGTAGGGTGTCCCTGTAATATACAACAATTCATCTCCAGGGCGTAATACTGCAAATAAAGCCGTTGCAATAGTATGTGTGCCCGACACAAAGTGTGGACGAACTAATGCTGCCTCTGCACCAAAAACAGTCGCATACACCTCGTCCAGCACTTCACGACCTCGATCATTATAGCCATAACCTGTGGAACTGGCAAAATGATAATCACTTACACGATGGGTTTGAAAAGCATCGATCACTTTCCATTGATTACGTTCTGCAATACGCTCAATATCACGTACGCTGCCTGCTATTTTAATTTCGACTTGTTGTTCAAGCTGCTGTAAAGCGGATGACAAATTCATTTGTGCTCGTTTCCCCTTGCTGATCATGTTATTAAATATATTAAAGAGATACCTAATCCAGACTAGTCCTGCTTCTCGAACGCTCTCAACTTATGACCATGAACTTCAGCCGCCGCGCGGTCCAGCCGTACACGCAGCAGCAATTGTTCGTCATCTGTCTGTTGGTCTATGACTTCGCCCATTCGATAAACAAGCGCAGCCAGATCCCCACGCGAGACTGGAATCGAATACGTAACCGTCTGTCCGATCAGATGCTCCTGCACTACAGTACGTATCCGTTCCATATCCTGCTTTTCATAAGCGCTAATGAGGAAATGCGTACCATCTTGATGAAGCAATTGCAATTGTTCTGCTGTGCAAAGATCCTTCTTATTGTATAGCACAATTTCCGGCTTCGCTCCTGCGCCCAGCTCCTGCAAAATATTGGCGACCACACGCATTTGATCGTCGCGCATCGGCGAAGAAGCATCGACGACGTGTAAGATCAAATCTGCTTCATTTACTTCCTCTAACGTCGCCCGAAACGACGCTATTAAATCATGAGGCAAATTTTGAATAAACCCTACCGTATCTGTTAATACCACTTCCTTGCCGTTTGGCAGCTCCCACGTTCGGGTCGTCGGATCTAACGTAGCGAACAACTGGTTTTCGATATAGACGTCCGCAGCTGTCAATTGTTGAAGCAGTGTTGATTTGCCAGCATTTGTGTAACCTACAAGCGCGATCTGAATGACTCCGCTCTTCTTTCTACGTTCCCGATGGAGATGGCGATGCTTTACGACTTCTTCCAATTGGCGCTTCAGCTCCGCGATACGGTTACGAATGTGACGCCGATCCGTTTCCAGTTTGGATTCACCTGGACCTCTTGTCCCTATGCCTCCCCCTAATCTGGACAAATTTTTCCCATGACCAGAAAGACGGGGCAGCAAATAAGAGTGCTGTGCCAGCTCTACCTGAATGATACCTTCTCTTGTTTTGGCACGCTGCGCAAAAATATCAAGAATGAGCTGGGTCCGATCTATAATTTTAGCATCCAGCGCTTGTTCCAGGTTACGTACTTGCGCACCTGACAATTCCTGATCAAATATAGCAGTATTGGCTGCTAACTCATCCATAACAGCCTTTAGCTCCTGAACTTTACCCTTGCCAATAAACCACTTCGGGTCCCGCGTATCACGCGCCTGTGACATCGTAGAAACCACTTCCACACCTGCTGTCTCAGCCAGCTGCACAAGTTCATCCAACGAATACTGGGCATCGATGCCGCTTCTTTTTACTTCATCCGTTATGAGAGTAACCAAGACAGCGCGATCTGGAATCGCCTCGGTTGTGTTGTATGTAGTCGTTCCCATGTAACAGCGTAAGCTCCTTCGTCTGACAGTATCCATTTAACGGACCTATTTTGCAGTGCAATACGATATACAGTATACCTCATTTTGGCTCGCAATTTAAATGTGCTGCTCTTTGTGTCTCTCTATTCCTTCGTGAGCAAATGAATATACCGATCAAATGGATCAACCGACTGGCTAGGAGCTGGTTCATTCTTTTCAAAGTAATGAAAATCTTCGTTCGTCAAATTTATCAAATTGGATTTATTTATTTTGCTTGAGGACCACTTTCTAGTTAGTCTTACAGCATGGTTTCGTATTGCTTTTTCTAACATATTTCTAATAAATCGAGCGTTACTGAAATTTTGCTTTATCTCTTTTTCTTTCACAATGTACTCTTTAATCTTATCAATGGCTGACGGTTGGATAACATACTCCTTTTCAAACGCCATTTTGAGTAAAATCTTGATTAGTTCGTCGATCGAATAGTCAGGAAAATCTACATGCATCGCAAAACGAGAAGGCAGTCCAGTATTTAATTCCAATAAGTCATTCATTTCCCGTGGATATCCCGCAATAATCAAAATAAAGTCATTTCGCCGGTCTTCCATTAGTTTCACCAAACAGTCGATCGCTTCTTTTCCAAAATCTTTTTCCCCACCACGCGCCAAACTATAAGCTTCATCTACAAACAGTACGCCGCCCATTGCCTTTTTAACCACTTCTCTCGTCTTCTGAGCCGTATGACCAATGTATTCCCCAACCAGATCAGCACGATCCACTTCAAGCAGATGACCTTTAGAAATGACTCCGAGTTGGTGGAACATCTTTGCTACAATTCTAGCCACTGTCGTTTTCCCTGTGCCCGGATTACCTGAGAAGATCATATGATACACTTGCGAATTTGCCTGCAACCCCTCGGCTTGCCGAATTTTTTGAACACGCAGCATCGCGTATATTTCAAATACAATTTGTTTTACTTCATCAAGACCAATCATCTCGTCAAGCTCATTAAACGCTTCGGGAAACTCTTCAGCAATGGAGGTGGTCATCGATTCCTTTGGCTCAGGCGGTTGTATCGATTCCGAATAGTTATTAAAGACGATACTAATTTTTCGATCTTGAGTAGTAATAGAGCGATTATCACTTGTCACTTAAAATCACTCCTTCATTTAAAGCTATACCCTCTGAATCACTTCACCTATATTACAATTGATCCTCCCGACGTGTCGCCCTATGACATTCGTTATTTAGCAAACTAATTCATGCCGCTTATCCAACATATTCTATTGATAGCAAGGATATTAGCAGATTTAGAGCCACAGCTCGTCCCATTTCCATTTCGTATAAGCAAGTGTCTCTCGGCCAAAATGGTAAACGGTTGACAGAACCTTACTTGCTACTGTTTCGACATGCAACTGCTCGTACCCCAGCTTTGCCGCTATTTCATACGCCCTATTACCGTGAAAATTATGTGTGACAATCGTAACCGATGACCACTGATGCTCACGAACAATAGGCTGTGCGAATTGTAAATTTTCCAGTGTGCTTGTAGATGAGTTTTCCAGCCATATAACTGACTCTGGAATGCCATGTGCAATTAAATAACGTTTGCTGCCCTCCGCTTCTGTATAAGTGGCCGTAGGCGTATCTTTGCCGCCTGTGACGATAACTTGCTTGAAGCGACCTTCATTGTAGAGCTTCACCATCAGATCAAGGCGCTCCTTTAATCCAGGGCTTGGCTCATCCCCCCACAAAGACGCCCCTAGCACAATGCCAACATCACTTGTTGCAAGCGGAGTTCCATCGCTTGTGCCTGTTATTTTCCACAGGACGTAACCTGTCCATAACAACCCTAACAGAAGCAATGCGCCGATCAACAACACTATTCTACGGATTAGCCCCGCTCGTTTCGGTTTATTTTGCCGTGTGCTGCGCGGAGGCGTTGCTGCATGATCCAACATTTCTGTCATATTATGGTCCCCCTTTAGGTAAAAAGAAAGCACGCAATTCAATTATTGCATGCTTCCTTTTGGTCAATTGATGTAATTCTATTTAATTCTATATCCTTTAAGACTTATGAATCGTAACCGACTCAATCTTTACTTCTTCCTTCGGCTTGCTTATTTCTGTCGTATCGGGATTCTCCACCACAGGTGTTTTGGCAATTGCCGTCACAACGTCCATCCCGCTCTTCACTTTACCAAAAATCGGATATACAGGATTCATGTTTAAGCTCCCTGCATCATCACCCGTGCAAATAAAGAACTGACTGCCAGCACTATTGGGCTGACTAGACTTTGCCATCGCTACCACTCCAGGCTCATAGGAGCGCTTGCTATCCAGTTCATCTGGAATCGTATAACCTGGCCCGCCCATACCAGTGCCGAGTGGATCCCCAGTTTGCACCATAAACGTCTCCATAATCCGGTGGAACGTAATACCGTCATAGTAGTGTTCGTTTGCTAGGAACACAAAGTTGTTTACGGTCTGCGGTGCTTCTTTGGCAAACAGCTCGATTTCAAACGTGCCTTTTGTTGTTTTTACTTCGGCCACATAGCTGGCGTTTGGATCAATCGTCATTTTGGGCATTTCAGCCCATGACTTCGCTTTGTTCTCGACAGGAGCTGACCCACTTGCCGTGTTGCTTTCCGTTGGTGCAGCAGGTGTATTTTTTTGCCCACAGCCAATCACACTGATTAATAACATACTTAATATCAGTACACTTCCTGTTTTTATTACTGTCTGACGTAACAACGGGTGTGGACGATTTGATTTCAACGTTTATTCGCTCCTTATGAAACGGATCAAGTGTTTGATTTAAGCTGCTGGCGGGAAGGCAGCGGAATCCGCACCTTGCCCACCTCGCTCTTTATTTTTGTCAAGCTTGCCGTTTGAATTATCATGTTTGCCTGTATTACTGGAAATGGTTCCACCCGTCTCGTTGCTTGATCCATTACCCGACTGGCCGGAGGTAGAATTGTCAGTCCCATTGTCTGGTTCTACGGTGCCACCCGTGTCTGGCGGGATAATACCTCCGTCTCCATTTCCATTGTTGCTGCCATTTCCTTCACTACCGTTGCCGTTATTACCGCCACCATTATTGCCATTTCCATTATTCCCATTGTTACCGTTCGGATTATCTATCTCTCCTCCACCAGGCACATTAGGGTCCACAGGATCGATCACTGGCGGATCAACAGGTTTTGTCGGTGGTTCGACATTCTCGGCTTCAATCTTGATCACCGCTTCATTGGACTTGGCAGACTCTTCTGGTTTATCCTCACTCGTAGCTGTCACATAGTACGTGTACGTTTCTCCCGCAAATACACCGATGTCCTCGGCTTCGTTCGCTTGAATGCCAGCTAATATTTTCGTAAATTGCGGATCAGCACTTGCTTTACGGTACAAGTTGTACTTTACATTTTTTCCTTCAACGGCTTTCCAAGTTAACGAGATCGACTTGGTGTTCTCTGAATAGGAACCCTGCAAGCCCGATACTGTCGCTGGCGGTTTCGGTTTCTCTTCTTCTTTAACGTCCTCTGGCTTGTTGAACGTTTGACTGTCAACACCTTTTAGCGCTTGAGTCATTACTTTACTGAATAGTGCGGCAGGCTGACCGCTGCTGCCGACAAGAACATGATCTCGGTCTGTCTTGTCGTATCCCATCCATACAGACCCTGTCCACTCCGGCGTGTAGCCTACAAACCACAAATCACGATTACCTGGGCCATCATAACCAGGTACAGAGTGTTGTGTAGAACCTGTTTTCCCTGCAACAGGACGATCCATCTTGGCCGCTTTACCTGTTCCACTGTTAACTACTTCTTGCATCATTTGAGTCATATAATAAGCCGTCTTCTCTGACATTACTCGCTCAGGCTTAGGCACAGTGTAAGTATACACATCCGTATTTTTACGATCTTTAATTTGCTTGATCGTATAGGCAGGGAAATAGTTACCTCCGTTGGCAAATGCATTGTAGGCCTCCGCCATCTCGATAGGTGTTGTGCCTCTTGTCATACCGCCAAGCGCAATAGAAAGGTTGTAATCACCCTTGTCCAACTCAATTCCTAGCTTCTCTGCAAACTGAGTCCCGTTCTTTATCCCAATTTCATTTAGGAGCCACACTGCTGGCAAGTTAGTGGAACGTTTAAAAGCCTCAGTCATTTCAATCGGTCCCACGTACTTGTTACGTCCCAGATCGGTCGGGCAATAGTTACCAAAACACTGCTTGTCATCCCGCAGTGTTGACCAAGGGAACCACTGTCCTGTTTCTATTGCTGGCCCAAATGATACGATTGGTTTAAAGGCAGACCCTGGTTGGCGTTTTACATTTGCACGGTTCCACCCTTTTTTTACGTAATCACGTCCGCCTACCATCGCCATCAGCGCTCCACTCCGATGGTCAGATATGACCATCGAACCTTGTGATTTGATGTCATCCTTACTTTTCTCAAAGTTGTCATCATCACTAAATTCTTTAAACACAGCACGTTGGGCATCTCCATCCATCGTCGTATAGATGCTGAACCCGCCACGCAGCAATTCATCCTCTGTTAACCCCGTACGTTCCTCCGCTTCCTGCACCATATAATCTACAAAGGCCATATATGCGGCATCGCCCTTTTCAGTCTGATCATTCACGCCATTAGACTTAGGTGGCACATAATCAACTGCCGCTGCCTCTTCCATTTCTGACAGTGAGATGTATTTCTCCTCATACATGAGTGTTAAGACCACTTTACGACGTTCCTTGGAAAGATCCGGATTTGAGATCGGATTGTATCGGGACGGCGCCTTCGGCATTGCCGCCAATGTCGCCATTTGCCAAACTTTTAACTTGCTCAAATCACTTTCGCCAAAGTAACGAATAGAGGCAGCCTTCACACCATAGGCACCTTGACCAAAGAAAATACGATTCAAATACATCGTAATAATTTCGTCTTTTGTATAGTGATTCTCCAAAGCTAATGCGATCGACACTTCCGTTGCTTTACGGAAAAATGTCTTGTCACTCGTCAAAAACATGTTTTTGGCTAACTGCTGCGTAATGGTGCTGCCGCCTTCCTTCAGGCTGCCGTGCATAACGTCTTTTACCATTGCACGCCCAATTGACCACAGGTCTACTCCTTGATGCTCTTTGAAACGGCGATCTTCCGTTGCAATAAACGCATTTTCCAACATATCAGGAATTTCTCCTGCTTCCACCACTTCACGATTGCTAGCCCCATGCCCCAGCTTCGCAATCTCATTTCCTTTGCGGTCAAACACAGTAGAGGCTTCCGCCATTTGGAACATATCTGCTTCTTTATATTCTTTCATGAGTCGCTCGCCATTTAGCAAAATAAACAAATAGCCGCCTACCGCACAAAAGATTGCAAATGCGGTCGTAAAAAACATAAGCCACCAAGTCTTCTTCCATGACCACTTCTTCTTCGGCTTGGACATGTTGCCGCTCCCATTACCACGTTGACCAGAATGGTTGCTAGTACTTGTATGACCGGTACTGCTAGTTCGTTGTCCTCGATTGCTGCGAGACAACTTATCATTGTTAGACATTGTTTCCGACTCCCTTTTCCGTGAAGATTTCTCTTTATTGCGCTGCTGGAGAAGATGAGTGTTATTACCCTTTTGTAGGCCGTCTAGTAACGGCAGCAAGCTGCACATCGCTCCAACCTTTCTCTTTACGCAAGCTATACGGTTAAGATTCGACGCACTCGGCTGGCCGCTGCCCTTCAACATAAGACTAAAACGAAGCCGTCAAGCGGATGGAGCAGACGTACCGCACACTCCAACGAAAAGAACAACCCTTGTAGGGTTGTTCTTGACCGTACTATACATGTAGACGTTGCAAAGCCTGAAAAAGTTTCATTTCATTCTCAAGGAGCTGTGCCAGCACCTTAAGCAACGGATTAAGATTCGTTCTGATGGTCCTGCATCAGGGATACGTTGCGCATCGGCGTGAATGTGGAGATCGCATGCTTAAATACCATTTGCTGGCGTCCGTCACTGTCAATAACGATTGTGTAGTTGTCAAATGCGCGAATGATACCGCGAATCTGGAACCCGTTCGTCAAATATACAGTTACCGGAATGCTCTCCTTGCGTAGCTGGTTCAAGAACGTATCTTGGATATTAATGGATTTATTCATCGTCCGTACCCCCATAATCTTGATATAGTGTTGAAATATATTCAACCTCTTAGCGAAACTTTCCTGCTACGATGCCACAAATTTGTGAGAAATGTTCATCATATCGTGTACTGTCCGTCACGTCGATCCAATGAATGTCCTTCATACGACGGAACCATGACAGTTGACGCTTAGCGAACCGACGGGTATCGCGCTTAAGCAGTGTGACAGCGGCCTCATAGGACGTCTCTCCTGCTAAATACGCAGCTATTTCTTTATAACCGAGACCTTGCATCGAAACAAGTGATCGGGAATACCCTCGCTGCAGTAATTGCTCAACTTCTTGTACAAGCCCTTCTTCAAGCATCTCATCAATTCGGGCCTCTATTCGTTTATATAGCAATTGCCTGTCCATTGTCAAACCAATAAAACATAAATCATATTGCGGTTGACGCTGTTGGACTTCCAACTGTTCTGACATTTTCTGTCCAGTTAAACGAAATATTTCTAAAGCGCGAATGACTCTCCGTACATCATTCGGGTGCAGTCTTTCAGCCGATTCGGGGTCTACACGCCGCAACTGTTCATGCAGAATCTCGTTCCCCTGCTCCTCTGCTAGCTGGGCCATTTCTAGTCGGAATGGCTCGTCAGATCCTTGTTCGCTGAACTCAAATCCGTAACACAGCGACTCCACATAAAGACCTGTCCCACCAACAATAAATGGAAGCTTATAGCGGCCAGCTATATCGGGAATCAGCTCACGACAACGATCCTGAAATTCAGCAACCGAAAATGGCTCATCAGGCTCATGAATATCCATCATATAATGTGGAATCCCATCCCGCTCAGCTAAAGGTAACTTAGCTGTCCCGATGTCCATATGCCGATACACCTGCATGCTATCTCCCGATATGATCTCAGCATCCCAATGATGGGCCAATTGCAAACTTAACTTTGTCTTGCCGACCGCCGTAGGACCGACTAAAACAAGCAGTCGATGTCTAGGACTATTCGTTGCCGACAATGTCAATCACTCCATATGCTAATTTAGAACCTGTACGCTCGACGCGGGAAAACCCCAGTCGAGTAAATTCCTCACTGCCGCGCAGCTCTTTCATAACTACTGTCTTGCGTGCTACACGTATCGCCTCCTGCACCGCCTCTGCTGCTAGCGGTTCGTGATTCGCCAAATGACGCAGCGGATCAATAGCAGCTGATTCATGTACAGGCAGACGAAACATCGGATCAAAATAAATCGTATCCACCGATCGATCAGGCAAACGTAATAACATGTCCAAATAAGGACTGTGCTCCATGCGGATACGTCTCATCGCACGATTGATCTCCTCAACCTCTGATACGTAGGCACGCAGCCCTTCTCTGACGAGTACATACAACGGCAGTTGACTCTCACATGCCGTAACACTGCCTGTGTCGCCAACAGCCATCGAAAAAACGAGGGCATCGCCCCCTAAGCCTGCCGTACAGTCCAACACCACATCACCTGGTTTCGTGCGTGCCGCGCGAATCATCGTATCTGACTCCCCATTTAGCAGCCGCTTTGATCGAATAAATGCCATGCTTGGATGATAGGTTAGATCCGCCTGTCCAATCTGTGTATAACGAATACCGGAGTCCATCATAATTAGAAATTGGTCGTCACCGTAACGTTTCCGCAGTTGGGGAAACGATTGCTTTCTCCGAGTCGTATACAGGCAACCCAGTTCCTTCGCCAGCGATTGAGCTTGAGCAATAACATGAGGCGAAGTCGAATCACCTGTCGTAATAATCATAGGTTCCTCCTCATTATAAACGGTACAGAAACGTAAATACAAATGCTCATGTACCCTAAATCATATATGATATGTGTTCCTTACATAATACGCTTAAACATTTTTTCCAGATCATGATTTGTGAACTTGATAATGATTGGTCTGCCGTGCGGACACGTAAATGGCTGCTTGCAAGCGCCTAGTCTTGCGACTAACATATCCGCTTCCTCTTGTGTAATGCGCTGATTCGCTTTAATAGACGCTTTACAGGAACACATTATGGCTGATGCTTCACGCATTGTCGTAATGTTTGGCGCTTTTTCACTTAGCACCCAGTCCATCATGTCTTGAATGAGACCCTCTTCCTCCCCGTTTGGAAACCAGTAGGGGTGAGAGCGAATTAGAAATGTTTGCGCGCCAAACGGCTCTACAGCAATTCCTACCTGTTCTAGCAGCGGCAAACGCTCTCGAATACGAGCCGCTTCATTCGGTGTCAGCTCAATTGTTAAAGGAATAAGCAGTTCCTGAAAGGCGTCGATCGGTTTACCAAACTTGTCAACATAGTATTCATAATTGACCCGCTCATGTGCTGCATGCTGATCTATTAAGTATAATCCTTCTTCGTTGCCGCAAATCAAGTAGGTACCATGCAAAGAACCAATATAAGACAAAGCCGGAAACGGAGGGAGCGCAGCATCCGTAACAGCGCTCTGCTCCATTACTTTGTTCCACGCGGCTAAGGTTGTACGGTTAACAGGTAAACGTTCCTCTCGCTGCGATTGCCGACGGTAGAAATCGTCCGCCTTGCTTGATTGATCGCGGTTGTTTGATCCCTTATCACTACTCGATGATACCCTATCATCTGGCCTTGTACCCGAATGCTGAACTTCATAATTAGCCCCATGCTCACGTTGTCGATTATGCGTGAAGGATGCGCGGTTTGAATGCCCACCCTCCCCAATTTCCTTCTGGTCTGTTGAAATGGAAACTGCCGAATATGGCGCATCATCCATAACATGAATAGGCCCCGCTTGCTCATCAGCGACGTGTGGCGCATTGTTCTCTAGCTGCTCTGCTTCAGCAAACTTTGTAGAGGCCGGCTCCTGAACAGCGTTTGGCTGCTCTATTCTAGTAAGGGGATCAGACATTTCAGCTGCCACAGCAGTTTTATTCGCATTTCTGTCGTCAGAAGCAGAGCTTTGGTGTGTTATCTCGGGCAATCGCTCATTATGGCCTGAGGAACGCTCTTCCTTGGGCGCATGAAACACTAGTGAGCCGCGAGCCTGCATCGGAATACCTTGCTCATTAGTAGAAGCAGCCCAGTCCATTTGAGCTTGCTCGACATACGTTTTGACTTTCGCTTTCGGTGTAGGAACAGCCTTTGGAATAAGAGTCTGTCCGACAAGCCCCTCGCGGAAAGCCGATTCCACAAACTCAGACAGTTCAGCCTCTTTGCTGAACCGTACCTCCATCTTGGACGGATGGACGTTCACATCTACCAAGGTCGGATGCATTTTCACCTGCATAACGATGACCGGATAACGATTGATAGGAAGTAACGTGTGATAAGCCCGCAGCGCCGCCTGGTTTAATGGAAAACTCCTCACATATCGACCATTCACAAACCAAGACATTGCATTTCGATTAGAGCGTGTAAGCTCAGGCTTTCCGATATAACCTTCTACATCGTAATCCAAATGCTCTGCTTTTACTTTAATCATCTGCTTGGCCGTTTGGACACCATACACCGCAGCAATAACTTGTAACAGGTCACCATTGCCTAGCGTTTGCAGCAGCATATTTTCGTTATGTTTAAGCGAGAAACTGATCTCTGGATATGACAAGGCTAAACGATACATCAAATCAGATATATGTCCAAGCTCTGTCTGAATGGTCTTCATATACTTTAAGCGTGCCGGTGTATTATAAAACAGTTCTTTGATCGTAAATGTTGTCCCCTGCATGGACTGGGTCGGCTCATGTGTCAGCAGGTGTCCACCTTCAATGACAATTCGCCTTCCCAAGCCAGTAGACTCTGTAGAAGTAACGACTTCTACCTTAGCTACCGCGGCTATACTCGGTAAAGCCTCGCCGCGAAAACCTAGACTGCGAATCGCAAATAAATCACGATTTGAACGAATTTTGCTCGTCGCATGCCGTTCAAAAGCAGTCTCCACATCATCCTCCGCAATTCCAGATCCGTTGTCCTTTACTTGTATGAACTGGAGGCCGCCCTCTTCGACGACCACATCAATATGTCTGCTGCCAGCATCAATTGCATTTTCAACTAATTCCTTAACTACAGATGCCGGACGTTCCACCACTTCTCCAGCAGCTATCTGGTTCGCAAGCTGATCATCCAGCACATGGATAATAGCCATCGTCTCACCCCGTCCCTTTACGCATACGATGCGGATAAAACTTTGATTTCTACAACTATAACTATAATTATAACTACCATCGTATCACGCGCACTATTTGTGGTACTATCTTCCTTTAGGATACTAAAATGATACAAACAAGCTTACTTCATCTTCCTTGCAGCTCGCATCAATTCATGCAGTTGATTCATCGCTTCAAGCGGTGTCATTGACATCACATCAACCTCCTGCAATGTTTCAAGAAGCTCTAGCGCTTGCTCTGTACGAGGATCTGTCTGCCCCTTACTCGAAGCTTTCATAGCAGCTGGATTACTAGTTTCCCCGTCTTCAAGCCGTTGATCAGGAGTGAAAGGTGGCTGCATGTCGTTAAGCGGATGGTCAATTTCAGTAGCCACTGCCGTTTGTCTGCTTGCCGTACCCCCATCCTCAGCTTTAGCCTTTGTATTGGCAAGCGATTTCGAATTTGCAGCTTGAATTGCTGCTTCATCACCGAATAAGGACAGCTGAACCAGCTTCAATTCGCTTTCACTTGCAGGACTTGTTAGTTGCGAACTATCCCCAGCCGAAACTTTTGGCGCTTCGCCCTCGTAATTTGTGAGCAAATCATATGCCCTTGTTATAATTGAATCCGGTAATCCTGCCAGACGTGCGCAGTAAATCCCATAACTTGTGCTCGCCGCTCCTGGAATAAGTTTACGAAGGAAGGTCACGTCGTTTCCGTTCTCTTGCACAGCCATGCAGACATTTCTCAAACGTGTCAATCTGTCCTCCAAGTGCGCCAGCTCATGAAAATGCGTAGACACCAACGCCTTGCAGCCGATACGATGATGTACGAATTCGATTACGGCCTGCGCGATTGACATCCCTTCACTAGTGGAAGTGCCTCGACCGAGTTCATCAATGACAACCAGGCTCCGTCTTGTTGCCTTTTCAGTCATAACTTGAATGTCCATCATTTCAACCATAAACGTGCTCTGTCCGCCGATCAGATCGTCTGCCGCACCAATCCGTGTAAAGATACGATCTACCAAAGGAACAGAGGCAGCATCTGCCGGAACAAAACACCCAATTTGAGCCATAATACATATTAACGCGACTTGGCGCATATAGGTGCTTTTGCCGGCCATATTCGGCCCGGTAATGAGCAGCATGGAAGAATCCTGCTCATGAAGTGCAGTGTCATTGGCCATAAAGCTGCCTTGCTGCATCACAGCCTCTACGACCGGATGTCTACCATTGGTCACATCCAAGTCATAGCCGTCATGCAACGCAGGCTTCACAAAGCGCTGCTTGGCACTTACGGTCGCAAGCGATTGGTACACATCCATCTCAGCCAGCGCTTCCGCCAACGTTTGCAAGCGTCGGATATGATCATTAATACGTTGACGCAGTTCACTAAACAACTCATACTCAAGACCAACCATTTTATCTTCAGCCTCTAAAATCAAGGCTTCTTTTTCCTTTAATTCAGGTGTTACATATCGTTCAGCATTGGCAAGCGTCTGCTTGCGTTCATATCGTCCTTCAGGCAGTGCTGCCAAATTAGATTTCGTAACCTCGATGTAATAACCAAACACTTTGTTGTAACCAATCTTAAGCGACTTGATCCCCGTCGCTTCACGCTCTTTTCGCTCCAACTCCGCAATCCAGCGTTTCCCGTTTACACTCGCTTCGCGGAGCTTGTCCAAATGGGCGTCATAGCCCGTCTTAATCAAATTCCCTTCGCGTGTAGATACTGGCGGCTCTTCAATGATCGCTTGCTCAATCCACTCCGCAATATCTTGACACGCGTCCATTTGATTAGCAACTTGCTGCAGCGTTGTAGAGGACATACTCAGGCACAGTTCTTTTAGCTGTGGCACACGTTCCAATGACAGCTTCATCGCGATCAAATCCCGACCGTTCGCCGTACCAAAAGCGATACGCGCAACAAGACGCTCCAAGTCATAGATCGCCGAAAGCTGCTCACGCAACTCCTCACGCCAAATAAGCTGGTGATACAATGTATTTACCGCTTCAAGTCGTGCTTCGATAGTTGCTCGGTTCAGCAGCGGCTTGTCGATCCAACGCCGCAGCAGCCTCCCTCCCATCGAAGTTTCAGTTTTATCCAGCAGCCAGAGCAGCGATCCTTTCTTGACCCGCTCTCTTACCGTCTCCGTTAACTCCAAATTCCGGCGCGTAAATGGATCAAGCACTAAATATTGATCCGGCTCCAACTCACGAATTGTCGTTAATTGGCCAAGCGATCGCTTCTGCGTTGTTTTTAAGTAAGCCATCATCATACTGATGACATGCTGCCGCTCAATTTCAAGCCGTCCCCATACCGATTCGCCAAATTGCTGCCGTGCCAATAAATCATCTCGCTCTGGCCATGCCGTGAACAGCACATTACGATTCCAGACAGCGGTCAGAGGCTTGACCTCTCCCAACAAGGCCTCGTCTCCAATCATTTCATTAGGCGCATACACATTTAGCTCATCCATGAGCCAACCAGTTCCCTTTGGCGCAGAGGATACTAACAATTCACCTGTCGTCAGATCGCAAGCTGCGAGGGCATGCTTGCCGTTAAGCTCAGTTATGCCGATTAAATACCGATTGGATTTCTCATCTATTGATTTGCCTTCCATCACAGTTCCTGGGGTAACGATACGTACGATTTCCCGCCGCACAACCCCTTTAGCTGCAGCAGGATCTTCCACCTGCTCGCAAATCGCTACCTTATACCCTTTCTCGATCAAACGTTGAATATAATTTTCGGCAGCATGATAGGGGACACCACACATCGGAATTTTCTCTTCTGCGCCACCGCCTCGTCCAGTTAGCGTAATTTCCAGTTCCTTGGATGCCAGTAAGGCATCCTCAAAAAACAATTCATAAAAGTCACCTAATCGGAAAAATAAAAAGGCATCCTCTGCCTGTTTTTTTACGGCCAAATATTGTTGAATCATTGGTGTATAAGTGGACATCATATACCTCCATACCGGGTCATCATTAATTTATGAGTATAATAAGAACGTTGCATGCTGCTGTTCATCTTGATTGCGCTTTATAGTTTACATGTTGCTTTACGTATCAAATACAATTGCCTCTAAAAGTCCTATTTGTTATCATAGCAAAAAAAGAGCGATTCCTCACCCTGTAGATGATGACAGAACACAAAACATCACTGTCACAACCATACAGAGCGTATATCATCGCTCTCATTCCAAGTCCAATTCAGCTCGATTTTTCTTATTAATCGTGTAATACTTATTCGATCGCTCTCGTTTGCCAACACATATACATCAAGTAAACCTTCTACCGCTTCATCCCTGTATACGTCTCGTGCTCCCCGCTGAAAGGCTTCCGATACAGTTCGCGCCGCGCCGCTACGTCTGTTCAGCTGCTTATAATGACGGACGACCACATCAGTAAGCACAAGTACATCTAACGTTAATTCAGGACAAAATGCAAAGTTTGGCAGCGTGCGATACTCGAAACCACCTGCCCCCCCATGCTCTTGCTGCCTGACATCTCCGAGTGCCCCATACCTAGGCCTGCGGCGTAGAGCAACAGTTGGCCCATCCTGCTCGAGAAGACTTATGGGAAGTGCCACATAGGAATCGAGCGCTCGTATAAGCTCACCCGTAACTGTCATTCCAGATACGTGAATATGACCTCCAAGCGGAAACTTGCCACGAGGCCGCCCACCAGCATGCCACAATAAGGAACCGCCACTATTAGCCTGCTCTGCTTTTACAGTTCCATCTATTTGCTTGGTCATTTTTAATCCAACAGCTCTGTCAATTGCCTTAGCAGCAAAACGCATCGCTCCATCTAATTCTCGCACAAGCCCTGCTGGCGTAGATGACGGCAATGGCCGTAATTCCATAATGGGGTAACACACATTTCCATTCAATCGAACCGCATCACATCCAGCAATGCCGCCGCGCGGCAAATATTTGGAGGCCGCTACAAGTTTACGTCTCGCCGCATCGTAAAGTATATATTCCATATCCAGTCCATATAACAGGTTCTGATGTGCCCTTCGTTCCTCATGCAAAATGGTGCTTGCAGCCGCATGCAATTGATTTGTGTAAGCATCCCACACCCACGTAGGAACCCCTGAACGAGACACTGGACTCGTTTGTACAACAACGTCACCTGCCTGAACATCGTCAATAGAGTTTACTTCAAATACCTCCTGCTGAGTCCCACTATGTACATATTGAATCGTTACTTGCAGCGTATCCCAACCGAGCGCATATGCCGCTCGAATAGCCAAATGAGCCAGTCTTTTGTACGGTGGCTTGCTCCAGTCATCAAGCTGCCGATGCATAAATTTGCCGCTCGGCTGCAACAAGCTATATCCTGCTGCTGCAACTTCTAATTGGTTAACCCAAAAAGTGATCGTTCTTGCGTATGTAGTGGCAGCAGCCGCATAATGACCTGCCCATACCGCTTGTTCGGATACAGGTATGTCAAATAATTTCAGGCATCGCCGCATCGATTGATCTGTCCAATCACGACTATATCGATTTAAAATGAGACACCTAGACTGCTGCTTCAACTCCAGTTTAGCCAAGTGCTGCATCCATTTTTTCCGCCAGCTTGCATTTCCAATGAGCCAATGAAAGAGAGCCCCACCTTCGGACAGAGGAAGGACAGGCATGATGGAATCGCCTTCCTCCCAAAAATGAATGTACGATGCCGTCTGAACCGTCACGACGCTCCCTCCCATCTGCCTCAAGCCCATTTCCTTACTTTCAAAAAAAAGGAGGGCTATCGCCCTCTACGTTATGCACCTTTGTGCATATGGTAAAGTATGCCTTAGAAAAGAGAAACCGCCGCAAGGGCTTGCGGCGATCTGCTTACACTTCCTCGTCTGTCAAATCCGGATCCAAATCATCGAATTCGCTAGTATCCCCGCCAAAATCAAATGTTTTGTCATCCAGGTCCAGACAGCCGTTCGGGCTAACTCTCACACATACCTTTGTTTCTGCAACCATTTCCACTGCAAATTCACGCTCCACGCGAATTGCAACACTCGTTCCGCTTGCCGAAACCGTAGCTTCTACGCAGTTAGGCTCCTGTGTGGATTCAGCAGATACTTCCTCTGTTGACGCACGGTGTCTCGGATCAACATACGATAAAGGAACGAGGTCTACATACGAAACTGTTTCTTTGGCAACATCTGTTTGAGAGTTGTTATTGTACGAATACCAGATGTTAATGTCGTAAGTACCGATAACCTCAATCCCATCCCCCGCCCGCACCGCCTCATATTGATGGTTTATAATCCATGCCCCCAATATGCTGGTCGGATTGTGAGGCGGAGTGACCGTATGTGTGACGACGGAGAACTTACGACCTTTGCCGCAAACTGCTTTCGTGATAATCTCCCGGCAATGGTTGTGATCTGAAATTGCCATCCTTTGGACCTCCTCCATACAATCATTCAATTAAAGTGTATGCGCGATGTGGGCTTATGTTACTACTCCAACAAAATTATCCGAAAAATAATAGCCCTGTCGCCCAATACACCATAATTATTTAGAGCGATACCTGCAATCATCCTCTTATGACACGATACACGGATTGACCTACTTACTAATTAATCTTATAGAACTGATGCATAAAAAATGAGTTTAAACGCACGAATTCACATGATGTTCGTATGACGTTCGTTAAATTATGACGTGTCTCCCTTTATTTCCACTACGAACAAGCACTAAAAATGAAAAAATTCGTTTATGCCTACCCATTAATATTTAGAAATACACACCTGTGCAGACGTAAATCCCTGACCCAAATAACCATACACACCATAATCGGTATACGTAGCATTAATTGCACCCAGTTGCTTAATTGTACCGTCCTTGAGCACACCTTTAACAGCTACGATCAACGTATTAGATTTGTTCCACGTCGCGTCTGGATACAACATATTAAAGTCAGTGACGTTTACGATGTCTGCACGGACCGCAAAGATGGCAGCAACCGATTTCCCCATTAGCTTGGCTTCACCTGCTTGTGATATTTCAAACACGTCTATCCAATTTTCTACCTTGGGCTCTTTATGCTTGCTCAACAGGCGCCACACCCACTTGGTATTGTCAAGCAGCGCCCGATTGGAGTCTGGATTGTATGCCCCTGTATCATAAAAATCGAGTGGGCTGACCATCCCCCAAAAGAAGCTGTTATATTTATACTCATCCATATTCCACATACCATGCTGAGAATTCCACATCGATCCATTGTATGCATATCCGTAGTCCACGTAAGCCCGGTTCGGATCTATGCTGCCACCACTGAACTTCCCTAGTGACACCCTTTTAAAAGGCGACACTCCCGAGCCGTCAATTTCTAGCCCGCTGCCGCCAATCGTCATCCCTCCATAACTATCACACATAAAGACGTTGTTCCAGCCAAGCATGATGCCAAACTCACGCCATCCACCTTGCCCATCAGGTGCGCCGATATCCTCTCCCGTCAACTCCCGCATCGGATCGCCTACCGAGTACGCCTTTTTTCCATTTGCTTTCCACAAGCTAACCCCTTGGTTCATGGGATCACCAGTAAGCTCTTCTCCAGGGTATGTCCCTCCCCCCTGAAGCTGCCAGCCAAAGCTAAAATTGTTAACGTTAATCCGCTTAAAACGTTGTGTGGCGTAGTCATACCAAGCATTAACCAAAATCCAAAGTTCGGTGTACTCCACCCCACCGCGTATCCCCGTCAGGACGACAAAATTGTATTTCGACTGCTCGCTTTCGTCCCCGCTTTCCCGTATGCCGAGACTCCGATCTACCAAAGCATTTTCCAGCCACACGGATCGAAACGCATCTGGTAATGTCGGAAGCTCATCACCTGATAAGTAATAGGTGCCTAGGCAAAAGCCTGCGTCCGTACCATTTGGGAACAAGCACAACACACTATCGTTAACGGCAGGTAATGAATAAGTGCTGTGCTGCACGATCACAGGCAAATAACCACTAAGTTGATTCGGCTGGTCATTAAACACAACACGGACAGCCGCTCTTTGCGGGTGAACCGAAAAAACAAACCCAATCCGAATCAGGTTGTTGAGTTGAGGCATGCTAGCCACCCCGCCTTATATCAAATAAGGGACTATACTCACAAAGAGCATAGTCCCTTTACTCATATATTAACGATAGGTGTTAAATATTCTTCCAGTACCCTTATGCATGGACTTCGCCATCCATCGTATCCTTCTTATCCTTCTTTGCTATTTTCAAATAATCTCTTAGCTCGCGAAACACCTGCAAAATAGCTGCCCGTACTTCAAATTCTTCACGCGTCTTAGGAAGCTCCAACTCCCGAATTTGGGGCTCCAGTTCGTTCAGAAGCCGTTCTGTTTTTCCGGTGTAACGAGGATTTTTTACGTCCTCGCTCAACTGTTCAAATAAATCTGCAACTAGATGACAATAGGGTAGTGACTGGTAAATTTGAGCCAGAAGCAGCAACATACTTTGAATGGAATCCAGCTGCGATTTTCTCATATAAAAATAAAGCAGCCAATGCTCTTCAATTTTCGTTTCCTCAGTAGGCATAATGCGGTTCTCCAACGCTTTTGAAGCTACCTCAATCCCATCATCAATCTTTGCTGCCGCCTCCATTAATTCATGTCCGTCCCATACATATGTTGTATCCCGCAAATTGTAGCTAATTTGCAAAAAAATGCTGGAAAAGCTATTGTCTACGTCTGTTCGATCCTGAATCAGCTTCTCATCCTCTTTGGGCATATAGGCCATGTTCACAAGCGTAGCAGAACCTAGACCACACACAAGCAGCAGTACCTCATTCCAGACGGACGCAAGCGTCGCCTCTCCGGAAGCATATAGATGAAATACAACAACCGCACTGGTTACAATGCCTTGTTTAAAGTTCATCTTAGCCACAATAGGAAATGTTAACAAAATATAAGCGGCTAACACCCATAGTGAAAACCCGAACACCTTAAATAAAAGCCAAGCGACCAGAAGACTGACAATAGAAGCAAAAAACCGTGACGATACTGAGCTCAAACTTTTTTTACGGGTGACATCTACTGCCAGTATTGCTAAAGTTCCAGCTCCCAAATGGCTGTTTAGCCCGAGCTGCTCTGCCACAAGTATAGCCATAATAGCAGCAATCGCGGTTTTGATCACACGAAAGCCAACAAATCCAAACAACATGATGCGTGCTCCTTCGTTCAATAGCATGATGTAATTGATGGTGTCGATAGAGGGTACTATAGCTTGACACGAACAGGTGATAATGTGAAGTAACGCAGAAAAAGCGAGCTTAGCGCTCGCTACTTCAGCAATTGATTACGAAGCTCCGACATCTGCTGATCCCAAGAGAAAGATGCCTTTGACAACTCTACCAGCTGATCTTTTGCCTCCTGCGGAACTGCCCCGCCCTGATATTTGTAGTTTAATTTGTGTTCCGTAGAAGCCCAGAAGTCCATCGAAGAAGTACGCAATTGGATTTCGGCAGGTACCCACAACACATCTTCAGATAAAATAACTTGCGTCTCTACGACCAAGTGCAGGCTCTTATAGCCGCTTGCCTTCGGATTCTCGATATAATCCTTCACTTGAACGACACGCATATCTTCACGATTCTCGATGTGCTGCTTCAGCATGTAGACGTCATCAATAAACGTAGTAACGATTCGCATTCCTGCTATATCTCGAATTTGCTCACATACAGCCGCTTGATTAAACGGGATGTTCTTCTTCTCCATTTTCTTAAGAAGTGACAGCGGGTTCTTTACCCGTGCCTTCATATGCTCGATCGGTGAATAACCGAATTTGGTTTTCCACTCTAGGTCAATAATTTGGAAATCACTTTGGAGTTCATTTAGCGCCATCTCATACTTATGGAAAAACGCACCCCAAGATTTCTGAATCAATTCAAACATTTCAATTCGATTTACCTGCAACTTCATCCTGCTGACTCCTCCATGATGCTGCCTTTGCAACTAGGCTCCGTTATCATTATTCCCATATTATTTCTTAACGAGATGCCGCTATTATAACATGTCTGACTTGCGGTTTTCTCGAAGCAGTTGTTAAGCTTTCTTGAAGATTACCCGACTCTTTTTCCTACAATAATCAAATCTCTTTCTATCCCGTCAAGCTCCGCAACTTGCGGTAAACAAGCCCACTGCTCAAAGCCGTATCGTTGAAACAAAGCCAAACTCGGCTCGTTATGCCCAAAAATAAAACCTAACAAGGAACGAATCCCCAGTTCAGGGCAGGCTTCCATTGCACGTTCCAACAAGTATTTACCGAGACCATGTCCTCGGTAGCGCTCGTCAATATAAATACTCACTTCTGCCGTTGCGTTATAGGCAGGTCTGCCATAGAAGGATTGAAAACTGAACCATGCGCATATTTCTCCATGCTGTTCTACAATCCACAGCGGTCTGAAATCGGGTGTATGCTCCTGAAACCATGCTTCACGACTCTGTACCGTTACAGGGCTAGTATCAGCCGTAACCAATCGACTTGGGATCGTTGAGTTATAAATATGTACAATCGCAGCCAAATCGTCCATTTGCGCGTCTCTTATTGATAAGTTGTCCAACATGTGTTGATCACGTCCTCCATCTGCATACTTGTCCCATGAGCACGATACTCACTTAAACATATTATAACAGGAATCATCTAATTGGAACCGCTAACGCACGAAAGCCCCGCAGCTTCATAAAATAGATGCAGGGCATTCAAAAAGCTATTTTCGCAGCCATCTTCGCTCCAGATGCTCCACAACGACATACATAAATGTCGCTACAATTGCGATAAGTACAAGCGACGCCAGGACCAACGTGAAATTAAACACTTGAAAACCGTATATAATCAAGTAACCAAGACCAACCTTGGATACGAGAAACTCGCCGACGATAACACCTACCCAAGATAAACCAACGTTAACCTTTAACGTGGATATGATTGCCGGATATGACGAGGGCAAAATTACTTTCTTAAATATAACGCCTCTTCTGCCACCAAATACTTGAACCACCTTTACATAGTTCGGGTCAACTTCACGAAAAGCGTTATAGACAACAAGCGTAGTAATCATCACCGTAATCGATAGCGTAGTCACTACGATGGCCGTAAAGCCAGGACCAAAACCAACAATAAACAATGGCCCCAGTGCTACCTTGGGCATACTATTAAATACAACCATATAAGGATCAAGCACTTTAGCAAGAAAACGGGACCACCATATGATAATAGCAAGCAGCGTGCCCAAAATCGTGCCCAGCATAAAACCAACGATCGTCTCACCTACCGTCATCCCAAGATGCGGCCATAAGCTGCCGTCCATCATATCTTTCCAGATCTGGTACCCTACCTTGCTTGGGTAGCTGAACAGCAAAGGGTCAATCCATTTGAGACGCCCTCCCAATTCCCAACCAATTATAAATGCGATGAGTATAAATAATTGTGTTGCCGATACACGAAGTTTAAACTTACGCTCTTGCTTGCGAAAATCGTCGTATGTCTTCTTCACAAGGGCAGCTGAACGATAGGGGGCTCCAGACGTATGATGGTTAGGCATTGTTTCTCCCCCTGACCTTACGATCGGACGCCTCTAGTTCTTTCCACACCTCATGGAACATATCATTGAATCCATGCTGCTCTCTTGCATAGAAAGGCTGAGCAGAACGAATCGGTTCTGGCACTTGAAATGATCGCCTTACACTACCCGGGTCACGGTTCAAGACGACGACACGATCACTGACGGCAATTGCTTCTGACAAATCATGTGTCACCAGTACGGCTGTTTTCTCACGTGCCTTAAGTGTCTCCACAATTAAATCCTCTAGCTGCAACTTGGTCTGATAGTCAAGCGCTGAAAACGGTTCATCAAGTAACAGCAGCTCAGGCTCCGTCGCCAGCGTCCGTACGAGCGCTACACGTTGCCTCATCCCACCAGACAATTGATGAGGGTAAAGCTTCTCCGTCCCACCAAGCCCCATACCGTCAAGCAAATTAAGGACACGTTCCTTAGTGACCTCATTTAGCTGCTTCGTTAACTCTAAACCTATGCATGCATTGTCCATAATCGTCCGCCAAGGAAACAAATAATCTTGTTGCAGCATGTAGCCTATATATTGCGTCGTTCCTTTTATCCGATCACCATTAATAAATACATCTCCCTCTGTTGGTTCAACTAGGCCTGCTATTATAGACAACAGTGTCGTCTTTCCACATCCGCTCGGTCCAACAAGAGAGACAAATTCGCCGGGCGCGATCGAGATCGAAAGCTGCTCGATAGCGAGCTTCGCTTCTCTCTCATTGACGTAGACATGCGTTACATTACGCAGTTCGACCGTCGGAAGCACGGAGACCGCCTCCTTTTTTTATTATCCGCTTGTTTCTCATTTCACATTAGCCTTTGCATACTGTGCAAATTGATTATCTACGAGCTTCTCGATCTTAACCTCTTGCTTGAGTTCGCCTGCTGCCCGCAATACATCCAATAAATTGTTCCACTCCTCTTGGTCAAAAGAAGGATCACTCGCATACGACCCCTGCTCTTTGTACCGATCCACTGCACGAATGACTATGTTACGATCTGCGTCTTTGAAGTAAGGAAGAATAGCATCTGCAATTCGCTCGGGACTATTGTCAGCCACCCAAAGCTGCGCTTTATAGAGCGCATTCGTAAATTTTTGCGCTATGTCTGGATGTTTTTTGAGGAAACTCCCTTTTGACACATAGGCAGTATATGGCAGTTTACCGCTCTCTACCCCGAACGAAGCAACTACGTATCCTTTTCCTTCTTGTTCAAAGATGGAAGCCTGTGGCTCAAACAGCTGCACGTATTCTCCTGTTCCAGAGGCATATGCAGATGCAATATTTGCAAAATCAATATTTTGAATCAATTTCAGGTCTTTATGGGGATTAACACGGTGCTTACGCAGCGTAAATTCACCTGCCATTTGCGGCATGCCGCCTTTACGTTGTCCTAAAAATGCTTTTCCTTTCAGATCCTTCCACTCAAAATGAGCATGTTTGTTTCGCGCCATTAGAAATGTACCGTCCGTTGCCGTTAATTGTGCAAAGTTAATTACGGGATCATCCGCCCCTTGCTGGTACACATAGATAGACGTTTCAGATCCTACCAAAGCAACATCGATAACTCCTGATAAAAGCGCCGTCATCGTCTTGTCGCCACCTGCTGTTGTTTGCAGTTCCACATCCAGACCTTCTTCGGCAAAAAATCCTTGAGTGAGCGCAACATACTGAGGAGCATAAAAAATCGTTCTCGCTACTTCGCCTAGTCGAACTTTTTCACGTTCTCCCGAGCTGTTACTGCATGCGCTCAGCACAACCGTAAAGATCAGGACTACAACTACTACAGCATTTCCAACTGCTTTATAAGCCCGCATCCTGAACCCCCTTCTCCAGCTTACCTTCCTTACACCTGCAACTCCTGTTGCGTGGCCAGTTGTTCGTCATGTATCGTATGCGGGTAATTGCCTATTGGTTAATCGAGCTTGCTGAGGTATAAACAAAATTGTATTTGTATACTAAAACGGGCATACTGCCATGCAGTACACAACACGTCAACCTGTCATTAATTTGTGTCATTTTTGATGATTGGGAATCGCTACTTTATGTTAATCTGTCAATATGATTTTAATGTCACAGGGAGGGGAACCTAATAACTTTAATACCAGATAAAGCAGCCTCTCTTTATAGACATGCAGAACCGTTTATTCGCGCATGCCATTCTGAACTGCTGCTCGCCGCAGATTATACTGAACAGAGACTTGCTGAGATTCGAGCAAGTATAGATGACACCGGAACGTATGAACATACTAACGAGGAGCTTATTCATGGAGCTAAAATGGCATGGCGCAACAGCAATCGTTGTATCGGCAGGTTATTTTGGAACACGCTGCATGTAGTAGACAAGCGACATGCGACTACAGCCGATGAATATTTTGAGGCTCTGCTTGAACATATCCGTTATGCCACTAATGGCGGGCAAATTCGACCCACGATTACGATTTTTAAATCATATCAAGCTCATGAGGATGGCTGGCAAATTTGTAATGATCAGCTAATTCGTTATGCCGGATACAAGATGGCTGATCACGTGATTGGGGACCCTGTTTCTGTTGAGTTAACAGCGCTTTGTCAAAGACTGGGCTGGCAGAGCCAAGGTGGAGCCTTTGATCTGCTGCCGCTAGTCATTCGCTGGGGGCAAGATGAACCAGTGTGGAGAAATATTCCTAAACAAGATGTACTGGAAGTGCCGCTTGTCCATCCTGAATATACATGGTTTGGTACGTTTAATTGGAAGTGGTACGCGGTGCCTATCGTGTCCAATATGAGGTTGGAGATAGGTGGATTATGTTACGAAGCCGCACCATTTAATGGCTGGTATATGGGAACCGAGATTGGTGCCCGCAATCTGGCAGATGAAGCACGTTACAATTTGCTGCCGGTAGTTGCGGAGCAAATGGGCCTATCTACCCATTCCAACATCAATTTGTGGAAAGATAGGGCGCTAGTTGAATTAAATACAGCAGTTCTTCACTCTTACAGACAAGCTGGTGTTAGTATCGTTGACCATCATACGGCTGCCCGCCAGTTCATGCAGTTTGAGCAGCGTGAACTAACAGAAGGACGGACGATAACGGGTGACTGGACTTGGCTTATCCCTCCCATGTCACCAGCTGCAACTTCCATTTTCCATCAAAGTTATGACAACACCTGGAATACACCTAACTTTTTCTACAAAAATTAATACACTCTATTGATGGATGGGGACAAGCCTGTACTTGTCTATACACATAAAACCCTGCTTATCGGGCTTGTTTCCGACAGGCAGGGTTTTATTAATACAGCATAGAGCCGCAGTATTTTATTTACAAACCGTATACATCCTTCGTCTTAGCTGTCAAATAGTCAACTAGGTATTGTGGATTTAACGCCTCACCTGTCATACGTTCAATAATTTCAGACGGAGTCAGCAGTTTGCCGTACTGATAGACGTGCTCGGTCAACCACTCTTTGATTGGCAGCAAATCTCCCTTAGCAATACGCTCATCAACGTCAGGCATGACCTGACGCAGCTTGTTCATCATTTGCGCTCCATACATGTTTCCGAGCGAATAGGAAGGGAAATAACCAAATCCGCCGCTAGACCAATGTACATCTTGCAATACACCCTCACTATTGTGTGAAGGCTTCACACCTAGGTAGCTTTCATATTTCTCATTCCACACAGCTGGCAAATCATCTACGGACAAATGGTCATTAAACAGCATCTTCTCAATCTCGTAACGGATAATAATATGCAGGTTATAAGTGACTTCGTCCGCCTCGATCCGAATAAGAGACGGCTCGATCCGATTGATTGCTCGGTAAAACTGTTCAACTTCAACGCCACCAAGCTGCTCCGGAAATACTTTTTGCAGGTCTTCATAGTAACGCGACCAGAACAGCCGACTGCGCCCAATCAAATTTTCCCAAAAACGGGATTGTGACTCATGAATCCCCATAGAGGTACCTGTGCACAAAGGTGTGCGCGCCAAATCTTCACGAATATTTTGCTCATACAGCGCATGTCCACCTTCATGGAGAGAACTGAATACCGCACTAGCTACGTCATTTGGCAAGTAATTCGTTGTAATTCGCACATCACCCGGATTGAGTCCCGTCGCAAATGGATGGACACTTTCGTCAAGACGCCCTGCATCAAAGTTAAATCCAATTTGCTTTAGAATAAAGTTGCTAAATTGCTTCTGGCCTTCAATGTCAAATGTCTGATCCAGAAAACCGTGCTCAGGCTTACTGTCCGAATGCTGAACGGCCTGCACCAATGGAACTAGCTGGTCACGAAGCTTGCCGAAGATTGCATCCAGCTTAGCTACGGTCATCCCTGGCTCGTACATGTCAAGCAGCGTATCGTACCTTGTCTCCTTTGCGCCCCAATAGTCGATAAATTGTTGATTCATCTTTACAATGTCTCTTATGTATGGTTTAAACATATCAAAATCTTGCTTAGCCTTTGCTTCTTCCCACACCGTCTCCGCATTGGAGGTTAACACGATGTATTCTTGATAGAGCTCAGGGGGAATTAACTTGTTCCGGTTGTATTCTTTTCGTGTCTCTATAACCAGCTTACGTGTTACTGCGTCTAGTTGCTCTAAATCTGCTTCCAGCGCATCCAAGCATTGTCCCATCTCTTCGGAAATGCCTAGCTTAAACATATCGGTGGACAACATCCCAATCGTCTCGGAACGCATCTGCGCACCTTTGCGTGGCGCGCCTGTACGCAAGTCCCAATACATCAGACCTATCGCTTCTTCGTAAGACTTTAACTTCGTCACGATATCTCGAAACTTCTGAATTGTCGCTGATTGTGTTTCACTCATGCTTCGATCACCTCAGTATCAAATTGAACCTGCCTCTTGATGATACGCTGTGTAAGCTTTATAATCAACTTTCAAAAGCACATGAAATTTTCAATGCTGTTACATAAAGGAGCTGACCTCTTGTATGAATATCGATCTACAGCTGAGTGCAGCCGCTATCGAAGCGATTGAGCAGCAGTTGAATGGGACAGGAACCTTAAAGCTTGTTTATGATACTGATGGCTGTGGCTGTGCCGTTAACGGCGTTCCTAGTCTGTGGCTAGTATCTGAACTATCAGCATTTGACGTTCCGATCCTCACCAATGCACCCTTCCCTATCGTCATTGATCGACATCAGACGGTCTTCTTTGAAGAGCAGATGCGATTACATGCACAAGGAAGCGGATACTATAAATTATGGAGCAGTCAGCAGATTTATTCGGTGCATGTAGCTTGTACAGACAAACGCCATACCCAATTCACGAATGCCTAGGAGGGAAATCAATGTCCAATATGTTTGAAATTTTAGAGTACAACGAGCAGTTTGTTAGCAACCGCGAGTATGAGCAATATTTAACGAACAAGTTTCCCGACAAGAAGATGGTTATTTTCACATGTATGGATACAAGACTTGTAGAGCTTCTTCCTAAAGCGATGAATTTGCGAAACGGCGATGCGAAAATTATTAAAAATGCCGGTGCCATTATATCTCAGCCATTCGGGAGTGTCGTGCGAAGCGTATTAGTTGCAATCTACGAACTCGAGGCCAACGAGGTTATGGTTGTTGGCCACTATGAGTGTGGCATGACGGGTTTGAATTCGCAGCATATTATTGATCAAGCTAAAGAGCGCGGGGTTGATGATGTCGTCCTCGATACTTTGACGAACTCTGGCATTAAGCTGCATCATTGGCTGCGCGGCTTTGACAATGTGCATGAAGGGGTGCTGAACAGTGTGCGTATTTTACGCAACCACCCGCTTCTCCCTTCTGACATTCCCGTACATGGCATGCTCATCCATCCCGAGACAGGTGCTTTAGAATGGATCGCCGACGGCTATCGTTATTTGGAAGAAAAGAAAACGAATGACGGTTCGTCATCAGATGTTTCACCTTCCCCTTCAGCAACTCGATAATTTCTGTCGTGTACACATCAAAAAGGAGTTAAACGAAGCTCCTTTTTGATGTGCATTTGATTTGTAAATACATTCATATTTTATGAAATAAGACGTAACCGTTACGCCTCATCACGTTTCACAGGCTCCCATTACGTTACCGCGCCTGCCTGCTTGTCCTCATTTTTCCTAACGAACTTTCTAACCATTTCATCTGTAACCGCACCGGCTCATACACAAAGCTCTACCAAATGAAATAACCGCCCAGAGCTCTCAACTTCTAAAAGAAGCTTCGCTCTTGACGGCTATTTGGCACCTCCATAACAACTCACGTATTAGGCTTTATTGATACCTATCAGGCATTATCCATACATGCTGACAATCGCTTATATAACTCATCTGCATTCATTTGCTCCCCGATTAGCACGATCACATCATCCACCTGACCTTGTGGCATGATCGGAATAAATTCAGTAGCACGATACGCGTATTGGAACATGTAGCGTTTAGAAGTATCTGTAAAGCTTACAATTCCTTTGGCGCGGTATACTTCTTGCGGAAGGTCCATTAGCCACTGCTCGAACCGTTCACTGTTAAGCGGCTTCTCGATCGGGTGCGTCCAGACCGTCACATGGGCATGGGCAGATGGACGGGAACGATGAATTAAACATTGTTGCTCCGAGCCTGCGTCGCCCCTAGCTTCAGCATGCTGCTCGTCATTATCCATATGCATGCCACACGTGCAACTGCTGTGTTCGCCTGCAAGCTCCTGTGGCACTTGTGCTGCCACGAGGTTGTCACTTAGCTGCTGTGACGTCAGCAAGCTATGCTCCCACACGGATCGGGGCACGATAGCCTTGCTTGTTCGTATCCTAACAGCCGTGTCATTCCAAGCACGCAATTGGCCCTCGACACGATCTGCTTCTGCTTCAGATAGCAGATCACACTTATTCAACACAAGCACGTTAGCTGCACGCACTTGTTCACGCAGAAGCCGCTCCAATTTCTTAGATGGTGTTTGCATTGCATCTGGTGCTAGAAATACTTGATCAGCTAACTGGACGGTGTCTGCCAGCGTAACAATCTGGGTCAATTGCACAGGAGCATATAACGAAACCTCTGTTAACGTATCTACAAGCTCCATCGGCTCTGCAATACCCGTACACTCTACATATATAACATCTGGAGCCTGTTGAGTCACGAGCTCGTGGAGCTTGATGCCAAAGTCGCCACGAATAGAGCAGCATATGCATCCGCTCAGCAGTTCCTCCATTGGAACCTGCTCGGGCAGCAGCTGACCGTCCAAATTCACATCTCCGACTTCGTTCATAATGACAGCCGGAGTGAGTCCAGCCTCCAAGCTCCAAGCCACAAGCTGTTGCAGCAGTGTCGTCTTGCCGCTTCCTAGAAACCCTGACAAAATAATAACAGGTATATCCTGTCTAACTGCATTCTCAGCAGATATGGATGAAATCATATCATTATCCCCCATCATGTTGTACAATAAAGTCTCATCACATGATACAATCTTCCTCGTTGGCAGCGCAACATACATTGCCCTTATTAGACTATTTTTGCATGACCCATTGAATTCATGTAATTTCTTTCATATAATCAAAATGAATATTATGTTTATTTATCGAGCAGGGGAATTTCAGCGGCACCAACAGTTGAATTGGGGGGATTCATTTATGTTAAACACTTTGTCGTATGGACTGCTTGGACTACTAGCTAGAGAGTCTTGCTCCGGCTACGATTTGATGCTGCGGATTCAACCATTCTGGCAAGCCAAGCACAGCCAGATCTATCCACTTCTTGCCAAGCTAGAACGCGAAGGCTTCGTCCAATTTGTTCGTATTGAACAAAGAGATAAACCGGACAAAAAGGTATATTCCATTACCGACAGTGGCCGTAAGGCTGTAATGGATTGGCTCGGAGAAGCACCAGCGGAGGCGGCCACGCGGGACGAGCTCAGTCTGAAGGCACAATGTATTTGGATGACAGATCGTAACATTGCCATCCCGTTGTTCTTAACGCGACTGAAGCAGCTCGACACTAAGATTGCTTATTATGAGAAGCTGCTTTCTCGTATTCCAGAGAACGAGCGTCATGCACACTCTTTGCACTTCGGTGATTATATATTGCTGAATCGCGCGATCACTCTAGCGGAAGCTCAAATAAAATGGTGCCGCTGGGTCGTTTCTATGCTAGAATCAACTAACGAAGACGTATAACATCCATAAATGATAAAGACCGCAGAGTGAGCATAATGAACTCTGCGGTTATTTGATATTCGGGCAGCCTGTTTCTTATAAGGTCATCAGTCACGAAGTCTACGATTAAGCGCAACCTGTCTTGCTGCTATCACATCTGAACGATCCCGAAGGCGATGACGATGGATTAGTTCGTCCGTAAAGTTCGTGTCCGCTAAGTTCCAGCCTAAGCCGAGCTTGTTACAATAAACTTGGCACTGCTTTAGTAAGTTTGGATCATCAATTGGCAAGTTCATCGTGTCAAATACACGATCCACGCGAACTCGTTCTGAGGACATCATTAGATGTTCAGCATTCTTCAGCCGCTGCCCCACCATATAGGTTAGCTTATCCCCTTCTATGCCGTGACGCTTCCAATCAATCGACTGTACACTAGCCTCGACTTGACGATACATCTTCTCTGCCCCAGGCATGTTCCCTCGTCGTTCATGATATAGTCCAACCGCCAAACGTATGAGTAAAAGCCAAGTCTGTTGCAGATCAGCATCTGTTTCCTGCTTCCACATCTCTTCCATAATCTCATGGCATTCAAACCAGTCACGTGTGACGTGGAATTCCACCAAATATTGGACATAACCCTCTGCATACATGGTGTTTACCTCCTTGGCAGTTACCGTCTATGACCATTGTAACAAATACCATCATCTTTTTGAAACCATTTGTATGTTGAAAACGTAAAGCATGACGAAACGGTAAACATTCTTCTAGAGGAGGCAAATCATGCGCAAATGGATGTCGGTCTTTTTGGCAGTCGCACTTCTGTTCGCTGTAACAGCACCAGGAGTTGTAGATGCTAAACGGGGAGGATTCAGCTCAGGGGTCAAGAAATATAACCCATCTACGAGCAAATCCAATTCAGGTACTTCTAATTCCACCAACAACAAGTCGAATGTCAACAATTCGACCAATACAAACACAAATACGGGAACAACAGCTAAACGTGGTTTCTTTAGTGGTGGAAGCTTAATGAAAGGCTTAATGATTGGTGGTCTTGCCGGGCTTCTATTTGGCGGGCTATTCGGCAACATGGGAATGATGGGGGAAATTCTAGGCTTAATGCTGAATGTTATCGCGTTAGTTGCCTTAGTTATGGTCATCTCGATGTTTGTTCGCAGATGGCGTGAACGTCGTAAGCCAGCATCTAATGACGGACGGTGGAACTAATGAATTTAACCTTGACGATGGATGAAATTGTGAACGCAATCTGCCTTAATATGGCGATGCGCAGACAAGTTCAGCCTTCTGAGATCGAGGTTGAACTGTGTTGGGATGAGGAACATGGATTTTCTGCTCAAGTATGGGTACAGGGCAGACATCAATATATTGTCGAGAGTAACATGTTGGAAGCATTGGAGCAATATGTTTATAACAATCATGGACAGCGTGTCTTCCGTTCACAGATTCAACTTCAAGTAAACGATGAAGATATGTGGGCAGACGTTCAATTGAACTAGTCCCATTCACTTAATCGCCTAACACGGCTGCATCCTAGATGATTGTTGTTCATCAAGGATGCAGCCGTTTTCTACTATTCGCAATCGCTTTACTCTATGAAAATGACGAAATTTTTTCAAAAACAGCCGTTTTGTAACAACATTGTAGCCAGTTTTTAAGGTGAATTTAATGTTCAGCCCTTAATATAATAACAAGAGAAATAGAATGAAACAGGAGGCCGATATGAATGAAAACTGTATATATTGATTTCCAAGATCGTAAGATTCCCGTATTCTGTACAACCGTGTCCCACAAAAATACATTTTCACTACTTAAAGACGCACTAAATCGAAAGGTCAATTCTGGTAAACGAGCCATTAAGACATGCTTGGAGACTTTAATTAGTATCGAGATTATAGGTTCAGAAGCGATACTTCATTCTCGCAGAGAAAACGACACACTAGCCCTCTCGCTCTACTAATACACACATGATCAGGTTGTATACTGCACGACCGCACCGAGGTTGATTCGGCAGTTGGATAAGGCATAATGTAATCTTTGAACGTATATAGCTAGCTTACATGCTAAGCTGACTTATGTACATGAACACAACTATTATTTAACCATTGTACAAATTATTTTGCAAACATTCGGCGTACCTTCTTCTGGGAGGTACGCCGTTTTTGTGTGCAGTCACATTTGGATACGAAGCTGAGCACTTTGGGACATGGTAAATATTATCCACCTCTAATGAAACCCGCATTTCTGCTATTCATAAATAATTTCCTTGACACGATACATATTGTATCATACATTACAAATAGTGCCCTATTCCTACAGCAATATTATTATGAACAAAAAAGGAGTAAAGTGAATGACAATTGGAGAGCGCTTACGCCGACTGCGGATGTCTCGTAAATTGTCACAAGAAGAAGTCGCCCGGCATATTGGAGTTACACGTTCCGCATACAGTCACTACGAGATCAATAGTCGTCAGCCTGTTTACGATACAATTCGTAAACTAGCAGTTCTATTTGACGTATCGATTGATTATTTAGTAAATGCGGATAATCAGGATAAACAGCCGGTTGAAACACAGCGACTTCTTCAATTGTGGCAATCGATGGACGAACATTCACGTGAGCAAACGTTAAGTATGATGCAGCACGTCATGAAGCATTCCGAGTTAAAAAATACACGCTAATACCTGCTGGACAACCTTAGTTGGCTACTGCATTCGCGCAGGCAGTTCAATATGAAACGTACATCCCTGTCCCTGCATACTTGTAGCCCAGATGGAACCATGATGAAGTTCTACAATTTCTTTCGCAATAGAAAGTCCCAATCCGCTACCTCCGGAAGATGAATTTCTTGATTTGTCCTTTTTGTAGAAACGATCAAAGATGTAAGGTAAATCTTCTGAGTCCACTCCGATTCCCGTATCGGTAACTTCCAAGTGAATGCACGATTTGTACGCAACATATTGAACCCGGATACTGATTGTGCCGCCGGCAGGTGTAAATTTGACTGCATTATAAATAAGGTTGTCAAATACCTGGGTCATCCGATCGATATCAATACGCAAATTTAAGCTTACCGGCGGTGCATCCCGATAGGTCAAGTTATAACAAGCAAACAAGAAGCCTCGTCTACGTAATTCCAACTCGTAATGTTCTTCAATGTGTGAAATAAAATGCTCAAGCAGCATATCCTCCATCGTTACTTGCACTTCCCTCGCTTCCAGCTTAGACAGTTCAAACAAATCACCAATAAGATGATTCAAGCTATTAATTTTGTTAAGCATCAGTTTGACATATTTTTTTTGCTCAGCAGGTTCATTAATGACATCGTCATGAAGCGCTTCTAAATACCCCCGAATTAACGTCATCGGTGTTCTAAGATCGTGTGATATATTCGTGAGTAAATGTCTTCGCGAATTTTCCATTCGTTCCAGTTCTTTATTTTTCTGTTCCAAATTTTCATTCATATGAAGCAATTCACCTGTGCGAAGTTGAATCCGCTGCTCTAGGCCCGTATTTAATTCTCGCAGCTCGCAGGACACGGACTCCACTTCCTCCATTGCATTAGAGTAACGCATCGAAATCATCAGCGACTGCATAAATACACATATAACAAGCCCGATAGGAGACAAATCCCTTATTGGAGCCAACTCCTGATAATATAATAAATCATTAATAATGAGCACACAGAACACGGTAAACCCGATCAAAGCAATCGTTGCACCTAGATGCTGCCTCAATACAGCCTTAATTGTTACAGACAACATAAACAACATCCCAATTACGATATAGATCTGGTAAAAAAGTAGCCAAGAGGTAAACACAATCGTGGATAAGGATAGGGTTAGACCGATCAGCACCAAACCCATGATCAGAACGAAGCGATACAACATACGATGTGATTCATTTATAAACAGTGTCTTGACGTAGCTGACACCACATATGACAGCGCATATCGTCAAGCAGTAATCTAGTCTAATCACGCTGTTCCACGGAATCCACGGAAACCAGTTATACAGCAGCATGTCACCAACGGCTAACATACGAAGGGAGATCGCAATACATAAAAGTCCAAAATGAAACGTGAATACATCCTGCCTTCTTTCCAGAAACATGCCCAGATGATATAAACCAACAATGAAGAGACATCCGAACAGAACTGCATCTCGCACCGTTTCCATTTTACTTTTGCGAATCATCTGCTCGGTAGATCCAATCTCAGGTGCTTGCCACATTCCGCCTTTGACATAGGAATAATTAGATACCTGAATGACAATATCCAATACTTCCTCATCTGATACCATCATAGCAAGTCGCTGCTTCATGCTTGGAACAGCTTTTGCTGGTTCATCCCCCACCTTGCCCTCACTAACAAAGGGTTGGCCGTTCATCCATACTTTGTATGATGTGTATATAGAAGGCAGCCAAATACCTAGCATCCTCGCTTCCTTGTCTTTTAAAATCTGTATCCGATAAGTCGCATACCCCGTCCCACTTAATGGCCAATCGTTTAGAATCATTTGATTCCATGACGTGGGTACTTGCACATATTGGCGCTCCTTCATTGGATTAGAAAATTGATCCGGACGCAATAGTTCTTTCCACGTAAACTCCCACTTGCCTTTTAATGACACTGAACCGTCCTTGGCAAAATCCCAGGAACGAAGATCCATCACGCCAAATAAGGATTGAGGTGCAAGCTTACGTTGAGATACATCGCTGATGAGTTGAACTAGCAATATAGTAACCACTACGAGGGCTACAATTATATGAAAAGATATACGTCTAATCGTTCTGCACCTCCCACTTTTTCTCATTGTATATCACCGCAATTCATTTGGCGAGATCTTCCAATCCTATCATTGTCATCTTCTACCAACATTCGCTATAATGGTGATGATAGTGGAGGTGATAGCTTCATATGGCTGAACACAAAATATTGATTGTGGATGACGAACTTGAAATCACTGAATTAATTTCACTGTATTTGAAAAGAGAAGGATTTAAAGTCTATGTAGCGGACAATGGACATGCTGCACTGGAATTAGCAAGAACCGTCAAGCCGGATCTGATCGTACTCGATATCCTGTTAAAGTCATTGGACGGTATCGAAGTATGCAAGCAGATCAGAAAAACATCCACCGTGCCGATCATATTTATTAGCTGCAAAAGTGACGATGTCGATATTATATTAGGGTTGACGATTGGTGGAGACGATTACATTACGAAACCATTTAGTCCGAGTCAGCTTGTTGCCCGGGTCAAGGCTCAGTTAAGGCGACGTTTGATTCAGGAACATGCCGCTTCCGAAGGCGATATTATTTCCTATCCAGGTTTGGAGCTTGATTTGAACAGCCACACCGTCAAGGTTGACGGACGTGTCATCTCATTGTCATCCAAAGAGTTTGACTTGTTAACCCACCTTGCGCAGTCTCCTAATAAAGTGTTTAAACTCGAACAGCTCTATCAACTCATTTGGAACTCAGAAAGCTTTGGTGACACCCGCACACTAATGGTACATATCAGCAATTTACGCAAGAAAATAGAACCCGATCCCGCCAATCCCCGCTATATTCTGACCGTACGCGGTGTCGGCTACAAGTTTACTTGTTGACCGCTCACGCATAACCAACTTATCCTGCATGTCCCTAGTGTTACATGCACCCTCTTGAGCTGCTTCCATAGCTTCGCGGCGCATTTTGTAGTACAATAGCGGTTAGCGACTTTGTGAAGATAAGGAAGGTAGAATTATCGTGATGTACATGGCTCAAGATTGGAAAGACTATGAGGTCATCGATACAGGTGGCGGAGAGAAGCTTGAACGTTGGGGAGACATCGTGTTACGTCGACCTGACCCACAGATTATTTGGCCAATTGCGGAAGAAACGAAAAGATGGCACAACGTACATGGTCATTATCACAGAAGTTCCTCAGGTGGCGGACAATGGGACATGAAGAAGCCTGTACCCGATCGCTGGACAATCAGATACCGTGACCTCCAATTTTATATTCGTCCAACAAGCTTTAAACATACCGGATTATTCCCGGAACAAGCGGTGAACTGGGCCTGGATGATGGACAAGATTAGTGCAGCCAAACGCCCTGTAAAAGTGTTAAATTTGTTTGGATACACGGGCGGTGCTTCAGTTGCATGTGCTTATGCGGGTGCAGAAGTATGCCATGTGGATGCAGCCAAAGGTATGGTGCAATGGGCGAAGGAGAACGTGCAGCTATCAGGTCTGTCCGACCGCCCTGTGCGTTATATTACAGATGATGTATTTAAGTTTGTACAACGAGAACAGCGCCGCGGCAGCAAGTACGATGCAATCATTATGGACCCACCGTCCTATGGGCGTGGAACGAACGGTGAGACTTGGAAGCTAGAGCAAAGTCTTTATCCGTTCCTTGAATTGTGTATGACTATTATGTCTGACAACCCGTTGTTTATGTTGATAAACTCTTATACAACAGGCCTGTCACCAGCAGTATTAGATAACATGCTTCATTTGACTATGAAGAAACGGTACGGCGGTACAATAACGTGCGGTGAAATTGGGCTGCCTATTACGCAAACGGGACTTGCCCTTCCGTGTGGTATACTTGGTCGCTGGGAGGCATAGCGCTTATGGGATATGATACAGCGCCTGTGATTCCAATTCTGTACGAAGACAATCATATCCTCGTTGTAGAAAAGCCTGTGAACGTGCTGTCACAGGCTGATTCTACACAGGATGAGGATATGCTTACGCTGCTCAAAAACGACCTCAAAGTACGCTACAGCAAGCCTGGGAACGTCTACTTAGGGCTTGTACACCGACTTGATCGCCCTGTAGGCGGTGCAATGGTGTTTGCCAAGACATCCAAAGCAGCTTCTCGCCTTTCAGATACGGTGCGAAAGCAGGAGTTGAACAAGCGTTATATAGCCGTTGTTCACGGTATTCCGGCACAGTCTCGAGCTTCGTTGCGGCATTATTTGCTGAAAGACAGCCGCACCAATACTGTACGGGTTGCAAGTTCAAGCACGCCAGATGCAAAAGAGGCACGCCTGGATTATGAAGTACTTGGCCAGCATGATCAGCTATCACTTGTGCTTGTACAATTACACACGGGAAGACCGCATCAAATTCGTGTTCAGATGCAGGCCATTGGATGTCCTTTGTTTGGTGATCAACGTTATGGAGCTGCTCTTAACAAAGCAGGCCAACAAATCGCTCTATGGTCCACATCGCTTTCATTCGATCATCCCACAACGAAAGAGTTCATGGCATTTAGATCTATCCCGCCTCGCTCTTATCCGTGGAATAACTGGAATGTAGTAGACTTGATAAACGACAAATTAAATACGTTAACTGACTGCTAGACCGAAAGGAACGATGCCACGTGGAATCGTCTCAATGGAGGCAAGGGCTGTACCTTGTCTCTATTGCTATGCTGCTGATGTTAACGGCAGCGTGTCAATTAAATATTGGTCCATTAAAGCAATCACAACATGGATCACAAGCCGTTCAGCAAGAGTCAGGGCAAGACAGCCAATCCCATCATACCGTGCAATTGCCGGCAACGACGGCCCCTGGCACTAATTCATCAGCCTCAACTCATCCAAGTGCTGAATCAGCGAACCGCAAAGATCATCAGCTTAAGCTATTAGCTGTCGGAGACATTATGATGCATAGCCCCCAATTTCCAGCTTACTATAATCGAAAAACCGGAAGCTATTCATTTAATAGTTACTTCGATCTGGTCAAACCTTATATTACACAAGCTGATCTTGCATGGGCCAACCTGGAAACACCACTTCTAGGCGGCGAAAAGGAGTATACTGGTTATCCGAGATTTAATGCACCGGCGGAATTAGCAGATGCACTGCGTTATGCTGGATTTGATATCGTTACGAATGCGAACAACCATTCATTGGATCGATCCGAAAGAGGCGTCCTGAAGACTTTAGAGGTACTTAAACAGCGTCAATTTATTACGAAGGGTACCTATGCTTCCAAATGGGAATCCGAGCAACCAACGGTTATCGAGAAAAATGGGATCAAGCTTGGTGTTCTCGCTTACACATACGGAACAAACGGAATATCACTTCCCAAAAATAAACCTTACATGGTTGCGCTTATTGATGAAGACAAGATCATCAAAGACATCCGCAACACCCGTCAAGCAGGAGCGGACGTTATTGCCATTGCACTCCACTTCGGGAATGAATACGAGCCCAAACCGAATGAGCAGCAAATCAAGCTGGCACGCAAACTGGTCGCTGCTGGAGCAGATATTATATTAGGTTCGCACCCTCACGTGCTTCAACCTTATGAACGGATATCCGCCCTTGCTGCTGACGGTCACAAACGCGATGGTATCATTATGTATTCAATGGGCAACTTTATATCCAACCAGCGTGGAGAAGGTAAAGACGTTGGTGTTATGTTACAACTCACCATAAAGAAACGTGGAACCGATGGCACGATTCAAATTCTGGATACCGAGGTTCATCCTACGTGGGTATACAGAGCAGGCACAAAATCCAAAAGAACTTATAAAATCATTCCTTTAAAAGCGGTTGCATACGAGAAACAAACGGGTTCTTGGAGCAAAAAACAAAGAGATGACATGAAACGGATGCTGAATTCCGCCATGAAACATCTCAGATCCCGCCCTGATACTGCTGTCGTTAAAGCAACGACGTAAGTAAGTAATGAAGTAGCTCAGGAAGAACGGACTTATATCACTTTTATATTCTTATTACTTTCATTTCGTAAAAGTACAGTGTTACTGTGAGTTATTCCCTCTTGTACCTGTTGCTGACGGTTGCAATGAAGCTCCTGGAGGGGCTCCGCTCGTTAACTTACTCAGCAATAAAATTAGCAGCTGCTGGTTATGCGTCGAGATCCGATTCAAAATGTCGTTCCAATACGACTCGCGAATATGGATGCCTCGGCGCATTTCTTGTTGTCCAAACGGTGTCAAGCTAACCCAGACTATTCGGCGATCGCCCAGATCACGCTCACGTATAATAAGCGCATTCTTCTCCATACGATCCAGCAGAGTGGTGACCGCTGCCGGGGTTGTTGCCAGATGCTGAAGTAAATCAGAGGGCTTCACGCGCTCATATTCGGAGACACGCTCCAGCACGATGAGCTGACTTTCGGTCAAACTTGGTGCAAGCGCTTCATCCATCACGCCTTTATAATCCTTTGATAATTTCGACCATAGCTTCGAGAAATCGTTCGCGTTCATCGTATAACCCTCCTACATCTCATCCCGTTTCTCCAAAACAACTAAATTATACCACAGCCAGCATGCCTTGGTCATCATTCGTTATGATAGATGTACAAATAGGGTGCATAAACCAAACGACTATGGGCAACATTCGGCACACTTCACTCTCTTTTTTCATAAGATGGGATGTAGGCATTTGTACGGGGTGACACGATCAGGAAAGGAGTATGACGATGGACAATTGGAAAAATGAACTGTTCAGGAAGGCCTGGGAAGCTGGTATTATAAAAGACCCGCAATGGTGCACCCGCCTCGACGAGCCGGCCCCATTGTGGGTCATGTTGGATATTGCCCTGAAATTAAACGAAATGTTTGATCCTCCGCATAAACCGTTTGATTAACGGATCAGCAGAAAGGAAAACGATGCACATATGTCGTATTACTCGTTGGATAACATGTTATAGGACGTATGCTTTAACCAGATATTCCTCTTTCTCTAAAGAGACAAGTGACTTACCGATAGATTTGCGATCCATTAAAGGAGCATGCTCTGTAATCAGCTGATGAGCCGCGTGGGTGCTGCTAAGCAGTATGATCGAGTATGCTTCCTTACTATAAAATGCACCAATCAACTTAGACCCGTTAGGTTTGACACGTTTGCCTTCTTTGAATTCAAACGTCTGCATGCCCTTGCCTCCGCGGCCTTGCAGCTGATAATCAAGCAGCAAAGAACGCTTGCCCCAGCCGATATCCGTAATAACTGTCACTTCACCTTCATCTCCACTTACCCTCATGACAGCTGCAAGCTCATCCTCTTCACGCAATTGGATGCCACGTACACCACTCGCCGCTCTTCCCATTGGGTTAATTTCACTTTCGTGGAATCGAATGGACATCCCTAGCTTCGTAATAAGCAACAATTCCTGTGCAGCGTCTGACAGCATCACTTGCAGCAGTTCATCCCCATCTGACACTTTACACGCAACTACTGCGGCTGAACGATTCGTTTCGTATTCTTTTAACAGTGTTCGTTTCACTTGACCTCGTCTTGAAACAAACATTAACGACAAAGCTTCATCGTCAAACGACTTCACCGGAATTACAGCGACAATCTGATCTTCCTTGGCAATTGAAATAACATTGACGATTGCTGTTCCGTTATCTTTCCATTTGAATTCAGGCACCAGATGAACAGGAAGTGAGAAATATTGTCCCTTCTGTGTGAAGATCAACAGCTTGTCCAGCGTGTTCACTTCGAACACATGACGAATATGGTCTCCTTCCTTCACCCCTGAGCTATGCAGTTCCCCACCTGAGCGCGTAAACGACAAAAGGCTTGTCCGTTTAACATATCCATCATTGGATACCGTGACGATTACATCCTCCGCATTCACCATCACTTCGAGATTTACTTTGATCTCCTCAATCTCACCTTGCACAGCAGAGCGACGATCGATGCCAAAACGCTGGCGGATGTCTGTTAGCTCTTTCTTGATCACAGACAGCAGTTTGCGTTCACTGGCTAAAATCGCTTGCAATTCGGCGATCTTTTTGCGAATCTCGTTAAGTTCCTTATCCAGAGATGATAGTTCAAGATTCGTAAGGCGATACAATTGCAGCGTTAATATAGCATCCGCTTGTCGTTCAGAGAAGCCAAACTTGTCCACCAAGTTCTGCTGTGCATCCTGACGATTGTTTGATGCCTTAATAGTTGCGATAACATCATCCAGAATATCAAGTGCCTTCACTAAACCTTCCAGAACATGACCCCTGTCTTCCGCCTTCTTGAGATCATACTGTGTTCGTGCCGTCACGACTTCTTTCTGATGATTAATATACGCTGTCAGCATAGGCATAAGACCTAATTGCATTGGCGTCTTATTAACGATGGATACCATGTTGAAGTTGTAAGCGGTTTGAAGATCTGTCTTCTTGAACAAATAGTTCAAAATACCTTGTGCATCCGCTTCCTTTTTTAATTCAACGACGATTCGCAAGCCTTCACGACCACTTTCGTCGCGTACCTCTGCTAAGCCATCTACTTTTTTCTCCAAACGAATATTTTCCATTGCTGTGACCAGTCGAGATTTCACCACTTGATACGGAATTTCCGTAATGACGATCTGCTGGCGGCCACCACGCATGTCTTCTATTTCCGTTTTGGAGCGAATATATATGCGGCCTTTACCTGTCCGATACGCTTCACGAATGCCCTCTTCACCCATAATGATACCGCCCGTCGGGAAATCCGGACCCTGAACGATGTTTAATATATCATCCAGCTCGATATTTGGCTTATCAATTAAAGCTACACAGGCATCAATAATCTCACGCAAGTTATGCGTCGGTATCTCCGTGGCAAATCCGGACGATATTCCGCTTGAACCGTTTACGAGCAAGTTCGGAAAACGAGCGGGCAGTACGGCCGGCTCCTCTTCTGTATTGTCAAAATTCGGACGGAACAACACGGTATCCTTCTCAATATCACGCAGCAACTCCATCGCAATCGGCGATAAACGGGCTTCTGTATAACGCATAGCCGCTGCTGGATCATCGTCCATAGAACCCCAGTTACCATGTCCGTCAACTAACACATGTCCCATCTTCCAAGGCTGAGCCATACGTACCATACCGTCATAGATAGAAGAATCTCCATGAGGATGGTAATTCCCCATGACGTCCCCGACCGTCTTTGCAGACTTGCGGTATGGCTTGTCAGGCGTGTTCCCGGATTCATACATCGCATACAAAATTCGCCTTTGAACTGGCTTGAGACCGTCCCTAATATCGGGAATAGCTCGATCTTGGATTATATATTTGGAATAACGGCCGAACCGGTCGCCAACCACGTCTTCCAAAAACGCAGGCTTGAACTGTTCCGATACGCTCATCTATATCACCTTTCTATTCTTCAAACTCCGTGAAGTCAACGTTCTCTACGATCCAGCGTTTACGAGGATCAACCTTATCTCCCATCAAAGTTGACACTCGGCGTTCTGCCTTGGCTGCATCCTCAATCTGAACTTGAAGCAGCGTACGTGTCTCTGGGTCCATCGTTGTTTCCCACAATTGGTCGGGATTCATCTCACCAAGACCTTTATAGCGCTGGATTTCTGCTTGATTTCCGAACTGTTTTAAATAACTGTTTAATTGTTCGTCCGTCCAAGCATATCGAACCGTTGAAAGCTTCCCTTTCTTGTGTGTAATCTTATAGAGAGGCGGCTGAGCAATATAGACCTTACCTGCATCAATTAGTGGCTTCATATACCGATAGAAGAACGTCAGCAGCAGCACCTGAATATGTGCGCCATCCGTGTCGGCATCGGTCATAATAATAATCTTGGCGTAATTGCTCTCGTCAACCTCGAATTCAGGACCTACGCCTGCACCAATAGCATGTATAATTGTGCGGTATTCATCATTTTTCAAAATGTCAGCAAGCTTGGCTTTCTCGGGATTCATCGGTTTCCCTTTTAAGGGTAAAATGGCCTGCACCTTCGAATCTCTCCCCTGCTTCGCAGAGCCTCCGGCAGAATCCCCTTCCACGATAAACAGCTCATTACGTGAAAAGTCCTTCGATTGGGCCGGCGTCAGCTTCCCGCCCAAATTCGAGCTCTCGCTGCGCTTCTTGCCTGTTCGCACTTCCTCACGGGCCTTGCGTGCAGCTTCACGCGCCCGCGAAGCTTGAATCGCCTTCTTTACTAACTGCTGCGCTACTTGCGGGTTCTCCTCAAGGAAGATCTGCATCTGCTCGGACACGATCGCATCTACTGCACTTCTCGCTATCGCACTTCCGAGCTGATCCTTAGTCTGGCCGACAAACTCTACTTCAGACATCTTCACGTTAATGACAGACATCATACCTTCACGAAGATCGTTGCCGTCCAGATTTTTGTCTTTCTCTTTAAGCAGTGCATTTTTGCGGGCATACTCATTCATTACCCGAGTATAGGCAGTCTTGTAACCTGTCTCGTGTGTGCCCCCGCCACGCGTCGGAATCGAGTTCACAAATGAAGCGATCGTCTCGGTATAACCATCGTTATATTGAAGTGCGATCTCTACCTCAATGTCATCTTTCTCCCCTGTAAAATGAATGACATCGTGCAGTACACTTTTGTTCTCATTTAAATATTGAACAAATTCGCTTGCTCCACCTTCATATCGGAACGTTTCCTGCTTGCCTGAGCGCTCATCCTTCAAATTCACCGTTAGACCCGAATTCAAGAAAGCAATTTCCTGCAAACGCTCGGAAAGCGTGTCAATGTTCATATGAATACTGCCGTGAAATACTTTCTTATCAGGCTTAAATGTTACTTTAGTTCCTGTCCGATTGGTGTTCCCGACTATCTCCAGCCCGCCAACAGGCTCGCCAACATGCTCAACGCCGTTGTCTTCCGTCCACGATTCAAAACGTTGGCGATGAATCTTGCCATCACGGTATATCTCAACGACTAGCCATTCTGATAATGCATTTGTCACGGATGCGCCTACACCATGTAGACCGCCTGACTTCTTGTAGCCAGAACCACCAAACTTGCCTCCGGCATGCAAGATCGTAAATACGACTTGTGGTGTCGGGATGCCTGTCTTATGTAATCCTGTTGGTATTCCTCGTCCATTATCACGAACCGTTATAGATTGGTCCGCATGTATCGTCACATCAATGACGGAGCAATACTTGGCCAGATGCTCGTCTACTGCATTGTCAACGATTTCCCATACCAGATGGTGAAGACCCGATGAGCTTGTGCTTCCAATATACATCCCTGGTCTCTTTCTAACCGCGACAAGCCCTTCGAGCACTTGAATGTCGTCAGCGCCATAATCCGAAGCGCGGTGCTCTGGTGTTCCTTCCTGCTTCGGAAGCTGACCGAACAAATCGATCTGATCGACCATTCGTGCTCCTCCTTCAATTGTACATATTATGTCTTTCTAAATCCGTCGGCAAAAGAAAATCTGCCGCACTAAACGTACTCATGAGATGACCTCACACCCCACCAGTTCGTTCAGATGCAAACAGATGTTTCGCATTCTTGTCTATTTTAATTCAAAATGTCCTGTTTCGTAAAGACGCGGAATGCAATGAATAACGCAGCCGCTCCCCAAACCGACAACACACCTAAGGAAAATAGCAGTGACATTCCCTCGACTGGCGCTGGTGTTCCAGCCAAATAATCTGTCAGCTTCAAATTAATCATAAATAAATACTTCGCTGTTGGCCATGCTGAAGCCATGTTATATAGTATCGTTCCTGCGATTAGTGTTGCCATCAATGTTACGATACTGGCAGCAGTACTCCGCACAAGTACGGATATCATAAATCCGAGCGCTGCAACCACAATGCTGGAAAACCATATTAATCCGCACTGCATCAACAAGTATAACCATGAAGGCAGCATATGTACAGCCTCAACGTTCACATTTGTCCCTGATACATTAAAACCGGTAAACAGCGGGAAATTCCAGCCTCCGTACCCAAACACAGCACCGGATATGAGGTAAGACAACAAAGCTGTCATAAGAACGACTACCCCCGTAAACAGCATAAGCACCAGCCATTTACTCATTAATATTTTCCACCTTCGTACAGGTCTTGTCAGCAGCATTTTAATCGTACCTGTTGAACGCTCAGAGGATACGATATCACTTGCGATGGCCATCACCAGCAGCGGAATAAATAAATTTACTGAGTTGTCCATAAAGGTACGCGTAAACGTAACACCGTTAGGCTCATTAGGATTTACGTCGTGATCCAAATAATATTGCAGCTGCTGAAGCATGATACGACGGAACTTTTTCCATTCTTCAGGAATCCGGTCGCTGCCGAGTGTATTTTGATAGTCCGTAATTTGTTGAGTAATTTCCCGCCGCCAATCCTGATCGAACTTCTCGCGGCTATTTTGGGCGATTTTCATTTGGGCGTATGTAAATACCGGAATTAAAATAACGAGAATAAGCATAACGACATAAAATCGTTTCTTTTTTAGCACTTTTAGCGTTTCGTTATGGATAAGAGCCAACATATTATTCAATGTGACCTCCTTCCGTCATTTCCAGGAAAAGCTGCTCAAGCGTTGGTACAACACGCTGAATGCCTTCTACGGCTACTCCTGCATCTGTCAACGCCTGATTTAATCCAGAAATATGCTCTGGTGCCGTTTCTGTAATAATAAAATGCTCTGGCAATCCGATAAGTACAGACTCATCGATAACCGCCTTATCCGCCTCCAGCACTTTCGCTTGTTCACTAGCCTGCAACATTTGTAATGCCTTATCCAACGGCTCTGCTATCCAGATGACATACTGGCTACGGCCTGTCAGTAACTGATCAACATCATCTACAGCAAGCACACGGCCATTGCTTATAATAGCAACCCGATCACACATTAATTGAATTTCGCTCAGCAGATGGCTTGATACAAATACAGCCATACCGCTGTCAGCCAGCAGTCGAATAAATCCTCGCAGCTCCTTAATACCAAGTGGATCAAGTCCATTCGTCGGTTCATCAAGGATCAACAGCTTGGGCTGTACAAGTAATGCCTGAGCAATACCAAGCCGTTGCCGCATGCCAAGTGAATACGTTTTGACTTTATCATGGATTCGCCTCGTCAAGCCGACTACGTTAACAACTTCATGAATGCGGATGGAATCAATACCAGGAACCATTCGCGCAAAATGTTCCAGATTCTCCCACCCAGTCAAATAGTTATACATCTCCGGATTTTCAACAATCGAACCTACAAACCTCAACGCTTTCTCAGGCTGGCGGTTCACATCATAACCGCATACTTGAATGTGACCAGAAGTAGGCTTGATCAGATCCACGAGCATACGAATGGTTGTTGTCTTGCCTGAGCCGTTTGGACCTAGAAAGCCAAATATTTCGCCCGCGCGGACATCAAAGCTCACATCATGAATGATCCATTTACGACCTATTTTTTTCTTAATTTGTTTGACGGATAATATGACAGGACGATCCGCTAATGTATGTTCCGATTCCATCTCAGTACCTCCTTAATTCAGCAACATAGATTACACACTCGCAACTCAAGCAACCAAACTGCTGTTTAAGTTCTGTCCATTGAAGTGGATACAGTTTATTTGACTTCACTATCACTACTTCATGCTTTGAACGATACGCTCCGCAATTGCTGCGTAGCCATCCCCGTTCGGATGAAAATGGTCAGAGGATATATAAATTGACATATTACGCTCAAAAAGATCCTGTGTCGGAATAAGCAGCATATTAGAATCTTTATTTATGATCGATGCTGCCGCATTGTTCCAGCTTTGAACGACTGAACCACCAATAACCCGCATTTCTTTGACGTCAGAGAACGGATTATACAATCCGACATATACAATAAGTGCTTCGGGATTCCATTTACGGATCCGGTTAAGTACCGATTCTAACGAAGTAACACCTGATTTTGCTTTAGCTTGCAAAGATTCCTCATTTAATGGCTCATTTCCCATCTGTTCCGAACGGGCGCTCTGAAATAAATCGTTGCCCCCTATCGTCAGCAAAATGACATTAGCTTGTTTCAAGGAATAACCGATGCTCTCTTCTTTCAGCTTGTCCACTAATTGATCTGCACGCAGTCCGTTCACCGCCAAATTGTTAATCAGCTTTACCGGCTTCGCTTGTACCTTCCGTAACTGGTTGACTGTACGTCGTACATACCCATCACCTGTGGCATCACCAGTGCCTCTTGTTAACGAGTCGCCAAGTGACACAATACGAATCTCCTTTATAGCTTCGTCTGGTATTACTTCCGGTGTTTTGACTTGTGGCTTTTCGGCAAATGGCACACTGCCTGGAGATATAATGTCGGCTACACCAAATCCGAACCCAACGAGGAACAACAAGGTCGAACCCACTCCTACAGCAGCGATAAATCCCCATAAGCCTGATCGCTTATTCATCTCGTTTCCCTCTCTTCATCGTTATGTATAGGGCTTGTCCAACAGATCAGATTACGATACATATGTAACTTCTGTATGACTAGATATAACTAATGCTGACAACATTTCTGTCTACACTTACATTACTGATTTATAGAACAGAAAGCAAATAAAGCTACGAGGCGCTCCCGTGTCATCAAGAGCGCCTCGCAGCTTACATGTATTTATATTGGGCGGCTACTAAACCATGATAAATGCCACGTTGCTCCATTAATGCATGGTGGTCCCCTTGCTCCATAATTCGTCCATGATCCAATACGATAATGTTATCACAATGTCGGATAGTTGATAAGCGGTGCGCAATAATAAACGATGTCCGCCCTTTAAGCAGCGTTTTTAATGCTTCTTGAATTTTAAGTTCCGTCTCCGTATCGATACTTGCTGTTGCTTCATCCAGTATAAGAATACGCGGATCTGCAAGCAGCGCGCGGGCAAACGAAATTAATTGCCTTTGGCCCATCGACAACACGTTGCCACGCTCCTGAACTTCGGTGTCATACCCCTCCTTCATTTCACAAATAAATTCGTGCGCATGAACAGCCTTGGCAGCCGCCTCTACTTCCTCGTCCGTCGCATCTAACCGTCCAAAACGAATATTATCTCTTATCGTGCCTGAGAAAATGAAGGTGTCCTGTAGTACAATTCCAACCTGAGATCGCAAGCTATGCAGCTTTACATGCCGAATATCAAAACCATCAACTAGCACGCGGCCCTCGGTTGGATCATAAAATCGGCATAACAAGTTAATGATTGTACTTTTGCCTGAGCCAGTATGCCCTACCAATGCAATTGATTGCCCTGCTTGCGCATGTAAGGATATCCCTTTAAGTGCGGCACGTCCCTTTTCATATTCAAACCATACCTGGTCTACTTGAACATCCCCTTTAATTAGCGGGAGCACCATTGCTTCCTTACTATCATCAACGGATGGCTTCTCATCCATAAATTCAAAAATACGTTCTGAGGATGCCATCGCGATAAGCATTTGCGAGTACATCTGTCCCAGTCGATTAATCGGCTCCCAGAAGTTCCCCACGTATTGGGCAAAAGCAAACAATACACCAACCGTGATTGCACTCGTTTCTACGAGGTGTGTACCGTACACAAACAAAATAAATGCTCCGACGGCGCTCGTAATTTCAATAACAGGACCAAACGTCTGATTTAACGCCGAAGCACGGTTCCAAGACTTGCGATTAATCGTGTTCATGTGATCAAAGAACGTCATATTCTCTTGCTCTTGAGTGTAGGCCTGTGTTACACGCATCCCTTGGATAGCTTCATTTAAGTGCGAATTAATACGGGATTGCTTAATACGGACATCCTGCCATGCCATACGGATATAACGACGCAGCTTCGTAGAAACAAGAAACATGATCGGAACCGTAATCATAACGGCAACAGCAAGCTGAACGTTCAAAAACAACAAAATAATGACAATACCTATTAACTGGAGCATATCAATCAGTACATTTATCGCTCCGTTTGTAAATAAATCTTGCAACGAGTTGATGTCATTGGTCACACGCACCAGCACAGACCCTGCAGGGCGTTTGTCATAAAATCGAAACGATAGCGACTGAATGTGCTTAAACAAATCGGCACGTAAGTCGTAAATAATACGCTGTCCGATCATATTCATAAACTTGATCCGGTAGGTGTTGGTCGCCCATTGGACCAAATATAACCCAAAAATGCTGCCCGTTATAATATACAACATACGAAGTGAAGCTGGCCCGCCGTCAGTCGGTTGTATGGCATGATCAATCGCATAACTGATCAGAAACGGAACAGCCAACTTCGTCAACGTACCTAAAATCATTAACAACATCAGTACAGGGAGCAACTGCTTGCGATAAGGCTTCATATAAACCAACAAGCGCCGCATCTGTGCCCAGTTAAACGGTTTTTCAATTAACTCATCGTCTTGGTAAACAAAGCGCGTTTTTTTATCATAGCCAATAGGGTTATCGATATCCTCGCCTAACCTCTGCTGTCTGGACGCATCTGCCGTATTCGCTTGACTCACGTTCTCACCTCATCTCTTGTCTCTGCTGACTCCTCCACCTGCAAATAGTCCGCATATTGAATTTGATACACATCTCGATAAGTACCTGGTGTCTGAATGAGCTCATGATGCGTGCCACGCTGAACGACTTTACCTTTATCTAATACGAGTATTTCATCAGCATGACGCAGTGACGAGATGCGATGTGCAATAATAAATACGGTGCGACCGCGCATAACCTCGTTAAATCCTGCTTGAATCTCATGCTCTGTCTCCATGTCAACTGCACTTGTTGCATCATCCAAAATTAAAATCTTCGGATCGTTCAGCAAAGCTCTAGCAATCGCAATCCGCTGCTTCTGACCTCCCGACAGTCCCATTCCTCTCTCGCCTACTATCGTATCGTAACCTTCAGGCAGTTCCATAATAAAATCATGTGCCTTGGCTAACTGCGAGACACGTATAATATCTTCTTCGGATACATCGTGACGACCATAAGCGATATTGTTGCGAATCGTGGACGAAAACAGAAACGTCTCTTGAAATACAGCTGCAATTTGGCGTCTCAGGCTTTTAAGGTCAATTTGACGAATATCGTGCCCATCCACCCGAATTGAACCCTCTTGCACATCGTAAGCACGCATCAACAACTGAATAATGGTTGATTTGCCCGCTCCCGTTCCTCCCAACAGTCCTATCACCTTGCCTGGTGCTGCATCGAGGTTAATATTATGAACAGCATGCAGTTCACCTTCATAACCAAACGAAACGTGATCAAATTGAATATGACCTTTAACTTCTTCTGGACTCAGCTTTACCGCGTCAATGCAATTTTTCACATCTACCTCGGAGTTTAATAATTCCAAAACGCGTTCACCTGAGGATTTGGCTTGCGTATAGTTGTTAATATGGAATCCGATTCCCCACATCGGACCGATAATGTACCAGATCATGCTGAAAAATGCTACAAGCTCACCTAACGACAGCGTCCCCTGAATAACAAATGTTCCACCCGCTCCTAGCAAAATGACAACACTTAACGACGCCAATATTTCCATCACAGGGAAGTAGCTCCCCCATAGGTTCGCCACGTGAATTTGATTGTCTTTGTAAGCGATGTTTCGCACCGAAAACTTGTCGACTTCATGTTCTTCACGGGCAAATGACTTAACCGTACGCACCCCGGTAATGTTCTCCTGCACAGCTGTGTTTAAGGAACTGAACGTCTTGCGCATCTCACGAAATGCCGGATGAATTTTCGATTCAAACTTGATCGCTACAAATACGAGCAATGGGATACAAATTAACGTAATAAGCGTTAACTGCCAATTGATGGAGATCATCATGCCTGCTCCAAACAAGACCATCAAAATCATATTTAATATTTGGGCAAAACCAAAACCAACAAAGTTACGAATCCCTTCTAGGTCGGCCGTTAATCTGGACATCAAATCCCCGGTTCGAGCTTTGTCATAATAACGGAAAGACAACGATTGCAATTTGCGGTAACACGCATTACGCATCTCGTAAGCGGTATAGTTACCTAGTCTCCCCCCAAAATAACCGTGTAAAAAGGTGAGGGTGCCTTTAATGCTAACAACGGTCACTACCGTTAATGCTAGCCAAGGCACCCATTCGTATTGCTGCTTCGCGATGACGTCGTCAATGAGAATTCTTAGCATGTTGGGATACACAAGTCCCAACGCTGTGGCGACAATCAAACTAGCAATGGATGCAAACAGCAAACTTTTTTTAGGCCAGTAATATGGCGCTAACTGTTTGAATATGTTCATCGTTACTCCCCCTCTCCTCCGTTGCAAACGATATGTAACGCAGTTTATCATCAGGCAATTTCAACTTCAAAACGGGCATTTACCCATAATAACGATTGTAAGCCGATACAGTGACATTTATGGGTAAGAATACGCTTTATTCTTTTAAATCATCCTTTTTCCTTACGACCGTAGCACATTAGAGAAAAAAGAAACCCACATCCCTTAAAGGGTGCAGGTAAATGCTCATTGATATCATTTTGATATAGAAAACGTTAAAATCGTTCTCAACTTATCTCATTTCATGCACTAAAGTGAGCAATTGAGCCGTTATTTCTTCCAGTTGCGCCGTATCAACATCTTCCCTCATAGCCGCTACCAGCGCTTCTTGGTAACGGGTAACGGAATCGATGCCGGATTGCAGCTGAGCTTTTAAAGTTTGTTTAAAATTTAAAATAGCTGCTTCCACTGCGGCTGCCTGAAACGCTTCATTGGTCCGCATTATATTTTGTATCGCGAGTTGCTCCATCAACTGTTTTAAAGAAGCCCTGCCTGAACCTTCAAAGAAATGCTTATTGTTCTTGTAAATCGAACGTAGCTTCTTGCCCGTTAATTCGCTTTCTGCATGTTGAATTTGAATGTTAGGTGTTGGCCAGGCTGTCATGGCGACAGAAACAGGCTCATATCCAGGCAGCCACTGTTTGGCTTGATCCACAGCCTTATTATAGTGCACCAGCACGAGACGTTGGGCCATCTGTTCAAGCCGAAGTGAGGTAGATAACAGTTCGTTTGTCAGTTCCAATTCGCTTGAGCGCTGCCAATCTCGATAGCACTGCAACAATGTTCGCTCAACGTCCTGATCGTCACTACGCAACGCCGCAGGACTGAATGAATAAGTAAAGGTGTCACTAAATCGAAACTGAATGCGCTGGCGTACATGATACAACAGCTCTTCCGTTTCTTGTTCCAGCATGCGGCCCTCATCCACGTCCATACTTGCCGTGAACCCGCTTATCGCAGCTTCTCCTGCTGCTGTCAGCTGTTGCAGTTGTCGTTCTCGCTCCGCTTCATCTGATCTAGCTGCATTTAGTATTGCTGTCAGTTGGCCGCATGCACGCTCCACATCAGACACTGCACTGTTGATCGCCATAGCTGCCAATTCTTCACTTGCGAAATGTAAAAACTCTGCTTCAAACTTTGTAAAACCTGTTGTGATCAACATCGCTTCGTCATTGGCAAGTTTCGCTTTCAGCGCATTCAAGCTGGAAATTGCACATAATCGCGGGGAGCGAATACCAAATTCAAGTAAACGGTCACCGACATACTGCATCACGTCATCTAATTCTTGTGAAGAGGAAGCCAAGTCTGCGGCATTTACTAAAAAGAACATCTTATCCAACTCAAACGCATCTTTTACACGTCCCAACTGCGTTAGGAACTGACGGTCTGCCTGCGAAAACGCATGATTATAATAGGTGACAAACAATACAATGTCAGCATTTTTGATATATTCAAAGGACACTCCGGTATGACGTGCATTAATGGAATCTGCACCAGGCGTATCTACAAAAGTAAAGCCCTGTCTCGTCCAAGGACTATCAACAAACAGCTGAACATGGTCTACAAAAGCCGATTGGCTCTCATCCGCCACAAACTGTCGATATCGCTCATAATCCACATGAAGCTCCTGCCCCAATAAGGAACTGAGTTCTGAATAGCCGCGTTTGACAGCGTGTATAAAGCTATAATGCGGTCTCCCTGAAGGATGGAGCATCGAAGGCTGCCAGCGGTCAACGGCTTGCAGCGCCTCAGACATGCTCCAATTGGCTGTCTCTGGTTCACCAATACAAGCTAAGGCATATTGAATATCGGCGAGAAGTTGACTCTCGCTCTTCATACGAACAAGCGCTGTCTGATGCGGATACTTTTCTGTAGGTGCTCCGATCATATTAATGGCAGCGGTCGTAGGGTTAGGTGAAACAGGTAATACATTTGCGCCAATAAGTGCATTCGCAAACGATGACTTCCCTGCACTAAATGCGCCAAATAACGCCACAGTAAACCGATTGTCCCGCAAACGCTGCGCCTTTGCTCGCAAATTGGGCACATAAGCATTCATCAACTGGAGAGGCACTAACGCATTAGCTGCTGATTCAAGCTGCATGGCTGCTGTTTGCAGCTTATCACTCATTTGTTCAACCGTAGGCCGCCAAGATGTGTTAACATCATCTACCTTATTGAGCATAAGATGAGCTGTATCACACGCCGCTACTGCATGAAGATGAACCCTGTCATCTTGCTCACTTAGAGAAGAGAGATTAGGTGTTATAAAAGGAGAAACGCCCTCCTCTGCTGTATGTTGTGGTAGATGATTTGCATCTATTGCTGCAATAGGCTTTGGCGCAATCTCACTTAAATCCGGCATCGCCTCTTGAGCCGTCCTTGCAGCGTTCATTTCATACGAAACTTTCTCCAATTGCTTTAGCATGACAGCGTGTCGTTCTTGAATCCGATACATCGTCTGCCGTGTGTTCGCTTCAATAGCAAGGTGACCTTGCAGTTCCACTATTCGCTGCTCCAAGCCCGATAAGTTCTGCTTATCTTGAGCATGAATCTGCTCGATGTACTGATCCGCTAGGCGAAGCGCTGTCTTTCGAATTAACGATTTCGCTTCTTCTGCGCGTCCACGGCAATAATTTATCGTATATTCACCTGAACCAGCTGAGGTGGTCTCAACAGCATCCGCAAACCAGGCGGGCGCAAAGGAAGGCAGAGAAGCTTCAAGCTTATTTACTACGTCTGTACCACTCTGGCCCGCACGCTCAGCCAACTGCCGCATCATCGGTACGAGGTGAGCTGTAACATTTGCCTGAATCTCTTGTGCCCATAACGTCACCAGTTGTTGCAAGCGCTGATCTCGTTCTGCCTCCGTCTTTGCGGCTGTAAATAATAAGCCTACCTTAAACCCAGGTTTACGACTGTCCAAGTATGATTGGGCACGGTCACGCAATAATGCAGGTGTAATATTAGCGTCCCTCAACAATCGACCTAACGTGTCCGCAAATGAATCCCGTTCACGCAATGAGCGCTCGCTTGTCAATTGGTATTCGTCTTCACAGCGTTGCAGCTCCGATCGAAGCTGCGCCACTTGCTCTTCTCCACCGATTCCGCTTGCCCATTCCTCATAGGCTGCTGTTACAGGCTCTTCTAGCCATGCGGTATGCTCAGATAACAAGACTCTCGCCGCCTGCTCAATGCCGTAACGAACCAAACGTTCCCGATTAAGCACAAGCTGGTGCAATGCTAAAGTAACCTGCTTCCATTCATTGTAAGGATGGTCTGGTTCACGCATCGATACATAATAAATAGCTGCTGGATGTATGCCCCACGCGGCCAATGCATGATCTACATCGTTGCGATAACGTTCAAATTCGATTTCCTGTTCCCGATGCTTATCAATTTGGTTCACAATCCAAATGATTGGCTTACCTGCCTCTACTACCTCTTTTGCGAATGTAAAGTTAAGCTCAGATTGAACATGATTATAATCAGTTACGTATACAACGACATCTGCCATATGCATGGCTGCTTCTGTAGCGGCTCGATGCTTGTCATCCGTCGAATCAACCCCTGGTGTGTCCAGCAGTGCAGCACCTGCTTTAAGCCAACTGACCTCGTCATATAGGTTTACACGCTCGACCTGTTCACCATCCTTACAAACAGCTTCAAGTTGGTCTAGTGGCACGACCTCTGCGATTGCGCTAGGGCCGTGTTCGGTTCTGCGATAAATTTCGGCACGACTTGTACCATAACGAACTGTAACAACATTCGCACTCGTAGGGATCGGACTGGATGGCAGCAATGATTTACCGCACAGCATATTAATAACGGTCGATTTGCCAGCAGAAAAGTGTCCGCACATCGCAATCATCAGCATATTGTCACGTTCTTTACCTACAAGCTCATGTAACTTGCGTGCTGCTGCTTCATTGTGCTCGCTTGCCATCTGTGAAGCCCAAGACTCCAGCACTTCACCTAACGGTGTTGATGTCGTTTCTTGCAGCTCTGTACGCAGCGCAGTTATGGACGCGCTTGTCTGCTGCCCCTCGTTTGTATTGTGATGCATAATACCTCTCGTGCCCCCCACATCAATGTAATCCTTCATTCACACTTTATACGCTTATAAAAAAAGAAGAAACCGAGATGCTCGGCTTCCTCAATTTGCCTGCAAACTCGGTTTCTAGTGTACCATATTTTGCTCTACAGGGAGAATAATTTCGAATTGTTTTCCATGCTGCAAAATGGTAATATCTTTATTTTTTACACGCATTACAACTACATCACGCTTTTGACGCATACGGTCTATGTACTGCTCAGGCACTTCACCCGCACCATATACGGTCACACCGTCGACTACAATTTCTTCATCGTCCTGTACGGTTTGCTGCATTAATTTCTCATAAATATCCGAAAACTGTTCAAAATTGTCTGTGTATACCGAAATACATTTCAATTCAACCGCCCACCCATTCAGCTTTATTTATTTTCCATTGTTTCTCCGCTGCTCCGCTTTCATACGTGTTTTCCCAAATTTACACATATCCAATAACAGACAGACTTCACATCTTGGGGATTGTGCTTTACAGTGATATCGACCAAAAAAGATGAAGCGATGATGTGTTAATGTCCATTCCACACGTGGAACTTTACGCATCAACTTCTTCTCCACTTCCAGTACACTATCCGTCTCATCCGCCAATCCCAGACGCTTCGACACCCGCTCTACGTGTGTATCCACCGCAATGGCAGGTACGCCGAACGCTGTAGACATTACGACATTAGCCGTCTTCCGTCCTACGCCAGGAAGCTCAGTTAATTGTTCATGTTTCTGAGGCACTTCACCGTTATATTTGTCAAGCAGGATCTGACATAACTTTTGAATGTTCTTCGCCTTATTGCGGAACAAGCCAATTCGACGGATATCCTGCTCTAATTGCTCCAATGGAACCGCTAAGTAGTCTTCCGGGGTCTTATATTTATGAAATAAGTTAACCGTTACTTTGTTGACTGTCTCATCGGTGCACTGAGCAGACAACAGTACGGCAATCGTCAATTCAAACGGATTCGAATGAATTAATTCACAATGCGCATCCGGAAACATTTCGCCAAGCGTATCCAGAACACGGCGAACACGAGCGCTTGTCGCCACTCTTTATTCCTCCTTATAAAGTCTACTTTAGCATTATAACACCGGATTAACATTAAACCTACAGAAACTAAAAAACCGTTCCACCCAATTATTGGACGAAACGGCATTCTAGGTAGCTACACGTATCGACTACTGCTTCTCAATCTCAATAATTTGTCCATTTAAGAAGTACAGGACGATCTTGTCATCACTCTTCAGCGAAGAGATTGATAACGTCTCACCCGTCGTATTACGAATAACAACATTTGCATTTAGTGTCCAATAATATTCGGTATCTGACAAGCTGCTCCGCTTCACATACAACTGCTTGGCACCCGCGTCATATTTCCAGAAATCATGCTTACGGCCAGCCAACACCTTCAAGTTGGTGCCATTTTTGGCATCTTTACGAACTTCAACACGATCACCGACTTTGAGCGCACCAACAGCAGTTGTTGACGTAGTGTCCAAAATTACGGTCAACCCACTTGCTGACTGATGAGATGTCGTTTGCCCATTATAATCCTTTACAACAACTATACCATTTGTCGTATCAACAGATTCTACTCGGCCTGCTGTAACGGCAACTTTACGCAGTTCAACTAACGAACGACCATCAAAGACGGCATTCAGCACGTCATTAGCATTTAAATTGCTTAACGTAAGCTTCTCATTGTTCACACCATAGATGGGTGTGGAGCTAAGTGAAAATTCTTCAACTTGACGATTTGTGGCATTACGCAACGTAATTCGATTAGTTGAAGTATTGAGGGAAGCAACCTCAAATTGATGGTAGCTGCGGACAGACAACGACATTACTGAATTTTGATCGCCGGATAACATCGCAGTTACAAAATCACCATTTTTAATGTCAGTAATTTTGGCACTGGAGTTGCCGTACATTTCGATACCAATCGTATTAGACTGGTATGGCAGTGTCACAAAATCATCGTTAGCTAGCTGCAACGTAATCGTTCGGGATGAAGGGCTTGCCACGATCAGCTTGCCTTCATATTTGTATACATATTGTACTACAAGAGCTTTCTTATTAATATGTTTTACATTTACTTTACGGTTGCTCGTGAGCATGGAAGTAATCGTTGATGCAGGTACTTCGCTGCCGTTAAATTCATATTTTGTGCCGTCATTTAATGTCACAACATAAGGTGTATTTTTATCGTCTACAACTGTCAGCAGCTTCTTGGCAGCATCATAACCAATAACAGACACACCGTATAAGTTCTCTACTTTACGGCTAAGCACTTCAATCCGAGCTACTTTGTCCTCACCGTTAACCGTGAGTTTTACTCGATCCCCATACTCACCTGCAATTAACTCACCCAACGACGGATTAATTAGTCCTGGAATTACAACTGCAACTTGGCTCGCTAACACTTTAGCTTCCAACTTGTTATTATCCTTTACGACGGTAATAGATGTCATATTCGGACTAAAGCTGTCTACTCGACCCTCTACGCTAGTCGCTGGCGCAGTTGCCATAACGATTGATGAAATAGCGCTGTTCTTCACACTAAACGTAATTACATCGTTCACTTTGAGATCCTTTATATCTTTTAGGACGTTATCATAGCGTACCGTCACATCTTCTGCTATCCGGTAAGTCTCTGAATCCCCTTGCTCAAGCTTAATCGTAACCATCCGGCTATTTACATCAACCGATGTAATCGTTCCTTTGCCTGTCTTATTAACCGGGCCAGACTTCACTTGAATCTCCAACACTTTACGATCTTTGGAAAACGTCTCACGAGTAATTGTTAACTCCGAATCAGGAGTCAGTTTATCTGTGGTGATCACGGCCCCGCTAGCGTCCTTAATCAACGTGTTACCTTCATATAACACAGTGTCTAAATCTTCACGTCCACTATATTTAACATAGAGCTTCTTCTCACTTGGAACAGCGTATTTCAATGTAGTTTGCACCGTTTCGACTTGCTGCTCTGTACTAAGCAGCTCCACGTATGAAGCACTGCCCAATTGGCCAATGACACGAACTTTAGTATACATCGGGATATCTTTTGCCGAAATAGATTTGTCGTTGTCCGCTTTGTACCACATCGTTTTGTTGTCGATGCGATAATTAGCCCATTTGTTATCTTCCGTATAAAGTCTAAGCTCGCTATCTGTGACAGCACCAACGATACCGGCAACAACACTACTATATGTTATATTTGCTATCGCTTCGCCGCGGCTGAAAAAAGTGGCAATCTGGGCGCGATTGACATTACCTTGCGGTTCAAATTTGTTATTGCTCATTCCGGTAGTCAGTTGAAGATCCAGTGCTACATTTACATAACCAAGCGCACTGGCACTGATCTTGCTGTTGTCAGCAAAGGAAGTCGGCTTATTCTTTACCTCTAGCGCAGCACTTTCTTTGCCAACTGCACGGACCAAAATTTTGGTGATCCACTCCCGAGATGCTTTTTGATCACCCCAAGGTTTCTTCGGGTCTGGATTCTTTAATTCCTCGTTCTTATCCAGTAGTCCTTTCTGGAATGCAAGTACGATGTACGGCTTAAAGTAATTTCCAACTTTGAAATCAGCTGGCAAGGCAACTGATTCGTCATTACTCAGTTGACCCTCCAAATTCATAAATCGAATCGCCAGTGCAATCGCTTCCTGCTGCGTAATGTCATCCCCTGGTCTGAACTTGCCATTGTTACCTTTGAGGATGCCTTGTGCAGCCAATTTATGTATATGTTTTTCCGCCCAGTGACCTAACTTCACATCACTGAATACTGGACTAATGCCTGAATTTGCTGTATTTTGCGTACTATTGATACCAGCTTGTCCAGCCTCGGCAGCTAAAGCCGCTGGAACTACTGATAACGTCAATGATAAAGCTAAAATAGCACTAGTCACTGCCCGTACAGGTTTGCTGGAATTATTATGCATAATCGTTTCTCCTTTGTATTAAAAATCCGTTAAGAACTTTATAATTCGACAGAAACAGGGGCATTTCCTGCCCCTGTTCGGTAATGTAATACGCAAATGTAATTAAATTACTTCTTCACTTTTGCTTTTGGGCTCATATTAGGGCCGTTTAATTGGATGATCAAGTGTGACATGACCCATTAAACTTTCCTCAGACTTTCCATCCACAAGAATGTCGATCGCTTTGACCTCTTCAAATTGGAATAACGTCTTCGTAAGAGCGTCAATTGCAAATGCTTCTCCGCCCGCTCCCAAATGCCCGTGCTCCGTAATGTGAACGTCTACCGTTAATATCCCTTTCTCGTCAAGCTTGTGGGATTTAAATTCATTTTGATCCCACAAAGGGACATACTTAGCATCGTCCGACTTCTGAAGTGCCTTCAAAGCAGCCCCGATCTTCTCTCCATCATCTTTAAATGTAATCTTTGTTGTATAGGACAACAATTCCATAATCTGATCATCTGTTGCATAAACGGTAATTTGCTGTTCTTTCTGTTCAGGTTTCTTGACTGGCTCTTTATCTACAGTAGGTTGCTCCGTACCCGGCGTAGTTGTCCCCGTTCCAGTCGTCGGCTGTTCAGTGCCAGCAGTAGGTGGATCTGTTACACCCTTCCCGTCACCGTTGGATAAATTCTTATCACCACAGGCGGATACAAGCCCCACCGCAAGAACTAAAGTTACAAGACCTAACCAATTGCGTTTCTTCATCTAAATGACCTCCTTTAGTCGTTATAACGCAGCAGTGCCTGTCCAGGTTGCAAAATGTGCGAACGATTATGACAATCCAAGCTGAGCCTTCAAACCGTTCACGATCTGCTGCGCAACACGATATTGGAAATCTTCAGTAAACATAACAGCCTCTTCGTCAGGGTTCGTTAAGAACCCGATCTCAAGTAGAATGCCAGGCATCTTTGTGTTGCGAGTTACATGATGATCAGCAACCTTGGCGTACCGGTCTTTGAACTGCGTCCCTTTAAGCAAGTACTTATGCATAAGTTCTGCAAACGCCTTGCTTTCGTTGCGATAATAGTAAGTCTCTGTTCCGCTAACTGTAGGCTTATTGTCAATACTGTTCGCATGAATGGACACAAACAAGTCTGCCTGCAGGTCGTTTGCAATCTTTGCCCGTTCAGACAATTCTAAAAACACGTCTGTACTGCGCGTCAGCACGATATTAAGCTTCGGTTCCTTTACAGCCAATTCAGCGACCTTATTTGCAATCTGCAAATTCAAGTCTTTCTCATATCGCTTGCGAACACTCACCGCACCAGAATCATGTGCACCGTGTCCGGCGTCAACCACAACGGTGTACTTCCCATCCGGCTTAGTAGGCTTGGTCGGATTCGTTGGATTGGTAGTTTCCCCCGTTGAAGCACTCAATTCGATTGAAACTAGACCTTGTCCGTTTCTTGTTACTTTGCTATCCAGCTTGTAATTTCCATCGATGACAAAACGCGTCGTATTCGGCGATGTGCTAAACATCGCAAAGCGGACTTTCTGCACATCTGGATAATCCGTAATCGGCATCTCACCCTGCCCATTATTATCAAAGCCAAACTTTTCATTAAATTCATTAGAAAAATTTGAGTTAGGGAAATCAACAACGACCCGATCAGGATTTGTCATAGTCATAATCTTCGGTTCAACATCACGACTTAATGCAATATGTAACGTGTTCGAGAAAAAATCAAAGTCTTTAACTAATACATCGCCAGTTGCAGGAGGTGTTATCTCACCTGAGTTCCCATTGCCTGTATCAGGAGGATTAACTACTGCGCCTTCATCTGATGTAAATAAATACACAGACTTTGATTCGTTATCCCAGTCAACCTTTAATCCTAAGCTTTCGCCAACAAACCGCAGTGGAACAAGCGTTGATCCATTCTTCACCATAGGAGCCACATCTAGTTGAGTCGTCTTGCCATTAATGGACGCTGTGTTCTTGTCAACGGTTAGTAAAATGGTACTAGTTCCGTTCTTTATAGAAATCGTTCGCGCCTTCTGATTCCAGTCAACCTTGTAGCCTAATTCCTCCGACACAACGCGAATCGGTATCATGACAGAATTGCTAACCATTATAACTGGTTCGGGAAGCTTGATTGAACTCCCATTCAGATATAATGTGGGCTGTGTGGCAGCCGCCCCCGTCTGGGGAAATACAAGACAAAACAACATGGTCAACAACATACTTGCTAGTAAATGGATTTTTTTATGCTGCATCTTCACCTCTACATCCTTTCTTGTTGTTCTGACTCTTTGAAACTATGAGAAACCGTTCAAAGAAACAGACGTTATTTTAGACGTTAAATGCAGACAAAAGTTGCGCTAATTCAACATAAAGATAACAAACTAATTCTACCATTTACATGCAAAATTCGATAGTCCTGACACGAAAATAGATTCAAATAGTTGTTGCAAATTGGCGATCGCGTAACACCATATTAAAGCTGGCAACATCATCTGTCATTGGCACTACTTAACTCTCCTGATGGAGGTAGATCAAGCAGTGCCCACAATACCTCCCCAACTCAAAGCGGCACATAAAAAAGAGTGCTGTGCGAGAATACGAAATACGTTTCCCCGCCACAGCACCCTATATAAAGGTGAAATGAAACCCGATGAAATTAGGCTTGGACCGGATAAGCAATGGTGTCGGCATGCTGAGCTTCATATTTAGCAATAGCCTCATCATGCTTTAATGTTAAGCCGATATCATCCAAACCTTGAAGCAAAAATTGACGGCGGTGCTCGTCAAGGTCAAAGGAATAAACTAAACCGTAGTCGTCCTTTAACTGTTTGTTCTCAAGATCAATCTCCAAATGATAATTCGCATATTGAGCTGTACGCTGGAACAACTCTTCCACTTGTTCTTCGGACAACTGAATAGGCAGAATGCCATTTTTAAAGCAGTTATTGTAGAAAATGTCGGCATAAGATGGCGCAATTACACATCTGAAACCAAAATCCAATATGGCCCACGGGGCATGCTCCCGCGAAGATCCACAACCAAAGTTAGCACGAGAAATCAATACACTTGCGCCCTGGTAAGCCGGTTGGTTTAATGGAAACGATTCAATCTTGTTGCCCTGCTCATCAAAGCGCCATTCAAAAAACAAAAATTGACCAAATCCACTACGCTCTATACGTTTTAAAAATTGTTTCGGAATAATCGCATCTGTATCCACGTTGACCCGATCTACCGGAGCGACAAGTCCTTTTAATGTCGTAAATGGTTGCATCACGATGACCTCCTTCTAATTCATAACTTCCGTTTTAATTTCCCAGCCACGTACATCTACGAACCGTCCTTTGATAGCCGCTGCCGCTGCCATTGCGGGCGACACAAGGTGCGTACGACCGCCACGACCTTGACGCCCTTCAAAGTTGCGGTTGGACGTCGAAGCACAACGCTGTCCGGGTTGAAGGACATCCGGATTCATTGCAAGGCACATGCTGCAACCAGCCTCACGCCATTCGAATCCCGCTTCGGTAAATACTTTATCCAAGCCCTCCGCTTCAGCCTGCTGCTTTACACGCCCAGAGCCTGGTACTACAATTGCGGTTACACGTTCACTCACTTTGTACCCTCTAGCCACCTCTGCCGCAGCACGAAGATCTTCAATTCGACCATTCGTACATGAACCGATAAACACATAATCAATCTCGATTTCTGTCATCGGAGTTCCAGGGAGCAAATCCATATATTCAAGCGCCTTCTCGGACGCCTTTCGCTCATTCTCGGTCTGAAAGTCTGCTGGGTTCGGAACTGATGCGGTAATGTCCGTACCCATTCCTGGACTCGTACCCCAAGTTACTTGCGGGATAAGCGACTCTACATCAAATTCCACCACTGTATCATAGGCTGCGCCTTCATCTGTAGTAAGCTGTGCCCATTGTGCTACAGCCTTATCATATGCCTCGCCTTGCGGGACATACTGGCGTCCTTTCAAATAGCTGAATGTAGTTTCGTCAGGGGCAATCAACCCCGCCCGAGCGCCACCTTCGATGGACATGTTACATACCGTCATACGTTCTTCCATCGTCAGTTCGCGTATTGCCTCGCCTGTATATTCAATGACATATCCCGTCGCAAAATCAGTTCCGTACTTCGCAATAACACCTAGAATCATATCTTTTGCTGTTACACCTGGCTTGCGCTTGCCAACAAAGCGCACCTCCATCGTCTTGGATTTAGCCTGCTGCAAACATTGAGTAGCCATGACATGCTCTACTTCACTTGTTCCGATACCAAACGCGAGTGCGCCAAATGCGCCATGTGTTGACGTATGGCTGTCACCACATACAATCGTCTTGCCTGGATGCGTCAATCCAATTTCCGGCCCCATTACGTGCACGACACCTTGATCTAAATTGTTCAAGTCAAACAGCTTCACGCCAAAATCAGCACAATTTTGCGATAGAGTGTCAATCTGCTGCTTGGAAATCGGATCTGTAATATTAAACCGATCCTTTGTAGGTACATTATGATCCATCGTCGCGTATGTCAAATCAGGACGTCTCACTTTGCGTCCGCTAAGACGAAGACCTTCAAAAGCTTGCGGGGATGTAACCTCATGTACTAAATGTAGATCAATATACAAAATGCTCGGCTTTCCCTCTTCTTGTACAATTACATGCTGATCCCAAATCTTTTCAAATAACGTTCTCTTCTTGGACATAATCCTCACCTCTCGCGACGTATTCGTTTCCTTCGCTTCTCTATGTTGACATCAATATAGCATTTCCTTCTTCATTGTTCCAAGATATAATATCTATAGAGTTAATAGGTTTTGACTATAAGGAGGCGCTATGGAAATACGTCAATTGCAATACGCACTGCAAATTGCAGAAGAACGCAACTTTTCAAGAGCGGCGGAAAAGCTTCATATTGCACAGCCCTCATTAAGCCAGCAATTATCCAAGTTGGAAAAGGAAATCGGTGTACTGCTGTTTCAACGCACGACCAATTCCGTAGAAATGACTTATGCAGGTGAAGTGTTTATCGACCGTGCCCAGAAAATTGTTGATTCACTCGAACAACTTAAACGAGAAATGTCAGATATTTCACAAACGAAAACAGGTAAAGTTGTAATCGGCACGATGCCCATTACCGGTTCACATATTTTGCCGCACGTAGTTCCGTCTTTTCACAAAAGATATCCCGACATTGAGCTTGTACTGACCGAAGAACCCTCCACATCTAATTTAGTAAAGTTGACAGCACAAGGTAAAACGGATTTTTGCCTCTTGTCGCTGCCAATACAGGAACCCTCACTTACCTACGAGCCAATCGTAGATGAAGAGATTGTAATATCGGTTCCGCATGACCATCCTTTGGCAGCGTCTACATTAGAAGGTCTCACGTCCAGTCATCGCAGACCGATTTCGTTGCACGAAGTGAAACATGAGCCTTTTATTTTTCTAAAAAAAGGACAGGGCTTCCGTCAAATTACACTGGATATGTGTCGTAATGCTGGCTTTGAGCCCCGAGTTGTATTTGAGAGCAGCAACATGGAAACTGTACAGTCACTTGTCGCTGCCGGTATGGGTATTTCATTTGTGCCTTCTTTTATCGCATCCGCACCACGAAGCGAGTTCGTACCGGCGTATATTCCGATAGAGGGGCGTCCAGCCCGTACACTAGTGCTGGCTTACCGATCAGGCCGGTATATGTCCAATGCTGCGCAAGCGTTTATGCAAACGATAAAAGAAACGGTTGCCGCGCAATTCGGCAACCGTGTCATTTCTTCTCCAGTTCAAGCGCTGCTCCAACTGGAACCAGAAGAAGAATAAATTGGGCTGAGCGCTGCTCATTACGCTGAGTGCTCAATTGGCAGCGTTCCGCCAGAACGCTGCCTGCTCCATAACATGTCTATAGCAGCCCGTATATTAGCCTCCATTAAACCATAGGTTGCTACTGCGAAAGGATAGTCCTTTAGTTTGTTGATGTCATAAGGCGAGGAGGAAGCAATAAGCCCAAATGCGACCTCCTTCTCCTTTAGCAGTTGGATTACAGCTTGTACCGTCTTTTGTTGCGCGGGTTGAAGCTGTGCATCTCGAGAAACGACAAGCACAGCATCACTGGAATGCAAAGATTTGAACTGTGTTAAGGCACGAAGCTGCTTAATGTTCATGCCTGCCTTGATTGTAGTCGTCTCGGTACTTAGCGTACGTGTTCCCGCTGCTGGATGGCGCGAGATCGAATCAAGTAAAGCTGCATTCATCACCTTTAACGCATAGGAATCCGTACCTACGAGTATGACGCGTTTTGTTGCTGTGCTAATAAAAGGAAGATTGGAGTCTGGACCAACAAACGTAACGGCTTGCTCTGCTACCTGTTGAGCAAATTTCTTGTCACCATTACTATTTAACCACTGTTCGGCTGTTGCTAATCGTTCTTTCACACCAAGCGGTTTCGTATGATCAAGCACTCCATATCTCGCTTTAACTGTTAATATACGAATGACGCTTTCCTGAATCCGCTCTTTTGTTATACGACCCTGTTCAACTGCCGCAACTATCGTATGCTTAAGCTTGTTAGGCTGTGTTGGCATCAACAGCACATCAGCGCCTGCCTCAATCGCCCGCATAGCCGCTTCCTCAGCTCCAAAATGCTCCGTAATTGCCCCCATATTTAACGCATCCGTCATAATTACACCATCATAGTTTAATTGCTCCCGCAGCACTCCTTGCAAAATAGGCTTGGACAGCGTAGCAGGCAGATAAATCTGACTGTTGTCTTTCTTCGATGAAACACGAGACGCATCCATAGCTGGTACGGTCATATGTGCCGTCATCATGACGTCAACCCCGGCCTTAATTGCCGCGCGAAAAGGAGGAAGATCAACCTCTTCCATTTTGCCGATCGTGTGCCTCAACTCTGGAAGCCCTAGATGTGAGTCCGTATTCGTGTCTCCGTGTCCTGGAAAGTGCTTAACTACCGCAGGAATATTAGCTTGATGCATCCCTTCTATATAAGCTTGCACAAAGTCACGTACACGTTTAGGTGAAGAGCCAAAGGAACGAATGCCTATGACCGGATTGTCCGGATTTACATTTACATCTGCGACAGGCGCAAAATTCATCGTAAATCCTAGTTTCACAAGGTTGTCATTCATACGCTTTGCTGTTTCGCGTGCAAGCTCTAGTTTACCTGTCGCTGCAAGAGCCATATTCCCATTAAATGGCGACATAAAAGAAAGCCGTGTTACCAAGCCGCCCTCTTGGTCTACACCTATCCAGACAGGCACTTTTGCAACGAGATGCTGGAGCATCGTTGTATGCCCCACCGTCTCTTCCACCGTGCGCAACTGATCGCGAAACAAGATTACGCCACCTGGCTGAATTGTTTCTAGCGCCTGCTCTATTGCCAAGTCTGGTTGTTCTGACTTGACCGCTGATACGTCAACCATAAGTAGCTGTCCAATTTGTTCATCCAAAGACATACGAGCTGCAAAGTCCGTCGCTTGTTGCCTAGCTAATCCAAGCTGCTCTGCGTCGTGCGGCACATCGTTAGGTGTTAGACCATTAACACCATTAGATACATCCGGTTGCGTTTGATCAATGGGTGGAGCTACTCCTTCTGACACTTGGTCTGATGATTGCTCATTGAAGTCAGTTTGGCGCGTTTCTATTCCTACAAGCTGTTTGAAACGCTGAACCCCGTTTCCCCACACGCCGTATATGAGCAACGCCATACAGAGTAATGAGAGTATACTTAACACGGCTGTTAATGATTTCGGTTTGCGTTTAGGTTTGCGTTTAGGCTTGCGCCTGTGGCGCGCTGCGTGGTTCATAGACACGTTTCCTCTTCCCTATTACACATTTTCCGTTAATTGGTATATCGATGCTTTGCGATCCTGAAATACTGGAATACGCCCGCGAACTTCTTGTACAAGTGATAAGGAAAGGTCTGCCTGTATAATTATGTCTTCCTCCCCCGCGTTTGCTACTGTGTCCCCCCAAGGGTCGAGCACGACAGAATGACCAAAGAAAGAAGTCACTTTGCCATCAGCACCGATGCTTGAGCCTACTCGGTTACACGCAACTATGTACAGTTGATTCTCTATAGCACGAGCAGTCAACAGCGTTTGCCAATGATGCAGTCTTGGATGCGGCCACTGGGCTGGGACAAATAACACTTCAACCCCTTGTAACGCCAATGAACGAGTCAATTCCGGAAATCGAAGATCATAACAAATAATAACAGCACACTGTATACCCTCTAATTCAAAGCGGCCCAACTGTTGCCCCGCTTCTAAATAAACATGTTCATTCATTAATCTAAACAAATGAATTTTAGCGTATTCACCAGCTAGCTGCCCATCCTTGTTATAAATGTAAGTGACATTTTGAATGCGCTCGTTCTCTTTTATGGCGACTGAGCCGCCAACTATATGTACTTGATACATGACAGATAATTCTTGCAGCAATTTGCGAGTTCTATCCCCGTTTTCATCCGCAATTTCGTGTATACGTTCTAATGCGTAGCCCGTATTCCACATTTCCGGCAGTACAATTACATCGGGCTTTGGATCAGCGCTTACTGCTTGCTCGATTTTGTGAATCACTTCGTCGTAGTTACGATCCGGTTCGCCAATTTTCACATCCATTTGAATTACGCTTACATGCCATTGTTGATCTGCCATGTTCCCCACCCTTTCATCGTGTCACTTTCTTCCATCATAACGCTTCATGGAATTACGTCAAGTTGGACAAAGTAAGACAGCATCCCCAATATGCGGGCAGCTATTCTATAGATAGATGAAGGGAGCCTCATTATGCGTGTTTTTCCAATTGCACCTGTACGATTCCTATTTGTTTCAGCCTTTTGCTTGTTCTGTACCTTGTTCCACATGACCCCTGTGAGCGCTTTTACACAAAACACACAAACATTGCCACCTGTCCAAGTATTCGATATGGAACAAGAACGTATTGTGAAGTCTGTATCTAATGAAGCGAAATACCAAATGGCCGCGCAGCAATGGCTGCAATCTGTCACTGGACTTTCTCCGCAAATTACGATCGGCAAACGTCCAGGCTACATCGTCAGAATTCCTTTAGAGAAGCCTTTTACTGTACGCCTTGCTAATCAGCAAATTGACACAAGTGATGTTTTTCTAATTTACAGTCCAACGAAGCAGCCGCTGCTTCTCATATTCTCTGCTGACCGCAAGCCTTATATGCTGGAGTTCAAGGCTGACGTGAAACCTTTTATGGAGCAGCTGCTCACGCCGTCACAACCAGGAGCCAACCGACAATAATTCGAGACTCATTGTTAAAAATAAGTATACACTCCCGCCAAAACATGCTAAATTATCGTTATTATTTGGAATACAGCATGCATATAAATTTGTTTCGGAGTGGATGAAGATGGTACAAGCAAAGCCGCAATTTCAAGTTGTTCCCGCAGATCGCATGATGCATCTGCCAACACAATTTTTCTCCAATCTAGTAAAGAAAGCAAACGCACGGATTGCCGAAGGCCATGATGTCATTAATCTTGGCCAAGGCAATCCGGATCTGCCTACACCTGCTCATATTGTGGAATCCCTGCAATCGGCTGCTGCTAATCCTACATATCATCGATATCCGCCATTTAGTGGGTTTCTCTATCTTAAAGAGGCGATTGCGAATCGCTACAAAGAAGATTACAACGTTGATCTTGATCCGGAAACTGAGGTCGCGATCCTGTTTGGAGGCAAGACAGGTCTGGTGGAATTAAGCCAAATTTTGTTGAATCCTGGTGATGTGTGCTTAGTCCCTGATCCGGGATACCCTGACTATTGGTCAGGCGTTGTCTTGTCCGGTGCCGAAATGGTCATGATGCCACTTGTAGAGGCCAATCATTATTTACCTCAATATGAAGACCTGTCTCCTGCTGACTTGGAGCGCGCCAAGCTGATGTTTCTGAATTATCCGAACAACCCTACATCCGCCATTGCCGGCCGCCAATTTTATCAGGACACGGTTTCCTTTGCAGCAAAGCATAACATCATTGTAGCAAGCGACTTCGCTTATGGCGCACTCGGCTTTGATGGGCAGCGTCCTGTTAGTTTCCTGGAGACACCAGGTGCAAAAGAAGTGGGCATTGAGTTCTACACCATGTCCAAGACGTACAACATGGCAGGCTGGCGAGTTGCTTTTGCGGTGGGCAATAAAGATATCGTTCGCTTGATTAACTTGATGCAAGATCATATGTATGTCAGCTTGTTTGGAGCCGTGCAAGAAGCGGCGGCAGCGGCGCTCACCGGACCTCAAGATTCTGTTTATAAGTTGTGCACTACCTACGAGTCACGACGCAATGCAATGTTTAGTGCATTACAAGAAATCGGATGGAAATCGACCCCCTCCGCAGGTTCCTTCTTTGCATGGTTGCCTGTTGCTGACGGTTATGATTCGGTTGCATTTGCAAACAAATTGCTGGAAGAAGCCAATGTTGTCGTCGCAGCAGGTGTTGGATTTGGTAAACATGGTGAAGGATACGTTCGAGTAGGCTTGCTCTCCAGTGAGGAGAGACTAAAAGAAGCGATATACCGGATTGGCGAACTTAAATTGTTTTAAGCGTATTTCGTTAATTCGTTAACTACTGGGCTTAAATTCCGCCCTCGCAATCTTTACAACGGTCAGGATCACGTGTAAACTGATGATTAATAGTTTGCTTGAACTTGATACGTATGACACGTAATGACAGGACCAGTACGCAAGTAACGTCACGTCCAGAGATCAGATGCCAGAGGCTGCAAGCATCTGTCGTGTACAATTGCGGAACCCTACCCTTGAACGGTCTTGACGTCAGAATTTCGGAATCTGGCGTCACCTGAACGGTAAGCCCCGTTATCGGCATTAAGCAGGAAGGCCATACCCAACGCTGGTTGCAATCGGCTGGTTGGAGCATGCCTTCAATGAAGGTGGTACCGCGGAAGCTAAGACTTTCGTCCTTTATAGGATGAAAGTCTTTTTTGTATTCAGATGAACGATAGATGTGAAAAAGGTGGTAGCCATGAATCAACGAATCGTAGTTAAAATTGGCAGCAGTTCTCTAACCTCGGAACATGGCGGATTAAACAAAAATCAAATTAAATATTATGCACATGAGCTGAAATCACTCATTGACTTGGGGTTACAAGTTGTGCTGGTAACCTCTGGTGCTGTTGCGGCAGGATTTCGTGCCATCGGCTACGAAACGCGGCCAAAGCAATTACATGAGAAGCAGGCCGCAGCAGCCGTTGGTCAGGCGCTGCTTATGCAGGCTTATCAAGAAAGCTTGCAGCCTTATGGAATTACGGCTGCACAAATTTTGCTCACACGTCAGGATTTCGCCAATCGCAAGCGCGGGCATAATGCCCACATGACTATTGAGGAACTTCTAAAACAAGGAATGATTCCAATCGTTAATGAAAATGATACGGTCTCCGTCGACGAATTAAAATTCGGTGACAACGACACCTTGTCTGCACTTGTCGCTAATTTAGTGCACGCTGAAAGTGTCATTATTATAACAGACACAGACGGACTCTATACCGCAGACCCTAGATCGAATCCAGATGCACGCCGATTTGAGCGGATCGAGCAAATTACGGATCAAATCTATGCTTACGCAGGAGGGGCGGGCACTTCCGTAGGCACCGGCGGCATGCGTTCCAAGCTCGACGCAGCGCGTATCGCTATGCGTGGAGGTGTCCGTGCGTTCGTAGGGCGTGTACATGAGACAGGCGATCTTCTTCAAGCGGTGAATGGCTCTGGCAAGGGAACTTACTTTGAGACCCAACTGCATTCGCTTCCCGTTAAGAAGCAATGGCTTGGCTTCCACTCTACCCCACTTGGCCGTATTAGCGTGGACGAAGGGGCAGAACATGCTCTACTTATTAAAGGATCAAGTCTGCTCCCAGCAGGAATAACCGACGTACATGGGCAATTCCATCCGGGCGATGTCGTAGAAGTAATCGGTGTGGATGGCCGTCTTATTGGTCGCGGTATAGTCAATTATGACTGTGCACAGCTTCGCAAAGTAGCAGGCTGGTCAACTGCTGAAGTGCTGATGGCACTAGAAGTAGCTAGAATTGAAGTCATTCACCGGGACGAATGGGTCACCCTGCGATAAGCAAAAGCAAGCAACTTCGTGCCTTTTTTTGAGCACCAACTATATGGGTTGGATAGGAATTATATTTTATTAAAGGAGGCTGCAACCATGAGTGAAGTAAGAAGCAAAGCTCAACTGGCTAAACAGGCTGCAATCGGCATGAACAAGTTAACAACAACGCAAAAAAACGAAGCACTCCTGCATATGGCTCATAAGTTGATCGCATTACAGGAGACTATTATTGCCGCAAATAAGCTAGATCTGGAGCGCGGTCGTCAAGCTGGCACATCAGAGTCACTGCTTGATCGACTAGCCTTAACTGAAGCCCGTATTCACGAGATCGCGGAAGGGCTGCGCCAAATTGCCACACTGCCTGACCCTGTTGGAGACGTACTTGCAACGTTTGATCGGCCAAACGGTTTGCACGTCGAGCATATTCGTGTACCGCTTGGTGTAATCGGCATGATCTACGAAGCACGTCCCAACGTTACAGTTGATGCAGCAGGTCTATGTCTTAAAACAGGAAATGCTGTGTTGCTGCGAGGCGGCTCGGCAGCCTTGTCTACGAATAAACGTATTGTAGAAGTGCTGCATGAGGCACTTTTAGACACAGCTATCCCTGTGGATGCTCTTCAAATCATCGAAGATCCTAATCGGGCATCCGTTGATGAGATGTTAACCTTGAACGGTCTGCTGGATGTTGTCATTCCACGCGGAGGAGCTTCCCTCATCCAAAATGTGGTGCAAAATGCAACCGTCCCCGTAATTGAAACGGGTGCTGGTGTATGCCACACTTTTATCGATGCATCTGCTCAGCCGAATATGGCGGCTGAAATTGCCTGGAACGCCAAGGTACAGCGTCCTTCCGTGTGTAATTCAATGGAAACATTGCTTGTGCACCGTCAATACGATCTTGAACAAATAAAGTTATTACTGGCGCGTTATCATGATTCTGGTGTCCGTATTTACGGCTGTTCCTATACACTCGAGATCGCACCGTTTGCAGAGCAGGCGACTGAACAGCATTACAGTACGGAATATAACGATTTCAGCCTCAACGTCAAATTTGTTGACGATATAGACGAAGCTTTGCAGCATATTACGAAACATAGCACAATGCACTCCGAATGCATTGTAACCGAAAACGAGCATCATGCCGCCCGCTTCCTTCAAGAAGTTGATGCGGCAGCAGTTTACCATAATGCTTCAACTCGCTTCACGGACGGATTTGAGTTTGGCTTTGGCGCCGAGATTGGCATCAGCACACAAAAGCTGCATGCTCGTGGACCTATGGGATTGCCAGCCTTGACTTCCAGTAAATATATTGTCTATGGCACAGGTCAGATTCGTAGTTAAAGATGTAAATAAATGAAATTTATATAAGCAAAAGTTAAATAATAGAGACAACATAAACATTGAGCCTCGTACACCAGTTATGATCACAAAAGGATAGAACTGTGGGTCGAGGCTCTACGGATAGGAGTCATAAACGATGAAGCCAACAATTGAGTCAAATCAAATCATTCACACCGCTAACCCTCGATATTGTTTTTTTGGAGCTGGTTCTGCGGCCGAAGCCTTTGTTAAAGGTATGCTGGATAACCACATCACAACAGCCTCTCATGTTACGATGATTAATCGTAATAACGAAGATAGGCTTCGATATTTACGCGAGACATACGGCGTCAGCGCAAGCAATCATGATGAAATCAAAGCTAAATGGCTGCATGAGGCGGATGTCATTATTTTGGCCATGAAACCTAAAGATGCAATCGAAGCTTGTAAGGAGCTGCGTCCACTCCTGCACAACAAAAGCTTGATCGTTTCCATTATTGCAGGCTTGTCCATCTCAACAATTCAACAAATTGTTGGCGAAACCCCAGTTGTACGTACGATGCCCAACACCTCCAGTACGATAGGACTTGGCGCAACAGGTGTATGCTATTCTGCGGAAGCTAATGCAGCGCAACGTTTCATTGCCGAACAAATGCTGAAAGCGATCGGGATTGTGGCAGAAGTGGAAGAAAGTTTACTAGATGCTGTGACAGGGGTATCCGGAAGTGGCCCTGCTTATGTATACTATTTAATGGAAGCAATGATCGAAGCAGCTGCGGAAGAAGGCTTAAGTATGCAGCAGGCGCATGAATTAGTCGTCCAGACTGTTCGTGGTGCTGCCGAGATGGTTCGCTTGACAGGTGAAACTCCTGCTGTTCTACGGCAGAAAGTAACTTCACCTGGAGGAACTACACAAGCAGCTCTGAACGTCTTAAACGAACGCGGCGTAAAAGAAGCTGTCAAAGAAGCAATCGTTCACGCACGCGCACGCGCTGCCGAGATGGGAGAACAGATAGGGAGGGAACTCAGGTGAATCATAACTGCATTGCCACATATCGCTTATATGATGATCGCGCTGATTTTCACAAAAAAGCAGAAAGTATTGCGATTGGGCTTACAGTAGGAAGTTGGACCGATCTGCCGGAACTACAGAAAGAATCTATGCGCAAGCATCTTGGCCGCGTAGAAGGGGTACACATATACGAATCGGATCAACCAGGTGAGCGTTACGCAGACATTGCCATCGCCTACCCGGACGTTAACTTCAGCCATGACATTCCAGCACTGCTTGTGACCGTGTTTGGCAAGCTGTCAATGGACGGTCGGGTAAAATTGATCGACTTGCAATGGTCAGATGACTTCCAGCAAGCATTTGCCGGACCAAAGTTTGGTGTGGATGGCGTACGCAAACTGCTTGGTGTCTATGACAGACCATTGCTGATGAGTATATTCAAGTCCGTCATCGGCCATGATCTGCCAACTTTAAAGGAGCAATTTTACCAGCAGGCGCTAGGCGGCGTTGATCTGATCAAGGATGATGAGATCTTGTTTGAGAATCCACTTACTCCGATTCAGGATCGGGTGCGTGCATGCATGGAGGCAGCTCAGCAGGCCGAGCAAACCACCGGCAAGAAGCTGCTGTATGCCGCCAACTTGACGGGCTCAACCTTTAAGCTGCGTGAACAAGCACTCCGTGCGATTGATGCAGGGGCGAATGCGCTGCTGTTTAACACGCTAAGTTATGGCTACGACGCCCTTCACGGCTTAAGCGCCGATAAAGATATTAACGTCCCGATTCTGGCACATCCTGCAATGGCAGGCGCCCTGTACCCTTCACCGCATTACGGCATATCCGCATCATTACTGCTCGGCAAGCTGATGCGGCTAGCTGGGGCAGACCTGATCCTCTTTCCGTCACCTTATGGCTCGGTAACGATGCCGCGGGAAGATAACCAAGGCATTCGAGCAGCTTGTCTGGATACTCATATGCCGATGAACCGCAGCTTGCCAGTTCCTTCAGCTGGCATTCATCCTGCACTCGTCCCGCTTATTATTAAAGACTTCGGCACAGATGTTGTTGTGAATGCAGGCGGTGGTGTGCATGGACACCCCGATGGCACAGCAAGCGGTGGTCAAGCCTTTGTCCAAGCGATTGAAGCTACGATGCAGGGTATTCAACTAGCTGACTACGCCGCATCACATGCAGAACTGCAAGCGGCATTACATATGTGGGGGAACAAATAATGCACACCAAGAAACGTCGAGTCGTATTTTGCGATTTTGACGGCACTATTACTTTAAATGATAACATCGTCGCACTTATTAAGCATTTTAACCCAGATGGCTGGTCTACTATAGTTGAAGATGTCATCCATGAACGGAAGTCTGTTCGTCAAGGGGTCGGAGAAATGTTCGCCCTGTTACCTTCTTCTTTAAAAGAGCAAGCAGCTCAGCAAGCTATCGCGCAAGCTCAAATCCGCCCTGGCTTTGCACAGTTTCTTCAATATTGCCAGGAGCAAAATATTGACTTTTATGTCACTAGCGGAGGGATTGACTTTTTTGTCTACCCGCTATTGGAGCCGTTTGGCATTCCCGCCGACCATATTTATTGTAATGGCAGTGATTTCAGTGGAGACACGATCCAAATTACGTGGCCTAATGCCTGCCAACCGCCATGCACAAATGATTGCGGGATGTGCAAAACTACGATTGTAAGGCAGTTTCCATCTGAAAAGTACGAACGAATTGTGATCGGCGACAGTGTAACCGACTTTGCAGCGGCCAAGCTAGTAGATACTATTTATGCCCGCTCTCATTTGATTGATAAATGTGAACAACTGCAACTGCCATTCACACGATTCGAGACGTTTTTTGATATTATTGAACATATGTCTATTAACGCAGTCGATAAAGCATAGAAATCGAGATAACTCTATCTTGTTGCGCCTGCTACTTTATGCAGGAATCGTGTAAGCATTTCCTATTTAGGAGGAACTTAACAGTGAGCCTAGAAATCACATTAGAGCACAAACAGCAGGCATTCCATGAATTACGATCCGTCAAAGAGTTATTTGCAGCACGCAATTGGTTTCCTGGTACAAGCGGCAACTTGTCAGTACGTGTAGGCGATATTCAAGATGAACGGTTTCAGTTTGCGATTACCGCAAGTGGTAAAGACAAAACCGTTCATACGCCTGAAGATTTCCTGCTTGTAAACGAGCTTGGTCAGCCTACAGAGCGTACTTCGCTAAAGCCAAGTGCGGAGACGTTAATTCATTGTGAAATTTATCGGCTTACAGGCTGCGGCGCTATTTTCCATGTGCATACTGTTTTTAATAACATCGTATCTGAGCTGTATGGAGAAGAAGGCTATATTCCTGTCCAAGGTGTCGAGTTGATCAAAGCGTTTAACATATGGGAAGAAAATGCAAAAATTGAGATCCCGATTGTACCCAACTACACCCATATTCCGAGTATCGTTCCCTATGTGACCGAGAAGCTAAATCCCGCTATTCCGGGCATTATTTTGCGCAACCACGGCATATATGCGTGGGGGGCCAACAGCTTTGAAGCCAAACGACACTTAGAGGCGTTTGAGTTTCTGTTTGAATATGTGTATCGTATGAAAGCTCTTCGTTAGCAGCGCACGCACTTTTACATCAACTGATGATGCTAATCAGAAGAAAATATTGCTGCTTGGCAAATGATTGAACTTTAATAACCGGAATACCTGTCGAGGTGTTCCGGTTTTCAAGGTGTCCATAGGTCCAACTGCTCATGCAGCCAATAGAATCAACTAAGTGTGCTTAACATCATTCTGAAGCAGGAATTCCAGTACATCTCAACACAGTTAATAGCATCCCACTGAACTCCCCTCTTCTCTTTACTCTTGTATGACCTGTCTTATAGGCAGTGTAACTTGCATAGTAGTTCCCATTCCTTCAATACTTTGTACCTGAATAGTTCCATGGTGCTTCGCTATAATCGTTTTGACGAGCGCAAGACCGAGACCTGTACCTCCAATGGCACGTGAACGTGATTTGTCCACCCTGTAAAAAGGCTCAAATATGAGGTCGAGCTCCTGCTCTGGTATGCCGATCCCTTGATCACTTACGGTTAGCGTTAAATCCTCGCGCGTAATGAAAGCTTGCAGTTCAACCTTGCCACCAGCTTTATTGTATTTAATGGCATTGGTCGCGAGATTACATACGGCGCTGTACAACATGCTATAATTCCCGTTCATATGGCACGCGCAGCTATGGACAACTATGCTCACTTGATGGTGATCCGCTAGTGGTTGCAGCTCGCTCGTAACCCGCTTACACAGTTCATAAATCTCGATTCTATCGTCAAAAGTCGTATGATCTTCTACAGCCAACTCAAGCAAATGGTCTGCCACTTGAATTAATCGATCGGTGCTTTGCTGTATCACTTCTGCATTCAGCTTATAATCGTCCAACGTTGGGGAGTGATCCAACTGTAGAACTTGCAAGGACGTTTTAATTGTCGTCAACGGTGTTTTAAGTTCATGAGCTGCATCTGCTGCAAACCTTCGCTGTCTGGCAAAAGAACGATCTAACCGATCAAGCATCCGGTTAAATGAGACAGATAAACTTCCCAATTCATCTTTACTGCCTAGCACAGGTATTCGCTGTTCCAAGTTAAGTTCATGTATGCCCTTTACCGCCTCGTTCAGCTTGGTCAGTGGTCGTAATGCTCTGCCGACGAGCAAATAGGTTGTGCCAATGCCCATCACGATAATAATAGTCATCATGGCAAGGCTCTGGTTCGAAAATTTCTTCTGCGCTTCCACAACACGTGTCGTAACCGAAATGTTAGAGAGAGAAGAATTGTTTTCCTGTTGACCGTACATCTCGTGCTCCAAACGAAATTTTTTACTATATTCATCATCTACAATTGTTTTGTTTAACATCGTTCCAGAAAAATAGTCTTGCGCCCCTCTAATGGAAGCCATTGTAAGCACAACAGAAATTAGAATCACTACAATACCAACAAGTGCCGTTATTCTTACTCTTAAAGAAACGTTATTAATCACTGACGTCCTCCACTGTATAGCTCATCACATACCCATGTCCCCTGTAATTTTTAATGATTTGGTTGTTCCCAATAACTGCCGACAGCTTTTTCTTCAGAGAATGAATGTGGTACTTCAATGAGTTAGAGAACAAATCCGCCTCACTGTCCCAGACGTGTTCAATCATTTCCTCTGCACTAATCACTCTGTCCTGATGATACAGCAAATACTCCAATAGACCGTATTCTTTTTTAGTAAGCTCTAACGTTTGCTGATGAACGGATACTAGCTTTTTGGCTGTATCCATTCTAACAGGTCCACAGGAAAGTTGTGTCTGCAGCTGAACAAATGATCGTCTGAGCAAATTACGAATGCGAGCCTCCAGCTCAAAGAAATCAAATGGTTTGGTCAAATAATCGTTAGCCCCAAAGTCAAGGCCTGTAATCTTATCCTCTACTGCACTGCGTGCAGATAAAATAATGATGTTGATCTCCGCGTCTAGCTGACGAATAGATTGCAGCACTACTATCCCATCCACTATAGGCAGGTTCAAATCTAATATGATCACATCGTAAGTGTTTATATCGTATAAGGCCAACGCTTCTTCTCCGTCAAATGCGCAATCAATAGCATATCCGCACTTCCTAAGCCCTTTGCTGATTACCGAACTAAGCAGTTCTTCATCTTCTACCAGTAATATTTTCACGAATACCTCCTGCTTATCCTCTACTTGTCGTATCGCTGACCGAAAAGCCGCACAAGCAGTGCGGCTTTTTTAGGATGGTGTAAGATTGTTATGTCATCATGTTCATGTTCCTATTTTGTTGTTTTTATTGTTTGTTTAGCTGTACTTTACCTGTCATATCTTGCGATAATTTCCCCGGTGCCAGCACCTTAATATCCACCGACAAGTCTTTTACCTCTTGCTTGTTCATAGGCGTTCCCTTCACTTTCGTATCCATTGTACCAAGTTCAAACGTTTTAATTGTTGTGGTAACATTTTCTGTAGTAACGTTGTTCTGTTTTTTGTTTACTTGTTTTAGCTTTTCTTTTCCTGCTGTCTGAATACCTAAAGCGTCAGCTGTTATTTCAGTAATCTTAGCAGAAAGGTGATTCAAAGAGCTACCAGAGCCTGAGCTAGCAGCAAACGCCGACGCCGAGCCTCCTACTACCAAAAATGCACTAAGCAACCCAATAACCGATTTTTTCATTTTCATTTTCGTTTCCTCCCCAAATTTAAGTTGTTATATCTTACATCCATGCCTCTATTATAAAAAGCAGTAAGTTAGGACAAGGTTAGTAAATAATTCGTCAGTTCATTTCGCTTAAAACAGAAAAAGAGCGACCAGAAGTCATGCTGGTCGCCTGAAATAGTGAACTGCTATTTATCCACCCAACGGATGGACAATCGTGCTGTGTAATAGAGTTAGGAGGAATAAACGACTAGAATGGATTCGCATTCCCTATCCCTTTTTACTCGTTATTTCTTGCTTCATCTGTTCAATTAGTTCTCGAATACTTTTCATTCCTAAATCCCCTTCGCCACGTTTGCGAACGGATACGCTATTTGCATTTTTCTCATTTTCCCCAAGCACTAACATATAAGGTACTTTTTCCAGCTGCGCTTCACGAATTTTGTAACCAAGCTTTTCATCTCGTACATCCATCTCGACCCGAATACCCGCCTCAGCCAATATCTTTTTAATAGCGTAAGCATATTCGTTATAATGCTCTGACACAGCCAGCAGCTTCACTTGAACAGGAGCAAGCCAAAGTGGAAATGCACCTGCATAATGCTCAGTAATAATGCCTATGAAACGATCGATAGAGCCATAAACCGCTCGATGGATGACGACAGGCCGGTACTTCTGACTGTCCTCGCCAATGTAAGTTAGATCAAATTTTTCTGGCATTTGAAAATCGAGTTGGATCGTTCCACACTGCCAGCTTCGTTTCAAAGCATCTAAAATGTGAAAGTCAATTTTTGGACCATAGAATGCACCGTCTCCTTCATTAACGTGATATGAAATACCACGCTTATCCAAGACGTGTTGCAGCGACTTTTCCGCTTCATCCCACAGCTCATCTGAACCCATGTAATCCTCAGGTCGTGTTGATAATTCGATCTTGTATTCAAACCCAAACACTTGATAAATATGGTCAATTAAGGCGATGACCTGACCAATCTCCTCCTCAATCTGACTTGGCAGTACAAAGAGATGAGCATCATCTTGACAGAACGTACGGACACGCATCATTCCGTTAAGTGCCCCGGAATATTCATGACGATGCACTTGACCGTATTCAGACAGACGAATGGGCAATTCTCGATAGGAATGCATGCTGTTCTTGTACACTAGCATATGCCCCGGGCAGTTCATCGGTTTTAACGCAAACGTATGATCATCCACATTTGTAAAGTACATGTTATCTTTATAATGATCCCAATGTCCAGACTGCTCCCATAGGCGATTATTTAACATTAATGGGGTACGCACCTCGTCGTACCCTCTTTGTTGCTGTATATCGCGTGCAAAGTTTTCTAGCTCTGTACGAATCGTCATCCCCTTTGGCAAATAGAAAGGCATGCCCGGCGCTTCTTCGGAGAACATAAACAACTCCAGTTCTTTCCCCAGCTTGCGATGGTCACGTTTTTTAGCTTCTTCTACCAATTGCAAATGTTCTGCTAGCTCTGCTTTTTTAGGAAATGAAGTGCCATATATGCGCTGTAGCATCTTGTTGTTTGCATCTCCGCGCCAGTAGGCACCTGCTACGCTTAGCAGTTTAAATGCTTTAATTTTTCCTGTCGAAGGAAGATGTGGACCTCTGCACAGATCAACGAATTCACCTTGCTCATAGAGGGTGATGACCGCCTCATCCGACAATCCTTGAATAAGTTCAATTTTTAACGGTTCCTCTAATTGTTCAAACCTACCCATCGCCTCTGCCCGACTTACAACACGACGAACGATCGGCAAGTTTTCCTGTATAATGTTTTCCATTTCGCGTTCGATACGCACCAGGTCTTCACTTGATACTGATGTATGAATATCCATATCGTAATAAAATCCGTTATCGATAACGGGTCCGATTCCAAGCTTAATGTTTTCATTTCCGTAGATCCGTTTCAAAGCTTGAGCCAGTATATGTGCTGTCGTATGTCGGTAAACCTCCATACCATCTTTGCTGTCCAACGTTACAATCTCTACACGACATTCAGCTGTAATCGGCTCATTCAGATCAACTAGCTTCTCGTTGATTTTACCAGCTACAGCATTCTTTTTTAAGGCGATGCTAATTGATTCCGCTACTTGCGCTATCGTAGTTCCTTGCTCATACCCCTTTTTTGTTCCATCTGGCAATGTTACATAGATCTCCATGACCTCGTCTCCATTCTTTGTAATTATGAAATTGAACGCAAAAAAACGCCTCTCTCCACTAAGGGACGAGTGCGTTCAGCTCGTGGTTCCACCCTAATTCGACCATTATTTAATCATACCGAGCTAATGCCCGTACACGAAAGATAAGGTCCTTATTAGTATCCGTTATCGAGGATAAATCGGTGCCACTTACTGTCAAGATCATCAGATCTAGTGTTCAATGCCACAGCTACAAAGGGGTAATCTCACATCCGTAACAGAAGAAGCTTTCAGCTTACACTTCTCTCTCTGGGCAGTCCGTGAAGGAGATCATATCTCTGATCAATGCCTCATATATAATTATTGGAATTAACATTAGCACCGATATTATTCAAAGTCAACACCCGATAAAATGGCTATAGCAAATTAATGTATATTTTTGGTATAACTATTATAATTAAATATAAAAGAACAACTACCATTTCAGTCTCAGTTGTTACCTTTAATTGGTTTAATATAAACCTCAACCAGATAAGGAAGCGATTCCTTTGCGCGATCATTCACCTAAATATGCTTGGAAGTCAGCTCACATTTGCGGAGCATTCATTTCCATATAATAACTTTTTATGTTACACTTGCTTTATTCACTTCCTTATGTGAGGAGACATTATTATGAAACTTGTGCGCAAATTTTCGCTGCTCGTGATCAACTTGATTGGAGAGCTGTGGATAGGCGGAATTAGACGAAAACCTGACTTTTACGACACCCATACAGATCAGGTGACACACACCAAATTCGGCTATTACTCGTTTCTCGCATTCATAACAATTAGTGTAACAATGGCGTTATATTGGTTCATTTACAAAAATTAAACAGCGTCTGCCTCTTACGCACAGTGAGGTCCCTAGACTGGACCTCACAGTTGATTATGCAGGCGCGAATCATTTATATTTTAATACGGTATAGCTTTATTCTCACATCTCTTCTAACACAATTAGAATGCTAGCGGCTTCCCTGTCTCGATCAGTGTCTTCATACTGCTTAACACCATCCACCATGCTCTGGCACTGTTACGATAAGATGGATCTTGATCATGCCATTGATCATGTCGAAGCTCGAGCTTCGTGCATGTTCCCACCGCTTCTAATCGATAGGTTATCCTAGATCCATACCGTTCCACACCAGCATAATAAGAAGGACCTACCTTATGCGTGATGCTGAATACGTGCCCCGGCTCATATTCTAATATGTTACCGAATACATGAACCGTGTTGTCCCCATCTGCGCCAGGACCAACATAAGCAAACGGTGCTCCTTTTTCAAAAGTTGACTCGATAATACAACCACCGTAAATCGCTTTTGTTCCAGCCGGGGAAACAATCGTGTCCCATACTTGCTCTAATGAACCTGCTATATACAGTTCATAATAAAGTTCGCTTAATCCCATTGTAAATAGGACCTCCTCTATGTTTGATCGTACACACTAATCGATTGTTAGCTGCTGTCAGCATACCACGACTTTGCTGACAGTTACGGTCAGGGAAGTCAGTTAGTCCAGTCACTTTAGATTTATATTCTGCGGCACAAAAAACCGGCAAGAAATTATCCTGACCGGTTTAAAGAGACCCTTTAAATTTTGGTGCACACGCGAGATTCTTCAGCAGTTTGAATTTTGTTGCGGGTCCACCCCATTAATTTATGACTCGTAACGATGATTAATTCTAACAGTAAAATAGTGCAGTTCATCTCTTTATACACGTTATATGTATATTTTAAACATTAATCATCGTTATACGCTCCCAACATTGTTCTTTACAATCAATTTTGTTAGAGAAAAATACAGCAAACTAGATTAAGTTCTACTCATATATGTTACAAGGTAGTGATAACGTCATGCTGATTCGCTATTATCCATTGATCTAATACCTTCGTATAATTATTGATTTCTGCTAATGAGAAAAAAATTGATGACTCTCTGTGACCATCTCCAGGTGAGGAACAATGAAGAACTCCCCTTGATGGATGAGAGGAGAAGTAAAACCTAACCGTCCCTGCAATATCATGTTTCCCCTGAAGATCCTTTAACAACTCAGCTGAATCAATGCCCAATGGAGATTCAACCGTAATCGCTACAACTGGACCATCTAAACAACAATTGATAAGAACTCCATAATGAGCTGAAGCTTTATGACCCTCATATAGTTCTTCAATTTGTTCTCTAGTTGCTGTAATCATTTTTAATCCAACAATTTTAAGACCCTTGTCCTCGATGAAACATATAATTTTACCAATTAAATTTCTTTGAACAACTTCTGGTTTCAAAAGTATAAAAGCCCTCATTTAAATCCCTACTTTCACAAGATTGCTAGTCTCCCAAATTTCATAGTATGTTGAATCTAATTACCTCTCTCTTAACTGTTGAAACTCTCAGTTACAATTGTCAGTTTAGGTCGTTTCAGCTAATTCGTGATTTACGAGTAAAGACAAAATACTATTCACCGCATCCTTTTCTGCTATATTTCCAAGCAATATTCTCTCATTATTCTCGTCTTCAGATAACCAATAATCATGATTATTTTGTTGTGGCACCCATACTATACCTTCACCATCTATTAACAGGTATTTGTTTTTTCGATTCAATCTTGATTTTAATTGAATTTCAATCGAAGTATTATTAAATGAAGTTAAAATTTTTTCAAGGCTATTGAAATCTTCATCAGATAGCTCATATTTAAGTCTATTTTTATAACCTCCCGGACCAATTGGCATGAACTGAAATAATTGCCATTTCTTAATGTTTTGATATCCCTTTATAAGATTAAAAATATTTATAATATCATCTATATTATTTTTATGAACAACTGTATTAATGCATAAGTTAGCACCTTTAAGACTAAGCTCCTCTAAAATCCTTATTATTTCATTCACTTTTAAATTACGTCTAAAATGATTTATTATATAGTCAGTGGAACCGTCAAACGGAATGCCGATTATATCAACTGAATGTACGATATCCTCTGCAGAAATTTTATTGACTATTTTATTCGTACCTATCTCAACATCCTTTATTAGAGAGAGACCTACCGTATCGAGGTTAATTCGATATCCCATTTTCTTAAGATTCCGTAAAATATAAGGCATATCCCATCTTGCCAATGGTTCACCGCCGGCCATTGTAATTTTAGGTATCCCCGTTCTCTCCTTTAACTCAAATAAAAAATGCAATAAATCTTTAGTTAAATAATCTTTGTTACTAAAAAAGTTGTAACAACCCGGACACCTAACAAAACACTTATTACCACCACTTAATTGTACACTCCTGTTAATCATTTTCATTTTCCCAACCCTCTCGAGATAATAAATTTCAACATTATTTTTGAGCAATATCTGTACAGAAGATTCAAGTTGAAAGGGAATTTGAGGCAGAACAAAAACCATTAAATAATAATGCGCAGGATTGAACATTTTCAATTTAAATGAAGAATAGGATTTATGATTCTAAGAGGCAGAAGATTATCCATAAAAGACGATATTAAAATTGCTATATCCGCTTTAATATAATTAACTACCGGAGCTTTGATAATTATTGAGCCCTTTTTTCCAAATAAATATGGAAACCAGCAAAACCAATGGTCCTACTAAAGGTGCAAATAATAACAACAGGTTTGTATCTTTACCTAATAGGTACAATGCAGGATAGTAATTAATAAAAGCTAGGGGCAGAACCCAGGTTAAAAAGACTTGAATAACACTTACATATACGGATATTGGATATGAGATAAAATCTTTTATTTTAAAATATAATTCAGCTAAATAGCTAGATTTCATAAAATAAAAGCTCCAACTTCCAATTAGTATCAGCCCACCTGCTTGAAGCATAGATCCACCTGCAAGTGTTAATATTAAGTAGAAAACCTTTGAGGAATTCCAGACAATGCTTAACTCTTCTAAACACCAGATTAAAAGCGCTCCTGAAATAAGAATATGGGCAATATATCCGAAATTAAACAAACTAGCTATTAAATGAGGGAATATGCTAATAGGTTTAACCAAATATTTATCTAGCTCTCCCTTAATAACTAATTGTTCCATACTCATCATAGGTGTATATGTGAAAGAGGCACCAATTGCATACGTTAAGATATTGATACTTATCAGAAATGCCATTTCAGGCCATGTCCAACCTGAAATGGAATGAAAGTTATTAAGTAATAACCAGACAATCAAATAATTGGATGCGTACCATATAATTTGAGAAAAAATGCCCAGTATAAAATCTGCACGGTATTCCATACGTGTTCTCATTATTATTTTAAGGAAATGAATAAAAACATTTATCGACAAGTGATCACCTCATTTATCCACCTTGAATTACGAGTCGTTTAATAGCTCTCCACCACAATAAATTAACAATTAATAATAGCCCGATTACCCATCCCACACCTTCAAGTATGATATAATAAGGATGTTCAACTTTTCCTAAATAAATTGCAGAAGGAACAAACCCTAGATATTGGAAGGGTAATGTGCTAGTTAAATTAGCCCAAAATGGGTTGAAAAACCATAAAGGAATTAATGAACCTGAGAAAATACTGATAAGAGCAGTTATTGTCCAGTTAAGTGCAAAGGTAGTAAGAAACCAGAAAGAAATTAGAGCAATTAAATATCCAAGTAAATAGGAAATGATCATGGCCAATAATAAACTTATAATAAATGGGACTATATTGGGTGCATCAGGATACTGTATACCAAATAGCAGAATGGAGATACAAATTGAGGGGATTGTAGTAAAAACCACTTGGAACCCAACTACCCCCAGTTGTTCCGCAAATAAATATAATGGGTAACTTATTGGTTTTTGGAGATCAGTCGATATGTCCCCTGATTTTAATTTGTGATCGATAGACAAAAATACCCTTGTCATTAGTAGATTCATTACTGAGGTTGTAATAACTGAATATGTGATCATGTTTAATAGAGTGATTCCGTTTGACTCTGAATTGCCTATTAGTGATTTCCAAATTGAAACCTGTATGAAAATGAGAACCATATTACCAAGTATACGTAACCATACTTCAGAGCGATAACTCAGCCCTCTTATAAATGACTTGTTACAAAATGCGATATACACCTTCATAATTATCACACTCTAATTTCTATATTTTGGTTAAGATTCACAAAAACTTTGTGTATTATCTCTTCAATACTCATTTCTTCAATAGAAATATCTTTAATTTTATCTTGATGTTTAATTCCCATAATTGATTTCATGACTCCTGCTCCCTGAATATCTGTATGGATAAACTCATATTTTTTTCTAACTCCTTCATCACTAATTAACTTGGCATTTGATATTTGAAGTTGTCCAGGATCAGTATAGAATTCTATTGTTACTCTTTTGTTCATCGTGCCAGTATCTTTTTTTAATTGCAAAATATGGCCGTCAAAAACCGATTTTCCTTGGTTAACAATAATAATACGGTCACATATCTCTTCTATATCCTTTAAATCATGTGTAGTTAAAAACACGGCTACATTTTTCTGCTTATTAATATTACGAAGAAATTTTCGTATATTGTGCTTTGCTAACACATCTAAACCTATAGTAGGTTCATCTAAAAATAATATGGTTGGACTATGTAATAATGCGAGTGCAATTTCCGCTCTCATTCTTTGTCCTAAGCTTAACTGTCGAACTGGTTTGTTTAAAAAATCCTTCATATCCATAAGTTCGACAAACTCTTCAATTTTAGATCGATAATCGTACTCTGAAATCTTATATATGTATTTATGTAGTTCAAAGGAATCAATAACAGGAAGATCCCACCACAATTGGCTTCTTTGCCCAAATACAACTCCGATTTTTTTTGCAATTTCCTTTCTATTTTTGTATGGAATCATACCATTAACTTGTATATCACCTGAAGTTGGTACTAAAATACCAGTAAGCATTTTAATCATAGTTGACTTGCCTGCCCCATTAGGTCCAAGATACCCGATTGAATCCCCCTCATTAATTACAAAAGATATTTCATCTACCGCCTTGTTACAAATGTACTCTTTACTAAACAAAGTTTTTAATGCACCAAAAGTACCTGTGTATCGTTTATTGGTTCTATACTCCTTTACCAGTTTATTTATCTTAATAATCTCCATTGCCCAACCCCCAAAAATGAATATAGTCACGCTATTGATCGTAATAGAAATACCAGAATAATCTCTCATAAGTCGTGACGTTTATAAACTATGAAAGTTGCATCACTGGCATTTTAAACCAAAGATCCTTATCGTAATAAAAATTTGGACTTAATAAATGATAAAAATGATGTAACATTTTTTCTTGCAAACCAACAACAAATACAAGTTTATTATTTAATGATTTAAGAGCATTCTTTGGAATACTGACAATAAATTCTTCCCCGGTTGAAGATTTTGCATCCCTAATAATTCTATCTCTTAACATATACGTTCTATCTATTAAATTTAAATTTATAGTTTCAAATATTAACTCATTTTTAGAAAAATCAGGATCAAAAAAATCTATTACAATCTCGAATCTATCAAGTGAAGCCATCATTCTACTATCCAGATGAAATATAAAAAATAATGTTGAATGATCCATATAAATACGATATTTAGTATCAAAATTGTACTTGAAGTCATTAAGTTGAATGTTTGAATGAATTAGGTCATGTCCTTGTTCATTAATTATTATCGGGTGTTTCCAATAATAGTTTTTATCGCCATAGCAAACCGTTTTAAGATACCGCTGCAACTCCTCTACTCTATCCTCATTTTTACTGAACAATCTTGATGTTATGCTATCCTTCCATTCAATTGAAAATGGTTTTGATATAGGAAAATTAAACTTCTTCATAATCGATTCGTTAATGCCCGTATCGAATATTTGATTAGTAAGATTCAACGTATAATACAATATTTCAATTATGTTGTATTCTTGTGCAAGTTGTATTAATCTATCCCAATTTAAATCTTGATTTGATATAAGTACAAACACATCGTAATATTTATTAAGCCTAGGTCCTCGATAAAACCACTCTGAGTCAGTATATAAGCTTTCCAATAAATGTATTATCATATGCTCATTATCAAGGGTTTTTATATCCATACCATTAATGTTTATAATTCTCCATGAATTTAGAAATTTACTCATTTTTTCTCTTTCTGTAATTGTTCCATGTACGCTCTTTTGAAGCTCAAGCTCAATATATTTTCCTTGATCATACTCGTAATAATATTCAAAGTACTCATGATGTTTATGCGCTTTCATTACTGGGCGTTCAAGTTTCATGATTCCTTCAGAGGTGTCATAAGGATCATGTATTCCGCATCCGTGTATATATCCGTTTTCCAACAATAAATCATGCATTCGGTTTACATCTTTTTCATCAATTAAGATATCTATATCATAACTTTTTCTTATACTTATATCGTTATGTACTAATTGTGATAATATAATACCCTTGTGTATGAGTGCACTTAAATTATTTTCATTTATCATTTTAGCTACTTTCATTACTTCATTTATGCGAACCTTCGTTATTTTATTATGTTCCTCCCAATTTTTATAATATTTAATTTTAAATTTTTCTGGAATTACGTCACTATAGTGCTTATAAAAAAAAGGAAGTAGTTGATTTTCATTTAATAGATTAAAAAGTATTTCCCAATCAATTTTATTTCTAAGATCTTCATTCATACGATTAAATTTTAAAATTTCTAGTAAAAATTCCTGTTCCATAGTTATAAACGCATTCATTCCCTCGTCCTCCTTTTATTTATAGTTAAATATACTGGAATAATATCACAGTCAATAAGCTATTCACAGTTATTTTTTGTAAATATATAACTGTAACTCTCACATATGAACAAATGTAGCCTCAAACTAAAGATTTATTCTTGCTGAAACATATTTTCTAAAAAGGTTCACTGAGATGAGAAAATATGATGGCATGATAGATGATATAATACATTTGCATCATTAAAATCTGCTTAAGTCATGCTTTCTTCTTTTGTTATATAAAAATGCCTACATGAAAAGGAGGAACAACATTGAATATAAAAATGGTATTTTTTGATTTAGATGGCACTATTGTTGATAATGAATCTGAGCAGGTGCCTACTTCAACTATCCAAAGTATTAAAGCCTTACAGCAAAAAGGGATTCAAGTTGTAATCGCCACTGGACGTTCGTATCTTTTTACTAAATCAGTCGGTAAATTACTTGGCATACATAATTTTATTAATTGCAGTGGTTCCTATATTAGGTTAGGCCATGTAGAAGTTTACAAAGATCCAATTTCTCAAATGGATGCTGATCATATATTGCAGATATGTAATACAAACGGAGACCATTTGTCTTGTTTTGGTGTCGAAGAAAGTTATTCAAACGGGTTAGCAAAAGAGATGGCTCTGCCTATTTTAAAAAACATTAATTGTCACGAAGTTCCAAGTATGTTCCCAAATAATAAAGTTGAATATATGGGGATGTGTTTATTTTTAAATAATGGAAACATTCATGATTATTTTAAAATTTCCAACGACCTTCAGTTTTACCATTGGGGAGAGAACTTTCCAAACGCATATAATATAGAGAAAAAGGGAAACAACAAAGCAAAAGCCATTCAAAAAGTATTAGACTATTTCAATGTTAGTTCAGATGAAGCTATTGCTTTTGGTGATGGGATAAATGATATCGAAATGTTACAGACGGTTCGAATTGGAATTGCGATGGGGAATGCAGGAGATCAATTAAAAGAAAAGGCTGATTTCATAACTAAAACTGTTGACAATGACGGAATACATTATGCATTAAAAACATTACAAGTAATTTAACAGAGGAATCGTTTATTGGCAACAAGGATATCAAGGCACGACTGCGTAAGCATATGGCTACGTGTTACATGAACTTTCAAAGTAACTATAATCAATCATGACACAATCACATGATTGATTATAGTTATAATTGCATAATTCTAATGAAATGAATAAGTAATAGAGCTGGCTTGACCTTACCGCGACCCTCTAAATTTTTGAGTATGGGCCCGCGCTTCTTCAACAGTTTGAATTTTGTTGCGGCTCCACTCTAACAAAATACGGTCGATGTATCGGAAATGGATTTTACCTGCAAACACCGCTTCTTTTAAGGCGAGCAGAATAAGCTCCAGTGGGTAGCGATCATCATCTATCCAGCCCGCTATCGTCTCATATTCCATCGGAGACAAAGGACGGCCAAATTCCTTTTCGAATATTTCGAATAGGTTTAAAGATTCTTGCTCTCCCGCTGCTGCCCCAGCGGCACGCTGACGCTTACGCTCCGCGATGGCCTCGTCCGTTAACAGATGGCCCAACTTATCGTACAACCCTGTTAAATTGTATCGTTCAAATTGAACACCAGACTCCGGCTCAATCTCCTCATCAATGGTCAGAAAACCATCCTTCATCATACGTTGCAGGGACGTAATCACATGGCTTGCTGGAACGCTCATTCGCTCTTGAATTTCTTCAATTGTAGGAAAATCGTTCCATTCACTTTGTTTAAATGCACTCAAATGGATAATCACCATCGTATCTGTATCCGTAAGCCCGAGTTGTTTATAGTGCTTAAGCAACAAATAAGGCAGCGATACCTGACCCGTCATCAATGCGTGTGATATACCTTTAGCATAAGCCCGGTAAGCTTCTCCGCTCATGACCGCCCCCCCTTTATGTATGTTAAATAAGTTTATTCTTATTCTGATGGTCAATTCATCTCTGTTCTTTCTTTACAGCCTTTACATTGTCTCATACTTCGACAAGTTTAGTAAGTCCCGATTGCCATATAGACAACACATCCCGTACCACAAGGAGTGATACGGGATGATAAGTACTATATAAGTTTAAGGATATAAGCGGTAGAGCATACGTGGGAACGGTATAGTCTCACGTACATGATCGAGTCCGCAAATCCAAGCTACTGTACGTTCTAACCCAAGCCCGAAGCCGGAATGAGGTACTGTACCGTATTTACGTAGATCCATATACCACTGATAAGCTTCAGCTGCCAAGTCATGCTCACGGAAGCGCTCTGCCATCAATTCAGGATCGTCAATCCGCTGCGATCCGCCAATGATCTCACCATAGCCTTCAGGCGCAATCATATCCGCACAAAGCACAACGTCTGGATTCGAAGGATCTGGCTTCATATAGAATGCCTTAATCTTTGTCGGATAATGCGTAATAAAGACAGGTGTTTCATACTGTTCGGCAATTGCAGTCTCATGCGGCGCGCCGAAATCCTCGCCCCAAGGAATGTCAAAGCCTTTCTCCTGCAAAAACTTAATCGCATCGTCGTACGTAATACGTGGGAAAGCACCGACAACCTTTTCCAGTTTCGATGTGTCACGCTCCAACGTTTCCAGCTCAGATTTGCAGTTAGTTAAGACGGATTGTACGATATGAGACACAAATTGTTCCTGCACACGCAAGTTCTCATCATGATCAACAAACGCCATCTCCGGCTCGATCATCCAAAACTCGATCAAGTGACGTCTAGTCTTGGATTTCTCCGCGCGGAACGTCGGTCCGAAAGAGTATACTTTGCCAAGCGCCATAGCCGCTGCTTCCATATAAAGCTGGCCGCTTTGCGTCAAGAACGCATCTTCTTCAAAGTATTTTGTATGGAACAGCTCTGTTGTCCCTTCGCATGAAGATGGTGTCAAAATTGGAGGGTCCATCAACGTAAACCCACGATCATTAAAGAACTGCTGCACAGCGGCAATAATTTGGCCACGGATAGCCATTACAGCACGCTGCTTAGGTGCGCGCAGCCACAGATGACGGTGATCCATCAAAAAATCAACGCCATGTTCCTTAGGCGTAATCGGATAGTCCTGCGTAATTTGAATGACTTCTACATTTGTAACTGTCAATTCAAAACCGGACTTGGAGCGCGGCTCCTCCCGTACAACCCCTGTCACATACAGGGAGCTTTCTTGAGTAAGGCTTTTCGCCGCTTCCCAAGCTTCCTCTGACAGTTCTGTCTTTACAGCGACACCTTGCATAAATCCCGTACCGTCGCGTAATTGCAGAAATTGAATTTTACCGCTCTTGCGCTTGTTGTGCAGCCAGCAGCCAATGCGGACTTCCGCGCCCACATGTTTGCTTACTTCACGAATGACACAAGTTGTCGCCATCGTTTCGATCTCCCCTATTTGTTAATTCGCCACAGCCCAAATGGCACCGAAAGCGTATGCTTATGCTTGATTCGCGTTAGCTTCTTGAGCAAGGCGATACGTATCACGTGCAATCATAAGCTCCTCATTCGTAGGGACAACAAGTACCGCTACTCGTGAGTTAGGTGTGGAAATGACACGTGGTTCCTTTGAACGAACCTTATTCAACTCTTGGTCAATTTCTACGCCCAAGAACGTCAAGTTATCACACACGTGCTTGCGAACAATCGCAGAGTTCTCCCCTACACCAGCAGTAAAGACAATGACGTCAACGCCGTCCATTGCTGCCGCATATGCACCGATATATTTACGAAGACGGTACTCATACATCTCAAAAGCTAGAGTCGCATTCGGTTCGCCTGCTTCCATGCCGTCTGTAATCTCACGCATATCACTGGAGATGCCAGATACAGCCAACAAGCCGCTATGCTTGTTAAGCATAGAATTCACTTCATTAACCGTCAAGTCTTCCTTCATCATCGTAAATGGTACGATTGCAGGATCGAGGTCCCCACTACGGGTACCCATCATCAAGCCTTCAAGCGGTGTCATCCCCATCGTCGTATCAACTGACACGCCGCCTTTGACAGCCGTCAAGCTGCCGCCGTTACCGATATGGCAAGTAATAATCTTCAGATCCTCCAGTGGACGATCCACAACTTCTGCTGCACGTTTGCTCACATAATCGTGCGAAGTTCCGTGGAAGCCGTAACGACGGATCTTGTGTTTCTTGTACAATACTTTAGGAATGGCATACATATACGCTTTAGCAGGCATCGTCTGATGGAAAGCTGTATCAAATACTACTGCTTGCGGCACGTTAGGCATGTTGGCTTCAGCCGCTTTAATTCCCATCATACAAGCTGGGTTATGTAGCGGTGCCAAGTCAAACAAACGGCGAATTTCCGATTTAACCTCGGAATCCACGAGCACAGAACTTTTAAACGTCTCGCCGCCGTGAACGACACGATGGCCAACCGCCTCAATTTCGCTGATCGAGCCAACAACACCAACTTGAGGGTCAGTCAACTTATCAAGCACTTTACGGATTGCTGTTGTGTGGTCAAGTATTTCACTAACCTCAGTAATCTCGTCTGTGTGATGTGGTTCGTGAACGAGGATGGATGAATCCATACCAATACGTTCTACACGACCTGCTGCCAATACTGCTTCTGTAGTCATGTCATAAATTTGATATTTAAGCGAGGAGCTTCCTGCGTTAATTACGAGAATTTTCATAGTCTATCCCCATCCTTGTCATACTTGAAAAATCCGACGCCGGTCTTAATACCGAGTTGGTTAGCGCGAACCATCTTTTTCAACAACACGGAAGGACGATACTTGATATCTCCGAATTCACGGAACATACGCTCCATAGCCGCCAATACCGAATCTAAGCCAAAACGATCTGCCATTTCAAGCGGACCATATTGGAAATTATATCCGATTCTCATCGCATTGTCGATGTCTTCTGCAGTTGCAACGCCTTCTTGAAGCACATGCAGCGCTTCATTGATAAGAATGCAAATAATCCGTGTAGTAACGAAGCCAGGCGATTCATAAACCATGACGCCTTTCTTCTGGACAACTTCCTCTACAAAACGTTTCGTTTCCGAGAACGTTGCTTCTGAAGTCTTCAACCCACGGATAATCTCAACCAAGTCAACCTTGGATACTGGATAAATAAAGTGCATGCCAATGACACGCTCAGGATATTTAGTCGTACTTGCAAGCTCAGTCAACGACAACGTTGATGTATTACTTGCCAGAATAATACTGCTAGGGCAGACACGATCAAGCTCTGCGAAGATCGCTTTCTTCGCTTCCAAATCTTCCGAGATCGTCTCAATTACCATGTCACAAGCGCTAAGTTCAGCGAGATGAGTTACTTTGTGAATGCGGGACAAGATAAGCTTCTTCTCGGCTTGCGTAATGGCCCATTTCTCCAATTGCTTGTCCAAGCTTGTTTCGATCATTTCATAAGCATGGTTTAGCTTCTCCGACGTTTGCTCCACCAACAGCACGTCCAGGCCTTTCACAGCAAGCATTTCTGCGATGCCTTGGCCCATTGTACCGCCGCCGATGACGCCGATTTTTTTGAAAAACATGGTCTCTTCCACCTTTCATGTTTCTATGCTCTTCTGATATTGTACCCGAACATGGGGTATCGTTATCAAAAGGATTACTGCATAGGTACCTAACGATATCTTAACATGTTTAAGGCTAAAAAAAGGAGAAAACCAGCGCATTTTCACGCTGGTAATTGTTTACTTTCACATATTAGACACCGGAAATCGTCGCCCGAAAGCTGCTCATCCTGTATCAGCTTCTCCAACGAATGCTGGAATGTATCCCGATGCTGTTCCAACATCTGTCTGGTGCGTGTCGTTAATTGTTCCATGATCGTATTCATCTCACCTGACAAAGCTTCAATGGATACATGCTTCATTTTAACTATCCCTAGACTGGTCAAGCCTGCGTTTACCATCGTCTCCACGATGTTTAGTGCCTGATCAAAGTCTCCTTGTGAGCCGGTACTACGATGTCCATAAAACATTTCCTCAGCAACAGCGCCGCCAAGTGAGATCATAATTTGTTCTTCCAAAAATGGGAGCGTATATAAATATTTTTCCTGCTGCGGTTGATGTCGAACGTACCCTAACGCTTGCCCACGCGGACTAAGTGATACTTGGGACACACTGCCCGGCCGAACTAGTTCTGCCACAATGGCATGTCCAAGTTCATGCAAAGCGACACGACGCCGTTCTTCCTGATTGGTTTCCCGATCCGTCTTCTCACCCATCATCACTTTATCAATTGCAAGTGACAAGTGCCGCATCTCTATTTGTTCTTTTTCTTCACGCATCGCATAAATAGCACCTTCGTTTAACACACTCTCAAGCTGTGCACCGGAAAATCCAAATGTTTCTTCCGCGATTTTCTCAAGCTGTACTTCATCGGCAAGCGGCTTGTTTTGGGTGTGTAATTCCAAAATATGCTGTCTGCCTTTCTTATCAGGAAGATCCACCTGAATATGTCGATCAAACCGTCCTGGGCGCAGCAAGGCACCGTCAAGCATCTCCTTGCGATTGGTTGCCGCCATAATGAGGATACGCGGCGTCTCATCTGCGTACAATCCATCCATCTCAGTAAGCAACTGATTTAACGTCTGGTCATATTCCTTCTGCTGACCGCCCTCACGTTTTCCGCCAATCACATCAATTTCATCTATAAAAATGATCGCATTTTCCTTCTTTTCTTTGACAGCGAGCTGACGTGCATCCTTAAATAAACTTCGAATGCGTCCTGCGCCAACACCCACGTACATTTCTACAAATTCACTTCCTGATGCGCCAAGGAAAACCGCATCTGCATAACTTGCTGCGGCTTTTGCCATCAGTGTCTTGCCTGTACCGGGTGGTCCTGTAAGCAAAATCCCCTTTAAGGGACGAATGCCAAATTTCTTAATGGCTTCCGGTCGGACTAAAAAATCCAACGCTTCAATAAGCTCATGCTTTGCACGATCTTGGCCGCCAATTCTATTAAATCCGATAGATTGCACTTTAGCCGATCTCGATTTAGAGCGAGCACTGCCGCTCCCATCGGTCATGCTCGTAGCTTTACTGCGATATTGTGCAGCAAAAGCCAAAATGCCGATAGCCGCGGCAGCAATAACAATCGGCCACACATTAATACCAATGTATGCCAAAAAAACAAGTACAACTATTGACAACCCGATCGCGAACTCAGGCCAAGCCATCGTCCGATTTCGCATTTGGCCACACCCCCATTGGTTGTCCTTTTAATGGCAATAACACAACTTTGCTGTTGCCTTCATGATCCTTAACCGTTACATACACATACTGATTGTCCATTTCGGTCTGAACATTAACCTCTTTATGTTTGGCAAGTCCAGCCAGCTTATTAGGAATATCTCCATAACGCTGGTGTGCCATTGCCTCAGCCACTGGAAATAAAGCTTCGGACCACCACTGTTCTAGCTTAGGTGATGTTTTATCGTTGATGACCTGTATATCTATCGTACGCTGCTCAGCTTGTTTTGACGTTTCTTTATATACACTTTGTACAATCTCGCGTATATCACTATCGGGCTTTACTCGCAGCTTAATCGCTACCTGCTTCGGCTGCCAATTCACTTCCGCTTGCTGCACGTGGCTTATATTATTAATTTGGGTCTCAAGCGGCGCTTCCATAAGTTGATGTCGGTAAATATACCAGCCTCCAAACAAGAGAATGCCACTAATAAGAATAGTTGATATCAATGGAACCCAACGAATTTGTTTCAATCTGTATCACTCCTTTATGGACTAATAAAAAACGAAGATCGACGGCTATATTGTAATTGAATGTTTATCACGATATATCATTTAACACAAGTAAAAGTATATCACAATCGTATATTATTCGAGCTATGTAATGATTGGTAAGCAAAGTAAACTTACACAACTCACTCTTTTTCTCAGAACCGTATTCACGGGTCAGTTTTGCCCTTGTGAAAGATTTTGTTGTCATGGAAATACAATTGCCCTATACTAAATAACAAATTACTTCGTATGTACATATACCTATAATACAATTTAATTTTTGCCCTTGGTAAACACTTTGTCCCTAAACTAACACGAAAGGATGGATCCGCTTATGACAACATCATCAAGTCTATCTTTAGCTGATGCAAGCACAGGCAGCTATATCCGTTTGGAACGGATCGAAGTCCAAGGCGTCCTGCGAAGACGGCTGCTTGATCTTGGATTCGTGCCTGGCAACGTGATCGAAGTGATGCAGAAAAGCCCACTTGGCGATCCAACCGCATTTCGAGTGAACAATACAACGATCGCACTGCGAATTGAAGAAAGCTCCCTCATCTTTGGGTATTACGAGGAGAGTGATGAACGATGAGGCCTTATACAGTAGCTTTAGCAGGCAACCCCAACACGGGGAAGAGCACCCTTTTTAACACATTGACTGGGCTTCGACAGCACACTGGAAATTGGGCCGGAAAAACGGTTGTGTCGGCTGAGGGTGAATTTATCCATGAGGATACTGCATTTCGAATGATCGATCTGCCAGGTACTTATTCCTTATACTCCAATTCCGCGGATGAGGAAGTGGCACGAGATTATATTATTTTTGAGCAGCCTGATGTGACAATTGTTGTTTTGGATGCTACTTCGTTGGAACGCAATTTGAACCTGGCACTCCAAGTACTCGAGATGACTTCACGTGTCGTTGTATGTATCAATCTGATGGATGAAGCGAAGAAGCTTGGTATTCGAGTAGATACCGACCAGATTGAGAGACAACTCGGCGTGCCCGTTGTAGCCGTATCTGCTCGTAATAAGACAGGTATCGATACTTTATTAGACAAAGTTGCCGAGATCGCTTCCGGCAGTCATGTCCCGAAGCCAGTTCCAGTTATTTATAACGATGACATTGAAAAGAAAATTGCCCAACTTGAGCCGCTGATCCGCCAAACTCTAGGTGACAGATTTCCAGCTCGCTGGGTAGCTTTAAGACTATTGGATGAGGATGAGAGCTTAATTTCTTCGTTAAGAGCAAAGCTTCACGAGCAGCCAGCAACAGAGCAGAAGGAGGAGATCCGTTATGGACGCACCGCTTGCCACTAATACTGCTGATCCGCTTGATTCGCTGCTTGGCGCAGCTCGCACGATTTCGCACGGAGCTCCCATTCGGGATGAACTCGTTAGTGACATTTACAGCAGAAGCCGGCAAATCTGTAAATTGGCTGTCCAATATGAGGACAAAAAGAAACTACAGAGCACTTATAAATTAGACAAAATACTCACATCTAAAATATGGGGCTACCCGATTATGTTTGCTATTTTGGGTGTTGTTTTCTGGATTACGATTACTGGAGCAAATGTTCCGTCAGGCTGGATCGCCGACTTCTTTGGGGTGATCGAGGGCTACTTAACAGCAGGCTTCCAAGCTGTTCATGCGCCTGCTTGGCTGCACGGGGTACTCGTTCTTGGCTTTTTCCGCGGTACTGCGTGGGTCATCAGCGTCATGCTGCCGCCAATGGCTATCTTTTTTCCCGTGTTCGCCTTATTAGAGAACTTCGGATACTTGCCACGTGTCGCTTTTAACATGGATCGCCTGTTCAAAAAATCAGGTGGCCATGGCAAACAAGCTCTGACGATGTCAATGGGATTTGGCTGTAATGCCGCAGCCATATTGTCGACTCGAATCATCGAGTCACCACGTGAGCGGATGCTCGCTATTTTGACGAACAACTTTGTACCGTGCAACGGACGTTGGCCTACATTGATTCTGCTCTCTTCCTTGTTTATGGCAGCAGGAGTTGGCGCTGGTCTCCACTCTCTAGCGACAGCTGGAGTTGTTATGGGGATGGTTTTGTTTGGCATCATTGTGACTCTTACTGTGTCTTGGGTGTTGTCCAAGACGGCACTTCGTGGGGTTCCTACCCATTACACGCTTGAACTGCCGCCTTACCGCAGACCGCAAATTTGGAAGACCATTTTATTGTCGTCTCGTGACAAATCGTTAAATGTGTTGACGCGTGCTGTCGTTGTAGCCGCGCCTGCTGGAGTGATTACATGGATATTAGGGAACATCTTTATCGGTGGTGACAGCATTCTGGCGCATATGGCCGGATTTTTCGAACCATTTGGACACATGATCGGACTTGATGGCTACATTATAATGGCTTTTTTGCTAGGCCTGCCTGCGAATGAGATCGTGCTTCCTATTTTATTAATGGGTTATATGTCTTCTGGCGCAATGGTTGACGCGGATGGTCTTGACAACATCAAAGACATTTTCCTCCAGCATGGCTGGACTTGGCTCACTGCTCTAAATATGATGCTGTTCTCCTTGCTTCATTATCCATGCGGAACAACGTTGTTTAACATTTATAAGGAAACTAAAAGTGTAAAATGGACGGTGTTATCTGCTGTAATTCCATTAGGTATTGCCATCGCGGTTACGTTTATTGTTGCTCAGACAGCAAGATGGCTTGGCTGGGTATAATCAAACGGTAAACCAAACAGACCACTTACATGTAGAGCCATTTGGCTGTTGTAAGTGGTCTGTTTGGTTAATACGATTAATTGCGCTTATTACCTCTACTCTTTTTTTCACATTTGCATAGGGGCTTATAATTATCTGTTGATTTAATCGCCCAACAGCTTAAAATCTGTTTTCATCGTAAATGTGTTCACTCCTGTATACTTGCCAGAGACGGTTTCTTCCACCTTTTTGCCTGGATATTCAATGTCGAACGTAACCGTATAAGGGACATCAATGATCCCCTGCAGTAAAATGGCAGAGACTTCAATTGATTTGCGGGGCGGCAATACAACTGGAACCTCTGTCGTTATTTCTTGGGTATCTTCTTGTGTGTTGGTTTCAGAATAGGTGCGCGAACCCTCAACCACAATTTCAACTTCTGACTCGCCTACCAATGGCAAGCCTCCTTTAAATTTAACCGTTTCTGATATTTTAATTCCTCTTTCACGCGTAAAACTGTAGGTATACCCTTTGGAAAAGGAAAGGGTGACTTTCTGGGTTTGCTCTGTATCCGTATGGTTGCTAACGATTTGTTTGGAGGAAACAATGGGCACACTATTTAATATGATTGCCTTATCCATTTGGAAGTCCATTCTCTTCACACTGATTGTTTTTTTGTCAGGAACAAATACCCACAGCTCATTCGGCTGCCCTTTGGACCACTCCCAAGTTACCAAGCCATTTCCATCCGCATAGGGGCCGTGTCCAGGTATATTCACCTTTTGTTCCCAATCGACATAACTATTAATTGCGTTGTGTGTTCCTGACACGTGATCATCCCGCCACACCATTAAACCGTTTACGTCTGCTTCGGAGACGGATTCCAAGTATAGTTTGGAACCATTAGTGGCGTCCTTCCTACCTATACAGGTGCCCGCTGCCTTGTTCACAAGCGCATACGCATTAGTATCACCGCTGCGCACCAGTCTTTTTTCCCAAAGTTGATAGTCATTTCCATACTGCTGGGGAGATACATATAGTTTCTCTTCTTTTTCAGATGCTGTGATGACTAATAACTTATTGTCATGAGTTCTCGCCTTTGACACAATTGTAAAGTACTCAACCACATTTGGCATAATATTAAAACCACCTTTCTAACTTTGTTAGCATTTAAGAAATCCACTATATACGTCAATTAAATGGGAGTTATCAAGATATTAAGCTCGCTTCTATTTACATTTAGACAATCATTAGTACCACCTCCGACACGATATTGAATATTGAAACGGTTCGAACAATTTCAGAATAATAGGATCATGTGGCAGCAATGTGGCAGAATCCGAATCGATTTCATTTATTTCAAGTGAATTTATCTTAAACACAGTTTGATTGTGATCTGCTGTTTCTGTTCTCTGAACCTTTAGAAAAAAGCAGCTGAAAAGTTGTTCCTTGGGAAGAGCTTGCTAGCAAAATCAGTGTCCCGCCCATCGCAGTCGCTAACATCCGGCTTATTGTAAGCCCAAGCCCTAATCCATGCACCGCATGCTTCTTGTTATGTCCCCGGTAATAGCTCTCAAAAATATGGAGCTGTTCGTCTACAGGAATACCTGAACCGTTATCACTAAACTGGACTTCATAATGGGTGCTTGAATACTCCGATAACGAAATGGTGATAATACCGTTGCTGCTGATCACTTGACGGCTGTTATGTAGAAGATTGACGATAATTTGTTGAATCCGGCCGATATCCCCATACACCATCTGTATGCGATCAGGAATATCAATCTGTATGACGAAGCTGTCGTCCTGATAGATCAGACTCCATTGATGGACAATATCACTCAACAGCTTGCCTAGATCGACAGCTTGTAAATGAATCCTTATGTTGCCGGAGACAAAAGAATTAAAATCAAGCAAATCTGATACCAGTTGCTCTAGCCGCTTCGTTTCATTAAGCGAAATATCCAGAAATTCGTCCGCTTCGTTAGAGGCAACAACTTGATCTCTAACGGCACGCGTAAGTCCCCTGATCGATGTAATCGGTGTTCGCAGTTCGTGAGTCACTCCCGCAATCAATTCTGCTCGCAACTGCTCCAATTGCTCCAGTCTTGCTGCCATTACGTTGAAGTACACAAGAAGATCGTAAATCTCCTGCTCTTTCACATGCTCCTGCAATAGCAACCGGTAGTCTCCTGCCTCGATTCGTTTGAACGCCTGCACTACCTCATGAATCGGCTTCGTTAATTTCCGCAGCAATAAATAAATAATCAGCCAACCAAGCAAACCCGATAAAAGCAGCAGCAAGATGATCAGTCCATACTGTTGGCTGATATCGGTCAGCTCCTTCTTGGCATAAGATATGGCAATTGTCCCTATCACGGAATGCTGAACACGAACTGGTACAATAATCTGATAATAATAGTCGGCATCATTCACGACTATCCGATCTTCAAGCGGCGGCGGAACTGGAAATGCCGGGTCAAATCGTGAACCTTCATTGGTCTTTGCGTCTGGCCGATATGCAGCAGGAACTTGCTTACCAAGGTTATAGGGGTGTGGAGCATGTTTTGCTCCTTTTAAGGAAGGTTGATTCTCTCTAGTGGGGGCGCTTTTATAGAACAAAATATCGCCTGCTTGGTTAAATAGGGTTAATCCGAACTGAGCGGGAAGTTTATGACGCCTTTGATTATGATCAATCCATTCATAGAACCGGTCTGGCACAACAATGTTGCCAGTATCAGTGGTTACATAGTGTGCTGCTTCCTGAGAAAAGAGCTGTACATGATGTAATCGTCGTGTCAAGGCCTCATGTTTGAGCCATGAGATGGAACAAATTCCAATAAGAAGCAAGCCAATACTTAATGTGATCACATAACGTACAGTCCAATATCGAAGCAAAGTGCTTCGATTAGTCGTTATTGTTGGCATAGAACTGATACCCCGTTCCCCGCAAAGTCCGAATTTCGGCTTCTCCAGGCGGCAAATGAACAAGCACTTGGCGCAGACGTTTGATGGCATGGTCCACAGCGCGGTCACTTCCATCGTAATCCATTCCCCACACACGTTCGATCAACTGCTCACGGTGAAAGATTTGATTGGGATGTTCCGCAAGGAAGAGCAGCAAAGCCAAGTCTTTGGGGGTCATTACCAAGCTGGCCCCGTTCAAGTAAACCGTGCGAGTCTTGAAATCGATTCTAAGACTTCCATAATGTTTCTGATGCTCTGTAATTATAGTCTGAGGCGGCCTACGTAATACGGCCTGGACTCTGGCTACAACCTCTTCAGGTTCAAATGGTTTCGTAACGTAATCATCAGCGCCATTATTTAGTCCCAGCAGGCGGTCCCTAATATCTCCTTTAGCCGTGAGCATGATGACGGGACAAGCGTTTCTGCATCGTATCTCGTGCAAAATCTGCCATCCGTCCATCCCTGGCAGGATGACATCAAGTAAAATAAGTGCGGGCTGGATCGATTCCAACTGCTCAAGTGCTTCATTGCCCTGCGCAAAGACCACGCAGTTATAACCAGCCTTCTGGATATAGGCTGACATAACTCGTGAAATAGCCATCTCGTCTTCAATAATCATAATGGTTTTCATCATTAAAACTCCTTATAAAAGAGATGCTGAAGCAATACTTGATCCTAGCTTGATCCCATCATAGCATTCACATTTTATTCCACATAGAGTTGAATTTTTGGGCGATGTATGGTCATCAAACACCTTCAAGCTCGTTAAGTCATCCTCCCGATTACTAGCATGTAGTAACGCAAAAAGGCATTACCAAAAGGATGTACCAAGTGGTGCACCCATTGATAATGCCTATTGAATCATATCTCGCCTCAAACAAGTAAAGTGCGAATATTTCTACTTCACACGTCTGAGATGGCGCTCGTAATGCTGGCAGAGAATGACTATAAAGCAATCGATTCCCCCTCAGTGTTGCAGAACTTAGCTATGATGAGCCCGAGCCGCTTCAATATCCACCAAATGCCCAATGCCACGCTGCTCCATCGTACGAAATTGCAACCGTTCCGTAGCTTCATTTATAGTCGCAACACCGGGATCCATCCCAACAACGGTGCGTAATGGTCTTTCTCCAGCCGGAGTTTGAATCAGCTCTGACACTGCATCTGCGACCAATTGAGGATTGGTTGGCAAGTTGGGATCACGTGTGATCTGTTCAAACTCTTGTATGATCTGTTGAAATATCGGAATCATAAATTCATAGGCTTCTGCTCGGTCTTGCTCCTGAGGAAGCTGGTTATTGTGACCAAATTGTGTAGCAAATGCTCCAGGTTCGATAATGACGGAGTCTATTCCTAGATTAGACAGCTCATAACGCAGCGACTCTGCCATCGTTTCAACAGCAGACTTTGTTGAGCAATATAACCCGAAAAATGGGGAAATACATCGGGCTCCGATGGATGAAATCTGAACTAACAAGCCTGATTTTTGCGCACGCATGAAGGGTAATACAGACTTACTCACTCGAAATGAACCAAGCAGATTCGTATTAAGCATATTTTCATATTGATCGATCGTAAACGCTTCAGAGGCACCAAAAGCGCCAATTCCAGCATTGTTCACAGCAACATCTATACGCCCCTCTATGGATATTATTTTATTCACGACTTGCTCTACTTGTACAGATGAAGTTACATCCATTTCTAGCACATGGATCTTCAAATGGGATTGCTCGACCAAACGTTTATATTCGTCTGCTTTCTCTGCATTTTTCCCATTAATGTCTCGCATCGTTGCATATACGGTGTGTCCTGCCTGTGCCACAGTTGTTACAATTAGTTGTCCGAAGCCACTGCTTACTCCTGTAACTAACACGATTTTATTTGGACTAGTTGTCTGCATCATTAACACTCCTCAATTTACTTTTGGATATCATTGCAGACATCATAGCACGCCATCTATACAAAATATACTTTTTTTATTATTTTAGTTTAATTAGTTTACTTTGTTTATTCATTTTCGATTGTAGGTTATAATTAGGATACAAAGATATAAAGGTGATGTTACGATGACAGCAGCGAACAAACGAGAGAAATATTTATATAAGATAATGCCTTACATGCGGAAGAATGGGCTAAGCATATTAAAGATGGATGATATCGCAAAATATATGGATATTAGTAAAGCGACTTTATATAAACATTTTCAATCCAAAGAGGAAATTGTGGAATGTATCGTCAATCTGTATGCAAACTACATCCGTGGTCAAGAAGTGTTTGCCGATAAAAATACCTCTTTTGTGCAGCAATTTCAGAATATATCCGAGCAATCGTTAATGCTTGCTGCCTATGTATCCGATATTTTTCTACAAGATCTTCTCACCTTATTCCCGGCGCTGCATGAGAAGATTATGTTTGCACAGAAAGAACGCAATCAACAACTGAACCAATTTTTTGTTGCGGGTATACAGGAGGGAATCTTTAACCCTGTAAATTCGGACATTTTTATGATGCAAGATGAACTCGTTTTACGACGTTTGTTAGATCCCTCGTTTTCAATTCAATACGATATCACAATGAAACGAGCTATTCTTGATTTTTATAAAATGAAAGCTTACCAGATGATCAGCCCCAAACATCTATCGGCGCTTGACGAGAACGCAATGGAGACTATAGTTTCGACATTAATTCAAAAGCTGAATTGATTGATCTATTCATGACATCACATTTACGTGATAACAATTAAATCAAATCCTCCTAATCGTACGAAAGATAGCTTTCAATTAGGCTCATCCATACAAAAACACCTTTAAGTTCCACGATTATGAATCCATAGTCGCTGTTTCAACTTAAAGGTGTTTTAAGGTGTTCCTTGTTTTGAGCTCAGCTATTCATCAGCCCAACGTGATCCGATTCAGTCTGCTCAAGAATCGTCAATAAAAAAGACTCCGCCATGCTTCCTTTCATAATCACCCTTCTGGCCTCGTCAAAAGTAAACCACTCTGCATGATCAACCTCTGCATTAATTTGCATTTGTGTCTCGTCAAGTGCCACAGTAACGAAGTTTAGCATCAACGTATTAGAACGTTCGAAATAAAGACTGCGCATGTACTTGTATGTCTCCACATTCAGCCCTACCTCTTCCTTCACCTCACGGATCAGCGTCTCTTCTGCTGATTCCCCGCGATTAACATAACCAGCCAACAGGATATAATCCTCCATGTTGTGTTGTCTGATCAGCAGCACCTTTGTGTGATCGCTGTTCAGCACAGCTGTACTAATTGCGGTACTAAAAATCGGAAAGCGAAACATTTCACAAGTATGACAATACGGGATCAGTCCCTCGCCTTCACATTCCTTGGAAGCTAATTCAGTTCCACAAGCATAACAATGCTTCATCTCTTATCCACCTGCATTTCTTTGAAATCAATCGTCCATTTCATTATACTATCTCATGTCTATTCCCCACTTGATAGCCGATGCCGCGTAAAGTACGGTCAAACTCGATCCATGCTTTTTTTCACATATTGTTCACAAAATAAGTTCAAGTACAAGTAAAATATGGCGATATTTTTCTAGACATTCTTTTTCAAGAAAAGTAATATTTGAACATACACACATAGAAAGGAATGTTCATCTTGTTAAGACATAAAAGCCTAATGTTAACAGTTTTTCTAATTACAGTACTATCTTTTATTCAAATTGGAGGAACGGTGAGTGCAAGTCCCATTTACTCCGATAATCAAGTTCCAACGATGACTAGTAATACGTCCCCTTCTGGCATTGCTAGTGCAAGTTCAGAATATGATCATTTGTCCAGAGCTTGGACAGGTTTTGATTCTCAAATTGGAAATTCGCATTATTGGACCTCCAATACGAACAAAGGATGGCTAGCATACGAGTTTAATACACCTAAGGTAATTGCAAAGTATACAATTTCCCCCATCGGTCTTAACGGTTATGTAAATCGTCTTCCTAAAAATTGGACATTTGAAGGAAGCAATGACGATGTTAACTGGAGTATTTTGGACCAGCAAACTAACGTTACTACTTGGTTAGACGGCACAAAAAAAGAGTTCACTCTATCCAATACGAAGTCGTTCTTGAAATACAGAATAAACATCTCTACTAATAATGGCGGTACTCTACTATCAATTGGTGAGTTAGAAATGATGGTAGATAAAAACGCTGTACAAGCGCCTACTTTAACTGCCGTAGATGTAAATCGTGAAATTGTACTAAACTGGAACTCTATACCTAATGCAATTAGCTATACTGTTAAAAAATCGACAACGACAGGTGGACCTTACACAACTGTTGCTGACAATGTGTACGGCACATCTTTCACGGATAAAGCCGTCCAAATTAATACAGCTTATTATTACGTTGTTAGTGCCAAAACGGTTGATGGTGAAAGTGGATATTCAAACGAGGCAACTGCAACACCTAAAGGAAACGTGACCCCTCCCCAAGTTGAAGGAGAACGGGCGATCCTTGTCATTACATTAAACACAGGATTAGAAAAGGAATTTGACCTTTCTATGGCTGAAGTTACTGCTTTCATTGACTGGTATGAAACCAAAGCACTTGGAACCGGACCAGCAACCTTTGCAATCAACAAACATAATAACAACAAAGGGCCATTTGCAGCACGCAAAGCATTTATCGTATTTGATAAGGTATTGTCCTTCGAAGTTGATGGCTATAATGTGAAATAATTAAATCATTCAAAAGGCGGGAGCATAGCTTTCGTCTTTTTGCTTTTACAGCCATCCATGCTAGGAAAAAGAAGCCTTGCATGGATGGCTGTTTATTCACTCGTATTATCTTTTAAAACTATATTCTCAACAATTTGCTTCACTGCTCTCTTCTTCTCAACTAGGTTCATATCATCCCAAGCAAAGATACCCTGATCTAACATAAAGTTGACCGCAGTTAGTAAGAACTGGGCGGTTTCTTGCGGATGTTTCACTTTAAAAGCTCCCGCTTTAGTTCCCTCCGCCAATATACGTGACAAATACGGTGTCATTTCATTTATTTTCTGAACGAGAAATTTCTGGTGGATCCAAGCATTATTTTCATGATGAAGAAAATCCCCTACTTTCTGGTGGATTGGCTTCGGAAACAAAATGGCGTTAACCTTTTCAAAGGGTGACAGGTTTGCATCCTGATCAATCGCTTTAATGGTCGTCTCATGCTCAACCAAGGAACGATTAATAAGCGCAACCATAATCTCTTCTTTAGTTTTGAAATAGTAATAAAACGTGCCTTGCGCTACACCTACTTTTTTGACGATATCGCTTACTGCTGTATGTTCAAACCCCTTGCTCGCAAACAATTCTAAAGCGGCATCCATAATTTCCGCTTTTCGTTCCTCAGGGTTTTTCGTAATTCTCGCCATTTCGATCCTTCTTTCCGCTGTTTTCATCATTCCCATTTCATATTAATAGTTGACTGACTCAAAGTCAATCATGTAACATGTATCATATCGACTGATAGTCAGTCATATTTAAAGGAGGATTATGATGAAATTACGTGTCATTTTGTATGTAATTGGATTCAGCGCTTTTACAGCTTCATTGGGACAAAATTTGTACAATCCATTGCTCCTGCAAGTACAAGCAGAGCTACATACTACGAGCTATTTGGTTAGTCTATCCGTATCTTTGTTTACGTTAGCTTTAGCCGTTATGCAGATTGTGTTTGGGCCTCTAGCAGATAAAAAGGGCCGGAAAGCTGTTCTTATTCCCGCTATTGTGCTGTATACTGTCTCATCTATCGGCTGTGCCTACGCTCCAACTATTGGATATTTACTCATTTTCCGTGTGCTGCAAGGGATCGGTGCAGCAGCAGTTCCTGTAGTAGCGGCTGCAATAATCGGTGATTTATTTCGGGGGAAACAGCTGTCACAAGGCATGGCTACATATCAATTATTGCTTATGCTCGCGCCTGCAATTGGCCCATTAGTGGGGGGAGTAATCGGAGAAAAATATGGATATAGTGCAACCTTTCTATTTCTGGGGGCAATCAGTCTACTTTTGTTAATCGCCAACTTTATTTTGTTACCAGAAACAAAACCACCATTTACGCATCTAAAACAAAGTAATAGGAAGTATTTTGCCTTGATTTTTAAGCATCCGGTTAGTCGGGTAATACTCCTATTCGGCTTCTTCCAATTCATGGTTTATTTTATTTATTTGACCTTTGTGCCGCAAATATTAATTAATACTTACTTATTTCAACCTGCCAAGACGGGTGTCATACTACTTATGATGTCTTGTTCCACCATTATTAGCATCAAGCTTGGTGGGTCTATGTTAAATCGAATCGGAGCAAGAAAAAGTCTGATCTATGGATTTGCCTTACACGCCCTATCCGTTATATTATTTGCTTTTACAGCCCAGCTCTCGCTTGTTTTTCTTATTTTGAATGTTTGCTTGTTCGGTTTTTTTATGGGATTAACAGGCTCAATCCCTACTACTTTGCTTACGGAGCTGTTTCCTGAAGAGCGTGCGACCGCAATTGGCGTGTACAATTTCATACGGTATTTGGGAATGGCATCAGGTCCGATGATAGGTGCTCTATTGTACACAGGTAAAAGCATTGTGCCACTTTTTCTGACGTGTGGATTCGCCTTTGGGGCAGCCATCTTATGGGGAGTGCGACTTATGACTAAATCATCAACGACGATTGAAAACGGAGTGTTAGACGCAAACCAGTAACTTCATCCCGTATCGTCATCCAGCTTGCCAGCACCCCATTCGTTTCCGCTATCTTTGTGCGCCCTTAACAGAGCGTAAAAAATAGATAGACCACCATATTCACCCTACGGTGGAAATGGTGGTCTACCTTTCATTAGCGCACGTTACCTTCGTTCATCAAGCGTGATTACTAGGCTGAAACTCACGATCTATCTCGTCTACTTATTGACTAACAGTCGCCTTTTGTACGCGTAGCGAATTAAATCCATTTTCAATGCCACCAAACGTATAATCCGCTACTTTATCTGTTCGATACAAAATCAACTCTTTAGCGTTAGTAAGCGGAACAACAATGACGTTGTCATTTAAATAATTTAAAATAAAGTCATAACCTGAAGTAATCTTAGCTTCATCACGTGTATGTAATACTTCCGTTATGCGCTTCTTCATATCAGCGGCCTCTGGCAATTTAGACATAGATGCTGTATGTGCGGTCTGATCTAACATCGGGCCGACAAAATGATGAGGGTCCTCCGGTGATCCTTTTGCATTCCAAATTGTAATATCATATTTGCCCTCCACACAGTCCGTCCACCATGTCATCACGTCTGGCGTTTTGCATGCACGTTTTGCGGTAATGAACATAGTTGGTTTGACCAAATATTAACTTGTAACCTTTGGTTAACTTATTGCGACTGATGGCCAGCTCCCTGGACAATTGTGTCAGTGTCGGTGGGCTTCGGCCTCCATCCGTTTGTCATGGCCAAGTCGGATTGGACGAATTTCATAATCATCCAACAGCACAGATGCCATTCCTTCTTGTCTAGGCAGCTCTATCGCTAGAAGGAGCGATATCAGTTCCATGACCTTACCTTCATAATAAAGAATTTTTGATTTTTCCGGGAAGCGGCAATGGCAATTATAGATACGATTAAAAATGTCGAGCATGTCCGCACTGGCTTGCACCCCCAAAAATAGCGTTGACGCGTGGCGCTATCAAGTCTGTCGATGGCCTGTTCCCAAAGCACACTACCACTGCTTCCAAATAGAAGAGACATCTGCTCTGAATCCGCTGTAAGCGATACACTTTGATACCGTTGGCCCGCATAGTGTCGTGTACAGCCTCGCATGTCGCAGGATTTAGATAACGATAAACTACTGCTTTTGATATATGTCACATTCTCTCCCTGCTCCTGTAGCTCTAGTTCCCTATCTATACAATAGGAAATTCCAAAATAATCTTGTTTCATCTCATATTCGAATATGACTCATCTTGAAAGGTAACATCATATAACATAAGCGTTGCACTATTCAGTACACGGTAAACTTCAACTCCCCCTGTACCCTATTTTACAGCATTTCATAATGTACAGTACGGCTAGGGCCATATTCTTCTATGCAGCGATGTATGGCCATTCGTCTTATCGTCGCTTCAAACCGTTCAGGGCTATCAACAAAAAAATGATGTTTCATATTCCCACGCCTTTCTATCGTTAATAAACGCCGTGATAACAATGATAATTATTATCAATAATATTATAACTAAAATATGGCCATATGGAAATAAAAAACATTCAATTCATTTATGCTGTATGAAACACAAAAACACTTCAGCTTCTGACTGCAACGGTCTATCAGCATGTAAGTAAATATCAAAAGCCCCTGCGGCATATAAGCTGCAGAAGCCCGATCGTAAAACCACTCTAGTTTAAAAGCTCACTTTCATTTTACATCGGTAATCCGTATACTTAACAGGAGAAGCTAGCTGACGATTTGATAATCCTTATATAATTTAATTAGTATAACCAAATCAAATATTCGTAAAAATCAGTAATTCCCATTGTGTGTCTGATCTAAGAACAAGCCAAAGCAAGACTTTTAATGTTCATTATGAGCTAAACGCTACCACAATACCTAATTCAATCTCATAATTCCTTCTCCTTGCATGTGATAGTATTCCCTTTATTACTTAGATCAATTTATAAGCCAGTGTCGGTATCAAGTTACTATTAAAGCTGGAAGCAAAGTTTCTAGTGAAGATAGTTCTAAACGCAGTAAGTTCAGATGGTTTGATTTAAGGAGAGCAAAAATAGTTCCGATTGCATAATCCAGTGACCTAGCAGTTTACCGCCGCAATGCTTGCCAGTCGTCTGAATGAATCGCTGTTTCCCCTAGGCAAACCACGTCTTTTGAAGGGCTTGATAATCTTGAATCATACTTCCACCCTCAAACCATAAATGATTAATTTCACACTATTTCCCCCCTGGAAAAGTCGCTTCTCTTAATAACATTGCTGTTTTAATAAGTTGATGCAATCGTGTAGGTAGGTTTGATATAACTCATGCTCATTCGATGGTATGGGGTTGGACATCACGAATGGTGTATCTTTGACAAATTTTTGATAGATGCGCACCCTGATGATCTGCAGCGACTATATGTATTTGGCTGCGAATCTCACGCCGTGTGGAACACATCCATGAAGACCTTTTCAGATTCTCTTGCTGCTCTTTACTCAGGGCTCTAGCGGTCGAGGGGAAATTTCATATCCAGATCCTTACTTCTGGTAAAGTCACAGATAAGTGCTAACTGTGATCGCCCGACTGCCAACGTCCAGATAATCTCCTCATTGGATTTAGGTAAGTGCAGTTTTTTGCTCTGGAAATGTTCTAACATTGCGGAGGCTCTAGTTGGATATCTCACTGTACTGAATCCCAATGGGAGCCATAAGAGACGCTCGGAAGATTGATCTATATTATGATGGACATCTATGATGCTGATACAATCCTAAACTAATTAATGGAGGATGTTCTTGTATCTCCATTCCAGGTTATAGTGCTAAATAGGGCTTTTTCGCCCATTCTAACTTACATATCTTAATTTAACTGTACCATGTTCAATAAATACTCCTTCTAACAAAACTCTTTTTGTGTCGAATGTTACATATTATTAGGTATATTGAATCATTTTACTGTTATATCTTTATTTACCAATATATCTATGTTAATATTCATATTGTAATTAAAATAACAGTATTGAGAGGTGGATTTGGTTTGAAAAAATCGTTGTTATCCTTGCTGTCATTGTTCTTACTTTTCGCAGTTATTTCACCTAGTGCGTTTGCTCAAAATGAAGAAAAAACAGTTTCTTCTGAAAGTATCATTTCTATCGTAGAGCCGTACGTCAATGTTACAAATGAAGGTAAGATCCAGTTCAAAAATGTTCCTTCTGAGATCTATGAAAAATACAACTTAGGAAAACTACAAAAGCATTTTGATGCACTCAATACATTGGTGCAAAAGGATGATATTGTTATCAACACAGATTTGTCCATAGACAATAATGCACTTTCTACATCTGCAGTTTATGGTCAATGGACGTATTATTGGTGGGGATATGATCGCAACTTTAATTACCAACAAACTTTGCAAGCCATCGACTACTATAATACTGTAGCTGCTGGAGGGGCAATTATTACAGGTGCCACTGCATGGCTGCCTCCAGTATCTGGATTCACGGGCGCTACATCTGGATACTTTTACTTAGTTGCTACACGGTTTAATGCCAATAATAAAGGAAATGGAGTTTACGCAGCAGTAACATGGTTGGCGATATTTGATATCGAACCACTATGAGTTTGATATCAAACTTCTAGAAGAATGGAAGAAGCAAGGAGGAACATCATGACTACACTGTCAACAGTACTAGCAATACTTATTATTTTGATTTCTATTGCATATCCAATTTTTTATTGGAAAAAAAAGAAGAACAACACACATCTACAAGTAGGATATAAAGTCACTTTTGTCATCATTTTTCTTTTACTAGCCATTGTTGTGTTTAATTTACTTATCTGACAAAAGACTAAGGAAGGATTTTTCCTTCCTTAGTCTTTCTTATATCAAAATAAATGATTCGTTTTAATTTTAACTTGATATAAAATTATGAAATATTTTATTCTTGTTAACTAATAATATATTAAGTGAGGGCATTGTTAGCCCTAGATGCCAACATAGGTGAATTAGAAGCGGAGTCATCAATGAGGGGGAAACACTACGCCCGTTCACCATACGTAACATATACTATTTTACAGATATCTTCAATACAAAAATTCCCCTTGATTAAGGTTATATGAAAATCAAAACATAATTCGTCTCATGATCATAAAATGGAAATACGAATATCTTTGTAGAAACATACAGACATGTTTGTTGATTTTCTTGCAATTTTATATAATCTATTTTGATTTTCTATTTCTTAGTATATTTATGAAACAAATAAGGTTCACACGTAATCCGGGTGAAATGAGTTGGAGTTTTTGACATACGAACTCTCATCAATGTGTTAGGACATATACAATAAAATGCATTTGATTTCACGAATGAAAATATCCCCTTGGAACGAGGTTACACTCCTTGGGGACGTTAATATTTATCCAGTCTCTATTAAAATATCCAGATCATATATGTTTCCTATTTATTGAAAGCTTACACCTCTACATGCACCACCGGTCGTTCGATCTCCTCAGCGACCTCTCGATTGATAAAAATGGCAGCTAGCAAACCAACGCACAGAATGCATGCAAGTAGAATAAATGTAATCAAATAGCTGCCGCTCTTCATGAAATAAAGCGATATGATCGGACCAAAGCTTGTGCCCGTAAACAAAATAAACGTATAAACGGATACAGCTATCCCCCGCATCTTCCCTCCGAGTTGACCAACGAGCGATACGAGCGAAGGCACAGCAATGGCAATGCCTGACACAAAGACGATGCTCAAGATGACAAGCAGGGGCAAATTCGAAATCATACCCATAGTTGCCAATCCAATGATGGCTAACAGCAGCCCTAGACGCAGCGTGACACGTATGCCAAAATGCTTGGACAGGGTTCCGGCAAACGGAGAAACGAGCATCCCTATTATGCCAATGGTTCGAACATACAGGATGTCTTGTTTGCTCAGTTCAAATGGAGCTTGACTTAAATAACTGCCCAACACCGTATACATGCTTACAAAAGACATAAGCAGAACAAAGGCTACTAAATAACACAGTACCAGTTGTTTCTGAATAAAAACGCTGCCGATTTGCTTCATTGGTTCCCATATATTAGCATGAGCTTGATGAACGCCTCCCTTTGGCAGGAAGAAGAACACTAAGACGGCAGTTAATACGTATACAACTGCAAGTATATAAAAGACTGCGTTCCATCCATACTGCTCGCTAACCACGCTGCTGAACACTTGCCCTACTATCCCTGCTACCAAAAATCCTGTACTAATAAACCCGATCGTCGTAACCCGTTTTTCCGCAGGATACATTTCAACTGCATAGGCAAGAGCAACTGGAGAAAACGTGGCAGCGGCTGCCCCTTGCAGTCCTCTTAAAACGAGAATCCATGCAAACTGATCCACAAATCCTAGGAGGAGCGAGATTATAGTTAGAACAAGCAGTCCCACAAAGATGACGGTTTTCCGTCCGTATTTATCGGACAACGCCCCGTAGATCAAGCAGCCGAGCGCAAAGCCGATCGAAAAGGTGCTGCCCGCAGCCGCAGCCTGTGTTGGCGAAATACTGAAAAGCTGTGCGAACACAGAAATAAGTGGAATCGTGACATATAAGCTGGACATGACAGCAAGGCCAGACCAGCATAGAATAACGGTCATCAGCGAATAATTTCGGTTTGCAGTTGATACATTTGTATAGTTATTCATGTTTCACCTCTATTTTAATATCGTTTCAAAAGTGGACTTGATCGGAAATTGCATTTCGTAAAGTGCTTTGTATCTTCCTTTTTGCTGGAGCAGTGTTTCATGATTTCCAAGCTCCATAATCTGTCCGTGCTCCAGTACAACGATTTGATCCGCGCTCTGGATCGTCGAGAGTCGATGGGCAATTACCAGACAGGTACGCCCAGGCAGAAGCAAGGACAACGCACGCTGAATATGTTGTTCCGATTCCGTATCGAGAGCTGCCGTAGCTTCATCCAGGATGAGAATGCGTGGATTCGTCAGGAAGGCTCTAGCAATGGACAGCCTTTGCTTTTGACCACCTGAAAGCTTGACCCCTCTTTCCCCGATTGAAGTATCATATCCTTCTGGAAATGCAGTAATAAATTCATGAGCATTTGCAGCCACCGCAGCTGCTGTAATTTCTTCAGCTGTTGCTTCTGGCTTGCCGTATGCAATATTGTCACGAATTGTGCCATTAAGCAGGATAACTTCCTGCGACACAATACCCATCTGCTGTCGAAGTGATTTCACCGTCACTTCTGTTAAGGGATGGCCATCAATATAAATGTCGCCTCGCTGGACGTCATACAATCGGGCAATTAGATAGGCAATCGTTGATTTGCCAGAGCCTGATGAGCCAACCAGAGCTGTCGTTTGATTACGTCGCAGCCGCAAGTGGAATTTCTGTAAAATGGGTCTGCCCTCCTCATAAGCAAACTCCACATCATCAAACACGATTTCTCCCTTGACAGGAGGAAGAGCAATGGCACCTTCCTTATCACAAACCTCTGGAACAACTGCCAGCACTTCTTGAATTCGTTCAAATGCCGCAGCGGATTGTTGTAATTTAGTAATCAATCTGCTGAAAGAACGAATGGGGGCTTGCAGCAGGCGCAAATAGGCCAGATAAGCTATAATCTCACCTACAGTCATGCGATTGTGCATAATCTGCCACGCTCCAAACAGAAGCACAATGGTCATGCCTACATGGTTCAGCCAATCTATAATTGGCGCAAAGATCGCAGACAGCCGGGACGCCGATACGGTTGCTGCCCGATGCTGTTCACTCCATTTCGTAAACGCCTTGGCCTCGTTATCTTCACTAGCAAAAGACTTAATCATCCGAATGCCAGACAACGTATCCTGAAGCGAGTTGTTTAATTCCGCCGATATGCGACGAACCGCCCGATAAGCACTTTTAATCCTCAGACTGAAAAATCGGGATGTGATAAATAAAAAAGGCAGCGTAATCAGGGTCAGAAGCGCCAGTTCCCAGTCTGTATAAAACAAGTAGCCAACGATCGCAACAAAAGTAATCATGTCTGCAAGGATGGAAAGGCTGTCGGCTGAAACTAGCTCTTGCAGTTGATTCACATCACCTGTTAATCTTGTCATCAGGTCCCCTGTGCGATTGCGATCAAAAAACGTTAGATCCAAACTTAAGGTGTGTTTATACAGCTTGTTCCGCAGCTGAAAGATAACTTTTTGACTAACAAGTGTCATCACATAACTGCTGCCGAAGTTAAAAGCCCCTAGCAGCAGTCCCGCGAACAGAATAAGCCCTCCTGTTTCCAACAGTGCATAATACCTTCGATCGGGTATGATCTGATCAATAATGTGTTTGGTCAGCTGAGGAATCGTAAATTCAAGCACGGAGATGGCGATAACAAAGGCAGCACCGAGTACAAGCAAGCCCCATTGCGCCCGAGTGTGCAACAACATCTCCTTTACCATCGTGCGCAGCGTAATCAAGTGATGCGCCCGCGTCTGCTGCTGATTCGTAGAACGTTGTGTTTGTTTCATGTTGATCACGTACCTTCATTTCAAAATAAACCTAAGTAGCTGTTCGATTCCAACTGGATGGATTTCCATGTAATTAGATTATCTAACTATATGAATAAAAAAATTATCTGCCTGCCCCTAGTCGATTTTCGATATTTTTGTTTAGTTTGACTAGAACGTTTCGGAACACCTCCTGCTCCTCTTTATTTAATTCTTCTACAAGAGATGCGCAGGTTGACCAGAATGTAGGCAGTACTTGTTGTAATAACATACTGCCCTCAGGGCTAATCCGAACGTGGGTCATACGACCGTCCTTGGCGTACGGCTCGCGGATAATCCAATTTCTTTTCTCCAACCAAATCAGCAATGACGTAACAGAGGAACGGCGAATACCAAGTCGATCTGCAATCGATGATGGTGTAACTAGCTCCTGACCGTCGTGGAGAGACAATAATAACAGTAAATCCAGTTTACTTTCGGTAATGTCAAAGGAGGACAAGTCATGATCGACCAGATCCAAGACGTTATCTCCCAGCCATAACATAATCAGTCCCAAATGGGCTGCGTACTGATTGGTCTCCGATGCGGCAGTACGTTCCATTAGCTTCAAATAGGGAGCGGTCCCTAGTCTAGGAAGCTGTTGCTCTGTTGTATATTCTTTAGCAGGCTTACGCTGCACTTGCACACCTCCTCACCCATATAGTTAGATTATCTAATTACATACAATATAGCTTACATCTTATATTTTGGCAAGTCGCACTTTGCAGCAAGGAGTTCCATCGCAGTCTACAAGCTAGTTGTTCGCCTCCCACCTATATTAGGTGCTTTCATGCTCAGCATCAAACTTAACAGTCCTTCGGCTTCTAAAAAGCATTAGCTTTATTATAATTTTGGGAATTTTCACCTCCCTCATTCGTATACACCTGGATAAAAAAGAATAATGAGTATTGCCACCCCAACAGTAAGCTTAAAGCATGATTCGATTCTATTGTTCGGAATGAAGTTCAAAGCGTTTCAACATCTGTTTATCCTTATAAAGCACAAGTTGTAGTAGGAATCCCGACAGATGATCTGCTTGAATCAACGAATAAGTTATATCGGTTGAGGATAGACAAAAGAGACTGCTAAATGGTATTATCCCCTCACGGTAGACAACGAAAAAAAGACATCTGGTAAGATGGACTTAAACGTTGGCTACCGGAGGGGATTTTTCGTGGGAAAAACAGGCCGTACGAACAACCGTTACTCGGAGGAATTAAAACTGGAAGCGGTCAGGCTGGTGACAGAGGCGAATATGGCTTACCGGGAGGTGGCCAAGCGACTCGGGATTCGGAATAAGTCTCAGGTGGAAGTGTGGGTAAAACGGCATCGGGAAGGGCAGCCATTTAAATCCGAAGTGCTCCGAAAAGGGCGACCGAAGAACAAGTTCGCCAGCATGGAAGAAGAAATGGCATATTTAAGAGCGGAGATTGAGTACTTAAAAAAGCGGTATCCAAATCTACACGGGGAGTGACCAGCAAAGCGATTCGATGTGAAGTCATTGAGGAAATGAGAGCGAAGTATCCACTAAAGTGGGTACTGGAACTTGCCCAAGTATCACGGTCCGGCTATTACAAGTGGCGAAAAAAGGTATACGAGCCTAGCCCTCGTGTACTCCAAGAACAACTGCTGGAGGGGCATATCATGGCGATTCATCGACTACACCCGTACTATGGTTACTTGCGGATGAGGGTGGCCTTGAAACGTGAAGGGCTGAACGTCAATCACAAGCGCGTTTACCGCTTGATGAAGAAACTCGGCATCCGCTCAGTGATCCGAAAGAAGCGGCGCTTCTTCGGCAAACAGGTATCCGTCGTTTATCCCAATCGGCTGGAACGCCAGTTCCATGCAGAGGCGCCGCTGCGAAAGCTCGTAACCGATATTACGTACATTCGGGTTGGAGATCAGTTCATATACCTCTCTGCCATTCAGGATCTGTACAATAACGAGATTGTTGCCTGGCAGCTGTCCGAGCGAAACGACCTCGCCCTCGTCACGAGAACAGTCGATATGCTCAGCGAAAAAACCGATCTTACCGGAGTTCTTCTGCATTCTGATCAAGGTTTCCAGTACACCTTCAAGCCGTTTAATCGCAAACTGACGAAGCTTGGGATCCTTGGCAGCCACTCCAGACGAGGAAATTGCTTTGATAACGCTTGTATTGAATCATTCTTTTCGCATCTCAAGACAGAAAAGATTTATCTTGTCCGCCCACAAAGCATGTCCGACCTGGGACAGGCCATCCAAGAATATGTTTCGTTTTATAACAACGAACGCTTTCAAAAGAAACTAAACGACCGTTCGCCGGTAGAATACCGAGAAACGGTCGCAGCATGACGAATGTCTTTTTATAAGTGTCTACTTGACGGGGGTATGACCAAAATACAGTCTCTTTTCCCTTATATGGTAACTGTTAAATAGTTGCGACACAACTTACTCTCCGTTAAACAGCCACTGCATCGCCCAAGGCACGTAACGTACCCCACGCTCAAAGGAATGAAATTCACTTTCATAAATATCTTGGCGAGCCGTGTGCTCGGAGAAGCCATGCTGTAACAAGTGCTCATATACCGTTTTTGTGTTTGGCACCATCCATTGCTGACCGTTCGTTCGCCCGCTTCCTTCGGCGTGTCCGACATTCATATATAGACGTTGGCCGGTATTACGTATCGGATGCTGCTGCACCCACTCCACAATGCCAGGGAACCAGAAGGAACCAGAGAAGCTGCCAATTCGGCCAAACACGTCCGGATACAGTATTCCTGTGTAAAGGGAAATGAGCCCCCCAAGGGAAAAACCCATTATCCCCGTATACTTCTGTTCGGGCCTTGTCCGATACTTACGGTCAATATAGGGCTTTAATTGTTCTACAATATAAGCAGCATACGCAGCTGCATTTCCGCCGAAATTCCGTGTCGGATCAAATACATTCTTTGACACAAAAGGCGTATACTCATTATTACGATCGAATGATGCTATACCAACAAAAATAATACCTGGCAGCTCCTGTCTAGCTGTCAACTGTCTAACAGCTTGCAGAGAGCCACTTTCCTGCGGATTAATCAAATCCCCACTATCCTGTACGTAGACGACAGGGTAACGCTGTTCATCCTCTTCATATCCCTCTGGTACATAAATGAACAACTCTCGATCATGTAACATATCTTTTATGCACATTGGCTGCACAGCGAATCCCCCACTTCCTCAAGTTATACTATATAAGTTAAGAATTACTTAATTACGATGTCAGGAATCGGATTAGCTGTTTTGTCGTATGCTCGATTGCAAGTGGCCCTTGTGTACTCATCGATACATCTAATGGAACGACATGATTCCCTTTTGCCGCCTGCAAAGATTTCCACACCTTGCTCTTGTTCAGTTCGGTCATATGGGCATCAAAATCTGCTGCATGGTCCACGATAAAAATATAATCTGGATTCAGAAGTGTTATCCCTCAAGCTTAGAGCCACTTGGCATCATCATACCCAGACCATTCGTTTGATCGTATCTTCTTTGGCTGCGAGCTAATGACAACATCCCTACTAAACTCACTGTCCGTCACCAACAGATCAAGAAGTAATCCTTTCCCTCCATGTATGAGCTGCATACTGCGCACTGTGTAAGTAATATGCTGCACCTGTACTTGCGCACTACCTCGTACAGCATACATAAATACACTAGTCGGCAGCGGATATGTATATGACTCCTTTTGCGGCCGCAGCGTGTAATGCCGTACATCCATCACTTTCACGGATGCATGACTCGACAGCTGGATCAGATCGTTAAGGTTCATCATTGCATCCTCTCTTTCTGAGCACACCATGACCAGTTGTAACAACTTACGACTAGTACGCTTCTCCTTATTATAGGTGATAACAATTCTCAGCTTCAATCCTAAATTTGATCGGATCGGCTTACTACTTTTTTATCCTAAAAGTAAAAGAAGCTGACCATTCTACCGTGTTACGATAGAATGACAACTTCTGTTCGAGGATCTATAAAAAATGGCTGTTACTTTTTCGTACCCAGACGGTCCTGAATTATCGCTGCTACCTCTTGCACCTGCGAAATACTCAGCGCATTTATCATTTAATTAATCAAATCCTGCTTCACCTTTGGAGTGGGGGTCAGCCCCAACTGCTGATGTATAGCTTGACCGCCCCGGTTGACAGCATCATAAGGAGCGACCTTGAAAGTTAACTCATTGTTCAAGCGTTTACCACTTCAACAAATGGTCTGACCTAATTTTATATTTCCATATGAAACGCATACACCGGATAGTTTTCAATTTTTTCAAAACCAAGTCTTAAAGCTAACTTGTGAGAAGGTACATTCTCATGTGTGGTCTCCCATAAAGGATACATTTGTTGTTCGAGCAAATGTGCAATTAACTGGATTGCAGCAACAGTTGCATAACCTTTACCCCGCTCTTCTTTGGCAAATGTATCAACATCTATAAAATATTCATGTCCAACGATAAAACCATTATTTTTGCAAACCGTGATAAGCTGATTATCTTTCTTTACTTCTACTCCTATGCACTTCTTCGCTTTAAACTCATCTCTCACATATGGAAATCCATAAAATGATTGAGGCAGTATATCGAAATGAACAAGGTCAATTTTTAATGGCTCTTCTACCACTTTCACATGCCGCTTAACTTGAGCAAATTTATTTAGATTTAGTGCATATACGGATTCATAATGTTTATGTACTTTCAAAAAAGGGACTTCCTTGTCAAAAAAGCAATTCCAGGCTTCATCATCCGAAGTATAAATTTCAAACCAATTCTCGTTACGCTGCTTACAATCGGGCATCACAATATGCTGTAAAAAACGGCTCATATCTGTTTTGCTAATCTCTGTAGAAAGATTTCCTTCCAAGTACATCCATCTACCAGTAGCCCACACAATGGCGATCTGAGGTGCTTGGTCGTCATCTACAAATACTCGACCTGGATAGTCGCCATAAATAACCGATAACGCTGGGATATAACTCTTTTTGCCCCTAAAAAAAGATTCAACTATTTGAAATTGACCAGTCTGCAATTCTAGCATCTTACGTTCCCCTATTCGTTTTGGATTTAGTGTTAGATTCAATCCGACTTTAACTGCCCAAAGATGTATTGCTGCATCTGATTGGCAAGTAAAATGATATTCGGGTCCTTTCCATGCTTTAAAACTCTATATAGAAACACGATCGAGTTAGCGGCATATAATTCCGCCAAATAGTCTAATGCAATCGGGCTTGATGAAAAATGACGGTTTAAATAGTCCAAGCATGTACTATACAACACGTGTTCAAATTCCTTACGCAAATCTGCTGTTCCTTCATGCACTTGCAACAAGGTGGAAATCTCAAGTTGTTGTTCGATCATCGCATCGGTGACAAATTCGATGGCATCAGCCACCCTGTTCTCATCAATGGAATCAAATCGCTGTTTAATCTCATACGTAAAATCAAGAACATGTTGTTGAACCATACTGTCTAGCAAGTCGTACTTATCTAAATAATGACTATAGAAAGTCGAACGACCTATAAGCGCTTGATCGCATATGTGTTTGATCGTAATCTCTTTAAATTGCTGATGCTGGAGCAGCTCAATAATTCCTCGTTTGATGGCTAGTTTTGTTTTGTACACTCTGATGTCTTCAATCATCAACCAATTACTCCTTATTTGTAGGATATGAAACAGTTCATAGATCACATGTAAGATATCGTACATTTGCGGCTATTCTACTTATTTTTTAGTAAATCATTCTACCCTATAGTAGGTACATACCAACTAAAGGAGGAATCAACATGTTTAAACTATACGTACAAGATGAACAATTTAATTTGCAAATCAATCGGTTTATGAACGATTATTACGAAGAAGATGAGCGCGCACAGGCTGACTTGGGACAAATAATTCCACGTTTACAGGATGCTCACAGTTGGTATGAAACTTGGCTTGAGTTTGCGCATAAGCGTGAACATAGCAAAGACTACGACTTAGCTTCCGTCTACTATCAAGCAGCAGAATTTTATTTGTCACCTGAAGATCCTAATAAAAACATCATGTATCAAAAATATCGAGAAACCTTCTATAAAGGATATACTGAATTTGACTATGAAACCTTTCAGATCCCTTATGAGAACTTTTATTTGCCTGCTGTAAAATTGTTAACCCCTGGGGCTAACCAAACCTTACTTGTGTTTGGCGGTTACGATTCTTACATGGAAGAAATGCTTAAAATGATGCGATTTATAAAAGGAATTAATTACAATATTATCGTATTTGATGGACCAGGCCAAGGAACCGCCTTAAAGAACGGCCTTAAATTTATTCATAACTGGGAAAAACCGATATCAACGATAATTGATTATTTCAAATTAGATCAGGTCAGCATTTTAGGCGCATCTTGGGGTGGCTATCTGGCGATGCGTGCTGCCGCTTTCGAAAAAAGAATAGACAAAGTCATTGCCTTTAACATTTTTTATTGTGGACTAGATGCATTAAAAAATCGTATGCCAACAGATACTTATAAGGGGATCATGCAATTGGTAGACCATAATGAAGCCGATAAAGTTAACCGTTTACTCGAACGAATGATGGCTAATAACATCGATTTAAGATGGAAACTTACCAAAGGGATGGAAAATACAGGAGCAGCCACGCCGTTTGATTTAGTTAAAGCTTTTGCAAAACATACGATGCATGGAATTGGCCCATTCATTAATCAGGATGTGCTATTATTAGCTGGACAAGAGGATCAATACGTACCAATAAGCCGTTTGCCTAAAATTCAACAAGAATTAAGTAATGCGGCATCTATTACGACGAAAGTATTTACGAAAGAAACGGGTGGTGAACAGCACTGCCAAGCAGGTCATCGCGAGTTGGCTTTTAATGAAATGAAGAAATTCCTCTAAGCAGCCTTTCGTTCGGATAACTCACCCGGTGCACAAACAAATATGACCAGCCTGTGGATTCGTCCATAGACTGGTCACGCTCTTTATAAACCTAGCTTGTGTCCCTTTTCTAAACGTTGGATTTGCTGTTCACCGTGATCCGCTAGTTCCCGGAACTGATCGATCGTTTCGCGCATCTTCGGTAGCGCTTCCTGCTTATAGGTGCTAATAGAATCAAGCGCGGATAATACATCAGTGAACGCTTGTTTTAATGTATCTACAGAAACGTTCGTCTCAAGTGATTGTTTATGAATGTGAGCGCCTTGATCTTTTAACATTCTTGACGTACCCGCAATCAGCTCATTTGTCGTTTGGTTTAACAGTTCGATCTTTTTTAAGACGATCTTTTGATTGTACAGCGCGCTAGCTACTGTCACCGAAATTTTCAGGGCGGATATGGTCACGTTTTTAGCTCTGTCCACGCCTCGAATCAGTTCTTTGTTGTTCCTTGTGACCACTTCAATCGCCATAATCCCCTGTTGGTTTACAACCATCATTTGCTGCATATCCATTACTCGCTGCCGAAGTGGGAACAGAACCTCCTCCGTAATGAAGCGAATTTTGTCTGGATCTTCATTTCGAGCCTTGGCCGCTTCGATTTGCGCTTCAATGGAACTGTCCATTAAAGTGCCCAGCTCGATTTCTTTTTGCAGCTTTTTAGTCAAATCACGCAGCGCCTGCTGTTCAATCTCAAGTGTCGTATTGTCATTTTTTAACGTTGTTTTCCCTTTATCGAGGGAGACGACAATATCAGCGATCACCGCATCTGCTTTCTGATATTTCAGGAAATAAGCGCGCAACGGGTTAAATAATTTGCCTAAAAATCCGGTTTTCGTAAAGTCGATGACACTCGGGTCCAAATCCTTTAATTGCATATGCAATTCCGTTAGCCCTTTAGCGACTTGACCGCCCTCATCCCCTGTCTTGGCGAGGTTACCGACCGAAACTTGCAGTAAGTTGTTTTTGCCTGAGGAAGTTCTCATCGTATTCATACCGAATGAGTCAATTGATTGCAAAATTTCTTTCCTCTTCTCAAGCGAATCCAGATCTAAAGACATAATAGACGCTACATTGGAATCAGCCAATGCTTGAAGTTTGGCAACTTCTTCAGGAACAGGCTTCACCTCGTGCTCAATTGCGGCTTGAATGGCTTCCGGGCTTGCAACTTCCATTGAAAATGTCATATCGCTCCTCCTATAAATAAGGGTTACATTTGCACGTTAAACAAGTTCGCTATTTTATAGACAACATCATCTGTATCCGCATTGATACTCGCTGCTTCATTGATACTTGAAATACTTTGCAGCGCTTGGATGTCTGCGTTATAACCGATCGTGTAAATTGGAACTTTGTAGGTTGCGATAAGATCTTTAATATCTTTGAGGGTATTCCCGCGATTAGTCTCGCCGTCACTTAGGACAAAAATCATCGGTTTCATTGCTGGATTAACGGCCTTCTCCTCTTGAAGCATTTTTAAGGCAACTATAATACCGTCGAACGTAGCTGTGCCGCCATCCGCATATAGATTGTTTACGGCACCCACAAACATCGATTGCTGTGTCGTGTCGTACTTTTTGATCGGCAAATGAATGGTGACATCATTGGAATAAGCGACCAGCCCTATACTGTTCTCTTTCCCCAAATATTTTTGCCCCTTCAGCAGCGACTCCTTCAAACGATTAAGCGGTTCACCTGCCATACTGCCTGATACATCCGTTACAAACACGGCTGCAATCGGCTTACTCCCGTTTTTCTTTTCTTTCCATATGTTCTGTGCGGCTGCAAGCAGGCCACCTTTAACAACAGCAAGCTCTGATTTATATTGCTCCAACTCATTAAATCCTTTTTCTTGCGCCATCTTTTGATATTTCGCTTGTGTGACAAATTCGGCAAATTTCTGAATGATATCCAATTTGGACTTTGGAAGATCACCTAACGCATACAGTGGACTGTCATGTCTTACACCAAAAGGTGTAAATACGTAGCCATTTTTGAAATCAGGAGCATTCACATAGGTTTGATATTCCAGTACAAATCCGTCTAACATACCCGATTTAGCCGCCTCGCGCATTTGAATCGTGGTCGAAGCTAGAAAAGGGACGTTTGCTTGAAACTTCTCAAATCCTTGAACGGCTTTGTCACTTAAAATGTTCGAACTATCAAACGTATGAAGCGCCGTCACAAGAAAGTTCAAGCCTGTTGAGCTTGCAAAAGGGTCCGTATACCCCATACTAAACTCATTATTGGCAATCGCCTCTGTGACCGTTTTAATATTCACTGCACCATAAGACGCTACTAATGCATCATGTTTGGCTTTTGAAATAACGATACCTGGAACATTTCCAACCAAACGTTTAGCAACTAACTCAGTTTTGACGCCGCTCTCCTTTACCATTTCGCCCCACAACTCGTTCGAGGGTGTAAAGGCATCGGGTATATATTTGCCTGATTTAATATAGTCGGCCGCTGTTCCAGAAGCAATATTACGAATGTTAACGGAAACGGCTTTGCCGTTTACTTGGATGTTCGCTTTGTTAAACTCGGTTGCCGCTTCCGCCAGCCAGCCATCCACACCGGTACCCGACTTCTCTGTAGAGGAGAAAATTTCTACAAACGTATCCGTTGTATGATTAACCGTAATGGGGAACTTCGAAATGTCCGGCAGTGTATCCCCAATATTGGCAGGATTAATATCAATTTGGCCTTTTACAGGTGTTTCGGTCGTCACCGTGATATCGGAGTAAAGCTTGTTTAGCTGCTTGCTCGCATCTTCTACCGTAATCTCCGACTTCGACTTACCTAGGTTGGAAGTAAAGTTCACGCCGTAATAGACGAGGATAAATACGACAAACACACTCAAGATAGATAGTACAATCTTTTTGCTATTGCTCATTCGTTGCACCTCTCACTGTTTATAATATTTGGTTTGTCTAATTAAAGAATCTAACTCCTGCACACAGGATAATTGCTCAATCTCACCCGCTTCAATATGATCTAAACTGGATATTTCTAATAGCAGTTGCTCCAGCTTTAGTAAAATTTCCTCATTATTGGAGATGGAACTGCTGATCGTTGACAAATAGTTTTGATATACGCTTGCTTTTTTTTGAATAAGATCATTGGAAAAATGTGATGATTGCTGTTGAAAGACACGTACGAACTCCGCTTCGTCATATACATGCAAAATGTTTAATATACTTCTTATGTTCTGGTAAAATAAATGCTCCACTTCTTCGGTGACTGATATGAACTTCTTATAACTCATCTCGGTCTCCACAAATCGCTGCTGTAGAACTTCGATTAAAGTCCGCTTCCGCTTATGCATCCGGTCCACTTGGCCTAGCGCTAAACTTATATCGCTTTCAATTCCTTTTGTATGGCGATATCGAGACAGATGTTCGACATATTCGTCGTACGTTTTGATTTGTTTGATAGGAATAACCGTAGGCTTCTTAAACACGAAATGATAAATTCCGGTTACAAGAACCCCTCCACTGGCAAAAAGCAAGGTAACCCCCGTTGCTGCTGAGAGAGCGCTTGCTCCGAGCTGTACGCCTATAAATCCTGGTGAAAATACGAGGATATTCGCAGCAGCTACGACAAGTATAAGAGCGGTTAGTTTGAACATATTTGTACGAGACAACCTTCCATCCTCCTCTGCAAATCGTGCAAGGCAAGTGACATGTACAAAGGTATATCAAATATCTGAGGCTTTGCGATGACGTCGTGTTAGGGTCGTTAAGGAGATGTGCTGTGATGTAGGAGAAATTTCTGGTTGTACTCTAATAACACCCTCTTGAACGAAATAAGACTGTGTTTCCATCCACTCGTGTTTCATGATTGCATTGTATCTACGCTGCATTCCAGAAAAAGTAACAAGTAATATGCCATCCGATTTACGAATCTCACTTGGGCTAAACTCTCCACGCTCCAAAGCTTTACGAATAGTCGCTCCCCCGCCCTCAATGCCCCACAATCGAGCTGCTTCGGATAGGCCGAACACCTCATTCACACTAATTCCACATGGAGGAAAGGTAGGAATCGGGCCTTGGATCACTGCGAGCTCCTCTTTAGAAAATACTTGGCTATGATCCTCCATTCTCTCCCCGTGGCTATCGTAAGCGATAACCGCAACGATTATTCTCCCGTCTCGCTCCAACGCTGTATGTACCATTTGTAAATCCGTTAACGGCATATCCTCATGCCAGACAGGAAAAATGGTTGCGGGCCACAGTCTTTCCCCATTCGTTAAAAGGATCTGAAAACACATGATCTGCCCCATATATGCCTCCATATACATTCCAAGTAATGGCACTTTATGTTGAAAATAATACCATTGTCACGAGGTCGTGACAATTAAAACATTTTATAACGTGTCCCTTGTTCCATCCATAAATCGATGTTCGACAAACGCATAATTTAGCGACAAGCACCAAGCTCGTGTTTGAATCATAAATAGAATAGAAAGGAAAGGTGGGATTCAACTGACTCATAACCATACGTTAGAAGAGCGTGCTATCTTTATGGCTGCTATTTGCGGACAGACTTACGCACAATTTGCAAATGCGGATGGCTCGTTTGTTGTGCCATTACCATACGCGGTTAGCCACACCATTCAAGCAAAGTCGGTTGGCAATGTGCGTGAACGATTTGGATTTATTTTGGAATCGCGAGCGGAGCTTATTATTGCCTTTCGGGGAACTAGCACAACGACCGACTGGATATCGAATATAAAAGCTTCACAAAAGAGGTTCAAATATGTTAAAGAAAACTGTCTTACACATCGTGGCTTTACAGACATCTATGCTTCAGCCCGCCATGACATTATATCTATACTCAGCAGGCTGTCACCCGACAAGACCCTGTACGTTACAGGTCACAGCCTTGGTGGAGCGCTCGCGACATTATGTGCGGTTGATATTGCAGCCAACACTGCTTATACCGCTCCCCACCTGTTTACATTTGGCTCTCCCCGCGTAGGTGATCCAGCTTTCGCTAAAGCTTTTGCCAAATATGTTCCGAACACCTATCGCATTGCTAATCCCTTTGACGTCGTAACACATGCTCCACCAACCATATACAAGCTGCCTAAACGGGAAAAGCGGTACTACTATCAGCATGTCCAGACCCTCTCATCGTTGTCTTTTCAGAATGGATCCATAGCTCTCAATCATATGATCGACAACTATTTTGCGGAGCTTGCCCAGCATAATCCCGGATTCTCCCAATTGTTATGTTTAGCGAATCCTGGTTTCTGTCCCGTCATTGGTGAGCCTAATCAAGCCGCACTCTCTCTGTTTTGAGGACGAGAAGAGGAGAGCTTCGTGCTCCGTATCGGCTTTGAACCTTATTTTAATAAGTAGAACCACCTCACCATTCAAAAAATCGAAATCAGTGACAAGCAAGAAGGCGAGCCCTTTACTATGTTTATTAGTAAGCTCGCTATTGATTCTAAACTTGATTTAGATACAGCGAAACAAATCATTGACTATTACAAGAAAGAAAAACAGGAGGAATAATATTATGTCGTTTAAAATCATCATATGGATCGTTCTTGTCGGAGGGTGGTTATTACAGATCTATTTATCAAGAAGAAGCTCATGGGCTTGGGGAGGGATCATTCCTGCGGTAGTCGTAGTAAGCTCTGTCATTATGATTAATATGTACGATTTATCTTACACTTACTCGAATATGGCACCATTTGCACTTTACCTCGTCTTACATCTTAGCATATGGAGTAAAGAACGAGTGACCTACCAAAAGAAACTCCAAAAAGAGTTAGAGAAAATGAATGCAATCGATTTCCGATGATGGCGAAACGTTCCATCGCCTTCTGCCTTATCTAGTTCAAGGATACGAGAACGTACATAGCAGCACATTTATTCTGAGAGAAGCTAAGATCACATGATCTAAGCTTCTTTATTTCTCAAATTAAAGGAACATTCTGATCAGCTTATAATATCGTTTATTACCCTATCGAATTATCCTCCTGCCCCTTGATATTTATTAGCTCCATATTGCCATAACTTGTAGGCCTAGTAGAAGTAAACAAATGGAGATAACCACTATGTTTTGTCTACATAACCATCCAAGTACATAGTATGGTAAATCTGCTCCTCTACTCGTTCTTTGATGATGTTTTTACATGCAAGTACACGATTATTTGAGGCAGGGTTGATTTCGAAATGGTAGAAAATTACTTTTTTACTTCCTGTTCCACAAATTGTAATGTAGTGATTAACATCCTTACTTTATATATAATCAACAAAAATGATATTTTCCAACGAAATAACCATTTAGTTGATATCATCTATCTGTATAGACAATCAATTCAGTACCTGAAATCTCTTTTGCATTAACCATTACATTATGATACTGCGATCACATGATCATAGGCATCTTAGTTCTAACACCTGCATTTTCCTCGTGTGTTCAAACAGCTCTCAGCATTTCACATTACATATTTTCGTTATTACCTGGTATAACAACAGCTAATTCGCTAGAGATGCATCAGCATAATAATCAACCAATTGTTGAATTTTAATACTTAATTGTGTATATTAATAGACATATGAGCTTATCAACTTAGAAAGAAGTGGTATTTTGGATCTATTTTTCACCTATCTACTAGCAGGTCTTGCCATTGCCATGCCCGTAGGGGCAATGACCGTTGAGATGACAAAACAAGGTTTGAAAAAGGGCTTTATGCATGGTTGGGCTGTAGGATTAGGTGGTATGACTGTCGATCTTCTATTAATTATTGCCTTATATATGGGATTGGCTTCTGTACTTGCTATATCTTACATTCAAATTCCAATGTGGCTGATCGGTGCATGTTTCTTAGCCTATTTAGGCTATGATTCCATAAAACATTCCGCACAAGATATTACGTTAGCTGGCGAGAAACCAAGTCAATCCTTTTTCAGCTCATATCGTAACGGTTTACTCGTAGCTTTGTCACCAGGTAATCTTGTGTTTTGGGTTTCTGTGTTTGGAGCTGTACTGTCTGATTCGTATGATATGACCCAACCGACCAAATTTTTAATCGTCGGCGCCGGCATTTTAGCTGGTATACTCGTGCATGATGTGGGCTTACTGGCGATGGTAGCGCTAACTAGAAAAGTGATGAGTCCAACCATGATCAAATGGGTATCCATCATTGCTGGATTTATTTTGATCGGTTTCTCGGGGTACTTTGTATACCAGTTTATTATCGCGCTCAAAGGAATACTATTACTGCCATTGTGAGTGATGGCATCATGATATAAATCCTTTGTGAATCAGACTTGCCTCATAGATGAATGCTATATTTTCACATCAAAAAAGATGACGTTTCTGTGTTGGGCACAGGGACATCATCTTTTTTGCTCATTTATTCATGTTTGGTGCGAATGCAAGCTATAGGAGTTAATGATTGACGGGAACATTTCATCAATGACATGTACGTGTGGGTCAATAATTAGATATATCTAATAGATAAGAAGACAGGCTTATTCTCCTGCTTAGCTTTGTCAAAAGCTTGTTCTGACCGAGCGCTGGTTCAGTACTTCTTAAGTTATCACGAGCACACTCTTAAGAATGCGTAGCTGCCTCTTAAGTCAGGATAAGCATTATCCACTTCTCAAGAAAAATAGCAAGTCCTATTGCTATATTTATAGTTACTAGATAAATGCAATCGCCATCTAAGATATGAGCTTTAATTCTTTCTCTAATTTAGTAATACTCTCTAATAAATAGCTGTTACTGTCCCCATTTAAAATATCTCTTGCTGCTTCTCTTTCTAGCACTTTGAAATATAGCTCGCTTTCGATATTTTCAACATGCTTTAGATACTCATTCTTAATATTTTCTTCTATAAATGACAATATTGGCACAAACTTATTATCTTTATTAATTACGGCCTCAACGGAGCAGAGTTGAGCAAAGTTTTTTATTCCATGATCAGTTGTAACCAAATTTGGTTTAAAAGTATTCAATGCTTTACTAACCCCAGAATGAAAGTGACTCATTTGCAATAATCTAAGAAAGAACATATCCCAGCTTGCATTGCATGCTTTTAATAGAACATTCTCTTTTTTTCTATCAAATTTAAAAATGCTATTTCCAAGTGCATACATTTTATCGTTTCCTAAAAAATAATTAATTGCTAGCTGTGTTTCTAAGGCGTAATTTGTCATTATTTCATTATTTACATAATCAAGATATTCATATATTGACTTAAGAGGACTTTTATGTTTCATTTGCACAATCAATATTTTCAATATACAAGCATAGCTTCCTACTAAAAAAGGATTACATTCTTCAATTTGATCTGTTAGTGTTTCTAGTTCTTTGACCTTTGACCTAAAAACATCATTTTTGAATAGTTGACCCTGAGATAATGCATGCTGTTGTATTTTCGAAATATCCCAGTTATATTGGTTTTCCAAAGCTGAGGTCATTTTTTGATACTGGCCTTCATTTAACCTCCCCAAAGTGTAATCCCAACAAGCTTCTTGGACAGCAAATCCGTACACAGGATCACTTTTGATATTATTTAATAAAAATTCTGTAGTAGCTTTTATATCAATATCGTTCATTTTTTGGGGATTATAATAAAACTTTTCTAAATTAATAGCAGTATTTGTATCCATTAATAAGGATTGAAACTCATACGTATCATCTGCTGGAGCAAGATAAAAGTATCGATTATAACGGTCTGATCGTACATAAGTCATTCAGAATATCTCCTTATCTGTGTTTTCATCTATTGAACCTATCAAAAAAGTATTACTTGAATTCAACCATGCGGTATCATGTGCTTCTTATATCTCCACCAGTTTGTCTAAATATGTATGTCCTTAAGTAAAGTGGGTAATTAGATCTATTAGGTGATTTTTGAGTTGTCATGGGGCATCACCTCTTTTCGTTGGATTTGGGTAAGAATAAGCTTTGTGTTAGTTTACCCAAGATGGTGAGGGAAGTAGCAAGGAATGGAAAAAAAGGCAACTCCAAAATCAGAGTTACCCTAACAAATAAGTCTTTAACTTTAGAGAAAACTATAGGAATTTATCACTATTAAATTTTTTATTACACAGTATTCATTTATATTGTTACAATTAGTGTTCTTAGGCATAAATGGTAGCGTCAAGATTTATGTGTAAATGAAGATAACCTTCTCTTGTAGAAGATAGCATTAGTCCTTGGTGATGAACATGGCTTGGAGTTCGACACGTGCTTGATCAAAGCCTATGTGACAGCGAGTAGCAAATCGATGGTTGTAGTCTT
>NZ_AULE01000023.1 GCF_000425125.1 Paenibacillus taiwanensis DSM 18679
CCCGTCCGCCGCTAAGTCTCAGAGGTGCAAGCACCTCATCAACTCCGCTCGACTTGCATGTATTAGGCACGCCGCCAGCGTTCGTCCTGAGCCAGGATCAAACTCTCCATTAAAGTGTTTGACTTGCTCATTTGTATTGCTGACGAGATAAATCTCGTGATTCTTAACATTCCCGTTAAATGCGCTTCATGACCGAAGTCATGTCCTTCATTCAACGTTGCTCGTTGTTCAGTTTTCAAGGAACAATGTAATGGTTAGTGAAGCACTCTTTCGCTTCATTTTACCGTGTCGCTCAGCGGCGACTTAATTAATATATCATAACGCCTATACAAACGCAACCCCTAATTTTAAAAATATAAAACTTTACTATTGTCTAATCTATAGTCATGCAATGATAAAGGCCATTTTGGCCTTTATCGGATGCACATTACACCAGCACGTTCATACTATTTATAGAAATAAAACTTCTATTTTTCCTTATTCGGAACGACCGAAACAATCCACAATTTCTTATTCGATTCCAAATGAACCATTTCACCGTTAATAGATATGATAGGTCTTGTTGGGTTAAGAGCTTCTATACTTACAATGTGGCCAACTCGACCATCATTAAGCTTAACGATCGTTCCCTGAGTAAGCTGTGACATCTTCTGAATAAAGGTTTGAACCATAGAAGGCTCCAACTTGCCAAATGAAGCTTCATGTAACTGCTCCAGCGCGACATACGGTGACTCTGCTCGCTTATATACACGGTCTTGTGTCATGGCATGGAACATATCGGCGATCGCAACAATTTTGGCATATGCGTGAATTTTGTCAGCTTTGACACGTAACGGATAACCACTACCATCTAATCGTTCGTGATGTTGTAGTGCCGCTAGCTTAACACCATCGTTAATCGCCGGGACATTTCGCAAAATTTCATATCCATACTGTGGATGGCGCTTCATTTCTGCCTTCTCGGATTCGTTTAGATAAGTTTTGTTATACAATATATCTTCATCTATTTTAATCATACCGATGTCATGAAGCAGCCCTGCCATTGCAATCTGCATTCCTTCCTTGGAAGGATAATCACACCACTGGCCAATAAGGTAAGAGGTTAGACACACTGCAATTGATTTGTTAATTAAGTAGTCGGAGGCATCTTCATTTAATAGCTCAACTATTTGTGATTTTACAGACATAGGTCGATAGCTAGATATATTAGCAAGCAGCTGCTCCAGAACTTGACGGAGTTCCAATATAGGAAGTCGGTTTAGAGCTACCGTAGATAGCATTTTTGACATGTATTGATTAAGCGCCAACCACGCCTGAACAAACTGTTCTTCATCTTTTGCATTTACTTGATCCAATACTGCGATTTCTGGGGAGTTTGAAGGTTGCCCCACAGAAGCTGCTATTGGCGCGATTTCAATGGGACTCCCCCCGCCAGATGAACGATCTACATCGATATGCTTAACCATAAAGGCTTGAAGCACTTCCAGATCACGTGGAGACAACTGTCTGCCCTTTAGCATCAGCAGCCCACCTAACGAAGTATGGATATCCTGATTGAGACGATCTCCAGGTTTCGTTTGCACAAGAGGAATCATAACCATGAAAATTACACGCTCCTACCCAATTAGTGTCTAGTGCAGGTGTAAGTATCATTCATTCGGTCTTCTTATACGCGTATGAAGTTAAAAATAAGGGCGCATCTTATCTATGCGCCCTTACATCTATTCTTGATGGTGTTGTATAATCTCCGTCGAATGACTAGGCATACACACATTTATCATGTTATTCGTTGTCTGGAGGTGATTCTTCCAATACCTCTTCAGACTCAACATCTTCGTTTTTGCTGCAACGAGTTACTGTTGATACAGCATCCTCATCGCGAATATTAATAATCTTCACGCCTTGTGCGTAACGGCCCATTTGCGAGATGCCCGCTATGCTCGTACGAATAATCGTTCCTGATTCGGTAATGACCATAAGATCATCATCATCACTGACTACTTTTAGGCCCACAACCGCGCCATTTTTGTCGGTAACGTTAATGGTTTTAATTCCTTTACCACCACGCGTCTGCGAACGATATTCTGTAGTTGGAGTACGTTTGCCGTAACCTTTGGCCGTAACAATGAGCACATCATTGGCTGGATCAATAACATCCATATCAATTACCTTATCGTTCTCATCCAAAGAAATACCCTTAACTCCAGTAGCCGAACGACCCATCGATCGCACGTCCTGCTCATTAAATCGAATCGACATACCGGTGCTCGTACCCATTATGATTTGTTGATTACCATCCGTTAATCGAACACCAATTAAATCATCATCGTCACGCAAATTAATTGCGATCAAACCGCCCTTGCGGATGTTAACATAATCATCCAACGGCGTCTTCTTCACAATTCCTTGACGTGTAGCAAAGAATAGATACGTATCTGCATCGAACTCTTCCACTGGAATTACCGCATTAATCGTCTCGCCTTGTTCAATCTGAATCAAATTGATAATTGGCGTTCCTCTTGCTGTACGGCTCAAGTCCGGGATCTCGTAAGCTTTGATACGGTATACCTTACCTTTGTCGGTGAAGAACATAAGATAGTGATGCGAGTTTGTGACAAATAAATGCTCTACAAAGTCATCATCCTTTGTTCCCATGCCGACCACGCCTCGACCACCACGCTTCTGACTACGATAAGTGGTAGCAGGCAGCCGCTTAATGTACCCACTATGTGTGATGGTAATAATCACATCTTCGCGAGGAATTAAATCCTCGTCCAAAATATCATCACCAAACGTAATTTCGGTACGACGCTCGTCCCCGTACTTCTCTTTCACTTCTTCAAGCTCGTCGTGAATGATGTTAAGAACAAGCTGCTCACTCGCTAAAATTTCACGGTACTCCGCAATCTTCTTCATGATCTCGTTGTACTCTTCTTCGATCTTCTCACGTTCCAGACCTGTAAGACGGCGCAAACGCATATCAAGAATGGCTTGTGCTTGCTCATATGACAAGCTAAAGCGTTCAATCAAGCCATTCCTTGCTGCTTCGTCATTACGCGAAGCACGGATAAGGGCAATGATCTCATCCAGATGGTCAAGCGCAATGCGCAAGCCTTCCAAAATGTGAGCCCGCGCCTCAGCCTTCTTCAAGTCATACTCTGTACGACGGCGAATGACTTCGATTTGGTGCTGAATATAATAATGCAGCACATCGCGCAAGTTCAACACACGCGGCTCTTGATTAACAAGCGCCAGCATATTTACACCAAAGTTAGATTGCATTTGAGTATGACGATACAAGTTGTTTAATACGACACTTGGTGTAACGTCACGGCGCAGCTCAATAACGATGCGCATTCCGTTACGATCTGATTCATCTCGAAGATCAGTAATGCCGTCAATCTTCTTCTCACGAACAAGCTCGGCAATCTTCTCAACAAGACGTGCTTTATTTACCTGATAAGGAAGCTCCTGTACCACGATACGTGCCTTACCGCCATTTTCCTCAATCTCGGCTCTTGCACGCATCATCACTGAACCTCGACCCGTCATATAAGCCTGACGAATACCCTCACGACCCAGAATAAGTCCGGAGGTCGGGAAGTCTGGTCCTTTAATATATTCCATGAGATCTATAGGGGTTAGATCGGGATTATGAATCAACGCTTGAACCCCGTTAATGACCTCAGTCAAATTATGTGGCGGTATATTGGTCGCCATACCTACGGCAATACCTGACAAACCATTAACGAGTAGGTTCGGGAATCGTGCAGGCAGCACGACCGGCTCCTTCTCTTCCCCATCATAGTTCGGTGCAAAGTCAACCGTTTCTTTGTTCAAATCACGCAGCATCTCGGTTGCAATCTTGGATAGGCGCGCTTCTGTATATCGCATTGCAGCTGCCATATCACCGTCGATTGAACCAAAGTTTCCATGTCCATCGATCAACATATACCGCAGTGAGAAATCCTGCGCCATACGTACCATCGTCTCATATACGGCAGAATCCCCGTGAGGATGATACTTACCGATTACTTCGCCGACGATTCTCGCCGATTTCTTATGTGGCTTGTCCGGCGCCATCCCAAGTTCCGACATCGCATACAGAATACGGCGATGAACCGGCTTCAAACCATCGCGCACATCTGGCAGCGCACGACTAACGATGATGCTCATCGCATAGTCAAGAAAGGATTCTCGCATCTCCGTTCCAATATCGCGGTCCTTGACTTGCGAGTGTTTTTCTTCCGCCATGCTGGACCTCCTTCTAATATTTCATTAACAGCGTCCGCATTGGTGTGGTGATAGCCCTATAATTGCTCAGCAAATGGGACGATATTATCCATTTGGACCCTATTAGGACATATGTCTCTACAAGACAAACGTATGTCATCACACGAAAAAACGGCATGATTCCCTCATAGGAAACAGCACCGTCTTCCTCTTGATCATCTGTCGTCTTGCCCATTAATACGCTATTTATATTATATTACTTTCACAAATGAGAAACAATTAAACGTTCTCATCAACAGCGGTTAGTTCCGAACATTAGGCTAACGCAATTAGGTATTTGTTCCTTTCCCACGCGGATGGGTAATCATACTATTGTTTATTATACCATGAATGCGGCTCGATACTGTACTAAAAACATGTTATACAGCTCGATTGTGAAAGGATATTCCTCTAAGTAGACCTTTATTGTATCCTTCCCGTCCGTTAAACGAAACTATGGTGCAGATAGACATCAGATGTAAAACAACCGTTTAACTTTGCAGGGTTAACGACAACTAGGAAACCTGATCACGATAATCTTACTGCTCCTAATGTTTCATGTGAAACATTTATAGAGCTTTTATATTATATGTGGCTGTCCTGCCATAAAGAAGATAACGAATAAGGAGAAATAATGCACTGCTCCTTTAAAATTATTAAAAGTCCCCTATCTGGCTAGACAGGGGACCAAAGCTTTAATGAATTAAATATCCAAATTCTTAACGAACTTGGCATGTTTAATAATGTAATCGCGACGAGGTTCAACTTGATCTCCCATAAGCGTATCAAATATTTCATCCGCCACCTTGGCATCATCTACCGATACTTGGAGCATAGTACGGCTTTCAGGATCCATTGTCGTTTCCCAAAGCTGAACAGCATTCATCTCGCCGAGACCTTTATAACGCTGAACGTTGATCTTCATACCTTCGCCAAATTCAGCTATAATCTCATCACGCATTTTTTCGCTATCTGCATATCGAACTACCTTGTTTCTTTCGACTTTGAAAAGTGGCGGTTGGGCAATATATACGTATCCAGCCTCCACCAATTGTCTCATATAACGATAGAAGAACGTAAGTAATAGTGTCCGAATATGTGCACCGTCAACGTCGGCATCCGTCATAATTACGATCTTGTGGTACCGAGCTTTAGCCAGGTCAAAATCTTCACCAATACCTGTTCCAAGTGCCGTTATAATTGCACGAATTTCTGCATTGGACAATATTTTATCCAAACGAGACTTTTCTACGTTCAAAATCTTACCACGCAAGGGCAAAATAGCTTGGAAATGACGATCGCGTCCTTGCTTTGCGGAACCGCCTGCAGAGTCACCCTCAACGATATACAATTCGCTGATAGAAGGATCTTTAGATGAGCAGTCAGCTAATTTGCCGGGCAGCGAGCTTACTTCGAGCGCACTTTTGCGGCGCGTCAATTCACGTGCACGACGAGCGGCTTCACGAGCGCGAGCAGCTTGCGTACCTTTTTCTACAATTTTTCGAGATATAGCAGGGTTTTCATTTAAAAATTGCAAAAACTTTTCAGCGAACAATGACTCGACAATACCACGAACCTCACTGTTACCTAGCTTCGTTTTTGTTTGTCCTTCAAACTGCGGGTCTGGAATCTTAACAGAAATAATCGTCGTTAAGCCTTCACGCACGTCATCCCCACTTAAATTCGAATCGTTGTCTTTCATCAGGTTCATCTTGCGGGCATAGTCGTTAATAATCCGCGTCAAGGCACTCTTAAAGCCGGATTCATGTGTTCCGCCCTCATGCGTATGGATATTGTTCGCAAAGGAGTAAATGTGCTCTGAATAGCTGTCATTATACTGTAGTGCTACTTCACACGAAATGTTATCTTTTAGGCCCTCCACATAAATCGGTGGCTCATGAACCTTCTCACGATTGCGGTTCAAGTATTCAACAAACTCAATAATACCGCCATCGTATTTAAACGTTTGCGTCTGCTCTTGGCCAGGACGTTCATCCGTTAATACCAATTCGATTCCTTTATTCAAAAAAGCCAACTCGCGTATACGAGAGGTCAAAGTATCGTATTCAAAGATTACCGTTTCCGTAAACACTTCATGATCCGGCTTAAATGTAACTATCGTTCCTGTCTCATCCGTGTCACCGATCACTTTCAGATCGTATTGCGGAGCGCCACGACGATATTCTTGTTGGTAGCTATGTCCGTCCCGTTTGACCGTTACGATAAGCAACTCAGACAATGCATTTACAACAGATACACCAACACCGTGCAAGCCGCCGGATACTTTATAACCTTCGCCGCCAAATTTACCGCCGGCATGGAGTACCGTCATAACAACTTCCACCGTCGAGCGTTTCATCTTTGCATGTTCTCCGACAGGAATTCCGCGACCGTTATCAATGACAGAAACGCTGTTGTCTTCATGTACAATTACTTCAATACGTGTACAGAAGCCTGCCAGTGCTTCGTCTATACTGTTGTCGACAACTTCCCACACCAGATGATGAAGACCCTTAGCGCTGGTAGAGCCGATATACATACCTGGCCGTTTCCGAACGGCTTCAAGGCCTTCCAACACCTGGATCTGGTTCTCATCATACGTATGCTGATTCAAAGACATGCCCTTCACCCACTTCTCAAATTTCAGTTCCGTCTAAGCTTCATCCATTCGCGACAAAAGATGCGAACGCTTCTTTAACGTTGTCGATGAGATCGGAGAGTAATAAACTTTCCCTTTTGTCACGACAATAGATTTGGCTTCTTCCTCGCCGATCGACTCCACATTTTTCCGTTTATGTGAATGAGCCACAAACTGCTTGGACAGCTTGGATGATTTCTCGATTGAAATATCGAAAATAGCAACCAACTCCGAAGAGCGGATAACTTTTTCGCCACCTAAGTGAATATACAACACAATCACCCCTTAGCGCTTCACTTGCCCGCTCTCAACATGAAATACATTAGCATCTTGCAGTTTATTCGTATGAATTCCTTCTATGCCGGTTGTCGTAATAAAGGTCTGCACCTTATCCTGAAACGTCTCTATCAGTTGTGTCTGCCGATAAGCGTCCAGCTCTGATAAAACATCATCAAGCAGCAGCACCGGATATTCGCCGATTTCTTCATGCATCAATTCGATTTCAGCAAGCTTGAGCGATAATGCTGTTGTTCGCTGCTGCCCCTGGGAGCCGTATGTTTGCACTTCTTTACCGTTAATAAAAAAGGTCAAATCATCCCGATGCGGGCCGACTAACGTTATACCACGCCGCACTTCCTGATCATTCATTTGTGTTAACTTTAACATAAATTGCTCAAATAAGACAGCATCGTCATCCACCTGCGCCGAGAAGGAGGGCACATACTCTATGTTGAGCTGCTCCTGACCATTCGTAATACCGGCATGAATCTGTTCCGCCCAAATTTGCAATTTCTTTAAATATTGTTTCCGTTTCTTTACAATTTTAACACCGTTATCAGCCAATTGCTCGTTCCATATTTCCAACATAGCATGAGAGGTTTTGCCTTTCTCATTCCACATCTGCTTTAACAAATTATTACGCTGCACAAGCACCTTCTGGTACTGCTGCAAGTGGTATAAGTAGCTGGGCTGCACCTGGCCGATCTCCATATCGAGAAAACGACGACGCACGCTTGGACCACCTTTGACGATTTCCAAGTCCTCTGGTGCAAACATCACAACGTTCAGTGAACCGATAAAACCACTTAACTTCCGTTGTTCCAGTCCATTAAGCTTAGCTTTCTTCCCTTGGCGAGATATAGACAGATCCAACGTGCAGGGCCCATATTTGCGCTCGACAACTGCTTTAAGCTGAGCCGTGCTGTCTTCCCATCCGATAAGCTCTTTATCTTTGGAAGTCCGATGTGATTTGGTCAGAGCAAGTACAAAGATCGCTTCTAAAAGGTTTGTCTTTCCTTGTGCATTGCGGCCAACAAATATATTAACCTTATGGTTCGTATCAAGCTCCAACGATTCATAATTACGATAGTTTCCAAGAGCTAGTGAACGGACAAGCACCCGCTAAGCCTCCTGTGACTTGACAATGCGGAAGGAGCCCTCACTCTTCACTTCAACCTTGTCGCCATCATACAACTTGCGGCCTCTGCGCTCATCAATCTCACCGTTAACAAGTACAGCCTGCTCTTGAAGTAATACTTTGGCATGTCCACCTGTAGAAGCAATATCTGCGAGCTTCAGCGCCTGCCCTAATGTAATGTAATCGGTCCGAATGGACACTTCTTTCATCGTTATTCCTCCTGGCTTCATTCAACGAGCTGCGTTCAAAGTAAAAATTAGTTGGTCGTCCGGTATGGGAGAATTAAATGCAAACTGTTCACACGCTCAGTAGGCTTAATAATAATCGGACTCATCGCCCCAGTAAACCCAATAAAAATATGTTCACACTCGACCACCTTAAGTACATCAAGCATATATTTTGAGTTAAAAGCAATACGTAAAGGCTCTCCGTTAAATTGTTTGACTTCAAGTTGTTCCTGCACACGACCGAGCTCAGAGGAACTCGATGAGATTTCAATGGTTCCGTCCTCTTTTGTTTGCAGGCGTACAATGTTGGTCTTCTCTTCACGAGACAACAAATAGGCGCGATCAATTGCTTCTGTTAATTTTTTTGTATCGAGTACAAGTTCTGTTTTGTAGTTAGTCGGAATAATCTTAGAAGTGTCAGGATAAGTTCCGTCTAGTATACGTGAATAGAACAATACACGGTCAATTTTGAATAACACTTGATTTTCTGCAACAACAATATCAACCATTGTGTTTTGATCCGGAATAATTTTGCTCAGTTCATTTAACGTTTTCCCGGAAATGACGATATTTTGAAAACGCAAAGAAGAATCTACCTGTATATCTGCAAGACGACTTGCCAAGCGATGGCGGTCAGTAGCAACAAACTTAAGCTCACTGTCCTGCAAATTCCACAATACACCTGTCAAAATAGGTGTCGTTTCATTGGAGGAAATCGCAAATGTCGTCTGTTTAATCATCGTTTTCAGTAAATCACCATTCACTGTAACCACTTGATTTTCTTCAATGTTTGGCAAGACAGGATATTCCTCAGGATCTAGGCCAACCATTTGGATATCCGTTGCTCCAGCACGCAAAAAGGTCTGGAACTGTTCTTTGACCTCTATCTCAATGTTTTGTGATGGCAGCTTCTTAATGATCTCCACAAAAAATTTAGCAGGCAATACGACACTACCTGGACGTTCTACTTGGGCAATTGTTTGTCGATCATCTTCAACAGGGATAAAGCTTTGAATAGAAATATCCGTGTCGCTTGCTGTAAGTGTGACGCCTTGAAAGGTAACGTCCATCTTAATGCCTGTCAAAATAGGTATTGTAGTTCGGCTTGAAATAGCTTTAGACACATTTTGTATCGCTTCGTTCAGTTCATTTTTGAGAATAGTTAACTTCATGCTTTCACTCCTTAACGCAAATTAGCGTTGTATCTAATGATGTCGATTATAAGTTTTTCTTATATTTTATAAGATGATCTTTATTTAAAAAGATAGTAGTAATAGTAGGGGCCCTGAATATGTGGATAACCCTATTATAACAGCATAAGATAAAGCCTATCCACATGTGTATAGTTTGTGTATAGGCTTATCATTTTGTTCACAGGGTCGGATTTTTAATTTTATCGATTAAACTTTGAATGACTTTGTACAATTCTTGATCCTGCTCGATATTATTGGTGATCTTCTCATGTGCGTGAATGACAGTTGTATGGTCACGCCCTCCGAAGGCTTCACCAATCTTAGGCAAGGAGTAGTCGGTTAACTCACGCGACAAATACATCGCAATCTGGCGCGGAAAAGCGACTGCTTTCGTACGTTTCCGTGCTTTAAAATCCTCAAGGCGCAAGCCATAAAATTCACCGACTCGATGCTGAATGTCTTGAATCGTAATGATCTTAGGACGGCTTGTCGGAATGATATCTTTTAGTGCTTCGGCGGTTAAATGTGTTGTAATATCCTGATTGGTCATCGTAGAGTACGCAACTACGCGGGTTAGAGCGCCTTCAAGCTCACGAATGTTGGTGTTGATCTGATTCGCGATGTAGACCATAGCTTCATTCGGGATATCCAAATTGTCAGCCTTCGCTTTTTTGCGCAAAATTGCGATACGTGTCTCCAGATCAGGCGGTTGTATGTCTGTAATGAGTCCCCATTCAAAGCGCGATCGAAGCCGCTCTTCCAATGTTTCAATTTCTTTCGGTGGACGATCACTTGAGATGACGATCTGCTTATTCTCGGTATGCAGCGCATTAAACGTATGGAAGAACTCTTCCTGCGTTGACTCTTTGCCTGCGAGAAACTGAATGTCGTCAATAAGCAAAATATCGATAGTTCGATACTTATTGCGGAAGCTTTCGCCACGATTGTCACGAATAGCATTAATAAACTCATTCATAAATTTCTCAGATGTCGTATAGACAACTCGACTATTCGGATTATGCTCCAATATATAGTGCCCGATTGCGTGCATTAAGTGAGTCTTGCCAAGTCCGACTCCTCCGTACAAGAACAGCGGATTATACGCCTTGGCAGGTGCTTCTGCAACAGCCAATGATGCCGCATGCGCAAATCGGTTGTTCGAACCGATAACAAACGTGTCAAACGTATACTTTGGATTCAAAATGTTGGAAACGGGCTCTTCTTGCGACACTGCACGAGGAACAGACGTCGGTGGCTGCATGAGCTCCGGTTCGGCTTGCGCTGCTTCCTCAATGATGAATTTAACGTCCACTTGCTTGCCGGCCATTTCGAATATTGTGGAACTAACGAGCTTCGTGTAGCGACTCTCCAGCCATTCGACAGCAAATGTGGTCGGTGCTGTAATTATAAGTTGGGTGTCGGTATACTTGACCGCCTTTGTAGCTTTGAACCAGGTATCATAGCTTGGCTTGCTAAGCTTTGTCTGGATTACGGTAAGTACTTCCTGCCAATGTTCATTTACTTGGCGATCCACAGATGGTTTCACTCCTTCAAACCTGTTGCGTCGTCATTAGAACGCGCTTTCCGGCAAAGTCGCCTAAAAGGACAAGTTCCCCGACAACGCGCCTTAATTACAGAAGGGGCTCTCCAAAGGCACAGAAAGCCCTCTGCTTAGTAGGGCGCTTTGTCGGGGTCTATGTTGTGACATGATACGTTCATGTCGAAATATACCGTACATACTGACATTAATTATCCACACAAACAACAACGAACGATGTAGGTTAGGCACAGCATAAAATAAGTTGTTCACAACTTTATCCACAGCCTGTGTATAAGATAGGATTGTTAATAACTATGCACAACCGAAAAACAATATAATCATAGCAGATGAGCCCTTATATTTCAACGATAGCAGGTATTTTATCCACAAATTCAATAACTTGTGTACAAAAATTATATACACCACAAGATATTGTTTATAACTTGTGTCAATTCGACAAAAAGGGGAATTATGGTGTCGAACGTTATACACAGAGATCGAATTAAAGGTGTTGTTATCTCTCTCACTTTTGCACATGTGAATAACTTCTTATTTAAAATAATAAGGAATGTGTATTCAATGGGGTTGTGGATAGTTTGGCAAACAAAAAGAGCGGCTATACATGTGAACAAATAAAGAGATCACAAAAAGAGGAAGAGTGAAGGTTGACTTGCGCCATTGACTTTCTATGCTGTTTTTGATTAAATGTATAAAGGCGTTTTGCGCGAACATATAAACAGTGCAATGAACTGGTTCTACATGAATAATTGTGTTTTAAGGAGGTGCAAGCTGAAATGAGACCTACATTTAAACCAAATGTAAGCAAACGTAAAAAGGTTCACGGTTTCCGTACACGTATGAGCACTAAAAATGGCCGCAAGGTATTGGCTGCTCGTCGTCTTAAAGGCCGTAAAGTATTGAGCGCATAAGAGCGTGAATGCAAGACCACCCGCGGTGGTCTTTTTTTCTTTTTGTATATAATCAACACGTTTATTCTCTCGAGCTCACGTACATACTTGGGACATATACAAGAGCCTACAAGAGCCTACAAGAGCCGGGATCAGGCAGGAGTTTAATTGTGCAAAAACAATACCGTCTAAAGGACCGTGCGGATTTCAGCCGAGTCTATCGATATGGACGATCATGGGCGAACCATCAGCTTGTCCTATATGTGTTTCCGCGTCCAGCCGTAGACAGATTTCGTGTCGGGGTCTCCGCCAGCAAGAAAATAGGGAATGCAGTTGTCCGCAATAGAATGAGACGTGTCATTAAAGAAGTCGTTCGGCTTCATTCTGATCGTGTCATTAGCCATGTCGATCTTGTATTTATTGTGCGTAAAGGTGCAGTTGATATGGATTATGAGCAGCTTCGTAAGAGTGTGCTTCATGTTTGCCGAAAGGCCTCCGTATTAAAATAAGTTAATCTTGTGAAATACATATTAGCCACAGGGCTTGGACCGTTTCCTTTGAAACCTGAAATGTGATATATTTACTTTGGAATCGGATGGTTTTAGAGAGGAGTTTTGCTATTGTCGCTTAAGAAGTTGCTTACGAACCGTAAATGGCTCTTGGTGGCGTTATCCCTAGTGCTGATTATGGTGCTTTCCGGATGTACCACTAACCATGGAACGATGAAGACCGAAGACCTGCTGCAGGGAAACTTCTGGGAGAAGAATGTTGTTTATTATTTTTCACTAGCGTTGGATACGTTTGCAGGGTGGTTTAATGGAGCGTACGGAATTGCGATCCTTATGATCACCATTATTGTACGTTCGGCTATCCTGCCGCTTACGATAAAGCAGATGAAGAGCTCGAAGGCTATGCAAAAGCTACAACCGCAGCTGGCTGAGCTGAAGAAGAAGCATAAAGACAATCCGCAGAAGCAGCAAGAGGAGACGATGAAGCTGTTCCAACAGCACAACGTTAATCCACTAGCAGGATGCTTGCCGATGCTAATCCAGATGCCTGTGTTTATTGCGTTGTATAACGCCATCTATATGAATTCCGCCGTCCGTGACCACCAATTTTTGTGGCTGCAGCTCGGAACGCCGGACCCATACTATGTCTTGCCTGTAGTTGCGGCATTGACGACGTTTATTCAATCGAAGATGATGTCTGCACAGATGGCCTCTTCGATGCAATTTATGCTGTTAGTATTCCCGGTGCTGATCTTCGTCATGTCGATCAACTTCCCGGCAGCTTTGCCGTTATACTGGGTATACAGCAATATCTTTACGATTGTGCAGAACTATTTCCTTTATCGAAACAAAGATAAGGAGGTACTACCGGCGAAATGATCACATTGATTGTATCAGGGAAGACAATCGAAGATGCCGTTCAGAAAGGATTGGCACAGCTTGAAGCGACGAAGGACCAAGTTACGGTCCGGGTCATTGATCAGCCGTCGCGGGGATTGTTTGGACTTATTGGTGTTCGTGCTGCCAAAGTGGAGCTAACGCTTCAAGAGGCACCGGCCACTACTAAAGCACAACCAGCCGTGCGGAAGGCAGATCCATCCGCTCATCTGTCCAGCGTGTCTGTAGTGGACTCCGTATCCGCGCATAAGCCGCAGCAGACAGGCAAGCATGCACACGAAGAAGCAGCAAGTAATGGAGGAAGTCTTCACATCGACGGTATTGAAGAGGCGAAGCAATTCGTGTTGGATGTAGCTCGATCAATGGGACTTGAAGTTGAGATTCATGTGGACAAACGCAAAGATAACATCATGTTTGATATTGCAGGTTCAGATTTAGGTCTCATTATCGGTCGTCGCGGTCAAACGCTTGACTCCTTGCAGTACTTGACCAATTTGGTCGCAAATCGATATTCTGATCATCATCTGCGTATTGTACTTGATGCAGAGCAATTCCGTGAACGCCGGAAGCAAACCTTAGAATCTTTATCCGAACGACTGGCGAACAAGGTAATTCGCACACGTAAGGAGTTAATGCTCGAACCGATGTCCCCGCAAGAGCGCAAGATTATTCATGCGAAGCTGCAGGATCATCCAAAGGTGAAGACGTACAGTAAGGGTGAAGAACCTAATCGACGTATCGTCATCACTTTGAAATCATAAATTATGTTCATGTAGAATAGAACGTTGCTCACATAGACGAGTATAACGCAATGATTGTCTCTGTATTTTGGAGGCAGTCATTGCTTTTTTTCTAAAAAGAACCGAATTTCTGATACAATTGAAAAGGCATATGAGCGACGATTCACCATCCAAGCGATGAAAATCCGACTTATAGGCGCTTATACGGAGGGAAGAACGATGATAACAGATACGATTGCTGCAATATCGACGCCGCTCGGTGAAGGCGGGATTGCGATCATCCGGGTGAGTGGGGACGATGCACTAAAGGAAGTAGACCGTATATTCCACTCCAAGACGAAGTTGACGGAGGCGGCATCGCATACAATTCAATATGGCTACATTGTAGATCCTAAGACGGGTGAGCACGTCGAAGAGGTGCTGGTATCCGTCATGAGAGGTCCACGTTCATATACTACGGAAGATGTCGTGGAAATAAATACGCATGGTGGCGTCGTATCCATGAAACGGGTAATGGAGTTGCTATTGCAGCAAAATATACGAGTAGCAGAGCCAGGGGAGTTCACAAAACGTGCATTTTTGAATGGACGAATTGACTTGTCGCAGGCAGAGGCCGTAATGGATCTGATCCGTTCCAAGTCTGATCGTGCGTTTGATGTTGCAATGAAGCAGGCTCAAGGCCAGCTATCCACACGCATTAAAGCGTTACGACAAACGCTTATTGAGACACTTGCCCATATAGAAGTAAACATTGATTACCCGGAGCATGATGTGGAAGAGCTGACGAGTAACTATATCCAAACGCAGTGTGGTACAGTTCTGAAGGACATCGATAAATTACTGAAAACAGCCTCGGAAGGTAAAATATTAAGAGAAGGCATCGTAACAGCTATAGTTGGACGGCCCAATGTTGGCAAGTCATCCTTGCTGAACGCGTTAGCACAGGACAACAAAGCAATAGTAACAGATATTCCAGGCACGACTCGTGATGTCATTGAAGAAATGATTACGATTAATGGAATTCCACTTCGTTTGCTGGACACGGCTGGTATTCGTGAAACGTCAGACGTTGTAGAGCGTATTGGGGTAGAGCGTTCACGTACGGCGCTGCAAGATGCCGATCTGATCTTGTTTGTTGTGAACAACAACGAGCCGCTGCATGAGGATGAGCGAGCACTGCTTGCCCAAATGCAAGGCAGACAAGTGATTGTAATCGTAAACAAGATGGATTTATCTAATCAATTAGATATGGAAGAACTGGAAACGTTAAAGGGAACCGTACGAATCGTACAGATGTCAGCCATGCTGCAAGAGGGTATTGATGCGCTTGAAGGAGCAATATCAGACTTATTTTTCACAGGCAAAATTGAATCCCAGGATGTAACGTATGTCAGCAATGTACGTCACATCGGCTTGCTGCACAAGACGAAGCTTTCCTTGGAAGATGCAATGGCAGCTGTACATCAAGGAGTTCCTATCGATATTATCCAGATAGATGTGCGTGCTGCATGGGAGCAACTGGGTGAAATTATTGGTGATGCAGTAGGTGAATCACTTATTGACCAAATATTCTCGCAATTTTGTTTGGGTAAATAAAGCACCAGCATATTGCTTAATTTTTAATTCAAATTGTAATATGATTAGGAATATGCTTTTGGAACAGAAGAAAGCAAAGGAGGGAATTAGATGCCATTTGTAGCAGGTGAGTACGAGGTAATCGTCATTGGAGCGGGACATGCTGGCTGTGAAGCAGCACTTGCTTCAGCACGTATGGGCAGTAATACATTATTGCTGACGATTAATTTAGATATGGTTGCATTTATGCCCTGTAATCCCTCTGTCGGCGGTCCGGCAAAGGGCCATGTCGTACGTGAAATTGATGCGTTGGGCGGCGAAATGGGACGTAATATAGACAAAACATTTATTCAAATGCGTATGCTGAACACAGGTAAAGGTCCGGCAGTTCATGCTCTTCGTGCGCAGGCGGATAAGTTTCTATATCAGCAAACGATGAAAGAAACAATAGAAAGTACACCTAACTTAACCCTACGCCAAGGAATGGTTGAAGAGTTGCTTGTTGAAGAAGGCAAATGTGTAGGTGTAGAAACAAAAAGTGGCGCGCAGTATCGAGCAAAGGCAGTTGTTGTTACGACAGGCACTTACCTTCGTGGCAAAATTATTATGGGTGAATTGCTGTACGAGAGCGGACCGAATAACCAGCAGCCGTCCCTGAAGCTGTCGGATAGTCTAAAACAGCTTGGCTTGGAGCTAGTACGTTTTAAGACAGGAACACCTCCCCGTGTACATGGGGATACAATTGATTTTACGAAGACGGAGATCCAACCAGGGGACAACAAACCGAAATTTTTCTCCTATGAAACAAAGCATTCCGACAATGAGCAGCTGCCTTGTTGGTTAACCTATACATCAGAACATACTCATCGTATTATTAATGACAACTTGTATCGTGCACCGATGTTTTCTGGTGTAATTGAAGGAACGGGTCCACGATATTGTCCTTCCATAGAGGACAAAATTGTACGGTTTGCGGATAAGTCCAAGCATCAAATTTTCCTAGAGCCAGAAGGCAAAAATACGAAGGAATATTATGTCCAAGGTTTGTCAACTAGTATGCCAGAAGACGTACAGTTAAGTATATTGCGATCAATCCCTGGTCTGGAAAACGTAGAAATGATGCGAACGGGTTATGCAATCGAGTATGATGCGATCATTCCTACCCAGTTATGGCCCTCTTTGGAAACTAAAAAGGTGGAAGGGCTATTTACAGCTGGCCAAATAAACGGTACTTCGGGTTATGAGGAAGCAGCGGGCCAAGGTTTGATGGCCGGCATTAACGCTGCACGCAAAGTACAGGGCAAGGAGCCTGTCATATTGGATCGCTCACAAGGATATATAGGTGTGCTCATTGATGATCTGGTCACAAAGGGGACAAATGAACCGTATCGTCTATTAACCTCGCGTGCCGAGTATCGACTGCTGCTGCGTCATGACAATGCGGATCTGCGATTGACGCCGATTGGACATGATATTGGTTTAATTACGGATGAGCGATTTGCTACATTTGAACAAAAAGTAGAACTTGTGCGGCAGGAGATGGAGCGTTTAAAGGCAACGAAAGTGCGTCCTGATGAAGCTGTACAAGAAATGCTTGCCGACGCTGGCTCAGCGCCATTAACCAATGGTATTGATGCTTTGACGCTGCTCAGACGTCCAGAAATAAGTTATGCACATGTGGAAAAGTTATTTCCGTCTGACCTTCCTTTAGATGAAGAGATGAAGGAGCAGGTGGAAATTCAAATTAAGTATGCCGGCTATATCGAAAAGCAGTTGATTCAGGTGGAACGTCTGCAAAAGATGGAGAAGAAGCGGATTCCAGATGACTTGCAATATGAGGATGTGCATGGGTTGGCTATGGAAGCGAAACAGAAACTAGCCAAGATTCGCCCACTTTCAATTGGTCAAGCCACTCGTATTTCTGGAGTTACACCGGCAGACATCTCGATTTTGCTTGTTTATTTGGAGCATTATAACCGTGTTACTGCACAAAAGCATGCAAACTCTGATGCAGGCTAACGGAACTTATTTAGTGGGGAACGATATATATGGATAACGTGCAACAGCAATTTGCAGCTTGGTTGGAACCGTATGGTTTGTCCGTCTCGGAGAGACAATTTAACCAATTGGATCGTTACGTGGAAGTGCTTGCGGATTGGAACGAAAGAATGAATTTAACTGGCATTACCGAGCGATCAGCTGTGTACGAGAAGCATTTTTATGATTCAGTAACACTCTCGTTTCATGTACCGATGGGTAATGTACAAAAGATGGCAGATATCGGTTCTGGTGCAGGGTTTCCTGGCATTCCGTTAAAAATTTTGTTTCCTCATCTTCAGCTAACGATTATTGACTCTTTAAATAAGCGGATTCAATTTTTGGAGCATTTAGCAGGTGCGTTAGAACTTGAGGGTGTTACTTGTGTACATGCGCGAGCTGAAGAAGCAGCTCGTAAGCCAGAACACCGTGATACATATGATCTAGTTACTGCGCGAGCAGTAGCCAGATTAAACGTATTGAATGAGTTCTGCTTGCCGTTTACGCGAAAAGGCGGGTTATTTGCAGCTATGAAGGGGTCTAACCCTACAGATGAGATCAAGGAAGCTGCACGCAGTATGCAAGTGCTGCAAGCCAAGCTGACGGGAGATTATAAGTTGATGCTGCCAGCTGAGCAGTCTGAACGTCATATTGTTGTCCTTGAGAAGACAGCTGCTACGCCAAAAGCTTATCCAAGGAAACCGGGAACTCCGATTAGGACGCCTATTATATAAGCAGTACACATGGTTGTAGACCTGAACTTCTGTCCTTTTTTGTGCATGCAAAAGAGGGCAGAAGTTTTTTTTGTATGGGCTGCCGCCTATCGAATTCAAATGGGAAGGTAACAACTCTTTTTTATGCAATGTAATTATTTGTAATAATAAAATATGAGAAATGTTTGTGCTTATTATAAATTCTTTCCTAATAGCGATATATTTTTGACTTTAAAGGGATTTTTTCATGTGTAAGCGTCATATTTATGGTACGATAAGAAGATAAGCGCCGACCATAATTGGCGAATTGTTCCACGTGAAACAAGACGTAAGTCTACTGTGGTTTGTTTATATTTACCAGTGTAATATCATTTTTTTTGTAATCGTTAAATAAAGCAAATGATAGACATAAGAGAGTAGGATACGATGTTAGTTGAATACAATTGACTTCGGAATCGAGACCGATTCTATATCCGAAAGCTAATCAACTTAAGTTGATCGGGGCTAAATGAGGACAGGTACATAAGTTTTTATGACACTAGTTACCAGAAGGCAGGAAAAAGGCAAGCGACTAGAGAATAATTATGTATCGAGGCATGCTTGCATGAAATCATTCAGCATGATGTTTGCATGGAGAAGATAGATGTCTCTTTTTAATGAGATAAAAGTTCTTCCTGTCACAACGCAACTTGTGTTGCTTCGTAATGGGTACTCTCCGAGGAAAACTGTCAACGTCTCGATGTTCACTTAGAATGAAAGGTCATCCTTGACAACTCATTTGACTTGCCTGGCATTACTATGAAGTTAGGTGGTATGACTTACAGATGAAAGAACAATTGTCCCGGTTATTTGGTTTTGCGGATCGTCCGGCACAGGATGAGGTCAAGCAGCTCCCTGTTGATGAGATCGTTATGAGTCCCTATCAGCCACGCACCGTATTTGATGATGATCGGATTGAGGAATTAGCCCAGACGATAAAGACGCATGGTGTCATTCAACCTATCGTTGTTCGCCAACGTAATGGCAAATATGAAATAATAGCAGGTGAGCGCCGATATCGTGCGGTGATGAAGCTTGGTATGGACACTATTCCAGGCATTATCCGTGAAATTAACGATTCGCAGGCGGCATCAATTGCGCTTATTGAAAATTTGCAGCGTGAAGGGCTAACGTCTATTGAAGAAGCGATCGCCTACCAAAAGCTAATTGACTTGCATGACCTGACGCAGGAAAGTTTAGCGCAGCGTCTCGGTAAGAGCCAATCGACGATTGCAAACAAAATTCGTCTGTTGCAACTGCCCGATGAAGTGAAACAGGCGCTGATGGAACGTAAGGTGACGGAACGGCACGCAAGGGCATTACTCGGGCTGGAAACGCAAGCGCTGCAACTAAAGCTGCTGGAGGAAATTATTTCGAAAGAGCTTAACGTAAAACAAACGGAAGCAAGAGTTGCATTTTATAAAGAAGTATCTAAATCCAAAAAATCCAAACGTGTATCCTTTACTAAGGATGTTCGTCTGGCTTTAAACACAATTCGCCAATCTATAGATATGGTATCCGGTTCAGGGTTAGCCATTAAGACGGATGAACGGGATCATGAAGATCATTATGAGATTGTTATTCGTATTCCGAAACGATAAAGAGGCGAAAGTGCTCAAACAGCTAAGTAAGTCCTCACAGATGTGCTTTGCCGGTGAAAGAAGCGGCTTCTTATGCCGCTCTTTTTTTCGAACAGTTTCAAATAGCGTGTATGCGGATACAAAGTGTTACGTCAAAGTGGAAGAAGGTTGCTTGAGGATAAAATAATTCCTTGAAATGTTTAGAATGAGCAAGGTTAAGCAGCGAAGAGCAGCCAGATGGACAAGTAGAAAGGGCATTGGGGTGAATAGGAATGGCCAAAGTAATTGCCATTACCAACCAAAAAGGCGGAGTAGGAAAGACAACAACAACCGTCAATTTGGGTGCAGGCTTAGCATTAGTTGGTAAACGAGTACTGCTTGTGGATATCGATCCTCAAGGAAATACAACAAGTGGCGTTGGTGTAAACAAAGCTGATGTGACAAATTGTATTTATGATGTCATCATTAATGATATTCATCCACAAGAAGCCATTAAGAAAACCGATATCGAAAATCTTCATATCATTCCGGCCACCATTCAATTGGCAGGTGCTGAGATTGAGTTGGTGCCAACGATATCACGTGAAGTTAGGTTAAAGAAGTCCCTTCAGCTTGTTGCGCATCAGTATGACTATATATTGATTGATTGCCCGCCATCGTTAGGTATTTTGACGATTAACTCGTTAACGGCTGCTCATTCGGTCATTATTCCCATTCAATGTGAATATTACGCGCTCGAAGGGTTGAGTCAGCTGCTAAATACAGTTCGGTTGGTGCAGAAGCATCTAAATACTGCTTTGCAAATTGAGGGTGTATTACTAACGATGTTGGATGCCCGTACGAATTTGGGTATACAGGTGATCGAAGAAGTGAAGAAATACTTTCAACAAAAGGTGTATCAAACCATTATTCCGCGGAATATTCGGTTGAGTGAAGCACCGTCGCACGGTCAATCGATTATGACTTACGATCCCAAATCGAAAGGTGCAGAGGTGTACCTGGAACTTGCGAAGGAAGTGGTTTCATATGAGTAAACGTTTAGGGCGTGGACTAGATGCACTTATTCCATCGCTAGCTGTTCAAGATGATGATAAGGTCATTGAAATTCCGCTCAAACAAATAAGGCCTAATCCATATCAACCGCGCAAACATTTTGACGATACATCTATTCAAGAATTAGCTGAATCCATTAAACAACATGGCGTTATACAGCCCATTATTGTACGTAGTGTGTTAAAAGGTCATGAAATTATAGCGGGCGAACGAAGATTTCGTGCCTCTCAATTGCTTGGCTTGGAGCATATCCCTGCTGTTGTTCGTAACTTTTCAGATGAGCAAGCAATGGAAATTGCTCTTATTGAAAATTTGCAGCGAGAGAACCTGAATGCGATTGAGCTTGCACAGGCATATCAGAATTTAATGGATCAGTTGTCGATGACGCAAGAGGAATTATCTGTAAAAGTAGGTAAGTCACGATCACACATTGCGAACTTTTTAAGATTGTTGCAGCTTCCAGATGAAGTAAAAGATTATGTTTCACGTGGAACACTATCGATGGGACATGCTAGAGCTATTGTTGGAGTGAAAGATACGGTAATCGTAAAACAGTTGGCAAAATCAACCATAGAGCAAGAGTGGAGTGTCCGGCAGTTAGAAGAAGCAATTCAATTGCTGCACCGAAAAGGCAAAGCAGGAGAGAAGAAGAAATCGATTAGCAAAGATCCTTATTTGGATCAGCTAGAGGAATCGTTACGGGAACAATTCCGTACAACGGTTAAAATTAAATCCAGCAAAAACAAAGGTAAAATCGAAATTTCTTATTTCAGTCAGCAGGATTTGGAGCGTTTGTTAGAACTGCTTCAATCGGTAGCTAAATAACCTAATGTATAAAAGCTTGAAGAGCACTCTAATAAAAGATTAGCAAGCTTGGTTGTCATCCGTTGTGAGAAGGATTAAACTAAGAATGCTAATCTTTTTCTTGTTTTAAATAATGGAATATTATAGGTGAAATATTGAAAGAGTCCTGTACTGTACTATGTAAAATTAAGTGCTTAATGTACACAATAAAACGTAATTTTATTACATTGTTTTAACCACGTATGTATACCCTGTAAGTTAATATATAGTCAAAATAATTAAAATAGTCAAAGCATGACGACCACATTTCTATTCTGACCCGCAAAATGTTCAATTTTGAATGTAGAGTCATGAAACGTCCATCATTCGTAAACGTTAATCATAAGCATAACGTCATAAGGGGGAAGTATCGCAATGGGGCAGCAACGTTCCGTTATATATATGGACCACGCGGCTACTTCTTGGCCGAAGCCTGCTGCTGTTCAGGAAGCAATCGTTAAAGCGATGCTGGAGGAAGGTGCTAATCCAGGCCGGGGAGGCCACCAGATGGCCGTACAAGCCGGAAAACGTCTCATGCGAGCACGAATGGCGTTAGCCAAGTTGTTTGGAGTAGCAAATCCAACTGACATCGCATTTACACTTAATGCAACGATGGCTTTAAACATGGCTATTCATGGTTATGTAAGAGAGGGAGATCATGTAGTAGCTACAGCTGTTGAGCACAATTCGGTACGTCGGCCGCTCGAATGGTTGAACATTCATCGTAATGTTCGTGTTACTTATGTGGATACAGATGCGTATGGTAACTTGAATTTGGACCAATTACAAGCAGCGGTGACGAAGCAAACCAGATTGGTCGTATGTAATCATAGCTCCAATTTGCTGGGCTCCATATTACCCATTGAGGAGATAGCGATGATTGCACATAAGAAAGGTGCCAAATTGCTTGTTGATGGCGCACAATCTGCTGGACTGCTCCCTATTGACGTTCGTAAGATGGGAATTGATATGCTGGCTTTCCCAGGACACAAAGGGCTGCTTGGGCCAACAGGAACAGGGGGATTGTATATCGATCCTGAACTGGACGTACAGCCTATCATTCAAGGGGGTACAGGCAGTCATTCTGAAGAACCGCTACAGCCTACAACTAGACCTGATCGATATGAAGCGGGAACACCAAATACGATGGGAATTGCAGGGTTAGAGGCAGGTGTAAACACCGTGCTGCATGAAACAGTTGAGAAACTTTATAATAAAGAATGGGCACTGGCGCAGCGATTAATGGCAGGCCTTCAATCCATTGATACATTACATGTTTTAGGACCGCAGCTAGGTGAGCCACGTACAGGCATAGTATCATTTATTTCATCGACTATGGATAGCGCCGAATTTGCCTTTCGATTGGATCGGGAGTATGGGGTTGCTGTTAGGGCGGGATATCACTGTACGCCGCTAGCACATCAAGCAGCAGGGACCATCGCAACTGGTGCCGTACGTGTCAGTCTAGGTTGGAATACGACCGATGACGAGATCGATACGGTGATAGCTGCAATACAGAATATAACAGAACACTCGATAAGGCAGGAGAGCGAACATTAATGAATGAAACGTTAAATCAGGGATTGCCGGTGATGGTATTGGCAACGGCAGTGCTATGCATCATTTTATTTATTATGGTTATGGTTCAAGGATCTAGGCTGAAGAAGCTGCGCCGCAGTTATGAAGGTGTCATGAACGGCAAAGACGTAAATGATTTGGAATCCGTATTAACGCAAATACATCTCGATATGGAGAGCATGCAAACACGTACAGAAGAACATTCAGAAAAGCTCCAAATGTTGCAGGCTAAGCTTCGCAAGCATACAGGGCACGTTGCAATCCATCGATACAATGCATTTGGAGAACATGGAAATGATCTCAGCTTTTCGATTGCGCTTATTGATGATGAGCGAGATGGTCTTGTATTTACGGGTATTCATGGCCGCGAGCATACGTATGTTTATGCCAAACCTCTTGAAAAAGGCCAATCCGCTTATGCCTTATCACCAGAAGAGAAACAGGCGGTTGAAGTTGCAGCTAGTCGTCAACTGAGATAAGCAGTAACTAAACAGAGCATTTAACCCTAATCCTAATGCGATGCTGATGGATGAGCGCGCAGCAGGGAGTAGTGTAGAGAGTCAGCAATCATTTCTGCCATACTCATAACAAGATGAAGTCGTGTATTTTGTAGTACAAAGTACTCCATGAAGCCTCCGATGTTGACGATGCCAGTAATGTGCATGTCACCGACCGGAGGCAATTGTTTATTTACACCGGCGCCAGGGCGAACAGGTCCGGATTGGACTTGAATGTGGCCTACGCTGCTGCTTTGGCCAAGACATGCGTCAATAGCAATAATAAAGCTATTCGGATGTTCAAGATGTAACTGATCAAGTGTATCTTGAAGATTCATTGCATGAACGGGATGGGAAAGTGTACCTAGTGTTGCGTATTGATTGCTGCTATATTTCATCAGTCGACTGCCTACTAATGGACCTAAGCAATCACCCGTAGAACGATCGGTGCCTATACATATGACAGTTACAGGTTGATGATGGGCACGAAGGCGAAGATGATCGGTGCACGCTTGCACGATGGATTGCTGTGCGTTTGGCTTGTCATGTGCAATTTTAGCGGCAACAGGATCTGGATTAGATAGTGGACGAAATAAGGGAAAATTCATGGGTAGGAGCCTCCGTTTCTATGAATGGTAGTATTTAGTATATGGATGAGAGGCATGTTTTATACTTGTAGTTGACATGAAATCACGTGATTTCATTGCTGGAAAAGGATTAACTCTACAAATCTTGCAGCAGTGGGAGGAGGAAGCTAAAGTGTCAGCTAAAGAGTGGCTTGTGATGGCATTTGATTCGACACAGCAGGCATTACGTGCAGAAATGCTTATGGAGTTTATGGACATGGACGTGGATACTTTTCCGACACCTAAGCAGATCACAGCAGGATGTGCATTATCTATACGTTTTCCAGCTGCAATACTAGCGGATGTTACAAAACTGATAACGACAGAAAGTGTGGTCATACGAGGCATATTTGAATCGGCGGGAGAAGAGTATGTTTGCGTATGGCCTGAAGATGGGGGAATAGAAGAATGAGATCTTATTTACAAGCAGCACCAGGAGAGACTGAGGAAAGTATTAAACAAACCTTAAATGTATTTGAAAAATGGAAGGACACAACATTTAACTGGTTAACGGACAGTGCGACATGGGAAGTGTTGCTTATCAATACAGTGAAGATATTGCTTATTGTGTTGCTAACACGTATTGCAATCAAAGTTGTGCATCGTATGATTAACCATGCGATGTCGGCGAAGGAGCAGAGCCGCGTAACCGTTAACCCGCGACGGTTGGTTACCGTGGGCAAGCTGCTCAAAAATGTAACATCGCTAGCCATGAACTTTATAATGATTATGTTTATTTTATCTGTGTTCCATATTAATTTGGCTCCTCTATTGGCAGGGGCGGGGGTCATCGGCCTTGCGATTGGTTTTGGCGCACAAAGCCTTGTCAAAGATGTTATGACAGGATTTTTTATCATTTTTGAAGATCAGTTTGCTGTTGGCGACGTCATTAAAGTAGGTCAGTTCCAAGGTACGGTTGAGATGATTGGATTGCGATCGACTCGTATTCACAGTTGGACAGGCGAGGTATTTATTATTCCAAATGGAAATATTACCGATGTGACTAATTTCTCTTTAAATAATTCGATAGCGGTAGTTGATATTTCGATTGCTTACGAGGAAAATATAGAGAAAGCAACGGAAGTCATGAAAAATACATTGGCGGATATGCCTGAACGTGATGACAACGTCGTAAACGTACCGCAAGTTCTAGGTGTGCAGCAGCTCGGCGCCTCAGAGATAGTGATCCGAATTATTACGGAATGCCGGCCATCAACTCAAGCTTCTGTTGCTCGTCATATTAATAAGGAGCTTAAAAAGGCACTGGATGAGCACGGAATTGAAATTCCATATCCACGTGTCGTGACATTACATAGACAAGATCAGGGAGGAATCAACTATGGAGCGTAAAGAGTTTGGGCTTGGTGATATTGTTCAAATGAAGAAGCCTCATCCATGCGGGACGAATGAAATGGAAATTATCCGTATGGGAATGGACATTCGAATTAAATGTGTGGGCTGCAAGCATAGTGTGATGATTCCCCGAGCTAAGTTTGAAAAAAGCATGAAAAAGGTGCTCCAAGCAGCGCCTCGTGAGTCTATGAAAGACGATACTAATCTTATTTAATAAATGTAATATTCATACATAAGCGGACAGGATGCAGTAATGATTATTTATCTGTTTAAATATTTGGAGGCGGATAAAGAAAATGCCGGTTATTTTCCATAATAAGTGACTAGGCTATTGCATCCTGCCTGTTCATATGATACAATCACTTATGCTGTGGAAAGGTACCCAAGAGGCCCAAGGGGGTTGACTCGAAATCAACTAGGCGTCGCGAGGCGTGCGTGGGTTCGAATCCCACCCTTTCCGCCACCATTAAGTTACGCGCAGTATTCCTGTTAATTGGATGTAGTGCGACACGAAAGCTGTTCGAGATACAGCTTGATAATGACTATATAAGTATTTACGATACTCCTGACGTTTATATATGCGTTTTGGGGTATTTTTGCATTATTTAGGTTCATGTATTTAAGTTAATGGTAATCACCGTTGACCTCTTAATACATGTACGAATGTACGAACGTCACTACAAGCATAATGACGTATACTAAATCAAATAGACGTATAATTTCACGTATGATAAGATATAAATAGAAGAGGAGCCGTGCTGGAAACACGACTCCTGCAGTAGCCGCTTAAAGAGCGGTCGGCTGCAAACATTCGGCTGAAGAAATAGACCGATCCTTTGCCGGGGGCGGTCTATTTGCGTTTGAACGACAGAATCGCAATGATTAACGTTCCGAATGTTAACATCAACGTTAATGCTTCGTATACTGTCACGCGCATCACCTCCCTTCCGAGAGGCTAGCTAACCGCCCTTATAAGCCTTCTACCGTATGGTAATTATATCCTATTTATAAACTTGCGTAAACGATTACAATACCAGATATGAATGCGGAACAAAAATTAAATGTTATTTTGACGGTATTAGTCACTGCAACCGGCTTGTACCACTCGTAACCGCTGCTCCTTCCCGTGCATATTCATAATTATGGGCTGACCTATATGTTATGCATGTCGGGAGGATTACAATGATGGCTAACGTTTATTTTCTAATTGCAGGGCTGCTGCTCGCGTTTGTGTCTAATACGGTTGGTGATGGATGGATAGCTCATGTACTGATTTATCCGGCTGCTTCGTGCTTGTTGCTGTCACTCTTATTATCGATGCCGGTGTTTAAAGAACTGTTAAATAATAAGGAGACGCATAAGAGGGCTGTACAGATCGCCGTAACTGCGGTGGCGACCTTGATTAGTTATCAGTTCACCATTATTTGTGCAGTAGATGGTGAGTGGAATTTGGCTGTAGCGGGTAGTTTGCTATTTCTAGGAGTGGGAGCACAATTGATCCGACTTTTATCGAGACCAAAGTTAAAATGATCATAAATGAAGAGACCTTATTTGCATAAGGTCTCTTCCTGGTGACGGTGCTTTATTTGGACTAATTCGAATACTTCAGTTCTGATTGCTTGGAACATGCATGGTATTTAGCCACACTTGCTTTGTGTTTAGGACTTAATAGTCTTTAGCACAACCCCTCGCTTCTCTTCATTGTTGTATAAGACAAGCCTGCTCTGGTTCAACTGCTCCATTGTTCAATGGAACCACACCTCGCTTCGCACCGTCAGTAATTATTATGACCACCATTCGAATTAATATACATCATCATTTACAAAAAATTAATGAACCAAGGCATGGGACTTCTTTTTCCACTTGCGATCCTTATTTGTAGTATCCGGAAACTTCTCACCTTTGGCTAACTTGATTTGCTTCGGATTTTGAATCTCCGTATGAAAGCTTGCTTCGCCAACCTCCATGTAGATGCCATCGTTAGGAGCTCGATCGCCTGGATTATATTCGGTACGTTCACCCATTGTACTTCCTCCATTCATCATTATTGTTGAGGCACTCCGTATTATGCGACTGAACAAGAAATTCGATAAGTGGAAATGTAATTTTACAATGGTTAGAACGGTTATAATTAGGGAATTACAGTTCACTTGCATAAAGCAGATCAGCTGAGAAACGGTAGTCATGGAAACGAGCTTCCAGTTGCGTTAATCGCCCGTTTTTGTTATATTAATTTAGTGCGAGTTTAACTGACTCGTACTCCTTGTTCCTGGCGCAAGTCCAGGGGCCAAAGTCCATAAGGAGGTGAAATATATGCGCAAGTACGAATTGATGTACATCATTCGTCCGGACATCGAGCAAGAAGCTGTACAAGCTGCTGTCGAAAAATTCCAGGGCGTCATCTCTAACGGCGGTGAAATTACGAAGCACGATGTAATGGGTAAACGCCGTCTTGCGTACGAGATCAAGAAATTCCGTGATGGTGTCTATGTGTTGGTTAACTTCACAGCAGAACCTGCAGTTGTAGCGGAATTGGATCGTCAGTTGAAGATTTCTGACGATGTTATCCGTCATCTCGTCGTAAACGATGTGGCTTAATGCCAACCATGAATCTTGCCTGATTCGTAAACAAGCTGTTGAAGGAGGGATACGATGTTAAATCGCGTCATTTTGATTGGTCGTCTGACAAGAGACCCTGAATTACGCTACACGCCTGCGGGTGTTGCGGTAACGCAATTTACCATTGCAGTAGATCGACCGTTTTCTAGTCAAGGCGGCGAACGTGAAGCGGACTTTATTCCTGTCGTCACTTGGCGGCAGTTAGCAGAGACGTGTGCAAATTATTTGCGTAAAGGTCGGCTAACCGCGGTAGAAGGACGCATTCAAGTACGTAATTATGAGAATAACGAAGGTAAACGTGTATACGTAACGGAAGTTATTGCTGATAATGTACGTTTCTTGGAATCCAATCGCGATAGCGGTGGTTCTCGCAGTGATGATATGGGTGGAGGTTATAGCGCACCAGCGCCTAACCAACAGCAACAGCAATACTCCCAGCCACGCAGCGGTAACAATTCCAGCTATAATCGCGGTCCATCAGCGGATCCATTCTCCGACGACGGCAAACCGATCGACATATCGGATGATGATTTGCCATTCTAAGATGCTGTTAAGCATCTGGAGCGGAATTTTAAGAAAAGGAGTTGGACAGAATGAGCTTTAAGCAAAATGATGGCGGCGAACGCGGCGAACGTAAATTCGGCGGACGTCGTGGCCGTAACAAGCGCCGTAAAGTGTGCTTCTTTACTGCTAACAAGATCAAACACATCGATTATAAAGATATCGACCTGTTGAAGAAATTCATCAGCGAGCGCGGCAAAATCTTGCCACGTCGTGTAACAGGTACAAGTGCAAAGTACCAACGTGCGTTGACAATCGCAATCAAGCGTTCCCGTCAAGTAGCGTTGTTGCCATACACTACGGAGTAGTTTTTACTCCTACACAAGAGACTGTTTTCTCGTCATCTCGTATGACAGAAGGCAGTCTCTTTGTGTTATATTGCCCGCTATAACAAGTAACCACTCCAATTACCCATTTATTTTATTTGTAGTTAAATTTTAAATATACATCTGGTTAATAAAGCCATAAAGTTGTTATATTTGTCTTTAATTAAGGATAAATTTGTCAGTTTATTTCAATTTTTCATTCCATTTTCTGAAAATATTAATGTGGAGACAATTTGGTATTTTATTTTTTGCTGTCTACCTAGTAAAATAGACATATTGTTCTGCTAGTACATGCATGTATGAAATGTCATATGTGCACATATCTATGCAAAATGAATGTGCTGTATACGCACCTCAATAGTCATTCTTTACAATACCGCTCAGACAGATAAAATGCGGCGGGCATGCTCATCCTACACGTTAATGGAGGAGGATGCACCATGTTGGAGGAGTGGCTCGCGGTTGCAGGACGAACTTGGTTGGCGATGGCCGTGTTATTTATAATGACAAAACTGCTTGGCAAGCGGCAGGTATCGCAGTTGTCCTTATTCGAGTATATGACGGGATTAACAATTGGCGGTCTGGTCGTATATATTTCTTTAAACACGGATGGCCAATGGGTTCTAGGGGTTTTATCTTTATTGGTATGGGTATTCACGTTGCTTGGCATCGAATGGCTACAGCTAAAGAACAAGCGGTTTCGTGACATGGTGCACAGCAGCGGGACAGTATTAATCCAGAATGGTCGTATTCTGGAACAAAACATGCGTAAAGAACGTCTGACGATTGATGAAATGATGACGCAGTTACGCAATCGTAATGCTTTTCACTTGGCTGACGTGGAGTTTGCCATTATGGAACCAAGTGGTGAAATTAATGTGCTGTTAAAAAGGGAACATCAGCCGATAACGTTAAGGCATTTCCATAAGGAGCTACTAGTCGAGCACGAGCCAGTCATCGTGCTGATGGACGGATCCATTTTGGAGCAGGAGCTGTATCGTATCGGCAAGGATGCATCGTGGTTGCGGATGGAGTTATATAAACGGGGCTTGCACGAACACGATGTATTTATTGTTGAGGTCAATTCTAACTTTCAATTATTTATTGATTTATTTAATCAACCGAAAAGGCTCAAGCGTACACATCGAATGAAATAAACAGTTGTGATCGACTCAGATCACTCGGTGTGCGAAAGAATTATAAATCGAGCTGAAGTCAATTGGGATAGTAACGGGATGGATTCAATAATCTCAGGGGAAGAAGTGGAACAAGTGGAAAAAATGGAAAAGCGAAAAAAGAAAAAAGGTAAAAATACGGCAAGAAAATGGTGGATTATATTAGGTGTCGTACTTCTCGTTGGACTAAGCGGTTTTATTTTCCGGAAGCAACTAGCTATCTTTGCATTTGATGTATTTTTATCCGGATCAGTAGAAGATAAGTTGTCAGATTCTTATAAGCCAATTAAAGGGAAGCCTGAAATAACTCGAGAAATAACAGAGCCATTTTCTGCTCTTCTTCTTGGTGTCGATCAGCGGGATCATGAAATTGGACGTTCCGATACGATTATTTTCTCGGTTGTGCGTCCGAAGGACAACAAAGTATTGTTAGTCTCTATACCACGTGATACGTATACTGAGATTATAGGACACGGGTCGTCAGACAAGATCAACCATGCCTATGCTTTCGGAAGTGCTAATAAGGAAATTGGCGGTCCGAAAATGAGTATGGATACGGTTGGAAATTTGCTAGACCATGAAATTAACCATTATGCAACGATTAACTTTGAAGGACTAAAAGACGTAGTTGATGCTGTGGGCGGCGTGAAGCTGCCGATTAAAGAGGATATCGTTAATAAGGCAGCGGAGCATGAGAAATTCCGTATAGAAGCAAATAAGCCTATCTACAATGGTCAAGAAGCACTTTACTTTGTACGTTATCGAGAGGATTCAGACATGAATCGAACGGAGCGCCATCGTATTTTCTTGAAGGCGATCATGGATCGGGCTATCGAGATGGATCAGATTACGAAAATTCCAAGCCTAATGGACATTATGGGCAAAAACTTTACGACAGATATGAGACCACGTTATATGATCGATCTGGCGAAGCAGATGTTCCAAATGGACGGGGCGCCGACTATTAATAGTTATATGCTGCATGGAGAAGGCAAGCGTATTGATGGCTTGTGGTACTATCTTCCGAATGAAGAAGATCTAACCTACATTAAAAGTTTAATTACGAATTGGATGGACCCAAAGACAGAGTCAACCCAGTTGATGATACCACGCAAGATGAAAGAAGAATAAGGACTAAGTTTACAGGTCAGTCGCAGCTATTGCGGCTGACTTTTGTTTTTAAACCTCAAAATGTGTTAATTTAAGGGTAGGGAAAAGTAAAATAGGTTCGGCTTATGAATTGAGGAGGAGAACGAAGGAATGAACATTGCTTTTTTCTTACTGCCTAAAGTTGAAGTTGTTTGCGTAAGCGATCAAGCTACACTGCGGCAAACACTTGAGCGTATGGAGTATCATCGTTATACGGCAGTGCCGATCATTAATGATCAAGGGGAATACGTAGGTACGGTCACAGAAGGCGATTTGCTCTGGCATATGAAGAACTCTAACGGTGAGATCTCATTTGAAAATGCAGCTAAGTTTACGTTAAAGGATGTACAATTAAATATGAGAATTCAATCCGTAAGGATTGATTCCAACATGGAAGATCTGATCAATCTGGCCAAAGTACAGAACTTTGTCCCTGTAGTTGACGATCGGAACCGTTTTATCGGAATTGTGAGACGAAGCCAAATCATTGAATATTGCGAGCAGTACGTGATGAAGGCTATAGACACGCACTAATTATGTTATAATGAAGAATAATGCAAGTTCGGAAGAACACCAGCTTGAGGACGCAGATTCTTATTTTTCAGCGCTGGATGAACATTTACGCAAGAGGTGAACATATTGAATAAACGTTGGGCATCATTGGCATGGGCGGTTGCTGCGCTTATGCTGCTGCTTTCAATCGGCAACCAGGTACAAATATTGACGATGAGCTTCATTGCGGTTCCATTCGTTATTTTGTTTACGACGCTCTCTGTGAGAGCTTTTGTTATGCATGTGGCGCCGCTGCTAGTTATCGCCTTTTTGTTATTTGGCCAGCTCGGATCGATTGTGGTGCTGACATCGTTCTACTTTATTATTCCTGCTATCGTTATGGGCTACATGTTCAAACGTAAAAGGCCAGGTTGGAACGTATTTAGCGCAGGAACATTAACATTTCTCGTGGAATCTTTAGTGCTGCTCGCGGTTGCAACACTTGTGATGAAGTTTAATTTGAATGACTTTCTAACGTCACAAATGAATGCAAGCTTGCAGACACTTAAAGACACAGCTGTTATTTCGTCTGAGTGGACGGCGGATATGACAGATACGTTTATAAGAACAATTAGTTCTATGATACCAGTTATGTTAATTATGAGTGCGTTGTATATGGGGACGATTACATATGCTATCAGTCGGAGATTGTTGACAGCTCAAGGCGTTGAAGTGAACAAGATGAAATCGATTAAGCATTGGATGCTTCCGAAATCATTTCTGTTATACTACTTGGTCACTCTTATTCTGGAATTAGTTTTAACGAAGAACACAGGCAGCTTTATCAATATCATTCTATTGAATTTATTGCCATTGTTGCAGCTTGCGTTTATTGTGCAAGGCATCTCTTTCCTGTTCTTCTTAAGCGATGCTAAAGGATGGAACAAGACAATTCCGGTAATATTGACAATTGTGATGCTTTTTGTGCCATTTCTGCATGTGCTTGTACGTTATGTGGGGCTTTTCGATCTGGCATTTCCACTGCGAAAAATGGTATTTAAACCAAAACAATAGGGTGAGCAGATATGCCAAAATTGTGGTTCCAGCGATGGTATGCAAGAAATACAAGCTGGGCGCTTGTATTTATGCTTGTGCTTACAGTTGTTGTAGCTTTTTACAACTTAATATTAGGCATTTTAGCTATGGTCGGACTCATTGCGCTGTTTGTGACGAGCTTGATGGCCGAGCGTAATTTCCGTGACGAGGTGGAAGCCTATTTAGCTACGCTTGGGCATCGGATCAAGCATGCGACAGATGACGCGATTATAGAACTGCCTTATGGGATTTTGTTATACAATGAACAGAACATCGTCGAATGGACCAACCGATATGTGAGCGGGATGGTCGACAAGGACAGCCTAATTGGGGAGAAGGTCAATGACCTCTTCCCTCAGTTGCTTACGGGCAAGGAAAAGGACGGCATAATAGAACTTGAACTGGACGAACGGATGATTCAAGCACAAATTATATCGGATGAACGTTTAATCTATTTTACCGATATTTCGGAGATCGCAGCGTTGCGAAAGCGTTATGATGAAGAGCGGATGGCTGTTGGTATCGTTGTGCTTGATAACCTAGAGGAATCCACTCAGGGACTTGACGATCAGCAGCGTTCGGCCCTGTTGTCCCGTGTGACGGGTCATTTAACCGAGTGGGCGGCTGAGAACGGCGTGTTAATGAAACGCTTATCATCTGAACGGCAGTTTATGGTGATGGATATGCAGACGTTAAAGCTGCTGGAACAGACCCGATTTGTTATTCTCGACGAAGTCCGAGAGATGAAGGTTGACAATAAGCTGCCAGTCACGCTAAGCATGGGCTTTGCTGCTGGTGCTGAAACGATTATGGAGCTTGGACAGCTGGCGCAATCGAGTTTGGACATTGCACTTGGGCGCGGCGGTGATCAAGTAGCCGTCCGTGTCGGTCAACGGTTGTCGTTCTACGGGGGTAAGTCCAATGCTGTTGAGAAGCGTACACGTGTGCGAGCCCGTGTAATCGCCCATGCACTCCGTGATTTTATTCAGCAAAGCGATTGTGTCATCATTATGGGGCATCGTATACCGGATACGGATGCGATTGGAGCTGCCATTGGCGTACTTAACGCATGTCGTATGCTAGGTGTAGAGGCGTACATTGTGCTTGAAGAGAGCAATCCATCTATTGACCGCTTAGTGGCGATGTTAAAGAAGGATGAATTGTTATGGTCCCGATTTATTTCACATAACGAGGCGCTTGAAATGTCAAGTGAAGACAGCCTTGTAGTCGTAGTAGATACCCATAAAGCATCTATGGTTGAAGAGCCTCGTCTTTTACAAACGACCAATCGGATCGTATTAATCGATCACCATCGTAGGGGCGAGGAATTCATTTCAGATGCGGTACTAATTTATTTGGAGCCATATGCGTCGTCTGCCTGCGAACTCGTGACGGAGCTGCTGCAATACATTCACAACAAGTTAAGTTTAAGTGTGCTTGAAGCAACTTGCTTGCTTGCAGGCATGACAGTGGATACGAAGCATTTTACGTTGCGAACAGGCTCGCGAACGTTTGATGCGGCCAGCTTCTTGCGACGTCATGGAGCGGATACCTCGTTAATTCAGAAGATGCTTAAAGAAGACTTGAGTGAATATGTTCAGAAAGCAGAAGTTATTCGCCATACGGAAATGGTTTATGAGCACATAGCGATTGCAGTCACAGAGCCGGAGCGCAAATTTTCACAGTTGCTCATCGCTCAGGTTGCTGATACGCTGTTAAATATGACGGGCGTACTTGCTTCATTTGTCATTAGTGAACGGCCAGATGGTTTTATTGGTATTAGTGCGCGTTCGCTCGGCCAGATGAATGTTCAATTGGTTATGGAGCGATTGGGCGGAGGCGGGCATTTAACAAATGCGGCCGCACAGTTAACCAGCACGCTGAAAGAGGCCGAAGCTAAGCTTAAGCAGGTGCTCGCAGAAATTGATGCAGAAGAGGGGTTGTTCGAATGAAAGTCATCTTGCTGCAAGATGTCAAAGGACAAGGTAAAAAAGGACAAATAAAAGAAGTTTCTGAAGGGTACGCTTCCAACTTTTTATTTCCACGCAACTTGGCGCGTCCAGCGACCGACGGCAATCTGAAAACGCTCGAACAGCAAGATAAAGCTGAATTGAAGCGTAAAGAGCAAGAGAAAGCAGATGCAGAAGCGTTAGCTGCAACGTTAGGTGAAACGACAATCGAAGTGAAGACCAAAGCAGGCGAAGGTGGACGATTGTTTGGAGCGGTTACGACTAAACAAATTGCAGAGGCACTGGCTAAAGTCAATTTGAAGCTTGATAAGCGCAAGATTGAGCTGCAAGAGCCTATCCGTTCGCTCGGGTATACGAATGTAAGCATTAAGCTTCATCCAGAGGTTCGTGCGACGGTTAAGGTCCATGTAACGGAGGAATAAGATGAACGACATGTTTGTCGATCGTGTTCCCCCGCAGAGTACCGATGCTGAGGCTGCTGTACTCGGCGCGATATTGTTGCAATCTGAGGCATTAATTACAGCGATGGAGCGGGTGCAAGCGGTAGATTTCTACCTGCCCGCTCATCAGTTTATATATGAAGCGATGATCGAGCTTGGTGAAGAAGGCCAACCGATTGACATGATTACGCTGACGGCGAAGCTGCAGGTAAAGAAACAGCTGGATGACGTTGGCGGCGTGTCTTATTTGGCCAAGCTTGCTAATTCAGTCCCGACTGCGGCTAACGTGGACTACTACGCCCAAATTATTGAAGAGAAATCAATGATTAGGCGTTTGATCAACACGGCTACACAGATCGTCAGCGAAGGATATGCCGGAGACGATGACGTAGGTGCACTGCTGAGTGACGCGGAGCGTCGTATCCTTGAAATATCAAATCGCCGTTCTTCCAGCGGTTTTATTGCGATTAAAGACGTCTTGATGGAAGTTTTTGAGAAGGTTGAGAACTTGCATGAGAATAAGGGTGGAACGACAGGCATACCGTCAGGCTTCACGGATTTAGATAAGATGACGGCAGGCTTCCAACGCAGTGACTTAATTATCGTTGCGGCGCGCCCTTCTGTCGGCAAGACGGCTTTCGCCCTCAACATTGCCCAGAACGTAGGAGTTCGAGCCAAAGAAACGGTTGCCATCTTCAGTTTGGAGATGTCAGCAGCACAACTCGTTCAGCGGATGATATGTGCAGAATCAAACGTCGATGCTACCCGTCTGCGTACGGGTCATTTGGAGGACGACGATTGGGAGAAGCTGACGATGTCGATTGCTTCATTATCGGAAGCCCAAATCTACATTGATGATACACCAGGGGTTACTGTAGCGGATATTCGAGCGAAATGCCGCCGTCTGAAGAAGGAACGCGGGCTTGGTATGATTTTGATCGATTATTTGCAGCTTATTCATGGACGCGGCAAGGCCGGCGAGAACCGGCAACAGGAAGTATCCGAAATATCGCGTACCTTAAAGCAGATTGCGCGTGAGCTGGAAGTTCCGGTTATTGCGTTGTCACAGCTAAGCCGTGGGGTAGAACAGCGTCAAGATAAAAGACCGATGATGTCTGACCTTCGTGAATCTGGGTCGATTGAGCAAGATGCGGATATTGTTGCCTTCCTGTACCGCGATGATTATTATGACAAAGAGTCGGAGAAGAAGAACATTATCGAGATTATTATCGCTAAGCAGCGTAATGGGCCTGTAGGTACAGTTGAACTTGTCTTTCTCAAAAATTTCAATAAATTCGTCAGCTACGAACGGAATCATGCAGACCCGCATGCGGGATAATAGCCTTAAAGAGCACAAGCAGCGTGCCCCACATGAAGGTCCATAATTGGACAAATCAAGGGATACACGCTGCTGCTCTACGTTTTAGCCGCATTTTTGAGATCGTTTCTGATTAAAGCAAATCGGTGGGACACGAGGTTACGTTTACAAAAAGCTTATACAAAGCTTCTAATTACAGGAAAGTGGCTAAACCTTGAACATGATCCCGAACATTCCATATGGGGCCTTATTTATTGTTCGCCATTTGATTGACTTTGCTAGTTAAGGCTGATAAACTTGGAGTGCTGCCTTTCACCCGGAGGGCGGCCAATATTGGTGTGTTGAACACCCGATGGGGGTATAAGTTATGTCTACAGTAGTTGTTGTAGGAACCCAATGGGGCGACGAGGGGAAAGGTAAGATTACAGACTTTCTCGCTGAGAGCGCTGACGTCGTAGCGCGTTACCAAGGTGGTAACAACGCGGGACACACAATTCTAATCGACAACAAGAAATACAAGCTGCATTTGATTCCATCCGGTATTTTCTACGATAACAAGTTGTGTGTCATCGGTAACGGTATGGTTATCAATCCGAAAGCTTTAATCGAAGAGATTGAGTATATTCATGAGAATGGATTCAAGACGGATAACCTGCGTATAAGTGATCGTGCTCATGTCATTCTTCCTTATCATATGGTACAGGATGAGCTTGAGGAAGAGCGTAAAGGTCCGAACAAGATCGGCACGACACGTAAAGGTATCGGTCCTGCTTATATGGATAAAGCTGCTCGTATCGGTATTCGTATTGCTGATCTTCTTGATGAGGAAGAATTCACAAAGAAACTGCGTCACATTGCCAATGAGAAGAATGAACTCATTCAAATGTACGGAGGTCAACCGCTTGATATTGAAGCGATGTTGAAGGAATACTTGGCTTATGCGGAGTACATTCGTCATTATGTAGTGGATACTTCGGTTGTACTTAATGATGCAATCGATGACAACAAGAAAGTGCTCTTCGAAGGCGCGCAAGGCGTAATGCTTGATATCGATCAAGGAACTTACCCTTACGTTACATCGTCAAATCCGACAGCGGGCGGCGTATGTATTGGTTCAGGCGTAGGCCCTTCCAAGATTGAAGAAGTTATCGGTGTAGCGAAGTCCTATACGACACGTGTGGGTGATGGCCCATTCCCGACGGAGCTAAACAATGAGATTGGTGATTTCATTCGTGAAGCAGGTCATGAGTATGGCACAACGACAGGCCGTGCACGTCGTGTTGGCTGGTTCGATAGTGTGGTTGTTCGCCATGCTCGCCGTGTAAGTGGCATTACGGGCTTGTCCTTGAACTCGCTTGACGTCTTAACGGGACTCGAAACGGTTAAGATATGTACATCATACAAGTTCCGTGATGAGGTTATTGATTACTATCCGGCTAACCTGAAGATGCTTGCTGAGTGCGAAGCGATCTATGAGGAAATGCCAGGCTGGTCAGAAGACATTACACAATGTAAGTCTCTTGATGAGCTTCCTGAAACTACACGCAACTACGTGGCGCGTGTATCTGAATTGACTGGAATTCCGGTGTCGATCTTCTCTGTCGGCCGCAACCGTGAGCAAACCAATCAAGTACGTGCTATCTATCGCTAAGCGATTGGATTACGTACTAGCATAGGGACTCTTTGTAGTCCCGAACCTTAAAGCGTTCTAGCCTGTTTATTCAGGTTAGAACGCTTTTTGTTGTTCTGGAGGCAAATATGCTGCATGAATCTTTATTTAACCGGAAATACTGAGAAGTAAAAACCTTTGAATAGGGAAAATTAGAGTACGTAATGTCACTAAAGATACTCAAAGTTACTCTGAGTTACTCTAAGTCACTCTAAGTTACTAAAAAACGGCCCACTAATCCATTTAATAGATGCAAAAGGAGGTAACTTTATTATGCGGTGGTTTCTGCGCTTATTTCAGATGACTGCAATTATGATCATTGTAGGCATCATTTCAAGCTTGTTGACGATAGGCACAACAGCACTTGTTGTAGACCGGTATATTCAGTCTGCCATTTCACAATATAATATTCCTGTTCAGCGGCAACCTTTGACGGCAATGACGTTATGGTCTTCCTTATGGGGAGGCGAAAAACATCAAAAGACGGCAAGTTCCAGCAAGGGAGCCGAAGCAGGAGTAGGAACAGGAGCAGGGAATACACCTTCCTCTTCTACTAGTGAGTCGGCTAAAGATGACGTTAAGGTAGATGACAGTAATGAAAATAAGCCGAACGGGGTAAATACGAGTACGAATCAGGGTCATTCCGATTCTGCTGCATCCCAGCAAGGGGATACAACGCAGCCAAGCACAGGATCTCGTGGAGGAGATGAACAAAAATCAGCGACCCCGCAGCAACCAGACGGTGCACTTCCAGTATGGGGTGCAGTATCTACAGAAGAGGCAAACGGGCAATCGTCTCAGCTAGGTCATCAAGAAGAAGTGGTGATGTCACCGGAGGCGTTGACAAAAAATAAAGATCAATTGTCGGCGGAAGCCAAAAATAAAGTATTTACCACCTTAATGAAAAAGCTGCCGCAGGAGGAGTGGCAGCGCATATCTACATTGATGGAGGGGGGATTAACGTCTTCCGAAATGAACGAGGTGGAACAAATATTAGCCAAACATTTAGATGATGATCAATATAAAGAGATGCGGCAGCTGCTGACAGGCGCTGTTCCTAAGACAGAACCGTGATACGAAAATACAATAAACTAAACCGTATGCTAATGGCTGCCTTTCATAAAGGGGCCATTTTTCTTGTTTTTGTAGCTGAATGCGTCAGTTGCATCTTTTCTTCGACTTGTGTTACAGTAAAAAAGGTGACAAAACGTTAACTTTTGTCGTATGCGATGTTGTACTAGGGGTAACTTATGTACAGAAATTATAGATGTAACAACAGATAAAGGGACAATTGGGCAAGATCATTATAAGGAGAGTATCATGGAACAATTCGATAAAGACCTTCATGATGAAGGCTTGAATAAACCTCAATCTCCTGGCCGATGGAGGAAGTTGACGTCTGCATGGCGCAACAAGGCGAATGCCGCCACTATGAAGCAATGGGTGAGCCAATCCCGCAAGCAGATCGTTCTGTCGGTAACAGGAGTGGCTGTTATGACCGCCGCGATATGGGGTGGCACAGCTTATGTGGATGCACATACAATAACGTTTTTGAACGTATATAGAGGCAATGAATTAGTTGGCACTGTATCTACACAAGATGATTTGAAGCGTATGTATGCGGATCGTCTTGAGGAAGTACAAGCGAAACATCCGAATGCTATTATGGAGATTGATACTTCTGCCATTCACACGGTTACAGATGCGAAGTATAAGGCTGAGCCAGCAACAACAGAGACACTTTCCAAGTTGAAAGGCCAGATTCCAGCGTATGCTGCTGCTATTGAGCTGAAGATTAACGGAGAAGCTGTTGGTTATGTGAAGGACCAGACGACGGCTGATCAGATTTTGGCGCAAGCGAAGGCCAAGTACGATCCGGATCATGGCAAGAAGGCAGGACAAGTTCGCACTTTGTCAGCGACTCGCTCGACACACGCTATGAAAGCCGTATCCCGCGTTGAATCGGTTACTCTTCGTGAACGTGTGGCTACCGTGGACAAGAAGGTTGATCCGAACAAGGTGCTCACGCCGGAAGAGGCGATGGCTATGCTCACGACGGGCAGTACTAAGCCAGTCAAGTATGAGGTGAAAAAGGGGGATACGGTATCGTCGATTGCTCGTGATAAAGATGTGTCTATCGAGACGATTTACCGTAATAACCCGAGTGTAGGCGAAGAGTTTATTCAGATCGGACAAGTCTTGGATTTAACGGAGCCGAAGCCGTTAATTACGGTTAAGACGGTTGAAGCGTATAGTGAGTATTTAATTACTGAGCCTCAGAAAGTGATTAAAGAAGATCCGGAGATGAAAGCGGGACAATCCAAAGTAGTTCGTCAAGGTAAGCAAGGATTAAAGCGTATGTCTTATCGCTTGATCAAGGATAATGGACGCTTGACGAAGGAAGAATGGATCAATCAGGAAGTAATTGAGCCTACGATCCCGGAAATTATTATTCGTGGAACTAAGGAAGTTCGTGGGGAAGGCTCGGGCACATTTGCTTATCCCGTGAGCGGCGCACAATTAACGAGTGGTTATGGCAAGCGCTGGGGACGTATGCATAAGGGGATCGATCTTGTCTCTTCAGACCGGACCATTATGGCTTCTGATGAAGGCGTAGTGTCTTTTGCGGGTGTGAAGAATGGATACGGCAACACTATTATTATTAACCATAGCAATGGCTATGAGACGTTATATGGCCATCTCAGTGAGATTAACATTAATGTGGGCGACATTGTTGAAAAAGGCCAAGCGATCGGTGTGATGGGCAGCACAGGGAATTCGACTGGAACGCATCTGCACTTTGAGATCCATAAGGGCGATAACATTGAGAATCCACTTAAATATTTATAACCATTTCGGAAGCAGGGCAAACGTTGCCTTGCTTCTTTTTGTGCATAGCTTGTCTAGTTATCTGAATAGGGTCTGAATAGGTGAGTGAGCTGCACATATGGTGGATTATCTGTATCTTCTGTCACGGGTTCTACCTATTTTCTGTACAACGACCGCCATAAAGTGGACAGTGCACGCTCCAACGTTTACTATCAGGGTATAGCGACAAGTATGATAAAATAGACAAATGGTATTGGCTTTAGAAGAGAGCGATAAGAAAAGAGGTGGAGTTCATGTACGGCAAAATATTGGTCGTGGACGATGAACAGCCGATTGCAGATATTTTGAAGTTCAACTTGGAGAAGGAAGGCTATGAAGTCGTATGTGCATTTGACGGGGGTGCGGCGGTGGAGCTTGCGCTTCAGGAGAAGCCTGACTTGATGTTACTAGACTTGATGCTGCCAGTAAAGGATGGTATGGATGTATGTCGTGAAGTACGACAGCATTTGCAGATGCCGATTATTATGCTTACGGCCAAAGATACGGAGCTGGACAAGGTGCTGGGCCTTGAAATGGGCGCAGATGACTATGTCACGAAACCGTTCAGCACACGTGAACTGCTTGCCCGTGTCAAAGCACACCTCCGTCGTCAACAGAAGGTAGAATCGACGGCGGCAGCGGAAGAGAAGCAGGGTATTCGCCTGCACGAACTACTTATTGATACGGATATGTATATCGTTTATAAGAATGGCGAGCCGCTAGATCTGACCCATCGCGAGTTTGAGTTGTTGTATTATTTGGTGCGAAGCAGCGGGAAGGTTATGACAAGAGAGCATTTGCTACAGGCAGTATGGGGCTATGAATATTTTGGTGACGTGCGTACAGTGGATGTGACGATACGGCGGCTGCGTGAGAAGATTGAAGACGATCCAAGCAAGCCGGAGTATATTATTACACGGCGTGGACTTGGCTACATGATGCGTAATCCCAAGTCCGGAGGGCTGTGATGACGTTGTGGATCAGCCGATTCGTACGAACGATTCAAGCGAAGCTAATCATTATTTATGTACTGTTAATCTTGATTGCGATGCAGCTTATCGGGGTCTATTTTGTCAGTACGATGAAGCATACACTTACGAACAATTTCACACAGGAATTGCAAACGACTACCAATTTTGTGCTCATGCAAGTTGGACCGAAGCTGGATATGGTCGAGGGAACGGATTTTGAGCGTTCGCGGGAAGACTTGAATGCGATCGTTAGAAGTGTATCGAATATGAACGGAATCGAAATTCAAGTGCTGGACGCTACGGGTAAAGTGCTAACCACCTCCAGTCAGCCTGACGATAATTACGTAGGCCGCAAAAATACGGAGACGGTTGTTAACCGAGCGCTGCAAGGGCTGCGGGACAATGAGGAAGTCATTATCGGCAAAGATAATGAGCGCAAAAAGGTATTAGCGCAGCCGATTCAGTACGGCGCCAAAAATCTCGGAGCACTCTACGTTGTGGCCTCCATGAAAGACTTGTACGATACGATCGATAATATTAATCGGATATTTCTGTCGGGTATGGCCATCGCCCTTGGTCTTACTGCTGTGCTTGGTATTATATTGGCACATACAATTACGCAGCCGATCAAGGATATTACGAAGCAGGCGACCCGAGTTGCCGAAGGTAACTTTGAGGGACAAGTGCCTGTGCTCGGTAATGATGAGATTGGCCAACTAAGCGAAGCGTTTAACGATATGACGCGCAGGCTTCAGGAGGCGCTCAGTGTCAACGAGGAAGAGAAGGAGAAGCTGGCCTCCATTTTGACGAACATGAGTGACGGAGTGTTGGCTACAGATGAGCACGGGCGTGTCATCGTGATGAATAAGCGTGCTAGTCTGATGCTCAGAATTCGTCCAACAGCATGTGTAGGCAAGGAATTGTCGGCCTTGCTTGGCTTAGCAGAGGCGGAGCTTAGGGAGCGGGTAGAAGATAAAATGAACTGGATGCTACTTCCAGTTCATGCAGAGGAAGAGGGAGAGGCAGATCATGATTCCATTCTGCGGGTTACGTTTACGCCGATTCATCGTAGAGGCGAGGGGATAACGGGTACGATTGTTGTCCTTCAGGACGTGACAGAGCAGGAGAAATTAGATCAGTCGCGCCGTGAATTTGTAGCAAATGTGTCGCACGAACTGCGCACACCGTTAACGACGATCAAAAGTTACGTCGAAGCGTTGGATGATGGTGCTCTGGATGAGCCTCAATTAGCTGGCCGCTTTGTAGGTGTTATTCATAACGAGACGGAACGGATGATTCGGTTGGTGACCGATTTGCTCCATCTGTCACGTTTAGATTCGAAGCAGGCGAAAATGCGAATGCAGCCGATCGAAATATGTGAATTGCTGGAGGAAGTCGTTGATCGCTTCTCGTTCCAATTTCAAAATAAACATATTCAATCTGTCGTTCAAATAGAAGCAAGTATCCCTAAAGTTACGATGGATCGGGATCAAATTGATCAGGTGTTGGATAATCTCGTCTCGAATGCGTTTAAGTACACGCCGGAACAAGGAACGATTACATTGTCGGCATCCATTGCAGATGAAGGTAAGTATGTCGCCATAGTTGTGCAGGATAATGGCATGGGCATACCCGAAAAAGATGTAGAGCGAATATTTGAACGCTTCTACCGCGTAGATAAAGCACGCTCGCGGAATATGGGCGGGACAGGTCTAGGTTTATCCATTGCCCGGGAAATGGTAATTGCACATGGCGGCACGATTGGCATCGAGTCGGAATGGAATGAGGGCACCTGTGTAACATTCACACTGCCATTGTCTGCTCCCGTGTCATTGGCACAGCCGGAGGAGACTGAGGGGAGTGAAGCTGAAGTATGATGGAGCGGAGTAAATCAATCGTACTGGCGGTGCTTGTCTTACTGAGCTTGGTGCAAAGCTTCCTTTTGGCTTATAGCATGCCAAACTTTGATGTCGTAAAACGAGTGGGAAGCACGTACATTAAGGCAGATCCCTTGGGACCAGAAGAGAAAGTGGATAATCTCATTTATCCAGAACATATGATTCTTCACCTGGGCAACAACAAGCATACGATTATGGACCCAGGGACGATCTTCTTTAACATTATTATGAAACGTTTGCAAGGACGTTCTTATGACGGCTTTCAATTAAAATCAGGGGCGGATTTAGACTGGGCCGCTATACAAGAGAAGAAGCAAGGCTTGGAGCTGCGCTTTAATTCGCCTGTACCGGCAAAGCTGCTGCAGAAAGTGCTGCCTATTTCAGAAGATGCAGCATTTCAGACGGAAAGTATAAATAAAGTATGGCTGTATGCCTCAGAAGAGTTAAACGAGGTTCGCGTCTTCTTCTTTACGGCGGAAGATAATCGGATCTACGAGTCCACTAGAGCAGACTTGTCTGTGCAGGATGTAAAACAGCTAGTAGAGTTTGGAAGCTCGTGGACACCTTATCGACTCGTAAATGGCACGTTCTATGTGCCGCAGGAGCCAATCGAGATGGTGGAGGTTAAGCTGCCGTACACGGTGTTTTCACCGGAGCAGATGCAGCGAAGTTTATTTTTTGACCCGACGCTGACAAAGATCATCCAAGAAAATGATGGTTCTAAAATTTATACAGATGGTAAACGGGGACTGCAAGTGCAGCGGAATCAGCTTTGGATTACGTATTCCGATGCTACTGCCCCGACAGAGGAACGAACGGATATGACTAGCGATGTGATGACCTCCGTTAACTTTATCAATCAGCGCGGCGGTTGGAGTGGTCGCTTCCGTTTGTCGGTGATGGAGAACATGGCGCAAGGAAGTCCAGGCATCCCTACTTTAAGCGGAACGCACAATCGACTCGTGTTCCAGCAATATTGGGGCTCGTACCCGATTATAAGCACAAAGGATACTCGCTTTGGCTATGTGCAGGTTACTTTGCAGCAGGGAATGGTTATGAACTATGAGCGCTCCTTGATCCAGCTTGGTGCTCATGCGGACGAGAAGCAGGTCAAGAAGTTGATTGCAGGTGATCCACTCCTTGCCAGGCTGAAAACATTACCTAAATATGCACAGGTTGCAGAAGTAAACCCTGTATATGAGCCTTTTATGAGTGAAGAGCAAATTCGACTACATCCTGTATGGCAAGTTAAGTATACAGATGGTACGACGGAGCTGTTGGAACCTTAGGACGATGTTGGAGGGTCAGGAGCGCGGGAGGACCTTCCGATAGTTGTCCCCATTTTAGAGAAAAGGAGGTGTTCAGGATGGATTGGAGCCGTGCCAAAAGTGTACTTATTTATGCGTTTTTGCTGCTTAATGTGGTGCTAGGCTATCAGTTATGGCAGGATTTGCGCGATAAGATGCATTCTGAGCTTGACTGGACTTCCTTGTCTGCGGAAACACAGCTTATTATGAACAAGAAGCAGATTCAGGTGTTGGCGACCATACCGTCCGAAACGCCATCCTTGCATGAGCTTACGTATCGGATTACAACTCGGAAGTACAAGACACCTTTGCAGCAGCAGGAAGATACGAAAATTATTTTCTCACAAAAGGAACTTGTCCGTGGGTTGGATGATGAAATTGAGCATATGGAAATGTACCATTATGATCAATTTTCTGGTGATGATCGTGTATTCGTGCTGCATCAGCAGATGGCTAACGGGCTGCCGCTGTTTGAGGTGAAGCTTGAGCTGTATTACGAAAGTCAGAAAATTAAAGCTTTCAGCCAGCAATTTGCGGAACCAGAAGATTCGAAGGACGCTCAGGAGCAGAAAATACTTCCTGCTACACAAGCGCTTGGCAGGGTCATAGAAATATTGCCGACCAATGCCATCGTAAGAGATGTGCGGCTCGGCTATCACGGGCAGCTGTTTAATACGGATACGCAGGTGGCAGCACCTACTTGGAGAGTATTGTTGGATAGTGGTGACGCGTATTATATGAATGCAATTAATGGAGCAGTAGAGCATGTGCCCGTAGGAAAGAAGGAGAGCAAGCTATGAGTTTACGATTTACCGTGTTGTCGAGCGGTTCTACAGGGAACGCAACCGTTATTCAAAATGACGATGCTACCTTGATGATAGATGTTGGATTAAGCTGCAAGCGGACGGACGAGCTTTTAAAGGAACAGGGGCTGTCTGGCGCTGCTATTGACGGTATTTTAGTCACGCATGAGCATTCGGATCATATTAAGGGTTTAGGTGCATTTTCGCGTAAGCACAACGTTCCCGTTTATGCGAATGAGAAGACATGGGAAGCACTAGAAAAGCACATTGGAACCATTGCGGAACAAAATCGGATTGTAATGCAGACAGGCGAAGCAAAAGATTTTGGTGACTTGCGTGTCGAATCCGTTGGCATCTCACATGACGCTGCTGAGCCGGTAGCTTATACGTTTCACGAGGGTGATACGAAACTAAGCGTGACGACCGATCTCGGTTATATGAGCGACAAGGTACGGGATGCGATTATAGACTCCGATGTGATGGTGTTAGAGTCCAATCATGATGTGGAGATGCTCCGTATGGGTCGTTACCCCTGGAATATTAAACGCCGCATCCTTGGTGATATGGGGCACTTATCTAACGAAGCGGCTGGAGAGGCGCTCTGTGACGCCATGACTGGTAATACGCGTCGTGTCTATCTGGCGCATCTCAGCCGCGAGCATAACCAGCAGGATCTGGCCAAAATGACGGTGCAGAATGTAATGGAGGACCGAGGCCATTTCTACAAAGAGTCAGAATTAAAGCTTCTCGATACGTATTATGATCGTCCTACGTCATGGGATACGGTGCGCGCACAGAAGCTGGCGCTTCATCCGTAACTTGCAGAAAGGCGTCTAGGTCGGCTGCTTTGCGGGAGATATCATCATGTGTTAACAGCCCTTTTTCAACCAATAGATCCATCAAGGTGGAGACAGCCAAGGTAAGACGATAATTATCATGCTTGAGATCGGCAATTTTACCAATAAGGTCAATGTCTGACCAAGTAGGGGATATTCGTGACATGCTCTTTCTCCTCTCGGAAATGGAATGAAATAATAGAGAATACTTTCTCGTAATCAAACCCTCTACTAAGTATCTTGTGATAGAATATGAATCAGACAGACTGTCTATGACAATTGTTCAGCATTTGTGGGGCGAACCCTATTCTTTTCATTTTAAAGTTCAATTTCATGTTCATTGTAAGCTTGTCATATGCATTAATATATATTGTTAACCGTTTGAAGCAGTCGCATTCATGTGTAAATGGAAATAGAGCCAAATGTGGGCTTCGAATTGGGAACAACCGGAGGGGCGAGGGCCCTGGTTGAGAGGGAGTTGGTTGCGGATGGGCTTGTTTGATGATGATTTCTATTCGCCAAAAGTATCACGCAGGCGCGAACGTGCGTGGCTGGAAGAGGAACGGGCACCGCGCACGGGGTGGCGCAAGCTTCGCAGAGCAAGGAGCAGACGGCAGCTATCAACCGTTAAGGTGGCCGTTATTAGCTCTGTGATTAGTGCTTTAATGGCGGTTATACTATATAGCTGGCTTACCGGAACGGGGACTCCGAGCCAGCAGATTGTATCAGCTAGCGGGGGATATGTAAATGATCCTTATGAGCGGATCGTGCAGGCCGCAGCGAAAGTTAGTCCAACAGTTGTCAGCATCGTTAACAAGCAGAAGGATCTGACGGAGCAGGAAAGCAAGCCTGAAGAGGCGAGCCTTGGTTCGGGTGTCATTTTTAAGCAAGAGGATGGCAAAGCTTACGTGATGACCAACGATCATGTTGTGCAGGGCGCTGATCTATTGGAAGTTGTACTGGCGAATGGACAGCGCAAGCATGCTGAATTGGTCGGCAAGGATAAAGTGACAGATATCGCCGTTCTGAAGATGGACAGCGCTGGCATTGCGGCGGTAGCGGAGCTTGGTGATTCCCGCAAGCTGCGTCGAGGCGAGACGGTAATTGCCATCGGCAATCCACTCGGCCTGGGCGACTCCTTGACTGCCGGTATTATCAGCTATACGAACCGGGTGATTCCGGTCTCCCTTAATCAAGATGGCGTCTATGACTGGGAGCAAAGTGTCATCCAGACCGATGCTGCCATCAATGAAGGCAACAGTGGCGGTGCCCTTGTGGACCTGAGCGGACGTGTCATCGGCATCAATACGATGAAGATTTCAACTACGGGTGTAGAAGGCTTGGGATTTGCGATTCCCTCACACGAGGTAACATCTATTGTGGAGCAGTTGATGGAGAACGGCAAGATTGTGCGGCCATATCTTGGCGTATACACGGTTGATCTTAACAATCCTTATGCACCGATTACGAAGGAGCAGCGGGCGGATCTGAAGCTGCCGAATTCGGTGACACAAGGTGTCATCGTGCTCGAAGCAACAGGACCTGCTGAGACAGCGGGCCTGAAGCTTAACGACGTAATTGTGAAGTTTGACAGTACGGATATCGGCTCTACGCTTGAGCTGCGCAAATATTTGTATGAGAACAAGAAGATTGGCGATTCTATGACTGTCGCGTTCTATCGTGACGGTGAGATGATGACAGTTGCCATCACACTTACGGATAAGCCAGAATCGTAGTAGGATGACGCTTCACCCTTGAACAAATCATACTGATGGGGTAGAGTTATACGTATACACAGTCAGCAAGAAGGCAAGAAAGAGGGAACATCATGTACGTAGTATGCAAAGAGCACGTAGAGCTCGCCATTGATAAGTTTGTGGATGAATTTGAAGATGCACCCGATATCGTCAATCTGGACGATGCACAGTTCAGTGACTGGGAGCGCCCAATCAAGTGCTGCATGAACTGTGAAGTGGAAGCGCAGTTTCTGGTCGTGTAAGCAGAGAGGGATTCGCAGTAGGAAGTTAAGGCTCTGATTGTACTAGAGCGACTGCTTATCGTTATACGGATGAGAGCATGAGAACAAGGGTTATGGTGTGAAGACCTAGCCCTTGTTCTTTTATGTTTCTGGGGATAAGTCGTGTGTCAGTTGGAAATTCGGTTATCCACATGTGGATGAATAGTTCAGTAGCTTGTCATACTCCTTTATAGTTGTGCATATATCGGTCTAGGGACGGAATTGCTGTCCAGTTACGGCCTGATGACGAAGTTTATGCAGCTAAAGTACAATAAGGGTACATGAACATAATAGAGCGGGGTGTTAGCATGAAATGGCATCAACAATTCAAACGGATGATGACGGCTGAATATGCAAATGGACACGACAGGGAAATTGATTACCAGTGGCCTTCCCCAAGCTTTCCTGTCATCAGCATTCGGAGCAGCTTATCTTATCGGCAGGGGAAATTTCATCGCCCCAAAGTGGCGGTAGGCTTGATTGCCATCGGGGACATAGCAATCGGGTTGATCTCCATCGGCGCTATTAGCTTAGGACTTTTTTCGATTGGTGCGATTACAGCAGCTTTGTGGTTGGCAGCAGGCGCCATTTCTATAAGCAATGGCCTGGCGTTAGGAGCAATAGCGATCGCGCCACTGGCTATAGGAGCTATCGCAATTGGTGAAGCGGCGGTTGGAGCTATTGCCATCGGAGAGTGGGGGCTTGGTGCATTAGTCATTGCAGAGAAGGCACTTGGTGTGGGGAGCATTGGCGAATGGGCCTACGGAGTTGTCGTCATTGGAAAGCATGGTTTCGGACTCGTTCCTATTACGGAGGATTTATTTAATTGGTTTGGGCGTGTGTTAGGTTTTTAATAAAATAATATAAAAAGTTTTGAAACCTGCTGCCGTGTATGTGCGTATTTGTAACGTAGTCATCAAGAGCAACAAGGTGACAAGTCGAATTTCATAGTGTGTGAACATACTCCAAAGGGGAGTAGCTGCTACAGTAAAGTCGTCAATTCGAGAATGAACTTCTCCGGCTTTATTGGCAACGTAACGTTGTTAGCGAGACCTTTGCCTATTTAGGCAAAGGTCTTTTTTGTGTAAGTGCACGCGAACAACCTGTAAAAGCGGCAAACCACTCATCATGTGCAGACAAAATGGGCATTAATAAAATAACAATGGAGGGATCAAGATGGATTTTGCATTATTGATGGAGTACGGATGGGTATTATTAGTTTTAATTGCCATCGAGGGTCTCCTGGCCGCAGACAATGCGCTGGTTTTGGCTATTATGGTGAAGCATCTGCCAGAGAAAGAACGGAAAAGAGCATTATTTTATGGTCTCGCGGGCGCCTTTGTATTCCGCTTCGGATCGTTGTTTGCGATCTCGTACTTAGTAGATGTATGGCAGGTACAGGCGATCGGTGCCTTATATCTCTTATTTATGTCGCTGAACCACATTTTCAGAAAAGTAATCTTCAAGAAACAGGGCGATGCGCAAGCTGAGGCCGATGCTGCGGCGAAGAAGGTAAAAGGCGCAGGCTTCTGGACAACGGTTATTAAAGTCGAAGTAGCAGATATTGCGTTTGCCGTTGATTCGATTTTGGCTGCTGTAGCACTTGCCGTCGCACTTCCTACTACAAAGCTGCCAAATATCGGCGGTATGGATGGTGGTCACTTCCTCGTTATCTTTATTGGCGGGTTTATTGGTTTGGTTATTATGCGGTTCGCGGCAACGATGTTTGTCAAGCTGCTGGAACGTAAACCAGGCCTAGAGGTTGCGGCTTTTGCAATTGTAGGCTGGGTTGGGGTGAAGCTAGCAGTATATACGATGTCTCATCCGGCGTTGGCCATTATTCCAGAATCGTTTGCTCATTCTACTACGTGGAAAATTACGTTCTATGTTGTGCTTGTATTAATCGCTGTAGGTGGTTGGTTCTTATCAAGTGATAAAGACCAGGGAGGCCAGAAACCATTGGCTGCTGGTGAGTAATCAAATAAAGATTGGTACTGTCTAACACGAAATGGTCACCACACGCCATGAAGGAACGAATGAATGACGTGAGGGAAGTAAGGTAGTAAGGTATAGGCAGTATAAAAAAGCAAGATAAAAGGCGTGTGCTCTTGTAAATGGAGCAGCGCCTTTTTGCTTTGTGTGCAGGTGTAACTCAGTGATCGATGAGGTCAGATTATGGATGGCAACGACGATAATGGGGGTACATTTTCAACGTTTAGAAGCGTTCCATTCATCCTTTTAGATGCTCCACTCAACCCTGAAAAGGGCATAATTCAGCGGTATTATAAGGTTTGTAGCTGTGAAGCGGGTTAAGATGAGTACATCAAGAACGACGATACAGAGGAGATGTTTAAGTTGACCAGCATGCACACATTCACAACAAATTGGAAGCGCCGCACGATCCAGATTACGCTCGCATCTGTCCTATCTTTAGGTTCCATACTCTCATTTGGAACATCTATATATGCTCAAGGGGGAGAAGCAAGCAAGTCTGCCTCTAACACAACGATTCAATTAAAGGATACAACATCTGCCGCTCAGATGGAGCAGTGGAAGAAGTGGATGAAGACATACGCCTATTCGCTGGATACGATTCAGCCTGCCGTGATGAAGGATGGCAAGTTTGCGAAAGGCAGCTTCACGGACCTTGATATGCTGAAGCCGTTATTAATGGACAAGCGTATCGTATACCTCGGTGAGAGCTCTCACGGGGCAGCCGAGTTTAATACGGCGAAGTCACGCCTCATTCAATTTTTGCATGAAGAGCTGGGCTTTAATGTGGTTGCCTTTGAAACACCGATGGGTAATGCGGCTACTGGATACGGAAACGTAAAAAGCAAGACGCCAGAACAGATGATGAAAAGCTCTGTTTTCCCGCAATGGTGGGCGCAAGAGACGCTGCCTCTATTTCAATATTTAAAAGATACACAAGCAACGGACAAGCCGCTGCAATTAACGGGCGTGGACATGCAATCGATGGGTGCTTTTTTGTCCGGCGACTGGATGGGAGATGAGGAGTTAGCGAAGCGGTACATCGAGATGGATAAAAAGTTGGGTTCTTGGCTCGGTTCTGAAGATTTGGCTGCTTATCAGCAGACGAAGCCTGAATTATTAAAGGTGTACAAAGATGTAAAAAGCAAGGTGTCGACACGGGAAAAACAATTAATTCAGCAGTATCCAGACAATCCACATATTGTTGCGCTCGTGAACCGCACATTGGACGATCGCATTCGAGTGGTAGAAACGTATTTGGAAATGAATATAAACGCTAATATAGCGGTTAAAAATGCTGATTATGCGCCGATGTTAAAGGCGTTTGAATGGCGGGATCAAGCGATGGCGGACAATCTGCTTTGGTTGGCTACCGAGGTTTATCCGACAGAAAAAATGATCGTGTGGGGACATAACTCCCATATTAGCAAAGCGCAATCGAAGATAGAGCAATCTTTCCTTCCGGTAAAAGCAATGGGCGAACGGATGCATGAGACGTTATTTGGACCTTACAGCTACTCACTTGGTTTGTATATGGGAAGTGGTCAGACAGCAGACAACACGGGCAATCCAATCGATGTTGCGGCATTGCAGCCAAACTCAATCGAAGCGGTAATAAAGTCGGCTAATCGCCCGTATACGTTTGTGGACATGCGTCATCAGTTGATGGTGCCGGGCAACTCGTGGATGACTCAGAAGCGTACCGGATACTATTGGGGCATGTACCCGGAAACGTTTGTACCGCGCGATCAATATGACGGCATTTTGTATATCGATAAAGTGAAGCCCTCGAATTACATCGAGTAGGAGAGTAACGGTCGTTGTGGGAGAGTGACGGATCAGAAGCACAGACGATCTAAAGAGATGAAAAGAGATAAAATGAGATGGAAAGTATAGTATATCCTACTTCTTTTTTGCAGGGTGGTTACATGATTGCTTGGCTGAATAGATAAACGCGTGCTTATTAATAAGCCACTACATATATGACTTGGGGGATGTTCGGATGAACACACAATTACTAACTTGGAAAAAGCGAGGCTTGTCTTTATTCCTTGCTTCGATTATGACACTGGGATCGTTATTATCCTATACAACGACTGTTTATGGAGCGGCTGTTGAGAGCAAGGAAGCTGTGATAACCGAACATACGGTGAACAATGGCGCACAAGCACCACAAACAAATGACTTGAAGGTAGCAGATCAGGATGGAGCACGAACCAGCACAGCAACTCGTCAACAATGGAAACAGTGGATGAAGAGCAATGCTATTGCATTAAAATCTATCAAGCCTGAAGTTACAAAGAATGCAGTCGTCAAGGCAGACCAATTTAAAGACTTGGCGCCATTAAAGACGCTGCTAAAGGATAAACGTATCGTTTACTTGGGCGAAAGTTCTCACGGTGCAGCCGAGTACAACTCGGTGAAGACGCGACTCATTCAATATATGCATCAAGAATTGGGCTTTAATGTAGTCGCATTTGAGACGAATCTCGGCAATGCTGCTTCTGCTTACGGGAACGTGAAATCCAAGCAGCCCGTACAAACGATGAAGGATTCGATCTTCCGCATCTGGCAGGCGGAAGAGACGGTACCTTTGTTCCAATATATTCAGGACACGCAGAAGACCAAGAAGCCGCTGGCGTTGGCAGGGTTCGATATGCAGCCGCAAGGGCCATTATTTTCAGGCGAATGGATGGGAGATGCCAACCTGGCCAAGCGTTTCCAGGATGCCGAGCTGGAGTTGGACCGCTGGGAGCAAAGCGAAGATCTAGCTGCTTATGCGAAAGCAAAGCCGAAGCTATTAAAGGTGTACCAACAAGTGCGCCAGATTGCGCCTAAACGTGCCGATGCGCTGCGCCGTCAATTTCCGGATAATCCACATATCGTGAAACTGGTCGAGCGTGCACTGGATAACCGTATCCAAGTGGTGAAGGAATACATGGAGACGACGATTGCTTCAACTGGATTTATGTTAGGCAAATCGATGGACTATCAATCTGTTATCAAGTCCTCCGAATATCGTGACCGCATGATGGCGGACAACTTGGTCTGGCTGGCAACGAATGTGTACCCCAATGAGAAAATGATCGTGTGGGCGCACAACGGTCACATTTCCAAGGCGTATTCCAAGGAGTTAAACGCGCTGCCGCGTGTGCATATGGGCGAGCTGATGCAAAAGACAAAGTTCAAAGATCAAAGCTACGTGATGGGTCTGTATATGGGGGGCGGAAAAAATGCCCACGTGACAGGCGAGATTTTCGACGTGCTGCCGCCAATGGCGCACTCTATCGAAGAAGTGATGAAGGGGGCCGGACACCGCTACTCCTTTGTAGATATGCGATATAAGCCGGAGACAGTAGGCAACTCGTGGATGAGACAGCAGATGGTTTCTTACTACACTGGTGTGTCTACTGTAAGCAGCATACCATTTGAGCAGTATGACGGTATATTGTATATCGATCAGGTGTCGGCGCCCAAGTATTTTAAGAAATAGGGATATAGGTGTTAAAAGGAATCTCGGGGTTGCTTTGGGTGAATGTATGTGAGGAATAGCGTTCAGTGGATGATATGTGGACTAGAGTGTAAATGAAGAGCAAGCCATTCATGTTGTTTGTAGAGATGCAAGCAGAAGTGAGAATAGCCATGATGATGGATACTCTTCATATTTATAGGGAGTGCAAGGACAGGGACAGCTTTCGAAAGAAGGCTGTCTTCTTTATTGTATAATTACCTTCTAGTTCGACTGGGGTGAAATGTGACGTCGTTTGTGGTCACTTTGAAAAATGAAGCAGTGGGTGGACATAGACTAGAAGGTTCCCCTTCGGGTACACTAGCTTGTAGCAAGCAGCTCTAGGGGGATTAGCTACAGACTATTTTAAATAGGTATGAAGGTTATTTGCCCGTATTATTTTATTTGTGAGTTGTAATCGAAACGGGGATAGTGATTATGTTTATTCAATTGATCAGTGTAGGCAAGTTAAAAGAAAAATACTTGGTGCAGGGCATTGCGGAGTATAGCAAACGTCTTGCGCCTTATGTGAAGTTCCAGGTGATCGAAGTGCCTGACGAGAAGGCACCTGAAAATATGAGCGACGCTGAGCTGTTGCAGGTGCAGGAGCGGGAAGGCGAGCGCATTCTTGCGCACGTGAAGCCGGAGGCGCATGTGGTGGCGCTGGCGATCGACGGCCAGCTCTGGTCGAGCGAAGACTTGGCGGCGCATATGGACAAGCTCGGCACGTATGGGACGAGCCACGTCGTGTATATTATCGGCGGCTCGGTAGGCCTGTCGCCAGCCGTGATGCGCCGCGCGCAGTCGAAGCTCTCGTTCGGGCGCATGACGCTGCCGCACCAATTGATGCGCTTGGTGCTGGTGGAGCAGATTTATCGCGCGGTGAAGATAAATCGGGGAGAACCATATCATAAGTAGGGCGAAAAATAGGGGGTGCCTGGCACTTCCTTTTTGCTGATATTGTTCTCTCATTAAAAGAAATCTTCGCGTTTTTTTTAATAAGGCCAACGAACAAAATGCTTATTTTCGGTGCGAGGCATTATATCGGTGAGTGTATACAAACCATGTAATGCTTGCTGTTAATAATGCCGACGAAATCAAAGCTGTAAGAACACTATATGTTTGCCAAATAAGTATCGCTGACCAATCTAATGCATAGAACATAATACACTGGACAATCGTAGCAATCAGCAAAATAGCTGTTACGATTATTCGCTTTTTTGTTATTGGCTGCCGCTCATTCGCTTTCCTTCTGCGTAATCCTAAGAGAAAGAGCAGAACAGCCAATAGGCAGAGAATAATTGTGGTAGATGACAAAATGATGTCCAAAAGCTGTGTGCCGCTTATTCTATATGATTGCGTCAGATTGCCGTCTAATATATCTTTAACTTTTAGTACCATGCTTCTATTGATATTTGCGCCGTTGGTCAGCAAGCAGATGGCTGTTCGTTCATTTAGCAGTATGGCCATTTCGGTCCCGAAATTAGGATTTCCCCCTGGGTGCTCTATAATCGTTTGGTTGGCGTTTACCGACCAGCCCGCCGCATAATACATTTCATTGACGGGCGGAACAGACATATCACCCTGATGTGATTTTTCGATAACCGTATGAAATATTTCAGGTATGTCCTGCACAATACCCATCTGTATGCCCATCCAACGCGCCATATCTTTTGTACAAGAAATGATGTAGCCTGCGGGTTTATTTCCGGAATAATCCGGCGCGTTATATGGAGTTGTCATAAAAAAGGAAGAACGGTAGCCCTGTGCCAACTGTCCGGTGGCTTGGGCATCTTCTTTGTAAACATACGTCTGGTGAAGACCTAACGGCTGAAATACCTGTTCCCTCATAAAGTCTTCATAGCTTTGTCCCGACACAATCTCAATAACCAAACCCAATACGTCATAATTAACGGTTCCATAGTTATACTGTTCACCGGGAGGGAACGCCAACTCAGCATCTACCAGCATTTCCACAGTCTTTTGCAGCAAATCTGGCGTATTGCCTTGTGGTATATTTTGAGTATGCCTAGCATTTGTTAGGCCGCTAGTATGGTGAAGAAAGTTATTGAGTGTAATACTTTGCATATCAACGGGTTTCCCCTGATACTTTAATGTAAACCAAGGCAAATATTTCTGGATAGGGTCTGACATTGACAGCAGTCCTTGTTCTTCCATCAGCAGAATACCCATGCCGGTAAAAGCTTTACTTACCGAAGCCAACTCATATAGAGTATTTTCACTTGCCGACAGTCCCTTTTCACGATCTGCGTACCCGGAAGAAAAGTAGAGCACTTCATTGTTCGCAAGTATTGAGATTGACATACCCGGTATACCTGATATACGGCTTGCATCATCCAACAATGTTTGTATTGAATCAGATTGCGAATCTGATAATGCATAACTAGGTGTTGCGAATCCGGTGAACAGTATAAGTAATGCAATCATAAAGACAATAATTTTTTTCATAGTCTCTCCATTCCGAAAAACTCCCGTACGGGAAAATATAAATAATCCGCAGTACGCCTTATTCCCCTAAAGTGTAATAAGATATATATTATGAAGCTTATTAGCAAAATCTTGTTGTATGTGAAGAATCATACAATATAAAAAATTAGATTGCTATGATAATCTTCTACTTACTACGAACTATTCTGCTAGGAACACAAAAAGCCCCCTCTGCTTCATTAGCGGAAGGGGCAATAGTTTAGAAGTATTCCTCAATTTTCTCATCAAAGGTTAGCTCGATCTCTTTGTGATGCACTTATTTACTGCTACAGTCAGATAGAAACACTGCATTTAGTCAAACTTGACAGTTCAGGTAGCAGTGTCATTATCAACAGAACAACCAGAACACAAGCCATAAGCTGTGTTACCTTTTTACACATTCTTTTTCTACTTCATAGGGTCTTTCTCCGATAAAATTCATTCTTGCTTCAAACAATCCCTCTACTATTTCATCCAGATGGGCCAATAGAACGTGCTTTTCCTTATGATTGACACAGATAAAGTAAAAGCGGTAAAGTTATCCTATTCTAGCCATGTTATTGGAGGATCATTTCATGAAAAAACTAAGTTCTGATTTTGAATATTTAAAAGATATGTATATTGATGGATACTTCCCTAATTTTCTTGTGGATAAAGTCAAAGCTGAACTAGTTAAAGTTGTTGAATTTTTGGAACAAGGTAATCAAGATATCGAGGAAATTCAATCAAAGCTTAATTCCGCCATCAATGCAATCAATGATCTTGCAGAAGAGTTTGACGAAAATGACAGCGAAATTGAAACAGTTGGCAGAGAATCAATTGCACAAACTGTTGAAGATATTTTAGCCTTTTTTGGTATCGAAATAGATACAGAAGTAGCCATTCGTGAACGTGATTGGTAGTTTGTTAGGGGAATATATTTTTATTTCATCATCATTATACGCCAACATATACCTTAATATTGGTGAAGAGCGTATGTGAACATGGAGTGCTGAGGTTTTTGGTAATGACACCTCGTGTGAGATCAAGGAATATTTCTATGAGCAGTACAATCGGGGTTCGGAAGTTACTCAAATTGTAAGTATGTACACCCAACGCTTACTATCTACAGTTGGCATTGGAGTTCAGTACAATCTTGCTTATCCTTAGTTCGCAATCTCTATGAAATAGGCATTGCTACACTGGAAGCAAAATGAAGGCCTATAGAGTGAAGAAGTTTCTAAGGAAACGATTACTAGATTATACGGCTTTTTGTCCTCAACAAGTAGCTGTATATATTAGTAACTTAAGATATAAAGGGGATATATTATGAATATTGTTGTTGCGGAACATTGGAATCTTGAAAAGCATGAACTGCCCGGCGTTAATAGCATCATCTTTCCAAATGGCGCTGTAACTATCTTAAGTTGTTACAGCTTATATAACCCCAACACAAATGAAAGTAAACTTTATTGCTCTCCCTTGTGTGACACAACCATTGAAAGCATATCAAAGTATAATGTTGAATGTTGGACGATCGTTGATGAATGGGTCAGTATTGATTATCAAGACGGGAAAATCTGTGGCGGTGATGGTCAAATGGGAAATGAAGGATTTATTGCTTGTACGGATGCTGAAGACCGTTTGGTATGGGGAATATTTTTTGAAAATTCAAACCCTATAAAAAGCTTAGAAATTAAAGATAAAATCTTAATCGCTATTAATGAGCATAACGAATTACAAATTGAAATCAACTTAGAAAACCTCACCCAAATTAAAATGATGCCCATAAAATCCAAAAACGAGCCAACTAATTGATGAAACAAATACCAAGCACGAAATTTCCTAATATAGATTACTCACCTGGCTCCTGCGATTTTCTCGATCGATGGATGCCCCTCGTTTACCACTTAGTAATACAAGGTGAACCGTACCATAAGTAACGGTAAGTTTTTCGGATAATCCCGCAGCAGGCTTGGAACGGAGCCTTGAAGGACATAGGTTGAGGCGGGGTCGCGAGTAGCAGCGAAGATGGGGAAAACGGACTTTTGCGCTTTTTGGAATTACAACAATGGAGGGCTATAAATGAAGTACTTTTACGGAGTATTATCTTTTTTGGGACTCGTTTTGCCCTATTCGCAATTCATCCCTTGGGTCGTGCACAACGGCCTCGATTTGACTCTACTATTTAAAGCCATAACCAGTTCGCGTATCGGAGCTTTTGCATGGATGGATGTTTTAGTTACCGCGATCGTGCTTATGGGATTCATTCTGTTAGAAGGCACCAGAAAGAGAATGAAATATTTATGGCTGCCGATTGCAGGTACGCTACTGGTAGGTCCTTCACTGGGTCTTCCCTTGTTTTTGTTTCTTCGACAATTACACTTGGAGAAAAACATTCTAAAATAACATCAAAGGTGGTTTCTTTCGGCTTGGTCTTTCAGCCATTGTTCGACCTCCTCGTCATGCGCTTTGGCCTGCGTGAAGAACGTCATCATGTAGTCGTTATCGTACAGCAACGCTATTTTGTACTCATGGAGTCCTTCGTCTATGTCAGTTGTGAATCTAGGTGTTGAGGTATCATTAGTCATAGGTGGAGGGAATATTTTTCGCGGTAATATGGCGGAAAGCTGGGGAATAGAAAGAGCAGAAGCTGACAACATCGGGACGCTTGCTACTGTTATTAATAGCTTGATGCTTCGAGGAGTTCTTAAAGCCAAAACAGACAAAGAAGTTCGTGTGATGACAGCAATACCTATTACTTCAGTTGCAGAACCATATATCAGACTAAGAGCAGTTCACCATCTGGAAAAGGGCTACATAGTAATTTTTGCAGGAGGAAACGGGCAACCCTACGTTACAACGGATTACCCTTCCGTTCAAAGGGCAATCGAAGTTAATTGTGAAGCTTTGTTAGTAGCAAAACAAGGCGTAGATGGTGTTCTCAATGCAGACCCTAAGTTCGACAAAGAAGCAAGAAAGTTCAGGTCCCTTCACTACAACGATGTTTTAAAATATAACTTGAAGGTAATGGATCAATCAGCTTTCATCTTAGCTAGAGACTACAATCTGCCAATGCATGTGTTTAATTTTGACAAGCCGGGCTCGATGAAAGAAATTTGTGAAGGGAAAGTTAATGGTACAATAATTAGTGGTGAGTCAATTTTGGAGTTGGAATGAGTTGAAAATTATGAGGGAGTACAACAGCGCTCCCTCTTTTTCGTGATACTTGCCGTTACTGACAGCGCGGAGAACCGTATCATTAGTGACATTGTTCATTGTTCCAGACAGTTCTCTCAATTAACCGGAATACATTGCAGGGGGATATCTGAGGACTCGAAGGATTTGCGGGTTCTGGATGCTGCCATAAAGTATGGACCCTCATCACAAGAGGCGTTTACACGAGCATTTAACAAGGCTGTTCAGCTCATCCCTGCAACCTCCTCAAAAGCTTCCCTACCTATTCAGTTGGCTATTCGTCAGGAGCTAGCAAGGAACTTTGACCCCCAACGGATGGGAATATAAATGAATTGAAGTTGGGTGTAAACAGTGTTACTCTAACAACGGTAAACTCAAAAGCTATGCTCTACGATACGTTCACTAATAGTCACAAATTTAGTTATCAAGAAAGGTAATACTTATGATAAAAGTTGAAAACTTATCCTTCTCATTCCCACAAAAAGAACTATATACAAACATTTCATTTACGTTAGAAGAGGCACAGCATTGCGCTTTTATAGGAACAAGTGGCAGTGGTAAAAGTACACTGATCGATATACTGATGGATCCAGAAAAATATTTGTTCGAGGGCAAGTTAGAGATAGATCCAACCTGCACAATTGGGTATGTAAGTCAGTTCTCCCAACTAGACAGAACAAAAGAAACAACCGTTTTTGAATATATTGGAGAACAATTTATTGAAATACAAAATGAAATACAATCTCTTTGTACTGAAATGGAAACATCATCGGATATTGAGCCGTTACTCGAAAAGTACCAATTAGCTTTAGACGCGTTTAATGCAATTGGCGGCGATAATTTTGAAAGCAACATTAATAAAAAACTAAATCTAGCAAACCTCATGAAGCTAAAAGATGTTAGGGTATCCGAGCTGAGTGGTGGAGAGTTCAAGCTTATTCAAGTGATGAAGGAGATGCTTAGTAGTCCCGACTTGATGATTATGGATGAGCCCGATGTATTTTTAGATTTTGAAAACCTAAATGCGCTTAAAAATCTTATTAATTCTCACAAAGGCATCCTGCTAGTTGTTACCCACAACCGATATTTATTAAATCATTGTTTCAACAAAATTATTCACCTTGAAAACATGGAGATCCAGGAGTTTGATGGGCGATATATGGAATATAATTTCTCATTACTTCAGACAAAGATTGAGTTGCAAGAAATCGCAGTCGCTGAACAAGAAGAAATTGAGAGATACGATAACATTATTGATAATCTTAGAGCGATCGCAACTATTAATTCAGAAGCATCTAGGGGGAGAGCGTTAAAAGCTAGAGTTAGATTTCAAGAGAGATTGGAAGCGCGTAGAATTAAAGCACCATTTGTTGATATTAAGCAACCGAATATTCGTTTTGATATGGATCATGAGATTGAAGAAGACACGATTGTTGTAAATGTTAGAAATTATAGTGTTGCCTTTGATGAGCTGCTGTTACACAATGTTAGCTTTGAGATAAAATCTACGGATAAAGTAGCCATTATCGGTCCAAACGGTACGGGAAAAACGACTTTACTCCGAGATATCTTTAACAATAATCATGATTCAATTGAAATAAATGCTGAAGTGAAAATGGCTTATCTATCTCAGCTTCAAGGCGAAGTGTTAAAGGATTCTAATACAATACTAGAAGAATTCATTGATGCTGGGTTTAGCACTTATGATGAGGTTAGATCGTATATATCACACTATGGCTTTGAAGGAGAAATCGTTAATCAGAAGATAGCATCTTTATCTGGTGGAGAAAAAAATATACTCCAATTAGCTAAAGTTTCTGCTAGTAAGGCAAACGTGTTGCTTCTTGACGAACCTACAAGCCATTTAGACACCTATACACAAATTGCGCTGGAAAAAGCCATTGAAGCTTATAAAGGTGCGATTCTCATGATATCTCATGATTTCTATTCTGTTGTAAATGGTATGGATTATGTATTAATCATTGACGATAAGACGATTAGAAAAATGAGCATGCGAAAATTTAGACAAATGATTTATGCTAACCATTTTGATAAAGATTATTTAGAAGCGGAACAAAACAAAAAAGCAGTTGAAATGAAAATAGAATTGGCTTTAAAAAATACTGATTTTGAACTTGCAAAAGTATTAGTTGATGAGCTAGAAGAACTGATTAAGTTGCTTTAAATTACGATCCTCTGATTTAAGGAAGTCCCCACAGCAATTAAAAGAGAGGGCACCCGATCCGGGTGCCTTCTCTTTCACTCAATAGATGATATGCTGAACGGTATCACAAGTAGCGGCAAGTTTTTGTGGTTTCCTTGTAGGGGTTGGACTTCGTGAAACTCCCGTGCCTGTTCAAGTTGATTTTTCACTTTTTTGACCTCTGATTTTCTCATGATTCAGCAGCCATTCTTTGCGTGCGACTCCTCCGCCGTACCCGCCGAGTTTGCCAGAGGTGTTAATTACGCGATGACAGGGAATGACGATCGCTAGTTGATTGGCACCATTCGCTTGTGCTACCGCACGATATGCGGTGGGCTTACCAAGCGCCAGTGCGATATCGGCGTAAGAACGGGTTTCGCCCGGTACCCCTTGGTAACGACGTCGGTAGCCGAAAATCAGGCACCTATTTTGTAATAACACCATGCACACCGTAGGAGCTGGCGGGTCACACTCCAGCCGGATAATGCATAAAAGGATTGTACTCGTCTTTTTTTGATTCTATTGGAGAAGGGTGAGGATCAAACGCCCCTAAGAAATCGCAACCATGCTTCTGGGTAGTGCGATGCAGGCTGCTGCCTTTGCGTCCCTTTTCAGACTACCCAAATTGCGTTTCACTGCATTCAATAATGCCGTTGAGTTGATGATACATTGACCCCATAAAAGCAATAATTTATATGAAAAAGTATTTTATTTACAGGAATTTTCCACCTAATTGCCGAATTATGACTCTACATCATTCAGATTGCAACGGATAGCAAAGTCAATTAGGAAAGGAGCGTAACTTGACCATATAAAAGTTGAAGTATCGATCAACAGACATTGTTTCGCGTATTTTGAATAACATAATGATTGGTGCAACAGCCGTGTGATTTGAATACTTCTCAGTCCCAGTCGCCTCATGATTTGCCAGTTAAAGGCGTTGTACGATGTTGTACGAACGAAACGCTAAAGAATGCTGCTGCGGGCGAGCTTGCAGTATTAAAAGCGTTAACTACTAGGGAGTGAGAAAGGGGCACAATTCGTGGAAGCATTACGTATTAGCCGAAGCAAAAAAGGATTTAAAGCGAGGATAAAAGGTTACTTAATGGTGGTAGCTATTCTCGTTTCGTTAATGGCATTCGGATCTTCGTCATTTGCTGGCGGAGATATAGGGGCTGATAGCCAAAAGGTCGTGACTTATAATACAAACGGCGGTTCAACGATTCCCCCTGATTTTGTGTCGCCTGGTAGTACAATATATTTTCAACAAATCCCGGTTAAGAAATGCTCCAGCTTCAACGGCTGGTTTTACGACAGTGCACTAACACGAGCCTACCTTGCTTCAGATCCAATTAATAGTAACCTAACGCTGTATGCGAAATGGAAGGTCTCAAGTGCAGACGCGCAGTGCGGCGCAGCTATATTGACATTAACTTCGACGATCGGTACGGTAAGCGCTGGCGGTACGGTAAATGAGACGATTATTGTCGGGAGTGACGTCAAGCTAGCCGCGTTGAAGGCCGCAATCACACCGTCAGCGAATGCATCCTTTGAGATCTACAATGCAGACGGAATTACGAAAGCGACGACACTAGCGACGGGAATGAAGATCATCTTAACCTCGCCAACCGGTACGAATAAGGTGACGTACACAATAACGGTGAGTTCTCCGAACTTAGCGTTAAATAAATCCGCGAAGGCGGACAGTACATGCAACGCTTCGGAGACGGCGGCCAAAGCCGTGGATGGAATCGTTGCCAATGATAGCAAATGGTGCTCCAAATCCAGTAACCGTTGGCTGCAGATCGATCTCGGCTCCGTGAAGCAGGTGAACCAATTCGTTATCAAGCACGCATCAGAAGGCGGAGAGATGTCCTCCTACAACACGAAGGCTTATAATATCCAGGTTAGCACGGATGGTTTGAAGTGGAATAAGGTCGTGAGCGTAACTAATAACGTAAGCGGTATTTCTTTGGACAACATCACTACTGTGACGGCTCGATACATCAAGTTGAACGTTACGGTGCCTACGCAAACTACCAACCTTGCAGCAAGAATCTATGCTTTTGAGGTATACGGACCTGCAAATGAAGCATTAAATAAACCCGTAACGGTTGATAGTACGTGCAACGCCTCGCAAATCGCGTTCAAAGCTGTGGACGGCAGCGTAACCAATGACAGCAAATGGTGCTCCAAATCCAATAACCGTTGGTTACAGATTGATCTCGGCTCCGCGAAGCAAATAAACCAATTTGTCATCAAGCATGCATCGGAAGGTGGCGAGACCGCCTCCTACAACACCAAGGCCTACAATATCCAGGTCAGCACTGATGGAACGAGCTGGAACACGGTGGTCAGCATAATCAACAATACAAGCGGCATTACTGTAGACAAGATAACGGAAGTAACAGCTCGATATATTAAGCTGAACGTAACGACGCCTACACAGACCACAAACCCCGCAGCAAGGATTTATGAGTTTGAGGCTTACGGACCTGATTTTACGACATAACCCTTGACTGATATGATAGTAAAGATTTATTGCCTCTGAGACTTTAAGTTTCAGGGGCTTTTTGATTTTTCACAGGGAGGCCTTTTTCATACATTCAATGTTCGGTAAGATTTTTTATTTCCTTATGTTATTCCTTTTGAACTTTTCGTTTTATGCCTTTTGTTGTGACATTCCGTAGTATACTTTTATCACAACGAACTAAAGGGGTACATAAATGCTTCAATTTAATTCCAATTGGCTTGCACATTGCACAGAAATAAAAGATTTAGCCAAATCATTATTTCAAACATCAACGATACATCTTGATCGTGCGGCACTCTTACTAATTACGGATGGTCAAACGACTTTATCCATTAATGGGCACAAGGAGCATATTGTATTTGGACATTTTATTGCCCTTGAAGCTGGTGCAGTTATCCAACTTTCAAATACAAACCGCCTTGATTTTTCAGGTTATTTACTTAGCTTAGTGCTGTATGATACAGAAATGAAATCAACCTGTAATTGGTTTATCGATACAACAAATGGGTACTACATGCAACGAGTGCCTGAAGCGGTCATTGCAGATATTCGGTTATCACTCGCTCAAAACATAGACCACCTCCACATCACCCTTAAACAATTTATAGTATACAGCTTGTTAAAAGAATTACATCAAGAGCGATCAGCAGATGAATACACACTTGAACAAAGAATAGAACATACGGTTATTTATATGCATAAAAAATACAATCAAATGATGACCAGAGATGAACTGGCAGCTATCGCTGGGTATAGTCCGTGGTATTATTCGAGAAAGTTCATTGAGTTATATGATCAAACACCGATAGCCTATTTAATTCGTTATCGTATTTTCCGCGCGCAAGAAATGCTATTAACAACAGATGATTTATCACAAAATATCGCAAAAAAAGTTGGCTTTGATGATGTACAAAACTTTAGTCGACAGTTTAGACGCGTTGTTGGTCGCCCACCTAAGCAATTCAAAAATAAAGTTGGCGACTATCGCATTTGCTTTCTTTCACCTGCACACGCAGAAATTGCGATTGCATTAGGCGTTGTACCTAATTGTGTTACTGTGACTAGCTCCCTGACTCCAAAGTATCAACAGGTTCTTTTTCATGAAGCCGGTACTGCCATTTTACAAATGCCTCAATATGTAATTCAACAAGACATCATCGTACAACAGCAACCCGATTTAATTATCGGTGTCGACTTAACGGAAGAGACTAAACAGCACTTCCAAACGATCGCCCCTGTTATTACAGGGCTGCCTTATGATTTAAACGCACTAATACGTTATTTTGGTCAATTATTTAATAAAGAGAATGAAGCTGCACAAATCATTCACGAACTTACAGTAGAGGTAGATGCTCTAAAAAATAAAATACAACATTATATTGCAAAGGATGCTACTGTACTTTATTTACGTGTGGAGGAGCTGGGTTATCGCTATGTCGGTGAATCGTCTAGTGACTCGGCTATCCTTTTATATGAGGAACTTGGCTTACAAATGCCTGAACTATTACGCGCCAATAAAAATAGTTTCAACACATGTTCATTACAACAATTAGTGGCAGCTAATCCTACTTATTTGTTTATTGAAAAACGAATAATGGATTATTATACGGCCGACCTTAGCTTAGCTACTTTACAAAAAAGTGGGCAATGGGCAAATTTGGATGCTGTGAAAAATAAGCGTGTTTTTTATGTGGATACGGGTTTGTGGATTAACAATTGCAGTGTGTTTGGAAAAAGGGAAATTATGAAACAGATTGAACAATTGATTGTAGATCGTGTTTGCCCTAAAACACAATAATCCAATTTTTAAGGCACTTTATGCTATAGTAGGCACGCAAAATACCTGTTATTATTTGATAGTGATAATCATTATCAAATAATAAGGAGCTACAATCAATGAAAAAAACGATGCAATATATATTTTTAATGTTTCTTGCTTTAACATTAGTGGCTTGCTCAAGCACAAACAAGGAAATCGGTATTGAGGCAAACAATAAAGAACCAAAAAGCGAGCCTACAACGCGTATTGTAAAAGATGCTTACGGTGAGGTCACGATCCCTAACGAACCTAAAAATATGTTAGTCCTTCGTTCTAACTATGCTGAAAACTTAATTGAAATCGGTGTAAAGCCTCAAATGGTGACAGTCGTTGAAGAAATCGAACCTGAGTATCGCCCCAAATTATTTAAGGAAAACAACGTTAAAATCATTCCGACTGTGCAATATGAGGATAATTTAGAAGTTATTGTTGAAGCAGCACCGGATGTCATTATTGCTGAAGGTGCAGCTATCGATGCTAAAAAATACGAGGCTTTAAGTAAAATTGCCCCTACTGTTGCTGTTGATGCCGGCGTAGCAATAGAGGAGTATGTTCCTGTGCTTGGTAAACTGTTCAATAAAGAGAAAGAAGCTGAACTTGCACTCAAGAAGTTTAGCGAAAAAATAGAAGACACGAAGCAGAAACTACACCATGCTATAGGTGACGAAAAAATTCTCGTATTACGAGTAGAGCAAAAACAATATCGTGTGCTAGGCACTGAAAAGGGCAGCCCTGGTAGTGACATGTTATACACAAAGCTTGGATTAAATATACCTACTAAGTTAAAAGACAATAAGGAATGGTTTACGCCCATTTCCTTAGAGGTGTTACCTGAGATTGACGCAGACCATATTTTTGTCGAACAACGTCAAATGCAAAATTATAGTAGTGAGCAATCCATGAAAGATTTAGAGAATAGCCCGATGTGGAAAAATATGAATGCTGTGAAAGCAGGAAATGTTTACCCATTAAAAACAGCCGATTACGTTGTAGGTGAAGGTTTGATTGGCTCTCCACTATTTCTTGACTATTTAGTTGAAAAGTTGGTGCCTTAAATGGAACAACAAATCTATGATGTAATTATTATCGGTGGCGGTCCAGCGGGCATGTATGCTGCTTTTTACAGTGGCATGCGTGAAATGAAAACAAAAATGATCGAAGTAAAGCATGAGTTAGGTGGTTTTATGCGCACCTATCCTGAGAAATTAGTTTGGGATGTCGGTGGCATTGAGCCTGTTCGCTGTGAACATATTATTCAATCCTTAATCCAGCAAGCTATGACATTTAATCCAACTATCGTATTTGGTCAAGAAGTTGTCGGCATGGAAAAACGTGAGGATGGCATCTTCGTCTTAACAGCTAGAACAGGAGAGAAACATTTTACGAAAACGATTATTTTAGCTACAGGACGCGGTATTACACGCATTCAGAAATTGACAATTGAGGGCGCAGATCGCTATGAACTGAACAACCTTCATTATACGGTAACAAACATCAATAAGTTTAAAGATAAACGTGTACTCATTTCTGGCGGGGGGGATTCAGCTGTAGATTGGGCTATTGAAATGGCTCCTATCGCCAAAGAAGTGTACGTCGTTCATAGACGAGATGACTTTAGTGCTTTTGAATCGTCCGTGACGCGCATGAAGTCCGTCGCAACGACGTTTGTTCCGTATACGGTTTCTCATTTACATGGCAATGGCAACAAAATCGAACGTGTCACATTACAGCATGTGGATTCAAATGAGACGACAAAAATTGAAGTAGACGAAGTACTTGTCAATCACGGGTTTGAACGACACTTTGGTGGCGCCATTATGGATTGGGGTTTAGCCTCTGAAGAATGGGGCATTTCCGTTACACCCAAAATGTGCACAAGTATGCCAGGCATTTTTGGCGCAGGTGATATAGTAACAAATGATGGGAAAGTAAGACTGATTGCAGGTGCATTTAACGATGCCGTTCTCGCTGTAAATAGCGCCAAATTGTATATCGACCCTACACAATCAAAAATGGCGGGCGTGTCTTCTCACAATGACATCTTTGCTGAAAAAAATGACGCGTTACAACAAAAGAGTAAAGCTGAAACCACACCTTGTAACATTTCCACTTCGCCCGCAATATGATGAGTCTAGCTAGAAATTTAAAGAGGTGAGCCTATGGCAGTCGTTAAAGCCAGGAACCAAGATATTGATATGTTGGCAAGGTTGCTTCGAGCTGAAGCTGAGACTGAAGGCGAAATGGGCATGCTCCTTGTTGGCAATGTTGGTATTAACCGAATAAGATCAAATTGCTCTGATTTTAAAGATATTCGGACCATTCCCCAAATGATCAATCAGCCACATGCGTTTGAAGCCTTGCAGCATGGTATGTACTATCAAAGGGCAAGAGATAGAGAACGTCGTCTGGCGCAACGGGCAGTAAACGGGGAGCGAAATTGGCCAGCCAAGTTCTCCTTATGGTATTTCCGTCCAGGATCATTCGAAAATCCCGGGCCATGTCCGCCAACTTGGTATAATCAGCCGTTTGCAGGGCGATGGAAGAAGCACTGCTTTTATGAACCAACCGCGGAAGAATGTGAAGAAGTATACAATACACTTTAAGTGTATAAATGAAAAAACGATCAGGACCTCCTAACCTGACGTGATCCCCCTATGCTAGGGTAGACAAAGCCATATTTATCTCAAGAATTGCCGCGTAAATCGCGGCTTTTTTGGTAGGATTAAACATGTTACACTAAACTAATATGAAGTGACGGCTTGTAAATGAAGTGCCTTAATTTGAGTTAGGTGGTTTGCTATGAGTAAATTAGGGGCATCCATTATGTCTGCTCTATTCATGACTACAATTAATACGATATAAACCGTTAAATCCAGAGGCCGTATCTGGATCATACGGTCTCTGGAAGAAGGTACTTTTTATTGTTGCAGCCACTGTTCCAGCTTTATCGCGACACCGTCCTCGTCGTTGCTCGCTGTTGTATCCTTCGCAATGGAGGCCAGCTCAGGTATGGCGTTGTGCATTGCCACCGAATGACCGCAGTATCGGAACATAGCCATGTCGTTATAGTCATCGCCAAATGCTCCGATTTCCACGCTTGATAATCCATGCCTAAGCGCAATTCCTTCAACGCCAGATGCTTTGCTGATCGTGCGTGGAGCTAACTCCACACAAGGTGCGCTGGACAGCCTATACACATTCAACTCGCTTTGGAAGGTATCCGATAAATTATCTACATCATAAATGCGAGGCAGCAGCATTTTAGAGGGCTTCAGCTCTCGAATGGACTGTTCCGATAAAATAAGGGGTTCCAATTGATCAGCGGGGCCTAGGAAATAAGCTTTTTCCTCCTCAGAGAGCGGACGGTTGGCATGCCAGGTGTCAGCCACCTCCCATATACATATACCATCCGAATGATGGTTTAGCACATGCTGGTGGAGCCGATAAGCCGTATCGTTAGAGATAGGCTGTTCTACACGCCAGTCCCCGCTCATACTGACCACAACAGCTCCATTGTTATAAATGAAATAGTCCGCTACCGCCAATTGCGGAAATAACGGGAGCACTAGCCGCGGCGGTCTGCCTGTCGCTACGATGATGATACCGCCGCTCTCACTGTAAGCGCGAAGCGCTTGCTCTGTACGCGCCGACAAAGTTCCATCCGAACGCAGTAGCGTCCCATCCATATCAAAGGCCGCTGCCTTGGGCCTCCTCCTCGTTACGTGAATCGACATTCACATTCCCCCTATAAGATTCCAGTTTGAAGTATGCTCGATCCGCAGCATGTGCTGTGAACTGGCGTTACGCTCTAGCAGCCGTGCAAGCGGCTCTTTAAACTCGTACAGCTTGTTCATTCCACGAAGCATGGGATACCGATAAGCCTGGCTTGCCAAGTAGTCGGTCATTACAATTGTATAGGTATCGAGATGCTGTACCGCTTGTCCGTGATAGTGACATTTAACAAGACGCGATCCAATAGGCAGTGACAAATCAAAAGTGTACTGGATGCCTTCAAACATGATGAACTGGTACAGCAAAAGCTGCGGTTTTAACCAATCGGCATGCGGCTCTTGCGAGTTCTCATCATACCAAGAGGCACTAATTTCGAGTGCGGAGAGCAGTTCCGTCCCTTTTATTTGAAAAACACTGAGCGTATCCATATACGGAAATATCCGCTTGATGTCCGCTCGCGTCAATTGTCCCGATGGAAGCTTAACCTGTTTCTCACCCGCATAGGCTACAGCAGACAATTGAGCGCTGCTCTCTTTGAGCTGCACCCGATGCATCCACTCCACAAGAGGATGCTCACTGCGTGTTAAGTCGTGCCAATCATGGAGTTGCAAGTGCGAATCGCACGGACATAACACTTTGCCTAGTTCCGCTTCCGCTCTACTGCGGATCTTTAGCACTTCTGCAACGACCTCTACAGACTCCTCTTGCCCGGTTATATCGGTAATACTTCCTTCTATCACGATCGCTTCCGAATGTTTCACAGTGGAAAATGTAAGCGTAACTTCCCCTACGCTAGTACCGTGCGAGCCAGGTTGCAGCATTAACGTATTCCCTTCCCACCGGACAAAACGTTCGTGCTGATGGCCCGTCAGCAGCACATCGATTCCTTCCACTTCGCGCGCCATACGAAGCGCAGCATTTTCATGATCCAGCACGTCTTTTTGCTCCACGCCGCCGTGATAACATACAACGACAGCATCCACATGGGGACGAAGCTGGTCTACAATCGTTTTGACCGTCACAACCTCGTCATGCCACGTCCAGTCCTGCAGCCGATCCGGGTATTGCCACGCAGGGACGCGTGTGGTAACACCAATGAACGCGATTCGCTTGGCTCCGAATTGAGCGATATGATAAGGCTCTGCCAGCCTTTTTCCCGAACGGTGACCAACATTAGCAGCTAACCACACGCAGGAGGATGACGCGATGACACCCTTCAAATAAGGAATGCCGTAGTCAAAATCATGATTTCCAGGTATTATCATATCCACTCCGCTTGCCTGAAGCAGATCGCCGATCATCTCCGCTCCTCGTTCCCCTTCGTCCAAAGCGACATGACTTGCAAGTGGCGTGCCCTGAAGCAGGTCACCATTGTCGATCATCCATACGTGTTTGCGCCTATTTCTAATAGTCGCGGCATATTGGGCAGCACAAGCAAGCGACCCGCCCGACTGCCCTTCCGCGCGTGCCCAATGCCCATGTACGTCACTGGTGTATAGCAAAGTAATACGATTCTCATCGTTATGGGGCATGGTGTTCGCGCTCCAGCATCTTCCACTCGATTGACCAAAGTTCGGATTGGCTGGTCGATACCGCACATGCTCCTGCTTCATACAAAGCCCCGACTTCCTCTGGCAGCGTAATAAGTCCACTCGCGATAATAGGCACATCGTATTGCTCGGACAGCTCGCGGACGTTCTTAGGCAAGTTGCCTGGCGCAATGTTAATGGCGTCTGGCCGCAAATCATTAATTACTTTGCCGCTTAGTTCAAGGGAATAGCTATCGAGCAGAAACATCGTTAATATGCCGAATACACCAAGTCTTTTCGCTTCCTTAACCACATGAGCCTTATTGCTTACAATACCACAGATGGTAACTTCATTTAGCAGAAATTGAACAGCTTCCTTGTCCTGTGACAGTCCGCGAATCATATCAAAATAAACGAATAAGCGCATGCCATTTTTTTCAACTTGCTTGCTGTATACCTTTAATTCATTCAACGAGGATCGAACCAGAAACACATTACGTACACCCATGCGCTCAGCTCTTGCCATATCCAGTTCCGTTTTAACTGCTGCAATAACCGAAAAAGGGCTAAACAGATGATGTAATTTCATCAGGCTACTCTCCTATCGATAGATGGAATACGCAGCACCCCGAACAATGCCGCTGTAAATACAAGAAACAAACCTGCTACTACCATAATGGCATCGCTGAACGAGGCGGACTGCTGTAGTGCGCCGATTAGCCAGGTGGAGCATGCACCTCCTGCAAAGCCGCAAGCAAAAAATAAGCCCATACGCGAAGCAGCAAGCTCCCCCCAATAACGAACAGAGAACGCCGTCATGGTCGGAAAAATCATAGCAATCGCTATTAAAAACATCGCGTATCCGACAGCACCAAGCACGCCTGGGACAAAGCCTCCCCACGCGAGGCTTAGGATCGCAAGCGCTGCACATCGGGTGAGAACACCGTTGTAGCCCCAACGCTTCACGCTGCGGTTGACGCCAAGCCGCAGCGCCGTTAGGCCGGCAAAAGCGACTGCGTACAGCAGCGTTGCAAGGGCGGGCTCCAAGCCATAATGTTGGAGCAGCAAGGGGCGATACCATACCGTAAGACCAACCTCGGCCCCAACGTAACAAAAGTACAAAAGTCCGAAGCAGGCAAGCGGCAGAACGGAACGGGTATTTATTTGTTTCCTGAGCGATGTTCCGTCCTTATTTTTTCGTGCGGGCTTAACCCTTTCAGATTTGGTTTGCACGTCTGGCCAGACCATTTTGCTCCCGCCAAAGGCGAGCAGTGCGCCGAATACGGCAAAAAGAAGCAGGATCAGCGGCCACGTTTCCGCAGCCTGCGTTGTGGGCTTTCCGCTCACGGTCAACTCCAGCGCAAGCGGTCCCATCATAAAGCCGCAGCCCATCATAAAGTGCAGCCGTCCGAGCAATTGCCCCGCTCGCTCCGGTGAAGCGAGCGGAAGCGCTACGTTGCACACCATGCCGACAATTCCGTTGGCGTAACCCGTCATAAGAAACAGTCCGCACCATACTGCTGCGGAAGAAGCGGACAGCAGCGCCAATAGGGCCATGCCTACTGCAAAGATTACTTGATGTATACAAAAGGCTCTCTGCCATCCCCACAATGCCGTTACACGGCCGGCAAGCATATTGGCTCCTAGCAATCCGGCGGAGCTAAACGCAAAGATTAGTCCGCTTGTTTGCGCGTCAAACTGGTAATGGTTCAAAAAGAAGTCTGGCAGAAATCCTTTCATGGATTCCATTAAACCAGTAACCAGCATCGACAAGCCAGTCAGAAGAGGCAGCGCCCAACCCATTGCAGCTGGACGCTTCACCTGTTACCACCCCAATATCTTTTTGATTTCGGCAGCCGCCTTATCAAGCGCTTCATCACCCGTCATGTCGCCGGAGAAAGCGCCTTGAATATGGTTAAGCAAGGTGCGCGTTGCTCGCGTGCCCGCATCGCCAGGCCAGTTGAACCAAGGCACAATATGCTGCGCTTGCTTATAAGTAGCGGCTGCCATCGGGTTCTCCTTTAAGTAATCGGCCATAAGCTTGTCGCGCGCACTGTCGCGTACTGTCATATAACCCATCATTTGCGCCAACTGGGACGAGCTTTCTGGCGAGGTCGCGAACTTCACGAAGTCCCATGCCGCAGCTTCCTTCTCTTCGCTGCCTTGGAATACATACAGTCCTGCTCCGCCAGCTGGCAAGCGGAGAGGCGTTTGTTCACCCTCCCAAGTTGGAAGCAGCATAATGCCAAGCTTAAAGGAGGAGTTTTTGGACAAATTAGCTAGATTTCCTGTAGTAGCTACCAGCATGGACAGGTTGCCGCTTTGAAAAGCTTCCGCTGCTTGCGTGCCATTCATTGACGGAATGGACTTATCTTGTTGCATCATATCGAGCCAATAACGAAGAACTTCTTTGCCCTTGCTGTCATTAAACTGAATAGTCTTATCTTTAACGGAGGCGTAGCTTCCACCTTTCGTTTCCAGAAGCGTCTGGAACATCCAAGTATCAAAGTCCAACTGGAAGTAGACGCCACCACGGCCTGGTGCTGCCGCCGCAAGCTGCTTCGCCCAGCCACGTACCTGCTCCCAGCTTTCGGGCTGCTCCACGACTGGAATGCCTGCATTTTTGAAGTGATCCAGATTAACATAAATTAAAGGTGTACTCACTAGAAACGGCAGAGATTGCTGTTTGCCTTCCGCGTCTTGTCCTAGCTTGAGCATTTGAGCCGTATAGTCTTCGGTTGAATATCCTTCCTTGTCAATAAAGGTATGTATGGGGCGGATCGGCATGCGGGTGGACATAAACTCCCCGTTTGCGTAGCTGCCAATCGCGACTTCTGGAAGCTGCTTGGACACCGCCAACGTTTGGAGCTTCTCCAGCAGGCCGTCATAGAAGCCCTGCGTTTGCTCGGCTTTGACAATGACCTTGCTCTGGGAGGCGTTATAACGATCCACCATCTTTTGAATCGCCTCGCCTTGCGTACCACCAAATACATGCATAAATTTGATCTCTATCGGTTGCTCCGACTTGTTCTCTTTATTGGAAGCGGCTTCTGTTGTTTCTGCTGGTGAAGTCGAAGGGGCGGCACTGTTCCCTGAATTGGCGTTCCCTTGACCGCAGCCAACTAGAAGCAACATTAACGTAAATACTATCATCATATTTAAGCTGATACGTTTTTTCATTTTGGTTCCTCCTGTAGTTGTTATTTAATTCCGCTTTGCAATGAACTTTCTGTAAAGTAGCGCTGGGCCAGTACGTAAATTCCGATAACAGGCAGGACAGACAAAGTCGCGGCTGCCATCGTAGGCACCCATTCGATATAGCTGTCGTTGCGGAATTGGACGATAGCTACTGGCAGCGTCATTTTCATTTCATCGCTCAAAATGAGAAACGGCCAATAATAATCATTCCAGTTGTTAACAAATTGGATGAGGCCGACACCAAACAAGGTAGGTACCGAGGCCCTTAAATAAATGTGATACAAGGTTTGGACGGAGTGGCAGCCGTCAATTGTTGAAGCCTCCTCGAGATCCCGTGGAATAGCCATAAAAAATTGACGAAGTACAAAAATGACGTACGCACTTGCAATATGAGGTATAATCACCCCCTTATATGAATTGACCCAGTCAAACGAGTTGATGACCAAATATACGGGCAGCATGATCGCTTGAGGGGGGATCATCATCGTGCACAAGACGAAGAAAAATAAAGTTTCACGTCCCCTGAATCGGTATCTGGCAAATGCGTATGCGGCCAAGACACCAAGCAGTAGCTGCCCTGCTGTCAATACGCTCGTCAACAGTACACTGTTCATAAACCAGCGAGCTATCGGGGCTTGCTGGAACACTTGCAAGTATCCCTCAAAACTAAAGCTTGTCGGAATGAGCAAGGCTATGCGCTGGAACGGATCGGAGCTCGGAGACGAGGATACCGTTAGCATCCAGATGAACGGCACCAACACCACGAGCACGGATAATAGCAGAAATACATTTAACAACAGATTATTTCGTAACCTCAAGTTGCCCATCTCCCTACACCCATTGTGTGCGCTTCTGCATCCAGCGCACCTGAATAACGGTTAATCCTAGCACGATGACAAACAAAATCGTTGCCGCCGCGCTGGCAACACCCGTGTTGAAAAATTGGAACGCTTCCTGCCATATAAAGAAAGCCCAGACGTTCGTCGAATTGTTAGGCCCACCTTGCGTCATAATTTGAACGGTAGCGAACACCTGCAAGGAATGAAGCAGTGTGATCGTCCAGACGAACATATGAACCGGCATAAGCATCGGGAACGTCATATGGCGGAAGGACTGCCAGCCGCTCGCACCATCGATTGCCGCCGCTTCCTTTACCTCGTTATCCAACTGCTTCAAGCCAGTAATGTATAAGACGACGTTGTAGCCAAAGGACATCCATACCCCTACAATTGCTAGTGCGTACATGGCCAGCTGTGTGTCCTGAAGCCATGCCTTCGCACTGACTCCGAACAGAGCAAGCCATTCGTTGATGACTCCGTTTTGAGGGGAGAACATAAGCGAGAAAACTAGACCTGCCACCGCAACGCTGACAACTACTGGCACAAAAAACAATACTCGATACAAAGACCGCAGTTTGCCCGCACGCTCAATTGCCACCGCATATACCAAGCCCAGAGCTGCGGAGATCGGTACCGTTAACGCCATGTACTGAATCGTATTGCCGATCACTTTCCAGAACAACGGATTGCCCAGCACCTCTTTATAGTTGCTCAAGCCGATAAACTGCTTTTTATCCAGCAGCAGATCCCACTCCATAAAGCTGATATAGAGAGAGAAAAAAAACGGGAACACAAAAAATATCGCGTAAAGCACTAATACGGGAGATAAATACAAGTAGGGTTGCCATGGTATTCGTCTCATCCTAAGCCTCCTCTAAGCTGAAATGAACGCAACAAAGCCCGTGACTCCCCCTATGGTTCCATCCAGAATGGAAAAAGGGGAATCACGGGCATTCTCTGCAATTAAGCCCATTGCTATCAAATATTCAATTGCTTGTTGACTCTACTTTAACTTGGCAGTGTTAACGGAGTATTTGCGTCATATGTAAAAATAGTAAAAGCACGTTTTTATGGCGTGCAACCAAAGAATGGAGGTCGATTAGACCTCCATCGCCATCTGGTATCGGTGGAAAGCTATTGTTTTATGCTTGCACCGCGACGCCTATGCTTCTTACTTTGCCAAGCTGCCCGCCGATTGCTTTTCCTTCCACATCACCGTAAAGATAAGACCAATAAACATAATGACTGCTGCAAAAAGATACGGATAATTGATGTTTACATCAAAGAGGATACCACCTAACGCAGGCCCGACAATATTGCCCAAGCTTGTATAAGTGGAGTTCATTCCGGCGACAAATCCTTGTTCTTTTTCAGCCGTTTTAGATAAATAGGTCGTTAATGCTGGTCGCAGCAGGTCAAATGCAAGGAAGATGAGGCAAGTGACGATCAATATGGCTGCATAACCAGAAATTATTGTCGATACTACCGCTAATCCTACGCCTGCAATAAGGCATATTTGGATAAGTCGTTTTTCTCCGAGTCTTTCCACCATTTTACCAAACAAAAACACCTGAACGATAACCCCGAAGATGGAACTGATTGTAATGATCGTTGCAATGTCTCTTGGCGTAAATCCAAATTTATGATCGGAAAACAGACTAAATACGGTTTCGTAAGCGGATAAACCAAACGCCAGTACAAACACAATAATAAAAGCAATTAAGTATTGTGGCTGAATGGATCGTTTCAGATCCGTTACAAAGCTAGTATCTTTTTTCAGTTGAGCGATTTCGAGGAGCTCCTGTTTGGTTAGGGGCTCTTTTAAAATAAATACGGATGAAATACAAGTTATTAAAGCGAAACCAGCAGCAAAGTAGAATGGGGCACGCACACCAAGCTCAGCAATAAACCCCCCGATGCCAGGACCAATAATAAAACCGATGCTAATAGCAGCGGAAATGTACCCCATCGCTTTGGGCCGTTCCTCTACGGACGTAATATCTGCCACAAAAGCAGTTACACCCGGCATAATAAATGCACCACTAATTCCGCCTAAAATTCTCGATAAATAAAGGACAGATACGTCTGTGCCTAATCCAAAAATGACCTCTGACACACTAAAGAGGAATAAGCCGATGACGATCATTTTCTTTCTGCCAAAAGTATCAATCCATCGTCCTGCTAGGGGCGACATGAGTAATTGTGCAAACGCAAAGGCCGCCATCAAATATCCCATCGTTTGGCCAGATAGGTGCATTATATTCATAAAGGATGGCATTACAGGGACGATAAGTCCAACACCTAGAAACACAATGAATATATTACTTAGTAAAATGAGTAAGACTGTTTTTTGTTCTTTTAATGGTTTCTTCATGAAGCAATACCTCTTCCTATTCAATCATGGCTGCGAAATACCTCTCCAAAAAACAGTCCATGAGGCATTTAGTTTATCTTTTAAACGTTTCTCATCATTCCCATATACAAGTTCTAACATGATTGAGTCCACTACACCTAAGAAGGCGAGCGTAGGAATGAGCGCTTCATCCTTCATAATGGCTTTGTTGTCGATCCAAGCTTGAAATTTGCTTTCTAGTACGGATTGAATTTTGGTTTCAATATCGATAACTTCCTCATTAATGGCTGCTGCCAAATGGACCGGTGGAAAAAAGGACATACGCAGCCAAAACTTCAATTGCTCACTCTGTTGAAACAAATCAATGACCAGTTGCAAATATCCATATAAATCCGCTTTCGGATTGTCGGTATCCACTTTTCTCAAATATTGCAGCTTCGATGACATTTCTGCTTCTTTGGCATCTTGTAGAACTTGCAAAAACAAATCATCTTTCCCTTTAAAATGAGCATATAGAGACTGTTTTTTCATCCCTACATGGTCAGCAATTTGAGACAAGGATGCTCCTTCGTACCCGTGAATGGTGAAAAATTTTAGTGCGATTTCTTTAATTTTGCTGCTTTTCAATACAACCACCCCTATATTGACGAACGTTCGTCAGTTATTTTATCAAATTTAAAATTTTAATACAAATGGAAGTCGCTCTCCATAGTTAAGGTCGAGGGGTTATTCTACTCTCAAGGGTGCCATTGGGAGTGTTCCAAGTTGTTAAAGCATAACGCATATTTATGAGACTCAAAACTTCATTACTAACTTACATAAATACAAGCCACTTTCAAGGTTGCGCATATTTATATGTAGTAGTGTTTTCAAAATGAAACATAGGGGTGATCATATATGTGTACAAATATATCCATTCCACGTAAATCAAGAAGTCTTCCTTTGATTTCAGCGCGGACAATGGATTGGGCTACGAAGCTTCCCACAGCCATAACCTTTGTACCACGAGGTCAATCGTTTCCGGAATTAGGGCAGCGTGGCGAAATACGTTGGAGGAACCGACTTGCATTTATTGGTGCAAAGAACTCAGGGGAATTTCCGAGGTTTTGGGACGGTATAAATGAGGCAGGATTGTCTGCTGCTAGCTTGTCCTTGTTTTGCAGCATATTCCCGGAGCCTCAAGCCAATACGCCCCTGCTTAGCAGCTACAATGTAGTGTCTTATGTGTTAAGTAACTTCAAAACTATTAAAGAAGTAAAGACCGCACTTTCTAAATTAACTATCGTTAATTCGTACAATGATGCCTACCACTATATAATAAGCGACGCTTCTGGAGACCATTTAATTATAGAGTTTATAAATGGGAAGATGAAGACCTATACGACCACAAGAGGCGTGCTAACCAATGACCCACCATATGATTGGCATCTTACGAATCTCAGTTTATATGAACAATTAAGTCTTGAAGATAAATGTAATACGCTTTGTGATGAGGAACTTGGTGGTAGTGGGCAGCTTGGGATTCCAGGGGACCCGACACCTCAATCCCGTTTCATCCGTGGAGCTTTGCTCCAACAAACCGCTTTTATACCGAACAGTGTTCAAGAAAGTATTGGAGTGGCGCGGCAAATACTACAAACACTCTCTGTGCCAAACGGGACAGTCTATTTGCGCAAGTACAAAGGTTTATACGATTGGACGCAGTGGGGGGTTCTGCGGGATCATACGAATTTGAGTTACTATTTCTATACAGACTTTAACAGTAAGCTATATGGCATTCACTTTCATGAACTAAATTTAAACGCTCGGAACCAAAAGCAAATCAATATCGACCAGCCTAGCTGGTACAAAGATATTTCAGATAGATTCACATCTCATTGATTGATATTTAGGCACTCAGGTAATATTTTGCGATTGCTTCCCAGCACGCTACTGGGGAGCGGTCGTTTAATTTTTTTGAGGAGGGGAGTAAACATTTGAACCGGTCATTCGCTGGAGGGAGGTAACAGCACAGTTTATAATTTATAACCATATAGAACATGTGATACTATCTCCTTACAATAGGCGAGAACGATATGCGCTAGCAAGGATGGTTGGACTGGGGGATTTCATATGTCGTTTTGGAAGAAAGAGACACAACTTGATCGAATAATAAACAAACTCGTACAGGCTATGCGCACAGATATGGACTTTTTGGTGTTTGGAGCATCATCACACAAGTACAGGGTTAATAAAAAGCTTACAGCAAAAGAGCTTGCGGAATGGCAAGCAAGAAATCAGGTTACGCTCCCAGAGCCGTATACGCAGTTTTTAATGAATGTTGGAAATGGAGGTGCCGGGCCTTATTACGGGATTTATTCGATTGGAGAGGCAACCTCTCATACGGATAGACTTGGGCTTGCTACAAAATGCGTTCTGTACCCTGGAATGACAAAAGAGGAGTGGAACCATCTGGCGGCCCCCCTGATCCATGATGAGGACATCTCGGACTTGGAATACGATGCCGCTCGTGATCGGGTGATGGGAGGCATGCTGTGCATCGGCACGCAAGGCTGTGAATACGATATGTATCTCGTACTAGAAGGGAAGCACAGGGGGAAAATTGTTTACACTTCAGCTTTTTATCCTGATCATCCCTTTTTCTTTGTGTATGAAGACAACTTTCTGGACTGGTATGAGCGCTGGCTGGACGAAATTATTCTGGAATATGATATCGGGTGGTTTGGCAGCAAAATGCCGGGCGATGAAAATGCGTTGATACAAGTTTATCAAAACGGCTCAAACGAAGAAACCAGATTAAAAGCGCTTGATGGAATGTTCAAGTTTAAGAAAATTTCGCAGCCAACCATTGATTTCTTAAAAAACGTTGCTGAGCGAAGACAAAGTGATCGCACCACAGCCATTCAGCTCATCTGCAAAACCTCCTTTGACGCGGGAAGAGTCTATCTTCTGGAGCTGCTGCATTCTGATCAAAATGAGGATTTTTTACAAGCTTTAATGACTTTAAACTGGTACGGTAAATCTTATGATTTAGAGGAATTTATACAAGTGATCTTACAAAGTCTTGACAGGGTTCATGATTTGGAAACGTTACGTCGTGTGGGGTATGTTTTGGAATGCTCCGACGCAATTACCCTTCAAAACTTTAAGGCCTTTTTGTGCCACACCGACACGAATATACAAAAAGCCGCAATCTATGCCACACGCAGTTGCGATAACAAATCGGAAAGTTGGGAGATCATTGAGCAGATGTTATTAGGTGGCGATAAGGAGGTCATGAAAAGCTCAATTTTATATTGGGGGCTGGTCCCTCACGAGAAGTTATTTCCATATTATAAAGCGGCATGGCCGGAATATAAAAGCAATAATAATTTCAGGGAAACATTTATTGAGTATTTGAATGCGTTAAATTTGCCAGAAGATTATTTTGACAGAGAATGATTTCACTGCATTTATAAGAACATTTAGCTAAACTTACTTATAGATCTATTGATCCGAGGGTAATAAACTATTTTTTAAACCAATGGAACATGTGCACAATTGTTCTATTGGTATTTTATTATGAAAATGAACTACAAGCGGCGGGTTTAATTTTGTTGGAATAACAATTAGTAATATTTCAGTTGACTTTGACGTCGTGTCGTACCTAAATATTAGGTGAACTAACTATAAAAATAACAAGATGAAAGGACTTGGAAAATTTAATCCAAGCCCTTTTTATTGAATTTCTTCTATGAATTGTTGTACTTCTTTAGGAGATTTTAATACCTAGAGTACCGTGAATGCGGCGATGAAGTCAAACTGCTTCTTACGGAGTACCTAATACAGACTTCATGTAAAACTTTTTATTTAGTACTGGAGGTTACACCTTCATCTTACTACTCGATTTCCGATCAGGTATTTTTGTTACTTTATCTAACCCGAAATCCAAGTGCCGCGTCATGTATTTATTAAAAAAGTCGGAATCAATTCCTGTCATGTGATAAAAGAAGGATACTTCTACTTTCCAATCGTTCTCAATCATTTCGCCGACGTCTACAAGACCTCTGGTTGAAACGAGATCAATGATTGTTTTGATTTTTAATGGTTTCTGAATCGGGATAACATCATCAAGCGGTTCCATTTTTAAATAACCTTTGCGATGCATGGCCGCGTAAAAGTTGCGATGATCTTTTGGCGTAAGGAGTCCGAGATTAGCTGCCCTATATCCCAACACTTGTAACGAAGCTTTCCATTTCTTTTTTAAATCCAAGTAGTCATCTGGTTTTGTAATATGGAAGACATCCTTTATGTCTAACCTAAACTCATCTTCTGGTAACAATAGTGCTCCAGCAAACATATCTGCTTCACGCTCAATAATATTGTGCTCTTTCCGATCAAAGTTAGCGAACTCAAGACGATAGTGTAGCAACAGGTGACCTAATTCATGCGCAATATCGAAGTTCCTGCGAACGGCTGCACGTTTCATATTGCCTAAAATGATATAGGCCCTGTCGTTGCGGGTCCAGAGGCTATATGCGTCAATCTCTTCACCAATAGCCTTCTCAAAAATGAACACTCCACTCTTTTCGATCAGGAACATAAGATCATCATTATTAGATTTCGATAAATCAAGTCTGGTTCGTGCTAGATGTGCAACATGATTGATTTGGGTGACTCTGTCGTCCTCTGTGTGATTGACATACTCAATAACTTCGTCCCTTAACTGAATAATTTTGAGAGCAGGGAGGTTCACTTTAGTCGTTATATAATTTACAAACGTATCTAGATATTCGACATGCTTTGCCTCTGCCTGTGTCTTCGAAATGACATTTAATACTTTTGATCGATAGGCAATATTCATTAAGTCGATATTGGCTGGCGTCATATGTCGAGCGAGCATGTCGTCTGTGTAAAAGTATTTACTTTTTACGCTAAAAATTCGCTTTAATTCGTTCACAATCTGCATCTTCGGTGATGTATAAGCGTTCTCGTACTGCCAGACGGCTTGTTCTGTAACACCTAACTTCTCGGAGAGCTGCTTTCGCGAATATCCGCGCATGATTCTTAAATTGGTTAGGTTCTCACCAATAAACATGCCTGCTCCCTCCTTACTTCACTTACACGCTTTGTTTGCTTATAAATATTGTTCCTCATCTTCGTATATCCCAATATCGAATGCAGCCGGATCCATAATCTCCTCATTCATCTGAGGTGCCACTACCTCGCGCTCCGCATCCGTTAAATCAGCTCCGGAGATAAAGTCGGAGAGATTCTCTACAAGATAAGCGATATTATCATTTGGATTAGGTAAATAGTGCATGATCTCAGAAATCTGATAGGCCTCATCAAGTGCATACGTAAGTATATGAAATTGAGTGTAGGACGATGCGAAGCTCACAAGTTCATCTCTTATCTGGCTTTCTAAAAGGAACAAGGAGAGCTGTTCAACGCGTTCCGTTTCTTTCCCTTGTTGTGCTGACTGCCGTGTAGAGGGGAAATCCAAGTCTTTATTGATTTTTGAGAGCTCATGAAGATAGGTACGACGTGGTCCCTTCTTCTCGTTATGGCTTGGCAGCATCGCCTGTGAAAAGCAATCTTCATTAAAATAAGCGGCATTCTTGATGAGAAAAAGAATGTTGGAGTCTCCATGGATGAATTGGAGATAGCCCCATGTTAATCCTGCTTTTGATTTCTTGTAGGTAAAGCCGTGACCAACACATTCTTCGGCAAGTTTGCTTTCGATAAAGTTACCTTTAGTCAAAGAGAAAGCAGAGCTTATCTTCATTTTAGCTTTACGATCTATACGATGCTCAATATAGTCACGATAACCATCTACAATAGCATCAACAATCATTTTATTGTGATCAGGACTAAACTTGTATGGATCCATAGCAAACACTCCAATTCAATAGAATGAGGACAGTCTATATTTTAATCGAAATTGGGGTGTGTGAATATGATTTTTTTTGAAATTTTTAAAGTTTTATTATAATTGCGATGAATTTTTATAGTTGTCACAGCTCTTACAAGCAGTTGTGTTAAGGCTTGTTTTTTACGGTTATTGAGGTTTACGGCAGAATTCTCACTCCTTAACTGCAACAATATGTCATCATTGAAATTTATCGTCTTTTAAATCGTATATAGCTGTAATATAATAGTAAATAACTATATCTAAATTTATAACTAATAGTGAGAGCCTACGCTTATTGAAACGCTTACATCATTTCTTCAAATATTAGCGCATAAGGACGGTAAACATGAGCAATAAACAAACCAAAACGGACGTTATCTTAATTGGTGCCGGAATCATGAGTGCGACTTTAGGGTCTTTGCTGAAGGAATTAGTACCCGAGTGGGAAATTACAGTGTTTGAGAAGCTCGCCAACGCAGGGGAAGAAAGCTCTAATGAATGGAATAATGCGGGGACGGGTCATGCCGCACTATGCGAGCTTAATTACACCGTTGAGAAGCCAGATGGATCGATAGATATTAGCAAAGCGATAAAGATTAATGAACAGTTTCAGGTTTCAAGACAATTTTGGTCTTATCTCGTAAGCAGCAATTTGATCCGTAACCCACAGGACTTTATTGTCCCTCTGCCTCATATGAGTTTAGTGCAAGGGGAGCGGAATGTAGCGTTTTTACGAAAACGTTTTGAAGCGCTGTCAAACAATCCTTTGTTTCAAGGGATGGAGTTCTCGGACGATAAGGCTACCCTGACCGATTGGATTCCGCTAATTATGAAGGGTCGAACATCGAATGAGCCGATAGCGGCAACAAAAATAGAATCAGGTACGGATGTCAACTTTGGTGCTTTAACGCGATTACTGCTTGACCATTTAAAAAGTAAAAATGTCGATGTCCGCTACCAACGTAGTGTAGACGATATAACACGTACCCGCGACGGTGCATGGGAATTAAAAGTGCGCAATGTCGAGAACGGTACCGTTGAACGCCATTGTGCAAAGTTTGTCTTTATTGGCGGCGGGGGTGGAAGCCTACATTTGCTACAAAAGTCGGGTATTCCTGAAGGAAAAGGTATCGGAGGCTTTCCGGTAAGCGGACTGTTTATGGTGTGCAACAATCCGGATATTGTAGCGCAGCATCATGCAAAAGTATATGGCAAGGCGCCTGTTGGTGCTCCGCCGATGTCTGTTCCGCATTTGGACACCAGATATATTGACAACCAAAAATCGTTGCTGTTTGGGCCGTTTGCCGGCTTCTCACCAAGATTTCTAAAAACAGGCTCGATGTTTGATTTGCTAACGACCGTAAAAACACATAATCTTGTCACGATGTTGGCAGCAGGCGCTAAAAACGTATCACTGACCAGGTATTTGATTCAGCAAGTGATGTTGTCAAAAGAAAAGCGGATGGGTGATTTGCGAGAGTTTGTCCCGAACGCCAAGAGTGAGGACTGGGATTTAGTAGTAGCGGGCCAGCGTGTTCAAGTCATCAAGGACACGGCTGATGGGGGCAAAGGCACACTTCAATTCGGTACGGAAGTGATCAGTGCTGCTGACGGGTCAATCGCTGCATTGCTGGGCGCTTCTCCAGGCGCTTCTACTGCCGTCAACGTTATGCTTGAGTTAATAACTAAATGCTTCCCGCAGCACATCAAAGAGTGGGAGCCGAAAATAAAAGAAATGATTCCTTCGTATGGCGTATCGCTAGTGGAACATCCAGAACTGTTCCACCAGATTCATACGTTAACGACGCGGACGCTTCGTCTAAACAGTGAACGGCAGCCTGTCACATCGACAGCACAAAAGTTAAAATAAGTGAAGCGGCCTTCGTCCTGAATTCCATCGGACTGAGGCCGTTTAGCATTTCTTGATACGGTCAAACGGTGATCGCCGCCCGACTTAAACAAGCGAATAATTACGTCCATTTGGAATCTTAATTGAGGCATATGGGACAATAAAAGAGAATAACGTATGTTTCAGTCCAATTCTGGCAAAATGGAATTAGGGATTAAACGTAAAATAGGTTATGATTGCATGTATGAAAACGAATATGATGGACAGATCATATAAAAATTAGCAGAAGTAGGATAAATGTAAATGACAGATAACAAAGAACAAATGTACCGTTTTAGTGAAGCCCCGATCTGGGATTTGCAGCGGACTTATTATGAACAAAAAGGTATGAAGGCTTGGAACAATGACCAAGTGCCTCAGTACATTACGAGTAATCCAATGATCGCCACCACATATGCAGAAATGATCTTTGGGTTTCTTCAAGATCGGGCTGATCAGGGACATCGCTCAGCGCCGGTCTGGATTGTGGAGCTTGGAGCAGGAGCGGGACGTCTGGCTTACCACGTGCTGCATGAATTAGGTCGGCTGAGAGAATATGCGGGCATAGAACTAGAGCTGCCTCCATTTCGTTATATTATGACGGATTTGGCTATGAGCAATGTGTTGGCTTGGAAGGAGCATCCTGCTCTACAAACTTTTATTGAAGCAGGAATACTTGATTTTGCACGTTTTGATGCACTTCAGGACACAGAACTCCATCTGGTCGTAGCAGACACAACGATTAGTGAGGGCGATTTAGAGCAGCCCTTAATGATAGTCGCCAACTACTTCTTTTGTGGTATTCCACAAGAGCTGATTTATGTAGGTGATGGTCAAATTTACGAAGCCGATGTTATCGTGGATCGTCCTGATAATATGGATTCCCTTCAACCGTCAGAAGCGTTACATCAAATATCTTTACGTTATGAGTATCGGCGAGCTCCTGAGTATGAACAAGAAACGTATCCATACCGGGATGTGATTACGGTTTATCAGGAACAGCTAGAAGATTCCCACTTTCTATTTCCTGTAGCGGGATTGACGTGCTTGGAACGTTTAAAACGATTGTCTCAGGCAGGCTTTCTATTACTAACAGCAGATAAAGGCGATCATTTGCTTGATAATTGGAAGTTCGCAGAACCGCCAGAGTTGATTTTGCATGGAAGTTTTTCTTTAACAGCAAATTATCATGCCATTCAACACTATTATGAGCAAAGAGGGGCCACAGCTTTATTTCCACCGCATCATTATAAGAACCTAAATGTGGGCTGTATTATTCATTTGGATACGCCAAAAACATATATACATACCAGATTAGCTTATCGCCGGTTTATTGAACGCTTTGGTCCGGACGATTTCTTTAGTATGAAGGAATGGGTAGATCGTAACATAGACAGTATGCAACTACAGCAAATATTAAGTTTTTGGCGTTTAGGCGGATACGATGCTGAATTTTTTATTCAAAGTGCGAGTCGGATTTCGAGTTTGCTGCCAGATGCAAATGATGAGGAAATACAGGATATTTGGTTAGGTATTCAGCTTATGTGGTCTTCGTACTACATTATGGAACAGCGTTATGACCTGGCACTTGATGCGGGATTGATTCTGTTCGAGATGGACATGTATGAAGAGTCAAAACGCTTCTTGGAACTGTCGATACATACAGACCAGGACCAGATCGTATCCACCGTATTTTATTGTCTTGCCATTTGTTGTTTCGAGTTAGAGTTGGAAGATGAAGCATTACAGTACACACGAAAGCTAGTAGAGCTTGAACCTGATCATGAAGAGGCGCTGGAATTGTTAAGCCGATTCGAATGATTCCGCTATTTAGCCAATAGTATTCTTTTGATGTTTTATGATAGGATAAAGACTTATAACAGAGAGGAAGTGCATGAAAATGATTAACATAACCATCCCCAAGCCGGATGTAACGATTTACAAGCAAAAAAACCCCCAGCTGAGCAACATCTATGGTTTTACTGATTTTCATTTGATCACTAGAGAAACCGGTGGTTTCTTTATGTTTTATAACGATAAGGATGAGCTGCTCTTTGTAGGTAAGGCAAGAAAGCTGAGACCTAGAATTAAGAAGCATTTTGAAGATTCCGTATCGGTCGTGAAAAACCATCGTAATGAGATTGCCAAAATTGAAGTCTTTGTTAATGAAGATGCTGTTGAGCGGGAAATTTACGAAACCTATCTGATCAACACCTATAAAGCCAAATACAATGTAGAGAAAGTGTTCTTCAAATAAATAAAAGTACACACCTAAAAACGATAAGCGCAGTCATGAGAACTGTACTTGTTGTTTTTTTGTATTCTGGGCAAGGTAGCAGGATGCCGTGAGGCTGCACATGATCATTAAAAGACAACCGAATAAGCCGCATGGCTATATCGGTTGCTTTGGGTTGGCTTGAAAAACGCAACATGCCATATCTACAGGAGATTGTATCATGTTCTGAACTGACGCCAGCTGTTAAATGATCTTTACTGTACGTTTACCGAACGGCTACTTCCTTGCCTTGCGCTTGATTTGGAGGTTTTTATTTTTAGCAAAATAAATAGGAAAGCAAGCAATGCAAACATTATGCCGCTCCAGATGAGCTGATGCATGCCCAGGTGAGAAATAAACCAGCCGCCGATTGAAGTCCCTATAGTAATACCAAGATTGGAAAAGGAAACAAATAAACTGTTGCCGAATTCGGGCGCTTCTTTGGTCTCTGTCGTTAACCAAGCTTGGCTGACAACCAGCCCGCCAGAATGCACTGCTCCCCACACGAACACAATAACTACCATTGGAATGAAATAAGTTCCCCCATAATAAGCCAATAAATACACTGCTGCATAGAGCAAGGGGAACAAAATAACGGTTTTTGTCATGCTTTTATGCAGTAATTCCCCGAATATAAAATTCCCTACGATCATAATTACACCAAAAGCCATCAACATCATACTAATCCATGATCCGTTCATCTGAGTTACTTGACCAAGGTATTCCGCAAAGTAGCTGTACACAGAAAACATTGCTGCGAAAATAAAAATAACGGTCACGATGTTTAACCACAATTGGGGTTTGCGTAATATACCCACCTGCTTGCCATAAGACATTTTTTCCTTAACAGGCATGGAGGGCAGCCACATTAATATGCCTACAAAGGCAATTAGACTTACTAATGCTCCGAACAAGAATGCTGCTTCTAACGATAACTTTTCGGCGAGGTAAGAGGTCAACGGCACGCCAAACGCAAATCCAACCGTTATGCCAGCAAACACCTTTGTAACAGCCTTGCCGCTTTTTTCCGAGGGTACAAGTTTAGCTGCGGTTACGAGGGCTACGGAGAAAAAGACAGGATGAAAAATGGCTGGGATAATACGGAAGGCTAACATAACTTCAAATGTCGTAGTATAGGCATACACAATATTGGATATCGCAAACAGAAGAACAGCCGTCAAGAGAATGACCTTGCGGTTAATACCTGAAGTCAGTAAGGTAAGGAAGGGACCAGAAATGGCAACGACTAAAGCAAATATACTTACAAGCCAGCCTGCCTGTGAGGCGGATATATTAAACTTTTGCGTGACTTGGGGCAGAACTCCTATAATACCCATTTCCGTTGTAATAATGCCGAACACGCCTAAAGCCAAAATCAAGATCAAAAGCGAGTTAACCTTTTTCATAATAGATGTAATTCTCCATTCATATTTATATATATAGAAATATAGATTTAAAAAACCAAAAAAAGATTCCCTTTCTGTTATAGTTTTTCCTTAATATACTCGGAAAATTTCTGTATAGTCTGTTCATTGCGACGATAGTACGTCCACTTGCCGATCCGCTCAGATTCCAACAATCCAGCCTTCTGCATGGTCACGAGATAACTCGAGATAACAGACTGCGCAAGTCCAGCTCTAGCCTGGATATCGCCTACGCATACACCGATCCGGAAATTGAGACCTTGTTGTAAATAGGGCTGTTCATCAAAGAATTGCTCAGGGTTCTTCAGCCATAACATAATCTGACTGCGAGTCTCATTAGACAACGCTTTATAAATTAGTAAAGGTTCCATATATATTATTATATCTATTTTTATAGATTTGTAAATATGAAAAGTGCTATTCACTTATCCCATACAGAGTCAAGGGAGACAATCCGAGATTTGCAGCGTTGTGAAACATAATGGTACCATTTTGTACGTGGTAGCCTCGATTAATCTGCTTCTTCCGGTCTGTATGATCTCCCTATATTGATATAAGGGGGATATAACCTATTTCTAACAATCCCCCACTCTGTAAATACCTGGCGGCTTACAGCTGCGAAGCCAGCTCCAATGGTAGAAAGGCGTAGTTGCCATCCCTTAGGATCTCACCATGACGAACCGGAATTGCATGTTTAAAAATAGGCCCATCGATAACGGTAGTATGGAACTCCCCACCTTCACCGCAAGGATCAATACCACGAGCTACTAGCTCCCTTACATATTCAGCAGTTAGTGTGCGCCCAAGATCTTCTTCCCGCATGCCTAATGATAAATTAACCGTTACCAGGATCGTTACAAACCCTAGATTGATGAACGTTTCGACGGCTTCTCGATGATCCATTTCCCATAAAGGCATCCCTAGCTTTAGTCCAGCGTTTTGGGTTACTTTGTCATGCCAACATCCGTGAGCGGGTACATCCAAGTCCCCAGTCACCAGTACCTCAGCACCTTGCTGTTTAGCATTAACGAGCAAGCGTGTAAATATGGCCTCATAATCGGACCAACTGGTAGCTGCCATATATAGAGGCAGACCAATTGCATCGGCTTGGGCACGAATAAGCTCTGGGGGCATCCCGTGTGAACGGGACCGTTTCCCTTCTTCCTCCAACATAACAATGAGTCCGATTGCCTCTCCGACACTCATCGCTTTGTAAAGCGCTAGCATGCTATCCTTGCCTCCACTAAAGGAAGCTATAAATTTATGCCCTTGGGCACCATTTTTCCAATCCGCTACTTCCGTCATCTGTATCTTCTCCTCTTGTTCGCATGATTTGTGGTGGGGACCCAGTCAATCCGTTATCTATACTATAAATGAGGAGTTAGAAGTCTGTATATAAGTTCGGTTACAAGTCATGATAAAAGAGGTTTTTCCAATTTTGTTCTACAGCGAGGTTCTTCCTCCAGGAACAAAAAGATTAAGATGGGAAGTAGAAGGCGGGGTCGTCGATCAATATGACATTTCATTTGAATGAAAAGGGGTGTGTCGGCAGGAACGGACCCTACGGAGTTGGAAGATGTCATTAGCGGAAATACACGCAGAGTCATAACCGCAAGATCACTTTACATCCATATAACCTAAATTAAGAAAAACCCCGCGAGATGATATTCCGCGGGGATAATCTCCGTATTTTGTTGGAGCACGAGTTAGCTTAGGCCTTAGAGCAAAGCCCTAATTCCCATGCTGCTTTACATCCAATATTACACGCCACCATAACGGGTGGCAGTGCAGCAAATGCGAGGCATGCAACTGGACATGCTAATGCCCCGGATAATGAGCAGCCTAAGCGAACCCAATCAATGTCAAGAGTTGTGAATTCATCTGTCAATCCCATTTTGGCTGCTACATCTAATTTAAGCAGAGTGAGATCCTTTAATGTGATAACGGAATAGCCATCTTTAGCATCTATGATGTCAAATGCGATACTTTCAGGATTGCTGCTGTCGATATTTTCTTTTAGTTTGACGAGTTGTAGAGATTCCAGAGTACCTTGTTTATTTGTGCTGCCGCTAAGAGATGCGGATTCCGATGCCGTGGCTATGGAGAAGGTGTACTTCGTGGCTCCATCTTGAACAGTGTGAATAACTTTAACGTCTTTTAAGCTGCTTAATTCTATATGTTGTTGGTTCAGAAAGTTTGTAAACAGGACATCCGTCTTTACATGCTGTGTAATAAACTGATCCCCTTCTTGTACGCTCAGAATTTGAATGGAATCAAGACCTGATGCTCTAGTGGCGAGCTCTAAAGCTTCATCGGTTACTACAGAACCAGGCGTACAACAACCGCAGTTATTGGAGGAAGGTAGTGTCTGACTAGTGCGGTCAAGAGCGTTCACTGGAGAGTATGTTACAAAAACAAAAGCAAAGATCATCATAACGGCGATTATTTTTTTGACCATAGTTAAACCCCCACCTTATATAAAATTGTTGATGCTCAACAAAAATACGGTTTAAGGAATAAACAGTTTTCGCATAAAGGTTGAATTTCTCCAGTCAAAATAAAAGGCAGATATCGTGGTGAGGGCAATTAGTGAGAACGGTATAATAAGCGCGGTTATAGAGAATTGTTGCAGGAGCATATAACAAAAAATAAACGAGAGGGGAAGATAAACAACAAAGTTGGAAAATACGATTTCTTTGAAAAATGACTGGTCATAACGGTATTTGTAGAAGCTAGAAATAGTCGCGATCAAGAGGATACAGATGATGCTAGTATGGAGCCAAAAGGAAGTTTGGAATTGCCAAGCACTCAGTTGATGGTACAAGTCACTATTAAGTGTCCAACTTATCGTTAAAATATATGGCATAAAGCCCATGCCTCGCTTGAACTTTCCATTTGTGGGGGTCAATGAGCCTTCTAGCCCGTGCATTTCTTTTTTAACAATGTCTTTAGGGTTGCCGAGGTCAACGAATAAAGAACGTAATTCCGAAAGGCTGCTCCTAGAAGTGGATTGCTCCTCAATTAATAACTGATACTGTTCAAAAAGCTCCGTTTTACGAACAGGGCTTAAGTCACTAATCCAGATATAATACTGAAGTGACCTTAAATAACCATTAATTAGTTCATGTCTTTCCATCTACCAAACCTCCTGTTGGCTAGTCTTCTTTTTAATTTCAATAAACCCTTACATTTACCCTAACGATGTGTACTAGCTGTAGATAACGTTTTAATAAAGGCGTGCCCCCCATTTTTTTGAAAAATGAGTATGGAGCTTCTTTCTCGCCCTGTACAGTAATTGAGTTAAGGCATGTTCCGACATTTTTAACTTGTGAGCGATTACTCTACATGATTTGTTTTCCAGATAGTATAGCCGAATTACGGTTTGGTACTTAGCATTTAGTTGCCCTAGTGATTGATACAACATTTCTTGGCGAATTTTCGATTCAATAAGTTTATCTACTAGAGTTGTATCAGCCTGAGTATGATGTTCCAGATACCTTACAAGGAGTGAGTGCGGTAAGGGATAATACTTTCGGTGTTTTTTCATATAATCATATGCAGTATTTCGGGCCACTTTTTTAATCCAAGCTTTAAGATTATTGGAATGATGCAGTTTGGGTGCCTTCATCATTACTTTTATGAAGGACTCTTGTACAACATCTTCTGCTAACTCATGGTTGCGAAATAAAAGATAAATATCACGATAGATCAGCTTCTTATAAGAGTCATACACGGATTGTTGAGTCGAGCTGTCAAGATGATGAATATTGTCGCGTAGAAATAATAACCAGCGCTCCATATAATCCCTCCAAACTAGCAAACTACTCGTTGACATAAATACGTGCACACATAACTATTATCGTGTTATCTACTGGATGAGTAAGTGGGGGAACAGATATCAAATGGGGACTATAACGAATCAAAGATAGAACTAAATTGAACATAGAACATCTAATCGCTGATTAATTTGGAAATACATTCATGATTTATATTAAATATACCTTATTTATAAAGCAGAGGAAAGTGCAGTCCTATGCCAAAAGGGATTATGTCTGAAAAGGGACGGACATTTCCGTCAACAGGCATATCGACATCGATGTGTCCTATTATAACTTCAATCCAAAGGCCAGCCCTTGCAGTCCCAGTAGAGGGGAACAAGGTGCTGGCCCTTATCATACCTATTGGATGAGGTTAACATGCTGCTCATCCATAAACCTCACAGACGCTCCTGCTGTCCACGTTCCAGACTTTGAGCAAAGCCTGTACGCCAGGTTGGATATAATGGAGTCCAACCGTAATCGCCACGCGCCTTCGCATTGGAGGCGCCGCGCTCCCCTCGATTGCGCCCTGATTGAAGCGCAGGTACAGGCGCTTGCAGCGCAGCCGCATATACCGGCAGCCACTCTGTTCCTGCGGCGGGCTCATCGTCGACCACATGGACAGGTCCGGTAGGCCATTCCAGTGCCAGCAGAGCTGCATTAGCGGCATCCTCCACATGAAGGAAGGAGGTTATGCCATCCGTTGCTGGCATTTGGCTCTGCATCACCTTCTGAGCAATTGTGCCCTTATGGTCATACCAAGTGTGCGGCCCATAAAGCGTGCCGTATCTTAGAATAACGTGCTCCGGGATTTCAGCCACAGCACTTTCCAATGCAGCCACACCGTCAACTGTAGTTTTTCTCGGCAATGGCGCGTGGATATCCAAAGGCACCTGTTCCCCCGCAGGATGCTCCCCTGGCTCATAAGCCCATGATATGCTTTGTGCAATCATGCGTTGTACTCCAGCAGCATGCGCTGCATCAACCAAGTTGCGGGTTCCTTCGATGCGTATGCGCGCATTCTCTTCAATACTCCCATTGCTCAAGGAAGTAAGCTGATGGATGATGACGTCTGGGTCGACCGCACCTACCGCTGCTAGAACAGCTTCTTTTTCAAACACATCGACTACGATCGACGTTGCACCCAAAGCCTGAATGTGCGTCTTACGCTCCAGTTTATGTGTCATGCCGACCACTTCATGGCCTGCCTGAACTAATTTACGAGTTAACAGCTTGCCGATTACACCTGTAGACCCTGCGACTAAAATTTTCATATCTATACCCTCCGTGTGTAAGAAATAAGGAGCTTTTACTCCGCCCAACCCCCACTTTATATAGGTTGGTGTCCGGCTGTATGGTTCAACTGGCGTGGGACCATCAAGATTTGTAGCCCCATCAATACGACTGTAAGCAAGCATAGTCCTAGCATCGCAATTCCAAATTGATGAGTTCTATCGTGCATCCATCCGATTAGGAGCGGACCTAGCGCACCGATCAAATATCCGATGGATTGTGTCATCGCGGCCCAAGAGGATGCTTCTTCGGGTGTAGATGCGGTATCAACCGGCAGTAATGAAGCCAGCGAAAACAGCATTCCTGAGCCCAATCCGCATATTGAAACCGCCGCCCAAGGGAGCGTTGAGCAGAGAATCAAGGCAAGCCCAAGCAACTGCATGAGGGAGGCGCACAACAGCCATATTTTTTTGGAAGGCACTCGCCTCAGCAGCAGTTGGAGCAAGAAGCCGCTTGGGATTTGAACAAAGGCATAAAGGGTAAGTAAATGGGCTGCATCAGCATGAGAATAACCCAAACTTTCCATAATAGGTGGCAACCATGCCATTAAGGAGTAGAAAATCATCGCCAAAAGTCCAAAATGCAAAGTGAGCAGCCAAGCTTGCGTATTTTTCCAGGGCAAAGTGGGACTTTGCAAGTAGATATAGGGTAATGTGTGGGCCTTAGCTTGTCTATGCATGACTACGAACCAGATGGGAAGCGCTGCTGCTGCAAGCAAGGACCATAGGGCAAGGGATGCCTGCCACGAATTAAAGGTCATTTGCAACGGCAGGGACAAGCCAGATCCAAGGGTAGCTCCAAGCGACAATGCTGTCGTGTATATAGCGACCATCGCGGCTGTTTGTGCGGGAAAATACTTTTTCATAAAGCCAGATAATAAGGGTCCCATTGTAGCAATGCCGAAACCAATCAGCACAGCGGTAGCTAGCAAAAAGTACGCCGAGTTCGTGACCAGTCGTAATGACGTCCCCATCGTAATGAGTATCAACGACCAAGCAATTACTTGCTCAAGACCCCACCTTCTGCCTAACCGAATAGATAGCGGAGAAAGGCATCCCATACAGAGCACAGGAATCGACGTCAACAGGCTTGCAACTGTACCATTTAAGCTTAAATCGTGACGAATGAGCCCAAGCAATGGGGCAACAGCCGTGATCGCAGGTCGCAAACTTAGAGCGGCTGCAAAAAGAGCTACTGGCATAAGCCAACCAGCCATGATGTGCTTCTCCTGATGTGGAAAAGGATACGCAGCGTCAAGGCGCTGTAGAGGATGCCCCCCTTGTTGATGATGCGTGCGGGGCGGCAAATCGATAGGCGGACGCATCTTTGGCACCTTCCTTCTATGTAGTCCTTGTATTAGCAATTTCGATCTTATCATGTTAGATTGGACATCATAAGTACCACTTCAATAGAGTTTCCAGCATACCAATTATACCGATAAGGAGTGTATCCTATATGTCGACTACGTCTACTGCTTTGGTTCAAGAAACGAAGACCCAACAAGTGTACACTTTTCTGCGTGACCGCTTATTTGGGGGCATTTATATGGCGGGGGAACGGTTGCCTTCAACCCGAGATCTTGCACATGAAATAGGGGTGTCACGTGCACTTATTGTAGAGGTGTATGAGCAGTTGATTGCTGAGGGGTATTTGGAAGGACGTCGGGGATCAGGTACGTATGTGGTGGATTTGGGCGGTCGCAATCCCCTCGCAGCCGACATATATGAACAAGGCAGCTCTGTCGGGTTACGGGACCTCACAACAAGCGATACTCGCTTTACGGGGATTGATTTTCGCCCGAGCTTCCCCGCCCTTGATTTGATTCCGCGTCAAAAATGGAAGGAAGCATCTCTTGCTGTGCTAAATAGCACCTCCCTCTATGACTGGGGGTATGCTGATCCAGCAGGAAATGAAGAGCTGCGGGGCCAAATCTGCCGTCTATTGCTGCACAACAAAGGGATTCAATGTCATCCGTCACAAGTAATCGTAACGGCCGGCGCGACTCAAGCAATCATGCTATTGTGCAAGCTGCTGCTAGGCCCTAATGATGCTATTGCATCTGAGGACCCGACGGCCAGCTTTATTCGAGATATTTTTGCATCGTCTGGGGCCACTATCATCCCTACTCCTATAGATGAGCAAGGGTTATGTGTCGATCAACTGCCAACGCTCATTTCTCCCAAGTGTGTATTTGTTACGCCATCACATCAATTTCCTTTTGGCAGCATTTTATCAATTGGACGTCGGATTCAACTGCTGGAGTACGCACGGGCAAATCATAGCTACATTATAGAGGATGATTACGACAGTGAGTTCCGCTATGCGGGGATGCCGGTACGTGCGCTGCGTGAGCTAGATGCAAAGAGAGTCGTGTATGTAGGAACGTTTAGTAAAAATATGTTTCCAGCCTTAAGGCTTGGATACATGGTCGTGCCGCATGAATTAGTGGCACCGCTGATTCAACTTAAACGGTTGACGGATATGCACAGTCCTGCCTTATCGCAAGCTGCCCTTGCCAAGTTTATCGCAGACCGTCACTTGGAGCATCATATAAATCATATGAAGCGGATTTACAGGAAAAGACGAAATCGACTTCTTACCGCTTTAGGGGAAACATTCGGTGCAGAGGTTAACATAACAGGTGATGCGGCAGGTTTACATCTCGTCGCAGAGTTCCCAGGTCGGCGATTCGACACCGATTTGGCGGCACAGCTTGAATCACAAAATATTCGAATATACCCTGCGGGTACGTACACGATTAGCAAAGGCAAATATGAAGACCGGCTTATTATGGGATTCGGAAATCTTACAGAGGAGCAGATTGGCAAAGGAATAACAGCAATTGCTAATTTGTTGAAGTGAACGAATGGGAAGTTGGCATCAGCATCTGTTTGACTTGTCAGCAAATGAATAGCACCTGCCTCTCCAAGCGTGCTGGAGAAGCAGGTGCGGATGTAGATTGAAATGTTGAACAGATAAGATAAGTGCTGCTTCTTATTTAAAGGAAGCATAGCCCTCGTCGGCCATCACAACACTGCCGTTGATTGCACTGGCTTCTTCTAAGGACAATAAATACACGGAGTCCGCGACTTGCTCAGGCGTAGTTAATTTGTTGCCGATGACTTTGGCTTTCATCGCATCGACCATCCCTTGATCTTTGTAGCCCTGAATGATCGGCGTATCCACAGCACCTGGTGCTACCGCCAACACTCGAATGCCATACGGCGCCAGTTCAAGTGCGGCAGACTTCGTCATCATAATGACGGCGCCTTTGGAAGCGTGATACGCAAATGTGCCCGGAGAAGCTAAAAATCCAAATACAGAAGCGGTGTTAATAATGACCCCTTTTGTCCCCAGTTCACGCATTTTTTTGCCTGCCGCTATAATACCGTGAACTACCCCGTGTTGATTGACGTTGATGACACTATGGTAGTCACGAAGGTCTTGATCCAAGACAGGTGTGATTCGTCCGATGCCTGCGTTGTTAAACATAACATCGATTTTGCCGAATGCGGCTACCGCTTGCTCAACGAGCGCCTCTACTTCTTCAAACTTGGAGACATCTGTTTTTACAAAAATAGCTTGTCCGCCGTTCTCATTAATCATCTCCACCGTTTGAGTGCCAGCTTGTTCATTAAAGTCAGCAACTACAACCTGCGCGCCTTTACTTGCAAATTTAAGGGCTGTCGCTCTACCGATACCGCTTGCGCCACCTGTAATTACAGCTACTTTGTTTGTGTCCATCGATTATACCTCCATTAAGGTGATGTACTATAATAAAAATGTAATAGGTTCTATCTTGGTGCTGCTTCCATTCGATACACTCAGTGTAACTCGCTATAAATTTAAATAAAATTTAATTATATTTACTTATAATTAATTAAATCTTAACAAGGGGATTTGACGATGAATTTAGAACAGATGGAGTATATTGTCGAGGTAGCCAATACGGGCTCATTTACAAAGGCGGCTCAAAATACCCATGTCACTTTATCTGCAATCAGTCAATCGATATCCTTATTGGAAGCCGATCTGGGCATCACCTTATTTAATCGTTCGCGGGGTCAAGGTGCGCTCCCAACCGTTGAAGGAAAACAGATCATCAAGAAAGCGCAGGAAGTATTGGCCAAAGTGAATGAGCTAAAAGAAGAGGCAAGAGGATACAGCAATACATTAAGCGGTGAATTGAGAATTGCGACCATACCAGGCCCTATGCACCTGCTTGTGGATGTGGTGTCGTCGTTTAAGGCGGATTATCCACATGTGAATATTGAAATTTTTGAAAAAGGACCCAATGAAATATTGCAGGACCTGGAACACAGCAGAATTGATATCGGATTAATCGTGCTAAACGATGAGGTTATTAACAGAAAGGAATATGTGACGTTCGAAAAATTGTGGGAGGGGAAGATGGTTGTAGGGGTTCATCCGAATTCACCATTTGCCCACGAGAAGAAGATCAAGCCCGAACAGTTAGTCGGTCAAACGTTGGTTTTATATGATGACAAAGATTTATGGGAGGATACCAACACCTTAATTTCAAAACATGGCAAAGCCAATATTCTCTTTACTACAAACAATACCAAGGCAATCCAGAACGCAGTGAAGCGTGGCTTGGCGATTACGGTCGGGCTGGAGTATTCGTTCACGGACATAGCGGACATTGTGCCAGTAGAGCTGGATCAATCGGATGTAAGCCCCGTTTATTACGGCTGGGTGCTGCATAAAGGGAAGCATCCGTCACAGGCATCAAAGCGATTTATTCAACGATTGCAGAGTGAATTTTAACACCCTGTGTGCGGTAGTTAAGGACTAGCTAAGGACTGATCAACGTACAAATTGCAATCTGCTTTACTTGTAATCTCCTCTAAGGGGATGATCAACAAGCTTTTTCTCTATGAACTTTTATATAGGATGGGATGGGAAGCTTGCCATTAAGAGAAGACTATGCCAGTATATATACATATAAGGAACCTACTGGATGTTATTGTGTAGTATGCATGCCTATACTAATGCTGTGCGTTCGATAGTGTGAGACAATAATAATCCAAGCTAATGCACTAGTTTTAAAATGAGCCATAAAGATTGGAGAAATGAGAATGTCTAATTTGCCAAATTGTCCAGCATGTCATTCCGAATACACGTACGAGGATGGAAGTTTGTTTATTTGCCCAGAATGCGCACATGAATGGACACTAGATTCGGATCAGGACAACAACGAAGATCAAAAGGTCGTAAAAGATGCAAATGGCAACGTGCTGCAGGACGGCGATTCCGTATCTGTCATCAAAGACTTAAAGGTTAAAGGATCGTCATCGGTCGTGAAAATAGGAACTAAAGTTAAAAACATCCGGTTAGTGGATGGTGATCATGACATAGATTGTAAAATTGACGGCTTCGGGGCGATGAAATTAAAATCCGAGTTTGTCAAAAAGATATAATGTTCATTCCAAGCGAATAGTGGCAATCGAGACAAAAGCCTTCTAACTTAGAGGGCTTTTGTTTGTGTATGATGCCGCAATACAAGGCTTGGCACACCTACAAATTAGTTAAAAATAAATATTCCTTTACAGGAATATTCCCTTCATAGTATATTATATGCAAGGGTACAGAACAGATGAAATCAGGTGAGTTAATATGTATGAGAACGAGCCCATAACTCATAACGTACTCCATACCAACGCTACATTAGCAGGGACTACATCATGAAGGATATTACAACTTTTAGTGCGCTGTCAGAACCAAATCGCTTGCGTATAATCGAGCTATTGCGGCAAGGCCCTTTGACTGTAGGGGAGATTGCAGAACGGCTTGAATTGCGTCAGCCACAAGCGTCCAAGCATTTGCGTGTATTGCTGGAGGCAGGCCTGGTTGAGGTTGAGGCAGTGGCGAACCGTCGCCATTATAGACTCCGACAGGAGCCGTTCCAAGCGCTTGATACTTGGCTTGAGTCCTATCGCAAGGTTTGGAGTGAGCGCTTTGACAACTTGGATCATTACTTGCAGCAGTTGCAAAGGGATAATCACCAACAGGACGATGTGCCTGAATAGGAGGAATTAATAATGTCCAGTACGATGATCACAAGAGTAGAAGGCGCAGAGCTTATTTTGGAGCGCGTGTTTCATGCACCACGCGAACTCGTGTTTAAAGTGTTCTCTGAAGCTGAGCATTTGAAGCAATGGTGGGGGCCGCGAGGCTGGAACGTAACAGTATGCCATGTTGATTTTCGCGAAGGCGGCGTATGGCATTACTGTATGAAGTGCGAGGACAAGAATCAGGGTGATTTTTTTGGATTTGAGTCGTGGGGCAAGGCCGTCTATCAGGAGATTATAGCGCCTGAGAAGCTTGTGTATGTAGATTATTTTTCCGACGCGGATGGTAATGTGACAGAAGGTATGCCATCCTCGCAGGTCACCGTGACGTTTATTGAAGAGGAAGGCAAGACGAAGCTGATTTGCCGATCACGTTATGAATCTGCGGAAGCATTGGATAACGTGATGAAGATGGGGATGGAGCAGGGCATAACAGAAACATGGGATCGCCTTGATGAGTATGTGCAAAGTGTATAGGATTACGTGGTGCTTCGCCTAGGCTTGCATAACAGAACGACTACTATGCTCAGTCTCGGACGTTAATAGAATAGCAGAATCATACAAGGGGCTATCTCAAAGTCGATTTTTCGACTTAGAGACGCCCCTTTTGCTGTGTGTTCATCGGTTGTTGTGTTGTTACCTTTGGATACGCAGAAATTTATGACTTGATTAAGCTGGCCATGTTCCAAGTGAGCTGCCGAATTTTCCAACCGATCTTGCCGGTTAAGATGATGTCGAGCCCCCTATATCGTGTCCATACTACACCGCGATTGGGTCCTAATCCCACACAGAAGAAGTCCATAAAGCTTTTGTGGGAAGGTGCAGCAGTGCCTTGTAAATCGGCAAAGACAATTTTGCCTAATCTCGCGGCTTGAGCGTTGCCTTCTTTGCAGGTCATCTGATCCACCTGCCCGCTGGCAGGGTCCACGATTCGGGCACAGTCGCCAATGCTGTATATACATGAGCAACCCTTGACGCGGTATGAAGCATCTACGACGAGCTGCCCTTCCGGTGTGACGGGCAGCCCTAGGCTGCGTACGATCGGATTCGGCAGCAGGCCAAGTGTCCAGACGCAGACACCAACCGGAATGACATCACCGTCTGCGAGTGTAAGCTGACCGTCCTGCTCGTGCAGCGCCTTCTTTCGATGAAGGACGGTTACACCGCAGTCTGCCAAGCTTCGCTCCAGCTTACGGGCCATCTTGGCAGGGCCGTTCGGCAACAAAGTATCCTGCGCGTTCAGCAAGTACACCTTCACGTCCGCAGGATTAAGGCCAAGCCCTACCGCAGCCGCGCGTATAGCATGAGCCAGCTCTGCCGCAGTTTCGATGCCGCTAATGCCTGCTCCTGCAACAGCGAGTGTAAGCAATCGCTGCCTCAGTGCTGCATTCGGCTCACGAACGGCTTGCTGGAGGTTCGCAAGCCATAACTTGCGGATCGTTGCAGCCGCATGGATGCTGGACAGTGTAATGCCGCCTTGTGCAGGTGCTGCTTCCCGAATTACACTGCCAAGCGCCAATACGATGACATCATAGCCGATAGATTGCGTAGCGCCGTCCTCATCGGTGTAATGAAGCTTGCGGTGCGTGGGCTCCAAGGCGCTAACGGTGCCTTGGATCACCTCCACCCCTTCCGAAAAGAGCTCTTTGAGCGGCAAAGTTATATTCATGTCTGCCGCAGCAGGCTTAAATAACAATACTTTACGCAGATGATGCGGCTGCTTATCCATTAAGATGAACCGAACCTCCCGCCCCTTTACTTGTTCGCCAAGCGATTGGCGAAGGGCTTGCAGCGCATGAATACCGGCGTAACCTCCGCCCACGACGATACATGTGAATGGTGTCATTTGAACCATCTCCTTAAATGGGATTATATCTATAAGGCGAATGGGGAGAGCGTTTTGTGACAAGATGATGGGATTCCGAAAATTAAATTACGGCAGGGTATAAATATTGAGATAACTAGCAGCCTATCATAACGGTTTATTTTTTCGTACAGGTTGAAATGAGATCATAGCTGTATTATAATCCGTTTAAATAATTAAACTTATCAACGGAGTGAAATATGACTACACCTAACTGCACAAGCAAGTCGATTGACATGCTGGGTAAGCTCAGTCCTTACTTTCATGGTATGGGCGATCCCGTTCGTCAGCAGATTATTGCGCTTCTCATGGATAAGGAGAGCCTTAACGTAACGCAGATAGCGGAGCATATTCCAATGTCGCGTCCAACGGTATCTCATCATTTAAAGATACTAAAGCAAGCAGGCTTGCTCCAAGCAACCAAAAAAGGCACCGAATTGCATTATCGCCTGGAGTTTGAGGAAGCAATATCGCTGTTAAAGCAGCTTGTTATGCTTGTGGAAGAGGAATGTTTGACTGTATCAAACGATCAGAAATAGGGGCAGGAGCTGTCCCTATTTTTAACCGCTATATGTTGATAAGTTTAAACATATAAACATAATAAAAAGGAGCATGTGCAATGAAGAGCCAAACAAAAGGAGCTAGACAAACAGTATTGATTGTTGGCGGGTACGGTGTGGTAGGGAGCCAGATTGCACGTATTTTACTGCAACGACATCCCGGGATGATCATCTTGCTGGGTGGGCGTAATCCGAATCGGCCCGTCCCTTTTGAAGAAAAAAGCGTACAAACCGTTAGCGTAAACAACATGGCGGAGGACCCGTTGGAGCATGTTACCGAGGAGCTAACGTTAATTATCAATGTGGTCAACGATCTGGAGGATCGCTTACTGCTGTCGGCTGTGCGAAGAAGGATACCGCTAGTAGACGTTACGCGCTGGACCGAGCGCTTTATACATGCGTTTAACAAGTTGGAAGAGGTTAACACGAGTACACCTGTCATCTTTTCTTCTGGCTGGATGGGCGGCACAGCGGCCTTGTTCGCCAAAATCATTTCAGAAGGGCTGTGGGATACACACATTAACATTCATGCGCTCTATTCTTTGAAGGATAAGGCAGGACCTGATTCGACGGCGTATATGGATCGTCTGTCCATCCCATTTGATATCGTTGAAAACAAGGTCAAGCGCTCTGTTTATCCGATGACAGATCCGATTAAGGTCCGCTTCCCTAACGATTACATTACAAAAAGCTACCGCTTGGATACGCCTGACCATGTGACACTAGTAAAGGACAAAAATATTAGCGCAGCTCATTTTCGGATCGCTTTTGATAACAAAGCATCTACGTGCGCGCTTGTTGCAATGGTGAGAACAGGATTATGGGGGCGTTTAAGCGGTGAGCGGTTTCGGCGAGTGCGACATAGTGTGCTGTACAATCCGGGCAATGGACAGCCGCATTATCTCGTTATTCATATTCGTGGTCGTAATGTGGAAGGGCAATACGAAGAAAGAACGATTCAATTGACAGACCCGTTAGGTCAGACTCATCTGACCGCACTGGGGGCTGCTATTCAGGCCGAGAACATTGTGCGAGCTGCGGACAACTATTGGCGAAACCCGCGGGCCTACTATCCAGAGGAACTGCTGGACCTTGGTGTCAGCGCGACTAACGTGTTTGATTATTATCGTGCGCATGGGGTTGTAATAAACGAAGCAAGATGAGGATCACGGTTGCTAAGGAGAGGGAAATTAAACCCGTCATAAGCAGCACCTTCTGTTTTGTCCTTGCAGGGGTTCAACCAATAGAAAGAGGAGCCTTCCGGCTTAAAGCCCAGCTCCTCTTGCTGCTTTACTTTTTCAATAACAAATAAACAAAATACGGCGCACCGATCAGGGCTACTATTATGCCTACAGGTATGCCGTCAGGCTCGGCCACGTTACGTCCAATCGTATCTGCGATGAGCAAAAGCCAGCCGCCAAGCAGAATAGCCAGCGGCAGAAACAGCTGATGTCGTGGACCAACTAGCGACTTGGCAATATGTGGAGCCATCAGCCCTACAAAGGCAATACCACCTGTTACAGATACAGCAGATGCTGCCAATGCAACGGCTGTAAGCAGCAGTACAATTCGTTCTTTCTCCATCTGCACACCAACACCGATAGCTACGGGCTCATTAAGGGCAAGCAGGTTAAGTTTGTTGGCTTTGTAGAGCGCAAACGGAATTAACACGATAAGCCAAGGCAGTAATGTCCATATAAAAGGCCAATCGGTGCCCCAAATGTTGCCTGCGAGCCACTTCGCAATAAAGTCAACCTGAATGCGTTGGGCGGAAGAGATTATTACGATCATAACTCCAGAAAGTGCGAGCGAGAAGCCGATCCCAACCAAGACTAAGCGTACAGGCTGAAGGCCTGAACTACGGCTGTATGAGAATAAATAGATCAAGCATGCGGTCAGCATCGCCCCGATAAAAGCAATTAACGGCAGCATGTAAACAAAGGACCCTGTATCAATTGGAAAATATAATACAAACAATGCAATCCCCACACCAGCGCCCGAGTTAATGCCAATGATGCCAGGGTCGGCCAGATCATTACGCGTAATACTTTGCAAAATGGCTCCAGACAAGGCGAGCGCCATACCAGCCAACAGTGTAATGATGATGCGCGGCAAGCGAATCGAGAACAAGACAAAGCTTTCTTTAAACGTACCTTGGCCAAATAAGGTAGGGAGCAGCCGGTCATATGACAGGGATGAATACCCATGTCCTAAGCCGACTACAATTGTGATGGCAATCAAGGCAGCAAGCATGAGTACAAACAAGCGTTGTCTGCGAATTAGTGAGGGCTCAATCATTAGAATCCTTTACCTCCTTTATGTACGATAAACAGGAAGAAAGGCAAGCCCATCATGGCGACAATGGCCGCTACGGGTGTCTCAAAAGGCATGTTGATCGTGCGCCCAAGCGTATCTGCCATTAACATATATGTACCGCCAACTATGGCAGTCATCGGAACGATGTATCGATAGTCTGTTCCAACGATCGTACGGACGATATGGGGCACCATCAAGCCGATAAACGCCATATTGCCAACAAGGGCTACCGAAGCGCCTGTAAGTAAAATAATAACTACAAATAAGAGCGCTTTGATAACGGACGTCTTTTGTCCAAGGCCAACGGCAACCTCTTCACTGAGACTAAGAATAGTAAGCTGTCTGGAGAGAACCATCGTAATCAAAATGCCTACAATGATAAACGGAACAATAATTTGAAGCTGGTTCCATGATGTGCCGATAACCCCGCCTGCTGTCCACATGGACACATCCTGTGAAATCTTGAAGTATATACCGATGCCCTCGGCAATGGCGTATAAGAAGGCGGATACGGCGGAACCGGCCAGCACGATTCGAAGCGGAGAGAAACCGCCTTTCTTGGCCGCGCCGATGCCAAATACCAGCAGGGCACCGGCAGCAGCACCTATAAAGCAAGCAACCGTGATGCCTAAATAGTTAACCGTTGGCAGCAGCGCAATTGTGATAGCGAGCGCGGCGTTGGCGCCAGATGTTAAGCCGAGCAGGCCAGGATCAGCCAACGGATTGCGGGTCATCCCCTGCATAATAGCGCCGGATACGGCGAGTGCGGCACCTACGGCAAGCGCGCCAACTTCGCGAGGCAACCGAATCTCGCGAAGCATCGAGATGGCGTCACCCGTTGCGCTGGGGGACGTCAGCGCGAGCCACACTTCGCGAATAGACGTGTCTGCTGCGCCTAGCATCATAGAGATGACAAACATAACGATAAATAACAAGCTAGCCGCAATCCATTTGGCTGTGTATGGGATGGAACGTTGATCAGGTGTCGTCATCAGTGTCTCATCTCTTCTGTAATAGAATAAAGGAAAAGGAATTCTTATAATAAGAATCCCTTTTCTACCTTACTTAGTTGCCTAGACTTAATTGCCAAGAAAGCTTTGCTTAAAGAACTCAAGTTGGAAGTCCAAGGTGATCGGATCGTTAAAGTAGAACTCCTTAGCATTCACTTCAAACACTTTATTATTCTTAACGGCAGCAATGTTCTTGTACGTATCGGTCTGTTGGAACGAATTGTCCGTATCTTTGCTTTTGCTGAAGATCATATAATCCCCTGCAAATTGAGGCAGTACTTCAAGCGATAGAGCGTAGTAACCTGCTTTGAGTGCCATCTCTTTAACTTTATCGGGCATTTTTAATTTCATTTCTTGATAAATAATTTCGGTTCCACGGCCCCAGTTATCGCCAAACACGTACAGTTGCTTGTCAAAGTTCTCAATAACCGACACGGTTGTATTTTCACCAATCTTCGCTTTGATGTCCGTTCCAGCTTGTTGCGCACGTTGTTTGAAATCATCGATCCAGGCTTTTGCCTCTTTTTCTTTATTTAACAGTTTGCCGATTTCCAGGTGTTGTGTCAGGTAATCGACTTTGCCGTAAGTATAGGTGACAGTTGGTGCAATTTGCTTTAATTTATCCACGTTTTTAATGGTGGACAAGCCCACAATTAGATCAGGTTGCAGCTCAATAATTTTTTCCAGGTTCTCATCAGAAACTTCTGCCACATCTTTAAGTGTTGAATCAAAGCGTGGATTCATTTTGGACCAAGAGTCGACGCCAACAAGGTTGACGTTCAAGGCCATTACATTTCCTGCAAAAGTGGACAGGACGATGACACGTTTAGGATCGGCAGGTACTTCAACAGGGCCATTTTCCGATTGATACGTTATTTTACCCGATTTGCTTGCCGTTGGGGCTGCGGCCTCTTCCTTTTTCTCAACAGGCTGATTGTTGCCGCACGCGCTAATCATAAATACGCAAAGCAGCAAAAATGGAATTAGAACTTTTTTCATTATGTTATTCTCCCTTAACTAAGTTGTAGGTGACGCACATCGGTTTATGGGTCCGCGGATCGCGGCCGATCTCCGCATCAATCTGAAATACTTCCTTGAGCACGTCACGTTTCATGACCTCTTCACAATTGCCGGCCTTGACGATCTCGCCGTCCTTCATAGCGATCATATAGTCTGCAAAGCGGGCCGCCTGATTTAAGTCATGGAGAACCATCACGATTGTGCGCTCTTGCTCGACGTTTAGCTTTTGAAGCAGCTCCAGAACTTCAAGCTGATGCGCCATATCTAAATAAGTGGTCGGCTCATCGAGAAATATTATTTCTGTCTCTTGTGCGAGTGCCATCGCAATCCATACCCGTTGTCGCTGGCCGCCTGACAAGGCGTCTACGGGACGATACTTAAAGTCTGAGGTACCCGTTACTTCAAGTGCCCATTCGATCACACCAATATCATTTTGAGTTAAACGCCCGAATCCCTTTTGATAAGGAAACCGACCGTAAGACACAAGCTCTCCGACCGTTAATCCGCTTGCGCTCTCAGGTGTTTGCGGCAGGATGGCCATTTTTTTGGCCAGCAGCTTTGTATTTTGCTGGGCAATATGAGCTCCGTCCAAGATGACGGCTCCAGATTGAAGCGGAATAATTCGAGTGATAGCTTTTAATAAAGTTGATTTTCCGCATCCATTGGCACCGATGATGGTCGTCATTTTTTTGTCAGGAATTTGGACACTGAGATCTTTGACAATGATGCGCTCACCATAACTTATGTTCAGATGATCCGTATACAAGCGAACCATGCTGTGACCTCCCAGAATCCTAGAATAAAATCAATGCTGATGCAGCCAATTTATCATTGATAATGATAATCAATATTGACTTCATTAATATAATTGTATCTTTTTATGTTGTCAATTGTTCTTGAGCATTGTAAATATTGGGGGAAAGGCGTATATTTAATTGATAATGATAATCAATACTAATATATTTCCAAAGGAGTGATATATATGGTAGACGCAGAATTGTTTGATGTAACCATTATCGGTGGGGGACCAGCAGGGCTTTTCTCTGCTTTTTATAGCGGACTTCGGGAAATGAAAACGAAATTGATTGAGTTTCAGCCGTACTTAGGTGGCAAGGTGCACGTGTACCCTGAAAAAATGATTTGGGATGTGGGCGGATTGGTGCCGACAAGTGGAGATAAATTAATAAAGCAGATGGTGGAGCAGGGACTGACGTTCCAGCCGGAAGTAGTATTAAATGAAAAAGTAGAGTCGATTACACGCAACGATGAAGGTTTGTTTGTGCTTCATGCGGCATCTGGCCGCAAGCATTATTCGAAGACGGTCATTGTAGCGATAGGCGGCGGCATATTGATGCCGCAGAAATTAGAGATTGAAGGTGCTGAGCGCTTTGAAGTGTCTAATTTAAGCTATACGGTGAAATCGCTGCTTCATTTCAAGGATAAAACGGTAGTCATTTCAGGCGGAGGCAACTCTGCAGTTGATTGGGCAAATGAGCTAGAGCCTATCGCGAAGAAGGTATATTTAACTTATCGGAAGGAAGCGTTGTCCGGCCATGAAGCACAAGTGTCCCAACTGATGAACAGCACAGTAGAATGTTTCTTTGAGACGACGATTACTAAGCTGATTGCGGGTGCGGACCATCAAACAATCGAACGAGTTGAGCTTACAAACAACAGCACAGGCGAAGTGTCGCAGCTTGAAGTTGAAGAAGTGATCATTAACCACGGATACGAGCGTGATACGGCTTTGCTGTCCAACAGCCAGTTGGATATTAAAATGGTGGAAGATTTCTACATTGCGGGTAACGCGAGCAGCGAATCTTCAATTCCAGGCTTGTACGCAGCAGGTGACATTTTGCACCATGAAGGAAAGCTGCATTTGATCGCAGGCGCATTCCAGGATGCAGCAAACGCGGTGAATAAAGCGAAGCAGTTTATCGAACCAGAAGCTCGTGGGCATGCGATGGTGTCCTCGCATAACGATTTATTCAAGGAACGCAATCGTGAACTTGTGAAGCAGATGATGAAGTGAGTATTGGTGGACGCGGTTCCGAAAGGATGCTGGTAAGGCACTTGAAAAGTGCTGCAAAGTGCCGAGAAAGTGCTGACAAGGGTGCAGATCATGTACTGGATAGCAGGATCATCATGCAGCCTTAAATATAAGAAGCCGTGCCTTTTCGATAAAGAGGCACGGCTTCTTCATGTCTTTTTTAGAAATCAAAGTTGTCTGGGTCCGGTCCGACCCGAAAATTTTGATTCAGGCTATCGATACGTGCCATTTCCTCTGCTGTGAGCGCAAAGTCGAACACGGCTGCGTTCTCGATAATACGGTGCTGCTTCGTTGATTTTGGAATCGTAACGATGCCCCGCTGTAGATCCCAACGAATAATAACTTGCGCGACCGACTTGTTGTGACCTTGCGCAATGTCCTGCAAGACCGGATGGTTGAGTAACTGCCCCTGCATCAAAGGTGACCAAGCCTCAAGCTGAATGTTATGCTCACCGCAAAACTGCTGCAACTCCTGTTGAGTCAAATACGGATGAAGCTCGACTTGATTCACCATCGGTTTTATGTCAGCCTCTCGCATCAAATCCTGTAAATGGTGGGTCTGAAAGTTGCTGACCCCAATCGCTTTGACTTTGCCTTCCTTGTATAAAGTCTCCAACGCCCGCCAAGCCTCTTTATATTTGCCTTCTACCGGCCAATGAATGAGGTACAAGTCCAAATAGGGCAGGCCGAGTCGGTTGAGGCTTGCCTCATAGGCCGCTAAAGTGGACTCATAGCCGAGATCAGCATTCCACACTTTGGAGGTTATAAACAGCTCCTCTCTTGTCACAGCACCATTTTGAATACACGCATTGATCGCTTGACCAACACTTGTTTCATTTTGATAAATAGCTGCTGTATCAATGCTGCGATAACCATGTTGTATCGCGGTAGTTACTGCGTTGACGAGATCGTCACCATCCTCGACCTTGAATACACCGATACCGAGCCAAGGCATTTGAACACCATTATATAAAGTCGTGTTAGATCGTAAATGTTGTACCATGTGTAAGCTTCCTCCTTTAAGGTTGTGCCCTTGCTGTTGCTGTAAAGATTACTTTATCGACTACTGTAAAGATTACTGTAAAGATTGCCGATACGCGCCTTTAAACGGTAGGACACGCATGAGTGATTTTAGGGATGGCGGCGTGCTTTCTTTCAAGGTGACGGCTCCATCCGGTCAGCAAGACTGCGCCCAGCACCATCAGGGCGCCTACCCAAGTCGTATGAATGAGTCCCAGTTTGTCAGCGACGACTCCACCCATGTAGGCGCCGATGGCAATACCTGCGTTAAAGGCGGCAATATTAACAGCTGAAGCCACATCAACTGCACTTGGCGCATAACGTTCAGCCAGTATTACGACGTATACTTGCAGTCCAGGCACACTCATGAATGCAAGAAATCCCATGACAATAATCGTAATTATACCCATCACTTTAAACGGAGCTGTAAATAACAGCAGCACCAGTACAATTGCCTGTAAAATAAACATATAGAATAGGGCATCAATCGGCTTGCGATTAGCCGCTTTTCCCCCGACAACATTTCCGATCGCAATAGCGACGCCGTATAACAGCAAAATGATCGTTATCGTATTTTCCCCAAATCCGGTTATATCACGCAGTAAAGGGGACAAGTAAGTGAAGACTACAAAGGTGCCTCCGTACCCAAATGCCGTAATCGTAAAAGCTAACAACAGTCGCCCGTTAGTTACAAGCTTGACTTGATCGTGAAGCGGCGTGTGTGTACCTTTACGAAGGCCAGAAGGTACAAGCAAGAGGTTAGCCAATAAGGCGACGACACCTACAGCTACGATGGCGACAAATGCAGCCCGCCATCCCAATTGTTGGCCGATGAACGTACCTATCGGAACGCCGGTAACCGTGGCGACGGTCAGTCCCGAGAACATGATCGAGATCGCACTTGCCCTGCGATGCTCGGGTACTAGAGCTGCGGCAATTGTAGAGCCGATGGACATAAAAATGCCGTGCGCAAAAGCAGAGATGACACGTGCGATCAGCAGTACAGAAATGCTATCCGCCGCTGCGGCAAGGCTATTACCGGCTATAAATACGAGCATAATCCATAGCAAGAGTGTTTTGCGTGACACACTTGAAGTCAGCGATGTTAATACGGGAGCCCCAAAAGTAACACCTAAGGCATATAAAGTAACAGTTAACCCCGACGTTGTGACGGATATATGCAGGTCTTCAGCAATACGGGGGAGCAGCCCAATGCTGATAAACTCGGTTGTTCCAATTGCAAAGGCACTTATGGCCAAGGCTAGAAGCGCCAGCGTACTTTTTTGTTGATTGATTTGCATGGCTTCCACTCCTAAGGGTTGGTTATACCGGCCGGTAAATGTTATTATGTATTATTCGAATGAAGTTGAATAGTACGTACTTTTTGGTGATATAGTGACCAAAAAGTTATATAGTTACTTTAAAGTAACATAGGCACTTCAGAGTAATGTAAGGACTTCATAGTGCTCTGATACTAGGGAAGTTCATTTTAATGGAGGCATCGATAAGTTGGTAAAAAAGTATAACATCTCTGTCGAGGCAACGCTTGAGGTCATCGGGGGCAAGTGGAAATGTGTGATCTTATGCCACCTGACGCATGGCAGAAAAAGAACAAGTGATCTGAAGCGTATTATGCCTAAGATTACGCAAAAAATGTTAACACAGCAGCTAAGAGAGTTAGAACGGGACGGTATCGTCAATCGAATCAGCTACAATCAAGTACCACCCAAAGTAGAATATGAGCTTAGTGAATATGGGTGGAGCTTAAAGCCGATTCTGGACTCGTTGTGTGCTTGGGGCAATATTCATATCATTAAAGAGTACGGAGATAAATCCTTAATGCTGGAGGACAATGGGTTAAACGACTAGGCGCTCTGTTTCTGACGCATGCAGGATAGGGTTGTGAATGTCGCTTCAGCTAGCATAAAAGAGATCTTGAAACAGATAGACGAGAATAGCTTTCGGATGTGCAAGTAGACTAGAGCTGAATTTTACAGTAGTGAAATGAGGATAGGGAATGAATAAGCCTTCTATATATGGACTAACTTTGGAGCAACTCACAATATGGCTAGCTGGTCATGGGCATAAGAAATTCCGTGCTGCGCAAGTGTGGGAATGGTTGTATCGGAAGCGGGTGACCGACTTTGCCGAGATGGTTGACGTTAACCCGGATTGCTTGCGTGTGTTGGCGGAGCACTTTGCGATTACGACCTTAAAGGAACATGTTAAGCAAGAATCCGCAGATGGCACGGTTAAGTTTCTGTTTATGTTGGAGGACGGAAATCTCATTGAGACGGTGCTGATGCGGCACAAGTACGGCTTATCTGTATGTGTAACGACGCAGGTTGGCTGCAACATCGGCTGCAGCTTCTGTGCAAGCGGGCTGCTGGCGAAGAGCCGCGATTTGTCGAGCGGCGAGATTGTAAGCCAAATCATGAAAGTTCAGCTTCACCTCGATCAAGCCAAGCAGGGGGAGAAAGTGAGTCATATCGTCGTGATGGGGATCGGCGAGCCGTTTGACAACTTTACAAATCTTGTAGACTTTATTCATGTGGTGACGGATCATAAGGGGTTAGCAATTGGTGCGAGACGGATTACCGTATCGACAAGCGGGCTGGCAGGGAAAATTAAGGAGTTTGCTGATCTCAACTTGCGGGTCAACCTTGCGATTTCTTTGCATGCGCCGAATAATGAGCTGCGGACACGCATTATGAAGATTAATCGTGCTATCCCTATTGAGAAGCTTATGCCAGCGATTCATTACTACGTGGAGCGCACGAATCAACGCATTGCGCTCGAGTATATATTGCTTAAAGATGTGAACGATCAACAAGAGCAAGCTCACGAATTAGCGGAGTTGATCAAGGACATTCGCCATGCGGTCAGCGTAAACTTGATCCCTTATAACCCGGTGGATGAACATAGTCAATACCAGAGGAGCAAGCCGGAATCGGTGCGAGGGTTCTTTGACGTATTGAAGCAGCATGGCATTAATAGTAGTATTCGGCAGGAACATGGAACCGACATCGACGCGGCCTGTGGTCAGCTGAGAAGCAAACAAATGAACGAAGAGCAGGGCACCCTTTCCGATTAGGATCAGGGTGCGCTCGCATCATAAAATTACTTGCTGCCGCAGTTCCCGATGAGACGGATTGGCATTCCAGAAGACGTTGCTAGGCTGATCACTTTTATCGCAAGTGACGATTCGCAGTGGGTGAGCGGGCAATGGATCAAGTCGGAAGGTGGATACTTTGGCAAGTAGAACTAGAGGAAGGATCGTCCCAGTGGACGATCCTTTTTGTGCGAAGGTTTCATTTTCATACCATAAATCGGGTAATTGAGGCGGTAATAACAGCAGGTTATTCCAGTTGTCGTTACATGGCAGATGATCTAATTCATAATAAGATACAGATATAGTGAGGGTGATGAGCGTTGAAGGTACATATCGATCTAAATGATAATTACGAAGAAACGACGATAACAATCCATGCCAAAGCGTGGACCGAAGAGCTAGCCGCGCTGATGAGCAAACTGCAAAGCCCTGCATCCAAGCGTCTGATGGGTATAGAGGACGAAAGGTCGATTTTGCTAGATCCTGCACATATTGATTACATTTTTGCGGAAAGCCGAAAAGTATTTGCATCTGTGGAGCAACGCAAGATAGAGCTGAAGATGAAGCTGTACGAAGTGGAGGAACTGTTGACTCCGCTTCAGTTTATGCGATTTTCCAAATCGGTTATCGGCAATATCGATTTAATTGACAGGTTTGAGTTGGCGTTTAACGGCAACCTTTGTGTCTACTTTAAATCAGGAAGCAAGGAATACGTTTCTCGCAGCTATGTAAACGCACTTAAACAGCAGTTAATTTTGGGAGGCGTCAAAAATGATTATTGATATGGTGAAACGGATATCCGTCGGGTTTTGTTACGCTGCTATTATAACGTTTATATCACTTACCGTACTAATGCTGAACGATGCGGAAGTATCCGTTCGTGTGTTGTGGCTGAATATGTTAGGCAGTATGATTATTGGCGCTTACTTCGGCCTCGCTTCTTTTATATTTACTTACGATAAATGGAGTCCGCTGAAGCAGCTAATTGTTCATTATGTGCTCTCACTAATCGTATATTTTAGTACGGCATTTCTGATTGGCTGGATTCCGCCTATCTTCACAGCACTGATGATGTCACTCGTTATTTTTAGCGCTATTTATACTCTATTCTGGTTAGGGTATCGATCTTATTACAGAAAGCAAGCCAAAGAGCTTAATGATTCGGTCAGATTTAAGTAGAGGGGGATAACGAAATGAAACATGTTCTTGAAGTAGCGGATGTAGTTAAACGATATGGCAGCAAAACGGCACTTGATCAAGTAGACGTTCACGTAAAAGAAGGAAGCTGCTTTGGGCTGCTTGGTCCGAATGGGGCGGGCAAGTCAACGCTAATGAAGCTTATGACTGGTATATTGCAGGCTGACAGTGGCATGATTCGTGCATTTGGCATGGATACACGTCATCAAATGAGCGAAATTAGACAGCGCGTTGGGTATGTACCACAGGAAATTACATTGTACGAGAAGCTGAGCGCAGTTCAGAACTTGAAATTTTTTGGGGAAATGTATGGAGTAAACGGTGCTGAACTGAAGCAGCGCATTGCACATGTTCTGGAGCAGGTAGGCTTGTCTGATCGGGCTAATGAAGCCGTAGAAACCTATTCGGGCGGGATGAAGCGTCGTATCAATTTGGCTGCGGCGCTGCTGCATCAGCCCCAATTAATTATTCTGGATGAGCCTACAGTAGGGATTGATCCACAATCGCGAAATCATATATTTGAAATGATACGGGGTCTAAAGAAGGAAGGGCTGACTCTCGTCTATTCCACTCACTATATGGAGGAAGTAGAGGCACTGTGTGACGATATCGCTATTATTGATCACGGTTCGGTCATTGCACAGGGCAGCTTGCACGAAATATTGGAGCAGCACGCCGATCAGGCTGTATATGTAGAGTCTGACTACATAACGGAACCACCACAGTTGAGCAGCATAAAGCGGGCAAGTGCTCGTGGTCGGGGCTGGGTGTTGGAGAGCGAACAACCACTACATACTTTACGTGATCTGTCTCAACTGTTTGCTGAGGCGGGTGCCCGTGTGCATGCACTCGAGCTGGTTAAGCCTTCGCTTGACCGTGTGTTTCTGAAACTGACAGGTACAGCACTGCGCGATTAATCGTTAATGCCAATATAATGTAGTGGGGAGTGGGATTATGATTCGTAGCATTTTTATAAAAGAGACGCAACTGCTGCTAAAAGATAAGGGGACCTATTTTTGGCTGTTTGTACTGCCTATTTTATTTATTGTGATGTTCTCCTCTATATTTGGAAATGCAGGTACGACAACCTATACGATTCGTTATTTTGATGCGGACGGAACGAAGGAATCCCGTCAGTTCATGGATACGCTGGCTCAAATTAAAGGATTTGAGCTGGCAGCAGATAACGAGAAGTCACTAGCTGATCAAATTCAAGCCGTGCGAGATGGCAAGCAAACATCGTTGCTTGTAATCCCGCAAGGTTACAGCCAACGCCTGCTTGGCAAGGGTGCGGCTGAAGTGGAACTGCATCGTGATGCTGCGGAGGATGCTGCCGCAGCGCCTGTCGCAGCTGTATTGGACAGTGTAACGAAGCAGTATCAGGAACATAAATTGCGGGTCGCGCTAAAGGGGACGGGGCAGAGCCAGACAGGGATTGATGCGTTGCTGACTGCCCCCATCCAAGTAAAAGATATTAAGGAAAACGTGGCTAAAGCGAATCCGGTCACGCAAATTGTACCCGGTTATACCGTCATGTTTGTATTTTTTATTATGATTACGATGATTCATAACTTTCTGCGGGATCGGGATTCAGGTATGGTGTCCCGCCTCAAAGGCACACCGCTGAAGGCACATCAATACTTGATTGGCATGTGGCTGCCCAACATGATGGTAGTACTTGTCCAATCGACGGTTCTCCTGACGTTTGGATTTATCGTATACGGCCTTCATCTAGGCGACTTGTTTGCAGTAGCGGCTGTCATTATTAGCTTGTCCATTTGCGCAACAGGAATTGGGCTAATGTTGTCGGTGCTGGTCAACAGTGTCAACACAGGGGTGGCAATCGTTCAAATTATTGCGATGGGTGGTGCCATCGTCGGAGGGCTTTGGTTTCCCTATGAGCTCTTGCCGAAGGCGGTGCAGTGGATCGGTTTATTTACGCCCCAATATTGGGCGCAGCGTGGTATGCAGGATGTCATGATTCGGGGAGCACATCTGGACGGTGTATGGATGACGATTCTTATTCTGTTGGCATTTGGGCTGGCAGGTTTGGCGGTGGCAACTGCAAGCTTTAATCGTTTTGCAGCCAAAGCTAAAAATTAAAATACGACTGAAATCGAGTACCCCCGCGACTTGCAGCCAACGGTCGGGGGGGGGGGGCTTACTTCCGAAGCGGAATAAGGACGGTTACATAGATGCTCTACTCTTTCTTCGTATTAAGCACTCCATGACGTGACTACGCATCCTGCTCCAGCCAAGCTGTTAGTTCTTTCATTTCAAATAATTGCTCAATATGGTAAACACCAGCTGGATATGGCGATTTGTTAATTGCATGAGCGACATAAGCTGCTACTCTCGCAGTCATATCTGATTGATCTTTGCCATGAAGCATACAGGCAACGGTTGACTCTATGCCTGCTCTTTGTCCTTTTGCTTTAGCCGTCACGGCGAAGTGATCTTTACCGAAGTGAAGATGGCTAAAACATTTTACGGTTGCATGTCGAACCCACGGTATTCGAAGCAGACGAGATAAGCCAGATTTACGCAGCCCTGCGACGAGAGTTGTTACTACAGACGAATCAAAGCATAAGCGTGTAGCAACGGATGGTACCCCCAAAGTATGGGGTAGTGTCTGTTGATCGGAAAAGGGGAAGCGATAGGCTCGCTTGTGTCCTCGCTTATACCCAAAATCGGTTGTTTGGCTATCCGTGAAGCTGTTGACGACCACCTTTTTATTGTTTTCGATAACTTCAAACGAAGCAGATAATTGATCCACGGTCCACTCAATGGCGGCCGTTCCATGCCGGTCCCCGAGTCCAAGCATAATGGCTAGATCAATGCTGTCTGTTTGCTCCAGCTGCTTTGAAGCTTGGAGCGCCAACAAGTTGGTCAGGCCGGGAGCAAGTCCAACGCTTAATACAGCGGTTGCGCCGTATTTCTCAGCCACCCCGCGCATCTGCTCGACCTCGACAAGAAAGGAACCGTTGGCTGAGACGTCGATATAGTGCGTCCCACTCTGGAAGCAGGCGCGGACAAAGCTGCTGTCCGCCTGATCGAGACACATTACGACCAGCTTGACGCGTGTCAGCAGCGTAGGGTCTATGGGAGCACTTATATCCAGCAGCAAGGGCTTTACTTGGCCATTTAAAGCGGTGGATAGCTGCTCTGCCTGCTTGAAATTGCGGCCCGCAGCATACACTTTGCCAGGATATAAAGCCCCCAACTGACGGCATATCGTACGGCCAACATGGCCGTAACCGCCAACTACAACAATACAATCTTTCACTGTCATGATGATGACCACCTATTCTTTGATAGCGAACCAGGCGTCAATGAGATAGGCTCCATAATAGGATGTTGGCTCTCTGAATCCTGCTTCTCTAAGAAGTGTTAATAATGTGCTAGTTGGAATGGGATCAAATTCCTTACCGAAGGAAGTTGCAAATCGCTCCCATTCCTCTATCGGAACACCGTTGTCCAGCATATGAGCTTTCCAAGCTTGCATCATAATTGTAAAGGCCTCTGTAGCAGGGCTGCCATTAATGGCGGCTATACATAAAGGCGCACCAGGTTTTAATCGTTGGGCTAGGCTGCTGAGCAGCCTAGCTTTTTCGCTCAGACCCTGTACGAAATGAAGGACAAGCAGGCAGGTAGCAGCATCATAAAGGCGTGACTGCGGTAATTGATCTACACTGCCGTGGACCAAGGTCACGGGGGGCGTTAGTGACATTGACTCCATCCGACGTGTGGCGACCTCTAGCATGCGATCCGATGGATCTAGGCCAGTGAGTTTCCAGTCAGGATGCGCACTTCCGAGTGTTACCAGTTCTTGGCCCCCGCCTGCGCCAACGATCAGCACCTCCGGCGGCTGTTGTAAAGATTGCAGCAGCACGTTCATTAGACGTGCAGTCATATCATACAGGTGATGATAACCGGGAATTTTAGCAGCTATTGTATCGATGTACCGATCTGCCCGCAAATGATTCCAGTTCATGGAAGCGTCTGATGAAGGATTCATAGGGTTGCTCCTCACGTGATTTAATATACAATAGGAATACGATTTGATCTTAATTATAAGGATTGTCATCTGTTCCACCATCCCAGATATGTGGGATTTGATGTGGACGTGCGCTGCTTATAACAAGATGATGGGAGATGAAGGCGCTATGCAGCCTTTTACGAGACGGGTTATCGAAATTGTTAAAGGTATACCCGAAGGTTCTGTTATGACGTATGGTCAAGTGGCGGAACTGGCGGGAAGCAAGCGCGGGGCAAGACAAGTTGTGCGAGTCCTTCATTCTATGAGTACGGCTTACGAGCTCCCGTGGCACAGAGTGATTAATGCCAAAGGAGAGATTGCCTTGTCGGATGATGAAGCCCGATTTAAGCAAATTGTTTATTTAAATAGTGAAGGTGTCATGCTGGATGAAGCGGGACGTATTGATCTCGTAAAATATCAAGCGAAGATGCAGTAGCGTCGGTGCGGTTATGTAATTGTCACACAGGCGGTTACGTGATCTCATATAGGTTGTTAGAACTGGCTGGTACTTGAGGCATACATCATTTTTGGCTGTAACGTGTATAATGGAAGCTAGGACTACGAGAAGGGATGAGTATATGCTGAACATTACGGAATACAGCGTGGAAATATTAAAGGATCCCTTTGGTATTTTGTCAGGCAAGCGATATGAGTTTATAGTGGATCTGGATGTTCCAGAGGATGATGAGCTCCATTCAGAGCATGGCGTATACATAAAAGCGATCTTTATGGTAGATGAAGATCAATCACGTATCGTCAAATATGATTTTTATGAACACACCACCCATCAATATTTGGACTTTGATATGGAGCCTGAAGAGGAAGCTGCGTTAGCAGATTTCTGCAAGGCGCATACTGGAGACGCAGAGTAACAGGCAGTCGGGTACATTGTGCCATCTAAATGTGTCACCTAAAGAGGAAGCTGGTTCCCACGCGTATTTTTACGTACAGGGAACTGGCTTTATTCTTTGAGTTATGTAATTCCGCTCTACAATTGTTTAAGCGATTTCACAATTAACCCTCCCAATCCCGCTCCAATTTAAATATAATGAAGGCAGTGTTATATTTTTCCTGACTTTCAGTCACATCTTACAATTGAATAAGCAGAGAATGTTCTATATTAATCAATGGGTAATAGCTGAGGGGGAAGCCGTAATGAAGCTGCAATTTGAAGGAAATGTAAGCGATCTGCGTGCTGGTATTGAACTGCTCGCGAAGGAAATTCAATTCGTGGAAGCGCAAGATGGTATTCCTGTCCTTGTCGAATCCTCGTCTGGTACGCTGGAAGTTGGTTTGGATCAGGGCAAAGGGTACATACGTTACGGACATAAGCATCAATTTTTTAGAGGACTGGGGCTGTTTGTGCAGCATGCTCGCAAGGGTCTACCGTTCCAGCATAGGGAGACGCAGCAATTTGATACGGTGGGTCCTATGTTCGACCTGTCTCGTAATGCGGTGCTGACGCTGGACAGCTTTAAATTTATGCTGCGTAAGATGGCATTAATGGGCATGAATACAGTCATGTTGTACATGGAAGACACCTACGAAATTGGCGAAGAGCCTTACTTTGGTTATATGCGAGGACGGTACTCGCCAGCGGAGCTGCGTGAAATTGACGATTACGCTGATCAATTTGGCATTGAGGCATTTCCTAGCATTCAGACACTTGCACATTTGGAGGAGTTTCTGAAGTGGGAGCCTGTCAAAGAGTACAAGGATACTAAGGGAGCACTGTTGGTCGGGGACCAGAAGACAGATCAATTGGTGGAACGCATGATAGATGCTGCAAGTGCTCCGTTCCGCAGTCGTAAGATTCATATCGGGATGGATGAAGCGGAGGAGCTTGGCCGCGGCAAATATTTGGACCTTAACGGGTTTACGAGCCGCTTTGATATTATGACGGCGCATCTGGATAAAGTGTTGGATATTGTACGGCGTCGTGGCTTAAAGCCCTTGATGTGGAGCGACATGTTTTTAAAATTTGCTTCAACCGACGGCAGCGAGCATTACGATACAGAAACTCAAATTCCAGCAGAAATGGCGAGTCGTATCCCAAAAGATGTAGACATGGTGTATTGGGATTATGTGCACACGGAGCGAGAGGATTATGAGAAGCTGATCGCGAAGCATCGTCCACTGGGCTGCAATCTGGTGTTTGCCGGAGGCGTATGGGTGTTTAACACCTTTGGAGTTAATTACGGCTTGTCTCTTAACGCGACAGACATCGCCTTGCAGGTGTGCAAGGAACAGGGCATACGCGAGGTTTACGCGACTATGTGGGGTGATGACGGTATGGAAAGCAATCCGTATATTGCCCTGTACGGATTGCAATTCTATGCGGAGCATGCGTATGCAACTGGCAAACTGGACGACGCACAACTTGCGGAGCGGGTGAAGTTCTGCACAGGGATTGATGCCGATGCCTATTTGCAGCTCAAATATTTGGACGAGACGCCAGGTGCTGAACCGGACAATCGCAAGCAGAGCAATCCTTCCAAGTTCCTGCTCTATCAGGATGTGCTGCTTGGTTTATTCGACAAGCAGATTGAAGGACTTGATATTGCGCAGCACTATGCGCAATTAGAGCAGCGAATTCGCAGCAGCCGCGTTCAGGAGGCTGAACTGGATTATATATTCGAGGTACCAGAGAAGCTGTGCGGCGTTCTGAAGCGTAAGAGCGAGATTGGCATCGCCCTGAAGCAGGCGTATGACGCCAAGGACCACGATACGCTGCGACATATCGCCGTGGAAGTGCTGCCTCAGATAACGGAGGCCGTACAGGCGCTGCGGGCCGCTCACCGGACCCAATGGCTGCGTATGTTTAAGCCATTCGGCTGGGAAGTGATTGATATCCGGTATGGAGGCATCGTAAATCGCCTGGATACAGCTTCTATGCGGCTGCTTGATTATACAGAGGGACGGATCGGACAGATCGAGGAGTTGGAACAAGAGCGGTTATTGTACAGCTCGTCCAACCGATTTAATCAAAAGGGCTTGGGCTGGTGCAGCTATTATTATCGGATGGCATCACCAAATGTGTTCTTCCATGTGTTAAATCCCTTTTAAATGAAAAAAGCGGCAGCGCTCTTCTGTAGCTAAATTAAAGAAAAGACGTCCCACATGGTGTTATCTGGACCATCTGTCGTGAGGACGTCTTTTCCCTGCGTGTATCATGTATAGGCTTGAGTCCGCTCAACCATAATGAAAGAGCCTATGCGGCATTCCTGTACGTTATACATAGTGTTATGTGGTATGCCTACTGGTAGAACTAACGGTGAGCGAGTGGAGCTAATAGGCAGACCGACCAGTAGATTGATTTTAAAGCATCAAAATGTCCCGAATTTCTTGCTCTGTTAGGGAGGACAAAGCTTCTTCACCAGGCTGAATGACTTCTTCAATGAGGTCCTTTTTCCTTTGCTGCAATTCATACATTTTGTCCTCTACGGTGCCTTGTGTAACCAGTCTGATCACTTGTACGACCTTCTTTTGCCCGATGCGATAGGCCCGATCTGCTGCTTGCTGCTCTACAGCCGGATTCCACCATAGATCATACAGAATAACGGTGTCTGCTCCCGTTAAGTTAAGACCTGTGCCACCTGCTTTTAACGAGATGAGAAACAAATCACGTTCGCCTTCATTAAATCGGCTGCACAGCTCTACGCGTTCTGCTGACGGGGTACTGCCGTCCAAATAAAAATGGGCTGCTCCCCGTTCGGTTAACTCTCGTTTGATCAGATTAAGCATCCCTGTAAACTGAGAAAATACGAGCAGGCGTCGGCCAGCAGCTATAGACTGTTCGATAATTTCAAGCAGCAGTTCGAATTTAGCTGAGCTTCCGACGTAACCGTCGACGAACAGAGCAGGATGGCAGCATAACTGGCGTAATCGGGTAAGACCTGCCAAAATTTTAATGCGGCTTTTCTGAAATCCCGTCTCGTCTAAATGTTTAAGTGTGTCTTTTTGCAGCTTGGCAAGATAGGCGAGATATAACTTCTTCTGCTCGGGCAGCAGTTCAGTTGCTTGGACCGATTCTATCTTCTCAGGCAGCTCTTTCAGTACGTCCGTCTTCAACCGACGAAGTAGAAAGGGACGTGCACGTTTGGCCACGGTATCACGCGGCAAATCGTTAAAGGTTTGTCTATTCGAGAACAGTTCAGGGAACACGGCATCAAAAATCGACCAAAGCTCTTCCAGTCTGTTTTCCACAGGCGTACCTGTAAGGGCGAATCGGTATTTGGCCTGAATAGTTTTTACAGCGTGTGCCGTTTGTGTTGTGTAATTTTTGAATGCTTGTGCTTCATCCAAAATGAGCGTATGGAAAGCAGACTTGGCATATAACTGGATATCCCGGCGCAGCAGCGGATACGAAGTAATAATCACATCTGCTGCAAATTTACTGCTCAACAACCGAAGGCGTTCTGGCTGGCTGCCATCTGCGATGGCAACGCTTAGTTCAGGAGCGAACTTGTGCAGCTCATTTCGCCAATTGTATAGCAGCGACGCAGGGGCGATGACAAGAGCCGACATATTTTGCTTGCGAATGTCAGGCAGCACGGACACAAGGAATGCGATGGTTTGCAGCGTTTTGCCCAGGCCCATGTCATCTGCGAGAATGCCCCCAAAGCGATAATGGGCTAACGTCTTCATCCACTGATAACCGTACTTCTGGTAATCACGAAGCACTGGTGTTAGATGGTCTGGCAGCGGGAAATCCAGATTGTCCGGATTTCGCATGTTTTCGATAAAAAGACGTAACGACCGACCGATGGAGATTGCTTTCCCATGCTCGTTAGTATGCATCAGCTGCAGGCTGCGGGCGATTGGAATTTTGAACAAGGCAGCCTTTGTTTCTTCCTTGTGAAGCTCCATCGTATTCATAAAGCGGCTAATTTCTTGAAAAGCTTCGCTTTCCAGTGACAGCAAGGTGCCGCTTGGCAGGCGATAATATTTCTTTTTATCTTCTAACGATTGCAGCAGTTGGCGAATGTCAGCCTCGGCAATCCCGTCCATCTCAAACTTAAATTCAAGCCAGTCCGTGCGCTCATCCACATCAACCGTAATGTGTGGCGCCACAGGTGCGGCATGTAATCGTGCCTTCACAGCGGAGGTGGCATAAATCTGCATCGATGCTTTCAGTTTTGGGACGATATGGTACAAAAAATCATATTCTGCATCCTCGTCATCAAGGAAGTAGCCACTTTCTGTTTTGGCAAAAGGACATTGTTCTATCATCTCTATAATTTGTTGCTCTTGCTCCGTGTCTCGCATAAGAATGCGGTTAGCGGCACGCTGCTGGGTGTGTGCTTCTAAAGGATTAAGAACGATGTCGCCATACTGGAACTCCAATCCTGCCAGCAGCCGATCCCGAACGCGGTCCAGATAGAGCTTAGCTTGCAGTGCAGGCTGGACAATCCGCTCGGCTATGCTTGGCGTAATGTGGACACTTCCTAGCTTTGATAAGCCAGGGATGACTTGTTCCATGTATGGCTCGATCTGGCCTGCAGGAATTCGAAATGATTGCTTGCGGTAGGACTCCAGCAATTGCCTCATCTCGCTGAGCCGCTTGCAATGATCAGGGGCTAGCTGAACTAGCTTTCCTTCAGACACGACCATTCCGTATTGTTCCATTATGGTTATCTGGTCCATTCCTTGCACGTCCATCTGGAAGCCTTCATCGCCAGCTTGATCCAGCTTAAACAGGAGCGGCAGCGACTCGTCAACTACTCGTAAACCAGAATAACTGACCCCTTCATGCTCCAGTGTGACGGATTTGGCTTGGGCGAGCAGGGGAAAAAGGTCGTTCCATATATAAGCAGGCAGAGGAAGGGTACGTTCCCCGCCTGCACGATTGGCGGGGTTGGAGTAGCTATGCGCAGTTTCCAGATGGACTTCTTCCTGACGATAAGCACGGATCAGCTGCTGCAAAATCGCATCATCGTGTGGATGAAAGCTGTGCAGCAACGGATCATATGTAAACAATTTGGAGAAGGTGTAGCTTCTCCCTCGATCAACGCTGTCCAGAAACTCGCGCAGCTTCTGAATGATATAGAGCCGCTTCGGGCCGACCTTGCATTCGATAGCTAAAATGAATTTGCGATATCCGTAAGCAATAGGCTTGCAGGTAAACTCCATTTCAAGCTGAATGCGCTCATCAAAGCGTAAGCGAGTTCCCGTCGAGTTCTTCTGCTTTCGGGCAAAGAGGCCCAGCATCCCGTGTGTGACTTGGATGTCGCTGTTAGCAATTGTAGAGCGTTCATCTACCCGTGTATGACTTTGTGATGTAGAATGCTCCGATCGGCGGGCAGTACGAGCAGCAAGAGAAATGGGACTAGCATAAGCAGAAGACGGCTCTTCCTGTTCCATTTCATATATACATAAAAGAACGGCAGCAACATGTTTGCAGAAGCTTCCCTTTGCGGGGAACCCGGGACATGTGCATGTAGCTGATATATGTTTATTTGGGTCTTTATCTACATTTACGCGGTAATAATCTTCAGTGCCGTGTACGGTAGCTTGAAAGTTTCCGGCTTTGAGATTATGGTGCGTTAGTGTTACTCGTCCGGCGCTGTAGTAAGCTTCACCGCGTTCATAAGAGAATAAGCCACATTGTGACTTAATAATAGGCAGGGTCAACTTTAAGCTCATGGTCTCGATCCTTCCTTGGCATAGATGAAAATAGGAATGGGGATTGGACTTCTTATGTACATGATAGCAGAAATAAAGGCAAAAAAATAAAGCGGGGTAGGAAGAGGAACAGATGTTAAGAATATGTTCAGTATAGTTTGATAACATTAACAATACTGTATATCCATAAATAAAACCAATATATGGTTTTCTGTAACAATTACATAATGAGTTGACAGTATAGATATGATATGTTTCTGTATGTATAGAGGCGCCACTTTGTGGGTTTTATCGACAGTGATGGTGTTTATTTTGATGAAGGAGACTGAGCTATGAGCAAGAATGTGATCGTGTGTTTAAGTATTGTTCTGTCTCTGTTTACGACGGTGGCATGCAAGCAGCCTGAGCATGCTGAACCGCCCGCAAGGGAAGCCCATTTATTGCCGATCCAGCATTATGGTGATGCTCTACATATGCAGGACAAACAAAAGGAACTGTACAGCTTTATCGTGAACAAGCTGTCAGGCTCAAGTGGTATACATACCAATTATCGTGATACCAGCCAAGCGGCGGAAATGGCGACCGGACATGAAGTGTTAAGTGAATCCGCGGGACTTATGATGCGATACTATGCACTTACTGGTCAACAAGACGCATTTGATCAGGAATGGGCGAAAGCGCAGCGAAGCTTCAATTTGTCCGCAGGCTTCAGCTATCGTTTCAGTCCGAAACAGCAAAAGAAGTATACACTTAATGCGGCAGTTGATGACTTGCGAATCATCCGTGCGTTGTATGAAGCAGGGGAAGCGTTTAAGAACGAGCGTTACGTGAAAGAGGGGGCAACTTACGGCAGCAGGCTCTATGAGCATAATGTCAAAGCCGGCTACTTGTACGACTTTTATGACGAAACGTATCAGATTACAAACGACTTTGTGACTTTATGTTATATTGACCTAGCTACGCTGAGGCTGCTTCCATTAGATTCAAAGCAACAGGAGCAGTTGTACGGAAATATGCTAGGCATTGCGAAGAACGGCTATTTATCAGATCACTTCCCTTTTTATGAGACCCGATATCAATATAAGACCAACGCTTACAGTTCAGATAACATCAACACAGTAGAGTCGCTGATTACGATTTTATCTCTTGCTGAAGTGAACCAGCATAATAAAGCGAGCATTCAATATATTAAGAAACAGGTCAAAGCAGGCACTTTGTACGGTCAATATACGAGAGAAGGAAAGCCAACCAATAATATTCAATCAACGGCTATTTATGCAATTGCTGCGATGATTGGTGCTGAGCTTGGGGACAAGTCCTTATACGAAGACAGCATTCGGAGGATGAATCTATTTCAGGTTGAGGATAGAGACAGCCACTTGCAAGGGGGATTTGGTGATACCGCTTCTGAACAAGCCTTTTCTTTTGATAATCTAATGGCTTTGCTGGCTTATGCCTATTAATAGAAACGTAATGAGGAGATGGCGTGCGACATGGCTAACATCAGGTCCAAATTACATATGGAGCGCGGACTTGCGTCGTTAAGCCGCTATGTGTCACCGTCGTTATTGGCTGCGGCCGGAGTACTAATCATCACGATTATGGCTTTGTTTGTTCCTCCCTATATCGGGATGGCGGATAACGGCGACTATTTTCGTATTTTATATAGCAACGGCTTATATTTTAATACGCCCGACTACGACAGCCAGTATTTTGGTTACTTTATTAAGAAGTTTGGCATTTTTCAATATTTCAATGAGAACCAAGCGAGTTTGTTTTCATCGCAATCACTCTTTATTAAGCTTTCAATCTGGTTAAATACGTTTGTGGATCAGCAAGTATTTGATGTGCGGGTTCAGGCCGCGCTGTTTACCGTCTTATATATCGTAGCGGTTTACCTATTGGTGGAAAGCTTGACGTGGAAAGTGCCTGTGAAGTACGGCTATCCGATTGCAATACTGGCTATTTTTTTGTTTGCAGATACCGCATACACTGCTTATTTTAACTCCTTCTTTGGAGAAAGCATTGTATTTATTATGATGGTATATGTATTTGCGGCAGGACTGCTGATGTATAGGAAACGATATAATGACTATGTTTTGATGGCGATAATGCTCGTGAGCGGTTTGCTTCTAACGACCAGTAAGCAGCAAAATGCACCTCTTGGCATCATAATTGCCCTAATGGGTATCTGTTTGATCTTTATTCGTAAGGAACGAAAGTTCCGTGTGTGTATGGCTTCTTCACTAGCGGTCTTACTGCTGGCGGGTATTGGGACATACGCATTAATTCCGAAGGAATTTGTTAATATTAACAAATACCACGCGATGACTCGGGGAATTTTGATGGGATCGGAAGACCCTGAAGAGACGCTGAGCAAGTTTGATATCGACAAGCAGTATGCCATTCTAAACGAAAGTATCTATTATGAGCTGTACACCACAATAGATGTAGATTCTCCGATACTGGAAGATCATTTTTATAACAAGTATGGGTTTGGATCTATTTTAAAATATTACGTGACACATCCTGGAAAGGCTATTGATATGTTAGATCTGGCTGCCAAGAGTGCATTCAAAATTCGTCCTCCTGCTATGGGGAACTATGAGAAGTCAGTAGGCAAAGCATTCAGGGAGCAAACGAACTTCTTCTCAGGCTACAGTACTTTAAAGGCCGCAATGGCTCCTAAAACATTTGGCTTTGTTGTCATCTGGATGACCCTCATACTCGGGTTATACATGCCGGCGTTTATTGCTGCTGTAAAGGCCAAAAATAGTAGGCGCATGCTCCGATTGCCACTAATTGTAACCATGATCCTAATGGGCTTGTCTGGTATTGCCGTTTCTATCATTGGTGCGGGGGATGCGGATTTATCTAAGCATGAATTTGTGTTTACGGCTGCTTTTGACATCGTAACATTTGTTGTGGTTGCTGATGCGATTCGTCGACGTTTATGGAGCGGTCAAGAGTTGGACAGTCCCTAATATATAATCGGTATCGGAGGTGACGTGATGGCGGGCTGCAAGTACATTAAAGTAGCATTGATCTTGGTGGTTACACTAGGCATATGGATGGGGAGCACTTCAGCTTCTGTTCTCGCTGTAGATGCCGATGCCGTGAAGGAAAAGCCGAAGCATGTCCTGCTCACCTACGATAGCTACGGCATTGGTACATCAAGACAAGGCAATATGGATGCGTTACAGCAACTGCTTGCCGCATTCGGTGCCCAAGTCACTATTGTGGATATTGATCGCTATCAACCCGGAACACTTCAAACCTATGACAAAGTGATTGGTGTACATAATGCGTATGACCTGCCTTTGTCAAATGCCGATTACATAGCAGACTTAGAAGCCTATAAAGGTGACTATTTCCACATCGGGGCCATGATTCCGCCCCAAGTAAAAGCTAAACTGGGTTTGCAGACACAAATGGCAAGTGGCGGCACAATCCGGATTTCCATCGATAAGCTGCAACAAACCTTTATTCAAGCGGAACCACTTCCCTACGTGCAGAAGGCCACAGGCCGAACATACGGTGAGCTCACGATTGGAGGAACAGCATATCCATTTGCGGTATCACATGAGAAATATGGTTATATTCCTTATTTGAAGCAAGGTAATCTTAGTGAAATTGCAGCAGCTTACGTGTTAAAGGACTGGCTTGAAGTGAGCCATAAAGGACGCACTTACCTGTTATTTAAAGAAGTGTATCCCTTTTCTGATTTAAACTTGTTGGAACGACTTGCGGATCAGCTTCATGAAGCCGGACTCCCCTTTATGGTCAGTGTCAGACCTGTGTTCAGCAATACTGATTACCCAGCCATGAAGCGTTATTTGGAGACGCTAAAATATATGCAGTCGCGCAATGGCAGCATCCTCATTAACGCTCCGGTCGTGGCTTCGACGATCAGCGTACAAGATGATACTTTGCAGGCCAAAATGGAAGGGTTTGTAGATGTATTGGCTGATTACGGTATAGCACCACTAGGTGTAGGAGCGGAAATGTATTGGTCCTATGACCATTTGTATGCGGAGCAGGGAATGTCCTTCTCGAATTCAGCTGTACTGTATCCGAATGAACAGGCCAGTTACAGATCCAGATCGGATACCTCTAAAGCATTTCAATCGTCGTTGTTTAGTATGTCGCTAAGCTTCATGGATCAGTTTGATCGCTCTAGCAAAGCGATCCCGCCCTTACCGATGGATTCAGTTATTACATTTGATTTTTTTAAGGATCAGGCGCAGTTGGATACCGCCATTCAAAATTTGCTGGATAGCTGGATTACATTTTCAGACTACAAATATGAATCACATGAGGTAAAAACACCGCGAAACCATATTGTATCGTATAAAGGGGCTATCGCTATTAATGGTCAACGTGTTGACCTTGGAAGTGCAATCAAGGATATCAGCTCAGACTATACATATAAGGAAGAACAGCAAAAAAGCTTTGAGAAGCTGTTTAATGTACAAAACAAAATATTTATTATCATTATCATCATTACACTGATGGTGTTTGGCGGCTTCTTTATCGTTGGGTATCGATTGTATAAACGAAAATATTACAAATAAGGAGGCAGACATGACGATAGCAGATGTTCTTATGTTGATTGCGGTTATCTGCATCTGGTCCCTCTTGCTCGTGAATGTGGTCTTGATTATAGCGGGTTACCTGTACTATATCGACATTGAAGGCGAGACTGTGCCTGAGATTAAAGGCGAGGCGCCATTTGTCTCCATTATGGTACCTGCCCATAATGAGGGCGTTGTCATCACGCAGACGGTTGAAGCTTTGCTGGCACTTGATTATCCACATGAACGTTATGAGATTATTGTTATTAATGATAACTCATCCGACAACAGTAGTGAACTGCTCGGCGAACTGAAAGGACGTTATCCTGGACGCAACCTGATTATTATTAATACAGATGCGGTTACAGGCGGCAAAGGGAAATCCAATGCCCTGAATATTGGATTTGCGCAGAGCAAAGGCGAGTTGATTGCCATCTACGATGCCGATAATACGCCTGAGAAGACCGCTTTGCGTTATTTGGTAGGCGAAATTATGAATGATGAGTCGTTAGGTGCTGTCATCGGCAAGTTCAGAACACGCAATCGCAACACAAATTTGCTGACACGTTTTATTAACATAGAGACCTTATCGTTTCAATGGATGGCGCAAGCGGGGCGATGGAAACTATTTAAGCTTTGTACGATACCAGGAACTAATTTTATAATGCGACGACATATTGTGGAGGAAATTGGGGGCTGGGATGTCAAAGCAATCGCGGAAGATACCGAAATCAGCTTCCGTATCTACATGATGGGTTATCGAATCAAGTTCCAGCCTAAAGCCGTGACGTGGGAGCAGGAACCGCAGACGCTGAAGGTATGGTTCAAGCAGCGCACACGCTGGGCTAAGGGCAACATTTATGTCATCGTTAAAAATATCCCACTGCTGTTTGAGCGTTCAGCCAAGATTATCCGGTTTGATATATTATACTTTTTATCGATTTATTTTCTATTGCTGACTTCCTTGGTTATGTCTGATATTCTGCTTATTCTACATGCATTGGGTTATGTGCACACGACGATTGCGGGATTCAGTTCTTTCTTATGGGTGCTGGCGATTACGCTCTTTATTGTAGGAACTTTTATAACCATTATTACGGAAAAAGGAGAGATGAGGCTCTCCAATCTGTGGATTATTATGCTTATGTATGTATCCTATTGTCAATTATGGATGGTTGTTGCGGCTTACGGTTTATACAACTATGTAAAGGATCAATTGTTCAAGCGGGAAGTAAAATGGTACAAAACGGAACGTTATTAAGACAGGAGAGAAGCTCGTGAATAAACGGTGGATTGTGATAGGCATGACCTGTTTGTCCTTGTTATTTGTACAGTTAGGACAAGCTTCGGCGGCTGTAGCTAATCGTATTCAAGCGGCCGGCCAACAGATGTATGAGACGGTGCTCAGCAGCACCGATACAGCATTGTCAGGCGTAGTGGCATCACGGCAGTTTTTTTTCCAGACGGAATCCTATTGGAATGTTGGCGAAGTAAAGATCAATTTAGACTATAAAGCCTCACCGCTGACACGTGGTGAGCAATCGAGTGTCACACTAGTCATGAACGGAACGAAGTTCCATTCGTTCCGGCCTGCTGTAAGTGATGCGGTGAAACAGCGCCTGACTGTAACGGTGCCGAGTGAGCTGATTGTGAAGGGCAGCAACACGTTAACCGTGGAAGGTTATATTGTTACTAATCTGGAGAACCAAATTTGCGTACCCGTTGAGAAGCGTGATAATTGGTTGCAATTGCGGCAGACATCCAGTGTGGAGGTAAGCTATAGAAGTGAAGCATTAACGGGAAGCATTAATGACTTCAACCGCCACTTTGTGGGCAGGGACACGATAAAGGCCAGCCTTGGTGCGATTGCGGTGCCTTCCAAGAGTGAGCCGGCTGAATTGGAAGCAGCCGTTCACGCGTTGTCTGGCTTTGCCAAAGCGAACAGTCTAAAAGAGAAAGCAATTCCCATGCATACTTGGGATACGGCTGCATTAAAAGAAAAGCAAGCTATCGTGGCGATTGGTTTATATGATCATTTGCCATCAGATGTGCGGAGCGCTATAGGTAATGAAGACTTAAGCAGCACCGCACTTATTCAAGTCATCACGTTGGATCGTCAACCGACACTTGTTGTTACGTCACAAAATCCCGACGTATTAGTGAAAGCTGGCCGATTGCTGGCTAATCAGGAGATGGTCGGCCAATTAGACGCAAATCGTAAACTAGTGGATGCCAATACAAACGTGGACACGCCCGATGTTACAGTGAACCGAAACGTCACATTAACCGAGACAGGCGATCGTTTGACAGGCTGGATGCACCAAGAGAAGACATACTTTGTATCTCTACCCGCCAACCGCTCAATAGCCGATGCAAGTAAGGTTAGTCTGGATCTGCGTTATGCGAAGAACTTGGACTTCCATCGTTCCTTGGTGACGGTGCTGATCAACAATACACCAATCGGTAGCAAGAAGCTGACTTCGGAACTGGCCAATGGGGATACACTTTCATTGCCAATTCCAAAAAACCTTGAAGTAACCGGCAATTTCTCTGTGACGGTTGCTTTTGATCTGGAACTGGAGAACGTGACTTGTGTAAGGCCACAAGATCAGATGCCTTGGGCGTACATTACGAAGGACTCCTTGCTGCAACTTAACACAAAGGATAAGACCGATCTGCTGTTTAACAATTATCCGAATCCGTTTCTTCGAGATGGTGGATATAACCAAGTGGCGGTAGTCATGCCGCAGGTTAAGGATAGTTATACCTACTTGGCATTATCTAACCTGTTTAATTTGTTGGGGCAATATGCTGAGGGCAACACAGGGGACGTAAAGTTCTATGAAGACAGTGAAGCCGCGAAGGCGCTTAAGGAGCGTAACATTATTGCGATTGGCTCCTACCATAACAATAAGATTTTTCAGGACCCCAAACTAAAGCTATACTTCCAGTACGATTCCAAAGGTGATGGTTTCATTTCCAATGAGAAAATGAGTATCGACACGGATTATGGAAAACGTATGGGCACGCTGCAATTGTTAGACTCACCTTATGAGGCGGGTCATGGATTGCTGGCAGTTACAGGGGCAAGCTCGGAGTATTATTATCTTGCATCCAAGCTTTTGGCGAGTGAGAATACGAAGTGGAAAGTGTATGGAGACGGTGTAGCTACGGATAAGGATGGTAACATCCACGCCTATCGCTTCAAGAAACAGACGGAGCAGGAGGCGGCATCTGTTCTGGATGACGTATTGGAACGGGGAGACGTACTTGGCTTCATGGTAGCTGCTGTGCTGGTGATGCTTCTTGTCTTGGTGGCATTAATTTTAATGATCCGTAAATATAGAAAGAAACGGGGGGCGGGCGATGAAACGGAATCAAAGTAGCCTAGTATCGGATGGCGCCTTCTTGTTCTGGTTTGTTATCACCTTTATTTGCGTCGTTTTTATGGTTGGCGACCCTAACCGTTACCTCGTCAATATTATTTTTCTAAACGTTGCTTTCCTCATCGCCATTGTGACCTACTTTACGACGGTAACAACGGGATTAATGATGAACATCGTGTTTATTTTTGGATTTGGAACGTTCACTTTGTACCAGACTGTGGTTGAAGGCGGAGTCATCGGTGTACACAATTATTTCTGGCTAGTAATGACTCCGATATTTACAGTGACCGCTTGGATGATGACTCTTGGGAATCGGCGGCTGCAAAATGAAAACGAGCAGTTAAAAAAGAAAAATACGTCACTTGCAACGATGGATGAGACGACGGATTTAAAAAATGCACGTTCGTTCCAAAAGGACGCGACTATATTTATGGCGCTGTCCACTCGGTATCAGATTCCACTGACGCTGCTAGTGGTAAAAGTGAAATATTGGGACGAGTTAAAACGGATGGTTAGTGAAGAGCAGATGTCGGAGATGATCTATGATTTATCCAAATTAAGCGAGACTAGCATCCGGATGAACGATTCCCTGTATATGTTAAATGCAGATAACCCAACTTGGGGACTATTGTTATTTACAGATCGCGACGGAGCAAACGTAGTCATTGATCGTTTGAAGGAGAAAGTTGCTGCGTTTAACACGGTGGAGTTCGCTGGAAAGTACAAAATTGAGCTGAACCTCAACATCGGTGCAATTGAGTACCAGCCGGATAAAGTGCCAACACCGCTCGACTTTATCGTGCAGGCTCGAAAACAGTTGGAGTATGATGTATAGTCTCCTAACGATAGCGACAAACGACGAATACAGTCTAATCAGAACAGCCTATCCCGTTAGCTTGGGTGGGCTGTTTTTTCTGTATTGCCGGAGGTAAGTTGGTATATCGCTCACATCTCCATTATAATCATAGGCAGTGGAAGGAGTGAGGTATTTAGATGACGGCTGAGCATAAGCTTAATCCATTTATGCAGTTGCTGCATTTCGGATATCATCAGGCGATGAGTTGCCTATTTCCTGTTCTTATTTTTGTAACGTTGGCGGTATCCAAATTTATAGAGGTTCCTTTTATTCCACGGTATGATCTCATTTTGCTCATCTTGCTGCTGGTTCAGGTGCTGATGTATAAAGGTGGATTAGAAACGCTTGATGAAATCAAAGTGATATGTGTATTTCACGTAATTGGCCTCGCCCTTGAGTTATACAAGGTACATATGGGCTCATGGTCATATCCAGAAGCGGCATATACGAAATGGTTTGGTGTACCGCTCTATAGCGGCTTTATGTATGCAAGTGTAGCCAGCTTTATGTGCCAGGTATGGCGGAGATTACGAATGGATATGACGGGCTGGCCAGGGATGATGGCCACGGTGCTGCTAGGCGGTGCTATTTATTTTAACTTTTATACTCATCATTTTATACCGGATTTCCGATGGTGGCTGACGGGGCTTGTGTTTATCGTTTTTTGGCGGACACAAATTTTGTATACAGTAAGAACCAAAACGTATCGGATGCCGCTAACACTTGCTTTTTTAATTGTAGGTTTTTTTATTTGGCTGGCAGAAAATATCGCTACATTTTTTGGGGCCTGGAAGTATCCAGATCAGCATGAAACCTGGCGAATTGTTGGTGTCAGCAAAATTAGCTCATGGTTTCTGCTTGTCATTATTAGCGTAATTATTGTAGCGCAGCTTAAATATGTGAAGGCGAATCGGATCAAAAAGACATAGTCGAGTTGGATGAGTTTCTTGTCAGTAGCTAGGTGAGGCGCTGTACGAGCAACTGTACAGTAGCCAAGTGTTTTTCTTTTTTTGCAAAATGGATTTATTTTCGGTTGACCCTCACGTTACGGGATAGTTTAAAGTGAGTGGTGAAAGGAGGCCAAGAGGATATGAAAGTAAAAGAAGTTGCCGATCTGGCCGGAATCAGCGTGCGCACGCTGCATCACTATGATGAAATTGGACTATTAGTACCAAAAGAGACGACCGAGGCAGGCTATCGTCTGTACACACAGGATGATGTGGAGCTACTACAGCAGATTTTATTTTTCAGAGAACTTGGCTTCCCTTTAAAAAGAATTAAGGAGATTATTGATGATCCATCGTTTGATCGAGAGGAAGCGCTGAGAATGCACCGCAGCATTCTGCTTGAACAGCGCAGTCGCTTGAACCGAATGATTATGACCATCGATAAGACGATCCAACACGCAAAAGGGGAGATTCAAATGGCTGACAAGGAACGTTTTGAAGGGTTTGACTTTAGCCGCAACCCGTATGAGGAAGAAGCACGGAAACGTTGGGGGGATACGGCGGTTGATCAAGCAAATGCTAAAGCCGCTCACATGACAAAGGAACAGCAGGATGCCTTTCATCAGGTATATGTTAACCTTGCTGCTGTGCGTCATTTGGCTCCTGCATCAGAGGAGGCCCAAACGGCAATTACAGCGTGGTATGTGCTGCTGAATGAGTGGGGTAACTACTCGCCGGAGGCTTTCCGGGGTCTAGGACAAATGTATGTTGCCGATGAACGCTTCACCAACAACATTGATCAGTTTGGTGAAGGCCTGGCCCAGTTTATGTGTGACGCGATGGGGATTTATGCGGATAACCAGTCTTGATGGCTGGCTGCCTTCCCATTCTAAAGAGAACTAGTGGAGAGTCCCGATCCTTATTAAGGAAATCGGGGCTCTTTTCGTGTACACGGGCCCGTGCGCGAGCTAGTCGGCTCAATCCTCGTCTATGTCGCAGCTTTCAATTGCGGTGAAAAATACGTCCAAAATGTCCTTGTCATAGTGCGACCGCACATAATCGGAAATGGACGCCAGTTGCTTCTCGCTTGTATATTCAAGGCAGGGCCGCCCTTCGCATCGCAACACAGTACAGTCAAATTGCTGCTTCACATCTTCAATGACATTATCTGTGACAATTCCATTACTTGCCGCCTTCATAACGATTCCTCACTTTCGGTTAAGTAAACGCTAATGTACGCCATTTCTGGTAATGGCCTTCCTTTTCTATTATTCAAAATTTAACTATTTGTTCCGATGACATTTATCACAACATGTGGAGATCAAATGCTCAGTGAATGATGACCGCATCTGTTGTATGAAGTCGATATGTGCAGAAACTTACCGTATACGACAGCAAGCGGGAAGATCGTTGCGGTTTAGAATAGGTCTCCCAGCAGATTGTCTGATAACACTCTGTATGGCAAAGTAATACCAGGTCATATGTTTCAGATGAGGAGGAATGGAAGATGAACTTTCACTTTTTTGTCGGCAATGATAACGGGAACAGTGAGCATGATCTGATTATTGATGGAAGATGGATTGCGCAGCCAAATGTTAATTGTGCGGTGGACGAGCTACCGTGGAGTGAGGAACAGCAGCCAGAAAGCTTTGTTAAGCAGTTGCAGGAGCAATTGGTTGTTACGATCGATTCCCCAGCGGCGCGGCCAGGTATGTATTATATCGGTCAATTTGCGCTGGAGAGCGGGGAACTGCTAGACAATCTTCAGATCGGTATTGATTTGAAAAGTGACATGGATTTGCCTGTTGTGAATACACTTGCTCAAATCGCGGCGGTTGCTGTACAGAAAGCCTATGAGGAAAGTAATCATATTGCTGAGCAAATAGAGGTGGAAGCCGATATGGCGACAGCACTTCCAGTCACACAGCATACGGATGAGACATCTGCAAAGTTTGAGAGGCGGTTTACATCCAGTCCTCACCATGTGACGGTTCATCTCGGAACGCGTCGTGTTGCGGTGAGGATTACTTTTCCTTTTGTGAAAGCAGTGCCCGAAGCTACACCGGTTATATTTACTTTGCAAAAAGACGAAGATGGTAAATGGCGCGATGGCGACATTTTTCAACAGTTTGCTGCCAGCTATGGCATGGATAAAAAGTTTAACGGCAGCTACTTTAAAGACAAGCGTATCCTTCATGTCGATATTGGCGATGGTTCGACAGAATATCCGATTACGGAGGGGAACAAATTTCTGCGTCAGTTTGTACATGGTAGTCATCATGGTGCGGGTTATGCCATTGAAGAAGCACTGGATGACTTTAATCGCCTCATTCATCTCCCGAATTCTCCGCGTCAATTTTTTAGCGACGTCCTTAAAAACCCACATCATAAGTATTATGCTCGTGCGATCAAGACTGTAAAAAGACCGCTGGAAAGTCAGGTGAAGCAGATTGTGCAGCATGTTAAGCGGCAGCTCACGAAGTCCCGTAATGAAGTTGATTTGATCTGCGTGTATGGTGGTGGCAGCATACTAATGCGTTCCAGCTTGTACCCTCATCTTCATGAATTGTGCAAGGAACGTGAATTGCAGCTTCTCTATATCCCCGATGCCTATGCCGTTCAAATGAATGCTATGGGATTAAACGCTTTTGTACGCGGTAAAATCTATGAGGGCTTAAAAAGCAAGGCTATGCAAACCGTGTAGATCAGGTATGTGCTGATCAAAAGTGAGGTGGAAGGTGATTCGCTGTGAAAAAAAGCAAGCTGCCGGGGGACAATATTAGTCTAAAAACAAAAAAATCGGAAGATCCTTTAATTATGGATTGGATCAATGCACAAACGAACCTGATGGACTCCTTGCGTTATTTAATAGAACAGGAGATTGTACAACAAGGCATTCGTAATTTGCAGGCTGTAGTGCCTGTCGAGCGTAACGTATTAGCCGCCGTAACAACTTTGCTGCCGCAGTTTGGATTAGAGGAACGTTCTACATTTGAACAACTTATAGAAGATAGCGAAGATGCGCAAGCGAAGGAAGAACTGGCAAAGGAACTGGATGATGAACTGGTAGAGGGAGATATTGAGGCATGGGTGTAAACGTGGCGGTAGGCAGGAACTGTCCCTAAGTATCGGTATTACTTGGTGTTACTTGATCATCTGGAGTATGACATTGTAGTATTTAGAAACATAAAGTGTTATATAATCACACAAGCTTGGATACCATGAGCCGCAAGGGGAGTACAAGCATTATGAACTAAGCATGATGTGTGTATGATCGTAAGGAAATGAGGGATGTGGTATGACTTTAGAGGAGGTCATGTCCAGATTAGAGGCAATGGGCACGGAGCAGACGAAACGAACTTTTATTCGTCACGGAGCCAAGGAACCGCTTTACGGTGTAAAGATTGGTGACTTAAAGAAGCTGGTCTCCACCGTGAAGAAGGACCAAGCACTTGCTCGGGCGTTATATGAGACTGGCAATAGCGATGCTATGTATTTAGCGGGTTTGACCGTCAATCCACGTACGATGGATAAGGAGACACTACAAGCTTGGGCGAAACAAGCCAACTGGGTGATGCATTCGGAAACGACAGTTCCAGGGGTCGCGGCAGAGAGCCCCTTTGCTTTTGAATTGGCACGAGAATGGATGCAGTCCAGTGACGAAGGGATTGCCGCGTGTGGATGGAGCACCTATATTAATGCGATGTCCATTACACCTGATGAGCAGTTGGATCTGGAGGAAATTAAACAATTGCTCCATCAAGTGGAGAGGACGATTCATGAGGAACGTAATCGGGTGCGATATACGATGAATGGATTTGTCATTGGCGTTGGTGCTTTTGTTGCGGCGCTCCACGAGGAAGCCGTCCGAACTGCGGCAGCGATTGGTAACGTTCATGTTCATATGGGTGACACAGCTTGTAAAGTTCCAGAAGCGACAGCTTACATTAAGAAGGTAGAAGCGGCTGGGAAGCTTGGGGTCAAGCGAAAGACGTGTATTTGCTAATATAATAATAGGGTCTAATCTGTACGGATCTAGGCTGATATTGGGCAATATCCAGTATCGGCTTTTTGTGTTATGAATAGCTGTACACGCGGTGTCCGGTCGGGTTCACGTTTTCTCCTGCAACTGGGCACCGCATGTCGTGTAGGTACAACTTGTAGGTTAGGCCTCGCTTTGTTGTTCAAAACGTTTAATAATCTCAATTACCACTTGCGTTGCTTTGACCATGTTATCAACCGAAACATATTCAAATTTGCCGTGGTAGTTCTCACCGCCCGTAAAAATGTTGGGTGTAGGCAGTCCCATGTAAGATAACTGGGAGCCGTCAGTACCCCCACGGATTGGACGGATAATAGGTTTAATATCAAGTGACTCCATCGCTTCACGTGCCAGATGTACAATCTCGATGACTGGCTCAATCTTATCCTTCATGTTGTAGTATTGGTCGTACATATCAAGCACAACGTTATGCTCACCATACGTTTGCTGAAATTCCTGTACGATGCGGGTTAAATGGGCTTTCTTGGCATCAAATTTCTCCCGATCAAAGTCACGAATGATGTAGCTTAGTTTCGTTTCCTCCACATCACCACGGAAGGAACTTAGGTGATAGAAGCCCTCATAACCATCGGTATGCTCAGGCGCCTCTTCTACTGGCAGCCTTCCATGCAACTGCATGGCGATTTTCGCCGAATGGATCATCTTATCCTTCGCGCTGCCAGGATGAACATTCGAACCTTTCACCGTAATCTTGGCGGCTGCGGCATTAAAGCTCTCGTATTCAAGCTCACCGAGAGGTCCACCATCTACCGTATAGGCATAAACAGCGTCAAAAGCAGCGACATCAAAATGCTGTGGTCCTCTGCCGATTTCCTCATCTGGTGTAAAGGCTACGCGTACTCGACCGTGCTTAATCTCAGGGTGCGCGATCAAATACGCCATTGCCGTCATAATCTCAGCAATCCCTGCTTTGTTGTCTGCACCGAGCAGCGTAGTGCCATCGGTTGTTATTAAAGTATGGCCTTTATACTGGCTTAGCTCTGGAAAGTCCTGCGGTGACAGGACAACACGCAGCTCTTCATTTAACGTGATATCACCCCCGTCGTACGATTCAACGATCTGGGGTTTTACGTCTTTGCCTGTAAAGTCAGTCGCGGTGTCCACATGGGCGAGGAAACCGATCGTGGGCACTTGCGACTTGTCCGTATTGGAAGGAAGCGTGGCCATGACGTAACCATTGGCGTCTATCGTCACTTCCTGCATCCCTATTTCTTCAAGTTCTTTAACAAGCATGTTGCCAAGTGTAAGCTGCCCCGGCGTAGTTGGGCATGTGGTGCTGTCTTCATCGGATTGCGTGTCCACCTGTACGTAAGTTGTTAATCTAGCAATAAGGTCTTGTTTCAACTTGTTCCACTCCCTTCTATTTCCTATTTTATTTTAACACGAACTATCAGTTGTCATGTACTCCCTTATAAATTCGTATTGCTTGAGCTTGTTGGAATTGACCTCATGTCTATTTATGCGGATAAACCTTTACAAATAGATGGAATTATTTATAATAAAATAAATCATTAGGAGGTGTGTCATCATGCAAAAATGCTTATCATTTACCCCACACGATCGAAAGAAAATACAAATCGAGCGGTAGAGGGCGCGCGCGAGTAAAGCGCAGGTAAGGATACGGCAATTTAACGTAGGCTTAACGTGACGTGCCATCTGCCGGAGAGGCGGATATAACCAATATGAACTTACGCGCGGCACAAGTCTATATCATCATGATGTTTATGACGGCTTTAGCTAGCTCAACGATGTTTGTTACACATGGCATTTATTTTGTTGCCGAATTAGGATTAAATCCTGTTCAGCTCGTATTGATGGGAACGGTGCTAGAGCTGACGGTTCTATTATTTGAAGGAATTACAGGTGTTGTTGCGGATACCTATAGTCGACGGCGTTCCGTTATTATCGGAATGTTTGTTATTGGAGCAGGCTTTGTACTGGAAGGCAGTGTGATGTGGATAGGAACTATGATTCCCGTCCTTTCTTTATTCGCATGGGTACTGGTGGCTGAATTGATTTGGGGTATAGGCCATACTTTTATTAGCGGCGCAGATTCAGCCTGGATTGTGGATGAAGTTGGCGAATCAAACGTAGGCAACCTTTTCTTACAAACGAAGCGAGTGTCGCTGTGGGGCAACTTGTTAGGAATTGGCTTGAGTGTCTGGATGTCCACAATTGCACCTAATTTGCCGTATGTGTTAGGAGGGCTTATTTATGCAAGCGTGGGTGTATTTTTGCTTTTTTTTATGAAGGAGACCGCCTTTGTGGGCGCAGTCCACAAGCAGCAAGTTTCACATTGGCAGCATATGAAGTCAACCTGGCTATCTGGTGCGTCCACGGTAAGAAGGAATCCTATACTCTTTATGATTGTCGGGGTGACTTTGTTTAGTGGTGCAGCATCAGAAGGTTATGACCGATTATGGGAGATGCATTTGATTACAGAAATCGGATTCCCGCAAAATATGGCTTTATCGATGCCTATGTGGTTTGGCTTGATCGCGATGGTGTCAACTTTGATTAGCATTGCTGCTGTCAGGATTACGGATAGCAGGCTGGATATGAGCAATGAACGGGTCGTCTTTGGGGCCATGTTTGGGCTGACAGCTGTCCGAATTGCGGGTATTGTAATGCTTGCTTTCTCGCCGAATTTGATATGGGCACTTGGCTCAATTCTTATTGTCGGAGTCGTCAATACGTTGAGTCAGCCGATTTATGAGACGTGGCTTAATATGAATATGGAAAGCAAGTCTCGGGCGACGGTACTATCAATGATTAGTCAGACGGATGCACTCGGTCAAACGGCAGGTGGCCCCATCGTTGGCTGGGTAGGCAGTCGTGTGTCTGTGCGGGCTTCCCTAATTACAGCAGCGGTGCTGCTAGGACCGATCTTGACGGTGTTCAGTCGTGCGCTGCGCAGACGATAGCAGGGTAATTTATAAGGACATGTTATCCCATTCGACGGGATAGCACGATGGAGGGCACGATAGAAGTGCTCTCTTTGTCGTAGATACGGATATGTACATTTGTTATGATAGGCATAACATCATGAGAGAGAAAGGTCGGTAACGTAATGCCTCCCAACAAATCTAACACGCAGGCTAGTCGTAAAAAAGCAAGCGGTGCAACATCAGGCGGGCGTAAGTCAGCACGCAACACTAAACAACAATCAAAGGGATTAACGGTCCTCATAAACCTGCTTGTACTGGCTGCTGTGCTCGTAGGCATATATATTGCGAATATTCCAGCGGATTCCAGCGATGGGCATCGTGCGGCTTCAAGTGCGCAGACGCAAAAAACGGGGCTTCCGGCTTCGAAGGTGAAACCGGCGAGCGGAGAAGCTGACGAGAAGCTGGAGGTCCACTTTTTTGATGTTGGCCAAGGCGACAGTACACTGGTGGTTACGCCTTCAGGTGAGACGATCTTGATCGATGCGGGACAAAACAATAAAGGTGAGCTTGTGGTTGATTATTTGAAGGAACTTGGCATTGATCGACTGGATGCGGTCATTGCTACTCATCCCGATGCGGATCATATCGGAGGTCTGGATATTGTCGTAAATAAGTTGGATGTCAAAAGTGTCTATGCACCTCGCGTTGCGCACACCACACAAACGTATAAAGACTTTCTGAACGCAGTGAAGCACAAAGGCTTAACGATTAAAGCTGCGCGATCAGGTACTTCCCTTCCGTTATCAGATGGCGTTACGGCGAGTTTTGCTGCGCCAGTCAACAGTTATGGGGATCATTTTAACGAGTGGAGCGCGGTTCTGCGGCTGGAGTATGGGAATACATCGTTCCTGTTTACAGGAGATGCGGAGCAAGAGTCGGAAGCAGATATGTTGGCAAGTGGCTTCAAGCTTGCTGCGGATGTGCTGAAAGTAGGCCACCACGGTTCGCGCACCTCTTCGAGCCAAGCTTTCTTACATGCGGTAAAGCCACGCTATGCTGTAATTAGCGCTGGTACTGGCAACAAGTACGGCCATCCGCACGACGTTATTTTGAAACGTCTAGCTAAAGCAGGAGCTTCCGTGTATCGAACGGACAAGCAGGGCAGCGTTGTGGCATACAGCAACGGGCACGAAATCTGGATGACGACAGATAAGGGGTCGTAGGGATACTTTGTTTTGCATCTCCACCGACAAGTCTGAACATGAATGCATGAAGTGACTAGGAGGGATTGCATGTGTGACTCACAAAAGAAGGGAACACGTTTTGGCGTAATCGACAGGTTTGAAGAGGAATGGGCTGTAATTGAGGTGGATGGTAATATGCAAGAGGTAAAACGTCATCTACTGCCTGTACACGCACGTCCTGGAGATGCAGTTGTGATCGAGAATGGGGCGATTCGTGTGGATCAGGAACGAACGGCACGTCTGCGTCAAGAGGCGGAGCAGATGGTAGATGAGTTATTTGAGGATGAGCATTAAGCAGTGTAACTAAAGGGTATTGGAGTAGGTTCGTAAAAGGTGTAGTTCAAAGTCAGTCTAAACTGACTACGGACGCCCCGTTTTTGTTGAATGTTAACAATATATGAAGGAGAAAACAAGTCGTTACAAAAGGACATTCGGCATGCCTCGAACTGGACGTATGAAGAGCACAATGATCGGTTCGAGTGCCCGAATGGCCGCTACGTTCGCTTTAAGAAATACAAATCTTTAGAGGAGAGCATAGAGAGCAAGGATATCTGGTTGAATATTCTGGCTTTGGTGGACAGACGATCCGTTATGTGCGGTAAAAATATTCTTTTGGTGTAGCTGCCAAGACAGGATATCCGCTATTGCCTCCAAACTACCGCCAAACGGGCACGAAATACGCAAATAGCGTACCTCCTTGTCCGCTAAGCAGTCTAATAATCCTTGCATCCACCCTATAACGGATCTCTCGTCCGGTCACGTATTCCACGCTGCTTCCGCACCATCATACCGATGTCCGTGCACTCTGCACCTAAGCTGTAACGAGGTCTTTTAATGTGCGCATTTTAGGAGCAATGGAAGAGCTGCCTGTTAACAAACATCTGCTCGCACCTACTTTAACTCCTATTGAAAATAAACGAGCTCAGATGCTTGTGGATTTGCAGCGCTACGTTTATGCGTATTTTTGCTTATGAAGGAAGATCACATGAAAAACGGTCAATTAATACCGGGCTACGATGTACAAATGGCGACCGAAAGCCAGTTGAAGGTAGCGGGCATCCGTTCCGTAATTTTTCAAAAGGAGCATAAGCACCAACAAAGTTGGACGGAAAACATTACGTTTTCTGCCCAACTTTTTTATTTTGGGGCTTTTCGGAGAGCTCCTTTTTTGTTGAGTATTGGAGATGAAGGCCGCTAGTAATGGTTTCATGTCCACAAGCGAAATAATTAGGGCATTGACCACGGTGGTCAATTGGCATATACTAACATTGACCGTGGTGGTCAACGATATCGGTGGAGGACATCAAATGATTGAAAAATTTCTTAACCTAAGCATGGATAAGCAGGAACGGATCATTAATGCAGCACTGAAAGTATTTTCACAGCAGGGGTATGAGCAAGCCTCTACCAATGAGATTGTAAAAGAGGCAGGTATATCGAAAGGGTTGCTGTTTCATTATTTTAACAACAAGAAAGAGTTGTTTTTTTACTTATATGGTTATGCGGTTGAACAATTGATGAATGAGTTTGTGGCGAAGCTCAGCCGGGATGAGAAAGATATTTTTATGAAGCTGAGGCAAGCTGTGCTGCTTAAGTTTGACCTGATTCAAAGGTACCCGGACGTATTTGACTTCCTCAAAACAGCCTACTTTGAAAATTGTGCCGAAATTAAACCGGAGTTAGAGCATTACAATAAGGAGCTTATGGCTAGTGGCTATAGCACCATCTTCCACAATATTGACCATAGCTTATTTAAAGAAGGGATCGATGTGACACGAGCAATCCAAATTATTTTTTGGGCGTTGGAAGGCTTCGGGCTACAGCAGCAGGAGAAGTGGAAGGCAAATCGTTATGAGGATATCAACATGGATGAGGTTATGGAAGAAATCGATCAATATATGCACATATTAAAGCAAGCTTTCTATCGCCAATAAGGGGCATGCTGAGAGGAGTGTCACAAATGAGCGTAAGTGTAATTGAATTGAACCAGTTAACGAAGGCTTACGGCAGTGCAAGAGGGATCTCCAATTTAAGCTTTACGGTCGAGCAAGGTGAAATATTTGGATTTATTGGACCTAACGGAGCGGGAAAGTCGACCACGATTCGTACGCTGCTAGGGCTAATTAAGCCTACAAGCGGCAGTGCAGCCATTTTCGGCAAGGATACAGTGCAGCATGGAACGGAAATCCGCAAAGAGATCGGGTATCTTCCTTCAGAAGTATTTTACTATGATCATATGAAAGTGAAGGACTTATTAAACTATTCTGCAAGCTTCTACAAGAAGGATTGCCGGTCGCGTATTAAGGAATTGGCTGATAGTATGAATTTGGACTTAAACAAAAGGATCAATGACTTGTCGCTAGGCAATAAAAAGAAGGTAGGCATCATACAAGGGTTGTTGCATGAACCGAAACTGATCATTTTGGATGAGCCGACGAGCGGCTTAGATCCGTTAATGCAGCAAACGTTTTTTGAGCTGCTAGAGCAGGAAAACAAGAAGGGGGCGACCATTTTGTTCTCCTCGCATATTTTGAGCGAGGTCCAACGTTTATGTGATCGCGTGGCGATCATTAAGGAGGGAAAGCTCGTAAAGCTGGAGAAGATGAGCGTGCTGAAAGCAGACAGTTACAAAAGAATTAAGCTGGAAACAACTGCTCCGATTCCGCTTCATTATTTTCAATTAAGTGGGGTGCATGAATTAGAGGTTAAAGGTTCAATGATCCAGTTTTTATATAAAGGCAATCTGAATGTAATAACGGCCAAACTTGCGGCAATCGAGATTAACAATTTGTGGTTGGAGGAACCGGATTTAGAAGAGATCTTTATGCATTATTATGAGCGGGAGGGCTGACCCGTAATGAACATGTATAGCTATGAATTAAAGGCGTATCGTTCGTTCACCCTGATTTGGACTGCTGCGTTGGTGGCACTGGCTGCTTTTATGTTGTCCATGTTCCCGACGTTTACGCATGATGCGGAGTCGTTTAAGTCGCTGCTGAGAAGTATGCCCGAGTCTGTTCTGCATGCGGTAGGCATTCAAATTGAATCGATCACTTCATTGTTAGGGTTTTATTCCTATACGTTTATGTATGTGACATTGTGTGGGGCCATCCAGGCGATGACTCTTGGGGTTTCCATAATATCCAGGGAATGGCGCGACAAAACAGCGGACTTCCTGCTAACGAAACCTGTGGCGCGTTCTAGCATCCTGACAGCAAAGCTGCTTGCAGCTTGTACTTTGCTGGTACTAACGAATCTGATTTATTTATGTGCAGCCAGTACACTAGCCTTACTTGTAAGTGCAGCTTCGTTTGATTTAACTGTATTATTGTTGGTGTCCGTGACGCTGTTTTTTGTGCAAATCATATTTTTCTCTTTGGGTATGCTGTTAGCCGTGCTTGCGCCCAAAATAAGAGCTGTTTTGTCCATATCGCTCGGAGTTGTGTTTGGTTTTTTTCTCATTGGCATTTTAGGCGCGTCCACGGGAGCGGATAAGCTGCGTATATTAACCCCCTTCAAATATTATGATGCTGCGTACATTGTGCGGCATGCGGGATACGAGGTTTCATATCTATGGATGGGGCTGGTTGTCGCTGTTACGTCGATCATAGTTAGTTACATCGTGTTTATGAGGCGGGATGTAGATTTGGTTTAAATAATGCGAGGACGCCACTGGACACGAGGAACTTACAAGTACGTGAGGGGGTTCTACGGTGAATATATTTAGACGGGAATTAAAGGCTACGCGCAAGTCATTGCTTATATGGTGTATCGGAATTATCGTAATGATCATATCTGGAATGGGGAAGTATGAGGGGATGTCCGTATCTGCAACAGGTCAGTCAATGAACGAGCTTGTTGCTAATATGCCTAAGTCACTACAGGTCATTTTGGGTATCGGCACATTTGATTTATCAAAAGCAAGCGGGTACTACGGGGTGCTATTTTTGTATTTGCTCATGATGGCTACGATTCATGCAGCTATGCTTGGTGCGAGTATGATCTCGAAGGAAGAGCGAGACAAGACGGCTGAGTTTTTGCTCGTAAAGCCCGTCTCCAGAAGCTTTGTGTTAACGGCAAAGCTGCTAGCCGCTTTGGTTAACGTAATGGTGGTTGGTCTTGTCATGTGGATTTCCTCGGTGGTAATAGTTAACAACTACAGTCACGGTGAGTATGTGAATGGTGATATTGCACTCATGATGGCAGGGATGTTTATATTACAGCTATTATTTCTTATGATAGGCGCTATGATTGCGGCAAATAGTCGTCATGCGAAGCGGGCAGTCTCTTGGTCAACAGCGATCCTGTTAGTCACTTTTATGTTGGCGCTGGGGATAGATTTAAGCGGCAAGCTGGATCTGTTGGCTTACGTAACCCCCTTTAAATATTTTGAGGCTAAAAATGTAATGTACGGTGGCGGCTTATCTAAGGTTTCTGTAGGGTTGTCAGTTGCAATTATAGGTATTTGCTCGGTGCTGACCTATGTGGGGTACAATAGGCGAGATTTGAATATGTAGCATGGTACAGTAGAACACGAGCGGTTGGGTGGCCAAGGCGGCTATCCATCTGCTCGTGTTTATTAGTTTATTGTTTTTTGTTAATCGGAATCCAGACTTCAAATGAATAGTCTTCAGATGCGGGATTACCCGGATAATATACCTCTAACTCAGGGCCGGCAGCATGTTCATATCCGGTAGCAGGTAACCATTCCTGGAAAATTCGGGCCCATAGCTGCTGCATCGCATGCGGCATCTCGCCTGAAGCAGGGAAAACGGCCCACGTGTAGGCTGGAATTAAATAAGAGTCCAGAGTCGTATCCTCCACCGCTTGCTTACTTTCGACAGCAATCCAATAATACATCTCTCCTGTTTCAGGTTTAAAATCGGTGCAAATTCCAAGCAAATGATGGGTTGGTTCAAGCTCGGTTAGTCGGCAGCATGTTCCGTCCTCGTTGCATTGCTTCCAGAATTGAGGAATGTGCCGTAAGTTTTCGCCATCTTTGGTCGTAGTATGAAGTGCCTTACCAATGACATGAAAAGCGGGTTTATCGATTACTTTGTATTCCATTTCCTCATCTCCCTTCAAAATAGATGAAATGCCACGCAAGGGAAGGCTTTAAGCGAGCCCTCCAATTGGCGTACGGCAGAGGGTGCGGCAATATGTTACGATGCTATGCGCTTTCCGAAGGGTTTTTGTAAATGAACGCATTTGTGTAGGGAAGGATGAGCGCACAGCAGCACGAATATGTAAATTATATACTATTTTAAATGCGAGTAAAGCGGGATTAGATGCCACTTTTCATAAAAAGGAGATTTAGCATGAACATACGCAAGTTAAATACAAACGAATTATATCCAATGGAATTGTTGCTGCTAGCAGATCCTTCGCGTGCTATTGTAGAGGAATATGTCCAGCGTGGCCATTGTTACATAGCAGAACAGAACACTGAACATAACAACAAGGACGTTGTCGGAGTGTACGTACTGTTGCCAACAAGACCGTCTACGGTAGAGCTTGTTAATGTGGCAGTTGCTGAAGAGCATCATGGTAAAGGCATCGGAAAATGTCTAGTGCGGCACGCCCTTGAGACGGCTAAATCATTAGGCTACAGCACGGTGGAGTTGGGAACTGGCAATTCGAGCATTGGTCAGCTTGCACTTTATCAGAAATGCGGGTTCCGCATTGTGGGCATCGATCACAATTTCTTCGTCCGGCATTATCCGGAGCCTATTTTCGAAAATGAAATCCAATGCAGGGATATGGTGCGTTTATCTCAAGACTTGTAAGAGGTGTACTAAATTAACGCTGCTGCTCAACAAATGAAGAAGAAGGCGCCCGAAACTTTTGTCGTTGTATCTTACTGCCAACGGTCGTGGTAAAATGAAGAACAAATGTTCTCCACTACACAACGATAGGTGATATCATGCCGAGCTTGATTTATATAGCTGTAAGAACGTTGGTTGAATATGTATATCGCAGCGGAAGCATTGATGCGGGCTTTCGGACGACAAGTACGCTGGCAGAAGGTACGAAAGCGCATCAGAAGATACAACGCAATTATGGGGAGCAAGATCAGAAGGAAGTACATTTATACACCGAGATTCCTTATGGTAAGTATTTGTTTGGCATCGAGGGGCGATGTGACGGCTTGCTTGTACAAGACGGTCAGTTGACCATAGATGAGATCAAATCTACTGCAAAGGATATCGGTCAGCTTACAGCAGATGCGTATCCTGTCCATTGGGCGCAGGCGAAGTGTTATGCCTTTATGTACGCAAAGGAGCATCAAGTAGATCGGATGCGGATTCAGTTGACCTATGTACAGGTAGATACGGAGCAGCAAAAGCACTTTGTTCAGGAAGCTACATATGGTGAATTGGAGCAGTGGATACAGGATATATTGGGGCAGTATGCACCTTATGCCGATTTACTGAATCAGCACAGATACAGCAGGAATAAAAGTATCGAGCAATTAACATTTCCGTTTAATACTTATCGGGCAGGCCAACGCAGGCTGGCAGGTGCTGTGTATCGTACGATTGAAGAAGGCGTATCGCTGTATGTCAGAGCACCTACCGGAATAGGCAAGACGATCTCGACGATATTTCCGGCTATTAAAGCAATAGGACAAGGGTTGCTTGAGCAGCTGTTTTATTTGACGGCCAAGACGATTACACGTACAGCGGCAGAGGATGCGTTTGCCCATTTGCGTACAAATGGCCTTGTGGTGCATAGTGTGACGCTGACGGCCAAGGAGAAAATATGTTTTCAAGCGGAGATGAGCTGTCGGAAGGAAGATTGTCCCTATGCAGATGGCTACTATGACCGATTAAATGCGGGTCTATTGGATATGCTCTCCCAAGAGACGTTGATGACACGCACGGTCATTGAACATTACGCACGAAAGCACCGTCTGTGCCCTTTTGAGCTGTCATTGGATGCTGCTTATGTGGCGGATGTGGTGATAGGGGATTACAATTATATTTTTGATCCGCGTATCTCTTTAAAGAGAATGTTGGCAGAACGCAGAAATGAAACTGCTTTGTTAGTGGATGAAGCCCACAACTTGGTTGATCGCGCCCGGGAAATGTTCTCGAGCACTTTAGTCAAGTCGGCTTTTCTTGCTTTACAAAGGGAGTTTAAGACGGTCAATGCAGAGATTTATCAGTCTGCCAAAGCGATTAATGACTATTTTGTGCGGTTTCGCAAGCTGAGTGACGAGAAATGTCGTGTAGAGAAAGAATTGCCGGAGGAATTAGTAACATTGGTAGCGGCTTTTGTCATACAGGCAGAGAGGCAGCTTGCATCATCTGGTAACGCAGATACGAGTCCGCTGCTGTTGGATACGTATTTTGCGTCACAAAGCTTTGTTCGAATCGGAAAGTTGTTTGATGAAAAATATGTTGCTTATGCCGAATTAGAGCGAAGCGAGGTACGGTTAAAGTTGTTTTGTCTGGACCCCTCTTATTTGCTCCATCAGATGGGGAAAGGATTTCGCGCGCATATTTACTTTTCGGCCACGTTGTCTCCAATCGCTTACTACAGGGATATGCTAGGAGCTGGCGAGGAGGACTATTCGTTGTCTCTTGCCACCCCATTTTCTGCGGAGCAGTTGGAAGTATCCGTACTTCCCGTGTCTACTCGTTATGCTGACAGGGAGCGAACAAAAGAGGGGATTACGCAGCAGCTTCACCAGTTGGTGGAGAGGCGGCAGGGCAACTATTTGTTCTTTTTCCCTTCCTATGCTTATATGAATCTCGTATATGAGATGTTTGCAGCAGAAAACCGTCCAGATGTGGATGTGATCGTGCAGCAGATGGATATGACGGAAGAGGAACGAGAGCAGTATTTGAGCGCGTTTCAGCCTGACAATGGCCGTACATTGGTTGGGTTTGCGGTGATGGGCGGCATATTCTCAGAAGGCATTGATCTGGTTGGAGATCGCTTGACTGGAGTCGTCGTCGTTGGCGTAGGGCTGCCACAGCTTGGGGTGGAGCGGGATATTTTGCGTCATTTTTTTAATGGGATGGGCAAGCACGGGTATGATTATGCTTATGTCTACCCTGGTATGAATAAGGTGCTTCAAGCCGGTGGCAGACTCATTCGATCGGAGCAGGATCGGGGGATGCTGATGCTGGTAGATGACCGATATTTGCAGGGGCACTATAGAAGCTTGTTGCCAGAGGAATGGCGTAATTACACCGTGTTACATGTAAGGAATTAGTATGATCGATTTAATATTTGATACCTTCCCATAATAATAAGGCTGAGCGGATAATCCACTCAGCCTTATTATTATGATTTTCAATTAAATTTTAATACTCCTCGGGATTAGGATCCGTTTGGTTACCGCCATTAGACGTTTCTGAACTATTCCCGCCAGAAGAATCTGCCGTATCGTATCCGTTCACTTCAAATGTAATAATTTTATCGAAGAAAACATAGTCCTTTCGATTTTTAAACGGACCTTTATTATTATTGTGTTTATCGATAGCATACATTACGGAACCTTTACCGGTTGCGCGCACTTCATACCATGTAATGAATGCATTTACTTCTGCCATGGAAAGATCATACTCTTTCTCAATGCTGTTATTCAACACAAGACGAAGAATAGCACGATTGCCCGCTTGTTCCTCTCCACCTGGGCCAGGAGGGGTTACAACCTCCGTTTTAGGCGTTGCGGAAGCTTCATTTGAATTTCCGCTTTCTCCTGCAGTATTTACAGCAGTGACGACATAGTAATAAGTGGTTCCGTTGGATACAGCCGTATCTAAATAGCTATAGGTACTTCCGGTAACCGTTGCAATTGTTGTGTATGGTCCACCTGCTGTTGTGCTACGTTTAAGATTATAACTACCTGCATTGCTGACGACATTCCAATTTAGAACGACTTTGCTATCTCCTGCTTTAGCTGTCAGGTGGAGTGGTGCCGGTACTGGCTGTTCAATTGCTTTACCGAAAACGTTCCATTCCGTAATTTTCATAGCAGAATTAGCTTTTAATACTACCATTTTTACCTTTTCTACTTTATTTGGCAGTGTTTCTAATTTGTCATTTTCGACAGGGTGGTGAGAGTACACCAAGTTGTTTTTATCATCATAAAATTCCATGGTAGCTTTAATGTCAGTTGAATTTAATATAGAGGAAGTAACCTCTACTGGATTATTAAAAGAGTACCAAGCAAGCGTTCCGATGCTAGCATTAAGATACTGGCCTGAAGTTGTATTGTTATCTGTCATCTCGCGCGTCATAAGTAGCGATTTAGCCACATCTTTTCCTACATTTAAAGCAAGTCCATCTAATAATCCACCTGTATATTTGGTGGCATCTGGCTTAATGCTGCGTTCAGGAGAGTTTGTGCTTTCTCCTGCCTCATTTAAAGAGGATACAACATAATAATAAGTAGTACCATTAGTTACTGACTTATCGTAGTATGAAGTACCTGACAGCCCGGATACTAGTGGGGCATATGGTCCGCTTTTGGATGTGGCGCGTTTCACGTTATATGTTTTTGCCCCAGTATCAGCCCACTCTAGATAAACGATTTTGTCCCCGCCATGTATCCAGCTAATAGTAGTTGGATTGGGTGCTACGGATGGAGATGAGAATACATTCCACTCATCAACACGACCGTTAGAGTCGAGTTTGAGAACGACAGAGGAAACGTCTTTCATAATTTTTGGAAGTGACTGCATACCATCGATACTTAGTGATTTATAAGTGTCAATCAATCCGTTTTCTTTATTATAAAATTCGATGGTTGCTTTTGGGACGGAAGTGCTCAGGATGACAGACGATATATCAACCGGATCAGCAAAGGAATGCCATGTCATAGATCCAAGCTGTTGATTCATGTACTGATATGTATTTGCATTGTTATCGGTGATCTCACGAGCTTTACGTAATGGTTGTTTTACATCATGACCGACACTTAAAGCAATCCCGTCCAACAATCCACCCGTATACTTTGTTGCATCTGGTTTAATACTGCGTTCAGGAGAATTAGGACTTTCTCCAGCTTCGTTTACAGCAGATACTACATAAAAATAAGAAATGCCATTTGTAGGGACCTTCTCGGTATAAGAAGTACCAGATACTGAACCTACAGTAGTGAATGGACCACCAGAGGAAGTATGACGTTTCACGTTGTAAGATTTTGCCCCAGTGTTATCCCACTCTAGGTACACGCTCTTATCTCCGCCTTGTATCCAATTAATAGTTGTTGGGTTTGGTGCAACAGATGGGCTGGAAAATACATTCCACTCATATACAGCTGTGTAAGAATCCCCCTTAAGGACGACCATTGATACATTTTCAGCAACTTTGGGAAGTGTTTCAATACCGTTAATGTTTAGTGTTTTGTAGGAATCTATAAACTTGTTATTGGCATCGAAAAATTCTATAACGGCACTTTTGTTGCCGTACATCATGACAGATGTAATGTTTTGTGGTGAAGCAAAGGTGTGCCAAGCTAATTGTGATCTAAGGTATCCTATGGTAGTTGGGTCACCATCTGTCATTTGAGTCATATCGTTAATGGAAGGTTGTCCGACCTTAGCGCCAATCTGAATCGGAACATTGTCTAAGAGACCATCTGTATATTTACTTGGTGCAGCTTGAACAGAAGCTATCGAAATAAAAGTAAACAGGGTAACAAAAAATAAGGATAAACTAAATTTCTTCACTTGATTTCCTCCAATAATGGTAATTAAAATAATCCCAATTAATTATTTTTTTTCATTAAATTTGATTAAATTCTTATATAAGATTTATATGGGATAATAATGAATTCTTAACTAAAATATCACGCAATTTAATTTATGTCTAAACATTTAATGGCATTAATGTTTTTATTATTCAACCAGATACTTACATATCTTGCGATTAAGGAAAGGTTTTGTCCCTGATATGTTGGAAGAAGTGCGAGTTAGTAGTTAGTATTTATTACTGACTCTGTCCCCTTTATACAAGGACCACTCAGCCTCTGCAAACACAAGCAAAGAGTGCCCTTGTATAAAGGGTACATTCCAGTAGAAGGAACTCAGGGATAAAACGTCAGAGCTGAAACGTAAAAGTGAGGCGATGCAGTTTCACTCTTGATGTTTCTATCTTCGCCGTGCGCGTCGAGCTCTGACGATCTTGATGCTGGATAACTGCTTTGCTGTGAGTGGTTGGGCATAAGCGGGGCTGCTCTGTCGCTTGCCTTTTACACGTCCGGTTAAACGTGCTGGTCTGGCTACGAGCACATTAAATGCTTGAGCAAACCAGTTAAAAGGATAGCTGATGGAGCGCAGACCGTTAGAAGTGGAAGCATAATTGACGGCGGCAGCAAAGTTGTCATTGTCTCGCAGCCATACAGAACCCGAATCGCCTGGCAAAGATACAGCAGAGCTGCCTAGTACGACTGTTTGATTGCGGAACAATATAGTGCCTAGCCCGCCGTAGCTGCCGTAATCCACATTAAAGTCTGAATTTACGGATTCAACCGTGCCTCTGACAAAGCCTGTTGTGCGGCCTGACTTCTTGAAACGTTCACCAACGCGATAGGTTAGCAAGTGGCCAGGTATGACACCGACACCTGCATAACGGGGATCTAGGAGGCTATTGCTCAGCGGAATGGAGGTGGCTGCATCGAGGAAGTTGGCGGCGTTTCGCTGTAGTTGTATAAACCGTTCGAGTCGCCCTATCCGATCCGTGACAGAATTTCCGCCGTCTGCGGCTCCTGGCTGAATCGTTTCGGTGTATCCCGCAGTATTGTTGCGATTGAGCACGTGGTTGTTGCTGCAAATTAGCAGTTGGTTTCGCTGCGGATTGTTAATCACGATCAGGCCAGCTGTTCCGGACACACCGCCGGAACCTGGAATACTCGGGTACCCGACACTGTAGCCGGCGGGTACGGGGCGGACGCGATCGCGTAATTGACTGATCGCAGCTTTGTTGGCTTTGATGTGACCCGACACGATAACTCGTATAGGTACAGAAACGGATGAACCTCCACTGCCAGTCGTTACGGCACTAGGTATGGAAAGCTTCGCTGCGGCGGATGCTTTCGCCGTATACACAATGACACTTGCACCCTTACTTGGCTTAGTAGGATTCGCATAACCCACACCGATGCCTACAATTCCTTTTTTCTTAAGATAAGCCGGTGCCAAACGTGTTTTGGCTTTATAGGCTTCATGAAAGCTGGCCATAGGTTCCCTCTTTTCGTTGAAATTCCATCCTATTTTATGCGATGTCATTAGGCGAGGGACTAGGCGTTTTGACTAATTTGGGGATACCCGTCTACAGAAGCCCGATACAAGCGTATTATACTTGGCTTTTAGAGAAAGGTAATTAATGAACAAAGAAAGAGACACCCGTCCAAATGGTGTCCCGTTAAGAAATGATAGTTTATTTGACCCACTGAACCACTTGTTTAATTGCTTGACGAGTTTTAGGGCGGGGATCACTGACACGATAACCGAAGGCGACCATACAAGAAACCCCGAATTCATCTCCTATAATGATTCCTTCTTCTCTTAAAATGGCTTCCACCTTCTCCTTGTCAAATCCTTCAATAGGACAAGAATCAATGCCAATCTGTGCAGCCGCAGTCATCATGTTTCCGAGTGCGATGTACGTCTGCCTACATGCCCATTCAAACATAGCTCTGTCGTTCCCGAGCAGCTTAAAATCGTCTTGCAGGAAGTTATGATACATGCTGCCCTTAGATTGCACCGCTTCAGGAGGTAGCTGTTGAATATCGGTCATCATCTTTTGGATATGAGTTGATTGAGCAGCCATGTAAGGGGCTGTTCGTGCTAATAGAATGACGAAGTGACTCGATGTGGGAAGTTGGCGTTGCGCCCCCCAGGTCACTGTTTTTAATTGATCGCGGAGGTCGTTGTTTTGTACTACAACGAATTTCCAAGGCTCAAAGCCAAAGGAGCTTGGGGATAATCGTCCCGTCTCCAAAATAAAATCAAAATCGTCCGCATTGATTTTCCGCTGCTCATCAAACTGCTTGCAAGCGTGTCTAAAGCGATAAGCTTCTAAAATTTGTTCTTTCGTATTCATCGGTTTCCCTCCACGATATTATTTACAACAATAGTTCTCATAATGGAGTATAACGTGTATAGTTACTTTTAGTAAGTACGCACAATTTTGATATGTAGTATCAATTTATATACTTCAGGAGGTACTATATGGCTAAAGAACGTAACGGCTTAAATCAGGAAGTGGCAGGATGTCCGGTGGAATTGACATTGGATGTTATTGGTGGAAAGTGGAAAGGGGTATTGCTGTATCATCTGATCGACGGTGAGAAACGATTTAATGAATTTCGTCGGATCTGCCCTAATATTACACAACGAATGCTGACACTTCAACTCCGAGAGCTTGAAGCGGACGGCATTATTCATCGAGAAGTATACCACCAGGTTCCCCCGAAGGTGGAATATTCCTTAACGCAGCTTGGTCGAACGTTGGTGCCCATCATTCTACTAATGCGAGATTGGGGCAAACAAAATAGAGATATTTATTTATAATAGCTTAGAGCAGCATACTAAAGCGGACCTGTGTGAGGAAATAGGGAGCGATTGTGGCGCAGACTTATTAACTTTTGTGTAAGGAATGTAATAATATAGTGTGTTTAAAATTATGAATAAAGGATGAACTTGTGAAGCGAACGTATCCGTTTTGCTTCTTCTTTTTTCTGGAACCAAACCGTTCATTTCATTATTTATGGTATGCTAGTGCAAAGGTCACATAACAACAACTTTACACATAATAGCTTATATATAAAGGACGGGTTGAGGCATGTCGACAGCGGGTTGTGCAGTAGAGGGTGTAGGTGCTCATTTATGGTAATAGCGGATATTGCTTCTTATTTGACAGAAGAACATTTGACGGCATTTATGGAAACGTTCCGTTCCTTTGGACCGCTCCCCGGCATTTTGCTGACATTTATGAAATCATTTATCCCCCCACTCCCGACGATGATTATCGTAGGTGTGAACGCTGCTGTATACGGATTGTGGCTGGGATTTCTTTATTCCTGGATTGGCATTGTAAGTGGATGTTTGGTTACCTTTCTAATCATACGTAAACTAGCAGGGCATCGGTACGTGGAACGCTGGTCACAAAAGCCCAAAGTACAGAAAGCGATGCTGTGGGTACGTCACAATGCTTTTAGTTATGTGTTTTTACTAAGTATTTTCCCAGTAGGACCGTTTGTAATTATTAATATGGTAGCTGCGATCGCGCAGATGCGGCTCCGCTCATACTTGATTGCGATTGTATTCGGGAAAGCATTGATGGTATTCTCTGTTTCGATTATTGGACACGATCTGGAAAGATTTGTTTACCATCCGATAGAGCTTATATACGTTGTATTATTTGTAGGCATATCGTTATTTATTAGCAAAAAGATTGAAGCTCGTTTTACTAAAGCTACAACCAAACATCAGGAGGCAAAGTCGGCTGTAGCCGAGCAACGCCAATCCATATAATGGGTGGTGGGATGCCGACCTTCTGAGTGCCATTAGATTTATATGAAGCAGCCCGGAGAGTAGATGTACTTGCTCCCCGGGCTATTTGCTGTCTGCGGAGCTTCAGCTTGGTTTCCTGTATCAGGATTTGAAGAGCGGAGAGAAACATAAAAAACATCACATTTGACGTAATGTATGTAAGATAATATTACATTTGTTCTGCGCTTATTTGATTTGAATAGCGTTATTAAAGGTTTTTACTTAATAAATTCAACAAATAAAACGTGTTAAGGTTAAAAAATAATAAATTCAAAAATTGATGTTATATATATTGACATTAATAAGGTGTGTCTTTAAAATACTAAGAAAATGAATTAAGCATGTTATAAAACATGACATTATGAATGGTTTTGCTTCTAGTTGTGAACAAATGCAAGAAATATAACATCATATTAGATTGCGAAAGGACTGGTCAGGATGGAGTTAGGAACTAGCGCAATATGGACAATGTTGGGGGCAATATTGGTGTTATTTATGCAGTGCGGGTTCATTATGCTGGAAGCGGGTTCTACACAAATGAAAAATGCGGGTCATATTGCAGGTAAAACCGTCTTTTCAGTAGGAATTGTGTCGCTGGTATTTTGGGCGGTGGGTTATGCCTTTATTTTTGGTACACATGGGGGCCCCATAATAGGCTGGGGAGATTTCTTTGCGTTTGATATGAAAGATGTGCCAGATGGGAGCGTGGTGGCACCGACAGTTATGTTTATGTTCCAATTAGCTTTTGCTGCCATCTCAATGTCCGTTGCTTGGGGAGGCTTTGCGGAAAGGGCGAAGCTTTCTGTATATCTGATCTTTGCTGTAATTTTCTCTGCTATTATTTATCCAGTTATTGCGCATTGGATATGGGGTGGCGGCTGGCTTGCCGAGCATGGGAAGCAAGACTATGCGGGCTCAACTGTCGTGCACTTAACAGGGGCAATGGCAGCATTAGCCGCAACTATATTACTGAAGCCGCGTCTCGGCAAATATCATCCATCTGGTAAGCCTAATGAGATTCCAGGGCATAATCAGGTGTTTACGACCTTGGGTGTCATGCTGTTGTGGATCGGTTGGTTTGGTTTTAATGCAGGCAGTACGATTACGGCTGGGGATGGCAGCTTTTTCGGATTTATAGCTGTGAATACGCAGTTGGGCGCGGCAGCTGGAGCTGCTGCTGCTCTGTTGATCTCTTGGGTGCTCATGGGCAAAGCTGATATCCCTACTATGCTTAATGGAGCTTTAGCGGGGCTTGTTGCGATCACTGCCTCATGTGCTTTTGTGGAGTCGTGGGCAGCTATCGTCATCGGTCTAGTTGCAGGGTTACTCGTATACGGCAGTATGCGAATGTTTGACAAGTTAGGCATTGATGACCCAATCTACGCCTTGTCCGTTCACGGGATGGCTGGCGTATGGGGGACCTTATCCAATGGTCTGTTTGCTACACCTGAGCTGGTGGATCAAGTAGGTGTAGGCAAGCCAGGCTTGTTCTATGGCGGTGGACTGGAGCAATTGGGAGTTCAGGCAATGGGTGTTGCGGTATGTGCCGCATTTGCTTTCACAGCGTCGTATGTTGTCCTTGCTATTATGAAGTCAGTGATGGGTCTTCGGGTTACAGAGGAAGAAGAACTGGTTGGACTGGATATGAGCGAACATGGCTCTTATGGCTATCCAGAGCAGATGAAAGGTGTAACTACTCATCGTTAAAATAAATGAGGTTATATTATATATTTCCAAATCATTATGCACGTTCTATTTACAGGACGGGGATGTCGGTGAAGTCTGGCGATATCCCGTCTTTTTTTGTTCCAATGACACATATTGATATACGGTTAAATTAGAGGGCAAAGAATGTGTTAGGACATTGAATGTATTATCGAAAAATACAACTAATTTCATTTCCTCTTTTGCGAAATTTGTATAGCTATTATCGTGGATAACTGGATAGACATAGTTAAAGCCAAGATATTGAGAACATCTTGATCCGTAGATCCACCAATAACGATCATGATTAAGTTGAATATAATAAATGAGACAAGCAGCGATGCCAGTAGTACAATAATGGTTACTTTCCCTAATGCACCTCTAAATGACTGGCGAGCCTTTGTAGGAACTGCTATTAAGCAAGATTGCTATTTAGAAACGGTACTTTAGTAGGTTTAGCTTTGCTTGGATTATGGTGTAATACTAAACATATTTATCAAATCATGCCTTATTTTTTCATGTTTACTGCTATTTTTATCTGAAGTATTTTTACGTTCAGATAAAGATTCTCCTTCCACATTTAGATTAAATACCCCATTCTGCATGTTTATGATGCTATAGTTACCTGAAGTATTTTTTGCAAGTGTCACAAGGTATTTCGTATCTTTTTTCATTTCAATATAATGATCTGTTGTGATTTTTCTTTGCCCATCTATGCGCTGTATGTATGCAACGGGTTCAATAACAGGGAGGGGAGAATTTAAATCCCATTCCCCTTTTAGTATTTTTTCAACCTTTATATCCGTCACTGTGTAGAAGTCCTGAATTGCACCTGAGGTGTAATTCTTTACAACATGCTCGCGATCTTTAAACTCATGAATAGGAGTGCCGATTAGAATGAGTTCCGCGCTGTTCGTTAATTCAATTGCAGTGTCATGTGAAATGTAGGATGCTTGAGTATTAATTTCTCCGCGATACACATTATATACAAAAAAATAATATAAAGTAAAACACGTGAACAAGGACAATGTACTCACGACAATTTTATTTTTAATAGACATATGATCCCCCTTTTTTAATTGCAATTCCACCAACTTAGCGCTTAAGTGACCCACTTTGCATGGAACTATGGTGTAGATTAACAGGGATGATAGGGATAAATGGGGAGGCAAAGACTGGGTAATGCAGTGTTAAATAAATAGCTATTTCTAATCTTACAACAAATTATTAGAACAGAGCCAGTCCGCCTATGGACGATGAGGCGCATATGCGTTACGTGATGATATGAGCGTAGGCATTCTATCCAATTCAAAGGGACGTAGGTTAATAGGCCTGATTCAAATACGCCGCTCTCAACTCTATTGAAGCAGAATAGAAACATTTAACAGTTAGAAACGTAACAAAAGAGTGTGAAAATTCCGGTGTTTAAAGGAACGGTGTGTAAATGAGAAAATTAGCGTTGCTTACGATGACGGCAGTTGTGTTGCTGTGTACCCTTTTTAGTGTACCTTCATACGCGGAGCTTAACGTTGATGCCGCAGACAGTAAGGTCAATTCTGAGCTTGATTCAACTGTAATGGATCAGGTAAAAGCAGCTGTGAAGCAAGTCGCACCAGACAATAACATAAAACCTGACATCCATGTGATCGTAGAGGATCGTGACGGAATTAAATTGGAGGGGGAGCTGTCTCAGCCAGCCGCAAAGTTCAGTATATTTTATGACAAAAAGAAGCAGAGGGTCAATCATACATCGGTCTATTATCAGATTCAACAACAAGAGATGGTGTTAGACGATGCCTTGCAGAACAAGATAACTAACTTTAAAAAGACGTTTGAGGATAAAAAGTATCCTTTTAAGTTTGACTCGTTCTGGCGGATAAAATCCCCTTATCAGGATAACGAGCCGAGAAACTACTGGGTATTCTGGGGTGTTGATCAGGCGCTAGAGATCGACCTTGATAAAGGGAATCGGATTACCGCTCACCAAAGCTTTTCTTTAAAGCAAATCGATGCAAAGCTGTTGGCAAAAGCAACAAAAGCGATTAACCAGTTAAATTACTCCGATAAAATCGATATTACATACGTGTCGCGAATGAGAAATGAGCAAGATGGAAGCTTTTTCTGGTATTTTTATGATCGATACGAACATAATTACATTAAGATAGGTGTCTTGACGAATAAGGTTTGGGAAGCAGAGGCAACGAATATAGATTGGTTTGATGAAAAAGACTTTGCGAAGTCGTTTGCGAAGCCGAAATATAGTCCAACTAAGGCGATTTCAATTGCAAGTGTTTCTGTTAAAGCACTATTTAATGTAAATCTAACAGGTTATAAAGTGAAAGTGAAGTTAAACGAATATACGTTTACACGAGACAAACAGGCTACAATAATCGGAAAAATAAACAAGAAGGGCCAGTTTTATTCTTTAAAAATGATACCGTCTGCTGGAGCTTTAATACAATAATAAAGAAGCAGCCATCCTATCACAGGATGGCTGCTTTGTCTTATAGAGGTGTTATTTGCATAACTACACTTGTACTCTCGATCTTACAAGTAACCCCAAATCATTGTAAACAATGTGCCAAAGATCGTAACCAGACCAACAAACAACGCATAAGCGATATTGGTATAGTTCGAAGCTTTGTTCGACTTGTCTTCATCAATGTGCATAAACATAAACAACTGAACAGCTGCTTGAATGGCAGCACAGATGAGTAGAATCGTAATTGCTGTCGTAAAGGACATATCCCAGACGATGACCGCTAGTGCGACTACAGAAAGGATGAGAGAGAAGACGTATCCCATCACATGACGAATCGGGAATAGTTGTTTCATGTCACATCAATCCTTTCAAGTATACAAAGCTGAAGATAAAGATCCAGACAACGTCAAGGAAGTGCCAGTACAGCGAGAAAATAAACGATTTGTTCGCTGTATCGTGTGTAAAGCCTTCACGTTGGGTCTGAATCATAATACCCGAACCCCACAACAGACCCATTGTAACGTGGGCACCGTGCGTACCTAGCAAGACAAACAAGCTAGACAAGAACGCTGACGTTTGCAAAGTCGCGCCTTCGTGAACATAAGTGACGAATTCATAGATTTCGATTCCTAAGAAACCGAGACCTAGCAGCAACGTGATGGCCATAAACGTCATAAACGGCTTCTTCATACCTAAGCGCATAGCATGGATAGCTAGACCACACGTAAAGCTGCTCGTTAAGAGCAAGAACGTTTCCAGCAATACAGGCTTGATCTGGAATATTTCCGCAGCCGAAGGGCCAGTGCCCGAACGGGTCCAAAGCGTAAAGTAAACGGCAAACAGAGTCGAGAAGAGCACGATCTCCGCGCCGAGGAAGATCCAGAAACCAAATATGCGGTTACTGTTCTCTTCCGTCTGATATTCTAGCGGCAGCGTTTTATCGATCTTCATGCTTTATCACCCCGCAGTTGTTGTTCCGTCTTGTTGATTTCCTTCACCGATATATGACGACCATGATCACGTTCAAAGGAACGGACAGCAAGCATAACCACAATCGCGATACCGGAAATGATAGCTGGTGTCCACCAACTGAATATCATAAAGAATCCGAAGAAGAAGAAAATAACACCAAGTACGAATGGCTGCCCATTGTTGTTAGGCATATGAATCTCTTCAATCTTATCTTCAAATAAAGGTTGTTTGTCTTTTTTCCAGAACCAGAATGCATCCAAGCTTTTCACATTTGGTGTGACTGCAAAGTTGTATTCAGGAACAGGACTGTGTGTTGCCCACTCAAGTGTACGTGCATCCCACGGATCGCTTGTTGTATCGCGTGGCTCGTATCTGAAACTCCAGTAGATGCTGTATACGAGTACTGCAAATCCGATAGCAAGTCCGATGGAGCCAATCGTTGCAAGCAAGTTAAGCGGCCCGAATCCTGTACTTGCAGAATACGTGTACATACGGCGTGTCATCCCTTTTAGTCCCAAGAAGAATAACGGCAAGAATGTCACGTTAAAGCAAATTGCGATCAACCAGAATGCAAGCTTACCAAGACGCTCGTTCAGGCGGAAGCCGAACAATTTAGGGAACCAGTAGTACATACCTGCGATAACTGCAAATACAGTACCTGGAATCAATACGTAATGGAAGTGAGCAACCAGGAACATCGTGTTATGGTACTGATAATCGGCACTCGCCATAGCAAGCATAACGCCGGTTACGCCACCGATCGTAAAGATCGGAATAAAGGCGAGAGAATAAAGCATTGGTGTTGTAAACTGTATCCTACCCTTATGGAGGGTGAAGAGCCAGTTGAATATTTTAACCCCTGTCGGAATGGCGATTGCCATCGTCGTAACGGAGAAGAATCCGTTAACCATCGCACCGTGTCCCATCGTATAGAAGTGATGCGCCCATACGAGGAAGGATAAAAGTGAAATTGCGACCATACTGATAACCATCGATTTGTAGCCATACAAATTTTTGCGTGAGAATGTAGAAATAATTTCACTGTAAATACCGAAAGCAGGTAATACAACGATATATACTTCAGGATGTCCCCATACCCAGAACAGGTTGGCCCAGAGCATATCCATACCGCCGTTCGCCATCGTAAAGAATTGCGCACCGAACATCCGGTCGAACATCATTAACGCAAGTGCAACTGTCAAGACAGGGAATGCAAATACGATAATGACACATGTAATTAATACGGACCATGTAAACATAGGCATACGCATCAATTTCATGCCAGGAGCACGCATTTTGAGAATCGTAACGATAAAGTTAACACCTGTCATTAACGTACCGATACCTGCAATCTGCAAGGCAATTGAGTAGAAGTTATTCCCTACGGTTGGGCTAAGCTCAAGACTTGCAAGTGGGAAGTAAGCCGTCCAACCTGCATCTGGAGATCCGCCGATAACAAAAGAGATGTTAAACAGCATGGCTCCGGAGAAGAAGAGCCAGAAGCTTACCGCGTTCAGACGTGGGAACGCTACGTCGCGTGCACCAATCTGGAGCGGAATAACAACGTTCATCAAACCGATAATAAATGGCATTGCCATAAATAAGATCATAATGATGCCGTGAGTCGTAAATACTTCATTATAGTGCTGCGCGTCTAAGAACTTCATGTCTGGCCCTGCGAGCTGCGTACGCATCATGAGTGCGTCTACACCGCCGCGGAACAGCATGACAAGCGCGGATAAAATATACATGATACCGATTTTCTTGTGATCGACAGTAGTCAGCCACTCGCGCCAAAGATAGCCCCACTTCTTAAAGTAGGTTAAGCCTACGAGGATGGCAAGCGATACAAGCACGATGCTGGCCATAGCGCCATAGATCATCGGTTCGCCGGTAACGAAAAATTCGTCCCATTTCATACTGAGTTGACTCCTTTCTGTTTCTTTCTAGTTGCCGTGCTGAGCATGGTCATTTTCTTTGTTGTCCATGTCCATTTCGGAATGGTCCATTTTCGAGTGATCCATATTGTCCATCTTAGAGTGATCCATCTTCGAATGGTCCATTTCCTTGTCTGCTTCGTTATGGGAGTCAGCATCAGAAGATCCGTGGTTATGTCCACCATTAGCGCCCTCTGGTGCTGGTCTGAATGTTAAATGAGTAGACGAATAAGATTTGCGGCCGAGATGATCGGCTTCAAGCAAGCTGTCAAACTCAGCTTCTGTTAATGCCGGAGCGGTCTGCTTCACTTCATTGACCCAGTCCGTATAGCCTTTAGGTGACATCGCTAGCACTTCAAAGTCCATGTGGGCAAAGCCTTTACCCGAGAAGTTCGAGTTCTTGCCGACAAAGGAACCTTCATGCTCTGCAACAAGGTTTAACTTCGTAACCATGTCACTCATGGCGTACTTCTGCCCGCCAAGTTGTGGTACCCAGAAGCTCGTAATCGGTCCGAAAGAGTACAGACGGAATTGAACAGGGCGGTTAGTCGGGATGTTGACATAGTTAACGGTCTCGACGCCCTCTTCCGGATAGCTGAAGTGCCATTTCCAGTCGGAAGAAGAAGCATAAATAATTAATGGCTTCTGATCTTCATAGCCTACTGGTGTTGTTTCTACTGCATTAGTCGAACGAATCGTTACGACTGACAGAATAACAACGATGATGACGGGAATAATCGTCCAAGTGATTTCCATCCATTTGCTGCCCTCTTCATGTGGCGGTTCATAGTCTGGAGCTGCTTTGGATGCGCGATACTTCGTCAACATGTAGATGTACAGTACATAGACGACCAACAATACGACTGCCATGACGATCATGGAGAAGATGATGACGTCCGATTGGGTCTTGGCTACAGGGCCTTTTGGATTCAGAACCGCAAGTGAATCACAGCCGGTCAGCAGCACAAGAAGAGCTGTAAATACGGTGAGTAACAACCCTTTCTTTTTCATTAACGTACCCCTTTCTCTGTGGTGAACTATATATTAAGAATTGTTGGGATAATCCAATCTGCGACCATGGTCTATCTTATTGAAGTAACACCATAAAAACAAACCAAAGAGAAAACCATAATTGACAGCAAAAACCAGATATGGTGGCAATATTTGAGCGTCGCATGCTTGAATTTGCTTGAAATGTGAGGAATATCACTGAATTTGGCCGAAAACAGGCGTTTTCAAAATTTGTACACAATTGTTGAATTAGCGATAGAATTTGCAATATTGTCACAAATTAGTGCCAGATTGTGCTTAAGTTCACTTAATTTTGGCCGCATTTATTCTAGGAATACAGATTGGTTACCATTATGTAAACATTTCTAGGACGTATGGAGTAGATGTCTCGGTGAACAAACCTTGAACATTATGTGTTCAAAAAGTGAAAACAGCCTTAACCGATGTTAAGACTGTCTCTAATCAGCACTATTATACGTTAATTCTCATTATTTACGTTTTGTTCCATCTACCGTGTATCGATCCGTAATATGACGCCCGCCGCCTGCCTTCTCGGAGTACTTAATTTCGTTGCGCATGGAGTCGTATTCATAGCCATCCTGAAGAAAAAGATGCTTCACTTCAAGCTTGAATTTGATCGCACATTCAGGGCATAAGTAGCCGCGTTGAATGGTCTTGTCACAGAAATAACATTCGTAATGCAAGTTAGGATAATCCTGTACGTATAATTTACCTTCGTTAATGAATCGAATGATTTTGCCCGCGGGCACTTCAGTCGCTTCGCTCAGTTCTTGAATGGTGCTGTCGCGATACTTTTTGAGGTAGGCTGCACAGCGATCTAACTCGGACCGAATAAAAGCAAAGCAGTCGGGGCAGTACACAGAATAATATTTTTGAAAAATTTTGCCGCACCGTTTGCAATTGTCCACATTTATAGTCATGAAAGACACCTCGATGATGTAAAAGTAATTAAGTGATAAATTAGTAGGACATTGTGCTTATATAGTATACCTTTTTATAGGAAAAAAGGGGTGTTTGGTTTCAGTTTGCTGCTTTCGTTATAATAAAGAAGGAGATTCAAGCTGCTGTTATGCAGGTCTCTTATAACTATTATCGGAATTGGAGGCGAGAGTATGTTAGTGGTAACGAATACGATTCGAATTAAATCCGGGTTTGGCAAGCAGGTGGCGGAACGGTTTGCTGCGGCAAAAGGGGTTCAGCAAATGCCGGGCTTCGTACGGCTGGAAGTATGGCTTGGCGAAGGCAAAGAAGGCGAAGAGGAACTGAAGGTCTGTACCCTGTGGGAGGACGAGGAATCGTTTAAAGGTTGGACTTCAAGCGAAGCTTTCCGTCAAGCACACCGTGGATCAGGTGACAGTAAAGAGTACATGCTGGGCGCCTCGTTAAATAAATATGAAGTCGTCGTCAGTCAGGATACACCTTAGTTTTTACATAGAACGATTAGGATTAGGAGGATATACAGATGGAGTTAACTAATAAAGCAGCTATTATTACGGGTGCGGGTAAAGGAATCGGTAAAGCTATCGCAGTAGCGTTGGCAAAGGAAGGTACTCATCTAGGTCTAATTGCCCGTACTGCATCTGATCTGGAAGCACTTCGCTCGGAATTGACCGAACAGTACGGTATTCGTGTGAGTGTGGCAACTGCGGATATTTCCGTACAGGAAGAGGCGGAACGCGCAGTAGCTTCTTTGATTACGGAATTAGGTACAGTAGATATACTGATCAACAATGCGGGTGTGGCCAAGTTTGGCACATTGGTTGATATGGACCCGTTGGAGTGGGAGCGTATTATCCGAATCAATTTGATGGGAACTTACTACGTAACACGTGCGGCTCTGCCAACGATGATTGCCAACAATGTAGGTAATGTCATAAACGTTGCTTCTACAGCAGGTGAGCGCGGCTTTGCAACAGGCTCGGCGTATAATGCCTCGAAGTTTGCAGTGATGGGGATGACGGAAGCGTTAATGCAAGAGGTGCGCAAGTTTAATATTCGTGTGGTGGCTTTAACACCTAGCACGGTAAATACGGACTTGGCTCGTGATGCCGGATTAAAGACGGATGATGGCGATAGCATCATGCAGCCGGAAGATGTGGCGGAACTGGCGTTAGCTACCTTAAAGCTGCCACAGCGTGTATTTGTGAAGACCGCAGGTATTTGGTCGACAAATCCGCAGTAAGAATAGTTAGGACCATAGTCCTTATACGGTCGTTGCGAGTGAGCGTCCAGAGCTGCAGGATGGAAAAAGTGGCGTAATTGCTGAGAAGCTTTGATCATACAACCGGTTCGTTTGGAGCAGCAGAGGCTGATGTATGGACTGTACTGTACCCCCAAGGAGGACACTTTGAGAAAAGGGAGCCTTTTGGGGGTTATTTGTATGCTCATTTCTTCATGGCGAATGTACACTTAGCGGCGTAATTTTTCAAACAGATGAAATCCATTTTTTATACCCCTATGTGTATATCCAAGACTGCTGTAAAAGGTAAATAACCGCATATTTTGTTCGATACAATCCAGTCGAATCTGGTGCTTGCCCGTAAATGTAATGCCGTTCTCTACCCACTTCATCACAGAAGAGCCAAGCTCTGACCCTGCATAGTCCCGGTTAATGGCTAGACGGTGTACATATATAGATGAATCGTGGCCTTCATCTCCCCATAGATCGATGTCCCACGGGCTTGGTTGTTGCAAGAGCATCACCATTGCAGCAAGCGTACTTCCCTCATGGAATACAAATACATCTCCACGAATGATAGCTTTGCTAGTGCCATGCACGTCCTCACCACTGAGCAAAGAATTCCACTGTGTAGAACCTTGGCTGTGCAGCCATTGCGCGGTCTTAGTGAGCAGGTTCATTACGTCGGCAGTATCCGCCTCAGTCGCTTGGCGGACTTGTACGCGGTCTAATATGCTGTGCTGTTGCAAGGTGTAATGTGTCATCTGAACCTCCCATTTTACATGTTACTTTAGTTATATCGAATGTAAAATCACTTGGCAAGTTACAGGACACCCGCAGGGGAGAAGTTAACTAAATCTCAATATGATAGAGGACAAAGACCTTGAAACAGCTACCTTTTGCAGTCGATAAAATAACGTTTGTTAATTTAGTTAGTGTTCACTTATCATAGGCGTATGAAGAAAAGAGTACATATTGATAGTAAAAAAATGGACATCGCACAGGCGGCTATGCGTTTATTTGCTGCTAAGGGGATTGACGGCTATGTGAACCAACAAGGAACCTTTATCGATCGTTACCACAAGATGATTGATCATCTTTTGAGCGCACTTATCTGCGGTGCTTATTATAGTATCGTTTACTAGAATGGCTGTTAGTGCTGTGCAGGCAGCACTTGGATTTTGCTCTCATTTGAACTGAAGTGATTTCATCAATCATCATTTTTACAGGATAAATTGGAGAAAATAAGCTATTATCATATGTAGCAATAATCATTACAGTACGATTTATTGAAGGGGTATGAATGTGACATTAGGACGTTTTATGCAGCTAGTTGAAATCAAAACAAAAGCGGCCAGCATGATTCCATTTGCTATCGGGTCGTTGTATGCAGTTTACCGTTTCCACGAGTTTCAGTGGCTGCATTTTGTGCTTATGTTTGTGTCGCTGCTCAGCTTTGACATGGCGACAACAGCTATTAACAACTACATCGACTATAAGAAAGCCGTCAAGACACAGGGCTATGGTTATGAAGAGCACAACGCCATTGTTAAGTATGGAATCAGGGAATGGACAGTAGTAGGCATTATTTTTGTCTTGTTAGGAACGGCAGGGGTAACGGGATTTATTTTGTTTTTACATACCAACTTAGTTGTGTTGCTTTTGGGCGGATTATCTTTTCTTGTCGGTATATTGTATTCCTTCGGTCCTATTCCGATTTCGCGGATGCCGCTAGGTGAGATTTTCTCAGGGTTGTTTATGGGGTTTGTAATTATTTTTATTTCCACATACGTTCATGTTGGACAAGAGCAGCTGGTTTCCTTGCTTTATGATAACGGCTGGGTTCATGTTCACATCAACATACTGGAAGTGCTGCTTGTGTTCTTTATTTCTTCCCCTGCCATTATGGGGATCGCTAACATTATGCTGGCAAACAATATTAGTGATATGGAAGATGATATCGAAAACAGACGATATACACTTCCCGTTTATATCGGCAAGCTTAATGCACTAAGATTGTTCCGTTATGCGTACTGGGCAGCGTACTTGGATCTTATCGTATTGTGGGCTTTAGGTGTCCACCCTGCCATTTTGTTGTTGGTACTACTAACTTACATACCAGTTAGCCGCAACATAAAGCTTTTTGAAGCTAAGCAAACGAAGAAGGATACGTTTATTTTGTCGGTAAGAAATTTTATGATCACAAACGCAGCACGTATTGCAGCATGGGGGACAGCTATTTTGTTGTCTCAATGGTAGCGATAACGTAGCCGTATATAGTGGCTGACACCCTCCATTAATCCTGTGAAACGAAAGGCTTTCAAGGAAGGTGGAGGTTGTTTGTGGTTGAGTTGTTGAAGGTGGTGAACAAATTTAATTTACATATATATGAAAAAGTGATATCATAAAGATATCAAAAATATAAACTTGTTTTTAGGGAGTGATGACCGTGTTCAAAGAAGAGAAATGCTCTAGCTTGAATGGTTTTGCTGCTCTATTGCTTATTGCCGCTATGGCTGCTGCGGGAGTGTACCTGATCGTGTTAGAGACTACGGTGACTATTGCGGCCGGAATTGTAGTGTCCAGCTTGGCCGCTATTCTGCTCACTGGCTTGACAATCGTACAGCCTAATCAGGCTCACGTAGTGACGTTTTTTGGGCGCTATTTAGGTGTCATTCGAGAAAGCGGCTTTTATATGATTATTCCGTTCTCCAGTCGTAAGCGGATATCGCTCCGCGTACGTAACTTTAACAGCGTCAAGCTTAAGGTGAACGATGTGGATGGCAATCCAATTGAGATTGCAGCGGTTATCGTATTTTCCGTCATCGATTCCGCCAAAGCCTTGTTCGAGGTAGATGAATATGAGAAGTTCGTCGAAATCCAGAGCGAGACGGCCCTTCGACATGTAGCGAGTAAATACCCGTATGATTCGGTGGAAGCCGGGGTGTTTTCTTTACGTGGCAATACAGAGGAGATCGCAGCGGAGCTTAGCGACGAGCTTCAAAATCGCTTGGCAATTGCGGGCGTGAAAGTAATAGAGTCTCGCCTGACACATCTTGCGTACTCGACGGAGATTGCGAGTGCCATGCTTCAACGTCAGCAAGCAGCAGCTATCATTGCTGCACGCGAAAAAATTGTGGATGGCGCAGTTACGATGGTTCAGCTTGCCATTGAACGGTTGCAAGCTGATGGCATCGTTGAACTTGATGATGAACGTAAAGCAGCTATGATTAATAACTTACTCGTTGCCGTAGTTTCTGATCGCTCTGCCCAGCCGGTCATTAACACGGGTACGATCTATTAACGTGAAGCAGGCCGATTAATGGCCAGTAAGAAGAAGAACTTTCCGCTCCGTCTTGATCCAAGCGTGTATGAGGCTTTGGAACGCTGGGCATCTGATGAATTCCGAAGCGTAAATGGGCACATGGAGTTTTTGTTGAGGGAGGCGCTTCGAGAAGCAGGAAGACTTCCGTCTACTCGTCGCCGTACGTCCCCTGAGGCGGGTTCAAAGCCGATACTACCACAAGGGGATTCAACGACAAGCGCCGAAGACTAGTCTTGTGCTGCACATTATCATTGCATTCAGTGGAATGTGGTAACACGCCGACAACTGTTCTACAACCGATATAAGCCCCCTTGTTATCCTGTATCAGGAGGCAAGGGGGCTTATATAATGCTGTCTCATCCGGCTAATTAAGCTTGCATCAAGTCACATTAGCCGACATTAGCGCATGAGTTGGGTATTATACCCAACCGCGTGCCTGCATTGCTACGGTAACACGATGAAGGGAAATCATGTAAGCTGCCGTGCGAAGATTAGTTTCGTACTCTTTTGCCATTTTACGGACGGCATCGTACGATTTCACCATATTCGCTTCAAGCTTTTCTAGTACCTCTTCTTCAGACCAGTAGTAGTTCATCAAGTTTTGTACCCATTCAAAGTATGAAACGGTAACGCCTCCGGCGTTAGCCAAAATGTCAGGAATAACGATACAGCCTTTAGCGTCCAGAATTTCATCTGCTTCAGGTGTAGTAGGACCGTTAGCTGCCTCGGCAATAATACGGGCTTTTACGTTGGCTGCGTTTTCTTTTGTAATAACATTTTCAAGTGCAGCAGGTACCAAAATGTCTACTTCAAGCTCTAGCAATTGCTCGTTGCTGATCGCATACTGAGCGCCGTAGTCCGCAAGCTTTGCCGTGTCCTTTAACTCCTCGACGCGGGTGATGTCCAGACCAGCCGGATCATAGATGCCGCCTCGGGAATCGCTTACAGCTACAATGGTTGCCCCAAGGTCATGCAGTAATCGGGCAGCGATGCGACCCGCGTTGCCGTAGCCTTGAACCGCTACTCTAGCTTGTTCCATTGGAAGGTCAATATCTTTTAAAGCGGATTGAATCGCGTATACACAGCCTTGTGCGGTAGCTTCGCCGCGTCCTTGGGAACCGCCAATAATAATCGGTTTGCCTGTGATGACGCCTGGAGCATTGTGGCCGCGCAGCTTGCTGTACGTATCCATCATCCACCCCATAATTTGTGGTGTTGTATATACGTCAGGTGCAGGGATGTCGCGTTCTGGTCCTACAATGTCAGCGATCGCTTCCATAAATGCACGGCTTAAGCGTTCCAACTCACCGATGCTTAATTCGCGTGGATCACAGATAACGCCGCCTTTACCGCCACCGTAAGGCAATCCAACCACGCCACATTTAAAGGTCATCCACATCGATAAAGCTTTAACTTCATCAAGTGTAACTCCTGGGTGGAAGCGAATTCCGCCTTTTGTGGGTCCGATTGCGTCGTTATGCTGGGAGCGGTAGCCGTCAAAGATACGAACACTTCCATCATCCATCTTAACAGGGAAGCTGACCGATAATACGCGTTTCGGTTTCTTTAGCAGTTCCGTAACATGTGAGGGAAGCTGCAATTTAGCGGCTGCTGTGTCGACTTGGCGTTGCGCAATCAAGTAAGGATTTAACTCTTCTTGCTGAGTAGAATGACTCATCATTAATCACCAATCCTTTTTCTGTTAATCTCGCTTTTTAAAGTATTATAAAGGTTAGGATGTAAAGTTGAAATAAAAAATATATAGATCTAGTGAAAAATGTTTAAAAAAATATAATTTCCCGAACATAAAAGCGCTTTATCTGTTAAATTCTTCGTGTTTATGGCATTCTGCATTTTATTTCTATGAAAGTGAACCTAAAACGCGATTGGAGCCAATATCTCATGTAACACCTGAATGGAGGCCGGCTACATGAAGGAATTAAATATTACCCCGCTAATCATCCGGATGAGGGCTGGGGACACCGAAGCATTTCAACAACTTTATGAGGAGACAAAAGATTATACGTACCGTCTAATTTATTTCCTTGCCCCGAATAAGCAAGATACAGCGGACATGATGAGTGAGGTTTATTTGGAGCTGTTCCGAGCATGGGACAAATACGACCCAACGCAACCGTTCTATGCGTGGATGAACGGCATTATTGTACGCCAAGTGCGGAGCTGGAACAGGGGAGTGTGGCGTCGGTTTCGGTTGTTGGAACGAGTGAAGTCACATGGTGCCCAACCGCCATTTGCAGAGATGGACGATCGTCTGTATGCCATGCATGCTCAGATGGAAGTGCTCCCTGTTGTTGAATTGCTTTCTCAAAAGTTAAAGGAAGTAATTGTGCTCCGGTACGTACATGACTACACCTTACAGGAGATTGCGATGATACTTGATATCCCTGTAGGTACTGTAAAATCCCGCCATCACTTGGCATTAAAGCAGTTGCGTCGTCATATGGACGAACGAAAGGCAGAAAGGGGAGAAACATCCTATGTCCATTGAGCAAAAGTTAAAGCAAGAATATCAGTCAGCATCCGAATCACTGCATCTACCTTCCTCGCTGGACACTCATATGACGGCCTTAATTGCCGAGCAAGGCATGAAATGGAGAGAGGGGAAACCTATGATTGTAAAACGTAAATTCACTGCACGCAAATGGATGTACGCCGCGCTAATTGCAGTAGTATTGTCAGGGTTCGGTTATGCGACGCAGAAATTGCTGTTTCAATCCGACCACGGTTTAGTTCAGACTGAGGTGTGGACAGATAGCAGCTTTAAGCTTGCGCCGTCTTTGAAGACTGATATTCGTCGTACGATGGCAGAGGTGAAACAGCAACTGCAAGAAGGTCAGCAAGCAGTTGTCTATATGGAGGCGCTTGAGAAAGCGGAGTCTGCGTCATTTAGGCAGCATCCTTTGCTTAGTGTATCCAAGCCTATTTCTGAACAGCATTTAGAGCAATGGAGCGAGAAGGTGGCGAGTGCGGGCATTTACAATGCGGTGCCCCACCAGCTGAGCGGGTTTACTTTTGAATCAGGCAAAGCTGAGCCTGCTTTCGGTGGCATTGTTGGTCTGGAAGGGCTTGAGATGTTAGGTGAGCTGCGTCAGGACAGTGAGGACCAAGGAAAAGCGTACAGCTGGAAACTTCAACAACAGGAAACAAATACGCCAGTCCATATTTACACGTCCACATATAAGAACGCGGATGCGGACCGTCTGTATGTGCAGTATGATCATTTTTTGGAGAAAATCAAAATAAAAGCGATGTCGCCAGACACGATCATCCATGAGCGGATACAAAAAGATGGGGTCGATGCCGACTACGTTGAGAACAACGACTATCTATTTAGTGATACAGGAATATACAAAGAGCTGTCATGGATGTCGAAGAGCTCCTCGTCTGTCCTTATCCGTGTCATTACTGACTCCCCTCATATTTCGAAAGAGCAGCTTATTCAAGCAGCCCAATCCTTGGAGTGAGCTAGGGATAAAACCATATCGTCCGTACGTCCCGTAACCAGGGAGTTATAAGTTAAATAAAGAAAATCATGGGCTATGAACCAAATGGTTATAGGTTCTTAACGATTGCAAAGCAGGCTTTGCTCTCACAGCAAATGGGTGAAATTAGGACGCCATCATGGGTAACGGGACATGATTTCGCTGCTTCTTGGTTAAAGTAAAAGGGACTTCGTGGGCAGGAAATAAGGAGGGTACATCATAATGGACAACACACACGAATTTGTGCAGAAGGTGCACGAAAATCAGGAGAAAGCTCGGAAAAATCAGCAGCATTATGGAAAAGGGACACCAGGCGATAAGCTGCCAGGAAAGCAAAAAAGCACGAATAAATAACGAGGTAAGAACATGAAATTTGAACTGATGATGGTAGGAAAGTAAAAATCGTTTTCAGTATGAGTTTACAAATGAACGAAGCCGTCTACTCGATTAACTAGCGAGGGGCGGCTTTTTTAATGTGGTAATCAGCGAGTATTACAACCTATGTCAGGTGCTTGAGTTCGCTTTAGTTCGGGATATGAAGGAATTTGTGCAATCATTTGGAAAAATGAAAAGGGATTACTTCCAGTAGTAAACAATATTGTGACAAAAGGGTGAGCGATAACATTAAATTCTTTGTTTTTGTTGACTTATACCTTTAGTGCGTTATAATCGTAACTGTTACAGTAAATGAGAATCAATCTCAATTATACGACACCTAATCTCAGTCAGCTAACTTTCGATCATAACATGATTATTGCGAATGAGTTAACGACGTTACAGTGAAAAGGATAACTATGAGAAAAAGATATCTTGTGATTGCGCTCGTTGTCTTATCAGTCATATCTCTGTTTATAGGAGTTAAAGAATTGTCTTTGCTTGATTTGTTTCATTTGACAGAAGATAAGACACAAACTTTGTATATTAGCCGTATTCCACGACTAATGAGCATTATTATTGCAGGAATGAGCATGAGTATTGTCGGGCTTATGATGCAGCAGTTAAGCCGCAATCGCTTCGTGTCGCCAACGACGGCAGGAACGATGGATTCTGCCAAGTTTGGGGTGTTGGTCGCCCTGATGATCTTTCCGACGGCCACGCCACTTATAAAGATGTCTATAGCTTTTCTATTTGCCCTTTTAGGCACTTACATCTTTATGAAAATACTGGACCGGGTGAAGTTTAAAGATGCCATTTTTATTCCACTCGTCGGCCTTATGTTCGGCAGCATAGTTAGTTCGATTACGACATTTTTTGCGTATAAGCATGACTTGATCCAAAATATATCATCTTGGATGCATGGAGATTTCTCCATGACGATTCAAGGGCAGTATGAACTGATTTACCTAAGTGTTCCGGCGCTTGTTGTCGCTTATTTATTCGCTAATCGGTTTACAGTAGCCGGCATGGGGGAAGAGTTTTCGCACAACCTGGGCTTGAAATACAAACAAGTAGTAAACCTTGGCCTTGTCATCGTGGCGTTAGTCTCGGCTGTCGTCCTGCTAACAGTAGGTACAATTCCGTTTCTCGGGCTTATTATTCCGAATATTGTTACGATCTACCAAGGTGACAATTTGAAGAAAAATTTGCCTCATACGGCATTGCTCGGTGCGGTGTTTGTCCTGGCCTGTGACATTATAGGTCGACTCATCATCTATCCGTACGAAATCTCAATTGGACTGACGGTGGGTGTGATAGGCAGTATTATCTTTATTTACTTACTTATGAGAAGAAAGGCTTACCAGTGATGAGAGGGAAACTATGGACACTAGCAGCATTAGCATTGACCTTGATCATTATATTTATGGTTATTAAGGCTAACGGAAACTGGGATTACATCCTTCCACGCAGGGGCAAAAAAATAGTGGCCATCGTTATAACGGGAGGCGCAATTGCTTTCTCCACGATGATATTTCAGACCATTACGAACAACCGTATCCTTACTCCGAGCATTCTCGGCCTGGATTCACTTTATATGCTTATTCAAACGACAGTTGTCTTTGTATTTGGCTCAACGAGTATGACGATGCTGGATCGGAATCTGAACTTTGCCCTATCCGTAGGGCTGATGATGCTGTTTGCCAGTGTGTTTTACAAGGTGTTGTTTCGTAGAGAGGGCCAAAATATTTACTTTTTGCTGTTGTTAGGTCTTATCTTTGGTACTTTATTTTCAAGTATGTCATCGTTTATGGAAATTCTCATCGATCCGAATGAGTTTCAGATCGTCCAGGATCGGATGTTTGCCAGTTTTAACAACATTAATACCGATCTGCTCATTCTTTCTATAGTGGTGTTAATTGGTGTTTTACTATATTTTATGAAATTCATGAAGTTCTTGGATGTATTGTCATTAGGCAGAGAAGAGGCTATAAATCTGGGTGTCGATTACGACTATGTCGTCAAGCGTCTGCTCATAATTGTGGCCATTCTAATCTCGATTGCAACTGCTTTGGTTGGGCCTATAACATTCCTCGGACTGCTGGTGGCCAATATAGCGCATCAATTGTTTAAAACCCATCGTCATCGTGTTTTGATTACAGGGTCTGTACTCATTAGTATTGTGGCCTTGATTGGTGGGCAGCTAATTGTAGAACGAGTATTTACCTTTGAGACAACGATTAGCGTCATTGTTAACTTTGTTGGCGGTGTGTACTTTATATATCTTCTGCTAAAGGAGAACAAAACGTGGTAGAAGTCAAACTAGTCTCCAAACAGTATAGCGGCAAGCCGGTTGTCGATAACGTATCGGTCAATATTGCAAAGGGCAAGATTACGTCTTTCATTGGGCCAAACGGCGCAGGGAAAAGTACATTGCTATCAATGGTGAGTCGATTGCTCTCCAAAGATTCAGGTGAAATTATTTTGGATGGCAAGGAGATCAGCCAGTGCAAGAGTGCCGAGCTCGCCAAGCAAATTTCGATTCTGAAGCAGTCAAACCATATTACAGTGCGCTTATCCATTCGTGATTTGGTTAGCTTTGGGCGGTTTCCTTATTCACAAGGCAAATTGACGCCGCAGGATTGGGTTTTCGTTGATGAGGCCATTCAGTATATGGAACTGGAGGATATCCAGCATAAGTTTCTGGATCAACTAAGCGGAGGCCAACGTCAGCGTGCTTATATCGCGATGGTGCTGGCTCAGAATACGGAATACATTTTGCTGGACGAACCTTTAAACAATTTGGACATGAAACATTCGGTTCAGATTATGAAGGTGCTGCGCAGATTAGTGGATGAGCTTGGCAAGACAATAGTTATTGTTATTCATGATATTAACTTTGCTTCTTGTTACTCCGATTATATCGTGGCTCTAAAAGAGGGACGAATTGTAAAAGAAGGTCCAACAGCGGAAATTATCGATTCTGCCGTTCTAAAGGACGTATACGATATGGACATTCCGATTCAGGTCATTAACGGTAACAAAATTTGTGTTTATTTTAAATAACACTTGAAATGTACGCTTCTTATATTGGGTGATACGTGTTAGTTCACATATAAATAATTTCTTGAGGTGATAGAATTGAAGAAAAAATGGTTAGTTATTATGATGACATTAGTCATCGCGGTGGTTGCTGCTGCATGCGGCGACAAAAATACAGCTTCGAATGGCGGTTCGACGGAGCAAGCAACAGGCTCTACAACGTCCACAACGGCTGCTGAGCAGTCGGAGCTTGAGATTACACATAAATTGGGAACGACTAAAGTCAAATTAAACCCACAAAAAGTGGTTGTGTTCGACTTTGGTGCATTAGATACATTAGATAAATTAGGCGTTCCAGTTGCGGGAGTTCCGCGTGCAGGTAACGTTCCAGCATACTTGGCAAAATATAATTCCGCAGAAATTGAAAATGTTGGTGGTTTAAAAGAGCCTGATTTTGAGAAAATTAATGATATGAAGCCAGACCTGATCTTGATCTCGGGTCGTCAATCTGACGCTTACAAAGAGCTGAGTTCGATTGCACCGACTGTATACGTGGGAGTAGACACTAAAAATTACATGGGATCTTTTAAAGAAAATGTGAAAATGCTGAGTAAAATATTCGGCAAAGAAGCAGAAGCGGATAAACAATTGGCAGCAATTGACGATTCCATCAAAGCATTAAATGAAAAAGCTACTGCTAGCGGTAAAAATGCACTCATAATTTTGGCGAATGAAGGAAAGATAAGTGCATATGGTCCGAAATCACGTTTTGGTATTTTGCATGATGTGTTTGGTATGAAGGCTGTTGATCCTAATATTGAAGTGTCCACTCATGGACAAAGTGTGTCATTTGAGTACATCGCAGAAAAAAATCCGGACTATTTGTTCGTTGTGGACCGTGGTGCTGTAGTTAAAAGTGAAGCAGGTGCGTCTTCTGTAAAAGATGTAGTGGAGAATGCATTGGTTAAGAATACGAAGGCGTCCAAGGACGGCAATATCGTATATCTGAACCCTGAATTCTGGTACCTTTCTGGCGGTGGATTAGAATCTGTAGCTGAGATGGTAAAAGAAGTATCCAAAAGCTTAAAATAGTGTTATAATGTGTTTATCAGTTTGCCGCTTCTCGGCACTGTTCGAGAAGTGGCAGCACATTGATATAATAAATATTGCATTTTGCCTCTTTTTAAGGTATGATTAAGTCAATCCTACATTTTGAAACCTTCAATTGCGTATTGTAAAAGGTTCTCATGTTAGTGAACCTTTTACAATACGCAATTTTTATTTTCAAAATAAAAAGAGGTATATGTTTTAGCGTTGGAGGTGAAATAAATGCAAACAGGTACAGTTAAATGGTTTAACGCTGACAAAGGTTTCGGCTTCATCGAAGTTGAAGGTGGCGACGATGTATTCGTACATTTCTCCGCAATCACTGGTGACGGCTTCAAAACTTTGGACGAAGGCCAACGTGTCGAGTTCAACATCGTACAAGGTAACCGTGGACCGCAAGCGGAAAACGTTGTTAAATTGTAATTGATGGAAAACAGCCCTTAACTTCGGTTAAGGGCTGTTTTTTTGTATGCTTGCAAGCCCTAGCTTCCACTAATGGGTAGACGAAGGGGTTTGACGCAGCGATCCGCAAGGAGTACCCTTTATAAGACCTCTTGTATCGTGAGCCGGAGTGCGAAGCTCCCCTGCCCTACAGGAAAGACCATTACTTAGATCCGGGGTGGAACTATTTGTAGTCGCAACATTATTACCTTAGAACGCAAACATATCCCACAAGCAGCTCAAGTGTTAGCTGCACAATTTATGGAAGACCCGCTGTATACGTTTATGCTCCCTGATTCAAGTACGAGGCAAGATGTGCTTCGTATCTTTTTTCGTCATTACTTAGAAATGTTGTCCCCTTATTCCGATCTTTATGCAAGCTCTTCACAATGGGAATCGGTTGCGCTTGTATTCCGCTCTGAGCAATTCGGCAGTTCCATACTGTCTCAGATGAAGTATTGGAGAAGAATTGCAGCAGCTATCCTAAAATCACTTCCTGCTTGCCGATATATTGGCGTTAAAGGTTTTATCAGGGGTGTATCCATTTTGCACAGTATGAGTTCAGCTTGGCTTCAGATGCTAGGTGACAGACCATATGCACATTTAGACATGTTGGTTGTGCAGCGGGCTTATCGTGGAACAGGTCAAGTGAGTAAAATGATGGAACCCCTGTTAGCGGAGTGTGATGCCAAAGGCTGGGCATGTACGCTAGAAACACAGAATCCCGATAACGTACCTTTGTATGGCCGATATGGCTTCACATTGGTTGAGACGATTCGCTTGCCTAATAGTGAGCTTGAACAATATTGTATGGTGTATAATCCAAATCATTGATTACTAGCTAGTGCAATCGAAGTGAGCGAAACTATGTAACAAAAGCCGTTGAGTTGATCAGCATGATGCTGATGAGCTCAACGGCTTTTTGAATTTCTTGAATTTCTTGCATTTCGTCCCGTATCGTTACCTTATGAACCGATCATATTACGCTCTGCCTTCGTCATTCCTTTTAAAACGAGCTCGTAGGAATGATCAATCATGGCTTGTATCTCTTCATCTGTCAGCTTGCCGTCTAGTGCGACCGTGTTCCAATGCTTCTTGTTAAGATGATAGCCTGGTGTAATCTCAGGGTATTGCTCACGCAATGAATCGGCTTTAAATGGATCACACTTCAAGCTTACAGTAGGAGTTCCATCCGAGGGAAAGAGGGCGTACATTTTGGTTCCCGCCTTCATCACATGAACTTCTGGGCCAAACGGATTGGTTTGGCTAGTCCCTCGCTTCGTCATACAATAATCTATCCACTTGCTCATCTTTGGCGCCGACCTTCTTCCTCATCTAGTTAGGATGGCCTTAGCATAGCCAATTTGTGCATGTAAATCAATTTCATATTTATTTAACAGATTTCTTTTGCCGTGTCCCAGGTATCGTGGGTGGCTTCTGTAAGCTGCTTATGAGATGGCGCATCGCCATAATAGGGCGGCGGTATACCATGCGTGGACCAGCGTAACGCATAACTTGCTTTATGCTCTCGCGCATGTCGGGTTTGTAGCAGTGAATCGGACATTTTCCACAGGTAGGCTTGTGTGCTCCGAATTGGCAGTGGCTTAGCCGCTTATAGGCATATCTCGTAAGCGCTGCACATGAATCACATAATGGCGCTGCTTTCATCTTGTTATCTATAGTTTCCTGCTGGTGATGCGCACAGCAATAAATACGCACCATATAGGTGAGTGTCTCTTTTTCTTTTGTTATACGGGGTATTCCCATCCACATGACTCCTCTGCTCAGGTTTAATATACATATCAGGTTCTATTTCATTAATATAAATTATATAAGGCTATCGTGAATAAGAAGGTGAGCAAATTAACAGAGACGGAGGAATGGGAATGAATCGTACGGATCGTTTGATGGCGATTGTACTTGAGCTCCGACAAAGGCGTGTATGTCGGGCCGAAGATCTTGCGACATTGTATGAAGTCGGAGTACGTACGATATACAGAGACATGCAGGCTTTGTCCGAAATGGGAGTGCCCATTGCTTCAATCCCTGGCATCGGGTATTCCCTGATGGAAGGCTATTTCTTGCCGCCCGTGCTGCTGCACCCTGAAGAAGCGATTCTGCTGCTCACGGGTGTCGAGCATATTGGCGGCAGGCTGGATGAGTCATGGACAGCTTATGCACAGGGCGCTCGCGCCAAGATGAAGGAACTGCTTAATGAGGCAGGCCTGCATCGTATGCGGGATATTGAAGGGCAAATACGCTTTTTGCCCGAGGATTATGGCGTGACACCGCTGCATCGGAACAAGACAGATCCGCTGCTCCACAGGATGCAGCAGGCAGTGAAGCAGCAGCGTGTGTTGTTCATTCGATATGAAGCCCCTGTAGGCATGAGCGGCTCAGTAGAGACGGAGCGTACGATTCACCCTTATGGCATTGTGCATACTGGGGCTGTGTGGGTCGTGATTGCGTACTGCGGCTTGCGATTGTCTATTCGCCACTTCCGTCTCGACCGGATTCGGGAGCTAAAGGAGATGGAAGAGCGCTTTGAGCGGCCTGCCCATTTCTCGCTGTCCGAATATATGCCTACCGACGAATGTAGGGATCGTGCCTATCACGTTACTGTTTCTTTTCCGATACGTTTGGCACAGCAAGTGAAAGAGTCACGTTATTTTTACATTCAATCAGTAGAGGAACGGGAACACGAACTGATCGTTAAGCTCACTGCGCGCAAGGAGCAAGATGTACTTTCGTGGCTGTTAAGCTGGGGCGCTCAGGCGACTGTAGTTGAGCCGGCATCGTTGGCACAAGCCATTAAAGCGGAAGCAGAACGCATGGTACAACTTTATAGCTCGGATGCAGCTCATTACTGACATAAGGTTGTCAGGAGCGCTTCGATATACTGAGTTTACAAGTGCCAACTGGTCGTATGAGAGGTGACGGTCTTGAATAGTGGGAACGTGCCGACAACTAACAGAAGGCGGACTCCGTATAAGAAGGGACGAATCATATGTTAAAAATGAATGTAAATGAAAGACTGAGCCAAGAGGTGGCGGAGATTAGGCAATCGTTGAGACAATACGAGCTTGAGCTTGACTATTATTCGACGGAGCAATTAACAGCGGTACCGTTAGTAGGCAGTTGGTCAATCGGACAAGTATATAAACACCTTATCGACTCTACGCTCCGTTTTCATTTGCGTGCTATCGAACAATGCGCAGCCGAGAAAGCAGCAGGTGGTGCTAAGACGGAAGTTGGCGAGGTGATTTATAAGGGTGGTGCATTTCCGCCGATTAAGATCAAGGTGCCGGATTCAGCGGATTATACACCACTTCAGCCGGCAGATCGGCAGCAACTGATTGACGGGTTGCGTCAAGTCTCTATCGAACTGGATGCGGCTTTGATCACGGCTGCTGGTAGTGACCCGCAATCGAAAGTCGAGCACCCTGGACTGGGATGGCTGAATGCGGAAGAATGGCTGCAACTGGTCAGGATGCATTTTCACCATCATTTACGTCAGAAAGCAGAGCTGGATACGGCCCTTGGCATGTCTGCCCGTTAAATTTCGAATTGGCTGCCAGTCGTTAAAAATAACCTTCATCCCTCCTGTGGAAATAGTGGGAGGGATGAAGGTTATTTTCATATTACTATAAGCTTATCATACAGTTAGATGGCGTTGCGACGCATCCATCGCTTCGCTGTTGGCTGCGGTCGTACAGCTGTCTGCTGCGCCATGCGAAGAATGGCTTCCGCGCTATCGGCTTGCATGCGGCCGCGTTCTGTAAGTGCACGATCACCCATCCGCTGTAGTTTCTCAGGATTGGCGGCCAAGTATGCCAACTGGCGCACCAGATCGTCGCTGCCTTTGGCGCGACACGCCAGCCCATTACGAACCAAGTACCGGATATTATCGCGTTCTTGTCCTGGCAGTGGCTTGTAAACGAGCAGCGGCAGCTGCTGCGCAATTGCTTCAGCGGTTGTGACGCCGCCCGATTTCGTAATGATAAGATCGGACATCGCCATATATTCATGCACGGGCTTTACGTATCCTTCTATGCGCAGATGGAGCGGCGAGGAACTGGCCCACTGCTGCAGCTGGCGGCGGAGCTTATCGTTGTTGCCGCACACAATAATGAATTGCAGGTGTTTAGCCCATTGCTCATGCTCTAGTGCTTCCAGAATGGACAAATCCATCAGCCCGCAGCCTCCGCCCATCAGCAGTACTGTCATTTTGTCAGGTTGAAGCAAATAGTTGGCCCGCAATGCTTGTTTATCGTATTGTTCATAAAATTCAGGGCGAACGGGTATACCCGTAACTTCTATATAAGAGGGGTTGATCCCTTGGCGAATGAGCTTTGTTCTTGCTGCCTCAGAGCCTACCATATACAGGTCTGTATAAGGGTGAAGCCAGAAGCTGTGATCTGTATGATCTGTAATTACGGTAACGGCTGGACAATGCGTGATGCCGCGTTCTTTCAGCTTGGATACAGCTGCGCTTGCGGCAGGAAAGGTGCTGACAATAACGTCGGGGGTCAGCTCCCGAATGAGCTTGCTCAATGGTCGTAGACTTGTGAGGCGGACGTTTTTGACAAACTGAGCCACTCCACGGTCTTTGCGAGTCATTTCGAACATATATCCATACATGCTAGGAAAGTGTTTTAACCATTGAACGAAGCAATAAGAGCCGACTCCATGCAGATGGGGAGCCATCTGCTCCAAGTAGTCGACGACATGAACGTTTACGTCTTCGCCGAATCGTTGTGCTACTATATCTCGTATCGCGTTTGCGGTCTGGATATGCCCATGTCCTAGCGAGCCAGTCAACACCAATATATTCGTTTGTTTACGCACTGTCGAAGCCTCCGTTCCATACGACATGTAATCTCCATCTCCCTTTAAATTATCTGAATAAGGTGCTACTATAAACGTTGTTTGTGATACTACTATATTATCGTTCCGAGCCGCTGATCAAAACAGACCGCAGGTTAGTTCTTATCCTAGACCTTCGACGGGCATAATCTGGAAGTTGTTCCGATTACGTTGAATTTGCTCTTGTAGAATACTCGGCAAGTTCGGTAAAATATTCCTAAATTGATTGTAATAACTTTATGAGGGATGGAATTTATGCTACTAGCAACACCTAACAATCACCGCCGTTCCTTTGGAGTTATTGGATTCCTGCTCCTCGTCGTCATTTTACTGTTTGGACTGCCGCTGCTTGGAACGAATGCCAAGCCTTGTGCCATATCAGAGCAGGGGATTATAGATTTAGGCCAGTGCCAATGGAGTGAAGTTGGCACGGTGGAGCTTGATGGACTGTGGGCGTATACCCCTAATCAACTGTTGTGGCCCACCTCGCAGATGGCGGATTCGGCTTATGTGCAAATTCCGCATCAATGGCAGGCTAATGGCAGGAGCCTATTTCAAGACGATGCTGTCAATTATGCTACCTATCGTATAACACTCAAGCTTCCTAGTGGTTATCACAATTATGGGATTAGGGTATCTAACGTGAAGACAGCAAGCCGGCTGTATGTTGACGGCAAATTGCTAGGGTCTAGGGGGCAGGTGGGAACGAGCAGAGAGACGTCAATCCCGTATAATCAGCCCTATACCGTATATTTTTCGACGCAGAAAGAGGAAGTGGAGCTAGTATTACAGGCATCTAACTTTCATTTCTATGCGAATACAGGTATTTCCGAACGAATATTTATAGGGACGAGCGACAGTATCCAGACTATGGAGAAACATAACGGTTTTATGGATGTCACTCTCATTTCGTGTTTGCTGTTTATGGGGATCTATTTCCTCGGGGAAAATTTTTACCGTCGTGACCAAGGATCGATAGCTTTTTTCCCGCTATTCTGTTTCTCAGGAGCGTTGTATTTTGCATGCCACGGCGAGAAGCTAATATTGGAGTTTGTTGCGGGCATTTCATATGAATGGGTAACCAAGCTTCAGATTATATCTAGTTCTGGGGTGAGCAATTTCTTTCTGGCTCATACGTATAATCAGTTAAAAGTTAATTCCTCGGCTAAGTTTGTGAAATTATCAGGTGTTGTATCACTGCTTATCGTCAGTTTCGTGCTCATGACACCAATGAGCGTTTATACCAAGTTTATGTTTTATTTTATCATTTTGTACATTGTTGGGCTATTGTATATTATTTTTATTTCGGTACGGGCATTACTTTATCGGATGACAGGTTCTGCATATATTTTTGTAAGTGTGATGTCGGCCATTCAAGTAATTGGATTGATGATATCCAGAACGGGATGGGTAGGCGCGGGTTCTTCGTTACTGCCTTTAGGCATTCCTATTTTTATGCTGGCACAGGGGCTGCTTATTTCGAGTCGATTTACGAGTGCTTATCATCAGATTAAACAGCTCTCAGAGCAGCTTATGGCTAAAATGAAAGGTCAGGAGCAATTTCTAGTTCGGACTTCACACGAGCTAAAGACTCCGTTAAACGCCATCATTAACATAAGTGAGTCTATGCTGGAAGGAGCCGGCGGCAAGCTGAATGCTTCTCAAAGAGCGGATATGCGCCTTGTTAACGGCACTGCAAGGGGCCTTAGTTATTTGGTTAAGGACATTTTGGATAATGAGCAAATAAAGAATCGCCGTATTCGCCTGCGTCCAAGCTCATTTGATGTGTACGAGATCGTCGCTTTTGTCATCGACGTGTTTCAGCGTTTGAACCGTAATGGAGAAGTAGACGTTCGTAATGAAGTGAAGGCCGGTGCGCATTATGTGGTGGGTGACGAGAACAGGGTTACACAGATTTTGTACAATTTATTGGATAATGCGCTCAAACATACAGAAACGGGTCATATAACGGTATCCTGTGTTTTTCATGAGGGTTGGCAAAAGGTTGCCGTAGCGGACACGGGGGCAGGCATTGAGGCACAGCACTTGGAGCGGATCTTCATGGATTATCAGCAGATCGACGGCGCTTCATTAACGGATACGTCAGGTATTGGAATTGGTTTGCCCATCACGAAGCAGCTAGTTGAAATGCAAGGAGGTCAAATGGAGGTTCAGTCCAAGATTGGTGAAGGCAGCAACTTTACCTTTACGCTGCCAGCAGTTAAATTAGAGGGGCAACCGACAGATGGAAGCGGGGCTATTAGCGAGCCAGTCAACCAATCCGAAGCGGAAGCGGCTTCGGCCCGTCAATTAGACAGTTTACAGGCGGCAGATCATACGGTCAGCAGCGATGAATTGAGGGAGCAGCTGCTAGGAGCAGCTGCTGAATTTCATCAGCTTGGCGAGGTAGACGTTGATAGGGATGGACAAGCAGTAATATCTTCTGCAGGTCAGGAGCAGGGCCACATCCTTCTCGTGGATGATAATTATGCAAGCTTAAAGGCACTTTCTAATCTGTTAGAGCTTGAAGGGTATACTTGTGAGCTTGCACGTAGCGGCAAGGCAGCCTTAACGTTACTTGAAGACGGCAATCGATTTAATCTGTGTATTATGGATGTGATGATGCCGATGATGTCAGGCTTTGATTTATGCCGTGCAATCCGGGAAATGTATAATCCACTGGATTTGCCGGTCTTAATGGCGACAGCGGGCTCAAACGTACATCTGAATCAAATCGGGTTTGAGGCGGGAGCTAACGATTTTATTCATAAGCCATATGATTGGACGGATCTAAAAGGAAGGGTCAAGACGTTAGTACAGCTGAAGGAAACGGTGCTGCAACTTGTACACTCGGAGCGAGATATGCTGCGCGCGCAAATTAAACCACATTTCCTGTTTAACTCTATCAATACAATATTATGGATGAGCAAGCGGGACGCAGATGAAACGAGAAAGTTGCTGCATGCACTTAGCGATTTTTTGCGAGGCAGCTTTGATTTTGACAATCAAGAAATGGAAGTCCCTTTTACGGATGAACTGCGTATCATCGAAGCTTACTTATCGCTTGAGCGGGCACGTTTTGGTTCACGCCTCAAAGTGGAATACCATTTGGAGGAGAGGAACTTCGCTGTTCCTCCGCTGCTGTTGCAGCCTATTGTTGAGAATGCTGTTCGTCATGGTGTTATGGAGAAGGTGGAAGGCGGAACTATAGTCATCACTTCACGCAAAGTGGAGACATGGATAGAGCTATCGGTATCTGATGACGGTGTGGGCATGGATGCAAGTCGTATCGATTTAGATAGGAAAGCTGCCGGAGCCTCCTTATTTGGAGAAAAGCGCAGGGGGATCGGACTTTCGAACATTAACCGCAGATTACGCAGCTTGTATGGAACATCCCTGAGCATAGTTGATCGCGAAGGCGGTGGTACTGTCGTAACGATGCGGATACGAGCAGGAGATGATAATCATGACTTATCAAATAGTCGTCGTGGATGACGAACTTCCGGCTCTGGGTGAGATGGAAGACCTGTTAAAAGAAGAGGTGTTGGCAGGAGAGGTAGTTGTGTTCTCTCATGCGGAACAAGCACTCGAGTGGGTATTACGTCATGAGCCAGATATCGTCTTACTGGATATTCAGATGCCTGGAATAAATGGACTTGCGTTTGCAGAGCGTCTCTTGGAGGCTAATACACTGATTGAGGTTGTGTTTGTAACGGCCTACAATCAGTATGCGCTGCAAGCGTTTGAGCTAAGTGCTGTTGACTATATTCTAAAGCCGGTCAAGCCAGAACGACTGAATCGCACGCTGCAACGTATCCATAACAGACGTCTAGGACAAATGAGACCTGACCATCCTAAGCTTAACCTGAATGAAGCAGATGTTCATAACGTAATCGATATTGAAAATGAGCAAGCGAGAATCACCCCTGCCATATTTAGTCTTGGCCGTTTGAAAATAGAAGCTCCATCTGGTTTGCTCAAATGGCGTACCGTAAAAGTAGAAGAATTGTTTGCGTATTTGCTGTTAAAGGGTTCAGCCAGTCTTGATCAGATTATTAATGATATTTTTCCGAACTCGGACCCCAATAAGGCGAAAGCCTACGTACACACTTGTGTATATCAAATTCGACGAGCTGTTGCGGAAGTGTCATTACAAAGCTATATACATGTAACTTATGTTGACCGGATGTACAAGCTTGTGTTGTCTAATATTTGGCACGACAGGGAAATATTTATGGATGAACAATTGGATTCCTCCGATCATAAGGCGTTAGAACAAATGTCAGCTCTTTATCGTGGCGACTGGTGTGAAGGATTGGACGGGATGTGGATGACGACGCATCGGGAGGAAACTCGGGACCGATATTTGTGGCTTCTGGAGGATATGATCAATCTTAATCAGAAGCAAGGAGAGTATCGGAAGGCGCTGGCCAACATCCGTAAGCTCATGAAGCTTGATCCTTGGAACGAGCACTATGCCGCGCTGATGACAGAGTTGTACGTGATCAATGGCGAGAAGACAAAAGCCAAGCATTTTGTGCAAGAGTATCAGGACCAGTATGAACGAGAGCTGGATGAGTCGTTGTCTGAGGGGTGGCATCAGCGTATACATACCATATTTGGGGGAGAAGTAGCTAGTGCGCAGGAATAAGGTAAGCAGCCTGCTCCCCTGCTCAGGTACATATAGAAGGTGAAGAGTCCGTCCCATTCCTGTAGCAGAGAAGTTTCCAGCATTAGGATAGCGTTCTATTTTAAGTGTAGAATTGAAAGTTTGTTGTCGATAACAATGTGATAAGCTTCGAATGGCTCGCTAGGGGTGACAACCTTTGTGCGGGCTATTTGTAATTTTAAATTTGCTATGCCTTTTCATCATAAAAGCGCCTCTGTTTTTAACAAACCTGTGACGCTTGAGAAAAAGTTCTCAAATTAATCAAGAAGAGGGCTTGGGCGTGTGATTTATGTCACAACCGGAGCGTGACTTTTTTGACAGAATAATGGTGGGTAAGGGCAGTGAGTCCTGAAACCAAGCATAATGAGTATGTTCAGCAGGCAAGACTTCGTTAAGACGCAAGGCTGCTGACGGATTTTTGTCGATTAAGACATAGTTTAACAACAGAGCTTATGAAAAAGAAATGCTGGAGGGGTAAACGAATGGATATGGTCATGCTGTCTCGGATCCAGTTTGCATCGACGACGATCTTTCACTTCTTCTTCGTCCCGGTGTCAATCGGTCTTGCACTCATCATTGCGATGATGCAGACGATGTACGTCGTTAAAGGCGATGAGCAGTACAAGAAGATGGCAAAGTTCTGGGGAAAGTTGTTCCTCATCAACTTTGCAGTAGGTGTCGTGACGGGGATTATTCAAGAATTCCAGTTCGGTATGAACTGGTCCAACTATTCAAGATTCGTCGGGGACGTGTTTGGAGCGCCGCTTGCGATTGAAGCGCTGGCTGCCTTCTTCATGGAGTCTACATTTATCGGACTATGGATCTTTGGTTGGGATCGCCTATCGAAAAAGGTACACTTGGTATGTATTTGGCTTGTAGCGATTGGAACGACGCTATCTGCTTTCTGGATTTTAGCTGCGAACTCTTTTATGCAGCGTCCGGTTGGTTATCAGATCGTCAATGGCCGTGCGGAGATGAACGACTTCTTCGCATTGATTACGAACGGTCAATTGTTGGTCGAGTTTCCGCATACGGTATTTGGGGCCTTTGCAACAGGGGCGTTCCTGATTACCGGTATTAGTGCCTACAAAATGTTAAAGAAGCAGGACACCGAATTTTTCAAGCAATCCTTTAAAATTGGTATTATAGTTGCATTTGTGGCTTCTTTCTTAGTGGCGATCTTTGGTCACCAACAAGCACAATACTTGGTGCACACGCAGCCGATGAAGATGGCTGCTGCGGAAGGCTTGTGGACTACAAGTGATGACCCTGCGCCGTGGACAGTATTTGCGGCCATTAACACAGATAAGCAGTCTAACAAGTATGAGTTCAAAGTGCCTTACGCACTTAGCTTCCTTTCCTACAGCAAATTCTCGGGTGAAGTAGTCGGGATGAAGGAACTGCAAGCTGAGTACGAGCAAAAGTATGGCCCTGGGGATTATATTCCTCCTGTTAAAACGACGTTCTGGAGCTTCCGCATAATGGTGCTCGCAGGTACGCTTATGATTTTGCTAGGCATGTATGGGGTATACATGATGGCACGCAAGAAACTGGATAAGCTGAAGCCGTGGTATTTGAACGCGATGTTGTTCGGAATATCCTTGCCGTTTATCGGCAACACTTCTGGCTGGGTGATGACAGAGTTTGGTCGTCAGCCGTGGACAGTGTTTGGTTTGATGAGAACAGAGGACAGTATCTCGCCAAGTGTAACAGCAGGGCAAGTTTTGTTCTCAACGATTTCATTTACAACCATTTATAGCATATTAGGTATATTAGCTGTCTGGTTGTTTGTTAAAGTGATCAAAAAAGGCCCGAACGCGGTAGATCAAGCACATACCGTTAAGGCTAATGATCCATTTGCAAGGGAGGGACAGCAATAATGGAACTGAGTGAACTGTGGTTTGTTCTCGTTGGGGTATTGTTTGTCGGCTTCTTTTTCCTAGAAGGATTCGACTTTGGCGTAGGTATGTCCACGACTTTCCTTGCTAAGACTGATGGAGAACGTCGAGTGCTGATCAACTCGATCGGTCCGTTCTGGGATGCAAATGAAGTATGGTTGCTAACGGCTGGTGGAGCGATGTTTGCTGCATTCCCGCATTGGTATGCAACTTTGTTCAGCGGATTCTATACACCGCTTGTTGTCGTTCTGCTTGCCTTGATCGGTCGGGGTGTGGCGTTCGAGTTCCGTGGCAAAGGGGAAACCGAAGCTTGGAAGAAAACATGGGATGTCGTTATTTTGTTAGGTAGTATGCTTCCTCCGTTCCTGTTCGGTGTTGTGTTTGCGAACTTGCTGCAAGGGTTACCGATTGATAAGAACATGGAAATGAGCGCAGGTTTGTTTGACGTCGTGAATGCTTATACGGTCGTTGGTGGTGTGACGGTAACGGTGTTGTGTCTGGTTCACGGGCTTCTGTTTGCTACTTTGCGTACCACTGGCACCTTGCAGGAGCGCGCGCGTAAACAAGCGAAGACGTTGCTTGTGCCACTGGCTGTATTGTTTGTTGCTTTTGCCATTATGACTTATACAATGACGGATATTTTTGAAGCGCGGGGAACGATCCTAACCATTATGGCAGTGCTAGGTGCGATCGCGTTTGTATTGTCAGGCTACTATATGAGCAAAAAGAGAGACGGTTGGGCATTTGCCATGACAGGTACTCTTATCGCTTTGGCGATATCAGGTGTATTTGTAGGTATGTTCCCAAATGTCATGATCAGCTCGATCGACAGTGCGTTTAATTTGACAGTGTATAATGCTGCCTCGGGAGCATATTCACTTAAAGTGATGACGATTGTAGCACTCAGCTTGCTGCCGTTTGTTCTCGGCTATCAAATTTGGAGCTACTTCGTGTTTCATAAACGGGTACATGAGAAGGAGCACTTGGAATACTAATGGGTAAAAAGACACTCGGATTCAAAGGAATAAGACCGGTAATGATCGCAATTGCGGCCCTGACTTTGATTCACAGTGTGTCCATCATATTTATGGCTATAGGGCTGGCGGAGTCGATCTCCGCCCTCTTTGGCGGATCATCGCTGCAGGAACAGTCGGGCACTATTGCCGTGTTCCTGTTTGCTTTTATTATCCGGCATGTGACAGCCCTTGTGTCGCAGAAGCTGGCCTACCGTTATGCGGAACGCACAGGGCGCGACCTGCGCAAGGAACTGATGGATAAGCTGTTCCAATTTGGTCCGCGGCTTGCGAAGACTGAGGGAACAGGTAACTTAGTTACGCTTGTGTTGGATGGTGTCGCGCAGTTCCGCACTTATCTGGAATTGTTTATTCCCCGTATGCTTGGCACGGCGATTACGCCGGTTCTAATATGGGTGTATATCCTCTGGCTCGATCGAGTGGCTGCGCTGATTTTGGCGGTAACGATGCCGATTCTGATCGTGTTTATGATTCTGATGGGGTTGGCCGCAAAGAAGCAGATGGACCGTCAATGGGAATCGTATCGGGTGCTGTCGAACCACTTTGTGGATTCGCTTCGTGGGCTGGAGACGCTCAAGATGCTCGGACTAAGCGGCTCACACAGCAGCTCTATTGAGGGTGTCAGCGACAAATATCGAACGGCAACTATGAAGACGTTGCGTGTGGCGTTCCTGTCCTCGTTTGCCCTTGATTTCTTTACGATGCTATCGGTAGCGTCGGTGGCGGTAAGCCTTGGACTGCGCCTAATCAATGGCACGATGGAACTGGAGCCTGCGCTGTTGGTGCTAATTCTCGCACCGGAATATTTCCTTCCTGTGCGTATGGTCGGCGCGGATTACCATGCCACCTTAAAGGGGAAGGAAGCGGGAAAAGCGATTCAGTCGCTGATCGATGCTGCTTCGACAGAAGCGATGACAGCTGCACTGCCCGCTGCATTGACTTGGTCAGCGGACAGCGTACTGAAGCTGTCCCAAGTGGGGGTTCAGCACGAGGAGACGGGCCCGCACTCGTTGCAGCATGTAACAGTCGAGCTGCGTGGCTGCAAGAAGGTTGGCATTATAGGCACAAGCGGCGCGGGCAAGTCCACGTTAATTGATGTGCTGGGCGGCTTCTTGCGTCCAACAGCAGGCGAACTGGAAGTAGACGGCACAAAGGTAGCTGCGTTAAGCGATCCGGCGTGGCGTACGGCAGTAACCTATATCCCACAGCATCCGTATATTTTTAGCAGCTCGCTTGCAGACAATGTGCGCTTCTATCATCCTGAAGCTACAGATGAGGCGGTTAGCAGGGCACTGGCAGCGGCAGGCTTGGCTGAGTTGGTGAAAGGACTGCCGCAGGGCGAAGCCGAGTTAATCGGCAACGGTGGCCGCCGATTAAGCGGGGGACAGGAGCAGCGCGTAGCGTTAGCCCGCGCTTTCTTGAGTGATCGTCCCATTATGCTGCTTGACGAGCCGACGGCACACTTGGACATTGAGACGGAGTATGAATTAAAAGAAACGATGCTGCCGCTTTTTGAAGGAAAGCTGGTACTGCTTGCTACACATCGAATGCATTGGATGCCGGATATGGACGTTATCGTGGTTATGGAGCAGGGAAGTATCGCTGAAATGGGAACTCACCAAGAGCTGCTTGACCGCAAAGGAACGTATTATGAATTGATGAAAGCTGAAGGGGAGGAACTAGGATGAAACGGGAGCAATGGTTTAAGCCCTACTTTCAGGCTTATTACGGCCGTTTCACGCTGATTGTCTTCCTAGGTGTGCTAACGGCTGTTAGTGCGGCTGCCCTGATGTTTACATCAGGGTACTTGATTTCCAAGTCCGCGCTCCGACCGGAGAACATATTAATGGTCTACGTGCCGACCGTGCTCGTACGGACATTCGGCATTAGTCGCGCTGTCATTCATTACGTGGAACGGCTTGTCGGGCATGACGCCATCTTGCGCGTGCTGTCGCATATGCGAGTGCGGCTGTATCGGATTTTGGAGCCGCAGGCTCTGTTTTTGCGTTCGCGTTATCGGACAGGGGATGTACTTGGCGTGCTCGCCGATGATATTGAATACTTACAAAATGTATATATGCGCACCGTATTTCCGAGCATTGTCGCATTAGTAATGTATGCCGTCGTCATTGGTGCGTTAGGCTGGTTCGATGCAAGCTTTGCTGCCATTATGGCACTTTATATTTTTGTACTAGTATGTATTTTGCCCTATGCCTCGCTTCTGTTAACTAAAGCTAAAAATCGTCAACTCAAGCGGGATCGGAACGGGTTATACCAGAAGTTAACGGACGCGGTGCTTGGGCTCGGAGATTGGGTGATTAGCGGACGTGCGTCCCAGTTCGTCCATTCTTACGAACAAGATGAGGCAAAAGTAGCGGATATTGAACGTTCGCTCAGCAATTGGTCCAAATGGCGTACACTTGTAGCCCAAGGTGTTGTAGGTACGATTATCGTGTCGATCATTTATTGGGCAGGACAGCAATATGCGGATCGACAAATGGATGTGACGTTGATTGCTGCGTTTGTGCTAGTAGTGCTGCCGCTAATGGATGCGTTTTTACCTGTGTCGGAAGCAATCGAGAAAATTCCGCAGTATCGTGAATCTGTAGATCGCCTTTTGAATATGGGATCAACAGCTGAAGCCAGCAGTACGGATGAGCAAGCAAGAGCTGCGCGTGCAAATGCCGCGTTGGAGAAGATTGCTGCTTCAGGCAAGCAGGTTACTTTAGGGATACATGATGTGCGTCATCGGTACGGCTCTGACGATCCGTGGAGTGTCAATGGTGTTACACTTGAATTGGCGCCAGGCAAGAAGGTTGCCATTATCGGACGAAGCGGGGCGGGCAAATCAACATTAATCAAGCTGATCCAAGGTGCGTTAACACCTACGGAGGGTCAAGTCACGATTAATGGTGTCCCTGCTTCTGACTTTGGCGATCAGATACCTAAGGTGATATCGGTCTTAAACCAGAGCCCGCATTTGTTTGATACGACAGTCGGGAACAATATCCGACTTGGCAGGCTGGAAGCTTCTGATGAAGAGATCAAGCACGCTGCTCACCAGGTGAAGCTGGGATCGATGATCGCTGCTCTGCCAGCGGGCTATGACACGCTGATGCATGAGACTGGGCAGCGGTTCTCGGGCGGCGAGCGGCAGCGGGTAGCGTTAGCCCGTATTTTGTTACAGAATACGCCAGTTGTTATTTTGGATGAACCGACGGTAGGACTTGATCCTCGAACGGAGCGGGAACTGCTGCACACCATTTTCCAGACGATGGAGGAGAAGACACTAATCTGGATTACACATCACCTTGTTGGGGTGGAGAAGATGGATGAAGTCATCTTTGTGGAAAATGGGGAAGTAGAGATGCGTGGCACACACGCTGAACTGATGGCACGGGAACCACGATATCGTAAGCTGTATCAATTGGATAGACCTATGCTTGCAAAAGAAGGTCGCTTGGATGTATGAGTTAGTATTTCCGGGCTATTCTATTTGTAAGGAATAAGCTAGATCACACCGTTGAACACAGGTTAGCTCTCAAGAGCAGCCTGTGTTTTTTTGCGTACGCGCAAGATTACCAGTATAACGAATGGTATTTTAATAAATTTATTAGACAGAACAGGCTCCAGTTATGTTACTATTGTCTTATCCTTATTTGTAGTTGTGAAAAAGTAAGTTACTCTATTTGAATAAGAAAGGTAGGCTTAGTATGAAATCAGCTTCACATGATTCGACAGAAGGTTCGTCAATACGCTCTATTTCAAACAAACAACGTATCGGTATGGCGGTTGTGCTTGGTTCGATGACAGCCATCGGTCCACTATCGATAGATATGTACTTGCCATCCCTGCCGATTTTGGCTGCGGATTTGCAGACAACTACATCTTATGCGCAGCTTAGCTTAACGGCATTCTTATTAGGAATTGCGCTTGGGCAATTGTTAATGGGGCCGCTTAGTGATGCACGTGGCCGCCGTATGCCGCTAATTGCTTCACTTGTTGTATACGCAGTTACGTCCTTTTTGTGTGCATTCGTACCCTCCATCTGGGGCTTGCTTGCGCTGCGCTTCATTCAAGGGGTCGCTGGGGCTGGCGGAATCGTAATCGCTCGTGCGATGGTTCGTGATATGTACGACGGTCCTGAGCTGACCAAATTTTTCTCCCTCTTGATGTTAATTAACGGACTTGCACCTATTATGGCACCTGTAGCTGGTGGCCAACTTTTGAAGTGGACCACATGGCACGGCATCTTTGTTGTGTTAGGTTTGCTAGGTATTTTGTTAATTGCGTCAGCCGTATGGGGATTAAAGGAAACGTTGCCCGAGCAGCGCCGCTTAAAAGGCGGGGTAAAAGCAACGTTGTCCACCTTTGGCGGACTGCTTGGCGACCGCGCGTTTATGGGGTTTGCATTGTCGATGGGGCTAGTATCGGCGGCCATGTTTGCGTATATATCAGGTTCACCCTTTGTACTACAAAATATTTATGGTGTGTCCCCACAAATGTTTAGCTTGTTATTTGCATTAAACGGTCTAGGTTTAATTGTGGCTACCCAAATAACGGGACGGTTAGTCGGGCGCTACCACGAATCACAATTATTTGTTGCGGGGCTTTTGCTATCACTTGCGGGTGGCTTAACGTTACTCGCCATGATTCTTATTCATGCACCATTGCTTGCGATTCTCATCCCACTGTTTGTGTCGGTATCAAGCACAGGTGTGGTTGGTACGGTAGGCTTTGCTCTAGCTATGCAAAATCAAGCTAGCAATGCGGGAAGCGCCTCTGCAATGCTAGGCTTGCTGCCATTTATATTGGGATCGGTTGTCGCCCCGCTTGTAGGCCTTGGTGGTGAACATACCGCTGTTCCTATGGGGATCGTAATCGCATGCTGCAGCCTGTTGGCGATGACCTTTTATTTAGGTATGATCCGCAAGCGTTATGCCAAGCCTGCCAATCAGCAGGATATGAGCGTTTAAGTGTTCTAACAGACAGGCATTGATTACGTTTAGAGCCATCATAATGCCACAATAGAATTATATCATTTCGTTAAGAGCCGGAGGGGGTTGTCCTTTCCGGCTCTTCTATTGAATACATTAATCATAGGGAATGCATAGATAAAAAACACTATAGCTGTAAATGTGAAGCGAGGTTGTCTGACGGTTTTAGAAACCATTTTATAGTGAGGAGGGAGCACAATTTAATCGTATAGGGCTTGGATGGCAAACAATTTTGCCGACTTATGTAAGTTCTTGAATATTTAGATTTTGACGTGAGAGGGGGAACGTGATTAGATCAATATAACAAGTGTAGACGGAGGTAAATGGAGCCAAATGAAGAAAGTGTTGTCTTACCTTAAACCTTATCGAATACCGATGGGTTTTGCGATTACGCTGATGTTAATAGAGTTAGCAGTTGAGCTGATGCAGCCGCTGCTAATTGCTAAAATAATCAACGAAGGAATAACCCCTAAAAATATGAATCTGGTTCTGCAATGGGGCGGTGTGATGCTGGGATTGGCGTTTATCGGCTTCGCTTGCGGAATCATTAACTCTTATTTTGCTTCCCGGGTAGCGCAGAATTACAGCTTTGACCTGCGGCGCAGTTTATTCGATCGCATCCAGTCGTTTTCATTTGCCAACTTTAATCAATTTCCGACTGCGACGTTGATTACACGGGTGACGAGTGATGTAACCCAGGTTCAAAATTGTGTATTTATGGCGATGCGTATTATGATGCGAGCTCCGTTATTGCTGCTTGGCGGACTTGTTATGGCACTTGTGGTCCATGTGAAGCTGGCGCTTATTTTGGCAGTAGTCACGCCGTTGATGCTTGTATTTTTAGTTTGGATGATGAAAAAGGGATTTGTTCTTTTTCGTTCTGTACAAGAAAAGTTGGATCGTGCGAACAGTGTGCTGCGGGAAAATTTGCTGGGCATGCGCCTGATTAAGTCCTTTGTACGAAGTAAGCATGAACAATCTCGCTTTGCAGCCGCTAACCAAGAGCTGGTAGATCGAACTGTAGCCGTGCTGCGTTTGATGGAGACGGCTGTGCCGGTATTGTTATTTGTGATGAATGTTAGCGTACTGCTCATTTTGTGGATTGGGCATGATCAAGTGCTTACTGGTGGTGCTAATATCGGTGAAGTCGTGGCGGTCGTAAATTATGCAGCTAGAATAACGGGGGCTTTTTCCGTTGTATCGATGATTGTGATGACTTTATCGCGTGCACGCGCATCCGCTCAGCGAATAGAGCAGGTGTTGAATGCTGAGGCGGATGTCATCGATAATGAGCAGGCTATTCCATCCGCGCGGATTAGCGATGGGGGCGTGCGCTTTGACGAGGTAACCTTTGTATATCCTGAACACGATGTCCCCGTATTGGAGCGAATCAGCTTTGTTGTAGAGCCTGGTCAAATAGCAGCTATTATGGGAGCCACAGGTGCAGGCAAGTCCACATTGTTTCAGCTTATTCCACGTCTATACGATGTAACTACGGGGCGTGTATGTATTGATGGAATCGATGTGCGAGACATGCTGCTGGATCATCTGCGCGGAGATATCGGTTATGTCCCACAAGAGGCGATGCTGTTCTCAGGCACGATTGCGGACAATATCCGCTTTGGTCATGAAGGCGCCACGCAAGCAGAAGTGGTGAATGCGGCACAGCGTGCACAGATTCATGAGACGATTATGAGGCTGCCTAATCAGTATGACACCGTTATTGGGCAGAAAGGCATTAATTTATCCGGCGGACAGAAGCAGCGCCTGTCCATCGCCCGTGCTCTGGTGCGCAGTCCTAAGCTGCTGCTGTTGGACGACAGCACAAGCGCATTGGATGTGCAGACGGAAGCAAAGCTGCTGCGTGCGCTGCCAACAGCATCGTGTACCACCTTGATGATTACGCAAAAGATCAGCACAGCAATCCATGCGGACATTATTGTGCTGCTTGACGAAGGAAAGCTGCTTGCGGCGGGTCCCCACGACGAATTGCTGCGCCAATCCGTGCTGTACCAGCGTATGGTGGAGTCGCAATTCGGAAAGGAGGCAGTACCGCATGTCTAATGAACGGGGCAGCAACCCTAATGGAATACCGTCGAGTACAGCGTCACCGCTGCCTAGGAAGGGTCATGGAGCAGGGCCGCGACAGAAGCAGAAACCAAAAGATATGTTGGGGACGCTACTGAAAATATGGGCCTACCTGTCCAATTATAGAGGTCGATTGGGGCTTATTTTAATATTGGTGCTCATCAGTTCTGTACTTGGACTTCTGGGGCCGTTCCTGCTTGGTTATGCGATCGATCGATTTATTGGTGCACCGGATCACGGAGGACTTGTGCAGCTTATCGTGCTGCTTGCTTGTGTGTATGTGGTTCATTCCATCGCTTTGTGGCTGCAAAATATTTGGATGATCCGCATTTCACAGCAAGCCGTATCACAAATGCGCAAGGAGCTGTTTCAAAGCTTGCATCGTATGCCAGTATCATTTTTTGTGAAGCGGCAGCACGGGGAACTAATGAGTAGATTGACCAATGATATGGACAATGTCAGCTCAACGTTAAACAGCTCTTTTATTCAGCTGTCATCCAGCGTGCTTACGTTTGTAGGTATGTTAGGTATGATGTTGTGGTTGAGCCCCACGCTCACACTTATTACGCTGCTTATCGTGCCGCTTATGTACTTTGGCATGAAATGGATTACTAATCGAACAGGCAAATATTTTAAAGAACAACAGCGCAACTTAGGGGATATGAACGGTTTTATTGAGGAGACATTTTCGGGTCAAAAAATGGTAAAGGCATTCTCGCAAGAGCGGAAGGTCACAGCGCAATTTATTGAAAAAAGCGAGCGTCTGCGAGAAGCGGGCTGTTGGGCTCAAATGTATTCGGGCTTTATTCCGAAGCTGATGAACATGTTGAACAACGTTAGTTTTGCCATCATTGCAGGGGCGGGCGGACTAATGGCGGTTTACGGGATGATCACCATCGGAGTTATCGTCACGTTTGGCGAATATGCAAGGCAGTTCACTCGCCCGCTAAATGATCTCGCGAATCAATTTAATACTTTTTTGTCCGCCATTGCTGGGGCCGAAAGGGTGTTTGAAATTTTGGAGCAGGACCCCGAGGCGAAGGATGAAGGGCAGGCTATGCCTATTCATGAGATCCGTGGTGAGATCCGCTATGAAGACGTATCGTTTGCGTATGAGAAGGATATGCAGACGGTATCGGAGCTTAACTTTCATTTGGCAGCAGGACAAACGGCTGCATTGGTCGGACCTACTGGTGCTGGCAAGTCGACCGTTATTCATTTACTCTCTCGTTTCTATGATCCAGATGAAGGTACAATCTACGTGGATGGCGTCGATATCCGACAAATTACACGAGACAGCTTGCGCAGCCATATGGGGTTTGTACTCCAAGATCCGTTTTTATTTCAGGGCACGATTCGTGATAACATTCGCTACGGACGGCTAGAAGCAACGGATGAGGAAGTGGAACAAGCGGCGGAGTTGGCGAATGCTCACTCCTTTATAAGTAGACTTTCGTGTGGGTACGAGACATTGCTGGACGCAGAAGGTAGTGGAATTAGTCAAGGACAGAAGCAATTAATATCGATTGCGCGTGCCATATTGGCCGATCCCTCAATATTGGTATTGGATGAGGCAACAAGCAGCATCGATACGGTCACGGAATTGAAAATTCAGGAGGCTTTGTACCGTTTGATGCGGGGCAGAACGAACATCGTAATTGCCCATCGCCTGAATACGGTGCGGCAAGCAGATGTGATCGTTGTCTTGGAAAACGGGCGCATTACGGAGCAGGGTAATCACAATGGGCTAATGGACAAGCGGGGATTTTATTACGGGCTTGTACAGAGCCAGTTTGAGGAGGTTATTGTATAGATCTGTTGGCGTGGTTTAAAAGGCTGTTAACAAGCGTGGGAAGCAATGAGCTGCGAACAAGGATGACGGAGGGGCTAAGCCCCTTCCGTGTCACGTTCAGGTAGTTTAAGTGATATAACACAAAACGCGCTTATTTATATGGTTCCGTTTATAATTGAAGTATGAACTCGGTTCATTCGTTTGATAACGATAACACAATGTTTGTGTATGGTAGAGCTATTCATTCGAATTGGATTACATCGCTATGGAGGGGACAGAGCTATGGCTTTAATGAATTGCAGTTTCTACTCGGAGGTATTGGGTCTTAATACAGAGATGACGGTAATCGTACCGCAGCAAACAACTTCTCAGATTGGTTTGGAAGGGTATGCAGCCAAGAGCCTGCATCCTACACTTTATTTGCTGCATGGTTTATCTGACGATCATACGATTTGGATACGTCGGACCTCTATCGAGCGTTACGTGGCGAAGCTTGGGCTCGCCGTAGTCATCCCGCAGATGCACCGCAGCTTCTACACCGATATGGCAAGTGGACTCGCCTATTGGACATTCTTGACCGAGGAACTGCCAAAGCTGGCACGAGGCTTCTTCCCCTTGTCAGACAAGCGCGAGGACAATTATGTCGCCGGATTATCGATGGGCGGATATGGAGCGTTTAAATGGGCGCTAACCTATCCCGAACGATTTGCAGCTGCCGCCAGTCTATCTGGTGCGCTTGATATCGGAAATGATCTGTTCAGACAACGACTGGCACAGGATATGCAGCTGATTTTTGGCGAGCAGCCTGTGTCGGGAACGGAGAATGACTTACTGCACCTGCTGAAGTTGGGCGAGGACAGGCAGGGCTTGAAGCCAAAGCTTTATCAGTGCTGCGGGACGGAGGACTTCTTATATAAGGATAACCTGACATTCCGTAATGCCGCACAACATTCTACTTATGAGCTGCATTATGAAGAAGGCCCAGGAGAGCATGAGTGGGGGTACTGGGACGCGCGTATTCAGGATGTATTGGCGTGGCTTCCATTAAGACACAAACAAAAATAAGCAGTGAATCAACAGGAGGCCCGATCACGATTGGTATACTAAATGTGGCTATTGTGTTCGGGCCAATTGAATGAGAGCTTTATTGCTAGTCAATTGAAGTTAAACTTGTAAGGCAGACTCAACAGTGCTGCTATCGTGTTGGGTATAACGATGACGGTATTCGACTCGTCCGATGCGGCAGCCCTCACCGATCCGTACATGATTGCCACGAACTACATCAGCAGTCGTGTGCTCAAGTTCGATCTCATCGCCCTCGATAATATCGGCAGTTAATCGTGCCTCTGGCATGACTTTAAACAGAGCAGGGATAAACTTAAGGACGTTGCCAATGCTGTTGCCTTTACGTACTATTATTTTTTCGCCGCCAATCTCCTTGGCACTGCACGCCCAATTAACCTTCGCATCCAAAATACCTACGTTTAACAAGCCATCGATGTTAAAACAACCGTTCGTTTCTAATCGCTCCACTTCGCAATTTCCATGAATAGTTACGCCGCCTCTAATCTTCAGTCGTTCACCGCGCAGCGATTGACTGACGTTAAACATCCCATTAATGCTTGCTTCTTGCACAAGCACATGGCCTAGCGTATTAGCTTCACCTTGAACGGACAGCTTTCTCGTCTCTAGGTTGCCTTCTGCGCGCAATGTGCCCTGTACGCTTGTTTCGTCTGCAATCGTATGGCCTAATACGACGGCGGTCCCGGAGCAGGAGAACTTATGACAGTTGATATCCCCAGTTACTTCTCCATCACCCATAATGGAAACTTTGTTGTATGTCCCCCCTGAGGCCGTAGAAGACCCCATAATTCTCATGTTTTGCGCGGAACGTTTATCCATATGTTATCCCTCCATTTATCCGTGTACTAGCTGTTATAACTTAGTTGTCCGATTCACTTTTGCTTGGTTGTGTACGTCTAATCCTACTTTGTATTCGACATGGTCTATTTCGCATCCAGGCCCGATCACAACCATGCTGCCGCGCACGATACGGGCTTTCGTATACTCTAACACGATTTCATCGCCCTCAATGGTATCGGCTTCCAGATAAGGGCTCGTAAATAAAGAAGTAACCATTCTGGAAAATGAATTCATTCGACCTTGCCTGACTGTGATCGATTCACCACCGATCTCCCGCGCGCGGCAGGCACCCAAAATGGTGGCGTCGATGGTACCGGCATTTAGCAGTCCATCAATGCTAAACATCCCATTAATCGTTACTCGTTCTGCTTCGCAGTCACGGTGGACGGTTAACTTCCCTTGCGTCTCAAGCGTATCACTGTTAAGCATGCCATCAACCGTTGCCATTCCATTGATTCTACATTGCGCTGCCCGCAAATGACCATTGATGGAGCAAGTACCATCGATTTGTGCGGATGGTGTGGTCAGGCTCCCTTTAACCTTGGATGTGCCGCTGCCTCTAAATGAATTACACGAGGCGTCTCCATTAATAGTGGCCATCCCATTTAACGTGATACGATGAAAAGACCCGCCGCTTGAACTGCCGACACCGTTAATATTCATATCTCTTAAAGGTTGTTCGTACATGAGCTTATCCTCCGATTCAAGTAAGTTTGACCTTTAATTGCTCCACGCACTCCGTCATCGAAAGCTTTGCCACCAACTTTGTGCTGTGGTCAACGTACATCTCGCTTGGGCTTGTTACGAGCAGAAATGAGGTAGAGCCCATGTTTCTCAGCATGACAAGTTCACTGCCTTTGCCCTGAAGCTTTTTGAAATGTTCACGCAGCACTTGCAGCAGCCGTTTTCCTTCTTCTATGCTCATTTGTCCGGTTTGAAGCATTTGGTCTAAAGCATATACATAAATGATTTGCTCAAATGAGTAGGCTTCTGCATCTCCCGTCTGCTCGGTAAATAACTGCATAGCTATTTCCGTAATAATGTTGCGATCAATAAGCTCAGCTTTGGTCAGCGCCATTGAGGCTAGGTTGGGAGAGAACATATCTGCCAATTCGTCCAAAGAGAGGTTATCCTTCATATTAACTATTTTATCGATGCGCTCCAGTATTTTTTCTTTAGGAAAAAACGTTTCTTGGCCGGTAAACGTTGATTTGCGAATAAACCAGTCTTCTGGAATCAAGTCTTTACGCTTCCATCTATAGAGCTGTCCATAGGAAATACCGGTCAGATCCAGCAAATCCTTTTTCGATATAAGCTGGTCTTCGATCACTTCGGCACCCTCCTTTAGCAGTTGTTTAAACTTCGTAACACTGTTTCGTTAATATCGTAACACTGTTGCGCTAACTGCGCAAGGCACCTGTAGACGGAACTAGACTACATCTATAGACGGAGGAAATGGATAGGCAAATTCATAATTAGCCATACAAATGGAGAAATTGTATATATAAGGTGCCAAATCCATACAATTCACGGCTGATAAGGGTGAATTGACGAATCCATGTTATAATTAAAGGGTGTAATTAAAAAATGTACATTGGAGGTAGTGGGAATGAACCAAATTAAAGAAACGGACCTGCCCGGTATTGGTCGTAAGTTTCAGGTAACGACCCGTAGTGGCGACAAGCTTGTCATTATTATTCATGATGATGGTCGTCGAGAGATGTATCACTTTGATTATGAGGATCCAGATGACAGCGTTTCTATGGTGACGTTGGATGATGACGAGGCACGGCAAATTGCCGGTATCGTAGGGGGATTGTCCTACAAACCTAAAGCACTTGAGAACATTGAGGTAGCACTGGATGATCTCATTATCGAGTGGTTTAAGATTGACAGCCATGCAGCTTGTATCGGCCAGACCATCGGGGGACTTGATGTAAGACAGAAGACGGGAGCGGCTATTATCGCCGTTATCGAGAAAAATGCCGAGAAAAAAATTAATCCGGGGCCTGATTATTCCTTTGTAGGAGAATCAATGTTGGTTGTGGCCGGGGAAAGGCATCAACTAAAGAAACTAAAAAATATTTTAACGAGCGGAGAGTGATACGATGGATCATGTTGTACTCGAACTTGGTCTGGCTGTTGCCCTTGTAGCTCTGGCGGGACTAATATCCACGAAGCTGAGGTTCTCTGTTATACCGTTCTACATTCTGATCGGTATGGCTGTTGGTCCACATGCTCCGAAGTTCGGAGAGTTTGATTTCCGATTTATCGAGAGTGCTCCGCTTATTGAGCTGTTGGGCAGATTAGGTGTTCTGTTTCTACTGTTTTATTTGGGGTTGGAGTTCTCAGTTGGTCGATTAATCAAGGCTGGTAAATCGATCGCCATCGGCGGTACGATCTATATTGTTATTAACTTTGGACTAGGGCTGGCCTTTGGCTTTGGCGCGGGACTTCCCTATCAGGAAGTGCTTGTCATTGCAGGTATTGTCAGTATTTCATCAAGCGCAATTGTAGCTAAAGTGTTGGTGGATCTCAAACGAACAGCTAATCCGGAGACGGAAATGATTTTAGGAATTATTATGTTTGAAGATATTTTCCTTGCTGTGTACATCTCAGTATTGTCAGGGCTTGTGTTAAGTGGAGCGAGTTCACTAGGTGGAGTATTACTGTCAGCGGCAACCGCACTTGGATTTATGCTGCTCGTACTCGTTGTTGGCCGCAAAGCTTTGCCTCTTATTAACCGGATGTTTAACATTCGTTCGAATGAACTCTTTTTACTGTCTGTGTTTGCACTGCTTTTTATCGTAGCTGGTTTCTCGGAGACGATTCACGTTGCAGAAGCAATTGGAGCTTTGCTTGTAGGCCTCGTATTAGCGGAGACAGAGCATATGAAGCGGATCGAGCATTTGATCTTGCCCTTCCGTGATTTCTTTGGCGCTTTGTTCTTTTTTAGCTTTGGTCTTACGATAGACCCATTCACGCTTGGTGGCGCCGTGTGGCTCTCGATTGGCGCTGTTGTTATTACGTTGTTCGGCAACTACATTGCCGGAATGTTGGCAGGTAGAAGCGCAGGCTTGTCACACAAGGCCTCATCCAATATTGGGTTGACGATTGTGTCCCGTGGCGAGTTTTCCATCATATTGGCGAACATCGGTAAAGCAGGGGGACTGCTAGAGCTGTTACAGCCTTTTGCCGCATTATATGTGCTTATTCTTGCTATATTAGGACCATTTCTCACAAAAGAGTCCAAGTATGTGTTCATGTTTATGAACTCCATTTTCAAATGGGACCGCAAGAAAGACAAAGTAAAACCGAAACCGTCGGCTGAATAAACGACATATTCCAGAAGTGAACCAAGCAGCGAACAGGAGGGGTTATTCGATGAACATCATCAAAAATTCCATCGTATTATCGATCATCGTAGCCTTGCTATACTCTGTGTTCGTCCCGGTAGCACTGATGGATAATGCGCATGCGCCGAACGATCCTATGTTTCTGGTGTTAAAGGATCAGATTCAAGTCAACTGCAATCAAGTATTCCGCACGCCATCCGTAAAAAAGACGATTGCGATCCAGAAGATTATCCCTACACACGGGGATGTTGCTCTTATGTTGTCGCCTATCGTGTGGATTATAAAGCAGGCGGTGTGCCTGCTCGCTATCATTTTATTTTTACGTTTACTTATGCTCATGCCTGTAAAATACTTGTCTAATTACCTCCATCAAAATTCCAAACCTAGAACGGCAGGAATACCCTCGTCGTAATAATGTTTAACGGGTTGGACTTCGGATACCAAGTCCGCAACAGCGATTACGGCCGGTGAGGCAGAACGACCTGTAATAATTAAATTTAGTTTTTCTGGGCGCTGCTGAATAACGTCTATCACCTCAGACAATGGAAGTACATCATCAATAGGGAAAGTATCGATAGCAAGTGCGTTGTTTAACTCATCCAAAATGATAAAGTCATATTGACCCGATGCAATTTCCTGCTTGGCGATCGACCAAGCCTTGGCCAACGATTCCCGATGCTCCTCTGGTGTTTTTAACCACGTAAAGCCAATACCTAATTGACGCACCTCTACGCCGATTTTTTCCAACGCAATCTGCTCTCCGTACGTTCGATCAGGACTCTTAATGAATTGTAACATTAACACTTTAAAGCCTCTGCCGACTGCACGGACGCTTAAACCTACGGCTGCTGTGGTCTTGCCTTTTCCATCCCCTGTGTATACAAGCACTAAACCTCTTGATTTCTTGGACATCGCTGCTGCCTCCTCATATAGTTTATTGTCTAAACGTTTGCGGATAGGGTAAAGCACGAACTATTTATATTGTATCCTATTCATGCGTAAAGTGCAGCGCAGTTCTATTTGTGCTTGCTATCAAAATGGATGGAAATATACGAATCTACTAGTAGCTTTGTTAGAGGCAGGCGCTCACCAATTTACATATGATGTAGTAGACCTTATTGGAGGTGAGAGCGATGTCGAGATTCTATTATTGCGGCTGTCACAGTCATAAATATGATCCTTGCAAACCAAAACATCATCCTGCCTGTGAGGACAAGCACCACGACTGCTATGAGGATGAAGAGGAAGAGGATAAATGCAAGCATAAAGAAGAGAAGTACGATCCGTGCAAGAAGAAAAAGGACAAATGCAAAGAGCACAAACATGATCCGTGCAAGAAGAAAAAGAAGAAGGAAGACAAGTGCAAAAAAAAGGATGACAAAAAGAAGTGCAAACAAAAGGATCATAAGAAGTGTGTAAAAAAGGTGAAAAAGGTGTATGTCGTGTATGAAATTACTTGTAAAAATAAACATGAAAAAGACTGATCGTTGATTTATTTGCACGTAAACACCGAAGCAGCGTCAAAGCTTGTCCGCTTCGTTTGTCATATATCATTAGATTGGATAAATAGGGGCAAAGAATGCTGCCCCTATTTAATAGTGTCTACCCTATCATAATTTTTCCTTCCGGATAACGGTACAGCGACTGTGGCTTGCGTCTATTTAATGCATAAGCAAGGGTTAGCGGTCCTAATCTGCCGATAAACATAGCGGCACAGAACACCAGCTTACCGAATACGGACAACTCTGCTGTTAAGCCCATTGATAGGCCTACGGTCGCGACCGCCGAGGTCGTATCAAACAAAATTTCCAAGAACGGTTTTTGTTCGGTGACGGCCAAAAGCATTGCGATCGATAGCACCATCATTAGGGCAAGGAATATTATCGTGAGCGCCTTTACGATTTGATCCTTGGACAAACGGGTCCGAAACAGTACCGCATCTTCACGTCCGCGAAGCATAGCTGCAACGGCGCAGATCAGGATGGCAAAAGTAGTTGTCTTGATGCCGCCTCCAGCCGAGCCCGGGGAACCCCCGACGAACATTAAAATAACCATAAAAAATTGTGTAACCTGTCTTAAACCTTGAATATCAACCGTGCTTGTCCCTGATGAACGAGACGAAATGGATTGAAAGACGGATGAATAAATTTTACCTGAAAAGGACATCGGCTGTAGAGTGTTTGGATTTGTAAATTCAAATACAAATATCATGACGGCGCCGACCACAATCAAAATAGCTGTCATAGACAACACCACTTTAGAGTGCAACGAAAACTTTCGTTTTCTTGGGAACTCGTAAAGTTCAGCTAGTACAATAAAGCCTAATCCACCTGATACAATAAGGAAAAAGGCAACGACATTAAACAAAAAATCGTCGGCATAAGCTTGGAAGCTATTTCCGAATAAATCTAGGCCCCCATTGTTAAACAATGACACAGAATGAAACAAACCATAGTAGAGCGCCTTTTTGATCGGCATTTCTCGCAGCCAGTGCAGAGCCAGAATCAACGCGGCACTAGCTTGAATAACGGCGACAAATATAATAATGCGGCGAATGATCCGCACGATTCCTTCCATACTGTCTGTGTTCATAGCTTGCTGTAAGATGAGTCGCTCGCGCAGTGATATTTTTTTGCCGAGCATTAAGTAAAATAACGTAGCAACCGTCATAAATCCGATGCCGCCAATCTGAACCAGTATAATAATGACGATTTCACCGAACATAGTAAACGTCGCTGCCGTATCTACTACGGTTAGTCCGGTGACACATATCGCCGAAGTTGCCGTGAACAGGGCATCTACCCAGCCTATAGCATGTCCGTCGTGAACGGAGATCGGCAGTCTTAACAGCACAGTGCCAATTAGAATTAGCAGTAGAAAGCCGGTCACTAATACTCGCGAGGGAGTCCAGTTTTTCCACTGCCTGGCAAGGGAATTCCACCAGGATGCCATGAGTACACCTCCTTTAACCAAAACGTTCACTAGTATATCGTTTCCAGCGGCACTTGTAAATGGCATGTGTTGCACAATGATATGAAGATAAGTACGTTTAGTATCCCCAATCTGCTGTGGAGCAACCTGTTGATGCTAATAAAAGCAAAAAAATCCGCCCCCGTAGGAGCGGATTTGTGCCAGCTTATAGTCGTTGTTAGGTTAGCCTTTTACACTTCCGGCCGTCACCCCTTCGATAATTTGCTTTTGCAAAATGCCGTAAATGATAATGACGGGTACAACGCTGATCGTAATGGCAGCGGTCAGCGCCCCGTAGTTCATATTAAACTTGTCCGCGAATGATACGACGGCAACGGGAAGCGTTCGCAGTTCCTGATTGGATAGGAACAAGTTGGCCAGAATGTATTCGTTCCAGTTGCCGATAAAGTTAAGGATAAACACGGTAACTAGCGTAGGCATCGTTAACGGGATGACGATACGTCCCAACAGGCCGTAAGTAGACAAGCCATCCATAATGCCGGCCTCTTCCAGTTCAGTCGGCATCGATTTTAGGAAGGCAGCAATGACAAATGTAGTCAGGGGAATACCAAATGCGGCATAAGGAATCATTAATGCAAACGGCGTATTATAAATTCCAAAATCTTTAATCATGATATAGAGTGGTATAAGTAATGATGCAGGCGGAATTAAGATGGACAACAACAGCAGGCCCAGAACGAGCTTGCTTAACGTAGGGAATTTCATTCGTGTCACCGCGTAGGCGATGGCGGTTGATAACAATATAGTCGTGACGGTTGATACGATGCTGATATAGAGACTGTTGACAAAGTAAGTACCTATATGAGAGCTTGATAGCGCATTGGCATAGTTGTCCCAACTCAGTCTGGACGGCAGGCCCCACGGGTCGTTAAATATTTCCGTATTGTTTTTGAAGGAAGAAATAAAAACAAACAGTAACGGAAACACAACGATAACGACATAGACAAGAAGGACGACGTGAGACAGAATACGACTTTGGGCACGGAGCTTCATTAATATTCGGCCTCCTTCGACGTCTTCTTGTTTACGAGATGATAGATAAGAGACAGTATGGCGGTAAACACCGTAATAATAATGGCAATTGCATTTGCGTAACCGAAATCTCCAAGTGCATAAGCTTGCTGATACATGTATGTAGCCATCACTTCAGAGCTGCCGAATGGCCCGCCATTGGTCATGATGAGTACAATATCAAGCGCCTTCATCGCACCTGTAATAGATAGCAGCATCGTCACTACGATGACCGGGCGAATCAGTGGAATGGTCAATAGCCAAGCCTTGCGCCAGCCTACAGCGCCGTCGATTTCACCAGCCTCTAATATTTCCTTAGGAATAGCAAATATGCCCGCAAGTACAAGCACGATGTAGAACCCCGTCCACTGCCAGCCATTCGTGACCAGCACAGACAAAAAGGCGGTCTTCTCATCCCCCAGCCACAATCTTGTCCACGTTTCCAGCCCTGCTGCCTTAAGAATTTGATTAAGCAATCCCGCATCCGGCGAATAAATAAACTGCCAGATGACCGCAATCGACGCTGTTGATAAAATGCTGGGCATAAATACAGTCAACTTATAGAAATCGAGGAGCCGCTTTACACCGCTCACTAAAATAGAAACGACAATAATAATCGGAACTTGAATAAAGACGGAAAACAGTACAAAATAAATATTATTTTTAAAGGCAACCCAAAATTTCTCGTCTGATAATGCACGGATAAAGTTATCAACCCCATTATAAACGGGGGCTGTAATACCGTCCCAACTCGTCACCGAATATTGAAGAGACTTAAATAATGGAATCAAATAAAAAGTAATATAGAGCACGAGAGCCGGTACGACAAATACCATATAAGCGACACGATTCCGGAGTATTTTGTTCATCGTTCATCTCCTACGTTCCGGTGAGCATCGAGCCATAACCGGGATGGAATGTAAGAAGCGGGAACCACAGCTGAAGGCTGGTTCCCGATACGAATGCTTATCACTTATTTCCCTTCCTTGATCGCTTTCTCTTGCGCTTGCTGCATACGCTCAGCTGCTTTTTCTGGTGTTATTTTGCCGCCCAGCAGCTCTTGTACCGTCTGCTCCAACGTAACTTTTACACTCTTTTGTACAAGTGCATCGAATGCAGGGAACGCACCTTTGGCGGAGCCTTGAGATTCACCTAGTGACTTCACCAGCTCTGTTGCCCCTTCCACGTTGCTAACTCCTTTCATCGCAGGAATACGACTTGATTCGATAAGGCTTCGTTTTTGCTGCTCCACATTGTACCAGTTTTTAATAAAAGCTTTGACCGCTTTTAATTCGTTTTCCTTTAAGTTGGCAGAGACACCAAATCCATTGGACCAGCCGCCGTTAATATAACCGTCTCCAGGGCCGCCAACGTCAGGAAGCCGGAAGAAGCCGGATACATCTTTAACTGTAGAGGTGTCGCCTGTGATGGCATTAGCAGCCCAACTGCCATCAAACAGCATCGCCGCTTTGCCTGTATAGAAGTTGGCTTGACCTTGAGAATACTTTAGACCAAGAACGTTCGGATCGATGTACCCTTTGTTTTTCAGATCCTGTACACGTTTTAAAGCTTCCACAACAGCAGGATCTGTCCACTTGGTTGCGCCTGTCGCAAAGCCATCTTGCAGTGCAGGTCCGCCAAGGCCAACGAACAGACTGTTCACGAGCATGTTGGCTACCCATCCGTCGCCAGAACCATCTCCCATTGCAATTGGTGTAATGCCTTTTGCTTTAAGTGCTTCGCACACAGCAAGCAATTCATCCCAGGTTTTAGGGACGGTTACACCTGCATCTTCGAATAGCTTTTTATTATAAAAGAACCCCTCAATATAACCTGATTCGGGAAGTCCATATATTTTTCCATCCACTGTGAATTCCCTTAAATTAAAGAAGGCGTCCGCGATACCAAGCTCGGTCAACATATCATTTAGGGCAAGTAAACGTCCTGCTTTTGCGTATTTGATCGTATCATCTCCACCAAACAGGTTAAATAATGGAGGCTGTGTACCGCTGGTCATCTCGGCTTTCAGCTTTACGTCGCGGTTCACTGTATCTTCAACACCATCGAGCTTGAATTTCAAGCCAGGTACTTCCTTCTCTGTTGCCGCGGATACTTCCTCAAGCTGTTTTAGCATGGCCTTTGCGGTGTCACGTACGTTTATGTGACGGATAACAACGTCAAACGACTCTGCTTTCTCTGGTTCAGGAGTCGTAGTTCCACCTGATTCCTTTGGTGGGTCAGCCGGTTTGCTAGAACCGCTGCATCCTGCTAGTGTGAGCATTCCCATAAGTGCAACGATCATCAATAACGTCAAGCTTTTTTTCATTTCTTAACACTCCCGCATTCAAATTTGTTTTAGCGTGAAAGATGGACAAGGCTACCATTCAAGCTGATGCGTGAACTTGGAGCTGGCGAAATGAGGACTGAACCTGCTGACTGTATCCCCCTCTTTGGATAATACGTATTCAATAAAGCTATACGCAGCAAAGCTAGGCAGCATCACCTCCTTAAAGCATGTTGTGAAGTATGTTTTAAAGTTAGCTGTGTAGGATAAGGTGTGTAGAATTTATAAATGTAGCAGGTAAAATGGTGTGTAAAGTCGATGGTGAGTCTTCGGTTGAGTTAATATTAGCTACCGTATTTGTGAGTAACGTGAGGTGAGTTGTTCGTTAGGTCAGTGGTTGTTAGAAAGTGTTAGCGGTTATCTTTTTAGCCATAAACCACAATAATGAAAGCGCTTTTTTAGTTGATATGAGGATAATAACACAAATAAATCAAATTACAAGATGCTTGAATCGAAAATAGAAAAAAGAAAAAGCCTCATGGGGTTGAGGCTTCAGTAGTTGAGGTTCGTTTCATATGAGCTTCTCGAAACATGAAGTAAAAGCATACAGCGGCTGTCACATACAACAATCCCGTTATACAAAATGTCAGGGCATACCCCCAGTAGCTTCCATAATGCGTAATGAGAGACGATTGTACGGTACCCATGCTAGCCCATCCTAACATAAAGGCAGTCTGGGTAAAGGAATTAGCGATCCCTCTCCTGCGGTCGGACACAAGGTCAACCATTAGGGTAGATTGAATAGGGTTAGCCGCATTCATAAGCGCTTGCCGAAATAAGAAGCTGACGGAAGCAATGACGAACAGGTTCGTAAAGCCGGTCAAGAGCAGAAAAGGCAATGACAGCAGTTGAAAATATACAACCGCGCGTACTTGGCCGACGCGCTTGGCTAACGATGGTCCGATCAGGATCGAAAAAATGGTCATTACTTGCCCAAGTGAAACCAGTAGGCCGACTGCCGTTAACGAGACGTGGAAGCGGTCGGTAAAGTACAGGTTCAAGTAGGGTACGACCAGGCCGGAGCCAAAGCCAACAAGAAGTTGGGCTAATGTAAATTGAATGATTCGTTTCCAGTCCTCATCCTGGCGCAAGCCTGACGGTAACGGGGAGGGTTGTTTCTCGACTAGTAAAGGCTCAGGCTGCACCAGCTTGTTTTCTTTTACGAACAGTAAGGGCACAAAGGAAGCGAGGCTGACTGCACCACCAACCATAAGTACCAATTGGAGACTGGATACTTTGTCCCAGCCAACGCCTTGCATCCAGTCGGCCCAGATGCCGCCTCCTATGCTACCGATAACCTGTGCAGCAAGCACCATAGAGAAATGGTAGCTGAAAATGTGCAGCCTTTGTGACTTGTCAATGTTGGCAGCAAGGAAAGGCACGGCAAGCACTTGATAAAAGGAAGCAAACAAGCCGGAGCACACAGCAAACAGTTGCAGCCCTAGTTCACCTTCGACATACGACCGTCCCATAAAGCTAAGTCCGGTAAATAAGGCGCCGATAATGAGGATGTTTTTCCGGCTAATGCGATCCCCTGCGAGGCCGATGGGGATAAACATCAGGGCGGTGGCCAGGGACTGTATGCTGACAAGTGTTCCATTCATCGCCTGATTAAATCCAAGTGCCTGAATATATAAGTTGTACAGCACCATAAACATGCCGCTTCCGAATTGATAGAGCAAATTAGAAATAAAGAACAGCTTAATATTCCGGTTCCAATGTTTGATTTCTGACCATAAATGATGAGGATAACGCATAAATAACCTCCGAGTATTGGTGAATGGCTTATCTATTGTATCAGGGGTTAATCTGGAAGGGAAAGGGAGGAAAGTCATAGTTTATTGCTAAAACAGCCTTATATCTGCCGATTGCTCCTGCTATCTATTAAACAGCAGTTAAATAGTCACGAAGCAAATAAAGACGAGATGCATGCGTTGTATATGTAACGGGGGGAGTAAGTTCTCCATATGTATGTCAGGGCGTGCCGGATTAAGAATTTGACAGTAAAAGTTTTACGAATATATAATTATATTAATAAAATAATAAATAGATTAATAATTAGATTAGCTATTAAATAGTAAAGCTATTGAATAAATGGGTGAACATAAATGATGAAGGGGGAGATGGGTTGTTTGATCAAGAGACGACAGCTTATAAGCTTGCGCAGTCTTTTATGCGATTAAGCAGGGCTGAGTGGCATCAACGTATGCATACTGGTAAAAAGCGCAGTGAGATGATGGTGTTGTTCTGTTTGAAACGTCGGGCACATGATGGAGAGCCAGCTATGCGAGTGTCTGAGATTAGCAGTTTGCTGCGAGTTGCTTCACCTACAGTTACACAGACTTTAAATGGTATGGAAAATAAAGGATTGATTCAAAGAGTCATGGACAAGCAAGATCGACGTGCAGTTCGGGTAAAGCTAACGGAAGCAGGCATGAAGTTGACAGAGGAAGGGGAGCAGCAATTTGCTGTTCATATGAACGGCCTCCTTACATACTTGGGTGAAGAGGATAGCGGTCAACTAGCCGAATTGCTGAACAAAGTATACGAGTATTACGACATGCTTAACAAGGAACATGAGCAGTATAAAGAGACATGTAAAGATGGAGTTGAGGAAACATGATGAAATTGTTTCGTTATTTAAAGCCGTATCGGCTGCCGATTGGAATTATATTGGCGCTTGTATTTGTACAATCGCTGTCTGAATTGTACTTGCCTACGTTAATGTCCGATATCGTTAACTTTGGTATTTCAAAAGGAGATGTACCTTATATATGGCAGATTGGGGGCATCATGCTCGCAGTAGCTATTGGCGGGACAATCTGTGCCATCATTAGCAGCTACATGTCGGCAAAAGTAGCTATGGGGTATGGTAAGTTGATGCGTGGCAAAGTATTTAACCATGTGCAGCACTTCTCTTTACAGGAATTTGATCAAATAGGGACATCGTCGCTAATTACAAGGACGACCAATGATATTACCCAAGTGCAGCAAGTGCTCGTTATGATATTGCGGATGATGATCAGTGCGCCAATGATGTGTATCGGCGGTATCATTATGGCGGTTAACAAGGACGCAAAGCTTACATTGGTGCTCGCAGTCGTCATTCCCATTTTGGCTTTGGCGATATTTGCGGTAGCGAGCAAAGGCATACCTTTATTTAAAGCGATGCAAAAAAAGCTGGATCACCTCAATTTAGTGCTGCGTGAAGGTTTGATCGGTATTCGTGTAATCCGCTCCTTTAACCGAACGACTCATGAGAAGCAGCGCTTTAATGACGCCAATACAGATTTAACGCAGACAGCAGTCAAGGTTAACCGGATTATGGCGTCACTTATGCCGATTATGATGTTGGCGTTTAACTTTTCAACGATTGCTATTATATGGTTCGGCAGTGAACGGATTAACGCAGGTAGCATGCAAGTAGGCGATTTAATGGCATTTATCCAATATGCGACCCAAATTATGTTTTCCCTCGTTATGGTCTCGATCATATTTGTAATGATTCCGCGTGCTTCTGCTTCGGCAACTCGTATTAATGAGGTGTTGGACATGGAGCCTGTTATTCGGGACCAAGTGAATGGAAAGCAGACAACCAGCCAACACGGATATGTTGAATTTGATCGTGTTACGTTTAGTTACCCTGGAGCAGAAAATCCTGCCTTGTCCAATATTTCATTTAGCGCCCGCCCAGGTGAGACAACTGCGATTATAGGTGGCACAGGATCGGGCAAGTCCACGATGCTTAACTTAATTCCGCGCTTCTACGACATTGACAGCGGGCGAATTCTCGTGGATGGCATCGACGTCAGGGAGATGTCACATGATTATTTAAGATCGAAGATCGGACTCGTGCCACAGAAGGCAGTCTTGTTTTCGGGCACAATTGCTGACAACATCCGGTACGGTAAACAGGATGCTACCGATGAAGAGATAAGACACGCAGCAGATGTGGCACAAGCGACAGCCTTTATTAACGAAATGCCGGATGGATTTGAATCTATGATTGCCCAAGGCGGCACGAATGTCTCTGGAGGCCAGAAGCAGCGATTATCTATTGCTCGCGCCTTGGTGCGCAAGCCGGAGATTTATATATTTGATGATAGCTTTTCGGCGCTGGATTTCAAGACGGATGCGAAGCTGCGGGCAGCTTTAAAGGGAGAAACGGTAAATTCGACCGTCATCCTAGTTGCGCAGCGTGTTAGCACCGTTATGGATGCCGACCGGATTATTGTAATGGAGGAAGGCAAGATTGCAGACGTTGGTACGCATAAAGAGCTGCTAGAGAAGAGCGACGTATATCGTGAGATCGTGTCCTCGCAGTTGTCAGAGGAGGAGATTGCGTGAGTGACCTGAAAAAATCAACAAAGTCTGGCGGTAAGCATGGCGGCATGGGGCCGATGGGGCCTGGCATGATGATGCCTGGCGATAAGGCTAAAGATTTCAAAGGAACGTTAAAGCGGCTGCTCCGGTATTTAAAGCCTAGTCGCACGAAGTTGATTGTTATTTTCTTTATGGCCATTTGCAGTACGGTGTTCTCTATCGTCAGCCCAAAAATTATGGGGAAGGCGACTACGAAGCTGTATGAATTTACGATGGCCAAGCTGAACGGTTTGCCAGCCGTAATGGACTTTGAATTTATTAATCAAATCCTGCTGCTGCTCGTTGGTTTGTATTTGTTCAGCGCTTTGTTCAGTTATGTGCAGCAATATATTATGGCTGGTGTAGCGCAAAATGTGGTTTATGATATGCGGAAGGAAGTAAATAATAAGTTAAACCGACTGCCGCTTAAATATTTTGACTCACGGACGCACGGTGAAATTTTAAGCCGTGTCACCAATGACGTTGACAATATTAGTACAACATTACAGCAGAGCCTGACACAGCTTATTACATCTATTATTACGATTATCGGTGTCATTGTAATGATGCTGACGATCAGCCCGCTGCTGACGTTGATCTGCATGCTCACACTGCCACTAAGTGCAATCGTCATTAAGATGGTCGCATCGCGTTCACAGAAACACTTTGTGGGTCAGCAGAAATCGCTTGGTGAGTTGAACGGACACGTGGAAGAAATGTACACAGGACACAACATCGTGAAGGCATTCGGCCACGAAGATCAATCGCTTGCACAATTTGGTCAAATTAATGATCGTCTGTATGAATCGGGTTGGAGGGCACAATTTATATCCGGTATGATTATGCCGTTGATGAATTTTATCGGCAATATCGGTTATGTGCTTATCTGTGTTGTGGGTGGTATTCTAGTTACTCAAAAATCGATTGAAATCGGGGATATTCAGGCGTTTATCCAATATGCGCGCCAATTTACACAGCCCATCGCACAAACAGCCAATATCGCTAACATCATCCAATCAACGATAGCTTCAGCAGAACGTGTATTTGAAATATTGGATGAGACGGAAGAGGTTCCGGAAACTGAGTCTGCTGTAGCAATTGCTAGTCCCGCGGGCAGAGTGGAGTTCGACCATGTTCAATTTGGGTACAAGGCAGATGAGCTGCTGATCAAAGACATGAATGTTGATGTAAAGCCAGGTCAAACTATTGCGATCGTGGGACCAACGGGAGCGGGTAAGACGACCTTAATTAATCTGTTAATGCGATTTTATGAAATTAACGGTGGTGCAATTAAGATTGACGATGTGGACATCACACATATGAAACGCAGTGATCTACGCACCCTGTTTGGGATGGTTCTACAAGACACCTGGCTGTTTAACGGCACGATTCGCGACAATATCGCTTACGGTCGTGAGGGCGCTTCGGAAGCCGATATAATACGTGCCGCAAAGGCCGCTCATGCGGATCACTTTATTCGTACGCTGCCGAAAGGTTATGATACCGTGCTGAATGAAGAAGCGTCTAACATTTCACAAGGGCAAAAGCAACTGCTGACGATTGCACGCGCGATATTAGCTGACCCTGCAATCTTGATTCTGGATGAAGCGACAAGTAGTGTGGATACACGCACCGAGGTTCATATCCAGAAGGCGATGAATCAATTAATGCAGGGCAGAACGAGCTTCGTAATCGCGCATCGTTTGTCCACCATTCGTAATGCGGATCTGATTCTGGTCATGAATCAAGGAACCGTGATTGAGCAAGGCACACATGATGAGCTGATGCAGCAGAAAGGCTTCTACGCCGACCTGTACAACAGCCAATTTTCAGACTCCGCACCAGCGGTCATCTAAACGCAGCGCCATTTCATGATAACCCGATGCACACCATCCCTTTGTATGGTGATTGTGATCGGGTTTTTTTATTAACTAAATATTTACATTCCTATAACGACCACTTGACACTTGTGAAGTAAGGTATTTATACACCTACTATAAAGAAGGCTGACAGATGACGGATGTAGACAAGCCTGCACGCAAGAGAGCCAATCCTTCACGGGTAATGGTTTGCTTTAGGTTGTTTATTGTCTTTGTTGTAGTGGTGTCATATGAAAAATTTCCACCTGTGGCCTCGCCAAGCAAAATTGGCGTTGACGAATCAGGTGTTGTTTGTGTTGTCAGGATGTGGTTATCGGGTCTTTAACATGGATGGCAGAGTGGATAAGCTATTTTCGTCTAAATACATCGTAAATAAGGGGGGATGTAAAATGCCACGTATTATGATTGCTTCAGCCGACGGCAGTCTGCGTGCGCAAGTACGTGATATGATCGCCAGTCAAGGCTACGACGTCTGGTTAGAAGTCGCTAGTAGGGAGGAGGCTCTTTGTACTTTAGAGCAGGTGTTGCCCCGCATCGTGCTTGCTGACATGCTGCTGCCAGCAAGCGGTGGGCTGCGACTGATGCAGGATATCGAGCAATCTCAGCTGCCGGTGGCAATGATCCTGCTCAGTCCCGTATGCAGCTACGACTATGTTCACCAAGCCTTACAAAGTGGAGCGGTTGATTATCTCGTCTATCCATTCGAGCCGCAAGAGCTTGCACAAGCTTTGCGGCGAGCCGAGAAGCGCTGCGGCATGCTAGAGGGCAATCGCCGCCTCGTGTTATACATGATGCAGCTATTTCACGATATGCATGCCATCAAGCCTCATGAGCTGCTAGAGCGGCAAGAGGAGCTGTTACGGCACATCTTTCGCTTAAAACATAGCTATGGCGGGGTGCGTGAGATGTATATTCGTATGCTGCAAATGAAGTGGAATCAGATGTTGAAGTCTTATGAGCTGTCGTCAGAAACAGGAGAGACCCAGAACGAGCAGCTTGTGTTGAAGTGTTCCGAAGATGAGGCCCGGATCAGATGTTATTTCCAACAAATTGCGGAACTCTGGTTAGAGCAATCCGCCAAGCTTCACGGACCGAACAGGAGGCTTCTTATGAAGATGGCTTGCCTGTATATTAACGAGAACTACAAACAGGAGTTTACGTTAACACAAATCAGTGAGCGTTATGGGATGAGCGTATCTTATTTTAGCAAACAGTTTAAGCACTATTCTGGTGATACGCTTGTGAATTATGTAAACAAGGTGCGCATTCAAAAAGCGAAGCAGCTTCTGATGCAGCCCCAACTTAAAATATACGAAGTTGCACATGAGGTCGGTTACTCCACATTGCAATACTTTAATCGCGTATTCAAACAGGTTGAAAATGCGACTCCGCTGGAATACCGCAGGAAGATTGGTTTATAGAGGATAAGATTTTGTGAAGAACAATATTGACGAATAAATAGCCAGATTGTTTCATTACTTCGATCCTGCTGCTCTCTATACTTTACTGGTGTAGGGGGTGGTTCAACGCAAGCAGCGAGGCGGAATCATCGTTGGTTCGAGAATAACGCTCGCTAGTCCAATAGTAGGTTGAACAACAGTAGGAGGCCGTGAAACGAATCATGAAACATATAAAGCGCACCATGTCGCTATTATTAATTGTCATGTTGCTGACATCTTTAGGCAGTCCAATGGGTCAGGCTATGGCAGCGGACACCGGATCTCCGTCGAATGCTCAAGTGCTGGATGAACGCCGGATGAGTATTGGGCCAGGTGCAACGTATGTATGGCAGGACATGAAATTAAAGCAAGGCTTGGAAAAAGTACACTACGTTGAATTTGACCCGTCCAATCCGATGCTGGATGTACAAGCTGGAAGGACCAATGGAAAAGTATATGGCATGACAGGCGTTACGCAAATGGCAAACGATGCAGATAAGCCTGGCAACCGCGTCGTTGCGGCTATTAACGGGGACTTTTACGACATGTCAACAGGTGTCCCGCTAGGTTTGTTTATGGATAGCGGTCGCATTTTGGTCAGTCCTCCATATAAAACAGATTGGTATGCGTTTGGGCTACGTGAGGATGGTACAACGGTTTATGATCTGAGTCCAACGTTGGAGCGAACAATTACGATCGGCGGAGATATCGTTAACATATCGCACATTAACCGTATGCGTGATAACTCAGAGTCGCTTATGCTGTACACGAGTGATTTTCATACTTCGACGCTGACAAATGATCTGGGCGACGAGGTTGTGCTGGACGTGCTCAGTGGAGAAGTGAAGAGCGGGAGCAGCTTAAAATTAAAAGTGGCAGACATACATAAAGATAAAGGTGATACCTCATTAACAGATGGTCAGGTTGTATTGTCTGCCTCGGGCAAGTATCGTGATGTACTCGCGAAGTTAAAGCGCGGCGATGAGGTTGAGGCTCATTTTGAAATGGAGGATGCTTGGAAAAATGTCAAAATGGCCATTGGCGGCGTTCACATTTTGCTGAAGCAGGGCACAGTTCAGCCTCATGCTGATAAGACTTTACAGCCGCGTGTTGCCATCGGAACGAAGGCAGACGGCTCGATCATGATGATGGTAATTGACGGTCGAGCACCTGGCTTCAGTGAAGGAGTCTCGTACGATGACCTGGCGCTCATTATGAAGCAGGCCGGGGCTGAAGATGCGCTTTGTTTGGATGGCGGCGGATCATCTACCTTTGTAGCCAGACTTCCTGGTGAGCCAAAACGAAGTGTGTTAAATCAGCCATCTGATGGACATGAGCGAAAGACGGCGAACGGCATTTTACTCGTAAATAAAGCGCCTGAAGGGCCTGCTCATAAGTTGGTTGTCCAGCCTTCGTTTGAGCGCGTGCTTACAGGGTCCACTGTCGCGTTTAAGTCGGCAGGCGTTGATGCATCCGGTCATCCAACGTCTATGACAGCGTCCCCTACTTGGAACGTTGACGCCGCAGTGGGGAGCATTGATGCACAAGGACGGTTTACAGCCGGTACTGTAGCAGGAACTGCTGAAATCCGTGCCGCGGCGGGATCGCTGACTGGCAGCGGACAGGTGGAAGTGGTAGATACGTTAACAGAATTGAGATTACCAGATGCTGTACGTACGGTTACGTCAGGCGGCAAGGTACCGCTAAGTGTAACGGCGCTGCGAGACGGGCAAGTTATTCGGTCATCCCAAAATCAATTTGACTGGAAAGTGGAGGGGCCTATTGGCACTGTGGATGCCAATGGTGTGTTTACCGCTACTAACGATACACAGAAGGAAGGACGGGTCATCGTCAGCCATAAAGGGGTGACAGCGTCTATGGATGTGAAGGTAGGACTTCCGCCTATTATACTGGAGGATTTTGAAAACGGGGTTGACCGCTATCACGAGTCATCTGGTGCACGCTTCAAACGGGTGCGCGCTTCTGAGGAAAGCAGCGAAGATTTTGTTCGCTTCGGGCAAAAGTCAATCAAGTTGGAATATGACTTTAGAGAGCAATTGGGTACCTCTGGTGCATATGTCGCGGCAAAAGACAAATCGCAGTGGATTGAAATTCCAGGGTATCCAGAGAAAATAAGCGCATGGGTATACGGAGATGGCAAGAAGCATTGGCTTCGTTCACAACTGCGGGACGGTAATGATGCTGCTGTCGGCATCGACTGGATCGACGCTTCGATCGGTGTGGATTGGGTCGGTTGGAAGTATGTCGAAGTAAACGTTCCGAAAGGTAGACCACTCCCGCTGCGGATCGATCAGCCTTTTCGATACATGGAGACAAATAACAATAAGAAGGATGAGGGGGTACTATATTTTGATCAGCTTCGTGCTTTGTATGGGCCTGTTCAGGATGATATGAATCCGCCTCTTATTAAAGATGTTACGCCTCAGGACGGCGCCACTGTTCATACCAACACACCTAAGATCCAGGTCGTGGCTGAGGATGATGGATATGATGCAGTGAAGCATCCAGGCACGACGTTGATTGACCCTAACTCGATACGTATGTATGTGGACGGTGTACAGGTTAACGCTACTTTGTATCCACCAAAGGGACAAATTCATTATACACCGTCAGTGCCGTTGGCTGATGGCGTTCACGCCGTCAGGGTGAGGGTAAAGGATGAGTCAGGCAACATGACAGAGAAAAACTGGACGTTTACCGTAGATACAGGGGCTTCCAAAATAGTGTACAGCGGCAATCCAGAAGTGTATGCAGGTGAAACGTATACGGTAAATATAAAAGCTATCAAAGCCGCCGAGATCAGATCGGGATATGTTGAATATCGTTATGATCGACAATTGGTCGATAGTGTTCAAGTAGATAAACATGTCTCGTTAACGGAAGCGCAGCTAAGAGCTGATGTGGATGAAGCGAAGGGGATGGTGAGAATTACCTTTAACGATTTGAACACGTCTTCCTTACAGGATGATCAAATTATGGCTGCTATCCGCTTCAAATTAAAAGCAGAAGCGGAAGGTCACTTTAAGCTTCATTTTGAAACAGGAGCTTTTAAGTTAAAGGACAAGGGTGAGACATTATTCGCTTTTTATGGACTTCCTGTTGAAGCGACCATTAAAAATCAATTGCAATTGACTTGGGAAGAGGATGGCATCGCTCACGGTTATGAGACGGTGTTCCATGTGAGAGATGAGCAAGGACTGCCGGTAGAAGGAGCATCAATTGTTACGGTGGATGGTCTATTGGTAGGTGTTACTGCTGCGGGTGGTCAGGTCCAATCTTCTATACTGACAGCAGAAGTAAAAGAATACGTGATACGTGCGATAAAAGCAGGACAATACAGCCGTACCCACAAATTTAAAGTATCCAAGCTGTTTGGCACGGCGAGTCCGCATAATATTAGCGTATCGATGGGAGTGGATGCGTCCAGTTCGCGTGGTTTTACGTGGCACACCCATCCTAATACGACGAATACTGTAGTGGAACTGGTCAAGAAGAAAGACTTTACGGACTTTACTAGCAGTTCAGTGCAAAAAGTAATCGGCAGCAGTTACATTTTTAATACAACCGATATTGGTACTGTACGCGTGCATAAGGCTGTAGCTGAAGGGTTGGAGCCAAATACCACATATGTATATCGAGTTGGTGATGGAAGTGGAAATTATAGTGCAGAAGGCAGCTTTAAGACGGCAGGTTTAGGGGATGAGCGTACTAAATTTGTGTATATTGCAGATTCACAAGCGACGGACGATGCCGGTTTTAAGCTGTGGGGTGACATTTTAGATAAGGCAATGACAGATCACCCAGATGCACAATTTTTGTTACATACCGGCGATATTGTGGAGGATGGCTATAAAGAAAATGAATGGAATTTGTGGTTTAAGCACGCACAGGAGCAATTGCTAAAAACCACGATTGTATCTGTGGTAGGGAATCATGAGGTTACGGGGCCTAATAAAAATGATTATTTCCTGGCTCACTTTAACCATCCACAGAATGGAATCGATAAGTTAAAAGGTACCAGTTATTCTTTTGACTATAAAGATGTTCACATTGCAGTCTTAAATAGTGAATACGAGTTTGAAGCGCAGCAAGAGTGGCTGCGTCAAGATTTAGCTGCCACTAAAAAGAAGTGGAAGCTCGTTACGTTCCATCGCGGGCCATATGGCAGCGTTTATGACACGGAACATATTCGGAAACAATGGGCTCCTGTGATGGATGAATTTAAAGTGGATCTTGTGCTTAACGGACATGATCATGTGTACATGCGAAGTCATCCGATGAAGGGAGAACAGGTCGTAGGGAACGGTGAGGGCACAACTTATGTCATCGCTGGCTCTTCCGGACCGAAGTTCTATGCGATCTTTGACCGTTATTGGCAGAAGGTTGTGGATGACGAGAAGACGCAAATCTACACAGCAGTTGAAGTGGAAGGCGATGAATTAAAGTTTGTCGCCAAAACCAAAACGGGTCGCGTGGTGGATCAATTTGTACTCACGAAGCCTGAAAGTAAGCCGGAACAAATCTTAATCGATCGTACGCAAGCAGAGATGGCCGTAGGGGAAGCGATCAAGCTGAATGCAACCGTAATGCCAGAGGGCACTTATGACCGTTCAGTAACATGGTCCGTCTATCAAGCGGTGCCGACAAGCCCGACAACTGGACGTGATGTCGTACAAGTGACGCCTGACGGTGTCGTCACAGCACTTCAGCTTGGTCAGGCATGGGTTCGGGCGCAAAGTGTTGTCGCTTCCGTGTATGCGGACGCGTTGATCACAGTCAACCGTCCACAGCAGGTTGAGATTAAAGGAGTAGAAGTAAGTCCGACTATTGCTAAGCTGAAAGTCGGAGATACGTTGCAGGCACGTGCCGTTGTTTTACCAACAGATTTGGCTAGTCAAAGTGTCGTCTGGTCGGTATACGGCTCGCATGCAGCAGGTATCGTTAAAGTGACAGATCAAGGCTTGATTACGGGACTTAAGCCCGGCACGGCTTTGATACGGGTGATAAGTCAGGTGGATAGCTCTAAGTATGCAGACATGCAGCTCACGGTAGAACCATCAGGACCTGTAATTGTACCTGTGCAGAACGTGATGTTAAGCCGTTCTAGTGCGACTTTGAAGGAAGGCGAAGGGCTGCAATTGACGGCAACAGTTCTTCCTGCTAATGCCACCAATGCATCCGTCGTCTGGTCGGTGTACGGCCAATCCGCTATGCAGGACATTGTAGAAGTGTCTCAAACGGGCTTTATTAGGGCGATGAAGGAAGGAAAGGCCATCATTCGGGTAACGAGCTTAAGTGACGTTAGCAAGTATGCTGATTTCACGCTTACAGTAGTGAGACGGACAGAAAGTGGTGGTGATACTTCCACTCCGAATCAGCCAAGCAGGCCAGAAACAGGCAAGCCGGACACTGACAAGCCTAATATTTCAGATACCGCATATGGCGTAAAGGTGGTTGCTGGTCGTATTACGGGAACAGCTCAAGTTGATGTCAACAATCGGCATGCCGTAATAGAGCTGCCAAGCAAAGTGTGGGAAGAGGCATTATCCCAAGCTAGCGCTGATGAAGGCGGCGTGAGACGGGTCCGATTCGATGTGGCGGGGACAAAAGATGCGGTACAGCTTGAGGTGAAGCTGCCAACAGCTGCTGTTGCAGCAGGCAATCTCAAGACTCGCCTCCTACTGGTGACCGATATGGCAGAGGTTGTGTTCGCGTCGAATACATGGTCTTCTTCTAACAGCAGCAATCAGATTTCCTTGATTGTGCGCAAAGAGGATGCGGCCGCCATCCCGTCCAGTTTATTTGTCCAAGTAGGTAATCGGCCTGTAATCAGCGTTTATGCGAAGCAAGGAGAGCAGCTGTTATCTTGGAACAAAGCCAGTGAAGCATCACGTATCGGGATAACTTACAAGCCGCAGCCGGCTGAATTAGCGAAGACGCAAGGAATTATAGTGTGGCATATTAATGAAGCGGGAGTAGCAGCCATCATCCCGAATGGTCGATACGATGCCAAGTCAGGTGCTGTGCAGTTGTTATCACAGGAGCCAGGAACATACGCGATCGCATATGTGAATCACACCTTCCGTGATGTCCAGTCGATGGTCTGGGCTCGTGAAGCGGTGGAGTTCCTTGCCGCGCGTAACGTGGTGAAAGGTGTTGACGGCAACAGCTTTGCGCCTGCTCGTAGTGTGACTCGCGCAGATTATATCGTAATGCTGGTGCGTGCTTTGGGGCTGACTGCCCAGCACAGGTCTGGTTTTATGGACGTGGCCAGTGATAAGTACTATTACGAAGCCGTTTCTATTGCGAAATCGCTTGGCATTACACAAGGTGTTGGTCAAGAACGATTTAAACCAAATCAAGCTATATCACGCGAAGAAATGATAGTGATGACTGCACGTGCACTCAAGCAGGCCAATAGGCTGGATGTGGCCTATAACCCGAGTGTTATGTCTCCATTTGAGGATGCCAAGCAAGTAAATAGTTACGCAGCTGCGAGCGTATCTACTTTAGTGGAAGCGGGCGTCCTCACAGGCAGCGGGAATCGGTTGTATGTACAACGTCATGCTTCGCGTGCAGAAGTGGCGGTTCTACTTACACGGGTTCTTCAAGTCGTGTATTAAATAGCAGATTACGATCGTCTAGTTGTTCAAACACAGAGAAGAGATATAACGGCTTGCTGTTGTATCACCCTAACAACCCAATGGATCAACGGAGTAGTATCGTTGTTCTGTTGGGTTGTTTTTTATGTATGGAGAGGCTCTACTCTAGCATTCATTTAATCTTCTAAAGGCAAATAAATATCGATGATACACGCTACTTGTTCAAGGGAATCCAATTGATGTGCGATTTCATGGCGTCTTTTTAAAAGATCCTTACGCATGTTTACGACAATATCATTTTCGAGATTCTTGATTTGCCGACGCTGTAACGGAAAAACCTACTAGCTTGGTTATACGACGTTCTAACGTTTGCATTGGTGTGGTTGTCATAACGTCACAACTCCTTATATAGAGGGTAAAAATAGAAATTTAGCTGATTTTCAATTGATTATAAAATCTACCATGCAGTAAGGGAAGCCGTTTCAAGTTTGGGATGGCTTATGTTCTTGTTGACACTCACGTGTCAACTGCTGTTTGTTATGGAGCTAACCTGATGTAACGAATAGCAGACGGAATAAAGGTGATCGTGTATGAAATGGCACAAAATGAGTGGTTACCAATGCAGTCATTGCCAGTTTAATGAATGAGCTTGCTTGACTTTGCTTTTTTCACCAATACAGCGCTGCTGCGGTTAATTGATGTTTTTAGAGCTAGTCCGATAACTAGGAAAATACCGGCATAAATAACCATCATGAGCAGATCTCGCTGAATGATATCCCACAATATGCCCCCTACTGCTTCACGCATCATACTAATGGCATATGTAAAGGGAAGATAGGGATAGATCGCCTGAAAAAAAGGCGGTGTTACCTGTATGGGGAAAGTCCCCCCTGAGCCGGCTAGCTGAAGTACGAGCAGCACAATCGCTAACGCTTTGCCGACGTTGCCAAACACGGATACAAGTGTGTAAACAATTAACATAAATACACTGCTAATAAGCAGTCCGAACAGGATAAACCAGCTTTTGTGCAGCACATAAGCACCAAGGATATACATATCCCCTACTGTGACAAAGAAAGATTGGAACCATGCAATCGTCAAAAATGTGAGGTAGCGTCCAAAATAAATCTGGTAGTCCTTGTATGGCGCGTTTTCCTCATGTACGTCTACTGTGAGCAGCGAGACCAACAGCAGTGCGCCGACCCAGAGCGACAGCGTCGTAAAGAACGGTGACATAGCCGAACCATAGTTTGGGATAGGGTAAAGCTTATTTTCCTTTAATCGCACGGGCTCTGCAAAAAACTCACTTTCCTTCTCAAAATTGTTTTTGAGCAGATCAATAATTTCATTCAAATCGCCACGTGCTTCAATTGCACGAATTTTATCGGCTACATCCTTTATTTTTCCGCGAACAGCAGGTAAATTGCTCTTTATCGTTTGTATTTCCTTATTGCCAATGACTAGCGCCTTAGAGGCATCCTCCAGTATGCTTTTCACATCTGGCATTCGCGAAATGCCCTGCTGGAGCAGCTTGCTTGTATTTTGCACCGTTTGTTGTGCCTTCTTCACACCTTGTGTAATTTCAGGTGCAATTTCTGTGTCAAAGCGATTATACAGTTGGCGGCTCATATTTGCGGTGCTCCCAGCAGCACTGTTCAAACGGCTAATGAGCTCGTCTGAGGCATTTTCGCCGCGTTGTATGGCATCCTGAAGCTCTTTGACGACAGCTTGCTGTTGTTCCAGCTTATTCGTTAATCCTTGCACCTGATTCGTAATAAGCGAAGGCTCCCCTGGGAGCAAGCGACCAAGGCGAGAGAACCAATCAGCAATACCAGATGACACACGGATAGCGGATTGAAGTCGTGTATCCGTTCGTTCCAAAGTGTTGAGCACAAGCGAGGGTTTCGCGTTGACATCCTGTAATAAGGAGGTTACATCCTGAGTCGCGATCGCTGTTTGTTCGATAGAACGAATGTCCTGTTTGATGTAAGGTGCTATTGCCTCAATGCCCTCGTTGCTATATGTCAGAAGCTCTGACACACCTTGTGCAAATACGGCCCCTTCTTCAGCAATTTGCGCGACTAGGGGGAGACTCTGCTTGGCCTCCGCAACGATCGCATTCGTTTTGCTCACATCGGTCAGGGCAGTATCTACTGCTTGGGCAATTTGCGGAAAGTTCTGCTCTAGCTTAAAGACGAGACTCCTTACTTTCTCAATTGTGGGCAATTCATTTTTAAGTTCCACACCAACCTCGTTAAATATTTGAAAAATGGTGCGATTTGCGGTTTTTACGAAATTAGAGCTCACTTGTTCAATAATGCTGGATGCCCCTTTGGATGTAATTTTAGGTGAGATCGCGTTTATTTTTTCATTGACATCGTATTCGATTTCAGCCTTGATTGGATTGTCGGTTAATACGGTTCCGATTCTGGCCGAAAAGTCTTTGGGAATGACAATGCTGGCATAATAGTCGCCGTGCTGAACGCCGCGATAAGCTTCCTTCTCATCTAAGAAAATCCAGCCAATGGCGTGGTTTTCTTTTAGAGAGGCTATAATTTCACGTCCGATGTTAATCGGTTTGTTTAAAATTGTAGTGCCGGCATCATTGTTAGCAACCGCAATCTGAATCCCTTTTGTATTGCCATAAGGGTCCCATGAGGCCTTGATATTAAACCAAGCATAGAGAGAGGGTAGAACGACAAGTCCGCCGATAATAATGGCTGCTGCCCAGTTGGTAACGATTCGGGATAAATCGGTTTTGTATATCGAGAAAATGGTTTTCATAAGTCCTCCATATTAAGCGAATGCAAATGAATTGCTAATCCACATTATGTGTCGGACAATAGGTTGTCATGCATGAAGTGGCAATAATGTTGTGGCATCAAAACTAAACATCAAAACTAAAAAAGAAAGACTCCACCGCTGACGAATGCAGTGTATGCACATGGTCAAGGGTGGAGTCTTTGCAATTTCGGTACTTCGGCACGATAACCGAAGGAAGGGGATTAGGTTATTTCTGCGTAATAGCAATGTGACAGAAGGACTGGAAGTCAAACAGTCCCATATCGGTCAGCTTCAGCTCTGGTATGACGGGCAAGCACAAAAACGATAACGTTACAAAGGGGTGGAATGCCTTTGAGGCATTCACGAGATCAAGCGCCTGATGAAGCTGCTCAAGCTGTGCGAGGACATCTTCATAACGGGCAGTAGAGATTAAGCCCGCAAGTGGCAGATCAAGAACAGCTAGCACTTGTCCCTCTTTAATGACTGCTAGGCCACCGCCGGATTGGCGCAGCGTCTCTATGGCGAGCAGCATATCACGGTCATTGGTGCCCGCGACGACCAAGTTGTGCGAGTCATGGGCAACCGTCGAAGCGATAGCCCCGCAAGTAAGGGCAAAGCCCTTCACGATGCCAAGACCGATGTTGTTAGTAGCACGATGACGCTCCACGACCGCCATCTTGAGCTGATCCTTTACGATAGAAGGCTGAAAGCAGCCATCTACGGTATCAACTTCCTCGACGAGATGGCGCGTAATCAAGCTGTTAGGCGAGATGCCTATAACATGACAGTTATGGTTGCCCTCTAACGGCAATTGAAGGTGCTGTTCATTGACCTGCTGGATGTGAACTGTACGCAGCATGTTGTCAGGTGGAGCTATCATGTCTAACGAAGGTCCTACGTATTGTCCCTCCTGTGCGACCAGTTGTCCTAATCGGTACACTTGGTGAATCTTGATTTGTTCCAGATCATCCAAGAGCAGCAGATCGGCGTCATAGCCAGGTGCTACTGCTCCTTTTGACATAAAGCCGAAGCACTCGGCCGCATTCAGCGAGGCCATCTGGATAGCGATGAGCGGGGCGATGCCGCATCGAATCGCTAGCCGAACATTGTAGTCAACGCTGCCTTCCGCGATCAATTCGTCTAGGTGCTTGTCATCCGTGCAAAATACGCATCGACGTGCGTTATGCGCCGTCACAACCGGAGCGAGTGCCTGCACGTCTTTGGCGACCGAGCCCTCGCGCAGCATCACGTACATACCGCGTCGAAGGCGCGATTTCGCCTCCTCGACGCGGACGCACTCGTGATCCGTGCGAATGCCTGCCGCACGGTAGACGTTCACGGCATCGTCGTCAAGGCCCGCGCCGTGCCCATCCAAATAGCCGCTATGCTGTAACGCATCCGTGAGCTTTTGCGTCATATCTTCAGCGCCTTGTCGAACGGAAGGATAGTCCATCACTTCGGCGAGACCAAGTACGCGCGGATGCGCATAGAAGGGGCGCAGCTTGTCGGCGGTTAAGACGGCGCCTGCGTTCTCAAACGGTGTCGCCGGTACGCAGGACGGCAGCATAACTCGAACGTCCAACGGCAGCCCTTCCGAGGCATCCAGCATGTATTGGATGCCATCCGTGCCGCTAACGTTAGCGATCTCATGCGGGTCTGTCACAACTGTAGTTATCCCGTGAGGCAAGACGACACGGGCAAACTCAGGTGGCGTCACCATAGAGGATTCGATATGAACGTGTGTATCTATAAAAGAAGGCGCAATGTAACGGCCTTGTGCATCGATTTCTTGTTTACCTTCATAACACCCGATTCCGACGATCCGACCGTCAGTAATTGCGATGTCACCTGTCGTCACTTCCAGATTAAACACATCGATAATCCGTCCGTTCTTAATGACCAGATCGGCGGGCTGCTGCTTGCTTGCAGATGAAATGAGGCGTTGTACTTGCTGCTTCGTGACAGTCATGGGGTCAATAATCTCCTTTAAATATTAATAAAAGCAAAAAAACTCTAGCGCGCTGCTAGAGCTTGACTGCAAGGAGAATGGAAAGCGTCAGCCGCCTTGCTTGGGCGGCCATCTGCTGACTCCTTCCTCGTAGTCAAACTATTTACGGTAGTTTGGTAGAAACTTACGGACCTTATTTCCGCTGATTATACGAGAATAAATGAACACATATTTAGATCATCTTATAGAGTGGTAACTAACACGTCAAGGCCATTCTTGAGGTATCTAAAAGTTTACTTACTTATTTTTACTTTAGCCGCATCAGGAATGTCTTCAAGCTGCACCTCTGTATAGGAAATAACGGTATCCGCTCGCAGTGAAATTTTCAAATAGGCATGCTGACGCAGCACTTTCAGACCATTAAACGTAATGTCGCGTTTATTGCCTTGCTCATCAAAGCCAGGCAGGGTATACATATAGTTGGCATATTCTTCGCCTTTGTCGGTTTTCGATTTTTCAACGGTGTATTTATCTCCGACCTGAACGTAGTATTCTTCTTTTTTGGAAAATGGATTATGTTCTGGCGCATAATTAATAAAAGCAATAAATACGCCTGCCATTAAGGCGAATACAAACACGAGTGCAATTAGTTTTTTCATGCTGACACGTCCCTTTATTGTTGTTATGGATTCCAGTATGTTCTCTGTCATAATCATAAAATACAATTCTAAACGAAACCATTTATTTGACAGGCAATTACCTTAAGATTTTGTCACACAAGAACAACAGCAAAATATAACCTAATAAAGAAGGTTCATGAATGGACCACCTTAGAAATTGATAATAATCCTATACAGATATGGTATGATTAACGCTTAGTAATAACGTGTAATATCTCCTGTTATACCGTTTAATACTATGTATTTTACCGCGCGTAAACGCGAAAGGATGATCAAATAAATGACACAGCATAAGGGTGCTCCTATACCTACGTTTAAGAAATGCGGCATTAATGATGAATGGATACAAGCTTTAAGCATCCAAGGTATCACACAGCCTACGGCCATTCAAGGCCAGACCATTCCCGATGTATTGCTAGGCACGGATGTAATTGGTCAAGCAAAAACGGGAACTGGCAAGACGCTAGCTTTTCTGCTTCCGATGCTGCAACGATTGGATCGGCAATCAGAGGCTGTGCAGGGGCTGATCGTTGCCCCGACACGAGAATTGGCGCTCCAGATTACAGCAGAGGCGAATAAGCTTGCTGCGGCATATGCGGCCAAATCCAAAGAAACACCTATTCCGGTGCTTGCCGTATACGGTGGACAAGATGTAGAGCGTCAAATGCGGAAGCTGAAAGGAAACGTGCAGATTGTTATTGCTACCCCTGGACGATTGCTGGATCATTTGCGCCGCGGCACGATCGAATTGTCCCATTTGCAGACGCTCGTGCTTGATGAGGCTGATCAAATGCTTCACATGGGCTTCCTTGATGAGGTAGAACAAGTGATAGCGCAGACGCCTGCTAATCGTCAGACGTTGTTGTTTTCCGCGACGCTAACGGATGAGGTGCGTGCTTTGGCTGCCCGCTATACTCGTTCGGCTAAAGATGTGAGAGTGGAGAGCGAACGTATTACGGTAAAGGGAATTGAGCAGTGGGTATTGGAAACGACAGATCGTACGAAGCAGTCTACGCTGCGTGGCTTGCTGAAGGAGCTTAACCCTTATCTGGCCATTGTATTTTGTCGTACGAAGATTCGTGCCAAGGCACTGAATGAAGCGTTGCAGCAGTATGGCTTCGTCTCGGACGAGCTGCATGGAGATTTGTCACAAACGAAGCGTGAGCAGGTAATGCGCAACTTCCGAGATGCCAAGCTTCATATTTTGGTTGCAACAGATGTAGCTGCTAGAGGTATCGACGTAGACGGTGTTACGCATGTATTTAACTATGACATGCCGCTCGACACGGAAGGTTACGTCCATCGTATCGGACGTACGGGCCGCGCGGGCAACAAAGGTGTAGCTATCACGATGGCTGCTGCTAAGGATGGCGGCTTGCTGCGTGCGATTGAGAAGGGACTCGGCCAATCCATTCCGCGTTGGCAGCAGAGTGGAGTATCCGCCAAAGCGGAGCGAATTGTAGAAGGACGCTCCAAGCCGTCCGATTCTCGCTCAGCACAATCTGACAGAGGGCGGTCAAGACGTTCATCTGATGCGCATACAGAGCGTGATGGCGCGAGCAGAACTGGCCGCGCAGCAGCTTCTTCACGCCGTTCAGATCGCGCGGCTTCAGAGCGGTTTGGTCGTTCTGCTTCACGGAGCAAGGGCGGACGGCAGATGGATCAAGACAAGTCACGCCGCGCTGGTACGTCGACGGAACAAAGCCGTAAGGCGGAGCGAGGCTTTGATGCAGGTGCGAAAGGTCAAGGATCACGGAATAAGAAATCGGATAGAGGTTCAGCAGCACGATCTGCTGCTACGCGTGAGCATGGAGCAACTGCGGCTACTAGATCGGGCAAGCAAGGTGGAAGAGGCACACAAAGTGCGAACGGTGCATTGTCGTCCAAGCGAGGGGCTCAACGCCAACCTTCACGATCTTCTCGTCGATCACGTTAAGCACATACATCGAGCGAAACCTTTTTGGTCCAAGGCTAGTACAACTTAGGGTACAAATGTGAAGGAAGGGTGTACTTGCTATGTCGCATATGCGTGATTCGATAACGAGTCTCGTGAACTTGACGACGACACGTAAACAGAGGATAGCAGCACTGCTGTTTGCCATCATGATCTTGATCGTATCAGTTGCCATTATGCCGACTGCAAATACGAAGATATACGAGATTAAATCCTTTATCCCGATGTTGACGGCCTGGATTTTGTTTGGTGACTTGATGACGTCGTACTTGTTATATATTCAATATCGAACTTCTGGCTCGAAGCCGCTGCTCATTTTATCTGCATCGTTTATGTTTACAGGGCTTGTTGTCATTCCACACCTGTTAACATTTCCGAATATAGTGACAGAAGGCTGGTTTGTAGGGAAGGAGCAAACATCGGTCTGGCTGTGGATTGTGTGGCATATGGGATTTCCTATAGGGATTCTGTTATACACGTTTACGATAGACCGATGGGGCTCTGCGTGCGAGGGACGCCGTGCTTTCTGGCTGCGCTGTTCGATTGTGACGGGAACAGTTTGCGTAATTGGATTGATCGTGTTTGCTGTTATACGTTACGAATCACAGTTGCCCGAAATGATTGTCCATAACGATTACAGCCATCTAACGCGGTCAATTATCGGCCCTGTCTTGTGGGCAGTAAACTTATTGGCAGTTGTCTATTTGTATTACAAGACACGTGCCCAAAGTGTACTGCATTTATGGCTGATGGTATCCACGTTTGCTTTTTTTCTGGATGTATCGCTAACCTTGTATGCAGAGTCCAGATATAGTCTGGGCTGGTACGTGGCACGTGTGAACTCACTATTCTCGGCATCAGCGGTACTAGTTATTTTCTTTTATGAAATTAACCGTCTCTATATTCGTTTAATTCGTTCTCAAGAGAAGTTGGAGCATTCAGAAGAGCATTTGAACCGCATTTTAGGCAGTATAACAGATTCCTTTTTGGCGGTAGATCGTCAGTGGAAGTATACGTATATGAACAAAGAGGCTGAGAAATATGTAGGCATCTCGTTTGAAAAGGTAAGAGGAAAGCATTTCTGGGCGATTAATTCACACCTGTTAAATACAGCGTGGTATACGATGGCGCAGCTAGTAATGAAGAACAAGGCTGCGGAGGAATTTGTCTGGTACGACACATCCAAGGAACATTGGTTGGAAATTCGTATTTATCCGTCTAACGATGGCATTTCCATTTTCTTTCGTGATGTGACGGAGCGGATGATCGCTGAGGGTCAATTAAAAGAAGCAAACGAGAAGCTGCAAATGGCCAATCGGCTGCTGACAGACTTCTCATTTACAGATGGATTAACAGGTGTATATAACAGAAGGTACTTTGACCAGATGCTTCAGCAAGAATGGCAGCACTCGATGCATGATCAAATTCCACTTTCCTTAATTATGTTTGATATTGATTTCTTCAAAATGTATAACGACACTTATGGGCACCAGATGGGTGATGAATGTCTAACTTCAGTTGCACATGCGGTCAGGGATGCGCTTTCGCATACGACGGCTATTGTTTGTCGCTATGGTGGTGAGGAATTTGCAATCTTACTGCCACAGGCGGACCGTAAAGCTGCCGTTGGCTTTGGAGGTATGGTTCGTGAAACGATTAATAACCTTGCCATTCCCCATCAGGCGTCCAATGTTTCGGCATATGTCACCTGTAGTGTAGGGGTCGCCACTGTACATGTACCTGCGCATACAGATTCAAGCTCGCTGCAAGGACAGCTTATAATGAGGTCAGACGCGGCATTATACGAAGCAAAGCTGTCGGGTCGAAATCAAGTGAAATTTATGGATGTTCATCTGAAATAAAGAGGGCAGGCTCACCGATAGGGAGAACTGCCCTCTTTGCCATATTTGAAGGTCACTTAGAAAACGAAGTCAACTAGTTTAGGTCGCCAGCGCTTGTGCTTGCAGGTGCGGAAAAAGCTTTAATCTCATAGTAGGCACCAATCTTGGCTTGCAAACTGTGCAGCTCCGGTGTAGCTGTTAAATTGTGCAGCATCCCTTCAATTAGAGGCAGACGCGGCTCATCGGCTTCCATCTCATCTAAAAGAATACGAAGCGTAACCTGAAGGTGACTTGAGTCTGGCTGATCCATAACTTTGGCGAGAGTGCGTTTCAGCTGTTGGATCAATATTGGCCGCATGTCCTTTGGACTTTGAGGGAACGCTGAACACATCATATTTGAGAGTGCATGATGTGTGAGCAGCGGACGTTCTTGCGATTGAATTAATCCCTCAACCAAATCGTCCAGCCGATTCACCATGTAGGTTGCGACGCGATCGGGTTCCAACTGCGCCTTGTCAAAAATAATAAGCTCCATGACAGCGTTAAGCATCCCTTGAAGCAGCAGCACAATGTCGTTAACATATGCAGTAATTCGTTCCCCATACATCTTAACCACGTGTGATGTATAGAAAGTAATTCCTTCGGATCGCATTTGTTGTATAAATGCAGCCATTTCCTCATTAAAAGGGATTGCGTGTTCTCTGGCATGCATAATAATAAACTCTTTGTGCTGCGCGAGTTCCTCGAATTGGCACTGCATTTGTTTAATAAAGGTATCTCTTTCATTAAGTCCTTCATTTTCTATTTCTAACACACGACTCTGAATCCGGTCGTAGTAATAGTGGAAGGTGGCTAACAACAGTGCTTCCTTTGATTCAAAGTATAAATAAAAAGCACCCTTGGATATGCCGCATTCAGTCGCAATTTCCTGGACGGAAGTGGAAATAACCCCCTTACAGGCAAAAAGCTTCATTGCGGTTTCGATAATGAGCTTCTCTTTTTCTTTCATATCTACGCTCCTATATGCTTCAATACTTTCCATTATGCTGTTTCCGTGGCAAGAGTCAACAACAGATTATACTGTAACCTAGTTAAGGGGATAGCTATATGCATTACGTCTAACAGGACAAGCATTCATTAACTCACTGGTCATTTGACTTGAACTGACTAGTCAGTTATATTATGAGTGGTTATGACTTTCGGGTCAAGACGGAGAGGAAACCAGATAGAGATAGGAGGAGAATCGGGTTGAACAGCCTTATAAATTTTACTTTAAAAAATAAGTTTGCCGTATGGTTATTAACGATTATTGTCACCGTTGCAGGTCTATACTCCGGGATGAATATGAAGTTGGAGACGCTGCCTGACATTACGACCCCGGTGGTCACTGTCACAACTATTTATCCGGGGGCAACCCCGCTAGAAGTGACCGATAAGGTAACAAAGCCGATTGAACAACGACTTCAAAATTTAAGTGGGGTAAAGCGGGTAGGATCTTCCTCGTTTCAGAATGCCTCCCAAATTCAGGTCGAGTACAGCTTTAGCTCGGATATGGACAAGTCGGAGGAAGAAGTAAAACAAGTTCTTTCCGATATAAAGTTACCTGAAGGCGTGCAGCCTTCGAAAGTATCTCGTCTAAGCTTTAACGCTTTTCCGGTTATTACGTACAGTGTATCCAACGATAAAGCATCACTTGCCGTATTAACCAAGCAAGTGCAGGATTATGTTCTTCCGAAGCTGGAGGGCATTGAAGGAGTAGCTAATGTTCAAATTTCGGGTCAGCATGCAGAGGAAGTGCAACTCCTCTTTGACCAAGGGAAGCTAAGCAAGTATGGTTTGTCCCAAGATACGGTACAAGCTATGATTAAAGGCTCAGATTTAAGGTTTCCATTAGGTGTATACACATTTGGTTCTAAAGAGCAGTCCGTTGTTATTGATGGGAAGTTCACAACTATAGAAGATCTCAAAGGACTTGAAATCCCATACAGTCCAGCCCCTACGGGGGGTGCTGGCGGAATGGGCGGTGTGGCAGACCAAGCAGGCAATGCGAAAGGGATGTCTGGTATGGCAGGTTCCGCAGGCAGTGGCGCTGCGGAAGGCGCTGCACCTGGTCAGACGGGGACGATACCTGGCGCAGGTGTAGCAGCGGGACTAGGAAAAGGTGCTTCTGGCGGGGTGACCCCAGGCCAGAAGTCACAGCCTATAGAACTGAAGCTGCCGACCGTAAAGCTCGGTGAACTAGCCAAGATTGAACTTGTGGGCAAAGCGGAATCGATTTCCCGCACAAACGGGAAGGATGCGATCGGCATTCAAATCGTTAAAGGTGCGGATGCTAACACGGTTGATGTAGTGAATGGAGCCAAGCAGGCTGTCAGCGAACTACAGGATAAGTACCCTGATCTTGAAATGATTTCGACGATGGACCAAGGCAAGCCGATTGAAGAATCGGTAAATACGATGCTCAGCAAAGCTATTTTTGGCGCCGTCTTTGCCATGTTGATTATATTGCTGTTTTTACGTAATTTCCGAACCACTTTAATTTCAGTGGTGTCGATTCCATTGTCCTTGTTAATTGCCATTTTGGCGCTTAATCAGATGGATATTACGTTGAATATGATGACTCTTGGCGCAATGACCGTAGCGATAGGACGTGTGGTAGACGATTCGATTGTCGTTGTGGAAAATATATTCCGACGTATGTCGCTGCCGAACGAACCCCTTAAGGGCAAGGATCTGATGCGTGAAGCTACGAAGGAAATGTTTATGCCTATCTTTTCCTCCACAATCGTGACGATTGCGGTATTTTTACCGCTCGGTTTGGTTCAAGGGATGATTGGTGAAATGTTTCTGCCATTTGCGTTGACCATAGTATTTGCACTGCTGGCTTCGTTGCTGGTAGCCATCACGATTGTTCCGATGATGGCGCACTCTTTATTTAAAAAAGGAGTTAAGAGCAAGCAGCACGCACATGAGGAGCACCCAAGTCGGTTAAGCCGCAGTTATAAAAAGGTGTTAAATTGGTCCCTGAATCACAAAGTTATTACATCTATTGTTGCTGTTTTGCTGCTGGTTGGCAGCTTTGCGCTAGTGCCGTACGTTGGGGTCAGCTTCTTGCCTTCGCAATCTGAAAAAATGGTGATCGCCACGTACAGTCCAGAGCCTGGACAAACCTTAAGCGATGTCACCAAAACTGCAGAACAAGCCGATCAATTTTTCCGTAAGCGTAATGGGGTTGAGACTGTTCAATATTCATTGGGCGGTAAAAATCCTTTCAGTCCGGGAAGCACCAATCAAGCGTTGTTTTTCGTGAAATATAGCAAGGATACGCCTGATTTTACAAAAGAACAAACTCAAGTTCTAAAGGATCTACAGGCGGATACAGAGAAAGGCCGCTGGGGAACGATGGATTTTGGAGCCGGTGGCATGGGAAGCAATTCCTTAAAGGTGTATGTATATGGAGATAAGATCGAAGAGATGAAACCCGTGGTGCAGGATTTGGAAGCACGCATGAAAAAGATTGCGGATCTGAAAAATGTAAAGTCGAGCTTATCTAAAACGTTTGATGAATATACACTGGAAGTAAACCAGGAGAAGCTTAGTGAACTCGGGCTGACAGCAGCGGAAGTTGGAATGAGCCTCAGTCAGCAGCGGGAACGTCCGGTATTAACGACTGTTGAGAAAGATGGTGAGGAGCTAAACGTCTATTTGCAAGTGGAACAGCCGAAATATGCGTCCATCGATGACCTGGTGAACAAGAAGATTACATCTCGACTCGGTCAAACAGTTGCGATTAAAGATGTTGTCGAGGTGAAAAAGGGCACAACATCAGACACTGTTACTCGCCGCGATGGCCGTCTCGTTATAGATGTGGGCGGTGACATTACGTCGAGCAGTGTTACAACGGTATCCAATGAAGTGAAAAAGGAAATGGATGCGATTAATGTACCTGCAAACATTGAAGTATCGATGGGCGGTGTTACCCAAGATATTAAGGAATCATTTACACAACTAGGTGTTGCGATGGCAGCAGCGATTGCTATTGTGTATTTGATTTTGGTCATTACATTTGGGGGAGGATTAGCGCCGTTTGCGATTTTGTTCTCCCTGCCATTTACGATTATCGGTGCATTGGTTGCGCTGCTGATAGCGGGCGAGACCATTAGTATTTCCGCTATGATCGGGGCGCTTATGTTAATTGGTATCGTTGTGACGAACGCTATCGTCTTAATTGATCGCGTTATTCATAAGGAGAAGGAGGGCATGTCTACTCGGGAAGCCTTGCTGGAAGCAGGAGTTACTCGTCTGAGACCAATTCTGATGACGGCGATTGCTACGATAGGTGCGTTAATTCCGCTTGCGATCGGAATTGAAGGCAGTGGTATCATTTCTCGAGGTTTGGGTGTGACCGTTATTGGTGGCTTAACCAGTTCGACTTTGTTGACCTTATTAATTGTACCAATTGTGTACGAGAGCTTGAGTAAGCTGCGCCGTAAGGATAAGCAGCATCAGGCTGCTGCATAACATCACGAAAAGAAGCCGCTCCCTAGGTTTTGGACTTGGGGGGCGGCTTTTGCTTAAATGGGGATGATTGTGTTTGTCTGTTTGTCTGCTTTATGTAAGCCCTTAGCACCACTATCCCATTCGCTCAGAAGAAGTGTGAAGTGTGAAGTGTGAAATGTGAAATGTGAAGTGCAAAGTGCTAAGTGGTGTCTCCCATCGGAGGTATCCGATACCCGTCGAAATCAGTGGGTATGCGTAGGTATGAGTAGGTAGTAGAGACGGATGAACAAAATCATAGAGACTGCCCTTGCAGCGGTGCTTATGTTCCCATCAGGTAAGCAGGTGAATCATACAACCTGTTACGGCAAGGGTACATGTCACAGTGATGCTGCGGACAGTCTCTTCTTAAGCTATGCATCTGGGAAGGGGATGCTGCCTCATTGATACGGAAAAGCTAACCGTGATGAGGCGCTATACGTCGAGCTGCTTTCGCCCTTGAAAATCGTCCACGAGCGCGCTCAGTGGAATCTCGGCTAACACTCTTTCCATAGCGGCTTGTGCAGATACCAAAATGCCCTCAAGGACAGACTGGATATTAGCTCCCACAAAACATTCGGGATTTGGCTGCTCGTGCATATGGAACAATTCGCCTTCTTCAACGACTTCAACGGCTCGATAAATATCAAGCAGCGTAATCTGATCCGGTTCCTTGAGTAATGTTGCTCCTCCGGTACCAGGACGGACTTGTACAAGTCCAGCTTGCTTAAGCTTACCTGTCAGTCTGCGAATAACGACAGGATTCGTATTCACGCTTCCTGCGATCCAATCAGATGTTAGGAGCTGATTACGCTCCAGGGCGAGCAGACATAAAATATGAACGGCTACGCTAAAGCGACTGCTTATTTTCATGTTGAACCACCTCAATGTAACTATTATAGTTACAACTAACTTTATTTGTCAATGTTTGAAGCGCCGCGTGGATTGGGGAGCAGTAGTGAGGATAACTGCTCTAACAAACGTTCGATCTGCTCAGGCTGCACCTGATACATAACTCGATTCTCATGACGTGTAGCTTTTACCAAACCCGCTTGACTTAAAGCATTTACATGATGCGAGACTGTAGAGTTTGTTAATTCAATCTCTTTAGCCAATTCATAACCATAACGTGGTGCTTGATTAAGCAACTGAATAATTTTGATTCGTTTCTCATCCGCAAGCAGCTTAAAGATGTCAGAGATCTGCTGGCTCTGGTTGCGCTTGGCTTGCAAGTAATCTTGTCGATTCACTCCAAGTATACATAACAGCTGATGATCATTCAAAAGCAGCATGGAGGAAGTATGAAAGAAATAGGAAGGAATAAAGATCGTTTCCTGCTCCACATTCATTTTCTCATCTAAGTCAATGCCAAGCAAGGCATTTAAGTTATGCGCTCGTTCCTCGTCAAAGGTATGTTGCAGCTGCTGTACAGCTTGTTGGTGAATTGGCTCAAAAGGCATAGAGAAGGTGGCATATACCGTCTCATAAAAGTGTGTGACAATACTCAGAAATTTGCGCTTTGTTTCTTCTACATCGTGGGCAAAGTAATATACCTTCCATTGCTCTTCCTCTGATAATGTGGATTGCTTCATGTGAGTGAGCAAGGATAAGGCATCCCATTCCGGAGTCTCGTCCAATATGTCCTTGTCTTCCCATTTGACACACCGGAGGAAAGCGTGCAGCAGTTCCTTTGCAGGCCACTGCTCCAGTGCATGGATTACAGCCTCTATATCGTGGAGCAATCCCTTTTTGTAGAAATCCGTTAGCAAATAAATACCCATAGAGCTTTCTGGATTAAAAAATAGCTGGAGATTTTTTAAACCGTCCGCACCGATTGCTTGTCTAGCCTCTTTGACGAAACGGTCCATTTCTTTGGACGCAAATGCGGCAGCGTTTGGCACGGACGGGGTCAGCATTTCATGATTAACGACACGATACATCGCGGCAAACCATTCAAAGACAGGTGATATATGGGCATAGATAGACGGGGCGATCGGAATCACGGCAATAGCTCCTTTATAAGGGTTCGATTAATGTCGAAAGAGTGATCAAATGTAAATCAAAATATATAGGGTGATTATGTAAAAGTCAACTAGGCATGATAAGGGAATATGACGGCTGTATTTATTGACCGATGGACTAAAAAAGAATTATACAAAGAGGTGTGGTTACGGTATGTTGTGAATTAGGAGGAATTGATTATTGTACATGACTGACCTGTGCAGCTGCTACTCCAGATGAAGTCAAGTATATGCGATTATAGGTTTGAAGGGGACCATGCTGCACTTCAATTATCTATAAATGGAATTTATTCTGCAATTTCCAGTAGGAAATGTTTCTCATTCTGTATATACTAATGAAGGGCCTATGGACGCATAGGCTCTTTTGTGTGTTTTTGCACATCCTGAACAAACCGATCTGTGTAAAATGATGGTAACTTTAGGCCATGCGGGGACATACCAGATTAGATTCACCGTTATATTTAGGAAAAGGGAGATTAACAGCATGAACGACAACGAAATGCAAAAAAAACTGCGCTGGTATAACATTGCTCTGATGGCTTTCATCTCGGTATGGGGCTTCGGTAATGTTGTTAATAACTATGCCAATCAAGGTTTAACCGTTATTACTTCATGGATTCTTATTATTGCGTTGTATTTTATTCCATACACGTTAATGGTAGGTCAACTAGGATCTACATTTAAGGATAGTAAGGGCGGCGTCAGCAGTTGGATTAAAGAAACGATGGGACCCAACATCGCTTACATGGCCGCGTGGACGTACTGGGTCGTACACGTCCCGTATTTGGCACAGAAGCCGCAAGCTATTCTAATTGCTTTAGGATGGGCATTCACAGGCAGTGGGAACTTAATTAAAGAGATTTCACCCGTTATGCTACAGTTTATGACATTGATCATCTTTGTCTTTTTCTTGTGGATTGCATCCCGTGGTATTACATCACTGAAACAAATAGGTACCGTTGCGGGAATTTCCGTGTTTGTGATGTCTTTGTTATATATCGTAATGGCGGTGACAGCTCCTGCTTTGACGGGCGCAACGATCGCTACGTCTGATATGTCCATCAAGTCTTTTATACCGGACTTTAACTTTGCCTACTTTACGACCTTGTCCATGCTTGTGTTTGCGGTGGGCGGGGCTGAGAAAATTTCGCCTTATGTCAACGATACTCGCAATCCAGGCAGAGAATTCCCTCGTGGGATGCTTACATTGGCTATTATGGTGGCCATATGCGCGCTGCTAGGTTCGTTTGCAATGGGAATGATGTTTGATTCGAATAACATCCCTGCCGATTTGAAGATGAATGGCCAATATTATGCATTTCAAATACTGGGAGATTATTATGGTTTAGGTAATACACTAATGGTTATTTATGCGATTGCCAATACGCTTGCTCAAATTTCAGCCTTGGCCTTCTCCATTGATGCACCGTTAAAAGTGTTGTTAGCGGACTCCAGTGAAAAGCATATTCCGAAATCACTGCTGAAGATAAACGATCGTGGTACGCCGGTGAATGGTTACATTTTAACGCTGGTATTGGTAGGTATTTTAATTATGGTGCCCGTTATCGGTATTGGTGAAATGAACTCATTGTTTAACTGGCTTCTGGATCTAAATTCCATCGTTATGCCGCTGCGGTACTTGTTTGTATTTCTTGCCTTTATGGCATTGATGAAATTGTCCGATAAGTTTACATCGGAATATCGTTTTGTTAAAAACAACAAGATTGGATTTGCTATTGGTTTATGGTGTTTCCTCTTTACAGCGTTTGCTTGTATTATGGGGATGTTCCCGAAAATGGAGGCTTTCACGAGCGAATGGTATTTCCAACTCAGTTTAAATGTGATCACTCCATTTATTTTGCTCGGTCTTGGTTTAATCTTGCCCATGCTGGTGAAGCTTAAGCAGCCCCGTAAATAACAATGACTCAACTCATTGAACACTAACTGCAGCCTGTCTGAAGGATGACTTCGGACAGGTTATTTTTATGTTTTGCACCCAACTCCAGAAAGTTTATTGACAAAATATAAACAAAATAAGATAATGTTTATAAATTAACAAACAATCTATTAATATGTTTACTAAATATAAATTGAAACGGAGCTCATATGATGAAAAAAGACATAACCGATCTATTTCAGAATGCCACCGTTGCGGAGCTGAAGCTAGGATACGTACACGATCCATCCGATGATCACTACGTTTGCCTTATTTGTGGTGATGGCTACGAGCGAGGTGTTATTTATGCGGATGAAGAAGGGAGTACCGGATTATTTTACGAAGCAGAGAAACAAATGAAGCGTCATATTAAGCACAAGCATCAATCGATGTTTCACCATTTGATTGAATTGGATAAGAAGCGCACAGGATTGACGGATTTGCAAAAGGAACTGATCAGCCTGTTTTATGACGGTCTCTCAGACGCAGACATCGTCAAGAAGTTGGGCGGCAGCAGCTCCACGATTCGGAATCATCGCTTTACGATGCGTGAGAAGATGAAGCAGGCTAAGCTGTTCCTTGCGCTAACGGAGATGATGGAGGAACACAGTGCGATTGCGCCTAAGTTGGTGCCTGTGCCCGTGACTGCCAATATGGTGGATGAGCGTTATGTGATCACGGAGCAGGAGCGTGAAGGGTTCTTAAATCAGTATTTCCCCGATGGATGGGAGGGGAGATTGACCGCATTTCCGAAAAAGGAGAAGCGAAAGCTCGTCATTTTGCGTAATTTGGCCGAACGCTTTGAGCGAGGTCGTGTATACACGGAGAAAGAAATTAACGCCGTTTTAAAGGAAGCATTCCATGATTACGTAACGTTGCGCAGATACATGATTGATTACGGTCTTTTGGACCGGAAAGAAGATGGAAGCCAGTACTGGTTAAAATAAATGAGATGAAAAAGGAGAGTTGTTTACGATGAGAACACGTGAAGAGCTGAAGCAGTTTGCCCGTGAGTACGCCAAGACACATCGTAAGATGGGCATTTATCAGGTGAGAAACAAAGTGACAGGGTATCAAATCATTGGCAGCAGCATGGATTTGGAGAAGGTGTGGAATAAAGAGTCCTTTACATTAAAAATGAACGGCCATGTTAATCGTGGGTTACAGAAAGAGTGGAACACCTATGGTGAGGAGTCGTTTGAAATTGAATTTCTGGAGCTGATTGAGCCAGAAGAAGAGTGGATTACGAGTGATCAGGAGCGAGTTAAATATAAGCTAATGCTTCAGAAGTTACTGGAAACTTGGACAGAGCGCTTGCAAGAGACATCCCGTGAAGATTAATTCACGGGATGTTTTTTCTTGTCTGGTGACGGATTAAAAAGGGTAATATTGACTTTTAATCGATATGCTAATATAGTTTTATCATAATCGAATTATATATTTTATAAATATGAAACTATATATCGACAAGGGAGGATACAGTATGATTCAGTTTCCGAAGCCAGAAGTAGAACAATATTTTCAGGTTAGTGTCATACGCCAGTTTGCCGTGAATGCGGACGAATCAAGAATTGTCTTCAGCAGCAATATGAATGGAACATTTAACTTGTGGGCGATGGATTTCCATGCAGAGCATCCTTTTCCTTATCCCTTAACGTATGAAGGGCAAACGAGCAGCTTTATTAAAATGGACGGTGAAGGCCGCTTTATTTTAACCTCCTTGGACCGTGATGGGGACGAAAATTATCATATTTATGCACTGCCCTGGAATGGGGGACAGGCGCTTAAGCTGATTGAAGGCGCGGCTGACGATAAATATTTTTATGTGCAGATGTCAGAGGACGGGAAGCGACTTTATTATGTCACAAGCAAAGACAACCCTCAGTTTATGAATAGCCGAGTCTACAACTTAGAGACAAAGGAAGATAAGTTAATTCACGAAGGCAGCGCCACATCTACCTTCCTGACCGGCGTTAGCCCTGACGAGCAAGTGATTGCGTACTCACAGTCTTATGCTAATACATATAGCGTCACTTACGTATGCCGTAAGGGTGAAGAGCCTCAATGTGTGACACCGTCGGCTGATGTTGTGCACATAGTAGGTGACGTTTGTTTTGTTGATAATGATACGGTGTTGTTTGTGACGGATTATGAGCAGGAATATGCTTATATAGCACAATACCAATTGTCGACCAAGCAATTTGAGCGGGTATGCGCCATTGAGAAAGAAAGTGTGACGAACTTGAAGTGGCATAAGGAAACGCGTACCTTGTATGTGGTCACGGAAAAGGGAGTTGTTGATAAGTTATATGCCTATGGCTATGACAGCGGCGAATTAGTAGCGATGTCACTTCCAACTGATATTGTGGAACAGCTTAGCGTGGCGGCTTCAGGCAATATTTATGTACTGGCACGCGGAGCCGTTTGTCCGACTAATATTTATCGGTATGCAGAGGGCGCGTGGGCAGCCTTGACACATAATGTGATGACAGGTTTAACCGCAGAAGATTTAGTCGATCCCGATATCGTTACGTATGACTCTTTCGACGGCACAGTTATTGAAGCGCTGTTGTATCGTGCCAAAGAAGCTGTTGCAAACGGGTACACCATCTTTTGGCCGCACGGTGGGCCGCAAGCAGCAGAGCGGAAGCAGTTTCGGGCGATGTTTCAGTATTTGCTCGCTCAGGGTTATCATATCTTTGCGCCGAACTTCCGTGGCAGCACAGGATATGGCAGCTCCTTTGTGAAGCTGGTAGAACGTGATTGGGGTGAAGGACCACGCAAGGACTGCCTGGCAGGGATGGAGTGGCTTTTTGCTCAAGGCATCTCAAGCCGCGAGAAGCTGTTTGTATTTGGCGGAAGCTATGGCGGATATATGACGCTGCTGCTGGCAGGGCGTCATGCCGATTATTTCCGCGCAGCAATTGATTATGTAGGTGTCAGTAATTTATTTACCTTTGTAAAATCAGTGCCTGAGTTTTGGAAGCCGCTCATGGAGCGGTGGCTTGGCGATCCGGAGAAGGATAAGGAACGCTTTATCAAGGATTCCCCGATTACGTACCTTGATGATATGACCAACCCGATGCTGATTGTGCAGGGGGCGAATGATCCACGCGTAGTGAAGGAAGAGTCGGATCAGATTGTGGAGGCTCTTCGTGCTCAGGGCCGTGACGTAGAGTATCTAGTGTTTGAGGACGAAGGGCACGGTGTAGTGCGCAAACAAAATGAGAAAGTTTTGTACCAGACGATTGTGGATTTCCTCAAGCGTCATCAATAAGCGAAATGGCCGTGCTCCATAGGATGGGGGCACGGCTTTATTTAATGTGGGGGGGACGGGGCTCGGATTGCGCCTGTCTGCGATGGCAGGTTATAATGCCAACATATTAGGAACGGGAAGCAGGCTGCGAAGAAAATGTAAGAGCTGAACATCATGTGAATCAGCATGTGAATCAGCAGTGAACAGCAGTGAGACAGTACGAGCAGCTGCTTACATATGCTTCAGGGACGACAATCCCATGTGCTTCTGACGGAAGGAAGGTGAGCAAAGATGAGTGAGATGGAACGGAGAAGACGGGAGCAGGGCATCTCTAATGCAGCGCCCTTGCAGCAGGCTGCGCTGCCGATAGACGTGGTATGCCCGTCTATCGTTCAAGCGTTGGCAAGCGGCAAGGGGGCCGTGCTTGTTGCGGAGCCTGGCGCGGGCAAGACGACCCGCGTGCCGCTTGCGCTGCTAGATGCGCCGTGGCTGAATGGCGGGCGCATCGTGATGCTTGAGCCGCGCAGGCTGGCCGCTCGAGCCGCTTCGCAATTTATGGCAGCCACGCTAGGCGAACGCGTAGGCGATCAGGTTGGGTATCGCGTACGCATGGATACGAAGGTAAGTGCAGCTACACGAATCGAAGTAGTGACTGAAGGCGTGCTCACACGAATGCTACAGACGGATCCGTCCCTTGAAGGGATTGGGCTGCTTATTTTTGACGAATTCCATGAAAGAAACTTGCACGCTGATCTCGGCTTGGCACTAGCTTTGGAGGCACAGAGTGTGTTAAGAGAGGATCTGCGTATATTAGTCATGTCAGCTACGCTTGAGGCGGAGCCTGTAGCAGCGCTGATGGACGGTGTGCCGATCATTCAGAGTAAGGGCAGGACGTATCCAGTCGAAACACATTATATACCACGCGTGAGCCAAGAGCCGCTAGAGACCGCCGTGGCTCGCCAAGTAGAGCGGGCGCTTCATACGCATGACGGGGACATTATGGTGTTTCTGCCTGGGGCGGGTGAAATTCACCGTACAGCAGGAGAACTTGCGAAAATGGGATATGGTGGTGCAAATAGAGCCGAACATTCCATTACAGTGCTGCCTTTATACGGGCAGTTGCCGCAAGAGGCACAAGATGCGGCGATCGCTCCGGGCCGCGCCGACGTTCGCAAAGTTGTCTTGACGACATCAATTGCGGAGACAAGCCTTACGGTTGAGGGTGTGCGTGTAGTCATCGACAGTGGTTATAGTCGAGTCTCACGATTTTCGCCGCGAACAGGAATGTCGCGTTTAGTGACGGAACGAGTGACGCAGGATGCAGCAGATCAACGGCGTGGCCGCGCAGGACGGCTAGGACCTGGCATTTGCTACAGATTGTGGTCAGCGGAGGAACATGGGCATTTGGCCAAGCAGCGGGTGCCAGAAATGCTGGATGCCGATCTGGCTCCGCTTGCGCTTGAACTGGCGGGATGGGGCAGTCCAGATGGCCAGGCGCTGCGCTGGCTAACCCCACCGCCATCAGCTGCTTTGCAGCAGGCGCGCCACCTTTTGGATCAATTAGGCGCGGTGTCAGATAAAGGAAAACTGTCGGCACATGGTCGGCGTATGATGTCCACAGGCTTGCATCCACGTTTAGCTCACATGGTGCTGATCAGCATGGAGATGGGCTACGGCCGAGAAGCGTGTGAGTGGGCTGCCCTTCTTCAGGAGCGCGATATTGTCAGGTCGGGCTCTACACGCAGTGGGGGGACTTTACCCGCGGAACGTATCGGTGGCGCTGACATTCGTTCACGATTGAAACTGATTAGACAGATGAGTACAAGTACAGTTAATAGTCGGCATAATTCAGGTGGGGGAACGAGTAGATTACAGGCTAATACCCAAGGAGACTCTGATACAGCCAATGGCTCCGAGGCAACAAGTTATGTATCTGCATCGAATAAGGTGTTAGTTGATCAAATCGATAGTGGCTCGTTATGGCGCGTACAAGAAGAAATTCGTAGACTTGAACGGACATTTCCGCAAATTTTCGAACAGAGCGATAAATGTAAGGATATTCAAGGTGGGGTGCTGCTGGCGCTTGCATTCCCTGATCGCATCGCTGAGCGCAGAGCGGACGGCCGTTATCTGTTGAGCAGCGGCAGGGGAGCCGCATTTGGAAAAGCGACTGCACAAGATCCGATTGCATACGCGCCTTATGTAGTAGCCGTGCAGTTGGATGATCAGGGAACGGATAGTCGCATTCAATTGGCGGCGCCTATTTCTTTAGAGGTCATTGAGGCACATCTAAAGGCGTTTATTAAGCGTACGATTACTGTCGAATGGGATAAAGAAGCCGAGGCGGTACGTGCATTGGAACAGATGAAGCTAGGCGCACTTGTGCTGCGCGAGCGACCGGATGCGCAGCCAGATGCGGATCAAGTGCTTGCTGTGCTCCTAGATGCTATAGCCCGTCATCCAGAAGGACTGCAAGTATTACCGTGGTCCAAATCTGCCCGTCAACTTCAGGCACGGCTTGAATTTATGCATTTTCACCGTCCTGATGAATGGCCTGCTGCGTCAGATGGTGCGCTTCTGGCTACGCTGCATGAATGGCTTGCGCCGCATTTGTATGGCATGCGCAAGCGCAGCGACCTCCAGAAGCTCCAGCTCACCTCGCTGCTGGAGGGACTGCTGCCGTGGCCGATGCGGCAGCAGCTAGACGCCGTGGCGCCGTCCAGCATCGTCGTGCCGAGCGGCTCCCGCATCGGCATCGATTACAGCAAGCCCGAACAGCCCGTGCTGGCGGTTCGCCTGCAGGAGCTGTTTGGGCTGCAAGAGACGCCGCGCATAGCAGGCGGCAAAGTGCCGCTAACGCTGCACCTCCTGTCACCGGCTCAACGACCGGTGCAAGTGACGCAGGACCTGGCAAGCTTCTGGCGGAGTACGTACTTTGAGGTGAAGAAAGACCTCAAAGGTCGATACCCTAAGCACTACTGGCCAGAAGACCCGACGGAAGCTCTGGCGACACGACGCACTCGCCCGCCAGGTGGATCAGCCTAACTCAAATAGGAACAGATTAGGCCAACAGGTATGTCATCGATTGGAAAGTGTGATCCAGATCACTTATAATAAAGAAATATCAAGTATGGATAAACTTCTACTCCATTATCTCCATAAGTAGGAGGAGAAGGTTGAAATACAGGGATGAATAATAACAATCTGGAGGTGGCACAGATGCCGCATATAGCTGTATCTTCTCATCTGTTGTCGATACTCGTATCGTTGGTCGGGGGCATAACGGTTATTATGCTGCGCTTGCGTGCGGCCAATAAACCAACCAATCAGATGAAGATTATTATGCCGCCTATTGGCATGGCGACAGGCTTTCTTATGTTTGTTGTTCCTGCGACACGGATTCCTTGGACTTATGGGTGGATCGCCTTTCTTGCAGGGGCCATCTTGTTTGCTTACCCACTTATAAAGACATCCAAGTTCCAACGAATCGAGAATGACATTTACTTAACACGTTCTAACATGTTTATCGTAGTTATTGTGAGCTTGCTTGTTATACGCTTATTGCTGCACGATGTGGTGGAGTCCTACGTAACACTGATGCAAAGCGCCAGCATATTTTTTATTTTGGCATTTGGCATGATTATGCCTTGGCGTCTCGCGATGTATGTGCAGTACCGCAAGCTAGTAGGTACGAGTAGCCGTTCTTCTTGAGAAGAGTGGAGTTGATCCGATCGGATTGCTTAATAAAAGGCCGGTCCTCTTGATGAGGAGTCCGGCTTTTTGGCTTGTAAAGGCACCTTTTTTAAATACCACGTGATAACCATCATTGTTCAAACCTAATTACGCAAGGCATGATAAGAGTGCCAATTATACATACATATAGAGATGTTGGATTACATGGGAGAAAGGATTTGTGTCACTATGCCACAATCTCAGCAATCTGCGCCCTCGGTCTGGAAGTCGTCCCGTTTTAACGCCCTTACGGAAGTTGATGACGGAGGACTCGTTGTATTTAACAGCTTTAGCGGAGCTATCGCATCATTTTCAATGGAGGAACGTCAACAAGTGCGAGATCTGTTGTCTGGCTTAACGACGGTAAGCACTCCACAGGGCATCGTGCACCATCTGATCGAGCAGGGGTTTCTCGTGCAGGAACATACAGATGAGTTGCATGGTGCAGCACACCTGCATCAAAACATATACGGCACGGATAGTATGCATCTGGTGCTGCTGGCGACGGAAGCATGCAGTTTTCGCTGTCATTATTGTTATGAGACGTTCCCCCGTGGACGGATGGAGAATCATGTAATAACGGGCGTAAAGCGTTATATACAACAGAAGGCAAATACGCTGAACCATTTGCACATTAGCTGGCACGGTGGCGAGCCACTGTTAGCTTGGGATGTCATTGCAGAGCTGTCAACATCGTTTATGGAGACGGCAGAAGCCGGAGTTATGCAGTATAGCGCGGATATGGCGACAAATGGTTATTATTTGACAGTAGAGAAGATGGAACAGTTGTTAGGGTGGAACGTGAATCGGTTGATGATTACACTTGACGGACCCGCGCGCGTTCATAACGAGCGTCGTCCGCTTGCTGGTGGGGGCGGCACGTATGAACGAATTATGAGCAATTTGATCGCATTACAGGCGACTCGTCTGCCATTTGATATTCACATCCGCATTAATTTTGATAATAGCACGCTGCAAGCCGTTGAGGCGTTTATTCCTGAACTCGCCAGACAGTTTGCCGGAGATGATAGATTTAAAATATATCCGCGTCCTGTCGGATGTATGGGAGGAGAAAATGATCTTCAACTCCCCGTATGTGATGATCGAACCAAGGATGAACGAATCTGGTCTTATCATGAGCAGATCATTAATGAAGGACTTCAGATGAGCTCTTTTGTACCGGAAATGTTAGTTCCTGGAGGGGCTGTATGTTACGCGGCTAAATCAAATTCGCTTATTGTGGGGGCAGACGGCAAACTGTACAAGTGTTCAGTCGCAATCGACGAGGAATACAATCAGCTTGGATATCTGGATGAAGAAGGACAGGCTCATATTGATTTCGATAAAATGCTGCTTTGGACCACATCAGGTGAGGAGAAAGATGAGAGATGCCAAGCCTGTTTTTTCCGCCCAGCTTGTCAGGGAAATCATTGTCCCTTGTACCGCATGCGTACTGGCAATCGTCCCTGCTCTTACGAAAAGCGTCAAATAAAGAAAACTCTTCGCACGATTTGGCTTCAAGAAGAGGCAGTTACAGCAGCGTTTATGAAATAATGAAGGAGGTGACTTGGCATGAAAATCATTCGTTCTGCTGCCCAAGCAGCTTGTATCCACACGGGGCGTGTCATGAAATCTGTGCCTGGGAATTTAAAATAATTTAAAAGAACGAAGCTGATCCTCTTTCCTGCCTACTAAAAGTGTACAGGGAAGAGGATCGCTAGTTCGTTTACTCAGTTATAGACTTCGTAAAGCGGATCACTTTTATTTCATTTGTGTCGCAAGGTGGCTATCTGTCCACGATTGTACCGTGCGATCATTTGGCAGGAACAAGGTGAGCAACCCCAGCAAGGGCAGAAAGCTTGTTGCAATCATCATGGTACTTTCGCTCGTCCACTCGTTTCCGAAACCAACCAATAAACTACCCAATCCCCCCATTCCAAAAGCAAGTCCAGTAATGAGGCCAGAGACGGTGCCGATACTGCTTGGATACAACGCTTGTGCATAGATAACGGCTGTTGCGAAGCTGGACAGCAAAATAAATCCTAATAGAGCTAATACAACGCCAGCCCAGAAGAGTGGGAGATAAGGCAAACAAAGTGCCAACGGAATAGCGCCAATTAGAGATGCAGCAATGAGGTTACGTTTGCCGAAACGATCGGCTAAAGGACCGCCGAACAAGGTGCCAAGCGCGCCCGCAGCCATAAATATAAAGATGTAGGTTTGGGCGTCCCCTTTTGTTAACCCGTAGTCGGATTGCAGATAGAAGTTGTAATACGTGCTAATTGCTGACACATACCAAGAGCGGATAGTCACGATTGTCACTAAGATGATCGTAGCCCCTAATATACGCTTACGCTGAGCAGGATCGATCGTGCCACGAGGCAGCTTCTTGGCAAATGTATATCCTTGCTTCATGCTGCTGCTATACCAGCGTGCAATAAAGCTCTGGACAATAATGCCCGCAGCGGCTACTACTGTAAACCAAATAGCGCCAACTTGCCCGAGGGGGATAAAAATCCATTTGGTCATTAGCGGAGCAAGCGATTGGCCCGTGTTACCGCCAACTTGAAAGATGGACTGAGCCAGTCCCTTACGGTTGCCAGCAGCCATATGGGCTACGCGCATACCCTCTGGATGAAAGGCTGCTGAGCCTAACCCTACAAATATAACTGCAACCATCACCATCACGTAGTTCGGAGCGTAGGCAAGCAGCAGCATGCCTGTAAATGTAAAGCACATCCCTATAGGCAGCAGCGAGGGGGTTGGCCTTCTGTCAGAAAAGAAGCCTACAACAGGCTGCATAATAGATGCTGTCACATTTAATGCAAAAGAGATCCACCCAATCTGTACGTATGTTAAGGACATCGAGTCTCGCAGGACGGGGAAGATTGCGGTAATAACGGCTTGAATGGAATCGTTAAACAAATGGACAAAGCTGATTGCAATGAGAATCCGATAAACGGTCTTCGACGTAGGCGCGGGCGCAGGTGCGGGTAACGAAGCGCCGCTAGGTGAAACGGTCAAAGAAGGGGATTGTGCCATACGTGGACTCCTCTCTTTAATCTTATATTTATAGGGGGATTTAAAGTTGTTCTCGTTGATGAATGTAACCATACTCTTGTTATGTAAAGTCAGGCAATAACGAAAAAAGCCCAATATCTGCATAAAACGGTATGTTACCGAAAGCAGACAGGGCTAATCACGATATTTCTTAAATTTCATTCTTTTTACGATAACTTAAACGAGAGGCAGTACATAAAGGCCCTTAGTGAACCGGCATTAAATAGAAGCTAGAATAGCAGATGGGCGATCCCTACTATAATAGGCAGCGTAATCATTGTCCGTAAAATAAAAATAAGGATCAGGTCCTTCATATGAACGGGAAGCTTGGAGCCAAGCAGCAGCCCGCCTACTTCGGACATGTATATCAGCTGCGTAACCGATAGAGCAGCAACAACAAACCGTGTCAGCTCGCTTTCGATACCGGAGGCCAGCACAGTAGGGAGGAACATATCCGCAAAGCCAACCATTACAGTTTGGGCGGCGGCCTCTGCTTCAGGTACACCCAGCACATTCAAGATAGGCAGAAAAGGCTTGCCAAGCCATTCAAACAGCGGTGTGTGCGTAGCGAGAGCCACTGCCGTTGTTCCTATGGCCATAACAACTGGAATGACGCCAACCCATAGGTCAAGAATGTTTTTGCCGCCATTATGGAAGAAAGAACGGAACCCTTCATGGCTTTTCGCTTTGGCAGCAGCTTGGTGCAGCCCCCAACGCCAAGACGTCCAGCCTGGCGGTACAATTTCCTCCGTTACGGCTACTGCTCCAGGCTCATACGTGTTAGGCTTGCGTGAAAGTGGCGGAATACGCGGCATAATAATAGCTGCGATCATGCCAGCAAACGTAACAGTTGCATAGAACGGCAGAAACATATGCCCGAGGTGTACATTGGATAACACAATAAAGCTAAACGTTATAGACACAGCTGTAAAGGTGGTGCCAATGACCGCAGCTTCGCGCTGCGTGTAATGACCGGATTCGTACTGCTTGCTAGTCATCATCACGCCAATTGTGCCGTCACCAAGCCAAGAGGCCATACAGTTAATAGAAGACCGACCAGGCAGCGTAAATAGTGGCCGCATCACTTTACTCATCAGCATACCTGCAAATTCCAGCAAGCCGAAGTCCACCAGCAGCGGGAGCAGCAAGCCAGCCAACATAAACACGACAAACAGACCAGGAAGCAAACTGTTGAGCAGCATCCCCCCTGTGTCAGCGGACCATATCCATTCAGGCCCTATTTTCCAATACGTTAAAATGGCAAACACAAAACCTAACGTACGCACACCAAACCAAAATGGTGTGACGTTAAACAACGTTCTCCACAGGTGATGGTGGGCAAGCCTGCTAGAACGAATGCCAATATTAATGAGTGAGCCAAGCCATGCAAGGGAAATGAGCATAACTGTTGCGGGAGCTAATATCCCTTCACACACTTGCTGAATGTATTTGGCGAGAAAAGCAATGGGCACCGTTACCTCTCCGTCCCACGAAACGGGGACTACGAATAACAATAGCCCTAAAATCGAAGGTATTAAAAAGGACAGCACTGCACTTGCAGACAGTCGCGAAGGCGGCGTCTGAAGGGAAGCTGAGTCATGGTTGGATGTCATGTAGTACGTTCTCCTCATACCGAAATAAGTATATTTATGCAACATGGACAACTTTATACGATTATAAGCAAAAATCCAACCCCTTTAGTCAAGGAATATGTTGGAATATACGGCGGAGCTTGCGTCATTTGCGGTGGGAGAGTAGGATTGACGTTGTATTTAGCAACAGAAAGGGGAGAGAACAGATGTTTTTGGTAACGATTACATATACATGTTCTGTAGAAGCGGTAGATGAATATTTAGATGGGCACCGTGCATTTCTCGACACGTATTATGCGGCGGACAAGTTTATTATGTCTGGTCCATTCGAACCGCGCAGCGGCGGTCTCATTGTAGTTGACACGGATGATGAGGACGAGCTTGAAGCGATTTTGTCTGCAGATCCCTTTTACCAGCATGGGGTCGCACGTTATGAGCGGATGCGATTCCGCCCTACGAAGGCAGCGGACTGTCTTAAAAATCGACTGTCGCTCAGCTAGTCACTAAAGCGAATCCCCCTAGCGATCACAAGCTTGCGCCAGTGTGGTCTAGGGGGATATTATTGCTCGGGAAATATTGTAAGCTTATGTCGAGCGATAACCTTAGGCGTCGTATCGTTTACTGCGATACAGAACGAGACACGCCACGATGGAAGCGATCATCCAGATGCAAATGATAGCGGCATGTACGAGTATATCTCCGATACTGCCACCTTTCCAAAGCAAGTCGATCGCTATCGTTAATCGCTCGGACGGTGTATAACTAACAAGCGTATTCACCAGCTCACTCTTGAGGGACGGTCCGAATAACGGGCCGAACATAAACAGTACCATAATCGGCATGCTGACAAATGTGGTTTCCATCGTGCTGCGGGATAACAATCCAATGATCGTGCCCATAGCCAAGTACATAATTAAAGTAGGTGCAATCGTTAAAAGTAATCCGGCGATAGGCACATGAGGCGTCTTACCTACCACAAAAGAAGCAATCAACACAAGAATGGTTAGCATACCTGCGATGACACTTTTGCCCATAAGGACTTCCATCGGTCTTGCCGGGGACAGCATCAGAACCCGTAGAGTATGCTTTTCTTTCTCTTCTGCGATCATAATCGCCTGCACGCTGGCACCTGTCATCATCAAAGCCATATTAATGGGCAGTGTTAGCACTAACGATGTTGCTCCTTCGGCAATTGTGCCAAACATATAAGAGAAGAGGATAGGCAGTACTGCCGTCAGCAGCAGGGTGGTGTTTTTCATTGCATCTTTATATTCTTTGCCAATAATAGCTTGAAGTCTACTCATGGAAAAAGTCATCATTTTAATACGCCTCCAGTTAAGGAAATAAAAATATCATTTAACGTCGGTTCGTTGGAATGAATGGATTGCACTTTGCCGCTAATCATCCAGTCATAAATCTGCTTGGCACCTTCCGCATCTTGTTTTAGTTGGAACGTACCTTCTGCTGTGGAGACGGTAACAGTATGGTCCGAATTATTTAATCGAAGCTGCTGTGGTGTGTCCATTGCGGCTAGTTTGCCTTGGTGAAGGAAGGCGATCCGGTCGCATATAGCTTCAGCTTCTTCCATATCATGTGTCGTCAAAAAAATCGTTGTTCCTGCACGATTTAGTTCACGTAGTGAATGATGAATATGACGAGTGTTGGTGGGATCAAGCGCTGAAGTAGGCTCATCGAGAAACAGCAGATCGGGTTGATGGATAAGAGCACGGGCTAATGTGACACGCTGCTTCATGCCTTTAGATAATGTTTTTACGGTTGTGCTGCGCTCCTGCTGGAGATTAACCTGCTCCAGCGCCTCATCTACACGTTTAGTGGATACGCCGTACAGCTTGCAATACAACTCCAAATTGTCTTTCACGGATAATCGGTCGTACAACGTGCTGTTGTCTGTTAATATGCCGATACGTTGTAAATGACGAGCGCGCTCCTGCTCATTCATCTTCTTCACATCAACCCCGAACACTTTGGCAATACCGGAACTGGGCATTAATTGGGCAGTTAATATTTTGACGGTAGTGGTCTTGCCTGATCCACTCGGACCTAAGAAGCCGAATATCTCACCTTTTTTGACGTGAAAATCAAGATGCTGAAGCGCGGTCTTATTCTCAAAAGCTTTAGTCATCCCTTGTACTTCAATAATGTGTTCCATGTATGCACCCTCACTTTGTAATTGGATATGATTTTGGCGGAGCGGTGTAATGTCCGTCCCTTCTGACACTTCCATCGTACGACGAGTACGCTCCTGTCACATCAAATATCGGATGAAATGCGCATACATTAGGTTGAATGGAGCCTCTTTAAGGGGTGAATGGAACACATCACGATATGCCTAGTATAAGCTTCATCTCCTCATATTTGCCTTTAGAGAGTGGGATTTTGCTTTTCTGCTCATCATCCAAAACAAGGCTGTAGCTGTTGCGTGACCAAATAATGACTTCACGAACACGCTGCAAGTTCACTAAGTAAGATCGGTGACAACGAAAGAAGCCAAAAGCTTTTAATTTTTGTTCCAACTGTAGCAATGTCATCGAGCTTGGATAGGTTTCGTGTTGGATGTGCAGATGCGACAGCCCATCTTGACTTTCCACAAAATTAATTTCAAGCGGATCAATAAGCACGATTTTGTCTTGAATACGTGCAGGTATTTTATCCAGCATAATGGGCGGGATGTATTTGACCTCGTGTTGATTGGTATCTTCAGCCTCTTCTTGTGATTGCTCAGAAGCAGGCTTGCCCGTCTCGTTCATCATATCATTGACCTTAAGCGAGGCATTTACCTCAGTGAGAGGTGCCTCGACGTGCAAGTGTGCAGCTTTTTCTGATGATGATGGCTCCTCATCGGAATAAGAAGAAGTTGGTAATTTTTCAAAGGATTCCATTTCTTCCGAATGTTCAGCGGAAAGCGCTACTTCATCGCTTGTGTCAGTGTCTGTCTTAATGTCCTGCTCTAGCACCATTTGCTTGAATCCAGCGGGTGTCCAACGGGTAATAAAGGAAGTGAGCGACATAGCGCTCTCTAAGGCTGGCACGGTCATCAACACAGCAGTGCCTTCTTCAATGAGGGCGGCAAGCCATTGACGCAGTATAAAGCAGCTTTCCATATCTAGCTGAAACTCAGGGTCTTCGATTAAAATCAGTCGAGGCGCATGAATAGCTGCACGAGCAAAATGAAAGCGTCGCTGTTCAGAAGCAGTTAATTTGAAAAGGGGCACATTTTGTTTTTCTTGCAGACCAACTATGTGGAGCATCCGGCTAATACGATCTTTATTAGAAGAGCCGAACAATTTCATATAAAACAAAAGAGCTTCTCGCGAGCTAAGCCGTTCGTAGACAGGGTCCTGTTGTCTGACCCAACCAACAAACGGCTGAAGCTGTTTCTTTAACACCAGTGGTTGATTGTTCCACGTTGCAGACCCAGATGAGGGTTGCTGTACACCTAGCAGAACATCTATTAACAATTGCCCCATCGCGTGATTACATTGAATAGCGGCACACTGGCCGGGCTCTATGTGAAGTGTTAGTGGATCAAGCAAAGTTGAATTTCCTTTGGTCACTTGCAGTTTCTTAATGTGAAGGCTAGAGCAATCATGCGAAGCTGCGGTTGTATGTGCTTGCTTGGATGCTGACATAGACTTTAATTCACTCCGTTTCTAATCGTTTCAAATTACAAATACTATACTTGATCATAAATCGAAACAGATATCTTGAATAGCCATAATATAGAAAGATGGTCGGTGGTCAGAAGCAATGTTCGGTAATTAACTAAGTATTATTTAAATTAGTAATTAAACATGAATTATATCTATATATTTACGAACAATTAGTTAAATATCTATTGACTCGTTCGCTTATGTCTATTACAATGTGATTGTTGCTTACAACAACCTGATAAGTATGATGCAATCAACATTGTCTTGTTCGTATATCCCTGATGATAAGGTTCAGGGGTTTCTACCGGGAACCGTAAATTCCTGACTACGATCGGATGTGCGGTTCTTTATCGCACTTCCGCATCGCGGTCAGGAATTTTTTTGCCTATGGCAAATGATATTCAAGTGAGCAATTACTTGATTAATGGTTATCAAGGAGGAACTTATGAGTAAGTATGATGTTATTGTAGTTGGAGCAGGTCCAGCAGGAATTTTCACTTGTTACGAATTGACTTTAAAAGCGCCGCATTTACGGGTTGCTCTGGTGGATAAGGGTCATGATATTTATCGTCGCAGTTGTCCAATTTTGGAAGAAAAGATTAAGATGTGTCCTCCGCCAGCAGGCAAGAAAGATTTTGCGGGCTGCGTTCCGGCATGCTCCATTACAAATGGCTTTGGTGGTGCGGGCGCTTACAGCGACGGTAAATTTAATGTAACGACTGAGTTTGGTGGCTGGCTGACGGACTATTTGGCGCCAACTCAAGTGCTGGATCTCATTCGCTACGTGGATAACATCAATTTGGAGCACGGGGCGACAAGAGAGATTACCGATCCGACAACAGGGACCGTGCGGCAGATCGAGCAGCAGGGTTATGCGGCTGGCTTGAAGCTGCTGCGTGCTCAAGTCCGGCATTTAGGGACAGAACAAAATCTTGAAATTTTGAAGTCCATTTATGAGTATCTTAAGCCTCGTATTGAGATGATATATAAAGCCGAAGTTACGGACATTGTGACGCATAAGCAGGACGGTAAACATAGAATCAAAGGTATAGAGTTAAAAAGCGGAGAGATTTACGAGGCGGATCAAGTCGTTATTGTACCCGGTCGAGATGGCTCGGCGTGGCTAACTGAGATTTTGAAGAAGCGCCGCTTGAAAATGTATAACAATCAAGTCGATGTTGGTGTACGTGTGGAAACATCTGACGTCGTTATGCAGGAAATTAACACGCACTTATATGAAGGGAAATTTATTTATAACACGTCTGTTGGCACCCGAGTCCGCACCTTTTGCAGCAATCCTTCGGGACACGTAGTAGTAGAGAACCATAGCGGAATTATGTGCGCAAATGGTCACTCCTACAAAGATCCGAAGCTCGGTTCGGCCAATACGAACTTTGCGCTGCTAGTGTCTCATCGGTTTACGGAGCCATTCGACAAGCCTAATGAATATGCACGTGAGATTTGTAAACGTGCAAACGACCTTTCCAGCGGGGGCGTAATTGTACAGAAATATGGCGATATTATAAGAGGCCGCCGTTCCACTGACAACCGGATTCGGGAAGGGTTTTTAGAGCCTACACTTCGCGAAGCAGTGCCGGGCGACTTAGGGCTGGTGCTTCCCTACAACACGATGAAAAGCTTGATCGAGATGATGGATGCGCTTGACAAGGTGACGCCAGGCATAGCCTCTGAGCATACGTTGTTCTATGGAGTTGAGGCCAAGTTTTATTCTGCTCGTCCGAAGCTGGACGATACACTTGAATCCGAGATTGAAGGCTTGTACTGTGGCGGGGACGGGGCAGGTATTACTCGCGGCTTAGCACAGGCAGGAGCAGCAGGCGTACACATTGCACGCAGTATTGTAGCAAAGCGGTCATAAAAGACGAGAAAACCGATTGGTAACAAAATAATAGGAGCGAGACACGGGACATATCTCTCGTGTCTCGCTCCTATTTTAGTCGAAATGGGGTTACGCTTCCCACCAGAACACACTCGTTTGAACGGACAATACGCCAAGCACGGAAAGTGAGGCACTCATGTTAAGGGATAACGTTTGTGAGGGCGGCACAATAATAGCACCATTAAAATTAAGCGTGAAAGGACCGCCCACAACAGGCATGGATATAATAGCAGTTCCTCCGCTAACAGCTGAAGTTGAGCTTGTGACGGTCATAATACTCGTGTTGCTGCTGCCTAGATTGGCATTATTAGTTGACACACCTGAAGGAGAGGACAGCGTACCACCTCTATACATCGTATATGTGGCTGACAAGCTCGACAACAGGCTTAGCCCAACCCCTACACCACCAGCAACACTGATAATATAACACGATTTTGTTGAGCTTCCATTGTTCATGCGCAGGGATGTAACAACAGAGCCGCCAAGTACGCCTAGTGAGGCAGAGTTGGTCGTAAACGCGCTGAACATATTACCGTTAATGCTGGCGCTGTATTGCGGCGGTGAGACAGCGGCGGGCGAACTGATCGTGTTAGTAGCCAAGGAGTATACTGAATTGTTGATTGAATTAAACACATGAAAGTTACTCATTATACTTCCCACCAGTTCAGGTTAACCGATCCCGTTAACGAGCCAACACCCAACGATACGGTAAAGACTTGATTTGGTGGTACGACGATACTGCCGCCAAAAGAAAAGGTGTACACACCCGCGGTCACAAAAGTAGAGTATAGAGTCGTTGGGGTTCCGCCTAGCGTACCTGTCAATTGTTTAGTCGTTACAATACTAGCTGTACCGTTACCTAGATTGCTGTTAATAGCACTCGGCGTTGTGCCTCCAGTGATGGTCCCGCCAGCGTATAGAATTAAACTGGCACTAGCGGAGGCTCCGCCTGATATGTTGTTCATATAGACAGATTTGCCGCTCCCAGATGGATTTGTAATTTGCAACAGCAGGTTTTGGCTTCCCCCTACGCTGACATTGCCTGTTGGCAGCAGAAAGGAAACTCCCGCAGCGGCAGCAGCCGCTGAAGCATCTTCTTCAACTGCCGGGTTGGTGTAGGTATTAGTGAGCAGTGCGTATAACTGGGTGGATGTCGTATTAAAGACGGCATGATTAGGCATTTATATATTACTCCCTCCTCATTAAAAGTGGGACTGATAATCTACTGTCCTTTACGGTTGATATAGAGTATGTGACGAGCAGTCATCTCGTGCGTGGACAAGTTCCGTTGTGTGGCAGGTATATAAATTTTAAGGTTTATGCCTATAGATCGCAGGTGATTGTGATAAATTGCACATTATCTATATGGAACGTTAGCTATTATAGAAATATAAGAATTTTAGCTAATTTCCATTCGTAAACCCACACCTAAAAGATGATTAGTCATAGAGGAGGAATCAACATGGCAGGCTATTTGAAGCCGCAAGAAATTGCAGCAGCTACCGTGGAGACTGGTGTAGTGAAGGCTCGTAATCCTTTAAGCGTGATGGCCCTGTTAGGCTTTTTGGCAGGTGCGTTTATCGCGCTTGGGTATTTATTATATATTCGAGTGACAGCAGGCGCACCCGCAGAGTGGGGAAGCATAAACAGCTTGATTGGAGCCGCATTGTTCCCTGTCGGGTTAATACTGGTGCTGCTGGCAGGCGGTGAACTGCTGACCGGCAACATGATGGCGGTGCCGTTGGCGCGGATGAAAGGACGTATTTCCACAATGGAGGTTGTCCGCAACCTGGTTGTGATTACAATAACGAATTTTTTGGGTGCATTATTTGTTGCTTATTTCTTTGGCCATATTGTAGGGCTGACAGGAAGCGGCGTATATTTGGAGAAAACGATTGACGTTGCAGGCCATAAGCTTCATGATACTTTCCTGCAAGCATTTGTATCAGGAATTGGATGTAACTGGCTGGTAGCTTTAGCGGTATGGCTTGCTTATGGTTCCAAAAGCTTTAGCGGAAAGATTCTAGGTATATGGTTTCCTACAATGGCGTTTGTTGCGATTGGATTTCAGCACGTCGTGGCCAATATGTTTGTAATACCTGCTGCGATCTTCGAAGGCCACTATAGTTGGGGACAGTATATGACTAATTTCGTTCCGGTATGGCTTGGTAACCTGGTCGGAGGTGCCGTATTTGTGGCAGGTATTTATTACATGGTCTATTTGAAAAAGTATGAACCTGTATCTGTTGGAGCATCTGCATCTGTCGAGAATGTAGATTCAGATTGTACAGCCGCGCCTCAAGCTTCAGCGGCATCTTCTGTTTCGAATGTGAAGCCTCATCTTAATTAGTATCAAGCTATATGTATACAGCGGATCAAGGCTGTCTCTGAAGCAATTATGCTTTTGGGGCGGTCTTTTATTTTGAATATCGTTTGTTTCACTCTCCCGATAGCTCAGGCAGATGCTAGTCTGTTGACACCCTTTTAAAAGGATTTTAAAAGGATGGGCAGTTTGGATAGGCAGTTTCTGAGTCAAGGGGAGAGTGAAGCTAAGGACGCGGATAAGATATGGATAGTAGTTGAGCAGGTGTCGCTACAACTATCTGCGTACATCCTAAAGGCGTGGTAACACGATTACATGAATAACAAGATCAAATTTGTAGTGTCATGAATTACAAATTTCAAAAGTGAACTTTTTCACATGAATGATATCGCTAACGTGATAATATAAAAGTAAGTTATTAAGTGAAAATATTCACTATTATCAAAATTACATTTTGATGTGAATTACGAATTTTGCTTAATGACAGTAGAGATAGAGCTAGGGTTAGCACTAAACTAGGCTGAAAGGGAGTATTTTAATGAAGAAGTGGGTAGCAACAGTATTATCGGCTGTGATGGTGATGTCCATGTTAGCTGGTTGCGGCAGTAAAGGGGAAACGGCGGATGTTGTTGTAGTTGGAGCAGGCGGCGCAGGTCTGTCGGCTGCGGTTAAAGCAACAGAAGACGGAGCTAAAGTTATCGTTCTTGAGAAGATGCCAATGGTCGGCGGCAACACAACGCGTGCGACAGGCGGCTTAAATGCAGCGGGCACCAAGCAGCAAATAGAAAAAGGGATTAAAGATAGCCAGCAACTATTTTTCGAGGATACGATGAAGGGCGGATATGATAAGAACAATCCGGATCTTGTTCAAGTCTTAACGACAAATGCCAAAGGTTCCGTCGAATGGCTTGAGGGCTTTGGCGCAGATTTGTCTGACGTAGGCCGGATGGCGGGTGCCAGCGTGAATCGGACACACCGTCCTACAGGCGGCGCAGCTGTAGGTTCGCATATTGCTTCGGTATTGGACAAAACAGCTAAAGCTAAAGGTATTGACGTGCGCACGCGTAATGAACTGACAGAGATCGTGACGGATAAAGACGGTAATGTAACGGGTGTCAAAGCAAAAGATAAAGAGGGCAAGGAATATACTATTAACGCAAAAGCTGTCGTGTTGGCAACAGGCGGATTCTCTGCCAACCAAGACATGGTCATGAAGTACAAGCCTGAACTAAAAGGTTTTGCCACTACCAATCACCCTGGTGCAACAGGAGAAGTGATGGATATGGCTAACAAGCTTGGTGCAGGACTTGTTGATATATCGGAAATACAAACACACCCGACCGTAGTGCCTGATAAAGGTGTGATGGTAACAGAAGCTGTTCGTGGCAACGGGGCCATCTTATTAAACAAAGAGGGTAAACGATTTGTAAATGAGCTGTTAACACGTGATGTTGTGTCCAAAGCGATTTTGGAGCAAAAAGACGGGCGCGCCTTTTTATTTTTTGACAAAGGGATGCGTGATAGCTTAAAAGCTACAGAAGAATATTTTAATATGAGTTTGGTTGCAGAAGCAGACAGCGTAGAGGCGCTGGCTGAAAAACTTAATGTAGATAAAGCAGTTATGTCCGAGTCTGTAAAAGAGTACAATGGGCTGGTTAAGGCGGGTAAAGATAGCCAATTCGAACGTGCTGATTTGCCTCGTGAGCTAAACAAAGGTCCTTATTATGCGATCGAAGTTACACCTGCTGTTCACCATACGATGGGTGGTCTCAAAATTAATACAGATGCACAGGTGTTAAAAGAGGATGGCACGATTATGAAGGGATTATTTGCAGCTGGTGAGGTAACGGGCGGCGTGCATGGCGGCAACCGTCTTGGTGGCAACGCGCTGGCTGATATTATTACATTTGGCAAGATTGCAGGCACAAACGCAGCAAAGTTAGTAAAATCCTAACCTAGCTAATAAGAACTGGTATAACTATAAAGCGAGTATAGCGAGTAAGTGATTAAATGGATGCAGGGGAGAGATTGACGATGAAAAAAGCAGCTTCGTGGGTGGCACTTGGTCTTGCGGCAGCATTGCTGTTGTCTGGTTGTGGCGGCGCTGGTAAATATAAAGATGGAACATATGAAGGAACAGGCCGTGGAGCATCGAGCGACATTAAAGTGGCGGTAACGGTAAAAGCGGGCAAGATCGAGAGCATTGAACTGAAAGAACATGAAGAAACTGCACAGTTAATTGAAGCAGTTAAAGAGAATACAATTCCTGATATTGTGACGAAGCAGGATACGGCAGGTGTAGAGGCATTAACGGGTGCAACCAAATCTTCAGAAGGTGTACTTGCTGCCGTGAAGCAAGCACTGGAGCAAGCCAAATAATTGTAACTCCATAGGAAAGGGGCCGTTCATTAGAGCGGCCCTTGTTACATGTTGGCACGGTAGAGGTTTGTTCAGTATCGTGAATGGAGAATGGGACATAACGAGAGAAAGACAACGTTATTGTAATGTTTAATTTTACATTTGTAATAAATATATCTTGATTTTAAGATTTTATGTATTATTTTTTGCACCATTTGTCACGTTAATGCTCACTTTTATTGATAAATGTATGATACACTAGTAGCAGCTCAACAGTATTTGCACATTTACATGTACGACATACTGTAAGCGCCTACAACGTGATTGATGGGAGGAATTCGGCTATGAGACTACATGTTACAGGTGACATAAGTGCGTTGCTGCCAGGCATTCAAACGTTACAGTCGAATCTGGGGTTTGAACAGAGTGAAGAGGGCATAACCGTTCAGGTGGAACAAGCCAAAGGTAAGCTATTTGTGAAGTGGGAGCAGGGTAAGGGATGGATTCGTTATGAGGAGCCCATTCACTTTTTCCGCGCGTTAAGCTTGCTGGTGGAAAGAATACAAAACGATGCAGAAGGCGTTACTGAGGAAGAGCCTCAGTTTACTTATAACGGCACGATGTTTGACGCATCGCGCAATGCTGTGCCAAACTTGCACATGATCAAGCAGACATTGCGCTCGATGGCGCTAATGGGCTTAAATGGACTTATGTTGTATACCGAAGATACGTATGAAATTAAAGAACGTCCTTACTTCGGCTACATGCGCGGTCGCTACACAGCGGCAGAGTTACGTGAAATTGACGAGTACGCAGCACAATTCGGGATTGAGGTTATCCCGTGCATTCAGACACTAGGGCACTTGGCGCAAGCGCTGAAATGGGACTCGATGCTGGAATTACGGGATACGGAAGACGTGCTGCTTGCTCATTATGAAGATACTTATGTGTTTATCGAGCAAATGTTTAAGGCAGTATCGGATTCTGTACGTTCGAAGCGGATTCATATCGGTATGGATGAAGCGTTTGGGCTAGGATTAGGTCGTTATTTGATCAAAAATGGCTTTCGGGAACGCTTTGATATAATGAATGAGCATTTGGCAAAAGTGCTGGAGCTAACAAAAAAGTATGGCTTGGAACCGATGATGTGGAGCGACATGTATTTCCATCTATTGATGAAGGATGGCGGCCATTATTATGATGGGGAAGTCGATTTCACTGCGGAAGTTGTATCCCAAATTCCAAAAGGTGTACGCTTCGTATATTGGGATTACTACCATAACGATCAGGCGTTCTATGAGGACTTTATTGATAAGCATCGCCAGCTTGGCTCAGAACCTGTATTTGCAGGAGGGATCTGGACGTGGGGCAGCATAAGTCCTAACTACGGCAAGACGTGGGAGAATACGAACCCGGCGCTGCTCGCCTGCAAGGCCAAAGGCGTGAAGGAAGTATTCGCAACGGCATGGGGTGATAATGGCCAAGAGACCAACCTAATGACGACCTTGCTAGGCTTGCAATTGTTTGCAGAGCATGGCTACACTTCCGGCGATGTGGACGATAATCGATTGAAGGAACGTTTCCGTACATGTACAGGGCAGAGCTTCGATGATTATTGGCAGCTCACTTATTTGGATGAGACTCCAGGCGTAACGGTGAACAACATGCACAGCTCAAACAGTTCGAAGTTTTTGCTTTGGCAGGACACCTTGATTGGATTGTTTGACAAGCATTTGGAGGGTGAACTGGAAACGTCGTTACCCGAGCATTATAAGCAGCTGGCGCATCGCATGACAGCGGCAGAGGCGAACGCCGACGGCGATCATAAGCTAGTATTTAACTTGTATACCAAGCTGGCTGCGGTACTGTCAGAGAAGGCCACCCTAGGCATTCAAGTTACCCGCGCCTATCAAGCGGGTGATAAGGAAACGCTGCGCCGTTTGGCGGAATGCTCCATTCCGCTTGTGCACTCGTTAGTCGATGCAACACGCAAAGCGCACCGCAAGCTGTGGATGGCCACATGTAAGCCATTTGGCTGGGAAGTGCTTGATATTCGTTACGGCGGCGTGTTGTCCCGCCTGCAATCGGCAGAAGATCGGCTGATTGATTACGTGGAAGGGCATGTGGAACGTTTGGAAGAGCTAGAGGCTGAGCGCCTGCCATTCCAATATTTAAGTCCTCCTGAGGAGCATATTATTGCGCAGGGCACCTTCTATCACCGGATCGTAACCGGTGCTGTGTTATCGGCAACTTAATAGCTCACCTCACAGCGCCATTGAATAGCTATACCATTAAATAGCTATAAAAAAGAAAGCCCTGTCGCAAAGTGATGAAGTATTAAGGACTGATCCCTGTCTCAATGACGGGACAGTCCCTCCAGCTTCATCACTGCGGCGGGGCTATTTAAGCAGCGGTGCACCGGCTTGTTGCTCCTTTACGTAGAGGCAAGGGGAGTGGTACGTAGCGGATATACGCGTACAATCATCCATTGTCCGTCTGCGCCTTGCTCCAAGACGACAACGCTAGAGGACTCGACATTCTCGAAATCGGCTCCTTTGAGCTTTTTAATGGTCTGCACCATATGAACGGCAACCTCATTGCCGCTATAATGAATGACTTTGGCTTGTTCAAGACTTACAGCCAAGTCATACGTATTAAACCGTTTGACGTACGTTTGTTTGAGGTTCGCCAGCTCGTTGGCGGACATTTTCATCTTGCCAAGCAGACCCTCTACATTTTCTTCGTTTTCATATTTAACGACCTGCTGAAGTGTACTCATAACCTGTTTCTCTTCATTATTTGGCAAACTGACACGTGATTGCAGCACATCGTCAAGTACGATATAGACGAGATCGCTAACTTCACGTTCGCTTATTTTCCATGTGCCGTCTATTTTATTTACGGTATATAAATTATCGCTGCGGCTGTCTGGTTTGAAGGCTCCTTTCGTGCTGTGTGTTAATTCAACCGTATGTACAAGCGCGCTATTACCACGTAGATCGAGCACATGAATTTCCTTGAGGGTTGTAGCCAAGTCAAATTTGTTCATCTGCTCTTGAATGCTGGAACCAAGTTGGTACAAGGAGCCTTTTGTATCCATTAATCCCATGAGACGCTCATAATGTTTTTCATTTGCGAATTGAATATATTGCGTAAATAGCGATTTTATTTGTTGTTCTTCTGTTTGATGCTCTGTCGGGGTAGTGGGAGAAGTTGAGATAAGCACCTGCTGATTGAGTTTGTCCCACTTCACGGTATTTCCTGTTGCCTCACCGATAAAACGAAGGGGAATATAAGTTGAATTGCGTATGGATTGGGGAGCACTGGTTAAGGTGACGGTAGCTCCATTAACTTGGGCTTGCTTACTGCCTATTTGAAGTTTAATGACGAGCTTGTCCCGCGTTCCGGTTACAGTCTGGCTTTTGTCATCCCACTGTACACGTAGTCCCAGTTGTTCAAAAAGGGGTCGAAAAGGAACAAGGACAGAGCCATTGCTCATGAGAGGGGGCGTGCTCAGGTGAACGTGCTTGTTGTTGATGAGTACGGATATCGTATTGGGGTGCGTACTTGCGGCTTTGGCCGGAATGACAGCGCCGGTGTAAAAAAAGAGGCATGAAAAGCTTAACAACAGAGCAGCAAAACGGGCGCGTGTGCGGGTTTGCATAGGCATATCTCCTCACTTAGCTATAAAATAAAAAGTCTAGGTATTACATTAATATTAAACTGATTATAGCGATAAATGAAAGCGATTACTATATATTCATTGAGCTAGACAGTCGTTAACGCATCAACATAGGTGCAAAAAACCTCCCCCAATTGCTGTAATGATCGACTTCATCATCATGAGACGGGAGAGGTTTAGAAGCAAGTGTGTGACTTGAATGGTACATAAGGCAACTGTTTCTTGGATGCCTGTTACAGCAGCAGACTAGAGAGGCCGAAGCCGATTGTGACCGCTGATACTGTTGCTACTATGCCTGGCAGCATAAAGCTGTGATTGAGCAGGTATCGGCCTATTCGCGTCGTACCTGTACGGTCAAAGTTGATAGCGGCAATGACGGTAGGATAGTTCGGGATAAAGAAATATCCATTAACCGATGGGAACATCGCAATTAACGCCGGCGCGGGTATGCCTACGGCTAGTCCAAGCGGCATGAGTCCACGTACGGTTGCTGCTTGTGAGTTGAGCAGAATTGACATTACAAACAAAGCAAAGGCAAACATCCACGGCGCAGCGGTGACGATATCTCTAATCGCCCCATCAATCATTTCCATGTTGCCGCGGAAGAAGGTGTCGCCCATCCATGCGATACCAAAAATGCTGATAACGGCCTGCATGCCAGCCGTAAAGATGCCGCTTGTAACAACTTTGGCTGCCGAGGCACGCGTGGCGAGCAAAATGAGCGCACCGGCTGACAGCATCACAATCTCAACAATTTGCGGCATACCGAGCGTCTGCAATACGCCTTCGGCATCGGTCCAACTAGGTCGCAAGCTTGGGAAGGAACCAAAGAAGACAACGCCGAGCACACCTAGCAGGAACAAGACGACGGAGAGTGCCGCGCCGCGTTGTTTCACCTCTCCTGTTGACGCTGTTGACTGTTCTTGGGCGGAGCCGGAGTTGGAACGTTCGTTCATTCCTATTGGCAGCACACTGCCTTCTTTAACACGGCGATTAAATTCCTCATCTTCCGCCAGCGGCTTGCCATATCGGCTCATGACAAGCGCACCAAGTGCGCATCCGATCAGTGTCGCGGGAATACTAACCATAAGGATATCCGGCAAATGATAACCTTTGGGCGCGAGCAACGCCAATAGCGCAACAGTCGCTGCCGAGATTGGACTTGCTGTAATCGCCTGTTGTGATGCGATTACAGCAATAGACATCGGGCGCTCTGGCCGCACGCCAGACTGACGCGTTACTTCGGCGATGACGGGCATGACCGAATACGCCACATGCCCAGTACCGGCGCACAACGTAAACAAATAGGTTACGACGGGCGCCATAAAAGTAATATGCTGCGGATTGCGGCGCAAGGCACGTTCGGCTAAGCGGACGAGAACATCCATGCCGCCAGCGGTTTGCATAATGGCGGTAGCCGTTACAACTGCTGCAATCATCAGCATCACATCAATTGGCGGCTCGCTTGGCGTTAAGCCGAAGCCAAATGTCAGCACGGCTAACGCCAAGCCGCCGATGACACCTAGGCCAATCCCTCCAAGGCGGGAGCCGAAATATAGGGCGAGGATAACGATTAATAATTGGAGTCCAAACATAACTCACGACCTTTCCTTAACTTATAGCGTGGCAATAAAATACCCGCCTTATCCGGCGCACGCTTCAAGATGCGCGCAGTTCGGATAGTAGGCGGGCAGAAATTGAATAACGGTACATGTTGCGTAATTCCTTACGATTACTTTAACTCAGCAAAATGATAAGCCTCGTTGGTAAGCTCGAAGTATTTTTTGATGCCAGAGGAGCAATACACTTTCTGGTCTGTCGTAATAAAGATAGCCTCTGCCTCAGTTTTGGACTCAATAAAAGCCATGCCTTCTTGTAATCCAAGTGAGAACGCGGATGTGGACAATGCATCTGCATCAGTAGAGCGATCGGTAACAATGGTCACGCTATTGAGATTGTTTACGACAGGATAACCTGTTGTTGTATCCAAAATGTGGTGATAATGCTTGCCGTCTTTAACAAAATAGCGCTCGTATACCCCTGATGTGACAATTGTTTTGTCCGCTACCTTCATGCGGCCAATCTGGTTGCCTCTTGATTCGTTCGGATCTTGGACGCCGATCGTCCAGTCTACACCGCCAGGCTTCTGACCAACGGCGTATATGTTGCCGCCAAGGTCGATAATGGCACTTTTATAGCCTTGATCCCGCACGTAGTCGGCAATTACATCGGCAGCGTAGCCTTTGCCAATGCCCCCTAAATCAAGCACCATATCCGGCTCAAGGGAGATGGTCATGTTGTTTTTGTCCAGCTTGACCTTGTTGTAGTCAAGCAGCTTGAGGCCTGCCTCAATTTCTGTCTTGGCCGGCACTCTGGCATCATCGTGTCCGATGTTCCACATGTTGACGAGTGGACCGATGCTTGGATCAAAGCGCCCGTGTGTGCGTGCTGCATAATCAAGCGATGTTTCGATGACTTGGTATAAGGGCTTCGAAACTTGAAAAGGACCTTTACCAGCCTGGGCATTCAGCTTATACAGCTCACTCGTTTCCAATGTTCGGCTCATTTCACTTTCAATGTCTTTCATAAGGGAGTTGATATGCTCGAAGTCTTGATCACTTGCGCGCGAATCGTATATTTTCACAGTCACAATAGTATCAAATATAAAGTATGATTTGGTCTTCACATCTTGCTGCGCCGTTGTGCCACCCTTTTCTGACGTTTGATCAGCACTACTTCCGCATCCGCTGAATAATAGAGCCATCGATAAAGCCACAATAAGGACAGACCCGAGGCGGTGCAATGGTAAACGTGAAGTCGAATGTGGTCTCATAGCCTATTCCTCCGTATTTCATAATCAGTGTGCTATTAGCATCTGTACAAGCACCTCATTATATCAGCAGACATGTAAATTGGAAAGGAAATGACGCATAGCATAGTACCAAAATCGCATTACAGCAGGTGTTTGTTCACAGTTACGCCTTGCCTCTAACATTGAACGATTGTTGACTAAGTTGTATAATGGCATAGATATTTAAAATTATATTTAACTCAAGGAGTCAACCAGAATGAAACGTGGAGACTTAATCCTGATTGGAGTAGTCATAGTGGCGGCCTTGGCTTTCTTCGTACCCAAATGGCTTTTTCAAAATCAAAGTGAAAATATGCACAATGCTAATGTGTATGCCGAAATATCGGTTGATGGAAAATTGTTTAAAAAGGTAAAGATCACTAAAGAAGAGCAGCTTATTCCAGTTAAAACAGACCACGGCCTAAATGTGCTGAAAGTACATGACGGTGGCATTGAAATGTTTGATGCGGATTGTCCGGACAAAGTGTGTCTGTCCTTCGGTTTTGTCACAAGGGCTGGCGATACAATTGTATGCTTGCCGCATCGCGTCTTGGTAGAACTGAAGAGTGAGAGCGGAGAGGAGAGTGACCTCGATGCCGTCGTCAGTTAAGTTAAGCGACACTTCGCTTAAGCTGAAGAAGGCGGTTATTATCGCGATCTTTAGTGCGGTTGCAGTCGTACTTGGGATATTGGAATCGTTGCTGCCAACACAGCTTATTATACCTGGTGCAAAGCTTGGACTCGCCAATATTATGGTGCTTACTTGTTTATATTTCTTGAAGGGACGAGACGCCTTTACGCTTGTCATTCTCAAAACGTTGCTTATGACATTGCTTCTTGGCACCTTCTCCGCATTTTTGTTCTCTTTTTTAGGCGCGTTGTTCAGCTTTGTTGTCATGTACGGCTTAATGAAAATCGGTCGTGGACATATTAGTTTACTTGGCATTAGCGTGGTTGGTGGCGTTGCTCACAATATCGGTCAATTAACAGCTGCGGTCATTGTATTTAAAACTTCCAAAATCTTTTATTATTTGCCGCCGTTAATGCTGCTTGGAGTCGTGACCGGAATATTTATCGGTATCGCTGTTAAATATGTTGTTGCTTCCTTGTCTAAGTTATCGATATTTGAACCATTTGTGCCAGAGAACTGATCTTTGTATTTATATTTCGAAGTGAAACATAGTTGTTGGTGGCGTCATGTCCGATATGGAGGCATGATGCCTTCATCATGTTGGCTACATTTTAGCGGGCAGGGGGCAGTACCAGAATGATTAGATTGGAAAATATACACTTTCAATATCCTAAGCGCGAAGCGTTATTTTCCGACTTGAAGCTGCATGTCCCGCGTGGACAATGGGTATCTATTGTTGGGCCTAACGGTTCAGGAAAGTCTACCCTTGTGAAGTTGGTTAATGGGTTGCTGAGCCCTGATTCGGGTACGATACATATAGACGGCACCTTGCTTGACGGGGAGAGTGTCAGCGATATACGCCGCCGGACCGGATATTTGTTCCAGAATCCGGACAATCAGTTTATTGCGACGACTGTGCGCGACGACATCGCCTTCGGCATGGAGAATCGCTGTGTGCCTCGTGCGGACATGAAGCAGCGAATTGATGCGATTGCGGAACAATTAGGCATTAGCGAATGGCTGAATCGTCATCCTGCTTCACTCTCTGGCGGTCAGAAGCAGCGGGTTGCTATTGCCGGATTGCTGGTGCTGAACCCAGAGATTATGATCTGGGACGAGGCCACTTCCATGCTGGACGAGCGCTCCAAGCAGGATATGCTGCTGCGTCTGCGGCATTTACATAAGAATCAAGGGCTTACGATTTTGTCTGTTACCCATGATGCGGAAGAAATATTAGCCTCTGACCGTGCTGTTGTCATCCGAAACGGAGTGATTGCAGCGGATATGAGTCCGATTCAATTGTTTGAGGACAGGAATCTTGCTTGGGAATGCCGATTGCAGCCGCCATTTTCCTTGGCGCTTTCACTGGAATTAAGGGAAAAAGGTATGGACATTGGGCTTCATCACCATGAGGAGGAGTTGATGAGAGCGTTATGGCCATCGTTACATGTGAACAAATAAGTTATCAATATGCGAAGGCTAGTATCCATCAGCCGCTCGCGTTGATCGATGTAAGCTTGCGCTTGGAGCAGGGGAAGTTCTATGCCATTGTAGGAGCTACAGGATCGGGCAAGTCAACGCTGCTTCAGCATTTGAATGGCATTTATCAGCCTACCAAGGGGAAGCTTCAAGTGTATGATGTTGTTTTCGCAGCTGGAGCGAAGGTGAAAGGGCTCAAGCCGCTTAGAAGCCGTGTAGGTCTCGTGTTTCAATTTCCAGAGCAGCAGCTATTTGAAGAGACAGTTGAAAAAGATCTAATGTTTGGTCCGATCCAGTTTGGCGCGGACGAGCAACAGGCACGAGCAGCCGCAGTGGAAGCGCTGCTTGCAGTCGGACTTGACGAGGCGTTTATGGCACGCAGTCCATTTGAGTTAAGTGGTGGACAGATGCGAAAGGTTGCCATTGCTACTGTGTTGGCCTCTAACCCCGAATTAATCGTGTTAGATGAGCCGACAGCTACGCTGGACCCTGTAAGCCGCACAGAACTGATTGCATTATTAAAACGGCTATGTGTGGAGCAGGGCAGAACGATTGTGATGGTCACCCACCGGCTGGACGAAGTCCTTGCAGCAGCCGATGAGTTTATATTAATGCAGCAAGGGGCAGTAACGTACACAGGGACACGTGCAGACTTGATAAGGTCTCCACATTTGCTGCAAGCAGCAGATATTGTCGTGCCCAATGAAATGAAGCTTGCTCATGAAATTTCAGAGCGACTGGGCATAGTGGTGGATGAGCTCCCTTCTGGAATAGAAGGGTGGGCGGATTGGCTCATTCACAATAGTGATGCTGCGAGCAAGGCTGTTGATCGGTATGCTACCGATAGCAGTGCTAGTCAGCAGGAGCAAACAGACAAGGCATCACCTCGTGGGATGACAGAGTCAGATGAAAAGGGGGAGTAGCATATGGATGAACGAATGGTTATGGGCCGCTATGTGGCGGCGCAATCATGGGTCCACCAACTTGATCCACGAGCTAAGCTGACGGCTATGGTGCTTTTTTTGATTGCCGTTATTTGTGCGGATTACAGCTTGGAATTAGCTGTTATTACAGCGTTCTCCCTTGTCATCTTGATGACTTCTGGTATTCCGCTGCGTCGTTATGGCCGCGCATCCAAGCCGCTGTGGCCGCTGATGGCTTTTATGTTTCTTTTTTATGTATTATTTGAACATAACGGTGATGTGTGGCTAAGCATCGGCAGCTTTACCGTAACTAGCGAAGGGGTTCTCCTCGGCTTGTATGCGGTGTGGCGCATGCTGCTATTAGTTTGTTTTACCTCTATACTTACGTTTACGACTACACCAATTGAACTTAATTTGGGCTTAGAAGCGGTGCTAAAGCCACTCAAGCTGATAGGCGTATCCCCACAACAGTGGACGATGATGATAACGATTGCCTTAAGGTTTATTCCGACTATTTTTGAGGAAGCCAACAAGATACTAAAGGCCCAAGCATCACGTGGCGCTGATTATGAGGATTTAAAACTAAAGGAAAAAGGCAAACTGGTCGTGACCCTTTTGGTACCGGTAACTGTAGGAGCTTTTCGCAGAGCTGAAGAGCTCGTAATGGCAATGGAATCACGCGGATACGTGCTGGATGCCAAGAGGACTTCGTTGCGTTATTTGACGTGGCAAGGTACAGACACACTATTTATTTTGTTATTTATCGTGCTTACAGCAGGAATGATAATCCTATAAGACGGGCCGTTCCGCATACACATGTAACACATATGCAATTCGTTTTCTGAAAATGTGAATAATGTCACATAAACCTGGCGGTATTTGTTGTAATTTAAATATATACAATTTTAAATTTATGCGGGTGAGGAGGAACGACTGTGGCGAGATATTTTAACGGTAAAGAAATTGAACTGTTGGCTCCTGCTGGAACTTTTGAAATTTTTAAATCGGTTATAGACGCTAATTGTGATGCCGTTTATTTTGGGGGACCCTCTTTAAATATGCGGATGATGCGTAAGGGGTACAATTTAAGCTACGATGAAGTAAGTGAAGCAATTAACATGACACGTGCCCGTGGGAAACGTGCGTATGTTACGGTGAATAACCTGCTCAATGAAGAAGACTTAGAGGAAGCAAAACGATATTTTGAATTTTTGAACAAAGTCGGGCCCGATGCGATTATTTCTCAGGATCTGGCTGTGTTCCCGTTGATTCAGCAATTAAATCTTAATAATATTCCAGTTCATTCATCCGTGATGATGAATGTGCATAACCTCGAAATGATTGAGGCGATGCGTGATATGGGAGTGACCCGTATCGTGGCATCCCGTGAGATGGATTTGCATACTGCAGAGCTGCTGCAAACGAAGACGGGAATGGAATTTGAGTACTTTGTTCATGGTGACATGTGTACGGTACACGGGGCAAACTGTTTGTACAGCGCTATGCTTTATGGCAACAGCGCGAGCAGAGGGCGTTGCATGAAGCCTTGCCGCTGGGATTATCGGGTGAAAAAGGATGGTAATGTTTATCCGACTGAATATCCACTCGCGGCAAAAGATATGTATATGTATGAACATATCCCTGAGCTAATCAAGTCTGGTATTACATCCTTTAAGCTAGAGGGACGTATGCGCGACATTGAATTTTTATCGATGGTCATAAACAGCTATGGTGAAGCTATTGATCGTTATATTGCAGATCCGCTTGGCTATAATCGTCAAGAGGGTGCGGATACGTTGTATGAGAACCGTAAACGCGACTTCTCCACCGCTTATGCGTTTGGTAAGCCAGGTCTGGATTATATTAATACTCGCTATGAAGGCACAGGCAAGTTCTACAGCACAGGTAAAGTATTCAGCACGCCTACAGCTGAGCGGGAGATGAAAGAGGAACGACTTGTTCAGGTTCGTGATACATTGGGTGCTGTGCAGCGTCAACCGGAGGGAACAGGGCCGAAGCCTGCTCTATCCGTTCACGTTAATAACATGGCGCAAGCGCGGGTAGCGATTGAAGAAGGGGCAGACTACGTATACTTAACTGGGGATGTGTTCCAACCCGATCGACCGTTTAATCGTGCGGAAATAGAGCAGCTTACGGCAGAGAAGGGTACGGCTCAAATTTTGTTAGGGATGCCTCGGATGATGACTGAAATGCATATGGAGCAGTACAATCATTTTCTGAAAAATGGTACTAATCATAATTACTATGGACTTGATGGACTGTTAGCTTCTAATATTGGCGCTATGCGCAAATTCCGTGATCTTGGTCTGCCCATGATTGCCGACTTCTGTGTTAACGTATACAACCATATGTCAGCTGATGTGTATCGTAATCAGTTTAACATGGAGCGTGTGCATGCATCTTTGGAGCTGCCGTTAAATGATCTTAGTAATTTGCTGGCGCACGCCAAGACGCCAGTTGAAGTTATCGTTCACGGTTCTCCAATCGTAATGTATTTGGAACTGGATTTGTATGAAAATGCGGCCACGTTGGAGCCGATCGCACAGGAAAACAATCAATATGTCGATAATCAGTACCTTGTTCTTTTGACTGATAAAGGGGAAAATCCAATCTATCGGGATTGGAGCGGTCGCAACCATTTGGCGCTTGCAAAGGAACTTTGTTATTTGCCGCTGCTGAAGGAGCTGCATGAAGCAGGTGCTAATCACTTCCGCATTGAAGGCAAGACGTATACGCCTGAACAATTGCGTCAAATTGTCCGTGTGTATCGCAAAGCAACCGCGGATTTGTCGCAGTGCGGCAACCTGTTTGAACAGATGAAGCCAGTATACGCCGGTTATACGCTTGGGTCTTTACAATTCGGGACGGCGTTGAATTTGGAGCTGACAGAGGCTTAATAAGTTTGCAGATGGTTATCATGCTGCCATTGGCTGGACCACAAGCAGAAACAAAATGCTGATTTATGTACAGTAGATTCCGCAGCGCGAGCGGCAGACCCTCGATGTCTGCCGCTTCTTGCGGACCAGCCAGATGAGATCGTGAGATAGAAGGGTGGATTAACGTGAACAGTGCGACAAATGTCATTCATGATCAGACCTATATCGGGCCAGAGGGTGTGCTTGCGAAGCGAAAAGAGTATTTTTATCCGTGCACGCATCATTTTTACAAGCAGCCGCCGCAAATTGTACGGGGCAAGATGCAGTATCTATACGACAACGAGGGCAAATCTTATGTCGATTTTTTTGCGGGCGTATCGGTTGTAGCCTGTGGCCATTGTAATGATCGGATTACAGCAAAGACGATCGAACAGCTTCAAACTTTGCAGCATACGACGACGATATACTTGACACAGCCTATGGTAGATTTGGCTGAGCGCTTGGCCAATGGTGTGCTACCAGGTGAACTGAAGCGGACCTTTTTTTGCAACAGTGGATCGGAAGCAAATGAAGGTGCCATGCTGCTCGCCCGCCTTCATACGAAACGCCGTCATTTTATTGCATTGGAACAAGGTTTGCACGGGCGAACTTTTTTGACGATGGGTGTGACCGGTATACCGATGTGGCGCTCTGATGATTATTTAGATACAGGAGTAGCCTTCATTCCTCGGCCCTATCAGCCCGATACCGATATCGATACCGCGGCACGTCGCTCTGTGGAGGCGCTTCGCGAACTGCTGGCTGCGAAAGGGGACACCTTTGCGGCAATGATTGTGGAGCCAATCCAAGGAAACGGCGGCATGATGGTACCTCCCGACTGGTACTTCAAGGAGGTCAAAGCCTTGTTGGAGCAGCATGGCGTGCTGCTGATTGCTGATGAAATCCAGACGGGATTTGGCCGCACAGGCCGTATGTTTGCGATGGAGCATTACGGTGTTGTGCCTGATATCCTGTCGATGGCCAAAGCACTTGGAAACGGTGTGCCGATCGGCGCATTTGCGACAACGGACCAAATTGCGGCCAGCTTTAATCGGCCTTCAGCCTCAACGTTTGGCGGCAATCCAGTATCTTCTGCGACAGCTTTAGCCGTGCTCGATTATATCGAGCAGGAAGGCTTGGTAGAACGTTCCGCTCAAGTTGGCGGGAAGCTAATTGCAGGGTTACGCGCTTTACAGGCGAATTATACGGTCATTGCGGATGTACGAGGCAAAGGGTTTATGGCAGGTGCAGAATTGCGCGGAGCGGATGAGCAGGCGAGTGCGGAACTGACGGACCTTGTCTTGGAGCAGATGAAGGACCGGGGATTCATTATTGGAAAAAATGGGGTTGGCCGTAATGTGCTTGCCTTCCAGCCACCTATTATGATGCCAGAAGAAGATGTCGAGGCTATGCTGACCGCACTGGAAGCGGTCTTGGCCGACGTGACATCAAGGTAGTGGGATGACAGTATGGAATTAATTCATAAGGTTATTCACAAAACGCGAATGTTTGGCGAATTGGTGATGTTCTCACACACTCTGTTTTCGCTGCCATTTGCGATCATATCGATGGTCTGGGCGGCACAAGGTGTGCCGTCTGGACATATTCTGCTCTGGTCGCTTATTGCTCTGGTCGCCGCGCGGAATGGAGCCAACGCCTTTAATCGTATCGTCGATCTGAAATTTGACGCTGCCAACCCGCGCACAGCGCATCGACACATGCCACGCAAGCTGCTGCTTGAACGTGAGGTGTACATCTTTGTCGTGGTGAACTTTGCCATCTTTATACTTGCAGCAGGGATGTTAAATGCATTGTGTTTATGGCTGTCGCCTGTTGCCATCGTGCTCATTTGCTCTTATTCGTACACCAAGCGTTTTACTTGGCTGTGTCACTTGTATTTGGGCTTTACCATTGCTTCAGCCCCTGTTGGAGCGTGGTTTGCTGTTACTGGTGAATTTGCAGTGACACCGTTTGTGTTAGGCACGATTGTGATGTTGTGGATTGCTGGATTTGATATCATTTATGCTACACAGGATATTGAATTTGATAGCAAAACAGGATTGTGGAGTGTGCCGCGTGTATTCGGGCTGGAGGATGCTTTATTTATCTCACGAGCAATGCATATGGTTATGGTGCTGCTGCTGCTTGCCTTGTATTTGGTTCAGCCAGGTCTCGGCTGGTTGTACCTCACGGGCATCGGAATTGCGTGTTTGCTGTTGGCGATTGAACACAACATTATTAAGCCAGCCAGCCGCAAACGGATGAACGTAGCGTCATACAACTTAAACCAGATTATTAGTATGGTGATCTTGTTTTGTACGTTGACAGATCAATTTCTGTTGTAATGGACAAGCTTTAACAGAAAACCAAACAAGTCGCATAGAGTATGGTGTTGGGTTTCGATTTAATAATAATGTTACAAGGCTGAACCAAGGCAGGGATATGGCTTGGTTCAGCCTTTATTGTTTTACATACATAGATTTACGATGTATAGTGTATATAGGCATTAAAAATTCCAACATTAGGAATAGGCGGTGAGTAGGTTGAAGGTTAGCAAAGAATTGTTGAAAGGCAGTACAACAATGCTAGTTCTGTCCATGTTAGAGAAGGAGCCCATGTATGGGTACAAGCTAATTAAGAAGCTCGAAGCTGCCTCATCCGGCGTATTTGCCTTAAAGGAGGGCACGTTGTACCCCATTTTGCATGCACTGGAAAGTGACGGTGCTGTGGAGGCTGTATGGAGTGAAGCGGAAGGGCGCGCACGCAAGACTTATCAGATTACGGATAAGGGACGTAAACTGCTGCAAGAGAAGACAGGCGAATGGCAGTTGTTCCAGCGGTCCTTAAATCAAGTGCTGGGGGAGGCATAGCGTGTGTGTATCGAAGCTGATAGTCAGCGTATGTGTGAGGAACGATTTGCTGCTTATGTGCAGGACGTGTTACAGCAAGTAAAGGCCAAGGAAATGCATAAGCAGATTGGTGATGAGCTGTTGGACCATTTGTGGTCTGCTCAAGAAGAAGCTGTAAGCAGTGGGCTCTCGGCGTTGGAAGCCGCCGAGAGCAGCATGAAGCAGATGGGGCCCGTCAAGGAGTTGGCAACAACCTTTAACCTTATTCACCGCCACCGGTGGCCTTGGGAAATATGGGGCCTTTTGGCTGTGTGGATTACGATCGGTCTACTTGCATTTATCTCCCACGAATTATCCGTTAATAGTATATCTTCCAAGTATGGAGGAGAGCATTCCTTTATTGTTTCCCGAATCTTTTATTTAGCAGTAGGCATCATTATATTTACAGTCGCTGTTTTCATTCATTACCGCAGGTGGCTTCAGGCAGGCGTTTGGTTATACGCTCTAATCTTAGGGGGCATTTTGTTAGCTAAAATATCGAGCTTTCGTGGACATATGGTAGGTTCAAGAAGTTATCTGGTGGCAGTTGGTCTATCGATAGATTTTGGGGCCGTGTCACCATTTGTATTTCTGCTTGCTTTTCTGCTTACGATCCATCATATCGGGAAATTACCTGTTCGAAAACATCGAATACTATTGCTCATTATGGGTTTCACGCCTATTTTGTTTTACGTGTACGAATATCGAATGTATCAACTCCTGTTCTATTTGCTTGGAATGGCAGGTTTGCTGCTGCTTCTAAAACGATATAAACTTTTGTTGTACGGGATAATCAGCCTTTGCATTGGTGGAGGTATCGTCGTATCCGCCAATGATGAACTGTTGAATTACATTACTCGGAGATTAGAGGGATGGCCTGCACATATTTTTGATCCTTCATTGGATTATGGGTACCGTACCATACGTGAAACGCTAGCATCAGCAGGATGGTGGGGAAATGGAATGAGCAGTCAGCTTCCTGTACCTCAAACTTTAAGTGATAATTTAAGTGTCTTTGTCGTGCATGCATTCGGTTGGTCAGCAGGGCTGCTCATGCTTGTTGTGATCGGGATGTTGATTTATAGCCTGCATCGTGCAGCACTAGCTGTACCAGACAGGCTGGGGCGGCTAATGATGCAGCTTGTTCCTATGCTGCTGTCCATTAAGATCTTAATCTATGTATGCGGAATCATAGGCATCTTGCCTTTAAACGGTGGAGGGTTCCCTATGCTTGGGGCAGGCCACTCGGAGAGTATGAGCTGGTTGTTTATGTTTGGTGTATTTAGCAGTGTATATATACGCAAAGATATAATTCCGTTATTGCAAGACGATAGAGTACCGATAAGGTAGCTGTTGCACAGCTAATAAGCTGATAGTCGCTGATGTGCGTCTATCAGCTTGTATATAGCTACTGCCTGTGAGAGTAATGAAGTGCCAGTTACACCTTCGGGTTTAAACCCGATGGAGTCGGCTCTTGCTCCATTGCATAATCGAAATCCTCGATATCATAGATCGGTACAGGAATTTCGTGTTCGATGATGCGGCTCACATATTCAAATTGGTCCGTTAATAACGGCGCCTGCTCGCGTATGCTCGTTAAGATGAGCTCCGTCTCAATCGGATCAAACACTTCACCATAGCGCATATTGTCCATCGCATTTATGATGACGCAGGCAACATTGTTTTGCAATAGCAGCGGAGGGCTGCTGCGCCACGGTGCGCTAAGGGCTCGTTCAATCTTCTTTTTGTTGAGATCAGTTTCGAAGAAGCCAATCAAAGCATCCATCTGCTGCTTGGCCAGCCTATCTTCTTCCGGGTCTGGCATGACTCGCTCACCGCTTTGGCGCATTTCATATAGTTCTGCGATCGTCGTGTAAGGGATCAGAAATTGAACCGGTCTGTTGGGTACGAGCAGGTGACCGTATGCGGCTAACATAACTGCTTCAATGACAAATTGCCGAGTCTGCACGGTCAAACCTCCTTTGTGATGTGACACATACACACCATTCCATAATAACACCATGCCCGATCACACGGAAGAGTAAACGGGGGAGTACGCCTGAGAGACGCAGCATGGTATTGGCGCGTGCATAGTGATGCCAGGGGAGTAGTCTTCGGTGCCACATAATTGTAACGCGTGGACTGACTGGGATATGAGATATAAATAACCGGACCTATCTTGTGAAAGACAGGCCCGGATGTCAACGATTAATAAGTCCGTTCTTCAAAATAACGCCATAACGTCTGCAAATCACGATGGGCTGGATATGAAGCTAATTGCTCAGTAATGCTCCAGGCACGATTCATAAAGTGCTGACTTTGATCTAACGCGAGTCCTAACGCGCCACTGTCACGAATGAGTCCCACTGCTTCATCAAATTGCTCCACCGTGGAATCTGCCCCCAGTTGAAGCAGCTTTTTGCGTATATAAGGGTCCTCCATAGCCAGCATGGCGGGGAGTGTCACTTGTCCGTTACGCAAATCAGCTCCTGCTGGCTTGCCCAATGTATCGGCTGACTGCATGTAATCTAACACATCGTCGCGAACTTGGAAAGCCATGCCTAGTTGGTCGCCAAACTCGTGCAGCAGCTCGATAACTGCATCATCCGCGAGTCCGGCTTGTGCGCCTAGCTGTAAGGCCGTTGCCATCAGCAAGGCTGTTTTGTTACGTGTCTTTTCCCAATATTGTTCTAATGGGACATCGAATTTGTAACGCTGGTCCATCTGTTGGTATTCGCCAAGGCAAAGCTGCGTTGTCGTGACGGCCGTAAGATCTTTAACGTAGTCTTCCAGATTGCCCTTTTGCTCAGTCAGCAATTCAACGACACGACACATCATATAGTTTCCGATAAAGACGGCTGTTTTCGGATCCGTCTTCTTGTGCAGGGCGGGTTGACCTCGTCTTGTGTCTGCCTGATCCAGAATGTCATCATGAATAAGTGACGCTGCATGTATGAATTCACACACCGAAGCGAGACGATATACATTATTATTTTCAGGATCACTGCCGAAACGACTACCGACAATAACCATAATTGGACGCAATCGCTTACCGCCGGCTCGAACGAGTTCAATTACATTTCTTGTAATGACCGATCGTGAAGTCAAATCCTCATCGTAGGTTACAATCCGCTCCAGATCGCGGTTGATACGCTTTAACGAAACGTGAAGTTGATCCGCCAAAGAGAGGCTAGATAACATCATACGTCACCTGCTTAAAGCGCTGCGTGGACTTGTATCGACGCAAGTATCGTTTCGATACGAATCTGCACAATCGCTGGTGAAGTTGCGTTTCTATGGTGCGGGAGCCTTCTGCCCGGCGAATTTGCACAAGCTTCATCGTCTTTGCCAAGTCGGCAATAAGGTCAACGAATCCATGCCGCAGTGCAAATTGCAAATAGAAGCTTTGCAAGAAGTCTCCATCCAGTACGCCACGTCCGACGTGATCCGGATGAGTTGGCAGATGATCATGGCTGCGAATGGACTGAAGCAACAGCCAATAACAGCCTAGGAGCACTCGACGGTCTTGCTGCTCCATGTCATAACCGACTAACACCTCTGCCATGTCCAGCAGGATAGGCTCGTCTGCGCCCGCATTCAAATGAATTCCCGTTTGCGCAGGAAGTTCTTGCATTAGAAGTTGGTTCGTTTCTTGTAAGAGTTGCCGGTTCATGGGAACCCCCCGCTTCCCTTAGAAATAAGTAAAGTAATGTGCAACATGTACACATTACTTTACGTTTATCGAGTGAAGCCTATTCTTATTTACGTATTAATCCGTATAAAGGTACCATTTTTTGACGAACGGAACTTTCTTCCACATCCGTTTCAGGCGTGGGTACAAGTAGTAGTCCAGACCAAGCGTGCTGCCGGAACCACCGATCAGTGCGAAAGCACCGAAGACATACCATAACATCTCATATGGAGCCATACCGGATGTATAGATCATAACACCCATTGCAATGGTACCAAGTGAAGCGATTGCCGTAAACAGACCTAGAATCAGCATAGCGCCGAATACAATCTCTGCAATAACCATACCGGTTTGGAAGAAATGAGCCAATCCAGTAAATCCACCATCAGCTGTATAGAAGAACGTATCCATAGACCAGTCAACCATGTTCTTGATAAAACCTGGAACCGGAATCGCCTCAACTGCTGTTTTTGCACCTTCAACTGCGGAAGCTGCTGTATGTGCGTCAACGGTTTCCTTAACGGCGTCAATTGCCTGAGAAGCTCCAGTGGTACCATCTGTAACCTTAGCAGGAATCAAGAAGATCTTGCTTGGATCAGTAATAACCTTTTGTAATTTCTCAATGCCTTCTAGCAGCCATTTACCACCGATAAAGATACGAAGTGGCACTAACCAGAAGTTAGGCGAACGCATAGCCAAGTGACCGCCTACAAAGCTGCGATTATTTTTCACACGGAAAAATTCGTGAATCTTGTAAGACCATACTTTGTAGAAACCAAGCACCTGAATAAAGTAAACCATGTTGATCAGATGTTTAAAGAGCATAGCCATAAAGCCCGTGCAGTTAAACATCTTGCCAGGCATACCAACAGAAGCTACGCCGTAACGACCACCGATACATACCATCGTGCCGTGGAAGGTCGGTTTATACGATTTTTTCGTACCATTTTTAATATCAGCTGTAATATTATGTGCAATTATTCCAGCGGAATGCTCCGCATTTTCTACCATCTGCGGTACAGGACGTTCTTCGCCTTCTGGGATGTAGAAAATGTTGTCACCTACGACATACACATTTTCATGATCAACAGATTGCAGCTTATCATTAGTTACGATACGTTTACGACCGTTCTGTTGAACATCCAGATTGCCAACAAGCTCGGAGCCTTCGACACCAGCAGTCCATACGACCGTTTGCGCTTTAACGTCACCTTTGTCACCAAGCACGACAGAGTTTTCGGTCACGCCTGTAATTTTAGCACTTGTAATCATTTCTACATTCATCTTGGTCAAATACTTCTCAGCCTTCTTAATCAGCTTGTCCGGCAAGATTGGCAAAATTTTAGGTGCCATATCAGCTACAACAAGACGAACTTCAGAAGGATCAACGTGGAACTCATGGCAGAGCTCTTCACGATATTCAGCAATTTCACCAATTAATTCGACACCCGTAAAGCCTGCACCAACGACTACAAAGGTGAGCATTTCTTTACGCATCTCTGCATTTAGTTCTTTGGTCGCTTTCATGAACATGTCACGAATTTGGCGTTTCAAAAGAACAGCATCCTCAAAAGACCAGAGCGTCATGGAATGCTCTTCTGCACCTGGAATACCAAAGAAGGAAGGCTTACATCCGGTACCGATAACTAGATAATCATAATCATAAGATTGTTTGCGGCCTTTAAGTGATTTCCCGTTAAAGTCAATGTTAGTAACTTCATCTAACACTACATCTACTTTACGACCCGCAAAAATTTGCTTCAAATCCATTTTGATGGCATCTTCATCGACTCGGCACGCTGCGACTTCATGCAGCTCTGTCATCATCGTATGGTAAGGTTTGCGGTCAATCAGCGTGATGCTGACGTCTTTGTCTTTATTTAGACGTTTAGCCAGCTTCTTCGCTGTGAGAACACCACCATATCCGCCGCCCAATACAACGATCTTTTTCATGGTTTTGTTTCACCCCTGCTGTGAAATTTAAAATTTAGTATAGTCTCCATAATTTAAATACAAAAGATTTAAATTTAAGCTACATGTTATCAAGAATGGAGCCCCGCCGCAGAAAAAGCTGTGATGTTTTCCACACTAGGTGTAATTCATACGCTTTTTTATGCAACGGAGCTGCCAATAGTCTGCTTCTGTATACTTAGACTAGAAATGAATTATTTTGCAGAAGCGAGTGCTTCTTGAGCCAATTTAACAAATCCGCCTACATGGACTGATACACCTGTTACTGCATCTTGTGTACCATCTTCTTTAACGACAAGCGCCGCAGGATCTTGTTTTGCGATCAACTCATCTTCCATTTTTTTAGCTTGCTCATGCCAGTTCATACCGTAAGTACCAGCAATGGATTTTTGTTTTTTTGTTTCTTTACCATCTTTGTTGATGTTATCCCAGTTAGCTGCAACGATTTGTCCGTTAAATACTGTTACATCAACTGTTTCTTTCCAACCTTTATCGTCAAAATCTTTGCCTTCAGCATGGTATCCGCCATCTTTGAATTGACCTGCTTCAACAGGGCCTGCTGCCAATGCTTGGTCAGCCAAAGTAACAAAATCACCTACGTGAATGGATACGCCAGACACAGCATCTGTTTTGCCTTCTTTAACTGCGATTGCTTTAGGATCTTGCTTTTCAATAAGTGCATCTTCCATTTTTTTAGCTTGCTCGTGCCATTCGGATTGAGCACCGCCTGCTTTCATGCCATATTTGCCGGATTCAGAAAGTTGTTTTTTAGTATCGCCGGCTGTTTTTGTGTTAGCGCCATCCCAATTAACAGCTGTAATTTTGCCGTCTTTTACTTCAAGTTTGACCATGTACATCCAGCCTTTATCATCTGGTGTACCTTTAGCAAAGTAGTTGCCGTCTTTATATTGACCTTGCTCTGCACCTGCAGATGGTGTTTCAGTTGATGTTTCTGGTTGTTTAGCTTCTTCTTTTGCTCCACCACATCCTGCTAGAAGACCAAATGCCAATACTGCTGTACAAAGCAATGCTAATTTCTTTTTCATCTTACATCTCCACCTTTTGTTTTGGAAAATTTTTTTGTTTTGAAGATCGTTGAGTAAAATATACTTTGTGAAAATTTTATCTAACTAGCCACAAGTACATTGTAACACTTTATCACAAACTTGCAAGAGTTTAAGGAATAGTTTTAAAAGGGATGTTGTATATCGATAACATTGTTCGCAAAATGATCATATTTTAGTTATTTGCCATAATGGAAATTGTAGGATGGAAACATGATGGACAATTTTATACAATAGATTATGTTTCTAAGTTATGACAATGAAATAGACAACGAGGTGTAGACATGCAAGCAAAAGATATTATATTGGGTCTGCTCATGCAGGGCCCTATGTCTGGTTATGATATCAAACAACATTATGAAGTGAGCCTCGGTCATTTCTTCGATGCGAGCTATGGTTCGGTATATCCGACCTTGAAGCAGTTAGAGAAGACTGCTCTTATTGAAAAGGAAACGATTATTCAAGAAGGGAAACCGAACAAGAATCTGTATTCCATTACGGACCAGGGCAAGGAGCAATTTTATCAATATTTATTTTCTCCTATTCAGGCGGACATTTACCGCTCAGACATTTTGGCTCGCCTCTACTTTGGCAAATTTGGCGATGCACAATCGTTGATTGAGCGGCTTCAAGAAGCGGTTATCCAGCGGCAAGCGCAATTGGCACAGCTTGAACACGCCTATCACATGCACAAGCAGGACCTTTCTGCTCCGCGTCTTATCTCGCTCCAGTTCGGCATGGAAGACTACAAAGCCCAGATCAGCGTATTCCAGAAAGGAATACAGTATCTTCGCTCTGAGGAAAGTTTCGAATTCTGGGAGCGATAACTTTCCACTTACATTTCGCTTGGCAACCCCTTGGCAACCCTATGTAGATATGTTACATTGATGTTCGTTGTGTCATTATAAGCCTGTGCTCCGCTCCTTGGGCGGGGCCGCGGTTCGTAACCATCCCGCGTTACCAAAACTAAGGAGGAATTATATGTTTAATGCTTGGTGGGGAGTGCTGTTCGTATTCACGAACTTTGCATTCTTCCTTATTTGTTATCGTTTTTTTGGTAAATACGGTCTTTATGCCTGGATCGGTGTAATGACGGTAGTAGCCAACATTCAAGTCGTCAAGACGATTGAGATGCTAGGCATCGTCATGACACTGGGGAATACAGCCAATGCGACGCTCTTTTTAACGACCGACTTATTAAATGAAAAGTATGGTGCCCGCGAAGCGCGACGTGCCGTCTGGTTTGGATTTTTTACACTCATTATGACGACGGTCATTATGCAGATGGCGCTTATTTTCACACCCCAGACCGGAGATTTGGCACAACAATCGTTGGAGCAAATATTCGGCTTGATGCCCCGCATTGCGGCGGGAAGCTTGACAGCTTACTTTGTCAGCCAGTTCCTTGACGTGAAACTGTTCAGTCTAGTGAAGGCTAAGTACGGCAAGAAGAATCAGCTATGGATTAGAAGCAATCTAAGCACAGGGATTAGTCAGTTGGCCGATTCCTTTGTGTTTTGTATGATTGCATTTGGCGGATTCTATACTTGGGACATCTGGTTCCAAATTTTTATGACCACATATGCTGTGAAATTAATTGTCTCCGTTGCATCGACCCCATTCCTGTATTGGGCTAGAAGCTTCCGTGTACGTCAGTTTGATCATACAGATGAAACAGCAGCAAACCAACCTTAAAGGTTGTACAAACCTTAATCATTGTCCCATTCGTGCGTATGCGAAAGAAGTGGGGGAGTGATTAAGGTTTTTTTGTGTATTATATGTACATTTTATGTGCAAAAACAAGTTAAAATGTTACGAATGTAACTTCTTGATGTAGAAATAAATGCGTAATTTATATCGCTTATACTTTATGGATGCGCGTGTCAGAAGTGAAATAGGCTGTAAAAGGGACAGTGTTTTATAGAAGCGGTCTGTCTGTACAGTGGATAGCCTCAAGTTGATAGGGGAATGTAAAATTTTACGTGCTCTAAATGAATATTATGGTGAAAATTATAGCGCAATAATGTAAAAAATATTGTCAAATTTTTTTACAAAAGTATTGCTCCTCTTCAAACCGTAGCTTATAATGAGATCACCATCCTTGTAAGCGATTACATTAATAGTGCGCTTCTGTTCAAAGCCATACGTTTGTATACGTTCAGAGTGCTCTTTAACTACTAGTTATGGAGGTTCTGATACAACAAAGATCAACTAGGGGGAATAAGTATGAACAAAGGAAAAAGAGTACTACTTCTCACGCTTATAATGGTGCTGGCATCTGCAATGCTGCTGTCTGCTTGTGGCAGTGGCGGCGGCTCAACAACCGAAGGAAAAGAATCAGGCAAACCTGCTGACAAAAAAGAAGAGAAGCCTGTTGAGCTTGTATGGTATACGATTGGTACGCCACAGAAGGATACGAAGGAAGTTTTTGAAAAAGTAAGTGCATACACGAAAGAAAAAATAAATGCCACAATTGACATTAAAATGCTGGATTGGGGCGATTACGACAAGAAGATGCAAGTAATTGCTGCATCTGGAGAGCCATACGATATTGCCTTTACCTGCTCATGGGCGTTTAACTATGTAAACAACGCGCAAAAGGGTGCGTTTTACAAGATGAATGACCTGTTGGATCAGTATGGCAGCGGTATTAAGGAAGTCGTACATCCATCCTTCCTTGAGGGCGCCAAAATTAAAGGTGAACTGTACGCTATTCCGGTCAACAAAGAGCTGCCCGCACAGCGCGTATACCGATTCAATCAGACCTTGGTTGACAAATATAAGTTCGACATTACAAAAATAAAAACTCTTGAAGATTTGGAGCCGATGCTAAAAACCGTTACAGAACAAGAGAAGATCAAACCGATCGCCTCCAAAATCGGCCTGCCCCAAATGTATGATTATTTGATCGATGCTAAGATTCCAATTGGTGTGCCGCTTCATGCTACAGAGCCGAAGCTTCAGATTACGCTGGATACACCAGAACAGATGAAACAGTATGAGACGATGCACCGCTATTACAAAGCAGGCTTTATGCCGTCGGATGTATCTACTTATACCGATGCTAATGCAAGTGATGCGTTGAAGACAGGCAGATGGTTTGTGGATACTGCACATTACCAACCATTTGCAGAGTCGAGCTGGTCGCAGGGCATTCCGGACAAAGTGGTCGTGCAGCCTGCGGAAGAAGCAATGGTATACAACTGGTCTGTGACAGGCTCCATGATGGCGATTTCGGCAACTTCGAAATATCCAGAGAAGGCGATGGAGTTTATTAATTTGCTGAATACGGACAAATACTTGCGTAACTTAGTTAACAATGGTATCGAAGGTAAGCACTATAAACGTGTGGACGATCAGACGATTGAGCCGCTTCCTGCAAGAAAAGAGGGTTATGACGTGCCGCAGTTTACTCTCGGCAATTTCTTCTTGCTGGATCTGCTGCCTGAAGATCCGAAAGACAAGTGGAAGCAATTTGAGGACTTTAACAACTCGGCTAAAAATGCACCGCTGCTTGGCTTCACGCTGGATACATCTAAAATTCGTAGTGAAATTGCGGCTGTACAGAACGTTTCCGATGAATTCGATAAAACATTAACAACAGGTACAGTTGACCCTAAAGTGTTTGTCCCTAAAGCGATGGAGAAATACAAGGCGGCTGGCATCGAGAAATTGATGGAAGAAGCGCAGCGTCAAATTGATGAATGGGTGAAATCCAAGAAATAAGGATGATACGAAGCCGCAGCCATTAGGCTCCGGCTTCGTGCTGTTGAATGAGAAGGAGGAGAAAGGTGAACATGTCGACAAAGCATATATCGAACAAACCTAACATCGTGTTTATTGTGACGGATCAGCAGCGACGGGATACGTTATCCTGTTATGACGCGGACACGTTATGTCAGACACCGAATCTGGATCGTCTAGCGGCAGAAGGGGTCGTATTTGATAACGCCTATGCTAGCTTTCCGGTTTGTACGCCTGCTCGGGCTTCTATGCAGACAGGCATGTACCCATTTAAGCATGGGATGCAAAACAATACGTATTCTCCTGGCTGTCTAGTGAACGAGCTTCCACAAACGGACTATTTGCTTAGCCGCCAACTCAAAGAACGTGCTGGCTACAGCGTAGGCCACACTGGCAAATGGCATCTGGGGCAAGGGCCAACAGATCGGGACTTATTCGAAAGAAATTTGAAATATATCGAATTTCCTGACATGGCTGCGGGCAATCGTTCACTGCCCACCGACGTAGGATATGAGGGTGATAACTTCCCAGGACATGGCGGCGGTGGCTGGGATTATGCGCAATTCCGTAAATATTTAGTTGAGCAGGGACTGGAACTCAAAATTGAGAATCGTATTAGTGGGCATTATGGAGGTCATTTTGGAGCTGAAGTTACTTCTCCAGTAGAAACGACAGTTGAACATTACATTACGGATCGCGCAATGATCCATATGGACCACTTTCTGGAACGGGAGGAGCCGTTTATGATGGCTATCCACTATTGGGGGCCACATGAGCCTTATATTGCGCCGACAGATACATTGGACTTGTACCGAAACGTGAGAATTCCACCTTGGCGGAACTTCAAGGATGACGGGAATGCAAAGCCTACGATACACAACGTAAAGCGAAGTTTGGTACAAGAGTGGGAAACGTTTGAACCATTTGTGAAACATTATTATGCAGTCATGACCCATATCGACCGCCAGGTTGGACGTATCGTGCAGTATTTGCAAGACAAGGGAGTCTATGACGATACGGTCATTATGTTCTGTGCAGATCATGGCGAATCGCTTGGCATTCATGGCGGCTTATGTGACAAAGGATTTTTTATGTATGATGAAACATGCCGCATTCCACTTATCGTGAAGCCTGCTGCGGGTGGTGGAGAGGGAGGGCGCAAGGTAGAGCATATGGTAGGCACTTGCGACCTTTACGCTACCCTGTTATGTTACGCAGGTATTTCCGAGCTCCATCATGGGGCAGACGGACGTTCGCTAGAACCGATTGTGAGAGGGGAACCAGTGGCGGATTGGCCGGATGCGGTTGTGACGGAATTTACGGGGCTAGGCAGCTTGTTATGTTCACAACGGATGATTCGTATGGGGAATTATAAGTATGTGTTTAACGGTGGCGACATTGATGAGCTATACGATCTGAAGTGTGATCCCTATGAAATGCATAATCGGATTCAAGATGAGGAGTACGCGGAAGTGCTGCGTTGTATGCGATTACGTTTGGCGGATTGGATGGAAGAGCATCAAGACCATCTCGTTGTGGAATACCGATTGTTACGGCTAAGGGATGTAGGTGTTTAAACTACAGCATTGATTTGGCCAATAAAGTTATCGTTAACAAAATGAGTTGATAAACATTTGAAGGAACAGGCAGCTGGGATTAGGTACTCGGCTGCCTGTTTGGGTTATTATTTAGGGAGGAGCATGACGTTGCAGGTCTGTGGCAAGCAAGGTGTTGTCTCGCACAAGGCTGCTGCCATTTCATTAATGAGATGCCTTTTAGAACGATTAAAGTGTTATAATATGTAAAATGAAAAAAGAGGGGTGCGCCATTGAAAACGAGCACGTCCTGTTTGATAAGCGCTATGTTATTAAGCGTCTCCTTTGTTGTAGGCATGGGGCTACACGGGCAATGGAGCCATACCCGAGATGCCGTTGTAGTACATCGCGAACAACCCCCGACTCCAGCTGACTTCCATGAAAATGAAATCATGGATGAAGCTCAACTGGCAGCTTACCTCCATATGACAACCCAAGAGCTTCAAAATGTGATTGTAACGGATGACCTTTTGAAGAAAAATGTTACGATTTATGATACCTATAGATTTATCCCTTATGGCATATTGGGCAGCAAGAAAGTGTTTCTCAAAACACACATTGATAAGTGGTTGGACTATATTACACGCAGTCCTGTAAAATAGCTATTCGTCACTGCACGATATGTCTATCTTAAATCCACTCGATTAAGGCGACCATCGTAATTAGACCTAGCAAAAAGGATACGGTGGCAGAGCGCTGGTGTCCGTCGCCATGACTTTCTGGAATAAGCTCCTTATACACGATAAACATCATTGCACCAGCAGCAAAGGACAATCCGTAAGGCACCATATTGCTCACAACGGTACTTAGCAAATAACCAATCAGACTTGTCACGATCTCAACCGCGCCAGTCAGCGTCGCAATAAAGAGCGCCTTTAATCGGCTAACCTGCTGATTCACTAAAAACAAAGCAACCAGAAAGCCCTCGGGTGCATTTTGCAAGCCGATGGAAAGGGCAATTAAGGGTCCTAGTGTATCATTGCTGCTAGCATAACTTACACCTACGGATAGACCTTCCGGCAGGTTGTGCATTGTGATGGCCGCAATGATCAGCAAGGAGCGCTTGTCGATATTGGCAACGCCCCGAACTACGCCTGAATTTTCAAGATCAAGGTGTGGTACGGCTTTTTCCAACAAGAGCAGTGTAAAGCATCCAAGCATAATACCGATAGCAAGTACGAATACATTTGAATGCGCCAACGCTTCCGGTATAAGACTCATCATGGAGGCGGAAGTCATAATGCCAGCGGTATAAGCGAGCAGAATATCGCGCCAACGATGTGTCATGTTTCTCAAAAATAAAATGGGGATAGCCCCCAAGCCTGTAGACAGTGCTGACACCGTACTGCCAATCAAGACGTCGTTCATCTTAGTTGTTATCCTCCTGTCTAGTCCGTCTAATGATTGAAATACAACGTAACATTGATACTCCCGTGCGTTGTAGGGTTACGATAGAGTATGCATATTTATCGGGATGTGCGCCCAAAGAAACTATTCTTAAACGTATGTTGCAAATAGGAAGAGTGATACTGATCTGCCATGAGAGCTAGCCACTGCACTACAGGAAGCCAGGATTCAGGCAAGAATAAAGCCGAATCATACACCTTATCATCCTTCGCAGCCAGTCCATTTTGCAACAAGGCTTCATACTGAATACGTTCCTCTAGGGAAACATGCTTGCTGACGTAACCCCACATATGTTCTATTGATGTACGTAAACCAGCTGGCGAATAAGGGATATGGTGCTGAGTATAGAGCAAGTCTACTTGAATTTGTTCGTAGTCCGCCACACTTTTCGCTTGGCTAAATTGAGCGGCTATCTCTTTGTAGTATCGGTAACCACGTGCCATAATATCATATTTCATTCCCGCCCACAGCTGTTCGGTGTATCGGCGTATGTCCGATAGCTTATAAAGTTGAGAGGGATCGTTCTGTGTATTCATCGGTATCGCTCCCTATTTAATGAAGAGTGCTTGATCACTTGCTCCAGAAATGTTGCTCTTTCATCATAACATGTCAAATCGATGATGGATTATGCTGGACATTCAGAGAGGTCAGGTCTATAATTACGTGTGAAAAGTCGTGTCATCACCACTTGAATTGAATAGGACGCTAGGGGAGCTGGAATAAGGCCGGCTGAGATCGTATCCCACAAGATACTGACCCTTTCACCTGATCTGGGTAATGCCAGCGTAGGTAAGACGTATGATGGTGTATAGAGTAACAGTGAAGCACTGTGCAGCTAGTTAACAGTACAAGCGATGCTACATCTCGAATAGGTTCTTGGTTAGCTGTTCCGAATAGGGATACTAGAATCAAGGTGATGCCATTAAAGACGAGATGACGAACGATCGTTGCCTGTTCTAGTAGTAAGCTGCTTTATGTTATCGCCATCCTTATAGACGCAGCTGGTAACGCCCCAATATTTTGGGGCGTTTTTTAGTATACGTTGTTTGATACGGTGCTATGGTTATACCCTGTAACAGTTGGAAGTTAGATCGTTCAATGAATCGGTGATGCTGCATGCTGCCCTGCAAGGGCAAAATAGGATACAGCTAGAGGACATTAGGAGGGGTAACACATGCAACAAACATCGCGTAAGCGCGGACTCATACTGGCAGTAATCTTGATGATGGCCACTATGTTAGCCGCTTGTGGCACAGGAACGAACAACAGTGGTGCGGATAGTGGCACTTCTGGCAAAGACGCTGAATCTTCATCTAAGTCATTGCGCAGCATAAAAATGGTGTTGGACTGGACGCCCAATACGAACCATACAGGTTTGTATGTAGCAAAAGAAAAAGGCTTCTTCCAAGAAGCAGGCTTGGACGTAGAAATTATTCCACCTGGATCTGGCGGATCGGATGCTATGGTTGCATCAGGAGAAGTGCCCTTTGGAGTAACTGTGCAAGAGAACATCACACAGGCTCGCCTTCAAGGTGTGCCGATTGTATCCTTGGCTGCTATTATTCAACATAATACGTCCGGATTTGCAGCACCAAAGGCTAAAAATATTAAAACACCTCACGACTTCGAAGGCAAAACCTATGGTGGTTGGGGTTCGCCTGTAGAAGAAGCGGTGATTCGTTCAATCATGCAGCAAGAGAAAGCGGATTATGATAAAGTAAAAAATGTAAATATGGGCAACGCAGACTATTTTACAGCGGTAAAGAAAGATATCGATTTTGCATGGATATTTTATGCATGGACAGGAATTGAAGCCGAATTGCGTGGCGAGCCGATTGATATGATCTATGTTAATCAATTCTCGGACAAGCTGGACTACTACACGCCAGTCATCGCTACAAATGAGAAGACGATTCAAGATGATCCTGAACTAGTAAAATCGTTTATGAGCGCAGTATCCAAAGGATATCAATTTGCAATTGATAAGCCAGAGGAAGCAGCTGACCTGCTGCTAAAAGCAGTGCCTGATCTGAATAAGGAGCTTGTACAGGCCAGTCAGAAGTGGCTCAGCCCTAAATATAAGGATGATGCACCACGTTGGGGCGAGCAGAAACGAGAAGTGTGGGACAATTATATGACGTGGTTAGTGGACAACAAGCTGATGGAGAAGACGATCGATATTGACAAAGCGTACACGAATGACTTTTTGCCTGCATCGTAGGAATGAATCCTTTGTGACGACGTTACTTATATTGAATGAACGTATGAACAACATAGTGTGAACTTATGCTTTATATAAAGGAGAGAGCAGGATGGCCAACAGCTTAGTGAGTATTCAAATAATTCCGAAAACACCAAACGGTGAAAATGTTATTCCCTATGTAGATCGAGCAATTGAAATCATTCAACAGTCTGGCGTAAAGCACCAGGTTAATGCGTTGGACACAACGATGGAAGGTGAGCTGAGCGAGCTGCTGCGCGTAATCGAACGCATGAATGAGGCGATGATTGAGTTCGGAAGCCCAAGTGTTATTTCTCAGGTCAAAATATTGTATACACCATCGGGGATTACGATGGATACGTTAACAGAGAAGTACCGGCCATGAGTCGACGTCGTTGGTCGCAAGCGGGGCCGCCCATCGTGGCGGTCCTTTTGCTGCTTATCGTTTGGCAGCTGGCTGTCCTTATGTTCGAAGTCGAAAAATGGATGCTTCCGAGTCCAATCGATATCGTAACAGAAGCGATACATAGTGCTCCATCTCTCTTAAAGCACACTTGGGCTACGCTGGAGCTAACCTTGATTGGTTTTGGCTGTGGGGCAGCTGTGGGGCTGGTTGTTGCTATGCTGCTGCATCCGATTCCACTTGTGAAGCGTGCCATTTATCCCCTTATCATCTTAAGTCAAAATGTGCCGACAATTGCGCTCCTGCCGCTGCTTATGATCTGGTTTGGCTTTGGACTTATGCCTAAAATTGTAGTTATTACGTTAGTCTGCTTTTTCCCGATCACAATTGCGCTAATGGATGGACTGATGCAGACGGATCGTACGATGCTTCATTATATGCGAATGGCAGGAGCAACTCGTGCGCAGCTCTTTTGGAAGTTGGAGCTTCCTCATGCCATGCCTGCGCTCTTCTCCGGTCTGAAGATTGCGGCGACTTATAGTGTAATGAGTGCTATCGTAGCTGAATGGTTAGGTACGGATAAAGGGATCGGTTATTACATGGTGCTGCAAAAAGCAGCCTTCCGTACAGACCGGATGTTTGTTGCGATTGCTATCGTTGTGCTTATGAGCATTACGATGTTTAGTATCGTGCAGGCGATCGAACGTCGTGTTGTCCACTGGCAAGCTGCACGATCACATCAGCGCAACAAGTGAAGGGGGCTTGAACATGCAGCAATGGCTTGACGATGTAAGTACAAAATTAAATAAGTCGGCTACGGGCGATACAGTAGATACGTTCACAGGTAAGGTACATGAAACAAGAGAGGACTGCTTGTTGCAGGTTCAAGGTGTAAGCGTCAGCTTCGCAGACGCGAAGGAACGTGTACATGTGCTTGACGATGTCACCCTGTCCGTAGATCGTGGACAATTCGTGACGATTATTGGGCCTTCCGGATCGGGGAAAAGCACCTTGTTTCATCTGATTGGTGGACTATTGCGGCCAACTTCGGGGGATATTGTTATTAATGGCACATCGGTTGTAGGTCAGACGGGACATGTAAGTTATATGCCGCAGCAGCCTGCTCTATTCCCGTGGCGGACTATTGAGGACAACGTAATTTTGGCACAGGAACTGGCTGGACATAGCAAGAAGATGCTTCGTCAGGAAGCTCGGCAGTGGCTGGCTAACGTAGGCCTCGCGGGTTATGAACGGGCATATCCACATATGCTGTCTGGCGGGATGCAGCAGCGTGCAGCATTTTTGCGGGCCCTGCTTAGCCCGCATGAGCTGATGCTGCTCGACGAGCCGTTCAGTGCGTTAGATGCGCTTACGCGCAGTGAGATGCAGCAGTGGCTGCTTGAGCAATGGGAACGGCATCGGCGTTCCGTGTTATTTGTTACGCACAGCATAGAGGAGGCCTTGCTGCTGTCTGATACGATTTATGTGCTGTCGAATCGGCCAGCCCATGTGTTGGAGCGGGTGCAGGTGCCGTTTGCACGACCACGGCAACAAGCATTAACGCTAGACCCTGCGTTTGCAGCGCTAAAGCAGCAGATAGCCGGGATGCTGCGGCAGCAGTAGCCGCAGTTATTGTGGATATGTGAATAGGTGCGGCATCATTAGTGGCCTTCTTCTGTCATGTAATGCTGTTTGCAGTCATAGAGTGAATTTAGAAATTGACTTTATGGTCAAGTGTAAAGGATAGTATGATGAAGTCTAAGGGTGAATCCTTTAGAATAAGGCCACATAATAAATTCTTAACCTGACTTATCGTTCAATATCTATGTAGAAAATATGTAATGATTCGTATATAATGAATGTCATTACATAAACATAGACAACATGTTATGGACAGCTTCAGTCGAGGTTGAGGAGGAAATAAAGCGATGATAAAGAAAGAAAGTGATCTGCGACCGATTGTACTTGGACTGCTGTTAGGGATTTTAATGTCAGCAATAGACAATACAATTGTAGCGACCGCGATGCCAACGATTGTTGGTGAGATGGGCGGCTTTGACAAGTTTGTCTGGGTAACATCTGCATATATGGTTGCCACGATGGCGGGGATGCCCATCTTCGGCAAATTGTCCGATATGTATGGGCGCAAACGGTTTTATATTTTTGGCCTGCTCATGTTTCTGCTTGGGAGTGCTCTTTGTGGTACGGCCCAGAGTATTGAAATGCTGGCTGTGTACCGTGCTGTACAAGGAATCGGTGGCGGCGCCTTAATGCCGATTGCGTTTACGATTATATTTGATGTGTTCCCGCCTGAGAAGCGGGGTAAGATGACGGGCTTGTTTGGCGCGGTTTTTGGAATATCTAGTGTGGCAGGTCCTCTACTCGGTGCCTATATCACGGAGTATTTCGGATGGGAGTGGGTCTTCTATATTAATCTGCCATTGGGCCTCGTATCGTTATGGCTGATTATGAAATTTTATAAAGAGACGGCTTCTACGTCGAAGCACCGTATTGATTGGGGCGGGGCGTGTACACTTGTTTTATCTATCGTAAGTTTGATGTTTGCATTGGAACTTGGCGGTAAAACCTTTGCGTGGAATTCTTATCCTATCCTTGGTTTGTTTGCATCCTTTGTTGTTTTCCTGCTTATGTTTCTAGCAATTGAAACAAAAGTTAGTGAGCCGATTATTTCGTTCTCCCTCTTTAAGCGGCAGTTGTTTGCAGCGAGCCAAAGTATCGGATTTTTCTATGGAGTCGCTTTTGTCATCGGTACGATCTACATTCCGATGTATGTGCAAGGGGTTTATGGTGGTTCGGCATCCAACAGCGGTCTGATTTTAACTCCGATGATGGTTGGATCGGTAATTACAAGCTCGATCGCGGGTTTATTGGTGAGTAAGACCAGCTATCGTAATTTGATGATTGTTTCCGGATTGTTCTTTACGGCTGGTATGATCTGCTTGAGCACCCTGACACCAGATACGCCTAGATATTTAGTGACCGTATACATGGTGCTGACTGGGCTTGGTGTGGGCTTCTCCTTCTCACTTCTCAGCATGTCTTCTGTGCATGAGCTGGAATTTGATCAGCGCGGTGCTGCGAATTCCACGATCTCCTTCTCCCGTTCGTTAGGGATGACCATCGGGATTACCGTATTCGGATCATTGCAAAGCTCGATCTTCGCGAATCGGTTAGCTGATATGATGCCAGGTGGTACCGAAACATTTGGTGAACTGAGCGGCCAAGCATTACTGACGCCAGAGATGCGAGTGAAAATTCCACCAGAGGTGTATGGCAAGATGACCTCTGCACTTGCTTCGTCAATCTCGGACTTGTTCTTGTGGGCGCTTATTCCGGTTGCTTTTGCGTTAGTTAGCATTATGCTTATGGGTAAAGATCGCTTAATTGTGAACAAAGGCGGGTTCACAGGTGAGCAGCAGCCAGTGAAACGTGCAAAATAAAAGGCAATTTGACAAAGGTCGTTCCAGGCAGCTGAAAGCAATAGCTTAAAGCGGCTTGGAGCGGCCTTTTTACGTGGCAGAAAAGAAGGTCTAATCGATTTATATTTGAACACGATAAGGGAGGGCGTCCATATGTCAACAGCATATAAGGACATCAACAATTATCCGGTCCGTCGTTATGTGGACACCCATATTCATCTGGATATGTATGAGGAAGATAGGGCAAGTGCGTTTATGAGCGCACTTGGTACGACAGCGGGGGTAGATTATGTTGTTGCGGTTTCGATGCATTTGGAATCTTGCAAGGCAACCGAGGTATTAGCGTCATGCAGCAATCGTGTGCTGCCCGCGTACGGCTATCATCCAGAACAAGAGCTGCCGTCTGAAGAGGCATATGCAGCTTTGTTCGCGTGGATGGATCAACGCCAATCGCAGATGCGTGCCATTGGTGAAGTAGGTCTGCCTTATTATCGGCGTGAAGAGGCGTTGATGAGGGGCGAGCCGTTTCATCGGGAGCCCTACATCGAATTGCTGGAGCCTTTTATAAAGCGGGCAGCCGCATGGAACAAGCCAATTGTGTTGCACGCCGTTTATGATGATGCGCCAATTGTATGTGACATGCTGGAGCGGCACAGTGTAAGAAAGGCTCATTTTCACTGGTTCAAAGGAGACAACAAAACGATTCAACGTATGGCCGCTAACGGATATTACGTATCATTTACGCCTGATCTTTTGTATGAAGCGGAGATTATGCAGCTTGCAAACCAATATCCAAGCGGTCAAGTGATGACGGAGACAGATGGTCCTTGGCTGTTCGAAGGTCCATTTGTTGGACGATCGACCGAGCCTGAGATGGTAAAGTCTGTTGCAGCGAAGTGGGCAGTACTTCAAGGTCTCTCAGAGACGGAAGCGGCGGATATATTGTACCGCAATGCGCAGCGTTTATACGAGTTCTGAGCAGTTAATTGGAGCTGTTGACACGTTGACGGAGATGTTATAGCAGGAATATGTGCAGATATGGCCTAGCTCAATTCAGAAAAGGATATCATTTTCCTTAACCGAGGATGATATCCTTTTCTCCTGTGAACGAACATGACTCCGCGTCTTCTACAGCAGCATGGCAGCTATAAAGCCGAAGACGAGCAGCGGCACGTTGTAGTGTAAAAAGGTAGGCACGCACGTATCCCAAATGTGATCGTGCTGTCCATCAGCATTAAGGCCAGCTGTTGGCCCCAATGTGCTGTCTGATGCTGGCGAGCCAGCATCTCCAAGAGCAGCGGCCGTCCCGATCAATGATATCGTTGCGAGGGGACTAAAGCCAAGCTTCATCGCTAGCGGCACAAATACTGTGGCGATCAGCGGGATCGTTGAGAACGACGATCCGATGCCAAGGGTGACAAGCAGCCCGATCGCGAGCATCAAGATGGCTGCGAATGCGCGATTGTCACCGACAAAGCTGGCGCAAGCCTGCACGAGCGACTCAATGTCGCCTGTCGCACGTAAGACGGCGCCAAAGCCCGCGGCTGACATCATAACAAAGCCGATGTACGACATCGAACGCATGCCGTCTGAGAAGACGCGATCCGAACGCTCGCGTGGCATTATTTTGGCTAGCAGCAGAAGGGCAAGCCCTGCGCCTGCGCCATAAATCATGGAGCCGGTGCTTAACTGCACCGTAAGCATCACCGCAATGGACAGTATACCTGCTATCGTCATATGCGCAGACCCTTGCTTGGCGGCTGAAACAGCAGTATCAGCCTGTATCGAATCATGTTGTCCGGCAACGAAAGGACCAGACGACGTTTGCGATGCCGAGTAGTGCCTTGCTTTGCGATACGAGAAAAATGTAGCGAAAAGCAAGCCAGTTATCATCCCTATCGCAGGGATGAGCATCGCTTTAGGAAGCATCGACGCATCTACCTGCAAGCCATTTTGCGTCATATTCGCGGCTACCGTTTCATGAAAGATCGCGCCGAATCCAACCGGAATGAGCATATACGGCATGATTAAGCCAAAGGTTAAGGCGTTAGCTATTGCTCTGCGATCGATGTGCAAAGAGTTAAACAGCCCTAGAAGCGGTGGTATAAGCACAGGTATAAATGCGATGTGTACAGGTACAGCATTTTGCGACAAGCAGGCGATACATGCAATGGCAATGACAACTGCAAAACGGGTCATATGACTCGTGTTCGCCCCTGCTTGTTTGCGTCCAACTAACAAGCTTGCTCGGTGTACGATTCGTTCAGGCAGTCCGGTTTCAGTTAATGCGGCGGCAAAAGCGCCTAGCAGCGCGTAACTTAGCGCAATAGATGCATTGTCTTTAAGCCCCTCTGTAAAAACATCGATCGTTGGTGTTACGCCAAGTCCGCCTGATAGTCCGGCTACTACGGCTGATATAAGCATTGCCATCACGATGTGGACTCGGCAAAGGCTTAAAGCGAATAAGGTCGCTAAAGATAACAATACGGCATTCATAGATGTCACCCATTCATATTAGAAAATAATTGTTTTATTACGTTTTACTATGATAACTAATTAAAACATTACCACTTTACCAAAGCAACGTACAATGTTTAACAATCAGACGTTTTGTAGACGGAAACATGAAGCTGGACTTCCTGTTCTCCCTAAGTCAGGCTACAAGAGCCGCAGCATGACGATAAACCATTATGTAGCTGTATCACCACCTCAGTTGTAAAATATGTAAACGATATCCATTCAAACCGTTCTCCAGCCCGATTGTAGCGTATTATTTATGCAGGTACACTGAATAATGTCCACTAGATGACAAGATGAGATGAAACGGAATAGTTGTCTCTAACCGTACAGTTATAGGCTCTATTTCACATGGAGGAGAGAATAATAATGAAAGCAACACATCCCCCAGGACACGCATCACCGCTTAGTCTGTTCAAAAACCGATTTGTGCAGGCCATCATGGTAGCGGGATTATTTATGCAATTGGGCATTTGGATTCGCAACTTTGCAGTGCTGCTGTATGTCGTGGAAATGACAAACAAAAATGCGACGGCTGTGTCACTTGTATCGGTGGCTGAATTTGCACCGATTTTTATTTTTTCCTTTATAGGAGGCACCTTCGCCGATCGTTGGCGTCCTAAGCGGACGATGGTATGGTGTGATATTTTAAGTGCGGCTTCTGTCTTTACTGTGTTACTTACCATAATGATGGGATCGTGGCAGGCGGTCTTCTTTACGACCTTTGTGTCTGCTATTCTGTCGCAATTTTCACAGCCATCCTCTATGAAGCTGTTTAAGCATCACGTGCCAGAAGATATGATGCAGGCAGGAATGTCCATTTTCCAGACGATGGTTGCTGTTTTTATGGTGTTGGGCCCTGGAGTAGGGACGTTTATTTTTCAAAAATACGGTATTACGGTGTCCTTGATTGTAACAGGTATTGCCTTCCTGTTGTCTGCACTTGCGCTTACTTTTCTTCCTCCGGATAAAGTGGAAGAGAACCAAACAAATTCCGGCTCTACTGTCGGGAAAGAGCTGGCAGCAGGCTTCCGTTATGTGATGAATAGCAGCTTGCTGAAATCATTAGGTGCTTGCTTTGCACTTGCAGGGCTTGCATTGGGACTTATCCAGCCTATGGCAATATTTTTAGTGACGGAACGTCTTCAACTGCCTGAATCTTATTTGAGCGTATTGCTAATGGTGAACGGCGCGGCGATGTTTGTAGGTGGCGCGCTGTCGATGGTGTTTGGCAAGAAATTCAAACCACAGCAGATGCTTGTTTTCGGTATGTTTATTAGTAGTATAAGTATGGTTATTGGCGGGTGGTCGACCGTGCTATGGTTGACTTTAATTTCACAACTGATCGGTGGTTTGGTGCTACCAAGCATTCAAATCGGAATCAGTACGTTAATATTAAAAAATACAGAGCCTGATTTTATCGGTCGAGTCAACGGTATATTAAGTCCGATGTTTATCGGTTCGATGGTCATTACGATGGCGGTATCCGGCATTTTAAAAGAAGCTTTGTCATTGGTGCCGCTATACGGGATTGCGTCGGTGCTGTTTATTTTAGGTGTTGCGGTTATGATCCCGACTTTGCGGATGCGTGAACCTGAGTCTGGGCCCACTTCATTAAACAATACGTTGGCGAGCAATGAGTAGACTATTCTGCTGTTACCTTGTCTTGAAGAGCATACGGCTGCATGAGAATGGATATGTCTCTCTATGGAAGACGAATAGCTGATAAACCATTGACTTTTAGTAACTAACGGGCACATAATAGTAAACAACATGTAGGTTGGACTAACATTGGTGATGAGAACATGTACGCTGCGGGAAGCTTCCAGAGAGTCGACGGTTGGTGCAAGTCGATGGCGAGCGCATACGTAAATCCTCTCTGAAATGTCACGCTGAAGCGAAGACGATGCAGCCGGCTAAAGGTGCATGACAGCGTCGGATACGCGAGTAAGTGTGGACGGAATCCTCCGTTATCGGGAATGCGCAGAATAGCGCGACCAAGTGCTGCACAGCATAAGGTCAGTAGAAGCACACGAAGATAGCGGAAGCTTGTCTTGTGCGGCATGCTGACGATAGGATGACGTGCAGAATAAGGGTGGTACCACGAGTATATACTCGTCCCTTCTGGGACGGGTTTTTTTTGTATTCTGGCAGAACAACGAAGAACTAGAGAGATAAGTGAGCTGAAAGCGAGGAGCTGGACATGGGAACGACAAACGTAATGATGGAGCATATTGTACGCGCGCATCACGTACTGAAGGAAGTAATTGTACGCACGCCGCTACAGCGTGATCCGATACTGTCTGCAAGATACGATTGTAATGTGTATTTGAAGCGGGAAGATTTGCAGGTTGTCCGGTCATTTAAAATTAGAGGCGCCTACAACAAGATTCGTCATCTGTCTGAGGAAGAACTGCAACGAGGCATCGTATGTGCTAGTGCAGGCAACCATGCACAGGGCGTAGCGTTTTCTTGTCAGGCTCTTCGTATTCAGGGCACCATTGTAATGCCTAGCACGACGCCAAGTCAGAAGGTAACACAAGTGAAGCGGTTCGGTGGCACCTATGTAAATGTAGTGCTGACAGGGGATACGTATGATGATGCTTACGAAGCAGCTATGAAAGTGTGTGACGAAAATGGCATGACGTTTATTCATCCGTTTGATGATCCTTACATCGTAGCAGGTAATGGAACCGTCGGGATGGAAATTATGGAGTCGCTTGATGCCCCCGCAGATTATACATTTGTGACGATCGGTGGTGGAGGACTAGCGGCAGGTGTAGGCTCTTACATTAAGACAGTAAGTCCGACCACACGCATAATCGGGGTAGAACCGCAAGGTGCAGCGTCTATGACTGAGGCGCTAGCGCAAAAAGAAGTTGTAACTTTGCAGCATATCGACAAATTCGTAGACGGTGCGGCTGTCAAACGTGTGGGGCAGCTTCCTTTTGAAATTTGCTCCCAGGTGCTTGATGACGTGATTCACGTTCCAGAAGGCAAAGCATGCACGACTATTTTACAACTCTACAATGAAAGCGCGATTGTAGTAGAGCCTGCGGGTGCTTTAACGATAGCGGCACTGGATTTGTACCGTGAACATATTCGTGGGAAGACAGTGGTGTGCGTAGTCAGTGGTGGTAACAACGATATTGACCGGATGCAGGAAATCAAAGAACGTTCACTTATATATGAAGGATTAAAATATTATTTCACGGTTAACTTCCCGCAGCGTGCGGGAGCCCTGCGCGAGTTTTTGCAGGAGGTGCTCGGGCCAAATGATGATATTACGCGGTTTGAGTATTATAAGAAGCATAATAAGGACAATGGGGCAGCGCTGGTGGGTATAGAACTCCAGCATCCTGACGATTATGCGCCATTGCTCGCACGGATGAAGAAGAAAAACTTAACTTATATTGAAGTCAACAAAGATTCTGTCTTGTTTGACTTGTTAGTGTAAGCTCGTAGTTGAACTGGACAGACGTTACCGTTATATTATGGAGAATAAGCATAGTCCCTTGTGCACTATAAATAACAATTTACTTGTTGTGAGGACATTCAGAAAGGTTGATATTATGGAGAACTCGAATCACACTTCTAATTTTATACGTAACATTATCGTGGAAGACCTAAAGGAAGGTCGCGTGAATGAAATCATTACACGTTTTCCACCAGAACCGAACGGCTACCTGCATATTGGGCACGCGAAGTCGATCTGTTTGAACTTTGAACTCGCTAAAGAATTTAAAGGCCGCGCGAACTTGCGATTTGATGATACGAATCCGATTAAAGAAGATCAAGAGTATGTCGATTCCATTAAGCAGGACGTGGAATGGCTTGGCTTTACATGGGATGAGCTTAATTTTGCGTCGAATTACTTTGAAGAGATGTACAATCGGGCTATTGTGCTCATCAATAAAGGTAAAGCTTTTGTGTGCGACTTGAACGCTGAGCAAATTCGTGAGACGCGTGGCACGCTGACGGAGCCAGGCCAGAATAGCCCTTACCGTGATCGTACTGTGGAAGAGAACTTGGAGCTGTTCGATCGTATGCGCAAGGGAGAGTTTGGGAACGGGGAGAAAGTGCTGCGTGCCAAAATTGACATGTTATCACCTAACATTAACTTGCGCGATCCGGTCATTTATCGAGTGTCTCACACGCCGCACCACAACACGGGCGACCAATGGTGTATTTATCCGATGTATGCTTTTGCACACCCGATCGAAGATGCTATCGAAGGGATAACGCACTCTATTTGTACGCTGGAGTTTGAGGATCAGCGTCCATTTTACGATTGGGTTGTCGCAGAGACAGAAATGGAAAAGGTTCCTCATCAATATGAATTTGCACGTTTAAACTTGACCAATACGGTTATGAGTAAACGGAAGCTGAAGCAGCTCGTGGATGAAGGAGTGGTTGACGGCTGGGACGATCCGCGTATGCCAACGATCTCTGGTTTGCGCCGTCGTGGCTTTACACCGGAATCGATCCGTACGTTTTGCCGCGAGATTGGCGTGACGAAGAGTAATGGAACTATCGACTCGAAGTATTTGGATTACTTTATTCGTGAAGACCTGAAGTTGAAGGCTCCACGCACGATGGGTATTCTTAAGCCGCTTAAAGTCGTCATTACGAACTATCCAGAGGGCGAAGTGGAGTGGCTGGACGCTGAAATCAACCCAGAAGTTCCAGAGATGGGTCTGCGCCAGATTCCGTTTTCGCGCGAGTTGTATATTGAGCAAGACGACTTTATGGAGAATCCTCCAAACAAGTATTTCCGCTTGTTCCCTGGCAACGAGGTGCGCTTAAAGCACGCATACTTCATTAAGTGTAATGACTTTGTGAAGGATGAAGCAGGTAATGTGGTGGAAATTCATTGTACGTATGACCAAGAAACGAAGAGTGGCAGCGGATTTACAGGCCGTAAAGTAAAAGGCACGATCCACTGGGTGGAAGCCACACACGCCGTTCCAGCGGAGTTCCGCTTGTACGAGCCGCTTATTCTGGATGAAGCGGAAGAAGCAGAGGGCGAAGGCAGCTTCCTCGATCATTTGAACCCAAATTCGATCGTAACGGAGCAGGGCTTTGTTGAGCCAAATATGAAGGATGTGCAACCTCAAGATAAATTCCAATTTTTCCGTCATGGCTACTTTAATGCTGATTCAAAGTATACGAAGGATGGCAATATTGTATTTAACTTGATTGTATCTTTGAAGAGTTCTTTTGAACTGCCCAAGTCATAATTTCATCTGCATGTGAAGATCGACAATTGGCTAGTCAAATAAATGTGAGGATGTTTGCGGCTTGGTCCGTGGCATAACACATAAAGTACACAAGTAAGTACATGAACAGCACCGCTACTCGGCGGTGCTGTTTTTTTAAATGTCAGACAAGGAGTGTGTGCTGTATATGATGTTCACCTTAAGAGGTAAAGGAAGCACTGCTCTGTACGATTAACGTGTTGATGAAGGCCAGGAATCAAGCTGGATGGCATTGATCGCACAAATTCGATCCCGCGTAAGCGCAAATGTAATCGACTCGATTACATGGCGATTTGATATTTGTTGGTCGGCATGAAAATCGCGAGGTGATAGCCAATCCTCATCTAATGGCGACACATCATCAAAATTAGGCGGATATACGGCGATGACCCGAATACCTTCTGGCTTTAGCCGCTGGCGTAGTCGATCAGTGAAGCCTGCTTGAGCGAATTTGGCAGCGTAAAATGCTTCGTGGGCGGTCTCGTGTTGATAATTAGGCAAGCCACAAACCGATATTATATTTACAATGTCAGCGGCTGTTGAGCGACGCAGCAGGGGCAGCATGTGGCGTGTTACGAGCGAGGTGCCTAAGGCGGCGGAATTAATCGTATCACTGATGGCCTCATCGGTGACACTGTCCAGATCACCTTCAAGCCAGGTAGCCCCGTTATTGACGACAATATCGATAACAGCTGTTTCCTCGGCAACTGCTGTACAGAAAGCTTGAATTTGTTGCGGACTGCACAGATCCACAATATACGTTTTTGGAAGATGTCCCGTTGTGTCTTGAATCTGTTGACACGTTTCATCCAGACTTCCTGCTTGGCGAGCCGCTAGAAACAATTCGGCTCCCATTTCTGCAAATCGAATCGCCATAGCTCTCCCTAATCCTCTTCCTGCTCCAGTGATGACAACTTTTTTTCCTGCCAAGTCCATAGTTCTTTCCTCCGTCTGCAAACGATTTGTCCCTACAAGTAGAAAGGTATATGCTGTAAGCGCGAAGTAAACCAGCCAGTTGTAGAGCGATCATATTAGACCGCTCATAAAAAGGCTAGTTAGCCTCTCCTACATTCTAAACATAAATGTTTAAAATGTATAGTTATAGCGTCGATATAGAGGGAATTGGATTGGCATGGGAGCAGCACCATATGACCACATCACACCAAAAGCCCGTCGCCAGCATAAAGAGGGACGGGCACTAAACGGTAACACCTTTAAAATGTGAAGATGAATAGGTGTTGTGGATCTTAACTTATCTGTATTCACAAGTATTCGACATTCATAAGCATTCGGGGTTACAGCTGAAGAGCTGTTGATACGGACAGATCAGCTACTTCATCGGCTGTCACTTCGCGTCCAAGCTTGCTGGACAGGTAAATTCCTTCGCTAATGAGCATCGTATCAAGAGCGAGTTGGGCAGTTGGCAGCAGCGGCACAATACCCTGAAGAGCAGCAATCCAATGATGCTGTGAGGAATCGTATGCCCATTCCGTATCTCGCAGCATATGCCAGCGGCGGTCCATCGCCTCAAGATCAATCGTGGCATCGAAATCGATATCACAATCCGTATAATGATAGCTTAATCCCTCTGTATCTTTAGCAGCTGGCAAACGGATTCCTCCTGTTGCTCCTACGATGCTGCTTCCTTCAAAAGCTCCCATATGAATGGACCAAGCCTCAATGATATCTAGCGTGATGCCACCTTCAAACTTTACAAGGCCTACACCAAGCTCTTCTACATCAAACTGGCTAATATGTCGTCGTTCGGCAAGCATATCCATCTCTTGATAGGTTTGCCCGCTAATCCGCACAGGTTTAGGAAGGCCTAGCAAATATAACAGCTGGGAGATGTGGTATACGCCCATGTCATACATAGCTCCACCCGAGGCGGTAGCTTTGCGGGTAAAGGCAGGTGTTCCGTAACCATCAACGTAAGGTCGACCACGGCGTCGGTAGCCTGTTGAACGTGCATGGTACAGCCTGCCGAGCTTTCCTCCGTCAATAATGGCTTTGGCAGCCTTAGTTTCTTTGGCGTACAAATTGCCAAGCTGGATGTGCAGCAGCTTGCCGGACGCTGTTGCTGTCTCCATCATTGCAATGGCATCACGATAGGAGCCTGCGATTGGCTTTTCACAGTAGACATGCTTTCCAGCTTGCAGCGCCTCGATTGCAATTGGCGCGTGAAGATTGTTATGCAGGCAGACGTCGATGGCATCGATGTCATCACGATGCAGCAGCTCGCGGAAGTTACTAGTGTATACGGGAATATTGTACTGAGCAGCTACACCTTGTGCCTCAACCAGATTTGTATCACATACGGCAACAAGCTCTGCGTCCTTTATTTTAGAATATTGATCTAGGTGATGCTTGCCGATTTGGCCCACTCCGATAACGGCTATTCTCTTGGCTGTCAATTTGAAGCCCTCCTTGCTTGACGTGTGACGGAAGATATAAGCAGATAAGCAGCAGTAATTAAGTTAGTTTATCTTGTACAAAATGTGAGTTTATTCTAGTTGAGAGGACGACGTGGCTGCAACAGCTGCCTCTAGGTGACTTTGCAATTGTTGCAGTGCATGAGCAATGGCTGCACGTTGGTCCTGTGGGGCATTATACTCAACTGCCCAGAACCCTTCATAGCCTGCCTGAAGGAGTGGGCTGAGCAAGGCTGGTGCATGATCAGCTTGTAGTGTCTTCTGATCGATGTGCACATGCTTGGTCCAAGGAATTACTTGCGCGTCGCCTGCAAGCGCAAATTGCTGTCTTTCCTCTGAGGAGCTGCTGCTGCGTGCATAAGACGGCACGGCGTGCTGCCATCTTCCGAGGTGCAGCAATACACCGTAATTTGGATGGTTGACCGCTTCAGAAATGCGGACGATTGAGGCAGGATTCAAGGCAAAGCCGGTATGATTTTCGGGCCCGACCCAGTAACCGCCCTCGGCAGCCCGCGCAGCGTATTCGTGGTAGCGCGTGGCAATGTACGTAAGCGCCTCATCGGACATCGTATCGGAGCCGTGCATTACCGCATCGATGCGGACGGACTTGGCGCCTAGCATCTCGGCAGCTCTAAGGTGGGACAATGCGTTCTGGTGCAGTGCTTCACGCACCTCTGGGTCCGGGTCCCATAGATGGGCTGTATCCACTGCTATATTGGCCAGTGTCATCTCCCGTTCCTTGAGGGCCTGTGCAATTCGTTTTATCGTATCGTCATCGGCGACCGCCCAGAGTGGCCGTGACGTATCAGCAAAGAAGGCATTCCAAAGATCGATTGCCTGAAGTCCGAATTGCGTATGCACCGTCTCTATATAAGAGAAGACGTCCATTTTTCCTTCCACGCGTAAGTTGTTAAAAGAAAATCCGCCAATCGATATGTTCATGGTGGGTTGAACCTCCTTCGAATGCTATTTATACAATATGTCACATCATACATTCGAGCGTAGCAGATAATAAGCGACAGAACAAAGTCATTTGTGAGCAAAATGATACCGTTTACATGGGGATATTTGCCTTGATCTCGATATAACGCCCTCAAGCTGACTTTTCTACAGAATCGCAGCCTGTTTTGTATGTAATGACCTTAATCTTGACACGATAAGGAAAGATAACCAATTCGGTAAACGCCTTGTAACCACATCAGCTCCATTTTTCGGTATAGTGATAGCAGGAGGGGAGGTATGGCATTCCATGCTTGAGGAAGAACAAGCAAATAACAATGAATCTGTTGAGAACGACAAGGAGCAGACCAAGCCTTCTATCGTGTCTTATTTACATCATATATGGAAGAAATATACGATATACATTTTAACAGCGGCGAGTATCCTCTTCATTGTAATTGCAAGCGGTGGCTGGTTTATATGGAACACGATGAACGATAACAACCTTCCTGCCGGATATCGAGTATTTGGCTTAGATGCAAAAGGGATGAAGCCTGATCAATTGCGAGAACAGATGCAGCGGCGGATTGAATCGTGGGAGCAGACAAAGATCGTCTTTATTCCAGATCGAACAGACGCTACGCTCAGCAATCTGGCCTCACAATCGCTTACATTAAAGGAACTGGGCATCTCGTTTAACAGTGTGGAAGCGGAGCAGCAACTTGAGGACTGGAGCAACGGTGGCTTCTGGAAGAGACTACAGCTGAAGGGTGAGCTGCCTACTCAAAATGTTAGCGGTGCTATAACTGTCGATCAGGAACAGCTGTGGCGGACGATGAGTGATACTTATGGCGAGGCCATTAATCGTAAGCCGAAAGATGCTGAAGTGCGATATGATATACCTTTAAAACCTAGTTATGTAAAGGAAACGGACGGTATCGAGCTGGATGCATTTCAGTTAAAGCAGCAGTTGACGGAGCAAGTATCCAAATACGTACTAAACAAACAAGAGCAGGCTAGATTGTTAATGCTGCGAATGCCGCTAATTACAGTGCCTGCAAACGTTACGCTCAGTACGTTGCAGCAGCGCAAGCCAAACGCACTTCTTGCTGAATATACGACCCGAATCGCCGATAGCGGTAAAGGACATTATCATAATATTGAAGCGAGTGCTAAAGTGTTAAATGGACTAGTTCTTCACCCAGGTCAGCGTGTAAGGTATCAAGATATTGCCGATAAGACGGAGCAAAAGTATGGGTTGCAGGAAGCTCCGGTCATAGAGAAGGGCAAGCTCATAGATGGCATTGGCGGCGGCTTGTGCCAGACGTCCACCACGATGTACAATGCGGCGCTGCGCAGCGGGCTTCAAATTGTGGAGCGTCAATCCCACTCGCTCCCTGTTGGTTATGTGCCCTTGGGGCTGGATGCAACTTATTCGGACAATGGTCCCGATTTGGTTATTCGTAACAACACGGAGGGCGACGTCGTTTGGACCAGTCGAGTGGAGGATCATAAGCTTACGATTCGGCTTTATGGGCAGAAAGAGTCTGGAACGACGTATCAAGTCGAAACGAGACTTGTGAAAGAGACGCAGCCTGCTTCGGTGTACGAGTTTAAAGGGGTTACAAAAGAAAAGCAAACCCATGTATTACAAAAGGGTAGAGCGGGCTATGTCCTTGAAACTTATCGCATTAAACTTGTGAACGGGATTGCGGTTGCAAGAGAGAAGCTAAGCAACTCGGTCTATCGCTCGCAGCCGACGCATTATACCGTTGAGGAGACGCAATTTGTTCATACACCAACAACGCCGTAGCTGAGAGCTACGGCGTTGTTTATAAGGGGAACTAATCGGGTATCCATTTATATGAAGTTATACGATGTCATGTTTCGGATCAGAGGTGAAGATGTTTAGGGTGAGGAATGAAACAACCGGGGGAATCAAGCTCCAAGTCCCGTTTATTAATTCTTCTCGTTTCTAAGCTTTATGCACGCTTGGCGCCAACGTATGTTTTCTGTGCCCAACTGGAACCCATGCTGGATACTTTGACACTTCGCGCGGAACCTGAATTGGCTTCAATAAACTTATTGTCGCCGACATAGATTCCAACGTGAGTAATCCGAGTTCCTCCAGAAGAGAAGAAGACAAGATCTCCTTTTTGAGGATTTTTCATCAAAGTGCCTAACGATTTGTACATATCATGCGCCGTGCGTGGCAACGCTGTTCCATGTTTGCGGAATACGTAATTTACGAATCCTGAACAATCAAAGCCGTTAGGCGAAGTGCCTCCCCACACATAAGGTACACCAAGATAACTGTAGGCCGAATTTAAAATTTTATTGGCTTGAGTCGTAGGCGCCGGGGAGCTTGTTGTGACTTCAGGTATCTCCTTGTAACGGTTCACCTGTGGCAGTGACTTTGTTAAAGAAGGGTCCCATTTAAATTGCAAATTCATCTGGTCAATGAGAAAACGAAAAGGCACGTATGTATTGTTCTGATAGGACCACGGGCCGTCTCCCATTTGGACAGCTTGTCCATCCACTACGACTTGGCTGTCGCCGGTGCGAAAGCGAAGCTTCTTAGTACCGTCAGTAATCGTAATTTCCAAGTGATCTTCATCTATAGTAGACCATTCCAGGTCATAATTCATTTGATCCGCAAATGCACGCAGGGGAACGTAAAGGTTCTCTCCGCCTTCCAGAATAGGAACTGTTCCGTTAAACTGGACCGTATTATTATTGATTGTCATCGAAATATTTTTTGCGCTTGTATCTGCGTAAGCTTTTGTGCCGAGCGCGCCGTCCGACAAGAGCATGCATCCAAAAACAGCGCTCGCAATAAGAGCAGCTCGTACTGCAACCTTCAAAACATCGCCTCCTCAATAGTTGTCTGCCATCTGTGTTATGTCGTGTGCGACGTTCAGTGGACATACACGATCCTACCATATCAATGGTAAATCTACCAATAGTCTGGGAGAACCATTTATGACAGAATTGTAATTTATAAAAATTATCTTACAAAATTGTAACCTTGTCAAAGGATCAGGCATAGGTAATGTATTCCTGCGACAGTTTGTGGATGAGGGCGATCCGTATGTTGGACCGATATAAGACAGTTTTGTGAACAGAGCCCTTATTGTTATGGATCAGGGGCTGTTTTAAGTTTGCATCCGAGCTGTAATGGGTAATAAGCCTTGATCGTGGCGCTCAAACGATCTGAACACTGGATATCGTTACAATCGATGAACAGGGAGGCTTATTGCCATGCAAGTATCACTTAGAAGAGTTCAACATGATCAGCATCTAGGAGTGGCGCATACACACAGTATCAGAATTGATCCAAGAACGTTCAGCGAAGGTGATGATGCTGGATTTCGTCCTTCAGAACTATGGATGCTAGGACTTGCTTCCTGTCTAGGGCGCTCCATTCAACAGTACGCGGATAAACAGGGGTGGACCATTCAGCATCTTGGTATTGAAGTAGAGGATGCTCTGGATGAATACAATCATATTCAGCAGCTGACTTTTTATTTGCGTACAGAAGGTATTGCTTATGCTGCACGTGTGGAAATGTTTCAAGCCGTGCGCTATGGCAGCAAGCTGCTGCGTACTGTGAGTTCGGAAATTAACATTCGATTTGTAGATCAGACTTCCTCACCGCAGGTGCCACGTCAGCATTCTGATAGTCTAGGGGAAAGTGTGAGTAAGGGTAAAGAGCTTTACCTCGTATAGGCTTCACACAGGACTTTGTTAAGGTGTACGCATTATATATGACGGGTTCCGCCATTGAAGAGGGGAACACGCATCATTAGGATATACTAGAAGAGGCAGACCGGACTCGCTTCGGCACATGCCTCTTTTGTTTGTGTGCAGCGGTATATTCGTATTATAAGGTAAAATATGGAATGTAATATTATCGCGGTCGCGAACCTATACGAAGATATAGATTACGTTTACAATAGATAAGGTACCTGCATGCAGTAGATGAAAGGAACAAGATCATGTTCAAACATTTCTATCAAAGGTATTTCAAGCGCAAACTGTTTAATAAGCTTATTGTCATCTACTCCTTAATTGCGGTTGTGTCACTGGTGACGTTGTCAGTGTTCGCTTATCAATTTTATGCGCGTAAAGATATCAACACAGCCGTTATGGAACAACAACGTACAGTGGATACGATTAATCGCTACTTCGATCAGAAGAATGAGATGGCACAAGCGATGATTCAGCAGCTATACCAGGATAATACGCTAATTGAAGATACGATCTATTTGCTGGAGCACGGATATGAGTCGTATTTGAAGTTCAGACTGGATACGTACAGCAAGAGTAACAGCTTTTATGCACGTGACTTCAGGGATTTCTATTCGAATCAATTTTTGAAAGACTCAGACGTACGCAACATCATTTTATACAGCCAAAAGCAGCATTTTGCTTATATGTTTAGTGGCAAGGGTGATCCGAAGCTGTACGAATGGAAAGGGCCAGGCCGTGAATCGCCTGAATTTATTATTGAGCGATACATGGGGATTGGCAAGGCAACGCTTGAACAGCCGAGCACGCTGACAGATGCGGTAAAGAACGTGCATGACATCGACGAACATGCCGCTCTAGGCAGTGAAATGGGCACGATAAGAGACAGCAAAATTAGTGGGACGGAAGAGGTAGCGGTAACATCTGAGCGCACTTTTGTGACCATCAATAATCGTGTAAATAACAAAGAAACACTTATGACCGCTGGTGAGATTAGTATCGATTTTAATACGAGTGGTATTGAACGTAATATTGACTACGAACAGCGTGAGGCGCAATACGCTGTAATGAATGGCGATGGTCAACTGATTTATCATTCAAAGACGTGGGATATGAAGCGTTTTGAGCAAAATGCTGGCAAAATATTTGCAGTAGACCGCAGCAATCCTGAGCCTACCAAGCTTGAAGGGTATGGTACGACATATGTAAACATGTCCCAAATGAATAAGCTCGGTTTGACGGTCATTGCTTTGCTTCCGCAAGAGAGCATTACTTCTCATTTGTCTGGATTACGTAACACGATTATGTTTGTGACAGCGCTTATCATTATTGCGGTTGTGTCCTTAACTTATTTTTCTGTTATTCATCTTTCACGCCGCACACAGTCCATCGTTATGGCTATGAAAAAGGTTCAGGATGGCAATCTGGAAACGAGAATACCTGTTAACCAAGAGGATGAATTGGGGCTTATTGCTCAGAGCTTTAACCGGATGTGTGAGGACTTAAAACAGTACATTAATCGTTTTTACAAGTCGGAGCTGAAGCAGAAGCATGCCGAGTTGATTGCACTGCAAGCGCAGATTAAGCCACATTTTTTGTATAATACACTAGAAGTCATTCGGATGCGGGCCGTGTCTAAGGGAGCACACGATGTAGGGGATATGATATATAATCTGGCCTCTATTTTCAGACATATGGTCAAGGACAAAACGATGATTCTGCTGTATGAAGAAATTGAAAATAGTAAGCGTTATCTGGAACTGACACGTTTGCGGTACCGAGACAAGCTGCAATACACCATTCGAATGGAGGAGCATATAGGCGGCTACAACATTATGAAGTTATCTGTACAGCCGATCATTGAGAACTATTTGGTACATGGGCTTGGCCTGGAGAGGACAGACAACCACGTGCTGATCGAGGCGGTAAAAGCAGACAATTGTCTCGTCATCTCTGTGTCAGACAACGGGAAGGGTATAGCACCTGAACGGTTGCAGCAGATTCAAAACGATCTGAATCATCCTGAATTAACGGATCATGGTTCTTTAGGGTTAAAAAATGTGCATGATCGTCTTAAAATATTATATGGAGAACAAGCAGGCTTGACCATAGACAGCGTCGTGAATTCGGGCACTGTCGTTACGCTGCGCGTGCCGCTTCAATAAGGCTGATGTCGGAGGCGGCAGGCACCAACGATGGGGGGATACGATATGTATGATGTGTTTCTAGTGGATGATGAACCGTTCATTATAGAGGGATTGCAGTCTATTCTGGAGTGGAATGATTACGGCCTTACCATTGTAGGACAAGCCGAAAATGGGGAAGAAGCATGGAAACAGCTTCAGGAGAGGCCTGTGGACCTTGTTGTGACAGATATAATGATGCCGAAGATGACAGGGCTTCAATTAATTGAGAAGGTCAAAGGATTGCATCCACAGACCCGCTTTATTATATTGAGCGGCTACAATGAGTTTGTATATGTGAAGGAAGGCATCAAGCTCGGTGTTGAAAATTATTTGCTAAAGCCAATCAATTTGGAAGAGTTCTGCTCTACACTGGAAACGACAGTACAGAAGTTGGATCAGACGCTTTCACATAAGCAAGCAGAGCAGCACAATCGGGACATTTTGCGTGATAATGTTCTTTATCGCTGGATTAGAGACCAGATTCATCTCGAAGAGCTCCAACAGCGGGCTGAATTGCTTGGTATCCACTTTTTGCATCCTTATTACTGGACGATTCTAATTCGCACTGAAAGTGATAATGGCTTGGAATTGGATATGGACCTCAAGCAGCAGGAGAAGCTGGCTAAGGGTGCACAATCGTTCGTCAAGGAGTTTGCTGAAGGGTACTGCATTCGGGAATGGGACGGCGAAATTGCGCTGGTTATAGGTCTCAATCAGTCTGCTGACAAGGCATTGATCACAGAACGATTAATTCGTTGGAAGTTGGACGTGGAGAAAGAGCATGATACAACGCTCCAGGTGACGACGGGCAGCGTCCAATCGGGTTATGCCCTGGTAGCTGTCAGCTATGCTCATGCGAAGCAGGTTCAGCCTTACCATCTGGTTAAAGATGAGGACGGTATCATTGATTACGATGAAACATTGAACTATCGTTCATCACGTCCTTCGTCCGTGCAGCCGGACATTAATCCTTATGTGAAGTTGTTGTACGCAAAGGATAAAGACGGCATTCATCGGCTGCTCGATGACGATTTTGAACGCCTGCGTGTAGTTGAAGGGGCAGAACCTCGTGATATTCGTAACTTTGCAGTAGAGCTGCTTATTGCATGGAAGCAGTCGATAAATGATGAGGCGCTGCATGCATCCGAGGGAGAGCAGGATTGGTTTGATGCTGTATATCGGATACAGTCCATACAAGCTCTGAAGGAGCATTTGGAGCAGGCGGCTGTGAAGCTGATCGACCTGCTTAATCAGCCGCAAGATATGTCGCCGGTCGTGAAGCAGGTGCTTCAGCATATTGATGATCGTTACGCCGAGGAATTATCGCTCAAGACGTTAAGTCAGGTGTACAATATAAATCCTGTTTATTTGGGACAATTGTTTCAGAAGGAAGTGCAGTGCACATTTTCAGACTATTTGAATAAAACCCGTATTAAGATGGCCAAGCAAATGTTAATTGAAACCAATTATCGTATGACCGACATTGCTGAAAAGGTAGGTTATTGGGACAAAAGTTACTTCTATAAGCAATTTAAGAAATACGTCGGCATATCTCCCAAGGAATACAGGGAGATCCATTAAAAGGAATTAATTTTCCTTTAGTTGTCCAATATAGTAAAGGGCTTCCATGGTCTGCATCTACCAAATGCGCCGTGTGTAAGCCCTTTCTTTATTTTGTACACCAAATCTAAAGTTTATTGACTGTTGAAAGCGATTTATTTCGGATACTCTAAGAGTACACCAAGCAAACAATTGCAAACAAAGCAACGGGGGATGATCGGATGCAAACCATCAAGAACATCTTAAGGAACATCAACCAAAACCGAATCTTTTTGATTATGGTACTGCCAGGGGCATTATGGTTTTTGTTCTTCTCTTACCTTCCGATGTTCGGTACTGTTATCGCTTTCAAGGACTACCGCTTTAGCCGTGACGGCTTCTTGGCGAGTCTCCAGCAAAGCGAGTGGGTAGGATTTAAGAACTTTGAATATTTATTCAGCACAAATGACGCTTACGTCATTACTAGGAACACGATCGTATACAACGTAGTGTTTATCGTGCTCGGCCTGATCTTTGCTGTAGGGATGGCTATTATTTTAAGTGAGATCGTTAACAAACGACTTGCAAAAGTGTATCAAACCGGGATGTTCTTGCCTTACTTCTTGTCCTGGGTTATCGTCGGTTACTTCACATTCAGTTTCTTGAGCGTGGATAAAGGCGTTATGAACCAGCTGCTGACTTGGATGGGTAAAGATCCGGTGTCATGGTACGCGGATACGACTTACTGGCCTTACATTCTCGTCTTCCTGAACATGTGGAAGGGTATCGGTTACTCCAGCGTTGTCTACTTGGCGGCGATCGTTGGTATCGATAAAACGTACTACGAAGCAGCAATGATTGACGGAGCTAACAAATGGCAGCAGATTCGTAACATTACGCTTCCATTTATCACACCGTTGATTACGATTCTGACGCTGCTAGCAATCGGCCGTATCTTCTATGCGGACTTTGGTCTCTTCTACCAAATTCCACGGGATTCTGGTCCGTTGTACGCGGTCACCAACGTTATCGACACTTACGTATATCGCGGTTTGAAAGCAACTGGCGAGATTTCAATGAGTACGGCGGCTGGTTTGTATCAATCGCTTGTCGGATTCGTTCTCGTTATGACATCGAACTGGGTTGTACGCAAATTCAACAAAGACAACGCGTTGTTCTAAATTAGGGGGGACTGACCTTGCGCACAAAAAAACATCGCGACGTTCACCATCTCTCACCAGGGTTGAATGTACTGTTTAATATCATAGCAGGTGGTTTTGCACTCCTGTGTGTGTTTCCATTCATCTTTGTTATTATCATCTCGCTAACAAGCGAGGCATCGTTAAACAAGAACGGTTACGCGTTCTGGCCTGAAGAGTGGAGCTTCGCCGCTTACGAATATATTTTCAAAGCAGGCGACCAATTGCTTCGATCATACGGCGTTACTATCATGATTACGATTGTTGGTACGCTTATCAGCTTGATCGTCATTGCGTTATATGCTTATGCTATCTCTCGTAAGAACTTTACGTATCGGAATTTCTTCTCCTTTATCGCGTTCTTTACGATGTTGTTTAACGGCGGTCTGGTTCCAACTTACATGGTTGTTACCCAAGTGCTGCACTTAAAAGATACGGTATGGGCATTGATCCTGCCGCTGATCATGAATGCGTTCTACGTCCTCATCCTGAGAACGTTCTATAACACAACGGTGCCGGATGCGATTATCGAATCCGCTAAGATTGACGGAGCAGGTGAGCTGCGAGCTTTCTTTACGATCGTGCTGCCAATCTCGCTGCCAGGTATCGCAACAATTGGATTGTTTGCTACACTCGGCTTCTGGAATGACTGGTTTAATGCCTTGCTGTACATCGACAATCCAGCGCTCGTGCCGCTTCAATCCATGCTCATGCGGATTGAAAACAGTATGCAATTCTTGCTTAGCAATGCACAGCTCAGCTCTTCGGGTCAATCACTCGAACTGTTGCGTACGCTGCCGCAGGAAGCAACACGTATGGCGCTCGTTGTACTGGCTACCGTGCCGATTGCATGTGCCTATCCATTCTTCCAACGTTATTTCGTACAAGGCTTAACGATTGGCGCTGTAAAAGAATAATGGTTATAGTTATAACCGGCAGGCTGTCTTCTAACGGACAGCCTGTCCGGAAATAATAAATCATCAACAGCATGCTCATTTTACAAAAGGGGATGAAACAAAATGGCAAAAGCAAAAAAATGGCTTATGATGACTTTTTGCCTCGTTATGGTCGCTTCACTCGTTCTGACTGGATGCGGAGGCAACAAAAATGAAGCAGGATCAGGTGCAGATGCAGGAACACCGGAAAAACCGGTTGAATTGGTCTGGTACACCATTGGTACTCCACAAAAAGACGTAGACAAAGTAATGGAAAAAGTCAGCGAGTACACCAAAGAGAAAATCGGCGTTACGATCAAAATGAAAATGTTCGACTGGGGTGATTACAACCAAAAAATGGGCGTAATCGCTGCTTCTGGTGAACCTTATGATATCGCTTTCACATGTTCTTGGGCTTTTGACTATGTAACAAACGCTAAGAAAGGTGCTTTCTATGACCTGACAGAGCTAGTTGACAAATACGGTCAAGGCATTAAAGATGCACTGCACCCATCCTTCTTGGAAGGTGCTAAAATTGACGGCAAGCTGTATGCAATTCCTGTAAACAAAGAGCTTCCGGCACAAAAAGTGTTCCGTTACAACAAAACATTGGTTGACAAGTACAAATTGGACGTTAACAGTGTGAAAACACTTGAAGACCTTGAGCCGCTTCTTGCAGCAGTTAAGAAAGGCGAATCTGGCGTATATCCATTGTCCGCTGGTAAAGACTTCAAATTCGACTTGCCAATGGATTTGGTGAATGAGAACTTGCCGCTAGGTGTTCGTCTCGACGACAAAGGCGACTTGAAGCTTCAAAACTTGTTTGAGCAACCAGAAGTAACAAAACATTTGGATACTATGTTCAAATACTATAAAGCCGGCTACTTGAAACAAGATGCTGCAACAGCTACAACAGGTGATGAGCAAAAAACAGGTAAATGGCTTGTAGATATGCCACAAACACAACCGTTTGCTGACACTATGTGGACTGATAGCTACGGTTATGGAATCGAATCCCACCCAGCTGAAGATCCTTACGTGTACAACTGGTCTGTAACAGGTTCCATGATGGGTGTGTCCGCTAACTCCAAATATCCGGAGAAAGCTATGCAATTCTTGAACTTGCTGAACACAGATAAATACCTTCGTAACTTGGTTAACAACGGTATTGAAGGCGAGCACTTCAAACGTCTTGCAGAAGATCGTATTGAATACTTGCCAGCAAAACAAGAAGGCTATGATATGCCGCAATTTACACTGGGTAACTTCTTTATCCTTGACAAATTGCCAACAGATCCAGACAACAAATGGGATGAGTTCAAAAAATTCAATGACGCTGCTAAAAATGCACCGTTGCTTGGATTCAACTTTGACGGTTCCAGCTTGAAAACTGAAATTGCTGCATTACAAAACGTTCGTGAAGAATTCTACCCATCCATCTTCACTGGTTCCGTTGACCCTAAAGTTTACGTGCCACGTATGATGGAAAAATTAAAAGCTGCTGGTCTTGATAAAGTTCAAGCTGAAATGCAAACACAATTGGATGCTTGGAAAGCAAGCAAGAAATAAACAGCAAGCTAGCATAACGGCATTCATTTCACCTTTGCAGATTTGACAACAGGAATGAACAATATGCCACCAGCGAAATGAATATCCCGTGCAATCAGGTGGAGCATTCGCTTCACCTGATTGTGTTTCATTTTGAAGCGTAAAATGAGCATATACACTAATAGATTACTATTGATATGGTTGGAGATAAGGAGAGAGCCGACATGGAACGTTTACCCCAAGCCGTGCTTCGCGTGATGGAAGAAGCCAATACGAAGTTGTCTGATAATCCGAAATTAAAGCAATTGTTCCTGAATTGCTTCCCGAATACACTGCAAACGACTACGAAGCTGCATGATGATGATACTTCTTACGTGTTTACTGGCGACATTCCAGCCATGTGGCTGCGTGATTCTAGTGCACAAGTGCGCCAATACTTGCCCCTTGCCAAAGAAGACGCTGATATTCGCCGTATCATTGCAGGATTGGTACGCAAACAAATGAAATATATTCAAATCGATCCTTATGCAAATGCGTTTAATGAAACACCTGTTGCACTAGATGAGATTCATCACCGTGACAACACGGAGCTGAATGGTTGGGTATGGGAACGCAAGTATGAGATTGATTCGCTTTGTTACCCGATCCAACTGGCGTACTTGTATTGGAAGACAACAGGCGATACGTCTCTCTTTACAGGTGAATTCAAGACGGTTGCTACGATCATTATGAACCTGTGGACGACAGAGCAGCGTCACTTTGAACAGTCTCCTTACCGTTTCAGCCGGATGGACTGCCGGAAGACAGATACGCTCAAAAATAACGGCATGGGTATGCCAGTAAACTACACAGGCATGACATGGTCCGCATTCCGTCCTAGTGATGATGCATGTACGTTTGGATATTTGATTCCAGCAAACATGTTTGCCGTTGTCGTACTGCGCTACCTCGAAGAAATTGCAACTGAAATTTATGAGGATGGTCCATTTGCGGATAAGGCACGTCGCTTGAAGGATGAAATAGAAGAAGGCATTCAAACTTATGGCATCTTCCACCACCCGAAATACGGCAAAATATATGCATACGAGACAGATGGTTTTGGCAATTACAACCTGATGGACGATGCTAACGTGCCGAGCTTGCTCGCGATACCTTATTTGGGCTACACAACAGCAGATGATCCGATTTATCAAAATACACGCCGCTTTATTCTGAGCGAAGACAATCCATATTACTTCAGTGGTGAGCAAGCACAAGGAATCGGCAGCCCGCACACTCCTGATCGCCACATCTGGCATATTGCTTTGTCTATGCAGGGGCTGACAGCAGACAAGCAGGATGAGGTCCAAAAACTGATCAAGCTGCTGACAACAACGGATGCTGATACAGGTTATATGCATGAAGGTTTCCATGCGGATGATGCCAAAGTATTTACACGCGAATGGTTTGCATGGTCCAATAGCTTGTTTTCAGAATTGATTTACCGCACATACTGGCTGAACAACTAATTCAATTGATATTGTTTCATGAGCAGAAGGGAGAGTTATAACAATGGCTAAAAAGACAGCACACATTATATCGCATACCCACTGGGACCGCGAATGGTATATGCCTTATGAGTATCATCATGCACTTCTGATCGAGTTAATGGATACTTTGCTGGAGACGCTTGATCGTGATCCGGACTTCAAAAGCTTCCATTTAGATGGACAAACGATCATACTGGAAGATTACTTCCAAGTAAGACCGGAAATGAAAAACAAAGTCGAGCATTACATCCGTGAGGGACGCATTCAAATTGGACCTTGGTACATTTTGCAAGATGAGTTCCTAACTAGCAGTGAGTCTAACATTCGTAATTTGCAAATTGGTCACCGAGACGCGAAGCAATATGGCGGCTTGATCTCCAAGGTTGGTTATTTCCCAGATTCCTTCGGTAACATGGGACAAGCGCCACAAATTTTGAAACAAGCCAACATTGATGTTGCTGTATTCGGTCGTGGAGTGAAGCCGACGGGCTTTAACAACCAAGTGTCAGAGGACGCTTCTTACGAATCTCCATACTCCGAGATGGTATGGCAATCGCCAGATGGTTCCCGCGTCGTAGGTATACTGTTTGCGAACTGGTATTGCAACGGCATGGAAGTGCCGGTTGACGAGCCGCAAGCACTCGCGTATTGGGAGAAACGAATTCCAGACGCAGAGAAATTTGCTTCTACGAACCATCTGTTGTTTATGAATGGTTGCGACCATCAGCCAATTCAGACAGATTTGTCGAAGGCGATTGAGGTTGCGAAAAAATTGTTCCCTGATACGGACTTTGTTCATTCCAGCTTTAACGAGTATGTGGATGATGTGTTTAAGGAGCTTCCTGAGAACTTGCAAACAGTGGAAGGCGAATTGCGCAGCCAACGTACTGATGGCTGGTATACGCTGGTGAACACGGCTTCTTCCCGTGTATATTTGAAGCAGATGAATGCTGAGAACCAAACGCTGCTGGAGAAAGTAGCTGAGCCGCTGGCGACGATTGCGCACCAAGTAGGCAAGCCTTACCCGCATCACCTGTTTGTGTATGCTTGGAAGACTTTGATGCAGAACCACCCGCATGATAGCATTTGCGGCTGCTCGGTTGACGAAGTTCATCGCGAGATGGTAACTCGTTTTGAAAAATCGAAGCATATGACGGAAATGATTATTAACGAATCTTTGGATGCACTAATGCCTACCATTGATACAAGCGTATTTGAAGGCAAGCAAGCTGTTCCGTTTACGGTATTTAACACAGCGGGTTATAACCGCAACGGTGTAGTTGAAGTTACACTTGAGTTGAAACGCCGTTATTTCAGCGAAGCTCATCCTACCGTGCTGGCTAAAGAAATGAAGGTAGAACCAGTCGAGGCGGGTGCTGTGGTTGACGCAGCTGGAAATGTGCTTGATTGTGAATGGGAAGATGCGGGTGTTATGTTTGGTTATGACTTGCCAAAAGACAAGTTCCGTCAACCATACATGGCACGTATTATCAAAGTACGTGTACAGGCAACGGATGTACCGGCATTTGGTTACCAGACGTTAGCCTGGGTACCAGGTGCAGCGAAGCAAGCAGTGGCTAACTTGGCGACTGAAGACTTTGCACTGGAAAACGAACGTTTAAAAGCTGAAGTGCTTGAGAACGGATCTATTCGTATGATGGACAAACAGACAGGTCATGTATATGAAGGGATTAACGTATACGAAGATGCCGGGGATATCGGTAATGAGTATATGTTCCGTATGCCAGAAGGCTCTACGCCGCTGACGACAGCCGATGTGAAAGCTGAACGTAAAGTGGTTGAGAATTCGCCGTTCCGTGCTGTAATCGAAGTGACACATAACTGGAGCATTCCGGTTTCAGCGGATGAGACGTTACAACAAGAACAAATCGATATCGTGGACTTCCCTACTCGTAAAGCACAGCGCTCAACGGAGATGGTACCGTTCCACATCGTGACTCGTTATACGCTGGATCGCGGCGCAAAACGTGTCGATGTACATGTGACGATGGATAATAAATCAAAGGATCATCGCGTACGCGCGTTGTTCCCGACCGGCTTCCAAGCGGAGACGCATGTAGCCGATTCGATTTTCGAAGTGGCGAGCCGCAACAACGTTCCGGCCAAGGAGTGGAAGAACCCTAGCAATGATCAACATCAGCAAGCATTTGTCAGTGTAAGTGATGGCAAGCTTGGCTTAACAGTTGCTAACAAAGGGCTCTGCGAATATGAAGTATCGCAGGACAACAAAAACACGATTGCAGTTACACTGCTTCGTTCATCGGGGGAGCTTGGTGACTGGGGCTACTTCCCGACACCGGAAGCACAGTGCTTAGGTATCAATACGGCCGAATATGCGATTATTCCGCACGAGGCTGACGTGGTTACATCAGGTGCGTTTGCAGAGGCTTACAGTTTCCCTGTACCATTCCTGACGCGTCAGACGGATGTTCATGTTGGTCAATTCCCAGCCGAGTATGCCTTTATCGCATGGGAAGGCGAGCAAGTGGCGTTCTCCTCACTGAAGATGGCAGAAGAAACTGGCGATATGGTAGCCCGTTGGTACAACATGGCACATGAGCCGCGTAAACTGTCTGTGAAATTGCCTGAACGTGTTCGACGTTTCTATCGTAGTAACGTAATGGAAGTATTAGGCGAGGCACTGTATACAAATAGCTCACAAGAAGTATCCGTTGATCTTGGCGCAGCTGAAATCTTTACAGTAGGCGTCAAAAAACAATAAGAAACGGGCGCAAGCATACCTTTTCTACAACAAGACTGCTCTTGGCGGCGCATAGCTGCTGGGAGCGGTCTTTTTTAGTTGGCCCAACGAGGGGGGACATCTGTCAATAACAGTGGAGGCGCAGGAGTAAAAACCGCAAATTTGTGCAATTTATAGGTGATGCAGTTACAGGTTAAGGAGGAATTTACATGAACAAAATGCGTTCTGCTGTCACAGTGATAAGCTTGCTCATTCTCGGTATGCTGCTGCTCCCCATGTATCCTTTACATGTACAGGCGTTAAATGATACAGGTGCTCATCAGCCTATGCTGGACACGAAGCAAGAACCTTTAACTTTTGTCCTTGTGCATGGGGCATGGGGCGACTCTAGCTACTGGGATAAAACAGCAGCCGAGCTGCGTAAACTGGGGCATACCGTCTATACGCCGAATTTGCCTGGTCATGGCAAAGATACAAACAAGAACGTCACTCACGCTGATTACGTAAAGGCTGTATTGGACCCTATCAAGCGGAATAACTTGCAGAACATCGTCCTTGTAGGTCACAGCTTTGGTGGAACAGTCATCGCCAAAGCAGCAGAGCAAATACCAGATCGCCTGCGGCGTATGATTTTTATGGATGCCTTTGTGGTTAGGGATGGCTACAGTGCAGCAGATGAAGCTCCACTTCAGGTGAAAAAGAACTGGGAAGACATTGCAGCCGCCTCGAAGGACAACACTGTAATGCTTCCATTTCCGGTCTGGCGAGAGACGTTTATGAACAACGCTGACCTAAAGCTTGCCCAAACTGTATACAAGACGGTGACACCGGAGCCAGCAGGTCCTGTATTTGAGAAGCTGAATCTTGCCAAGTTCTATCAACTGACCACTCCACGCAGCTATTTGTATTTCACGGATGACATCGCTCTGCCTCAAGGAGAGCAGTCTGGATGGCATCCACATATGTCAAGCCGCCTCGGCTTGTTCCGGCTCATTACGGCACATGGGGATCATATGACACCGTTTCATACCGATCCGGAACTTGTTGCCCGTAAATTAATCGCAGCAGGGCGCGATTAAATCAAAAAGGTGTGCTTCATCGTAATTGTCTTGTGGCTAAATGAATCCACAGCATATACGAGAAGCACACCACTTTATACATAAAAGAGTGACATAAATGAATAGTGATTATCCAATGATCGTTAATTGCTTCGGATAGGAGGTGAGAACACGTACACCTTCTTTAGTAACGACAACGTCATCCTCGATTCGTACACCGCCTTTTCCTTGGACATAGACTCCAGGCTCAATCGTAAATACATGGCCTGGTTCCAATACTGCTTCATTTTGATCATGAATAGAGGGGTATTCGTGGACGTCGATGCCGAGCCCATGACCGAGACGATGATTAAAATAAGGGCCATAGCCTTTATCCGTAATCACTTGTCTGGCTGTTTGGTCAAGCGAAGCGTAAGTGATGCCTGGTCGCACCGCAGCTATTGCTGCTTCATTGGCAGCCAGCACCGTATTATATATTTCCTTTAGTTCCTCGCTAATCTCTCCAACAGCAAAGGTTCGTGTAATATCAGACGCGTAGCCATTCAAATATACGCCTAAGTCAAACAAGAGTAGATCGCCTGCTTGAATGATACGCTGCCCAGGCACACCATGCGGCAAGGCGGAATTGTCTCCTGCCAGCACCATCGTAGAGAAGGAAGGGCCTTCCGCGCCTTGTTTCTTCATTTCATATTCCAAATCGGCTACTACTTCCGCTTCCGTCATCCCAATCCGAACACGACGAACGACATTGTCAAGCACCGTCTCGATGCAGTCGACTGCGGCTTGCAGCCGTTCAATTTCTTCCTCTGACTTAATGACACGCAACGATTGCAGCACGGCCCCAATATCTACATAATGTGCAGCTTGCACGACAGATTGCAGCGACTCATAACGCTGTACAGTCATGTGGGCTTTTTCCAGGCCAAATGTTGTTACAGTGTCTGGAAGCTGCTGCTTTAAGATGTTATAGGGGTTATCCGTATCCGAATGTGTGGCAATACGTTTGATGGATGATACAGCTGCTGCTTTGTCGGCATCAAGAGCGGGCACTATCAGGACAGGCTCTTGTCCTTTGGCCAACACGATTCCGAGGAAGCGCTCATGTGGATCACAAGCGAAGCCGGTAATATAATAAACATGTTTTGGGTCTGTGACTAAAATTGCGTCCCATTGCTCCGTTTCCATCGTGGCGATCAGTGTATGTAACGTGTGATTCATTGCATTCATCCTTTCTTTCTGAAATGTAACGGATGGCTCTTTTTGTACGATAATTCGAAGATACCATGTTCACTGGCAAAATGCGAATAGCTGAGCGTATGTGAGTAGATGAGTAGGTGATGATAGGAGGATGCGGTTACTTTGGAGTTGTCCATATGTGTTGGGGATGGATACTCATTTAGGGATGCTCACTTTGATGCCGACTTGCTTCTCTTGCGGTTCTCGTTTAATCCTCCTTAGTATCACTATCCCAATAGCTCAGTTTCTGGATAGGAGACAGATGGGAACTTAATACAACAAATCATCATTAGTACAATGATTAATAATGAAAAAAATGATGTGCAAGTGTACAAGGCTAAATAGGACTCAAAACCGTTAGCAGGGGAGAGGAATTTCCAAATGTTTCACGTTCCCCGTGGAACATTTAGGCGTTGTTCCATTTTCATACCAGAATTAAGCCCGATTTATGTGAAACAGTTAACAAAATAAGCGTGAGAGGGATAACTGAGAAATACATAAAAAGCTGCTATAGTGGAGCCATGCTGGCCTTCATGAAGGCGCGCTTGCGACTTCATTTATGTAAGCGATAACAGGACACATGTCCGCGATTTATTTAGCATTCTAGTATACAATAAATAGTCTCAAATCACGGGTGTACACCAAGCTGGCTTATTTTTTAGATTTCACTCTATTAAACGGAGGGATATGTTATATGAAATTCAAACGGATTAATGTCATTGTGATGGATAGTGTTGGTATTGGCGAGTTGCCGGATGCTCCTGACTTCGGAGATACAGGCAGCCATACGCTAGGGCACATTTGTGAGCAAGTGCCAACTATAAAGCTGCCTAATTTGACAGCGTTGGGTCTTGGTAACATTGCGCCTTTATCTGCTGTTCCGGCAGTCGAACATCCACAAGCCAGCTATGGCAAAATGGCTGAAGTATCAGTAGGCAAAGATACGATGACAGGCCATTGGGAGCTGATGGGACTGAAGGTAGAAGTACCGTTCCAAGTGTACCCTGACGGATTTCCGGAACAATTGATTAGCAAGTTTGAAGAGTTGACAGGACGAAAAGTTATCGGAAACAAACCGTCCTCTGGTACCGTCATTCTCGATGAATACGGTGAGGAGCAAATGAAAACAGGGGCATGGATTGTGTATACATCTGCGGACAGTGTCTTCCAACTTGCAGCCCATGAGGATGTTATCCCCTTGGAAGAGTTGTATCGTGCATGCGAAATTGCTCGAGAGCTGACCTTGCACGATCCCTTTATGGTTGGACGTATAATCGCAAGACCATACGTTGGGGAGCCAGGCGCATTTAAACGTACGCCAAACCGCCATGATTATGCGCTGGACCCATTCGGTGATACGGTGCTGACGCATTTGAAAGAGGCAGGCCACGATGTTATATCGGTAGGTAAAATTAATGACATTTTTACAGGTCAAGGAATAACGGCATCTCATCCGACAAAGAGCAATTTGGACGGTATTCAGACGAATATCCGTTTGTTGGAGCAGTCGTTTAACGGATTGCTCTTTACGAATTTGGTTGACTTTGATTCTTTATACGGACACCGTCGTGATCCTCAAGGATACGCAGCATGTCTGGAGGAGTTTGATCAATATATTCCGCAATTGATGGAACGGACAGGTGAAGAGGATCTGCTAATTATTACTGCGGACCACGGTAACGACCCTATACATCCAGGTACCGATCATACGCGTGAGTACGTACCTGTGCTGATCTATAACCCGCTGCTTGCGAAAGAAGCCGCATCTATCGGCACACGCTCGACATTTGCTGATCTAGCAGCGACTATTGCCGACAACTTCGGCGTCAAAGCGCCAAACATTGGCGAAAGCTTCTTGCAGCAGTTGCGTGTACAAAAATAATAAATTCAAAAATAAGCAATACAAATAGATCGAAGATAGAAATTGGGGGAAATCAACTTTATGAGTACAATTCAGGAACAAGCTATTCACAGCATTCGTACATTAGGAATTGATGCGATAGAGAAATCCAAATCGGGCCATCCAGGTATCGTTATGGGTGCAGCGCCGATGGCTTATACGTTGTGGACAAAACATTTGCAAGTGAACCCGCAGGCGCCACAATGGTTTAACCGGGATCGTTTTGTGTTATCCGCTGGACACGGTTCTATGCTTTTGTATTCACTGCTTCACCTTTCAGGTTTTGATCTGTCTATTGACGATCTTAAGGCGTTCCGTCAAGATGGCTCCAAAACTCCAGGTCATCCTGAATTCGGGCATACGGCTGGTGTAGACGCGACTACAGGCCCGCTTGGCCAAGGTGTAGCTATGGCGGTTGGTATGGCGCTTGCTGAACAGCATCTTGCAGCGAAGTACAACCGCGATCAATTATCGATCGTGGACCACTACACCTATGTTATATGCGGTGATGGCGATTTGATGGAAGGCGTATCAGCGGAAGCAAGCTCATTTGCAGGCCATCAACAATTGGGCAAGCTTATTATGATGTATGATTCCAACGATATTTGCTTGGATGGCGATTTGTCTGAAGCGTATTCCGAACAAACACGTCAGCGCTATGAAGCATACGGTTGGCAGACGATTCTCGTTGAGAACGGCAACGATGTTCATGCGCTAAATGCTGCTATTGAGGAAGCGAAGCGCGACACGAAACGTCCAACGCTGATCGAAGTGAAGACGGTAATCGGATTCGGCTCTCCGAGCAAGGCAGGGACAAATGCGGTTCATGGAGCTCCTCTTGGTGCTGAAGAAGCGGCGTTAACGAAGGCTGCTTATAACTGGACAGAAGAGCCGTTTGTAATACCACAAGACGTGTACGCACACTATGCAGACCATGTGGCAGCACGTGGACAAGCAGCAATGGCAGCTTGGACAACGATGATGGAGCAATACGAAGCGGCTCACCCTGAACTGTACAGTGAATTGCAGATGGCGATCCAGTCTGAGCTTCCAGCAGATGCTTTTGACAACCTTCCAACACATGAAGCAGGCTATCAGCAAGCGACTCGCAACTCGAGTCATGATGCCATTAACGCGATTGCGTCTAAAGTGAATTACTTCCTTGGCGGCTCTGCTGACTTGGCTCATTCCAATATGACTACGATAAAAGGGGAAGGATTGCTGACACCAGCAGAACCAGGCAACCGTAACGTACAGTATGGTGTACGTGAGTTCGCGATGGGCGCGATGCTGAACGGAATGGCGGTTCACAAAGGTTTGCGTGTATTTGGAAGCACCTTCTTTGTGTTTAGCGATTATTTAAAAGCGGCTATGCGCTTATCCTCATTGATGAGTGTGCCAGTGACCTACGTCATGACACATGATAGTATTGCGGTTGGTGAAGATGGTCCTACACATGAGCCAATCGAACAGTTGGCTGGCTTGCGTGCCCTGCCGAACATGAACGTAATTCGCCCTGCGGACGCACGCGAGACACAAGGGGCTTGGAAGCTGGCGATGCAGTCTAAGAGTACACCTACTTCAATCGTATTGACACGTCAGCCATTAGAAGTGATGGAAACGTCGAGCTTGGATCTGGTAAGTCGCGGTGCTTACGTTATTGGAGCCGAATCCAAACGTCTTGATGCGATTTTGATTGCTTCTGGGTCCGAGGTGAACTTGGCCATGCAAGCAAAAGATGCATTGATTGTAGAAGGAATTGATGTACGTGTAGTTAGTATGCCTTCTCAAGAACTGTTTGATGCACAATCTGCTGAATATAAAGAGTCTGTGTTGCCTAATCATTGCAGAGCTCGTCTTGCTATCGAAATGGGTGCAACCTTTGGCTGGCACAAATACGTCGGACTGGATGGCGATGTGCTTGGAATCGATACGTTCGGCGCATCTGCCCCTGCATCGGTATTGCTTCCGCAATATGGCTTTACAGCAGACAACGTTAAAGAAAAGGTCGTTCGCTTGCTGAAAAAGTAAGTTGTACTTGCCGAATTGTCAAGAAGGATACAGGTAGTTAGCACTTATTTTAGGTTGTAGTCTATATCTAGTACTCGAATAAATATAAAGATAGACCGCTCTTCTTATCTTGAACAGGTAAGAGGAGCGGTCTATTTATGGTGCAGAAGGGCTACCTTAATGGACGCGGGATACGAGTAATCCGCTTGTTAAGGCATCAAGCGTCGGCTTAATACTAGCCGTCTCCAAATTAGCCTTTGAAGATACGAAGTAGCGGAATTCATAGAAGCCGCCAAGCGTAGCTTTAAAGTTGGTTTCCCAATAGTTGGTCATCAGCCACGCATAAGTTTCCGGCTTCGCATCTGCGGGCTGTTGGGAATGGACAAGTCGGCGACCATACTCCAGTGATCCCCATTGTATGAGGGGGGTATCAGGTGTTGCCAGCAGCAGGGTGTTGGATGCATCCTGCCAAGCGATGCCCTCTTGAATACATGAGTAATCGAGACAAGTGCCTGGCAGTTGATCGAGCCAAGGGCGTACCAGTGCGCCTGCCTTGTCGGCATATACGGTGTCTTCCGCTGCGTTACCGCTCGTAAATGGCAGCGCCACATAGACGTTTTCGGGATTCCAGACGCTATCTTTGTGCAGCCTTATAGAGACATCGACACGATTGGAACAAGCATGTACTTTAAGGAACAGCGCATAATAGCTCATACCCTCCACCTTGTAAAGTAGTTCAACAGTTGCATATAGCGGTCCATTTTCCAAGGTGCGTACCCGCACTAATTGCCCAATGGATCGCTTCACATTTATCCCTTTGCGGTTTCGTCCCATCTGGCTTCGAACAGCCCAGACTTGTGCAGGATCTATGTCATTGACGGGTGGAGTTACCTCGTAAATAGGTGTAAAAGCATTGTAATTCCGGTCTGAGCGCAGCATTTCTTGCTCAATCTCTTTGTTGTACCACGATACAATTCCAGTGCCTTCTTGCCACGTTATTCGAGTATAGGGAGATTCAACTCCATGCTGTGTGACGTGGATAGGGTGCGCTGCGTCTGCTGCTGTTACTTGCTTGAACATATCCTCCATGTCATACACTCGATCACTACCTATTAAGCGAGTATTGGTTGTCATTACTCCAACAGGCTTGCTGCTGCCCTGTTTAGCCCGCAACGTTAACGTACATTGTTCCTGCGCTTGCAGCTCGATGTCTACAATAATGGACTGTTGGTGTGGAGCCTGATGCGGCAATATGTTGCCCGTTGTCTCGCAAACGACCTCCAGACCGTGCGGGAAATGAGCAGGTTCCCACCCGTCCAACTGCAATGTGATCGTATCTCTTGCTGTCGTATCCGCCAGATTGACGACACGATAGCGGTAAGGACGATTGGGGGACAGCGTTGACGTCCCTTGAGCTAGAAGCGCTTTATCCAGCGCACGGTAAGCTAAGCGACTAGCTTCAGCTGCGTTAGTTTGCTTACGGACTTCAAGCAGTTGGACATTCGGATGCCAAGGTTCATAAATGGACGAATGATAACCCCAAGTATGCTCGGCGTACATAATAAGTGCCTGCTCTGCTGCTCCAATCTCTTGCTCGGTAACTGCTGAACGGTCAGGGTCGAGACGTTTAACTTTGCGCAGTGTTCTTTGCGCGTCCCGGTATATTTGTGTGTGCATGGCAGTAGAGCTGACACCATCTGACCACCAATCAGGCCAATCCCCGCGATGCACGGGCAATTGGGTTAAGTTCTCCTGCTTCAAGCGAGCGAAGAAGGCGGATAACGTTGTCATTTCGATGCGAATACAATCGCCGAATTGTGCATTCCATTCCGAGATCCAATCGGCTATCGCAGCGTTAGGGGCTCCATTATCCGTTGCCAATCCTGATAACATTACAGGTACGAAGGAGAACGGATATTGTTCGGCTTCAAGCTGACAAACGTAACGATGCAGGCGGATACGGGCCAATTGGTCATGTGTAGTTTTATTTTCATAGAGTTGATGCTGAAATTCATCCTGTATCATATATTTGCCTAGCGCATCCGGACAAAGACCAAGCTCATTGCCAAACATGTAATGCTCGCCGTTCCATACGAGCAGCTTATCGCCTGAAGCAGTTTCCCACCAGAACGGCTGCTGCTTGCGGCCAAGCGCATACATTCCGTGGTGCGTATGAATACAGGAAAATAAGTGCTCGATCCCGTTATCGAGCAGGCTTTGTGCGTAACCCCAGCTGTATCCATTGATATCAGCTGTCATGGCACTATCAATGGTGTGCCCAATGGATGCAGCATATGTTTGGGCCTTGCTGTGAAGGCGCTGCAACAAGTCATAATCAGGCAGTTCTGTCATGTTTAAATAAGTGCCGGAGAGCTCGATGTCTCCGCGTAATACGGCATCAGCAAAGTTTTGCTGTTCTGCCGGTGATGCTTCTTCTAGGAAGCGCTCAACGGCCCAGAACGTTTCGCAGGTCCAACGGAAACCTGTCCACCCTGGCTTGCTGCCATCATGGGCGGCAGTAACGACTCGAAGGGCTTGGCGAATAAAGTCGATATGATATTGTTCGATTTTTTCTTGGCGCTCAGTATAACCAATATCGGTATGCGAATGATGAATGGCGTATATTGTCCACGGGCGTGATGGTTGCTCAATAGCTGTTTGTTTCACTTGTTGTTGTAAATCCATAATAAATGCTCCTTTACATCTAGGATTAGTTTAAATTTGTACGGTAGTATGAGGTAACGAGTAGATCAGTGAATCTGAAAGTGTTCTTATTTGAGTCAAATTGAGTCAAAAGTTTGCGTCTGTCTTATGGGACGTCTATCGGAATAAAAGTTCTATTCCCTCAAATACATGCTCCATCAGGTCACCTTGATGTGTAACGACCGGAGCAGGATTGCCAAGGCTGACTTCCAAATAGGGCAGCCAGAGGTCGCAGCTCTTGGCAATCTGCCCGCCTAACACGAGGCGGTCCGGTTTAAACCGCGCCGTATACGGCGCAAGCATGCGGCCGAGGTGGAATCCGTACTCGGCCCATGCATCAGCAGCGCGCTTGTCGCCTACACGGGCTGCTAATGCAAGCTCTTGCACATCCTGCTGCGGATGGCGGCGTGCGCCATATATGTCGGCAAGCGCGATCAAGCCGCGTCGGCCGAACTGCTCGTCAACCGCGGCATGGCGATAGCGCTCTGCGTACAGCATGCCGCTTGGTGGCACTCCGTCGCGGCCTTCCACCAGCTTGCCGTGGTCGACAAAGCCTGAACCTAGCCCCGTGCCAAGTGTTAGGCAGATTAGCCGCTCGGACGGGTATAGGCGGCTTACGCCTAGCGCAAACAGCGAGGCATCGTTCGCAAAGCGGATGTCCGCCTCGGCCAACCTTCGCACCCACGCTTGTGCCGTTCGTAAAGAAGCGCGTCGTCGCAGTTCGCGTTGCAGCAGCTCGCCAACGTTCATCCCGTACAGGCGCTCATACTTGCTTACCCCTTGCAGCAGGGCGACACCGTTCTCGTAATCGAACGGGCCGGGGAAGGCAAAGCCGATACGGACCTTATAACTGGGCGTCGTGGGCCGTACCGGGGCTGCTGCACGTATCATGCCGCGAGCCCTGATGTGCTCGGTATGCTCAACAGTTGTGTAGGGTCTAGCAGCATCAGCCCTTTTGTTTGTTGGGGTAATGGCTTTCTGGCGTGCGCTAAAGGGAGTTCGGTCGGCAATGGCAACGCCAACCTCATCCTGTGTAGAGCGGGCTCGTGAGGGATGGCGTGCCGCCTCATACGCCCCGAGCAATTCCATGCATACATTGGCGAAATTTGCGATTATAACGTGTGTTTCTCGCTCAGAGCAGGAAGGCTGTACGATGCGCAAATGAGGCAGCAAGCGGCCATCTTCGAGCAAGGCCGCCTTTAGTGTTGTGCCTCCTGCATCCAGAGCAAGCGTGACTGTGCGTACAGGCGCGGCGTGACGCAAGGGCGCAGTCATTTGCGTGCCTCCTTGCCATCATGCCAGCCGTGAGGCAGCAGCGGTGTACGCCAGCTTGGAGCCACCTGTGCACGGATGAGCGTACATGGCGCTCCGCCTACATTTTCCAACCGATAACGACCGATGCTAGCTGGCACAATGTAAGCCTCGGCGTACCCCCACTCTACAGCCTTCGAGACTTCTGCTTCCGGTATTAGACGGACACGTTCGCCTTCTACGAGATTTAGCATCACAAATGCATCTTCCGTGTTGTCATTCCATGTGTCGACGAGTTTCAGCCGCCGTACCTGAAACAGCAAATCGTCACGTTCGGCGAGCAGCTCTTCTACATTGGCCCCTTGTGTACGGTGTACGACAGGCTTAGCAATTAACTCTTGACGTACCATCGCCGTATCGATGCTATCGTCAATATTGCAGGCGGCGTGCTCGCGGTTAATGGGCCTAGGCAAGCCATCCTTGTCCAACCGCAAATAATCATATATTTTAAACGTGAACCACCACGTTGTTGATGAAATCTCCAGTACGAAGTTGTCCCGACCTGAGCTATGCACAGCGCCTGGCGGGATCAGGAACAGATCCCCTTTTGTAGCAGACCACTCATTAACGTAATCACTTAGCATAAGCGGTACCTGAGCAGCATGAGCTGCATCTACGCCAGTCAGCAGTTGCTTTCCTGTGACCCCCTCTTTTAGGCCAAGCGTAACTGTTGGAGTGGAGCCAGACTTTTGTTCCATCACATAATAGGATTCCTGCTGTGTCATCGTCTCGTTAAATTCAGACGCTGCGTAATGTTGCTGCGGATGAACTTGTAAGGACAAGCGATCACCATCGATGGTATCCAAATAGTTAAATCGAATCGGGAAATAGTCACCAAACAGCTCCACATTTCGTTTCCCCAATATAGCTAAGGCTTCTGCTTGGAGCAGAAGTGTGAACGGTACTTCAATAGTATAGTCACCATACCCGAGCAGCAGCGTGTTTTCCGGTGCAATCGGCTCAAAGCTCCATGCGCAATTGGACCATTCACTTGGCAGGCTGCACAGCTCTTTTAAATATTGTCCACCCCATATACCGGGGGCAAAAAACGGTTTTACTCTAAACGGCTGTCGTGCAGCCTCGTTTAGCATCGCTGACAGCATGGGGACAGGGACGGAAATGGGGGCTGCGGGATTATTCATATCTACATAAATATGAAATGCAGCAACATATTCTTTGCGGTATCGCTCCCATACCGGCCACTCCAAAAATAGAGCTTCCTTGTAGGTAGTGACGGAGTCTCCTGAGCTGTCGATACCGAGACTTCCCATCCCTTGCTGATGCAACAGCTGTTGATTTTCACGGGATAAATCCAGATAGCAGGCCAAGTTGGACGTTGCAGTTGCCTTTTCAGTTGCTGCTATATTCGATGCCGAAAAGGGTGCTGAAGTCACATCCGCAGTTGCTGTCACTGCGGTCATCCCCGTTGCTGACGCTGCATTTTCTTCTGCCTGTAGCCAATAAGCACCTGGACCGTAAATGACAAGCAGCTTATCAAGGCCAAAATGAGCTGCCTGATGTGTTAGTGTATTCAGGTTCGTGTGTTCCACTGAATTCACTGCACCATCACCGTAAATTGCTAATCTGGCATCTACATCTGACTGCCATTCGGTGCGGGCGGTATCGCGGAAATAATGATGAACGTGAACGTCTGAAGCCATATATCCAAAAGCGCGGTTGTCAGTCAAATAAGGCATGAACTGTTGTTTTAGTTGAGCGGAGCTCTTCATATAGTCGTACGTACAAAACGTAAACATAGAAATGCCGCGGTGTGAACTAGCCTCTTGCAGGACATGTATCGCCGCTTCAAAATCTGCCCCATGAGTACCATCTATTATGATGGTGCGGCAGCTTGTACGATTCGTATTTTCCTTGTCACTTAATTGCTTGGCCTCGTCATCCTTGTATGCGATTGGTGCCAAGAAGGGATGTTCCCAATTTAAGGCCCACTGGACTATAAATTCGGCCCATTCCTGATAATCTACCGTAATGCATTTTGATTTGTTATCGGTAACGGATTTATTTGTAGCTGTTTTATTAAACTGTTTCTGTTGTTCATCTTGTTCACTTTGTTCACGTTGCTGACTGACCAAATTATACGAGTTAAGGTGTACAACGTTAATCGGATACGTTTGAAAGGGACGTGCTGATAATGATCCTGTATAGGTTGCTGCTGGCACTATGAACGCCTCCATTTCCGCCAAGCGCATGTTGTTATGCTCTTATTGTAAACAGCGGATAAAGAGGCGTATTTACACAAACAAGTACGCCTTTTGTACAATCAGGACATCTTTAGGTTGAGGTGGATTTTGGTGGTGATGTTGGAAAGTGCTGAGAGCCTGATCTTCCCTCTGTGAACTGGACACGTCGAAAGCGGGCAGGAGCCACGCCAAGCTTACGCGTAAACACCCTTGTAAAATAGTGTACGGATTCAAATCCGCAGCGAGAGGCGATGTCTTTGATCGCTAGTTCCTCCCGCAGCAGCATTTCGGCTGCCAATTGCACACGCCGCTCTTGTATATAATGGACAAAGGTTTGATTCAGCTCTTGTGCAAACAGTCTCGTCAAATGGCGAGAGGAAATGTGTAAATGATGAGCAACCAGTTGGAGCGACAAGTTTTCACTTATGTTGTCATCAATAAATAGCTTGGCTTGGCGAAAAAGAGGATTGCCATCTTCTTTGCCCTCTGTTGTTACGCTCAGCGTATCTGTATCGCCGCCATGAAGCGGGAGCAGTGAGATCAGAAGTGTTAACGCGGTATGATGTACGGCAAGTGCAGGGAACGATGATGGCTCCGTGAACATGGAAATGATAGTCGACCACAAATGGGCTGTCGGCCTCACCATAGTATCTTGTAAGACGGGAACCCCCTCTTCAGCTAAATGGCGGAAAGCTTGAACATAAGAGGAAGTGCTTCCTTCTTCAATCACCTCAAATGCTGTATAACAGAGCGCCATCCCATGTTCGCTGCATATTTGATGCCATTTTCCCGGCCGAGATAAAAAAGCCGTACCCGTCAGCAGTTCATATTCGCGGCCTTCTTCCATATATATACCTTGTCCCTCCATAACATAACAGGCTTCAAAGAAGGAATGGCGGTGTGGCGTATTGTCATAATGTTCCGGCATAAATCCCCAATAAAGGACTTTTAACTGGAGTCCAGGTCCGGTTAGCTGCATAGCGGTTCGATTCAAAATCGTATTAGCTCGCTTAAACGCGGAGACGGTCTGCAAATCCATAATAGCACCTGCCTTTTAATTGCTTGATGCACATTTTAGTGAGCATAGCTTAGCTTCTATTGTATCGTTATTATGATGTTGCGTGAAAGGGGAGAGGCATTGTTCTTGAAGTGTAGAAGCGGTTCCATTTCGTCTTATAGGGTGTCATTTGTAAACTGCCATTTGTCAAATTTGCTTCGATTGTTTACCAGTAATTTAATGGATTAATAGCAATTAAACAGGTAAAGTTTGATGACTAGTCTGGGCGAGACGGAATAGGAATGGACAAGATGAAGCAAGCTGTAGAGAGGCTTACACCTGTAATGATATCGTTTTAGTGGTGAACCTTTATCACTTTGAGAACAGTATAATCTAAAGTTGATCTGGGATTCACAGCAATGTCACACCGGAGGCATAATGTCTGCAAATTGTCACAGTTTTCCCTCTTTACATATGGGAAAATGGAAGTGCAAGGAAGAAAAAAGGATTTACTTTACGGAGGGGAAGGACGATGCTAACGACGACGGAACAGCCAGCCCACTGGAATGAACAGACCGTTGAAAGATTGGAAACTCGGAAAGCTGCTTATCAACTATTGGTCGATTTTCTAGGAGAACAACCGACGCTTGAAGTGATTGTGTCTTGGCAGAATCATCCGGAACTATCTCGATTGTCTGAAATATCCGAGGGAGCTCGCCTGCTGTGCGAACGGTTGAAGTCGATGTCGCTGAGCGAGTTGTATGCGGTATTCTCTTCGATGCGCGACGAGTACGTGCGATTGTTCAGCCGGGGTGGCGAATTGCCAGTTACCCCATGCGAGTCCATGTATCGCGCTTCAGAACAGATGTTGCCGAAGTCCTACGCCCAAGAAGTACGCGAGACTTACGCCGATTTTAGTCTGTATTTTAAGAAGATGCATGGCGAACCCGATGATCATATCGCAATCGAATTGGAATTTATGGCCGTTATCATTGAGAAGATGTTGAACACCGTTATGACAGCAGAGCGTTATGATCGTTACATGAATGGACAACGCGAATTTGTTAGAGAGCATTTGCAGCGTTGGGCCGCTCGTTTCGGGGAAGATCTGGAACAGCATTCGAAGCATCCTGTATATGTTGCCGTTGGTATTATGCTACAGGATTTCTTGGCGAAAGAAGCCGCTTGGGCTGCCAACTAGCAGACTAGCTTGGCATGAAGGACAACTCTGTGCGTCGCTTTGTAAGTGACGCATGCACATACAAGAAGACGGGTCCCGTTATGAAGGGAACCCGTCTTCTTTGTTATTTCATTCTTAGCCTAATGAAGCTATGGCTATACATAAAAGCTTACATGGGCCTGCATAAACCTATAAGAGCTATAAGATCTATGAGAGCTGAGTGTTAGTGATAACTCAAATCAACATACTAAGCGATCAATTTTAAGCCAACTACAGAACCTACAATTAACGCAATACAGCCTACTCTGATGACAGATTTCTGTTCTCCAAAGACAAACATGCCAAGCAGCGTGCTGCCTGCTGTTCCGATACCCGTCCAGATGGCGTAAGCAGTACCCATAGAGATGCTCTCCATCGCATAGGACAGCAGGGTAAAGCTAACACCAAAAGTTAACGCCATGTACACATAAGAAGACCAGTGAGGGTTCGTGGTCGCACGCTTAATGGCAAGTACACCAGCGACTTCACATAGACCCGCCACGATTAGGGCGATCCAAGCCATTAGACCTCACTCTCCTTTGTCTGTGACGTGGTGACCAATTTCAAACCGATGACTCCGGCTGCTAATGTGGCGATAAATAACAATTTTAATACGTTCACAGGCTCTCCAAACACAAGCATCTCCGTTAATACAGTACCAGCGGTACCTAACCCTGTAAATACCGCATACACCGTACCAAGCGGCAAATGTTTGGCAGCCTCAATTAACACTTTAAAGCTGATCATAATCGCAATAATTGTTATGAGCCATTCCCACCAGAAGGTGGAATGCTTTAACCCCGTCACCCAAACGACTTCAATGACACCAGCGAGGATGACAAGTAGCCAATGTTTATTGTTGTTCATGATGGATGCCCTCCTTTACAATCACAGGTTAGTCCTCTCCAAAACAAGACCCAGGACGCTTCCAGCTTGCGGTCAAAGCGTTCAGGTCCTCCATACAGCAGCTCTACAAACAAGCCATCGAGAATACACATAAATGCTGTTGCAGCCTGTTCGGGATGCACTGCTCCGATTTCTCCCGTGCGTATACCTTGAGCCATGAGCGGTACAAGGCCGCTTTCAAGGCGATCAAGAAATGCATACAACTGTCCCATTACTTGCTCATGGAGAGAAGCAGGTGGAAAAAACGACATCCGCAGCATAAATTTCAATTCGGGTTTCATTTCGTAACTTTCTTTATACAACGTGAGCACCTGTTTTAACTGATCATGAAGTAAAGTTTGCTCATGCCTGCGTAAAAGAGCACCTACGTAATCCAATTCCTGCTGAAACACGCCTTGCAAGACGTGCAGAAACAAATCTTCCTTGCTCTTATAATGTGCATAAATAGAAGGTTTCTTAATCCCAACCTCTTCAGCGATCTTAGCCATAGAAGCCCCGTCATAGCCGTATTCGGCAAAGTGGGCTAAAGCGACTTGATGAATACGATTAGCTGTTACCATCGTTACCTCCAAATCAATACGTAATATCGAAAAACCTTCCTAACGTTCGGTAGTTATTATTTCACAGGATGAAGGACGTGTCAATGCTGGGAACGTCAAAATGATAAAGGTATAGCAATTAAATCGTTCATTGGGCATAATGAAAGCACAGCATACATATATTTTCAGCGCTTCGAGGCTCATTTATTCGAACTCGCGGCTGGCGGGTACGTAATATGGAAATGGGTTAGTTCGGGGAGGAGGTACACGATGAGGAGAACGTTTCAAGTCATTATTTTTATAATCATGCTGCTTACGCTCGGTTATTATGTAAACGATACATTTGGCAAGACGATTGCCTGGGCGCTCAGCCTGCTGACCACATTGGCGGTTATTACGTTGGTTATTACTATTTTTATGGAAAATCGTCATCCTTCTAGCACGGTGGCATGGATACTGATGCTTGCGCTCGTACCTGTTGTCGGGTTCTTTTTTTATTTGTTGTTCGGTCAAAATTATCGCAAACGAAGAAAGTACTCTCAAAAAGCAAAACGGGATAAACATAGCTACGGCTTTCTCGATAAAGAGCAAATGGCCAAACACCCGCGATATGCAGAATTTACGCCTGATCAGCGTCTCATGCTGCAACTAACGAATCGTATGAGCAAAAGTCCTGTTACATTTTCTTCTCATACAGAGGTGCTAACGAATGGCGAGGAGACGTTTGCTTCGCTTATTACACAACTAAAACAAGCGCGTCATCACATTCATATGGAGTATTACATTTATAGAGATGATGAAATTGGCCGTGAAATCAAGCAAATATTGATGGAAAAGGCGAGGCAAGGTGTGGAAGTTCGCTTTATGTACGATGCGGTAGGCAGTTTATATTTGAAGAAGCCGTTTGTTGAGGAAATGCGTCGTGCTGGAGTTGAAGTTGCTGCATTTGGCCCTGTGAAGCTCCGTGTTTTCTCCAGTAAAGTGAATTATCGCAATCATCGTAAAATTGTCATTGTAGATGGAAACGTCGGTTTTATTGGTGGGCTCAACGTTGGTGATGAGTATTTAAGCCGCAGCAAAACGTATGGGTTTTGGCGCGATACGCATATGATCGTAAGAGGAGAAGCGGTGCAAGCGCTGCAAGTCATCTTTCTTCAGGATTGGCGACATATGACAGAGCAGCATATAACAGGATCGCAGTATTTTGTGGCGTGCTCTTCTGGTGTTAAGGAGCAAGGTGCCGTTCAAATAATTGCTAGTGGACCTGATCAGGAATTTCAGACGATGAAAAATGTATTTTTCTCGATGCTGACGTCTGCCAAACGGTCGATCTGGATAGCAACGCCTTATTTTATACCGGATGAAGATATTTTTACGGCTCTTAAAGTAGCTGCCCTGTCTGGCATCGAAGTAAAGCTGCTATTTCCTAGCAAGCCTGATAAGTGGCTTCCTTTTTTAGCGTCCCATTCTTACTTTTCGGGATTAATCGAAGCCGGGGTACGTATATATGAATATGAAAAGGGTTTCCTGCACTCTAAACTTATTATTGTTGATGGTGAGCTGGCTACGATTGGTACAACTAATATGGATATGCGCAGCTTCTACTTGAATTTTGAAGTAAATGCGTTGTTGCTGCGTACCGAGAGTGTTCAGCGCTTGGTAAGTGACTTTGAACGTGATTTGCAGTCAGCGACGCGAATACGAGAAGAACAATTTTTACACAGACGTATGGCCACACGATTTTTGGAATCGGTGGCCCGCTTGTTCTCGCCGCTCTTATAGCGGCGGGAAATGGCCCCAATAAAGATCCATACAGTATAGATTGACGGATGGTAATCTTTGTGGCATCATAAGAGATAATTATTTGTGAGAACGATTATCATCTTCGGTTAGTGTTATTAACGTATGGACCTACGCTCTGTTGTAGAAGTTAGTTCTAATGAATGCGAATTTAGGTTATCGATTATAGCTGTCAATTATAGCATTTAAGTATACTGGCGTTTAAGCGCAAGGAGGCACGACAATGGGAGTATTGCAGACGCAGTCGTTAACGTTGTCTTACGGGGATACCAACATAATAGAAGATTTATCCGTACAAATTCCAGAAGGTAAGATTACGGTGCTTATCGGAAGCAATGGTTGCGGCAAGTCTACACTGCTCCGCTCGCTTGCTCGGCTTATGAAGCCTAACCAAGGCTCTGTACTGCTGGATGGACGTGACATTCACCAGTCGGTCACAAAGGAAGTTGCACGCAAGATGGCTATTTTGCCGCAAGGACCAGTTGCACCGGAAGGGTTAACTGTACATCAACTGGTTAAGCAGGGACGATATCCTTACCAGACATGGCTGAAGCAATGGTCTGAAGAGGATGAGAGGCTTGTAAACTATGCGCTTAAGGTAACCAATATGGAGCCTTTTGCAGACCGTTCTGTTGATGCGCTTTCTGGCGGACAACGTCAGCGCGCCTGGATCGCGATGACGCTGGCTCAAAACACGGACATTATTTTGTTGGATGAGCCGACTACATATTTGGACATGAGTCACCAGATCGAGATTCTTGATCTGTTGTATGAATTGAATCGCAAGGAAGGTCGTACGATTGCGATGGTTCTGCATGACTTGAACTTGGCTTGTCGTTATGCGGATCACATTATTGCTGTGCGTGATAAAGGGATTTATAATCAAGGCGCGCCAGAACGTATTTTGACACCTCAGTTGGTAAAAGATGTATTTCATATGGAGTGTGTAATCTGTTCGGACCCTCTATTTGGCACACCGATGTGTGTACCACGAGGCAAAGGAAGAATGTGTCCTGCGAATTGTGAATTGTTGGAACAATGTGATGCTCCACAATTGGTAGGCGCTGTATAAGGAAAGATGACGTAACATGGGTACAATGAAGCCATCTCCTGCATCCTGGTATGCAAGATGGCTTTTTTTGCTGTGAACAGGCGTTTATTTATTGACAACCTGTTAATTAACACGTACGCTTTTCTTGAAAATGTCTTTGGTAAGAGGACAATATCTGCATACAATAATGTAATTAGCTGTACTCGGGTTATTCAAATGGAGGAGGAACGGTATGAAGTACCGCAGTGTCTTTGACATTATTGGTCCGATTATGGTTGGCCCTTCGAGCTCCCATACGGCGGGAGCAGCGAAGATCGGTAGATTGGCACGCAGCATCTTCGGGCGTCAGCCCCGACAAGTTCACATTTCATTGTATGGGTCGTTTGCCGAAACGTTTAAAGGGCATGCAACAGACGTCGCTTTAATAGCTGGTTTATTGGATTATGATACCAATGACCCGCGTTTGCCTGAGGCCCCGAAATACGCAGAGGAGGCTGGTGTCGAAGTTCACATTACGACAGAAGAAGCCGTTCCAGAGCATCCGAACACGGCGCGTATCTTGATGAAGGACGATCAGGACGAGATGGAGGTTGTAGGTATCTCGATTGGCGGCGGCAAGGTCGAAATTTGTGAGCTAAATGGATTCCAGTTGAATTTGTCTGGTCAAAGCCCGGCAATACTGGTCGTGAACCATGACCGCTTCGGTGTCATCGCAGGTGTAACAAACATATTAAGCCAGCAACAAGTGAACATTGGCAATATGAAAGTGTCTCGGAAGGAAAAAGGGAAGATGGCGCTAATGGTCATTGAAACGGATGAAATGATGAACGAAGTGATTATAGATGAAATCCGCAAGCTTTCAGGTGTGAGTCGAGTGCTGCGCATGGAGGATTAAAGAAATCTGTTGCTCATATGAGCAACAGACTTGATTTATGGTTGAAATGGTTCATGCGGTTCAGGTTCAAAAAGTAGGTATATACACGTGTAACCGTAAACCGCAAATAATCGAATGAACTAATGAAAAAGGAGGTAGCGCTTACATGTTTCGTAACGTAGCTGAATTAGTTGCCTTGGCTGAAGAGCGATCTTGTTCCATTGCCGATATTATGATCGAGCAAGAAGTAAGGGTGTCAGGTCGCAGCATCGAGCAGGTCCGTGAGCAGATGGGTCGCAATTTGGATGTGATGGAGCAGGCAGTGGAACGTGGATTAAACGGCGTACGGTCCCATTCGGGATTGACGGGTGGCGACGCGGTTAAAATGCATCACTATATTTCGAGCGGCAACGGTTTGAGTGGACATACCATTTTAGACGCTGTCAGCAAGGCCGTTGCAACCAATGAAGTTAACGCAGCAATGGGCCTCATTTGCGCAACTCCGACTGCGGGTTCGGCGGGTGTCGTGCCTGGCGTATTATTTGCGCTGCGTGACAAGCTGAACCCTACGCGCGAGCAGATGATCGACTTTTTGTTCACATCGGGTGCCTTTGGCATGGTAGTGGCGAACAACGCGTCGATCAGCGGCGCAGCTGGCGGCTGCCAAGCCGAGGTCGGCTCTGCCGCAGGCATGGCCGCGGCAGCAATTGTGGCGCTTGCTGGCGGCACACCACAGCAGTCCGCGACGGGCATGGCCATTGCGCTTAAGAACTTGCTCGGCCTCGTCTGTGACCCGGTTGCGGGTCTCGTCGAGGTGCCATGCGTAAAGCGCAACGCAATGGGGGCGGCTGTGGCTATGGTTGCCGCAGATATGTCACTTGCGGGTATTACGAGCACGATCCCCTGCGACGAAGTGATCGAGGCGATGTTCCGCATCGGGCAGACGATGCCGACTGCGCTGCGGGAGACTGCGTTAGGCGGTCTTGCTGCAACACCTACAGGCAAGCGGCTAAAGCAGGAGATATTTGGCGATGGAGATTCCCGCTAGACATAAATAACGGTAAAATAACCTTTGTTATGTTCAATTGAACATTAGACAAAGGTTATTTTATTAGTATAGTCGAAGTAGGTTATATCATTTATTACAATTTTGATTAGTTCCGTTTACAACTACAGTTCATGTTCGTTACTATAGATCAGGTGTGGATTGCACATAATACACCTTGATGATTAGTGAAGTAACTCATAAACTAGGTTTCGTGAGCAAATAGAAAGTATAGAACCTCGAAAGGGGCAGCAACTTGATATGTCCAATTTGGATCTACATAGAAGACAGGGAAATGAGCAGGAAAGTGTAACCGCGCAGCGCAAAGCGGAGCATGTGCGCATTTGCTTAGAAGAGCAAGTAAATGGTGTGGGGATCACGACAGGACTTGAACACTATCGGTTTGTCCATCAGGCATTGCCTGAGATCAACTTTCATGATATTAGCATTCGTACAGAGTGGTTAGGCAAATCGATGGCTGCTCCATTTCTGATCAGCTCGATGACAGGTGGTAGTCACGGGACGGGTGCAATCAATCGCCGTCTTGCGGCTGCTGCGGAAGCCAGAGGCTGGGCTATGGGCGTGGGCTCTGTACGGGCGGCGGTTGAAGATGAGACAGTCGCTGACACGTTCCGATTACGTGACGTGGCACCGTCCATTCCACTGCTGGCCAACATTGGTGCTGTGCAGCTTAACATGGGAATGGGTATTGATCATTGCCGGCGCGCAGTCGACATTGTAGAGGCGGATGCACTTGTCCTGCATCTGAATGCGATGCAGGAAGTATTTCAGCCAGAGGGAGATGTTAACTTCTCCCGCCTGCTGCCTAAGATTGAAGCGCTGTGCAGTCAATTGGGTGTGCCAGTCGGTGTCAAGGAAGTGGGATGGGGCATAGCGGCTGACACAGCTTGCCAGCTTGCAGAAGCTGGCGTATCCTTTATCGACGTGGCCGGAGCGGGAGGAACGTCCTGGAGTCAGGTAGAAAAGCTGCGTTCAACAGCAGGTGTGCGTCGTCGTGCAGCTGAGGCGTTTGCAGATTGGGGCATCCCGACGGCAGATAGTATCATTCAAGTACGCGAGGCACTGCCAGGTATGGCACTTGTGGCCAGTGGAGGGCTGCATCATGGCGTAGACGCTGCCAAAGCGTTAGCCTTAGGCGCAAACCTTGCTGGTTATGGCCGCTCGCTGCTAACGTCGGCTGTTCATACAGATGAAGCTGTTTATGAGATGCTTGAACAGGTCGAACTGGAGCTCAAAATTGCTATGTTTGGTATTGGTGCTGCATCGTTAGGTGAACTGCGAGGGACAAGCAGATTAACTAAAGAGGGATGACTGCACCAAATAGTAGCTTTGTTTTGTATGTTGCAACTTAAAAATTGCTGTGGCTGCTTTGTCTCAGGCGTTGTGTGTAGGCCGCGCATTTTTATAAAGTTGAGTCATCATGACCACTTCAGCCGATTGTTCGCTTATTCTCGTTCATATTTTTATAACGTCGTCCTTTACGCTTAGACGGAGTTACTATTTTTGCGCCGAAAAGTGCTGAAAACGCTTGTATTTGACTATTATGCGTGAAAAAAGTAAATATTTATTTAATTATGGAAAATAAAACCTGTACCCATACAATGGAAAATCCTTTATATTAGGTTTGAAATCACAATCTAACGTTCGGAATTATGATTTGTATTAGGTTTATTCCTCGGTACCGAACGAGCGAGCGTCGATACATACTTACTTATAGAAGGAAGGTTGATGGGATGAAACAGTCAGTTCTCAACTTCAGCACCAAGACGGTGGTTGCTATCGGTATCGGAGCGGCTTTATACGGCTTGCTCGGCAATATTTCTATTCCACTAATCGCTCAGACGGCACTTCGCCCAGCTATTGCGATCTTGACCATCTTTGGCGCCATGTTTGGCCCTGTGGTCGGCTTACTTAGTGGATTTATCGGTCACATCATCACGGACTTAACGTGGGGCGGCGGCCAGATCTGGTGGACGTGGGTGGTAGGCTCTGCTGTTACGGGTCTCGGAATGGGGCTTGTTTCTATGAGCCGTTCCTTTAATGTAAATGAAGGAAGCTCAAGCACATCCCATATCGTTACATTAGCGGTAGCAGGCAGCTTGGCGCTTGCCGTAGGTTTTGGTGTGTCTAGCATACTCGACGTGTACCTGTACGGGGAAGCGCCAGATAAGATGTGGGCACAATATGGATTTGCTACGGTTTCTAACGTAATTGTTCATTTGGTGTTAGGTGTTCCGGCTGTGCTCGGCTTGTTAAAGCTGAACCGTCGCAACTCCAACCTTAAAGTAATGAAATAGGCATTCGTTTGCCACAGCATGACAACGACAGGAGTTATTGAATAGATGAACCAACCGATTATCTCTTTTCGAGATTTTAGTTTTCAATATCGCAGCTTGTCTGAACCCACGCTTAAAGGCATCAACCTCGATATTTATCCGGGGGAGAAAATATTAATCGCTGGTCCAAGTGGTTCTGGCAAGTCTACTTTAGCCCATTGTATCAATGGGCTCATTCCTTTTACGTATGGTGGCACCATTACTGGCGACTACACGCTGCGTGGTAAACGTCCGGCTGATCTGAGCATATTTGAAATTAGTCAGACAGTAGGCACGATATTACAAGATCAGGACGGCCAATTTATCGGTTTGTCGGTCGGTGAAGATGTTGCATTTGCATTTGAAAATGAATGTATGCCCCAATCTGAGATGCGTCCGCTAGTAGAGCAGGCGTTGCAGGTGGTTGATATGCTTCCACTTATCAACCAGAGCCCGCACGATTTGTCGGGCGGCCAGAAACAGCGTGTGTCACTGGCGGGTGTCATTTCAATGGACACAGAGGTGCTGCTGTTTGATGAACCGCTTGCCAATCTGGACCCAGCTAGCGGAAAAAAAGCAATTGAACTAATGGAGGACATTCACCAGAAGTCCAACAAGACGATGATTATTATCGAGCACCGTGTGGAAGACGTGCTCGAGCAGCCTATCGATCGGATCGTTGTGATGGCCGAAGGTGAAATTGTTGCGATAGGGACGCCTGATGAATTGTTAGCCTCCAGTATGTTACAGACACATGGCTTGCGGGAACCATTATATGTTGCTGCGCTCAAATACGCGGGTGTAGGGCTCGCTAAAGAAGACCATCCAACTTCGTTGGAGTTGTTAAGTGAGCGGAGCGAAGTGCGTGAACGTCTAAGCATATGGTTAGAAAAAGAGTTGGACATAACCGCTAGAAGTGCATCCGAGCCTATTCTAGCCCTACAGGACGTGAAGTTCTCATACGATGGTGAACGAGACATTATTAAAGGGGTATCGCTTCATATTGGGCGTGGAGAGCGTGTGGCTTTGCTTGGTAACAATGGCGCGGGCAAGTCTACGCTCTCGCATTTGTTTACGGGGATCGCTAAACCTTCGTCAGGTGATGTGCTTTACGGTGGAGAGCGTATTAATGATTGGTCTATTCGAAAGCGCGGCGAACATATCGGCTATGTGATGCAAAATCCGAACCATATGATTACGCAGCAAATGATCGCAGACGAGGTTAGTCTCGGTCTGCGTATGAGAGGAATGGCCCCAGACGCGGTAACAGCTCGTGTAGAAGAGACGCTGCGTACTTGCGGCTTGTACGGTTATCGGAATTGGCCGATTTCTGCGCTTAGTTATGGACAGAAGAAACGGGTAACGATCGCTTCTATTTTGGCGCTGCAACCGGAGATTATGATATTGGACGAACCAACCGCAGGTCAGGATTACAAGCATTATACAGAGTTTATGGATTTCATCGTATCCTTGTCAGACCAAGGAACGTCATTTTTATTTATTACTCACGATATGCATTTGGCACTGGAGTATACCGATCGTGCTGCTGTGCTTCATGATGGGCACTGCATCGCACAGGGCCCGACTTCACAAGTGCTGACCAATATCGAGGCCATTGCACAGGCCAATCTCAAAGAGACATCACTTGGCAAGCTTGCCCGCAGTACGGGAGTTGCGCAGCCGGAGCAGTTCGTACGGCATTTTATTCAGCATGAGAAGAAGGTGAAGCGAGATGAGTAAGTCCGGAACGTTGTATATTGAGGGCGACTCGTTATTTCACCGTATGGACGGCGCGGCAAAGCTGTTTATGTTTGCTGTTTGGACGGTATTTGTGTTTCTGTTTCAGGATATTCGTATTTTTGTGCCGCTCTTCCTATTTGGAATCGGACTGCTCATTGCAGCAAAGCTGCCTTATAAACGAATCCGTTTCTTCTTATGGTTGATGATTGTATTTAATTTGATGAATTGCCTGTTAACTTTATTGATTACGCCTGCTTATGGCAGTAAAGTATGGGGAACGACGACCGTCATCTTAAATTTGGGCTACAACGTATTGACATTGGAATCGGTGTTTTATGTGCTGACGTTAACCCTCAAGTACATGTCGATGATGCCGATTACGTTATTGTTTATTTTTACGACACATCCGACTCGGTTTGCGAGCAGCTTGAACCGCATTGGTGTACCTTACAAGATTGCTTTTGCATTTAGCATTGCTTTTCGATATGTACCCGATCTCCAGACGGAATTTCGAAACATTTCTAATGCGATGCAGGCTCGTGGCATGGGCTTTGGCAAAGGAGAGGGTTCCTATAGGGAACGCTTTAAGCACTTTGTGTCGATAGCCATACCGCTTGTGCAGTCCTCATTACATCGAATAGAAACCGTATCAAACGCGATGGACCTGCGTGGTTTTGGCCGCCATCGCCGTCGGACTTGGTTTTCAGCGACGGCATGGCAGCGAGCAGACTATTGCATTGCCGTCATTTGTGTCATTGTAATGGTAGTTGCCATTGCTGTACGCATGAACGGGTTCGGTACGTTCTGGTACCCATTTACATCTGTTTAACGTTAACAAGACCTTATTTGTTATGCGAACAATAGCAGGCAGGCCGAAAAAGTCAGTTGATGATTTTGGCCATCTTGCTGTTGTTCAGCCTGACAGTGTAGGGTCTTTTTTTGATTTACATCGTTTTTAATTCTACTTGATACGAATCTCGATTTTGTATGATAACGTGGATGTATTGGCAGTTCAAATGCTGTATGGTGGTGTCGCAGACGGGGCGAGAACAGGAGCACCCTTCTGGCGTGTATCGGGAATTTAAGACTTGCTATTGTGGCAGGAGGCTTCCGAATACGCTTGAATGGGTGTCATTTGTGCTGCTTTTGAAGCGTTAATGCAAGCAATTGAATCTGCTTGATCCATTCGGTAGAGGAGGAATTGTGTTGTTTAAAATGAAGTTTTGTCACATGAGACGTAAGCTAATTGCAGGCATGCTGATGGTACTGTCCCTAACCGTATTTCATGATGCTAAGGGGTGGCTGTCTGTGGCTGAAGCTGAAGCAGGGCAATCGGCCACTGCTCCTAGCGAAGGATTGCAAGGATTAAAAGCAGGCGTGGCTGTAAGCAAAGACCATGATCCGCTTACGGTGGTCGAATCTACTTATTTTATAGAGGATGCTTACAAGGCACAGTCTAAGTCTGTGCTAACAGTGCCTCCTTCTCCCCACATGGTGGAGACGTTTGATCACGTTCCTGATGGCCAGCTTCCAATAGGTTGGGAGACGATCGAAGGCGACTTTCAGGTTCGTAATGGTGCATTAATTGGGCGTTCATCTGCGAGCGTCAGTCCTGCACGAATTTTGCTGCCGGCCGGCATGGAAGGTGATGGTAACATCGTATTTGAAGCGGATATGACGTTTCTGAGTGTGATCGAACCTAGCCGCTGGGCATCCCTTATGTACCGGATTCAGCCTACGCAGAAGCAAGGGTATTATCCGTATTATCAGTTTGCTTTTCGCCAAGGCGCAACCGCAGCTAACGGCATCGAGTTTGCGTATCGCACACCTCAGAACAGTTGGGACGTGCGGGAGAAGACGTCCCACAGTACGTCATTTGCCATAAATAAAACGTATCATATGAAAGTGGTGGCATCACGTGAGCGAGTGCGCCAATACGTGGACGGTGAATTGCTGCTGGATACGGACCGTGCAGGCGAACACGCCAATGGCCGCCTAGGTTTTCAGGCAAATGGTGTCCAAGTTAAGTTTGACAATGTGAAGGTTACTTTGAATCCCCCGTTACTGCCTCCTATTACTTCCCAATCTAAGGCGTATCAGCCGAAGAAGCCGAGCACTACTCTCATATTTACCCCTGATGTGGCTGTAACCGAAATTGAATCGCTGGAGCAGCTTATGAAGCTTGCAAATCAAGGCACGACTACTGTATGGCTGAAGGTGAAGCAGGAAGAGGGGCAACTGACAGCGTATAGTGGCAGCTACCGGATTGGACTGTTATTAGATGTGCTGCACAAGCTAAAGGGCAACTTTATCCCTATGCTGGAACCGGCGCAATCCTATGAAGCGCAAGCAATCGGAAAGCTGCTCCAAGAGGAAGGCATTCAGGATGCCCATCTAGTAAGCTCGGATCTTGAATTACTGCGCAGCATACGACAAAAAGATATGAAGTTGCGCCGCGCTTATACGGTGACAGACAGCCCGCTCTTAACAGAAGATCAGCTTGGCAGAATAAGTCTGGATGCGCATTCGGTCGGTGCGAACATCGTGGTGCTGCCACAGGCTGTATCTACGCAGGAGAACGTGCACTATTTGGCAGTACGCGGTTTGGCTGCCTGGGTAATTACGGATAACAGCGACTTAGGTGTACATGCCGCGTTGGTATCTGGGGCAAGGGGAATCGTTACTTCTCAGCCTGCGAAGGTCAGCAATGCTTGGAGCATATATCCCAAAGATACATTGCTCAATCGCCCCATTTTAATCGCTCATCGTGGTGCGCCACAAATTGCTCCTGAGGATACATTGGCTTCGTATGAAAAGGCGATACAGTTCGGCAGCGAAGTGATGGAGAACGACATCCGGCGCACGGCCGATGGGGAATTGGTGCTGCTTCATGATGAGACAGTTAACCGGACAACAAATGGAACAGGTTATGTGCGAAATATGACGTTACAGGAAGTTAAAAAGCTGGATGCAGGGAGCTGGTTCGGATCGGCTTTTAAGGGAGAGCGTATTCCGACATTACGTGAGGCGCTGCGACAGCTAAAAGGACGCCCCGTTATTATGCTGGCTGAACCAAAGGAAGACGGTTTGGAGGCGCAGATTATTCAACTTATTAAAGAGGAGGGGGTAGCTTCTCAGGTTTTGATCCAAAGCTTTAGTGATCAGCATTTGCGTTATGTACGCGATATAGAACCTGCTTATGGAAGAGGGCTGCTCGAGTCGCAAACACCTCCTTTGAGTGCTGCACTAGATAAGGCGATGAAGCAGCAGCAATATTATACGGCGCTTCAATCCATGTCAGCGCCAAGCTATGGAAGCATGTACCCCGAATTGGCCGCATATGGCGGCAGCCGTGGTCTTACGTTTTGGACATGGACGGTTAATGATCAGAACAAGATGAAGCAGTTAATTCGTCTTGGTGTTCACGGAATTATTACAGACCTGTTGCACCAGCTAAAGGAAGATACTGTGCGTGTCCAATTGCAGGCAGATCAGTTGGAGCTAAAGATGGGCCATACGTTCCAACCCGTTATAAAACGGCATACGAGAGAAGGAAGAGCGATTGTTGCAGAGGCGGCGTCTGTAAAGTGGATTGTTGTGCAGCCCGCCCATTCCCTAATTCAACAAGTGAATCCTCAGACAGGGCTGTCTGAGCTAATTGCCAGTAGTCCAGGGAAGGCGATTGTGATGGCGGCGGTAACGGGTCATGCCGCAGGTGGAACATGGCAGTTTATAAGTGCGCCTGTTGAAGTTCTGGTTGTGCCTTAACGAAACCTTCATCTCCCGATAACATGACGATATTAATTAAACGTTACATTAGAACGGTAGGGCGTACAAGCCCGCAGATCATTGAACCGGAAGTTCAGAAGGGGAGATAAGAACAGATGCAAATGCGTGCAAAATGGATGCTGCTCGTTGTTGTGTGCTTCACGATGCTGCTCGGCTGTGCCAAGTCACAAACAACCGAAACATCAACGAGTGCAAACAAAGAGCCTGAAACGGCCCAGACGACACCAGCAGCAGAAGAGCCAATTGAGCTTCAATTTTATTATCCGATCGCGGTTGGTGGTCCGTTAACTAAAGTTATTGAAGACATGACGGCTAAGTTCACCCAAAAACACCCTAACATTAAGGTCAATTCGGTGTACACAGGCAGTTATGCGGATACGACAACGAAGATTCAAGCGGGAATTCAAGCACAGCAGCCTCCAGATGTGGCAGTTATGCTGTCAACAGAACTGTTCAGTATGCTGGATACGAATGCAGTCATACCATTGGATGACTTTATTGCAAAGGATAGCTCTTTTAATAAAGAGGATATATATCCGGCATTTATGGCGAACTCTCAGGTAGAAGGAAAGACATACAGCATTCCATTCCAACGCAGCACAATCGTTCTTTATTATAACAAAGCAGCTTTTAAAGAAGCGGGCCTAGATCCGGAGAAGCCGCCTACAACGTGGGAGGAGCTTACTCAGTACGCTAGTAAGCTGAAAAAAGATGGCCGTCAAGGCATTGAGATCCCAGGCTCTGGATTTGCTTATTGGATGTTCCAGTTGTTCTCCTTGCAAAATGCGAAAGATGTTAATCAGAACTTGATGTCCGAAGACGGCAAAAAAGCATTTTTTAACACACCAGAAAACGTTGAAGCATTGCAATACTGGGTCGACTTGTCTAAGAAACATAAAGTGATGCCAGAAGGCGTAATTGAGTGGGCAACGGTGCCAACGGACTTTATCGAAGGCAAGACGGCCATGATGATTCATACAACAGGCAACTTGACTAACGTCAAAAATAACGCCAAGTTTGATTTCGGTGTTGCCTTCCTGCCGATGAGCAAACAGTACGGCTCTCCTACTGGCGGCGGTAACTTCTACATCTTTAAAGATATCGATCCGAAGAAGCAAGCGGCAGCATGGGAATTTGTTAAATTTATGACAGAGCCAGAGATGGCTGCCCAGTGGAGCATCGATACCGGATACGTAGGCGTACGCAAGTCTGCTTATGAAACGGAGCTTATGAAAAAGTATGCGGCGGAGTTCCCGCAGGCGCTTGTCGCTCGTGACCAATTGCAGCATGCACACGCAGAGTTATCCACCCACAATAACGGCAAAGTGTCCAAGGCGCTGACTGATCAAATTCAAGCTGCTTTAACAGGTACGACAGATCCTGCCACTGCACTGAAAAAAGCGCAAGAAGATGCAGACAAAGCACTGGCTCCATTTAATAAGTAAAAGCAACCCTCCTCACATGCCAGATGGCAGCGGGTGAGCGAGGTCAAGACGAACCGGCAGTGCGACACAGGTCGTTCTGCCGGTTTGTGTTAGAAAGTCGTATATTTTGTAAGTTGTAAAGGGGCGATATCGATGACGACTGCTAAGTGGGGCGAGCGGTTGAAGCGTAATGGATTTGCTTGGGCGCTCCTACTGCCTTCGCTTATATTTCTTGGCTTGTTTACTTATTATCCAATGCTGAAGACTGCATGGCTCAGCTTGCATCAATCGGACTTGGCCACTCCAAAGCCGGTGTTTATCGGCTTTGATAACTATATAACGATGTTCCAGGACGCCGTGTTCCAAAAAGTGTTCACGAACAATATATGGTTTGCCATCGGTACGGTACCTACTTCAATGGCACTTGCGTTTGTGATGGCACTGTTTGCTGACAAAGCCATGCGCGGCCGCGGATTCGTACGTTTTGCCTACTTTTATCCAAATATGATTCCGATGATAGCCGTCGCGAATATATGGCTGTTTATTTATACGCCGCAGTATGGCCTGCTTGCGAGATTTGCCTCTTGGTTTGGTCAATCTGATATGAGTCTGCTTGGTCATCCCGATACGGTAATGGGAGCACTAGTGGTTATGTTGATTTGGAAAGAGGCAGGTTATTTTATGATCTTCTATTTAGCCGGATTACAAAACATACCGAAGGATCTGTACGAATCGGCTGCGGTAGACGGTGTAGGTGTATGGACGGTGCTGCGCCGTATTACGATACCATTAACGATGCCGACGACACTATTTGTGGCCATTGTGGCGTTAACCAACGCATTTAAGCTTGTGGATCATCTATGGATTATGACTAAAGGTGGTCCTGATAATGCAAGCAGCTTGTTGTTATACCACATTTATGATACGGCATTTAGTTTCTATGATCAGGGCATGGGTGCTGCTATGACCGTTGTTATGATTGTGCTGCTGCTTGTGTTGTCTTCCTTGCAATTTTTCGGATGGGACAAAAAAATTCATTATCAATAGGAGGGTGTTGCATGACTGAACCGATCGACGCCCCTTGGCATAACCGGTCCGAGCCGCGTCTAATGCGCTCCGAACGCGAGCTTCGAAACGAACGTATTCGCAGTCAAGCTTTAAAAGCATTGTGGACGTTTATGATGATGGTAGTTGGCGTGTTATGGCTAATCCCGTTTGTATGGGTGCTGTGGACGGCGCTTCGACCGAAGGAAGCCATCATTAGTAACGTATGGTCTTGGCAGTGGACGTTTGATCATTTTATAAAAGTATGGAACGGGGCTCCTTTCGCTCAATATTATATGAACACGTTAACGATCTCAGGTGGTGTGCTGCTTGTTCAACTTGTGACACTTACATTAGCGGCGTATGCTTTTGCCAGACTGCGATTCTTTGGGAAAGAAGTCTTATTTATGCTGTTTCTGGTGCAAATTATGGTGCCGGCAGATGTACTTATTTTCTCCAATTACCACGTGTTAAAAGAGTTTGGTCTGCTGGATACGAAGCTTGGCATTATGTTCCCTTATTTTGCTTCCGCTTTTGGAATTTTTCTGCTTCGGCAAGCCTTTAAGCAAGTTCCATATGAACTTGAAGAGGCAGCCGTAGTGGAAGGAAGCTCACGCCTTGGCATTCTGTGGCGTATTTACGTGCCGTTAACACGACCTATTTACGTATCTTTTGCTGTTGTGTCGGTCAGCTATCAGTGGAACAACTTCCTCTGGCCCCTTATTGTCACTAACTCGGTAGAAAACCGTCCGCTTACGGTTGGCTTGGCGATATTCGCCCAGTCATTTGAAACGGGAGCGCAATGGTCGGAGGTGAGCGCTGCCACACTAATTGTTGTCGCCCCACTTCTTGTGTTCTTCCTGCTCTTCCAGCGTCAATTTATTAGTAGCTTTATGCATTCCGGTATAAAAGGCTAACGAGATCAACGTACTAGCGTGCTGCCTAATAGACCCCATCATACTTTGTATGGTGGGGTTTTCAGCTATCGGATTCGTGCAGACATAGAGCGCTGTTCTCAAAAAAATATCGAGGAGTGCAACCTTTTATGGCGAGGCGGCGTCTGGGGTGGTATGAAGCAAGACAAAGTGATCTATTCTCTCTTTTTGCTGTAGCAGAAGGATGAGAATTACCATTATATCCACTATCATTCGAACAAACAGGAGGAGACAATAATGAAAACATGGACTAAATTTCTCGTGACAACTAGCCTGGTAGCTATGGTAGCGATACCGTTAACAGCAGGCGCTCAGGCGGTAAAGCCTATTTCTAGTGTTCCTGTCGAGAAGGTAGAGCAGGTTAAAGAGATAAGCAACACAGGGACAATCCAACAAATTGTCCACACTAAACAGGGTGCATATCTGATGTTTGCAAGTAACGAAGCCAAGCAAAATGAGGACTTGATTCGTCTGAATTTTAATAAGAATACTTTAGTAGTAGACCAGAATAGTAAAAAGGCGGACTTAATTGAAGCGTTGGAGAAAGGCTGGAAAGTAACGGCCAAATATGGCCCCGCAATGACAAAGAGTCTCCCACCACAAGCCTCCGCAACGAAATTTATCGTCGAGCGTGTAGAGGAGCTAAAAGCGATTAAGTCAACAGGAGTCATTGCGGAAGCGAAGGATAACCGTCTAGTTGTAGTTGGAAACAGCCCTGTTATTCTTACTGTAACGGATGAAACAGTTATTACAGATGCTGCCGGTAAAAAGCTGGATAAGAGCGCGCTGAAATCCAACATGCGCATTGAAGCAGAGTACGGTCCGATGATGACGATGAGTATGCCGCCAATGAGTGGTGCCAAGAGCATCGTTGTATTAGGCGAAACGGCTCGTGTGGAAGGTGTGGTCGCTGAATCAGCGAAGCAAGAAAGCGACAATAGCCGTGTTCATATTGACGTAAAAGCTGATGATAAGCGGGAAAATGATATCATATTAAACATAACCGATGAGACAAAGATCGTGGATGTATACGGACAAGAGCTTAAGACAAGCGATCTTACAAAAGGCGTCAAGGTGGTAGGCTTCCATTCGTTGATGACAACTAGATCAATTCCTGCGATAAGCAATGCGGTGCTTATTGTCGTTCAGCCGTAATAGAAGTGAGAATAGCACAGCCCCAGCCGTTCAGTCAGTAACGGTTGGGGCTGTTTTGCTCCGTTTGGCAACATAATATACAAAAAATGTTCGAATCGCATTGCGAACCGTCCACATACACATGCTATAATGGGTGATAAAACCACGACGCCATGTTGGCGCGTCATCTGGAGGATTAGAACTGATGGGCATAACAAGTCGAGTCGATATGTACTTTACATTCGATTCCGCGGTTAATCTGCAGGAACTGCTCTGTGTGATGGAAAATGGTACGTGGGAACAATCATCAGAAGCGGTTCAAGAATGTTTTGACTTTTTGAGTATGGAAGAAGCAAGCGAAAGCAAGGCTACTTATTTGGTTCATCCGCTGCTTGACCTGTTATGTGTCCGTAATAAATCTGTTGCCAAGGCTAATGTGCTGAACCGAATGACAGGATTGATGGTGCAGGATATGGATATATATCCTGATTTTGGCGTTACGCCGTCTATAGCGGCTGCAAGTCAACAGTCAAGCTGCCGCTACCAAGTGTGGCGCACGGCTATGATTGAACGGTTGGACGATTTGTTGGTGCTTCTGGAAGAAGATGAGGCAACAGCTGTCCAGACGATTTACGCGCTTCACCTGCTGCAATGTGAGGATGAACGCGTTGAGGCCGGACTGCTTGAGACGACCTTGCATACCAAATCGGCACGCATCCGATTGAATGGGTTGTTAGCCTTGACCGATTGGCGCCGCAGAGCCGGAAAGCCGTACAATCCCGCTATTGCATTCGGGCAGGCGCACAGTGATGCCCTTTATGAAGCGATGCGGGCGGTCTGTATGTGCTTGACAGCAGGGCAGCAAGTAAGAGCCCACGATTGGTCGCACCTGCTAAGAGGTGTTGAACTGCCAAGAATTGATCGGATGACCTTCCCTTGGGCAGACGGTTCGCCAGCAGCTTGTTGCGCACAGGCGGCACGTATTGCTATGACTAGAATGGGTTGGGAACGAGATCAGCGCGCTTGGTGGTGGAAAGAATGTTTGAGTGAGACCGTTAAAGCGCATCGTCTGCGGTCACGGACGATTACGTGGGAATGCGGTCAAGCTGAAGTGCAATGGGATGAAGAATGGCTGCAATGGAATTGGAATGGACCGATGCTTATTGCAGACAATATGCTGCAATCGCTGTTTTTGGACGGAGAAGCGGTTGGTGCATTTCACGAGCAATGTACAGCAGTAAGAGAAGCACTAAAGGTACTCGCTCATCAGCAGATCGAATCACCGAACGCTTCCAAGTATGGTGTGAAGCATTTGCTGTACCCATTGAATTTTAAAGTTTAATTTGTGAAGCGCTTGTCGATAATAAACTCCCCATGTGGCAATCCACATGGGAGTTTTTTCTATACAGGATTAATCGCTTTTTTTTGGCTTTTGTTTAAAAGGGACGGCTGTTTTGGCCTGTTCTAACGTATCGTTTACAAATGCCATGTCTTGGTTTTTGGCTTTCATATTTGTTGAGCCGACGTAGTTGCCTTGATGAGTTTTATTTTCCATAGTTAAGGTCCTTTCCTATACCGATTAAGCAAGAGCCCTTCCGGACTCGCTTAGCTTTAGTGTGGGAAGAGCAGGACCAAACTATGCGTACGGACGTGAATAAAGATAATAATTAAGATAAGAAGCACAGCTTTAAGTGGGTGAAAGTGAGGAATTTGCGAACAACGGCTCATTAAAGTGAAAGTATGGGCAATCTCTGCTGATTCTGATATAATACAAAAAGAGTGAAAAATTTCATTTTGAATCGAAAGTAATACATCTAGTCAATGGCTAGGTTTTTTTTATGTGGTTGGTTATAATGGTTAAGGAATTTTTTTTGTGGCAGGTAGGAAACGTCTGGATACGTTGTTAAAGAGACCGTAATAATTCACTTCGTAAACACTCATAACCGTGAGATGGATAACGAATGTATGGAGATAACATATACGCAGCTGAGGAGTGGGATGGGAAATGGCATTAAAAGCAGGAATCGTAGGTTTGCCTAATGTCGGGAAATCGACTTTGTTTAACGCAATAACACAAGCGGGTGCAGAATCTGCAAACTATCCATTTTGTACAATCGATCCAAACGTAGGTGTGGTTGAAGTGCCAGATGAGCGTCTGGACAAATTAACAGAACTGGTAGTTCCGAACCGTACGGTACCGACTGCATTCGAATTTGTAGATATCGCAGGACTTGTTCGCGGTGCAAGCAAAGGGGAAGGTCTAGGTAATAAGTTCCTTGCTCATATTCGCGAAGTAGATGCGATTGTACATGTGGTGCGCTGTTTTGAAGATGAGAACATTACACATGTGGACGGTAAAGTAGATCCAATTAGTGATATTCAAACTATTAATTTGGAATTAATTTTGGCTGACCTAGAGTCTGTCGAGAAGCGCCTTGATCGTACGAAGAAAAACATGAAGAGCGGCGACAAGAAATACGCGCTCGAAGCTTCTGTACTGGAGAAGCTAAAAGAGGCTTTATACGATGATAAGCCAGTTCGCAGCGTGGATCTTACAGAAGATGAAAAAGCGGCTGTTCGTGAACTGCATTTGTTGACTAGCAAGCCTGTTCTATATGCAGCCAATGTGAGTGAGGATGAAGTGGCCACAGCGGATAACAACCCTTATGTAGCCAAAGTCCGTGAATTTGCTGCTGAAGAGGGTGCAGAAGTTGTGCCGATCAGTGCAAAGGTAGAGGCTGAGATTGCAGAGCTTGAGGGAGAAGATCGTACCATGTTCCTAGAGGAGCTTGGTCTTGAAGAATCCGGTTTGAACCGTCTGATCAAAGCTGCTTATCGCCTACTTGGTCTTTACACATACTTTACAGCGGGTGTGCAAGAAGTACGCGCATGGACGATCCGTAAAGGGATGAAAGCACCACAAGCAGCGGGAGTGATCCATACGGACTTTGAGCGTGGATTTATCCGTGCGGAAGTGGTTTCCTTTGATGATTTGGTTGCAGGTGGCTCCATGAACGTAGTGAAGGAGCAAGGCAAGCTGCGTTTGGAAGGAAAAGAATATGTAGTTCAAGACGGTGACGTCATGCATTTCAGATTTAACGTCTAGCGATACTGTCGCTGCTGTTAGATCTGAATTTAACGGCTTACTTGATAAGGTAAGTTAACTATTGCTTGGAACCTACAGGATGTTCAGAAGCACGTTTTGTGTAGGTACATTGTAAACTATAAAGTGAGGTGACCCCCGTATGATGTTAGATCGTTTGCAAGCATTGGCTGACCGTTATGAGAAGCTGAGCGAGCTGCTCTGTGACCCGGATGTTGCCAGCGACCCGAAGAAGCTGCGTGATTATTCCAAAGAGCAATCCGATTTGCAAGGCGCTTATGAAGCCTATATGGAATATAAAAATGTCATAAGTGAGCTTGAGGCGGCAAAAGCCATGATGCAAGAGAAATTGGACGATGAGATGCGCGACATGGTCAAAATGGAAATTGAGGACTTGAGCGGTCGTCAGAAGGAATTGGAAGAGCGCATCCGTGTACTGCTGCTGCCTAAAGATCCTAATGATGATAAAAACGTCATTGTTGAGATCCGTGGAGCTGCGGGAGGAGACGAAGCAGCTTTGTTTGCGGCAGATTTGTACCGGATGTACACGCGATATGCGGATACACAAGGCTGGCGCACAGAGCTTATGGAAGCAAACATTAACGATCTGGGCGGCTTTAAAGAAGTTATCTTTATGATTAGCGGCAAAGGTGCATACAGCAAGATGAAGTACGAGAGCGGTGCTCATCGCGTACAACGTATTCCAGTAACAGAATCAGGCGGACGTATTCATACCTCAACGTCAACCGTTGGTGTAATGCCTGAGATTGAAGACTTTGAAGTAGAAATACTTGACAAAGATATTCGTGTAGATACGTTTTGTTCCTCCGGTGCTGGCGGACAGTCCGTTAATACGACGAAATCTGCGGTTCGTGTTACACACGTTCCGACAGGTATTATCGCAACATGTCAGGACGGCAAGTCACAAAACGACAATAAGGCCAAGGCACTGCAAGTGCTGCGTGCACGTATTTATGATATTAAACGTCAGGAAGAAGAAGCGAAATCTGCGGCTGAACGTAAAAGCAAGGTCGGAACAGGGGATCGCAGTGAGCGGATTCGGACGTACAACTTTCCACAGAGCCGTGTGACGGATCACCGGATTGGTCTGACACTGCACAAGCTGGATCAAGTGTTGAACGGTGATATGGAAGATATCGTTCAAGCGCTGACGATTACCGAACAGGCGGAGCTTCTGGAGCGTGAGAATCAATTATGATTATGAGCGGTAATGGAGATGGAACGGAACGCCAGTTCCACCTTGAACTGCCGCTTACAATAAGGGAAGCCTGGTTACAGGCTTCTTCTTGTTTATGTGCAAGCGGCGTAGAGGATGGGCAGCACCATGCCGAGCTGTTGCTTCGGCATGTGCTTGGCTGGGGGCGAGCGGCTTACTTGAGCCGCCTCCAGGAGCTGCTTCCGGAAGCTGCGGCAGCAGCGTACGAAGCTATGATTGCGCGGCGATCACTTGGGGAGCCAACGCAATATATTATGGGCGAAGCCTATTTTTATGGGCTTCGGTTCGAAGTGTCCGCGGACGTCTTGATTCCGCGTCCAGAGACGGAGCTGCTTGTGGAGGCAGTGCTGGAAGAAGCGAAGCTGCTGTATGGCGAGCGGGCTTCATTGACAGCTGCTGATATTGGAACAGGCAGCGGAGCAATCGCTTGTACAATTGCGTATGAGCGTCCAGAATGGCAGCTGGTTGCAGTGGATATTTCTTTAGGTGCGTTGCAAATGGCGCAGCATAATGCAGCGCTGCTGCATGTGGATGAACGTATTGAGTGGCTGGAGGGCGACCTGATTATGCCGTTGCAGGGAAGGGTGCCTGTTGACATTTTAATCTCAAATCCCCCTTATATTCCCGAGTCCGATATGCGGGAGCTTCAACGTGAAGTCCGCGATTTTGAGCCACACACAGCTCTTGTAGGAGGGGCGGATGGCTTAGACCCCTATCGGCGCATGATGGGAATGTTAGCGTATCTAAGTGAGCGTCCCCGCATGGTTGCCTTTGAGCTTGGGCAAGGACAAGCGCGTGAAGTGGCTGCCTTAGTTGAGCAGGCTGGCTATACAGAGAAGATTCGTATTGTTCAAGACTTGGCAGGAATTGAAAGACACGTAATCGGTATCAGGCCGTTATAACAGCTAAGAAGGTGGTTGTTGCCGTGATAGGAGTAATGTTCTGTTTGCGATGCCAGCAGCCGTTGATCGCTCATTCAAATAACCGTTTCACTAATTAGTTGAGAGGGAATATAAGTGAATGAAACCGTGAGTTATACTGCATTTGATATTTTCCTTTTGATACGAAGGTTCAATTATGGCCTTGGTGGATATAAGGGAAATATTCATCTTCAGTAGAGCTGGCGGTTTTTTTAATAGATTAATAGGTTTAGCTCGGTAAGGTTGGGGACATAATGATGGCTAAGAGGCGCGCCCAACCTCACAAGGAGCATAACCGTCATGCGTAATCGTAGACTGTTGCAGCTTATTCTGCTAAGTGTCATTTTAGCAGGAGCAATGATGAGTTGGGACTTAACAACTGTATATGGATCACAGACAAGCAAAGGGAAGCAGCAATCGGAGCAGGATTCCTCCGTTATTCCTAGTGATGCTATTCGACTTCGGATATTAGCTCATTCAGATTCGGAGCAGGACCAGAAGCTAAAACGAGAAGTTCGTGATCGGGTAGTAGAGCAGATGAATTTATGGTTAGGCGATAGTGATCTTCCGCAGACTCGAGCACAGGCGAGAGAATGGATTCAGTCCCATATGGATCAATTACACGAAATCGCACAACAAGTTGTAAAAGAGAGTGGCAAGTCGTATGGAGTCATCGCAGAGCTGAAGGAAGTTCCTTTTCCTGCTAAAATATATGGTGGTCGTGTTTATCCGGCTGGTAGGTATGAAGCACTACGTATTACGCTTGGCGAAGGTAAAGGCCAGAACTGGTGGTGTGTGTTGTTTCCTCCTCTCTGCTTTGTAGATGGTGAGCAAGGAACTGCTATTGCCAAAGCTTCAGATCAACGCGAAGATACGACCTCGGTGAAGAAATCCAAGACTGATGAGAAAAATGTGAAGCAAAGCACTCCGAATAAGCAAACGGGCAGTGCGCTGCCAATTGAGGGTTCAGCAGGCGATGAGAAAGAAGTGCGTTTTTTCTTGTGGGATATGTTTGCTGCACTTGGCAACTGGATCGGAAATTTGTTTTACGCACTTTTTGGTTAATAAATTGCCCTATCCCTAAGTTAAGTCGTTATAGGATCAGAATTGATGCTTATCGTAGATTGCACTTATCGTGTATAATAATTAAGTATATAGCTTGAATTTGTTAATCAATGAAGAACCTTTATATAAATACGAAAAAAGGAGATGTCGAACCCCTGTCGGCATCTTCTTTCATTGCTAAGGACGGAGTTAAGATGAACGATATGGGACGGCCACAATATGATCAAGCTGCGTCACAGCTAAATACACGTTGCTGGTCATTAGCAGAACAGACGGCAAGCGAGCAGGAGCAAGCTATTCAAACAGCAGCCCAACTGCTAGCACAGGGCCAGACAGTAGCTTTTCCTACGGAGACTGTATATGGACTTGGGGCAGATGCCACGTCAACGAGGGCAGTTGAACAAATATTTTACGCTAAAGGACGTCCGTCGGATAATCCTTTAATCGTCCATATAGCGGACCAAGCTGAGGTAGAGCAGCTAGTAGAGCCTTACAACGAATTGGTGAGCCGCTTGATGGAGCGCTTTTGGCCAGGACCTTTGACGTTAGTGCTGCCTGTACGTCAAGGCGCAGTATCACCTAAAGTGACGGCAGGGCTCACAACTGTTGCTGTTCGTATGCCGGATCATGAGGTTGCGAGGCGGCTTATACGCGCGGCGGGACGTCCGATTGCCGCGCCAAGCGCCAATCGATCAGGACGCCCGAGTCCGACAACAGCAGCACATGTGCTGGAGGACTTGGACGGACGCATAGCAGGTATTGTAGACGGAGGGCCAACAGGCGTAGGTGTAGAGTCAACGGTAGTAGAGGTGGACGGTGATCGTGTGCACGTGCTTCGTCCAGGCGGTATTACGATAGCGATGCTGCAAGAGCTTTGTTTGCAGGTAACGATTGATCCGGCAGTTGACCCAGCTGGAGGTATGCTGCACCCTGTTCTGATAGAGCAGGAGCTGGGAACGTACAAGTCTACAACTGTAACCTCAAATGTAGCCTCAGATGTGGATTCAATTAAGGATTCCATTGAGAATTCAGCTGTGACGGCACCAAAGGCTTTAAAGCGTGATATTCCAGTAACAGCAGCTGCGTCAAGCGCCGAGCCTATTTTAGAACAAAGTGTTATATCAGAAGACGTCCTATCAGTGGCGTCAGATCGTGATGTATCGAGCTCTTCTGGAGACGAGTCTGATATAGAGCTATTGGCTAGTGAATGTGTCAACACTAACGCTGCTCACACTGCTGTTCCTCTTGAGGCTCCGCGTTCACCTGGAATGAAGTATACACACTACGCGCCGACGGGTGTTATGCGTATTGTGCAGGGTGACTCTGCCGACGCTGTGTCGGCCTATATACAGGCCGACATTGCCGACGCCAAGCGCCGCGGAGAAACGACTGGCATCCTCACGTTTCGCGAGCATGCCGGCCAGTATCGCGCCGATGTTGTTGCAGAGTTGGGCAGCTTAAGCGAGCTCAATCAAGCTGCCCAACTGCTATATAGTGCTTTGCGTCGCTTCGATGACGCTGGCATTACCTACATTCTTGCGGAGGCTTGCCCAACCGAAGGAATCGGGCTCGCGGTCATGAACCGCCTTGTAAAAGCGGCGGGACACCGCATTGTTCAAGTTCCATCAAGCTAAGCTTTAGTGGTTGAGCAAGTATGCAGCATGATAGGCGCTGTTACAGAGCTACAGGGGCGCTGACGATTGCCATTTTCCACAACCTTAGATGAAGGTATGTTTGCTTCCTTGACCGCATACGTTGATAATAACGCTAGGACAAGGAGAGACAAAACCATGTGGATAACGTCGATACCGATAGGCCAATGGTTGACGATAATGGTTATGGCGCTTGCACTTGGCTTTGACGCTTTTTCTTTGTGTCTGGGCATCGGGATAAAAGGGATTAGAGGCAGGGATATGGTTCGTATTAGCCTTATGATTGCTTTGTTTCATATTGCCATGCCACTGTTGGGCATTCTGACAGGAATATGGATGAGTGCTATACTTGGACAGATTACAGTTATTGCGGCTGGAGCCCTATTGGTTATGCTAGGGGCCCATATGGTATACAGCTCTTTTAAAGGTGAATCTTCAGGGTGGATAGATACAGCTACTTTAGGAGGAACTATGTTATTTGCACTTAGTGTGAGTGTGGATTCCTTCTCGGTTGGTGTATCGTTAGGGATGTATCAATCGCATATGTTAATGACGATAACAGCTTTTGGCTTGTTGGGAGGACTTATGTCTATACTAGGCCTGAAGCTGGGCAATCAGGTTGGTCAGCATTTAGGAGAGTACGGTGAAGCGGCTGGCGGTGCAATTTTATTGACATTTGGGGTGTTGTTTTTATTGCCTGGCTAAAAATAGTGTATCATATAGTAGAATTTACTTGCAGATGATCGACTATCGAGTGTCTGCTACTTCATTAATAGCAGCGGAGGGGACCTGACATGACACGCATTTTGTTTGTATGCACTGGCAACACGTGCCGAAGTCCAATGGCGGAGTCGATGCTTCGTCATCTGGCACATGAGAGAGGCGTAAATGTAGAAGTGCGTTCAGCTGGGGTGTCGGCTTGGGGCGATGCACCGATGTCGGAGCACGCGCACAGCGTCTTGGAGAAATGGGAGATGCCTCATGAAGGCTTTCATTCACAAGGGCTGGCGGCATCGTTAGTAGCGTGGGCAGATTTGATCCTGACTCTGACACACGGTCATAAGCAGCATGTTTTGCAGCGGTATCCACAAGCGGCGGATAAGGTGTACACACTTAAAGAATATGTGAGTACCGATGAAGGTGCTTTATTGGCGCAAGAGCAAATGCATGCTTTAATTGCAGAGCTGCAATTAAAGCTGGCAATGGGGGAGCAGCCGACTCCGGAGGAAATGCAACTGCTGAACCGGCTTCAACAGCAGGCACCAGAAACAGATATTGCTGATCCTTATGGTGGTTCATTGGAGCAGTATGTGCAGACGGCAGAAGATATTAAAGCATCGTTGTACCTTTTGCTGGACAAGCTCATAAAAAAATAAATTGCGTTTGTTTTCGTAATGCGTTATGATTTGGCTAACTAACACGGGTTCGATGTAACTGGCGACAAGAGTGGATGAAACCACGATGGAGCATCGAACGATACGGCCGGTCGCCTGGGCAGAGGAGCAAAGTATGTTTTCGAACATACTTGTGCTCTTTTTTGTTATCCTACAACCAAAGATGTAACACCTTTCCTCTGAAAATTAGTTATAATAGAGGTGTCTAACAAGCCTTTTTCCGTGCGCACGTGTGCCTGTTCATGATAAGGAATAGGAGGTAGGACAGCCCATAGGGCTTGACTGATCCAATCCTTTGATTTGGGTATAATAGGATGCAGGTGTGCACGACTAATGATACAGGAGGAAACAACAGATGAAGATTGCAATTGGCGCCGATCATGCCGGCGTGAATCTGAAGCAGGATATCATTGCGGTGATTGAGCAGCTTGGACATGAAGTGGTGGACTTAGGATGCGACTGTTCCACTTCCGTAGATTATCCGGATTATGCGTTGCCCGTAGCTGAAATGGTGGCGAAGCAGGAAGCGGATCGTGGGGTGCTTATTTGCGGGACTGGGATCGGTATGTCGATTGCAGCCAATAAAGTACGGGGCGTTCGCTGTGCATTAGTTCACGACTTGTTCTCTGCGAAAGCAACTCGGGAACACAATGACACAAACGTAATTGCTCTTGGAGAACGTGTGATAGGTCCTGGACTAGCACAAGAAATCGTTCGCACTTGGCTTTCGACAGATTTCAGCCAAGGTGAGCGTCATATTGGCCGTCTTCGCAAGGTCGAGCTGATTGAGCAAACCTATCATTCCACTCCTTAGAATGGAGGAAGAGTGATGACGAAACCAGATTATATTCGGCAGATTCATGCAGAAGCAGAGGCTGCGGCTCACGCGTTAGCAGATGCAGCCCAGTTGTCACCAGGCCAGTTAGTCATTATCGGATGCAGCACAAGCGAAGTAATCGGACAACGGATCGGCACTTCAGGAACGATAGAGCTTGCCACTGCGTTGTATGCAGGTATTGAACTGCTAAGAACGAAGTACGGCGCCCAATTGGCTTTTCAATGCTGTGAGCATCTGAATAGAGCCCTTGTTGTGGAGCGGACGACCTGTGAGCGTTTGCGGCTTGATGAAGTTAATGCCGTTCCCGTACCAAAGGCAGGGGGATCAATGGCTGCGATAGCTTATACAAGCTTTGCCCAACCTTGTCTGGTAGAGACGATATCCGCAGATGCGGGTATTGATATTGGAGAAACTTTAATTGGTATGCATTTGAAGCGGGTAGCTGTTCCGCTACGTACTTCCGTTAAATCCATTGGAGCAGCGAGAGTAACAATGGCGATGACACGTCCTAAGCTAATTGGCGGGGAACGTGCCGTATACCGCTTACCGGACACAAATTCACTACAGTTGTCTTGTGAATAACAAGTTCTGTTGCAGCCTTTACGCCTATGCGTTGCATGTATAAGGTAAATTATATTTGGGAGGGTTTGAACTTATGGTTGAACAATTGAGACAGCAAGATCCAGCCGTATTGGAAGCTATGAACTTGGAGCTTCAACGTCAACGCCACAACATTGAGCTTATCGCATCAGAGAATATTGTTAGTGAAGCAGTAATTGAAGCGATGGGTACGGTATTGACGAATAAATACGCAGAGGGTTATCCAGGACGCCGTTATTATGGCGGCTGTGAGCATGTAGATATTGTAGAAGATATCGCACGCGATCGCGCAAAAGAGCTGTTTGGCGCTGAGCATGTAAACGTTCAGCCGCATTCCGGTGCTCAAGCCAACATGGCTGTATATTTGGCAGCTCTGCAACCGGGTGATACTGTTCTTGGTATGAACCTGGCACATGGCGGTCATCTTACGCACGGCAGCCCTGTTAATGCGTCTGGTTTGCTGTACAACTTTGTAGCCTATGGTGTGAACGAAGAAACATTCCGTATCGACTACGATGATGTTCGCAAAGCCGCGTTCAAACATCGCCCTAAGATGATCGTGGCAGGAGCTAGCGCATATCCGCGTATCATCGATTTTGAGAAGCTTGCTGCTATCGCTAATGATGTAGGCGCCTTGTTTATGGTAGACATGGCTCACATTGCAGGACTCGTAGCTGCTGGTTTACATCCAAATCCAGTACCTCATGCACACTTTGTAACGACAACAACACATAAGACGCTTCGTGGTCCACGTGGCGGAATGATTTTGTGTCGTAAGTCATGGGCGCAGGCAATTGACAAAGCGGTATTCCCAGGTACGCAAGGGGGACCGTTGATGCATGTTATCGCATCCAAAGCAGTAGCGCTAGGTGAAGCACTTCAGCCTTCCTTTAAGACTTATGCGGAGCAAGTGGTCAAGAATGCGCAAGTGTTGGCTGAATCTCTCGTGGCCCAAGGATTAAACCTTGTGTCCGGTGGTACAGACAATCACTTGATGCTTATTGATACTCGCAACATTAACATTACAGGTAAAGATGCCGAGAAAGTATTGGATTCAGTAGGTATTACTGTAAACAAAAACGCAATTCCATTTGATCCTACAAGCCCGTTTGTAACAAGCGGCATTCGAATTGGTACGCCTGCGGCGACTTCTCGTGGTATGGATGAGTCCGCTATGACGAAGATTGGTGAGATTATCGCTTTGACGCTCAGAAATCCGACCGATGAGGCTGTATTAAGTGAAGCACGCGAAATGGTGCGAGCTTTGACGGATCAATATCCATTGTACCCAGAACTGAAATATTAATCGATTGTATATAATTAAGGGCTGAACCCATTGCCATACACAAGGCGGTGGGTCAGCCTGTTTTACTATGTTTGGGAGAGTTTATTTGGTCGTTTGCTATCCTATTTGACGTTTATATGTAAATCAATAGTGTTGGACCAAATGTGTGGGGGAATCAAAAAATGGGATATGTAGTATTAGTTCTCGTTGTAGGGGCTGTGTTAGTTATAGTTCTCTTGGGAGGGCAAAGGGGCAGTAGGAACAGACACGATATAGCGAGACATCGAGGTAATGCTCGTTCTGCAAGGCTGCGCAGTCGTCATATTGTATTTACGGGGCGTGCGCCGGAACATCTAGGCACCAGTGAGGGAGACCCTGTCTATCCATTAGTGCTTCAGTATGAACGGAGTTGGCACTCTACATATGAGGAGAGATTAAAACAAAGAGTACTTGCTGACAATACGAGTATGACCGACGAGGAGTACAGTTGGCGTAAGTTAGAATTAGATCGTTATTTTATCGTTTGCGCCATACTCAAGGAAGTCCCGATGTTTAGTCGTAAAATAGATGATTTGTGGCATGATATGCTAATGTTTACCGCCGATTATGACCAATGGTCAGCGCGTTATATCGGTGTTAAGATTCACCATCAGCCTACGCTAGAAATGAAACCAACGCCTGGTTTACGGGCTTGGTTTGATTGGGTGTATAGTCAATTGTTTGAGCCCGAGCCTTACACGCGTTTGTTATGGGGGCCATTTTTCCGTCACCCGCTTGAACCGAAACTTTTGGAGCAGTTGGCCGAGGGTACGGAAGATGAGCTGTTGAATCATGTGTTCCGCCGAGATACAGCTGAACGTTACCCCGAGATTTTAGGCGTGATTCGGTTCTTAATGCAACGTGCAAAGGATCAACTTGTACAAGCCAAAGGAATGACCAAAGTTCCTCGTATGGATCAGATTAAGGTACGCTCAAGTTCAGACTCAGGCTTATTTTATGGAGATTCAAATGAGGTGCAGTGTTCGTCCAATACGAATTATGATCACTTATGGTATTGCACTTCATTTCTGCTGTTGGTAGGTTCATATACGTCCTATGATCACTATCAAGAGGTGGCGGCTGCGATAGACAATAGCGAGCGTATGGACAATACTATTATAACAGAGGATGTGTCGGCAAGAGATCAGCGGCATCATTCAAATTGCTCAAGTTATGGGTGCAGCAGCAACGATAGTAGCAGTGATAATAGGAGTGATAATCATAGCTCTAATTGCAGCTCTTCAGATAGTGGAGGCAGCTCTTCCTCTTGCGGCGCAGGATGTGGCTCTTCGGACTAATAGTTCCATTGGGCTAGATGCATCGGCGTGCTGATTAGTTCTTTTGTATGGACATGTATAAGCAGTCACAGGTTTGCTTACAAATATATGGTACAGGTGCAGGGGTATAAGTGTTGACGAAGTGTGAACAACACGGGGTGCAGCTTGCTTAAAGCGAAGCGATCATGTGCAGTTCCTGCCGATGAATGTTATAATAGAGCCTGTTTGTACGAATCAAATGATCAGTCATCAATGAGAGTAAATAGCGGAGGGACACAATTGTATGGGCAAATTAGTCATTTGCGATCATCCTTTAATTCAACACAAAGTCACTTTAATCCGAGACAAGCGCACGAATACGAAAGATTTTCGCGAGCTAGTGGACGAAGTGGCAACACTTATGGCGTACGAGATTACACGTGAACTCAAACTGGAGACAATCACGGTAGAGACGCCTGTAGCTACGACAGAATGTAAAGTTATATCTGGACGGATGCTTGGACTGATTCCGATTCTTCGTGCTGGTCTAGGTATGGTGGAAGGTGTCGTTAAGCTGATTCCAGGTGCCAAAATCGGGCATGTCGGTTTGTTCCGTGACCCGGAAACGTTAAAGCCAGTCGAGTATTATACGAAGCTGCCTACCGATGTTCAAGAGCGTCAACTTATTGTCATTGATCCGATGCTGGCCACGGGGGGCTCAGCGATTGCAGCTATTGATGTTTTGAAGAAACGCCAATGCACTCAAATCAAGTTGATGTGTCTGATTGCAGCACCTGAAGGGGTGAAGGCGGTGCAGGAAGCACATCCTGATGTTGATATTTACTTAGCTGCATTGGATGAGCGTTTGGATGACCACGGTTACATAGTACCAGGTCTTGGAGATGCAGGGGATCGATTGTTTGGTACGAAATAATAATTAGAGTATGTACAGCCTGGCTGCCGTAAACACGGCAGCCAGGCTGGCATAGACTACCATTTGATGGAGGATTTACACATGCGTAAAGTAAAAGTGATGACGATTTTTGGCGTCCGACCAGAGGCGATTAAGATGGCTCCACTCATTTTGGAGCTGCAAAAGCACCCGGATCAGATCGAATCGGTGGTATGTGTGACTGCTCAACATCGCCAAATGTTGGATCAGGTATTGGAAGTGTTTGACATCAAGCCTGATTATGACTTGGATATTATGCAGCAACGTCAATCGTTAAATGATATCACGATTCGAGTGCTGCAAGGGTTGCAACCTGTTCTTGAAGAAGCAAAGCCAGATATCGTATTAGTGCATGGTGACACGCTTACAACGTTTCTGGCGAGCTATGCAGCGTTTATGCAGCAGATTCAAGTGGGGCATGTAGAAGCTGGCCTACGAACATGGAATAAGCAGTCTCCTTTCCCAGAGGAAATGAATCGCCAGCTTACAGGTGTTATTGCTGATTTACATTTTTCACCTACCGAATGGTCGGCGAACAACTTAAGACAAGAAAACAAAAAAGATTCATCGATATATGTCACAGGCAACACCGTAACGGATGTGTTTCAATATACAGTACGTTCCGATTATCAACATGAAGTATTAGACTGGGCGCAAGGGAAACGCCTGATTCTTATGACGGCACATCGTCGTGAATCGCAAGGCGAGCCTCACCGGAATATTTTCCGCGCTGTTCGCCGCATAGCGGACGAGTTCGAAGATGTAGCGATTGTGTATCCGGTGCACCCAAGCCCAGCTGTACGCGAACCGGCTCACGAGATGTTAGGGAACCATCCTCGCATTAAGCTGATTGAACCGCTTGATGTTGTGGACTTGCATAACTTTTACCCACATACTCATCTCATATTGACCGATTCAGGCGGACTTCAGGAGGAAGCACCGTCTTTTGGCATACCTGTGCTTGTGCTTCGTGAAACTACCGAACGACCGGAAGGCATCGAGGCGGGAACGTTAGAATTGGTAGGTACCGAAGAAGCTCAAGTGTATGAACGTACAAAGGCACTGTTGCAGGATGAATCAACGTATGCTCGTATGAGCAAAGCGGCTAATCCTTATGGTGATGGCAAAGCGTCAGAACGTATTGTCAGTGCGATTCTTCATAGTTTTGGCTTGAAAACGGAACGTCCTGATTCATTTCACACAACGTTCACAAATGAGACTTAAAACACCTTCTAGCCTTGATATTCCACAGCATACAGTGACACTGTACGGTTTGTGTGAAGTCCAACAGTAGCGGATTCGTGAAAGATTGACTTCCATCACCAAAATCTAACAAATTATTGAATTGACAATTTTGTGAGGGTTTCTTACAATGAATTGGGATTAAAAGGGTGATGGACATGGTTAAACCGTCAAAACCGCGAGGTAAAAGGACTCCTTGGTCAGCAGTCGGCTTAGTGAGTGCGATTGGTGTCGATATTTCGTTGTGTACGGTTGGAGGCTATTATCTTGGCTCCTGGTTGAAAGATCAACTAGGGGGATCTGATTTGTGGGTGGCATCAGGTGTGCTGCTCGGGGTACTAACAGGTATTCTGAGTATCATCATACTTATTAATAAAGTTATGGGGGAAGCGGATGGATGAAATTACAACCCACCTGAAAGTATTGTTAAGAGTGACGTTGTTGTTTTTAGCCGCTTGCTTCATGGTTTGGGCGTTCGTCCCGTCATTCCGCAGCATAACGCTTGGTCTTATTTTGGGATCAAGTGCTAGCTATATAAATGCTGCCTTACTATCAATGAAGATGCGTAAGTTTTCAGAATTGATGGAAGGTGGTACAGTGAAGAGAATGAGTTTGGGCTTTGCTTCTCGTGCAGCAATGGCGGTATTAGTCGTCATTATTGCTTTGCGGGTGCCAGGCATTAATCTTTATTCAGCGGTAGCGGGTTTGTTTTTAGCGCAGTTTGCTTTGTTATTTATCGGGGCGGCTGTCTTGCGTAGACAAAAGTGACGTTTCGTCTGAGAAAGGGGTGAGAAACATGCATGAATCACCAATTATTAATTTGGGCGGATTTCATCTCGACCTTTCTGTAGTTTTAATGCTCTTCGTTAGTTCTCTGATTGTATTTGTACTCGCTATTGTGGCGACACGTAATCTATCTGTTGAGAACCCGGGGAAACTACAGAACTTTATGGAATGGGTCGTGGAGTTCGTTCAGGGGCTGATCTCCAGTACAATGGATTGGAAGAAAGGCAAAGCGTTTGTGTCACTTGGTATGACCTTGATCTTATTCATTTTCGTCAGCAACTTGCTAGGGCTGCCCTTCTCGGTGGTAACCGAACATCATCACGCAGACGCGAAAGTGTTTGGACAGGTTATTGAAGCGACAAGCACCGCTCACTTCAGCCAACTAGAAGCAGAAGGCAAAGAAGCGCACGCAGAACTTCTCTGGTGGAAATCCCCAACAGCTGATGCGTCTGTAACGATGGGACTGGCAATTATTATCTTCATCCTTTGCCATTACCTTGGGTTGGTGAAGAATACAAAAGGATACTTCAAGCACTATGTGCAGCCTTATGTCATCTTCCTGCCGATCAACTTGATTGAGACTCTAGCTAAGCCTCTAACGCACGGTATGCGTCTATACGCAAACATCTATGCGGGCGAAGTATTGATAACTGTACTTCTTGGAGCTGGCTTCTGGGGTATTCCAGGATTGGTAGCATGGCAAGGCTTCAGTATATTCATTGGAGCAATCCAAGCATTCGTATTTACGATTCTGACGATGGTATACATCGGCCAGATGATCGAAACGCACGACGAACATTAACTATCAATTATGCTTACGTGTAGTAGATAACCGTAAAGCTGATTGCATAATCATACAAAATTTCAGTATTTAATTTTAAGGAGGATATATCAATGGGAGCAATGGCGTTATTAGCAGCTGGTATTGCAGTAGGTTTGGGTGCACTTGGTGCAGGTATTGGTAACGGTTTGATCGTAAGTAAGACAGTAGAAGGTATCGCTCGTCAGCCTGAAGCGAAATCCACACTTCAAACAACGATGTTTATCGGGGTAGGTTTGGTAGAGGTTCTTCCGATTATCGGTGTCGTAATGGCATTCTTGTTCTTCGGAAAAGCTTAATAATTACAGGTATGGACATTGGCGGGGAAGGCTACGGCCATCCGCGCCTTCCTTTTACATGGAGTATGACACGTAACGTGATGATTTTATAAGTCAGACCCAAGTTTACACGCTTCAGAAAGGAGTGACTTGATTTGAGCATTCTTTGGGAAAATATTGTGATCTCGATGGTCGCATTCCTTATCCTATTTCTTTTGCTGTCCAAGTATGCTTTCGGACCGTTGTTCACCGTCATGGAAAAACGACGTGAACTGGTGAAGCAGCAACTGGATGAAGCTGCGAACAGCCGCACTCAAGCGCAGGCATTCGTAGACGAGCAGAAACAAGCTTTGGCTGCTGCACGCAAAGACGCTTACGACATTATTGACCAAGCGAAACAAACTAGTGTTCGTCAAGCCGACGATATTATCGCGCAAGCTAAAAACGAAACCATTCGTTTGAAAGAAGAAGCAGCACGCGATATCGTAAGCGAGAAGAACAAAGCGGTTGAAGCGCTTCGTAATGAAGTGAGCAGCATGTCTGTAGCAATCGCTTCCAAGATTTTGGAGAAACAAGTGGATGAGAAAGACCAATCTCAATTGGTTGACCAATACCTGAAAGAGGTAGGGGGCAAACAATAATGAGCCAGGATACAGTAGTTGCTAAACGTTATGCGAAGGCTCTGTTTCAATTGGCTTTGGAGCAACAATCCGTTTCTGAAAGGGAGCAACAGCTTAAATATGTCGTGCAGGCTATTGCGTCCAGTCATGAACTGGAATTGCTGCTTACGACACCGAACATAGATGTAAAGGGCAAAAAGGAAGTGTTAAACAGCGCATTTCAAGGACATGTGTCCGAAAATGTAGTTAACACGATTCAATTGCTCGTTGAGCGCGGACGCATCAACATATTGGGTGATGTGTTAGCAAGTTATGTCCATATTGCTGGTGAGGCGCTAGGCACTGCGGATGCAATTGTGACGTCAGCAGTTGCGCTTAGCGAATCGGAGAAGCAGGATGTAGCTGCATCTTTTGGTCGCAAAGTGAACAGAACGATTCGTGTACACAATGTGGTTGACCCGTCGATTATCGGCGGTATTCAGGTTCGCATTGGTGATCGTTTATTTGATGGAAGCTTGTCAGGCAAGCTTGATCGTATGGAGAAGGCCTTAAAGTCCGATGCACGGTAACATATACAGTACGGTATAGAATGGGGTGAAGCGAATTGAGCATTAGACCTGATGAAATCAGCACGCTGATTAAAAGTCAAATCGAGAAATATAAATCCGAAATCGAAGTGGCGGAAGTCGGTACAGTCATTCAAGTAGGTGACGGTATTGCTCGCGTTCACGGTTTAGAGCAATGTATGCAGGGCGAATTGCTTGAATTCTCTAACGGCGTTATGGGTATGGCGCTGAACTTGGAAGAGAACAACGTAGGTATCGTTATTCTTGGACCATACAAAGATATTCGCGAAGGTGACCAAGTTAAACGAACAGGGCGTATTATGGAAGTTCCTGTTGGCGAAGCATTGCTTGGTCGCGTCGTAAGTCCATTGGGACATCCGTTGGATGGCAAAGGTCCAATTGAGACTACAGAATTCCGTCCGATTGAAGCTAACGCACCAGGCGTTATCGACCGTAAATCAGTTCATGAGCCTATGCAAACAGGGATCAAAGCGATCGACGCGATGGTACCAATCGGCCGCGGACAACGTGAGTTGATTATCGGTGACCGTCAAACGGGTAAAACGGCTATCGCAATTGATACAATTCTGAACCAAAAGGGTAACGGAGTGAAGTGTATCTACGTTGCAATTGGTCAGAAGCAATCTACAGTAGCACAGGTTGTAGAAACATTGCGTCGTCATGGCGCTTTGGATTACACGATTGTCGTTACTGCTGCGGCATCTGAGCCGTCTCCATTGTTGTTCTTGGCTCCTTATGCAGGATGTGCAATGGGTGAGTACTTCATGTACAAGGGCGAGCACGTTCTTGTTATTTACGATGATTTGACTAAACAAGCGGCAGCATACCGCGAGTTGTCCTTGCTGCTCCGTCGTCCTCCAGGCCGTGAAGCCTATCCAGGTGACGTATTCTACCTGCACTCCCGTTTGCTGGAGCGTGCAGCGAAGCTGAGCGACGAGAAAGGCGGCGGTTCATTGACTGCCCTGCCATTTATCGAGACGCAAGCATCAGACGTGTCGGCCTACATTCCGACAAACGTAATTTCCATAACAGACGGCCAGATCTTCTTGGAGTCTGACTTGTTCTACTCCGGACAACGTCCAGCGATTAACGTTGGTATTTCCGTATCCCGTGTAGGTGGCTCAGCTCAAATTAAAGCCATGAAAAAAGTTGCAGGTACGCTGCGTTTGGACTTGGCACAATATCGTGAACTTCAAGCGTTCGCACAGTTCGGCTCGGACTTGGATAAGTCTACACTTGCACGTCTGAACCGCGGTGCGCGTCTGATGGAAATCCTGAAGCAAGGTGTTCACCAGCCGCTCCCAGTTGAGAAACAAGTCGTCAGCCTTTATGTAGCTACAAAAGGCCACATCGATGAGATTCCAGTTCAAGACGTTACACGTTTTGAACATGAGTTCTTGGATTATGTAGGTTCCAACTACGAGACGATCTTCACATCCATTCGTGATACGAAGGATCTGTCCAAGGAAACAGAAGATGCATTGGTGGAAGCAGTGACGAAGTTCAAGAAGGGCTTTGCTGTAACGGCTTAATGATGTATAGATAGTGGGCCGGGTACGTGATAAGCGTCCCGGCGCACAACGTTCAAGAGCGAAGAAGTTTGCTTTGCCTCACGCAAAGCGTACAAGGCAGGTGAAACGTTAATGGCTAAAGGGATGCGCGATATTAAACGCCAGATCAAGAGCATTCAAAGTACAAAGCAAATTACTAAGGCGATGGAGATGGTGGCGGCTGCGAAGCTGCGCCGTGCAGAAGAGCAAGCGCAAGCGGCTCGTCCATATGCGGATAAGCTCAAAGAGGTTGTTGCCAGCATCGCTTCAGGTACAAAAGGTATTACTCATCCGATGCTCGTCAAGCGTCCAGTGAAGAAAACGGGTTACCTTGTCATTACCTCAGACCGCGGTCTTGCAGGTGGTTACAATGCCAACGTTCTTCGTATGGTCACGCAGACGATTCGTGAACGTCATCGTTCCAACGATGAGTTTGTATTGTTTGTAATCGGACGCAAAGGCCGTGATTATTTCCGTCGTCGGGGATTACCGATCGTAGCGGAAGTGACAGAAGTGCCGGATGCGCCAACATTTGCGGATGTTAAGACGATTGCTTATAAGGCAGTTAAATATTTCGAAGAAGAGCAATATGACGAATTGAACTTGTTCTACAATCAATTTGTTAATGCCCTCACGCAAGTGCCAACGGAGAAACGTTTGCTTCCGTTGGAAGACGATGGGACTGACACTCATACGCATGCGCCTACTGCTGCATATGAATTTGAGCCGTCTCCTGAAGTCGTATTGGAGCATTTATTGCCGAAATACGCAGAGACACTTATATTCAGTGCTGTATTGGATGCAAAGGCGAGTGAATTTGGGGCTAAAATGACGGCAATGGGAAGTGCGACGAAGAATGCATCCGATATGATATCGGGGCTGACTTTGACATACAACCGTGCACGTCAAGCTGCCATTACGCAAGAAATTTCGGAGATCGTAGCAGGGGCTAACGCTCAAGGCTAATTCGGATATAGTGGATGTTTTCAGTAGGATGAATTGATAAGGCTAAATCGCTTATCAAGGTCATCAGAGGAGGGAACGAGATGAATAAAGGACGCGTTATTAGCGTTACGGGTCCGGTTGTCGACATTGAGTTCGAACGTGGTCAACTTCCGGAAATTTTAAACGCGGTTAAGGTTGAACAAAAATCGACCACTCCTGGCGCGCCTGACATCAACTTGACGTTGGAAGTATCGGTACATTTGGGCGATAACATCGTTCGTTGTGTAGCGATGTCTTCCACGGATGGTATGGTGCGTGGCATGGAAGCAGTGGACCAAGGCACTCCAATTTCAGTGCCTGTAGGCAGCGCGACATTGGGACGCGTATTTAACGTATTGGGCAATCCGATTGACAATGCGGGTGCAGTAGCCAATGAGCACACGAGCCCAATTCACCGTGAAGCTCCCAAATTCGATGAATTGTCGACACAAGCGGAGATTCTGGAAACGGGAATTAAAGTTATCGACTTGCTTGCACCTTACGCAAAGGGCGGTAAAATCGGCTTGTTTGGTGGTGCAGGTGTAGGTAAGACCGTTACGATTCAAGAATTGATCAACAACATTGCACAAGAACACGGTGGTATTTCCGTATTTGCGGGTGTTGGTGAACGTACTCGTGAAGGTAACGACTTGTACCATGAGATGAAAGATTCAGGCGTTATTAACAAGACAGCAATGGTGTTCGGTCAAATGAACGAGCCTCCTGGCGCACGTCTTCGTGTAGCCTTGACAGGCTTGACTATGGCGGAATACTTCCGTGATGAAGAAGGCAAAGACGTACTTCTCTTTATCGACAACATCTTCCGCTTCACTCAAGCGGGTTCTGAGGTATCCGCGTTGCTCGGACGTATGCCGTCCGCGGTAGGTTACCAGCCAACATTGGCAACAGAAATGGGTCAATTACAAGAGCGTATTACGTCAACGAAAAAAGGTTCAGTTACGTCGATCCAAGCGATTTACGTTCCTGCGGATGACTATACGGATCCAGCACCAGCTACAACGTTTGCTCACTTGGATGCAACAACAAACTTGGAGCGTAAAATTTCCGAGATGGGTATCTTCCCAGCGGTAGATCCACTCGCTTCTTCTTCTCGTATCCTTGCACCAGACATCGTTGGTGAAGAGCACTATAACGTAGCACAAGGCGTTAAGCGCTTGTTGCAGCGTTACAAAGAGCTTCAAGATATTATTAATATCTTGGGTATGGACGAATTGTCCGAAGAAGATAAGCTGACTGTTGCGCGCGCGCGTAAGATTCAACGCTTCTTGTCGCAGCCGTTCCACGTTGCTGAGCCATTCACAGGTCTCTCTGGTAAATATGTTCCTGTTAAAGAAACGGTTCGCAGCTTCAAAGAAATTTTGGAAGGCAAACATGATGATCTTCCAGAAGCAGCCTTCTTGTTCGTAGGTGTTATTGAGGAAGCTGTGGAAAAAGCGAAGACGCTGTAAAGCGGCTTGACGTGATACGGTCTGCTTTATCGTTAGGATAAGCAGAACGGAAGGAGGGAACCGCAGTTGAGTACCTTTTTATTGGAAATTGTCACGCCTGAGCGCAAAGTATTTGCGCAAGAGGTGGACATGGTCAGCGTTAAGGGCGTTGAAGGGGATCTCGGCATCTTGGCAGGTCATATTCCGATGGTCACGCCGCTTGATATTGCACCAATGAAGATCAAGTTCGGTGGTCAAGAGCATTGGATCGCTGTTCATGGTGGATTTGTGGAAGTACGCAAAGACAAAGTGGTTGTCCTTGCGGAAAGTGCAGAATTGCCAGAGAACATTGACGTTGAGCGTGCGAAAGCAGCGAAGGCCCGTGCTGAGCAGCGTATTGCTATGGCAGAACGAAGCAAGCAGGATCACGTTGATTTCCGTCGTGCTGAAGTGTCGCTCCATCGTGCTATAACACGGATTAAAGTATCGGAACGAGGTTAAGAGGTTCCTTAAATAGAAGCAGGCTATCCCGGATAGGTTATAGATCCTTGGGATAGCCTGTTTTTGTATTACTAATTTTATTTTGTAAAAGTGCTGTCTTGTGTCGTGTAAGTTAAGTGTTCCAGGTTTGCAACGCTACCGCATTTAAATAGTTCCACGGTTTGTTGAAATGCGGCTGGAAGAAGAAATCTACGACGGCAAGCTCATCCACCGTCATACGATTCTGAATACAGACCGACATCGTGTTAATTGCAGCGGTTAGATCAATGGTAGAGCTAAGCTGCGCCCCTACAATTCGGCGCGAGCCTTGCTCAAATACCAGTTTTAACTTTAATGGCTCTGTTGTAGGCATAAACTCTGGGCGATAATGGTCTTCCAATAGGCTCGTTTCCACAACTAGCCCTTGTTGTATGGCTGCATCTTCTGTAAGCCCTGTAGTGGCAATATGGTGCTCATAAATTTTAATGCCGGATGTACCCTGCGTTCCAAGAGAGCGAATTCTAGGCGTCATCAGATTACATGCAGCTATAGTACCCATCCGTACCGCATTGGTTGCTAAGGGGATATAAGCTGGTTGCTCAGTCGGATTATATTGAACAGCAGTGCAATCACCCGCTGCAAAGACATCAGGATGGCTAGTACGCATGTACTCATCAACGATAATAGCTCCATTATCGAGCATATCTAATTTGCCGCGCATAAACGCTGTATTGGGTTGGAAGCCGATGCACAAAATAACGAGATCAGCAGCGTATTCCCCTTTGTCTGTAACTACACTGCTTACGGTACCGTTAGTACCATTGAATCGGTGAACAGTTTCACCAAGAGCTAACACAACACCGCGATCTGCAAAAGATTTCTCTACAGGTGCTGTAAATTCCACATCCAAATATTTGGCCATAATGCGATCTGTCATATCAATTAGCGTAACATGCTTTCCACTTTCCTCGAATGCTTCAACAAGCTCAATTCCAATATAACCAGCCCCAATGACTACAATATTGGTAGCTTCTTTTGCTTTGTGAATGATCGTTTGCGAATGATGATAATTTTTGCAAAGCAATATATTGCTGAACTCAGCACCTTCAAATCGGGGAACGATCGGCCATGAGCCAGTTGTAATAATTAATTTGTCGAACGTATCTTCAATGACGTCTCCATTATCAAGATTGCGGGCAGTCAACGTATGAGCGTCCAGATCAAGCGCCGTGACGTCATGCTTCATATGTGTGGTCACCCCAAGCTGACGAAGTGCCTCGGGAGAAGAGTAGAACAATTTATCCGCATCAGGAACGACCCCGCCTACATTTAAAGCAATGCCACAAGATAAAAACGATATATTATCGTTACGTTCATAAACCGTGATAACAGCATCGGGGTAACGTTTAGCAGCTTGTACGATAGCGGCTGTTCCAGCATGTGTACATCCAATAACGGCAATTTTCATCTAAATAACCTCCTAAGGGTAAGTGCATGGGATGTGGGCAATTAAATTTAACATAGTGAAAGTGAAAACATTCACTACATATGTCAAAAAGGAAAGCAATCATGTGATGTATATCACAATGTGCTTGAACTTTATTATATGCATTGTGAAAAAAATTGCAAGTAGTAAATAAAAATTTTAATTAATTGTATTTTGCGTAAGGACTAAATTTGGTTTATGATCACCACAAATAAATGAGCATAATAATTTGCAGCTATGGCATCAAAAAAACCGGAGAAGCTGCTGCTCCGTCCGGTCTTTTACCTGCTTGTCTACGGTCTAATGATGACTTCTGCTTCGTTTTTCTGCTGATGCATACGGTAGAAAGCCTCGCCAATCACATCGGGGCTAAAGGCAGTACCTGGTTGTACGAATCCGCTAATTGTAAGTGTACCTGCATAAAGGCCATAGTTCTTCAACTCGTCATGCAAACTTAAAGCGAGATTACGAATACTGGACTTACCAACGCCTAGTGAAGCAAGTGTAGCGGTTGGGTGAATGGCTTGACCACCACCTGTAAATAAAATGGAGCCTGTACCGCGTGTACGCATGCCAGAGAGCACACACTGAGCAGCGGTAAGGGCGCCTATTACATTTACTTGCAGGTCAGCAAGCATGTCGCTAGGAGCTACTTCAGAAGGATAGCCTGGCGTATGAGCTGATGCGTTGTATATGAGTACGTCAGGCACTCCGTACTGCTGCTCCAACTCATTTAAAGTATTTCGTAGAGAGGTTTCGTCTCCGGCATAAGCAACGGTTCCTTCGGCAGTTACATTTTGTTCAATTAGTGCTTGTTTCATAGCTTCGAGTAGTGATTCCTCGCGTGTAATCAGAAGCGGCAAATAGCCGCGCTTGCCAAAAGTCTTGGCGATTCCTAGTCCGATACCGCAGCCTGCGCCGACGATCCAAATCATCGGTTGTTTCATGGTATGTCATCCCCTTATCGTCATAGATCCGATGTCATTTTATTTTAAACGATAGAAAGGCAAGGTTTCAAAGGTAAAGTTAACAATGAGAAATGAGAATATGTGGGGTTCTGTTAAATAACTATTTTGAAATACTTGACACCGTTATTAATTTCACGTTATACTGATCTCAGTTAATATTGATAATCATTCTCATATCTGAGTGGAGAGTTGTTATCACATTGGCTACGTTCTCGCAGACGTTCTTCTTGGTGAATGACGTATTGCAGTAGGTTGGTTGTAAGGTAGTTAGTTTCCTCATCCTCCATGTTTTTTGCCGCGGTCGGTTCCGCGGCTCTTTTTTTTGCCTAATATAAGTGTGTATTATATTTATGTCACACAATGTTCATAAATGGATTGTCTCAAGGTGGGCATGTGATCATACCTATTAAAGGAAAACATTGTATTTAAAAATTGTCGAAAACGTATAAATACTATAGCTTTTACGTAGACGATATTGGCAGGTTTTGTTATAATTGTGTCGGGTTTATTACGAGTTAACTGCTGTACAGTCAAATAATATCGCTGCACGACGGAGGGGGATGTCATGGATTACATCAACAATTACGTCATCGTGGCCATTTTTGTCGCACTTGGTATTTTGCTGCCGGTAGTTGCGCTCGCAGTAGGGCGACTATTAAGGCCGCACAAGCCGACAGAAATGAAGAAGACCACTTATGAAAGCGGTAACGAACCAGTGGGTGTGGGACAAGTACGGTTTAATATCCGGTATTACTTGTTTGCGCTCATGTTTGTCATTTTTGATGTCGAAACCGTTTTCTTGTACCCGTGGGCAGTTGCTTACAAGCAGCTGGGGTTGTTTGCTTTAGTTGAAATGCTTATCTTTGTCGGGTTGCTGCTTGTTGGTCTCATCTACGCCTGGAAAAAGAAGGTGCTCAAATGGAATTCGCTTTAGAATCAATTACCCCCGAAGAACAACGGGAGCTAGAACGTAACGTGTTTTTTGGTACGTTGGAGCAGTTGAAGGCATGGGCACGCAGCAATTCGTTGTGGCCGCTTACGTTTGGTCTGGCGTGCTGTGCGATTGAAATGATGGGAACTGGGGCGTCACATTATGACTTGGACCGATTTGGCGTCATATTTCGGACTTCACCTCGACAGTCAGACTGCATGATTGTTGCAGGAACAGTAACGAAAAAGATGGCTCCGCTGCTGCGGCGTTTGTATGATCAGATGCCTGAGCCCAAGTGGGTGATAGCAATGGGGTCTTGTGCAACAGCCGGTGGTCCTTATGTAAAGTCTTACGCTGTAGTTAAGGGAGTGGATCAGGTAGTGCCAGTCGATGTGTATATACCTGGCTGTCCGCCAAATCCTGCGGCACTGATCTATGGCATTAATAAACTACAAGAGAAGATCCGCTATGAGGCTAAGACTGGGAAGCGGGTGTCTAACCGATGAGTGAGGATAACCAACCAACGAATAGAGAGAAGCCATTACTTGAGCCAGACCAAGAGCCGAAGGGACCTGCTCAAGCAGTAGAGGGTGAATTGGAAGCTTCTACTGACAATACGGCTGATGACAGGAATAACGTGGGCGAGAGCGCAGCAAATGAACAGATGGAAGTGAAGCAAAGCGAGATGCAGGAAGTCGGAGTGAAGCCGACTGACGATAAGGGCGATGCGCCAGCGGATAACGCGCAGGAGAAAGCTGCGGAGGCAGAGGTGCAGCCGGTGGAGCGCAAGGGCGATGCGCCAGCGGATAGCGCGCAGGAGAAAGCTGCGGAGGCAGAGGCGCAGCCAGCGGAGCACAAGGGCGAAGCGCCAACGGAAGCGGCGGCAGACAAGCCGGCCCGCAAGCCGCTGACGGAGGAAGAGAGGGCTGCACGCGCTAAGGCGGCAGCAGAAGCAAAAGCAGCGCGAGCCACAGCGGCTGAAGGCGGCACAGTGGGCGATTCCGCAGCGGAGCCTGCTGCAGCAACACGGCCAGCGCGAGCGCCACGAGCGCCGAAGGAGGAGGAGCCAGAACAGCCAAAGGTGCCTTCTCCAAAGCAACCTGTGCTGGATAGACTTGTGGAGCAGCTTCGAGCTGACATCGCTCCGGATGCGGTAGAGGCATCTATTATCAATGAAACGGATGGTCATATGCCAACCGTCACAATTAAAGCGGAGCACTGGTACCAGACGGCACAGTGGCTGCGGCATAATCCGGAGTGGGCTTGCGATTATTTACGGAATTTATCAGGAGTTGATCAAGAGAGCTATTTAGCTGTCGTGTACCACCTTATTAGTTTAAAGACTCGCATGGAGGTGGCAGTCCACGTGAAGACAGACCGTGAGCAGCCGTCTATCGCCTCCGTAACCCCGATATGGCCTACTGCGGATTGGAACGAGCGCGAAACCTATGATTTGTTTGGTATAGCGTTTCCAGGACATCCGAACTTAAGGCGAATTATGATGTCGGATGACTGGGTAGGTCATCCGCTTCGCAAAGACTACGAGCAGCTTGATTCGGAGGTGTGATGCCTATGATACGGACAGAAGAACTGCTCTTAAACGTAGGCCCCCAGCATCCTAGCACACATGGCGTATTTCGCATCGTCGTCAAACTTGACGGTGAAGTCATTACCGAAGCAACTCCCGTAATGGGCTACTTGCACCGCGGTACTGAGAAGCTGGCGGAAAGCTTAAATTACACACAAATTATTCCCTACACAGATCGAATGGATTATGTATCGGCGATGACCAATAATTATGTGTTGGTGCACGCTGTTGAGAAGATGATGAACATTGAAGTGCCAGAACGTGCCGAGTTCCTTCGTTTAATTGTGATGGAACTTCAACGTGTAGCCAGTCACCTTGTATGGTGGGGAACATATTTGCTGGACATCGGCGCGATGAGCCCATTCCTGTATGCTTTCCGAGATCGCGAGATTATTATTGATCTTTTTAACGAGATCAGCGGCGCACGCTTGACGTACAACTATATGCGTGTAGGCGGTGTAAAGTGGGATGCTCCATCCGGATGGATAGATAAAGTACGTGACTTTATCCCCTATATGCGCAAACGAATGGATGAATATGACCGTCTCGTCAGTGGCAACGAAATCTTTCTGGCCCGCATTAAAGGGGTCGGTCAATATGATGCAGACACGGCTATCGCCTATGGCTTGAGCGGAGCTAATCTGCGTTGCACAGGTGTGGACTGGGATTTGCGTAAGACAGAACCTTATAGCCTCTACGACCGCTTCGAGTTTGATGTACCGCTCGGACAGAAGGGGGACTGCTACGACAGATATTTGATCCGCTTGCAGGAAATTCACGAGAGCTTGAGAATTTTGGAGCAAGCTGTCGCACAATTCCCGTCTGGCGGGGATACGATGGGCAAAGTGCCACGCGTCATTAGACCGCCAGCCGGTGAAGTATATGCACGTATCGAATCTCCACGTGGTGAGATTGGCTGCTACATTATATCGAAAGGGAAAGCGGAGCCCTACCGCTTAAAATTCCGCAGGCCCTCATTTGTAAATCTTCAAATATTACCTAAATTGCTCGTTGGCGAAACGATGACTAACCTGATCACTATATTAGGTGGCGTCGATATCGTCGTCGGGGAGGTGGATTGCTAGTGCAAGAGCTAATTCAGCAATCTTTTACGTGGCAGAATGGGCTCGTATTTTTCGGATGGGGAGTTGTTTTCCTGTTTGTTGTGCTCGGTTTTGTTACGTATGCGATATATTTTGAACGAAAAGTTATTGGCTGGATGCAGCTGCGGCATGGCCCTACACGAGTAGGTCCGCTTGGATTGTTGCAGACGGTAGCCGATATCCTCAAGCTTCTGCTCAAAGAAGATACAATTCCTAAAAAAGCGGATCGTGCGCTTTTTATACTTGCTCCAGTCCTTGTATATGTGCCGTCCTTTGCGGTGCTTGCTACGATTCCTTATACACAATCATTAGGTTTTGCCGATCTCAACGTTGGTCTGCTTTATTATGCGGCCTTGTCCAGTATTTCTACAATTGGTGTTGTATTGGGCGGTTGGGCGTCTAACAACAAATATTCATTGCTAGGTGGCATGCGGTCGGCGGCACAAATGATCAGTTATGAGATTCCACTGGTCATGTCGGTGGTGGGCGTTATTATGCTAAATGGAAGCTTAAGCTTGCGTACGATTGTAGGGGGACAAGGGAACAATTTTTGGGAGTGGAACTTCCTTCCTCAAATCATCGGTTTTGTTATCTTTATGATTGCGGCGGTGTCCGAGCTGAACCGAACGCCTTTTGACTTGCCGGAAGCAGAGTCAGAACTGGTTGCTGGATACCATGTGGAATACAGTGGCTTCCGCTTTGCGTTTTTTATGCTCGCCGAGTATGTATACGTTTTTGCGATTTCGGCGTTAACGACAGTATTATTTTTAGGCGGTTGGCACCCACCGCTTGCGGTTCTTGATTTCATCCCAGGCTTGTTATGGTTTGTACTTAAATTTTCCTTCTGCGTATTCTTCTTGTTCTGGCTGCGTGCGACGATGCCACGTATCCGTGTCGATCAACTGATGAGTTTCGGCTGGAAGGTGCTGCTGCCGCTTGCGATACTTAATATTTTCTTGACTGCGGCTTATATCGAGATATTTAACAAATAAGCAAGGGGTGAAAACCGTGAAAGGATTGCTTAAAGGTCTTGGTGTCACATTTAAGGCGATGACATCCAAAAAGATCACCTACGCCTATCCAGACGTTCCTTTGCAAATGCCGGATCGGTTCCGCGGGATTCAGCATTTTGACCCGGATAAATGTATTGTATGTAATGCGTGTGCCCGCGTCTGTCCAACCGAATGTATTACATTGACAGGCAAGCCCAACCCGGATCCTGACAAAAAGGGGAAGGTCATCGACACGTATGATATTAACTTTGAGATTTGTATCCTTTGTGATCTGTGCACAGAAGTGTGCCCAACCGAAGCGATCGTGATGACCAACAACTTTGAACTGGCAACTTACAGCCGCGACGATTTGTACAAGGATCGGGATTGGCTAAATGGCAACAACAGTCTGATCCGGCAGGACAATATCTCAATGCTGCCAAAAGGAGGGGCAAAGAAAGATGTTTAACTTTTCAATGGAGCTTAATGGTCAGACCATAGCTTTCTTTGCCTTGGCAGTATGTGTAATCACGGGTGCTGTGTTAATGCTGAACTTTACAAAAGTTGTACATATGGTCGTATCGCTTGCTTTTTCCTTCGTAGGTTTGGCTGGTATCTATGTGCTGCTAGAAGCTGAGTTTGTAGCATTTGTGCAGGTACTCGTCTATGCGGGTGCGATCTCAATTCTCATGATCTTTGGCATTATGATGACACGACATGATAAGCAAGACGAGGTGATCATGAAGCCTTGGAAGGAAGCGCTGGCAGCCATAGGCTGTTTGGCGCTGTTCGGCGTGCTGTTCTTCGCGATTCGAGGAACGCAGTTTCCGACACCTGCCGACAAGCCTCTGTCCGAGGACAACACGCTTGCGCTCGGCAAGCTGCTGTTTACAGAGCATGTTATTCCGTTTGAATTGTTGTCTGTATTGTTGACAGTAGCGTTTATTGGTGCAATCGTACTGGCAAAAAATGACGATCCGACTTCGATTAATCCGTCTTCTGCACTGACAGATCAGTCCTCCGTGTCTGCTTCTGAACCATTATCATCAGGCTTGCAACAGCTGCAAGAGCCCCCTAAAGGAGGCAATCCGACATGAGCACGATGCTGGCTTCCTTTTTAACATTGGCTGCGATTTTATTTTGTATTGGGCTATACGGTGTGTTGACTAAACGAAGTGCCGTCATTGTCCTGCTTTCTATTGAATTGATGTTAAACGCAGTGAACTTAAACTTAGTCGCATTTTCTAAATACGGAGTCGTTCCGAGCCTTAAAGGGCAAGTGTTCTCGCTCTTTAACATCGCGATCGCCGCAGCGGAAGCTGCTGTTGGAGTTGCAATTTTGATCGCGTTGTACCGGAATCGTGGCACGGCCAACGTGGACGAATATGACGACTTACGCAGATAACGGATTAGGAGGATACGAGAAATGGAGACCGTCTTTTCGCAATACGCGTGGGCTATTCCAACTATTCCGCTGCTCGCGTTCCTCGTGTTGACGGCACTTGGACGTCAAATAAAGGGAGCTGCCTCCCTGCTTGGCCTCTTGAGTTCGTTAGCGGCGTTAGTGCTGTCTGTTCTAGTTCTGACGGAGCGTTGGTCACCTGATGCAGAAGTGTATTCCCACAGTATAGATTGGGTCAATTTGGGGGAGGTCACACTTCGAGTAGGCTATGAACTGACTAATTTAAATGTATTGATGCTGATAGTTGTGACGATAGTTAGTACATTAGTCAACCTTTATGCTAAAGGGTATATGGAGGGTGACGACAGACAGCACGTATTTTTTGCTTATATAGCTTTATTTACAAGCTCGATGCTTGGCCTCGTGGTTTCACCGAATCTGCTGCAATTGTATATGTTCTGGGAATTGGTAGGGGCGTGCTCTTTCCTCCTGATCGGCTTCTGGTATGATCGCCCTGCGGCACGAGCAGCAGCCAAAAAAGCTTTTATTGTAACACGCATCGGCGATGTGGGGCTGCTTATTGCGATTTTGCTGCTCTTCTGGCAGATGCCTGACCATTCGCTAGACTTCAGTGTCATTCAAACGGTATTCCAAAGTGGAGATTCCCTTGCACAACATGGCATTACCGCTGGTATAGCTACGTGGATCGCTTCGCTGATCTTTATAGGCGCGATGGGGAAATCGGGTCAGTTCCCCCTCCATACTTGGCTGCCTGACGCGATGGAAGGGCCAACGCCCATCTCAGCGCTAATCCATGCTGCAACGATGGTTGCCGCTGGTGTCTACTTGGTGGCGCGTACATTTTCGATTTTTCATGTGTCTCCTACGGCGATGGCTATCGTAGCAGGGATAGGTGGTTTTACAGCTATATTTGCCGCAACGATTGGGCTTGCACAGCGAGATATTAAACGAATATTGGCTTATTCAACAGTTAGCCAGTTAGGGTATATGATGATGGCGTTAGGACTAGGCGCTGTTACAGCAGGTGTGTTTCATCTGTTTACACATGCGTTCTTTAAGGCACTTTTGTTCCTTGGCGCGGGCAGTGTGATACATGCGGTACATACGCAGGATATATTCCAGATGGGCGGGCTTGGCCGTAAAATGAAAGTAACGACGTGGACGTTTGCAATCGGTGCTATGGCGCTTTCCGGCATTCCGCCATTTTCAGGCTTCTGGTCCAAGGACGCTATTTTGGCAGCCGCATGGGAGCAAGATCATAAGCTGCTGTTTGTAATTGGTGTGCTGGCGGCATTTTTTACGGCGTTTTATATGGCACGGTTGTTCTTTGTGGCCTTTACTGGCAAGCCAGCAGATGACCAGATTTATCAACAAGCGCACGAATCCCCGTCGTCAATGACGATTCCATTGGTTGTGTTAGCGGTGCTGGCCCTTATTGCGGGCTTTGTCTACACGCCATTTAATGGCCAATTTGGTATTTGGCTGACTGGAGAGCCCGCTGAGGATCATGCGAATGTGCTTGTTATGATCATTTCGGTAGCGGCAGGTGTGTGTGGTGTGCTGCTCGGTTATGTGTTATACCGACCTGGTCAATCCCAACGCGTTGATAAGCTTGAGCAGGCAGCAGCACCGTTGTTTCGTGTGCTGGAGCGCAAATATTACATCGATGAATTGTACAACTGGTTAATTGTCCGTCCATTACGTGTTATAGGGAAAGGATTGGACATAATCGATCGCTATGTGGTGGATGGCCTGGTTCGCTTTATTTCCGCATTTGTAGATGGATGGGGTAGAACCTCTACACGAGTCCAAAACGGACAGTTGCAAACCTATGGTATCGTGTCCTTGTTTGGTTTCGTAGCGTTGGTCTTGCTGATGCTAGCGCTAGGAAGGGGGTTCTGGTAATGGTCGGTCAGATAAGTTCAATTCCGTGGTTGTCGTTGTTGACATTCTCCCCGCTGCTTGGCGTGCTTATCCTGTTACTTATTCCGAAGGAGCGGGTATTTGCAATTCGGACAATAGGTATTGTGACAACCTTTATCTCCCTCATTATCGCAGTTGTTATATATGCGGGATATGATGCATCCAAGCAGGGGAACACCTTGTTAGAAAAGTTCGACTGGATTTCCATACCACTAAATCTGGATGTGGCAAAAGGCATTCAGTCATGGACATTAGACATTCCATACCATTTGGCTTTGGACGGACTGTCACTGCCGCTTGTAGTTATGACGACAATTGTGGCTGCGATGTCAGCTTTGGCTTCAGTATCTATTCGTAAACGTCAGAAAACATATTTTATTTTGTTATTGCTGTTGGAAGTAGGTATGCTTGGTGTCTTTATGGCACGTGACTTATTTTTGTTTTTCGCCTTTTTTGAATGGACATTGGTTCCGACCTTTTTCTTAATCGGGATATGGGGCTTAGCTAATCGAGAGCGGGCAGCCAACCATTTTCTGCTATATAACGGACTCGGTTCAGCGCTGATGTTTGTTGCTTTTGCTATTTTGGTTGCAACAGCTGGTTTTGATCAGATTACGGACACAAGCGGCGCAGTCAAGTTTGTGTACAGCGGTGATCTTTATACGATCGTAAATCATTTACAATCATCAGGGGCTGCTGCTAACCTGGGTCACAGTCCGTTCTTCTTGTCTGAAGGCTGGCGAATGGGTACGTTTGTGCTGTTGTTGATAGCTTTTGGCATTAAGCTGCCCCTTTTCCCTTTCCATACTTGGATGCTGAAAGTACATGCGGAAGCACCGACTCCTGTTGTGATGCTTCATTCAGGTGTTCTGCTTAAAATGGGAGCCTACGGTCTTATTCAGTTCGGTATGGTGCTGCTACCACAGCAGTTGGCAGATTGGGCAACGGTGTTAGCTGTCCTTGGTATTATTAATATTTTATATGGTGCGATTTTGGCTTTTGTCCAAACTGAATTTAGACTAGTGTTAGCCTATTCAAGTATTAGCCATATGGGATTTGTGTTGTTCGGGATTGCGGCGATGAATGAAATCGGGCTGCAAGGCGCTGTCATGCAAATGGTATCACACGGATTTATTTCCGCTTTGTTTTTCTTGCTTGTAGGCAGTTTGAGCGAGCGTACTGGAACTACGCGCCTCGACGAGCTTGGCGGCCTGGCCAAGCGGATTCCGTTTATTAGCGCTCTATTACTGATTGCAGGTTTAGCTTCTTTAGGACTCCCCGGATTATCGGGATTTCCAGCCGAGTTATTTTCATTGCTTGGCTTGTACGGCAATTTGCCGTGGGCTGCAACCATTGGCGCATTTGGTGTGATTCTCAGTGCTGTGTACGTATTGCGCGGAGTATTAGCTATTACATTCGGGCCAATAGCTGCGCATCATCAACAGCTGAAAGACGCACGCCTGGTCGAGGCTGTTCCGGCTATCGTATTAACAGCTTGCATCGTACTGATTGGTCTGTTCCCGTCTTTGGTGACAGCGCCTGTTGAGTATGGTGTCAGTCACATTATCGATATGTTCAAGGTAGGGGGCTAATCGTATGGATACTATAACCGTTCAACCCTTACAATGGAGCGAGCTTTCTGCCCTAGCACCGGAACTGACGCTTGTTATTGCAGCAGTTCTCATCTCCCTGATCGACCTGCTGCTCCCTAAGCGTATCCATCGAGAATGGATAGGAATTTTGTCGCTGGCAAGTGTGCTGTTCTCTCTCTACTTTGTAGTGTCGACATTGGCAGATCGATATACACAAGCCGTCGGTGGCGAAGCAGTAGGAGCATTACAGCTGCTGAATCAGAGTTACCGGGTGGATGATTTTGCTTTGCTGCTAAAGGTTTTATTTCTAGTTGGCACCGCATTTGTTATTTTGATCAGTATGGGAAGTATGAAGGATGATGAGCTTCCGCATCGCGGCGAATATTATTATTTGCTTCTTCCAGCGGCGCTCGGCGGCATGATGATGGCATCGTCTGGCGACTTGATTACGTTGTATGTGGGACTTGAGCTTTTAAGTATTACTTCCTATATTTTAGTTGGTATGAAAAAGAACGACCGGAGGTCCACAGAAGGTGCATTTAAATATGCAGTGCTTGGAAGTGTTGCCTCTGCCTTTATATTGTATGGTATGTCGTTTTTGTATGGCATGAGCGGCAGCACCAACCTGATTGATATTGCACAGTCACTTACTACTCATGTTGCTGCCTTCCAACCGTTAATATACGTTAGTTTCTTACTGCTTATCGTGGGACTTGGATTTAAAATTGCAGCGGCTCCGTTCCATGCGTGGTCTCCTGACGTCTATCAAGGGGCGCCAACGCCAATTACAGCCTTTCTAGCTGTTGTGGCAAAAGGAGCGAGCCTTGCCGTTGTGTTCCGGATCATATTTAATGTATTTTTCGGACTGGGAGCTGAGTCGGACACAGAAGGACAGCGTGTATTCTCTATATACAATGATGTTACGATTATGCTGCTGGCGATTGCCGCGTTATCTATGGTGGTAGGAACAACGATGGCTTTAAGACAAAAGAATGTGAAACGACTTTTGGCGCTGTCGGGAATTGCAAACGCAGGTTATCTGCTCGTTCCTATAGGATTAAACATCCTTGGAAATACGATAAACGCCTCGGTTTTTAATGCATTCTGGTATTATCTTGCGGCCTACTTATTTACAACGATAGGTGCATTTGCTGTACTGATGGTGGTCAGCCGCGTAGTTGGCCATGAGGAGCTAAAAGGCTTTGCCGGTTTGTACCATCGTTCACCGTGGCTAGCTGTCGCTATGACTGTTTTTGTCCTTTCGTTGGCAGGTATTCCGATTACAGCAGGGTTTTTCGGAAAGCTCTACATTATTGTTGGAGCAGTGGCTGCACATTCAATATGGATTGCGATTGTTATGATGCTGACTAGTGTAATCTCGTTCTACTTTTACTTCGGGTTTATTCGCCAAATGTATATGAGGCATGGTCAGGAGGGGAAAATAACGGTTCTTGCTCCTCAAGGATCTGTTATTGCTATATGCGTACTGTTTGTCTTGGGCTTCGGCTTATTTCCAAATGAAGTGATGGGTTGGCTGAACACGCTGTTCTCTATTCCCGGTGATTTGTTCACCTTAACACCATAGGGTTAAATGGCTTTATTTGCAGCTACTTAACAGCTCCGTGCTCATCTTAGGCACTACATGCCAGATTGTTGGAATTGCTGCTGAAGAAATGTACTCTTCGGACGATGCCCTATCCGTTAGGATTTAGGTACGCCCAATAATAGGTTTTCGCTAGATCGGGAGCATCTTGACAGGGGAGTATGTTATAATGATACCGGCTTGGGTTCGCTGTTAGGCAGCGGCCCGGCCGGTTTTCTATTGTATGTGCACCATCAACTGAGCGAGACCGTGTAAGTGCGAATAGATTAAATTCAAATTGACATGCAGGTTTAAGCAGGATCACCTGACAACCATTGATACTGGAAGTGAAAGTCATGAACACACGATGGCGTCGAATCATCGTTATGCTCTTTGTGGTCACATTAACTTGGACGACCTTAATAAGCTGTGGTGCTGTAAGTCCACAGTATACTGAAGTTCCCATAAACTCTGCGCATCCTTTGCTTGGGGTTAACGGAAAAGAAACAAGTGAGAACGCAGTGCCAGAATCGACATCTTGGATCGTCAAATGGAAGGAACCCGGCGTATACGATGAAGCTATTGTGCAGGACAGCATCATCCTAAGCACTCAGGAACGATTGGGTATTACGGTTATGAAACCATCTATTCATGTCGAGGTAAAAGATTGGCTGAAACGATTCAAACACAATAAACGGGTTGAATATATAGAGCCGAATCATCGTGTTAAGTCGTTGTCTGGTGCGGTAGTGCCCAACGATCCTAGCTTTCCACAGCAGCATTATTTAAAGCAGATCGGTGCTGACGTTGCTTGGTCACAGGTTAATAAAAGTTCTGGTATTACGATTGCTTTAGTGGATACAGGTGTAGACATGGATCATCCCGACCTTAAAGCGAATTTAATTCCGGGCGTCAACTTACTGGAGCCAGGGCTGCCTAAGGATGACAATGGACACGGCACCAATGTAGCAGGTGTTGTGGCTGCGATCGGCAATAATGGCAAAGGGACGGCTGGCATTACATGGTCAGCGAAGATTTTGCCGATTAAGGCTCTTGATTCGCGTGGATATGGAGATGAGGATAAGTTAGGTGCGGGTATTTTATACGCGGTAGATCACGGGGCAAAGATCGTTGTGATGTCTGTCGGACTATACCGATATTCGAAATATATGCAGGACATCGTTCAATATGCGGAGGACAAGGGTGTACTGCTTGTGGCCGCAACGGGGAATGATGGCACGAGATATCAGGAGAAGGTTGAAGTCAAATACCCAGCAGCCTATGCGAGTGTGTTGGCGACTGGGGGCAGTACACCACAACTAACCGTTGAGCCGCGTTCTAATACAGGTCCAGAGATCGATATTGTAGCTCCTTGGCATGTGTATACGACTGCACTAGGCGGCGGATACAAAAATGCGGAAGGAACTTCGATGGCAGCGCCACAAGTAGCGGGCGTAGCTGCCCTGCTATGGAGCAAATATCCACACTTGAAGCCTTATCAAATTCGGGAACATTTGCGTATGACTGCACAAGATATTGTTGCCAAAGGCTGGGATAACAATAGTGGCTACGGGATGGTACGCGCGGATAAAGCGTTGTTGACCGCTCCTAAGCCAGAAGGATACATTATCCATCAAGCAAGGAATAAAGCACGTGCGTTTCCCATAGATACGATGAATACAGGTTATGTAGCAGATGGAAAGGTTGGTAACTGGTATCGTGTGGAGGTGCCTTATGACGGGACGCTCGACTTGAAGTATCAACGTATTGCGGGAAATAGCCCAATACAAGTCGTTCATTATGTAGGAGCTAGCCAAGAGGGGAAACGATATAGTCCTGTTGGAGCGGATCCTATTTCTCTGTCTGTCAAAAAAGGTGTGCATTACATTCGATTGAGCGCTGCACAGGCGACTAAGTCCAATCCGGCAACGTACAAGCTAGCTTCTCGTTTCCGCATTGCAGCAGATCCATTTGAACCAAACGATAAGCAGTATGAAGCTTACGCTTTGCCTGCCCGCAAACAGCAGGTTACGGGAACATTTAGCCATACAGGGGACAAAGACTGGTTTGAAGTACAAATTCCATCCAGAGGAACGTTAACAATTAAAGTTACGACGGATACAGTGAGAATTGACCCGATGGTGGAAGTGGCCGGACCAGACAATTATGTGCATATTATGGATGATAATACGGAAGGGCAGGCGGAAATGTCGGTTTTATCCGACTTGAAACCAGGCAAATATTATATTCGTATTCAAAATGCAGTCACCGCAAAGGCAGAACCTGTCGCAGGTCAATATACAATGCATCTGGACTTTTTGACGCAGTATACGGACCCGAATGAACCTAATGATAAAATGTATGAGGCAGTTACGATAACACCAAATACGAATTATACAGGTGTGTTTCATTCGCATAGCGACAAAGATTGGTTCCAGCTTCAATTGGAAGAGCAGGCATATATTAATTTTGAGCTTCAACGTATTCCGAGCAACCGAACTGTAGAAATGAGCGTCTTTAATAAGGAGCAAAAGCTGCTTCTATCAGGACGTAACCGCAAGGGCGAATCTAAGCTTGAGGCGGGCATAAAGCTTGAAAAAGGTTCCTACTACATTCGGTTAACCGCTAATGAGAAATTTGATACCAACTATTATACGCTGCGTGCATCCAAGTTGGCGTTGGTTGCAGGGATGCGTGATGTCAAGGGGCACTGGGCACAAGAGGCGATCGTGGGGGCAATTAAGAAGGGTTGGATTAAAGGGTATGCAGATGCCCAATTTGCCCCTAATCGATTGATCACTAGGGCAGAGGCTGCTACTGTTATTGCAAATGCATTTAAATTAAAGAGCAGCGCGGCAAATCTGCCTGTGTTTACAGATGTGCCGCAGTCGCATTGGGCGTACTCGGCGGTGTCCAGAGTTGCGCAAGCGCATATCGCAGCTGGTTACGAGACAGGTAGATTTGCGCCAGCTAAAGAGGTCACCCGTGCCGAGACAGCGGTGATGATAGGCAACGCCCTTCATCTTATTGCTCGAATGCCGGCTGAGCAACCTTTTGTGGATGTGCCGCTTAATCATTGGGCAGCACCGATGCTGGCGGAATTAAAAAAGCAGCAATTGATTAAAGGGTATGCAGATGGCTCTTTTGCCCCAAATCGATCGACAACAAGAGCGGAGTTTGTATCGATGCTGTTTTCCGTTGCTGGATAGATTGGAAGCAGCAAAACAGTGCATGAGGAGGAGGAAGGGACGTTGAATGATTCATTTAACGACATATCGGCAGCGGTAGGCGTCAGTGGAATCGTACAAATGATTTTGACCTTGTGCTGTATCGCGGTAGCGTGGTGGTCTTTGCAGCATCTTAAGCTGGACTTGGTAATGCGATATCCGAAAAGTCCATCCGGCAAGATGCTGCATTTGTTGTTGGCGATTATTTTAGGCCGCGCAGTATCCCATTTCTTTATTGATTACTGGGGATGGACACAAGCTTTGAAATATTTATTCTAACAGATAATAAATATTGAGGATGGTATGTACGTTGTTTGAACACACGATGCAATGGGTTATAAAAGGAAGACTGCCATTGAATTCATCGTGGTGAGTCACAATTGTCGAATAACATCGAAGGAAGATGTCAACAATGGATGATAGCCCCAAGGAAAATGTGGAATGTTGTTGTCGAAATTAACGCTTGTCCATCTTTGTAAAGGGATGGTATTATTAAGGTCGGGTTAAGATAGCCCGTATGTATGGATGAAGAGTAACTATTATTTTTTTTGCAGAAGTATGCATGTCAAAAGTATGTATGTCCGTATCTCCAGGGAAAAGCAGTCGCTTTTACAGGAGCACATCAACATGGTGCATCAATTAAAGAAGCTTTTCTTACAGAGCAATAATGTGATGGGGCGGAATAAAAGCGCGGAGGGAAACGTGATGAGCAAATTTATCGTCCGCGGAGGCAAGCGGTTGTCGGGTACGGTTCGAGTTAGCGGTGCCAAAAATGCAGTGCTTCCGATACTCGCAGCTTCGTTATTGGGGGAAGAAGGCGTCAGCGTTATTCATGATGCGCCTCCACTCGAGGATGTAAAGACGATACACCAAGTGTTGGAAAAATTAGGTGCAAACCTTACATATGCCAACGAGACTGTACGTATTCAAGCAGAGCAGCTTCAATCCTTTGAAGCTAACTATGAGCTTGTACGTAAGATGAGAGCTTCTTTCCTAGTGATGGGACCTCTGCTCGCTCGTGCAGGTAAGGCGCGCATTTCCTTGCCAGGCGGATGTGCAATCGGCTCAAGACCAATCGATCAGCATTTAAAAGGCTTTGAAGCGATGGGTGCCGAAATTGGACTAGGTCAAGGTTATATTGAAGCGACAGTTAAAGGCCGATTAAAGGGCGCAAAAATTTATTTGGACGTTGCAAGTGTAGGCGCTACTGAGAATATTATGATGGCTGCCACACTAGCAGAAGGCACAACCCTAATTGAGAACGCAGCACGTGAACCGGAAATCGTTGATTTGGCGAACTATCTGAACAAGATGGGCGCCATTGTACGTGGTGCTGGAACGGGCGTTATTCGTATCGAGGGCGTAGAACGGATGCACGGTGCTGAGCATACTGTTATTCCTGATCGTGTTGAAGCGGGAACTTATATGGTTGCTGCTGCCATGACAGGTGGCGATGTATATGTGGAAGGTGCGATTGCAGATCATCTAGGTCCGGTTATTGCGAAGATGGAAGAGATGGGCGTGACCATTGTACCGGACGAGAATGGCATCCGTGTTATTGCGGATAAGCCGTTGAAGGCGGTTGATGTTAAGACACTGCCTTATCCAGGCTTCCCGACAGATATGCAATCTCAAATGATGGCGCTGCTGTTAGTTGCAACAGGTACGTCTGTAATTACAGAGACTGTATTTGAGAACCGTTTTATGCACGTTGATGAGTTTAACCTCATGAATGCAAACATAAAGGTGGATGGCCGTTCGGCTATTATTCCAGGCAGTGCAAAGCTGATTGGCGCCAAAGTGTGTGCAACCGATTTGCGTGCAGGCGCTTCGCTTATTTGCGCAGGGTTAGTAGCAGAAGGTACAACGGAAGTTGGCGGAACCCATCATATTGATCGTGGTTACGTACATCTTGCTGAGAAGTTGTCTGCGCTCGGTGCAGATATTTGGCGTGTCCACGCAGAGAAGGCCGAAGCAGCCGAATCTGTTGAAGACGTTCCAGAAGTGAAGCTGTTTAACGTACAGCCAACTTGGGCTTAATCGCTTAGAGTGGAGTTACACTAACAGAAGATCAGAACAGATAGCCGTTTCCCTAGGGGGACGGTTTTTTTGTGTTTGTCTCCAAGGATACTGGTTAATCAACAGCGTAAGGATATAATCACCGTGTACAATTACGTAGCTCCTCTTACTCCTCTATTACTATACTTATTTTCATTTTATTACAGGGGGAATCTTCTTTTATTACAAACTGAAGGCATTTCTTTATTTAACGAGAGTGCGGGTGAATATGTTGCGGGTATGCTCATGTATACTGCAATCGATTCACTTGTTAATGCTCCATGTGGACAAAGAGGGGATAAGGAGGATTTAAATATAATATGTTCTCTTATTCTAGCGTTCTACCTTCTCCCACCGTTTCATAACATGAAAGTATAGCGGCAGCAGCCGTGATGATTGGACAAAATAGCTGATAGAAACAGGAGGGAGAGTAGATGGAAGGCGACCAAATTATGGAGAATGAGCGAAGCACAACGCGAGAACATTCGCAGCGTGGATCTATAAATAGAGGGCGTAGGAGGGGGCAAATGAACAAGAGGCACAATTCTCGAGGTTGGATTCACTTTGCCTTGTGGAGCAGCTTGCTTATGGCTTTTGCGCTGCTTGCACCAGTGCTGCTTGTGTCGAAAGGACATCAGCAGCAAGCAGTGCCAAGTCCGCGCGGCGGCAAGGCGGCGATATCCATCACGACAGAGCCTGCCGATACGCCGCCATATGTACGCGTGTACGTCACGGCCACGCGTAAGGTGGAGCGAGTGGGGCTGGAACGATATGTGCGCGGCGTCGTGGCTGCTGAAATGCCAGAGCGCTTTGAACTGGAAGCGCTCAAGGCACAGGCAACTGCCGCGCGCACATATATAGTGCGCCGTCTTGCGCGCGGCGATGTTGGCGGCGCGGTGGGTGGGGCCGACGTAACAGACACCGTCGCCCACCAAGCCTATGTGCCGCTTGCGAAGCTCGCGGAACGACCAAGTGACGCGATTGCCAAGCTGAATCGCGCCGTTAACGATACGGCGGGGCTAGTCCTTACCTATCAGAACAAGCCTATTGAGGCTACCTTTTTTTCAACGAGCAATGGCTATACTGAGAATGTGGAAGATTACTGGAATCAGAAGCTTCCCTATTTGAGGAGTGTATCCAGTCCGTGGGACAAGAAGCTATCCCCACGGTTTATGACAACGGTTCGAATGGAAGTGAATGAATTTTTGCGGAAGCTGGGTGTCGCTGTTGATACAGTACCTGCCCTAAAGACCGCGATTTCAAATCGGGACAAGGGAGTAGGAGCCGCCGACACACTCTCTACAGCTATCGAACTGCTCTCTGTCACTAAAGGGAAACGAATCGGGGAAGTGCAGGTAGGCACGCACACCTTTTCAGGTAGACAATTTAGAGAAAAACTCGGATTAAGTTCATCGGCAATTAGCTGGAAAATGGAAAACGGCAAAATCGTACTAACAACTTATGGTTATGGCCACGGCGTTGGCATGAGTCAGTATGGCGCCCAAGGCATGGCGCTGGAAGGGGCAAGCGCAGAGCGTATACTAACCTATTATTATCAAGGGGTTAAGCTGACTCCAGTTTCGCAGGTATTAGAGAAGATAGATACGGCTTATGCTAAACGATAGCCAATAGAGATAATCTCAAAAATTAGTAATTGCTTGCGTATAAAAGTGAGAGTCGCGGTAACAATGGTTACTGAGGTGATCACAATGAGTGAACAAAACCAAAACTCTAAGGTTAACAAATCTACGACATCATCTTCGAATACGCCGAACACGCCGGAAGCTTCAAAACTAGCAGGAGCTCAAGCGGTTCCAACTTCGGGATGGAGAAAGCTGTTGTCTAAGAAGTGGGCATTCCCTGCTTTGTATGTCGCGGCAGCAGCCATTATTTTAACGTTAGTCTGGGTCTATCAGGGCTCCAACATGCAACCGCTACAGACTAGCGCCACCAAGACACAAGTAGAGACAACACAAGGTCAAGGTACGGACGCTGTAGCAGGAACACAAGAAGATGTGAAAGCTGTTGTATCCAACAATGAAACACTTGGTTGGCCAGTCGAGGATGTACAAGGTGTAGACGTCGTTATGGGATTTTTTGATGCCGCAGCTTCTAAAGAAGATCAACAACGTGCGGTAGTAGAATACAAACAGACTTTTACGCCGAACTCGGGTATTGATCTGGCGCGTAAAGACCAGCAGCCGTTTGAAGTGCTAGCTGCGATGAGTGGAACAGTTACACGAGCTGAACAGCATCCTATGATGGGCAATGTTGTAGAAATCGATCATGGCAACGGGATGAAAACCGTGTATCAAAGTGTAGCGGAATTAAAGGTTAAAAAAGGCGACGCGGTTAAAAAAGGTGCGGTAATTGCCTCCGCGGGGCGCAGCGAAATGGAGAAGGACTTGGGTGTCCATGTTCATTTTGAAGTGTTCGAGGGAACGACTCCGGTTAATCCGACAAGCTTGCTAGCTAAAAATTAGTGCAGATTTCACAAAGGCGGGAGCATATGCTTCCGTCTTTTTTTGTTGTTGGGGTGTGGTATCTGGATTTCAGCTTCTAAGTATCCATATTGTGGCGTAACGTCCCCGCAAAATTGAACGGGCTTCCGATTTGTTAAGAAATAGCTCAAAGTGTTGTTCTATAAGCATATTTCCGTCCTCTCCTTCGTTTTGCTGAATGATTTTTATGAAAATAATCGGCATGGTCAGGCTTGTCACGCTTGGTTATAACGCATAAGTGGGCAGACCCCTCATATAATGTACCAAACTAATCCGAGTAGGGAGGCGGGAACGTGCACGATTACATCAAGGAACGAACCATCAAAATCGGCCGCTGCATTGTCGAAACCAAGCATACGGTTCGCACCATAGCCAAAGAGTTCGGCGTGTCGAAAAGCACGGTGCATAAAGATTTGACCGAGCGGCTTCCGGAAATTAATCCGGACCTCGCGGATCAGGTTAAGCACATTCTCGAATACCACAAATCCGTGCGTCATTTGCGTGGAGGAGAGGCCACCAAGATCAAGTACAAAAAGACGAGCACAAAAAAACGCGAGGTGCTCACTGCGGGCAAATCGTAGCCTTCCTCACATGCGCAAACGTTAGCCATAAATATTCGTTCCGAGATTGTCGTATACGTTGTTAATCTTTCATTGAACCGAGAGCTGGAAATGTGCTATGTTAAGGAATGAGTGTACATTTTGCAGGAATTGGTCGGAATTCATCGTATTTTAGTAGAAATAATTATTGTGGAGGCTCTCGAACCTATGTTTAGCAAGGATATCGGAATCGACTTGGGAACGGCGAACGTGCTGATTCATGTGAAAGGAAAGGGGGTTGTCTTAAACGAGCCGTCAGTAGTTGCAATCGAGAGCGATTCGAAACGTGTGCTGGCGGTTGGTGAAGATGCACGTAAGATGGTAGGGCGTACCCCGGGCAACATCGTGCCAATCCGTCCGTTGAAGGACGGCGTTATCGCAGACTTCGAGATTACCGAAGCCATGCTGAGATATTTTATTAACCACGTCGGCGGCCGCAAATGGTATTCGCACCCGCGCATCTTAATTTGCGCGCCGACTAACATTACTTCAGTTGAACAAAAAGCGATACGACAAGCAGCGGAAAAGAGCGGCGCTAAGGAAGTCTTCCTTGAGGAAGAGCCTAAAGCAGCCGCTATTGGCGCGGGAATGGATATATTCCAGCCTAGCGGTAACATGGTTGTGGATATTGGTGGCGGAACGACTGATGTCGCAGTGCTTTCTATGGGTGATATCGTAACAGCCTCATCGATCAAAGTAGCTGGTGATAAATTTGACGCCTCCATCATGAGATATATTAAACATAAGTACAAATTGTTAATCGGGGAACGGACTTCCGAGGATATTAAGATTAATATCGGTACTGTTCGTCCAGGCGGAGGACAGCGTGAAATGGACATCCGCGGACGTGATATGGTATCAGGACTGCCATACACGGTCACCATTACATCGAATGAGGTGCGCGAGGCGCTATGGGATCCGGTATCTTCTATAGTAGCTGCTGCCAAATCGGTGCTGGAGCGTACACCACCAGAGTTGTCTGCGGATATTATTGACCGTGGTGTTATTTTGACAGGTGGCGGTGCCATGATGGATGGCTTGGATGAGCTGATGGCAGAAGAATTGAAGGTTCCTGTTCTGATTGCTGAAGACCCAATGCATTGTGTTGTGAAGGGTACAGGAATTATGCTTGATAATTTAGATAAAGTTGTAAAGAAATCGTTCGGATAAGCCGATATATAGGAATAGAATCCGATATCGGGAATCCGGGAGGAACGGCATATGTTAAGAGGGTTATATACAGCCGCTTCAGGCATGTTGACGCAGCAGCGTCGCCATGACACGGTTACAAATAACATTACTAATATGAATACACCAGGCTTTAAGGCTGTGAATAGCGTGCAGCGCTCATTTCCAGAGATGATGATTGCTCTTATGGGGAAAGATGCTGCTGCCGGACAACAAATTGGCAAGATCAATACAGGCGTATTCGGCGAAGAGAGCCGTCTTGTATTTACACAAGGGGACTTGATGCAGACGAATCAAATGGGTGACTTTGCGCTTGTATCAAATATTCAGGTGCCAGGCGTAGCCTTTGATGCATCAGGCAAATCTATCGATGCTCAAGGAAATGTGACTTATAAGCCAGAGGCTTTCTTTACTGTGCGTGCAGGTGAAGAAGTGCGATATACACGTGATGGACATTTTCAACTGAACGAGAACAACGAGCTAATTACGGCTGACGGCTCACTCGTCATGAACCGTAATAATACGCCTATTGTGCTAAACAACATTAACTTGTCTGATGTTAAGGCTGATGGTACTGGTCAGTTGTTTAATGCTCGGACAGGGGCCGCGTTGGGACAAGCATTGTCCATTACACGTATCGATAATCCTAACGATCTTGTTCGTGTTGGTGAGGGTCAATTCCGTCTGGAGGAGGGTGCACAAGCAGGTACGCCCGCTGCAATCGGGGATGCCAGAGTGGAACAAGGGTACTTGGAGCGTTCAAATGTTGACCCTGCACAATCGATGGTTGATTTGAACATTGCTTTTCGTGCGTATGAAGCGAATCAGAAAATAATCCAATTCTACGATAAGACGTTGGACAAGACGGTAAATGAGGTAGGACGGGTCTAAGACCTGTTATGCTTATTTACGCCAATTATAAGGAGGCAAGCCGTAACATATGAACAATTCTATTATTGCTGCATCGGTATCGATGAGCGGGCTGCAACGTAAATTGGACGTCATTGCTGACAACGTCGCCAACGTGGATACACGAGGATTTAAGCGTAAGACAGCGAGCTTTGCAGATGTCCTGACGAATGCTCAACAGCAACATCGCGACTTCAAACTTCCAGGCCGAGCTACTCCGCTTGGATTTACTAATGGTTATGGTTCCATGATGACAGGTGTCGGACTTGACTTTAGCCAAGGATCTTTACTTACAACGAACGTGCCTACTGATCTTGCGATCGAGGGTAATGGTTTGTTTGAAGTAAGAACACCTGAAGGGACAGCATTTGTGCGTGAAGGCGACTTCCACATGGTGCCTACCAATACAGGCGAAGCCCTGCTGACGACACGGACAGGAGCAGTTGTTTCTTCAGCAGACGATTCCGATATTCGTATTCGTGTGCAGGAAGGCTATCAGATGAAGATTGATGCTGCTGGTCGTGTATATGAAGTGAAGCCAAGTACGAATGAGCAGATTCTCGTGGGTACTTTAAAGCTTGTGCAAGCTATTAAGCCTGAACTGTTGCAAAAGATTGACAATAATATGTATGTAATCCCACCAACGATGGATCGTAATACGGTCTTACAAACATTGGACTTGACGAATATCCCGCCAGATGGTAAGGTGCCATTGACGGTGCGTCAAGGTGTGCTGGAAAGTTCGAACGTCTCGTTAGGTGATGAGATGTCCGAGTTGATACAAGCACAGCGCGCCTATCAGATGTCCGCTCGTGCATTGTCTTCGGGAGACGCGATGTGGGGACTCGCGAACAGCATGAGGGGTTAAGCGAAGCAGGTGATCGTGGTATGAGTTATGATGAACAAGAAGCATTTCCGAATCAACGGTTGAGTCGATCTGATCGTACTCGTTCTACGAGTACAGGAGAGCAGGCGGACGACAATCATTTGTCATCTACTAATGCTGATGGGGTGAAGACGGGGAAGAAGTCTTCCGCCATGAAGTGGGTATTTCGGTTGCTGATTACACCGATGCTCTGTATTCTTACTGCATATGCAGGTATGGTCATCGGATTGGTGGTACTTGGCCACGGTACTGTTACTGAAGCGTTGAACTTTAGTACGTGGACACATTTGTTCCGTTTAGTATTTGGATAATTATAATAGGATTGTTGGGAAGCACCCACGAAACAGATTCTGTTCTGTTTTGGGTGCTTTTTTTGCGTTTATCATATGGAGGAAACTGTTTAGTATGGTATATTGAGGAGGATATTATTTGATTTCTCCTCTTAAGGGCCCGCTGCTGTGGCAAGACGGTACTATTTTATTGCTGCTCATGTTTATCCGCTGCATTCATATTCCACTTTTAGTATGAGGTAGACTGCCTGCCCGGCTCACTTTTACACCTTCCTTTCATAAATGATGGCACATTTGGTTTATGTGTAATCATTTCAAAGTCCGATCACTGTATGTGCTGGTTTGTTGTTTTTTATTTTGAATAATGTGGTGTGCTAATAACGCTTGACGTAGAGCATTTTGCGTTTATTAGCTGAGATGAAATAGACAGAGGGCGTAGGCTGCCCGATCATTGTGTGAGCAATGATCAGGGTCATATTGTTTGGAATTCCATGTGACAATACGTCACGGTATGGAGTTATCTATATAGGTTATTTATTTTTATAAGAAAAGAGGTCTGAAGAATGAGGAAGTATGGGTGGTTGTTGATATTCCTTGTAGCAGCATGCGGTGGTATCAGTGGTGCAATACCGTCGGCAGCCTCTGGAATAGCTGAGGTATCTAAAGTATTTGATATGCCTACGTTGCCTGAAGCAGGTCAATATCAAGATGTGTCAGCCCAACATTGGGCTAGCCCAGCAATTGTTATGGCTTCTGCCAAAGGGTACGTCAGCGGATACCCAGATGGTACGTTTAGGCCAAATAGTAAGATTACGAGGGCTGAATTTATTAAGATGACAGCAATCGCACTCCAGTTGGAGGTGGAAGCATCTACGGGTGGGGAGTGGTATGAACCCTACGTGGAAGCGGCAAGTGATGTGAAGCTGATTGGGGATAATAAATGGTCAGCAGGAGGATGGAATCAGCCAATGACTCGCTTGGAGATGGCGAGTACAGCTGCCAGAGCGATCGGTGAACGCACTTCGGACAACGGGAAGTGGATGTATATTGCAGCCAAAAGAGGGTTGATTACCGGCACGGACCAGAAAGGGACGCTTAGTGTAAAGGACACCACCAATCGGGCGCAGGCAGTCGCTGTTATTGAACGTATGCTTACTGTTAAAAGTGGAGGCAAGGTTACTGTTGATAAGTACGCTGTATCCAGTGCTGAATTGGCGTGGCACGGTACGAACATTTTTACGATTATGCCAGAAATATTCACGACACCGGCTAGTCAATATGCAGGCAAGACGATTGAAGAATTATGGAGAAAAGACAGAATGGTCATCGACTCTGTTGATGGGAAATATCGCGGGCAATTGGATGCGTTAGTGGCGATAGATCTCGAAGATCCACAGGACCCTAATCTGGCACTGCTCCCAGATATACATAAGTTAAAGTGGTTTAACAATGACACATCTCGTAACGATCTAATGGTGCATAAATGGAGGAAGAGTTACATTTTGTACTACAAAGGGCACGAGGTATATAACAAAGATACGAAATTGTATGCTAGACAGAACTATGTACCTTTTTTGTTACGGGGATTTAGTTCCCCTGATATGCAAGCCTATTTTAGAGGTACTTTAAATAAACCCGCCACATTATTTGTGGACCAACTAGGTGACATACCTGCGTTTATTGTTCCTAAAAATGGATGGTTACAAAATGGTCAACTTAAAATTTCTATACATACTCCTTCATTCTCTAATTATGGATATAAGTCAAATGACTTACTTGTAGTCGATGGACCTTATGTCGATCCAAGTTTTTGATTCTAAACATATTATAGAAGGGATTGGTGATCGAAATAAAGGTATATAAATGGATATTTTTTACATTCTTATGGATGATCTTCATTGGATTTTGTATATTTTATACTTTACATTCAATGTCCGCATTAACCTCTGAGCAGACGTTCTCGGCAAAGAAAATACTATATGATGTAAATGCTATAAATATTTTGGAGGGACAGCAATCTATTTTTTCTAAAAATAAGACTCTAACAACAAAAAAACTAAACGAGGATGCGGGTGCAGGGAATAAAATTACTCGAATTGTATTTTACAAAGATAATGTCATTATAAAGACTCTAAACGTTAACGCACAGCGATACAGCGGAGCGATTTTGTTTAATGGAGAACAGGTCCCTGTTGTCTCCAAAAAAAATGATGCTAATGGAACTTGGTTTGCTTGGCAGCGCTACGCTGCTGGTGGGCGTAACAATCATTGGTACCCAGGCATCAGTTCATACATAGCCTTGAATGGCGATCCTGAGAGTGAATCCGAAAGTCGAAGGTGCATGCCTCCTCCTGAAAAAGAAACTGTTAGCGGCCAAAGAATGGATAAATACCCTGGTTGTTATATTCAACTAATGGCAACTTATCCGAGGACTCAAGCGTTTAAAAGTTTGAAGTTTAATAGAGATTTCCCATCAACTGTAATTGAAGACAATAAGTCTATTTTAGCGAGTCTAAATCCTTGGAAAAAAGACATCAATCCGGTTGTGGACTGGGATCAGACTGTAACTTCCCCGACGATTAGCGGGAAGAGTGACAAATCCACCCAAATTGTTGGTTTCGAAGTCAAGGACCTCAACGGAGCGACCGTTACATTTACCCAAAAGTATGACCATGTCGGTTACAAGTACAATCTGCCTGCCACTGGGGCAGCAATGATGTTTTTCTTCGCTGCTTATACATATGATATTCACTCGTACACTTACCGTTATCCTGATCTTATGAAAGTATACTATACAGATGAGGACAATAGTGGATGCCCGCCCGGTCAAAATTGTAATCCAGCAGACACTAAATGCTCAGCACCTGTACCCTCAGGTAAAGAAGTACGTGCAGAACAGATGAACCCCGCCGCAACGGGTTCCATTCAAGCGGATAAGGCCTTTGATGTATCGCTTGGGATTCCAACTTCCGAAACGCTGCGTACTAACGTGCTTGCACCACACTATTTGTTTAAGCACAAATTTGTTGAGATGATAGGAACATGTCAGACGCAGGTAGAGGTAGGTAAAACGTATGTGTTGCACTGGGATCCGGGGAAATCAGGTCCTGTAGGTCCTGACGGTCAGCCTGGCCCCATCCTGCCCAATCCACAAACCCAAAATTATCGTTCCCGTGAGCTGATTGAAATCGAACGCAAATATAGTTATTGGGTCATAGATACTTTAGAAGTATACGATATTGATCGCGCCGACATTCGTAACTATGCTCTGCCAGGTGAACAGGTTACTTTAATTCCACGCTCCTACGTTCCTGTAAATATCGAAACGAAGGATTATGACACTTTTGAGGCGCATGCCTATTTACCTGATTTTAATAAAATGATTGAACTTCCTAGTCAGCATGTCAACGATGGCGGCAAGACGCCTCCGCCGGTTCCGAATGAAGTAAGTACGTTGTTTGCTCGGGAGGCCGAGCTTCGAGTACCTCAAATGCAGGTTCGTAATGATCAGCTGTTGTTAAATGGACAATTGTTGATGAACGGAGCATGGCATATGGAGAAGACAACAATTCCGCAAGTTATTCCGCAAGCTGTGACGATTGGGCATAACGTCTTAAATCAGAGTGAGCTGCGTATCGACAGCCACAAGCCAAATGTACGGCACGCTCGAAGTGAAGGCATCATTTTTTATACTTTAAACACAGGCATACGTGCAGGATCTGATAAACAATTTACGATTAAACAAATTAATCCGGTTACTGTGCATACCCCTACTGTTATGTATGCCTCTATTTCTGATGATAAGTCACACAATCAGAAAACAATCCCAAATGCTGCGCGGGCAGCTCTCATCTTAAATCGTCCATTTATTGTAGCACTCCCTACTACAGGCAAACATGTAAATTACCCAGGATACGGTCAACGTGATTATGCGAAGTACATTCGTGACAAACAAGTTTATTTCCCATTTGACGTCTATGCAAGCGATGGAACGTACGTGCCTAAGCATACTTGGGTTAGCATACCCGTTTCGCAAGCAACGGCGACATTTCACCTGCCTGTTTGGGTTGATGAGGGGGATTACGCTGTTTACTACCGTGCTTTCGCTGAAAATGCCTCTTTACATGCATCAAATCAATCCTACGCCAATACAGAACTGAGTCATCATGTAGCTGTAGATACCATTGATGTTGAAGTGATCGGGCGGTTGTATGATTTTCGTATAAGTGACATTATGGATTTGAACTGGGAACAAGTTTTTCGTGTTGGGAAGGGGAGTAAAGATCATTCTGGTTTCTATTACTGGACGGGATTAAATGACTTGAATGGTGCAGTGAGAGGAAATAAGCTGCCTTATCGACTGCCAATAGCTCCAGGAAGCCATCCGGCGGCTGGCTTTCAGCGAGTGGTGGTTAAGACAGGTTATGCCTTCAAGTTTGACCTAAAAACGATAGGCAACATGTTTGGTTCGCAGGATCATGTGCGTATTAAGCCGGCTTTTTATTTCACGGATCGTAATGGGAGCAAACGCCAGCCAGTTGATGTGTATTACCATACGGACAAGAAGTTATTTGTTCGTATTGGTTCGACTGAGGATACATTACAGCGTAAAGTTACACTTAATACTAGGCTTCGCAACGTTGCCGAGCCCTCAATCCGTAAGACAGCGGAAGCTTATTTTGACTTATTTGCATCAACAATAACAATTTCCAAGCAAGCATTTGTGCAAAAATGGCTAAAGACCTCCATTCAGGAGACACCTGTTGGGGGATATAGCCATATTCAACTCCCTTATCAATTGCGGACATTTATAGGTCCTGGCGTATCAGAAGTTCCCTATGCCGTAGATGCTGCACGTGCTGCTGGCTCCATTCAGCAATGGTATGGAGAATACAATGTGCCTGCCAAGCTGTATATTGTGCCGAAAGGATTTCAGCTTCAACAGCAATTTCGTTTTGATGAGCAATCACCCTTCTTTTTAAGGGATGGTTATCTAATCGTGCAATTTAATATCGACACAATTAGGAATGACAATACGAGAGAGCCCCATCTACAATACATACATGCTCCGCTTACCAATCAGTGGAGACGCGAAGGGTTTCCTAGTCAACATCAGACACCCGAAGGGACTGTGTTCGAACTTCGTGATGGTGATGTTATATTTTATGAAGCGAATCAATCCAAACACGGTGATTATTATTCTAGCGGCACACATTAAGGCTTCCCAACAGGCACGAATTGGACCGTAAAGCGACAATCCAATGCCGTCGTCCCAGCAGAGGATAATATACTGGAACTACCCAGTTCCGTTTAACATTCTATTTACCTTCAACTTCCCGTCGCTCATATGTATCCATCACGGGCTCTACTCATCTGCGGCAGTTTTAATTTTGAATAGGGGCATGTATAATAGGTTGGAGGAAAGATGAAAAATGGGGGTTACTGGGGGTTTTGGGGTGAATGTCCCGAATGTGTTAACGGCGTTTCGTCTCGTGCTCATCCCTGTATACTTAGCTCTTTTTTTTACAGGTCAACGCTATGCAGCTTTTGGGGTATGGCTATTGGCAGGACTTACGGACATTCTTGACGGTTATATCGCGCGCAAGCGCAACCAAGTTACCTATGTGGGTATGATGCTAGACCCATTGGCAGACAAGCTAATGATGATTGCGGTTATATTATCGCTGCTCTGGTCGGGCGATTTGCCACTGTTTGCTGCAATTGCGATATTTATACGTGATGCTGGCATGATTGTGGGCTCACTTGTATTTCATTTTAGAGGCAAGAAGACCGTACCCGCCAATATGATGGGTAAACTGACAACCGTGTTATATTATGCGGCCATCGTAAGTGTATACTTCCAATGGGAGTATGCAGTGCCTAGTTTGTGGGCAGTCATTATATTTTCCTTTATCACTTCACTGCAGTATGTGTTCCAATTTGAGCGTATTAATCGTCAGGTTGAAATGTAATGTGGCAGAGGGGGATCTGGATAGATCCAATACATACATAAGCAGGAAAAAAGAGCTTCCCGTTACCGCTTCGTGGCTGGGGAAAGCTCCTTATCTTAACCTTCTCGCCTGCAGTCGTTGAAGGATGTAGTTATTGTTGACGTAATTTGGTGGTTTTTATTCAATTTAGAAGGGAGAATGAACATGCAACTAAATATTGAACAAATTAAAGAAATCATTCCACATCGTTATCCATTTCTGTTGGTAGATCGAATTGATGAGGTAGTTGAAGGTCAACGTGCAGTGGGCATCAAAAATGTCACAGTTAATGAGCCGTTTTTCCAAGGACATTTTCCGTCGTATCCCGTCATGCCTGGTGTGCTTATTATTGAAGCATTGGCTCAAGTTGGGGCGGCATGTATGTTAATGAAGGAAGAAAACAAAGGTAAGATTGGATTTTTGGCGGGAATCGATAACGCTCGTTTTCGTGGTCAAGTTGTGCCTGGAGACACGTTAACACTGGAAGTGAACATTACACGCATGAAGGGCTCTATAGGAAAAGGACAAGCAATCGCTAAAGTTGGCGATAACGTGGTCGCTGAAGCGGAGATTATGTTCGCATTATCTAAGCCTGAATAACGTGATGGATATACAGCATTTGGGACATTATACATGGTAATCACCTTCCAGGATAGGAAGGTTCACGATCATAATGAGTCGGGCTTATAGCGATATGACGCTATAGGCCTTCATTGTGACGGTTTGAGGAGGGACATTCGTGCTTCAATCTTTAGAACAGATGAATCGACGTTTCAAAAAATGGTTATGGCTTCTAGTTATCGTCGGTTTGGTAGCATCTTTGCCAGTCGTTGTGCAGCGTGTACAGACAGAACAGACGTCTAAAAATGTGGAATTTGTATTTGATTATCGTGATCTTGTAGACATTTCGGTATATAAGCCTAATCCGGCTGCTTATATTGATGAGCAATTAGATCGGCTAAAAGAAGCGGGCGTTCAATCGATGGCTATGTTTGAGAGCTCGCTGCAAGAGATGAAGTCAGCTCGTCGTATTGTATTGTACAATTCTAACGATGCTGCGCTGCTTCACAATAAAGTGGCTAATCCAAATGAAAATTATACGTATTTGTTATTCCAAAGCCAGGACGATGAGCGGGAACTGTCCCCGCTTATTGAGAAGACTTTTATCCAACTAGGTATCAATGTTCGCCTGTGGAAATTTGATGGTAAAAATGGTCTAGTCATCGAGACACCCGTTGAGAGTGCATTGATGAAGTCCATGCCGCAAGATCCAATAGCTATGAAGCAGTTAAGAGACAAGGGCTTTAACATTGTCCCGCGTTTATCCGACTCGTCCTTATACAATCAGAAGCAGACGGAAGAGCTGCTTCAAATGTACGAAGCAAATGGTGTTACGCGAATTTTGTTTGACGGGGAATCTGTAAAAGGGTTTAATGATGACGTTGAGATGAACAGCCTTACCGCATTTGCGGACTTGTTAAATAAACATGGTATCGGAATCGCAGCGATTGAAGGCTTGAAGGCTCCGCAGAAGGGCTTTAACAAGCTGGCCTTTTTAACTAAGTATAATGTGGCTCGTATCCATTCTATAGCTGAAGCGGAATCGTTTAATGACCCGAAAGTGTTGGGGGATCGGTTGGCGCTTGCCTCCAAGGACCGTAACATTCGAATGTTCTATTTAAATGCAACTGTGAAGAAGGATGTAACGAAGTCGGAGATTGTGGATTCGGTGGACAATCTTATTCGATCCATGCAAGAACCAGGTCAAGGGTTGGCTAAAATCAAGCATGATGGTTTTGAATTTGGACAAGCTAAGCCATTCCAAGTTGAGGATGCTGGATGGCAGCGTTATGCAAAGGCAGTAGCGGTAGTTGGGGGTATTGCGTTAATTGCATTGCTCATATCTTACTTTATTCCTTATGTGATGCTACTGGTCTTTATTGTGGGGCTAGTGGGTGGGGCTGGTTTGTTTGCCTTACATTCCTCCTTGCTCGAGCAAGTGTTGGCGCTTGGGGTAGCTGTAAGTGCACCAACGATTGCAATGGTACTTGCCATTAGAAGAATTGAAATGAGCGCGCTTGATTCAAGCTTAGGATCACGCTTAAGTCGCTCAGTGATGCTGTTTGTTCGAACCGTGTTGTTGTCATTAATTGCGGTGCCGTATGTCATTGCATTTTTGAATAATATTACGTATAGTTTGGTACTAACGCAGTTCCGCGGCGTAAGCTTGCTTCATCTTGCACCGCTTGCGCTGACCGCTTTATATGTATTCCTGTACCGTGGTGAATCGGTATTTAAGGAAGCGAAGCGGTGGTTGATGATGCCATTTACATTGCTGTGGGTGGCAGGCTTTGGTGTTGCAGCAATAGGCGGGTACTATTACTTATCTCGAACAGGTAATGCTGGCAACGTCAGCTCGTTAGAGCAAATGTTCCGTTATTTACTTGAGAATACATTTGGTGTGCGCCCGCGTAACAAAGAGTTCTTGTTTGCGCATCCGCTGCTGCTTGTAGGTGCCTTTATTGCTTTCCGGTATCGTATCGGTCAGTTTTTGCTTATCGCAGCTGCGATGGGACAATTGTCAATGGTGGATACATTTGCGCATATTCATACGCCGGTAATGATATCGGCGATCCGCACAGGTCTTGGATTGGGTCTTGGACTTATTATTGGTGTGATCGGCATCTTAGTCTGGTACGTCATTGAAAGGTGTTGGGATGCATGGCGTCCGAAGTTAAAACAATAGTATTATCCGGGTATTACGGGTTTAATAATAGTGGTGACGAAGCTGTTCTGAAGTCGATACTAACGGCGCTTGAACGAGCAGGTGAGGCACAAGGGGTTCGGATAGAACCTGTTGTGCTGTCTGGTGATCCAGCTACAACGACCAAGTTGTATGGGGTTCGTGCCGTGCATCGGATGCGACTTGGCGAGGTATGGAGTGCAATTCGTCAATCAGATGGGCTTATTAGCGGAGGAGGGAGCTTGTTGCAGGATGCGACAAGCTCTAAGACGATTCCCTATTATATCGGCGTGATTAAGCTGGCACAGTTGCTTCGCAAGCCTACCTTCATGTATGCTCAAGGTATCGGTCCGGTTCAACGCAAGACTTTTTATCCGTTGATTTGCCATACGTTCAAACGTGCGGCATACGTATCCGTTAGAGATACGGAATCAGCTGAGCTTTTAGTTAAGATGGGGTTATCCCGTGAGAAAATTGATGTTGTACCTGATCCTGTTATGGGATTAAGATTGCCTGAGCAAGTGGAACAAGGTTCATCAACAGACGAATCAGGATTGCCTTACGTTGGCGTGTCTGTACGTTATTGGAATGCGGATCATACCGATCTTGTAAAAGTGGCTGAGATGCTTAAGGTTGTGATGGAGCGCCATGCTGTACACCTTCGTTTTGTGCCGTTCCACGGTAAAGCGGATGAAGAGGCATCGCAATTTGTAATGGAACAACTGGGCGACGTAAGTCAATTGGGGAGTGCGGCAAGCATAAGTCCCGCATTTGCGTATCCATTGGACATGTTGGCTGAAGTAAGCCGATGTCAGCTTCTTATTGGAATGAGATTACATTCACTTATTTATGCGGCATCTCAGAAAGTTCCGGTGCTTGGCATATCTTATGATCCGAAGATCGATCAGTTTTTACATCGGTTGGACGAACAAGCAATTGGCTCAACACAGAAGCTTGATCCTACAGATGCAGCAGATGAAGTATTGTCTGTATTGCATAATCTTGATGCGTGGCGTCACAACCATCATCGTGCGATCGAGCGGTTAATACAGGAAGCTGAAAGACCGGCGCAACAAGTCGTACGAATGTTGCGTCAATACAAATAAGGTGATTATCGGATGAAAGAGACAAAGCAGTATCCTTTTGTACCTATATACGGTATCCCATTCTCTAAGTTGACGATGCAGGACACAGTGGTATGGTTGACTCAAGCCATTCAAGAGCGCCGCAGCACACATGTTATCACAGCAAATCCCATCATGGTTATGGCTGCTTTGGAGAATGCTAATTTCATGAAAGTGATGAAGCAGTCTGATCTTGTCGTGCCCGATGGCACGGGTGTCGTATGGGCAGCTAATTATGTTGGTGATCCTCTGCCAGAACGTGTAACGGGATTTGATTTACTCCATCAACTGATGACTGCTGGTCAGGAATACAGATGGCGGGTATATATGCTCGGAGCATCACCAGAAGTGATTCAAGAGGCTGCATCGAGGTTACAACAACAATATCCAGCGATCGAGATCGTTGGGTACAGGGACGGTTATTTTGGGGCTGCGGAAGATGAGCAAGTAGTTGAGCAGATAAGTTCATTACATCCAGACATCCTATTTGTTGCTCGGGGCGCGGACACACAGGAGCCTTGGATCGCAAAGTACCGTGACCGCTTGAATAGTACGGTGATGATGGGAGTTGGCGGCAGCTTTGATGTGATCTCTGGCCGCTCGAAAAGAGCTCCTGAATGGGTGCAATCGATGCGAATAGAGTGGCTTTATCGACTTGTGAAAGAGCCGTCGAGATTTACACGAATGCTTGCTTTGCCGAAATTTGCCTTGAAAGTGATGCGTGACAAAGAAAAGGTGACCAAAATAAATTAAAATCGCGGTTTATCTTTCGATTACGCGAGTTTTCACGGTATTCTACAGTTGGTGTTTCCATTTTGAACGGAGTATAATTCAATCCGGTAACACAAATGGAGGTTGAAATAATCCAATGATAATCGTATATGTACTTGGTGGACTGTTAGCGTTGCTGCTAGCCACCGGATTAACGCCGCTAGTAAAGAAACTGGCCTTTAAGGTCGGGGCTGTCGATGTACCAAATGCGCGTAAAGTGCATACGAGAATTATGCCACGTATGGGCGGTCTCGGGATTTACGGAGCATTTGTGTTGTCATTGGTCGCACTTATGTTTGTGATTCCGGATACGTTATTTGGTTCAGTACGAGACGCTAACCTGATTAAGTCATTGCTTGCGGGTGGAACCATCATCGTCATTATAGGCGCGTTGGATGACCGCTTCGAGCTATCGGCAAAAGTAAAATTAGTTGGTCAGATTATTGCCGCGTGTGTTGTGGTATTTGGCTTTGATTTAACGGTGAACTTTGTTAATGTGCCGTTTGGTGACCAATATTTAAATATTGATAACTGGATTGCAATTCCGCTTACGATCTTCTGGATCGTCGGTGTAACCAATGCGATTAACTTAATTGATGGCTTGGATGGGCTCGCTGCAGGCGTGTCTGGCATATCCATTGCTACATTGCTTGTGATGGCTGTTATTATGGGCAATCCTGTAGTCATCCTATTATGTGCATTGCTGCTTGGCAGCATCATCGGATTTTTGTTCTTTAATTTTCATCCGGCACGGATCTTTATGGGGGATTCGGGTTCCTTGTTCTTGGGCTTCAGCTTAGCTGTATTGTCCATGCTTGGATTTAAGCAAGTTGCTATCGTGTCCTTTATTACGCCGCTTCTTATTATTGGCGTACCGTTATCCGATACGTTCTTTGCGATTATACGCCGTTGGCTGCAAAAGAAACCGATATTCGCGCCAGACAAGGGGCATTTGCATCATTGTTTGCGTGAGCTTGGATTTAGCCATCGGAAGACAGTATTAATTATTTATGGCATAGCTTCATTCTTTGGTATTTTAGCTATTATTCAGTCTATTGCGGCATCACATGATGCGAATTGGGTAACTTTTGTTGTGATCTGTGTCATGATAGTGTCACTACAGCTAGGGGCAGAGGTGATTGGTATCGTCAGTAAGACAAGACGTCCTATGCTGGATATGCTGCATCGATTACGCGTTAAAGCACATTCTCGTTCAGAGTAGAATATTTGATAAGCTATATGGAAGAAGCCTTTGTATGCTTCGGGATAAGCCCGGAAAGTACAGAGGCTTTTTTTTGTTGTGTTTACAGATGTAGGTGGCGAATATATAAGTTTTTTGTCTTGTGAAATCGAATCAATAGGAAAAATGTCTAAAATTATGCATCCGTTTAACCGATAAGTAAAATACAAGAAACTTTTCATATTGAGGAGCGAAGGTAGAACGATGGATACAAAAAGGAGGACACTAACATTGAAGAGATTGTTGTCGATGATGTTGACGCTGGCGCTTATTGTTACGATGGTGCCATTGCCTTTTAGCTCGGTTGCAGAGGCAGCGGGAGGTGCCCAGTATTTTATTTTCCCGAACGAGCAGTATGCTCCAAATAGCGCCCGTGTCACCAATAACGAGCGTGTAACGTTAGAGGGGACGTTAAATGGCGTTAACGGCAAAGATATATCGTACAGTGTATACCAGATCACGATGAGTGGAGGCCAGGAGGTTGTTGTCAACTCAAGGGAACAACAAACGGCTAACATTGTAATTAACGGATCCAGTCTCAAAATATTTAACTTGCAGCTATATCCTGGCCTCAACCGTGTAACATTCAAAGGATTCCAAGGAAATAGTGAAGTTTACGATTCTATTTACATTGAGTACCGTAACGGACCAACGATGTATGATATGTCCGTAGCTTTGGACGGATACAAATATGAACTGAAAGAAAATGAAACAACTGTAGTGTTCTCAGATGCTTCTAAGGGCAAGCCTACAGCTAACATCAGTATTACAGGTAAAGCTCCAAATGCGGATAAAGTACAAGTTACAGTCAATGGGCGAAGTTGGTCATTTACCGTTTCGTCGAGCAATGATTGGAACTTCTTCGCTTCACCTATTACGGTGAATAAAGGAAAGAACTTAGTTACCATTAAAGCGTTTAATGGCACCCAATCTGTAGAAACGACTCGTGAAGTAGCATTCTACAATGATTCTGTCACTTTTTATGATGTACACATGCAGGATAACGCAGGGAACAAGGTTGACTTGAGCGGGTATCCAACTGTAAGTGCGGGTACAAATACGACGGTTTATGGTAAAGTAATTGTTCCGATTCCACCTAACACAACTCCAACCACGCCACCAAGCGTAGGTTATAAGATTGATGGAGTTTCTGGAACAGTAAGCTCTCCGAAAATCGAGAAGATTGACAGTAAATTTATGATTATGTCTTTCGAAATTCCGAATCCGGCTATTCCGTTGGATAAACGTGTCAATATTGAACTACAGTCTACAAACATGGCGACAACACCACCAATGTTGGAAACTTCAACAAACTTTGGTGTGCTCCTGAAGGATGGCACTAAGCCATATATTCTTGAGGGCAAATATTTGCCAAGCTACTCCAGTTCTATGTCAAGCTCTGAGGTGCTCTCGTTGACTGGTGTAAAGCTGGATGGTGCTGAGATTTTCTCCTTACCGACAGCTTTGGAATTCTACGTAGTGAATGATCCTGGTGGAAATGAAGTTACAATTAGCAAAATTACTGACGCATTCGGCAAAGACGTTACAAGCGGCTTTGGTCTTGGCGCTCGTATCGCTTCGGATACAGTTGTTCAAAATGTAAACGGTGTTCCTACTAACCTGACAAGGCTTATATATAAGTTGGAGAAGCTGCCGACAACAGGTAAGCTAAACATCGAATTCAGTATGAACGGCGAGAGATACGCTGCGACTCTAACCCTTTTGTATGGACCATTTGTGAAATACGAAAAGGCTTATGATGGCATCAAGATTTATACGGACACTACATTGTCCCCAGACGTACGCCTTACTCAAGTTATGAATACAACTTTGGGTAATCTGGAAGGGCAAATGTTTAATATTGCTAACGAGAATGAGATCGTGTACGGGGGTACAGGCAAAACCGTCTTCTTCTACGTGAACAATACACAAGTACAAATTGAAGAAGTTGCAGGTAAAAGTAAATTTAATTTTGTAATTAGCGATCCTGCCGAGCAGAAGAAGGCATTTGAAGCGATGTTTAGTGGTGACAACAAAATTAAATTTGTATATCGTTCCAAAAAAGAATATTACGAGAAAACGATCACAGTAACGTTGATTCCGACGAACTTGCCAGAAATACCGGCTAAAAACACAGATGGGATCTTCCCGTATAGTGTGATTTACCCTGAGCCTAAAGTGAATGACCCAGCTTTTGATAAAAAGGGCGGCATCTACTATACCAAAGAAGCATACATGCATGTCTATGGTACATTTGACTTTGTAGACTTAGGACACTCTGTTGGTGAAGCAACAACCAAGTTGTCCGGAATGAACGCTGATAAAACAGCGGAAGGATACAAACTTCGCATTCAATCACCAGTACTCAAAGATGACATTGTATGGTCTCTAAAAAATAACGTGACTGTAATTGGTAACAATCAGGCTCCAGTTGAGATCAGTGGACCATCTGGCGCAGTTACAGGCATTATGGTGACGTACAATCAAGACAGCCAAACATTTAGCTTCCATTTAAAAGATGTGCAGCTTCCAATCGACGGCAGTCCGATCGTATACAACATGACTGTATTTAATAGCGGTGAGGGTGGCCCACGTGCCACGTACCGTTTGGAAGTAGTGCCTATTAATGTACCGTTTACGATACTTAAACCTAACATTCAAAAACGTATTCTGAACCAGAACTTTGTGGAAGTGATTATTCATTCCCCTGGTGCTGACCAAGTAACAATCAATAAGGTTAAGGCTGAGAAGTTCAAATATGATGAAGGTTATGATGGACAGCATGTGTATGACAATGCGTACAAAGCCTTTGTTACGAACCTGAAGGCGAATCGGGATACAAAGATTGAAATTGTTATTACGAGAGGCAAGGACAGCTATAAGAGTGATATTACTGTGAAATATGTCCCTACAAGCATTCCAGGGGCGCAATATATGGAGACAATGAAAAACGGTCACAAGGTGTTTGATGGCCAGTTGTCCCTTACCCTGACTAAGGGGACTAATCTTATCCGCCGTGATTATAATGTACCAACGGAGTTTAAGACACAAGTATACACAGGTAATCAGTTCTTGTTTGCTATCGCCAATCCAACTGATGGTGTTGTTGATAGACGGGACTTTGAATATATCCCGCCTAACTATGATATGGAGATGCAGCTTTCCGAGATTATTTTCTCCCGAAGCTTCTCTAATCGCTTTATAAAGTCTAGCCCTGTGTTCTGGATCGATCCAGGCTTGGCTGACGATATTCAGACCAAGAATTTGTATGACCCAATAAGTGTGGGTAGTGATCCATACCAGCTGCCAGGAGCGCCTGTGCAAATGTTCTATAAGCGTGACCCTTCGCGCGAACTTGTACCATCCAAGGTAGGAAAGCTTACTTTGGCATATGACAAAAACTTGTCTAACGACGGCGGACGTATGGTAACTGTGTTCCGTTTTGATCCAGAGCTCCAGCAGTGGGAAAACATTGGTGGCGTAGTGGATGAGAAGAAACATACGGTAACAGTACCATTTGATCGTTTTGGCTATTACACAGTTGGTAAGCTGGCGTATTCTTACGGGGATGTTGTCCAGCACCCATATGCTCGTGACTTTATTGAGACGGTGTTTGCTAAAGGTGTTATGAATGCATATGAGCTTGAGAGCTACTTCGGTACTGATTTGTATGTATCGCGTGGGGAGTTTGCGCGTATGATCGTCCGTGCATTGGCGATTCCATTAAATTATCAAGGACAACGACACTTTGATGATGCCAATCTGCCTGATGATCAGATGAATCAAATTAGCGCCAGTGCGCTTTGGGATTTCCGTTACATCGAAACGGCGGCTCGTGAGGGAATTGTAAGAGGTATTTCGCCAAGACAATTTGGTGTTGATCTTAATATTTCACGTCAAGATGCATCTGTAATGATTGCTAAGGCTCTTAACCTGAAGTTGGATACGGACAGAGCAAAAGTCCGCAAAGAGCTGCTTAAGTACTTCCAGGACGTCGACAAAATCGACTACTATGCACAGCCTTCTGTACTAGCTATCGCGAAGAAGGGCTTTATTAGCGGCTTGCCTATTGATTCTACTGATCCGAAGAAGGGCTACGTATTCCAACCAGAAGCTAATATGCTTCGTGGTGATGCAGCGCTAATTATGGCTCGTGTAATGATTAGTATGAAAAAGCTGCCTAAGATGTAAGGTTGTTGACGGATTAGGCGTATTTATTGATAGGTAATTCGCGGGAGAGTCGATGATACTCGGCTCTCCCTCTTTCTTTAATAGCTATAAGTTCTTGTCTGTCTCAATTTGGACAAATGTAAGGTAACCACATTAAAACCAGTAACCTGTATTTTTTACATCAGTTGGAAAACTTTGATGAATGACTGAGGTGATGGATTGCAGGTATACTAGGTGACGTGGTAGGCGGAAGCGTACATAAAGTATTGCATAACCGTATATATAATGGAGATATCATGTTATACGAAAGAAAAGATGCGAAATAAAAAACATTTTTTCTCTCCGAGCGCAACTTTTTCGCAACTGGTGCGTTTAATTACATGAGATTGAAAAACAGACGGCAAAATTCATTATTCTTCCCTGTTTTTCTCAAAAATATGCTTTACGCTAGGCATGTGCCCATGTATAATGTCTAGAGTGGCATAAATATCTCTATTATTCCCATTCGTTTACGAGTTTCTGTGACATGTCCGTGTTACAGACTTCTTTTTGAATACATTTCGCTCTACTCTGGGAAGGGGGTGAATCGGCGAATGAGGGAAATGAGTTATGAATCTTCAGAGAAACACTCTCAACAACCGAAGCAATTTAGAGGAGGAGAAAAAAAGGTTATGAAAAAAAGATTGGCTCTATTACTATCCGTTGCTATGGCGTTCTCCATGTTCGCAAACGTGGCATTCGGTGCAGAAAACACACTTACAACAGCACAAAAGTACGACGAATTGGTTAAAGCAGGTGTATTCAGCGGTTTCCCAGGTCAAACTGATCCGCAATTGAACACTTTGACTGACCGTGCACAATTCTCCAAAATCTTGGCACTTGTTGCAGGTTTGGATCAAGTAGAAGGTAACTCCTTCAAAGATCAAAACTACAGCAAACATTGGGCTAAAGGTTACATCGAAGCAGTTGTTAAAGCTGGTTACATGAACGGCGTAGGCAACAGCAAATTCGATCTTAAAGGTAAAGTAACTGGTGAGCAAATGGCGAAATCCTTCGCATTGGCTCTTGGTTTGAAAGAAGTAGCTGACGCTCCAGCAGCTGAAGGCGTTACTAAATGGGCAACTGGTTGGGTAGCAGCTATTAAAGCAGCAGGCTTCGACTTCTCCGTAAACGGTAAATGGAATGTCCCAGCTCCACGTTCCGTATTGGTAGAAGCAGCTTATGACATCAAAGCTAAAACTGGTGTTAAAGTTGAGTCCGCAGTAGCGATCGACGAGAAAACAGTAGAAGTTACTTTCTCCGACAAAGAGAAAGAAAAAGTAACTCTTGACAAAGCTCTTGTAGAAGGTCAAGAAACAACTGTTTCCGTAACACATAAAGGCAAAAAATACGATGTTAAAGTAACTCTTAAAGCTCTTGCTGTAGATGCAAAAGTTTTGGGATTGACTAAAGTTGAAGCTAAGTTGACTCGTTCTGTTGACACTGCTAAAGCTAAGTTTGAAATCAAACGCGGCTCCACAGTATTGACTAACAAAGACGTTAAATTCTCTGACGACAAGTTGACAGCTCAAATCGAACTTTCTTCCAAAATGAGAGAGGGCGAGTACACTGTGACATTGTCTGGTGTATCTGAGAAGCCTGTAACTGCTACTTTCAAAGTAGAAGAAGAAAGAGTTGAAAAAATCGAACTCTTGAGCGATAAAGCAGCTGTATCCAGAGACTTCGACAGCGTATCTGTTGGTTTCAAAGTATTGAACCAATATGGTGACGATATCTCTAAAACAACTCCAATCAACTGGACTGCTAGCAAAGGTACAGTTAGTGTTGATGGCAGCATGTTGACAGTTAAAAACGTTATTGGTTCTACAACTGTTGGTAAATACATCTTGGGTGAAAAACTCACGATTACTGGTATTGAAAGCACTAAATACCAAAAATCCCTTACTACAACTGTAACAGTTAGCGAATTCGCTGTTGTTGACAAAGTTGAATTCAAAGGATTGTACAATGCTGACAAGAAAGAGTTGAACACTAACTCCGAGTTTGGTGACTTCTACTTGTTGTTTGAAGCATATGACCAATACGGCAACAAATTGGGTAAATCCCAATTGGAAAATGCTATTATTGCTTATACAAGCAACCCAGGTATCGCAGGTGTTGAGCAATCTGTTGCAAACGCAACATATGGCCAAACACCACGTATCTATGACAGAGTCGGTGCTAACAATGACAGCTTAGCATTGCGCTTGGCAGCTCCATTGAGCACTCAAAAAATGAGCGGTAAAGTAACTGTAACTGTTACTGGTATGTACTCTGCTAAAACATTCACTAATGAGATTGAAGTTGCTAAAGCTTCAACTGTAGAGAAATTCACGCTTCTGAAACCAGAAAAAGTTGTTGCAACAGGCGAAACAGTTAAAATCCCTTACGTTGCATATGACCAATTTGGTAAAGAAGTTACAGCATTCAAAGATTTGGACGGTAAAATTTCCGTTCAAGGTCCTAACATTACAGTTAAATCTGACCCAATTACCAAAAAGTTCGTAATTGAGTACAAAGCTCCAGCTACAGAAACACAATACGTAGCAATCTCGTCTTACATCGTTAGTGGCGGCGGTAACTCTGTAGTTACTTTCGATGTTAAAAAAGCAGCTACTCCTAACCAAGTAGTTAGCGTTGGAGATAAAGTATCTCTTGGTATCGAGGGTACTCAAAAGTTGAACAAAGACAACATCAAACTTGAAGACCAATATGGCCGTGAAATGACTTTGAAAAAAGCCATCGAACTTAACTACAAATTGGTTCTGAAAAACAACAACCCTGAGTACATTACTGCAAGTGCAACTGAAATCACAACTGAATCCGGTGAGATCGTTCTGACTGGTAAAGCTAAAGGTAGCGCAAGCTTCGAACTTGCTATCGTGAAAACTGATGGCACTGTAGTAAATAACTCTGCGTTCTCATTCAACGTAAGCGTTGTTGAAAAAGGCGCGATCAGCGAGTATGTTGTTGAAGATATCCCAACAATCGCTGACTTGACTGGAACTGGCGTTGCACAAACTGTATATGCAAATGACTACAAAGTTGGTCTGAAAGTATACGGTAAAACATCTGGCGGCGGAAAAGTAAACATTCCAGCTTCCCAATACAAAGTTGTTACAACAAACAGCAACCTGAAATTTGTCGATGGCAAATTGGTAGCTGACAATGTAAGCTTTGACAGCAACAAAACTGAAGCTAAAGCAAATATTGTTGTAACTATTGATGGTGCTGATAACCCAACACCTGTCACTAAAGAAGTAACAATTTCTAAAGCTAAACCAGAAGCTAAAGAAATTAAAGTTGGTGACAAAGCTGGAAACGTTGCTTCCATTGATGGTACAGCTATCACTACAACAGCAATTGCTAACGCTGGTGATCTTGCAGCTATCCTGAAAGTTAAAGACCAATATGGTGTTGAAAGAGTTTACTCCGCAGATCAATTCACAGCAGTTGTAACACAAATTCCAACTGGAGTAACTGTGGATAACAATGGCGGATTGGCTAACAGCGTTCTTATTAACAATGCTGTGGTTGGAAAAGAATTCCAAGTAACATTCTATGCGCTGAACAGCACTACTAGCATCACATTGAAAGTGGTTGTTGTTGCCTAACAGCTAATAACTAACTGCTCTTATTGGAAAAGGCTTGTCACTTAGTGACAAGCCTTTTTTACATTTTACTAAATATATAATTGTACAAAAAAGCAACTTTACACATAGTAAAAGCGTAGTATATAGAAGAGGAAATTAGAAGATGAACAGGAGAGGATGCTCTTTGAATAGAAAGAAATACGTAGCCGTAGTACTATCTTTTATTATGGCTGTTAGTATGACGGGGCCATTAATGTCAAGTAAAGTAGAAGCTAGCGCTGTAAAGAGCTCAAACCCAGTATTCAAGCCGGCTGCGCTAAATAAAGTGAATCTCACATCAAAGAGTTACCTATCAGTATCAGATGTCCAATTCTATAATGTTAAGAATGACAAAGTTGTATATTACACGGTAACTATTCAGAACAATGATACTAAGTCTTTGAACCTAATGGACTATTGGTTTAACATTAAATCCAACACTGGTGAAAAGTATCCAATCCAGTTGTTGGGGTTAGCTGAGAAGAAAGATAATTTAATTGTACCTAATACAAGCAAAACATTTAAGATATATACAAAAGTAAATTCTAAGCTGAATTTATACAATTTATCTCTTAATGTGATTAAATGGGATTTTTCAGTGCCAGGTTTCGAGCGTAGCATTGGGAAAGTAACCATTCCGACTACGTATTCCAATGTAACTCCTATTGGAAGCTATAAGAATATTCAAGATGGAGACAAAAAGGTACAGACGATTGCATCTTCATTACAACTCGTGAATATTGCAGATAAGTTGGAAGCTCAGATGACTTTTTACATAAGAAATACGGGAGATACTACGCTGTTATTGAACAATTATAACTACTACTTGAAGACAAGCACAAACAAATACTATCAGCTCGAATCTGAAATTAAAGAACTTTCTATTGCTCCTGGTGAAAATAAGGCTGTGGTCTTGTATGCTAAACTTCCTCTGACAGCATCCAAGGAAAAATTCCAACTGTTTATTTCAAGTGTAGAAGGAACAGAAAATAAAGTTGAACTACCAGTTGGTTATTATGCGATGATGTTTAAGAGCAAGCTTAACTCAACAGTAGCAGCAGGAAAGCCAGGTTTAATTACAGTCCAAGGACAGTCTATTTCAACTCAAGTTAATAACACAATGGTTGATACTAATAGTGAGTATCACAATATTACAATGACCTATAAAATGGAGAATAAAGGAAAAAATCCTGTTTCATTACCTAAAAATCAGTATCAGTTAATGACAAAGGATCAGTTGTTATATCCTTTAACAATAGCAGAGGAAGTTGCAACAGAGCTGTTGCCCAACCTGTCAAAAGAAATTGTATTAACAGCTTCTATCCCAGCGAATACTAGCTTGGATGGTTTAAAACTAGTTATAAAAAAGACAAAAGAAGAAAATAAAACTAATGACTATCTAATTGCACAATATCAAGTACCGCCGACTAATACAACAACAGGTTCTAATAAGACTACTTATGTGAGTAAACAAGGTGTATACGAAGTTTCAATGAGCGGTGTTGAACGTCTACCTTGGGATAAAGATGATTTGGTAAATACAAAAGTAACTATTAAAAACGTTGGAAATAAAATGCAGCCTGTGCCTTCGTTAAAGCCAACCGTTTGGTTGAATGGTGTAAAGCTAGATGAGAAGCTTGTGCAACTTTTGGATGTGCAGGGAGAAGTTGGGTTAGAAGTTGGGAAATCAACTGAGTATATTCTGACTACAAAAGTGGCTAATGATTCTAAATTCAACAATGCTAAAATTCAGTTATCTGAAATTATTGACGGAAAACCAGTAAATAATGTTGGTTATTTCGTAGTAGCTACTCAAGATACAAAACTACCGATAGTTAAGTCGAATGAGTACTATTTGGCAAATCAACCTGGAACAAAAGCAAGTTTAACGGCGCTTGACTCAAATACGTATATTGGTAAAAACACAAATGTAATTAACAGCGTGTTTAGCTTCAAAAATACAGGCGATCGATACATTCAATTGCCTCAACTTAAAGCCTACTATATTACACCAGATAGCACTTATATTCCAGCACAAGTGAATTCTGTAGAACAAGAGATTAGTCCGAATGGTCTGGCGTTGTTGTCTATAAATGCAGATGTCCCAGGCAAGTATAATTCTAAAGATCTCAAATTGATGGTAGGTCAGGGTATTACAAATGGTAAGTATGCAACTGGTAAAGACAAGTCTGATGGTTATGTAGCAGCAAGTATTTTAGAGTTACCAAAAGAGAATAATGATAAAGTAAACCTGTTTACACCAATTGATATTAGACCATATACATTTAAAATCAACAAAATCAGTGCTAATAAATCCGGTCTAAGTAATATTGGTGAAGTGAAGCTGGACTTTAATTATGATTTGAGCCAATACAATCCATATGAAGGCACCAACAATGTTCATAAACTAGTGTTCCAAGTAGAGTACAACGGCAAGAAGATTGATAAAGTGTTTGAAATTAACAATGGCTCGGGTACGTTGGCATTAGGAGACAAAGTTGCAGAAACATTTATGATCAACGATATTGCATTTGATACAATTGAACATAGTGGATTTACGCTGAACATTTATGACGAGGTACAGGGGGCTCGCAAACTGCTTATTTCGCATAAGGTATATTCTTTCACATCGTAGGAGGTGCGTATGAGTAAGAATATAAAATGGGTAACTCTAATTGCATTTTCAATTGTTATTGTTGGAAGTTTGGTAATTCAAATGTCCGGAATTTTAAGTGCTGAACCAGGCGATTCCCAAGATCCTTTGGTGACTAAGAGTTATGTTGACGAACAGATTGCGAAGCTCAACGGTGGAAATGAGAATGGAACAGGCAGTAACACAGACAATGGCAGTTCTTCGAGTAATGAGCTAAAGATCGTTACGATTAAGCCAGGACAGCAGTTGATAGCAAAGGCCGGTGCAGAATTTGTGATCCGTGCGGGCAAGGCAGAAATCTTCAGCTCAGATGCAAGTGGTGTATCAGATTTAACGGATGGTAAAGATCTCACCAAGGGCATGGACGCGCCAAGCAATCACTTGCTTATGTTTCCGCGTGACGGACGTGGCATTGCTGCTAAGGATACGCCTAAGAACAGTGTAGTTGTTACGGTTCGAGGTGGTTATGAAGTTCAAACCGTCAAAGAGTAATTCTTTAGTGGGATTCATCTTGTAACATGGACATGTCGTTATGATGAGATGAATCGGCTAGAATTATTCCTAACATAATTACCTAAACGCAAAGGAGGGCGGCCAAATGGCCGCTTCTTCTTTTTTACAACCATCACATTATTTCCTTCGGGTGCTCAAACCTCTAAAGTACATACTAAGATTACATCATTAACTGTGCTGTACATGCTCATGATCAGAAGCGATTTCCTTAGATGACGGGAAATGAGCTTGGGTGATTACAGAACAACTCATTAAAATGTAGTAATCAAGGAGGAAATAAGATGTCCAGAAATAAATTAGTACCTGCAAGCAAAGCTGCTTTGTATCAAATGAAGTATGAAATTGCAGCAGAATTAGGATTACCTGTAACATATAAAAGTAGTCCTTCAGGTTACGGGGATACGGAGTTTGGAACGGAATTTGGGGAGCTATCACACTCATCATCTTATACGGGTGGTCGTGAAAATTGGGGGCATCTTTCTTCAAGAGATGCTGGTTCAATTGGTGGAGAGATCACAAAACGGTTAATTTCACAAGCCGAACAATCTGTCGGCTCTCTCATTTAATTGTAAAGAAAAATTAGGAAAAACTATTTTCATATCTTTCATTGACATGCACCGACAAATACCGTAATATGTTTTCTCGAAGGCTGGTATAACAACCTTTTCCAAAATGGGAAAGGTTCGTTTTTTGTCTAGGCTTTCCATTATGGAAAGCTCACATTATTTGTATGGGGGGTTGAGTCCAATGTCTATTAAAGGACGCCACTTGTTCACTTCCGAATCCGTTACTGAAGGACATCCAGATAAGATCTGTGACCAGATTTCAGATGCGGTATTGGACGCCTTTCTGGCAAATGACCCGAATGCTCGGGTTGCGTGCGAAGTTTCCGTTGCTACAGGCCTTGTGCTTGTTATCGGTGAAATTAGCACCTCAGCCGATTATGTTGATATTCCATCCATCGTTCGTAACACGATTAAAGATATCGGGTATACACGTGCGAAATATGGATTCGACTATAACACATGTGCAGTGTTGACATCGTTAAACGAGCAGTCTCCTGACATTGCTCAAGGTGTTAATGAAGGTATTGAGACACGTACGGAAGAAGACGTTAAAAATGAGAAGGAAAATATCGGAGCTGGTGACCAAGGGTTGATGTTTGGATTTGCATCCAACGAGACGCCTGAATTAATGCCTTTACCAATTGCTCTTTCTCACCGTATTTCCCGCCGATTGGCAGAAGTTCGTAAAAACGGAACTTTGAACTATCTTCGTCCTGATGGCAAAACACAAGTGACGATTGAATATAACGAAGGCAAACCTGTTCGTGTAGATACGATCGTTGTATCCACGCAGCATGCTGAGGATGCTACGCTAGCTCAGATTCAGAACGATATCCAAGAACACGTAATTAAACCGGTTGTACCTGCTGAATGGCTGGATGAGAATACGAAGTATTTCATCAATCCAACAGGACGTTTCGTTATCGGTGGACCGCAAGGTGATGCTGGTCTTACAGGTCGTAAGATCATCGTAGATACGTATGGCGGCTATGCCCGTCATGGCGGTGGAGCTTTCTCTGGTAAAGATCCAACGAAGGTAGACCGCTCTGCTGCATATGCGGCACGTTACGTAGCGAAAAATATCGTTGCAGCCGGATTGGCTGACAAATGTGAAATCCAATTGGCTTACGCTATTGGTGTTGCGCGTCCAGTATCTGTAAACGTGGACACGTATGGAACAGGTAAAGTAGCTGAAGAGAAGCTGGAAGAGCTGATTGAACAGAACTTCGACCTGCGTCCAGCTGGAATCATCAAGATGCTGGATCTTCGTCGTCCAATCTACAAACAGACAGCAGCTTATGGACACTTTGGCCGTACAGATATTGACCTTCCTTGGGAACGTGTTGATAAAGCGGAAGTGCTTCGTGCAGGTGCTGGATTGTAATAACCGCAATCATAACTCGGAACCTCCGCTCCTGAATAGGAACGGAGGTTTTTTTGCGTAACTCTAAACATTTGCACAGATATTACCGAATATAGAAGTACGAGTGTCTTTATTTGTCGGAGGGGAAAAATCAAATGAAGCAAATGAAAAGATATATATCGGTTATGTTAGCTGCAATGCTTATTTTGCAAGGAACACTTGCATTTACGGTATCAGCTAAACCAGCCGGTAGCGTGAAGGAAGTCAGCATTTTGGCAACTGGCCCTAATGTAGTCTCATTCTCACCTACTTCCGGAACGGAAGGTGTACAGCTTAGCTCCTCATTCTCCATTAACTTTTCAGAAAATGTGACTGCTGGAGCAGGAAAGATTACGATACATCAAGCATCAACTAATGCGGAAGTGGTGGCCATTCCAGCTGCCCAAGCGAGTATTACACAAAGCCTGGTACAGTTTAATGTAAATGGACTACAAGCAAATACTAATTATTACATACTCGTATCTGCTGATGCTTTTCAAGGGACTTCAGGGGCATATGTGGGTATCCAAAGTGGCGCACAATGGCGTTTTAAAACGGCTGCGGATGTGGACACCAATCCATTGTTATTAACAGGGAGTAGTCCGCTCAACAATGCAGTAGGAGTACCGGTAACTACTCCAATAACGCTTACGTTTAACAAGCCTGTATTTGCCAACCAAGGTAGCATTACGATTGAGACTGAATATGGAGTTCAATTAACTTCTGTTCCGGTAACAGATTCACGTGTTACGGGGTCGGGGACAAACACGATTATGTTAAATGGACCATTCTCATTGCCTAACCAGACGGGGATTCATGTAGTTGTGCCTGCGTGGGCATTTGTGGATGCAGGTGGTAAAGGCTCTGCTGAGATCGTTAAGGGCCAATGGAAGTTTAAGACGGTGTCTGCTAATAATACACCTCCAACGGTTGTATCCTATGTTCCCCAACGTTTAGCTGGCGGGGTGTCCGTTAATCCAACATTAAGTTTAGAATTTAACGAAGATATATTTAAAAATCAGGGCAACGTCTATATTAAGAGATTAAAAGATAACGTTGCAAAAACGATCAGTGTTAACGACGTAGCGATCAGTGGCCGAACAGCGAAAATTAACGTTACAGGTTTAGATGCAAATACGGAATACTATGTGCTGATCGACTCAGGTGCATTTATGGACTCAGACAATACTCCATTTGCAGGCATTCAGACGTCAAGCACGTGGCAGTTTACGACTGAGGCTGGTCAGAATCAAGCGCCAGTAACCTTTACCTCGTTATTGCCAGCTAATAACGCTACAGGGGTAGCCGTGCGTCCAACGCTTAAATTAACATTTAATAAGCCCGTTTATCCTGGTGTAGGCAACATTACGATCTACAATGGAAGCAATCCTGTCATGACGTTTGGTGCGAGCTCAACGAATGTTACAGGTGGTGGGTCTGATACCATACAAATTAATTTATCAACAGATCTTCAAGATAACCAAAATTATAGTGTAAAAGTAGATGCCGGTGCTTTCCGTGATATTTACGGTAACTCGTTTAATGGTATTTCTACAAGCCAATGGAACTTCCGAGTAACAAAGGATACAGGTGTGCCAGCAATTGCTTATGTCTATCCTACAGATACTTCTAAAAATGTACCATTGGCCACTGAGATCACCATGACGATGAATAAAGAAGTACAGCTTGGTACTGGCAGTATTACACTTAAACGAAATGGATACGGTACGACAGCAGATGTGGTAGTTGATCCTAACAATAAGCGTGTTGTGCGTATTAAACCGAGATCTGCATTGGTAGGTGGATCTACGTATACGGTTGATGTTGGTAGGGGAGCAGTCAAGGATCTGGCAGGGAATGATTATCCAGGCATGACCAACGCTTGGAGCTTTACGACATTAGTTCCTGATACAGTACCACCTACATTAGAGTCAGTTGTGATGCTGAAGTCGGATGTAGTAGAGCTGTCTTATAACAAAGATTTGGATAGTAGCAGTGTTCCTATGTCGACGAACTTTAAGCTTACCGTTAACGGTGAGGATCGGCCATTAATGAGTACATATGTATTTGGCAAAAAGGTACAGGTATATCTACAAAGTGGTATTGCTATAGGTCAGGATATAAGGTTGTCGTATACGCAAGGAACTGCCCCGCTTAAAGATATCAATGGAAATCGTGCGGCAAGTTTCTCTAATCGTGAGGTTACAAATAAAGTTGAAAATTCGATGTCAAAAATAACTAACGCAGTAGCAACAGGGAGTATTATTCAATTAACTTTTAATGATTCTTTAAAAGATATTGATTCTAAAGGGATATCGCAGTTTAACGTCTCCATAGACGGTGTTGTAAGACAGCCTGTTAATATTGTAGGGTCAGGATCACTTGTGACGTTGACACTAAATCAAGGAATTACGGACGGACAAGTTGTTACCTTACAGTATCAGCCAGGAGCTTATCCGCTAAAAGATCGGTACGATGGCACTCTAACAGGTTTTGGCCCAATCTATATTAGAAATGGTATGGATACTAAACCTCCTGTGCTAGTCTCTACATTAGTTGAAGGAACACGTTTAATCTTAAATTATAATGAAGGGATTAATCCTGATAACTTACCGATGAAAAGTCACTATTCTGTATTGGTTAATGATAAGGCCAGATACGTGAATAAAGTTGAAGTTCGGAACAATCAGGTTATACTCACATTAGCATCAGCGGTTTCTTCTAAAAATGACGCCGTAACCTTGTCATATGTACCTGGTTATCCTAGAATAACCGACTTATCTAACAATCAAGCAGCAGCCTTTAGCTTGCTAACAGTAGGAAACGTGACAGACTCCAGCTATCCACAAGTGGATAAAGCGACGATTACAAATGATCTTATTACATTGACCTTTAATAAACAGCTGGATAATCAGTCAGTACCATCATCAAGTTACTTCTCGGTACGAGTAGGCAATCAGATTCGATCGATTCGTTCGGTACAAGTCAACAATTCGATTGTTACTTTGACTTTATCGTCTGCGGCTGCATCAACCGAGACGGTTGTAGTCACGTATACGGCGCCGTATTCTAACGGATTAATGGACTTGAACGGCAGCAAGGTTCGCAGTTTTTCCAACATGACGGCAACAAATACGACTACAGGCGGTAACAATAACAACGGTGGCACAGGTACGGTACCACAGTATACACAGGAGGCTTCATGGAACTTGTTCCTGAAAGATATGCTCCTGGTCAACACAGCAGCGGCAACAAAGACAACTGATCGTACACAAAGTGGCCAATACGTAAACCGCTACAACGTAAATGACGCGCAGTGGAAGGGCGTTTTGGACTATGCGACCCGCAACGGTCGCCAAGTGGTCGCCTTGGATCTCGCTGAGAGCGAGAAAGCAGCTATTGTTGCGATTCCGGTAAAGGCACTTGAGGATATGTCGAGGACTGACAAGGATCTCGAGATTGGCGTACGCTACGGCAATTGGCTGTACACCATTGCATTGCAAAATATTCCGTATTCCGAGATTGGACGCCAGTTAAACGGAACAGCAAGTAACGCGACGTTACTGTTCCAGATTGAGCAACAGCCAAGCCAGCAATCGACGTATTTAGCTACTGCGATTCGTAATGAAGCTGGCGCAGCTATAACGGAGCCTTACCAATTTAACTTGTCTGCATTTACGAGTTATCCGGCTGCTAGGGCTACTCCAGTAGTCGCTAAAACAAACGTGAGCAATCGATTGACTTCAGCTGTAACAGCAGCTCAAATCTCTGCTGTACGTGTTGACGTAGGAACAGGAGCGGGCTTAGCCTATGTTCCTACCAAAGTGAAATCAGAAAGTGGCGTTAGCGTTACGAACAGCATTCTAAATGCGAATGGTGCAATAGCGATTGCGCGTAGTACACGTTCGTTTTCGGATGTGGGCAGCCATTGGGCAGCGTCAGATATTAACGCACTTGCAGGCCGCTTTGTAGCGACGGCTCGTCAAAACGGCAAGTTTGAGCCCAATAAGGCGATTACACGTGAAGAATTTGCGGTGTTCATTGCGAAGGGGATTGGCTTGGATGGCAATCTTGAAGCGGCAAAGCGTTTCCGTGACGTATCTGGTACATCCACTGCCGCACCTTATATTGGGGCGGCTGTAAAGGCTGGTATTATAACAGGCAATGTAGATGGGACGTTTAAACCAGGCAGTCCGATTACACGCGAGCAGATGGCACTCATGATGAACCGTGCGATGACGCATACAGGAAACTCGGTGAAATTGTCGCAGTCGGCAAGTCAATGGATGTCCAAGTTTAAAGATCGCAAGCAAATTAATACAAGCTCCCAGGATGCTGTAGCTAAGATGCTTGAGGTTGGTATCATTCAAGGGATGACGAAGGATACATTTGGACCGCGCGACCAGGCTACACGTGCGCAAGCAAGCGTTATGATTAAGCGAATGATGCAGAAAATTGATTTTATGTAAGTATAACTTCATTTCGTAATTTATTTTAAAGCTAGCACTTCCACTCCTGTCACAAACAGGTAGTGAAAGTGCTAGCTTTTTTAGTGTTTAAGCATTTCATGAACTTCAAATGGAAAAAAACGAAACTTTTTTCCTCTTCTATGAGTCTATTAGTAATAGGGCTATATATAATCTGGATATGTGCGGATGAGTATATGATAATTCCTGTAATTTAACTAGGTCTCCATATTTTGATGACATGCTCACGATGGATAGCGGAGAGTTTCATTTTTGATGTGCGCACAACTGGAGTAAAAGAAGCTAGTAGATAATGAGATTCATAGACATCAATGACATTAACGTGACTTTCAGCCAAGAGTAGTAGAACTGAACTAATTTGTTGCCGATGCTTCAACAAGCATAAAGCACGACATCATGGGGAGTGAAACAAACGAAATGGGGAACACGAAGGGAACGCGTCGCAAGTCGCGTTGTTCGAAATGGATTGTTATGTTGATTACGGGGGCGATGCTGTTATCGCCTGGATATGGCTTCGCATCTGTTGTGAAGGCAGATGGAGAGAATGGTAAAAGTGCAGCTTCTATGGCTGCTTCACAATTAACTAAGACTGGTGAGGAAATCATTACGTCAGGGGCTCGGCTGATTCATTATCAATTTACTACTACACGCGGTGGCAAGCCAGCAACTGCCAAATTAAACATTATCGAAGCGGATCTGTCTAATCCATATTTAAAGCTGGACACGATGACAGGCAAGAGTGGACAGTTAACGACGCGTCAAAGTGTGTCGGGGATGGTCAAGGATACAGGCGCTGTAGCAGGTGTTAACGGTGATTACTACAACACCGGCTTGGAAGGCGTGCCGCTAGGCGGAGCTATTGCTGGAGGGGCGATGGTATCGAGCCCATCCGCTCTAAAGGGGATGTATGCATTTGCCGTCACCAAAGAGGGCAAGCCAAGCATAGATGAGTATCGCTTTGAAGGTTACGTGCAGGGAGAAGACAGCTCGACGTTTCCTCTGGCGGGGATTAATAAAGCGACGTATATGACAGAACCGGACAAAAAGTATAGCCACATGGACACCATGTACATTTATACGAGCGCATGGAAAAATCAAGAGCGTCCCTCAAAGAGCTCGACGACACCAACCGAGGTGCTTGTCCGCAATGGGGTTGTTGAACGGTTGTCAGAAATGTCTTCTTTGCCGATGACGGCTCCAGAAGATGGTTACATACTGCGTGGGCATGGGAAAGCTGCTGAGTATATGCGCCAAAATATGCAGGTGGGAATGCTTGTGAGCGCAAAATATCATTTGAATTCTCAGACGACGGGCCAGCAAGTCGACCCCGGTCAATTTCAAATGATGATCGGTGGACATACATTGCTTGTGGAAAATGGCAAGGCATCCGGATTTACGCGTAATACGGATTCGATCAGCGGCAGTAGTGCACGTGCGCGTACAGCAGTAGGGTATTCCAAAGATGGACGCTATGCGTATATTATCACGGTAGAGAAAAATGACAGTAGTGTTGGCCTTACACTGGCTGAAATGCAAAAGGCGCTCGTACAGGCAAACGTCTGGAAAGCTGTTAACTTGGATGGCGGCGGATCAACTACGATGGTGCATCGTCCGTTGGCGGAGACGAGCACAATATTGTCACATGATACAGAGACAGGTTCAACACAACGTGCGATTGTAAATGGACTAGGCATCTTTACGACGGCTCCGAAGGGTGAAGTCAAAGGAATGATGCTCGCTGGCTCTGAAAAGCTGTTTATAGGCCAAGAAGCCTCTTATACAATGAAGGCTTACGATCAATATTACAATCCAATTGATGCGTCTAATACGAACGTGAATTGGAGCTCATCTAATAGCGTACTCGTGTGGAACGGCACTTCATTTGTAGCGAAGAAGTCCGGAAAGGCACAAGTAGTAGCTAAATCAGGGTCTGCCAAGACGACCAAGGACGTAGAGGTGATCGGGGCAAGTTCGCTTGATGAGCTGTATATCGCAGCTTCTGGAGCGCCTCTTGTAGCGGGAACTGCTGTGACGTTACCTGTAAAGGCTAAGCTAAAGGACGGAACGACGGTTAATGTGCCAAAGGCATCCGTGACGTGGGAATTGCAAGGGTTTAGCGGAAATGTTAAGGATGGCGTTCTTCATGTGACAAAGGTGCCTGAAGGGTCCCAGATTGGATATGCATTTGCTAACTATGATGGCTTTAAGACGATGATCCCTGTCACGGTTGGCGCCGAAAAGCTTATTGAAGATTTTAATAAAACCGCTTTGACTCCAAGCTTCGCTGGGCTCCCTAAGGAATCAACGTTTGGAACCGCCTCGATTGTGGGCAATTACGAAGGTAGATCTGCCGCGGATAAAGTTGTAAAGTTGACTTATGACATGTCCAAAGGTGCTGCTAATAAGTTTGCCTATGCGATTTTAAATGGGGGGGCTGGGCTCCCGCTCGGAGGGACGCCAACATCGATGAAAATCGATGTGTACGGGGATAACAGCATGAACTGGCTCCGCGCCAAGTTTACAGATAAGAACGGTAAAGAGTACTTACATGATGTATCCAAATATATAGATTGGTCCGGCTGGAAGACGATTAATGTTGATATGTCTAGTATTGGCGCCTCAGGGGACCTTACGTTGGAACGTTTATACGTGGTGAACTTGCAGGACGGTCAAGACGAGCGTGCAGCAGTAGGCGAGATCGCATTTGATAATATTCGTGCCCATATGCCTGCGGGGTCCTCCATCAGTCTTCCAAGTGCTGATATGAAGCTGACAGTTAACAGTAAGACAGCTTCCGTAAACGGCAAAGACAAGAAGCTGGATGTTGCGCCAATTGTGCTCCATAATTCTACTTACGTGCCCGTTAAAGTGATTTTGGACGAATTTGGCGGGAAATCAACTTGGAACAGTGCGGCAAGGAAAGTGACTGTGCTTCGTGGGGACCGATATATCGAGTTAGTGGTCGGTGCTAAAGAATTTATAAGCAATGGCAAAAGAAATAAGTCTGAAGTAGCTCCTGTGTTACGTTCAAATAGAACATTAGTCCCATTAAGATTAGTTTCCGAACAATTAGGCCTAGTCATAAATTGGGATATAAAGTCGAAGTCCATTACGATACGCTGATGTGGTATGATAAGGGATGAAACAACCAATCATTCTTAACGTATAGCCACCTCTACACGCGGTCGATCTTACTGAGAAAGACCTGGATAGAGACTTATCTCAATAAGGGGACGGAACGTAAGTGGAGAAACAAGTCGATGAAATTGACCGCGTCATAAAGAATGCCATTCAAGTGATGCAGGATAGCAAGTACCAAATTTATGAGATTCTGGATTCGGCACGCGATGAGGCGGTTGCTCTCCAATATCAGATGCATGAGCTGATGGAAGAAACGGCTCGCATTTGCGATAAGGTAGACGAGCTGGAACGAAAATTTCGTCTGGCTCGTTTGCGTTTGACTGAAGTCAGTCGCGACTTCATGAAGTATGCGGAGGAGGACAGCAAGCAGGCGTATGAACGGGCTACGCAGTTGCAGGTCGAGCTTCTGATATACAGGGAGAAAGAGAGCTATCTTAAGACAAGACGCGACGACTTACAGAAACGATTAAAAAATGTAGAAACCTCAATCGAACGAGCCGAAACAATCGGTTCGCAGATGAATGTAGCATTGGAATATTTATCGGGTGACTTATCTCAGTTAACACGGATTTTGGAGTCTGCTAAGAATAGACAGCTTCTGGGCCTTAAGATTATATTGGCGCAAGAGGAGGAACGTAAGCGAATTGCAAGAGAAATTCATGACGGACCGGCTCAATCGCTTGCTAATGTAGTGCTTAGGACGGAAATTGTAGAAAGAATGCTGTCGAAGCAGGAATTTGAAATGGTGCAGCACGAAATAGTAGACTTGAAATCCCAGGTTCGGATGGGACTAGAGGAGATACGTAAAACCATATTTAACCTGAGGCCAATGGCACTAGATGATCTGGGACTTGTGCCTACGCTGCGTAAGTTTGTTCATGACTTTGAGGAGAAAAGCAAGATCCGCACCTCGTTTGAAGTGAAGGGGAAAGAGAATCGACTTAAATCCGCTATGGAAGCTGCTGTGTACCGATTGGTTCAGGAAGCTTTCAGCAATGCCGCCAAACATGCAGATCCATCCTACGTTTCATGTAAGATTACATATGATCAAGATGAAATCCGGTTGATGATTGAGGATAATGGACGCGGATTTAATTTGAATTCGCTGGAGCTTAAGGGGAAAGAACAAACTAGCTTTGGCTTGATAGGCATGCGTGAGCGTGTGGAATTGTTGGAAGGTCAGATGGAAATTCATTCAACTGAGAATGAAGGGACACAGATCATAATACTAATTCCAACGAATGTGGACAAGAGAGAGGAGTAAGCATATGGAGAATCGCAAGACGGGGAAATCCAAGATTAGAGTGCTCCTTGCTGACGATCACCAGCTGTTTCGTGAGGGATTAAAGCGCATTTTAAATATGGAAGAGGACTTGGAAGTGATCGGGGAATGCGGGGACGGCATTCAGGTGCTTGAATTTTGTAATGATGAAGTACCTGATGTCGTCTTAATGGATATTAATATGCCAATTGAAAATGGTGTTGTAGCAACAGAACGGATGCGGGACATATTTCCAGACGTAAAGGTTATTATACTGTCCATTCATGACGATGAAAGTTATGTCTTCGAAACGTTGCGCAAAGGTGCATCTGGTTATTTGTTGAAGGATATGGAAGCGGAATCTTTAATTAATGCGATCCGTTCGGTCGTGACGGGTTACGCGTATATCCACCCTAAAGTGACAGGCAAGCTGATTCAACAGCTTCGACGTATGACGTTGCTAGACGAGCGTGGGGTTATGGAGCAGGATGCATCAAAGGAGAATGGTGTTCGTCTGAACAACATGGAGGATAATCCACTTACGCGGCGTGAAGCAGAAGTTCTTCGGTTAATGGCGGAGGGCAAAAGCAATAAAAATATTGGTGAATTCCTGTTTATTAGCGAGAAGACGGTAAAAAACCATGTTAGTAGTATTTTACAGAAGATGGAAGTGGATGATCGGACGCAAGCGGTAATCAACTCCATTAAGAACGGCTGGGTAACACTGTAGTCCATTCGTATGAGGTACAACTTGTAAAAAAATCGAAATTTGGCGACGCTTGTCCGTCACCGTAGCACATTTTGCGGCATACACTTGGTTATAGGGAGGTGGGCCGCATGATCGCAATGCTGTTATGGATTGTAGGATGCTACGGGGTGGCAGTAGCGACTGTTCATCTGATGCACCACTTGCACAATAAATTGCGCGGGGATAAGCCTGTGCCGTGGATGCATGTTATCGTGGCAACGCATAATGATGAGCGGCACATGGAGTGGATTGTTCGTGCCTACTGCTGGTTTGCCTGGTTAAAAGGGAGACGATTGCATCTCACGATGGTGGACAGCGGATCTATAGATGCGACAATCGATATTGTATGGCGGATCGCAAGACGTTATGATGTGACATGTGATATGATGAATGTGAGCAGTGTGAAGGAACAGATGGAAGTGGTCGCGCTGCTGGAGAAGAAGAGACAGGTGGAAGAACTGCAAGTAGTCCTGTATCTGAAGCGTAAGGAAGATTGGCGTAAAGTTCCCTTTATGGTGGGCAGCTCGTTATAAGACGTCGCTATGGAATTGGAGACGTCGCCGGAGAGGGAAATGACAGCGAATTCATTAAAGTGTATGAATTGAATAGAATGAAGATGTGAAGCACACATCGCTTTTGACTAGAAGTCGGAGCGGGTGTGCTTTTTTGTCGTGTCATGCAACTGTTGATATGTACGTTGTGTGTGGGAAATTATAGAAAAAAGTTAGTAAAGGACTATCTCGCGTCTTTTTAGAAGTAGTGAGTGCAGTTACAAAATTATTGTAGAGGAGTTGTGAGGAATGCAAGTACAGCTGTATTGGGTGAGAACAAATGAAGGGTGGCAGATGGGCTTCACACTAGATAGTTGGGTAGATGTTCAGTACTGGAGCATGGTTGCAAAATCAGCAATCGGGGGAGGAGACGCATACGATGAGGGATTAGGAAGGTGCGCTTATAAGATGACCATTATACATTTGGTCCTACCCCTTTCGATAGCGCTTCAGATGACACAACGGTTTGTATCGGAACATTGTATGGATGATTGGGAGGAACAGCAATGGAAGGCTTACGTCGCTCGTATGCTTTCTTCGTACTCGGAGTGGCTAGGGGGCGAAGAAGGTCGAGCGCAATGGAGCCTACAGCCGCTCCGTGTTGAGTTGATTCAAGACCTGAGAGTAAGGGATACCATCGTGGAATCTCATCATTGTGGCATGCGGTATGAGACGAGTGACGTGACAATATCAGGCTCAGTACAAAGCAGGGTTGCGGAAGGAACTGCCCGTTATGAACCGTGTAAGGACAGGCAGTCAACGGTGGGATGGAAGATGAGTGAACGATCGGAAATGAGATACATTCAAAAGATGTGTGCTCGCTTAGCTCCGTTAATTGAAGGCAGGGCGCTAATGGAGGCGGAAGTATTGTCTTTAATGAGGGCGAATGGATATGAAATAAACCTCGAGTTGCTGCGTTCTATATTACAGTTGGGCATGTTACAGGGGGAGATTGAGTTGACGAACGGCGTTGCGACAGGGGAGAGAACGAGTGGATGGATTCGTTTTAGCCAACAGGTCAAGCGTCTGGTAGGTCGCAGTTTGCCTGCAGTGAGATTGCTTGCCCACGGAAATATACGACAGGGACGAAGTGTGAAGCCCCGGGCATGTGAATCAGAAGCCCATTGCCGTCGATGTGGCAGCAGAAAGGAGAAACTGCAACTTTCTGCTTGTGCCAGTTGTGGTTCCTCTGCCTGTTATACTTGCTTAACTTGTTTAAACTTGGCGAGAAGCCGCTCGTGCTCCTTGTTAGTTCTCGGCGTAACGAAGCCTAAAATAGGAGAAGCCCGAATGGGGGTGCATCAGCAAGCGAGGGTACAGGGGATGACGGCCGATGAAATGGAGCTTCTTCTTGATCGGTATAGCTTGGCGACAGCGCAGAAGGAGGCGAGCAGGGCTGCACTTCGTTATTTGCGTAGTCGAGAAGGGAATACGGATTTAAGTAAGGGGGAGTTTTTGTTGTGGGCCGTCACAGGTGCTGGCAAGACGGAGATGTTGTTCCCGATGGCAGCCTATGCATTCGATAGGGGACAAAAGGTATGTATTGCAACGCCTAGACGAGACGTTGTGTTAGAGCTACAGCCAAGAATTAAGAAGGCGTTTCCGGGAGCACGTGTCGTTACGTTATATGGCGGAAGTGATGAGCGTTGGTCGAAAGGGGACATCACGTTGACGACGACGCATCAACTACTGCGCTTTTATCAATCGTTTGACTTGATGGTTGTGGATGAGTTGGATGCGTACCCCTATCATAACAATCCGATGCTTGAGCGTGCAGCACAGCGGGCTTGCGCGCCAAGCGGCACGTTTGTGTATTTGTCGGCTACGCCGCCTAAGGCGATGCAGCGCGCCGTGAAGCGGGGCCGACTCGCACAGGCGATTGTGCCTGTGCGGTATCATCGCCATCCGCTGCCGGTTCCCTCGCGGATGGCGATGCCAGGTGTAGCCCGCTGCATCGCACGCGGGCAGCTGCCACAGCACGTCGTGCTTACGCTGCGACGTGCTGTGGACAGGGGCGCGCAACTGTTTATATTTGTTGCGCGCATACGCCATATTGATGGCGTAGTGGATCTGCTGCGTGCTGTGTTCCCGCAGCAGCCTGTAGCAGGCACGTCCGCTGCTGACCCAGAGCGGACGGATAAAGTACGTCGCTTTCGGCAGGGAGAGATTCGTATCCTCGTTACGACGACAATTCTGGAACGTGGTGTAACTGTGCCGAAAAGCGACGTCTTTATTCTCGATGCGGATCATTCACTCTTCGATGAATCTTCCTTAGTCCAGATGGCAGGGCGGGCTGGACGATCAAAGGATGATCCGTGCGGTGTCGTCTGTTTTGGTGCACCGCAGTGGACCCGTTCGCAACGAGATGCTGTACGTCAAATTAGACGTATGAATCGAATTGCGCGTAATCGAGGTTATTTATGTGCAGCAACTTCATAAGAGTTGTATTAAGGGAAGGCCTGCACGATCACGTTTAAAGCAAGTTCACTTGCTGCATAGAGCTTGCTAGCAGGCTTGGAGGTGGAAATTTCTAAGTATGATGAGTGGATGGTACGAACGAATGAGTATACCTCGCAGAGGAGTGTGCCTAGTTTGTGGTCAGCAAGCAAGCGGTGGAAGCCAAAGCCCTTACCGAGATGGGACAAGTACACTGAAATGGCGGGAGCAGCTGTGCCGGAATTGTTACTTAACGATCCCGCTCATCCAGGAGATGGGGTGTGTAAGCTGTGGCCGGAGTATTCGTTGTTCAGACTGTCTTCGTCGGCCGCTTGCGCCATACGGACTTGCGTGCAATCGCAGCGTTGTACACTATAACGAGCAGATGAAGGATTGGTTAACTCAATTCAAGTTTAAAGGTCATATGGGTTATGCTCACGTAATGGCAGGGATGATGCTCGATCAATATCAGCCATTAATGCGTGCAGCAGGAGTACAGCTTCATGCGCAGCAAAGACAACAACGAACGTGGTGGAGTATAGTCGGGGCATGGTTGAACCAACATCATGGAAGCTCATGGCCAGATTGGATTACGTTTGTCCCCACATCACAACGGCGTCTTCAAGAGCGCGGGTTCAATCAGGCAGAGGTGCTGGCGTCTAGTCTGGCAACAACTTGGCGTCGCCCCCTTATAAGTTGTCTTGTTCGGATAACCGATTATGGTCATCAAAGCAAGCAGTCACGTGCGGGTCGAGAACGAAGTTTGGATCATACCTATCGTTGGGATGAGCGTGCTGCCGAGCAGCTTAAATTGTGTCACGTTAATGAGCGGAATCAGCCGATTCACATTTTGCTAGTTGATGATGTATATACGACTGGAAATACGCTTCGAGCGTGCGCATACGCGATTCAAAGGGGGATGAAGTTAAGTGAGACTAAGGCAATTATAACCAGTTATACGTGGGCACGTGCTTAGCATCCGGTAGAGGAAATGGCAAGCCTAAAGAGATGATCAACAAATTTCATGATTCCCTCTCGTTTTCTGTCAAATGTTGCGCTATGATGTAGCTATATGACAGTGGGAGGGTATCGTATGGAGTTAAGTAATTGCTACCGCTGCGGAAAGCTGTTCGCCAAGGCATATCGTAATATCTGCCAAGATTGCGCAAGAGATATAGAAGCGGAATACACTCGCTGTGCTGATTATTTACGCCAGAATCGGCAAGCGACCGTGATAGAATTATCCGATGAGACAGGTGTGAGCACACGCCAGATCACACAGTTTATTCGTGAGGGCCGTATTTCGGTAGCGAACATGCCGAATCTGGCTTATCCGTGTGAGGTGTGCGGTGAATTTATTCGTGATGGACATATGTGCGAGAATTGCAGACGTCGCTTGATGAATGATTTGGAGCGGGCAAAGCAAGACAACAGCAATGCAAATGCAGCATCGGATAAGCACAGTACAGGGACTTACCGAATTTCAGAAAATTAAGTAAAAAACTTTAAATTGTCAAGTCATTTCTTTTGCCGAAAACTAAATAATTGTTACATATCAGCCGATAATCTTAGTAAAGGTTATCGGCTTTATGTTGTTCTTTAAGGGCAATATACCTTTGCAGATATCTTTTGTTGTGCAGGTTTGGATATTGCTTATGCATGGAGACATACTGTTATGATAAGCTTTCATATAGAGACGTTTATGTTGACAAGCTTCTAAATAACAGCCACAACTTTTGAGATACAAGCCACAATATTCACTGAACACAACATTATCCACCATACACAATCAACTAACTTTTAAAACTACCCGTATAGAGAGCTTGTTACATTTGGAATGAGGTGAACACTGATGAAGATTAATGATACGCAACGAATTGGGGCAGCGCAGCAATATCAGCGCCAGCAGGCGATGCAACGCTCCGCCAAAGCACAGACACGTAAGGACGAGGTTTCCATTTCTACGGAAGCGCAGCAGATGTTAAACGCACAAAATCGTGTTCAGGATTCGAATCGCGCTGACCGAATTCAGGAGCTGAAGCAGGCAGTATCAACAGGAACATACCACGTTGAAGCGGACAAGATTGCCGAGAAGCTCCTTCCGTTATTCCGTGAGGATAAGAAGTAAGAAGGTGAGCGAGAATGAGTATTACACGTGTTATTGCAGCGTTGGATCAGTTAAGTGCCCTTCATGAACAGTTACTAGAAATAGCAGAAGAGAAGAAAGGGGTTCTTATTCGCAACGAGGTTGATGCCTTGGCTGCCCTGACGAATAAAGAATCTCGGATTATTAAGCTAGTGAACGAGGCTGATGAAGAACGGAATCAAGCTGCCCAGTTATTTTTAAAAGAAAAGGGTATTCGCTCCACGCTTCAGCTCACGGTTACCGAACTGTCCAGACTTGTGTTTAATCATGAGGAACGCGCTGAACTACATGAAGCTCAGCTTCGATTGACGAAAGTATTAGAAGCTCTAAAAGTTCAGAACCGGAACATTCAAGATTTGCTGGAGCAATCGCTTAATTTTGTTGATTATTCTTTGAACTTGCTAACCAGCCGACCGGAAGACGAATCAATTTATCAGCATCCTAGTCTCGGGCATAACAAATCTTCAAGAAGTATGTTCGACACTAGAGCTTAACCAAGTTTATAACAGAGAGGAACGAGCCTGATGCGTTCTACATTTCATACTTTGGAAATAGGCAAGCGAGGAATTGTAGCTCAACAGCTTTCTATTGCGACTACAGGACACAACATTACAAACGCAAATACACCAGGTTATTCGAGACAAGTAGCCAGACTTGTTGCGGCTCGTCCGATTGATTATCCAGGAATCCACAACAATTCCAAACTTCCGAACCAGATGGGGATGGGGGTTGAGGTTGAGAGTATTACGCGTATTCGTGATTATTTGATGGATATTGAATATCGTAATCAGAATACCGTTCAATCTACTTGGAAAGTACAACAAGAAACACTCGGTAATATTGAAGGGATCTTTAACGAGCCGTCAGAGAACAGCTTAGCAACAAGTATATCTGAGTTCTGGAACTCATGGCAGCTTTTAAGTAAGAATCCAGGCAATTCTGACCTATCCTCTCGTACTGTCGTACAGCAGAAGGCGATTGCTTTGACGGAGACGTTTGGCCATATCTCCAGCCAGCTTAAAGTGTTGGACAGCAACTTGACAGAACGTATCAATGTTAAGATTTCTGAGGGAAATAATTATGTAGGACAAATATCGGAATTAACGCAAATGATAAAGCGTATTGAAGGGCTTGGCGACAATGCCAATGACCTTCGTGATAAGCGCGATTTGCTAGTGGATCAATTGTCCGGCCTAGGTAATGTGCAGGTTTTCGAAACGGATACAGATTATCAAGTCACATTTGGCGGTACGATGGTTGTCGATAATATGGATTCCACTAACATTACACTTGGTGATGTTGGTGCTCTGACAAATGGCGAAATTAAAGGGTATATCGATTCGCGTGATGTTCATGTTGCCAACTATCGTCAACAATTAAATGTCATCGCTAATACGATTGCGAACGGACCGGTTGAAGTGACTCTTCCAGCCGGAACCATACTTCCGCCAGGCGTGTCGATTCCTAACGCTGTAGTTGACCCTGCCAATTCGCGCAAGCTGCTGAATGACACCAAGTATACTGTGAATGGTCTAAATGGCTTACATAAGCTTGGTTATAACTTACAGGAGCCTGCTCAATCGGGTCTCGATTTCTTTGTGGCATCTGATGGAAGTGGAACCATTACCGCAGAAAACATTCGTATTAATCAAGTAATTAAAGATGATGTTAAAAATATCGGCGCCTCGATGCGTACAGAGTCTAAAACACTTCCGAATGGCACAACAACGGAAGTTGCTCTGCAAGGTAACGGAGACATGGCGTTGTTGATAGCAAGCTTAAATGAGAAGGTGTACAGCTTTACGCAGCCGGGTTCCATTACAAACTCCGCTACTATTGGCGGTTATTTGCAATCTGTAGTCGCTAACTTGGGGACTGATGCGGACCATGCAACCAAAATGCTCGAGAACAGTACGCTGCTGACTAGCCATGCTGATAACCTTCGCCAATCGGTCAGCAGTGTTTCTTTGGATGAGGAAATGTCGAACTTGATCAAGTTCCAGCAGTCATATAGTGCATCTGCTCGTATCGTAACAACTATTGATGAAATGTTGGATAAGCTCATTAACGGCACAGGTGTCGTAGGAAGATAGGGGGTAAATAATTAATGCGTATTACACAATCCATGATGGGTAAGTCCATGATGACGAATCTTCAGACCAACTATAAGCGTCTTGACAAATATCAGGAGCAGCTTATGACAAACCGACGCTTGAACCGCCCTTCTGATGACCCTGTGGGTGTAGCAAGTGCGCTTCATTATCGAGCTGAGATCAGCTCGACTACACAGTTTGCGGATAATGTTCAGGATGCAGATTCATTTATGAAGTTTACGGACTCTGTTATTAATGAGGCTACGCAAGCCATCCAGAAGCTTTCTGAGTTAGCGGTTCAAGGTGGTACAGATACGGTTCCTGATGATGCCCGTGAGAACATTGCCAGAGAAACAGAACAATTGTATAAACATTTGGTTTCATTAGGAAATTCGCAGTTTAAAGGGAAGTATATTTTTAACGGCCAACGAATCAACCAACAACCTTATCCGGATGACCCTGCTAATCAGGCGTACAGTTTAGATACAGGGGTTGTACAGTATCAGGTTGGAGCTGGAATTTATGTTGATGTTAATACATTGGGAGACAAAGTGTTTGGTGCTCAAGGAGCCGATAGCGTTTTTGCTATTGTAGACAATATGAGGAAGGGCTTAGTAAATGACAATACCTCGGATATTGCAGCATCGATTCCCAAACTTCAAGGTATCCTTGAAAAATTAACCTTGGCCCAGGCTGAGGTCGGTGCAAAGCAGAATCGATTGGAATTTACAACAAGTCGATTAGATGATCTAAATTTGAACTACATTGACCTTCAGTCCAAGACGGAAGATATTGATATGCCGAAAACGATTACGGAGCTAAAAACAGCGGAAAGCATTTTCCAAGCTTCGTTAGATACAATTGCACGTATTTCACGTCCGAGTTTGCTTGACTTTTTAAGATAGGGTGATGATGTTGGATGAACATACCCCGTATACAAATTAATCAGCAATTCTCTAAAATAGGCATAGAAAGTGATAAGGGACAACTTAGCATCCAAACTCCTATTCCCAAATTGGAAGTATCGCAGGAGCATGTTTCGGTTAAAATGCATCATAGTGATGGGCAGTTGGAAATCGATTCGAGAAAAGCATGGTCTGCATTAGGCCGAGCAAGATTTGAAGAAGTTACCGACCGAATAGCTCAAGACTCGTTGCAAATTTCCATGCAGAACATTGCTAATATTTCGAGTGAGGGCGATCGAATGATGGCTTTTCATACTAAGCAGAATGCTTTTGCTGAAATAGCCAGAGAGAAGATGTTTCAGGAGTTTCCTATTGAAATTGCAGGGCCGCCTAGCTACGATAATGTAGACGTGACCTATACAGCTGGTGTATTAACTACGGAATGGAACTTGGGTGGAGTTAAATTTGATTTTGAGAGAACTAAGCCGCAGATTGATTATTATCCAGGTAAAGTAAATCCGTACTTAGTTCAGAAGAACTATATTTTCTTCTCCAGCAATGGTCAACAATTAGATGCAGTGGTTTAATAATAGTAGCTATATAGAACGGATTATGTTCTTTATAGCTATTTTATTTTGGAGGGATTGTTTATGGTAGCGATACGTTCTACACGTCTAGGTGATCTTGAAGTTGATGATGCTAATATTGTCTATTTTGATGAGGGTATATTAGGGTTTTCAGAATTCAAACAATATGCGTGGTTATCTTCAAATGCTTCTGACTCTGCTATTGAATTACTTCAATCCAAGGATGAAAAAAATTTAACATTTATTATTACTGACCCGTTCTTATTTGAAATGAACTATTCTTTTGACCTCAGTGAGGAATGGAAACAGAAACTTGAAATTTCGCAACTTGAACAAGCTGCTGTACGTGTAATTGTAACTGCTAGGGATGACAATTTTACAACCATTAATTTAAAGGCACCGATCATTGTAAACAGAGAGACAAAACAGGCAGCACAAGTAGTTCTAGACGGCCCTGAATACCCATTGCAGCATCCAATTGGGGGGGGACAATAATGCTAGTGCTAACACGCTCCAAAGGGCAGAAAATAATGATTGGACAGGATATTGTCCTTACTGTTGTAGAGGTAAATGGGGATCAAGTTAGAATTGGAATTGAGGCTCCCTCTAATGTCTCAGTCTACCGTGAGGAGATATTTAACAGTATAAAAGAGCAGAATGAAATTGCAGCTAAATCTAATATATCCGAAGATCAATTGAATAGGATTAATTCCTTGTTACAGCGAAAAAAATAAACATATTTCAAAAAAAATGAAAGTTGCTATAAACTTAGGACGAGTCTAACCGATATATTAATTAGTAGGTCAAACGTAACGATTCTGTCGGCCGAAGAATCTAACGAGACCAACGGTGTAAGCAAGGAAGCGAACACCATAACACGATTCCAGGGAGGAACTATATCATGCGTATTAATCACAACATCAGCTCTTACAATGCTCATCGTCAATTGACTACAAACAACTTCCAACAATCCAAATCTTTGGAGAAATTGTCTTCTGGTTACCGTATTAACCGTGCGGCTGACGATGCTGCTGGTCTTGCTATTTCCGAAAAAATGCGTAACCAAATCCGTGGTTTGGAGCAAGCTTCCAAAAATGCTTTGGATGGTATCTCTTTGATCCAAACAGCTGAAGGCGCATTGAACGAAACTCATGCTATGCTTCAACGTATGTCTGAATTGATGGTTCAAGGTGCTAACGAAGTATTGACAACTACAGATGCAGCTAAGATCGACTCTGAGGTTACTCAACTTCGTTCCCAAATCGACGACATCGCTAAGCAAACACAATTTAACACTAAAAAATTGTTGAATGCAGCTTCTACAGTTGTATTCCAAGTAGGCGCAAACGCTGGTGAAACAATTTCCTTGTCCTTGAAAAAAGCAGATTCCGCTGCTCTTTCCATCGATGCTACTACAGTAACAGCATTGGCTAGTGCAACTAACTTGAATACTACAGCTGCATCTAACTTGACAGCTATTCAAGGCGCGATCAATACTGTTTCTGGTATTCGTTCTGACTTGGGTGCGGTACAAAACCGTCTTGAGCACACTATCAACAACTTGGGTACAACTGCTGAGAACTTGCAAGCAGCTGAATCCCGTGTTCGTGATGTTGATATGGCTAAAGAAATGTCCGAGTTCACGAAGAATAACATTCTTCAACAAGCTGCTACAGCTATGCTGGCGCAAGCTAACCAACAACCTCAAGGAGTACTGCAATTGCTCCGTTAATGCAGGCTCAAGGCCGGCCGGAAATCGGGCCGGCCTTTTTTAATAGGATAGAAAGTGAAGGCAGCACCTATTAAACAAAAGAGGGATGTAGGTATGAGGATCGAACAACGACCAGTCGATATTTTCCCTACTCCAATAACATTACAAGACATCGCATCGTGCAGTATGGAATTTGCGGGAAAAAACACGGGGCAAACTTATAATGCTGGAAAGCACTCTCTATCAGAATTGGTGGAGAAATGCAACAAAGCCTTAAGTGAAAACGAAACGCACATTCAAGTGAAGATTCATGATAAAACAAATACAATCATGGTTATGGTTGTTCGAAATGATACTGAGGAAGTAATTAGAGAGATACCAAGTGAAAAAATGCTGGATATGATGTACAACATCTGTATTCGAACGGGTGTTTTTTTTGATGAGAAGATGTAGAGGAGGGAGATCATAAATGCCGGGTGTAGGCGGACCTATTCGACTAAGCGGGTTGTCGTCCAATATGGACATTGATAAGCTAGTTAGTGATCTGATGAGAGCAGAACGACAACCTTTAGATAAACTTCATCGTCAGAAACAATCTGTTGTTTGGCAGCGTGAGGATTATCGATCAGCGAATACAGCATTTCTTAATTTCCGGTTGGCAGCTGATGAGATTCGTTTTGAAAAAACATTCAATAAAACTACAGCTACCTCTTCCGATGATAAGGTGGCAAGTATTTCAATAAGTAATAGTAGCTTGTCAAGTTCTTTCCAAGTCAAGGTGGATAAAGTAGCAACCAGCGCTACAGTAATAGGTACAGCCATAACTGCTGACGCTGCTAAACCATTAAATGAAACCGGTACGATTCGCATTAATGGTGTGGATATTAATGTGACAGCGGACGAAAAAATCGATTCGATTGTCAAGAACATCAATGCTCAATCTTCCAAAACGGGAGTACAGGCCTCTTTTGATACCAATTCGAACCGTTTAATGTTAATGACAAAGGAAACGGGTACAAATTCTAAAATTGAGTTGTCCCTTCCGAGTAATTTACAGAATGCATTAAAGCTTAATCCTACTACGGTGAGTGGCACAGACTCAGAATATAGTGTAAATCAAGGGCCTGTTATCACTTCGGGAAGCAATTCAATTAACGTAAACGGGGTTCAACTTCAATTAAAAAATGTTGGACAAACTTCGATTGGAGTAGAGTCGGATACTTCAGGATTGGTTGACAAAATCAAAAACTTTGTCAACAAATACAACGAGATGGTTGATAAGATATCCAGCTCAGTTACTACAAAACGGAATCGCGATTATAAACCATTAACTGACGAAGAAAAAGCATCTATGTCTGAGAAACAAGTCGAGATGTGGGAAAATAAGGCAAGACAAGGCATCTTGTTTAGCGACCCGATGCTCCGCGGTGCGTTGCAATCTTTACGCAGTGCCATGAGTACTCCACTCGATGGAGTGGGTAAAGACGATTTGAAAATGTTATCTCAGATTGGGATTAAAGCATCATCGGATTATAGAAATAACGGTAAGCTGGAGATAGACGAGAAGAAGCTGACCGACGCTATTAACAATCGATTTGATGAAGTGAAACAATTGTTCTTAAAAACGTCAACGACAAAACCTGATACACCTGAGGGAATCAAGCAGCGTCGAGCTGAATTGGGGATAGGCGACAGGCTGTATGAAGAAGTTGACGCTATTATGAAGAAGGTTACTAAAAAAATGGGTTCCGCAACGTCGCTAGAATCGATGGACGAAAGTATGATTGGTAAACAACTAAAAGTCATTAATGACCAAGAAAAAAGTTGGTCGAGAAGGTTACAAGATATTGAAACACGGTACTACAAAAAATTTACTGCTATGGAAAAAGCAATGCAGAAATTAAATAGTCAAGGTTCTTGGCTAGCACAACAGCTAGGGCAATAATATTTTACAAGAATAGTGACTGATGGAGAGAGGTTAACGATGCAGAACGCGAGACAACAGCAATATTTGAAAGTTCAAGTTGAGACAGCTAGCCCTGGTGAATTGACATTATTACTTTATCAGGAGATGGTCAAATCATTGCTTCGAGCCAAGCAGTTATATTCTCAACATCAGTATGTAGATATGAACAGTAACTTGCACAAGGTACGTTCTATTCTCAATGAACTGATAGTGACGCTTAATACAGACTATGATATCGCTAAGGATTTATATCAGTTGTACATGTTCTATAGTCAGCATATTGCTCAATTTATTGTAAAGAGGGATGAGCAATTACTTGATGAAGTATTGGAATTTGCTAAGGGCATGGTAGAAACATGGAAACAGGCGCTTCTGCAATTGAAGACAGGTGGGAATTGATGTGACATATCATGAGGAGAACCCATCTGTTATCATAAGTTCGCTTGTTGAGGTATACCAAGTCATATTGCAAGATTTTCAATTTGAACGTTATGAACAGTATGAATCTGAACTAGACTCTCTGTATAGCAAATTAGCACAGTGTAATTTGCCTGAAGCAGCTAGATCTGAGCTTATGATAGTCAAAGAGCTTCACGATCAGCTTGTAGATCACATTCTTGTAGAAAAAAACGATTTAAACAGAGATCTAATTAAAATAGAGACGGGAAAGAAAGCTTCAAATCCTTATATGAAATTTAATGCTCCATCGAATGCTTTCTTTTTTGATCAAAAACAGTAATGGGGAGGCTTACTTATGAGGAAGTTCATGCCAAAGTGGCTGAATCTCTTGGTAATTACAATGCTTGTTGTCCTGAACTTGCCATTAACAGCGGCAGCAAGTGAGGTCCCTTCGGGCCAAATCGTAAACGTAACGAAATCTGTAAATCCTCAAAGTATTCTAGAGGGTGAAGAGTCTGAGGTTACTCTTAACGTACAAGGATCTAATCCAGTCAATTATGTAAAGCCAAATGATATTATACTAATTATTGACCGTTCAGGAAGTATGGCTCCATCTTCAAGTAATAATAATGAGGATAAAATATCCAATGCAAAATCTGCTGCTAAAGGCTTTATTAATTCGGTAGATTTTTCAAAGCATCAGATTGGTATTGTTGATTTCAGTACTACGATCAGTTCTAAGCCGATGTCCACGAATGCGACAGAGTTGACGAACTATGTAAACCAAATCAGTGCAACTGGTGGTACGGCAACAGCTACTGCAATAGAAAGTGCAAGAGGTTTGTTGCAAAACCATCGACCGGATGCACAGCCTGTTATTATCTTGCTTACAGATGGTCAAGCTACGCATCCTCAACCTGAAGAGAACGCACGTAAGTTGGCAGTGGAACAAGCTAAGCTTGCTAAGCAAGAAGGGATTGTATTTTATACTGTAGCTCTTCTTTTGCCAACCGAGAACCCAACTTCAAGTGCACCTAACCTATTACTTAAAGAAATGGCGACTACGGCTCAACACCATCACTTTGTATTAGGTTCTAATGGTCTGAAGGAAATTTATGAGGCAATTGTTAAAGAAATTGGATTAGCAAGTGCTTACGATGTCACAGTTACAGATTCTATCGCTCCCGAATTCGAGGTAGTTCCGGGGTCGTACGAGAACAACATTCCACAACCAACGTTAAATGGAAACAAGTTGGAATGGAAATTTTTGGAATTAAAAAACGAGGTTTTGACCTTTAAATACAAGATTCGTCACGTTAAAGGGTCTAAGGTTGGAGAATTGCCTGTAGGTAACGAGGCGATTAAGGTTAACTATAAAGATTATTTGGGTATTCGACAAGCATTTGAAGTTGTACAACCTACCATTAAAGTAGCGTATCCAGCACCTGTCATTACTTCCGTTATTAAGAATAATGGTGATGTTGCGGGAGGAGAGAATGTTGAGATAAACGGTAAATTCTTCCGGACTCAGCCTAGCGTGCTATTTGGGAATAAGCCCGCACTCTCTGTTAATTATGTAAGTCCTGAGAAGTTGATTGTAGTAGCACCTCCAGGTGCACCAGGTGAAATTTCATTAGTTGTAACAAATGATGATGGACAACAAGCTAAAGCATCATATCTTTACCATGCACAGCCTGTAATTACATCCGTTACTCCAACACAAGGACCGATTGAAGGAGGAAATGAGGTAGTTATTAAAGGTGACTACTTCATGGATGGAGCTGTAATTAAGTTCGGTGAAAATGCTGCGACTGTTAAGTCTATCACAGCTAAAGAAATTAAGGTAACAGCTCCAGTAGGTAAAAATAGCGGTGCAGTTGCTGTCAGTGTCACAAATCCAGATGGTAAGACTACAAGTATGGCAGATGCATATACGTACATTGAAGGTCCTAAGATTGCATCCATTACCCCAGCTGTAGGTTCGACTTTGGGGGGAGACCAAGTTAAAATAACGGGATCTCATTTCGAGCCGACAACAAAAGTGTTCTTCAAAAACAAAGAAGTGACTGTAGAGTATGTATCATCAGCTGAGCTTCGTCTAGTTACTCCGGTTTGGACGGCTGCAGAGGTTGTTGATGTTAAAGTAGTAAACTCCAACCTGCTTGAGTATGTAGCAGTCAAAGGATTTACTTATGAGAATCCAGCTCCAGCTATCGAGTCTGTGACTCCAGTGGAGGGTCCAATCGAAGGCGGAACGTTGGTCACCGTTAAAGGAAAATACTTCAAAGATGGCGCGAAGCTTTATTTTGAAGATAAGTTAATTTCCGTAGTAACAGTTGTGGACTCTACTACGATTCGTTTTAGAACCCCTGCTTGGACTACTGACAGCTCAGTAAGCTTGAAAGTTGTAAATCCTGATAGCAAAGAGGCTGTTCAGCAAAATGCTTTCAAATATTTGAAAGCACCTGCTCCAGAGTTGTTAACAATTACACCTGATAAGGGTTCTACACTTGGGGCAGAAGTGGTTACACTAACAGGTAAAAACTTTGCTACTGGATTAAAGGTAATGTTTAATAGTACGAATGTAACTGTATCGTCCGTTACCGCAGATACTATTAAAATCAAAACACCAAAATGGGCAGCAGAAGAAACTGTTGATGTGACGGTATTGAGTGCTGATGGTCAAACTAGCACCCTAAAACAAGCATATACATTTATTGCACCACCACCACCTCCAGGACCTAAGGTTGTTAGTATTGAACCCGCTTCTGGCCCTGTGGCTGGTGGAAACTTAGTGTATATTAACGGAGAAAATTTCAAAGAAGGCTTTAAGCTCTATTTGGGAACGCAACAAGTTACCGTTACTGCATATTTAAGTGATAAACAAATCAGAGTTAGGGTTCCAGCTACGGCTAAACCGGGAAAAGTGGATGTCAAGTTTGTCAACCCAGATGGACAATCTGTAGTGGTTGATCAAGGTTATGAGTTCCTAGCACCACCAGCACCTACCGTAAATCAAGTATCACCTGACAATGGTTTAATATCGGGTGGAAACGTAGTGACAGTTAAAGGAACCAATTTCTTAAGTACTTCTAAGTTATTCATTAACGATACAGCAGTTACATTCACATTTGTGTCAAATACGGAATTACGCTATAAGGCTCCTGCTTGGGGAAAAGCTGAAAGTGTTAGTATTTCCGTAGCGGATGCGTTCGATCAAGTAGGGAAACTTGACAATGCCTATACGTATAAAGAGCCTGAGAAAGATCCAGCTCCAACCATTTCTGACATTACACCTAATGAAGGATTGATTGCGGGTGGTCAAATCACTTTCGTAAATGGTAAAGGATTTAAAGATACTTCGAAAGTGTTTGTAGGAGATAAAGAAGCTACAACTGTATTTATAAGCACGGAGCAGCTCAAGGTTCGCATGCCGAACTGGCCGCAAGCAGAGAAAGTTGATATAAAAGTCAAAAACCCGGACGATCAGTGGGGTGAGTTGCCTCAAGCATTCTCTTACATTACACCACCACCACCACCAAAACCTGAAGTCACTTCCGTATCACCTGATAAGGGATTGATGGCTGGAGGTCAAGTGGCCACCGTAAATGGTGCTAAGTTTGTAGATGGTGCAGTCGTATCAATGGGTGGGAAATCAGTAACAACTGTATTCCTTAGCGATTCTCAACTGCGTATTCGTACATTGGCGTGGCCTACTCCTGGAAGTGTGGATGTCACTGTAACTAATCCAGATGGACAGTCTGCTACATTGACAGCTGGCTTCACATATGAGCTTCCACCAGCACCAACAGTAGCATCTATAACACCTGATTCTAGTGTGTTTAATGAATCTATCGTTATTGTTATTAAAGGTGAGAACTTTGATGCTGGAACAATTGCATTCTTTAATGATGTAGCTGCAACAACAACCTTTATCGATAGTACTCAACTAAAAGTTAGAACTCCGAAGTGGGCGAAACCTGAAAGTGTTGAGTTGAAACTGGTTGCTGGTAGTGGACAAGTGGTATCCTTACCTAATGGATTTACCTTTAAGCCTGTTCCACCTAAGCCGGCTCCTGTCATTGCAGAATTAACAGCGACAAGCGGATCGGCATCTGGAGGACATATTTTCTACATTAATGGATCTAATTACGTGAGCGGTGCAGTAGTGTACTTTGGAGGAGTAAAGGCAATTACTGTGTATGTGAGTCCAACACAGTTAAAAGTTAGAACTCCGGCTTCACCTGTTAAAGGACCTGTTGATGTTAAAGTAGTTAATCCAGACGGTCAGGAAGGAATCGTTGCTGGAGGATATACTTTCTCCTAATATGCGAGGAATGGATACGGTGTCTAGTGTACTAGGCGCCGTATCTTTTATAAGAAGGACGTGGATCATGAAATCATTAATTTCTGCTTGTATGATTGTGAAAAATGAAGAGAATTTTATAAAAAAAAGTATTCAGTCTCTTCTCCCATATGTGGAAGAAATTGTTGTAGTGGATACAGGTTCAACGGATGCCACCACTTCGATCGCTTTGGAGTTAGGTGCCCATATAACATCAATACTGTGGGAAGATGATTTTAGTGCAGCTCGAAATGCTGCTATTAAACAAGCGAGCAGACCGATTATTTTCATGATCGATGCTGATGAAGAATTAAATGAGCACACAATTGGAGCCCTTTACGACACTGCAAGCCTTTTACATCGTGATAAAAATCTAACTGCACGGGTGAAAGTAAGGAATTATACAGAAAATAATAGTATTTCAATCAGTTATATTACCAGGATGTTTCCCAATACAGGTATGTTTAAATACGCGGGACGTATACACGAGCAGCTTTATGAAGAGAGTTCTACCCCGAGAAGTGTAGAATCAAATATTGAATTGATTCACCATGGCTATCTGCCAGAAGTTATTGCGGATAAACAAAAGGTGAATAGAAACATAAATTTACTTAGAAGAGAAGCCTCCATACATGAGGATAATCCATACATTTTATATCAATTAGGTAAAACCTATACTATACAAAAAGAGTACGATAGCGCAGAACGCTATCTACAACAGGCTTATCAACTCGCTTTGTTGCAAGAACACTATTGTTTGCCTAACATTATTCACTCATTATGCCATACGTTACTTCACTTGAAGAGATATAAAGAATTTGTATCAATGGTTGATACTGGTATTGCTTTATATATGGATTTTACCGACCTATACTTTATGAAGGGACGGGCAATAGTAGATAATTTGGATCTGGCTCAGTTAGCCTTGGTCCCAATTTTGTTTGAGAAATGCGTAGCTATGGGTGAGGTTGTAAATACACAGTATGAGACCCATGAAGGTGTAGGTACATTTAAGGCTTTATATAATCTGGGTGTGTACTACGAACTTATTGGACAGAAGGATCAAGCATCTGTTTACTATAAACGAAGCTTAGATTATGGTTTTAAACCAGCGATGGAAAGATTGCATTCTTCAGGCTAAACAACATGACCAAAGGAGACTGGCATATGTGTGCACCAAAAATTTCGTTATGTATGATCGTTAAAAATGAAGAGGTCACCTTGGGAAGATGTTTGGACAGTGTTATAAATGTTGTAGATGAGATTGTTGTAGTAGATACAGGGTCTACTGACCGCACTCTAGAGATTTTGAAAGAGCGTGGAATTGAGGCTCAACATTATACTTGGAACAATCATTTTGGTGATGCTCGTAACTATGCGTTGTCTTTTGCCACAGGGCAGTTTATCTTACAACTCGATGCAGATGAATATTTGGATCAGGAAACGAAATCTGTTTTATGTGAGCCTTTAGACTGTGATTATTACATTTTAAGAATTAGAAATGATCTGGGGTCAGGATTTAACGAAGTACATTCATCCATTCGATTATTTCGTAATTTAGCAGATTTAAAATATACAGGCGCTTTACATGAACATATCGAAATTAAAGATATGCAGCTAAAGCGCGGTTCGCTGCAAGCACTTATTCATCATGATGGATATAAGCAAGCGGTAATTGATAAAAAAAATAAAAATAAAAGAAATATGCAAATTATAAAAAAAGAAGCTAAATTAAATCCTAATGCATTTAACTTATATAATCTTGGGGTACAGCTTAAAATAGAAGAGGATTTTTTGGCTGCAATCGATGCATTCAAGAAGTCGTTTGCTGCAGGTAGCAATTATACATTTACTCCAAAGCTCCTTGTATATTTAGGACAATGCTTGATGAAGCTTAAAAGGTATGAAGAGGCACTTGCTGTATTCAACGATAGCATTGCGCTGTATTCCGATTATACAGATTTGCATTACTTTAAAGGTTTTGTATATGATTGTATGGAGTATTACAGAGATGCGGAATCTTGTTACAAGAAATGTCTACAGTTGGGTGAAGCACCGGAAGTATATCATAATTCCCAAGAGGGTGTGGGAACCTACCTGGCGCATGCCCAATTAGCAGAATTATATTTTAAAGAGGGCCGCAGAGATGAGGCACTGACTCATGCTATTGAAGCATTAAGAGGGAGTCATAATAGCTTCCCGACGTTAAAAGTTTTTTTGAACATATATCCAGGTGGGGATAGGCAGCAAATTTATGAGATTTTAAAGCAAGTATGGTCTATTAATACCAGCGCTGATTTCGAGATGCTCTTGCTGGTACTGTATCAGCTTAGACATCCATTACTTTTATCTTATATTAAAGAGTTTAAAATCAATGTACCTAATAGCTTGCAACGATTTATTCTTCTTTTGGATAAAAAATACGAAGAGGCAGCTAAGTGTGAGTTGGAACACTCTGTTGGAAATACAAAAGATATGCTGTTGCAATCATTTGTTCTTCAGAACGGTTTATATTTTGATCAGGTAGCCGATCAAATTAACCTTAATGCTAAAGAGGTAAAAATATTAAGGAAGATGATTGCTGGTGAGGAAGTAAAGGAAACAAACTTGTCATCCGCTTTCTACACTTACCTTGCAGATTTATTACAAGACCTCTTTCATTTGCAGGAATATAATATTATTGATTATTTTGGTGGCCCTAACGTTCAAGACCCGGCGATAAAACTGTTGCTTGGGCAAAAACTTACGGAATTTGAGTTCTATGATGTTGTCTTAAATGTGCTTGTTGAGGGCCAATCAAGTATAATGAATGCTAAAATTTTTGAAACAGCTGCTAGAGCGTTGGAATTTATTAAAGATCCAGAGTTTATTTATTACTACAAAAAATGCTCAGAAATCAAACCTTCATTTAATATCTGGTATCGTTTGTATGAGGGGAGCCTTAAAAGCGGAAATCGCTTAGAAACCACAACTTATTTAGAGAAACTTAAGAGTATGAAGCCAGCTTCGGAATGGGTTAAAAATCTATAGTATGTTTCAGAAATAGAACGATACGAGGGTATCTATTATACTTTGGGTATATAGTTTTTAGTTTATGGCTGCTGACAGATGAATGATATCTGAGAGCAGCCGTAAACTTATATAATATCTGTGATTTAAAAAAGCGAAATATTTCCATGTGAATTTTAATAAAAGTAGTGACTAGAGGTATTATTCGCTTAATTATGCTTATGGAAATCAAAGTGCGCGCACACATGGAATTGATATTTAGATCTACATTGCCCATTTAAATATTTTCCAATAATCTCATTGACACCGCTTCCACCCGGTGATATAGTCGATTTGTAGGGTACATTTACCTACGGATTTGAAGATGAAGGGATGATTTTAAGATGCAAGGTAAAGTGAAATGGTTTAACGCAGAGAAAGGTTACGGCTTTATCGAAACTGCAGAAGGAAACGACGTATTCGTTCACTTCTCCGCTATCCAAACTGATGGCTTCAAGACTTTGGAAGAAGGCCAATCTGTAGAATTCGATATCGTGGAAGGCGCACGCGGTCCACAAGCAGCTAACGTAATCAAATTGTAATTATAACGGCGATTGCCGAATTATATATGATTCGATTAGCTAATTTAAACCCTCTGATTCGTCAGAGGGTTTTTTTAGTGTTTGAATCTGCTTAAAGCTAAAGCGATTCTAAAATGCGCTGACGCATGTACAGTATACAGTCTATGTGAGCTGTATTGCGTATGTTACAGCGTAGTTTACAACCAGTCATTTTTTAACACTTTCGACTTCGTTTCAAAAGTACATTATATAGGTAATAATGTGTACGCAAGTGTCGATGAATTGTAAACGTTATTTTGAATTCGACCCTTTGCCTATGTTATAATGAAGGTAAGCAAAGGAGGAGTGCACTATGAATTACAGCATTCGAGGTCAACAGATTGAAGTAACCGAAGCTCTTCGCGAATATGTGGAGAAGAAACTCAGCCGACTTGAACGCTATTTTGAAGCACCCGCTTCTGACGTAAGTGTAACTTTAAGTGTAACCCGCGATTTGCATAACGTAGAAGTCACGATTCCAATGCCAGGCTTGCTCTTGCGAGCGGAGCACCGCAGCAAGGACATGTATGCATCGATTGATGCGGTCGTCGATAAGTTAGAACGTCAGATCCGCAAGCATAAGACCAAGGTGAACCGCAAGTTCCGTCAGCGTGACGATAGCTTGAATCTGTTATTCAGAGAAGAGCCGTCAGTAGCTCATGAGGAAGAGGACATGCTTGAGCTGGTGCGGACCAAGCGCTTTACGTTGAAGCCAATGGATGTGGAAGAAGCGATCCTCCAGATGAATATGATTGGACACAGCTTCTTCGTATTCTCGAATGCGGACACGAAAGAAGTCAATGTTGTCTATCGTCGGGATGACGGACGATATGGACTCATTGAACAGGGCTAAGCACAATGCAGCCTGCTGCTGAACGAGGATAATAGGAACAAGATGTTTCCTTATTAGTTAACCTCTAACAGAGCCTGCATATCATACCAGTAATGAACTGAGCCTATTTCCACAACGGAATAGGCTCTTTTAACGTATAATAGAGTATAGATAGCTGTATATACGGAGGATAGTGACCATAACGGTTGCGACTCCTCTTTGAAACTGTTACAATTTATTGCAAAACGAGTCAACGGACAGGTTCTTTTCTGAAGACCGCACGAGCAAGATGTGGCTATAGACCATAAATGATCTGATTTGCATGAAAGGGGTTAACCATGCTAGGACTTGTAAAGAAAATTTTCGGTGATACCAACGAACGCGAAGTGAAGCGTTTAATGAAAACAGTAGAGGTTATCAACGGCATGGAGCCGGATTTCGAGAAGCTTTCGGATGAACAGCTTCGCGCCAAGACGGATGAATTCCGTGCTCGTCTGGAGAAGGGCGATACGCTGGAACAATTGCTGCCAGAAGCATTTGCGACTGTGCGCGAAACATCAAAGCGTGTGCTTGGAAAGCGTCATTATGATGTTCAGTTGCTTGGGGGTATGGTGCTTCACGAAGGCAAGATTGCAGAGATGAAGACCGGGGAAGGTAAGACGCTTGTTGGAACCCTGTCGGTCTATTTAAATGCGCTTGCAGGCAAAGGTGTTCACGTGGTGACAGTCAATGATTATTTGGCGACACGTGACAGTGAAGAGATGGGGCAAATCTACAATTTCTTGGGTATGACTGTTGGTCTGAACTTGAATGGCATGGACCCAGACATGAAGCAAGAAGCTTATGCGGCAGACATCACATATGGTACAAACAATGAGTTTGGTTTTGATTATTTGCGTGACAACATGGTTCTATATAAAGAACAAATGGTACAACGCCCCCTGTCTTATGCAATTATCGATGAAGTGGACTCCATTCTCGTTGACGAAGCGCGTACGCCGTTAATTATTTCCGGTCAAGCCGCTAAATCAACTGATATGTACTTTTCCGCAGACCGCTTTATTAGCCGTTTGAGCGAAGAGGACTACACGGTAGACGTGAAGACTCGCCAAGTAGCCTTGTCCGAAGCGGGTGTGGCGAAGGCCGAGAAGGCATTTAACGTAGAGAATTTGTTTGACGTTAAGAACGTTACGCTGAACCATCATATTCAGCAAGCTTTGCGTGCGCATATTATTATGCGATTAGACGTAGATTATGTCGTTAATGACGGTGAAGTTGTAATCGTCGACGAATTTACAGGCCGCATGATGGCTGGCCGTCGTTATAGCGATGGTTTGCATCAGGCCATCGAAGCGAAGGAAGGATTGGAAGTTCAGAACGAGAGTATGACTCTCGCAACGATCACTTTCCAGAACTACTTCCGTATGTATCGCAAGCTGGCTGGTATGACCGGTACAGCTAAGACTGAGGAAGAAGAGTTCAAGAGCATTTATGGTCTTGAAGTGCTGCAAATTCCGACCAACAAGCCGAATCAGCGTAAAGATATGCCGGACGTCGTTTATAAGACGGTAAATGGCAAGTTCCGCGCTGCGGTCGAAGAGATCGTAGAGCGTCACAAGAACAATCAGCCGATTCTTGTAGGTACAGTATCTATTGAGAATTCAGAGCGCCTTTCGGATATGCTGCACAAGAAAGGCATCCAACATAAAGTGCTTAATGCCAAGTTCCACGCGGAGGAAGCAGAAATTATTTCGCGTGCAGGCCAACCAGGCTCCGTCACGATCGCTACCAACATGGCGGGCCGTGGTACGGACATTCTGCTTGGAGAAGGCGTGCCTTCAGTAGGTGGTCTTCATATTATCGGTACGGAGCGCCATGAGAGCCGCCGTATTGATAACCAGCTCCGCGGTCGTGCAGGCCGTCAGGGCGACCCAGGGTCCTCCCAGTTCTATTTATCACTGGAAGATGAATTGATGCGCCGTTTCGGAGCTGACAACGTGCTGGGCATGATGGAGCGCCTTGGATTTGATGAGGATTCTCCAATCGAATCCAAGCTGATCACACGTGCAGTAGAATCGGCTCAGAAACGTGTTGAGGGCAACAACTTTGATTTGCGTAAAGTCGTTCTTCAATATGACGACGTGATGAATCAACAGCGCGAGATTATTTATCGCCAGCGTCGCGAGGTGTTGGAGTCTGATAACATCCGCCAAATCGTTATGGATATGCTGAAGCCTTGTATTGACCGGGTTGTAGATGCTCATTGCAGCGAAGAAGAAGTGCCAGAGAACTGGGAATATGAAGAGGTTCTTACTTATATGCACCGTCACTTCCTAGAAGAGGGTTCGCTGACAAGAGATGATCTGTGGGGTAAAGAGCAAGAAGAGCTTAAAGAGTTCTTATTTAACAAAGTAATGGATAAATATATTGAACGCGAGCAAGCGATGGGCGAAGAGCTCGTGCGCGAATTCGAGAAAGTTATCGTATTGCGTGCTGTAGACTCCAAGTGGATGGATCATATCGATGCGATGGATCACCTTCGCCAAGGTATTCACCTTCGTGCTTACGGTGGTACTGATCCGCTGCGTGAATACCAATTCGAAGGATATGAGATGTTTAACAGCATGATCGCATCTATTCAGGAAGAGGTATCCACTTACATCATGAAAGCGCAAGTGGAACAAAACGTGGAGCGTCAGGCAGTTGTCGAGGAGAGCAAGATGTCGACTAACGCAGAGCCTGCTGTGAAACGTCCGGTGACGAAGGACGACACGATCGGCCGTAACGATCCTTGTCCATGCGGCAGCGGCAAGAAGTATAAGCAATGCCACGGCAAGTAGTAATTGCGTCCGTACACGTGCTCTAGGCACGTGTCAACGCATAGTGCGTGTGCCGTGCATACGATAGAGCAACGGGCGCCCGTATCGGCGCCCGTTGTTCAGTGCTATTCGCCTTTATCCGGTACAGCCAGAGGAATCGGTCATCTCGGGTAAAGGCTAATCATCATGGATAATAGAGGTGACTGACGATGATCGATGCAAGCGTTCGACATCAGCTGCGTGAGCTCGCAGCTAAATTATTAAATCTTAGGGGGTCTCTTTGACTTAGACCTTAAGCTCGAACTCATTGCAGATTTTGAAGTGAAGATGGCTGCGCCGGACTTCTGGGATGATAATGAGCGTGCTCAGGCGTTCATATCTGAAATGAATGCTGTTAAAGGCAGTGTAGATCAGTATCAAGTTCTGTTTCAAGAGCAAGAAGATATCGAAATGATGATGGAACTGGCAGAGGAAGAGGACGATGAGAGTCTGGTCAGTGAAATAGAGGAAAGTATTAAGCAATTGTTTGCCAAGGTAGAGAAGTTTGAACTCCAACTGCTCCTTAGTGAAGAATACGATAAATATAATGCAATTTTGGAGCTGCACCCGGGAGCTGGTGGTACGGAATCTCAAGACTGGGGCCAGATGCTGCTGCGTATGTATACACGATGGGCTGAGAAGCGCGGCTTTAAGGTTGAAGTACTTGACTATTTACCAGGTGATGAAGCGGGCATTAAGAGTGTTACCTTATTAATTAAGGGCTATAACGCCTATGGTTATCTTAAGGCAGAGAAGGGCGTGCACCGCTTAGTGCGCATCTCGCCTTTTGACTCATCTGGCCGCCGGCATACTTCATTTGTATCTTGTGATGTCGTACCGGAGATTAATGACGACAGCGCTGTTGAGATCAGAACGGAGGACTTGAAGATTGATACGTACCGTGCGAGCGGTGCGGGTGGTCAGCATATTAATACGACGGATTCCGCCGTCCGGATTACCCATCTCCCAAGTGGAGTAGTTGTGACGTGTCAAACAGAGCGCTCCCAGATCAAAAACCGTGAACGGGCGATGACGTTGCTTCGATCCAAGCTCGTAGAGAAGAAGATTGAAGAACAAGCCAAGCATTTGGCGGAAATTCGTGGTGAGCAGATGGAAATCGCATGGGGCAGTCAGATTCGTTCCTACGTATTCCATCCATATAGTATGGTCAAAGACCACCGCACGTCGGTGGAAACCGGCAACGTCGGTGCCGTCATGGACGGGGACCTCGATGAGTTCATTGAATCGTACTTAAGATCGCGCATTCAACAACCTGCAGAACAATAAATATGGGGATTGAATGATGAACCTGCGCCGACGTTGTCGGGGCAGGTTTTTTGCTGTACTTGAACGCTGTGCCTGAACAGAGTATGTGCATGCAGGCATTGCGTATACTAAGGGGCAGCTGCGGGAACTTTACCCGCGTATCAACAGGAGCACGATCAGCTGACTGCGCAGCCCTTATTTATAGAGGGAGAAAGAGTGACGTGTTCAGATATGTTATTTTGCAAAACTATTTTCCTAATATATAACCATACTGATGTGAGTGAGAACTGAAAAGGAGAGATTATATGTCATCCCCATCCCTTACCAAAAAGCCGCGGCGCGGCCCGTTGCTGCCAGCTAGCCATCCGGCACGAACTGTGCTGGAATATGCCCTCATACTGCTTGGTGCCTTTATTATGGCGATTACGTTTAACATGCTTCAGCTTCCAAACAAAATTGCTTCCGGGGGGATTTCGGGTCTTTCTATCGTTTTGAAGGACGTGCTGGGCTGGCGACCTGCGATTACCCAATATGCATTTAATATACCGTTATTTATACTGGGAGTTGTGCTATTAGGCAAACGATACGGCGTCCGCACATTAGTTGGTTCTATTGCGCTGCCATCCTTTGTATACCTTACGTCTGGCCTTCCTGCTGGTACGCATAATCCACTGCTTGCTGCTATATTTGGCGGTATCGGTATTGGACTTGGACTTGGCATCGTCTTTCGGGGCAGAGGCTCTACAGGTGGTAATGCCATTACCGCTCAATTGATTCATACATTTCTTGGGATTGGCCTTCCATTGGCTGTTGCGATCTGTGATGGCATCGTCATCTTGCTTGCCGGTGTGCTGTTATCATTTGAAGATGCGATGTATGCCCTAATTGGTTTGTTTGTTATGAGTAAAACATTAGACGTTGTGCAGATCGGATTTGGTTATACAAAAGTCGCCTTTATTATTACGGAGAAGACGGAGGAGATGTGTGAAGCCGTGCTGAATGATCTGGATCGTGGTCTCACTAAGCTTCATGGTGAAGGTGGATATACGGGCGACAGTCGTCTCGTGTTAATGGTCGTAGTTGGGCAAACCGAGATTGTTAAACTTAAAAACATCGTCCGGGCAGTGGACTCTCATGCTTTTGTAATTATTAGTGATACGAACGAAGTGCTAGGTGAGGGATTCAAAATTCATTCTTAACGAGTTAACAAGTTGAATATAGACGATATCGGCTATGATGGGCTTGGAGCTTACTATTTTGCAACGTTACACCTTTAACATGAACGGCTTCCCACCATCATCTCTCAGCCCTTAAAACGCTGTGTGGGGTGGTACTAACACCGCTTATGCAATTTGGTTATACAAGCTTATGCATAAAATTATGAATAATGGTAACACACGACGAATATCCGCATTGCTGCTTTTTATAAAGCAGTAGTGCGGATATTTTTTTAGTAAAGGTGTTGTATTATTATAAATAGAGTCGTATAATGATACATATTTATTCATCAGGTAACGGTTGCCTATAGATGGAGCGGACGTTAGTGGATATTAGTCTTTTATTTGATCGTGAAGGAGATTAGGTTACATGTCACAAGCACGTTTAAAGGTTGCTATTGTTGGATCAACCGGGTATGGCGGCGTCGAATTAATACGCTTTCTGCTGCATCATCCCTTCGTGGAGATCACGTCTGTCATATCGGCCTCAAGCTCTGGAACGGCTTTAGCAGATGGTTATCCGCATTTGAATCAGATCATGTGTAATACGTTGGATGGCGTTGATATAGAACTTATGAGGCAGAAGGCAGATGTTGTCTTTACAGCAACACCTACAGGCGTAAGTGCCAAGCTAGTGCCCCAACTGCTGCAAGCAGGCCTAAAAGTCATTGACTTGTCGGGCGACTTTCGTCTTAAAAATAGTGCGGATTACGAGAAATGGTATAAGCATGAGGCTGTAGATGCTGATGCGTTGGAGCAAGCGGTATACGGACTGTGCGAGTGGTACGGTGAAGAGGTCCGCGGCAAATCCTTCATTTCCAATCCAGGCTGTTATGCAACAGCGGCATTGCTCGGCTTGACACCGGCGCTGCAAGCCAATTGGCTAGAGTCGGATTCGATTATCATCGATGCCAAATCAGGAATATCCGGTGCAGGTAGAGGCACAAGTCTAACGGTGCACTACTCCGAAATAAATGAGAACTTTAAAGCTTACAAAATAAATTCGCATCAGCATACACCAGAAATCGAGCAGGTGCTGACGAATATTTACGGCAAGCCTGTAACGGTTACCTTTACACCGCATTTGACACCTATGACACGCGGCATTATGTGTACGATGTATGCCAAGCTGAATGGTAGATATACGAATTGTGATTTTGTCCAGTTGTATAGTGAACTGTATGAGGGGCGTTCGTTTGTAAGAGTTCGTCCTACTGGCCAGTGGCCTGCAACTAAGGAAGTGTACGGCTCTAATTTCTGTGACATCGGCTTTGCGGTAGACGAGCGGACACAACGTGTGACGATAGTGTCAGTCATTGATAATGTGGTAAAAGGCGCAGCTGGTCAAGCGATCCAGAACTTGAACTTGCTGATGGGTTGGAATGAAACGACAGGCTTGTACTTTACTCCAGTATATCCATAAATAGCTCATTTTAATAGAGTCTGATTTAAAATTGAAAGGCGAGGGATGCCTGATGACGATTCAAACTACAACGTCCAGTTATTTGACTACAGAACTGGAAGAGGATATAGACAGTTTGCCGTATCAAATTATTGACGGTTCAGTGACCACTCCAGCAGGTTTCCGTGCGGGCGGGCTTCATTGCGGCTTAAAGAAGACGTCTCGTAATGACATTGGGGCCATCGTCTGTGATGTGCCTGCTGCCGCAGCCGCAGTGTACACGACGAATGCCTTCCAAGCTGCGCCGCTTGGAGTTACTCGCGCAAGCCTGGCTGAGACAGGCAAGCTGCGTGCAGTCATTGTAAACAGCGGCAATGCCAATGCGTGCACGGGCAAGCAAGGCGAGGCGGATGCTTACCGGATGCGCAGTGCTATGGCTGAGCAGATTGGCGTCGATCCTCATTATGTAGCGGTAGCCTCGACAGGGGTAATTGGCGAGAACTTAAAAATGGATTGTGTGGAGACGGGCATTGCCTCCATTAAGGATCTGTTAACAGCAGCGCGAGACGGAGCTGAACAGTTCAGTCAGGCTATACTGACGACCGATCTCGTCAAGAAGGAAGCTTGCGTTCAACTTCGAATAAACGGTGAAGTGGTTACGATTGCTGGCACAGCTAAAGGGTCCGGTATGATTCATCCGAACATGGCAACGATGCTTGGATTTGTGACAACGGATGCGAACATCGAGCCCGAAGTGCTGCACAAGCTGCTCAAGCAAACCACTAACGATACATTTAACATGATTACGGTTGACGGAGATACAAGCACTAATGATATGCTGCTCGCTATGGCAAGCGGCTATGCCGCTCATGAAGCGTTAACAGAGCAGCACGAGGCGTGGCCTGCGTTTCAAGCCGCATTTCAATACGTTTGCACGGTGCTGGCGAAGGCAATCGCTCGTGACGGAGAAGGGGCGACCAAGCTAATTGAGGTACGGATAAAGGGAGCCGCCTCTGATGACGCGGCAAAGAAAATTGCCAAGTCCGTTGTAGGCTCAAGCCTCGTGAAATCTGCTGTATTTGGCGCTGATGCGAACTGGGGACGTGTAATTGCCGCAGTCGGTTATTCAGGTGAGCAGGTAAGAACGGATGCGGTTGATATTTATTTGGGTTCCATCCCGGTGTTGCTTGAATCTACACCAGTGAAGTTTGATGAAGACGCAGCACTTGAATATTTAAAGGAGGAAACGATTGTTTTCACTGTTAACCTCCATATGGATGAAGGAAAAGCTACAGCATGGGGCTGTGACCTGACTTACGATTATGTGCGCATTAATGCAGCTTATCGGACCTAGAGCAAAAGCAATTGATATATATAAAGGAGATCGCACAAGTTTGTGGGATTAAACTAAATTCGAATGGATGACGTGTGGAAGCGAGCGGGGTCTACCCTAGTGAATCCCTTTGTTGAAAAGAAAAGCTTGACTAGAGTAGGAGGAGAACCGGATGAATGCAACACGATTTGTTATGAAATGCGGTGGGAGCACGTTGGCTGATTTGCCGGACGCTTTTTATGAGCAGTTGCGGGACATACAGCTTGCAGGAACGGTGCCGATTATTGTACACGGCGGCGGGCCGGCCATTTCGGAGACGCTGCAAAAGCTTGGTATCGAAACGGAGTTCGTCAACGGACTTCGCAAGACAAGCGAAGAAGTGCTGGACGTCGTTGAAATGGTACTCGCAGGCGGCATGAATAAACAGATTGTGCGTCGGCTTCATCGTGTCGGTGCCTCTGCTATCGGATTGTCGGGGACGGATGGACAGCTCATTACGGCGCAGCCTGTGGCTCAAGCGGATGAGATTGGATTTGTCGGAGATGTTGTTGGGATAGATGCCAATTTGATCGAAGGTGTGCTCAACATGGGGTATATGCCTGTCATCGCTCCGATTGGCATAGATGGAGCGGGTCAGCGTTACAACATTAACGCAGATACGGCGGCAGGCGCAGTAGCAGCTCACTTGGGAGTAGAGCGACTGCTAGTTATTACAGACGTGCCTGGAATTATGAAGGTTGTAGAGGGAGAGAAGATCGTTCTGCCTGTAGTGTCAACGGAACAGATTGAAGCTATGATTGCAGGCGGTGACATTTACGGAGGCATGATTCCAAAGGTAAGAGCTGCAATGAAGTGTTTGGACGGTGGTGTAGCGGAGGTTGTGATTGCACAAGGTTCTGAGCCGAATGTGTTGAAGCGGCTTGCAGCGGGGGAAGCACTTGGTACTCGAATAGTACGCGCAACCGTACATACGGCGAGCTCGCCAAGATGAGTTGAAGTGAATCCATTTCAAACGCAAGAGCTGATGTACGTGATGTGAGGCTAAAAAGATGTAAGACCGCCAAGTATAGCGATGATAGATGATGAATGGAGATGAATAACAATGTCAACTTCAATAAACGATTCAGCAGCCGAAACAAGTGCGTTGTTTCCGACATATGCCCGTTATCCGATCGCCTTGGTCAAGGGTGAGGGCAGCCGTTTGTGGGATGACGCTGGAAAATGTTATTTGGACTTTATGAGCGGTTTGGCTGTAACCAATCTTGGGCATGTACCCGCGCAAGTAAAGGCCAAGATCGTAGCACAACTGGATACGTTGTGGCATGTATCGAATTTGTTTCATATTCCTCAGCAGGAAGAGGCTGCGGCATTGCTGGTGAAGCATAGCTGTGCGGATGCTGTATTTTTTTGCAATAGCGGCGCAGAGGCCAATGAAGCGGCGATCAAGCTAGCTCGTCGTTATCAACAAAACATAGCCGGCACTGGACGATATGAGATTATTACGTTTCATCAATCGTTTCATGGTCGGACACTGGCAACGTTGACGGCAACTGGACAGGATAAGGTAAAGGATGGATATGCGCCATTGCCTGAGGGCTTTAAATATGCGCCTTTCAATGATATTGAAGCGCTTCGAGACGCAATTAGTGATCAGACAGGGGCTATTATGCTGGAAATTGTCCAAGCGGAGGGCGGAGTTAACTTGCTGCAGCCTGAATTTGCAGCAGCGGTTGATGCGCTGTGCAAGGAGCTTGGTCTGCTGCTGATCATTGATGAAGTGCAGACAGGGATGGGGCGGACAGGAAAGATGTTCGCACACGAGCATTATGGCCTTCAGCCTGACATCTTCACGTTGGCAAAAGGATTGGGTAGCGGCTTCCCTGTAGGTGCAATGCTTGCAAAGGGATATTTGCGAGATGCCTTTGGACCAGGAAGCCACGCTTCCACCTTTGGTGGCACACCATTGTCGATGTCTGCTGTAATCGGAACGCTCGAAACACATATTAGCGAGCAAATAGCAGCTCGCGTAGCTGATACGGGAACGTATCTGATGGCGCAACTGCACGATAAAATTGGCTCCTTGCCAGTTGTCAAAGAGATTCGTGGTATGGGGCTGTTGATCGGTATTGAATGCAACATTCCTGTACAAGGGATGTTGGCAGAAGCTCAACAAGCAGGCTTGCTGTTTGTGTCGGCAGGACCTAACGTCATTCGTCTGCTGCCGAACTTGCTTGTCACCAAAGAAGAGATTGAGGAAGCAATCCGTATACTTCAGCCTATTTTACAGGCAGCTTCGGTGACCGCATAGTCGGATGCAGCAAGCATTCGCCTCCTGAATAGCAGGGCTTTGGCGAGCGAAGCTTCTAACGACTTATTACAGGATTACATGCGGTAGCCCATTCGTTAATTTAATGATCTATTTATCTATTCATTTATTTGTCGTTTATTGATTTATCGAATGGGACTGCTGCATGTTAATTGATCGATAAGACGATACGAATCGTAATGGACGCGTCCATTGAACAATAGAGCAAACATTCAAACATGGAGGGGGCGGTCTACATGACGAATACACAATTGGATATGAGAGGGCGTGACTTTGTCGCGCTAGCAGATTATACGCAAGAGGAATTATACGCGCTTATGCATTACGGAATTGAGTTGAAGCGCAAGCAGAAAGCAGGAGATCCAGAGCAGGCATTAAGAGGGAAATCACTTGCAATGATCTTTGAGAAGTCTTCAACCCGCACACGTGTGTCTTTTGAAGTTGGTATGTTTCAGTTGGGCGGCACTGCCTTATTTCTGAGCAAAAATGACATTCAGATCGGACGTGGAGAGACGATATACGACACGGCGCAGACGCTGTCTCGTTATGTAGACGGCATTATGATTCGTACCTTTGCGCACCGCACGGTCATCGACTTGGCACGCGCAGCAACGATACCTGTCATCAATGGATTATCGGATCTGAATCATCCTTGTCAGGCGCTCGCTGATTATATGACCATTTACGAGAAAAAAGGCAAGCTAGAAGGATTAAAGGTGGCTTATGTCGGGGACGGCAACAATATGGCGCATTCGCTTATTATGGGAGCGTCGAAGTTCGGTATAAATATTACGGTTGCTACGCCTAACAATTATGCGCCAGATGCTGACGTAGTGAAACAAGCGCAGGAGCAGGGCAAGTTGTATGGTTCAACGATTACTTTAACCAATGATCCTCGTGAAGCAGTAGCGGACGCTGATGTGGTGTATACAGACGTATGGGCTAGCATGGGCTTTGAATCTGAGCAGCAGAAGCGTGAACTTGCGTTCCGAGATTTTCAGGTGGATGAGGAGCTTGTGAAGTGGGCAAAGTCAGACTATTTGTTTATGCACTGTCTGCCTGCACATCGTGGTGAGGAAGTAAGTGAGGGTGTTATTGATGGAAGCAATTCCATTGTGTTTGATCAGGCGGAAAATCGTCTGCATGCACAGAAAGCTGTGTTAGCTTCTCTAATGCGTGATTAGACGAGTAAAGAGGACATGACGACATCATGTTAAGCTGTGCGCTGCAAGTGATCGGAGAAGAGAGAAGTGGGGGAGAAAACATGGCAAAAGATAAGATCGTGTTGGCTTATTCAGGCGGTTTGGATACATCGGTCATTTTAAAATGGTTAAAAGAAACGTACGATGCCGAAATTATTGCGTTTACGGCTGACATCGGACAAAAAGATGAATTGGAAGGTTTAGAGGAGAAGGCGCTTGCTACTGGTGCTTCCAAAGTATACATTGACGACTTGCGCGATGAATTCGCAAGCGACTTTATATATCCGATGTTTCAAGCGGGTGCCTTGTACGAAGGACAATATTTGTTAGGCACGAGTATCGCGCGGCCTTTGATTGCAAAGCGTATGGTCGAAATCGCTAAAGCGGAAGGTGCGATAGCGATCGCACACGGTGCGACAGGCAAAGGCAACGACCAAGTTCGCTTTGAATTAACGGCTGCGTCATTGGCGCCTGAGATCAAGGTGATTGCGCCTTGGCGATCTGAGGCGTTCCGTGAGCAGTTTCCTGGACGGGCAGAGATGATTGCATACGCTGAGAAGCATGGTATTCCAGTACAGGCATCTGCTGCAAAGCCCTATTCGATGGATCGCAACTTGCTCCATATTAGCTTTGAGAGCGGCGTGCTGGAGGACCCTTGGTTTGACCCGAGTGCGGATGAGAACAAAGGGATGTTTGTACTAAGCGTAGCACCAGAAGATGCGCCTGATGCTGCTGAGTATGTGGAGTTGACATTTGAACAGGGAAACTGCATAGCCATTAATGGTGAGACGTTAAGCCCACTGCAGGTCATGGAACAATTAAACGCGATCGGGGGCAAACACGGTATTGGACGTGTTGATATGGTAGAGAACCGCTTCGTTGGGATGAAAAGCCGCGGTGTATATGAGACGCCAGGCGGTACGATTCTGTTTACGGCGCATCGCAAAATGGAATCGTTAACGATGGATCGTGAGGTCATGCATCTGCGTGATTCATTAATTGCCAAGTATAGCGCTATCGTCTACAACGGCTTTTGGTTTGCGCCGGAGCGGCTGGCGATCCAAGCACTTGTGCAAGAGAGTCAAAAGTATGTTTCAGGCATTGTACGTTTGAAGCTTTATAAAGGAAACGTGATTGGTGCAGGGGTACAAAGTGCGGTTAGTTTGTATAACCCTGACATCGCTACGATGGAAGCTGATCCATCGCAAGCCTATGATCAGAATGACGCGACAGGGTTTATCCATTTGAATGCATTACGTCTTAAAGTAGCCTCTGGCGTACACGGTGTTAGTGTGCATGGCGTGGAATTAAAGCTGGATCAGAACGCAACAGCAGTTGAAACGTCAGCGTCCAAGTAGAACGCAGGACAGGGGAACGTATCGAAATTAAGCTTGTGTTCTGATCTGATCAGTTGGAACTTTAATTGGGTTGATTTTAGAAGGAAACGTTGCTAGTGATAGAGGTAGACAACGTATAGCTGTGGATAGCGGTTAGGGGGAAGGTAATTGAGCAAACTATGGGGCGGACGGTTTACGAAACAGACAGATGAATTAGTGGAGCAGTACACCGCATCGATTTCATTTGATCAGCAGCTTGCGGAAGAAGATATTCAAGGCAGTCTGGCACATGTGACGATGCTTGGACGTTGTGGTATCGTTCCACAAGAGGATGTAGAGCAGATTCAACAAGGCTTGGCACAAGTGTTGGAATTAATCCGCAGCAAGGAGATGGTTTACTCCGTCTCGGATGAAGATATTCATATGAACATCGAGAAAAAGCTTATAGAGTTGATAGGTCCTGTTGGGGGAAAGCTGCATACAGGGCGCAGTCGCAATGATCAGGTGGCGACAGATATGCATCTCTATTTGCGCAAGCATGTCGTTATTTTTGTAGAGCTGTTGTCTAAACTCCAGATTGCGTTGATGGAGCAGGCAAAAGCCAATTACGACACTATTGTTCCTGGCTATACACATTTGCAGCGTGCGCAGCCAATTCTGTTTGCTCATCACCTGATGGCGTATGTATCCATGTTTGAGCGTGATATTGAACGTCTGCAAGACAGCTACAAGCGGATCAATACGCTTCCGCTCGGAGCCGGGGCACTGGCCGGAACTACGTTTCCGATTGATCGCCATGATGTGGCTGAACAACTTGGCTTTGATCGTGTATACGAGAACAGTCTTGACGCGGTGAGTGATCGTGACTTTATCGTTGAGTTTTTATCAAATGCCTCATTGGTGATGATGCACTTGTCCCGCTTATGCGAAGAACTGGTCCTTTGGTCCAGTACAGAATTTCAATTTATTGAACTTGACGACGCATTTTGTACAGGCTCAAGCATTATGCCGCAAAAAAAGAACCCTGATGTCGCTGAGCTGGTCCGTGGCAAGACAGGACGGGTATATGGCAATCTAATGGGGATGCTGACGGTGCTGAAGTCGCTGCCGCTTGCTTATAACAAAGATATGCAGGAAGACAAGGAAGGAATGCTGGACACCGTCTCCACCTTGGACGGCGCTTTGCGCTTGTTTGCACCGATGATTGCCACGATGAAAGTCAATCGTGATCGGATGCGACAAGCGGTGCGGCAGGATTTCTCTAACGCTACCGATATTGCCGACTTTTTGGTAAACAAAGGTTTGCCATTCAGGCAAGCGCATGAAGTGATCGGAAAAACGGTACTGTACTGTATCCAGAAAAACGTATATCTGCTAGATCTGTCACTGGAGGAGTTTAAGCAATTCTCACCATTGTTTGATGAAACGATTTATGCAGTGCTTCAACCGGAGCAAGTTGTAAATGCCCGCAACGTGTACGGCGGAACGGCTACCGTGCAAGTACAGGCAGCAGTCGGACGTGCTAGCGAAGCACTAAACAGAACCGAAGCATGGCTTCATGAGCACGAAAATAAGTTTTGACTTTGGTGGATAGGGAAAAACGAGTTGTATTGGCGTGCTGGCGTCTGTTAGGAAGGGAAAAGTATAAGCAAGCGTATAAGCAGCACAGCGTATGATCGTGCCAAGAAGGAATTAAAATGAATGCAGCCGCGCGTTAATAGGGTCCTGTGAGGCCTCACGCGTGTGCGCTGATACAGCGATAGGGGCTGTTCCTGAGAGGTGTCATTACACCTGCATGGAACAGCCCCTTTTCATATGGAAGGTGAGCTGATGCTTATTGTTTATCTGAAGTTGGGCCCATTTACCCCGTCTTCAACAATTGATTTCTGATCGTTAGGTGCTTGGCGAAGTCCACTGTCACCAGAGTTGATCGCAATAAGTGTAGGCTGTGGACGGTAAGTATCGACAGCTATGCGCTCGCGGGATATTTCTTTGCCGTTAAGCAATTTGAGTCGATAGGATTCAACGGTGTACCCCTTCTTGCCCCGCTGAAGCGTCTCTTGTGTCCCGACGGGGAGATCACTGTTTTTGACATACTTCACAGCAGGTTCCAATACTTTTACCGTTTTTGTCTCCATTTTGTAGGTGATGCTGCTATCCATCGTGCCAAACAATTTGACTGTCATTTTATCGTGATCCGTTGAAGTGCGGATGAGCAGGTTTTTCCCACTAGTATTTTTGAACTTGAAATTAATATAACCTTGGGAAAAGGTGGCATCCAACCCTAAAGGCAAATAAGTGACTGGCATCGAGTGATTTCGTCGCTCAACGATATCCAGCCCGGTACGTAATACTGCGTTATAGAGCGTACTTGATACTTGACAGATTCCGCCACCAATGCCAGGCACGAGCTTACCATTTAAAATGACAGGAGCTTCTTTGAATCCATATAAGCGCTCCGTCTTGGCAATTATTTTATCGTAGTCGAATACTTCTCCTGGCTTTAGGATCATATCATCGATCGTTTTGGCGGCAGCATTCACATTATGAATCCGCCCTGCATCACCTGGTCGTAGAAAGGTAGACACTTCGATAATTTTACGCTCGATGCCTTCATTTTGCAGCATCTCTAAAGTAATCGCCGCACTGGTCTGTACGAGCGGGACCTCAATCGTTAATTGCCGCTCCAAGCTCCAGTCCGAAGGAATGGCGACACGAATAAGCTGTTCCATTTGCATGCGGTCAAGCCGGTATACTTTTTTGTCTGGCGTATATGTGACTTGGTCATTAGCTGTAATCTCACGTCGAGCATTCACAGGCTTGCCGAAAGTTTGAATTTCCCAAGCGGAGTTAAATCGTTGTTTCCAAACGTTATTATTCCAAGTAAAGCCGAGTGCCCAGTTTTCTTTAAACGTTCGTCGGGCCTGAAATCGTTCCCATAAGGTTCCTGCGGATAGTTTGTCTAGTGCTAGCAGCAGCGGTTTAGCATCATATCGCACGCCAAGGTCTTTTAATGTCGTTTGAACGGGGTTTAGGTTGACTCCTTTAAATATAAACTGAACGGGCATCTGCTCTAATAGTTTGATTTTATTTATTAATTCGGTTTCAAATGACTGCCGCTCCATACCGCCAATCTGCCAGCTTGACAAGTGTACTTGAAAAGGCAAAGCAGTCGTATTCACATAATGGTTAGCCCAACCCCAAACTGCTCCTGTAGCCATTAGTAGGAGCAGTGCGCTCCCTATCCACCAACTTAACCACTTCTTCACACGACTGCCTCCTGTCTACTGACACCATGATCCCTTGTTCGTTTCTGTGGGACATGCCTTGCCGACACCATGACCTGCACATAGCAGTGGTGCATCTCGTCTTAGGGCCAATGGTCATAACTTCTGCCATAAGGGTTGTTATGTGAACATGTATATGCAACAGCAGTCAACATCTTTACTTCATTTCAAAGTTCTCTAAGGATTAACGAAGCCGGCATGTTTGGTGATAGCCCTCGACATTTTGCAAGTGAAAATGTTTATTTTTGCAATAAGCTCGTCTATCCAAGTCGAAATACAAAGGACAACTAAGGACGACTACAGTAGCCGACATTTTCCCGGGAAATATCGTTTCCTTACAGCTGTAAAAGTAAAAAGATGTTGGAAATCGAATTTAATTAAAGGATTTGAGGTAGCTGTGTCGAATATATATAAGCTGATTTTATATACGTAGGAAGTGATTCGCTTGATCGAAATGCAAGATGTATGGAAGACGTATACGGACGGATCGCATGCACTGCGCGGTGTCTCGGTACGTATCGAGAAGGATGAGTTTGTATATTTGGTGGGACCGTCGGGTGCAGGTAAATCAACATTTATGAAATTGATTTATAGAGAAGAAGTGCCAACCAAAGGACAGATATCGGTAAATGGTTTTAACATTGGCAAGTTAAAGCATCGGAAAATTCCTTTTGTTCGCCGCAATATAGGGGTTATATTTCAAGACTTTAGATTATTGCCTAAGATGACCGTTTATGAAAATGTCGCATTTGCGATGGAAGTTATTGAAGCACCCAAAAAAGTCATTAAGCGCCGAGTACCTGAAGTGCTGGAGCTTGTAGGCTTGAAGCATAAGGTGAACAGCCTGCCTGCGCAGTTGTCAGGGGGCGAACAGCAGCGCATCGCGATAGCGCGTGCGATCGTCAACAACCCGTCAGTCATCGTAGCGGATGAGCCGACAGGCAATCTGGACCCGGAGACATCCTGGGGAATTATGAAGCTGCTCGAGGAGATCAATTATCGAGGCACTACGATTGTGATGGCGACACATAACAAAGACATCGTAAATACCATTCGCAGACGAGTGATTGCAATTGAACATGGCCATATTGTTCGCGATGTAGTACGGGGGGATTACGGTTATGACAATTAACACAGTCACCCGTCATATTCGCGAGGGCGGCAAAAGTATTTTTCGAAATGGATGGATGTCGATTGCTTCGATAAGCTCCATTGTCATTTCGTTGTTTATTTTAGGTGTGTTTATTCTGCTGTCTTTTAACTTGAATACGTTAACGAAGCAGATTGACAGTCAAGTGCAAATACGGGTGTTCCTTCAATTAAATACGACTAAAGAGCAGATGGAATTGCTGCAAACAGACATTGGGAATATGGCGGAGGTCAGTAAGGTGACACCGATATCCAAGGCTGAGGGGATGAAGCTGCTTCAGCAAAGTCTTGGTGAGGACGGCAAGGAATTGTTGAAAGGTTATACCGAGAAGACGAATCCTTTGCCTGATTCCATGACAGTTGATGTCTATAATCCGGATACAGTGCCGATGGTAGCCAAGAAGATTCAGGCGCTGAATGATACGAATAGCGAGAAGCCGATCTGGCAGGTCAAGTATGGCAAAGGTACGGTGGAGAAACTGTTTAAGATTACAGAGGCGATTCGTAATGGAGGCTTAATCTTGGTGGCTGGACTTGCTGTCACGGCTATGTTCCTCATCGCCAATACGATAAAGGTGACCATCATGGCCCGTCAACGCGAAATTGGCATCATGAAGCTGGTAGGGGCAACGAACTCCTTTATCCGCTGGCCCTTCTTTATTGAAGGCATGTTGATTGGATTGTTAGGTTCGGTTATTACACTTGGCATTTTATTTGTTGGTTATCATCAACTTATATTAGTTTCTCAGAACGGCATGCAATTTATCCAACTGATTCCATTGCAAGAGCTGTGGCTGCTACTAACTGGATTGCTAGTTGTACTTGGTGTACTAATCGGAGTATGGGGCAGCACGCTGTCTATTCGTAAATTTTTGAAAGTCTAAACCATCTACAGATCGATTCGATTGGAGGACCTGTCTTGAAAAAGAAATGGTTGTTGCTCGTATTGAGCTGTACGCTGTTGTTTACTATAGTGTCACCGTCAACGGGACAAGCTTCGGAAATGAGCAAAGTAAATAAAGAACTAAGAGAACTACAGCAGCAAATGAAAGCGGCCGAAAACAAGCAACAGCAAGCAGAGGATACCCTGGCTGTAGCGGAATCGGGCAAGAAGAAGACACAAGCCGACATGCAAGTAATCGTAAAGCAAATTGATAAGAAAGCTAATGAGTTGGCTTCTGTGTCTACACAGATCGATGAGTCGGAGACGAATCTGGAGCAGAATGCGAAGCTGCTTGAAGAAGCAAACCATCGAATTGCTGATCGTGAAAAGCTGCTTGATACTCGTGTGCAATTGATGTATACGAATGGTAATGTCTCCTACCTTGATGTGTTATTCAGTTCAACCAGCTTCATGGACTTTCTGGACCGTCTGAGCTCATTGGAGCAAATTGCTAACCAAGACAAGCAGATTTTGGAAGAACATAAACGAGACAAGCAGCTTGTACTGGACAAGAAAAAAGAGATTGAAGACGAGCTTAAGCGCGTCCGGCTTCTATACGCCAAGTTGGAGCAGACGAAGCTCGAGTTAATGAAGCAAGAACGTGAGAAAGAAGTGATGATCGCTAGCTTCGATCAACAAATTGAGGAATCTCATGGCTTAAGTGATGAGCAGGACCGCCTATTGGTGGAATTTGCGATGAAGCGCTCTGAATTGATGTCTAAGAAGAAGAAGATAGCCGATCAGGAAGAAGCTGAACGAAGAGCAAGAGAAGAAGCAGCCAGAAAAGCGCGTGAGCAATCAGGTTCCAACACGGGCAGTAATTCAGATTCGGGCTCTGGATCAAATGGTGCTGATGCTGGCGGCAAGCTTGGTGTTCCGCTTCGTGCAGACTATTATATTTCCTCTCCCTTTGGTTCTAGGGTAGATCCAATTACGGGCAGCCGAGGGGCGTTCCATAGCGGTTTAGATATGGCCACACCAGGTGGTACTAACATTTATGCTGCTGATGATGGCGTCGTTATTTTGGCAGAATGGTGGAGTGGTTATGGCTATTGTGTCATTATCGATCACGGCAATGGGTTGTGGACGCTGTATGGCCATATTCGCAAAGGCGGCATTAAGGTTGATAAAGGGCAGGACGTCAAACGTGGCGAGAAAATTGCGGAGGTTGGCGCAACGGGACGCGCGACGGGCAACCACTTGCATTTTGAGGTCCGATTGAATGGAGAGAAAGTAGATCCAGCTCCATATTTGAAATAAAAATAGAAATGTTGGCATATACTAATGAGTGTGCAAACACATGCGCTCATGTGAACAATGACTGATAGAGTAGTTTGGCATCAGCATGCGGATGAGATAAGGGCGGTGATCTTATGAATTTCAAAGGACGTACAGTTGCAATTCTAGTTGGGACAGCAATTGTACTTAGCAGTTTGCTCACCATGACAGCAAGGGATCTGCCGATATTCGCGAGCAGTGGACAGGCTAGCGCAGGTAGCGGAGGACTATCAACAAAAGAAGTTCAAAAGCTGAGCTCGGTGCTACAAGTCATTGAAAGCAAATACTTCAAAGAAGTAGACCGTAACAAGCTGGTTAACGGTGCTGTGGAAGGGATGTTTACTGCTTTAGGGGACCCGTATTCTACTTACATGCAGAAGCAGGAAGCGGATAGCTTTAATGTAAGCGTTGAGGGTGGGTTCACAGGTATTGGGGCCGAGGTGACGATGGAGGAAGGCAAAGTTACGATCGTATCCCCTATTAAAGATACACCTGCTGAACGCGCAGGGCTGAAGCCTAAAGATGTACTGATTACGGTTGATGGAACGAATCTGACCGGCTTAACGTTAAATCAGGCGGTTGAGAAGATTCGTGGCCCTCGTGGCAGCACGGTCAAGATTGAAGTGAAACGACCAGGCTCAGCCGATACGATGGTGTTTAATATCGTTCGAGACAAGGTGGATTTAGAAACGGTATATCCTTCGATGCAAGAAGGCAAAGTGGGATACATTGAGATCCGTCAGTTCTCAACGAATACACACGAGCATTTCGTAAAAGCATTGGATGAGTTGGAAGCGAAGGGGATGAAGGGGCTAGTTATCGATGTGCGCAACAATCCAGGCGGCGTGCTTGATATTGTGGAAAAGATGACACAGCCGTTTATCCAGAAGGGCAAGCCTTTGCTGCAAGTCGAATACCGCAATAAGGAACGGGAAGTACACAAGTCGGAGGGAACGGCTAAGCCGAAGACGTATCCGATTGCTATTCTTACGAATAAAGGCAGTGCAAGTGCTTCCGAGATTATGGCAAGCGCATTGCAGGAGTCCGCAGGCGTTAAAATTGTAGGCGAGCATACTTTTGGTAAAGGTACTGTACAAACGAGCTACACAACAAGTGGTGATGAAGGCAGTTTAATTAAGATTACGATTGCCAAATGGCTAACACCTAAAGGCAACTGGATTCACCAGAAGGGAATTGAACCAGACGTTCCTGTGAAACAGCCGGACTATTTTAATGCAGCACCAGTCGTTAAAGATAAGACGCTGAAGCTGGACATGAACTCCTCCGACGTACAGAATGTACAGGTTATTTTAGGGGGACTAGGCTACAAACTGGATCGTAAAGACGGCTACTTCTCAGCAAGCACGGAAACCGCGTTAAAAGCTTTCCAGAAGCAGCACAAGTTGCCAGTAAACGGCCAAGTGGATAAACAAACAGCTGAGAAATTGGAGCTGGAAATTATAAAAGCGATGCGCGAACCGAAAAATGACGCTCAATTAAAAGCGGCGATTCAAACCGTGCAGAAGGAGATCCGCTAACGATTGTCGAATAGTAAGAAGGTCGCAAGCTACTCGCTTCGACCTTCTTCTTTTTTTGGCTTGATTATAGAACGATACGCGGAAAGGAGCGAATATAGTGGACGTTGCCCTTGAATTCGGCTATCGTGTTGCGTGGGCCTTGTTACAATTGCTGCTGTCGCCATTCTATTGGCTGTCAGTCGTATTTATCGCCATACATTATCGTAGACAAATGCTGCTTGAAAGACGTTTATTTTCCGTGAAAATGAACAGCTGGATCGGACAGACTTGGCGTGCCTGGTTGGGTGGGCTTCTCGCAGGCATATGCGTCTCGGCAGCGTCGATCGGTCTTGGTATTACCATTCCGCAGTCGATCGTGTTCTTACTATGGGGGATCAGCATCGTGCTGTTGTTGTTCCGCGTGAGGATGCTCTGTCTTGCTTATGCAGCGGGCATAGCAGCGCTTGGTCAGACGATACTGCGCTTCATGCCGGACTGGACACCGGATGGCTGGGTGGGAACGCTAACAACAGATTTGCGCGAGATGAATGCAGCAGGCTTGCTGGTGCTTGTTGCTTTGCTGCATGCTGCTGAGGCTTGGCTAGTACGCAAGCAGGCTCCTTTATTTGCAAGTCCTTTATTTATGGAAAGCAAGCGTGGCCGAGTTGTAGGCGCTTATCAGATGCAGACACTTTGGCCCATTCCGTTGTTCTTGCTATTTCCAACAGTTACAGCAGGTGAGACGCTTCCTTGGACACCGCTATTAAGCGGAGACATTTGGCAGCAAGGTTGGATGTTGATGGCGTTTCCCGTTATGATTGGTTTTTCAGAGCTGACGTATACGTACTTGCCACAAGAGAAAGCAGCCGTGACATCATCCCGACTGTTTATGTACGCCGCTGCACTGTTGACGATATCACTTCTGGCCAACTGGTGGACACCACTTGTAGCCGTAGCAGGTATCGTTGCAATCGGCATGCATGAGTGGTTAATTTGGCAGAGCAAGTTTGAAGAATCAGGCAGAAGTCCTATTCTTACACATGATCGGAACGGACTTCGCGTTCAAGCGGTTCTGCCTGGCAGTCCGGCTGAGGAAATAGGGATTCAAGTAGGCGAGCTCATTTCTAAAGTGAACGGCATTCCGGTGCGGACGAAGGAAGAGCTGCATCAAGCGTTACGATCTAGTGCGGCCTTTTGCAAACTTGAGGTATATAACAACAGCGGTGATTTGAAATTTGTACAGCGTGCTGTGTATGCTGGAGAACATCATCAATTAGGTGTACTACTTGCTCCGGATGACGATGTGAATTACGTCGCGATTACGAAGCCAGCATCTTTATTACATTTGTTATCCGTGCCTTGGAAAAGATCTGGGCATGCAGGGATAGGGATAAACAAAGACAAAGAATCATCGGCTTAATAAGAACGCTCATTTCTGTGGAGAAGTGAGCGTTTTCTTATTTTATAAGGAAGAAGCGGTCATATTATTGTGATTTGTGGATAACTAATTCGAAAACCATCAAATCTGTCAACAAGTTGTTAACAACCTGTGGGTAAGATATGAGAAAACGTGAATAACTTTTAATTAGTTGTGTACAGTTTGTTTATAAAATGTGATGCTTCTTTTACCTACATGTTGTCAGCTTGAACGACTCCACGGCGTAAAGTTGGGGGATAGAACAACAAGGCCGTTCTTATAAGTGGTAGCTTATAAGAACGGCCTTGTTAAGTTATGCGCTACGTGGATGGCTGTACTACATTTCGTAGAATAATGATTTCGACACGGCGGTTTTTTTGGCGTCCAGTGTCGGAATCGTTGGAAGCTACAGGGCGTGTATCCCCATAACCTGCGATTTGGAACTGAGCGCTGTCCAGCTTCTTCTCATCTACGAAAAATCGCAGAACAGAAAGCGCGCGTTCGGCGGATAGTGCCCAGTTATCCTTGAAACGGCCACCTGGGGCCATTTTCAGGTTGTCTGTATGACCTTCAATGCTAATCGTTGTATTCAGCTTGCTGAATAGGCTGGCGAGCTTGTCCAATGTAGGCGTCGCCAAACTTGTCAGTTCCGCTCTACCAAGAGAGAACAACAAACGGTCACTCATTCTTATTTCGATACCTTTAGGTGTATCTGTGACGCTAAGGGCGTCGTGCAGCTTGTTGTCGTCAATATATTGTTGGATGACGGACATCGTCTGTTGCAGCATCTCTTCTTGCTTGCGGAATGCAAGATCTTTCTCCGTAATTTGACCGATCATGACAGCTTGTTTATTTGGATTAGCGTCTTGACCCGCATTAGCCTCTAATTTGTTCACCTTGGCGTTAATCTGGTCACCAGTGGCTCCATCCTTCTTGGTACTTATTGCCCCTGTCTGGCCCGGCTTCGTATATGCGCCGTCTAAAATACCTGATCCTTTTGGCAGTTGCCCGTCGCCACTGCGGAACGAAGTTTGTAACGTCTCGGATAATGACTCATATTTGACTAAGTCTACTTGACTCATCGCATACATAACGACAAAAAAGATTAACAATAAAGTGATAAGATCGGAATAAGTAATTAGCCAACGTTCATGATTCTCAGCAGATTGACCACGTCGAGTTCTACTTTTGCGTCTCATATGTCATCCCCCGCTTCATCTCAGGCACACGCTGCAACGGTTGTATGGCATCCTCACCTAGCATAAAGGAGCTGAGCTTCTTACGGATAATTTGCGGGTTCTCTCCGGCCTGTACGGCAAGTACGCCAAACTGAATCATTTCCATCTCGCGTATCATTTGCTCGCTGCGAGTTTTGATCTTGGATGCAATCGGCAAGTAGATAACGTTAGCTGTAGCAACACCATATAAAGTGGCCGTAAATGCCACCGCTATGGAAGGTCCGAGCATAGTGGGATCATTAAGATTACTTAGCACGTGAATTAGACCCATAACGGTACCGATAATTCCCATTGTTGGCGCGTATCCGCCAGCAGCTTCAAATACTTTGGCGTAACCCTCATGTTTGTGTTCAACAGCATCCATGTCGATATCCATGATTTGTTTAATAAGCTCCGGATCAGTTCCATCGACAACCATCATCATGCCGTCGCGTAAAAAGGGGTTCTTGTGCTTTTGGACCATATCTTCGAGTGCCAATACACCATCGCGGCGTGCTTGTGTGCCCATCGCAACGATATCGTCAATAAGGCGCGGCATCTGGGTAGGAGTTTGACGGAAGGCCAACTTCAAGGCTTGCGGAATACTGCGCAATCGATTGCCAGGGAAGCTGACAACAACAGCCGCAAATGTTCCACCGAATACGATGAGGGCCGCAGTTGCCTCCCATAAGCCGCTGAGATTGCCTCCTTCTAAAAGGAATCCGCCGATCAAAGCGACGAGTCCCGCTATAATGCCAACTAAAGTTGTCTTATCCATGCTATAATCCATCCTCCTGATGCAGTTCCCATTTGCAACCAATCGAAGTTAAGAGTATAATTAACGGGAACAAACATTCTTATTTTATGTGGTATACAGACGTACATTAAACACTTATAAGGAAAGCCTTGAGGAATCAAGGTATGTTACATTTATCGGGTATTTTGATCATAAAGTTTAGCGTTTTTACTTAATGGCGGCCATTTGCTACTGAAGGCCTAGCTAGGGGTTAATAGCTGCGGTTCAAGGTATGTAGTACTTGGAGTTCAGGTATTTCTTTATGCCTACACTTATACTTTTATACTGGTTCTCCACTGAAGCATAAGCATACAGACTTTAACGTGGAGAGCTTCATATTAATACGATGGGTATGACAAGAATGAAGAGACATGTCTATGAAGAGGGCAGTCTGGGGTAATGCTGTAGTAAGGAACAATGATGAAGGGTGCGGTGATGAAATTAACATGGCAGATATTCAAGTGTCCTCGAAGCGTTTCGAGCTCGTGTCTGAGTTTGAACCGCAAGGCGATCAGCCAGAAGCGATTAACAAGTTGGTAGAAGGACTGCACGCGGGTAAGCGATATCAGACGCTGCTTGGTGCAACAGGAACAGGGAAGACTTTTACGGTAGCGCAGACTATCGCTGCTGTGAATCGCCCCACACTAGTTATTGCACACAATAAGACGCTGGCGGCGCAATTATGTAGTGAATTCAAGGAATTTTTCCCGAATAATGCGGTAGAGTATTTTGTTAGTTATTACGACTATTATCAGCCAGAAGCCTACATCCCTTCATCGGATACGTTTATCGAGAAGGATTCAAGCATTAATGACGAGATCGATAAGCTGCGTCACTCTGCTACATCGGCATTGTTCGAACGGCGTGATGTTATTATTGTCGCAAGCGTCTCCTGTATTTATGGTTTAGGCTCACCGATTGAGTACGGAAATCTGGTATTGTCACTGCGTACTGGAATGGAACGATCGCGTAATGACATTCTGGCAAGATTAGTAGACATCCAATACCAGCGGAATGACTTGAACTTTATTCGTGGTACATTTCGTGTGCGCGGAGATGTCATTGAGATTTTTCCGGCTTCGAAAAGTGAACACGCTGTACGCGTTGAGTTGTTTGGGGATGAGATCGAACGGATTACGGAAATAGATGTGCTGACAGGTGAGATTATCGCTGAACGTGATCATATTGCGATCTTCCCTGCATCTCACTTCGTGACAGCCGAAGAGACGATGAAGCGAGCGCTTGTTGACATTGAGCGTGAACTGGAAGAGCGTTTAGCCGAACTTCGGGGAGCTAACAAGCTGCTGGAAGCACAAAGGCTGGAGCAGCGTACGCGATATGATATCGAGATGATGCAGGAAGTAGGATTTTGCTCCGGAATTGAGAACTATTCCGGTCCGTTGACGTTCCGTGAGCGCGGAGCTACGCCATATACACTGCTTGATTATTTTCCAGAGGATTACCTTGTTGTGGTGGATGAGTCCCATGTCTCTCTTCCCCAAATACGCGGCATGTTTAACGGTGACCGAGCGCGTAAGACGGTGCTTGTGGAGCACGGCTTCCGTCTCCCTTCAGCGTTGGATAACCGGCCGCTGCAATTTGAAGAATTTGAGCAGAAGGTAGGTCAGGCACTCTTTATATCGGCGACGCCAGGACCATTCGAGTTAGAGCACTGTCCGCAGATGATCGAGCAGATAATTCGTCCGACTGGACTGCTTGATCCGATTATTGAGGTGCGTCCTACTAAGGGGCAAATCGATGACTTGATCAACGAGATTCGGATACGACTTGATAAGGATGAACGTGTGCTCGTTACGACGTTGACGAAGAAGATGTCAGAGGATTTGACAGACTATTTGAAAGAGATTGGCATTAAGGTGCGATATTTGCATTCGGATATTAAAACACTGGAGCGGATGATGCTGCTGCGTGATCTTCGTCTTGGTGTGTATCATGTATTGATCGGGATTAACCTTCTGCGGGAAGGGCTTGATCTTCCAGAAGTATCGCTAGTTACGATACTCGATGCTGACAAAGAAGGTTTCTTGCGTGCAGAGCGCTCATTAATCCAGACGATTGGTCGAGCGGCGAGGAATGCAGAAGGTCGCGTTATTATGTATGGTGACAAGATAACCGATTCCATGAACAAAGCGATCAAGGAGACTGCCCGTCGCCGGGAGATTCAGATTGCTTATAATGAAGCACACGGTATAACACCACAGACTATACGTAAGAAGATACGTGATGTAATTGAAGCAACCAAGTCAGCAGACGCGAAGTCGGAGTTGTCAGCGGACAAAGGTATAGACAAGATGTCAAAGAAAGATCGTCAGTCGTTAATTCAACGCTTGGAGAAGGAAATGAAAGATGCCGCGAAGAGCATGCAGTTTGAGCGTGCTGCTGAGCTGCGTGACGCTTTGCTTGAACTGCGGGCGATGGATTAAGTGATAGTCCGCCTCGTTTAATGGATGCAGGTCATGCATAGTGCTGTACCTTTGACCACTTCGTGCTAGTATGCCGTGCAAGCGATAGCTACTATGACTCGGACATTTTATCCGAGCTTACGCAGCATAAGGAAGAGGATAGGGCGGGCATGTCCCGATTGTTAAGATAGATAAATGATTTATTGCGGTAATGATGAACTAAATGCTAATGAAGTGGTTCGTGTGGACCTAGAGCGGGAGGATAAAGCGGTGGCAAGTGATTCAATCGTAATCAAAGGGGCTCGTGCCCACAACTTAAAAAATATCGACGTAACGATTCCGCGTGATAAATTTGTAGTACTAACGGGGTTAAGTGGCTCCGGCAAATCATCCCTAGCTTTTGACACCATTTATGCGGAAGGACAACGTCGTTATGTGGAGTCGTTGTCTGCTTATGCAAGACAATTTCTAGGGCAGATGGAGAAGCCGGACGTTGATTCTATAGACGGCTTATCGCCTGCGATCTCTATTGACCAGAAGACAACAAGCCGCAATCCAAGGTCCACAGTAGGGACGGTCACGGAGATTTACGATTACTTGCGTTTGTTATTTGCACGAATCGGTCGTCCGCACTGTCCTGAGCACGGCATAGCCATTACGTCGCAGACGGTGGAGCAGATGGTAGACCGTATTATGGAATATCCGGAACGTACCAAGCTTCAACTGCTTGCTCCTGTTATATCGGGTCGCAAAGGGGAGCATAAGACGGTATTTGCCGATATTCAGAAGCAAGGCTTTGTACGGGTACGCGTAGATGGAGAACTGCGAGAAGTTGCAGAATCTATTGAGTTGGAGAAGAATAAGAAACACAACATTGAGGTTGTAGTGGACCGTATTGTCGTGAAAGAAGACGTTCAAGCTCGGCTAGCGGATTCCATTGAGACAGCGTTGAACCTTTCCGGAGGCAAGCTGATTGTTGATATTATTGATCAGGAAGAGCTTGTGTTCAGTTCAAATTTGGCCTGTCCGACTTGTGGATTTAGTATCGATGAGCTGGCACCGCGGATGTTCTCCTTTAATAGTCCGTTTGGAGCATGTCCAGAGTGTGATGGTCTCGGCGTGAAGATGATTGTAGATTCAGAACTGCTCGTGCCTGATCGCAGTAAGTCTATCGAAGATGGCGCGTTTGAGGCTTGGGCCGGCAGTACGTCTAACTATTATCCTCAATTTCTACAGGCCGTGTGTGAGCACTACAGCATACCGACGGATTTACCAGTGTCACAGTTGGAGCCAGAGCATATGACGAAGCTGCTGCATGGTACTGGCAATGAAAAGATCCGTTTTCTGTACGAGAACGACTTTGGCCATAGGAAGGAAGCGCAAGTTTCGTTTGAAGGCATTATTCACAACTTGGAACGACGTTACCGTGAGACAGCCTCAGAGGGAATTCGCGAGTTCATTGAAGGGTTTATGAGCGCGAAGCCATGCGGTTCCTGCAAAGGTCATCGCTTGCGGAAAGAGAGCTTGGCTGTCACGATAGGTGAACAGAACATGGCATACGTGACTTCGTTATCTATCGGTGAAGCGCAGCGTTTCTTTGCATTACTTAAACTTTCAGAGAAGGAATTGCTAATCGCAAATCTCATTTTGAAGGAGATTAATGCCCGGTTGGGATTTTTGGTTAACGTGGGCTTGGAATATTTGACACTGAACCGAGCCGCGGGCACCTTGTCTGGTGGAGAGGCGCAGCGTATTCGTTTAGCCACACAGATTGGTTCAAGCTTGATGGGTGTCCTTTATATATTGGACGAGCCGAGCATTGGCCTGCATCAACGCGATAATGACCGTCTCATTCAGACACTGGAACACATGCGTAATTTGGGAAACACACTTATTGTAGTAGAGCACGATGAAGATACGATGCTGGCCGCAGATTATATTATTGATATCGGACCAGGAGCAGGCATGCACGGGGGGACGGTAATCGCTCAAGGAACACCGCAGGAAGTTATGGCAAGTGAGGAGTCGTTAACTGGCCAATATTTAAGTGGGCGTAAGTTTATTCCTGTACCGCTTAATCGACGTAAGTCAGATGGCCGCTGGTTAGAGATTCGTGGCGCGAAGGAGAACAATCTGCGCAGTGTTAACGTGAAGGTTCCACTTGGTATGTTTACAGCAGTGACGGGCGTTTCTGGCTCAGGCAAGTCGACCCTCATTAACGAGATTCTGTATAAGACACTCGCGCGTGACCTGAATAAAGCCAAAGTACGCCCGGGTGAGCATAAAGAGATTCGTGGCTTGGAGTTAATTGATAAAGTCATTGATATTGATCAATCACCCATTGGACGTACTCCTCGTTCCAATCCTGCAACGTATACGGGGGTATTTGACGATATTCGTGATTTGTTCTCTACTACCAATGAAGCGAAGATTCGTGGTTACAAGAAGGGGCGCTTCAGCTTTAACGTTAAGGGAGGACGCTGTGAAGCTTGCCGCGGCGATGGAATTATTAAGATTGAGATGCATTTCCTTCCCGATGTATATGTACCGTGTGAGATATGCAAAGGGAAGCGTTACAATCGTGAGACTTTGGAAGTGAAATATAAAGGCAAGAACATTTCAGATGTTCTGGATATGACGATTGAAGTGGCTGTTGATTTCTTCCAGAACGTGCCGCGTATTCACCGTAAGATTCAGACGCTGATGGACGTAGGCTTGGGGTATATGAAGCTAGGGCAGCCTGCAACGACGTTGTCGGGTGGTGAGGCACAACGGGTCAAGCTTGCTGCTGAGCTCTACCGTCGCAGTACGGGGCGTACTTTATACATTTTGGACGAGCCTACAACAGGTCTGCACGTTGCCGATATTGATCGACTGCTTGAGGTGCTGCATCGTCTTGTTGATTCTGGAGAGAGTGTGCTTGTCATCGAGCATAATCTCGACGTCATTAAGACGGCCGATTATGTGATTGATCTCGGTCCAGAAGGTGGTAGTGGCGGCGGCCTCATTGTTGGACAAGGATCGCCTGAAGAGGTTGTAGAAATAGAAGCTTCGTATACAGGGCGCTACTTGAAGCCTATTTTAGAACGTGATCGTTTGCGCACTGAACAGGCGCAAGAGCTGGCAGCTCAACTGTAAATAGTTAAGATAACAGCAATGTTTACAGCGTGTGAATTAGCGAAAGGAGTCCTGCGGGGCTCCTTTCTTAGTATAGAGGTAAGGGATGTTGATAGGTAAAGATTAATTTATCCTTGTAAGGAGGATAAATGTTTTACAGTTCGTTGGCAGGAACCGACACGCGGTTGTAGAACTCGTAATGAAGCTGTGAATGTATTGTGGCTTAAAACGAAAAAAGGATGGTAACAGCATGGTAGAGATAATCGTCGGCGAGAAACGTGCGCAAGTGCGCGGCATCTTATTTGACAAGGATGGGACGCTGCTACAGTTTATAAGCTTGTGGGGAAGCTGGGCAGAAATCGTGTTGGATGGATTAGAACGTGAGCTTCGTTTAGAAGGAGCAGAGCTTCCAGAAGGTCCTGGATATTTACTTGGCGTATTTTTAAATGAAAAACGTCAAGTAACAGCGCATGATCGCTTTGGTCCGCTTGCGATGGGGTCCCCATCCCAGATGATCGGAATTGCTGCTTATTATTTATATCGAACAGGCGTGCCTTGGAATGAAGCGACTCGTCGAGTGACAGCGGTTGTGGAGCATGCTAATGAGGAAAGCTTATCAAGGGCCGACATTCGTCCTGTAGAGGGGGTTGTCTCGTTCCTTGAGCGTTGTAAAGCGCTTGGTCTGCGCCTAGCTGTTGTGACAGCTGACGACAAGCGTCCATCTGAGCAGCATTTGACGAAAATGGGGATTCGCCACTTCTTTGATTCTGTGGTGGGTGATGATTGCGTGGAGCATGGCAAGCCATTTCCGGATATGGTGGAGCTTGCATGCCGTGAAATTGGGTTAGAGCCTCATGAGGTGGCTGTTATTGGTGACTCCGTCGGAGATATGGAAATGGGGCAGAGTGCGGGTGCTGTGCTGCAAATCTTTATTGATGAGGAAATGCGCTTTGAGGAGCCGCCTGCGTGTACAGATGTCATGATCCGTTCTTTTCATGATATTGCATTGCAAAAGCATGCTACGTAACGTAAGCACACACAAATGACATCTATATTTGGTGCGAACCTTTTACATGCAGCGGTCACGTAGTTAATACCTGTGAGCACAATTGCAGAAGCAGAAGAGTTAGACAGCTCAAACGATGATTTCATGGATAGTGCACGGTATTTACGTAATATGAAGTTTGAATGGGGTAAACCCCTAACATAACAGTCCTGAGTACTCTGCATCAGAGATCAGGGCTGTCTTTTTTCATTTGCCAAAGCTCTAGGGCGTTCACAACTAATGACAAGTGAACTGCGTTTGTACCGCTTGGACATCAAAAATAGACATAAAAAAGATGGAATGTGAACATATCAGTGAATTTAATCATGAAAATATAGAATGCAATGGTATAAACGTGAAGAAAAGGTGACAATCTTGTTAAATATGAACAATTTATCTTGCAAGTCAAGCTGGGTAAATATAACATAGATGAAGATACGTATTTCGCACGATTAAAGGGAGGTCGCACCATGTTATTAGCTGAGGCGGCGGCAGCGGCAAAAGAGAGCGCTTTCGATTATTTTGATATTTTCATGCTCGTGCTTACATTGATTTTGCTATGGGCTGTTATTCGTCAAGTGAAGCAGCGTCCCAGAAATATGTTTGCCCTGGGTTTCGCCGTTGTGAGCTTCTTGGTGTTCGTAGCTGCTGACGTAATTATGATTAGCGGCTGGTAATGCATGAGGTACGGTTAGAGCCTCTAAGTAATCGCATAATGATACATATCCTATCTGAATTGAAACACGCGTAAAGGCTCCTTGATTACGATATCAAGGAGTCTTTTTTTGGTTTGCATGCTGGTTTGGAGGGATTATGGGGTAATAGCTAGAATGATTAAAGGATGCGAATAGAAAGAAATTGGAATTCGCGGCTTAAGGGAGAGGGAGAAAAATGGAGAAATCAAACAACAACATAGTAGCAGGGAAACGTGCAAGTGGAACACGGAGAGGACAAGTATTACTGTGTACGATGGCCGTCTTCCTTAGCATGACGATGGCACAGCCATTTGCTGCATCAGCTGAATCCGTATCATTGCCAGCCATACAGGCTAATGGAAAGACTTACATAGAAGCAAGTGCGCTTGCAGACGTATTGGGCGGGAAAGGGCAATACGATGCCAAGAGCAAGCAGTATCAGCTGTCTTTAAACACGGTACCTAGTGTAGTTAAAAAAGTAAGCCCATCTGTTGTGGCTATTATAGGACAAGATGAAGAGGCGCTAGAAGAAGTGGAAGACCCGCGTGATGCGCTGTCACACGGCACTGGTGTAGTTGTTCGTGCAGATGGCTGGATCGTCACGAATGCACACGTAGTGCGACATTTGAAGAAGGCGATGGTGATCACATCAGACGGAGTATCCCATGCCGTAACCAAGGTGATATGGGATGAGGATGTGGATCTCGCATTAGTTCATATCAATAAGACAGGGCTAAAGCCTGCAACATTTATGGCTGCCACTGACAAGGTTGAAGCTGGACAAGGAGTGGTGGCGATTGGAACTCCAGTATCTTTTGTTCTGCAAAATTCGGTGTCCGTAGGTGTCATTAGCGGTGTTCAACGTGTTGTGGATAATAACTTCAAGCTGCTGCAAACGGATACGGCCATTAATCCGGGCAACAGCGGGGGACCGCTTCTAAATATGCGGGGAGAAGTAGTTGGCATCAACACGTTAAAATATTACGGCGAAGATATTGACAATTTAGGCTTTGCTATCCCGGCAGATACGGTGAAATGGACTGTTGATCACATGCTGAAGTACGGAAAGTTAAAGCGGGCTGCGATTGGTGTCCAGATGGATGAGAACTGGGCAGCATCGTATGGTCTTCCCACCGAGCAGTCATTAAGGATTGATGCTGTCATCAGTGCAAATGCCAAAAAGGCAGGTATTCGGGCAGGTGACATTCTGCTCGCCGTTAATGGCAAGCCTGTGCGCACACTTGCAGATATTAATGAGGCATTAAAAGGACTGCTGCCAGGCAAACAAACCAAGCTGGTTCTGCTTAATGGTGGCAAGAAAAGAACGGTGCAGGTTACGCTTGGAGAGTATTATACATAGGTTATGTCATTTAGTGCTTAAGAGTAATAAATCTTAAAGAGGAGCATTGACGGTGGGCAGTCAGAAAAAAAGATTACGGTTCGGGTTGGCGACTTTCTGGATGGTGATGATCTTCCTTTCAGGAATGGTATTGTCAAATGAAGCTGCTAATGCACAATCTAAGGACAAGGTTACCTCAAGTAATATGGTTAAAGAAATTCGATTTAGGTTGGGAAGTAACCTGGCTGTAGTGAATGGGCTAACGACAAAGATTGAACAGCCTTACGAGGTCAATGGAATTACGATGATTCCTGCGGGCGTTCTAATAAAGGCATTTGGTATTTATGGCTACTGGGAAATACCTAAAGAGGCATTTGTAATAATGGCCGGTCAACGAGAGCTATCGATCTCTTTAGACAGTTCTTACGCGATGATCAACCGGAAGCAGGTAACGTTGAAGGCTCGTCCTAAGATAAAGAATAACGCTCTTATGATCCCACTTCGGGATGTGACGGAAGGCTTGGGGGCTGTTATCAGGCAAAATAAAGATCGCTCAGTATCTATATTGTGGAATCCGGATGAGGCTTATGTAGACATGACTCGCTCGGGCTGCTCTACTTGCGGGTGGTCAGTTCATCTTCCTGAAAATTGGTATTTTCGCGAGGACGCAGAACGTAAAGAGAACATTCAATTTTTAACGAACGACGGCACTTCATACTTTGCGTTATATATCAGCAATACGGCGACTGCCGCTAGAACTGGAGAAGATATGATAAATTCTTTGAAGGCTTGGGTGGAGCCTCATGAGAATGTAAAAGACAAGAGAGTGGGGCAGATTCATGGATATACGTTTGCTGAGCTAAAGACAATTGTTCAGGTTTCTCTGGAAAGTAAACCACTAGAGACTTCTTATATGAGGCGCTACGAGTATGATGGAAAAGCTTACGTATTGCTTGCTACGGAAGGTAGTTATAATGAATATGAGGAGATATGGAATACGTTTGTGCCAACATTCCAGACTTCTGCTGTTCCAATCGAAATGAAACCGATTCATATGGGAAATGAATAGATAAGATGAATCTCTTAGTGGACACACATCATAAACTTAACAAGCAGTAGACTGCATTTTACGATACGAGTATATGAATAGTAATTTCTTTTTACGTTATATATCGTCTGTGTCGGCAATGACAGGATGTTGTTGCTTTCTATATGCGTGCATTAAAGGCGTCTTATTCGTCTCAGGCAGAGCAGCAATTTATGAAAGTAGTAGAGTCTATGGTGGTACACAAATAATGATGTCTTTAGTCGAAGGTCTATAAGTGAAGCGCGCTCCAAGATCAGAATATGTGGTCTTGGAGTGTTTTTATGTTTATTACTCCGTGGGAGTGTGAAATATTTCATTGTGTCAGGAGGTAGATTCAGCCTCTATTATGGGGTAAACTGTATATTTAGAGCTCCTGATGGGGCACTTTGATGGAGGATGAAGATGACTAGAGAGATACAACGTGAAGATATAGAATTGTTGGCGCCTGCGGGCGATTGGGATTGTATGCGTGCCGCAGTGGCGAATGGTGCGGACGCTATATTTTTTGGTGTGGAAAAATTTAACGCACGTGCGCGTGCAAATAATTTCCGAATGGACGAGTTGCCGGAGATCATGGCATTTCTGCATAGCTATGGGGTTAAGGGCTTCTTGACCTTTAATATTTTGGTGTTTGAAGATGAGCTGAGAGATGCGCAGCAGCTAATTGATGCTTGTATCGATGCGGGTGTAGATGCTGTCATTGTACAGGATTTGGGCTTGGTGAAAATGATCCGTGAAATGTCTCCAGACTTCCCGATTCATGGCTCTACACAAATGACAATTACGTCTCCTGAGGCAGCTGAGTTTACGAAGCCTTTTGGTATGGAGCGGGTCGTGCTGGGCCGGGAGAACAATTTAAAGCAAATTCAGAAAATTGGTGAGATCGCTAAAGTACCGATGGAGGTATTTGTACACGGTGCGTTATGTGTCTCTTATTCGGGCCAGTGCTTGACTTCGGAGATGTGGGGCGGCCGTTCTGCGAACCGTGGCGAATGCGCGCAAGCATGCCGTTTGCCGTATGACATGATGGTGGACGGTGAGCATCAGCCTATGGGTGATGTAACTTATTTATTGTCGCCGAAAGACCTGGCGGCGATTGACATCGTGCCAGAGCTTATTGAAGCGGGCGTAACATCCTTTAAGATCGAAGGACGTATGAAGCAGCCAGAGTACGTAGCTAACGTCGTGAGCAAGTACCGCAAAGCAATAGATGATTACTTTGACGGCACGTGGACAGGACCTTCCAAGGAAGAAGTGCGCGAGTTGCAGCAGAGCTTTTCGCGTGGCTTTACACACGGCTTCCTGTCGGGTACAAACAACAAACAGCTCGTAGATGGAACGTTTCCGAAGAGCCGCGGCGTATATTTGGGCCGTGTCGAGCAGGTGCTGCGTGACGGCGTAGTTTGTAAGCTGGAGGCGCCGCTTAAGCGTGGGGACGGGATTGGATTTGACGCGGGGGACCCGACACAGAAGGAAGAGGGCGGCCGGGTTTATGATGTACGCCGCAAAGGTGTGAAGCTGGAGGGCGAGGCTGAGGAAGGCTGGATCGTAGACATCGTACCAGGGCGTAATGATGTGAACTTACGCAGGGTGAAGGTAGGCGACCGGATTTGGAAGACAAGCGATCAGGCGCTAGACAAGCGGATGCGTGCTACATTTGAGACGGAGAAGCCGTATCGGGTATTTCCGATGCACGTGCGCGTGGAAGGCCGTGTAGGCGAGCCGCTGAAGACGTGGTGGACAGATGTGCAGAAGGGGACGACCGTTCAAGTTGATTCGGAACTGCTGCTGGAAGAGGCGCAGAAGCGTCCGATGGACCGTGAGCTGCTGGAAGAGCAGCTTGGTCGCTTAGGCGGCACGGTGTATCAGCTGGAGCAGCTGGAGGCTGAGCTGGAGGGCAGCGTGATTGTGCCGATGCGCGAGTTGAATGCGATTCGCCGCCGCGCAGTGGAGCACTTGGCGGGTGAACGGCCGAAGCCGCCAGTCTACGTCAAGCGTGACGTAGACGTATTGGCAGGCGCTGCCGTGCAGCATACGGCAGTGCCGTTTGGCGGCGCGCAGCTTACCGCGCTCTGCCGCACGCTGGAGCAGGTGCAGGCAGCAGTGCGGACCGATGTGGCGTTAATTTACGCCGACTTCGAGTTCATTAAGCAGTTCCCGGCAGCAATTGAAGCCTGCCGAGCTGCTGGCAAGCCGATTGCGCTCGTGACACCGCGCATTCATATGCCTAACGAAAATGGATACCATCGTAACATCCTGAATCTGAAGCCGGATGCGGTGTTAATCCGCAATACGGGTGCTTTGCATTATTACCAGCAGGCTAAGGCTGAATGGGAGCTTAAGCGTGCTGAGGCTAGCAGAGATGCGCAGCCAAGCGATGAGATAATAGCAGAAGCAGCAGACAACTCGAATCTGGCTGTCTGCCCGCCGAATCCGGTGGGAGATGACTCTTTCCCGCAGTTAATCGGGGATTTCTCGCTGAACGTAGCGAATCACAAGACGGTGCAGCTGTTTGCAGAAGCAGGCCTTGATCGGATTACACCCTCGTATGACTTGAACATTCAGCAGATGGTAGATATGCTGCGTCACGCGGACACGTCCAAGCTCGAAATAGTCATCCATCAGCATTTGCCGATGTTCCACACCGAGCATTGCGTGTACTGTACGTTCCTCAGCGAAGGTACAGACTACACGAACTGCGGCCGTCCGTGCGAAGAGCACAACGTCTCCTTGCGAGATCGTATCGGAATGTCTCATCCGGTCCGGGTAGACGAGGGCTGCCGCAATACGGTGTACAACGCCATCGAGCAGTCCGGTTCGGAATACTTGCCGAATTTCCTCGAGTTAGGCGTCGACTCCTATCGCGTCGAGTTCCTGGAGGAGACCGCGGAGCAGGTCAATCAGGTCATTGACTTGTACAACCGCTCCCTGCGCGGCGAGATTAGCGGCACCCAGGTGTGGCGTACGCTCAAGGCAACCAATCAGCTTGGCGTTACACGTGGGCAATTGGTGAAGTAGTAGGGGATATCTAATGTGGATATAGGGGCTGCCCTTAAGTCATGTCATTGACTTAAGGGAACAGCCTCTTGTTTGTTAGAGTAGCTTTTATGACATTGCTCGCACGTAATATTGGTGCAAAATGGCATTATGAAATGGTATAATGTGAAGTATCATGCTAACTGAATTGGGAATAAGAGGGTGACGAAGATGAAAGTACGCAAAGCGATCATTCCAGCGGCTGGCTTAGGAACAAGATTTTTACCGGCCACTAAGGCGATGCCAAAGGAAATGCTCCCGATCGTGGACAAGCCGACGATCCAATACATCATAGAAGAAGCGGTTGCTTCTGGCATAGAAGATATTATTATTGTAACGGGTAAGGGAAAACGTGCGATTGAAGATCATTTTGACAACGTATTCGAGTTAGAGGCGCTGCTATTAGAAAAGGAAAAGCACGAATTGCTTAAAGAAGTACGCAAGTCCTCTAATATGGCGGATATTCATTACATTCGGCAGAAGGAGCCGCGTGGCTTAGGTCATGCCATATGGTGCGCTCGTAAGTTTATTGGTAATGAACCTTTTGCTGTCCTGCTTGGTGATGACATTGTACAGGCAGAAGTTCCGTGTCTCCGTCAGATGATTAACGTGTTTAATGATTATCAATCGTCTGTAGTGGGTGTACAGCCGATTCCGTGGGAAGATGTGTGCCGATATGGTGTTGTGGCAGGAGAGCAGCTTACAGAGCGTGTGATGCGCTCGGAGAAGTTGGTAGAGAAGCCGGCAGTAGGGTCAGCCCCTTCTAACTGGGCCATCATGGGAAGATACATACTGACACCACACATTTTTGATCTCCTGGAGAATCAGGAGGCAGGTGTAAATGGTGAAATTCAATTAACAGATGCAATTCAGCATTTAAGTCAGGTGGAGCAGGTACTTGCTTATCACTTTGAAGGCCAACGCCATGATGTAGGGGAGAAGCTTGGATTTATCGAAACGACGATTCATTACGCGCTCCAACATGCTGATTTGAGAGATCCTTTATTGCGGTACATGGAACAGCAAATACGGGCAGCACATGCAGAAACGACTCGGGATTAATCCCGAGTCGTTTTTCTTCTTATACATTTCTTTGCAACAGATTTATTGAATTTGCATGTTTACGATACTATCCATTTTAGTCTGTTCCTCTGGATCAAGTGCCAGCAGCTTCGCCAGATTCACATCATCCTGTAAGCCAAGCTTCTTAGTCATAGCAAGGTACCACCTTAATAGATCCCGCTTGCTTGTATCATTCGGCTTAGCCGGATCAGGTGTTAAATCCTCCTGCAGGTGAGCTTTCATTATGTCGTAAGCCTCTTGCGTCTTGCCCGTCAAATAGTAAGCTTGACCCGCATGAAGTGCTACTTTAGGTGTAATTTCAAATTTGCGTCCTTGAAGCTGCCCCTCTGGGAGCGTCTTCAGGTGCTCAATACCCCGTTCAATGTGCTGTAAGGAATCAAATACGGAGTTGAAATATTTATCCTTTAAAGCTTTGTCCTCCGAATTAGAACCCAATAGGGATGCAATGTGCATATATTGCTCGTACCACTCGATATCCCACGGATAACGATATTTATTGTTCTCATAAACATCGTAAATGTCTGTACTCTTATTTTTGTAGGAATAGAGCTTGTTTAGCAGCATCCACAATTGTTTATTAGAAGGCTCCGATTTAAGTGTATCCGTCAGTAAGCTTTCAGCAGCTGTGAAGAACTCTTCTTTCTGCGTTTGCTTAAAGATTTGACCCATTAAATCGGCCTTCATCCCTACGTAATCTGGATGATGTGCTCGAATGCCAAGTGCTTTATCCAGCGGAGCTGTGATTTGGGTGTAGTCATTACTGCTGCCAGCAGCGACAACGGATTGATTAAATGAGTTAGATGCTGATACAAATGTGATAGCGGTAATGAGTAGGACAATAGATATAAGACCAAACACTGTTAAATAAATAGAACGTACTTTTGTAGGCTTCCAACTTAGTTTAGCGAACGGTTTGCTATCTATAGCAGCAGTCATCCCACCTAGTCCGATAAATACGAGAATGCCCATAAAGACGTAACTCATGTTAAAGTCCAAAATACTATGAACAAGAATCGAAAACGCAATTATGAAGTACATAAAGTAACTTTCACGTTTTTCTATATCTGCACGTTTGTAAGAACGGACGTATTGATAGAAAATATAAAGGACAAATGCCATAAAGATCGTAAACCCTAGAATGCCAGTTTCAATCACGTACTGCAAGAAAAAGTTATGTGCTTGACGCGAGGTATATGGGTTGTTTTGATACTGCTCATATAGAGCAGACCATCCGCCTCCGCCTGCACCAATGACCGGATAGTCGGCAACTACCTTCACTGCGTCCTTATAGAATGTAAGGCGTTCCAATACGGAGTGCTGACCGAAATTGATGTTTTCCAGACGTGTTTGGACGTTCTCAGGAAGAATATTTTTGACACTCGTACCAATGAAAATATAGAGAATAAGAGCTCCTAATACAGCACCCCCAACAGGAATGAGCAGCGAACCCCACTTCAGTTTAGACAATCCAGTCGTTCTAGCTTCTAACCAAGGAGCTAACCAACGTTCGATTACAACGGAGATACTGGCTGAGATTAATGATCCGACAAGAATGTAAGCCCATCCTTTAAAGGATTCACTAGCAGAAAAAGTCTGTTGCACACTTAATCCTAAGTCAGTAACCGGGTTAAGAATAAGGATTGTTACGATACTACTGATTGCTAAATGTAGAATCCAGATTAATTGTCGATGCGGCTTCAGGAAAATGAGTAGTACAACAAAGACCACTGGTAACAATAATAATCCACCACGAGACAAGGTTAAGAATAAGGATAATAGAATAGGCACGAGCATAAATCCGTGTCCAGCCTGTCCCCACCAATTTCGAGCTTTGCCTACAAAGAATACAGCCGCGAACAAGAAGGCCATCAAGAAGGCAGCGTATGTATTTGCATATTGGAACACGGATGTGAGTCGTGCACCGTTGGAATCAATCATAACTGCATCACGGTAGGCTCCAGACTCCAGAGTGGGAGAACCTAACCATTTCACCAGGACCGTAACGCCAGGTCCATTTCCTAACCAATGGAACAAACCAAAAAACACAATAATGTAAGAAATTATCATGATTGTAAGATTTAATGTTCGATTTACGACAGCATCTTGCGCTATAATGGATGAGGCAACAAAAAATATAGCGTAAATTGTCACGATAAGCAGCATATTTAGCGCCAAATACTGTGAGTCGGCGCTTATCAATGATACTGCATAACTTGCTGGCAGTAAGAAAACTAAGACTGACAATGTATCTTTATGAGAAGACCATTTGAATTGCTTCCAGCCAACGGCCACTGTTAAGAGGCCAATAAATGCTGATAGTAATGCTGCAATGTAAACCGATTGTTCAAAAGTGGAAGTTTGTCCGTTAAATAAGGCTGTTCTAAATGCAGACCAAAATAAAATTAAGATAATTGCTCCAAGTAGTAACCAAGGTGTTTTGGGGCCAGTAGTGGCATTACTCTTGGGACCAGAATAACCATAAGTCGACAATTTTTACGCTCCTTTACTGTATATGTACTTTGTTAAGTTTAGCATAATGATAGATCATTTTTAAACAAGAGAGTTGTGACATTAATATGATACAAAAATTAATTTCCCATCAGCTGTTTATTTTCGAGTTAGCTAGAGCGGACTTTAAAAAACGTTATTTTGGCTCCTTTCTAGGAATAACATGGGCATTCATTCAGCCCCTTATAACCATATTACTATTTTGGTTTGTATTTCAAGTAGGCTTCAGAAGTACACCTATAGATGATGTTCCTTTTATTCTTTGGTTATCATGTGCTATCATTCCTTGGAATTTTTTCTCGGAATCGGTGCAGGCATCTACGGGATCGATACTAGAAAACAGTTTTTTAATTAAGAAGATGGTTTTTAAGTCTGAAGTGTTACCTGTTGTTAAAATATATGCTGCTCTTTTTGTACATCTATTCTTTTTGATATTTTTAATGGCCATGTTTTTATTCTATGGTTATGGATTCTCAATCTATTATATTCAAGTATTTTATTATTTAATTGCAAGTTTAACCCTGGTGTTGGGGGTAGCCTGGATCACCAGTTCATTAATGTTGTTTTTAAAGGATACTTCACAGGTTGTAGCAATGTTGCTGCAGTTCGGCTTTTGGTTAACTCCTATTTTTTATCCAGTGACTTTTATTCCTGAAAAGTATCAATTTATTTATCGGCTGAATCCAATGTTTTATATAACCGACGGATATAGAAATACGTTTATATATCACAAGTGGTTCTGGGAGAGCCCAGGTACAATGTACTTTTGGACAGTAACAACGGTGCTCTTGGGTGTGGGCTATTACGTGTTCAAAAAATTGAAGCCACATTTTGCAGATGTTTTGTGAGGAGCTAAATCTATGGATGATTGTTCAATCTCTATACGTAACCTGTGTAAGATTTATAAGATGTACGATAAAAATGTAGATCGATTTAAAGAAGTGATAAACCCATTTAAGCATAAGTATCACAGGGAATTTACTGCTGTAAATGATGTTTCTTTTGATGTGAAAAAAAACGAATGTTTAGGTATTATCGGAAAAAATGGATCAGGTAAATCAACTTTATTAAAAATGGTAACAGGCGTTCTTACCCCTACTTTTGGAAATATCGAAGTAGAAGGGAAAATTTCGGCACTTCTCGAGCTGGGCGCTGGGTTTAATCCTGAGTTTACCGGTATCGAAAACGTATATTTGAATGGAACTTTGATGGGATATTCAAAGCGAGATATGGATGCCAAACTAAATGACATATTAGATTTTGCTGATATTGGTGACTTTGTTTTTCAACCAGTAAAAACCTATTCTAGTGGAATGTTTGTAAGGCTTGCTTTTGCGGTGGCTATTAATGTCGAACCAGACATATTAATTGTAGATGAAGCGTTAAGTGTCGGTGATATTCGTTTCCAACAAAAGTGCTACCGAAAAATTGAAGCCTTAAAATCTAAGGCGACTATTATTTTTGTAACTCATGATATGACCGTTATAAATAAATACTGTGACAGAGTTATATGGATTAACGAGGGGAAGTTAATTGAAGAGGGTACACCGTTGGAAGTTTCTAAAAAATATCAAGCTTATATGATAGGAGCTGACATAAGCACGCTAACGTTTACTAACCAAAAAGCGGCAGATGAAAATGAGAAGATTATAGTAGAGGACTTTTCAGAGCAACTCGATGTAATGGGTGATGATAAGGCGCTGATAACTGGAATGACATTATACGATGATGCTTCTGGCCTAAAGACAACTGTGATCGAGCCGCTCCAGGAGATAAAGCTGCGGATTAAAGTGAATGTATTCAGTTTGATCAAGAACGCAATAGTAGGTTTTACGATAAAGGATAGATTGGGAAATATTATAACTCAGACGAATAGTTTTGTGTTAGGCCAGGGGATTGAAGACTTAGAAGGTGGCAAAACTTATATATTCGGTTTTAACTTCAAGTTTCCACATCTCAACCATGGACAGTATACGATTTCTCCGGCAGTGGCTTCCGGTACACAGGAAGAGCATATTCAACATAGTTGGGTACATGACGCGTTAGTCTGCCAAGTTATTCCTGTTAATGGGTATAGTCTGAGCGGAATCGTCCATTTAGATGGTGTGAAATTTGAAAATGTCTTATAGAAAATAGGTGATATGATGGATTTTACAGGTGAAAGATATGTACCTAATATTAGTGATGTGCAGTTGACAATTGAGCATACACAGAGATATTCTGCCATTCTGGATATTGTAAAAGAAAAAAAAGTACTAGATGCTGCTTGTGGGGAAGGGTATGGTTCCTTTCTGTTAGCTTCTTACGCAAAGAGTGTAGTTGGTTTAGATATTGATCAGACAACGATTTTAGAGGCGATCGGAAAATACAAAAAGGATAATCTCTCATACCAAGTTTCTTCTATAGAGATGCTTCCTTTTGAAGATGATTCTTTTGATATTGTAGTTTCATATGAAACGATTGAACATGTGGACGAGCAAACTCAGCGTAATTTTTTAAAAGAGATCAAGAGAGTTTTGAAAGCAGATGGTTTATTAATTATCTCGACTCCAAATAAAGAATTATATACAGATAAATATAGTTATAGCAATCCGTATCATATTAAGGAGTTTTACAAAGCAGAGTTTCAAGAATTCTTGAATAGGTATTTTAAGTACACAAGCTTTTACTCCCAAAGATTTGAGGTTGTCTCTGTCATTAATGGTAGTGCTACTTTTGGGAAATATGATTGGGATAGTAGTTCCCTTGGTGACACACCATCGAGTTTATCGGATAAGTATCTAATCTCAATCTGTAGCGACAACTCATTTTTATCAAATATCTCATTGGCCTCTTTAGCGCCCTATCCTGCAAAATATGAGAATATGGTAGAGAGAGTGTACACACTTCAAGATGAAGTAGAGGAAAGAAACAAACATATTCAATTATTAGATGATGAGATCAGTTTTTTAAGAGATAAGTTTGAGCAGTATCAGAAAGAGCAAGAACGATACAAAACAGCGTTAAATGAAACCGAATCATTGTTGTCAGAGATTGCGAAAAAAAACAAAGAGCTGCAAGAGGTGAAAACAGAGATTACAGATAGAATAAGTGAATTGATGGAAGTACAGTTTGATGTTGAAGATAAAAAAGTTCAAATTCAACATCTACAATCCAAGTTATCAGAAGTAGAAGTTGCTCTTGCCAATAAACAGGGACATATTGGATTATTATTAGAGCAAGAAAGAAAACTAAATAACATTTTAGAATCCAACGGGTGGAAGATGTTGCTCCGTTTATACGCGATTAGAGACTCTTTATTCCCGAAAGGGAGTAAAAGAAAGTTCTTTATGAAGATGGTTGTTAGAACTTTGAAGAATCCAGGCAAAATGTTGTCGAAGATAAATAAAGATAACCTGAAAAAGATATTTTATTATTCAAAAACAGAAGAATTAACCATGTTAGAACAGCGTATCGATAATTATATGGAGCGTCATAATCAGCAAGTACACAAGCAGGAACTCAAGTTGTTTGAACTGCAGCAGTTCACAAAATTAATCTTTAAAAAGGAAGAACGTCCATTAGTATCTATTATTATTCCTGTCTATAATCAATGGAATTATACTTATGCTTGTCTTGCATCCATTTTGGAGAATACACCAGATATCTCGTATGAGGTTATTATTGCTGATGATATGTCTTCAGATGAAACAATTAATGTTCATAACTATGTAGAAAACGTAAATGTAGTACGTGACGGAGAAAATAGAGGTTTTCTACTGAACTGTAACCATGCGGCGAAGGTAGCAAAAGGGGAATATATATTCTTCCTTAATAATGATACAAATGTTCAGCCGCGTTGGTTGAAATCATTAGTTGAGTTAATGCAGCAAGATCCTACTATAGGAATGGCGGGTTCAAAGCTTATTTATCCTGATGGAAGACAACAAGAGGCTGGTGGTATCATATGGAATGATGCAAGTGGATGGAACTATGGGCGTTTAGATGACCCAGACAAACCAGAATACAACTACGTAAAAGAATCAGACTATATATCAGGCGCTGCTATAATGATTAGAAAGTCATTGTGGACTGAGCTTGGTGGTTTTGACGAAAGATATGTTCCTGCATACTTTGAGGATACTGACCTAGCATTTGAAGTTAGGAAATTAGGTTACAAGGTTGTGTTTCAACCAAGCTCAGTTGTAGTGCATTTTGAAGGTATTTCACATGGAACAGACACTGGAAGTGGAATTAAGAGTTACCAACTTAAGAATAAGGAAAAGTTTTTGGAAAAGTGGGCAGGTACACTACAAGAACAGCATTTTAATAATGCAGATCATGTATTTCTAGCTCGAGATAGAAGTAAAAATAAAAAAGTTATTGTAATCGTGGATCATTATGTACCGCACTATGATAAGGATGCAGGGGGAAGATGTACGTATTTCTATTCTAAACTCTTTGTTTCTTTAGGATATAAAGTTATATTTATTGGTGACAATTTTTATCAACATGAGCCTTATACCTTAGAACTTCAGCAGCTTGGTATTGAAGTTCTATATGGAAATTGGTTTGCTAAAAATATAATGCAGTGGATTAAAAACAATGGTCAATATTTTGATTATGTTTATTTGAATAGACCTCATATTTCTATGAAATATATTGATGTATTTAAAAAACACACTAAAGCAAAGATCATATATTTTGGCCACGATCTCCACTATATTAGAGAAATGCGTAACTATGAAATATCCAGAAATGTAAATTTACTAAAATCAGCTGAAGAATGGAAACAGAAAGAGTTTGAGTTAATTTCCAAATCTGATGTAGTTCATGTGGTCGGAGACTATGAACAGGGAGTTTTAAAGCAAGAGTTCCCGAGTAAGCTTGTTCGAAATATTCCATTATTCATCTATCCGACACGTTATGAGCAATCTAATGAGTTTGAAAATAGAAAACATTTGTTATTTGTTGGAGGATTTAACCATAAGCCTAATCATGATGGGGTCATGTGGTTTATCAATCAAATTTGGCCTAAAATAAAGGAAGTTCATGCTGATATCAAATTCTATATTGTAGGTTCAAATCCGCCGGATGATATTAAGTCCCTACAATCGGACGATATTATTGTAACGGGGTATGTGTCGGATGAGCAATTAATGAATTACTATAATATGTGCAGAGTTGTTGTGGTTCCTCTGAGGTTTGGTGCTGGTGTTAAAGGAAAAGTAGTAGAGGCCATGTACCATCAAGTACCTACCGTGACTACAATGATTGGCGCAGAAGGTCTAGAGGCAGTGGGGGCTTCTTTAGAAATTACAGATGACGAAGATATGTTTGCTGCTGCAACGATTGATGTTTACTCAGATAAATCTAAATGGAATGAACTTTCAGGAAATTCTGGAAGGTATATTGAGGAATATTTTACGGAGAAAGCAGCTAAAGCGGTTATATCAATGGATTTCGACTGAGGGAGATTGTAATGATTAATGTGGTATTATGTGGCGGCAATGGAACACGATTATGGCCATTGTCCCGTACACTTTATCCAAAACAATTCAATAAGCTAATTGGTGAACGTTCCCTTTTTCAAATGACACTGGAACGGAACCGTACATTGTGTACCGATACCTTGATTGTTTCTAATGAGGAGCAGTATTTTTTAGCATTGGATCATATAGAGGAGCTTGGCTATCAAGACGCCAAGTTCCTTTTGGAACCAATTGGACGAAATACTGCTCCTGCTATTGCTTTGGCCTGTATGATGGTTGATGAAGAAGAACTTGTGCTGGTCACTCCATCAGATCATATCGTTAAGAACCATACAGAGTATTCGAGATGTGTTAAGGATGCTATGAGTCTTGCTGAGACAGGAGCAATCGTTACCTTCGGAATACACCCAGAATATCCTGAGACTGGATATGGATATATCGAGGCAAATGGAATTGACGTAGTTTCATTTAAGGAGAAACCTGACCTAACAACAGCAGAACATTACATAGAGCAAGGGAAGTTCTATTGGAATAGTGGCATGTTTCTTTTCAAAGCAGGCATTTTCCTTAATGAGTTGAAAAACCACGCTCCCAATATATTTGAATCAAGCCGTCAGGCCTTTGAAAGTGCGAAGATATATCAATATGTTACACGTATTCAGAAAAAAGATATGATTCAGATCCCATCGGACAGCATTGATTATGCAGTTATGGAGAAGAGTACATGTGTTAAGATGATTCCTGCTCAAATTGGATGGTCTGATCTAGGTAGCTTCGAAGCTTTATATCAAGAACTTCCAAAGGATGAATCAGGGAATACCCTTGGTGCTAGTTTTAATCAAGTTAACTCCAGAAACAATTTAATCATCTCCAAGGATCGTTTTGTAGCCACTGTAGATGTACAAGATCTGATTATTGTGGATACACCAGATGCACTCTTAGTATCAAAAAAAGGATCATCACAAGATGTGAAATTGATTGTAGAACAGTTGAAGCAAAATAGTTCCCCTTTATGCGATAACCATACTACTGCCTATCGTCCATGGGGAAATCATACTGTACTGGACTGTGAAGATAACTATAAGATTAGAAAAGTAATTATCAAACCGGGTCAAAGATTAACTACCCAGATGCATTTTCATCGTAACGAACATTGGATTGTTGTCAGTGGTACAGCTCAAATTACGGTTAATGGGGTTAAATCCTTCCTGCGAACAAATGAATCGACATTCATTCGTATGGGTGATGAACACTCTGTTGAAAATCCAGGTAATATTGATTTGCATTTAATTGAGGTTCAGGTCGGGGAATATATTTCGGAAGAAGATATTTTCCGAATCAGTTGATCCGATCATTAAGCTTAATTTTTAAAATAACAGAGTAAGGTTGGAGATAGTAATCATGATGATTGACGGACAATCAAAGAGGATTAGACCCCATAATGCATATTTAAGCTTAGGTGATCTTGCAATTGGTAGAAATAATAATTTTGATGTGATCCGATTTATTGCTGCCACAATGGTATTGTATTCTCATGCGTTCCCGCTTGGTGAGGGGAAGGGCCAGCAGGGGGAAATTCTTTATACCTTATCTAACGGGCAATGGTATACTGGTAGCCTGGCTGTAGCTATATTTTTTATCGTTAGTGGATTTCTAATTACACAAAGTTATGAACATTCAAAATCAATTATTACCTTCGTAAAGTCACGATTTTTGAGGATTTTCCCAGGACTTTTAATGGCTCTATTACTTTCAACATTTGTGTTAGGGCCACTCGTAACTAGTTTACCTTTAAAAGAGTATTTTGTTCATCCTCAAACCTATCAATATCTAAAAGCGTTTTTCTTATTCCCGATGGAATGGTTTCTTCCTGGTGTTTTTGAAACTAATGTATACAAGGGTGCTGTAAATGGTTCGTTATGGACTATTCCGTTCGAAGTTATTTGTTATATCATTGTAGCCATTTTAGGGATTGTAGGTATGTTGAGATTTAAAAAAATGATTTTGTTAATATCATTTGTGAATCTCTTTTATTACCTTTTTCAAAATAAAATTTCACCTTCGGGTAGTGGGCATATTTGGGGGCTTGAAATCTCAACCCTTTCTGAACTGTTCGTATATTTTTCTTTCGGAATGCTATTTTACATTTATCGTAGTTATATCCCCTATAATAAACACTTAGCAATGTTATCGATATTTATGTTATTTATAAGTCTGCAATATGGTGGAGTTAAGGAACTATTTATTTTATTTGGTACTTATCTTGTGTTTTATTTAGCCTTTTCGCCAACTGTTAAACTCAATGGATTTTCTAAATTTGGGGATTTTTCCTATGGTTTATATATATATGCATTCCCAGTCCAGCAATTAGTTACATATTATTATGGGGGGCAGATGGATGCAGTTTTAAATTTTCTTATTTCATTTATGATTACAATTTTTATATCTGTTTTATCATGGCATTTAGTTGAGAAGCATGCACTCAAATTAAAAAAGTATAAGCTAGTAAAATATAATTTTTCTTCATTGATAGATGCGCTAAGAGCTCGCTGGTTAGATCCTATTCGTAACAGTGCACGATTGAAAATGGTATTTGGTTGGAAGACGTTTATTGTTTTATTCACAATTTTTGTGTTTGGTTGTAATTACTACAATCAAGTTCCATCAACAATTACTTTTCCTTATGATAAAGGCGAATCTATGTTTAGCGGGGGCTGGCTGCCTCAAAGCCCATCCGAAAATTATAGATGGATCAATAAAAGTGCAGGGCTAGAGGTAGCGAAGCCTACTTCAGCAAGCAATCTTTTAATAGAAGGTTATGTCCCTGAAACATTTATTGAAATTAACAAAGTTGTTGTATACATGAATGATCAAGCGGTGTATGAGACTGCGCTTGTTCCGGGAAATCCGCTCCTCATCAACGTTAACGTTCAGAATATAACGAATAAACAAATATATGTCCGACTTGAATTTAATAACGCTCATATGCCAAAGCAAAGTGATGCAGATCAAAGAGAAATGAGTGCAATGATAAGTAAAGTATATTTCCAATAGAAAATAATAATTATTTAGTAGGAGATCTTATGATTGATATTCTTACAAAGGGTAAACAACGGGTTTTATTTGTTCTACTAGCCATCCTATTTTTATCAATTGCTTTTCAATATAGTACAATAAAAAATATTTTGTATAAGGTTTATAAGTGGCAGATGGTACAGCCAGAAATAATCAATGGCATTTTTGAAATATTATTAGTAAGTGCAGCTTTTCTGGCAGTTGTAGTATTTTTTAAAAAAAGCTGGTGTACTGCAGGAATAATAATTATCAGTGCGGTTTTTTTGTATTTTCACGGTATTCTACCAGCTGTTATACTTGCAGTATTATACTTTGAGGCCATGATTTCATTGGGGAGATTTTCATTAAATCTTCTTCTGAAAACAAAGAATGAAATTATAGATAAGTACCTTGTATTCTTTCTGATTGGTTTTTTAGTCTGGTGTTTTGTAAGTATTATTTGTTCTTTACTCGGTAAGGGGAGCTTTAACGATCTTAGAATAGTAACAGTATTATTATGGCTTCTAAGTTATATAAAAGGTTTTAACATGCCTTTATTGGTTCATTTATTAAAGAAATTTAGTGAGTTAAATAAGCGAGAGAAAATGCCATCTCTGTTTTTAATAATTTTGGTTTTAATTCAGTCAGCTAAAGCAAATACATCACTAGCTTACGAATTTGATTCAATATGGTATGGGCTTAGACCGGAAGCTGTACTGGTTGGTAATGCATCATTTTATGATAATTTAGGGATGGTCAGTTATGTTCATTTATACCCAAAGCTGTTCGAATTGTTTTTAATACCAATTAGTAATCTTGGGAATTTTAGTTACATCATTATTATTAATGTTATTTTTTATTCATTGTTAATGTATACATTGATAATGATGTTTCGGAAACTAAATCAGAACATGTTTACAAGTCTGTTTTATACATCATTGATAGCTACTATACCAGTTGTATCCAATATGGCATCTACAGCTAAAACTGATATGTTTTCCACATTTTTGTTAGTGCTAGGTATATATTTTCTTTGGAATTGGATTGTTTCTTTAAGGCAAAATGAGACCAGAGATAGCAGTCAGTTTTGGTTTAGCATTATTTCATTGACGCTTTCTTTAGGTGGTAAGCCAACCAATATACTTTATGTTCCATTTATTGTTCTTGGCTTGATAATATACATTTTGTTAAACAAAAGTACATTGCAAATCAAAGGGATTTTTAAAATAAAACAATATACAACAAGATATTCAATTTTATTTGCTCTTTCAATACTAGTTATTGCCGGTGTTTATTATAGGACCTATAAGATATCGGGAGTGCCCCTTTATCCTACTTTTGGAAATTTGTGGGATAAGTTAGGTTTTGAAGTGCAATATCCATATGCGTTAAAAAATGTAGGAGAGACTGCTGTTTTGTTAGATGTGATGGGGTTTCTCTCCAGATGGTTTCATCTATTTTTTGATCCACAACCATATGGTCATGTAATTATGTTGTGGATTGGTAATATATCGCTTTTTCTAATACTATCTCTTGGACTATTTCGATTACTTGGCAATAAAATGGAGTTGAAAAAGGATCTATTATTTCTTGTTGCTCCATTGTGTCTAGTAGGAATGTTTTATGCGACGGTACTGCCAAATGGAGGAGACAGCAACTTTTATCTTGTACCTTTAATTATGGGTACTGTTGGGGTTATACATCATTTAACACCTTGCTTATTTCGCTATAAGAAGATTTTGTTCATTTCATTAGTTTTATTTATTCCTGTACAAAGTCTGTTAATGTTTGTGTCTCATCCATCATGGAGTTATGGTATGTCACCAATTAATATAGCGGGTGAGAATAACACAGATAGGTTAAAGAATAACCTGTTTCAATATAACGGGATTGCTAAAGTTGAAGAGCATCTGAAAAATTCAGGGAGTATGGACAAATGTATTGGATTGGGGGATGACTATTTATTAAATCAGCTCTCATGCAGAATGGAGACCATTAATGCGACAGCTTCCGATTACTTAGGAAATTCTAAATTGTTTTCAAGTATGGAAAACTTAAAGGAATTTATCAACTGGAGTAATACAAAATATCTCATTATTCCTAATTCTATTCCTAATGATAATCAAGCAATATATGGTCTTTTGAAGGAATTTCACTCCAAGGGGTATGTAGTTGCTGATTCTAAATATGATCTAATTGTACTGGATCGTGATCGGGAGTCAAGTAGTGATACGGCCATTAATGATATTCAATTATTACAGGGTTGGTTTACAAATGAAGGTAGTTACAGTTGGATTGGTAAGACTGCTGAAGCGAGAGTGAGAACGGGAGCAGCAGGTTTGCTTGAGATAAAAGGTTTTCAGCCGGGTGTGTTTGGTAATGTTACAATAAAGGTCTTTGCTGATGACGAGCTCATAACCCAGAAAACAGTTACTCAAGGTGAGTTTGCAATTGAACATCAATTAGATAGTAATGAGGTTATAAATCTTAGAATTGAAGTGGATAAAGCGTTTATACCTAAAGAAAAAGGTATGGGAGATGATATCAGAGAGCTGTCAATTATGATAAATAGTTTAAAAATATCATAAACGTTTGATATCAGAATAGAAAAGGTGATAGTCTTGAAACCATATTTTTCAGTGGTTGTTCCCGTTTACAGGTCTGAAAAAAACTTGAGTGAGCTTTATGCACGTATAAAAGCTTCCTTAGAGAAGCTAAATGCTAACTTTGAACTTATATTAGTGGAAGATTGTGGGGGTGACGATTCTTGGCGGGTTATCCAAGAGTTAAGTGAACAAGATAGTAGGGTCATCGGTATTAGGTTTACAAAAAACTTTGGCCAACATGCTGCCATTATATGTGGAATTGCGCAAGCAAATGGAGAATGGATTATTACTTTAGATGATGATTTAGAGCAACGACCAGAAGATATTCATCTTCTCTATGAAAAAGTGAGACAAGGATACGATTTAGTTTATGGCACTTATGAGGAAAGGTCACATGCTAAGTGGAGAAATATGACGTCTCATGTAGCAAGAAAATTATTTAATAAAGCAATTCCCAATCTGAATTATGAATATACATCTTTTAGAATTATGCATAATAAGATTGGCAAGTCGTTAGTACAATTTGAATCTCCCTTCCCTTTTGTAGATGGATACTTGGCATGGGTAACAAATAACTATTCTACAGTGACCGTTGAACATGGGGTTAGAAAACACGGAGTGAGCAATTACAGCTTCTCTAAGTTACTAAAACACACTATTAACATTTTTGTCTCTTTTTCAGATATTCCATTAAAGTTTGCTTCGTGGATGGGGCTATTTTCATTTATCACAGGATTTATGTGGCTTGTTGTCATATTATTCAGAAAATTATTCATTGGAATACCAATAGCGGGATATGCCTCCATAATCGCAGGGATTGTTTTATTTGGAGGGATTCAGTTATTTGTTTTGGGTATATTTGGGGAGTATCTTGGCCGGATTAATTACAAGACTACAAAAAAACCGCTATATATCGTATCGAAGACTACGAATGAACATTAGAGGTGTTAAATGAAAATTATTATTATTGGTGGAAAGGGAACTGCAGTTAACATAGCTGATCATATAATTAACGCACAAAGAGTGCATGGGGAAACCATTGAATTTCTCGGATATGCCATAGACGATCCTTCATTAAAGGATTCTATCAATGGCCATCCAATTGTGTGCACGACTGATAAGTTACTTCATACCTTTGGACATTACTCTGATGTTAAATTTATTTTTTCTTTGTATAAACCGGAAAAAATGATAGAGCGAATCCAGCTTTTGAAAAGTTTTGGAATATCAGGCGACAAATTCTACACCTTTATACATCCAACTTCTTATGTATCAGAGCACGTTAAGTTAGGTATAGGTAATGTGGTTTTGTCTAATTGTTCCATCAATACTAATGTATCAATTGGAAATTATAATATTATTAACTCAAATGTTGTTATAGAGCATGATTCGAACATTGGGGATAATAACTTTATTTCTGCAGCTGCTTGTGTGGGGTCCAGTGTTGATATAAAGAATGGCTCGTTTATTGGGTTAAATTCCTCTATAAGAGAGAGGACAGTAATTCATAACTTTTCTTTTGTAGGTATCGGCTCAAATGTTTTGAAGGATGTGGATGCTGGAACTATAGTTTACGGCAACCCAGCTAAGGAGCGTAAAAATGATATTTGAGCCTAGAGCTTCAGCAATCATCTATAATCTTCTAAACAGTTATGAAGGAGATAAGGTCTTTTTAGTACCTGCAAATGTTTGTCCGATTGTATTGGTGACCTTTTTAAAAGCTAAGAAAAGATTCGAGCTCATTGACATATCTAATCAAACACTTTGTATGGATGAAGAAGTTGTACTGAGCAAGTTGAAGGATAACCCCAATAAGTATGCAGGTGTATTTTTTGTCAGAACTTTTGGTGTATCGGATTCATTTGAATATTTTTATGAAGAAATCAAAAGAGTGAATGAAAACTTTCTGATTATAGACGATCAATGTCTGTCTGCACCTCAATTGTACAAAGAAACAAATGCTGATGTGGTACTTTACAGTACAGGATATGCTAAAATAGTAGACTTGGGTTATGGTGGACTAGCCCAAATAAAGCCTAATGTCAGGTACAACAAAAGTGCGTTGAGTTTTGATGCACAAAGTCATGAACATATTATTAAAGAGTACAAAGATAGTATCGCTAATCATTCTATGTTTCGGTATAAAGATTGTGATTGGTTAGACAATACACAGGTTGTTTTTTCCCTGGAGCAATATCTTACATTAATTGAGCAAGCATATAAAACTAGTATTGAGGCAAAGAAAAAACTTAATAAAGTTTATTCAGAGAATCTCCCTCAGTGCATCCAGTTAGATTCTAAGTATCAACTTTGGAGATTTAATATTTTAATAAATAACAAAGAACAAATTTTAAATGATCTTTTTAGGAGCCAACTATTTGCTAGTTCACATTATGCATCACTCAGTGGGATTTTTAGTTTCGGGAAAGCGCCTAATGCAGAGAAGTTACATTCTAATATTCTTAATTTATTCAATGATCAAAACTATGATGAACAAAAGGCGTATAGAACTATTGATATTATTAATAAATATGTAAAAAGTTAGGAGAAAGACATGGCTACAGTTTCTGTCATCCAGTCAAACTATATCCCTTGGAAGGGTTATTTTGATATTATTAATGATTCAGAACTTTTTATCTTTCATGATGATTTACAATATACGAAAAATGATTGGCGCAATCGAAATAAAATTAAAAGCCATGCTGGTGCGAAATGGCTTACTATTCCTGTTGGCTCCAGAGAAGACAGGCTCATTGATGAAGTGCTGCTCCCAGCGACGAACTGGGGGCACAAGCATTGGAACGAAATTAAAATGTCGTACTCAAAAGCCCCATATTTCAAGAGCTACAAGGAGTTTTTTGAAGATGTTTATTTAGGACAAAGATGGAGCACTTTATCTGAGTTTAATCAATATTTAATAAAATATATCTCTCAGGAGTTTTTAGGAATAAAAACTCAATTTATTAATTCAAGTGAACTTAATATACCTGGAAAGAAATTAGACAAGTTAATCAATCTATTACAAAAAGTTGAGGCTAGTAAATACATTTCTGGTCCAGCTGCCAAAGATTATATTGATGAATCAAGATTTATTGAGGCAGGTATTAAATTAGATTACAAGGATTATTCAAATTATCCTGAATTTTTGCAACTACATCCTCCTTTTGAGCATTATGTATCTATTATTGATTTGTTATTTCATGCAGGTCCTGACTCCACCTATTTCATATGGGGATGGAGGGAAGATACGAATTGCAACTTAATATAAACTATTTATATTTAATATTAAGTGTTCTTTTTCAATCTTTTTCATTTGTATTTACTAAATTCGCAGCAATAGATATTGAACAAGATAGCTTTTTTTCATTACTAGTGAATCGATATTATTTAACGGCATTATTATGTTTATTGATTCAATCCGTATTTTGGCAAATAACACTTAGGAAAATTGATCTTTCTGTAGCGTATCCACTTACTGCAGTTAACAATTTACTCATTCTTATTTTCAGCTACTGTATTTTTAATGAACAGGTTAGTTTGAGTAATATTATTGGGGTGTCTATAATTATGATAGGTATAGCTGTTCAAAGTAAAAAGAGTGAGAATACATGATTATTGCACTTGTAATAATTTTAGTTGTAACAAACAGTGTTGCTCAAGTGTTTCTCAAATTAGGTGCTGTTCAAAATAAGTCAACTTTTTTGAAAATCATTAACCTTCACACTATAGTTGGATATTCGTTGTTCTTTTTGGCTACTCTATTATCTGTCTACTCATTGAAATTTATAAGTTTCAAAGAATTGACAGTTATCATTTCGTTGAATTATGTAGTTACACTCTTGTTGTCTATTTTAATTTTGAAGGAGAAGTTTACAGGGAGAAAAGTACTGTCGACCCTCCTTATTGTATTCGGGGTGATAGTTTTTAACTTATGAAAATTAAACGATTTTTATTTGGTCTATATTCATATTTGTTTAATTTATTTTATATTATTTTAGATTTGTTACCTCCGTTTATAAGACAAGTGCTCTTTAAAATTATGTTCAAGAAGTTTGGAAAAGATAATAATGTGGATTACAAAACATACTTTAGATATCCTTCAAAAATAAGATTAGGTAATAATGTATGGATTAATAGAGGGTGCCAAATATTTGGTTCTTTCCATATAAAAGATGCAGAAATTATTTTTGGTGATAATGTTGCATTAGGACCTAACGTTACTATTTTTTCAGCTTCTCATGACTATAAATACTTAAATCTCCCTGATACAGCTGGTTCTGTAATTATAAAGAACGATGTTTGGATTGGCGGAAATTCCACTATTCTACCGGGAGTTGTTTTAGGAGAAGGTTGTGTTATTGGAGCTGGCTCCGTTGTAACTAAAAGTATTCCGCCATACTGTATTGCGGTAGGAAATCCTGCTGTAGTTATTAAAAGGAGAGAAATCAATAATGATTCTATTTAATATCCCTGCTATAACTAATCATGAACAGTCATATATTCAGGAAGCTCTTATTGATGGTAAGCTTTCTGGTGACGGTCGGTTTACTAAAATGTCAAACGAGTGGATGGAGGGGAAATTTGATTCTGCAAAGGTATTGCTAACAACCTCCTGTACACATGCTTTAGAAATGGCAGCCATTCTAGCTGATATCAAAGAAGGTGACGAGGTAATAATGCCTTCGTACACTTTTGTTTCTACCGCTAATGCTTTTGTATTAAGGGGGGCAAAAATTGTTTTTGTAGATGTTCGTCCAGATACTATGAACTTAGACGAATCGTTAATAGAAGCTGCTATTACTCCAAAAACGAAAGCAATTGTACCCGTCCATTATGCAGGCGTCGCTTGTGAGATGGATAAGATTATGGAGCTGGCAAATAAGTACGACTTGATTGTAATTGAAGATGCTGCTCAAGGAGTCATGAGTCAATACAAGGGCCGTCATTTGGGGGCAATTGGACATCTTGGTTGCTACAGTTTCCATGAAACTAAAAACTATAATTGTGGCGAAGGAGGAGCTTTATTAGTCAACTATGAGAATTACATAGAACGGGCGGAAATTATACGTGAAAAGGGAACGGATCGTTCTAGGTTTTTCAGAGGACAAGTAGATAAATATACATGGGTTGATATTGGTTCTTCCTATTTACCTAGTGAGATTAATGCAGCATTTCTATACGCTCAGTTAGAAAAGGCAGAAGAGATTAATAACAATCGTTTAGAAAGCTGGGATAGATACTATTTAGGTCTTGAGGAGCTTAAGATTAAAGGATACATTAAATTGCCTACCGTCCCTGAAGGGTGTACTCATAACGCTCACATGTTTTATATTAAATGCGGCTCTTTAGATGAGAGAACAAGATTAATGAAGTATTTAAAGGATGAGGGTATTCAATCCGTATTCCACTATGTTCCTTTACATTCTTCTGAAGCTGGAATGAGATTCGGACATTTCCATGGCGAAGATAGATATACAACAGTTGAAAGTGAAAAGCTATTAAGATTACCGCTATATTACAATATTTCACGAAATGATATTGATAGAGTTGTAGAGAGTATCAAGAAGTTCTATATTTAAAATAATCCGTAAGGAAGTGACGATGTGAAAGGTATTATTTTAGCAGGTGGTACAGGATCAAGATTATACCCATTAACAAAGGTTACTAATAAGCATTTATTGCCAGTCGGAAAATATCCGATGATATTCCACTCTGTGAATAAATTGAAGCAAGCTGGTATACAAGACATTCTTATTGTCACGGGTAAAGAGCATATGGGGGATGTTGTAAACCTGCTTGGCAGTGGTCGCGAAATGGGAGTATGCTTTACTTATAAAGTGCAGGATGAGGCTGGTGGAATCGCACAAGCACTTGATCTTGCAGAACATTTTGTAGGCAATGATCAAATTGTGGTTATTTTAGGCGACAATGTTTTTGAAGATGACATTTCTGATTATGTTTCAAGCTTCCAAGTACAAAAGGACGGGGCAAAAATCTTGCTACAAGAGGTCCATGATCCTCAACGCTACGGCGTTGCTGAGTTAGCAGGCAACAATATTGTCTCTATTGAAGAAAAGCCAAAGCAACCTAAAAGTAATTTTGCTGTAACTGGAATCTATATGTTTGATAGCAAAGTATTTGATATTATAAAAACGTTAAAGCCATCAGGACGTGGAGAATTGGAAATTACGGATGTAAATAACGCATATATTGAACGTAATGAGTTAACATTTGATGTTTTGAATGGTTGGTGGACGGATGCAGGTACACATGCCTCTTTACAGCGTGCAAATGAACTGGCGAAAGAATTAACATTCAGTGAAGAGTTTGGGAAATTAAAACTATAAGGAGGCATAGGGATGCTTGTCACTCCTTTATCATTGAGCGGTGCTTTATTAGTTGAACCAAAAGTGTTTGGAGACACTAGAGGATTCTTTATGGAGAGTTACAACAGTGAACTATTTGCTCAGCATGGAATAGACACGGTTTTTATTCAAGACAATCATGCTCTTTCAGTAGAGGCTGGTGTATTAAGGGGGTTGCATTATCAGCTTAATCCCAAGGCACAAACCAAGCTTGTTAGAGTGACATCCGGTGCTATTTATGATGTTATTGTAGATATTAGAAAGAACTCTATTACCTATGGGAAATGGGTAGGTGTTATTTTAAGCGAGCATAACAAGCGACAGTTGCTTGTTCCTCAGGGCTTTGCGCATGGTTATTGTACCCTTGTTCCTAATACTGAGGTTCAATATAAAGTAGATGCTCTTTATGCACCTGACTACGACCGGGGAATATGTTGGGGTGATCCGCAGTTGGGGATTGACTGGCCTGTTTCATTTCCTATTTTGTCAGATAAAGATCAGCATCATCCTACATTAATTGATGCTGATAATAATTTTGAGTAGGAGGTAATATCGTGAAATTACTTGTAACGGGCGGAGCTGGATTTATCGGAAGCAACTTCGTCATGTATATGTTAAATAAATACCCTGATTATAATATTATAAATGTAGACGCGCTTACCTATGCTGGAAACCTAGAAAATCTTCAAAGTGCACAAGCGAATAGTAACTATTCTTTTGTAAAGGCAGATATTGCAGACGCTAATGCTATGGAGGTTATCTTTAAGCAAGGGATTGATATTGTTGTTAATTTTGCAGCAGAATCTCATGTAGATCGCTCGATTTTGGAGCCTGAGATTTTTGTGAAAACAAATGTTATGGGGACGCAAGTACTTCTTGATGCTGCAAAAAATTATGGGGTGTCCAAATTTGTCCAAGTATCAACTGATGAAGTATATGGCACTTTGGGTGAAACAGGTTTGTTCACAGAGGAGACACCACTTGCTCCTAACAGTCCATACTCTTCTAGTAAGGCAGGGGGAGATCTTCTAGTTCGCGCGTATCATGAGACTTTCGGATTGCCTATTAATATTACACGTTGTTCAAATAACTACGGCCCATATCAATTTCCAGAGAAGCTAATTCCTCTTATCATCGCTAATGCTCTTGATAACAAGGAACTTCCTGTCTATGGGGATGGTCTAAATATACGTGATTGGTTGTTTGTTGAGGATCATTGTAGTGCAATTGATTTGGTTATTCATAATGGCGTGAACGGTGAGGTATACAACGTCGGCGGAAATAATGAACGCACTAATATTCATATCGTTAAGACCATCTTACAGGAGTTGAATAAACCAGAATCTTTGATTAAATATGTTAAGGATCGTCCAGGACACGATCGACGCTATGGTATCGATGCTTCAAAAATTACTCAACAATTGGGATGGAAGCCTAAACATAATTTTGAAACAGGCATCAAGGAAACTATACGTTGGTATCTTGATAATCAAGCATGGTGGGAACGAATTCAATCAGGTGAATATCAGGCTTATTATAAACAACAATATGGAAATCGCTAGGATGACTATATGAAAATATTAGTAACCGGGGCAAATGGACAATTAGGAAGAGATGTTGTCAATCTATTGTTACGTCAAGGACATGAGGTCTTTGGACCGACTCGAAATGAACTGGATATTACGGACCAGATACAATGCGGTTTTATTATTAGCAAAATAAAACCGGACGTTGTAGTTCATTGTGCAGCCTATACGGCTGTAGATAAGGCAGAAAGTGATTGTGTCACAGCTTTCCAAGTAAATGCTAATGGAACCCGTAATCTTGCGGTCCTTGCTGAGAAATGTAATTTTAAATTGTGTTACGTGAGTACTGACTATGTGTTTGATGGGAAATCTTCTGTACCTTATCTTGAGTATGATTCTACTAATCCTGTCACGATATATGGCAAGTCAAAAAGAGCTGGAGAGATAATGGTACAAACACTTAGTTCTCGGTACTTTATTGTAAGGACATCTTGGGTATACGGGCTATATGGGAATAACTTTGTCAAAACTATGCTTAAACTGGGTACAGAACGAAATGAGATCAAAGTGGTTTCAGATCAACTTGGCTCTCCCACGTTGACAATTGATCTTGCTAGATTTATTGCAGAACTTATACCTACGGAAAAATATGGAATTTACCACGCTTCTAATCAGGGACAGTGTTCGTGGTTCGAATTTGCACAAGCTATTTTTGATGAAGCAGGTATGAAACAAGTTTCACTTCTTCCTTGCTCGACTGAAGAGTTTCCACGTCCTGCACCAAGACCAGCGTACTCTGTTATGGAACATTTGGCCATTAGAACAAATGGATTAACGGACCTGCCTGAATGGAGGAGTTCGTTAAAAACATTCATTGGGCATTACTGTAATTAAAAAATGGCTAGGCCCTAGTGCTTAGCCATTTTTTAATTATGCTAATATTCTATTATGTTAAACATGTGTCTGAGATTCCGTAATTTATAAGGAGGGGCTATGGATTTATCTATCATTATTGTAAACTATAATACTTGTGAGCTCACTCAAAACTGTCTAGATTCAATATACAAGTCTGTTACCAACTATAGTTACGAAGTTATATTAATCGACAATGCTTCGAAAGATGGATCTGTTGAAATGCTTCGTGATTATAGTAACACTATGAAATTAATTGAGAACAGAGGAAATTTAGGTTTTTCCAAAGCTAACAATCAGGGTATTAAAATTGCTCAAGGTCGTCATATCCTCCTACTCAACTCGGATACTATTGTCCAACCAGATACTTTTGATATTATGGTCCGTTTCATGGATGACAACCCGAAGGTTGGTACATCGGGTTGCAAAGTCATTCTTCCTGATGGTAAGTTAGACAAGGCATGTAAACGTGGATTTCCTACCCCTTCAGCAACCTTCTATTATGTTTCGGGGTTAGCTAAGGTGTTTCCCAAGAATCCACGTATTAACGCTTATCATCGTGGAGATCTAGATGAAGATCAGCCCACTCCAATAGATTGTCTTATTGGTGCATTTATGCTAGTCCGCCGTGAAGCAATAGATCAGGTTGGAATGTTAGATGAATCTTTCTTTATGTACGGGGAGGATGTGGACTGGTGTTACCGAATAAAAGAAGCAGGCTGGGTGAACTATTACTACCCATTGACGCATATTGTTCATTATAAAAGGGCCAGCAGTCGAAACAAACCCTATAAAATTACGTATGAGTTCCATAGGGCGATATATGTCCTTTATAATAAACATTTTCGTAAACAATACGCTTGGTGGATAAATTCCCTAATGTATATTGGAATGACAGGAAAGCTGGCTGTAGCACTAACCATGAATACCCTTTCTAAGGGATTAAATCTATTTAAGTCACGCTAAGCAGATAAATATGTCAGATATCAGACTCTTTTAGAAAATATTAACTTACTCCTTATACTTAAGTTTATTTTCCGGTATACTAGGGTGAGAATATTGAATAATAAAGGATAGAGGTTGACATGATTCGTAAAAATCAAAGGTTTTTGTCGAAACTCTATATGCTATTTGATATATTATGTATCTTGGTTGCATTTGGAGCGGCTTGGTGGGTAAAGTTCATAAGTAATTACTTGGATGGCGATTCAGCACTTCCGTATTCGACCTATGTGATGTGGGGCGTGATATATGGAGTCATAGTTCTTGCTATTGGCTCGATGTCTTCATTGTACTCCTTTCATCGGAAGAAACGATTTGCGGATGAGGTAATACGCATTTTACAAACACACGGCATCAGTTTATTTATCCTCCTTGGTATGCTGTTTTTCTTTAAGCAAATTCATATTTCACGCGAATTTCTAGCGGTGTTTATTATGATTTCTGCTATGCTTACCGTTATTTATCGTTATTCTGTGAAGGTGATATTACGCTCGGCTCGCCAGAAAGGTTTTAATAAGCAATTCATTCTCATACTTGGGGCAGGAACTTTAGGCAAGAAATTCTATAGTAATTTAAGGAATTATCCTGAAATGGGATATGATGTAGTAGGATTTCTGGATGATCAAGCAACCTGGGATGTGCAAGAGGAGTGCAAGTTTAAACCAATCCTTGGTACATTAAATGATTTAGAGAATCTGTTGTCCGAATGTCTTGTAGATGAAGTTATCATCGCACTACCATTGGACGCGCATCATAAGTTCGCAAGTATCATTAATACGTGTGAAAAAGCTGGCGTACGTACACTTATCATTCCGGACTTTTTTGATTATTTACCATCGCGTCCGTACTTCGATAATTTTGCTGGTATGCCTATGATTAACGTCCGTGATATCCCACTTGATGTGATGCGCAACCGAGTTTTTAAGCGTACCTTTGATATTGTATTTGCAATACTAGCCATTGTTATCACTTCGCCTGTATTGCTGTTAGTCTCTCTAGGAATTAAGCTAACTTCACCGGGCCCGATCATTTTCAAGCAGGAGCGAGTCGGCTTGAATCGGCGCAACTTTAATATGTATAAATTCCGTTCGATGAAAGTGAGCTCGGAAGAGACCTCGGATACGGTATGGACAACAGAGAATGACCCGCGCAAGACGAGATTTGGCAGTTTTCTACGGAAGACAAGTCTGGATGAATTGCCGCAGTTCTTTAATGTACTGTTTGGTCACATGAGTGTAGTGGGGCCACGGCCGGAGCGTCCGTTCTTTGTGGAGCAATTTAAGGAAGAGATTCCGAAGTATATGGTGAAGCATCATGTACGTCCTGGTATTACAGGCTGGGCACAGAGTAATGGTTTAAGAGGCGATACTTCAATTGAGGAGCGGATTCGCCTAGATATTTTCTACATCGAGAATTGGTCCTTATTATTTGATATTAAGATTATTTGGAAGACGATATGGAATGGCTTTATAAATAAGAATGCGTATTAATTATAGTATGGAAGTATAAAAGCAGACACTAACTCCCCACACTAAGAATAATATTGTATGGGGAGTTGATGTTTGATGCAGCGTATGCGTGATGAGTGGGAGCAAGATTCGAGTTCTACCGGGCGTGGATGGTTAAACGGTCTGCTGATAGGTGGCGTGTTGTGGATTATCATCATAATGTGTACTCGTTGGTTATGAAGTTGATAATCCTTTGTTTATAAAAGGAGTAGATATACAGAGCCTCTTCTTGCGTGACAAGAAGGGGTTCTTTTTGTACAATGGACAAGAACGTACATTCGTAGTTACACAGAAACCACCTATTCCAATATACCTTCATTGACACCCCCTTTCCGCTGGCTTAGACTTATTCTGTTAGGCCCATCATATGGGCTATTGGTCAGCGCTTGTATGCGCTGGAGCGTGAGATGTATATACAGAGAGTGGAGGAACTGAAGTGGCGGCTTCCGCAAATGGAATGAGTGCAATTCATGATATACAGTTAAGACAATGGAAACATGTATTTAAGCTTGATCCGGACAAAGAGATTGACGATGAGTGTCTGGAGCGGATATGTATGTCCGGTTCTGATGCCATTATGGTTGGAGGATCAAGTGGAGTTACATTTGAGAACACAGTGGACCTGATGGCGCGCGTTCGCAGATTTGCACTGCCTGTGGTACAGGAGGTATCCGATCTGGATGCGGTCGTACCCGGTTTTGACGCGTACTTTATCCCAATGGTGATGAATACAACGAGCACGGATTGGTTAGTAGGCCAGCATAAGCGTGCGATTGAACAATACGAATATATGATGCCGTGGGAAATGATTATTCCAGAGGGGTATATTATTTTGAATCCGGAGGCAACAGCGGCGAAAGTAAGTCAGGCGAATGCAACACTGACAGCGAAGGAAGCAGCGGCGTACGCGCATATTGCGGACAAGCTGATGCGTCTGCCTGTTATATATGCAGAGTACAGCGGGATGTTTGGCGACATGGACACAGTTATGCAGATTAAGAAGGCGGCAAGTCAGGCGCATGTGATTTATGGCGGTGGTATTCGAACTGTGGAGCAGGCTAGGCTGGCTGCGCAAGCTGCGGATACGATTGTGGTAGGTAATGTGGTGTATGAGGATTTGGAGGCGGCTCTTGCTACTGTTGGGGCTGTCAAGGCGAGCCAATAGAGGGTTTAAATGTAATGTCAGCAGTAACATCTCACATGGCTGTGTTGTCGTTTTTTACAGAAGAGTCCTTATTAATGGGCTTGGTATGAAGTGTTCATGATAAACACGAAACATAGGTGATATTTTTTTAAGGAACTCCAATTGAATGTGTGATGAGATTTTGGGGACACAATATTTGTTATTTGCTCTTCATGGTGAGTTTCAGGCAATCAGGCAATGGAGTTCTTTTTAAGGTTATTTGGTGGATATTCATGATGATTTATGGATCGTTATTCTAAATATTAGGTAGGGAAGGAGCTTGCGGACTTATGTTTGAATTTCTGGAATCAGCGGATGAGGGGAAGAAGCCTGCGAAGATGGCGACGGACATTCATGAGGCGATTAAGAGGCTGAACCGTGAGCAGCGGCGAGCGGTCGAGGCGACGGAAGGGCCATTGCTTATTATGGCGGGAGCGGGCTCAGGCAAGACACGGGTGCTGACGCACCGTATTGCTTACTTGATCGCCACACGTAAGGCGGCGCCGTGGAGCATTTTGGCGATTACATTTACAAATAAAGCATCACGTGAGATGCAGGAGCGTGTTGCCAAGTTAGTTGGGCCAGAAGGTCAAGATATTTGGGTGTCTACGTTCCACTCCATGTGCGTCCGCATATTACGTCGAGATATTGAGCGAATCGGATTTTCTTCCAACTTTACGATTTTGGATTCCTCGGATTCCTTATCGGTTATTCGCGGCATTATGAAGGAACAGAATATAGATACGAAAAAGTTTGATCCGAAAGCTGTACAAGCAACGATTAGCACCGCAAAAAACGAACTGGTCACACCTAAGCGATTTGAAGAGAAGATCGGCGATTATTTTGAAGGACTTGTATCAAAAGTATATACGCAGTATCAGAAGCGGCTCCGTTCGAATAATGCACTTGATTTTGACGATATCATTATGAAGACAACACAGCTGTTTAAGGACGAGCCTGAAGTGTTGGACTTCTATCAGAAGAAATTTAAATATATTCATGTTGACGAGTATCAGGATACGAACCGTGCGCAGTACATGCTGTGTCGTATGTTAGCGGATCAGCATCGCAATATTTGTGTAGTAGGCGATAGCGATCAATCGATTTATCGTTGGCGGGGGGCGGATATTACGAATATCCTCAATTTTGAAGAGGATTACCCGAACGCAACGACGATTATGCTGGAGCAGAATTATCGATCCACTGCAAATATTTTGAACGCGGCGAACCAGGTGATTCAGAACAATACGGGACGGAAACCTAAGAAACTATGGACGGACAGTGGTGAAGGCAATCCGATTAAAGTGTACCAAGCAGATACAGAGCATGATGAGGGTTACTTTGTAACAGCCGAAATCAAGAAAAATCAAATGAGCGGCAAATCGTACAGCCAGCATGCGATTTTGTATCGGACAAATGCTCAGTCTCGTGTAATCGAGGAAATTCTCATCAAATCCGAAATCCCTTACCAAATTGTAGGCGGAATTAAGTTCTACGATCGCAAAGAGATTAAAGACGTGCTCGGTTACTTAAGATTAATTTCCAACCCTGACGACGATATTAGTTTGGAGCGGATTGTAAATGTACCAAAACGAGGGATTGGTGCGACTACAATTGCCAAGCTGGCAGAAGCGGCATCAGAGAGGGGCACGTCGATTATGAAAGTGATTTGCGACATGGATTTGCTTGATATTGCGCCGCGCACGAAGGGCACACTTCGCGAATTTTATAGCATGATCGATAGTCTGAATAAGATGCAGGAATTTGTCTCTGTAACAGAGTTGACGGAAAAGACGTTGGAACTGTCTGAGTATAAGCTTGAGTTACAACGTGAGAATACGTTGGAGTCCAAAGCTCGCATGGAAAATATCGACGAGTTCCTGTCGGTGACACAAGAGTTTGAGCAGCGTAATGAGGACCGATCGTTAGTATCCTTCCTGACGGATCTAGCACTTATTGCCGACATCGATTCCATGAACGATGCAGAGGACGAGGAACAGACCGACTCGGTCATTTTGATGACGATGCACAGTGCCAAGGGGCTGGAGTTTCCTGTTGTGTTTATTATCGGCATGGAGGAAGGGGTATTCCCGCATAGCCGAGCGTTTACGGACAACGAGGAGTTGGAGGAAGAACGGCGCCTAGCCTATGTTGGCATTACGCGGGCGGAGCAGCAGCTGTTTTTGACGTCAGCGCGCACGCGGACTTTGTTTGGACGGACAAATGCGAATCCGTCGTCCCGTTTCTTAGGCGAGATTCCTGATGAGCTGAAAGAAGATGTATCGCCATCTGGTGGGCGTTACGGGAGCTTTGACCGTTACGGCCGGCAAGCCGCGTCCGCAGGTTATGGTGGGCGCGGGCTTGGCTACAGTGGTGCTGGCGGTGGATCAGCCGCTGGTACGGCGCCTGGCAGTATGGCCTATGGCACGGCAGGCCAAGCGTCGGGGAGCGCGGCTGCACGCAGCTCTGCGGGCACATTTGGCGGTGCGATGCGCCCTGCCGGAGCGGGAGCAGCAGGTGCGAGCCGTGTGACGGTTTCCACCCCGCTAGATAAGGCTAAACAAGCGGGCAGCAGTGATGCAAGCTTTCAGGCCGGCGACAAGGTGTCTCACGGCAAGTGGGGGATTGGCGTAATCGTATCCGTCAAAGGAACAGGCACAGATACCGAACTGCAAATCGCTTTCCCTGCTCCAGTCGGAGTGAAACGTCTGTTGGCTACGTTTGCGCCAGTTACAAAGGTTTGATCTTTGATTAGGGTTTGGATAATATCAAATAACTTGTGTGTAGACTCAATCGTTGGATCCGACTACACTTGTTTATTGTGTTCTTATGCTCCAGACCATAACGGATAAAGTGTACAAATCGTATACGTACGCCCGACAAGGATTCCGATACAATTCCGATTCGAATGAAGTAGACCACGCTCGTCATGGCAATCATAACTGATACAAGCCATGTGCGGGCGTGTTACATATGAAGACAAGTCGAGCTACAGAAATAATCAATAGAATTGTCCGCCTATCTGGTTAACAATTTTAACAAAGACCTGTAGAAACACGAACCATCTTAATAGACTTAATTATGAGGAAAGGGGCATGCCCATACATGACTAACCAAGCAGCCTCCGCTGAACAGCAAGCTCGCATTCAGGAGCTTATAACCGAGCTAAACCGATACAACTACCATTACTACACGCTCGACAAGCCCATTGCAAGTGATAAGGAGTACGATATGCTCTATGATGAGCTTGTAACACTCGAGCAGGAGACAGGTGTTGTGCTGCCTAACTCACCTACGCAGCGGGTTGGTGGCGAACTGCTGAACGGATTTGACCCGCACCGACATCTTGCGCGCCTGTGGAGCTTGGACAAAGCTCAAAATGAAGGGGATTTACAAGCCTGGTACCAGCGTGTCGTGAAGCTAATTGCAGACTATAATACTAAAAATCCTGACGTAACACCGCTGCCAGATCCTCATTTTGTCGTAGAGCTGAAGTTTGATGGTCTTACACTAAATTTGACTTACAGCAACGGTGAACTTGTGCAAGCAGCAACTCGCGGCAACGGTTCCATTGGAGAGTCCATCCTTCCGCAAGTGAAGACGATTCGCTCTGTACCACTGACCATTCCGTATACAGCTGGAACACTTGAGATTCAAGGCGAAGGAATTATGAACCTATCCGTGCTGGAAGCTTATAACCAGACAGCAGCCGAGCCGCTCAAAAATGCACGCAACGCCGCCGCAGGCGCTCTGCGTAATTTGAATCCTAAGGTGACGGCGACACGGAAGCTAAACGCGTTTTTCTATAACGTTGGTTATACGGATGATTTGACGTTTGACACCCATCAAGAGATGATGCAATTTCTGCGCGACAACGAGTTCAAAGTTAACCCGTATGTGACTTACTTCAGTACGATTGACGAGGTCAAAGCGGAATTGCAGCGTGTTCAGGAGCAACGGGCTTCATTGGATTATTTAATCGACGGAGCTGTCGTCAAGCTGACAGACATGCGGACTCGCGAAGTGTTGGGGTATACCGACAAGTTCCCGCGTTGGGCCGTAGCCTTTAAGTTTGAAGCAGAAGAGACAACAACTGTGTTGGAAAGTGTCAGCTGGGAAGTCGGACGTACTGGCAAAATTACACCAGTCGCACGTGTTGAAGCGGTGGAGTTGGCCGGAGTTACCGTACAGAACTGTACACTAAACAATATAGGGGATATTGAACGCAAAAACTTAAAGTTTGCCTTGGGGTCCCGCGTATTTATACGCCGTTCCAATGATGTTATTCCTGAAATTTTGGGCAAGGTTACAGATGAGCAGGATGGTCAAGAAATTGTATGTCCAACGCAATGTCCGTCTTGCGGCTCAAATTTGGAAATGCGTGGAGCACATTTGTTCTGCAACAATAAACTTGGCTGCAAACCACAAATCGTAGCAAGACTAGCTCACTTTGCATCCCGTGACGCGATGGATATTGAGACATTTAGTGTGATGACAGCAGAGCAGTTGTACGACGAAGTGGAAGTTCGTGATCCGGCTGATCTATACGCGCTGACGTTCGAGCAGCTTGTAGCCTTAAACCGCTTTGGTGAGAAGAAAGCGAACAATTTGCTGCAGTCGCTGGAGGCAAGTAAGACACGGGAGTTGTCCTCCTTCTTGTTTGCGCTTGGCATTCCGAACACAGGTAAGACTACGACGCGTGCGCTCGCTGAGCATTATCTTAGCTTGGAGGGTGTGATGGGAGCCACGACAGAAGAACTGATGGGACTTCAAGATGTGGGTGCAATTGTAGCAGACAGCATCGTAAGTTACTTTGCCGATCCGTTAAATCGGGCAAGTGTGGAGAAGATGCTTGCACTAGGCGTTGCTCCACAAAGCGAGGAGCCGAAGGCGCCAGTTAACACGGATTCGATCTTCTTTGGCAAAACGGTAGTCCTCACAGGGACGCTGCACCAACTTACACGTGATGATGCTACTGCTAAGCTGGAAGCTTGCGGGGCAAAGGTAACAGGAAGTGTGTCCAAGAAGACAGATCTTGTGATCGCAGGGGAAAAGGCAGGCAGCAAGCTGGCTAAGGCTGAGCAGTTAGGCATCCCAACCATTACGGATGAAAATGAGTTTGTTCGTTTGTTAAATGAAGCGTTGGGCGGTCAAGGTTAATGATTGCTGCTCATGTCATAAAATAACGATAGTCATTTGGGAGTTAACATGGGTGCGCAAGTGCGAGGCAGCTCAGAGTCGCTTCGCTTTGCGAGCTCAGGAACCTTCCCTAAAAAAGTACAGCACAACAGCCCCATTCCAAGTGAAATGGGGCTGCTCGCGTTGCACCCTACAATAGAACCTGACCAGCTTTAAACACGGCTAACATAGGCTATCGAGCCTGGTTCATGTTCACCGTTTACAGCAGGGACGATATTTGTACGCTTTTTTCCAAACATCGCTTAGCTTTTAGGCACAATCAGCAACCAGAATTTATGGGGTACACCTTATGTTAACGAAGATATAGGACGTACCTCACATTGTTGCTAAAGGCTAAATAGTAAAGGTAAATAAGATTCACCACTGGAATAATAAGCAGAATGATTTCAAGTCCGCTCCGGGCGAATGCCTTTATAAATTTGTACATCAAATAAATACTAGCCACAACGTTAACAAAAGGAATTATAAGGAGCAGAAGGAACCATAAGCTCTCCTGTGCCACCCGAATAACCAGTATGATGTTTAGTATAGGAACAAAAGCAAACCAGGACTTGTCGTATCCTGCTTTATTGCCAAGTACATAATAGGGGACTGTCCCAAGCAAGTAAAATACCAAATAAAAAACGATGGAAAACAAACCCCAGCCTAATCCCAGTACGCCGTTCTCATAGAAGTTATACATCCGATCACTCCTTTGTTATATCGTGCTCATCGTCTACCTTTCGGGCAGCTAAGCATCAGCACATATGAGGGATATATTAGAGTATGGCGGCATAACGACTTTCATGACCTTGTTGTGTATAGTATAGGCTGGCTGAAAATCTCATTATTTTATTAACGACGTAAAATAATGGCGCTCATCGCTTCAACTGAGATCGACACCTTGCTGTTTTGAGCCACAATAGACGTTCCCGAAACTTCATTAAGCCATTCACCTGCAGTGAGCAGCAGTTGAATAGTGCGCCGACGGGGGCTGTTATTGAGTACCACGATCACATGATGCTGTTCGTCAGCACGCTCATATGCGATGACACGATCATTTTCCTTTGCATACAAGAAGCGGAAGCTGCCGGCGCGAAGCGCCGTATATTTATGTCTAAGCGCAATCGTGTCTTTATAATGCTGGAGCAGCTCTTGATCCTGCTTCGTTTCATCCCACTCCATACATTTGCGGCAGTCAGGGTCGTTGCCCCCGTCCAGTCCGACTTCGTCTCCATAGTAAATACACGGTGTCCCCAAAAAAGTCAGTTGGAACAAAGAAGCCAACTTTAACTTACGTTTGTCCCCACCGCATAGCGTCAGTAATCGAGCAGTGTCGTGGCTGTCGAGCAGGTTAAACATCACTTCATTTGCCTGCTGCGGATAAAGGGCCAATTGATGCTCGATCGCCTGCTTAAATTGCAGGCCGTCGATGTTGCTGTCTGCAAAGAAATCGTGCATCGCATACGTAAACGGGTAATTCATGACGGCATCAAATTGATCGCCTTGCAGCCACATCATGCCTTCGTGGAACATTTCACCGAGAATGTATGCTTCTGGATTTACCGCTTTTACTGTCTGCCGGAATTCGCGCCAAAATTGATGATCGACTTCATTGGCTACGTCAAGACGCCAGCCGTCAATGCCGACTTCTTCAATCCAGTAACGGGCAACTTCAAGCAAATATTGCTTAACTGCTGGTTGCTCCGTATTTAATTTTGGCATCATCGGTGTAAAAGCAAACGTATCAAAGGTAGGAATGCCGTCAATGACCGTCAGCGGAAACTGGCGGACATGGAACCAATCTTTGTAGATGGAAGCTTCCCCTTTCTCCAGCACGTCAACGTAAGGTTCAAACGTATATCCGCAATGATTAAATACAGCATCCAGCAGCACTCGAATACCTCTGCGATGGCATGCATCTACTAGTTCCTTGAGCTTATCGTTAGACCCAAAGTGAGGGTCCACTTTCATGTAATCTTTTGTGTCGTATTTATGATTGGTCGTTGCTGCAAATATCGGGGTAAAATAAATAGCCGTAACCCCTAGCTTCACTAGATGGTCAAGATGGTCGATGACCCCTTGCAGGTCGCCTCCAAAATAATTGTCCGGTGTCGGCTCGCCTCCCCAAGACTGCACGCCTTCAGGGTCGTTACTTGTATCGCCGTTTGCAAAGCGCTCCGGAAATATTTGATAAAAGACGGCATCCTTCACCCAAGCGGGTGGAGTAAACACGTCAGCAGGGTTCAGAAACGGATACTCGAACCAGCTTTTAGTTGGTGTGGGTACATCCTTTTGAAAACCGCGTTCGGTCATCCATATTTCCTCTGTCGCAGCTTCTAGCTTAAATACATACGCGAGTCGACGGAAGGTGGGAACCGTTTCTGCCTGCCAATAGTCAAATAAATCATCTTGATACAGGCGCGTCATGGATATAGGAGTTGTCTTTTCCATACCTTCCCAGCATTCAAATTTGTCACCATAATATACAGTTACACGTTTAACATCGTCTTTTTTCGTGCGGATGCGTACATGAATGGTTTTGCAATCATAAGCATAGGCCCAATTTTGTTTCGGGCGATGGTAGATAGCTTCTAGCAGCATGATTTGATATCTCCTTTGATGTAGGAAAGTGAATGAAAGACAAAGGCCGTGCGGTTTATGGCTAGCATTCATTTATTGACAAGGCTACTCGAACTATTCGGCAGGTACTTGCACCGAATCGCGCCATATGAGTTGATGCGGAATAATGATGCGGGCCTGCTCGAAACCCTCTCCCTTAATACGCTGCACAAGAGCTTGCACAGCCGATTGGCCCATCTGGTAAGTACCTATGTCCACGCTTGAGATTTGCGGCAAACACATTTGTGCTAACGACGTATTGTTAAAGCCGACTACGCTGCATTCCTCAGGAACACGCAAACCGTTATTCCACAGGGTACGAATAATGCTAAATGCCATCACGTCATCCGTCGTAATAATAGCGGTTGGGCGTGTTGCTAACGATAAAATGTGCTTGGTAATTTGGGCGGCCGATTCTGGTGTGAATGCACTCTCATATACATAATCACGATCAAACGGTATACCAGCTTCCAACAGAGCCTTGCTGAATCCGTCCAGTCGATCTTTGGACACGGTCAAATCAAATGGACCACTCACAAAGGCGATGCGACGATGCCCTAGGCTAATAAGATGACGAGTAATCGCTTGTGATGCAGCAATGTTGTCGTTATCAACTGAGGTTATGTCGCTAAAGTCCTCACTGCGCCCTACGAGTACAAACGGAAACTTTTCCTCGCGCAGAAAGGAGATATTGACATCATCCTTATGTGAGGCTAGCAAAATAATACCGTCCACGTTACGACCGCGCACTAATCGCTCTACCGCCTTGAGCTCTTCCTCTGCATTGGAACCCGTTGTCATCAAAATATCGTAATGAATGGAGGCGGCTTTAGCCACCATACCGCGTATAATTTCCGAGAAAAACTGATTCTGGAACAATTCATCAGCAGGACGAGGAAGAACAATTCCGATATTGTGTGTTGTGTTTGTAACTAGGCTTTTGGCTAGCATATTCGGGTGATAGCCGAGTTCATCCATCACCTTGCGTACTTTGCGGCTAGTCTTCTGACTGATCCGTGAATCATTCGAAATGACACGGGAAACTGTAGAAGGGGATACACCGGCTTGTTCGGCTACATGTACAATCGTTACTGCCATTCGTAAGACCTCACTTAACTAGAACTATTCCGATTATGTGTCACAGTATAGAGGATAAAAAATTTTTGTGCAAACGGTTTACAAATAATATGGCACTGTGTATAATTCGATTTAGGCGTAACCGCTTACAACTCAAGTCACAGCAAGGACTTATTTTTTTAATTATTTGTGCAAAGGTTTGCATAAACTAATGAGATATATATCACGTTTGTCATTATTGTTGCCTTTGCGCGCGTTATTCCACACCATGAACCAGAACCGAAAGGGGCAGTAAAGAAGATGAAGAAATGGGTAGCAATGCTGGTGTCAGTCATGATGGTATTTACAATTACGGCATGTTCATCTAGCGGAAGCAATTCCACTCCGGCGGAGACGGGTACGTCTTCAGAAACAACAGATCAGGCAGCAGCTTCAAACGAAGAGTTGAAGCCTGAGGATGGCGCAAATCTAATCGTATGGGAAAGCAAAGAGGCTCGTCCTTTTGTAGAGGCAATTGCAAAGGAGTTTACTGCTAAATACAACGTCCCGGTTAAATACGAGGAAGTAGCCGCTCCTGACCAAGTAAACAAGCTCGTAAATGATGGTCCGGCCGGCATTGCAGCAGATGTTGTTGTGTTCCCGCACGATAATTTAGGCAAGGCGGTAACAGCTGGATTGATTTTGCCAAATGATTTCCACGAAGAGCAGACACGTGCACAGAACTCCGAACTGGCAGTTAACGCAGCTTCCTTTGACGGTGTTCTGTATGGCTACCCGCGTTCCGTAGAGACGCTAATCATGTTCTACAACAAGGATCTGGTTCCGGAAGCGCCTAAGACAATGGAAGAAGTTATCGAGTTGTCCAAAAAGATGAATGACGTAAAAAACAAGAAGTACACCTATATGTGGGAGATCGGTAACTTCTACTACGATTACATGTTCCTCGCCTCAACAGGTGGTTACGTATTTGGCAATAACGGCAGTGACAAAGCCGATATTGGCTTAAACAACGAAGGAGCGATTAAAGGAGCATCGTTCTTGCAGCAGTTCGCCAAACAAGTGCTTCCACTTACGACTTCTGATGTTACAGGTGACGTTAAGAAAGGTCTCTTTACGAGCGGACAATTGGCTTTGAATATTGATGGTCCGTGGGCTATTCCAGACTTGAAAGCATCCGGCATTAATTTGGGCGCAGCGCCGATTCCTGGCATTGAAGGTCAACCGTCCAAGACATTCTCTGGTGTGAAAGCTTGGTACGTCAACTCGTACTCGAAATATCCTAACGCTGCAAAGCTGTTTGCTGAATTTGCTTCAACTAAAGATGCGCAGTTGAAAAACTATGAAATGACAGGTGTAGTTCCTTCTAATAAAGATGCGGCAGCAGACAGTAAAGTAGCGGGTGATCCGTTTACAGTAGCTGTGCTGGAGCAGTTCAAAAATTCTTATCCAATGCCTGCGATTCCAGAAATGGGAAGTGTGTGGAGTCCGATGGCTGCTGGCTTGGCAGACGTACTAAATAAGGGCAAAGACCCGAAAGCAGCACTTGATAATGCCGTACAACAAATCAAAGATGCTGTGAAGTAAAAGAGATAGAGAGAGGGCCCGGGGGAGTGATCTACGCTTGCCCGGGTCGTTTAATTGGATAGTTAAGGTTATACAAATGGGAACATGATCTTTAAGGTAGCGAGAGAGGAGAGAACCTCATGGCCACTAAACAATCGGCTTCAGCGAGTGACGCAGCAGCAATTAGCCGTCAATCCCAGCCGTCGCCAAATGATACGAAGTCCAATATTGCCGCCAAGGCTGCTGTGCTTTCCGGTGTATTTTGGGGGCTAGGGCAACTATTTAATCGTCAATATGTAAAAGGCATCCTATTGATGCTGTTAGAAGCTGTAGGTTTGATCTATTTAATTAATTATTTGCCACGAGCGGTATGGGGTATTTACACGTTGGGTGAAACACCGTCGCAAATGATGAAAGTCGGGAAGCTATACAAAATGGTTCCTGGCGACCATTCCATTCATTTGATTATTAAAGGACTCATTACGCTACTTGTGCTGTTTATATTTGTGTGGGTGTATGTCCTAGTTGTAAGAGACGCCCACGCGGTAGGCCGCATACGTACTAAAGGTGACAAACCGAACAATTTCTTGCAAACGCTGGAGTATATCAAAGAGCAAAAGTTTGCCTACTTGTTCCTTGCACTGCCAACGGCTGCGGTATTGTTCTTTACGATAATGCCTATTATTTTTATGATCTTGCTAGCTTTTACTAACTATTCGGCACCCGAACACATTCCTCCGGCAAAGCTTGTCGATTGGGTTGGGTTCCAGAATTTTAAAGACTTGCTACAGCTAGGCACATGGAGCGGCACGTTCTATGGTGTGCTGGCATGGACTATTATTTGGGCCGTACTCGCTACGGTGACCTGTTATTTCGGCGGGATTCTTGTTGCCCTTTTAGTTCAACAATCAGGTATTCGCTTGAAGACGATGTGGCGCACAATTTTTATTATCCCGTATGCGATTCCACAAATGTTGTCTTTCCTTATTATGCGCAACATGTTTAATGGAGAGTTTGGACCGATTAACCAATACTTAAGTTATTTTGGCTTGGGCAAACTACCTTGGTTGTCTGATCCGTTCTGGGCGAAAGTTACCGTATTAATGGTTAATATGTGGGTAGGTATTCCTGTGACGATGGTACTTGTTATCGGCATCTTAACGACAATTCCAAAAGATATGTATGAAGCAGCTGACGTGGATGGCGCAACAGCGTGGCACAAGTTCAGAGCCATTACGATGCCTATGATTACGTATTCAACTGCACCGATCTTAATTGGTCAATTTGCAGGTAACATCAACAACTTTAACGTTATTTTCCTGATGACCAATGGTAATCCGCCAAATGGTGAATATCAGTACGCCGGTAGCACGGATTTGCTTGTAACATGGCTCTACAAGCTGACTTTGGACAATAACAAGTTTAATATGGCGGCGGCCATCGGAATTATTATCTTTATTATCGTAGCTTCACTATCGATTTGGAGCTATAGACGTACCCGTTCGTTCCGAGAGGAGGATATGATCCAATGAGTGTAGGAGCCAAAAAAAATTCGCGTACTCGGCTGCTTTTCAGTTATCTTATGCTGATTATTATTGCCATTTGTGTGTTTTATCCGACGATTTGGATTGTGATGTCTTCCATCCGACCTGGAACGTCCATTTACAGCGAGTCACTTATTCCTAGCAATCCGACGTTTGAACATTATGTCAGTTTGTTTACGTCAGAACAGTATCAATATGGACGTTGGTATTTAAATACGTTAAAGATTGCGACGTTAAATATGATATTTGGCGTTATTCTTGTGGTGATGACAGCCTATGCTTTGTCACGCTTCCGGTTCTATGGACGGAAAAACTTGATGTCCGGTATGCTCGTGTTGGGTATGTTCCCTGGTTTTATGAGCATGATCGCAATCTATATCCTGCTTATGCAGTTAAACTTGCTGGATACGCATCTCGCTTTAATTTTGGTGTACTCGGCCGGCGCGCCGTTAGGAGCGTTTGTCGTCAAAGGTTTCTTCGACACCATTCCAAAGAGCTTGGAAGAGTCAGCTCGGATCGACGGTGCAACCCATTGGACAGTATTTATTAAAATTATGCTGCCACTCTCTAAACCGATGATTACGTACATTGGACTGATGACATTTGCTGGTGCATGGGGTGATTTTATATTTGCCCGACTGGTGCTGCGCACGAAAGAAAAATGGACACTTGCTATCGGCTTGTGGGATATGGTTAACAATGCATCTTCGAACTTTACCATGTTTGCGGCTGGCGCTGTGTTAATTGCGATTCCGATCGCTTTGCTGTATTTGTTCTTGCAGCGCTTCTTGGTGGAAGGGTTAACCGCTGGAGCAAGCAAAGGGTAATCACAAGCAATGTTAATGTTTTATGACGTGTAGCTTCCAATCGTGTAGTAACTACAAATAGAGAGCATTTCAATTTGGACTAAAAGCAGGAGGGACTATGATGCTAGATACAAGCGCAGCTATACACCCAGAGAACGCAAGCCACCGGACACAAAGTCATACAGGCGTTCAGCTTGGGAATATTACTCATATAAAAGAATTGGATCAGGCGCTCCTACTTGTGGGCAGTCATTTTAATCTGGCGATTACTTCTGTTGATGCAGGTGTTGTTCGACTGAAGACTTATCGTGGTCAAGCGCCCAACTGGAACACGACGCCTGCAATTATTGCAGCTGAAGGCCGTACACCTCAGTCGATAACATGGACGGAGACGGACGTACAAGTATCCGTTACAATTGGGAAGACCCGACTTGAAATTAGTCGCATAACAGGCGCTATCAGCATTCGTAATGAGGCTCATCCAACTGTGGAGATGGTAAGCTTACAGCGCAATCGTGAGGCGATAGGCGACTACACGGCATTTATTAGTCTTGCAGAAGATGATCATATTTACGGGTTAGGTGAGAAGACAGGCTTCCTTGACAAGCGTGGTGAGCGGTATACGATGTGGAATTCAGACGTATATGCACCTCACGTACCAGAAATGGAAGCTTTGTATCAATCCATTCCTTTTTTGACCGTGTTAAATCAAGGTAGAAGTTATGGGCTGTTTCTCGATAATCCGGGCAAAACGGTTTTCGATATGCGCACCTATGCAAATTCTGCGATGCTTCAAACGTGGACGGGTGAATTTGACCTGTATTGGATAGAAGGGCCAACGTTAAAAGAAGTTATTGTACGTTACGGTGATTTGACAGGACGTATGCCACTGCCGCCGAAATGGGCGCTTGGATATCATCAATCCCGTTACAGCTATATGGATGAAAAAGAAGTATTGGAATTGGCTCATAACTTCCGCGAGAAGGAAATCCCTTGTGATGTGATCCATCTCGACATCCATTATATGAACGGTTATCGTGTATTTACATTTGACGAGAATCGTTTCCCGAATCCAGAACGGATGATGGAAGAACTGCGCAGCTTAGGGTTCCATATCGTGCCGATCGTAGACCCAGGTGTGAAAAAAGATCCTATGTATGCCGTATATATGGAAGGTGTGGATGGTGACTTCTACTGCAAAACGGCAGAGGGAGACATCTATACAGGTCCAGTATGGCCTGGAGAGAGTGCGTTCCCTGACTTTACGGAATCACGTGTGCGGGAATGGTGGCAGGAGAAGCAGCGGTTCTATACTGACTTAGGTATCGACGGCATCTGGAATGATATGAATGAGCCGGCCATTTTTAATGAAACCAAAACGATGGACGTAAACGTCATCCACGGTAATGAAGGTGATCGCAAGACGCATGGTGAGGTGCATAACTTGTACGGCATGTGTATGTCACAAGCCAGCTATGAAGGGTTAAAGGCGTTGCTTGATGGTAAGCGTCCCTTCGTACTGACTCGTGCCGGCTACAGCGGTATTCAGCGTTACGCGGCAGTGTGGACAGGTGATAACCGCAGCTTCTGGGAGCATATGTCGATGGCGATGCCGATGGTATTAAATCTTGGCATGTCTGGGGTGCCGTTTGCTGGTCCGGATATTGGTGGCTTTGCACACCATACGAGTGGCGAATTGTTGGCGCGTTGGACGCAAATGGGTGTATTTTTCCCTTATGTGCGTAATCATAGCGCAATTGATACGCTGCGTCAGGAACCTTGGTCATTTGGTGAAGAGATTGAACAAATTTGCCAACAATATATCGGTTTGCGTTATCAATGGATGCCTTATCTATACCACTGGTTCTATGAAGCATCAAAGACAGGACTTCCAGTGATGAGACCATTGGTGCTTGAGTATCCTCACGATCCACAAGTATACAACCTGTGCGACCAGTTCCTAGTAGGAGACTCGGTTATCATTGCACCGATTTATCGCCCGAATACGGAATGGCGGTCCGTATACTTGCCAGAAGGAGAATGGGTAGATTATTGGAGTGGCGAGCGTTACGCTGGTAAGCAGCATATTCATGTGCATGCACCGTTGGCGAAGCTGCCTATGTATGTGCGTGCGGGTGCTATCTGGCTCGAAGGTCCTATCCGTCAACACGCAGAAGAGATCGCTGCCGATGAGCACGTGACGGCTTCTGTCTATGTACAAGGAGCAGGTACATCATCAACTTTGGAATGGTATGAGGATGATGGTCTTACGTTTGCATACGAGCAAGGCCAATGGAACAAGATGTTGATTCAGGTAACAGAATCTGAACGGGATATTACCATCACGTCTAAATATACAAACTATGGTTACGAGCCGAAACGGACTAGCTTGAATTTCCGCTTGCTAGGTATATCTGCTGTGCCTACTGGTGTTGCTGGTGCAGGAGATCAGGTTCCATTAGAGCAGCTTGCAGCACAAACGACAGGCTGGGCATATGATACAGCGCGTGGTGTGTTGGTAGTGAAGTTGCAGGAGAACTCTGCTGGACACGAGTTGAGCATTACATTGTAAGCTGCTTAGCCTTATTCGGCAGCAATGAGCTTGTAAAATAAACAGCGATGGATTCGAACGGTGATAACGCTCGGATGCATCGCTGTTTTTGTGGTGTCCAAAATGTACTTTGCTTGTTAGGGTAGGGGACGAAGCAGAGGGTGCAAGTAAAGAGAAATGGAGCGGGAGATCACGTACAAAAAGGCCGTTAATAGTCAGCGTTTAACATGGGCTCATTGTCATAGAATAACGTATCGTGATCCCCCATATGCAGCGTTCAGGTCTGTTATGTACAGCGTGCTTGCACGGATTCGCGCCAAATAAGCTGATGCGGCATAATGATTCGTGCCTGTGCAAAGCCGTCTTTCTTTATAGATTGGATGAGCGCTTGCGCTGTTGTGTTGCCCATCTGATAGATCCCGATATCCACACTGGAAATCGGCGGCAGGGACATTTCGGACAGCAGCGTATTATTGAAGCCGACAACGCTATATTTTTCCGGCACGCGCCAGCCTTTGTTCCATAAGGTACGAATAACGCTGAAGGCGACCAGATCGTCAATTGCGATAATTGCTGTTGGCTGATCTTCCAACGCTAGTATTCGATCGGTTACTTCTATAGAAGACTGTGCGGTAAAACTTCCTTCAAACATATATTCCTGTTGCATTTCAATGCCTGCCTCTAGCAATGCTTTCTGATAACCATCGATCCGATCCTTGGAAACCGTTAAATTGAATGGCCCGCTTACAAAAGCAATTTTGCGGTGTCCCTTAACAATCAAATTACGTGTAATATCATAGGCAGCTGCTACATTGTCGTTATCGACGGATATGATGTCGGCGTATTGATTACTTCGCCCAACAAGTACAAACGGAAACTGCTTGTCCCGTAAAAAAGAAATAATTTGATCGTCGCTTCGTGATGACAGTAAGATAATACCATCTACGTACCTGCCTTGAACGAGACGCTCTACCGCTTTTTCTTCCTCAATCTGATTTGTGCCTGCGGTCATGAGCACGTCGTAGCCATTAGAAGCAGCTTTTGTGACGATGCCCCGTATAATCTCGGAAAAAAACTGATTCTGGAACAATTCATCAGCAGGACGTGGGAGCACGATGCCAATATTGTTAGTTGTCTTGGTAACAAGACTTTTGGCCAGCATATTAGGATGATAGCCGAGCTCTTCCATTACCTTTCGAACTTTGCGGCACGTCTTCTGGCTAATACGAGTGTCATTGGATATGACACGTGATACGGTAGAAGGTGATACGCCTGCCTTTTGTGCGACGTCTACAATAGTTACAGCCATTTGGGGTATCCTCACTTAGTAAAATATACCCAGAGTATACGTGAAGCGTTGTTAATGCGCAAACCATTTAGGTCGAGGCAATTGATTTCAGTTGAGTAGCAAAGTACGAACAAGGCTATTGCTAGAAAACGGACTAACGATATGATGTGTTAAGCAGCTTTTGTTTAAGTAGGATACAAATATTCAAGACAACGTATTGATTTTACTGGCAAAGTCATAGATTAATAGTTTTACTAAATTGTAAATTTTTAAAAGTTGCATTCGACATTATTTTTATGTTACATTATTTCTTGTCGATTCGACGCCACAAGCTACGGCGAACGGCGCTAAGAAATAAAGAGTTGACAAGCCAGAATGCTTCTGGTAAAGTAAATAAGCGTTCGACATTGGATGTCGGATAATGAAGTAAGTTCCTTGAAAACTGAACAAATGACGAAGCAAACAATAGAGAATTAAATTCTCGTCAGCAATACAAATGAGCAAGTCAAACACTTGAGTGAAATTTGATCGCAATCTTTGATTGTGTAGCGAAATTCGCTTTAATGGAGAGTTTGATCCTGGCTCAGGACGAACGCTGGCGGCGTGCCTAATACATGCAAGTCGAGCGGAGTTGATGAGGTGCTTGCACCTCTGA
>NZ_AULE01000024.1 GCF_000425125.1 Paenibacillus taiwanensis DSM 18679
CATACTCCGTGTGAAGTGTACGCGTATATCCACCGTTACGCGAGTTTCCTGAGTTCACTCCAATGCGGTCATACTTCTCATAGTCAAGAAATGCAGTCAATTCGGTTTCTAATAAACGATTCATGGCTGCTTCTAGATGAGAACGAAAAACTTCAGTCACATCTTGCTTGGCGACTAGAGCTTGGACTAAATCTGATGTAAAATGATTCATAGGGAAGACCTCTTTTCTGTGAATTGTGTTGTGGTGACTTAATTCTACAAGAAAAGGTCTTCCTTTTTGCTATTTATCTATTTACACAAGATATTTTACGCTCTCCCGCATGAGGTTGTTACTTTGTGTGGTTTTTACAATTCTAATTATTAGTTTATTGATACATCTTCTATTAAAATGAATGGCTTATTGACTTGGATACGTATGTATCAAATAATCAAATAACCTATTACGACATGTTGACCCTCCAGGTTATTTTTATACCATATGATTGGTGGACGGATACATAATGGGGGAGCATTGTCAGTCGACGATGTTATTATCCAAAAAAATGAATATCAGTACGATTCGAATAATAGACTTAATTCAGCTTCGTTTCCTTATAGGTCTGAGATTACTTATACTTATGATGCCAATGGTAATATCGTGCGTAAAGAAGTGAAGTAACTGTTAGAAACCGCCCATAAACAAAAGGCCAATCATGAACGCTTCATTCATGATTGGCCTTAATGTCTAATGTTTTTCTCTCGCTGATTACTTTATGATAATCCCTCCTCGTTCATTTCAAAATCTACGTATTCAGCGGTCGTATTTGCTGTGAACATCTCGTTGTTCATTTCCGATTCTGTCAAGGCACGGCTCCAGATTTTTATTTGATACAAATTACCTTTAAATCGGTAATTCTTGTCGTGAATCCAGCCAGATACTACGGCACTGTCGGTTACTTTTGGAGCTGCCGCCTCCCCATACTTTGTAAGGCTTTGCTTTTTTCCGTTAATGTACAACTCACTATCGTACACATTGTCATTAGCAAAGATGGCTGTTACGTGTACCCATTTGTTCTTTAGAGGGTCACTAATTGTTGCATAAATATCGCCCTTGCCAGTATTAAAGCCAAATAAGCCGTCTATTAAATACAAAGTATAAGGAGAATCCCAACTAAACGGCATTTGCTCGGTTATCCCTTCCCATTTCATCCAAAATTGTACGGTAGTTTTACCAGCTCGTTCTTTATTAACAGGAAGATTGTCCAGCATGTATCTACTGTTCATTTTAAAGGCAAGCGATGCGCTAGGGGCATCAAATAGAACCCATTGACCTAAGAGGTGCCCTTTCTGAATGGGGGTGTCAGGCTTTTGCATATAAGTTAATATTTCACCTTTTGAGAGCTCTGTATTCCAAATTTGTAACTCCGAAAGATCTCCTCCGTAACGATACGTATCATTCCGTTCCCATCCGCCAATAAGTGCTTCTTGCGAAACGGATATCTTAGCATGTGTCCCATAAGATTGCAGCTTTTGCTCATTACCGTTTATGAAAACTTTGCTTTTTTTAACATCTCCATTGCTAAATACCGCTGTAACTAGTACCCACTTGTTTTCAATATTACTAACCGGGACACCATATAAGTCTCCATTGGAAGTATTAAATCCTAGAACTCCACTATTTAACCAAATATTATATCCTGAGTTCCAAGTAAATGGCATGACATCATCAACACCATTCCATTTCATCCAAAATTGAACGGTTGTCATTGCTCCCTCTTGTTGGCTGACTTTGGGAACCGAAATAGGAAGCTTTAAATCATGATTAAAAGTTTTATACGTTTGTGGCTGTGATGAATAACCGGACAAATCCTCATCTGCTTTGACAACCTTAATAAGATTACCATTGGCATCATACTTGTATTGATAGATTGGACTAGCGTAAGTAATAGAATTAGTCATTAATAATAGTGCTAGGGAAAATAGTAGTAAGCACCTTTTTCGTAATCTGAGCCAAAATTTTTTCACAGTTTGCTCCTCCTGAAATCAATTCGTAATTAGATAATATTACCTGTTACAACATAATAACATACTATATATTAAGATGAAGCACTATGAAAAAAGTAGGGGGATCTATGAGGAAAAAAAGAGTAGCAATGGTATTCATATTGAGTTTTATGCTCTTGATTACAGACTACACCGCTCATGCGACGGTATCTGCTAATACTTTGCATAATACATTTGAGAAAGATGTCAATGACAGCTTAGGGATGGTAGTTGAGCAACAAAGTGAGGTTGGAGGATACTTGTCAGGTTTACCACCTGAAGGGTCTACAGTACCAAGTCCGGATATGGGAGTCTATGCGAAGAATGGACAGTATTTTTACAGGATAGCAGGTACAGATAATAGCTCGATCAAAGATAGTTTTATATATTTTAAGTTATATGATGAGCTGGATCTTAGAATAGATCAGGGAATGGTTCTTAGTTATTGGATTTATCATCATGGTGGGCAGCAAAGTAAAAAAATCGCGATAGATCTCATATTTGACGATAATACGACCTTACGTGATTCCGGTGTAACAGACCAGAATGGACGTGGTGTTCATCCTGCATTTCGAAATATGCCGTTAAGCGAGTGGCATTTTGTGCAAATAAAGCTGGATACGTTCAGCGGCAAGAAGATAAAAAAGGTGTTAGTAGGATATGATGACCTCACAAATGATGAAGTAGGCTCCTTCCGAGCCTATTTAGATGATATTTATATTGGACCATCACAAGCGCTAGATGCCAAGATTTTGACTAGTCAGTTGCCTGACTTTCTATATGCAGGTGAAGAATATACCGCTAATATCACCGTTAAAAATGCGGGCTCTCAAGAATGGTCGGAATCAATGAGCGTTCGCTTAGGTGCTGTAGACGATGGAGATCCTTTTGCGCTAGGAAGGCATGTTATTCCTGCAGGGCACAAGATCAAGTACGGTGATACATATACCTTTACATTTCCCATGAAGGCACCAGATAAGCCGGGTGTGTATACGACGGATTGGCGTATGGTTCAAGATGGAGTAAGTTGGTTTGGGGATACGGTAACCAAGCAGGTAAAGGTACAGGAAAGAGAGGTTTTAAACGCCAAGATAACGACACATAAATTACCTGATGTCTTGTATGCAGGAGAAGAATATACGGCAAGCATTACTGTGGAAAATACGGGTACTCACGAGTGGTCAGAGTCTTCAAGCGTGCGCTTGGGTGCTGTGGACGATGGAGATCCTTTTGCGTTAGGTAGACATTTTATTCCTGCAGGACACAAGATCAAGTACGGGTCTACATATACCTTTACATTTCCCATGAAGGCACCAGATAAGCCTGGTGTATATACGACAGATTGGCGTATGGTTCAAGATGGAGTGAGTTGGTTTGGGGATACGGTGACCAAGCAGGTTAGGGTAAAAGAGAAAGTAAATGTAAACAAGGACAAATTAAGCACGTATTATTATGATTCCAATAACCAATTGGCGTATATAATATCGGCTAATCAGAAAAAAGAGTATGTATATGATGAATTAGGACGACTGCGCTCTGTATCTACAAGTCGTAATCTTATTCCTAATCACAGCTTTGAGCGGCCAGATTTATGGCGATTGTCTCCTCATATGAGATATGATTCATTAAAGTCGAGCGATGGCGGGAAGTCAATCAAGTTTGAGTCAGAACATGAAGTCATCGGTACCTCGTCAGATTCTGTGTTTATCCCAGTACTTTCTTCTCAAAAGTATGTCCTAAGTGCAAGCCTTTTTAACAGTTTAACGAAAGGCAGCTTTTACGTTGATATGTTAGAGCTGGATGAAAGCAATAATGTAGTTCTGGATCATGCAGGCTATTATTCGGGAGAACAGCATAAGTGGAATCATGGCACAGTAGCATTTGTGACAAATAGTAAAACCGTGCATGTGCTCGTACGAGTAGTTGCAGATAGCGGTGCAACTGGGACAGCATATGCGGACAATATTAAATTAGAGCGGGCGAAAAACTAGCGGATTAAGCTAGTTTTTTTGCGTTCGTATAACGAAGGAACTGATTTGACCACCCTTGCTGAGATAAAACCAACATACGCATAACATAAAAAGGAGTTCGTAGCGTCCTTCATAATCATACTATCCATGCTCATTTTCTCGTTAATATTTTACCAGTGTTACGCTCAAATCAAGCAAAGCGATGACGCTGTAAATTGTTTGCAGGAGGTGGATAGTACGCATTTTTTCTCTTCACGGAAGGCGGAATAAGCACGTTTTAGGAGATTTCAGCAAATTTTATGAATGCGCTTTCTCTAAGGCGAATATGTATCCATATCTTACGATTTAGCTTACTTGGACGCTAAGAACGTATCTACAGGGTGCATGCTGAAATGTGTCGAATGCTGCGCCAGTGCAAGGAGTTTCAGCTTTATGGAGCTGTAAAAAGAGAACTCGTAAAAATCTTCAAAATAATATGAATCATTTATAAATATTTTCCATCATTTTACTACCCGTACAATAGAGGAGGTGGTACAATGTTGAGGAAAATATAACCTTCACACAAAGTACAAATTTGAGAGGGGAAATAATGTGGTAAAAAAGAAGTGGACGTCCTTAATGCTGATTGTGGTACTTATTGGGAGCTTGTTATCCGCGTGCAGTAGTTCAAATTCAACTACGAACCCACCTAAGGAACAACCTAAGCCATCCGACACCAAGACCGAACCAGTAAAGGAAAATACGGCGCAGACACCGAAAGATGGAGGGGTCATTACGCTTGGCACCTTCTCAGACATTGTGACAGCGAATCCGCTATTTGCCAGCGACACTTCTTCAGGCGACGCCATTAACTTGATTTTTGCTAATCTGTACGATGTTGACCGTAAAGCCAATGTTGTAGCAGAGCCTTGGTCGCTAGCGGCAGAACTGCCGCAGATCAGTGAGGACTCCAAGACTTATACGATTAAATTAAAGCCGGAAGCCAAATGGAGTGACGGTCAACCGGTTACGGCTGATGACCTTATCTTTTCCATTAATACTACCCGCAACCCGGATGTTGGCTCACCAGGTATTAGCTCCTTCGATAAGGTAGACACTGTGACCAAAGTGGATGCCAATACGGTTCAAATCAAGCTGAAGCAAGTATATGCCCCATTCCTCTACTCCCTTAGACTCAGTCTTATCCCTAACCACATCTTGAAAGATGTTCCCGCAAAAGAACTCAAAAAGCATCCATTTGGTGCAGACCCAACGAAGACAGTAACCAACGGCCCGTGGAAATGGACCGAATGGAAACAGAAACAGTACTTAAGCTTTGATGCCGATCCAAGCTATTGGGGAGCTAAGAAACCTCATATTGCTAAGGTCGTGTACAAAATATACGCAGATCAAAATACGGAAGTCCAGGCATTGATCAAAGGTGACATTGATAGCGTCTCGGCTATTCCGGTTACACAGCTTGCCGCCGTTCAGAGCAAAGAAAATCTGAATGTCGTGCTTGCCCCAGGCCCATTGTACGAATACCTTGGCTTTAACTTTAAGGGCGAGAATTTCCCAGGTAACGTAAGCCTGTTTACAGGCGAGAAGACAAGGCAGGCAATCGCCTACGCGCTTAACCGTCAAGGTATGGTTGACAACATTTTAAAAGGAACCGGAAAGCTGATGAATTCCCCATTCCTGCCAGGCTCGTGGGCAGATCCTGGAGAAGCTGCCGTCAATTACAGCTATGATGCAGCACAAGCTAAGAAGCTGCTGGAAGAAGACGGCTGGAAAGCCGGTGCCGATGGAATTTTAACGAAGGATGGCAATCGCTTCTCCTTTGAGTTGCAATACAATACAGGCAACAATCGTCGTGAGCAAGTGGCAGCTGTTATTCAACAAAACCTAAAAGATGTAGGTATCGAGGTCAAGCCAAGAGGAATCGACTTCGCAGCATGGCAGGAACAGAACATTAATCCAGGGAAATATCAGGCTATTTTAGCCGCTTGGTCTTTGACAGATCCTGATCCGAACTCGGAAAGTATTTTCTCTTCAAAATATTTCCCTCCAGGACAAAATGCAGGCTGGTATAAAAACGATAAACTGGATCAATTGTGGGTGAAGGGGTACTCTGTCGTCGATCAGAATGAGCGTAAGAAAGTGTATCAGGAAATTGGCAAAGAAATTTCTACTAATCTTCCTTATGTATTTCTGTATCAATACGGAACACCGCAAGGCTTAGGTCCTAAAGTCAAATATGCAGAAGAAGATAAACCAGAACCTTCACTTGCATACGGTTATATGTTCCGCATTATCAACTGGTGGGTTGAATAAGGTCAACAACCATTAGACAACACCGGACGAGGGGAGGGGAGTAAACTCCCTCCCCTATATGGTTTAGGAGGATTATTTCATGACGGAATTCCTGATCCGCCGTGTATTACAGTCGCTGCTAGTTTTGTTTCTGATCTCGATTGTGACCTTTGGTCTCATCCATGCGGCCCCAGGGGGACCAACACAGATCTTTTTATCACCAGGTTTATCCCAAGAAGCGGGCAGAATTCAAGCACATAACCTGGGACTGGATCAGCCGGTATATATTCAATATGTACGATGGCTGGGCGGCATGCTGCAAGGAGATCTTGGACAGACGTTTAAGAACAATCTCCCCGTCTCGGAAATTCTCTGGCCCACTGTACAAAATACAGTCATTTTAATGGGAGTGGCCTGGCTGTTCGCGATGTTAATTGCAATTCCTTGGGGGATTTATAACAGTACGTCCGAATATGGAATCTCAGATCAGACAGCGTCGATGATTTCCTATATCGGGTTCGCTATGCCTGTATTTTGGTTTGGTATTATGCTCCAAGAACTGATATCTATCAAGTGGGATTTGCTTCCTTTGTCAGATATGTACACGATGGGAAAAGAAGGAGACATGGGCGACCTCTTTATGCATTTGGTTCTTCCTGTTTCCGTACTGACATTGGGATTTTTGGCCTCTTATGTAAAATACTCCCGCACAAGCATGTTGGAGGTACTAGATCAGGACTACATTCGTACGGCGCGAGCGAAAGGTATGAAGGAAAGAAGAGTCGTGTTCCGTCATGCGTTGCGAAATGCGATGATACCGATTATTACGATTTTAGGGCTGGATTTACCTATTCTAGTAGCGGGTGCTGCCATTACAGAAAGTGTATTTAACTGGCCAGGCATGGGACGGCTTTTTATTGAGATGGCAGTAGCACGGGAATACTCGGTATTAATGGCCATTACGGTCATAACAGCCGTTATCGTTGTTGTCGGTAATTTAATTGCAGATATTTTGTACGCTATCGTAGACCCTCGTGTACAGATAGGTCGTAAAGGGGGCGTGTCGTCATGAGCGTGGCCAACCTCAAAGAAATTCAGCCTGAGCCAGGACACGACACAGATCTTCAACCAATCCTTCCACTTCCTCCCTCTGAGAAACCAATTGGCTTGTGGCATATGGCATTTAAGAAATTTATGAGCAATCCGTTTGCGGTGTCAGGGTTAGTTGTTGTGCTATTTTTTGTAATCGTTGCGGTATTTGCCCGTGTTATCGCCCCTTATGATCCGGCTGCCATCGATTTATTAAACGCGAATTTGCCAGCAGGCAGTCCTAACCATCTGTTTGGAACGGATGAACTAGGACGAGACATTTTGACACGTTTGATCTACAGCAGTCAAGTATCTCTATTAGTTGGATTTTCTGTGGCGCTAATTTCTGTCGTGATTGGCACGATAATTGGATCGGTTTCAGGCTATTTTGGGGGCTTCGTTGACACATTTTTTATGCGTATCGTAGATGTGATGAATTCCATTCCAACTTTGTTTCTAAATATTTTGGTACTTTCTATTTTTGGCTCTAAGTTCAGTTATATGATCCTCATTATGGGATTTACAAGTTGGATGGGCTCTGCACGACTCGTCCGTGGTACGTTCCTGCAGCTGCGGGAAATGCAATATGTCGAGGCAGCGAGAGCAATCGGCGTATCCAGTTGGTCTATTATTGGAAGGCATTTGCTCCGAAATTCAACAGCTCCTATTATTGTTAACGCTACGTTAATGGTAGGGGGAGCAATATTAGCGGAGTCGGGCTTGTCTTATTTAGGTTTAGGTGTCCAGCTACCGGATACGAGTTGGGGACTTATGTTAAGTAATGCGCAGCAATTTATGTTAGTAGATCCAATGCAAGCGCTTTATCCAGGGCTTTGTATTTTTCTAGTCGTTCTGGCTGTTAACTTTATCGGGGATGGGATTCGCGACGCATTCGACCCGCGTAAGAAAGTGAAAATTCCACGCAGGAGGTTACAGCAATGGCGGGAAAGCTTCTTGAAATCCAAAATTTAACGACGGGATTTGTCACAGAGAAAGGGATTGCCAAAGCCACAGACCGCATATCATTAAGCGTGGAAAAGGGCAAAACCCTCTGCATCGTAGGCGAATCCGGCAGCGGCAAGAGTGTTGCCTCGTTATCTATTATGCGGCTGGTCGATTATGCCGGCGGCACGATCTTTGAAGGCAGCATTCGTTTTAATGGAGATGATTTGGCTGCCAAATCACAGAAGGATATGATTAATATTCGCGGTGAGCATATTGCGATGATATTTCAAGATCCGATGTCTGCGCTTAATCCTGTCTTTACGATTGGTGATCAGATCGCGGAAAGTCTTCAATTGCATCAGCGAATTAGTCGCCCAGAGGCTTGGCGGCAAGCGATTGATATGCTGCAAATGGTCGGAATACCGGACCCGGAGCTGCGGGCTAAGCAGTATCCGCATGAAATGTCAGGCGGAATGCGGCAGCGGGTCGTAATTGCGATGGCGTTGGTGTGCAAGCCTGCGCTGCTTATTGCCGATGAGCCTACGACAGCACTTGATGTAACGGTGCAAGCGCAAATTCTTGAACTGCTGCGACGTTTACAGGATGAGCTAGGAATGGCGATAGTGCTTATTACCCACGATATGGGGGTAGCAGCAGAGATGGCAGACCGGATTGCGGTCATGTACGCAGGGAAGATTGTGGAAGAGGGAACCGTATTGGATATTTTTGATCACCCGTCACATCCTTATACGATTGGATTGCTTAATTCCATCCCAGGATTAGAGGGCACACGAGGTGAGGAGTTGTATACGATCCCAGGAACGATACCTAGCATTAATAATCTACCAGCAGGCTGCCGCTTTAACCCTCGCTGTGTAAAGGCGGAAGACAGATGTCGTCACCAAGAGCCGGGATTAAATGAATATCGAACCGATCATCATGTTGCCTGTTGGCTGTATAGCTCTGAGGGAGCAAGGAACACAGCTGGTTCCGCGTCGGAGGTGAACCACTTATGACACAGCAGCCACTTATCGATGTCCGTAATCTTAAAAAATATTTTCCCATCAAGACAGGACTGTTTAATCGGGTAGTCGGTCATGTAAAGGCGGTAGACGATGTTACCTTTGGTATTCATCAAGGGGAAACCTTTGGACTTGTTGGCGAATCCGGCTGTGGGAAGTCAACGCTCGGGCGAGCCATTTTGCAGCTGCAAAAGCCGACGAGCGGGGAAGTTTTGTTCGACGGGCGTAGTGTTCAGCAAATGAATGCAAAGCAATTACGTCATTTGCGACAGGATATGCAAATTATTTTCCAAGATCCGTTCGGGTCACTTAATCCACGGTTTCATATTCGAGATATTATTGGAGAGCCCTTACGTGTTCATCAACAAGTATCGGCTGCGGAAATTGATAAACGAGTCGTGGAACTGATGGAGCTTGTTGGTCTGGATGCAACAAGACGTAATCGTTATCCGCATGAGTTCTCAGGCGGACAGCGGCAGCGTATCGGTATCGCCCGGGCCATCGCGTTGAATCCACGCTTTATTGTAGCAGATGAAGCGGTGTCAGCATTAGATGTGTCCGTCCAGTCGCAAGTATTAAATTTATTAATGAAGCTCCAAAAGGAACTCGGATTAACGTTCCTCTTTATTGCGCATGGACTAAATGTGGTCCGTCATATATCAGACCGCATTGGCGTGATGTATTTAGGCAGGCTCGTAGAAGTTGGGCGCACGGAGGAACTGTTTGCTAATCCGCGGCATCCTTATACCGCGGCACTGTTATCCGCGATCCCGCGTCCTTCTCCGCATCGGAAGCAGGAGCGGATTGTACTGCAAGGAGATGTTCCCTCTCCTGCCAATCCGCCGGCAGGTTGCCGCTTCCATCCGCGCTGTATTTATGCGCAGGACAAGTGTCGCGTCCTATCACCAGAACTTGTTACGTTGGCATCAGAACACCAAGTTGCTTGCCACTATCCATTGGAGGCACTTTCACATTCAGAAGTTATTTAATTGCGGGCTAGCATCCAGATGTGCAGGCCTAAGATTAGGCTGAGATATCAAGTAACATGTACTAGGTAATAAGTAATGTGTAAATGTGTATTAGGTGTTAAGAGGAAGGTGTCACGTAATTAGAAATAACAAACAAGCCTTTGGAGGATCAGTAGTGATCGTCCAAAGGCTTGTTGTATGAATCGGGCTGCAAGCAGTTAAGCTGAAACATTGGTCAGTGAATTAGATGGACGTCTTTGTAGTGGTGACGTTTGAATACAAAATCGCAACGGATATTTCGCACACCTCGTTTGTGTTGTTTTGATACACGTGCCCCGCATCAGCCGAGAAGGAAATCGCATCTCCCTTCTCTAACGTACTGGTCTCCGGCCCGATCTCCAGTGTGAGCGTACCTGAAAACACCGTTATGGACTCAATGACACCAAGCCCATGCGGTTCAGAAACGTAAGCGCACCCAGGTAATAGGCGCGCACGGAAGGTCTCCATTGAAATACCAGGCGCCGCATAAGTATTATGAGCTTCAAAGCGCTTGTTGTCCTCTCGAAACTGGGGCTGATCGTCTGCACGCACAACTTTTAATGAAGGATTTTCAAGAATAAACGCCGTCAATGGAACCTGTAGTCCAGATGCAATCTTCCAAAGTGTGGCTACCGTCGGGTTGGAGGTGCCGCGCTCGATTTGTCCTAGCATTGGCTTACTTACTCCAGTGAGCTCAGCTAGATCATCGAGTGTCATGTTTAGCTGTTGACGATAGTGGCGGAGCCGCTTGCCAATTCGATCTGAAATAAGGTCTTTTTCCATAATTACCTCCATTAAATGACGATATGATTAATAATAAACAGACACCTCAAAAAATGATTATATTTAGTCAATAAAATGGGTTGACCGTTCCTTTAAGTATGCTATATTATATCTTGGCAGTTATTATAGCATATCAAGGGAGAAGTTACGGATGGCGGGCTATGTATCATCTAGAATAACAAAAGATGTCCCCTCGCGAAAAGGGTTTGTGAAGGCGTCTTTTGATGTGTTTCCGCTTGCACTCAGCGTATTTACGTATGGGCTGGCATTTGGAGCGCTTGCAAACAATGCTAATCATTTCACGTTATGGGAAACGGTTGCAATGTCAATGTTTGTGTTTTCCGGAGCAGGACAATTTACCATCTTGTCTTTGCTTCAGCAGGATGCTACGTTATGGGCGATTGCCATCAGTACGTTTCTAATAAATGCCCGATATGTTATTTATGGCTTGTCGTTAGGTCGGGATTTAGATGATTGCCGGCGGGGACATCTGTTATGGATGTCACATATTATTACAGATGAGAGCTATAGTGTAGGCACGATACAAGCACAGGAGAGTAAGCTTAGCGTAAGTTACTTTGCTGGGGCAGGCATTATTGTGTTTCTGTCATGGATATTAAGCTCAGTTGCAGGGTATCAGCTAGGTGGCTTGATTCAAGACCCGACGCGATATGGTCTTGACTTTGCCTTTACGGCTGCTTTCCTTGGCCTCTTGATTGCGCTGTTGAAGCAGCGCAGCCACTACCTGGCTGCGGCATTAGCGGTTATTGCATCAGTAGTGGCATACCAATGGGTTGGCACATCTGGCGCTGTATTTGCCGGAGCTGTTGCTGCGTTTGTAGTAGGGGTGAAATCGAAATGATATCCTCAACCTTATTAGTAGTCATTTGTGTAGCCGCTGCTGCTACCTATTTGACCCGATACCCAAGCTTTGCGCTTAGTCGCTATATCAAGATGTCACCTGACATCGAAAGAGGTTTCCGTTACGTACCCATCGGCGTGTTTGCCGCGCTAGTTGCGCCTTCTATCTTTTACCATCCTACAGTTGACGGCAAAATAGAATGGGCATTTTACATTGCTGTGCTGGTAGCTGCGGTTACTTCGTGGCTTGCGAAGAGTCCGTTGTGGGCGATGGTGACAGGTGTACTGATTATCGCCTTACTACGTATGTTATAGGTATAAATTCGAAATAACTAGTTGCTTTTATAAATAAGATAACCTTGGTCAGCGTGAGCTGCCAAGGTTTTTTTTGCTGGCGTGCAACCCTCCGCCCAAGCTGTTGGTTATCGCTTGACCCTGCAAGAAGCTAAAAATCTGCACCTTCCGATTGCAGTCTATATGCTGATATAATAAATAGAGATGAATTGAGGTGATCTTCAAAATGGCAAAAGCTAATAATAAGCGTCCTGCCCCATATGCAAAGTCTGTTTCGGAAGAGAAGCCGGCCACACTTAAAGACTTGCTCCGTCCCGAAGTGTTAGACAAGTTAAAGGCGCAGTCTGAAGAACTTAAGGCAACAGCGGCGAAGCAGAAGGATGACGAGCGGAAGCGACTGGAAGAAGTCCGCAAAGCAGAGCAAAAGCAGCTAGACAACAACTTCGAATATTTGCTCAATAACAGCAGTATGGACTGGCGCAAGCATAAGTAAGCTGCCGCATGCTAGTACGAAGAAGGGGTTGCCTGCTATGCGTCTCTACTTTGTAGGTGACCCCATCTGGCTGTCAGGGGCGAATCGTAACGCGGGTCCCGACGGGGACGATGCTCGCCAACTGCAATACGTCAGAATTGTACATGCGGATACACCCGTGAGACACCAGTTGTCCGATGGAAGAAGGATCATTGGTACCGTGGATGCCGTAATGAGGCTTCGATAATCCCATCCAAAATGCACCAAAAGGTCCGCCTGGATTTGGCTGCTTGTTAATAATGACATAATCGCCTACAGGGGTTGACGTCACCATCCTGCCAATGCCTACTGGAAAACCACGGATCACAATGTTATTGTCCAGCAAATATAACCTTCGATCGGATAAATCCACAATAATGCGGTAATTCGGCGGCATACAGGTCACTCCTTTAATTGCAGTGTATGTGAGCGGGAGTATCTCGGTTTAGGCGGATGGTCTTTACCATAGGATAAGAAATTATCCCATCTTCTATTGTCAGATGAGGATGAAGGGGATAAACATCATGCGGTCGTCTTATGCTTGATCCTTGAAATAAGGAAAATCAAATGGGAGAGGGGGATGAAATTGACCCGTGTTTTTAAGAAAATAGGTCATTTCATTTTGCTAGCTGTTATCGTGCTTAGTTTGTCCTCCTGTAATGGTATTCCGTTGTTAAACAGCACCGCTGTTGATGTGCAAATGAATGCCAAGGTTACAAACGTTAACACGGTGTCCATCCAGGCGTTTAGTGCCAATATAAAGGTTGCGGCCACGAACGTGGAGGAAGCAAAGGTTCATCTTACTGGGAACATAAGTGGAGATGAGAAGGAATTAGAACAGCTGCTTCATGTAGATGCTGAAGGGACGAGTCTAAATATTCAGATGCAGCATTCAAACGGCTTATTAGTTACCGCTAACGATCTTATGCTGGATATTGAGCTACCAAGTCGTCACTACGCACAATTATCTGTTCAGACCTCTTCGGGTAATATTGACTTGCAGCGACTGGAAGTCGATCACTTAAATACGCGTGCATCCTCAGGAAACATCAAGATTGAGCAGTTTGAAGGGGAGAAGTTCAAAGCAGAGTCAAGTTCCGGTAATATTGAAGTGGATAAGTTGGCCGCGGATGCATCTATCCAAGCCTCTTCAGGAAATATAAGTGTCGATTTAGAAAAGGTCGGTAAACCGTTGACAGCGGAGACGACTTCAGGCAATGTGACGATTACGGTGCCTAAAGACGCTAAGGCGAGAGTGAAGGCGGATACCAAATGGGATAAGATGCAAATAGACGCTCCATTTACAATTACAAGTCAAGATAAGCGACACGTTGAAGGTATTTTGAACAATGCGTCAGCTGATGACGCTTCATTTTACGTAAAAACGACATCTGGAAAATTTAGCCTCAAGCAATAAATTTATCATTACATATTAATGATGTCAGGGATAGATTCTCATCGAATAACCTTTCTGTAAAGCATCGTTTCGGTGCATAGAAGAAAGGTTTTTTGACGTGGTGTCAAAAATCGGGAACTGGATAAAGTTACCCCTGTTTATAAAATGTTATCCCTTTCACTGTAGCGGATATTCATTGAAAATAAAAGTATAAACGGCCGCCTAGCGTCTACTCATCGCACGCCCCCCAGCTCATACATCTAGGTGGTGTCTCCCTTTTACCAAGTATGCATGACTCTAGCACAAACATTTATGTAATCGCTTACAACGGCTTGTCCCGACGACTCCCTTTTTATATATTTTCAAGTCTGATGCTAATCAGCCCGTTTGCTTGACGAACTGCGTTAACAGGTTTGTCGGAGTGAACAGGCTGCTGCATATAAGCGGCGAACTCTTTTGCCGCCCAATCAACCTAGGAGGTGATGTGGACTTACACTACTTTATTTTGTTGTTGTTCCAAAAGGAACGACAACGTGTATTACAACTACAAAGGAGGAATTTAATGATGTATGCTCCAACGGCCTTGATTCGTAAATCTGCCGTTACGTTACTCGCTTTTGCCATGATGTTATCTGTATTGGTTGCTTCTTTTGTCCCTGCACAGACGGTGTCTGCTGCTTCGTCTTACAAGGTTATCGGTTATTATCCTTCTTGGGGAGCGTATGGTCGGAATTATCAAGTGAGTTCTATTGATACGACTAAAGTAACACATATCAACTACGCTTTTGCAGACATTTGCTGGAATGGGCGTCACGGCAATCCAGATCCTACAAGTCCAAATACGCAAACGTGGGCTTGCCAAGATGCTAACGGCAATATTAACGTACCAAACGGGACAATTGTGCTCGGTGATCCGTGGATAGATGTGCAGAAGAGCTTTCCTGGAGATAAATGGGATGAGCCTGTCCGCGGTAACATTAAACAATTAAATTTACTCAAGCAAGCCAATCCGAACTTGAAGACGATTATTTCTGTAGGCGGCTGGTCATGGTCAAACAGGTTCTCTGATGTAGCGGCAACCGCTGCGACACGAGAGGTGTTTGCTAACTCGGCTGTTAACTTCATACGGACATACAATTTTGACGGGGTAGATCTCGATTGGGAATATCCTGTTGGGGGAGGCTTGATTGGCAACAGCGCTCGTCCTGAGGATAAACAAAATTATACGTTGCTGCTGCAGACAATTCGGGAAAAACTGAACGCCGCAGGAACAGCTGATGGCAAGCAGTATTTGCTTACGATCGCTTCTGGTGCTAGCCCAACCTATGCAAGTAATACAGAACTTGGGCAGATTGCCAATGCTGTAGATTGGATTAACATTATGACTTATGACTTTAATGGCGGATGGCAAAAGATGAGTGGACATAACGCGCCGCTTTATTATGATCCGCAGGCCACAGCAGCCGGTTTGCCTAATGCGCAAACTTTTAACGTAGTAGAAGGGGTTCAAGGACATTTGAATGCAGGTGTTCCTGCAAGTAAGATTGTGCTTGGCATGCCCCTATACGGTCGCGGGATGGGCGGATGTACGGATGCAGCGAACGGCCAATATCAACAATGTACGGGCGCTGCGCAGGTAGGCACATGGGAGAAGGGATCGTTTGATTTCTACGATCTTGAGGCGAACTATATTAACAAAAATGGATATGTACGTTATTGGAACGATGCTTCGAAAGTTCCATACTTGTACAATAAATCAAATAAAACTTATATTTCATATGATGATGTGGAGTCATTTGGATACAAAGTTAGCTTCCTGAAGTCGAAAGGCCTTGGTGGAGCGATGATTTGGGATTTAAGTGGCGATCGGAATAAGACGCTGCAAAATAAATTAGTTAACGACTTGGGTGGAGGTGGAACGCCACCAGACGTGACCCCGCCAACGGCACCAAGCAACGTAACAGTTGTATCCAAGACGGCAACTAGCGTTAACTTGAGCTGGACGGCCTCGACAGACAATGTAGGTGTAACCGGTTATACAGTCACCTATGGCACCAATACAGTAAACGTCACAGGAGCTAGCGCCGCCATAACAGGATTAAGCGCAAATACTGCATATACATTTGCAATTGCAGCGAAGGATGTGGCAGGCAACGTGTCGCCGGCAGCAACGATACAAGTCACTACTGACAGTGGAAGTGTGCCTGATGTGACCCCACCAACGGCACCAAGCAACGTAACAGTTGTATCCAAGACGGCGACTAGCGTCAACTTGAGCTGGACGGCCTCGACAGACAATGTAGGTGTAATCGGTTATACAGTCGCCTATGGCACCAATACAGTAAACGTCACAGGAGCTAGCGCCGCCCTAACAGGATTAAGCGCAAATACTGCATATACATTTGCAATTGCAGCGAAGGATGCGGCGGGCAACGTGTCGCCGGCAGCAACGATACAAGTCACTACGGATGCAAACAGTGGCGGTGTATGTGCGCCTGCGTGGGATGCAGCAGCTGTATACACAGGTGGCAATCGCGTAACTTACAGCGGTAAAGTGTATGAAGCAAAATGGTGGACGAAAGGTGATCGTCCAGATCAAGGCGGAGACTGGGGTGTGTGGAAGCTAATCGGTCCATGCAGTTCGACGCCAGCGCTCATTGAGCCTACGGAACAGTTAGAAGCAACAGGAGCAGCAATAGTTGGAGGAGCGGGCATTTCGCCCGCTTTTCTGTCCCTTTCAAGCAAATCCGCACTAGCAGAGCCAGTTACAGCTGCGCTGCCAGCCGACAAAAAAGTGCTTGTCGGCTACTGGCACAACTTTGATAACGGCTCCGGATTTATCCGTCTGCGTGATGTCTCGCCTAATTTTGATGTAATAAACGTTTCCTTTGCTGAGCCAGTGAGTGGTCCATCGGGAGGGACGATAGGCTTCACGCCATACAACTACACAGTGTCGGATTTCAAAGCTGACGTGAAATATTTGCAAGCACAAGGCAAAAAGGTGTTGATCTCCATTGGTGGTGCAAATGGTCAAGTACAGCTTGTTTCAGAACAAGCCAAAAATAATTTTGTAACTTCAATGACAAATATTATAACTACGTATGGTTTTGATGGTCTTGATATCGACTTCGAAGGTCATTCTTTATATTTGAATGTAGGGGATAAAGATTTTCGAAGCCCGACTACACCAGTCATTACGAATTTGATTGCAGCTGTACGAAGCTTGCACAGTCACTTTGGGGATTCCTTTATGGTGACGATGGCACCTGAGACGTTTTTTGTTCAAGTAGGTCACAGTTTCTATGGTGGCAATGGAAATGGGATCGATAGCCGAGCAGGCGCATACTTACCCGTTATTTATGGATTGCGTGATGTATTAGATTGGCTGCAAGTCCAGCATTATAATTCTGGGCCGATTACGGCATTAGACGGCACCTACTACAATATGGGGGATGCGGACTTCCACGTAGCAATGGCTGATATGGTATTAAGTGGCTTTACAGTTGCCAACAACCCAAATTTGGTTTTTCCGGCACTGCGGCAGGATCAGGTGGTCATCGGTCTTCCGGCAAACGTTAACGCAGGCGGCGGCTATACGAGTGTAGCGGAAGTACAAAAGGCGATGAATTATTTGATGAAGGGCCAATCTTTTAATGGGCGTTATAAGCTGGCTAATCCAACTGGATATGCGGGCGTCCGGGGATTAATGACGTGGTCAATTAATTGGGATAAATTTAATAATTTTGAGTTTTCCACCAAACACCGCATTTATCTCGACAGCTATCAGACAGGTCCAGATACACAACCACCATCGATGCCGGCTAATCTTCAGGCAAATGGAGTAACCTCAAATAGTGTTAAGTTGGTGTGGAGTGCATCAACGGATAACGTAGGTGTTATCGCTTATGATGTGTATCAGGGGGGCGTTAAGACAGCAACGGTTACCGGAACGACGTATCAAGCGATGGGATTAACCGCAGCTACGACCTACTCCTTCCACGTTAGAGCAAGAGATTTGGCGGGCAATGTATCTTCTGCAAGTCAGGCTATTCAGGTGACAACCCTTGTGGACAACGGTGATGACGTCATCCCACCTACGATGCCTGGCAACGTGCAAGTTACAGCAAAATCGGCAACAAGCATAACGTTAAGCTGGACACCGTCCACGGATAACGTTGCAGTTGTTGAATATTTGGTGAGTTATGGAGCAAATACAATGAGTGTAACAACACCATCGGCTATGACCATAGGACTGACTCCTAATACGTTGTATTCGTTCTCCATAACAGCAAAAGATCAAGCCGGAAATGTTTCTCCCGCAGCAGCGATCCAAGTGACAACTGATGCTGCGAGTGGTACGGCAGCCTGGAAGGCAGGTACAGCGTATAAAACCAACGATGAGGTGACTTACAACAACGCGGTATATGTTTGCGTACAAGGGCATACTTCCTTGCAAGGTTGGGAACCTGCCAATGTACCCGCGTTATGGAGAAAGAAATAATGAGTATGAAGCCCGGGTTATGCCGGGCTATTTGTATAGTTGTTTACATTATCTATCTACAGTTTGTCACAAAGTCGGATGTCTAACCGTCTTCTTAACGAATTATAATTGAAGTGATAGAGGACGGCTGCACGATATTTTAATAAGCAGTTGTTTCTTTTGCAGGCAAAATGTGGAGCAGGAGGACCTCGTGCGATGGGAGCAGATACAACATCTCCAGAGTGGATTTACGGTACATATAAGACGCTATTGTTTTCAATTGCCTATCGGATGCTTGGCTCAGTAACAGATGCGGAGGATATGGTACAAGATACATTTCTTTCTTGGAATGAGAAACGTCCGGCGCAAATTAAGGATGTAAAAAGTTATTTGTGTAAGATGGTCACCAATCGTTGTCTGGATCGTTTGCGGTCTGCAAGCAGAAAACGAGAAAGTTATGTCGGACAATGGATTCCGGAGCCGCTTCTTGACACGATAGATATGAATGAGCCCTCGAATCAAATGACACATAAAGAATCTTTGTCAACTGCTTATTTGCTGCTGCTTCAGCAATTATCAGGTGTGGAACGTGCAGTATTTGTGCTGCGCGAAGTGCTGATGTTTGATTACGATCAAATTGCTGAAGTCGTTAACAAAACACCAACTAATTGCAGACAGATTTTCCATCGGGCAAAGCGTGCTGTTCAGATGATGCCCGCGCAGCTTGATCAGGAGCAACAACCATTTTCTACTAATATCGAAAATGAGTCTCCATTGATCGCTCCTGTCAGCAGCACATCGAATACTGTCGAGCAATTTATCCACGCCCTAACTGCGGGTAATGTCACGACCAGTGTAAGCCTGCTCGCATCAGATGCTGTTCTCATGAGCGATGGCGGCGGCAAAGTTAGAGCTGCGCTCCAACCGATATTAGGCGCAGATCGGATTTCCCGCTTTCTGGCTGGTCTTCTTACTAAAATGCCGACAGATTTGATCTCTACAACAGCCAATGTAAATGGTGAATTAGGAATGGTGCTGTATATGAACAAGCAGCCACTAGGTGTTGTCTCGTTTGCTGCCGCAAGCGATCGTATCAGAGGAATATACATCGTCATAAATCCTGATAAATTAACGCACGTTCATCCTTTGTGTTAGCGTTGAACCGAAACAGGCAGCCGCATCTTACATGGCGGCTGCCTGTTTGTTCAACTCGGCTATTATTCCCGCTGAGCCGAATGGATGGTTTAATGCTTGACGGGCTCCCTGAACAGTTGGGATTGTCGTCAAGTAGAGGTGAAATGATCAGGCTGAGCTAGCATCATCGTATGCAAGTATCGCTTGGCTAGATGCTGGAAGTACGTCGTCTGCACGGAAGTAATAGCGATCACCAGCGCATTTCGAATCAGGATGCGATGTTTGTCCTGAATTTGGGCACACTTTGTCATATATTCATCTGTTTTTTTGACGATAATAAGTTCAAGTACATCGTCATGATGAAGCCGTAGCGGGTCATGACCGTGAACGTCCAGTACCTGATCATTATTTTGATCAAGCTCCTCATACAAAGAAGAGTAGATCTGGTAAAAAGTTAACGGACGAATGGGGTATTCCCCATCCTGATCCTGCTGCTCGAACAATACGGATAAAAGCTGCCGTATCGCATCGAAGCTGAGCGTTGCTCGCAAATCCTCTACAATAAGGATGATAGCTGCTTGCTGCAAGTCATACTTTTTACCAACGCGTGGAGAACAGATCAATTCTTTGATGTCCCGTTTCACCCAATTTTGTATGGAAGTAATGGAGAAGCTCGTATATTCAACCTGATTGCCCAGTGACACGATCTCATTTAGCGAAAGTCCCTCGGTATGAAGATTGCTTCGAATCAATTTCTCTAATATGATAGGCAGCTTGGACGGCATCATCGTCATACTTGCGGTATCAGTGCCTTTGAATTGCTGGTATCGACGCCACACTTCTTGGAGGATAAGGAGTGGGCTTTTGCCACTAATAGCGGACTCGGCTGATTCTCCTGAGTGAGAGCGGTACAAAAATTGAAGCAGTGCGGACATTTGTTTCCGCGTTAGCATAAAGGACTCCATTGCTTGCCTCCTTCGACGCATATACATAACGTGTGTGATATATGATTAACGGTAGCACTAGGCGAGTGTACAATCAAGTTTGCTTGTCATACCTGCTAAGAACTGCCCTTACATCATACAAAGACGACTAATCGCAAGTCAAAGGGAAATACAAAGCATGCCGACCGCTTAAAGATTGAATAACAACCGCTACGGGTTAATTATGACTTAATATGAACCGATTCAGACGTTGTGATTCTGTAGATAAGTTCATATAATAAGTTCAAATGAACTTAAAAATAGCTATCTCAAAGGAGAGAATCATTTAACAATGGAAGTTCCCACCCTAGAATTTATTCTTATCGCTGTATTAATTGCAATGACTGCGTTTTTCGTAGCAGCCGAGTTTGCCATCGTTAAGGTACGAACAAGTCGTATCGACCAGCTAGTGCTAGAAGGTAAGGCTAACGCATTAGCCGCCAAAAAGGTTATTAGCAATTTGGATGGCTACTTGTCCGCCTGTCAGCTTGGCATTACGATTACAGCACTTGGTTTAGGATGGTTGGGTGAGCCTACCGTTGAAAAGCTGCTCCATCCGTTGTTTGAAATTGCTGGTTTCCCGGAGCAGATCAACAAAGTATTGTCGTTTATTGTCGCGTTTGTTTTAATAACGTTTCTACACGTGGTGGTTGGTGAATTGGCACCGAAGACAGCCGCTATCCAGAAATCAGAGCAAGTGACATTGCTTTTTGCCAAGCCGCTTATTCTGTTCCACAAGATCATGTATCCGTTTATTTGGATGCTGAACGGCTCTGCCAATGCGATTACACGAATGTTCGGTATGAAGCCTGCTAGTGAACATGAAGAAGCCCATTCAGAGGAAGAGTTGCAAATTATTTTAAGTGAGAGCTTTGAAAGCGGTAAGATTAACAATACGGAGTATGGTTATGTAAGCCGCATATTTGCATTTGACGACTTGTTGGCTAAAGAAATTATGGTTCCTCGAACCGATATGATTGCACTGGACGCTGATCTAACGGTCGATGAAAATATGAGCGTTATGAAGCAAGAAGAATATACACGTTATCCCGTTATTAAAGAGGATAAAGATAACGTCATTGGAATGGTTAATACGAAGCAGATGTTCCTTGATTACAAGATCATTGCAAACGTTCCGGTTGAGCAATTGGTTCAACCGATTATGACGGTGTCAGAAGCGATGCCTGTCAAGAAGCTGCTGCGCAAGATGCAGTTGGAACGTGCGCATATGGCGATTCTCGTTGATGAATACGGGGGAACATCGGGCATGATTACGATAGAAGATATATTGGAAGAGATCGTTGGCGAGATTCGAGACGAATTTGATGCGGAAGAGCGCGCTGAAGTAGAGCGAGTAGCAGAAGGTCATTATCGTGTAGATGGGAAAGTATTATTGTCTGAAGTGAATGATTTGTTAGGCACCCATCTTGAAAGTGCTGATTTCGACACCATTGCCGGATGGTTGTATGATCGTTTCCCAGATGGAAAGCGTGGCAGCAAGATAACGGTTGAGGGTGTAGAATTTACGATCTTGGAAAAGGAAAGACATCGAATCCGTAAGGTTGAGCTCAAGCGAGCGACGGAGGGTATGGAGTAACTGAAGTTGATAAGGAGCCTGTCCCCATTGGGGGCAGGTTTTTTTGTGCTCTGCTTGACATTTGTTGGGGAGATGGATAGAATGCTCTTATGTGTTTAATCGTAATAATTACGAATAAAACTTAGGAGAAAGGATGATCAGATTGAGTACAGGTGAATGGGAAGCGGGAGAAGGCTATGAGCCGATTCCAGTTACGGTGTTATGCGGCTATCTAGGTTCTGGTAAGACGACCGTGCTTAACCATATCCTTCAGCAGCGAGGCGGGATGCGTGTTGCTGTCATTGTAAATGATATGAGCGAAGTGAATATCGATGCAAAGCTAATTCAATCAGGCTCCGCTTTGTCACGTACAGACGAGAAGCTGATTGAATTATCCAATGGCTGCATCTGCTGTACGCTTCGTGACGATCTGCTTCAAGAAGTGAATAGATTAACCGCGGAAGGCAGATTTGACGCAATCGTAATTGAGTCAACAGGAGTAGGGGAACCTATTCCGATCGCACAGACATTTACGTATCAAGATGACAATTTAAAAATTAACTTATCTGAGCGTTGTCGATTGGATACGATGGTAACGGTAGTAGATGCTTATCGCTTCTGGCATGATTTCTCATCTGGTGATAGTCTACTGGCGCGCCAGCAAGCAGTCGGTCATGAAGATGAGCGTGATGTCGTGGATTTGCTTATCGATCAAATTGAATTTTGTGACGTGCTGCTGCTAAACAAGTGTGACATGGTGCAAATGGAAGAACTGGATCAGTTGGAGCAGCTTATGCGTAAGCTGCAACCAAGGGCGCGAATTATTCGTACCGTTCAAGGTCAAGTGGATGTGAAAGATATAGTCCATACACATTTGTTTAATTTTGAGGCGGCTAGCAGCTCCCTTGGATGGATGAAAGAGTTGCAGCGTGAAGAGCATGTACCGGAAACAGAGGAATATGGGATTGGATCTATGGTATTCCGAAGTCGGCACCCATTCCACCCTGAGCGTTTAAGTATGCTCTTTGAGGAATGGCCAGAGGCGATTATACGTGCCAAAGGTATATTGTGGATTGCTTCGAGAAATGATATTGCAGCATCCATTAGTCAGGCGGGAGCCTCGATCCGCTTTGGTCCAGCGGGCTACTGGATGGCAGCATTACCTGACGAGGAACGACAGAGCTATCTGGATGCGGAGCCGGATTTGGCGGCAAGTTGGGACTCGCGTTGGGGAGATCGACTGACAGAGCTTGTCTGTATCGGCATCGACTTTGATCGTGAAGAGATGAAGAAGCGGCTGGCAGACTGTGTGCTGCGGGAAGATGAAGTTGAACTGGATTGGAGTTGTTTTCATGACCCGCTGCCATCTTGGGATCAGGCATTAGATCAAGTGGAGATACAAGAAATAGGTGCGGACATAAGGTAGGAAATGATTGACTAGGGGGCTGCTTTCAGACGTACTAGCGTATATAGGTAAGAGCGCTGACTGGGACATAGTTAGCGCTCTTTTTCGGTTCAGCCTATGCCTGAACCATCTGCCACTCGCCATTTTATGATTAGTGTCTACATTAAAAATGTACAAGGCTACAAATTCATTCACAATTGTTATCGTTAAATCTGGAATCTAACATATGTTCAAGAAGAGTATTATATGCTAAAGTAAATAACATGTTGTAAAAAGGAAATAACACCCAAAAGAAATGTGTGTTTGTAAGAATAATCTTCGTATTTCGGATCATCTTCCAATTGGCCAGTTATGCACGGTGTGCTTCATACCTTTATTGTACCCGCTATATTAGCGCGCACGATTGCTGCATATGCTCCCCGTACGTATCCGCTATGCATAGACACAGTTGACCTTGTCTGGTCAGATGCTGTTAGCCAGAGGGTCATGCTGCACATAATAATATCTAATCAGCATTTTACGTGTAACCATTGTTCAGTTAGTTGTCTGTTGGCAGCGCACAGTCTGAATCTGCGCTAGGTGCACATTTTGCGACCAATACAAAGATCCACTGAAAGATGTACATAGAGGAGAGCAACTAAAGGAACGTTGCTTTGCAGCGTAAGTGCAGGTTCGAAGACTAGGCCTGATAGGTATCTCGATTTCGAGAACAACGAGACCGATATAATGACTAGGCGAGGTGTACCATAGTTAGGTTGGTTTAACCGGAATAACGGATAACTATACGTAATATGCTAGCGGGCTAAACGTAAGTGGGCACAACACGAATGTTAGGAATCGTCTGGGAAGTGGTTTGTGTTGTGTCTTTCAGATAGGCTATATAGACTATTGGCCAGTGGTGCCAGCGGTGTTCCTAGCCTTTCTGCCATGATATTCACAATTATTTAAATTAATGGAGGCTTGTTTATGAGTCAACACGTTCAACAGGACCGGGTTATCACATACGACATGTCCTATAGCAGGGATGAGAGATATCGGGAAATCGCTACTAATCCTGAACAGATGCGAATGGGTGTAGCAGCAATGATTGCTCATTATGAAAAGACGGAAGACGAGATTACGGCAGGGCGGATTAGTATCTATTTGCGAATACTAGGTGAATTGGATGAGGGTGAAAAATACGCACGTTTGGCGATCGGAGCATATCGGGAGGAGAAGCGGCCAAGAGGCGTATACGTAAACAAAATTCGACTTGCTCGCATTTTACACTGGAAAGGCGAATATAACGAAGCGACTGACATATTGTCAAACTTAAAAACAACGTTGGAGCGTGAGCATATAGCGGTCGATTTGTTAGATGTGATCTATTACGTAACTGGTGAAGTAAAAGTTGATCAAGGTCATTATAAAGAGGCATTATCCTTCTTGAAGGAGGCCAAACGATTAGGTGAGATTAAAAAGGATCAAGAAGCGCTTGCAGCGACTGTGGCAGCAATCGCAAGGACCGAACGTTTGTTGTCTAATGAGGCCAAATGCTAATTTGAGCAGTCTCGAATTGAAGTGAAGTGCAGCTAGAGGAGAAAGGGGAAGAAGATGCAAAAGTTTCTTAATATCAGTTATTTGCGTACCGGATCCTACCGACAGCAAGCAGCATACAAAGTGCTGTCCTCATCCATTCTTATGGATTTATTAGCCCCATATACTCCTATACTGGTTGGGACAATTCCACTGGATATTGATCTTCCGCACAGCGATCTTGATATCGCATGTGAAGTACATGATTTTTATAGCTTTAGACTGGAGATGGAGGCAAGGCTTCAAGCGTTTGCCCCCTTACAGCTAGCGATAGGAATCATAAATGAACAACCCTATATGACAATCAGCTTTACATATAAGTGCTTTAATATTGAAATATTTGGACAGCCAGTACGAACGATACTCCAACACAGCTATCGGCATATGATCGTGGAATGGCGTCTGCTGGAGCTTATAGGGGAGAATGGCAAGCGGGATATACTTCGCATGAAGCGCGCCGGTTTCAAGACAGAGCCTGCTTTTGCGGAGTACTTGAAGTTAACAGGCAACCCGTACGTGGCTCTGCTAATGCTGGCGAACCTAGATAACACTGCATTACGGCAGTTCGTAGAAGCAGCACGATCAAGCGGAGATGAACGTTGTCATCATAAAGAGACTTCCTATATGAAGAAACGGTTCAACTAAATGGTATAGCAGCTAAATTTTAAGACACTGGTTTCCAGTGTTTTTTATTTTTTGAACATAGGTGTTGTCAATAATTTTGTACCTGTGTAAAGGAAGCGATGGGGGAGATTTGTATGGATCAGATCTATCTGGAAATAACAAGTAAATAATGTGTGGCAAAACTACTAATTGAAATTTCTATCCCTCATAAAAAAATTAAAACTGTACTTTTAATTCATTTTCTTCTAATATCATGAAGGGATTTACACGATATCATAGTAAAACCAAGCTTTTGCATGTTACAATGGGAGCGTTCATTTTGGTGTAAGGAGTACAATGTATGAGTGTTGATCACAATCCGTTTGACCGACATTTTGACAGCCTAGAATCTATAGCAGATACGATCAGTGAGGTTGTACAGTGTCCGGTTACGATCGAGGACGCTAGTCATAAGCTGTTGGCTTATAGTTCGCATGATCCCGAGACGGACCCTGCTCGGATTGCTACCATTATCGGAAGACGAGTTCCCGAGAATGTCATAAGTGCCCTTTGGAAAGAAGGAATTATCCAGCAAATTATGACCAGTCACGAACCCATCCGCATCTCACAAATTAGTGAGGTGGGATTAGGTGATCGCATTGCGATAGCAATACGCAATAATCAGGATGTACTTGGCTATATTTATATATTAGATAACAATCAACGTACAAATGAGACATCTCTGCAACTGCTACAACAAGCAGCACAGGCGGCGCGAACAAAGCTTGTTCAATTGCAGACACAAAATCGCAAGCAGGAGCAGCATCATCATGATTTCTTTTGGCATTTGCTCACTCATAAAAACCCATCCGAGCCGGAAACGAAAGAGCGTGCCTCGCAATTGGGTATTTCGTTGCCACCGCGGTACCAAGTTATCGTACTGGAATTTGAAACGGATATTAACGAGAAGTTGAATCAGCAGATCCAATACACGATTCGAACGGTTCAGCAGATTCGGATTGCGCTGCACGTGATTCACAATAACCGTTTAATTATGATGTGTGCCCCTGGCGTCGGGAAGCATGCCGAACTGCAATACAAGGACGAATGCAGCAAGTTTATTACACAATTAAAGCTCCGCTTTGGGGCTGTTCCTGTTCGTAGAGGCGGGGGGTTGTTTTATGAGCAGTATGTCTTCGTGGAGAAGAGCTATCAAGAGGCATTAGTTGTCATTCAAATGGGAAACACGTATCCAGAAGCGCTAAGTGGAATTTATGACTATAACGAATTGGGTTATTATCGCTATTTGCCAACTCTTGTTGTGGACAGAGAACGTAAACCGATTATTAACGAAAGTCTCCATCGGCTGCGGCAATATGACGAGGAACATAACAGCGATTTATCGTATACATTAGAAATATTTCTGAATCAAGATAGCAATGTAAAAAAGGCAGCAGAGGTACTGCATGTGCACACTAACACGTTGATGTACCGTTTAAAGCGGGTTATGGAAATCGGTGATATTGACTTGAACAATATGGATCAGAAAGTAACGATGTATTTAGAGTTGAAGCTAAATAAATGGAAGTAAACTATATAGCACCTGTCTTTGTGTAAAACTACAAAGATAGGTGCTTGTTTTTGGAAATAAAGATAAAGAAGTGGCGTGCAAACTGTCTTATACTGGAAAGAAACGGCTTTAATTTCAGGAGGCTTTAAGATGCGTATTGGTGTGCCAAAGGAATTAAAGAATAATGAAAATCGAGTTGCCATAACACCGTCTGGTGTAGTTGCTTTGTATCAATCAGGTCATGACATTCTGATCGAGGACGGAGCAGGCACAGGCAGTGGTTTTTCGAATGAAGACTATATTAGAGCCGGAGCGGAAATAGGCTTGAGTGCATCGGATGTATGGCGGCAGGCGGATATGATATTAAAGGTAAAAGAGCCTATTCCTTCAGAATATGCTTATTTTCGTCCAGGTCTCATCTTGTTTACATTTTTACATCTGGCGGCAGAGCCTGCATTAGTGAGAGCGTTGACGAAGCACGGTGTAACAGCTATTGCATATGAAACCGTAGAAGTTAATCGGTCGCTGCCTTTATTAACACCAATGAGTGAAGTTGCGGGGCGGATGGCTACCCAGATTGGGGCACAATTTCTCGAAAAGTCACATGGTGGAAAAGGAATTTTGTTAGGGGGCGTGCCTGGTGTAAGACGCGGCAAAGTGTCTGTCATCGGTGGTGGTATCGTCGGGATGAACGCTGCCAAGATTGCGGTAGGACTTGGTGCTGACGTAACGATCATGGACACGAACGCGGATAGACTGCGGCAGTTGGAAGATATTTTTGGTTCATCCATTCATACTTTGATGTCTAATCCACTGACGATTGCCGAAGCGGTCGCCGAGTCAGACTTGGTCATTGGAGCGGTTCTGATTCCCGGAGCAAAGGCACCTAAGCTGGTGACGGAGTCGATGATCCAGACGATGCAGGCTGGTTCTGTTGTTGTTGATGTGGCCATCGATCAAGGAGGCATATTTGAGACGGTTGATCACATTACAACACATGATCATCCCACGTATGTAAAGCATGGCGTCGTTCATTACGCTGTGGCCAATATGCCAGGAGCAGTTCCACGCACCTCCACGATAGCACTCACAAATGCTACGATTCCTTATGCAGTGTTAATTGCAAATAAAGGATTGGAACAGGCACTGCGGGAACATAAAGCGCTATTAGCAGGCGTAAATACGGCAGGTGGCGCGGTTACTTATTATGCAGTTGCCCGTGATTTGCATCTCGACTACGTGCCAGCAGCAGAAGCTTTAAAGCATGTTAGCGTTCATTTGTAGCATGCCAGTCAGAGAGATTTAAGGTAGACGTGGTACGAAATATTCCTTTATGTTGCAACCCTCAGCAATTATATACATTAGTTTGGTAAGCGAATTCGTGACCCATACACGAGTTCGCTTTTCAACTTGTGTCAGACATATGGCCTTGCTATCGAAATCGCTTTAGGTATATGCAGCCGTGCATGAATCTGGTAAAATAACGAAAACACCACTTTATGGCAAATAATTAGAGACATTGGAACTGTAAGCGAGACCACCGTTCATAGTCGTTTTCGTGGGCTATTGGAATCGTTGCAGTTGCTTTACTTTTAAGGGGGATTAACCACTATTTTTGATTAGAAAGGAGGATGATCGTCATGTGGTATACGATTTCGGCATTGCTGGCGGCTGGTCTAGCATGGATATGTTATCGTGTATTTCAACGGATCAGGCTGCTAGAAGAGCAGAATGACGAACTTCTGTTTCGGATTGAGCAGCTTGAAAGCAGGCGGATAAGGGAGCCAGATCACTTTGTATCTGGATGAATATATGTTGGATAGTCAGTGGTTACGTCTTCTTCTTGCTGTTTGTTAAAGATTTGATTAAGAAATTGAGAATTGCTGTACAAAACAAGTACATTATATAGAATAAATACTAGGAGCATAGATTAAGGTTGCTACTGGTACATGGAAGAGAACCTATTAGAATTAATACGACAACTATTCCAGTGAACGGCCCCTTACATGTCTAACAGGTGCAAGTCACATAACATACAAGCCACATGTAAGCCGCCCCTCTGCTGCTCCATGCTTCAGATTTTTCCTTCCAATTTTATTTTCACACTACGTAGTATACTTTCATCACAGTTTTATTTTAACTCGTACATCAAGATTAAACCTATAGATACATATATCGTGGAGGGAGACTGTACAATTGAATATATCAATTATTATTCCAGTTCACAACAAAGTGGAGCAGTTGGAACAGACCTTGGCGTTTATTAGTGAGCAGGAGCACCGCGACGACCTATCGTACGAAGTTATTGTTGTGGATGACGGCTCAACAGAACCAGTTAAAGAGGTTGTAGATTCGTTTGTGTCGAAAATTAAAGCGTTAAAATATTCGTTCATTCCACGCGACAAATTTTCCTGCCGCTCCAGAACAAGAAACAGAGGAATTAAAGAGAGTAAGGGAAATATTCTGGTGTTTTTGGATTGTGGAATCGTGATTCCAGCTCACTTTGTGGATCGAGTTGCGGAGCAAATCGGCTCAAGCCACAATACTGTATTGTACCATTATATTTTGGGTGCATTTACGGACCCTGACAAGGAAGATATGTCGGTTCTTGACGGCATTACACCACACAATTTACAGGAAATAAGTGAGCGGTTGAAATACCATCCGGCCTGGGAAGACATGAGGACGTCGCATTTTCATTTGGTTAACAATGATTTAAACCAAATGGATGTACCGTGGACGATGGGCTGGAGCGGGGCAATAAGCGCGTCCAGAGACATTGTAGTACAAGCAGGCGGCTTTGATGAATCGTTCAAAGGCTGGGGAGCAGAGGACACCGATTTCTCCTATCAGCTGCATAAGCATGGCGCTATTATGCGTGCAACCGAAAATATATGTGTCCTTCATTTGCCGCATCGTGCTGATGATCAGAAGCAGCTGAAAATTAAGTCAAGCTTTCTTAATCGCAAAAAAATGCACGTGAAAAACTATCAATTCGATACGGAAATTTATCCGTATTCAGCTGACATGCATTACGATCAAGTCATTTCTAAATTTAATCATCTCGTGGTGAAATACTATACGCCGGAATATGAGCTATCCTTTATCGAAAGCCTGAATGCCAACTACATTACCGGTTCCGAATGTTCACTTATTATTGGTGAGGACAGTATTGCACATCTTTCTGCGCTTCATACATCTCACATTTTTATCCAAAATAAACATTTACACCAAGCTTACACGGAGCGATTTGCTGCAAGGGAAGTTGTATATTTGCTCGGGGTTGATACACCGTATGCTCGGGGGCATTTTGATACGATAGTAGTAACGGATTATTACCGCATGTTTAGTGAGCCGCTTGCTGGTTTAATGTTCAAAGAATGGTTCCGCATTTCCAAACGATTAATTCTGATCTACCACAAAGAATATATTTCTTATCTCGCCAACGTCGCTGGCTGGACTTGGCACAGCATAGATGAAATCGAGCTTATATTGCGGAGCAACAATTTAAGCTGTGAGATCCAGGATCAGATGGGTGAGTATATTATAATAGAAGTAGTTAAAGCGGCCAGCAAGCCAAGCATACCTTCGTCTTTTGCTGATCCAGCTCCCGTTGGGAACTAACTGACTAAGCTCACTGATGAGGTTCACTGACCAGATTCACTGACTAAGATATGTTGAAAAGAGAATCACTGAAGACATGTTAACATATGGGCGTCTGTAGGGTTGCCTATTAAGTTATTCACCCTGTGAGCACTCTCATTTGCTGCTTAAACTATAACAAAGTGCCCTATGTTCCACTGTAAGCTAAGCGGAATGCAGGGCACTTATTTGTGTTTCTATATAAGGTAAGGAAGATGACTCATTGTTAGGTAGTGGTTACTCAAGCCCATACTGGCGCATTTTATAATAGAGAGCCCCTCGTGAAATGCTCAACATACGTGCAGCTTTTGCTTTGTTCCCAGCCGCTCGTTTCAGCGCATCCGCAATCCGGACCCGTTCCATCTCTTCTGAGTGTACACTTAGCGGAATATCCGCTTCCGTCAACTCGACAAGTGTGGTCAGCCTAGCATAATCAGGTAGTTCGCGCACAGATATTGCGCTCGTTCGGTTAGAATGGGCCATAAAACAGGCATGCTCCATAGCATTGGCGAGCTGCGGCATATTCCCAGGCCAATCAAACGAAGTCAGTGCTGTTAAAGCGTCAGAGCCTAAGGGCGGCGACTGTGCATTCAACTTCTCTGCTGCGACGTTTAAGAACATACGGCACAGCTCAGGAATGTCCTGCTTACGTTCACACAAGGCAGGCACCTCGTGATGCATCATCGCATAGTACAGCTCAGGCAGCCACTGTGACGATGCGTGTTCCTCGAGTCCATTGGCGGCAGAAGCGATAATTCGGCAGGATAACGATACAGTTGACATCCCGCCTAATCGATAAAATTTCCGATCTTGCAGCATCTGATAGAGCTTTTCTTGGAGCGATTGGGGCAGCAAATGAATGTCCTTAAGATATAAGATTCCATCCTTCGCTTGATCCAGCTTTCCCAGGCGGAGTTCATCACCTTGGTAGCCAAATAGCTCAGCCTCCAGCAGCCCATGTGGAAGCGCTCCACAGCTCACCGTAACAAATAGCCCTTCTAGCTGAAGCTGCTTATGTATCCATTGTGCGATCGCACGCTTACCGACTCCTGATTCACCGAGCAGTAGTAATGGACGCTTGTGCTCGACTACAAGCAAGGCTGCTTGTACTTCTTCTGGCTTAAACGGAAACACCGCAGAAGATAATTCCTCAGCATCCGGCTTGTTGTACATTTCAGCGCTTAGCTTTACATATTGTGTGACGTTGCTTTCGATAGAGATGGCACCGATTAACTGTTCCTGTTCATCTCGTACAGGGGCGGCATTAATCATAACATGTACGCCAGGACGAGGTTCGTGATAGACGTGTTGTATTTCAGTGCCGCTTTCCATCACTTGAAATAACATAATAGATTCTCGTTGGAAGAAGTCTCCAATTCGTCTACCTACAATTTCGGATCGTGGGATTCCGTAGGTCTCTTCCGATACTCGATTCCAGTACTGCACAATTCCATCAGTGTCCACGATCGTTACTGCGTCATTTGTTGTGTCTAATAGTCGTTGCAGCAGTGCATTTACATGCCTGCCAGACCAGGTATGTGTCTCTTGTCCCATGATTTCCACTCCGGTTTCTGCTGTCTTTCAACTATTATGGCAAACGCCCCCTAGAAAATCAATCCATCTAATGCGTAAAACTTTTCCAACTATTTCTTCAAAATCTATTTACATGTTCAACCAATTGTGATTATAATTAATCATCGAGGTTAAATGTGTACAAAAATTGAACACTTCAAAGTTTAGGGGGAACTGTTCGACATGGAAAGCTTAATGCGAAATGCGTTTCTATTTCTGTCGAAAAATAAAGTGGCTAACCGCACCGCTAAGAAATACGGTCTCCGCTTTGGCGCCAAACGGTTCGTAGCTGGCGTTCAAATTTCGGAAGCGGTTACAACTGTGCGAATGTTAAACGAGAAGGGGATCGTAGTTACTTTGGATCACCTTGGCGAATTCATCTCCACACGTGAGGAAGCCATTGAAGCGACAGCTTACAATGTACGTACGCTGCATGAGATTGCCGCAAGCGGAGTTAAGTCCAACCTGTCCTTAAAGATGACTCAGCTTGGTCTCGACATCTCAAGAGAGCTGTGCATGAGCAATATGCGTCAAATTTTGGACGCAGCCAAGCAGCATGGAAACTTTGTACGCATTGACATGGAGGATTACGCTCACAATGAAGTCACCCTAGACATTTTCCGTGAATTAAGAGAAGAATATGGCACGACTGTTGGACTAGTTATACAGGCTTATTTGTACAAAAGTCAGGCCGATATGGAACAATTAGCGGTTTATAAGCCGAATCTTCGCCTTGTAAAAGGGGCTTATAAGGAATCACAAGAAGTCGCATTTCCACGTAAGGAAGATGTAGATCAGAACTTTATTCGGATTATTGAGCAGCACCTGCTGGATGGCCACTATGCGGCTATCGCGACGCATGATGATAACGTCATTAATCACGTTAAGCAATTTGTAAAGGATCACCGCATTCCGAATAGCCAGTTTGAATTCCAGATGCTGTACGGAATACGGGTTCAAGCACAGCAGGAGCTGGCTAATCAGGGGTATACCATGCGAGTATATGTGCCTTACGGGGACGATTGGTATGGATACTTTATGCGTAGACTGGCGGAGCGACCTGCCAATGTAGGCTTTGTTCTCAAGTCAATGTTTAAGTCGTGATATAACAAAAATTCGAATTTTTCATAATATCCATTTATTATTATTGGGAGGTACGACCTATGAGCATGATTGAATATCGTAACGAACCGTTTACGGACTTTACTATTGAAACGAACAAGCAGGCAATGGAGGCAGCATTACAACGTGTAGAAGCGCAGCTTGGCAGCACTTATCCTCTAGTCATAAACGGTGAGAAGATTAGCACTGATCGTCTTGGCACATCTATTAACCCTGGCAATACCGATCAAATTATCGGTTATGTGGCGCAAGCAGATCGTGAGCTGGCGCTAAAGGCTATTGCTGCTGCGGATGCAGCGTTCCAAGAGTGGCAGTATGTTGATCCAACAGAACGTGCCGGATACTTATTTAAAGCCGCAGCTATAATGCGACGTCGTAAATTTGATTATGCAGCATGGCTTGTATATGAGGTGGGTAAAAATTGGGGCGAAGCAGACGCAGATGTAGCAGAAGCGATCGATTTCCTCGAATTTTATGCACGCGAGATGATTCGTCTGAGTGGCCCGCAGCCATTAACAAAGCTAGCAGGCGAAGATAACCGCCTAACGTATATTGCGCTTGGTGTAGGGATCGTAATTCCTCCGTGGAACTTCCCGCTTGCGATCATGGCGGGAATGTCTGTGGCAGCGATTGTGACGGGTAATACAGTTGTGTTAAAGCCAGCTTCCACCTCACCAGTTATTGCTGCGAAATTTGTGGAGTTAATGGAAGAAGTCGGCTTGCCGGCAGGTGTGTTGAACTTCATCCCTGGTTCTGGTGCAGAGATTGGTGACTTGATCGTTGATCATCCTCGTACACGGTTTGTATCTTTTACAGGTTCGCGTGATGTTGGCTTGCGTATCAATGAACGTCTGGCGAAGCCTGCTGAAGGGCAAATCTGGATGAAACGTTTAATTGCTGAAATGGGTGGAAAAGACGGCATTGTAGTTGATAATACGGCAAATGTGGAAGAAGCGGCAGCTGCGATTGTGCAGTCGGCCTTTGGATTCCAAGGACAGAAATGTTCCGCTGGTTCCCGTGCAATTGTACATCAGGACGTATATGATGAAGTGCTGGAACTAGTGATCGCCAAAACGAAGCAGCTTCAAGTCGGATCGGCAATCGCAAACGTTGCCATTGGTGCTGTTATTGATGAAAATGCTTATCGCAAAACATTGGAATATATTGCGATAGGCGCTGAAGAAGGAAGAGTAGTAGCTGGCGGAGATGTAGCAGAAGGCAACGGCTACTACATTCAGCCGACCGTTATCGCAGATGTAAGCGAGCATGCTCGTGTAATGCAGGAAGAAATATTTGGCCCTGTGCTCGCCGTCTGTAAGGCAGCGGATTACAAGCATGCGATTGACATATTTAACAACACGGAGTACGGGTTAACTGGCGCTGTCTTTAGCGGCAATCGCGAGCATTTGGAGTATGCGCGCCAGCGTATGCACTGTGGTAACCTGTATTTTAACCGCAAATGTACAGGCGCGTTGGTTGGAGTGCATCCGTTTGGTGGATTTAATATGTCAGGTACCGATTCCAAGGCTGGTGGCCGTGATTATTTGCTGCTCTTTACACAAGCAAAGCTGGTATCGGAGAAGTATTAATTAAGACAACGAAAAGCCTTCGTCGGGTAAAGCCGACGGAGGTTTTTTTGGTGGCCCCAATGCAAAGATTAGAAATCGTTCATTGAAGGTGTCAGACTTTTACGTAAGATTGTACCATTATTCACATATTGTACGTTTATGGAAAGAGGTCGGTTTAATTGTATAACATTTTGCTTGCTTGTTAGCGAGATTATATATAATATCGATATGAAGACCGTTTTTGTGTACAGCATCACCTAACCGGAACATGATGCAGACAAAGGATTGGCCGCTAGTGGGGATGTGGCATCTTTATTGAATAAGTAGCTTTCTTCCTGCTGCTGAGAAAGTAGGTTGATACTAGTGACTCCTTTACAACGCAGAATCAAATGGAAGGCAAGTCTCACCATTGTGGGTTGGCTTGTTTTTATATTATATGTGCTGTACAGTACATACTTATTATTTTTTGGTTTCTATCGCAGTTATGGTTTAAGTGAAGGGTACTATCCTGTAAATTTGGTACCATTTACAACGATAATGGAGTATGTGGTGCACATAGCAGATTATCCTGTATATGTATGGTTTAACAATTTGGTTGGTAATATTTTGTTGTTTGTGCCTCTTGGAGCCCTTCTTCCACTACTGGTTAGAAGCTGCCGAAGGTGGGGAAGAATGATGCTGATCTCTTTCTTGATGACGTTGTTTATTGAAGTGATGCAGTATATGCTTTTAGTCGGAACGCTTGACGTTGATGATATGCTGCTAAATGTATGCGGTGGTATGATTGGTTACGGCTGTTATAAGCTCGTTCGTATGCTCCTTATTTCGTTATCACGTGTAGGTCCGCAGCAAGCTCCTCCTTTACCATAAGCTTTCCTCCATCAGTCCATATCCCCGGACGATCTTTTCTTTATTTAATCATGGGTGCCCAAACTAAAGCATAGCGTTGTACACGCGTTTATACGGTTTGACAGGGACGAGTCTGGTAATAAGCAGTCCGTTAGGATAATACAGAAGGGAATATGAACATGAAACCGATTCGTAACTCAACAAAAGCTATTATACAGCGTTCAGGTTATTTGTTGCTAACTCAGAATATGGACCGAGAAGGCTTGTTTTATTTGTTTCCAGGTGGCGGGCAAGAACACGGCGAACAGCTAAGTGAAACACTTGTGCGGGAGTGCATGGAAGAGATCGGACAGAAAGTAGTGGTAGGGGAGTTAACCCATATCCGTGAGTATATTGGTGCGCATCATCAATTTAGTGAAGTGGATGGTGACGCTCACCAAGTGGAGTTTTATTTTGCTTGTGAATTGGAACACGAGGGAGACAACTTTGAGGGCACCAATCCCGATGAGTATCAAGTTGGTGTGGAATGGGTTGCTATCGACAAACTGCATGAGATTCGTTTATTTCCAGCACAACTAGGTCTTATTTTGCAGGGAAAGAAGCCTGCTGTTTGTTACTTGGGAGATACGAATTAGTTATTTTTAAAGATTTGGAAACGTAAGAGCGAATTTTCCGTTATATAATAGGAGGACGTTATGAAGAGGACGCCGCAATTTGCGGTGTTTTTTTCATGCCAGCTCCTATGAATAATAAAATGCAACGTGGAGGCATCAAATGGAAATGGACAGACTTACACAACGGCTTCATCCTCATTATATCCAAGTATCACGCATCTCTGGCTGTATAACCAATATGGTGTTAATAGCAGGCTCGGCCGCATATTTACTAATCGCACATCAAAAGGACTGGGTACTATGGCCAGGATGGACAGCACTTTGCTTATTTGTGTTGACGCTTGTTATTTATACGTGGATTGTACCCGTAGTAGAATATGAGCGGTTTAAATATGAAGTGTTTGAGGAAGAGGTTGAAATTCGATCCGGACTGATTTGGATCCGCGATGTACTCATTCCGATGGTAAAAGTTCAGCACGTGGAGTTAGAGAGTGGTCCGCTAATGCGGCGTTATGCCTTGGCAGAAGTAAAGATTGTAACAGCTGCTAGCACACATCGGATTAAAGGGCTGAAGCTCGAACACGCCGAACAATTAAAGTTACAGGTTGGCAAACTGGCAAGAGTGGTGGATGCAGATGAATGAACCGAAACGAATGCATCCCGTATACATGCTGTTTAATTTGATTACTTATGCAAAGGCCCTGTGGCCACTCGCCATCATTTTGGTGTTCAAAGAAATAAATTGGTTTCAACTTCCTTGGTTTTGGTATGCCGGGGCAACGGTCGTTGTAGCGGCGGTTCTTGCCTTTGGCTTAATGGGATGGCGCAGGCATACATATCAGCTTGAGGCGGATAAGCTTGTCATTCGAAAAGGGGTATTTTTCCTTGAGGAGCGCTCAATCTTCTATGGTCGTATCCATTCGGTCAATACCGAACAGCCTTTATTGCAGAGAATACTAGGCGTTGTACAACTCAAAATAGAGCTCCCTGGAGGTAAGGCGGACGGTGATGGCGTATTACCGGCTATTTCTGCGGCGGAATCTATCCGTCTGCAGGCGTGGATAAGGGAGCAGATGAATAAAGCGGTGAGTGAGAAAGCAAGCAGTACAATTGCAGGAAATGGTGCGAATGTTGATCCAGAAGATGTATTACGCAGTCAACAAGCAAGCTTGACTGAATTCGATTCTAATATTGCGAGCGGCGATGCTGTAGGCTCTTTTCTACGTGACGACGTGCCACAGCAGCCTAAGCAAGAAACGATATTTAATATTTCGGGTAAGCAGATCGTTATGGCAGCCTTTACTTCCATTAATATAGGATTAGTAATGACGTTTATTGCGGGTGTCATCTCCTTGGCTGATGATATTTTGCCAAAGAAGGTGTACGAGCGGACGATTGAACAAGCAACGGAGCTGCTGCCCGGCTGGTGGGGGATGGCGATCGTTGGATTTATACTAGCATGGCTCTTGTCAGCGCTATTGTATATTGTAAAATACGGAAAGTTCCGTGTTACACGCGAGGGTACTCATATCGCCATTTCATATGGGTTAATCGAGAAGAAAGCACATACGTTTCAGGCGGAGCGTGTTCAGGCTGTCATTTTTAAAGAGAGCTTGTTACAGCAGGCGTTCGGATACGGAAAATTGATGCTCCACGTCGTTTCATCCTCCAAGCAGGAGATGATCGTGCTCCATCCTTTTATGCGCAAGCAGGCTTGGGGGGCGATGATGTCAGATTGTATCCCGCATCTCCAAGTAGTGCCGATTCAAACGCAATGTCCCCCGCGGGCTAAATGGTTTTTTCTCCGAATCGATGTTCTAATCGTGATGGCGCTATGCACGGCTGCTATTGGATTTTGGCGTGAGGCAGGGTTATGGTCGCTCTTGATCGTACCTTTAACGATCATATGGGATCTATTGCAGCATCGTGATACTGGCATGACGTTATCAGAGAAGCAGATTACGTTGCAGTGTCGAGAAATAGCCCGAAGTACGTATATCGTGCCCCGATCCCAGATGGTGTCAATCGTAATGAAGGGAACGGTATTTCAACGAAGACGCAAGTTGTTATCTTTGAATGTGAAGCTGATGGGGGATATAGCGGGAACGACTTGGGCTGTTAAGCATATGGAGCAGGCCGACGTTGAGCGGGTATATAAATGGTTTAGTCGCAGACGACATGTGTAATCATGGAGAAGCATAATTCGAAAGAATGATGTCACCAAAGTTTTATTGCTTTTTTGATATTTGCTTTGATTTGGATCGTTTGATATAGAAGGACCTCCACCTCTGCATGAAGTAGGTGTGGAGGTTCTTTTGTATGGACTTGGAAAGATGAATAAAAATTGAAGTTTCATTTGCCAAGTTAGTCAGAAGGATGTATACTTTTAATGAAAATGATTATCAATATCATACATAAAAGATAAGACTGCATATGCTTGGGAGAAGCCACCATCGGAACGGAGGAACTTATTGATGAGCAACATCATCATGATTTTTGCAAGTATGACAGGTAATACCGAAGACATTGCTAAGGCCGTGGAGCGCGGAATTAGAAGTACAGAAGCTGAACTTACGGTGAAGGAAGTTATGGATGCGGAAACGTCTGAATTGGCCAACTACGATGGGATCGTATTAGGAGCATACACCTGGGGAGACGGAGAACTGCCAGACGAGTTCTTGGACTTCTATGACGATATGGATGAACTCAGCTTATCAGGCAAGAAAGCGATTGTATTCGGATCATGTGATTCTTCTTATCACGCTTATGGCGCTGCAGTTGATTTACTGATTGAGAAGCTTCAATCTATAGGCTGTGAAGTTGTACTGGAAGGTTTGAAGATTGAGCTGTCTCCGTCCAAGGATGAAGAAGAACAGTGTGCTCAATTTGGTCGCGACTTTGTTGCGAAGTTGTAGTTGGCAACAATGGGGTGGCGAGTCGATTGCAACTGTATATGAAACGAACGAATTGACTCGCAAGCTGAGCGGTATCACACAAATGAGTAAAGGCAGTGCTCGTTCTCCGTCAGGAGCGGCGCTGCCTTTGTTATGTTAGCTGTAGCGTGGCATGCTAGACCTCATGGCACGCTACGAAATGATTCGGCTTGGCTTCCCTGAATAAAGGTTCTTCCACTGCACAGCGATCTGTCGCAGCAGGACAGCGTGTACGAAAGTAGCAGCCTGATGGTGGGTTGATCGGGCTAGGCAGTTCGCCTTTCAGGACGATACGTTCCTTGGAGGCTTCGATTTCGGGATCAGGCACAGGAATAGCAGACATTAATGCTTTTGTATAGGGATGGAGCGGGTCAGCATATAAAGTTCCGCTTTCAGCTAGCTCGACCATTTTACCCAAATACATAACGGCTACCCGATCGCTAATATGTTTGACCATCGACAGATCATGTGCAATAAACAGATAAGTAAGGTCGAACTTCTGTTGCAGTTCTTTTAGCAGGTTGACGACTTGGGCTTGAATGGAGACGTCAAGTGCAGATATCGGCTCGTCGCAAATAATAAATTGCGGATCAACTGCAAGAGCACGCGCGATGCCGATCCGCTGTCGTTGACCGCCTGAAAATTCATGCGGGTAGCGGGTAGCATGGTCAGGATTAAGGCCAACGAGGTCCAAAAGGTCCTCAACACGGCGTTTACGTTCTGCGCGACTGTTAGCAAGCCGGTGGATATCCAATGCCTCGCCAATAATATCTGTAATCGTCATCCGTGGATTAAGCGAAGCATAGGGGTCCTGAAAAATCATCTGCATTTGGCGGCGCATAGCCTTCATTTTCACATGATTAAGTTGGTTTATATTGGTTCCGTTAAAGGTAACACTGCCTGCTGTTGGCTCATACAGCCGCAGTACGGTTCGACCTACAGTCGATTTACCGCAGCCGGACTCACCGACCATCCCCAGCGTTTCGCCCTTTCTTACTTCAAAATTAACATCATTTACTGCTTTGAGAATACCACCGCGATTGACATGGAAATATTTTTTGAGTCCTTCAACTTTTAGCATGGCATCTGTTTTTGTCATACGGAAACCTCCTGTGCCAATGGATGCAAAAGCCAGCAGCGTGCTTGATGAGAACCGCTAATTTCGCTTATTTCGGGGTCCTCGGTTTTACAGATTTGCATCGCATAGTCGCAGCGTGCGCAAAATCCACAGCCTGCTGGCGGCTTAATGAGGTCAGGTGGCGTTCCGTTAATAGGAATTAGCGGCTCATTTTTTTTCTGATCAAGCCGCGGCAAGGAACGAAGTAGTCCTTTGGTATATGGATGCTTGGGGTTTTTAAATATTTCCCATTTCGTCCCCGTTTCCACCACTTTACCCGCGTACATCACGATCACTCGATCGCACAAGTCAGCCACAATGCCAAGATCATGAGTGATCAAAATAATGGAAGTGCCAAACTTGGCTTGCAAATCTTTCATAACGGACAGAATTTGAGCTTGAATAGTGACGTCTAACGCTGTAGTGGGCTCATCTGCAATAAGTAATGATGGATTGCATGCGAGCGCTATTGCGATCATCGCACGCTGCCGCATACCACCGGAAAATTCATGAGGATATTGACCAAAGCGTGATGCAGCGTTAGGAATGCCGACCAAATTTAACATATCAATCGCGACCTGCTTGGCTTCGCGGCCAGACATCTGTTTATGCTTTTCCAATACTTCTGTAATTTGCCGTCCAATTGTCATCGTTGGATTTAGTGAAGTCATCGGGTCTTGAAAGATCATGCCGATATCTTTTCCACGCACACTTTGCATCCGCGCTGGTTTAAGCTTCAGTAAATCTTCGCCCTTGAATACAATTTGCCCCTGCTTCACTTTACTGGGAGGTGAGGGCAGCAATCTCATAATAGACTGAGCGGTAACACTTTTTCCACAGCCAGATTCGCCTACGATCGCTACAGCCTCACCAGGATTAACATGGAAGGACACACCCCGTACGGCTTTAACCTCACCGGCACGAACATGGAAGGAGACGTGCAAGTCGTTTACTTTTAACAAGGGTTTTACTGTTTTATGCATGTCTATGCCTCCTTATTTCTTCAGCTTTGGATCAAGCGCATCACGCAGACCGTCACCAAACATGTTAAATGCAAGCATCGTCAAGCTAATCAGAATAGCCGGGAACAACATACGCCAAGGATATAAAATCATAGCTTTGAGTGCATCGTTAATCATCGTGCCCCATGATGCGGCCGGAAGCTGTACGCCCAAGCCGAGGAAACTGAGCACCGCTTCACTAAAGATAGCAGTCGGCACCGCCAATGTTAACGTTACGATTATTGGGCCTAGTGAATTCGGGACTAAATGTCGAAACAGAATTCGGGTACCGGATGCACCAAGAGAGCGAGAAGCAAGCACGTATTCCTGATTTTTTAGCTGCATCATCTGTCCACGTACAATCCAGGACATGTTAATCCAGCCTGTAATGCATAACGCCATAATTATCGTAAATAAGCTAGGCTCAAGGACAACAACAAGGAGGATGGCAACAAGCATATCAGGAACAGAATAAATGATTTCAGAAATTTTGTTCATGACATCGTCTAGTCGTCCGCCGATGTAACCCATAATACCGCCATATATGACACCGATAATAAGATTAATAAGGGCAGCGGAAAATCCAACAATTAAGGAGATTCGGGCACCCATCCACGTACGGGCGAACATGTCGCGGCCGAGATCGTCAGTGCCAAACCAATGTTCTGCTGAAGGAGGCTGATTGGTAAGTTCCAGATTGTTGGTATAGTAGTCATACGGTGTTATGAGGGGACCTATAAAGGCCATAACAATTAATAACACTAATATCGATAAGCCGAACATAGCCCCAACATTACTTCGCAATCGATACCAGGCATCACGCCATGCAGAAATGCTTTCGCGTTCGATCGCCTCCGCCGCATGTTCGTCGATCGGTACTTTGGTGAATTGCTCTGCTGAATACTGTTTGTCCGAAAGGGGCCTTTGTTTGTTGAATGAGATCATGCCGCTTTCTCCTTTCGTTTACCCAGCTTAATTCGTGGATCAATAAAACCGTAGGCCAGATCGGTAATAAATCGGGCGGACATCAATATTAAACCGTAAAAGATCGTAATCCCCATAATAAGCGAGTAATCCCGATTGCCGATACTCATGACGTAAATTTTGCCGAGACCTGCAATACCGAATATTTGCTCAATAATAAATGAGCCTGTAATGACGTTGGCTGTAAGCGGACCAAGATAAGTGACAACAGGCAATATACCGTTTCGAAGTACGTGTCGCTGCATGACAGTCCAAGTGCTTAAGCCCTTTGATCTAGCGGTTTTAATATAGTCGGAGTGAAGTACCTCAAGCATATTCGAGCGGGTTAAGCGTGCAATAAACGCAATAGGCAGCGCCGCCAGGGCAATCGTAGGAAGTACATAATCTTTGGCCTCCTGCAAGCCAACAACATTAAAGATCGGAAACTTCACACCAAGCAGCCATTGTAAAATGGAGGCCATCACAAAACTCGGAACGGATACCCCTACAACAGCCAGCACCATTGCGGAAGTATCCAGCATTTTGCGATGGTTAAAGGCGGCGGTCATCCCAAGGGTAACACCTATGAGCACGGATACGATAACAGCGACAATACCAAGCTTCATCGAGAAAGGGAAGGAGTCACGAATAAATTCGACTACTTCACGATCTTGCATTTTCATGGAGATGCCGAGGTTGCCTTGTACCAAGTTGCTTAAATAGATGCCATACTGTTCATGTATAGGTTTATCTAAGCCATAATGGGCCATAATTCGAGCTTTAATTTCGGGCGGTATATTTTTCTCTGACATAAAAGGATCGCCTGGAATGGACTTCATTAGCATAAAGGTAATCGACGCAAGCATAAATAAGGAGAGGATAAAGAAGAACACCTTGTTTAAGATATAACGAGTCATCACATTACACCACTACTCCTCTGTAAAATCATCATGGCAAAAGTCGGGATACATAGAACTTGCGCTCTATGCAACCCGACATGCTTCTCATTAGTTTATCTTATTCCAAATAGCCGCGATCGAAATGAATCATGCCTTGATAGTCGATAAACACGCCTTTCACATTAGGCTTCGTGAGACCCACGGAAGTGTAATAGTAGATCGGAAGAATAGCTTGCTCGTCTTCGATAAGAATTTTCTCCGCTTGCGCCATCAAATCCATACGCTCCTTGGCATCCATCGAGGTCTTCGCTTTTTTCAACAATTCATCATACTTAGGGTTGCTAAAGCCAATATCGTTATTGCCGCCGCCTGTCATATACAGATCAAGGAATGACATGGGATCATTGTAGTCAGTAGACCAGCCTGCACGTGCAACTTGATAGTTCAAGTTCGTACGGTTTTTCAAGAATACGGCCCACTCTTGATTTTGAATCTTCACTTTAACGTTAAGGTTTTTACTCCACATATCAGCGATTGCCTGAGCAATCTTTTTGTGCTTGTCGTTCGTATTGTAAGCCAGATCAAATTCTAGTGTGGTTAGTCCCTCTTCTTGCAGCCCCTCTTGTAATATCTTTTTGGCTTCTTCCACGTTTTCCTGGAAGTAATTATCTTTTACTTCGGAACGGTATTCGCCATTTAGTCCGGCGATCCCTGGTGATACGATTCCGAATGCAGGAAGTTCTCCGCTTAATGTGACTTTGTCTATGAGCAGCTGACGGTTGATCGCCATAGATAAGGCACGACGTATTTTCTTATTGGAGAAAGGTTTCTGCTTATTGTTAAACAAATAGTAATAAGAAGAAGCTACCCCTTTAATATGAAGCTCATCCTTCTTGGTTTGTTGAAGGACTGGAATTTGTTCAGTAGGAATTTCACCGGTTGGCATACCGCTGTAATCAAGTACGTTAGTTTCATACATGTTAAGCTCAGACGAGCCCTCAGATACGATAGACACTTGTACTTTCGTAAATTTAACTTCGTCTTTGGCGTAGTAGTTATCATTTTTAGCCAATTCAAGGGAAGATTGTTTTACCCATTTGCTTACTTTGAAGGGCCCATTTGAAATAATTGAATTAGCATCGGAAGCCCATTTTGGATTGCTTTTTACAGATTGATGTACAGGGAAAAAAGTTTGGAATGACAATAAGCTTAAGAAATAAGCTGTCGGACTTTCTAATTGGACTTCAAGTGTGTTGGCGTCAAGCGCTTTTACACCGACTTCGTTCGGGTCTGTAATTTTAGTTTTGGTGTAGGCAGCATCTTTATGTTTATTGTACCCTTCGGCGTTCTTGATGTAGTAAAGTTGGTAGGCGTAAGGAGGAGCGGGTTGAAAATCAGGGTCTAGCACTCGTTTCCAAGCGAATTCGAAGTCATTTGCGGTGACAGGGTCGCCGTTGGACCATTTGGCGTCTTTACGGAGATGGAAGGTATATTTGGTCCCATCGGGAGAGATCTCCCATTTCTCAGCAGTACCCTCGAGCGGTTTTCCATTCTCATCAGAACGTGTCAAACCTTCAAATACGGCTCCAAGCAAAGCAAACGAGGTGGAATCCTGGGCTTGACCCGGGTCTAGAGATGGCGGCTCTGAAATTGAATTAAAGCGGAATACTTGCTCTTTGGCGGGTTCATTTTTGTTTTCATTTGATTTTTGTTCGTTCTTTGCCTCTTCTTTGGCTGGTGTGGAGCTGCCTCCGCAAGCGCTTACAAACGCACTTACTGCCAATAGCAACGTCAGGACTAGCAGCATGGATTTTTTTTTCATGCTTTGTGTGTTCCCCTCTCTAGGTAATATCGTTGATAACCATCGTCAAATTACGCAAGGCTGTCTAGGCATCGAGGGAAATAATTGACAGCTGGTTTGTACCATATAATAGCACATGCTTTTCTTTTCGTCTGCTCTTTTTTTCAAAAAAATTTTAAAAATGTCTACTCAACAGATGCAGTGATCCTTCAAGAGACGACAAAATTACAAAAAATATAAAAAAATATGTCATGCATTGTCGTATAATTGCGCAATCGCTGTAAAGCTTTAGATTGGAAAAATATATAAGTGAACGTCGTTGAAGTATGGTTGTAGTCAGGTGAGTTGTAGCTATAAAATGTACAACTGAGCTATTGGAATGGACCAAAGGCGGACATCGCAGTAAGCTGATGATGAAGTCTCGGATGAAAATGGGAGGGGAGCGTCTGTTCGCAGTAGTGCTTCTTGCCTCGATGACCTCGTGCCGATATGTTCGCAGCCACGGCACGATTTATCGTCATCGTTACGGTTAATTACGAGCCTGCCTTGTCAGGTGTAATGGTGACAGTCTTTGTAGGCGCATCCCAATTGCAGTGGAGTTGGAAAACTTGCTGAAGCAGCGCCAAGGGGATGTACGTACGGTTAGTTAGCAGGAGCGGCTTGGTTGTAAGGGTAACATCTTTCCCGTTTACTTTTAAAACGTCAGATTTAGTGTTCCAAGTCACGTTGACATGTCTATTCTCAATGGACACTGTTTGTGTACTGATCGACCAGCGAACAACAGCTTGTATGAGAGGAGCAGCATCTTTAGCTGGGATATAGGTCATGCCGTTTATAATCTTGAAGTCTTCTGCTTTGATCCGGCCTTCTGCTGTAACAATCACAACTTGGGGGACAACAGAAGTCGATAGCTTTGCGCTGTACGTGGCGGCAGCATGTCCATGCACAGGTATAAGGGTAAAAAATAATAGGAGCGCTATAATTGAGGCTAATGTTTTGTGCATAGTAAATACCTCCTTATCGTTTAAACGAGGCAATTGCCCAAAAAGTTTCGCAAATGGGAACATTAGTAACTGTTAATTGTTTCCATTGTGGAGAAATAGTGTTCACCCTACATTTTCCGTGGGATACATCACGTGATTGGGTTGAGCTTTTATATGTTTTGGACTTTTAAAAGGAATACACGTAATAAATATGTGCAGTTGAATATTTCCATTTCTTTGCGTAAAATCTAGTTTATTGAGTTTCACACGTGTGGGAGAATGATGTAATCACGGCATACTAGTTTAATAGTGGGAGCGTGAGGCTACATTTAAATTTCATGGTGGCAGCATTTTTGGTTTCCGTATACCCATCGTATATCCGTATAGTAGAAACTCGATCCAGAATTGAACAGTGAGAAGTAGATATTTCGTGATAGCTGAGCCTATAAAAGGAGATTGAAATATGTTTCAAGACCTACATCACAGCATTCAAGACATTTTAAAATTATATATGGAATTGATAGATGAAGTCCAGCCAGGTTTACTCGAAGGCTTATACATATACGGGTCTGTAGCGATGGGCGATTATTCCTTGCAGCTTAGTGATATAGACTTTATTGCTATAACACGTCAACGCATGGGCAATGAGCATATTTTAGCAGTAGAGGAAGTACATCGCAAGGTGCGAAGGGCTTATAAGAAGCCCAACTTAAACGGGATTTATATCACATGGGCGGAGTTGGGGAAGAGAGCCGAAGAAGTGGAGCCTTTCCCGTATTATTGTGAGGAACGAATGCACCATGCTGGTTATTTTGAAATGAACTTGGTCACTTGGTACGGACTTAAGACACACGGGATTACCTTGATTGGGCCAACTACAGACGAACTGCCGTATGAAGTCAGTTGGCAGCAATTAATTCAAGATATGCAGCATAACTTACAAACCTATTGGAAGTCGTGGATCAAGCGCTCACGCTATGTGCTAAAGGATAGATTGGGCTTGTATTTATTCCGCTCTCAAGTTGAATGGGGAGTCTTAGGCATTAGTCGATTATATTATACATTTAAGGAACAAGATATTACGTCAAAACGATTGGCAGGACAATACGCGCTGCGAGTCGTTCCCGAACAGTGGCATCCCATTATTAAAGATGCTATCGCCTATCGTGAGGGGATACGAGGTTCTAGTTATCGTTCACGTGCGATACGAAAAGCAGATGCGTTAAGTTATATGGAATACATCATATCTCAATGTGCAAAGGAGGAAAGCCAGTAAGCCAACTAGTCATTTTCTATTCGAAGTTAAAGTTGTCGCTCAGGAAAAGTAGTGAATGGATAAAAGTAAAGGAGCATCCAAAGATGCTCCTTGTCAGGCAAGTTTGTTACCAAGTTGTATGCAGTGTCCACTCGTCATCCGTGTCTGGGATAAGTGGGCTGAGTTTGCCATCCACACATAAGGTTAAATGGTGAAGTGCGCGTGTACACCCAACGTATAGCAGCCGCGCTTCTAAAGGATTAATGCCATAGTGCGTCTCGTTGGCATGTGTAACGATGACAGCATCGAATTCCAGTCCCTTTGACAAATATACAGGAAGAACAGAGATGCCACCCTCATATTGCTGCTGTCGTCCATCGATGATATGAGCGTTAATTCCGCTGTCGGTTAGCTTTTCATGCCACAAACGTGCCTCATCAGTCGTCCGAGTCAAGATGGCCGTGGTCTGATATCCAGAAGTTTGATGGCGCTGTAGCTCATCTATGACCCAGCTAGCAAGCCGGTCTGCATGTGTATGCAGCACTTGGACTTTCTGACCGCCTCGGAATACAGGCTCTGCAAGCATTGTGGTGTTAACCCCACGTTTTAATATCGTATTGGCAAAATGGATAATTTCCATTGTAGAACGATAGCTTCTGGTCAAAGCATAATAAGCGGAATCATCAGCAGGGAATGCTGCACGCATTTCCTGCCAATCCTCAATCCCTGCGTAGGCATGAATTCCTTGCGATAAGTCCCCGAGTACCGTAAAGGAATGACTGCGGACCATCTGGTCAAGCAGTGCCACTTGCAGCGGGGAAAAGTCTTGAGCTTCATCGATAACGATATGATCAAACCGCTCGGCAGACGCTACGCCATGCAAACGAATATGCAAATATGCTAACGTGGCCAAATCCTCATGTTTGATGACGGCACGTTTTAGATCGGCAAGCGTCTGTTTGCGCACTGCTGCGGGGATCCGATCTTTGAAGGTATCGTCTTGCAGCAATTGTTTGTACAATTGAACAACGTTGGCGTTTGGCCACCTTTTTAAATAAGCTTTAAGTTTAGCAGTGGATTTTTTCTTTTTATCTTGAAGCTTTGTTTTGTTTCGTTCTTGTTTGAGTTCCATTTCCATCCAACGTTGGATGCGAGCAGTCACTCTTTCTAATCGTTTGGCAGGCTCATAAGATCGATATTCTTGATTAAACCAGTGGGCGATATCACGTCGCGATAGCACTCCGCCTTCCCAAGGGGAGAAGTCTCCTTCGGGTATCGCGCTTTCAACCCAATGTAAAATGAGCTCATCCAGCATTTCCATCCATGCAAGCGAGCCCTTGAATCGTCCCGAACTGTCCATGCTATCGGTTGGACGCTCCTCTAAGGAGCCGTACCAACGTTCTACTTCTTCCATTGATGAAGCTAACTGCACCTGATGATGCAAATCCGCTAATTCAAGTGCCCAATCTGCAAACGTACGCTGCTGAATGTTGCCAACACCAAGTTCGGGAAGTACATCGCTTATATAGTCGAGAAACATACGGTTAGGCGCGAAAATAATCATCCGTTCCGCATGAATTTGTTCATGATACTGATAGAGCAAATAAGCCAGACGATGCAGTGCTACAGTGGTCTTACCACTTCCTGCAACCCCTTGAATAAATAAGGCTTTGTTCTTAGGTGCACGGATAATGGCATCCTGCTCGGCTTGGATTGTGGATACGATATCACGCAGCCGATTATCTTTATTCTCGCCTAAGCGATACACTAGAAATTCATCTGTAACATGGTCTTCACCTTGTTCACGATTATAAGTATCAACGACACGTTGAAGCTGCTCATTGCGGATGACAAGGTTACGTTTGAGGTGCACATCCGCCGTTATCGTGCCCTCAGGTGCTTCATAAGCGGCTGCTTCATCACCGCCCGTAAAGGAATAAAACAAGCTGGCTACAGGAGCACGCCAATCCACAACGAGGGGATACAGAGACGCAGCCTTTTTAACACCCGCGTTATGCTGAAGTTCGTGCGTATCGACGCCTTGCTTGCCAATATAAAGCGGCATAATTTCATCCCGATTTTGTTCACGAATGTTCATTTTACCAAAGTAAGGCTCTTTTGCCGCACGTTTTAACCGTTGACGACGCTGTTCGCGAGTATCCTCCAATACTTGCTCTGTGAAATCATGACCTGTGTAGACCGGAATGCGTTGCAGTGCTTCATATTGCTGATTGATCTCCAGGAGTGTCTGCTCAAGTCGCTGTTGCTCTTCTTGATAGGCACTTTGAAATGTGTCACTCACCTTCAGTTACCTCCTAAGAATAATGGTCGTCCATTTTATCATGACATAATCTACAAAATGGAAACAGGAACTCACTATATCATACTGGTGAGGGGCTAGCAACTCATTCCTCTTCTGTAAATGAGATGGGAAGCAGAACGAGATAGCGAACGCCTAGCTATCGTGCGGCCAGCAGAGTAAACGATCAAATCAATTTGCATAGGTATGTAAGTCTTGAATGCGCTTACTTTGAGGAGTACAATGAAGCTTGAGTCCATTACACAAACATGCGAATCAGTGAAAGGGCAAGGGTAGTTCTAATTGTGAGCGATAACTCGTTGTTGGTACAGGGAGGAGAGAACCGAATTGAACAACAAACCTTTACTTGTATTTCCCGTTATTAGTGACGTACATATTGGACCGGGAGATGAAGAAGAGCAGCACACTATGGATGTGCAAGAGCCGACGGATATTGAAAAATATGCTGCTGCACTAAAGCTGCTGCGTCAATTAGCACCTGATCAGGACGTGCTGGTCATTGTGGGTGATCTGACCAATCAAGGGACGGTTCCAGAATACAACCGTCATATGGAGACGTTAAGGGCTCATAAGCATCCTGATGCAGAGCTGTTGATTACGATCGGAAACCATGATTACTGGAACAACCTGCCGGTTCAAGAGGCGCAAGAACGGTTTCTACAAATGAGTGGGATGACGCATTTATACGAGCGTTATGTGATCAAGGGCTACCATTTTATTATGCTGGCAACGGAAGATGGTACTACTCACGGGCGATATTCGCTTGATCAGATTGAATGGCTAAAGGCTCAATTGGCCCAGGCGGCGCAAGAGGGCCCAGAAAAGCCGATCTTTGTATTTTTACATCAGCATATAGCGGATACAGTTTACGGCAGTGAAGACTGGGGAATTCAACACAATAAAGAAGCGTTGTATGAGGCGCTGCGCCCATTTCCCCAAGTTATTACGTTTAGTGGTCATTCTCATTATCCGCTAAATGACCCAAGAAGTATTCATCAACGGGATTTTACATCTGTAGGTACAGGCTCGCTCCGATATATGGAGGTGGAGCAGGGTAGGATCCAAGGGGTACTGCCACTTAAAGGTAGTGAATTTAGTCAAGGACTCTTGGTTGAAGTTTATTGTGATAAGGTTCAAATTCGCCGGATTGACTTTTGTGAGCAGGCAGAAATTAGGGAGCCGTGGGAAGTTTCGATGCCATTTATCCCTTCGTCGTTTACATATACGGATAATCGCGACCAAAACCCGCCCGTATTTCCGACAGATGCACGGCTATTGATTCAAAATAGGGACAAGAACGCATCTAGTTTAACTATTGCATGGAAGCAGGCTATCGACGATCAGCAGGTACATCATTATGAAATTCAATTGCTTGATGACGATGATCAATTGCTTCAACAATGGACGGCATTCTCGGAGTCCTACCGTTACACGATGCCAGATCCGTTAGTTATCACCTTGCGTGATGTGCCGGATCTTCAAATATATCCGACTGCGAAATTAACGGTAAGAGCGGTAGACAGCTTTGGCAACAAAAGTGATGAGTGGTTGACATGTCGTGTGGAGGATGGGCACATACGGACTACGGGTTAGCAAACTAGCGAACTTATTAGGACTTATAATGACTTATAAAGATACAGAGTATGACGCTGGGTGACGCTTTAATCCTAATAACGCTTACAAAAAAAGACCGGGCAATCGTTATTCAACAGAGAGAGTATTAACTCTCCATTGGAAACGATGCTTACGGTCTTTTTTAGAGTTCGATAGCGAATGGACTACCCTTGGCTTACAACAGTATCCAGTGCTACTTCGATCATTTGATTAAATGTAGTTTGGCGCTCTTGGGAAGAAGTAATTTCACCAGTCAAAATGTGATCGCTTACAGTCAGGAGCGACAAAGCTTGTACACGATACTTAGCTGCCAAAATGTACAATGCAGCAGTCTCCATCTCTACAGCCATAACACCGTATTGTCCTAATTTATTGTTTAATTCAGGACGCTCGGAGTAGAAATAGTCGGAAGAATGGATGTTGCCGACACGAACATTCATATTACGTTCTTGCGAGATCATGTAAGCGGAATGCAGCAAATTAAAATCTGCAATCGGCGAGAAGGACAGATCGTCGAAGAAATGAGACACGATGGAAGAATCTGTACAAACGCTTTGTGCCATAAGGACATCACGCAACTTCACATCTTCTTGAATCGCACCACACGTACCTACGCGAATAAGTGTTTTGCAGCCGTAGTCTTTAATCAATTCTGTTGCATAAATAGAGAAAGATGGTACACCCATCCCAGTACCTTGAACGGAAATGCGCTTGCCTTTGTATGTTCCAGTGTAACCGAACATGTTGCGGACATTGTTGTAGCATTGCGCGCCTTCTAGGAAGTTCTCAGCGATGTGTTTTGCGCGGAGCGGGTCTCCAGGTAGTAGAACGGCTTCTGCAATTGCCCCATTTGGAGCTTCTAAATGAATACTCATAACGTTCCTCCGTTTCGTTGTCGTCAGTTGTCGTATGAAGCGTTATATGCGACTGAACGGGCATACTACGTTAGCTTTACACGTTCGAATCGAATTAATTCGAGGTTATCACGATTGTTGTCAACAATTCCGTAACGAGGAGGGGATTCATTTTGTGATTTTGGTTACAAAAAAAAGGTCAGGGGCGTCACTGCATCAGGACGCCCTTTAACATACAATAAACCTAGACATATGAAAGCGCTTCACAGTATTTGACAGTTGGTGTGTCCTCTACATGATTTCGCTAGGGGAGCAGGCATTGGTTCGTATCATCCCCACGCCAACGTCTCTGCTTAGGATGTGCAACATCCGAGTCGTAGAGGTCTATAAGCCGTTGAATGTCTACAATTGTAATCGTTTTTTGTTTCATCTCAATTAATCCGTCATCTTGAAATTCTTTAATAATTTTGGATAACGATTCACGGGTTACCCCAATCATGTTAGCGAATACATGATGAGTCAGTTTAAAATTAATTCGGATTCGACCTTTTTCTTCAATGCCTAAGTTATAGGCAAGGTCAAGCAGCATATTAGCCACTTTGCGGCGGACATCCATATAAGATAAGTATACAACCTTGCGGTTTAACACACGAATGTGGTCGACAAGCTGACAATAAGCTTTACGCAGCACCGAAGGGTATTGTTCGGCAATGGCTAGGAATTCATCACGTGACAGCAGCCAAGCGTGAACCGTCTCCATCGCTTCTACGGAAGCAATCCGAGAATAGTCGGTATAGATGGCTTCAAGTTCGCCAACCGCTTCACCAGGAAAGAAGAAATTAAAAATAATTTCTTTATCTTCCTGAATGCTGAATACTTTTACCGATCCTGACCGCAAAATAAACACATCACGGCTAGTATCATCCTCGTAAATTAGAGTGTGGTTCTTGTTAAATATTCTATGCTTCAACTTCGGCAGTATCGCATGCAGCGCTTCGTCCGGAAGATCTTGAAAGTAGAATACCTGACGTAAGTCATTAATCATCAAATATCCATCCTTATTTAAGGTTTTTGTAAATAGCAATCATCTCGCCATTATAACCTAATTAGCAGCAGTTTGGCAGTGCATTGGAGTAAAGTGATGGTTTGTATAATATTGCAAGTTACATTTGCTTATTCTATTGAGGAGGTGATGCCCGCTACAAGAGGGCATACACAATAGTAGCACAGCAAGTTCGCAGATCCATGTTCAAGTAACATGCTGCGGTAATTTCTCAGCAACGCACATAACTAAGGGGGATTTTGAACATGAAACAAACAAAGAAATTTTGGGTCCTAACACTTGTAGCTGCACTGTTCTTCTCCGTTGCACTTACAGGCTGTGGCGGTAAAAACAAAGAAGAATCCGGCGCTGCTAACGGCGGAGCGCACAGCGAACTTAAAGCTGGCCTCGTAACTGACCTTGGTAGTGTAAACGACAAATCGTTTAACCAAAGTGCTTGGGAAGGCTTGCAAAAGCTAAATAAAGAAACAGGCGTACAAGTAAAATATTTGGAGCCTAAGAAAGATACAGAAATTATTACAAGCTTGAACCAGTTCGTAAAGAACAAGTATGATCTGACATGGGCTACTGGCTACACGATGATGGATGCGGTTAAACAAGTAGCAGGAGAAAATCCGAACGTTAAGATTGGCTTGGTTGATGCTGAAGTTCAAGCACCTAACGTGGCGTCTGTATTGTTTAAGGAGCAAGAAGGTTCCTTCTTGGTTGGGGTCATTGCAGGTTTGACAACGAAATCCAACAAAGTAGGTTTTGTTGGCGGCGTTGAATTGCCAGTTATTAAACGTTTCGAAGTTGGCTTCCGTGCAGGTGTAGAGGCTGTTAATCCTGAAGCTGCTAAAAACATGAAAGTTATCTACGCAGGTGACTTTAGTCGTGTTGATAAAGGTAAATCCGCAGCTGCTACTATTTACAATGAAGGCGCGGATATTATTTTCCATGCTGCTGGCATGACAGGAAACGGTGTATTTAATGAAGCTAAAGAACGCTCCAAAGGTGACAAAAAAGCTTGGGTTATTGGTGTAGATATGGACCAATCCTTGACATTTGGTGATGAAGTAACATTAACATCTATGGTTAAAAAAGTAGATGAAGCCGTAGTTAAAGTATCCAAAGACATGATTGACGGTAAATTCCCAGGTGGCAAAACAACTTATTTGGGTCTGAAAGAAAATGGCGTTGATATCGCTCCTACGTCAACTAAAAACGTAGCTCCAGATGTGTTAAAAAAGGTTGAAGAGTTCCGTGAGAAAATTATTAAAGGTGAAATCACTGTTCCTGAAAAATAATCTTCATCACGGTTAAACCTGAACAACATTGACATGGTTCAGCACATTCCCCTGCCGTCTTGAGAATAGAGGCAGGGGAACTTTATAAGGAGGAATAATTATGGCAGAGCAGCATGACATCGTGCTCCAGCTAAAAGGGCTGACGAAGCGGTTTGGCGAATTCGTCGCGAATGATCATATCGACCTGGAACTCCGCAAAGGCGAAGTTTTAGCTCTTCTCGGAGAGAATGGCGCCGGTAAGTCGACCTTGATGAACATGGTGTTTGGCTTGTATCAGCCGGAAGAGGGCGAAATATGGGTTAAGGGCCAGCAGCTCACGATGGATACTCCCAGTGTTGCCATAGAACATGGAATCGGAATGGTGCATCAGCATTTCAAATTGGTGCCTCCATTTACGGTAACAGAAAACATTATTCTTGGTATGGAGACGAAGAAAGGACTTCGTCTCGATAAAAAGAGTGCGGCAGCACGAATTCAAGAGCTGTCTGACATGTACAAGCTGAACTTAAAGCCTCACGCTAGAATCGATTCTATATCGGTTGGAATGCAGCAGCGTGTTGAGATTATGAAAATATTGTACCGCGGCGCGGACATTTTAATATTTGACGAGCCTACGGCTGTATTAACACCGCAGGAAATAAGCGAACTGCTTGGCATCTTCCGTAAGCTGACCAAAGAAGGTAAATCAATTATCGTCATTACCCATAAGCTAAAAGAAATTATGGAAGCAGCTGATCGCTGCACGGTCATTCGTCGGGGGAAAGTCATTGATACGTTGATCGTCAAAGACACAACTCCACAGCAGCTTGCTGAACGGATGGTGGGGCATAACGTGAAGTTGACGGTTGATAAAGAGGATGCGAAGCCAGCAGAAACGATGCTCCATGTGCAGGATATTTGGGCAAAGGACGATAGCGGGCACGATATGCTGAAAGGGCTGTCATTTGAAGTTAAGGCTGGTGAGATCGTAGGTATAGCAGGGGTAGATGGCAACGGGCAGACTGAATTGGTTGAGGCCATTAGCGGCATGCGTCCAACGCAAAAGGGCAAAATTCAGCTCGGCAGCGATGAGCTGACAAACCGCAACCCGCGTGATGTGTCCGAAATCGGCGTTGGCCACATTCCGCAAGATCGTCATAAGCACGGTTTAGTGTTAGATTTTACAATTGAAGAGAATTCCGTATTGAAGTCCTATTTCAAATCACCTTGGACAAAGAACGGTATCATTCAATCGGACATTATCAAGGAAGAAACGGAACGTTACGTTAAGGATTATGATATTCGTACACCTGGAACCGGCGTGTTGGCGCGTTCGCTGTCTGGGGGCAATCAGCAAAAAATTATTATTGCTCGAGAGATCGAACGCAAGCCGCGTCTTCTTATTGCAGCCCAACCGACTCGCGGTCTGGATGTAGGTGCGATTTCTTTTGTACACAAGCAGCTTATTGCTGAGCGTGATGCAGGGAAAGGCGTATTACTTGTATCCTTTGAATTAGAAGAGATTATGAACGTTGCAGACCGAATTCTAGTTATTTTTAACGGGCAGATTGTAGGCGAGACAACTCCTAAGCAAACAAATGAGCAAGAGCTCGGACTGATGATGGCAGGCAAGCTAGAAAGGGGATTTGCTCATGTCTAAGATGAAGGGATTAGTAACCCGGCTAAGACAAGAGTCCGTATGGATATCGTTATTATCCATCGTAATTGGTCTAATAATCGGGGCTATTGTAATGCTGGTCAGCGGCTATGATCCGCTGCTCGCCTATCAATCGCTGGTTGAGAAAATTGTAGGTAACAGCTACGACTTTGGTGAGACGTTACGTGCGGTTGTGCCTTTGATTATGACAGGTTTGGCAGTCGCGGTTGCATTTAGGGCGGGACTGTTTAATATCGGGGTTGAGGGACAAATCGTAATGGGTTCTATCGGTGCATTACTGGTTGGACACTTCGTTAGCCTTCCACCTGTAATCCACGGCATCGTTGCTATGATCGTTGGTACGCTAGTTGGTGGTCTATGGGGAATGTTAGTCGCCTGGTTAAAGACTAGCCGAGGTATTAACGAGGTAATTAGTTGTATTATGTTAAACTGGTGTGCGTTGTATATAAGCCACATTGTTATTCGTACCTTAATGGAGGAGTCAGGTACAGGCCGCTCTAAGCTGATTCAAGAATCCGCAAGCATTCAGCTTGATTCTTTGTCCGCTTGGATGGACGGGGCACGTATTCACTGGGGCTTTGCCATTGCTATTATTGCTGTTATTGGCTATTCCTTCTTTATGAACAAAACAAAGTGGGGATACGAGATTCGGGCCGTCGGTTCTAACCGTCATGCGGCACATTATGCAGGGATGAAAGTGAACAGCACTGTGCTGCGTGCCTTCTTTATTTCAGGGATGCTAGGTGGTATGGTTGGTACGTTTGAAGTGCTTGGCGTATTTAAGTACGTGGCCATTGCACCAGCCACTTCAGGACTCGGCTTTGACGGTATCGCGGTTGCTTTGCTTGGAATGAACACGGCAATCGGCATTTTCTTCTCTGCTATTTTGTTTGGTGCACTGATGTACGGCGCTCAAGGTATGAGCTTTGGTGCTGATGTACCAGGTGAAGTTGTACGGATGATTATTAGTATTATTATTTTCTTTACAGCGGCTCCAGGTCTGCTGAGAATGTTCTTCAAGCTGCGTACTCGCAAAGGCAGAAAGGGGGCGAATGCGAATGGAAATGATAGCGTTTCTTCTTAACGGTACGTTTGTATTTGCCACTGCATTAATCTTTGCGGCACTTGGCGGATTAATCACAGAACGTACAGGAGTTATTAACCTCGGCTTAGAAGGCTTTATGGTATCCGGCGCATTTACTGCTGGTGTGGTGTCATATTATGCAGAGCAAGCGGGACTAGGAGCAGCGTCTCCTTGGATGGGGTTTCTGGCAGCACCGATCTTTACGTTGTTATTTGCAGCGCTCCATGCTGTTGCATCCGTTAAATTTAAAGCCAATCAAGTTATCAGTGGTCTCGTTGTAAACATGCTCGCATCAAGTTCAACTTTCTTCCTTGTGAAGCTGTTGTTTGATGGCGCAGCTGAAACACCGATTCTGAATCATGTCTTTAACAAAGTGTACATCCCGATTTTATCGGATCTGCCGATTGTTGGGGAAGGGCTGTTCCGGTTATATCCGGTTACCTATATTGCGCTAATTCTCGCAGCGATCATTTACTTTATTATGTTCCACACGCCGCTAGGACTTCGCATGCGGGCGGTTGGGGAACATCCAGGCTCAGCAGATACAGCTGGCGTACGGGTTAATCGCCTACGTTTCCTTGCTGTGCTTGCAGGTGGTATGGTAGCTTCGCTTGGTGGTGCTACTGTTACATTAACTGCAAACAGCAGCTTTGCGTTCCATACGATATCCGGTCAAGGTTACATTGCATTGGCAGCTGTTATTTTCGGTCGCTGGCATCCGATCGGTGCATTGGGCGCAGCTATATTCTTCGGGTTTGCGCAAGCGCTGAAGGATCAAATGCAAATCGTAGAAGCAGCTAAATTTATACCAAATGAAGTGTTCTACCTGCTGCCATACGTATTAACATTAGTTGTGCTTATCTTTACCTCGAAGCGTTCCAGTTCACCTGCGGCGCTTGGGGAACCGTATGAGCCAGGGAAGAGGTAGGCTAAGGTATACGCTAGTAGTTGCCAAGAGCTTACAGTGTCTTAATGATCACAATCATCCTTACAGGGATCAGACCTGTAACGATGCGTTTTTTACAGCAAAGCAGCAGTTCAAGAGGCTATTCTTGAACTGCTGCTTTTTTATTTGTTTTTATGTTCGAAAATAGGTATTCCAACATATTCCTTGTCCCTGTATAATGGAAATGTATGTATCACATAGAAATACTCATACTTAAGCCGAATACAAGCATAGGATAAGGCAGTAAGGCAGTGGCTTAAACCTGTTATCCAGTCTGGAGCCTATTGACAATCTCAGATGTTCTCCTATTCGTTTGCGTAACGAGCAAATCGACTCTCACACCACTTGGAATGACACAACAACTCAAACTATACCTTTTTTTACAATAAATAGCGAAAAACAACGGCCAGTTTCATAAATACACCACTTGAATCTAAAAAAATGATAAAGATCATTAATAAGTATCAATAATCGTTGATTCGTCATATATCAATGAAAGCGCTTAGATAATAAAATGATAACAAAGGAAGCAAGCGAGATTGTTTTATGAGGAAGATAATCGGGCAGTAGCGTTAGATCTGAATAAAAGATTACAGTCATTAGTTTAGATGGAGGGAGAGAGTGGGGGAAGTTAAGCCTTAAATAGACAGAAGGCGATTGTGTATGCGTACTGTAGATGTTTTATGCTGCCATTAGTTAAAACGCTTGTACTTTCATGACATTCTATTACATAGGAGGGATTCGAGCATGGCGAAGGCATCCGCCGTACCAGAGACGGGATCAGGATTGAATCTCGACAAGCCTAGAAAGAGTACATTTAAACGATTTATATCTCAAATAGATATTCAATTAATGGTTTTACCCGCATTAGCTTTAGTTTTTGTATTTTCTTACATTCCAATGTACGGATTGCTTATTTCTTTTCAGGACTACAAGATGGGTTCCAACTTATTAAATAACGATTGGGTAGGATTTAAACATTTTATTTATTTCTTTAATTCTCCGGAATTTTATCCGGTTATGCGAAACACGATCGTAATTAGTTTCTTAAAGTTTATGTTTGGTTTCCCAGCACCTATCATTTTGGCTCTGATGCTGAATGAAGTTCGTAAAATGGTGTTTAAGCGGGTCATCCAAACTGTAACTTACTTGCCTCACTTCTTATCATGGGTCGTTATCGGTTCTATGGTAACATCGATGCTATCGGTAGATAACGGCAGTGTTAATATGTTGTTAGAGAAAATAAAACTAATTAATGAACCGATTAACTTCTTGTCCATGACAGAATACTTCTGGTCAATCCTGGTCACGACGAATGTGTGGAAAGAAATTGGGTTTGGCTCAATCGTATATTTGGCGGCTATTGCAGGTATCGATCCTCACTTGTATGAAGCAGCTTCTATGGATGGCGCGAGTCGCTTTAAGCAGATGTATCTAATTACACTTCCAAGCATTATGCCAGTTGTAATTATCTTTATGATCTTAGCAATCGGAAGTTTGTTGAATGCAGGGTTTGAGGATATTTTGATTCTCGCGTCCAACCCAGCGCTTCGAGAAGTATCAGACTCACTAGACGTGTATGTCGTTCGTATTGGTATAGATAATTACAGGTACTCCTATGCGACTGCCATTGGCTTGTTTAAGTCCATCGTCAGCGTAACCTTACTCACATTTGCTAACTTCGTTGCCAGAAGATCCGGTAATAGCTTGTGGTAATGAATCACTTAATTCGAGGAGGACTGAACAATGATACGAGATAGTATAGGAGACCGTCTCTTTACCGCATTCATATACGTATTTCTGACGTTGCTGGCATTTTCAACATTTTATCCGTTTTGGAACTCAATCGTGATCTCCTTTAATACAGGGATGGATACTTCTAAAGGCGGAATTACATTTTGGCCTCGTGAGTTTACGTTAGAAAATTATAAGATTGTGTTTGAAGATTCAAGGTTAATGAATGGATTTATGATCGCTGCGCTTCGAACGGTTATCGGAACGATTTCTGCGATATTGGCTACATCCATATTTGCGTACGGGATGTCAAAGCGGGAATTGATGGGGCGCAAATATTATATGATTATGTGTATCGTGACGATGTACTTCGGTGGTGGACTTATTCCAACGTACATGTTAATCAAAGGTCTTGGCTTATTTAACTCCTTCTGGGTGTTTATTATACCGGCACTAATTAGCGTATGGAATATGATTATTTTCCGAACGTTCTTCCAAGGGTTACCGCAAGGTTTGGAAGAATCAGCCAAGATTGACGGCTGCGGCAACTGGGGGACCTTTTTCCGAATTGTGCTTCCTCTATCAGGACCCGTCATCGCTACGTTAGCTTTATTTACTGCTATTGCTCACTGGAATGAGTGGTTCGTAGCGAGTATCTACATTACTAATGAGAACCTGTTGCCAATTCAAACGGTATTAAGACAAATTTTGTTCTCTAACATCGCATCCGAGCAAATTTCTAATTTGGATGCCGGCGCACTGGCCCGATTAAACGCAGCTAAGACGATTACGTCGAAATCCTTGACGATGGCTACTATTATGGTGGCAACACTACCGATCGTCTGTGTGTATCCGTTCTTACAGAAGTACTTTGTTAAAGGGGTTTTGGTTGGTTCCTTGAAAGAGTAGTCTGTATGCAAGTTAAGCTTCACATCCTAATAGGAGTTTAGAGCGTCAAGCTTTAAACATAGATTAACATTTGAAAGGGGCAAATGTCAGTGAAAAACAAGAGGAAGTTGCTTCTTAATGTGATGTCCATTTTGATGGTTATTACGTTGATGGTTGGCTGTAGCGGCAATTCAGGTACTTCATCACAGCCTACTTCGCCAGATGACACAAAGACAGAATCAGGCAAAGAACAAGCAAGCGCTATTTACGAATTTGGCAAAGAACCACTTGAAGTATCGTTCTATGGTAACTATGGTTGGTATCAAATGCCAAAATGGGGTAAAGATCCTGCAACAAAATGGATTTTAGACAACAAAAAACTTAACGTAACTGCGGTTAGCTCTGGAGGTAACAACGCTCAAAAATTGCAGACGATGATCGCAGGTAATGAGCTTCCAGATGTGGTGTGGACAGATAAAGGGATGGATGTTGAGCGCTTACGTCAAGCGGATATGCTCGTACCTTTAGATGACTATATTAACAAATACCCTAACTTTAAAAAGTACTTAACTGAAGCGCATTTAGGTCTGCTGCGCTCTCCAGACGGAAAAATTTATCAATTGCCGAACTACTATACAACGCAACCAAACGGTAACGCAGGATACGCAATTAATACTAAAATTTACAAAGCGCTTGGTTCTCCAAAGCTTGAGACAACTGACGATTTGTATGCATATCTGAAAGCAGTTAAAGCAAAATTCCCAGACGTCATTCCTTTTGAAACAGGATTGGCAAAAGACGGTCACGGTATCGACCAAATTTTCTCTTCCTTTAAGGAAGACAACTTGTCCTACACTCGTTTCTACGGTGTTCCAGATGGTGACAAGATCGTTTCCATCTACAAAGATCCTGGCTTCCGTGAGTCTGTAGTTTACACAGCTAAATTAATGCGTGAAAAATTGATGACTCAAGATGCCAACACGCAAACAGAAGATCAAGTAAGAGAAAAAGCAATGAACGGTAAATTTGCAGTTATTGCAACATTTGATCCAATGAAAATGCTTTCCGCAGCAGATGCTGAACTGAAGAAAAAAGATCCAAATGATGGCTACATGTACATTAAACCAATTGCGAAGCCTGGCTTAGATCAAAACAAAATCTTCCCAGGTACGTATAACCAATTGGGCTGGAACGTAGCTGTAATTACTAAAAATGCTAAAAATCCAGAGGCTGTATTTGCAATGCTGGATTGGATGACTGGTCCAGAAGGTTCGATGGTACTGAACTGGGGCCCTCCTGGTCCAAATGAGTATTGGAACGAATTTGAGGCTGACCAACTTACACCTAAATTCAACAAAGATAAATATTTGAACGATTCTAAAACACTTGCTGACGTGCAAGCAAATGCAGGTAACTTGGTATGGGTAGGTAACACGGTGTACATGGACAATACGAAGAAACAAATGCTGTCCGCTATTCCAGCTGACAAAATTGACTTCAGTACACGTTGGCAAATGGAAATTACGTGGGCATCGCAAGGTGACTTCACGGAGTTCTTGAACTGGGAGCCATCCTCTGATAGTGAAGAAGGTATTATCCGTCAAAGCGTAAAAGACATTTGGCTTACTGCACGTGCTAAAGCGATGTATGCTAAGAGTGATGAGGAAGCATTAGCTATTATTGATAAAGCACATGATGATTCCGTAAAAGTAGGATTTGACAAGTACTTGGATTACATCACTAAAGTATGGACTGAAAACAAAAAAGCAATGGGTAAATAAGTAAAAGTAATCACGAAGGTTTGCTGATATGGCAAACCTTCGTTTTATTTGTTAGCACCTTAAAAACAAATCGGCCGATTTGCAAAAAAACTGTTAAATAGAATAGGGAATTGGTATACTTGGAAAAGGGAAATGTTGCAATTTAGAGAAGAGTCTGACTGCACGTCTTAGGGGGGCTGCATTCATGTACAGCGTAATGTTGGTAGACGACGAAATGCTTGATTTGGAAGGGATGAAACAATTTATTCCTTGGAATGAACTGGGTATGGAAGTTGTAGCCGCAGTAAATAACGCATTTGTGGCGTGTGAGATGTTAGAGCAGCATCCTATAGACATCATAGTAAGTGATGTCAATATGCCTAATATGTCAGGCCTTGAGCTTGCACGTATAGCAATGGAGCAAAAGCCGCAGGTTCGTATCATATTTGTAAGCGGTTACCAAGACTTTAGTTATGTGAAGCAAGCACTTTCGCTCAAAGCTTATAGTTATGTGCTAAAACCAATGGACGACAATGAATTGATTGCTGTACTTCAGAAAGTGAAACAAGACTTGGATGATGAGCGCAAGCGACGGGAAACGGAAGAAGCTTACCAGCACATGATTCCAATGGCCAAAAATGATCTGTTAATTCGATTGTTCGAGGGAGACTGGGATGATGCACAGCACGAAGGTGTGCAGAGGCTAGTAAGTTCATATGGCTTAAACAATTTGAATTGGCCGATCCGTATTGCTGTATTGGAACTTGATTATTTATCTTGGGTACAAGAGGAGAACAACTTGTCATTACAAGCTGTGTCTCGAAACTTCTTATATGAAGTTGGAGAAATTAGTAGAAAGCACAACATGCCGCACTGGTGTAAGTTATCGTCACAAAGAATCGTTTTGTTAGTTCACGAGCATAACAGACACTTCTTTATGGAGGATATGTATGCAGCTATACGTGAGAAGTTCCCGGTCACGATGACCGTTGGAGTAGGCGAGCCTGTTGATACGTTAGAACAGCTCCAAGTATCTTACAGACAAGCGATGGAGGCTGTTGATGGTAAGATGTTTATTGGCAAGGGTAACTTGATTATGTATGAAACAGTAAGTCGCAAGCCCGAAATGCTGGACGCGCAAACGTTAGATGTTCGCATGGATGCACTGCTAAAGGCGATGACAGAGTACGAGCTAGTTCAAATTTATGACGAGATTGATAAATTATTTGATTCAGTCAGTAAATTGAGGTCCAAGTTTACCGTACACAATTTGGCGATGCATATTATTTGGAAGTTGGATCAGCATTTAAAAGCAGCAGATGAGAACATCTTTGAAATTTTAGGTATGGAGCTGCACAATCTTGATATTTTGCTTCAATTTGACACGATTAATGATATTCGATCCTGGTTAGTTCGCAAAACATTTGAAATCTCCGAGCATATAAGACAGAAATCCAATTCCAAAAATAATAAATTGATCCGTGAAATTATGCAAACGATGAAGGGGAGTATGCACGAAAATATTACACTTAAAGATATAGCCCATCAATTTTCATTTTCTCCTAACTATTTAGGATTTTTGTTTAAGGAAGAGACAGGAAAGTCCTTTAGTGAAGTGCTTATCCAGCTTCGGATGGAACGTGCGCGTGAGCTGCTAAGAGAACCGTCAACCAAAATTTATGAGATTGCTAGTCAAGTAGGCTATCGTTATCTTCCTTATTTTAGTAGACAGTTTAAAGAGGCATTTGGCATGACACCTATGGAATACCGGAAGCGGGAAACGTGACAGGGGATGAGTGCAATGAATGAGAGGAGACAACAACTCGGATATTTACCAATTGGATATAAGCTGATGCTCACCTATATGCTTTTTATTATCATCCCAGTGTCCGTTATCGGCTTCGTTTCTCATTCGATGTATGAGGATTCCATTCGCAAGCATACGCGAACGAATATTCAAGGTACTTTATTGCAGATAAGGGACAATATTGAATATAGGATGCAAGAGATTACACGGATTTCTTCTTTGTTATATGGAGATTTTGATTTTTATCAATATTTACGAAACTATGAAGAAGGTTGGGAAAATTACGATCGCATGATTAACGCCATATTCCCCAAGTTCCAGGCGGTGACCGAATCAACGGGGATGAAGTTCTGGATGTCCGTGTTTCTCAAAAATGAATCGATTTATGAAAGATACCGATATACGTTTAACAATGAGAATCCTGATTTTAGCGTATCATCGTTTGATATTTATCATATGAGTCGAATTAAAGAGAGATTATGGTATACGGCTTATCCAGAAGAGAAATATGGCGAGACGATGAAATGGTGGCAGATTGAGCAGGATGCCGAAAATAACCGAATCTCGCTGCTGCGGAGATTAATTGATACTTACAATCCTGTGCGATTAAATGAGGTCGGTTTTTTACGAATAAATGTAGGGATACAGGAACTGTTTGAGAGTATGAACTACTCGAAGATCGGCAATGGCAGCGTGCTTTTTATAAAGGATGAATACGGACGTAAATTGTATCAATCAGGAGAGCTTCCAAGTAATGTGACGGATGATCAGCAGTTACACGAAAATTATTTAACGATAACGGAAACGGTGGGGAAACAGTCCTGGCAGTTAGTGGCGCTAGTGCCGATCACGATTATTGAGCAAGATTCATTTAAAGTTCGTATGTTTATTATTACGATGTGCTTGTTATGTTTTATTGTATTCTCCTTTGTTGGTATTTTTATTTCCCGCTTTTTTGCGATTCGCATTAACAAATTTGTGTCTGTACTTAACGCTATGCGCGAGGGCGATCTACATAAACGAATTTCATATCGGGGCAAGGATGAGTTTTCGCAAATTGCGACTGCACTTAATGATATGGGGGAAAATATTGAGTCATTAATTAAAGAAGTGTATTTGACGCAGTTGCAAAAAAAGGAAGCTGAGCTGGAAATGCTGCAATCTCAAATCAATCCCCATTTCTTGTACAATGCGTTATCTTCTATTCATCGTTTGGCGAAGTTTGGTGATATGGATAAGTTGCAGCAGATGGTATTTGGCCTTGCTAAGTTTTATCGATTAACTTTAAATGACGGAAGAACGATGATTCCCGTCCCTTCTGAGATCGAGCAAGCTGAAGCTTATTTGCAGATTTCGACCATTAAATATGGGGACCGAATGTCCGTTATGTTTGATATTGATGCTAATGTATGGCCTTACGAGACGATCAAGCTCATTTTACAGCCATTTATTGAAAATGTACTCAAACACGCTTGGTGTGGCGACCGAATTCATATCCGTATTGTAGGTGTTTTAGAGGGAGATGATATTTTATTCCGAGTTATAGATGATGGTATTGGTATGAAACAAGAACGTATAGATCATATATTTGATCCACAAGAGCATGTGAATACAGGATACGGTGTCCGCAACGTAGACCAACGTATTAAGCTCCAGTATGGAGAGGAATACGGGGTATCGATTTTTAGTACGGTAGGTGTAGGGACAGCTGTCCAAATTCGGATTCCTGCACGGAAATGCAAACGTAAGCACACTGCAAAGCCTTAAATTTGCTGCACTTTGATTGCCGTATTTCAAGATAGTATAATAGGTATATATTATCAATTATGAGGTGTGTTTCCGCTAGTTGAACGGAGTCACTACCTAAATCATCGTAATCGAATGGGAGGTGTACCAAATGAACTGGCGCAGTATTAGGCAGTATGCCCTTACGTTGGTTATTGCTATTGGTGTGAGTCTTGTCATTCAGAAAGTAGCTTATGCGCAAATTATTGTACACCAGCATTCGATGGAACTAACCTATCATGAAGGTGATCGACTTCTGGAGAACAAGTGGTTGTATCATTTTACGAAGCCAGAGCGTGGAGATGTCGTTATTTTGCAAGATCCGGTTGAACCTATTCGCCTCATTAAACGTGTGGTAGGCATTGCAGGTGACAAGTTGGAACTTCGTCAAGGGAAGCTTATCGTTAATGGAGTGGAGCAGATTGAGCCTTACATATCAAGTCCGACTTTTCCTGTACAAGTACAATTTCCAATTGTTGTGCCTGAAGGAACGGTTTTTGTACTAGGCGACAATCGTGGAAATAGCAAAGATAGCCGTGAGTTCGGCGCAATCCCGTTGTCGCTGATTGAGGGCAAGGTGATTGCACGTTTATGGCCGCTTTAGTATAAGAAAGGCGCAAGAAGTAAAAGACGCTTACTGAACCTTATTATGAGGTTCAGTAAGCGTCTTTTTAAAGTTGTTGGTAATCCGTAATCTCTGCTAAAATTTCTTCGCAAATACGATACCAATCGTATTGGTTCCACAGTGGCTGGATATGACACATCCTGTGTCAGAGATGTACACATGCTTGGCACCTGTTAATTCCTTGAGCTTCTGTTGTACAAACTGAGCGTCCTCATCGGAAAATGAATGAGTGACAAAGATCGTATCTTTATCCATCTGATCGGTGAGGCTTAGCGCGTTATTAAGCAATTGCTCCACAGCTTTTTCACGCTTACCACGTACACGATTCGTAGGTGTCATCTTGCCGTCCACCACTTTAATAACGGGACGGATGCGGAGCAGGGTGCCGATTATATTTTGCAGACCGCTGCACCGGCCACCTTTGTACAAATAATCTAACGTGTCAATAATAAACTCCGTCTCGATATGTTTGCGCATCTCAACAATGTGGGCTTCAATTGCAGAGACATCCTGTCCTGATTCAGCAAGTCGTGCGGCTCTTAATACTTGCTGACCGACACCTGTTGCCAGATTTAACGAATCGATTACAGTTATGTTGCCCGGCTCGTCCTCTAGCATTTGCGCGGCGATGCCGGCATTTTGGATGGTAGAAGATAAGTGTGAGGAGAGGCCAATATAAATGATATCGCGGCCTTCCTTTACAAATGGTGCAAATGCGCTCGCAAAATCCCCTGGGGAGGGAGCCGCAGTCTTGGGCAACTTTCCTGTCGCATCCACCATTTCATATAACTTCCTGGGATCGATATCTACACCATCACGGAAATCTTGATCTCCAAATGTAACATATAGGGGCACAATGCCAATATCATATTGTTCGATTAAAGATTTGGGCAGATCGCAAGTGCTATCCGAAAAAATCTTAATAGTTGCCATGCCTTGATCCTCCTGAGTGAACTGATTCCTGTATAAAATTGAGTACGTGTATGTATACCATGTACCATTATACTTGAAAAGTAGTCCAACTACACGATAAAGATGCTTCCGAATGATGGAAAACGTTTCATGCGGCTTTAACTTTCGTTGCACGCCACCTATCGGAATTGTTATACTGTACGGACAACAGTTGAGAAAGGGAGCTCAGTCACCAGACATGTCCACAATCCAGAAAGCGTTTAAGCAAATGCAATGGAGTTTTTTGTTTTTTATTGATTATTCGGTAAATGGTATCGATATTTTACCTGATATCGTCGGCTTGCTTGTTATGATGAATGCATTGGGGAAAATAATAAATGAATCACCCCATTTTGCTCATGCTAAAAAAGTAATGCCACTTTTAATCGTGTTGGCCAGTTATGAGTTAATTGAGCCCTTGCTTGGAGCTTATCAGAGCGCGGCATTTTTAGCTTGGTTTGCCGTAGGCCGCAGCGTATTAGTTACCGTATTTAACATTATGCTTGTATGGTTAGTTTGTAATGGATTAAGAGATTGGGCCATTCGTTATCATAAGCCTGTACTTGCACGCACTGCGCGTCGCAGAGGCATGTATTTCTCCATTATTTTAGCTTGTTCGACAATTATGATTGGGTTTGCGCTTATATCACCGACTATCTTTTACGCGGTGTCCATTCCGATGTTTATGTTATACATCATCGTAACGTTCCTGTTGATGGGACTGTTTGGTTTGGCGGCCAAGGAAGCGGACACGATCATTACACATTCTTCATAATTTTCGTCATTGGTGCCGACATACGATTCAATTGTATGTCGGCACATTGTATATTCAGGCAGGAATTCGGGAATGAGTGGCGAAATCGACACATAGACCATAAACAAGTGGCTGTATGTTCAGCAATCAATTAACCATCGATTGGGGATGACATCTGGATGAACTGGCGAATTGTAGTAGCGGGATGCGGTCAAATGTCTCAAAAGTGGGTTGAGTATGCGTTACAGCGGCAAAATGTCGAAATTGTTGGCTTAGTGGACGTCAACCCAGAAGCAAGCTTGCATCTGGCGGAAACCTATCATTTAAAATGTGGCTTGTATTCCGATCTTCGTGAAGCCATTCGACGCGGCGGTGCGAATATCGTTATGGATGTATCAACTCCAGCGGCGCGGCGTAATGTGGCTGGCACAGCACTGGAGGCAGGTTGTCATGTGTTCAGTGAGAAGCCGATGGCTGCTACGATGAGGGAAGCCGTGGAGCTTATGAATTTGTCGAAGCTAATGAAGAAAACATATGCCATCATGCAAAATCGCAGATATGATACCAATTTAAGAGGTGTGCTACAGTTGCTGCAAACAGGCGTCATCGGCCAGATGGGAATGATAAATGCAGATTTTTTTCTAGGCCCCCGATTTGGCGGATTCCGAGAGCAGATGGCGAGTCCATTAATTCTTGATATGGCAATCCATACTTTTGATCAAGCAAGGCTGCTTACAGGTGCAACACCCAAAACGGTTACTTGCCAAGAGTGGAACCCTAAAGGTTCGTGGTATAACGGGAATGCGAATGCGGTCGCCACTTTTGAAATGGACGACGGCGTCCGGTTTTGTTACCGTGGTTCATGGTGCACACAAGGCTTTCCTACTTCCTGGGAGTCAAGCTGGCGCTTGATGGGCAGCCAAGGAACATTGTTGTGGGACGGAGCAGAACATATCGAGGCTGAATATATGGATGTTCACAAGGGGAGCATCCAGCGAAGGAGCGGGGCCGCTCACCCGACAGTAAATGAAGGACATTGGGGTTGCTTGGATGAAATGTTTGATGCGCTGGAAACAGGACGGGAGCCTGAAACGGATTGTTCCGACAATATTTACAGTATGGCGATGGTATTTGCGGCTATTCAAAGCTCGCGAACAGGGCAAAGCGTAGATATTGCTCGTTTGCTTAGGGAAGAGGGCGTGCGATGACAAGCGATAGAAAGCAGTCTAACCTCATCAATCAGGATCAACGTATATCCGTTTTGTATCGTCAAGGAGAGGGTATTTGTAATGAAGACGGGTATGTAGTGGATGATACACGAGGATTATATGTAGTAATAGACGGTGTATCTGGATTAACCTCCTACCTTGACGATCAAGGTCGAACAGCAGGGGCAGTAGCAGCACGAATTGTACAACAGGCATTCGAAGAGGGAATTCAGGAGCGGTACCCAGACGTCACTGACGCGGGGGGTGACGGTTTGAATGATTGTCGTATGCTTCAAGAGCTGACCTTAACTGCTAATAATCGTTTACGGAATTGGATGGTTAAGCATGGCATTGCTTATGAGCAACCTGCACAACGGATTGGAGCTGTTCATGCAGGTGTGCTTGTTAGAGGACGACGTATCTATTGGGTGCAGAGCGGGGATTGTATGATATATGTTCAGTACAAAGACGGCTCTGTAAGAGAAATAACCCGAGATGGAGTGGATCGGTTTGATGCTCAGGCGTTGACTCTATGGATGTTGGATGAAACAGCTTGGCAAAGCCATGTCAAGACGGAGGTGGTGGTAGAGCAGTTGTGTCGTAATCGATTACAAGCTAATGCAGCTAACGGGTATAGTGTTATGAATGGTGATCCTGAGCTTGAGAAGCTGCTGGAGTATGGCTCGTTTCCCCTGGATAACATCCGTGCAATCGTGATCATAAGTGACGGGATATATCCGTGGAGCAATCGTTTTCATGGCGACATTGGCGTGAACGATAGCAGTCGAAAGCCAGCCCCCTTATCGCCCACTTGGATCACGGAGCTGCTGGAAATGGGGATGGAGAACTATGTGACACGTTTGGAACAGCTTGAACAGTCAGATTCGTTATGTACGAATGTACCGCGCTTTAAAGGTGCGGATGATAAGACAGGCATCGTTATTCGATGTTAGACGGACATGAGTTTATGTTCTTTATCGGCTAATACGTAACTGTGGATTCGATCTAAACGGGGGGCTATAATGATTGGAGGCGTAAGGCCGGAACTATCTCTACAGGAGTCTGCTCTGCTGCTTCGTGTTGAACTGCGGCGACTGCTTGCTGAGCATCAAATGACCTTTCAGCAATGGGCTGTCGTACGAGAGATATATGCACAGGAAGTAATGCCTGAGGGAAACCGGAAGGGGTCTGTAGCTGCGATTGCCGCTAGATTGCAACTAAATCGTCCGACGATGGCACGTCTCGTGGAACAACTAAGACATGACGGTTGGATTGAACTTCTGCCTGATCCGCAGGATGAGCGTTCGCAGTGTATGATTCTGACTGCGCAATCTCGGAACAGTTATACGATGTGGCAAGCAGCAAGTACGGCAGTTGTTGAGGAGTCGTGGTCTACATACAGCAGACATGAGCAGCAATTATTGATGGAGTTGTTGTTGCGAATGGTGTACCAAATGGAACGAGAACAGGCTGTGCAGCTAGGCATTTAATGGTGTATTCACATGGATTCGTAACAAACACCCTACGACAGATCGAGGCTGCGTAGGGTGTGTAGGTTATACGTTATACCTGATACGTGAGGAGTTTAAGCAAATATTGCCAGAAATTGTTCATATCCCGCTTCTTTTAGCTTGGAGACAGGGATAAAGCGGAGTGAAGCTGAGTTTATACAATAGCGCAATCCCTCTGGCCCAGGGCCATCATCAAATACATGGCCTAGATGGGAGTCGGCAAATCGACTGCGTACTTCCGTGCGGACCATTCCGTGTGACACATCCAGCTTCTCTTCCACATGAAAAGGGCGAAGCGGCTTGGTGAAGCTAGGCCAGCCACAACCGGAATCATATTTGTCCTTGGAACTGAACAGGGGCTCACCTGATACGATATCCACATAAATGCCTTCCTCTTTATGGTCCCACCATTCGTTCTGGAACGGTGGTTCGGTCCCGCTATTCTGTGTGACATGGTATTGCATGGAAGTCAGCTTATCTTTGAGGTCTGCTTTCTGCTCAGCGCTAACTCCCCAATGCTTGGCCATAAAGGCATCACGGCCTGAGCCTGTCCGGTATCGTTTGTAATGTGCGTAGTTTTTTTTATGGTAATCTTGATGATATTCTTCTGCGAGGAAAAATTCCTTTGCAGGGACGATCTCCGTTGCAATAGGTTTATCAAACCTCCCACTTGCTTTCAGCTCCCGCTTCGATTGTTCCGCAAGTACTCGCTGCTCTTCGTTATGATAGAAAATAGCGGATCGATACGAGGAGCCCCGATCATAGAACTGACCGCCTGCGTCAGTAGGATCAATTTGCTGCCAAAATATATCAAGCAGTGCCTTATAAGGGAACACTTGAGGATCAAACGTAATCTGTACTGCTTCAGCATGTCCTGTAGTTTCGGAACAAACCTCTTTATACGTTGGTTGATCCGTATGACCTCCAGTATAACCAGACACGATACCGTATATGCCAGGCAACTGCTCAAATGGCGTTACCATACACCAAAAGCAGCCACCAGCAAATGTAGCTTTTTCCAGTTGTGGTGTTATATTGTCCATTTTGTCAACCTCCTTAATCGTACATGTATGTAGTGTAACCAATTATAACCACTACTTCAACGATGGGAAACAACTAATAATTTGAAATGAAAAATATTTTAGCATTGAAGTTATAAATAACTAGTGCTATTATAAGTTACACATCAAAACATGATAACTTCTTTAAGGGGAGTAGCAGGTACAGTAAAGTCGTCATTACGGGATACGCGGGCGCGATCCTCGGCTTTGCTGGCAACGATTTTTGTTGTTTGCGAGACCTTTGCCCACAACGGTGAAGGTCTTTTTATTGATTAGTTTGCCGTTGCCTTGTGGGTAGCGGCTTTTTCATGTGATTATACCAGGGGTAAAGTTTTAGGAGGAGGAGTAGAAATGGACGTTCTATTTACAGCAGAGTTCTGGACAGCATTGATGTCGATCGTCATTATCGACCTTGTGCTTGCGGGCGATAACGCCATTGTGATCGGTTTGGCAGCACGCAACTTGCCAAAGCAAGATCAAACAAAAGTGATTATTTGGGGAACAATCGGTGCAGTTCTCATTCGGATTGCCGCGACGATGGGGGTCGTGTATTTGTTAAAAATACCTGGTCTCCTTATCGTAGGTGGCCTGCTTCTTATTTGGATAGCGATCAAGCTGCTCGTTGAAGAGAAGGAACATGATGTCAAGTCAGGTACTAGTATATGGGCAGCAATCCGTACTATTATTATTGCCGATGCGGCAATGGGACTCGATAACGTGCTTGCTGTCGCTGGTGCAGCTCATGGCAGTATTATGCTAGTTGTACTTGGTCTGACGATTTCCGTTCCGATTGTAGTTTGGGGCAGTACAGTTGTACTCAAATTGATCGAGCGTTTCCCTTGGATTATTATGATCGGTTCTGCGGTATTAGGTTGGACGGCTGCGAAAATGTTTGTTGGTGAAGCATTCCTGAAAGATTTCTTTGTTAACCCTGTCATTAAATACGGCTTTGAGGCTGTTGTTATTGCCTTTGTGCTCGTAGTTGGTATCCTTGTAAAGAAGAAGCGTACGCAAGAAAAGGCAGCGGTGTAGGCAAGCAATAAGGCCAACAGAAGGCCGATTGACAATATAATGGAGCCGTGTACGAAGGTGGTTTACTTCATACACGGCTTTGTTGCATTGCAGCTTGTTATTCGCTTGGCGTTACGATGAATATAAATGTTGGAAGTAAATGGTAAAGAATGTGTGATGGCATGAATGAATTTGTTTAACATATGGAATAATGTATTCTTTTTTGAGCGCACACGATAAAATGAATGTAGAAATAGATCCCTCATCAAGGAGGCGTTGACGTGTCGGAGAAGATGAATTTTATGATGAACGATACGCCAAGCAAAGGAGAAATTACAGTATTATTTAGCGGACAATCGCAGACGGATAATGGTCATGATGTAGGTCCTGCTGTACTTGATTACCTATTGATTCATTGCGTTCAATCTGGTTACGGTCGGTTAACGATGCGAGAGACGACTTACCATTTGGAGAAGGGCGACAGCTTTTTTATTTTTCCTGGCGAGCTGTTCCGATATGTAGCGGATGACACGGAGCCGTGGGCTTATCGGTGGATTGCATTGCGAGGCACACATATAGAAGGAATGCTGGCAAGTATCGGGATCGGACCTCATGCACCCGTTGTACATCCTGTCAGGACGGCGAGAGTAGCAGCGGCATTCAAGAAGGTACAATCTGCGCTCTGTGAAGGAGGAATTAGTGGTGATTTGGAGGCAGAGGCTTATGCTAGATTGGCGTTAGCTGAATTTAGCAGGGCGACGCATCTTGAACGGTTAGGGAATAAGGACGTGTGTTCTGACATCGAGCGGCAAGTGGAACAAGCGGTATGCTATATTACGCTGCGTTACTCTACACCAATTTCAATTGAAAGTTTAGCCCAGCAGTTCGGTTATCATCGAACGTATTTTTCTAAAATGTTTCACGAGATTACAGGGGAGTCTCCGATCCAGCTTCTCATTAGGCTGCGGATGGAGCGAGCACGTACGCTTATAATGACTACGAAGCTTGCTGTAGAACAAGTGGCTGCCTCAGTAGGGTACAATGATGCGTTGTACTTTTCAAAAATGTACAAACGTTGGTTTGGCATGTCGCCGTCCAGCTACCGCAAAACATATCAGCCTGCCATGCTACCAGTAATAAAAATGGATTAGGTAAAGGCGCTAGACAAGCAAGAGTAATTTAAGGGGGGCATGATGTAGTAAGTGCAGCATTTTAATTTAAGATGATCGAATGTAACAATACATACCACCACACCAGTTGTGGTATGTATTGTTGTTGAAATCACGTTTGAAATGCAAAATCATTTTTCCTGCAATGTGTTACGTTTCAGTCCAGGAAGCAGCGCAAATGCGAATGTACAAACAGGCGAAATCCAAAGGAAAAAGGCATAAGGTGTATAATCGAGTACATTCATGCCTAATGCACTTGTCATCATGGCCCCACTCACACCCCAAGGGATAAGCGGATTAATGAGCGTACCGCAATCTTCCAATGTCCGTGATAGGGTCAGGCGAGGAATACCGCGCCGTTCATATTCCTCTTTAAACATTTGACCTGGCAGCAAGATGGACATATATTGTTCACCTGTCATTAAGTTCACACCGATTGAACTGAGACCGCTGGATACGACCAGTGATTCTTTTGATTTTACAGGCGCAATTAAGCGGGTGAAAAGTGCTTGAATGACACCTCCATGCTGCAAAAGACCGCCAAAGGCAAACGCAATCCCAATGAGAGAAATCGACCACATCATCGATTGCACGCCACCTCGGTTGACGATAGCGGCTACAGCTTCATTTTGGAATGTACCGTTATAACCTGCTTGCATCACTTGAAGCCATTCCCCAATATTCCAGTTATGCTGGACAAAGCCGGTTACGAGTAGACCTGCTGCAATTCCAGCTAGCATCGTTAATACGATCGGGACACGCTTTATTGCAGCGATCATAACCATGACAAGCGGCAGAAGTGTAACGAGATGAATATGAAATGCAGCTTGTATGGCTTGTTTCATCACCACTAATTGATTCATGTCAGCGGAGTCCGAATGTCCCCATATAACAAATGCTGCACAAGCCATCAGAAAGGCAGGGACGGTTGTTTTAGTCATATTACGAATATGATCCGTCATTTTAACACCCGCTACGGCTGAAGCAAAATTAGTTGTATCGGATAAAGGGGACATTTTATCCCCAAAGCATGCACCTGACACGACCGCGCCTGCAATGAGTGCAGGATTAAGACCCATCGATGAAGCAATACCGACTAGAGCAACACCGAATGTACCTACTGTAGTAAGGGAGCTGCCTACACACATAGACACGACCACAGTAAGCAGCATGGCACTTAGCGCAAACCATTCCGGCTGAAATAAGGAAGTACCGTACACAAGCAGAGTCGGCACTGTTCCACTCATCATCCATACTGCAATCAAAATTCCGATCAGGATGAGCAGCATGGCAGGCTGAATAGAGGAATGAAGTCCTTTAATAAGCGCTTGTTCTACTCGATCCCACCTTTGGCCAAATAACATGAGCAATATTCCAGTTGCGGCGGCAGCAATCAACAACGGCATATGTGGAGCTGCGCCCAAGCCTAATATCGTAAAGAAGATCCAAGTCATAACAACGATAAAAATAATGCTGCTTTGCCTAAATGTAACCGATTTTAGAGGTTGTTTTGTTTCCGTTTGGTGCTGTGAATCCATCATGTCCTCTCCTTTATATGAACGCCCACTTAGCAGTGAGTCTGCAATGTACATACAACGAGCATTATTGTATAAAAGAGCAGCTGTATGTCCGAAATGCTTTCTCGCTTACACGCTTCTATGCTTTTGTGTGGCGAAGCATGAGATATGAATGTATTTAACATAACGCCAAACCTTAATTATGGTCAAATGGTATTATATTACACGATGGATAGTTTAAAAGGTGTGAGGTGGAAGATGGGGGCCAACACGTCAATAAATAATCGAAAAGGCACCCGATTCGCTAGAACTGTAGAGAACAGTCTGCGGGAATCAGATGCCTGATGACTAATCGCGTATAAGTTTACAATTATTCATCTGCTACTTCAACGATAATCTCAATCTCAACCGGTGTGTGGAACGGCAGGTCACTTGTACCGATCGCAGAGCGCGCATGACGACCAGCATCACCAAATACTTCAATCAAAAGATTGGAGCCGCCATTGATAACGTAAGGCTGATCACCGAATCCAGGGGCGCTGTTCACAAAAGCAAGCATCTTAACAACTTGTTTAACTTTGTCAAGCGAACCAATTTCTTTCTTAATAACGGCCAGTGCATTAATAATACATTGGCGCGCGGCTTCTTGCCCTTGCTCGATAGTGAGGTCAGAGCCTACTTTTCCTTCGTGAATAAGTACACCATCGACCCGACAGTCCATGCCAGAAGTATACACCAAATTACCTGTACGGCGACTCGGAATATAGGAGAATTTTGGCTCACCAACCTCCGGTAATGTAATGCCCAATTCTTTTAAGCGTGTTTCAATTTGTCCCATGATGATGTCTCCTTTAAATAAAATAAAAAACGATGTGTTCATAACTTAATGCGGCATAACCTGTTGCATTGACCCCATACGAGAAATATCTCCTATAGGACGGCTAATATAGGTCTTGCTTTATGCCTGTGAATGAGCATGGTGTTGACAGCAGCCCTGCACTGAACTTGCAGCGCGCAGCATGGAACCTGCGTAGACATCACGGAATTGCCCGTGTTCCATCGTCCATTGTCCGCTAACAAACACATGTGAAATCCCAGTCGGATATTGTCGTGGGTCCTCAAAAGTAGCCTGATCCTGGATCGTATCCGGGTTAAATAAGACGAGATCAGCAGCATAGCCAGGCACAAGCAGTCCACGCTTGCCAAGTCTAAAACGTGCAGCTGGGAATGAACTTACTTTCCTCACAGCATCCTCCAAGCTGATGAGCTTCCGCTCACGAACATATTTAGCAAACAGACGTGGGAACGTCCCGTACAGCCGTGGGTGTGGCTTACCAGTCTCACAGTGCAGACTATCTGAAGCGACCAGTGATTGCGAATAACGGATCACTTGCTCGATGTCATTATTATCCATGTGATAATATACAATCGTTATTTTTCCGCTCTCCTCAAGCAGCAAGTCCATCATTGCATCAATGGGATGAACCCCTCGAAGCTCAGCCACTTCAGCAATCGATTTGCCTTCAAGCATTTTGTTAGCTGCCGTCTGCAAGGCAGAAATTACGACACTGTGCCAGCCAGTGGAGGCGACCAGATTGTCCCAATCCTCTTGTTCTTCCGCTAACTCCTCATGCAGTTTTTTGCGAATGGCTGGCTGCTTGAGTGCTTCGAGTACACCTGCTAAACCACCTTCCAATATCCACGGTGGTAGCACAGTTGTCAGCGTAGTTGAGCCGGCATGATAAGGATAGACGTCACAGGTGACGTCCATGCCGCGTGCCCGAGCTGACTCGATCCGCTCGAGTGCTTCAAGCACTTTGCCCCAATTGCTGCGTCCAGCAGCTTTTAGGTGACTGACGTGAAGCGAGACACCCGATTGTTCGGCGATCCAAATGACTTCGTCAATGGAAGGCAGCAGGTGACGTCCTTCACCCCGAATGTGGGTGGAGAGCAGACCGCCATATTCGGCTACGACACGGCATAACTCAGCGATTTCGTGCTTGGTCGCATAGCTGCCTGGTGCGTACAGAAGGCCAATAGACAAGCCAATGGCGCCAGATTCCATGCCCTCGCGGACGATGGCCTTCATAGCTTCCATTTCAACGTCTGTTGGTGGTCGGTTCTCGAAACCCATCACGCCGATCCGCAATGCGCCGTGTGCAACGTAGGTAGCCATATGCTCGGCTGGCCGACTGGCATGAATGGCATCCATAAATTGACCAACGGAGCGCCACGTCCACGGCTTATTTGTACTGCCGATAACGGGTGTAATGTACTCGCGAAGCAGGTCTGCGCGCTCAGGGATAAACGGCGCCGGTGCAAGGCCGCAGTTGCCGACAATTTCGGCGGTGACACCTTGCTGCATCTTAATGCCGCTTTCTGGGTAATCCATAATCATCAGATCCGAGTGGCAATGGCCATCGATAAAGCCTGGTGCAAGCACATCACCGGAAGCATCCAGCACATGCCGTGCCTCCACGTCAATGGAGCCCGTTCCGCCGACATGGGTAATCCGTCCATCTTTGATGCCTAGTTCTCCCCAGTACCAGGGGTTTCCACTGCCGTCCGCGATGCGGGCGTGCTTAATGATCGTGTCTAGCATGATACATCCTCCTACACTTAGAAGTAATGAGTGCGATTACTAAACGGATATAAAAAGGGATACAATGGCTGCTCAGTGAAATGCTGCTTGAAAAGTGTAACAAAGGCATGAACATATAATGTTTACAGCTACTAACTACCAGCTATGCCCTCTAGCGCTTATTTCGAGCTGCCGTGGTGGTTGATTTCCAACCAGCCACAATGAATTATATAAATTCAGCGAGCTGCAAATATGATTCGGTATAATGTGCAGTCGATCACCGACTTGGAAGGTGTGACCTTCTTTCAGACGAATGACGCCATGTTCCTCAGACAGTCGTTCAAGTATCGCTTCCGGACTTTCTAAAATATGTCCAAAACCTTTCATATAAAGAGGGGCGGTATTCGGTTGTACGTCAGTGGCAAAGGCTTTGCTTCCCCCGTCAATGACGATCAAATCAGGATGCGGGCAGCTGACTACTGTAGCTACGATAAGAGCTGCGCAATCGCGCTGTGCTGCAATACGAAAATGATATTGCATGCGATCATTAAAAATGTAGGTTCCCGGTCGAATCTCCGTTACACCTTTTACTGCCGCGGCATAAATGCCGGTCGGGGAGGAGCCGACGCTTACATCAACGATGTTATGGCCAGCTTCGCGTAATGTTTCGGCATGCTTGACCATAATCTGACCTTCCTCCAAACCTGCGGCTTTCAGGTCATCGGTGGCTTCACCGTTAAGCATAGCACCACGGAACGTGTAAATACCTGTCAACCGCAAATGTGTACACGCTGCGATAAACGATGCAACAGCTGTCAGATCGGATGCTCTGGCTCCAGAGCGTCGGAGTCCGGTATCGACTTCCAGTCGCACCTCCAGTGTAGTCTCTGCTTCTGCGGCCACCTGCTCCAGAATAGCAGCCCCCTCCTGACTGTCTACTCCAACGATGAGGCGGGCGTGTGTGGTTAAAGCTATTATTCTTTTAATTTTAGAGGGGACGACGGTCGGATAAGCAATAAAGACGTCTTTAATGCCCCCATGCACCATAACCTCAGCTTCCGATACTTTAGCAACTGTAATACCAGTAGCTCCCCGGTCGATCTGCTTGTGTGCAAAATAAGGCATCTTATGTGTTTTGATGTGAGGGCGGAGCGCCACCCCGCACCGCTTGGCGGCTAACGCCATCGTATCTATGTTGCGATCTACGCGTCGTTCATCTACTAGGACGTATGGTGTTTCCGCTTCCGGAATATCTAGGGGCGGCGAGTCATTGCCAACTAATTGCCCGTAGGTTTGCTTTTGTTCCGTCATTCGTCTAATCCCCCGTGTTTATCGTATTTTTAGACTCATCCAGATAGCTGTACAGTGTATATTTGGAAATCCCTAGGTAGGTACAAATTTTTTCACTGGATTTCTTGATCAGAAATGCCCCTTTCTGATCGAGTAAACCAATCATCCTCATCTTGTCATCCTTTGTCATGGCTGCGACAGGCTTAGCAACAGCCTCCTGTGCTTCTTGCAGCAGGGCATCAAGCAGATCATTCACATTTGTAACAAAAGATTCGCGCACCTCTGCCTGTAATCCGCTCATCGTGATGGAACGGAGTGCATGCTCCGCCATTGTCAAATCGGTAATATCAAAATTCATACAGAGCGAACCGATAATCTTGTCCTCCTGATTTCGCATATACAGTGAAGTGGAGCGAAGCAAGCGACCATCTTTCGTCTGCGTGACATAGTTCAGCTTATTGCCATCCTCGGTAGAGCCTCGCAGCAATTCCAGTCCCAGATTGGTCCCGGGCCCGCCAACGGACCTTCCAGTTACGTGCCCATTCTCAATAGCGACAATCGTCTGATCATAGGGCAAAGTTAAATCGTGAAGCACCACCTCGCAGTTCTCGCCAAATTGCGAAGCGATGCCTTTTACGAGTGCTTGTAGAAAAGGCAGTTCATCTTTAATGGATTCCATAGTTCCTCCCATCGCAACTTGTCGTTATAATCAAATGGTGTTGGAAATGATATTGCTTTCATTTTAGCATATGTCGAAAGGCAATCAAACAAAAAGTTTGTTGATCAAACAAAAATTTTAGATGCTATAATGGGCCGAAAGAGAGGATAGAAAGGATGAGCTATCACATGTTGAGATGGTTAACGCGCTCACTGCACCGAAAACTGACGTTTGTGTTAGTTATCGCCACTATGGTGCCCGTCATCTTGCTAGGAATGGTCTCTTATCACACAGCATCCACGATTACAGAAGAGAAAGCTAAACTTACAGGCGTTAACACGCTCCGGCAAGTTAATGCAATTATTGAGACGATGGTGTTAGATGTTGAAAATATGTCGGTGTTTCTAATTGGCCAACAGGAAGTACAATCGTATTTAACACGAGAGAGATCAGGAGCATCCGAATATTTACGGATGATTGGATTTCTGACTAATCTCGCTTTTTCCAAGCCCTACATATCTGATATCCGCATTATCCCTTTTAACGGCAATGCAGAACTGACGAATACTACTATTCTTCAATCTACGTTATTTCAACAAGTCGATACGGACCCACAATTTTGGAAAAACAATACGAAGTGGTGGTCACCTCCCTTGACAACGGTCACGAGCTCAGGCATCAAACAAACCGTTTCTCTAGTTCGTCCGATTCGGGATATGAACACGTTTAAGACGATTGGCATGTTGTCGATCGGGATTGATACGGCAGTTATTGCACAGCGTTTGCGTGATGCTGCTGTCGATGGAGCCGTAATGCTTGTTCAGGACGCTCAAGGACGTACTATTGCTGCAAGCTCGACCTCAATTACCCCTTCATTTGTTAAAATAGTGACCGATAAAATGACAAACAGCCATGAGACAGAACGATTAAATAGCGTTGGTGAGGGAGAAGACAATCAGGTTGTTATTACTGCGCCTGTACCCATTGTACCTTGGGACGCTTATCTGGCAATTCCGCATCATACGTTTAGCGCACAAAATCGATATGTCTTACAATTAACTGCTATTGCGGTCGTTCTGGCAGTTGTCATAATGGCGTGTGCGGTTGGTTATTTTGTACGCCAAGTTACAAAGCCGCTAATTAGACTTGCGCGCCATTTGCCTGCTGTATCACTGGAACGAGCGTATCGTCCATTGCCAGTAGAGTCAGAGGATGAAATCGGCACTTTAATTTCGAGTTACAATTTGCTTAATGAAAATATTAGACAGTTGACCGAGCAGGTAAAGCAGAATGAAGCCGCCAAGATTGAGGCCGATTTGCAAGCGCTGCAAGCCCAAATTCAACCGCATTTTCTATATAATACGTTGTCTTCGGTTCAATGGATGGCTTGGATGAGCAGCAACGATCAAATTGCCAATATGGTAGGCGCATTAGGTGACTTTTTGCGGTTTAGCTTGAATCGTGGCATGCAGATGTGTACAGTTCAGCAGGAGTTGGAACATATTCGTAATTATTTATACATCCAGTCCATTCGATACCCTGATCGATTTACGGTAGAAACTTATTTTCCAGACGAATTAATGGGTAATCAGATGCTTAAGCTGCTGCTGCAACCCCTTGTTGAGAATTCAATCATTCACGGCCTGCTTAAAACTAAAGCGGATCAGCGTGGTTTGCTGACGATAGAAGCGGAAACACCAGAACCAGGCTGGATTCGGCTGCGTGTTTGTGACAATGGCGTTGGCATGACGGAAATGGAACTACATGCGCTACGCGAACGATTAGCTCACTATCGGTTTGATGACAAGGCCGCCTTGCACGCACCTGTTGGACAAGACACGAGTGGTTGCTCCGCACAGATGAAGCCGCTCGGAGGATATGGACTTTACAATGTTCAGAAGCGGCTTTTGTTGCATTACGGTGAGCGAGCACAACTGCATGTGGACAGTAAACAGGGAGCAGGAACCGTCATAACACTTTATTTAATGAGCAATTGGACCGAATCTCAGCTAAACGCTTCTTAAGTATGACAGAGCATACAGTTCAAATGATGCTGAAATAGAACGAGGAGGAGACAAGATGAAGGCGCTAATTGTTGATGACGAAGTCATTATCCGAACTGGATTAGCTAAAGTGATTCCGTGGCAGGAGCTTGGCTTTGAGCTGCTTCCACTTTGCAGCTCAGCGGAGGATGCGATGCCTGTTATTGAACAGGAGCTGCCGCAGCTCGTTCTGACCGATATTCGTATGAATGGACTGGACGGTTTAACACTTGCTGCATTTATCCGATCTAAAAGTCCAGACACGCAAACGATCGTGTATACAGGCTACGATAATTTTAGTTATGCACAACAGGCTTTAAGAGAGGGCGTTAGCGATTATTTGCTGAAAACAAGTCGACCCGATGATATTATACGCGCAGCACTGCTGGCAAAGGAGCGCATTTTGGTTCGGCGGCAGCAGTTAGCAGAACAAGCGAAGAAAGAAGCATCTTATCGTGACCAACTGCTGCGCATGTGGCTGAATGGTACGTTATCTTCACAAGAGGCGGAATTGGCAGCTGCCACACTGCTTAAAGGAAAAGAACAAAAGCAAGGTATTTCCGGGGAAATGATTAATGAGTATAAGGAAGAAACGCTGCGGGGGTTACTTCCTTCTTATGAGGTGGCGGTACTCCGAGCGGATGGTTGGGACAGCGGACAGGAGCAATTGTTGTTGTTTGCAGTTGAGAACATGCTGAAGGAAGATTTGTGCTGTGCAGTGCTGCGTGCTGAGAGCCGGCTTATTGTTGTTTGTTATGAGGTGCAGCGTAGTTGGGGACTGGACTGGGAGTCTATTTGCAAGCGTGTGGAACAGCACTTGAAATGTCGTTTATTTGCGGGCGTAGGCAGTGCGAGCTTGTATCCGACTCGTGTCCCTATTTCATCACAAGAGGCGCAGCGTGCTGCTGATTTTAGACTTGTGTCTGCTAACAAGCGCGTCATACATATTCATGAGACTGAACAACGGGATGGTTACCCTGTACTAATTAGTGCGGAAGATGAGGCGGGGTGTGTGCAATGCATCAAGGGTGGAAATCCTGACCTGTTGCGCAAGTGGGTAACGATGCATATAAGTCAGTTGTTGAATGAACCTCGGGCGACGCCGGAGTCGGTAATGGCCTATATTCACTCCATCGTTACGGGGACTAGAAGATGGCTGGAGAAATATGCGGATTCATTGTCGGACACCTTGCAACCAATCATATGGCGGGCTGATGCCTTGGTGTCAGCAGCTGGAGCTGACCGCATGCAGTGGGAGCGGGCTATTTTTATTCAATTGCAAGAAGTATTACAATACTACCGCGATTTGGCCGATCAGAAGGCAGGTTCTATCGTAACAAGAGCTATGCATTATATTCGGGAACATGCGGATGGAAGCTTGACGCTACAGCATGTGGCGAGGGAGGTTCATATTCATCCGCATCATCTAAGTGAACGCTTCAAAGCAGAGACGGGCATGAACTACATTGAGTTTGTCACTCAGGCACGAATGGAGCGGGCCGGTACGCTGCTAAAGGAATCAGGAGCTAAAGTTGCGGATATAGGACGAAGTGTTGGCTACGAGGACGTAAAATATTTCTCGCAGTTGTTTAAGAAGCATACGGGATGCACACCAACTGAATATAGGGGAGGAAAAATCTGAATAAGTTCCCGCTATAAGCTGAAGATTTTCCCTCACGCTCTTAGTAAACGCTTACTTATACTAAGGTTAGTTCCACAGTTACATGAAAACGGAACATTACATAATGAGATCAGGAGGGGTTCTCATGCGCAAATCATTGCTGCTCGTATTGGTTATGATGGTGGCTGTATCTGTATTTACTGCTTGTTCAGGAAGTCAGAATACAGGAAAGGGAACAAGTGATGGTGGAACGGGGAAGGAAGAGAAAGTAGCACTTTCCTTGTGGCATAACTTTACAGGGGATGATCTTCGGGCAAGAACGATGCGTGAGATTGTGGACAAATTTAAGAATGACCATCCGAATATAGATCTTAATATTCAGGCGATACCGCCAGACGGTTACAAAGCACGACTAAAAACAGTAGCTGCGGCAAACGAAATGCCGGATGTATTTCTGATGTGGCCAGGAACGATGACAAAAGAGTTCCAGGGTGGTGATTTACTACAGCCGATTAATGAATTGCTTGACAGCAAATCAGAATGGAAAAGTGGCTTCTTACCAGGCTCGTTTGACGGCTTTACGATAGACAACCAAATTTACAGTGCGCCGATGGGCTTGTCGCCGACGTCAATTTTATATTACAACCAAGCCATTTTTGATAAATACCAATTGCAAGTACCAAAGACATGGGATGAGCTGATTAAGGCAGTCGAAAGCTTGAAGTCAAACAAGGTAACGCCTATTGCGCTTGGTAATAAAGCGGCCTGGTTGGCGCAATCAAGCATCATCTCATCGCTTGGTGATCGTGTGACGGGAAGCGAATGGTTCCTAAAGGCTGCTGCGCAGGACGGTGCTAAATTTACAGATCCTGAATTTGTTAAGGCACTGGAATTGCTGCAACAATTGCAGCAGGCGGGTGCTTTCCAAGAAGGTTTTAACAGTATTGATAATACACAGATGGAAATGATGTTTGCACAAGGTCAAGCCGCGATGATGATCGATGGTGGCTGGGCTTTAACGAATTTATCTGCTAATGCTTCTAAGGAAGTGCTGGATCAAATGGGTGCAACGGTTCTGCCGTCTGTTCCTGGTGGCAAAGGGGACCCCAACACAACTTCTGGTGTAGTCGGAGTAGGTCTTGGTTTAAGCAAGAAGGTAGAAGGTAAGAAAAAAGAAGCGGCGCATGAATTGATCTTGGCCATGTCGGGACCAGACGCGCAAAAACGCACATTGGAAGCGAACCAACTGGTTAGTTACAAAGTTGAATTGGATGAAAGCAAAGTATCCTCGTTATTTGCCAAGGTGTATAAGCTGATGAATTCAGTACAACGGACGCCTGTATATGATGCCATTTTAACTAGTGCAGGAGCTGACGCAGTTAACAACGGACTACAGGAGCTTCTAATGGGTGGCAAACCACAAGATATTGCACAGAAAATACAGGATGCGCAGGCCAAGTCCATTCAAAAGTAAGGCTGATGGAGAGCGGACAACGTTATTCTGCTTAGACGATAGCTATGCCCTGCTGCTTGACGAAGCATAAGCATAGAGCGGGCATAGCGTCTCGTCTTTGAGAAGGGAGGATCATGATGCGAACGTTTACTGCCAAGCGTGCCTTTGTCACGTTCGGTCTTCTTCCGTCGATCATTATTTATACGGTGTTTGTTATTGTGCCTGTGTTCTGGTCGGCATACTACGGTTTTTTCGATTGGAAAGGTATCGGTGAAGCTCGTTTTATGGGCTTCGGCAATTTTACGGAGGCGCTCGGTGATGACATCTTCTGGTTATCGTTAAAAAACAATCTGATCGTTGTTGTTGCCTCGGTATTTGGCCAAGTTCCGATTGCATTGCTGCTGGCGTTGTTGCTGCGTAAAGGGACATGGTTCCAACGCTTTGTGCGCGCATCCGTATTTATGCCGATGGTACTCTCCTCAGTCGTCATCGGAATCATCTGGAGCACGATTTATCATCCGCAAATTGGACTTCTGAACGGTTTGCTAGACATGGTTGGCTTAGGCGAATGGAAAAAAGCGTGGTTGTCTGACCCTGCAATTGCAATGTGGATGATCGCAATCCCAATTATATGGAACTTTATCGGTCCTTATCTTATTATGTTCCTTGCGGCTCTAAGCAGCATACCAAGTGAGATGGACGATGCAGCCGCTATGGATGGTGCCTCAGGAACACGGAAGTTGATCTCCGTTACGCTGCCTATGATATGGGATACGATCAAGGTAACTATTGTGCTGTGTATTTCAGGCAGTCTGAAGGCGTTTGATCTGATCTACGTCATGACAAATGGCGGACCAGCCCACGCAACGGAGCTTCTGGCTTCTTATATGTACAATAGTACATTTAATGTGTTCCGTTACGGGTACGGCAGCGCGGTATCGACCCTTATAATTATAATAAGTTTAATTCTGATTGCCGGGTCGCAATTGCTTATGCGCCGCCGTAACCAAACCTGATGCAGCGTGAACATACAACGGAGAGGAGTGGATCCCGTAAACATGACTACTGCAACCCGTAGACATAGATCAGTTCGTGTCAAGCAGCACGGCGTGCCTAGATGGAAGCAATATTTGCGAAATACTGTACTTGGTGTGTACGCACTATTAACGTTGTATCCGCTGTTTTGGATGTACATGAGTGCATTTAAGACAAATGCAGAATTTTATGCGAGTCCTTTTTCATTGCCAACTTCCTGGAATTGGGACAACTTTGTACGCGCATGGGAAGTATCTGGTATGGGAAAAGCAGCATTGAATTCTTTGTGGGTTACGTTTCTTGCGTTAGTATTAACTTTGCTGTTAGGTGCTTTGACGGCGTATATTTTGTCCAGATTTACGTTTCGCGGAAAGCGTCTGTTAACGGGAATGCTCCTGCTAGGCATGCTTATTCCTGTTCATAGCACCCTTGTTCCTTTGTTTATTATGATGAATAAGATAGGATTGTTGGACACACATGCAGCACTTGTGCTGCCTTATACTGCCTTTGAGCTTCCGATTGCTGTCTTTATCGTCCTTGCTTATCTAACCAATATACCTAAAGAAATGGAAGAGGCAGCATTGGTAGATGGTTCAGGGTATACGGGCATCTTTACCCGAATTATATTGCCTGTCACGCTGCCAGCACTATCAACAGTTGCTATTCTAGGCTTCCTGCGTTTCTGGAACGACTTCGCATTTGCGCTTGTGTTTATTAATGATCCGAATTTGAAGACGCTTCCACTAAGCTTGTCCGTGTTTGCAACAGGTTACTCAACCGATTTCCGGCTTACGATGGCCGCTTTAGCGATGGCCTCATTGCCAACGATAATCGTATATCTGATGTTCCAGGAACAGGTGATGAAAGGGATGGCAGCAGGAGCTGTAAAAGGGTAGCTCCTGCTTATACAAGATGACTTACAACATTGTAAGCAAGCTGTAAGCAGAAGCAATGGCGTTGGATGCAGACGACATGTACACTGGTACTCAGGCAGGGGTTTCCACGGAATGGATGATTGCTGGAGATTGTCCATTACCAACTACTAATGTCATGAGCATCCATTACGCTCATTGCTTTATTATCCATCCCATCAGGAAGTTTATATCACTTTCTTTATCACTGCCGATAGAAGCACCGTTTCAAAGGAGAAAGCTGATATAAACATTCCCATTCCCTCATAGGCCCATTTGGCGATCGATCCTGTCTGCGACGTCACATGGGGCTTTTTTTTGCAAGCGATAGCTTTGTGTATTAGGAACAGCACTCTACTCAATTGATCAGATAATAGCGATTACCGAAAATACGAATAGACACGGAAATAGGTTCGGATAAATGTGGAATAGTTGAATGTACTCGAATAAATGCTGCTTACATGCTCGAGGGGAGCTCTGCGGAGGCCGTTCGATGCATACAGGGTGATCATCATGATGAGGGTAATGTCACGTATCACCCCGTACCCTTACATGGAGCTGGCCGCTACAGGAGTAGGCTCGTAAGGAATGACTGAGCCGCCGTGTTTGATCTCGCATGGGAGCTTGACTAGTTTCGGTGCTTGATTCCGGTTGCGGATACGGTCTAGCAAAAGCTGAATGCCGATCTGGCCGAAATCGTAAGCCGGTTGGGAGGCGACAGAATAGAAAGAATTCATGTTCTCTACCGTGCCGAGGTCGTCGAAGCAAGCAATGGACATATCTTCGGGTACTCGCAGCCCGCGTTCGCGCGCTTCACGGAATACAGTTAACGCAAGCATATTGTTTGCAGCAAATATAGCAGTGGGGCGTTCTTCAGGTGCACGTTCGAACCATTCATTAAGAATAAGATCTTGCTTGTCCTTAATATAGCTCGCTGTAACGATATGTTTCTCGTCAATGGGAAGTCCTGCTTCACGAAGGGCGTCTTCATAGCCTGCGCGACGCTCGCGAGCTGTGGATACATGTTCCAAACCGTTAACTAGTCCAATTCGAGTGTGTCCTTGACGAATCATTTCGCGTACGAGCTGCTTTGCTCCTGCGCGGCTGTCTCCAAGAACAGTATCGCATACGATACCTGGAACTTCCCGATCAAGCAGAACAAAGGGAACGTTTTGACGTTCTAGCCATTGCAGATGATCAAAAGACATATCATTGCTTGGCGCAAATAGGACACCGTCTACCCGCATGGAAAGGATCATTTCTACATATTGACGTTCTTTGAGTAGGTTCTCGTCGCTGTTGCCGAACATGAGTCGATAGCCATGCTTGAGTGCAGCATCTTCAGCGCCGCGAGCTATCGTTGTAAAGAAGGGGTTGGTAATATCGGTAATGAGGAGGGATAACACTTTACTTTCCTGTGTGACAAGACATCTTGCCACGGAATTGGGGATGTAATGCATCTCTTCCATTACTTGCTTTACTTTGACTCTTGTTTTCTCGCTGACTCTTCCCGTGTTGTTAATGACTCGTGATACTGTCATCGCCGATACGTTAGCCAGCCTCGCAATATCATAAATAGTAGCCATTGCCTCTTCTCCTGCCGTTAGTGGGATAGATGCTGAAAAAAGTTATACCGATTTTATTTTATTCTATCGGTAGCGCAAGGGCAAGAGTTTTCTAGGGATCATTTGGAAATAAATAGACTCATTCTATCGGAATTGTGCTAAAATCGTCAGAATGAGTCTAAAATTAAGCTAAATTATGACTTGAAAAAGCAGGTTATTCTGATGTATTGGACGTTAACCAGTTGTCTAACTGCTCGCGTGTGGGCATCCCACTCTGTGCACCAAAGCGAGTCACCGATAATGCGCCTGCTGCTACCGCCCAAGCGATTGCTTGATCAGTAGACCGTTTCTCCGCCAATGCAACAGCCAGTGCGCCGTTAAAAGTATCACCAGCGCCCGTCGTATCGGCTACCTCTACTTTGCGACCTGGACTATGATATACTGTCCCGTCTGCGCTGCACCAGTAAGCGCCTTCACTTCCTTTAGTCATAATGACTTTTCCAGGTAATTGTTGCAGCATCCCATAGTAGAGGTCATCTGTGTGTACGAATTGGTCCTCTGATAATGTGGATTGATCCTTATCTAATTGCGTTTGCACAGTTGCGGGTGCGCCCAGCATTAGTTCCAGTTCGTGCTCATTTGGGGTCACCCAGCTAATTTTATCTAGGAGGGGTGGGTCCAATTGCACGGCTGGTGCAGGATTGAGCATAACAGGTATATGATGCCGATTAGCTATGTCAATGGCGGTACGTACAGATTCCAAAGGAATTTCCAATTGCAGTACGACGAGGTCGGATTCAGCAATCAGGCTGCTGTGCTGAGTGACAAGCTCATTCGTCACAGCCTCATTTGCACCGGGTACGACTATAATCCGGTTGTCGCCATCGGCAATAGTAATGGCAGCAATGCCAGAAGATACATTGGAAATGGCGGACACTCCTTCACAATTGATGCCCTCACGTTGTAAATTACGGAGCATCTCTGCGCCAAAGCTGTCATTACCTACACAGCCAATCATGTGCACTTCTGCTCCTAAACGGGCCGCGGCTACCGCTTGATTGGCTCCTTTTCCTCCACAAAATGTACCAAATTTCAGACCTTGTACAGTTTCACCTGCCTGTGGAATGATATCGGTAACTGTAACCAGATCCATATTTAAGCTGCCAATAACCGTAATACGTGGACGTCGCCGTGTGGAGCGGGATGGATCGGCGTTCTGAGATGATGAATAGGGGGATGAGTTCAATTGGCTCGACTCCTTTATATAAGGTACGTATACGATCTATTTTAGCGGTAATAACGGTAAATATCAAAAATGAAATGAACATAACGAAGACGGTTTCTTTTTTAGAAGGGATATGGTAAAATCTATATACTTACATTTTGTAAGTTGTAAAGGAGGGATAACGAATGGATAATGACCACTCGGGAATGTGTCCGCGATTTGAAGCTGCATTTTGTATATTAGGAAAGCGTTGGAACGGCCTGCTTATTCAGGGCCTGTTAAGTGGACCTAAGCGCTTCAAGGATATCTCCTCTCTCATTCCAACGATGAGTGACAAGATGCTTAGCGAGCGGATGAAGGATCTGGAATTTTCTGGAATCGTCACCCGCAATGTATATCCGGAGACTCCTGTACGTATTGAATACGCCTTAACTGACAAGGGACTTGCTCTACAGCCTGTCATGGAAGCGATCCAGACTTGGGCGGAGTCATGGGTAGATAATCTACCTGCTGCATCATATGAATGCTGCGATGAATCTGATTCCAATGTGAGCAACCCGGTGAATGGTTAACATGAATTTATCTTTGTAACCGACATTCACGTCATTAACGTGTTGAATGGAACCTGTTACGAAGACCATGATGTCATAAGGCTTGCCCTAGTGCATCGAAATGGACAAGATAAAAGCCTGTCGTCAGATTAACTGATGGCAGGCTTTTTTCGCGTGTGGGGGAGATCACGCCAAGTATGCGCAAACGAAGCAGTAACGCTAGTGCGGGAAGCTTGACATTACCACAGCAGCTGTTCCCCAAGCTCTAAGTAAATGTCAGCGTCTTTAAAGTCGGACTGATTTCGACGAGCTTTGTCTGAGAAAAGATTTATCATCGTGCACAGCCCTAATAGATCACTGCGCAAAGGTTTATGGCGTGTGCCGCCAATCAGATGAGTCCCTTTTATGAAGCTCCAGCCGCCTTGTGAATAAAAATGAATCAGCTCTGGCTTGCATGTAAAAATGCTGATGTCTGGCTGGTGATGTCGTATAAATGACATCGCTTCCTTGATGAGCCGCAGGCCGTAGCCTTGATTACGATAAATAGGATTTGTTACGACTTCGCTAAGCGCAAATGCTTTATATCGTTCCCCTCCATGCATAACTTGTTTCCAAGGGACAGCGAGGTAACTGATGACGATTTCATTTTCGATGAGCAAAAATGAGGTGGGGTTAGTGTCCACTTGATGAACCCACTCCATATCGTCATCTCTCCCGTCAAAAGCGGCTGGCCATTCTTGACGCATAAGCTCGACAATTTGACTTCGATATTGGAAAGGACATTGTTCTTTCGAGAACTGTAAAAGTTGCTGCATGTAGGTCTCCTTGTTAGTTGATCAACGGTCTACTATAGGTATTTCTACACATTATAAAATTATTTACTGCGATTGAGCAACGATGGACCTTTTTGTTCGTATATATGTTTCGTTATGTCCTAAACAATAAGGAAGTATAAAGGAGATGGTTAGGGTGGATTCGTCAAAGTTGGCTCTCCGTTATATAGAATGGGATGAAGAAGCACAACTGGAGCGAGGCGAGTTGTCTAACTGGAGTGTGTCGCGAAATTATTTGTTTATTTGCAAGCTTGCAGATGCAACGGTGCTCAGAAACCGATTGTGGGAGCATACGTCTCATGAGACAGATCAATACGGTCAAGCTACTATATATGTTCGTGAATTCAGAGGCCAGCTGCCAAATGATAGAACAAACGCGGTAAAGCATACTATTTTTCAGACAGCATGTGATGTGGCTGATCCGTTTGAAATGGTCTGGTACGTATATGATCGTGATCAAAACACGTTTCAGGATGCAGGTACAGAACGGCCTTCAGATCCGCTCCAAGCCGCATTTGTACTGTTGGATCACTATACGTATTGGCGAGGTATGGAGGTAGAAATGTTAATGACAGTGCTTGATGCAGATCGAAATAAGCTGCTGCTGTTTGTAGAGCAATTGAAATAAGGAGAAAGGCAGTTGTGATGAGGAAGAGAAACGGGGAGATCAAATGAATATCGAAGTTAAGCTGTCGGAACAAAATGGGATGACAGATTCAAATGAGCGCATCGCACCAATGAAGAAGCGGCTTGCTTATGCATTAATGGTCTGCATGCCATTAGCAACAACGGCATGTGGTGACAACAACCCGAGCGCTTACGATGAATGTGTCTATGAGCGGCAGGCGACTAATGGTAACTGGAGCTGCGACGATGATGGCAGCAGTAATCATTCTAGTTGGTATCATACTCGAGGGTACTCGTCCAAAAAGAGCTCTGCCAAATCAGGCACTGCTTTTTATAACAGTTATAAAAGCAGTCATTCCTCTTATTCAGGTATTGGCAGCAGCGGTCATTCCAGCGGAGGATAATTACAATGGAACAACAAGTGAACCGTATTCGCCACTCTCTAAAGCTCCCGCTTGAAGAGCGAGCGGCATTTACAGATGAAAGACTGCGCGTAGTTCCTTATGTTTGGATGCATAATGAGCCTTACTGTATGACAGAGGCGATCCTCTATGACAAGACGGAGGTTATGGAGCTGCGTCAAGCATCTGAACATGTTCATCAGGTGTTCGAACGGGTACTGCGTTTTGTGCAGCATGAATTGCCTGATATAACACTCGTGCAGCAGCTTGGAATACCGGCACAACTGGTGGAAGCCGCCAGGCAAGCCGAGCCGATTAGTGGAATTAGCAGGCAGGATTGGATAAAAGGCCCGCAAGGCTGGAAATGTATCGAGAACAATGCCGATACACCTACTGGTATTCCTGAAGCTGCTTATTTGGCTGAACAATTTATTCATGAAAGCAATATGCTGTGGGAACGCAAGGGGGAGAAGCAGCGGCTGTTGAATCCATCCGATACGTTATCCAGCCAATTGCAGCATACGTTGGTGAAGATGCTTCAGTATTATAGGGAGCAAGGTTATTCGGGAACGATTGTATTTAGTGCTTATCGAGATCATGCAGAGGACAGGGCAAACACGCTGTATCTGCTAAAGCTTGTACAACAAGCGGGGTGGGAAGCGGAATTTTGTGCACTCGAAGATCTACGTGTCGTGCCAGGTGAAGGCTTATATGCGAATAACCATAAAGTAGGGATATGGTACAGGTTATATCCACTAGAATATTTAATGACGGATGAGTCCGAGGACGGATTTCCCATAGGGAGGGCAGTACTAGCGCTTAGCGCCAGCAAGCTACTCGCTATTCTAAACCCGTTGCAGTCAATTCTACTTCAAAGTAAAGCGATGATGGCGCTCATTTGGGCAATTCATGAGCATCACGACGAATTAAGCAGCACGATGTCCGCCCCTATTTTGACATCAGGGGAGCGGGAAATAATTAAACGATATATTCCGCCAACTTATTTGAACCCAGAGCCATTTAAAGCTACAGGCCGTCCCTATGTAGCGAAGAGCATCTGGGGCAGAGAAGGGAAAGGCACCACAATATATGATACAAATGGCGTATGCGAGGAAGGTATGAACGAACCTGTAACAAAAGAGAAGGAGAAGCAGCCCTTTATTCCATCAGAAGCTGACATGGAGGATGCTGATGACCAGCGCTATTACGCAGCTCAGCCCAAAATTTATCAAGCATATGTGCCGATGGAGGCCGTACATATGGCGTCGACGGGAAACCAGTTGAGCGGTTATTTGTTAACGGGGGTATATGTGCCTGGCGGGACATACGGTGGATTGCTGCCAAGAGTTGGCGGACGCATAACGGGTGATCTGGCTAGATTTTGTCCAGCTGCCATCCAGCACGATGTCCATTGGACGATAAATAAGGAACAGATAGATGAGGGGGAGTCAAGTTGAAGTCATTATTAGTAGATTTAGGACACGTTGGCATTGGCATCGCAGTCATTGCAGTGATTTTACTTGTCGGTGCATTTGTGTTCAGCAAATTAACAAAGTTTAACGATCAGCAGGAAATTCGTAAAGGAAATGAAGCAGCAGGCATGTATATGGGGAGTAAACTGTTAGGTTTATGTATTATCGTTGCGATGGTTTCCTTTAGTACAAGTTCTTGGCTCATGATGCTGTTATGGTCGGCCATCGGGATTGTTATTTTATGTCTGTTATATGTGCTTGTGGATTTGTTATTACCTCAATTTCGCGTATGCGAGGAAATTGAGAAGGGGAATATGGCTGTCGCACAATTGCTGCGTTCAATAATTATCGGGGTATCGATTGTAGTGGGTACGATGCTTATATAGGTATTGAATGGCTATATTTTGACGTTTTCATCATACTTATGTCACATTATTGTCGAATAAGCTCGGTCTGCCTTCTTTTAGCCGTTGTCAATGGGATACATGCTCCGTATAATAGAACGGACAGAGACGGTGTAGTCAACAATAAGATAGACAGGAGAATGACATGACCATTCATATCATCACAGACGGAAGCTCCGATTTGACTCCAGAGATCGCCAAACAATTCGGAATTAATGTGGTCCCGCTTTACGTTCGCTTTGGGCAGGATATTCATACTTCAGACATGGATTCGGAAGCATTTTATGAACGTATGCGTAATGAGGAAGAATTACCTAAGACTTCAAGCCCATCGCCTGGTGACTTTTATAATATGTACAAATCATTGGATGCTGACAAAGATATTTTGGTTTTGTGCTTAACTTCACAATTAAGCAGTACGTATAACCATGCTGTTATGGCAAAGACAATGTATGAAGAAGACGGGCATACGAACAAAGTAGAGGTCATCGATACCAAGACGGCTTCAATGGGATTAGGGTTGTTGGCTGTCCGTGCGGCGCTTATGGCGAAGGCTGGCAAGAGCTTGACTGACCTGAACGAAGCAATTAAGCAGTGTGTACAGCAGACAAGGACTTATTTTACGTTGGATACATTAGAGAATGCGATTCGTGGTGGTCGCCTGAATCGTCTTAAAGGCACTGTTGCCTCTATGCTGAACATTAAAGTATTAATGAGAGCTAATGAAGACGGAGTTATTGAGACGATGGAGAAGATTCGCGGAACGCAGCGGGTGCTCAAGCGAATGATTGAGAAGGTTGGTGAGGCATGGCATCATGCTGATCGCAATTGGATCGCGTTGGCTCATTCGAACTGTGAAGAGCGCGCAAAGGAATTTCTCAATGCCCTGTTAGAGAAATATCCATTTGAAAATGTGCTTTTTGTTAATATGGGACCCGTAATCGGTACATACGCCGGTGAAGGCGGTGTTCTGTTGGCTTTTGGTGAACCAAACTTGAAGTAACTTAGCCTTCGTGAATTGGTCACATCATAAGTGCGTACAATCACTATGGCCTCCTGCGGATTGTTCTATTCTGAATCTGTGAGATATTTCACGAGATACATTAGAGGAACAGTGCGATAGGAGGCTATTTTTATGAAATTCCATGATCAAATGATGGTGCGGGACATCGTGCTTGCGTATCCTGCGGCTAGTGATATGTTTAAAAAGTTAAAAATCGACTTTTGCTGCGGGGGCAATCGCCCGCTAGCTGAGGCAGCAGCTTCACGTCAATTGGACCCTGCCTCGATTATTGCGCAATTGCAGATACAGTATGACGAGGCACCTGCCCTCCACACAGGGATGGATTGGAAATACATGTCCTCCAGATCCTTAATTGATTATATCGTCAACAAGCATCATCGTTATTTGGTAGAACAGCTGCCTATGATTGCAGCTAACGTGGCACGTGTATATCAGGTACACGGGGCAGAACAACCACATTTGCAGGAACTGTACCGATTGTTTGGGGCGCTTCGAACAGAGCTTGAAAGTCATACCGCTGACGAAGAAGCTGAACAATTTCCGGCACTCATTCGGGCCGAAGAAATGGCACATGAGAACAAAGAGTTTGCCCATGTGGCAGCAGCGATCGCTAAATTGGAAGCAGAGCATACCGCAGCAGGGGAGCTGTTGAGACAAATAAGGGAAGTTACGTCCGAATTTACCGTCCCTGAGCATGCGTGCACAACTTATCGAATAACGTACACACGACTGGAAGAGTTGGAAGCGATGACGTTTGAACATGTGCATCTTGAAAATAATGTACTGTTTCCGCGATTTCTTTTAAGTTGATGATCGGATTTAAGTTATAAAATAATAGGATATTAGGTAAGCTGAAAAGGGCACCTTCCGATACACCGAGCTTGAGTCGGTACGGAAGGTGCCCTTTGCTTTTTAAGCAGCAGATGGAATGCTGCTGCCAAGCAAACGTCCCACTTCCTCCCTTTCTTCCACGGTAGCTCTGTATGGAATGTGCAACGTAGATTATGCTATGATGGGAAAGCATAAAGACCTGAATTTAATAAGACTATATGAACATATTAACGGGGGAATACCTTATGTACCGCATTCTTATTGTAGAAGACGATGACAAGATTGCATCCATTTTGCAGTCGTCACTTGAAAAATATGATTACGAAGTAAACAGACCTACCAACTTTAAACTGTTAAAGGAAGAGGTCGTCAAGTTTGAACCAGATCTTATTTTGTTAGACATCCATTTGCCATCCTATGATGGGTTTTATTGGTGTCGGCAGTTCCGGTCAGTAACAAATGCACCTATCATTTTTGTGTCTGCGCGCACAGGTGAGATGGACCAGGTGATGGCCATTGAGAACGGCGGCGATGATTTTATTACGAAGCCATTCCATCTTGATGTGCTGCTTGCAAAGGTTAAGGGTGTACTTCGTCGTTCGTACGGAGAGTATGCGGCCAATGGTTCTGGCAACGGTGAAGAGATTGTTGTCCACGGTCTATCTTTGCACCGATCCAAAAATATATTGGAGTGGCAGGGCAAGCGTGTGGATCTGACAAAAAATGAAGCACTGCTGCTTGGCAGCTTGATGGAGCGTGTTGACCATATTGTTTCTCGCGAAACGTTGTTGGAGACGCTTTGGGATGACGTTGATTTTGTAGATGATAACACACTAACTGTAAATGTCACTCGTGTACGCAAAAAGATGGAAGAAATCGGTGTGATGAAAGCCATTGAAACGGTGCGGGGCCAAGGATATCGACTGCTTCAGACTTGGACTGAAGACGGTGCTCCTTCATGACCTTGTGGAAGTACGCGAAAGATCGTTCCATTTTGATTTTGGCATGGCTGCTTGCTTTGCTGATGTCATTGTTCGTCATATACCTTGACTTGAATATCGGGCGTCAATATATTCGAAGTCCCAGTCTTATGTATGTGTTTGTCCTTGGTGTCATTATTTTAACACTAGGCATTGTTTATGATTATTTAAGGCAGCGTGATTGGTATAAGGAGCTGCACAATGCTTGGGATAATACGTCAGACAGCGACTTTACCCTTTGTATGCAAAATCCGGTTACCGAAGAACAGAAGCTGATGCATGAACTGATCAATCGGCAGTACAGCTCTTTTATGAATGAACTGCTTGTGATGAGACAACAGCGTGAGCAGCATATGCACTTTACGAATCAATGGGTCCATCATATGAAAACGCCTGTCTCCGTACTGCACTTGTTAACGCAGCAGCCACCAACCGCGATGAATATTATTGAAACGGAAGATTTGCTGCAAAATGTAAATGAGGAAGTGGAGCGGCTTGCTCGAGGTTTGGAAATGATGCTGACGACGGCCCGGTTGGAGAAGTTCGAACTTGACCTTCACGTATCGCGTATCTCCATTCATCATACGATTCGTCAAGTTATTAACCAGAATAAGAAATCGCTCATTCGCCATCAGATTTTCCCTAAAATTAGTGGAGAAGACGTACAAGTAGAGAGTGATGAGAAGTGGCTGCAATTTATTATTACGCAGTTAGTGACCAATGCGATCAAGTATTCAAAAGACAAACCCGGAACGAAAACTTTACAGTTTGAGATTGAGCAAGCGTCATACGGCATATTGCTGCACGTGAAGGATGAAGGAATTGGAATTGCAGAACACGATGTTGCACGTGTATTTGATCCTTTCTTTACAGGTGAGAATGGCCGCAAAGAAGGGGATGCAACTGGGATGGGGCTTTATTTGGTGAAACAGGTTTGTGCTCGCCTAGGACATACGATAACGGTGACTTCCAAGATTCAAGCAGGCACAACGTTTACGATTCGGTTTGCATCTGATAGCTTGCAGCGTGATGTAATATAGCTGCTATCGAATGAGGGTCATATCCCCATTTGTAGGACGGGTACAGTGAGAGATGACAGCGGTCCATCTTGACGGATAAATGCCGAATGGATAACTGCTATGGATAAGGAAAGTACATCTAAGAGCGTCTTGTCTGCTTGAACTGGCGGAAAGACGTTTTTCCTTTTTTATATGTAGTATGGATATAATAAAAAGGTGAAGCAGCCTTTTTTCTTTTTTAATCGTGTTAAACAAATTAGATTCAGCTCTACATTATTGGAGGGTACGACATGGAACCATTGCTGCGTGCAGAACAGATCACGAAAGTATATGGCACACGCGGAAAAATGACCTATACAGCGTTGCAGGATATACATTTACAAGTGGAAGCAGGGGAGTTTGTTGGCATTATGGGACCTTCCGGTAGCGGGAAAACGACCTTGCTGAACTTGCTAGCCACAATAGACAAGCCAACATCAGGCCATATATTTATTAACGGTACAAATCCATACAAATTAAACAATCGCAAAATTGCCAAATTTCGCAGACATGAACTCGGATTTGTATTTCAAGACTTTAATTTGATTGACACGTTAACGATTAAGGAAAATATTATACTGCCGCTTGCTTTGGACCGACTGCCGATCAAAGAGATCGAAGCAAGGCTCGAAAGTACCGTCAAATGGCTAGGTATCGATCATATTTTGGATAGACGCCCTTATGAAATTTCTGGTGGACAGAAACAGCGTACGGCTATCGCACGAGCAGTTATCCATCAGCCGAGCCTGTTGTTAGCTGATGAATTGACAGGTAATTTGGATTCCAAGGCTGCAAAAGATGTAATGAAGGCTTTGCAGGATCTCAACGAGAATTTGCACCGCACGATCTTAATCGTTACACATGATCCGTTTGCCGCTAGTTTCTGCAAGCGAATTTTGTTTATTAAAGATGGCAAGCTGTTTACAGAAATTCGGCGCGGCACGAATCGCCAAACCTTTTTTCAGCAAATACTGGATACTTTAAGTTTACTGGGAGGCAATTTTGATGACATTCCGACGGCTCGCTTTCAGTAACATTCGACAGAGCTGGCACCGTTATGCAGCCTATTTTTTAAGCTGTGTATTTTCAGTAACTGTATTTTTCTTGTACTCCTCTTTCATCTATCATCCCGATATTGTAAGTGGTAAGGTGAGTGGTGGAGAATTGATTAGCGGCCTTATCGTTATGAGTCAGTTCATGATTATGATGTTCTCGTTTTTCTTTGTGTTGTATTCCAGCTCAGCCTTTTTACGTTCCCGTAAGAAGGAATTTGGACTGTTTACATTGTTCGGGATGACCAAGTGGCAGATGAGAAGAATGGTTATCTACGAAAATATGATCATTTCATTGCTTGCAATTGCATGTGGCATAGCCGCCGGAGCAGTCACGTTAAAGCTTTTTCTTATGGTTCTGTCTCGGTTGCTGCGAATTGATACACCGCTGCCTTTTTACATCTCATTATCATCGGTTCAAATTACGATCATTGCTTATCTAGTGTTGTTTACGCTGATTACACTGTTCTCCTTACGCAAGGTAGGCAAGCTTCAAATTATTCAACTTATAAAAGCTGAAAAGCAGACCAGAAAGCCACCCAGATTTTCTTGGATGTTGTTTGTCGCCTCGCTTGTCTTGATTGGAACGGGTTATTATATGGCCTATAACACCGATTTGCTTAATATTGCGGCCAACTTTTTCCCGACGATTGGCTTAACGTTTATTGGGACCTATTTCTTGTATACGCAAGGCAGTACGGCGATTGTAAAGCTGCTTTCTTATAACAAACGGTATTTGTATTCCGGTACAAACTTGTTAAACGTGACCCAAGCAAGCTATCGAATTCGGGACAACGCTCGTGTGTTGTATACGATTACGTTATTAAGCGCGGTTGTGCTGACAGCTTCAGCTACGTTTTTTGTTGTGGATAAAGGGCTGCAAATTAAAGCAGAAGCGTTTAATCCGTTTCAATTTTCGGTACTGCAAAGAGATGGAGAGGGCCGTCCTTTGGCGATGAATAAAGTCAAAGAAACGGTAGAAAGCCACGGTCATCAGATTACGGCCGCAATTACAACCCCTATCGTGCAGGCGTATGTAAAAGATGTGTACAGCTTTAACAAGGGTGCTGCGGCAATTAGTGTTTCCAAGTACAACGAGATTGCAGCGAATAAGCAGTTTGCAAAAGTGAAACCGATCACGGCAGGCGTTTACTGGATTGATCAAAGTGAGTATATCAAATATATAGATTCTTCCTATCAAAAAGCGGTTGCGCTCGATAAAGTGACGATCAGGGTTGAAGGCGTGTCACAATCTTATACGGCCAAGGTGATTGAACGAATAGAGCAGGTTGTAATGTCACCTTCGTATACGGCTGACTTGTTGTTGGTGGTCCCAGACGACGTAATGAAACAGCTACAATCCACAGCACCTGTTGCAGAAAAACGGATCATTTATAACATAGATTGGACAGACGGCAACGAAGCACTTCCTTTAGTCCAAAACTTGAAAAAGCAGCTTGCAGCAGATTCTATTTACCATGTATCAAGTCGAATCGAGGAACGCAATGAAATTAGCCAGACGACTTCGCTTATCTTTTTTATTGGTATATTTATTAGTCTGCTCTTCTTTATTGCAAGCGGCAGCATTATATACTTTAAGTTATTTAGCGATTTGCAAGAAGATCAAGCCTATTTCCGTTCTCTGACTCGTATCGGCTTAACATTAAGTGAGATTCGTCGTGTCGTAAACGTTCAGGTTGGATTAGTGTTTTTTTTACCTTGTGTGGTGGGGAGCATCCATACGATGTTTGCCATGAAGACGCTAAGTAATTTGCTGCTAGAAAATATAATGGGGTATGCTTCTACCATTGTTTGCGCATTCATTGTGATGCAGTTCATATACTTTTTAGCAGCCAGACGAACCTATTTGAAGAAAATAATGCAGGAAATCGTCATTTAGCTCCAAATGGTTAAGTTATCATCCGATAGCCACACTTTGTTTACATTTTGGTCGGTTATCTCCGTTTTGTTACGGATTTGATACTTTTATCGTTGTATATTCGTGCATAATAACGGATAAGGTAGATGCCCGTCGAAGAGGAATGCAAGAAAGTGAGTGGACAGAATGAACAATCAACGATTACGCATCGGCAGATTCGGGATTATTCTCGTGATCGGGCTGCTGCTTATTGCGGGGTGTGCGTCGGTTCCGAAAGAACAGCCACTTATGAGGCAGTCAGCTCCCGTGGTATCTGACACAGCTGTGTCAGTCGAAATTGAAGGTGGAACTTATGTCCCTAATTTATCAGAGCGGTTGCAAATAGAATGGCATAATGGCTTGCAAGTTAGTGAAGCGCTTAAAGGAACCGGCACAATCAAGCTGAAGGAAGACGGCTCTGGTGTCGCTTCAATTGGTGACGCATCCCTGGACCCTAATATGTCGTGGGGAATTTATTTAAATGACACGGAACTTCGCACAGCAGCAGATTTGTCTGCCGAGCTAAATAACAACGATAAGATTCTTATTTTCGTGAAAGAGCATGACGTAGATACGAGCAGTGTCCCGACGCCAAGCATAGACTTGAGCATAGACGGCGGCAAGCTTGCGCCGCATTTAACCAATACGTATGCGATTCCGTGGCAGGAGAACTGTACACTGGCTGATATATTTGAGCAATTCGGACACATCAGAATGACGGATAACGGTACTGAGATTAAGCAGATCGGTGACAAGCCGCTGCCTAAAGACACCGTTGCACGTATAAAGGTAAACAACAAACTTATTGATTCTGATAAGTTGCTTACTTTTCCGATCCAATCCAATGATCATATTGAGATTGACATTGATAGCAAGACCCCATAAGTAGCCTTGCTCCTTAGCAGTTGAACAAGCTGTGTGAGGACAAGGCTTTTGTTATGCGGAGATGCTGCCGCTTGTATTATATCCGAAGCTGAAGCATGGCACGAGAGCAAACAAAAGCAAAAAAATCGCGCTGCAAGGTGAGCTTGTGCAGCGCGATTATGCGTAACTAGGGAGGAGGTGTATAGCAGCGGAGGGTGAATAAATCAAATTGTTTCCGGTATCTCTAAATACGGCAAATTTCCTTCGGACACATCTCACAATGACATACGTCTTGCAGATGCTCCAACTCGCGAATAACGATCATACCATTATCATATTCCAATACGCCCTTTTTACGCAGATCGCTCAGCATCCGGTTTACACTTTCGCGAGTTGCGCCGATCATATTGGAGAGGTCTGTATGGGTAATCTTCTTATTAATAAGCTTCCCGCCATCCTCCAGCTCTTCTCCGTACGTATTTGATAACCGAATCAATGTAGAGCATAATGCGCCTGGCTTGCCATACATCATTAAATCGCGGAATTTCGTCTGCGTTAAGCGGTGATGAATGCCCATCCACTTCATAAAATCTATGGAGAAGTCGCAGTGCTGACAAATAAGCACCTCCAGATCACGCTGCTCGATCAGGCCAACTTCGCCTTCTTCAATGACTTCAGCAGTAAAGCTGTGCTTTGTACTATGGAAGGGGTCTACTTGACCGACAAGATCTCCGGCCTGATACATATATAAAATAAGTTCTTTACCTTCGTCTGTCGATTTGGTTACTTTGACACGCCCGCTCTTTAGCATAAACAACTTATCTGCCGTGTCGCCTTCCCAAAATAGGTGAGAGCCTTCGGGGTACGTGCGATCCTTTGCAATGGAAAGGATACGTTCTCGGTTCTGATCCGAGAAACAAGTAATATTTGAATTGTCTCCGTATTGTTCGCTCATATGTTCCACTCCGTTCTCCTCCAGTAGGTCTCTTGGCTCATAATATTAGAATTAGCTGTTAATTACCTCATAGAAACCTTGTGACTTGTTTCACTATTTAATACGTTACTTATATATTGGACGTTCCAGTGATTATTGTCAATTTAATTTATAATTTAAATGAATTTGTGAGAACAATTGATGAACTTTGTGCATATATAGTGAAATTTTTCATTTTGAAGCAGCAAGTTAACGATAAATAGGCCCATTAAACGTATGAAATTTCTAAATTTAATCGATCCGCTACGGGTGTTTACATTGTATTGTACAACAACAAACCACCTTTTAAACAGGTGTGAGGCAAGCATTTTTATACAAGAGGAACAGCTCGTAAACGACGTTAAAAACGTTATTTTTAAAATTATTTTATTACGTGAAAAAAATCACTTGCCATTTAGCGAACTTCGTATTATGATTGAGTTGTGAAATGATTCACATAATAAATTTTAGATCTAACACCCTCATCCGATAGATAACAGGTATAATAGAACGGAGATCGGTGTTTGGTAAATATAACCTTACTGGAGGCGGAGAATGATGGCAAAAGCAGAAGCGAAACCAACTGTAGAAGTGAAGGAAGCAACAAACGTCGAAGCGCACATTCAACAACTGATTACACGGGCGAAGAAAGCCCATGAAGCGTTCATGTCGCTGAATCAGGAACAGATTGATATCGTTGTTCAACAAATGGCGCTCGCTGGTCTTGACAAACATATGCATCTTGCCAAGCTCGCAGTAGAGGAAACAGGCCGTGGAGTATACGAAGACAAAATTACGAAAAACATTTTTGCAACGGAATACATTCATAATCATATTAAATATGCTAAAACGGTTGGTGTTATTGAAGATAATGATTATGACAACTGTGTCAAAATTGCTGAGCCTGTCGGCATAGTAATGGGTGTCACACCGGTTACGAATCCGACTTCTACGACGATGTTTAAGGCGCTCATTTCCATTAAGACTCGCAACCCGATCATCTTTGCTTTCCATCCATCCGCACAACAGTGCAGTGCTGAAGCTGCAAGAGTGCTGGCAGAAGCCGCAGTGAAATACGGAGCACCTGAGCACTGTATCCAATGGATCGAGTTGCCTTCGATGGAGGCTACCAACGCCTTGATGAATCATCCTGATGTGGCGCTTATTTTGGCAACAGGCGGCTCCGGAATGGTTCGAGCAGCATACAGCGCTGGCAAACCAGCACTTGGTGTAGGTCCTGGTAACGTACCTTGCTTCATTGAGAAAAGTGCGAAACTTGATCAGGCCGTAACGGACTTGATTTTGTCCAAAACTTTCGACAACGGTATGATTTGTGCATCGGAACAAGCGGTTATTATTGAGGAGCCGGTTTACAACGAAGTGAAAAAGTTAATGCAGTATTATGGCTGCTACTTTACTAATAAAGAAGAAACAGCTAAATTGCAAGCAATGGCAATCAAGGCAGAAACGTGTGCAGTAAATCCACACATTGTGGGTCAACCAGCAACTAAAATCGCTGAAATGGCTGGCATCAAAGTACCTGCTGACACGAAAATACTGGTAGCTGAACTTGACGGTGTTGGACCTAAGTTCCCGTTGTCTGCGGAGAAATTAAGCCCTGTGCTTGCTTGCTACAAAGTAAAAACGGCACAAGAAGGTATCGATCGTGCAGCTGAAATCGTCGCTTTTGGCGGTATGGGTCACTCCTCGGTTATTCATTCGAATAACGAAGAAGTGATTGCAAAGTTCGGTGATCGCCTGCCTACTGGACGTATTCTCGTCAATTCGCCGTCAACACACGGAGCAATTGGTGATTTGTACAATACGAACATTCCATCTTTGACACTGGGCTGTGGCTCTTATGGCCGCAACTCGACTTCGAACAACGTATCGGCAGTTAATCTTATTAACATCAAACGGGTGGCGAAGCGTACAGTGAATATGCAATGGTTTAAAGTCCCGAACAAAGTGTATTTTGAAAAAGGCTCTACACAATACTTGGCGAAAATGCCAGATATCGAGCGCGTTATGATCGTAACGGACCCTATGATGGTTAAATTGGGATACGTTGAACGTGTGGAGCATTACTTGCGCCAACGTCGTAATCCAGTAGCGATTGAAGTGTTCTACGATGTAGAGCCAGATCCATCCACAACAACGGTCAATCGTGGTACGGATATGATGAAGAGCTTTAAACCGGACTGTATCATTGCACTCGGCGGTGGTTCCCCTATGGATGCTGCCAAAGCGATGTGGCTGTTCTACGAATATCCAGATACTGATTTCAACAACTTGAAGCAGAAGTTTTTGGATATTCGCAAGCGTACCTTTAAATATCCGCGTCTCGGCCAGAAAGCGAAGTTTGTGGCGATCCCAACAACTTCCGGTACAGGTTCCGAGGTTACATCGTTTGCGGTTATTACAGATAAGGAAAATGGCAACACCAAATATCCGCTGGCTGATTATGAGCTGACACCAGACGTAGCCATTATCGATCCAGAGTTTGTATACAGCTTGCCTCGCGTAGCAGTAGCGGACACAGGAATGGACGTGCTGACACATGCAATCGAAGCGTATGTATCGGTTATGGCCAATGACTATACAGATGGACTGGCCATTAAAGCGATCCAGCTCGTGTTTGAACATTTGGTTAAATCGGCAAATGAAGCTTGCCCACTCGCTCGTGAGAAAATGCATAATGCTTCGACAATTGCCGGGATGGCGTTTGCTAATGCATTCCTTGGCATCAATCACAGCTTGGCGCACAAATGGGGCGCGCAGTACCATACGGCACACGGACGCACAAATGCTATCTTGATGCCGCATGTCATTCGTTACAATGCGAAAAAACCGACGAAGTTTGCTTCGTTCCCTAAATATGACCACTTCGTAGCAGATGTGCGCTACGCAGAGATCGCTCGAATCTTGGGATTGCCAGCACGTACGACAGAAGAAGGCGTGAATAGCTTAATTGATGCAATTCGTGACTTGAACCGTCAATTGGGAATCCCTGAAACATTCCAGGAAATTGGTTTTGATGCTAAAGATTTTGAATCCCGTGTGGATTACTTGGCTGACCGTGCATTCGAAGACCAATGTACGACTGCCAATCCTAAAATGCCGCTAGTACCTGAATTAGCTGATGTATACCGCAATGCGTTCTACGGCAGATTTTAAGTAACACGTGTATAGCATCTCATCTCATTTCCCTTAAGGTAGTATCGGTTCCTGATCGCGAGCATACCGCGATCAGGATTCCATTCCATCAGGTTGCATCCACCTTTTCTTATAGGCGGCAGACTTATGTCTGCTGCCCTTTTTCCAAATGAGTTAGGGGATAAAATTGCTATAAAAATAGAGGAGGAATAGAGGTTTGTAACAAAATTCACAAAATTGAGATAATTGGTGTGATTAAACTCATGCTGAATTGAAATAATGTGATTAATGTCACATAACCACTATGTGAAAAGGGGTACAATTAGTTCATAGCAAAGAAGTTAACGCTATCGATAGCGGATAAGATTCCGAAGATGCATCACTCTTTGCTTAGCTGCACTTGGCACCATCGTTTGGTCAGTTCTGCTACCTACGAACCTTGTTGAAGGGATAAGACGTAAGTGGTTATACCAAGTGCATCAAGGATAAGATCTATATATAAAGAAAACCTACTTAATGGAGGGATTTCGATGTCGGTTATTGAAAAGAATGTATCAGAAGCAACTAGTCCTTGGCGTGGATTCCAAGCAGGAAAATGGAACAATCATGTTGACGTTCGTAATTTCATTGAAAAAAACGTTAACCCTTATTTGAACGATGAGTCGTTCTTGGTTGGTCCAACTCAGAATACGAAAGATTTGTGGGACATTGTCAGCCAACTGTCCAAAGAGGAACGTGAGCGTGGTGGTGTATGGGATGTAGACGTTAATACGCCTGCAACGATCGTTTCTCACAAACCTGGATATTTGGATAAAGACAAGGAAGCTGTCGTTGGTGTACAAACGGATGCACCGTTCCGTCGTTCTATTCAGCCTTTCGGCGGAATCCGCATGATGATTGATGCTTGTGAAGCATATGGCTTCAAAATGCCGCAAGAAGTCATCGACATTTTTATGAACATTCGTAAGACGCATAACCAAGGTGTTTTTGATGCTTATACAAGCGATATGCGTATGGCCCGCAAATCTGGTATTATTACAGGACTTCCAGATGCATATGGTCGTGGACGTATTATCGGTGACTACCGTCGCGCTGCGTTGTATGGTATCGACTTCTTAATTAAAGAAAAGAAACAAGTGCTGCTTGATCTTGAAGTAGACGTAATTGATGAAGTTGTAATTCGCGATCGTGAAGAAATCTCCGAACAAATTCGTGCACTTGGCGAATTAAAGCAGCTTGCTGCAATGCACGGCTTTGATATTTCTAAACCAGCAGCTAACGCTCGTGAAGCGTTCCAATGGTTGTACTTTGCTTACTTGGCAGCAATCAAAGAACAAAATGGTGCTGCAATGTCCCTTGGACGCGTATCTTCCTTCTTGGACATTTACATTGAACGCGACCTTAAAGAAGGTACGTTGACAGAAGAGCAAGCACAAGAATTGGTTGACCATTTTGTAATGAAATTGCGTATTGTGAAGTTCTTGCGTACACCTGATTACAACGAATTGTTCTCCGGCGACCCTACATGGGTAACGGAATCCATCGGTGGTATGGCGCTTGACGGCACAACGCTTGTTACTAAAAATAGCTTCCGCTTCCTGCACACACTGTACAACTTGGGTGCTGCTCCTGAACCTAACTTAACGGTGCTCTGGTCTGAGAAATTACCAGATGCATTTAAAAAATATTGTGCTAAAGCGTCTATCGAAACAAGCTCGATCCAATATGAGAACGATGACCTGATGCGTCCACACTTTGGCGATGATTACGGTATCGCATGTTGTGTATCTGCAATGCGTATCGGTAAACAAATGCAGTTCTTCGGCGCTCGTGCTAACTTGGCGAAATGCTTGCTGTACGCGATTAATGGTGGTATAGATGAGAAGCTGGGCGTTCAAGTAGGTCCAGAGCTTCCTGCGATTACAAGTGATGTTCTGGATTACGATGAAGTGATGAAACGCTTCAAACAAATGATGCAATGGCTCTCCAAGCTGTACATGAATTCGTTGAACGTTATTCATTACATGCATGACAAATACAGCTATGAGCGGATTGAAATGGCCCTTCACGATCGTGAGATTCTCCGCACGATGGCATGTGGTATTGCAGGTTTGTCCGTCGCAGCCGATTCGTTAAGTGCAATTAAGTACGCTAAAGTGAAACCAATTCGCAACGAGCAAGGTATTGCGGTTGACTTTGAAGTAGAAGGCGATTTCCCTTGCTACGGTAACAATGACGATCGTGTTGACAACATTGCGATTGAGCTTGTAGAGACATTTATGAACATGATTCGTAAAAACAAAACGTATCGGAACGCGTTACCGACACAATCGGTATTGACGATTACCTCTAACGTTGTGTATGGTAAGAAAACAGGTACAACACCTGACGGTCGTAAAGCCGGCGAACCATTTGCACCTGGAGCTAACCCAATGCACGGCCGTGATAAAAAAGGAGCACTTGCTTCCTTGAACTCGGTTGCTAAATTGCCATACGAGCATAGCTTGGACGGTATTTCCAATACGTTCTCTATCGTGCCTAAAGCACTTGGTAAAGATTTGGAAGGTCGTAAAGCCAATTTGGTAGCGATGTTAGACGGTTATTTCCATAACAACGCGCACCACTTAAACGTAAACGTATTTGACCGTGAACAATTGTTGGATGCTATGGACCATCCAGAAAACTATCCACAATTAACGATCCGTGTCTCGGGTTATGCGGTTAACTTTATCAAGTTGACTCGTGAACAACAACTTGATGTCATCAACCGTACATTCCACGGTTCGATGTAACTTGGACTTGTTAGATTTCATTAGTATTCGCAAGTAACTGCACATTTATAGTCAGGGGCGCGACCAACCCGAACAAACGAACCTTGCTGGGCGTTTATTCGGCTGGTTGCGCCCCTTCCTTTACGTGTATACTAAACAGAACCGTGCAGAGGGATAGGAAAGGATTTGTGATCGTTATGATAGGACGTATACATTCGGTTGAAACATTTGGCACAGTTGATGGCCCAGGCATTCGTTTTATTTTATTTTTACAGGGATGCGCGTTAAAATGCCAATATTGCCATAATCGAGATACATGGAACTTAATGGGCGGCAAAGAGATGTCTCTTGAGGATGTATTAAGCGAGATTGAACCTTATTTGAACTATTACCGTTCCTCCGGTGGAGGATTGACCATTTCAGGCGGCGAACCGACTTTGCAGGCTCCTTTTGTGAAAGAAATATTTAAAGCTGTTAAAGAACGTTGGAATTTGCATACGACGTTGGACACAAATGGCTTTAATGAAGTGTCCAAACTGGAGGAACTGTATGATCTTACGGATCTAGTGCTGCTCGATATTAAGCATATTAATAACGAAAAGCATCAGGAGCTTGTTGGTGTTCCTAATCTTCGGACGCTGGAAACTGCGCGCTGGCTGTCTGATCACGGCAAAAAAATGTGGATTCGCCATGTATTTGTGCCTACCAAAAATGACGATGAAGAGGATTTGCTGGAACTGGGTCGATTTATTGGCAGCCTAAACGGTGTTGAAAAGTTTGAGCTTCTTCCTTACCATCAGATGGGCGTATATAAATGGGAAGCATGTGGTGAAAAGTATCCATTAGAGGGTGTCGATTCTCCAACTGAGGAAGAAATAGAACGTGCAAAACGTCTGATTGAATTAGGAAGACAACAAACATTAAGCAAACTTGCTTGAATATAGATTAGGAATAGTAACCAGAATGGTGTCTAACATCGTTCTGGTTTTTGTTTTGGCATAAAACAGGCATATGTGCAATCTTGTTTTGGAACTCAGCCAAGTCTCTTCAAGTTACTGGCCTATGTCTGCACACACTAACATTTGACATCATTAGCATTTGTTTGACTAAAAAAGAGGTTTAAACAGGGACAAATCGTTAAAAATATACGACTAAAGTCCTGTTCGAGGGTCATTTTGTACAATTATTTTTGGATAGTAGAGATTTTTATCCCCATATTAGAAAAATGACATCCTTACGGAACACATAGTCCCGATCTATAATAAGGATGTACCACAAAACAAGACCAAATGGGAGGGTCATAAGGATGAAGAAAAGTTTAACGCTTCTCCTCACTCTGATTTTTGTAGCATCTGCTGCTCTTACTGGTTGCGGTAGCAACAACACAGAGACACAAGCTAACGGATCGGACAAAGGAACTGAAACCAAAACAGAAGAGCCTAAAAAAGCAGAGCCATTTGAGTTAAAACTTCGTCACACGCAAGTAGGTGACGCTAAGAAAAACCGTTTCGCTATCTTGGAAGAGGTTGTAAAGACTACACAAGGCGAGAACGAAGGCTTGACAATCAAGCTTGACGGCGTTGAGTCTGATATTAACCGTAAAGAGAAACTTAGAGGCGAGATGGCTGCTGGCGACATTCCAGATATTTTCGACGTATTTGGTAGCCCAGACGCTAAATTGTATGCTGGACAAGGCAAAATGCTTGATCTGACACCTATTCTTGATGAACTTGGCATCAAGGACAAGTTCACAGGCTTGGGACCATTCACTTTGGATGGTAAAGTATACGGATTGCCAATTGGAGCTTCCGCTGAGGGCGTATTCTACAACAAAGAATACTTTACAGCTAAAGGCTTTAAAGTTCCAACAACATGGGCTGAGTGGGAAAAATTGCTGGCTGATGTAAAAGCAGATGGCAAAACACCACTTGCAGGCGCTTCCAAAGCAGCTTGGGTTCCATTGATGGTAACAAACCAATTGTGGTCCCGTACAGCAGGTCCTGAATTCGCTAAAGGCTTCGCTACTGGCGATGCTAAGTGGACAGATCCAACAATGGTTAAAGCGTTTGCAAAACATAAAGAGTGGGTTGACAAAGGATACTTCAAAAAAGGCGAGCTAGGCTTTGAGTACGCTGAATTGCAAACTCAATTCGTTTCCGGCGAAGCTGCAATGATGTTTGACGGTACATGGCAGTCCTCCATCTTCAAAGCCGGCGGTATTGGTGAGAAGATGATCGGTAAAGTTGGATTCTTTAACGTACCAGCTATCGACGGTGGCCAAGGCGACCAAACAGCAATGATGCAAGATACAAACAATGGTTACGGTTTCTCCGCTAAAGTAGCTGAAGATCCTCGTAAACTTGCAGCGGTTAAATCTTTCATCAAAAACTTGTACACAGAAGATATGCAGATCCGCGGTTTGGTTGAAGATGGCGTATTGCCTGCTATGTTGGTAGACAAAGCCAAAATTGATGCCAACGTTACTGATCCGCTTATGAAAGAAATCGCAACGGTGTTGGCAGGTACAACTTCCTCCTTCCCGGCGTTTGATGCATTGGTTCAAGCAGATGTGAATACAACATTGTCTATCGAAATTCAGAAATTGATCGGCGGCCAAACAACACCAGAGAAATTGGCTGAAGCTGTACAAAAAGTACAAGACGAAGCAAACGGTCAATAACGATGAAGAAAGGAGATGTACCATTCACCCTGCTGTGGGTGGTACATCTTTATTCTTATCTAGGATGTAGAAATGAGTGGAGTAAGTCATACTTAGTGGAGGTTGCCAGCCATGAATAAAGCTTTAAGGAACCCAATCACCTACGCGCTCTTCCTGCTGCCTGCCCTAATCTTGTTCGTGATGTTCTTTATATATCCGACTATTACAGCGGTATATTATAGCTTTACGAACTGGGACGGGGTCTCTAGCACTATGAAGTTCATCGGGTTTAAAAACTATACAAAAGCATTGGGCGACGAGGCGTTTTGGAAATCAGTATTAAATAACGGCTATTTCATTTTCTTCTCTTGCTTTATCCAAGTTCCATTGATCATTTTATTCTCGCTCTTGATCGCTAACGTGAAGAAGCTCAGAGGCTTCTATAAGACAGCTGTCTTTATGCCTTCCGTTATGTCAACGGCAGTAATCGGTATTTTGTGGTCGTTTATTTATCAGCCAGAAATCGGTCTGATGAATCAGGTGCTCGGTATTTTTGGTATCGATCCGATTTATTGGTTAAGTGAACAGAAGTATGCAATGTGGGCAATTTTGATTACAAATGCTTGGCAGTGGACCGGATTCTATGTCGTAATGGTGTTAGCTGCAATTCTTGCTATTCCTAAAGATCTGGAAGAAGCTGCATCAATTGACGGTGCTACAGGTGTTCAACGTGCATTTAAGATTACACTTCCGCTTATTATGCCGATCGTGTCGGTTGTCATCATGCTTTCGATCGCCGGTGCGATGAAAGCTGCTGATATCGTGCTTGTTATGACAAAAGGCGGACCAGCAGGTTCGACAGACGTTATGGCAACATACATGATTCGTTATGCAATCACAAACTTCAAATATGGGTTTGGTAATACGATTGCGGTGTTGATCTTTATCTTTACTGCAATTATCACACTCGTGTATCAGTTGGTGCTTGCAAGACGTAGCGAAAGGATTGAGTACTAATGATGAGAAATTGGAAGAGCAGTATAAATCATATCATTCTACTAGCGTATATGCTCGTCATTTTGTATCCGTTCTTGTTTGTCATCTTTTCCTCACTGAAAGCGGACAACGTTACTATTGCATCGAACCCGTTTGGTTTTCCAACAGAGTTCTATTGGGATAACTATGTAAACGCGTGGGTAAATGCCAAGATTAGCACGTACTTCTGGAACAGCTTGTACATCGCTTTATTGTGTGCGGTCGTATCCATCTTTATCGGTGCAATGGCTTCCTTTGCTATTACGAGAATGCGCTACGCGAAGCTAAGCCTATTCTTCTTTGGACTAATTACAGTAGGGATGTTGATTCCTAACAACTCTTTAATGCTTCCAATCTACTTGCTGATTCGTAAAATGGGGATCTTGAATACGCATATGGCTTTGATTGTGCCGTATATAGCGAATGCCATACCATTTACCGTCATCATACTAGCTGCATTTATGCGATCCTTGCCAGGAGAGATTGAAGAGGCGGCCGTTGTTGACGGCTTGAGAGCACCAGGTATTTTTGCAAGGGTAGTGCTCCCGTTAACTGTACCCGCGCTAGTTACTGTATTTATTATTAACTTCTTAGGGAACTGGAACGAGTACTTGCTTGCAAACTACTTCCTGTCGGAAGATGCCCTGCGTACGCTGCCAGTTGGTATGGTCGGCTTCCGTGACGCCTATCAGACGAACTATGCACAGATGTCAGCGGGTATCGTCTTTAGTGTAGTACCAGTTATGGTCATTTACGCAGTGCTTCAAGAACAAATTATTGAAGGATTGACGGCAGGTGGCGTTAAAGGATAATATTATCCACTTTATAAGTGAAATGTAAGCTCTTACGTGATAAAATGAATATATGATGAATAGAGTCGAAATGACACGCAGGATCAAAAACAAAGGGGTAATGAGCAGAATGAATTTACGTTATAAATTATTTAGCGGATTTATTCTACTTATTATAATCCCTTTGTTTTTGTTAGGTACAATTACATTTTTTATTACGTTTCAGCTGCTGGAGAAGAAATATAGTGAGCAGGCTGAGTTTTCTATGCGCGCTATGGGGCATAGCATCGGTTATATTTTTGACGAGATTAATAAAGTAACTGACAGTGGCATTGCTAATAATGTATTTCAACAGGCTTTGTACTTACCAAAGGATAACGTTCATCATCTAGTTGATATTCATAAGGACACCAATCTGGACAGTATCGAGAAAAGCAAGTTGTCGGGTTCCACGGAAGGTACTAATAACGAGAAGGAGTCCGATTATAACAACGCAGATTACATTCGGATGATTGAACGTCAACAAAATTTTAGAAAGCTTATTTATAACCATCCCTCGATTGGCTATGCCTTTTTATATAATTTTAGAGGGTATGGAGAGTCTAGCATTATTCCTATTTTTGCAAAAGAAAATTTCCGTGCGATGCCATTCGAACAGTTCCGCGAACACCGTGTATTCGAAGAGGTTGTAAACCGGAAGGGTGAGCCGTTATGGCTTGGTCCTAATGAGTATCCAGAGCTTACGGGATACGAATCAGTGTTTACACAAATACGTGTCGTCAAAGATTTAAATACGATGAAAGACTTAGGTATTTCGATGGTCCAGATGAAGAACTGGGACTTGGATACGTTTTTTAACAAGTTTTACTCAGCTAGCCAGATGGACAATACACGATTTTTTATCGTAAATGATGATGGACTTGTCTTCTATGATAACGAGAAGAAAATTGCAGGCAGCAACATTTCTAAGTATTTATCGAAGCCGATCTCACTGGCCGATGGTTATAGCAGCTACAAAGATAAGTTTAGTGATCATGAAAGTGTTATATCCATCTACCAAATGCCGAAGTATAACTGGCATTTAGTGTCGGTGCGAGATTGGAACTCGATTTCTAAAGAGATGGTCGTATACATCAAATGGGTATCCGTTATTATGGTAATCTGTGTGCTGGGAGCGTTTCTGTTTAACTTGCTGTTTATGAATCGTATTTCTAAAAATATTGTACGTACTGTACGATTTATGCGCAAAGTAGAGGACGGAGATTTAAGCGTACGACTTGATGAAGAAGGCAATGACGAACTACGATTGCTGTCGCGTGGCTTCAATCGTTTGATGGATCGAGTCAACAGCTTGATTGATCAGGTGAAGCAGGAGCAGGGGCAGAAGACATCTGCTGAGATGCGTGTATTGCAGGCGCAAATTAAGCCTCATTTCTTGTTTAACACGTTAGAATCTATTAACGTTCTCGCAATTCAAAATGAGGGCCGCAAAGTTAGCCAGATGGTATACCGACTTGGCAACATTTTGCGTATTAGCATTCAGGACAAAGAAGAAATAACGGTGCGGCAGGAACTCGAATATTTACGAAGTTATTTGGAAATTCAGAAATTTCGGTTTGAGGAACTGTTTAATTTTGAAATTGACGTTCCAGAAGATCTCATGAATTGTATGATGCAGAAGCTGACGCTTCAGCCGTTGGTCGAAAATTGCATCCAGCATGCTTTCGATGGAATTACACATACGGGGTGGATTCGCATATCGGCATATGCTGATGAGGAGCGTATTTATCTCACTGTGGAGGATAACGGGATGGGTATGTCCAATGAGCAGCTCATACGATTTGAGTATTTGCAATCGGAAGATACGAAATCCGTTACTCCGCAAATAGAAGGCACCTACAATACAGAACGGCGAGGACTTGGTGTCCGCAGCGTAGCTGATCGTATCCGCATTCAATATGGCGGCAGATATGGCTTGTATATTTGTTCAGCGCCGAATTGCGGAACCATTATTCAATGCACAATACCGAGATATGAACAGGGTGAGAGCCAATGAATGTGAAGGCATTACTAATTGATGACGAGGTCCATATTCTAAACAACTTAAAGATTGTCATCCCGTGGGAAGATATGCAGGTCGAAATCATTGGTACAGCCCGTAACGGCGCGGAGGCACTTGATTTAGTTCGGCTGCACGAGCCTGATCTCATTCTGTGTGATATTCGGATGCCTGTCATGGATGGAATGGAATTTCTGCGGGAAGTTCGTAAGATGGGCAGCGAAAGTGAAGTATTGATGTTGACGGGGTATCAGGAATTTGAATATGCAAGAATTGCGTTACAGCATGGTGTACGTGACTACATTCTCAAGCCAATCAACTATGAAGAATTAGAAGATATTGTTCGTAAAATATCAGATATTATCCGTTCTCGTAAAATGGAAAAAACGATGGCGGAGCGCAGGTGGGGCAAAGTGATTAGTCTCGCCTACGAAAAAATGATGTTTGACGTTATTATGGGTTTCACATCCGGTAACGCAAGCTATTTTATGGTAGATGACGAGTATCAATCGGATCAACTTGTTTATACGGTACTGCTTGTTGATTTGGACGGGTATGCGCAGCGAACCGTATCGTGGACTGACAATGAACGCAAGCTGTGGAATTTTGCGGTGCGAAACGTATTGCAGGATGCGCTTCAGGATGACTGGCTTAAATATGCAGTGCTTCAAACCCGAGAAGGGGAATGGTGTGTGCTGCTGCAATTTTATAAAGAACGATATGACATTACCGAAACAGACGTAGAAAGATGGGCGACCACGATCCAGCAGGCTGTAAAAGAGCATGTCAAAATGACGGTAAGTTTGGCGTGGGACTCAGGGCCGATTCCGATGCTAGGATTAGCTGCCACTTATAAACGACTTCAGCGTGTGCTTCTGCTTCAATCGGAAGTAGAGCAGCTTGTACCTGTTGATGAAAGCTCCACTGCACGTCAAGTGGCGATGGTATCCCAATGGCAGTTGGTTGAAGAAATTGTATCAGGCATGAAACAAAATGATCGTCAAAAGGTGGAGCATGGCTTGCATGATTTGCAATCCAGTCTCTTGTTAATGTCGGAGCAATCCATTGTACGTGCGGAACAGTTTCTTCAATATGTTATTATCCACTTGTTGCGTGAGATGCGGGAATTAGAGCTGCTGACTACGCAAGAAGAGGAAAATATGTGGAACAAGCTGCAATATTGTGTCAGCGTCAAAGATTTGCTTACTGTTATTACACAGCTGTTAGCGCAGACCAATGAGCATGCGATGAACAAGAAGTCAAGCGAAATGCTGATGATTTCCGCCAAAGATTATATTCAGCGCAACTTGAGTTCAGATATCGGAATTGATGAAATTGCGGATTACTTGGGGATTAGCTGTAGTTATTTCAGCCTGCTCTTCAAAAATCATTTTGGGGAAACGTTTGTAGAATTTGTGACTAAGCAGCGAATGGAACTCGCCAAGTCGATGCTTATTATGACAGATAAAAGCATTACGCAAGTGGGGCATCTGGTTGGGTATGCAGAGCGTCGGTATTTCTCCAAAGTATTCCAGAAATATACCGGTATGACACCTTCAGAATTCCGTGAAAAGGAAGCGCCTGCACCTTCGCAAGACTAGTTATAATCCGATATACAGCTTAATATAAATACGTAGTCGGCAAGGTTAAACCAGATATAAAGATCAATTCAGCGAGGATGGGATAATCGTGAGCAGACAGAATATGACGTTGGAGCAGAAAATTGGACAGATGATGATGTGCGGCTTTCAGACGCCACAATTAAATACGGAAATCAAAACTTTAATCGAACAATATCATCTTGGGGGTATTATTTACTTCCGTCGAAATTTGAATGACAAGGAGCAGGTAGGACAGCTTTCCCTTGACTTGCAGCAGTATTCAAAACAATTTACAGATATTCCACTGTTTATTTCGGTTGACCAAGAAGGCGGAATGGTAGCGCGTTTAGATTGGGACGACATTACGCTTATACCAGGTAACATGGCAGTAGGCGCTACACGTGACGTTGAGCAGGCTTATGAGATGGCACGTATTTGTGGAGAAGAATTGCTGCGTATGGGCATCAATATGAACTTTGCTCCAAGCGTTGATATTAACAATAACCCTAAAAATCCGGTTATTGGTGTGCGCTCTTATGGTGAATGTCCAGCACTGGTGTCCGAGATGGGAGCAGCGCAAATTCGTGGACTGCAAGATGCGAACGTATCTGCTTCCGCCAAACATTTTCCAGGTCATGGCGATACTGCTGTTGATTCTCATCATGGGCTAGCTGCGGTGCCTCACGATGAGGAGCGTTTGTTCGCGATGGAGCTGGCGCCATTTGTACGGGCTATTCAAGAAGGTGTAGATTGTATTATGACTGCACATGTAATGTTCCCTGCATTTGAGCCTGAACAGATCCCGTCAACTATATCCCGTAAAGTATTAACGGATTTACTTCGTAATCGACTTGGCTTCGAAGGTGTAATTGTTACCGATTGTTTGGAAATGCATGCAATTTCTAAAGAATTCGGCATTCCAGAGGGGACGATAAGAGCTGTCGAGGCGGGGGCAGATCTGATTCTGATTAGCCATCGATTCCCTGAGCAAGTAAACGCGATCCATGCCCTTGTCGAAGCGGTACGCTCTGGTCGTATATCAGAACAACGAATTGATGAATCTGTAGACCGTATTTTGGCACTGAAGGCCAAGCGTCAGATGGAGACATTACCGGCTATTACTGACGATTACGCTGAAGGATTCGGCAGCGAGTCTTCGAAGCAAGCTGTACAGCAGCTCTGTGAGAGCAGCATTACGCTTGTGAAGGATGAAGGGCAGTTGCCGCTGCGCAAGGATGAGCGCACTTTGGTCATTTGGCCGGAAGTTAGACAACGTACAGAAGTGGATGAGCCGATTATTCAAGCTTATACACTGGCATCAGCCTTACAGCCATCCCTGTCACAGGTAGATGAATATCGTATTGGAACATACCCGGACGCAGCTGAGGTGGACGCTACAGTTGCCCATGCGAAACAATACGATCAGGTGATCGTGATCACTTATAATGCCGTGTCTGAGCTGCATGAAGGTCAGGTTAACATTGTGAAGCAACTGGTGGAGCACTCTCATGGGCGCGTTATCGTGGCTTCGACGCGTAATCCGTATGATATTAATCATTTTCCAGAGGTCAAAACGTATTTGTGCTGCTATGAGAACCGCCCAGCAACAATGACTGCCTTGGCTAAGGTGCTGCTCGGCGAGAGCGCTGCGGTTGGTCGACTGCCTGTAACTATTAATGAAACCTTTGGTTTTGGCTATGGGCACCAGTTAGGTAATACAGTTCAAGTGTAGACGTACAACGATACGTCAAGCACATGTTTATTTATTAGTATCGTGCTCTCCTCATTTAGACCTGCTAAGCTTTGCTTAGGCAGGTCCTTTTTTTGTGAGAGCAAGCCAAGTTCAATTTCGTACATATCTATGGGCAGGGTTATAGGAGTTAAGCCGTATGTAGCAATTAATATTACATAAAGAGCAACTTTCTCGGCCCAAAGGCGTCTATTTATATGTCCATGTACACACATACATGGTAGAATAATGAATTGTGCATATTTACATTTTTTTTATATATAAGAATGTAGAAATAAATATTGGGTGAGGAGAGCATGATGAATAAGAAGAGTAACTGGAAACATATGTTAATCGCTTGTATGGTCGCAGTTCAATGTACGGCATTGGTTTCGACGGCTTCTGCACAAGCGGGCTTCGCTGTAGTAAACGGGGATGTTAGTAAGTCCAACCAGCAATCCAGCCAATCAATTGAAGGATCAAGCCAAGACGCAGCCAATCCGAGTACGAATGATTCCAACAGTACAAATAGCAACTCCAGCAGTGCAGATCCAACTACAGGATTAGAAGGCTCCACTTCGGAGCTGTCGAATCCTGATGGTGCAAATCAGACGACCAACCCTGCAAGTAAGCTTATTGATACATCCATATATGGAAATGACGTGCTGGTCATTGTTGCCAATAGTAATATTATGGTGCAGAACAATGTGGAATTTAAAGCACCAGAGCCGATTACGATTAAAAATGGTGTCTCTTTTGTTTCCTTGCGTACGTTGGTAGATCGGTTTGGCTTTAAACTGACGTATGACCAGAAAACAAAGGAATCCATTATTACGAGCGGCAATCGGAAGCTTCGCTATAAGATCGGAACCAATACATACCGTGTAAACGGTGATGCTACAAAGATGAGCGGCACATCTTATTTGCAAAAAAATACGTTTATGGTTCCATTGACGTCAGCCCTGCAAGCATTCCAGATGCCTTACAAGTTTGACAATGCTACTAAGCGGATTATTGTCCAAATGAGTGCTGCACCAGTTGCTAAGTTCTCTATCGGACCGAAGGATATTTTGGCAACCCAGACAGAAGTAAAAGTAAAAGATGAGTCCTTCCATCCGCGCGGCTTAAAAATTGTTGATTATGAGTGGAGCGGGCTGGAAACCTATTTTGCTGAGCCAGGCTTACACACCGTTACGCTGCGTGTATTGGACGAGAAGGGCGTATGGAGTGAGCCATACAGTGTAAGCGTCAATGTACTGCCGCCTAATCTTCCGCCAGTAGCAAACTTTACGACGGATAAAGATACGTATAAGATGGGGGAGATCATCACATATACGGATTTAAGCACAGATGACGAGGGTATTGAGAAATCGGAATGGAATAACAACAAAAAAGCATTTTTTGAGCCTGGTCAATATACGATTACGCTCCGTGTTACAGATAAGCATGGATTCGCTAATGAAATGAGCAAAACGATTACAATTACAAATGAAACGTTGTATACGTTTGAAGAATTTAATCAATTGTTCACCGGAATTGGTGAAGTGTATATTTTTAAAGGCAGTTCAATCGTTGATATGAAGCAGATTCAACCGAAGCTTACGCATCTACAGCGTACTTTGTATCGGACGAATAGCCCTGAATCTGTCAAACAAGATGGTATTCTTTACAAAGACAAAATTGCGGGTGGAACTCGAATTTTGCTGCATCACATGAACGCTACTTCAAAAAATATGAAGTTGTACATTATTGCCAAAAATATTTCAGATGAAAATGCTACGGTCCGTGTCGAGCATGCAGGCACAGCCGGCCCAAGCACTAATCCGCAGCAAACAGGTAAAATGGCGGCTGTACGTTATTTCCAATCGTATCGTGAGAACGGAACGATGTCTGAACAAACATTAAAGCCGAATGAATCGACGTTACTGCTGCCTTCTTTAAGCGATCGGGCATTAAAACCAAATGAAGTGTATACTTCTTACGCGGATTTCTATGGTGATGATAATTTGCAGTATCAAATTGTAGCACTGGATGCTAATAAGAATATTTGGAAAGAATTACCTTATTTATCGGAATTGGACCCAGATGGTACCCATATTCGAGGCACATTTAATAATGCAGATCGTGCGTTTAATGTAGCAGAGCTAGTAGGGGATAAAGTATCTCGTCTTGTGTTTGCCGACAACAAAACCGATACTTATATTCAAGGTTGGGATACGATGAACGGAGATTCTCGTATTAACGCAGGCAATTATGGTGTCTTATACCGCATTACATTGGAACGTGTAGCACCTAATACGCTTATTTCCTTTAATGCGCGTGGAGGAACTTATTCCGGGGCGATCCTTGTAAACGGTCAAACGGTTGAATTGCCTACTAAAGGATTGTTAAACAATTCAAACGAAGCGGGTGTTGTTTACCGTACTGGTGATCGCGAAGAGAAAGTAGAGATGTGGTTTACGCCTGCTGCCGGCAGCAGTATGCCAGTTAACTTGTTATTTGCACCGCTTCCTAAAAAGCACTCATAGTAAGTCATCGACATTCGCATATAACAAACAACAGACGCCCGCGCTTTCGCAGGCGTCTGTTGTTTGTTATACAAAGGTGGTAGACGTATGGTATATATGGTAGACTTTTATTTGTATAGGCGTAGTAAATACCCGTCGTAAATCAGATGAACGAGATGAACGTTGAAAGGAGGTGGCGCTATGGAGACGTTGGATATTTCACTCATATGGTTGCTGCTCAGTATGTCAGGGCTTCTAATCGGGCTTCTCGCAACTCCCATTCGAGCACATCTAAGTGCAAATGAACATATGTTGCCGATTCATCATATACAGGCAACGGTTCGAACATGTGCATTACACGTATTACGACATGTCAGACGAATTCGGATTAAGAAACCTGACCAGAGCGACCATCGCTCCTCCGACGAAGATAAATCTCCCTTTGTATGTTGGATGAATTAGATTTAATCAACAACAAAGGAGAATGAACGTATGCAATGGATTACGGACGGTTTAAATTCCGTGTTGAACTACTTCTATCAAGCAACAGGTGATTGGGGAATTGCGGTAATCGCATTAACCTTGCTCGTGCGTGTTGCGCTTATATATGTTAATTTCTACAATGCAAAGGGGCAGGTCAAGCAGATTTCCATGCGTGCGGCGTTAAAGGGACTACAAGCCAAGTTTGAGCATAATAAAGAGAAGCTGCTTGAAGAATCGACAAAGCTGTATCGTCAGTATGGTATTGGACTGACGATGCTGCTGCCATTTATTCAGATGCCCCTTTTTATCGGGTTATATCGTATGTTTACTGCGCATGGCGGGGCGATGTCCTCAAGCTTTATACCTTGGGTAGCAAGCTTTGGGCAATCAGACCCATTCCACATTATGCCGATTTTATATGCGCTGTTATCGTTTGTTGCCATGATGATACCGGTTGTGCCCGAACTCGCGATTGCGGGTTCCGTGTTCAAACGGATGGGTCTGCCCTTCGTGTTTACAGCGACCATGCTTATTGTTTTCTGGCAGGCACCTGTTGCCCTAGGCTTATACTGGGCAGTAAATGCGTTGTTTACGCTTATCGAAAGACTAATTTATCGAACTTCCATTGTGCAGCGGTTGTTGCGTAAAGGAATACCCGAAACAGCATAATTTGAGTTTGACAAATGGTTTGTTGATGTAAAGGCGTCACGGAAAGAAGTCGTTCCTTTGTGGAACGACTCTTTTTTCGTTTGTACTGGTCTAGTTTGACAAGGGGCTTAACGTTGTCGCATTATAGAGTCAGGAGGGACTAGGATGCTACAGACCGAACAGATGTTACAGAAGATGTCAGAGCAAGGGCTGCGCATTACGGACCAGCGGAGAACACTTGCAAAGCTATTCTCGGAGACGGACGGCTTCCTTTCGCCAAAAGATGTCTACGATGTGATGGGGAAGAAATATCCGGGTTTAAGTTTTGATACGGTATATCGAAATTTACGAGTTATGCACGATCTTGGTGTGCTGGAGCAGATTGTATTTGAAGACGGGATGAAGTTCAGAGGCCATTGCGCGGAAAGCCAACATCACCACCATATGGTTTGTTTGCAATGTGAGAAGACATACCCGATTCATTTCTGTCCGATGCCGCTGACTGATGTTCCAGCTCGATTTCAAGTGGTAAAGCATAAATTCGAAGTGTTTGGCTACTGTGAAGCTTGCCAATTGCCAGCATCACAACCTGATAGTGACTCACAGGATCATCCAGTGTCAGGTCAGACACAGGAGGCTCATCATGGGCATGCCCAATCCAAGTAAGGAATACGTATCGAAATCAAACTCAAGGTGGACACGTACCGTTCAGGTGCCGATCCATTTCTATCGCAAATTCATTTCGCCATTAAAGCCGCCAACTTGTCGATTTTACCCGACCTGTTCTGCGTATGCGCTGGAAGCGATAGAGATTCACGGGGCGGCAAAGGGAACCTGGCTCGCCGTGAAGCGGATTGCCAAGTGTCATCCGTTTCACGCCGGTGGCGTTGATTTGGTGCCGCCGCGCAAGGGGAGCTCACCAATCGCTGCTCCTAGAACGGACCACTCTGACGGGCGTCCTTGACATCATTATAAGAAGTGAGCTATATTGAGCATATATGTATATGTTTGGCCAATGATGGGATGAGTACAAAGATGAACCATTGCAGAGAGCCGGGTGGGCTGCGAGCCGGTATGGTGACGCTTTGGAAGATGGTCCTGGAGGTACTGGATGCAAGCGCCCTTTCAGGTGACTTCATAGTTGCTTGGAATAAGGTTGTAAGCATACGGCGGTTCATTCCCGTTAACGAATTTAGACGGCAAACCATATGCCGGCATAATGAAGCCATTTTTGATGGAAGCACATGAAGAATGGAAATTTGGGTGGTACCACGTGAGTTCAAGCTCTCGTCCCAAGCGGATGAGGGTTTTTTTGCGTCTTTATTTCGTTATATACAGACAAGAAATAAAGGGCTGCTACATGATAAGGAGGAAATAACATGGCTAAGAAAGACAACACGTTTTATATTACAACCCCTATTTTTTACCCGAGTGCAAAGCTTCATATCGGTCACGCTTACACGACGGTGGCAGGGGATGCGATGGCTCGCTATAAGCGGTTTCTCGGTTACGATGTTCGTTTTTTGACAGGTACAGACGAGCATGGACAGAAGATTGAGCGCAAAGCGGCTGAAGCGAACACAACTCCACAGCAATTTGTTGACAACATCGTAGTTGGTATTAAAGATTTATGGAAAAAGTTAGATATCTCTTATGATGATTTTATTCGTACGACGGAAGAGCGTCACAAAACCGTTGTGCAGCAGATTTTTGATCAGTTATTGCAGCAGGATGATATTTACAAAGGGACGTACGAAGGCTGGTACTGTACGCCATGTGAATCCTTCTTTACGGAACGTCAGTTGAACGATGGACGTTGTCCAGATTGTGGAGGTCCTGTTGAGCTAGTCAAGGAAGAAAGCTATTTCTTCCGGATGAGTAAGTACGCGGATCGTCTGCTTGCTTATTACGAGGAGCATCCACAATTTATTCAGCCAGAGTCTCGTAAAAATGAAATGATTAACAACTTTATTAAGCCAGGCTTGGAAGATTTGGCTGTATCACGTACTTCTTTTGATTGGGGCGTCAAAGTAAAAGGGGATCCTAAACATGTTGTTTATGTTTGGATTGACGCGCTTTCCAATTATATTACGGCATTAGGATACGGCTCGGATAATGCGGAGCTGTATAACAAATTTTGGCCAGCTGACGTACATCTTGTAGGGAAAGAGATTGTGCGCTTCCACACGATTTATTGGCCAATTATGCTGATGGCGTTAGATTTACCGTTGCCAAAGAAAGTATTTGGTCACGGTTGGTTATTGGCTAAGGATGGGAAAATGTCGAAGTCCAAAGGTAATGTAGTAGATCCAGTCATATTGATCGATCGTTATGGTCTTGATGCCCTTCGCTATTATTTGTTGCGTGAAGTACCATTTGGCTCTGACGGCGCCTTTACGCCGGAAGGTTTCATAGAACGTATCAACTTTGACCTAGCAAATGATCTTGGCAACTTGCTGAACCGTACAGTTGCGATGATTGATAAATATTTTGATGGTCACATTCCATCCTATTCGGGTCAAGTGACAGCGTTTGATGCTGCACTGGAAGAGGCAGCCGCACAAGCTGTGGACAAAGTGGAAGAAGCGATGGAGAAAATGGAGTTTTCCGTAGCTTTGACGGCGCTTTGGCAGTTGATCAGCCGTACGAACAAGTACATTGATGAGACACAACCTTGGGCATTGGCAAAAGATGAAGCGAAAAAAGATGAATTGGCGTCTGTCATGAATCACTTGGCGGAAAGCCTACGCATCGTATCAATTGTGTTGCAGCCATTTTTAACAAGTACACCTAAACGGATTTGGGAGCAGCTCGGACTTGTAGAAGGAGAGGCAACGGCTTGGACTTCTGCCCGTACGTTTGGCAGTATTCCGGCAGGAACTAAAGTAGTGAAAGGCAGCCCGATCTTCCCGCGTCTGGATCTGGAGCAGGAAGTTGCTGCAATCGTGGAGGCAATGGGTGGCACAGCCGTTCTGATCAACTCAGACTCAGACACAACGGTAAAAGCCGCTACAAGCAATAGTGTCACGAAGGAAACAGCGCCAGTAGAGACGGCTCCAGATGCCTTGCCAGAGATCGGCATAGACGAATTTGCTAAAGTGGAGCTGCGTGTAGCCCAAGTGAAGCATGCTGAGCCTGTGCCTAAAGCAGATAAACTGCTTCGACTAGAACTTGATCTAGGGTATGAAGAGCGCCAAGTGGTGTCAGGCATTGCCCAACACTATACGCCTGAGCAACTTATTGGCACAAAAGTGATCGTGGTAACTAACTTGAAACCAGTGAAGCTGCGTGGTGTTTTGTCACAAGGCATGGTATTGGCAGCGTCCAAGGATGGTCAGTTAACGTTGGCAACCGTTCCAGAAAGCATGCCAAATGGGGCTATCGTGAAGTAGTTATAGAGACTTAAATAACCTGTAGTCGGCACTCGATTGAAGAGTGGCGACTACAGGTTTTGTTGTTATGCGTGAGCGAATTTTACATAGGGAGACCTTTTGTCCTGTCTGTGATGTCATATTTGACGTCGACTAGATTAGTAGCTAATGCAAAAACGGGTCAGAATAAGGTGAACATGGAGTAAGCAGCTCATGAGGGGTGAATTTTTCATAATAAATACGCTCCTATAGGATTAGGCGTTGACAGAACGAAATAAGGTGCCTATAATCTTAATAGTAATGATTACGAATTAATTACTTTTATACAAAATAGAAGTCGGGATTGGAAAGGGAGAGATAAGATTGAAAGCTGCATGGATTGGAAAACAAAGGGGTATGCGAATAGTTCTGATGATGATTTTGAGTATGGCGCTGCTGGCTGCTGGATGCGGCAATACAAACAATAAGGGCATTGTGGAAGGCAAAGTGAACGTTGTTACTAGTTTTTATCCGCTTTACTTTTTGGTGAATGAAATAGGCGGAGATACTGTAAATACGATCAATCTGATTCCTGCTGGCGTTGAGCCCCATGACTGGACACCTAAAAGTCAAGATATTCAAAATGCATCACAGGCTCAATTGTTGATTGTTCAAGGTGCTGGCTTCGAGGGGTGGCTGGATGATTTCAAGAAAGGTTTGGATGCACAATCAACTGTGCAGATTACTGAAGCGAGCAAGGGGATAGCGTTGATTACCGCAACAGGGGATGAGCATGAGGGGGAGGCTCACCAGCATGAAGAAGCGGAGGCAGGCCATGAGAATCATGAAGGTCACGAAGGTCATGATCACGATCATGGTGGCATAGATCCGCATACTTGGGTAAGTCCAAAATCCGCGCTCATTATGGCGCAAAACGTGAAGGATGCGCTAATTCAAGCTAATGTATCCCATAAGGCGGAGTATGATCAAAGGTATGAAACACTTCATAAGAAATTAGTCGCGCTAGACCAGGAATATGTAGATTCTTTACAAAGTTTGAAAAAGCGTGAAATGGTCGTATCTCATCAAGCGTTTGGATATTTATGTCGTGACTATAACCTTGCACAACATGCGATTATGGGTGTTTCTCCTGATGCTGAGCCACGCGCACAAGATTTAGTAAAGCTGTCGAAGCTGGTAAAAGAAGAAGGCATCAAATATATTTTCTTTGAAGAGCTAGTGTCTGATCAACTTGCCAAGACGTTGGCTGATGAAACGGGAGTCGAAACACTTGTGTTGAGTCCATTAGAAGGCTTGACCCAAGAGCAGGAGAAGGCAGGCGATAATTACATCACATTGATGGAACGTAATTTGCAAAATTTACTCCAAGCGCTACAATAGGAAAGATGGTAGTGAGGAGTAAGGAAGTGAGAGGACTATGACAGACACAATTAACGCCTGCCACCAGCAGGTGATCACATTAGATCAAGTTGCTTATCAATATGAAGACCAGAAAGTTTTTGAAGATATTAGCTTTGAAGTTAGAGAACGTGACTTTGTTGGTGTTATCGGTTCAAATGGAGCCGGAAAAACGACGCTGCTTCGTTTGATGGTTGGCTTGCTAAAACCAACAGCAGGCGAGGTTCGATTGTTCGGAACACCCATTCAACAGTTCAAAGACTGGGAGCGGATCGGTTATGTGCCGCAAAAGAACAGCTTTAACCCTTTATTTCCGGCAACGGTAATGGAAGTGGTGCAATCCGGCATGTATAACCGCCGCAACTTATTCCGGCGATTGTCTCGTGCCGACAAAGACAAATGTTTGGACGCGCTTGAAGTGATGCGTGTTACAGATTTGGCCGATAAGCGGATTGGAGCGTTATCGGGTGGACAGCAGCAGCGCGTATTTCTAGCTCGAGCTATGGTAAATAAGCCCGAGCTGCTTATTCTTGATGAGCCGACAGTGGGCATTGACACGGATACGCAAAAGGACTTCTTTAAGCTGCTTCAGCATTTGCATGAGCATCATCGCATGACATTTGTGATGGTGTCTCATGATTTGGATATGGTGAATGCATGGCTGGGCAAGGAGCCTGTGCAATGCTGCGGCAAGTTTAACTTCTATCGTAAACATTCACACGAGAGGGAATGTGCACTGCCGAACTTGACGCACAGCGTCATGAGCTGAGGTCAGTATCCCTAGAATAACGATAGAAGAGAGATAAGAGGAGATTATATGCTTATTGACATTATAACGTCACAATTTTTTCAAAAGGCACTTATAGGCGGGCTGCTTATCGGTATTACTGCACCCTTGATGGGTATCTTTCTAGTATTACGGCGTCTTTCCATGATAGGCGACACGTTGGCTCATGTGACGATAGCCGGAGTTGCGCTTGGATTTCTAATCGGTATTTATCCGTTAGCAGGTGGACTTATATTTGCGCTGCTTGGTTCGATTGCAATTGAGAAGCTAAGAAAAGCTTATAAAACATATGCGGAGTTGTCTATTGCCGTCATTATGTCAGGCGGAGTCGCGCTTGCTTCTTTGTTTTTTACGCTTGGCAAGAGCTTTAACGCCAATGTCACAAACTATTTTTTTGGAAGCATATATACGTTAAATTGGATGGACATCTCGGTCGTTGGTGGTGTAACGCTGATCGTAATCGGGTTTATGGTCATCTTTTGGAAGGAAATGTTTCTATTAACGTTTGATGAGGATGCCGCCGCGGTAAATGGATTGCCTGTACGTTGGTTTAATCTTGCCTTGACGGTGCTTACCGCACTAGTTATAAGTGCCGCAATCAAAATCGTAGGTGCTTTACTTGTATCGGCATTGCTAACGATTCCCGTTGCTACGAGCCTGCTCGTGGCCCGCAGCTTTAAGAAAGCGATTATCGCATCTGTGTTTGTATCTGAATTTGCAGTGGTAGCTGGACTTATTACGGCCGGTGTATGGAATTTGGCTCCAGGTGCTACTATTGTGTTGATCCTAATTGCCGTTCTTATTTTTACTCTGCTTGTGCGTCGTGGAGTAAAGGTATAAACTAGTGATAAGTGCACATTACCGTATTTTACAAGTTAACGGCGTGCAATGACTAGAAGGTGGAGGCAGACTTCATGACTGTAACGATATGGGTTGCGTTTTGGGCGGGGATGGTGTCCTTTATTTCACCATGTTGCCTGCCGCTATATCCTTCCTATATTTCCGTCATAACGGGAATGTCGGTTAATCAACTGAAAAACGAACGCTCCAAGCGCGAAGTAAGATGGAAAACAATGACGCATACGTTGTTTTTTATTTTGGGATTTAGTGCGGTGTTTTACACGCTTGGACTTAGTGCGGGTGTTTTTGGTTCTTTGCTTGTACAGTATCGTGATCTTGTAAGGCAGATTGCTGGAATTATCATTATTGTGATGGGTCTGTTTTTAGTAGGCGTGTTTAAGCCTCATATGCTAATGAAAGAGCGAAAGTGGGAGATTGCAGGTAAAAGAGGCAGCTACTTCGGCTCCTTTTTATTTGGGATTGGATTTTCTGCGGGCTGGTCTCCTTGTGTAGGACCTATACTAGGTGCGATTTTATCTTTAGCGACACAAGAGCCGGATTCTTGGTTTTGGCTCTCTACCGCGTATGCGTTAGGATTTGCGATTCCGTTCTTTGTACTTGCCTTTTTTATCGGGTCCACTCGCTGGCTGACGAAATACTCCGCGCCTTTAATGAAGGTCGGAGGCGTCCTCATGATTATAATGGGTGTACTGCTGTTTACGGATCAACTAACAGATATTAATATTTGGTTGCTGAAACTGTCTCCTCAATGGCTGATTGACCTTACATAAGGCAACTTATAGTCTCTATATGCGATAGAATAGCCATTTAGGCGCTGTGCTTGTTTACTTTGGCACCGCACTTTATGGCTATTGTTGTATTATAATCAGTTATCTCCCAATCTAAGTAAAATACAATATACGTGCAGTCGGAAAATGATGATAGATTCGTTCAGAAATAAAGGATTTCAGCAGCGTAGCTTGTTCATCAGGGTATACATATTTCCCTTGCCCCCAGCGGCCCCATTTGTATTTGCGTTCTTCCTCGTTCATGATCAGCTTAGAGTTCGGATAACGTTTTTTGATAACAGACTTGGCTGTTTTCGTAAAACGGTGCTGAATTAACTCAAACGATAAATCCCACGTCGCTTCTTCAGGTAATGCTTCTGCCAGCCTTTCTAACAGCTGTGCGTATCCCGCTTCCCAGCCGTCATACCAATAAATAGGTGCGATTATAAATCCAAGCGGATATCCGGCGCGCGCAATTTTACCGGCTGCTTGAATACGTTCTTCAAAGCGGGAAGTTCCAGGTTCAAAGTGTTTGATTACATAATCTGCATTGATGCTGAATCGGACATCTGTTCTTTTTTGATGCGCTAATTGCAGCAATGGCTCTACATGATGGTACTTTGTCACAAATCTTAGTTTACCGAATTCCTCAGCTGCCATACGTACAATGAGGTCTGATAAATTTCCTGTAATATGCTCCAAGCTTAGCGGATCGGATGTGCAGGATGCCTCAAAGCGGGTTAGGTCAGGCTTACGTTCTTCGATATAGTGCTTTGCTGCGTTCCAAATATCGTCTGTATTTACATACACACGAATGTAAGGTTTGCTGCCTAACGTCGTTTGCAAATAACAATAATGACAATGTCCGATACAGCCCGTTCCAATCGGAATGGCATACTCGGCCGATGGCTTAGATTGGTCAAACGTTAACGTTTTACGGATTCCTACTACAAGCGTACGTTTTGCCATCCGATACTTTTCCAGTTCACCCTCGCCAGGCAGGTTCGTAATTCGATTGTGAGAAGTCGTCATCAAATATTCAATCCCCTGCTCTTTCACCCATGCCATAATATGCTGGCCTTTCGGATATTGAAGGGCATCGGGTTCAAAGTACACAAGATCGGGCACAAATGCGGGTGTTTCTTTTCGTATTCGTTTGGTTCGCTGCTTATTAATTGAGGATGTGTTGGGCATAGACATACGTAAACCTCCAATAGGTTGAGTCATAGCAGGATATCATTAGCTGCTGTTAGCTTGCACTAAAGCGAGTGAAATATTGTCTGGTAAATGTCGAAATAGGTATCAAGGTTGAACTTGGGCAAAGAACCATGTAAAATAAAAGAGGTCGTTTTATTAAGACTGTGTTGAAATGGATGTAAGAAATGAGGGAATAAGTTGCCTACACCAAGCATGGAAGATTATTTAGAGCGCATCTACAAATTAATCGATGAAAAAGGATACGCACGTGTGTCTGATATCGCGGAGGGACTCGAGGTTCATCCATCATCGGTTACAAAGATGATCCAGAAGTTGGACAAGGATCAGTATCTGATCTATGAGAAGTATCGTGGATTGGTACTTACAAGCAAGGGCAAGAAGATCGGAAAGCGCTTGGTTGATCGGCATGAGTTGTTGGAGCAATTTCTTTCCATTATAGGTGTGCAAGAGGAGCACATTTATACAGACGTCGAAGGTATCGAACACCATTTAAGTTCGGATTCCATAAATTGTATTGCGTCACTGGTTGAATATTTTAATCGTGAGCCAGAGCGGCTGCAAGTATTACGCGGCATCCGCAGCGAATTGGACAACGAATCGTAAAAGATCTGTTTCTTGCGAAACAGATCTTTTATTTTTTGCGTCTATATATAAGAGCCTATTTAATCATTATTTGGTTGTGATTCATAGACTCTGTGAAACTAGCATTAGCAATACATACAGAATGGGAGAATTGCATAATGAACAAATGGAAACACAAACTGGTGGCGATACTCGCAGCGGTGACGATATGCACAGCAATGATGCCGACTCCTAATGTGCAGGCGAAAGAAGAGATTAAGATCTTTGTCGATAGCAAGCGACTGGTATCTGATGTTGCACCCTATCTTGTGCCTGGCAAAAATGTTACGATGCTGCCCTTTCGCGCAATTGGAGAAGGGCTAGGTGCTGACGTTACTTGGAGTCCTAGTACACGTGGGGTAGAGTTTAGAAAAGGTGACAAGACCATTACACTGACATTAGGTGAGAAAAGGGCACTCGTCAATGGTACGCATGTGGCATTGGAAGTCGGAGCCGAAATGAAATCGGGGCGGACGATGGTGCCGCTGCGTTTTATTGGGGAAAGTCTTGGCGTGCAAGTCAATTGGGACCCGCTGCTTCAATCGGTGAGCTTGGTAACTGGCGAAGGGATGGAGCAGTCTGCTGCCGGTTTGCGTGCAACATGGATTTCATCGGTATACAATATCGATTGGCCGAGTGATCCACGCAAAGGATTTGACAAGTTGAAGCAACAGCAAGACTTCACGACGATGTTAGATCAGCTGCAGCAGATGGGGCTAAACGCTATTTTCGTCCAAGTACGGCCGACAGCGGACTCTTTTTATCCTTCCAAGCTGCTTCCTTGGTCTGAATGGTTGACAGGTAAGCAGGGGCAAGATCCCGGATATGACCCGCTTGCGTTTATGATAGAGGAAACGCATAAGCGTGGGATGAAGTTCCATGCATGGTTTAATCCGTATCGTATTAGCGTTCAAACGGACCTGAACAAGCTTGTAAGTGATCATCCCGCACGTCAACATCCAGATTGGGTCGTTAAGCACAAAAATACACTTTTATTTGATCCAGGAGTTCCGGCAGTACGCAACTTTATTATGGATTCTGTTATGGAGGTAGTGAACAACTACGACGTAGATGGGGTTCATTTTGATGATTACTTCTATCCTTATGGTCAAGAAGCCGAGCCGTTTAAGGATGACGCATCTTATCGCACTTATAACAAAGTATATAACAGCAAAGAAGAATGGCGTCGTAACAACGTCAATCAATTCGTACAAGCAATGGATAGTAAAATTCATCGCGCAAAGCCTAACGTTTCGTTTGGAATCAGTCCGTTTGGTGTATGGCGTAATGCGTCTGTAGACCCAACTGGATCAAATACGAATGCTGGTGTTACGAGTTATGACTCTTTGAGCGCAGATGTACGACACTGGATTCAAAATGGCTGGATTGATTATGTTGCACCACAAATCTACTGGCATATCGGCCATAAAGCTGCTTCTTACGATACGCTAGTTCAGTGGTGGGTGAAGGAAACCGAAGGAACGGGTGTTGATCTTTATATTGGTCATGCTGCTTACAAACTGGCGGATGCAAATGAGAAGGATTGGGCGTCAGCGGACGTATTAATCAAACAGTTAAAGTACAATGAACAGTTCAGTTCGGTTAATGGTGACATTTATTTTAGTGCTAAAGATTTGATCCGTAACACGAAACAAGTGGGAGATTCGTTACAGCAATATTATGAGAATCAGGAAAAGTAACGTCTCACCAGTCAGGATAACGTTTTAGCCAGGCCAACAATGTATACGAGTCATATAGATGATGGGTGTATGACTTCGTATCATAACCTTTCCCGAGCAGGCATACATAACAATATGTAGCACTCAAAGTCCGCTCGGGAGGGCATACCGATATGAGCGTAGAAATTAACGCCGTCTTTGAAGGCGGGGGAGTAAGAGGGATTTCGTTGGCCGGTGCCGTTAGGGCTGCTGAGCTTGCCGGTATATCTTTTCGCCGTGTTGCTGGCACCTCTTCTGGTTCGATTGTTGCTTCTTTAATTGCGGCTGGGTATACAGCTGAGGAGATGAGAGAAGTTATTATTCGAACGCCATTTTCTTCATTTCTTAAAAGAGCGCCTATTTTTGAAGTGAAATGGATAGGGCCGATCCTGCGTTTGTTCCTTAAAAAAGGACTGTACTCGGGGGAAGCTTTGGAGCATTGGATTTATGAGCTGCTGCTAGCAAAAGGAGTACGTCATTTCGGAGATCTTGCACCAGGCCAGCTTCGTATTATTGCATCAGACATTACAAATGGTCGGTTGTTGGTGCTGCCCGACGATATGAAACAGTATGGCATTAAACCGGAGGCATTCTCGGTCAGTAAGGCAGTTCGGATGAGCACTTGCATTCCTTATTTTTTTGATCCCGTCATGATTAGAGAAACGTTAATTAATGAGAGGGGCAAGGCAAAAGCGTTCAGAAAGCAATTTACTTACGTTGTGGACGGTGGTATGCTAAGCAATTTCCCTTTATGGTTGTTTGATCAGGAGCGGGACCCGCGCACGATGCGTGTAATACCTACAATTGGCTTTCAGATGGTAGGAAATCAGGAAGTGAAGGCCAATTCGATTACAGGGCTTATTTCGATGCTGCAAGCAATGGTCGAGACGATGATAGGTGCACATGATCAACGTTATATCGAACAACATAATCGGTACCGGACCATTAAGATTCCGACGCTTGGAGTTGGACTGACCGAATTTAGTATTACAAAGGAACAAAGTCTTGCTTTGTATGACTCCGGACTGACAGCAGGTCTAAATTATTTTGACGATTGGAGTTATACGCAATATGAGCAATTTTATGAAGTGTTTATGGCCAAGTTTAAATAAATGATTACGTTATAGTAAGCTTATTTGTAGAAGTTCCTATAGCCATTAAAGCTACTTCAGTTGTTTCACTTTCGACCATATTTATATATGGTAACGTAAAAAAATAATGACTCGCAAAACGTTAAATTCTAAACTTAAAAACGGTAATTGTCACGGTAATTCAACTATTAATATAAAGAAATAGCCAGTCGTCGAGATTCCGATGACTGGCTATTTCACATGTACTTGAGTCAATTTCTGTCTCACAATTAGTGAGGCGTAGCACCGAGTCGCCCCGCTTCCAACTGGTTACGAGTTGGTCTTTGATTTAGGTTTAGACTTATTGCCGTCAATTACAGTTAGAGAGGCTGTTGAGCGCCGACGTTCAGCTTTAGGCTTGACAGGCGGCTTCTGCATTCTCTTCACTTTGGCTTCTGTTCGCGCTGATTTTTTAATTCGTGGCTTTGCAGTCGTACGCTTTGGGCCCCATTTGTAAAGCGCAAATATAATAACGGCTAGCACAAGCGGGATCAGGAAGTACGTCGGGTTGCTAATGATCGTTCCGATTAGGCCGATGGCTGCAAGTGCGATCAGCGTAATCATGAACCATGATGGAAATCGTCTCATCAACTATCCATCCTTTCGACATGGTCTGTTCCTGTCTTCAAGAAGCTTTGGTAGCTCCATTGGGTTGAAGCTGTTTATCCAGTTCAAGCATACGGTTAAAGGATGCGATGGATACTTCGACTTGGTCGTCGGATGGCTCTTTAGTCGTTAACAATTGCAGCCACAATCCAGGGTACCCAAGAAAGCGTAGTACAGGTACATCTCGCAGTGCGTTCGTGAATCTTAAAAATTCATAGGAAACCCCGATCACAAGCGGTAGCAGCGCAAGCCGCCATAATACACGTTCAAGCAAAGAATCGTATGATACAAAGGAATAAATAATGACGCCAACAATAACTGTTAACACAATAAAGCTGCTGCCGCACCGATAGTGAAGCGTGTTAAATTTCTGAACATTTTTAACAGTCAGTTCTAGTCCTGCTTCATAAGCGGTAATGACCTTGTGTTCAGCACCGTGGTACTGGAACAATCGTTTGATGATAGGTGTCATTGAAATGACCCACAAATAGACGATCAATATAACGATCTTAATAATACCTTCAATAATCGTATGAACAACTTGGTTCTCAAATGCTTTGCCAAACAAAAGTTGTTCAATTACAGCTGGTGCGGCTGTAAAAATGACTTTCCCGAATATAAAGGAAAGCACGCCGACAACGGCTACACCCAAGATCATACTTAGACTCCACCCAGACTTTTTGTCTGATTCCTGGATGGGCCCTTCCTCGTCCTCTGCATACTTCTCAGCAGCATAATTAAGGTGCTGTGCGCCTCGTGCACTCGCTTCAATGATGCCGACCAAGCCACGCAAAAGCGGGATCTTCTTGAGGGCATTTAGCCACTTCTTTTCTTCACGTGGAACTTCATAATAGGAAATCTCGTTATTTTTACGACGCACTGCTGTCACGTTCACGTGGCGTCCTTGAAACATGACTCCTTCGATAACCGCTTGTCCACCGTAAATTGCTTTGGATTGCTCTGACAATCGCTTCACCTTCCTTGAATGAGATCCAGCCACAACAACTGTGATGGACGATATAGTCATATTGTATCGAATTTGAAGTCTTATTGCTACCACAACACAGAAGCCGAATATAGCGGAACAACGTTAAGATACACGCAATTCGCACATACTACCTTTGCGAGCGTAACTGAAAAATAGCTTATAAGGACGATGAGCGGTATGAAGGGGGCACACAGTTATGAATGAACAGCAATATCGACAACAGCATCGGAGTAAAACAGAAAGCAATAAAAAGAAAACGAATCCATTTTGGTTTGCGATGCAGCTCGGCATGTTTGCCGGACTCATCTGGGGGGGGCTGCGCTGGTTAGCATATGCGTTTCATTTTACTATCGTAGTTCCAGGTTTTCTAATGGAGCCGTTCTATAACCACACCTACTTGGTGACGGCACGCGGCGGAGCAGCCGGATATGTCGTCTTTATTGGCTTCTCTATGCTTGCAAGTGTGATTTATACGATGTTTTTGAAGAAAGTTCCCGGGCCTTGGGCTGGCATCGTATACGGTATTTTATGGTGGGTTATTTTGTTTGTTGCTGTAGGGCCTTTAGTCAAAATGATGCCGCCAGTAACGAAAACAACTTGGAATTCCATTTACACTGATTTTTGTCTGTTTTTGTTGTGGGGACTGTTTATCGGCTATACGGTTGCGATGGAATTTAATGATGAGCGTCTTCGTGAGCCGGGGGCATCAGGGGGACGACACGATCAACATTCAAGCGGGCCAAAAGGTACAAGCCAGTCAGATCATCAAGCGGCGGGCAAAGAGCAGGGTCACAAGGAGGAGCAAACAGGGGGAGGGGGCTCAAACAAGCAGCCGGAGCCGGTTATGTAAGATCACGCCAAAAGGGTCATGGATCGAAATCGTTATGGTTTAGCTAGGTACATGCTTCTCAAGCGGCTGTTCGTATGATAAAATACGTGAGTATTCGTCTGCATAAGGTGGGATAGGCGTGGCTTGTTACTTAGTATTAAATGGACCAAACCTGAATATGTTGGGAATTCGGGAACCTGGTGTTTACGGCAAGGAATCGCTTGCCGACATCGAGGCTCGTCTTCTTGGAATCGCCAATAAGCTAGGTGTCGAGCTTGAATGCATGCAAAGCAACCACGAGGGAGTGGTTATTGACCGTATTCATGCGGCATATGGAACGTGCGACGGCATCTTAATCAATCCTGGGGCTTGGACGCACTACAGCTATGCGATTCGTGACGCGCTAGCCACCGTCAGCATTCCTACGGTTGAAGTTCATATGTCCAATATTCACAAGCGCGAAGCTTTCAGACATCATTCTGTGACCGCACCAGTAGTCGTAGGTCAAATCGCGGGATTTGGCTCGCACAGCTATGAACTTGGATTATATGCGCTTCATCAAGCAGTGCAGCAGAACGGCAAAGGACTATCTACGCATACATAACGATGAACACCATTGACAGGAGATGATTCGGATGAGTAACGCTCGCGTTTTGCGATTGCGCAAGGAAATGGAGCAACGAGGGTTAGAAGCGATCTGGGTTGCAAGTGATATTAACCGTCGATACTTGACTGGTTTTACGGGCTCTTCAGGTTATGTGTTGATTACACATGACCGTGCAATTTTGCTGACAGATTTCCGCTATATGACGCAGGCACCTGAGCAATCGCCTGACTTCGAAGTCATTGAGCATGCCAAAGTAACGGATACGTTGAAGACGCTGCTACAGGAGCTACGTATTTCGCGCCTTGCATTTGAACAGGACCATGTTACTTTTGCTGCTTATTCCAATTATGCCGAAGAGTTGGCTCCAATTGAATTGATTCCGACCAGTGGATTAATAGAAGACTTGCGAATGATCAAGGACGAGGATGAACTGCGTATTATGCGTGATGCTGCATCGCTGGCAGATCGTACGTTCAGTCATATCTTGAATTATTTGAAGCCGGGTGTGTCCGAGAAGGACATTGCACTTGAGATGGAATACTTTATGCGTAAGCATGGGGCAACTTCCAGCTCTTTTGATACGATTGTTGCTTCCGGTGAACGTTCTGCACTGCCGCATGGTGTAGCAAGTGAGCGCATCATTCAAGGAAATGAGTTTATTAAACTCGACTTTGGTGCTTACTTCCAAGGGTATTGTTCTGACATTACACGTACAGTCGTGCTCGGTACACCAACAGACAAGCATAAAGAAATCTATAACATCGTGTTGGAATCCCAATTGTACGCCTTGGAGCATATTCGTCCAGGTATGACTGGACGTGAGGCAGATGCGTTGGCGCGCGATATCATTACTCGTTATGGCTATGGTCCGAATTTTGGGCACAGCTTGGGACATGGCTTGGGCATGGAAGTACATGAACGTCCAGGCTTGTCGAAGGCAAGCGATACGGTGTTAACTCCCGGTATGACCGTAACAGTGGAGCCGGGCATTTACGTGCCTGGATTCGGCGGTGTACGTATTGAAGACGATATCGTCATTACGGAGAACGGGATTGAAATAATAACACAATCTACGAAAGACTTGCTCGTGCTTGAGATGTAATTTTGCACGAATAGATTTAGGAGGGTATTCACAGTGATTTCAGTGAACGATTTTAAGACAGGATTAACGGTAGAAGTAGAAAATGACATCTTCTCCGTAGTTGAATTCCAACACGTTAAACCAGGCAAAGGCGCGGCATTTGTTCGCTCCAAGCTTAGAAACTTGCGCAACGGTAACGTTGTCGAGAAGACGTTCCGTGCAGGCGAGACGATCGGCCGTGCACAGATCGATAACCGTGAAGTACAATACTTGTACAACAGTGGCGAAGAGTACACATTTATGGACAACGAGTCTTACGATCAATTTGCATTAAGCAAAGATCAATTGGAATGGGAAATTAACTTCCTGAAAGACAATATGATGGTTAACATCATTAGCTACAAAGGCGAAATTTTAGGTATTAACATGCCAAACAGCGTAGAGCTTAAAGTTATTGAGACGGAGCCAGGCGTTAAAGGTAACACGGCTCAAGGTGCAACAAAGAACGCGAAAGTCGAAACGGGCTTGAACGTTCAAGTACCTCTTTTCATTAATGAAGATGATGTATTGCTGATCGATACGCGTGAAGGTAAATATATTTCCCGCGCCTAATCAAATGTCGGTTGTAAGTTGTGTACAACGTATATACTGACATTGAAATAAAAAAAGTGATTGAACAGGAACGTTTTCTGTTTAATCACTTTTTTTAGTTTATAGGGGAAGATAAACAGTAGAATATGGAGATTGCAGGAAAATATATGGAACGCATATCCAATGTACACTATAGGAAGGCATTCAAATGTGTTTGTATTCGAGGGGGAAACGTACTCATACAAGTTTAGTCAGACGTACAATTTTTACGACTATTCTGGCAAACGTTATGCTATAATATGCAATTAAAAGAAATTATACATTCCTACGGGATTGGAGTGAGTCAGCGTGGCTTTATTCGTCATGAAATTCGGGGGAAGTTCTGTCGGTGACACCGAACGTATGAAGCGGGTTGCTAAGCGTATTATTGAAAAGAAAGAGCAGGGTCATCAATGTGTCGTTGTTGTATCTGCAATGGGAGATACGACAGACGATCTGATCGATAAATCCAGATTGCTAAACGACAATCCACCTGCTCGAGAGATGGATATGCTATTAACGACAGGCGAACAGATAAGCGTTGCGCTTTTGTCGATGGCCATTCATTCATTTGGTCATCAAGCAAAGTCATTTACGGGTTGGCAAGCTGGATTTCGCACGGACGATACGCACAGCAAGGCACGAATCGCTGATATCGATCCCTTTCGGGTCATGGATGCACTTGCGACGGGCAACATCGTAATTGTTGCCGGCTTTCAGGGTATGTCTGAGTCTGGAGAGATTACGACGCTTGGACGCGGCGGATCTGACACAACAGCAGTAGCATTAGCTGCGGCTATACAGGCGGACGTATGCGAGATTTACACTGATGTTGACGGTATATATTCTACCGATCCACGTATTGTGCGATGTGCTCGCAAGCTACAAGAGATTTCTTACGACGAAATGTTGGAACTGGCTCACTTAGGGGCGGCGGTGCTGCATCCACGGGCTGTTGAGTATGCGAAGCATAACAATGTATGTTTAGTGGTGCGATCGAGCTTTAATCATAACGAGGGAACTTACGTGAAGGAGGAAGCGGTCATGGAGCAGGGAGTGGTCGTCAGCGGAATTGCGTACGATAAAAATGTAGCACGTATTAGCATATTAGGTGTTGCTGATCTGCCTGGAATATTGGCTAAGGTGTTTGGCTCGCTTGCTGAAGCCGAGATCGATGTTGATATTATCGTGCAAAGCGGTGTACTAAATGGAGAGGCAGACTTCTCCTTTACAACTGCGCTGCATGATCGTGATCGCGCTATTCACGTTTTGGAGCAGCTGAAATCGGAGCTGCCCTACCGTGAAGTGACTTCGGAGACGGATTTGGTTAAAATATCTATAGTTGGTGCTGGGATGGTCAGCCATCCAGGTGTTGCGGCTAAAATGTTTGAAGTGATATCTGCGCTTGGCATCAGCATTAAGATGGTTAGTACGTCTGAGATCAAAGTATCTTGTGTCATCGCCAACCAACAGCTTCATGATGTTGTGAAGGCGCTGCACACGGCTTATGGCTTGGATACCGTGGAACAAGTATTTGTAGGTGGTCCACAGGATCGTCGTTAGTTGTTCACAGACCGTAATTATTTTTGAAATATCCACCTTGCAAGTTGTAATAGAAAAGCGGTTATACCAGCGGCCATAAGAGGGCCGACTGGAATGCCGCGCAGAAAGACGATCCCGATGATCGATCCGGCGACAAGCCCAACGATCATTTGCGGATCGTTTTTTAATAGGTCGAGTCCTTTACTGTTCATAAAGGTAGCTAGCGCACCGCCTGTCAGCGCAAGGATGCCTGTCCATGAAGTAAGTGTATTTAGGATGTCTTTTGTTTCAATGCGTTCAGTTGCAAAAGGAACTAGCACACCAATCGTTAAAAATAACAGGCCGAGCTCCAAACCTCGACGTTCCAGCATAGGCAGAAATCGATCAAGCTGGACAAGCTTCATGATGAGCAAAAAGCAGGCCGCCGTCGTAATGATCGGAGAGCGGCTAATAAGTCCCACTATTATTAATGTGACGAGCACAACTTCGCCGTTCATATATAAGGTAGCTCCTTCATGTCATGGATAATAAGAGCTTGCCTATCAATTGATGTATAAAGCTTGACAAGCTCTTATCTCACGATATGAACACATAGCGTTCTTTTAGAACGAAAAGTCGATGCAGCTACCGAAGCAGCGCATCAGACTGTTATGATGAAATGACACCAGTAAACGGAATCATCATCTGATGAACCATACGAGGGACTACGGGAATGGTGTTTACGGCGGAGCAAAATGCTACATCTTGATGATATCCAAGCTTAGCTAGTCGCTTGGCACTTGCACATTGCTGTATCGCGCCTAACAAATTGTCCGCATGGTGAAGATACGCACTCATGACCATCGAGCCCAGATCATTCATGAAGATCGTATCGTGTGTCGCCTCTTTTATATTACTAATTTCGTGAAGCAACAGTCCTGCACACAAGCCGTCTTCAAATGCAAACGTATCCTGAGAGCCAGCGCACAACAAAGCTACGTCCCGCTTCAGTTTCACTGCGACTTGGGCACATAGCTGTGCATTCAGAAAAGCCCCCGCAATAATATGCTCTGCTCGCACTGCTTTTTGAATAGCCCGTGTCCCATTTGTTGTGGTCAGTACGATGCGACGTCCGCGAAAATCGTCATTCGTATATTCCAAAGGAGAGTTGCCTGCATCGAAGCCCACTATTTTTTTGCAGTAGCGTTCGCCTCCCAGAATATCCCCTGGCACAAAGCAATGCTTGGCTTGACCGACAGTTTCAACCGGAATAACACCGGCTGCACCATAAGCTAGCGCTGTTACAATTGTACTCGTAGCCCGCAGTACATCAATAACAATGACTGTACGGTGGGACAAGTCAATAGCGCGTGCTTCACTAATACTTGATATCGCATCGACTTGCATCTGCATGCACCTCCTTTCTTATGCAAGCACAGGACATTGAGAGCTGCACTAGATTTCATAATAGAAGGCTAGATGGTCAAGAAATGTATCTGCTCTTAAACCGCGTCTCAAAGCTTCAAGCGCAATTGCATCCCCATACGCTACATTCCCGATATTGGCATTTACACCCGCGTTTTGTAATATAAACAACTGTTGGTTTTTGTGAGGTGCCTCCCACATCAACTTCTCAGGATAAGGGACAGCAGCTAAAATGTTACCGATTAATTCCCCATTACAATGGCCGTTGGAATCAAACACCCCAACGTTGATACCTGACTCGCGGCCTTCGAGAGTCATCCATTGTGCGCCATGTGCCAGATCATCCAGCAGCGTTTCCGTAATGTCATCTATTTGAAACGGGTAATGTGCTATCTTTTTTCCGTATTCGGTGCATACGGTATAACCTTCTTCCACAGCACGACAAATAAGCGACCTTCGTTCTGAACGAGAGAGCGTGATCGACCCGTCGGAAACCTCAATGACTGTGAAGCCTGTTTCTTTCATCATATGAAAAAAATCATCAACCATACCTTTTGCAACCGCAATTTCCAACAAGGTTCCGCCTGGCATAATTTCCAATCCATACGATTTGGCCAGCATCGTCTTTGCACGTATGAAAGAGGGCGGCAGCAGGGCGGAAGTGCCAAATCCGAGTTTTAATATGTCAATATGCTCATGTACACAAGCTAAATAATCTTCAAACGCCTGCAAGCCTAAGCCTTTGTCCATGACCATCGTATAACCGAATGTTCTGGGTCGAAGCAATCGTTCTCCGCTTGGGTCCGAAAGACCATTTGGCCATTTTGAGGTAGTTATTAATCGGTTCATATGCCGATTCTCCTTTGGATATGCTGCTTGACATAACATCTTGAAGCAATATATGCGTTTTATCCCTGACACGTGCCTAGTGGATGGACTTGCTGCTCTATTTTGAAGAGAGACGGCATATACATAAACCGAAGACTATGAAGCTGGTTAAGGTTGTTGACGAGTAGCTCCAGATTAAAGAAAGGAGGCGGCGGGGTGTCTTTTGACAAAATAGTGCTTAGTATGGCGGGCCTGCGATTCCTCTCTGGAAGTTTGGAACTGCTTGCTGCCGTTATTATGTTAAGGCTGAATGAACCGCACAAAGCACTGGCTGTTAATTCGATGTTGGCGTTAGTTGGGCCTATCGTGTTAATTGCAACAACAACGATTGGCTTGATTGGAATTGCGGACAAGCTTTCTTGGGGCAAATTCGTGTGGATTACGATCGGTGTCACTTGTTTATTAGTTGGTGTTTTAAAAAAATAACTCTGCTAAGTAACGTGGAATTCACCAATAGGTTGCGAATGAAATGGTGACTCGTTGTCATAATTGCACAATGTACTCCATACACATCAGTGTAGATGGGCAAGCATTGGTCCGATGTGACGGAATGAATCAAGTGAGCGAGGAGGGATAACATGACTGCGCAAGATCGGACTAGCTGGTCTCTCGTACTGCCCCCAGAGCTTCGTTCGCTCATCATGCAGTTGCCCTCGCGGCTATTAAACGTAATGGAAGAAATCCGTATTCGTGAAGGCAGGCCGCTTGAGGTCAGTACGTGTGGAGAGTGCCACTTTGTGACGAATGTTGGGACGATAACGGAGCAGCCAATAGAAGCATATGCCCCGTCGAAGGAAGACTGCCACCGTCTTCTGGATCTGTTAACTAATCATTCGTTATATACGATGGAGGAGCAGCTTAGGAGAGGGTATGTCACGATTGCGGGAGGGCATCGTGTCGGACTTTCAGGGCGAACGGTATTACATCAAGGAAAGGTAAGCCATCTGCGCGATATTTCGGGATTTAATGTAAGAATCGCTAGAGAAGTTAAAGGAACAGCGGCTTCGGTGATGCCATATGTACTCGATTTTAGAGCACAGTCTGTTTATCACACCCTGATTGTTTCGCCGCCACAGCATGGAAAGACTACGTTGCTGCGGGATGTAGCACGTTCAATTGCTTCTGGCATTTGGAACCACCCGGATGCTCGCTGGCAATCGCTAAAAGTTGGCATTGTGGACGAGCGGTCTGAAATTGCGGGATGTATCAAAGGAGTGCCAAGCTTTGATCTAGGTTTTCGCTGTGACGTATTAGATGGCTGTCCTAAAGCTGAGGGAATGATGATGTTGATCAGGTCTATGTCACCGGATGTCATTGTCGTGGATGAATTCGGCCGTGAAGAGGACGTGTTTGCGATGCGAGAAGCGATCCATGCAGGTGTACGTGTTATTGCTTCTGCTCACGGGAGTGATGTAGAAGAATTGATACGCAGGCCAGGCATAGGAGAGCTGTTGGCAGAAGGGGTATTTTCACGAATTATACTGCTCAAGAGAAACAAGAAGGAGTGGACTAGGAAAATATACGATGACAAACGAAGAGCGTTGCTCATGCCTGAGTTGACCGCAATGGTGAAAGGCGGGGGTGGGCGTGTATAAGCTTATTGGAACAGCAATCGTTATTGCGGCAGCCAGTGCCATCGGCTGGGTGCAGTCCGCTTCCTACGCGGCTAGACCAAGGCAGCTTAGACAATTAATTGTTGCATTGCAGCGGCTAGAGACGTCCATAGTATATGGTCATACTCCGCTAGATGATGCGTTTGAAGAACTGGGAACACAGTTGTCCATGCCGCTAAACAGCTTATTTGCTGTAGCTGCCTCTAACATGAAGCAGCGAGAGGCTCTTGTTTTAACTTCAAAAGAAGCATGGCATCAGGCATTAAAACGTGTAACACCTGAAACTGCACTGAAACATGCGGAAATTCGTGTGTTACATGATTTGGGAATGAGTCTTGGCATAAGTGATCGCGAGGATCAGCGGAACCATATCCGACATGCGATCAAAAGGCTGGAGCAGGAGGAAATAAACGCGCGGGAAGATTATATGCGGTATGGGACATTAAGTCGCAGTTTAGGCTTGTTAAGCGGGGTGTTAGTAGTCATTTTAATATATTGAGGTGCCTTCGGATGAATGTGGATGTGAGCGCGATATTTCAGATTGCCGGGATCGGCATAATCATTGCCATGATTCATACCGTACTGAAGCAGATGGGCAAAGAGGACATGGCTCACTGGGTAACTGTGATCGGGTTTGTAGTTGTATTATTTATGGTCGTGCGGCTGCTGGACAATTTGTTTCAAGAGATTAAGACCATTTTCTTGTTTCAGTAGGTGACGCTTGTATGGAAATTATTCAAATCGTCGGACTTGGTCTAATCGCAGCCATCCTTGTGCTTGTTGTGAAGGAGCAGAAGCCGATGTTTGCGTTTCTTATATCCGCATTTGCAGGCATTGTCATCTTCCTGTTCTTAATCGGCAAGATTGAGGCTGTTATTAAAGTGTTGGAGGATCTTGCTAATCGTTCAGGTATTCAACCCGTATACTTAAAAACCATTTTAAAAATTATCGGGATTGCCTATATTGCAGAGTTTGGCGCACAAGTCGTTCGTGATGCTGGACAAGACGGTATTGCTGCTAAGATTGAGCTGGCAGGCAAGGTTCTCATTATGGTGATGGCCATCCCGATAATTAGTGTCATCATTGAGACTGTCATGAAGCTGCTTCCAGCATAATTCAACACGTCAGGGGAGAGGTGAAGACCATCGGAAAAAGTCTATTTCATGCGAGTCGGGCGCGTGTCTTCATCGTACTTCTTTTGAGTATGTGGCTTGCAGGTGTTAGCGTTGTATTAGCAGGTTCTGATGCTGCAAATGAACAGCTTTCAAATGAACAGCAGACGTCCGTTTCTTCTGCCCCTGCCGAAGCGTGGGTGAAGCAGCAAAGCAAGGAGCTCGGCACAGGTGAAGTAGAGGTGTATTGGAACACCTTGTTGGACAAGTATGGAGGTTTTTTTCCAAAAGAGTCTGTGCCTGATTTTGCTGATCTCATTTTGCCAGGGGGCGAGCAGCTTACGATTGGCAATACGTTTAAAGCACTAGGCAAATTTATGCTGCAAGAAGTCGTTATGAACGGGAAATTGATTGTTACGATAGTTATTTTAGCTGTGTTCAGTATGGTGCTTGAGACGCTGCAAACCGCATTTGAACGAAATACAGTTAGTAAAATCGCCTACTCTATTTCCTATATGGTCATTATTATTTTAGCGATCAACAGTTTTCATGTAGCGATCGGATATGCAAAAGAGGCTATATCAGGGATGATCGATTTTATGATGGCAATGGTTCCGTTGCTATTTACATTATTGGCATCGCTTGGAAATGTGGTTACGGTATCTGTACTTCATCCGCTAATTGTATTTATGATTCATTTGGTCGGAACGCTGATTTATGCGGTTGTATTTCCACTGTTGTTTTTCTCAGCCGTGCTGCACATTGTAAGCACGATGTCGGACAAGTATAAAGTAACACAACTGGCAAATTTGCTGCGGAACATTAGCGTTGGTTTGTTGGGCATTTTGTTAACTGTATTTTTAGGCGTCATTTCCGTACAAGGGGTGACAAGTTCGGTGACAGATGGCGTAGCCTTACGCACAGCTAAATATATAACGGGCAACTTTGTTCCGGTTGTAGGGCGTGTATTCTCGGATGCAACAGATACGGTTATAACGGCCTCGCTGCTCGTCAAAAATGCGGTCGGTCTAACGGGTGTCATTATTCTTTTGTTTTTGTGCGCGTTTCCCGCATTAAAAATATTAACGCTGGCACTCATTTATAATGTCTCAGCCGCTATTATGCAGCCATTAGGAGATAGCCCAGTCGTAGGCTGCTTAAAGACGGTTGGCAAAAGTATGATCTATGTGTTTGCTGCTCTTGCAGCAGTCAGCTTAATGTTTTTTCTGGCAATTACGATCTTGTTAACAGCTGGAAATGTAACGGTCATGATGCGTTAGGAGGGATAGTCATGACGTGGCTTAGCCAATGGCTAAAGGAAATCATTATGGTCATCCTGCTAGCGACCTTTATCGATTTGCTGCTGCCTAATCGGACGATGCAGCGTTATGTCAAATTGATGATGAGTCTCATCATCTTACTCATCCTGCTCTCTCCGATTATGAAGCTTTTTGATGCGAACATTACGGATGAATTGGCACAGCAATGGGATCGTGCATCTGCGGCAACGCCAGGCACTTACGCCTCATTGACGTCTATTCAGCGCGAAGCGAACCGGATTAAAGCGAGGCGTGACGAACAGGTGATGTCCTATGCGGCTGCACAGTTGGAGACAAATATGAAGAAACAGTTAAACGATACTTTAGCCATATCGACTAATGGTCATTTAAGCGGGGGCGCTCAGTTGGAAGGGGCGGCTGCTGTTATCTCGCAGTCAAAACTATTATTCCAAGTTATTGCTGTGCAGGTGAAATTAACGAGTCGCCTAAATCAGGAGCAGCCAACAATCGACAGGATACACATTCAGATGAAGCCCGTGCGGAAATCAGAAATGGAACAACCAGCATTGCCAGTTATGGCCTCGACACAGGGGACAGTTCACGAGATTGAACCTGTCGAGTCTGTGTCGAAAATTGGCATACCACCCATTCATGCTCCTAGTAATACCCCGTTAGGGCAATTGGACAAAACTGCTGAACCACTTCATATCAGTGAGGAACGCCAGGCGGTGGAAGCGTTCGTTAAACAACAAATGTCGCAGCAATGGGTCGTCAAGCCAGAACAAATCGAGGTCGAGTGGCAAGCGTAGTGATCTAAAAAGAGGAGCGAGTTTGCAATTTGCAGTCATAAATTTGAACAAGCAGCGTATAGGTGAAATGAGGACAAGTAAACGAAAGTCCATCACGTGAAAGGGCGGTTGAGTGCATTGGCGAAATGGCTACAGAAAATAGAATCCTTACTTGGCAGTGGATCGAACGGGTCCAAAAAGGTGCATACGTTTCGCTTGCTGTTGCTGTTTGGTCTAATTGGCGCCGCGCTTGTCTTGTTCAGCTCGTTTCGCTCTTTCGAAGGGGCAGGCAGTTGGCTCAAGGGTAATGTTGGCAGGGAACCGCCGACGGCGGGAGCCTTTCAAGCTGCTGACGATCAGTCAAGTGAGTTGACGCCTACACCCGGCAACGTCTTTGATTCGATCGAGAAGTCCTTCGAAACTAAAATCCGATCTATTCTGGAGGAGATTGTTGGGGTGGGGCAGGTTGAAGTGTTGGTGACGATCGATTCAACAGAAGAGATGGTTATCCAGCGCAACAATAAAGATAGCCAGCAGATAACGGAGGAGACCGATGCGAACGGGGGCAAGCGTCACACGACTCAATATTCGCGTGATGGAGAAATTGTAATGACGGAGCAGTCGAACAGCCATAGTCCAATCGTAACAAAACGGATCAAGCCCAAGGTGAGAGGAGTCGTCGTTGTTGCGAAAGGCGCAGAAAATGCAGTCGTCAAACAATTAATAGTGGATGCGGTGGAAAAAGGATTAAATGTCCCGTCTTATCGAATCTCGGTTGTGCCGCGAAAAGTGGCGGAATAAAGCAGTGAATTGCAAAGGAGGCCTTTTCTAATGAATACGAAGAGACAAACAATTTGGTTAGTATCCATGCTAAGTTTGATGGTTGTGTTATCCGCCTATTACTTGTTTACAGAGGATACAACGAGTAAACAAGCGGCAACTGGCACACAAGGCGAGCAAGTGATTAAAGGAAACGCTACTGAAGTGGGTCAGCTGCCAACCGTACAAATTACGGAAGTATCAGCTGGCGATAGCGGCGCAGTGGGCAAGGAGCAGGCAAATGCAGACGAAAAGAAAAGTCCAGAGCCTGTTGCAAATAATAATACGGGTCAACAACCACAAGGAAACACAGCTGCACCAACGGAGTCAAGTAAGTCAGTAGCAGGCAAGGAACAAGCCAAAACAGATGAAGATGTGCTCAATGAAGCAGTTGCGGGCGGTGTAACGAAACGAAGCCTGATCGAAGAGAAGCAAATGGAAAGAAATGAGCAATATCAACAAAATATAGAGCGTTTGCTCGGCATTATTAACGATACAACTAATATTTCTGGAGATAAACTAACAAAAGCGTATGATGAAATGCATCAGCTTGATGAGCGTGAGCAAAAAATTACAAACCTGGAAACTGAGCTACAAAAAGAATATGACAACGCCGTCATTACTCAGGATAATGATCGCTACAAAGTGGTTGTACAGAGCGCCAAGCTGGAAGTGAAGCAGGCCGTTGATATTATGGATAAATTAATTAAGGAATTAAATGTAACTCAAGACAAAATAAGTGTTCAGTATGTGTCTGAATAATGGGATAACATATACCTAATATACAAAGGTTGGCAAAGCCCAGTTCCAAACTGGGCTCTTTCTATTTATTGAGGTTGTGATATAATACATACGTCTATGTAGATTGTCTATATGTAAAGTCCTTACGGATACATACTTTCACGAGGAGTGAATGAATTGTTCAAAATTAGTGAGATTAAAGAGCTGATTAAATTGTTGGACCAAACTTCGGTCCATGAGCTCGAAGTAGAAAACGAAGGCTTTCGCCTATCCATTCGTAAGCCGGGCAAGACAGAGGTTGTAACTGTTCAAACGGCACCAACGACACATACATATACGCCAGTCCCAGCAAGTACTCCAGTAACTGCGGCAGCTGAGGCACCTGTAGTTGCTCCAGCAACAAGTACAGATGCTGCATCAGCTCATGCAGGACTCCACAAGATCGTATCCCCTATGGTAGGTACGTTTTATGCCTCGCCGTCTCCAGAAGCAAGTGCTTTTGTGAAGACGGGAGACCGGGTGAACGAGCGTTCCGTTGTTTGTATTCTTGAAGCGATGAAGTTGATGAACGAGCTTGAAGCGGAAGTATCGGGCGAGATCGTACAAATTCTGGTCGAGAACGGACAACTTGTAGAATACGGACAACCACTGTTCTTGGTAAAGCCTGAGTAAATAAGGCTGAGTAGTTAATTCGGATAAACCAAGAGGAGGTTGAACGATGAAGTTTCAGAAAGTGCTCGTCGCGAACCGCGGAGAAATCGCCGTACGTATTATTCGCGCGTGCCGTGAACTAGGAATTGCAACTGTAGCTGTTTACTCGGAAGCGGACCGTGACGCCCTTCATGTTCGTCTGGCGGATGAAGCCTACTGTATTGGACCAACGGCGTCCAAGGACAGCTACTTGAATTTTACGAACTTGATGAGTGTGGCTACATTGACAGAGTGTGACGCCGTACATCCGGGTTATGGTTTTTTGGCGGAAAATGCTGACTTTGCCGAGATTTGCAGCTCATGCGGTATTACATTTATAGGCCCATCAGCTGATGCCATTGAGCGTATGGGTGACAAGGCCGTTGCCAAGCAGACGATGAAGGATGCGGGCGTACCGGTAATTCCGGGTTCTGACGGACTTGTTGAGGATATTGAAGATGCCCTTATGATTGCGCGTGATATCGGCTATCCGGTCATCATTAAAGCAACAGCAGGTGGTGGCGGCAAGGGCATTCGGATTGCCGAAGATGAATCATCACTGCTGAAACAGATGAAGACCGCTCAGCAAGAAGCGGAGAAAGCGTTTGGCAATGCGGGCGTCTATCTGGAGAAGTTCTTGACTGGTATGAAGCATGTCGAGATCCAGATCATAGCTGACAAGCATGGAAATGTTGTTCATTTGGGAGAGCGGGATTGCTCGGTCCAACGCCGCAGACAGAAACTTGTGGAAGAGGCGCCATGTCCTGTGCTGAGTGAGGAAACACGTAATCTTATGGGTGATGCTGCGGTTCGTGCTGCGCTAGCCGTTAATTACTCAGGAGCCGGTACACTTGAGTTTTTGCTTTCACCAGACGGTCATTTCTACTTTATGGAAATGAATACCCGTATACAAGTTGAACATCCGGTTACAGAGATGGTTACTGGTGTAGATATTATTAAAGAAATGATCATGGTCGCGCAAGGCGAACAGCTTTCAGTCAGACAGGATGAGATCACGATTAACGGGTGGGCGATCGAGTGCCGCATTAATGCGGAGGATCCGGATCGCAACTTTATGCCATCTCCAGGGCAGATTACGTTTTATTTGCCAGCCGGAGGCATCGGTGTTCGTGTGGATAGTGCTGCTTTCCAAGGATATACAATCTCTCCGTTCTACGACTCTATGATTGCCAAGCTTATCGTGTGGGCGCCAACAAGGCAGGAAGCGATTGAGCGCATGAAACGAGCTCTGGCAGAATTTGCTATCGAAGGTATTTATACAACGATTCCATTCCATATGCGATTGTTGCAGCACCCGACTTTCATTCGTGGCGATTTTGACATCAAGTTTCTGGAGGAAAATGAGGTATAATGGTTTACACCGATAAGTTGTTTGTCATAAAATTGGACAAATGATATAGTTATGAATAATAGGTGGACAGGATTATATCTCCATACATGAATAGTAAGGAGTGATAATGGATGAATCAAACGATTATTCCGGATTTCGAACGTACAGACTTAGGTAATATTCAAATTGCACCTGAAGTTATTGAAGTTATTGCAGGTCTTGCAACGATTGAGGTAGAGGGCGTAGCAGGCATGAGCGGAGGCTTTGCTGGTGGTATCGCTGAATTGCTTGGTCGTAAGAACTTGTCAAAAGGCGTTAAAGTGGAAGTTGGTCAACGTGAGGCGGCAGTTGATGTATCGATCATCGTCGAGTATGGCAACCGCATCCCTGAGGTGGCGTCTAACATTCAGAACAATGTAAAGCGTTCCATCGAAATGATGACTGGCCTTCATGTGGTAGAAGTGAATGTGCATGTGCACGATGTTCACTTTAAGTCGCAGGAGAAGCCGGAAGAGCCGGACAATTCTTCGCGCGTTAAATAGTGCTGGATGAGAGAACCCCCTCCATATGGCAGGGGGTTACCTGTAATTCAACAAGGAGGCGCGGCAATATGGGTAGAATCTTTGACAGACTGCTGTTATTTCTATACAGCATCGTAATCGGCACGTTGTCCGTCGCGGCTATAATTGTAGCAAGCGGCCTGCTACCTGAGCTTATCGTTTTGAACTTGCCTGATGGCATGTTAATTACGGTTATTACGGTAGCTGCGGTTCTGTTTTTGATAAGCATCCGCTTTTTCTATGTGTCGATTCGACGTGAGCGCACTTCATTGCCATCGATCGATCAGCGTACAGAAATAGGAGATATTAAGATCTCGCTCGAAACGATTGAGAATGTAGCGTTAAAGGCGGCAGGACGGGTGCGTGGTGTTAAGGATCTTAAAGCGCGTATCCGTGCAAATGACGCAGGGTTGGATATTATGATCCGTGCCATCGTAGATGGGGAGAACGCTATTCCTGGCATTACGGAGGAAGTTCAGCGCAACGTTCGTGACTATGTACATGAGATTACTGGGATTCCTGTATCTTACGTGTCCGTTTACGTCGCGAATGTGGTGCAGTCGCAGACGTTTAAGGCACGTGTTGAATAGGTGGTGAACTTCCGATGTGGAAACAATTGTGGGAGAGTCACAGTGGACGAATCATCGGTATAGCAGCTGGAATCGGATTAGGTCTAGTGTATTTATTCGTTGGGTTTTGGGACATGCTCTTTGTTGCGCTGCTCGTATTTATCGGTTACACCGTTGGCAAGCATAAAGATATGGACTTAGGCCCCATGATCCCGTGGCAGCGAATGCGTGTGTGGCTGTCCGAGCGCTGGAGATGGTTGAAGTAGTCCTATGGACGCTCCGAACGACTGTGGCACCGCCGGTCAACCGACGGGGAGCTAATCGGGGCGGGCATAGGATTTTTTCTTGGTCGAGCCATTAGGATGTTCCCCGACATATCAAGTAATCATTTGGCAGCAGAAATAAAACATTGATGATATAGAGCATCGACTGCTGGGACATCATGTTGATAAGAGCGCAGGAGGAACAAAGATGAAAAGACGTATCGCGAGAGAAATGGCCATTCAAAGCTTGTACCAATTAGAAATGACAGGGATTACGCCTGAGCAAGCGGTCGAAATGGTCGTGGATGAAGCGAAGCAAGAGGATAACGAGACGGGTGTAGAGGCAAAGGATGCCTCCGCCATGCGTGAACATGTACTGACATGGGTAGGTGAAACTTGGGCGAAGCGCGAGGATATTGACTTTGTGCTGACAGGTTACTTGAAAGGTTGGCAAGTTGATCGACTTTCAAGAGTAGACCGTCAAATATTGCGCCTTGCAAGTTACGAATTGTTGTATCGTGATGATGTGCCGCCAAAAGTAATCGTAAACGAAGCGGTTGTATTGGCGAAGCATTTTGGTACAGATGAGTCAGGCAAGTTCGTAAACGGCGTATTAGGACAAATGCTTCGTGATCGTAATCCTGCAGCAGTTATTTCAGATGTGGAAACGGACGAAGGAGCAGCTTCAAGTACTAACACAGATGTAGAAGCTGGTGCTGTAGAACAAGAGTAAGTTGATAAGATCGGTTGACAGAATAGGCTCGTATTAGGCAAGGAAAGTCATTTGGTGTTCTAAAGTTAGTGTTCTAAAGCGTGTTGACATGGATGTATTTCTATTGTTGATCGTGCTTCATGTTGTAATAGATAACGATTTGCATTGGGGGAGAGAACATGGCAGGTTCTTTGATGAATGGTAAAACGGTATCAGCAGCTATGCGTGAAGAAATGAAACAAGAAGTGGACAGATTGACAGCAAAGGGTGTTCAGCCTGGACTTGCTGTTGTATTAGTCGGAGAAGATGCAGCATCACAGGTGTATGTGAACAGCAAGCATAAAACATGTTTGGAGCTAGGTTATTACTCAGAAGTACACCGACTCCCAGCAGATACGACGGAATCTGATCTTCTGGCACTTATTGAGACACTGAATGGACAGTCTACGATTCATGGGATTCTGGTTCAGCTTCCTTTGCCTAAGCATATCAACGAGAAGGCTGTCATCGATTCCATTGCAGTTGCCAAAGATGTGGATGGCTTCCATCCGGTAAGCGTTGGTAATTTGGTTATTGGAGACGAGTCTTTGTTGCCTTGTACACCTGCGGGTGTCATTGAATTGTTGAAGCGCCATGAAGTAGAGATAGCAGGCAAGCATGCGGTTGTTATAGGGCGCAGCAACATTGTTGGTAAACCTGTATCCTTGCTGTTGCAGCGCGAGAATGCAACCGTTACAATGTGTCATTCACGCACGGCTAACATGAAGGAATTGACGCGTCAAGCAGACATTCTTGTCGTTGCGATTGGTCGCGCCAATTTTGTAGACCGCTCCTTCCTGAAGCCAGGTGTTGTGGTAATTGACGTAGGCATGAACCGCCTTGATAACGGCAAGCTTGCGGGTGATGTTGATTTTGAAGATGTCAAAGACTTGTGTGCTTGGATAACACCTGTTCCAGGTGGTGTAGGTCCGATGACGATTACGATGCTTATGTACAATACACTTAAAGCAGCAAAGAGGATTCACCAAATAACGTAACGGATATATGAGGCTTACTGACATGCAGGGTGATAGCGGTGAAGGACTACCGGGTATCACCCTTGTCTTACTTATAAGGCGGGAGGATGTTGATGTCACGTACAGATGAACAGCGGATTATGTCCGTTAAAGATCTCAATCGATACATTCGTATGAAACTGGATGGCGATGAACGCATGCAGGATATTTGGCTGCGTGGAGAGATATCTAATTTTACGCATCATTCGAGCGGCCATATGTACTTTACATTGAAGGATGCAGATAGTCGAATTAAAGCGATTATGTTTGCTTCCAACAATCAAAAGCTTCCGTTCCGGCCAAAGGAAGGCACACGAGTCGTTGCTAATGGCTATGTGACCGTCTATGAGCGTGACGGTCAGTATCAGTTCTATGCACAGCAGATGCAGCCTGACGGTATTGGCAGCTTATATTTAGCCTATGAGCAGTTAAAGCAGAAGCTTCAGGGGGAAGGCTTGTTTGATGAGGGACGCAAAAAACCTTTGCCCACTTTTCCGAGAGCGATTGGTGTTGTAACGTCTCCTACTGGAGCGGCCATCCGTGATATTTTAACGACACTTCATCGCAGACAACCTGGTATGACGGTACTGGTCTATCCCGTATTGGTGCAAGGCAAGCAAGCAGCCTCTTCAATCGCGCATGCTATACAAGCTCTAAACCGTCATGGTGAAGTAGATGTCATTATTGCAGGTAGAGGCGGCGGCTCATTAGAAGAACTATGGGCCTTTAACGAAGAAATTGTTGCCCGTGCAATTTCAGAATCACATCTGCCCGTTATTTCTGCGGTTGGACATGAGACTGATTTTACGATTGCGGATTTTGTGGCAGATTTACGAGCACCAACACCAACTGCGGCAGCAGAGCTGGCTGTACCTCATCAGGACGACCTCAAGCAGCACTTGCATCATCTGGATCGACGACTGAAGCAGGCGATACAGCGTAATGTTGCGATACAACAGGAACGCTTGTTAAGAGTTCAGCAATCACCTGTCATTCGTAAGCCGAAGCAAAGCGTGCAGCAGTATCGGGAAAGGTTGGCACGCTGGAATGAACGCTTGTTAAACAGAGGGAAGTTGACTGTCGTTGGTGCTGAACAACGTCTACATGCTGCAACTGCAAGGCTGCGTGAGCAGTCGCCGCTAAATCAGACGAAGATGGCTAGAACGCGTCTTGTTACAAATACGAAACAGCTGCGATCGCTGATCAACAGTATCGTCAGCAAACAGCAGATGCAGCTTCACGGGACTATGCGACAGCTTGATGCGTTAAGTCCACTTAAAGTAATGTCAAGAGGATACAGCCTCGTATATGATGAGCAGGAAAACAAACTCATTAAGCAAGTTGCAGACGTGCAGCTAGGTGATATCATAAAAGTGAACGTGTCGGACGGGCAGCTGAATTGCCAGGTATGGTCCATGAAAGGGAGAGAAGACGATGAATCATGATACGGAACAAGTACAAGCCATGTCCTTTGAAGCTGCGATGGAACGCTTAGAGCACATCGTCAACCAACTGGAAAGTGGCGATGTTCCCTTAGAGCAGGCGATTGAGTTATTTCAAGAAGGAATGATGCTGTCGAAGAACTGCTCGTCCAAGCTTGAACAGGTGGAGCGCAAGATCGAAATGCTGACAGAGCAAGACGGAGAATGGCAGCGACAGGCGTTTCAACCGGAAGCAGGTGACCTGATTGAATAACGCCGAAGCAAATCTGGCATTGGAACACTATCTAAAGTCGCGGGTAAGCGAGATTGAGGAAGCGCTTCCGAAGACACTTCCGGCAGATTGGGTATTTCCCAACAATCTAAAGGAATCGATGATGTATTCGTTAATGGCCGGAGGAAAGCGGCTGCGCCCTGTGTTTGTGCTAGTGGCATGTGAAAGCTTGGGGGGCAACGTGCAATCGGCAATGCCTGTAGCATGTGCGGTAGAAATGATTCACACCTATTCTTTAGTCCACGACGATCTGCCGGCAATGGACAATGATGATTATCGTCGAGGCAAGCTGACGAATCATAAAGTACATGGGGAAGCGATGGCCATTCTCGCCGGTGACGGGCTGCTTACCCATGCATTTTATAGTGTGACACAGGCCACTCGTCAGTATGGTGTGCCAGCAGATATTATGTTAACGGTAGCTGAGGAGCTGTCTTATTATTCAGGTGTGATAGGGATGGTCGGTGGACAAGCCGCTGATATGCTAGGCGAGCAAGGCGTGACTTCCATTCAGCAGCTAGAATACATACATTTGCATAAGACAAGTGATTTGATCGTCTTTTCACTTCGTGCAGGTGCAAGAATCGGCGGCGCTAACGAGCAGCAAATTGCCGCACTGACCGAATTCGGCAGAAAGCTGGGGCTTGCCTTTCAAATTCAGGATGACATTCTGGATATTATCGGTGATGAAGCCTTACTCGGCAAACAAAAGGGCAGTGATGAGAAAAGCGGCAAGGTGACCTATCCTTACTTTATTGGTCTGGATGCATCCAAAGCGGAAGTGGCACGATTGACGCAGGAGGCGAAATCAGCTGTGCTGGAGGCCAATTTGCCGTACCCAGACAGATTGCTGGAATTGGCTGACTATTTGATGAATCGAGTATATTAATGTATACCTTGCGGATAAATTTCGAAGTGCAGCTGCTCATGTGTTATAATAAGCGGGTACCTTTTATGTGAGAACTTTTACATGAATTGGTGTATATATAGATAGGTTAACACGTATCATCACCAAATGAACCAACGAAAGCGAGGGAAAACCCGTGCTGCTCGAACAGATAAATCAACCTAGTGATCTGAAGCGGCTGACGGTGGATCAACTGCCAGCGCTCGCCGAAGAGATTCGCCAATTCCTCATCGAGAAGCTGTCTGCCACTGGCGGGCATTTGGCACCTAATTTGGGCGTGGTAGAGCTAACGATCGTCCTTCATTATTTGTACAATAGTCCTATCGACAAGTTTTTATTTGATGTTGGACATCAATCGTATGTTCACAAAATATTGACGGGTCGTAAAGATAAATTTGATACGCTCAGGCAGTACAAAGGTTTGTGCGGATTTGTTAAGCGTGCAGAAAGTGAACATGACGTATGGGAAGCAGGCCATAGCAGTACATCGTTATCAGCAGCAATGGGAATGGCGTTGTCACGTGATCTAAAGGGAGAGGACAACAAGGTTGTCGCCATAATCGGGGATGGCGCTCTAACCGGAGGCATGGCATTGGAAGCTCTAAATCATATCGGTCACGAAAAGCGGAATTTAATGGTCGTGCTTAATGATAATGAAATGTCGATTGCGCCTAATGTAGGAGCTTTACACAATTACTTAGGCAAGATCCGTTCAGACCGTACGTATGTAAAAGCAAAGGAAGAAGTAGAACAGCTGCTGAAGAAAATACCGGCCATTGGCGGCAAGCTTGCCAAAACAGCTGAACGGATGAAGGACGGTTTCAAATACTTAGTAGTTTCAGGGATGCTATTTGAAGAGTTTGGCCTGACATACTTGGGGCCTGTTGATGGGCACGACATTAGGAAGCTTATAGATACATTTGATCAAGCTGATCGTGTTGAAGGTCCTGTACTCGTGCATGTCATTACACGCAAAGGCAAAGGGTATTCACCTGCGGAAGCGGATTCGCACAAGTGGCACGGCATCACACCCTATAAGATTGAGTCCGGTCAAGTTGTAAAAGCAGTCGGTAATCCTATGTATACGGAAGTGTTTGGTAATGCACTAATTGAGCTTGCAGCGCAGGACGATCGAATTGTTGCGGTAACACCTGCGATGCCTGGTGGTTCGGGGCTGTTACAGTTTGCAGAGAAGTTTCCTGGTCGGATGATAGACGTTGGGATCGCGGAACAACATGCAGCAACGATGTGCGCTGCTCTTGCACTGGAAGGGATGAAGCCAGTTTACGCAGTGTATTCCACATTTTTGCAGCGGGCCTATGATCAAGTCGTTCATGATATTTGCCGTCAAGATGCAAATGTCATTTTTGCAATTGATCGTGCCGGATTTGTTGGACCGGACGGGGAAACCCATCAAGGCATTTACGATATCGCGTATATGCGTCATATTCCGAATATCGTACTGATGATGCCTAAAGACGAGAACGAATTGCGGCATATGATGAAGACCGCTGTGGAATACAATGCAGGTCCAATTGCTGTGCGTTATCCACGCATTAACGGTGTCGGTGTAGCGTGTGACCCCGAACTTCATCCGATTCCAATCGGAAGTTGGGAAGTCGTTCGTCAGGGAGACAATGCAGTAGTGCTTGCTGTAGGACCGATGATCCAGATTGCAGAGGAAGCTGCCGAGCTGCTGCGCCGTGATGGTATTCAGCTGCGCGTCGTTAACGCTCGTTTTATTAAGCCGCTGGATGAAACGATGTTGTTGCAGCTTGCCAAAGAACATTTGCCGATGATCGTATTGGAAGAAGCTTGTACGAGAGGCGGACTTGGCAGCAGTGTGCTGGAATTTTATGCAGAGCGCCACATTTATAATCAAATGGTTACTCCGATTGGGGTTCCAGATTATTTTGTGGAACATGGAAGTATTAAGCAGCAGCGTGAAGAAGTCGGCTTGACAGCGGATCGGGTTGCTAACGAGCTAAGAACGATGTTATTTTCGCGCGGCGACAATCGACTGACACGCGCATAACGTAATCTTGACAAGACAGGAGCTAGGGCATGTCGACACCGAAAGAACGCATAGATGTGCTGCTCGTTGAGCAGGCCTTCTATGAAAGCCGCGAAAAGGCTAAAGCAGCCATAATGGCGGGACTTGTCTATGCAGACGGAGAACGAATTGAGAAGGCAGGGATGAAAGTACCCCGTGCTGTTTCCATTCATGTGAAGGGCGCACCGCATCCTTATGTAGGACGCGGTGGTCTGAAGCTAGAAAAGGCGATCCAGCATTTTGAGCTATCACTGCAAGATGCGACGATGATTGATATTGGCTCGTCAACAGGAGGGTTCACCGATTGTGCTCTCCAAAACGGTGCAGCGAAAGTATATGCGGTAGATGTTGGCTACAATCAATTGGATTGGTCTTTACGTAATGATGAACGGGTAAAGGTTATGGAACGTACCAATTTCCGTTACGTTGAGAGAGAACATCTTGAAGGCCCTCAGCCGGATTTTGCATCAATTGATGTATCCTTTATCTCCTTGAAGCTTATTTTGCCGCCTTTGCGGGCATTAATTACACGTCCTGGACGTATTGTCGCTTTAATTAAGCCACAATTTGAAGCAGGCAGGGAAAAGGTCGGGAAGTCAGGAGTAGTGAAGGACCCGGCTACGCACGAAGCTGTACTGCGTGACATTCTTGACTTCGGAACCGAAATGGGCTTCGTTTTGCAGGGCTTAACGTATTCTCCTATTACTGGAGGCGAGGGCAATATCGAATTTCTGGCGTACTGGATCGTGCCGGATGAACTAAACGAGGGGTATGGGGTAACGACCTCCCGTGATTATATTGCACAAGTTGTCAAGGAGGCCAATCAGAAATTTCGGGCTTCTTCTTGACAACTAAGTAATCATTTTTATAAATATGTATTAGATGAAACCTATCCGTAAAGGGACAAGCATCCAACGGATGGGTTTTCTTTTGCTGTTTACCCCCTTTTTCCTATACAATGTACATATACAGCAAATTGAAGCCTTTTCACATCACGATGAGCCATTATCATGTACCTCTAATTAAGGATGGTGTTGGCATGAAGGGCGACTATGCCGTATTGTGGTTTATTTTGATCGGACTTGTTGTATGGGGCGTCTTCGTCAGCAGACGTGCATTGTATCGAACGGAGCCGATGGAGCAACTATTTTTGTCCGACCATTACGTTCATGACGATGAGACCGAACGATTGCTTGAGCAGGAAGGTTATGAGATTGTTGGCGGCAAGTTCTCGGTACCCATTCGAATCCGTGTGGATGAACAGGAAGAACAAAGTTCTCGATTGTGGGTAGACCTCATTGTAAAGCAAAAAGAAGATTGGTACATCGTACGGTGTGCAAGAGAACGAATGCAGTTGGATTGGACAGCGAGCGGTATTCGGAAGCTGTGGACGACGTATTTTCTTGCGTTTCCGGATTGTGCAGGGGTAGTCATTGTTGATATGGCGGATCGGAGCGTTAGAGTCATTCGTATGGATGTAGGAGAACCGAGTGGTTCCAGCGAATAAATAGTCAAGAGTATAGAGCTTAATACTGGTTTTGGAGGGTCTTCATGAAAGGTCAAAGGCATATTAAAATAAGAGAGATTGTCATGAATAACGATATTGAGACGCAGGATGAACTGGTGGATTCCTTGAGGAAGGCTGGTTTTCATGTCACGCAAGCGACAGTGTCAAGGGATATGAAGGAACTTCATTTAATAAAAGTACCGATGGATAATGGCCGCTACAAATACTCTTTACCGATCGATCAGCGATTTAATCCGGCTCAGAAGTTGAAGCGGGCTTTGCTTGATAACTTTGTGAGTGTAGATCGGGCAGAAAATCTAGTCGTCATCAAATGCTTGCCGGGGACGGCTAATGCAATTGCAGTGCTGATGGATGCCATCGAATGGCCAGAAATTTTAGGAACGGTGTGCGGTGATGACACGATTTTAATCATCAGTCGGACGAAGGACACTGGGCAAGGTGTTGTTGATCAAGTGATGAGTTACATTTCATAATCTTACGCAAAGATAGGCATAGGAGGGGATGCCGGGATGTTAGTCGCATTGTCAATCCGTCACTTGGCGGTTATCGAAGCGGTGCAATTGCATTTTCATAAAGGATTTCATGTGCTTACGGGTGAGACGGGGGCAGGTAAATCCATCATTATTGATGCGCTGAGCCTCATAGCAGGCGCAAGGGGTTCTTCGGACTTTGTCAGATACGGGTGCGAGCGTGCAGAAGTGGAAGCCTCGTTTGAACTTGACGATGATCATCCCGTGTGGGATACAGTGGACAGGCTTGGCATTAATGCGTCCCGAGATGAATTGCTGATCATAAGACGTGAATTGACCGCGCAAGGCAAGAGCTTCTGTAGGATGAATGGACAGATGGTGAATTTAACGATGCTGCGCGAGGTGGGTGAAATGCTCATCAATATTCACGGTCAGCATGAGCATCAATCACTCTTGAAGGTAGACAAGCATTTAGATTGGCTAGACGCATACGGTGGGGAATCATTAGCCGAGGTAAAACGACGATATACGATGCAGTACAATCGATATAAAGAAGTTCTGCGTGAGGTGGAACAGTTAAAGCAGACTAGCCAACAAACGTATCAAATGTTGGATTTATACCGTTTCCAAATTGAGGAACTGTCGTCCGCCCAGCTAAAATTAGGTGAGGATGAATGGTTAACGGAAGAAAAGCGCAAACTAACCAATGCTGAAAAGCTTATGGATAATGTGAATGGCGCATATGAAAAGTTGTATGGTCAAGGAGCGATGGATGCGGTAAGCTTGGCAGTTGACCGATTAGAGCAAATTGTTCCGGTAGACCCTGAACAGTTTCAGCCTCTAGTCGAGCAATTGCAAAACGCATTTTATCAGCTGGAGGATGCTGCTTTTCAACTGCGTGATTATCGTGAACAAATCGAATTTAATCCTGCACGATTGGAGCAAATTGAAGATCGGTTAGATCACATTATCGGCTTGAAGCGGAAATATGGCTCAACCATTGAAGCGATGCTTGCTCACCTTGAGCACATTCAAGGTGAGGTGGACAAGCTGGAAAATAAAGATGAACGAATTGAGAAATTAGAAAAAGAACAGGCTATTCAGCTTGAGGAAGCGATACTGTTAGCAAGTGAGCTTAGTGATTTACGGAAGAAGCTGGCTGCGGAGCTGACCATTCGGATCGAGCGTGAGTTAAAGCATCTTCATATGGAAAGAACGCGGCTTGGGGTTCGGATTGATTTGCTTCAGGATCATCAGGGTGTAGATGTTGACGGTGTAGCTACTCGTCTGACGAGGAAGGGATGGGATGATGTTGAGTTCCTTATTTCGCCCAACCCAGGTGAACCGCTTCGTCCGTTACATAAGATTGCGTCGGGTGGTGAACTGTCGCGTATTATGCTGGCACTAAAGACGATATTTGCAGAAGTTGATCGTATTCCCGTTCTTATTTTTGATGAGGTAGATACAGGAGTTAGCGGTCGAGCTGCGCAAGCAATTGCAGAAAAGCTTGCAGAAGTGGCTGGCAGTGGTCAAGTATTCGCCATAACGCATTTGCCGCAAGTGGCTTGTATGGCCGATCATCAGTATTACATTGAGAAACGGGTGCAAGACGAACGAACATCTACGTTTGTAACCGAATTGGACGAAGGTGGCAGGGTACAGGAGCTGGCACGTATGTTAGGCGGTGTGGAAGTTACGGAAAAAACCGTACATCATGCACAGGAAATGCTTAAATTGGCTGAAAGGCAAAAAGGTGCTTAAAATCAAGGTTTTGAGGAATCATTTTCACTTATAAAAGGTTGGGGTCAAGGTTAACTTAATGTTACGATTAAGGGCCATTCCCTTAAACGTCAAAGCTTCGAAGCAAAGGAGTGTGGACACCTTTGAACCCCAACATTAAACGGCTGCTAGGTCTTGTGCTTGTCCTGATCATTAGTATCGGCTGCACAACAACCCCTTTTCGCACTTATGCTGCTTTACCAAGCGAATTACGTTTATTTGAAGGGCAACAAAAACAGCTACATCTGGTGATGCCAGTAATGGCAAATGCAACGGTTGATCGGCCTGACATCTTGCAGGTAAATGGCAAACGTACGGCAGCGTTAAGTGTATCTTCTCGTCAGCCGCTTTCGCTCTCGACTTCACAAGCTGGACAGGCAAAACTTAAGTTGAAGCTGTTTAACCGGATTCCAATTAAGACACTGAAAGTAAATGTCGTGCCTGATTTAAGAGTAATTCCAGGCGGGCAAACGATCGGTGTTAAAGTGAAATCTGACGGCATCTTAGTAGTAGGTCATCATCTGGTTAAAGTAAGTGAAGAACGCAAATTATCACCTGGGGAAGATGCAGGCGTGCAGCTTGGTGATCTTATTGTGCGTATGAATGGCACCCGTATTCAGGATGTGTCCAAAGTTGCGGACATCGTACGTCAAGCAGGAGAAGCAGATAAAGCCTTGGAGCTAGTAATCCGACGTGGAGCTAATGAAGTTCAGACCAAGCTTCAGCCTGCGTATGATGCTGAGGATAAGCTTTGGCGGCTTGGCCTCTATATTCGTGATTCAGCGGCAGGTGTAGGTACGTTAACGTTTTATGCACCGGATCAGGGAGTGTATGGGGCTCTCGGACATGTCATTACGGATATGGATACGCAAACACCAATTGTAGTCGGCAAAGGTGAAATTGTGCAATCAAACGTTACTTCTATTTCCAAAAGTCAAAATGGTGAGCCAGGTGAAAAAAGAGCTCAGTTTGTAAAAGAGAGTCGGGTTCTCGGCAATGTGGAACGAAACACACCGTTTGGTATATTTGGGAAAATGACTGCAAATCCAGAACATAGTGTCTTTAAGGAGCCGATTCCGATTGGCTTTAATGAGGAAGTTCAGGAAGGGCCTGCTGAAATGCTCACGGTTGTTAATGGACAGCAGGTTGAACGTTTCAAAATTGAGATTGTACATGTGACACGACAATCGGGACCTGCCACTAAGGGAATGGTCATACGAATTACGGACCCGCGCTTACTCCAAAAGACGGGTGGCATTGTACAAGGGATGTCAGGCAGTCCGATTATTCAAAATAATAAGCTTATTGGAGCGGTCACACACGTTTTTGTTAACAACCCAAGCTCAGGTTATGGTTGCTTTATTGAATGGATGTTGCAGGATGCAGGCGTAGTGTTGTCCAACTCCCAATGGTCACAACAAGGAAAGGTTCACGGCAATCGCGTGGACCTTTCTTTCGTTGTCGAAACGTCACGAACAAGCATGAAGCCTGTTGAAAAACAAACGAAATTATAATTATAAATGTTTTATAGAGAAAAAGAAAGAAAAATTATATTCGACAGAAGGTATTTCATTTTAGATGTCGAATATCATAATCAAGAAAGAATAACGCCACGTCACTTCAATGCAAGATAAGACGCGACGATTGCGAAACTTGTTTAAGGGAGGATCCTCAGTTGCAAAAGATTGAAGTATTATTAGCGGATGACAACCGAGAATTTACGAATTTGTTAGCGGATTTCTTGTCGGAGCAGGAAGATATGGTCGTCACGGGTGTTGCCTATAATGGCGAAGAAGTGCTCCAATTTCTGGAGCAGTCTCGCTCCGTCCCTGACGTCCTTATTCTTGATATTATTATGCCTCACTTAGATGGTTTGGGTGTATTGGAACGATTGCGCCAGCTTAACTTATCTCCGCAGCCTAAGATCATTATGCTTACTGCATTTGGTCAGGAGAGCATTACACAGCGTGCGGTTCAACTGGGGGCATCTTACTACATATTAAAACCGTTTGATATGGATGTGTTAGCCAACCGAATTCGTCAGCTTTCTGGCTCTTCTGCGGCTCATATGATATCAAGCTCGAATGCAAGTTCATTTATTACGAACTCTTCGTTAAAGTCAAACGTTGTGCCACTTTCGAAGAGCAAAAATTTAGATGCGAATATTACAACTATTATTCATGAAATTGGCGTACCTGCTCACATTAAAGGATATCAATATTTGCGTGAAGCCATCACTATGGTGTACAACAATATTGAAATTCTTGGCTCTATTACGAAGACTCTGTACCCAGCCATTGCCGAGAAATACAAAACGACGCCATCTCGCGTCGAACGTGCAATTCGTCATGCGATTGAAGTCGCTTGGACACGCGGCAACATCGACAGTATTAGTCGATTATTTGGTTATACCATTAACATTAGCAAGTCTAAGCCAACTAATAGCGAGTTTATCGCGATGGTAGCTGACAAGCTGAGAATTGAGCATAAAGTCTCGTAAATGGCGTAGTGGTGCGAGTTTCGGGCGTTGGGGGAAACGTGATTTCCCGATAACTTATCCGCCATGCTAACGAACGTTCTGAAGAACTTTACGTGTAACATTGCGATAAATTTTGTACAAATCACCCTCGCTCTCGCCGCTAACTTATTATATGCTATCCAGCGTCCGTGTACCGCGAATCGAAGCGGAGTCCAAGACGGATTAACCTCACGATATGCACAGTACATCATTCCCGATGATTATATAGCTAATTAATAACGCGCCCATTGTGCCGATACATTTTCGGAAGTGGGCGCGTTTCGGAATTTTAAGTGAGTTTTACGGTCACAGAGGCACTATCACCCAGATATTCCGATCCGCAAACGTCCGAATGAAGTCAGATAGCAACAATGAGAGTTCAATACCGTCGTACCCAGCAGAGGGAAGAGTGAGGTAAGATAGGAGTTGTTTCTCCTTTAGCAGATAAGTTTCTCGTATCAGCGGCGATGATTTTGTTAGTGCAAAATGGTGTTTTGTCTTCGGTATTTGTTATCTACTATTATTAGTAGAGAGGTTGTAATTACTGCGCTTCGAACGTATGCCGCTGCGCGAGGGATTGCACTCCTTCAAGCAGACAGTGGGGCAAGATTAAACTAGTAATTCAAGTTGTTGCAATTGTGATGTGTTTATTGGGAAACTTTCCTTTTAGTCTCATTACATCAATCCCAGTGCGCTTGATTTCGATATGGGCAGCTGTTCATATTGACGGTTTATTCAGGGGCAAATTATATTGTGAAAAATATAAAATATTTGTAATAACATACGGCTTCTGTTAGATAAGCGAGAATCACCTTTAGGAGTGACCCAATTCCGTTTTATGTTGGAGGTTTATTATGAGCAAAAATGATGATCAAACTAATTGGCCCGTCTGGGCAACCGAATTAATTGAAATCGCTGATCCAGACCCTGCATGGTTAGAAAAGGGTAAACAAGAGGAACAACAGCTTTATGAACTTCTTTCACCATTTGGAACGAGGGAGGTTAAACATATAGGGAGTACCTCTGTCCCTAATCTCCCTGCAAAACCAATCATCGATATAATGGCTGATGTTGATTCATTTGAACGGATTACTGATGTTGCTGCGTTGTTATCTAGCTATGACTGGCATTATGTACCTCCTCATTTAGATAATAAAAACTGGAGAAGGTTTTTTGTAAAGGTCAAAAACGATAAACGTGTAGCTCATCTTCACTTCATGCTAAAGGGAGAACAACGATGGGAAAAACAGTTGCTTTTTCGTGATAAGTTAAGGGGAAATCCGCAGCTAGCAAATGAATATGCCAATCTCAAAAATAATCTAGCACAGAAATTTAATCTTGATCGTGAAGCCTACACGGAAGCGAAAACAAAATTTGTTGATCGTGTGCTTAGGTCGTGAGGCATAACAGTTTAATAGCTACTAGTTCGATGTAAGCAAAAAAGACAACTTTTAATCACCATAAATGAGATCATTGTCATCTTTTTTGAGTTTGACTTAAACATGAATACCAATCGATATAAGAAAGGTAGTTCTATTTCATTTTATAATTGTATGAAACCCTAGACCAAAAGTAGACGGCACATCCTATCAAAAGCAAGGTCATCTGCAAACCAGGCGTTCCCTTCGTAAAAAAGTCGTATAATGCCCATCCCAGCAAGGCTGCTGTATAAAATAAAAAACCATTTTTGGTAGATTTCTCGTTATAAAACTGTTCCATTTCGTCTGCTTTACGTAATTTTATCATGGGCTTCTCCACCTATCTTATCTCAAAAGTAAAACATCTTTTACATCAACAATTATACTATACCATTTCCATATGTCAAATATTCTTTACATTTTACTCGCTAATTATGTCTAATAATTTTTTTCATTATAATTAAAAATATGAATTTACTGGAATTTGTGTAATGTGATATACGTGCAGAAATTAACTATTTAATAAATGAGCTAATCACTGGAATCGGCAATATAACACACAACAGGTGGTGACACGATGGATGACATCATAAATGTCCTCTTGAGAATTTTACTCTTGCTCATAAGTACGGCATTTTGGCTGTTTGTGAGTGTGCTTGCTTGGATAGGGGTATTTGTTAACACAATCGGCCTACCGCTGTGGTTTGCATGTTTGAGCACGGGGTGGATGATTGTGACTATGTTTATTAAAAGGGATTTTAAAGAGGAACTGCTGCATTCTTTGGACTAAACTGATTCTACATCACACTATAAATGAAAACGACCGCCCCCGCAATGATAACCGAAATACCCTCAAATTCCACAACAAAATGGGATATGAGGGTATTTTTATGCACACCATTCAGTGTCCAGTGAGGCGCAAAAGGTTATAACGGGCTTCGGGACAAGGCTCTTATATTTCTTGCATTTTATTGTGGCTGCTCACGAAATACATCAGCAATCAGTTGATACGACTTTAGCTTGGCCTCGATATCATGGACCATCGTAACTATCATAATCTCGTCTGTTTGATATAGTTCACGTATATCAAGTAGCTGCTGCTTCACTTGTTCGGGGCTGCCCACGATCACCCGGTTCCGAATATCTTGCAGCCGCATCCGTTCATATGCGGTATAGGGATAGTCGATTGCCGTCTCTACAGACGGGAATCCATTTGTTTGCTTGCCTTGTTCGAGCAGCACAAAGGTTAACTGCATGCTCCGCGCAAGCAGCTCTGCTTCTTCCTGTGTATCCGCGCAAATGACAGATATCGTTAACAACGTGGTGAGCTCTTTTTGATACGATGATGGCTTAAAATGCTGCCGGTAATAACGCATCGTGTCTGCACCGCCATGTGGGTTAATAAAGTGCGCGTAGGCGTAAGCGGCTCCTTGCTCTGCTGCTACAATGGCACTGTCACCACTTGAGCCAAGCATCCACAACGTTGGTGCTGTCTCTACATAAGGTGCCGCACGCAGTCCAGCAAAGCGATGACTTTGCGGCAAAGAATCATGCAAATAGGCGGTTAGATCACGTATTTGCTCTGGAAAACGATCTACGGACCTAGGGATGTCATCTTGCAGCGCACGTGAGGCAAGAGGTGTTCCGCCTGGGGCCCTGCCGACACCGACATCGATTCGGCCAGGATATAATGCTTCAAGCACCTTAAAGTTTTCAGCTACTTTATAAGCGCTATAATGAGGAAGCATTACTCCTCCTGAGCCGAGGCGAATGTGGCTAGTCTTTGCTCCAAGGTGAGAGAGCAGCACCTCAGGACTCGTTCCGGCAATGCCGCTGGAAGCATGATGCTCCGACACCCAGAATCGATAATAGCCAAGCGCTTCGGCATGCTTAGCTAGTCTAACGGTATCCCTGAGCGCTTCAGTAGGGGATTTGCCTTCAGGGATGAGTGTTTGATCCAATACACTTAACGTCAACATGGGACTTCACCTCTAGCATTATATTTAGAAACGAAAGCTCAACTTTTTAAAGCATACACTTTATTATATATAGTTAAAGAAAAAATAACAGTCTTTATTCGAATAGTAACGATGTTGAACGTATTTATTATCCGTCTACAGGTGGAATTAAACCGTGGAGCGGCAGAAAGTTGTATCATTTAATGATAATCTTTCTCAGGAGATAGTATAGCAGCTTATAGGGTTGGGAGATGAGATCGTGCAGTCGAAAGGTAGTTTACGTAAGCTTTTGGCATTAGCCGGCACGCACCGCGTGCAGTTGTTTTGGTCGTGCCTATTTTCCGTGCTGAGTGCAGCTCTAAGTCTGGTTCCTTATCTGATCGTGTATCAGATGACGGTGGCGCTGCTGAACCCACCTGTAGATACGAAGCAGGTATGGACGATGGTATGGATTGCGCTTGGAGCTGTCATATTACGATTTGGGTTGCTGGCCGCATCCACAATTATTTCGCATACTGTAGCTTATCGGATTTTGTATTCCCTACGAATCGAACTGACCAATAAGCTCGCCAGCCTTTCATTGGGCTATTTTTCTGACCGTACTAGCGGGAAGCTAAAAAAGATTATTGCGGAGGACGTTGAACGAATCGAAAATTTTATTGCCCATCACCTTCCAGATTTTGCTTCTTCCTTGTTCACGCCCGTATTTACGGTTATCGTGCTATTTGCGATGGATTGGCGGCTCGCTCTGGCGGCGCTTATTCCAATTCCACTCGCTTTTCTGATGCAATCTACTATGTTTCGTGGACAAGGAGAACGAATGAAGGCGTATCATCAGACATTAGAAATGATGAACAGCACGATACTTGAATATGTCCGTGCTATGCCGGTTATAAAAGCGTATCGTATGACTGTTAAGTCATTTGTTCGCTATCAAGATTCCGTTCACGCGTATACGGCCTTTTGGATTCAGACATCACGTCGGCTTGCCCCGGTATACGCACTGTTTATGGTTATGATAGAGACAGGACTTCTGTTTATTTTACCTGTTGGCATATGGCTCTACACGGCAGGTGAGGTGTCACTAGAAATATTACTGTTATTTCTTATTTTAGGAGTTGGTTTTACGGCACCAATTAAGCAAATTTCGGAGCTTGGCCACATGTTGAGAGCAAACTTGGAGGGAGTAAGTCGAATTGAAGACATCTTACAAGAGGATGAAATTGAGGAGCCTGCAAATGCGCTCATCCCGCAGCGCTACGATTTAGAATTTGCAAACGTGCACTTCAGTTATGGTAAACGCCAGGTGCTGCAAAATATAAGCTTTCGGGCTGAAGAGGGGACGATTACAGCTTTTGTTGGCCCGTCCGGAGCAGGCAAGACAACGGCAGCACAGCTGATTGCCCGTTTCTGGGACGTATCAGATGGGGCGATTAGCATTGGCGGTGTGAATTTGAAGGATATGAAGACCGAAACCGTAATGGACTGCATGGCTTTTGTATTCCAGGATGTATTTATGTTAAACGATTCTGTTATGGAAAATATTCGCCTTGGCCGCAAAGAGGCGACAGATAACGAAGTATACGCAGCCGCAACTGCTGCACAGGCACATACTTTTATAACGGAGCTACCTGCTGGTTATCAGACAGTAATCGGTGATGGTGGGATGCATCTAAGCGGAGGTGAACGTCAACGGATTTCGATAGCAAGGGCGATTTTAAAAAATGCACCGATCCTTATTTTAGATGAAGCCACTGCATTTGCAGATCCTGAGAATGAAGCCCATATTCAAGATGCTTTAAGTGAATTGTTGCCAGGTAAAACAGCCATTGTGATCGCCCATCGTCTATCCACAATTACAGAAGTAGATTGTATCGTCGTATTTGAAGAGGGGAGAATTGCCGGTATAGGGGAGCATGAGGAATTGCTAAAGCAGTGCCAACCGTATCGATCCTTATGGAAGGCGTATACCGAAGCAAGTGTTTGGGTAGTAGGCGGAGAGGAGGCAGCACAGCATGCTTAGTAGAGTAAGAGCCGTAACAGGAGGATCGCTTGGCAAGCTTCGCCGTGCAGCCATGTTTACAGTGTTGGAAATGATTTTTGCAAGTGTGCCTTATGGGATGCTAATTGTAGTCATCCATCAGCTGTTTCATCCGCCTCTCGATATGAAACAAATGTGGTTATGCATGAGCATTATGTTTGGTGCTTTCCTGCTCCAAGCTGTCTGTTCTGTTTTTGGCTATCTCGATGCGATGATAACAGGGGCAAGTCTAATGCGAGATACGAGGCTGCGCTTGGGTGAGCATCTGCGGAAGCTGCCAATGGGTTACTTTGCACGTACAGATAAGGGGGAGATAAGTCACACACTGCTTAACAATGTCGATGAAGTTGAAAAAATATTAACTCATCTGTTTTCTAACATTGTCGGTGCCATTGCGATGCCTACGATTGTAGCGTTATGTCTACTTTGGTTAGATTGGCGGCTTGCCTTAGCGATGATCGTCTCAGTTCCATTGGCTCTGCCCCTGCTAATATGGTCACAGCGTACTATTAATGGAGCTAGCCGCCGTCGTCTGACAATGGCATCATATGCCAATTCAAGACTGCTGGAATACATTCACGGCATTAAATTGTTCAAAGCGTACAATCAGACAGGGGAGAAGTTTGCCCGGATGCAGCGGGCAATGAAGCAGCTTAGTGATGAGAGCATTAAGCTGGAGGCGACAGTTTCACCTATCATTTTGTCATACGCCATTGTGCTAGAAGTTGGATTTATCGGCTTACTATTATTGGGCAGTTATTTATTGTTTGGAGGCACTTTAGATGTGTCGGTATTTCTGATCTTTCTTATTATTAGCCTGCGCTTTTACAATCCACTACGTATGGTTGGTGCTCATTTAGCAGAATTGCGTTATATGAACAACGCTGGTGAGCGTGTACAAGGTGTATTAGAGGAACCGATTTTACCAGAACCGATCACGCCTAAAATACCGCAACAATTTGGGATTGAGTTTCAGAACGTTCATTTCCAATATGACGGCAGGCCTGTGTTGTCTGGAATCAGCTTTGCAGTAAAGCCGTGCAGCATGACGGCATTAGTTGGTGTATCCGGCTCAGGTAAATCCACAATTGCACATTTGATTGCCCGCTTTTGGGATGTGTGGAGTGGCTCGATCCAGATTGGTGGTATTGATGTGCGCCAGATCGCTACGGATCACTTATATGACTCCATCAGTATGGTTTTTCAAGATGTTGTTTTATTTAATGATACCGTGCTGAACAACATTAAAATAGGCAATCCTACCGCAACGTTTGAGCAAGTTGTGCAGGCGGCCCAGTCTGCCAATTGTCATTCGTTTATTACGAGGCTGCCGCAAGGATATGATACGGTCATCAGTGAGGAAGGATCGTCCTTATCAGGAGGCGAGAAACAAAGATTGTCCATCGCACGTGCTATTTTGAAAGATGCACCGATTGTATTGCTAGATGAAGCGACAGCTTCGCTTGACGCGGAGAACGAGCTATATATTCAGCAAGCAATTCAAGCGCTTGTTCGCTCTAAGACGGTTGTGGTAATCGCCCATCGTCTGAAGACGATCCGAAACGCTGATCAGATTATCGTAATAGAGGACGGGCAAGTGGCGGAAGCGGGGACTCATTCTGAGCTGATAAATGGCGCAGGGATATACAATCGCCTTTGGCACGAACAGCAAAAGGCGGGCGGCTGGAAAATGCGTAAAGTGGCTTGTAAAGGGTAGTCAAATCTAGGCTAGTGTAGAGTAATAGATAGCCCGTAACCTCCAACTCGCTTGGATACGGGCTTTTTTGCTATAATCACCTTACACAATTCCTATTTAATGGTATGATAAAAAAGAATAGGCTAAGGTTGATATGATGAAACGGAGTGTAGACGCATCTTGCGACGAAGACGATTGTGTATAATTCCTTGTGGCTCTCGTAAAATATGGGACAGTGATCGACAAGCTGTTGGTTCTTACGAAGCACAGTATGTATATACCGGGGCACTGCACCGGAAATGTCAAGCCTATGCCCGTGCTCACTTTGAGCATTGGTGCATCCTTTCGGCCAAGCATGGCTTTTTGTTTAAGCACGATATTGTGCCGGAGAACTATAACGTTCGATTTGGAACCAATCATCCACAGCTTGTAACAATATCCGAATTACGCCAGCAAGCGGTGGAGAAAAAGATAGATCAAGCTGCGGAAATTGTAATGTTGGGTGGAAAGAAGTTTCGCAAACTATTACCATTCATTTTCACATCTGAAGGCCAAGTCTTTAATTTTCCATTAAGTGATTGCGCGGGTATAGGCTACATGCTGCAAAGGCTAGATGGTGTTATCGAAAACAATTCGGAAATGAAGCCGATTCTTCTCGATGGGGATAAACTCGTTTGAAGGGGAGTTATTTTTCGATAACGTCGTATCACTCGAAATAGTTCAACTTCATGAGAGTGATGATTAAGGTGAGGATATATGTTTAAGTCAAAAAAAGTTAGAGCAGGTTGCGTAATCCTTAGTGTAGGTTTGTTGGGTTGGCTATATCAGATGATCGGACTGTGGCTAGATTTCAGAAATGTCTCTCCGGCAGGCAAACTTATTTCCATTAATGGCCATCAGATGTTTGTTTCGGCAAGTGGTCAACCAAACGCAAAAGGAACGCTTGTGTTGTCAGCAGGAAATGGGACATCTTCTCCTTATGCTGATTTTTATCCCCTAACAGAAGCGATGAAGCAATACACGCGTGTAGTTACATATGAAAGACCTGGATATGGTTGGAGCGAAGCCACTGACGCATCCAGAGATATCGATACGATAACAAATGAATTGCGGCAGTTGCTTCAGCAATCTGGAGAGCGACCGCCTTACATTATATTGGGTCATTCTATGGGAGCGCTTGAAGGAATTCGATTTGCACAGCTGTATCCAGATGAAGTAAGTGGTCTCATTATGTTAGATGGCATCAGTCCTGAATACGCTCGAGATACTGACATGGACTGGGGATATAAAATGGGCTGGTATATGATTGAAGGTGCTAAAAAGCTGGGTGTGCTGCGTGGTTTAAGTGATTTGGGCATGATGAACGATTCGTTTAAAGACATGAAGGATCTCCCCTTGTCTATTGAGAAGCTCAAAGTAAGTATGATTTTAAAAAACGCAAACAATCGGATGATGTTGGAAGAACGAAAACAATTTCATAAGAACGGCCTCAAATTACTAGAACATGGTAAAGTTGGGGACATACCTGTACTCGTCCTGTCCGCTCCCAATAACGGCTATCCGAATTGGCGCGAGGTGCAGCGCGAACTTATGTCCATATCGTCCAAGGCGACCCAAAAATCATACATTAGAGCAGGGCATTATATTCATCATGATTACCCGCAGGACGTCAATAACCGAATTTTAAATTTTATTAGAAGTATTCCTCTACAGGCAAACGCCGTCAAAAATAGCTGATGATAAGAGTCATACAGTGTACAAGATGTTTTCTCTCATTGACTTCATATGTTATGATGCAAAAGGCGCTCGGACTTGAGCGCTGTTTTTCGTATCTTTTGTTGACCAGTGGAGCATCGTATATTCCAAAAAGTTTACAGGGGTCCGTTTGTTATTTTTACCGTAAGAAAGAGGGTCAGAACTACGCATGAACGCTTACTTATTTCCGATTAAACAAGCGATAATCACATTCCCGTTTATCGCATTGGCACTCACAACTCCGTTTCTTATTGTTCAATACCGCAAATACGGGTATGTCAACAAGCTGCGGTCTGTCGTGCTCTATTCCTTGCTGCTTTATTTGCTTTCTGCTTATTATTTGGTCATTTTGCCTCTGCCGGCGGACTTCAGTAATTGTTTACGTGAGGGCTCATTATGGTCATACATGCAAACAAAGCCTTTTACCTTCATAAATGATATCCGGAAGGAAACTGTCATCAACTGGAGCAGTCCCGCTTCTTATATTTACTTGCTTAAAGAGCGTGCATTTTTGCAGGCGCTGTTTAATGTCGTGTTAACTGTGCCTCTAGGTGTTTACTTGCGCTATTATTTCCGCCGTGGCTGGATGAGCACCTTAATGTTAAGTTTAGTTGTGTCCCTCTTTTTTGAGACGACCCAACTGACAGGATTGTATGGTTTTTATGAATGTCCGTACCGCTTATTCGATGTAGATGATCTGCTGCTGAATACGTTGGGTGGTATGATCGGTTTTGTTGCTGCGCCTATTCTCACTTACTTTTTGCCGCGGGCAGACAAGTTGGATGAACATATAGATTTGGAAAAAATGACGGTCGGATTTATCCGACGTGGCATCTCCTTTGTGATTGATTCTACTGTGCTCGGAATGCTTGCAAGTATTGTCGGCCTTGTCTTGTATGGTGCAGATGCGATGACTTGGGGATATATTGATCGTAACATGGATGCGACTTCATTCCGCCTAGTTGCACTTGCCATATCTGTATTTGTGTATTTTGTAGTCATTACATCTATTACCGGTGGGCGCACGATCGGAAAGTGGATTACCCGTATTCACGTCATCGAGGATAATCGCCGCGGCAATAAGCCTGAGATAACAGCATTTGCGTTGTTTAAACGATACGGAATGCTGTATTATGGGGTGTTTGGGTTAAACAGCGTGTTGGCCATCATTTATACCTATGGGGAGCTACCTTATAGTGCGAGCTTGGGTCTTGTCATCGTACACCTGGTGTTGATCGGCGTTATGGCCATCCACGTCGTTTTAAATTTGTTCAGTCGGGACAAGCGGTTATTCTATGAACGGATAAGTGGTACACGGAACGTCGTAACTCTGCATACCGATAAGGAGGATGAGGGGCACAGCGGTGAGAGTAATGGGGGCAGCGAAACGGAGCAAATAAGTGCTGATGAGCCGATAGTTCATTCTGCATCAACACTTGAACCTGCTCATGTTCAAGTTCCTAAGCCTGAACGTACACTTATTGGCAGCAGAAGTGATTCGCATGCAATTCAGATGACAGATCAGGGGAACGTTGGTCTTCACGAACGCGATACCGCATTTACCCAATCAGAGCAGATTACAAATGTGCCTGTTGTGGATCCAGTTGAGCTTGAGTTGGAACGATTACGAGCAAAGCTAAAACGTGAGCAATCCCATGCAAAGTTGCCTGCAGAACAGGACGAATAGGGCAGGACAATTTATGAATTATACTCACCAATCTTTAGTCCAATGACTATACTAATAGCAGTTGATATTAAAGTATTGTCGTCAGACAAGAATGAAAGGTGGGCTTATTATGGGTCCACGGCCAAATCAGCATCCTCGTAGTTCTGGATATGGCGAAATAAGGAACGACAGTAACGAGCAGTTCTCCGCATCATCCATGCCGCAAGGGGAACCTTCTCCTGCCGCGTATGGTGAAGGTCCGTTTGTTCACGAAGGCGCAGAGCCGCGGCCGAAGGAAGGCGGCAAAAGACAGCCTCCGTTTCCCAGGCCGCCCAACTGCCCTTTAACGGTGCAGAAGGCTGCGCTTATTGCAGCGCTGCTATATGATTGGCTGCTCATAGAGTCTGTCATAATTAACCGGAACAAATCGGTACAGGTCATTTTGGCTGGAGATTTCGGCAAGATCGGATTTTCGCCGGATTTGTTTAATAGCGAGCAGCTTGCTGAAAATGTAGGTTTGTTCGAAGCGTTAGAAGATGCGCAAATATTCCCTAATGCTGGAGAAATTGCAGCGGAAGAGGCGTCTGTCGTCGAAAGGAATAAGAAAAGGAAGCCGCCGTTATCAAGGAACAAGCAGCGTCCGGGGAATACGCCTGTCCGTAAGCCGAGACGAAAGCGGTTGAGTCGAACTCCATTCTTTAATAAGAACATATAATATCTGGTAACCAAACTGCATTATGAATGAGCACGGGGCTGTCCAACAAGTCAGTACAAATTGACTGCTGGATGCCTCGTTTTTGTTAATGTTAAAAGTAGGAACGATTTAAATTTTAGCTACACGAACAGTGTTACCGTGCCTCTGTATAAGTCTTAGTAAATCCTCAATTGAAATCCAAATTGTTGCGGTATTTTCGTTTGGATGTATGCCAATGTTATTAAGTGGTAATAAATCCTCATCGATCATAACTTCGACTTTACGTTCGGTATCGTTTAGTACGCCCAAGGGTGTCACTGCGCCTTTATGCAAGCCAAGATAGTTAAACAGATCCTCTTCAGAAGCAAAGCTGAGTGGTCTTGAATTCAGTAGCGCGCGCAATTCCTTTAAATTTACCGTTTTATCTTTTTGAATGGTTAGTAAATAATAACTTCTTTTTTTATCGTCCCGAACAAATAGATTTTTCGCAACTTGATTGGCATTAGGCATTGCAAAACGATCCATTTCTTCGATCGTATACGCAGCGGGATGCTCCACGATGTCATAGCTAATACTCAATTGCTTAAGCAACTCCAAGATTTCTGTTTTGTTCATGTTGTTCACCTGTCTTTATGATTGTATATTCTCGAATAAGCTAATTACTTATTGGACAGCCATTGGTTATGTTATTCCTCTTGTGAAGCGGCGGCCCTGGATTGAGCAGCTGACGCCCGCCCAATCGGACGAGGCTTTTTGTCCCGAAAGCGAGGGGCGACATAATTATGTTTCTTGTCGCGAAAGAAAATCCAACCTCCGATAAACGAAACGCCGATTGCAAACAAGAGTAAGCCAAATAAAAAGGAAAGCCACTCGAAAGTAGGAGACACGATTGTGCTGTTGCCATTATCCGCTATGTAATGGAAGATAGCGTTTTTCATTTGTAAAAAGCCGATAGTGGCCAGCACTCCAGGAACAACTAATAACAAGATGGCGATAAATCTGGAAATCGTAGTCCTTATGCTCATGCGTTATTCCATCCTTCTGTCTGAATAGTCCAATTCTCTCCATATTTTACCTTGAAATAAGGACGTTGTCTAATCCCATTCATTCGGACGCGCCTGTTGTCGTTATAGGTGGTGGTTGGTTTGGCGAGAAATAAAATAAGTTGTACAATAGGGCTATATGCAGCATTATCGATCGTAACGGGGAGTGGATATGTCAAATGACCAAACAAGTGGATGTCGCCATATTAGGTGGCGGTACAGGTGGTTACATTGCAGCAATTGCTGCTGCACAGGCTGGGCATCAAGTGGTTGTTGTGGAACGAGACCGTCTTGGAGGGACGTGCCTGCATCGAGGGTGCATACCAAGTAAGGCGCTGCTTCGTAGTGCAGAAGTATACGCGCAAGCACGTGAGAGTGAACGATTTGGTATACATATGGAAGGCATAACCTATAACTTTGAGCGTGTACAATCACGCAAACAAGAAATCGTAGACCAGCTTCATCGTGGTGTTCAATACTTAATGAAGAAACATCATATTGAAGTGATTTATGGAAATGGCCGTGTGATGGGCCCTTCTATTTTCTCACCGCAGAGCGGATCAGTAGCGGTTGAATTGGAAGAAGGCGAGTCGGTTACAATCGTTCCCAAATACCTCATCATTGCTACGGGTTCACGGCCGCGTATTTTGCCAGGATTGGAGCCTGACGGCAACGCTGTTGCAACGAGTGACGAAGCATTGGAATGGAGCAGCTTGCCTCAAAGCGTTGCGATCGTGGGCGGCGGCGTAATTGGCGTGGAATGGGCCTCTCTGCTAGTTGACTTTGGTGTGGACGTAACCGTAATTGAAGCAGGACCGCGTCTATTGCCAACAGAGGATAAGGAAGTATCCAAAGAGATGGAACGTTTGTTGAAGAAACGTGGGGTTCGTATTCATACTAACACTACTGTAGGTCATGACGGTGTTCTGAAAGCGGATGATTGCGTACAATTGTTGCTCAACAAAAAGGACGAGCCGATCTCCCTAACAGTGGAACGAGTGCTTGTATCGGTCGGGCGTCAAGCTAACGTTGAACATATAGGGTTAGAAAATACGAATGTTCGTATTGAGAATGGTTTTATTAAAGTGAATGAATGGATGCAGACACAGGAGCCTCACATTTATGCAATAGGTGACTGTATTGGCGGTTTGCAACTAGCACATGCTGCTTCTGCTGAAGGACTTGCAGCTGTGAAACATTTCAGCGGTGAATTTCAATCGCCATTATCTGAACATACGATTCCCAAATGTATCTATTCGCGGCCGGAAGCCGCGTCGATCGGAATGACGGAAGAACAGGCGCGAGAAGCAGGGCTTGACGTTGTGACAGGGAAAATTCCTTTTAAAGCGATTGGCAAAGCTATCGTGCAGGGAGAAACTGATGGATTTGTAAAAGTTGTCATTAACAGCCTGACGCAGGATCTGGTAGGCGTACATATTGTAGGGCCGCACGCGACAGAACTGATAGGTGAAGCTTCACTTGCACAATTGCTCGATGCCTCGCCTTGGGAGCTGGGACAAGTGATACATGCCCATCCATCGTTGTCCGAAATTATGAGCGAAGCCATGCTTGCTGCCGAAAATAAGTCTTTAGTGATGTAAGGTAAAGGATAGTAACAGATCGGTGAAAACAGGCTTCGTTGGTTGTGTGAGGAATGAAGTTTTCTTTTTTAAAATGTCGGAGTATAATGGATTTAGGCTCAAGTCTTAGTACCTGGTATTAGTTCCAGCCATAAGTACAACAAGATGCTGTATAAGCTGGGCTATTTTAGCTGTGGTTGCATGAGCTTATCATATCCAGAAAGAGAGCCCTGTTAATTCTAGTTTCGGCTAGCAAGGGAATAATAAAGCTACGGCTTGAATAAAGGGAGGAATACTCCATGACACCAGAAACTTCGGTTCGTCAACAAACGAAGCATGAACAGGTTGGTCTAACGGATGCGCAGGCAGTTGAGATGTACAAGATGATGCTGCTTGCACGCAAATTTGATGAGCGTGGCATTTTGTTGCAGCGCTCGGGCAAGATTACGTTTCACATATCAGGTATAGGTCAAGAAACGGCTCAAGTCGCTTCCGCTTTTGCGCTTGATCGCGAGCGTGACTACTATTTGCCTTATTACAGAGATTATGGATTTGTGCTCTCCGTTGGTCTTACGGTTAAAGATTTGCTGCTGGCCTCTTTTGCGAAAGCAGAAGATATTAGCAGTGGTGGTCGCCAGATGCCAGCGCACTTTGGTGCGAAGCGTCACCGCATCGTCACGAGTTCAAGTCCCGTAACGACACAAGTGCCACACGCTGTAGGCATTGCACTGGCAGCTAAAATGCGCAAGCAGGATATCGTTTCGTTTGTTACTTTTGGAGAAGGCTCAAGCAATCAGGGTGATTTCCATGAAGGCTGTAACTTTGCAGGCGTGCATAAATTGCCTGTCATTATTATGTGTGAGAACAATCAATATGCCATATCTGTACCGTTCTCCAAACAATCGGCTGGACAGATTAGTGACCGCGCCATTGGTTACGGGTTCCCAGGGGTGCAAGTAGACGGAACGGACCCATTAGAAGTGTACCGTGTCGTCAAGGAAGCTCGTGCCCGAGCGGTACGTGGAGAAGGACCTACATTAATTGAAGCAATGATGTATCGAATTGCTCCGCACTCTACATCAGACAATGACTTGGCTTACCGCTCAAAGGAAGAAGTGGATTTACATCGCGAGCGTGACGGCTTGCCTCGTTATCGTCAGTATTTGATCGAATGCGGCTTGTGGTCGGAAGAGCAGGATGCTGCACTCGTGAAGGAACTGCAAGCTCATATCAATGAGGCGACAAAATATGCCGAAGAAGCACCTTATCCGCAGCCGGAGGATACGTACACACATGTGTATGCACAGTCAGAGGAGGGTCGCAGCTAATGGCAGTTATAGAATATATTGATGCCATTCGATTGGCAATGAAAGAAGAAATGGAACGCGACGAAGAAGTGTTTGTACTGGGTGAGGATGTGGGCCTGAAAGGCGGCGTGTTTACGACGACAAAAGGCTTGTATGAACAATTTGGCGAGCAGCGTGCTATCGATACGCCGCTCGCGGAGTCTGCCATTGCAGGCGTGGCGATAGGTGCAGCTATGGTAGGCATGAAGCCAATTGCCGAAATGCAATACTCAGACTTTATGTTCCCGGCTGCGAACCAGATTATAAGCGAAGCGGCCAAAATCCGTTACCGTTCAAATAACGATTGGAGCTGTCCGGTCGTAATTCGTGCGCCAATTGGTGGCGGTATATTTGGCGGTCTATATCATTCACAGTGTCCGGAGTCTGTATTTTTTGGTACGCCAGGTCTCAAAATTGTCGCGCCATTTACAGCTTATGATGCTAAAGGGCTGCTCAAGGCGGCGGTACGTGACCCTGACCCGGTCATTTTCTTTGAACACAAGAAATGTTACCGTATGATTTCAGGCGAGGTACCAGAGACGGATTACGTCGTTCCAATCGGGAAAGCGAATGTGCTCCGAGAAGGAACGGATATTACAGTTATCGGATATAGTTTGCCGCTTCATTTTGCTTTAGAAGCAGCGGAGGAGCTGGCGAAGGAAGGCATTAGCGCTCATATTCTCGATCTTCGTACCATTCAGCCGCTTGACCGCGAATCCATCTTAGAAGCTGTAGCCAAGACAGGAAAAGTTCTGATTATTCATGAAGATAACAAGACGGGCGGTGTAGGAGCAGAAGTAGCTGCCATTATCGCTGAGGAGCTCTTGTTTGAGCTTGATGCACCAATTATGCGCCTTTGTGGTCCTGACGTTCCTGCGATGCCGATCAGTCCCCCGCTTGAGCGTACCTTTATGCTTAACAAAGATAAAGTGAAAGCAGCGATGCATCAGCTCGCGATATTCTAGTTCGGGTGTATGCTTGCCTGTATAACACAGCAATAACGATGCGTAGCGGCGGTACGGGTAGTTCCCGTACCGCGCGTTAGCGATAGGAGTGAATGTGGATGTCCGGAAACGGAATGGGGAAGGATGTAGTCATGCCGCAGCTTGCGGAATCGTTAGTATCGGCTACAATCGGCAAATGGTTAAAGCAGCCAGGAGAAGCAATCGAGGCCTACGAACCGATATGTGAGGTTATTACGGACAAGGTGATGGCTGAAATTCCCGCTACTGAAGCGGGGATTATGCGGGAAATTATAGCTCAGGAAGGTGAGACCGTTCAAGTTGGAGCGGTTATTTGTCGTATGGATTACGGCGTAGATGAGGTCGTAAGTACAACCGCTGCTGTTCGTGATGAGCGACCAGCTTCTGGTGTGTCCGAGCCAGCAGTGCCTGCTCAAGGACAAGAGATGCGTAACCGGTACTCTCCGGCTGTGCAGCGCCTTGCTCAAGAACATGGCATTCAGTTAAACGATGTGCCTGGGACTGGACTTGGCGGGCGTATTACACGTAAAGATGTAATCCAGTTTGTTGAAAATCAGCAAGCGGTTGCGGTATCTGTGCCGGCTGTTTCAGCTGCTGCGTTCGCTCAGCCAAGCAACTTGGGGGCAGAGCAGGGCACGCGTGGGTCTACAGTCAATACGGACTCAGCACAGCAGCCACCAGTCGCTCAACCATCGGCAGCAGCACAGGTGACTCCAAGCAGCAATGTGCATAATGGACCTGTTCGTACGACGGGAATACATCTTTCTGAAAATCCTCGTCTGCCAACGATTGAGATTGATAATGGTCAATCAGGCCGCGGCGAGTATTTGATTGACGTCACACCGATTCGTAGTACGATTGCTCGTAATATGAGACAAAGCGTATCGGAGATACCTCATGCATGGACGATGATTGAGGTCGATGTGACCAATCTGGTCCAGCTTCGAAATAAATTAAAAAATGAATTTATGCGTAATGAGGGCATTAACTTAACCTACTTGGCTTTTGTGCTTAAAGCTGTTGTGAATGCCATTAAGGATTATCCGATCATGAACTCGGTTTGGGCCGTAGATAAAATTATCGTGAAGCGGGACATTAATATTTCACTTGCGGTAGGTACGGAAGATTCCGTCATCACGCCGGTTATTAAGAAAGCTGATCAGAAAAATATTGCCGGCTTGGCACGTGAAGTGGAAGAGCTAGCCCGTAAGACGCGTGAAGGTAAGCTTAAGCTTGATGATTTGCAAGGAGGAACCTTTACGATTAACAATACGGGGTCGTTTGGTTCAATTTCTTCTTACCCGATTATCAACTACCCGCAGGCAGCGATTCTTACGTTTGAATCTATTGTCAAGAAACCGGTCGTTATTAATGATATGATTGCTGTTCGTTCGATGGCTAACATGTGTATGTCATTAGACCATCGTATTTTAGACGGTGTAATTTGCGGACGTTTCTTGCAGCGTGTGAAAGAAAACCTGGAAGGGTTTGATCTTGAAACGAAAGTTTATTAATGGCATGCTATACAGTGGAGCATGAGGATGTCAGATAGATAGAAAGAAAGTGTGAGCGGCTATGGATGAACAGCAGGTACAATCAGTTGGAACTGATGGCAATGAACTAAAGCAGCTTGTCGTACATACGTTTGACAGGCTGGACTATAAGCAGGCTTGGGATATGCAGAAGCAAGTGGTGCGTGCGGTGGATGAGGGGACACGTTCAGATACATTGTTCCTGTTGGAGCATCCGCCTACCTATACGATTGGTTCACAGCGTCACCCTGAGCATCTGCTGCTGTCGCCTGAACAGTTAAAGCAGCGTGGCATTCAAGTGTATGAGATTGACCGCGGCGGTGATATTACTTATCACGGGCCTGGACAATTGGTAGGTTATCCGATACTGCTGTTGGATGGTCAGCGGCTTGACTTGCATGGCTACTTACGTAATCTGGAAGAAGTCATTATCCGCTACTTAGCGTCATTTGGTCTCTTGGGCAGTCGTAAGCCAGAGTTTACAGGTGTCTGGGTCGGAGAAACGAAGATCGCAGCTATTGGCGTTAAGTTTAACAAGTGCCGCCGTCATCGTGGTTTTGTAACGAGTCATGGGTTTGCTTTTAATATTAAAAGTGGGATTCAGTATGAGGGATTTACCGGAATTGTACCTTGTGGCATTCAACAATATGGCGTTACCTCGCTGGAAGATGTAACCGGTCAGACGTTTACGGTGCAACAAGTGGGTGCGCAATTGTTGCCTTACTTCGTTGAAGTATTTGGGTATGATCAGGCCGTTAATGAGACTTGGTCTGAGTTAGCACTTAGTTAGCAGAACAGACGAACACGAGCCATGCTTTATGCATGGCTCGTCCGTCATTGTTGCGGTGGATATTCTATATCCGATACTTTACTTGTAGTGGGGTTGACTGGCTGATTAAAGTCCGTATAAGAAGGGTTCAACCAGTACGAACAAGGTAGAAGCTACCATGGCGATAAGCATAAGATAAACTATGATGCGGAACCAGCGCTTTTTATTCATGGATGTAAGGCACTCCTTTCTCGTACAGAACGTTCATTAATTCTATTCTAACGAAATTCAAGTCAGGAGGAAAGTCAATATGGTACAGCAGCAGCGTTTAATCCAACATTTTTTGCAATTGATTCAGGTAGACAGTGAGACGAAATACGAGCGGAACATTTGTGATCTATTAAAAAAGCAGTTCAGTGAGCTGGGCCTGGAAGTGGTGGAGGACGATACGACAGCAGCGACGGGGCACGGCGCTGGCAACTTGATTGTCACTTGGCCGGCATCAACTGGACAAGAACAAACGAAGCGCTTATTTTTTACTTCTCATATGGACACTGTTACGCCAGGCAAAGGAATTAAGCCGATTGTAGATGAGGATGGCATGATTCATAGCGATGGCACAACCATTTTGGGATCAGATGATAAGGCAGGGCTCGCAGCGATGTTTGAAGCGATTCGTGTCATTCAAGAAAATGACATCCCGCACGGGCAAATCCAATTCGTTATTACGGTTGGCGAGGAATCGGGACTTCAGGGTGCACGCGCGATGGATGCCAGCTATTTGCAAGCAGATCTTGGTTATGCGCTTGATTCCAATGGAGAAGTTGGATCGATTGCCGTTGCGGCACCTGCCCAAGCGAAAATCCAGATGGAGATTTACGGCAAGTCCGCTCATGCAGGTGTAAATCCTGAAGACGGAATTAGTGCTATTCAAGTTGCTGGCAAAGCGATAGCTCGTATGTCGCTTGGCCGTATCGATCACGAAACGACAGCTAACATCGGTCGCTTTGAAGGTGGCGGTGCAACTAATATTGTGACAGATTATGTCAAGCTTGACGCGGAAGCACGCAGTATTGTGCAAGAAAAGGTGGAGCAACAGGTTGCTTCGATGAAAGAGGCGCTCGAATCGGCTGCTGCTGACTTTGGTGCACGAGCTGTTTTTGAGAGCAAGCTTATGTATCCTGGGTTTTACTTTGAAGAAGGGGATGAAGTGGTACAGCTTGCTGCACGTGCAATCGAAGGACTTGGTTTGAGCACACGAGTATTTCATTCCGGAGGCGGCAGTGATGCCAATATCTTTAACGGTTTTGGCGTTCCGACGGTGAATTTGGCAGTTGGTTACTTGGATATTCATACGACCAAGGAAAGAATTCATAGTGATGATCTCGTGAAAACGGCTCAATTGGTTGTGGCCATCATTAAAGAAGCAAGTAAATCGTAATCGTCCTTTATTTGACTTAACAAATATTTGACCTAACAAACACAAACTGTATTCGTTCGAAATTAAAGAAAGCCGTCTGCTCTAATATGAAGAGGGGACGGCTTCTTAAACAACGATCTAGTTTTTACAATGGGAGCTGGCTTATCTACACGGAACGTAGGCTAACCGGTGCTGATTGTGGTGCAGACGAACGAAGTTGATAATCGGTACAACTATATTGTAAGGCGTCCACCAGTCTGACATCTGTCCCCATCTTTAAGAGCAATCGTCGAAGTGCAGCTTGTATTTCAGTGCTTGTCCCGCTTAACCACAACTGCTGCTTATTATGACCCATTTTAATAGACATGTGAGGATCTTCCTTTCTGTAAAAGGCTGCTACAATGCTTGGTCGAGTCGGACAACTTTGCTTTGATATAATGAATATGTGCATCTCTTTACAGATATGCATGTAATAACAAAAATGAACGTATGAAATAGAATGTTTCGTATACCTATGTGCAATTAAGAAGGGAGATAACAAGATGAGCAAACATGATTCGAATTTTGCCGACAGCCCGTTGTTTGAGGAAGTGACGCTGGAGACCAAGTCAATATTTAAAGGTAACATCATTTCGTTGGAGGTAGATACCGTTACACTTCCAGACGGATCACAGGCAACCCGTGAAATTGTTAGGCATCCTGGTGCAGTCGCTGTGCTTGCAATTCAGGATGAGAAGATGGTTGTAGTGGAGCAATATCGGAAGCCGCTTGGCAAATCGCAAGTTGAAATTCCGGCTGGAAAGTTGGATGCAGGAGAGCGGCCAGAAGATGCGGCTAGACGTGAATTAGAAGAGGAAACAGGCTATAAGACGGAAACGCTTGTTCATTTAGGATCATTTTATACGTCACCAGGCTTTGCTGATGAGATTATTCATTTATATGCGGCTGAACAGTTGATTGCAGGTGAGATGCATACGGATGAGGATGAGTTTCTGGAAGTGAGTGCGCTAACACTAACGGAAGCTTATGACGCGATTAGAGCGGGACGGATTAGCGATGCCAAAACGATAAACGCAGTCTACGCTTGGCAGCTCCGTCAATTGACAGGGAAATGGCCTGTTTAATTGTGAATGTGAATTAACTAAGTGTATGAGTATATGAACGTATGAATTTGCTGGTACATGAATGCGCAAATGCGCGGGTGTATGAATGAATAAACGAATAAATGCATAGATGAATATAGGATTAAATTATAAAAATATTAGCAGGATGAGCAGATGACAGCGAACAAAACAGATTTAACAACGTATTATGGCGATTTTCATATCCATATTGGCGCGACATCTGATGGTGTGCCTGTCAAAATAAGTGGTAGCCGCAACTTGACATTTGAAGCGATCGCTCGTGAGGCATCAGAACGCAAGGGGCTACAGCTCATCGGCATTATCGATTGTCATGCTCCTGGTGTGCTGGCTGATATAGAACGATTGCTGGACAGTGGTGAAATGCAAGAACACGCCGATGGTGGTATACGTTATGGTCAGACGACGATTATTTTAGGAACAGAAATTGAGTTCAAGGAACATGGGCGTGGTGCCGCTCATGTTTTGTGTTACTTGCCGAGCTTTGATGCGATGAAGCACTTTTCGACGTGGATGTCACAATATGTTCGTAATATGAATTTATCCACTCAAAGAAATTATGCGCGGATAACGGATATTCAGGAAGAAACGGCAGCGCATGGCGGCGTATTTATTCCTGCCCACGTGTTTACACCACATAAAAGCTTGTATGGAAGTTGCGCGGATCGTATGTGTGATGTGTTGGATATGTCGTTAATCGATGGCATTGAGGTGGGATTGAGTGCGGACAGTAAGATGGCATCCTACATAAAGGAATTGGATGGATATCATTTCCTGACCAATTCAGATGCTCATTCCTTAAACAAAATTGCACGAGAATATAATGCGCTAAATTTGGCATTGCCCACTTTTAAAGAATGGGTGATGGCACTTAGAGCTAACGAGGGGAGAGGTATCAAAGCTAATTACGGTCTTGATCCTAGACTAGGCAAATATCATCAGACGACGTGTGTAGAAGGACATTATCAGCCAAACAAACGACAGAAGTGTGAAATATGCGGAACGAGCCGATTTATCGCCGGTGTTTCTGACAGAATTGCAGAACTTGCAGATCGGAGCGAGACAGAAGCAGAACAATTTGCAGCGATGCGTGCGCCTTACTATCATCAGATTCCGTTGGAATACATTCCAGGTGTTGGTCCTAAAACGCTAACCAAACTGCTCTCCCAATTCGGGACGGAGATGAACGTCCTCCATCAAGCAACAGAAGAGGAGTTGGCGGCAGTGGTTGGAGCGGATACTGCGAAGCGTATCCATGTGGCTAGGGGAGGCGATATAGAAATTGCAAATGGCGGCGGAGGAAAGTATGGAAGAGTAACGCTTTAAATTCATCTATCTTATTTGCATGCGTTTTTATAACGCATTCGATTGAAGGTACAGGTAAGTGTAGAGAGACAAGCAGTCATACCCTTAAGCAGCACAGCATACAATGGGAACGAATGAGAGTTGTGCTGATGCTTGTTGTGAAAGGGGAAGATTTCTATGCCTGCGATGATGCCTAATGTCCGCCAGCATCTCCATCTGTATATTTTTGTATCCGTCATTTTTGCAATAGGTATCGTGTTCGGAGCCCTCTTGGTTAATACGCTTACGTTCGAACAGCAGCAGGAATTGTCAAGGCATTTAAATCAAGCGTTTATTAGTGTGGCACAACATGCGGATGAAACGACTTTTCTTGGAACGTTATGGTCGTATTGGCGCTGGGTGTTTTTGATTGCCTTATTTGGTCTTTCCATTATCGGTTTTCCGCTTGTTCTGATTATGGACTTTGCTAAAGGAGTGCTGGTTGGCTTTACAATCGGAACGTTGGTGGGACAATATTCCTGGAAAGGTGTAATCATAGCGTTAATTACGGTTGCGCCGCAAAATGCAATTGCAATTCCGTTGCTGTTGATCGCTAGCGTCTCGTCCATTTCGATCGCCCTCTATATTATGAAAAATCGACTTTTTGTGCAGCGTATGAAATCGCTGCGAGACCCGTTTCTTCATTATGCAACGGTCCAAGTAGGGGCTGGTATTGGCATGGTGGTAGTAGCAGCGATCGTAACGTGGATCAGTCCTGCGCTGATGAATTGGGTGTCGGCACTTATTCAGCCTGGGATTGCGTTTAACTTATAGCTAAAAGATTTGACACTACTTGCGTTTCCCCCCTATAATAATAGAAGTGAGTCGAATTGCGGCTAGGCGGCAAGGGGGGAGACCATGGAAGCGCGGATTGATAAGATTAAACAACAGCTGCAATCCCAAGGATACAAGCTGACACCGCAGCGTGAAGCTACAGTGCGTGTCCTATTAGAGAACGAGGAAGATCATCTTAGCGCAGAAGATGTGTTTATGCTCGTTAAGGAGAAAGCGCCCGAAATCGGTCTTGCCACCGTGTATCGTACACTAGAGCTGTTAAGTGAACTGCATGTAGTTCAGAAGCTGAACTTTGGTGATGGCGTAGCGCGCTATGATTTGCGCGGGGACAATACGAAGCACCATCATCATCATTTAATATGCGTCCAATGTGGATCGATGCAAGAGATCTTGGACGATTGGCTTGGTCCGTTGGAAGAGCGGTTAGAGAAGGAATTCCAATTTCAAGTCATCGATCACCGTCTTGATTTCCAAGGCATTTGCAAGAAATGTCAGGAGAAAGAGAAAGATCAACAAGCAGACCAGCAACTGTAACTTTTGAATTGAATTCCGTCCCTATTGACGGTCAACCTATACGAAGAGCCCCAGACGCAGAGCTGAGGCTCTTTTCGTTGTGTTGTAGTACCGCAGTACTTCCTGCTTCGATGAGCATTATTTCCTTGATTGTCGACTTAATCGTTGTAGATTGTGAGCCGAAGTTCGTACGAGAGCTTCTATACGCTTGCTTTGGAGGCGCCGTCTATTCCGTTGCCTGACTGCACCAGCTCCGGTTCGCTTGCTCGAAGCAGCGGCCATGCTATGCTCAGGCAAAGCAGGGGGCGTTGTACGTCGTCTTAGCGCTGGAACTAGCGGTCTGCGCTTGGTGACATTGCTCTTCATGGCGGCTCTTACAGCCAGTTTGGCGTCCACTAGGCCGTGTCCTTCTGAACGGTTGTTATAGCCCTTCAAATGATGTGCAGTAGACATTATGATCGTTCGCACTTGATCAGGGCCAAGTGCAGGATTTAATTGCAGCATAAGCGCCACGGTACCCGTTACGTGAGGAGCGGCCATGGATGTGCCAGAATCTATGGATAAACCTTGCTTATTATTTGTAGAGACGATGTCAACGCCTGGAGCTGTAATATCGATTCCTTTACCGCGACTGCTGAACTCGGCAATTTGTCCTTTCTTGTCGGAGGCAGCCACAGCAATCGTTTCATGATAAAGGGCGGGCGCATCAATCGTAAGGTTATCGGGACCGCTGTTGCCGGCAGAAGCGATGATCACGATTCCTCTGCGATGAGCTCTGCGAATAGAAGCGTGCAACGAATCGCTTGGACCATCAAGGCCAAGGCTCATATTAATGATGTTCATATTTTGCGCAATACACCACTCGATCCCTTCGACAATATCCGAGACAAAACCGTCACCTTTTTCATCCAACGCTTTAATCGCATATAAGGAAACTTGTGGAGCGACACCATAGGGCAGCCTGCTCTTTCCCAGACCCGCTATAGTGCCTGCAACATGAGTGCCATGCCCATTGTCATCTTTGTACGAGGAATCACGTTTAATTGTATTTATACCGCCTGCGATTCGAAGATCCGGATGTGGTGATATCCCTGTGTCCAGTACGCCCACCTTAATACCTCTACCTTTCGCACGAGGCCACACTGAGGGTGCATGCACAGCTGTAACTCCCCAAGGATAATGGTGCTGTTGAAATTGATTGCTGCTGATTTCTTCAGTGGGTGCTTGCAGTTGAAAGGGTGCAGCATGCGTATGAACGAGCACATCTGTCTCGACTCGTTTAATACTTGGATGGTGGAGCAAGTCTTGTATTGATATGTCCTGATCCAAGTGACAACAAACCATGTTAGCTTTAGCCACTTGTTTGACGGGGGTAATCCCTTGCTTCGTCAGTACTTTAACGCAGTTTTCATAGCTTTTGCGGTCTTTCAAAATGATCATTTTACGGACAGTTTGGCTGCTCGGCTTGCTGTGGATCACCGCTGTGAGCATTCGTGATAATTGGCGCATCCGGCTAATCCTCCACTCTACATGCGTACTTGCGCAAAAATATATACGTTCTATATCTTATGTGACAAGAGCGGAACGGTGAGTAAACCGACGTTTTCTTGCTGCTGAGCAGCAAACCCAACGCATATTGGAACCCTCTCCTTCATACGCTAGTCTTAGCCAGTCATATCTATGTATTACGTTTTAAGTGGGGGGATATCATATGATTGTTTCCGTGCGCCGATGGGCGGAAAGGCTCAAATTTATAGCTTTATTTTTGGTATGTACATATGCGATGGTTCAAATACTTGGTATGATGTCTAGCTGGATTGCCCCTGTTGATAAATATAAAGAGCCTCAGGGCAGAGCAATTAAAGTGTTCCACAGCGACCCCAATATTCGGATGGAGCCTGACACGTTGACGGATCGATTACGCTTATTCTATTGGATGGGTGAATAGCGTTTATGCAGGCATATGTTGTATGATAGAGAGGTAATAGATGAAGAGAATTAAGGGGTTACGTGGCAAGTATGACGACTCAATTGGAAAGACAGTTGGAACAGTATGATACCTATTTAAAGGAGGAACGTCATCTATCAGACCATACTCGTGATGCGTACATGCGGGACATGCATGCCTTTCTAGTTTATGCACGGGCAGAAGGCTTGCAGTGCGCGTCTGTAGTACAAGCACTCCATATATCACGATATATCGTTCAATTACGCACCATAGGCAGAGCAGCCTCTACCGTCACTAGGCACAAGGCCACGATAAGATCGTTCTTCTTGTATATGTATCGTGAAGGGCTTGTTGCCACAGATCCGACATTAGGGGTAGATACGCCAAAGGCAGAGCGCAAGTCTCCGCATTTGCTTACGATTGAACAAGTAGAGCAATTGTTAAGTGCGCCTGATCCGAACACTGCACAAGGTATACGGGATAGAGCGATGTTGGAAACGCTTTACGGCACAGGAGTAAGAATTTCAGAGCTTATCGCGCTTAATTGCGATGATGTTCATCTGAACTTGGCTTTTCTCCGCAGCATCATGAATCAGAAAGAGCGTATTATTCCCCTTGGCCAAGTTGCAGTCGAAGCGCTTCATACCTATTTGAATCATGTCAGGCCACAATTTGTAAGCAATTCGCAGCCTGATGAGTTATCCGACTTGGATAAGGTGGAGGCTAAGGAGCAAGCGCTCTTTGTCAATACGAGAGGCCAGAGAATGACACGACAAGGATTTTGGAAAATGGTAAAAAAGTATGCGAGCCTTTTATCGTGGCATTTTCCATTTACTCCGAATTCGCTTAGACAGTCATTTGCGGCCCATATGCTTAACAATGGGGCAGACGCAAGAGCCGTGCAAGAGATGCTTGGGCATGCGGATGTTTCGACAACTCAGCGATATGCACATTATGGAGCGCGGCTCAGCATGAAAGAGGTGTATACAACCTCGCATCCTCGTGCGAGAAAGTCACCTTGACTGTTAGCAGCTAATCACGCTTGGCCTGTGTAGAATGGAGAGCGTTCACATAACACAGACTAATCAGGAATTTAAACGAGGAGTGATTCGTGATGAGCCAAGCAGACAAACCGCGTTTTCGCAAAATAACTGTAATTGTGCTGGATAGCGTCGGGATTGGAGAACTACCTGATGCGCCTAGCTTCGGAGATGCCGGAGCCCATACACTTGGGCACATTATCGAACGTGTGCCTTCGATCAAGATTCCCCATATGCAGCGTCTTGGATTAGCCAATATTACGAATCTGGGAGCAGTGAAAGGCGTAGAGCAGCCAACAGGCATCTTCGGCAAGATGGCCGAAATATCAGCGGGAAAAGACACGATGACAGGTCATTGGGAATTAATGGGATTACATATTACGACACCTTTTAATACGTTCCCCGAAGGTTTCCCTGCTGAGCTTATTCAGCAATTTGAGGAAGCGACTGGACGTAAAGTGTTGTGTAACAAACCTGCTTCAGGTACAGATGTACTCGTTCAATATGGTGAGGAACAGATGAAGACAGGGGCATGGATCGTCTATACTTCAGCAGACAGCGTGTTTCAATTAGCGGCGCATGAGGAAGTGATCCCGCTAGATGAGCTGTACCGTGCTTGCGAGATTGCACGTAAGCTCACGTTAGTTGAACCTTATACGCTTGGGCGCGTAATCGCTCGTCCATATATTGGCGCACCAGGTCATTTTACAAGAACGTCCAACCGGCACGACTATGCCGTAAAGCCCCCATCTCCAACCGTTATGAATGCGCTTCACGATGGTGGTAAGGATGTAATAGCGGTAGGCAAAATTAACGATATTTTTACGGGTGAAGGGGTCAGTGCCACTTATCCTACCAAGAGTAATCAGCATGGAATTGAGATTACGATCGATCAGATGGGACAATCATTTGAGGGATTGTTGTTTACTAACTTAGTGGATTTTGACTCTTTATATGGTCACAGACGCGATCCAGAAGGGTATGCGAAGGCGTTAGAACAGTTTGATCTTGCAGTGCCCGCATTGTTGGAGCGAACTGGACCCGATGATCTCCTTATTATAACGGCTGATCATGGCAACGATCCTATTCATGCGGGGACGGATCATACGAGGGAATATGTCCCGCTACTGATCTACAGTCCTTCACTCGCGCCTGGTCGCTCGCTCGGTATTCGTGAAACGTATGCGGATTTGGGGGCCACGATAGCAGACAACTTTGATGTTGCACGGCCACTGATCGGAACTAGTTTTTTGCAGCAGTTATAGGATTATAATAAAGAAATCATGGGAGCGGAGGTTATAAAGATGAGTTTACAAGTATTGTCATATACACATATTCAAGAAGCTGCGGAGTTTATTCTTAAGCAAATTCCATCCGAGCCAGAGGTCGGTTTGATATTGGGGTCAGGACTGGGTGTGCTTGCTGATTTGGTAGAAGAGCCGGTGACTATCGCATATGAATCGATTCCTCATTTTCCTCAATCAACGGTTGAAGGCCATGCAGGTGAATTACTGATTGGTACTATTAAAGGCCGCACGGTCGTACTCATGAAAGGTCGTTTTCATATGTATGAGGGTTATGGGCCTGAGATGACGGCTTTCCCAGTACGGGTTATGAAAGCAATCGGCGTGAAGCAGCTATTGGTTACTAATGCGGCAGGCGGTATTAACATGTCCTATGAGGCAGGAGATTTAATGCTGATCAGTGATCACTTAAATATGACAGGGCAAAATCCGCTAACAGGTGCCAATGACGACAAGCTTGGAGTTCGCTTTCCTGATATGTCGGAGGCATACAGCCATCGTCTGCGGACGATAGCTAAAGAAGTGGGCGCGCGCCATAACTTTACGTTCCAGGAAGGTGTGTATGCGGGCTTGTTAGGCCCGAACTACGAGACACCTGCTGAAATTCGGATGTTAAGAGCATTAGGCGCAGATGCGGTAGGCATGTCCACGGTATCCGAGGTAATCGTAGCACGTCATGCCGGTATCGAAGTGCTTGGCATTTCATGCATTAGCAATATGGCAGCCGGTATTTTGGATCAGCCGTTGTCTCATGCTGAAGTTATGGAGACAGCTGAGAAGGTAAAGGGTCAATTTTTGCAATTGGTGCTTGATATTATTCCAGCGATGGCTGAATGACCGAAGTCATAATAGGCAATGATGGAACGGTAATTGGGATATTATAACGTTTGAACCAACTAGGGAGGCACACATACGATGAGAGCTGTTGACATCATTCATAAGAAACGCGAAGGTCATGTTTTAACAAATGAAGAAATTACATTTATGGTCCAAGGTTATAGCAATGGAGAGGTTCCAGACTATCAGGTTGCGGCTTGGGCAATGGCTATATTTTTTAAAGGGATGACAGCGCAAGAGACGGCTCAGCTTACTTTAGAGATGGCCAAGTCTGGGGATCAAATCGATTTAAGTCCAATTCAGGGAATTAAGGTGGACAAACATTCTACAGGTGGTGTAGGTGATAAGACTACTTTGGTACTTGCGCCAATGGTTGCAGCCGCTGGTGTGCCTGTCGCCAAGATGTCGGGCAGAGGACTAGGGCATACGGGAGGAACTATTGATAAGCTTGAAGCAATAGCAGGGTACCAGGTGGAATTGTCCCGTGATGATTTCTTCCGTCAAGTTAATGATATCGGCGTATCTCTTATTGGTCAGAGCGGTAATATTACACCTGCCGATAAGAAATTGTATAGTCTTCGTGATGTTACGGCGACAGTAGAGTCGATTCCGCTTATTGCGAGTTCCGTTATGAGCAAGAAGATTGCAGCAGGTGCTGATGCCATTGTACTGGATGTAAAAACAGGCAGCGGCGCATTTATGAAAACGCTGGATGATTCGATTGCATTGGCACAAGCAATGGTGGACATCGGAACAGAGGTTGGACGCGATACAGTAGCGATTATTTCGGATATGGATCAGCCGCTAGGGCATTTGATAGGTAATGCGTTAGAAGTGGAAGAGGCGATCCAGACGTTACGAGGGGAAGGTCCGGATGATCTTCATGAATTATCTTTAATTCTAGGTTCCCACATGCTAGTTCTTGGTGGACAAGCAAACAGCGTAGAGGAAGCAAGAGCTAAGCTTGAGCAGCATATTCAAGACGGCTCTGCTTTGGATCGGTTAAAGCAGTTGGTTGAAGCGCAAAAGGGCGACGTTGAAATGATTGCCGACCCTAATAAGCTTCCACATGCAGCGAAGCGTATTGAAGTACAAGCAGAACAAGCTGGATATGTTGCTGGAATCGAAGCGGAGAGCATTGGAATTGCAGCAATGCTCTTGGGTGCAGGGCGTGAAACGAAAGACAGTGTCATCGATCTCGCCGTTGGTCTTGATTTACGCAAAAAAGTCGGAGATCAAGTACAGGTGGGTGATGTGCTCGCCATCCTTCACGTTAACGATGAGAAGCGAGTAGACGAGGCTAAAGCACGCATTTTGCAGGCGTATCAATTAAGTGCCGAGCCTGTTCCACCGAAGCCGCTTGTTTATGCAATCGTAACGAAAGATGGCGTGCAACGTTTTGTGTAACTTCATGAATTGCAGGCAATAAAGGATATCAAGGGCATACACTTGACCATTTTGGTTTAGTGTATGTCTTTTTTGCGTGAAGCAAAGCTTTTGTTGGAATATTTTACTTCTTAGTGGACAACAATGAATAACAGGCACATCTGTCTTACGGTCTCACCTGTACGGCATTACGGGTGAATTTCACCTTGGAACGGATCAAACGGATGATGCATCACCTTGTAGAGGTATAGGAGGTAATCTATTGAATTCATGGAATCGCACGAGTATAACGATGATCGTATTTGCGGCGCTGTTGCTTCCAGTTCAAGCAGTTGCTTATTTGGCGGACGTGCCGCCTGATTATTCTAACTCTGCCCTGCTGCCGAATAGTGAACAACTCTCGATGCCGGCAGCAACCAGTGAAACGGATGCGCTGCAATTAGCGGCAAGTGCACGTTCAGCAGTGTTAATGGATGCGGACACAGGTACTATCATTTTTGATAAAAACAGTCATGACCGTCTGCCGCCAGCTAGTATTACTAAAATTATGACGATGCTACTTATTATGGAGTCTGTCAAAGACGGAAAGCTGAAAATGACAGACAAGGTTAGAACGAGTGAGTACGCCGCTTCTATGGGTGGATCACAAATCTTCTTGGAGCCAGGAGAAGAAATGACGGTGCAGGAGATGTTAAAAGGCATTGCGATGGCATCTGGCAATGATGCATCTGTTGCGATGGCAGAGAAAATCGCAGGGTCTGAGCAGGCATTTGTGCAAATGATGAATGAAAAAGCGAAGCAATTGGGTATGAAGGATACCCACTTTGTCAATTGTAACGGCTTGCCAGCTAATAACCACTATACGTCTGCTTATGATATCGCTTTGATGTCACAGGCGCTGCTGCAATATCCGGAAATTACAAAATTTACAGGCGCATACGAAGACTATCTTAGACAGCATACAGAGAAAAAGTTTTGGCTCGTCAATACGAATAAGCTTGTTCGCTTTTATACTGGTGCAGATGGTTTGAAGACAGGTTATACGTCTGAAGCCAAATATTGTTTATCTGCTACGGCAAAGCGGGACAATATGCGAATCGTTGCGGTAGTGCTCGGCGAACCAAATACGAAGACACGCAACAGCGAGGTATCTCAATTGTTTGACTATGCTTTCGCACAGTATACCAATGTGCCACTAATAAAGAGCGGTGATCGTATTGGTGAGATTCGTATTGAAAAGGGAATGAATGAGAAGCTGGAGCTTACGGCAAAACGTTCCTATCATGTCCTGCTCAAAAAGGGAGAGGCTTCCAACCAAATTCGGTATGAACTGGTCGCGCCGGAGTCAATCAAAGCACCGATTACAGCTGGTCAGTCGATCGGCAAAATCGTAGTGTATCAAGGGGAAAAAGTCGTAAAAGAATTTCCTGTCGAATCGGCTCAAACGATCGAAAAAGCAGGTTGGTGGACGATGTTTAAACGCACGTGTGGGAAGTTGTTTTTTGTCAACTAAACAGACGTAGCTTCTAGTTTTGTCGGCAGGCAGGAATTGGCATGCGATATCACGAAATCGTTCAGCATCGCGGGAGGAGAGTGAGACGCATGAATTTGCAGGTTGAGTTAGTTCATCAACGTAACGTATTAATTACCCGGCTTCGGGGAGAACTGGACCACCACACATCAGAGCTAGTACGTATCCAGTTGGATGAAGCCATTCAGCGTGGCCAAATAAACCATGTGGTGCTTAGTTTGAAAGATCTAACTTTTATGGACAGTTCAGGATTAGGTGTTATTTTGGGGCGTTACAAGCTGATTAAAGCAAAAGGCGGCAGAATGGTAGTGTGTGACATGAATCCGGCGGTAAGCCGTTTGTTCGAATTGTCAGGCTTGTTCAAAATTGTAAGTGTGTACGATAACGAGCGCACCGCGCTTACCGGTCTGGAGGTCGTATCATAATGAAGCACTCAGGAACGAACAGAATGAGCCTTCAATTTTCAAGTCGTTCGGAGAATGAAGCTTTTGCACGTGTCACGGTAGCTGCCTTCGTATCGCAACTTGACCCGACATTAGAAGAACTTACAGATATGAAGACCGTAATCTCGGAAGCCGTTACCAACTGTATTATTCATGGATACGATAATGACCCTGATGGTGAAGTGACGATTTCAGCGGAGATAGAGGGTGAGGAAGTGACGATTATCGTCTCGGATAAAGGTCATGGAATCGAAGATATTGACTTAGCACGGCAGCCGTTGTATACGTCAAAACCAGATATGGAGCGCTCCGGTATGGGGTTTACGATTATGGAAAATTTCATGGACGAGTTCGAAGTCAGCACTGAACTTGGCGCCGGTACGAGTATTCGCATGAAAAAGCGAATTGAATCGAAAAAAGCGCTTTATAATTAGGGGTTGAAGCGATGAAAGTGGATATGAAGCAATCGTCAAATGCCTATTTGGACGACGCGGAGGTTAAGCGGCTCATTGCTTTAAGCCAATCGGGAGACGGATTGGCCCGTGAACGGCTTGTAAACAGCAATATCAGGTTGGTGTGGTCTGTCGTACAACGTTTTATGAATCGCGGCTATGAACCTGAGGATTTATTTCAGATCGGTTGTATCGGTTTGTTGAAATCCGTTGATAAGTTTGACTTGTCCTACGATGTGAAATTTTCGACGTATGCAGTACCGATGATTATCGGAGAGATCCAACGTTTTCTTCGAGACGATGGAACATTAAAGGTAAGCCGTTCGCTCAAGGAAATGGCCAATAAGGTCAGAAAGATGAAGGACGAGCTGTCAAAAACATTGGGCCGGCTGCCTACAATTAGCGAGGTGGCGTCTGAACTGGGCGTCACGCCGGAAGATGTAGTTTTTGCTCAAGAGGCCAACAAGCCGCCTACTTCGATCCATGAGACGGTGTTTGAGAATGACGGTGATCCAATTACACTGATGGATCAGATTGCTGACGAGTCACAGGATCGCTGGTTTGACAAGCTTGCGTTAAATGAAGCGATTGAAGGACTAAACGAGCGTGAACGGTTAATTGTCTATTTAAGGTATTTCAGAGATCAGACCCAGTCTGAGGTAGCTAGTCGATTAGGCATATCACAGGTTCAAGTGTCACGATTAGAGAAAAAAATATTACAGTCCATTAAAGCTCAAATTGCTCAGTAACCGGACTGTCCAACGAAACCGTTTGTCTCACTAACCGTTAAAAGGGAGGCAAACGGTTTTTTATTTATTTATCGCTCATGAAGATGCTGTAACTGTTCCATACTAATACCATTCCGGTATGTTCGTTCACTAACCGCAATGAACATGTTTTAGGAGGGTAAAGATGTCAAGCACAACGACAACAGGTGGGAAAGAAAACAGTAGTGGTGGTGAAGGTTTGCCATCTTCGCTTGTGGGCTCGTCCGAGCATCAAGCAGCAAGGCAAGGCACGATGCGGGGCTCGCAACAAGGCTATTCATCGAGAAACTATAACGCGCAGGATACGGCATCCAATCAACAAATGCCCATGAATACACATTCCACACGCCGCTATCAACAATCACTCACCGCTGATTATGAGCAGCAGCGTCAGGATAGCGCCCAACAAGGAGCTGGTGCGGGCACAAATGGCAGGCAGCATGACAACACAAGTCGTCCCTATACATTTGCAGGATTCAGGGACAGCTATGTATCAGATGTGAATAAAGGCAGGAACCCATCTGGGAGCCAAGTTCACACGCATGAAGAGGAGCAACGTTCATCCTTTATGTCGTCAGGACAAAAGGCAAATAATTCTGATGACGATAAAGAGAGCAAGGCGTCTAAACACGTATCCGCTTCAGGAGATTCATCATCAGAACAAAGGAAGCACGATACATCTTCACAACAGCACGAGCAGGGAGGGAAGCAGGAGCACCGCACAGAGCAAAATAATGCGGATCAGCAGGCCAATCAACATGAAGCCAATCAAGATCCAGGCAAACAAAACCAAGGCAAACAAGCTGAATCCAAGGCAGCAGCGGAAGCAAAGGCTTACGGCTCGCATAGTGAGGGTGGCAGCGATAAGCCGAAAGAATCAGCAGAACATCGTTATAAACGAGAGCATGAGCTTTCAAATGACTTGGTTGCCTCCATTGTCTATTGGCAAAAAGATGATGCCATTCCAAGACGACTAAAGGACACGAAACGTACGCTGACAGATGTAGTCGGATTCGGTAAGTCTTTTGATATTATGTTTCGTGAAATGACATTTGGTCAACGAAATGTGGGGTTGTTCTACATTAACGGGTTTGCGAAGGACGAAGTAATGACGATGATTTTGGCCCGCCTTACGATGTTAGATAAGTCTCAAGTAAGCGCAAACGCTTTTAAATCGTTTTTTGAGTGTTACATTCCTCATGTTCAGGTCGAGAAAGTAACGAAGATGAGCGAGGCGATTAACAAAGTATTGTCAGGATGCAGCGCCTTTTTTATTGAACATGAGGCTGCTGCGATTATTGTAGATGTTAAAACTTTCCCTGGTAGAGGTCCAGAGGAGCCTTCGCTTGAAAGAGTTGTGCGAGGGGCTAGAGATGGTTTTACAGAAACGTTGTTGACAAACGTTACTTTAGTAAGACGACGTTTGCGGGACCCCGGGCTCAAATATGAGATGGTGCAGGTAGGTCGTCGCACTCGAACAGATGTCTGCATAGCCTATATCGATGACATTGCGGATATGCAAATGGTGGAGTCTGTCCGAGACAAAATTAAAAAAGTAAACTTATCAGGTTTGCCACTTGCGGATAAACAGCTAGAAGAGGCCATTATTAACAAAGGATGGAATCCTTATCCGCTCGTCCGATATTCTGAGCGCCCTGACTCAGTCGCGTCTCATCTTATGGACGGCAGCATCGTCTTGTTTGTAGACACATCACCTTCTGTCATGATTTTGCCGACAACCTTTTTTGATCTTTGCCAGCATGCGGAAGAGAACCGACAGACTGCATTTATGGGAACTTACTTAAGGTGGGTTCGGTTCGTAGGTATTTTTGCATCGTTGTTTCTACTTCCGTTATGGCTGCTAATGGTGATGGAGCCTGGCTTGAAGCCAGCTGCCCTGCAAATTCTAGGTCCACAGCAGTCCGCTAAGCTTCCGATTATTTTGCAGTTTTTGCTTGCAGAGCTAGGGGTTGATCTCATGCGGATGGCTGCGGTGCATACCCCTACGCCGCTTGCTACCGCGATGGGCTTAGTAGCAGCAATTCTTCTTGGTGACATCGCGGTAAAAACGGGCGTATTTGTGAATGAGGTTATCTTATACATGGCTGTTGCCGCAGTGGGGATGTTTGCAACGCCGAGTTATGAGCTGGCGCTGGCGAATCGGATTATTCGATTGATGCTGCTCGTTGCCGTCGCCGCCTTTAAGGTGCCAGGCTTTATTATCGGCATTACCGTGTTTATCGTATTTCTGGCGTTGCATCGCTCGTACAATTCGTCGTACTTGTGGCCCTTTATTCCGTTTAATGCAAAGGCGCTCTACAACATTTTTGTACGACAGCCATTCTTGTTGTCTAAGGAACGGCCTAGCTTTAACAAGACAAAAGACGCTTCCAAGATGCGTCCAAATTCCGATTCCTGATTGAAGATTAATGCAAATGATGTGCACATTAGTCCATTCTGTGAATTGGAACTTTCCTGTTATAATTTTGGTAATGAATAACTATTGGAAATGGTACAGGAAATGGGGAATGGACAGTGTATTTACATGGAACTAGCACGATTAATGATCTAGGACATTTAACGATTGGCGGTTGTGATGTAACTGATCTGAAAGCCCAGTTTGGCACGCCGCTTTATATTGTAGATGAGCAATTAGTGAGACAGCGCAGTCGTCAATATATGGAGGCATTTCGGGAATCTGGCTTAAAGTTTCAGGTTGCATATGCGAGCAAGGCGTTTTGTGTAATGGCGATGTGTAGGCTTGCGGATGAAGAGGGCTTGTCTTTGGACGTTGTGTCTGATGGTGAACTGTATACGGCACTGGAGGCAGGATTTCCGGCCCATCGTATTCATTTCCACGGCAATAACAAGACGCCAGATGAAATTGAGATGGCGCTTGAGGCGAATATCGGATGTTTTGTTGTAGATAACTTTACGGAGCTGCAATTGTTAAATGTGATGGCCAAGCAGCGGGCACGTAAGGTAAATGTATTGCTTCGTGTTACGCCTGGCGTAGAGGCACATACACATGAATACATTTCCACAGGTCAGACGGATTCCAAGTTTGGCTTTGACATCGGCAACGGCACAGCCTATGAAGCGGTTCAGCAGGCAGCTAAAGCGGATGGATTGGATCTATTAGGCGTTCATTCCCACATTGGGTCGCAAATTTTTGAAGTAGAAGGTTTCCAGATGGCAGTTGAACGGGTTGCTCAATTCACACGCCAAGTAAAAGAACAGTCAGGCGTTAGCTTCCGGGTCGTCAATTTGGGGGGCGGGTTTGGCATTCGTTATACAGAAGGTGACACACCGCTAGCTGTCGCAGATTACGTGAAGGCGATTACAGACGCGGTAAAAGTGCACTTTGCAAATTGGAATGAGTCATTGCCTGAAATTTGGGTTGAGCCAGGTCGCAGCATCGTTGGTGATGCAGGGACAACGTTGTACACGGTCGGTACTGTTAAAGAAATACCAGGTGTTCGCAAATACGTTGCGGTTGATGGTGGTATGACGGACAATCCTCGCCCAGCTTTGTATGAGTCCCGCTATGAGGCTTTGTTAGCTAATCGAGCTAATGAGGCGGCGGAGGAGGTTGTATCTATCGCAGGTAAATGCTGTGAAAGTGGCGACATGCTCATTTGGGATTTGTCGTTACCGCTTGTGCAGCAGGACGATCTTTTGGCGGTATCCTGCACTGGCGCCTACAATTATGCAATGGCAAGCAACTATAACCGAATTCGTAAGCCTGCGGTTGTATTTGTTCAGAATGGTCAAGCGGACCTCGTTGTAGGCCGCGAGACACACCAAGACATCGTCGGCAAGGATGTCATTCCGGCAAGATTGCAAAAAGTGTTAGTCAGTCAATAAGGTTTGCGATAGTGGAGGTAGACGTGACTTGCTCATTAGAGTTTTGTGACTGTCTGCGTAAGTACGGGTGTATCAAGAATGAGCAACACCGAGCTGTAGGGGGATTTCCTTTGGCTTGGTGTTGTTTTTGGCTTCGTAAAGTTGTAAGTCGGGGCTATTATGCTGAAGGAAAAAATGTTGTTCTGATTGTGGTCATGATGTGTTTGTTGTGTTGAATCGGTCTGCAATGATATACTGTACACGGTGTGTTTATTTCGCATATGAGAAAGGATGTTTATTATAATGAAAAAAGCAAACATCACGCTGGAAAACGGCGGCCAAGTTGTCATTGAATTGTTCGAAAATGAAGCTCCAGGCACGGTTGCCAACTTTGAAAAATTGGCGAATGAAGGTTTCTACAACGGTTTGTCCTTCCATCGTGTAATTAAAGGATTTGTAGCTCAAGGCGGCTGCCCTAACGGTACAGGTACAGGTGGACCTGGTTATACAATCAAATGTGAAACAGCTGGCAACCCGCACAAACACGTTAAAGGTGCTTTGTCTATGGCTCATGCAGGCAAAGATACAGGCGGTAGCCAGTTCTTCATCTGTTACGATGCATTCCCGCATCTTGATGGCGTACATACTGTATTTGGCCAAGTTATCGAAGGTGTTGAGCATGTTGATGCCATTAAACAAGGCGACAAAATGGCGAAAGTTGAAGTAGCATAGGCATAATAGAAAGAATCCTCTTAGTGTGTATTTTAATGCTCTAAGAGGATTTTTTTTGTATTCTGGAAAGTGGATACCAATTGTTAAAAAGATTAAGACTTGTCGTGATAATGTCAATTTTCCTATTCTCGTTCTCAACAACTTCAAGCGCTCATGAAATGTATTATAGTGGATCAGCACCAAACTGGACGCCGATTAATTTGAAGTAGAGCATAACAAATTTTGGTGCGGCACATTTAAAATTTAACAATGATTCTCTAAGTTCTGATTACACTAATCATTATGTCAATGCAACAAATGCATGGCCGAATAGTACATCTAAAGTACAAACATCTAGAACAACGTTTTCTTATTCTAATGTAGACATATTGTCGCCAACAGATTCCTTTTGGGAACAAAAAGTAGGATATCTTAATGTGTACAATGTATACGGTATTACGGATATAACCACAACAGATAACATTCTAATAACAGATTCAAACTCAGCTAAAAATTCCTCTCGACTAATTAAGTACGGTCACATTTATATGAACCCTCATTCAAAAGTATTTGGAAGTGAAAATGATAAATTATATACAATGGTGCATGAGATCGGTCATGTGTTAGGGTTAGGGCATCCAGATTACATATACTATCCTGTAAATGATCAGTCTATCATGAAACAAGGATCGTATTCGAGCTACAGTACTCCAAGAACTCATGACATAAACGATATTTCAAATAAATATTAATGTTTATATTGAAGAATGGAGGTAATGTTATGCTAATTACGAGGAAGACCAAGATTTTTAGTATGGTGGGATGTGTTACTATTTTGTTTGTGTTATCAATGTATATATACAACGAAAAAAGTTCATCTATAGGACTTTCCGCCGATAGGATACACGAATTGCGACAAGAATACCCTTCCTTAGACGGTGAACATGCAACATACCATATGAAAAAACAATCCTTTCAAGATGTTACTAAGCTAACCGAAACTATCATTACTGCTGAAGTAGTTGGCGAATTACCAGAGTACGTGATCGATTTAACAGGACTACCAAACACCCCAGAAGATAAGATTAACCAGAAGAGGAAGCAAAATGGATTACCATCTCTCACTGCTACATTTTCACAATATGAAGTTAAGGTTTTGGAAACCGTAAACGGAAAGCCAGTAACAGGTAATATAAAATTAGTCTATAACTCAGCATTTCGGGGAATTGAACCAGATCTTAAAAAAGGGATGAAAATTGTAACAGCTATTTCCGCAGGGAAACTGGCTCATGAAGGGAAATTTTACTTCACTAGATTTGGAACTTACTACATCGTTGATAACGATTATGTACTTTCAGCAGTAGATGATGAATTCTCAGTTAAGATGAACGGAAGACCATTAAAAGAATTTATTGATGAAATTAGTACAATATCTTTACCTCCACCTCGTTAATGCAATACGGTAATATCTGTTACACAAGATATTACCGTATTTATTGTTTGATATGATGATTTAATAAATACAGTGGACATATAAATGGATATCTCTCAATATGTTAGACACACAGTATCAAGATAGTCAAACCTGCAATTGATTCTCTGTATATATGCTGTGATATGAATTTTTTTCTTTATTTAGAGATTTAAGTTTGCTGGAGCGCGCGAATGTCACTTGCTACGGGATTCCCGTCTTCCATATCAAGGCGCCAGAATTGGTTGTGATGATAAATAGAATTTCACCTTATCGTAGGGATGAAGGGTGTTTACGGGGCTTTGCATATGACTTTCCTGAAATCGGACTCACCTTATATCGTTCTCGTATCATAACAGATGAGGATTTGGGAGCTGATTGGTTCAAGGCTCAAAGCCTCGATGATCATGAGTATGAAAAGAAATTCATGTATTTTGAAACGGTTATGGTGTGTGGACAAAACTATTTAAATAGATAGTAAAAAATACCCCCGTATCCGATTCGATATTTTGGATCGGGGGTATAAATATTTATTTACTGAAAGATAGTCCTTCCTTATCAATGATCTCGATTAATCGTTGTTCATCTTCCATTACAGTTATGTTTAGTTCATTTAGAACTTTATCAATCGCATCTAATTCCAACTTCTCTTTGTTACCATCAGCCAAATCTCGTACATAGTCAGTAGCGATATCAGCAATATCTAATGTAACGTTTACTCGATCTGCAATGTTCTTATCAAGTCCCATAGTGGTTTCATTATTGAGAAAGCCCTTTTTAAGAAAGTATGAAATTACGAAAACCCCTGAAATTACTGCCACTGTTACGATACAAATTACGTTAAAATGTCCTGTGTCTCTAAAAGCCTCTTTTGACCTGTGATCTGATAATACTGACAAAGTATCCTGATTAGAGAATACAAGTTAAAAATTGTATAAATATTAATAATGATCATATTAATTATAATACTTGTTATGCTATTATAATCTGGGTTTACAAATAATTGAACAGAAAGGAAGGATTTCGGGGATTGGTTTAAAAAATAGTTTCGGTAGTTTTATTATTTTGAGAAAGGTGGATACAAATTGTTAAAAAGATTAAGACTTGTCGTGATAATGTCAATTTTTCTATTATCGTTCTCAACAACTTCAAGTGCTCATGAAATGTATTATAGTGGATCAGCACCAAACTGGACGCCGATTAATTTGAAGTAGAGCATAACAAATTTTGGTGCGGCACATTTAAAATTTAACAATGATTCTCTAAGTTCTGATTACACTAATCATTATGTCAATGCAACAAATGCATGGCCGAATAGTACATCTAAAGTACAAACGTCTAGAACAACGTTTTCTTATTCTAATGTAGACATATTGACGCCTACAAAAGTTTTTGGAGACAAGCGGTGGGCGCTTCATTAGAATACTATGCTTACGCGCTTACTGATGTAACCACCACAGACAATATCCTTGTAACTGACACCACCTCTGCCCAAAATTCCTCTCGATTAATTAAGTACGGTCATATATATATGAACCCACATGCACAAGTATTTGGAAGTGAGAATGATAAATTGTATACAATGGTGCATGAAATTGGACACGTTTTAGGTTTAGGTCATCCTAATTCTATATTTTACCCAGTTAATGATGACTCTGTAATGAGACAATCAGCTTACTCAGGATATACGACACCAAGAAATCATGATATAAATGATATTTCGAGTAAGTATTAATATATGCTAAAAGATAGGAGGATAATTTAATGGTGATAACTAAAAAAACTAAAGTCTTCAGCTTAGTAGCTTGTAGTATTATATTACTTGTAATATCCTATTTAGTGATTTATTCGAATAATTCAGGTTCTCTATCCTCAGAACGAATTCATCAGTTAAGACTAAATTATCCTGCATATAATAATGAATCAGCAATGTATCATGTAAAACGGCCATCCTTTCAAGAAATAGCTAAAGTATCAGAGAGTATTATTTCAGCCGAAGTCATCGGTGAGTTACCAGAATACGAAATTGACTTATTTGGGCAGCCGAATACACCAGAATTTAAGATTAATGAGAAAATGAAAAAGAATGGACTTCCTACAAAACGAGCAACGTTTGTTCAATACGAAGTAAAGGTCTTGGAAACATTAAATGATGAACCAGTTAATGGAAATATTAAATTAGTTTACAATAAAGCCTTTAAAGATGCCGAAGTTGATCTTAAAAAGGGAACTAAGATTATCACAGTTATAGCCAAAGGGGATACTGTGCACGAAGGGAAGCATTTCTTTACCAAATTCGGGACATATTACATCGTAGACAATGATTATGTTCTTTCAGCAGTAGATGATGACTTCTCAAAAAAAATGAACGGGAAGACAGTAACATCATTGTTAGACGAAATTAAATCAATGGAACTATTATCACATTAATGGAATACGGTAATATCTTATCTATTGAGATATTACCGTATTGTTATATATGGTAATACTTATTTGAGAATTTTGCATTAATTTGAGCAAGGGTACCCAGATTGGGCATGTTGATAAACATATTCAATCCACAGTCATCTCTTCTGCAAACAATATTTGTGAGTCCATCGATAAGACTTTTTGTGGATCGATCTTGATATCGATCCATAACGAGATGGACGATGGTCGTCCGAAAGTAAGTTTCAATCGACCACTGGTCTCGCAGCATCGTGTTGCAATAAATCAGGTAGGCTAGGAATTAGCTCAGGATGCAATTGAAATGAGAAAGAACCATTTGGAACCTGCTACACGTGAACTATTGGAAGAAGCCAATGTAATCCCTCTTAAAGAAGGATTAGCGATTGGACATATTTACGACGCAGCAACGTGGCAGCTCTATATTTGACTGTATAGAATGCTAATAACTCTTAATATTTTATACACAAACAAAGGTGGTTTCTCAAATATGATACACACGGTAGAAGAACTATTGAATATGCTGCATAAACTTCCGAGAAAAAATAATATTCTTTTAGTAGGCATAGATGGCTGTGGAGGTTCCGGAAAAAGTTCATTGGCTAGAAAGCTTCGTGACATTAGTAATGAGGTGGTTTTAATTGAAATGGATGATTTTTATCGTCCATCTAGTGAAAGAACAGTTAATCCTGAATCAAATTCGGTAGGAGCAGATTTTGACTGGATGCGTGTAAGGGAGCAAGTTTTGCTTCCTCTGTGTTCTGGTAAAGAAGGTAATTTTCAGCGCTATGATTGGGATAATGACCGTTTAGCAGAATGGCACGAAGTTCCGATTAATGGGATTGTAATTATTGAAGGGGTTTACTCTACACGCAAAGAGTTATCGGAATTTTATGATTTTAAAATTTGGGTGGATAGTCCTTATAACGTTCGTCTTGAGCGAGGCTTAGCACGAGATGGAGAAGCAGCTCGTGCTCGATGGGAAAATGAATGGATGCCAGCAGAAGACAGATACGTCAATGAACATCGCTCTTATGAGTTGGCTGATATTGTCATAGACGGATCAGGGATACAAGCTAGTTTAGATGAAAATAAATTATTTGTTGTTAAAAGTAAGTTTCTTTAATCCTTTTGAGATCGTAAAATATGTTGTGTAAGTGAAGTGGCTACACACGTACACTACATACCGAGTGACTAAAGGGGCAGATCAGATGACTGTTAAACATGTTGCTTTTATATTAATATTTCTCATATCCTTCTTCAGTTCAGGCTGTGCGAGCGCTCCGAGAAATGAAAAACCACTCAGAACCCTATGTTAAGCGAGGACTTACCTCGGGATGGATGAGTTCGAGGGGAAAAAATACTCGCTATAAGAGATATACAAGACAGATCCTATGACGAGAGATAGGAAACCTTTTAATAAAAGCTAAAGTTGGTGATTTGAACTGGATGGAATATAAGATGGCAGAAAACAAGCAATGGGTATTAGTGGTGATTGGAAAGTATACGTTACCACTAGTGATGGTTCTAATATGAATATTACTACTGTGGATGCTAGACAATTTTAACTGTCTCTAACAACATTTTTGCTTATTGCATTTATGCGGAGAACCCTAGAAACTAGGGCTTTTCTTTTATTAAAGTTTTCTTTATCACTCCTTATACAGTCTGTTTTGTAACAATTACTCTGTCTTAGACCAGTAATTCAATTAATAGAATTATGGAATTGCTTTGCCGAATCCATCCAGCAGCTAATTACTCCTGACTTATCCAGAAATTAAGTCTGAGTCATATTTTGAAGAGAGCGCTAAAAAGGTCATCTTGCTATCGGTACACAAAATCAGTATAATCCTGGAACACTTTTCTGTAGTCAACACTTTTTATGGTCGAGTCATCTAGAAATGGATTCAAGTATATTCATTTTGGAAAATTAAGGATGAAGGTAGTGAAGTATGGATTTGAATAGAAATTATAAGACATTTATGGTCGCAGGTTTTCTTATGATTTTGGTTGTTGTGTTGTTACTCATATACACGGGAGTTAATGCAGCACCAACCCTACCTACAGAGCGACTGCAAGAACTACGAGTAAGCTACCCCGCAAGTAATGCAGATCATCCCTACTATAACTCAAGAAGACTTACCTTTCAGGAAGTCGTGAATCAAGCTGAGTCCATCATTAGAGCAGAAGTTATAGGCCAACTACCAGAGTACGAAGTGGATTTATTTGGTGCGCCGAATACACCAGAATATAAAGTGAACGAAAAGAAAAAAAACCTGAGTATGCCAACAAGCGCAGCCAAATTTACACGGTATGAGGTCAAAGTGATAGAAACAATAAGTGGAATACCTGTTACAGGATCTATTGAATTAGTCTATAATTCAGACTTTAAAGGGGTTGAACCCGATCTAAAAACTGGAATGGAGATTATAACAACTATTGGCGCAGGGGAACGTTCGCATGCAGGAAAATACTTTTTTACTAGATATGGGACATATTACATCGTAGACAATGATTATGTTCTCTCAGCAGTAGATGATGACTTCTCAAAAAAAATGAATGGAAAAACAATGGAAACTTTGTTAGATGAAATTAAAGAAATAAAACCATAATCAGTTGATGACGAGTTCTCAATTAAGATGAACGGAAGACCATTAAAAGAATGTATTGATGAAATTAGCACGTTCTCTTTACCCGGACCCCGTAAATAAATGATGGTAAAATGCGTAATTTTATGGTATATACAGGAGACGCATTTTTTATTTTGGTAGGAGTGGCGGGTTTTTTTTAAAATGTAAGCGCATTCGTAAATGTGAAAACTTTCGAAAAAATAATGGAAATACATATAAAAGCGTGTTTTATTCTGAAATTTATGGTTTAATGTAAAAATGTATTCGGCAGAAACAACACCCTAGGAGAAAAGTCATAGTTCTCCAGGAGTACATTTCAAGGAGTTGGATATGGCTAAAATAGTTCTATCTTTGTTGGGAGCGGTAGTGTTTTTTACATCCTCTACTCAGCAAGAAACGAACAAGGCGGCACTGTTGTTAGAAAAATTCAAGGCAAGTCATGCCTATGTCATTGATTTTTCACGTTCATTTATAGCAAAGGCTGGTTCTAAAAAACCAGTTGATCAGCGGAAGGCTATTAAGCCTAAAGAAGTATCGGTACTAGGTGCGTCCAGCATACGCCCCGATGTTCCATCGATTAAGCTTCCAGACGATGTGTTGGATATGATCTGGCATGAAACGAGTAAAGAAGGGATCAACTATTTTATGTTTCTCGGCTTGATCAAGGCAGAGAGTAATTTTGATGGACATACGGTTTATCATAACGATAATGGCACAAGTGATTATGGCCTCGTGCAAATGAACTCACGGAACGTCAGCAGGTTGGCAAAAGAAATTGAAGTAGCCAAGATTGATGTTTTTAATCCGCAGCATAATGTGCTGCTAGGCATAGAAGAGTTAATCGAATGCCGTGCTTATTGGGAAGGCGAGTATGAAGGCAAGCAATTGGAGAAGGCGATGCTGCTAGCCTATAACCGCGGGCGTGCTGGCTCGAAGAAATGGATTGACAATAAAGGCGTACTGGATAGCGCCTATACCAAAAAGGTATTAAAATATAAACAGCAATTTGAGCATGAAGCGCAATTGGCTCAATCGCAATAAAGAGAACGATAACTATTATTGATGCAGGAATAAATAAATGACCGTTGGTTTACGTCATTTCATACCGTAATGAGAAGGAGCGCTTAATCACATATTGCGCGTTTGCAATCTAGTTCACTTTTATGACATGTTAAAGATCCCCTGTTTTCCCTCTCTCTCATTACACTTCCGAATACATGCTTTTCATAACAAATCAGATATACCTGCTATATTCCTGCATCTTATTCTTTTTGTAAGGGTGACTATTAACTTCCCTATTACTTATTGCTTGTCATGGACGTCCTCAACTTCATTTGGTATGTAAGTCTTGGTGTAAATAGACTATTCAGGCATATAGAGTCGTGCAGCCAATTGTGGTACCATATAAGGAGAGTTGCTCGAACTTCCAATTATTCAAAGGCAGATGAAGCAGCGATAAGGAAATACTCCTTTAGGATTTTCGCTGAAACGAGGTGTAAAGGTTGCTTTATAGTATCGTAGCAGTTGTTATAGTCATTGCCCTGACAGTATATGTTGTACTGCGGCGCTTTAAAAGTCGCAAAGCGAATCACAATATCGTGTCGATGAATAGGTATAAGGCCATGCAGCAGGGCAGTCAGAAATGTTCCTATTGCAAACAAAAGTCTAACAAGCTTATATTTTATGCAGATCATAATGGATCAGTGGTTGGAGCATGTAGACAGTGCCAGCCCATCGCAGAGCGCAAAGATATGCTGCCTATATGAGTGTACATAGCCCGTATTCCTGGGGACAGGGACACGGTTTTTTTGTGTTAAGCGACTAACATCTCCTTTTGTTAAAAAGTGATTGTAATCACAAGGAAGCTGCTCATCCTGTGTTACATTTCTTTTGAGAAGAATTCTCATTTTAAAAATGGGGTGATTAGGTTGGGTACATCCTCAGTGGATTTAGGTAAAAGTATATATGAATTGTGCGAAGCAAATGAGGAGATCGTCTCGATTATGGTGCAGTTGGGGTTTGATCAAATTGCAAATCCGATCATTCGTAATACGGCGGGCCGTGCGATGACCATTCCTAAAGGCGCCAAATGTAAAGGGATATCCATTGGTATTATTATAGAAGCCTTTGAACAAGCGGGTTATACGGTCATTGGAAAGGAGCTGTATACGTATGAGTGAGATCATTAACAATCGGGAACGAGATCGATTAAATAATAGCATGCGTCAGCAATTGTTAAAGGATATCATTAAGCAGCTTCATGAAGGTAAAAGTGCTGACGACGTTAAGCGTCAATTTGAGGAAGCTGTTGGGGACGTCACCGTGGCAGAAATATCTGCCTTGGAACATGCGTTAATACAGGAAGAAGGCATTCCGGTGGCAGAGGTACAGCGGCTTTGTTCTGTCCATACCGCCGTATTTAAAGGATCGATTCAAGACATTCATCAGCCAGCAGCTACGGAGGAAGTGGGCCACCCGATTCATACCTTTAAGCGGGAGAACCGTGAGTTGGAACAACTGGTTCAATTTAAGCTTGTGCTTCATACAGAACGATTTGCTAAGGATGATCAGGAGCACCATAAAAGCAAGCTGCTCGAAGACCTGACACAGTTGAAGGAAATAGACAAGCATTACAGTCGTAAGGAAAATTTGTTGTTCCCCTATTTGGAGAAATACGGTATTTTTGGACCGACACAGGTGATGTGGGGAGTGGACGATAACATTCGTTTGCTGCTAAAAGACGTAGGGCGGCAATTAGAAGCCTATGTAGCAGGCAGCGGATGCCAGCAAGCAATAGTTGAATTGCTGCACCATATAATACAAGAAGTTAACGAGATGATCTATAAAGAGGAAAATATATTATTTCCAATGGCGATGCAGACGTTAACTGAAGACGAATGGGTTCGAATTGCAGCCGAGAGCGAGCAGATCGGATATTTCCTAACTGAGCCGAGTGGGGTTTGGGTTCCTGCACGCGAGCAGTTGGATTCGGGTGAATTAGTAGAGGGAGTTATACGCATGGAAACAGGCGTATTATCCGTGGCTCAACTGGAGCTGATGATGAACCATCTGCCGGTGGACCTGACGTTTATTGATGAGCACGATGTTGTGCGTTATTACAGCCACGGCAAAGATCGTATATTTACGCGTACTCCGTCCGTGATCGGACGTACGGTCCAAAATTGCCATCCACCGCAAAGTGTCCACATCGTTAATCAACTGCTGGAGGACTTTAAAGCTGGACGCAAAGAAGCAGAAGATTTTTGGATTCAGTTCAGGGACAAATATGTATTCATTCGTTACTTTGCTGTCCGAAATGCGGCAGGGGAATATAAAGGCACATTGGAGTTCACGCAAAACATTAAACCTATCCAAGAAATTACGGGGGAGAAACGAATCCATTCGTAAGGGGAAGAACGGTATACTTTAGTCAATAGAATGTAATCTTCCAATGTAACATAACTGATTATTTCAAATAGTTGCAAATGTTCCAGGTCGATGATACACTAATTCCATAATAACTAGATTGAACATATACATTTTCATATCGTTGACAAACCTTCAGGGCAGGGTGCAATTCCCGACCGGCGGTGTTGAATGAGCTTAGCTTATTCTTAGTCCGTGACCCGTAAGAGGATAACCTCAAGCGGTGGATCTGGTGAGACTCCAGAGCCGACAGTATAGTCTGGATGGGAGAAGGGAGTCAGGATGTAGCTTTATGATGGGGACAGTTGTATCCTTTTTAAAGACATATAGCTGAGCAGCCTTTTATTTAGCTATGCAACGTGTTTTTTTTCACAATAATTAAAGCAGGATGCTTCCGTGTTTCGGTTTTCTGGATATGGAAGTTTATATCGGTGTATCCTTTGTGAGGATACGATCAATCCTTTTGTCCATCCGTGGATGTTGGACTTCTTTATTGTGGGAGAGAATATATACCTGAGTCTATACATTTCCTATACGCCCTTCGGAGGTTATCCGGAGGGCTTTTTGTTTTTACTCGCTCTTTTACAGCCGTGTGATTAAGTGCTTGGAGGTGTAAGCCGTACATGAATGTTGCTGTTCATGGAATCCTAAGATCAACGAGTGAAAGGAAGCAAATTGACCGCTTTTAGCTTGTTAGGCGCCAACTTCTTATGATTTCATTCCCAATTCGTTAAGCAGCTCTAGTCAAGGAGGATGTTATGCACACCGTAATAAACGATGAATTTTATATGAAGCTTGCAATTGGGCTAGCAGAACGGATAGTCGGCCAGACTGGCATCAATCCTGCTGTGGGCTGCGTTATCGTAAATGACGGTCAAATTGTTGGTATGGGAGCGCACTTGAAGCGCGGTGAGGGCCACGCTGAAGTTCATGCCTTACAGATGGCGGGACCACGTGCTGATGGTGGAACTGCGTATGTGACTCTTGAGCCATGCAGTCATTATGGCAAGACACCACCATGCAGCTTACGACTAATGGAGGCGGGCGTAAAGCGGGTCGTAGTTGCGTGTACAGATCCTAATCCTGTTGTAGCGGGTCGTGGCTTAACTTTGCTGCGCGAGCATGCTATTGAAGTCAAGGTGGGGGTGTTAGCCGCCGAGGCTGAGCGGATTATCGAGCCATTTGCCAAATACATTACGACAGGATTACCTTATGTCACACTGAAAACAGCGCAAACATTGGACGGCAAAATTGCGACTCATGAAGGACACAGTCAATGGATTACGAACGAGCAGGCAAGGGAAGTGGTGCACACACTGCGTCACCGACATCAAGCTATTATGGTAGGCATTGGAACGGTATTACAAGATGATCCCTCTTTGACGACTCGTTTGTCTGTACAAGGGCTGAACCCTATCCGTTTAATTGTGGACTCCCAATTAAGTCTGCCGTTGAACGCCAAAGTCGTCAGGGACCAGTTGGCCCCAACTTGGGTCCTTACAACGATGAATGCGGATCAGGAGCGAGCCATTGCGCTAGAACGTCTTGGCGTAACGGTTATTCGGATAAATAAAGGAAAACGTGTGGACGTACGAAAGGCAATAGCAGCATGCGGTCAGCGCGAGATTAGTTCCATATTATTGGAAGGTGGAGGACATCTGAATGGCTCGATGCTGGAAGCGGGCTTGATCGACCGAGTTGTGTTGATGATGGCTCCTAAAATAGTAGGGCATCCAGATGCACCAGGAAGCTTTATGTTCCCAGGGCCTGCAAAGATGAGTGATGCATATTGTCTGGAACAAGTTAGCGTCGAAGTGTTAGGTAATAACATCATCATAAAAGGCGTGCCAGGTCGGCATGAGCAAGAGAGAGAGGAGGAATAGCTATGTTTACGGGACTAATTGAAGAAATTGGGACGATGCAATCTCTTTCCAAACGTGGAGAAGCGATGGTATTACGTATTAAAGCCTCCAAAGTGCTTGCTGGTATAACACTTGGCGATAGCATTGCCGTTAATGGGGTCTGTTTAACCGCGACTTCTTTTGACAATTCATCGTTTTGTGCTGATGTTATGCCGCAAACTTTTCGACATACTAATCTGAAAGACCTGAGTCCTGGGCAGCCCGTTAATTTAGAACGGGCGATGGCAGGGAATGGGCGGTTTGGGGGGCATATCGTTCAAGGACATGTGGATGGAACTGCGGTCATTACACGACGTACACCAGACGCCAATGCGATTGTGTTTGAATTTCGAGTAGAAGGGTCTGAGTTGGAACGATACATGATCCCAAAAGGCTCTATTACTATTGATGGCATTAGTCTGACACTCATTCAGGCCTACGAGGGCGGCTTTGCGGTTTCGATTATTCCTCATACATTAGCTCAGACTGCGCTGGAGAAAAAGCAGCCTGGTGATACCGTAAATATCGAATGTGACATTGTTGGTAAATATGTGGAGCATCTGCTTCGTTATGGTTCCGGCTCAAGAGGCCATAATACAGCTAATACATCTGCCAAGTCGTCTACAATGAGTGCTGCGTTTTTAGCCGAAAATGGATTTATTTAATTTTATAAGCAAGACATACAACATCCGTTAGACAGGAAAGGAGCGGTTACTTATGGACAACCAATTTCGTTTTGATTCCATTGAAGAAGCGATAAACGATTTAAAACAGGGGAAAGTCATCATTGTAGTAGACGATGAGGATCGGGAGAATGAAGGCGATTTTGTGGCATTAGCAGATATGGCAACACCCGAAGTGATTAACTTTATGATTTCTGAGGGGCGTGGGCTAGTATGCGTGCCCATTTCTTCAGAACGTGCTGATGAACTTGAGTTGCCTCCGATGGTGACACACAATACGGATAATCATGAGACGGCATTTACGGTTTCGATTGATCATGTGAGTACCTCTACAGGAATTTCGGCCCATGAGCGGTCCCAGACGATACTGGCTTTAATGGAGCCAACTGCAAAAGCAGCAGATTTCCGAAGACCAGGTCATATTTTTCCATTAATCGCGAAAAAGGGTGGCGTGCTGAGACGAGCAGGTCATACAGAAGCAGCAGTTGATTTAGCTCGGATGTGCGGCTCAGCTCCAGCAGGTGTAATCTGTGAAATTATAAAAGAAGACGGATCGATGGCGCGTCTTCCAGATCTGGTGGAATTCAAGAAAGCGCACAATATGAAGCTAATTAGTATTCAAGATCTTATTCAATATCGTAACGAAACCGAAAATCTAGTTAAGCAAGAAGTTGAAGTTAACATGCCGACGGACTTTGGCCAGTTTCGGGTAGTTGCTTTTACGAATGAAGTAGACAACAAAGAGCATGTTGCCTTAGTAAAAGGAGAGATTGACCCCGAGCAGCCGATTCTTGTGCGGGTGCATTCGGAATGTTTGACAGGTGATGTGTTCCATTCCCACCGTTGCGATTGCGGACCACAGTTTGCAGCAGCGCTGCGTAATATCGAGCAGGAGGGCACAGGAGTGCTGCTTTATATGCGTCAGGAGGGACGCGGTATTGGACTAATTAACAAACTGAAAGCTTATAAGCTGCAAGAGCAAGGTTATGATACGGTTGATGCCAACCTAAAATTGGGATTTGCACCAGATCTGCGTGATTATGGAATTGGGGCGCAAATGCTCAAACACCTTGGTGTGAGATTTATTCGGCTTATGACAAACAATCCGCGCAAAATTAAGGGGTTAGAAGGTTATGGGCTAAAAATTGTGGAGCGGGTTCCGATCCAAATGGCGGCTAATGAAGACAACACCAACTATTTGCATACGAAGCAAGCTAAACTGGGCCACATGCTAACTTTTGATGTTGTAGAGCAAAATGAAAATACTAACATATAAACTTAAATTTAAGAGGAGGCTATTACATGCCACACATATTCGAAGGACATTTAGTATCAGAAGGTTTAAAATATGGGATCGTTGCTGGACGTTTTAATGAATTTATCGTATCCAAGTTAGTATCAGGTGCATTGGATGCGTTAAAGCGACATGGCGTTAAGGAAGAGGAAATTGATGTCGCTTGGGTGCCAGGTGCATTTGAAATCCCGTTAATTGCGCAAAAGATGGCTGAGAGCGGTAAATATGATGCGGTTATCACTTTGGGGGCGGTTATACGAGGCGCGACACCTCATTTTGACTTCGTATGTAATGAAGCAGCGAAGGGGGTTGCACAGGTTGGCTTGAAGACAGGTGTGCCTACAGTGTTTGGTGTGTTAACGACGGATACGATTGAACAGGCCATTGAACGTGCAGGAACAAAAGCAGGAAATAAAGGTTGGGAATCAGCAGCGACTGCAATTGAGATGGCAAACTTGACGAAACAGTTAAAATAGTGCTTAGTTAATGTAGTACCCTTTTTAGGGTGCTACATTTGTTTTATAGTTCAGGAGGTTTTATCGGTTGTCCGTTACATATAAATTGCAATCGTTTGAAGGGCCGCTTGATTTGCTGCTCCATCTAATTGATAAAGCTGAAATTAATATTCAGGATATATCGATTAGTGAGATTACAGATCAATATCTCGAATATTTACACAGCATGCATGAGTTGGAGCTAGAGGTGACAAGCGAGTTCCTTGTTATGGCAGCAACGTTATTGTCGATGAAATCGAAGCAGCTGCTGCCGAAGCCTCCCGTCATGGACTGGGAAGACTTCCCTGAGTATGAGGAAGAAGAGTATGATCCGCGTGAGGAGCTTATTCGAAAACTGATAGAATATCGGAAATACAAAGGAATAGCTGAACATTTACGCGAAAAGGAGACGGAGCGTAGTTTAATCTTTTCAAAGGAAGCGGAAGATTTAACACCTTTTTTGCCGAATACTCCAAGCAATCCGGTGGAAGGGCTGCATGTGGACGATTTAATCCAAGCCTTTCAGCGTGCGCTGCGTAAGGCAGTTAGAAGAACACAAGTGGCTACCATTCACCGTGACGAAATATCGGTCAAAGATCGGATAAGAGACATCGTTACGATATTAAAGCCTTCGGGAAAAGGGTCTAAAGTAATGTTTTCCCATTTGCTTCATCAGGAAATGTCACGGCATGAAATTGTAGTGACTTTTTTAGCTTTGTTGGAATTGATGAAGCTCAAACAGATTCGTTGTTACCAAGATCAATTATTTGAGGACATTGTGATTCAATGGCACGGGGAGTTGGAGTCGGATGGAATTTCAGACGTTGAAGTCGATTATTGAGGGCTTGTTATTTATGGTCGGTGAAGAAGGGCTAAGTTTAAAGCAATTGGCCGAAATTACCGAAATTCGCGCTGAGGTGGTGGAAGAGGCGTTACATGATTTGAAAGGGGATTTGGAACGTGCCAAGCGTGGTATTCAATTGGTGGAAATTGCGGGTATGTTCCACCTAACGACGCTGCCTGAGCATGTGCCTTACTTTGAACGTATGGCTTATTCACCGTCCCGCTCATCGTTGTCACAAGCCGCTCTCGAAACGTTATCCATTGTAGCCTACCGACAACCGATCACACGCGTAGAAATTGAAGAAGTGCGGGGGGTCAAATCCGATCGTGCCATTCAAACATTAGTGAACAAGGATCTGATTGAAGAGGTAGGCCGTGCTGAAGCGATAGGGCGGCCTATTTTGTATGGAACTACCAAATCTTTCCTTGACTATTTTGGGTTGTCTAACTTATCCGAGCTGCCAGAGGCGTCAGAATTTGAACGTACAGAAGGCTTGGAGGAGGAAACTCAGCTGTTGTTCGAGAAGTTAGAAGGCAGGCAGTTAACTATTGAAGATGTAGGAGGCGATAAATAGTGCGGTTTACATTCCACGGTCATGCTTGTGTGGAAATTCAAAGCGACAAGCATCGTTTGATTATCGATCCTTTTTTGACCAGTAATCCATCCACAACTGTTCAGGCAGTAGATATTCAAGTGGATACTGTTCTGCTGACACACGGACACGGAGATCATATTGAAGACGCCGCGGCAATTGCTAACCACAATGATGCAACCGTTGTGGCGATCGTTGAATTAGCTGACTTTATGTCCAAGCAAGGTGTTCACTCAACGATCGGGATGAACCTGGGTGGGGGCGCAGAGTTGTCTTTTGGTCATATCAAGTGGGTTCCTGCGCTGCACAGCTCTTCTTTCTCGGTTGACGGTCAAAATGTGTACTTGGGTAATCCTGCCGGCATTGTACTGCAAATAGATGGGATTACGATATATCATGCGGGTGATACAGCTTTGTTTAGTGATATGAAGTTAATCGGTGAACGATATAAGCCGGATATTGCCTTTCTTCCGATCGGCAGCTTCTTTACGATGGACCCTGTAGACGCGCTGCAAGCTGCGCAATGGGTGCAGGCGAAGCATGTGGTTCCTGTGCATTACAATACGTTTCCGCCTATTCGTCAAGATGGCCGTGCTTTTGTAGAGAAGCTGGCAGAGCTTCATATTCAGGGTCACTACATGGAGCCGGGACAGACGTTAAATACAGCAAATTGGTCAGTTTGTACGGATATGCCGCTTTAAAATGAATAGATAGGTTTAAATTTGTCAGAATATTTAAGAAACAAAGAGCAAGTAGCATGCACTACCATCTCTGATGTGCAGTATTGGATGCTACTTGCTCGTTTAAACTCCGGTTCATGGTCCTACAACATAGCGCCTGTCGGGAAGGGATATCGTTTCACATGTTGTTATTCGGTATGGTCAGGAGCTGCTTTCTTCTTACGGATTAAGAAATGTCGAAGACGTACATAACCGTCATAAATGTTTTTGGACTCTTTGGTCAGCAGTGGCCCTATGACAGCCAAAATTAACACGTACAGCACCGCAAAAGATTGCACTGAAGCAAGCAAGCCGCCTGCTTTCCCAATGTTAGCCATAATAATGGAGAACTCGCCGCGTGACACAAGTGTTAGTCCAACGTTTAAGGATGCTTTTGGTGAAGTGCCTGCAATCTTTCCTGCAATTATTCCAGCTGTCAGATTGCCAATAATCGTCAGCACAACAGCAATCAGTACCATACCAATCGCCCCACCTAAAGAAGACGGTTCAATAGTAAGACCGAAACTAAAGAAAAACAGTGCGCCAAAAAAATCACGCAGCGGCATCACTTGTTGTTCGATCCGTTTTACATGTCTGGACTCCCCCAGAACTAACCCAATCATTAACGCCCCAATGGCTTCAGCTACGTGTAATGTTTCTGAGAACCCTGCGACCATAAAGAGCAAAGTTAAAATAATGAGTAAAAATAGTTCTGATGATTTTACGTTTAAGGCGACATCAATGTACTTTATAATTTTTCTTCCCAAGTACAAAAACAAGACTATAAATAGCAACGCTGTGATTGAGATCAGCAGCACGCTAAGGAAAGAAGTCGCACCGCTCAAAATTAAGCCTGTTAAGATGGAAATATGAATTGCAACAAACAAATCGTCAAACATAATCATACCCATAATAATTTCGGTTTCCGGGTTGGCCGTTCTTTTTAAATCGACGAGCACCTTAGCAACAATTGCAGTTGAAGAGCTTGTCATAATCCCGCATACAACTAAAGTTTCTTTTAACGGCAGCCCAAACATCCAGCCAATTATTAATCCGGATACAAAGTTTAAAACAATATAAAAGACGCCTCCTGCCAAGATCGCTTTCCCTGATTTGAGCAGACGGGCAATTGAAAATTCCAAACCTAAATAAAACAGTAAAAATAAAATACCGAGCCTGCCCATAAACTCGATAAAAGACGAACTTTCAATAAAACGAAGATCAATAATCCAGAAATGAGGAGCATGTGGACCAACGGCCATCCCAATCAAGATGTAAAAGGGAATGACGGAAAAGCGCAGCTTGGCGGAAAGCAGTCCAGTCATGGTTATAAGTGCGAGCGCAACACCTATTTCAAATATGAGCATTTCCATAGGCTATAACTTTCCGCTCTCGAGTAGTTGTTTTAATTGGTTTACTTGTGCTCGTTCTCCCGCCACGACCAACGTTAGCCCTTCGACAAATTTGTACTGCGCCCCAGGATTGATTAGTGTTGTCTTGTTATGTTCAACGACAGCCAAAATAGTAGCGCCAGTAACGTGGCGAACATTTAATTCCCCAATCGTTTTGCCAAGACATAAGGATTGAGGGGCCAAGCGAAGCCATTCAATAAGCAGGCCGCCCAGCATGACTTCCCGTTCTTTTTCTTGCTCTGGCATATAAGAGATGCCGCCCATTATGAGGGCAAGTGCTTTCGCTTCTTCTTCATCAAGCGTCAGCATGGACAACATGTTATCACCATCTTCATTGTCCATCTGGAACAAATCGTAACGCTGATCGTGATGGACAACGATAACTAGGTTTTCTCCACTTCGCGTGCGTAGGTTATATTTGCGTCCAATGCCAGGTAGATCGGTTTCTTTGAAATGCAGGCTGCTTTGTCCCCTATGGTTCATAAAATACATCCCTCCCTAAATCGACTTTTCTTCCCGGTTTGTAAAGGCTTACAACGTTGTACATATGAATCCTTTGCTCCTTTCCTCATGCTTAATTGTAGAGACTACCCGAATAGTCTCCCAAATTAAAGCATACCAGACCTGACGATAAAATCTATCATTCGAGAGAAATGAATTCGTTTTTTTTAATTTGTGAACATGTTTATCAGGAATGAAAAAGACGAATGGCAAGCAAGCAGCAGGGTCATAATACGGTTAGGATGGAAAAGGAAGGTGTTTTTCGTGAATATGTGGACGTTTATCGTGTTACTATTGGTAGTTCTTTTTCTTTTGCTTGTGATCAGTATGTTGATGTCCAATATTGAAGTTAAACTGCTTTTTCATAAATCGGGTCGATATGAGCGAATATGGGTGGGCATACGGGTATGGCATGGTATTATACGTTGGCGTTATGAGATAAAGTCCATCCAATTTAAAGGAATGGGGGAGGGATTTCAATTAGGTGTGCAGCATAAAGATAACTTTGGTACAGGTCATGCTGGCAGTTATCAGGATAATGTCAACAAGCAAAAAATAAGAAGGGCTATTAATTGGGTGGATTTGTGGAAAAAGCATATTTACGGCATCACACAGTGGCTCAAAGAAACGTTGTTCAAAATTAAAGTGACTCAGTTTGTATGGGATACTGAGGTTGGAGCGGGACGAGCACCTGATACAGCCATTTTGTCAGGTTTGACATGGAGTGCAACTACGGTTGCGACAGGGCTGATGACACGTTATTTTCGATTTATAGACAGGCCGCACGTTGAAGTGGTCCCCCATTTTAATACTCCATACTTTTCCACTCGTGTCGTTTGTATAAGCCGTATTCGGGTGTCACAAGCTATAGGAGCAGTTCTTGTGCTTATATACCGCATGATGCGGGTAGAAGGAGGATTAAGGCCATGGCGGATCATCCAATCGAAGGCCTCATGAGGGCCGCCCTTGAAAATATAAAGGCTATGGTTGACGTTAACGCGATAGTTGGCGATCCGGTGCAGACACCAGACGGAAGCATCATTTTGCCGATTAGCCGCGTCGGAATCGGCTTTGCTGCTGGTGGTAGTGATTTCCGCGTGGAAAGTAAAGACGACCATCGTGGTGAGCATGCTGGCGGTCAAAACCATACGAAGCCGTTTGGCGGCGGAAGCGGGGGCGGTGTGTACATCAATCCAATTGCTTTTTTAGTAGTAGGAAAGCATGGCGTACAAGTGGTATCAGTGGACAATCAGACGCATCTGCTAGAAAAATTAATTGACTCTGCACCGCATGTCATCGACCGCATTGAAGCGATGTTTAAGCGTCCAAGCAAACAAGAGAAGCCAACGTCGGATGACATTATCATCCCATGACGGATTAACTAGTATAGCGTCAATTGCTGCATACCGCCGCACATGTCCGATGCATTTCAAGCGGATGCCGCGCAGTGCGAATTGGCGCTTTTTGCTGATTGCTTCACGATTACATTTTTATTCATTTAAAGTTTAATGTTAGTGCTTGGACATACCTGCCAGTTTGCATGCATACATATGGAGTAACTTCGTAGGGGTGTCTGGAAGATGAAGGAGGATTATATGTTGCAAACCAAATCCAAATGGAACAGCATTTTGCTTAGTTTAACCTTACTTTGCATGACGATACTCCCTTTATTTATTAGCGAAAAAGGGTATGCGAAGTCCTACAGGATCACTTCATTGCAGGAGCAGCCAATAAAGCAAGAAAAGAACCCTGTCGCCAAGCCTGACACAAATGCACGGGCGGCAGCGCTTATTGACGTAACTACTGGACGAATTCTGCATAGTGAAAATGGAGATAAAGAACTGCCGATGGCTAGTACAACCAAGGTTATGACAGCAATTGTAGCCATTGAAGCAGGCAAATTGCAGGCGAAAGTAAAGACAAGCAAACGAGCATATGCAAAAGAAGGCTCATCTATTTATTTACGGCTAGGCGAGGAAATGTCACTACATCATATGCTTTACGGATTAATGCTTAGATCAGGTAACGATGCGGCTACTGCCATCGCAGAGCATGTAGGGGGATCAGAAGAAGGTTTTGTATATTTAATGAATCAAAAGGCAGAAGAACTAGGTCTGGAACATACACAATTTCGTAATCCACATGGTTTGGACGAGCCTGGACACTACACAACGGCTAATGATTTAGCACGATTAAGTGCGTATGCGTTGCAAAATGCTACCTTCCGTGAAATTGTAAAAACGAAAGTCAAGGTGGCTCCGAATCCTAACGATCAATGGGATTACAAATGGGCAAACAAAAATAAAATGCTTCGTTTGTATGAAGGTGCAGATGGAGTGAAGACGGGTTACACGAAGCAGGCTTTACGATGCCTCGTAAGTTCTGCAACACGCAATGGACAGCAGTTGGCTGCTGTGACGTTAAATGATGGATCAGATTGGGTGGATCACGAAAAGATGCTGGATTATGGCTTTTCCTCATACCCTATTTATACGTTAATAGAAAAAAGTCAGAAAGTGGAAGGGTATCCGTTGCAGACGGTTCGGGAATGGAGGTATCCATTGTCAGAGCAAGAGCGTACGAACACAACCTTCAAAGTTGATTTGCTGGAGCAGGACAGCCTTGATTATAAATTAGGGTACCGAGGGCATTTGAAAGTGTTGTTGCACGATGTGGAAATAGGAAGCGTGCCGCTCGTCGAAACGGCAAAATCACCACAACCAACAATACAGCGAAGCGGGGCGGGGCAAGCAGCATCTTTTGCAGATATAGACCGAATTTCTCAAAAGGAAGCGAAGGCCGTTCAAGAGCAAGCCTGGCTGCAACATTTTCAAACTGTAGCCGTTGAATTGTTTCGACTGGGAACATAGATTAAGGGGTTACAGGGGGAGTAGATATTTATGATTAACGTCATCTGGATCTTTATGCTAGTAGTTGGCTTTGTAGCCGCTGCGGCGCAAGGACGAGTGGAGGTCGTAACTGAAGCCGTATTTGATGGTGCTAAAACAGGAGTTAGTGTCAGCTTTGGTTTAATTAGCATCATGGTATTTTGGTTGGGGATGATGCGAATAGCTGAGGATGCAGGGCTGCTGCAAAGACTGGCGAAGCTACTCGGCCCTATTGTGCGATATTTGTTTCCTGATGTGCCGCGTAATCATCCGGCATTGGGTTTTATTATGTCCAACATGAGTGCTAATTTGCTTGGCCTTGGCAACGCCGCGACCCCGATGGGCATTCGTGCGATGCAGGAGCTGCAAAAAATTAATCCGGACAAGTCCGTAGCTTCTCCTGCGATGTGTACACTGCTAGCTATCAATACTTCCAGCATTACGTTAATACCAACAACATTAATTGCCATCAGGATGAATTTTGGTTCCGCCCATCCAGCCGAAATTGTTGGAACGACGTTAATAGCTACCATTATTGCTACGATAGCTGCTATTTTGGCGGATCGTTGGTACAGAAGCAGGCATACGCCGCCGATTGTACCTTCACTACCTCAACAAGATCAAGCAGCGGCTGGTTAGAACTTGAGCAACGCCGATACTTTTGAAGAGAGGGAGGATATCCGTGTACGCGTTAATCTCTACGATATCGACGTGGGCGATACCTGCTATTATCGTATTTATTCCTTTATATGCATACTTTAAAAGAGTTCCGGTATATGAGTCGTTTGTAGAAGGAGCAAAAGACGGTTTCCAAACCTCCATTAATATTATTCCTACTCTTGTTGGTATGATGGTTGCGATTAGCGTATTTCGGGCATCAGGAGCAATGGATTGGATTGTGAGCTTGATGAGACCGCTCCTTGATCTGTTTGGAGTTCCTGGCGAAGTTATGCCACTTGCGTTTTTGCGCCCTATTACAGGTGCGGGCTCGTTAGCTTTTACAACAGATCTCATTAAAACGTTTGGTCCAGACTCATTGATTGGTCGCATCGCATCTACGATACAAGGGAGTACGGATACGACGTTATATGTTTTAACTGTTTATTTTGGTGCTGTAGGCATACGTAAAGGCAGATACGCTCTAAAGGTGGGACTGTTTTCGGATATGGTTGGTTTTGTGGCAGCAATCGTTATTTGTATGATTATATTTACATAAAGCAACAAGTAGATTAATTTAGGCATTTATATCCGATTTTAGATCGGGCAAACTCCTTGTAAAGCGGGAGTTTGCCCTTTGTTTTGTATTTCGACAAGTTTTTGAACGATTAACTTGTGGTATCGTTCACAAACGGATATCATAGTTGTGAGGTGAATGACACAAATGGAAGAACGTCTACAGAAAATTATGGCAAACGCGGGTGTTGCGTCACGCCGCAAGTGTGAACAATATATTCTTGAAGGAAAGGTGCAAGTTAATGGCGAGACGGTAGAAACGCTTGGAATTAAAGCGAATCCTCGCAAGGACATCATTACCGTTAATGGACGTCCGATTAACAAGTTGGCGCAAGCGGACAAAATCGTCGTTGCTCTTCATAAGCCTAAGGGAGTCATTACGAGTATGTCTGATCCCGAAGGTCGCAAGACAGTAAAAGACTTTATTAAAGGCATCAAAACTCGTGTGTATCCGATTGGTCGACTTGATTATGACACAGAGGGTTTGCTGCTGTTTACCAATGACGGCGAGCTGGCTAACCGCTTGACACACCCTCGTCATCACGTGGGCAAGATCTATTGGGCAACGGTTAAAGGTGTTCCCCACGGTGATGCATTAGAGAAGCTTAAGCACGGTATTATGCTGGAAGATGGCATGACTCAGCCCGCAGAAGTGGAATACCATGACGTCGATCTGGAGAAGAATGAAGCCACGATCAGTATCATTATTTATGAAGGTCGTAACCGACAAGTTCGCCGGATGTTTGAAGCAATCGGCCACAAAGTGATTCGTTTAAGACGGATTCAGTTCGGGAACATAACGCTGCACGGATTAGCACGTGGGAAGCACCGCTTGCTGACGAAATCTGAAATAAATGAACTGAAACAGTCGATTAAGACAATATCTGGTGATAAATAGGAAGTTTCGTACAGTCTATGACACATAATTTTCATATTGAGGAAGAAATGGCCGACTTGTGTTGGATTATAATGGACGTTAATGGTGTAATCAAATTGTTGCAAGTCAACCGCCTAGATGTGAAAAAAGTCATAGAAAGGACGATATGCTATGGGGAAAAGGAACAAAGTCGTCCAAATCGTCATTCTCGCATTTATTGTTGTGCTTGGCGGTTCAGCGATCGGCGCTGCTTTATTTAAGTCTGAAGAAGTTCCTGTAGTTGGAAGTCGTGTCCCCGATATTAAGCTTCAGCAGTTGAATGGAGAGGTACGTACCTTGTCGGACCTCAAAGGTAAAGCCGTTGTGCTGAACTTTTGGGGCTCTTGGTGCGAGCCGTGCAAGCGGGAGATGCCTGCTCTGCAAAGTGCATATGACCAGTGGAAGAACAAAGGTGTAGACATTATAGGTGTTAACTATGGAGAAGATGAGTTGGTCGTTAACAACTTTGTCAGTCAAATGGGAGTTCATTTTCCGATGTGGCTAGATCGTAAGAAGACTGCCTCCAAAGCCTTTGGCATTCGTCCGCTGCCAACCACTTTTTTTGTAAACCCGGATGGCAAAGTTCATGCGATCAAGCTTGGGGAGGTAACCGCTGAAGAGCTGGATACTTACATTAAGCAGATGATCGGATCTTAAGTTGCCAGGGAGGAGCAAATTGTGGTACTAACATCTTTTCAAAATACAAAATGTGAATGCGGCCATCAAAATGCAGTAGGTACTGTGCTGTGTGAAGCGTGTGGCAAGCCCTTGTATGACGATGACAGCAATCATTCGATACTGGAGATGCGGTATGACGGGGTTGCGCGAAAGTCGCAAAAAGCAAGTCCTGGGCTCATCGATTCTGTCTGGAATTTTTTCTCTTCTGTCAAAATTGCTGTTATATTGATCGTCATCACGTTAGTTGGTTCTTCGCTTGGGACAATTTATCCTCAAGAGAGCCAATTTGTAAATGTGGATGCTTCACAATATTACAAAACTACTTACGGTACACTCGGTCATATTTACTATTTGTTAGGTTTGTCGCATACATACGAGTCATGGTGGTTTATTACGTTGCTAGTGATGATTGGTTCCTCCCTCGTTATTTGTAGTCTTGACAGGGTGCTTCCGCTTTATCGTGCGCTGCATAAGCAAAAGGTAAGGAAGCATGATCAATTTTTGAAACGGCAGCGTATCGTATATGAACACGAGTTAACGACAGATACAGAGCAGTGGCTGTCTGATACGGAGCAAGCATTACGAAAGAAAAGATATCGCATCACCAAAAATGATGGCGCTTTAATGGCTGAAAAAAATCGTTTTAGCCGCTGGGGGCCTTATATTAACCATATTGGCCTAATTATATTTTTGCTCGCGGTGCTTGCCCGAAGTATTCCCGGATGGCATATGGAATATTATGCAGCCTTTCCGCAAGGGGAGCCGCGACCGATCCCGGACACCCCTTATTATTTACAAAATGATCATTTTACAGTGGAATATTACAGCGATAAGGAAATGCCCGAACAGTTTGTGAAAGAAGGCAGAGTGATGCCAAAGCTGTTTGAGACAAAAGCAACCTTGTTCCGCTGTGTAAGCAACTGTGACGACCCTGTACTAGAGCCTAAGCTAGAGCAAGTGACAAAATACGATATTCGCGTTAATGACCCGTTTGAATATGACGGTATACTGGCGTATCAGTATGACTTTGACTTGACTCCTAAGCTAATTTCCGTCAAGCCGATGCTAAAAGACCAGAAAACCGGACAATCATTCGGCTCTTTTGATGTGAAAATGTCCAATACCGAGACTCAGTATACAGTGGGGCCTTATACACTGGAGCTGAGGGAAAAGTATTTGGATTTTGCGCTTGATGAGAAGGGGACACCGATGACGAAGAGTCAGGAGCCAAATGCTCCAGCGTTTGTATTTGTCATTAAAGGTCCCAATCTTCCGGAAAGTGGCGAGCCCTATATGTATTTCCCACTTCAGAAAGATAAAGTTCGCTTTCAGGAAGAGGCCATTAATCGTGACATCATGAAGAAACTTCGGATTGAAGTAGCATCTATGAATGACGTATCCATCTCAGAATCAACCAGTTACTTAAATATTCGTAAAGATACAGCGATGCCGTTTGTATGGGTAGGAGCAACGATCAGTATGATCGGACTTGTTATGGGCTTCTATTGGCAGCATCGTCGTATATGGATCAGAATTGAACATCAACAGTTGCTCCTTGGAGCGCATACGAATAAGAATTGGTTTGGATTACGTAATGAAGTAGCTCGTATTTTGCAGGCTACACAATTAGAAGTGGACGCTAAGGCGATTGACCGTGGGGGGAATAAGGTGTGAAGCTGTTATTGGAAATTAGTCAGGACGCATATCTAATTGCATTCTTCTTATTCTGTATTGCTTTTATTATGTTTGTATTTGCGATGGCTGGTCACAAGAAAAAGGCGAATCGCGTTGTACACGAGCGCAGATGGGGAATAATTGCGTTTGTTATTACGCTAATTGGTCTAGCTGCACAGATCGTCTACTTTATTACACGCTGGATCGGTGGCGGACATATACCCGTAAGTAATATGTACGAATTTATGTCTTTCCTGTCGATGATGATTATCGGTGCGTTTATTGTGATGTATCTTATTTATCGTTCTCCGGTGCTAGGGGTATTTGCGGTGCCGCTTGCTTTCATTATTATGGCGTACGCTTCCGTATTTCCTAGTGAAGTGCAGCCTCTAATCCCACAACTAGATTCGGTATGGCTAAAAATTCACGTGACGATGGTTGCGCTTGGCTACGCTTTTTTTGGCATCGGATTTATTGCCGGCTTAATGCACTTGATTCGGTGCGTCAATTGGGCACCCGATGCACCAAGAAAACCGCAGGTGTGGCTGGAAATGATTATGGTGCTGATCGTTGTCATTATCGGCTTTACGGCAGTAGTGTTCAGTTATCGTGGCGCGGGTTATGAAGTGACAATCCATCAACGTGTCGAAGAAGTTGACAAGCAGGGCCAAATTAATAGTAAAATAGAATCAACTGTGTATACGATGCCGCCGCTTATAGCGCCATTGAACAGTGAGCCTGCAGACATTAATCCCCTGCTTGGCATCCAGCTGCCGTTAATGGAAGCGCCAGACTGGATGAAGGGTGTGCAAGCTGCTCGTAAGCTCAATACAACCGTCTGGTCCATTATAGGCGGCTTACTGTTATATGGGCTCATACGCCTTCTTATACGCAAGCCGATAGCGGAGAGAATTCAGCCGCTGCTGCGCGGGATGGACCCTGATGATCTGGATGAGATCAGTTATCGCTCCAATGCGATTGGTTTCCCTATTTTTACGCTTGGCGGATTAGTATTTGCGATGATCTGGGCTCAGATTGCCTGGTCACGATTCTGGGCGTGGGACCCGAAGGAAGTGTGGGCGCTCATTACTTGGTTATGTTATAGTGCCTATTTACACCTTCGCTTGTCTCGAGGTTTCCAAGGAACGAGGTCTTCTTGGTTGTCCGTTATTGGGTTTATTATTGTAATGTTTACGCTGCTAGGGGTTAATCTTATTATTTCTGGTTTACATTCTTATGCAGGTGTATAGAGTAACCTGACTTATACTTAGAATACAACAATACACATGTTTTCGATCTGGAAAGGGGAATCGCGCATGTCCGAACAAGTGAACCGCATCCTTGTGGTGGATGATGAGGAACGGATACGGCGTCTGCTAAAAATGTATCTGGAAAAAGAAGGGTTCGATATTGATGAGGCCGAAGATGGTGAGGAAGCGCTGCGTAAAGCAACCGGCGACGATTATGACCTGATTCTTCTTGACTTGATGCTGCCTGGTATCGATGGGATGGAAGTATGCACTCGATTGCGCCAGGTTAAGGCCACACCAATCATCATGCTGACAGCCAAAGGGGAAGAGATGAACCGAGTTCAAGGGTTTGAAGTCGGGGCAGATGACTATGTGGTGAAGCCATTTAGTCCTCGCGAGGTCATTTATCGTGTGAAAGCGGTTCTACGTCGTTCTTCAGCGACGGCTTTCTTGACCAATGATCCGAAGACAAGCAACAACATTGTGTTCCCGCATCTTATTATCGAGCACGATGCGCATCGTGTGTCTGCCGGAGGTCAGGAGATTAGTCTGACACCTAAGGAATATGAATTGCTTCATTATTTGGCAGTGTCGCCTGATAAAGTGTTCTCGCGGGAGGAACTGCTGAAAGACGTATGGAACTATGAATTTTTCGGTGACTTGCGGACAGTGGACACCCATGTGAAGCGCTTGCGTGAAAAGCTGAATAAAGTATCACCAGAAGCTGCATCCATGATTACAACCGTCTGGGGAGTCGGCTACAAACTAGAGGTGCCTAAATAACGTGAAATTTTGGCGCAGTGTTGTTGGGAAGTTGTGGATGACCATTATTGGTCTTGTTGCGTGTATACTGCTTATTTTAGGTTTTTACTTATTGCCGTATATTGACAGTAACTTTACACATCCGAATGATATCAAGCAGCTATTTGTCTATACGGGCATTATCGGATTTTCGTTAACGACGTTTTTTGCTTTTTTTCTGTTTACGAAAATTACACAACCGCTTCGACAATTAAAGCAAGCTGCGGATACGATTCGTCAAGGCAAGTATTCATCACGAGTAACGATACGTTCCTCGGATGAGCTTGGCGAGTTGTCCAGCACGTTTAATCATATGGCGGAGGAACTTAATTTTTTGATTCAGGATTTGCATCAAGAGAAAGAGCATCTGTTTAGTATTTTAAGAAGTATGACGGACGCAGTCATTACGTTTGATGCAAATGGGAATGTTTTGTTGGCCAATCCGCATGGTCAGGCAAACTTATCCTCATGGAATGCCATTGAATGGGATGATTTTGAGGATGATCAGCCTGCATCTGCCGTACCAGGCCCGCTGCGAAGACTCTACCTTAAAGTGTTATCCGAAGCCGTTGAAGTGACGGAGCGGGTTCATGTTCAGAAGGAAGTCTGGTCTGTCGTGATGGGACCGTTGTACAATGCGAATCGTGTTCGTGGTGTTGTGGCAGTGCTGCGGAATGTAACGGAAGAGGTGCGCTTAGAGAAGCTGCGCAAAGATTTTGTTGCGAATGTGTCTCATGAAATTCGTACGCCGCTCTCTATGCTTCAAGGTTACAGCGAGGCGCTGTTGGACGATATTGCAGCCACGCCGGAAGAACGTCAGGAATTGGTACAAGTGATTCATGATGAGTCTTTACGGATGGGCAGATTGGTAAAGGATTTGCTCGATTTGGCTCGAATGGAAGCCGGACATATACATTTGCACTGGGCGGAAGTGGATACTAACGAGCTAGTCCAGCGTGTTGTACGTAAATATGCCGTTATTGCCAAGGAGCGGGGGATTCCGATTTCCGCTATATGTGAAGCGGAACCTTCCATTTTGCCTTCGGCAGATGAAGATCGGTTGGAGCAGGTACTCACGAACTTACTGGACAATGCGTTAAGGCACTCACAAGCAGATCAAGCGATTGTAATCCGAACGTTGCGGTTAAGCGAAGGCAAAGAGGAACGGCTCTGGATTCATGTGGAGGATCACGGACAAGGGATCCCGCATGAGGATATTCCTTACGTATTCGAACGATTCTACAAGGCTGACAAAGCAAGAACGAGGGCAGGGACAACAGGGACAGGTCTTGGCTTAGCTATTGTCAAAAACATCGTTGAAGCTCATGAGGGTACGATTCAGGTGAGCAGTTCATTTGGCTATGGAACGACCTTCTCTATTGGTATACCGGTCAGACAAAGGCCTATGCTGTTGGAACGCGATTCATAATATTTAATAATCATGTGGCTGGCTGGAAAACGTTCTCCGTTTTCTGACCAGCCATTTTGTTGAATAAAGGGAATTAAGAAGACAGATTAAAGGAGCTTACGACATATATATCAGTCCAAGACATAAATGTGTGGTTGTCTGCGCGAAGGAAATTGTCTACTGTCGAGGGCTGGACAGTGAGATCAGGTGGAGACGCAAAATGACGTCTGCCGTTGGCAGACGTCATAATATAAGTGTAAATCTTGTTGCTTGTGAAACAATGGTGGCTTAGCGTATTCTGTTATACAAAAAGGATTTCTTTTGCTTTGTTTATGTCAGCTATGCCTTTTAATTTGGCCATTACATCTTGAGGAACAACACGATCGACAGCTAGTACCATAATTGCCGAGCCGCCGACGATTTTACGTCCAACCTGCATCGTCGCGATGTTAATGTCATTTGTGCCGAGCAGGGACCCTACATAACCAATCATGCCTGGCTTGTCGTTATGTTTGATCAACAGCAAATGACCTTCTGGTGCCACATCAACTGGGTATTTATCGATTTGAACGATTCGTTCGCCATATCCATTCAGCAGTGTTCCGGCTACGAGACGTTCTTCTTCGTTTGTACGAAGCGTAACGGTAAGCAAATTCGTAAAGCCTTTAGCCACATGAGATTTTTGAACGATAATATTAATATCCCGAACTTTAGCGAGGTGCATCGAGTTCACGATATTGACATCAGAACCTAGATGCTGCTGCAACACGCCTTTTACGATGTAACGTGTAAGAGGTTGCGTATCCACCTCGGCCAAGTCACCTGAGTAATTTACAACAATTTCTAAAAGGGCGCCCTTAGACATTTGAGCCGCAAATTGACCAAGCTTCAAACCGAGATTAAAGTAAGGCTGAATTTTGTTCATCACTGTAGCTGGTACGGGCGGCATATTCACCGCATTTTTAAACGGCTGATCCCGTAAAATATGCAAAACTTGCTCCGACACGTCAATGGCTACATTTTCTTGGGCCTCTACAGTGGAAGCACCAAGATGAGGAGTTACAATGACTTTCGGATGAGTCAGGAATGGATGATCTGGAGCCGGTGGCTCTACCTCAAACACGTCAAATGCTGCGCCAGCTACAATTCCTTCGTCAATCGCTTCAACGAGTGCAATTTCATCTATAATACCACCGCGTGCACAGTTAATAATTCGCATACCACGTTTCATCACCTCAAATTGTGGGCGTGCTATCATGTGTTTGGTTTCAGGTGTGAGTGGTGTGTGTACAGTAATAAAGTCAGCCTGACGAATAATTTCGTCAACACTGCCGAGCTTTACGCCAAGCTTCTCCGCACGCTCGTCTGTCATAAACGGATCAAAACCTATAATTTCCATGCCGAATGCTTTAGCGCGTTTAGCGACTTCGCTGCCGATTCTGCCCATACCTAGTACGCCGAGCGTCTTATTGCGCAGCTCTACACCTAAGAAGCTTTTGCGGTCCCAAACCCCATTGATTGTTTTGGCATATGCTTGAGGGATATGTCGAGAGAGGGCCATCATCATCGCAAATGCATGTTCACATGTCGTAATTGTATTGCCGTCTGGTGCGTTGATTACAATAATTCCACGTTGTGTTGCCGCCTCCAAATTAATGTTGTCTACCCCTACGCCTGCACGACCAATAACTTTCAGTTTTTTTCCGGCTTCCATAATTCGCGGTGTCACTTTTGTTTGGCTGCGTACGAGCAGCGCATCATAATCGCCAATGATGTTAATCAGTTCATCCTCGGTCAAGCCAGAATTTTTGTCAACCTTAACATCTGGTGCATCCATGAGCAGTTGAATCCCGAAATCGCTAATTGGGTCCGACACTAAAACTTTAAACATGTGAATTCCTCCCTCAATCTCCATTAATAATGTTGTCTTTACAGACAGTTAGATCAATCTCATTACGAGATTATTCACAAATAAAAGACCGCGTTAATGCGCTAAAACCATTGCTTGTTACAGGTTGCGAGAAGCTGCAAATCGATGCACTTTTCTTGTTTATACCTAAAATTTAAGCAAAAAAACTCCCATCCACATACTACTGCCGTAGTAAGGGACGAGAGTTGGATTCGTGGTACCACCCTAATTCGCTGCGCATTCGCATGAGCAGCCTTGTCATCTCCGTAGAGACGATAAACGTTAACGGGTTCTAACCGACTATGCCTACTACTAAATTCAGCATAATAACTCAGGAATGCTGGAACATAACTTTCCGCCGCCGATTCGCACCTACCATCGGCTCTCTGAAGACTTCCAAAGTCTGTTCTTTTCCTTCAATGTTGTTCGAGTCATGAAATTTTACTTAATGTAACACGGTTCTTTACAACTGTCAATACTTTTAAACACGAATAATATTAATTTAGTTATTGTTAAATGTTCATGTTTTGAGGGATTATACTACAAATTTGAGCTCTAGCCTTCACAAAATATTAAAAAATACGTTTAATCCAGCTGTATCCTATTTATTAGAAATACCCCTTGATTGTAGGGAGCCCCACTAATTACAAGGGGTGTAGTTGAATACTGGCTAAACATTTTGTTAGGATAAGATAGGGTATGAATCGTCTTTATTCTACAAACATCGGCAGCAGCGGGATGTTGTCCATTTGGTACAGCTTACCCTTTACTCGGCTGTAGTCCTGTGCATGAACACTATTTGTTGACAACAACTGCTTAATGGTAAGATCAACGCTTTTTTTGTTAGCCGCTGCGCTGGAGCGACTTGCCTGTTTCGTGAATTGATCCAGTCTAGCCGTTAAGTCTTGAGGCAGATACGGTTTAATTACTCCCTGATGGTACAAGTAGTCAGCTATGTATTTATTTTTGGCAGCGAATGAACTGGCTTGCCATTGCTCAAGACTTGCTTTGCTCTTGAGACTAGGCTGCTTAATCGTATCATCCTGTGTTCTGCTCCACACAAGCATCGATGAATAATACTGCTGCTGACCCTTTAGCGCTAACTTCATCGCTTCTTTGATCGGAGTCTGCTGCTGTATGTGGGCTGCATCGAGCTTGCTGTTCTGCTGGCTCGAAGTTCTTATAATCTGTTTCAGCCCATCATGAAACCGTAAAAGGCTGGCAGCATAATTAGCTTGAGCAAGTGTAAGATCAGTAGCGTCCTTTGGCAAGGCGACTAGTGTAATTCGTTTGTAATGTTCTTGTGCCGTATGTTGTAGTTTAGATAATGAATCAACAGCGTTATGGTGATTTGAAGATAATTTAGCAAGCGTGTCGAACCAACGGATTTCAAATTCACGATAAGGCCAAAATACGTTATGATAAAATGAGACCAGGTCCTGCTGCTCGTACTTTCCAGGGTGGCTTTCAGCATACCATTGTTGCATCTGTTTACTGTACTTATCTTCTGTTTGATCGGTGCCGTACTTAACACCGTAGAAAAAAGCTGCAATACATAGAATAAGCGTGAACAGAAAGCTCATGCTGAATAAAAATTGCATTTTTGTCGGATTCCGGTTCATTATACCTCTCCTTTTGCACGTTTCGTAGGAACAATGTCTTATTTTTTAAGGAATACTACGAAGCGAGAACATCAAATGTAGTATGTACTAGGTATATCGGCTCATTCCTGACATAAGTATAGGGCAAAAATGAGAGAATTGGAAACAGAATTAACAGGGATGATGTTTTCCAATTACATCAAACATTGGGTAGGGATGAGATGAAAGAGAAATGGAACGATTTCAAAAAAAGACAGGTTCAAATTGATCAGCTTGATGATAAGACGCTGCTGCTTAACTTGTATTTGACACAAGCCTTAACTTTAATTGTTGGCATCATATGGATTGCGGTGTCGCGGCGCAACCCGCTTGAACTGTTATGGCTCCCGAATGGATATGAACCGTGGGTGTGGGGAACTGGATTCGCGGTAGCTGTTATTGTGATTGATCTTATTATTTCACGTTTTGTTCCTGAGGATGTTACAGATGACGGTGGAATTAATGAGAAAATGTTCCGCACGCGGCCGTTTTGGCATATCGCTGTTATCGCACTTGTCGTGAGCATTTGTGAGGAAATGTTATTTCGTGGAGCAATACAGCATACTTTAGGTCCTTACTGGACGAGTATTATTTTTGCAGCCATTCATGTCAGATATTTAAGACATTGGTTACCGACGGCGCTTGTATTTGGCATCAGCTATGGATTAGGCCATATATATATTTGGACAGATTCATTATGGGCGCCGATTGCAGCACATTTTTTAATTGATTTTGTTATGGGATTGATATTGCGTTATCGAAGGGAAGAATGAGTAAGATGCAAATGACTAGACACAAAAGGGAATGGCAAGGAGACGCATCCAAGGCTGAATCCCCTTTAGAGCCTTCATTTGTAGAGAGCCGAGCACTTAAAGCACTAAGTCAGCTAAAGCAACAACCTGCTGAAGAGGAAGTGGAAGAACAGGCTGCTGCTGATGATGAGGAAATTCACAAACGTTTGTTAGAAGAGGAAGAGGACCGTTCACTTCCTCCACGACAAATTTTGTTTCCTTCCAATTATGGGAGACTAGCGAAATGGTTTTATAATGTATTGTTTTTGTTGTTTATCGGTTTACTTGTAGCATTGTTGTTTTGGGGGCGTCATACGACGATGGAGGGGTACTGACGATGAATGCTCTGAACTTATGGACAGCTGCAAGTGTGCTGGCAATGTTGCTTATTGTACTTGCACTGATACTGCATATGAGAAGAGTGGCACGATTATTTCAAGTGACAGAAGAGATTGTATGGTTAAGTAAGCTGCCTTCATCTTTGGATGGGCTGCGGTTATTTTTTATTAGTGATTTGCATCGCCGGAAGCTTACTGAAGAGCATATAACTCAAATTAAAATGCACGAGCAAGCACAGCTTGTTATTATAGGCGGAGACGTGACGGAGCGAGATGCACCAGTTGAAGATGCAATCAATAATGTGTTGAAGCTGCGATCCTTAGGTGCTACTGTCATGGTGCATGGCAACCATGATCATAAGGGAGACACCAGGAAGCTGGACGCTGAGTTGTCCGCACATGGCATTAAGCTGCTAGATAATGAAGCGATGCGCTGCGAGCAGGGAGATGGCACGATGTGGATTGTCGGTGTTGATGATCTCACAACGGGGAAGACTAATCTCGATTGGGCGTTAGAATCGCCCCGCAATGAGCCGCACTGCTGCATTCTTATTTCTCACGATCCAGCCATCATTCGGTCCAACATCCCTGATATGGTTGAGCTTGTAATTGCTGGACATACACATGGCGGGCAAATTTTGTTGCCTGGATACGGACCAATCAAAACAAGTGCGTTCTATAGAAAGTATTTAGCTGGCTGGTATTCAATCAATCGTAGTTCCCATGACGCGATGCCACTAAAGTTGTTCATTAGCAGAGGATTTGGAACATCACATTTGCCGCTGCGACTAGGATCTGCTCCTGAAGCACATTTTATTACATTAAGAAGTGGTGTCGGGGTTTCCTAAAATTGAAGCGAATGCGAAACGCCTGTGACGCTCACACTACAACTGATCCTAACATGACAAGGAGGGAACAGCGGTGAGAATCACAACATTTATCGCAGGTATGGCTGTCGGCACGTTAGCCGGCATGTACATGGCAGATCGTCGTTCATTATCGCAATTGCAATCCAAGCTGCAAATTGCGGGAGATATGATGTCCGATGTTGTAGGGAAAGCAAGAGGTAAGGTGATGGAGTCGGCTTTTTCTGTAATGGGTAATACTGCATTAGATGAAGAGTCACAAGACAGCTCTGGACATCAGGTAAGCCACACGTCCCACCATGATTCATTCAGTCTTGACCGCGTGAAAGAACTCATTGAGCGTGACCCTGAAGTAAAACGACAAGTGGATGCGATTTTGCGGGACAGCCAAGGTCAAAGCAGCACAGTAGGTGCAACAGCTGGAGCAACTTCGACAGGTTCAGTATCGAAGACGTCTGACCCTGTGCGGCATAAGCCAGTGGGAGTGCCTAATTCCCACTGAAAGTCAACGCTTCACCGCATGAGACAAAGACGGCGGTCTCGCCGTCAGAAAAGCCATCGCAAAAGTGTCTAAGGCATTAATAACAAGCATAGTATATAAGGAAAAGCCGTTGATACCTATCAACGGCTTTTTCGTTGGAATGGTTGATTCTATTTTAGTAGGTGCAAAACAATTCAAAAAATGATAACATGAATTACATAGAACCATTTTCAGCACATATTATATGTTGCATCATAATCTGTTATAACCGGAGTTGCAAAGGAGGGTCCTGTCATGAAAATCGAACGTTTAAGTCAAGATAAAATCCGTATTTTCCTTACGTTCGACGACTTATCAGAGCGCGGGATCCAACGTGAGGACTTGTGGCGGGAAATGTCTAAGCTGCAGGATTTGTTCGCGGAAATGATGGATCAGGCTTACACAGAACTCGGCTTTGACGCGACTGGACCGTTAGCCGTTGAAGTATTTGCAATGCCTGCTCAAGGAATGGTAGTCATCGTCACTCGTACACGTTGGGAAGGCTCACGCGCTTCCGGTATGGACGAGGAAGAGATGGATGATGTATATGAGATGGAAGTTACACTCGAGGAAAGTGATTCCATCGTATTTTCTTTCCGTGATTTTGAGCATTTCATTGAAGCAGCTCATGCGGTGAACGGTCAATTCACCGTTTCCGGCGCGCTATACCAATATAATGGTCAGTGGATATATTATGCTGAGTCGGCGGCTCTGGAGTCTAACCGACTACAGGCGTTCATAGCGATATTAGCGGAATTCGGTGAAGCAACGTCAGTTACGACCGCAGTGCTTGAAGAGTACGGTAAGGTGATCATCCCTGATGATGCTATAGCCGTGACGTGTCAACATTTCAAACCGCGCAGCGAATAGTACGGCGTTGGAGGGAGTGTTCGATCAAGGGGTCGACACTCTCTTTTTATGTGTAAAGACAATCATATTTTTACTATATGCATGGTTTAGTTAATCGGACACACTGCTTCACAACTAAAGCCTGCATCAGTGAGTGCCAATGGACATAAGCAAGATCTTTCAAGGGGGAGTATACACAAATGAATATGTCGTTCTTTAGCATGCTGACGACGGTTCATGCGGATGCCGTAGGCCAGTCTACGGAATACTCGACTCCGGTTGCAGCAATTTTGACGGCTGCAATCGCGCCTGGAATCGCATTGCTTATTTATTTTTATTTAAAGGATCGTTATGCAGCTGAGCCAATCTCAATGGTGATCCGAGTCTTTTTGCTTGGCTTTTTGATTGTATTTCCCATCATGGTCATCCAGCATGGGCTCGTGCTTAGTCTAGGTAACAATCCATTTATATCATCGTTTTTTATTTCTTCCGGTGTTGAAGAATTTATGAAATGGTTTGTACTCTACCACATGATTTACAATCATGTGGAGTTTGATGAGCATTATGATGGAATCTTGTATGCGGTCGCGGTTTCACTTGGATTTGCCACCATCGAGAATGTGATGTACGCATGGGTCAATCATAGCTCTTTTAGCTACTTGCTTATTCGTGCACTGCTTCCTGTTTCGGGACATGCACTGTTTGGTGTAGTGATGGGTTATTATTTGGGTAAAGCTAAATTTTCATCTGGAAAAAAGACGAAAAAGTATTTATGGTTTTCACTTGCTATTCCGATATTTTGGCACGGAGTTTACGATATTATTATGCAAACCTTTACTCGTTACTGGATATGGCTTGTCATCCCGCTTATGGTCTTTTTATGGTATTACGGGATGGCAAAAGTCCGTAGAGCAAATTTACGATCCCCGTTTCGAATGCTGAATCATGACGATGATTCGAGAGAGATTAAATCTTAACGAATTGGGAAATAATGCTGTGTATATATGTTGGAGCGGGCATGTTGGCTTCAAGAGAGGGGTGCACAGATGCGTATCAAAATTACCATTCGTTGCAAACATTGCGGGGAGAAGTTCGTACTGCGTGGCAAACGTGAAAAAGGCCGGATTGAAACTGGGTTTAAGCAATGTCTTTGTGACAATCGCGATGATTTTATTATTGAAGAGTTACCAGTATAAGCGTGAGGATTGGATTCCATCAAGTATGCATAAAGTCTTACTTTTTCCAGCACAATAAGCATTAATGTTTTATATATGTTGCTGTGAAAGGAGACGCTTGTCGATGTACAAACGACTAAGTGCGGTGATGTTTCCAATTGTCACGCTTTTATGTATCGGCTCTATTGTATGGGGGTATCAAGAGCATCAAGAAAAGAACTCCATCCTGTTAAAAGCCGAGAATCAATACCAACGTGCTTTCCACGATCTGACTTATCATATGGACAAGCTGCACAACGAGCTGGGTCAGACACTAGCTGTTCACTCTTTGTCTCAAGGTATGCATCGCAAAGGTCTTGTAAATGTGTGGCGGCTGACTAGTGAAGCACAAAATGAAATTAACCAGCTTCCACTAACATTGCTTCCCTTTAACCAGACAGAGGACTTTTTGTCGCGTATCTCGAACTTTGCCTACAAAACCGCTGTTCGTGATATGACCAAAGAGCCACTTAGTCCTGATGAAATGAAAACCTTAAAAACGTTATACGCTAACTCCAAGCAAATTTCAAAAGATTTGTTTCAAGTCCAAGACAAAGTGATTCAGAATCGACTGCGCTGGATGGATGTGGAATCCGCTTTAGCAACGGAGAAGGAGTCAGCTGATAACACGATTGTGGATGGTTTTAAGACCGTAGATAACAAAGTGAATGGATACCCTGAAATTAATTGGGGTCCTTCCGTTTCAAGTATTTATTCCAAAAGATCCGTAAAAATGCTGCAAGGCCCGCCTGTTGCACCAGAACAGTTAAAGCAGAAGGGGCTGCAATTGATGAAGCCTCATCCGGTAAAGGATGTCAGCATTAAGAAAAATGGCAACTCAGCCGATCATGAGACTTTTACAGTAAGTGCGAATCATGCCAAGGGTGATGGTACTATTACGATCGACTTCACTAAACAAGGGATGATGATGTCCTATCTGGATACACGTACCATCAAGAGCAAGCAATTATCTGGTGATGAGGCAGAGAAAAAAGCAAGTGCATTTTTGAGCAAACACGGTTACCCTCTGATGAAGGCAGTACGGTATCAGGACCATAACAACGTAGAAAGCTTTACGTTTGTACCGGTTAAAGAACAAGTGTACATGTACCCGCAGCAAATTCAAGTTCGTGTTGCATTAGACAACGGTGACATTACAGGTGTGCAGGCTAGTGATTACATTTATGCGATGGCAGTCGTAAAGTCGGTCAGTTTGAAGCCAAAGCTGACGGTTCAGCAAGCAAAGCAGCATGTCAACTCCGATATGAAGATCGCTTATACACGGCTTGCTGTGATTAAGAACGACGCCTCCAAGGAAGTGTTGTGTTACGAATTTGGGGGCACATTTGATAAGCAAGGGTATCGAATATATGTTAATGCAGACACAGGTATGGAAGAGTCCGTAGAATCTGTGAGATCCTCGTAGAGGAGTGGCCGCTTTGAAAGCACGATTTGTTGCTTTTGAAGCGGCTATTTTAGTTGAGTGAAACGTACGCCGCATTTATTTGAGATGAATAAATTGTCGCCTAAATCTGTTTACAGGGCTTACGAGATGCTATAATCGACAAGGGAGGGGAATCCTGAATGTCATTACGTGTAAATGATACGGTGTATATTTTGCCGAGTTCGGCAGGAGCAGATGAGCAAGAATATCGGGCTCGCGTTACCGAAATTGATGATTACAGTATATGGATCGAAATACCTTTGCAAGAAGGGACAGGACAATTTGCACGATTCACACTGGGTGAACAATTGGACGTTACTTATGTCCAGCCTGATGGTGTACGCTGTAACTTTATAACGAAGATGGTCGGTAACCGACATGAGAGCATTCGTATGCTGGCTTTAGTGAAGCCGCAACCCGATCAAATTACAAAGACACAGCGCCGTTCCTATTTGCGGGTACAAGCAGCACTAGAAATGGCAGTGCGAACCCCGGAAGGTATACAGAAAGTAGCACGAACCGAAGATATAAGCGGCGGGGGCGTGTCATTTGTGGCGGAACTGCAATGGGGATTGGAAGAGAGTCAACTATTGGATTGCTGGCTTGTCATTCCACCTAAGGCGGGGGCGGGCGATGTTGAACATGTGTCCTTCACAGCAAGTACAGTTCGAATTGAGCCCCGAGGAGATAAGCACTGTCTAGTTATGATGCAATTTGATCGTATCACAGATGTAGAACGACAGAAAATTATTCGCTACTGCTTTGAGCGTCAACTAGAGATGCGGAAACAATAGTTGATAAAGACGGATCACCATACATAGAAGTTCAGGGGATCAGCCACACTACTCATACCATTTATTGGCGTGAGGTGATAGGACGTGTCCCTTTTAAATGCGAATACAGGTACTTGTGGATCTGAGCCTCGTGAAGCTGCGCATCGTGATGAGGACGAATATAGAAGACGTTTTTTGTGTCGATGGGACAAAAGGTGTCGGCTATTGTTGCGAGCAGGTGCCGCCTGCGGTATTTTTTTGTTGCTGTTACAGCTACTGCTTCAGGTGCCACCGGTGCGGCAACTGATATGCCCAGTCGAAGAGCTGGAAGGTGTTAGAGTGGATCAGAATTTTACTCGATAAACCAATAAGATGTGCCATAATTTGTGTCGTAATGGTGATTGTGAATTTTGCATACCTTTTTCAGGTGTGGTATAATTTTCACGTCCGCAGGCATCGCCTGCTTTTTTCTTGAATGGGATTATACGCCTCCATTCAGAGTACAGAAGAGAGGAGACAGACCCGTTGAATGACTTGCAAGATCAGCATCAGAATCGAATCAACATTGCGATCGACGGGCCTGCTGGAGCGGGCAAGAGCACGGTTGCGAGACATGTTGCACGTGAGTTAGGATATATTTATATTGATACGGGTGCCATGTACCGCGCAGTCGCTTTACATATGCGTAGATTAGGGATCAAGCCGGAAGAAGCAGATCGTGCGCAACACGAGATGAATAACGTTGTCATTGAGCTTCAGCCTGGCATAGACGGTCAGCGTGTATTTTTGAATCATGAAGATGTTACGGATCTGATTCGTACAGCTGAAGTCAGTCAGCTAGCTTCGTCCTTTGCTCAGCTAGAAGGTGTTCGTTCCGAGCTTGTACGCATACAACGACTATTGTCAGCTAAGAAGGGCATCGTCATGGATGGAAGAGATATAGGGACATCAGTGCTTCCACAGGCCGAGATGAAGTGGTTCTTGACTGCTTCGGTGGAGGAGCGAGCCCGTCGCCGGCATGCCGAATGGCAGGGCCAGGAGAATGTTACGCTGGAACAACTGATGCATGACATTTCAGCACGCGATAAGCAAGATGAGACGCGCGCTATTTCACCGTTAAAGCAAGCTGCTGATGCGAACTTGTTGGATACCACACATTTAAACGTTGATCAGATCGTACAACTAATGGTGGAACAAGCCCGATTACGGATGGATGGTGAGCAATAACTTTATGTTTTATACGTTTTGCAGTGCGCTTCTGCGAGGAATTTATCGCTTATTGTTCCGCTTTGAAGCGAAGAACACCGAGTATGTGCCTGACACGGGCGGTGTTGTACTTTGCTCCAATCATATTAGTTTGCTAGATCCGCCAGCAATTGGTATTATGCTTAACCGGCGTGTACGCTTTATGGCCAAGGAAGAACTATTTAAGATTCCCTTGTTTGGACCTGCGATTGATGCGTTAGGTGCATTCCCTGTCAAGCGTGGTGGCGTTGGCAAGGAAACGATAAGAACAGCTTTTAAGCTGCTCCAAGACGGCGAGATTATGGGAATATTTCCAGAAGGCACCCGTAATATGGAGGGGGCTGTCGCCGCAAAGAAAGGTGCTGCTATGATTGCGCTTAAGAGTGGCGCAGCTGTTGTGCCTGTTGCAGTGTGTGGCAAGTATGGACTATTCCGCAAGACTAAAGTTGTTTATGGACCACCTATAGATATGAGTGACTTGCTAGAGCGTAAAGAAAGTAATATGCTTGAGCAAGCGACTGAACGCATCATGGATACGATTAATGCGATTATGCTTGAAGAGCAGCAAGGGCGTGCATGATTTTGAATCGTAAGTAAGATACTACATGTATTATTTGTAGGTTGTCCTTTCAATATGCGTTATGGACTCTGCACTAAGCAGGTTTCTATAAATGGGGTTTTAATCGAGGAGGTTATCACATGTCCGAAGAAACAAAAGTTAACGAGACTGTTGAAACAACAAACCAAGAAGCATTAGAAAATTTTGTTGCTCTTAAAAAAGGAGATACTGTCAAAGGCACGATTGTCAAAATTGACGATGATCAAGCTTATGTAAGCATCGGATATAAATACGACGGTATTATTCCTGTTCGTGAATTGTCATCTGTATCTGTAGACAAAGCATCTGAAGTTGTACAGATCGGTCAAGAGGTCGAAGCTAAAGTTGTAAGCGTCGACGATAATAAAGAGCGCTTGGTACTGTCCAAACGTCAAGTAGACAGTGGATCGGCTTGGGAGACTATGCAGAAGCACTTCGAAGACCAGGATGTGTTCGAAGTATCTGTTGCAGAAGTCGTTAAAGGCGGCATCGTGGCTGATGTAGGCGTACGTGCATTTATCCCTGCTTCTATGGTTGAACGCCATTTTGTAGAAGACTTTAGCGATTATAAAGGCCGCACGCTTCGTGTCAAAGTAAAAGAAATCGACCGTGAGAACAACAAATTGATTCTTTCCCAGAAAGACGTGCTTGATGCTGAGTTTGAAAGCAATAAGCAGCGTGTGATGGAAGGCCTTAAAGAAGGTCAAGAGTTGGAAGGTACAGTTCAACGTTTGACACAATTTGGTGCTTTCGTTGATGTAGGCGGCGTAGACGGTCTTGTTCACGTCTCCGAATTGGCATGGCAGCATGTTGAGAAGCCTGCTGACGTTGTTCAAGAAGGCCAGCAAGTGAAAGTTAAGGTACTTAAAGTTGATCCTGCTAACGGTAAGATCAGCCTCAGCCTTAAAGCTACTCAACCAGGTCCTTGGGATCAATCGGCTGAGAAGATTAAAATTGGTGATATCATTACAGGTACGGTCAAACGTCTTGTAAACTTTGGTGCTTTTGTAGAAGTAGCAGCTGGTGTAGAGGGTCTTGTTCATATTTCCCAAATCTCACACCGTCACATTGCAACACCATTTGAAGTGCTGAAAGAAGGTCAGGAAGTTCAAGTAAAAGTGCTTGACTTCAGTCCTGCTGAAAAACGCGTTAGCTTGAGCATTAAAGAGACAGAGGAAGCTCCTGAAGCTCCAACGCCTTCTCCGAAATCTGACAAGCGCTCCGAAAAGAAATTCAAAGAAGAGCTAAACAACCCGAACGTATCGCTCAGCAACCAGAGCATGAGCTTTACACTTGCTGAACGCTTCGGTGACAAGCTTAACAAATTAAAATAAAGTTTTATAATCGGCGGACTCCTTGTGAGTCCGCCGATTATTTTTGCCTTCATTTCAAATACTAACTTGGAATGGGGGAATTAGGGTGATGATACTGCCTGGCATCTTATCAACGATAATAGCCATCTGCTTATTAATTTTATTGTTCACGGGATGGAAAGAACTGCTTTTTCCGAATGTTTCTCAAGTTGTTGTGCTAGGATTAATTGTGCTGTGGATGCTGGCAGCAGGCAGGACATTAACAATTGGCATGGTTACTGTTGATCTTGCTTGGCTTCTCTGGATCGTGATGGGATTAGGATGCATGCTCTATGTTATTGTGCAGAGCAAAGAAATGTCACAAACGCTGCTGTTGGTCGGACATATCGGAGTATTAGCAGCCTTACTGCTGATGACCAAGCTGAATGTATTATCTGGATACGGGCTGCTGCTGAAGCTGCCGGATTGGTCGGTGAGCTTATTTTTAGGCTGCGCCGCAGGCTTTACTGGATGCTCTGTCATCCGACAATGGGCGGTAATTACACTCAGTCTTGCAATCGGAGAATATTTGGTAGCTGTAAAAGCGATCGGCGCTGTGCAGATTGTTTTGGGGGCTTTGTCTACCTTTGACGAATGGTGGATTGCGTTTGTCGTATCTAGGATGTGTGTATTGTTATTAGAGGTTTTGCGTCGTTTTGTATATGTTCAAGGGAGAGAATAGTTAGCCAAGCCGCCGTTTTTTTGATATGATGTTCTACGTGTATATGTTTGAGTAGATGAGGAGTGAACTGCATGGCAAAACCCGTTGTTGCCATAGTCGGGCGACCGAACGTCGGGAAGTCCACCATTTTTAACCGCGTCATCGGTGACCGATTGGCAATTGTGGAAGATAAGCCTGGCGTAACACGAGATCGTATTTACGGTTCGGGCGAATGGAACGGGAAGCCGTTCAGCATTATTGATACGGGCGGAATTGAGATTGATGGCGAGGATGAAATCCTGCGCTCCATTCGTGCTCAAGCTGAACTGGCCATTGAAGAAGCGGATGTTATCGTGTTTATGTGCGATGCGAAAGCTGGTATGACCCAATCGGATGAAGAAGTTGCTCAAATTTTGTTCCGTTCTGGAAAGCCAGTAATCGTTGCTGTCAATAAAGTGGACAATTTGAATCGTATGGATGACATTTATGAGTTTTATGGTTTGGGCTTTGGTGATCCCATTCCGATCTCAGGTTCTCATGGTACAGGCATCGGCGACCTGCTCGATGAGATGGTGAAGAATCTTCCTGAACCAACAGAAGATATGTATGAAGATGACGTTATTAAGGTTGCGCTTATCGGGCGGCCAAACGTTGGGAAGTCGTCACTAGTGAACGCGATTCTTGGTGAGGATCGTGTCATTGTCAGTGACATTGCAGGGACAACTCGTGATGCGATTGATACTCCGTTTGAGAAGGACGGCCAGAAGTACGTCATTATTGATACGGCTGGTATGCGTAAACGCGGCAAAGTGTATGAGACTACGGAGAAATACAGTGTTATGCGCGCCTTAAAGGCCATTGAACGCGCTGACGTGGTATTGGTCGTCATTAACGGTGAAGAAGGTATCATTGAGCAGGACAAGCATATTGCCGGATATGCGCATGAAGCAGGTAAGGCGGCATTGTTTGTGGTGAACAAGTGGGATGTTGTCGAGAAAGATGATAAGACGATGCATCAGTTCGAACAAACGATCCGTGATCATTTCTTATTTATGCCATATGCGCCAGTTGTGTTCCTGTCAGCGAAAACGAAGCAGCGGTTGCAGAAGTTGCTGCCTGTCATTCAACACGTGGCGCAACAGCATGCGAAGCGTATTCCTACGCATTTGCTGAATGATGTTATTTCCGATGCGGTGGCTTACAATCCACCACCTACGGATAAGGGCAAGCGTCTACGTATTAACTATGTGACGCAGGTTGCGGTCAAGCCTCCTACAATTGTTGTTTTTGTTAACGACCCTGAGCTGATGCATTTTTCATATGAGCGCTATATGGAGAATCGAATTCGTGCATCGTTTGACTTTGAAGGTACACCTATACGTTTATTCACGCGACGGAAATCAGACGAGAGTTAGGAGCGAGCGGAAGTGGCGATTATCGCAATTCTTGGTAGTTATTTGCTCGGATCTATAAGCTTTAGTGTCTTAATAGCGAAATGGCTGCGCGGCATTGATATACGACATCATGGAAGCGGTAATGCAGGCGCGACCAATACGCTGCGTATTCTTGGCAAGGGCCCAGCTATCGGCGTGCTGCTGCTTGACGCGCTGAAGGGAATAGTAGCAGTGCTGATCGGACATATGGTGTCCGATGCAAGCTGGGTAGCTGTAGCTTGCGGAATCGCAGCTATTGTAGGGCACAATTGGCCCGTATTTTTCCGCTTCCGTGGGGGGAAAGGGATTGCCACAACGATTGGTGTCCTCGCTATGCTGGCGTTTTTCCCTGCGCTGATTGCAGGAATTGTTGCCATTGCAATGATCATCTGGAAGCGTTATGTCTCATTAGGATCGTTGATTTTCACAGGTCTTACACCTGTGTTTATTTTGCTGTTCAGAATGGATATTAGCATTTTTGTGGGAAGCTTATTATTGTGTGTATTTGCATTCTACCGACATCGCACCAACATTATAAAGCTGGTGAAGGGGACGGAGAATCGACTCGGCTCAAGTAAGGGAGGATTGCCACGTGTCCGTTAAAGTAGCTGTATTTGTAGCAGGCAGCTGGGGAACGGCATTAAGTCAAGTACTTGCGGATAACGGAAACGAGGTAGTGGTCTGGACTCGAAATGAAGCACAAGCACTAGAAATTAATGAGCGGCATTCGAACGAGAAATATTTGCCAGGAGTATCCTTGCATGCAGGGATACGTGCGACAACTTCAATGGAAGCGGCAATGAACGGTGCAGCAGCTTGTATTATTGTTGCGCCTTCTGCTGCTATGCGACAGGTAGCAGCTCAGATGAAGCCTTTCTGGACGGATGATATGATTGCAATCCATGCGACCAAAGGATTCGAGACGGAGACACTAGAACGTATGTCGCAAGTCATTGAAGAGGAATTGTTATGTGGTGAAGATCGGATTGCTGTATTATCTGGTCCAAGCCATGCTGAAGAAGTGGTTCGTCAATGTCCAACTACAGTGGTGATTGCTTCTACTTCTATCCAGACTGCGGAACGTGCTCAGGATTTATTTATGAATGAATCCTATTTCCGTGTTTATACCAACACAGATGTGCTTGGTGTCGAACTTGCAGGTGCACTCAAAAATATTATTGCGCTTGGAGCTGGATTATCGGATGGTCTTGGCTTTGGCGATAATGCTAAAGCAGCCTTGCTTACCCGCGGGCTAGCGGAAATTGCGCGTCTCGGTGTAGAAATGGGGGCCAATACGGTCACATTTGCTGGGCTGGCTGGTGTTGGCGACTTGGTCGTCACATGTACGAGCACACATAGCCGGAACTGGCGCGCAGGTTCAATGATCGGCCAAGGTATTCCAATTCCAGAAGTGCTGGAACGTATGGGCATGGTTGTAGAAGGTATTCGTACAACCAAGGCCGCTTTCAAGCTTTCCGATCAATACCATGTGCAAATGCCAATTACGGAACAACTGCATCATGTATTGTTTGAAGGACTTGATCCCAAGACGGCTGTTGAGAGCTTAATGGGTCGAGTTCGAAAAAATGAGATCGAAGAAGTAGCCAAATCAAACTGGACGTAACATGCGCCTCACCTCTGTACGATTCTGTTCATACACTATACGGAAGTACAGACCCTAGGGAGGAACGACATGACGAACAACAAAATTCCGAAAGATGCGTTAAGTGCCATCAACAAAAAGGCAGGCAAAAACATCACGGAGAGTCAGATCAAGAAGGTAGCTAGTACGGTTAAGCCTTCAACAGTTGAGAGCGAAGCCCAGCTCCGTCAATTGATTAAGCAGGTAGCCAAAATGGCCAATTTGCCTGTGTCAGAATCAACCGTAACCGATATTGTAAATACGGTAAGGAAGAGCGGCATGAACGCAAACAGTATGGAAGCGCTTATGAAATTGATGATGAAGAAGTAGCCGCTGGCTATTCTAGGAAATGACCAAGACGACAAGACATGCATAAAATGCGTGTCTTGTCGTCTTTTGTTTCATGCACCCCGATGGTATAATGGGATGATATTGGAAGAATGGGAGACATGCACATGGACAGTATGACAAAGATGTGGGTATCTTTTATCGGTCTCGGTTTAATGGCGTTATCCGCTATTATTGTCATGTTTGCACGTTACAAGACAAAAGGCTGGATTAAAGGCATTCTCACTTTTGTCGCATTTATCTTATTGCTGGCAGGTATGTTATACGGCTTTATTTCAATAGTCTAAGGAGTGACAGGATGGCAACGTTGCAACTAAAGGGACGTACATTGGAAGCGAGTATGCCGGTTCGGACAGGCGTCACATTGCTGCAGGCAGCTATGGAACTGAAGCTTGACTGGAGTTTTAACTGTTCTCGCGGGTCCTGCGCACGGTGTAGATGTTTGGTGGAAGAAGGTGCCGAACTGCTTAATGATGTCACAGATGCAGAATGGGAGCGAATGGATGAAGCCGAGTTCGAACAAGGATTTCGTTTAGGCTGTCAAGCTGTAATTGAAGTGGAAGGTCCTATCCGAGCATCTAATAAGCCTTATTTTTAGCCTGTTTTATGACAACTTAGAGCATTCATATACTTAATATCGGACGTGTTAGGAGTATTGCATAATGAATGAGATGAAGCTGCCACCTTCAATCGAGGGTGCTTTATTATGGTTAAAGGCACAAGACATACACAACACAAGATGGCTGCTCGGCGGAAGCTGCAGCTTGCTTCTGCAAGGCGTAGAATTGGATCGGCTACCGCGTGACATCGATATTTATGCAGACACAAAGCATGCGGAACAATTGCACACCTTCTGGCTAACATGTTCAATCGATACGCCACAATGGAACGAATCGCCTATATATCGATCTTTACTTAGTCATTATTCATGCGACCATAACGCGATTGAACTTGTGGGGGAGTTTAGTGTACGTACAGATTGGTGTACGTATCAGACGGTTATTAGCGATGTGTTATGGAACCAGCGTATTCAGAAGCATTCAGGTAAGGTTATGCTGAATTTAACACCATTATCGCATGAGCTTGTATTTAATGTGCTGCGCGACAGATCGGATCGTGTGGTGACCATTGCCGAGTCCATAAACCGCAACCCAATGCAGCATGTGGATGCGATGAAAGCGGTGCTAGGACAATGTAAGCCTAATCACATGATACAGAGGAAGTTGATAGCACAAGTTCCTGTGCTGATGGAACTGGTGAGCAGTTGCAGGGCGTTAAACTCTAAATGAGGTTTGGATCTGACGTGAGGGGAAATGAGGAGGATTATGCGACGAGTTACGTTTATGCCTGATAATAGAACGACAGAAGCTAAGTCGGGTGTGACGCTGCTAGATGTGGCAAGATCAAGCCGTGTTAGCATACGAACTCGGTGCGAGGGCAAAGCAGGCTGCCTGATGTGCAAGGTGCAAGTTACAGGTGAGGGGATATCGGCACCGACCGCAGCAGAGCGGCAGAAGCTTGGTATTGAGGCATCTACGGGATTGCGGCTGGCATGTCAAGCGAAGGTAGCTTCATCAGGTGGTTGTGACCTTATTGTAACCATACCAGAAGACCCCTTAAAGGCAGCAGTTCGTCGACAATTGCAGCAGCAGGAGGATGACAACTTATGGTGAAAGTAAGTTTAAATCACCCTCGGATGAGAGTGGTTCTGATGACTGTATTGTTTAGTATTATGCTGCAAGGATGCTTATATCCGAAAGAAATGCGCAAGGCAAATCAAGCTCCAGCTAAAGAAGGAGTAATGCTTGTTCAGCACGCAGTAGATGAATACCAGAAGAAACAAGCTTTGCTTCCGCTTCAGAATGCGGATGCGGACACACCGCGTTACGAGAAGTTTAAAGTGGACTTTGAAGCTTTGCGAGCGAGTGAATTGTTAAGCACGGTGCCTGCGAATGCTTTTGAGAATGGGGGAACGGGTGTATACCTCATTCTCGATGAGGAGACGACTCCACTCATTCGTATTATGGATCTGAACACTGCACAACGAGTAAACGATTTGCAGCGTTTAAGTGACAAGTACAAAGCTAGAACAGGCCACATCCCAAAGGGTGAGAAGCTCTATCCTGGATTTTACAGTATACAGGTAACAGATATTGGAGCACGTCACATTGATGTCAGCAGTCCATACAGCGGAGAGCCATTCGTATTTATGATCGATGATTCAGGCAAGGTGTATGCGGATTATACAGCTGATCTGATGCAAGCAGCAGCGCGTGCGGGCAATCAAGCCCAATTGTCGGCTACAGAAGATATTCGACCGCTTTTAACAGAGCAAGGCTTGTATGTTCCAGTGAAGTCAGCGAAGTATGTGTGGCGTAAGAATAGCCCCGTACCCGTTTTGGAATAATACGATAAGGGATACATTCTTTACCTTCACTCCTAATAAAGGGCGTCCAGCAGAAGCTGGGCGTCTTTTTCGTGTTTAACAGATGTTCAAAAATGAGAAAAAGATTAAAATTTAAAAATGATGAGTTTTGCTCTTAAAAAAAAGCCTGCTGATGTCGATAAAGAAGAGCGTAATCTAACGTCATGTACCTCATTAAAAATAAAAATCGGATAGGAGAGAAAGTCTGCATGAAAAACATGAGTGTTATGGTAAGGCTCATTTTGATGGTTGCAATTTTGGTCGTACTTATGACTAGTATACATACAATCATGAGTTATCAAGATAGCAAAAATCAGTTTACAAGCAAGATCGAGTCCGTACATCAGTCGCTACTCCAGCAAATAATGATTGAGGATGACAATATCGTTAAAATAGAAGATCGACTTTATCGGGCGGACGCCAATTCATACATCGTTGGAGATGAGATGTCTTGGATTCATGAAAATTTAAACAGCATGCTGCGGAAGGACTTTATAAATAACGCCTATTTGCTTTCACCTAATGGCGAACAAAAGAATGGGGTTGTACAGACTAAAATATTAAATGCCAATAAATCTTTTGCTGCGTTAGGCCACACGCCTGGTTCCATATATGAATTGCCCCCTGCATTAACAACTGCCTACGAAAAAGTGCTGGTCGCAGGAAATACATTCAGCACTAGTGATAAATATACGGAGGGTGAGGATACATGGATAACGATATTGGCACCTATCAAGGAAAAGGATAAAGTGAAAGCAATATTTGCTGTTGATTTTAATAGTGAATATATTGATAAAGAGCTTAATTCTATATTTTGGAAAAATATCGCTATCGGTGGAGTTATCGGTATCGTGTTTGTTGCCATTATGTTATTTGCCGTTAGGAGAGTTATTTTACCGCTTAAAGCATTGGTAAAGGTGACTCAAGCCGCTGCCGGAGGCGATCTTACTGTATCCTTGGACGTGTCCCAAAAGGATGAGGTCGGATTGTTAGCGGTAAGCGTTAATACGATGGTCAAGGACATTCAGCGATTAGTGTCCAATGTGAAACAGACAACGGATGAAGTGACGGACTCCTCAGCTCAATTAGTCGAAGTAGCGGATGAATCGTCACGTTCTGCGCAACGAATCGCAGAGGCAATGTCTCAAGTCTCCCTTGGGGCGACTTCCCAGTTAAAGGGGGCGGAAGAGAGCACGATTGCAATGAATGAAATTGCGATTGGTATTCAGCGAATCGCGGAATCTACCTATCACATTTCAACCTTGAGTGAAAGTGCGTCGTCAGCGGCTCGATCGGGAGATGAATATACGCAGGAAACGATGCGCCAAATGGATCAAATTTATTTATCGGTAACGGAGTCCACTACTTTAAGCCGAGAACTGACCAAGCATACCGCTGAAATGGAACAGGTTGTTGCTTTAATTGCTAACATTGCAGAGCAGACAAACTTGCTTGCGTTGAACGCTTCAATTGAAGCGGCTAGAGCAGGAGAGCATGGGCGTGGATTTGGTGTGGTAGCGTCAGAGGTGCGGAAGCTGGCAGAGCAAACGAGAGCGTCAACGGAACAAATATCTAGTACGCTGCAAACATTTGTTCAAGGGATGAAGGATTTGGCTGGTTCAATGGAAATAAGCGCCGAGTCAGTAGAGAAGGGCAGCGAAGTTGTTAAAATAGCTAGTGAGAGCTTCCAGCAGCTTTTAAGCCACGTGAATGAAGTGAATGAGCAGGTACAAGAGGTGTCAGCGGTGTCCCAACAAATATCCGCAGGAAGTGAAGAGGTAGCGGCTTCCGTTGATAATTTGTCTCAAATTGCAGAAACAAGTGCACGTAATGCCGATGAAGTCCAGACCGATTCGATGCAACAAATGGCCATTGTACAGCAGTTAACACGTTCTGCGGATAAGCTGCGGCAGGACATGATGCAGCTTCAAGGTGAGCTTCAGAAATTTAAGCTGTCTTAAACAAGAGTTGAAGCAAGGACCTCGACTCCCTTTTTTAGGGGATGCTGAGGTTCTTTTGTGTATGCAGGGGGCTACACATATGTAGTAGGTATAAAAATAGTCTAATCCACATATATCTGTGCAGGAAGGCAATGGATACGTGCCATTTAAGAGACGAGATTGGGAATTGCGTTGGCGGATCTTTAAAAAAAGTTTGTCCAGTCGTCATATTTGGTCCGCTTTCTCAATATGATGATATTAGTCCAAAGCATGTACGAGTTGCGTCGCAATGCATATGTACGACGTTCTAACTCGGCGGCGACACTGGCGACAACGGCAACAGCTCTAATCTAGCAACGGTGCCAATCGTTTCTGAGGGACGTGAGGCGGATGTTGTCTTCATGTCCGTCGGGAATTATTTGAGGAGGGGATATCATTGGAGAAAGTGGACATTTTTAAGGACATTGCCGAGCGTACCGGCGGGGATATTTACCTCGGGGTCGTTGGTGCGGTCCGCACGGGGAAGTCGACATTTATTAAACGCTTTATGGAAACGGTGGTTCTGCCTCACATTACGAACGAGTCTGACAGAATCCGCGCCGTGGATGAGCTTCCGCAAAGCGCAGCCGGTAAGACAATAATGACGACAGAACCGAAGTTCGTTCCGAACAACGCTGTTCAAATCCAAGTAGCAGAAGGTCTTGAGGTAAACGTAAGACTCGTAGACTGTGTCGGCTATGCGGTCGCAGGCGCCAAAGGATACGAAGATGACAACGGTCCGCGTATGATTAATACACCTTGGTTTGAAGAGCCGATTCCATTTCAGGAAGCGGCGGAAATTGGAACGCGTAAAGTTATTCAGGAGCATTCTACACTAGGTGTTGTTGTGACAACAGATGGCACAATTGCTGAAATACCACGCAGCTCTTACGTAGAATCAGAAGAACGAGTCATTAATGAGCTGAAAGAAGTTGGAAAGCCATTTGTGCTTGTTATTAACTCGACGCGGCCTAAAAGTGAAGAGGTGCAGGCGCTCCGCAGTGAGCTTCAAGAAAAATATGATATTCCGGTCATGGCGGTCAGCGCCGCTACGATGGGTGAAGAAGATGTGATGGGAGTTCTGAGAGAGGTATTGTACGAATTCCCAGTTCATGAGGTCAACGTAAATTTACCAAGCTGGGTAATGGTGTTAAACGATCAACATTGGCTCCGTTCTAGTTACGAGAACTCTGTTCGCGATACGGTTAAAGATATTCGTCGCTTGCGAGACGTGGACCGTGTAGTACAGCAGTTTTTAGAATATGAATTTATTGCTCGAGCAGGTCTGAGCGGTATGAATATGGGGCAAGGTGTTGCGGAAATTGATTTGTATGCACCTGATGAGCTGTATGATCAAATATTGATGGAAGTTGTTGGTGTTGAAATTCGCGGCAAAGACCATTTGCTGCAATTGATGCAGGAATTCTCTCATGCCAAGCGTGAATACGATCGTTTTGCCGGAGCGCTTGAGATGGTGAAAACGACCGGTTACGGTATCGCTGCGCCAACCTTGACAGAGATGGCACTGGATGAGCCAGAATTGATTCGACAAGGCTCTCGATTCGGACTACGCCTGAAGGCAACAGCACCTTCTATTCATATGATTCGAGTCGATGTGGAATCGGAGTTTGCACCGATCATTGGAACAGAGAAACAGAGCGAAGAGCTGATGAGATACTTAATGCAGGACTTTGAGAATGATCCTACGAAGATTTGGGAATCCGACATATTCGGACGCTCCTTACATTCGATAGTCCGCGAAGGTATTCAGGGCAAAATTGCGATGATGCCTGACAATGCGCGTTACAAGCTGCAGGAAACTCTTGGCCGCATCATTAACGAAGGCTCAGGCGGGTTAATTGCGATTATTTTGTAGGCGCTAAAATATGGTGTGTAAAAGCTCGTTCGAGCAGGCCTCGTGGTCTGCACCGAATGAGCTTTTTTATGGATTACATTTGTTCAACCTCCAAGCAAAAACAGCTAATGTGCAAATGCTCATTTTAGGGTATGATAAATAATGATGAGGCAGGGGTTTAACCTTGAGAATGTAAAAAGAGAGGGATAGGCATGAGTTTACACATCGAGCAAGCTGCTTTGAAGCAGATCGCAGAGAATGAATTTACAGGCAACGTCATCTTCAAGTTGGAAGGATTTCATTATCCGTATGAGATCTCGTTTTTCAGCAAGAACGGTCGTGACTGGGATTACAGCTTGCATTTTACGTCACAATCAGGTGACGAGGACGAATATACGAAGTTGGACGAGCGTCTTGAACAGGACGATGAACTGTTTGACGCGCTGCTGGATGCTGCACTTCAATCACATGAAGATGCAGAACAACCGAAGTCATAGCGCTTGCTATTTTCTGTTTCATGCGAGTTAATCGTGATGGAACAGCATGGCATAGACAACGGAAATAACTTTATAACAATAAGCGGATCTAAACTGCGACCCGTCAGCTGGACACTTTGAGAATAAGTGCCTCTGACGGGTTTTTTGTATGTAAATCATAAAAAAACGAGTGAATGAAAGCGGTTTATAAATGAAAATGAGCAATTTATTTTCAAAAAAATATATTTATTTTCAATAAACCGATTTACATACTCGGAATTAACGTATATATTATTGCTTAATGATTCGTGAGGTAAATGATGGATGTCATAATCAGACTGTACAGGAACTAGAGGGGGACATGAGGATGAAGACACAACAGATGGAAAGCACGAAGCGTGGAAAAGGGATTATGATGACGATGCTGCTAATGATGGCGCTGCTTGTGAGCGCATGCGGCGTGAAGACAGCTGGTGAGCCGAACGTTACCGGTAGTTCAAGTGAAGGCAGCACTGTTGCAGTTGAAACGAAACAGTCAGATGCAGTCGATTTGAAAGGCAAACGAATTGCACTCGTGATGGAGTTTAACACAGGAACCTTTTCCCAACAGTATTTAGAAGGCGTCAAGGAAGAGGTAGCCCGTTTTGGGGGAGAATTAACGACTTTTGTTGCAGAAAACGATAAAGCAAAGATGGCTTCACAATTGGATATGGCAGTGAACCAGAAGTTTGATGGCATTTTAACAGATCACGGCAGTCCTGATTCGCTTATTTCAGGCGTTAACAAAGCACTTGCACAAAAAACACCAGTTGTTGCGTTTGACGCTTTGTTGGACATCCCTGGTGTAACCGTGCTAGAGCAGGGAGATCAAAAGATGGCGGAGATGACGCTAGAGCAGCTGGCGCAAGATATTGGCGGGAAAGGCAACATCGTAAAGGTATGGGTTGCGGGTTATGCGCCAATGGAACGGCGTCAACTGGCTTATAAGGCATTTCTGGACAAATATCCCGATATTAAGGAAGTAGCTGCATTTGGTTCAGTGACAAGCAACACCGCGTTGGATACACAAGCCAAGATGGAAGCGATTCTGAAGCAATATCCGAAGAAAGGCGATATCGCTGCGGTATGGACCGCGTATGATGAATTTGCTAAAGGGGCAGCACGTGCTATCCAGCAGGCGGGGCGTACAGATATTAAGGTTTATGGGATTGATATGAGTGATGAAGATTTGCAAATGATACAAGACAAAAACAATCCGTGGGTTGGCTCGGCAGCTGTAGATCCAAAAGATATCGGTCGCATTCAGGTACGGTACTTGTATCAGCAGCTGCATGGAGAGAAGCCAGAGGCAAAGGTTGTTTTGGAGCCCGTATTTGTGAAACGTGAAGATTTACCAACAGATAAGCAGGTATCAACTACTGAGCTCGGTCAATATGTAAAGGGCTGGAGCGGTAGTCAACAAGGCGAACAAGACTGGATGAGTGCATACAAGAAATGATCAATTGAGTCTGTAGATGAGCTACTACATGTAAACAAAGGCGTGAGCGAATGGGAATTAAGCTAACAAGAAGCAAGTTTGCAGCTATACAGGCCGAACATGAGCGTGATAGGAAGACGGGAGACGCTGTTAGGAGCGTGTCCCGTTCCTTGCTTCGTATGAGCGGTATAGGGAAGTCGTTTAACGGTAACCAAGCCTTGCATCAAGTGGAGTTTGTCGCATATGGCGGCGAAATTCATGCGTTACTTGGCGCAAATGGCGCGGGTAAAAGCACTTTAATGAAAATATTATCGGGAGCCTACAGCTTGGATGAAGGAATGATTGAATTAAACGATCAAGCTATTCACCTTCATACACCTGCTGATGCCAAGCGAATAGGCATTCATTGTGTGTATCAGGAAGTTGATACGGCGCTAATACCACAATTATCGGTAGCGGAAAATGTCATGCTGGACCGCCTGTCCTATGGCACACATTCATGGTGGGTGAAGCCCTCCTCCATTCGAATGGAGGCAGAACGGGCGTGTCAGGAACTCGGTGTAGCGCTGCCGTTACATAAAAAAGTGGGTGAGTTGTCGCTTGCAGAGAAACAGATGGTATTAATCGCCAGAACACTGGTCGAACAAGCCAAAGTAGTTATTTTCGATGAACCTACTGCACCGCTTAGTCAAGAAGAAGCAGAGACGCTATTTAGAGTCATGCGCACGATGCGTGATCGGGGGATCATCGTGATTTTTATTACCCATCGGCTGCCTGAAGTGTTTGCAGAATGTGATCGGGTAACCGTGATGCGAGACGGTAGACTTGTATACCAGGAATTAACGAAAAGTAGCACTCAAGCTCGTATCGTTCACGAAATGTTAGGGAAGACGTTCGAAGAAGAGTTTCCGAAGGCAGAGGCAGAGATCGGAAATGTAGTACTGGAAGTAAGCGGCCTTCGCTTGGGCAACAAAGTGCAGGGAGTAGACTTGTCGGTTAAGGCTGGCGAGATCGTCGCTATCGTTGGGCTGGTGGGTGCCGGCAAGACGGAATGCGCTCGTCTAATAGGAGGCGCAGATCAACCAGAAGCGGGGCAATTTATGATCAGAGGCCACGAGGTTAGCTTTAAAGGGCCTGCACAAGCGTTATCAGTGGGGATCGTCCACATTCCAGAGGAACGGCGCAAACAAGGCATTTTTGTCCATGAATCTGTAAGGGCGAATCTGAGTCTGCCGTTACTGCATAAGTTCACACGATTTGGACATATCTCTCGTAACGTCGAACAACAGTGGAGCAGTACAGTTGTCGAACGTTTGGGGATTAAGACGGCTTCTGTCGAGAGTGAAGTCAAGTATTTAAGTGGGGGCAACCAGCAGAAAGTATCAATCGGAAAATGGATAGAAACATCAGCAGCTGTTTATGTGTTTGATGAACCTACCAAAGGGGTTGATATCGGAGCTAAAGGGGACATTTTTCGTATTATTGGTCAACTTGCACAGCAGGGAAAAAGTATCCTTTATTTTACATGTGAGTTTTCCGAAGCATGTGGCATAGCAGATCGTATCATCGTCATGTGCGATGGGAAGTTCGTCAAGCAGTTTGAGCGGGGAGAAGTTACGCAGGAACAACTGCTATTTTATGCAAGTGCTGGCAGGGAGGAGAACAGCAAACATGAACATGGACATCAAAGATAAGCTGTTGCTTTTTTTGTTTCGTTATGGCGCAATTATCGTCATTATGGGCGTTATCGCCTTTTTCACAGTGAGATTGGAATATTTTTTTACAGGTTCGAATATTGCTGATATTTTACGTTCTATTTCAATTGTTACATTTGTGGCGATTGGTGTCACATTTTCGCTTATTGTGGATGGATTTGATCTCTCAGTGGGATCAACCGTTTCGCTGACAACGGTAGTGACTGCTGCAATGATGATTTGGTATGAAATGCCGCTGGCAGTTGTTATACTCGCACCAATCTTGATAGGTGCTGCTATCGGACTATTAAATGCCTTATTTATCGTGAAATTCAGAATTCCGGATCTGCTCGCGACGTTAGCGGTTATGTACATCATTGCTGGTATACACAAAACGTATACGAAGGGGTATTCCATTTATAATCATATGCAGTTTCAAGACGGAACCAAGGCGCCTGGCAAGATGTCAGATACCTTTTTGCTCATAGGGCAGGGTGAGTTTTACATTGGAAGTTTCTCGATCCCGATCCCCGTTCTGCTCATGATTGTTGCTGTAATAGCCGCACATGTGCTGCTTGCTTATACCCGTTTTGGGAGACAAATGTATGTGACAGGGGGCAATGAAGAAGCCGCAAGGTTGTCAGGTATTCGAGTCAAGCGTATACGTACATGGGCATATGTCTTGTCTGGAGTTTGCGCCGCTATTGGAGGAATTTTGTATGCGTCACGGGTAGGTACCGGTCAAATTGATGCAGGTGCTCCGTTGTTGATGGAGGCTGTAGCAGCTGTGTTTGTAGGCTTTTCAGTATTAGGCGCGGGCAAGCCGAACATTTTAGGTACGTTTGTAGGCTCTGTGCTGATTGGTGTGCTTGTTAACGGGCTCACGATGATGAATCTGCAATATTACACACATGACATCGTCAAAGGGACTGTGCTGATTATGGCCTTGGCGGTCACATTTTATGTAGTTCAAAGGTCGCGTAAAGCTTAATGTATTCTTAAAAGAGCAGGAATGCCCTTGCATTTGTGAATCGTGTATATTACTATAAATTTGTTCCAATTAGCGGAATATGCCATCAAGAATAAGATATCGCATATTCAGATGTATAAATTGTCATGAATCCGTGCACAAAAGGGATATTGGCATACTAGAATCGAGAGGTGAGCTTAACATGAACAAATCTGAATTAATTAATGAAGTGGCAGAAGCGACCGAGTTGTCCAAGAAAGATGTAACAAAAGCAGTTGATGCGGTATTCGAAGCTATTTCGAACGCACTCCAGAACGGTGACAAGGTTCAACTTGTTGGCTTTGGCAACTTTGAAGTTCGCGAACGTTCCGCTCGCAAAGGGCGTAACCCGCAGACAGGGGAAGAAATTGAGATCCCTGCCAGCAAGATACCTGCTTTCAAACCTGGTAAAGCGTTGAAAGACGGAATCAAGTAACTATTACGGTCGGCGACTTTTGTTAGCTTACATAGTATCCATCGATGGCAAGCCGTGACGATCGTCACGGCTTGCTTGTTTATGAGGGTAATGGAGAACAGAGTGAATACGTGATCCCGGTTGACAAGCTTCCTTGTTGCGGGCATCATTACTTATATAGGATCAGGTAATTGTGAGAAGGAGGACATAGACGTGGAACAATCGCAGAATGATTTTATTGTCGTTAAAGCGAAAGAACAGGGTGTTCAAGTTATAGGCTTGACTCGTGGTCAAGATACCCGCTTTCATCATATGGAGAAGTTAGATAAGAATGAGGTGCTTGTAGCTCAGTTTACAGACCACACATCAGCAGTGAAAATTCGCGGCAAAGCAATCGTAATGACCAAGCACGGTGTCGTTCATACGGATACAGATGAATAATGCAGGCATAGCCTGCTTTTTTTCATTGTACAATGAGGTATGGACATCCTTGCATACGTCGAAACTAGGATGGAAGCAAGGAGTTGACGATAAGAGGTGAATTGCATTGCAAAAGCTTCGCTTAATAGTCTTGTCTCTCCTCATAACCGTAGGTGGTACGGTTGGATTGGGAATGCTTGCCTCGCTAGGACAGAAGCAGCAAGAAGTACGGAACGATGTGGCGGTGTTTACGCCCTCACAGTCAACGATCACGCTTGATTCTGATCATATCGTGGATCAGCTGATTAGCAGCGGTTACTCGCTGCCGATACGACGCGTTCAGCTTAGTCCAGATGGCAGGTTGTCAATGGATATCAAAGTATCCTCAAGCGTACAAAATGCTAATATTTTATACGAAGAGCTTCATCACTGGATGTACTTCTGCTTTAACGAAACAAGTAATGTCAACCGCTTGCAGTTAAGAATTGTGCTGGAAGATGAGCGTTTACGCAAAAAGCATGTGCTGCTTGCGGTAGATACACTGCGTGAAGAGGTTACCTCGGAACGACTTCAGGAAATCAAGCATGCAAATGGCGGAATTTCAGCTGAAACAGTTCGTGCACTGCGCTTGACATACACCCCACTTTGGCTCCAGAAATTTTCAACACCCAGGCGATAACGAATGGTGACAGCTGTTATGAAGTGGAGGATTAGCGTATCCAATTGGAAGTTGCGTTCACCTGCACTTCGGTTTTGATTTGTCAATAAAATATGTCCGATTAAACGAAACATATGCTATAATAATTTAGATCACGACATCCAGAAGGATGACAGCACTCGGAGGCAGTTACATGAAAGGTTATCATATACCGCAACTCGTTCAACGGTATGTCGAGCATGACATGATTCAGGCGCACACAGAGCTGCCGGCATTAGCTAATGCACGCGCGGCGATGCTGTTCGCCTTTTTACAGCGCAATCGAGCGAATAGCCATATTAGCGAGCTCGCCTGTGTTGTCACTTCATTGGTTCAGTTGGGGCTCGATACGCATGATGGGGTAGAGATGGCCGCGGATAAAGATGACCGCAATATGCGTTCCAGGCAGCTTAAAGTGCTTGCAGGCGATTATTTCAGCAGCCGTTTTTATCATTTATTAGCGCAAGCGGGACAAGTGGAGGCGATCCGCTCGTTAAGTCGAGCGGTATGTGAAGTGAACCGCATGAAGATGACGATGGTAGAGAAGATGAGGCAGTGGAAATTAACAGCGGAAAGTTATTTACAAGATTGTATTAACTTGAAGCAATGCTTATTTCATGCCTTTGATGAACGTCTGTTGGCACAGGATCTTTCACAGTGGGATTCGCTACTGCATCGCTTGTCAGAAGTCGAAGTGATGGAGCAGGAGCAAATTCGTGCTCACGATTTTAATTCATTTGAAGGCAGTTGGTCGTTTTGGCATATTTTGCATAATGCAAGTTCGGATGAACGGCAATTGCTGATGAGTCGGAGCCTCGACCAGACTTCGTGGATGCAGCTAATGGACAAGTACGACTGCAAACTACAATTATCTAAGCTGGTGCATAAAGCACAGCTCAAGTATGAGCAAGCGATAGCCTTATGCAGCCCAGACCTGCTTGTTGATTTGGGATATGTGTCTAGCGATGCACCTTATGTATCGAATTCGACAACTATACCTTCATTTAGCAGTGCTCCGCAGCACGGATAATACACACAATATGACAGCAGGCGATGAAAGGACAAGGTGACGTGAACGTGAATACACATTCGCCAAAGACGGGCAAGTCCAAGGAAGAACACGTACACGCGGTGTTCGAGAGCATCGCGCCGAAGTACGATATTATGAACGATATTTTGAGCTTCCGTCGGCACAAGGCTTGGCGCGCCTATACGATGCGCAAGATGAACGTACAGCCAGGTCAGACCGCATTAGACCTATGCTGTGGTACAGGTGACTGGACGATTCAGCTTGCACAAGCAAGTCAGACCGGTGCTATTACTGGTTTGGATTTTAGTCCACACATGCTGTCCTTTGGGCAGAAGAAAGTGGACAAGCTAGGGTTGCACAATCAGATTAAGCTCATAGAGGGCAATGCAATGGCCCTTCCTTTTGCAGACGATAGCTTTGATTTTGTGACGATTGGTTTTGGATTACGGAACGTACCTGATTTTATGCAAGTGATTCGAGAGATGAGACGTGTAGTCAAACCAGGCGGCAAGGTGGTATGTTTGGAATTGTCCAAGCCAACTTGGCAGCCATTTAAAGGGTTATATTATTTTTATTTCCGCAACATGCTTCCGCTGCTTGGCAAGCTAATCGCCAAGCGATACGATCAGTACAAATGGCTTCCTGAATCTTTGACCACATTTCCTGACCATGTTCAACTGGCCCAGATGTTTCGTGAAGCAGGTCTTGAGCGTGTTGAGGCCAAACCATTCACAGGCGGCATCGCGGCATTGCATATAGGAACAAAGGGGAAGGACCATGTTTAAGAAAATTCGAATATTCCTTGAGATGATCAAGATTGAACATACGTTATTTGCGCTCCCATTTGCGTTTATGGGAGCATTGCTTGGGTCTATGGTTGTACATCAGCACTTGCCAAGCTGGTCGCAGATTGGCTGGGTGCTGATGGCGATGGTAGGTGCACGAAGCGCTGCAATGGCATTAAACCGTGTCATAGATGCGGCTATTGATGCTAAGAATCCACGTACGGCGAATCGTGCGATACCTGCTGGATTGCTTAAGGCAGGCGAAGTCCTACTCTTTACTGGCGTGTCATTTGGATTACTAATATGGGCAGCAGCTATGCTAGAGCCATTATCCTTTTATTTATTACCCATTGCTGTCTTTATGTTAGTTTTCTACTCCTTTACGAAGCGGTTCACTTGGCTTTGTCACGTTATACTTGGCTTAACGATAGCGTTAGCGCCACTGGGGGGCTGGGTTGCGGTCACCAATGTGATGGACTGGACTGCGATCGTATTTTTCCTGACAGTTTCGTGCTGGACAACAGGTTTTGATATTATTTACGCCTGCCAAGACTACGAGTTTGATAAGAAAGAAGGCTTGCATTCGATTCCCGTAAGATTCGGAATACCTCGCTCATTACGTATTGCGCGTTGGTTTCATATTGTGACGGCAATCGGCTTTGTGATGTTGGCATTTATGACAAGTCTAAGTTGGTGGTACATTATTGGTATGGTCATTGCGTGCGGACTTCTTATTTATGAACATCTAATTGTGAAGCCGCATGATCTGACCAAATTGAATACGGCATTTTTTACGATGAATGGTGTGCTTAGCATCGTCGTATTCGGATTTACCCTCTTGGATTTGGTGGTGTTGCAGTAGTGGATAAACAAGATCGTTATGTGGTAGGTATTACAGGAGCGAGCGGCGCTATTTATGGTGTTCGTCTCGTTCAAGCCTTGCTTGAAGCAGGGCATTTTGTTCATCTTCTCATATCAGATGCTGGCTGGCGTGTGTTAAAGGAAGAACTGGATTGGGAGGTCACCAAGCGGCAAGTTGCGATTGAGCAGGCTTTTGGTGAACAAGCCCCTAACATTCAGTATCATCCGATTCAAGATATCGGTGCGAGCATCGCAAGCGGATCATTCCGAGTAAAAGGCATGATTATTATGCCTTGCTCTATGGGAACGTTGTCAGCGATTGCTCAAGGTGCCTCCGACAATCTTATGGCAAGAGCAGCAGATGTAATGATGAAGGAAGACCGACCGCTCATTATCGTACCACGGGAGACACCGCTGCATGCCATTCATCTGGAAAACATGCTGAAACTGTCTCGAATGGGAGTACGCATCATACCTGCTATGCCTGCATTTTACTATCGACCACAAACGTTAGATGATATCATCAATTTCCTTGTTGGCAAAGTATTAGACAGCATGCGCATTGAGCATCAACTGTTCACGAGGTGGGGGGAGACTATTGAATAATCATCCGTTTGCATCGCATCATAGTGAGGGCTGTATCCGAATAGGACGTATCAATTATACGAATGTATGGCCTATTTTTTATCATTTTAACCCCCAACATACGAAAGCTGCGATTGAAATGATTCCGGCTGTTCCTTCCACGCTTAATCAGGCAATGCGTGAAGGTAACATAGATATGGGGCCTATTTCGGCATTTGCCTATGGGGTTTCTAGTGATCAATATGCTTTGTTTCCTGATTTGTCCGTAAGCGCGCATGGTGCGGTCAATTCAATATTACTATTTTTAAACAAACCGCTTGAGGAAGCATTAAATGGTACCATTGCCTTAACTACAACTTCCGCTACGTCTGTTAATTTGCTCAAGATTATAGCGGAGAAGTTTTATAAGGCTAAGCCTTCTTACTTGCCTATGGACCCTAATATTGATAAAATGATGTCCCAAGCAGACGGTGCGTTATTGATCGGTGATCATGCTATTCGTGCTTATTGGGCGAACCGAGAGCATGGGAAGTATGAAGTAATTGATCTTGGCGAGCGCTGGAATCATTTTACGAAGCATTGGATGACATTTGCGGTATGGGCGGTCCGTAAGGAAGCAATCAAACGATATCCAGAAGATATTCGTTGTATTGTTGATTCTTTTGAAGCGAGCAAGCAGCTTAGCATCGCTAATCCAGAACCGCTGGTTCAAGATGCCGTTCAGCAGATTGGTGGGGATGCGGCATATTGGCGTCATTATTTTCATCACCTGAATTACGATTTTGGTCCAGAGCAGCAAAGAGGCTTGCAGCTTTATTTTGAATATGCTTATGAATTAGGGCTTATTGATCACAAAGTTCATTTAGATATTTGGTCGGAAAATACGGTTGGTTAGGTGAAAGCATGAAACTGTGGGACATTTATGCAACGATGAAAAATGACGTCTCCTTTATTGAACGTGAATTGGAACGGACGATTGTATCCGATCACGAACTGCTAAATGAGACGTCGTTGCATCTGTTAAAGTCTGGGGGCAAACGAATACGGCCTGTATTCGTATTGCTCGCCGGCAAGTTTGGTACATATGATTTAGAGCAATTAAAGCGGGTGGCTGTTCCTCTTGAGTTGATCCATATGGCTTCGTTGGTGCACGATGATGTGATTGACGATGCAGATACGAGACGGGGCAATTTGACGGTTAAGTCAAAATGGGACAATCGTATTGCCATGTACACGGGCGATTACATTTATGCAAAAGCTCTGACGATGATTACGGAGCTTGAAAATCCGCATATCCACAAGATTTTATCAAAAGCTATGGTACAAATGTGTATTGGAGAGATGGAGCAAATTCGTGATTTCTTTAATACAGAACAGTCGGTCCGCCAATATTTACTGCGCATTCGCCGAAAGACAGCTATTCTAATTGCGATAAGCTGTCAATTGGGCGCTTTGGCGGCAGGGTCGGATTTAAAGACGAGTCATTTGCTGTATCGATATGGATACAATGTAGGGATGACTTTTCAAATCCGCGATGATGTGCTTGATTTGACGGGTACGGAGGCTCAGATTGGCAAGCCGCCAGGCAACGATATTAAACAAGGCAACATTACATTGCCTGTTTTGTTTGCTTTGCAGGAACAAAGCATCCGTCGTCCTTTGTTAGCAGAGATTCAGCGGATTCATCAGCATAATGGAGATACCGATGTGTCGGAAGCATTATCAATTATTCGAAATAGTAAAGGTATTTACGAAGCGGAGCAATTGGCTAATCGTTATATGCAGAAAGCGTTAGATGCACTTGTGCATTTGCCTGATCGACGTGCTCGCAAAAGCTTACGTGACATCGCTCACTTTATTGCCAATCGATCCCACTAAACTTTTAACAAAATGATGAACAAAAATAGTGTACATACAAGAAATATCTGGTATAATGCGTGTGTTGGACAACTTCACATGTATCGAGGAGTGAACGTATGGAACGCACATTCATCATGGTTAAGCCAGACGGCGTACAACGCGGTCTAATCGGAGAGATTGTAAGCCGCTTTGAACGCAAGGGTTTCAAGCTTGTTGCCGGCAAAGTAATGATTATTTCACGTAAACAAGCGGAATTTCACTACGCTGAGCACAGCGAGAAACCTTTCTTCGGAGAATTAGTAGACTTTATTACATCCGGTCCGGTGTTCGCCATGGTATGGGAAGGCGATGATATTATTTCCCTCTCGCGTCTTATGATTGGCAAGACGAAAGTTGCGGATGCACAGCCAGGCACGATTCGTGGCGACTATGCTTCACACACGAATTTTAACTTGGTTCATGGATCGGATTCCCCTGAAAGCGCTGCCCGCGAGATTGGTAACATGTTTGAAGAATCGGACGCTGTTCAATTTGAGCGTGCGATAGAGCCTTGGATTTAAGTCGGAATTATTATCTTTTTTGTTGCGAATAGATGTAAGAGCTTACATGAAGCAGGAACATCGAAGAACACGGCGAATGTTTAACATTCGACCGTGTTTTCTATTTCTTACAACAGCAGCTGCTAATGCAGTTCACGGTAGACTTGATTTATAAAGATAGCGACATTTACGGGGTGAACGAAGTATGGACAACAAGAATGTTCGAACAGGCATGAACCGCTCAGATACGGCTTCTGGCCTGGAAGAACTACAAGCACGCACCATCGTCTACACAGACGAGGAAACTAAAGATTATTATCGATTTATTGAGCAGGTGCGCAAGAAGAGTGGCATAGATTTGGCCCTTTACAAGGAAGCACAGATGCGCAGAAGATTAAATACACTTCGAGTAAAAAATGGATATGAATCGTTTGAGGCGTTTTTTAGATCAATGGATGCTGATAAACAGTTGTTTTATGAGTTTTTAGATCGGATGACGATTAACGTCTCCGAATTTTGGAGAAACCCGAATCGATGGCAAACGCTGCGTGAGCGAGTACTTCCTTATCTGTCAGCACAAAATCGAAATCTGCGCTGCTGGAGTGCTGCATGTTCAACAGGGGAAGAACCGTATACGCTAGCTATGATATTAGACGAAGCGCGCTTGCTTAACACAACTACCATGATTGCAAGTGATATCGACGATAACGCATTAGCTAAAGCAAAGGAAGCTTTGTATATGGAGCGTGCGCTAAAAGATGTGCCTACGTCTTTTCAGGATACATATTTTCACAAGGAAGATGAAATGTACCGCGTACAAGACAAGTTGAAGCGGTCAATTACGTTCCGCAAACAAAATTTATTATCTGATACATTTGACGGTGGATACGACCTTATCATTTGCCGCAATGTGATGATCTATTTTACCGAAGAAGCGAAGCATGAACTGTATCTCAAGTTTTCGAAGGCGTTGCGACCTGGTGGCGTATTGTTCGTAGGCAGCACAGAGCAAATTTTTAATCCGGCCCAATATGAATTCGAGACGATGGAGACCTTTTTCTACCGTAAAGCTAAGTCCACCGTATAAGGTAGTGGCTAATATCCGATACTGATAGTAACGGCTGGGCAAGCAGTTGCGCACAACGTACATGATTTGGATATTCGGACCACATACGGAGGAACAACTATGGATAAAAGAACAGTCATATCGGCCTATTATCGAGGTGAATTATCCCTTCAGGAATGCGCGCAGATACTAGGACTGGAGTTAAGCCCTTTGCAGAGCTGGCTTCAGCAAGATAAGGCTTGGAACAAGATCGCTCACGAAAGCGGCGAGCTGCAACTGGAAGGACGTTTGGATACGAATAGCAGCGCGGGCGCATGGACTGGTACAAGTGATCAAGTATCTTCTTCATTCGGTTTCCTCTTCAAAAAAGTGTAAAGTTAAGCTTCACAAAATGAATATAAGTGCTACCTATACGTACGAGCACGTTCCACAGCCATACAGGCGAGGCGGGGCGTGCTTTTGTTTTCTTGTCAAACGTTGCCGCCTATACTATAATGAGCAAAAGAGATTGAGATTTTAGCAATTCAACGCAGCACAGTCAAAGGGGGAACACACGTGAGTTTACGTTATTTAACAGCAGGGGAAACACACGGACCACAATTGACTGCCATCATTGAAGGAATGCCAAGCAATATGGCCGTTGATTTTGAACAATTGAATTTCCAATTGCATCGTCGCCAGAAGGGATATGGCCGCGGTCGTCGTATGCAGATTGAACAGGATACAGCAACTATAGCAGGTGGAGTCCGTCATGGACGCACAACAGGCGCACCAATTGCACTTATTGTTGAGAATAACGATTGGAAGCATTGGATGAAAATTATGAACGTGGAGCCGATCGAAGGAACTGATGAGGAGAAACGTCGTGTTCATCGTCCGCGTCCAGGACATGCCGATTTGAACGGTGGTTTGAAGTATGAGCTTAAAGATCTGCGTAATGTGCTTGAGCGTTCCAGCGCACGTGAGACCGCTGCCCGTGTGGCCTGTGGAGCACTTGCACGGCAATTGCTGGCTGCCTTTGGCATTAAGGTAGCAGGTCAAGTGATTCGGATTGGCGAGATTGAGGCGCCCGCACATAACTTGCCTATCGATGAGCTTATTGAGCGTACAGAGCAATCCTCGGTTCGTGTTGTGGACAAGGAGACAGAACAAAAGATGGAGGCTTATATCGACCAGATCAAAGAAGATGGCGATTCTATTGGCGGCATCGTGGAATGTATGATCGAGGGTGCTCCTATCGGTTTAGGCAGTCATGTGCAATATGATCGTAAGTTGGATGGACGAATCGCACAGGCAGTTATGTCGATCAACGCGTTTAAAGGTGTTGAGATTGGCATTGGATTTGAAGCAGGTCGCTTGCGTGGTTCACAAGTGCACGACGAGATTGAATACGATGAGAGTCGTGGCTTCACACGTGCCACTAATCGCTTGGGAGGCTTTGAAGGAGGCATGACAAATGGAATGCCGATCGTGGTCCGTGGTGTCATGAAGCCTATACCTACTTTGTATAAGCCGCTGCGCAGCGTCGATATAGATACGAAGGAAGCCTTTACAGCGCAAGTTGAACGCTCAGATGCGTGTGCTGTTCCGGCGGCAAGTGTCGTATTGGAGAATGTCGTTGCATGGGAAGTGGCGAAGGCCTTCTTGGAGAAGTTTGGTGGAGACTCAATGGAAGAGATCAGAGCCAATTATGAGAACTATTTAGCGCAGCTTGCGCGCTATTAGGTGATGCGGATGAACATAAATGAACAAGTGATGGCTGCGGAATTATCCGTCGATATAAATGGCCGCTCCTATCCAATCTGGATAGGAGAAGGCCTGCTTGTCCGTTCTGGGCAGTTGTTTCAGTTGGCAAACATTACATCGAAAAGTCCCGTTCTTATCATTACCGATACACATGTGGCAGAGTACCATTTACACACGGTGAAGTCTTCGCTAGAGGCGGCTGGATATCGGGTCGCACAATATATTGTGCCGTCAGGGGAGACGTCGAAGTCTTTATCCCAACTGGAGCACTGTGTGACGGCAGCGTTGGCAGCTGGACTTGATCGCAAGTCAACCATTGTTGCACTTGGGGGCGGCGTTGTCGGTGATCTGGCAGGGTTTGTGGCGGCGTCTTATATGCGCGGTATTCGGTTTGTGCAAATGCCTACGACCATATTAGCGCATGATAGCAGCGTCGGCGGTAAAGTTGCTGTTAATCACCCGCTCGCCAAAAATATTATCGGTGCATTTCATCAACCAGAAATGGTCATTTATGATACAGAATCGTTGCGTACGTTGTCCATTCGAGACATTCGTTCAGGATTGGCAGAGATGATTAAGCATGGCCTTATTTGGGATGCTGATTTCGCTGCTTGGTGTGGTGAGCATGCTGCTGAGTTACTTAATTTGGACAGAGAAAGTTTACAGTACGGATTATACACGGGCTGTAGTGTGAAGGCACAAGTTGTTTCCCAAGATGAGCGGGAAAATGATTTGCGAGCGATCCTTAATCTGGGGCATACGATCGGTCATGCTTTGGAAGCCGTTGGCCAATATGGTGAATTGCTTCATGGTGAAGCCATTGCGATTGGTATGGTGGGATCTGCCATGCTTGCGGCTCGTCTCGGGGAAGATCCGGCAATCGAGACACGCACACGTGAACTTATGGAGGCATTTGGCCTGCCAACAGCAATTCCGGCTCATTATGACACAGATGCTATTATGTCGGCGATGATGCATGATAAGAAGTTTAGTGAGGGTCAGATGGTGTTTGTAGTGCCAACTGCGATTGGGGCTGTGGATATCCGGCGCGACGTAGCTGTATCTTTAGTGCGGGAAATCGTTGATCAGCTGAAAGGAGAGAGAGAATAAGATGCTCGTGAGGGGAATAAGAGGAGCTACTACTGTAACGACTAACGATGCCGATGAGATTCTATTGGCGACGACAGAGCTATTAAACAAAATTGTACAAGAGAATACAATTGATCCCGAGCAAATTTCGCATGTGTGGATTACGATGACACAAGATCTGGATGCGACATTTCCAGCCCGTGCAGTCAGAACGATTGAAGGCTGGGAACTGGTCCCTATCATGTGTTCATTGGAAATACCGGTGGCGGGCAGTTTGCCCATGTGTATTCGAATTATGTTAAATGTAAATACGGACAAAACCCAGGCAGAAATTCATCACATTTATTTGAATGAAGCGGCCAAATTGCGACCAGATCTAGTGGAGCGTACCCAAACCTTATCTTAACGTTTGACGAATGCGATGCTGTTGTTGTATATTGACAGTAGCAGAGTTGAGCAGAGTATAGTTTAGATGAGATTAGTTGAGCAGAGCAGAGCTAAGAATTAGAGCCTATCTTATTGAATTCGTTCAGGCGGATTATATGCAATGTCTTGGGTTAAACAAGACTTTATTCTGGCATATTATCTATACCCTGGGGCGTATTCACCTACTCACTAATAATTTCATCGTTATTTACAACAACCTCTACTGTGCGTAGAGGTTTTTTTGTTGCACTCTGTCCATGCTAAATGAGCTTATTCAGGCTCATGGACTGAAAGGAGTGAAGGACGATGTATCCCCATATTGATCAAGTTCTTGAGTTATCCAAGCAATATAATGTGATTCCCTTATGCTGCACAATAGTTGCAGACACTGAAACTCCGATACGGTTGTTCCAACGGCTCCAACATGAGAAGTATGCATTCCTGCTGGAAAGTGTGGAGGGAGGCACCCAGTGGGCTCGCTACTCTTTTATTGGCACAGACCCCTTTCTGCTTTTTAAAGGAAAGAACGGTGTGAACGTTGTAGTTGAGCAAGGCAGACAGCGCTGCATAGAAAATAAACCGCTAGAAGCACTGCAAAGCTTGTTGCAGCAATACAAGAGCCCGAATATTGCGGGGTTGCCACCTTTAACTGGCGGAGCGATCGGATTTTTTGGATATGATCTGATGCAGCAATACGAAACACGCTTGCCTCGTCATACGAAGGATGATCTCAACATGAACGATATTCAGTTTATGTTTTGTGATCAACTAATTGCATTTGATCATGTCAAGCAGCAAATGCAGGTCATGGTGAACATACACATTCCAGAGCATGCGGCAGCCTCTGTCATCAGGTCATTGTATGAGGAGACTAAGCTAAAGCTGGAGCGGTTAATTTGCTTATTGTCAGCACCGCTAACCAATACGTTAAGAACGATGCCCCATGCGGAGTTCACAGACCAGCAGTCGACGTCTAGCAGTTCACTGCGCAGCAACGAAACCAAGCAATCCTTTATGGATAAAGTAGAACGGGCGAAAGCGTATATTCGGACCGGAGACGTGTTTCAAGTGGTGCTGTCTCAAAGATTTGAGCGGATAACGCAGGCAGAGCCGCTTGATGTGTATCGAATGCTGCGTATAACGAATCCATCCCCCTACATGTATATGCTCAAAATGGGGGAAGAAACTTTTGTAGGATCTTCACCGGAGGCGTTAGTGCGGGTGAAGGGAGATCGCGTGGAGACACGGCCAATCGCAGGCACAAGGCCAAGAGGAAGTACGGTCGAAAGCGACAAGGCACTGGAGCAGGAACTTCTCGCAGATGAGAAGGAACGGGCTGAGCACATCATGCTTGTTGACCTCGGAAGAAATGACATTGGACGTGTATGCGAGTACGGCTCGGTTCAATGTGATTCTTATATGAATGTTGAACGTTACTCGCACGTCATGCACATCGTGTCTAACGTATCCGGTCAACTACGCGCAGATCAAAATTTCTTTGATGCCTTCATTTCTTGTTTGCCTGCTGGAACCGTATCAGGCGCCCCGAAAATTAGAGCGATGGAAATTATTGCAGAGCTGGAGCACGAAGCGCGCGGAGCTTATGCGGGTGCGATCGGATATTTAGGCTTTAATGGAAATCTTGATACTTGCATTACGATCAGAACGATCATCTTTAAACATGGTAAAGCTTATGTGCAGGCAGGGGCTGGCATCGTGTGGGATTCAATTGCGGAGAAAGAATACGAAGAAACCGTTAATAAAGCAAAAGGAATGCTGGTGGCCATTGAACGAGCAGAACTAATTTTCAGTCAGCAGCTTCATCAACAAGACAATAATAACCGAATTGCATCCCCTTCGGGGTGCACCCAAGTGAATTGGGATTACTACTTACAGGTTGAGCCAGGCTTGGAAATAGAGAGGGGGATGCAATGATGCATACAGATGAGCGGGTAAAGGAAGGGTTACGTCTTGTGCTGGAAGGCAACCATCTATCAAGGGAGCAGGCGCGAGCAGTTATGGAAGATATAATGGAAGGGCTGGCCACTTCGGCTCAGATCGGTGCTTTGTTGGCGGGGATGAGGCTAAAGGTGGAAACAGTTGATGAAATTGCTGGTTTTGCAGAAGCAATGCGCAGCCGTGCGCATCAGGTAGTTACTACAAGAGATCGTCTTCTGGATACGTGTGGTACAGGTGGTTCTGGTATTCATAAATTTAATATTTCTACGGCATCCGCCATTTTAGCAGCATCCTCAGATGTACGTGTTGCAAAACATGGCAATCGCTCGGCTTCAAGCAAAGCAGGCAGCGCAGACGTCTTGGAGGCGTTAGGGGTGAACATTCAACTTAGTAGTGAGCAAGCTGCAGATTGCCTTGACCGAATTGGCATCTGCTTTATGTTTGCACAAGTATTCCATCCTGCGATGAAGCATGCTGCTGCACCACGTAGGGAATTAGGTGTGCGCACCGTATTTAATATGCTCGGGCCGCTAACGAATCCTGCCGGAGCTGATCGACAGGTGCTTGGCATATATGATCGTACAAAGACGGATACAGTTGCAGCCGTATTACGTGAACTGGGCCTAAAGCGGGCTTTGGTCGTAGCGAGTGAAGATGGCTTGGATGAAATAAGCTTGTCTGCGCCTACAAGGATAAGCGAATTACGAAATGGTGATATCCTAACTTATGACATTACGCCAGAACAAATGGGGCTAGCGACAATGCCGCTGAATGATGTACTTGGCGGTGATGCGAACGTAAACGCAGCTCTTATAAATAGAATATTGCACGGTGAGCATGGCGCACATCGGGATATTGTACTGGCCAATGCTGGTGCTTGCATTTATGTATCCGGCCAAGCAGACTCGATTGCAGAAGGAGTCCATGCAGCAGCGGTCGCAATTGACAGTGGAAAGGCATTATATAAGCTTGAACAATGGATTGAAACGACAGGAGGTTTAAGTCATGTTTCTTAATCGAATTGTAGCGACTAAACAAGACGAAGTAGCTAAACTGCGCCAGACGATGAATCGTCAACAAGTAGAGCAAGCAGCGGCAAGTATGCCACCTGTCCGCTCCTTGAAAGCGGCGTTAACCATACAGCGCAAACGGGCAGTCGGTCTGATCGCAGAAGTAAAAAAAGCCTCTCCATCCAAGGGGCTGATTCGACCTAACTTTGATCCAGTTGCGATAGCGCGTGAATATGTTGAAGCAGGTGCCGATGCATTATCGGTGCTGACAGACGTGTCTTATTTTCAAGGTGGAAATGATATCTTTAAAAAAGTGAGAGCGGAAGTGCAGCTTCCCTTGCTGCGTAAAGAATTTATTATAAGCGAAGAGCAACTGCTTGAGGCCCGCATAATTGGGGCTGATGCCGTTCTCCTTATTGCGGCGATCCTGAACGATGATGAGCTTAAGCATCTACACCGTGTTACGCTTGAGCTGGGAATGGAAGCTCTCGTCGAAGTTCATGATGAGGCCGAGCTGGCGAGAGTGAATGCTTTAGAGGGTGTGGAGTTAGTGGGAATTAATAATCGGAACCTTCATACTTTTGTAACGGATATTATGCAGACAGAGAAGCTGCTCCCACTTGTACCAGACGGGCGTGTCTTAATTAGCGAGAGTGGTATTCATTTGCCGGAGCATCTCGTAGCGTTGGCAGCGCAGCAAGTAGACGCCGTCCTTGTCGGTGAACATTTTATGCGTCAAGTGGAGGTTGGAGCAGCCGTAAACGAGCTCATGAGCGGGGTGGAGAACGCCTCTTTTCAAGTCAAAAGCTAGGAGGAGCACGATGAAAGTAAAGATATGCGGGTTGACCGATGTCCGTACTTTATGTCAAGTAGCTGCCTTAAGGCCAGATCATATCGGCTTTGTGTTTGCACCGAGCAGGCGTCAGGTTACTCCGCTTGAAGGTGAGCGACTAATTGCTCACCTTCAAACGTCAAGTGCGATTGTCCCACAAACAGTGGGTGTGTTTGCAAAAGCAGGGCGTGATGAATTGAAGCAAGTGTTAGACCGTGTTCCACTTCAGGCTGTGCAATTACACCATGTTGAAGACACTGACATCTATCAATGGATAAAAGAACGGTGGGATGTTCAAATATGGAGCACGATATCGATAACAAAGTCCCGCGTTGCGCCGCTAAACCAAAACCCATATACACTGAAGGAAGAAGCAACACAGCAGTTGTCTGCGCTGGATAGATGCAGCCGTAATGTGGACCTGTTACTGTTGGACACACATGATCCGGTGCATGGCGGTGGGTCAGGCAAACTTTTTGCATGGGAAGTCATTCCGGCATACGCAGCAGTGGCACATCAATTGCAATTACCGCTGTATGCGGCAGGGGGATTAGATGCGAACAATGTAGGCGATCTTCTTTCACAATATTCGATACAGGGAGTAGACGTATCCAGTGGGGTTGAATCCAATGGATTAAAAGATATAACGAAAGTGGCTTCATTCATAGAAAGGGTGAGATCTTATGACAAGCTCAACTAATACGACGAACACATACACCTATCCGGATTTACAAGGTCGCTTTGGATCATTTGGGGGCCGTTACGTTCCAGAGACATTGATGAACGCACTGTTTGAGTTGGAGGAAGCTTATAAGCAGTATGTGAATGATCCTGATTTTCAGAAAGAATTGATCCATTTGCTGCGAAATTATTCAGGCAGACCTACCGCCTTGTATCACGCTGAACGGCTGAGCACAGAACTAGGCGGTGCGAAAATATATTTGAAGCGCGAAGATTTAAACCATACTGGCGCTCACAAAATTAATAATACGATCGGCCAAGCGCTGCTTGCTAAGCGTATGGGGAAGCGTAAAGTTATCGCGGAGACAGGAGCGGGCCAGCACGGTGTTGCCACGGCGACGGTTGCCGCACTGCTTGGCATGGAATGTAAAGTGTTTATGGGCGAGGAGGATATGAAGCGTCAGCAGCTTAATGTATTTCGGATGCGGCTGCTTGGGGCGGAAGTCGTTCCTGTGTTATCTGGCACACGGACGCTTAAAGATGCAGGCAATGAGACGCTGCGCTACTGGGTCAGTCATGTCGAAGATACGTTTTATATATTAGGTTCCGTTGTTGGACCGCACCCTTATCCGATGATCGTAAGAGACTTTCAACGGATCATCGGTGATGAGACACGGAAACAATTGCTTGAGATGGAAGGGCGATTGCCAGATGCTGTAGTGGCTGCTGTTGGTGGGGGGAGCAATTCAATGGGCATGTTTTACCCCTTTATTGAAGACAAACAGGTCAGACTGATAGGTGTTGAGGCGGCTGGAAAAGGGATTGATACCGAGGAGCATGCGGCAACAATGACACTTGGCCGCCCAGGCGTGTTTCAAGGATCACTCAGCTACTTGCTTCAAGACAAGCATGGCCAGGTTCAGCCAGCACATTCCATCTCAGCGGGACTAGACTATCCTGGGGTCGGACCTGAACATGCTCATCTAAAAGATTGCGCACGTGCCGAATATGTACCGATTACAGACAGAGAGGCGATTGAGGCGCTACAGTTGTTATGCAGAACAGAGGGGATTTTGCCGGCATTGGAGTCCTCACATGCGATTGCACATGCAGTAAAGCTCGCGCCAGTGATGAGTCCAGATCAGCTTCTTGTGATCTGCTTATCCGGTCGAGGCGACAAAGATGTAGGTACGATTATGCAAGCATTGGAATTGGGGGGCGAGTAGAATGACTCAGCTAGGGCATACAAATTCAACAGTTCAAAAAGAAAACCGAATCGATACTGCATTTGCAACATTAAAGAGCAAAGGGGAGACAGCGCTCATCCCTTTTATTACGGTAGGAGACCCGAACAGACAAATTACGCTGCAATTGCTGCTCGGCATGGAAGAAGCAGGTGCAGATGCAATTGAGCTCGGAATTCCTTATTCCGATCCATTAGCGGATGGGCCTGTAATTGAAAAGGCGTCGGCTCGGGCTTTGCAGCATCATATTACGATTAGTGACGGGATCGAATTAGCCAAGCAAGCGCGTTTACAAGGTGCTAATATTCCTTACATTTTATTTACTTATTACAATCCTGTGCTTCAGTACGGACTGGAGCCATTATTTCAGGCGCTAGCGGAAGCAGAGATTAGCGGTATTATCATTCCTGATTTACCCGTAGAAGAAAGCGGTCCGGTATTGGAGATTGCTGATCGTTATCACGTACACCTTGTGCCGCTCGTTGCTCCAACATCAAAAGAGCGAATTCAGCGAATCGTAAATGCTGCACGTGGCTTTGTTTACTGCGTCTCATCGCTTGGGGTGACTGGAACACGGGACACATTTGAAACGAACGTAGAAGCGTTCTTGGACGAAGTGCGCGCTTCCACGACGTTGCCGATTGGCGTTGGCTTTGGCATTTCCTCGGCTGAGCATGTGCGTCGGTTCCGTCCGCACTGTGACGGAGTTATTGTCGGCAGTGCGATCGTTAGACAAATTGAAAATGCCATCCCACTGCTGCTAAACCCAGATACTTCCCGTGCAGGGGTCTTGCAAATTTGTGAATTTGTGCGACAATTGAAGTCATAAATTTGTAAGCACAATGAGGGATTTGCAGAAAGGGTGGGGCAGCAATGCAGCCTAAGAAATCAGTCGTACACTTGCCTGTATATCAGCCAGGCAAGTCGGTAGAAGATGTAAAGCGTGAATTAGGGCTTGACGAAGTAATTAAGTTGGCGTCGAACGAGAATCCATACGGCAGCTCCGAACAAGCCAAACAGGCGATCGTAAATGAAGTAAACAATACCAGTATTTATCCTGATGGTGCTGCTTTGCAGACGACCGCTGCCGTGGCTCAACACTTAGGTGTCAACACGAATCAAATTATTTTTGGTGCGGGCTCTGATGAGATTATTTTAATGATTTGTCGAGCTTACCTCGTAGCAGGTGACGAGACAATTATGGCGGATCAAACATTCCCGCAGTATAAGCATAACGCTGAAATTGAAGGTGCAAAATGTATTGAAGTACCGATGAAGCACGGTGCTCATGATCTGGATGCGATGCTTGCAGCTGTGACGGAGCGTACCAAGATTGTCTGGATATGCAATCCAAACAACCCGACAGGAACTATTGTTTCCCATAATGACATGGTAACGTTTATGAATCAAATGCCTGAGCATGTATTAGTCGTGCTGGATGAAGCCTATGTCGAGTATGTGACGGATGATCAATTCCTGGATACACTTGCTTTGTTAAAACAGTACAACAATTTGATCTCCTTGCGTACTTTTTCAAAAATTTATGGATTGGCCTCTTTAAGAATCGGATATGGGGTTGGCGATCCTGCTGTTATTCACACTATTAATCAAGTGCGCGAGCCTTTTAATACGACACGTTTTGCGCAGGCTGCCGCGAAGGCTGCTATCGAAGATCAGGCATTCATTAAAATGTGCAAGATGAACAATAAGCAAGGTAGAGAGTACCTGCAACAGCAGTTTAACCGTCTTCAATTGCACAGTTTTCCTGCTCACGGCAACTTTATCCTCGTAGATGTTGGCATGCCCGCTCAAGAGATGTTCCAGTTGCTTATGCAAAGAGGAATAATTACACGAGCCGGTCATGGAAAGTATCCGACATATTTGCGCGTTTCAATAGGGAAGCCTGAGCATAATGAAGCTTTTGTACAAGCATTGGAGCAAATTTTGCTGGAAGTTAAGGTGACCTCATGAGTACAAACATCACGACAACTATCGCAATTTTGGGCGTAGGGCTCATTGGAGGCTCGCTCGCCCTTTGCTTTAAAGGGAAGCCAGGCATTAAAGTGATCGGATATTCTCCAAACCCGTCGTCTACAGATAAATACGTAAAGCGCGGAGTCGTTGATACGGCTACGACCTCGCTTGAAGAAGCGGTAAGCGATGCAGATTACATTTTTGTATGCTCCCCGGTAGGCATGCTTGATAGTATGCTGACGCGTCTTCGCGCTTTACCGCTTAGACGCGGTTGCGTTGTTACGGATGTGGGCAGCACTAAAGCTTCCGTATCTAAATGCGCGCGTGAACTGGAGTGGGAGGAAATTCATTTTATCGGCGGGCATCCGATGGCAGGCTCTGAGCGCTCAGGCGTCGAAGCTGCTTCAACGTTATTGTTTGAAAATGCATTTTACGTGCTGACACCAAACGAGGATGTCAACGAGTCGGCATACCAGTGTCTGGTTGACTTGTTGCAGTATACACGTGCTCATATTATTAGAATGGACCCAGAGGAGCATGATCGTGTTGTAGGCGCGATTAGTCATCTTCCGCACATTGTGGCTGCGGCGTTAGTTAATCAGGTTCGAGAATACAATGAGCATAATGACATGTATGTTCATTTGGCTGCGGGCGGGTTCCGAGATATTACACGGATTGCTTCGAGCGATCCAACGATTTGGAGCGATATTTTAATTAACAATCGAGAAGTTATGCTCACGCTGCTGCGTGATTGGAAACATAACGTTCAGGATTGGATAGATATTTTAACAAACCAAGACAAAGAACGGATACAGCAGGCGTTTAAGCAATCTGGTGAATTTAGAAGCCGGATGCCTGAACGGCGAAAAGGAATTATCCATGCTCTTTACGATCTGTATATGGACGTTCCTGATACGCCAGGTATTATCGGTAAAATTGCAACAGTGCTTGGCAGTCATCACATTAACTTGAGCAATCTTCAAATTATTGAAAGTCGAGAGGATGTGCCAGGCGTGTTGCGTTTGTCTTTCCGCCAGCAGGAGGATTGGGACAAGGCTAATGCACTGTTAACATCTATAGGTTATACGGTATACGTATAAAGAATTTGGGTTAAGAAGCAAGCGTGAGCGGGTTAGAATAGGCAACGATATCAAGGGGTAAAGGGAAAATTTGATAAAAGAAGAAATTATTTTTGTAATGTTATTGACATAATGAAAACGTATACAATATAATAACAGTACAGTATGGTTTCTCTCCACTCCTATCCAATATTTGCACAATGTGCAGCCACTCCTTGATGGAGTGGTTTTTTTTTGTTTTTAATTTTTTACGCCTTGTGCAACAAAATTGGAACACGATGCGTTAGTAATATAGAAGCAGCATGAATAGTCCTTATTTAGTCCTTATTTAGTCCTTATTTAGAATCTTAAGAAAATTTAAGGTTAATTGGCTTTTGACCTATGTTAAAATACGATTATGCCCAATAGGATGACAAAAGCTAGCATAACTTGACAAAATGGTAGAATAAATTACGAGATTTATAGTTTTGAATCACCGATTCGCAACTTTTTATAACTTCTGGAGTATAAACGTAAGGTAGCGCATCGGGATCGAAATGGAAAGCTAGGAGGATCGCAATCCATGACTGATTCCCAGATTATTCGCGATATTAAAGACGGTGATGTCGAATTATATGCGGATTTGATGAATCGTTATCAGCGTAAAGTGTTAGCCTTTATTTATCACATGCTCAAAAGTTCTCAGCTAGAGCTGATGGCGGAGGATTTGTGCGCGGATACTTTCTATAAGGCATTTAGAAGCTTACATACGTTCCGGGAGGCTGAGGCGTCGTTTTCAACCTGGTTGTACACGATAGCACGTAATACGGTGCTAAGCGAGCTGCGGAAGCAGCGCAGCATTCAGGTATCGCTTGACGAAGACAACAGCATCGTGCCGGAAGCGCCTAAGGAAGTAGTCCCTGAATATGCAGCATTACGAAACGAGAAAGTGAATCTCGTCAGGGAAGCAATTAATAATTTGCCCGAGAAACAAAGATCCGCTATCATCTTACGTGAATACGACCAGCTTGACTATCAAGAGATCGCACATAAGCTGGGGCAGACAGTCAGTTCCGTTAAATCACTGCTGTTCCGGGCAAGAGCGAGCATTAAATTGCAGCTGGAAGGCTATATTGCTGAGCCTGGGTTGAAGGGATGAACGGATAATGAAATGTGCGGAAGCGCTCGATTGGATATCGGAATACACCGATATGCCGGCTGACGATCCGCGACGTCTTGCGATTGATAACCATTTGCAAGAATGTGAGGGGTGTGCGGAGCAATATCGCATATGGGCAGCAAGTGAAGAATGGAATGAGGACCTTATGGATTGGGAGGCGGAAGACGAGGTGTTCGAAAGAATAACCTTTGAGCCCGCCTTGGTGATGGAACGGATTTATAGCGAGGACCAGTGGCTTATGCCGGTTCATCGTCGCGGTCATCGCATGTCACCGCGAACACGCAATGTATTAGCGGGGATCATTTCATTTTGTCTAGCTGTGTTTCTATGTAGTCTGATCGTGTTAGTTATCCGCCTTGAACCAAGCAAGGCAGAACCGGTAACGGGTCTTATCCCGGCCGTTATTGCAGGAAGTACAGACGCAACGACGAATGCTATTATCGTCGATATACCTGCAGATAGTGCGATTGAACCACTTCTTCTTGTTCCAACAGTTCCTCATTATTGGATAGCATTATCTTTGTTTGGAGTGACGTTTGCATTACTGCTTCTGAATTGGTTGACGAGGGTGAAGCAGTAAGTTCATAATATAGTGAGGGGATTCCCCATCGTAATTAACCTAGTAGATATAGGGTGACCAAGGAGAATTCATGACTTCACAAATAATCGGACTTGTCCGTCATGGATTGACGGATTGGAATGCATTAGGCAAGATACAGGGACAAACTGATATACCACTGAATGAGATTGGGCGTTCGCAAGCTCTCCTGTTAGCTGACCGACTTAAACAAGAGGCTTACGTCTTTGAAGCGGTTATATCAAGTGGATTGAGTCGTGCTGAAGAAACAGCTACCATTATTGCTCGCGAGCTAGACCTTCCGTTACTAGCACCTCATGCGGGGTTGTTAGAGCGTTATTATGGTCAGATAGAAGGTACAACTGCTGAGGAAAGAGAAGCACTGTGGGGTTTGAATTGGCGCAAGATGGAACTTGGTCAAGAGACTGACGAAGTGCTTCGTCAACGAGCGCACGATAGTTTGGAGCACATTGCATCCGCCGCCAATGGGAAGAACATCTTAATTGTATCTCATGGCAGTTGGCTGGCGCAGCTGTTTATGGGTTTGTTCGGTGATTCATGTACAGGGCATATTGGCAATTTGTCATTTACAGTTATCGAACGTAATGACACAGAATGGCGCTCTCTATTGATGAATTGCTCTGCCCACGTGCAATCCCACTCCCTACAGCGTTAATAAACATCGTAATAGAGTGAGTAGTCGCATTTGTAATGCGACTTACACATCATAATTAAGCCTGTCGTTTGCATGCTGCTAAGCATGTATCCGCAGGCTTTTTTTGTTGTGTACAAAAAGTTTTTTTAGCTGTTTAGATATCGTTCGTATAAATAAGTGCAATTTTCCAATAATGGTTACTGTACAACGAGATTCGGCAAGAAATAAAAAGAATACGGGATGGAGGTGAAACATGAACTTAGCGGATATGCTCAGTTACGCGGATATACAGCAGCTTGCACGTATCGCCCGTCAATATGACTGTGAATGCAACTCGCATTCCAAGCATGAGCTGATTCAATCCATTCTGAGCGCAGTGGGCAGCAGAGATATATTTGAACACCAGGTGGATGCGATGTCATTGGAGGAACTGCGTTTTTTAAATTCTTTGCTTTTTGATGAACGCGCAGCATTTAGTTTAGAAGAGCTCATTTCACGTGTGCAGCAGACGCGGTTTGATTCACAGCAAGTTGATCACAAGGAAACCGTGAGTCCAAGAGATACTATTGTTAAGTTTAAACACAGTGGCTGGTTATTTAATGGGTGCAGTCAGCAAACCAAGTATTTATTTCAGGTTCCTGATGATCTGAAAAGGAGGTTTCGTGATGTTCTGTACAAGCGATTTCAGCATCAGTTGGTTCATGTGCACGAGCCAGAGGCGTATCGGGATGAGGATGGGCGACTAGGTGAAGATCTGATCGAACTGCTTCGATTTGTGCAAACGGAGACTGTGCCGCTTAACAACGAAAGTGTAATGTACAAAAAAACGCAGCAGCAATTGTTAGAGTGCTTTGCGGTAAAAGAAGCTGTTGTCCAGAAAGGCGAGTGGCGGTTCGGGTACGGCAGAAGGTTTCATGATTACCCCAATCGAATGTCATTGATCTACGACTATGCTTTTTATCAAGGCTGGCTGGAGGAAATGGAAGGTTTTTTGCGGTTAACTGCGACAGGGCAAGAACGGTTGATGAATGGGGCCAGATATGAGCCGATACAGCCTATATATCGCTTTTGGTTAAAACTATACAAAAATGCGATACCCAATTTATTGTCCATTGTGCACTGGGTAAACTTGTGTTGCGTGCGCTGGTCAACATTACAATCGTTAGAGTCCATTTTGCAGCCATATCTCAAGCCGTTTTATTATGATACGCCGCAATCTATCTTTAGAGAGCGCATTGTTCGTATGATGGTATATTTGGGGCTGTTGCGGTATGGAGAGCATTCAGAGCTTGGTCCGCTTATACAGGTTACGAAGCGTGGACAAACTTTAATTCATGGGGTGTATGTAGACCATGACGATAAGATTCCATTAATGGTTGACAAGCAGCAACGGCATTGCTAAGATGAGTCCAACTTTTTTCTTGCTGCGCTTGCAAAAACCTATTCTGCTTATTGGAAGGCGCAAGAACCTGTTGGAGGCGATCGTTTGTTGTACATACCCTATCAAGATAAGAGGCCACGTATCGATGAATCGGTATTTGTGGCGGATGGAGCTAAGCTTATTGGCGACGTTACAATCGGCGCAGGCTCCACTGTATGGTTTAATGCAGTGCTGCGTGGAGATCTGGCACCTATTCATATCGCAGAACGCGTCAATATTCAGGACGGTGTTATCGGACACGTCAACACCAATCAGCCACTCCTTGTAAGCGATGATGTATCTGTTGGGCATGCCGCTATTATACATGGCTGTCGGATAGGCAAGGGTACATTAATTGGCATGGGGGCTATCGTCCTGAACGGTGCGGAACTCGGTGAATATGCTTTAATAGGGGCAGGATCGGTCATTACCGAAAATAAAAAAATACCGGCCTATACTCTTTCTCTCGGTTCACCCGCACGAGTTATCCGCGAGCTGACAGAAGAAGATTTACAGCGTATGAAACGAACAACAGATAGCTATGTGGTGAAAGGAAAGGAATATAGGAGCTCTTAAGCGTTCGGGTTTGGAGGTGCATCCTATGGATAAAATGAAGGTTTCTTACGAAGTGATGTTAGGCTTGACGGCAGAGATGATATGGGACGACGCCATTCGCAAGCATCGTACCCGTCAAATTTACGTAGCAATTGATGAAGCATTGGCTACAGGGGATGAAGCATCCTTTCAAATGCTGACGAACGAGCTGAAAACGTTACAATGAAGAACGCATCATGCGATTCTTCATTTTTTTGTGCAAATCAGTATAATGGAGAGGAAGAAGTAGGAAAAACGGAGGGGACAGCATGAAGTTCAGTGAAATCTCGGAAGCGCAGTGGCAACAATGGAAACCGTATTTGGACACGTGTGTCATTCCTGTTACAGGATTGACAGGAGCTCTGGCACCTTTCCAAGCGACAGCAAGTTTGGAACAGTTAAGAGATTGGCTGGAGCATGTCGAAATTCCCTTTCATGGACGTATCGTCACTTATCCCGCCTACCATTTTGTTGACCCTTCATCGGACTTTCAGACTGTAAATGGAGAGTGGACCAAGTTAGATCGTTTAGCCTTAGAGCTTAAAGCTGCTGGCTTCCGTTATGTAATTGCGATGTCTGCTCAGGTGGAGCTTCCGCATCAGCCGCTGTCGAATTTTGATCTTGTATTAACGCCATTTGCGATTCGAATAACGGAGAGTGAAAATAGTCGCCAACGAATCAGTGAACTTGTCCAAACAATGTGGTCTTCATCACAATACTAGTGTCAAATGTGACAAAATCCCAACATTTAACGAAACACTATTGGTTGATCGTACCAAATTAATTGGTAAATTCTTGACGCTTACATAGGGCTGGGATATTATAGTGATGTCCTAGTTAGAATGTGATAATCGTCATAGTAAGCTGCGAGAATGGTTGGGTAAAGGGGGGGAAGAGACGATGAGCAAACCGCATGAGAACGAGCATAATCCTCACAAACCAGCGGCACGCAAAGAAATGTCGCGTCGACAATTTCTTTCATACACGTTAGGTGGGGCGACTGCTTTTATGGCGGGGGGAGCAGCATTGCCAATGGTTCGGTTTGCGGTAGATCCACTTTTGCAGAAAAAGACAGAGGGAAATTACATCAAGGTTGTAGAAGTAAGCAAGATTACAGATCAGCCGCAAGAATTCAACTTCGAAGTGACGCAAGTTGACGGTTGGTACGAAAGCAAGCCGACATTGACAGCGTGGATTCGCAAGGATGATCAAGGAATTTTGGCGTTATCCCCGATATGTAAGCATTTGGGCTGTACAGTTTCCTGGAACAACAATGCGAAGTATAAAGACCAGTATTTCTGTCCTTGTCACGGCGCGCACTATACATCGGATGGTAAGCAGCTAGCTGTAGCCCGTGCACCATTGGATGAATACAAAGTAAAGATCAAAGACGGTTTTGTTTACTTGGGCGATAAGATGCCGAACACACGTGCGAAATAAGGAGGCGTAGCAACAGATGTTTAAGGGTGTTTACAACTGGATTGACGAACGTCTCGATATTACGCCGATGTGGCGGGACGTTGCCGATCACGAAGTACCGGAACATGTCAACCCCGCGCACCATTTCTCCGCATTTGTGTATTGCTTCGGCGGATTGACGTTCTTTATTACCGTTATCCAGATTTTGTCTGGAATGTTTCTGACTATGTATTATGTACCGGATATTGTGAATGCCTATTACAGCGTTGAATATTTGCAGACTAAAGTAGCATTTGGGCAGATCGTTCGCGGTATGCACCATTGGGGCGCAAGTCTCGTTATTGTAATGATGTTTTTACATACGCTTCGCGTATTCTTTACGGGTTCATACAAGGCTCCGCGTGAGATGAACTGGGTCGTTGGGATGTTAATCTTCTTTGTAATGCTCGGCCTTGGTTTCACAGGATACTTGCTCCCGTGGGATAACAAAGCATATTTTGCTACCAAAGTCGGTATGGAGATTGCGGATACGGTTCCTTACATAGGACCTTACTTAAAAGAATTGATGCAAGGCGGCACGATCGTAGGCGCCCAGACTTTGACGCGATTCTTTGCCATCCACGTCTTCTTCCTGCCGGCAGGCCTGTTAGCCTTGTTAGGCGCTCACTTCTTTATGATTCGCCGTCAAGGTATTTCCGGACCGCTATAAGAGAGGAGGAACCAAGATGGCACACGGACATTCATCCAAAGAAAAAGTCGTGTATGTTGGCGACTCCCGCGTAAAGAAAAGAAGTTACAATCCGGAACAGCCGGACTACACGGCGTATCCTGGCAAGTCGGAAGCATTTATTCCCAACTTCCTGCTTAAGGAATGGATGGTAGGCGTCGTGGCGTTGGTTGCATTTCTTGTACTGACGATTTCCGAGCCGCCACCGTTAGGTTATCCAGCCAATCCAAACAACACAGGATTTGTTCCGATTCCAGACTGGTACTTCCTGTTCCTGTATCAATTACTGAAGTATCCATATGCCTCTGGTTCCTACGTTGTAATTGGAACCGTACTAATTCCAGCAGTTATGTTCGGCGGGCTGGTTATGGCACCTTTCCTCGATTCAGGTAAAGAACGTCGTTTCTACAAACGACCAATCGCTTCCTCCTTAATGTTTGTATCTCTGCTTGCGATTATATACTTAACCAAAGTCGCGTGGAATGGATATGAACATGAGTTAAAAGAGCTTAACATCATCCCAGAGCATATTGAACGTGAAGAGAAAGCTCGCGAGGCAGCAGCGGCTGGTAAGCCTACGGGTCAAGCTAAGCCAGGAGGCAAGGAAGTTGCAATCGTAGACAAAGATGACCCGGCGATGGCCTCCTTTAAGAAAGCGACTTGTGTGGCGTGCCACGGTGCTGACTTGAAAGGCGCAAGCGCTCCAAGCCTACGCGGAATTGGGGATACGCTTTCAAAAGATGAGATTTTAAAGATCATCCACGAGGGCAAAAACGATGGCAAAATGCCAGCGATGTATGATACGGCAATTGGTGCAGGCCTTACAGATCAGGACATTGATCACCTAGCGGAATGGCTTGCGAAACAGAAAGCAGCACAGTAAAATATAGTTAGGAACAACCTGATCGTTAATGACGGTCAGGTTTTGTTTGTTATACAGCTAGTACATAGCTTTTTTGGGGATGTATGTTGTCCAAGCGATGTCGTTGGTCTAGTCGCTTTTGTTTTATTATTTTGGGAGGCTGTGGTATTCGTTGAAGGTATCAATGTTGTGGAGTCGCTATTTTTTGAAGCAAAGATGGGTGCTATGGACGTTATTTCTAACCAATCTGGCAGGAACTATTTATGGTTACTACTGGTATAAGTATCAATTGGTGGACACGTGGGACAATTTTCCGAAATGGCAAATTGTATTTGTTCCCGATAGTCCGACAGCAAGTTTGTTTTTTTCATTAGCCTTGTTGTTCTTACTATTTCCGATAACAAAACCGAAAAAGTGGCTAAGCGCGGCCCGAGTTGTCATCGAGGCCTTAGCTGTTGTAACTTCTATTAAGTACGGGGTCTGGGCATGTGCAATGATATTGGCAGGTGCTTATCAAGGGGACCCGATGATTTGGCAGGATTGGATGTTAATAGGTTCACATTTAGCGATGGCTATTGAAGCCGTTTTATTTGTGCGGCTATTCCGTTTTGCTGGAATAAGTCTTAGTGTTGCAGCAGCATGGACGTGGCTGAATGATTATGTGGATTACAAATATGGTGTGTATCCCTATTTACCACAAGCATTATGGGACGACGTATCAACAGTGTCTACTTTTACGATCGTGTTAACCGGAATGAGTGTATTGACTGCTGGCGTCGCGTGTTACTACCGGTTTAAACAAGAACGTATGACGAACAGCAACTCGTTAAGCTGAATGTGAAATAGGAAAGCTGGTTTCGTTGTTGAGCGTAGCCACACTTGTTTTCTTTATTTATAGAAGAAAATGCCGTTCTAAATACGGACATCACCCCATAGGTTAGTCAAGGAGGGATGTCCATGTACCGGTACACAATTGTGAGTGTCTTATTGGCTGTCATTATACTCATCTTCACCAGCCCACTCCTTCATGCGTTAAATGATACGGTTAAGGAGTCGAAAGAACAGACGATACACCAAGGATGGAGGATGGTTGATGCCTCCACGGAACGTTTATACCGAAAAGTTGCTTCTGGTGATGTGTCGGGAGCTTTGCATACGGTGAAAGAGCTGGAACGGGCGTTTTCGTCAGCAGAATTGTTTCATAACATGACTACTGATCAAATGAACGTCATTACAGAAACGTATAAGGACATGTTGCGTAAGCTTCAGGCAGCCTCCTCTAACGGAAAAGAGCTATCTCACGCGGTTGCCAAGTTTAAACTGGCAGTTGATGCGCTCGCACATCCGGACCAATCGATGTGGCTACAGTATGAACAAGTGCTGCGAGATGATCTGGAACAAATGGTTCAGGCGGTGACTAAGCAGCAGTGGGATCAAGCCAGTCGCCTCTGGTTAGAGCATACGGATCGGATAATGCCCGCAGTGGCGATACAAAGGCCTGTACAGACAATTGAAATGTTAAAGTCTATTAATGTGCTCGTGCTGAAGATTACGGATGCAGAAGCATCAAGAGATCAGGCGCGAAAAGCTTTACAGAATTATGAGCCTATGCTGATGAAGGCGTTGTTTGGTCACATAAAAGATAGCCCTGCATTTGCGAATGTGACGGAGGATCAAATTCCATTACGGGTTGTAATGTGGTTAGCTTGTATAGTAACAGTGACTTTGGCATATGTCGCTTATCAGAAATATCGTTATCAAGAACATCATATTCATGCAGGTCCGTGGAATTAATCAAGCTTGTGCTGAAACGAAACGACCTATCATGAGTATTAATCGATCCTATATAAAAGAGGCCGACAGTACACGTCTATTGACGAGTATGTCGACCTCTTTTTGATTCAGTGCTTCTTATTCTTCTTTAAAGCCTTCTCCAAGCACATCATGAACATCTCCAACTACGATAAATGCTCTTGGGTCTACATTTTTTACGATGGACTTTAGTCTTCTCATCTCATGACGGGCAACGACACAATATACCATTTGCTTGTCCTGTCGAGAATAATAACCGATTGCGGGAATCAAAGTGACGCCGCGCTCTAATTCCGATGTAATTAACTTGCCAATCTCATCAGGATGGTCCGTAATAATCGTAAATGATTTAGCTGCATATGCTCCCTCCTGAATGAAGTCAATCATCTTGGATGCGATAAATACAGCTACAAGTGTGTACAATATTTTCTCTTTAGGTATGTAAAACAAGGCTGCCCCTATAATAAATACGTCCAATATTAAAATAAATTGACCCATGCTAATATGAAACTTGCGATTTGCAATTCTTGCTAATATGTCAACACCGCCAGTTGTACCCCCGAAACGGAAAACGATGCCTAATCCGGTTCCTAGTGTAACGCCGGCATAAAGGGTAGCCAGAATGAAGTCATGTTCGGTTTGGAACGGTACGATCCACTGTCTAGTTACGGCGATTTCGAACAACCATAAAAAGAACGTAAGAGACAGAACACCAAAAATGCTATAAATCATTTGAACCTTGCCAAGGGATCGCCAACCGACTAGAAATAAAGGAATGTTAATAACGAGGGTGGAAAGTGCAGGATTAATTTCTGCGGCATATTTGAGCAGGACGGTGATTCCTGTTACGCCGCCTTCCATAAGTTGATTCGGAATAATAAAGTAGAGCAGACCAAAGGCGTAAATGGCAGTTCCAATCATAATCGGAAGGAATGTATGCCAAACCCTATTCAGAAACGTTGATGTCATATATCGCTGTTCTCCTTGTGTCAAAATGCTTAACCTTTCTTAGTATATCGAAATGATGTGAGGATAAAAAGCATTTGTTTTCCATGTTGCTTTACGATAACATAGAAGCTAAATACCGCCTACAATAATGTACGAGTAGAAGAAGGGGATGGCATGACAGAACAAGACCGCAAAGCCATCTTAGACACGCTGCGCAGCAAGCCTTTAGCCGATATGCAGCATGAGGTGGAACAATATATTTCTCAGTTTAAAGAAGGGTACTTCAGTCCGCTGTCGATGCTTGCCAGACTGCTTGAAGAAGCTGGAGAATTGGCGCGTGAAGTAAACCATCTCTATGGAGAGAAACCTAAGAAAGCTACAGAAGCCGATAATTCCATTGAGAATGAACTGGGTGATCTTCTATTTATAATAATATGCTTTGCAAATTCATTGGGCATAGACTTAACGAAAGCACATGATGAAGTCATGCATAAGTTCAACACACGCGACAAAAATCGTTGGACACGAATTGACGGCAAGCAAAGCTCGGAAGGGGAAGCGTAAACAGCATGGAACGTATTCGAGTAGCAGTAGCTGGAGCAGGCGGACGAATGGGACGCGAAGTAGTGAAGATGGTACTCCAGGATGACACCTTGGAATTGACGGCAGCCATTGCATCATCAACAGGACCAGTAGATGCAGCATCTTTGGTAGGTCTGCCGTCTTGTGGTGTGACGGTAACTAACGATTTTACTGCTGCACTAGTGAACAGCAAGCCAGATGTGCTTGTTGATTTTACGACACCAAACACAGTGATGGAGCATACAACATTAGCTATACAGCACGGTGTGAGGCCAGTAGTTGGCACGACAGGATTTACCCCTGAGCAGATTGAGGAACTGCAAGCTATTTGCAAAGAAAAAGAGCTAGGTGGGTTAATTGCACCTAATTTCTCAATAGGTGCGATACTAATGATGCGTTTTGCCCAGCAAGCAGCAAAATACTTCCCTGATCTGGAAATTATTGAATATCATGGTGATCAGAAGCTTGATGCTCCGTCAGGCACAGCAGTGAAAACAGCAGAGCTGGTTGCACAAGTACGAGCGGAACATAAGCAGGGCAACCCGAATGAAGAAGAGAAGATTGAAGGGGCTCGCGGCGGCTACTACAACGGTTTCCGCATTCATAGTGTGCGGCTGCCAGGAATCTTTGCACAGCAGGAAGTTATATTTGGGGGCAATGGTCAGACGTTAAGGATCCGCCATGATTCCTACGAGCGTGCAGGTTACATGCCAGGTGTCAACGTTGCGATTAAGAAAGTGATGCAATTGGACCAGCTTATTTACGGTTTTGAACATATTTTGGATCAAGAATAGACATGTTGATATCATCGACCTATGATTTTCAGCAGTAGAACGTACATATTAATGGGATAGATGATGGAGGAGTAGACTTATGCTGAATATTGCTTTTATTGCTCATGATCGGAAGAAATCAGAAATTGTAAACTTTGTAATTGCTTATGAAAAAGTGTTCCAAGGTCACAAATTGTACTCCACAGGAACAACAGGACTGCGTATTATGGAGCAGACAAGCCTTGATATTACTAGATTTCAATCGGGGCCGCTGGGTGGAGATCAACAGATCGGTGCGTTAGTTGCAGACAACGAAATGGACTTGATTGTCTTCTTACGTGATCCGTTAATGGCGCAGCCGCATGAACCGGACATCATTGCGCTGTTGCGTTTGTGTGACGTACAAGGCATTCCAGTGGCTACTAATATCGCTACAGCTGAAATTCTCGTTAAAGCGCTGGAACGTGGAGATTTTGCATGGCGTGAATTGCAGCATAAATATAAACCAGGAGTCGATGAATCCTAATGGAACAGGTGGACATTGTTGCCTTTGGCGCACATCCTGATGATGTCGAGATCGGAATGGCGGGTACACTCGCCAAACATCAGCTCGCTGGCTACCGAACAGTGATCTGTGATCTTACCTATGCGGAGATGTCCTCCAATGGTACGGTAGAGCAGCGACAGCAGGAAGCGGGCGTCGCGAGTGAAGTGCTGCAATTGTATGCGAGGGAAACGATCGGCTTGCCTGACCGAGGACTTCAACTGGCGGATGAGCATATTCAGGCAGTTGTTCGTATCATTCGCCGATATCGCCCGCGCATAGTATTCGCTCCCTATTGGGAAGATCGGCATCCTGATCATGTTATGTGCAGTCGCATTGTGCAGGAAGCTGTGTTTAATGCCAAGCTGAGACGTTATTTGCCTGACATCGAGGCTCATCTTGTTGAACAGGTTTATTATTATTTTATTAATGATATTGCACCTGCTGATCTAATTGTTGACGTGTCGGACGTATATGATCGCAAGCGTCGTGCACTGCTCGCTTATGAGTCCCAATTTACGGCTCCGTCAGCCCAGACTGATTTTGTATCTACACCATTAAATCAAGGATATGTAGAACGAGTGGAAGCTCGTGATTCATTGCTTGGACAAGGCAAAGGGATGACACAAGCGGAAGCATTTATTCATAAAGGGCCATACGCGGTGCATTTATTCTAGTTCCGTCAAGTTATGACCACATATAGGAAGATGACAGCGCTTGAATAGAGGAGGGGAACGGGTTGAGCGAAGGTTTGAAAATTGGAATAACGTGTTATCCGTCCCTCGGCGGGTCAGGAGTTGTTGCGACAGAGCTAGGCAAGTTGTTAGCAGAGCGCGGTCATCAAATCCATTTTATAACACATAATATTCCATTTCGCTTAGGTTCGAAATTTCAAAAGAATATACAGTATCACGAAGTAGATGTAAATGATTATTACGTATTCCGATATCCGCCTTATGATTTGTCATTAGCCAGCAAGATGGCGCAAGTAGCCAACCTTCAGCAGCTTGATTTGCTGCATGTTCATTATGCTGTGCCACATGCGGTATGTGCTTATCTTGCCAAACAGATGGCTCATCCGGATCTTAAGGTCGTGACGACGTTACATGGTACGGACATCACCGTGCTGGCACAAGATGAGTCGTTGAAGGATATGATAAGGTTTGCTATTAATCAGAGTGATGCGGTTACTGCGGTATCACAGGACTTGATTAATCAAACGAGAGAAATGCTGGATATTAATCGAGATATCGACTTGACCTACAACTTTATTGACAAAAGGGTATATTATCCACGGGATATTGCGCATTTGCGCTCCGAATTTGCTTATCCTCATGAGAAAATATTGATGCATATTTCTAACTTCCGTCCTGTGAAGCGGGTAAGTGATGTAGTGGAAGTGTTTGCCAAAGTACATGAGCAAATTCCTTCCCGACTCGTCTTCGTAGGAGAAGGTCCTGACATGCCAAAAGTTCAATGTATGATTCGAAACATGGGTTTGGAGGACAGGGTTCATTTTCTGGGTAAGCAAGACGAAATTGCACAAGTCATCTCATTGGCTGACGTCTTGCTGCTGCCATCAGAGAAAGAAAGCTTCGGTTTAGTGGCCCTTGAGGCTATGGCTTGCGGAGTTCCAACAATTGGCTCAGAAGCCGGTGGTATACCAGAGTTGGTCACCCACGGTGAAACGGGCTACTTGGCTCCTGTTGGCGATACAGACAAGATGGCGGAACATGCTGTACAACTGCTTAGCAATGACCAACTTGCGGCACAGATGAGAGAAGCTTGTTTACATCGTGCGCGTCATGTATTCTGTAACGATCTTATTACGTGGGAATATGAAAAAATATATTATCGAGTACTCAATCGTGAAGTGATGAATGCGAAGCCTTCTTGCTAATCTATCGCTTTATAGGGATTGATGGATTAGGAGTTTATAAATATGAAGCTGCAATTGCAAGGTCCTTTATGGAAAGAAGCACAAGCTGTTATTTGCCGTCTTCATGAAAGTGGATACGTAGCATATATGGTAGGCGGCTGCGTAAGGGATACACTGCTTGGACGCCCGATTCATGATGTGGATATTGCGACCTCCGCCTTGCCAGATGAGGTGGCCGCGTTGTTTGATAAAGTTATTCCAACAGGTATTGCGCACGGTACGGTGACAGTATTGATGGGCGAACATACATACGAAGTTACAACTTTTCGCAAAGAATCCGCTTATGTAGATTATCGCAGGCCCGAACATGTGGAATACATTACAGATTTGACAGAAGATCTCGCACGACGCGACTTTACCATAAATGCGATGGCACTTGCAGCAGATGGTTCCATCGTTGATCCGTTTGGGGGACAACAAGATTTAATCAGTAGACGCATTTGCTGTGTAGGCTCTGCTCGTGAACGTTTTAATGAAGATGCACTGCGCATGCTGAGAGGAATTCGATTTGCGTCTGTTCTCCATATGCGTATGACTAAAAGTACATGGCGTGCCATGCGGGAAGCTCGCAGCAAGCTGAAGTTTGTTGCGATGGAGCGCGTACGTGATGAGTTATGGAAGCTGCTGGCTGGTCCATACCCAGCTCGCGGATGGGACATGGTGGTCCGTAGCGGTGTATTGGCTTATGTGAAAGAGCCTGTAGGCTGCTTTGCGAAAGAGCTACCCGATGATCGATTAGGCATCTCTAGGCGTAATGCTAATAGGTGTAATTATGCACGGACAATGATCAAGTCAGGGGCTTGCGATCATCACGATCAGGCTGCTTCTATAGCGCAGCCGTTCTCGGTATGGAATGCGCTTGGGCATGTTGCTACGCCCGAGCTGCGTATGGCTACGCTTGCGCTTGGGCACCGCGCAAGCATAGCCGAGGCGGCGCAGGTGCTAGCTGCGCTGCGCCTGTCTGGTGCGCAGCAGGACGCCATTCTGGGCGTCCTGCACGCGCACGAACTGCTCGCGCAGGCGGCTATGACGCCTGCTGCCTGCGCGAGCGTCATAGCCGCAGGGGACGACGCTGTCGCCCTGCGGCGGGCTGTCGCGCAAGCCGTGCTCGCTTATGGCGAGACGGCAGTGCGCGGAGCACTAGCTTGCGGCCGCGCATGGCTTGCGGCAAGCGACATTGCCACGGCGCTGCTTGTCGACAACAGTGCCGCGCCTTACAGTTATGAACATCCGCCGCTTCCTTTAGCGAGCGGCAATGGCACACATTCACCATCGACTTTATCTATCGATACGTACTGGAAGTTGCTGCTCAATGAAGGAGATAAATGGATTTACGAATTGGCTGTGCGCGAGCTTAAAGATTTAGCGATAAGCGGCAAAGACGTATTAAAATTAATTGCACGACCAGCAGGATCGTGGGTCAAAGCATGTTTGGAAAGTATTTGGCTTGATGTGGCATTAGGTAATGTAGAGAACAACGTTTACATGCTGCAACAACATTTAGAAAGAAAGTGGGGGGCATCGTGAACGATCGCATGTTAGCTTGGTTTCAAGCGCACCCAAATGAGTTTGTATCTGGTGAAGAAATAAGCCGGGAATTAAATATTTCACGAACAGCCGTGTGGAAGCATATTAATCGACTTCGTGCAAAAGGCTTTGAATTTGAAGCTGTGCCAAAGCTTGGCTACAGATTGTTGCAGCAACCAACTCGTCTCGATGAAATCTCGCTCCTGACCCAGTTAAAGACACGAACGCTAGGTCGGCAAATTCGTATCGTGGCCCGGACGGAATCGACGCAGAACGAAGCGCTGCAATGGGCGGAAAACGGTGCGCAGGAAGGTGCGCTTGTAATCGCCGAGGAGCAGACAGGAGGCAGAGGGCGACGGGGGCGTGTGTGGCATTCGCCCCCTGGTAAAGGGATATGGATGAGTATGGTGTTGACACCCCGTATCCCCTTGCATTTTACCCCTCATCTAACGCTGTTAACAGCTGTTGCATTGTGCAGAGCGATCAAACGGATCGTACCTGTACCGGTTGGCATCAAATGGCCGAATGATTTACTTATTCATGAGCGTAAAGTCTGTGGGATATTACTGGAATCGCAAGCAGAAGATGAGCGCTTAATTCGTGTTATTGCTGGTATCGGCATTAGTGTGAACTTGGACGAGCAAGACTATCCAGACCATTTGCGTTCAATTGCTACGTCGCTAAAGCGTGAATACGGTCATGAAATAGATCGCGCTACGCTGCTAGCTGAAATTTGTCTGGAATTGGAGCAATTGTACAAGCTGTATGAAGAGCAGGGTTTCGGGCCAATACGGACTTTATGGGAGGCACAAAGTGTCACGATTGGTCGTGAGGTATCGGTAGCAACACCTTATGGTGATGTAACGGGAACTGCACAAGGATTAGACGAATCGGGTGCATTAGTTTTGCTCGGACAGGATGGACAGTACCGGAAAGTATTTTCAGGCGACGTTCATTTTACTAGCGAAGGAACGGCATTCTAATTTGCATAAGAAATGGAAGCTATGGGTACACTCGAGGATTTACTTCGTTTACAGATTTGATTATACTACCTATGTAGGCGATATCCGTTTGGAATCGCACTCGCAAAGCAAAGGAACTGTGCTGACAAGTACATATCCTTGTTGTGCTGCATATTTCTGCTCTGAGCCGAAGGGACCGAGACAGAGAGACGTCGCATGCGACCTCTTTTTTGCTTTGGGACCTTTTTAGTGGAAACGCTAAAAGGTTTTTTTGTTTTGCGCAAACTAAAAAGAGAATCGATAAGGAGATGAGTTAGAATGAAAGCGAAACAGCCCCTTAGTATCGTTAAAATGAAACAAATGAAGGTGAATAAAGAGCCGATCACAATGATGACGGCATATGATTATCCTTCTGCGGCCCTTGTAGAAGAAGCCGATATGGATATTATTTTAGTTGGCGACTCTTTAGGAAACGTCGTCCTTGGGTACGACTCGACATTGCCTGTAACGATTGATGATATGGTCTATCATACAAGAGCAGTTCGCAGAGGAGCACCTCATACCTTTATTGTGGCAGATATGCCTTTTATGACCTATCACAGCTCTGTAAGTGAGACGATGAAGGACGTACGGCGCTTAATGCAGGAAGGTCATGCAAATGCGGTTAAAATGGAAGGTGGTTCCGAGATTGCATTAATGGTTGACGCTTGCGTGAAAGCGGGTGTGCCCGTGCTTGGTCATATTGGGCTGACACCGCAATCGGTACATCAGCTTGGCGGATATCGTGTTCAGGGCAAGACACCAGAAGATGCGGCCCGTCTCTTGGATGACGCCTTGACGTTAGAAAGAGCAGGTGCCTTTGCAATCGTATTAGAGCTTGTGACAGATCAAGTTGCGGCCTACATTAGTGAACGATTATCGATACCAACTATCGGTATTGGAGCAGGAGCATCCTGTGATGGACAAGTGCTCGTATTCCACGATGTGTTAAAATATACACCGGCTTATCGGGAGAAACGATTTGTTAAGACGTATGCAGATATCGGCTCTACTATTCGGGAGAGCATGCAGAACTACGTAAAGGACGTGAAGCAGCGTTCTTTCCCAGCGCAATCTCACGCTTTTCATGCGGATGATGTGGTGCTTGACAGCTTGTATGGACATGGAAAGGTGGAGTAACGTTGTTAGTAGTGCGAACGATTGCGGAGCTGAGAACCGCGATTCAAGAAAATAAAAGCAAACAGGAGAAAAGTACAGTCGGATTTGTCCCGACAATGGGATATTTACATGAAGGTCATGCAAGTTTGATGAGACGTGCTGCGGCTGAGAATGAGGTGTCAGTGCTCAGTATTTTTGTTAATCCGATTCAATTTGGACCAAATGAAGACCTTGACCGTTACCCGCGGGATGAGCAGCGTGACTTGGCACTAGCTGAAAATTGCGGTATCGATATTGTGTTTTTGCCTTCTGTAGAGATGATGTATCCTCAGGAAACCAAAACGAAAGTTGTAGTCGCACAGATGACCGCTTCACTGTGTGGGGCTTCCCGACCAGGCCACTTTGATGGGGTGACAACGGTCGTTTCGAAGCTGTTTCATATGGTGCAGCCTGACCGAGCATACTTCGGCATGAAGGATGCCCAGCAAGTTGCTGTGTTACAGCAGATGGTGTATGACCTGAATATGTCGGTTGAACTGGTGCCATGTCCAATCGTAAGGGAAGAAGACGGACTTGCACTTAGCTCGCGTAATGTTTACTTGTCCGAGGATGAGCGAGCACAAGCGCTTGTGCTGTCGCAATCGTTGCAGCTTGTTCAGGAGTGGCTTGCAGTTGAACCGGTATTAACAACTGCTGCATTGGCAGATCGTATTCGCACGTATATTAACGGTTCGCCACTAGCTGAGATTGAATATGTGGAAGTGGTCGCTTTCCCTTCCTTACAGCCGTTGGCTGCTTCGTTCCCGATGAGTGAACGGAACACAGACGTATTAATTGCACTGGCGGTTCGATTCGGGACTACCCGTTTAATTGATAATCGATTACTTCAAGCTGTACAATAGGGGTGAGACATATGATCCGTGAAATGATGAAATCGAAAATACACCGTGCAACGGTGACAGAGGCTAACTTAAATTACGTAGGCAGCATTACAATTGATGAGCAGTTGATGGAATTGGCGGATATTTTACCGAATGAAAAAGTTCAGATCGTCAATAATAACAATGGTGCTCGTCTGGAAACGTATGTAATTACAGGTAAACGTCATTCTGGCGTAATCTGTCTGAATGGCGCGGCTGCCCGACTCGTTCAACCTGGTGATAATGTCATTATTATTTCTTATGCGGGGATGAATGATGAGGAGGCACGTCAATATCAGCCTAAAGTTGTATTTGTTGATGATCGTAACCAGCCTGTGGAGCTTGCTCATGTTGAAGTACACGCGACTATCCGTTAGTATTCAGGTTCTTAACGAGCAAGTACCGGTAAAGCTGTTGGATCGTTGGGGCATCGCATGAAACATCCGTGATTAACACACAATGAACATGAGCCGTACAATCATGCACAGCATCACATTGTAAAGGTGGGATGAAGTTGTGTTGCAGCACATGTTCGCGACGATGAATGAACTGCTGGATGAGATTATTCAGCAGTACCCCTCAGCAGAAGGAGCAACAAAGCAGGAACTGGAACATCAGATGTCTTTGCTGCGTTCCATGAGTGACCACATAGTCGAGGAATGGCTCCGTTTTGAAGAAAAGCTGGCTCTTGTTCGAACTGAGCGGAGCACAAGTAATCACGTACCAGCCGCAGTGTCGAATCAGAATCCATCAGGCGCGGAGTATGAGCTGCCGGATTACAATGATCCACTACAGTATGGGCAAGGTTACTTTACGCTTCGAATGTATGAACAAGCTTCCCGACATCTGGAACAAGCGATTTCCCGACATCCGGACAAATTGTTAGCACGTGTATATTTGGGCATTTCGTATTTGCATCTCGGTCGCAATCAAGAGGCTTGCCGTCATTTTCATTTTATAATTCCCTTGACGGAAGATGCAAAGCTTAAAGCGCTGGCATATAATGCTCTTGGCTGTATACAAGCGCTCCATCGTAATACTGAAAAGGCACAACATTATTTTCAGAAGGCGCATTTTGCTGATCCGTCAATTCCGGAGCCAATTGCCAATTTGAAGGTATGCATTCATAACGACGGCGTACTTCAATTTGGAGAGAAGCGGATGGCGTACATGTCGTAACGATAAAATGACGCGTATAGCTGTACTCAAACGTTCGCTCAGAACAGCATCATACACAGGGAGAGGGGAACATCTTTTCGTAGATGTTGCCCTCTCCTCATTTTCAAACGACGGAACATCTGTTATTCTTAAAACAGAAATGGTGAGAGGAATTGTTAGGGATGAGATTTGCCGTATTGGATTTTGAGACGACGGGTAATCAACCGGGAGATGAAATTATCCAAATTGGACTCGTTATTCTCGGAGCTAATTTGCAGGTAGAACAGGAATACCATACTCTTGTGAAACCTACAATCCCGATACCCGCATTTATTACACAATTAACGGGCATTAGCGAAGAGATGGTGCAAGATGCACCTGATCTGGATGAAGCGATGACGGGAATGGTACCGTTGTTAAATGATGTTGTGCTTGTTGGACATCATGTTGCTTTTGACTATCAATATTTAAGACAAGCGCTAGAACATACAGGTTACTTGCCTTTTACGGGTAGAATCCTCGATACGATAGAATTGCTGCGCATTTTATTTCCTTCCTTGACTTCATATCAGTTAGGATCGGTTGCTCAAGCATTTAATATTACACATGAACGTCCTCATCAAGCAGACAGCGATGCGCTTGCAACAGCGGATATTTTTGTTCGTTGTTTACAGGCTATAGATGATTTGCCTCTGCTAACGCTTCAGCGGATTGTGGACTTGTTTGGCTCCGACGAGAAAGATCTTGGCTGGCTCTTATATACGAAGTTAGTTGAACGTGAGCAAGATGCGGCTCGGCTCAGCGACGAAGGGGACGTATCGGCTTATCGCCAGCTTGCATTTAAGCTGGGGGAGTGGACACATGTGCTTCCACCACGTGAAGGTATGGATCAGCCTGCTTTGGAAGGAAGCTCATTTACACAGTTTCTGGACGAAGTGAAGTCTAATTTGAAACAAAAATTAAGTCATTACGAGCCACGCGAGGCTCAAGAACAGATGTTCCAAGAGGTAATGGACAGTCTGGATCATGATCGACATCTGTTAATTGAAGCCGGAACCGGGACAGGTAAGTCGCTCGGCTACTTGCTGCCTTCCATTTATTATAGTGTGAAGTACGATAAGAAAGTGATTGTTAGCACACACACGATCAATTTGCAGGAGCAATTAAGACAGCGCGATTTACCGCTTCTGGAGCAGATATTGCCTGTTCCATTTAAAGCGACGATTCTTAAAGGGCGCAGCCACTATTTGTGTTTGAGAAAATTTGAACATAAAATAAACTATAAAGAGTTTGTGCACGTCAAGGACGATATTTTGACAGCGGCACAGATGATCGTCTGGTTAAGCCAGACGGAGCATGGCGATGATGAGGAGCTGCATCTGATCCAGAAGGGGCCGGAATTCTGGGATACTGTGGCGAGTGATAGTGATTCATGCCTGAACCGGGCTTGTCCTTGGTTCAGAAGGTGTTTCTATCATCGGGCTAAAAATGATGCGAACATGTCGGACATTATTATTACGAATCACTCGTTATTGTTCACGGACGTGATCGCAGAACATAGACTCTTGCCTGCCTATGAACACCTGGTCATTGATGAAGCACATCATTTTGAAGAGACGGCAGGGAAGCACTTGGGTCTGCACTTGCAATACTTTTCACTAATTCATCCATTAATTCGTTTGTTCAAAGACAGCAAGAATGGGGCGCTCATTCTTTTACAGATGCGTTTGCGTCTTTCTGGCAACGAGAAAGCGATGGTTTGGGCTGACGGGATTGAGAAGCTGCTCACACAGCTTGCTGATGTACGAGAAGTGTGGGATCGGATGAATGATGCCTTGTTCCAACTGATGCCTCCTCCTGAAGCGGGCCAGGCAGAGGCAGGACAATCCGTGCTGAGACTGCAATCACAATCACGTCCGGAGTCGTGGAGCAGCGTCATTGAGCTGGAGGAAGATGTGCATGTACGATTAAGTGACATCGTACGAACGGGCGAGAAGCTGGTCAACGAATGGAAAGATGTAGATGATGAAGAACTGCAAGCCGTTGTTGTTGACGTTACGGGGCTGTTTAAAGATTTAGCTGAAGTGAGAGATGAATTTAGACAGTTTATGAAGGGCACGGAGCCTGATACCGTCTATTGGATGGAAGGCAACATGCAGTACCGTCATAAATCGATGCAGATGTATGGCGTGCCAGTTGATGTAAGTGAAGCGTTAAACCGTTATTTCTTTGAACCGAAGAAAAGTATTATTTTGACATCGGCAACATTATCTGTTGATAAATCATTCCAGTTCGTGGAAGAACAAATTGGTTTGAAGGAAGCTGCACGAGATGGCAGGCTGCATAGCGTAATTTTACCTTCTCCATTTAATTATCGCGAGCAAGCGCTAGTCGTAATTCCACGTGATTTCCCGACTGTTAAAGGTTCAGGAGACCCGTTATTTAACAGTAAGCTGGCTCAATCGATTGGCGATATTGCTAAAGTCACTCGTGGACGCATGCTCGTACTGTTTACATCTTACCGTATGCTCAAGGATGTGTATGAACAGCTCAAAGATTCGCTAGCTCCACACGGCATTCAAGTGTTAGGACAAGGGATGGATAGTGGCAACCGGAGTAAGCTGACCAGAAGATTTCAAGAACAGACGTCTTCAGTGCTGCTGGGTACAAGCAGCTTCTGGGAAGGTGTAGATATTCCAGGTGATGCACTAACTTGCCTTGCTATTGTTCGTTTGCCTTTCCAGCCGCCGAATCATCCGCTTGTAGAAGCGAAATCAGATCGCCTGAAAAGACAAAAGCAAAACCCGTTTCGCAAGTTGTCCATACCACAAGCCGTCATTCGATTTAAGCAGGGATTCGGGCGCTTGGTACGTACGACGAAGGACAAAGGAATCGTTATCATTTATGATACGCGTGTTATTGAGACGAGTTATGGCAAGCACTTCTTATACTCGCTGCCAGGTCCGAAGATGGAACATATGGCGACCGACCAACTAGTGCCTCGGATTGAGACATGGTTAGTAGATAATGAAACGATAAACAATAACAGCTAAGAACTCTACAACTGGATTTCAACTATTGAGAGGGGGCTCTATCGATGAAGACGTTAAAAATATCAGAAGCAGTCGTTCGTCGACTACCGATTTACCTGCGTCACCTGTTGGAATTAAAGCAACGTGAGGTGCTAACGGTATCCTCGCAGGATCTTGGGCAGAAGCTGGATTTAAATCCAGCCCAGATTCGTAAAGATTTAGCTTATTTTGGTGATTTCGGACGAAAAGGGATCGGTTATGATGTGTCTTACCTGATTGAGCAAATTAAACATATTTTAAAGCTGGATCAGAAAGTGCACGTAGGTTTGGTTGGTGCTGGTAAGCTCGGTCATGCCTTATGTAATTACACCGTATATTTAAATGATAATATGAAAATTGTAGCCGTATTTGATGCGCAGCCGTCTAAAATAAATACGACGATTAACAATTTACGTGTTCAACCAATGGAAGAGTTACAATCTACTGTGATCAACAATCGCATTCGCATCGGGATTATTACGGTACCCGCATTGGAAGCACAGCAAGTTGCAGATCAGTTCGTTGAAGCAGGTGTGGAGGCGATTTTGAACTTTGCACCTGTCATTTTAAAAGTTCCAGCGCATATCCGTGTGCATACGGCAGACTTCACGACGGACCTGTTTAGTCTAGCGTATTATTTACAAGATGATGAAGAAGGAAAGGACCTAGTGACACATGACGACAACATTAATCGTACGTAACGGTTTATTTGCACAATTGCAGCCTGATGCGACTAGTTCAACCCTCAAAGGCTACATGGTAGTTGAAGATGGTCGAATCAAGCATATTGGCGCAGATTTGCCTGAACAATATCATCAAGCTGATGCACAGATTTTGGATGGTAACGGGCTATTTTTTATGCCTGGTCTTGTTAATACACATGGGCATGCTGCTATGACGCTGCTTCGTGGTTATGGAGACGATATGGTACTCCAAAGATGGCTGGAAGAGAAAATGTGGCCAATGGAAGGCAAGTTTACGGATCAGGATGTATACTGGGGGACTTCCTTGGCAGTGCTTGAAATGTTAAAGGGTGGTACGACTACTTTTGTAGATATGTACGATCATATGAATGAAGTAGCAAAGGTAAGTGAGCAGGCCGGAATTCGTGCAGCACTAATGCGTGGAGCTATCGGCTTGTGCAGTGACGAAGTACAGCAGATGAAGTTGAAGGAAGCGGTCCTATTTGCGCAAGATTGGAATGGTCAGGCAGAAGGTCGTATTACGACAATGCTAGCTCCGCATGCTCCTTATACGTGTCCGCCAGCCTTCATTGAGAAGTTTGTGCAGGCCGCACATGATATGGATCTGATGCTGCATACTCATATGTCCGAAACTCGTGCAGAGGTAGAGCAAAACGTTAAAGATTACGGTCTGCGCCCTGTAGCTCACCTTGAGAAGTTGGGCTTCTTTAGCCGCCCATCCTTTGTAGCTCATGGTGTTCATTTAACAGATGAAGAAATTGAAGTGCTTGCACGTCATCGTGTTGGTGTATCTCATAACCCTGCTAGCAACTTGAAGCTGGCGAGCGGCATTGCAAGAGTAGTAGATCTTCAACGTGCCGGTGTTAATGTTTCACTTGGTACAGACGGTGCGGCAAGCAACAACAACCTGGATATGTTTCAGGAAATGCGGTTAGCCGCTATGATCCATAAAGGAGTGTCAGGTGATCCAACAGCGGTTCCTGCTGCTGAGGCGATGCGGATGGCTACTATTAACGGGGCGCGTATGATTGGCCTGCACGATGTCGGACTCCTGGAAGTGGGCATGAAGGCCGATTTTGTGGCAGTGAACATAGATCAGCCGCATTTACTGCCACATACCGATCTCGTATCACACATGGTGTATTCCGCATCAGGGCAAGACGTTAAGCATGTATGGGTAGACGGCAAACAAGTGGTCAAGGATGGCAATTGCACAACGCTTGATGAAGAACAAATTCGTTATGAAGCTTCGCAATGCTTTGAAGGCTTGCTTAGCCGATAGACGTAGGAGGCGAAGATGGCCAGAACTCGAGCGAGGCGGCACAGCCGGATGAGGTTGTGGATATTAGCCGTATCTTTTGTCATAGTGTTGGTAGGATTTTTAACTGTTCGATATTTGATGTCGGTAACCGATATTGAGCATACGAAAGAAGCAGAGATCATTCAGCGTGCCCATAAAGCCATTGCACTGAAAGAAATTATCCATATAGACAAGTCCATATGGGATAACGTTTATTATATCGTAACAGGAAAAGACCAAACCGATGCTATACAGATGGTATGGGTAGGTGCTAAGGATACAGACCCTGTAACGGTGATGAAGGCAGCAGATGGTGTCTCGAAGGCGCAAATTACGGAAATGCTTCAGACGGAATATGCAGGCATTCATCTTGAACGTGTTATTCCTGGCGTGAAAGCTAACGATAAGGGCGAACAAACATTTGTATGGCAGGCTCAGGTACGACGTCCGGATGAAAATGGTATTAGCCGATATTTTTATCATTTTTTTGATTTCAAGACGGGTGCAAAGCTGGATATATATGCAATGCCTAATCAATAATACGCTAGGGGCTATGCCCCTAGCGTATTATTGTGGATGGGGTCAAAATAATGAATTTATTTCAGCTGCCACAAAGCAGGTACATTGCTTGGTTCCCAACCAAGTAATGAAGTGTGCGGCTGACGGCACTCATATACGTTACCATTGTAGCTAACTTTTGTGCCGACGGTATATGTCGTATTAGGTGCCCACGCAGGAACAGTAGGTGTAGCGGCAGTTGTAGCGCTAATGGCATTGCTGTCTGCGGATACGTTATTAGCTGCGTCAAATGCACGCACCGTAAACGTGTAAGTCGTGTTGGCGCTTAAACCTGTCACGACGTAACTAGTCGTTGTTGCGCCGGATACAGTCCCCACTAAGGTGGTTCCTTGATATACACGGTAACCTGCTACGCCAACATTGTCAGTAGATGCACTCCACATTAACGATACACTAGTAGACGTTGGTGTGCCCATCACGTGTAAGCCGGTTGGCACAGTTGGTGCTTGCGTATCTACTGGAACGGGTGGCGTAGTGACAGTAATGGCATTGCTTGCAGCCGATATGTTGCCAGCCGCATCAAAGGCTTTGACAGAGAACGTATAAGCGGTGTTGGAAATAAGTCCGGTTACGGTGTAGTTTAATGTCGATCCAGTCACAGCAGCAACAAGGGTACTGCCGTTATAGATGTAGTATCCTGTTACGCCTACATTATCGGTAGACGCGTTCCAAGCCAATGATACTGAAGTTGATGTGATGGCAGTAGAGTTAAGAGCAGAGGGAGCAGTTGGTGCTTGGGGATCAGTAGGGTTGCTGCCGCCAAAGTTCACATCAATGACATTATAAAACGCATTTCCTGTATCCGCGATTTCCCACACAGCTAAGATGACATGATAGCCAGAACGATCTGTAGGCACGTTGCACGTATCGGAATACGTAAATGGAGGTCGTGCGCCGCCATAATTAACAGAGCAGAACGGGGTAAGGTCAAAGGAAGCGCGCGTAAGTGCTGAATTAGGGTTCCAATTAGGCTTTGTAATATAGTATTTCCAACTCGTTGTGGCATGAGCAGCTGTCAGCTTCCAATTAAAAGTAGTCTGGCCACCGCTAATGTTCACTTTCGTCCAACGTGTAGCAGATTGCTCATCTAGCTTAGGGAATGCACCGTTAGCGCTTGCAATCTTCCCGTCCGCAGGGCCTGCGTTAGGGAAGCCTTTAGGGGCTTCCAAGCTTTGTGGTTCATAAATGATAGCGCCGCAATCTGTGTTCTGACCTAATTTACATAAAGCGGCACGACTGGCTGGCCCCTCTATATATCCGTGCCCAAATGCTTTATCTGAAAAAAGTACCATACATATAGCAGCAATAAACATCACGCCACACGCCATCAATAGCTTGGTCATCACTTGGTTCGACAATCGAAGTTGATTCATATCATTAACCTCCTCAGATTTGGGAAAATGACAATCTATAAAATTCGATAATGAGCTTCAGAAAATGGACGTTATAACCTCCTTTCCATACATGTGTTATTAAAGCGATAACATTATGATCTTCAAGCGGCAAGGAACACTCCTTTCTAGGACTAGATTTATATAAACTCATATGAGCTCATATACGAGGTGAGATCGAAAACATTAGGTGTGTTGTCGATAAATCAGCTGGGAAATGACTAGTTGATAACAGATAACTGGAGTGGTGTTCATAACGGATGAAGTTGGAAGAGGGAAGATGACTTGTCCTTATCATATCTCAAATTGTGAACGTTGTGTGAACTAAAGATTTTAACAAAATTTAATACATCATCATTTTTATTAATTGATAACGTATAAACTTTGCGGCTCTAAATAATGAACAGCCTTCATTGGACTGCAATAATACGTATACGCAAAGCGGATTACGGATTAGAACTAAATTGTTCATAAATTTAATGGGAATTCGGTCTTCAAAATAAAACCTTGCATGTCAAAGGAGCATCGCTCTATCGACGGTGGCAATGTCCCTTCGACATGAAATATACTGGCAAGGTTACTTTCCTGAAACTTATATGGTTTTAGACTTGTACGGGCCTAACTGCTTATCAGAAAAGCTGTGCTGTGAGTTTTTATCTTTTAACCACATGTTACCTTTAATAATCAAAATATAGACTGCTACAAAAAAGTATATGGTGCCGAGAATCCAATCCAGCGTATTTACTAGCTGATAGGTCACGATATGATAGATATACCATCCACCAATGGGTAAATGAAGTGTAACAACTGCAAATAAGCCTGGATTATAGATGGTTTTGGTTTTCATATTGGCGAAGATGCCATGCCATATAAATTGGAAAAATCCCATGAAGATAGGAGCAAGTGCAAGCCAAATGACGTTAGGAAAAAAGACGGGCAGAAGATAGAATACGTAAGCAATAATCAAATTAATGATCATGGCAGATTGGGTATTAAGCGGATATCGATCTGGACGGTCACTCTTAAAAATAACGACATTAAATAGCCCTGCAAAGTAACCTGGCCAACGATACTCTTCATATTGATGCACAAGAATAGCTACAAAGCTGAGCCACAACAAAATGCTTAATTCAGACATGCTATTGCCGTATACACCCAAGCTCACACATACGATAACGCCGATAAGCATACCTAGATCAGACCAGTATTTTCGCAAGAAGTTCATCGTAACTCTCTCCTCTACGCCTAGTGATTGTGGTTGTTAAAATAGCGTTCAAACAACAAATCAATCTGCTGCTCAGTTGCCCCCATCTTCACGCCAGCTCCGCCTTCCAGAATAGGCCGCATGAGTGCGGGCAAAAAAATGGCACCAAACACTTGCATCAGCATCGTCATGAGTTGGTCAGGCTGTCGTTCATCCGTCATTTCAGACAACACATGCTGTACTTTGTCAAAGCCGGTAGCCTGTAGAAACTCGCCATATTCCACCTGTGAGGTAAACATTCTGGTGCCCATAGCAATTGTGCGAGCTACAAGTTCCGGATACTGTTGAATAACTTGTACATAATGGAGCAGAAACGACTTGAGTCGTTGCGAAGGTGCCATAGACAAATCGTCCAGTAATTCAAACGACTCTTGAAATCCCGATAACAAATGCTTGATTACTTCATTAATAAGCTTATCCTTCGAGCCAAAGTAATAATTAACGAGTGAAATGTTTGTATCAGACCTTGCCGCGATTTTGCGGATTGTGATGCTTTCGAAGCCGTCCTCCTTGATCATGTCGAGAGCGGTCGCCAATATTTTGGCTTTTGTATCGTTGCTAGGATCGGATTGGACCATAAAAAGCCTCCTTTATGTAATTTAAACAATGTTTAAAACGTTGTTTAAGATGAGTTTAGCACTTCTCTTTTAACTATGCAATAGGAGATTTGTTAAGCCATACATCGGATACCTGTTGCCGTATGATTCGTATGATCCCTCGTCGCTTTCGCTGCAAACAGCGCCAACATAAAAAGGATATAGATGACCTCTTGTGAGATCGTCCATATCCTTGTCGTTCATTTATTTGGGTTACCCGCAATCTTCTTCGCTCATACAGTTTACTTGCCATTCGATGCCATATTTGTCGACTACACTGCCGTAACATTTACTCCAAAACGTTTCTTGCAGTTCCATTCTTACAGAACCGCCTTCCTTTAACTTGTTAAAATAAGCTCTTAGCTTTTCTTCTTCTTGCGAGACAAGTGCAAGACTTATATTGTTTCCTTCAACAAAGGGCATATCCGGAAAAACGTCGGAGAACATGACATTGCTTCCGCTGATGGAGAGTCTTGTATGCATGATAAGATGCTTAGCTGCTTCCGGGAGCGGGTATTCTGGGTTCTGAGGTGCCTCACCGAAGGTCATAAATTGAGGTTGCTCCGTCTCAAACACATCTGCATAAAATGTGACGGCCTCCCGACAGTTTCCATTAAAATTAATATACACATCTACTGACATCTACATCGCTCCTTTGTTTGTTTCCTTCATTCTGGTAATGACAGCATGTCCACATGATAGTATGTCATCATGCCTGGTTAATTATACTATAAATGTGGACGAGTAAGTGAGCGATTTGATCTTAAAATATTTAAATTTCACATATTATCGCTAACGTTTATAAACTTGGCGATACCGAGAAGGGGTTATACGCTCAAACTTTTTAAACGTTTTAATAAAGTAGCTAGGTTCGCTGAACCCCAATTCATTGCTAATTTGCGATATGGGCAAATCTGTAGTCTCTAGTATATGTTTGGCCCACTCCATCTTTAATCTTGGCACAAACACCGAAAAATTTTCTCCAGTCTCCTTCGTAAACATGCGACTAAAATAGCTGGCGCTGACATGGCAAAGTGCGGCCATATCCGTCAGCTTTACGTTTTCATTTTTGTGCGTGTACATATAATCAAACGCCGGTTGCAGCATCACATTGCTGGATTTTTTTTGTTGCAGCGACAATTTCGCAATCTGACTGTCAATTAAAGTATGCTCCAGTTCATTTTTGATCGTAACGATGCTGCGATACGAATGTCCAGCTAATGAATCGGCTAAAGGCGTGTCGTTGAGTAACGTTTGCCGGTACATTTCAATGGTTGAATTTTTTAGAACGGCTTCTTCGACAATGTAATTGCAAAGATGGTACAGCATTTCCGATATCGTGCTCACTTCGTCATAGCTCAGTAAGGGGAGTGAACTGTAATCTTGTTCGAGACTGCGAAATTTGTGATGGGAATCGGCATTTGTGGGTCGGTTCACGATTTGTTCTAACTCCATCGGGTTGTCCCGCAGCTTTACTTGGCCTGCCATAATGGCACCCATATATTGATTGTTGATTATAATCGGGATCGCTATATCAACGATGTTAAAATGACAGAGATAAATATAGGGCTTATTGAGTCGCACCGCCTCCAAGCCGCCACGAGCATCACATTTTTGGCAGTATGGTGATAATGCTTCATCTTTGCGGACGGCCTGACAGAAGCTTTGGCAGTGGCTGTGCGCGGTAACAGGCACGCCTTTATAGTCGGTTGTAATGATGGCCATTTTGGTAACTAAGGATAGCGAATCTTGCAGTTTTTGCCACTTTTCCATATCTATAATATGATCCAGATGAAAATGAGAACTCATAGTCGTTTGCTCCTTTAGCGCGAGTCGTGTCATTATAACATAATAATCGGATTAGAGGACAAGATAGTACCATTTTGTCAAATAAGGATAAAATAATACGATGGAATAACGCTTTATTTTGCAGGAATAGTCCCATGCTATCCCCTTACATCGTCCCTATAATGGAGATACAAGAACACAGAGGAGGATGACGCACATGAGAAAAGCGTTTATAAGTCCAGCCAAATATGTACAAGGTGAAAATGAGCTATTAAACTTAGGGTACTTCATCAAAACGTTTGGTCATTCAGCCTTACTAATTGCACATGCTGATGATGTACAACGTGTAAAGCAGCAGCTTGAACATACAAAGAATACTTATCATGTTACTATTGTTGAGAGCGGTTTCAATGGGGAGTGCTCACGTCAGGAAGTTAAGCGTTTGCAGCAGCTTGCAAAGGAGCATAACTGCGCTTGTACGATAGGTCTAGGCGGAGGTAAAGCGATTGATACAGCAAAATGTGTCGCCGCTGGCGAGGCGTTAATTATCGTACCTACAATTGCAGCGACGGATGCACCGACAAGTCACTCGGCAGTTTTGTATTCTCCAGAAGGTGAATTTGACGATTATGCTTATTTCAAACAAAGCCCAAGTGTCGTTATGATTGATACGACTGTAATCGCCAATGCGCCAACACGCTTTCTCGTAGCTGGTATGGGTGATGCGTTGTCCACATACTTTGAGGCTCGAGCAACGGCTCATTCTTACTCAAACGTAAATGCAGGACTGCCGTGTGGTTCGAGCACTGGAGTAGGTCCTGCGAAGGGAACGAAGGCAGCTTTTGCCCTTGCCAAGCTGTGTTATGAGACACTGTTGGAAGATGGTGCTAAAGCGAAAATTGCCTGTGATGCCAACTTAGTAACACCTGCGCTTGAAAATATTATCGAGACGAATATTTTGTTGTCCGGTTTAGGGTTTGAGAGTGGTGGCCTGGCGGCTGCGCATGCTATTCACAACGGGTTAACTTCGCTTGAAGGTACCCACTCGTATTATCATGGAGAAAAAGTCGCATTTACGACATTGGTACAACTGGTACTTGAAAATGCGACATCAGCGGAAATAAATCAAGTGCTGCAATTTTGTCTTAGTGTTGGCTTGCCGATCTGCCTTGCAGATATCGGCGTGACAAGTGTAACAGACGACGAGCTGCGTGAAGTAGCCCGCAAAGCTTGCATACCGGAAGAATCGATTCATTCTATGCCGTTCCCGGTTAATGAAGATCAAGTAGTGGCAGCAATTCGGGTCGCAGATCAGCTAGGGCAGCAATTTAAACTAAAAGGGTGAGTGCTTTGAAAAAAATTATTAATCAGCCGGAAACACTGGTACGGGAAATGTGTAGTGGACTTGTGCTTGCACATCCGGAACTAACATTTAACAGTAAATATAAAATTGTTCAAAAAAAAGAAATCAATCGTAACAAAGTGACGTTAATTAGCGGTGGGGGCAGTGGACATGAACCTGCACATGCCGGATTTGTTGGAACAGGGATGCTAGATGTTGCGGTTTGCGGCGATGTGTTTGCTTCGCCTTCTCAGATTCAGGTTTATCAAGCGATCAAAGCATCTGCTAGTCAACAAGGCACTTTGCTTATCATTAAAAATTACAGCGGCGACATAATGAACTTCAAAAATGCGGCGCATCTTGCAAGTGAGGATGGCATCGACGTAGATTATGTAAAAGTGGATGATGACATTGCAGTAGAGGACAGCCTGTATACCGTTGGTCGAAGAGGTGTTGCAGGAACTGTGCTTGTGCATAAGATTGCTGGTGCAGCCGCTGAAGAAGGCAAAACTTTAGCAGAAGTGAAGGAAATTGCACAGCGCGCCATCGATCATACACGTAGTATCGGATTTGCATTGACTTCGTGCACCGTTCCCGCCAAAGGAACACCAACATTCGAACTAAACGACAATGAGATCGAATATGGTGTCGGTATTCATGGCGAGCCAGGCATTCGCAGAGAGCAAAATGTATCTGCGAATCAATTAGCCAAGAAGATGGTAACCGATCTATTCCGTGACATGAATATTAACGACGGTTCAGAGATCGCAGTATTAGTTAACGGCTTTGGTGGATCACCGCTGCAAGAATTGTATTTACTAGCTAACGCGGTTGTTAAAGAGATAAACCAACACGATGTGAGCATCGTAAACATGTTTGTTGGTAACTACATGACTAGCATCGATATGGCGGGCGCATCGGTGTCAATTATTCGACTAGATGAACAGCTTAAACATTATTTGGCGGCTAGCTGCAGTACGCCGGCGCTGCAAATTTCGGGTCCGTTCACCCCACCACGTGTAGCAGAAGTGTATACGAGCACAGAAGAGAAGGAAGACGTGTCCTACCGCTGTGAAACGGATCAGAAGTATGCCAAAACAGAACACGATATGTTCACGCTTAACAATCTGATTTTCCTGACAGACAAGATGAGTGAGATTATTATTGAAAATGAAGTCCCGTTTTGCGAGTTGGATTCGCACGCAGGCGACGGCGACTTTGGTATGAGTGTCGCTAAAGGATTTAAGCAGTTGAAGCGAGAGTGGAAGGAGCTCACTCAATATCACACCGGAAACATCGGTGACTTCCTGAATGCTTGCTCGCTGATCATTATGGAGCACTGCGGGGGTGCATCTGGCCCGATTTGGGGTTCTGCATTCCGAGCTGCCAGTAAATATGCTGGCGCCAAGAACGTCTTGTCGGTAGCTGAATTTGCTGGTATGATGGCGGCTGTAGTGAAGGGCATTCAAGATACAGGGGAACGTTCATTTGGACGTGGAGCTGTTGTAGGAGATAAGACGTTGATCGATGCCTTGGCTCCATTTGCAGAAGCATGGGGGCGCAGTGCAGAAGACGGCGACAGTCTCCAATTGGCTGCCGTTAAAGCTGCGGAAGCAGCCGTCCAAGGCGCTAAGCATACGGAATCGATCGTAGCCCGGATGGGTAGAGCGGGAACGGTGGGTGAACGCAGTCTGGGATATCCCGATGCGGGCGCACATGCTTTGGGTGTAATCTTCACGAAGCTGGCGCAAGTGATTGAATAGGTGATAGAGGAAGCCGGCAAGAGGATATACATTTGTATGGAATGAACTAAATGATCTATCTTATCCAACCGGAGCGTTAGCCTGATAACGCTTCGGTTTTTTGTGCAGCACGAGTATTCGAGATCAGATACAGCTATTATTCTTTCCTCGCCCAATAAATAGACACAGCCTGGAACAAGAGGTTCGCGGCTGTGCCTTTATATTAACGTTAGTAGCAAAAATTAATAACGATGAAGGATCATTTGCGTCTTTAGCTCGTCAATGGGCAGGAACCAGCCTTGCTGGATCAGCTCTTGCTGGAGTTGGCTTCTTAATGTTGAGGCTTCAGCATGTGTGTCTGTCTTAAAAGAAGCTTCCACCACGTAGTCATAACCGACGCCACTTTCTTTAATTATTTTCCATACTTCAATGTACAGTTTGTTCCCGTTCCATGTTCCTGTCCAACGTTTGGCATCAACAGGTCCGAATTTGTCTGCGACCGCAAGATGGGTCGTACCCCAGTTGCTTGAAGTCCAGTTTTTAAACTTGCCAGGTGCATTGTTGACCGTCAACGTGCGTGAATCTGCTTTGTTAGGCAGCTCCATGCCGCTGTATCCACTCTTATTTACCTTTTTATTGTTGCTGAAGCTAAGTGTCTGTTTAGTGTATCCCCAATCCACCTGTGCTTCATAATCATCTTCATTCGCATCAAACCCATCGAGCGCAGCTTGAGCGAGTGCACCTTGAATATTCCCATTGGTGATCGGATAACGTTTCTTATAGGTGAGTTCGAATTCCTTATCCTTGGACCCTTCCTTTTTACGGACCCTTACGTTCCAGCCTTGCTCATCAAGCAGAAGTTGATCTGTGTCCATGTACTGCACACTCATTTTAGTTTTGCTGCTTGGCATTGCAAATTTGTTAAGTACGGTGTTGTTTAGGTTGAAATCTGCACCAAGCACAAGGCTCGGATCGAGGAACAGCTTCACTTCATAGTTAGGCGTGGCAGGTAGTGGTGAAGCCGTAGTTGCAGAAGTTGCTACAGGACTAAGGCTCAAGATAAAGAGGGATACAGCAAGAGTAAGCATAAGCAGTGCGGGGCGCTTACGTACTACTTGATTCATTGGGTCATTCCCCTTTCCATAAGGTGGTGTATTGGTGAGGTATACAGGTGTTGCTTGAAGTGGGTGGTCAGAACCGAATGTGGGGAGACAGAGGAGAGAAGGCGTTATTCTGTCTTGAAAAGCGGTCGGTGCTGAGAGGTATCTCTTTACGTCTAACGTTACCGTATGTATATCAACAGAAGGTCAACGGCATGCAAAGATTTTGTGAATGACGAAATCAATGGAGAATGATCGAGCATTGTAATTTCCTTTATTAGGGATATAATGATCACTAAATACGATCTACTTATTTGAGAAGATTTAGGTTCTATTTCCTGGAAATAGATCAGATGGCGTGTCCAATCCTCTCTCTATTCTGAGCATACTATATTTATAGAGTAGGAAAGGGAGGGGATAGCATGAGTGATTCTAATATGCCGAATTTGACACCTAATTCGATTCATCTTCAGCAGGACGAAGATATATTACTTACGATTGCACAGGAAGAATTAGAATTAGCTGAGATTATTAATGAGCAGGGAGAACTTATACAGCAAGCGGTTGGAACATTGCCAGGCGGAACGCCAGCTTCAACTATCAGTGACCTGCTTGTCGTTAATACAGGTGTCCAGCAAACGATAGATGAAGTAACAGATACAGAAGTCCTATTATTATGTGATCTCGATGTTGCATTGGGAGTGGACTTACCAGCAAATAGTGCCATTATTACTAATCTGGCAGATATTGTAGTTGCCGAAAATGGTCTTATCTCGCTTGATACGAATCGAATCATTAATGGTACGGACATTTCACATACACCAGGTTCCACAGATGTTATCCTTGCAGCTAACCGAACGTACCGTATTATTTATTCCGCTAATGGTATCCCTACACTAGGGACTACAGCCGAAGTATGCACGGCGTTATTGCTAGATAATATCGAAATTCCTCATAGTCAGGATTGCAGCATATTAGTTGCGGGTGACGCAGGTGTTGCTGCTGCGGTAACGATTCGGACAGGTGCAGTTGCTCAAACTTTACAAATTGTAAATCAGACCGTTGGCGGGGCCACTTTTACTGCACTTGCGCCGGAACTTTCGAATGTCTGTTTGCGAATAGTAGAGATAGACGTTTGTCAAGGGTATTAAGAAATGGGACCTGAACTTCGAGAGAGAGGTGTCGGGGTTCATGTCCTGATCTATATAAAAACCAACCTCGCAAGAGGTGTGATTGGCAAATAAGGCAATTGTACATAGCTTCCTAGAGCATAACCATAATCGTTACAGCGCGTAGAATGGAGAAAATGATATGTAATAGGCTAGATCACTAGCAGCCTTCATGTAAGGTTTGCTAATCGATAAGTTAGATCCTATATGTACGAACAAAGGTCACAGCTCACCTATTTCACATATGAAGGGGAAGATGAAATGCGAACTCTAAAATGGATAGGGAAGGCACTATTAACTATTTTGCTAACATTGTACGGGGTACTGTTGATTCTAGGAATCTTATTTACATTTGGAGTATGGTACTTTGAAAATTACTTCAATTGATTGTGTGAAATAGGCTGTTGAGCATAGTCTCAACAGTCTTTTTTATGTTTAATTATCGTAGTCGAAAAATGAAGTTTCCAATCCCATTATGGATTGCTTAATAATGACCATTATGGATATACATAACCAATCCAACTGTTGTTATACTAGCAGGGTATTCAATCTGATAAGGCAACAGGTGGATATAAGCTTCGATTCACGGCTCGTTTAACAATCCGACACTAGACAGAACAGACAAATAAAAAGGGGGAAAAGGAAGGGCATGGAGAAATTAATTAAACAAAATCTCGAGCTGGTCAGACGACAGATGAAACTGGCTTGCCAAGCATCAGGACGCCAGCCAGAAGAAGTCAAATTGTTGCTGGCGACCAAAACGGTACCCATTGAAAAACTAACAATGGCGATGCAAGCGGGTGAAACTTTGTTTGGGGAAAATAAAGCGCAGGAGTTGCGGAGCAAGTTTCCACTCATGCAGCAATATGAACAGGTGGAGTGGCATTTTATTGGCCACCTGCAAACGAATAAGGTTAAGGATGTTGTGAAGTATGTAACGCTCATCCACTCGGTAGACCGCTTGAGGTTGGGCCAAGCGCTGCATCAGCAACTACTAAAAGAGAACAAAACTATCGATATTTTAGTCCAAATTAACACGTCATACGAAGAAAGCAAATTTGGAGCTTCACCGGAATCAGCATGGGAACTGGTCGAACAATTGTCCCAATTTGAAACGCTAAACATCAAAGGTTTAATGACGATCGGAAAGCTTGGCGCGAACAATGACGAGACACGACACTGCTTCCAGCTATTAAAGCAAATTCAAACTGATATTAAAAAGAGGCAGATTGCACGAGTTGAGTTGGATATGCTCTCGATGGGGATGTCCGGTGATTTTAGGGTGGCTATTGAAGAAGGGGCCACAATTATACGTGTTGGGACAAACGTGTTTGGACAGCGCTATCTCCCAGACGGATACTACTGGAATGAACAAGCACATGATGAAGACTAGAGGAGAGGCAGGAGATTACATATGAACTCAACGTTTCCATCGCTGCGTGCCCGCGATTTGATACCAACTACGATTGCAGCATTAATATCAGTCATTGTCAATTATGGCGGCACATTTATTTTAGTATTTCAGGCGGCAAAAGTTGCAGGTTTGAGCCCTGAAATGACGGCTTCATGGATCTGGTCCATATCGATTGGCGTAGGAATTACCGGAATATGGCTGAGCTACCGCTACCGAGCGCCCATTATTACGGCGTGGTCAACGCCCGGGGTTGCTTTTCTTGTCTCGGCGCTAGCGGTAACTCCATATGCAGAAGCAATTGGCGCTTATATGATCTCAGCGCTAGCGTTTATCGTATTGGGATTATCCGGCATGTTTGAACGTTTCGTACGGATGATTCCGCCTGGCATTGCCTCTGGATTGTTAGCAGGTATTTTGCTTCAATTTGGCATCTCAGCATTCGGCGGTGCACAGGTTGATCCTGTGCTGGTGGTGGGATTGTTTGCAGTGTATGTGGTGCTGCGGCGTTTTACATCACGTTATGCCATCATTGGTATGTTGGCGATCGGGCTCGTTTATTTGATTACGACTGGGAAAGCTGACTTCGGCACTATTAAGCTGGCCGCTGCTTCGCCGATGTTTGTTGTCCCACAATTTTCTTTGCACGCGTTATTAGGTGTAGCATTACCTCTTTTTATCATTACGTTGACAGGACAGTATATGCCAGGGATGCTGGTGCTTCGTAACGACGGGTTTCAGACAAGCGCCAATCCCATTTTGACTATAACGGGTCTGGGATCGCTGCTTGCAGCGCCATTCGGTTCGCATGCTTTTAATGTAGCGGCTATTACGGCAGCGATTTGTACTGGAAAGGACGCACATGAAGATGCGAACAAACGTTACCTAGCGGGGATTGCCTGTGGTCTATTTTATATCATCGTCGGGGTATTTGGAGTTACGCTGGCTTCACTGTTCCTCATCCTTCCCGCTACATTTATTGCAACGTTGGCAGGATTGGCGCTGCTTGGTACTATAGGGGGCAGCTTGGCTAATGCGCTGGCTGATCCAAAAGGCCGTGAGACTGCACTTATTACTTTTTTGGCGACAGCTGCCAATGTCACCTTGCTTGGGGTCGGCGGCGCATTTTGGGGATTGGTCGCAGGCTTGACAGCCCACACCTTAATACACGGGCAGTTTCGCAAAAAATACTATGCTGCAAAGGGCTCTTATCACGCTGATCAGAAATCATAAACAAGAACAAGTATAGCAGATGCCCAGTTTGATTTAACTTCCAAGTCAGATAAAACCTACCGAAAAGCCTGATGACATCAGGCTTTAATCAATAAGAGGTCATCGTTTATAACAGCAGCTTTGAGAGGCGATATATGCCTGCTTCAATAGCGGCCTCATTCACTTTGGCAAAGCCCAGCACCCATCCCTTACGTTTGCTTTCTAGGCAGTACATACTAAGCGGATACACCTTAATCCCATGCTGGAGCGCTTGAATTGCTAATGCTTCTTCGTCAAAAGTTGCATCCTCTCCGGCTTCAAGCAGCATATGCAGCCCCGTTTCCACGCCGCTCAGCATGAAGCGCTGGCCGAGGCCAGCGGCGCTGATTGCTTTTGTCATCGCTTCATGCCGGCGGCGATAAACATTTCGTACTCTGCGCATATGGCGTATAAAGTGGCCGTGCTCGATAAAATGGGCAAGTGTTACTTGCTCCATAATCGGAAGGTGCCGATACACAAGCTCCTGCACTTGAGCCATTTGGCGAATGGCCGCTTGAGGTCCGACGATCGCAGATATACGGATGCCGGGGGCAATCATTTTAGAAAAGCTCATCAAATACAACGTGTTCTGCGGCAACTGGCTATATAAAGTCGGAAGCGGATCACCACGGTAGCGGTATTCGCTGTCGTAATCATCTTCAACAATCCAAAATGGACGTTGGGCGGCCATATGCAGCAATTGCTGCCTGCGCGGTTCTGATAAAATGACACCTGTCGCACATTGATGTGAAGGAGTAACAAAAACAAGCTTGGACTTCGGATCAATGTCTTCTACTTGGAGGCCATGCTCATCGACGGGAACGGGGTTTACCTCTACGTGTCGATATTTCATTGCCATCCAGGAAGCCGGGAAGCCGGGATCTTCCACCGACATCGTATCTCCTGCCTGCAAGAGCGCTTGTGCAATCAGATCAAGGCTATGCTGAGCACCTGAAGTTAACAAAATTTGGTCTGTTTGCACGTGCACACCCCTCGTCAGGGATAGGTAGCGTTGGATTTGCTCACGCAGCGGCTCAAAGCCGTAGGCGCTGCCATAAGCCCAATGAGATAAATCAGACTTAGCCGAGGCTTGTACAAACGATTGCCGCCAGAGCTTATGGAAATGGTCATCCAAATAAGGCTCGTGTGGGCTAAAATCGATAGCTGCAACCGTTTTTTCTTTGCCGTGAAGCCAATTTTGCAAATGTGTAACTGTTGTATTCAAGGTAGGCAATTCCGGTTGAAGCGGCCCTGGCGGTGAAGTAGTTGTGGTGGAAATTGGATGATACGTCCACTCACTTACTCTAGTTCCGCCTCGACGCGAAGTGACGGTAAATCCTCGGCTGTACAACTCTTCATATACGATTTGGATCGTTGAACGTGATACGCCCACTAATTGGGCAAGCTCGCGGGTGGGGAGCAGGAGCTCGCCTGGCGGCCACTTTCCGGTCGTAATGTTATGGATCGCTTGATCAAGTAATTGCTGCCAGATGGGCAGACGATCATCACGGTTAATGTTTAGCAATGGACTGACCTCCGATGCATGCATGCCAATTATGGATTGCTCAATTAATGTGAATTGGGCAAATTTGAAACCATCCAATAGTTGGAATGTTACCATACAGAGCGCCTCGTCTGCAATCTGTAGGTTGGATTTTAAGCATACTCTTGTGACTATACAGGCTATCAATATGGTTAGCGCCTCTGATAGCCTGTTTTGTCGTGCACAGTCCTGTTTACTAATAACGCATCAGTAGTTGGAAGGGGAAGCCGATTTTCCCGGGTAAAACAGATGTTGCTCATTAACCGGATTGTGTTTAGCTGTTATGGTGTGAGGTTGCAGACGATATACAGATACGGTTTGATTATCAAGAGAGGACCGGTATTTATCCACATGAACCTTGGATAACGGCCGATCATAAAAACCAGGTACATACTTGTTCAGGAATTGTTGAAGAACAGCTGTTGCATCCTCTAGCTGCGTTACCTTTTCGACATCTCCAAATAACATTACACTCATGTAGGCTGTATCCGTTTTAGCGGGCACGGGGTCAGTCACAGTACCAAACTCTTCGAATATCGTAAAACAAGCTGCATTATTTTGTTTAATAATAGAAACTTTCCTTCCGCTGCTTAGACCGTGGAAATAGATGCATGAATTCCACCAAACAAAATTTAAGGGAATAACATACGGTTGAAGTCCATCAGACAAGCCTAATAAGCCTGTCCGTGTGTGATTCAAGAAATGGTTAATTTTTTGCTGATCCTCGCAATTTCTTTGTGCATGCATGATAGGTCTCATATGAAGCAGCATCCTTTCTTTCCCCGATAATACCCAAATTTTTTTGCTATGATTATATCCTAGCTTTTTTTTGATGGTTTACTACATCCAAAAAAGTGAGATTCGAGCAGTCCATATAAGCAGCATCAGAGTTTTCGTTTTAATAAACAGAAATAGCTAAAGTATTCTGCTGGCGACAAGTGCAGAAGGAAAGCGCAGGGCAGGAGAAGCTGTTATGAGCATATATACGGAGCAGAAATTGTACAAGTGGGTACCGAACAAAGTAAGTCAGTTTATGATTAATCGAATTATGAAAATTCCAGCTCTGCTTGCGGTTATTACCCGTTTCGACGTGGATATAGATCAGAGGAAGCGAAATGATGCAGCAGTAAGCTCGTTGCTGCATACCTTTTCGTTATTGGCATGGGAGCAGCGTATAGGCATGGTTTGGGGGACGGATGAAAAGTTACAGCATCCTTCTTTAAGTAAGGGCTTAGGGCTTCAGCCGGGGGAACACCTCCATTGCTTGTGTTATGTGGGAGAGTACGACAAAGTTCCAAAAGCAAAGCCGCGGATAGGGGCGAAACATAAATTTACGCTGCTGACGGAAAGGGATGGCCGAACTAATGACAACGATTCGTTCTATGATCCTAGATTCGCAACCGATTCAAGATTATACGGCGCAGCCTGTTCCGCAAGAGTTGATTATGGAGATTTTAGATGACGCTGTTTGGGCGCCTAACCATCGCAATCGAGAACCGTGGAGCTTTCGTTATGCGACAGCCGCGGTACAGAAGCGACTGGTCAAGGCAATTGCCAAGGAGCGTAGTGCGGAACTAGGCAGCATCATGGAGCGAGCAGCGGGAATACTGATCGTTGCTGCTCGCAGAGAAAAAGACGATCACATTGCTGGTGAGGACTATGCAGCGGCTTGCTGTCAAGTTCGCAACGTGCAGTTATTGGGGTGGTCACATGGCATTGGCATGTATTGGGAGGCAGGAGCGTTTTCCGATTGCAAGGAGATTTTGTCACTGGCGGATATTGGAGAGCATGAGTGTGTAGTTGGTTTGATCGCCATCGGCTACTGCCTTAGGGGGAGCGCTGTGCAGAGACAGGTGCGCTTGCATTCCCCAACGCTCAGGATTGAGCAGTGGTAAGTTTCGAGTGTTTGGAATAGTGGGATTTCGGATAGCCTTTGTCTAATGGGACAAGGGCTATTTTGATGAGAGGTTGAAGCTGTTTGATAGGTAGGTTACACTATGTGGGATAGGTAAATATAAGGAATTGCAGCATGAAACGATAAGGATAAGGACGGATCACGGTGCTGCCCGTCGCATGACGAAGCAGACGAGCTTATACAGCCTTTATTAGCTGGAGGAGAGAGCATATGGATGAATTTACAAAAGCAAAGGTGAAGAAAATTATGGATGGGTATGTGAAGGACAAAATCCCTAAACATTTGCAAAATCAAATCAAAATCAATTATAAAATTCGAGGTAATAACGTAACGCTCATAGAAGAAAGACCTGCTTTTAGGAGTGAACAATGGGTACAACATGATATTGCGCAATTAAGAAGAGAGAATGAATTATGGAAAGTATATTGGAAAGACAGTAAAAAAAGATGGCACTTTATAGACGACATAGAACCGAATGAAAGCTTTGAAGAACAACTTGAAATTATAGACCATGATAAAAATCGTATATTCTGGGTGTAAGTTATGGCCAACCGTTGCGCTGAAAGGACAAAGACATGAAACTGGGTCCAATTAATCATATTTGTTTTTCGGTTTCAAATTTACATCAATCGATTTCATTTTATAAGCAAGTTTTTGATGCTGAATTGTTGGTTCAAGGTCGAAAACTTGCCTATTTTAATTTGAACGGCTTGTGGATTGCAATAAATGAGGAAGCGCACATACCACGTATTGAAGTGAAAGAGTCGTATACGCATATTGCCTTTTCCATAACAGAAGCGGATTATAAAAATTGGGTAGAAAAGTTACAAAAATTAAACGTTAAGCTATTAACAGGAAGAATCAGAGACGCTCAGGATCTGAACTCTATTTATTTTGAAGACCCTGATGGGCATAAATTTGAGTTGCATACAGGACAATTAGAAGATCGAATGGAGTATTATAGAAAACATAAAACACATATGCGTTTCTATATGTAGGTAGTTGCAGCTAAGCTAGTGTCATGATGATCAGTTTTAGAGGGAATGAATGGATATGTATAAGGAAGGCGGCAAATCATTATGACGACATCCAATAAAACGATACGGACATGTCTTCGAGGACACCAATACCAGAAAAGCAGCGATTGTCCAACTTGTCCGATCTGTGAGCAAGAACGTAAACCGGAACAAGGTTTTCTAGCTGTGCTCTCGGCACCAGCACGGCGGGCATTGGAACACAATGGAATAACCTCACTAGAACAGCTTGCCACATATTCAGAAAAAGAAATTTTGCAGTTTCACGGTATGGGGCCGGCCTCCTTGCCTAAGCTTAGGGCTGCTCTGCAGGATAACGGACTATCCTTTAAGAACTAATGCATCATATTTACATAAAGAAGGAATAAGACGACAAGCATATAGACGTCCCATGCCGCATATTTTGCGTTTTTTTTTGTGTGGTTAAATGATGTGCGTTTAGTTATTTACGAAGTTTATCGAATCTCATAATATGGAATAGGTAATTATAATTACACGACTGGTAGTTTTATATAGGGGGAACACTATCGTGATAAAAGCAAAACGGGTTCTGTATGCGGTTGCAGTTTTTATCGTCTTGTTGATCATAATTCAAGTATTTGTTAATGCGTTTGTTTCAACCATGATTTCCGATTATCACTTAAAGAGCTTGATTGCTTTATTGTTGTCAGTTGGACTTTCATTTTATTTTACTAGATCGTTTCTGAACAAGAACAATCGCAGGAAGTTGTAAATCAAACAGAAAGTGGTCTTAAAAAATGCAGAACAGCATAAAGGAGGCTGAACTAATGGGAGTGGCATATCAATTAAGCTGCGGGCATTGCACCTATAACCAAAATATGTACATGGGATTCGGGTTCAGCTATTGTAGTTTGAGTTCCATTCTTGAATGGTACAAGGATGACGTCGGTAGACAACGAATCAGAGATTTCATTCAGACGGACAAGGAAGCGTCGTTTGAATGTTTTGACGGCCTGTATGTTTGTCAGTCGTGTCATTACTTGTTAAATGAAGTATATTTGCACATCAAATCAGACAGCGATGATTACACCAATCGACATACTTGTCTGCGCTGCTCGGCTTTAATGCCGTCAAAGCCTATTGACCAGATAGAGGATGTCCAACTGGACTGTCCTGATTGCGGAAATGAAAAGCTAAGTGTTCAATCGTATATGGATTGGGATTAGGGTAGGAAGCATTTGATATTAATTGTATATAAATAAGATCAACAGTAAGAGTCACTGATGGTAAGTTTATATAGACCTTGTAAACCGCTTAAATCGCGGTTTTTTTATATTTTAATATATACTCTTTTGCCGATATAGGAGTTGGTATTTACGAAGTTCATTAATTTTCATAATATGGAATTATTAAATAATTTCGTAAACATGTATTTAGGTGACATACACGCAATAATGAAATGAGGGATAAAGTGCCTGAATATTCTCAAATCCAAACCTATATTAAGTGCGATCAAACCAATATAAAAGAGATAATGCATAACTTTATAAATGCATTACAAGAATGCGGGATTAAAGACGCTGAACTAATTTCTGCTTTTCGTGGACTAGAGTGGGAAATGGATGAGGACGGCTCTATGTATGTGAGTGAAGGAGAAGAAACAAAAGAACTTTTGGTTGCTGGACAACTTTTACACATTCGCCCTTTTGTTATGGGCTGGACCTCAAAAAGCATCAAAGAATTGCAGCAATCCTGGCTTGAAGTTAGCCTTCTTTTCTGGACAGAGGAGATTGTACAAAGTTCTTTCGATTACGTATTAAGAGAAGAAGTTAGATCAGTGATTTGGAAGGTAATGACTGCATTCTCACATCTCCCTAATCAATCGGGTGTGTATTTTACTAATGAAGCAGGGGATGGTCGTCCTTGGGAAGCGTTAATGCAAAATGACTTGGATGATATATGGATGTTTGATGCTGCCATAATAAATAAAGGCAATATGAATTATTATCAAAGTATTGAAGAGGCAATATTTTTCTCGAATCTTCAGGAGAATGAAATATTAATAGCTCGGAGAGAAAGATGGGTTAAAGAACCTTGGTAATTATATTTCATAGAGGCGTGTACCACACATATAACAATCCTTTCGCATGATATATAAGGGAGGTAAACTTTGTACGATTTTATTTCAATTTGTTCTGATAGGTTGTATTCGAAGAAGATAAGAACAAATCAACTCGATGAGTACTTAGTAACTATTCTACAATTCACGAAGAAGAGGAACTTAATCTATTTTAAGGAGATTGATGGAGCGGTTATTAGAATTAATGGTATCCCTGCGAATTCGCAAGGAAACTATGCGTTTTATTCACTTGATGGAATTGAAGAAATAAATTTAATTGAAATAGCAGTCCCTTGGTGTATCAATGATGTTTTGGAACAGAAGATTACAGATCTTGCAAATGCAATTGCGAAAAATTTTTCATGGATGATAGATGAAAGCTAAATGAAGAATGAAAGTTAACTCCATTAAGCCTCACGAGCTCATCAATACAAGAACGTTAAGTGAAATCAGAAAAAATAATAATAGGGTGATGTCATGAATATATATGGCCATCTAAATAAAGTTAATGAAATATTTCTAGATCTTATTTCTCAAAGATGTAACTTTGTTCCACTGGTTATTATAAATATATTTAAGGATTCTTGGGTTTATATCGAAAAGTACATAAAAAATACACATCCAAATTGGACAACTAACTGGAATCACACATTAGAGTCAATAGATTCAAACGAATTAGCTTTTTAAGAGGATATGATCAAAGATACATTTAAGAGAGTGGAGAAAATAGTTAAAGAGCGAGAAGTAAAAGAATATTTTAAATTGTACATTTCAATTGTTGAGGGTCTAGCTATTTTTAATAGGTCGTATGAAGAATCATGTGATGTATGTCAAGGCGAACTCCAATATTATACAAATACAATTAGTAATACAGTATTAAAAGAATGTAGAACATGCGGTTGTTTATATAACGGTAAAAATGGAAATAAGATTGGATCAAGAGGGGACGTTTCTTTAAGGCCAGCGACTAGAAGTGAATTACTAAGCCAAGGAATTATTGAATGAGGGGAACATAGGAAGTGGCCGAACTCGCTTAATACCATATCTACGTCGGTTCGTGGCGGGATGCTGCTGCCTTAAGGTGTTGAGGATTCGGAGACACAAGCACGTTATATGAAGTATCGGCTGCAAATAATAAATAAGATTGAAGGGTGTTAGTACAATGGCATTTTGTATCCTATTTAAGTTACTAAAAATGGATGATAATAAAGCAATTTATGTGTACGGGGATTGTTCTGAAAACTTTGAAGGGATGTTTCAATTAGAATTAGAAAAATTATTATCTGGCGAGATACCAAGTAATACGGATATGAAGGAAGTAGTAAAAGTAATTAGACCATGCCTCAGTGATGGAGAATATCAGCATAAGGCAAACAGAGCATTCAGTAAGATCTATAAACATTATAAAGAGACAACTACTTATTTGTTAGAAGGAGGTTATTATGCCTAGATTTAACTGACTAAAAAAAGTACATATAAATATATTGAGTATGAAAGTCATACAAGAAGATCGATTCATCATATAGCACCTTCTCTATGCTGCGGGCTTCGCCCTTGGCTCACAAGAAGTGATGAGTGAGGAAGTGGAATCACTGAGGCTAACGTTATAAGAATTTGTGTAAACATACAGTAGAACATGAATGAAAGTGAATGATTTTATGTCTGAATTTAGCTTTAAATCAGAAAACACTTTGAATTTTGTATCCTTGCATGATTGTGTAATTGAAGAAGTTTCAATAGAAGATAAGAATTTGATCGTATGGCTTGAACACATAGACGTATTATCGGTTCATCCGTTTAATCATACAGGATTCAGTATGTATACTGGGAAGTCAAAAGTTAGATTTATTGACTATGAGATTATTGAGTCCATACTATATGATACATCCCAAATAAAAGGGATGAAGCACATTATTGTTGAGGAAGCAGCTCAAAAGAGGGTAATGTTAGAAAGTGAACTATTATTAGATTTTGAAATTCTTAAAAATGAGGAATTGCAAGCAGCAGAAGATTATTTTGTACATAGATTTGATGGCTCGGCTTCTTTGAAATATAATGCTGATTTTGGTTACTGCATAATTAAATACAAAAAAATAATAATTGAATGGAACGAATTTATTGATAAAGCATGGTTTGAAGATAGATGAATTTGGGAGTGTTTCAAAGAAGACTAGTCTGCAAGGCTAGCAGCGTAGCCACCCAGCTACTCTGCTCCTTACGCCTCCTAGTTTCATATATACAAGAACGTTATCGCTAAATAACTTGGATTTGTAGAATACAAGGATTGAACTATCTTCGGAGTTAATAGTGAAAATAATTAAGGGATCATTGAAATTTTACAGCTTAATTAGAATTGAGTGGTGTTTATGAAAAAGACGTTAGTAGCTGTTGGAAATGTTGTATGTGGTCTTACTATATTGTTCTGCATTTATATCATAATCAAACCAGGATATGTATATGAAAATGGAACATGGAATTATGTTTCCTATGATGAAAGCGTTGGCAGAAGAGTTAATCCAATCAATGTAAGTAAAGACGAATTCAAAATTTTAAAATACAATGATTTCGCAAGAGATAACAATAGAATATATTTTAAATCTACAAAAATAGAAGGGTCAGATCCAGATACTTTCCAGATTATTAGTAAAAAAGGTCGGTATCGTTATGCGAAGGATAAGAACAATGTGTATATTTATGCAAGTGATGATTGGTCTGTATATCGAGTATTAAAGGCAGATCCTAATAGTTTTGAAATATTAGAGTTTCCGTATTCAAAAGATAAAAACGATGCTTTTTGTGGGTCTTTACCGTTATATGTTGATGATGTTACTAAATTTGAAGTCATCGAGAGCACAGGTTCTGCAATCATGTCTTCGGTTGACAGTTTCTTAGGTACTGAATCTGATTCGAGGAATATGTCTTCAGAATATAAACGTAAAAAGCAGGAGAACAATCGTAAAAAATACGGGTTTATTACTAATTGGGTTTTTTACTCTGAAGATGGAAAAGCCAAAACTGATAAGCTTGCTTATGAAGGATATAGATTAGTAGAAGAGGTCTACCAGTGACACTTCGAAGAATTTTTTTCATGCAGACAACCCTGTAAGGCTAAGTAACACAGCCATTCCGTAGCTATCGCTGCCGTAAGCCTTTCGGGTATGTAAACACAGTCCGACCAAGAGAGAAGGGAGGTTATGAAATTATTTCAGGGCATCGTCATAGAGTAGCTTGTGAAAAGGCTGGGATTACAATCGTTCCAGCCTTTGTTCGTGGCATGGACAGAAATGCAGCCATTATTGCACTGGTGGATAGCAATTTACATCGAGAATATGTTTCACCATCCGAAAAAGCATGGGCTTACAAGCTAAAGCTTGACGCAATTAAAGCTCAGGGGCAGCGAAACGATTTATCCGAGCCGTTAACCTGTGACCAAGTTAGACAGAAGTCACTTGAAAAGATTGCGTCTGAGGTTGGTACAAGCTCAACCCAGGTTCAGCGTTACATTCGATTAACGGAGCTAATTCCTCCGATTCTTGAAATGGTTGACGACGGGAAATAGCTGTTAGCCCTGCTGTAGAACTGTCGTACCTATCCAAACAAGAACAAACAGACCTGCTCGGGACGATGAGAAGCGAGGATAGCACGCCTTCGCTTTCTCAAGCACAGCGAATGAAAAAGCTGAGTGGGGCAGACAAGCTAGATATGGATGTGATTTTTGGCATTATGACCCAGGAAAAGCCTAATCAAAAGGCGCAAATCAAATTTCGGAAGGAGGTTTTTTCCAAAAGGATTACACAGCCTTGCAAATGGAGCAGACGATTATAAAATTGTTGGGAGAATGGCAAAAACGGAGGGAACGAAATCACGATAATGAGCGATAATTTTTTTCGGCTGGTAATCTTGTTCCTTCGGTATTAATTCTGTTTTTCTAATTGAGTAAAACCCTCCTTGACAACTTGCACCGGAGGGGACGGGGTATAGAGCGAAAACAAGGTTTGCTCGCTTTTATAATTTGCCTGAGCTGATGAGTATGTTTAAGGAAGTGGCAGACATTCAAACAGCAGATATGCTCCAGCTTCCTGTGCCGAAGGCGCATTTTCACAATGCTGCTGTACCGCAAAGTGAATATCAAAAAAAACATCGTAGCAGAGCTGCCACAGCGTGCAGAGAAGGTTCGTGCTAAGCAGGTTGAGCCTCACGAGGATAATATGCTCAAGATTACCAATGATGGACGTAAGCTGGCTTTAGACCAACGATTGGCTAATCCCATACTCCCTGATGATGAGAGTAGCAAGGTGAGCGCTTGTGTAAGCAACGTCTATCAGCATTGGTTGGACGGCTCGAAGGAGCGACTCACACAGCTCGTATTTTGCGACCTGTCTACTCCCAAAACAGATGGCACATTCAACGTGTATGATGAGTTGAAGCGAAAGCTGATAAAAAAGGGTGTGCCGGCTGAGGAAATTGTCTATATCCATCAAGCCAATAAGGATGTGCAAAAAAAGGAGCTGTTTGCCAAGGTACGTGTTGGACAGGTGCGGATTTTGCTTGGATCAACCGCTAAGCTAGGTGCGGGTACGAATGTGCAGACAAAGTTGATCGCACTTCATGATCTGGATTTTCCGTGGCGTCCGAGGGATTTGGAGCAGCGTAGTGGACGAATTATTCGACTGGCAATCAGAACGGTGAGGTTCATATTTTTCGCTATGTCACCGAGAACACCTTCGATGCCTATCTCTATCAGACGCTGAGGCTTTGCTGGAAAGCCAGAGTCTGTGATGAGCTTGAACAGACGGATCGAAAGTCCATTTATTTACAGGGATATGCTGACTGCTACAGCTATCTGCGTAAAATAGGCCTTGTGTAATGTCCCTTTAAAACAGGTGAGGAGATGCAATCCATCTGGATAAAATGGTATAATGAAGATAATCAGGAATGGAGTGAGATGCTCATGCTTGAACTGCTTGATCCGCGTGTAGATGTTATTTTTAAACGAATCTTCGGCAGCGAGCATAACAAGGATGTGCTGCTGGCCTTTTTAAACAGTACATTCCGTGAGGCGGGTGAACCGCCACTGACTGAAATTGTGCTACTCAATCCGTACACCGAGCCAGATAGTCCGAATGACAAGCAGTCCATTATGGACATTAAGGCGAAGACAGCCAAGGGCGAGCTGTTGAATATAGAAATGCAGCTGTTTAACCCATACCATATGGAAAAACGAACACTGTTCTATTGGTCTGAAATGTACTACCATCAGATACCTAAGGGCGGAAATTACAATACCTTAAAGAAATGCGTGACCATTAATATACTGAACTATTCCTGTCTGCCTAATGACCGTTACCATAGCGTGTTTCATTTGCGAGAGGATCGCACCGGAATTAAACTGGTGGATGACATTGAAATTCACATTATGGAGTTGACCAAGCTGAGCGAGCATTCGGCAGAGCTTGAAGAAGGCGGACTGGTGAACTGGCTATTGTTTTTAAAGGGAGTCGATCAATCCAATTGGGAGGTGCTGACGATGAAGGAGCCAATGCTGAAAAAAGCTATGGATACGCTGGAGTTTTTGAGTCAGGATACGGCGGCACGTTTGGCTTATGATGCTCGCATGAAGGCCTTGAGCGATGAAGTATCCCTGATTGAAAGTGCCCAAAAATTTGCCGAAGAAAAAGGCAGAGCAGAAACAAGCAAAGAAATTGCGATTCGTCTTTTGGAAAGAGGCGTGGATTTGCAAACCGTTTCAGAGGCAACTGGCTTATCGGTTGAAGAAGTAAAGGGATTGAAGCAATAATCTAAAATGAATTGTTTACCTTATAAAAGTTGACGATTCAATCAAATGACAGCCGCAGGGCTGTCTTTTTTTTGTCCAAAATTAGTTTAGGGGGGACGCTATGAGCTATGTAAGTAAGGAGCAAATTGAACAGGTGAAGCAGCTTGATTTGCTGACATATTTACAGATGTACGAGCCTTACGAACTGGCTCGCTGCTCTCGTAACGTCTACTGTACTCGAACCCACGATAGTCTGAAAATCTCCAATGGAAAATGGTTTTGGTGGTCGCGTGGATTTGGCGGTCATTCCGCATTAGACTACCTCATTAAAGTCAGGGAATTAACCTTTCCAGAAGCCGTGCTTGCGTTAACAGGACCAGCTTCAATAGAAAGATCGCATAGGGGTGTTCAGCATGATACCGAAACTTCTTCTAGTAAGGAATTTAAGCTTCCAGAGCGAAGTGACAGCAATCAGCGTGTCATTGCTTATTTGACCAGTCGAGGCATTGATCGTAGCATCATAGATTTCTGTCTTTCATCTGGTAGGCTCTATGAAAGCCGTCCTTACCATAATGCTGTTTTTGTCGGGTATGACCTACAAGGCATCCCCCGCTATGCGGCTATTCGAGGAACAAGTAAAACAGAGTATTTGAATTTAATCTCAAAAATTAATAGACTGGTATTGCATTTGGATAATGATGAGTCGGGAAATATTATAATTACTTATGAGATAATGAAAGTGTGTGGATTCCCCAACTTAGAAACGGCTTCTCAATATGTGAAACCTACTCCTACACCTCGGAAAAACCATTAGATTGTCCTATTACAGTATTTGGGGGAACTAATGATATAATAGTAACAAGAAGGGAATTGAAATCATGGGGGGGGGTTAACGACAAGGCTATGCACCCTTCACATGATTGAAGGAAATCACTTCTATATACATAACAAATCTAGCCAAATAATTGAAATTATAGAGAAGCTTTTTGGACATTCAGAACAATGCGCCAAGTGAAGACAGATGCATATATAATAACTATCGAAGGTGATTAATTTGCAAGATACTGTAAACATATTAGGAATACCTTTTTCTAGATTAACTCTAGAAGAAACTGTGCAGCTTCTCGCTGACCGTATGCATAGTGAAACCGGATTATTTCATCTAATAACAGCTAACCCCGAAATTGCAATTACACACCAGAACGATAAACTGCTGCAAACGATTGTAAAAGAAGCAGATTTAATTACTCCAGATGGAATCGAAATTGTAATTGCGTCCAAGCGAAAAGGCACTCCCGTACCGGAAAGAGTTACGGGGTATGATTTATTGCTTAGATTGTTAGACAAAGGCAACTCATTTGGCTGGAGCTTCTTTTTTTAGGAACAGATGAGGAAACCAACAAAAAGGCAGTGGAAGAAATCCAAAACAAGTATCATAATTTGACGATTGCAGGGCGGCATCACGGTTTTTTTTCAGAGGAAGAGGGCGCATCTATTATTCAAGAAATAAAACGAACAAAACCGGACTTTTTAATTGTTGCAATGGGAGCCCCGTATTCAGATAAATGGATCTATAAACATAAAAGTAAACTTTCAGATGTCAAAGTCGTTTTTGGGGTAGGAGGAAGTTTGGATGTCATAGCAGGGAAAGTGCCAGAAACCCCAGCGTTATGGAAAAAACTGAATCTTGAATGGCTGCATCGCTTACTTACAGTGCCTGTCTCTAAAGGGGAAAAATCGAGATGGCGTAGACAAGCAGCACTGCCCAAATTTATTTATCGCGCAATCATTAAGCGATGAATTGTAGACATTATGACAAGATAGCAATTGCTTGATCAGCTGCCTTGTCATAATGTCCATCCACCGATGTGTCGGGTGACAGAAATTTATGCTTAAAAATCGCGTAGTTGTGCTACGGCCAAATCGGCAATGTAACAAAAGTTGAGCGTCTCAAACCTGTTCAGATCAGTTCATTGAGCGGAATTAAGGAAGTTTCTGGGGGGTACTAGCATAGCATGGTTCGGACAAATGCTAACTCGGTGTTGGTTTGGGTAGCTACAATTTAGGGAAAATTGGGGAAAGCGTGTCAGCAGACGTACTTACACCGAGGACAATTGCCGCACTAAATAATTCATCCGGTATATCTGCGGGTTATCTCCATGACGCAACTGTTATCGGCGATGGAATATTAAACTGGGGATATAATATGGCGGGGTAACTTGGGATCGAGAACACTACAACAACGAAGTAGCCAGTAGCTCCTACAGGTCTGGCGGGTACTTCAACCAAGACGGTAGCGAAAGGCACGAAGAGTACGACAATCCTAGCATCCCAGCTGCCATCGTTACCAGTTGAGAAAAAATTCATGGAGGATCTGTTTGCACCTACCGCTCCAGTTAGTGTGACGGCAGCATCGCGGCAAAAAAAGCTAGTGCTGAGTTGGAATCCATCTACGGATTATAATGGAGTGAAAGAGCATCAAGTTTTTGTGAATGATGAATTAGTCATGACGACAGGTGATAATGAACAGGTCATCCTGAACGATATGAAAGGCTACGAGCATATACCATCCTAATTAGAGCAGTAGACGTAGCCCGCAATGCTTCATCTTCCAGTATAGCTGTTACTGTATTTGTACATTAAAAGTTTTCAAAATCCTATGCTTAAGCATAGCAAATAAATAAGAAGGCAAAATTAAAGACGGACTTGTACCGACTCGGTATGGGTCCGTCTTTACCATTCTTAGGAATGGTTGTAGCGTGGCTAGGAGAGCTAGCGATAAAAATAGATTGATGGCGTTAAAGAAAGATAGCTATGACGATATGTGGTCATTTAATAGAAAGATCAACTACGGAAAATAATCATTAGTAGCTATAATATCAACAAAAATTATCATTAGTTAACATGTGAAATATCATTAGTCGCCATAATAGAGGGAGCACGTTATAGAGAATCAGTGCTATCAAAATAAAGATTGAATTATGGATAAGAAAAGGTCAATCGCAGAGGGGCTTTTGGACTGTCAACACCAAACCAGACAACTTTTTAAGGGCCAATTTTCTGAAATTAACTGGGCTCATATAGCCTAGTGTTCCGTAAATTCGATGTCCAATTTCAGATGCTGAAGGCATTACTACGAGTGCAGCGTCTTTCGGCCTCACATTGAAACCAATAATTTCTCGATTAAAGAGATTGATCAACACACAGATGTAGTGCCATCTGTTTTTGACTCTGACATAGGTTAGGTCGCTGATTACAACGCGTTTAGCCTCATATTGCTGGAATTGCCGATTCAGTTCATTTGTGTATTGCCTGCCTTTTGGCGGGCTTTTGACGTTTTAAACATAGCCATCCCCTTTTTTTTGGTGGGATTTAACTCAATTGGTGTCGGATTATGGTGAGAAGATGAACAGGACGATATCACATAAAATGTAAATAGAGAAGGAAGATTACAATGAGAGATTTAAAAAGTCTTAAAGAACGAAAAGAGTGTATGCTTTTTCAAACGAGTGAAAAGGATAGCCGTAATGGATGGATCGGAGGGAATGCACCGGCTTTTTTTGATGAAATGGAAGGCATGATAAATAAGGAAACGGAGATGTATTTTTATTGTTCTATCGTTAACCCTTTTGATGATAATGAGATGATCTCCATTTTTGCTCCTAAAGAATTTGAAGATCGTATTTCTAAAAATAGATATCCCAATTGTTCGTTATTCACAATGAAGCATCCTAAAACAGAAGAGAGCAAATTTGATACTTTTACCGACCCTAATTTAGTAAAGCACTTTATTTCGGAAGCCAATGTGGTAAGTGATAAAGCGTCATTTGAAGAACGTTTTCTTATCAAATTTGGAGGAAATCCAAGGCATATTCAAGGAGAAAAGTATTACTATAAGGAGTTGCATGATGACGGTTTTGATTTTATATTCCAGGTTGATGAAGATGGGTATCCAGATACACTCATAAAACCAAGAAAAAGTTATCCCTTTGCGTTCGGTGCTATCTATTTATATGCACAAATGTTAGAAGATTCGATTGAGAACCCCATAAAAAGTTATTGGCAATATTCTTAAAAGTATATATGAAATGCCCATCCTAAAAAGTGTAGAGAGGTTGATTTTGAATGAACGAGGATATTACAAAAATGATTGATTGCCTAAAATTAGCTTTAAAAGAAGATCCTTCAGCTATTGTTTTCGGAAAATTAAATGACGGGGTCACGGGGATTCATGAAGAAGCTGATTCGTTAAAGCTAGGGAAATACTACGACTTATTAAAAGTAACAAATGGAGCGCGGTTTGGTGATATTGATTTTTGGAGTTACAGTGAATTAGAGCGTAATCAGTATGTTCTCTCCGATATGCAAGATGACAAAGAATCATGGTTATCAATAGGCCAGATTCTTTATGAACCATTAATCATGAATAGATTTGACGGGAATGTTTATAGATTGGATGAAGACGGAACTACGATGAATGGCTTTGGAGAATTAGATTTCTTTTTGAAAAATGATGTGTTTGGGTCTGGATATTGCAACGTGATCCCAGATTCTGAACAGGATGATTGGTTTTTATTTCTGAAAGAGAAAGGGATCATTTCTGATTAGAAGGAGCGAATCTAAAGTACTTGCAAATTTCCTTTGGAAAAATGGGTTATATTCCCAATTTATCAAGTTTACATAGCTTAGAAGTGTTGATTTTGGCAAATTTGCTGAACAAACAAGACTTTGAATAGGATCAGAATAGTAGCTTTATGGAATAAAAATAGTTTCTTCAAATGAGTTTATTCCAACTAGTAAAAGGCTTTACTCAGAGGATGATGTCATTTGGGAGGAACTGGAGGGGAATATTAGTAATGAGTGGTATCTAATTGCTGAATCTGAACAAATAAACCAGTACATTAGCATTGACTTAAGCGCTTCTCATTTAGGTTTTTGCTATGTGCTATGATAGTTTCTTGGAAACACATGCAACACCAGGGGACAGTCAGATTATTGCTAAAAGCTTTACGGAACTGTTAGAGCATTTATACGCTAGTAAAGGTGAAAATTGGTTTTGGTTGGCTGACAATTTCGATTCGTATGAGGGTGCACATGATGGCAGGTAAAATATTTTTTAATTTTTAACTACATTTCTTCCTTCATCAACTGTAAAACATCAACAATAAAGTCCGCAAAAAAACGAGCCTTTAGAATCGCTTCTAAGGCTCGTTTCGCATTTCAAATTCCATTTTAGGGGAGGAACCAATGCCGTTCATTAAAAGTAAAGACAAATTGGAGAAATAATTTAATTTTATGTATGAAATAAGAGGAAATATTCTTCCTTAAATTTGAGTTGTCTGATATGATCAATATAACGGTGTATTCATATTTTTGGGAGTTGGCAGGGTTGTATGAAGCACACACGAAACTAATTAATTCCACGTGGAAAATCAACATGATTCACAAATCATAGCATAAGAGGAATACCCATAATTCCATCATTATTGTTGGAGGTGATGCTGTAGCAAACTCGGCATAAAAATAGATTTGTAGATGAGATTAGTTGTACATAAGATGGAGTGCTTGGGAAGCTGTTTTTTCATGAACAACATGGGGAGGTTTGAAAATGAGATTAAAGAATACGCTGTCTTTTATCTTATGTTTTGCTCTCATTTTTTCAGGCACGACGTTGACTGTGTTGGCCGATGAAGCCATCACGGCGAAAGCTGCAAATGGCAACACCATCAGCATTACAGCAGTGAATCGAGCCATCGGAGCTTCAGATGAAATGATTCTGTTTACCCGAGAAAATAGTAGTAAGCTCACAGATTCGAACCCTTATGCGGCTGCTGCAGTCGTGGACTATCATGAAGGTAGTTACAGCGTTACGGACGTGACTTATCGAGAAGGTGCTATACAAATACCGACGAATGGCTTTGTACTGTTTGGTCACGGATCGAGTGAACAGTGGATTAAAGACAATATGAGTCCGGGAGATCCGGTTGAGATTGTTGGCTACACGTTACCTGCACCGGTGGTCGGAGGTCCACAGCTCATCACAGAGCAGGGAAGCATACCGATCGACGTTGTAGATCAGGCTCAACGGACGAACACCATCGCGGTCTATACACGTCATTTTGGTGAGATGACAAAACCATTCTCCGAAGATACCGTTCAATATATCATCACCAATGATGTATCGGTCGTGAAAAGCACATATGGTGTTCATGGTCAGAGAGGAACCTACATTCCCGCGAACGGTTATGTCATCTCGGCTTCTGGCAACGCTGCGTCATCCTTGAATTTGGAGGTGGGGCAGTCCGTACAAGCGATTAACGTAGATATTCCTATTCTGCCTAGCAAATATTTGAAAGTGAATGGTACTGCGGTAGCCATTGATAAAATAAATGGTCCGCGTGGATCGGGAGAAGTGGTGTTGTACCAGCCTACTTATGGCGCAACCACCAATCAGAATGCTTGGGGAATGGAGCTTACAGTTGTTGGCAATAAGGTGATCAACGTCGTGGCAATTGCATACGATGCCAACACAGGGGCTTATCTTGATAACAACTCCTCCATTCCATCGGATGGATATGTACTGTCGATTCAATCGGCAAGTCCATTCTATAACCAACTAGCGGGTCAAGTGCGTATTGGTGCAGAGGTTGAGCTCGTGACGGATAGTTTAATTTACCAAGCCGCTAGAACTTCGTTTGATGCATTTAATCCGAAAGTAAAAGATGATAATCCCGGAGGCTGGGACAATGTTGGCAATGTGCCTTATCCAGGATTTCGTGGATCGAATCAGTTGATCGTCTATGATCGTAATTACGGCGAGGAGACTGGCACGAACTCATGGGGCAATGAAGTGATTGTTAATGCGGACGGATATGTGACAAACAATGGCGGGAACAACAGTAAAATTCCTGAAGGCGGCGGATACGTATTATCCGGTCATGGGGTTAAGAACACATGGTTAAAGAACAATGCACTGGTCGGAGCTAAATTGAGTCTAGATTTTGCTAAAAAAGAAGTGCTGGTTATTTTTACGCCGGAATCTTACTTAGATAAAGCCTCGATAAATATCGATAGCGCTGATAAGGCGCTCCAGTTATCCAAGAATCAATTTATGGATGTGCCTTATGCCGATATTGAACAGAAGATTGTAGAAGCGAAGGGCGTTTATGAATTAGCCAAACAACGCCTAAATGAAAGCGGTACCAATGGATTGGTGGATTTACTGAATGATTTAGATCAGAAAGTTACGGATGCAAGTTACATGAATTTTGAGTCTCCGAAAGTACAAACTCGAGGTCTCTGGATGAGGCCGAAGGAAAAGAACTTGACGCAGGTTCGAGAGCATGTGAAGAAAATTAAAGAGACCGGTATCAATGCCATCTATCTAGAAACATGGTGGAATGGATATACCACTTGGCCAACGTCGTTGCCAGATACTGAATTAAATCCTTTGTATGAAGGCTTTGATGTACTTGGGGCATTCATTGAGGAAGGCAAGAAACAGGGGATTGAAATTCATGCCTGGGTAGAGAACTTCTTTGTAGGCGGACCGGTTGTGGTGAATCATCCCGATTGGCTTATGAAAAGCAGACAAGGTATTGATTATGAAGAAGGCAGTCACAATGCCAAGTGGTATTGGCTTAATCCAGCGCTCCCGCAAGCTAGAAATTTCGTTGCTTCTGTATACGATGAACTCGTTACGAAATATGACATTGCTTCACTGCATTTGGATTATGCGAGATATCCAGGGTCTGGAGATTACACGAATGATTTCGGTTACGACACGTATACCCGCAATTTGTTCAGCGAGAAGTATGGGGTTGATCCGCTTGACCTTCATCCAGGAGATCGCTACTGGGATGAATGGCTGCAATTCCGTGCGGACATGATCAATACCTGGGTCGTTCGGGTAGTTAACGAGGCGCATCAAATCAAACCAAAGCTACAAATAACAACTGCGGTATGGCCGAACTATGATGAAGCACCGAAATCGCACGCACAAGAAGCGAAATACTGGTTAGATCATCATTTAATCGATCACTTGTTCCATATGTCTTATGCGCCAGGCTCGGAATTAACGGTAACGGACTTGAGAAACTCCATGGCATTAGCAGGGGACAAGGCGTTCGTCTCATCGGGTCTAGACACGTTCCAAGGCAATCCTACATCGACTGTTGTGGATCAAATTAACGAAGCGACAAAGAATGATGGAGCTGGATCCGGATTATTCGAGTTTGAAGGACTATTTAATTATAAGTATGACAAGGTGTTGAAGATTGGGGTGTATCGTAATAAGGCAATTTTGCCTCAATATGAAACGACCAAGCCGCTAGTGATCGTGATGGAAGAAATGATCCGTAAAATCAATGAGATTTACGTTCCTTTCCAAGGGATGAGCCGTAAGGACGGCGAGAAACTAATACAGAAACTTGAATCCGCTGTAAAAAATCTACATGTGAATCCCGATATGACGGATGAGACTGCAAGTGACGTGAAACTGAAGATCGACAGCATAAGCAAACTTCTTGCAAGCAACCCGATTCATACAGAAGTGAAGAATCGAATGAAGCATGATTTGGACTATGGCCGTAAAATGATAGACGTCTATTTATCCAAATCAGCGAAAACGCAATTAAGTAAATTGACGGTGAGCTCAAGGAAGAAGGTAATGAAGTTAACGCCTTCCTTCACACCATCGACGTATGATTACAAGGTAAAGGTCGGGCACTCGGTTACGCAGCTAAATATTACGGCGACTACAAGTAATCAGAATTATAGAGTTGAGGTGATCCCAATATGAGTATATCTATGGAAAAAGGTGCAAATGTGTTGTGGGTTGATTTTATCGCGAATGGGGTTCGACTAGCGGATCGTGCAGAGAGGCAGCGCCTTGTGAACAGTGCGAAACAAGCTGGAGTAACCCACTTGGTGGTGGATGCCAAAATTCCCTATGGACATACGACATTCCCAAGTTCTTATGCTTATCATGTAAGTTGCTGGTCGGACGGACGTTATCAAATATGGGAAGGAAGAGACTTTCTTGCGGAAATGATAGAGGAAGCGAGTGTTGTCGGGCTTCAAGTCATTGCGAATATGGATGTATTCGCTGAAGGTACGACGCATTCAAGAGACGGTATTGCTTATGACAAGAAGGATTGGCAGGTCATGCTTTATAATCCGAGTCTTTCTTCGGAATCGGTTGCGGCTGAAAATGCGGATGATGATACGATTTTTGTGAATCCGATTCATGAAGAGGTTCAACTGCACGAACTTGGGATTCTGAAGGAGATTGCCTCGAACTATAAAATTAGTGGTATTGTGCTAGACCGCTGCCGCTATCCGAATGTCTATGGTGATTTTAGCGAATTAAGCAGGAGAGCATTCGAACAATATATTGGGCAGCCGATAGCACAATGGCCACAGGACATTTTTACCTTACAAGAAGGTACGAAACAACTCGAGTATGGTCCTTGGTTCGCGAAATGGACGGAATGGCGTGCGCTGAACATTAAACACTTCGTGCAATCGGCTAAGCAAGTTGTTAAATCCACAAATCCAAGTCTGTCCTTTAGCATTTATGTTGGATCGTGGTATCCGTTATATTACAACGAAGGTGTCAATTGGGCTAGTGAAACCTATCGTTCGAACTTGCCATGGGCTTCTGAAGATTATCTTATTTCCGCGTATGCCGATGAATTGGATTTCATTATGACCGGTTGTTATTATCCCGAAGTGCGAATTGAAGAAGCGGTACATAATGGCAGGCCTGCGGAATGGTACAGCGTAGAAGGTGCGATCCAAATGAGCCTAGAGGCAATTAACGGGCAGATTCCAGTCATCGCGAGCTTGTATTTGAAGGATTATGAAGGAAACAAAGATCAATTTGAAAAAGCTGTTCGGATCTGCCGAGAACGCACGCACGGTGTGATGCTGTTCGATGTGAGCCATCTGGATGATTATAGCTGGTGGGAGCAGCTGGATTGTGTATTATCTGCGATATCTTGAAGAGAGAGGCGAATGAAGCGGGTCAATTGCCCGATATCGATCGATTCAAAGCCAACGTGAACAGGAGTTAATGAATTTGAAGAAAATAATCTCCTATTTTATAAAATATAGTGGAGAAATCATTCTATACATGTTACAATGAACATGCAAGAAGGGAGGAGGTTGCAGGAACGACTCTTTTTCCGAAATCATTTATGGATTGGAGCAATTACAGATATAGCTTAGCATAACAAGGTTTTTTTGTAAGCGCTACCGTTTCCGGACTTATAGTCATTTCTTCTCCTAGCTTTGAGAGATAGTTTATCAAGAAGAGAGGGTGTTGTGGTATGAGTTTTAAAGGCAGAAGGTTGATTTCATTATTATTGGCATCAATGATGATGGTGGGGCTACTGGCGGCGTGTGGTTCGGATTCATCGAGCAGCAAAGGTGCTGCTTCAAGTGGGAACAACGACGTGGAAAAAGTCTCGGTAGAGTTCTGGACCATCTCATTGCAGCCGACCTTCAATGATTACTTCAACAAATTGATTGCGGATTATGAAGCGAAGAATCCGAATGTCAAGATCGATTGGAAGGATTACCCTTACGATGCTGTACTGAACAAGCTCATGACGAATATTGCTGGCGGTAATGCGCCAGACGTGGTGAACCTTAATACGGAGCTGGCCAATCAGATGGGAACCAAAGATGCATTGGTTGACTTCAACCAAGAGCTGACAGCGGATCAGAAGGCAGCTTATTTCCCGGGAATCTACTCCTCAACAGAAATGAACGGCAAAGGGTTCGCGCTCCCTTGGTACACCGGATTGCCTGTCCTATTTATGAATAAGGATCTGGTGGTGAAAGCGGGACTGAATCCGGACAATCCGCCGAAGACAAAGCAGGAATTGAACGAATGGGGTCGCCAGATCAAAGAGAAAACCGGCGCCTACGGCTACATCTTCACGATGGAGGCGCGCACTCTGCTGGAAGAGAACTTGCCGTTCCTGACCGAGGATTATAAGCAGGCAGCTTTTAATACACCTGAAGTGGAAGCGTATGTTAATGAGAATTTACAGCTGTTAAAAGACGGCGTCATTCCAAAAGACATTATTAACTACGATAAACAAGTGCAATACTTCGCGAGTGAGCAAGTGGCCATGTCCTTATCCAGCTCGCCATTTATTAACAAGATCAAGACAGCCGCGCCGGATGTATACAACAAAATGCTTGCCGTTCCAAGTCCGGTTGGCAAAGCGGGAATCCGCTATTCCAACACGATGAACATCGTCGTGCCTGCGGCAACATCTCATAAGAAAGAAGCGGTTGACTTCGCTGTATTCGTCACGAATGCGGCTAATCAGGTGGAATTTTCCAAGATCGCTAATACATTGCCTTCCACGGTAGAGAGTGCCAAAGATCCATTCTTCTCGGAGAATGACGGAACTCTAGAAGGGGTGGCTAAGTCCGTATCTGCAGTGAGCCTTGATAAAGCCGAAGATTTCTACATCGGCGTTGAGAGTGCTAAAGACGTTAATCAGACTATCACCAAAGCATTGCAGGAAATTTATTTGAATGGTGCTGACGTGAAGAAGACATTGACTACGGCCGAGAGCGATGTTAACAAAATCTTGGGCAACTAAATACGTCTGGGTGGGCGGGCTTGTCCTGCCCGCTTTCTATAATGGATGTTCAAAAGTGGACTTTTTGAACTATCTAATTAATGGTGGTGGAGGATTACTATCATGAAAAAATTTTTTGCTAGATTCGGCAAGTCGGAAGCGTCGGTGGCTTGGCTCTTCATGACGCCGGGTTTGATTCTACTGGCCCTATTTGTCTTCTGGCCGATTATTTATAGCGTACCGCTGGCGCTGACGAATTACTCCGTCATAGGCAAAACCGAATTTGTTGGCTTGGATAACTTCGTTAAGGCGTTGCAGGATAAGAGCTTCATCACGTCACTGCTCAACTCATTGCTATACGTCATTGTTGTGCCATTTATTCAGATTATATCTATTCTTATGGCGATTCTAGTCAATAGCAATGTTAAAGGCATTAAATTATTTCGTACGGCTTATTACATCCCCGTAGTTACTTCTATGGTTGCGGTAGCGCTTATTTGGGGCTGGCTGCTCAACCAGAATGGGGTCATAAACTATGTGCTGACCAATGTAGGGTTAATGAAAGAGCCAATTACTTGGCTGTCCAACAAAGATACAGCACTGTGGACACTGATGTTCATTACGATGTGGAAGGGCCTTGGCTACTATATGATGATTTATTTGGCCGGACTGCAATCCGTTCCGAAGGACCTGACAGAGGCTGCGATGATTGATGGCGCGAACCGGGCGCAGACCATTCGTAAAATTACAATTCCGCTGTTGAAGCCGTATGTCTTTTTCTGCACGCTTATATCTCTAATGGCAGCAATCCGTGTGTTTGATGAAGTGTTCATCCTGACGATGGGTGGACCGGGGGATGCTACCTTAACATCGAGTTTGTATATATATCAGCAGGGTTTCCAGCAATTTAATTTCGGCTACTCATCGGCACTTGGCTTAATTGTCAGCGTCATGATTGGTGCACTTAGTATCGTCATCTTCAGATTCAACCGGAAGGGTGGTGTCAATCCATATTAATGGATGCATGATATGAGAAAAAAACCACTTCGATTCGTGAAATTATTATTGTTGTATGGAGCTTTGATTTTATTTGCCATTTTTATGATGGGACCGTTCCTATGGATATTAAGTGTGTCGCTCATGCCCGGCAAGAATGTGTTCAGCTCTCCGCCGGCGATCTTGCCGACATTTATCGACTTTGATAATTTTGTCCAAGTATGGAATTACATGGACTTTCCAAGATACTTAATGAATACCGTTATCATTGCGCTGATGGGCGTTGTAATGAACATCTTCTTTTCTTGTCTTACAGCCTATCCGCTTGCCGTATTCCGTTTCAAAGGCCGAGATCTAATCTTTACACTACTGGTTGCGACGATGATTATTCCCGCTGCAGCCGGCATGGTAGTTAATTATTTGACGGTAAAAGCATTAGGCTTGATGGGTGGGTTTCTTGCAGTCGTGCTTCCTTCAGCCGTTACCGTGTTCAACGTATTCCTAATGAGACAGGCGTTTATGGGCATGCCACATGAACTGCGCGATTCCGGCAAAGTGGACGGTGCCGGCGAATTTCGTATTTGGCTGCAATTAGCGCTGCCGATTGTGAAGCCGGCGATCGCCGTTATCGGACTATTGGAGTTCATGGCGATGTGGAATAGCTTCCTCTGGCCGATGATTGTGCTTAATGATACGAAGCAGTATCCAATCGCGTCTGCGCTCAGCTTTTTAAATGGCCAATTTTCCTACAATTTTGGCTGGATTGCCGCCGGGACCGTCATTTCGGTTATACCGATTATCATCGTGTTCCTGTGCACCCAGAAATATTACATGGAAGGTGTATCCGGGGCAGTTAAAGGATAGGAGGACGCTACTCACATGAAAAAAATTATATATATTCCGCTGGATGAACGTCCGTGCAATTACGAATTTCCGGCACTTCTTGCCGCGGGAACGGATTATGATGTTGTTCGTCCGGAGTTGAGCATGATGGGGCTGAAGAAGCGCCCTGGAGACATCGAACAGCTATGGGCCTGGCTAATCGAGCAGGCGCGTGATGCAGACGGAGCGATTGTGGCCTTGGACACATTGCTATACGGAGGAATAATCCCCTCTCGGCTGCATGAGATGACGGAGGAACAATGCGGGGAGCAATTGGAGAAGCTCCATCAATTGAAGCGGATTAACCCGGCTTTGCATGTATTTGCTTATCAGCTCATTATGCGTTGCCCGCGCTATTCCAGCAGTGATGAAGAACCGGATTATTACGAGAATTGGGGCAGGGAGATTTTCCGGCGCGGCTATATCCGCCATCGGTTGGACCTGGGCATCGCGACAGAAGAAGAGCAACATGAATTGCAGCAAATTGAGGGCGTTTTGCCTGAATCCATGTGGCAGGACTACACGGAGCGCCGTACTGTTAATTTAACAGCGAATAAGAGAGCAATCGAACTGGTGCAGGACGGGGCCGTCGATTTTATGATCATCCCACAGGATGACTCGGCTCCTTATGGTCTGACTGCGGTGGATCAGCAGTACGTTCGCGAGTACGTCAAGAAGTGTCAGCAGCAGCTGTCCGTCTATATGTATCCAGGGGCAGATGAAGTGGGGTGTACGCTACTCGCCCGCATGATCAATCATTTTGAGCGTCGTAAGCCACGGGTGCATGTTCATTTTGCCAGTGTGCAAGGGCCGTTAGTGATACCTCTATATGAAGACCGCGTACTATATGAATCGGTCAAATATCAGATTATGGCGGCCGGAGGGCTAATGTCGCCTTCCCTGGCAGAAGCCGATATGGCCCTATGCATCAATACACCCGGCGAGAGCATGATGGAGTCGAATGATCAAGGGCAGCATTGTTTAGGGTATCAGGTATACCGGAATTTAGTTGAATTGATTGAGGTGGCTGATGATATTGTTCGCCGTCTCGACAAGCCTTGTGTTATCGCCGATATAGCCTACGCCAACGGAGCAGATCTTGAGCTGCTGCAGCTGCTTCGCGATAAGAAGCTTTTGTTTGAATTGGCCGGTTATGCAGGCTGGAATACAAGTGGCAACACGCTCGGAACTTGCATTGCTCAAGGCATGGTATATGCCGTGTATGGCAATACGCCGCAGCATCGCGATTTCCTGTCACTACGCTATGTCGAGGATGGGGGCTATTGTGCCCATGTACGTAGGGATGTAAGTGATCGGGTGCTGCCTGGTACGGGATACAATTATTTCTCAATCGACGGACAGCGGGGACAAATCGCCGAGCGGGTCAGAGCTGAATTGACTCGGTTCATCGAGCAGCATCTGCATCATCCAGAGAATAATTATGAGATCGTGATCGACGATTGCTATATGCCTTGGAGTCGGATGTTTGAGGTCGGATTGAAGACCCATGTCCGTGATACGAAGCAAGGACAATAAAGTACGACGAGGGTTCGAGCTTCACTAACGCTGTGAGGGTCTACAAATTTTGCAATGAACAGAAAAGGTGCATGAACAGCTCAGGTGGATGCTGGAAGCACTGGAGAAGGAGCCAGCGAGAGATGAATAAGGAGCGAATGACAGATGTCGCCGTCCTAGGCGGCGGGTTGGGCGGCTGCATGGCCGCATTGGCTGCGGCCAAAATGGGCGTGCGTGTGATCATGACAGAGGAGACGGATTGGCTAGGGGGTCAGCTGACAAGTCAGGCGGTTCCGCCGGATGAACATCAGTGGATCGAGGAATTCGGCTGCACAGAGACGTATCGCGAGTTTCGAGACCGGGTGCGTGCTTATTATCGAGAGAACTATCCGATGTCAGAGGAAGCGAAGAATAATGAACTGCTTAATCCCGGAAACGGTTGGGTAAGCCGCCTATGCCATGAGCCGAAGGTAGCGCTGCGCGTCATCGAGGATATGTTGGCCCCGTATGTGAACAGCGGCCGTATCACGGTATTGTATCATTTCAGACCAACTGCAGCCTCAGTAAACGAGGATCAGATAGAGAGTGTAACCGTTACACATTTAAGCTCAGGTGAAGAAGTTATACTAAGGGGATCATACTTTCTCGATGCTACGGAATGTGGAGACGTACTGCCGTTAGCGGGGGTTGAATATGTAATAGGCGCGGAGTCCAGGCATGAGACAGGGGAGCCGCATGCGCTGGAAGAGGCAAATCCACTCGATATGCAGTCGATCACCCATGTGTTTGCCCTCGATTATGTACAGGGTGGAGATTTCACGATTGAGAAGCCTGAGCAATATGATTTTTGGCGCAAGTTCGTACCGAAGCATACGAATATTCCGCTGTTAAGCTGGTATGCGAACGATACGGATGACGCGGAGAAAATGAAGGAGTTCGCCCTCTTTCCAGGTGAAGGCAAGGACGCTTCTGGGAGGGAGCTTCTGTCACTGTGGACGTATCGTCGTGTCATCGACCCAGCTTTATTCGAGCCTGGGCTATATGAAAGCGACATTACTTTGATCAATTGGCCGCAGAACGATTATTTTCTGGGTTCAATTATTGACGTTCCTATAGCAGAACGGGAGGAGCATCTGGCGAATGCTAGACAGTTAAGCCGCTCACTGATCTACTGGCTTCAGACCGAGACGCCTCGTCCGGACGGAGGGCGAGGGTATCCTGGCATCCGGCTGCGTACGGATGTACTGGGTACAGAGGACGGACTGGCGAAGTACCCGTATATTCGTGAGTCGCGTCGGATTCAAGCGATATATACGATCACGGAGCAGGATGTTAGTAAGGAAATCCGTGGGAAACAAGGGATTCGCCGTTACGACGATAGCGTCGGTGTAGGCAGCTATCATTTAGATGTTCACCTGACGACCGTCACGAACCGAACCTTCTATATTCCGAACTATCCGTACGAGATTCCGCTTGGTGCGTTACTGCCGATCCGGGTCAAAAATTTGCTTCCCGCTTGTAAAAATATCGGCACGACTCAAATTACGAACGGATGCTACCGCCTCCACCCGACAGAATGGAACATTGGGGAGTCCGTCGGTTATTTAGCGGCCTATGCGCTTCAGAATCAAGTGACGCCACATGAGGTACACGCCAATTCGGAGCATCTACAGGCCTTTCAAGCGCTGATTCAAAGGCAAGGGGTCCAAATCCACTGGCCGGACGATCTGGTTCTATAACAACGATAGAGTAGTATAAATCAGCAGACAGCCACTCTATTGATAATAAGGGGTGGCTGTTTACTGATTCTAAGGAAATGAAAGAGTACGTATTATGAGCTACCTATTACTCAATGAACAGTTTATATACGGAGGTGTGCACTATGGTAGATTCAATTATTCAAACTTTAAAAGGCGGACTTATTGTTTCCTGTCAAGCTCTTGGGGAAGAACCATTTTACGGAAGTGATTATATGGCCCGCTTTGCTCTAGCGGCTGAAATGGGCAAGGCGGTAGGGATTAGGGCGAATACGCCTCAAGATATTAGAGCGATAAAAAAGGTGACGAATTTGCCAGTTATCGGCTTATGGAAGAAGGAGTATACCGGTTCTGACGTTTACATAACGCCTACTTTAACAGAGGTTGAAGGAATAATCGCTGCTGGAGCCGATATTGTCGCTACGGATGCTACATTACGTAATAGGCCGGGCAATGTTTGTCTTGCGGATTTGGTTAAAGAAATAAGGGAGGAGCACCAAGTACTATTAATGGCGGATGTATCTTCTGTAGCAGAAGGAGTAGAGGCGGAGAGATTGGGTTTTGATCTTATTTCTACTACGCTATCTGGTTATACAGCCTACAGCCCGCAGAGTGAGGAGCCAGATATTCAATTAGTTGCTGATTTAAGTCAAATGGTTAGCATTCCCGTATTAGCTGAGGGGAGAATTCATAGTCCTGAACAGACTGTTGAGTGTCTTCGGGCCGGAGCTTACGCCGTTGTAATTGGCGGAGCCATTACCAGGCCGCAATTGATTACTAAGAAATATACAGACGCTATACTTCAATATCAAAACATTGCTGAAATGTAGTCTTTATTATTTATTTGCAGCAGCCTTTAAACGAGGAGGTTCTATGGATGGGACATACTGGGGAAGTAGCTATAGGTCTGGATATCGGTGGAACTAACATTAAGTCGGGGATTGTAAATGCGGAGGGAGTGGTCATTCACCATTTGAATTGTCCGACGAAGGCAAATGAAGGTGGCGAAGCACTGTTAAATCGAATTACCGAAATTACGAAGGAATTAGAAAGGTATTCAAGCAGTCAAGGATGGAAGGTAAAAGGTGTCGGCATAGGGACTGCTGGTCAAGTTAATAGTCGGACAGGCGTTGTAATGGGGGCCACCGCTAATTTGCCGGGATGGGCCGGCATGGAGATTGGAAATCGGCTGCATTCCATGACAGGTTTGTCTGTATTGATCGATAACGATGCGAATGCCATGGCATTCGGCGAAGCGTGGGTAGGTTCTGGCAGACAATGGAACGATTTCGTCTGTGTTACCTTGGGAACGGGAGTAGGCGGTTGCCTGATCATTAATCATAGGCCGTATCAAGGACGGGATGGGTTTGCGGGAGAAATAGGCCATCATGTTATTGAGTACAGTGGTTATCCATGCAATTGCGGAAGAACAGGCTGTTGGGAACAGTATGCTTCTGTTACAGGATTGATGAGAATGGTAGAAGAAGCTGGGACAGAGCTAGAAGAGATTAGTACCGCGGAAAGTATATTCGCATCTGCGCAGGAAGGAAACGACGCATCTATTCACGTACTGAGAAGATATACTCAGTATATTGCTGCTGGTCTGGCTAATATGGTTCATACATTTAATCCAGAGGGGATTGTCATTGGAGGGGCCATAACTCGGCAAGGCGATTTTTTACTGAATCCGGTTCGTGAAAGTCTGTCGCACCAACTGCTGCCTGTTTTTAGAGAGAGGGTTAGAGAAATTGAGGTAGTTTCGGCTTCTTTAGGAGATAATGGAGGTGTAGTTGGGGCTGTAGCAGGTTATTTTATTTAAAATTAAATTTACATTATAATGTAAGTTTTTATAGCATACTAGTTTGCCTTTTGAAGGAATTTGTGTATATCATAAATATAGGTTAGTCTACAGGTTCATTATTTGTTAGGCAACCTGAAAGGAGAATGGATTTGTCTAACGAGCAGGGAACGGGAAAGACGTTGTTATCCATAAGAAGTCATTTTAATGGATTAACTAAAACAGAACAAAAAGTTGCAAATTTTATTCTGGAAAACGCTCAGGATATCATTTATCATTCGGTGACCGAACTTGCAGAAAGAGCGGACGTCGGTGAGACGACGGTGATTCGCCTCTGCCGGAAACTGAAATTTCAAGGTTTTCAGGATTTTAAATTATCTCTGGCACAAGATATGGTTAAGCCTTCCGATCGCTTATATAATGAAGTTACTGAAGAGGATGATGCAGCGACGTTAAACCGAAAGGTTATATCTATGCATATGGAGACGCTGGAACAAACTTCGGAACTTATTAGCTCAGATCAGTTGGAGAAGACCATTGATCTATTGACGGCAGCTACTCATATTCACTTTTTTGGAGTAGGATCTTCAGGATTGACGGCGTTACAGGCCGCGCATAGCTTCACCAGGATTGGCAAGCAAAGCTTCGCTAAGACAGATACGCACTTTCAGGCCATGACAGCTGCATTAATGCAACCAGGAGATGTAGCTGTTGGGATATCCATTTCGGGAAGCACCAAAGATACGATAGAGAACTTAAGCCTAGCCAAGAAAGCTGGCGCCAAAATAGTCGTAATTACGAGTAATGCGCGTTCCCCTATAACCAAACTGGCAGATATCGAACTGTTAATGGTTGCTAGAGAAAATCCATTACAAGGCAGCTCACTTTCTGCAAAGATATCCCAGCTAGCTGTTATTGATATTTTGAATGTCGGGGTTTCTTTAAAAATAAAGGATGAAGCTTTGAAATACCGCGAGATAACGGCAAAATCAATCTCTGAGAAACTGTATTAATGATTAAATCATTAATTTCAATTATATTTAGTCGATAAAATGAGAAGCTCTCCATCGTATGGTGAGCTTTTTGTCATTCTAAAGTGTATACAATTTACTTATAAGAATGTCTTTGTAATGAAGGAAAGTAAACCAAAAAAAAGAATAGTATGCCTCATTAGAATCATTAAAAAATTGAGTGCTATAAGTTTGTGTTAAATATGCTGGAGGTAAGTGTCGTGGAAAATAGTAATAGGCTTCATTATTTTGATAATGACTTTGATGATGAACTACTTTGATAAGACATACGATTTTGATTTTTGGAAATCAACAACGATGCCCGATATATATAAATTAGAATTTAATAAAACGAACTTGATTAAAGTAACAAGAAAGTGGGACTAAGTTTTGAATGTACCTCATTTATCTCTTAAATGGCTTATATAAAACGTATGTTTGCTCTTGATTAGCACCATGAATCGCGCTATTACTCTCCACATTTACAAGACATATCGCCAATAATTTCATTTTAAGCAGATGGAAATATGTTAATTTTTCAAAAAATGATTTTAGCCCTGTCCTTCTAGGTCATTCTTGGGAAGCAGTATTCCACAAAAACCTTTTATATAGGAGTTGAATCATGGAGGAAGAAATAAAGCAAATCAAAAATGAGCAATCGAATATTTTGTTTTATTACATGTTATCGATCGGATTGGTAGGCTCATTAACAATTTTACTTCAGAATATTTATCGTTGGACCCTTGTGGATACGTTCACGCCTTTTTTTGCACCGTTCGTTGAAAGTATTGGTTATGCCGTTTTTATAGTTTGCTCACTGATAGTTTTGGTGTACTTTGTAGCAAGTAAGCCATCCCGGAGAGCTAGAAACGGGATACCATTTTTAATAAATATCGTTTGTTTTATACTGGTACTTATCGTTCCTTTTACATCAATCACATTAAATCTTGATTATCGTAGCCATAAGGCGGAACGTGAAGAAGTCGTTCAATTGGTATTAGATGGTTTGTTGAAACCTAACGTATCTTACAATACAACATTAATCCATTTACCTGACAAATATAAGCAATTGTCCAAAGGCGGCGGTGAGATAGTTGTTGAAGGAAGGGGACAGGCCACTCAAATTCTGTTTTACACTTATCGTGGAGTCGTTGACAATTTTGCTGGATTTATATATACCGCTGATGGAAGAAAACCGGATGAAGCATCGTTTGGGGATTTTATTGAAGTAAAGAAGTTAGACAACAATTGGTATTGGATAAGCGCTACGTAGCAGTGGGTTTCAAATTACAATGAATTCATGCGTCGATGGACCAGCCGTCTCGGTAGGGGGTAAAGTGTTATATTTGAACGAATTAAATGATTTGAAAGGAGAAAACATTGTCAGGAAATACATTCACAATACCACGATATTTTCCCCATACCAAACTTTTTTAAAATATTAGAAAAGAAAAAAATGCTTAAACATATTCATGGTGTTGAATACAGAAGGATTGTTTAAAATGAATAATAAGCTTGCTAAAGCAGTGAAGTGGAATACATATACTTGTGTGTCGAATTTGAATTTAAGCTCTTTTGCAATGGAACTAACGGGTCGTTTGAAGGGGAAGGAGTCTGGGGAAAATGAGTGTTTTTAAGAAGCTAAGAAATGAATATGTAATGTGGCATGCAAATCGCGTTAAGCTTCCAACATTCACACCAGGCCATATAGTCAGAAAAAACGTAGCTTTTTCTGGGAAGGTGCAGAAGGTAGGTTTCCGCTTGGAAATATACTGTATTGCTCGCAGGATGAAATTAACTGGATGGGTGAGAAATTTAAAAGATGGTAGTGTGGAAGCTGAAATACAAGGGGAAGAGTCGCATATTGATTTTCTAGTCCATTGCATGCAATCATTAAAACGGGCATCAGTAAAGAACGTGATTATAATTGATGTGCCTATTAAAGAGGGAGAAGAGAGCTTTACAGTCGTGGAATAAATAATGAAAGTAGAAACGAGTAATGAAACGTACAAACAAGCATGTACATTTAAAATTGTAAACATACCCAGTGATACGGCTGTTGGTCCTAGTTAACTAAAACTCATGGCAGAGACAGTCGGATTGGAAAATACTAGAGCGTTAGGTGAAATGCAGAAAACGGATGTAGTGAGGTCAACAACATGGAGATAACACCAATAAAGACGAAGTACGGCTTACTAATAGGAAGAGATTGTATATTTTTAGATGATGTTAATTATAAGTACAATGAACGAAAAGTTGAAATGACTGGTGAAATTAGTGGAAGTTTAGCCAGTGAAGGTGAAGAGGACACTTGGATTAAGTTTGTCATGGTGTTTTCAAATATCTACTATTTTAAAATGATAGCGCTAGATTTAAGTTACGATCATTTTGATTTGGATTACAGTGAAGCTACATCATTTTTTGAAATGACGAATTCGAAGTTGTTAGAAAATGTATGGCTGACAATGGGGGCTCAAGCTAGACACTTTATTGTCCAAACTTACGATGATGTTTTTGAAATTGTTGCAGATCAGTATGAGATTACGTTTGGGCATATAAGTAGGGATGGATAAGCCCGTAAGATCAGGTGCTTATGCGCCTCTAAGCTAGCTCAAGTATATGAATACGGCACTAATAATAGAAATCCAAGCAAAATTTATTACTTAAAATAGGGTGTGAATAAGTTGCAGAAAATTCGAAGAACAAAAGAAGTAGAAGGCTTAACTGTACCAGGTATTATTAATAACGGGGGCTCCTATTTTTATATCCATGTTGATGTTTATGAAGATGGCATGTCAAACTGCTGGGAACTTGTTGATTTGAATGGTCTTAAAGATAAGCTAAGTTCCAGTTGGTTAAATCCATCCATTCCAGAAGGCGAAGACCTATCTATACACGCATTAGGGATGTATACAGTTCAAGCAGCGGATTGGATATTCGATCAGGATACATATTACGAACATATCAAAAACAAAATTAAAACACTTAACCCTAACTTTGAAAATATTTATGAAATCACAGCTTGGCAAAAACAGTTGACAGAGAAAAGAAGAATTCAGTATTCACCAAGTGCTATTAATTATTATGTTGTGCGTGAAATGTTTTATGAAACAATAGATGGAAATGAGTTCACCATCTTCATGAAATATGAAAGTGAAAATTATTTAGTAAATCTAGTTGTTTACAAGGATGGCTTAGTTATTTGTTATTTCCAAGGAAATGAACTAACTTTTAGATTAGAGGAGATTTCTGAGCTCTTTACCAATGGAACGTTCTTTACGAGCTTTGATGAGCCAACAAAAGTAATTATATCCGATTTAGGTGAAGTCACGTTTTCACAAGTCGTTTATTCCGCTGATGTTAAAGATAAATATATCGAGCTGATCGATATGCATAAGCAACTTAAAGGCGAGAAGACGTCTTTAGAAGAGTGCCGAGAAGCCTATTATCAATATTTAGAGGATCCAGATGAATATTACCGACAAAAGCTAAAAGAAAAATATGAACTTGTTCCAGAGCATGAAAGAATTTTCTTAGGTGATATGGATAGTAAAGATTGGGATTATCAGAGAATCATCTACAGTCCTGACGAGAAGCGTGAAGTTTAAGTGTCCCGAAGAAGGTAAGCATATCTGTTAATATTTTATCAACATTTTTGTACTGTAAAAGGGGCGTCTCTAAGTCGAGAAATCGACTTTGGAGACAGGCCCTACTTCATTTTCAGTGTTATACCGGGATGCAGTAAAAAGAGGTTAAGTTAACGAATTAAACTTTATCGGGTTTTATGGGTACACATATTTCGCAATAAGGGTTCGTAAACATATCGCCAATGTATCTTTCCAAAATGGGTTTGTTGTCCATTTTATAGCCATTGCGTTGTAGGGAAGGAAAAATATCGGCATATGCTTGTTGAATATCTTGTGCTGTATGCTTCACTTCATAAATAAGGTAATGTCCACTAGGGAGTTCACCTTCACATATTGATTCATCTACTTGATAATCCTTTGAAATCACAATACAAGCATCAAATCTACAGTTATCAGGCAGTGTTGTCTCCGGATTATCTTGTGGAATTGCAAGTAAGATTGCTGAATTGAGCAGATTTTTCTCCGTAGCCCATAGTTTTAAGTTCTCCATTACCTCAATATTTGCAGGACCGTATGGACCAACTCCTCGCATATAAGCAATACGATAGTTAGGAAGTGTTTCAATTTTGAACTTCATCGTTTTTCTTCCCTTCTTCATTGATATTTGTTTGTTACGATTCGAATGTAACACGCTTTAAAAATATATACATATTTATTTATAAAAATTTATGGAAAAATTTCAAAATAATATTGTTATACTAAAAAATTAACATTGAATTATAACAAATACTGAGACGAAGAAAAGCTATTCGCTGACACCCGCTTTTAGGTAACGACTAAAGGAATCCAGTCCCCTTGACTAATCCAGTTCTCTACAGAAGAATGTTGTTTTATTTTTTAACACGCTCACCTTTATTAAAAAAATGCATATGATGCAGCTAAGGCAATTCACTTTTTTCTATGATTGTAAGGAGGATATGAAATGAGTGGAAAAGAAAAAAATTCAAAACAATCCTCTGACTCACAGGATATTCAGATCGCAAGACTTGCTTTCATTGGGGCCTCTATTGCTACATTAGGAGATGGTATATCAGCAATTGCTGCTGGTCTTGCATTAGAAGCTTTAGAAAAAGCAAGTAACCAAGATTATCAAAATTTGGATGAACAATCAAAGCAGTCGGACACCATGCAAAAGCAGATAGACTATATAATAAATGAGTTAAAACAAATCAAAAGGATGATGAAATAAATTGTTTTCCTAAGTCACATCAAGAGAGCGTAAAATATGAGGTGTAAATAGTTAAGAGCAAAAAGGAAGACCTTTTCTTGTAAAATTAAACTACCAGTACACAATTCAAAGAAAAGAGGTCTTCCCTATGAAGTAGGTTACAATTTCTAGCTCCACGCTTCCGGAAAAGTGATCTTATGTATTTTAATGAAGAGACCGCCGTACATAACAATGTTGTTTCGATTATTTTGGGAAAAGCCCTGTAGTTCATCCAGTGTATTACGATAAAATGGGATTATGCTAACCCTTTCTGCAAGATGAAGTCCGTCGAAACCGGCGCGTTCGCTCTTTTAAGCCACCTGGGTCGTAAACAGAAGAACGATATTGGCAATTTGCGTCATGATTAACAAAAAATTATGGGGGACGTGCAATGAAGCTTATAGATTTAACCCATCCTATTCAGAATTATGTCCCTGTATATCCAGGCGACAGTGAGATGGAGTTAGTGCAAACTAAATATTTGTCAAGTGATGGTTATTGTAATCACCAGTTAACGATTAATATGCACACGGGCACACATATAGATGGTCCCATGCATTTAATTGAATCAGAACTATATTTGAGTGACTTTCCATTGGATTCATTTGTGGGAACAGGAACATTACTAAATGTATCTGGAATGAGTCAGATCGAGTATAAAGATGAGTATGAATATTTGATCAGTGAAGGGACAATGTTAATTCTGTATACGGGATACAGTAATTACTTCGGCCAGGAAAAGTATTTTAAAGAGCATCCGATTCTAACTCAACAATTTGCTGAATTAGTGGTCCGCAAGAAGATAAGACTTATCGGCCTTGACACACCATCTCCAGATCGGTTCCCATTTGAAATTCATAAATATTTATTTGATAACCGAGTGCTTATTGCCGAAAATCTCACAAACGTTGAGCGCTTATTGGATGTTAATTCGTTTGAGATCATAGCGCTGCCATTACTTGTAAAGGCAGATTCATCGGTTGCTCGTATTATTGCGCGTGTAAAATAAACATGACTACAGGAAAATACAGTATATTTTCCCTTACGAGGCAGATACAAAAGATTTTAAACTGCATGATCCGTAATGATCCCCAGCAAAGACAGGTGATTATCTTGAATTGTCTAGGTTGTAGAATAGCAAATCATATAGAACCCAACGTACAAGTTGTATATGAAAATGAATTTGTCACGTGTGTACTCGATTGCGCTCCTTTTAATGAGGGCCATATCTTAATTTTACCGAAGGTCCATTATGATGATCTTGATCAGATAAGTAGGCAGACGCTAGCAGCAATAATGGATGCATCGGTCCTCATGTCAAGCAAGCTGAAGTTAGTTTTTAACCCGGATGGAATAACAATTTGTCAAAATGGCGGGGTGTTTAACGACCTGAGCCACTATCACATGCATGTAATTCCTCGGCATAAAGGTGATGGATTCGGTTGGTCGGAACCGCTTATTGCTCATCATGCGGAGACAAGACTACAAGAAACTAGAGAACGGATAGCGAGGACGTTCTAAGAAAGCTGCGAGATCCATTTTTTAGATTTCAGGAGAAGATACGGTTGCATTCGTATGGATATACGACCGCCTCATACGGGGGATGGCTTTTCGGGATGGGGCGCTAATAAGCTACAGTCAGGAGTTGGGGGCGCTGCTGATCATTATTGGTGCTGTGTCCTTACTAATTGGATTACTGGTACTTCGGGAGGCCGGGAAAGCGGATCTCAGCCGGGAAACACTTCTAAATCCGCACGTTTCGCCGAGTGGCAGTTAATTAAATATGGAAGGAGTGTAGTTTTAATCAAGCACTCAAATGCTAACTCCATCCACATACCATGTGTCAGAACTAGTGATTTTTGTTTTCATCCCAATTACAACGTAAGAACCATTAGCTTTTTCCCAATACACCAAAGCTTGTGACTTATCTGGACTTACAAGTAAGGCGGACATTTTATCGCCTACCTCAAGATTTTTTCTTCTCTCCTCACTATAAAAAGCCTCTAGGAAAGAAGATTGTTCTTTTTTAGAGAAAGAAGTAATTAACTCTTCTTCAAAGTTAAGTAAATTTAAAAACGTCCATGTTGTAACATCTTGGTCTGTACTGATATCGTTACTGTTAATCAATGCTTTGACTTTTTCACTTTTTTGTATAATTTCCCGTCCTTTATTCCATGATTGGGTTAAACGTTCTTCTACTATTTTGGCTTCATCCTGGTGTTCGGAACTTACTGTTGGAAAAAGAGAAAAGAGAGCACCACTGGCGTATACGCTAGTACCCGTTATTAAAATGAAAGTGGCTAATCCAATGACGATTAATTTTTTATTGTTTCTTTTCATTACTAGCACCCCTATTATATATTCATCCTCAAATGATTAATTCTAATCTTAATTCCATGATATTCTGTATGGGAAAAAATTCATATAATCCTATAGGCACAATGCCATCAATTCATACAATTTAATGGCTTGCGAGCTAATGGGAGCAACGGAACCCCATCCCCGTTAAAGACCAAACGACCACAGGATTTTAGAGTGATCCATTCTTTTTAGACCCCTTTATACTTGGACAGTACATCTTGCTACAGCCAAAAACAAAAAGAAATGAAGAAAATAGCTTTATAAAAAACCGAAATAATGAAGCTTGATAATGAGGCTATTGCAAAAAGATAAAGATACTGATATATTGTAATCAACTCATACGTATGAGCTGAAAATGAGTTCGTATATCATATTATGTAAGCGCTAAATCACTATAAGCAGTAGGCATGTCAGATCTGTTCCGTGACCTGATTCCTTTTTCGTGGTTGCGTTTAAGGAGGCAAATATGCTTAACAAACATGACAGTGTTCCGCTGTATGTTCAACTGCAGAACCTGATTCGAAGTGATATCATCGGCGGGAAGTACAAGGAAGGAGAGACGATTCCTTCCGAGACGGAAATGATGAAGCTGTATGAGGTCACGCGGACCACGATCCGCAAAGCGATTGACGGTCTTGTGGATGAAGCGCTTTTGGTAAAGAGGCACGGTAAGGGCACGATCGTGTGCCTGCGGGAAATGAAGCATAACATCTGGAACTTTAGCGGATTTACGGAATATGCGCGAAAAAAGAATGAGATTCCCGTTTCGCGTGTTCTGAAGAAGGAGATCGTTAACCTGGACGGGGAATCTTTTATGAATCTGGTGCGGCTTCGCGGAACCCGCAGGGAGACGACCATCAAGTGGTTGACACTAGACACGTCCTATGTCCCCTTGAATCTTTTTCCGGGTATTGAACAATATGACTTCTCCGAGCATTCCCTGTATCAGATCATGAATCAACGTTACAATATTTATCCGCAGAATGCCTCGCTCGGTATTCATCCTATTAACAGCAGTAAGCGGACCAGGCAGCTGTTCGAATATGAGGGTGATTTCCCGCTGATCATGACCAAAGGCAGTGTGCTGGATGAGAATGGAACCGAGGTGGAAAAGGTAGAAGTTATTTATGGTCCGAACGTGGAGTTTAAAGTTGTGACGCAAATCTAATGCCGAGTGATCTCGGCTTCATTTTAAGGAGAACTCATACGTACAACCGTATGTGTAAGGGAAAAGAGTAACGAAGGAGAAGTTTGGAATCCTAGCACTGCCGTATTTAAATAGATAGGAGAGTTTATCATGAAAAATAAAATTCTTGGCTTATTATATGGAATGGCCATTGGCGATGCCATGGGGATGCCTTCGGAGCTGTGGGGTAGAAACAAGGTAAAGTCGTACTTTGGAACAATTACGGATTTTCTTGACGGTCCGAAGGAAAATGATGTGGCGTGCAACTTTACCCGCGGCCAATTTACAGATGACACTTCGCAAGCGCTTCTGATTCTTGATGCACTTATTGAAAGCGAATTCATACCAGATACGACTGTGATTGGACGGCACTTGTTGGAATGGGCAGACAGGCTGAATGCTTTTGACAACAATATTCTTGGGCCAAGCTCCAAAGCTGCGTTACTGGCGCTGAAGGAAGGCAAGGATGCTGCTGAGTTCACTTCCAAGGCGGAAACGAACGGTGCCGCGATGCGTATTGCGCCTGTTGGTGGATTATTCCTTCCCGAAGAGTATCAGAAACTGTCCAAATATGTGTTCGACATCAGTAAAGTGACGCATTCTACTGACGTGGCTGTGGGGGGAGCTTCAATGGTTGCCGCAGCAGTGGGAGCAGCTATTGTCGACAAGTCATGGGTGGATATTATGGCGGATGCCGTCTCAGCTTATCAGGAAGCGAAGAAATACGGCGCGGAGACTTACAGTGCCTCTCTTTCGGCCCGGTTGAAGATCGCTTTGGAATACGCTGATCTATTTGAAGGTCAAGACGAGAAATTTTTGCAGACCATCTATGATGTCATTGGTAGTGGTGTCATAACAAGTGAATCCGTCCCGGCTGCGCTCGCTATTGCTTATTATGCGAAGGAACCACAGCGATGTAGCCTGTTGTGTGCGAATCTGGGCGGTGACACAGATACCATCGGAGCGATGGCGACCGCTATCTGCGGCGCCAAAACGGGAGCGGAGGCCATTAATCCTGCCTGGAGAGCATTGATTGACGAAGCTAACAGTGTAGATTTGGCCCATTATGCCGATCACATTCTTGCGTTCAGAGCACAGCACTAACTCACTGAAGCTTAATTTTAGGGGGAATATGGAAATGTCCAATTCGAATTCTGAACTGTTTATCTCGCGTGCAGAAAGAACCGGTAGTCCAAAGGAACTGTTTTTTATCTGGTTTGCTGGTAATATTGGCATTCTGGGTGTTGTATACGGTGCATTAATTGTCAGCTATCAACTGAGCTTCATTCAGTCGGTGCTGGTGGCTGCAGCAGGCGCATTGTCTTTTGCGCTTGTGGGTTATCTAAGCCTGTCAGGACTAAAGTCCGGGGGAACAACCTTTGTGTTGTCCAGAGCAGTCTTTGGTGTAAAGGGTAACTACATTCCCAACCTGCTCGGCTGGCTCAGTCTAATAGGCTGGCTAGCAGTGAACGTTATTACAGGTACACTGACCCTAATGTCTCTGTTTGGACTGTTTGGTATGGAGCAATCGGCGGTACTTACGGTTATTAGCCTTGCGTTGTTTGTACTGCTGATTCTGACTTCGAATCTGTTTGGGCAAAATGTTCTTGTTAAAGTACAAACTTTCTTCACCTATGTGTTTGGGGCATTGACCTTCCTGATCCTGGTGATTCTCATTCCCCAAACGGATTGGACGGTATTGTTTCGTATGAGCAACGGCGACTGGCTGAACGGATTTTTGCCGGCACTTTCCATCATCATTGCGGGAACGGGTATCAGCTGGTCTATTGCCGCTGCTGATTACAGCGCTTACCAGAATCCAACCAATTCCGGGAAAAAGGTATTCTTCAGTGTGACGATCGGTGCCTTCATTCCGCTGTTCTTCATTATGGGCGTGGGGATTCTCCTCAGCACTTCGGTGCCGGATCTCGTATCCGCTTCCAATCCGATTCAGGCCATTGGCAATGCACTGCCTAAATGGATGACGGTGGTGTACTTCATTACAGCGATCGGCGGCCTGATTCCACAGTGCATCATCAGTCTGAAATCGGCTCGTGTAAACATGGAGACCTTGAACATCAAGGTCAGCGATAAAGTGGCGATCTCTATTCACGCACTAATTATGATACTGATTCCAGTCTATGTACTGTTTATTTCAGAGGATTTCCTCATGAATTTCCAGTTATTCCTCGGTCTCCTCGGCATCGGCCTAGCGGCCTGGGCCGCGACCTTTATGTTCGACTATGTGCTTCAGCGCAGCAAAACGGGCTATGACGCAGGATTGCTGGGAAATGCTACTGGCAAAGGTTTTAATTACAATGGTGTGACTAGCTGGATTATTGGTGTAATTGTAGGTTTCCTGTTCACCAATTCTTCGTTCTTTAGCGGCCCATTTGCGACAGGAATCTTTAAGGATAATAGTCTCGGTGTGCTGCTCGCTTTTGTGGCGAGTGCGGTGACAACGATTATATTGAATCAGTTGAACGGCAAGTCAAAGTAAGGAGGGGTATCACATGAATGAAAATTTCCTTGAGCGTGTAAATTCAGATAAAAGCCGTAAAATTCTCGTTATAGGCGCGGCAGTGGTCGATGTCATCATCCAGCTTGATAAGCTGCCGAAAACGGCCGAGGATGTTATGGCTGAGCACAAAGAAACCGTGGTGGGCGGCTGCGCTTACAATGTATCTAACATTCTGAACCAGCTGAATGTCAACTACAACCTGTTTGCTCCGGTGGGAAAAGGAAGCTACGGCGATATCGTCAAAGCCCAGCTGCAAAAAGACGGTGTGCCCGTGCTGCTGGAGGACGTTTCCGGTGATAACGGCTGGAATCTGTCGATCGTGGAGCGCGACGGAGAGCGGACTTTCATTACCATTCCGGGGATTGAAATACGATGGGATGCCAGTTGGTTCGAAACATTGGATCTTGACAGTTATGATTATTTCTACGTCAGCGGCTACGAACTAGAAGGAACGTCGGGTCCTGTCATCCTGGACGCACTAAGCCGCCGCAAATCGGCTGGAAAGATTGTTTTTGATCCGGGTCCGCGTGGAGAATTTTTGGAAACGTCTATATTGGAGAGAATCTTCAGCATGGGTACGATCGTACATGCCAACAAGTCCGAGATCAAGGCGATCATGCGGGAAAATGATGCAAAGGAAGCAGCCGCCAAGCTGGTTCGGCGGACTGGCGAGGCTGTTATTGTTACTTTGGGCGGAGAAGGCACCCTATACTGCTCACCAGATGAAGAGGGGATCGCCCCGACGGAGCCAGTGAAGGTCGTCGATACGATTGGTGCAGGTGATGCCCACACAGGCGCTTTTATTGCAGGACTGGCAAGAGGGTATTCTCTCCAACACGCCTGTGTGCTCGGGAATGTCATTGCTGGCAAAGTGGTGCAGCAACAGGGAGGAAAGTTACAATTATAAAACAGATTGTGGCGCTCAGTTGGTGAGATAGAGGGCGGTAATAAGAAGGGAACCTTGAGGCTCTAATAGGCGTCAGGGTTCCCTTTGTTCTATTATAGGGGCATTTTTCCGTTAATCGGAGCCCTTAAGAGTTTGAAAAATCTTTTCCAACTGGAGATAACCGCCGAGTCACTTGTACCGGGAGTAGGTTGTAACCTGGCTAAAGAAGAACCTTTGGAGAATCGGTAGGAATTGGGGCAGTCTATCATAAAGAATTCAGGACAACTTTATTTAAATCAAGCTTTATTAGCCTGTAGTGTAGAAATTCACTATGGGCTATGTTTTGTCTTTTAAATGAAGATACATAGCAAAATAGTTACTATACTAAACGGAAGAAACGGTGTACGAGGGTCAAGCATGTTGATAAGATCGACTCAATAGAAATACCAAATTATAGGGATTAAAGCGATGGCAAATAAGAATAGAGTTTCAGGTAGAATTAGCTGTGGAAGTAATCAGGTTAAACAGGAAGGTGAACAAACGATGCCAGAACAGTTTCAAAGTGAAAATGAGCAGACAAGTATTGAGGCAGAAGAAATTCAAGCTCATGAAGAGACGGGGAAATAACAAACTCAAACAAGGAGAGCGAGTCTCGATTAAGGAAGTATCAACTCCAACTAAGGTAGTTAATGAGAATCTAGAGGAAAAGTCGATTATTCAGGAAGAACAGGAGATCATCCCTGAACAAAGGGGATGGCATACATCCACAAGAAAGTACGTCACATTAGGAAGCAATATTAAATGGAGCGAATACACAAGAGTTGCAGCCAGAACTAGACGATAGCAAAGAAGAATGGCCACTTTCCATTGAAGATATTGTAAAGCCGGGAAAATTCGGAGTAACGAACAGCCAAATGATTCCGGATGGCTCAGTCGAAAAGCTGAGGATGCTTCGCTCCATATACCTGTATTCCTTCGAGAATTCGCTAATGTATCTGAAAAAGTCGGAACGGGAATTCATTCAAAATAATTTGAAATAGAACAAGTCGGAGCATGGATTGGTCATGTGCTCCGGCTTGTTTTTATGTGGTCATGGATATTGACCGTTTAGGGCGTGGAGAAAACAAGGATTGGGCACTCATTAAAGATACATTCTTAAACTCAGAAACGGTCATTATCACACCAAACAAGATATACGATCTAGAAATAGACAATGACGATGTATCATTTGATTTCATGTCTATTTTTGCCCGAATAGAGTACAAAACGATTAAGCGAAGAATGAAGCAGGGGAAAGAGGCAGGAGCCAAGAAAGGCATGTGGACAAACGGAAAGCCACCGTTTCCATACTATTATGATAAGAACACAAGGTCGGTACTGGTGGATGAAACGAAGCGTCCGATTTACCGAGCGATTGTTGAGAAATATCTTAATGGAACAAACTTGGGACATATCGCCATTTGGTTGACGGATAACAAGATACCCACGCCATACAATATTAAGCCGGATGGAAAGAAGAAGGGCTGGTCAAATATTACGGTTCAACGGTTGCTGGCAAGTGAAATCCATTTGGGTTACATTACTTATGGAAAAACCCGTTCCAAACGTGGTCAGGTGGAGCTTGTACCCGAAGAAGAGCGGATTAAAGTCATGGGAACACATGAAAAGCTGAAAACCCCGGAAGAACATGAAGTCATTATGGAGCGGCTGCTTAAGAATCGCATGCTGAACCCCAGTTCAAGGCGTAACATTTTTCCTTTGTCAGGGTTGCTGTATTGTGAGTAATGCGGTTCTCGGATGAGATTTAGAGTAGGTGAGAACAAGAAGCAGGGACAGCATTGGAGTGCATTGTGCTATCACCAATACAAAGACGGCAGCAAATGTGAACAGCGTGGCAAAGTAATGGATGCCGATTTTTTCAAGGCTCTGTATGATCGGATTATTCATGTAGACCCGAATATTTTACGGGAGATTGAATTGCATGGAAGTAGGTACAATGATACACAGGTCATTATCGAGGTCAAAGAGCAGGAACTGAAAAAGCAGAAGCGGGCATTGGACAAGCTGCATGAATCTTATGAAGAAGACATGATAACGAAGCAAGTGTTTTTAGAGTGAAAGGCTGTTCGATCAAGGCAGATACAGAAGCTGGAGGAAGAGTTGAAGGATTTGCGAAAGGTAGTAGTAGATGAAGGGAATTATCCGACTGTGGAGCAGATATATGAACGGATAGGTGAGTTTAGGGAGTTTTGGAGCGCTGCGGTGACAAGTGAAGAGAAGAATCGGGCGTTGAAGAAGTTAGTGGAGCGGATTATTTATGATAGGGAAGGGAATCAGGTGGAGTTGACGGTTTGTTATAGGTAGTATGCTATGTTTTTATAAAGCGACAATCCTTATGTGAATTTGACATAAGGATTGTTTTTATTTCCATATTTATTATTCTGATGACAACATATGACAGTAATCGACAATTGTATTCGGTTATACTAAACATAGGTCTAAAGATTTAGAGAGGGAAATAATACGTATTTCTTTCTATTATATCTCCAACATATTAGGTGAGGGTCGAATATGAGCGCTATAGAATTTATTCAGAAAAATCAAAATAGGAATCTTGTTTTGTTTGTTCATGGGTTTACTGGAAGTAATGAGACGTGGATTAATGATCTTGGACAAGAATTTCCCAAAATGCTGCTTGAAGATAATCAAATAGCAGATAATTACGATTTTGCTTATATTACTTATTATACAACACTAGTTGATATGTACGGTTTTAAGGTAAAAACAAATTTTCTTAAGAGAATGTTTAACCTTGAGACTGAATTAGCTAGGAAGAACTTAGGGATTAATCAATTAGGAGAATTTATTCAATCAGTGATTCAATTCAACTGCGATTGTTATGAGAATATAATCATTATTGCCCATAGTATGGGAGGACTTGTTACTAAATCATTTATTTTAAATGAAATCAATAAAGATGTCCCCTCGAATAAAGTTAAATTGTTTCTTTCATTAGCCGTACCACATAATGGTACTGAATGGGGAAAACTAGGCGAAAAATTATTTAGTAATGTGCAGGCAATTGATCTAAAACCCCTAAGCCCAGTTCTTTCACAAATAAATCAGAATTGGGTTCATTGTAAAACATTACCTCGAACGATATGTTTTTATGGACAATATGATGAAATAGTTGATGAGGGTAGCGCGATACTTTTTCAAGCTGAGAAACCAGAAACGGTGCCGTGTGATGACAATCATAACACTATTACTCGTCCAAAAGATAAGAGTAGGCATGTTTATGTAGCTATTCAATCAATTCTCCGGAAATTTGCAGAAGAAATTTCATTAGGAGAACCATTTCAAGTTAGGCCTTTTATCGATCAAGGGCAACTAGACGATGAGATATTTGTTTTAAGGCTTCTCATTGCAGACGTTCATAATATTCATATTAATAGCGCAAAACAAACTTTCTTTAATGCAGAATATATGAGGAAAGTTTTGGTGAATCAAGGAGAACATGCAATAGCTACTCTAGCAGATTTATATTCAAGAATAGAAACATTCTATTCTATTGCATTCGGTAAGTTAATGAGCGGTGATTTAAACAATAGTAATCATTTGGTTACATATGTCCACGAACACCTTAGTAAAGAAACGGATTTTCTAAAAAGTACGATTCCTTTACTTGGAGGCTTTCAGAAAATGGGGATGCTTCATCAGCTAATGAATATGATGGAAAAAGATTTGTGGTGGGCTCAACAGCAAAATATTCAATCAATAGAACAATTTAGAAAGGCTAGAGGGATATGAAGACACTACCATTTATTGTTCCCGAGAATGAGTCGAACGTAAGATTAGCAAGATTGTTGATCCTTATTCAATCTTTAGGTGTAAGTAAAAAGGGAAAATTACTGTTAAGCATAGAAAAATTAGCCACATATGATTACTTAGTAAGAAATCCAGTTTTACTCCAAAAGCTTCTTGAGACTGAAGATCAAGGGAAATTGATGGATTTACAAGAAAAAGAAGTTGATTCGATTGAATCGCTCTTTCCCAATAGGGCCTCTTTATATGATTATAGTACTATTAAAAAAATAACATACTCTTTAATTTATAATGAATACATTTCTGTTGAACATAATAAAGAAGGACATATCTTTTATTTTGCTACTGAACTGGGTAGAGAGTTTGTTGAGCAATTAGAGTCAATATATTTTAACCGAATTAAAGAGCTCAGCAAGGTACTTATCCCTTTACAAAAATTCTCAGCCTCTCAATTACAAAAAACATTAAAATCGATTAATTATGGAGTGGTATCATAATGAAAAAAAATAAGTCTCCTCGATTAATATTAAAAAAACTTATACTTGTAGGTAGAGAAAAAAATTACATTGTTCCATTTACTGTAGGATTAAATATTATTTATGGAGATTCAGATACAGGTAAATCTAGCATTCTTAATATAATAGATTACCTTCTTGGTGCAAGCGAGGTTTTCTTATATGATGAGATAGAAATTCACGGTAAATATGGATTATTGGAATTGGAATTGAATAATGATACATATACAATTAAAAGGGATATTTTTAATCCGAAGTCTCATATAGAGGTGTACCATTCAAGTGTTGATAAAATGGAGGATGTTTTCCCAAAAGAATATGGATCAAGTTTTGTAAAGGAAGGTCCAGCTGGTTATTTTTCAGATTTTATGTTAGAAGCGTTGAACATCTCATTAGTGAAACTAAAACAAGCCCCTTCAAAAGCAGACTCGAAAATGACTTCATTAAGTTTTCGCGATATTTTTAAATTTTGTTTTTTAGATCAAGACGATGTAGGGAATAAAGACATCTTAGACCAAAAAAATCCTGTTGTTTTCGTGAAAAATAAAGAGACTTTTAAATTTCTGCATAATCTATTGGATAGTCAAATTACTGAATTACAAGAGGATATTGCAGAAAAGACTAGAATTAAAAATGGGATTATCCAACAATTCACTATTGTATCATCTTTCTTAAGAGAAGCTCGTCTTGAAACCACTGAATCCTTAGAAGGAAAATCACAAAAATTATCCGAGGAATTGAAATTACTTGATAATGAAATATTACAGCTAACACATAATATGAAATCAAATTCGGATCATGATAATGAACTTAGAGAGATTATTGTTACTAAACAGAGTCTTCTCGATAGTCTAACATTAAATAAGATGTATAAAGAAACACAACTTGATCAGAATTTACGTTTAAAGAGGGATTATCAACAAGACATTGATAAATTATTGGCTTCTGTTGAGGTGATAAAGAAGCTCCCAAATCATGAAGGTCATCATGTTAATTGTCCTGTTTGTGACAATGAAATGCAGGCATCTAAATTTAATGAACTATTTAGTCAGTATGATTCTAGTTCCATAGAATTGGAAGTTAAAAGTTTGAAAAATCGTTTTAAAGAAGTTTCCCTATTGATCGATAGAGATAGAGGGAGTATCTTGGATATAATTGAAGAAATAACTTCAATTAGTACTGAAATTAAAAAAGCAAAGGATATGTTGGATTTAAAAACCCGTGAATTTGTTTCACCATTTCTGTCACAACGAGATGTACTTAACACAAGGAGAGGTGAGATAAACGAGGAAATTAAACGTACTGATTATTTGCTGAAGCTGAGAAATCAATTAAATGAATTAACAAAAAAAACTGATGTATTAACCGAACAAATTTCACAATTAAATGTTAGAATGATAACTCTTGTTGAAGGGGCACCATCTGTCGATGGTGTTTTGGAAAGTATTGCGGATTGGTTAAATGAATTCCTAACTTTTATACCAATACGCAACCCGTATGGAATAAAAATTAGTGATAAAACATTCTTGCCAGTCGTTAGAGATAGAGACTACTCAAAACTAACTTCTGGAGGCTTGAGAACATTAGTATCTATAGGGTACTTATTCAGTTTGCTGCGGAATAGTTTGGATACAGACACCAATTTCCCTAGTCTGGTTATGATTGATACTGTAGGTAAATATATTGGGAAAACTAAAGCTAAGTATTTGGAGAATACTAGCCAATCAGAAGATAATTTAGAAGGCATTAATGATCCTAAAAAATATAAAAATATATATAGCTACTTAAGTTCATTAAGCGATGAGTTAATTGGGAACTATGATTTCCAGGTGATTGTGGTAGATAATGACCTACCTGACTCAATGGAATCTCAATTGGATAAATATATTGTTAAGAAGTTTAGTGTCGACGAAAGAGATGGCTTTGAGATTGGTTTTATAAATAATGCTACTCCTAGATTAGTTTAGTAGTTAAAAATAAAATTGTTATTTATCTTGATTTATGCGAGAGCGTAAAATATCTTGTGTAAATAGATAAATAGCAAAAAGGAAGACCTTTTCTTGTAGAATTAAGTCACCACAACACAATTCACAGAAAAGAGGTCTTCCCTATGAATCATTTTACATCAGATTTAGTCCAAGCTCTAGTCGCCAAGCAAGATGTGACTGAAGTTTTTCGTTCTCATCTA
>NZ_KE384309.1:0-22840 GCF_000425125.1 Paenibacillus taiwanensis DSM 18679
GCGTACCCATCCCGAACACGACCGTTAAGCCCTCCAGCGCCGATGGTACTTGGACCGCAGGGTCCTGGGAGAGTAGGACGTTGCCAAGCAGTATATGTCGTAACTGTGCGACTCGTGCCTTTGCAAGAGTCGCGTGTTATGACAATATATGATATATATTATTCCCTGATAGCTCAGTTGGTAGAGCACTCGACTGTTAATCGAGTTGTCACAGGTTCGAGTCCTGTTCGGGGAGCCATATGGAGAGATGTCCGAGTTTGGTCGAAGGAGCACGATTGGAAATCGTGTAGGCGCCACAAGCGTCTCGGGGGTTCGAATCCCCCTCTCTCCGCCAGTAGCATGGCCCGTTGGTCAAGGGGTTAAGACACCTCCCTTTCACGGAGGTAACAGGGGTTCGAATCCCCTACGGGTCACCATAAGGACACTTAGCTCAGCTGGGAGAGCACTATCTTGACAGGGTAGGGGTCAGCGGTTCGAACCCGTTAGTGTCCACCATTCGTACAACCTATGTATCGAAGTGGGAACGACAATAGATTTAGATGTACATTATATGGACGCTTAGCTCAGCTGGGAGAGCATCTGCCTTACAAGCAGAGGGTCGGCGGTTCGATCCCGTCAGCGTCCACCATATATTATCGCGGGGTGGAGCAGTTCGGTAGCTCGTCGGGCTCATAACCCGAAGGTCGTAGGTTCAAATCCTGCCCCCGCAACCAAATAAATCGTGGAGCTGTGGTGTAGAGGCCTAACATGCCTGCCTGTCACGCAGGAGACCGCGGGTTCGAATCCCGTCAGCTCCGCCATTTAAATACTTAGTTAGGCCCGTTGGTCAAGGGGTTAAGACACCTCCCTTTCACGGAGGTAACAGGGGTTCGAATCCCCTACGGGTCACCACTAAGAGCCATTAGCTCAGTTGGTAGAGCACCTGACTTTTAATCAGGGTGTCGAAGGTTCGAGTCCTTCATGGCTCACCAGTGTATGACATGATAGCCTTTAAGCATAAGCTTAAAGGCTTTTTTGCGTCTACAGGTTAAATGTTCGTTAATTTTGTTGATTCGATAGAACGCTCTCTTTCAATAATGTAAGACCGTTGTCATGTCCATCAATTCAGACCATTTGTGGTGACTGCTACAATAGGGATCGGAATAATTGTCACATATGGAGGTTTATAATGGAGCATACGGAACAACGATTTGGGATGAGTGCATTTTGGTTAAAAATGATGGCTATGCTGCTAATGGTGGTGGATCATATCAATATACTTCTGCCGCTTCATTATGGGGAGATGGGTATTTATATGAACTACCCAGGACGTATTGTTGCACCGATTTTCTTTTTCTTCCTTGTGGAAGGATTCTTTTATACGAGCAGCCGCTTGAAATATTTATCTCGTATTATGATGTGGGCATCGATCATGTCAGGGGGCTCCTATCTGCTAAGCTTAGTTTATTCTGAGCTTGGGATGCTGAGCAACAACATATTTTTATCGTTAGGATTAGGTGTTGTACTTATGATCGGCTTGGACTGGATGAAGCAAGGCAGCATGGATCGGGTCGTTATCGGGTTGTTGCTAGCCGTTGTAGCATCTGCCGTCAGCGTGATGTATACAGAAGCTTCGCTATATGGTGTCATTTGTACGCTTGTGTTTTATTTTTGCCGAGAGCGCAAATGGCTGCTTGCTATTTTCTATACGACTACCGTATTACTTATAACGATAGGGTTGGGAGGGGAAGCGAATTTATTTAACTATGAGCAGCTTATGATCAATGATCCGCAGTGGATGATGGTATTTGCACTGCCATTTTTGCTGTTATACAACGGGAAACGGGGGAACAACAGTACGGCCGCAAAATATATGTTTTATATCTTTTATCCGCTGCATTTATGGCTGCTGTATATAGTCAGTGCTTATGTAATGTGAACCTAATGTGAATCGTATAAGACAATCTATTATGTAAGGCGCATAAAAAGTGTAGCGGCTGGCCTGTAAGCGAGTAATTGCTTATAAGCCAGCCTTTTGGTTTTGGAAAGTCATACTATCTCCTCATTTAGCAGACAGAGTACAATTCGAGAGCACCAAGTCCATTAGCTCCATCATATTTTCGACGGCCTGGTTGCGATTGTAACAAGAAGCCGCTAAGCGATAGCATGCAATAGGATCAATGTCACAGTCTGAAATATAGTAATGAGTCATGCTGCATGAAGCTGCACATTGCAAAAGGGCCGCTGCTGCTGCATCCCATTGCTCCAAGCCAAGGTAAGCTGCACCGCGGACGTAATGCAGATCAGGGTAATCGGGGTCAAGCAGTAGTGCTTGCTCTACTGCTTCTAAACAAGGTTCAAACTGCTGCATTAATAAGTAGCTCTGGGCTAGACGGACTCTTGCGTGGCTTGTATAGATGGAATCTTTGACCATCAGCGGAAGGGCTTTAAGGAGTGCATCAATCGCTAGGAAGTATTCACCTTTGTAATACTGTAACATCGCAGCCCAATACGGCAGGTCTGGGTGAGAAGTTTGCTGTTTCATTTGATCTACCTGTAATTGCAATTGTGCAAGCGATACGCTGCGATAGATGGTGAAGGGGCGCAGTTGCGTTCGATTCTCGGCAGCATCACTGTGCAGTGGAGCTTGTGTAAGGAAAGACAATTGACGGTGGAGATGCGGCGAATTTTGAAAAAGTACCGATACCGTTTCAGCAGTAACACTATGATCGGGTTCTGAAGTAATACGTTTGCAGCAAAATGAGGTTGCTGCGGGTTGAGAATGGAGCAGAGATAAGCTTGTGGGGCTAGATGGTTCAATGCGGTCCCCTTCGTCCAGCAGCAATATCCAATCACAAGAAGCTTCCTTAACAGCTGCCTGTAATGCTTCAGGATAGGAAAATGGAGGCGGCATGCGCAGCAAGGTTGCATTATAAGCGTTAGCGATCGAAAAAGTCAAATGTCGCGTGGAATTATCTACGAGAATAAGCTCATCAATATAATGTGCAGCCGACATGATCGTGTCAGATAAGCCGCTTCCGCCATCTTTAATAATGATACATAACGTTAATGTAAAAGAAGACTTCATGGCGTATCACCAGTGCCATTAACCGATTGTAAATGATGAAGGGCAACATTACGCAGGTTAGCGACATTAATTTGTTGATGGGTTGCCTTCCATCGAACCGACCGATTGGCAATCAACAATATTTGAGGAGAAAAATGTGGGACGTTAAATGTAGCTGTTACATAGTCCGAAAGTGGCTTTTCTTCGATCACACGGATGACATAGAGTTGAAATTGTGCTGCTATATTTCCGTACTTGTTTATGAATTGATTAAGGCTTGCATGTGCGACGCGGCTTGATCCACATTGACTGCTATGTTTATACAAAAATAAAGGTGTTATATCCGTTTGCGCAATAATTTGTTCCAAGTGCTCCTTGCTCTGAACAATCATGATCCCCGCCATATCTCTAACCCCCCGTGGATTCAGCATTTCATGCTACTAGCTGCCGTTGCAGGCACAGTTAGTATATGTATATTTGCGAAGGATTGAAACAGTGGCGTTTTCGTTCTAGTCGCTGCGGGACTGTCATACACTATTGCCAACATCCAGTACAACCAGAACACCTAGTATCCAGTGCAACCAGTACAAACAGAACATCCAGAGGATGCAGTAGATCCGAAAAGGGAGGTCCGTTATGTGGAGCCTGAATGTGATGACGTTTATTGTACTTTTTTTGGCTAGTTATCGTTTAACAAGATTAATTGTATTTGATGAGATTACCTCTTTTATCCGTAAGCCCTTTCTGGAGGAAAAGATCGTTAAAGATGAGAAGGGGGCTTTGATGGCGGTCATCGAGGGCAAAGGGAGTAAATTTCACATCTTTATGCGTAAGTTGTTAACATGCTATTGGTGCACGGGTATTTGGGCGGCGGCAGTTATTGTGAGCATTTATTTGTTTGTGCCTAACCTGATTGCCGTCCCGATTCTGCTTATTCTAGCCGTTGCAGGGGCTGCTGGCATTATGGAATCTTTTGTGAAGGGGTAAGCATGTGCATACCCCTTGTGGATTATACGTTCAAGCAACCATTTCGGAGCGGAGTGGACAATCGACAGTCTCTAGCAAGTTCCTTCTAGCATATGATACCTCAGGAATAAAGATTAGCAGTGACTTGCGGGAACGATGACAGACAACATCTGCTCTATCCGATGGCGAAACGTACAGGTGTCAACTGTGCGCTCGTAAGCCCGCTGTGCCATCGTTTGTCTGGTTTCAATATCATGTAAATAACGCTGAAGCAATTCCGCACCTTCTCGGGGAGATTCAAAGCAGCCTACATCTACATCCGGTTCATAATAACTTGCCAAATCAGGCCGGAAATCAATAAGCTGAAACGCTCGGCAGGCTGCTATATCAAACGTTCTGTTATTGATGGAGTGGGCTGGTGCACCCGTATGGTTTTTGTCCAGGTAAGTGTCTGATTCGCTCCGATGTATGTTAAGTACAATTTTAGCTCCGTTATAGTAACGAGGAGTCTCCGTAAAATTAATCCACTTGCTTCGAATATGGGGGGTACACCCCTTTGACCAGTCTGCATGATCCCAGAAATGACCAATTAATTGCACGCGCACCTGACGATCTACATGTTGCAGCAGCTCTTTCATGAAGGCAATCCGATTGTCATACCCTGTTCCGATAAAGCACACATCTGTTTCATAAGAAGGGTGCACCGCATACGGACGAAATATATCAATGTCTGTTCCAAGTGGCAGGTGCAGCACATGACGGCAGCCCCTTGCCTGATAGAAGGGAATGCAGCCCGAATCAATAGTGAACACATAATCGTAAGCAGCAGCGACTTCTAGGGCATAGTCAATCGTATAAGGGTCATCTACAAACCATGCAACTGTTGGAATCCCCAACGATTTGATTTGCGCGACTAACGCAACGGGCAGATGTGACTTGGGACCGCAGATCGTAATGACAAGGTCTGGGGAGCATCGTTGAATGTCGGGAAGCAGGTGAGCCGTCGGCTTACGGTTCAACAGAAAGTAGTCCGTATGATAACCGGCACCTAGCAATGCTTTAATGCAGGCATTGTCTAGTATATCAATAGGTCTCCGATATCCTGAGGTAATGTAGTATATTCTCATAACGGCCTCCCACTGGCAAAAGTCAGTTCATCATAGATAAAAAAAAGGGATGGTTGTTCCACCACCCCAAACGCTCTGTACAATTGGTAAATAGGAACAATCAAGGGAATGGATATGGTGCGCCAGGGAATATGTCTGGGCATTGAGGCGGGAACGTGACCACGCAAGGATTCTCTGGGATAGGAATCTCTGCACGAGGTTGGCACAGCTCAGCTTCAACCATCAGCTTGACATTGGCTTTTACTTGAATGCTTTGGCAAATCACGATGTCGACATTAACGAATGTGTTGTCAACGATATCGAGCACTTCAATGCGCGTCGCATCCGTAACGATGTGGCAGTCGATAACGGTTCCCGGAGGCGCGCAAAGTAATACTTTCTCGAAGCGTACGAAGTTTTTCGTATATCTGCAGTGTACGACGTTGGGAATAACTGACGTGTCAATGATCGTAACTTCGTACGTTCCGACCTTCTTCATGACAACACGTTGCAGTGTAACAGGAGTCGTTCCTACAGTGACGACGACGTTTTCTCTTGTGGAACCTGGTTTTTCAAAGCAATCGACATCAATAACTCTTACTTCAATACGGAACGAGGACGGCAATGGTAAGCACAATGCTGGGTCGACAGTCGACTCGTCGACAATTTGGGTCACTTTCAGCACCCAGTCGAATATTTTAGGAACCTCTATGCACTCCAAAGAGGGTAAAGGCAAATATTCGGGGATCTGTTGACCTTGGACCAATTTGCTCTCCATTAATGTTTCAAGCCTCCTTTGTAAATATCAAACTCAATTACATACTATGGGGAGCATGCAAAAAGGTGACGGAACCCCAAGACTTTATTTTTGGAGGGATTCGATGGGGCAACAAGCATTTGTTCAAGTGCAGTCGGAGTACCGTTGGTTTGACTTGAGTCCAACGGGTATTATCAAGCATGCCGTGCATCAAATACAAGCTGCACCAGCCTTTATCGAGTGGGAAACACAAGGGGGAATCAAGGAATCGAGTATGCTGCCCTTGGCTGATGAGCTGCATATGCTGCTGCTGACAGGGAGTGGCGTTTATTATGTACGACGACATGCAATGCGAGGACAGGAAGTCAGAATCGATTCGCATGTAAATACGTTCGCACCGTATTTATTTCTACATAATGAGACGATGTATTTCGGATATGTGGTTAAGACGCTTGAGACGGCTACTTTTATGCTGCGCTCCTATCGTAAAGGAGTATGGCGTGAGCAAAGCTACATGTTCCCGCGTGAAGTTACTGGCTGTGCAGAGGGGCTTTTGAAACAAGCGGTTTATACGATTGGTCGAGGGCAGCAACTACATGGTATGTTTCATTTCTATCAGCCAACTACTGAGACGGCAGTGCTCGTTGGGATGCAGATCAAGCTGCGTGACCAGCAAGCAGACTGGCAGTTGCTGTTCGAAGCCAGAGCACAGCATACGCTCGGGATGATTGCAATGCATTCAGATGCTTCCGGTGACACATATGTGGCATGGAGCATTCGTCATCAGCATGCGCTGCATTATTACTATAAGAATGCGTCGACCGTTGAAGGAACGCCTTCCATATATATCGGCTACGACGGCGAATTGCCAAGGCCTTGCTTCATGCATGCGCAGGATGCCCTGTTGTTAGCGTATGTAAGTGATACAGGACGCATGGTGTATGCTGTCACGACGGATAAAGGGAAGCAATGGAGTTCATATCACGAAGTGGTACATGGCGCAAACAGCGCTATGCAATTCGTACAAACTACATGTACGACAGGTGAATTTGTGTTCCCGTATGAGGTTCTTGGCACTAGCGCGCCGTATTTCAGACCTTTAGGCTGGCAGGACATCATTTATCCTTTTGTTACCTTAAAGGGAAAGCTCTTGCCTGAGCAATTGCTTTGCGGCATACATCAGGAGATGGAGCAAATATCCGACTATGTAATCCAGCAGGCGACCACTTTACAAGCAGACATAAGCAAATTGTATGCGCAGAAAGAACAAGCAATGTGGACGCTAAAGAAGCTTGAGGAGCAACTGTGTCATTTGGATGAAACAGAGATGGAACTGAATCAGCAGCTTCATCTACAGCATTTGTCTAATCACATGGAACCAAACGCAAATCGTCACATACGATAAACGTGTAGGACTGATAAGTGCGGAGGGGATAAGGGTGCATATTCGAGTGAATGGAAATGAAATACGTGAATTACGTGATTCACAGTTGTCAGATGTTGTTCAATTACTGGGAGAGCATATGTTTGCGTTTAAGCTCGACCAAGCCCATAACATATTAGACATTACTCATCCTATACAAGGTCACCAAGTTGTATTCGAATCAAGTCATTCGGAATTAACAGCGTTGTTGTCTCAAACTGCAAAATTGCTGGAAGAGACAGGATTTTCAGTTCTATTTGTTAAACGTGACGAAGATAGACGTACAGTAGTAAAGCAGCTAAGTGACCATTATCCGATATCATGGATTACATTTCAGTATGAGCCGCTGCAGGAGGAATGGTCTGCCAGTTTTTCATTTGAACAAATGAAATGGAGCAAGCCGCTAGCACAGTTGCTGATGGACCATTTAGCAGCGACAAATGAAGTAGCTGTCCGTGGCGTGCAATTAAATTGGAAAAACATGATGAGCTCGATATTAGCCATGTCCAATAAGCCCATACCTACGGTATTACTGAATTGTGGCAATGTCGAGCCCTTGTCTGTATTTCAACTTGGTCAGCTCGCACAAAGTATCACCAAAGCAATGATTTCACTATATACTGAGAAGCCAATTATAGAGATTATCCGTGCGATCCGTGCGATGGTTTACGTACCTGAAGCGCAGGTAGAGAGTGTGCTGCCAGATGCGAAATTACCGCTTCATGATGTAGAGGATGGAAGAAAGCACATCGAGGCGGGAGATACTCTCGAATTGTCTGAAGTGTATATGGAGCCTGATGAGGATTGTGCAGTTGGGAGGGAAGACGAGAAGAAACTTCTGGCTTCTGCTTCAGGGATGGCGTCGATCGTTGCGACAAGCAGTGCTGAGAGGCAGATAGAAGCTGATTCGGAGGAACCAGTTACGGAACATAACGTAGTGGATAAAACGAACTCGAAACCGAATCCAATTCCGAATCAGAATCAGAATCCAAGCCCGATGCCTAAAAAGTCTGATGCACCTGTTAGGTCGGATAGGGTGGCAGAAGAAGATGAAGCGATTTTTGTCCCGGGCTTGCCAAGAGCAGCAGCAGGCGGTTATCCAAAAGAAGCGATCAAGCAGGGGAAAAGTGAGCCTATACAAAAAGGGATTGATGAGACAGAGCAAGCTCAAGCTGGTACAGCAACTAGACAGAGAGCCCAGTCCAACTCTATTTTCTCTATGCTAAAGGCGCACAGTGATGCAGTAAGTTCTACTCCGAAGATGGGAGAGCCTGAGGCTAAGTTTATGAGTTATGTGAATCAAATGACGTTAGCACAGAAAAAGGAGCAGCGTGTGGTCAACCAAAACCGATTTAATATACTTACTCGCAAGCATAATGATGATAAGTAGGGGATTGCCACTTGATTAGGATAACGCTAGAATTATATCGCGAACTTACTGGCTATTGTAAAGCTCAGCTTCCAAATGAAGCGTGCGGCTTACTGTCGGCAACAGGAGATATAGTGGAAACCTGCTGGCCGATCACGAATCGGGACTGCAGTCCGATCTCATTTACGATGGATGAAGCAGAGCTAGAAATTGTGCTTGATGAAATCGAGCGTTCTGGCCAGCGGCTGGCAGGGATGTTTCACTCCCATCCAACAGCGTCTGCACGTCCATCCGCCTTCGATCAGGAGCACGTTGTGTTCGATTGCTCCTATGTTATTGTATCGGTGGTGGGCGGACGACCGCGTATGCGCAGTTATTTGCCTATTGATGGCCTATTGGTGCCAGAGCGTATCGCCATTGTGGCAGAGCAATCAATTTAAGTAACTATGTAAAAAAGGTATTTCCCCTAAAGTAGCGGGAGTATACCTTTTTTTGGTATAAGAGATTACAGTAAAGCTGTTTGGTAGATATCGGCTGCAAATGCAAGGCCAGCGGTGTTAACAGCACCTGTAGTGAAATAGTTGGATACTTGGAACGAGAAGACAAAGGTGACGCCTAGTGCAACGCTAATTAGACCTAACGATGCTGGAACTGAATAGAAGCGTGTTTTTTGCCAGTTATACGGAGGTGCAATATCTGTTGTGAGGCCTGTTAATGGATCTAATGAACCTGCATTCAGGTCCACGTCAAGCCCTGGAACTGGGAATAAGCTGATACCAAGTGTGCTGTAAGCCTGAATACGTGCAGTTACCGCGTTATCAGCAAATACTGTTAACGCAATTAAAAAGTCATTCACGATACCTACGGTTAATGGAATTGTAATGGAAGCTGCTGCAAAGCCGTGTGATTCACCTGGAACAAACGTAGGTTGCGTCCAGACGAACTGTGGATTTGCCGCCGCAGAAAAAATAGTGTTATCGTTATCGAATTTACTTGGCTGAGGCCATATTTTAGGTGCATTGCCTACATTTACGACGTTTGGAACTGCTCCTAACAATAAGTTGCTAACAGCTGTTGCTCGATCAGCAGCACTGACTACATTGGTTGTGCTACTTGTAAGTCGCTGAATAGGAATTAGTGGCATATCAATAACCTCCTTGACTTCATGTGAAGGAACAGAAGCGCTCCTTCTACTTACTAATATATGGCGTAGCTGTCTCTCGTGATTGGATGAATTAATAGATTCATTCACACAAACTAGAAACGAGTCATCGGCATACTATATAGTAGATTAGCGACAAGGAGGAAGCTACATGTCGATTCCAATTACACAGAATCAGAAATGCTTCCGATTCTGTGATTTACCTAAAGGGGAGTGTTTGCTTCAGTTCATTTTTCGAAATGAAACCAACCAGCCGTTATGTAATTTGGTAATTAAATTGGCAGAACCTAAATTAATATCGACTTGTGCGGTGGAAACAAACCAGGCTTTAATTCAGGGGCATGACAGTCGTAAAAAACATTGTGATTGTCCAACGTGTAAGCCGAAAAAAAAAGAGTCCCATAAGTGTAAATGTGATAAATGTCGGTCAGTCAAATATGGGTATCACAAATGTGAGGAGATTAAAGAGGTTAAATGTGATCACCATTGCAGCTGCCAACGATGTCACAGAGTAAAGTGTGCTTGTGGCAAATGTAAATGCAACCGAGATAAATGCAAATGTGGCCATCATCAACACCAATGTGCGCGCGGCAAGAAACAACATGGTCACAAGCCGCTTGGTCCACGTATTGAAAAAGTGAAAGTGCAGACGACATTTTGTGCAGAATTAGTGGAATGGTGCAAACCGAGAAGAACGGTATGTATTGATTTTCCTCAAATATTTAACGGAAAATGTATCCCTCAGCATGCCCCCAACAATCTGTTTATCGTTATTATCTCCTTAAGCAAGCCGCTTTGTGGCGGGGAGGAACTACTCTTCGAGACAGGAAGCGGTTATGCTCCAGTCGTTATTAACGCCCCAAACTGCTGCTAAAACATACAAAGTGCCCCAGACGCGTGTTATACACACACGAATTGATATCCACTTTGAAGGTGGCGAATGACAACATTAAGCTAGCTAATACAGAAAATGAAGCGGGTCATTGGGCCCGCTTCATTGAAATAGGTCATTGGATCAGACTGCGGTCATACATACGAAAAGGACCTCTATTAGGAGTTTATTTATAGACCTGATGCGGCCACAATCTGTTGGACCTTGTCATTATGTTCACGTTCTTGGACGGTCTCATTTGGCATGATAATACTTAGTCCATGCTGGCTGTGAGCACGGTGAAGGCGCAATGTCAGCTTCGTTTCAGCTAAGAAATCTTCAACAGCCGTTAACACACCGTTTCTGGGCCCGTTTTCATACGCGGCATTCCACACGGATTCGTTATGACCACCGTCAACTAGCTCATTAATGTCTGGGAGGATACCTTTGCGTGCATGAGGATGTCGGTAGGAAGGAGGAATCGACTCCGGGAAGTAGTACATATCTCTGCGGGCATAAGGCCATTCCGTATCATGAAGAAAGACGAGCGGAAACCGTTCAAGCTTTTCCAGCAACTTTAACTCATGATACACGGTGTACCAGTTATGGTCACCGTCAAGGAATACGACATCTGCCGTCTCAATTTCTGGTAATACTTGCAAGCTGTAGCCTTCCTTCAAATCAAATGATTGGCCGTATACTTGCTTCACAAGGGTAACGTCAAATTGGGGCGCAGGATCTATGGCGATCAATTTGCTGTCATGTGATTGGGCATACGACAATAAGTTAAGTGTATTTAAGCCTTGGGCACATCCGACCTCGATGATGGTGGAGGGTTTCATATATCTAAGGATCGGATGTACAATGCTACTCCAGAAATAAATCATGCTGTAACGACCTCCATTTTTCCGCGGCTCTACAGAGTGAACGGGTAACGTGATATCAACGCTGATGATAGCTATTGTCACGCCATACGCTTAAGTAATGTTGAACTATTTTGATAATTTCAGGTCGAACTGTATCCCCCTTAATGCCAATGCCTACCACTGTATGCGGGAACAATTCCTCGCCTGCGTAATCGGTCAGTACGACATCAAACGGTTTTAAGATGCTTGCAAAGGCTTGTGGAGTAAATCTCCAGTAGTCTGCTGGATGATCATGTATGGGAAAATTCATAACAGAGCTAATAATCACGATCCCGTCGGGTTTTAGGATACGATGGATCTCTTGCAGCGCAAGTCGCGGATCTTCGACGTGCTCCAATGTGTCAAGTGAAAGCACGAAGCCTGCTGTGGCATCTGGAAGATCAATGTTATGCAGATCCAGCACACGATCTACACCAGGTCCTGGACGCATATCACAGCCTACATATGTTTTGTCTGGAAATAAGGGTCTTAAGTCAGCCAAAACCTCCTGGCCTTGAACCTGATAGGAGCCAAATTCATATACAGGTTCCTCTATGGGCAGCAAAGCGGCACAGATCGCTACAAAATCTTTAACAATTTGTCTCATCTTTTCACTCCCTATTGCTGTTGACGGATACTCCTCCCTGAAAGAAAAGGGAATACCCATTTATTCACAGTATTCGACGGGCGATAGGAAGTTGTGTAGTCAAATACCCATTTATAGGGCGAAAGTTAGGGAGATCGGATTGATGACGAGATGTCGCTGATCGTTTACTTCTACCCAACCTTGAATATGAAGGGGTTCGGAAATGCGCTCAAAATCGTATTCCACCTGCCAGTCTTTGAGCTCCGTCCATATACCTGGACGCAAAGTTAGCGGCTCGATTGATTCAATCCGATATTGGCCGTTGTGCTTGGACTGCTTGATCCAATCGGAATCTGCAAATTTCCAGCCCGTCTGTTTTCCTCCCTTCGTGTATACAGCAAACGTTTGCACCAGCTCAGGAGACAATATTTTCCCGCTTAGTGTTGCCCGCGTTGGTGTGATGTGGAGGACAACTAGCGGATGCTCGACGGCTTCGCGGCTCAGATTACGAATCATGAGGTTGCCAAATAGGGTAACCCGGCGCAGTTCCAAGTCGATATCGACTGCGTGCTTAAATATAGCTTCTATATAAATAGAGGAACTGGTTGACGTCATAAGACCACCTCACTGATTTAGCTTTGTAATACGTTGGAGCAAATGAACGACTTTGTGGCGAACACCGTTCTTTTGAAGAGGCTCAAGCTCATCGTTTGGTTGAGATTCTGTTTGAGATCGTTGTTCCAAATCAGACGTGCTTACAGCAAGTTGAGGGGCGATTTGAAAGGTGTTATATCCGTGCAATTGGACACGGTCTGTGCTTGTATCGAGGTCTACGTTGTAAGGGAAATCAAGCTCAGGTACAGGGATGCGGAGCAGCGATTCGCGTATGTCCAGTTCCTCGCTCAGGGCTGCAAGACGATGCTGTTTAAGTGTCGCTTGATGTTTACAAAATTGAATACGTTGCTCCAACTGGTCCATCTCTTTTTGAAGCTTGTCGTGTGTTTCTAACAGTTGCTTAACGGTAGTTAGCGAACTCTCCACGTAAGTTACACTTGCAACAATATCTGTATTTGCACGGTACAGATCGAGAAAAGAGTGAAGCTGCACGTCCGAAGGCAGCCATTCTCGATGAGCGGACAGCCAACACGTATAGGGCAGGGAATTGTTGTCCTGATTCGATACAATGTGCCATCGTGTAGGCTCGCTCGCTGGAATAGATTGTAATGCACCAAAGCCGCCGTCACTTGACTTGTAGTGAATGCGATACAAATGCCCTTCGGCGATCCACGTCAAATGAATAAGGTCATCATTCCGGTGGCAAAAGGCGGTCTCAACTTGACGAATGGGTGTAATTAAAGAGCTATCTGACACCAGAATTAACGTTTCGTCGGCAAGCCTAAGCTGCTGAAAGTTGAGCTTTCCTTTAAGAAACCTCAGGCATAACAGCAACAGCGCACCATCTTTGTCTACTCGCGGCTCTATATAAAGGTTATCTTCGGCGGACCATGCAGTGTCGAGCGGAGCAGGAGAAGGGTTGCTCCAAGTAAAAGATTGCCCATCGTAATGCCAAATGTGCAGCTCATAGGTTAGTCTGTTGTTCATGATGCCGATGATCATCCATTGGTCAGCTGATTGCACCAGATGGAGGTGACGGCATCCAAAATCTTTTGCAATCGTGGTGGGTGAACTCCAATGGATGCCTGTTAGTTCATAATGAATAAAGCCATAATTACGCAGCAGAAATAAATGTAGCGTATTACGAATGCAACAAAGCTTAACCGTATGGATCGTATGGCTATCCCAATCCGTGGAAAGCGGCAGCATGTTGGAAACTATTTGCTTATCGTGGAGGCGGACGATAGCATGAATTAGCCTGCCGGCTTGATCTATATAGACGATATGGATGCAATGTTTATCATCTTCGCATATATCATATAAGGTGGAGGCGTGGGGAATGCATCGTTCCTGATCGGGACCTGCTGAATGGGAGTGAACAGGCTCAATAAGCAATCCGCGTTCTGAATGGCGGATGCTCGTTAAGAGGTAGCGATTAGCAACCAAATAGCGGACGTCTGTCAATACAGTTCCTCCTTTCGGTAAAAGATCAATGACTCACTCTTTTCCTCTTATGTTATTCATCGGGAGATACGTTTAGGATGGTGGATGTGGAATAAATGCGACATGTGCGGACATTTGCTGATGTCAAAGGACACATGCCATCAATACATTGTAAGAAAGCAGCTATTTAAATCCGCAGTTATGGAGGGATTGATGTTGAAACTCGTCCAAATGTTACACCAGTTGTTTCAATTGGAAAGGGAGGAATTCGTTGCGGAACTGTATCGGCAAGTGCTGAGAAGAGAAGCAGAAATTGCTGCTAGATTTCAGTATGCCGCTATGCTTAACGCAGGGACGTCGAAGATGGCTATCGTCGTCAGCTTGTTTCGGGGCCGTGAAGCGAGGCAGCTCTATACGAAGCAGCCGGTTCATTCTTTGATTGGAGAACGTACATTGATTTACAACCGCATTTGGGCGTTGTTGAATCTGGATGATAGCTCTTTTATTCGACAGATGTACAATGAACTGCTCGATCGCGAGGCAGAAGAGGATGAGGTCCTTCATTATGTCCAGCAATTGCACAAGCATACCTATAAATACTTAGTTCTGGTCAACGTGATGTCTTCCTCAGAAAGCAGGCGTCTTCTCGAGGAGCGGGACCGCTGTTTAAGTGATAATCTCACTTTTGGCCAATTTCAAATCGAGAATATCCGCACTGGCAACAAACCAAAAGAGGTTGCCTCCCCTGTGCTTCAGCGTAAAATTTCGATTGTTATCTTAACATGGAATGGCCTTGCCTACACGCGGCGTTGTTTGGAGTCGCTAGCTTATCTCGCGGATCATCCTCTGGTAGACGTGGTTGTGTTTGATAACGGGAGCATGGACGGTACGCTCGCCTATTTGAATCAAATTTCATGGATAAAATGGTACGCCAATCCCATTAACGTTGGTTTTCCAGCTGGCAATAACTTGGCGGTATCCAAGTGTGATCCGGCAAGCGATATTGTACTGCTTAACAATGATATCATCATTCAGCAGCAGGATTGGCTGGAGAAGCTGCAAGAAACGGCATATACAAATAGTGCTATTGGTATAGTCGGGTGTAGATTGTGTGGTGAAGAGGGAGATCTTCAGCATGCAGGAACCTTTATATACGCAGAAACATGTTGGGGCCAGCAAATAGCAGGTTTAGAAAAGGATATCGGGCAGTATGAGCGGGTCAGAGATGTTCAGGGCATCGTATTTGCTGCCGCCTACCTGAAACGTGACATGATACAACAGATTGGGCTGTTGGATACGGACTATTTTGCATACTTTGAAGATACAGATTACTGCTTGCGAGCATGGGCTAATCAATATCGTGTCGTGTACGACGGACGTGTTACGCTTACCCATTCGCAAAATACATCCACCAAGGTGAATCAGGTTGACTTCTCGCAACTATTTGAGGAATCACGGGTGATGTTTCGTCAAAAGTGGAGCTCTTATTTGGATACACAGTACAGCTATGCCCTGAATTGGCACTCTATTGCCAATGTAGCTTCTGGTTATGCTAATTCTTCTCGAAATTTGATGATTGCATTGGATGAACAACATGTGAAGATGCATTATCGGTACGTTTATGGGCCAGGAACACCTAATCAAGCGATGGAACCAGTCAGTGGCAATGATTATCGTATTAATTTGTTTGGTATGCGGCACAGGGACGCGAATGCGCCAGAAGTAGTCTATGGTCAAGGAGATGTGTTCTTTAAAAATACGGGGCGATACAAAATCGGCTATACGATGCTTGAGGTAGACGGATTGCCTCAAGACTGGGTTGAGCAGTGTAATCGTATGAACGAGGTCTGGGTTCCTTCAACGTTTAATCTGATGACATTTCGCGAGAGCGGTGTACGTGTCCCCATCTATGTCATGCCACTTGGTGTTAATCCTAACTATTTTAATCCGCAAATCCATGCCTCCCGATTTTCCGATCGTTATACATTTCTATCTGTATTTGAATGGGGGGAGCGCAAGGCTCCGTTAGAACTGCTGCAAGCCTACGTAAATGAATTTAGGAATGATGAAGTGTTGCTTGTGTGCAAGGTCATTAATGCCGATATTGGCATTAACGTGCACGCGGAGCTGCGCAAGCTCGATTTGTCTCATTGTGTTTGCAAAATTATGTTCATATACAACCAAGAGCTGCCGGATTACCAGCTCGGTTCCTTATACCGTTCAGCGGACTGCTTTGTGCTTCCGTCAAGAGGCGAAGGGTGGGGTATGCCCATTCTGGAAGCGATGGCTTGCGGTATTCCTACCATTGCCACCGATTGGAGTGCCCAGACAGACTTCCTTAACAAGGATACAGGATATCCCATTCGGGTGAAGCGATTAGTTCCGGCAGTGGCCAAATGCCCGTATTATCTTAATTTTAAGTGGGCAGAGCCAGATTTTGAACATATGGCTTCGTTAATGAGATACGTATACACCAACCGTGAAACTGCTCGTAAGCGCAGTGAAGAAGCGGCTGCACATCTTTTATCTGCTTACTCTTGGGAACAAGCTGCCCGTAAAATGAAGGCAAGACTCAATCAAATATAAAGGGGGTTATTGTAACATGCAGTATATTGTAGGCATTCCGTATGTCAACCGTATCGATCTGCTCCGGCGTGCAATACAAAGTATACCTTTATACTGGGAGAACACCGTTGTGCTGGATAATTCGCCTGAGCGGGCACTACAGCATCAAGTGTGGCTCTCTGAGCTAGTAACCGTATATACACCGCCAGTACCGCTAACATTTACGCAATCGATGAATTGGTTTCAGCGATTGGCTGGGGAAAAAGAAGCGGATGCGGTCTTTTATATGCATAATGATGCAGAGGCTTATCCAGGTACCCCGGAAGCATTTCTGCATGCCCTTGATGAATTGGAAGCAAGCGGTAAGAAGTGGGGGCTTGCCCTAACTAATTTTGATGCGTTAGCTGCTTACAATATGAACGCGATCCATGAGGTAGGGGGCTGGGATACCGTGTTCAGCAGTTATTTTGCCGACATTGATTACCACCGACGACTTCGGCTGGCTGGGTATGAGGAGGTGTTTACGGGCTTGCCTGTAGAGCATCACGGCAGTTCGACCCGCAAGTCCGATACAAATGTGAATTTTATCGTGGACACAACATGGCCGCTGTATGAACGGTATTATGAACTGAAATGGGGCGGTAAAATGGCGCAGGAGACGTACCTTACGCCATTTAATCACCCCTTATAAGAGGGGGCGAACCAAAACGATGGATTTGGCTCAGCTAAAGGGACAATATGATGCGGTTTACAGCTTGGGATCGAACTGTTATCCGGCGCAGCGGCTCGAACGTTATGGCTTGCGGCCGTATAGCGGGGTCATCGATTGGATGTATTCCAATTCGATTGCGGGATTAACGAAGCTGCTGCGAAATGGGTTTGCCAACTTTATGCACCCTGACAATATGGTTGTGGATGGCACGGAGTTTAACGATTATAACTACTCGGTAAAGGACTGCTTTTATGAAGTACAATCGGTACATGACTTTTTGGTCAGCGAGCAGTTGGAAGGAATCACGCGTAAATATCCCGAGTTTCATGCCACACTACAACGCAGAATAGCCCGGTTTTTGCAGAAAACCGAGCAATGTCAAATGATATTGTTTTTTCGTTTGAACGCCAGTTATGAAGAAGCTGCGCAACTGGAAGCTGCACTGGCTGCACGCGTAGCCAACCAGTTTCGATTACTTGTGGTTAATCCCGTCAGCAGATCAGACGTGTACGATTGTGGCTGGCCGCTCGCTAATACATGTGGGCTTGAGCTTCCAGCCGAGTGGGATGAACACAGCGATCTGCTGTGGAATGCCGTATTTTCCGGGATCACTTATGAGCCACCAACACAGTAAGACAGTCTACAGGCTATATCCAGTCAGCGTTTGAAGCGCTTGAATCATATCTTGGGCGGCAGCCTTGGGCGTAAAGTGGGTGGTAGCTGCCTGTTGGGCTGCTAGACCTTTAAGAGAAGCGGATTGGTAATCGTTTAAAACTTGCCGCATTAGCACTCTTAATTGCTCGACGGAGGCTTCTGCCCATAACTGATTGCTTCTATAGCCGTAATAGTAAGGTTGTGGGTTGACAGGAACCATCTGATACGGAATGAGATAGCTGTTGTGCTCGTTCAAAAAATCCATGTGGCCGCCCCAGCCTGTAGTAATAATCGGCAAGCCTCTGACGGCTGCTTCAAGCATGGGGTAACCTACGCCTTCTCCGCGACTCGGATGTACAAATACATGGCAGTTGCGGTATAAGGCGTCCATTTCCATTTCACTGCGTGTATGCAAGTCTACATAGATGGGGGCCGGATCATGGGACAAGCGTTCCGAATGTTTCATATGCTGAATCACGTTGTATATGTCATGATTGCCAGCCGTTTTGATGATTAAAGAAACGGGCTCCGCAGCGTTAAATTCTTGCATAAATGCTTTGAGCAGCAGATCATACCCTTTGCGTTCAATCCATGAGCATACAGCGAGAAAACGGAAAGGAGGTAGTTGGTGCAAGTAGGAGGGGACATCTTCAGGGCGGGAAGCATGAAGCGGGTAATGAAGGCATGGCCGAATGTGGAACATCGGAACAGATACGCCAGACGCACGGAATACTTCCATGTTGTTGGAGCTTGGCAGAAAGAGGGCATTCATCTGATTGGAGGCGGCTACCCATTCTTCTGGAACAGTTGATGTTTCCCAATAGGTGAACCCGATCGTGGCTTGAAGTTTACGTTTCCACAGATCGGGAATGTAGTGATATAAATATATTTTTTTGCCTGGCGCTTTACGTTTGGCTACCAAATGCTTCAGAATTTGCTGTTGTTCTGGCGGTAGCACGACTTCCGGCATATGGGTCGGAAAGGCTTCAACCTTTACATTTACGCCGCTTTCATGCAAGGCTAGCACGTATTGTCTGGATGCCTTGGCATATCCGGTCGAATCAAACATGTTGCCTTGCCAAATCAATTGAATCATGACCCGTAATTCCTCCTTTACCCCTAATTAGGAGTGGACTGATTTTGTCTGAACACGGATAAGAAATGAAGGAGGGTGTCGGTGTACTGTACTATACATGCCTATAAGCAAGAGGCTAGGTAAGCGGAAACGATATGTTTGACCTGCCCCTTGCTTGTCGGGAGTTACCCGTATAGTTTCTCGCTCGCACAATTAGATTTTCTGTGGTGTTAGGCTGTTAAACACATTCGTTAAATTGTGCATCACGCGAGGCCAATTGTATTGTTGGGCTGTTTCCACAGCGTTAGCGGCGATGTACGCGCCAAATTCCTGGTCCTGCAAAATACGGATAATACCGTTCATTACACCTGTAGCATCACCTTTATCAACCAAGATGCAATTCCATCCGTTTTTGCAAAACTCCTCATTTCCCTCTGCTTTTGTGGTTACGACAGGGGCTCCACACGCCATTGCCTCCAAAATGGGTAGACCGAAGCCTTCGTGATAAGAGGTCTGTACAAACACACCACAGTTGGCATACAAATTAGACACGCTCTCATCTGTTGGATGCGAAAAATGCAGGTTAGAGATGCCCTTTATTCGTGGCGGCTCAATGCCAAAAGTAACTAGCGAGGCTTGAGGCACGTATTTGCATACTCCTTGTACAGCACGAACAGTAACCTCGAACCCTTTTAAATGCTGGCTTTTGCGAGAGCAGGCTAATATGCGGAATGGGTCGTAGTCGTGGGTGCGATTAGGCTTGAACATATTGAGGTCAACTGCGATAGAAATGTTAGTAGCATGCTGTCGAAACCGATGCAGCAGCTCATTGGTGGTCCAGTCAGCAATAGTCAGCATGCGGACAGGTAGGCGATAGGTCTGCCTGACTCGTTCCTGCATGTCGGGCAGATTGGGATAATAGCTTTCTTCAATATCCTGTACCAAATATAAAGGGACCCCTTGACCACCTTGTTTAGGATCACAGCTATTCCAGACGACAGGAAGCGTCTTCCACCATGTGGCGATTTTGATAGCACTCATACCTTTTAATTCTTTAAACATAAGTGCATAGCTTGCAAAGCTTCTAATCTTCACGTGCAGTGGAAACCATGTCGGTTGACCATCGAGAGCAAATAAATGCACTTTAACACCAGATTGATGCAATCGATTGACCTGTTCCATCACATTTTTAATGCCGCCAGATAACCCAACCTTCTCCAATACGTATACAACTTCTAAAGTTGACATGTTCTATAGATGCTCTCCCTTCCAAGTTGCCCAAAACAGCCTTCTGGCCTCCAGTTCCTTATGGCGCCAGTACCGGTTTTTGTTAGCTCTCGTTGTACCGCGCGTATACCCTTCAAGATGTATAGCCGAGGCTGCCCCACAATAGACGACTCGCCAGCCTTGCTTTTTGGCTCTGTAGCAGTAGTCTACATCCTCATAGGCAATAAAATATAAATCGGATAGTAAACCAATCGTATGGATAACTTCTTTGCGTATAAGCATTAAGGCGCCGGTTACAGCATTTACGTCTTCGATAGCTAATGCAGGTGGATAATTAGCAGGCTGATGACGATAACGGTGATCAAAGTAACCTCTGGTGGAAGGGAATACACCTGCGTGTTGAATGGTTTGATTCGGATAAAGCAGACGGGCACCGACAATGCCGATGTCAGGAGAAGCATTCATCGTATGCAGCATCTGGCTCAGCCAACCCATCTGTTGAAAAATGATGTCATTGTTGGCGAGCAGCACATAATGGCCGCTTGAAGCCGCAATGCCTTCATTTACCGTTTTGCTGAACCCGCCGTTGCTTGTTCGAGTGATAAGCCTAATGTGCTCCGCTGCTGCCCATGCGGACAATGCTTGCTGCACGGGGAGTGGGCTGCCATCATCAACTACGATAATTTCGTTAGGCAAATCGTTAATCGTTGCACGGAAACTAGTGACGCATTGCTGAACTAAATCGACCTGATGAATAGTAGGGATGATTAAGCTGATCACTCTATTTTTCCCTCCAATCTTAGAGGTTGTGCAGGTGCTGCAGCCTGTTCATCATTCGGGCTGCACTCTGCTCCCACGTATACTGTTCGACTAGGATGCGTCTTCCGAGGTCAGCCTTTGCAGCGGCTTCTTCTGGATGGGTGTACACATGCCGCATAAGCAGGCGCAAATGATTTCTATCAGGGATAGCCCAATACAGCCGAGGGTACGCTGGATTAGAGGCTACAAATCCTTGTACTTGGATGAGATAGCTGTTGCTCTCGTTCATAAAGTCCAAATGAGCCGACCAATTTGTCGTAATAACAGGCAAGCCTGATGCCATAGCTTCCATCACGGTTAAGCTCCAGCCTTCTCCTCTTGTTGGCAGCACATAACTGTCAGCAGCATTGTATAACGCTGCCAATTGTGCTTCGGACCAACTGCCAGTCGTTGATAATAAAATGACGGAATGGCGAGGCCGATCACTTACTTGTACAGCAATCCGGTCAATGTAATGCTGTTGTTGTAAAATTTCCTGTTCGCTGGAGGCTCTCGTTTTTAGAATGAGGCAAACATCCTCCGATTCATCGAATTCTTCAAAAAAGGCAGATACTAACGTCTCGATCCCCTTACGCTCATCAAAAGAACAGACTGCAAGGAACGCATATTGTCTTCTCCCCGGAATGGGAATCGTGTTTGGCCGCGGCTGAAATAGGACGGAATCAACACCATAGGGCATCGTTTGTATTTTGTGCAGCGGGATGCCGCTTTCCGCGAACGTAGTTCTATTGAAGGTGGATGGCACCCATATTTCGTCCATCATGTTGCATCTTCTAGCCCATGTGAAGGGAAGTCGATTGCATTCGAACATCGTCATCCCAATGGTGTATTGCGCACTCGATTTCACAAAATGGTAGGCTGGATAATGGAACAGCATGGGATGTTTGGGGGGCAGCGGGGTGTGCGACATGTTTCCCAGTAAAGTTTCCACTTCGGGATCAAGCGGCACTCTTACTTGCTCAGCGTGAATCGGCGTGAACCGAACGTGTACCCCTTTCTTCGCCAGTTCAAGTACAAGTTGTCGGTTAGCCTTTGCGTAGCCAGTAGGTTCATAAAGGGTACCGATATTATGAAGAAATAACGATTCGCTCACAAGGCACACCTCCTTTTTAGGTGGATAAATTTTCAATTATTAGAGGGGCGGCTAATTCACATGACAAAGTCAATTATTAAAAGATATGATGACGAAGCGAAATAGGTAACGGCTTATGCCATTTATCACGATGATTCATGAAGAGCAAGAAAAAAATACCACTGCAAAAATCAGAAAAAAAGTTTGCATTTTAATATTTAGTCTGATATATTAGATCATGTCCTCGCAAAACGGGACACGGAGAAAGAAAGAGTATAACGCCGTATGAGTGAGAATTTTAAAGATATGCGGACATAGCTCAGTGGTAGAGTATCGCCTTGCCAAGGCGAGGGTCGCGGGTTCGAATCCCGTTGTCCGCTCCATTATATGCGCCCTTAGCTCAGCTGGATAGAGTGTTTGACTACGAATCAAAAGGTCGGGAGTTCGAATCTCTCAGGGCGCGCCAT
>NZ_KE384309.1:22850-147378 GCF_000425125.1 Paenibacillus taiwanensis DSM 18679
CTACGGGTCACCATTACAATCTCTCAACTGGTAATAATTGAGGGTTGAACAAGAGTTAAAGATTTGATATGATATAAAAGTCGCTGATGAAACAACGACAACATGGACGCTTAGCTCAGCTGGGAGAGCATCTGCCTTACAAGCAGAGGGTCGGCGGTTCGATCCCGTCAGCGTCCACCATAATATCGCGGGGTGGAGCAGTTCGGTAGCTCGTCGGGCTCATAACCCGAAGGTCGTAGGTTCAAATCCTGCCCCCGCAACCAAATGAATCGTGGAGCTGTGGTGTAGAGGCCTAACATGCCTGCCTGTCACGCAGGAGACCGCGGGTTCGAATCCCGTCAGCTCCGCCATTTAATTAATATTGGTTAGGACGATTTAATCGAAAGTAAGGCTCGGTAGCTCAGTCGGTAGAGCAGAGGACTGAAAATCCTCGTGTCGGCGGTTCGATTCCGTCCCGAGCCACCATATAAGTAATATGCCGGTGTAGCTCAGTTGGTAGAGCGGCTGACTTGTAATCAGTAGGTCGAGGGTTCGACTCCTTTCGCCGGCACCATCTTGGAGGATTAGCGAAGTGGCCAAACGCAGCAGACTGTAAATCTGTTCCCGTCCGGGTTCGGTGGTTCGAATCCATCATCCTCCACCATTATAGGGGCATAGTTTAAAGGTAGAACAGCGGTCTCCAAAACCGTTAGTGTGGGTTCAATTCCTGCTGCCCCTGCCAAGAGCATCTTGGTGTAATTGAATATTTTTAGGAATGTGGCGGTCGTGGCGAAGGGGTTAACGCACCGGATTGTGGCTCCGGCACTCGGGGGTTCAAGTCCCCTCGATCGCCCCATATACCTTTGGGGATTAGCCAAGCGGTAAGGCAACGGACTTTGACTCCGTCATGCATAGGTTCAAATCCTATATCCCCAGCCATTTGCGGACATAGCTCAGTGGTAGAGTATCGCCTTGCCAAGGCGAGGGTCGCGGGTTCGAATCCCGTTGTCCGCTCCATTATGGCGCCATAGCCAAGTGGTAAGGCAAAGCTCTGCAAAAGCTTTATTCCCCAGTTCAAATCTGGGTGGCGCCTCCATAATTTTTTATTGATTGAAATGGCTTCATATGTGCCCTTAGCTCAGCTGGATAGAGTATTTGACTACGAATCAAAAGGTCGGGAGTTCGAATCTCTCAGGGCACGCCACTTAAATTTAATATGCCGGTGTGGCGGAATGGCAGACGCGCGCGACTCAAAATCGTGAGGGAAACCGTGGAGGTTCGAGTCCTCTCACCGGCACCATTTCAAACATTCAGACCCATGATGATTCTTGGGTTTTTTTATTGCGTACAAAGACTACTTAGCAGTTAGGCAACGGGATTTGACTCTGTCATGCAAAAGAATGGTTTATAGAATTCATAACTTATGCATAACGAAGATATACATAGCAAAAACAAACAACCATACAAAAGCCAAGCAGACGTGAGCGTAAGCTCCGCAGCTTGGCTTTTATACTTCATATAATTAATTATTGCGTATCACTGTTAGCAACCGGTGTATTTGCAATGGAAGGAATTTCTGTACGACTTGATTCACTTCCTGCACCGTCTGTTAATCTTTTGATCATTTTCTCGATATCGAGTCCTGAGACATCTTTAAGCATCTGTGGTGCTGTTGCCATAAGCTGGGTGACATAGTTACTAACTCGTGCTGCGCCTTCACCATTGCCAGTATCTACTACCGTTAATTTGTCAATTGACTTGATCGGCTCGGCTACCTTACCAGCTAATTCAGGGAGCATCTTCACGACAATGTCGAGCACTGCTGCTTCGCCAAATTTCTCGAATGCTTCCGCGAGCTTCTGTTTGGCTTCAGCTTCAGCTAGACCTCGCAAGCGAATAACATCAGCTTCCGCTGTACCACGAGCGCGTTCAGCGTCTGCAATTGCAAGACCTTCAAGCCGCTTCTGCTCAGCTAATGCCTTTGCTTCGGCTTCGATGCGGTATTGCAGCGCATCAGCTTCAAGAACTTTGCGTGATTTCTCCGCTTCCGCAGCTTGAACGACGGAATAACGCTCTGCATCGGCCTTTTTCTTCACCTCAGAATCATATTGCTTCTCGCGACGCAATATTTCTTTGCCCTCGAGATCGATCTCACGTTCTTTTCTAACGAGTTCAACACGCATTTGCTCTTCAACTACACTTTGCTTGGAACGTGCTTCCTGAATATGATAGGCCTGATCCGCTTCTGCTCTTGCTTGATCCTGTTCTTTCTTAAAGGAGGCAATCTTTAATTCTTTCTCTTTGCCGGCTTCAGCAATATTCGTATCACGAAGCAGTTCCGCTTTCATACCTTCTTCTTCTGCCTTTGCTTTCTGGATTCGAGAATCACGAATGGCTTCTGCTTCAGCAATGTCAGCATCACGTTTGACAGCTGCGATACGAGGCTTTCCGAGTGCCTCTAGGTATCCGTGTTTGTCACGAACATCTTTAATAGTGAAAGAGACAATTAGCAGCCCCATCTTCTTAAGATCTTTAGCTGCTACGGATTGAACCTCTTGTGCAAAGCGATCACGGTTGCGATATACTTCTTCAACGGTCATCGATCCAAGAATGGCTCTTAGGTGCCCTTCCAATACTTCTTGCGCTTCACTTTGTAATGCCTCGGTAGGCTTCCCAAGAAATTGCTCCGCAGCTGTGGCCACATCTTCCACTGAGCCTCCGATCTTAATGATCGCTACTGCGTCTGTCAGAACGGGAACTCCCTGCTCGGTGTACACTTCAGGTGTTGAGACGTCTAGCTTGTGAGAAAGCAAGGATAGAAACTGTGACTGTTGGAAAATAGGAAGTATAAAAGCACCGCCACCCCGCACGATTTTCATCTTACGGCCAGTTTCATCAGAGGACACATTGCGGCTCCCTAAATATGAGCCTGTCACAATCATAGCTTCGTCAGGACTAACAGTTTTGTAGCGTGCCCAAAATGCCAAGCCTAGTACAATGATAACACCCACTACGATAAGAGGAATCAATAAATAATCTTCCATCCTAATCTCTCCTTTTTATTCATATATGTATGAGAAAAACTTCGACAAGAAGCATTTCACAACAAACGAATGTATGGATTGACAATTGCAGTAAAAGATAAAGATTGAATAAGCGTTTATTCAAGAAGAGATACATATACGGTGTGTTCTTTTACCTCAATAACGACAACTCGGCTATTCTGCGCTATCACAACGCCATCAAAAGAGGCTGCGATTTGATTGGTGTTGCTTACCCCTACTTTAATGATCACTTCTCCGTATCCCTGAGCGGGTATCGTAATACTGACATCCCCAATGGAGCCCACCAAGTCCTGCATGGAATAACCAATAGAATTCTCACTGTTCTCCATCGGCTTAATATAGAGGAAGTAAACGAGCACGGCTAATATAATAGCTCCTGCTACGGCGATAGTGAGAATAATGCCCGTATGAAGTAAGGAGTATCGGGTGAGTAAAATACCGATTGCGCCAATTGTCGTTAAGCCGCTGACAAGTATAGTGGGTTGTAGAAATGGAACATGAGCATCACCGACTACAAAATGAAAGGCATGTTCCAATAAATCGCTAAATAGTAACGTCACTAGCGCATATACAACACCAAATACGAGTAAACCCCAATATAAAGTTTCCATCGCATCACTCCTCACATGAGAGCTGCCCCTCGGGTTACCATTTGGTAATGGAACCACTCTAATGGACAGTTATGGAATTATATACGTTTGAAACAGGTGTTAGTTTCAAGGGGCGAGGCTCATGCAGAACTGGAGTCTATGGAGTTCCCCGACTTCAGTCTAGGTTTAAATACCGTCCACAGCCTGTTTTGAGATGACAAGAAACCACCTAAAATAAAGACATAAGCAAACGACATATGAAAGGTGGTGACGAACACAATGCAAAAGAAAGGAAATACTCTAGCATTACTGTTGATCGGACTTGGGGCATTCCTCTTGTTGAGTAAGCTTGGTTTAAGCTTTGGAGGATTGTTCGGATACCTGATACCAGTTGCGATGATTGCACTTGGGTATTACGGCGTCAAAGAAGGAAATTCATTCTTTGGCTGGATATTCATTATCATCGGTGCCATTTCCTTAATCGGCAAGTTGTCCTGGATTATCGGCTTACTCGTTGCAATCGGTATGATATGTTTTGGTATATCCATGCTAGTAGGCAAACGTAAAGGGTATCCCTATTAAACATAAGCTATAAAATTCGAAATAAGGAGGGTTAAGCAGCATGAGCAATATATTCCGGCGAGTACGAGATATTACGCTTGCCTCACTAAATGAACATTTAGAGAAGTCGGAAGACCCGATTCGCCTCATCGACCAGTTTCTAATGCGTACTCGTCAAGAGATTACGGAAGCGGAGCGATTGTATCAACAGTATGTCATGCATGCGAACCAAATGAAACAGCAGCTTAATCAAGCAGCAGAACTTCGTGATCGTAGAGAACAGCAAGCTTTGTTGGCTCTGAAAGCGAACGAAGAATACGCAGCTAAGCTAGCCCTTCAAGAGAAATTAATGCATGAAGAGAAAGTGTTAAATTACACAGACTTATATGATAAAAGCAAGCAGGCGATTCTCGATCTGGAGGAACAACTGCACACGTTAAAAAGCGAATTCCAAACGGTGTATGACAAGCGTCAAATGTACATCGCCCGTATGCAGACGATTCGTTTGCAGCAGCGTATGAACGAACGTGGATTTGGTAATCCGAATCAGGTTGATGGTATGTTCCGCCGATTGGATGATCGTGTAACTGATATGGAGTGGGAATCCCAAAGCTTACGCGACGTTCGCCGTATGAATGATGCCAGCTATAGAGGTTCTTATGAAAAAGATGCGCAAGTGCAGCAAGAGATGGAGCGCTTGAAGCAGAAGCTGAACACACCTAAGGAGTGATTGAAGGATGAACAAGAAGCTGTATCGTTCCACACGTGATTCTAAAATGTGCGGACTGTGTGGCGGACTTGCGGAATGGCTGAATATCGATGCAACACTCATCCGTGTGTTGTTTGTGATCGGAGTCATATTTTCCGGATTCACTCTGCTCTTTGTCTACTTTGTCATAGCGCTTGTTGTTCCAAAAGAGCCGCGGCCGTATGGCCCGATGGGATTTAACGGCTCGAACGGATACGGTCCTAACAATTATGACCCACAAGGCTATAACGGTGGCTATGCAGGTGAAGGATACTCACATGACCGCGATGCCCAATACAATCGCAATAGTTATCGTAATCGAAACGATTATCGCTCACAGCAGCAATATAACAGTTCGTACGATAATAACAGTTCGAATATCGACTCTATGATGAGTGATATTGAGAAGAAAGCTATGATGAACGAATTACAACAATTGCGCGAGAAACTCGCAAAGTACGAGAAAGGGGATAAGTAAAATGGGAGTATTTAAACGTATTAAGGATATGACAAAAGCATCTGTACATGATTTGTTGGATAAGGTTGAGGATCCAGTAGTAATGTTGAATCAATATCTACGTGATATGGAGCAAGAAATTCGTGAAGCAGAAGTAACAGTCGCTAAGCAAATGGCTAACGAGCGCCGTATGAAACAACGTTATGAGGAAGCTGTACGTGTTTCAGGTGAACGCGAAGCACAAGCAGGGCGTGCTCTGACTTCTGGTCAAGAGGAACTGGCAAGAAAGCTGTTGGAAGAGAAATTGTACTATGATCAAAAAATAGTAGAATTCGGCGATCTTCATGCTCAGGCAAAAGCACAGGCAGATGAGTTGATGCATCAAATGCACGTCATGAAGGATGAGTTCTACAAACTCCGCAACAAACGAAATGAATTGGCTGCACGTGCTCAAATGGCACAAGCCCGCAAGCAAATGTCATCCATCAACACACTGCATACGATTGAAAGCGGAAGTGCATCACTTGGTTTCCACCGTATGGAGGAGAAGATTATGCAGCTAGAAGCAGAAGCTGATGTTCTGCGTGTGCCTTATAGCTCAACTTCATCAGTTTATCAACCGCCGGTTGATCCTGAAAAGCAGTTAAAGGTAGAAGAACAGCTTGCTGCCTTAAAGCAAAAGCTTGGCAAAACGGAATAACTTCTTGGGGTTTAGTGATTGAGTATGATATGCTAAACATTGGGCTAAATACGGCGATGCATCCTGCATCGCCGTAAGTGCCTTTGTACAATGACAGAACAGGAGGTGCGACATGAAGTCGAATAACCGAGTACTTGCTTATGTTCTTATAGTGCTGGGGCTGTTTATATTAATCGGAAAATGGCTAAGCTTCGGGACATTTGTCGCCCTTGTGCTGATCGTTGTTGGTATGCGTAAAGTACAGTTAATGGAGACCAAAATCGGATATGTGCTGCTAGGTGTTGGTGGCGCCATACTTCTGCTGGAGCATCTGCCGTTGTTTATCGGCATCGTTCTTATCTCACTAGGCTTATTTTATGTTCGATCACGTAAGGTGCAGTCGAATGAGCAAGTTATAAAGCGTCAAAACTTATCCACTAGTTTAAAGTGGGACCGCGAGCCTTATCATTTGTATAGTCAAAGCTTATGGCATCTTGTCGGGGAAAGTGATATCGACCTGTCACTTGCGATTTTAGAGGAACCAGAGACAACACTGCTCTTCCAAGGTGTTATGGGTGACATTGATATTATTATTCCAGATCATATCGGTGTTGAGATTGAAGCAACCGTTTTGTTTGGACAAATCGATGTGGGCCATGACAGAGATACGGGATTTTTTAATAAATGGATGTGGCGATCTCCAAATTATGAGAAAATGGACCAGAGAGTGAAACTGTATCTTTCTTATATCGTAGGAGATATTGACATTAAATTGCATTAAGTAAATTGCATTAAGTCAGGTGAAAGGAGAAGCTTTCCGCATGAATAGCAAGAAGAATGCAAATATGGTCATACGATTTATGGGAGAAACGCTGCTCCTTTCCTTTGCTTTGTTTTTTATTATCGTATACATGCTGCAATCAGCTGGGTATGTTCAGCCCTTTGATACATGGGCAATTGGAGTAAAGGCAACGTTATCAGCTCTGCTGGTCGTAGCGGTTATTGCAACGCTGTTTGGTTTCTATCAAGGTTACAAGATTAAGCGCAGAATTGAGCTGCTGCGCGAATCGATGGTGCTCTTAGAGAAAGGCAACCTGTCCAGACCGATGCCGGAGCTTGGTAATGACGAGCTCGGACAGCTTGCTGAACAATTAGGTCGGGTTAGTAAGCGCTGGGAAGAGCAAGTAACCTCTTTGCAGCGTCTATCGACCAACAATGCGCAGCTTGCAGAACAAGCGCGTATTACGGCTATCATTGAAGAGCGGCAGCGATTGGCGCGGGAGCTGCATGATGCGGTCAGTCAGCAATTGTTTGCGATCTCGATGACCGCAACGGCAGTGAAACGTACGTTGGGCCGTGATTTTGATCGGGCGGAGCGTCAGGTAGAGCTGATTGAAGAGATGGCATCGGTAGCGCAATCGGAGATGCGGGCCTTGCTGCTGCATTTGCGGCCGGTCCATCTGGAAGGTAAAGGACTAGTTCAAGGTTTACGGGAATTGGTACATGAGTTGCAGTCCAAAGTTCCGATTGATATTCATTGTGAAGTGGACGAGGATATCCAACTGCTAAAAGGTGTGGAAAATCATCTGTTCCGTATTATTCAAGAGGCATTATCGAATACGTTGCGGCATTCCAAGGCGGAGCGGATGGAAATAAGGCTTCAGAATCGTGAGGATGCTGTAAGGCTAATGATTCGTGATAATGGGGTTGGCTTTCATTGGGAGGATCATAAGCAGGCAAGTTACGGTCTGCGTACAATGCAGGAGCGTGTTAACGAGATTGGAGGCTCCATTCAATTTGTAACGGCCCCTGATAAAGGAACACGAATTGAGATTCGGGTTCCTGTATTAAAAGACGAACCGGCTTGGAAGGAGGATGAGGTTAGCGATGGCGATAGAAATGGATATCGAGACATCGATTCGAGTGCTGCTCGTGGATGACCATGAGATGGTTCGTATCGGTCTTGCGGCTGTATTAAGTACGGAAGATGGCATCGAAGTTGTTGGGGAAGCAAGCAATGGTGAAGAAGGAATTAGGCTTGCCCAGGAATACAAGCCCGATGTTGTGCTGATGGATCTTGTCATGGATGGCATGGACGGTATCGAATCGACGCGCAAACTGCTGCAGCTTTATCCGGAATGCAAAGTAATCGTATTGACCAGCTATCTGGATGACGAAAAGATGTATCCCGTAATTGAAGCAGGGGCTTTCAGCTACTTATTGAAGACTTCACGAGCAACTGAGATCGCAGAGGCGATTCGTGCAGCAGCAAGAGGGCAATCTGTTCTGGAGTCGCAAGTGGCATCCAAGATGATGAACCGTTTTCGTCAGCCCAAGCCGACCCAAGCCGCTCACGAACATCTCACAGAGCGTGAGATGGATGTATTACGATTGTTGGCACAAGGCAAATCCAACCAAGATATTGCGGATGATTTGTTCATCGGAATAAAAACTGTAAAATTTCATGTGACAAATATATTGGCGAAGCTTGGTGTAGAAGATCGAACGCAAGCCGCTATATATGCGTACAAGAACGGATTAAGCGAATAAATGACAAGGCAGCTCCACTTACTGTGCATACAGTAGAGGGCTGCCTTTTCTTTTGGGCTGCTGCAAGAAGCAAGCAGTCGGGATTATTGGTTCGCCTTGTGGGATAAGCTATTTATCCGTTCACAAGTGGATGAAGGCCTCTGCCCAATATGACTTCACCTAGTCCAATTAAACAAAAAGTAAGTGTGAGCACCTGCAAAATTTACCGAATTAAATAGGTCGATTTTCGTAGGAAATGCTCGATAAAGCTTGATGGAATGAGCATTTATAGAAAGCAGGAGTCTTACAAAACAAGCAGAAACAATAAAGAGACTAGTGCTAAATCCAAGTCCACTCGGGGGCCATAATGTAATGGTTGATAAGGATACGAGTATCTTGCAGTCGCGGAAGGATGTGCAGTATAGCTTGCAGCGGCTGTAATTGGAGTTGGAGTTGGGCCAGCATCAGGAGCAGTGTTAGCCTTTGATTTTTTGGCCTTCTTTTTTTTCGGTGTTGCGTCTTTTGTTTCCCCTGCCAAATGTGCTGGTGAGGAATCAGCGTTTAAAATGAGTTTGCCGTTCTCACAACGACTCAAACGACCAACATACTCACGACCATCTTTGGTCACAACACCAACTGAACGTCCACAAAACTGCGAAATCGTTTTCTCATCCAAAGGAATAGGGATCATCTTGTCAGTCTCCTTTCATCAAATGTTTTGCTACTTAATGTATTCAAGACGTGACAAACGTGTATGGACGTTTACCTACGGTCAGTAACTTATTTGGGCAGTAACAGACATTATCTTGTAATGGAGGTCGATGACAGGATGAAACGACAAGGAAGATGGATTGCTGTGCTTAGCTTGACTTTATTTGCGCTGTGCGGAGCCGCAGCATCCTGGGGGGGGCCTATGCTCAGCAGCGCTGCGGTAACTGTAGCTAAAGCGGATCAGAAGCAGGTACCGTCCATTTCGGAACGGGTAAGCATGTTGTGGGTGTTAGCCGAGCTTAGCGGCGAGCGTAAGTTTAACACGACCATTACGGTGCAGGGGAGCTTTCAGACGACAGCAGAAGACTGGAAGGATGAACGAAATGAATGGTCAGTTGCCATTAAACATAAGGAGTCGTTTGTGGAAGTTACAGAGCACGGGCGTACCGTGTACCGTTCTCATTACGGGACTTCCTCTTGGGAAGGCGATATTCTTTTATTTCGGGAAAAGGATGGACGTGCTTATTATGTCGTTACTATAAAAGGGGCTGCGAATGGCGGGATGAAGCAGAGCGTGGAAGAAGCGGATCGTCTTCGCAGCTTATTAACGGCGGGCGGCTTCGAGAACGATTGGAATGCAACTGTACAGACCGAAACAAACTTAAAACGTGACGCAGCATGGGCAAAGGCAGAGCTGGCCATTAAAGAATGGGGCAGCGCTAATCCACTAGATATATACGAGGATGACAGAACGATTAGTGCTTCTTATGAGACTAGTTATATGGGGGAAGGGGTTGCGATGAAGGAAGGGCATGCGAACCTTCAGGTTGCTGTGCAGGAGAATGGCATTACGGGAATAACACGAATCTCATTTGGAACGCCCTTAATCTCTGGAGAATACTAGTAATGATTTGTCTATAAAGATGGAATCCTGCAGATTTATGTGCTAAAATGGCATCACATTCGAAATAAAAATGTTGAAGTTCTATAAACGAGTGTAAGGATGATGGAGAGAGATGACTGAGATGCATAATCAAGAATCGATATTGTCCGATGGCGCCGTCTTTTTCATTTTTGGTGCTACCGGAGACCTTGCGCGCCGTAAGCTGTTCCCTGCCATATACAGCTTATATCGTGAAGGCAAGCTTGGCGAGCGCTTTGCCGTTGTAGGACTTGCGCGTCGCCCGCGCACGAACGATGAGTTCCGTGTAGATGTTCGTACATCGATTGATGAGTTTTGTCGTTACGATGTGAAGGATAATGGAGAGTGGGAGCGATTTGCTGAGCACTTCGAATACAAACCTCTCGATATCAACAATGTGGACGGTTTCCGCGAGCTGAATGTGCAGACGGAAGAGATTGAACGTAAGTTCGACGTTCCCGGCAATCGTTTGTTTTATATGGCGCTTGCGCCAGAATTGTTTGGCAGTGTTTCACATAACTTGCGTGATGGTGGAATGCTGGATACAGAAGGCTGGACTCGTCTCGTCATTGAGAAGCCCTTCGGATATGATCTGGAGTCGGCGGAACGGTTGAATGAGCAGCTCAGCTCTGTCTTTAAAGAAGAACAGATTTACCGTATTGATCACTATCTCGGCAAAGAGATGGTTCAAAATATTGAAGTGATTCGCTTTGCGAATGCCTTCTTCGAGCCGCTCTGGAACAACAAGCACATTGCCAATATTCAAATCTCTTTATCTGAGACCGTAGGCGTGGAAGAACGCGGCGGTTATTATGACCATGCTGGTGCTTTGCGCGATATGGCTCAGAATCATATGCTGCAAATGCTGACGATGATCGCAATGGAGCCACCAAGCCGTCTTCATCCGGAGGATATTCGTGATGAGAAGGTTAAAGTGCTTCGTTCCTTGCGTCAATATCATACTGCTGAGGAAGTACATGAGCATGTGATTCGTGGTCAGTACGCTGCTGGTGCTATGAAAGGCAAAGCTTTGCCTGGTTATCGGGAAGAAGAGAAGGTGAACCCTGCATCCGTTACGGAGACATACTTTGCCGCACGGGTATTTGTGGACAACTTCCGCTGGGCGGGAGTACCCTTCTACATTCGTACAGGCAAGCGTCTTCCTGTGAAGACTACGGAAGTGGTTGTGGAATTCAAGAGTATGCCATCCAACGTTTATCTGGGTCGTAAGCATAAGCTTGAGCCGAATCTTCTTGTCATTCGGGTTAACCCAATGGAAGGGATCTATGTCCGTATCAATGGTAAGAAGCCTGGAGCTGAAGGCGGCATTCAACCGCTTGCGATGGACTTTTGCCAGAGCTGCATGATCGGCATTAACACGCCGGAAGCATACGAGCGTCTAATCTTTGACGCTGCGCGCGGCGATTCCACCTACTTTACCCGTTGGGATGAAGTGGCAGCAGCGTGGTCCTTCGTGGATAAGATCGCTGAGGCTTGGCGCGAATCGAACGACGATCTTCACCAATATCCGGCAGGATCATGGGGGCCGCAGGCTGCTAATGAGCTGTTGGAGCAAGACGGTTATCGCTGGTGGCCTGTGAACGGGCAAGAAGAAGATACCGTGGTGTGGAAATAACGATCGACGACCGACTAGGAGGCGAAAGCGTTGTTTAAGATTTACGATATCTCGATGACGATTCAAGACGGCATGCAGGTATATAAGAATAAAGATGAGAAGAAGCCCGTTATTCGTAACGTACAAAATTTCTCTAACGCCAAAGCGTATGAATCGCGGATCGATATTGATGTACATTGCGGTACGCACGTTGATGCGCCGTTACATATGTTGGAGAATGGCGATACGATTGAGTCGATTGGACTTGATCAACTGGTTGGACATGCGCGTGTGTTGGACTTGACACATGTGCAGGACAGTATCGGTCGTGAAGATTTGGAACCATTTGGCTTGCAGCGCGGAGACTGGGTACTGTTTAAGACACGGAACTCTTCTTCGGAAGAGTTTGACTTCGAATTTGTATTTCTGAATGAGACGGGAGCTCAGTATTTAATTGAGCTTGGTGTAAAAGGTGTTGGTACGGACGGGCTCGGTATTGAGCGTGCGCAGCCGAACTATACGACTCATCGACCGCTTTTCCAGAACGATATTATCATTGTAGAAGGTTTACGTCTGAAGGAAGTGGAGCAAGGCACCTATTTTATGGTGATCGCTCCGCTTAAGCTGACGGGTATTGAGGCGGCTCCGGCACGTGCATTCCTAATAGGCTCCTAACATATAGGCGGATGAAAGAATGGACTGTGCTCTCTTATTTAGAGGCACAGTCTTTTCCGTACTAGAGCTGGGATTAGATCAGTCAGTAGGGGAGACACGCCAGCTGAGCTTTAACAGGTATAAAGCGGGTTATCGATAGACATAACAAGAATATGATGGAAAAGGATGATCATACATGACAACTCCTGTACGTATTTCCCAAAATAGCGCGGTGCTGCTCGAAAAGGCACGTCGGTTCGGTCTGTCTGACGAACAACTGCTTCAAGTCATTCAACATAACGACGTTGCTTTATTAAGTGAAGCGGGCAACTATACGGAATGGGTAACTTACGCTCGTGAGCATGGCGAAGATCTGGAATCAGCAGTGACAAAGGGCTACAAAATGACATTTAATACGGTGTACGGTTTGAAAAATTGGGTGCGGGAACGCTTGGGCTTCGAAGCAGGCTCCGATTATACTGAAAGTGAGGGGCGCATGGATGGCCTTCGAGTAAGTGAGAAGGACGCTGCTATGCTCGAGTCTACATTAGCGACGAACTGGGTTGTCGTAGATCAAAGCGGGGATGGTGAAATTCGTGATGTGACTTTGGTTATGCGAGCATTTTACCAACCAGAATCCCGTTTCTAAGATACCCTCTTTTATGTTAGAATAGATGTTATGTGATTTTGAGATGAGAGGGCTAATGTGATGAGTAAATCGTTAACAGACCAATTGATTAAAGAGGTCGATAAGCGTCGTACGTTTGCAATTATTTCTCACCCGGATGCTGGTAAGACTACGCTTACAGAGAAGCTGCTTTTATTCGGGGGAGCTATTCGTCTCGCAGGGACGGTAAAGGCACGGAAAGCAAGCAAGCACGCAACGAGTGACTGGATGGAAATTGAGAAGCAGCGCGGTATCTCGGTAACTTCATCCGTCATGCAATTCGATTATAATGGGCATCGGATTAACATTTTGGATACACCAGGTCACCAAGACTTCAGTGAAGATACGTATCGCACATTAACAGCAGCAGATAGCGCTGTGATGTTGATTGACGTGGCTAAAGGCGTCGAGGCACAGACGATCAAGCTGTTTCAAGTCTGTGCGAAGCGGGGTATTCCGATCTTTACGTTTATTAACAAATTGGATCGTGAAGGCCGCAGTCCGTTTGAACTGATGGAAGAGTTGGAAAATGTGCTCGGTATTCGTTCCGTTCCGATGAACTGGCCAATCGGTATGGGCCGCGGGTTATGCGGCGTGTATGATCGGATGAAGAAACAGGTCGAGCTGTTCCAAGGCGATGATCATTCCACAATCCAAGTACAGAAGGTTGAAGATTATCGAGATCCGGTAATACGTGAGATGGCTGGTGATTACTTGCATGATCAGTTGTGCGAGGAATTGGAACTGCTGGATGTTGCCGGAGATGAATTTGATTATGAAAAAGTAATGAACGGTGAGCTGACGCCTGTATTTTTCGGCAGTGCAATTAATAACTTCGGCTTGCAGACGTTCCTGGAGAACTTTTTGCAGCTGGCACCTAAACCATCTTCCCGTCAGACAACAGAAGGCGAGATCGAGCCGACCAATGAGAAGTTCTCGGGTTATGTCTTTAAGATCCAAGCCAATATGAACCCTGCTCACCGGGATCGAATTGCTTTCCTGCGTATTTGCTCAGGCAAATTCGAGCGTGGCATGAGTGTAAAGCATGTGCGCGTAGGCAAAGATATTAAGCTGGCTCAGCCGCAGCAATTTCTTGCGCAGGACCGAGATATCGTGGATGAGGCATTCCCTGGCGATATTATTGGTTTGTTTGATCCGGGTATATTCCGTATCGGTGATAGCTTGAGCCAAGGCATGTCGGTTGTGTTTGATGAGCTTCCAACTTTCTCGCCAGAAATTTTTGCGCGTGTAACCGTCAAAAATGCACTTAAGCATAAGCAATACCAAAAAGGTGTAGACCAATTAACCGAAGAAGGTACGATTCAAGTATTCCATAATGCTGGAGTATTTGATGAGACGATTCTTGGTGTTGTCGGTCAACTCCAATTTGAAGTATTCGAATATCGAATGAAAGCAGAATACGGAGTGGATGTGCAGCTTCAGCGGTTGACTTTCCAATTTGCTCGTTGGGTAGTCGCTGATCATATCGATCCAACGAAGTTCCGTATTAATTCGCAGCTCGTGAAGGACAAGAACGGCAATTTTGTTGCTCTGTTCGAGAACGAGTACGCGATGCGTACAGCGATGGAAAAAATGCCGGACGCCAAGTTTTTGGAGATGGCACCTTAGTCGGATACGAAGGACTAATACTAGGAACAAGGCGGCGCACCTGATCTATGAACTCAGGGGCTGCTTCTATGCAAATATACAAAACCTTCAATTCCGCTCGTCTTGCGGAACTGAAGGTTTTTGTTCGTTCACAGACAACGTATAGGCATAAAGCATATCAGATTCGTGCTGCTCTTATACCAACGAACGTAGATGTGGCATTATAACCACTCGTTAAATTTACGAATATACCAACGTTTAACCAATTGGGTTAACAGACAATAACCAAGTAAAATGCCGATTAGCCATGGGAAATAAGATAACGGCAGCGGCTGCAAACCGATTTCCTCACCGAGCAGTGTAAACGGAATACAGATGCCTGCAACCATGATGAGTCCAGTCAGCAGCAGAACGGGCCAACTGGCGCGGCTTTGGAAAAATGGTATTTTTTGAGTTCGTATCATATGCACGATTAACGTTTGTGAGAGCAGTCCTTCTATAAACCATCCCGATTGAAACAGTGACTGTTCTCCAATCGTATTGGCAGCAAATACGTAATACATAACAAAAAACGTCGTATAATCAAAGATCGAGCTAATGGGACCTATGCAAAGCATAAAACGACCGATTGATTTGGCATCCCATTTGCGAGGCTTAGATAAAAACTCTTTATCCATATTGTCCCACGGAATTGAAAGCTGGGAAATATCGTAGAACAGGTTCTGTATGAGCAGATGTATGGGCAGCATTGGCATGAACGGAAGGAAGGCGCTTGCACCAAGCACACTAAATACGTTTCCAAAATTAGAACTGGCTGTCATTTTAATGTATTTTATAATATTGCCAAACGTTTTTCTGCCCTCTATAACCCCTTCTTCTAGCACCATCAAACTTTTCTCCAGCAAAATAATGTCCGCCGATTCTTTGGCAATATCAACTGCCGTATCTACAGATATTCCGACATCTGCTTCTCGCAGCGACGCAGCATCGTTAATTCCGTCACCCATAAATCCAACGGTATGTCCCCTGCTCTGCAAAGTACGTACAATTCGTGCTTTTTGCAGTGGATTCAGCTTCGCAAATACGGAAGTTTGCTCTGCCAGATCAGCCAGATGATCATCCGACATCTCGTCGATTTCACTACCCAGCACGATACGATCAACAAACAGGCCTACATCTTGGCACACTTTGCGGGTTACGGCTTCATTGTCGCCTGTCAGCACTTTCACGGTTACACCATTCTCATGCAACGCTTGGATAGCCGGTGCTGCGCTTTCTTTGGCAGGGTCTAGGAAGCAGATGTAACCTATGAGCGTGAGGTTGCATTCATCGTGAACTGTATATTGATCTTTTGCTGCGTCTAGCTCTTTGGTTGCTACCGCCACAACACGCAGGCCATCGCTGTTTAACGACTGCACGATCTGCTGTATGCTTGCACTTATCTCACCTGTCATGGGCATAATCTGCCCTTGATCAGAGACATGGGAACAAATGCGGAGCAGCTCTTCCATTGCTCCTTTGCAAATGAGTAAATGACGGTTGTCCTTTTCTAAGATGACAGACATGCGGCGACGGTTAAAATCAAATGGGATTTCGTCTACTTTTTGGTACAAGCGTTCCGCGCCAAGCATATGTTGCAGTTCGGCGTGCTCAAGCACCGCAACGTCTAATAAATTTTTCAGACCCGTCTGGTGAAAGCTGTTTAAATAGGCGTGTTGTAGTACGTTTTCGTCCTCATGGCCATGAATGTCGAGATGCTGCTTCAACACAATTTTATCCTGAGTTAGCGTTCCCGTTTTATCTGTACATAAAATGTTCATGGCGCCAAAATTTTGAATGGCGTTTAGACGTTTCACGACCACTTTGTTGCGAGCCATTGTATTTGCTCCTTTTGCGAGATTAGAAGTTACAATGACGGGTAGCATTTCAGGTGTTAAGCCGACAGCAACGGATAAACCAAAGAAAAATGCGTCGAGCCAATCGCCTTTCGTGAACCCATTCAGGAAGAAGATGATGGGAACCATTATGAGCATAAAGCGGATCAACAAGAAGCTGACACTGTTCACGCCTTTATCAAAGCTAGTCATGGGACGTGAACCAACTAAGGTTTTGGCCATCGCGCCGAAATAAGTGCGGCAGCCGGTAGACACCACGATGCCTGTGGCTGAACCACTTATAATGTTGGTGCCCATATAACACATGTTAGGCAACTCAATGGCGTTATATCGCTGCTGGCGCTTGTGCGTGGAGAATTGGGCATGACGCGGCAGCGTATCTTGCTTCTCTACAGGCAGCGCTTCGCCAGTAAGCGATGACTCGCTGACGAACAGGTCCTTAGACGTCAGCAGTCTAATATCGGCGGGGACTAAGTCTCCGGCAGACAGATGAATAATATCTCCTGGAACGAGTGCCTCCATATCGATCTCGTAAGGTGCGGAATGTCTAATGACGGAGGCGGTTGACTTAACCATTTCTTTTAGTTTCTCTGCCGTGCGCTGAGAGCGGTATTCTTGTGTAAAGGAAATAAGAACGCTAATCGTTACCATCACGCTAATGATGATAGCCGCCTCGGTATCTTTGGTGACGATTGAAAATAAGTCTAGCCCGAGCAAAATCAAAATGAACGGATTTTTAAAGCAGGCAAGCAACTGCATATACCAAGCGGGAGTCTTGTCCTGAACAATACGATTGCTCCCGTATTGTGTTTGCCGAAGTGCAGCCTCCTCTTTGGGGAGCCCTTGCAGCGTTGTTCCGTATTCTTCGAGCACATCGTCTTCATGCCAGCATGAAATTTCAATTAAGCGGGTTGAGATTTGTTTAATTGTGTCTGTGTGATGTACCTGTTTCTTTTTGAATCTGCTTGTAAACATAGTGGTATTCCTCCTTCGAGTGGCAGCAATGCGAAGGAGATTCATAAAAAAACAGCCCTCCAATAGGAGAGCTGTTCGTTCAATTCTTGAAAGCTGATGGAACCGGTGACAGCTTTAAATACACCTGCTTATGTACAAGAGGTGGGAAAAGTTGACATATTCCTGTTCGCAGCTGCAAGAGTTGATTCTCTCCGCAATGCTTTTGCCAATTAAATGTGTAAAAAAGGTAACTAACATAAAAGGTCGCCAACTACTGCTGCCGTCCATCAGACTTTTCCCTCCTCTGACTTATAAAAATAGGCCCCCTAGGCATAGGGGGCCTTGTTGATTGCGCACGCGCAAATAAAATACCAACTAGAGCCCCCTGGTCGAGTTTTGGCACTATACAACGTAAAGACTGCTGTCTTAGCCACCTTATGAAAAGCCTTAATCCGGCAATTCCTGTTCTACCCGTGGGCATCTTTCGATATTTCTGGGCAGTGGCCTGTGTTTGTATAGGAGCCTCACCTAACGAGGTCATTTGACACCCCTAATAGTAGTCTGGACATTTGTCTTTGTCAACTGTTTTCAAACCGTTTAACATTGTAATTATTGGATATATGGTTACTTCTTTATGTTCCAGCACTTTACTTTAACGCTGCGTTAACGTTTACAATGAACGTATCACGTGAAAATGATTTGGGCGAATAGAGGTGACGTCACCATGAAAATACAGGAAGCTTCACGATTGTTGGGGATGACCCCACGATCGATTCGGTACTATGAAGAACGGGGACTGCTTGCTCCTTTAAAAAAAGAGGACAATGGGTATCGAGTGCTTACAAATGACGATATGGAACGATTGCGGATGATTGGCAGGCTGCGGGAGTTAGATCTGCCTATAGACGATATTCAACGCTGCTTAAACGATGCTATGGCGGGAGAATTGGCTAAGCTGCGTCCCTTTTTGTTACGTAAACGAAATGCGTTAGCAGAGGAATTTGTGCAAATGAGAACTTTGATGAAGCTGATGGATCATATGATCCATGCCACCGACGATATGGAAGGAGAAAAGGCGCTTATGGAATTGGAACAAATAACGGAACAAGCGAAGCGGGTAAGAGAGCTGCGGGGAAATTGGCAGGACCGATGGGATTTCGATAAGCAGGCACAAGGATATGACGCATCCGTAAATCGTATTCACGGGAGTTCCGATGTTCATGCCGATTATGAGAGCGTGTTACAGCGAACCAGTGGAATAATACAAGTAAAGCCAGGAGAACGCGGACTTGATTTGGGGATTGGAACAGGCAATCTGTCTGCTCGTTGCTGGGAGCAGGGCGCACTCATAACTGGGGTTGATCAGTCGGAGGAGATGTTAAAGCAATGCCGAGCCAAGTGGCCAGAGTTCAGGCTATACTTGGGAAATATGATGTCTTTGCCCTTGGCAGATGAGAAGTTTGATTTTATTATATCAACGTATGCACTGCACCACCTAACGGAAGAACAAAAGTGGATTGCGTTAGATGAGATGGATCGCGTGCTTGTATCAGGCGGTCGTATTGCGATTGGTGATCTGATGTTTGAGACGGAACAGCACCGCAATGAATATATGATCCGTTTAAAGAAAGCAGGAAAGTTTGAAGAAATTACGGGAATATTGGATGAGTATTATGCAGACCGTTCCCGACTGTTGGCTTGGTGGGAGCAGCACGGATATGAAGTTTATGCAGAGCAGCTTGGCCTGTTAGTTCATTTGGTATATGCGCGAAAAAAATAAAGTGGAACAATATATATGGCGGACGCGGTTATGCTTAGCATAGCCGCGTCTTTTGATTGACATTTTATCGAGGAAGCTAGTGGTTCTTTGTTAAATGTTGCTGAATAATCGTAATGTATTGCTGCTGCTGCTCAGGACTGCTTTCTTTCCATATTAGCTCAAACAGAACACCAAGACCAGGCAATGCACGCTCATCGCCGTCAACCGAGCCGACGATCATATCCTCTACATCTGCATCGGTTTTGTTTGAGATTTTCTGAATGATGGCCTGACGCAAGTTAATTAATACACTCATTCATATGCGCCTCCTTCTGTCATCGCTTTCATCCCTTAGCGTAACCATACGGCGGACGAACCATGCATGCGGAATATGGAGTGGGTTAGGACAAGCAGGGTGAGCTATGATATAATATTTCACAAAACGTGACGGAACACGGGAAGGTGAACCCATGGCAAATAAGAAGCAATATGCAATTATAGGTATGGGGCGATTCGGCTCCAGTATAGCACGCAGCTTAAGTAATCTCGGCTTTGAAGTGCTGGCGATTGACTCAAGTGAGCAGCGAATTCAAGAAATTGTGAATATGGTAACTCACGCTGTATCGGCGGATTCTACCGAGGAAGAGGCTTTAAAAGCGCTTGGCGTTCGGAACTTTGATGTCGTAGTTGTTGCCATTGGTCAAGATATTCAAGCGAGCATTTTAACTACCCTTATTTTAAAAGATTTAGGTGTGCCTATGATTGTAGCTAAGGCGCAAAATGAACTGCACGGCAAAGTGCTAAGCAAGATCGGTGCGGATAAAGTCGTATTCCCAGAACGCGATATGGGAACGCGTGTTGCACATAACCTCATTTCGCCTAATATATTGGATTACATTGAATTGTCTGATGATCATAGCATTGTGGAGGTTCGTGCTACGGGCAGTATGCTGGGGCAGAACTTGATTGAATTGGATATTCGCGCAAGGTTCGGCTGCAACGTAATGGCGATCAAAAACAATGGACATATTAACATTTCACCATTGGCGGATTACCGATTGCGTGAAGAGGATATATTGGTCATCGTTGGTCAGAACGACAATTTGAAAAAGCTGGAGTTGGCATATTCGGGAGCATGAGAAACAACATGAGCATAAATACAATTACATCTTTACACAATCCGCGTGTTAAGCAATGGTCGCAGCTTCAAGAGCGGAAGCATCGCAACCGTGAAGGGCGCTTTATTGCTGAAGGCGTGCATCTCGTGCAGGAAGCGCTGCGCTCTGAAAGTACAGTGGAATGTGTTGTTTACGATATGGACAAAGGTATTCCGAACGAGTTAAGAGTGGCTGCTGCGACTGAGGGAGAGGTCGAATGGATCGGTGTGACAGATGCGATTATTCGCAAATGTACGGACACGGAGACCCCACAGCCTTTATTTGCGGTTTTGAAGAAGCCTGCAACGGACTGGCGTTATTTGTTCGAAGACAAGCAGGCATTGGTTGTAGCTGTTGATGGTGTGCAGGACCCGGGAAATCTGGGCACAATTATACGTACAGCAGACGCAGTAGGCGCAACTGGTGTTGTTGTTGGCAAAGGGACGGTTGATTTATATAACAGCAAGACGGTTCGTTCTACAATGGGCTCTTTGTTCCATCTTCCTGTTGTTGAGGGAGATCTGGAGGAGCTTATTCCTGAGGCGAAGCGGCACCATGTGCGTGTAGTGAGCACTAGCTTGCAGGCGGAGGCCAATTGTTACGAGCACAGCTTCACGGGTCCGACTTGGTTAGTTGTCGGCAATGAGGGCAAAGGGGTATCTGCGCAAGTTCAGGCACTTGTCGATGACGCCGTCATTATCCCGATGCGCGGGCAGGCAGAATCGCTTAATGTGGCGATGGCAACTTCGGTGCTGTTGTATGAGGCAATGCGTCAGCGGTATTTTTGTAAACTATAATTGTTTGTAAATTATGACAGACAACGTTATAAGTCCTGATATTCAAGAAACCCTTGATATATTGGGACTTATTTATTTGATCGTGTTGGAGATCTGAATGTAAGATATCGGGTAAAGTATGAAACGTGATGAAGCACATCCATTTTATATATCTTATAAATCTAGTTACGAAGGTATGAAATTAGCCTTTAAAGGTGTGAGTAATACTAGTTTAAGCACGAATAGTCTGTGTTTCGCTAGTGGATACGAAAGTAGAGGAGCTTGCATGAAGCAGCTCCTTTTTCTTTTGTTAAAGTAAGGGGCAAATAGTTAAGTTTACATCTGAATCATGCAGGTTGAAAATTCCTTCAACTATACGGTTAGGTGTAAAGATGGTTTATCGCTACAGTTGAACAAAATAAACCGTTTTTTTCTTAATCGGTGCAGTGCTAACGAAGCTGACACCATTCGTAAAGGATATATGAGCAAGAGGAAAACGTATTGATAACCTCGCAAATAGCATATCACCCAAGTGCGGGAAAAGTTTTTTCCCCTTTTTATGAACCAAAATACGAGAACTGGTGAATAAGAAGTGAAAGGAAAAACGAGGAGGTCTTTTAAGTGAAAGGAAGTCATCATTTTCCAATTCCTAAGGAGGTAGGTCCGATTGATTTTGAAACACTTGTTCAACCTCACTTAACTAGTGCATTTCGAGTCGCTTTTTTGATCGTCCATGATTACCATCTGGCGCAGGATGCTGTTCAAGAAGCACTATGGGAAGCCTATCAATCACTTTATCGATTTGATAAACAAAAAGGTTCATCGTTTCGAGCTTGGTTTATCAAAATCGTGACACATCGTGCACTTAATATGGTGCGTAGAAAGAAAAAGACAGAACCATATATGGACTCGATTGACCCTGGGCAAAACCCATTGGAGAGTATTCTTCAAAAGGAGAAAGAGCAACAGATTTGGCGAGCAATTCAGATGATGACACCGAAGCATCGTTCTGCAGTTATTCTTTACTATTATGAGGAGTTTAGTATAGCTGAAATTGCAAAAATCCTTGGTGTATTTGAGGGAACAGTAAAATCAAGGCTGCATAAGGCCAGAAAGTTAATTGCTGAAAAAATGCAAGGTAAGAAGGAAACACAAATATTTACCGAGTTAGGAGTGAACATGCATGACTAATCTTGACAATCAGATTACACAAACTCTAAAAAAGGTAGCCGGAGAATTGGATCAACCTAATTTTGTGATGCCTGACCAAGTTGTAGCCTATAAAAGAAAAAGGTCGCGTTTACTAAGCACTTTATTACTTCCTGTCTCAATTAGCTGTGCTTTGCTGTTAACGATATCGGTGAGTCCTACCTTTGCGGCCTATGTGAAATCGTTATTTGATGGTTCTGATCAAGAACTGCAACATGCAGCACAGGAGGGGTATTCACAGAAGGTAAATGCCTCTGTTACTGACCGAGGCTATACTCTTGAAATAGAGGAGATATTGGCTGATCCGATGAGAATTGTGGCCGTTTATTCGATCAAGGATCAGCAAAAGAACTTTATTCATCCGGATAAACTGTACATAAGCAACGTAGAGGTAACAGATTTGCAAGGGAATGTAATTAAAGAAACTAAATCGTATGGGATAGAAATCCAAGAAAATTACGGATATATTACTCTAAAAAAACCGGGGGAAACGGACCAACAGAAGCTTTTATTACAGTTCGAGGGGAAACAGATCGACTCTGTTGAGGGAAATTGGGCCTTAAAAATTCCTTTTGATTTAGAAAAAACAACTAAGGCTTCAAAGGTGCTGTCAATCGATAAAACGTATACTACACCACAGGGACTGCAAATCAATCTAAACAGTATTATGCATTCACCGACTGCTGCTCGTGTGGATTATGAAACGAAATGGACGGAAGAGGCAAAGAAAAGATTAGTGCAGGAAAGTAAACAAGTGAAAGGAAAAGTAGATTCAGCTGATCCTTATGTTCGCTATGATGATTTTAAACTGAATTTTCATGTTGAAAATGAACAAGGAGAGATAGTAAAAGATTTAACTAGAGCGCTTGATACTCCACGTAAGGTCGTGGGCGAATACGGCCATTCTAATCGGAAGTATGGATTTGCTCCACTGTCTCCTGATCATCAATATACGTTAGTATTGGATTCTTTAGTAAAAACAGAACCGTATGAGCTAGGCGTCTCATTTGAGCCGAAACAGCTTGCCGAAAAACCTGTAAGAGTAGATAAGGATGGCAAAACGATTGAGATCAAGTCAGTAACCTTTGAAGAACCATTAAATGAAGCATCTCCAAACAATGAGAAGCACGCTACTATTTTACTTGAGGCTTATTTAAAGGATATATCATACATTAATATAGCAGATACAATTTTATTGGATGATGACACAGATAAAATCGTAAATCGCTTTGGTTGGACTATAAAGGATGAAAAGGGTAAAATATACAATGTAACAGGTGGAGATTTTAAAACGATAGGGAAGGATGAACAAGGAAGAAACCATGTTCGAATAAAATTACAAAGTTATGAAATGAGAGAACTACCTCAAAAGATCAGTCTTACTTCAGAACTGGCCAAAAAGAGTTATGACCTGGATTGGAAAGTACCATTGCCAATGCCAAAAGAAGACAAGTAAGAACGGGATACGTTAGTTCAAATAGATTGAGGCAGTCTAGGATTTAATTTTTCGGTCCAAGACTGTCTCTGTTGTCATACTTTCCATTAGTGTAAGTTATAAACTGTCTCAAGCAGACATTGTATGTTTTTTAAGTTTTCCGTGGACAAATACCCATTATGACGTATTATTGGTACGAATGTAGGAGGGAATACATGACTATGACCATTCAAAGGACAGCGTATAAATGTCCTCATCCCCTTCGTTGCCGAGATTGGAAAATGTCCATTTGCGCTTACGATACACCTTTTAATTGGCAACTGACCTTTATTAATTCTAGTATTTAATGCAATAATTTTGTGTATCTAAAACTAAATGCTTCTCTCATGCATCTATTTAATTAGTTAAAGAGGGGAGAATTGGGGAAATTGGAATCGAAGTATGGAGTCAAGACGGTAATCTGCATTCTATCTGGCATTTTAATAATGACAGGTTGTTTATTTATATGGCCAATCTATCAGCACAGCGGAAATTTGTCTGCACTAAGCGATACTAGAACCGAAAAAAGCGTTCATATTGGTTTACATGTTGCAATGGAACCACAATTATATGAATTACAGCTAGACACAATAAAGGCAGGCTTACAAGAGGGCACACTCCTTCGAATCAAGGACCAGAAGGAATCCCCATTATTGCTTGAAACAAATGCTTCATATGAATTGCATAAGGAAGAGGGCCACTGGAGAATTGTTTTTCAAACATCTGGCAAACAGCAGTTTACGTTATATTGTACGTTGCCAGTCCGAATAGAGGGAGAAGGAGTTACGGTAATCCAGCAGGAGGGAGCACACGTCGTTACTGTCACACGTGTGGGCAGTTATAGTCCCATCGACTTGTACTGGTCCTCCTCATAGATAGCTGCGGCCTCCAGTATTTTAGAAAGAAAACGATGCACTCAGCTTTGTGATTTCATTAAACTAGACATCATTCAGATCATATACGCAACGATTGACCGGATATGTTCGCAGTAATACTATGCGAATTACGGTCTTTTTTGCATTTGGAAAGAAGTAGTTCATTAATACTTATAACGAAAGTCCTAGATTGTTCCGATATATGAACTGAAGAATGTTTGAACAGCATTCGTTCAACAAGATTACTGGGGGGTTACACCACGATGCAATTAAAAGTAAAAAACCCATTAAAGTTTTATTCACAATTGTCTTTGCGAATAAAATTGCCTGTACTTATTAGTGCGTTAGTTGTATGTACGTTGGTCAGTGCAAGTATATTTATGTATTCGTTCGGATCAAGCTTACTCTTGGACAAGAGTAAGGATGAAATGCAGGCTAATGCTGATCGGATAGGAGAAAACCTGCTATCTATGGTTCAAATGGAGCAGCAGACAACCTATTTGGTTGCAGTACATAATACGTTTAAAGAACTGCTAGAGCTTCGCAACAACAACAGCATGACCGACAAACAGTTTTTCTCACCTCAAAATGAACTTTATACTAAAGCTAATGACATATTAGCAAAAAGTTTGTTAGGCGCTCCAGAGAAACAATCGTTGACTCTCATTGATACGAACGGGGTTATCGTAGCAAGCAGTAACTTGGAATCAGTCAAAGATAATCGTGGAGATAGAGATTATTTTAGACAAGCCATTAAGGGAGAATTCTTTGTCAGTGATGTGCTAGTATCTAAAAGCACCAATTCATTAATAGTGGTGACCGCTGAACCCGTGAAAGATGACGCTGGCAACGTGCTTGGGGTATATATTAGCACGATTGACACAGCGGCTGTAGTTGAGATGCTACAGGATATCCGGATCAATGATGAAGGTTTAATTTACATTGCCAGTCGCACAGGAACGCTTGTATACCATTCAAAAGACCCGGCGAAAGTGGGCAAAATGTTAGATGAAGATTACTTAAATGAGCTTATGCTAGAGCATACAGAGGGTAAAATATTACGCGGTGATATTGATCACCCAGACAAATATATCCGTTATTCCAAAATTCCGATTGCTGATTGGACGGTAGTCGTGGAGGATAGCTATCAAGATATTAAGAAGCCTCTGGACTTGCTTATGGGCAACATTATGGTCATTACGTTAATTGCAATCGTTATTGCTGTCGTAGCTGGTATAGTATTGTCGAGAGCGATAACATCACCTATCGTCAGATTGATGAATTTGTTTAAGCAAATGTCGTCGGGCGACCTGACCGTAAGTGCAGATGGAAAGTATAACAGCGAGTTTAAGGAACTAGCAAACAGCTTTAATGTGATGGCTTATCAAAATAAGAAGCTGATTTATAACATGAACAAATCGATCGAAGTGTTAAATAACAGTACAAATGAATTGGATCAATCGTCAAAAACTGCTGCACGCTCCATGCAAGAGACTTCGGTGACGACGATGGAAATTGCGAAGGCGATGGAATCCCAATCTAATGATACGGAACACATCGTAACCAAGTTTGTCGGTTTAGGAGACAAAATTGGTTATATTAATACTCGATCACAGTCGATTAAAGAACGTGCGGAAGCCATTATTGAAATATTTAACGTGAACAACGAAATCATTCATGAATTGATCCAAATTAACACTCGTAATGAGCAAGAAGTGAAGAAAATTTCACTGACGACTCAAATGCTAGCCGAAAGCTCCAATCATATCCGAGCAATTACAGGAGCGATTTCTAATATTGCAAGCCAAACTAATTTGCTCGCATTAAATGCTTCTATTGAAGCAGCACGAGCTGGCGAGCACGGTCGCGGCTTTAGTGTGGTTGCGGGCGAGATCCGTAAGTTGGCAGAGCAGAGCTCAAGGCAATCCAATGAAATTAACGCCATTATTGAACAGACGCTAGTGCAAGTAGAAGAGAACAATCAAAGTGTGAGTGATATCCAGCAGATTGCCTTGATTCAGGATGAATACGTAGGCAAGACGCAGCAATCGTTTAAAGACATTTTGGAATACGTAGTCGGCATTACGGATCAAATTAAATCAATGGCGTTGGAAGTAGCGAGTATGGAAAAGGATAAGGACGAGGTGCTTGATTCTGCACAAAGCTTGTCCGCATCGGGAGAAGAAGTGTCTGCCTCGGTAGAGGAAGTAACGGCTACTGTGCAAGATCAATCAGCGATGGTACAGCAATTGGCGGGCATGATTGAAACCATCGATAACCTGACACAAGAATTGGCTAGTACCGCTGCTCGATTTAAAGTGGAGTAAGCATTCAAAGAGTACTTTTCATTTGCAGCTAATTCCTATAAGATAAATAAAGAACACGTATAGCTATGAACAGCCCCTTTTGCTTATGAGCAAGGGGGCTGAATTTGTTTGTCGGAGGTAGTCAGCGTGAAATCAATCCATACAGAAGATGTACAACGTCGTCTTGATGCATATAAAGGACAACCTATTTATCTCCATCTGGAAATGACAACGGGAGCTTATGCCTCTCATCAAGATAGCACGAAGCTTACAGCTTCTACGTTTATAAGTAACGCGATTATAAGGTATTCTCATGGCCTAATTACGGGACATGGCCCTTATCGAGTGGGCTTAAAAACAGGGCAAGGCTGGGTATACTCGGAAGGTTTGACGCACTGGGATGATAGCGATAACGAGCGATTGATAATGGCCGGGCACGATCAAGAAGGCAAGCTTGTGGTCGGATTGCAGTTAAGCTCAAAGCCATTTGGAACCGTAAATGAATGTGAGGACATCACAGAAGTAACGGGAAATAAAGAAATAAAAAAATAAAGAAATACAGTAGAACTACAGAACGATCGAAATGAGTCCACAATTGACATAGGCGGCGAGCTGCCAATGATAGCGGAATGAATATCTAAAATGGAATGAAGGAGTGTTCACATGGAGCGATACGAACACATTTTAGTTGTGCTCCCACATCCTGACGATGAGGGGATTATAGCGGGAACTTTGGCTGCTTATATCGCACAAGGGGCCCGTATAACCTATGTTTGTCTTACTTTAGGGGAAATGGGGCGCAACATGGGCACCCCTCCTTTTGCCAACCGAGTGTCCCTTCCATCTATTCGCAAGCAAGAACTGATAGATGCCTGCCAAAACATTGGCATACAAGATTTGCGCATGTGGGGACTACATGACAAAACGGTTGAATTCGAAGATCAGGAGCGGCTCGATGAACGTCTTCTAGCCACAATTTCGGAGTTGAAGCCGGAGTTGATCATGACGTTTTACCCGGGGTATAGCGTGCATCCCGATCACGATGCAACAGGTGCGGCTGTTATTCGAACCGTGGCGCGGATAGCAGCAGACACTCGGCCTATTGTACAGTGCATCGCGTTGTCAAAAGGCTGTAAAGAGATGATTGGTCCACCAGATATTACACATGATGTCAGCCGTTATATGCCGCAGAAGCAGGCTGCGATCCGAGCCCATCGCTCGCAATTTCATCATTTGGTAGGCGATTCCTTTGATAAGCCGGATAAATTGGCCAGATTTACGAAGGAGCGGCTGTGGACATACAAGCTGAGCTGAGCAAGATTGCTGATGACACAATGGAATTGAAATGATGGTTAGAAGTTTACCGTGAAGCGCGATCGCTTTCCAGTACTTGACGGGAGAGCGATCGCTGTTTTATGAAGGGGGCGTTCATCATTCATTGTTTCATCATTTCATCGAGATCATCGCACGGATACGCCCCAAATTTCAATTATGCTCCTTACATGGATGCTCTGTGCTGGGAAGCAGGGAGCTTTGTTTTGCTGCCAAGCAAATTAGTACCTAATACACCTGCCAAGATCATAATTGCTCCAATTATATGATAGTAAAATAACGGTTCTCCTAAGAAAATAACGCCAGCTAATATCGTCACTAACGTACCCAGATTACCAAATACACTCATCTTGGAAGCTTCCATTTTGGAAAGAGCATAATTGGTTGTCACTGCTGTGACGAGAGAAGACAAAATACCCAGATAAGCGATGGACAGTAAAAAGGTTGGGTTAGCCAGTGGTTCGACAAATTGATGCCATGTCCCGTTGATCGCGTGGTTGCCTAGTGCAGCAGCGTTAAAGCTGACAAAACCGATCGCTAGCATAATAAAAGTAATGTCCATCGGTTTGTATTTCTTCGCAAGCGGCCTCGCCATGACGCTGTACCCTGCCATACATAAGGTAGATAATAGGAGCAGCAACAGCCCAGACAAATGAGTGAGGTCAATGGATGCCCCCTGCATAACAAATATAAAGATTACTCCGGCTACCGAAACGGAGACGGATAATTTTTGCCACGCATTTGTTCGTTCCTTCAGAAACAGAGAAGCCAGAAATAACGTAAAAATCGGCACGGCGGCCATTAATATGCCCCCTTCTGATGAGGAGGCGTGTAACAATCCAAAGCTTTGAAAGCCGAAAAACAAAGCGGGATATAACAATCCGAGCGGTAAAATGGCTAAAATATCACGCATCCGGATATTGACCGTTATAACGCGGCACACGAGGAGTAGAATGGCTGCTGCAAAAGATAACGTAAATCGGTGGGCAAGTGTATCAAGTGGGCTTGCAAATTCTAGCGCTACCTTTACGAACATAAAAGACAGTCCAATAATAAGAGCGTTAAGTACAGCCGCAGCGTAGGCTTTCCCCATATGTGTGTTAGATTTCAATTCGCTCACTCCTTGAAGTTAAGTAGTTCATTTCGTATCAGGGCAGCTACGATTACGATATAGATTTTACTCTACATGGGTTCGTTCGATGCCGCAATCGCTTCCTATGCAAACTGTACCGGTACAGTTAGTATTTAACTTTCAACCCTCCTATGAAATGAATGGTACAACCTATACATGCATACATATTAAACGTACAGGCCATGCATGACCGAACGGACGGGGAGGGGAGGAATGCTCATGCGATGGGGACAAAGTTCCGGCTTACGCCGTTTGCTGCAAGGGCTGTCATGGACGCGGCGGCCACGTAAGTGGGGACGAACGAGCGGCTGGTTAAATGGTGCCGTAAGGACGCAGCCACGTGCCAAGCGTGTGCGTTGGCACTCGCAATCGTTTAGCCGTGCCACCGCGCATGAAGCGGCAGATCCGCCGCAAGGAGAGCGCTTGGCACGTCATGGAGGTGGCGGTTGGAAATCTCATCCGCCGAAGCCGAAGCGCCGTAGAAGAATATGGTTCATAGCAGTGCTCCTTTTGATCGTGCTTACTGTGCAACTATTTGTATACGTAGACCGTCACCTTCGCCCTCCGCTTATGCATCTGGCCAAAATCAGAGTCAAACAGATGGCGACACAAGCGATCAATAAAGCGATTTCCGATCAGGTAACGCAAGGGCGTCAGCTGGATAAGCTTGTAGAGTGGAAGACCGATAATCGCGGCAAAGTCACTAGCTTTATTTTAAATTATAATGAACATATGCGTATTACCTCGGAGACTGTTAGCATCGTACAAAACGCACTGCATGAGGTAGAGGAATTTCGTGATCATATTCCGTTGGGTCAAGCGCTTGGAAGTACACTTATTGCCTCCTTTGGCCCACGCATACCGATAAAAATGGAGCCGCAAGGTGCCGTGAAGGTTGAACTGAATACAAGGCCAATGAATGTAGGTATCAATATGGTGCTTGTAGAGGTGTTTATTAAGGTAGTGGAGGAAGTGGCAATCGTTATTCCGTTTGACTCAGAGCCTGAGGTAGTAGAAACGGAAATTCCGATCTCATATTTACTCGTCGTCGGTGATGTTCCGATGTATTATTATGATGGCAAAGGTCAGCCTGTTGGACAAAATAAGGATCAGGCGCCGTCGCTCGCACTACCGCCTGTAAACCCGGATTCAGGCGCGGCTAATGGGACACAGAGCCAAAGTTCCGGGCAAGGTATCAGCTTACAGCCGAACCACCCTCAGCCGGTTAATAAGCAGGATCAAGTTACGGATGGAACCATCTCGTCAGGGAATGATGCAGGTAATGCGAACCATTAGGTAAACCATTAGCCTATAGGATGAAAGGCTAGCTGACGGTCCAGAAGATGGGCTTGGCAGCTAGCCTTTTTGATTACGTATTGATTGTGTGCTGTGATACAAGCGATAAAGAGCGTACGTTTAAACGTTCAATTAGGACGATTTCCCTTTTGCAGCTTGCTTGCGGGCCGCGCGCTCCTTACGTTTGTCATCTTGCTCCCATTTTTTCAAGGAAGGGTAAGGATCAAAAGCATACTCAATCAACCCACGGTCGCGATAAATCCCGAAATGCAGATGAGGAGGAAACTTGCCTGAGGTGCCAGGTTTCCCATAGCCGGAACTTCCCACCCATCCGATGATTTGCCCTGGACTTACAATGTCGTTTTGCTTGATTTGTTTGTCATACCCTGACAAATGGGCGTAATAGTGATAAAGATTGTTAATATCACGAATGCCAATCCGCCACCCACCTAAACGATTCCAACCCTTTACTTCAACGATGCCAAAGCAGGTGCTGCGTACAGGAACGCCGTGGCTAGCGAAGATGTCTGTTCCTTCGTGAATACGGAATCCTCCATAATGGCGCCCCATCCCCCATGTACTCCGGTAAGCATATGTAGCACTTACAGGTAAGGGAAAGGCACGTTCATTAATTTGAATGCGGTCAAAGTGCTCGTACAGGCGCGCAAATTGAATAATACGTTGAACAGCCCGACTGTTCTCGTAATAATTCCAAAGTCCGATAGCAAAGTCATCATTATGCGGTCCAAACGAACCAATATAAGATGCAACACTATACAACAGGTCAGTTTCGTCGTTTAAGTTTGCACGGTCATCTCCTGAACCATCTTTACCGATTCCTTTAAATAACTGGATGGATTTAGGGTTGTCATCATTCAGATCAGGGTTTAACATGCCGACCCACTTAGGCGGTTCAACGACAACACCAATGACAGGATTGCTTGCTGTTTTTCTTTTTTTGGGATTAGCAATCGTCATCGTACGCTCGTATTGATCAATGGCAGCTAGACGGTACCATGGTATTCCTGTAACTGTGCTTAGCTTGTCATAAATGTGCCGTCTTGCCTGATATGGATTAGCCGATACTTCACTTGAATGCGGGCCTTGCTCCTGAACGCCTGCTCCGTGCAAATTCCTTTTGCTTTCTTGCTTTGTAAGTTCATTTGAGCTTGCAGGGTCGCTCGCTGCCGACACTAAAGAAGCACCCCATACGAGAAAGCAGACGGTTAAAAGGACAATAAAACGATTCAAGATCTGTACCTCCCTTCCCGAAAATATGTGCTCATATCGTTAGGATGTGCGGTTATTTCATTCTTATCCCAACAGGAACAGTTTGTACAAGAGAGGTATGGATTTTTAACCATTCATGATATAATACTGAATTAGGTCAAGGTTAAGCGAACAGAGAAAGAAGGTAGACTTCATGAAGAAACAAGGGGAGAAAAAACCCGACTGGATACGCATCAAACTGACCACTGGCGAGAACTACACAGAAATTAAAGATATGATGCGCTCTAAGACATTACACACGGTCTGCGAAGAAGCGCGCTGTCCGAACATATACGAATGCTGGGCGAATCGCACGGCGACGTTCATGATTCTCGGGGACATTTGTACTCGCGCTTGTCGTTTTTGCGCCGTGAATACAGGCATGCCAACTGAATTGGATCTCCAAGAACCTGAACGCGTTGCTGATGCTGCTGAGAAGATGGGCTTGAAGCATGCGGTTATTACTTCGGTAGCCCGTGATGATTTGGCGGATGGCGGCGCATCAATATTTGCGGCAACCGTGAAGGCCGTTCGCAAGCGTTTGCCTTTCTGCTCAGTGGAGGTTCTAATTCCTGACTTTATGGGGAATCGAGACGCTTTGCAAGTTGTGATGGACGCAAAGCCTGATATTTTGAATCACAATGTCGAGACGGTAGAACGGATGTCGGATCGGGTTCGGGCTAAAGCAAAGTATGGTCGTACACTGGAACTGCTCCAACGTGCGAAAGAAATGCAGCCGAAGATCCCGACCAAGTCGAGCATTATGCTTGGTGTAGGCGAAGAGTGGGACGAGATCTTAAAGACGATGGATGACTTACGTGCACATGATGTTGATATTTTGACGCTCGGCCAATATTTACAGCCGACACCTAAGCATCTAGTTGTTGAGAAATACTACACACCAGAACAATTCGCCCAATTAAAAGAAGAAGGGCTCAAGCGCGGATTCAGCCACGTTGAATCGGGACCGCTTGTCCGCAGCTCTTATCATGCGCATGAGCAGGTCAAGTCCGCAAATGATAAGTTGGCTGCAAGAGCGTAACGAGCAGTCGATTGTGCAGCAGGAGTGAAGGGACGCGCTTCGCCGTTGTTCACCTAAAGGTGGAATGAACGGGGAAGGAGGAATAGCGGCAGTGATTCATATCAGTGGGAAGACTTACGAGCTTGTCCATGAACATCGGACGGCATGGAATCCGGAAATGTTCCGGGATCGTTACAGTGAAGTGCTGGAACGTTATGATTATATTCTGGGTGATTGGGGATACAATCAGCTTCGCCTAAAGGGATTTTTTAAAGAGGGACATCCAAAGGCAACAAAGGAATCGTCTGTATCTAGTATGATGGATTACATTAACGAATATTGTAACTTTGGATGTGCTTATTTCATCCTGGAGAAGACAGCACATAAAGAAGGTTCAGCCATTCCACCTCAGGAATGGGAATCTGAGGCAGAACTTGAAGGGGCGGCAGCGGCCGAGGATAATGGAGCTCCTGTACAGCAGCGTCAGGGTATTACTTTGCAGCAGCGACAACCGGCTCAAGGGGCCGGATCGACATCTCCTGAGGATGAGCGCGAAGAGGGGCGTTCAGAGCGCCCAACACGTCCAGAGCGGTCAGAACGCCACGGTCAAGGCCAAGCTCGCCAAGGGCGTCCAGATCGTCAAGGACGTCCCGGCCAGCAGCGTCCAGAGCGACCGCAGCGTCCTGAACGGCCGGATCGTCAGGCACGCGGTGAACGTCCTGAGCGAGCCGAACGTCCAGAGACGGCGGATCGTCAGAAACCGTTTCGTCAGCGCAACAAGCCGAAGCCGAATAAGTTTAATTCGGGGACTCCGTCTGATGCGGGCCAACAGTCCAATTCGACTTCAAGCAAGCAAGCAAATGCTCAACTTGCACGATCTGCTGATACAACGCGACCCGTTGAGGAAGTACGGACATAATTACGCTTTCCATACAACAACAGCCCTGTTCACGCCTAGTGGCGCGATGCAGGGCTGTTGTTGTATGGATGCGTATACATCATTATAGCTGTTCGTCATACCCGAGAAAGGCGCCGCGTACCCGATTCCAGAAAGGAAATGGCCGGTACCGTACAAAAGTAACTTTCTGATGAGCAACTTGGCAACGAACAGATTGTAAATTCTCCAAGGGCACATTAATATGATCAATCGTTAATAGCAAACGCTGCTGCTTGCGAGAATAAATATCAAAATGATGATGTTTAGGCAGCACGATCGAGGAACCTAACGTACGGAACACTCGATTATTAATCGAAGCAATCTCAGCTAGCTGAATGGATTCAATGGAGGGGTGAACCATCGCACCACCCAAGCTCTTGTTATAGGCTGTACTTCCCGAAGGTGTTGAAATACAAATGCCATCACCTCGAAACATTTCAAACAGCTGATCGTTAATATCGATTTGTGCGACAACCGTACCATCTACACCTTTTATGGTAAATTCATTAAGTGCGATATAACTCCGTGAAATGCCTTCATCCAGATTAATGCTAAGTTCAATTAACGGGTACTTCACGATACGTGGGCCGATAACGTCCTTTACGGCATGCTCAGACATAAGCTTCACGAGCAATTCAATCTCATTTGCCTTCCAATCCGCATAAAAGCCAAGGTGTCCAGTATGAACCCCGACAAAGGCGATGGAATCCAATTGGTTCATATAACGATGGAACGCTTGAAGCATCGTGCCGTCTCCTCCGATGGAGATGACGATCTCAGGCTGGACGTCATCCTGAACTAAACGATGCTCGGAAGCGAGTTGGTGGAACTTGTCTGATAATTGCTTAGATAGTTCATCTCCACGATGTAACACTGCATATTTCAAGGTATAAGCTCCTTTATGACATTGTTCCTTGCATGACATATCAATACCATCTTAATCGTTCCTTCGTAGGAAAACAATCGCGATCTATGATCGAATCAAGCGAATGGCGCGAAGGATAACGCCTAATAAGGCCAGTAGGATGCATATAATGGCGATCGTTAGGACCCCATATACGATCGAACTGACAATGGTACTCCAACTCCCATTTGTGTGCTGGAATGTGGGTGGAAGCCATGCTGTAGTAGCAGCACTCGCATCATATAACATGGGATATAGCAAGTATGCCCCGACAGCTGCCATGATGCTGTGAAGGAAGCGCGCCGCAAGAAAAGGCATGTATCGTAAATCAGTCTGATTTAAAATACTTGCAATCTGTGCATGGACGGACAGACCTGCCCATGATAATATCCATGCAGCAGCAACGGCTTGCATATGCAGACCTGCTGTATATGCGGAACCTGCTCCTTTGGCGCCTAGGGTAACTTCAAACACCCCGCCAGAGAAAGCTGGGGCTAACGAATCGGGCAGATGCAAAGCAGATAACACGACTCCTAGCAGGGAGTCCCATACTTTCATTACGCCTGCTGACGTAAGAAGTTCCAGCACAACCGAGAAGAAGACGACTAAGCCGCCGACAACGATCATCAGTTTCAGCGAGGATTCAACTGCATCTCGAAGCAACAACCCAAGGGGGCGCCCATCTTGTACCCTTGCGTTATGCATAGCTTGAAACGCCTGTACTAGCCTGCTCGTTGTTTTTTTAGTTGTGGGATTGTCAACGGTGTTGGTAACATCCTCTGGAGTAACTGGTGCATGATAACGATAAAAGCGCATCAGCACGCCTAAAATTAAGCCGGAACCATAGTGCGCGGCTGCTAAAGTAAGCGCAAGTCCAGGGTTGCCAAAAAAGCCTACGGAGACCGCTCCGATCAAAAAGATCGGATCAGAAGTAGTTGTGAATGCAACAAGCCGTTCTCCTTCTTCTCTTGTAATCATACTTTGAGATCGCAAACGGGTTGTTAGCTTGGCACCTACCGGATATCCAGCGGCATATCCCATCGCAACGACAAAACCACCTACGCCGGGTACACGAAATAACGGACGCATGATCGGGTCCAGCAGTGCACCGATAAAATGGACGATACCGAATCCAAGCAGTGCTTCGGATATAATAAAGAACGGCAAGAGTGATGGAAACAAAACATCCCACCATATGGCCAAGCCACGAACAGCGGCTGACAGAACCGAACCGGGAAATCGCAGCATAAACAATAAAAATAAAGTAAATAAAGCTGCCGTCAGCAGCAAGTTAAGACGACGCCATCCCGACATAATCGTTCCTCCCTTTTGTCACGTTGGACGAGGATGGTTAAGGACAAGGGTTCATAATCATCGTATGAGTCAGATGGATTAAACATGCTTGTCTCGATCGGGTTGGACATGGACATGCACAGTTTCTTAATGTTTGTAATATAAATGTAAAGAAACCGTTTGCATTTTTTCATGTTATTACGTCTATCCTTATGATACAATTGTGCTATAGAAAGCTTAGCGCGTATCCATGAGTAGGGGTGATTCGGATGAGTATTATTGCGGGCATCCTAGTTTGCGCTTTCGTCTATGTCATTCGAGAGTCGTTAATGGGTCCACCAGAAGATCATTGGGAAACATAATTATATTACGTTATGGCGCTGAACATGATTCGGCGTCTTTTTGTGTTACGCACCGATTTCTTAACGTGACGGATACTGTATTTTTATCGATTAGAAACCGTTATAATCAATATGGAGATATCACATCAGACAGGAGATTCATATGGAACGATACCATCAGACAATTTATGAGGCGATTGGCGGCGAGCAAACTGTACGCCGCATGGTTGAGGCATTTTATCCACGTGTGCAGTCCGAACCGCTGCTCGCTCCATTGTTTCCCGAAGATATCACGCCGGTCATGGAGAAGCAGTTTATGTTCTTATCTCAATTTTTTGGCGGCCCTGCATTGTTTTCCGATGCTTATGGACATCCGATGATGCGAGCGCGTCACATGCCATTTCCCATTACACCGGAAAGAGCAGAGGCATGGCTTAACTGCATGCGCCAAGCGATGCAAGATATCGAGATGGACCCTGAACTTCGCGAGATAGTTATTCAGCGTTTATCTGGGCCGGCCCATCATTTTGTGAACCAACCTTCCTGACATCTCCGTTTAAATCTTCGTTTAGATATAGATAGAAGGAGGATGACGTAGATGGAATTGGAACCGTTGTACGAACTAAAGGCAACATGTCCTGCATGTGACCACATATTTGTGACCTCACGGGTTCGTCCGCGTTTTAAGCATGCGACGCAAGTTGACAGTGATTTTTGTCCACATTACGCAGAAGAAAGCTTGAACCCCGATTATTATGTTGTTCAAGTGTGTGATGCATGTGGCTGTGCGACAACCGAGCACGCACTTAAACGTTGGAACGATAAACAACTGTCATTGTTTAAGAGCAAGGTAGCGAGTCAATGGAAAGGTAAAGATTACAGTGGAGAGCGTTCATGGGAAATCGCGTTGGAAACTTATCAGTTGGCACTTTTAACAGCCCAGACCATTGGTGAGAGCAAGCGTGTTGTAGCAGGGCTGCTGCATCATATCGCTTGGCTGTATCGCTACAAACAAGATGAAGTACAGGAACAGCGATATTTACGTTTTGCACTCCAAGCCTACATTGCTGTGTTTGAGGGTGATGGCAGCGAGCTAAATGATGCGCGCCTTATTTATATTATGGGGGAGCTGTATCGTCGTCTTGGGGAGTACAATGATGCAGCCAAGTGCTTTGCTCGATTAATTCATGATAGGGGGATCATGGATGCAGCTATGATCCGTGCGGCGCGTGAGCAATGGGCCGTGATGCGAGAAGAGATGACCAATCAGAAGCTGGAGACGCCGGATCATATGTTTGAAGAGAAGCGAATCAAGCTAAAGCGTACATAAGCATACCATAAAAAAGAAGGACCTCGAATTCACTTCAGTGAATGTTGAGGTCCTTTTTGTGTGCGTATTGGTTAGATATCAGTATGAGCCTGTGTCAAGTGATTATGTTAAGTGACTAGGTCGAGCGGATTGCGACATCTGCCAGCAAATAGTCCTGATCGGCATCTACAATGGTGATGCGGTTGCTACAGCAAGGAAAGACGAGCAGCCGCTTCTTGCCCTCGTGGATGAGGGCAAGCTCCTTTGGTTTAATGGGGAGCAGTACGTTCTCTTGCTTGCAAAATGGACATTGCTGCGCGAACAGATCGCCCATAATTTCGTCATACGGTAATGTGTTCTTAAAAGGTATCATGACGGTTCTCCGGTTGAATCTGCCTTGGCATTATCGTTGTCTGATGGCTTGTCCGCCAGTTCGGCAAGCTTCTTCAACAAAATATGTTGGGGCATATGCATCAACTGCTCCAAGGGGACGCCCATCGCTTTGGACAGCTTTACTGCGGTATCCGCAGATATCGGTAATGGTCTCATTGTTGAACCTCCTCAGGTGCACAGTGTAAGATAAAGTATAGTATAGTTATACACGCTCCGTACGAAAATGACAAACAAAAACCGAGCCTAAGCTTACTTAGGTTTGGTAAAGCTGCACTGGTTAACTTGTAGCAGCCTGGGCCTGCAACAAGAAGTGTAGATGAAGTCATCAAAATTCCGAAATTAGAAAGGTGTGCTGACTATGAAACAACCACTTCATATGACGTGGGATTTGGACATCATTTTTCCTGGAGGATCATCGTCTAAGGAACTGGAAACGGTATTGACTCAGACTGAGCAGGATATAGCAAGTTTGACCCAAGCTTTGAAACAGATGCCGGAGCTGAAATCAACTGAGCATATACATAAGCTTGCTGAATATGTTGATGCTGCGCAAGAACTGTCCCAGCGTTTGAGAGAGGCAGGCGCGTTTATTAGCTGTTTGACATCACAAAATACGAAAGATAAAAAAGCGTTGCAACTTACTGGTCGTTCGTTTGCCTTGTACGCTCAATTAAACACGCTGTCCACTGTGTTGGACCAGAAGCTTGAGCAGCTTCCAGACAGCTTGTGGCATGCTTTTATCGAACTGCCTCATATGGCCAAAGTGAAATTCAACTTAAATGAGCGTCGTCAGCTCTCAAAAGAGAAGCTTCCACCTGAGCAGGAAGCTTTGCTCGGTGACTTGTCCACAGATGGATACAGCGCATGGGGCTCCTTATACGATACGATCGTGTCTCATATTCGCATTGAGACAGAAGTAAACGGCGAACAAGTTCGGCTGTCAGCGGGTCAGGCGCACAATAAGTTGTCAGACCCTAATCGTGAAGTGCGAGAGCAAACATTTAAACGTTGGGAAGAGGCTTGGGAAGAGAAAGCGGATTTCTTTGCCGACGCGCTTAACCATCTGGCGGGATTCCGTCTGAAGATGTATGAGCACCGTGGCTGGGATAACGTACTCAAGGAGCCGCTTGCCATCAACCGGATGTCTCAAGAAACACTTGATGTGATGTGGGCGACAATTGTCAAAAATAAACCTGTATTTGTGCAATATTTGGAGCGTAAGGCAAAGCTATTGGGTGTAGATAAACTTACTTGGTGTGATGTAGAAGCCCCGATCGGGGAAAGTCAGGCCAAAATTTCTTATGATGAAGGCGCTGCGGTGATCGTGGAGCAGTTCCGTAAGTTCAGTCCAGCAATGGCTGAATTTGCAGTTAGGGCTTTTGAGAACCGCTGGATAGAAGCTGAGGATCGCAACGACAAGCGTCCAGGCGGGTTCTGCACTTCTTTACCAGTAAGCCGTCAAACTCGAATTTTTATGACGTATGCGGGGACACCTTCCAACGTATCCACCTTGGCTCATGAACTGGGTCATGGTTATCATCAGTTTGTGATGGACGGTTTGCCGGCATTTGCACAACGCTACGCCATGAATGTAGCAGAAACGGCGTCCACCTTTGCCGAAATGATTGTGGCCGACTCGGCTGTAAAAGAAGCCAGCAATGAGCAAGAGAAGTTGGCGCTGCTGGAGGATAAGATTGCACGTTCAGTTACATTTTATATGAACATTCATGCTCGATTTTTGTTTGAGACGCGCTTCTATGAAGCACGGAAGCAAGGGTTGTTGTCTACAGAGCAGATTAGTGAGCTGATGGTGGAAGCACAAAAAGAAGCCTACTGTAATACGTTGTCGTCCTATCATCCGCATTTTTGGGCTTCTAAACTGCATTTCTACAAGACCGCTGTACCGTTTTACAATTTCCCGTATACGTTTGGTTACCTATTCAGTACGGGCATCTACGCACGTGCACTTGCAGAAGGCGAGTCATTTGCCGCGAAGTACGATGCTTTGCTGCGTGATACAGCCAGCATGACTGTGGAAGAGCTTGCCGAGAAGCACCTGAACGTAGATTTAACGAAGCCGGACTTCTGGCAAAGTGCGATCGACGTTACGTTGGAAGACGTGAAGGAATTTATGGCAATGACGGAATAAGCGCAGTATGAAAGTAGAGGGATTTTGGTGTGGGGCGGTTATTGAAGTTTTTGCAAGCGTTGTTTTATTCTACAAATGCAATTTTGATTCCCTATCTTCCGCTCTTGCTACAGGAGCGGGGATTTAATTCGGTTGAGACAGGGACACTGCTAATGCTGGGTCCTTTTCTCGCTATGTTTGCGCAGCCATTAGCGGGTATTATGAGCGACAAGCTGAAGGCTGCTCGTCCAATCCTCATCATATGTTGGATTGCGATGGGTATGAGCTCGTATGTATTATTTACGTCTCATCATCACGGGATTATGGTAGCTAGCTTGTTATCCTTGTACATATTTTTGATGCCTACCGTATCATTGCTTGATGCATTAGTAGTCAGAAACGCTTCTCTCCTCGGGGAATCATACAGTTCTCTTCGTATGTGGGGATCTGTCGGCTTTATGATTACACTGCTTATTCTTAGTCAGTATTTCGAGATTTGGGGTGGAGTCTACTCCTTAACGTGGATATTTGCACCGATCTGGGTTGGTGTATTTCTAATTTTGTGGGTACTCCAAGAATCATCATCTCAGTCTTTGCTTCCGTCTGATTCAAAAGGAACTGTAGATGCTACGGCGGAATCGAATCTGAACTGGAAGGCGATACGAAAGCTGCTGGCCAATCCAAGCCTGCTCGTTTTTTTAGTTTTGATTTTTATTTTGGCGATGCCGCACCGTATGAACGATGCCTTGTTATCTATTCATATGCAGAATCTGGGCGCTACGTCGGGGCAGATCTCTTGGGCATGGGCGGTAGCAGGCGGCAGTGAGATCATTGGCTTTTTCATTATGGCAAAATGGATACGAGCTGAGCGTATTCTCTCAATGTTAGCCGTAAGTGCACTGTTGTATACAGTTCGCTGGTTATTGTACATGTACGTTACAGACCCTTGGTCAATTGTATTTTTGCAGGCGACACATGCGTTTACTTATGTAGCCGTGTGGGTATTGGCAATTGAATATGTTTCGATGATCTTACCACGAAGCTTGGTTGGCACTGGTCAAGCGATTTTAAGTATGGTGTTTCTCGGATTAGGAGGACTGGCAGGCGGATCGCTTGGTGGAGCGTTGCAGCAGCATGTGGGTGAGTCCGCCATGTATGCGATGGGTGTCGTATGTGCGGGAATTGCTGCGCTTGGTTTCTATATGTGGACGGTACGTAATCGGCGTGCTGCTAAGCCATAACAACAAACGCGCTTTAGTCTTTAATATAACAAGACATGATACAATTCCGCCATCAGGGCGGATTGCCATCATGTCTTGTTTGTTATGTAGCACAGGTTTGTTCATTAACTAAATCTTAAACACTTGTATAGTACGTTGGAGTTGGAGCACTTTGTGCTGCATCATCTCCGTAGACTCAACCATGTTCTGCACAAGGGCTATCTGTTCATTCATAGAGGCAGATACTTGTTCCGTTCCGGCAGCAGACTGTTGTGTGATAGCAGATATGTTCTCGATGGACCCCGATATCGCTTGGGCATTATCCAGCATAATATCGCTTTCAGTAGCAAATGCAGCGATTTGTTTCGTTATGAACTGGATGCTGTCCACGATTTCTTTGAAAATGCGTTCTGTTTCTCGAATCATCTCGCTTTGTGTGCGTACGACCTCTTCGTTCGTCTGGATATTCGTTATCGCCTGCTTGATTCCCGATTCAATTCCTTTGACGAGCGCAAATACTTCCTTCGTGGAAGCTGATGATTCTTCAGCAAGCTTACGTACTTCTTGCGCAACAACAGCGAAGCCGAGTCCATGCTCACCTGCGCGTGCTGCCTCAATAGAAGCGTTCAGAGAGAGCAGGTTAGTTTGCTCTGCGAGCTCGGAGATGGTGCGCGTAATCTTGGAAATGCCTGCTGTCTGGTGGGCAAGGTCGTCGATCGTCTTTGCGACATGATCAGTCGCTTCGATATTACGCTTCATCCCCTCAGATTGCGTTTCAACAGCTGTACGGCCCTTGTCAACCAATTGGATCGTTAGTGCTGAGCGTGCGTTCATTTCTTTAGTTGAATGTGCATAAGTTTCAACCTTTTGCTCAATCTGCTTAATGGAATCGGACATAGAGCCTATGTCTTCAGAAATTTCAGTTGCACCGATTGCCAGTTCATTAGATGAGGCAGCTACTTGTTCCATGACTAGCTTCATGTTTTGATTTTTGTGGTACATGTCACGTCCAGCATCAGAGACATGCTTCGAAATATCTGTTGTTTGCTGTAGAATTTCACGCAGCTTTTCAATCATCCGGTTAAAGGAATGACCAAGTTCCCCCAGTGCATCGTCGGTAGTTACGTTAATAGTTGTCGAAAAATCTCCTTTAGCGACTTGTAATGCGGATCGTGACATTTCCATAACAGGTTCGCTTATTGAACGTTCAAGCTTATTGATGATGGGGTAACTAATGCCAATGAGGATGACAAGCGTAATCAGACCGGATACTACAGTTGCGTTCGACGTTAACAGTACAATTGTTGTTAGCGCAAACAATCCTACGATGCTGTAGCACCCGATAAGCATTTTACGCTGTAAGCTTAGCGAGTTGAACCAGTTCATATAACCGCCCCTTTTTAGTTGAGAAATACCATAATAATGAAATAATTATAACATTGTATGGTAAACGGGGTCTATGGAAATGTATATGGTTACAAAATATTCGCGAAAAAAGACATATGATGTCTACAATTTAAAAAAGCCTTCAACGCGTCAACGTTGAAAGCTTATTGTCTTAGTTAAGTATAGTTAGACAGGCAAGCGGGACAAAATTAGCGGGAGGAATGACCAGCCAATTGTTGTTCAGCGATTTGAACCAAACGTTTTGTGATGTAACCACCGATAGAACCTGTATCACGGGACGTATAGTTGCCATAGTAACCATCTTGCGGGATTGGAATACCTAATTCGTTTGCAATTTCCAGCTTCATTTGTTGCAAAGCTGCTGTTGCTTGTGGTACGACCAAGTTGTTTGTGCGGCTTTGTTGGTTTGCCATGTAAATCACCTCCTTGTGAATGTTATTATGGTGAACTTGTGGAGAATTATGCGAGGTCGTTCTAAAAAAATGAATGCAAAAAATGCCAAACGGATCAAGCCGCTTGGCATTCGTCATACAGGATTCATTTTAATTGTTTTAAGGTTGAATAACTTCCAGATCCAGCACTAATTCAACGGGGGTTTGCGGCTGCAAATCAATTAAGCCTGTTGTTGCCTGATCAAAAGGAAGATTTGGTGCGTCAGGCAGCCACGTGTAAGGCTCTACGCAAATGATCTCGTCTGCTTCACCGCGCGTATACAGCACCCAATGTTTAAAGTAAGGCTCATTACCCGTATACCGAATACGATAACCGTCATCACGCGTCAGCCATGCTTCCGGCTGATGGCTGCCGATGCTAAATACCGTGTCAAACTGGCTTCCCTTCAAGTTAAGGCCATGATTTAACGTATCATGCTCTTGCAGCGGCAACGTGCGACCTGTCATAATAAGCTCTTCGTCCAGTTCGTATACGCCTGTGACAGGAACAGTAAGCGACCACCGTTCAGGTTGTTGATCGAGCATTAACCACGTATGCGTACCAAAACCAAAAGGTGCGGCTTTGTCGCCTAAATTTGTAACGGTGAGCTTCTGCGTCAGTGTACCGCCAGCAAGTTTAAGCTCCATACTGATTTCGAGCGGTGTCGGATACTGGCGCATCCAATTCGGATCATCTGTCGTGCGGAATGTTGCTGTAACGCTGCAATAGGAGTCTGTGATGTGTTGGCCAACAACAGTCCACGCTTGCGTGCGATGCAAGCCATGAATGTGGTTCTCATTGGCCGTATTTTGATCAAATTGATAGTCTACTCCTGCATAAGCGAAACGTCCGCGACGTATCCGTCCAGGTGGCATTAGCATAGGGATGCCGAAGTGGTAAGGCTTGGTCAAATAATAATCCAGCTCGCTTTCAGCCGGTGTGCGGAGCACGTCTCGTTCGGAAGCTTTGTCCCATAAGCGAATGACATTGTTCCCTAGCCCGGGGAGAAGTGTGGCCTCCAGCGTGTCGCTATGTAAAATAAATGTGTCATATCCATTCCATTTTCCTGTCGTGATCTGGTGCATGGTTGTCCTCTCCTTTATGTATACAACTTAATTATCACATGTCCTCATGATACCAAATCGAATGGACAAAGTCATACGTTAGCATGCACCTACAAGGTATTTTCGTTGACAAATCGTGCCGGATTGATTATTCTAATGTGTAAATTCGATGATGAACATGGAGATGTTTATCATCCTTATAATCTATAGTCAGACAAATCGTTGATGAGGACAAGTAAGCTTCAGCAAACGCTTCAGAGAGCCGATGGTTGGTGGGAATCGGTGCGGCTGCTATTGCCGAATGGACCTCAGAGTACCAGAAGGAAATTCTTGACTTTATCATTTGAATGGTCGAGAACGTATGTCAGGTCGTTGCTCCGCGTTAAGGAGAAGAGGTCTAAGCTGATGTTTGCCGTGTAGGTATTGTACACGAATTAATGTCTGTATTAGATAAATTAGGGTGGTACCACGGTCTTTCGTCCCTTACGGGGAGACGATAGGCTTTTTTTGTTGTTCTGCTGTACAATAAATCAATTATTTGAAGGAGTGAATCCACATGAAACGCGTACTATCAGGTATTCAGCCAAGTGGCCAGCTCACGATTGGCAATTATATCGGAGCTATGCAGAACTTTGTTAAGTTGCAGCATGAGCATCAATGTTTCTTTATGGTTGTGGATCTACATGCTATTACGGTGCCGCAAGATCCAGCAGCGCTGCGCGAGCAATCGGAGTCGGTGGCAGCATTGTATATCGCGGCAGGCATCGATCCCAATAAGGCCGCTATTTTCTTGCAATCACACGTGCCGCAGCATGCTGAACTGGGATGGCTGCTGACGACCCTCACTTACATGGGGGAATTGGAACGAATGACCCAATTTAAGGATAAATCAGAAGGCAAAGATTCCGTTGGAGCAGGTCTGTTTGTTTATCCTTCTTTAATGGCAGCAGATATTTTGTTATATAACGCTGATCTTGTTCCAGTTGGTGATGACCAAAAACAGCATTTGGAGCTTACTCGTGATCTCGCGGGTCGCTTCAACAGCCGTTATGGTAATTATTTTACAGTGCCGCAGCCGTTTATTCCGGAAGTAGGCGCACGGATTATGTCTTTGGATGATGCATCGAAGAAGATGAGTAAATCAAATGCGAATGCAGGCAGCAACATTTTCCTGCTGGATGACCCAGCTGTTATTCGCAAAAAAATAAGCCGTGCTAAAACGGATTCGGAAGCAATTGTGAAATATGATCCTATCCATAAACCTGAAATTAGCAATCTGATGAGTATTTATTCACATACGGCTAACGTTTCAATAGCGGATATTGAGGCAAAGTATGAAGGCCAGATGTACGGTCCTTTTAAGAAAGATCTTGCAGAACAAGTGGCAGCCTTTATTGAGCCATTACAGACACGCTACCACGAGGTGCGACGCTCTGGTGAAGTCTACGATGTGCTGCAAAAAGGTGCCCAACAAGCACAAGAAGTAGCAGAGCTTACGCTGAATGAAGTCAAGCGCCATATGGGCTTTGTTCTTCCACGTCGATAACAGCATGAATGAGGAATCGAGCCCTGGAACCCACATGGATGTGGAGCCAGGGCTCGTTCTCTGTTAAGCGCTCGTAGAAGCAGCTTGTTCTTTTCTGCGAAGTCTGGCTTTAACAATGAAGCCAGCCCCCATATTAAATATCGACAGCAAACCAAAAAGAATAGCCAGCCAAGCGTTATAGCTTATGGCGATAGCAGTGGCCATCAACAGTGCGATGGAAGAGCAAGCAAACCATAATGATAATCCTTTGCTCATGTTAATCTCTCCTTTTTTAAGTAGCCCACAAGAAGCCCGCATGATGAAATCAACAATTGTGAAGTCTGCGTATAACATCTGTAGAAGCGGTTACAATAAGCTTGCAAGCTTGCAAAATAGAAACGCCATAGTGAAGGGAGATTTCTTATTATGTCAGCACAATCTTCGAGTCGTACTAACAACTTGGTCGTTCCTCAAGCAACTGCAGCACTGCAACAAATGAAACTGGAAATCGCAAATGAATTGGGGATTCCAGTTGCACAAGACGGTTACTACGGCAATTATACGTCCCGCGACATGGGATCCATTGGTGGATACATGACGAAACGTCTGGTCCAAATCGCTGAGCAATCGCTGAGTGGCGGCAGCCGTTAATATCGGCTAGACCGTAGATGGATGCTCAGCACGAGCACACAGAGGCTGCCCCGGCGCGCGGGGCGGCCTTTTGTTATCTCTGATGGCTTTATTTGTCCCGCACTACGGCTATTGTTGCAGGGGACGTATTTACGCAAACGAAGCCCTTTCCAACAAGAAAGGGCTTCGTTCGTCTATGGTGACGGGATTGAATCCATCGACCGATTGTAAGCGCATTTCCTTACTTCTAAATGTAGCACTTCTGTCCTGCGTCGGAAAGGTCCAATTGTTATCAGATGATTGGATTTCGGTTGATCTTATGACTGGACTCCGTATTGATGTTTCATTTGTTTCTCGCTTATCCAGCCAATATAAGTATCGAGTGGTTCAAAGTTGCTATTCATTTTGACAAGAGCTACAAAAGGATATTGTTTGCGATGACGGTAACGCACATCTACCCACCTTACGATGTATCCGTATCCTGTAGGCTGTACCGTTGCACAGCCATAACGGGTAAAGTACAAAAACGTTTTAACGGCGGATTGCATTTTTGATGCTTCGATGGCAGGATGAGAGTCACATCTGGCCGTTTCTTTCCACATTAATCTGCTGCGGCGGAGCTGACCGACTCGGAAGGCGCCATCTGTCTGTTTTTTTACAACGTTCCAAATGGACCAGGACACGGTAGGAATAATGGTGTATCGCTCACCGTTGTTGTATTCAGGATCAAGCTGCGGCATACGGCGCAGTATTCGCCGATGCTCTAATGTACGCCATACGAAATAACCGATTAATAGGACGTACAGTATAGGAAAAATGAGGATCGGCGACAACAAGTTAAAGCCCCACAAGGTTACAGCTACAAGGTGAGTAGTAAATATAAAAGGATCAAATAACGAAATAATGTTCCACGAGATCCATTCTTCGGAAAAGGGCCGGACTGCCTGTGTACCGTATGTATTAAACAAATCGGTAAATACGTGCAGTACAACGGCCAGTCCCGTCCACGCAAAGGTATGCTGCCAATTTGAAGCAGGCATGCTCCAACTGAGCAGTGCAGTAATAACAACGGTCCACACAAGCAGCATAGGGATGGAGTGAGAGAAGCCGCGATGATTTCGCACATAGGCTTCATTGCTTTTTAATTTTAGTAGCGTATCCACATCAGGCGCTTGTGAGCCAAGCATCACGCCAATAAAAACAGTCGTGGCCGTTACACTGTGTTCTGCAACTAAAGGATCAAGCTGAGACAAGCCGGCCAAGCCCAAACCAATGGCAATATGGGATACAGTATCCATCGACATTCACCTCCTGCTTGTTGTATTGTGGACGTTGACGAAACAAAATATGACTCCGCTCAGGCGGTGAAAGAAGGGATGTTAAGGATGCCAAGCATAATTTTTGTAGAATATCGCATCGACCCAAAGAAGCGGAACCTTTATTTGACACATATTAACAAACTGCTTCAATATAGAAAAGATGTAACTTTATATGAGGGAACGGATCAGCCAAACGTATTTGTTGAACAATGGCATGACACAACACCGCAGCAATATGCTGATATGAAGCGTGTCCGCTTGCAAGAACAAAGCGAATGGGATGCTGTAACCGCCTGTATTCCGGGTGGAGCCGCAAAACTGCACATTTGGGAATTTGCAACACGAGAGGATACTATGTGAAATAAAGTTCGTTGAATTGTCAAATTGATGAACGATTCCAAGGATCATTGTCATAGCTTGCGCATTTTTGCTATGATGAAAATTACAGCAGGCGAACTTTTTTCTGCTGTTGGATTACAACAAGGAGGAACGGGGCACGTGGATAAACCTATGACTTATCGGACCTCTTCCGATTCTGTTTCGCTCAAGCCTGAGCAAGTGGGAGTCGGGATATGGAAAGAATTCATTCAATTAACGAAGCCAGGTATTATTCGATCAAATTTATTGGCTGCCTTTACGGGGTTCTGGGTTGCCGCACGTTGGGACATCCCTTGGATGATGATGTTATGGATGCTGCTCGGGACAACACTTGTCATGGCTTCTTCCTGTGTATTTAACAACTACTTCGATCGAGACTTCGATATGAAGATGGAACGTACGCGCAATCGGGCACTGCCAACGGGGAGGCTACAGCCACAGGTTGTGTTCATTTATGCGGTCATACTTGGTGTTGCTGGACTTACGGTATTATTCTCGTTAGTTAATGTGCTGGCCGGCGTATTAGGTATTGTGGGCATGTTTGTTTATGTCGTCATTTATACGCTCTGGTTAAAAAGAACGTCAACGTGGAGCACCTCTGTTGGGGGGATATCAGGAGCAATGCCTCCTGTCATCGGCTACGTGGCAATCACAGGCAAGATCGATGTAATAGCAGTTTTGTTATTTGCACTCATGTTTCTATGGCAGCCGCCTCACTTCTGGGCACTTGGGATTCGTCGTGTGGAAGAGTATCGTGCAGCGGGTTATCCGTTGCTGCCTGTCGTAAAGGGAATTAAGCGTACCAAGTGGCAAATGATTCCGTATGTACTGCTGCTGTTACCAGTCCCTTGGCTCTTCTATTATTACGGCTATGCGGGTATCATCTACGCAGTAGCAGGCACATTTATTAATGCTTTTTGGTTGTACGTATGTATTGCTGGATTTCGCACGAATAACGATGAGCAGTGGGCCAAGAAGAATTTCATCCTGTCAATCAACGTCCTAATGCTTCAATTCTTTATTCTTATCGCGGATACGATGGGCAAATAAAGACACTTATTATGACGTTACTGGAGGATGGACCGTGGCACAATTTGCGAAGCGTTACTCATTGCAGTTATTTCTATGCAGTCTCGTGCTTATATTTGCTGTTGCAGCAGCTTGGATCTATTGGCCTAAAGGCAGCGACCTGCCTGTCGTAAAGGCTGCACCTGATTTCTCAATGGAAAATGTAGATGGCCAGACGGTATCACTCGCGAGCACGAATGGCAAGGTTCGACTGTTTTATTTCTTTTTTTCTAATTGCACAGACGTATGCCCCCCTACAACCTACATGTTAAATGAGGTGCAGGATGTACTAAAAGAGAAGGGTGTATTCGGAGACAAAGCAAACATCGTCTCCGTCACATTTGATCCGAAGCGGGATACTCGCGAACGCCTGATGACATGGGCTACAGATATGAATAAGGCAGACCTTACAGGCTGGTACTTCCTACGCGGCGACGAGGCCGAAACGGCACAATTTATGAACAAGTTTGGTTCGGCCGTTGTAAAGGACAACGATGGGAACTTTACACATACGAACCTTGTAACGCTTGTGGACCAAGATGGCAACGTACGCAAATATTACAACGCAAATGACCTAGAGGTCACTCCAGAATTAATAGCTGACGATGTTGTCTCGCTTACTAAATAGCATAGATTTACTCTGAAGCAAACGGGGTTGGATCGGGATATATAATATATTCCTCCAACCCCGCTTTTTCTAGCTGCTGGATGAGGTATTCATCCGGCGTACCCTCTACGCCAGCATATCCTCTACGTGTATATAGATGCTCCGCATCCTGGAATGTATCTCTAAGCACGCCTCTTATTTTTTTTCCAGATGCATCATTGTCCATAAACAAATAAACGTTCATATCCCCAACTTCTTTACGGAGCGTTTCCGTCTTGTTTGTATTTAAAGTTCCATATGTACATAAGATGGTGACGTCATCCCTCAGTAAGCGGCGAAGACGGCTGCGATCATTTTTTCCTTCTACAATGATTACGATATCCATGAAGTTCACCTCAGCGCTGTATAAAGTTAGTTTAAATGAGTGTGTAGTATGACCGACAAGGCCGCTCCATTATTATGCCGGTTCATCGATATATTAAGTCCTCTATGTACGTAGTGTACCACATAGAAGCTTTACCTTTACACGTGCCCATAAGGCGATAAGAAGGAGGATGCTGATGTTCGATTAAGCGCTACAAAAACGAACGGCTTGCTCAAGAGCAAGCCGCATGAGGAGAGAGCGAGTTGGCAATTAACACACACCAGCACGGAGGATGATAACTAATAAGATGTAAAGTACAAGAATTGTTCCAGTTGCTGTCCAGAAAGCACCGCCGAAACCAGGTCCAATAGGTCCACCACATGGATCTACACAATGCGACATTCGGTTCACCCCTCTTTCTGACTTCAAGTCGTGAGGCACAATGTATAGTATGTCGGAGGGTAGATGTCGTGCTGTGCAAATACCCAGAAAGTCCAAAGATAGGTATTCGCCTGTCATTTAAGCGTTGGTGCAATTATGAAGCTTCTTATGAAGCTTTAGATTCAGGCATGGACGGTGTGGAGGTTGTAAAAGGTTGAAAGGGCTGCTTGGCAGGCATAATGGTAACGGCAGCCATCAAGACAAGAAATGCGATAAAAAATGGAGATACAACGTTTCGGAACTGACCTGCCAACAGCGGCCCTAAAAAGGAACCAATCGAGAAGGCAATGGACAAGTACGAGAAGATTCGGCCGTACTTCACGCCGCCGCTTAGTTGGAGTAAATGGGCAGACATCGCAGGCAGAATGACCCCTTTGGTCATGCCAATTAGAAATAACGAGATAAACAAAGGTACAGGCCAATGAATAGCAATCACAAAAAAGAGCAAGGACAACACAAACGTCCCGATCCAGGTTCTGGCATAGGCTGGATAATGATTCAGGAACAGCATGCTTAATGTACACAAAGCCCCAAGACTAACGGCAGAAAACAGAATGCCAGAGTGCATAATCGATTGCAGCTGGTTTCCGACAAATGGCAGTTCGAAAAACAAGATGCCCTGAGAGCATGAGATGGCAAAAGGCATAATGTAGAACGACCAGGGAACACCGACAGTATGTGCAGCCATAGCGGGCTTGGAGACTGCTTTCTCATCACTGTCTGCATGGATGGGAAAGGATACCTTCTGCCCTGCCGCAGCAGTTGGATTAGAAGTAGACGGCGGCGAGACTGGTGTCGCTTGAGCGGGAACTCTAACCATAAAGATTGCCAGCAGCCCGATTATAAACAAACCGATGCCGAGTGCCTGAAAAGAGGCGGTAAAGCCAAGCTTTGCCACAAGATAGGCGCCAGCCGCTGGCGACACAACGGAAGCAAGTGTATGCACGAGCCCATTGCCAGCCATCAATTTGCCCTGCTGAACCTGATTGGTAGCAAAACGTGCCAGCAAGGCCAGACAGGCAGGGGACAAGAAGGCAAGTACAAATCCACTGATAGAGCGGACAACGAGCAGTTGCCACGGATTCACGACATGTGCTTGCAGCACGAGCAGAATACCAGCTCCAAGCAGGCTTAGCACAATAAATATACGGCTGCCAAAGCGATCGACACTAAAACCTGCTAATAAATTACCAGGCAAATGAGTGAAGGAATACATGCCCATCATAAGTCCAATAAAGGAAGGGGCAGCTCCTAAAGAAACCGCGAAAGGGGTCAGAATTGGATATTGGGCATGTAGATCAAAAAATGCAATAAACAAAAATAAATAAAGCCAAACGACAGAGCGCATGTGCCGTCACCTCCACAGTGCTATGGTATACTTGTACGTTGGAAGGGACGAACTTATGACCTTAATTACAAAGGATACTGGATTGAGTCTATTTCATGTATGCTTTCATGCATGCGTGTCATATAATCACTGAATGTTTGCGGCTCGATGCTAGATTTCACTTCTATTCGAATAGGGTATACCAGCTTATACGTTGCTGATCGAAAAGGTATGACCTTACTGAATAATTGGTAATGATGTATAATACGTGTTGGAAAGGATGGTAGATAGAGAAATGGATATGAATCAGCTTTTTGAGTTTTTGAAGCAGAACTGGCTAATTTTCCTGATTGCACTTATTGTATTGTTTGTCATCGTGAGCTTTGTGAAGACGGTGGTCAAATGGGCACTTGTACTTGTCATCGTGGCGGCTGTCGCTGTATATAGCGGCATTACGTGGAACGATATCGACAACGTCGTCACGACGGTAAAGGACGAGACCGTGCAGCAATTGAAGGATCAAGCAATGAATGCAATGGTTCAGGAAGCCAAGAAAGCGACTTTTTCGGCTGGAGCAGATGGTACATATACGATCAAGTCCCCGAATGTAGAATTAAAAGGCTCTACGAACAGCAGCAAAGTAAAGCTTGCCTTTAACGGCGTGTCGTTAGGGGAATGGGAGATTAACGATACTATGAAGTTGTTTATCGATGAGGCGAAGAAGAAGTGATGGACACCGTTCGGCAGTTGGCAGAGTTTAACCTCGTGACGATTGTACTGGTATGTGTCATTCTTTTTAGCGTATGGCAAGGGGTGAGCAGAGGCGCTTCAGGGTCTGTGCGTCACCTCTTCTTTCTTATAATGGAGTCAGGATTGACGGTTATAGCCTTATTGCTGTCCTATAAGGCTGCTCAAGCCTTATCACCGACAGTGGCGGCTTGGCTACAGGAAATGACCATTCAAATTCCAAGCCACGAGTTGTCCTGGTGGGAGCGCATGTATTATACGACGGTAACGAGCATAAGGGACTTTGCGCTGCTGCGATTCGCGTTATTGTGTATAGTGCTGTATATGTTAATACGGGTCATAATCGGTGCATTGACTCGACTTGTGTTGACGCTGCTTGCCCCTTCGTCAACCAATGATACACCGTCTGGTCAGCCACATGCTGACCAGCCGCTTAGACGTCAAGATTTGCATCAGTCTGCACATAAACCGCTTGTTATACGTTTTATGAGCCGTGTGGTGGGGGCTGTGGTCGGAGTCGTAACGGGTTTTGTTCGTGCGTTTTTTATTGTAGTGCTTCTATTTGGTTATGTAACCTTGCAGCAGGATTCAGTTGTTAGCAAAATGATACAATCATCTGCTGCATACCAAGCGGCGGCGAATCAAGTTATTGAGCCGCTTGCAGGGGCGTGGGTAACTAAACAGCTGCCTGTATTTACAGCGCAAGTCGAGGAGCAGTTAAGTGACTTGATGCAGCGCAAATACGAGGTCATTGATTATCGCATTCCGCATAATGTGGAGAAGGCTGCCTTTGAGGTGACCAAAGGAGCACGATCTGATGAAGAGAAAGCGCGTAAGTTGTATGATTGGGTTGGAACACGTGTGGCGTATGACTGGAACAAGGCGAATAATTATATCCAGCGTGGCGAGTGGAAGGAACAAACACCAGAAGAGACTTTTGATAGCCGGTTAGGGGTTTGTATTGATTATGCGAGACTGTACGCGATCATGGCACGTACGGTGGGACTAGAGGTTCGTGTAGTGACTGGTAGGGGGTACGATGGGAAAGGCGGATATGGGCCTCATGCCTGGAATACAGTAAAGCTTGGAGATCAAGGCTGGATACCTCTCGATGCAACTTGGGCGAGTACGGGCAACTGGTTTAATCCACCAAACTTTGAGGCTACCCACATTCCAGATAAAGGAGCATTATCCAACAGTTAATATGCGCTGTTTAGTCTTTGAGCGAGCCGTTCTTATGTGATAAACTAACATAATGAACATTACTCAACGAACATACTACGCAGGAAGGATGATGGTGCTTTGAGTCATCCACATTCGGACGAACCACACAAGCGCGAACTATTAAACCGCCGCCACTTTTCATTTCGACTAAATACTTTTTTCTTTGTTACTTTTGCTGTCTTTACGGTGCTTATAGTGCGCCTTGCTATATTACAATTTGTAGAGGGACCTAGTTTAAAGGAGAAAGAAACAAGATTAGGTTATAAGACAACCGCTATTCCTCCGCTGCGGGGAACTATTTATGATGCTGGCCAAAAGCGATTGGCTTATTCGACTTCGACGCAGTCTCTTTATTTTAACGTGGACAAGAATTACACGAAGGAAGAGAATATGGCAGATGCGAAGCAGCTTGCCCATACACTTGCTGATGTATTTAAGGAATACGGAGATACCTCTAAGGAGAAACCACTGACCGCTGAAGAGATTCTAAAGCGTATGGACTTAACAGGCAAGCTGAATTATGTGTTTGTGCCACGTTTAATCAAGACGGGATTAACCCCTAAGGAAATTGCTTATTTTTTGGAGCACAAGCCTGAGTACAAAGGACTCGATATTGTTGAGGACAGTGTACGGAACTATGATGAGGATACCGTTGCTGTACAGACAATTGGGTATTTGAAGAAGTTTAAAGGTGTGCGTGAATCATATGATTACTACAAAAATATTCAGAAAAATAAAGATACGTTGCCAGATGAGTTAAGATACCTTGATTATGAGGATGTTGGCGTAGACGGTATTGAATTGATGTATCAAGAGGAATTGCGTGGAAAGAACGGCTTGAAGAGGTTCCCTGTTAACGTTGCTGGTCGTATTATCGGTCAGATGGAGTTAACGAAGCCAGAGCGCGGGAACGATCTGCATCTGACGATTCATAAGGACATTCAGATGAAGACAGAAGAATCGATTATGAAGACGCTAGAGAAAGTGCGCAATTCTTCTGACTCCCTTGAGAGTGCTCCTAATGCGCGCACAGGTTATGCGGTAGCAATGGAAGTTAAGACTGGCAACGTCGTTACGATGGCAAGCATGCCTGATTATAATACAAACGTGTGGAAAAACGGCTCTATTAGCCCTGAAGATTACGAAAAGTATAAGTTTAATATGAACAACGGTACGATAAAGGCCGCATACGGTCCTTACGATGACGAGGAAATTAAGAAGCACCCCAACTCCATCGTTTACCTAGGTTCAACTATGAAGCCGCTATCGGTACTGATCGGCTTGCAAGAGAAGCTGTTTGGCTTATATGATAATTATTTTGATGGAGGATACGCTGAATTTGGACGTAAAGGCTACGAGACCAAGGTATGGAACTCTAGCCGGAAGTCATTCGGTTATATCGATGCAGCAGAAGCTTTGCGCGTATCGTCCAATGCTTTTATGGTTGAAATGATCGGCAAGCGATTGTACTCTCGGACTGACATGAACGGCCTTGAGGTGTGGGACAAGTACATGGAGATGTTTGGACTTGGTGTGAAGACAGGGAGCGGGCTTCCTGGTGAATTTGCCGGTTTGAAGGACTATCTTTCAGAAGCGGAAAGAAACAATTCACAGTCTGCACTCGTATACTCCTCTTTTGGCCAGCAAGGTAAATATACGACATTACAGCTTGCACAATATGCGGCAACTTTAGCTTCACATGGCAAGCGCATGAAGCCGCAGTTTGTCAGCAAGATTACGGATGGGGACGGTAAGATCGTCAAACAGTTCAAGCCGGAAGTGTTAAATGAAGTTAAGTTTAATGACTCGTATTGGGATATAGTAGAGCTTGGGATGAGTCGCGTTAACGTTCACGGCTTTGATGGATTCCCTTATAAATTCTATCGTAAGACAGGTACGTCACAGCAAGATGTTGGGGGCAGAACGATTGAAAACGGGGTGTTTATCGCTTATGCACCAGCTGAGAATCCAACTTTGGCTGTTGCGGTTGTCGTACCGGAGGGGGGCTATGGCTCCTATAGTGCGGCACCAATTGCACGTGCCATCTTTGATGCTTACGATGAAGCTGTAGGGCTTACAGGCACGCCGCGCAAAGCGACACCACCAGCTACAACGGAATAAGAATAAAGCGGCTGTTCTCAGATGAGGGCAGCCGCTTGTTTGTTGAAAGGCCTAGTAAACAGCATTAAAGGGAAAAATGTTGACTTCATTAGGTTTATATGCAAATTTGTGATAATAGTTTGTTATTCACTGTTATCTAGTATTTTTGCACTCTCCAGTATATAAATATTAGTAATATTTAGGTGAAAATATACGGTGTTATATTTAATTTGTACAACAAATATATAGTTTGTCCATTATGAAAGCGTTTACTATTTGCTTAAAATGAAGGGGTACGTCTCAGGGCCAGCGCGCGGTATGAGACGATACATAACTGAACAAAATGAGGTGCTAGGATGAAGCAGAAACAAAGAAGAGCAAGATGGGCGGCCATTCTTGGCTGGAGCATGATGGTATTCGTATTATCGGCTGGCGCAGCCCATGCACAGCAGCCATATACCTCTTATTGGTTTCCAGACCAACTGCTGAAATGGAGTCCGGCAGCGGACAAAGACGCGGAGTTTAACAAAGGGACGATTCGTCTGGCTGAACGTTTCACTGGTGAAAAGGTTAACGGCAACGCAAGTACCCAGCCTAAGCTGATGGGGCTTGCTGCTATGAATCCGCATACGAGTAATGTGCCTTCTCAAGGATCGGATCAGGACAGCGTTGATGCGTTCAGCTTCTGGCAGTATGTAGATACGATGGTGCTTTGGGGTGGATCTTCAGGAGAAGGGATTATCGTGCCACCAAGTGCTGACATTATTGATGCCGCGCACAAAAATGGAGTCCCGATCGTGGGCACGGTATTTTTCCCGCCAACTGCCTACGGTGGTACTTATCAATGGGTGCAGCAGACGCTGCAACAGCGCCCGGATGGTTCGTTTCCAGTAGCAGACAAACTGATTGAAGCAGCGGATTACTTTGGCTTTGACGGCTGGTTTATTAATCAGGAGACAGCTGGCGGCAATGCTGCGGATGCAACTAAAATGCAGCAGTTCCTCAAATATATGCAAGATCACAAAAAGCCAAACATGCAAGTAGTCTGGTACGACTCCATGACAAAAGGTGGCGGTATTAGCTGGCAAAATGCGCTGAACGCCCAAAATGAAATGTTTTTGCAAAGTGGCAGCAGCAAAATATCTGACTCGATGTTTATCAACTTTAACTGGTCCGCCTCTGGACTGCAAAGCTCAGCTAGTAAAGCCTCCAGTCTTGGCCGCAGCCCCTATGATGCTTACGCAGGCATTGATGTAGAGGCCAATGGAACCGGCAGTTACGTAAACTGGTCGGCCATCTTCCCACAAGGGCAACAAGCACGTACATCCCTCGGCATCTATCGGCCGGATTGGGCTTACCGCAGTGCCACTTCTATGAGCCAGTTTTACACGAAATCTAGCCAGTTCTGGGTTGGGGCAAATGGAAACCCAAGTCAAACGAATGCTTCGGGCTGGCCAGGCATGGCCCATTACTTTGCTGATAAATCCTCTATAAGCACGTTACCGTTTACAACCAACTTTAACACAGGTCATGGCAAAATGTTTGCGATTAATGGCAACGTCATGCGGACGAAGGAATGGAACAATCGCAGCTTGCAAGATATACTGCCAACATGGCGCTGGATTACGCAGAGCGAAGGTGCAGCGTTAACGCCTAGCTTGGATTGGGAGCAAGCTTACTACGGCGGTAGTTCCCTCAAAGTAAGCGGTAATTTGACCGCACAAAACGCCACTCATGTACGATTGTATCGGACAGCGCTGCCAGTTGACGCCAATACGGTATTATCTGTAACCTATAAGACGCCAATCGCTGGAGCACAGATCAAGGCGGCACTTGTATTTGCAGATCAACCGTCTCAAACAGAATACGTGTCCTTACAAAGCACAAATGCGTCAAACTGGACAACCTCATCTTTGCCGCTATCTGCATACGCAGGTCGTACGATTACAGAAATCGGTCTGAAATTCGAAAGCAGCATAGCAATTCCTAACTTTACTGCATACATTGGGGAGTTGTCTGTACGTAACGGCAGTCCGCAGCCTCCATTGCCGGCGGTATCTAATCTGACGGTTACAGAGCTTGGTTTGAGCGGCGCGTCAACCGATGTTCGTTTGAAGTGGGACTCCCTTTCAGGGGGCGTTCAGGTGTATGAAATTTACCGTATAAAGCCTGACGGCTCAAAGGAGTTCGTAAATGCGACACCTAACCGTGTTTTCTACATTCCACCTATGTTCCGCATCGGCAATGAACAACAGACTACACTCGAAGTCATTGCGCTCGGCAAAGATGGGCAGCGCGGAGCGGCAGCGCAAGTTAGCTTCATATGGTCAAATGTGCAGCCAGGTATAACAAATGTGGCCTTAAATCGTACCGCAACCGCGGATACGTTTGTAAGCGGAGAAACTCCTGCCAAAGCAGTTGATGGCACGGTGGCAAACAATAGTAAATGGTGCGCCACTGGCAGCGGCAACCATTGGTTAAGTGTTGACTTGGGTTCTTCTTATGCCATCACGAAGTTTGTCGTTAAACATGCTGCGGCTGGCTTGGAGTCTGCAAGTTTTAATACTCGTGACTTTAAGCTTCAGTTAAGTGCAGACGGCGTTAATTGGACAGAAGTGGTGAGCGTAACGGGCAATACGCAAGGAGAAACAAGCCACACGATTAGTGCAACCAATGCCCGCTATGCGAAGTTGGTGGTCACTAAGGCAACACAGACGAGTGATACAGCTGCACGTATTTATGAGTTGGAAGTATACGGGCAATAATGCAGCGTAAATAACAGAAGATTAAAACGGTATCTTTATAGAGCAAGGGGCTGCTGCTTGAGTAGTCGTGTTGAAGTTTTCCTACTTGAGCGGCAGCTCCATTTGAGTACATAAGGGGTTAGGCGCGTAGCAATATTAGGGACAAGGTACCAGTTGGCAGGGCAAGACATACAGTAGTATGAAAAGTATCCCTATTATCATTACATTTACAAGGAGTCAACAACTTTTTTTTGCCGAAAAAGTTGCACTGGGTAAACATTATTGTGTATATTAAACAAAAGAAGTACCGGTAAAAAGTATTGCTCTTATATAAAATATATAACTGCATACAATTTATAAAAGGGAGAGTGTAATGAAAGTGAAAGCAAAGTCAACAAGATGGAATTCAGCGCTTAAGCGTTTGGTTATGACTGTACTGTTTTTAAGTTTGGCAATGGGCATTGCGGCTTGCAGCAGTGGAAATTCACAACAAACTTCAAGCGGCACGACTGCCAATGAAGGCAGCGGCAAGCTGACAATCACAACTACGATAGGTATGATCGCGGATGTTGTCGAGCAAATAGGCGGCGATCACGTCGCCGTCACCGGTTTGATGGGCTCTGGAGTTGATCCGCATTTGTATAAAGCATCGCAAGGGGATATTAAGAAGCTGGATGAAGCGGATATCGTGTTCTATAACGGATTGCATCTTGAAGGCAAGATGGTAGATATTTTAGAAAAGATGAGCAAAAACAAAAAAACAGTTGCAGTCTCACAAAAGCTGGACGAAGCGAAGCTGTTGGCTGATCCGGCCGCTCCGGAGGCACATGATCCGCATATCTGGTTTGATGTGAGCAACTGGATTAGTGCGGCGGAAGTTATCCGTGACACCTTAGTGGAAATGGATGCTGCAAACGCAGACGAGTACCGTCAAAATGCAAATACGTATCTCGCTAAATTAAGAGAAACGGACGCATATGTTAGGGAACAGATCAAGACGATACCAGAGGGCAGCCGCGTATTAGTTACAGCGCATGATGCATTCCATTATTTTGGCAAAGCGTATGGGATGAAGGTGATGGGGCTTCAAGGCATAAGCACAGCATCTGAATATGGCAGCAGGGATGTAAGTGAGCTGCGTGATTATTTGGTTGATCACCAGATCAAGGCTGTATTTGTAGAGTCAAGCGTGCCAAAGAAAGCTATTGAAGCTGTTATCGAAGGGGCAAAGAAGAAAGGTCATCACGTTGCCATAGGCGGCGAATTGTTTTCGGATGCAATGGGGACACCAGGCACGCCGGAAGGTACTTATATCGGAATGGTCAAACATAACGTTGATGTAATTGTTAACGCTTTACAATAATGATTGTCTGTCATGCTGCGGAAAAGAATAATCCCGTTTGACTGACCGATTTATAAATAGAAGCAAGCAGTAGAGAGGAGGAGCAACAATGAAACAAACTAGACATGCATCACCTTTGACCGTTACAGGATTAACTGTCGCTTATCAAAAAAAGCCAGTGCTTCGTAACTTAACTTTTGATGTGCCAGAAGGTAAACTGATCGGAATTATTGGACCGAACGGTGCAGGGAAGTCTACCATGATCAAAGCGATTTTAGGATTGCTCCCTAAGGTTAGCGGAGAGGTTCAAATTTATGGCAAGCCATATGCTGAAATGAGAAAGCTTATCGGTTATGTGCCGCAGCGTGAATCGGTCGACTGGGATTTTCCTACGAATGCGTTGGACGTAGTCATGATGGGGCGTTACGGGCATCTGGGTTGGTTTAAACGCCCAGGCGCTAACGAGCGGGAAATAGCGCTGGACTGCCTGAATAAAGTAGGTATGGCAGATTATGCGCATCGCCAAATTTCACAATTGTCAGGCGGTCAGCAGCAGCGGGTGTTTCTGGCCAGAGCGCTTGCACAAAATGCGGATTTATATTTTATGGATGAGCCATTTGTTGGTGTTGATGCGATGACGGAGAAAGCGATTATTAGCTTGTTAAATGAGCTAAAGGCGCAAGGCAAAACGGTTCTTGTCGTCCATCATGATTTAGCAACTGTGAAAGAGTACTTTGACTGGGTGATGCTGCTGAATGTGGAGCTGATAGCTAATGGGCCTACAGAGCTTGTATTTACGAAATCGCTGCTCCACGAGACGTACGGTGGCAAATTAGCCGTATTTGACCAAGAAGACGGGGCTACCCTCGTCGGAGCGAGGTGACGACGATGTTATTATGGTCTTGGTCTGTATTGGCAGACCCTAATACACAATGGATCTTAATCGGCTGTATGCTGCTTGGCTTAATGAGCGGCATCATCGGCAGCTTTGCTTATTTGCGCAAGCAAAGCTTGGTGGGGGACACGCTCGCCCATGCAGCGCTGCCAGGCATTTGTATCGCTTTTATGCTTACTGGTGTGAAATCGCTACCGTTATTTTTTTTAGGCGCCTTAGTCGCGGGACTCCTTGCAACGTTTTCAATATCTGTCATTACGCGGTATTCGCGCATTAAGGCTGATGCGGCGATGGGTATCGTGTTGTCCGTTTTTTTTGGAATTGGGATTGTATTATTAACACAAATTCAGCATTCGTCATATGGCAATCAGAGTGGGCTTGATAAATTTTTGTTTGGGCAAGCTGCTTCTATGATTCAGAGTGACGTATACACGATGATCGGGGTATCAGCTGTTATTATTTTGGCTTGCAGCTTCTTGTTTAAGGAGTTTAAGCTGTTAAGCTTTGACCCGGGCTTTGCCCGTGGGTTGGGCTTTCCGATCGGTTTGCTGGAACAAATGCTAATGTTCTTTACCGTTATCGCTGTAGTTGTCGGCATTCAAGCGGTTGGTGTCGTGTTAGTTGCAGCATTGCTGATTACACCAGCAGTGTCGGCGAGATACTGGACGGATCGACTTGGACTGATGGTGAGCTTAAGTGGTATATTTGGCGCCATCAGCGGGGTTATTGGGACATTGATCAGCACGACTACTAGCAACCTGCCTACAGGCCCATTAAGTGTGTTGGCCGCAACGACCGTGTTTGTGTTCTCGGTGCTGTTTGCGCCACGCCGAGGTGTGTGTGCTAAAGTGATTCGGCGAATACGTACTAACCGTACGATTCGAGAGGAAGAACGTTCTCGAATGAGCGAGCGTGGCACTCGTTTGCGGAAGGAGGCCTCGTTGTGACGGATTTTTGGATTATTGCGACAGGGGCGTTGGTCGCCATCTCATGCGGCATACTTGGCTGCTTCCTTGTACTTCGAAAAATGTCACTAATTGGTGACGCAATCAGCCACTCCGTTTTGCCTGGAATTGTGATCGCTTTTATGATCAGCGGTTCACGTGATTCGCTTGCGATGCTATTAGGTGCTTCGGTTGTGGGACTTATTACCGTTTTTCTCATACAAATATTTCAACAGAGCGGCGTTCAGGCTGATGCTTCAATAGGGGTTGTATTTACAGCGCTATTTGCAGTTGGTGTTGTGCTTGTCAGCTTAAATGCACGTCAAGTCGATCTTGACTTAGATTGCGTATTATTTGGTGAAATTGCTTATGTACATTGGAATACGATTGACGTCTTAGGCATTGACTACATACCGAAGGCCGTCTGGATACTTGGATTTACGGTAGCTGTTATTTTCGTAGTAATTGGACTCTTTTACAAACAATTTAAAATTTGCGCGTTTGATCCCGCTATGGCACTTGCATGCGGTATTCCAGTGGCGTTGTTCCACTATCTCTTGATGGGTCTTGTCTCGATGACAACAGTGGCGAGCTTTGAAAGTGTTGGCGCTATTTTAGTTGTAGGTATGCTGATCGTACCTGCTGCTACGGCTTACTTGCTGACAGAGCGGTTGTCAGTGATGATCGTATACAGTGTGCTGATTGGTATTACTTGCGCAGTGCTGGGTTATTATTCGGCTGCATGGCTTGATGCTTCTATTGCTGGAATGATGGTCACTGTAGCAGGTGCGTTGTTTGTATTGGCTTTTATTTTTTCTCCGAGCCACGGTATGTTGGCACGGTTAATTAAACAGCGTAAGCTCGCTGTTCTTCACAGCCAAGTAAGCTGACGTGTAGTGTGCAGGAGGTACGCAACAGAAGCTTAACAAGTATGGAAAATAGGAAGTAAAAGGCATGCAGCAAGTGCTTAACTAGCATATGACGTGCACGTAAGAAACGAATAGACCATAGACAAGCTGGATTCGGGCATCTTATGATGCATCGGATTCAGCTTTCTTACATATAGGCCTACATACTCAAGTTATTTACAGGAAGAGGTAGATATTTTTGTTGTGCCTGTGCCGTTTATGATACAATGTCGTTATGTAAAATGGCGTATGGTAGCCGTCTTGCGCGCATGGCCACGAATTATGCCGAATGTGCGGATGAGCAAGCCATAAACGCCGGACGGGAGTGTAGGCAACAATGAGTAAATATACACTGTTAGCTCTCGACATGGACGGGACGCTGTTAGACGAGGACCAGCGAGTGAGTGAGGATACCGCCCAAGCGATAGCGGAAGCGCAAGCTGCGGGTGTAACGGTCATATTATCGACGGGCAGAGCCATTCAAAACGCGGTGCCTTATGCGGATCAGCTTGGTTTAACAGGACCGATGGTAACGGTAAATGGTGGTGAGGTATGGAAAAACCCTCAAGAGCTGTACATTCGTCATCTGTTGCAGCGCAGTTCTGTCTCGAAGATGTTGGAGCTGTCTGAGAAGTATGACACTTGGTTCTGGGCTTATTCGACTGAACGATTGTATAACAGGGAGAACTGGAACGGAAATGTGGAGCAGGAGGATTGGCTGAAGTTCGGATATTTTAATGAAGATGATACCATCCGTGGTCAATTGCTTGACGAATTACGCACTTTAGGTGGGTTGGAGTTAACCAACTCTTCACCACACAATATTGAGATTAATCCACTCGGCATTAACAAAGCATCAGGCGTGCAGACTGTGTGTGATCTGCTCGGTCTGGACATTTCGCAGACGATAGCCGTCGGAGATAGCTTAAATGACATTGCCGTCATTCGCCATGCAGGACTTGGTGTGGCGATGGGGAATGCGCAAGAGGAAGTGAAGCAGGCGGCAGATGCCATCGTAGCTTCCAATATTGAAAGCGGCGTAGCGGAAGTAATCCGCCGATTTATATTAACTTAATTATACGCATGACGACATTAATTGGATAGCGGCAGCAGCTAAGGAGGAATTCATGATGGCCTTTTTGGGATGGATACTTGTTATTGCTTTGTTTGCGGTCGGGATGGCGGGTGCCATCTTCCCTATACTTCCAGGGGCACTCGCGATATATGCGGCGTTCTTTGTGTATGGCCTATTTTTTACATTTGAACCGTTCGGGTTCTGGTTTTGGTCCATCCAGACGTTGATTGTTGTCGTTATGTTTGTGGCGGATTACGCAGTCAGCGCCTGGGGGGTCAAACGGTACGGAGGCTCAAGGGCATCCGTTATCGGCAGTACTATTGGTGTTATAATTGGCCCGTTTGTGATTCCGGCATTTGGACTTCTATTAGGTCCGTTTCTTGGCGCTTTGATTGGGGAGCTGATTACTGGTGCTGATGTCGGACGTTCAACAAAGGCTGCGGTTGGAGCAATCGTAGGTTTATTTACGAGCATGGTGACAAAGTTCATTCTGCAAGTCGTTATGATTGTGTTATTTATAATTTGGATTATTTAATTTGTGGTTTGTGGTAGAAGAGGAAAGAAGGGAAGCTTTTGGCAAAGGAGTCTTTTATTAAAGGGACGCTTATCATTGCAGCTGCTACTTTAGTAGCGCGCGTGCTGGGCGTATTCCAGCGGGTACCGCTTGAGCATATGCTCGGTTCGGTAGGTAACGCGGCGTTTGCCACATCTCAGAACGTCTACTTGATGATCTTGGCAATTGCGACTGCGGGTATTCCGAGTACGCTCAGCAAAATGGTATCTGAACGTTACGCCCTTAATCAGGTGCGTGAGGCCGAGCGTGTTTACGCTGCGGCGTTGCTGTTTGGTCTTATATCCGGCGTCGTTGTGACGCTGCTGCTGTTCTTTCTGGCGCCTGTTTATGCGACAGCAATCAAGCAGCCGGAAGCGGCGCTTGCTATTCGTGCGTTAGCACCCGCGTTGTTGCTGTTCCCGATGCTGGCGATGATGCGTGGATACACGCAAGGGCGCAATATGATGCAAGCGAGCGGTGTTTCCCAAATTGTGGAACAAATTTTACGTGTTGCAACAGCAATTGCGCTTGCTTTAATTTTAGTGAACAACGGCGCATCTCAAGCTTGGGCAGCTGCTGGTGCTTCCTTCGGTGGTGTGCTTGGTAGCATCGGTGCTTTTGCCGTAATGATTTACTATTTACGTAAGCTGCGCCGTTTGGATCGTGAAGCAGGCGTGCGAGCTCGTAGATCTAATACGCCACCTGTCTCGTTGAAAGCGATCTTTGCATCGATCTTTGCGTTATCGATTCCTATTGTACTGGCTTCACTTGCGGTGCCATTGGTCAACTTTATTGATTCGTCCATTACAGTGCCGCTCTTGTCTTCGGACGTAGGCGAAGCTACCGCGACGCATATCTATGGCATATTAGGCCAGCGTGCCCAATCGATTGCAGGCATTCCGCCAATTTTGGCGATCGCGCTCAGCACATCGATAATTCCGGTCATTTCCGCTGCTTATGCGAAGCGGGACATGCTCCACTTGCAACGCCAGATTTCACTTGCGATGCGGATTTCCGTCTTAAGCGGCATGCCGATCGTATTGGCGCTTGGCGTTGGTGCCTTTTCCATCAATGGTCTGTTGTTTAGTTCACTAGATGGTGCTGGTATTATTGCCATGCTGACGCTGGGCACGATATTACAGATCACGATGATGACATCAAGCTCAATTCTAATCGGACTGGGCAAGCCTTATATTGCGATGATTAGTGTGACGTTGGGCATTATCCTTAAGCTTATTTTTAGCTTTGTACTCGCACAATTTATCGGTGTATACGGTATTATTATGGCTACGATGATTACGTTCTTAATTATTACGTACCTCAACTTGCGTGTGATGAAGAAAGTCGTCAAATTTGACGTTATGGGCAAGCGTTGGCCTGGCTTTATATTGGCTACTTTGCTTGCAGGCGGCCTCGGTTATTTGACGGAGCGTCTTGGCGAGCAGCTTGTAGGTATTACAGCCCAATCTGTTAAATATGGAGAACCGCTAGCGGTTGTACCTCATGCGGGCCACAAGATAGGTTTTATGTTTACAGCAGGATTTGTAGGTCTAGTCGTGTTGGTTGTATTTATTGTAGGTCTAGTTGTGTTTCGTGTCGTCCGCAAGGACGAGCTTGGCAGCTATCCTCGGATTGTGCAAAAAGTGCTGCGGCCCATTATGCGCATCCAGAACACGGGTGCTAGAGGCTAGAATGGAATAATAACAAATGAAACAGACAGGCATTCTCTCTACAACTGAGAGAATGCCTGTTTTTTTATGTTATTGACGACTCGATTTAAAGGCGTTATCATATTAATGAAATTACTTAAACGTTTAAGTTAACTTGATTGTAGTTAAAATCAGACTGGAGGGATAAGTGATGTCAAAGCGTTTTATGATGGCCATGTGGATGGTGTTAGCTAGTTGTATGTTGCTTACAGCATGTGGAGCACAGCAATCGGGTCCACCTGCTGCGCAAAATGAAGTGCAAACGGAACAGCCGCCAGAGTTGCAAGCCAAGTTACAGCCAGAAGCGGGAGCGGAACTGCTTGTATGGGAATCTAAAGGACCTGAGTTGGATTTTATGAAAGCGGTCGCAGCAGACTTTGAACAAAAATATGGCGTAAAGGTGAAGGTGGAAGCCGTACCCGCAATTGATGCCGTAACAAAGCTGACAACGGATGGGCCTGCTGGGATCGGCGCAGATGTTTTTGCAGCGCCGCATGATCATTTAGGCAATGCAGTTATGGCAGGGCTAGTCCTGCAAAATGATGTGTTAGACGATCAGGCAAAGCAGCAATTTATGACTTCGGCGCTGGAAGGGGTTAGTTATGAAGGGGTGCTGTACGGTTATCCGACTGCAATTGACACCTATGCGTTGTACTACAATAAAAAGCTGCTGCCGAAAGCCCCTGCGACTTATGAGGAACTGATCCAATTTGCCAAAACGTATAATGATCCTCCGAAGAAAAAGTACGCCTTCATGTGGAATGTAGGGCAGTTGTATCAATCCTATTCTTTCCTGGCGGGTTATGGCGGTTATGTGTTCGGCGATGGCGGAACGAATGCAGCGGACATGGGGCTGAATAGTGCTGAATCGATTGCAGGAGCAAAATATTTACAATCATTAAAGCCCATTTTGCCTATTAACGTTAACGATATCAACGACAATATTATTACCGGATTTTTCGTAGAAGGCAGTACGGCAGCCATCATTAACGGCCCTTGGCTAATGAATGAGTTGACGAGTGCAGGTGTCGATTATGCCGTGGCACCATTGCCGCTCTTGCCAAATGGCGAGCACCCGAAAAGTATGTCAGGTATTCGGGCTTTATATGTCAACTCGTATACCGAATATCCGGCAGCAGCCAAGCTGTTTGCGCGTTATGTCACTTCACAGGACAAGGGCAAGCAGCGATTTGAAATGACAAGACAGCTGCCGGCTAGAAAAGATTTAATGGCCGAGCCTACAATTGCGCAGGACGCTAATATTATGGCATTTTTGGAGCAAGCAAAGCACTCTACGCCAATGCCTTCCATTCCTGAAATGGGAACCGTATGGGTTCCGGCAGGCGCTGCACTGGCTGCAATCTGGAACGACAATCAGGAGCCAAGTGTAGTGCTGGATAAGGCAGCAGCTCAAATCAAGACAGCGATGCATTCGAAGAAATAATCGGTTACATGAACGGGGAATTTCAAAAATCGACGAAGGCGGTCTTCCGTATGATGGCAACAACAGATGCTCGTCGGCATCGGACCACAGCTGCTATTTTCTCGACGGTATTTATAGGTTTGGGTCAGTTATACAATAAGCAATATAGTAAGGGCTTGCTATTTATGATAGCAACCCAGTTGTTCTTTTGGAACTATTATCCGATCGTTTATAAAGGGATACAAGGGCTCATTACATTAGGCGATGTGCCAACAAAGATTGTTGCTGGAAATGTCATTAAAGGGGACCATTCCATCTTCATGCTCATCCAAGGCATCATAATGATCGTCTTGGTGCTGTTATTTGCAGGTTTCTATGCGCTGAATATATACGATGCCAAGAAGAATGGCGAGCTAAGAGACAAAGGTAAGCCAGTCCCTGGATTTCTAATATCGCTAAGGCAGGCTAAGTTCAGACACTTCCCGTATTTGCTGCTGCTGCCCGCTCTATTTTTTGTTCTGTTTGTGACGGTGTTGCCGCTAGTGTTTAATGTATTAATTGCTTTTACAAACTACTCGGCACCGCATCACATTCCAGATCGCAACCTGGTGGACTGGACGGGGCTGAGAACCTTTTACGATTTGTTTGCGCAGGAGTCGTGGCGGACGACCTTTTTTGGAATATCCGTCTGGAATATCATCTGGGCGGTAGCGTCCACGTTGACCGTTTTTTTTAGCGGTCTTGTGTTGGCATTAATGGTGAATCACCCTAAAGTGAAGTTCAAAAAGTTTTGGCGAACAATGTTTATTTTGCCGTGGGCCGTTCCGCAATTTATATCGATACTCGTATTTCGTGTGCTGTTGAACGGTTCTTTTGGTCCCGTGAATGACATGCTGGTTAAGCTGGGGATGTCGCCTGTGCCGTGGCTTTCGGACCCGACAATGGCCAAAGTTACGATACTAATCGTTAACTTGTGGTTCTCGACGCCGTTTTTGATGGCGTTAATGTCCGGCGTGTTAACGACACTGCCGCGTGACTTGTATGAGGCAGCCGCCGTGGATGGTGCCACCGGAACACAGCGGTTTAGGAAACTTACGCTGCCGCTTGTGCTGGCAGCCACCGCACCCATTTTAATTATGCAGTTTGCATTTAACTTTAACAATTTTAACTTGATTTATATGCTGACGGATGGCAGCCCGAATCATCCTGATTACTATTACGCAGGCAGTACCGATATTTTGATCTCGTGGATTTTTAAAATGACGCTAAATCAAAGCCAATTTAACATGGCTTCTGCTGTATCGATTATCATGTTTGTCTTTATTGCCGTCTTTTCTCTATGGAACTACAGAAGGATGAAGACTACACGAGAAGAGGATAGAATCTAAATGTCAAAATTGCTGAACAATTTGGTCGTCATTGGCATATATGCTGTGTTTGCTGTGCTGCTGTTAACGACAATGTATCCGCTAATTTGGGTGATCGGTACCTCTCTTCATCCAGGAAATACGTTAATGGTAAGCAGTATGTTTCCGAAGCAGCCGACGCTAGAGCATTATGTGGAGCTTATTCGAAATACTGATTTTGTATTGTGGTTCCGAAATACAGTCACAATTGCACTTGCAAATGCGGTTATATCTACAGGACTAGTGGCAGCTACAGCTTATGCTTTCTCCCGTTTTCGCTTTAAAGGTAGACAGCAAGGTTTAATGGCGCTGCTTATTTTGCAAATGTTTCCTGGCTTTTTATCGATTATGGCTATCTTTGTCCTGCTGCTGCAAACGAAGCTGCTAGACACGCATTTGGGTCTCATTCTCATCTACGCTGGCGGTTCAATCTCGATGGGCACATGGGTGATGAAAGGTCATTTCGATACGATTCCGAAAAGTTTGGAAGAGGCGGCGTACATTGACGGCGCGAGTCATATGGTCACGCTGTTTAAAATTATTTTGCCCTTGTCGCTGCCGGCGATTACTTTTGTAGCTTTAAACAGCTTTATAACGCCGTTTATGGACTTTATCCTACCTCAAATTGTGCTGAGATCGTCCGATAAAATGACGTTGGCACAAGGGTTGTACAATATGGTCGCAACAGAAACCAATTCCAGCTTTACAACGTTTGCCGCTGGTGCGGTGCTTGTGGCACTGCCGATCACCATTTTGTATATGTATTTTCAAAAATATTTGATCCACGGCATGACGGCGGGTGCGGATAAAGGCTAAGTCATTTCGAGGCGAAGCTTACCGAACTATTTACTTAGGTATAACACGAATTAGACTTGTGTAGTCATCTCCATTCAGGAAGGGAGCAGGTTAGATCATGTTACTCGAAGCGATTTATCATCGACCGGGACAGTCCTATTGTTACTCTTATGACGAACATACGATTCATATCCGACTGCGGGCCAAGAAGAACGACTTGCATACGGTTAGCGTGCTTTATGGTGATAAGTACGACTGGGACCATACGGCATCCGTAACCGAACTTTATAAGCTGGCAAGTGACGAGTGGTTTGATTATTGGCAAGCAGAAGTTGCGCCATTACATTTGCGGCTGCGGTATGCATTCCAGCTAACAGATAATGAGCAATCGATCTGGTATACAGAAAAAGGCTTTGTGAAGGACAAGCCGCACAATCCGCTAACTTTTTTTGATTTCCCGTTTCTTTGGGCAAATGAGGTGCTTCAGCCACCTGCTTGGGTAAAGGATGCGGTGTTTTATCAAATTTTCCCGGATCGATTTGCGAATGGTGACCCGTCAAATGATCCTGAGTCGGTTCGACCTTGGGAAGCATCTTCACCCGGTCCACATGATTTTTATGGCGGCGATTTGCAAGGGGTGCTGGAGCGACTCGACTACATGAGTGAGTTGGGTATCAATGCGATTTATTTTACGCCTTTGTTTGCAGCGAAGACAAACCATAAATATGATACGACTGATTATATGAAGGTAGATCCGCAGTTTGGCAATACCGAATTGTTAAAAAGTGTAGTAAAGGCATGCCATGATCGTGGCATTCGAGTCATGTTGGATGCCGTATTTAATCATTGCGGCTATTGGTTCGCCCCTTTTCAGGATGTGCTTGTGCATGGAGAGAGATCACGCTATCGGGATTGGTTTCATATCCAATCGTTTCCGCTGACATGTGCACCACGGCCTTCCTATCATTGCTTTGCCTTTGAATCACATATGCCGAAGCTAAATACAGTTCATACAGAAGTGAGGCAATATTTGCTGGATGTTGCTCAATATTGGATTCGTGAATGTGATATTGACGGCTGGCGATTGGATGTTGCCAATGAGGTGGATCATGAATTTTGGCGGGAATTTCGTAAAGCATGCAAGTCCCTAAAGCCGGACTTTTATATTCTTGGGGAAATTTGGCACGATGCGATGCCTTGGTTGCAAGGTGACCAATTTGATGCGGTGATGAACTATCCAGTGACGGAAGCGATTCTTGACTTTTATGCAAAGAACTTGATCAATGCGGAGCAGTTTGCTTCTCAAGTAAATAAGCTATTGGCTGACTATCCTCAGCAAGTAAACGAGGCAACATTTACGATATTAGGCAGTCACGACACGCCGCGCCTGCTGACGGTGACGCAGGATGAGAGGAAGATGAAGCTTGCTGTGTTGTTCCAATTCAGCTTCCTGGGGGCGCCATGCATTTATTATGGTGATGAGATTGGGATGACGGGAGGGGAAGACCCGGATTGCCGCAAGCCGATGATATGGGATGTTTCGCAGCAGAATCGCAGCTTATATTCATTTTATCAACAGCTTATTACTATGCGAACTTCGAAGCGAGCATTACAAGCAGGTGCTTACCGAATCATATATGCGAAAAAGCAGCAGTTGGTTGTAGAAAGAAAACACGACCATGAGCAGGTGTTCATTTGTTTTAACAATAGCGAGGAAGCAATCACCTTTACGGTTGCGGGGCTGAAAATAGCATCTGAGTTATGTATGCTGCTGGGGAATGGAGCATTCAAACAAGAAAACGATCAGCTTATCATTAGCTTACCTGCTTACGGCTGGAGTCTGCTTCATAACTAATGTCCGTCCAATAGCAAAATTGACACACAATAGGTGGTATGCTTTAATTGGCTTAAACGTTTAAGTTTAAGTGAGGTCGAAACAGAATGAAGAAAACAACGATTAAAGATATCGCTCAAGCTGCTGGAGTGTCCATTGCAACCGTGTCTTACATTTTGAACGATGTAAAGACGCAGTCCATCTCGGACGAAACACGCGTGAAAGTATTAAAAATTGCACAGCAGCTCAAGTATGTGACGAATCGTACGGCACAATCGTTAAAGATCAAAAAAACGGGACTTATCGGAATTTTATGGTTTAAAGATAGTGAGCCAAGTCCGTGGTCTGAGCTTAAATATGCCAAAACGATTAGCAAAATTGAACAGCAGTGCAGTTCGCTTGGTTACCATGTAATTTTGATGCAGATAGACCGCTCGGAGCCGTCTTACAAAGTGATTATGGAACGGAATTTGGACGGCGTATTTCTTATTAATGTGGATCAAGAAAGGTTTGCCACCATTACCCCTTACTTCGGGTTTGGCATTCCGGTTTTTGTCGTTGATAGTTATATTGAGGATTCGCTCTTCCATAAAGTAATGCCAGATGTGAAAGCAGGCTTTGAAGCTTCTACTGTTATGTTGGGTGAAGCACCACAATTTCTAATAACGGATGCATACAACAATCAGAAGTGGATGGACATGATCAAGCATGTGAGCGGCTTGCCAGAAGAGAGGATACATGTTTATAAGAACGCAGATGCACTGCAAGCTTTCTTGGCAAAGCATGAACATCATGTGGGGATCGTGCTAAATGAATTTGTAGCTAATGAGGCGGCGCTGTCACATACGCGTTTTGTCGCCTGGTGCACGTGTCTTTGTCCAGAAGTGCTGCGTGACGATATCGTGCGGATATCGTTCTGTATGGACGAGTATACGACTATTGTGAATGTAATGAACCGTTATATTGATGATCCGGAATATAAAAACGAGGAGAAGTTTATTAGATTGCCCGTCTCCTCGTAAATATACGGTATGAGGAGAATGCCCAGTGGGTTCAGCACGTTTAATTGAGATCAAACCGTTTTATTCGACTATTTTAAACAATACAAGAGATATGTTTGTATATTTACCAGCGAGCTATGACCAAAAAGCGATGCAGCGCTATCCTGTCCTCTATATGCATGATGGTCAACATGTGTTTTTTGCAGATCACAAGGGAGAGTCCTGGGATGTGCATAAGACGGTTGATCGTTTAGTTGCCGAAGGGAAAATGCAGGAGATTATTATAGTTGCCATTGCTCATGTGGCGGATGCACGAATTGCGGAATATATGCATGCCAATCCGGATGGACACAATGTGTTCCATACGGCTAATCAGGGAGAACTGTACGAGCAATTTCTCGTGCAGGAAGTGAAGCCATACATTGATCGAGAGTACCGGACACTGCCAGGCAAGGAGCATACCGCCTTAATGGGCTCATCTGCTGGGGGGTTAGTTTCCTATAATATTGGTTTCCGTCAATCGGAAACGTTTGGCATGATCGGCGCGTTATGTCCTTTTTTTGTTAGTGTGGAGCCCAACACGATGGAAGCCAGATGGCAAAGCTATATTTACACAACGAAAAAGGATCTTAAAATATGGATCGACGTTGGAGATGCGGAAGGCTTTACCGTCATGGAACAGCATGTGCGCCATGTGGTGGATGTTCTCGTTCAAATTGGCTATGAGCCAGGAAAAGATCTTATGTATTACTATGCAGTAGGTTCTGGCCATTCGCAAAAAGATTGGGCGGCAAGGGTTCATGCGCCACTGCTTTATTTTTTTGGAAATATCGGCAAACCAGTGAGCGTTGAACTGCACGGACCTGAGGTGATAGGCATTCAAGGGCCGAAGCAGGCCTTGAATCCAATTGTTCGCTTTGACAGCGGCTTTATGATGACGGATATTAACGCTGCCTATGAGGTAGCTGATGCCGAGTTGTTGACAGTAGCCACGAATGGGATGTTAGCTCCGCGTCAGTCTGGACACACAAGTGTTACGTATGTTAACCAGCAGCTGCGGGCGAGCAAAGATATAGCGGTGGTGCCGTATGTGTCAAACACGGCGTCGATTGACATCTATGTAAAAGTACCCGCATACACGCCGCGTACGGATAGTCTGTATGCGGGCATTGAATTGCCGATGATAGAGGAAGGGCTTTATGGCGGCAGGTTTGAGGTGCCAAGAGAGATGTCGTTTGAATTTAGAATTTCGCGTGGCTTAGGCAAGCATGAAACAGACCGCGACGGTCACGAGGTTCCTTACCGCCGATTTACCGTGACGGATGGGCTGGAATTACGTTACGAAGTGGAGCATTGGGTCGATCTAATCGCGAATAAGGGTGATGACAATGAAGCATAGCTCAACCATTTTACGAAATGAAGGATTCTACTCGGCGTTGTTGGATAATAGGCGTGATCTGGTGGTGTATTTGCCTCCTTCCTATCAGGAAGATTCGAGCAGACGGTATCCGGTGTTATATGTACATGATGGACAAAATATTTTTCACCCTGCGTTTAACGGGTATTCATGGAACATTCATACAACTGTTGACAGGCTAATTAAAGATCGGATTATAGAGGACATAATCGTGGTCGGCATTCCTAATATGGGGATGGAACGAGCTGATGAATTTACACATGAACTGGAAGGTATTTGCTATCAAGACGATAAGGTGCCGATTCAACCACGGGGCGAGCTATATGAGCAGTTTATTATTGAAGAAGTAATGCCGTTTATGGATGCCGTATTCCGTACCAAAACAGGGCCGGAACATACGGCCTTGATGGGCTCTTCAAGAGGTGGACAAGTGACGTATCATATCGGCATGCGGCGTCCTGACGTATTTGGGATGTTGGGAATCGTTTCTCCTTATTTCTATTGTGTAGATCCACAGACGCAGCGTGAAGTGCCTATGTATCATACATTTCATGAGAAGCAGCCCGTGTCTAAAATATGGATCGATCTCGGAAGCTGTGAAGGACTGCTAATAAGAGAGCAGCATGTACGTGAGGTGACTGAGAAGCTGCTTGGATTAGGGTACAGCCCAGACGATGAGCTCGTTTATTTATATGAACCGGATGCGGCTCATGTGGAGCGAGATTGGGCAGCCAGAGTAGCTTCGCCCCTCATTCACTTCTTTGGCGACAAGGGAAAGCTACGTACCTTAAAGCTGAATACGGGTGAGGAAATGGAAGAGGTGGGGGTAATCGGCCCAACCTGTCGATTGAACCCTATCGTGGAGTATGATACGGGCTTTAAGATGACTGTATTAAGAGCGCACTATCGTATCGAGGATGAACGTATTGTACAGATTCGAGAGGATGGGACCGTCATTCCTTTGCAGTTAGGAGAGACAAAGGTGACCGTTCGTTATGGGGATTTGGAAGCTGTCGTTACGCTGTGTGTTGTAGCGGAAATACGAACCAATGTCCAGTTGGAGCTTGTCGTTCACGCGCCTCAGAATACTCCGGATGGCGTTAAGCTCTATGCTTGGTTTCCGCTAGTACACCATCCGCATACCGATACGTATACGAATCAGGTGCAAATACCGATGTATGCGGAGTGGGTGTTTCAAGTAAGCCGTGAGGATGGAAAGGTAGAAACAGATGCAGCGGGGAATAAAGTGGAGCGCCGCTATAAAGCGCTGGCAGATGCGAAGCTCGATATTTATGTGGAGCAATGGTCTTCGTAATGTAAGAGCGATAATCGGGATAAAGAGATAGAGCGAAACAGGATAGGGATTAGCTGAAAGGAGAGAACAATATGAATAAATGGTTCGTTGGCATTTTATGCAGCACGATGCTCTTTACAGGTATTGCGTTGGCTACCTCACACAACACGTCTGATGCAGAGCGAGAAACATTTAACGGGCGGGATGTCGTTCGAGTTATGCATAACAAGCCGATCGCCATTGAGGGCAGCATAGATATCCCGCAAGGGAAACGGAATCATCCAGATCAGAAGCCTAATACATCAAATACGAACAACAAAGATGGGCAGCAGGCTACTTTTCAAACATTGCCGCTCACTCAAACTATTAACGGGATTGAAGTGACGGTGCATGCTGTTCGATTAACGAAGGACCAAACCGATTTTGAAATTACAGTAAACAACAAGACGGATAAAGAACAAGTTAAGCTTTATTTGGCGGATATGAAGGTTGGAGCCAACCGTGGGATTAAAGGCAAAACCTATGAGACGGTCGTAGCTGCGTCCCACAATCCTGATTTTAAAAACGCTGTAATTAATCCTGGTAAAGAGCGGCACGGCTGGGTATACAACAAAGCGCTTGCAGATAAAGACGTGCAAAATTTAACATTGAGGTTATCTGTCCTTGGACAAGAGGGAAAGAGAGAGTTAGTGTTCAAAATGGACTGTAAGGAGTTGCAGTTTCGTACGCTTTGATGAGAAACGGTTGTACGTAAACTATAACTGAATTAGGGGGATGTGACCCATCATATTTGTGCATTTGGTGGAATAGGATAGATCATACGCCTTTACGTGCTACCCGAGAAGGGGCATAAGCAGAAAGCTTACACTTTTTGCTTATGCCTTTTTGTTTTGGCTTGGCATCGCACAGGCTGTATGAACATCGATGTGCCGCGCCGTCAGAGGTGAGAAACAAGTGGGGGAGCTATGGGTGAGCCAATCCATTTTGCATGTGGTGGTTAGAGGCAGCTGCTTCTAGGAGAGAACCTACAGCCGAGTGGCGGTTCACACGTCAAGAGGTCGGGGGAATTCGGACACGTACTGAGGCGATAACTGTAATCGTGCGAGCTTTACAAGTCAGCTCTGGAACTCCTAGCAAAATCTCCGTTTCAAATTCATTTATAGTATAATGATGACAACTAAAGGGATGGAAAACAGGGAAGCGAGGGAGCAGATGCCTACTATACTAGTTGCTGACGACGATGCGAACATTCGCGAACTGGTCTGCTTATTTTTGCGCAACGACGGATTCGCAACAGTTGAAGCCGCGGACGGGAAGGAAGCACTAGCCGTCTACGCCGCGACGCAAGTCGATCTTGTCGTACTTGATATTATGATGCCTATTATGGATGGTTGGACGTTATGTAAGGAACTCCGTAAAGCTAATCCTGATCTTCCGTTACTGATGCTGACGGCGAGAGGTGAAACATGGGAGAAAGTGAAGGGCTTTGAACTTGGAACCGACGATTATTTGACGAAACCATTTGATCCCTTGGAACTGACGGTTCGTGTTCGAGCGTTACTGAAACGATACCGGATTGGCTCCACGCAGACGATCCAATTCGGCAACGTTACGCTTGATCGACAGACCTACAAGGTGCTGAGAGGAACGGAATCGTTTACGCTGCCGCTCAAGGAGTTCGAATTGCTGTATAAGCTTGCTGGCACGCCTGGACAAGTCTATACACGTGAGCAGTTGATCGACCAAATTTGGGGGATTGATTACGCCGGAGATGATCGAACGGTAGATGTACATATTAAACGGCTGCGGGAACGGTTCGCAACCACATCCGAATTTCGTATCGAGACGGTACGCGGACTTGGGTACCGGCTTGAGGTTTACGAATGATCAGATCCTTATATATACGTGTTGTCCTGACATTTTTAGTGTCCGTTATCGCGGGCACGATCATTTCCTTTTTTGTTTCAACTTTGTTATTTGAAGAAAAACTAAACGAAAACGCACAAATCAACATTCGTAACTTTGGCCAAGACATTGTCCGGATTTACAAGACTCTTCCGTTAAGTGAAGCGGAATCGTTCGTAAGTGAAATGAAGATGCTTAATTCCTATCATATTCGGATTTACGAAGCAACGGGGCAATTTCAATCCTACGGTAAACTTAACGGACACAACCCTACCCCGGTAACACAGGAGCAACTAAAGAAAGTATTAGGTGGAGGCGTTGTTCAAGACAATCCGAACGGAATTGCTAAGATTTTGTTGGGGCTGCCGTTGAAGACGGAAAAGGGAACAAAAGCGATGTTCCTGGAGATGCTCGCCCCTCCTTCCTCCTCCTTTGTTACGATGTGGGCATCGATCTTTGCAACTTGTTCATTGATTGCAGGAAGCTTAATTATTCTGGTGGCCTCCATCTTTTTGGTAAGACCGATCAAAAAGCTGACAAAGGCGACCAAACGGATAGCGGCTGGGGATTTCAACGTTAAGCTGAATATTAAGCAAACGGGTGAGCTGGGTACTTTGGCGCGCAGCTTCGAAGAGATGATGCACGATTTGCAGCAACTGGAGCAGATGCGCAGGGAATTCGTAACGAATGTGTCGCACGAGGTGCAGTCTCCGCTTACCTCGATATCGGGCTATGCGCAAGCACTTAAGCAAGTAAACCTAGCAGACCCTGAACGAAGCCGCTATCTTGATATTATCATCGCTGAAGCGAAGCGGATGTCCAAGATGAGTGACAGCCTGCTTAAGCTGAGTTTGCTTGAAGCGCAGTCACAGCAGCTTCGCTTGGCCACACTTAGCCTTGATGAACAGATCAGACGGGTAATCGTCGCGCTCCAGCCGCAATGGTCTGCCCGCAGCATCCGTTTTGAGCTCCAATTGAAGGCCGTCCGCATAACGGCTGATCATGATCTTTTAAATCAGGTATGGACGAACATCATTGGCAACAGCATCAAATTTTCCATGGATGGCGGCATCATTGACATCAGCATCAAGCAAGAGGCCAAAAATGTGACCGTCCAAATATCCGATAGGGGCATCGGTATTTCTTTGGAGGACCAAAAGCGTATATTCGAACGGTTTTTTAAGGCAGATCGCTCACACAGCCGGAAGTATGGCGGCAGCGGTATGGGACTTGCTATCGTTAAACAAATTGTATCGCTTCATCAAGGTGAAATTCGAGTGGAAAGTGAACCGGACCAAGGAACGACATTTTTTGTAACCTTGCCAATCATGACACCAACAGATAGTTAGATTCATAGGGTATCAATCGAATTGACTAGACCGCGTTCTCCATGCTGCGGCTCACGTGCAAGCTTCCTTGTATGTGAGCCGCAGCATTTTTTTTGCTTGTTCATGTTCAGTTCATATTGTCGTCACGGGGAGTACATCTCTACTGTATATGCTTGCTTAATGGTCCGTTTAATGCAGGCCAATATAGACATAACGACAGGAGAAGATGCAAGTGAAACTACGCGAGGTAAAGAAAGAGGACTTGGACACACCAACAGACAAAAAAACAACTAGTAAGAAGAAAAAATGGCTTGGCATTTTACTAAAAGTGTTAGCAGGATTGGTTATAGCAATCGTACTTTTTTTAGCCATTGTGTTTATAGTTAATGTGATCAGCAACAAATCAGAGGAAGGAAAAATAAAACCCTATGGACAGTTTGTAACCGTTGATGGAAAAAATATGAATGTTTTAATTCAAGGACAAGGCCAAGAAACAGTCGTGCTGCTGCCAGGCTTGGGAACAGGAACACCAGCACTTGATTTTAAGCCGCTAGTAGAAGAGTTATCACCCTTTTACAAAGTTGCAGTGATTGAGCCTTTTGGTTATGGATTAAGTGATGGAACGGATAAGGAACGAAGTACAGAAAATATTGTAAGTGAAATTCATGAAGCTTTACAGCGTCTTAACATTGATCGATATATTTTAATGGCTCACTCCATTTCAGGCATTTACGGACTAGATTATGTGAACAAATATGAACACGAAGTGAGTGCATTTGTCGGGATCGATAGCAGTGCTCCCAAGCAATACGGTGATAAGGTTGTTGAATCTCCAATATCAAATACAACAATTACGCTGCTCAAAAAATCAGGTTTAGCCAGATTAATAATGAAACTAAGTGCTGACCCCTATGCTAAAATACCCGTTGATGATGAAACAAAAGAACAAATGAGAATTCTTTCTTTCAAAAACTTCAGAAATCCCACTATTGTGAATGAAATAGAAAGTAGGTCTTCTAATTTTAAGGCAACTGAAAATTTAACATTCCCAAAAAACCTGCCTGTTATATTCTTTTTACAACCGGATAGTACAGGCATTGAAGGATGGTCAAAACTACATGAAGAGCAAGTAAAAGATTCTGTACTTGGAAAAGTGATGACATTGGAAGGAACCCATTATTTACACCATACCCAATCAAAAGCAATCGCTGAACATTTTAGAACATTTATGGACGAAGTAAAGAAGGACAAGTAGATGATTTTTATTATGACGGATAGATTGTAACTATTGCTTTATCTAAACATGTCCCTCGTATTATCCATGCTGCGGCATCATGTGCAAGCTTCCTTGCATGTCATGTCGCAGCATTTTTTCGCTTGTTCATATTCAGTTCATATTGTCGTCATGGGGAGTACATCTTTGTTAGTTACACTTTCATTAGTCGCACCGATAAGGTAACGGAACAAACAGATCAGGACAGGAGTAGATGAGCGTGACACAAGCAGAGGCAAAGAAAACGGGGAATGGAGCAAAATTGAAGAAAGTACGCAGTATTTTACTTAAAGTTATAGCAGCAATCGTTATCGTTATTGTTCTGTTTCTAGGGATTGTTTATATTATGAATGTGATAAGTACGAACTCGGAGAAAAAACAAATAGAGCCCTATGGTCAGCATGTATCTGTAGACGGGAAAAATATGAACGTGCTCATTCAAGGAACAGGCGAAGAAACGATTGTGCTGCTGCCGGGCTTTGGAACAGCTACGCCAGCACTTGATTTTAAGCTGCTAATCGATCAATTATCTCCCTATTACAAAGTGGTCGCAGTTGAGCCTTTTGGCTATGGATTAAGTGATGAAACGGAAAAAGAGCGAACGACAGAAAATATTGTGGATGAAGTTCATGAAGCGTTACAGCAGCTTAATATGAACCGCTACATCCTTATGGGTCACTCGATTGCAGGTATTTACGGCATTGATTATGTGAACAAATATCGAGAAGAGGTGACAGCATTTGTCGGAATCGACAGCAGTGTGCCGACTCAACCAGGGATGGATGTCAAATTCCCATTAAAAAAATTAGAATTCCTTAAAAAATCAGGTCTTTTACGATTTGCTCTTAAATTTAGTGCTGACCCTTATGAGGGCTTGGCATTCGATGAAAAAACCGTAGAGCAAATGAATTTGATCACGAAACAAGTTAGTAACAATGACACAATGTTGAATGAAATGGATCATATTGGATCTAATTTTAAAGGTGCTCAAGGCTTAACATTCCCACAAGACCTTCCTCTTCTTCTTTTTGTACAGTCGAACAATAAGGATAGAAAAGAATGGGTACCTTTGCATGAAGAGCAGGGTAAAGAATCGGTGCATGGGAAAGTCATTCTCATGGAAGGGTCCCACTATTTGCACCATACCAAGTTCAAAGAAATCGCGGAAAACGTTAGAGCGTATATGAAAGAAGTAAAGTAAATATACGGAGGAGGGCGCAGCACAGCAGCTAAGACCAGATTGAGCAAATATCCATAAGCAGTAGAAAAACCGCCTTTTGGGCGGTTTTTTATTGTGCAGTTGACATATGAAATGTGATCATATGGTAGGAATGGTTTGGCTAAGCCCTTATATGTTCGTTGGTGACCGCAGGCGTGTGGTAAGCTTTATTTCAGAAGTTGACGCAGCATTTATTTTCTTGTTCATGCTCAGTTCATATTGACGTCATGGGGAGTACATTTTCGTGGATTAAAATTTCCTGTGTGAGCCTATTTAAGGATAGCTCAATAACAAGGGCAGGGGACGGTCAAATGACACAAGCAGAGAAATGGAACACGAGGAATCAAACGAGAAGCAATAAAGTACGAAGTATATTCATAAAAGTAATCGGAGCCATCATTATAGCCATCGCACTTTTTTTACTTATTGTTTATACCGTTAATCTTATTTGTAATCAATCGGAGTTAAGGAGATTAGAGCCCTACGGCCAGCACGTAGCTGTAGACGGGAAAAATATGAATGTTATGATTCAAGGAGCAGGTGAAGAAACGGTGGTACTCCTACCTGGTCTTGGAACAGCGGCACCCGCACTGGACTTTAAACCGCTAATCGAAGAGCTATCTCCCTTCTACAAAGTTGTTGTTGTTGAGCCTTTTGGTTATGGATTAAGTGATCTAACCGAAAAGGAACGAACCACAGACAATATTGTCAGTGAAATTCACGAAGCTTTACAGGGTCTTAACGTTACACGTTATATTCTCATGGGCCACTCCATTTCAGGCGTTTACGGACTCGAATATGTGAATAAATATGAAAACGAGGTCATTGCATTTGTCGGGCTTGATAGCAGTGTCCCAACGCTAACGGAAAAAGTTGATTCTTCACAATTAGAAATGGTTAAACTGTTCAAAAAATCAGGTCTCTCCAGATTGTCTATAAAATTGGGGAAAGACCCATTGGCTGCACTGCCCTATGATGATCAAACGAAAGAACAAATGAGAATACTTATGCACAAAAACATATTTAATTCTAACGTATTAAATGAAATTGTACATATGGAATCAAATTTTAAAGCAGCTGAAAGGGTATCATTCCCGAAAAATTTTCCTATTATTTTCTTTATCCAAGCCAATCATCCTGTTACGGATCGATGGGTACCCGAGCATGAAGCGCAATTAAAAAATTCTGTACATGGAAAAATGATGCTGTTTGAAGCCGATCATTATATCCACCGGACAAGAGCTAAGGAAATTACAGAGAACTTGAGAGAATTTATGGGGGAAATAAACTAAATATATGTATTTGCGAGAATTTTTGACTATAGAGCTCATTTTCCCTTCATAGGTTACCGTATAAGTTTGAAACCTTAAAGTGGCAGGTAATATTTATTGTAATGTGACAGCTCCGGAAGACTCATTCTGGCGAGATTGATAGAAATTTGAAATATCCATTTTATAATATTTCGGATACAAATGGTCTTGCGAGGTGCCCTACGAATCTGAATTTAATTTTGAATTGAAAGTGGTATAAGAATGAACACAAAAATTAGCATCGTAGGTAAAATTATATCTGGTGTATTGATTTCAATTGTTCTTTCAATATTTCTGACATTTACAGGTTATGACACCTTTGAACTTTCTAATTTAATCCCCATTTTTACGGTCACTTTTTGTCTTACTGTATTAATAGGAATACCCTGTTCGATTATTACTGATGTAATCTGCTGCAAAATTCAGGGGATAATTTTGCATACAATAGCAGGGCTCGGCTTACACCTTTTATTTGCAGGGGTGACGGCATATTTATTTATTATGAATGATAATACTCTTAATTATGATATTTTTATATTTTCGATAATTTCATCAGCGGTAGGGCTATGGCTAATTGATACGATCTTAAGGAACTGGAAAAATATTTTTAATATCTCCAAGAGTTAAAGTCGATACTTCATTATTAGTTGCAATAGGACAAGATGTCAGGACAAAAAACAGTACAGTTAAACGAACACTGTCTAAAAAATTATTTACTATTGACCTAGACAATCCGCCAAGTAATATCCTATTTTCCGTATAAGAACTATGTTGGTGCCGCAATAGTTTTATGTGCTTGTTCATACTCCGTTCATACTGTCGTCACGGGGAGTACATCTTCGTTGGATAAGCTATGTATGGCTAGATTAAAGGAGCCAAATATACTAACGAGGACAGGAGAAGATGCTCGTGAAACGAAGTGAGGAAATGAAAAAGAGAATGGGCGCGAGTGCAGCGAACAAACGAACTTTCATAGCTGCTTTTACATTGGTGCTAACCATGTTGGCTCCATTGTCTGCAATGGCCGCGCCTGCTACGAACAATAGCAGTCAGCTTACTTTTGATAGCACTAAGAAAATAGCAATCGAGAAGGCGAAGATACTAACAGAAACTTACGGTACTACGAGTGTACAGTATGCTCTTATTGATGATGGAGAGATTGTGATTTCTGGGCAGGCCGGAAAAAACGACCTCAAGGGTCAAGTGCCGCTTACGTCAAATACGATCTACGGTATAGGCTCAACTAGTAAAATGATGCTCACAACGGCTGTTATGAAGCTCGTGGATGATGGAAAGATAGATTTAGACGTTCCCGTTGTGAAATATATTTCTGAGTTTAAAATGAAAGACGATCGTTACCAACAAATTACACCACGCATGCTGCTCAATCATTCCTCAGGTCTATTGGGCTCATCAAGCCATAATGCGGCCTTGTATGGAGATCATGACACATTCGCACATGATACTTTTTTAGCGCAACTTGCGACTCAAAACTTGAAGGCAGATCCAGGCGCATACTCCGTCTACTGTAATGACGGTTTTACGTTAGCTGAGATTCTGGTCGAGCGAGTTAGCGGTATGAGCTTTACTGCCTTTATTCACAAATTTATTACGGTGCCTCTTGGTATGAACCATACGAAAACACCGCAGGATTTGTTGGATCCAACGAAGATGGCAGCGGTTTATTCCCCTGCTTATGAGGGACAGCTTCCAAAAGAAAACTACAATATCATTGCGACAGGAGGCATTTACTCTACAGCTGAAGATCTCGCCAAATTTTCGCAAATTTTTACAGGACAAGTTAAAGGTATTTTATCAAGTAAGTCGTTAGAAGATATGGCGCAAGAAGAATACAAAAGAGGTATGTGGCCAGAGGATAGTGATACGTCTATCTCTTACGGATTAGGGTGGGATAGTGTGAACTTGTTCCCATTTAACGAATACGGCATCAAGGCGGTTACAAAGGGCGGAGATACCTCATCTTATCATTCATCATTAGTGGTGCTGCCGGAATACAACATGGCTGCTGCGGTTACCTCTTCAGGCGGCTCAAGCGCAACAGATCAGCTTATTGCGAATGAACTTTTGTTAAGCGCACTTCAGGAGAAAGATATGATTAAAGAACGGAAGCCTGTGAAGTCATTTGGACTACCTGTAAAAGCAAATAGGCCACAGGAATTATCCCAGCATGCTGGTATTTATAGTGGTGTATCAGGTCAACTCATGAAGGTAGAACTGAATGCTGGTGAACCATTGTCAGTAGTCATGCTTACAACTCCAAACAAGCCTACTCAAACGTATACGTATACGACGGATGGTTCTTTTGTAAACGATAAAGGGACAGAGAAATTGAAATTCATTGTAGAGAAAAATGGGCGTACTTATTTGTGGTCCCGTTTGTATTTAACGATACCAGGCCTTGGGCAGTTAGCTTTTTCAGAATATAAAGCAGAAAAGCTTGAATTGGGTGAATTATCAAACGATATTCGCGACGCATGGGAAAAGCGGGAAGGTCAAAAATATTATTCGTTAAATGAGAAATATACATCAATTTTGTACCTTAATGGGAATACCATTATACCTCTTGATTTCCTTAAAGAGGTTCCCGGATATGTCTCGAATCATAAAATTGTTGGAGCAAACAAAGCCGTAAATCAACAGCAAATCCCTGGTATGGCGGGGCGTGACTTGAGGGAAATTGAGTTCTTTAAGCACGATGGCTTGGAGTATGTTACAACTGGAGGTAACATATTTGCTACTGAGGAAGTAGTGAAGCCGCTCCATACGGGTACGCATTCTTTAACAACGATTCAAGCGGACGGTTATGCCAAATGGTACTCAGTGCCTGCGGCAGCCAAAGGAAAGGTAATGACAGTTAAGCTGCCTTCACATGGCGCTTTTGTTGTATATAATGAAGCTGGTAGATGTATAAATCATACTGTAGTCAGCGGTAATAATCAGGTCGTATTACCGGAGAACGGCAGGATCGTATTTGCTGGCGAGGTTGGTGCCAAATTTGAGATTTCATTGAACTAATAATTACGTGCGCACTGTTTTCTAAAATGTAAACGCCAATTGGATGAGAGAATCCAATTGGCGTTTTGTATTCCATGTTTATTTACAACAAATAAAGTGTGACGATTTACTCTTACTCTTGCTAGTTGTTAGTAAGCGATTGTTGATACTGTGACCAAAGCGTATTCACATTAATACCAGTAATCGCTTGAATTTGATTCTCTTTCCATACTAGGATGTCATTTGGTTGCAATCCATATGGGATCATACTAGTTGCATTTAAAGCCCTAATGAAACCACGGTGCTTCGTATCCTCAATCCAGCGGATGAAGTTGGCGGTTCCATTGCTGTGCCAAGTTCCGCCAACTCCGATACCATAGCGGTTATGGTAACCAGTTGCGAAACGTAAACTATCTGCAATCGCTTCCACATCAAAGTTGCTGTATTGATAAGCATGGCCTAGTTCATGGTAGAGCATGCCTATAATTTCGTCGCGTAATGAATGGTTGGGATTAGATGCAACGTTTGCAAGATGCTGTGAGCTGATACCTAACGTCTTCAACTCACTATCACCCGATATCCAAGCTGCTCCAGGTACGTTTTCAATTTTCACCAATATTTTTTTTACACTAAGCGGCATATGTAACGGGTTTTTGTAGAAAATTTCGTTTACTTTACGAAGAATAGCCGAAATATCTTGCTCAGCGTTAGGCATAGCTTGTTCAAACAAAGTGCTTCCCGACAGGTTTTGAATTTCGATGATCGGGTTTTCGGTATGCCACATGTCATTGAGGCGGGAAAATTCGACTTCACTCAATTGCACCGTATAGCCGCTATGATTTTGAATATTGTTAAGTTTATAATACCGGTAGGATGTCGTGTTGTTATTTAAGAGGTAATGTTTGCGTTGATGTCTCAAATTGAAGTTTTCGTTACTTTTAGTGTCTAGGGCTGTCCAGTTAACCGTATCATTTGATCCCTGTAACACCCAACTTTTCGGATCACCATCGGTACTATTGTTGTTTGATTTGGCAGATGTAAGCGCGTAACCATCAATCGTGACTTGCTCACCGAAGTCGAACTGCAACCATGCCGTATTGTTATAAGTTAACCACTTGGTCGTGCTTGTCCCATCCACGAGATTAGCTTTCGTATCAGAGGGAGCATTTTCTCCGCTGGCGGTAACCGTAGGTATAATCGTCTTTACCGTATGCAGTTCCTCTCCGAACAGTTTAATTTCAGATAACTGCAACAGTTGACCGTTTTCATATTGATTTACAAAGGAGTCGAATTTTACAAATTTGTATGCAGTTGTGTTGGCAAATGAGTAGGTTTTTGTTTGATGTCGAGCAGTAAAGGATTGATTCTGCTGGGTATCCAAATTGGTCCAGGTTGTTCCATCGTTAGATCCTTTTAAGGTCCAACTTTTTGGATCTCTTCCCGGCTCATCTTCAGCAGATGTAATGGTGTAGGAGTTAACGACCTTTGGAGTGGGAAATTCATATTGCAGCCATGCCGGGGAATTAAAGGTTAACCATTTTGAAAATATATATTGGTCGAATGCTTTATTTTTCCCTTGATCTGATCCATTCTCACCACTCGCGGATACCGTGCCGCCTACAGCCAAATTAATCGGAATGGTAGTAGTCGTAGAATCGGCCGCCACAGCTGTAGGAACATATACATTGCTGTTGACACCTAATCCTATTGCGACAGCTAAGAGTGCAGCGCCTATTTTGTTCATGTTGTCCCCTCTTCTTTCCATAATAAATGTAGTATTATTGCCGATCATTGAGAATGAGCGGTAGACTCCTTTCTTCAAATTAATGTGATAATTATGTAAAACTATATCACAAATAATCGAGTTGTCGCCGTTATTTAATTGTAGTTATTTTGTAAACGAAAAGGACACAATTAGACCCATACAGCTACCACTTTATAGTGGGGATAGAAAAAAGACTCGCGAGCCTACACTCCGAGTCTTTTCTTTTTACGGTTAAAATGTGGATGCTTGGTAGACTTGAACAACTACTTAATTGTTATTTTAAGGTAAGTTTTATTTGGACGCCGGCGTCACCTGCAAATACAATCATCCCTTTTTTAGGTAGTTCGATGTCTGCTGTTTTGCCTTGTCCCAGAGCATACTTGACAGATGTTCCTTTCTCATCAATTAAAGAAAAGGAGCTGTTGGCAGGCATCGTAACGGTTAGCTTCTTGTTTGTTGCAGCATCGGGAATGGAAAACCATCTAGCGTAGCCGTTAGGCTGGATTGTAACGGTAGACTGCGCGCCTGCGTATAGAGGTTTAATCGCATCTTCCGATACGCCCAATACACCTGCGGATACCAAGTACTCAATACCATCCTTGGAAATGAAATTGTATTCCATCGTATCACGGCCATTCATTCCAGGAATGTTTAATTGACTAGCGGCTGAGGTGGCGCTTGTAATCAGCTTATCATCCACATATCCCGGAAGTCCGTCAACTTTATTTATGCCAATACCCCCCATGAGCAAATATAAAATCGAAGTGTATTTCTCGGTTACAGGGTAATATTTCTTCCCTTCGCGTGCTTTCCAAGCCGTATCTGCTTGGGCTGGAAGGTCATTAGCAGCTAGCTTTTCCGCCATCAGATGTGATAAGGCGATTTGCCCGAGATTAGGAATCTCCTGATACATTTGCGACCAAATATAAGTCCGTCCGTTTTCTTTCGTCACAAAGCTCATTTTAGTTAAGCCATCTTCTGTAACAAAAGTGCCATCAGCAGTATACACATACTTCTGACTAGGTGCTTCTGGTATATTAACTGGGGATATGGTCATCTCCCCGCTTTCTATCATTGTCACTTTCATGATTTGACCGGTTGCCCCGTAATATCCTGCATGTTTAGTTATGTTGGCTGGTATCGAAGCCTTGACAGGTTTCCCAAAAGATTTGGCAGGTTGGAACTCTTTAATTGTGCCTTTTGTCTTTAACGTTTGGAGTAGAATTTCGTTCGCTAATAATGCATTTAGGGTGCTGGAACCACCTGAAGATAGTACAGCAGCAGCCATATTGTGCTCTGGAAGAACAACAAGGGAGGCATGGTACAAAATGGTGTCCCCACCTTTGTTAACGGCTTTAATGCCGTAGTTGTTGAATGGATAGAGCTTTACACTGTCCCAGCCTAATCCGTAGTTAACGATGCTGTCCTTGTCGTCGGGCCAAAGTCCTTTTTTGTACTCTTCTTGCTGCATTGCTTTAGCTGATTGATTCGATAGAACCCCTTTTCCTTGACCAGTGAATAATTGGGAAAAGCGTGCAATATCCTCCGCAGTTGAATAAATTCCACCAGTGCCGAGTACGTTAACGGACTCCACAGGTAATTGGCCTTTATGAGCGGGATGGTACACGGCTGCAAATTTGGCAGCATCCACGTTATCGATCGGTGTATTCGTATGTTTCATGCCAAGAGGTGAGGTTATATGTTTATGCAAATAAGTTGTAAAATCCAAACCGCTAACTTTCTCAACGAGAATTTCAGCTAACGTAAATCCATCATTACAATATACAGAGTATGCGCCTGGATCGGCTTTTAACGATTGCTCTTGCAAGTTGTGTAAAAGAGTATCATGCGCATGCGTGTCATTGTCTCCTAACAAGAAGGCACTAGGAAATGTAGAACCACGCAGACCAGACGAATGATTTAACAGCATCCGAGGTGTTATTTTTTTGTAACGCTCATCCTTCATCTTGAATTCCGGTATATATTGAACCAGCGGCTTATCCAGATCTACTTTGCCATCTTCCACCAACTTCATGACGGCAACCGTGGTGAACATTTTGCTCGTTGAGCCGATACCGTACATCGTCTCGTTATTCAGTGGTATTTTGTTGCCTTCATCATTAACTCCTGTTTGTCCAGATACTACAATGTCGCCGTTATCAATGAGTGCGTATTGTACGCTTACTGTGCCAAGCGTTTTCACAAGCAGGTCAGCCTTTTCAGCAGCCAGCTTTTGAATGCCTTCATAGGATGATGCTTTAACAGAAGATTGTGCCATGACTCCCGCGGGTAGCAGCATCGTGAACGTGAGTATGACAGCCAATATCCATGATAATTTTCTTTTCATTTATTTTCCTCCTTTTGATAGGTTCACAGGTTAATACGAGTGGGATTTATAATTAGTTCATACATATTCCAAATTCGACCATTACAATATTGTAAGATTCATAATTGCAAGATTCGACAGTAATTGCATCTAAAACATGCTGTCACTTACTATAGAAAAAGATATTTCCTATTGGATAGGATAACGGAGAATGGAATTTTAAAAATAATACTAAAGTCTCAAAACTATTTGCGTCTTCCATGCATCATACGAATGACTAAAGGGGGAGACACAGATGGAACAGAAGACGCTGATCACCCGTGCCATGAAGGGAGACCACGACTGCTTTGCGATTGCAGTTGAGCAGATTCAGGACCGCTCCTATCGTATTGCATACAGTTACTTGCATGACGAGGCAGCAAGTATGGATGCAGTGTGTGATGCGGTAGAAAAGGCGTTTATCCATATTGGCAAGCTGCGTGAGCCTGAGAAATTTGCGACATGGTTCACACAGATCGTCATTAACCAGTGTAGAATGCAACTGCGTAAAAGGCAGCCCATTATATATACCGATGACGACGATAGTCTTGGATTCGCAGAAACTCCACCGAGTGATGAGCTTATGGATTTACAGGCCTTGATGGATCAACTGCCGCCAATGACACGTACGATGATCCAATTAAAGTACATACAAGGATATACGTTGGATGAGATTGCAGATATGACTGAGCTGCCGCCTGGGACAGTAAGAACTAAAATTTACAAAGCTGTCAAGCAAATCAAGCTTGCGATGTGCTCGGAGGAAAAGGAGGCGTGCTTACGATGAGAGATGAAGAATTTGAACTGGAACTGGAACAAATGTTCAAAAGTCTCCCGGAGATTCCTGTGCCTGAACTTCTGGCGGATCGAGTCAAGCAGCGAGTGGATTCCGTCGTTCGCAAGCGGCGGCGTATAACGTGGACCAAACGTTCGCTTGGAACAGCAGCGGCAGGCGTACTGCTATTTTCTGGTTCAGTAATGCTGGTGCCGTCCTTCGCCGTATACGCCAAGCAAATACCAGGGATAGAAGCTGCCGTGAGGTGGCTGCAAAGTGCGGGCGAGTATATGGGGGTTAATCACGCCAAGCAACACGGATATTATCCGGTAGCACCGTATGTGACCTCGTGGGGGGAACGCGAGGTAAGTATAGATCATTTATATCTTGAAGATGACTACATTCATTTGACCGTGACGATGAAGGGGAAGGACATTGAGGAGGCATTACGCAACAATCGACTTGTAAATGCTGAAGTGGAGTTTACCGCTACGACACCAGAATTGTCCGAACATAGTGTTGCCAGCAACACAGATTCCAGCATTGGATATTCTGTGGACAGCCCTGAGGAGAGTCGGAAGCGGTATGAAGGGCGAATGAACGATATCTATGTCACTAAGATCGCCTATAACTTGGACCCTGCTTATGTGGAAGAGCTACGCGCTAGTAAGCAGCCCCGCTTTATAACGATAAAGTTAGAGAAAATAAAAAGGAATAAGGAATTTAAAATTACGCACAAGGAAAGCAAGGAAATTCAAGTTCCTTTGGGAGCAGAAAATTTTAAACCTGCACGAATCGTCAAGCTGGATCAAGATTGGAATATGGCGGATCAAGCATTTCAACAAGTGTATTTGGACAATATTCGAATTTACCCGACACGGATGCTGCTAGACGTAGGCACCCGCATAGATGGCGGCGGCAGATTTGAATTAAACCCACCGAACAAATGGGATGACATTCAAGACAATGTGAAGCTTACAGATGAGACAGGGAAAGTGTATCCTATTTTATCCGCAGGAATTGACAGGAGCATGTTAAATGGTGTGACTCGCAGTATGTGGGAGTTCATTCCATCCATCTATTTTGACGACAAGCCAAAGAAGATGAAGCTGCACTTGAATAAAGTATGGATGACGCAGTATAAGATCGCTGACCAATTTACGATCCGTATGGATGATCAATACCCCAAAAAAATTCATTATCGGGGGAAAGAAGTTGTCATTGCAGGCGTATCTTACTCGAATGGCTATATTCGTTTGCGTGTGGAAGCAGACGGAATTGGCAACAATCCATTAGAGAGCGCATTTCTGACGTATGAGCCCTATTACTTGAAGCTGCAAGAGCTAGACGGGGAGGAAAAATGGAAACAGAGAGGATTAGAGATTTACACACCTGAGACAAAAGCGATCCCGATGACGGGGAAACAGCTAGAAGAGAAGTATACTTCGCTTAGCGGAGCAGGCAGCGTAAGCTGGAGTCCTGAGTTTGGCTATTTTTCGAAAAATTTTGATGTTTGGGCAATGTCAGACCAGAAGATGCCTGTCTATGACATGATGATTATGGCCCCCGAGCAGCAGGAATATAAGATAACCGCTCGTCGTTATCATGAGCCAATCGTCGTTAATCAGCAGCTTGAGTTTACCGTTCCAGGAGTTGGCTCAGCCAATGACCGTGTCGGGACGGTGCTACAGCCCGCTTATATGAAGACGGTTGCCGATTTGGACGATGATGTTGCCGAGAAGGCGTCACAAATCATGCGTCAAGTTGCAGGACGGAAAGTAGAACTATATGGTGTCGAGGAGTATAAAGGCTCAACCTATCACGATATTACGGTATACAGCAAGGACAATAAAAGCTATGTGAAGCTGGACGAGAAACACGGAACGGCTGACGTTTATGTGGAAACAAGCTATAAAAATTTGGACCCGGCAAGCAAGCGGATTATTGAAGCGGAAACGGGTCTTAGTGAGCAACAACTGGCACTGCAAGTGCAAAAGGTAACAAGGAAAAAGGCGAAGGGCTCGCGGGACGTGGTGACATTACTAGAGAGCAAAGGAATGCGTGTTGTTGAAATGAAAGGTGAGCGTGTAACGAGTCTCTTTTATGAAGTGCCAGAGGATCTCATGAATCAGGAAGCAGTAAGAGTGGCTGAGCAAGCGGTTCATCATATGCTAGGCAAATATGTGAAGCTTGAGGGTTTCCGTCGTTCAATGGATATTGATAATAACAGAACAGTTGATGTCTACAGGCTTCAGAACAAGACAGGAAATGTTGATGTCAGTGTTGGCTACCGTACAGGGCAGATCGTAGACATTTCATGGAGTGATGTTTATGAGACACAGACGGACGACACAGAGAAAATGTTCCGGCAGTTTACGGATGAGCAGGTTATAGCGGCCGCATCTTCAGATGTGCTGAACATATTTGGCATTCGTCTGTCTGGGTATCAAGTAAGCCGAGATGAGGGAAGCAGTTTCTATACGTTTACGAAGCCAGGCCATCCTACGATAGAAGGGTACATGAACAGACATCAGAGGTTCAGTGACTATTTCCTGAAGCCACTTAACGGTAATCGGAATTAACTTAAACAGACAACGCACAGCTAATCTAATCTGTAATGGGTGTGACAATAAACCAACTGGGCAGTTCAAGTCTAGTTGGTTTATTGCTGCTTGTAGGTGTACGATGCAGACCAGAAGCCTATCGGTGGATAGAAATTTGGCTGGGTACGACTAGGGAACGACAATATCTACTTGTGATGTCAAATAAAGAACCAAGCTGATACTTTTTCATGCAAGTTTCTGCTTGGTTCTGCGTTTGAGGCTTATGAGGTGCCTTGATAGTCTGGACGAAGCTTCCAGCCAATCATCCCGTGCTCATGCTCGCACTGGACAAATCCTAGCTTCTCCAGCACGCGAATGGAAGCATTATTTGTATCGAAGCAATCCGCTTCTATAACGGCAACTTTGCGGCTATCCCAGGCAAAGCTCACCAGTTCACGTACAGCTTCGGTAGCGTAGCCTAGGCCTTGATAATTCGGCAGAAGCCCATAACCGATCTCTACTGCCCGCTTTTCATTCGGAACTCCTTTGAAGCCAATATCACCTACGACGGTTAACTTATCCTTGGCAATGACAAACCAAATCCCCCAACCTAACAAGTCTGGATCAGCATCAAGCGCTGCCATATAATGAGCGAAGTGTGAGCCAAACGGATATTTGAGCAGAGATACGGTGGCATTCCAAGGTGCAGGAAGATCAATCTCGCCATCCTGAACTTGCGATCTCACGCATGGAATCAGAATTAACCGTGTAGTGTGCAAATGCAGTTGTGTGGCAGGCATTCAGGTAACCCTCCTTCGGCAAATTCCGTTGTCGGTTTCCTAATTATACCTTGATCGTGCCACAGCTTGAGGCACGGTTCAACCTTTATTTTCAGTTTTTCTTATTACAAGTTTGAATACGGGATTAGGATTGGATCGTTTGTTTGCCTAGTGTGTTAAGGGGACGGCCCTGTAACGACGGCAAGTGTTTCTAATTCCAACCACATCTGTTCATGAGCAGATGTCATATCTGCTTTTAGTGGCGCCGCAGCCATATATAACTCATGCAGCACACCATCATTATGGAGCCAGTCTCCTGGTTCAATAGGGGCATACCGGCCATCCTGCCACACAGCTTCCAGTTTCGGGCTGTAAGCAGGAACTGAGCATATGTCAGACTGTGAGTGTTTTTGGGATGACTTGAGACTTGTAAAGCGGTGCGGCCAGTAATCTGCTCGTGATCCTGTGTGGGGAACAGCCCGCATGAAGCGGGTGGCCCCTGTGTATACCTCCGGCATATCAAACAATAAGCTGTACAACTTTTTACCAAAAGCGATACGCTCAGCCAAACTATCAAAACGTTCCAATGTCAAACCAACTACGGACAAGGGCGCCTCTAGGCTCGGTACACCGATAGGAAAAATGACTTGATTCATCTGCAACCACCCGTGTGCACGGAATTCGATGCGCTGGATGGCGTATTTCTGATAATCGGGATGCTGAACGACACGTCCTTCTATAACGTGCTGCTCATTAATAATTAATGCAATGGTTAGAAGAGGGCTATTCGGCTGTATCCAGAATGATTCCCAGAACGGCGTCATAAAGGAAGAAACACCAAACTCCGGCAGCAAGTGAAACAAGCTTTTTCCTTGTCGTCGACTTAGTGTATACAGCATCAACTGCGGATACGCATCTCTAAATATGAGCGCATTGCAGCGTTCAAGCACCCGATAGGTCCAATGTCGATATTCCCCGTCCATAATGGAAGGCAGCCATTCTCCTTGTAAGTCGGTCATATTCCAGCCACCATTACGTGATACCATATGCGCTAACAGTGCCCAATGCAATTCTGGATAAGATTGATAGATGCGACCGTAGGCGGTTGTACGTGTAATGTTGTTCCGATTAGCGTTTTGTACACTTCTGTTAATATGGTGGATGATATCTCGTTCTTCACGACTGAACGCGGTAGACTTTATGGTGCGAACCTTTTGTTCTCCTGCGCGTTGCTTATCAAGCTCGGCTACGATCCAGCGAACTCGTTCTTCCACACGCTGCGCCTGTGCCCGATTCCATTCCAGTATATGAGGGGGTGAATGAACCCATTTGGCACTTAATTCAGCGACTCGACGTTTTAAGGCATCATAAGCTGTATCTGTCAGCTGCCGAAGGAATCTAATGAGCGCCTTCCATTGCATTTGTTTTGAGGTGCTCATGGAACAGCTCCTTTCTCATCCGCATGCTTTAAAATATTAAATTTTTATTAGTATGCCCAATAAATGGGGATAACTTCCATAGATGGTTTGACAACAAATTAGCAGATGATTTATGTTAGATTGAACATAGTGAGGAGGTGAATATTTATGGAAAAGTTACAATCAGTTGAGCGCTTTACAGCCCTAATTGCAGAGCCCCATCCGACAATTGCCATATTTAAGACGAGTTGGTGTTCAGATTGCCACTTTATTGATCCATTTATGCCAGAAGTGGAACAAAAGTTTAACGAAGTTACGTTTATCGAGGTAGATGCAGAAGCATTTGAAGAGATTGCCCAGAAGTACCACATCATGGGGATTCCGAGCTTTGTAGCTTTTAAAGGTGGCAAAGAAACGATCCGTTTTGTGAATAAGCTTCGCAAGACACAACCGGAGATTGAACAATTCGTTGAACGTGCTGTAGCTGTATCTGGAGCTATATAATGCACAATCGGAATTGAAGGCAAACTCTTAATGCTGTATCACGGCGTTAAGAGTTTGTTTTTTGTCCAGCAACAATTGTGAAAATGATGGTGTTATATTTGTCACAATTTTCCCCTACACGATTGTCTATTTTTCGGTATAATGATAGCAATTGGAACAGATTTCTATTTGGGATAGTTCCAAACTGAATAACGGGTCAGGTGAAACGAGTGAAGGCTAACCAGTTCATCCCTCTCAAGAGACTCGCCTACATGACATGTATTGGCATGTTTATCGTCGTACTGAACGGGGCTTTAGTGACGAAGACGGGCTCAGGACTGGGCTGCGGGACCGATTGGCCGTTGTGCAACGGTAAATTTGTGCCCGCTTACACGATAGAATCGATGATTGAATATTCACACCGTTTTATTACAGGAATTGTAGGTCTGCTAGTGTTGTCTACGTTTATCCTTGCACTGAAACAAGTGAAGGACAGGCGTGATGCCGTGATGTATTCTTCGTCAACGCTGCTTTTCACCATCGTACAAGCCATTATGGGGGCGCTAGCAGTTGTGTTCACACAAAATCCTCCAGTAATGGCTCTGCACTTCGGCTTCTCATTGCTGGCATTTGCCTCTTCATTTCTAATGTGTATGGCGATGAGGAAGTATGCCAAGGGGCAGGTGACATCCAGTAATCGTACTGCTCGTCCGGTCCAAGAGGTATTCCGGTACGGGGTATGGTTCACACTGCTATATACCTATATTGTTATTTACGTAGGTGCTTTTGTGCGTCATACGGATTCCTCAGGCGGCTGCATGGGATGGCCGTTATGCAACGGCGAGCTTATACCTGATTTGACTGGCGGCACACTTATTGCGTTTATGCATCGAGTTGCAGCTGCCCTGCTGTTTGTTGTAGTTGCGATCATGGCACATTTTGCGTATCATCATCACAAGGATAATCGGGAAATACAGCGACTGGGTATTTGGTCGATGGTGTTATGTGCGGGACAGATCGTCAGTGGAGCGCTGGTTGTATTTACAATTACAGATATGAATGCGCTGTTATTTACGAGCCTGCTTCACACCGTTCTTATTTGTGGGTTGTTCAGCGTTCTTTGTTATATGAGTATACGTGTATGGCAGCTAAGAGAGCTTCCAGAAGTGGAGTCATCTGTGGATCGTATATCAACACAAGGATAACCCGTGTACAGCAGGATCAGAGTGAAGTTGGCGGCATACCTGAAAGCAGATGGGGACTTACATACATACACATACACAAAAGCAGACCATAGCGCGTACCACGATTTGTGTACGTTACTTGGTCTGCTTTTGTCTAATTATGAGCATTAGACTGCAAGGGGGGACAACTTTAAACATGGTTTGTACTCCTTATGCGCCTTTTGGTGTGAAATGGACTTCGTCATCTGCGTGAGCACCCAAAAAGACGACTGCGGCGGCAGCTTTAGCTGCTGCTAACCAGCGTACATTCCATTGGGAGTGCTGCTGTTGTTGGTTGGAAGCGTCTGGTGTTCGTTTGTTCGTGCTGTGTGTTGTGTTCATCATTGTAAGTTCCTCCTCGGTTATGTTTGTCGGTAGGCTGCTGCTTGATGTCTTTATTGTACCGAACGATAACATGACGAGCCATGCATGGGACTTACGCCTGTCTTACAATGTCGTCATGTGACGGAAGAGAAAATACGGGGATCGGTTCCCAATTCTAAACTTGGGATTAGATCAAAAAAAGATTATACTTATGATTATGTGGAATCCAAGCACCAACTGAACTTATTTCAAAAAAAATGTTTGGTAACGAATATAGAGGACCGAATGTATAGGCCATGCGATACAGCATAATATCGCGGTCCAAGGAGGGCTAACATGTCATTTGCTAACATACGACAATTTGTGGACAAGTTAAAGCAGGAACAGGACTTGGCAGTAATTGAGGCGGAGGTAGATCCCTATTTGGAAATTGCGGAAATTCATCGCCGTGTCATTGAAGAAGGGGGCCCAGCGCTGCTCTTTACTAATGTAAAGGGAAGTCCGTTTCCAGTTGTCACCAATTTATTTGGCACGATGCGTCGTACAGATATGGCTTTCGGACCACGCCCTGAACAATTTGCGAAGCAGGGCATCGAAGCGATACATAAATTAATGCCTCCCACACCTAAGAAATTGTGGGATCAGAAATCTTTATTTTGGGATGCACTGAAGGTTGGCTTCAAAAATGTGCCGGCTAGCCAAGCCCCAATTACACAAGTGCGCAAGACAGAGAAGCCGCTGCAAGGCCTGCCTGCGTTGACCAGTTGGCAACTGGACGGCGGCCCTTTTATTACGTTGCCCCTTGTATATACGGAGCATCCTGACTTTGGCGCGAGCGATCATAATTTGGGGATGTATCGCATTCAGATCTATGACGATCAGACGACTGGCGTCCATTGGCAAATTCAGAAAGGCGGCGGCTTCCATTATGGTGAAGCGGAGAAGCGGAATCAGGATTTTCCGGTATCTGTTATCGTAGGTGGTCCGCCTGCCCTTATTGCCTCGGCGATCGCACCGCTGCCAGAGAAGCTGCCTGAACTGTTGATGGCTTCGTTTGTGCTTGGCGAACGTTTGCCGGTAGTAGACAGCGGCTTTGCGGGTCATCGTATCCCGGCAGAGGCGGACTTCGTTATTCAAGGCTTTGTACCGCCCCATATCCGCCGTCCGGAAGGACCTTTTGGTGATCATTATGGCTATTATTCCTGGGTACATGATTTCCCTGTGCTGAACGTCAAGCAGATGTATCACCGCAAAGATGCTATTTATCCGGCGACCATTGTTGGGAAGCCGCGCCAAGAAGATTATTTCTTGGGCGAATATTTAGTTCGCTTATTGTCACCTGCATTCCCAATGGTCATGCCAAGTGTACGCAAAGTGCATCCATATGCAGAAACAGGCGTCCATTCGATGGCGGCGGCTGTTGTACGTGAAAGTTATTCCCGTGAAGCACTTATGTCTGGTTTCCGCATACTTGGTGAAGGACAGCTCAGCTTAACGAAGTTTCTGTTCCTGACCGATCAGATGGTTGATCTTGAAAATTTCCCGTTGTTGCTTGAATCTGTGTTGGAACGCTTTAAGCCGGAAACGGATCTGTACATTATCAACAATACGGCACATGATACGTTAGATTACACAGGACATAAGTTAAATCATGGCAGTAAAGGCGTTATGCTTGGCGTAGGCGATCCTGTACGCAAGCTGCCGCGTGAATATACGGAAGGTGAAGTGGCAGAGATTCGCGACATCGCGGTTTACTGCGGTGGTTGCTTGACGATGACAGGTGCAACTTACGAAGAAGAACCACAGCTTGCGGAACGGCTTATGCATCGTCTGGCAGAGAAGGGCACGGAATGGCCGCTTATTTTCTTGGTGGATGACGCCCATCAAATCGCGAGCAGTCAATTGTCGTTCCTCTGGGCAGTATTTACACGTTTTAATCCGGCCTCAGACATTTATGCGGCAGCGGAAGTACGTCAGCACCATTTAAGCTATAAGCTGCCTATTGTAATTGATGCACGTATGAAGCCTGGATATCCGGACGAATTGATCCCGCGCGAAGACATAGTCAAGCTGGTTGATGATCGCTGGAAACAGTATTTCCCGAACGGTGTCACAGGCAAATAGGAGCCAGTTGGCTCATGAAGGACAGGCATCTTAACCTTTTCTGGTTAAGATGCCACTTTTCGAGTTACCTTAACAACACATGGGAGATGGTTAAAGTCATTTCATTGGTGGATGGAGGGCGTGTTATGCTCCGAATGCTGTTCGGCGAAGCACCGCGTGTGGATACAGGCGAATTATTAGAAGCAATGACGGCAATGGATCATTATCTGGCAAAGGTGCGCGCAGTAATGGAACGGGAAGGGGACCCTCACCATGATTGGCGCAAGATCGAAGTGTGGACTGTAGGCTTGAAAACGTCGCTTGATGAGCTAGAGCAGAGCATGTATGCATCTGCGCGATTTGCCAGCCTCGTTACAAAGCAATATCAAGAGGAAATGAACGAAGAAGAACTGGATAATTATTATCGTCATGTCTATTTTTATAAAAATGGGTTTATTCGGTTGTTTTCGGTGCTTGATAAAGTGGGCACCTTGCTAAATGAAGCTTTGCAGTTGGAAACAGGGAAGGTGAAGAACCGGTTTTCGTTTTTTACTGTGTTGAGGCAAATGAATTATTTAAATTCAACACCTGCCTTGACGAGGCAACTGATGCAAGTAAAGGACGCCCATAAAGACTCTTTGCAGCGCTTGCGCAAACGTCGCAATACGGAGATTCATCATATGAACGCTGAAATGCAGGATGATTTGTGGCAGCGTCATCGCAGCCTTAATGATAAAGTAAGGCTTGAGAACATTCAGGCAAATGTTAATGACCTAAAAGATGGATATGAAGCGGTTTGTCAGGTCTTAATTACTATTTTTACACATTTACTGCGTATGAAAAATGGTAACGAAAGCAAATAACTGGGTGTTGACAAGGTTAATCCCCTGCTATATACTCTGAATTAACTTCATAACCATTTTCTTATCAAGAGAGGCGGAGGGACAGGCCCGATGAAGCCCGGCAACCGATTATGCAAGCCCGGTAGTGCTTATGTTCGCGAATGAATATCGCGACAAGCATGCTTGCATAATGATCAAGGTGCTAATTCCTTCAAAGCGTAATTGCTTTGGCAGATGAGGAAAGGGAGACTTCGACTCATCCGCGCCATTCGGCGATATGATTTTCGAGAGCCCCCTTTTGGCATCTGCCAAGAGGGGGCTCTTGTTATGTATAACAAGATTGGCTTTAAAGTGAAAAGTTGTAAGTTGTAAATATGTTGAATATGAGTTGTGAGTTGTATATCAAGATAAGATTTATGGCGTGATGTAATCTTCCCGATTTAACCCGAGGTTAAAATGTGAAAGAAGTGCATCCTAAAGTAAGTCGGAAGGATGGTGTCACAAGTTTTGATTGAGATTAAACAATTATCCAAGCGATATCCTGCACAAGGCAAATCAAGCGCAGGCATGCTCGCCTTAGAACATATTGATTTGCATGTGCCAGCAGGTGAGGTGTTCGGAATCATCGGTCATTCTGGCGCAGGCAAGAGCACTTTGCTTCGCAGCATTAATTTGCTGGAACGGCCTACATCAGGTTCCGTGCTTATTGACGGCGTTGAAATGACGGAGTTGTCTAACAAAGAGCTGCAAAAGCAGCGCAGCAAGATTGGCATGATCTTTCAGCATTTTAATTTGCTGTCTTCTGCAACGGTATTTGATAATATTGCGTTTCCACTGCGCCTGCATAAGACGCCAGCCGATAAGGTAAAGGCCAAAGTCAATGAATTGATGCGGCTGGTCGGTCTGGAGGAGCATCGAGATAAATATCCGGCTCAATTGTCAGGTGGGCAAAAGCAGCGAGTTGGGATTGCAAGAGCACTCGCCAATGATCCGAAGGTGCTGTTATGTGACGAAGCAACGTCTGCGCTTGATCCACAGACAACCAATTCCATCTTGGAGCTATTGCTTCAAATTAACCGCAACCTTGGCATCACAATTGTACTGATTACCCATGAAATGCATGTGATCCAGTCGATCTGTGACCGCGTTGGCGTTATACATGGCGGCAAAATTGTTGAGCAGGGTCCTGTAGTAGATGTATTTTTGAAGCCGCAGCATCCGGTCACAAAAGAGTTTATTCTTGAAGAGAGCCATCATGAAGAGTTGCAGCCGTGGACATCGTTTAAAACGCAGGCGGGTGACAGCTCACGTGTTGTGAAGATTAATTACTTGGGCGACGTTACTTATCAGCCCGTTTTGCACCGTGTGCTATCAGAGGCGGGCATTGAATTTGCCATTTTACAAGGTACGATTTCCCGTATGAAGGATACACCTTATGGGCAATTGGTTGTACGTTTAGATGGAGAAGCCACAACTTTGCAGGCGGCACTTGAAGCTTTGGTGAAGCTGGGACTAGATGTGGAGGTGATTGCGTAATGGTATTCGGGATTGATTTTAGTGAAGTAAACTGGAGTGAGGTGTCTCAGGCATCACTGGACACGCTGAACATGCTCGGATTCTCGGTACTGTTTACGTTTATCATCGGTTTGCCATTAGGTGTGCTCCTCTTTTTGTCCGGTAAATCCAGTCATTGGGCAGTCAAAGTAATGTACAGCTTATTATCACTTATTGTAAACGTGCTGAGATCGGTTCCATTTGTCATCTTGATGATTGCGATATTGCCGTTTACGAAGGTGCTGATTGGGACAACGATCGGTGTAAAGGGAGCCATCCCTGCTTTGGTTATCGCAGCCGCGCCGTTTTTTGCGCGACTCGTCGAAACTTCACTTCGTGAAGTAGATCGTGGGGTTATTGAGGCCGCACAAGCAATGGGGGCCTCAACTTGGCAAATCGTCCGCAAGGTGTTACTGCCAGAAGCAATGCCTGGCTTGATTGCGGGCACGACCATAACGGCGGTTACCCTCATTTCCTACACCGCAATGTCCGGCCTTGTAGGCGGAGGCGGTCTTGGGGACTTGGCGATTCGATATGGTTACCAACGGTATGAGACCAGTGTTATGATCATTGCGATTGCGGTTATGATTGTAATGGTACAAATTTTGCAATGGATCGGCGATCGGTTCGTTCGCCGCTACACTCGTAAGTAAGGAAGCATGCTCTATCTTGGCTTCATATAGATGACAGCCTCATAGGTCAGTCACCAACAAATCACAAGGGTTTATTTTGGAAGGGAGAGAAAATAAAAATGAAAAACTTCAAAAAACTTACACTCGTATTAACACTGATTGGTGTGGTGGCTATGTTGACCGCTTGCGGCGGCAAAACCGCAGAAAATAACGCGGAGACAGCAGGCAACGGTGGGGGTTCCGCAGCCGAAACGACCAAATTGGTTGTTGGTGCTACACCGGTTCCACATGCAGAAATTTTAAAGCATATTGCTCCTAAATTAAAAGAACAAGGCATCGAGCTTGAAATTAAAGAATTTACAGACTATGTACAACCCAATGTACAATTAAACGAGAAGCAGCTTGATGCGAACTTCTTCCAACATAAACCTTATATGGATGATCAAAATCAAAAGGCTGGCTTGATGCTCGTATCGGTAGGCAACGTTCACGTTGAACCGTTTGGTGGATATTCCAAGAAGATCAAGTCTGTTGATGAATTAGCGGATGGCGCTACTGTAGCGATCCCTAACGATGCGACAAATGGCGGCCGCGCGCTCTTGCTGCTTGAGAAACAAGGCATCGTGAAGTTGAAAGAAGGCGCTGGCCTTGCAGCAACTGTGCGTGATATCGTTGAGAACCCGAAAAACTTGCAGGTGAAAGAGCTGGAAGCAGCAATGCTTCCGCGTGTTCTGGAAGAAGTGGATTTGGCGCTTATCAACACAAACTATGCGCTTGAAGCCAAATTAAACCCGACGAAGGATGCGCTTTTCCTGGAAGACAAGGATTCTCCATATGCGAACATCCTGACATCCCGTGAAGACAACAAAGACAGCGACGGTATTAAGAAACTGTTGGCTGCTTTGCAATCGGATGATGTAAAAACATTTATCGAAGAGAAGTACAATGGAGCTATCGTTCCAGCGTTCTAATCTGAATTTTCCGTAGATTTCCTCCTAATCATGCCCTGACCCTTCTTAAAGGTGTCAGGGATTTTTTTATTGGCAGATTCAACATTTCGGTCTGTTGTTCTCCTTTGGCAAATATTTTATACTTTAGAAGGATTACTGTTGCAGCGCCAAAGGAGGTACATGACGTGGAACAACAGCGGAAGGCCGCGCTTATTACAGGAAGCGCCAAAGGCCTAGGCAAGATGACGGCCCTTACATTGGCCGATACGGGTTGTGATATCATCTTAAATTACGTACATAGTGCAGAGCAGGCATTGGAGCTTAAGTGTGAAATAGAAGCAAAGGGTGTTCAGTGCATTGCGATTCAAGCTGACATTTCACGAATGGATGATGTGAAGCGGCTTGTATATACGATGGAGTCAGAGCTTCGCGCACCTGATATAGTCATTAATAATGCAGGTCCTTTTATACGTGAGCGCAAACGATTTGCTTCATACTCAGAAGAAGAAATTATGTATTTGTTAAATGGGAATTTAACCGGTGTCATTTTGTTAGATCATCTTGTATTACCTTCAATGCGTGAGAGAGGATGGGGCCGTATCATCCATTATGGCTTCGGACACGCCGCAGAAGCGCGGGCTTGGCCGCATCGTGCTGTTTATGCAGCTTCTAAAGTGGGCCTTGTTTCGTTCACAAAGACACTCGCGGTAGAGGAGGCTCCGTATGGAATTACTGTTAATATGATCTGTCCTGGAGACATCAGGGGGGAGGATAAGGAACGCACGATAGCAGAAGTAGCTGGTCGTGACGATACCGAATCACCTCGGGGAAGGCCCGGATCAGGTGAAGACATTGCCCGCGTCATCCAATTTTTGTGTGAGGATAAATCTGATTTTATTACGGGCAACATGATGGATGTATCTGGCGGGTTGGACCCGATTCGACCTATAATTGCCAAGCAATTATAACGTTAAAGCGAGCTCGTGTCACTTCTGCCAAGGGGCTATAACTAGAATGGATCATAACAGGTTAACTTGGTAACGTTCGGCAGCGATTCATGATGCAGAGGAGTGATGACAGCATGAGAGGGATAACGAGGGAGCTCGCTCAGGATATCGTTCGCCGTACGATGGGTGTTATTGGATACAACGTAAATGTCATGGACGAAGAGGGCCGAATTATTGGATCAGGGGACCATATGCGCATTGGCAAGGCACATGAAGGGGCACTACTAGCAATCAAGCGTCGTGGGCGATTTGAGATAGATGAGGCTAGTGCGGCCAAGCTGCAAGGGGTTCTGCCGGGGACCAATCTGGTAATTGAGTTTCAAGATGAGATCGTAGGTGTTATCGGCATAACAGGTGACCCAAAGGAAGTGACCAAATACGGCGAATTGGTAAAAATGACGGCCGAGATGTATTTGGAGCAAATGTATTTGATGGAGCAAGCGCAGTGGGATAAGCGAATGCGGGCAGATTTCCTACTTTCGGTTATTAGTGCTAATGAGAAGGATACGCCGAGCCTGCGTGCTCAGGCGCAGCGTATCGGTTTTAACACGGACGTGCCGCACACGGCTTGTATTATTGAGCTTGCGGAGGCGGAGCATGGGGAATCGTTGGATACGCTGAAGCGTGTGGTTGGTCTACTCGAAGGACGACCTGCTATACGCTTGATTACGATTCGAAATTCAGAACAGGTTGTGTTGTTTATTAACGAGCGTGACCTCGGCATCCTAAATCGGGATATATCCGAAGGTATAAAGCAGATTCAAGAGTGGCTGAACGCGAGACAAATCATTCCGTTGCGGCTTGCGGTCGGTGTGCCTTTTGCGGGCATAGAAGGGATGATAGCCTCATTCCAAGCGGCGCGAGACGCAATGCTTGCCGGAAGGGCTGCTCGTCCAGAGCAGACGGTATATTATGCGGTAGATATGCCGCTCGAGGTATTAACGGTAAAACTGAAGCGTAATTGGATGACAGACGCGCTGATCGAGTTATGGGGCCGCTTTATCGATGAGGATCGCAGCGGCGAGCTGCGGCAAACACTTGAAGTATATTATGCGAACAGTGGTGAAACGAACAGAATAGCGGCTAGTCTAGTCATTCATCGTAATACGCTCCGTTATCGTTTGCAGCGTATTGCGGAAATAACAGGCAAAGATCCTCGCAATTACACCGATTTGTATATGCTGATGCATGCCCGCTTGTTGTATGCAGCTAAGGGGTTAAATCGGGAATAGCCGCACAAGAGCAACCAATCTACTTGTTCACTATTGTTAGGGCAGGGCTTCCTAGTGGAAGCCCTTTTTGGTTTGTTCAGTTGCACAAAAAACGGAGCTGTAGCGAGCTAAATATTTATTTATCCGCCCAATGAAGCGCTTACAAATTAGCATTATAGTAGGGGTATGAGCTCATCCTATTTAAGAAGGAACACGTAATCATAATAAAACTACATCTGGGGAGGAACGACATATGACTGCTTCTGTAAGCGTTATTGGCGCATTGGTCGCATTAATCGTGGCGATTGCACTCATTTTACGTAAAGTTCCGCCAGCATATGGCATGATGATTGGTGCTTTTGTTGGAGGATTAGTCGGCGGAATAGGGATGATGGATACCGTCAATTTGATGATGGACGGGGCGAAGAACATTATTCCTGCTGTGTTGCGAATTCTCGCGGCAGGAGTGCTTGCAGGTGTACTGATTGAATCTGGTGGCGCAAAAACGATAGCGGAAACGCTAGTAAAAAAAGTAGGAGAAACTCGAGCGCTGCTTGCGTTGGCCTTTGCGACTATGGTGCTTACAGCAGTTGGCGTATTTATCGACGTAGCTGTTATCACGGTGGCACCTATTGCGATTGCAATCGCACAGCGGGCCCATTTGTCAAAGATGGCGATACTGCTTGCGATGATTGGTGGCGGCAAAGCAGGTAATATCATGTCGCCCAATCCAAATGCGATATCAGCAGCAGATGCATTTCATGTATCGCTGACTTCCGTTATGGCAGCAGGCATAATTCCTGCCCTTGTTGGTCTTGCAGTCACTTATTTTCTAGCCAAGAAGCTTACTCATAAAGGAAGTATGGTGGAGCCGAACACAGCCGTGCATCAGGGGGAGCAGGAGCTTCCGAGTTTTGGGGCTGCCATATTCGCTCCGCTCGTAGCGATTGTGCTGCTGTCGCTTCGTCCTTTATTTGGCATTGTAGTTGATCCGATTGTAGCGCTTCCGGTTGGAGGCATTGCAGGAGCGCTTGTGATGGGACGATTGAAGCATTTGAACAACTATGCGATCTCGGGTCTTAGTAAAATGACAGGCGTAGCGGTTATGCTGTTAGGGACAGGAACTTTAGCAGGGAATATCGCTAACTCACAACTAAAAGATGTCATCATTGATGCGTTAACTGCTTCTGGGCTGCCGGCCTATTTACTGGCACCGATTAGTGGCGCACTAATGTCACTCGCGACGGCATCCACAACGGCCGGCACAGCTGTGGCAAGCTCTGTGTTTGGCTCAACTATTATGGAGCTAGGTGTAGCTTCTCTAGGTGCGGCAGCGATGATTCATGCAGGTGCAACAGTATTTGACCACATGCCGCACGGCAGCTTCTTCCATGCAACGGGCGGCAGTGTTAACATGCAGATGAAGGAGCGTTTGCGCTTGATTCCGTATGAGACCTTAGTAGGACTAGTGCTTGCCGGTGTTTCTACTCTTGTCTTTGGTGTGTTGGGCTGGTTTTTGTAAAGATAACTGACTGAAAATCAGTCTGGGCAGAACGTATAGAATAGAATGAGCAGGGTAAAGGAGTGGGGAGAATGAAATTTGTTATTGCTCCGGATTCATTTAAGGAAAGCCTGACTGCGTTACAAGCATGCGAGGCGATTGAAAGAGGCGTGCGCAGCGTATTTCCTGATGCCGATATAATTAAAGTACCGATGGCAGATGGCGGCGAGGGGACGGTTCAATCACTCGTGGATGCGACAGGTGGACGGATCGAGAACGTGCAGGTGACAGGCCCGTTAGGGAACCCTGTAAGCGCATTTTATGGTGTGCTTGGAAACGGAACGACGGCTATCATTGAAATGGCTGCTGCTTCAGGGATTGGTCTTGTGCCAGCATCAGAGCGTAATCCGCTAAAGACAACTTCACGCGGCACGGGGGAACTTATAGTGCATGCGATGAACAAAGGCGTTCAATCCATTATGCTTGGATTGGGGGGAAGCGCAACAAATGACGGTGGCGTAGGGATGGCCGAAGCATTAGGCTTCCGATTTTTGCGACATGACGGGTCAGAAATTGATGCGGGAGGCGGTTCGCTGGGCGAGATTGCAAGCATCGACAGCAGTCAGGCAGATGAAAGACTGGCAAAGATGACGTTTGTTGCGGCTTGTGATGTCGATAATCCGCTAGTTGGGGAACGAGGTGCCTCAGCTGTGTTCGGCCCGCAAAAAGGAGCTACAGCAGAGATGATCAAGCAATTGGATGCCAACTTGACTCATCTTGCCGCCATAATCAGAAATGATATAGGCAAATCAGTAGCGGATATGGCAGGTGCAGGTGCAGCGGGAGGTCTTGGCGCAGGTGTGGTCGCCTTCCTGAATGCCGAATTAAAGCGCGGTGTAGATATCGTCATAGAGGCAACAGGCTTGGCAGAGAGTATGCGTGGCGCTGACTTCGTTATTACGGGGGAAGGGCGCATCGACAGCCAAACTGCTTTTGGCAAGACACCGATTGGTGTAGCCAAGATAGCAAGGGGGTTACATATACCAGTGATCGCGCTGGCAGGTTCCCTTGGTACAGGCAGTGAAATCGTGCACGAGCACGGCATTGATATGTTGTTTACGATTGTGCCTGGCGTATGTACACTGGACGAAGCGTTGCGAGATGCGGCTGTAAATATGGAGCGGACAGCCCGTAATGTTGCTGCGCTGCTTTCTCTGGCAAACATGTCCCGCATCTAACAAGCAAAGGTATCCTTATTCATTTGAATAGGATACCTTTGCTTGTTAGGAGGATAGATGGCCTTTGCGTGAAATAATCTCAAAGGTCATCTATCCTGAAATGAATCGATACCACTACGATACCACTACGCGCTGCTATGCTGTGTAAAAGTATTCGCGTGTCATTTAATCGCTCGGCAATTCAGCCTCTCTTCATAAGGGATTGCTCTCTTCTAATACGTAGCCGCTTCCACGTACCGTGCGGATGTTTGCTTGTTGTTTCAGCTTTTTGCGAATGCGATACACAAGCGAGTTGATTTCATCCAAGCCGACATCGTATACGCCATTGGTATGACGCTCGGGCCAGACATGACACATAATATCTTTGTTCGAAACAAACATCGTCTTATGTTGATACAGCAAGTCTAGCAGCGCCCACTCTTTTACCGACAAGCTCACTTCTTCCCCGCGTACCATGCAGAACTGTCTGTCTACATCTAGCAGAAAATGATCCACAGCGGGTGGTGCGGCGGGTGACAGTTCAGCCGTGCGTAAAGGTTCAAATTCTAACGTGAAGTCAGGTACAACGTGTGTAAATTCAAGTTCTACCATGCCTTTTGCTAAAGAAATAGAGTCGGCTTCACGGAGCAGTACAGGAACGTGGGGGCTCAACTCAATACCCTGTACTTCAGTACCATGTTTACTTCCCAGATCAGCTATATAGTATTGATGATTTCGTTTGAATATGGAAGCATGCTGGCGTGACACAAACGCGTTGTGAAAGGCTATGTCAGGCTGCCCCTGTGAACCTTGGCGACCCATAACGGTATATTCTTGTAATAAAGGAATGGCTTCATAAGATAAGAAGGGTTCGCCTTTACGAACCACTAAACATGCTTGGTGCTTCATTTTGTTCGGACACTCCTTATGTAAGCTTTTATACTGATTAGATCTCTTAAGTATAAGTGTAAATTATTAAAAAAATATATAGCTTTCAAAAAAAAGGATGGAACTATGGAAAAATTGTAAAAATAGATCTATTTGCGTGAGTGGTCATACTGTGATGGAGTTGTGAGGGAACTACTATGGAATGTAAGGCAAATTTGGGATACAACTAGGAGGTAGGCATAGAGATAAGGAGAGAGTAATCCAATGAAAAAGAAATCTGGGGATAGAAGACAACTAGCCTTAGGAGCAGCTGTGTTGGTATTAAGCCTATTGACTGCGGGGTGTTCTCAGGCAGCAGGCATGCAGCTGAAGCCAAAAGGAACAACGACGGAAATTAAGGTCGAACAGCCGGTTGTAGTTGCTGCTTCCAAAACCTTTACCAATAAAAGTAATACAGTTGAATTGAAGCAGCTCAGTGATAAACTGTGGATGCAGACGACATATAAAGACTTCGGAGATCAGCAAGTGCCTGCTAACGGACTAATTGTGTCCACAGAAGCAGGCTTAGTGCTGCTAGACACAGCGTGGGATGATACGCTTATGCAGGAAGTGATGGCGATGATCAAACAGCACATCCAACAGCAGGTCGTGCTAGCCGTGATCACTCATGCCCATCTGGATCGAATTGGTGGGATTCAGACTTTGTTAGACGAAGGTATTGAAGTGCAGAGCTCATCTTTGACGGCACGCCTAGCAATGAAACAAGGCTTTCCAGAGCCAGCGGGCGTATTGGACGACAATCCTAAATTTCAAGTGGGGGGGACAGCATTTGAAACGTATTATCCAGGAGCAGGTCATACAATAGATAACTTGGTTGTATGGCTTCCACAAACCAAGACTTTGTATGCAGGATGTGTCGTGCTCGGCTCGGATGTAACTAAGCTAAGGAAGACGGATGAGGCGTATGTCACACAATGGCCTGATGCTGTGCGTCAATTAATGACAACCTTTAATGAGGCTAAATTTGTTATTCCCGGGCATGGTACGTGGGGAGATTACTCGCTACTACAGCATACGTTAGATATTCTTTTGGCACAGCGTACATAGCGGGCAGTGTTTCATGTCGCATTGATTGTTTTGATATAAGGGCCTCGAATCACTTTGCAGTAGCGATTGAGGCCCCGTTGTGTGCGTATCCGATTGTTCTCGTATCGTGTGAACACTTGGAAATGGCTTCTGTTTATCCTGTATAAAGAAGAAAAGGAACTGCCGCAAGTCAGTACGACTTGTTAGACAGTTCCACGATCAAGCATACATAATTAGAATACTTGAACAACTTCCTTAACGCCATCTACTTCTTCCACCAAAGCGCGTTCGATACCCGCTTTCAGTGTAATTGTGGAGCTTGGGCAGCTGCCGCAAGCGCCCATCAGGCGAAGCTTAACGATGCCGTCTTCCACATCCACCAATTCAACGTCACCGCCATCACGCTGCAAGAACGGACGAAGTTTATCCAACACTTCCAGCACTTCGTCATACATGCCGTTAGCTGTAGTTTCGCTCATTTGTGCCAACTCCTTTCATCAAGACTACTTTTATTATATTATAAAGCTATTCGAATTCAAAGATACAAGCTAAAACTGGGGGAATTGTCAATGAGGCCGATTGTCGAGTTCTGCGTGAACAACATGCATCACGGCACAGACGCCATTATGCAGCGGTTGGAGCAGAATCCCGAGTATGACGTCATTGAGTACGGCTGCTTGGGCAACTGTGGTGAATGTTACCTGTTCCCATTTGCCTATGTGAATGGGGACATTGTAGCTGCTGAGACAGCGGATGCCTTATATGATAGCATTATGAAAAAGATTGAGGAAGTACAGCAATGGGATCAGTTTGATATCGATTGATATCAAACTGATCCCATTGTGCTGTTCTGTCTAACTATTATCCAAAGTGATGCTTCGATATCCAAAGCACGCCACTTTTGATGGCACGTGGCACATAACCAACCATCGGTCTTTTGCCTAACATACCAAATCCCGATTTCTTGCCCAGTGATCCGAGTACACCTTTGAGCTTAATACGTCCAAGCCTAGGGGCTTCACCTTTCCAGAGTGCTAGCACTACATCAGCAATTTGTTCACCTTGTGCTCCGGCTGCTTGGGCGCTAGGTGAGTAGGGTAAACTGGCACAGTCGCCAACTACGTAAACTTCTGGGTATTCCGGAATTTGATGATATTCGTTGATCTTCACGCGCCCTTGTGGATCTTTTTGCACATGGAGATTCTGTACTACTTGAACCGGCTGAATACCTGCGGTCCAAACGGTAACGGCTGACTCAATTTCTTCTACGTCATGCTCGCGTTGGTTGTAGATAACCCCTTGATCCAGACGTGTTACGTTAATGAAAGAACGAAGCTCCACATCATGCTCTGTGAACCAACCTGACACGAATTGCGACAGTTTCTCTGGAAAAGGGGACAGAACTCTGGAACCTCGATCCAAAATACGAATATTCAAATCTGGACGGCTTTCACGCAGCTCCGCAGCCATCTCCACTCCGCTTAAGCCACCGCCAACGATGCTAATTTGGCCATAAGGTTTAACGTCGTTTAATAGCTGATACGTCTTTCTGGTGCTTGACAGCGATTGAATACTGTTGCCATATTGTTCAGTGCCTGGTATGCCGTGATAACGGTCTGTACAACCGAGCGCTATGGCAAGCTGATCGTAAGATAGTGGTTCATCCTCATGTAAATAGACAAGCTTGGCTTCCAAGTCGATGCGTGTGATGTCGCCATATCGAATGTGAACGCGAGGGTCCTTAGGGAATGCCACTCGAATGTCGATATCGGATACAGCGCCCGCGGCTAAAGCGTAGTATTCCGTCTTTAAACCTTGGTACGGCATGCGATCAATCAACACGATTTCCACGTCTGCAGGAAGTCCTCCTCCTAACAGTCGTTCGATTAAAGCAAGACCGCCGTATCCTCCACCACATACAACAAAACGTTTCATTATCGGATTTCCTCCCATGATGCCGAAATAAAAAATTGTCCCTTCCATCCGGACTTGTAAAGAGTACGGCTCCACTCGCATTTCCGTTTGTCGCAGCTAAGGTGTATGACACACTCTGGATAGCTTGTCTTCTATTTATCTCTATCTATATTTGGTGTAACGATAAATCTTTAATCACATTCAAGCTGGAGCGGCTATTTATTCGTAAATCTTGATCGGATTATAAAACGTGTCACGTTCTATAGCTGTGCGTCCAGCGCCTTGAATCAGCCAGACTAGCTCGTCACGAGTCAGTCCTTCTGGTGTAAGCGCACCTGCCGCATGGCTAATACGTTCCTTCACTAATGTGCCATGTACATCAGAAGCACCATACGTTAAGGCAAGCTGGGTCAATTGTGTGCCGATATTAATAAAATATGCTTTAATATGCTGGATGTTATCCAGCATGAGGCGGCTGATCGCGATAGTTTTCAAGTCCTCGTACGCAGAATTACGGCGCTTGATGCTCGCCTTAGGGCTCTTAGGCTGCATGGATAACGGTATGAATACAAGGAAACCGTTAGTTTCGTCTTGCAGCTCGCGAACGCTCATCATGTGGCGTATGCGGTCCTCATGGGACTCGATGGCGCCATACAGCATCGTAGTATGCGTCTGCATGCCCATATTGTGCGCAGTTCGGTGAACTTCTAAATAACGTTCAACCCCTGCCTTTTCAACACGCATCTTTTTGCGGTATTCATCAGATAAAATTTCGGCGCCTCCGCCCGTCAGCGACTGCAGGCCAGCTGCCCGTAATTGATGCAGCACCTCTTCAATACTTAATCCGCTAATGCGGGTAAAAAAGTCGATTTCTGCTGCGGTATAAGCTTTCAGCGTAACGTTCGGATAACGCTCTTTCAGCGCACGCAGCGAGTCCACATAATATTGAAACGGCACATTAGGATTGTGCCCGCCAACGATGTGGAACTCCTGTACACCAGGGTGAATATGTTGATCGACATAAGCAATCATTTCATCACCAGTCAAGGTGTAAGCCCCGTCTTCTCCCTCATCTTTACGGAAGTTGCAGAAAGCACAACGTGCCTCACAAACGTTTGTAAAATAAAGGGACATGTTTTCGATAAAATAAACATTTTTACCGTTCTTACGCATATTGACCAAGTTAGCCAATTGACCAATTGTCAAAATGTCATCTGATTGATACAAATATACGCCATCTTCCAAAGTGAGACGTTCTCCACGTTCAACTTTGTCGGCAATATCGGCCATGCGGGCATCCGCATGACGTGTCCATGCTGTCGTCATCGACGTACCTCCTTCACGTTCAGTTCTTGCCACGAACGAATGATGTTAGCTCAAGCTGTGGTCACATTACACTTTGACATGTATTTTCATCCATACCCTGTAGGACGAAATGCCCGAAAAAAAACTCCGCGGCGGATGCTTCCGTCGGAGGTTGCAGTGAAACGAATCACATTATTTAAGATAACAGCATTAATATTATGTCAGTTCCATTATACCCTTGCCTTTAAAAGGGGGCAATATGTCTGGGGGAGACATTCGACATCATTTTCCAACCGCTATGTTCACTTGTGCGTTCAGAAGAGGATGGTTATACTTAGAAATAGAAGGAGGGATGTTATCATGATCACAATTAGCGAATTGGCGATTGAGAAGATAAAAGAAATGTTAGCACAGGAAGAGAACCCGAATATGTTTTTGCGTGTCGGCGTTCGTCCGGGCGGTTGCAGCGGTTTCTCTTACGGTATGGGCTTTGACGATGAGGAGACGGGTGATGACGTTCATTTGGAGTCTCATGGCATGAAAGTCGTTGTGGATAAAGAGAGCATTCCGCATCTGACCGGCTTGGAGATTGATTATAAGGAGTCCGGCATGTCTGGAGGATTTACCATCGAAAATCCGAATGCAGTAGCGACATGTGGCTGCGGCTCTTCGTTCCGTACAGCAGTTGCCGAAGGTAAAGCGGAGAAATGTGACGACTAAACGTGGAACTTATGCCGGTTTTGGGTATCGTGATCTCTTCGATAGCAGATCACTAACCATGCGCATGGGTGTTTGATAGTTGCGGATTGCGGGGGAATTGAGTGTATTCAATTCCTAATTATGAAAGTACTCAATCCATAATCACGTCATAATGAGTTGTGAATTACGTCTCTGGACGGTTAATTTGTTGAAATTAACCGTCCAGAGGCTTTTTATTTATGTTGTACATCTATCCAGCGTTATTCAATTATGCTGAAGACGGTATTTCCGTTGAGTTTCCCGATCTCGCAGGAGCACTGACATTCGGTGCGAACCAGGAAGAAGCGTTTAGCATGGCGAAAGAATGCCTAGCGCTGCACCTTTACGGTATGGAAGAGGATAGAGACGAGATTCCGACAGCCTCACGCACTGTTGACATCAAACTAGAGTCTAATCAATCCGTGGTACTCATCGAAGTCTGGATGCCACCGTTCCGTGATCATATGGCAGAGAAGGCAACGAAAAAAACATTAACCATTCCGAAATGGCTTAATGATGCTGCTGAGGAAGCAAACGTAAACTTTTCACGGATACTTCAAGACGGATTAAAGGAGTATTTAGGCGTGACTGATCGTAAATCACACGAGAAAGGTGATCTCCTATAAGTACCTAAAATAAAAGTTGGTCGGAAATACGTAATGTATTCCGTCCGACTTTTTTTGGCTCTGTCGTTTTTCAACAATGCAGCGAGTCATAGGCCCGCCACCTTCAATAGATTGTAGGCTAAAGGTATGACAATATTAAGTCTCATTACAAAAATATATGGTTTGCTACTCTTTTGTTGGCAAAAATATATATTATAATACACTAATATATAGGTTTAGAACGGGGGTAATAAATCAAATGGATATCGATGATCCAAAACAAGTGGTTTTACAAGTTGGTGCAATAATGAAAAAGCATCGGAAAGAAAAAAAATTAAGTCTTGAAGAGTTATCTGAATTAGCTGGAGTGAGCAAACTAACACTAGGGAACATAGAACGTGGAGAAACAAATCCGACACTGGGCATGTTGTGGAAAATCTCAAAAGGATTATCTATCCCTCTGATGGCATTATTTTCAACAAAAAGCAGTGTTAACATATCTCAAGCAGGGGTCGGATTAAAAATTCCAGGGGATCAACCTACTTGTGTTTTTGAGCCGATTTTTCAAAATACTAGTGATGAGATGGAGATGTTCCGAGCCTACATCCAACCAAACAGCTCGTACCAAACAGAAAAACACCATCCTAACACGGTGGAATTTACGACCGTGATGACAGGGGCAATATCAATAAAAGTGAATGAGACCTTATATACATTAAACCAGTATGATTCTATTAGTTTTCATGCAGATTGCACACATTCGTATATAAATAATTCTAATGACGTTGCGGTTCTCCATATATTGTTAAAATACAGTCTGTAATAAGCGATATTTTTACCCTATAGATGTTCAAAAAACAAGGAATAACTCTTTATTATCCCTGGGTGGGGATAGTGAGTTATTCCTTGTTTTTTTGATTCGACGGAAAACGGTACATCATAGGGGTTAAAAAGGAATGGACGAACTATAAAAAATATATTATAGTATACTTTATTATAAATTAATAAATTATAATATACTAAATTAGGCTGAATAGAGAAGCTAATCACTTGTACGATTAGATGCTGTTATACAAGTACAAGACTATAAATTCATTAAAAAGTGTATGTTGAAGGAGGCTGCCTCGTGAAGGTATTAAGTCAATTTACCAAAACGGATCAAAAATCAATCTCAAAAGTGGTTAGTCAATCCGTGACGTGGCTAATGGTTGCAGCCGTTATTTTTGTTGCCATTAATCAACGTGCGGCTATTACCTCAGTAGGGCCATTAGTGGGTCTTATTCGAGATCATTTAAATATGTCCAATGCAGCAGCTGGAATGATTAGCACCATTCCTCTATTAGCTTTTGCATTTTTTTCGCCCTTTGCACCTAAGTTAGGAAGGAAATTTGGTATAGAAGTCGTACTCGTGGCAGCCCTTGTCGTTCTCACAATGGGAATTATTTTACGTTCCTTAGCAGGAGCTGCTTATTTGTTTGTGGGCACTTCTATTATTGGAATCGCTATTGCCGTCTTAAATGTACTGCTGCCTAGCCTTATTAAACAACAATTCCCCAAACGCATAGGCACGATGACAGGGGTGTATACAATCTCAAGCAACTTAATGGGAGCCATCGCTTCTGGTATTAGTATTCCGATTGCGATTGGATTGGGATATGGATGGCAGGGGGCATTAGGTCTATGGGGTATTTTATCTTTCATTTCCATTTTAGTATGGCTACCTCAAATCAAACGACGTAATGGGGTAAAATCTGCTGGAGAAGAGGTTAGTGACAATCAGCAGGTAAATATGTGGCGTTCTCCTTTAGCGTGGCAAGTAACGTTGTTTATGGGATTGCAGTCTATGATTTTTTATGTACTTATTACGTGGTTACCTGAAATTTTAAAAAGCCAGGGTATTGGTTCGGATCAATCGGGCTGGGTACTCTCCATTTTGCAATTATCCTTGTTGCCCTTTACTTTTATTATACCTGTCATTTCTGAGCGGATGTCCAATCAACGTCTGCTCGTAGTCGCTATGTTTATGTTATTTTTAATTGGAATTCTTGGATTACTTTATGGAAGTTCTAATTTAATCGTGTTATGGATCATACTAATAGGAAGCGGGGGTGGTATTGCTTTTGGGCTAGCAATGATGTTTTTCAGTTTGCGGACAGAAAATGCTCACCATGCCGCCGAATTGTCTGGAATGGCTCAATCAGTCGGGTACTTGCTAGCGGCAACGGGTCCCCTCTTTTTTGGTTTTCTACACGACGTGACGAATAGTTGGACAACTCCACTGTTCATATTGGTTGGCTCAACCGTTCTGCTCTTTATCGTTGGCATAGGGGCTGCTAGCAATCGATATATAAGCTCTTATGATGGCTATAACAAAGCATAAAGCAACAAACAAAGGCAGTCCCTGTAAAATGATTAATTTTACAGAGCTGCCTCGTTTATTTTTCAAGTCTAGTCACACCATTTGCACTTATTCTGAAAAAGCTTTTGGATAACGGACGACACCTTGAACATTTGCAAGAGAACCTTCAGTTAATTTTACAGCGATAAATACCTCGTCAGGCACTTCAAATGGAGCTTTTATGTTCCATAAGCTAGCTTGTTTAAAACCAAACTTGGGATAATAGTCTTGATGTCCTAACACAATGACGGATGAATAACCCATTTCTGTTGGAGATGCTCTTTCTTGTCACTATACTCCTCATTTAAAAAGGCTTTTTGAGTCATTTCTTCAGTTGTTTTGTATTCTTCAGGTCGTTCTTGTTTAATTAGAATACTATATATCCTCCTGTTTATAATCGTGTAAGTGTGCATGGACAACAAATTTGAACGATCTCTTCTTGTTAACTTACTAATAATTCGATCAGCCGTTTCTTGAATAGTTGATTATCAATGGTTTTGCAGACTGTTGCATTAGGAGCATGACCTGCATAGCCATCAGATATGGCAAGCTTACTACCGTCGTTAACTATAACTTGTCCATAGGCTGCTTCTTCTGTAGTACACACATAACAGTAACATAACTTGTCTTCGAGAACGATATCATTCCATAATAAAACACCCATTGCCACAGCATCTGGCAAATCAACAATATGTTCATTACTTCTTTGTAAATTAAATTCGAGCAAGGAGCGGTTACAATGAACGGAAAATGCGGCTTCTTTCTTACCACTTGATAGTAATACGTCCATATCGTCTTTGTTTAAAGCCGCTTCTCCTAGACATACATCAAATCCAATAATAGTAGTAGGTATGCCTGAGTTTAGCATAATCTTATAGGCCTCAGCATCAACATAGACATTAAATTCAGCGACAGGTGTAGTGTTTCCAGGTCCAAAGCCAGAAGTGCCCATCGTGTATATATGTTTAACCATTTTCATCGTTTCCGGTGCTTTTAAAATAGCAAGGGCAATATTGGTAACAGGACCGATAGTTAAAATTTCGATTTCACCAGGATTACGCTCAATAATGTCAAGGATAGCGTCTACGGCATGCTTATCTTCTGGATAAAAGGTAGGATGGATTAAGTTACAATCCCCCATTCCGTCTTCTCCATGAACATTTACAGCCGTCACTAATTCACGCATTAGAGGTCTATCTGCTCCAACATAAAGTGGTGGCTTTTGCCTATTAGAGACTTCGATCGTCATTAGTGCATTTTTAGTTGCTAATTCAACAGGGACATTACCACAAACCGTTGTTATGGCTTCAACTTGAAGATCAGTTGATTTTAATGCCATCATTAACGCGACAGCATCATCACTACCCGTATCCGTATCAATAATTATTTTCCTCATAACAAGACCTCCACTTCTTATTTGGCCTTATTATATATTTCAATTTATAATGAAAATAGGTCAAATGACCAAAAGTAAAAAGAAGGTGGAAATGTGGATTTTAAAGCTATTGTAAATGATGCCCCAACGTTTATTACGAAACAATTTATATATAGAAAACATAAAAAAGGAAGTCTTATTATTTATCCGCATGAGCAAAATGATTACCTTTACATTCTTACCGTAGGGGTAGCAGAGGTATATAGACAAAGTTATGAGGGAACGATGCTCTCTCTATATATTTATGACTCCTATAGTTGTTTTGGGGAGATCGAAATTTTTAATGAAAACATGAAAACGCTCAGCGTTATTGCAAAACAAAATTGTGAAACGATCGCAGTCCATAAAACTAACGTTTATGAGTGGATGAAAATGGATTTTAATTTTAATTTGTACATCATTAAACAACTTGCTTCAAAATTAATATTAAGTTCAGATACGTCGGCAAAATTATCATTGTTAACCGTTAAAGATCGTATTTTATTAAGTATTTACAATCACTATAAAATAGGTGAATTACACAATCTTACGAAGCAAATTTTATCAAGTGAAATCTGCGCGCCCATTCGAAGCTTAAATCGTTCGATCGCTCAGTGCATAGATGAAGGTATTATTCATTATAAAAATAAGAAGTTCTCTATACATTCAATTGAAAAAATAGAACAATGTCTGGAACATTTTCGCTAAGCGACGGTTAGCAAATTAAACAGGATTACCTAAATGACGAGCGCAATAATGCGGTGACCTATGTTCGAGTGTAACGTCAGCCATACTTATAAGTCCAGATCAGTCACAGGCTTAGACGTATTCGGGAAATCAGGACTGGTCACATTAATTGGTAATAATTATTTAATGTGGTATAATAAGCGGATCAGTAGTCATCAAAGACGAGAGTGGGGAACTAGGATGAAAGAACTCGTTAAGAAGCTATTAAAAAAAGGATTCACAGTTGAATTGGATCAGGTACCTGCCAATAAACAAGCGTTTTTAGACGAAATTGAGCGCTATTGTTTAAAGGAACAAATCACCTATGAATTTGTTGAATACACGATGCCAGCAGTTGTTTCTTTAGATGGCGTGGTTTATACATGTGACGTTGAAAATGCAGGTAGAATAGGATTTGTGCTTCATTTCAAAGAAATCTAATTCCGTATGAATGGATATATATCTTATACAGCAGCATGCTGCAACTCGATAGCCTCGGTTCTGCCGAGGCTATTTACATTGTTTTCAAGTTAAAAAGTACATGCTTTTAACAAGCGGTTGACATTTTTTATGAGCAAGAAATTATATTATAACGAAGTAATTGAAGAGGAGGAGCATTGTTAATGGAAGAACTCGTAATATTATTTTTATTTGCGATAACGCTGCATAATTTAGAAGAAGCATTATGGTTGCCAGCGTGGTCGAATTATGCTTCAAAATATCATAAACCTGTGGGGAAAAATGAATTTCATTTTGCAGTTATTTGTATTACTGCTTTGGCGTATCTCTCTGCCTTTTTTTATCTTTATAATCCTGACTCTGTGCTAACTAAGTATTTTCTTTCCGGCTTCTTAGGCTCGATGCTACTGAATGCGATTTTCCCGCACTTGCTTGTAACCTTCCTTCTAAAAAGATACGCTCCAGGATTGTTAACGGGTGTTTTCTTGAATATTCCAATAAACGGCTTGATTTTATACCGATTTATTTCGAGCAATGAAGTAACGCTCACGGAAGTAATGTTCTCAACGCTTATAGTAGCAGGAGTGCTGGTAGGTTTGATACCTGTTTTATTTAAAATTGGAAAATTTATGACGAGTCAGTATGAATAGGTTCTGTGGTAAGGCTGCATGAGTCGGTTAGCCCTTATTTGTTGCACGTAAATGGCACATCGTCTATGTACTGTACAAATGAGGTAAAGGAGCCAATGACTCGATATGTATGACTACTACCCAAGATATTATCATTATGATTTAAGGCAGGTTCCACTTGTTTGGACACCAACGAGTGTGGCGTTAAACCAACAATTACGAGCTTTATGGGAGCAGCATGTGTACTGGACAAGATTGGTGGTAAACAGTATCGTTGGTAGACAGCCGGATGAAACTGAAACGATTGCCAGGCTCCTTCGAAACACCGATGATTTTGCGGCTGCGCTTAAACCGTTGTATGGGCCAACTGCTGCGAACAAGTTTGCGGAGTTGTTTCGACGCCATTTGACGATCGCGGCGGAGCTTGTTAAGGAATTACAAGCGAGTAATACCTCAGCAGCGGTGGTATGCGAATGCAGATGATATCTGAATTCTTCGGGACCATTAATCCGTATTGGTCGAGAGAAGAATGGAGGAAGATGCTCTACAAACATTTTGACCTGCTGAGCAGTGAAGTTTCTACCCAGCTTGCTGGATACTTGAATCATCAATTGTGCACAGGCATACATTTTAAAAACGGGCTTCCAAAAAAGGGTGCATCCCAATTAACGAATCCCTATAAATAGACGAAAGAACCTCCAAATCCACGTATAAAGTGTGGACAAAGAGGTTCTTTTTTATGCCGAGCTGTATAACAAAGTGGGGATTAAAAATTTTAACTATGACTTTTGGGACGCTGCTTATTGGCAGAGCGGGTTACTAATCGTAAACCCGACAGGTCCTGCTATTGTTTAATACGTTTACCAAGCAAAATGAGAAGCCAAATGAGACCTGCCCCAAGTATCGTATGTCCAAGTCCTGCGGCGTGGCTAAGTCCGTTTAGGGTAAGTTCATTCACTTGACCGATACCGCGAGCGACCATCGTTGAAATGGTGAACAGCAGGCCTAGATTGTAAACGTAGTACCACGCTTTGAACGAGCGCGCTTCGTGAACGGCAAACAATTTGCCGAGAATTAGCACAATCAAAAAGAAGAGAAAGCCGAGCACTAATACATGCGTATGCACCCCTCTTAGCAACGTCTGGCCGTCAAATTCACTCCACTTTGTATATTCTCGATAAAATACACCGCTGATGAGCCCGAGAATGACATAGAAAAACGAAGTATAGTAAAGTTGTTTTAATTTCATGAGTAAATGCCTCCTTAGGATGATTGTGCCCGATTAGGATGGTTGGATTTCTGTTGCTTACGATTTGTAAACAAACCTTCAAAGCCAATAAATAAAGCCGGCAGCAGTATGCCGCGAATGAAAAATGTATCCAGCAAAATGCCCAATACCATCGTTGCACCAAATAACATAAGCTCTTGTAGTGGTTGTGTGGATAACACACCAAAGGTCGCGGCTAGAATAACACCTGCGGAAGAGATAACACCGCCTGTCTTGAATACGCCTCGCTGCACAGCATCTTTCCACGAGTAGTGCTGCGCCTCCTCTCGGATACGTGTTACAAGCATAATGCTGTAGTCGATGCCAAGGGCTACCATAAAGAGCAATGTATATACAGGCAAACGGTAACTAATCGCGTCGAGTCCGAGCATTTGTTGGAATATAAACCAACTAGCACCTAGTGTCGTTGCATACGATAGCAGCATCGTCCCTACCATGATGACGGAGGTGCTAATGGAACGGGTTAGTGCTGTAAGCATAAGAAGTAAGGTGATCGTGATTGCTACAAATATAAACATCGTGTCACGATTGTTCATTTGTTGCACATCGGCTTGTACGGCTGTCTGTCCTGCAAAATGAAGCTTATAGTCCGATGGAGCAAGATCAGCATCCTTCAGCCATTCAGCGCTTGCTTGGCGCCATTTAGCGAGCTGATTAATGGATTCAACACTATACGGATCTCCATCTATAATTAATTGGCCTGTTAATGATGTGCCATCCGTTGACCATGCTAATTTATCTTTATTCGGACCGTTGCCGCGTACGTTACTCCATGAGAAGGAATAAACCCCCTTCTGCTTGGCAACATTTTGTTCTACTAGCTTTAGTTTCGTTGTAAGGTCTTGAAGTGCTGCTGCGTCAGCAGGCTTATTTGCTGCTTCTACGAGCACTGTAACAGGAGCCAGTTGTCCTGGTGGATATGCTTCTGACATTTGTTCAAAGCCTACACGAGCGCCCATCTCCTTTGGAAAGGAATGGAGCAGATTGTAGGAGTATTTCATAGAAAAGGCGTTAGTCCCGATTGCAGCAAGCACAATCAACATCACAAGTGCTATTGTGCGGGGACGTTTTGTAATCCCTTGGCTAATACGATACCAAATGCCTTGATTGTTTACTTGATGCTGGTTTGCGGGTTCAAAGCGGACTTTGGCTTGGAGTGGCCAGAAACTGGTGCGCCCTGCCACCGCAAATACAGCTGGTATTAACGTAAGTCCTGCGGCGATCATCCATAAGATGGCGATCGTGAACACACCTGCAAAAGCGTGATAAGGCTTAAATACAGTACCGAACAAAACTAGCATGGCAATAAGAATGGTTCCTCCGCTGAACAGAATAGCTTCAGCGACTCCTTTTACGGCTTGCTGCATGGCAACGAATTGTGATGGATGCCCTCTTAATTCCTCGCGATATCTCGAAAAGATAAATAGGCAGTAGTCGGTTAATACGGCAAATAGCAGCACCAGCATAATGGACGTTGCAGAACGGTCAATCGTCATCCAGCCATTCATACCGAAGAGACCTAGTGTCCGATCTACGCCCTGATAAACGACGCCCGCAATGAGGAGCGGCAAAATGGCCAATAAAGGTGAACGGTAGATGAGAATAAGCAGCACAAGGATCAGTGCAACGGTGGCGGCCATTAAAACAAAGTCCGCATTGCGGAACAAGCGAGACGTATCTGCTGCGATGCCCGCAGGCCCTGTCACATTCAGTTCAAGTCCTTGTGAACTTATGCTGTTGGCCTGATCAGTTAGCTTATCGAGAGTAGTGCCCAACACTTTTGTATCCATACCTTGCTTCAGACTGACATGAAACAGCAAGGTGGTGCGATCTTTAGACAAGAAGGCGTTTTGTGCAGCTTCTGGGAGTTGATGAAAGGGCAGGGTAGCTGTGACTTCTGCAGGTCGCTGATCCGACGCCAGCCATTTGCTCCATTGGGCTACATGTTGTATATCTTCTTTGGTCATGCCCTCACTTCTATGAAATACAAATAAAGCAGGTAGTCCATTATCTGAAGGGAACTGCTGAGCTAGTATTTGACTAGCTTCTTCAGACAAGGAAGCATTAAAGGCTGAGCCTTCTCCGGTTTGTACGGCGTAAGATTTGGATGAAGGTGAAAGTGCGCTTAGTAATACGATAACGGTAAGCCAGATCGCGATTATGCTCCACGCCCGCTTACGAGTTGAGATAACATTAGCAACGCTTTGAATGCGTAACATAAGAGAAAAACTCCCCTCACAACTTGATGAAGGAAGTATATCTCGCCAAGATGAACGGAATGTGAACGGAGTGTTACATTCATCAAGGCAGTAATCGGACGATAGTCTGCTGGCGCTAATCGACTTGTGCCTATCGCTACGCAGGGGCGACTAGACGCGAGCAAGTGCTAGTAAAGCGAGAGGTGCCAAGCATGAGAACGGCAGGTATGTAAGCCGCCCGCAAGTCTCCGGCAAGCTGCCCGCAACGGCGTCATTTCCGCCTTATTAGTGCCGCGGAGGCGAAAAACGCGCGCGATAAGGCGAGAAAGCCGCCTTATGCAAGCGAAAGAGCGCGCCGCGTGGCGGCAGAAAGCCGAAGTAAGGCGTCATTTCCGCCTTA
>NZ_KE384309.1:148138-192122 GCF_000425125.1 Paenibacillus taiwanensis DSM 18679
GGCGGCAGAAAGCCGAAGTAAGGCGGAATGTCCGCCTTACTAGTGCCGCGAAGGCGAGAAACGCTTTCGATAAGGCGAGAAAGCCGCCTTAAGCAAGCGAAGGTGCGCGCTGCGTGGCAGCCAGAACAGCGATGACCAGCCTGTGCTGGAAGCGATAAGCTGGGCACATACGAGGAGCGATGTCTGCCCCGTACTGAGAGAAATTCAAGCTCAATCGAGATAGGTCGTCCGACCCAATCGGGGCGATTAGCTACAAATACAGGGAGAGCTCGTACGAGCGTATAGGCAGCGATTAGAAGCCCCATAGGGGGTGCGCACATCTGAGTGTATCGGTGGCACATCAGCAACCGTACTCTCAGCGATCAAGCTGCCTTCAAACAATTAGCTTACAGGGTCAGCGAAGTTTCGTTCACGGGTAGCTTAACCGTGAAACTTGTGCCCTGGCCACTTGAACTGTGCACGGTGATACTTCCGTCGTGGAGCTCAATTATACGTTTTGCAATGGCTAGTCCTAAGCCAGTACCGCTACGATTATGACTGCTAGCAACCTCCGATTTGTAGAAGCGGTCAAATATATGCGGTAAATCGTGCTCCTCAATCACAGCACCCGTATTATGTATCCACACTTTAACTGTACGGTCAGCCTCTTCGTAATTACATGTTATACGGATAACGCCTTCATTATCTGTGAACTTGATCGCATTGCCAACAATGTTGGCCCACACCTGATGCAGCAATCCCGCGTCACCAGGCACTTCGGTGACATCCAATTCAAGATCCAGCTCAAGCTGCTTAGCAGACCAAGCTGGCTCCATGCGGATGATGACCTCGCGAAGCTGTTCATCCAGCCGAAATGGCTGTCGTTTCAGCGTTTCAGTTCCACGTTCGAGTGCAGCAAGGGTTAGCAGCTGCCTGCTCAGGGAGGAGAGCCGTTCGCTCTCCTCTGCAATAATATTTAAGTATCTCCGTTCCTCATCAGGAGGAAGCGGGCGATCTCGAAGTTGCTCCGCAAGTCCGCGGATCGAGGTGAGCGGGGACTGAATCTCGTGTGACACGTTTGCAACAAACTGCTTACGCATCGTATCCACTTGTTTTAATGTTTGCGACATTCGAGTGAAGCGCCGAGCCAACTCGCCAATCTCATCATGCCTGGCCATGTCCACCTGAATATCGTAGCGGCCTTTCTCTAATTCACCCGTCGCAAGCATAAGTCGATTTAGAGGTCTGACCAAGTAACGTGTTTTGAGCGCTATAAGTACTAAGCTGACAAAAAAAGTAGTCGCAAATAAGATGGCGAGCATCTGTCTAAGCTCTTGTAATTGCTGTACCATGTCCGGTCGGGCAAATAACGCATAAGCTTGTCCGTTCCACGTTAAGGGAAAACCAACAGCCTTATCCAGTTTATTTTCAAATACAGCAGGCACAAACCAATTCCAATTGTCTCCCGCTAAACCGCGGTATCGGCTGCCTGACAGTACAGACTCAATCACTTCTTTTGACAGCGTCAAATCTTTAAAAGGGCGCCCATACATCGTCCCGTTATATTGTCCATCAACGAGATAGAGCTGATAGCCAAGTTCAGATAACGTTTGCAGCTGAGCTTCCCATTCAGTGCTGCTTTCATTATGTGATTCAAGCAAGGTGAGCATGGACTGGCCAACGGCCTCCATCTTCTGTTCATAGTGGTTTTTGAGACCATGAGCGTATACAAGATTGGCTACAACTAGCCCGACAATGAAACTGATCATTACGATGACAACGGAAAAAAGCACAATACGACCGTATAAAGACCTCATCCTTCGGCGGCCTCCAACTTATAACCGAGCCCCCGTATCGTAACGATACGAAAATCAGAAGTTAACGGATGAAGCCGCTCTCTTAGCCGTTTTATATGTACATCAATGGTGCGACTGTCGCCTTCATAATCGATGCCCCATATCCAATCCAGCAACTGATCACGCGTATAAATGCGCCCGGGATAGCTTGCAAGCTGCACGAGCAGCTCAAACTCTTTACGAGGCAAAGTCAGTATTTGTCCATTAGTAGAAACGGTGTAAGCGGATCGATCAATTAGCGTATGCGGAAAATGAATAACGGAATCCGATACAAGCTGATACCGGCGCAGCAGCGCCTTCATTCGGATTAGCAGTTCTTTTGGCTCAAAAGGCTTTACCATATAGTCGTCTGTTCCTGCTTTATACCCAGCCTCCTTATCTTCGATCTCACCTAGAGCAGTTAATAGAATAACAGGAATGTCATACTGCGCACGTATTTCTGCACATAGTGTATGTCCATTTTTACCGGGCATCATAACATCTATTACAGCAAGATGTATCATAGATTGCTCCAGCATTGCTGCTGCTTGAATACCATCGTGCGCTTCCACCACTTCATATTGCTCTGACTCTAATACTAATCGGAGAAGTGCGAGTATATTAGGATCATCATCTGCAATCAATACACGAATTTGCATCTTGTTATATAACCTCCAAATCTATTAGAAGGGAGAACCCTAGGCAACTTATTTGTAAACGAGCATAATGAGGTCGGGGACGATCAAAACCGTATGTAGACCGTCTCAAGACGTGACGACATTAGACCTAGAATGAACGGCTGTATTATACAATAACCTGCTCGCATATCCAAATCATAGCCGATAATCATGCAAAAAAACCTTCCTGGTGCGAGCTCCTGCGCCGTGAAGGTTTAAAAGATAACGTTAAGGAATGAGAAGGGGCCGAAGGCCGCTTGGTTTACAAAAAAGTGCGATTGATCATTAAGACGATTAAATAAAAACAGAAGATCGAAAACAGACAAGCGCCTGAACCAAGTATTAATTTGCGTTGTTTCATAAAACGAAAGCTGATTGCGAAAATTCCAATATTGACAAGAACAAGCACAACAGACATTGAAATAATAGCAATCCAATATAAAACTTGAAATACGCTTGCTGTATCCATTCTAGTCTCTCCTATCGGCACAGCAGAATTAAAGATCATCTGCTGGTTGAATATACCTATACGATACCATTGTACGGCAGAAACTGACAAGCCAAAACCTGTCCCTTTTAAGCAGAACTATACGAGTCTATTAAAATAAGGCGAACGCCGTGGACAATCATACAAGAAGTGGACATGGACTATGAGTACCTTATAGGTATAACGAAGAAAGGGGATACGCGCATGGATGGTAGGCAGCTGGCCAGTAAATGGCTGAAGACGGAAGCGCTGTTGTCAGACTCACGCGTAGCAGACTATATCCCTGCGACACGTATGTATAACTCCTCTAATTTGCATCAGATGTTAATTCAATATGGATTTGTTGTCATTAAACCAGTTGTTGGCGGCGGTGGCGCTGGTGTCATCAAAGTTACAAAAGAAGGAGCAACTTATCGCTACACTTACATGGCTCACACGCGTTCCTTTTCGAGCTTTGATGCGATGTTCCGTTCATTGTCATCAGCGAAGAAGAAACGTTCCTATCTGATACAACGTGGAATACGCTTGGCCACCATTGGTGGACGCCCAATAGATTATCGGGTCAAAGTTGTAAAAACAAATGGGGCATGGGTGTTCCGCTCCTTGGTTGGTCGTGTGGCGCGCAAAGGGCTGTTTGTGACAAATTTGTGTAAAGGCGGTACGATGCTGACCGCTGGGCAGGGCATTCGTCGATCGTTATCAGGTAATCGGGTTCGATCTAAAAAGAACGAGATGAGACACGTTACAAGAATATGTACCGCTATTTTGGAAGCTAAATATCCTGGCATTGGTCAATTAGGCTTTGATTATGGGATCGAGCGCAGCGGAAAGATGTGGATTTTTGAAGTGAATACACGCCCCCAATAGAGTGGGGGCGGTTTTTTTTTTGAGAAATCTATTCTATTAGCGTATGTAAATATCGATTTGATAGATTTTATTTATTTTAAGAGGGATATTCATCAAAGTTAGTTATTAATTAACAATATAAATAAACTGTTGATAACTATATCCACACTTTAAGCCTTGATAGCTGTGGGGAATCGACGGTTGTCAACAATATATACACAATATTTCCACAGAAGCCTGTGGATAACGGAACGCTTGTTCTGTTTTTCGTTAGCATGATATGATGAGGCAGTAAAGGAAAACTAAGGAAAGGTTGTGATTAAGATGGCTTTACTTTCCGATGAGTTGCTCGTAGATTCTTATCTACAGGCAATACGACTGCGTTTAGACGAAGAGTTCATTGCGTTGTTGCTCGCGGAAATGAAAAGACGCCGCCTTCGTCCGACCGTTCGACATTTACCGGTAATCAACTAAGAAAGTACCGGCGTGTGCCATGCGACATTATGAGCTTGCATCGAATTGAAGCCCGTTTACCGTTGTCATTGAATGACAATGCTCGCAGTACATGATATGCATACAGACTGTGACATTAGAACGTTGCGAGTCGAATGTGCTCTTATCCACTGCTGTCAATCGGCCTTCTACCTGATAAGGCGCATAGGGTCCATCATAATCTTCCCGTTTGCCACTATCAATGGTTGGGTTCAAGCAGTTCGGGCATAACCAACAAGGACTGATCATGCCGTTGCATAGTTGACAAACATCAAACAAGGGTATCCTCCTCCAGTATATATAGATATGGAGTAGGATACCCTTTCTTTCCTTGCCTATGTGAGTTGTAACAAGGATTATCTCTTCATGCTGCTGCTATGTCCAGGAGACAGCTTTGCAGTTGGATCAATGTAAACTTTAGCGTTATTAATGGCAGTAGGTGCTTCACCGAAACCGACGGCAATCAGTTTTAATTTGCCAGGATAGGTAGTGATGTCCCCAGCAGCAAACAAACCTGGAATGTTGGTCTCCATGCGAGAATCAACTACGATAGAGCCGTTCTCAATCTCAAGTCCCCACTCCGAAATCGGGCCAAGAGAAGAAACAAAGCCAAAGTTTACGATGACGGCATCAACATCGATGTCTGTCGTTTCTTTTGTCTTGACGTCTTCGATCGTAACACGCTCAATCCGGCCTTCGCCATGCATATGCGTGATTTCTTTTGGCGTCAGAATTTGGACCTTTGAATTTTGCAATTGCTGTACCGTATGCTCATGCGCGCGGAACTTGTCGCGACGATGAATAAGTGTTACCTGCTCTGCGATCGGTTCAAGCATTAGCGCCCAGTCGCATGCGGAATCGCCGCCGCCGCTTATAAGCACTTTCTGGCCTTTGAACTTTTGTAAATCGCTGACAAAATAGTGCAAATTGGCTTTCTCGTATGCTGCCGCGCCCGGAAGATCAAGTCGGCGTGGTTCAAATGCGCCTACGCCAGCGGTAATAATGATAGCACGTGAGTGATGCACGCCCTTGTCCGTAGTAACCTCGAACAGACGCTCATCGAGCTTCTTAACGCCGATAACCTTCTCTTCAAGGCGAACGTCAGGATGGAAGTGATCCATCTGTTCCTTCAGCGAATTTACTAGCTCCTGAGCGGTTACCTTTGGAAAACCGGCTACATCATAGATGTATTTTTCAGGATACAACGCAGCTAATTGTCCTCCTAGCTGCGGCATACTTTCGATCAGGCGTACCGAAGCGTGGCGCATGCCGCCATAAAAGGCTGCAAACATACCAGCGGGGCCGCCGCCGATAATTAATATATCGACAATATCATGTTGTGTATCAGTAGTAGTCAAGGCTAAGCACCTCCAAATGGCATTGTGACTAAAATCATGGTTAAATAGCCCTTAGGCACATACACCATTATAAACCCTACATTCCATAATGGAAACTATGGATGAGAACTAACTTTCAACAATTTCAGCTATATCGTGAACAAAGTCGACAGTTACAACTTCTCGCTAGGTGTGCAACCGATGGGTGTACGCAGCTCCGCGCCGCACTAAAGTATGCTGCTTGCGTGATACACAGAGAAATTCACAACCTGTCTACATAATCCAAATTGCAGCCATGCCTGCAAGCAACAGAGAACCAATCAGGCAGGCCGCAAATGCTTTAATTCCATGCTGACGAATATGTTCGACACGCATGTTCAACCCCAGTCCTGCCATCCCCATACCAAGCAGGCTATAAGCGAAATCGACCATGCTAGCCGCGGTATTTGCTTGAATCCACCCAAGGCTGCGAATGGTGGCCGCAGCTAAAAAACCGAGCACAAACCAAGGGATCGGTAACGCTAGCAAGCGGGCTGCAAGTGATCCTGTTGCAGCAGTTGAAGCTATTTTATCCTGTACCGAAGTATTTGCATACTGCGTTCGCTTGCTGCGCCGTGTTGTGATGACTCCAAGTAGCAGCGCTACTGGAGCTAGCAGTGCAACACGACTTAGTTTAACCATAATGGCCAGATTGACAGCTGCGCTTGTCAGCGGATCAGTAGCTGCCACGACATGAGCAACCTCATGCAGTGTCGCGCCAGCAAATTTCCCGTACTGCAAGGCGTCCCAAGGAAGCATCGGAAATACTACGGCGTACAGCATCGTAAACAACGTACCCATCACACAAACGATAGCTACGGCTGTGCCTGTTTTGGCGCGATCTGCTTCCAGTTGGGGAGCTACAGCTACGACAGCGGCGGCTCCACAGATGCCGGTACCGCAGGCAACCAACATCGCAAGATCATGATCAATGCCAAACCAACGGGAGATCGCATATACAACAGAAATTCCAAACAATAAACAAGCAGCGGCTAGCCAAAGCACGGAGGAACCTGCATTTGCAAGGTCCTGCCAGTTTAGGCGCAAGCCCAGTAAAACGATGCCTAAACGAAGCACTTTTTGGGCTGCAAAACGAATGCCGCTATCCGTGCTTTGCGGCAGCCAAAGCCAGTGCCGCCAAGCCATTCCTAGTAAAATGGCAATAACTAACGGACCTAACATGTGAAGGCCCGGGAGCTTGCCTATATAGCGGGCTGCCAAAGATAAAATTAGGGCGAGCGTGATACCGTATATGAATCCATAACGTTTCATTGCGGGGGACATGGGATGAGCTCCTTTCTCTAGGTGCAAAGGGATAATGTGTTTGCGGTGTTAAGTTCACTATATTCATGTTTAATCATAAATGGAAATCGATTATATTGAACTTAATCATCAAATTCATCTATGATTGAATGAGCAGTATGCATGATACTGGATAGGAAAGGATACGATAACGATTGGAGGCGCCATTTAGGTGATGGATTTAGAATTGCTCAAAATGTTTATTACTGTCGCTGAACAGCGTCATTTCTCAAAGGCAGCGGAACTGCTCCATCTCACCCAGCCTACTGTTAGTATGCGTATTCGTCAGCTTGAGCAGCAGCTTAATGTTAGCTTGTTGGAGCGATCACCAAAGAAAGTCTCTTTGACGCCTGCTGGACATTTATTCGTAGAACGGGCACGAGAGTGCGTACGTCTTATGGAACAAACGCGGATCGACATCCAACGATTAAGCGAGGAGATAACCGGGGAGCTATGTATTGGTGCCAGCTATTCGATTGGTGAGTACGTATTGCCGCGACTAATTGCCCAATTCAGTGAGATGTACCCGCAAGTGCAAATTCGAGTAAGTATTCATAATACACACGATATTGTGCAACAAGTATATCAACAGCAATTACACGGTGGATTGGTAGAAGGTCGAGTCAAACACAAGGACATGCAAATCCGGGTATTTGCCGAAGATGAATTGATATTGGTTGTGGCGCCAAATCATCCGCTTGCAATTTTTCGGACTGTACAAATTGATCAGCTTCAAGAGCAGGTCTGGGTGCTGCGGGAGACGGGTTCTGGGACACGTAGTTTTAGTGAGGAGTTTATAACTGACTATGACTTAACCATAAAACGAAGTTTTGAAATAAGTAGTAATCAGGGCGTAAAGGAAGCGGTTCGTGCTGGACTAGGCTTGTCTTTGTTATCACGGCATGTTGTACAACGAGAGGTAGATGCGGGTCATTTAAGAGAACTTACGCTAATTGGATCACGATGTGTGCGCCCATTAACTATCGTACAAAGGAAAGATATTGTCCCTGTTCTTGCTTGGGAACAGTTTCTCCATTTAGTTATAGCTTGCGATATGCAGCATAGTTTTACAAAATACCAAAAGTAAATCGCTTTAATTTTAAGAACATTGGAAATTGTGCTTGAATTTTAGGCTGAAAATAGCTATGATTGCAGTTGAATTGCATAATTACATGTAATGATGTCGATCATGGTTTAATATGTGTCGATAGAGGTCGAAATCCAGACGTTTAGAACGTAACATTTATATATTACGGAATTTGACGTAGGATTGTAAGTGACTTTTGTAACTGAATATAACAAGATAATGTGATCTGAACGGCAAGTCACCTTAGAAGTGGATTTCCTTGTAAATGGATTGTTTCCACTACGTTTGCACATTTTTGTGGTGTTTTTCACACACACAAAGTTTAATGAGGTACAAACATATAGAATACATGCAGGATTCAGGTTGGAAGGAGCAGAATTAACAATGAGTACTATTCCGAAGATTGTAATTTTAGGCGCAGGCTATGGGGGCATCATGACGGCTCAACGCTTGCAAAAAGAATTGAACTACAACGAGGCAGACGTAACACTGGTTAACAAGCACGACTACCACTATTTTACTACACATCTCCACATGCCAGCAGCAGGTACAGATACACTAGAAAATGCTCACGTATCCATTTCCAAGCTCATTGACGAATTTAAGATTGATTTCGTGAAATCGACAGTGAAAGAAATCCGCACACAAGAGAAGAAAGTTATTCTTGAAGACGGAACTTTGTCTTACGATTATCTTGTAATTGGCTTGGGCGGCGAAACTGAAACGTTTGGAATTCCAGGTCTGGCTGAATATGCAATGAGCATCCGCAGCATCAACTCTGTGCGCGCCATTCGTGAGCATATTGAACAACAGTTTGCGCAATACAAGCAAGACAAACGTGAAGATCGCTTAAACGTTGTAGTAGGTGGAGCAGGCTTTACAGGAATCGAGTTTGTCGGTGAATTGACAGACCGTCTTCCGCAGTTGTGCCGCACACACGGCATTGATCCTTCACTTGTGAACATTTACAACATTGAAGCTGCTCCGACTGCACTTCCAGGATTTGATCCTGAGTTGGTCGATTATGCGATGAAGTTGCTGACCAAGAAAGGGGTAACATTCAAGATTGCAACTGCAATTAAGGAATGTACGCCTGAAAGTGTTATCTTGGCAACGGGCGAAGAGATTAAGGCAGCTACCATTGTATGGACAGGTGGTATTCGTGGCAGCCGTCTTATCGAACAAGCAGGCTTCGAATCGATGCGTGCACGTGTTAAAGTTGATGAGTTCTTGCGTGTGCCAGGCCAAGACAATATCTTTATTATCGGCGATAACTCGCTGATGATTAATCCGGAAAATGAGCGTCCATTCCCGCCGACAGCACAGATGGCGATGCAGCAAGGTCCTGTTGCTGCCAGCAACATCGTGGCTTCGATCCGCAATCAACCGTTGAAGAAGTTTACGTACCAGAATAAAGGTACTGTTGCTTCTTTAGGTAAAGGCGAAGCAATCGGCGTCGTAGGAAGCAAGAAGCTGAAAGGCTTCTGGGCGGCTCAGTTGAAGAAAGTAATCGACATCCGCTGGTTGTTTATTATTGGCGGCGTATCGCTTGCTATGCGCAAAGGGAAGTTCTTCTAAGTTATGAGACATTGCAGCGTACAGGTTAGAGGGCTGCTGACGCGTGAAGAACTGGATCGTTATAACGCATTAATGGAGGTTGGTTCCTATTTGGAATCGCAGACTCGTTATGATTTGGCGTATACGGTTCAGCAAGAAGTGGATTTGTTAATTCAACCAGCGATTGAGCGGTTGAAGGACAAAAGCCGTGCACGCGACAAAATGACGGAGGAATATCTTGCATCGCTTCGTAATGACAGCGCTGAGGATGAAAGTTAGACAATTAATACAAGGGGTGGCAGAGAATTATTACTGCCTTCCCTTTTTTTGTTGTAGTGGGAGCCAACAATAAACAAAAGGGTGTATCCCTGAACTTCTGGAATACACCCACTACAACTGTTTATACAATTGTTTATTTTAACATTGTGCTCAATTCGCTTGGGGTCAGACGGTTGCCGACAAAGAACGAGCCGAATTCGCCAAAACGAGCACTAACCTCATCAAATCGCATTTCATATACGAGTTTCTTGAATTGCAGCGGATCGTCACTGAACAGTGTAACGCCCCATTCCCAATCATCAAATCCCACAGAGCCTGTAATAATCTGCTTGACCTTGCCAGCATAACTGCGGCCAATCATACCATGACTGCGCATCATTGTGCGGCGATCTTCCATAGAGAGCATATACCAGTTATCTTGCAAGTCACGCTTCTTGTTCATAGGATAGAAACAAAGATGCTTAGCCTTAGGCAGGACAGGCTTCAGACGAGCGATAACCTCAGGGTTGTCCATCGGATCTTCGTTGGAGCCAGGCTTAGCCAAATAATTGCTTAATTCAACTACGCTAACGTAAGAGTACGTAGGAATCGTAAAGCGGGCGAAAGCAGATTTATTAAATTGAACTTCAAGCGCATTCAGTTCCTCAAGCGTCTCACGCAAATGGAACATGACAAAATCAGCTTTCTGGCCTAAAATGCTGTATACGGCCGTGCTGCCTTGATTGTCATTCTCTGTCTGCGTCCATTGTTCCCACAGGCTGTGCAGTTCATCGAGCGCGTGTGCACGTTCTTCATCGTCAGCCTTGTTCCATAGTGCCCAGTTCATGGTACGGAAATCGTGCAGGGCATACCAGCCTTCGAGCGTTAACGCCGCTTCATTCATATATAAGCCTCCAACTATACTGTAATGGATAACTATACTAATTTGCTCATTCTCTAACATTGTATCTTATTTCACTTTGAGTGGGCAACTTGATGTGCGAAATGTCACTGAATGTTCGTTGATTTTTGCAGGTTATGGAAGTAAACTAGGACTAGTCAATAGGAAAATGTTGATAAATGAGGAAAGTTTGCGACATACCATACATAGCGAGATTTCAGAGTTCATATGCGCAAGGGGGCTTGTGTAAGTGGAAGGATTAATCATGGTAGTTATATTAATGGTATTGTTTTTTGTGATGATGTTTGGCATCGGGTTTATCTTGAACATGTTAATGAAAACGACGTGGTTCCCTGTAGGGGTGTATATGGTCATTATATTGCCTGCTACGGTTATTATGCAGTGGAATCAAGGTGAGACGTTTGCCAGCAACTTGCTCAGCTATGGGCTTGTGGATTATTTGACAGCGTTAGCAGGGGTACTTGGTGCAATCATAAGCGGCAAAACAATTCATTTTTTGCGGAAGAGCGGATATCAGATGTTCTAATTTATTTCTCAGGATCGGCATCATACCCGGATTTGAACGGGGCAATCAGGCAGGACAGATGGACCTGTTCCATCAACTGCAAGTGCGCTAGCGAGTATATGGAGGGGGCTTTTAGGCAGTGGGAGCGTGGGACACAGGTTTATTTGATAACGATGGAGCGGGAGATTGTTTAATTGCGATAGGACATAATCCTGCCTCTATTCGAGAACAGGTGCAGTATATCCACAATACATGGCTCGAAGACGAGTATATGGAAGTGGATGAGGGGGCGTCTATTCTTGCCATCGGTGAGCTTATTTTGATCGCTTATGGTATGCAACCAGTTCACCCGCTTACAGCGGATCTGGATTTGGATACGATCAAGACACATTTAAATCAGGAATTACTTACTCAAATTACTCACTTAATCCGAATCGCCTTAGATGTAGATCATACAGAAGCTTCGGAAATTTATGAGTTATGGGCGGAAGCTGATGCTGCTGATTTTGCTGCATGGAAGCATACAGGTCACAACGTATTAGCTAAGCTGGAACAGATCAACCTATAGCAAGAACGTTGTACATCAGTGCTCTGTTAAAGTTCGCACTTGATCTGGATATGCTGTTGAGTATAATATATTACTGTAGTTACATTATTCTGATGAAAGGCAAGGTACGAGGCTGATGAATAACTAATTCGATCTTAATGCATCATTTTGAACCATGTGTATATCAAAATGAACGTTCTGAGAGGATTAGTCTGTCTATTTTTCAGTGTGTCGTACAGTGTCTATGCTTTTGAACGGGTTCCTTAAAGTTCGAGGAATCTGGTTTAAGCAGAGCTGTTGCCGTGTTTATTTGCGTATTTACGTGTGATCAGGGCAATATTGTACCGAACTGACTTGTAATGATGACAAGACATATAGTCCTCTCTAGGAATGTTCCTAGGGAGGTTTTTTTATGACATTATTGATGGAAGCAAGGCAGCTGCGTATCGGATTTGGCGACCGCATCTTATTTGAGAACGGCGAAATATTAAAGCTATACGAGGGAGAATGTATCGGGATAGTTGGAGTTAATGGTGCTGGCAAGAGCTCGCTCTTGCGTGTAATGAGCGGTGAACTGGAGCCGGAACAGGGCAGTGTGCTCAGATACGGCAGCTCCAGCGTCGTTACGCAATGGGACGATCGTTCGACTAGTGCGGCGTCACCTGAACTGGATCATTTGAGCGGGGGAGAATGGACAAAGCATAAGCTAAAGCTTCTTTATCAAAGCAAGTCACCTATTTGGCTGCTGGATGAACCAACAAGTCATCTGGATGTGCAGGCGATTGAGGAAATGGAGCGCATGGTGAGGAAGCACCGCGGGTTGGTCGTTATTATTTCCCATGATCGTATGTGTCTTAATCGTGTATGCACAAAAATATGGGAAGTGGAAAACAGGCAGCTAAATGTGTATGCAGGAAGACGACCAGGTGCTTATGAAGCTTACCGGCAAGAAAAATCGAGAATGTACAAGGAACAGCTGCATGCGTATGAGCGCAATGAACAAGAGAAAAGCCGACTATTGGAAGCGCTGGCTCATAAAAAGGAACATGCTAAGCGAGTGGGCAAAGCCCCGAACACGAATCGATTGACTAGTAAGGAGATTCGTAGTGCAAAGCCACACTTTGGTCACAAGCAAGCAAAGGTAGAGAAAACAGTTAAGGCGCTGGAGCAACGAATTGCGCAGCTTCCTCTGCTTGAGCGTCCGTATGAACAACCAGAACTGATCTTTGATTTAGCGTTTCATGAAGCTATACACAGCAAGATCGTTATTGAAGCCCGAGACCTTGCCATTGGGATTGAGAATACGGGCAAAATGTTAGTAGAGCCGAGTTCCTTTAGAATTAGGCCAGGCATGCGGATTGCCATCACAGGCCCGAATGGAGCGGGCAAGACGTCGCTTATTCGTGTCATCCACGATACGTATAAGCAAGTTAGGCTTGACGGGGAGAAGCAGCGTGCGGCCTATCTGACTGCCGCGGAAGGGTTGTGCCTGAATGGCGAATTGCAATATGCGCCCAAAGTTAATATTGCATACTTCGATCAGCTCTTGTTAGGACTAGAGGCTGACACACATGCTGTCCAGAATGTGCGTGCTTCCAGCCGTTATCCCGAGCATCTGGTAAGAACGGCTTTGGCACGATTAAATTTGGCGGGTAGTCGGGCGCTTCAACCCCTTTCTAGCCTAAGCGGTGGTGAGCGGGTCAAGGTATTGCTAGTCAAATTGTTTTTAAGTGAAGCAAACCTGCTCATCCTAGATGAACCTACTAATTACTTGGACATGGAGGCATGTGAGCAGTTAGAGGTGCTGTTGAAGCAGTATCCTGGAACATTGATATTTGTGTCACATGACCGTATGTTTACGCAAGAGGTAGCTACACATGAGCTGCGGCTAGATGGCGGCTTGCTGCGCATCATCACTTGGGGGGGGACAGAGCAGGGCCCGATTCACAGTGACAATTCCAGCAGCAGTAGCGTCAATTCGTCTGTATCCAACAACAGTGACACCGGCCTGAGCGCGGAGGATCGAATGAGATTTGAACTCGAATGGTCCAGTCTGTTGGCGCGCCTATCTGCGACGCACGTAGAAGAAGAGAAGAAGGAGTTGGAGCGGCGTTTTCAAGAGCTGCTCGCCATTCGGAAAACTTACGATATCCATTAAGTAAGGGTAGAGGTTATTCTAATCGCTATTGGCATCTATTTATCCAATTGAATGTATGGTGAGCGTCTAAGGTATGCTTACTCAAGTTGTCGCGGCGTGCAATTTTAGCTATGATGACTGTAAACATAATTGGTGAAGGAGGATGCATATGTTCATTATTCAAGGAAGCGCTCGTGAAGGTGGAAACACGGAACTGCTTACTGAACGGCTAACGCAAGGAATTGAAGTGGAAACGGTGCGGCTGCGGGAATACGATATTACACCCATCGTAGATGAAAGGCATACGGCAGAAGGCTTTCAGCCAGTCGAGGATGATATGAAGGAACTGGTTGAAGCGATGCTGAACCATGATACGCTGGTGCTAGCGACGCCTTTGTATTGGTATGGCATGTCAGGACAGATGAAATTGTTCATCGACCGTTGGTCCCAATGCTTGCGTGACCACTCCTTACAATTTAAAGAGCGCATGCAAGGGAAGAGAGTATATGTTGTTATTGTAGGCGGGCCTAATGCGAAAGTAACGGCGTTAGCTCTTGTACAACAATTTAAACATATTTGTGAATTTATGGGGATGACGTTAGAAGGCTATATTATCGGTAGAGGAACAAAGCCTGGCGAGGTGCTGCATGATGCTGAAGCTATCGCAGCAGCACAAGTGCTGAACGCGAACTGGCGGCAAGCAGCAGACGAATAGTTTAAGCAGCATCTAACAAAAGAGCAAACTCGTTCATTACCACCATTTATGACGGACGAGTTTGCTCTATTTATGTTACAATAGTTCCACTATGTTTCGAACGGAAGGAGAAGATATACTCGATGCGAATGTCCAATCTGTTTCATTATACCGAGCAACATCGGTATGTCACTTATCGGGAGTTCAGCTTAAGTGAATTAGACCATAAGATGTTATCCCATGTGTACCAACCGATGATAGGTGCTTTCGCTATCAGCTTGTATCATCTTCTCTATCAACATGTGCCAGCTGATCAGGTCGGTTTCTCGGGCATGGACGCACAGCGTAAGTTGTTTCTGCTGCTTGGGATGGAGCCGAGCGAGAAGGGGCGTTCTTATCTCATTGAGCAGACATCAAAGCTTGAGGCAGTAGGGCTGCTCCAGACTTCCCGTCTTATGCTGCCCCAGGCGGAAGATTATATGTTTGAGTATGAGCTTCAACCCCCCTTATCACCAGTGCAATTTTTTGATACGCAGCATCTTACGCTGCTGCTACGCGATAAAGTAGGCAAATACATGGTTTTGTCTTTGCGGGAGCAATTTAATACGAAGGAGCCATTTGCAGAATCACATGCAGAGGCACATCGAGAAAATATTTCCATTCCATTCTACGAATTGTTCCGCCTGAATACACAGGTCATCGATTATGAATTGGAGCAGGCGTTGCAGGAAGTCGCACCAAGTCGAAGCCTGACGCAGATGGAACAGCAGGGCCAGTCACCTGAGTTAAATTATTCAGATATTATTACTCGTTTTCCTAAATACTCCTATAATCGTTCATATGTGGAGAGGCTGCGTCATGACCGCGAAGGTATGGGTATTATTAATTATGTCGTACGCAAGTTTGAACTGACACCTCAAGAGCTGTGCAGACTGCTGGATGAGGATGGTGTGTTCAGTGTGGATGGCAGACTGCTGTTGGACGAGTTACAGCATCGGGCCCACTTGCATTTTAGGCAGAATAAGAAGCGTGAGGAATGGCGTGAACGCGAGCAGCACAAGATTCAGCATGTGCAGCAGTCGGCAGAGTCCGCTTCAGATCAAGGTGCTCACATCGAGGAGCCTGAAATTGCTGTTCAAATGGAATACTACTTAGAGGTGCCTCCACAATTTGGCGGTAAGTGTGACATTCATCAATACAATATGATGCTGCGAAATACGCCGTACACCCGCCTGCTCGAGAAGTTTTTCCCAGGAGCGGTGCCGGATACGTTTTTGGACATGTTCACCAAGATGGATTTGAATTATAAATTGAAGGATGAAGTGATCAACGTACTCATCCACTATTTAATGATGATGTTGGCTCAAGGTAGTGGCAATCAACGACTAAACCGTGCATTTGTTGATCAGATTGTTTCCAATATGTTGCTAAAACAAGTAAAATCGTACGAGGAAGCTGTACAATATATCCGTACGCAATCCAATCCTGACCACAACGGGCAAGGTACTCCGAACGGCAGTGGTCGTGCAAGCAAGGGCAATCGTACGAATAGTCGCTATCAGAAGCAGCAGCAAAAGCCGATTATTCCGATTGTACAGCCGACAGGGGAAGCTTCACAGCTATCACAAGAAGAGATAGAGCGCGCACGCGAGCTGGCTCGTCGTTTGGATGCAAACCGAAAGAGCAGATAACATAACCTCGTCATGTACAATGAAACTGAATAACGGAAATAGAAGTGCAGAACGGTAAGATCAGCTTGAAAGGAGGTGCCGCTGATGGAATCATTAGGTGACGTGTTAAAGCAGCTTCCATTTCGTGAACGACGGGCGCAAGCAGAGGCGAAGATGAATGAATTGCTGCATCATCCCTTAATTGAGCAGTTCAGAATGGATCATCCAGAGTTGGATGACTTTACGCTCAAAACGAGTCTGAACAAAATGTATCAATATGTGAAAGAGCAGCGTGCCTGTGAGCATTGTCCAGGACTGGAGAAATGCCCAAATGACTTTGAAGGACATTTTACAAAGCTAACGGTTGTTGATGTGAACGGGCGTTCCTTAATTGAAGATAGAAAAGTGCCTTGCCAAAAGCAGCTCACCCATGAGCGGCAGCAGACGGTCCATAACAGAGTTCGTTCATTCTTTGTGGATGAGATGGCTCTAAAACAAGGATACTCCGCTCAAGAGATTATGGAACGGGATTATGAGCGCATACCTGCTGTGGCCAGTATAATGGACTATATTGAAGAGACTCATAAAAATGGAATATCTCCGATCGGGATGTATTTAAGTGGCTCGTTTGGTACCGGAAAGACATTCCTTATGAGTTATATGCTATATGAATTGGCTAGAGCCGATTATACGGGTGTTATCGTTTATATGCCGGAGTTTGTCGAGGATTTGAAGTCCATGTTCCAAGAACCGAAGAAGCTGCGGGATACGCTTGAGATGATGAAAGAGACGGATTTGCTTGTATTTGATGACATTGGGGCGGAAAATATGACGCCGTGGATACGTGATCATGTATTAGGGTCCATTTTAAATCATCGGATGAACCGCAAGCCTACTTTTTATACGTCTAATTATGATATGGATGCTTTATTTAAGCACTTTAGTTATACCCGTGAAGGTGAAGATGTGTACAAGGCCGAACGTCTCATGGATCGGATACGCCCATATGTTCAGGTAGTGGCTGTGAACGGTCGTAACAAGCGGGGGTCTTAGTTAATCTATATCGATTGATCATAATATGAAGACATAACAAAGAAGTCCGTGCCTCTTGTCAAGTAGAGGTGCGGACTTCAGCAGTTCATACAGCGTGAGACATGCTTAGGATATGATGAACTTGATAATCACCATGCCGAAAAAGACTACAGTCATAAATCCGAGCATGACGTTAAAGCCTGTAAACACATCAAACAAATCATCTCGCGGCTCTTCCATCACGTGTTCACGAGGATCAATTGATCTCGTTTCCATAGCAAGTCCTCCTAACGGTCTGCGTCTTGTTGCAATGATACATCTCACAATCAAGACAGGTATTTTAACCCAATTATTGTCTCTAGTATAGCGAATGTGACCATGATTTGTAAAGATTAGCCTTGACAATCATGTGACAAAATATAAACAAAATTCATCATGTGCTTTCGCATAATAAGATGAGTTGTGGTATACTTTAGTTGTTGACTCTAAAAAAAAGTAACTGACTATAAAGGAGGAACCTACTCATGGCAATCGTAAATGTATCTGACCAATCCTTCAACAATGACGTAGAATCATCCCAAGGCGTCGTATTGGTTGATTTCTGGGCACCTTGGTGTGGTCCTTGTAAGGCAATCGCTCCAATCTTGGAAGAGCTGGATGGCGAAGTATCTGGACAAGCTACAATTGCAAAAGTGAACGTGGATGAGAATCCTGAATCCGCTTCTCGTTTTGGCGTAATGAGCATCCCAACTATTATCGTCTTTAAAGACGGCCAGCCTGTTGATAAGGTTGTTGGCTTGAATTCCAAAGACGCATTAAAAAGCTTAGTGGCTAAACACCAATAAGATTAACGGAGCAAGCCTTCCCTTAATGGGAGGGCTTTTTTTGTGCTGCTTGCTTCGCAATTGTGCATGAGTGCTGTCAGAATGGCTATGCATATTATAAAGAATGGTGTGTGCGTCGATTAAAATGTGCTCTAATACCTTCACCAAGTACGTTAAACGTCAAAATTGTAAACATAATAGCAAGCGCAGGATAGAAGATATAGGTAAATTTGCTCACATAAATATCAGCTCGCATGGAGGCAAGCAATGACATCCAATTGTGGCTAGTGTTCATCAACTTCATAGACATCGCGCCAACCTCTACCCATTCCTGAGACAGGAATATGCTTAGCACACCTAATTGGCCGATCAGAAGTGTAACTTTGCCTAAGTCCACGCAGAAATGAACAATTATTTCAGGCATAAGCGCAGGGATGAAGTAACTTTTCGTTAGCCGCCAGGGACGAAGTCCTAGAGCGTAACCAGCTTCTACATATGGCTCTCGAGAAATTTGGTAAGTCTGCTGCTGAATCATATAGGCGACACGGCCAATTTCGATTGCAGCCAAAATGAAGATGACCCAAAGCAGCCGCCAAGTAGCAAACAGGAGGAAGGGGAGACTGAGCAGCAAAACAGCAGAGAATAATGTAGGCAAGTAAGAAAAAAGTTGATTCCATGCTGTCAGTATGCTGTTTGCAAGCCCTTTCTTTTGGTATGCAAGGAGCCCAAGCGGGACTGCGATCATATACCTTAAAGCGGTAATGGAGAAAATAATAAGTAGTGTTTCCTTGGCGCCTACAATAATTTTGCTTAAATTGTCTACCCCATCTTTGTCAGAACCAAGCAGATTGTGGCTTGATGGCTCATATGGTGGGAGAATTAAGCGCTCATCCTGGGACCATCTATGCTTCTCAGGTGTTAAAGTTTGATCAATAAATGGGAGGTAAGGTCCTGCGAACGTTACAAACATAAGTAAGGTAAACATAATGGCGCCAATCCACAAGGTTAAATTCCTCAAAGTGCTATACCCCCTTTCTTGGGTCCAAGTAGGTTCTTGATATTTGACTGATCCATTGAACGAACAAGAGCAGAAGCATAAAACAGAAGCAGATGCCAATAATGACCCCTGGCTCATAATTGTGACCTGTTCCAAATGAGGTGCTATAGTCCATCGCTTTAAATAGGCGGTGCGCTGCTCCAGGATAGTTCATAAAATACTCAACCATTAATAAATTGGACAAAATATAGACGAATAAGGAATTTAAGTGCGACAAAATGCTGCCAGCACAATTGGCGAGCATATGCTTACATAAGACCAACGTACGCGGTAATCCCTTTGCACACGCTACTTTGATGTACAATTGTCCCTCCTGAGCTGCCAGAGAGGCACTCGTAATACGGGCAATATACACAAGTGGATATATGGATACTAATAAAGAAGGCAGCAGAAAGGCTGTCCATCCTTCCTGTGTGAATATACGAAGCGAAGGCACGTAGCGAATTAGCAGCCATTGTATCAATAGCAGCAGCAGAAAATCAGGGATGGATTGAAACAACCAAGTCGTCCAATTGCCAAGGAACCCGATTTTTCTTCTTGAGCCTTGGTAGTCAAGGATACCCTTTAAGGTGCCAAGTACAAAACTGATTGTAAACGCTGTCACAATAATGATCAGACTGAAGGACATGGAGCGTAATACGGCTGTACCAGCGGTTTCATCGTGATGACGGGTCATACCGAGAGTGTGATCTTGAACTACACCTTTTAAAAACTGGATAATATTGTTCCCATACACATTCCAACTGAATTGATAATCAGCCACGACTTTATAACGGTCTACTGTAATGTCTAACTGCCTTGGAAATAATACGATCAAAATGATGAGTATCATAGCAACGACGCCAATTACAAACGATCTGAGCAATTGTGAGCGGAAACTCATGATGACCTCCTAAATTATACTAATTCATATTACGTTAGTATTATCATATAATGAGGAGCTTGTCGAGAAAAATGTAATTGTTTGGGGTCAATGGGAGAGCTATAGTATCGGCTGATTTTCATAATTTTTATGGTTAAGTTTAGCTCGGGATAGGGCTTTCTCTTCTGCTTGTGCTCGTATACAATAAGAAGAAGCGAACAAAAAAGCGAACACATAGAAAGGAGGGATCCGGTTGAAGCGCGAGGATAAACGACACCTTCAGGACAAGGAAGGCCAAGCGAATGAGGCAGACAAGCGTGTTTATGGGCAATCCGAGCGTTGGAAAGAACGTTGGAATGAACGATATGCTCCCGAGCAGCAGGCTGTGCTCACCGAAGAAGAGATGGAGGCGCGTGAGCGTGCGTTAGAGCGGATACGCAACAAGCTTGCGCTGCTGCCTGATCTGCCTGGCTGCTATTTGATGAAAAATAGCGAAGGAACGATAATTTATGTAGGCAAGGCCAAGGTGCTCAAGAACCGTGTCCGTTCCTATTTTACTGGCAGTCATGATGGCAAGACACAGCGGCTTGTCTCGGAGATACGTGACTTTGAATATATCGTTACAGGCAGTAACATGGAATCCCTTATTCTCGAATGTAATCTGATCAAACAGCATCATCCGCGATATAACGTTTTATTGAAGGATGATAAGAGCTTCCCATATATTAAAATAACAAACGAGCAGCACCCTAGGCTGGAAGTCACTCGGCGTGTGTTGAAGGATAAGGCCAAATATTTTGGGCCCTATCCGAACGCATTTGCAGCGCAGCAGACCAAGAAGCTGCTCGATAGATTGTATCCGCTGCGCAAGTGCCGCACGATACCGGATCGAGTGTGTCTTTATTACCACATAGGCCAGTGTCTAGCACCTTGTGAATACGAGGTTACAGCGCGTGATTATGAAGTCATGACGCAGGAAATCGCCAAATTTCTGAATGGTGGACATGAAGAAATTAAAAAAGAGTTGCGGCGTAAGATGGAAGAAGCGGCAGAAGAGCTGCAATTCGAGCGAGCAAAAGAATACCGCGATCAGTTATTGGCGATTGAAGCAATTATGGAAAAACAAAAAATCAATACGGCGGATCAGATGGATCGCGACGTGTTTGGTTTTGCAGTGGATAAAGGTTGGATGTGCGTTCAAATTTTGTACGCACGGCAGGGCAAAATGATTGAACGACATGCGACTAAATTTCCTTATTACGGCCATGCATATGATGATTTTATAACATTTGTAACACAGTATTACAGTGACAATCCTGCACTTCCGCGGGCGATATTGCTGCCGGATGAGGCGGATTGGATGTCGGAACAATCAGACTTAGAGATTTTGGATGCCGATAGAAACGATTTGTTGATAACCGAGACTGGTTTGCACGGAAATGCGTTGCATGTAGATACGCTGCCTGATGTCGACTTGACAACGCACACCGATCAGCAGGAAGCTGCTGCTCACAGCGATGAATTAGATGGTGTAGATGAAGCAGATGAAGTCGATGAGTCTGCACCACCAGTAAGATCCAGTGCAGAGGCGCTGCACCAATGGTTAAAAGTGAAGGTGCTTGTGCCGAAACGCGGCTTAAAGAAGCAAATGGTGAAGATGGCAATGGATAATGCACGTGTGGCGCTAGAAGAGAAGTTCAAACTGCTCGAACGTGATGAGGAACGGACAGCAGGTGCAGCGGAACGTCTTGGCGAGGCACTTGGCATTAAGTCGGCACGCCGGATCGAGGCTTTTGATAACTCGAACATTCAAGGATCTGATCCTGTATCCGCAATGGTTGTATTTATCGACGGCAAGCCGGCCAAGAAAGAATACCGGAAGTACAAGGTACGTACGGTGCAGGGGCCAGATGATTATGAGACGATGCGTGAAGTCATACGCAGACGATATGAGCGTGTCTTAAAGGAAGGCTTGGAGCAGCCTGATCTGATTGTAGTTGACGGAGGTAAGGGCCAGATGGCGGTAGCTATTGATGTATTGGAGAATGAACTCGGTCTGTACATTCCGGTATGTGGTCTCGTTAAGGATACGAAGCATAAGACAGCACAATTGATGGCAGGAGACCCAGCAGAGGTGGTGCCGCTTGGCAGAGATAGCAAAGAGTTTTATTTGTTGCAGCGTGTACAGGAGGAAGTGCATCGCTTTGCAATTACGTTTCATCGGGAACAACGCGGCAAGTCGATGGTCGTATCTGCGCTTGACGCCATACCAGGTATCGGGGAAAAGCGGCGTAAAGCGCTGCTGAAGCACTTCGGCTCTTTGAAGAAGATTCGTGAGGCCGAGATCGAGGATCTTCGTCAAGTGGGGATCGGCGAGCAGTTAGCACGTACGATCTTGTCGCATTTACGGGACGATGAAGAGCAGGATGAAGCGCACAATTCTGAGCAGATCTTAGAGCAATCACTAGATGATGACAGTGGAGCTGAGCTTGAGGCTGACTCAAAGCAAACGACAACCGATTAGAAATTACAGTTGCATCATACGCTCTGCACTACGCTTGATGTGAGGCAACCGACATCATAACATACCAATAGGCTCAGATAAACAAAGCATGGAGCTATTTTTATCTGGGCCTATTTGGTTATGTTGTGGTTAAGTGATCGGCTCCTGAGGAGGGTTCATTTTTGTAGCTTTATTTTGGTACCGATGGAGTGTATGAATGCCGTATACAACAGCGATCGGAAGCAGCATGTAACAAGTGCCAATAGCGATCCCAGACCAACTTCCATCAAACCAATAAGGGATAACCATTAGTATAGTGTCTAACATGAGATGTGCGACTACAGCGCTCCAAAAACCATATCGCACCATAATCCAAACAAATAGGAACCCGATAATCATCAATTCCAAAGGACGGGAGTAGTACGGATAGATCGGATAAGTGACGTGACCAGCGGCCCATACAAAGGTAGGAATAATAGCAGCCACCCATGTATTACGTAGAAATTTGCGAAACAAGCCCACTGCAAACAATCGATAGAATCCTTCTTCTGATATGGCAGCAACCCAAGCAACTAAAGGATACAAGAACATGTAACTTAGGTTGAGTGGGGAGCTTGAAGCGTCTGTAGCGGACCAAGCCTTTATACCTAACTCTAGTCCTGTATAAATGACACTTTGTGTGCCTAACAGTACACCCGTAAATGCAAGACCGACCCAAAAAGAACGTACAAGATGAGTGCCAAAGTCAGCGTCGCTCCATGAGATGACAACAGGTTTGTGCTGGCTTGTGTCCCAGCAGAAACGACCAACGACTAATGCCAGATACAACATAATACCCGCCTGAACGACGAGAAATAACGATTGTATCGTAATGGTCATTTGCAGACGATCGTAGCCGATTGGCTCCAGTCGATCAGTCATTATAGTACCTGGCATGACGTTCCAGCCATGCACAATGGAGATGAGGCACGATAAGGCTGCCAACGTCAGCATCGTTCTGGAACGGAAGCGGATACGCTTGCGGTATAGAAGCGCCATTATGCAAGCAGCACCTGCAAATATGACCGACATGATGACATAACCAATGGAGGAGATCGTCTCCGCCATGCTCTTTTGCTCTTGCATCAATTGCGTATAGGCTTCAGGCAAACTCCAGATGGATTGAGCCTGACTGATCTGACCATTTTGCCACCACACCACAACTTCCAGCTTGGCGTCACCCACCTGCCCGTTCTTGACCGTATACCGAATTTCATTCGATAATTGTCCGGATTTGCGGACAAGCTGATCGGGTAAATAACCAAGTTTTCGTACAGCATTGTCTGATTGCGCTAACAGGTACGCACGATCTGGATGAAGCTCATCCCTTGTAGAAGTTGGGGAGCTATTGTCTGCCTCCAAGGCGCCTCCAAGCATACGTTGATAACCGACGACCTTCCCCGTGCTCATATGGATATCAATCGTTACGAGTTCACGTTGTAGGGGGGCTGCGGTGTCAAAAAAGACCCGGTAAACGTCATAGGGAGCTGATTGTTCCCAACGCTTATACGCCTTGTGTAATTCGTTTTTACTTAAGTAACCAGATAACAGATCATTCGTATAATAGATGGCCCCTTTTTTTAGTTGAGCAGAGGAAGGGATGGATGTGCTGTAGCTGGATTTCGAGAAACGAGGTACTGTTGAAAATATATGCGAATTATAGGCGGCTTCGGCGCGGCGGATAGCCTCATCTTTAGTGAGCATCGGAGTAAGCTGCTCTGTATTTGAACTCGACCATAACGGTATGATAACTTGAATAACTAGAAATAATAAGAACCCTACAACAGCAGCGCCTATTAATGTTCCAGATGCGCCCTGTCCATATTTTGGGTTGCTGGATGTAGAATGGTATGAAAATTTCAAGGGAATCCCCCTTCTATTTTAATTTTCAGATCCGATAAACATAGTTGTTTCTTCTCACATTATCGAAATGAACAAGCAACGTCAAGAAAAAGGGCCTTGCGCCGATGTATTACGAGAAAACAAGTGAATGTAAGCGTTATATAATGATGTTTTCGGGCGTTTTCTCGCGTATTTGCTCCTTTCAAGACTTTGTGAAGAACATAGGAAACGTATATAATCGCGTTATGAATTGAATACAGCCGAGTTTCGTCATGCGACGAAAGCGGGGGAACCGAATTTTGGGGTGAATTTTGAGTGTGCAACAAGCCACTTGAATAGGGCGACCTGGACGTGCCCGAATCCGTCAGCTAACCTCGTAGGCGTAAACGTCAGGATACCAGCGATAAGCATTGGGGTCTCCAGTGCTTTTTTTCGTTCCATTTTATGTAAGAGGTGAAAAGCATCCTTGAAGACTGTTAAGCGTAACAACTTGCGGAGGCTAACCCCTTCACGCACCTTGGTCATTGGATTTGCTTTGATTATTTTGACGGGCGCATTGTTACTGATGCTGCCAATATCCAATGCCGACGGCACATCGCTGCCGTTTATCGACGCCTTATTTACAGCCACCTCAGCCACCTGCGTTACAGGATTGGTAGTTGTGGACACAGGCACAAACTTTACGATGTTTGGCCAGATCGTCATCATTAGTTTAATCCAGGTCGGCGGTCTTGGGTTTATGACGATGGCGACGCTGTTTGCAATGGCCTTTAAGAAGAAAATTTCATTAAAGGAACGGCTGATCCTTCAAGAGTCGCTAAATCAAGGCTCGATGGAAGGGATTGTACGACTAATACGTAAAGTTCTACTTTATGCTTTTGTTATCGAGGGTTCTGCCGCTGTGCTGTTTACATTAAGATGGGCATTTGATCTGCCATTCGGGCAAGCTTTGTATTTTGGTATTTTTCATGCTATTTCGTTTTTTAATAACGCAGGTTTTGATTTGTTCGGCCAAGTTAGCGGTCCTTTCTCCAGCTTAACGAGTTACGTAGGGGACCCGATCATTAACTTTGTGTCCATGTTTTTGATCGTATCGGGCGGTATCGGATTTATTGTGATGTCTGATGTAATGGATTTCCGTCGTACACGTCGGTTGTCCTTGCATACAAAAGTTGTATTATCCATGACCAGCTTTTTAATTGTGTTTGGAGCTGTAGTCTTATTTATATTTGAGTTTACGAATCCTCATACTTACGGCCAACTGAATGGTTGGCAGAAAATATGGGCCTCATTCTTCCAATCTGTCAGTCCGCGTACGGCGGGAGCAAATACAGTTGACATTGGTGCAATGAGACAGGCCTCTCAGTTCTTTATGGTCATCCTGATGTTTATTGGAGCCTCTCCCGGATCAACAGGGGGCGGTATTAAGACGACTACATTTACGATTCTGATTGGAGCGGTATTTTCGATGATGCGAGGCAAAGAAGATATCGTTATGTTCCGGTGTCGTTTGGCTAAGGATCGCATCTTCAAAGCGGTTACGTTAACTTTGCTGGCGTTAGGGCTGGTTCTTTTTGTGTCAATGATCTTATCGACGACCGAGGATAAGCAGTTTCTAGCCATCTTGTTTGAGACAACATCGGCATTTGGTACGGTTGGACTTTCGATGGGGATTACGACGAGTCTGACCGATGTAGGGAAATTGTTAATTGCCCTCACGATGTTTGCGGGACGACTCGGACCAATTACACTTGCGTATGCACTTGGACCAAAGGCAGAACGTGAATTGTATCGCCATCCAGAAGGTAAAATAACGATAGGCTAAGTGTGCGGCGTAAGCATGAGAGTGAGAATGATATAGGGTTGGTACGTATAAATATATGTAAATATACATGTGTGTAAATATAAATATATAGATATGTAGTAAGCAAGGATGAAGGGGATAACATCTATTATGGACGTTCAGCAGTTTGCGGTAATTGGAATGGGACGCTTCGGCTCCAGTCTGGCAAAGGAATTAATGAAGCTAGGACATCAGGTTCTAGGTATTGACAAGGATGAAGAAATCATTGATGAGCTGAGCTCCGAGATGACCCATGCGGTTGTAGCGGATGCTGCCGATGAAGAAGTGCTGCGCTCTTTAGGCATTCGCAATTTTGATTGTGTCATTGTTGCAATTGGTGATGACATTCAGACTAGTATTTTGATTAGTATCCAGGTGAAGGAGCTTGGGGTCAAAAAAGTGGTGGCCAAAGCGCTGTCCGAGCTGCATGGACGTGTTCTGGAAAGACTGGGTGTTGATCGGGTAATTTATCCGGAGCGTGATATGGGAATTAGGGTGGCGCATCACCTTGTGTCACCTAATCTGCTTGATTATATTGAACTGTCTCAGGACTATACGATTGCAGAGCTAAGTGTACCCAAATGTCTGCATGGACTGAAGTTAAAGGAGTTGGACCCACGTGCCAAGTACGGTTGCAGTATTGTTGCCTTAAATAAACCGGGGGGTATTATTATTGCACCTTCAGCTGAAGATACGTTGGCAGAGAAGGATATTATGGTCATGATCGGTACGAATCGGCAAATTGAAGCATTTGAAGAACGTCTCTTGGTATAGGAAACGTTCAGTGGGTGAATGAGGTTATGTCGTCATCATAACTAGCCAATCAAGCAAGAGAAGGATAGCCACTTGTCAGTGTCCAAACGTTGTTGGAGCTGTCGGGTGGCTTTTGAAGTTGTACAGTTGTTGCGGCCGCATGCGTGGCGATAGCGATACACGAATCATTATTCAGAATTTCTAATCATCTCAATTAGTTGTTCTTTGTTAATATCTAACGCCAATGCGGCATGTAATATGCGCGGCAGCTCCACATTCACAAAATGAAGTTTTCGTTTATGTTGCACAATTATTTTAGCTCCAGGGCTTACAAACATGCCAACGCCTCTCTTTTTATAGAGAATGCCCTCATCCACAAGTAAATGAATACCTTTGGCAGCAGTCGCAGGGTTGATTCGCAGCACTTTTGCAAATTGATTGGTTGAAGGCACCTGACTTTCCTCCATTAAAGCTCCGCTTAATATATCATTTTCGATCTTCTCTGCTATTTGTACATAAATTGATTTAGATTCGTCCAGCTGCATGATTATGACCTCATTTTTCGTTTCTTATATATTTGAGTGCTAGGATGACGTTCTCGATTGAATTAGTAAATTAGTACATATCTGGTTCATTACTTATGTATTAGACTATAAAACTGGAACGTAAAAAAAACAAGAGGCTCATATAGAGTGCCTCTTGTTTTTTACTACAGGAATCTACACCAATCCCATTAGAAGAACAGCTTAAACAGAATAAGGGATATAACCATATGCATCCCTAGAGCAACGGTAACAAAAGCAAAACGGTTAGAGCGCTCAACCTTGCCCATTTCCGCCATTTCACTCGTCGTGAGTACGACAGATGACATAAGCAAGCAGCCGACCATAAAGAACGATAGCTGTGTGAATGAAATGATGCTTACAAGGCCAGCAAGTAAGAAGCCTATGCCAAAGGGCATTTGTAACGCTCCTAAGCGGACAAAGGCAGGGAGCAGTTCTGGTCGTTCCTTGCCTTTAAAAGCTAAAGTAAGCCAGAGAGCACCAATCAACGTACCAATTGATAGGAGAGCGATCACTAGAATACGGATAAAAAATGAAAATGGAATACTAGGTGTACCGCCATCAAGTAACGATAAAATATCGGATGCTCCAAATAGTAAACCGAAGAAATGTTTGGAAACGATATACGCCCAAACGGCGAAGCCTAAACTTGAAAGCAGAACACCGATTGCAGCATATAACCAATCGCGCTGTGGGTGGAGACGGGCAGCTTCGGTCGGCTGCTTAATTAGGGTTATTAATGTGCGTGTCTCAAAGGTAGAGGTTGCCTCGCGAGCAAACTTCCCCATCGACTGATGAGGCTGTGAATGGTCGGCATAGGCTTGTTGAGCAGACTGGTTGGTTGTATCATTTGATCCGTCTGTTTCAGAAGGCCCCTTCCTCAGGTTAAAAGGTTGTGAAGAAGCAGGATGAGAAATGTCAGCTGACGCTGCGATCTCGCTGCATGCATGGGCAACACCTTGTTCCAACTTGGCGCCGCAATGATTGCAGTAATTCATTTTGTATGAACCTCCTAGTCGTTGATCTTATTATTATAAGTACATATTCCATTATAATCATATATTGGCATTAACCAATAAACGATTTTTGTTTTTTTAGTAACTAAGCCATTCGGAACGAATTACCGCTTCCGCAATGAACTTTCTGACGGATTCAGTCAGCATAGCCTGTTCTGCATATACAAGCGATGTGACACGTTCCGTCTGTTCAAGCTCCTTGAGATGAACAGCAATAAGGTTGTTGTCTCTCAGCCATTCGGGACGCAAGTACGATTTAGGAAGTAAGGCAGTGGCTTCGCAGGTGAAGAGCAGACGTCCGATTGCTTCGAAGGAGTCAATTTCCATACGGATATCCGGCATGATGCGGTAGCGTCTGAACAAATCGTCAATGAGCTTGCGATACCAGGTACCATTAGAAAAGAGCAGCATAGGGACGCCGTTTAGATGTGACATGGTCCAATGTTTCACCTGTGTAAGCTCATGGCTGCTTGGCAGGACTAGCATAAGATGGTCAGAAAGCAGTGGAATAGAGACGAGGCCTTGCTCGCGAATGGCGTCGCCTACAATACCAAAGTCGACTTTCTTGTCGCGGACATAGGATACGATCTCGTGTGTCTTGCCTGTAACGGCCTTTAGCTGAGCGTCAGGGTACTGTTCTTTAAACATAGACACAAACAATGGCAGCGTAGTTTGTAACGTCGTTAGGCTGGCCCCTATTGTGACGTTGGTCTGTCCTTCCGTCTTGTAGGCAGTGATGGACTTCATAAAGGAAAGCTGTCGGCTGCGGATATCAAGCGCGAAGTCGTAAGTCATCTGCCCAACCCGTGTCAATTCAAGTCGTTTGCCGTGACGGGCGAACAATTCGACATTTAATTCTTCTTCCAGACGGGACACTTGTCGAGATAAGGCGGGTTGAGAAATGTTTAACCGCTTGGCGGCTTGATTCAAGCTGGTATGTTCAACGACGGTGGCGAATGCCTCTAGCAGATCAAGCATATTACATGCCTCCTTGCGTTTGGAGTTATACTTGTGAAAAAATGATCAATGATATTTATCATATAAAGTGCTTGAATATAGGGCTGCTACAGGTGGCCCCAGGCCTTGTCACAACTAGCTTATGCAATTTAGTTATGATTTATATAAAAACATTGCAATTCCATTATAAGTCGTTAAGGAGTAATATGGTAGTGTCACAACTTGGTCACAAATAGAGAAAACGGTTACAAAAACCTGGCTTAACCGGCGAAAATAGCGTTAAATAGAGTGTAGGAGTCATGTGACAAAATATTGACGCTTTCGACAGGCACAGGTAAAATGAGGATGTTTTACTACCAAAATCTACTGGTACGCATCGGAAAGGGGAAACGGCACACATATGAAACGGGGATATTTTTACTCGCGTAAACTCCACTCGCTGCTTGGCGTCATGCCGCTAGGGTTTTTTATCATTGAGCACATGTTGACTAACTATGCAGCCTATGAAGGTGGAAAAGAAGCGTTTCAAGGGAGCGTTAAGTTTCTAAACGATTTACCGCTGGTATTCTTCTTGGAGTTGTTTGGCATCTGGCTTCCACTCCTATATCACGGGGTATATGGACTCTATATCGCTTATACGTCCCGCAACAATGTGGGCAATTACAACTATGGACGCAACGTTGCCTTTATGATGCAGCGGATAACGGGCGTCATTACGTTTGTGTTTGTCATCTGGCACCTTTACCAGACTCGATTCCAAGTTGCGATCGGCAACATTTCACATGAGGAACTAGGTACTCATATGAATGAGATCGTAACGCAGCCGGCTATGTTTATTTTATACGTAATCGGTGTTGTAGCAGCTTCTTATCATTTCACAAACGGATTATGGGCTTTCCTTGTAAGCTGGGGAATTACGATCGGCCCACGTGCACAGAAGGTGTCTTCTGTTATTTGCACGGGTTTATTCGTCGTGATGTCTGTCTTGTTTGTGATGTCGCTGTTCGCTTTCCGTGGCACGGAATTTGAAGCAGCACATGTATGGAATGCTGCACAATCGATGATAGGTTAAGGGGGATGACGCGCAATGGCTAAACAGAAGATTATAGTTGTCGGAGGCGGCTTGGCTGGCTTGATGGCAACGGTAAAGGCAGCGGAGGCAGGCGTGCACGTAGAACTGTTCTCCTTAGTACCTGTAAAACGTTCTCACTCTGTATGCGCGCAAGGCGGCATTAATGGAGCTGTAAATACAAAAGGTGAAGGTGACTCCCCTTGGGAGCATTTTGATGATTCGGTGTATGGGGGCGACTTTTTAGCAAACCAACCGCCTGTTAAGGCGATGTGTGAGGCGGCGCCTGGCATCATTCACTTGATGGACCGAATGGGCGTTATGTTTAACCGCACGCCTGAGGGATTGCTTGATTTCCGTCGTTTCGGAGGTACAAAGCATCACCGGACGGCATTTGCGGGTGCTACAACCGGCCAACAATTATTGTACGCTTTAGATGAGCAGGCAAGACGCTGGGAAGCAGCGGGACTAGTGACCAAATACGAGCATTATGAATTTTTGTCCGCAGTTCTGGATGATGAAGGCATTTGCCGAGGCATTAGTGCACAGGATTTGCGCACGATGGAGACAAAGACATTTATTGCAGACGCGGTCATTCTAGCATCTGGAGGCCCAGGTATTATATTCGGGAAAACGACCAACTCTGTTATTAATACAGGAACCGCAGCAAGTGCGGTATATCAGCAAGGCGTTCATTATGCCAATGGTGAATTTATTCAGATTCATCCGACTGCGATCCCAGGTGATGACAAGCTTCGGTTGATGTCGGAATCCGCACGTGGTGAGGGCGGTCGCATCTGGACGTACAAAGACGGCAAGCCGTGGTATTTCCTTGAAGAGAAATACCCTGCGTACGGAAACCTTGTACCGCGTGATATTGCAACCCGTGAAATTTTTAGTGTTTGTGTAGACTTGAAGCTTGGCGTTAATGGCGAGAACATGGTTTATCTTGACCTGTCTCACAAAGATCCGAAGGAACTCGATGTCAAGCTTGGAGGCATTATTGAGATCTACGAGAAGTTTATGGGTGACGATCCACGCAAAATTCCGATGAAAATATTCCCTGGTGTTCACTATTCAATGGGTGGCATGTGGGTCGATTACAATCAGATGACGAACATCCCTGGTCTATTTGCGGCAGGTGAATGTGAGTATCAATACCACGGGGCGAACCGTCTTGGCGCAAACTCGCTCTTGTCCGCGATATATGGCGGAATGGTAGCAGGACCGAAGGCGGTAGAATACGTACGTGGATTGAAAAAATCTGCGGAGGACGTTGCTTCATCTGTATTTGACCGTGAAAATAAACGTCAAACTGACAAGTACGAAACATTGCTGAAGATGGACGGCAATGAAAATGCCTACGTTATTCACAAAGAGCTTGGCGAATGGATGACCAACAATATGACGGTTGTTCGTTATAATAACAAGCTTCAAGATACGATCCATAAGATTAAAGAGCTGAAGAGTCGTTACCAGAACATTAACATTAACGACACGGCTCGTTGGAACAATCAAGGGGTAGCCTTTACTCGTCAATTATGGAATATGCTAGAGTTGGCTGATGCCATGACACTCAGTGCGCTGCTGCGTGATGAGAGCCGCGGTGCTCACTATAAACCAGAATTTCCGGAACGTAATGATGAGAAGTTCTTGAAGACTTCGATGGCGGCGTGGACGGCAGAGGGTCCGCAGATTAGTTATCAGGAAGTCGATGTATCCTTGTTGAAGCCGCGTAAGCGCGACTACACGACCGACAAGAAGAAAGGAGAATAACAATGGCGGACACGATGACTCGACCTAACACGATTAAGTTTATTGTGACGCGCCAAGATGCTCCGGATGCAAAGGCTTACACGGAAGAATTCGAAGTTCCGTATCGCCCGAACATGAACGTCATCAGCGCGTTAATGGAAATTCAACGTAATCCGATCAACACAAAAGGTGGCAAGACTGCGCCTGTCTGTTGGGAATCGAACTGCTTGGAGGAAGTATGCGGCGCATGCTCGATGGTAATCAACGGCAAGCCTCGACAAGCTTGCTCGGCGTTGGTTGATAAGCTGGAGCAACCGATTCGACTGGAGCCGATGAAGACGTTTCCTGTCGTGCGTGACTTGGTCATTAACCGTCAGCGGATGTTCGACTCCTTAAAGCGTGTAAAAGCATGGATTCCGATCGACGGAACTTACGATCTGGGACCTGGACCGCGTATGGCTGAACCGAAACGACAATGGGCGTACGAGCTTTCGAAGTGTATGACGTGTGGTGTATGCTTGGAAGCCTGTCCGAACGTAAACGACAAGACGAGCTTTATTGGACCAGCACCAATCTCGCAGGTGCGTCTCTTTAACGCTCACCCAACTGGTGAGATGAACAGGGAGGAACGGTTGGAGGAACTGCTTGAAGATGGCGGTATCGAAGGCTGCGGTAACTCACAAAACTGTGTGCGCTCTTGCCCGAAGGGAATTCCGCTTACAACTTCCATAGCCGAGATGAACAAGGATACAACCAAGCTGATGTTTAAGCGTTGGTTTAAGATGTAATCTAACGGGAATCGTCAATGACAATAAATAGATGCCACTTTGATTGAAAGGTGGAAGCAACAGGGCTGTCTCCTCTTCAAGAGGAAACAGCCCTGTTTGTATAACGAATCATGCTGCCTGTATAGAAGGAAGACAGGTTCGGGGGGCAACTACATATGACGAAGCCATTACGATGTGACCCGTTTGAACATAAATGTAATCGCTTTAAAAAAAATCATACATAATACAAATTACAGTTTGCGAATAACTTTAATTGCGATATAGTAAGAAATGGATAGAGCTTGCGTGCATGCTTATTGTGTGTCAACCCATATACGGATGCCTGAGCTTAAATTAATAAGTAGTTGAACGATGGGGGGACATCATTAATGATGGTTCGCTGGTGTGAAGATGATAGGTTAAGCTGGCCTGTTATTCGTCTCTGCAAGTGCCTCAAGCCGCTCGTTGACGATTGGGACCCATTGAGCTTGCTTGCCAAAGGAGCACCTGAAGATGAATACGATTGTTTGACGGCTTTTCTAGCACGGAGATTCTTCAACGAATGTGATGCTGTCCAATTTGCCGACGAGTTGGAAATCTTTATTGAAGAACACTTTGGTGTAGGGCCAGCAATGATGAAGTCAGAGCGAGCCAAACGATGGCGAATGCAGATCGAATCATTTTGTTCCGTATTGATAGCTCTGAGACTGCCACTATTGGAATATTTGCAATCGTTTACAGAAGCGCATCCTCCTGTGGAACAACTGCCGCAATTGAGAACCGCATGTACCTCGTCCTCACCTCAGGATTCATAACCCTCCATAATAGTCCGTACGAGTTAATATGACTCAGATGTAGGCGGCGGCTCTCCCAATACGCGATCAACCAATTGAAACCAAGATCGCCGTATTGGGGACAGCCGCTTAATTGCATGGATATAAGTTCCGTTTAGCGAAGCAGCTTCTTCATCCAGCGCAGACCGTTCTTTACACCTGGGTAACGAAGTGGGAGGTCGAATGCAGTCGTTTGATACAGCACGGCTTTGTTGTGACTAAACGTGTCAAAGCTGTATTTGCCATGATAACGGCCAGTTCCACTTTCGCCTACGCCTCCGAAAGGCAAATAAGGTGTAGCCAGATGCATCAATGTATCGTTGACACAGCCCCCTCCGAAAGACAACTGCTCAACGATGTTGTGCTGCACGTCGCGATCCGTTGTAAATAAGTACAGTGCTAAAGGCTTCGGACGATTACGGACTGCATGTATAACTTCGTCCAAATGCTCGTACGTCAGAACAGGCAGAAGAGGGCCGAATATTTCCTCGTCCATAATGTTCATCGTCCAGTCCATATCAATCAAGACGGTGGGTTCCATACGACGATTGACTGCATCGACATGCCCCCCCCAAGCTATGCGGCCTTCGTCAAGAAAAGTGGTGAGCCGAGCCAGATGTTGGTTGCTGACGATGGAGGGATACAGATCACTCTCCAACGGCTTCTCACCGTAAAAGGATACAACGGCCTCACGAAGCGCCTGTACCAGTGCTTCGCGACGAGTGTGATGTACATATATATAATCGGGTGCAACACAGGTTTGCCCAGCATTTGTCCATTTTCCAAAAGCGATTCGACGTGCTGCCAACTGGATATCGGCATCGTGATGTACGATACAAGGGCTTTTGCCCCCCAATTCCAGAGTGAGGGGAATGAGACGTTTAGCGGCCGCTTCCATCACTTTTTTGCCAACACCAACACTGCCTGTAAAGAAAATGTAGTCAAACGGAAGCTCAAGGAGTGTCTGACTCGTTTCAACGGCGCCTTCAACAACGGCGACATACCGCGGATCAAAGCAATCTCTTATAATGGTGGACAGCACAGCGCTTGTGTGCGGTGTCCATTCTGATGGCTTCAATACAGCGGTGTTTCCTGCCGCGATAGCGCCGATAAGCGGAGCCAGCGCAAGCTGGAAGGGATAGTTCCAAGGTGCGATAATGAGTGTAGTACCGTAAGGCTCGGGAACAATCATGCCACGGCTGCCGATATGGGTGAGCGCAGTTTTTACTTTGCGTGGCTTCGCCCAGCGCGCGAGTCGTTTGGCAAGATGACGAGCTTCCGCTAACGTAAACCCGATTTCGGTTACGTAGGCTTCGGTCTCACTCTTTCGCAGATCAAGCTGCAAGGCTTGAACAATGGCTGCTTCATGTTGTTGTATGGCGTCAATAAGCGTGTATAACGCTTGTTGACGCTTCGTTATGTCTCGTGTATGTCCATCAGCAAAATACTGTTTCTGTGCTTGTATAAGCTGATTGATTTGTTCACGGCTCATCCGTCTTAGCCTCCTTCACGAATCGTCCTCTCTTGTTATCATACTGGATATTCGTTTGCAATGCATGTTCCTCTGCTTCATAATAAAAAGATAGTGAGTGAAAGCGGGGGATCTCAATTGCAACCTCTTACGTCCGATAAAGCGGACCCGCCGGTAAACACTTCATCTGAAACTTCTAAGTTACGTACATCTTCGCAGCGGGTGAGCAGGCGTCGCTTTTTAAAAAGCATGATAGGCAGTGTTTTAGCTGCTCCATTTTTAATGGGGGCCTATTCAAGATGGGTTGAACCGAAGTGGATTAGAAAGAGGGAGCTGACGATCGCTACACAGCGTTTACCGCGGGCCTTTCAAGGGATGCGAATCGCACATTTGTCAGATCTTCATTTTGGCAACCACGTATCCGAACAAGAAGTGGATTCATTAATTAGTCGCGTAATGAAAGCACAACCTGATATGATATGTTTTACGGGTGATCTGGTAGAAGATCATAAAGTATCAGGAAAGGCGATTATTCCTTATTTAAAAAAGCTGCGTGCTCCATTTGGTCAGTATGCGGTACTTGGCAATCATGATTATCGGCGCGCTACAGATTTGGCAACAGAAGTGCTCACTGAAGCAGGAATTGATGTGTTAACCAACAAAGCGCGCATTATAAACCATAACGGCTCTTCGATGGCAATTGCAGGCATTGATGATGCGCTTGATGGCACTCCTGAAATGGGGAGTGCGATTGCGTCAGTACCAGACGAAATGTGGACGCTGTTGTTGGCTCATGAGCCGGATTGGGCCGACTATACGGTCAGCTCACATGTTGATATGCAATTATCTGGCCACAGCCACGGAGGACAGATTCGTGCTCCGTTTTACGGCCCTATATTTTTACCAGAGATGGGTAAACGATATCCAGACGGTTTATATACCCTTCCGCGTGAGCATGATCATCCTTTACTTGTACATACGAGCAGAGGGCTTGGCACGACTTTACTGCCGATGCGCTTGTTTTGCCCGCCTGAATGGACGATAATAACACTCCAATCGGAGATATAGTGTGAATATAGCATGAGCAGGTAGAAACAGGACACGAGAGGAGAAAAATCACCATGCAGACAGTGGCCATCCTTTCAGACATTCACGGCAACTTGCAAGCACTTGAAGCCGTCATGAGCGATATTAAACGGCAGGGAGTTGACCGTATTTTTTGCCTTGGGGATTTGGTAGGAAAAGGACCAAATGCTGTGGAAGTGACGGATATCTTATTACAGGAATGTGATGTTATTGTTAGAGGAAACTGGGATGAACTAATAGCTCGAATTGAAGACGATATGCAGTTTCGTTGGCATGCAGATCAATTAGGAAAAGAACGTGTGAAGCGGCTGTCATCGCTGCCTTTTTCATATGATTGTATTATAAGCGGACGTCATATCCGGATGGTGCATGCTTCTCCGCAGAGCGTGTATCACCGTGTACAGCCTTGGGATCCGATAGAGAAGCGACTCGGTATGTTTGACTTCACACCTTCGCTGTATGAGCCGCTGCATCCTTGCCAATCACCAGATATCGTCATCTATGGAGACATTCATCAAGCCTATTTGCAGCACCTTCAGGGCAAGACACTGCTGAACTGCGGCAGTGTAGGCAATCCGCTTGATATGACACAAGCATCCTATGTCATTTTGGAAGGAGAATACGGGAATGTTGATCAAGCCCCCTTCTCGATCCAATTCCGTCGCGTTCCTTATGACATTGAGCAGGCAGTATGGGCAGCCGAGCAGACAGATATTCCAGGTGTTAAGCCTTACGTACGTGAGCTCCGTACAGGGGTTTATCGTGGCTTGCACAAACCAGTTGACGAAGGTTAATATTACTTAATCGTAACCTCATCTGCTTTTCAATTGAAATAATCAGTGATACGATAAGTACATGAATGGAGCACAAGCCAGCGTATACGACGCTGGCTTTCTCGCTGTTGCTTCATGGTACAAGCGAAAGTTACCGTATAAGGGTTGACGGTCACCATAATGAGTGAAAGTTCGGTAGAGATGAAGGAGCAAAAGAGCAGAAAGGTGGCAGCAGCATTGAAAGCACAACAATGGTTCACCCATCCGGTCGGACTTACGGTGAGCGCCGTTATGACTACGCTTTTGTGGGGCAGCGCGATGCCAGCGGTCAAAATAGGATACGAGAAGTTACAAATCGGAACGGGACAAACCTTTGAACAATGGGTATTTGCAGGTTATCGCTTTACGTTGGCAGGAATAATGCTCGTTATATTTGCGTCTGTAGTGGAACGCGCTGTGCACAAAGGAGACAGAGCTGATGCGGGGTCAACAATACGTAAGAGGACTTCGGTTAAGTCGGGTTCGACATGGTTCCGAGTTTCACGATTAGCCGCAGTGCAAACTTTCATGCAATATTTATGCTTTTATATCGGTTTGAGTTTAAGTACGGGTATGCAAGGCGCGATTATATCGGGAGCTACTTGCTTCTTCCAAATGGTAGTTGCGAGGTTTATTGACAGTAGTGAGCGCTTTACTCGTCGTAAAACAGTGGGGCTTCTGCTCGGATTCGCTGGGGTAGCTGTCGTGACGTTAACCCAAGGCGGTTTTCATGTTAAGCTCGGTCTTGGGGATATATGTTTAATTTTGTCAGCTTTGTTTGGCGGCATAGGCAACGTGCTAGCCAAACATGAATCACGCGACTTGCCTGTGCTGTGGCTGACAGGCAGGCAGATGCTGCTTGGCGGTATCGGGCTTATGATTGTGGGCACTGTTAAGGCCGGCATAACGCCGTTTCAGTGGGAATTAGAAACAATGCTGCTGCTTGCGTACTTGGCATTTCTGTCTGCGGCAGGATTTGGGCTATGGAATATGATTATGAAGTATAATGCTGTGGGGAAAGTTTCGATGTATTTGTTTTTAATTCCTGTATTTGGTGTGTTTTTGTCAGTGGTGCTGTTGGGCGAGCATTTTAATGAATGGACATTAGCGGCACTGCTGCTCGTGGTCGCAGGAATTGTAGTCGTTAATCGGACTCCTGCCCAAGCGATTGCTACGAACGATTTAGACGTTACTCGGAAGGGTGCTTCTAACCAATCGGTGTCATAATTTAGTCATAACAGCCTTCGTCCACTATTATGGAGTGGTCGAAGGCTGTTAGTTAAGATTGAGATTATGGTCTTACTTATGTGTTACGGCTGCTGCGCTGTGAAAATGTTCTGCCGTAATCACCATGCGGATGAATATCGGCATGTTCCGTTTGAATCGTGGAGTGGGTGATGTTATATTTCTTCTCTAGTGTTTCGTTAATAGCCAATATGATACAGAACGGTTGAATGCTTTCACGTACAAATACGTGCGCAGTCAAGGAATAATGATCACTAGAGATCGCCCATAGATGCATTTCATGTACATCCTCTACGCCCTCTACTTCTAAAAGGTCCCGTCTAATTTGTTCCAAGTCAAACTTATCAGGTACTGCTTCCATCAGAATAAGATAGGATTCTTTAATAATACGGAAGCCGCCAATAAAAATAATGCAGCCGATAACCATACTGATTAGCGGGTCAAACCAAAGCATACCCGTAAAATAAATAAGCACAGCTGATACAATTACACCGATGGAGCTTAGCAAGTCACCAATAAAATGCCACAGGGCACTTTGAATATTTAAGTTTTCTTCTTCCTTCATGCTGCGGCTAAGTACGATTGTAAGAACGATGTTTACTACTAGGCCAATGGAACTGATAATGAGCATTAATTGAAAATTAATGTCCTGCGGCGTAATAAACCGTCTGACCCCTTCGATAAAGATCCCGATAGCGATAATCGCTAGCGCCAGACCATTTAGGAATGAAGCCAATATTTCAAATCGTAAATACCCAAATGTATACCGCGAGTTAGAGGCTCTTCTAGCCATATAAATGGCCGCCATACTAAGACCAAGAGCCAGAACATCGGAAATCATGTGGGCCGAATCGGATAAAAGGGCGAGTGAGTTGGACATGATACCGCCAATGACCTCTACAATTGTAAAAAACAACGTCAAGCTAAGTGTAATCCATAGCGTCTTAAGTGAAGCGGATTGGACTTTGTTATGCTGTAGATGATGAAAATCTACATGCTCTTGTGCCATGTTGCTCATAGAATCACCTTTCTTTTTAACCGAATTTTAGAATTTGTTACATAACCGTAATCTTGTTGTTAACGTTGTATAATGTTGCAGGGGTATAGTAATAACAAGACCCCCTTTTGATGAAAATATATCCCTTTTGTCGGACCTGCGATGTGCAGGTCTCTTTTTTTGTCATTGTGAAAAAGGGAAGTGACAAATCGTACGTTATTTAAGCTGGGATACGAGTAAAATGAAAGGAACGGCAGCAGTAAACGTGAGTGTTATACATAGTGTTTTTAATTGATAATTATTATTAATTTATATTCATTTTAATTAATAACTTATTACATATTACCTCCGTAATACGGAAGCGTCAAGCTATTTTGTGCCATCCGTTTTTTCAACATGTGCAAACAACATGTATAGCTCGATATGTATACATAAAAACGAGGCTATCCGAGGGAGCAAACAAGCGATGTGCTTGCTCTCTCAGGCAGCCTCTTTCATTTGGGAAAATCAGATAATATGGTAAACCTTGCAGATGTTGATTAGTTATGGGCACGTTATCGTCTAGTTTAACGCTACCACTTGTTGTTGTTTCTGCTTAAAATATACCCAAGACTTAAATCCGATTGCGAGCAGTCGTTGGCGCACTTCTTCCCATTCTTCGCCTACACGCTCTGGCTTATGTGCATCCGAACCAAATGTGACATCAACGTTGTAATAAAGTGCTCGCTCCAATATGTCATCAGACGGGTACCAGCCACCGCTCAATTTAGTTTTGCCGGAGGTGTTAATCTCGATGGCGATACCATGCTGGGCGATCGTTTGCAACGTTTCGTCGATGGCTGCTGGCGTATGGATGCTAGAGAAGGCGGGATAGTTTCCTTTCATAGCGTCAATGTGCCCGAGAATCTGGAACATGTTAGCTTGGGCAGACTCGCGAATAAGACGATAGTATGCGGTCTTGGTCTCGATGCGATCTTCTTCAGACAAGTCACGCCAACGATTCTTATTAAAGATGCTAACGCCTTGCGTATGGTGGACAGAGCCAATAATATAATCAAACGGATAACGAGAAAGTGTCTGGTGATATAGCTTGGCATACTCAGGGAAGAAGTCGGACTCGATGCCAAGAAGAACGTCAATTCGCCCTGCATACTCGGCTTTCAGTTGTAATACTTCGTCCACGTAAGCTCCAAATTCACTTTTTCTCATCGTAATGTTGGGGAATGGCTGATCGTCTTCATGACCAAAATAGGGTGTGTGGTCGGAAATACCGATCACGTCAAGCCCAGATGTGATTCCAGCTTCAATATAGTCACGAATAGTCCCATTTGCGTGGCCGCAGCGAACGTGATGTGTATGTAAGTCAAATTTCATCAGCAAGTAGCTCCTTCTTCTTTGATGAGTGCCTGTGTGCTGTCCCGCCTTTTGTTATTCTGACCCGTAAAATTGATTTTCGGGCATTCCTTTTAGATCGCTCAAAAATTGCTGCATCGCCGTATTCAAATAACGTCCCGCCCGATAAATAACACCAACCGGATGTGAAGTTTCCAACTCATGAATAGGAACGATTTGCAAAGTACCTCGTTTAAGCTCGCTGCTGACAGACAGCTTGGATATAATGGCAGCCCCCATATTTAATTCAACCATACGTTTAATTTCCTCGCTGCTTGATAGCTCCATCACAATATGAGGTTGTATACCGTGCTGGCGGAACGCCTCATCCGCAAAGCGTCGGCCTACTGTATCTGGCGACAGCATAATGAGTGGAACATCTCTTAACATATCGATTGTGGCACGTTTGTGTTGTGCCAGTGGGTGCTGCGGGTTAACCACAAGCTCAAATGTATCGTAGTAGAGGACGGAAGTAATGAGATTCGGGTTCTTGTCCGTTAAATATCCAATCCCAATATCAACCGTACTGTTCTCAATCTGAGTTGCGACTTGAGACGAGGACATTGACAGGATCGTTGTCTTAATGAGTGGAAACTGATCTTGAAAGTAAGATAGTATGCGCGGCAAAATCTGAATCGCAATGGAAGTAGTTGTTCCTAACACAATATGACCCTGTGGAATCTGATTCAAGTCAGCAAGCTTTTGTTTGAGATCATCTACGATATTCAGTACTTGCTCGGCGTGCGCAAGAAATACTTTTCCACTATCCGTCAGCGTGACGGGTTGATTGCGGTCGATCAGCACGGTCTTGAACTCATCCTCCAAGCTTTTGATCTGAGCGGATACGGCAGGTTGTGTCAAGTTCAGCAGTTCCCCTGCTTTGCGAAAGCTCATGGTCTTGGATATTGTAATCAGCGTTTCCAATTGGCTTAAGTTCATACCCATTACCCTCCTTCCAGTATGTGGTGACGACTAGCCGGTCATTGCGAACTCCATACAACACGTGTAGACGTGCACTCATGAGCAATACTCACAATTTAAATTATAGAGTAACGGTTACAAATGAGCAATGTTGCCTACATAGCCTCAACAAATTGATCATACAATGTACGAGCTTCACAAATCCTTGAATTGACCATTTCGTGGACTTGCTGCAAAATTAGGCTGTACATAGTTGTTAAACTGCTCAAGCTGGGCGATAGAAACGTCGCAGTTTGAAATCAATTACTGGAGGAAATTTATGCAGACGAAGCAAGTACGTCATTGGATGATGTACGATTGGGCCAATTCGGCTTTTGCTACCACAATGATGGCAGCTGTACTGCCGGTATTTTATCAGACGGTTGCGGCATCTTCATTAGATAAGCATGTAGCAACGAGCTTCTGGTCTTATACCCAGACGATCGCGATGATTCTGGTTGCATTGTCTTCGCCGCTGCTTGGTGCAATGGCAGATTTATCACAACGGAAGATGTTATTTCTGCGTCTGTTTACTTGGCTTGGCTCATTAAGCTGCGTGTTGATGGCATTTGCAGGTAAGGGGGACTGGGTCCTTGTCTCGATTCTGTTTATATGCGGTACAATTGGTTTTTCTGGCGGCAACACTTTTTACGACTCATTGCTGCCTGACATTGCACCCCCGGATCAGAGGGACGAAGTCTCCGCTAAAGGATATATGTTTGGTTATATCGGTGGTGGTGTATTATTGGCAATTAACATCGTCATGCTGGAAAAGTATAGCTGGTTTGGTTTTTCAGATAAGCTTGCAGCTACACAAGCCGTATTTGTAACAGTTGGCATATGGTGGCTGTTGTTCTCACTCCCTATGTTCCGTACGTTAAAGGACCCTCAGCGAACTGTAACCTTATCAGCAGGAACGTATGCCAAAAATGGATTTGGGCGTGTTATACGGACTGTACGTCGACTGCCGAAGTATCCTGAACTGTTAAAGTATATCGTTGCCTTTTGGTTTTTCAACGATGGCATTTCAACTATTATCGGTATGTCTGCTATTTATGGCGCGGAATTGGGCATTGGAACGACACACTTGATCACGGCACTGCTTATTACCCAGTTTGTCGGCATTCCATTCACTTTTATATTTGCTAAATATGCTAAAAAGTTAGGTTCTAAGCGATCATTATATGTATCACTTAGCATGTACGTTGTGATTGTGTGCTTTGGTTATTTTATGCAAACCGCGTTGCACTTCTACGTTCTTGCGTTTATGGTGGGTATGGTGCAGGGAGGGAGTCAAGCTGTTGCTAGATCCATTTATAGCCAATTGGTGCCGAAGCAGCGGTCATCTGAATTTTTTGGTTTCTTGAGCTTATCAAGTAAAGTGTCCGCCTCTATTGGACCGTTTGTGTTCGGTACGGTTGCGTTTATGACGGGTTCTTCACGTCTGGCTATCTTATCGATCGTGTTGTTTTTTATCGTCGGAATTGCAGTGCTTGTTACTGTTAATATTGAGAAAGGTCGCCTTGAAGCGGAACGTAATGAAGAGCAGGATGACACACGTGGTCATGCGCCTACATCTCCTCCCTCGCATACGCCGACTGTATAAGGAGCAGAGCTTTCCCCAATGTATGATGTTGGTGGGGAAGCTCTGTTTTGTTAGGTGCTGTAATTGGTTGCGGCATGCCATATGCACCTCGGCACTTGCTACGGCAAATCGTATGCACAATGCATATCGCCGGGTTTCGCCATTTAGGCGGATATAGCCAGGGGCAACTAAGGCTGGTAATCCGCTTTAGTTGAGCTGTCAGAGGCGGAATTTGGTGCAATAAGGCGGATAAAGCGCCTTAAGTGGCATAGCGGTGGCATGACGCAGGCACACGCCGCATGCCATGCCGCGAGTGAGCACAAGGAGATGAGCGAGTGCTCATGCGGGCA
>NZ_KE384309.1:192587-229644 GCF_000425125.1 Paenibacillus taiwanensis DSM 18679
CAAGGAGATGAGCGAGTGCTCATGCGGGCAAGTCGCAGCGCCGAGCCTGGAGTAGCTCAACTAAGGCTGGAAATCCGCCTTAGTTGAGCTGGCAGAGGCGGGGAGGCGAGCGATAAGGTGGATAAAGCGCCTTAGCGGGCGTAGCGGTGGGCGTGCGTGCCGAGCAAAGCACTGCGCCGAGCCCATGCAAAGTCACGCCGCAAGAAAGCGCCAGCCCATGCAAAGCCAGGATGAGAGCGATAGCATGCCGCAAGCACGCGACGCAGGCCATGCCGCAAGAAAGCGCCAAGGCCTGCGGCATGTGCTTGCACGGGCAAAACAAAGCCCGCCGCCCATTTCAGTATGTGCGCTGCTTTAGGACTTGCGTCCTGTTGATCGGACGATAAGTTTTACGATCTCCACGATTGGAATGATCGCAATTGCACAAGCAACAACGATCAGCCATTGCTCCCCGTTAAGCGGCACAACATCAAACAGCTCATTCATAAATGGCAGCAAAATGACGAGTACAACTAGCAAGCCAGATATAACAGCGGCGCCATTTAAATAGTTGTTGCTAAAAAAGCCTATCGTAAACAGCGACTTTCGATTAGAGCGCACGTTAAAGGAGTGTGTCAGTTGAATTAAGCCTAGTGTGGCAAAAGCCATCGTCACCGCGATATCTTCAGCGTAGTGTGTATGGCCCCAGTAATAGGCAAACAAAGTCAAGGCGGCCTCCATTATACCTTGATAAATAATTCCACTGCCAACGCCATCTGCAAAAACACTCTCAGATGATTTGCGCGGCGGCTGTTTCATTATATCGGCTTCGGCTTTTTCCAATCCAAGTGCTAGTGCCGGCAATGTATCTGTCACAAGATTAATCCACAAAATGTGGATCGGAAACAAAATTTTCCAATTTAGCATAGTAGCGATAAACAAAGTAATCACTTCGCCCAAATTGGCAGATAGCAGAAACTGAATCGTTTTGCGGATGTTGCTGTATACCTTACGTCCCTCTTCAACAGCGACTACAATTGTCGAGAAATTATCATCCGCAAGCACCATGTCGGATACACCCTTGGATACGTCCGTGCCTGTGATCCCCATGCCAACTCCGATATCAGATGTTTTTAAGGCGGGGGCATCGTTGACACCATCACCTGTCATCGCGACTATTTTGCCACGCTTCTTCCATGCCTGCACAATTCGAACTTTATGCTCCGGAGACACCCTCGCATATACTGAATACTCCGTTACCTTCTGTTCAAAGTCTTTGTCGCTAATTTTGTTTAATTCGCTGCCTGTCAATACACCGCCATCATCTTGGATAATGTTAAGTTCCTTGGCTATTGCAGCAGCCGTATCCCGATGATCGCCTGTAATCATAACTGGACGAATACCCGCAGCTTTGCACACGCGCACGGCTTCCTTTACTTCCTCTCGCGGTGGATCGATCATGCCGACGAGACCGATAAATACGAGATCGCGTTCAACCGCATCAGGTGTCAACTGTTCAGGCAGAGACGCGCTGTCGCGATACGCAAGGGCCAGCACCCGCAGCGCTTTGTCTGCCAGCTTCTTGTTGGCATCAGCAACCGCTGCTCGATGGGCGTCTGACATCGGCTCGATGCTGCCGTCACGTAACAGGCTGCTGCATCTCTCAAGCAGCACGTCGGGTGCACCTTTTGTCATGATTCGGTATGGTTGTGCATGATCTGCTGTCATATCGTGTATCGTTGTCATCAGTTTCCGGTCTGAATCAAACGGCAGCTCCGCCCGCCGTGGATAACGGTTTTCGGCCTCACGCTTGTCAAAACGCTGCTTTAATGCAAAGTCGACCAGCGCTGTTTCAGTTGGATCGCCAATAAAGCCAATTCCGTCTGGTCCATCGCCGCTTGTTATTTTTGAATCATTACAGAGTGTCATGACTTGCAGAAATGCCTCATGTCCAGCAAGTTGCTGCACGGGCTCTTGAGAAGATTGCATTATGGCCCCGACATAAGCTTGCAGTACAGTCATTTTGTTCTGAGTCAGTGTACCTGTCTTGTCAGAACAAATAATTTCGGTGCTTCCAAGTGTCTCAACAGCAGGCAGCTTGCGAATGATGGCTTTACGTTTAGCCATTTTCTGTACGCCGAGTGCCAAAATAATAGTCACAATAGCAGGCAATCCTTCCGGAATAGCCGCTACTGCAAGCGAGATAGAGGTAAGCAGCATATCTAACAACTCTCGCCCCTGCATGTAACCAACTACAAAGATGATAACAGCTACTGCGACGATAATAATGGTAAAATATTTACCCAATTCATTAAGCTTCTTTTGGAGCGGTGTAACTTCGTCTTCTTCTTGCGAAATAAAACCCGCAATTTTACCAACCTCGGTATTGGCGCCTGTACCAATGACAACTCCTACGCCACGCCCGTAGGCAACGTTGCTGCTCATATAGGCCATGTTTTTGCGATCACCGATGACCACATCGGCTTTATCCAATGGATGAACATCTTTCTCTACCGGGACAGACTCGCCAGTTAAGGCAGCTTCTTCAATCTTCAAAGAAGCAGACTCCAAAATGCGGATATCTGCCGGTATAACGTTGCCAGCTTCAAGTAGAACGATATCCCCAGGAACAAGCTCTTCCGCTCGAACCGTGATCGTCTCACCACCTCGACGCACCTGGGCATTAGGGGAAGACATTTGCTTTAACGCGGCAAGTGCTTGCTCTGCTTTGTTCTCTTGAATGACCCCAAGTACGGCATTCAACACGACAACAAACAAAATAATAAAGGCGTCCGTCCATTCTCCTAAAATGCCAGAAATTAAAGCAGCAGCCAGTAATATAATGATCATTACATCTTTAAACTGGGCTAACAGCTTGGCGACTATGGACTTGCCTTGTTGCTCCTGCAAAGCGTTTTTGCCATACTTGTTTAGTCTGTTGGCGGCCTCAACTGTAGATAACCCTTGCTCACTGCTCCCTAGATGATGAAGCGTGTCGGATGCACTCCACGTATGATAAGGTTGAATGGTTTGACCTTGTTGTTCGTGAGATTGTTTATTTTCCAATGCTGTCATCTCCTATTCACATTTATTTTTAGTGTAGATTGGTCAGATTATGTATGGGCGACAATATGAGCACTTATAGACATCATATCCCAATTAGGCAGTTGCAAGCTGTGCATTAATACGTGAACCTCATGTTGATGCGCATGACGACTCATAGCAAGTGATGGCAGGTGCGGGATGCGCTGTATTTTATGCGAAGACGCCTTTTTTATGACAACGATCTAGTCCAAGTCCTACTTATCCAATAAAGATATATCCAATTTTAATAAACATTGTCAGGTAGATAGGGAGGAGCTAATCTGTACAGACTGAGCCTATATGTAAGTGAAAAAGGGAATGGGGGCAAAGAGGAGAAGAAGAGTTTTTAAATGGGAATATATTTTTTAAGAGTGCTCAATAGGTTTAGTAACCTTCTGAATTTGAAAGACACTACATATTATATTTAAGGAATAGATACGGGAAGTGACATATTGGAAAGTGAGAAAAAAAGGGGTTTGGCGTTCATCATTATTAAAATAATTGTTATTAAGAAGGACGTAGTTATAAATTGTGTGCATTTCGTAACTTGAATAGTTGGGCAAGCATGATATAATTTCTATGCAATCGTTTGCACAGTTGGGTTGATTCATATCCATTACTAGCGTCATAAGATGCACAAATGTTGTATTACGCATACGCATCAACCAATCGTGACATATGTATGCACAAACGGTGTAGTTCGTTTGCCCAGGCACGAGAAGTTACAGGGCTTAAATGACGGCCCGCCTGAGTTGGACGGACAGTTTCTTTTAAACGTTGATCGTGATTCGGATTTAAAAAGTGTGAAGTGAACAGCAGCAAACAGCAGCAAACAGCAGCAAACAGTAGAAAACAGTAGAAAACAGCAGCAAACAGCAGCTATCCCGGCAACGCGGTGGACCAACACAGAGTGGGAGAAGGAGTGGAGAACGATGAAGCAGGCATTTTGGAAAGAAGCAGTTGTGTATCAGATTTATCCACGCAGCTTTAAGGACAGTAACGGTGACGGCATTGGTGATATTCCAGGTATTGTTTCAAAGTTGGACTATTTGCAGGAACTGGGTGTCGATGTAATTTGGCTGTCTCCGGTCTACCGTTCACCAAATGATGATAACGGTTACGATATTAGTGATTACCGGAATATTCATGAAGAGTTTGGAACATTAGTAGATTGGGAAGCGCTTACGGATGGCCTCCATAAACGAGGAATGAAGTTAGTGATGGACCTGGTCGTTAATCATACGTCAGATGAACATGCTTGGTTTGAGGCATCACGGGAAACGAAGGATAGTCCTTACAGAGAATATTACTATTGGCGTGAAGGTAAGGACGGTCAGGAGCCAAATAACTGGACTTCCGTATTTAGCGGTTCTGCCTGGGAATATGACGAGAAGACGGATGCCTATTTCTTGCATTTATTCTCCAAAAAACAACCAGACCTTAACTGGGAGAGTCCAAAAGTTCGCCGTGAAGTATATGAGATGATGCGGTGGTGGCTTGAGAAAGGCGTAGATGGATTCCGCATGGATGTCATTAACTTTATTTCGAAGACACCGGAACTTCCAAGTGTCGGAGAAGATCGTTATGCATGGGGCGGCGAACATTTCATGAACGGGCCGAAATTGATGGATTACTTGCTTGAGATGAAACGAGAAGTGCTTGATCACTACGAGGTCATGACTGTAGGAGAAATGCCCGGTGTTAACGCAGATCAGGCCGTAGAGATTACAGATGAAGAGCACGGTGCGCTTAACATGGTATTTCAATTTGAGCATGTCGATATCGGATCCGGTCCAGGGGGCAAGTTTGATTTGAAGCCGTGGACGCTGCATGAACTACGGGGCATCTTGCACAAGTGGCAGATTGGATTGGCGGACAAAGGGTGGAACAGCCTTTATTTGAACAATCATGATCAACCCCGCATGGTGTCGCGCTTCGGTGATGCTGGCGAGTATCGTGTCCTGTCTGCCAAAATGCTGGCCACACTTCTGCATACATTAAAAGGAACGCCTTACATTTATCAAGGTGAAGAATTAGGAATGACAAATGTGAGCTTTGAGCGTATTGACCAATATAAGGACATTGAAACGTTAAACATGTATCGGGAAGCGACTGAACTGCATGGCAAAGATCCGGCGGATGTGCTGCGTTCGATCCATGTAAAAGGTCGGGATAATGCACGTACACCTATGCAGTGGGATGCTTCAGCACATGGAGGGTTTACAACTGGATCGCCTTGGCTGGAAGTTAACCCTAATTATACAGACATTAATGCGGAACTTGCGTTACAGGACACAAACTCCATTTTTTATTATTATAAAGAGCTCATTCGACTTCGTAAGCAGCATCCGATTATGGTATATGGAGCGTATAAACTGTATCTTGAAAATGATGACCATGTCTATGCCTATTCCCGCTCATGGCAAGGCAAGGAGTGGGCAATTGTGCTTAACTTTGCACGCCATGAAGTACCGTTTAGTTGTCCGGATCATTGGCAAGGCCGCAGCTTTACCCGTATGACAGGGAACTATGCTGACCTACAGGTCAGCAAAATGCAGGATTGCAGTCTTCGTCCATTTGAAGCATTAGTGCTAGAGCTAGACTCGTAATCACTTGAAATAAGCTGCTGCTAACCAGACAGTTTGATGGCTGTACATTAAAACAGCACCTTGCGTCTCGACAGACGGCTAAGCAGTAGCCGAACTGTGGCCCGTAAGATGGACACTTTGAAAAAGTGCCCTCTTGCGGGTCATTTTAGTATGCTGCTTATAAAAAGTTTCATTTAGTCGTCAAGCAACAACCCAAGTGGTAGGAATGCCATGTGCCGTCCAGTTTGTGGGCATGCGGTCGCTGCTGATCACCGTGCTGACATGTGCAAGCGGGCAGATGTTGTAAAATTGAGACTTGTCGAGCTTGGTATGATCGGCGAGCACAAATACTTGCTCTGCATTGGCAGACATGACGGAGGAGCATAACGCTTCTTCCATTTCGTAGTCGCTCACAGTAGTTGCTGTAATGCCGCCACAGGAAAGGAACGCCTTGTCAAAGCGGAAATTTGAAAGCATTTCATACGTCAGTGCACCGGTGACGGATTTCTGGGCAGGCTGGGTTGTACCACCTAGCATAATAACTCGACCGTCGAACAAACGTGCCTCGAGTGCTTCCATCAATACGTTGGCGGCGGCAAGCGAGTTGGTTACAACGGTGACCCGCACGACTCCTCTAATGGCGCGGGCAAGCTCAAGTGTAGTGGTGCCAACATCTAGTACGATTGTATCACCGTCCTGGATGTAAGAAGCGGCTTTGCTGCCAATCGCGATTTTAGCTTCACGCATCATGTTTTGCTTTTTCTCAAAGCGTGGCTCTGCTTTGGCATGCGTGAAGCCGATAGCACCACCGTACACTCGTTTTAGAAGTTGTTGTCCCTCTAAATCAGCTAAATCTCTGCGGATCGTCTCTGGGGCCACTTGCAAAGTGTTGGCCGTAGTTACGACACCTATTTTGCCATGCCGCTGAATTTCCTCCAGTATAAATTGCTTGCGTTCTTCAGGCAGCATCGTCATAAAGCGGAATCACATCCTTCGGATCAATATACCAAGTTTTGGTTTCTCCAATGATGGTGTGTTCAAATGTGCGATGCAGATGATCAGCATAGAGACGGCAGCCCTCTGTAATGAATTCGCAGCGTGTTATGTTGCCTAGCATGGAAAGGTGATCGACCTTGCCTGTTAGGGGGATACCTTGTTCAAATGGCTGTTCACTCAGTGTTTCTGGTCGAATGGCATACAAGGAAGCCGTGGATTCCATAAGTTTATCTACGTTAGCCAAGGTTGGCATCATCCGACTTAGCTCATCACGAGAGACGACATTGTAATTGCCGATAAATTTTGCAACAAATGGACTCCGTGGTTTAGTATAAATGTCGTGTGGTGTGCCGGCTTGCTCAATCCGACCGCCGTTCATCAAATAAATACGGTCGCTGATCGACATCGCTTCTTCTTGATCGTGCGTGACGAGTACGGTTGTCATATTTAGGCGACGTTGAATATCACGCAGCTGTTTACGCAGATGTTTGCGGATTTGAGCATCTAGCGCGCTTAGCGGCTCATCCAGCAGCAGGAGCTTAGGCTTAGTCACCAACGAACGTGCGAGCGCAACACGCTGCTGCTGTCCGCCAGACAGCTCGCGTGGAAATGCCTTTTCTTTGCCCTGAAGGCCGACAAGCTCAATCATGGCAGCGACTTCTCGTTCCATTTGCTTTGATTCAAGTCGATTCATTTTGAGTCCGAACGCAATGTTGTCCGTAACCGTCAAATTCGGAAATAAGGCGTACGATTGGAAAACCATACCTACTTGTCGATCGCGTGGAGCAGTATGAGTGACTTCTTTGCCATCTATATAGAGCTTGCCGCTGTCTTGCGTCGTTAGACCTGCAATAATACGCAGCAACGTACTTTTTCCACATCCGCTTGGGCCTAGCAAAGTAACAAATTCGCCTTGCTCGAAGCTCAAGTCGAGGTGATGAAGTACAGCTTGTTTGCCAAATGATTTGGAGCATTGTTCAATGGTTACGTATGTCATTGGGATTCCCCCTTTTGTTGTGATTGCCCGATGGCACCAAGCTTCATCAATAGACCGCTAATGATTGCCATAATGAGGAAATAGGACACGACAAGTGCGCTTGCGATATGACCGCTGCGGTTTAAGACACCGAAGAGGTATATTTGCAAGGTTTCAAACTTGCCGCCCACTAAGATGTTGATCAGGACAAATTCACCAAACAGCATCGAAAAAGAAAGCAGTCCAGATACAAGAATGCCAGGCATAATGTTTGGCACGATAATACGAAGAAATGCATGCCAGCGGCTTGCGCCAAGTAATGCAGCAGCTTCCATTAAAGAGGCGGCATTCACAGTACGAAGGCTGTTGCGTGTACCTTGGTATATAAACGGAAGCATGCCAACTACATAAGCGCCGCCAACTACGAGCAGCATAGAGATTCCTTTACCTGCATAAGCGCGAATTAACCCGACTGCCATAATAACACCTGGCAGAGCATAGGTGGTCATGACCAGAGCCTGTACATATCGTTCTAATCGTGGCGCATACACTACGATTGCAAATATGGCGGGAACTGTCACTATCAAGGAGACAATAGTAGCGCCTGCACTTAGGATCAGGGAGCGACCAAAGGAGCTTAGGAAGCGCAAATCTTGAAATAGGGTCGCAAACCACTGCAAAGTTAATCCTTCTGGCAATATCGTCTTATTCCATTCTGTAGCAAACGAATACAATACTGTTGCAAGTAGAGGCAGGAGCAAGTATAGGCCACAAATGAGCAGCACCAGATGGTAAAAATGAAAACGACGCCATTTATTTAGCACATGCTTGTTCGCATGATTCGTTGTATTTGTCATTGCAGATCCCTCCGAATTCGGCGCGTGAGCCACTCGTTAAGGAGCAGCGCTGCAACTAACGTAAGCCCAAGCAAAGTTGCCAATGCACTGCCCAGTTCTGGCCGTGCAAACACATCACCTGATACTAAGCCGCTAATGCGGATTGGCAGCAAGTTGTACGTGCTTCCCGTCAGTGCGTAAGCAGTGGCGTACGCTCCCATGGCGTTGGCGAACATAATGCTAAATGTCCCCGCAATGCTTGGCAGCAGCACTGGAATACCTACACGGAGCCAAAATTGAAAGGGGGAGGCGCCAAGCAAGGAGGCTGATTCCTTCCAGCTTTCTTGAATGCCGTGATAGATCGGAAATAGCAGCAGAACACCTAATGGTAATTGGAAATAAATATAAATAACGGTCAATCCGCTCCAAGAAAATAAATGAAACGAATCCATCAAATTAATACCGAAATGCTGAAGCAGGATTGTAAATAAGCCGCTATTTCCTAGCAGGACGATAAAGGCAAATGCGAGCGGGATTCCTGCGAAATTCGACGTTAGGTTAGTAAATACTAAGATGCGACGCTGCCATTTTACCGGAAAACGAGTAACTCCATATGCAGCAAACACGGACAAAATGATGCCCATTGTGGCAGACCAAACTGAAATGAGCACACTGTTCTTGAAGGCCTGATGATAGAACGGATTGCTAAAAATCTCCTTGTAGTGCGCCAATGTCCAACCGGTGCCACCTTCCCCTTGAAAGCTGCCCATAACCATAAACAGCAGCGGCACAAGCATAAATAAAACGATAAAGCAGCAGAAGGGAATTAGTGTGGTTACCAGCAGTCCATTCCACTTTCTCATAGCTGACACTCCTTTGTTATTGAATAGACAATGTACGACAAACCACACTTATTTCCGAGGAAATAACAAGTGCCCCCGTTACACGGAAGGCACAGGCTCTGCTTGTAATATAGTGAGTGGCAGCATGGCGTTGGAAGCACGTATATTTAGCAAATGGCAAGCAAGCGGTGCTATTTGCAGTTGAGATACTACATCTTCATATACACCTGGCTGAACTTTGTTGCTAATCACATACAACGGAACATCACGCTCATCGTCTGTCGTACCGTTATGCATGCCATCATCATTCATACCATGATCGGCTGTGACGATAATTTGGTAACCGAGTGATGTCCAATAGGGCAATGCATAAGCTAGCAGCATATCGGCTGCTATCGCTCGATTCCGGTAAGCTGCGGAATTGCCGGAATGCTTATGACCTTCATCGTCAATGTTCATCGTATGAACGTACAAGAAATCAGGCTTAGCAGTCTGTAAAAGATGCCCAGCATCTGCAAATAGATGCGAGTCAGGATAATGATCCTCCCAATAAAAAATCCCGTTCTGGATTGGAAGATCTGTGTTCCATTGATAGCGGTCTGTCATAGGATTAAACGGTGCTTTGTTATACAGCTCACTGACCCAATGATAGGCGGCGGTGGCATTAGTTAAGCCATGCTGACGAGTGAGATGGAACAGACTCTGTTCATGAGACAATCTGACGGAATGGTTTGTTGTAATGCCATGTCGGTAGACAGGTGTGCCCGTGAGCAGCACTTCATAAAGTGGTCGAGACAGACTCGGCAGCTCGGATTTAACTTTAAATCGGGCCGCTAAGCCGTGTTCAACAAGATGATGCATGTAGCCCATTTGCTGGACGGCTGTGCTATATTTCAGGCCGTCCAGCATAATAAAGATCAGGTGATGGGTCTGCAACTTATTTAACATGAATAAGTACCTGCTCCTGCCATAGCTGAGGAAGCTGCTTAGTGGTTGCTTCCCATGCTTTCATATCTTTGACGGGGCGCACATTTTGGTACATTTCGTTTGGCAGAAGTTTGTTTTTGGCGTCATCTGGCAGCTTGGCATTCTCACGAATTGGTCGGGCGTAACCACGAGCCAGATTGGCTTGACCTTCGTCCGATAAAATATATTCACGAGCGAGCATTGCAGCATGTGGATGTTTAGCATATTTGTTAATTAGTGTGGTGTAACCACTTATGACAGAAGCTTCGGATGGGATGGTTACTTCAAAGCGGTTTTTATCGATTTGGTCCCGATAATTTAGGGCGTTGAAGTCCCACAGAATACCAACCTCAACCTCACCCTTTTCGAGATTAGCTACACTTGAATCTATAGGGTTAATACGTCCAGCCTTGGCCAGTTCTGCAAAGAAATCGATGCCAGGCTGGATGTTTTTCTCATCTCCACCGTTAGCAAAAGCTGCTGCAAGGACGGCGAATTGAGCCTGGTTGGCTTTCATGACGTCACCGACAGACACTTTATAAGCGCCACTTTTTAGGTCTGCCCAAGACTTTGGAGGTGTGGTAACTTTATTTTTATCGGTAATAAATGCAAGGGAGCCCGTGTAGCCAAGTAGCCAGTGGCCGTCTTCGTCTTTAGCCCAAGCGGGAATATCGTTCCAATAGGACGTTTTGTAAGGGAGCGTTAATCCTTTTTCCTTGGCTAAAGGACCAAACGCAATCCCAACATCTCCGATGTCGGCTGTAGCATCATCTTTTTCTGATTCGAACTTTGCAAGTTCTTCCGCACTCGACATGTCCGTATCGATATGCTTCAAACCGTATTTCTTGTTCAAATCGTTCCATGTTTGGACCCAGTTTGCCCACGTATCAGGCATTCCGACAGAATTCACTTCACCTTCGTTTTTTGCCTTCTCCGTGATCTGTTCTAACGTAAGTTTGGATGGATCCAGACTTTCGCTGCTACTGGAACCGTTGGTGCATCCTGTCAATAGCATGATCGAGACGAGCAATACAGTGGAACAACGAATGATAAATGCGTTTTTCATGTGTGGACTCCTTTGATTTAAGATGTTTGGTTGTGTTGCTTTGTGAGGCATACATCTTGTCTTTACGTTCACAATCGTAAATCATCAAAGTTAAACGGGTGTCATCTGGGCATAAAGGGTTTGTAAACATATCTGTTGTAAGCGTTTTCTATACATGTATGAGCATTGGATCTAAATATGACCAGACCGGACAGTAGCTCACCTAAAAACAAAGAGCATACAAGCTGTGCCGCAGTTTGAGCAATAGTTAGTAACAGTAGCAGTTAAATAATTTATGTATATTGTAAAATTTGTTTGGAAATATAGGCAGTTAAAGGGGGAGTTATGTATGTGGAGGGAGCTTGGTCCAGTTGCACTCCAAAAAAGCGGACTGCCGTCAGGCAATCCGCATCGCATTGTTTCTTATCGCATCGTGTGTAATACCGAATCGAGTCGACATGTAGATGTAGATAATTATATACATAGATAGTTACTCATTAATTATATTGATTAGTGATCATAGGCAGATACTTTTAGCGCCATAACACGATCAGGAGTTTGGCGTGGTTGTAATTGTAACGTGACAGGCTGCATATGCGAGCGTGATGCTTCTTTGATGAGCAGCTGCTGGGCATGTATACGCAGCTGTGGCTTCGTTTTTGGTTTTACATAGCTGCCATCGGGCTGCAAGTACCGGCTTTTGACGTTATCTTTCATATATAAGGACAAAATGTCCCTAATACGTTGCTTTAATTCAGGAACCTCAATAGGAAACATGGCTTCTACACGTCGGTCCAGATTACGCGGCATCCAATCTGCGCTGCTCAGGAAGGTCAGCTCTTTTCCGCCATGTTGGAAATAAAAGATACGTGTGTGCTCCAGAAAGCGACCAACAATACTTTTGACTGTAATGTTCTCACTCAGGCCCTTGACGCCAGGGCGCAGACAGCATACTCCACGCACAATAAGATCTATACGTACTCCCGCTTTAGACGCTTTGTAAAGCAGGTGAATTAATTTAACATCAACTAGTGCGTTCATTTTTAATAAGATTCGGCCAGTACCGCCTTTTTTGACACTGTCGATTTCATATTCAATTAATTGCTCCAACCGTTTGCGTAAAAACAAAGGGGCAATGGTGCACTTGTTCAAACTAGAAGGGACGGAGTAGCCGGACAACATATTAAAGATGGTGGAGGCGTCACTTCCAATCTGGGCGTTTACGGTAAGCAATCCCATATCTGTATAGAAGTTAGCTGTCACGTCGTTATAATTGCCCGTGCCGAGATGGACATAGCGGCGAATGCCCTGTTCTTCGCGGCGGACGATTAGCAGCATCTTCAGATGTGTCTTTAAGCCAACAAGGCCGTAAATGACATGACAGCCAGCCTGCTCAAGCCGTTTTGCCCAATGAATATTGTTCTCTTCATCGAATCGTGCCTTAATCTCTACCAATACAGTGACTTGCTTTTTGTTCTCAGCTGCTTCAATCAAAGCTTGAATGATAGGTGAATTGCCAGAAACGCGATAAAGAGTTTGCTTAATAGCAAGTACATCGGGGTCTTTAGCGGCCCGACGGATAAGATTAACTACAACACCAAAGCTGTCGAACGGATGATGAAGCAGCCGATCCTGTTCCCGAATCCAATCCAGCAGGTCAACTTCCCGATCATGTGGCATAGTTGGCTGGAAGGGGGCATCATGCAGATGGTCATACCCTGTCAGCTGCGTAATCTTATTCATAAAAGTAAGGTCAAGTGGACCGTCCACATAATTGATGCCAGCGTCGGGATCGTCTTCGCCATCTTGCGTAATCATGCGGATCATCTCTTTACTTGTGTCAGCTTCTACCTCAAGTCTGATCACGTTTCCCCATCTTCTCATTTTCAATGATTGCTCAATCTCTTTCAGGAGATCTTCAGCACCATCCTCGTCGATATCAAGATCTGCGTTTCGTGTAATGCGGTAAGCTTTAATTTCGGTTATATCATAACCGCTGAATAGCACATCCATATGCATTTTCATCACATCTTCAAGCAGCACAAATTCCCGCCCTTGGCCATGCGAAGGAAGCTCTACTAGTCGTGATAGCACCTCAGGGACAGCTACGGTAGCAAATACGATTTCTCCATCTTCGGGATCTTTCACGCGCAGGCCAAGATTCAGGCTCTTGTTCTGAATAACAGGAAATGGCCTGCTCTGATCGACGACCATAGGGGTTAAGACAGGAAAAATATGCTCTGTGAAATAACTTTTTAGAAACTGTTTCTCAGGCAAGCTTAAACGGTGTGCTTTCTTCAGGTGCAAGCCTGACGCACGGAGCTTGGTGCGTAGATGTTCATACAGCTTGTATTGGTCAGCTGCGATCTGCTGCCCAATTTGCTCGATGCCTCGTAGTGTCTCCTGTGGCGTTGAGCCGGAATGATCTTCTTTATGGTAATCGGCTAATATTTGATCAACAACGGACGCTGCGCGCACCATAAAAAATTCATCTACATTGGAGCAGCTAATCGCCAGAAACTTACACCTTTCCATTAATGGATTTGACTTGTCATAGCCTTCTTCCAACACGCGGCGATGGAAGGCGAGCAAGCTCCATTCTCTATTAATTAGTGTTTTGCGCATCATATCACTCCTTATCGGACGTTAAGGTTTTAGACGGATCGGGTACCCGCTTATTTGCTCAAAGGAGGGGCTTTCTTGCATAAATGCCCAAGTCTCCAATTCAAGGCTTCCTTCGTAGAGAGGCTTTACTTGCAAATATTCTCCATGCTGCCAAGTGATCTTAATGTCCTGCACTTTCTGCCTATGAGAACAATCCAAAGCATCCGCCAATTTAAGCAAGGAAGTAAGACGAGCCAATGCGATGTTCTCTTCTGTGGATAGCTCCGGTCGAATAGGCACCATCGTGCCACGAGGATGATACAGTGCGATGCTCGCAATGATCTCTTTCTGCTTGTCCGTTATCCCTAACATATCCATCGATTTCAGCATGTGGTAGGAGTTAGCTGCATGCCCTTCTTGTGAAATGTGCTTGCCAATATCGTGTAAAATAGCAGCCAACTGGAGGCATAATTCGTATGATGCATCTAAGTGAAACGAAGCGTTGCACTTGTGCAGGAGCTTCGTGGCTAGTTCTTTGACTTTTAAAGAGTGAGCAATATCAAGTTGGTAGCGCTCAGCTGTATGAAGCGCTGTCGCCATCATATCTTGGACATACGTGTCGCTCAGCGTACTATTAGACCATTCTGCTGCAAGCTGATGCAGCACGCCATGTCGCAGTGACAGGTCAGGAATCAAAACATGCTCCGCAGTTGTTGCTTTCCATAACTCAGCCATAATAATACTGGTTGGAATCATTTGGTCCGCACGCTCTTCGTCCAGCTGAAATTTGTGGGCAAGCTTAAAGGTGCCAGATTGGATAATATCGCGGTGATACCGACTAAACACGTCGGTACTCATGCCACGGACGCCAAGGACTAGCTCATGTGTACGTTGAACGAAGGAGGCCGTTTCTCCGCCTAACACAAGGTAATGGGGGAGATTGTAGGCATGTATCCGCTCAAGGAGCATGCCGAGCTGACTTTCGATGTATTGTTGTAATACTTCCGTATATTGAAGCGATTCACCGCGCAGGGAATCCAGAATCTCCTTTAACTTGAGGGTACCGATTTTAACGTGGTCAGAGAAACGGAGCTTACCGTCAGCAAAGACGCTCATTTGCACACCGGCACTTCCAATCTCAACCATAAGCAAGCCTTCTGCTCGTAGGGTTGGCATGGCTGTTAAGCCATAATTTAAAGATTGATAGGTCAAAAATCGTTCCACTGAACGATCGATGAGCTCTACGTCCATCTGTGTGGCCTGACGGACATGTTCCAAAAAATATAAGCTGTTGCTGGCTTCTCTAACTCCACTGGTGGCATAAGCACGATAATGTCTTACACCGTAATCTTTCATTAATTGTGACATATGCTTGAGAGAGCGACACACGCTGAACATGGCTTCTGGTCGGATTCGCCCATTCGTAAAGGTGTCATCGCCAATTGGAGAGTCTAGTCTAACGTCCTCAAGCACTCGAAGCTGCCCAGGGCCTTCTATTTCTGCAATGAGCATCTTGATGGCATTAGATCCAATATCAATTGCTGCGGCTATTTTAGGTTGGCTCATCTGCACATCTCCTTAACAATCTCTTGACTGCACGAAAAATACCGAAAAATATCGCATTCTATGAGATATTCGGCTTATACGTCTTTAAATGTAGATTAATGCATCTATCCTATGCAGGTCATAGATTTACAAATACTTAATATTATTTAACAAATCATATTGAATGTATGGAACGTACAGCTGGATGCAGAGGCGGGGAGCCGTTCGAACTTTTGGAAACTACGCGGTTACGGTTACACAGTGCATTTGATTTTCAGGCTTATATATAAAGAAAATGTAAATAAATAGATCTTGTAATGGTCATTTGATGAAATACATGATTAAATGGTTCGTAACGCAGCAGGGACTGTACAAGGATCGTAGATCGTAAGTTTATTAGTGTCAGGAGTGAGGGGATATGGCAAATTCGCAGTTGACCCAAGGGAGTCAGCCGCTTCGACATATCGGCATCGTAGATGTTGGTTCGAATTCGGTTCGCTTTATGTTAGCCGAGGTTCATTCGGATTTATCTTTTCAAGTGGTAGATCAATGGAAGGAAGTGCTTCGACTCGGAGATGAGTATAATGAGTTTGGAGCTATTCCCGTGCATAAATGTGATCAATTAATTTCAACGCTGCTCTTATTTAAACGTCTAGGCGAAAGTTATTTGAACTGTGAAATAAGAGCTGTTGCAACAGCTGCACTGCGTAAAGCAACCAACCAGGAACTCATTTTACACCGTATCCAAGAAGAAACGGGCATCCAGCTAAATATCATTAGCGGTGAAGCGGAAGCTTATTTAGACTATTTAGCTGTCGTATCCACCATGAACGTCAAGGATGCGCTTATGCTTGATATTGGAGGCGGCTCACTCGAATTGGTATGGATTGAGAATCGGGAGCTGAGAGAAAGCATTAGCTTGCCCGTAGGCGCGCTGACACTTGCAGGGGAATTTAAAGTTAGAGATCAGTTGTCCGCGGATGAAGAAGAGAAGCTGACTGCTGCCTCGCTGCAATGGCTTGAACAGGTTCCTTGGATAGAGCACACAAAGGGACTTCCACTAATTGGTGTCGGGGGTACGATGCGGACGATCGCCAAGATGGATAAGGCTGAGCGCCGATATCCATTTGACTCGCTGCATCATTACGAGGTTGGATCTGACGACGTACTGAGCTGGCATGAACGACTAAAGGGAATGTGTCTTGTTCAAAAAGAGGCTGTACCTGGATTGGCAAAGGATCGGGCAGACATCATAATGGGGTCATTTACGCTTGTATCAGTGTGGGTACGTGCCCTACAGATTCCGAGGCTGCTCGTTAGTGCCAAGGGAGTCAGAGATGGCGCGTTGTTTGAAGTGCTGCGTGAAGAGGGCTTTAGCATCGACGAGCCGTTGATGTTCTCGGTGCACAATTTGATGCATCGACTGCATTTAAATGAGCGCCATGCTTATCAAGTGGATAAATTAATGGAGATGTTGTTTGATCAGCTACAGCCGCTGCATAATCTTGGACCGGAATGGAAACGAATTGTGAGAACGAGTGCGCTGCTGCACGACTCGGGCATTGCCATTCATCACTTGGAGCGGGAGCGCCATGCTTTCTATATGATTTTGAACGCAGATTTGTATGGTCTCACACCGAGAGAAGTCATTTTAAGCGGATTAATTGCTTCGTTGGATCGCAAGCAGAAGTTAAATGAATCATGGAAAGCTTATGACACGTTGCTGCTGCCTCAAGACAAGCAGGCAGTACGGGTGCTGGGGCTGCTTTTACGGTTGGCGGTGGGCTTTGATCGTATGCGGACGTCATCAGTGGAATCGATTCGCTGTGAAATACAGAAGCAGGATGTTGTGTTGCATGCACGGGCTGATGCGCCGCTGCTTCTGGAGGTATCGGAGGCGTATTCCTTGCGGACGAGCTTCCGCAAGTGGTTAAAACATGATTTGGTCATCGTAGCCGATGTCATACGGCGCGGCGATAAACGATAGAATGTTGCGGCAGAGCCAAGATCGACAGCCGAACATATAGATTAAAGCAAAGCTCTCGCGTCAGATGGACGCGAGAGCTTTAAAACTGCTGTTTATAACGTTAACGCTCCCAGATGGGATCTTCCGCTACAATTGGTCGGTTCTGTTCCAGCGACAGCCCTGTCTCATAAGAACGATTGTCAATTGCCTTTAGCAAGCTGGCAAGGGGTTGAGCGGAACTGCTGTCCGCACGTGTATCTTCTTGGAGCCGAGAGGAAGTCTCCCAATACGCTAAAGCCGCACCAATAACGGTTGACGCATCATGCGCAGCAGTCTCCCACATATCCCACACACTTGTCGTGTAAGTTTCACCCGAACCGGTAGGATCAAGCCACGGGCGATTTGCTTCGTTCATAACATCATAGTGGGCAACCTTGCGCTTGTACACAAGCGGTTCGGTCTGCCCAAAGGTGACAATCCGCTTCCAGCCACGCGGGTCATGGAACAGCTTTTGCGCACCAATCATGGCGCGATTCGCTTCATTCCATGCTTCGCGGCGAACAAGGCCGCGATACGCAGCATAGTGGCGCTCTATCATCCGCTCGAAAGCGTCGACGACCGCGTCAGGAAACGCTCCGCCGGTGTCAATCTCTTTCCACACCGGCGTATTCCACGTCTCAAGCCCCAGCTTTCGCTTGACGACATGTGTATCCATTAGCACCTCGAAGCGTTGGTGGTCCCACTTTCGCGAGCCGGAACGGGAGAAGACGTACGGATGCATGTTACGATCAAGCACATGGTGAAGCATAAATCCAAGCATATAAACGGATTTTTGCCGATCATTCGGGTCCGTCTCGGTTATAAAGTCCAGCAGCACAGGCCCGCAATGCTCATTGTGCATCGCGCTTCCTATCTGATTCATCGTTTTATCCGTCTGCCAAGGAAGAAAGTGATGGTAAAATAAAAAATCAGGCCCTTGACAGCCCATATTAAACAGTTTGAGGTCAGAGGGGGATTCCAGCCAATTGTCCAACCCAGCTGCTTTCATGGCCTCCTGTCCAAAAATAAGATGTGTCCAAATATTAGGCATTCGGGTCCTCCTTTCACACATGTAAATTACATTAAATAAATTTTAGGCTATAGGCATAACGATGAAGGCCATCCCTGAAGTTGTCAATGTTTTTATATTCATATATGGGCGGTGGAGTGTTCAAACTAAACTTTTATTTGACAAACAATCTAAAGTTTATACACCAGCAAGGGGTAGTTTGATAAAGCGTTTCCATGTAAACTGATAGGGTCAGAAAGATAAGGTTAACGATACCACTGTTGCTTGCGTAAGCGTTCTCTTTTATATGTTAGCTTACGCAGTGGAGTGTTCTAAGAGACAGCACACTGGATTGCTAACCGTGTGTACCCGATCAGCGTTTGCAAACACTTTATGTATACCTACACACAAATATACTTTTCAACTTATACAAAAATGGAGGAGACATCATGGAACAATTCCGCTTACCTAAAATTGACGTTCCCAAATTCGAACTGCCAGAGGCCGTAACACGGGTGTTGGCCGAAGCGGAGCAGGAATTGGCACATCGGCCAAAGCTCTTAAAATTGTTTAAAAACTGCTTCCCGAATACGTTGGAAACGACAACTAAATTGCTGGATGACGGCACAACTTTTGTATTGACAGGTGATATTCCAGCCATGTGGCTGCGTGATTCTGTTGAGCAGGTGATCCATTATGTGCCGCTAGCGAAAGAAGATGCGGACTTGCAGCGTATTATCGGTGGTCTGATCAAACGCCATATGTATTATATTAATATAGATCCTTACGCAAATGCATTTAATGAGACAGCAAACGACTGGCATTGGGATGCAAATGATCAAACGGAAATGTCTCCTTGGGTATGGGAGCGCAAATATGAGCTTGATTCGATGTGCTTTACGATCCGACTTGCTTACATGTATTGGAAAGAAACGGGTCGTACCGATATTTTTGATTCTAATTTTAAATCGGCTATGCGGAAAATTGTCGAAGTTTGGAAGACGGAACAGCGTCATTTCGAACAGTCGCCATACCGCTTTAATCGTGAAAATTGCCCAGAAATCGACACGCTTCGTAATGATGGCATGGGTATGCCGGTCAACTATACAGGGATGACGTGGTCGGGCTTCCGCCCTAGTGACGACGCTTGTGATTTCCATTATAATATTCCGTCCAACATGTTTGCAGTCGTATCTTTACGTCAAATGCAAGAGATGGCGAAGTATGGATTCCGCGATGAGTTGTTTGTTGCTGAAATGAAGAAGCTGGAGGGTGAGATTAACCACGGTATTCAATTGTACGGGGTTGTTAATCATCCAGTATACGGTAAAATATATGCTTATGAAACAGACGGCTTTGGCAATCAAATTTTGTTGGATGACGCAGGTACGCCTAGCTTAATGTCCATACCGTATTTGGGATACGCTTCGGAAACTGATCCGATCTATCAAAATACGCGGCGCTTTATTTTAAGCAAAGACAATCCGTACTATTTTGAAGGCAAAGCTGCCAAAGGGATCGGCAGTCCGCACACACCAGATGGATATGTGTGGCACATGGCATTGTCGATGCAAGGCTTGACGGCTTCAACAGATGAAGAAATGATCGAGATGATCAACCTGCTTGAAGCGACGGATGCAGATACTGGCTTTATGCATGAAGGCTTCCACTCTGACGATCCTTCCATTTTTACACGCGCATGGTTTGCATGGTCCAACAGCTTGTTCTCACAACTCGTGTACAAGGCAATGAAGCGCGGTCTGCTCAAATAAGGTTCAAAAACAGGGCGGATTCAGCTATTTACAATGCGTCCATGTCCCGATTTGTAACGATTCGAAATAGGACGAGTGGTTCTCGTCCTATTTCTTTATTCCTCCACTTCGATTTGACTTCATCCCGTTATCATTAGTTAATTTCCATTCTTTAGTATGTTCAGTGCCCGTCTTTTACGAATAATTGTTTGTACAATGCTAATAAGGGCTTGTTATTGCCGGCTTTTCACATAATAATATAAAAACGAGTAGTGCTTTCTGAAACGTTTTCAGTATAATAGTCTTAGAGTTTCTGGGTGTATGAGGACGGTTTGATTTTGTCGAATATACTCCCTTAGTGTCGGAAAGGGGCGAAAGCTACAGATATGAAAGCCGAATGGATTCAGCCTTTTTTACAATCGGCGTGCAATGTGATCGAACAGATTGTACAGGTTCGTCCTGAACGTGGGGAGCTTGAAATGTTATCCTGGAGCGGCGCGCATGATTTACGTATTCAATTTAATTTAACTGGACAGATGACCGCTAATGTCGCATTCGGCTTAAATGAAGGTGCTGCTCTCAAAATGGCCTCCGCTATGATGGGGGGCTTCCAATTAGAGGCTCTGGATGCGATGGGGGAAAGTGCTATATCCGAGCTTGGCAATATGATAAGTGGAAATGCGTCCACTTTATTGTATAATCAAGGTATTCATGTTGATATTACACCTCCGCAACTGCTGCTGATCGGAGCAGCGCCGAACTGTGGTTCCACGGCGATGACGGTGCCGTTACTCGTGCGGGATATTGGTCGATTTGATATTATGATGCGTATAGGTTAGAGAGGTAGAGACCGGGATGGATATAAAAGGATCAGTCGTTGTCATAACAGGTGCTTCAAGCGGAATCGGTGCTTTAACCGCCCAACTTGCCGCTGAAGCGGGGGCCATACCAATTCTGGCTGCACGTTCTACAGATAAGCTGGCACAAGTGTCTGCCCGAATACAAGGTCAGCATGAATGTGTTCAACTTGACGTTACCAATACGGCAGAAGTGGAGCACGTCATGGCACGGATTATTGCGACGTATGGACGTATTGATATTTTGTTGAACAATGCGGGAATGGGCCTGTTTGAGCGAGCTACTGATCTGACATTAGGTCAATTCGAAGCGATGATGGACGTCAACTATATGGGGACTGTCCGGTGTACCAAGGCAGTGCTGCCTTCGATGTTGGAGCGGCGATCTGGCCGGATCGTAAATGTGGCCTCTATGGCAGGCAAGATTGGTTCACCTAAGTCATCGGCTTATTCTGCCTCCAAGCATGCTGTACTCGGATTTACAAACTCGTTGCGGATGGAACTGGCAGGCACTGGGGTAACGGTGTCGGCTGTTAATCCGGGTCCTATAGATACACCATTTTTTGATGTGGCAGACCCGACGGGCCATTACGTGAACAATATCAAATGGTTTATGATGCCTCCGGAACGTGTAGCCAAGCAAATCCTTCGTGTGATGGAGCGTGGGACATCGGAGGTGGACCTGCCCTTCCTGGCTGCGGCAGGAACCAAGTTGATGCAGCTGTTTCCGCGTCTATCTAGCCGCGTTGCAAACAGGATGCTTAATAAGAAATAACGCTCTGCTTACATAACAAGAGTCCGCTGTCCTGATGGGTTGGCGGACTCTTTACCTTTGCTGCGGAAGTGGGGCTGCGATGTGAATGAGTTCCGTAGTGTCCTAGCGGCCCGCACAACGTCATGCTTAAATATTGGGCTAATGATTATGATGCTTAGTCGTCTTCATCGGTCGGGTTAGTTTTGTGCGCGGTCTCATGAAGTGATTTTACTTGCTCAAAGATCGCGCGGATCGCGGCTTTTGCTTCAGGGTGCTGCTCGTTCCAATGACGCGTTAACTGAGGCATCGTTTTGTGAATATGACTATACGTTGCCCAAATTTTAAGCATGTGTATCGTTTGTTCATCATCCTTGCCTGTTAAACGCTCGCTGTAGGTAAGTAACAGCTGCTCAAACGATTCATTTATTGTATCGTTCCATATTTTATCCATACGATAACTCCTTCATTAAGATAAGTGACATATTCAGGCTAACATAGTTAGTCTACAGATGAAAGTTGGAGGAAGCGCCTGAATTCGTTATAATGAGACGAAGAAGACAAGCGATCAGGTATTGCTTCATAGAGAGGAAAGAGTGATGTGACCGTTTCATTTACAGATTTACAAGTTGACGCGGGCTTGGTAGAACGCCTGCAAGCCCGTGATATCCATACGGCTTCGCCGATTCAGGCGGAAGCGATTCCAGCAGCGCTGCAAGGCAAGGATGTGCTGGCACAATCCCAGACAGGAACAGGCAAGACATTTGCCTACTTGCTGCCGCTTATTATGAGATTGCAAGCGGATGAGAAACGAACGCAGGCTGCTGTGATTGCACCGACACAAGAGCTGGCAATGCAAATTGTACGTGAAGCGGAGGCGCTTCTCGAGGGCAGTGAGGCGATCGTGCAGCCGTTAATTGGCGGTGCTGCGCTGCATCGTCAGGTAGACAAGCTGAAGCTGCGTCCGCAATTGGTAGTAGGAACGCCTGGCCGTATTCGTGAGCTGGTCGAGATGAAGAAGTTGAAGATACACGAAGTGAACACGATTGTAGTGGACGAAGTGGATCATGTTTTACAAAAGGGCGGAGCTAGCGATACAGACATTATTCTGAATCGTGCAAAACGCGATCGCCAGCTGTTGTTCTTCTCTGCTACGCTGCCAGCAGATGTGAAGCGGCTCGCCGAGAAGTGGATGAACGAACCCGTTGCTATCGGCATCGAGCCGGATAAGCGGGTTGCTGATTCGATCGAGCATCTTTTCTTTGTCACGGAAGAGCGCGACAAGATTGATATGCTGCGCCGCCTAGTTCGACATTGGAAGCCGAAGCAGGCGATCGTCTTTGTGAACGATTCGCAGATGATTGGCGAATGGGCTTCAAAGCTTAGTTATACACAGCTGTCCGTCGGATCACTGTACGGCGATGCGCCTAAGCAGGAGCGGGTAAACGTGCTCCGTCGCTTCCGCGAAGGCGAGTTCCAACTGCTGCTTGCCACAGATGTGGCTGCACGGGGGCTCGATATTCCTGAGTTACCATACGTGTTCAGTCTCCAGCCTGCTCTGAATGCGGAGCATTACGTGCACCGTTCCGGACGTACAGGACGTATGGGACGACGTGGTGTGTCCGTAAGTATCATTACGGAGCGTGAACGTTTTATTATACGCAAGTTCGAACGTGAGTTGCACATTCCCATTCAGGAGCGCAGCTTCTATGATGGTCGAATTTTGGAAGCAGAAGCTGACCATCAACGTGTACGACCACGTTCTGCCAAGCCATCCTTTACATCTGACAAGCCAGCGCGGGATAAGGTTGTTCGGGACAAAGGCTCCAATGGTCGTCACCGTGACCGTAAGAACAAGGGCGCGCCGAAGTGGCTGAAGGAAAAGCAAAATCAACCAAAGCCTGAATAAAATATGTAAAAGCTGTCCGCTGCAACGAAAGATAAGCAGTTGGGCAGCTTTTATTTTTGGTAGGCAGCAAGTAGCCTGTGGTTCATCGCTGCATTGTAATTTTAGCAAAAACGCACCTCAGTATATTCTGCATTCAACGGTAATTGTAGTGTCAAGCTGTCTATATTACGGCTCTGTAGTTGAATATTGGAAAATAGCTCTTTATACTGGTATATAAGTGGAAAAAGGAGGAATAAAAGTTGTTACGACTACATAAGGGTTGGAAAGTACTGTTGGCGAGTGTGCTAGTGATCGTATTGTTAAGTGGCTGTATGGGTGAGAAGCCCGTCTTGGAGAGTATGCCGGAGAATGGCGGCAAGCTAAAAGTAATGTATTGGGACGAGGAGCAATTCTATCGATCTTTTGGCAACTATTTTGCCATTAAGTATCAAAATGTTGATTTTGAAGTGGTTAGTATGAGTTCCATGTATGAACAAAATCAGGAGAAAGAAAAAGAAAAGAAAGATGCGGAAACACTATTGCTTGAATTTATGGAGAAGGAAAAGCCAGATGTCATTATGCTGAGCCAGGAACAGATATCTAAATTGGTTGAGAAGGGCAAGTTATACAACCTGGACCCGATTATTGCACAAGAACAAGTAGACATGAAAGATATGCTGCCAGGTATGATTGATATGTTCCGTGAACTTGGGGGCGGAGGTTTGTATGGCTTAGCGCCTTACTACTATACACAGGTTATTTACTATAATGCGGATTTATTTAAGAAGCAAGGAATCGACCTGCCTAAGCATAAGATGTCATGGGAAGAACTATTAAACTTGGCTGCACGCTTTAATCAAGGGTCTGGAGAAGATCAGATGTACGGCATAGCCAACCAGTTCTCAGACAGTTCTCAACTGCTAATGAACATCGCTCAAGCTTCTAATCTACAGGTGCTGGATGCGCGGGGCGAGAAAGTGTTATTGAATTCAGATGGATGGAAACACGCGTTTAAGCTGGTGTCAGATGCCATTCGCAACAAAGCCTTTAAAGTGGCAAAACCCGATAGCAACGGCAATTATATGGGGTCCGATCAGAATGAGTTTATGCAGGGCAAAGCAGCGATGGCTATGGAAAGTTCGTGGTATGCCAACAATATTACGAATATGAGCAGATACAGCAACAACAAAGATCTCAAATCGTTTGAATGGGGCATGGTGACGATGCCCGTAAATCCAAGCAAGCCGGATGAATCGCCATACATTAATTTTTATAATGTGTTTGCCATCAGTCAAGACTCGCCTAATAAACGTCTGGCATGGGAGTTCCTGAAATTCATGACTGGCCCTGAGATGGCTAAGGCGGCCTCCAAGACGATAAGTGGTGAACTTCCAACGCGCACCACTTACTTTAAAGAAATTAGCGGTAAGAGTGCAGAAGCGTTTACGATGTTAAAGCCTTCCTCATCCTCTATTAATTTATATCGAGCATTTGAGAATGGCAAAGTACCAGCAGACTTCTATAGCAACTTAAATACGGGCATTTCAAAAGCGATTGATGATATCGTTGGCAACAAAGTAAGTGCGGATGAAGCGTTAGCTGCGCTCCAGCAAGATTTACAGTCCAAGCTGGATGCGAGCAGACAGAAAGCCGCAGCCCAACCAACCAAAAAGTAACAAGGAAGCATGGCCATGATTGCATTTATTGCAATTGTGGCTTTTTTTATGGAGATAGCGGAATGGGACGGGAGATTATTTATTTCTTAACACTTTCATTAACTTCTTAATTTGTGCTTAACCTTTTATTAAAATCATAATTTTTATGTTTTCATGTGTTAGGATTTTACTCATGTCACCTTACAGATTCAGTAACTGACCCATGCTAGCTGATGAAAAGTCGGACTTGAGCATAGGCGGAGTTACAGGGAGAAAAAACATAATCATACCCATTGAAGTGTGAAATGAAGGAGGAGCTACAGTTTGGTGCACGTACATAAAGGTTGGAAGGTCATGTTGGCAAGTATGTTAATCTTGGTGTTATTAAGTGGTTGTATGGGGGAAAAACCAGTGCTGGAAAATATGCCAGAGCACGGTGGCAAGTTAAAAGTGATGTTTTGGGACGAGGATCAGTTTTACCGTTCTTTCGGTAATTTTTTTGCGATCAAATATCAGAATGTCGATTTCGAAGTCGTGAATATGAACGCTATGAACGAGGGAAATCAGGATCAGGAAGTTAAAGACCCGAATGAGCAACTGCTAGCCTTTATTGAGAAGGAGAAACCAGACCTTATTATGCTAGAGCAGGATCAGCTAAGTAAGTTGGCGGAGAAAGGCAAGTTATATAACCTGGATTCGATAATTGCACAGGAGCAAATGGATTTGAACGAGATGCTGCCAGGTACGATTGATCTGTTACGTGGGCTCGGAGATGGAAAATTGTATGGTCTGGCGCCTTACTATTCTGGTTCAGCGATTTACTATAACGCAGACTTGTTTAAGGCACAAGGAGTGGAACTGCCGAAGCACCAAATGTCATGGGAGGAGCTGTTGAATTTAGCGGCTCGATTTAATAGAGGCTCTGGGGAAGACCAGACGTATGGGATCGCCAGCCCATTTTCTGAAAGTTATGATTTATTGATGGATGTGGCTCAAGCGTCTAATTTACAACTACTTGATTCTCGTCATGAAAACGTGTTGCTCCATACAGATGGGTGGAAGAACGTGTTTAAGTTGGTGACGGACGCGATCCGAAACAAGGCTTATAAACTGCCAGAGCGGAATAAAAATGCCGGGTACTCAAGCTATGACAACAACGAGTTTATGTCAGGCAAAGCGGCAATGGCTATTGAAGGCTCGTGGTATATTCATAACATAGTAAACATGACGAAGTATGATAAAAATAACAAGGCGTTTGAATGGGGAATGGTGACGATGCCTGTCAACCCGAGTCGCCCGGACGAGTCACCCTATATTAATTTAAGTAGCATTTATGCAATCAATCAAGATTCAACGAACAAACGTCTGGCATGGGAATTGTTGAAGTTTATGAGTGGACAGGAGATGGCTAAGGCTGCTTCCAAGACTACAGGTGTTGATCTTCCGATTCGTACGACCCACTTAAAAGAGATTGGTGGTAAGAGTGCAGAAGCCTTCACCATGTTAAAACCAAGTACAGTACAGCATGTTCGATATTTCAGAAACAATGATGTTCCTAAAGATTTTAATACTACGATCCGCACGATGGTGGGACAAGCTATCGATGATGTAGTTGCCAATAAAAAAAGTATTGATGAAGCAGTGGCCGCGATACAGCAGGAGTTGCAGATGCAGCTGGATACGCATCGGAACGCGGCTGATACTAGTCCAAAGAAGAAGTAATTTATAACGAATGCGCTTGTTGTTGGCGCTAACGATAAACCCGCAGGGGCACTTGAACTAGGTGCCATGACCTGCGGGTTATTTGTGTTGTTTTGTTGAACTTCTACAATACAGTTCTATTAATAGGGCTGGGCTGGTTAATATGGAATCTGTTCTCCTATACAGTGTTTGGATGATATTGTATGTTGATAAAGAGAAGTTGTATAGTAGGTAGATTTGGAATATCAACAAGCGGGTTTCAAGAATATTGGCAAGCAACTATTACGTCCTCAAACATTTCGTACCTAGAAGGCATATGAAAGAAAGGAAATACTTCTTTCTGATTAACGGTTTATAGTTTTAGGGTTGTAAGCTTGGGGGAGAGGTCGTATGAAATTTTTTAAAAGTGCAACTTTTAAATTTATATTGATTTTTGTTGTGATTAGCTTACCCTTGATCACGGAAGTAGGTCTGCACTATAAAGCGAAGCATGATATTAAAGCAGGGTTGGTCAAGTTGTATAAAGACTATTGCAAAGAGGATGTGTCTGTGGAGGTACGGGCCGAATTTATACAACAATGGGGTATATTGCCGGGTGGGCTACAGGAATATTGGACCGCGAGTACGACATCCTCAAAAGTTCCACACCTAGAAGGCAGATATGGAAGAAAAGATATTACGTTAATTGATTTCCCATGTGCTACATCTGGTTTCGCACTAGACAAAGGAAAGAAAGAGTTTATGCCTGCTGAGACCTGGTGGCAAATGGGAACAGACAACGGTGGAGTTTCAATTGCTTATTTGTACCTATACGGTGTGTGGTATTGTCTATATTTCTTGTCGATCGTGATATATGTGTTGTTCCGATGGATCAAGAAATATTTGAACAGGAAACAGTAGGGGCTTTAGGATAACGGTTTATAGTTTTATGGTTGTGAGCTTGAGGGAGAGGTCGTATGAAGTTTTTCAAGAGTGCAACGTTTAAATTTATATTAATCTTTGTTGTGACTAGCTTACCCTTGATCACGGAAGTAGGTCTGCACTATAAAGCGAAGCATGATATCAAAGTAGCACTAGTCAAACTGTATAAAGACTATTGCAAAGAGGATGTGTCTGTGGAGGTACAGGTTGAATTTATACAAAAGTTGACGATATTACCCGGTGGGCTACAGGAATATTGGATCGCGAGTACGACATCCCCAAAAGTTCCACACCTAGAAGGTAGATATGGGAGAAAAGATATTCTACTTGAAGATTTTTTGTGTTTTCCTAATGACTTACGATTGAACAGACTGGAAAATAAATTTGAGATTAATACAAGTTGGAGACGTGATGGAGCAGACAACGGCGGGGTTTCAATATTTTATTTGTATCTGTACGGTGTGGTGTATTGTCTATACTTCTTGTCGATCGTGATATATGTGCTGTTCCGATTGATCAAGAAGTATCTTAAACGAAGACAGCATAATGTTAAAGATGACCAATTATAGCAGTGTAGATGTCTGCATCACTTTTTCATAGTGGAATGTCAAATTAACTATTTCAGAAGAGATTTAAGGAAAAGTGATGGCACCAAGGTAGCAAAAACACTGCCTGTCCAAGTGAAGGATATTTTAAATATTTCAAAAATCAGTGTAGGGTTTGAACATATGGTAGCCCTGAATGTAAATGGTGAATTATGGAGCTGGGGCGCCAATTTTTTTGGCACACTAGGAGATGGTACGAATACGAGTCGAGTGATACCAGCCCAAATTAAGTTGAATTAATTATATTTATACCATACTACTATATTGTAAAAAAATGGAATAATATGCAATAGTTTTATGAAGAAGTATTTAGTATGGTGAGATTGTACAAAAACCCGTAGGGGCACTTGAACCAGGTGCCATGACCTGCGGGTTATTTTCTTAATCTTGACTCAGTCCCATATTTTCCAGCCCATAGTCTTCAATCTGAATCCGAACATCGTATGTGATAGGAATGGTGGAAAATACGCGGTTCCAATCTCCCTTCACTTTATGCCAGATGTGTGGATGCTGGATTCTAAGGGTTGTATCGAAATTAGCTACATCTTCCTTATATCGCTGCATTGTATTGATCGTGTTTTGGAGATAGGTTTTCACTTCGGCTGTTACTTGTGCTTCAGATTGATGAACGAGCTGTTTCGTATGTTTGGGATCGGTCTTCAGATTACGCCAATCTTCCGAAATACGCCCCGTGGACCGGACACGGATGTGAAAGGATATTTGTTCTCCTTGAACGCGCGCTACCATGTTGGATTTAATCCTTGCTATTTCGTATATAAACAAGGTTTCTTTGCGTTGATTACGGATCGTTAAGAGTCCTCCCTCCTTATGCCCTGTTATCCATGCCAAGCCTTGCACTTCGTTGGGGCTGAAAAAATTCGTTAATCGGTGTGTTTTGCCATCAATAATACCACCACCGCTAAAGATGATGTTGCCCTCCTGAACATCAACGGTTTGTAAAATAAAACTGGAGTTGCTTTGCAGCTTGGAGATGGCTTTTTGCAGCGTAAAGGTAGGTAATATTTTGGTAGAGCGGTATTGATTATCCGATATAGACTTGATCAATAAGGAAGGAATATCTATTTTGGAGCTGCTTAGGATGCGTGCCGCTTCTTCACGAGCGATAAAGATCAGACAGCTCTCACGGAATTCCTCATCCCGAAAAAATAAATTTAATAACGTCTCCAATTCAATTTTTTCGGCTAATTTTCGCCCGATGACAATTACTTTTACGTGCTCTCCGGATATAGGCTTTGTTAGTATAGATACTCTTCGCGTCAACTCATGAACGGAATCACCTATGGCGGTTATATTGTGATAAGACTCGGAAGCTGTGCTAGCACTAGAACTGGAACTGCTCATAGTCTGGGTGGGGATGAGATTCTGATAGGTGACCTTCAGTTTTGACGATGCCGTTGCAACGGATTGATCACTATTCTCTTCCGTGACTAGATCGAACCCTACACCAACTGCAAAGGTGAGATCTTCGATTTTTTGGCTGTCCCAACAGCCGGTGATTAGACTTATGACGATCAAAAGAGAAAACAGCAGCTTCCATTTACAGATTAGACTAGGACGTACGGCCATATTGAATATCCTTTCTACAGAAGCTTACTACTACCAATAGTACGGGTAACAGCAGCATAAAGTAATAGAGCCAATACAAGTATTTCAACAAAGAATAGACGTCATTGATATGGTTGGGAAGCATGGCAAGAATATAAATGACAGGTAAGGATACAAAAATCCATATGGTCGGTTTAGATTGGGCAAGGATTGTTTTTAACACTTCCACCATATAAAAGTGATAGAGAATATAAACCGTGAATATTTGTAAAATCCACACCGTCAACAGAAATGAATCATAGCGCTCAACGAGAACGCCTGTATATTCAAAGGAACGAATTAAGGAGATCGTGGGCCAAGCGGTTATTTTGGCCCCATCTAACGTCAAACCGCCAATAACAATAACCGTTGTCAGCAAATAAACGATTGTTGGAATGCCGACCCCCAGCCAGACGGCATGATAAGTATTTTTCCACTGTTTTAAATAGGCGGGCAAGATGAGCAGCGCTTCAATGCCAAGGAAAGATTGAAACGTTTCCTTGACGCCTTTTAATACAGGCCCAAATCCTTTCCCTAAGACGGGACGCAAATTGTTAATATCAAACACTTTTAAGCTAAGTGCCAGACAGATTGCGAGGACAAACAGTGTTAATGGCAAAATAAAAGTCAGCATACGGGTGATCGCATTTAAACCACCAAATAGTAAATAAAGAGACACCGCCATCATGGCAATGATAATAGCTGATTTGGGTGTTCGCTCAAGCAGAAACAGGTTTACCACTTCTGCCAAAATCCGCATTTCATAGCTGCATAATAAAATAAAATAAATGATTAATATTACATTAATAGCTTTGCCAATCCATTTCCCCATAATAAGCTCCGTACATTCAAATAGTGTCATGCCGGGAAAACGTCTGCTGAACCAGAGCATCAGGTAACCACAGCCTACTACCAGACATCCGCCAATTAGAATAGACAACCAGCCGTCAGGTGTATCCATAGCTAAGGACAGACTTCCAGGCAGTAGGAGGATACTGGTTCCTAAAATGTTATTTGCCAAAAGTACAGCAATTTGCATCGCGGACAAGGACTCGGAGCGTGTCTTCACATGTATCATCCTTTGGGCTTAGGATTAGGATCTTGGCGCACAGAATCCTGCGGGTGATTCATTCTAGGCCGTCTCTTCAATAGAAACAGAGGGACTCTGATCATAAAGTCCTTCCAATCTTTAAAACCAGCAGCTTGAGGCGGGGCTGTCGGTGAATCATAAGGTATGCCAAAGCTGTGTAGGCGGACGATGTGGGTATACAGCATAATAAAAAATAGCAGTACCCCATATAGACCAAACGTTGCCGCACAAAACATAGCCACAAAACGTAAAATTCGAATCGGCATTCCTGCTCCATACTGTGGAATGGCAAATGAGGTGATGGCAGTTAGCGCAACTACGATCACCATAATAGGACTGACAATACGGGCTTCAACAGCCGCTTGCCCAATCACTAATCCTCCAACCAGTCCTACAGTCTGTCCTACTGGTTTAGGTAGACGTAACCCTGCTTCTCGCAGTATTTCTATGGATATTTCCATCATTAGCGCCTCAACTATTGGTGGAAAAGGGACTCCCTCTCGTGTACCAGCCATAGATACTGCCAGTTTGGTTGGAATCATACCATGATGAAAAGAAACAAATGATATATAGATAGCTGGCACAAACATCGCAATAAACGCTGCCAGATATCGCAGCATTCGAATAAGTGTGCTCGGCAGCCAGCGCTCGTAATAATCTTCCGGCGACTGGAGCAGCATACTAAACGTTACAGGCGCAAGCAGTACAAAAGGTGTTCCATCCAATAGAATTGCAATCCTGCCTTCGAGCAGCGCCGCAATGACTCGATCAGGCCTTTCCGTGTTTTGCATTTGTGGAAAGGGCGACAGGAAATCATCCTCAATGAGCTGTTCCAAATAACCTGATTCCGGCAGATCATCGATATCAATCGTTTGTATTCGCCGATCTACTTCCGCCACCAATTCAGCATTAGCCAGATCTCTTATAAATACAAGCGCGGCTTTAGTCGTGTTTCGAGCTCCTAACTCATAGGGTTGAATGGTCAGATTACGATCCACTGCACGAATACGAAGTATGGAGATGTTATCTTCAATGGACTCTACAAACCCGATTCGAGGTCCTCTAACCAACGGTTCGGAAATTGGTTCCTCGCCATTTCTGCCATTGCTCGATTTGACATCCATAACGAGTGTCTCTGTTACTCCGTCAACAAGCAGCGCTACGGACCCGCTAAGAAGCTTGGATACAACATACTCAGCGCTCGGACACATTTCTCCTTTGCAGATTGGGATATAGGACTCGTGCAGCGTGGACAGCAATTGTTCTGGTTGCTGTGACAGGATAGAACTGATGGAGTCACGGTTTTGCATAACAGGAGAAATAATAAAGTCGCTAATCATCTTCTCATCTACTAAACCATTAATAAACAGAATGGCGCTATTACGGGCACTATGATCACTTAATGTCAAATATCTTACGGTTAGGTCGCTGCTATGGCCTAATTGGTTTCCAATATAATCAATTTTTTGATGCAGCAAACTGCTTATAGATAAAAGATGCCGCTCATCACTGGTATCTGTATGAATTGAGGCTGTATCGTCAGTGGAGCACTCCAATGTTTGATGTTGATTGTTATGTAAGTTAGCAGCTTGGTTGTATGACAGCGCTGATTGTCGTTTTAATTGTTTTAGCCACTGCATGAGCAAATACATTCCATATGGACCAGCAAAAACGATAATTGCGCCACCCCATATGTCCCATTCCATCATTCTTGTTATGTTCATCTGGATCACCCTGCACCTAATATGCGCCTCAATTCATGCTGTCATACATAGTTCGTGAATGACCCTCTTGTTCTGGACTGAAGTACAGACGAACGGATTATGGAGGTGCGCTAAATGTTAGCGTTCGCTTCCTCGCCACTCGTTCGATATAATACAGAGGAGAGGTGAATGGAAGATGAATCCTTTATTAAAGGTAGATCAACTTACTGGAGGATACAGCATTGGCAAACCTGTGCTGCACGATGTAAATTTCACGGTGAATCCAGGAGAGATGGTCGGTTTGATTGGCCTAAACGGTGCAGGGAAAAGTACAACAATGAAGCACATTTTAGGATTGATGGAGCCACAAAAGGGCAAAGTCACACTCCAAGGGACGACACTGGCGGAGCAGCCAGAGAATTATCGATCAGGGATTGCCTATGTACCAGAATCCCCATTGTTATATGATGCACTCACGGTACGGGAGCATCTAATCTGGAGCGCGACTGCTTACGGTGTGGATGAGGATATTTTTAAAAAGCGTGTAGAGCATTTGGCTAAATTGTTTCATATGACGTCACACCTGGATAAAGCAGCTCAGCATTTATCTAAAGGGATGAAGCAGAAGACTATGCTCATGTGTGCCTTCGCCGTGCGGCCCCCTTTGTACATTATTGATGAACCCTTCCTTGGACTTGATCCACTTGGTATTCGTTCGTTGCTGCAATTTATGAGCCAAATGAAGCAAGAGGGGGCCTCGCTGCTAGTTAGCTCTCATATTTTATCGACGATTGAGCATTATTGTGATCGTTTTGTATTGCTTCATCAAGGTAAAGTGTTGGCGGCTGGAACAGCAGATGAGTTAAAGGCGCAATTACTGCAACGCGCTAGCCATGTGCAGGTGGCGGATCGACTAGAAGATGTGTTTTATGCATGGGTTGAAAATGAAGGCTTGGACAGTGACGGGGGTCTGTCATGGCACGAGTAAAGGCTAACCGCCAGTCATCACCACAATCGAACATAAAGCCGCTACTGAAACCTGAACATTTGTGGGCGAATCGGGTTAGCGCGTTCTGGGGTGAAATCGTACCTTATTTGCGTTATGTCGTACAGAGTGGCCTAGGGATGGTGCTTGTGTTTGGTATTGTCGCTGGAATTGCATTATACGCTTCCTTTATCGAACATATCCCGCCGTTATTTCCAGTTAGGGAGCTAGCATGGGTGCTTATATCACCGCTGGTGGCTTATATGACGATCAGAACATTTTTAGTGCCGGCAGACTTGGTGTTCCTCCTTCGTCAGGAGCATAAGCTAGGTGCTTATATACGGAAGAGCCTGCGGTACAGTTTGTTTCCTCGAATGTTGTTACTAATAATGGGGTGGGTTATATTATGGCCGCTGTACCATCGTGCAGATCCCGAACCTAAGTCGTTTTTGGTTATGCTCTTTGTGCTGATTATGTTAAAGTTGGTCGCTTTGCATGGGTCTTGGGTAGAACGACATATTTCCGATGTACGTTGGCGCTTTATTTTGCGTGCCGTTCGGTATGTATGGGCGTGGGGGGTCACTGCGTGCTGGCTGTGGCTTGATATAGCTATGGCGGGTATCGTAACAGGGGCAGCAGGGATCTTATATATTATTTGTGCGCGGCGTATCCCCGCGTTACGTTTCCCTTGGGAAGCTCATATGGAAGCAGAACGGGTGCATGTGAACCGTGTGTATACGTTTTTAGGGGGATTTGTAGATCTTCCAACGATGAATGAGCGCAGATTTGCACGGCCTTGGCTGGATTGGTTAGGCAACCGGTTTGCGTTTCGACGGGATCAAGCTTATGGTTATTTGTTAACAAAGACATTTTTACGCAGTGAGTTATTAGGGATTATTTTGCGTCTTGTTGCAATCGGTCTATTGTTACTGTGGTGGACAAGACATACGATGTGGAATGGGTTTATCCTGTTGCTGTTCCTGACAGCAATTCATGCACAATGTAATGCCTTATATCAAATGCACCGCCATGACGTATGGAGGTTGTTGTATCCGCTGGAAAAAGATGCACGGACAAAGGCGGTGCTTCAGCTCAGCACAGAAATTCAGGTAATCGTCACGCTGTTGTTGCTCATTCCCATATGGACGGGCATGACGTCGTTTGGTTACCGTTTGTCTGTATCCATCTTGTCAGCCCTGTTTATTATCTTTTTCCGCTTGCAAAATAAAGCCAAGCACCGGAAACAGGATGACGACGAGGATTAGGACCAGATAACAATTGATCATACGCCAGCAATAAATAAGCTCACCAGTGAGGTGAGCTTATTTGCATAATATTTAAAGCTTTTTACCCTGCTAGAAAGTGATTGACGGGGTGTATATGAGTTGATATCGTGCATTTATTTGTTTATAGAAATGGACCTGAGTCGCGATATACCATTTCGATTAAGCTAGCTTAGCTGGATTATCGTTAATGCGGCTCCGGCGCTGCCGCCTAACAACGTGGCTGCCCCTAGCAGGCCAAACAGTTGTAACGTGATCGTGGAATTAGCTGCTAGTGTAACGATAATATCGTTATTAAATGAAGATAGAGACAGAACAGGTACGATAGTGGAAGCAAGGTTGGCACTGCCGTTAATAAGGAGGCGTGAACTGACTAATAATGCTGCTGTCAAGTTGATTTGATAGGTGATATAGTACCTTCCTGCCGTTACAACGGTAAATATGGTGTTGGCTCCATTCACTGTAATGCCTGGGCCTATATTTTGCGAGCTTGGTAGCGGGACATTTGTACCGCCAAGTATAACCGCGATAATTCCACCAGTTGTATTGGCAGCAAAAGAGGAAGTACCTGTCGTAGTGGTGCCCGTAGCCCCGGTAGCGCCAGTGGCCCCAGTAGCGCCGATATCGCCGGTGGCCCCAGTAGCGCCGATGGCTCCGGTGCCACCAGTAGCGCCCGTGGCTCCGGTAGCGCCAGTAGGGCCGGTGGTTCCGGTAGCGCCAGTGGCTCCAGTGCCGCCGGTAGCGCCCGTGGCTCCTGTGTCGCCGGTAGCGCCAGTAGTGCCAGTAGTGCCAGTAGGTCCCGTGCCGCCAGTAGCACCAGTGGCCCCAGTGCCGCCCGTAGCGCCGGTGGCTCCGGTGCCGCCAGTAGCGCCGGTGGCTCCCGTGTCGCCAGTAGCGCCAGTGGCTCCGGTGTCGCCGATAGCGCCAGTGGCCCCGGTGTCACCAGTTGCGCCAGTAGCGCCAGTGGCTCCGGTGTCGCCGGTAGCGCCAGTGGCCCCGGTGTCACCAGTTGCGCCCGTAGTGCCAGTGGCTCCTGTGTCGCCGGTAGCACCCGTAGCGCCCGTGGCTCCAGTACCACCAGTAGCGCCAGTAGCCCCGGTGTCGCCAGTAGCGCCCGTGGCGCCGGTGTCACCAGTAGGGCCCGTGGCCCCGGTGTCGCCCGTAGCGCCTGTGGCTCCCGTGTCGCCCGTAGCGCCAGTAGCCCCGGTGTCGCCTGTAGCGCCGGTGGCTCCAGTAGCGCCCGTGACCCCAGTGGCTCCTGTGCCACCAGTAGCGCCCGTGGCTCCAGTGTCGCCGGTAGCGCCGGTGGCCCCGGTGCCGCCTGTAGCGCCGGTGGCTCCCATGTCACCGGTAGCCCCGGTGTCGCCAGTAGCGCCGGTGTCGCCGGTAGCGCCCGTGGCGCCGGTAGGGCCTGTGTCACCGGTAGCGCCCGTGGCCCCGGTGTCGCCAGTAGCGCCAGTGGCTCCGGTTTCGCCAGTAGCGCCGGAAGCGCCAGTGGCTCCGGTGTCGCCAGTAGCGCCGGTAGCGCCCGTAGCGCCAGTGGCTCCGGTGCCGCCCGTAGCGCCCGTGGCTCCGGTGCCGCCAGTAGCACCCGTGGCTCCGGTGCCGCCAGTAGCACCCGTGGCTCCGGTGTCGCCAGTAGCGCCGGTAGCGCCCGTGGCTCCGGTGTCGCCCGTAGCGCCCGTGGCGCCAGTGCCACCAGTAGCGCCAGTGGCTCCCGTGTCACCGGTAGCGCCGGTGGCGCCGGTGGCTCCAGTGTCGCCAGTAGCGCCGGTGTCGCCAGTAGC
>NZ_KE384309.1:229654-360970 GCF_000425125.1 Paenibacillus taiwanensis DSM 18679
CAGTAGCGCCAGTGGCTCCCGTGTCACCGGTAGCGCCGGTGGCGCCGGTGGCTCCAGTGTCGCCAGTAGCGCCGGTGTCGCCAGTAGCGCCAGTGTCGCCCGTGGCGCCAGTGGCGCCCGTGGCCCCGGTGCCGCCGGTAGCGCCCGTGGCCCCAGTGTCGCCCGTAGCGCCAGTGGCTCCGGTGCCGCCAGTAGCGCCAGTGGCTCCGGTGTCGCCAGTAGCACCCGTGGCTCCAGTGTCGCCCGTAGCGCCCGTAGCCCCGGTGTCGCCAGTAGCGCCAGTGGCTCCGGTGCCGCCCGTAGCGCCAGTGGCTCCGGTGCCGCCAGTAGCACCCGTGGCTCCAGTGTCGCCCGTAGCGCCGGTGTCCCCGGTGTCGCCCGTAGCGCCAGTGGCTCCGGTGCCGCCCGTAGCGCCAGTGGCTCCGGTGCCGCCCGTAGCCCCGGTAGCACCAGTGGCCCCAGTGCCGCCAGTAGCGCCCGTAGCCCCGGTGTCGCCCGTAGCACCCGTGGCTCCAGTGTCGCCCGTAGCACCCGTACCCCCGGTGTCGCCCGTAGCGCCAGTGGCCCCGGTGTCGCCAGTAGAGCCCGTGGCGCCGGTGTCACCAGTAGGGCCCGTGGCCCCGGTGTCGCCAGTAGCGCCCGTGGCGCCAGTGCCACCAGTAGCGCCAGTGGCTCCGGTGTCGCCGGTGCCGCCAGTAGCACCCGTGGCTCCAGTGTCGCCCGTAGCGCCCGTAGCCCCGGTGTCGCCAGTAGCGCCAGTGGCTCCGGTGCCGCCAGTAGCGCCCGTAGCCCCGGTGTCACCGGTAGGGCCTGTGGCTCCCGTAGCGCCCGTAGCCCCGGTGTCACCGGTAGGGCCTGTGGCTCCCGTGTCACCGGTAGCCCCGGTGTCGCCCGTAGCGCCGGTGGCTCCAGTAGCGCCAGTGGCCCCAGTGGCTCCGGTAGCACCCGTTGCTCCTGTACCGCCGGTAGCCCCAGTAGCTCCTCTTGGACCTGCGGGACCCACGGGTCCTGTAGCCCCAGTAGCCCCTGTAATCCCTGTAGCACCAGTAGGCCCAGTGGGGCCGGATGGCCCTATAATGGGAGGTGGATGAGGAGGTGGAGGAAATATCGAATTGCAGCTTTGAGGCGGAAATATGGAGTAACTTTGCGGCCTATTATGCTGCATAAGCATCCTTCCTTTATCATAGATAGTTAATTTGTTATTTATTTTTAAATAATAGGCATGGTAGCCTAGCAAATCGGCAATACCGATTACAGCAATATTCTATGTATGAATAGGTAGGGTCGTGCACAGCATGGACGGCTATCTTGGCCACGCTCCACTCGACCATAACAGTGGCTGCAAACGGGGAAAAGTAGTAATGCGAACAATTGCCAACGCTGCTTTTTAATTTTAAGATGATAGGGAATACAGAAATTATTTTGTACTCACAGCTGATATTTAAAGTAGACTACTTGATCCATAGCGAGTACGAGTTGAATATTGGAGATGAATGACATGTCAACAGATGTTACCTACCAACTTTACACGATGTGCATGATAGCAGAAGGAGACAACGTATTACTTTTGAACAGGCCGGATAAGCGAGGTTTTCCAGGTTACATTGCACCAGGCGGCAAGGTGGATTTCCCCGAAAGTATCGTAAATGGTGCGATTCGCGAAGTGTATGAAGAGACAGGACTTATCGTAAAGGAGATTCAATATAAAGGGTTAGTAGAATTTTGTGAATCGGATACAGGGCTGCGGTATATGGTTTTTAACTATTTATCGACTTCTCATGAGGGGGAACTGCTGAAGTATCCACCAGAGGGCGAATTAATATGGGTTCATCGTGAGCAGGCGCTGGAACTTCCTATGCAGGATTGGTTTCGAAGCAGATTCCCCTTGTTTTTTGAACCCGGGATATTTGAAATTAGTTCCGTTTGGAGCGAACAGAAGCAACTAACGTTGGATCGGACGACAAAGCAGTATACATCTATTTCATAAAATTGAAGCAGGGAACATAACTAAGAAAAGCAGCCTGCCCGCTCAGGGCGAAATGGCTGCTTGTGTGCTTAATTCCGACAACATGGTAACGATCTGGTTCTCGATGTTTGACCCTATATTAATTTGTGCCGATGCGAGCTTGTGAAGCTCAGGGTGATCACCGATCATGACGGAGTACGCGGCGTGGAGGAACATAGGGAGATCGTTCGTATCGTTACCAAAGCATATGAACTGACCTTCCTCTATACCAAATTGTCGTAATGCAGCCATCTTGTCTACACCCTCTGCGGTAATATCTACGATCTCCTCATCTGAATGGTGATGAATACTAATCGGCAACGCAGTAAGCGCTTGATGAAGCGCTGCTGGTTCCGTACAGCTTGTGACAAGGAATTTTGCTGCTTTAGTCTCTGGAGTTAAGTTCACACTAGCTGCACGGCCTTCTGGGTCTACTTTAGCTAAAAAGGGATGGTTTTGATCACCCGTATAATGATAATCCCACGCCAAATCAATCAAGTAAGAGGCTTTATACGCGCCACTTATGCTTATAAGCTCTTCTAAGATAGATGGTGGAATAGAATGAAGCTGTACGAGCTCATGTTTATAATAAGTCATAGCACCATTAGCGCCGATCATTAAGCAATCATGCAATTGCTTGTTTAATACAGGTAACATGTCTCGACATGGTCTAGCTGATGCAAAACCGACAACGTGGCCTTGTTCTCTCAGCTTGAACAGCGCATCTTGAATGGGCTGGCTGACAGGCTCACCCTTAAAGCAGATCGTACCGTCGATATCAAAAATGAAATTCATTTGCTCACCTCGTGTCTGATTGTACCTTTCAAGTGTAAAACTTTTGCCAACAGTCAGAAAGGTACAGATTCTCACTAGTGAAGTGGGACAAGACGGGATGCGCCTAAGATGAAGGAAACCAACTGGATGCGAGCAGCTTTACACCGGCAATCATCTCCGCTTCGTCTAAAGTACCAACACCAAGCAGCACCGCAGGCCAGCGCGTAGTTGCTTCTGTCCAGTATCTGGATGTACCATACACACGTACGCCTGCTGCATGTGCTTGTGCGAGCAATTCTTCTTCAGTACATTCGAGATGAACTTCCAAAAAAACGTGCATGCCCATATCTTTGCCTTGAATGGAAACCGAATCTCCCATATAGGTTAGAATGGCCTGCTGTAGCTGTTTCATCTTCTGCTCATAATATTTACGCATACGAGCTATATGTTTGTGCCAACATCCTTCTGCCAGAAAGGCTGCTAATGTGAGCTGATCCAGTCTTGATACGGGTTGATCGTATTCTGACAGTTTGTTATCCATAACCTCTATAAGTGAGTGTGGGAGAATCATATAGCTGACATGACATAACGGCAAAATAGATTTCGATAGAGAACCGATATAAATCTTATTGTGCAGACCCTCTATGCTGCAAATGGATGGAAGCGGCGTTTCCGCATACCGATATTCCCATTCGTAATCGTCCTCGATTAGCCAACGGTTTTTATGGGCGGATGCCCAAGCCGCTAATTGCATCCGCTTGTGGAGCGGCATTACCAGCTTGCTTGTAAACTGCTGCGATGAACTGACGTAAAGTGCATTAAATCCTGAACGTTCAGCAAAATCCAGATCAATTCCGTCCTCTAACAGCGGAATGCCTGTAACATCATATCCCATATTATGAAAAACGAGTCGTGCTCCATCGTAACCCGGGTTCTCGACACCTAGTCGAATGTGTTCCCTGTCGAGTAACTGCGCCAATACGGTCACTAGCTGTTGTGGAGTGGACCCGATAATTATCTGATCTTCACGGACATGAATACCTCTTGCACTATGTACTAATTTTGTAATTTCGCTGCGCAAAGCTGCTTCACCATAAGGATTGCCTACGGCCTCGTACTGTTCGGCAAATTGCTTGAAAAGGCGGCTTCGCAGACGATTCCAGACGGAGATCGGGAAGTGACGCAGCTCCACGTTACCATACTTAAAATCTATTATTTCAGGTGTGTTGACGGTCGAAGGAGCTGGTGGCTTGATACTGTTCGACAATACCGTATCAGCTAAGGGAGCGACTACGTATCCCTTTTTGGGAACACTATATATATAACCCTCTGACAATAAAAGCTGATAAGCAGCATCTACTGTATTTTTGTTTACATGTAATTCCAGTGCGCACTTCCGAATAGACGGCAAGGTACTGCCTGCTTTCCAATGTCCATTTCTTATTTCTGCCTTCAAATAATCAAAAATCCGCTTATACATCGGTAAATGAGCAGATTCCAACGGCAACGTGAGCGTTGTCATGACGTATCTCCAGACTGATATGTAGAATAAATTCAAGGGCCAGAGAAGCGGATCATCATCCGACAACTGTGGCCCTTTCAGCACGACTATATAAATAGAGTTAGGATTGCAAATCCAGTACACCTTGATAAATTTTGTCAAATAGCTCTTCTAGGTTCTCTTCTTCAATACAAGAGAATGCAACTCGCAAGTCGGTATCCCCAAGTGCGATCGTACCAATACCGTAATGGTCTAACAAATGAAGGCGAAGCGTCTCCGCATTCACATGATCCAGCTTCAGACACATGAAATAGCCCGAATTAAATGGATAGTAAGACCATACGCCGTTGTATTTACCGCTATCTAGCAGCGATTTCACTTTATTGGCACGGCCTTTCATAATGTTAAACTTCTCTTGCTTTTGGGATTCAAAGTCAGGCGATTGCAGCGCATGCAGCACAAAGGTCTGGGATGGGTGCGGACCGCTTGAGATGGTGGAACGAATAATACCCATCGTCTTCTGCTCCAATGCGGCAAGCAGGGAATCAGATGTTGAGGCATAAGTAATAAATCCTACACGGAAGCCCCATACGTATTCTTCCTTCGTGGCACCGTCAACTTTAACAGCCAGTACATTAGGATGAATGGAGGCCAAGGTGCCAAAGAGTGATTCGTGCACGGAGTCCTCGAAAAATAGCCCGAAATAGGCATCATCAGTAACGACAACCAGCTTCATGCCGGCTTCTGCTGCTTCCTTGATGACAGCTACGATCTTCTCGCCTTCTTCTCGGCCTGGCGTATATCCCGTCGGATTGTTCGGGAAATTAAGCACAACAATAGCTTTGCCTTTATCACGATTCGCGAGCAGAGATGCACGCAAAGCCTCGCTGTTAAACTTCCACTCGTCATTGTAGAGCGGGTAGTACACCATCTCGGCTCCCCGACGAATGTTAAACGTTAATTCGTAGTTCTCCCAGTTTTTGTCGGGCAAAATGACCACATCACCATCGTCCGCAAACAGGTCTGCCACAATACTTAAGCCATGTGTCAAGGCATTGGTTACGATCGGATTGCTAATGTTTTTGCCAACAAGGGAAGGGTTCTCCTTTAACATTTTCTCGCGCCACAGCTTGCGAAGCTCAGGCTTGCCTGCAGGAGGTGCATATGGATAGATGTCCTTCGGGTTAAACGCTGACAGTTGATCTTGGATGACCTTCAGGTGCATCGGAGCTTTGTCTTCGATTGCAATACCAATCGTGGCATTAAACAGCTTTGCTTTGCTTGCTGCCTCCGCCGATTGGCTTAATATGCCTTCCTTAGGAAAGTAAATGAGTTGGCCCAAGCGGGACAACATGCTGAAAATTTGTTCATTTTCCTGACGAATCGTTTCGTTTAACTGGTGAGCGAGTGGGTTCATCTTTTCCATCCTTCCAACTTCATTCTGAATTGAACTAATGACCCTATTATACCATTAAGCTTGATCATTCGTCATTGTGATTTGGAAATCAGTTCCTTTAGCGGGGATTCTTTTTGTCTCATCTTTGTTTACGGGTGTATTAAGAGAAAGGACAACGCCGAAGGTCCAGCTTTTCCATCCATGCGATCGTTTCCGCATCTCCAGGAGCCTGTCTATTCGTCAATCCTTGCTTTACCATTTGATGCTTTTTTTCGGGTAAGTTTTGACCAAACTTAAATTTAGCAGTAAGATCCTCGATATTTAGTTTGTAAATAAAGAGGGCAGATTCTTGTTTGGCATAACCAGACATCGTCCAGTCAAATGGCTCATATCCACCTTCAGGCTGCAATTTCTCCATAAACGCTGTGAAAAATGTTGTTTTTTCAACCGGATCGTTAACAATCGACATCGTACCTTTAATGTGTACAGATCTGAAAAAAGTAGTGGCTGGGCAGGCAAATACCGGATCTACAAAATGGGAAGGAATGAGGGCATGCATTTCCGAAACGTTAAATGAGGCTTTTGGACACCGTTTTAACTGCTCGACTTTCTCGCCTTTACGACTGCTGTGGAAGTACACTGCATTTTGCTCCGGCACATGAATGTACATAATAGGCGTTAGTCGTGGATAACCGTCCTCTCCCGTCGTTCCAAGAACGCCATAAGGCTGCTCTTTCAAAAAATCGTTAATTAATTTTTGACCTTGTACTTCAAATTCTGCCCGTCTCAAATGGCTCGCCTCCCTGATTGTTGTATCGGTATCCTTAATTCATGCTTATGAGCATATCGCAAAAAGTGAACATGCAATAAGATCCAATTTGGATTAATATGAATGTACCAGTTTCATGATATCAAGTACGAAGGAGACAAACTCATGAACGGCTTAGCTGCATACACGACATGGTTGGAAATGGGATATGGAAAAGGTGAAGCCTTATACCGCTCCATTAGGCAGCACATCTTGGAAGGTAAATTGATAAGCGGTGTTCCATTGGCTTCAACACGTGAAGTGGCTAAGCAACTATCGATGTCGAGAGGAACGGTCCTCTCGGCGTATGATCGCCTTATATCGGAAGGTTACGCAGAAGCGGCCCAAGGCAGCCATACGAGAGTAGCTCGCATGTTGAAGCTGCAGCAGCCTTCGTTGACCGAACAAGTCGCTCAGGAAGTCACATTATCGGAATGGGCAGAAAGAGTTGTTCAAGCAGAATGCACCGTACCTAATCGTTTGTCAAATCTGCCTGCACCGAAAACGATTGATCTTAGTGTTGGCGGGAGTTCAAGTCACCGTTTTCCAGTGGTGGATTGGCAGCGCTGCTTGCGACAGGCTATTCGTGAAATGGATTGGCAGCAACCATCTGCACAACTAGGTAATGCTGGACTTCATCCGCTACAGCACGCCATTGCTGCTCATCTGATGCGTCACCGTGGCGTGTATGCATCACCTGATCGTATCGTGCTCACACATGGTTCCAAACATGCTTTAACGCTGCTGGTGCAATTGCTCGCGAGACAAGGTGACGCTGTGTTAATGGAGACGCCTGGCTACAGAGGCATCCATCAAGCTGTCCGAGCGGCAGGGGGTGAACCTCTGTACTTTGCAGTTGAGATGGAGTCACAACTTAGCGAGCTGCTGCAAAGTTCCGAGGCACGATTAGCAATCGTGACCCCCAATCGACATTTTCCAACGGGCCGTACGATGAGTGTTTCTGCTCGCAGCGAACTGTTGAGGTGGGCTCAGAGCGGACAAAAGTGGATTATAGAGGATGATTACGATAGTGAGTTTGGATTTGGTGGCAAGCGTTACGAACCTTTGCAGTCGATGGATCGACATAGCCGTGTTATTTATGTTGGCTCTTTCACGCGTACCTTGAGCGCGAAGCTTCGTATAGGTTACATGGTTTTGCCTGAGACGCTGCTTGCGCCTGTTCAATCTGCACTTCGCTTGTATAGTTATAATGAGTATGAACGTGTGGAGTATGTTGCGCTTGCGCTTTTTATGAATAGTGGTGAATACGAGCGGCATCTGAGGCGTATTAATCGGGAGCATCGTCGAAAAGTACAAATATATTGCCGGATCATGCAGGATAATGTAAGTCATTTGTTTAAATGGTATGCTGAGGATGTAGGTCTCCATTTATATGCACGGTGGAAGCAGCCATCAGCGATGTATCAGCCGTTTTGTGATGAAGCTGCACGCAGGGGTGTTGTTTGGCAAGATGGGAGACACTACAATTTAGGGGAGGCAGTTGCCCCTGTTAGCGTATTATTTGGCTTGTCCCATGTAGATGAAGCCGCGTGGACGATAGCTTGCGAGCGTATGCGCTTAGCATGGGAGGCCGTATTTCAACAGAAAAATATGCAAATGGATAAATAAAGGAGGCAACGACATGTTGAATGCCGCGCCGACTTCTTACGTCTGGAAGCCTGCAATTGCCAAAATTACATGTGAGCCGAATTGGAAATGGCAAAAGCGGGAAAAACCGATGGCCAATTATGATTTGTTTTACGTGTGGAGTGGCGAAGGAGAAGTAGTTTTAAATGATGTGCCCTATCAAGTGAGTAAAGGGAGCTGCTTTATGTTCCGGGCGGGCGATCATACAAGTGCAACACATAATCCACAGAAGCCGCTTACGCTAACGTATATTCACTTTGATGTGGAGGAACCGGTTGCTCTAGTGCCTGTGGCGTATCGTGAATTAACCGAGACGGTTGATTTTGAACATTTGCTGGCTCGTTTTGTCCGACTATATATGACAAAGCCTTATGGCTACGATATTGAGATTCAGCTTGTTCTCAAGCAGATGATGATCTACTTGCTGCGTACAGATCAAGAAGAGCCAAGTGAACGTAATACGAGCCATCAATTAGCGGTTTCCATTCATGAAATCGCCAATTTTATTAGGCAAAATCCGAGCATGTCCCATCGCATTGAAGATTTGTCAGCGCGTGCGCATTTGTCGCCGCGTTATTTCTCTGTGAAATTCAAAGAACTGATTGGGATGTCTGTCCAAAGTTATATTATCCGCTCGCGGATTGAGCGAGCAGAACATTTGCTGCATCACGCTGGGATGAATGTGACAGAGGTAGCGGATGCACTTGGTTATCGCGATATTTTTTTCTTTAGTCGTCAATTCAAGCAGTATACTGGACGCAGCCCTTCCGAAATCCGATAAGTTGTGTATTGTGTCGTTATGGAGTTCAGGGCTTCAAGATTTCACTTGGGTAGAAGAATCAGAAGTATGAAGCGCCATAATTGCGAGGCAATAAGAAAGCGATATTATTTATTTTCTATACTAGAAGCTGTCACAGAGAAAGATGAAGCCGATATTGGAGGATGAATTAATGACTACGAAACAAGAGAAGATTTCGATTATGAAGGAACTCATTTCATTTGTGGAATCACTAAAACTTCTGGATGAATTGACTTGGTTGACTCCGTTACAAGAAGGAAAATGGTCTACATGCGAAATTATAGGGCATATCGCGTTATGGGATCGCTTTTTTTACGAAGGTGCAGTTTTACGGATAGCTCAACATGAATCATTAACATTAAAGAAGGTTGATTTTGAACAGTTTAATCGCGAGGCGAGCGAATATAGCAAAACCGTTTCCAAGGATAAATTACTCGAGCTGACAGTCCAAAATAGAGCAGCTATTATAGCGGCGCTCCAACGCATCCCTGAAGAAGAATATAAGATCGAGCATGGAAGCGGTAAGCTTTCAGTAGATAGTTACATCGAAGACTTTGAGCATCATGACCGTCATCATATGAATCAGATCAAGCGATTTTTGGAAGAACATTCATTGTCATGATGTCGTTTTAGTATGACTAAGTGTGATGAAGTGTGACCAAGTGAGGCTAGCCTTAATACGCCATAACGGACTAGTGAAGGACAGGAAAAGGTTTTTGATTTAGATGTGGCAAAGGTTTAAAGGAGTGCAGCTACTGCACTCCTGCTAATTGTATTACTTGTATGTACCTTTTTTTGGGGCGACAAAAAGGTGCTTTATTTGATTGGTTTGCTTTATTTGGTTATACTTGCTGACGCCGCTGGTTTATTATTTTATAGGCTAGAACGGCTACAATCGCACCGATGAGTGGAGCCACAATAAATACCCACAGTTCAGATAGGGCCTCTCCACCTAGCAAAATTGCAGGCCCGAAGCTTCTTGCTGGATTAACCGAGGTACCAGTAAGCCCGATGCCTAGAATGTGGACGAATGCAAGTGTAAATCCGATGACCAACCCGGCTATGCTGCTGTTATTGGAACTGGAAGTGACGCCGAGAATGGTGTAAATAAACACAAAGGTTAGAATGATCTCAACCATAACAGCTATTCCCACCGTAATTCCGATTCCATAGCCTGTGCCAAAGCCATTTTGCCCGAGATTGGTTACAGTTGTTGTGCCCGTTGAGCTGATAATAGCATAGAGAATTCCTGATGCGGATACAGCTCCAAGAAGCTGAGCAATGACGTAACCGATGAAATCACCACCTGAGCATTTTCGGGTAAGTAACATTGCCAACGAAACAGCCGGATTAATATGACATCCTGAAACCGGTCCAATTACGTAGGCCATAGCAACGATTGATAGACCAAAAGCAAATGCGATTCCAAGATAGCCAAGCTCGCCACCAGCTGTTGCTGCACTGCCACACCCAAACAGAACAAGCACGAACGTTCCTATGAACTCGGCTATATATTTTTTAAATGACATACTTAACCTCCTTTATGATCAATGTCAATTTCATCGTATTCTTAGGACTTTCTTTCTATGCTTTGAATTTGCTGTTAATTGGCTTTATCATGCCTTAAAGTCCCCATGCGTATACAATAATCAGCGAATTTATCCGGAGCGCATATCGTATTTGTAAGAAGCGAAGGAAGAAGAAATAAAGTAAAAGTTTGTCGTTGAAGGGCATTGAACAAAGAGGATCATCCAGAAAGAAGGCGACAGAATGATTACGATTGAACCGATTAGCCGTGAGGATTTAATAGCTTTAAGTGGACTTTACGAAGAACTGATGGGGGTTGCGAGCAGCTTAAGCCGTATGGAAACCGTATTTGAGCGAATCGCAGCGAACCCCCAATATATGCTGCTCGGCGCCAAGTGTGAGGGAGAATTGGCAGGTTCGATTATGTGTGTTTTGTGTTCGGATCTAGTTGGAAATTGTCAGCCCTTTATGCTGATTGAAAATGTAGTTGTCTCCTCTCGTTTCAGAAGACTGGGTATTGGCAACAAGTTGATGGAGCATGCGGAGCATCTTGCACGTAGATGTGATTGTACTTGTATGATGCTTATATCCGGAGCGCAACGAACGGAAGCGCATCGCTTCTATGAGGCGTTAGGTTATACTGTAGATGTTAAAGGATTTAAGAAGATGCTAGTGAGCGGTTATGAAGACAACAAGTAAGGGATTTATGGAGGCAAAGGACCGTGTTTATTAAAATTTATCGCTATTATGTTCAACCTAGTCAATTAAACAAGTGCCTGACGATTGTGGACCGGTCCGACCAGATTTATAAAACGGTCGTTGACTACACGATGCTTCATGTTCGTTGTGAGGAGGAGCCGACCAAGTTTGTCGAGATTCAGATGTATGAAAATGAGCAGGTGTACGAAGCAGCAATGGACATCTTGAATCGAAATGTAGAGCTGGAATCGTTATACCAGCAGTTCATGGCAATATTGGACCCGCAGCGACCAAAAGTATACGAAGAAACATGCAAACGATTAACCGAGCATATGATCATAGGTGGTGACTGAGGTGGCGGATGTGAGTCCTCAAGTGAATCCATACGTAGAGGCTGCATTGCACCAACTTAAAGTCGCAGTACATTCGATAGTTACGATGATGGATCAGTTGACAGATTCAGAGTTGGACATATCACCGATAGCAAATAAGCGTTCTTTACGGGGATTAATCGTACACTTATCCATGATTTGTATGGCGGATATACGAATTGCCGAGGGTGAGAGCGAAGAAGCGATGCGTGTGTTCTATAAGGAGTACGAACCCCGAACCCTACAACATGCAAAAGAAGTGACATTGGCTGGACTTCATCAACTGGAATCTATTTATGGAGCATATTCCGAGGCGGAGCTTCAGGAGATGACAACATCCTATTGGGGAGTTAGTTACTCCCGCTACGAATGGTTAATGGAGATGGTTGGTCACTTGTACCATCATCGTGCACAACTGCATATGATGATGGCTGAACATGTTCGCGAGCCGAAAGTAGCTTTGTTTGAATAAAAATAATAAAAAAGAAGACTTTGCATATAAATCGGGAAAGAAAATGATAACAATTAAAGGTCTAAGAGATGTTTTATTTGTAAACGATACACACTACCAAAAAGGAAGTGGGCGTTGCAATGCATGTTCGGAAAAATACACTTTTTTTTATTTTAGTTTTTTTTCCTTTAATAACGACATTACTTGGATGCTCTAACCATAACACGCAGTCTCATGAAACAAATAATAATGAAATTCTAGGATTAACAAATGAGATAAAAAAAATAACGTCGTCTCAATTGGCTAAAATAACAAAGGATATGACGTACAAAGAATTGATTAACACATTAGGAAACACTAAGGATATTGGATCGGGGATTAAAATATTCAGATATGAATATGAAAATGGTCAGTTCCTTGACATTAACATTTATGAGCATAATCTTGATGTGAAAATTCGTGAAGATGTCTACAAACACATTCAATATTTCCTGCATAACAAGAAGCCTTAATTTATAAAAAAGGAGCCTTTGAATACCTTCGAAGACTCCTTTTTTATAATACACGTTTGGATAAATTAGTAATGTCTTATAGCAATGTATACCGTTGAGCTATTATAAAAGTTACTATAAGGGCCAAGATCCCAGCTAAAATTGCTTGGATCAGAAATGGCTGTGTTTATGGATGGTAGCTGACCATGTTTTTCAGACCATTTACCAGTGTCATTTTGAGTCATGAAGTGATAGTCTACCACATCACTGCTGAGATCAACTTTACCGTTATTGTTTGCATCAATCCAGCCAATTCTGAAAGCGATACGATGCTCATCGCTATTTACTGAAGATGTTCTACTGGCAAGTATTCTCCACGGAGCTTTAAAATATAAGGCGTTAGTATTCCCGTCTTTAACGACGAGTCCAGCTGTGTAGTTAACGTCAGTAAAATATTTAGCATCATTTACATTCGAAACATTATCTCCATCACCAGGGTTCATTGCCCATGGAAATCCAGCAGCGTAACCGTAGCAGTTAATGTTTTGAGAATTTTGTTGGTAATAAGGCTGTGCTCTTCCGTAGTCAGTTGAAAGTGGAGTTACTTGTGCAGTTTGTGGGACAGTTTGTAGAGGAAGTTGTAGGGTGTTTTTGGAAAATTTCGTTGTGTAGAAGCTTGTTAACTTCTTGAGTTCACCGACCGTTGTTTTGTTACCTTTAGGGTCAATAATGATGGTGTTGTCCCCTTGGTAAGCTCCAACTTTTGTCTTTAAAGCCCCTGATGTCTTAACTTCTGTAAATTGAGTTACACTAGAGTTGTCTGTTGCGGCCGTAACAACGGGCACAATTAAGGTAAATAGCAATGCGACAGAAAGACTTGTTTTTAATACTTTTTTCATCCTAGCAATCAACTCCTTTTCTTTAGGGTTTTCATATATTAACATAAATGTCCAAGTTGTTCTACGTGTTTTTTACTAATTATTGTTAATAGAATATATTTGGTTATATTGACCCATTACTAAATACGTAGGTATATTTTGGCACTTAATTATAAAGTCTTGGTTATGAACCCCAACACTCAATATAAGCCCAAGTAAACGACAAATAACGTCGTTCGCTTGGGCTTTTTTGCTGCATCTACAGGCTCGCAATCGCAGGATTAAGAGCATCATTTGGTGTGAAGCTGTCCGAGTTCCTCACCCATCTTCACCTTATCGCCTAATTTGAGATTGTCACGCGGGGTAAAAGTCCCGGTATCTGTCAGCAGTACAACGGTAGAGCCAAACTCGAAGTACGCCAATTCCCCGCCTCTTTCATAATTAGCATTCACCTTATCATCCACGTAGCGTATGCTACTAACATTAAGAGCTCCAACCTTCACTACAGATACTTCGCCATACTCATGGCGGATGTATGTAATCAATCGTTCATTACGACTGAGCACACGCCGCATATGCTTTAATCCGAAATCATTTACTGGATATACTTTTCCAGGGACATATTCACTTTCTACCGTGTGTCCAGTAACGGGAGAATGAATACGATGATAGTCTGTTGGGCTGAGATACAGCACAAAATAAAAACCGTGTTTATACTTTTGCCGATGTGGTGAGCGATTCAACAGTTCATCGAGCGTGTAATCCTGCCCTTTTACATTTAGAATCGTACCATCTTCAATGGGGCCCATTCCCGTAATCATGCTGTCAACAGGGCTAAGCAGCTTGTCCTCTCCGACAGCTAACGGTCGCAGACCAGGCTTTAATCGGCGTGTGAAAAAGTCGTTAAGTGTTTCGTACTCCTGTAACGATTTTTCTGCCTCATCAATATGAATACCATAAGACTTGGCAAATGTCGGGATAAGTTTGCGGCTAAATCGAGAACTCGCCACCGCACCTGCGATCTTGGATACCCATTTGCGAGAAGACAGTTCCGTTAATAATCGCAACAATCGCTTCATCATAATTACGTAATCACCTATTTGTCGGTCCGCCTCCCTAAAGGCGTCCTGCGTAGTTTAAGGATACCTGCATAAACAGTGGTTCCTTTGGACTATCTTGACACAGAACGCCTCATTTTTCAATAACATCATAGCTTAGAGCGTAAGGGTGTGCGTTAATGTACGTTTACAGGCGGGGCATATTGAGGCTCATAAATGAGACTGGCGCCATATGCAATCGGGTTTTCGTAGGTTAATTTCCATTCTGTGAACAGGTCGGCTTCACGAAAGCTGTAACGCTGATCACGGCCATTACATTCGATGAATAGCGGTGTACCATCCGGAGATAACCCGATATCAAGCCCTAAGTCTGCGAGATGTGGAAGTTGCTGCGACAAATGATTGGCGATAAGCAGCGAGAGGCTAGAAACACGCTGACGCAGTTTATGGAAGGGGAAGGATGGCAGCGAACTGGCTGCAATCTCTTCAAAGGTATGCACAGTTCCCCCCTGTGCGACATTGGTTAAGAAGGTGTGTGCAGGTGCTACTTTACCTACAATGCCGGTAATTTGCCAATTGCGGCTTGCGTCTCTTTGTACCGAAACACGAAGATCGAAAGGTCTGCCGCGAAACGTCGCAAGCGGCAGTGTTTGCTGTACCAAATAAGTCGCACGGCTTAATCTGCTTCTTATGAGTCCAGGCAAAGCATGATCAAGGCTCTCCATTGTACGCCAGCGGTTGCCTTTTGCAGCTTTTTGTACAGGGTACATGGCTTGCCAGCCTCGTGGGGTACGATCAAGCTTCATGATGCCTTTACCTACGCTGCTGCTAGCAGGCTTTAAGATGAGCGAGTGATGTCGCTCCATCATTTTTAACAGGTTGCTGTGTACGGCACGGACCGTATCTGGTAGATAGGGGACGAGCGCCGGATCACGCTGGAGCAGCTCATGTATTGTCAGCTTGCTGTAGCGATTTACTTGGTTGAACAACTGAATGCCCCGATTGACGAGTGCCCGAACTTTTACGTGAGAATCAGAGCGAAAATAAATGGCGCGATTGTGAATGACGGTCGGAACGGTCATTCGTTTCCGCGTATACATGCCATGACGGCGAACGTAGGCCGTTACTTGCAGAGATCGAACATCCACATCTTCCAAGCGAAAATATACGGGAACAACACCGTGACGTTTAGCGGCTTCCTCATAATACTCAATTGCCTCGTGACGGGTCCTGCCGCGGGTAAGCCCTCGCAGCATACTGGCATTAAACAGAATACCTATGCGGTTGTCTAACAATGGATGTACCTCCCTCTGTGTCAAAGCGCTATGTACGCTTTGCAAGCGGTTTGTACCCTATCGTATGTATGTCCGCACGCATTCGCATGGACGAGTGCAGAATGCCGAATGTCTAATTTTATAGAATAAGAGGTGGATTGCATGCGGCTTCCCCGAGTAGCTGTCATCACACCTGGAACATTCCCGATTCCATCAGGTGCCAGTAGCTCAGTTGAAAGAGTCGTCGAATATGTCGTCAGTATGGCTGCTGAACGTATGGAAGCACGTATATACGGCAGATTGTGGCCGGGGCAAGCATCGCATGGATTTGTACGCGGAGTTCCTTGTGAGCGTATCCGATCATCAACGACACGCAGCTATATCCGCGACGTCATTCATGGCCTGACAACGTTTAATCCTGACATTGTTCAAGTGGAGAATCGCCCGCGCTTTGTGTTGGAATTAAAGCGCTCGTTTCCCGACAAGTTGGTTTGGCTGAACCTCCACTCCACTACGTTTATGAGTCGCAAACATATTCCAGTAAAGCTTTTACGCACAGCTTTTCGGTCTGCCGATCGAATTTTTGTCAACAGCCGCTATTTATATGAAGAGGTTCGGCGCAAAGCACCCGATTGTGAAGATAGAATCGTCATTAACCCGCTTGGTGTGGATGGAGCACGCTTTAAGACACGCTGGAGTGAAGAGGGAAGAGAACGACATGCCGCAGGCAAAAATAGTTATGGCTGGGGAGAACGCAAAGTTGTGCTGTATGTTGGAAGGCTCATTCCTTTAAAAGGAGTACACCATCTGCTGCAAGCCGTTCTCAGATTAAAGAAGGCACACCCTAATATATTGCTAGTTATTGTAGGCAGTGCTTTCTATGGCTCGAAGCGCAAGACAACATATGTAAGAAAACTGGAGCGAATCGGGCGACGGCATCGAGAGCATGTCCGTTTTGTTCCTTATGTGTCGCATGAAGAAGTACCCTCTTGGTATGCGATGGCAGACGTGGTCGTTGTGCCGTCAGTAAGGAGAGAAGCTTTTGGTCTTGTAAATGTGGAGGCGATGGCTTCCGGCGTGCCCGTGGTGGCTTCCAAGGTTGGCGGAATACAAGAGATCGTTATAGATGAGAAGACAGGGTTGCTGGTCCCTCCTCATCGGATGGAGGCACATCTTCGTATAGCATTAGAGCGTTTGTTATTAGACAGGGCATTATGTGAGCAGCTTGGCCAAGCCGGTGTGGAGCATGTAGAGTCGCTGTATACGTGGCAGCGTACAGCAGAGCGTTGGGCAGATGAAATTAACTTATGTGTGACCGCTTCTCGTTAATGGACGGGAACGGTCTTTTTTAATGCTTGGACGGGACTGGCTTAAAGTGACGTGATGATTGCCTAGTGCATATGATGTTACATCAATAGGTTAAGACTGCAAGTAGTCGGAAAGGAGCAAGTTCGTGCAAAAGAAAAGAAATACACGTTCGACATCCAAAGTGAAAAAGTCGTTATATATTGTTGACAATCCGAATAAGTCTGAGCTGAAATGGTTGGATCGTCCTTCCAGGAAGAGAAATACAAATGTGACGGGTAAAAAAGAAGTTACATTAAATGCGATAGCGGAGCAACTAATAGCCGCTCCAGAGGGAATAGCGGGCAATGCAAATGGTGTTACAACGGATGACGGTACCGTTACGGTTGGGGAGAGATTGGACGATAAGGAACAAATGCCACAATTGTCCTCTGCTGCGGCCTTAATCTCAGCTGATGTCGAATTAGTAAACATGGCTAGGGAACGATCTGAGTCGCGTGAAGGAGAAAGTTCGTCCGTAAACAGGAATGATGGTCCTACGAGCGTTGTAAACGATCCAACAGGGCAAGCAACGGAATTGCATCGTCCCACGGCAGCTCAGTACGGTATTAGTGACACACAACGGGAGCATTTATTAACGGAGAAACAGCACAAACGGCTAAAAGCTTTTATCTACACAGATGACATTGTGGATGAAGCGATCACTAATGAGAAAATTGCGCCACATTCCATCGATGGTTCAAAGTTGAAACGGGACAGTGTAAACGCCGATTCCTTGCGGGATCATGCCATTACAGGAATTAAAATTGTGGATGGGGCTGTGACAGGCTCAAAAATTGCTGCGGAATCGATAGCAGGCGAGCATCTTATCAGTAACGCTATTTCGGGGAGCAAAATTCGGGATCGGTCTATTACATCCGAGAAAATAAAGGATGGTAGCATCACATCTGGGAAGCTGGCTGACAAGACCATTGACGCCTCGAAGATCGCGGAAGGCTCAATCGAGACGAAGCATTTACGCGCGCTCATCATCTCGAATGAACTACTTCAAGAACAAGCCGTTACGTCGGACAAAATTCGTAGTGGTGCGATTCATACAGAAAATTTAGCGAACGAAAGTGTGGATACTTCCAAGATCGCAGAAGAAGCGATAACGTCTTCCAAAATCCGAACTGGCGCGATAACCTCTGAAAAGCTGGCACAACAAAGTATTCAGAGTGATAAGTTGGCAGAGCATAGTGTAACCCGCTATCATTTGGCAGATGATTCGATAGAGTCTCGGCACATTATGCCTTCGCAGATTGACAGTGAACATATTGCCCCTGAGGCTATCACGGGCGACCATATTAAGGTGGGGTCAGTATCAGGCAAGCAGCTCATGCCTGCGGCTGTTCAGTCCTATCACCTTGTGGAACAGTCGATTAATCAGGGGCATATCGGTCAAGGAGAAGTGCATGGCTGGCACTTGAAGGAACAGGCGATTACTGTAGGCAAACTCGCGGATCAGTCTATTTCTACAGTCAAATTGGTAGACCATGCTGTAACCTCATCCAAAATTGCTGATCAAAGTATACTGCCTTGCAAACTGGCAGATGAAGCCATTGAGGAGCGCCATATCGCGAAACATGCCGTAAACACGCAGCATATCGCTACGATGGCTGTAAATGGGGAACATATCGTGCCTGAGTCCATTGGGAAAGAGCACATTGTTGCAGCAGCAATCGAAGAGCGGCATTTGCGTGATGGTGCGGTTACTTCTTCTATTTTGGGGGCGCAGGCTGTGCAGAGCGTGCATCTTGATCATCAAAGTGTATCGGCTGCCCATGTTCAGGATGGCACCGTAACCGCGGAGAAATTAAGTAAGGGCTCTGTCGGCGCAGATGCAATCGCTGATGCTGCTGTGACAGTCGAAAAGTTGGCCAATTGGAGTATAACATCTGAAAAGCTGGCTGAGAACAGTATTGCCCCCCACCATCTGCAAAGTGGTGCTGTAACTTCGATGGTAATTGGCGCTGGCGCGGTACTGGATGGTCATATTGCACCCAATATGATCGGAAGCGAACACATAAGAGCACAATCCATCAGTGCAGAAATGCTAAAAAACGATGCGGTTACAAGCGACAAAATTAGTCCGCAAGCTATTTGTGACTACCACTTGGGGATGGGGGCTATATACTCACATCATCTTGCTGACCATATTGTTACCTCATTGAAATTGTCTCCTGAAAGTGTATCAAGCGATAAGTTAAGTGACTTGGCCGTATCAACGAGCAAGCTGGCCAATAAAAGTGTAACGGCTGATAAGCTCGCTCCTGACAGTGTAGAGACCGTTCATATTATCGAAGGGGCCATCACACAAGATTTAATCCACGAGGCGTCTATTTTGTCACGACACTTGACAGACGAATTGATTGACACCAGACACCTGGCTTTGAATGCAGTTGATCACGGAGCCATCCAAGCAGGTGCTGTCACAACAGACAAAATTGCGCCCCAAAGCATAGTGTCGAAGCTGCTGGCTGCTGGCAGCATTCATGCGGAGCATGTTGCGAATGAGACGATCCATACTTCGCATATAAGCAAAGAGAGCATACATTCCGAGCATCTACAGGATGGAGCTGTAACCCAATCCAAACTTGGCGATGGCAGTGTTGGTGCTGCTCAACTTCAGGCCGGAAGTGTTAGCGAGTTGCATTTAGCAAACAACAGTATTACAGGTGAAAAAGTGGGAGAAAGGGCTATTTCCTCCTTGCATCTAGCAGATGGAGCTATTCAAGCGGAGCATCTTAATGAGCGCATTATCGGCTCATGCCACATCCAAGAGCAGTCCATTACGTCGGAGATGCTGGTAGATAACAGTATTACGCAAGAAAAGATCCATACAAATGCGATAACTGGCAAACACCTTGCACTGGAGACGATTTCAGGCAAACATATTCGCGTGGAGGCTATTCAAGGATATCACATCAAAAAGGGCAGCATTTTTGTTCACCACCTCGGGCCCGACATTTTATCCGGAGCATTTATAGCGGATGGCAGTCTGGATGGTGTGAAGCTACAGGATCACTCAATTGAGGGTACGCATCTAACCGCTGGTGCGATCTCAGCGGAGCACATTCAGCCAGGTGCTGTACAGCAGGCACATCTGGGGTTGAACGCTATTCAGTCTGACCATATTCAGCAGGGAGCAATCCTTTGCGGGCATATAGATGAGGCAGCCATTCATGAACGGCACTTGCAAGCCAATTGTATTGCAGCTGCCCATATCCGCTCGGGAGCAATCGAGAGCCAGCATCTGCTGGCACGGAGTGTGCAAGCAGATCATCTTGCCTGCCAGTCCGTAGGAATGGATGCAATTGCAGATGGTGCTGTAGGCCGTACTCAATTGTCTCATCAGGCAGTAGGGCAGGAACAGCTCGCGAACGGAGCCGTTGCTGCGGAGCATATCCAGCAAGGAGTTATTGAAGGGCATCATATTCATAACGAAACAATTGGTTCGAAGCATATCCAAGCGGAAGCTATAGATGGAAGACACTTAAAACATGCTATTATTTCTTCCCATCATTTAACAGAAGGTTTTTTGCTTCCGCATCATTTAAGAGAACAAATGATTAATGAAAGCCATATCGCAGCCGATTCCATTCGGACGGATATGCTGAAGGAATGTGCTGTGGACACGTCACAACTGGCAGATGGAGCCGTGAAGAGCAGTAAGTTGTCGGCGGCAGCAGTTCAAGCGAACCACCTCGCTGATCAAGCGATTCATAGCTGTCATGTAGGAGAAGGTGTCATTAAAGGGCAGCACATTGCATATTCAGAAATAGGCGGGGAACATTTATTGCCGATGTCCGTTGGGTCGAGACAACTTGCGATAAACTCGATCAGAACGGATCATTTGACACCTTTTTCTGTTGGGAAAGAACAACTGGCTGAGGGCGCTGTCACGGGTGATAAGATTGCATCCCATGCTGTTCGTGGCGAGCATATTGAGCCACATTCGATCGCGTCCTACATGCTGCAGGACCATATTATAGTTACTGAAAAGCTAGCGGACGGAAGCGTCACAGGTACGAAATTGGCGATGAGAACCGTTTCAGGGGAGCATCTGATAGCTAACTCCATTCAAGGGGAATTGATCAATAATACTGCCGTTCATGCACGACACATCGCGGATCGTGCTGTAGGCGCAAACCATATTGGCCAGGGAGTAGTGGGGGGAGAGCATCTTACGGAAGCGGCTGTGGACAGCACTCATCTAGGGTTGGGAGTGATTCATAGTGAGCACCTGCGTGATGAAACCGTCACAAACGAGAAATTGGCAGCAGGGTGCGTGACTAGCGCTAAAATCGCGATACAAGCGATCGAAGCGGCACACATTCAAGTGCAGGCAATAACGAATGAGCTCCTCGCGTGTGAGGCTGTCACGTCAAATAAGCTGGCGGATGGCAGTGTAACAACAGAGAAGCTTGCTCACAGATGTGTGACGAGTGGGCAGATCGATCTTGGTGCAATAAAGTGTGACCATCTGGAGCCAGGTGCAGTCGGCATGCTTCAACTGGCGGAAAACGCCGTAGGCGCACAGCATATTGGAGCTTGCGAAATTAATGACACACATATCCAAGCTCATGCGATTGGGTCTTTACAGTTGCAGTTGGCGGCTGTCAGGAATGAACATCTGGCTGATGGAGGTATTACGGAGGAGAAGCTGTCAGATGGGAGTGTAGGTGCGAGCAAGATTTTGCAGCAGTCAATCGGCCGTGAACATATACAGGCTGAAGCGATTAACACGGCGATGATTCAGAATGACAGCATTACCAATGATAAGCTGGTCAATGGAGCCGTGACAGGTCAGAAGCTGGCAGCGGAATCGATCCACTCAATCCACCTTCGCAACGATTCTGTTATGGCGGAACATCTAGCAGCAGCTTCGGTATCTGCACGTACGATTCGAGAGGGAGCCATTCAGGCAGAGCATGTGCAAGAAGGGGCAATTCAGGGACACCATCTCCAAAAATACGCAGTAACAGCCGAACACTGCAACTATTCTCCGGTTCGTACCGCAGCTACAAAACGTGCAGCTTTGCAGCAATTTGGTACAACACCGTTTGAACTTCACGAAGTAGAAGATCGGATGACACTTACGATTTATTTTCAAGAGCCATACGATAACGTGAATTACGTGCTTGTTGCTATGACCGATCAAGAAGCATGTTACGCCGTATTAACACAACGATGGCAGGATAGCGCTGATATCTCCATCGTCCGTCGATGTAAAGGGGACACACTTCAAGGTCAACTGTCGTGGATCGTCATCTCTTAGTGGACGTATACGAGTGATTGTGATGAAGCGGCAAGCGTGGAAAATTACGGCTTCGTTAAAGGTGTATTAGGGGAGAAGCTCCATTTCTGCATGGAACAGACCGGGAGATAACTGGCCCGGTCTATCGTTTTTTTGCAGCAATGAATGGCTAAAGTCAGTCAACGTGTACAATTGCCGTTACCACATTTATCCTTGCTCATACTATGTGTTGTAGCAGCAGGTACAGCAGGCTTATTTGTGGCAGGGGGTGCATATATGCGTCGATATAAGCGAATACGACGCCCGAACCGCAGCCAGATGGGTGTACGTTCAGGCAAACGAACAGAGAGCTTCTCGCTTAGCAGAGGGAGGAGGCGCATACGACGCGGCGGCTCATTACGGTACAACAGTAGTATGCGTAAAGCGTTGAGCAGACGGAACAAGTGGTGGATGTCGCACCCACACCCTATCGTTTCGGTTATTATTCCGGTCATGAACGAACGTCGTACAATTGCGAAGGTCATTCATGAGGCCAGCAGGGTCCATCCCGAGACTGAAGTCATTGTAGTGTCTAATGGTTCGTCAGATGGGTCCGATCTACTGGCGGAGGGAGCCGGGGCACATGTTATTCGGCATGCCAATCCTCTAGGTCACGATGTAGGCCGGGCCAAAGGTGCGGAGGCAGCAAAAGGTGAGATTTTACTTTTTATCGACGGGGACATGATCATACCGGCAGAGCGCTTAAAACCATTTATAAAGGCCGTTGCCGCAGGTGTAGATGTGGCGTTAAATGATTATTCAGGGCCAACCAACAGGCGTTATGTACATCGTGTCGTCTTGGCCAAGCATACGCTTAATGCATTGTTGTCTCGATCGGATCTCAAAGGGGCGTCCATGACGGCCGTTCCGCATGCTCTAAGCCGAAGGGCTGTGGATGCTATGGGGACCGACTGTTTATCGATCCCGCCGCTCGCTCATGCTAAGGCAGTCCATCAAGGACTTCGAATGGAACGGACAGTTAGCATCGATGTTGGCAGGCTGAATCCGATTCGAACGAAGCAAGATGAGCAAGATCCACTTACAGCCCTGATCGACAATGACCATCTTCAATCTGTACGCTGGATCATTGATCAAACGGACAATCGAGGCGGTTACACGGATTTGAACCGGCAGCGCCATCTTGTGAGGTGAAAACGTTGAAGCGAAAGGGAATGAAGCGAGTGAAATTCCGCCGTAAGGCGCAGCAATCCAGACGTGTAGCTGCTGCTGTTCGCAGAAGCCGAAGTCGACTTCAACGGCCGCGGCACAAGAAGAGGCGATTGCGTGTTACACAGACGGCTGTAAAAGCGAAGCAGAACAAACAGATGAAGCGGGGTTCTCGGTTACATGAACCTTCCGTATCAGCTTCCTTTATACAAAGCTCGGAAGAGGCAGGTATGCGAGATGGACTATTGGCACGAGATGCTCAATCCCAACTGCTTGACCTGCATTTGCGATTAAAGGCATTAAAGCAATCATTTCGTGCATATTATGCCAACACCTGCTCCCATCTGGAATCGTACGAGGCGATAATGGCATTAGGAACAGCTTACCAGAACGGATATTCACGCGCAGCAGGACCGGATCTGGCGCTGCCTTCGGTTGTACTAATTCCGTCTTCGAAGCGGCATGCCGTCATCATTAGTGCGATGAATGAACAAGAACGAATTGGCGCGGTGCTGCACGAGTTGGAGCGACTTGTGCCAGATGAGTTGATCATTATCGTCAACGGCTCCACGGATATGACGCTCCAGTTAGCAAGAGAAGCGTCGTCTGCTGCAACGATTGTCCATTACCCCGATGCAATAGGGCACGATGTTGGCCGTTCCATCGGCGCGAAGCTGGCTAGAGCAGATGTAATGCTATTTACGGACAGTGATTTCCAAGTTCCAGCAGAGGACTTGGGCGCATTTCTTTGGGCGGTTGAGAGTGGTGTAGATGTGGCATTAAACGATATTAGTCCATTTATGGGAACATTTGACTCCAGAGATGCGATCAGTCATTGCAAGTTATGGCTGAACTGCACGTTGGGCCGAGAAGATTTGGATGTGAATTCGCTGACTGCGGTGCCGCATGCATTAAGTCGGCGTACAGTAGATACGATTGGTGTTGATGCGCTAAGTGTTCCACCACGTGCGCATGCATTAGCGGTACTGCACGGATTAAACGTGCAGCAAGTACACGTCGTAGATGTCATTACACATAATCGAATACGGGCTACAAACGTTGGCACCCACAATCCTGTGGCTCAACTTATACTCGGGGACCATGTGGAAGCTATTCAGGAAATATGGAATTGGCATGGTGACTATCTTCACGAGCCCCAGCGTAATCGTGATCAGATCGCGCTCAGGAGGAATGGAACATGACACTTGCTCATACAGAGGCGCCAATGTCAAGCATTATCATTCCTACGTATAACCGCTGCGAATTGTTGCGGCAATGCGTCTTATCCATACGCACGTATACGGATGTACCGTATGAGATCATTGTGGTCGATAATCACTCCACAGACGATACACACCAGTATTGTCTTGCGGAAAGGCTCACTTACGTATCTCTGCCGGAGAACAAGGGGTTCCCCGCAGCTTGTAATGCAGGGATGCTGATCAGCTCAGGTGATACCATCGTACTGCTTAATAATGATGTGATCGTGTCCCATTATTGGCTTCGCAATTTAAATCAAGCTCTAATGGAACATGAAGATGTCGGTATCGTTGGCCCAACGACCAATTATGCCAGCGGGCGCCAGCAAGTGAATCATCATTACGAAAATATGGAACAGTTTCATCGTTTGACTGTGCAACTTAATCAATCAGATCGTACCAAACGTGAGCGTGTACAGCGTATAGTCGGGCTTTGTTTTGCCTTGAAGCGTAAGGTTATGAATACGATAGGTCTGATGGATGAGCAATTTACTCCAGGCCATTATGAGGATGATGACTTTTGCCTAAGAGCACGGATGAGCGGCTACGGCATTATGATATGCGGGGATGTGTTCGTTCACCATTATGGCAGTCATAGCTTCAAACAGTTCGGGGAGACTCAGCTCCAACAGTTGGTGCAGCGTAATTATGAGTTGTTTAAGCGCAAATGGAATATCGATCCCCATCATTTTATGTGAGGAGGAAGAGATGTGAAAGGAATTATTTTGGCGGGCGGCACGGGAACACGACTATATCCTTTAACAAAGCTAGTAAATAAACATTTGCTTCCCGTCGGCAAGTATCCGATGATTAGCTATGGCATGGAGCGGCTTCGTTTTGCGGGGGTGACGGATTTAATTATCGTTACTGGCAAAATGTCAGCGGCTTTGTTCACCGAATATATCGGGAGCGGGCAGCAATTTGGGATGCGCGTGACCTTTTCTATTCAAGAAGAAGCAGGTGGAATCGCACAAGCCTTATCACTGGCAGAGCCTTTTTTAGCCCCAGGCGAGAAGTTTGTCGTACTGCTTGGCGATAATTTGTTTCAAGAGGACATTACCCCTTATGTACAGTCGTATTTGGAGCAAGGATCAGGTGAAGCCCGTGTTTTACTGAAGAAGGTGTCTGATCCCAGAAGGTACGGTGTGCCCGTATTTGACGAGGTTAAACAAGATTACATTGTACGAATCGAAGAAAAGCCGAAGCAGCCCAAGTCTTATTACTGCGTAACAGGTATTTATATGTACGATACGGAAGTGTTTCGCCATATTCACAGCATTGCGCCTTCCGCGCGTGGTGAACTTGAAATAACGGATGTAAACAATGTATACGCACAAGCGGATCGTCTAAAATATGACGTGCTAAAGGGATGGTGGACAGATGCCGGAACTTTTGACTCCTTTAATGAAGCAGCGATAAAACTGCGAGGGGTGCAGTTATGAGAAAGCTGTTAGTGACAGGAGGAATGGGATTTATCGGGAGTAATTTTATCGGATATTTGCTTGCGCACTATACGGATATTCATATTACGAATGCGGATGCGCTGACGTATGCTGGAAATCCCGATAATGTGGCACAATGGAGCCAGTCTGATCACTATCGATTTGTGAAAACAGACATTACGGACGCAGAGCAAGTTCGCTATTTATTCCAGGGTGAATCCTATGAAGCCGTGTTTCATTTTGCAGCAGAATCACATGTTGACCGCAGTATTACAGGGCCTGAACAGTTCGTACGCACGAACGTGCTCGGAACTTTTCACCTGCTTGAAGCTGCAAAGGCAAGCGGAGTAGGTCGCTTTATTCATATTTCCACTGATGAAGTATATGGTTCACTCGGAGCAGCAGGGTACTTTACGGAAGACACGCCGCTGCAGCCGAATAGCCCTTATTCTGCAAGCAAAGCAAGCTCTGACTTGTTGGCCAGGTCCTATGTACACACATATGGAATGCCCATTCTTGTTACGAGGTGTTCCAATAATTACGGTCCTTATCAATTCCCAGAGAAGTTAATCCCAACCATTATTGTCAGGGCGCTTACTAATCAATCCATACCGGTATATGGTGATGGTTTAAATGTTCGTGACTGGCTGTATGTGCTTGATCATTGTGCGGCAATCGCCGCGGTATGGGAGCGTGGCGTAGAAGGCGAAGTATACAATATTGGCGGTCATCAAGAACGAATGAACATTGACATCGTTCGTGCTGTATTACAATTGTTAGGCAAGCCGGAATCGTTGATCACTTTTGTAGCCGATCGCAGCGGCCATGACCGCAGGTATGCCATTGACCCAGCAAAGACAGAGCGGGAACTGGGTTGGGTGCCTGTCGAGACGTTGGAAACCGGGCTTGAAAAAACGGTTAAGTGGTATGTTGACAACAGGGTTTGGTGGGAACGAATCCAATCTGGCTCTTATCGGAAAGGAAGATGATGTGATGAAGAGGACTTCGCAAGCGAGCACATCTGCAAGTCATCCAAGCGATGCAGTCCTTGTTCATGCTCACCGCAAAAAGCAGAGTACTCGTAGCCATTCCCAAGGAGCATCGGATGCGCGCCTTAAACCTGGCGCGCGTCCACTCAGGAGCAGGCGCCGGCTCAAGCGGGGGAAGAAGAAGTGGCGTCGTGCCATGCGACCACGCAAGCCAGTACCCCTTCAGCCTGTTATTGCGCCTGATATCGTTGAAGCAGAACGAAGCATCGCCTATGAGGATGGATTCCGTAAAGGCAAATACGAGGGTGGAGAGGCTGTACTTGCTGGCCTTATACCAGAAGATCACATTCTTCCTGACATTCCGGTAGAGCATGTCATTGCACTAGGCTTCGAGCAAGTGAAACATCTATTAAAGCCACTGGTCGATCCACAGACCATTTTAGCAGAAATGATTCAGGCACTAGATGAGCAGCGCCCGATGTCTCTCGTTCGGCTTGGGGATGGCGAACTGCTTGCGTTAGCGCATGACCGCGTGCTTTCATCCGCCTTGGTGCAAAGAGAGGGACCTTTTCTGCCTTACTCTGGAATAGAAGTGCCCGACCATGAGTATAGAGAGCAATTGGCCGAGTCTGTGCGCAAAGCCACTTTTGTAGGTATTCCTACAGCCAAAACCCCCAATTTCCAAGGACTCGTACACCCATTGCTCCGCTCATATGGCATGTCTGTTGCTGCTATGCGATTAACTTATTCCACTGTTAATTACATGTTAGCGCAGCAGGGCGCTTTGCTGCGGTTGATGCAAGGGCGACGTGTACTCGTAATCGGCAACGTAGCAGAAGAACTCTCGCAAGTGCTTCAACAGCATGGTATTGCAGTTGCGGGCCTTATTACACCGGTGATCGGTGTAAGAGATATTGCTAGAGTGATGCAGGAAGCTCGTTCTTACCAGTATGATTTTGCACTCGTAGCAGCAGGTATTCCAGCGGTGATTCTTGCAGAGCGTATTGCTTCGCAGTATGGCAAAGTAGCTATAGACTTTGGTCATCTAGCTAATAAAATTGCAAGCAGGGAACATCCGCTATAAGTTGGCAATGTTATTCCACACTATGCTGGAGGTGTCAAGAAGATGGCTAATCTTCGACGAACAACTCGCATCAACACAAATCCAAAGCTGAGGGCGGTCAAGCGTCAAGCAAAGGGCTTTAGACGCAAGCCCGTGCATGAAAGGCGGGTGCACTATGATCGAGGATTTGCATATGGATACGCTGAAGGGCTTCGTAATGGCCAAGAGCAGTACGGAGCCCGTTTAGAAGGCACGAGCATTATTATTCCGAATTTTAATAAGTTAGATCTCCTCAAGCAATGTATCTCCAGCATTCAGGCGTACACGCCCACTCCACATGAAATTATCGTTGTTGACAACGCGTCAACGGACGGTGCCGCTTCTTACCTCGATTCAATGGCAGGAAAGCTTCGATACTATGTTCACGAGAGCAACAAAGGATTTGCCGGCGCGGTTAATACAGGGTTGATGATGGCCAAAGGGCAGACGATATGTGTGTTAAACAATGATATCGTTGTGACACCCAATTGGCTAAGTAATTTGCTGTTATGTCTAAACAGTGATCCGAATATCGGCATTGTTGGACCTGTAACGAACTATATTAGCGGTGAGCAACAAATCGAGGTACCCTATACTCGTGTCGATGATATGCAATCATTTGCAGCCAAATATAACGTCTCAAATCCGGAAAAATGGCAGTATACAGATCGCATTGTAGGTTTTTGTTTTTTGTTTAGTCGTACATTTTTTGATACAAATGGCTACTTCGATGAAGGTTTTGAGATCGGTAACTTTGAAGATGAGGATTACGTTGTACGAGCGCTCATAAATGGCCGCAAGCTCGTGGTGGCAAGAGATACATTCATTCATCACTACGGTAGTCAGAGTATGAGGGCGCTCGGTGACCAATTCCAGGTTGTAAATGATAAGAACGCTGCATTTTTTAGCGCAAAGTGGGCTGATCCCCACAATTGGGTTCGAAAAATGCAACCGCGCATATATGACGGACAAGGAAGTGTTGTTCAACATTTTAGATCCCAATCATTTTATCCATCGCATGTGGCGGTAACTGGACTTAGCGAGACGGTATATTGGGTGGAACAAGGGGCAAAGCATCCGCTGCGAGGACATGTAGGTATACCTGTAGTAAAAGTGTCGCAAGTTGATTTGCTTGGTTGGCCTACAGGAAATGTGATGGATGCCTCAGTTGCAGAGGCGAAGTGGCATGAACGGCTGGCGGCCGACGGCACGATTCCTGATGGCGGGATGTTTACAACCGAGACAGGCAGATGGTACCAGCGGCAAGGCGATACGTACCGTGAGGTCGTAAGCGGACATGCGCTGAATCGCTGGCAGCTTGAAGGTCGATTATCGTATCGAACAGAGAGCGAACGTTTGCAGCTTCATGAAGGCATCCCGATTATCGCTGCTCCTGTTATTCATGCGTATCATATTTAAAGTGAAGAAGCATGCCGGTGTCTGTTTGCTAGGTATGCTTCTTTGTGATGAAATGAGGAAATTGTGAGGCAGGTGCTGCTGTTGCGCGGAATTGGGCGAATTATCCATATACGAAGACGCATCCAACCGCATATGTTGTAGATAAGGTAGTTCCGACAATATAGGTGTTCTAGTGACTGGACTAGTGTCCTAAACGACTGACTCGGAAGGAAAGGAGTGACAGACGTGCACCCTATTAACAATGAGTCTGTTCATCAAGCGGTTAATGAAACGATACAACATTTGTCCCATACGCAACAGCAACTGGCGCGTGTTCTGGATGCGGAACGTCATGTAGCCGTTCGTAATGCACAGGCTGTTCATGTCATGCCCGATACACAAGTATTATTGGAGGGGGCAAAAGGCATTAAAGAGCAATCGATGGCATTATCCCGCAATTTGATTGCCTATTTAAATGGAATTGCAGATTTGGAGCATGCTCTTACAGACCAGTTGGAGCAAATTATGATTGAGCTGCAAAATGAGAATGAACAAGGAGAGGTATGAGTCGTTCTCTTTATTAAACAGGCAGCCGTATATTCGGTGTTTCAATGAGGTGAGGAGGGATTGACGGGTGAATCGGGAACGTGCGATGACAAAAATGCTGGAAGCGATGGCTGACATGCAGTGGAGCATATCGATGATTCTCGAAGCAAAAGCAATGGAAGCCGAGAAATCCCGCAATTGGATGCTGAATCACTTCACTCACCAAGCAACAGCAACACCTCATGAACAGATAGATGAAGCTCTTGAAATTCATGATCAAGTCATCGAAGTGTTAGATGGACTAACGAAGCTGCAGCAGAGCTTGGCTCGAAATATGAAGACGATATTTAATCGTGCGGGTAGTGGAGGACACGGAGAGGGCATTGCCGACGGAGCGTTTGGAGATTTCGAACTTGGAGATAAGCTGCCATGAAAATGAACATAAAGCAAGCCACTCCAGAAAACGATACGGCGTATCCTTTAACGTTTATCACACAGCATGATCGTGAAAATGAAGCCAAGATTGGGATGGTTGAAGCGATAACTAGAAGCCAGCTTGCATTGGCTCGACTGCTTGAGCAATTGGCGGATGTGTCTGGACATTCAGAGGTACAAATCAAATTAATGTACGATAACATTCATTTGCTGTCCCAGCATCAGCATGCTTTATGTCATATGGTGACTGGTTGGCGGCGGCGCAGCTTAAAGAAGGGAAATCCTGCAATACCTTGGCTAAATCCAGTTTGCCATGTTGAAATAGATGACCAAAAGGGAGCACAGGAGGAGAAGCGTATTGAAGCCAAATAACCGCAGCCGAAAGCGTAAGTCCGCTTCGAAGAGAACGAGAAGTAAGCGCAGCAAAGTAGCGACAAGTCGCTTGCGCGTCAGGCGAGCAGGGAAGCACCGATTCATTAAGCGTAAGGGGGCAATGAAGGCCAGACGTAAGCGAAACAGAAGAAGAACAGGGGCATCAGGGAACGGTTTTAAACAAGGCTATGACGCAGCTTACAACGAAGGCTTTAATAGTGGTTTTGCCAAAGGATATGAGGATGGACACCAGCTTGCTTATGCGGGGCAGGTATAATGGGAAAGCAGCCTGATAGATGCCTCGTGCGATATCAGGCTGTTTTTGTTGTTTAGGCTGCAAGGAAGGCGGCAGCCTTATTTCGATCGTTATCGACAGAAGTCCAGAAGACAGTTGTGCTAGCGGCATATAGTGAGATGACGGCACACATGATATGGCACCTGCTGTAAATCGTCATGCGTTCTGCTCAAGATTCGTACAGGCGGGTGTCATTGATGTAAAGCTTCGCCCTTCGCGATTAACAGTAACAACAAAGGAGTGATGAGATGCCCGGTTCACGCTCACGAAGGAAATCATATCGACATAGACGCATGAGAACGACAACTGTTGCTCGCAGGCGTGGACGATTACGCGGTCTGCATGAAGGATACCAAGATGGATACCTTCGTGGCCGTGCAGATATGCTGGTGAAGACGATACGCCCGCAAATTCCTCATCGACCTATACATGTCATGTATGTTACATCAGGCAAAGGATTCCCGTACGCCCCCATTGATGATGCGTTAATCAGCACGCTTCAGGAGATAGTGGGGAAGGTGACGGTCATCGGGCCAAAAGATGCCGTTGCTGCCTCGGCCGCCTCTTTACGGCCGGACGTTGTTATCGCCTTGGATGGCATGGAGCTGCCTATCAGCCAACTGGACGAACTGCGGGCAGCAGGTATTCGCACAGCCGTATGGCTAACGGATGACCCGTATTATACAGACATGATGTCTGCTATCGTGCCGCATTATAGCGATGTGTTTACGTTAGAAATTAACAGCGTTAGCTATTATCAATCGATAGGCTGTTCAAACGTTTATTACTTGCCGTTTGCGGTGTATCCAGGCCATTTTTTACCGATGACAACACCTACGCCAGGCCGCCGTGATGTTTGTTTCATCGGCTCAGCCTATTGGAACAGAGTACATTTTTTCGAATCGATTATGGATCGGATGATGCAATATAATGCCTACTTTTCGGGCCTCTGGTGGGATCGCCTGCCACGGTTTAGCACCTATACGGGTAAGATTGATCTTGGTCGGTGGATGACGCCGGAAGAAACGGCTGATATGTATAACAGGACCAAAATCGTCATCAACATGCACAGATCACACGATGACGAGACGGTGAACAGCAATTCCAGTCAAATTATTGCTTCTTCCCCGAACCCACGGACGTTTGAGATTGCTTGTTGTGGCACCCTGCAATTAACGGACGTTCGCAGTGATTTAGCGAGCTTTTATATCCCGGGTGTTGAGATTGAGACTTATCACTCACCAGATGAACTGCTGGCAAAAATGGAGCATTATTTGCATCATGAAGAACAACGGCGTGAAATTGCGCTGCGCGGGCTTGAAAGAACGCTGCGTGAGCATACGTATGCGAATCGGATGAATCAGCTTTTAGGTACTCTTTTTGGCTATTGATGCGTAACAAAAAGCTAAAAAACGACAAAAGATAGCCGCTTGAACGTACTCTTTTCAGGCGGCTTTTGTGTGTATGCAGCACGAACTATGTGTAGAGGCATCGTAGTCTAACATTCGGTTTTTTCGTATGATGCGTAGACGTATCGTAGCCTGCGATCCGTTGCAAATGGAAGCTTGAAATGAAAACTAGCATTAGAGAAAAAGGGCCACAAATTATGCCAAGAAAGCGATTAAATCAATGTTGTTATCGAAATTACTTTAAAATGCTACTGTTATCCAATCGAATGAAGATAATTAAAGGTATGACGAGTAAATGATAGGATTTGCGAAGATTGATTAGGATTACATCCAGCAATTGGTCGTGCTTGGAACAATATGAACGTTCCAATTGATTTACATACATACATAAAAAGGCGTAAGATTCAGTTCATCGACGACAACAACATCCGTTGCGTCTTCATCGCTGAGTTCCGCCAGAAGGTGGGAGCGGGGGAACCATAATGAGAAGGCAAATCAGTCATAACAGCCGATTAGGGCTAAATGAGATGATTGGCGTTCAGGGGGTGAATCTGGTCAGGGTGATATCCATACGCATGATGTGGGTGGTCACTTTGTACCAGTAGGGCGACTCTTCGATTCCGAACCCGACAGCTAACCTCGTAAGCGTCCGAGGAGAGGCGCGCTACATTGCTTTGCGCTACAGACCAACCTCTACCCGAATGATAATAGTAACGGACTTCAGGAGGTATGGTGAAATGCAAGACACGGACCGAATCGTGACCGTATTCGCTCCGAACACGATGGGGGCTGACTTTGTTCGCCAACTGCGCGGCGCAGGCTTGCCAGTGGCAGCCATCAGTAACAATGTGAGATGTTCGGCAAAAATGGAGAAGCTTGGTGTCAAGCACATTTGGCAAGTAAACACATCTCGGACCAAAGCAGCCGAGATCCCGTTATTTCCCGTTGGGCGTATATACGTCTTCGAGCAAAGCTTTGCACTGACTTGTCGTCTGTTGCAGCAATGCCGAGCATGGACGTATGACCCGATTACGGTAATAACGAAGCAGCATTATCCACGTTCCATTTACCGCCTGTTAGGAGCGGATATGGTCGTGTACACGCAGTCGGATCAAGTATCCTTTCTGCTGACTGAATTGATTTACAGCGAGCAGCGTTCAACTGTGCAGCTTCACCAGTGACTGATGTAACACATTCTGGTGTCGTGCTAGCAGTTCGAACAGCTCGACTAATTGATAAGCTTTGGGCAATGCTCATCGCTGAATCCCTGAGAAGGGAACGGGGGACCCAATGTTAGAGCACAGTGCTTCGAAAGTGGAGAAGCTGCTGTGCGAGGGGTGAATCTTGGCCATTGGCCAGTAGGGCGACTCATGCGCCCGAATCCGTCAGCTAACCTCGTAAGCGTCCATAGAGGCAGCCTTATTTCGTTGTGGAGATTCGCAGCTTGCGTTTTATTTAGCTGCGTGTTAAGAAGCCGCACGGAAAGGGATCCTCTTTCCGTGCGGCTTTTTGTGTTGTCTGCTAACATGCTGCAAGGTAAAGCACCGTCTCTGAAGGGTGAGCACATCTTTGCGCCAAAGGCTCAAAGGAGGAGTTGGCATATGTTCGATGTCATTATGTTTGTATTAATTGTATTGTTAGGCGTCGTAACGTATGGGGTACTGTCCTGGTGCTCCACAGAAGTTGATCATTAATCATGACCAACGTCATGAACATCGCATGGGTTGACTCGTGCATATAGAGGTGAACAAAGATGATAATCGTGCTTGGCGTACTGGTAGCGGCACTGTTTCTCTATCTGGGATACGCGCTTGTAAAGCCAGAGAAATTCTAGGGATATGACTTCCGGGTAAATAGTTGAAAGGTGGAACACAAAAATGACAGGTTTAGGTTGGTTGTCTATTGGCATTACATTACTTATTGTACTGGCGTTGGCGCGTCCGGTCGGCATATATTTATCGCGTGTATTCGACAGTGGCGGCAAGCCGCTGCCGTTGGATCGAGTGCTTGGACCGATTGACAAAGGTTTATTCAAATTGTTCGGCATCCGAGAGACGAATCAGAGTTGGAAAGCCTATGCAGGGTCTTTGGTGTTAAGCAACGTGGTCATGATTGTGATCACCTATACGATATTCCGGCTGCAAGGGGTTCTGCCGCTGAATCCGAGCGGCATTGCAGGAATGGAACCTTCGGTTGCGTTTAATACAGCGATCAGCTTTATGACAAATACGAATTTACAGCATTACAGCGGAGAAACAGGATTATCCTATCTCTCCCAAATGATAGCCATTATATTTTTGATGTTTACCGCTCCAGCAACTGGACTGGCCATCGTATTTGCTTTTATGAGAGGTCTGGCAGGCAAGCCGCTTGGCAACTTCTTTGTGGATCTCGTACGCTCGATTACGCGTGTCCTGCTTCCGATTGCGGTAGTCGCAGGCATTATGTTCGTTGCGATGGGTGTTCCGCAGACACTGAGCCCGACGGAGACGGTTACGACGGTACAAGGTGCAGAGCAGCAGATCGCTCGAGGTCCTGTCGCTTCGTTATTGTCCATTAAGGAATTGGGGAACAACGGGGGGGGATTCTTTGGCCCGAACTCGGCGCATCCATTTGAAAATCCAAATGCGCTTAGCAATACATTGCAAATGATTTTGATGATGCTGGTTACCACTTCCTTGCCGTTTGCATATGGAAAAATGGTCGGAAATGCAAAGCAAGGCAGAGTATTGTTTGTAGCCATGTCTATTATGTTTATTACGATGCTAGGCCTCTCTCTTACATCTGAGCTTGCGGGTAACCCGATGATGCATCAGCTTGGCATAAACGGCCCGAGCATGGAAGGCAAAGAACAGCGGCTTGGCATGGTGCAATCGTCTTTATATTCCGTTGTCACAACAGCTTCCGAGACCGGGGGGGTTGCGACCATGCATGATACGCTTACACCGCTCGGTGGACTTATACCGATGGCTAACATGATGCTGAATACGGTGTTTGGCGGTATCGGTGTCGGATTCGTAAACGTGCTGATGTACGCTATGATTGCCGTATTTTTGTCCGGCCTCATGGTTGGGCGCACACCGGAGTTTCTGGGACGCAAGCTTGAAAGTCGGGAGATGAAGCTAATCGCGGTCACATTGATCGTCCATCCGCTGCTCATTCTTGTACCGACTGCAATTGCACTTATTGCTTATCCTGAGACGATATCGAATCCAGGCTATCATGGTCTGTCACAAGCTTTGTATGAATTTACATCGTCTGCTGCCAACAACGGCTCTGGCTTCGAAGGACTTGGCGATAACACGTTGTTCTGGAACATTGCCACAGGGTTTGTAATGTTCTTTGGCCGTTATATTTCGATGATTACGCTGCTCGCTGTCGCTGGATCTATGGCCAGCAAACGTCCTGTCCCTGCAACAAGCGGCACATTCAGAACCAATACCGCGATGTTTGGGGCGATATTCGTCGGAACGGTTCTTATCGTAGGGGCATTAACGTTCTTCCCGGTCATTGTACTTGGACCTGTGGCGGAGCATCTAACGTTGTGGAAATAATGTGTACGGCTTAAGAGGAGGAAGAAAAACATGAAAACGGCTCAGTCCACGAATTCGTCGGTTCCGTTTGACACGGAAAGCGGACGTTCTCATATAAAGGCGCAAAAAGGTATGTTTCAAGCTGAATTAGTCAAAAAGGCATCTATCGATGCACTGCGCAAGTTTAATCCGAAGCAAATGGTTAAAAACCCAATGATGTTTATTGTAGAAATCGGGTTTGTCATCACACTGTTTTTGACCTTCGTTCCAGATGCGTTTGGATCGCCTGTCGCTCGGTGGTACAACGGATCAGTGAGCTTTATATTGTTTATTACCGTATGGTTTGCCAACTTTGCTGAAGCTCTGGCAGAAGGACGGGGAAAGGCTCAAGCGGATTCCTTAAAGCAAACCAAGAAAGATATGTGGGCAAACAAAGTGACAGAATCAGGTACGGTTCGTGTATCCTCTGCAACACTGCGCAAAGGAGACCTGATTATCGTCCGCGAAGGGGAGACCATTGCGGGGGATGGGGAAGTCATTCAAGGCTTGGCATCGGTTGACGAGTCTGCAATTACGGGAGAGTCGGCACCGGTGTTAAAAGAAGCAGGAGGCGACTTCTGCTCTGTGACAGCAGGCACTCGCGTCGTAAGTGACTGGATTCGTGTTCGTATCACGAGCGATCCGGGTGAATCATTCCTCGACCGAATGATCGCGCTTGTGGAAGGCGCTGAACGGCAAAAGACACCAAATGAGTTGGCGCTGCACACTGTACTGATTAGTTTAACGCTTATTTTCTTAATTGTAGTGGTAACTTTGCCTTTCTTCGGACAATATTTGAACATTCAATTAAATGTAGCTGAACTTATCGCCTTACTCGTTTGCTTAATTCCGACTACGATCGGGGGTCTGCTATCTGCGATTGGGATTGCGGGTATGGACCGGGTTACACGTTTTAACGTTATTGCGACCTCTGGGAAAGCAGTAGAGGCTTGCGGTGACATTCATACTATTATTTTGGATAAAACGGGCACCATCACCTACGGCAATCGTCTTGCCTCCGATATGTATGCAGTTGGGGGTGGTTCAAAAGAAGAGCTTGGACGTTGGGCAGCAGTATCTTCTCATTTGGATGAGACACCGGAAGGACGTTCCGTTGTTGAGTGGGTAAATAAACAGGGTTGGAGCTACGACACTCAATTGAGTGAACAAGGAGAGATTATCCCGTTTAAAGCGGAGACACGCATGAGCGGCATTGATCTGACTGATGGTCGCAAAGTGCGCAAAGGCGCGGTTGATTCAGTTAAGCGCTGGGTGAAGGAGCAAGGCGGATCTATTCCTGTTGATTTAGATGCACAGACCGAAGCCATTGCGGCGGCAGGTGGAACACCGTTGGCAGTCGCCGTAGATCATCATATTTATGGTGTCATTTATTTGAAGGATACAGTGAAGCCAGGCATGCGTGAGCGTTTTGAGCAGCTCCGTCAAATGGGAATTCGTACAGTGATGTGCACAGGCGACAACCCGCTGACAGCAGCGACGATTGCACGGGAAGCAGGAGTAGATGATTTTATAGCAGAGAGCAAACCTGAGGATAAGCTGGCGCTTATTCGCCAAGAGCAGGCGGCGGGCAAGTTAGTCGCAATGACGGGTGATGGTACCAATGATGCGCCAGCTTTGGCACAGGCAGACGTAGGCATTGCAATGAACAGTGGTACTACTGCTGCTAAAGAGGCTGCAAATATGGTGGATCTGGATTCCGATCCAACAAAAGTGATCGAAGTTGTTGCGATTGGGAAGCAACTGCTGATGACACGCGGCGCCCTAACTACATTTAGTATCGCAAATGACGTAGCCAAATATTTTGCAATTATACCTGCTTTATTTATGCTTGCGATTCCGCAGTTGTCTGCTTTGAACATTATGGCATTAAATTCGCCGATGTCAGCGATATTGTCTGCGCTTGTGTTTAATGCGATCATTATCCCGCTCCTGATCCCGCTGGCTGTGAAAGGGGTAGCCTACAAGCCAATGAGCTCGGAGAAGCTGCTTGGCCGCAATATGCTCATCTATGGACTAGGCGGATTAATTGCACCGTTTATAGGAATTAAAGTTATTGACATGGTGCTCGGCATTTGGATGTAACTGCTTAAGCAGCGGTTGTGACAATAGGCAAGACAGCTAATCTCAAGCTGATTAAGAATAACTCAGCAAGCAAGCTGCACAGATACGTTCGTAGCAAACAAATTGAAATAAGCAATTAGGCAAAATGATTAGCCGAACCGTATCAAGATTTAGGCATGTAGAAAGGGTGTATTTACATGAGTTCACATTTACAACAGTCAGGTCATACAGAATCTCCCGCCGATAATGGCGGGGGAATCGGCACCATCATCCGCACGAGCATCGGCTTGCTTGTGTTATGTGGGTTGTTATATCCCCTCATGATGACGGGAATTGCACAAGCTATTTTGCCAAAAGAAGCTAACGGCAGCCTCATTTATAATGTAAAAGGGCAAGCGGTTGGTTCTGAATTGATTGGTCAGACCTTCACAGAACCACAGTATTTTCATGGACGTGTGTCAAGCATTGACTACAACGGAGTAGGCGCTGGATCACCGAACTTTGCACCTTCTAATCCAGATTTAAAGGCACGAGTGGAACAGTTTGCAGCGGATTGGAATAAGAACAACCCCGATGTGCCGCTGTCAAAGGTGCCTGCTGACTTGGTTACTAATTCGGGCTCTGGCCTTGATCCGCATATTTCCCCGGAGGCGGCGCAAGCTCAATTGCCACGGGTTGCAAAAGCAGCGGGTTTGTCTGTAGAGGAGGTACAGCACTTAGTAGATAAGTATACGGAGTCTGCTGATCTGGGCATTTTCGGTGAACCGCGTGTGAACGTGCTGCTATTAAATTTGGCTGTTCAAGGAGAAATGAAGGGTGATGCAGCACGAATAGAGGGTTAGATTGAGGGTTAGTTGAAGGAATCGGTAATCAAGAGGAAGATAACGAATATCTCAAATATATAAAGTATCTCAAATATATATAAAATCTCAAATATTTAACATATCTAAAATAGGGTTCATTCCTACGTTTGAAACAAGAAATGGGGCAGTTCAGGCTGCGGCTCGGGGGGATGGGGATGAAAGAAAGTGATGCTTATCGCAGACGTTCGCCAGAAGTGCTGCTTCAGCTTATTGAACAGATGCAGCGAGGCAGGTTATGTATTCTCGTGGCGGTAGCAAGCGGTGCGGGCAAGACGACGCAGCTTCAACGCGAGGGAGAAGCGCGAATCAAGCAGGGGCTGGAGGTAGCGTGGGCAACGTCTCCACCTGAGCAGGAGCCTGTGTCACCTCTTATTTCCCATATTCCTTCTATACAATGGGACTGGAATGGGCAGCGGATGGAAGATTTGGATATGGACCAAATTCAAGCGCAAGCGCCGGATATCGTCCTTGTGGACGGCTTAGCTCAGCCGAACCGGCTGGGGGCAGCGCGTGCTACGCGGCTGGCAGACGTTCGATATTTGCTTCAACTGGGCATTAGTGTAATTGCTACGATGAACGCATATGAAGATGAACGTGTAAGCGAACAAGCGAAAAAAATGGCGGGAATAGATACAATTTGGACCATTCCCGGCGATGTGCTCAAGGAGGCAGACGAAGTCCGCCTCCTTGACGTGTCCGCAGAATCGTTAATGGAACGGCGACAGCATCGGCGCGGCAGAGGGAAGGATAGTCGCACACGTGGACGAAAAGAGCTTGTGTCAGAGCGAAGCCAACTGAGCATCCTCCGCGAATTGGCGCTACGAACGCTTGCTAATGATGTTAACGGATCGTTGACGCAGCACCGGCAAGAGCTTGGGTTAAGTGGGCCATCTGGTGTTGCAGAACGTATTTTGGTGTTGGCCCAGTACGGGTGGAATGGATCTATTCATGTCAGAAGGGGACACCAAATATCTAAGCGCCTGAACGGAGAACTGTTTATTATTTCATTTGTACATCCGAAAAAACCACTTACTTCTATACAAGCTACCTTTAGGCGTTCACTCAAAAAGCTGGCAGCGAAGCTTGATGCGACGTGGGAGGAAACAGCGTCCTCATCCAGAAGGGGGATGGCTCGTTTGCTTGCGCGGTACGCATGGGAGCACGGTATGACCCGAATTGTACTTGGTCATTCGCGACAAACTCGCTGGCAAGAGTTTTGGAATGGCTCCCTTATTAATGGATTACTAAAAGAGGTGGAGCACACGGATCTGTTTTTTGTGGCGGACCGTTCGATGAAAGAGGGGGAGCGAATTTTGCCAGTTCGCTCTGAAGCGGGTCAGTCCCATCCTCCTTTTAAACGTTGGACAGAGGCTGAACTATTAGCGAAGGCGGATGGTCTTCGACGTGGACGCTTTAAAATTATTATCGGTGCCGCTCCAGGAGTCGGGAAAACGTATAAGATGCTTCAAGAAGGTAATCGTCTGCTTGAGCAAGGGGTGGATGTTGTAATTGGTTTACTGGAAACGCATGGACGGAAAGAGACCAAAGCCCAGGTGAACCAGTTGCCTCTTATACCAAGAAGCAAGATCGCCTATAACGAGCGCTACCTGGAAGAAATGGACACGGAACGTTTGCTGCAACGAAGACCCGAGCTTGTTCTGGTGGATGAATTGGCACATACGAATATGCCAGGAAGTCGACATGAAAAGCGTTATGAAGATGTGCTGCAACTGCTTGAAGCAGGTATATCTGTTATGACAACGATTAATATTCAGCATATTGAGAGTCTAAACGATGCTGTAGAACAATTAACAGGCGTTCGTGTCAGGGAAACCGTCCCAGATGGTGTGTTACGGCTTGCAGATGAGATGGAGCTGATCGACGTCACGCCGCATACGATTCAAGAGCGCATGCGGAACGGTTTGATCTATTCGGCAGACAAAGTCAATCAGGCGTTAGATCATTTTTTCCGTACGTCTAATTTGATTGGCTTGCGTGAGCTGGCTTTGCGCGAAGTTGCTGACGATGTAGATGAGCGGCTGGAATCGTGGGAGCGCAGGGCGTTGCTGCGTGGGCCTTGGCGCCGGCAGGAAGTCATTTTTGTCTGTATTGAGCCGAATACGCAAGCGGAGCGGCTCGTCAGACATGGCTTCCGTATTGCCCATCGGCTTAAGGCGGAATGGTTTGTTGCGTGCCTGCCAGTCAGGGGACGAAGCAAGCTCGAGGAAAGAGGAATGGAATCGATTAAGTCGCTGGCGGAACGGCTAGGCGGCACATTTGAGATGCACGATGCTGTCCAGCGCAAACAATGGGCGATTACGTCTGTGAAGCTGGCGGATGCACAACTTACGACACAGCTTATCGTTGGATTGCCAGGGAGAAAGCAGCGAAGATTGGAACGTCAGCAAATGAAAATGCTAATGCGTTTGTCCAGACATATGGATGTGCTCGTCATGAATGAGGTCGAGTGGACGAAGGGGAAGCAGGGGTAAACAGCTCGTTTTCTTTTGTGCTATAGCTGTACAGCAGTTGTAAAAGGTTATATTCAAGGTGAAAATAATGGTAGAATAACTAGAGATAAGCCTTAATATATAGTCTAGGATATAGCCTATTTACAACTGAGAGGTGGAAGCATGAACAGAGCAACACCGTTATGGAGCCAGGATGAAATCGATAGTATTCGCAAACGAGCGATTAATATGGAGAAGAACGGTACGATAGATGACACATTTTTAGATTGGATAAGGGACAGAGGTCTGTTTAAAATGTTTGTTCCAGAGCAGCTAGGCGGCAAAATGGCAGATCTGCCAGAGGCGCTAAATCTGTTTGAAGAGGCAGCCTGGATCGATGGCAGCTTCGGGTGGACCGTTACGATTGGAGCAGGCGGCGGATTTTTTGTGCCTTTTATGGAGCCTGAGGTGTGCCAATCGTTGTTCAGTGAACCGGCGGCGGTCATCGCAGGAAGCGGATATCCGTCAGGTCAAGCTGTAGCAGTTGAGGGCGGTTACAGGGTGAGCGGCGCATGGAAGTATTGCAGCGGTGCGAGACATGCAACGATGTTTACGGCAAATGCGCTAATTGAGGCTTCCTCTGAGGCTCGATCCGATGGTGCAGAATTTGCAGATTCACCTCCTGTTATGCGGGCATTTATATTTATGCCTGATCAAGTTCGGATCGAACCGGATTGGGATGCATTTGGGCTTAAAGCTACAGATAGTCATACGATTCGGATTGAGGAAGCATTTGTGCCTGCTGAGCGTACATTTAGTTTAGTAGAGCCGTATGGTGTTTATCAGCATCCTACGTATCGTTATCCGTTTTCTGCGTTTGCAGCTGCTACTTTTGCGGCGGTTTCACTTGGTATTGGCAGGCACTTTCTGGACGAAGCGGAGCGTATGGTAGCAGGAAGCCGAGAGGCTTGGCATGCAGCGAAGCCGGGGCGTGTTGCCTTTACAGAGCAGCGGATTGCAGAAGGGCGCTGTGCATACGAGGAAGCGGCACGAAAGTTCAAGTTCCATGTGGATTTGTCTTGGAGAGAGCTTAAAGAACGTGGAACCGTGACGGAGGAGTCGGAGCGTGAGGTCAGTTTGCAAGCGCGGGCTGCGGCGCAATCAATCAGAGCTGCGGTCGAAAGTATTTTTCCTTATATGGGTATGGGAGCGATTATGGAGCATTCGATGCTTAACCATATTTGGCGTGATTTGCATACGGCTTGCCAGCATACATCACTTGTGTCGTTCCAGTAGGTCTAATAGGTCAAGTAGATCAAGTAGGTTAAGGTTAAGTAATTACGGGACTGTGGTGGACCGTACAATACATTGTGTTGGAGCGTGTTATAGAGCTGGACAGGTATGAATAAGGTGCAGAGCACCCTTTTGTAGCGATAGAGGAGAAACTCTTTTATCGTTGTAAAAGGGTGTTTTTTTGTCCTGACACTTAGCGGTGTAATGGCTAATTATTTACCTTTTCAGCATTAGATATGTATGACGGCGAATGAATGAATGTTCATTGGGGAATACCAAAACAGCAACAAAGGAAACGACGATTCCCCAACAAGGAGTGAAGACTGCAAATGCGAGATGAATCGGATACATTGGGGCCCACAGATGCCAATAGGGACAGCTCGCAAGTTTACTCTCCTCATCAGCATGCAGGAGGTACACCGTCACAAGGCGGCAAGCCGCTCGGTGACAAGTTGTCTGACAACATCCGCAGCATTCGCGCTGCACTTGGCGACAGTACAGATTTGGTTGTGCGAGAGATGAAAGTGGGACGCAAACGCGAATGGGATATTTCTTTTATTTTTATAGATGGTCTTATAAGTGCTACATTGGTTCACTACTTGATGGATTCCTTTGTAGAGCGAATGGAAATTGCAGTTGAGCACTATCCGCATCCGAAACAAATCGGCTTTGACACGTGGGTTCGGTACGTAGGAATAACGACTGGTGATGTACAAACTTTCCATCATATCCCAACTCTTTTGAGTGCCCTTATTGAAGGGAAAACGGTCATCTTGATTGATGGGCTAGCTGACGGAATTAGCGTATGTACGTTAGGTTATGAGCATCGTACCGTCAATGAACCGATATCGCAGACGGTCATTAAAGGCCCGCAAGAGGCGTTTACAGAGACGCTGCGCGTAAATACTGCCTTGCTGCGCAGGCGTATCAAGCATCCCGATCTCCGGCTGGAATCACTGGAGCTTGGCAAAGTGACCAAAACAGCCATTACGGTTATGTACATTGAACATATTGTAGATCAGGATGTGCTGAAGGAGCTGTTTGAACGTCTCAAGCAAATTGATATTGACGGTGTGCTGGAATCGAACTATGTAGAAGAATTTATTCAAGATGGTGTATTGAATATTTTTCCAACGGTCAACAATACAGAACGACCAGACACGGCATCTGCCGCATTATTAGAAGGGCGGGTCATTCTTATTATCGACGGTTCGCCGTTTGTGTTAATTGTACCTTCATTATTTTCAGAAATGATGCAATCCGCTGAAGACTACTATCATCGTAACGATTATGGATTGACGCGGCTGCTGCGGTTTATTTCATTTGTAGTGACACTGCTCACGCCATCCTTCTACATTGCATTGACGACATTTCATCAAGAGATGATTCCGACCTCGCTCTTGATTAGTCTTGCTGCACAACGAGAAGGCGTGCCATTCCCTGCATTTGTGGAAGCGATGGTGATGGAGTTTGTATTTCGGCTTTTGTATGAGGCGGGGGTACGAATGCCGCGCGCACTCGGGACCGCGATCTCTATCGTTGGAGCGCTTGTACTTGGACAGGCGGCGGTTGACGCAGATTTAGTCTCTCCGGTTATGGTAATTATCGTCTCCGTGACTGCGATTACGAGTATGATTTTTCCAAATGCAGAAATAGGGTTGTCTCTGCGCACGCTGCGCTTTTTATTTATGGGACTAGCAGCCATGTTTGGATTTTACGGCCTGTTCGTTGGCATAATGGTGCTTATGCTCTACATGTGCAATATGGAGTCGTTTGGCAAGCCTTACATGTCGCCGTTTGCTCCGTTTCATAGCGCTGATCAAAAAGATGCATTGTTTCGTGTTCCGATCTGGATGATGCGCAAGCGCCCAGTGAGTATGAATACGGATCAGTACCGTCGTCCACCAGATGCTAATCCGATTCCAAAACAGTCAGAGCGGTATAAGCGAATGAAAGACAATCGTTAAATCTAAAAGGAGGGTTCTGCAATGTTACGGCAAGTGACTCCGCTAGGCCGAACGACGGCTGTAGCTATTGTTCTCCTTGTACTGATCTTGATGCTGACAGCTTGTTGGAACCGAAGAGAGCTGAATACGCTTGGCATTGCGCTTGCTCTTGGCATTGACAGCTCACCAGAAGGAACGGTCAAAGTAAGTGCTCAAATTGCTAATGTAAGTGCAATTGCAGCGAAGCGGGGCAATCGGACAGCAGCGCCGGTCATTGTCATTCAGAAGACGGGGCGCACGCTTGTAGAGGCGTTACGCAAAATGACGACTGAGCTGCCGCGTAAAGTTTACTTATCTCACATGCGGGTGCTTGTCATAAGTGAGGCGGTGGCAAGGCAAGGTGTAAGCCGCATACTCGATATATCGCGTGATCATGAGATGAGGGGCGATTTTTACTTGATTATTGCGAAGGGCACCACGGCTAAGCATGTGCTTGAAATTATTTCACCGATGGAAACGATGCCTGCACAAAATTTGTACTCTTCTTTGGAAATATCGGAAGTGAGTTGGGCTCCTACAAAGGGGGTTCTGATGAATGATTTTATTCAGCAAACTTTAAAGCCTGGCATTAATCCGGTACTCCCTGGGGTAATGGTTACGCATCCAGATGCAAAAGAAAGCAGCGTAGAAAACATTAACAAGTCCTCTGATTTTACGATGAATACATACACCACGTTAGGCGTATTTCGAAACGATAAGCTGATTGGGTGGCTTAATGAATCGGATAGCAAAGGCTACAATTATATAAGAGGCAACGTAAAAAGCTCGATCGGTGTCATTCCTTGTTCGAAGGACGGCAATATCGGAATCGAGATTATGAAAAGTAACAGCCGTCTTAAAGCGAAATTTGAACATAACCAACCTGTCATTTACGGGCAAGTGAAGTTGGACGTCAACATTTCAGATGTTTCGTGTAATAGAGACATTACGGATGTGGATTATATGAATGAACTCGAAAAAAAGTTGGCACAAAGCTTGCTAGTCATGCTGCAAGAAGCAGTTGCTCATGCTCAACAGCAATACAAAGCGGATATATTTGGCTTTGGAGAAGTCATTCATCATAGCAACCCTAAGTATTGGAAAAAGATTAAATCACAATGGCTGGACATTTTTCCTACTGTACCTGTTAAATTGTCCACAGAAATCCAGATCCACCAGACAGGTACACAGAGTAATACGTACAAGAATTACGAGCACAGGGAGATGAGACCTTGAACGTGATTGCGGTGTTGGCTGCTGCCTTACTATTTATAGCGATAGAAATTCCGCGACTTTCTCCTAAGCCTGTTAAGGAGAAAGTCGTATTCTGGCTGCTGTACGTCTGTAGTTTTGCGTACATGACATTGTATGCCTTGCATATTCCGTTAATTAACCCAAGTGATTTGATTGTTAAAGCAGTTGAGCCGATCAGCCAAATGGTTGTTGATCCACTTGAAAGGATGGAGCGAAAATGAAGAAGGATATGATTGGCGTCAGGCAGATGGTGTGGTTAGTCGTTTTGTTTACAGTAGGCTCATCCGTATTATTTGTGCCTTCTTCTGCGGCTTATCATGCTGAGCAGGATGGCTGGATTGGAACGATTCTGGGCGTGGTTATAAGTGTTGCTGCTGCGTGGCTATACGTAAGATGGATTGGAAGCCGCAGTCATTTGACTGTGTTTGAGCGATTTGAGCAAGCTTTTGGCAAATATGTGGGCAATACGCTCGTTATGGCTTACGGAATCATTTCTTTTCTGTGCGGGACCGCTTCGCTTCTCTATTATTCAGGTTCCTTTCTTGTAGCCCAGATTATGCCTGAAACGCCGAGAGAAGTTTTGCAAATTATGTTTGCTATCCCGATTGTATTAGGAATAAGACTAGGTTTACGCGCAGTATGCAGAGCAGGTGAAATATACTTTGTGATCGTATTTACGATGTACGTGGCGATGATTATGTTTGCCGTTCCTAACGGTGAGGTGGACAATTTTCTGCCTTTACTGGAGGCTAATGCAGCCGCATATATGAGGACCGCCTTACATTACGTTTCGTACACGGTATTTACGTTTTTTGCGTTTTGGACGTTGTATCCGCGTATTCAAGGTGATGACAAGACTAAGCGGCGTGCAATAATTGCAGGGACCGTGATTAGCGGTTGTTTATTAACGATTATTACGTTAGCGTGTATTTTTGTGTTGGGATGGGAAAATACAGCACGCTCGAGCTTTCCAAGCTATATGCTCGTACAGCGTATTAATATTGGCAACTTTATAACGCGGATTGAAGTGTTAATGGCTTTTTTATGGCTGACCACGCTGTATTTTAAATGCTTTATTTACTTTTATTTTGGGCTCAAAGCGTTTAAACACGTTATGAAAGCAGAAGATGAGAAAGTATATGCGCTCCCTTGGATGATCATATGTTTGGTGTGGTCGTTTATTATGTATCCCAGTGCGTCTTATCAAGTATGGTGGGATTCTCGTATTTGGCCAAGTGTAAGTTTAGTATTATTTATGTTGATCCCGCTTATGATGATTCCGTTAGAAAAAATGCGTAAGCCAAAACAAGTAAAAGATTCTTCTGCAAATGCAGCTTAGAATAGGTGCGTATATAAAATGTACGCTTGTATGAGGTCTATATGTCGTGCCGACAGTTGGGGAGGACTAATATAATGTAGTACTCTCGCGAAGGAGGTGAACTTGCTCCTGTTCCCCGTCTGTCGGTTGAATAGGCACTTACGAATGAAGCCAACGATCGTTTGTTTCTCCCACTTGTGCAACTCCTCTTATATTACGGGAGCTGAGAAGCTGCTCTTGTTTCTACTTTGTGAATTATCTCCTCGTTACAATTGCGTGCTTGTTGTTCCACAGGAAGGTATACTTGCACGTGAAGCCTGGGAAGCTGGCATTGCCTATCGCGTTCAACCTTGTCCTTTATTATACGCTATGGTTCATCCCACACCGTCCTTAGATACTGAACTGGAGGGACTTCGCCAGCATGCGGAGTATGGAGCGGTTGTTCGTTTATTGCAGGACATAAAACCGGATTATGTGTTAACAAATACAAGTGTACACGTTGTTCCTGCCTTGGCGGCGAAATCGTTAGATATTCCTATATTGTGGCAAATAACGGAAGTTATTTCAGACAATGCATTCACCTCGAAAGCAGCTGCAATTGTCCATTCGTTTGCAGATATCGTGATTGGCATTTCTCGTACGACTTTATATCCATTGCCGCATGCAGCACTTCCACAAGGTCCGTTTCCACCTCATTATGTACTCCCTCCTTCCTGGCATATGACTGCCTTAGAACCTTTGACATGGCAGCACCATCGACTTGAGAAACGTACTGCATTTGGCCTTTCGGATAGAGAGATTCTAATTGGTTACATCTCCTCGTCCATTAATCGGAACAAAGGGTTGGAGCATTTTGTTGTGATGGCACTGCAACTGTGCGCAATAGATGAAAGGGTACGCTTTGTCATCCTAGGTGATCCTGTAGACGCAAGTTATATGGAGCATTGCTTGCATATGATTGATCAATCACCCTATGCTGGTCGGTTTCATCATATTCGATTTGAGTCTGCTGTGCAGCGTGTATATCCTGCGATGGATATCGTAGTCATACCAAGCTTAGTACCTGAAGGGTTTGGGATGACAGCACTAGAAGGGTTAATTTTTGGGAAGCCGGTAGTGGTGTACCGCGCAGGTGGATTGGCGGAAATTGCTGAGGCAACAGGCAACACAGCGTTTGCGGCTGAACCAGGCAACGTAGCGCATATGACGGAGATTGTCACCCGACTCCTGCATCAGCCGGAAGAGATGAGGAGAGTAGGCGAGAGTAATGCACGAACCGTAGAGCAAGTATATGGCATCGAGCAATGCCGATCCCGCCTACATCACTTGTTTGTTCAACTTGTCATGGCTCAGCCAGGTCTGTTTTATGCAATCAAAGGGAGCACAGACGATGTATTTATCCGCGAGGGCACGGTATATCGCCGTGTGAGCAGCCCACGTCAGCTAAGATCGCTAGGAGTTCGTGCAGTCAGACGAGTGGCCGATGAGGTGTTTCACGATCTTCCTCAAGGTGACCCGCTACCGAGGCGGCGCAAAGTGAGACGTAAATTAAAGCGGCATTTACGAGGCAAGCTACGCAAAAAACGGCGGTTTTCACGAAAGCTTACGATACGTGTAAAAAAACGTAAACGCGGCTTTAAGCAGAGCGTGCGTGTTCAGCAAAGTCGCAGGCGGCATCGGCTTCGGGTTCGGGTACGCCGTTAAGCCAGCCTATATCAATGACGGGTGGTGACTTGTCCAAATGCGTATAATGACGATTTTAGGTACGCGGCCCGAAATTATTCGTTTAAGCCTTATTATGAAGCGGCTAGACGAATATGCGGAACGGCATGTAATTGTCCATACCGGTCAAAACTTTACGCGTACATTAAATGATATTTTTTTTGAAGAAATGGAGCTGCGACTGCCGGATTATTTGTGTCACCACCAGCAGCACTCCATAGGCGGCCAATTGGCGACGATATTTAGTGAGGTTGAGCGCTTATGCCTAGCTGAGCGTCCTGACCGGGTACTCCTGTTAGGGGATACGAATAGTGCGTTAAGCGCCATTGTGGTAGAGCGGCTTGGCATACCGGTTGTGCATATGGAAGCAGGCAATCGCTGCTTTGATTTGCGTGTTCCGGAAGAGAAAAATCGGCGCATCATAGATACGATCTCTTCTATTAATATGCCTTACACTGAGCAAAGCAAAAAAAACCTAGTCAGAGAAGGAATACCTAGCGAGCGAATTGTGTTGAGCGGTAACCCGATCTATGAAGTGTTACTTCATTATAAGTCGCATATAGATGCAAGCGATGTGTTAGAACGGCTTGCGTTGCAGCCACAGCAATATTTTCTAGTAACTGCGCATCGAGCTGAAAATGTAGATTGCCCCGCATCGCTTCTCCAAATTTTGACCAGTTTAAATCGGATAGCGGATACCTATCAACAGCGAGTGATTTGCAGCATTCACCCACGCACCCGATCTAAAATTGATCGGCAGGTCAACTTCTCCTTGCATCCCTTGGTGGAATTTTACGAGCCGTTTGGCTTCTTTGACTTCGTGCGCCTTGAACAGCATACACGTTGTGCGATCACGGACAGTGGTACTGTACAAGAGGAATGCTGCATATTTCAAGTTCCAACTGTAACGATCCGTCATTCGACGGAGCGACCTGAAACGGTTGATTGCGGGAGTAATATCGTAGCGGGAGTGGTGGCCGATCGTATTATGGAGGCTGTCGCTATAACGGTTTCTATGCCTGCATCTTGGGAATGTCCGGTTGGATATACAGCACCCCAAGTATCCCGAACCGTTGTTAAATTTCTGCTTGGAGGGAACATCGATGTTTAAACATAAACGAATTCTCGTGACTGGGGGCACCGGTTCATGGGGGCAAGAATTAATCCGCCAGTTGCTGCCGCAACAACCACAGGAGATTATTGTTTTCTCTCGCAATGAATCGAGTCAGGTCGCAATGAGCCGCGAATTTGAAAATACACGACTCAGCTTCTGTATAGGTGACATTCGGGACAAGGAGGCGCTGAATGCAGCTTGTCGGGGAGTGGACTATGTATTTCATCTTGCTGCCCTAAAGCATGTGCCTGTTTGTGAAGAGCAGCCATATGAAGCGCTGAAAACGAATGTGATCGGTACGCAGCATGTCATAGAAGCGGCAGTTGAACACAACGTAGCCAAAGTTATTTACATTTCAACGGATAAAGCCGCCAATCCTTCTAATTTCTATGGTATGACAAAAGCAATCGGCGAGAAGCTGATCGTATATGCCAATCTGCTACATTCCTCTACCCAGTTTATTTGCGTACGTGGAGGGAATGTGCTTGGTACGAACGGAAGTGTCGTCCATTTGTTTAAGGAGCAGATCAAGACCAAGCGAGAGATTGGCATTACCGACAAACATATGACTCGCTTTTTCTTGACTTTGCAGGATGCCATCAAGCTGTTATTCAAAGCGACGGAGAACAGTTATGGCGGTGAGATCTATGTCATGACGATGCCAACGTGCCGGATTATTGATCTCGCTGAGGTATTAATAGAAGCTTCGGGTGAAAAACAAGTGCGTATTGTGGAAAAAGGAATTCGACCGGGTGAGAAAATACATGAAATTTTGATGAGCGACTACGAAAGTTTAACGACTGTTGTGTATGATGAGCAGTATTTTGTCATCCTCCCTACACTTGAGATTAAGGGATTACACGAAAAATATGCTCCATATGACAAAGTACAATTCTCTAGTTTCAGCTCAGAACGAAATGTAATGGGGAAAGCTGCCATTCGGGAGATGCTGGAGCGGGGAGGATTTTTGTAATGAAATTGTTAATAGTAGGCGGAAATGGAATGGCGGGGCATATGCTGGTCCGCTATTTCCGTCAGCTTGAGGCGTATAATGTCTTCTATACCTCTCGTGATCCAGCTGACGAACACGCACTATTGCTTGACGTGACCGACACGGAGCAAGTGGACCGTGCTGTTGAGTTGGTGCGCCCTCATATTATTATTAATGCGGTGGGCCTTTTAAATGAGGACGCAGCACGTCATCCCATTAAAGCTTATCAAGTGAACAGCTTTTTACCCCATCGTCTGCGGCAAAGAGCAGACCGGATCGGCGCCAGAGTCGTGCATATAAGCACGGACTGCGTCTTTTCTGGAGCGCGGGGAAGTTATGTGGAATCGGACGAACCTGACGGCGTCTCGATGTATGCCGTGTCCAAAGCGCTAGGTGAATTACGGCATTATCCCCCGCATATGACGCTGCGCACTTCGATCATTGGTCCTGAAATTCGCCCGCAAGGGATCGGTCTGCTATCTTGGTTTATGCAACAGAAGGGGGAAGTTACAGGTTATAAAAGGGTTTGGTGGAACGGTGTGACGACATTAGAGCTCGCCAAAGCAATCCATTATTATTTAAATACCAGTTGTACAGGTCTTATTCATCTGGCTTATCCCACTGCCATTAACAAGCACGATTTGCTCGTTTTATTCCAGCATACGTTTAACAAGCTGGACGTGACGATAGTGCCTAACCCAAGCCCTGTAATTGATCGGACGTTAGCCGTCAGCAGATTAGATACGTTGTATCAAATGCCTGATTATGCCGCCATGCTAAAGGAGTTGGAAGCATGGATGCGCACCCCATGATCGGCAAAAAGCTGCTGCTTACGGGCGCATCCGGATTTACTGGCTATCACGCGTGTCAACATTTAGTGGATTCAGGCGTCAGGGTGGCAGCAGTAACTCGCAAACCAGCTCCTGAGCTTACAGCTGTTGGTGCAGATGTATGCTTATGTGATCTGGAGCATGAAGAACAGGTGTGCCGCATCGTAGAAAAAGTCCAGCCGGATTACGTGCTGCACTTAGCAGGTATAAACGCCGTATCTACGTCGTGGCAGTACCCGACTCGTGCGCTGCACGTTAATGTGATGGGAACGGTACATTTGCTAAATGCATTGCGGCAAGTACCCAATGCGAGAAGTGTCATCGTGACTTCCAGGCTCAAAGCCGCACTCGATCCGACCGTTCCCCCCGCTCATCCCTACTCGTACAGCAAGGCGCTGCAACAATCTGTCGCTTTGGCGTGGTCAGCCATGTACGGTCTTGATGTGATGCTTGCAGCACCTTCGAATTTAATTGGTCCAGGTCCATCCACTGGAATCTGTTCGCTGCTTGGCAAATACACAGCGGATGGGGAACGGGGGCAGCTTGATGCAGCATTTAGCTTAAGCTCAAAGTATGACAAGAGAGACTTTCTGGATGTAAGAGACGCTGTTGCTGCTTATGAAGTCATCCTTTGCCACGGAGAACGAGGCAAAACATATCGGGTGGAGAGCGGTCAACAGCGGACACTAGAAGAAGTAGCTGCGTTATATCGCCACTTAGCGCTAATCGATTTGCCTTTTCATTGGCGAGAAGAGGAGACATCATTCTCCAGTACATTAGCTAGCGCTGGTCAATATGGATCAGCGGACACTGCTGACGATCACGAGATGAGGAGTCTAGCACTCACAGCGTGGGGCTGGCGGCCAAAGCGTCCATTTGAACATACTGTTGCTGATATTTTAAATTACTATAGAAAGCAAGAGAGGTGACGGCATGCAACCATTAGTTACAGTCGTTATTCCGTTTTATAACGATCCATATGTTGATCAAGCGATCAACAGCGCTCTGTTGCAGACGTATGCTCAAGTTGAAATTATTGTGGTGGATGACGGATCTTTGCAGTATGCGGAGCGCGCAACTCGTTATCAACCACGTATTTATTATTTAAGTAAGGCTAACGGGGGAACCGCGACCGCTTTGAATCATGGTATTAAATATGCATCAGGCAAATATATTGCGTGGCTCAGCTCTGACGATTTGTTTTACCCTGATAAGATTAAGCATCAGGTTCAATATATGGAGGAGCGGGGAGCACACATCAGCTTTACAAACTTTGATTACATTGATGCTTTTAATAGCGTGACAAAGCACCGCGCGGCCGCAACGTTCCACAACGTGATCGAGTTTTATGAAAGTTTTTTTCGGATTAATCCCATTAACGGCTGTACGGTCATGATGAGCCGCAAAATGTTGGATGTGGTTGGTTGCTTCGACGAGTCGCTTCCATTTACGCATGACTTGGACCTATGGTACCGAGCGATGTTGGCGGGTTTTGAGTTCCATTATATAGACACGTCGTTAACGGCATATCGTTGGCATGATGCGATGGGGACGATGCGACATCGAGACGCTATTATACACGAGGTGGCGTCGACGAATGGTCGTTATCACGGTCGACTGGCTGCTTTTATTAATCAGTTGAATATTAGATGAGGTGGGAGTGGAAGAAAAAACTTATGCCAGATTTAAAGATTCAATTATTTCATACAAAAATATAATGGTCAAAACAACTATCGTTTCTCAAAATGAAAACCTCGATACTTTAACATGTATCGGAGTAAATAAGGGCATGCTGCCTGTCTTTAAGGTTATTCATCTTAAACAACTGAAAAGGGCCTGTCCCGAAAGTTAGTCTAAACTGATTTGACTACGGAACAGTATGTTATACAGCTGGCACAACGTCCTACCAATACGCGCCGCTTCATCCCCTATATGCAGCGCCTGACTACGTCTTCTTTGCCCTTGCCTTAGACGGTGCTAGCCTCGCAGGCTATGGCAGGGAGGAAATTCATTTGTATGCGATAAGGGAAGACAAATAACCGCGGATGTGCTCCTGCCTTACGGCAGCTATATGAAGGAGATTATACGTCGTTGCAAAAGAACATTCGGCACGCCTCAAACGGGACGTAGGAAGGGCACGATGATCGGTTCGTGTTGGAACGGCCGCTACGTTCGCTTTAAGAAATACAAAACGATAGCGGAGAGCATAGCGAGCGACGATATCTGGCTGAATAGGCTGGCTTTGGTGGACAGACGATCCGTTATGTCCGGTAAAAACACGCTTTTGTGTAGTTACCGGACAGGATATCCGCTATTGCCTCCAAACTACCGCCAAATCGGGATGAAATATGCCAATAGCGTACCTCCTGTCCGCTAAGCGACCAAATAATCCTTACACCCACTCCATAACGGATCTCTTGTCCGGTCACGTATTCCGCGCCACTGCTCCACCATCATACCGATGATCCGCGCGCTCTGCATCTAAGTTGTAACGGGGTCTTTTAATGTGCGCATTTTAGGAGTAAGGGAACAACAGTCTGTTAACAAACACCTGCTCGCACCTACCTTTAAGCCCCATAAAAATAAACAAGCTTAGATGATTGTGGATTTGGAGCGCTACGTTTATACGGATGAAGGAAGATCACATAAAAACGGTCAATTGAAACCGGGCTACGATGTGCACATGGCGACCGTAAACCAGTTGAAGGTAGGGGCATCCGGTTCGCCATTTTCCAGCAGAAGCAAAAGCACAAAAAAAGTTGGACGGAAAACATTACGTTTCTCCGCCCAACTTTTTATTTTAGAGACTTATTGGACAGCCCCTTATTTCTATTGTTCCGGATCTAGCACGTTTATATAGGATGGTTGCCCAGAATCACCTTGCATAGTTGCTAACTGATTAATTCACTTCGGCTGCTCTGCTAATTCCACCTGAAAAACAGGAATCTTATACAACTCTTGATTAACGTTAAGCTCGGCATATTCATGAAATGAACCTGTTACCGTGATCAGGCCTGTCTGAAAAGGATAATTTCCTGTTAACTTCACGTAGCCTGATCCTGTCTCGCCGTATACATCTCCACCTTCAAGGAGAACGATATTACAGGTGAACTGCACTTTCACATTGTAGTAGTTTAGCAAGTCCTGTGCCGCGATCATCGTATAATCGGATTGGAAGCTCATCAGTTGATAACGGCTGCCGTGTCGTTCATAAATGGCATTGCGTCCTGCGGCATCTGCAACGTTCGGATTGGAGACCAAAAGTGAGCCATCAGCTGCTGTTTCATAGCCGTCCGCCTCAAATTGAAACAACGGAATTTGGGGATCTACACCTGCAAAGAAGGCCGTATACTTGGCTTTTCTAGTTTCAGATGCGGTTTCGAGCAGCAACACAGGCTGACTCTTCGTACTTAGATGCTTCTCTATGCTTAAACGACGTATGGATGAAATATCCTCCGGCAAAACCATGTTCCACGACTGGATTTGATCGGCGTTATCCCACCTCGCATAAGTAAGACGGTTACTCGGGTCTACGGCAATTACGTACGTCTTGGCACCAAATTGATGCTGGCCGTTAATCACATGTGAATAGCTTTGATTGCTGCCGAGAGCAGGAAGCAGACGTGCAGGCTCAGCAATAGCCCAAACAAGCTCCGCCGCTTTGATCTCCGCTTTCGTATCCTGGTACGCTGCTAGCATGTTGTAGAGATCAATGCCTTGCTGGTAGTTACCTTTATAGACGAGCTTTCCTGCCTTTCTCATCCACGCTCGGATTTGATTGCGTAAGTACGTTTGCATACCCGAATCTTTATGGGTGGAGTCCATAAAAGATGTATAAGCTTTGGCATGAATGATGAAGGCGGACACCTGATCCTGCTCCACATCCTTCTCCATCATTGTTGCAGCAAGCTTCTCTGTCTTAGGGTAAACCCAGCTACTTGTAAAATTAAGCTCTGCATAGACATTTATTAGACGAACCGCCTCAGACAGCATACCTTGAAAATTGCCTCCACTCGCCAGATGCGCAAGCTTAGCTTCATCATATAGTTTAAACTTTGTACGAAGCTGTTGTTCTTTCTTCGCACTACTGCCGTATATAAAGGCCGGAATATGCAGCAGGTTGGCTCGGAACGTTTCCTCCTCAAAGAGCCTCTTCTTTATGTTGTCCGTCATTTGCTCATCAAAGCTCCGCTTGAACTGCTGCAAATGTTCAATGATGCGTTCGGACAGCTGCATCGTCCCTGAGATTTGTCGGTAGTAGCTCGCATATTGACTTTTCGGCACCATATAGGTTCCACGAATCTGCTGGAGCTTGTCATATACTTGCATCAAGACGGCAAAATCCCGTGCCTGCCAGGCATCGTCTGCTTCCTCAGCAATAACGGTCAAAGATTGCTTAATCGCGGTAATGGGCGCCAGCATCTGCAAACGTGCAGCAAGCTCCAACTCCTTATATTGAATGGAATGATTCCCGCGTGCTTTCTGATACCATTCTTCCGCTGCAACAAGGTCCTTACTCGCATATAAACGTTCTGCCTCATTAAAGGCCATAATTTTCTGAGTAATCCACACCCCTTTTAATCCAATCATTACCACTGCGATTGCACACAGAAATATCATCAAATTTCGAGGGTTTACGATTCGCAGCCACGTCATATGAGTGAACCTCTAGTGGACGGCTCCTGAAAGTCAGGGTCCCATTGGTACTTTTCTTGATAAATGCGGTGGACTTCGCTCGTTAGCCTTTCCCCCATTTCATGGGGATTTTGTTGAACGATCCGATACAAACGCAAAAATCTGTCCTTTGGCAGCTTATGAGCATAACGGCGCACTAGACCGGAGTAAGACAGCACATATCGTTTCATACGAACAGCAGCACCTGCGACACCTGCGAGAATGTCTTGGCCGTTCTCTAGTCCAAGAATTTCAAGTTCGTAATTTAACACATATTGAAACGTACTGTCTTTGATCAAATCACGTTTAATCTTGGTCAACTCACCGATATAGTCAGCGAGCAAAGGATCATAGTTGGTGATGAGCAGTGGCTCAAGCACCAAGTCCATATCTTTGCGAAGCACGAAATAATGTAGCAGCGCTACCTGCTGTAGACGAATCGTATCGTTGCGAAGCAGTGCACTCAACTCGCGCAGCAGCTCATAAGTTAGCTGCTTGTCGCTGTCCCAATTGGAAAAGGCGGTTTCCCAGTCGCGGTACATATCTTGTCCGAGACGCTCCTGATCCTGTTGGAGGAGAGCAAGCAAGGCACGGTTCGTTTCCTGTGCCATAACTTGGCGCTGCACGAACCAGAGCAGCGTGACGAGCGACAGGCCTGCTGCTCCACAGAGCACCATTTGCAGCAGCGTATGGCTAAGAAATATGGCAACTAAGCCGATAAAGACCGCAATTAGCAGGGACGTATGCATGGAACGCTTCGCTGTTGACGCAGCATGCTGTTCCACGGGAACAAGAGATGATTTGCCGCAGGCAGGGCACTGCTGATTCCCTAAAGCTGTGAATGTTTGGCATGACTTGCAAATGGTCAACTTTTGATAACTGTATTTCACAGGTTGATGTGGCCGAAAATGTACAGGTATTTTTTTCATAGTTATCGTTCGCTTTCCCCATTTAAAATAGTTAATAGACTGTTGTCTATGTCTTGCTGTGTGGGAGCCGAGTTGCGGCGGAACCAGTAGAAGCCGGCCCGTACTGCTGCATATAGAAACAAAATGCCTAAACAACCGTATGCTAACATATAGCTATCATTCCTTTTAGATTAAATAAAGAGCTCAGCGATACAAGATGCAGCGCAGCGGCAAATAGCGATCAGATGCCACCACTAGTATACAAATGAGAGAATGGTTGAACTTTATAGTCCCTGATTATATCATAATGTATGATACGTGGTAGAATTAGTAAATAAATTGTCATATCCTACAGGATTGAGACGATTGGCAACTTTTTTTCAGACAATTTTCATATAATCTTAATCATTAAGAGGTAACGTTATAGAGTCATATCCTTTTTGTGACTTTATGCCTATGCGTCGAATGACAATTGACTTGTTAAGAGACTATAGATTGCCAACAACGATAGTACACAGTCGCTAAAATGTCCATCAGCAAACGTATGCATGCTACTATTAAACTAACATTTCAACCTAAAGGAGTACAACTATGCTTCGTAGAAACGTTCGGAATTATACAATCTGGCTCATGATAGTTTTACTGCTGCTGACCTTTTCAGCCCATCTGCCTGTGGCAAATGCTGCCCAGCAATCCTCAAAGCTTGACGCTGTTTTGGTTGTGGACGTAAGTAATTCGATGAGTACAAGCGATACAAATAAAGTGGGCAATGAGGCGATGAAGCTATTTATTGATATGTTGTCTACTGCGGGAGATAAAGTCGGTATCATCGCCTATACCGATAAGATTGAGCGTGAGAAGGCGCTGCTTGAAATCCAGTCCGATGCGGATAAACAAGATTTGAAGCAATTTATCGATCAGTTAAATAGAGGTGCCTACACGGATATTGCCGTGGGTGTTAAAGAAGCGGTAAAAGTGTTGCAGCATGGTGCGGACCCTGGGCATGAGCCGATGATTGTCTTGCTGGCTGATGGCAACAATTATTTAAATGCAAAAGGAAGTCGTACGCAGGCTCAGTCCGACAAGGAGTTGAGTGAAGCCGTCGCGGAAGCAACAAAGAAAGGGATTCCCATATATACGATCGGCTTAAATGCAGACGGCAAGTTGAACAAGGAAGCGCTCGCCGATTTGTCCAAGCAGACGGGAGGCAAGTCATTTGTCACATCAACAGCAGATGATCTGCCCCAAATATTAAGTGAAATCTTTGCTAGCCACCTGAAGCTGAAAATTGTGCCGATTCAGTCCATTACCGCGAATGGGAGTTATCAAGATGTAACCGTGAATGTGCCCAATGCCAACGTCATGGAGGCAAACATCTCCATCATGTCAGCCAAGCCGGTTGATGTGAAGCTGATCGATCCATCTGGCAACCAAGTAGCGATTCCATCTGGTGATGTCCAACTATCCCGATCAAAGAGTTATTCGTTAATGAAGCTGCTTCAACCAGCCGAAGGTGATTGGAAACTACAGGTTAAGGGAGTCGCCAAAGATAAGATCGATATTAATTTAGTTTTTAACTATGACTTGGAGCTTGCACTGGATCCTATCGCATCAAAAAAGTACGAAAAGGGTGACACCGTAGATATTAATGCTTATCTGGTCAGCAACGGCCAGAAGCTGCAAAATAACGCCTTATACAAAAATATGAAAGCCGTGCTTTCCATCGCCGATCAGGATACAGGGAATGTGAAAGAAATCCCGCTGTTGAATAAGGGGGACCGATTTGAAGGCAGTTACAAGATAGAGGACAAGCATATTTATGAACTGAAGGTCAAAGCAGAGGAGAAAAGCTTCTTCCGTGAGACTAAGCCTGTTACCGTTGATGCGAAATCAAACGGTTTGTCGGGAAACAAACCGGACGCGGATGAAAAGAAGCCTATGTCCATTTGGTGGATTGTTCTTGGCGTTGCTGCCTTGCTTGGAGCAGCGGCTGGCGCTTATTTTGTGGTGGCAGCGGTGAAAAAGGCTAACAAGGGGTTCGTTGGGCAGTTGGTCATCGAAATTCGCGACGACAATACAGGCGAGAAGTCCTATCCGCAATACAAGAAGCTTGCTGCTTTTAAAGGCAAGTTCACGCTGCACCAAGTGCTTCAATTGGCGCCTGAGCTGAAGGAGACAGAAAAGCTTGTATTTGTGCCAGCACGTAACGACCGTATTTTAGTTAAAAATGGATCTGATGGCACAATTGAGAAATCCGGCCGCGCAGTGAATGCTAGCGGCGGAATAGAGTTAAAGAACGGTGATCGTATTACGGTGCCGCTGCAAAGTGTAGATAAGACGATTTTGATTGAATATCTCGTATAGGGGGCAATTACATGAAACCGGTAGTTAGAGAACATATTCAGCAGCTTGATGTATCACTTGGCGGGGGAATCGTCAGTGATAAGATTCGAGTCGAAACGATAGATAATCCGATTCTGATTATTGGACTAGGCGGTACGGGCATTGATGCGCTGCTTCGTTTGAAATATCAAATTAACCGCAGATTTAAGCTGCCGGAAGATCCGTTGTCCAAGAAGAAACGCGAAAAGCCGGACAACGTTGAATTTCTCGCGTTTGAGACAAATGAACAGGACCGCAGTAAAAAGTATAAAGGGATCGGTTTAGACCCGTTAAATGAATTTGTGCTGCTGTCCAATGCCGAGATTGGGGGCTTGCTGCAAAATCGAAGCATTTTGGAGCCGTACATTACGGAATGGCTGTCACCAGAGCTTAGCATTACGGACGGAATGAACGGCGCGGCAGGGGTGCGTCAGGCAGGTCGTCTGCTGCTGTTCACGAAAATTAATCAGGTGGTGCAGGCAATTGACAAGAAGATTAAAACATTGTCTGTCGGTACCAACAAAAAGCTGATGGTGTTTCTGCTGTCAGGTTTGTCTGGCGGTACGGGAAGCGGCTGCTTCTTGGACATTTCCTACATTGTTCGCGGTATTATCGAACGTGATCATGGTTCTGCGGGCATTGACCGCGTCAATACGCTTGGTTATTTGTTTACGCCTGACGTAAACCTGTCCAACAAAAGCTTGAGCGAGCATACAAGAGAATATATTAAGAAAAACGGATACGCAGCACTAAAAGAGTTGGATTACTGGATGAACGTGGACAGTCGTGGGGAAAGATTCCAGCAAAAATACGGCAACATTTTGACGGTGAATTCACCGCTGCCGCCATTTAACCTGTGCCATCTCATCTCCGCGACCAACACGGAAGGCAAGCTGTTGGAAAGTGCATACGATTATACGATGAACGTCACGGCGGAGAACATTACGAACTTTATGGCAAGTGAGGAGAAGCAATCTGGCGAGGAATTCGCCATTCATGATTATATTAGCAACATTCGTACAAACATCGCACAGATGAACAAGGCGTATCCGGCTAATTATGAATATAACATTATCGGAGCTTCTTCTGCCGTATTGCCGATCGAAGAGATGACCACTTATCTCGGTTATCGTTTATTTAACAAAATGGAGAAAATGTTCGAAAAAGCACCAAGCCAAGAGGAAGTAGAGAAGTTTGCCCGCAAGCTTGGAGTGGATCTCGACTCGATGGTAAAGACTTTTGAATCCCGTGTTCCAGAACCACTTCCAGGGTATGAAAATAGTGAGCGTCTCAGTTATAACAATGTCGTTAAAATGCAGGTCGTCAATCTGGATACAGAGCTGGAGCAAAGCTTCTTAGCCAGAGCACGCGAAGAATACATTAAAGCAAAGAAGCAGCTGCCTGGGGAGATTGTCGGCCAATTCACTGATCAATTGCGCAGAATGTTTCTGCATCCGGAGCAAGGGCCATTTTATGTGTCACGTCTTATTTATACGGAGAAGGGTTTCTGTTTGCTCAAAATGTTGTTGTCTTACATTGAAACCTTACGTGAGAATTTGCATCGAATTCCGCGTGAAATTGAAGCGGCGCAGGATCAGGCAAATGAACGGTTGGGTGACGCTAAAAGTGCGTTTATTTCGAAGGACAAAAAGAAAAACATGTATGTTGAAGCCAAGATCAACGAGTATTGGCTGCATGCCGATATTGAACGCACAGAGCAAATGATCGAGTTCTATGAAGATTTGTATGAGCTGTTGAACGGTGAAAACAACCGCATATATAACGTATTTACAGAAATTTTGAATGCGCTGAACGGCATTTTTGAGAAAAATGGCGACATTTTAATTAACGGTGACGAGCAGACCGACCACAAGGGAAATCATACCTATTATTGGAATTTAGTTAGTGTGCCTGACATTTCCAAAGTGATTAGCAGCATTATGGAGCAAAAGGAAGTGGATGACTTGATCCGCGACTTTTCTTTGGAGCTGTTGAACCATTCCAACCAGTGGATCAAGGAGCAGGAGCTGGATATCGTGAGCTCCATCTCGGACTTTTTGTCAGAGAAGTTTGGTGATTTGATCACACAATCAATGGAAGAATTTCTAATTATGAAGTTTGGCCATGAAGAATCGATCGACAAGTTTGTGGAACGAAACATCGCAAGCAAGTTAGATGAGGAAGCTGTGCCTGTGTTCCATTTGAGCAACAGTTCGGGTAATCTGTACTTTCCGTCCTGGGGATTTGTTTCGGTGCCTGTGAAGGCGCCAAGCATTTTGAAAGGGATTCGTAATTATCAGAACAATGCAGTTGGCAAGTCTCACTTTACCGTCAAAGAGAGCGAAGTGAAAAACCGCATCTTCTGGCTAAACACAAGAAACGGTGTTCCACTCTTTGTATATACGCCGTTGAAGGTATATGAGGAGAGCTATGAACGTACGATTCTCGACAAGGAAGGTATTGGCCGCCATTTGGTGCAAACCGATAAGATGAACTGGACTTACCTGCCGTCGCCGATTCCGGAGCAATCTTGGGGAGACACGTATATGAACTCACGAGTGCAGAAGTACAATGCACGAGTTCGGAATGAATTTGATCAAGCTAAGACTCACAAGGTTATCGTGGAGAAGGGGATCGATCAAAATACGAGCAATCGTTATGCAGTCATTTTTACGAAGCCGTTTGACTTGACGCAAATGCTGCAAGGATATGACCTTCAGCTAACTGCGGCCAAGCCTAATTTGGGTGAAGTGAAACGTGCCTATGTGGAATTAAAGCGTTTGTTGACCGAAGGTCTGGAGCAAGAAGCAGCCAAAGACATTTTCGGAAGCATTAATGAAGAACTAGCAAAGGAGAATCTCATCCGTTCGCCGGAACTAATTAAGCGGATGCGGGAGGAACTGGCCAAATACGCGACAATTGCCGCTAAAGTGGCGGAACTTGAGCAGCTGCTAGATCAATATCAGGATGAAGAGAAGTGGCAGGATCATTTCATTGAAGCGTTGTATACGGGAACTATCGTGAAGAAAGGCGCCCTGTTTGTTTATGATCGTGATGAAGAGGAAGAGGCATGGGAGCCGTTAGCGAACTTGATGCGTATTCGCGATTATGCGGAGTTTGAAGTATATAGTCAGTTCCGCAAGCTTGACGACAAGAGTCGGGGCACCTTGCTGCGCAAGGCATCACGTCGTGACGCAGAGCTAACCTCTTCTGAGGATGTGTCTCCGCTGCTCAGCAAGCTAGAAGAGATGTATGATACATTCAAGGATGCGCGTGATCGTCTGGAGCATGAGAAGATCGAATTGGCTAACGGGGAAGAAGCTTATCAGTTCTACAAGCAGTTAACTACGAAACTACATGCCATGATTAGAAAGTTGAAATAAGATGATACACAACAACCTAAGAAGATTTGCAGCCGATTATGCGAGCGCAGAAGAACGTCAGGTCGATCAGGGTGACGATCAAAGCAGCATCCATTTTCCAACTGTATTTTTGTTTATTGGAGCGAAGGTGTCGGATGCGATTGCACCGATCATTCGGATCAATGAACGTAAATGGGATAACAATGCTGGTGTCATGTACGCCCATGTAGTATCTCGTGATTGGACAGCCGCTTCTGCGGATCATACACAAAGAACTTCCGGCGTTTACTCCGGAAGTTCTGTCGCTTCTCCCTTAGATGACGATATTGATCATGCTGAGGGTAGCAAGCAAAATAGCATGCAGACGCGTGTAACACGTCTGGAACTGCCTGTCCATACGATGGGGAAAAGCAGATCACAGCGCAAGGATGTGTACACTCAATTCCATCAGAATGAAGGTCATCTGCTGGAATTAAACCGAATGCTGCGCCAAATCAGCTACAGCATAGCACAATATGGTCGGTTGTATGCTTCTTTTGATCGTATTCATGTAGCAGTTATTACCCGGGTGGATGACCCGCTGAACGTATTTGTGCCTGAAATATCTTTGCTCGCCAAAGCTATTTTCAGCCAATCGTTTAAGTCGGTACAGATGGATCTGTACGCCTTAATAAGCGAAAAGGAACAGATGGAATCATTTGGTTATGATAGTTCGCTTGGTGTGGCGTTTCTACGAGAATTGGATTATATGCAGAGCGCACGATATTCATTTCATGCGCCTTTGCAGGTGACAGAGGACGGTATTTCGATACCAGTCGTGCATACTGCTGCACCGTTGTTTGACCTAGCTTACCTGCTCTCGGACAAAAATGAACGCGGTATTTCGTCTGCTCATGATCTGGAGGATAATTGTGAAATTATTTGCTATATGAGTCTGCTAAAAAACCGAAAGCTGTCGGACATCCCACACGAGCAGCAAGGCGAGCGTTATAACAATACGTCTTTTAAAAACAACATCATGACAGAAGACGGTAGACAAGGCTATGTGTCCGCAGGGTTCTCTAAAGTGAAACGTCCGAACGAGTCGATTGCGCTTACTGTTATGTATCAGTTATATCGGGAACTTCTAGTAAGGATGAAGGAGAGGCCGATGCCAAACAGCACGGAGAAACTGGACGTGCTTGGCTTAACATCGTCAGATGTGGCAATTGTAATGGCAGGAATTGTGCCGGATGACCATGCGATTCAGGACATGAGCGGAATTATGACGCATGAGTTAAGCTACTCGCAGCTAAAGCGTATGACGCTGCGCGAAGCCGAACAGGCTTTATTTGGTGAAGGCTGCGAGGCTTATTTTCGGAACAACTTTGTACAAGTTGCAGAGCAACGCATGAGCCAGCGCAGTGCGGCAGAGCAACTGCATCAGCACGTTCAGCAAACCTTGAGCAAGCATCCGGATATTAGCTTGTTTCAACTTTATGAGTGGACTAATGAAGCAAATGAAGCCGAGAGCGTTTGGCGTGACTTGCATGGTCTAATTCGGGACAAGACCAAAGTGCTGGAGTCAGTTCGGGGAGAGCTTGAACAAAAGTATCAGGAACGCGTCGAAGAGCAATCTTTCCAGCGCTTACCGCTAATGGACAAACATAATGTACGCAGCTTTATTCGTTGTTTCTTTGACAATGTGTATCGCCATAAGCTTGAGATGCTGCGAGTAGAAATGGAACTGGCATGGTACCGTCAATACGAAACAGCACTTGCACAATTCCATGCGACATGCGCCCGTCAAGTCCAAGTGCTTAAGCAGGTGGAGCATGAGCTGCATCAAGCAGCAATAAGCATGATCAACGAGGCTGATGATTACATTGGTCAAAACATTATGGAGTATTATCAAGTTGTAACAGCTGCGGTGATGCAGGATATGGAAGCCAAACGCGGTGAGGGGAGCTTCTTTGAGGATCGTCTTATAGGCAATCTCGCTCAGCTTGCAGAAGCAGGGGAGGAGGCGCTTACGGACAAGCTTATGGCGGTGTGTAAGCAGCATATTTTAACTGCGGCTCCGTTTCATCAAACGTTCGAAGAAGAGCTGCTCCGACGTGCCAATGTCACGATTGATTACAGCAACCGCGAAGTATTGTCCAAGGATGAATTGTTTAAAAAGCTGTATCGAACATTGGAAGAGCATGCAGTTATTCATATTCGTTTATTGGATTATACACATGAGCATCGTTATGAAGAAAAATACTTTTTTGGGGATCGCTCAAGTGAATTTATTCGGTATGCGTTGCATACAGACGAAACGTCGCGCATATACAAGCTGGGTTGTGTGCATGAAAGACGCAGTAGTGGTGTAGAGAAGTTAAACCTGATGGGCGGTTTCCATGTAGAGGATATGATGTATTACCGTAATGGCAGAGTGTACTACGACAGTTATGCTGAGAACGGATACGAGTTCCACGGCATTCAACCAGACCTTCTGCCGGATATCCGCTGATTGTGTTTGTTGGTAGGCTTCGCATCATGCGAAGCCTACGGTGCGTCATGTTCCAATTTTATGTGAGAGGATGCAATCAATATGCAGCGTAAAGTGAATATGCTGATGGTGCTGTTTAGCTTGATCGGAGGTCTGATCGGGTTTATGGTCGGCGAATGGCTGTTGCACAGTTTGCTTGGACAATGGCCGCGAGTGGTTGTGGTGGGACTTTATTTTGGGATAGTCGCTTTCTTTATTGGCTTGTTCTGCCTGATCGCGGAAATGATTTCGCCACGATTGAGTGGTGCGTCCTGGCGGCAACGGTATGTGGGTCATTCGTGGAAATTTCTTGTGCCCGCTACCCTAATTATGCTTTTTATCGCGGGACTTACGTTAGAGTTTGTCCATCAGCTGGACTTAGGAGGATCAAGGCCTGTTAAGGATATTACACTTGTAATCGACAATTCCGGCAGCATGCGGGATACGGACCCTGCTAATGATCGATACAAGGCAGCCAAGCAGATGATTGGGGAAATGGATAGCGAGAAAAAGGTAGCGGTTATCGTATTTAATGATAAAGCGGATCTGCTTCAACCTTACATTCAAGTGAAAGATCAAGCGGCTAAAGAAAGTATATACAATAAGATTGATGCGTTAAAGCCTACAGAAGGCGGTACGGATATTGGCTTGTCGTTGTCTGAAGCGATGAAGCATATTAAAGATAACGATACGGCAGGGCGCGGCACTATGGTTGTGCTGTTGTCAGACGGTTTCAGCGAGATGAACACGGGTGAGGCGCTGGCCGAATATCAACGGCAAGGGATCGCTGTTCATACGATTGGTCTGAGCTTGGTGGATGCAAAAGGTGCCGGTTTGCTGCAAGATATTGCCAATCAGTCAGGCGGCCAATACTATGATGTGACAAAGGCTGATGAGTTGTCCTTTGTATTTGAGCAAATTTATAACAAGATTGGCGAGCGTACCTTAATTACGGAGCGCACTGGACCGCTAAAAGATAGCGGGTACTATACAGCACTTCGAGTTGCAGCGTTGGTATTAATAGGTGCAGCGCTTGGTCTTGCGCTTGGTCTTGTGTTTGACAACCGGCACTTAGCGAGAAGCTTTGCTATCGGAGGCGCAGTTGCAGGGCTGATGTCAGGTATATTGCTGGAGGCAGGCTTGACGGGACAACCGTTTAACGATGCCGTAATTAGACTGTTAGCCGATCTCATATTGGCATGTGTCATCACGTTATTTACGCTCGTCGTACCGGTACAGGAGAACTTGCGACTGCGTGAAGGCCGTCAACGTCCAGGATCAACAGGTCGTTCTGGCGGCAGCTTTGCCGCTCGTCAGCAGGAAAGCCGCAATAAAGGGTTCTAACGTGAGAGCCAAGTGCGGAGGAGGCAAGAAGTGATGCAGTATATCGAAGCAGATACGACAACCCCAGTCATTAAGGGGATCACTCATAGTGTTAATGACGACTACAGCACGATACGCTGGTTATGGCCCGAAGGTGTAGCGGCCGTATACATTCAGAAAGCTAACGCAGATGAGCAGCTGCAATTGCAGCCTGACCCCGACAGCCTGAAGTTGTACACGAAGGATGAATATAAAGCGAACAATGGCTATTTTGACCGAATAGAAGGCTTTGGCCGAATCGTATATACGGTATTTGCCTGTGTGATGACAGCTGGTACAGCACAGCTCATTTTTCAGCCCGATGGTTCTAATCGTGTCGTTATGAGCACAGGTAAAGCTAAAATTTATTTCTCCATTCGTCAAAAAAGCACGTTGTTCAAAAAGCTCAAATCGGTTCACATTCAGGTAACGACGGAAGTTCCTGTTGCAAAGGAAGTTTTGTGTTATGTAAAGAAGCAGGGCGCTTACCCGGCGAATAAGGAAGACGGTACGATGTATCCATTTGTGGCGCCGTTTGCCTCAGGCAAAAACGTGCTGCCGATTATCGAGATTGGCAAGGATGACTATATTCGATTATTTTTTACGGATGGACGCTTATACGGGCAATTGTACGAATTGATACCGGAATAAGGAGGGTTCAGTATGGGTATTTTTGATTTGTTTAAAAAGAAACCACAGACGGCGCCGAAGCCGCTCTACTACGATATTGTCTGTCCTTACTGTTTTAGCAAATTTATGCCTGAAGCGGTCGTATTTCGTGCAGCACATCACCGCGAGGATGATGAAAATTATGCGTTGCAGGAAGATGAGAAGCTTAATAAATATCGCGAGCGTTTCGGATTGGACACCGTGTATGACATGGAGGCGGTGCTTAATCCGCAGGACATTCCAGAGGAGCATCATATATACTCCGACCATGTGCTGATTGGTCTAAATGATCGATACGGTGTTGTGACCAGAAGCCGATTATGTCCGAACTGCCACAATGAGCTGCCGGTTACAGCAGGAAAAGTGCCAAGCAACATCATTTCGATCATCGGTGCTTCTCAGGTTGGTAAATCAGTATACATGACATCGCTAATTCATACGCTCCAGCATATGACAGCTGATCATTTTGATGCTGCTTGTATGCCGCTTAATGCAGAGATTAGCCGTAAATTTCGTACGATGTACGAGGAGCCGCTATTCGAGCGGGGAGACTTGCTTGCTTCCACACAAAAAGAGAAGATGCAGGAACCGTTTATTTTCCAATTTGTGTTTAAGGATGAGTCAAAGCCTCCACTTACACTCGTGTTTTTTGACGTTGCAGGCGAGGGTATGGTGGACCAAGATTATTTGGGCTTGCATGGCCAGCATATCAAGAACTCGGCTGGAATTTTGTTTATGGTAGACCCGCTGCAAATTCGATCCATTCGGGAGAAAATTCGCATTAAATACGGCGATACATCAGACAATTGGGTTCCGCAATATGATGAACCGCGTGATGTGGTGCTGACGATGTTTGGTGACTTTATCGCTTACGAGGCGAAGAACAAGACAGACATCCCTACCGCGGTTGTGCTGACAAAGAGTGATATGCTGCATTCCTTAAAGGATGAGGATGGCGAGTACATTAAGTCTAACAGCAACATTTTTAACAACGTTGTACACCGCAAATATTTGGATGTCGCTGAGTTCGAAAATATAGACGGTGAAATCAGACGATTTATTGAAAAGGTGGATCGTCCTTTTAAAGGTACGATGGACGTTTATTTCTCAAACACGGCCTATTTTGCGGTATCTGCGCTTGGCAGCAATCCGGTTGATCAAAAGCTTCAAGGGGTAGTGAGTCCAGTCCGTGTAGACGAGCCCTTTATTTGGCTGCTGTATAAACTGAATTACATCGAAGGGAGAGAAGAACGTTGACGTTATCCGATCCCAGTAAGATTCAGCAGCAGTTGTACACGAGAGAACGGCGCGGTATTTTTCGCTCCACCGAAGGGTACGATACGATTGCTAAATCCAGCGCACTAGATCCGAGCTGGATTAAAAAAGTACTGCACCCGTTTTGTGTATATGATGCGCCCGCACAATTGTCTGCACGCGGGGAGAAGGAAGATGCGGCTTATCCGCAGGCGATGCATTTGTTTCACAATGATACAGGACAGATGGTGCTGGGGCGCAGCGTCTATCGTTCAACGGACTTTACTGGTCTGCGCAGCACTTTTTTTACGCATAACTATGTCATTCCGGCAGACCGCATCGCAGACATCGTCAATCAGAATAACTCATGGCTGGATACGCTGTACTTGGACAGCTACGATATTGAGCAGGGCATGGAGTTGGCAGAGCTGAATGGTTTGCCAACAGGTGAGCAACACGTGGCAGTTGCTGATCCCATTGCGTGGCTGGGCAGCATCGGTATGGATGAAACACGGTTTAAGCAGCTGTTGTTTGCGGTTATGTCGTCTGTTGCTTCGAAGCGTAAAGTGTATGTGGCGCTCGATGTGCCGATTGAGCACATAACTAAGACAGCCACTCGATTACTCGGCGTACTTTATACCTGCCTGCCGTATGCATTCCGCCAAACGCTCGGTTTCATTACCTATGCAAAGGAACCGCAAAGCCGCAAAGGTATACACCTGACTTTTGTTGAGCAAGGCAGTCTTAGACCGAACGATCGGAATATAGATAAAGACTATACGTTTGATCTTGTTTCACAACGTGTGACAAATGTAGATGTAGATTTCAGCAAGCAGCCTTATCTGGACTTGGCATGGACGAACTTGACGCAGCTTGATCGAGCAGTAGATTTTTATCGGTTTGCAGAGCAGATGCTGGCAGATATGGATGTCGTTCGTCAGACCGCGATTACAAGCTACCATGAGCTTGCTGTATTTTATCAGGTTGAAGCGGGCAACGAAGCGCTGTACGATGTGAACAAAAATGCGGTGCTGATGGCTATGCTACAATATTTGACGCCAGCAGGGGCCATAACGGGTAAGAAGCGGCTTAACGAACTATTTATGTCGCGGTTTACACGGGAATTTGAACTGGTGAAGCAACGCCAAGTTCCGGAATTGCAGCTAGTTAAATGTTTGAAAGAGTATGCAGAGCTGCCTGATACCGATGTGGACAAGCAGCTGATTGCTTATTTGATAAGCGCGATTCATAATGCGCAATTGGATAAACGCAAGGACCGTGCAGAGGCGTTTTATACGTTAATTAGCAGCCAGCCGTCATTAAGCCGTGCCTTTTTTGATACGGTATTAAATTTGGGCAAGGCACACGAACTGTTTGAGCCTTACATTGAGCAGCAATTGCACGCGGCTCTAAAAGCTGAGGATGTTGTACAGTTGGCGTACAACTGGTCATCTTTACATCCGCAGACGCTTAAAAATGCCTTTTTTGTGGAGCAGGCGGAAAAGCAATTAATGAGCAAGCTGCGCACAGAATCAGACGCTGTGGCGGCAGTTACCGCGACTCACCACCTCATCGATGAGCTGCTAGAGCGTGATCGTGACTACGGTAACGGTACTTTAATGCAGAAGTTGTCTTATTCAGCTGATCTGTTTCTGCTGACGGAGCTTAATTTGGAGCAGCTTCGAAAAGAGCAACTGCTGAAAATCGGATTTCTACAATATCCGGATGAAGTGAAGTCTTGGGCGGCTCGGTTTAACCAACAGGTTCAAAGTAAAGCGGCCATTATGCTTGCAGCTTATCAATGGTTTGTGGAGCATGAGCCGGACGAGTCCGTATTTGATGATCTTACGTTATCGGAGCTGGATCAGGTCCAACAGTTGGGACGCAACTGGCTGCAGCGGGATATCGTACCAGATCAGTTTGGCAGATTAGTGCTGGCGTTCTACTGTGAAGCACCAAGTGGCACGGTTGATTACGGCGCACTGCTTCATTATTTGCAGTTGAACTCACCGGACAAAGAAACGTTGTATCAATTTATGAAATGGTCAGAGACGCAGCTAAAATTCGTTCGCTCGCGGAAGCTGGCACCTGCATACGCCGCTGCAATTGTTTCTTACTTTAAGAAGCATGATCGTGACGCTTTTAAAAATAGAGCTAATCGCAAGGCTTATTTTGAGCAAGCAGGTACTGCACTTAAGCCTGTTTATGATAAGGCCAGAATGGAACTGTCGTCACCGCTCGTAAAGTTTTTTAATCGAAACAAGAAATCGAGTTTGATCCTTGTAACGGCGTTAGTCGTTGTTGGGGGTACGCTGCTGGGGCTGCAAGCTGCTGGTGTATTTGCACCGTCTTCTCCTGTAGTAGCGGAGCAGCCCGCGGAAGGGAAACAGCCTGACACAAATCCTTTGCCACAGCCAAGAAAAGAGCAGAAGCCTCATGTATTTGCCGAGACTGTCACGGATAAAGTTGAAGGTGTAGATAAGGTGTTAACACAGCTCGTATTTTTAGTCGCAGCTGAAGCCGATTGTGCCAAGTTTGATGCATCCCGAATACAGATTACTTTTAACGACGGGAAGCAATTGGAGTATAAGGATCGGAAGGGGCTTTCGACTTGCAAGCCGGCAGCACAAGATCAGCAAGACTCTGTAATGCCGACTGGGGAAGCTGGGCATGAAGGTGAACAAGGACAAGGACAAGGTCCAGCCGAAGCTAACACTAATCAGCCCGCAAATCATGGAGCAGGTACTCCCGCTCACAACGTAAAGTTGCCCCCAAGTAATGAGGAGGCTGGAAACCCTCTATCCTATCGGATAACAGTACAGTTAGGCGAACAGATCAGCACGGCAGACATCCGTGAGGTGGCTGTTGGTACAACTATTTTTCCATTTATTACAAAATGAGCAAGTGAGGAGAAAGGGGCAGAAATGCCCCTTTTTGATATGCGGCGTGCCCAGTCCGGGCTAGGCACGCTTCGATTAACTTTTTCAAGTACGCGTAATTAATGAATTTGTATCTACAAAAGGGGCTACCACTTGAAGATCTGGGATGACATAGTGGTCTGGTACATGCTCAATGATTCTATTCCAGATGAGGGATTCCACCCGAATTTCATCTGAAGAAGGTCGGGTCAAAAATAGATTGCTATACAAGCTGCCTGGCACTTGCATATGAAAACACCTCCTGCGCGATCATATATGAATTTGTACGGTTGCCTTAGTCAGTCGGGGCTGAATCGTGGCTGCTACGCATTACGTGCTTATACATTCGCATCATTTTTGTATTATATTGATCAATGGACCAATGCTTCTGACTAAATAGGCGAGCTTTAGCGCCAAGCTTACGTCTTGTTTCCTCGGATTGCAGCAGTTCATTGAGTAGTGTGTACAAGGCAATCTCATCATTTTTAGGTGCGATAAGACCTGTTAATCGATGCTCAACCATTTCAGGCAGTCCTCCGGCATTGGACACGATAACAGCATTACCTGCCAGCTGCGCTTCAATGACTGATAATGGCTGATTGTCCTGGAGGCTAGGCTGTACATAAATGTCGGTCATCGCCATAAAGCAAGGCACGTCTGATCGTGCACCCCAGAAGGTAATAGCTTGCTGAAGATCAAGGGCTGCTGCCAACTGCTCATATTCCCCACGCTTAGGACCGTCTCCGACAATCCAGCATATCCAATCATTACGCTCTGTTTTTAGCTTGGCCAAAGCCCGAATAAGGACTTCGATCCCTTTTAAATGGACGAGCCGCCCTGCAAAAGTAATTACTTTTTTAAGAGGTGGGCGACTGATCTCGTTCCGTGTAGTTAAAAGCTGCTTATATTTGACCGTATCCATACCGTAAGGAAATACGGATATGTGATGAGCGGCGATGCCGTAATCCTCCACAAACCCTTTTTGAAGCCATTTAGAAGAAGTTACAGCATGAGAAGCGGATCGTAGGCCCTGCTGCTCGATCGTGCGGTAATAGTGCAATATGGACTTCATATCATGGTCAACACGATCAACTGCCGAATGAGAGTCCATCAAAAGCTGAATTTCACCTGGCAGGGAACCGTGCGGATTGACGATTAAAGGCAGCTTCGCTGGCTTGACTCGTGCGAATGCACATGCGGAAATGACATCATGTGTATGGATCAGGTCGTATTGTTCGAGCCGAAGACTTGAGGCGACACATTCCAATGTATACCGATCCAGCTCATTATGATAGATGACGGGCACAGTCGCTAAGCCCGTTTGTCGAAGATGAGACTCGATTAGAGGCAAGTACGAGGATTTATAAAACTTGAGCTGCCGATTAACGAGATGATAGTATTCGGCATGGTTGCCCAATATATCAACCTCATAACCTTGCCGCATGAAATCTTGTGCGAGCCTCTCCATCAAAGGCCAAACACCACCCAAATGCGGAAGCTCCCAAAAAGTAGCGAGCAATATTTTCATCACCATCACGATCCCATTCCTATCAGGATATTGTAGTATATGGTGTATCTTCACTATGCGTATAGGTGATTTCTCTATGAAATACGGTATCGCAGCCCATGTTAACGCGAGCCATTTTGGCGTGGGAAGATTCATGCAAGAGAAGATAGGCGTATACCCTTGCCTAAAATGAAGCTGCTGCATATGTTAAACACGATAGCTATCGGCGTAATAGTGAAGGGAGAAGGCGATGGGGGTATACTATTCTACTATATTTAACAATCCGGAAACAGAGGAAGGTAAAGAAGTCAAAGTGTTGGATTTGCATATTACGAACGAGCATCATCGCGCAGCCAACGTATTAGTTCGACTTATATGTAATGGTGTAGTTGCAGCAGAGCACTTAAACAGACTAAAAGCTAAAAATGACTCGTCGTCTGCATTAAAAATTCAGGAGATGCGGTTGCAGCCAGGAGCCTTTGGTATACAAATATTTACGACGATAACCGGGCATCATCCACTTGTTATTGAAGCTGTGTTTAAAGATAATCAGCGTGCGGTCATTCGAACGATTGGAATGGAAGCATTTACGGAAGTGGATATATTATCGGCAGACGCCTAGTATTAAAATAGTTCTCCTAAATAGTTTTGTTACTTATGTACAGGTCGGCACTATGTTGAGGGAATCAGCGTTAAAACGGACGTATGGGCGGGGGAACCGAGCAGACGTCCGTTTGTTGTAACTAAGGCTTGATGTGTAGTGGAAGTTGTGCAAGCATGCTCGTAAATTGTTTCAGGTAAAGGTCAGGAGAAAAATGAGATTGGATGTGAGTGACGCCTGCCTCTCTTATTGTGGCGCGGAGACGTTGATCGGTCATTAGTCGTATAGCCTCTTGGACCGCTTGTTGAATATGGCCGTGACGATAATACAAGCCTGTCTGGTTGTGGATTATAAAGGCGCGTACACCGTCAGAGTCGGTACTCAAAACGGGACAGCGGCAGCACATAGCTTCTGCAACTGCGTAACCGAATCCCTCTAAAATGGATGTGGATAGAAGCAATCCCCCTGAATCACCGACCATTGATAAATAAACCATCATCTCAGCATGGGGCACATTATGAAAGATAGTTAGCTTATTACGAAGTCCAAGCTTGTCAATCATATGCTCGAATGGTTTGCGGTCTTCTGCTATGTTTGGATCTGTAAACATCCACAGCTGCAAAGCAGGAATGAGTTTAGTTAGACTCCAGCTAATTTCGAGAAAGTGTAACCAATTTTTGTTAGCTTCCAGACGTCCAACCCAAGCAATAACTGGATAAGGGAGTGGATGACGAGCTTCATAATGGAATGTCGAAGTATCAATGACGTTAGGGAATGAAAATCGAGGCAGCCACGGACAGTAATGTTCAAACAGCTCAATCAGATGAGAAGTAGCAGGCAGCAGCACGCCATTTGCATATTCGCGTAGAAAGGGTAGTGCTTCCAACATCGTTTTTTCTGCTGCGGCATGCATACCCAAGCCCTGTGCTTCAAAAATAAGCGGGCCAATGTAGCCTAACGTTCGTATTCGCCTCAGCATCAAGTAGTCGGAGGAGACAAATATAGCTTTGTATTGATATTTTGTTATTAGCGATTCCAACTGATCGTCTTGATTCGTTATAAAAGTGGGGATATGGCTGACGTTATTTTGGATTCCTGCACCGTGCTGCGTATATAGCAAATGACCTTGGATTCCGCCTCGAAGCAGCGTTTGGCAACGCAAACGATTTAAGGTTTCAATCCCACCACTTGGTACAAAAAAAGTAAACAATACGTTCATTTTTCATGCCGCCTCATTTCAAGGGAAGTCATTAAGCATTTGAGGTCGCACAGCATGGCGGTTGTATGCTCTTGTTGTCTGTACTGTATGTAATGTGGCCAAGATTGGTGTGGGTGCAACTATTGTGTTATAGCGGCTAAAAACGCTGTCAGGCACGGAAGCAGACAGTGTAAATTTATGCTGCCTGCTTGGCTATATTCAAATTCATAAGGGTAATATAAATCTGTACTCTTGATAAGTAGGATATCGTTATAAGGTCCAGCGGATTAACAGCCCAGCTTGTGATAGTCCGCCACCGAAGCCATAAAGCAGCATAAGCTTACCCGCTACTAATCTTCCGTCACGGATACCTTCTTCAATTGCAAGCGGGATACTTGCCGCTGATGTATTTCCGTAACGTTGCACGCTTGTTAAAGTATGCTCCATTTTAATGCCTGTTCTGTCGCAGATGCTCTCTATCATGCGCAAGTTAGCACTATGCGGGACAAAAATATCCAAGTCGCTCGCAGTCAGATCAACCTTATTCAACAGGTGCTGAAGCTGGGCAGGAATTTGCTGGAGAGCCCACTTGTATACTTCCCGTCCGTTTTGATGAAGCTTGCCGTCCTCTGTCAGATCAAGACCATTAAGCTTACAGCTTACAGCGGTGCGATATAACGTACCGCTAAGATCACCCGTTGTAACGGAGCTTGCAGCAAGGCAAGTTGCGGGTGATTGTGGATCAGATTCTAAAATAATGGCGCCTGCACCGTCACCAAATAGGATGCACGTTGAACGGTCAGAATAATCTACCGTTTTTGTGAGCACCTCGGTGCCAATAACGATTACTTTTTGGTGCATGCCCGCATCAATTAGACCGATTGCCATCTGCATGGCACTAACAAAGCCTGCGCAGGCATTGGATATATCTAACGCCAAGCAATCAGGCAGCTGCAGGCGAGCTTGCACAATTGCGGCTGTACTTGGAAAAAAAGTATCCGGCGTTGAAGTCGCTACTAAAATAGCATCGACACCCTGGAGGCAGGAGGGATACCGCTCCGTCATACGCATAACGGCTTCAAAGGCCAAATCGCTAGCATATTGATGTTCCGCTGCTTTTCTTCGTTCTTTCATGCCTGTTCGTTGAACGATCCATTCATCGTTTGTATCTAAAAAAGAGGCGAAATAGTCATTTGTCAGCACCTCTTCTGGTGCATATGCAGCAAATGCAGTAATGCGTGCGGTCGTGTTTAATTGGACTGTAGGCATGGAAAGCCTCCTTGTTAATTAATGTAACCCTAAATTTAGAACTAGATATTAGTACTAGGTACTAATTATAATACAAATCATACCATGCTCTGTCAATACTTAAGAAAGGAGCTATTGCCAAACGATGACTACGGAGAAAATTAGCTGCAAAGCAGGGATGAAGGTGTCAGCATAAGTTCGGTACAGAGGACGCACCATACTGAATGCAACATCACGATCCCATCAAACCACTAACTGCTTATAGGAGGCACGTACATGCAAATTAGAAAAGCTTTGCTCGCGGTGACAGCGGCAGTAGTCATGATGACAGGGTTAACCGGGTGCTTTGGCAACAAGGATATGACGGCGAAGGGCATACGTACAAATTCAGTACGTTATGATGGCCACAATGGAATTAATCCTTATAATGATGCGAATTATAACACAGGGCGCAATTACAATGGTTATCGAGGCACCTACAATACGTATGGAACTGATTATGATATGGGTCGGAATGCGTATGATGCCAACAATTACAACCGATATGGAACAAATATGGGGCGAAACTATAACACTTATGGCAACACCAATGGCAACAGCCACGGTTTTAAACGTATGCAGGTGAGTCAGAAGATTGCCGACAAAATTACGGCATTACCGGGAGTCAAGTCTGCTAACGTATTTGTAACGGACAATAATGCTTATGTGGCGGTAACAACAGAATCGAATTCGCATATGAAACAAGGAACAAACAATGTACACCCTTATAGTCTGGATAAAACCTACACTCGTTCCACCAATCATGCCAAGACAGCTATCCTTAACGATAATTTAAAATCGATCATTGGCAAGGAAGTTAAAAAGATGGCACCTGAATGTAACAATGTATACGTGTCTGCTGACGCTAATTTTGTTGATCGCATGAACCAGTACGCCAATTATGCCAAGCAAGGACACCCGCTGCACGGTTTAAATGTGGAGTTTCAAGAGCTTGTTGGGCGTATATTCCCGACAAATGAAGCTCCTAACCATACTCGAAACATGGCTCCTGGTATGAGATAACTACTTCTAATGTTAAAATGGGCTCAAGCACTCGTGTCTTGTGCAAGCTGTTGCAGTTTGCAGGGCGGGTGCGCGCAGCCCATTTTTTTATTCGATCGCACCAAGTGTAATTGCCCTTCATAGTATAAATTTGACTGTATCCCTTAACCTTGTTAAATTACAAAAACTCGGGCAAGGAGGGGTGACACTTGAAGGGTAGCGATCACAAAAGCAAATTCCTATTGACGAACCGTGAGCGCGAAGTCTTTGAATTGCTTGTTCAGGACAAAACGACCCGTGATATCGCACAACAACTATTCATAAGCGAGAAAACGGTACGAAATCACATATCGAATGTGATGCAGAAATTAAACGTAAAGGGTCGTTCGCAAGCGGTAGTCGAGCTGATCAAGCTTGGGGAGCTCAAAATCTGACATTGCCCATCGCCCTGACCATTTAAACTTCTGGCTCCATGCCGGAAAGCGGTATGGATAGGAGGCTCTTTGATGAGCAGGCTGCTGCAGTACACCACTGACGGCTTGCGTCGGATAGATGAAAGGCGTCCCGCCTGTATATATCTTCATTGTCTTGAAGGTGTAGGGCGAGACGTCTCTATTTTTAGGCAAAGATGGACAAGCCAAGCTTTGTTTGTTGGCTCTATGCCTGCTATATCGTCGAAGTAAGGCGTGTAGGGTTCATAAAATGCTTACCCTCTTCACCAAGTACATAAAAGGCACTCCTGTATCTGCTCAGCAGACGTAGGAGTGCCTTCTTCTGTAGTTCGACTACATATGAGTATGACCTTTAACCCATACTTTTCTAATGTTGAGCGCTGCATCAGTCCAGACAAGGTCTGCTTGTTTGCCGACTTCGATGCTGCCTGTTACATCATCAATTCCGATTTGTTTAGCAGGATTGATACTTGCCAGCATGGACGCTTCTTCGACGGACAATCCGACGTGACGAGTTACAAACTGGATCGCACCGATCATCGTTAAGGTGCTGCCAGCAAGCGAGCCGCCTTCCGTCAGGCGTGCCACACCGTCGACAACCGTTACTGGCAATCCGCCAAGGTCGTATTGACCGTTAGGCATGCCGGCTGCTGACATCGCATCCGTGATCAAAATCAGCTTACCAGCCGCTTTGGAGCGTACGAGCAGCTTGATGCACGCCGGATGGACATGATGTCCGTCTGCGATTACTTCGGCTGCAATGCGGTCATCCGTCAGCACGCCGCCAGCGACACCCGGATTGCGGTGATGGACAGGTGTCATCGCGTTAAAGGTATGAACGGCTTGGTTCAAGCCTGCATTTGCCGCTTCCGTTAACTGCTCATACGTAGCATCTGTATGAGCAGCCGCTGCATTGATGCCGTGCGCGCGGCACCAGCGAATGGCGTTAAGTGCGTTATCACGCTCAGGCGCAAGGCTTAACTGCTTCATTACGCCAGGATGACGTTCATGCCACCCTTCCAGCCAGTCGATTTGTGCATCCATCATAAAGGCGTCATTTTGGGCACCCTTGTATTTAGGGTTTACAAATGGACCTTCTAAATGCAAGCCTGCAAGCTGTGCATATTTTGAATCGCTTTTCATGTAGGTATCTACAGCGCCAACAACTTTGTCCAACGCCTCATGAGACTGTGTCATCGATGTCGCCAGCATAGTTGTTGTGCCATGTTCCATATGGAACTTCGTAATCTGATCGTAAGCAGTGTGAGTGGCGTCCATAAAGTCTGCGCCAAAGCCCCCGTGAACGTGAACGTCAATAAAGCCAGGCATAACGTAACCGTTCTCTGCGTCGATGGCATTAGACAGCCAGGCTTGTTCCACTTGAGTCAACTGCGAGAGGGTGCCAATATAAGTGATGCGTCCATCCTCTACGCGCACAATTCCGTCATGAATAAGACCATTCAGTGTCACGATACGTGCATTTTTAAGTGTGAAGGTTGAGTTAGTCATTGAACTTTTGTGCCGCCTCCTTGTCGAGCAATACGACAACATTTGGATGAGTTTGCAGCAAGGAAGCCGGAACTTCCGTTGTAATAGGACCTGTCAGGGCACGATGGATAATATCTGCTTTTTCTGCGCCACGGCCGATCAACAAAATCATTTTTGCTTTTAAAATGGAACCGACGCCCATCGTTACAGCTTGCGTAGGCACTTGATCAATCGAATCAAAAAATCGAGCGTTGGCTTGACGTGTTTCATCTTTTAGTTGTACGACATGAGTACCACCATGCAACTGCTGATCAGGCTCATTAAAGCCGATGTGCCCATTGTGGCCGATGCCGAGAAATTGAATATCAATAGACGCTTGTGCAAGAGCAGCGTCGTACTGCTTGCATTCTGCTTCAAGATCAGCAGCATTGCCATCAGGAACACGCGTGTTATCTTTGTTAATGTCGACATGGTTAAACAATTGTGTGTTCATGAAGGAGCGGTACGTTTCTGGATGACCTTCCGGTAAGCCTACGTACTCGTCCAAGTTATAGGAGTGCACATTTTTAAAGCTGACGTATCCTTTTTCATAAAGACGAATCAGTTCTTGGTAAATACCGATAGGAGAACTGCCAGTAGCTAGACCAAGTACCGCATTCGGTTTGGTTTGAATTAGGCTTGCGACGATGCCAGCACCAATTTGGTTTAATTCTTCGTTGGTATTAAATGTCATAATATTCATTACAATATTACCTCCCTTTATCTTTACGGTACTTGCGTACCATGCGATACGATTGTTCGAGTTTCGGAATATGTTCGTCGAACTGCTCACTGACCATGCCGGCAAAAATAATGTCAATCACATGGAGCTGCGCAATTCGTGATGCCATATCTCCACGGCGCATGCCCTCTTCTAAGGAAGAGGCAAATAAGTTGATGTCTGCTAAGTTAGCGAGACGGTTATGACCAACCTTCGTCAGCGAAATCGTAGTAGCTCCGCGCTCCTTGGCGCACTGCAAGGAATCAATCGTCTCGGGTGTTTCACCCGAATAGGATATGGCGATAGCTACATCATCTGCGCCCAGATTGGCGGCAGATGTGATCTGCATATGTGGATCAGCAAAGGCGGTCGCTCGCTTGCCAATACGGACAAGCTTCTGATAGAAGTCCATCGCAACGATGCCTGATGTGGCAACGCCGTACAAGTCAATGTGCCGCGCGTGCTGCAGCGCAGCAATCGCACGTGCTAGCGCTTGTACATCCAACAGTCTAGTCGTATCCGAGATGGAACGAAGATGATTGGATTCAATTGCCGTAACGATATCCGCCAATTGATTACCAGCGATAATATCTTGATAAGTCAAGGGTGTAGTCTGCTGAGCCAAATCTGCGGCCAGCTTCGTCTTAAAATCGGGATATCCACGAAAATGAAGCGATTTGCAAAATCGGGTCACCGTAGCCGCGGAAGTACCGGATTGCTCGGCTAACTCCGTAATGCCCATCGTTACCACATTACCCGGAAATTGAAGCATATAGTCAGCCAGCTTGCGCTCTTGTTGATGCAAATGTTCTAACTGCTGCCGGATGGCATGGAGAATACTCGACAATGTAATTCATCTCACTTCATATCAGCGTAATGCTTGGGTTTAAACGATATAACAGATGCCTCAGATGTAACAGGTATGAAAATAGAACAGGTATAACAAATGTAGCAGTTGTAACTTACTAGCGTCCTGATTTCACCAAGTATTCCCTGCGTAAGGGTAGCTGCTGTGAAAAAAATTTTAATTATTTAATCCAATGTCATGAAAATAATTTTAGTAGACACCCTTATCATAGCGAAGAAAATAGGTGCGTGCAAGCCAATTCCATCATTGTTTCATAACCGTCAAATATAGGGTGCCCGTTCGTAGAAATTTACTGTCCATCTTGAAATTGTCGCTGCTCACGGAATTGCTTGGGAGACAGGCCCAGCCGGTTGCGGAATGTTCGATGGAAATAAGTATAGCTCTGAAATCCGCACATTTCCGCTATTTGTTCAAGCGACATGTAGCCGTGCAAAATACGCTCACATGCCATACTTATCCGCACCTCAATGGCATAGTCCATAATGGACTGCTGGAAAACGTCCTTAAACAAATGGGAAGCACGTGATGCGCTAACCTGAACAGACGCCGCGACGTCCTGTATGCTGAAACTTTCCGTTGCGTTAAGCTCAATGTATTGCTTCATGCGGTGTGCAAGTTGTGTAGTCCGATCGTCAAGGCTAATCATATGCGGGTGCTGCAAGGCACGCTCAAACATAAGAAATAATACAAATGTCAAATGTCTGACAATATCGTTCATGTGATTTTCTGACAGTCGCTGCTCTTGCATAATCTCACGCCATATGGCGAGCATTCGATCGTCAATGGCGTGATTAGACAACCAGGGAGGCTGGTGCTCCGACCACCATTTTTCTACCCAAGGCCCGTTAACCATCATATAGTAATCAAGGCTGTGCACCTTTGTCATCGTTTCCAGAGACTCAGGGTTTTTGTATCCGATTTTGAGGTCGTAGTGCTGCTTTGGGCTAAGCATAATAAGCTGTCCAGGCAAGATCTGGACATATTGATCAGCTGTTCGAATATGAGCGGTTCCCTCAAGCTGGATTCGAATAATGTAATGTTTCAGCGATGGAATGACAAGGCTGAGCGGCTTGCGATGGCGGGCGTATCCGGCATGCAAAATGGGAAATTGCTGCTCGGTCTGATTATGTGCATTTTTGCTCAAAGTCAGCAGCTCCTTTTTACAATAAGTTCAGATGGATTATATCATATATAGCAGGATTGTTCAGGTTAGTGCGATATACTTCATTCCTTTATGACTATAGGTATGGGACAATGAAACCGTTCAAATGAAAACCTTTTCAAATTATCGAATCACCGTTTTAGGAATGACCAACACAAATACTTTGAAGTATCGAGGTGGACATTATGCGTATCGGTTTACAATTGTATACAGTCCGTGATGAGACAGAACGCGATTTTGTTGGCACATTGGAACGTATTGCAAGTATGGGTTATGAAGGTGTAGAACTGGCAGGTTACGGCGGATTATCGCCTGAGGAAATGAAAACTACGTTATCACGCTTAGGATTGGCAGCTGTGGGCAGTCATATTAGCTTGGAGCAGCTTACAAATAATTTAGATGAGCATATGGAGATGAGCTTGGCAATTGGCAGTTCCTATTTAATTTGTCCGTGGCTGCCGAAGGAACAATATGATTCTTTAACAGCATTACATGAGACGCTAGGCAAGTTGAAGCATGCAGCAGAGCGTTTGCAACGACACGGACTACGGCTAGGATACCACAATCATGACTTTGAATTTACGACTATTGTTGAGGGAAGAACGGTATTTGAACGCATTTTTGATGCGCTGCCGGCTTCACAATTGATCCAAGAACTTGACGTGTGCTGGGTGCAGTATAGCGGGCATGAGCCCGTAGAGTGGATGGAGAAATACGCCGAGCGTCTGCCGCTCGTTCACTTTAAAGATTTGGCGCGTACACCGGAAGGCGCTCCAATTACGGTTGAGCTTGGCAAAGGAGAGCTTGATTTGACGGCAATTGCCAAGGCTGCCAGCCGTATAGGCGCTGAATGGTTAATTGTGGAGCAAGACGTCACACAGCGCGGCTCGCTGGAAAGCGTAGAAGCAAGCTTGGATTGGATTACCGCCAACTTGAAAGACTTGGATTTGTTTTAACTTACAACGACTATTTTTGCAAACCTATAAACCGTTAAATAATGAGGAGGAATTACGAATGACTAAAGTATATCGTATCGCAATTATTGGCTGTGGCGGCATTGCCAACGGCAAACATATGCCATCACTGGCAAAGCAGTCGAATGCTGAAATGGTAGCCTTTTGTGACGTTGTGGAAGAGCGTGCTGTTGAGGCAAAAGCGAAGTACGGCAAGGAAGATGCTAAAGTATACACCGACTATAAGGAAGTGTTAGCAGATAAGTCGATTGATATCATTCATGTATGTACACCAAATGACTCTCATGCAGAAATTACGATTGCTGCGTTAGAAAGCGACAAGCACGTCATGTGTGAAAAACCGATGGCTAAAACAGCGGCTGACGCCCGCCGTATGGTAGAGGCAGCAAAACGTACAGGGAAGAAGCTGACGATTGGTTACAACAATCGTTTCCGTGCAGATAGCCAATACCTGAAAAAAGTATGTGAAGACGGAACTTTAGGCGAGGTGTATTATGCGAAAGCACATGCGATTCGCCGTCGTGCTGTCCCGACATGGGGGGTATTTCTGGACGAAGAGAAGCAAGGTGGAGGTCCGCTTATCGATATTGGCACACACGCACTCGATTTGACGCTGTGGATGATGGACAACTATGAGCCTAAGGTTGTATTAGGCACTTCGTATCATAAGCTGGGCCAGAAGGAGAACGCAGCGAACGCATGGGGACCGTGGGACCCAGAAAAGTTTAAGGTGGAGGATTCTGCCTTTGGTATGATCGTCATGAAAAATGGTGCAACGATTATGCTTGAATCCAGTTGGGCGCTAAATACGACACAAGTAGGGGAAGCCAAATGTACGCTCAGCGGAACGGAAGGCGGCGCAGACATGTGGAATGGCCTTTCCATTAACGGGGAGAAGCACTCTCGTTTATATGAGCAAAAGATTGAGTTGGATTCTGGCGGTGTAGCTTTCTATGACGGCGAGACGGAGAAAGATACGGATTTGGAAATGCGTATGTGGCTAGAGGCTATAGCTCAAGATAAAGACCCTGTAGTGACGCCTGAGCAGGCTTGTGTGGTATCGGAGCTGTTGGAGGCCATTTATGAGTCGGCGCGCACAGGAAAAGCGGTTTATTTCGAATAACACGATAAGGATTATAAAAGGCAAAGTCTGTGTGTTACAAACAGAAGGCAATGTAACTATAAATCGTAATTGCAAGGGGGATGTAACATGAAATTAGGTGTATTTTTAGTTTTATATGGACAATTATCGCTTGAAGAAGCACTCGATACGGTAGCCGCTAAAGGGGTAGAAGCTGTAGAGATTGGCACAGGCGGCTATCCAGGCAACAAACATTGCAATCCGCATGAGCTGTTGGCTGACGCTGCGAAGCTGGAAGCTTTTCGCACTGCGGTGAATTCTCGCGGGCTAACGATTAGTGCGCTTAGCTGTCATGGCAACCCGCTCCACCCGCAGAAAGATATCGCCAAGTCGTTCCATGATGATTTTATGGCGACACTAGACTTGGCAGCTGAGCTGGGAGTGCCCGTCGTAAACGGCTTCTCCGGCTGCCCTGGCGATCACGAGGATGCCAAGTATCCGAACTGGCCCGTTGCACCTTGGCCACATGATTTTAAGGAAGTGCTTGATTGGCAGTGGTCTCAGAAAGTGATTCCTTATTGGAAGGAAGTTGGACAGTATGCCGAAGCGCGGGGCATTAAAATTGGCCTCGAATTGCATGGTGGCTTCTCTGTTCATTCTCCTGGAACGCTTCTTCGCTTGCGTGAAGCAGTAGGGGACGTTATCGGTGCTAATCTGGACCCGAGCCACATGTGGTGGCAAGGTATTGATCCGGTGCAAGCGATTCGTATTCTGGGACGCGAGCAGGCGATCCATCACTTCCATGCAAAGGATACGACGATTGATCCGGTTAACGTGAACATGCACGGGATTACCGATATGCAGCCGTATACCAACATGCTCGATCGTGCATGGCAGTTCCGTACGGTAGGCTACGGTCATGATGCCAAGACATGGGCAGACATTATAAGTGCGCTTCGTTTAGTTGGCTATGACTATGTCGTTAGCATTGAGCATGAGGACGGGCTGATGTCGATAGATGAAGGATTTACGAAGGCAGTTCAAGCTTTGCAGCCGATCTTGATGAAAGAGCCGTTAGGTGAGATGTGGTGGGTGTAACTGAAACCGAACTTTGGATATTAAAGGAGAGAAATCATCATGACACAACCATTAACAGTTACCGTATGGAACGAATATCGCCATGAGCATCGCAATCCGACTGTTGCCAGCATTTATCCTAAAGGTATCCACGGTGCAATCGGTGAGCCACTAGAAACGGACTATCGTGTGCAGTATGCCACGCTGGACATGCCTGAGCATGGGCTGACCGAGCAGGTGCTGCAAGAAACAGACGTGTTAATCTGGTGGGGCCATATGGCACACGGTGAAGTGAGTGACGAAGTAGTTGAGCGTGTGTATAATCGCGTGATGCACGGAATGGGCTTAATCGTATTACACTCAGGTCATTTCTCAAAAATTTTCAAAAAGCTGATGGGTACTTCATGTGATTTAAAATGGCGTGAAGCGAACGATAAGGAGCGTCTGTGGGTTGTATCTCCAGGGCATCCGATTGTAGAGGGAATTGGCGAATATTTTGAGCTTCCTGAAGAAGAAATGTACGGCGAGCATTTTGATATCCCACAGCCTGATGAGCTGGTACTTGTAAGTTGGTTCACTGGCGGAGAAGTGTTCCGCAGCGGCTGTTGTTACAAGCGGGGGATGGGCAAAGTGTTCTACTTCCGTCCAGGACACGAAACGTATCCTACGTACCACAATGAGAACGTACAGCGTATCATTCGTAATGCAGTTGAATGGACGAAGCCGTCTACACGTTCTTATCCAACGTATGGTCATGCACAGCCACTTGAGCCGTTGAACTAATCGGCCTAATATAAGTATATAACGTACGGCTCACATGTGAATAACGTGATTGAGCCGTCTTCACTATGAAGAGACGGGAAGTGACCTGACGATGACTGAACAACTTACGATAAAGCCGCTTCGTGTGGGGGTCGTATCTACAGGCGGTATATTTCGTGGCGCTCATATGCCAGCGTTTGTTGCTAATCCTTATACCGAGATTGTAGCGGTATGTGATCCTCATAAGCCATCCGCGTGTGAGGTAGCAGATGAACTAGGCCAAGTTCGTGTGTACACGGAATGGCAGGAAATGTTGGACCGTGAGGATTTGGACATCATTGATATATGTTCGCCGAACTATTTGCACGCTACTGTAGCAATCGCGGCATTGGAGCGTGGCTTCCATGTGTTCTGTGAAAAGCCGGATGCGATTACACCAGAAGAAGCGATGAACATGAAGGAAGCTGCGACACGATCAGGTAAGGTGCTGATGGTGATGCGCAACAATCGTTTTCGGCCGCGTTCCCGCTTTTTGAAGCAGTGGATTCAAGATGGCGGGGCAGGGCAGCTTTATACAGGTCGTTGCGGTTGGCTGCGGCGCAAGGGTATTCCAGGTAAAGGCGGCTGGTTTACGACGAAGTCGATGTCTGGCGGCGGCCCGCTTATTGACCTTGGCGTGCATATGATTGACTTGGCTGTATGGCTCATGGGCAATCCAAAGCCAGTTTCTGTAACAGGAGCGACATACAGCCATTTTGGTCAAACACACATCAAAGGGGAGACCCGCATAGTCGAAGGTAACACGTATGATGTTGAGGATCTGGCTACCGGCTTTATTCGTTTTGATAATGGTGCTACGCTGCAGGTGGAAGTAAGCTGGGCATCTCATATTGAGCAGGACGAGCTGTTCGTGGAGATGCGCGGGACTAAGGCTGGCTTCAGCTTAAAGAACGAGGAGTTTAAGCTGTTTACGGATATGGCGGGGGAGCCGCTAAACCAACTACCGCAAGTTCCGACGGGCGGTTGGGGACATCAAGAGAACGTGAATCACTTTGTTGATGTAATTCGTGGTGTGGCAGAGCCGGACTTTACGCCAGATCAGGGCATCGATATGATTCGGATTCTTGACGCGATGTACCGCTCCGCCAAAGAAGGACGCGAGATACGACTGGACACGAAAAACAGTTGAGCAATTAGTATAAACAAAACTTATTAGTTGTACATGCCAATAATCGATTCAACAATCTGTAAGTTCGAAATTACTGTTAGTATCCCTGTACAGCTCGAAGCTGCGTTTTGATTTGAGCAAGGGTTACACCAGCTTGGGCTTATTGATTAACATATTCAATCCAATGTTGCCTCTGCTGTCGGCGATATGGATGAAGCCCATCGATAAGGCTTCATCCATATCGCCGTATGTGCAGCACAAGGAAACAAACAAGAGCAATGCCCAATAGCGGTCAATCGCTTTCGTGGATCGAACTTGATATCGATCCCTACCGAGATGGACTTTGGCTGTCCGAAAGTAAGTTTCAATCGACCAACGCTTACTGTAATAGCTCATTATTTGCGCATTGGTTAATGCGACATCTGTGCTTAGAAATGCTTTCATATTTTGAGGGAGAGAAATCGTCACCATCTTCCCAGCAAAGAAGAACGACACCATTCTCAAGGAAATAAAGCTTGCCTTCGTATCGATAAACTCGATAATTCTTTACTCCGATGGTAACGAGATCGGTATCTGACTTCGAGATATAGGAAGCAAATTCTTTGATGGATTGTCAAATCCCTTGCGGGTAAAGGATGCGATTCGTTTTCAAGCCGCTTTATACCTTATCACCGGACCGAAGCATCGTTTCAACTACATAATGACCATAGACTTGCTTACCTTTGAAATGGGAATGGTGATACGACGATCCTTGGACGGATAGGCGTGCCCGTGACGAAGGCTTTGTTTTCTCACATACCGTATCATCTATGATGACAAATATCGGACTTTGGTTCTGTTTGGCATGCCATCTCACTTTTTAATAAATAGATGATCTATAAAAAAGAATAGCACAGCACCAATAATTGCAAACCCTCCAAAAGATGAATCCCAAATGAGAATAATAGCCGCTCCTGCAAAATGGACAAAAAATGATACTAACAATTGGTATTTATTGATTTGTTTAGTAATAATGTCTGCTGCAATCGAGAATAGGATACCGTAGATAAAAATAATCGGGGGAACATATAGAAGGAAAATATACATTGATCTTAAAAAATCATTTGTAAATAATGACATTAGAATAGACAGTATAAGAGAGGTTATAGAGGCTGATAACACTTTAGAGAAAAGGAGTCTTAGAATATTCAAGCACCCACCTTCCCGATTTAATATATAAGGATTATAACTTAATTGAATAAAAGTAGCCTATAAACAACCTTGCCCCATCTGCGATTCAGAACAACATGTGAAGCGTGATGGTCGAAACAAACCACGTCACATATTTGGTAGAATTAAGTGCTGATTTGGAAAAATACAACGGCAGTTTCCATTGTCGAAAGATATTGTTCCAATTGATTTGTTGTCCTAACGTATACGTATGAGACATTTCTTGTTCTCCTCTGCGTAGAGTCGTTGGTCGTACTTCTATTTTACACAGAGAGTCGAGGATGTCTCTTTTTGCATTTAATTACAGCGATTATTGGCAAGTACAGTTATTAACCTAAACGAGTGCGAAGCATTGCGATATGTGCAAGGCTTCTTTTTTTGTAGAACGTTTTTGCCTCCCAGGACGATATAAGCATAAACGAGATTGGCTTTGTAATCGCACAGAAGGTTCAACGATCATTCAACGCCTCTACAATGCTGGTTCAATAAAACGACAATATAAAAGGAACGTATGTTCGTATTTTATTGATTGGCGTATCACCAAGCGTTTGGACGATAACATGATAAATTGGTATTAGGAAAATCAAACGTAAACGACACACGGGTTCCACAATGGAACGATTGCGCTGAGCGCTTCTCATAGGTGTGCTTCGTATTAGGTTTGATTTTTTTTGTTCAAAAGCGAGTTCAGCAGTGGAGGTGAATCTAGTAAACGATGTGGGAGCGAAGTTATCAAGCTTTACAACGGAGGTTGGCTTCCTTGTTTCCCGAAGTTTCTGCTTGGTATGTGGGAAGTTGTCCTGAATCACCTGTACGTCCTGCTATAGCGGTGCAGCTTATGCAAGCAGAGGACGAGAGATCAGGGGCTTGGACCTTATCATCTGCTGCTTCATGGCAAATTATTTATGTGCCTGCTCTTGTAAACGGATTGCCAGATGGCATGTCGCAGCTACGGGCAGCCGAACGGATACGCAGTGATTTGTCCAGACAAAGACAACTGCGTGGAATGGATGGGGACGTGTTTGACCTCGTCTCCGTCAAAGGAGGGACTCGGGCGCACGATACATTTGTCCGAGTAACATTAACTGCGGAAGAGGAACTGCCGCAAGAACAGTACGATCAGGTGAAACAGATATTAGTACATTACAAGGAGGAATAATCGATGGGATTGCCTAGCGTAACGATTGAATTTAAGCAGAAAGCATCAGGAGCGGTAACACAAGGAGCCGCGGGGACATTGGCGCTTGTACTAAAGGATTCCAGTGTTACGGAAGCCAAGGAGTATAAGGTGTTTGGGATCGAAGAGATTCCAGCGGGGCTAAGTGTGGATAATCGCGCATATGTAGAGCAAGGATTGATGGGGCTGCCCAAGGAAGTAAAGCTAGTTGTTATTCCAGTTGCAGCAACTGACTATAATAAAGCATTTGATCTGCTGGAAACGGTGAAATTTAATGTCGTTGCTTTTCCAGGTGCAGCAGAAGCTGATGTGACGGCACTTTCTACATGGGCTAAATCGATGTTTGCCAATAAAGAGCGTCGGATTATGGCAGTGCTGCCCAATGCAGCCGCAGATCATCCGGCAGTGGTCAACCTAGCAACCGACAATATTGAAGTCGGCACAAAGAAATATACGGCAAGCCAGTACACCGCGCGGATTGCAGGCCTGATCGCTGGGCTGCCGCTAACGGTTGCACCAACCTTCCAGGTGCTGCCTGAAGTGACTAACGTACCCAAGCTGACGAAGGCGGAAGCAGATGCGGCGGTTCATGCAGGTAAGCTCATTCTTTACCATGACGGTGAGAAAGTAAAGATTGCGCGCGGCGTAACTTCGTTCCAGACGGTAACCGAGGCACTGGGTGCAGATTGGAAGAAGATTAAGGTTGTCCGTGTGTTAAATAAGACGTATCACGATATTAAAGACACCATCGAGGATCACTACATCGGTAAAGTACAAAACTCTTACATGAATAAGTTGTTGCTTATTTCTGCAATTAATGCTTATTACGAGGTATTGGAACAAGAGGGTGTACTGGATCCAGGTAAAAATAGTGTATCCGTTGATATGGCTGCACAGCGCACCTACTTAAAATCCCTTTTTGGGGCAGAAGAAGTAGCTAAAATGAAGGAGCAGGACATTAAAGAAGCAAATACGCGTGATCAGGTATTTCTAACGGCAACTCAGCGACCGCTTGATGCAATTGAAGATGTGAAGCTTGCCGTCTATTTGTAAGTTGGTTTGCAGGAGTAAATTATCTTAGCACAGTATAGCAGCACACTTATACTCAAAATGGATATGGCAACTGCTGTGGGCAGCAGAGTCAGGTGAAGATAAGGGAGGAAACTAATATGGCAACTGCATTTCATGGGGAAAAAGTAATGTCTGGTACGTTCGGGGAAGTATGGCTGGATGGAAAGCTGGTAGCTGAAGCCCTTTCAATGGAAGCCAAAATTGAGATTGAAAAGGAAGACGTTCCGTTGGCAGGCAAGTTTGCAACGGATTCTAAATTTATGGGCTACAAGGGCTCCGGTACCTTGAAGATGCATAAGGCAAATTCTCGTATGATTACTCTTCTGAGCGATCAGATCAAAAAAGGTATTAATCCACGGTTTATGATTATGTCCAAATTAAAAGATCCTGCTGCTGACGGTGGCGAAGTTATCACCATTAAAGATGCTTGCTTTAATGACTTAAGTCTAGTGAACTGGGAACTGAAGAAAAAAGGCGAGATTGAAGCACCGTTTACATTTACGGATTGGACCGTTCAGGATTTCGTAAAGGTGGATTAGTGGGAGTAGTAGTTCTGGCAACTAGCAAGATGTAGGCGGTGTACGACGTATACCGTCTTTTTATAAATGGACACAAGAAAAGGAGCTTAATTATGGGAAAATCAACGATAGATTTATTGCTTGGAATGGGAAATGGAAAACTGCATCGGCCTTTCAAAGAAGTGGAGTTAAAGCGTCTAAGTCAGGCAGCGGGAGAGCCGATTGTGTTTAAATGCCAGGCTCTAACGATGGACGAGTTTGAGGAAATTCAGGACATTTCAATGTCGATCAGTAAAAAGGGAGAACTGGAAAGCTTTAGCGCTAGTCGGGTGCAGTTGTTTACTGTTTTGCAAGGTGTCGTAGAACCGAATTTAAAGGACCCTCAACTTCTTGAAGCATACGGGGTATCCACGCCAAAGCAATTACTGGAATCCTCCAAGCTGCTCCTGCCTGGTGAAATTACTCAAATTTATAATATGATTTCTTCCTTATCCGGCTTTGGCGAAGGCTCTATGGAAGAGTTAAAAAACGACTAAGGTCGGATGGCTATGGCGAGATGCTCTATTATTATTGGAGTCGCAAAGGCATCCGGCCTTCTATTATTCAATCGATGCCTGCCGGAGAACGACACCTGATCCGAGCTTTCTATGAGATGGAGCAGGAAGATCGGGAAAAGATGGCCAAAACGGGACAGGTGTGGATTACGATGCCTGCTTTATAAGGGGGTGAATATAGGTGAGTGTCAGAAAAACGAAGCAATTTAGCAAGGATACGGCCAAGCAGTATCAAGATCTGTCAACGGCCATGATCGAATCGTTCGAGCGGGCTAGAAAACAAATAGTTTCGACTCAAAAATCAATGACAGCAGAGCTAAAAAAAATGCAAGGCAAAGAAGAAGAGGCGAAAAAACCGTTTGAAGTTTTAAAAGAAGCGGGTGTTTCGGCAATGAATGCCATATCCAAAAAAGCGACGCTTGTGACGAAAAATTTACAACAGATTTCGAAAATGGATATGGATGCCCCACCTCTTGTGCAAAATCTGTTTTATGCTTTTATGGGTATAGAGAGAGAAATGAATCCCTTACTTGCGGACGTTAAAACTAGCTTTCAAGCGGTATTCGGATCTTTGAAAATCAGCTCTGCGAGAGCAGCTTTACGAATGATCAAATCGTTCCAGTCGGTAAAAGACCATTTAGCCCTTCAAGTAGATGCGAAGAAAATTTATTTTAAAGCGGTAGTTGCGCCTTTCTTTGTGCAAACTGCCAAAGTATCAAAAGCAATTGCTCAAATATCGGTAAAGCCGATCACGATATTTTTTAAAGCAGTAGACCTTACTGCGTCTGCTATCGCTAGCATTGGCAAAGGAATTCACTCTCTCCTAAAAAATATTAAGTTTGACAAGATGCTGACAGACGGGATTGGCTTCGCCCTGAACAGTGCTTTTGACTGGGAAAGGCAAGGGATGTCCATAAATCACATCATGGCATCGAGTCAGCCGGGGAAGCCAACTGGAACCGTTCAGCAAGAAGCTGACGCCTATCTTAAAATGCTTGATAGCAATATATCTAATTCTCCGTTTGACCCTGACGACATGTTGAAGGCAGGAGCTTCTGCTTTAAAAATGTCAGCTGGAGATTCGACTCAAGCGATGGCAATGCTTAATTTGGCCAAAGATATGGTAGCCGTTAATCCGGCCAAATCACTAGAGGACGCACTAGGTGCGCTTAATGAATTAAAGATCGGCAAATCGGGCATGAAAGTCGCTTACGATATAAAAGACTATGGCTTTGAGGTCGATCCGAATCAGCTTGCAGGAGCAAATGGGGATTGGAGCAAAATAAAAGGGCAGCAGGGGATTGGACTGACCGAAATGTTTAGCGGCGGTTCTGACAAACTAGGGTCAACGGCTGGCGGGATGGTCATGGTCATTAAAAATAAGTTTAAGTCGGGCTTAGCTGGCATGGGAAATGAATTTATTAAAAATTTAGCTCCTGAGTTGCAGAAACTGATGCCGTTTATGCAGAAGACGGCTGACTTCATGACAAATATTGGCGCAGCTGCGGGAAAAGCGCTTCCCGTTGTCATGTCTCAGCTGAAACGTTTTATTGAATGGGTTACTCCTTTAATCCAGCCCGTGATCGCGATTATCCAGCAGGTCGTGGAAAAAGCGGTACAATTTATTACCCCATTGCTGCCACCGATTATAACGTTGTTCCAAAGCGTGTTTGGATGGATTCAGGAAAATATGCCTATCTTTCAAGAGGCGATTGGTGCGGTATTCGAGTTTCTACAGCCTATCATCTATACGATATTGGATACGTTTAATTCCTTATGGCAGACTTGGCAGGAAGCTTGGCCGGTTATTCAAGATATTTTATCAACGGCGTGGGGAATATTTGAACCAATCTTTAATGGAATTATTGATTTGTTTAGACTCGTTGTGTTTGTCTTTAACCAAAGCTTCCGGCCGATGCTTGAAATCTTATGGGGGCTATTAGAGCCTATTATGGATGGGATTTCAAAGATTGTGAACTGGGTGGGCGACAAGTTTGGCAATCTGATTGATTGGCTGATCGGTGGAGATCCTCCCGATTCTCCTAGTAATCCAGCTAAACCTCATGCGGCAGGCTTACATACGGTTCCGCGGGATAACTATCCAGCACTGCTGCATAAAAATGAAGCAGTGCTGACCGCACAAGAAGCAAATCAATATCGAAACGGACGTAGTGGAAGTCGTGGTATTACGATTAATTTAAACCATCCAGTGGCACGTGAAGAGGCCGATTTTGCCAAGTGGGCCCAAGTACTGCGTGCTGAACTGGAGGGTGCAGCGATTAACATGGTCTAAAAGAGGTGAAGCAGCATGATCCAATTTTGGCTGTCATTTCAAAACGGAGCCGAGCATCTTAGGCTCCCGGTTCCACCGCAGACCTTTGAAATGCAAACAGGTACGACTTTAACCTCTGTCAATATTCATAGTTTGGGCGAAGCGAACGTTATTGGCAGGAGACGATTAAAAGCGATATCACTTAGCTCGTATTTCCCAATCGTCAATGACGGTTTATGTCAGTACAGCAGCTTTCCTACACCACAGCGATGTATACGGATGATTGAGAAATGGCGCGACAGCGGCAAGCCGATACGTTTGATTATTCAAGGACAGGGATTGAACATTAATGAAGCGATGGCGATTGAAAATTTTAATTATTCACAGAAGCACGGTCCAGAAGATGTCCAATTTACACTAGATTTAAAAGAATATCGCTTCTTAACAACTGGGAGTGCTGTATCTGCTCCAAAAGGGCAAGTGAAGCAGCAGGGTCAGCCCCGTCCGAACGAGAAACAGATTCCACTTAAATATAGGGTCATGCCAGGAGATACCTGGTTTTGGATTGCTCGGAAAATATGGGGCAGCGGTGCGAAAGCTAAGTTTCTTCAGGAGCTGAATGAGCACAAGGGGATTGGGAAGAAAACGAATACGATGGTGCTGGATGACGTTTGGCTAACGACCCATGAGTGGAGAGAGATTTATTTGAAGTAAGGGGGAGGTGAATATATGAAGCTTATCCATACCTCTCGCGATGGTAAGAAGACGAATATAACAGAACTTATTACCCGCATGACTTGGAGCGGCACTTTGAGTGAAGCAGCCCGAAAGCTGGAATGGTCCGTTCTCGTATCCGATCACGATTATTATATCGCCAATGCTCCGATCGATCTTGGTGAAATGGTGACACTCTATGGGGAGGACGGCCGTGAGCTGTTTCGGGGCTACGTTTTTCGTAAAGGCAAGTCGCTTACAGGAAATGAGATCGCTTATTCCGCTTATGATGGTTTAATCTACTTGTTAAAGTCGACGATTTCAATGAAATTTGAGAAGCTGACAGCTGACAGTATTGCGAAGCTGATCTGCAAGGAATTACATGTGCAAGTTGGTGATTTGCCAGAATCGGACTTCCCTATTAGTTTTGTGCATATGGGAAAAAGTGCTTATGAGGCAATTATGATCGCCTACACGCAGCTCTCGAAAAAGACACGTAAGCTGTACATCCCCCGCATGAAAGAGGGGAAAGTGACAGTGGTGTCGTCAGGAGAGGTGATTGCAGACAGACTGCTGTCTTCTGCATCTAATTTGCTGGAAGCCCAGTTCGACGAGGATATCGAAAGTATGATTAACACTGTCCGAGTTACAGATGAAAATGGCACATTAATAAAGCAGGTTGTACAAGAAGAATGGCTCAAAAAATACGGTAAATTACAGGCTACTGTGCAGAAAGAAGAAAAGAAAGACAGTCTCACATTGGCTGAAGAGCATCAAAAAGGGATACAGAGGACAGCCTCCGCTCAAGTTTTGGGCGAACCTAAAGCATTGGACATGATCACGGGACATATGGTCATGATGAACCACGGCATTTTGGGGAGGACTGGCCTCTTTTTTGTGAGTGGTGATACGCACACCTTTGAAAGTGGGCAGCATCTCATTCAATTGGAACTGCAATTTAGTAAGATGATGGACGAACGTACAGCGGAAGCGGAGTAAGGAGGTTGGTGTATGTCGCAATGGTCCTGGTTCGTTGATTACATTCGGGAGCAGGGGGCGAAGTACAATCCGCCTTTTATGCTGGTTGGTGAAGTATTGGAACCTTCACCAAAACTGCAAATACGAGTGGAGGGAATTGTGCTCCGTGCCGAGGATTTGTGGGTGACTGAATCGCTCCTGGATAGGCATATTTCACCAGGTACACAAGTGGCCATTATGCCTATGCAAGATTCGCAGCGATTTATCGTACTAGGTAAGGTGGTGAGGCCATAATGGATTCCATATTTCCGTTTATTGATGGAGACCAGAGGCAGATCGGTAATGAAGGTACAGACCTTCCATTGTTTCAAGAATATGCTTGGAACTATGAGTGTAACGATTTTGTGATGCATAACGGTGAACCGCTGCTGTTGGCAGGTAATGATGCGTTGCGGGTGTGGATTTATAAAACGTTAAAAACGGAGCGCTACCGATATCCGGCATACAGTTGGAATTATGGCAGTGAATTTGAGGCCCTTATTGGCAGTGCATTTACTTCGATTATTCAACGGAGCGAGGCTGAACGATATATACGCGAGGCGCTGCTTGTGAATCCTTATATCGTTAGCGTTGAACAGCCAGAAGTGCTGCTTGTTGGCGATGAGCTGCGGATTAACGTTACCGTCAATACGATCTACGGGGAGGTGAATGTTGATGTATGAACAGAAGACGTGGGAGCATTTGCTAGACGAGTTGTTAGCAACGGTTCAATTACCCCATATAGCCAAGCGTGAGGGCACCTTTGTGTATGATGTATTATCACCATCAGCGCTGCAATTGGAGCAAGCTTATATCCAATTGGATCGTGTATTGGAGATCGGCTTTGCAGAAACGAGTTATGGCCGTTATCTGGACATGCGTGCGGACGAGCATGGCTTAAAGCGCAAAGCTTCAGAGGCGGCGCGCGGGATGGTCACGTTTAAGGGCAAGACGGGAGCAGTCATCCCTAAAGGTGTAACAGTAGCCACGACGGATGGCACGATGTACAGCTCGCAGGCCGCTGCGCTTGTAGCCGATACAGGAGTAGTATCAGTACCGGTCAAGGCGTTAGAAGCAGGATCCTCTGGCAATGTACCTGCGGGTATTATTAACACCATAATTACGGAACTGCCAGGCGTCCAGTCGGTATTTAACGCTGCGCCGACCTCTGGAGGGTATGATGGGGAACCAGATAGTGAACTGCTGCAACGTCTGCTTGCTAAAGTACGTAATCCGGCAACGAGCGGCAATGCGGATCATTATTTACAATGGGCGCTAGAGGTGCCTGGCATTGGAGACGCCAAGGTGTTCCCGATCTGGCAAGGGCCTGGAACGGTGAAGATCGTAGTGCTTGCTACTGATAAGCATGCTCCTGACACAGAAGTGATTGCAGAAGTACGTCAGCACATTGAGACGATGAGACCGATTGGTGCCGATGTAACCGTTGCAGGGGCAATAGAAGTGCCCGTTCATGTAGAGGTTCAAATTTCCTTGACGCCTGAAGCTGGAAGTGTGGACCAAGTACGTACCCAGATTGAGCAGGGGATGAAGGAATACTTGCATAAGCTAGCATTTAAGGACCGTGTCGTCAGAATTGCACGTATTGCCAATGTACTGCTGGATACTCTTGCTGTGTTGGATTATGACCAATTAAAGATGAATGGTGCTAACCATAATCTTGTTCTACAGGAGGATCAGGTAGCGGTACTGGGGACGGTGAAGTTGTTATGACCGGTGTGCAAAATACAAGGCTTGCTTCAAGTCCAGAATCATTACGGGACAAGCGAGCTGTCATTATAGAACAAATGCAGCAATCCATCCCTGAGTTTATGTTGGAATCACCGTTGTACAGTCAACTACTGAAAGCGGAGGCAGAGCGTTACGGCGCATTACAAGACGATATAGACGAACTGCTGCGGCAATTTTATGTAGATACTGCTACATATGGATTGGACTTGTGGGAACGATTTTGTGGTATTCCTGCAAGCACAGCCAAACCGATCAACCAACGGCGTGCGGTCATAAAGTCGAAGTTGCGGGGCATCGGTACAGTCACAGCAGGCGTCATCAAAAACGTAGCAGAATCGTATTCCAACGGCGAAGTAAGCATTCGTGAGCTGGCTCATGAGTACAAGCTAATCGTTACTTTTATCGGGAAAATGGGGATTCCGCCCAATCTGGCGGATCTACAGGCCAGTTTGCGAGCGCTCATTCCTGCGCACTTGGACATCGAATATGAATTTACTTATTTAACATGGGGGAACTTGGATCATCTGCAATTAAACTGGAACGATTTCGATGATCTTCAACTGGATTGGGACCAAACCGAAGTGTTGGATCATCGTCAGCCTATCGTTAGGTCTAGTGTCGGATTGACGATGGGGGAACCTTGATACAATTATGCAACGCCCTAACTTGGTAGTTAGGGCAGTGGACAATTGCTCAAGCGAGGGCATTCATCAGAATAGGGACAAGTCAGTACAAAATTGGAACTGCTTATCGGATGCTGCCCTTGCCTTGAATGTATGAATGTATGCTAGGTGTATTTGTCTGAAGTGCTATGGAATATTTCATTAAAAAAGAAGTGAAGGAGGGATCGCGATGCCATTTACATTCCCTGTGGATGCCAACAACAAGGCGGGGGCTGTCAAGTCTATAGGTGCCAACGGATTTACAGTCCCCTCGCAGTCTACCGGATACGAAACCAAGGAAGTTAAACGAATGAAGTTGGAGGCAAGAGTGAACACGCGACTAACTTTTACGGGGACGTGTGAAGTGTTTGATATTCACAACTTTGGAGTAGGGGATATTTTCGTCAACATCGGTGCCGCTGCAACGGTTGATGGAGCGGATAGCATCATGGTACCCGAAGGGATGGGCTATTCGTTGAACGTACGTGCGACGGAACTGCACATCATATCAGACCGAACACCTAAGATTCAAGTTGTGGGGGTGAGATAGGATGGGCTTGTATCCGTTGCAGGGCGGAACTCCATTGGTGGAAAAGCCGCCTGTGTCGTTGGAACTGAAGCCAGGCGTTCAGGTGGTGGAGGCGGAGGAGGATTCTTTGTTTAAGTTGTCGGGCATTCAAGGCCGGACATTAATTAATTTGTTGGGGAATAAAGGGGCTTGTGAAGCAATTACCGAATGGATACCTTGGCAAACAATCTGTACGGTCGAATCAGCTTCATTTAAGGTCTCTCTACCAAGTGACGCAAATGGAGATATTAGTACAATTGTTCCTTTAGAAGTGGATAAATACTATGTACTTGTTGGTGATGTGAAAAATGGGAATGCGGAATTTATACGCCTTCAGACGCAAATCCAAACTGAGCTAGGTTCAGAATGGTTTGCAGTAGATGCTACAAGTACCCAAGATTTTCAGACGGTGTATTCTGCATTTCATACAATGGGGAAGAAGAAGATCAATTTCAGTGGTGTTCACGTAACTGTATATGGGGCAAAAAGTGGTATGCACGGATATGTAGATCACATTCGAATCTATGAGATAAACTCGGACCAGTATCAGTTTGTTACTGAAAATAAGCTGCAATCTGAAGAGATTAGTCGATTGTATCCATTTGTAAATGGAATGATGAATGTCCTTAATCCGTACCAGAAAGTTATAAGCGGCAATATGTGCCCTTCCTTTGTTGATTGGTCTCGTGGATTGGAGAACAGAGTTATAAGCCCCTATACATTACATATCACATCCACTTTAAAAAGTATTTTTTCTGTAAGTCCACTTATTCGTGTCCGAGCCGGCCAGGTATTCCATTTTAGTTGTACTGTAACAGGGGATGGCCAATTAGCATATCAAACATACAATTGTAAAAAACAAGTGCTGAATAGTTATCAATTGGGCCGTGGAACGGGTACATCACGAGATGAAGTAATTGGCGGCACTTTAACTGTAACTGAGGGTACTCATTATATAGCAGTTAGAGTGGGAAAAGACGTTGCAGCATCATCGAATAAAATTGAATTCATGAATCCAATGCTATCGTATGGTTCGTTTGCAAGTACATTTTGTCCACAGCATCAAAGTATTTGGGCTGCTGAGTGTAGTCTGGCTTCCTATCCAGTAGATGGGAGTAGCCCGGATGAGTTATATATAGGAAATGATGGAAAACCATACGTGATCGAACATTGGAAAAAAATAGTTTTCGATCAAGCTCTCAGTTGGTTCACATCTGTTAGTAAGACAGGGTATAAAGAAATAGGAACAGCGCTTAATATTGGATATAGGCCAACTCATGCATATTTAAATAGACCTGACGGATTACTACTATCTTATACGCCATCAGCACAAGAAGCAGTAAATTGTTTTGATATAGCGGGAAACGGGGTGTATTTAAATTTAACAATTCCTAACTCGCTGAGTGGTTGGGGAGATAATTATAGTAACCCATCTAAAGATGAGATTATGGCATGCCTGCTGGGCTATAAGATGTATGTAGCAGGTGGCAGCGCTAATATTGATTTTAATGGGGTTGGTACAAAGGCTTGGGCATACCATAGAACTGATGGAGAGTGGCAAGACGTTGGAGTAAATGTTCCTACTGTTCCCGCGCCAGAATGGACATTTTTCCAGTTACAGTATGCTAAATCCAGTCCTACTGTAGAACAGATAAATTGTTATGAACTCGGAAGTAAGCTTATGAAGGGAACAAATCTTGTTGAGATTGGTTCTGGAATTGTAATTAGAGAAAAAGTAAGTCCTGCTTATAACTCGGCATTAAGAACTTATGGAATCAATGCTCCAGTTGCATATGGGATTGACAGCATTCTAAAGTATAAGTCCAATAATATTGAAGGGATTTACAGGAATGATAGCAATGATAAGAACTGGTTCATAATTCAGGACATAACACAAAGTTACGGAGAGAGCTACGCTGACATTTACGAATATCATTTCGATCATAATGCAGAATATCGTGCCACATATCTGATGACGAATCCAACTTTATCCTCGGTTTTCAGAGGAAGTCTAGTAACTAATCTCCACGGTTCTGTTTCGAGGGCAAATGAATGGCTGAGTAGAGTTGAAAAGCGTTTAAGTATACTTGAGAACAATCAGTCAGTAAGAGAAGCCCCTCACTGGATTGTCCCCACATTAATAAATGGTTGGCTCGCGTACAATGTAAATATTTACGGGGCTCCTAGCTATTTTAAAGATTGTAATGGAATAATTCGTATGAAGGGTGCTGTTAAATCAGGAGCATTTGGAGAGTTATTCCGCTTGCCTAAGGGGTATAGGCCCAAAAATACAATTACCATCATTCTTTTGTCAAGTAACGGTGTGAGTGATGTAGTATCAGGCATTGATATATCTGCTGAGGGAAAAGTTTCGATAAATCGAGGTGCTAGCACATTTATTAGTTTGAATGGAGTTTCCTTTTTAACAGAACAATGATGGATCAGTTGACGATTTATGAAGTAGGATTCTGTAAATTATATCTATGTATGGAATAGGAGGTTGAACATGGCTCATAAATTGCCGAACGGTTTAATAAAGTTTGATTCAAATGATTATGTCCGCAGGGAACATTTTAACGAGCAGTGGGAGACAATCGACAGTTCGATTGGTAACCTTCGTGCAGGAAATGATCATATTCAAAAAGAAATCTCCGATGTTATTAAGCCTGAGCTTAAAGAAGTACCTGAAGTGCCTATTGTGTTAAAAGAGGGGCTTCAGTTGGTTAATGCTGCACGCGATACTCCATTTAAGATGAAAGAAATCAGAGGACGGACACTGATTAACTTGCTAGGGTATGCAGGAAGCTGTGACAATGTGAACAGATACCAGACATATCAGTCGACCATTGTAGCCAATGAGAATGGGATCGAAATGTCAGCAGTGCAAAATAGTTTTGCTGCTTTCTCAACCAAGGATAAGTACAGCTTCAATAGTGGTGCCTGTTATATATTTTTATATGAAGCCAAAGGTGTTGCAGGCAATGTTGTAGGTATAGATGTTCCTGGGTTCTTTAGTTTTGAATTTCCTGTGGATACGGAATATAAACTATATTATTCACGTCTGAAAGCTAATAAAAGCGATCAAAACATAGTTTCATTTTTTGCGAGAGCGCTTAAAGCAGGGGAAAAGTACAGTGTGCGTAACATTCGAGTCTACGAGATTTCGCAAGCAGATTATGATCTCTTGGCTACGTTGCCGTCCGAGCAAGTGGCAATAAAGTATCCTTATGTAAATGGTCTTACAAACGTTAAGAATCCTTATGCATACGTTACATCGGGTAACTTATTGCCACCTTTTACAGAGTGGGAACCGTCATCGGCGGCAGCAGGGAATTATAGCACTAACACCCCCTATGAATTAGAGTTGAGGCCTAAGCAGATCAATGCATTTACACGGGTTGGAGTTAGTGTCTTACCAAATACAGTTTATACGTTTAGCGCCGAACATTCGGGTATGTTAGCGGTGGATGATGGAGTAACGTCACTTATAGCCGACTATACAAAAAGCCAGTTCTTAACGTTCAATACAGGCAAACATACAAAAGTATACTTGTATATTTCAAATGGCAAGGAAGCAGTGTATAACTGTTCGTTCAGATACCCCATGCTCATTCATGGAGACAAAAGGAAGCCATTTGTGCCACTGTCTCGTAGCATGTGGGCAGCTGAGGTTGATCTAGCTGCCAATCTGATAGACGGATCAAATCCTGATTTACTGTATATAGGGAACAATGGTTTGCCGTATGTGTTAGAAAAGTGGAAGAAGGTTACACTAGATGGCTCGTTTACGTATGAACCTGAGCGTTTCACGGGATATGTACGAGTGAGCGCTGAGAAAATACTCGTAAACAACGTTGTTGGGAACATTAATCTGAGAGTATCTAAATATGATGGTACTATGCTGGTAACTGGACCGACTAATGCGCCAGACAGGTGTTCGGATGGTGGTGGCACGAGATTTTACCTAACAATCTCTAACGCAGATAGCGGTTGGGGAGACGCCTATACACCGACAGCAGACGAAATCAAAGCATATTTCCTTGGCTGGCGCATGTTTAAATTTGGTGATGCAACAAACGCCCCATACAATGGCGATGGTCAAAAAGATTGGGGGTATAGGCAAATAGATGGTACATTGGGAGATGGGGGTAAAACCAGTGTACCGACAACTCAAGCACCAATAACTTTAAATTGGAGGCCTTATAAACTCCAGTACTTGAAGGCGAATCAAACCGCAGAATCAGTTATTAATTATGAAACGGGTCTTACACTAGAACAAGGTTGGAACATGGTAGAAGTGGGCAGTGGCATCGTGATTCGAGAAAAGTCGAATTTCAAGCTAATAGGTGATTATTTTCAATCGAATGAGTTTTACTATCCTGAAACGTGGTTTAAGCATCGTCCCGATACTTTACTCGGAATTTATAAAAATAATTGTCCAGATTATAAGCATATTACGTGGGCTGGCGGAAGTTATGGTAAAATCAGACCTCAATTTTCAAAGTTTAATTACGACGCTACCGCGGTCTATTTTGTTACTTATACGATGCTAGACCCTGTGCTGTCTGCACCGATCAACATAAGTATAGCGCCTAACCTAACAGGTACAGTTAAGGATATTGTTCAGTGGGCAGCGGATGCGGAGCGAAGGTTAAGCGTAGTTGAAACACAGAAGGCGGAGAAGGTTGCGCCACAATGGATTATTCCTTCGTTAATTAACGGTTGGACTCATGACAACCCAGTAGGTTATTACAAGGATGACGTAGGAGTTGTTCGGTTATTAGGTAGTATTACAGGCAGTAATAATAGTACTATAGCCTTTATCCTTCCAAAAGGATACCGTCCTGACCGTGCACTACAACTCCCTGCGATTTCGTGGAATGGCACCACTTGGATTGCTGCTTCAATTTCAATAGGATTAAGCGGCGCAGTGTACGTGGACCATAATGGAGGGACAAGCAAAACAGTTATCAGTTCTTCATTCAGAGCCGAACAATAAGGAGGATACGCAATGAAAGAGGCAATACAAATCAATCTTGACGGTTTCTACGTCGAACCAACGCTTGTTGCGGATTCCGTGACAGGCGTTTTTCCTATCATGGGATCAGAAGTCGAAAGTGCTGAACAACAGGTCTTAATTGGTCACACCGTTGCTGTCGAAGTGCCACCAGGCTTATATAAGCCACGCTGGGATTTTGAACTTGCTAAATGGGTGGAGGGTATGGACCAAAAGGAAATTGATGTGCTGCAAAATAATGTTTCAACAATGACGGATACAGAGGTTATCGGACGAGAATTGGCGCAATTAAAGTTGAAAGCTATGCAGCAGCAAAATGAGATTCAAGCTCTTAAAAATGAACTGGTGCAGGCAAAGCACAGCTAACCGTTAGGTATGGGAATGTGCAAAAAGTTGCTGCCAGTAATGGCTTCAATTTTCTAATCTAGTAATTTAGTAATCTTGTAGACAGAGTATAAAGAACTCTATTTAAAGAATAAATTTATGGAAACACATAACGATATGAAAGGAGCAACACGCATGGAATTTTGGAAACATGCCTACAACCTCAACTGGATCAACGCCGAAATATTACGTCGGGCAGTGAAGACAAATGCAAATCCGTCTGGTGAAATCACCCCTGAACAATATGCTGATATTACTGGCATTGCATTTGAAGCCGTTTAGTTAGACTCACAATGATGGAGTGGTTTCACAAAGAGATACTAACAAACAAGTCTAATCATGATTCCACCAAAACATAATGCTGCAATAGCCAGACAACTTGTCACACGGAAGCAACTGAGCTTGTGCATGGCAAATGTCATGTACAAGCTTATATTCATTTAAGGAGGCATAGGAACATGGAGCGGTTCGATATCCTTATTAAGTGGATCTTGGCGGCTGTATCCAGCACGATAGCTTATTTGTTTGGCGAGACGTCATCCGTCATTGGTGTACTGGCAGCACTTGCATGCATTGATTATGTATCAGGAGTAGCGGCCGCAGCATTTGCAGGGAAACTGGTGAGTCGAACGGGATTAATAGGAATAGCCAGAAAAGCGTACATGTTTGCTATGGTATCGGTCGGTCATCTGGTAGACAGTATTTTGGGCGATGCCCATATGTTCAGGGAGATGATCGCCTTTTTTTACATCGCAAACGAACTGCTATCTATCGTTGAAAATGGAGGCAGCATGGGCGCACCCATCCCACCCGCGATTAGACAAGCCATCGCCATTTTACAGGGAAAGGGCGACAATCCTCGCAACCTTCTACGTAATAAGCCACAGCATAAACGAAGAAATAAATAAAATCCTAAACAACCCTCTTGAATAAGAACGTATGTTCCTATATAATAAGAACAGGGCCACTATCATGACTTACTTCTCCTCATTTGCAGCCTCTCGTCCGAGGGGCTGACTGTTTCTTCTTATTCAGGAGAGAGGTTAGGTATGACCTACTCTGCTCCAAGATCCAGCAAATCAATCTAACTACGGACATTACAGAAGTGAACAAGGCGGTGTTTTGATGCTATGTGACGTATTTTTTGACCTTCCAGAGATGGACAAAGAAGCCACACGTAGAAATGTTGAAGCGGTATTTGAGAAGTATCGCATGTACAAGCAGATCGGTTACGAAGTAAGGGAAACCAGACTTACATCTTCTTATACTGCGCGAGTGCATGGAGAGACGAACCGTATCTCTGATCAGACGGGAGATATTGCTGCGGATAACGTTGATATACCGGAGAAGATGCGTGCTTATTGCGAACGTGTTGAGAAGGCTGTATCAAGGCTTCCGGAGAAGGAACGCCAATTGATTACAGATCGATACTTGAAGGATGACGATGTGTATGATTATCAGGTGTACAACTTCACCTTTGATCCTCCGCTAACGGAATATAGTTACTACAAGTTAAAGTGGAGGGCTGTATCTAAGCTAGCGATTTCACTTAATGTGCAGGTATTTGTCGTTACATAATACGCTCGTGCAACTTATAGAATAACGCGTCCGCACAGACCGGCTTCATATGAACCGTCCGGTCTTGTGCAGCATCGCTCATTACCCTCTTGATTATTCCCACTTAAAGGAAGTATCCTCCGATTGTTAGATGATGAAGTGCTTCATCTTAAGCGCTGCTTAATTGAATGGATGTATTTGATAACCAACTATATGTTGTAGTCGTTCCTCTCTAAGGATAAATATCCCCAATATTCAGAAATACGATGCTCCATATGGTGAGGGCAGCATAGGTGCACCGGTTCCCATTTCCATACTCAGTCAGCGCCATCAAGCCGATAGGATCGTAAGGCACAGAGAATACGATAGAATGGCTCATAAGTGGGCATTATTAGCCCTTAGCTGTCTCATATGGGTGCTCAACCTTGTTGTTTCGTACTTTTACCTGTGACATAATGATGAAACGTCTAGGTAGAAGTGGAAGGGTGATTTATCATGGAACGGCAAGGAACCTTGAAGACGGCGCTCGCCGGTATTCAATGGTTATTTTTTATGTTTGCGAATACAATTGTGATCCCGCTGACCATCGGCCATGCATTTGAGCTAGGTGCGGGTGATGTAGCATTAATGATGCAGCGATCATTTATCTTAACAGGCGCCGCTTGTTTGATGCAGGTGTTATGGGGGCATAAATGGGTGCTAATGGAAGGACAAGCCGGCTTATGGTGGGGCGTTATTATCAGCTTGTGTGCCTCTGCACCCACAATGGGCATCACACTGCCTGAGTTAGGGGCTAGCTTGGCTGTAGGGATCGTACTGGCGGGTATCACGATCATATTGCTTGGGCTGCTTGGTGTGGCTGATAAATTAAGACCTTGGTTTAACCCGAATGTTATGTTTGTTATTTTGCTCCTTATTGGCTCGCAGCTTATGATTATTTTTTCGAAAGGGATGCTTGGGCTAAACGACAGTACAGAAATATCCCCTAATATTGCACTGCTTAGTTTTGCGATTATCGTATTTTTGTTGTTGTTTAATTTATTTGGACCGAAGAAGCTGCGTAACTTCTCGGTTTTAATTGGGATTATAGTAGGGTGGATTGCATATGCCTTACTATTTGATGCACGTGTACAGCCGATGGAAGATGGCGGCAGCCTATGGAAGCTGTTCACGTGGGGAAGCCCGACGGAACATAGCCTTAACTTAGGTGTTATTGGAGTCGCTTATGTGACAGGTCTGTTGAACATGGCCAATTCGATGGCTACTTTAAAAGGTGCGGCTGTCATTTATCGTACAGAAGCGACCCCACGACAATATAGTGGAGCTTTTGTTGTTACTGGTATTATGCATATGCTGGCAGGCTTGTTTGGTGTTGTTCCGTATTCCACGTTTGCGTCTTCAATTGGATTTTTGCAAGCGTCACGAATCTTAAATCGACTTCCATATCTTATTGGTGCGATCATGATGATGGTGTTTGGCTTTGTACCGCAGTTAGCAGAAATGTTCTCTGCGTTACCGCTCACCGTCGGCAATGCGGTACTGTTTGTTGCTTATTTAAGTATGCTGGGCGCATCACTTAAACAACTAGAGGGGATATCGTTTACGAGCCGTTCGATTTACCGTGTAGCACTCCCGCTCTTTATCGGATTGGCGTGGATGACGTTTCCAAACACCGTATGGGTCCAATTTCCGGCGCTCATTCGTCCGTTGATTTCAAATGGTTTGCTGCTCGGCATGATGATTACGTTAATATTTGATCGAATCGTGCCGTGGGATCGCATTGAAGAGCAGGATCGCGCAGATGGCAAGCAGTCTGCGCAAGCTGCTGCTCCCGCTGCTGAAAATCAGGTAAGTGCGTAACAGGCAGCCTTAATATAAAGCCAGAGTGAGTAGAATTCCCTTACAGTGGTGTAGGGTACTCGTTCTGGCTTTTCTTATTTTGAATCCATAGAGCTTGTAGCATCAAGCTCCGTTAATTTCAGTTCGATCACTTTAATGCGATGACGGTCTTTTTGTTTGACAGTAAACTGCATGCCTTCATATGTATAGGATTGACCAACCCGAAGTTCCGGATTTCGGCTATAGAGCCACCCGCCAATCGTATCCGCATCCTCACTCTCCAGATGCAAACCCACCATATGGTTCACATGAGATAGTGGTGTTCGCCCTTCAATCAAGTAATGACCTTCGTGCAGAGTCGCAATCTCACGCACTTCTTCATCATCAAATTCGTCTCGAATTTCTCCGACAATTTCCTCCAAAATATCCTCGATGGTGATTAAACCTGCTGTCCCACCGTATTCATCCAATAAAATTGCCATATGAATATGCTCCTGCTGCATTCGCCTTAGCACAGATTTAATAGGTATAGATTCCGGTAAACTAATAATCGGTCGTATTAACCGCTGAAATGGGTAATCCAGATCATGATCGGCTTCCAAAAACAATTGCTTCGTATTTACGAGCCCTATAATATGGTCCTTGTTTCGATCTGCGACAGGGAAACGGGTATATTGCTCGCGTTTAATGACACGGACATTTTCCTGCATCGATTTATTTTTATAAAGGCATACCATATCTGTACGCGGAATCATAATTTCTTTTGCTGACAGATCGTCAAAATTAAAAATGCGATTGACGTATCCAAACTCCGTCTTGGTAATCGTTCCGCGTTCCAGACTTTGAGACAGAATAATCCGAATTTCCTCCTCAGAATGGGCAGCCTCATGATCAGTAGTTGATTTGTATCCGACCAAGCGTACAATAACGTTAGCCGAACTGTTTAACACCCAAATAAACGGATACATTACTCGATAAAACCATATAATTGGTTTAGCAAATTTCAGGACAAGCATTTCCGCTTCATATAATGCAATCGTTTTTGGCGCCAGCTCGCCTAATACAACCGATATGTAGGTAACGAGTGTAAATCCAGCAGCAAACGAAATAACTCTGGATACAGGGCCAGGTATGCCAATGGAGTCCAGCAACGGCTGCAACAATCGTACGAAAGTGGGCTCTCCAAGCCAGCCTAAGCCTAGCGCAGCAATGGTAATGCCAAGTTGACAGGCAGATAAATAACTGTTCATCTGAGTCACAATTTTCTGAACTTCCAGCGCATGAGGCACTCCTTCCAGCACCAACTGATCCACGCGAGATGAACGCATTTTGACGATCGAAAATTCTGTCGCCACAAAGAAGGCAGTAAGTGCGATCAGTAAAAATACGAGCAAGATGTTCCAAAGCAACAATGTTCACCTCCTACCTTAAATTGATGCAGGAAGAAGGAGAGTCTGACGAATTATCGTATCTGCTTATTCCAGCTCTCTTAGAGTGCTCCATCACGGGCTGCCATTATTCGTTATTATGGGCTCAAAGGTTAACAAATGCGATTGCAACCGTTAGAATAGAAGGCGTACACCTACATAGAGACTAAACCATATAGGAGGATGAGCCAAATATGCCGGCATGGTATGAACAAAGTTTCGGTGAAGACTATTTGCTTGTGTACAAGCATCGAGACATGCAAGGGGCGGCAGAAGAGGTGCACCGTATGGTGAATTGGCTGCAACTTCCACAAGGGGCGCATATTTTTGATCTGTGCTGCGGCATGGGTAGACATTCTGTAGCTCTGGCGGAAGCCGGATACCAAGTGACGGGAATGGATCTGTCTGAAGTGCTGCTAAGAGAGGCACGGATTCATGACGGGACAGGCTCAGTTACGTTTGTACGGGGAGATATGAGACGAGTGCCCTTAGAGGGCCCGTTTGACGCTGTTGTGAACTTATTTACGTCGTTTGGTTACTTTGAAGAGGACGCAGACAATGCACAGGTTATCCATGAAATTGCACGTGTATTGCGAACCGGGTGTCCTTTTATCATTGATTTTCTGAATGCAGCCTACGTGGAACAACATTTGGTGCGCCAATCCGAGCGCATAGACGCGAACACACTTATTCAAGAGACCCGCAAGATTGAAGATGGATATGTCAAAAAGAACATTACATTAACGTCGATTACGCAGCATAACCAACAGTCCTTAGAGGAGAACACGCGTCATTATGAAGAGCGTGTGAAGCTGTACGGATTGCCCGCATTCAGGCGTATGATCGCCGATGCAGGTCTGGTTTTGGACCATGTGTACGGTGACTATGATGGTTCAGAATATGATGCCGAGCGATCTACCCGGCTTATTCTGGTCGGACGTAAATTATAAGGCACACGTTATATCTGGTATTTGCTATTAAGCACATTAGCATCTGGCTCAGACTGGAGATCCATAAACGTTCACATGAGATGGAGGCACTGAAATGTCGGAGTCGAAGCTTGTAGAGGAACTCACAAAGCAAGATTATACAAGCCAAACGTGGGCAGAAGGCGAAACTTGGTCGATTACGGTCTGGAACGAGGATGGATTAAACGATGCCAGCGCTATATATCAAATTCGTATACCGCTGCCGTTTTCGCTGCGCTGGGTAAACGCTTATGCGATCTATGATCAAAAAGAGGGATGGACGTTGGTGGACCCTGGTTTGCGTACAGCCGCAGCTGAATTGGCTTGGGTGCAGATTATTGAACATATGAATTTGACGCAAGGGAAAGTGGCGAGTATTGTACTTACTCACTACCATCCGGACCATCTCGGATTAGCAGGTTGGTTGCAGCAGCGGTTTCAGGTTCCGGTATTGATGTCGGAGATCGGTTGGAAGCATGCCCAGATGTTATGGGGGGCAGGGCAGACGATGACTGCAAAGATGCAGCACATATTGCAGCAGCACGGCGTATCCAGACAAGTAAGCGATCTAGTTGGTAAACATATGGACAGCTTTATTCCGCTCGTTTCCCCGCTTCCTCAGGTCACTTTGGTGAGCGATGGTGAAATGGTTTGTTTTGGTGGTCGGGAGTGGCAAGTGATCGAGACACACGGGCATGCACCGGGCCATTTGAGCTATTACAATGAGCAGTATCGGGTTTTACTTGCTGGAGATCATATTCTACCTCAAATTTCTCCTAACGTCAGCTACATGCCAGGAAGTGATCCTGAGCCGCTGCATCATTTCTTGCTCGGGTTAGAACGATTGGCGCAGCTTGATGCTGTACTCGTACTACCTGGTCATAGACATCCATTTGTTTACTTTCATAGCCGAATTGAGGACCTTCTTGAGCATCACGAGCAGCGCCTGATGGAGCTGCGAGCGCTGCTCGTAACCGAACAGACCGCCCAAGAACTTTGTGCTCACCTATTCGGGTCAACGGATCGACTTACTATCCACCAGTTTCGTTTTGCGATGGGTGAGACGTTAGCTCACTTAATGGAATTGCGACGACGCAAACAAGTGACTACTCGTCAAGTGGACAAAGTTATAGTGTGGAAAGCAACAGCCCCCGAATCCGATTAGGATGCAGGGGCTGTTTGTTTATGTGCTGACCATTTCAAAATGAAATATAAAGGGTCTGTTACAATTTAAACTTGTTAATTTCGTCCATCATATGACGTGTCATCAAAGTAAGTCCTTCGGCTGTGCCAAGCACTTCCTCAGACGCGGCCGCTGTTTCCTCGGACGTTGCTGCAATTTCTTCAGAAGATGCGGATATTTCTTCCGCAATGGCAGAGCTTGCCTCCACACGGCTCAAAATTTCGTCTTTCTCTTGATTAATGATGATGGCCGCCTGATTTACGGCATCAAGCTGCGGTGTGATGTACTCCAGCGCTTCAATAATATGCTGGAACGATCCGATTGCTGTGTCTACATCCTGACGTTGCTCTGTTACTGCACTTTGCATCACTTGAGCCGTATTCAGCATCTCGGCGGCGTCATGGGATACCCCGTGAATGAGCATTGCGATAGCACGTGCCGATTCACGAGATTGCTCCGACAGCTTGCGCACTTCATCCGCAACTACGGCAAAGCCTTTGCCTGCTTCCCCTGCACGTGCGGATTCGATAGCCGCATTAAGGGCAAGCAAATTAGTCTGCTCTGCTATCTCATTCATCGTATCGGTAATGCGATGAATTTGCTTAAAGTTTTCGTTTGACGTCACGATATTTTGAATAAACGCTTCGAATGCTTGCTGCATATCGTGCACAGAAGTTTCGAGTTTATTCATATTGGAACGGCTGCCGTCGGCAAGCTGGTGAATCTGTTTGCCGCTCTCATCAATAACAGAGACCGATTGTGACATTTGATCCAGTCGATGACCATAACTGGATAGTGTATCACTAATGCTGACCAGATCTTCAGTCTGTGAGCCTACACCGCCTGCTACATCTTGAATAGAAGTAGAAACCGTATCACATGCGACACACATTTCTTGGGCCGCTTGGCTTAGCTGAATAGAAGCATCATCGATCTCACGGGATTGCTGCTGCACCGTCCCGATCAGCTGTCTTAAAGACTGCTGCATATTTACGAGCATGCCGCCAAGAGCACCCAGTTCATCGTTACGTTTTAAGATGGCTTCATTAACTTGTGTATTCAGGCGTCCTTTGGAAATTGCATTAAAATTACTGCTTATCATACGGAAAGCGCCAGTTAGTCGATTCGAGAATAACAGAACTAATGTAATGCCAAACGCGATAAAAATAAAGGAGCCTATAACCAAATCCCGCTGCATCTTCGTTACGCCGCTTAGAAGTTCTTCTTCTTTCATATAGATGCCGGCTGCACCACCGGTCAGCGGAATTGGCGAGAATCCGACAAGTTTGGTCTCTCCTTCATAAGAATACTTGCCATTACCCGTCTCACCTGCAATCATCCGCTTACTAATCTCTGCTAGTCCTGCCTGTTTAGCATCCTGAGCACCGGCTTCAATCAGATTTACACGGTCATAAACCATATCAATCTGTTCATGCGCGACAATAGTAGCTTCTTTATCCACTATGAACACACGGCCAGTTTCGCCAACTTTCATATCATTGGCGATTCGGCTTAATCGATCAGCCTTATGCTCCATCCAAATGACGCCGTTAACAGCCCCATCGTGATACAGCGGTACCGCAAACACAATAATAAGGGTTTTGTTGTCTACCTGTGAGATTAACACGTCCGAAGTTGCCGGGCTTCCGGTTTTGGCGGTCATAAAATAATTTCGCTGTGCGATGCTTGAGCCAACCTCTGTTCCAAACAGATTAAGACCGCTTTGGTCAGCGATCCCCCAGCCATTAGCCTCTTCCAAGTGGAAATGGTGCTCCAATTGCTTTAAAAGTGGTTTGGACACTCCTTGCTTAAACTCGCTTACCCCGTTCATGCCACTCATCGTAATGAGAAAGCTCAGCTTGTTGTTTAATGCATCGTTATAACGCATAGCCGATTGTTTGGCGAGTTGGGGAAGCATCGCTTCTGCTGACAACTCCAGTTCTTTCTTCGCTTCAAGGTAAGAGGTGGCTGTCAAACCGATACATAATACGATCAGCAGCCCTCCAAACGTAAATATAAGTTGCTTTTTCAAAGAATTTAATTTAAACCACTTACTTAACTTATCCAATCTGTAAACTCCTTCCGAAAATGATGTTGCTAGTGTTGACTGTTTGCCTACAGCCCCGTCGTATTCATATCGTAATAATGCTGCTAATTATGAATGATATATTTATGACATAATTGGTTGTATTTTCATTTATAAATATGTTCATACATACACAAAAATAAATAACGAACCTGATAATGCTTACTGAGCATTACACAGATTCGTTATTTGAAGGCTGTATAAGTGTTACATGTACTTTAGACGCTAATTGATCACTTCATCTGTTTCGGCTTGTTGAAGTGCACGCATCTTCACCATATCCTCTTCTCGTTCGGCTTGCTTGCGGTGTGCAATTCGACTGCTGGCAGCAGCTGCGATGGCACCAACAATATCATCTAAGAAAGTATGTATTTCACCGCTATTCTTATCGTTTAGACGCTCAAGTATGCCGGGCTTCATCTTGTCTACGTAGCCGAAATTAGTAAAACCAATACTTCCGTATACGTTAACGATTGACAAGGCAACGATTTCATCGACGCCATATAAGCCTTCATCGTTTTCAACCATTTCCTGCAAGGTTGGAATTAGTTTGCCTTCCTCAGCCAGTACATCCAATTGAATGCCTGTCAAAATGGCATTTTGCACTTCGCGTTTCAACAACACTTGCTCCACGCTATATTTGCAATAATCGAGTGTCAGCTCAGGGAAATATTTGTGCTGTAAGAACAGAACCAATTCGGCAATTTGATCCGTTGTGACCCCGCGTTTTTTTAACCATGCACGTGTTTCGGCTTCAACTTTGTCGCTGTTCAGGGTGTAAGGCTTCTTCTTAATCGCTGCTTTGTCTTTGTTTAACAAATCGTTGGACAAGTTGTGCTTGTCTAGCTTCATTTGCTCACTCATACATTTCACCTCATTATTAGCATCTACATCTTCGCGCTGATTGGTGTACTTCTTTAGCATGCACGAGCGCTACAAAAATTGCAAATCTCGTCATGAATCAGCTTATCCGCTCGTATACATAGGACAAATGGGTGCGAAGACAAGCTTGGTTCGCTTGCGAACACGCATCACTACAGGTCAAGGAGGCATTAACAACAGATGAACAATTCGAAACTGCTTACGCCACACACGAACACGTTCCGCCGCCGCTTAGGAGTGCTTGCGTGCACGCTTATATTATCCACAGGTTTAGCCGCCTGTGGAGGAGAAGGGGCTATTGACGCCCCGCCACCTGATGTAGAAGCTCAGATGCTGCGTCAGGCGGAAGGACAGGCTGTCACAGATGTGAACAGCACGGGCCAACTGACAGACGATGCAGCTGCTCAGGCAAATATGTTCGTATATTTAAAGGATCATCATGACTATTTGGCGCCAATTGCGTATCACTGGGAAGCTAAGGATGAGACTGCACTGGCTAAGACTGCGCTAGAAATGCTGATAGAAGGTGGGGTATACGCCAACAAACTGCCAGCAGGTTTTAAGACGACACTTCCAAAAGGTACACGGATTACAAATGTGGCGCTTAAACCAGAGCAGAAGCTGGCAGTCGTGGAGTTCTCGGATGAGTTCAAAAATTATGAGGCCGCTCAGGAGCGCTCTATATTGGAGTCTATTACGTGGACACTAACGTCTTTGCCTAATGTTAAGGAAGTGCAGTTGTGGATGAATTCCAAGAAGCTGACCGAGATGCCTGTTGATCGTACGCCAGTAGATACACCTGTTACGCGCAGCTTGGGCATTAATCTGGAAAAGGGTGAAAGTGTTAACTACTTACAATCGATGCCTGTAATGTTATATTTCACTTCGCTCACAGAGGATGGAAAATCATACTACATTCCCGTGACACGTCTGATTGAACCGTCAGACAACGCTGTAGAAGCTGCGCTCCAGCAAATTATTCAAGGACCACAAGATAAAAAGGCGATGTCTATGGTCGCTACCGAGGCGACAAAAATCAAAAATATCGAACACTCCAAAGATACTGTGACGGTTGATCTGGTCGATTCCATGTTTGAGAAGGGTGATAAAGTGCCTGCCGATCTGCTGAAATCAGTTGTTTTGTCATTAACAGAGCTGCCTAATGTAGGGAAAGTTCAAATTCGTATGAACGGTGTAGCGGATATTCAAGGAACGGACAACAAAGACTATTCTAAGCCAGTTACGAGGCCAATCGTTAACCCGATGTGGAAAGGCTAAATTGGTACTGTTCACATAACCTCTATACGTTCAAAGATGATTTTCGCGTAGGACTTTGGTAGAATAGGGGATGTTACTTTTTAAACGGATTCAGGGAGCATTTCTAGGAGGCACATACATGAGAAGCAACGGACGCAAGGCGGAAGATCTCCGTCCTATTACAATTCAGACGAATACGAACAAGTATGCGGAAGGCTCCGTATTAATTGAAGTGGGCGACACTAAAGTGTTGTGTACCGCTAGTGTGGAGGAGAGAGTTCCTCCATTTATGAAAGGCCAAGGCAAAGGCTGGATTACAGCGGAGTACTCCATGCTGCCGCGCGCCACACAGACACGTAATCAGCGTGAGGCAGCACGGGGCAAGTTGACTGGACGCACGATGGAAATTCAACGACTAATCGGTCGTGCATTACGTTCGGTTGTGGATTTACATGCACTTGGGGAGCGCACAATCACGCTGGATTGTGACGTACTGCAAGCAGATGGAGGCACGCGCACAACCTCTATTACGGGAGCGTTTATCGCGATGGCCTTGGCGATACATAAGATTAGCCAACAGCATTCGTTGTCTAAATTCCCGATTAACGACTTTCTGGCTTCGGTCAGCGTAGGCGTTGTTCAGGGAGAGCCTAAATGTGATTTGAACTACGAAGAGGATTCGTCCGCTAAAGTAGATATGAATGTGGTCATGACCGGAAACGGGAAATTTGTTGAAGTGCAAGGTACAGGAGAAGAGAGTCCATTCTCCCGCCAAGAGCTTAATCAATTGCTGGAGCTTGCGGAACAAGGCATCATGAAGCTGATTGAATTGCAGCGTGAAGCACTTGGTGATATCGCGGTTAAGATTGATGCCCAGGCTAACGCAAGCAAGGAGGCTTAACATCAGAGATGCCTATCGTGGGAGATACGATTATTGTGGCAACACGCAATGCAGGTAAAGTCCGTGAATTTACACACGCTTTTTCCTCACTAGGGCTAACCGTCAGGAGCTTGTCTGACTATCCGAACATTCCGGATGTAGAAGAAGACGGGGAAACGTTCTTGGAAAATGCGCTCAAAAAAGCCAAAACGGTTGCTGAGAAGCTGAACATTCCTGTACTGGCGGATGACTCTGGGCTTTGTGTTGGCCGCTTAAATGGAGAACCGGGTGTTTTTTCCGCTCGTTATGCGGGAGAACACGGGAACGATGACGCTAACAATGCCAAGCTGCTGGCTGCTCTGCAAGCTTTGCCAGACTGTGAGACGACGACAATTAGTTCATCGGAACGTGTGCATGAAAAGTGGCTTAGCCCCGCGCAATTTGTTTGCGCGCTTGTGCTCTATGATCCCGCGAAGAAACAAGCATATGAAGCAGTTGGTACGTCAGATGGCTATATTACGGACCACCCGCGTGGAACGAACGGCTTTGGTTATGATCCGCTGTTTTATATTCCATCGTATGATCGGACGATGGCAGAATTAACGACAGAAGAGAAGCAGCGTATCAGTCATCGTGGTGAAGCCTTGAGGCTTCTTAGACAACGGCTGTCGATCATTTAAGCTTCATAATATATTCCAAAATAGTGCTGGACAATCGAACAGGGTTCAGTTATCGTAGAAGAAAGTAGGCACCTTTGCAATTGTATGTGAAGGTGCCTTTTCTCATATGTATCCTACAGTAACCAGATCGGCTAAATAAGGATTGGAGGCTTAGAACGATGAGTGAGAGTCAGAATCAGCAGTATGGCATTGAGACATTGGCCGTTCATGCAGGCCAAGAAGTGGATCCAACAACGCTTTCGCGAGCGGTTCCTTTGTACCAGACCACCTCGTATACGTTCCGCGATGCGGACCACGCAGCGAATTTGTTTGCGCTCAAGGAATTCGGCAACATTTATACACGTCTGATGAACCCAACGACAGATGTGTTTGAGAAGCGGGTAGCAGCACTTGAAGGTGGTGCGGCCGGCCTGGCTACAGCATCTGGTCAAGCTGCGATCACATACGCGATTTTGAACATCGCTGGCGCAGGTGATGAGATCGTTTCCGCCTCCACCTTGTACGGCGGCACCTATAACTTGTTCTCGACTACGCTTGCGAAGCTCGGCATTAAGGTTCACTTTGTGGACCCTTCCGATCCAGAGAACTTCCGCAAAGCTATTACACCACAGACAAAAGCGTTGTATGCTGAGACAGTAGGAAATCCAAAAGGTGATGTACTCGATATTGAGGCCGTTGCCAACATTGCGCATGAGAATGGACTGCCGTTGATTGTGGACAATACGTTCCCATCTCCATTCCTGCTTCGTCCGCTTGAGCATGGTGCTGATATTGTTGTTCATTCGGCAACTAAATTTATTGGCGGTCATGGTACGTCCATCGGCGGTATTATCGTTGATGGCGGTAAGTTTGATTGGAGCGCGAGCGACAAGTTTCCTGGCTTGACGGAACCGGATCCTAGCTATCATGGTGTTGTCTATACAGAAGCTGTAGGTCCGATTGCTTACATTATTAAGGCACGTGTACAATTGCTTCGTGATATGGGAGCGACATTGTCGCCATTTAATGCTTTTATGCTTCTTCAAGGGTTAGAGACGCTGCATTTACGGATGGAGCGTCACAGCCAAAATGCTTTGCGAGTAGCCGAGTTTTTGGAGCAGCATGATGCGGTTGCTTCGGTCAGCTACTCCGGTCTTCCAAGCCATAGCTCCTATGAGCTGGCACAGAAATATTTGCCTAAAGGTCAAGGGGCCATTTTGTCCTTCGAGATTAAGGGCGGCGTGGAAGCGGGGCGTAAAGTTATCGAGCACGTCAAGCTGTTCTCTCACCTGGCAAATGTCGGGGACTCGAAGTCACTCATTATTCATCCGGCAAGTACGACACATCAACAGCTGGATGAGCTAGAGCAAGTGTCCGCAGGAGTATTACCTGGGTTGATTCGATTGTCTATCGGAACAGAATCGATTCAAGACATATTACACGACTTGGATCAAGCTATTCGTGCTAGCCAAGCGTAATGGATTACAGAGGAGTTAACTTCGTGTCTGTGCAATTGTATATCACCTTCTGCTATAGCCGACTGCATCAGGCTGGTTCAGGTGTAAGCGTTTGAGCGTTCTTATAATCGGGATCGTGTGACGAACGGAACGAATGGACTGTTCATTGCAGGTGAAGGTGATTTATAACGGATTAATGATAACGTTATACCTAGTTTAAATAAGGATACGCGGGCGGTTCAAGCTGCTGCGTATCCTTTTTGCATGAGAGGAGAGGAAAATGGAGATGAAATCAAAAATGTCCACACAAGGTGGACACAAGTTGGACATAAGGGGAGAATTTCTATTTGTTAAAAAGCTTACAGCAAGTTGTATCTTATCTTGTCTTAGGTTCACAGGCATGCACAGGATTGATTTCTGTAAAATGAAGTACGTACGCCTATCTATTGCCTATCTATAAAGTAACCTTCACCTTATAATGACGAAGCCAATAATCCACTTGGAGCAAATAGGCAAACAATTGCGGCCCCGACATTAACTGCCCGAACCAAGGTAAGTTCGAGCTTGCTTCATCAGATGCGGCAATCTCGCGTATTCGTGATTCATTGATAAACTGATGAAGAGGAGAAGTGGCGTCGTCAAGCCGTTCTAGCGCTAGTTTGCGTACCGTATTCAAATAACTCGGATTATGTGTTTTTGGATACGGACTCTTTTTGCGATACAGCACATCATCAGGTAAAATACCTTCCAACGCTTTACGCAGCAGACCTTTTTCCCGATTACCGTAAGTTTTAATCTCCCAAGGAATATTAAAAACATACTGCACAAGTCGATGATCCGTATACGGAACCCGAACCTCTAATCCAACACCCATGCTCATACGATCTTTGCGATCGAGTAAAGTCGGCATAAATCGCGTAATGTTTAAATAAGACATCCGTCGCATTTTTCGGGCTGTTTCGTCTTCGCCAGACAGCAGGGGTACCTCATGTATCGCATCCGTATAACGATCAGCGACATATTGATCGGCTTTAATCAGTTCAGCTATTTCAGGCTTCAGCAAGCTTTTACGCAGCGGAGCAGCGAGTGCCCACGGGAACGTATTGGCATTTAGAGCTTCTGCACGATGAAACCAAGGATAGCCGCCAAATACTTCATCAGCAGCTTCGCCAGAGAGTGCCACTGTAGCACCTTTTTTGATTTCTCGGCAAAATAAATAAAGTGATCCGTCAATGTCAGTCATACCTGGAAGATCACGTACGAGGACAGCTTGCTCCAGCGAGTTAACAAGCTCAGGTGTATCAAATTGGATGTAATGATGATTAGTGCCCAGTTGTTCCACCATGCGCTGTATCCAAGGTGCATCTGCATTGGGCTGGAAGCTGTGTGCCTTGAAATGTTTGTCATTGTCGACATAATCGACCGAATACGTATCGACTTGGCCGAGGCCCAGCCGGTTATAATATTGGACAGTAAGTGCCGTCAATGCGCTGGAATCCAGTCCGCCGGAGAGCAAGGTGCCAACAGGGACGTCAGAGACGAGCTGTCTTTCAACGGTATCGATCAGCAGCTCCCGCACTTGCGCAGCGGTAGCTTCGGCATCTAACTCATGCGGTGCGCTTTGTAATTTCCAGTAAGCCGTCGTGCGCAAGCCATTCCGATCATAGGTTAAGGTATGGCCTGGACGGAGCTCCGACATCGTGCTGTATACACCATGCCCTGGTGTACGTGCAGGGCCTACGAGGAAAATTTCGGCGATGCCTTCAGCGCCAATGGCCGGTTCAATCGAAGGGTGCTGAAGCAACGCCTTCGGCTCGGAGCCAAAAGCAAACCAGCCCTCTCCACGGCTGTAGAATAGCGGCTTAACGCCTAGCCGATCGCGGGCGACAAACAGCTTCTGTTCCTGTTCGTGCCAGATCGCAAATGCAAAAATACCGTTAAATTTGTCTACGCATTGCTCTCTCCATTCGATATAGGAGACGAGCAGCACTTCCGTATCACAATTTGTTTGAAACGAATAACCGCAGCTTTCTAAGGCCCGCCGCAGCTCCAAAGCATTGTATAGTTCGCCGTTGTACGCGACAGCGTACGTTCCACTTTCATGATGGCGAATCATCGGCTGTGCGCCATTTACGGGGTCAATGACAGATAGACGTCGATGACCAAGCGCGCATGATTCCGTGACCCATGTTCCTTTGGCATCTGGACCACGAGCGTCCAACGTTGCGGTCATTTGCTCTATGACAGCGGTATGTTCCGTCAGTTCCCGCTTCCAATCAATCCAACCTGTTATTCCACACATGTATTGTCCATCCTCTCCGATCCGTTACTTCCAGAAGACCGATGAACCGGGATGCCGGTAGATCGAGATAATAACATGGGTATGCAGGAAACGGCATAAGATGTATGTCCATCAGGAGAAGCTAATAAAAAAGGAGGGGGTGTCATGGTTAAACAATCGTATTATGTTTCGATTCAGCACAGAACTATTCAAGCAGAGCCAGTTGAAACATCACATTGGGAAATATTGGCGACTAAAGAAGAAGTAGAACATATGTCGTATTTATTGGGAGAAATCGGTGATGCGGAGACAGATGTATTACGTGAGGGGTTTATGATGTTTACACCGCAAACCAACGAGGCGCTTAATGCAAGGTACCAGGTTAATCTGAATGCGGTATATTCGGAAATATATAGGTTGGGCACTGAACATACTAAGGCAGAAATTAAACGGATGTGGAAATAATTTGTTGATTGAACGGTATGGGATCAAATGACAGGTCAGGAGGTAGTTAATGCATGATGGATATCCAGCAAGCGTCATTTCTTCGAACGGTTGATCATAACGGCAGAATGTTAGCAGAAGTGGAAGTCGTCCCCTATGAGCAAAATATCGGTAATGTTACCGTATACGTAGCTGCAATTCCAAATGGCGGCTTTGAGATCGTGCAGGCTTTACCGAGTCAAGCAAACACGGTAACTTCTTACGAGGCAGACGCTGGCTTGACACAATCGATGTCAGTTGCAGACAATAGTATGTTTTTGAGTCAAGAATTTGGTCTGGATTGGAATGCCAAATCTCATTTTCTTGACCATTTGTTGTCGTGTGATGAAGTCCGGTGTGATCTGGAGAAGCATCTAGGAACTTAAACATCTTAAATGAAGCCGCAGACCAATGTAATTCGGAATGTAATTGGGACTGGAATCAAACTGCTAGGTGATACCAGCCGACACACATGCAACCTATAAGCAGCACGATACGTTTACATCTAACTAAAGGAGGAAGCACCATGACGGAACAATTTAAAGACAACAAAGGTAACAAGTACAGCCACCAAGCTAAGCATGCTAATGAAGTTGTTTCTAAAAATGCAAAACATTCCGCAGGCAAAAACCCGTGGGCGACTCGAAACAAATAAATAAGGATGACGAGCGCGGCCTGTGGCCGTGCTTTTTTTATTGCGTTTTTTACCTTGACGAACAATTTGAAGGTACAATTGTCAAATTAATAGACAAATAACACATTTTGTCCACCCTTCATGGACAAGATTCAACCTTTTACAATAGTTACATATGAGGTTAACATTACCAGAATGATTCCTCTTTACGCTGTTCATTAGTCGATTGTATTTAGTTTTACAATACGAATGATAAAGAACAGGAGAGAGCGAAGCGATGTTACGAAGCAAACAGCAACGAACACTGCGTCACAGATTGATTTTATGGTCATCCTTAACTGCGCTATTATGGCAGGCGGTGTCGTTACCCGTCATGGCGGCTGGTGCAACAGATCCGGCAGCAGCGGATCAGCAGGTGATCCTGCAGGCAGATCACGGTCGGGTACAAGGGAACGATGTGACAAATACATCTTTGGATGCGGGGGGGTTATTAACGGGGCACATTCCACTAACCAATGACCCAAAAACGAATGGTCCACAAGCAAATGATAAAAACGCACAACAGCAAGGAGGCCAGCAGCAGCCCGCATTTTTACCGAACATGGCCTTAGCAGGAGTCGGACCATCCTTATTGATTACTGAAATGATTCCAGATACGACTAATATCGGAAGTTCAGATGGTTATGAGTTTATAGAGGTGTATAACAATTCAGGCCATGTCATAAACACAAAAGATTACAAGTTAGTTTATCGGTATCTCGATTCGGGAGATGCAGACCTTAAATATGCACTGCCAGATAGAGTGATTCAACCTGGAGAGTCTTTTGTTATTTGGTCTAAAAATGCAGATAATCTAAATGAGCCAGTAGATCGGTTTAAACAATTTTATAAGCTTCAAGCAGATGATCGTCTTATTATAGAATTAAAATGGGGCGGTATGGCCAACAGCAAGCCTCGTGCTTTGCTATTAACGGATAGTCAAGACACGAACGCAGTCCGACCGATTGTTACTGCTGCTTATGCTGCGTCTGACGTAAAGGCGGATCAAGGCATCCATTATGTTGCGCCAAGCACAGGCAACACGATGATTAAACAAGGCTTGTCCAGTGCTTCGCCATTAACGGTGCGGCCAGACCAATTGGCGGTGATCGAACCGATTCAGATTATGCATGCACCTCCAGCACAAGTAACTAAAGGTTCGAATGTTCCAATTACGGCAATCGTTAAAGGTGGCCAAGCTGGCCGTATGCAGTTCCTAGAATATAAGACGGATAAAATGACCAATCCACTCAAACTGGTGATGACTAGTGTAACGGATGTGGTGTATGGCGCTGAAATTTCTGCAAGTGACTTGAAGGATGCTGCCTTACTACAATATACATTCGAAGCAACAGACGGCAGCCAGCAAGCCAAATCGCAGTCGTTTATAGTTCCGGTAATGGATACTGCCGTAGGTATGCCAGCTTACGTGCCAGAGCTATTAGTCACGGAGTTGGTTCCTAATTCGGCCAATGTAGGCGGCGCGGACGGCTACGAGTTTATTGAGTTGTATAACCCGACGGACAAGCCAGTTGATATGAAGGATTATACAATCCGTTATCGCTATCCTGACGAAGGTGCAGAGGCTGACTTGTGGTGGCGGCATACCGTTCCGGTGACGATTCCAGCTGGAGAGACAGCCGTGTTTTGGATAATTAATGCTGAAAACAAAAGTAAAACAGCAGCAGATTTTAATGCGAACTACGGAACAAATTTGACCGAAGGCGTAAATTTGTTCCGCTTATATAACAACGGCATGGCAAATGGCAGCTATCGAGCGGTATCCATCTCGACCAACACAGGAATGGACAGATCCGTTGCTACTTATAACGATACGACGCCTGCCGTAGATGGCACGCTGGAAAATGGGGCTGTTATTTATCAGTACAATGAGTTAACTTTTCCAAATATGAAAAAGATAAGCGCAGCAATCGAGAAAGGCACACCAGGTACCCTTCTGCCTTATCAGAAGCTGCCGCAGCTGTTTCATGTGCCAGTTGATACCGTTCCACCTCAAGTGAAGGTGCGTGACATACCTGCTGTAGCGGAAGATACGAAAGATTTGAAGCTTGTATTTGACGCTGTGGACAACACGGACGTGAAAACGTTAAAGCTGTACTACCGCACGGATGCGTCGCAGCCATTTGAAGAGCGTAATATTCATTTGGTTAATGCCGCTAAGGAACTGTCCTATACGTTAGCAGCTTCAGAATTGATCGGCCATCCAGCATTAGAACTGTATGCGGAAGCTTCGGACGGGACGCATACGACTCGTATGATGGATATTCGCATTCCGATTCAATCATCTCAGCAGCAGGGATTGCGCTTTAACGTGAAGGAAGGTCAATTCATTAAAGGCGACAAATGGATTAAGGCAGCATCAGGCAATGAGCGCACCAATACTTTGCAAGTGTCAATTGACGGCAAACCTATTGCTGCACATGCTTTGCAGCCTGCTATGGAGCAGAAGGTGCTGTTTTCCTTTGATGTAAACAAAACAAATATTTTCTTCCAAAATGGCGTTGTGTTTAATAATGAGATTATCCATGTATTTGATGATTCGATTAACGGCTGGACGACGTTGACGGTGCCGATTGATGCGGACAAGCTGTCATATGGCAGTCCGGTGCCGATTACGATCCGTGCCGGCTCTAAAGCAGGCACCTTTGACGAATCTGACAATCTGGACGACTTTAATATACGTAACATTCGTCTTGTACTCGCAGACGGAACGATTATTCGCGATGCGAATTATAAGGATTCGACGAAGGAATGGGATATCGGTGATAGTACCGGAATGAAGAAGCAGCACGATTTCCAATTTTCCATCCCTGACAACAAATATAACGGTTTTGGCTACACGTGGAACACGACGGCAATTGCCGATGGCAAGCACACGCTAAAAGCAGCCGAGTCCAATGGCGACAGTCGGGTAATTAACGTCGTTGTGGACAATACGGCACCTGAACTGAAGCTGAATGTTACACCGCAACAGGTGGTAAAAGGAAAGCTGACTGTTCATGCAGAAGCTGCTGACGCCTTATCAGGTATTGAATCCGTCACGGCTGCGTTGGATGGCAAGCCTGTACAGCTTCCACTCGCGCTTAGCTCCGTATTGCTGTTGCCAGGCAAGCATCAGCTTATCGTTAAAGCTGTTGATCGAGCAGGTAACATAACGGAGCGAGCTTCCGAGCTTAGTGTGCAGGCTGAGCTGCCGGATATTCCGAAGCTTGTATCGAGTTTTATTCATTCTTTACGCGCGAATGGTACGTTAACGGTTGAAGTCAAGGACCCTACAAATGATCCGTTAAACGTGAAGTTCTACGAAGGGTTTACTTTCACGCCAACGGATACTTCCACGATGAAGGTGTATCAAGCGGCAAGTGATGTAGAGCCGCCACTGCTTGCGAAGCTGCCACATGAGCAGGAGCTTACAGCACAGCAGCTTCAGGCGTTGGCTAAGCTGGATGATCAGTCGGTACGACACGATTCCTGGAATCAATTCCCGTATCAACGTTATGAGCTTAGTGTGGACCCGCGAGTAAAAGCGACAGATGAACTTCGTGTGGAGTGGAAAGGTAAGTCTCTGCCAGGCCGAAAAGTAACGATGTATGCATGGAATGTCCATACGAGCAAATGGGATGCGTTAACGACGGCGGTTGCAGGAAACGATTTGTTTTCCCTTACAGGGCAAGCGGTTGTGGATGCCTATATCAATCAGGAGCGTAAAGTATCCGTTATCGTTCAGGATGAAGTGGCACCTGCTGCGGATGCAGCTAAGGTGAAAGACTTTACGTTGGTATGGATGTCCGATACTCAATATTATGCGGAGTCTTATCCGCACATTTACAAGTCTGAAGTGGACTGGATCGCGGCGAACAAAGACAAGAAAAACATACGGTATGTGTTCCATACTGGTGACGTAGTCGATGAGATGGACAAAGTGGAGCAATGGGAACGTGCAGATACGTATATGAAAGTGTTGGAGCAGGCACAAGTGCCATACGGCGTGCTTGCAGGCAACCATGATGTGAATCATAAGGACGAGAACTATACGGATTTTAGTAAATATTTTGGCGAAAAACGATTTAAAGACAAGCCTTTCTACGGGGAGTCCTATAAGGATAATCGTGGTCACTACGATTTAATCTCGGTGGACGGCATTGACTTCATCATGGTGTACATGGGCTGGGGCATATATGAAGAGGAGATCAAATGGATGAATGAGGTGCTTGCTCAATATCCAGATCGACAGGCTATTCTTAATTTCCATGAATATTTGCTCGTCTCTGGTGAGCGTGGACCTATTGCCAATAAGATTTATGATCAGGTTGTCAAGAAAAACGCCAACGTTATTGGGGTGCTAAGCGGTCATTATCATGATGCAGAAACTAAAATCGATGCCATTGATGATAATGGAGACGGTAAACCGGATCGTAAAGTATACCAAATGCTCGCCGATTATCAAGGCGGACCTGAGGGTGGCGAAGGTTACATGCGGTTGCTCGAATTTAAAGCTTCGCCTGACGGCAAGCGGATCGAGCGAATTGACATGAAAACCTATTCGCCTTACAAGGACAAATTTAATTATTATGATCCTAAGGAGCATCCGGGAAAAGATGAATTTGCAATCGATTGGAACATCGAGCCGAAGCTGAAGCGGGTGGAGACAGATATGATCCGTGCCGATATTTATTCGAATCATCTGATTGGGACTGTGGATCATGTCGCTAGCGGTAGCAAGGCTTCCGTTACATGGGAAGGTTTATCGGGTAACGGAAAATACGCGTGGTATGCTGTTGCCGCAGATGCATTTGGCGGTGCAGCACGATCTCCGGTATGGTTGTTAGGTCAAACGGAGGACAATGGAAGCGGCGGCAGCAACGGTAATGGTGGCAGTGGAAGCGGTAATGGTGGTGGCGGCAAGGAGAAGCCGTCTAACCCTGACAGCGATTTTGTCATATCAGTTCCTGCTGTGTTGGATGTGAATGGGGTGTGGGGACTAAGCCCTGACACGACGACAACTGTACGGGATGGATTGAAATCACATCCTAAGCAAACGGTGACGATTGAAATGAAGCCTAACCAAGCATTAGCTGCAACCTGGAAAGCCGCTTTGAATGGGGACATTGTGCGGGAGGCTGTGCAGCAGCAATCTAACTTGCGCCTGAAGCTTGGCGCATACACAGTAACGCTGCCACTTGCAGCAGTACGTAACCTGCCTGAAGGTGCAGATAAGCTGGTTATTACGGGGCAGGCAGCCTTTACACGCCAGCAGTTGGCGGCTTATGCGAAATCATGGGCAGCGTCTGGCTTGACTTGGACAGGGCAAGCGCTGCGTATTGGTCTTGCCGTGGATGTGAAAGGCAAGACGGAACCGATGCCTGCAACTGCTCAAGGCATTACGATGAGCTTAGCTGCCAAACCGCAAAAGGGATCGTGGCATATTCAGTCTGCGCTAGCGAATGCTAAGGCAGTCAAGGCTGAGCTAACAGACGCTGGGGTTCAAGTGACGTTGACTGAAGGTAATGTAATGTTGGCTGCCTTGCTGCCAAAGCCTGCTTTTGCAGATGCAAGCGGGCATTGGGGACAAGCCTTTATTGAGGCTTCGTCGGCACTTGGTCTGGTAAACGGCCAGACCGAGACGGAATTTAAGCCAAATGCAGCGGTAACACGTGCTGAGCTCACATCAATGATCGTGAGAATGCTGGAGCGTGTATATGGTACAGCTAGCTTGGTGAACGCTGGAAGCCATACTACAGCAAGCTTCCAATACGTTGCTGTTGGTGCTTGGTATGCGGAAGCTGTGTCCGCAGCAGCCCGCATGAACCTTGTGCAAGGGGACGGCAAGCAGTTCCGTCCGAACGACCGTGTTACACGTGAAGAAGCCATCGTCATGCTGATGCGTGCGATCAAGCTTGCGGGTCATGAGGCAGGAACTTCTGCACTTACCTTTGCAGATAAGGATACAGTCGCCACTTGGGCGCAGCCAGCTTTACAGGGCGCGTATTCCCTAAAGCTTGTACAAGGGCGTGAAGGCAATCGCTTTATGCCGCAGGGGGCAATGACCAGAGCGGAAGTGACGAAGCTTCTGATACAGTGGTTGAATTTATAGCAGAAATGTAAGTAAACGAGCGTGGAAGAGGCAGCGGCATTTTGTCGTAGAGGCTGCTTCTCCACGCTCGTTTTTTGTTATTAATTGTCTGATATTTGTCCCAAGCTGCGTCCAGATGACCTAGGACGTAGCTATTTACAGCGTGCGTGTATATCGTGCTCACGCACATATCACACTTTTTGATCACATTTTTTAACATTGTATATTTATGAAAACGCTATTTTACAAAAAATTCAAGGACTATATTTCCAAAAACAAGTAATCTATAAGGATGAAGAGATTACATCCCTTTAATTCCCAAAGGGGTGCGGTAAAGGAGCGGAAAAATGTTGAAACAACGTGTTCTGTCTTTATTTTTATTTGGCTTCATCCTCTGTTCTCTACCTGTACTAGCAGATGCTAACAGCTATTATTACGATGCAAACAAAAGACTCATACAGGTGAATGAATACGGTCACTCCTTCAAGTATGTTTATAACTACCAAGGAGGACTTCAGAAAGTGGTGAAGGATGCGAACTTACATATAAACACGATATCCAATTGGAAAAAAGTATCCGGAAGTTTTGTTGTTCCTGATCATGCAGCTATTGCTAGAATTCATTTGCACACCCAAAGACATACAAAAGAAGGGAAGTCTAGTGCTGATTTTATAGTGGATGATGTTGTTATGTCAAAAGACAAATAGATTTGTACTTCCACAAAAGGAGAATATGAAAATATGAAGAAACTAGCGTATTTACTTGTCTTTGTTCTACTCATAGAGACAATTGCTTCAGCGGGGATAAGTACTTCTGCCGTAAGCGCTCTTGTTTCGTCGGAGAGTAAACAGCAGAAGCAAATACTCTTAACGGTTGATTATTTAACTAAGCAGTACAATATTTCTACATCTACTGTTCTGAAACTATTAAATGAAGGTTATGCTCTTGAAGATGTGTACAACGCATTAAAGAAGGATGCAAATGTGGAAAAGATAGAGGCAACATTGGAGCAATTGTTCCCTGGAAAACGGAAAAAGTATGAACCGCCAACCGTTACAGAGAATGTTTATTCCGTAACGGGTGATGTACATAGACCGAGTGTAACCCAAGATGTATATGCGCTTAGTTTGAGATCGAGTTCTGATCGGCCGCAAGTGTATTATGACAAACTGAGTTTGGTCAAACAGCATATCAAATTAGATCAAGCACCGTATTCGTTATCTACAGGCAGCGAGTCTATTTCCAGTGTAGATGGTTCGCTAACACACGCTGTGGCGGATCTATCTTTGCCAGGAAGAAATGGACTTTCCTTTACATTAGGGAGGACGTACAACAGCAACGATGCTGAATTCTATGCAAAATCGATTGTCACCAGTGCTTATATTCCTTATTATTATGTGCCCAGGGTTAAGGCAATTGTCTATAAAGTACTGGGGAATGGTCAAACGATCCAGGTGGATGAACGGAACCATGATAGAGGCGTTGTTGTATACGGACCATTTCGCTATGATTTCCTTCCGGTAACCATAACCGTTTTGGGACAACGAACGGAAGACGTAGATATGATCATGAGGGGGATGTATCGCCCTGGAGAATTCCACTATAAGGAATTTTATTGGGTGGGAGAAAAATATCAAATTTATATTTACCCACTAACAGCCCAAGAAAATAACCATATGGCTGTGGGGTCTGGCAGTGATATTACATGGCTGGTCCCTGATAGTGCGGTTAAAGATGATCCGATGGATGGTCAAATTGGTGTAGGTAGAGGCTGGTCCTGGGATTTACCTTATGTCAACATCGTGGAAAGCGATGACAAAACAAAGGACATGTTTATCAGGATGCCAAGCGGTGGTGTATATCAAGTAGACAAGCAGAACCAATTGATGAATTACCCTTGGAAAGATGCGACGTTTGGCAAAGACGACACAAAGACCGTGAAGTACAGCAAGTCTGCCTATGTGCTCAAACTACAGCAAGGAAAGTCATACTATTTCGATAGTGGCGGGAGATTAATCCGAATCGAAGACTTGTACGGCAATTTTATTGATTTTGAGAACTATGGTCGCTACGGAAGCTTGTCCAAGGTAACGGATCCCTTAGGGAACTCGATTGATCTTAGCTACTCCTACAACGAGGACAAACTTGTAGCTACAAATGGTATCGATACGGTAGCCTATCAATTTAACAGTTATCCTGGTGTATATCCGAATGAATCAAAGGTTCCATACCTTGAATCGGTAACGGATTCACAGGGAAGAAAAACTAGCTATGTGTACGAGCCCGCAAAGTCCAAGTTCTCCATTACTTCAACTCAAGCGAATCAACGCAACGATTATATCTTGTTAAAGGAAATCCACCATCCGACGGGTGCACGGACACGATATCAATATGAACAAGTGCTAAGACATCTAGGTAATTATTCCAAGCAGCAGCAATTCCGAGTTACCGAACGGAAAGAGGTGTACCAATACGTAGGTACTCCCGAAATAGAAAGCAACAAAGTAACCATTCAATACATTTCAGATCCTTATACGGAGACGGGGACGCAGCATAAGACGATACTCAATAATGGGGATCTAACAACTGCTTATACGTACGACAAGGTGTACGCTAGTGATCCGCTCTTCTTGAATAAAGAAATTAGACAAGACTCCGGTCAAGTGCAACAACTTACCACGATGGCGTATGCGTCTAATCGTAATCCTTATCCGATCCAGATCGTCACCAACAAACGGAGCGGTGGTGTTGAAAGTCCAGCTCTGACGGTCAATCGTCAATATGATCTCAACGGCAACATTACAAGTGAAACCAACAGCATGGGGGCCAGTACCGTCACGACTTACGATCCGATCTTCGCTTTGCCGCAAACGGTAACGACCAAGGTCGATGCGAGCCAGCAGTCCGTAACCCGTTATGTACGGAACGGGCAAGGTTCAGTGACTGAGTCCAAGACGTATGCGAATGCCGAAGGCGGACCGCTGCTGCGGCACACGAACTTTGAGTATGACGGCTTTGGTAATGTGACGAAGGTGATTGC
>NZ_AULE01000028.1 GCF_000425125.1 Paenibacillus taiwanensis DSM 18679
AAGCCCCCCTCAAGATGAGATTTCCCAATTAGTAAGACCCCTTGAAGACGACGAGGTAGATAGGTTCGGGGTGGAAGCACAGTAATGTGTGGAGCTGACGAATACTAATCGGTCGAGGGCTTATCCTAATACATTCTAAGTGAGTCATGTACACTTCGCATTCAGTTTTCAAAGTGCAAGCTTTGAACCATATAGATTAGCTTAGCTAATCGTTGTTTGGTGGCGATGGCGGAGGGGTTCCACGCGTACCCATCCCGAACACGACCGTTAAGCCCTCCAGCGCCGATGGTACTTGGACCGCAGGGTCCTGGGAGAGTAGGACGTTGCCAAGCAGATAAGTAATTGAGAACTGTTCCCCGACAATGTATCGGAGAACAGTTCTTTTATTTTTCCTCTGAAGTTAGCTACATTAAAAGCTAACTATTTAAACCCATCTTCAATATTTTGCCCATCGTATTTTATCCGGTTACCGTTTCCAACCATCAAAAGGCTACGCTGTTATGTCTTTCAGGAATGTAAGCTGCATGACATCTAAATCAATAGTAAACTCAAGCTCTTTTCGTTAAAGTGATAACATGGAAGAGAGGTCGAGCACAATTAATACGATAAATAATGTACCTTGCCGCAAGCTGAAGCTAAACGATGAAGCGCAAACGACGGCCAAGGTCATCTCACATAACAAGTCATCACGTGCCGTTCTTCAAACGGAACAAAAAGCTTGCATCCCGCATGTAAGGATAAATTCTGCATCTTCTAGTGCACAACTATCTACGGCTAACAAGCGATCAGCGTGGAAATATAGTACGATCGTTGCGGTATGTGTTGCGCTCCTTGTGCCTATTCTGACTTGGACAGGGCTAATAGCGGCGGGTAGCCAATGGATCGATAAAGCTAAGCTGGATATGTTCTACGAACAGGTGCAGCAACAAGTGGCCTTACCTAATGGACAGCCATTAGTTCGGCCGGACGAAATGCCCTCTTATATTGGAGCAGCGTTGCTCGCTATCGAGGACCATCGATTTTATTTGCATCCTGGTGTCGATCCTGTAGGAATGGTTCGTTCGCTGTGGGTAGATGTGATCAAACAAAGCAAAGTACAAGGTGGCAGCACTATTACGATGCAGTTGTCACGGAACTTATTTTTATCACATGAGAAGAAATTTGTGCGCAAATTTAAAGAAGTTGCGATTGCCTTAAATCTGGACTGGAATTACAGTAAACAAGACCTGCTTGGTATGTATTTAAACAAAGTGTACTTTGGACATGGCAAATATGGCATTGAGGCGGCAGCCAATTATTATTTTGCCAAAACAACCCGATCTCTTAACAATGTACCGACCATAGACCTTGCCGAGTCAGCTCTACTAGTTGGATTGCTCAAAGCACCTGAGCACTATTCGCCTTTTAAAAACTTGCAGCGTGCACAGCAGCGCCAACAGGTTGTGTTATATCGGATGTATGATTTGGGCTGGATAACGAAAAATGAACTACAGACAGCCCTTCACAAGCCAGTAATATTAGCTAAGAGGTGAGTAGTGATATCGATATCTATTTTTCGCCGCCTAATTTTGTCTTCATAGATCACTTATATGAAATTGAATTTATCCTTATCTTTTCGTATACAGAAGTGTAGGACTAGACGCTTGATCTTGCTGAATGATATGATGGGTGTTGGGTGAATAAGATGACAAAAGAAACCATAAATGAAGAACCAACGAACAATGGTAATGAAGATACTGCTGCGGCAGCGAAATTTACTGAGCTGGTTGATGCTGTTCATCATAACGCGCTTGTCGCGTTGCGTACATATTACGACGATGTACAAGGACAGGTATTAAACCACGAAGTTTATGGGCCAATTTTTATTTATCAAGTGAAGGATGCTGCAGAAGACAGTTATGTATGTGGATTTTTTATGCGTGAATTAATTGAGATGTTCCAAACCAACGATAAACCGGACCAATGGATGGCCTCCTTCTTCGTAGAGCTGATGAAGACAAAGGGTGGTAAATTGTTGCCGAAATCGCCAGAGTCAGAAGACGAGGCGAAGGCATTAATTGATGAAGTGTTGATCCCTCAATGTCTCGCGGCTGTTCATGAAGAGTTCCCTGATACGGCGCATGCGGGGCTGGGGTGGAATGAGGAGCATGGTCCTGTATTCGAAGCAGGGTTTCCGGCGATCGTCGAAGGAAACAACACTTGTGCATTCCCGATCCATATTTTAATGATGCAAATGCTGCTCAATCGTGATCCTGCGGATTTGATACTACAAGGTTTGTATCATATTCAAGAGGGCCACGAATTAAACGGGTAATTCAAGCGGAAAAACGGCAGAAATGCCGTTTTTTTATATAGAGGGATGTACTGAACCACTACCTTTAACACGGGCTCAAATCATCGGTATACGAGATTAGTAGCGAATCGAGGAGAGCGTAAAATGATGAAAAGGGTAAAATTAGTTGTAGTCCTTATCCCGTTGTTAATTATAATTTCTCTAATGATAGGGCTGTTTAATCAACATGATTTTAATTCGATAAAGGGGATTGTTAGTTTACACCTTTCGAAAGATAAGATGGTGGAAATGACTGGTCCAACTAACGCGCTTTATTATATTAGCCGATCAACTGATGCCGACGAGCCTGCTAGCCCTTATTTCAGTCAGATTAATTGGAACCAATCCTGTATAATAGAAGCAGGGCAGGAGAGGGGGAAGCAGGTTATTGATCCTTGTTATATTTCTATATGCATTTGTGTTAAATGTGACGGGCTATCAATTGATGGTCATCGATAAGCAAAAAGCGGTCAAGCATCGTAGACGCATCCCCGAGCGCAAGCTGTTCCTGACAGGGTGGCTTGGCGGTGCACTAGGTATTTTGATAGCGATGTATAAGAAGCGACATAAGACGCAGCATGTGACGTTTACGGCGGGCATACCTTTTATTCTTATTGTGAACGTAATCGTGTACAGTTTCATCATCATCAAATTCGGGTAAAAAAGAGTGCATCTCGTAGATCACAACTACAATCGTAATGATGCTGAAGGGTAAATATAGACGGAGAAGCGAGGGATTATTATGGCATTTACAAATGTATTGGTAGCTTATGATGGATCGGAACCTTCCCGCAATGCACTAAAGCATGCGCTTGGTATGGCAGAGGCTAGTGGAGAGGTGCGTGTGCACGTTGTTCACATTTTCCAGTTGCCGCAATATTTCCTTGGAGATGCATTCTCAACAGCTTCCCCTCAAGTGAATCAAGAAGTGTATGAATATGCACAGCAGATTGAACAGCATGCAAGGGAGCAGGTCAGCTTCTTAGGAGATCGCGCTGCGGTAGAACTGCTGCAAGGTCCTCCTGGACAAGCTGTCATTCAATATGCGGAGCAGCACAAATGCGACTTGATTATTATAGGCAGCAGAGGCTTGAGTGGTTTGCGCGAGTTTGTGCTCGGCAGCGTCAGCCATTATGTTGTCCAGTCTGCTAAAGTACCTGTATTGGTAATGAAGTCATAGTGCGCGCATACATCTTTTTTCAATAACATCGGCTTAGCCATTATGCAGATAACGTAATGAAGCAGAACCAGTTTGTCAGTCTCTCTATGAGAAGCGGCAAGCTGGTTTTTTGTGTATACTAAAAAAGTATAACCAAGCTAATATACGAACGATAAATTGTAAACTATATTTATTGTTCGCCTATTGGGTTGACACTCTATATATGACCTTGTTAAACTGAATGTAGATAAGACGATAATCGAATGATATATCATTTCGTATATTTCCGTGAATATGGGCGGAAGTCTCTACCCGAGGACCGTAAATCTTTGGACTACGCAAATGACAATACTCCCTGCCTCCATTCCTCGCGGATGGTGCTCATGAAATCGAGGCTATGTGCTGCTGTTGCGGCATACTAACTGGATGAATGGCCAAGCTCTGGCAGATCATTGTATGGTGTAGTATAAAGTTCAGAAGGCCGAGTAGAGATGATTTCATTTCACTCAGCTTTTTTTATTTGTCCATACTATTACAGTAAAGCTTGATCAGTGCTCGGTGTATGTACTTGAAATAGTTACAGCCATTAATTAATTTTAAAAATAAAGATGTGTACTATAACATGGATCATGTCGAAAGTGGGATGAGGACAAAATGGGAAACGTGGCAAACAGCAGCAGCGAACAGCATGTACTAAAAGTTGGCGTTATCATGGGCAGCACCTCAGATTGGGATACGATGAAGCGCGCATGTGATATTCTGGATGAATTGGGCATCCATTATGAAGCGCGTGTTGTATCAGCGCATCGTACTCCGGATGAGATGTTTCGATATGCGGAGACAGCTGAGACTCGAGGTATCCGAGTAATTATTGCTGGTGCAGGCGGTGCTGCGCATTTGCCTGGGATGGTAGCAGCAAAGACCATTCTGCCGGTTATCGGTGTCCCTGTGAAATCTTCCAACTTAAACGGCATGGATTCTTTATTATCGATTGTACAGATGCCTGCTGGAGTTCCGGTAGCTACTGTTGCTATTGGTCATGCAGGAGCGACGAATGCCGGACTGCTAGCAGCACAAATGTTAGGCATGTACGATGAGTCTTTACGAGCCCGTTTGGCAGCTCGCCGGGAGCAGATTCGCGAACAGGTCGCAGAGACGGGGGCACTTCAATGACAGTCTCACCGAGAATAACCGAAGTCTCAAACATCAAGATGACTCCAACTGGAAATCAAGGTGACCATACATCAGTTCGAATACAGCCAGGCGCAACAATAGGGGTGCTGGGCGGAGGTCAGCTTGGCCGTATGCTAGCGTTGGATGGTTTGCGCATGGGGTATCGCTTTGTTACTTTAGACCCGTCACCAGATGCGCCCTGCGCTGAGGCGGCGCGCCACATACAAGCAGACTTTGGGGATATAGAGGCAGCTGGACGTCTGGCGTCGATGTCTGATGTTATTACTTATGAATTTGAGAATGTTTCACTTGAGGTTGTAGAAAAGCTTGAACAGGGCGCCTACCTGCCTCAGGGCGGACATCTATTGCACATGACACAGCATCGCTTGCGTGAGAAAGATGCGTTGTCGAAGGCAGGTATTCCGGTAGCACCTTATGCAAAGATTGAATCGCTTGCAGAGCTGGAGCAGCAAGTAGCGTTGTTTGGTGGCCAAGGCGTGCTCAAAACGGCAACTGGAGGCTATGATGGCAAAGGTCAGCGTATGATTCGGCGGCAAGGAGATGCTGAACAAGCATATAAGGAACTTTCCATTCTCGGTGCAGAACTGGTGCTTGAGGCGTTTATTCCGTTTCAGTTGGAGCTGTCTGTCATTGCAGCACGTAATTCGGACGGAGACATTGCTACATTTCCCGTAGCTGAAAATAGACATGCAGACCATATTTTGCATTTGTCCATCGTGCCGGCTCGTGTGCCTGAAGCTGTGCAGCAGGAGGCAGAACGTCTAGCTCGTCAAATTGCAGAAGCACTTGATGTGGTGGGCTTGATTGCAGTTGAAATGTTTATGACGGCTGATAATCAACTCATCGTTAATGAGCTGGCGCCTCGTCCTCATAATTCAGGGCATTATACGATGGACGCTTGCATGACGTCACAATTCGAGCAGCACCTGCGTGCGATATGCAACTTGCCGCTTGGGGATACAACACTTCGTACACCGGTTGTAATGGTAAATCTGCTCGGTGAACATCGTAAAGACATGTTACAATGGCTAGTGGAGGATGATGCAGTGGCAGAGAAGCTTCACGTTACACCGAAGCTGCACTGGTACGGCAAGTCCGAGGCTTTGCCTAAGCGTAAGATGGGGCATATTAACTTGTTGGCGTCTGATGTGGAATCTGCGCTGCAATGGGTAAAGCAGACGAATATTTGGAGGAATCAATAACGATGATTGAACGTTACTCACGCCCGGAAATGCGGGCCATATGGACGGAAGAGAACAAATTCAAAACTTGGCTTGAAGTAGAACTGTGTGCTTGTGAAGCATGGGTAGAACTGGGCGTTATTCCGAAGGAAGACGTACAGCAGCTGCGTGCGAATGCGACTTTTGACATCGATCGGATCTATGAGATCGAGGCAGAAACTCGTCATGACGTTATCGCTTTTACGCGTGCAGTGTCTGAATCAGTTGGTCCTGAACGCAAATGGGTTCACTATGGCCTCACGTCCACTGATGTTGTAGACACGGCGCTTGGTTATCAGTTAAAACAGGCGAATGAAATTCTCGAAAGCGACATTTTGAACTTTATTGAAATTTTGAAGAACAAGGCGCTTGAATATAAAGATACACCGATGATGGGACGTACACATGGCGTACATGCGGAGCCGACAACATTTGGTCTGAAAATGGCATTATGGTATGCCGAAATGCAGCGTAACCTGGAACGTTTCCGCCATGCAGCAGATGGTGTGCAGTACGGCAAAATATCAGGGGCAGTAGGGACGTATGCCAACATTGACCCGTTTGTAGAGAAGTTCGTGTGCGAAAAGTTGGGCACCAAGGCTGCGCCTATCTCAACGCAGACTTTGCAGCGTGACCGCCATGCTGAATATATGGCGACGCTTGGCTTAATCGCGACTTCACTCGACAAGTTCGCCACGGAGATCCGGGGCTTGCAGAAGAGTGAATTCCGCGAAGTCGAGGAGGCTTTTGCGAAAGGCCAGAAAGGTTCCTCTGCCATGCCTCATAAGCGTAATCCGATCGGCTGTGAAAACATTTCGGGCCTTGCTCGTGTCATTCGTGGACACGTCATCTCGGCCTACGAGAACGTCACGCTGTGGCATGAGCGCGACATTTCGCACAGCTCAGTGGAGCGTGTAATTTTGCCAGATGCAACGATGCTTTTGAACTACATGCTCAATCGTTTCATGAACATCGTCAAGAACTTGACGGTATTCCCTGAAAACATGAAACGTAACATGCAGCGTACGTTTGGTGTGCCGTTCTCCGGCCGCGTCATGACGAAGCTGATCGACAAAGGCTGGGCTCGTGAGCAAGCCTACGATACAGTACAGCCCCGTGCGATGCAAGCGTGGGAAGAGCAGCGCAGCTTCCGCAGCATCATTGAGGAGACACCTGAAATTACGGCGGTGCTGACGGCTGAGGAGATTGAGGATGCCTTTAATCCGCAATGGCATTTAAAGCATGTGGATACGATTTTTGCACAGGTAGGCTTGCTGTAATAGGCACTACATCGTGAATAGTGATTAGTGAGTGATGAATTAACATCATTAAATAAGTAACCATTCGATTGTACGCAACAATAAGGATGCAGGCTAACATCATGCTTGGGGAGGCAGTTATCGTGACAACCGCAGCTATACCGACCGCAGTGAATCTTGTGAACGCTCCGCTAGTATACAAAGGCAAAGTGCGTGAGCTTTATGACTTGGGACAGCATTTTCTAATCGTGGTTACAGACCGAATTTCGGCATTTGACTATGTGCTGGAACCGGCTGTTCCAGAGAAAGGAAATGTGTTAAATCAATTAAGCGCATATTGGTTTGATCAAACCAAGGAACGGATTAGCAGCCATGTTGTGCATACAGATGTGGACAAGCTGGGCGATGTTATTATAGACAAAGAGGCACTACGTAATCGGATTATGGTCACGAAGAAAGCGGAACGCATTGATATTGAATGTGTGGTTCGTGGCTATATTACTGGTGGCGGCTGGCGTCAATATACGAAGAACCAAGCGATTAACGGTATTGAGCTGCCTGCTGGGCTGCGTAAAAATGAACGCTTTTCAACACCATTGTTTACCCCTGCGGCCAAAAATGATGTAGGACACGATGAGGATATTACATTTGATCGTATGCAAGAGCTTGTGGGATCGGAACTTGCACATACGCTGCGTGACAAAAGTCTGATGCTGTACGAGTACGCGAGCGCATATTGCGAGCAGCGCGGCATTATACTTGCGGACTGCAAATTTGAGTTCGGTATCGTTGAGGGTGAAGTAATACTGATCGATGAAATTTTTACGCCGGACTGCTCTCGGTTTTGGGCCAAGGAAAATTATGCGCTTGATACGGAGATTGACAGCATGGACAAAGAGCCTGTGCGTACGTATCTCGCGCATTCGGACTGGGATCAGGTCAGCGCACCTGCTCCATTGCCTCAAGCGGTAGTCGAGGAGACGACAAGACGCTACGTCGACATTTGGACGAGACTTACCCAATAAATGCAAAGAACTCCCGGCCTCTTATTGGCCGGGAGTTCTGTTATGAGGCGGGGAATTGACCTGCCTATGATCGACTTGGTTGTAACAGGAGGGGCTTTGCTAAGTCCGCTGTGACGAATTGCTGCTCAAATCAGTATTAACGTTGCAGGAATTGGTGTCCTTCTCATTTGGATAAAGCAGCAGCGGTGCCTGTCTTCGCCCTACGATGCCCGCGTAAGCGCGTGGTTGTTCTTGCTTGCGGGGAAATCCGGCTGCCGTCAGCAGCCTTTCTAATTCGGATCGCTTGCCAGCATTATTGTCCATCATCATCACCTGTTACTCTTTATTAAACAAAGTATTCAAGTCTAAACCTGCTGGGAACTAAAAAAGGAGCGGCCTTCTTACGGGCTGCTCCTTCTGCTTAATATCGTATCACAAAGGGCTCTCTTCGAGTCCCTACTATTGACGAGTACATGCCATATGCGGGTTTCTTGCTGCCTTTCTGTACATGAATGCCTGCTTGCTCCAGTCTGGCGATCGCAGCTTTCTTCGCTTGCTCGAAGTCGGAACCGTTGGTGTCACCTATCTTCATGCACATTCCCTCGCTTTGCAATAATCTCAATTTCCATTATATACAGAGTCCAGACACTTTTGAAGTTTATTTTCAAAATCTTCCGTGATTTGATCCAGCAAACGGTTGCGGTTAGCGTCATGAAGAATTTCCGCATCAAGTGCAATAACATATAGATAAGGCTTGTCTTGTATACGTAATCTGGCCGCAATATATTGGCGGTTCGATTTATCATTTCTTCCGGTATGGGTGAAGGAATAAGAATAATTCTCCAGTAAAATGGCACGGAGCAGGCCTGTACGCTTCATAGACTCCAACTTTTTAACTTTGTCAGGATCAAGAAATAAGGTGAAGCTTGCTTCAAACAACTTCTCAAGCAGGTCAAAACTAATGAGCAAGAAGGCATAAATAATGGCATCCTTCTCATTTAAGTCCTGCTCGCGCTTTAAGGATAAGCTCCGGTTATGGGTAGTAACAAAGTCAACAAACGGCATAAAATCTCCGCGTTCGGCGGCACTCCGTGCTGTCATGAAATCACGATAGAGCTTAATGCTGAACCGATAATAAGATTGATGAACCGCATTCAGGTCCACATTTTCCATAACAGCCCCATCCATTAGATTCAGCTTGATCACACTATCACCTTTCTGATGTTGGAGTGTAAATTCGTAAAGTTGAACGGCAAGGACATACGGGTTGTTCTGCACGAAACCGTGGAACAATCGGAGCAAAATATCTCGCATCCGGTATGCTCCCAACTGCTGGTTTGCCATGACAAGCATCTGCATTTCGCTGTGCAGCTTCGCTTCCAGTTCTTTCTTTTCTTCATTTTTTCTGGCTAAAATGTCGAGGACGTACGAGGCTACACCAGCGAGGATCAATATCGTCCAAATAATCGGGAATTCGGCTTTATCGGTGTAGGGCTCAATATAACTATGAAAAAAATTGGAAGCGAGGTCCGAATTTTCAACCCATAAATCGAACATAAAGACAAAGGCCATGACGACCAAAAACCAATAAAATTTCTTCAAGGGCAAACACCTCATATTTGGGTAGCGTATGTAAAGCTGGATTGGGTGAACAAGGGGGGAGCGCGAGGTCATAAAGGCCGTATGCAAAAGTTGACGATTACAACGTGGCATTTAACATGCATATAGTTCTATCATACTCCATGTGGAAAAGTTTAGGAATATGCAATTATGAGCCGGAGAAGGCGAAGTGATTACATTAACGTTGCTTTGAACGGATAGAAGCAAATCGAAAAAAGAATGTAAGAAGCGTTGACAATAAATTGAAACGCAAGTATAGTTAGTTACACGAGTAATTAACTAGTTTGGTGGTGGTGAGATGGGATATTTGATCGATGACAGCCGCCCGATCTTTATGCAAATTGCAGAACGGATTGAGGATGACGTCATTGAAGGAAGACTGCAAGAAGAAAGTCAAGTGCCTTCAAAGATTCAGATTGCTGCTTTTTATCAGATTAATCCGGCGACAGCCGCGAAAGGGGTAGCCCTGTTGGTGGATGAAGGAGTTCTATACAAAAAGCGTGGAATCGGCATATTTGTAGCGACAGGAGCTCGGGCGCTATTGATGGAGAAGCGAAGAGAGCAATTTTATGAACAATATGTGGTTGCGATGATCCAGGAGGCCGAAAAACTAGGGATTACAGCAGAACATTTGACGGAAATGATTAAGAGGGGGGCGAAGCGTGTTGAGTAAAATAATCGAAGTGAATCAATTAACAAAGACCTACGGCGGTGTGCACGCTGTGGATCATGTCAGCTTTACGATTGAGGAGGATAAGATATATGGTCTTCTCGGGAGGAATGGTGCAGGAAAGACTACGATTATGCATATGCTCACAGCACAGCTTTTTCCAACATCTGGTGAGTTAAACGTGTTTGGGGGAAATCCATACGAAAATGAGTCAATTCTCAGGCAGATTTGCTTTATTAAGGAGAGCCAGAAGTATCCCGATATTTTTAGTGTTCACGACGTGCTTGAGGTGGCCGCTGCGAGCTTTCCGAATTGGGACCGTGAATATGCACATGATTTAGTGGGTGATTTTAGATTGCCATTGAAGCGTATGGTCAAAAAGCTGTCCCGAGGCATGACGTCGGCAGTAGGGATTGTCATCGGTCTGGCAAGCCGCGCGCCGCTTACCATATTTGATGAGCCGTACTTGGGACTGGATGCCGTCTCACGTAGTTTGTTTTATGATAGACTGATTGAGGATTACAGTGAACATCCAAGAACGATCATTCTTTCAACTCATTTAATAGATGAGGTAAGTCAATTGTTAGAGCATGTACTCGTTATCGATGAGGGGCGTTTGATCATGAATGAGGATGCTGATGATTTGAGAGGGAGAGCTTTTACGGCAGTGGGAGCATCGACTAAGGTTGAAGCTTTCATAGCAGGTAAAGAAGTTATTAACCGCACTCCTTTCGGCGGTATGACTTCAGCTACTGTAATCGGAAGCTTATTGTCAGACGACAAAAAGCAAGCGGAAGCACAAGGAATAGAGGTAACACCAGTATCCCTCCAGCAACTAATCGTTCATCTGACAAAAAGCGGTTCAGACCGCAAGGGGGTAAAAGCCTAATGAATCGTATTGCAGCTGTCATAAAGATGCACAGCAGGGATAAGTGGTCTTGGTATGTACTCCCGTGGCTGATTTTGTTGTTAAGCTTTTTCGTTAATTTTATTATTGCTTATGCCATTAATGATGAAGGCTTTACGAGCGGCGGAATGGGTTCGATCTTTATTTATTTGTTTGTAATGGGAGTTATTTGTTTAGGACAAACGTTTGTATTTGCAATTAGCTTAAGTATAAGACGCAAGGACTACTTTCTAGGAACGGCCGCCTCGATCGCTATCGTAAGTGTGATATCTGCCGTCATCTTACTGCTGCTTGGCACGTTGGAACAAGGAACAGGCGGTTGGGGATTCAATCTTCACTTTTTTCACGTGGCCTATTTAAATGATGGCACGATCTTTCAGCAGTTATGGATTTATTTTAGTTTTTTGCTGCACCTGTTTTATTGTGGGTTTGTTATTTCAAGCCTGCACCGACGTTACGGTCGTAATGGGCTGTATGTATTTTTTATAGCTTCATTTGTTATTGGAGCTGCCGGATCATACCTGCTGACCTACTTTAGCCTTTGGTTGGATATATTTAGTTGGATAGGCCAATACACAGTCTTCCAGCACTCCTTGTGGATATGTGCCCTGACTGTACTCTATGCAGGGATATCGTATTTGCTGCTGCGTAAAGCAACCATTTAATAGGGGAGCTTCATACCGTCCGATACTAATCGGGCGGTATTTGTGTATTCAGAATGATGATGCGGCATTTTTGGGGCGTGACGCAACGAAATACGGGCACACTACAAAAAATAGCGGGCTGCATCGTTGTGGGGATGGACATATCTATGTCAATAAAAACGAACTATAATATTTAATTAACAATTAATGTTCGTGTTTTACGGTTGACATAGGCATTTGAACACTGATACACTATACTCAAATCAAAATATAACGTATGATGATAGCTCTCGTATAATTCCGGGGATATGGCCCGAAGTTTCTACCCAAAGACCTTAAATTTTTGGACTACGAGGGAAAGCGTCCTGCAAACGTATGTATATCCGCCCAGTCGCTTATGTGCGATCAGGTACCGTGATTTTCTGCGTTGCTCGCGTTTTCTTTCTGGTCTTGACGGTCCCAGGGCAGTGCTCCAAGCGCTTTCTCTCGGACCGTTTTTATGTCTTGGGCTCGTTATTCGTAAACGTCTTATAGCTCATAGCACAAGCATAATGTCAGCAAGCACGCCCTGCGAATAGATCGCAAGGCACCTACCTTATCACTCATTCTTGGGAGGAAACGATTCCATGTTCAAAGCAAAAGTTTATGTCACGACGAAGGCAAATGTACTCGATCCGCAAGGAGCTGCTGTTCAACAGGCACTGCACACGATGGGATATGGAGCAGTCGAAGAAGTGCGTATCGGTAAATATATGGAACTGACGCTGAACACGAATGACCGCGCGGAAGCTGAGGCCGAGCTTGAGAAGATGTGTAAACAACTGCTCGCCAATACGGTCGTTGAAGACTATCGTTATGAGTTGGAGGACTAATCTGATGAAGGTAGCGGTACTCGTATTTCCGGGTTCCAACTGTGATTGGGACTGTGTACATGCGGCAGAAGAGACATTAGAAGGTGCAACAGTAGAGCGTGTCTGGCATACGACATCAGACTTGACGGGGTATGACCTGATTATAGTTCCAGGCGGTTTCTCTTACGGAGATTATTTGAGAAGTGGGGCAATTGCCCGCTTCGCTCCTGTTATGAGCGCGGTTGCTAAAGCTGCGGAAGATGGTGTGTTTGTATTGGGCATATGCAACGGCTTCCAGATCCTTACCGAGGCCGGCTTACTGCCAGGAGCGCTGCGTCGTAATGCGGGCTTAAAGTTCAGATGCCACTATTCGAACTTACGTGTGACAAACAACAGTACAGCATTTACAAGCGGCTACGAAGCGAACGAAGTCATCGATATTCCAATTGCGCACGGTGAAGGCAATTATTACTGTGACGATGAGACGTTGGCCCAATTAAAACGCAATAATCAAATCGTGTTTACGTATGAATCGAACCCTAACGGTTCGATTGAAGATATAGCGGGAATTATGAACACAAGCGGCAATGTGCTTGGCATGATGCCGCATCCGGAGCGTGCGGTAAGCGATCTGCTCGGTTCGAAAGACGGCGTGCGTATGTTTGCATCAATTATGAAGGCCTGGAGGGAACGTCATGCAACCAACGTTAACTAAGAACGAGACGACATCTTCACTGGAGCAAGGCAAAGCCAACATGCTGAAGGAACCAACTCCACAGCAAATAGCGGATGGTCGCATTTATGCAACTATGGGCGTGACGGACGCAGAGTATGCGCATATTTGTGAATTGTTAGGTCGAAAGCCCAATTACACAGAAATCGGTGTATTTAGTGTAATGTGGTCCGAGCACTGTGCCTACAAAAATTCCAAGCCTTTATTAAAACGTTTTCCAGTAACAGGTGATCGTGTATTGGTTGGACCAGGCGAGGGCGCGGGGATTGTAGACATTGGTGATGGCCAGGCGGTCTGTTTTAAGATCGAGAGCCATAACCATCCTTCAGCAATTGAGCCTTTCCAAGGTGCGGCAACGGGCGTAGGCGGCATTATTCGTGATATTTTCTCTATGGGCGCGCGTCCAGTAGCTTTGTTAAACTCACTTCGTTTTGGACAATTGACGGATGAGCGTGTGCGGTATTTGTTCGAGCATGTTGTATCTGGAATTGCTGGTTATGGTAACTGCATCGGTATCCCGACGGTCGGCGGCGAAGTCATGTTTGATTCGAGCTACGAGGGAAATCCGCTAGTAAACGCTATGTGTGTTGGACTGATTGACCATAAAGACATTCAGCGCGGGGTCGCAAGTGGTATTGGAAATCCTGTCTATTATGTAGGACCACCAACTGGACGCGATGGGATTCATGGGGCGACATTTGCCTCCGAGGAACTTACGGAAGAGTCGGAAGCCAAGCGTCCGGCGGTTCAGGTAGGCGATCCATTTATGGAGAAGCTGGTTATGGAATCATGTCTGGAGCTTATCCAATCGGGGATTGTAATTGGTATTCAAGACATGGGAGCAGCGGGCTTAACCTGCTCTAGCGCAGAGATGGCAAGCAAGGCGGGTAACGGACTTGAACTGCATCTGGATGAGGTGCCACAGCGCGAGCGTGGTATGACACCGTACGAGATGATGCTGTCTGAATCCCAAGAGCGGATGCTGTTTGTCATTGAAGAGCACAATGAAGCGATCGCAATGGAGATTTTTGATCGATGGGGCGTCATTTGCCGTAAGGTTGGACGTGTGACAGACGACGGAAGACTTCGTTTGACCTATGGCGGTGAAGAAGTAGCTGACATGCCGGTACGCGGTCTGGTCGATGAGTGTCCAGTATATGAGAAGCCGTCCCAAGTACCAGCGTATTATACCGCTAATGAAGCAATAGATACGACTTCTTATCCAGAAGTTGTTGATGTAAATGAGGCACTGCTGAAAGTGCTGGGCTCACCGACGGTTGCGAGCAAAGAATGGGTATACCGTCAGTATGACAGCATGGTTCGTGCGAGCACGGCAGTGGCGCCAGGCTCTGACGCCGCAGTCGTAATGGTGCGCGGCACACGCAAGGCGCTTGCGATGACGACGGATTGTAATGGACGTTATGCGTATTTGGACCCATTCATGGGCGGTCGGATTGCTGTTGCTGAAGCAGCCCGGAACATTGTGTGTTCTGGCGCGGAACCACTTGCAATTACAGACAACCTAAACTTCGGCAATCCAGAAAAGCCTGAGAACTTCTGGCAGATGGAGCAGGCAGTAGACGGGATGGCAGAGGCGTGTCGTCATCTATCCACTCCGGTTATCGGAGGCAACGTCAGCTTATACAATGAAAATGCAAAAGGAGCCATCTACCCGACACCAGTTGTGGGCATGGTAGGTCTCGTTCACGATGTTGATCATATTACACAGCAAGGCTTTAAACAGGAAGGCGACATTGTCTTGCTGCTTGGTACGACACAAGCAGAGCTTGGCGGCAGTGAATTCCAAACGGTCATTCACGGTGTAACAGAGGGACGTCCTCCAGTGGTGAATTTAGATACAGAATTAAATCTTCAGCACGCAGTGCTCCGTGTCATACAAGCAGGTCAGGTGCAATCAGCCCATGACCTTGCCGAAGGTGGCATCGCGGTAGCATTAACAGAGTCAGCTATTAGCGGCAGCATCGGTGTAACCGCAGATTGGCACATCGAAGGATTGCGTAAAGATGTGGCCTTGTTTAGTGAATCTCAATCCCGCGTCCTGTTGTCGGTTCGTCCGCAGCATGTGGAAGCGGTCCTTGAGAGTTGTGCCCAATATGATGTGCCTGTTCAGCGCTTAGGCGTCGTTGGCGGAGACCGAATTCAGCTGCGGGTGAACGGTGAGGCTGCCATCGATGTGGCACGTATCGAAGCGGAACGGGTGTGGAAGGATGCGATTCCATGTCTGATGCAATAAAGCAGCATAAGCATATGAAGGAACGTGAAGAGGCAGCTCAAGTATACGACTTTACGCGTATGGACGAGAAGGGCACTTACTTTAATGAGGGAATCGGCAAGGACGGTCCTTTTGATCGTCTACGCGAGGAGTGTGGAGTATTCGGCGTATTTGGTTACGCCGATGCTGCTTCACTTACTTATTATGGTCTCCATACGTTACAGCACCGCGGTGAGGAGAGTGCGGGAATTTGTACGTCTGATACTCATGATTTCAGCTATCACCGCGGCATGGGACTGGTCAAGGAAGTGTTCGACAAAGACCGTCTTGCGAGCCTGAAAGGTGATCGCGCTATCGGTCATGTACGATATTCAACGTCCGGCGACAGTCGCTTGACTAATGCACAGCCTCTCGTTTTTAAGACGCGTGATGGGGATCTGTCCGTCGCCACGAACGGAAACATCGTAAATGCGCCTGTCATTCGCCGCGATTTGGAGAAGATGGGTTCGATCTTCCAGACGACGAGTGACACGGAAGTGATTGCACATTTGATTGCCCGTTCTGAGGCTGATCTAGTTACTGCTGCTAAAGACGCGCTGCGTCAGCTTGAGGGTGGCTTTGCGTTCCTAATTATGACGAATGAACGGCTGCTAGTTGCATCAGATCCTCACGGCTTGCGTCCGCTTGCAATGGGCCGAATCGGAGATGCCTATGTCTTCTCGTCAGAATCGTGCGCACTTGATGCAGTTGGTGCAGAATTTATCCGTGCAGTTGAGCCAGGTGAACTGCTTGTATTCGACGCAATGGGCTACCGCTCAGAGCGCTTCGCTCCTGTGGAGCGTCGTGCCCTTTGTGCGATGGAGTTCATTTACTTTGCACGTCCCGACAGCCAAATGCATGACGTGAACCTTCATACGGCACGCAAGCGGATGGGAATGGAGCTTTCTAAAGAAACATTCGTAGAAGCGGACATCGTATCTGGCGTGCCTGATTCCAGCATTTCCGCTGCGATTGGCTACGCGGAGCAGTCTGGCATCCCTTATGAGATGGGGATGATTAAGAGTAAATATTCGGGGCGAACTTTTATTCAGCCAAGTCAGGAGCTGCGTGAGCAAGGCGTCAAGATGAAGCTGAGCGCAGTTCGCAGCGTAGTGGAAGGAAAACGTGTCGTTCTAATTGACGATTCGATCGTACGTGGCACGACATCACGCCGCATCGTAAAGATGTTGCGTGACGCTGGGGCGCTGGAGGTTCATCTTCGAATTGCGTCGCCGCCATTCAAACATCCATGCTTTTATGGAATTGATACGCCAGACAGCAACGATCTGATCGCTTCAAACCATTCAGTAGAAGAAATATGCAGCATTATTGGTGCAGATTCGCTTGCTTTTTTGTCGCACGAGGGCACGGTAAACGCGATAGGTGGCGCTTTTACTAAAGAGAAAAACGGTGGGCTGTGTATGGCTTGCTTTGACCATGACTATCCGACGGAGCTAACCCATGTAGCAAAAACTTCAAGTTGCAGCTGCTAGTTACCTAGCATATGAAATAAAGTGTTCTGCTAACGGAATTATAGAAAGTACAGGGAATACGGAAGTACAGGAAGTACAGTACACAATGGATATCACTATTATTTATGCACAAGGGAGAGGAACCCATGTCTGAAGCTTACAAACAAGCGGGTGTCGATATCGCTGCTGGCAATGAAGCTGTTGAACGTATGAAAAAGCACGTACGACGCACTTTTCGTCCGGAGGTTATGACTGATCTGGGAGGATTCGGTGCCCTGTTCCAGATGAATCACAAGAAATACGAGGAGCCTGTGCTCGTATCGGGAACAGATGGTGTCGGCACGAAGCTGATGCTGGCCTTTGCAATGGATAAGCACGATACAATTGGTATTGATGCGGTGGCGATGTGTGTAAATGATATCGTGGTCCAAGGGGCTGAGCCTTTGTTCTTCCTCGATTACTTGGCTTGTGGAAAAGTAAACCCAGAGCGTATTGAGAGCATTGTCAGCGGCATCGCAGAAGGTTGTACACAAGCTGGTTGTTCGCTTATTGGCGGCGAAACAGCAGAGATGCCAGGCATGTACCAAACGGAAGAGTACGACATTGCGGGCTTCAGCGTTGGGGTAGTTGATAAGAGCAAGCTCATTAGTGGGGCGGACATTCAAGCGGGTGACGTAGTGCTTGGCTTGCCATCAAGCGGTGTACACAGCAACGGCTTCTCGCTTGTACGCAAGCTGTTGTTGGAAAAAGCAGGCTACAGTCTACAATCATCCGTACCAGAGTTGGAAACGGACCTGACACTTGGTGAAGTATTGTTGACGCCTACTCGCATTTATGTCAAACCGATGCTTAGCTTAATGGAGCAAGTACGCGTAAAGGGTGCTGCACATATTACGGGCGGTGGCTTCCTGGAGAATATTCCTCGTGTTCTGCCGGAAGGTACAGCGGTTCAAATTGATTACGGTTCTTGGCCAATCCTGCCTATTTTTAGCCATATGGAGCAAGTTGGCGGATTAACGACAGAAGAGCTGTTTACGACATTTAATATGGGAATTGGTATGGTCATCGTTGTTGCAGAAGAAGATGCAGAGGCCGCTATAGCTTCCCTTAACGCTAGTGGTGAGACGGTGTATCGAATTGGCACTGTGCAGGAAGGCAGCCGTTGTGTGCTTATTCCAGGAGCGGGGCTATGATGCGCTCGAAAAACGTCTCGATGAGCGGTGAACATGAGGCTCCTTCAACTGAAGGGGCTTCAGCTTCGGATAAGCCGCTTCCTCGAATTGCGATTTTTGCTTCTGGTTCTGGTTCAAATTTTCAAGCGATCGTGGATGCGGCTCAGGCTGATCCGGAACATTTCGGAGCTGTCATTGCTTTACTGGTCTGTGATAAGCCGGGGGCGTATGTGTTGGAACGGGCTAAGGCGGCAGGTATTCAGACAGCTGTCTTTACGCCAAAGCAATATGGAACTCGGGAATTGTACGAGCAAGATGTGCTTCAGCGGCTTCAAGCGGAAGGTGTTGAATGGATTGTGCTGGCAGGTTATATGCGTATCATTACACCTGTACTGCTAAAGGCTTATCCTGGAAAAATGATGAACATCCATCCCTCGTTGCTGCCGTCGTTCCCTGGACTTCATGCCGTTAGGCAAGCGCTCGACTATGGAGTACGTGTAACAGGAGTTACGGTACATTTGGTAGACGAAGGAATGGACACAGGGCCAATTCTGGCACAGCAAGCTGTACAGGTAAATGCAGGTGACTCGGAGCCATCGTTGTCTGCACGTATTCATGCGATTGAACATGAACTGTATCCAGCCGTTATTCGCGATGTCCTTGCAGGCAGATTAGCGCCAATTCGAGTCGACTTACAGCGGATGCAGTAGAATCAGTAAAAGCGGCATCCAACGGCATAAATGGAATAAACGGCTGAAGCAGTAGAATTAGTCGAAATAACTTGATAAATAACTGACTTACATTATATTTCTTGCATAATAGAGCAAGCGCAACGATGCAGCAGAGTTAATCCTAATTACACTTAAGGGAGAGAACATGATGTCGATGAAGAGAGCATTAATCAGCGTATCGGACAAGACTGGAATTGTAGAGTTGGCAGAGGCGTTGGCAAAGGCAGGCGTTGAACTGATTTCAACAGGGGGAACAAAGACACTGCTGGAGCAAGCTGGCGTACCTGTAATCGGGATTTCTGACGTTACTGGTTTTCCTGAAATTATGGACGGCCGTGTCAAGACGCTCCACCCTGCGGTTCACAGTGGATTGCTCGCGGTACGTGACAATGCGGAGCATCAAGCGCAAATGCAGGAACTGGGCTTGTCTTACATTGACCTCGTCGTTGTTAATTTATACCCGTTTAAGCAAACCATTAGTAAATCAGACGTAACGTATGAGGACGCGATTGAAAATATCGATATCGGCGGGCCTACTATGCTGCGCTCGGCTGCAAAAAACCATGCTTTTGTAACTGTGGTCGTTGATGCTGCTGACTACGGTCGAATCATTGAAGAAGTACAGGCGACAGGAGATACCACACTGGAGACACGCAAACAGTTGGCTGCAAAGGTGTTCCGTCATACCGCTGCATATGATGCGGTCATTGCGGGTTATCTCAATGAACAGGTTGGCGAGACTTTCCCTGAACAATTAACGGTCACTTATGAGAAGGTTCAGTCGCTGCGTTATGGAGAGAATCCACATCAGCAGGCTGCTTTTTATCGTGAACCGCTTGCTTCTCAAGGCAGCTTGCCAACGGCCGAACAACTGCACGGCAAGGAGTTATCCTATAATAACATTAATGATGCGAATGCGGCATTAGCCATTGTGAGTGAATTTGAAGGACCGGCAGTTGTAGCGGTCAAACATATGAATCCTTGCGGCGTTGGAATCGGCGAAAGTATATATGAAGCTTATCGCAAGGCGTACGCTTCTGATCCAACGTCGATCTTTGGCGGCATCGTAGCTGCGAATCGGCCTATTGATGCGGACACAGCGCAGTTATTAAGTGAGATCTTCTTGGAGATCGTGATCGCGCCAGAATTTACGACGGAGGCACTTGAGATTCTGTCCCAAAAGAAAAACATTCGCTTGCTTCGCACAGGTATAGCGCCTTCCGCGTCAAGAAACAGCGCCGCTTGGCAGCTCACCTCGATTGATGGCGGCTTGCTTATTCAGGAGACGGATGTGCATCGTTTAGAGGCTGATCAGCTGCAAACCGTGACGAAGCGTGTGCCTTCGGCAGAAGAGTTGGAGCAGTTGCGTCTAGGCTGGAACGTTGTAAAGCATGTGAAATCCAATGCGATTGTACTCGTTAAGGACGGCATGACGGTAGGCGTTGGGGCAGGTCAAATGAATCGTGTTGGCGCTGCACGAATCGCGATTGAACAAGCAGGGGAGCACGCACGTGGAGCCGTGCTCGCGTCGGATGCTTTCTTCCCGATGGGAGATACGTTGAAGCTTGCGGCAGAAGCGGGAATTGTGGCCGTTATTCAGCCTGGCGGCTCCATTCGTGACGAAGAGTCAGTGCAAGTGGCAAACGAACACGATATGGCGATGGTGCTTACAGGCATTCGTCATTTTAAACATTAATATACGTTAATTAAGCTCGCTGCTCGAACGGCTCAATTGCAAGATCAATTACAACGACAGGGCATCATTAACTTTAAGGTGGAGGCGACAAGAATGAAAGTAATGGTCATTGGCGGCGGAGGCCGTGAACATGCTCTAGTATGGTCACTTCGCCAAAGCAGCAAAGTGTCGGAGGTTGTGTGCGCTCCGGGAAATGCGGGTATCGCCGAATTAGCAACGTGTGTGCCGCTTGCGGTGAATGAATTTGAAGCTATTGCAAAATATGCAAATGAGCATGAAATAGATCTTATCGTGGTTGGGCCAGATGATCCGCTTGCGGATGGGATTGTAGATGTGCTGCAAAGTTACGGTCTAAACGTATTTGGTCCGAACAAAGCGGCAGCTGAGATTGAAGGTAGTAAAGTATTTATGAAGCATTTACTGCGCAAATACAATATTCCAACTGCTGCCTACGAAACTTTTGACGATGTGGAGCTTGCGCTCCGTTATGTACGCAGCCAACCGATGCCAACGGTAATTAAGGCCGATGGGCTTGCAGCAGGCAAAGGTGTCATCATCGCGCATACGTTGGCGGAAGCAGAAGCGGCGCTGCACGAGACGATGGTGGACAAGAAATTTGGCAAGTCCGGCAATCGAATTGTTATTGAAGAGTTTATGCAAGGGCAGGAGATATCGATTTTGGCCTTTGTAGATGGAGAGACCGTACGTGCCTGTGTACCAGCCCAGGATCATAAGCCGATTTTTGATGGGGATCAAGGTCCAAACACTGGGGGCATGGGAACTTATAGTCCAGTCCCACATATCGATGCGTCTGTCGTTGAAGAGGCATTAAAGACGATTATTGAGCCGACAGCAAGAGCGATGGTGCAAGAAGGCAGAACCTTTAAAGGTTTGTTGTTTGCAGGGCTCATGATTACACCGGAGGGACAGCCGAAAGTGGTGGAGTTTAATGCACGTTTTGGTGATCCCGAGACGCAGGTCGTATTGCCTCGCTTGAAGACAGACATCGTTGAAGTATTTGAAGCAGTAGTGAAGGGAACGCTGCATAACATCCAACTGGAGTGGAGCGATGATGCGGCTGTATGTGTAACCGTTGCGTCTGAAGGTTACCCAGGTACTTATCGTAAAGGCGACGTCATTACGGGACTAGCAAATGTGGGGCAGAAGGCGTTAGTGTTCCATGCAGGCACGGCAAGTAACGAAGCGGGTAACATCGTTACAAATGGTGGCCGTGTGTTAGGTATTGTAGGGCGTGGCCAGGATGTGAAGGCCGCACAGGCTGCCGCTTATGCAGCGGTGAAGGAGATCTCGTTTGACGGCATGTATTATCGCACGGATATTGCTGGCAAAGCTTTAACGGGCACGTTAGTTTAATACTGTAACACGATAATAAGAAAGACTTGCTTCATCTCTTAGAGGAGAAGAGGCAAGTCTTTATTTTTTTGCGTCTGTCGACTTAGCGTGAGTCCTTTTAGAGGATGTGCAAATAGGGATCACATTTTTGTAAACGAAGGAATAACCTGACGACAACTCTCTCATACTATGTTGAAACGACATCAAGAGCGGTAATACCCGCAGCAGGGCACTAGTAGTGAGTGGAGTTCATACATCTGATGCTGCGGTGCCGTACAAGATTGGAGGGCCTGTTAATGTTTGACCAACAATCATCCTATCCGTCGGATGGATTGACGAAGCAATATTTGAATCAGGAGCATGCACGAGGGATGGATGAAGTGAATGCATGGGTGATCACAAATGGTGATGACCAAAACAGCTTGCCAGCACAATTGAATGCGGGTTCTGAATCGCTGCAAGACTCCGATGACAACGAGTGTGTAGGCGACGCTTGTCCAGTTGAGCGTGGCGCCAAGGCGACAAACATGATGATTAACCAATCCTACGGATTTCATGTGGACAATTTGGATTATGAGTTGAAATAACTACGTAATCTCGTACAGCAGTTCAAGGACAGCAACAGTGCAACATAGATTATTATTAGGGAAAAGGGCGCGGCAGTTGATGCTGTAGCCCTTTTTCTGTCGATAGAGAACAAACCAATTCGAAGAGTAAGAAATATTGGGTGGTTCCTTTTAGTGGGCGGGAGAAGGGTTGACATTACATGGATACGATGATAAAATCCAAATTAACATAAATACAAGTAAATTAATCGGAATTATAAGATTTTAAAATATATAAGAAATGATGAATAGAAGCGGGGGAATGACAATGGAACGGTTTGTGGAAATAAAGTGGCAGCATGAGCGGATCGCAGCTTCGATCCATTATCCTGTTGAGCGTACGCCTTTTGAATCCCGATCTGAGGAGAAATCATGCAAAAGGGTACCTTTAACGGTTATTTGTCATGGCTTTGTGGGCAGCCGCATCGGAGTTGACCGTTTATTCGTAAACGCCGCGAGACGTCTGACGGCGGAAGGTCACATCGTGCTGCGGTTTGACTATGCGGGCTGTGGCGAAAGCTCTGGCGAGTACGGTAAACTGGGAATCGACGCTATGATTGAGCAGACTCAGGCCGTTCTCGATTATGCCCTCGCTTGTGGAGATGTAGATCCTCAACGGGTAACGCTGATTGGACATAGCCTGGGCGGTGCAGTAGCCTTGTTAACAGCGGTAAAAGATCAACGCATTAAACGGCTAGTATTATGGTCACCAGTAGCCTACCCCTTTAATGACATCGTCAACATCGTTGGTCGGAATCGTTATGACGAGTCCGTTAAAAACGGCAAGACCGAATACTTAGGGTATCATTTTACACCAGAATATTTCGATTCCCTTGGCAAACACCAGCCCTTCCAGGAGGCTGTAAAGTTTCAAGGGGATGTATTGCTGATTCACGGCACATCGGATGATGTCATTCCAGCAGACTATTCGTTCTTGTATCAGAAGTTGTTCTGGATGCGTAGTGATGGCCAGTGTGACAAAGAGATTGTGTTCCAAGCGGATCACACTTATTCGAACGGCAGCCACCGTGAAGCGGTATATGATCGTACAATAGAATGGCTTCAACATTGGGAGCGCCGTCAGCAGCAATGGGCACATTGGAGCATTTAACCAGGTCAAGGCAGACACAAACAAGGCTATAGTTCATACCGTTCATACGAAGCGAAGTACATGCGCACCTGACAAGGGCAGCGATGGCTTCGCTTATTGTTTTTTTGTGAATAACAAATGTTTGTTTTAGACTCCTACAGAAGCGCAGAGGATTGGACTTTTGAATAAGGATGATGGATAATAATGTTAAAATAATCTAGTCGAGCAGGAGGTCATCCTAATGTTAAAATAATCTAGTCGAGCAGGAGGTCATCCCATCGATGCATGAACCGTCCTTCCTTCGTAGCCAAGCTTGTCTACTTGTATTACTACTGTCCTTTACCATTGTAACCGCTTGCACGCAATCTGCTCCTGTTCAGAATCAAGTGGTGTCAGACAAACCTATTCAAGAGGCAATAATTGTACCTGAGCAAGAAAAGAGGGAGCCACAGCAGGTGCAGGCGCCATTTACAGGATTGCCGACTCCTGAACAAGCGATTCAGCAACGTCCGATTGCTGTGATGGTGAATAATTACAAGGCTGCGCGGCCACAGTCAGGTTTATCTTACGCGGACGTGTTAATCGAAGTGTTGGCGGAGGGCGGCATTTCGCGACTTGTTGCCATTTATCAGAGTCAAAATCAATATGCGGGCACCATTGGCCCTGTCAGAAGTATCCGTCCTTATTTGATTGAGCTTGGTGAGAGCTATAAAGCAGTGTTAGTTCATGCTGGTGGGAGTCCTGATGGTTATCGTATACTTCAACAACAGCATAAGCCTTATTTGGACGAAATTTCGAATGCGGGCTCCTATTTTTGGCGGGACAAAAGCAGGAAGGCGCCTCATAATTTATACACGAGTCTCATTAAATTGGAGCAGGGGATCGCAAAGAAGAAGTATGAGCTGACAGAAGCGATCCCTGCCATGTCTTTTGCTGCTGTGGGACAGGCCGAGCATACCGCTATTGCATACCAAACGGAAGCGGCTGGCAAGATTACAATCGCTTTGTTAAAAAATTCAGAGCTGGTGGAGTATCAATATGACGCTAATCGCGGAAACTATATCCGATATGTGGCAGGCAAGCCGCATGTCGATAAGGAAAACAACGAAGCATTACGAACTGTAAACGTGCTTGCAGTTGAAGCAAAGCATCAAGTATTGGATCAGGCGGGCAGACTGAGTGTTGATGTGACCACTGGTGGGAAAGCAATCTGGTTTCGCCATGGACGAGCGGCAGCGGGCAAGTGGGTACGTCAAGCGGCTGGACCGATCCAATTTCAACTGGAGGGGCAAGTTATTCCCCTACATTCAGGTGTCACCCATATTCTGATTGTACCAAGCTTAGAGGCGAAGGAAGCACACGTGAAATGGAGCGAATAGGATAAAATTGTTATAACAAATCGAAATTTGTCGAAAAAATTAAAAAATGTAACATATGTTCGTGAGAATTGCCGCGAAATGTTACATTTTACGTTTACGATTTATTTACAAACGACGCCTTTTTTGTGATAAGATATGTAAGGCTTGAAAAGTTTACAGCACACGCAATTAGGTTGCAAAGGAGATTTCAGAATGTTCAAGAAGAAGGACGTGTTTTTTGAAACGCTGCAAAACATGGCGGATACGCTCGTTACGGCGGCTGAAACGTTTGCAAAAGGTGTCGAAGATCTGAGTAATGTTTCCGCGTTTGTGAAGGAAATGAAGGATTTGGAACACAAATGTGACGGTTTCACGCACACCATCATTACGGAATTGAACAAAACCTTTATTACGCCGATTGAACGAGAAGACATCATGTCACTTACGACGGCGTTGGACGATGTATTGGACGGTATGGAAGCGAGTGCTTCCCGCTTTGAAATGTACCAAATGTTTGAACGTGATGAAATTGTAGTCCAATTTGCGGATGTGCTGAAACGAAGCACGTACGAGATTCAAAAGGCGATTCGTCTGTTGTCGCAGAAGAAATTGCTTGCTATTCGTGAATACAGCATTAAGTTAAATGATCTGGAAAACGAAGGGGACGCATTGCTCCGCTCTGGCGTGAAGGCGTTGTTCGCAAACATTAAAGATCCAATTGATCTTATTAAACGTAAGGAAATCTATGAACGTCTGGAGCAGACTACGGATAGCTGTGAAGATGTTGCTGATATGCTTGAAACGATCGTGATGCGTAATTCCTAAAGTTGTTATCGGCTGAAGACAGCTCAAGGATTGAAGGGGGTTAAGGGAATTGCGCAGACGTTCCTAGCAAGCTTCTGTGCAAGATATTCGTATGGATACGTCATTATTAGTTATCGGGATCGTTATTTTCCTGGCACTTGCGTTTGACTTTATTAATGGATTCCATGATACGGCAAATGCAATCGCTACATCAGTGTCGACAAGAGCTTTAAAGCCGCGTACAGCTATTATTATGGCTTCCGTAATGAACTTTATCGGTGCACTTACGTTTACAGGCGTTGCCAAGACGATCGGGGGCAGCGTAGCAGACCCTGCGACGTTAACGAACGGCCTGGAAATTGTAGCAGCGACTTTGATTGCGGCGATTATTTGGAACCTCGTTACATGGTGGTTCGGGATTCCTTCTTCTTCTTCACATGCGCTGATTGGCGCGTTGGCAGGCGGTGTATTTGCCGGAGCCGGGATGGAAGGACTTAATGTAGGCGGCTTCAAAAGCATTGTATTAGCGCTAATCTTCTCGCCTATTATTGCTTTTGTAGGCGGTTATATTTTGATGACTATCCTCAAGTGGATATTCGCCAACAAGAGCCCGCATTCTGTTAATAAGGGCTTCCGTACTTGTCAGGTTATTACAGCTGCTTTCCAATCGTTCTCTCACGGGACTAACGATGCACAGAAGGCGATGGGTATCATTACGTTTGCACTAGTTACAGCTGGCTTCCAGACAGATATGGAAGTGCAGACGTGGGTTAAGATTGCAGCGGCAACAGCGATGGCCTTAGGTACATCTATTGGCGGCTGGAAAATCATTAAGACAATGGGCACCAAAATCTTTAAGATCGAGCCTATCAATGGTTTTGCAGCGGACTTGACGTCTGCTACCGTTATTTTGTCTGCTACGTTAACTCATTTGCCAACAAGTACAACGCATGCCATTACGTCAGCTATCCTCGGTGTTGGGTCAGCCAAGCGTTTCTCCGCTGTAAAATGGGGAGTTGCGGGACGTATTGTGATCGCTTGGTTTATTACGATTCCAATCTGTGCGTTATTGGCTGCTGTAATATTCAAGATTATCGATTTCATTTTCTATTAAGATATGATGCTGCTCATACTTGCTTATTGTGCGAGTGATGAGAAAGAGCCGTCCTCGGAGTGAACTGACCCCGAAAAGTTAGACTTTATAGTTAGGCGGCATCTAAGGCATGTGTTCGGTACTGTACCGGACTCATGCCTTTTAATTTTACCTTTATCCGCTTGTGATTGTAGTATTTGATATAAGCTACTAATTCTTCTTTGAATTGCTCAATTGATTCAAATTCCTCTATATATAAGAACTCTGATTTTAAGATGCCGAAGAAGCTTTCCATAACGGCATTGTCATAACAGTTTCCCTTACGTGACATACTTTGCGTTATCCCTCGTTCTTGTAGCGCATCCCGATACTGTGCCATTTGATAATGCCATCCTTGGTCAGAATGGATCAGCAGTGTATCCTCGTTGTGTAGACGCTTAAATGCCTGCTCTAGCATCGTTGAGACAAGGGTATAGACTGGACGAGAATCAATTGTATAGGTGATAATCTCCCCGTTATACAAGTCCAGAATTGGCGACAAATAAAGCTTCTCACCAAACAACTTAAACTCTGTAATATCCGTTACCCATTTTTCATTTGGCTTAGTAGCCTGAAAATCTCTTTCTATGATATTAGGTGCAACTTTACCTAAATGACCTTTATACGAACGATATTTCTTCATTCTAACGATACTCTTCAATCCGAGTTCTGCCATGATGCGTTGTACCCTTTTATGGTTTACGGAATGTCCCTGATTGCGTAATTCTAGTGTAATACGACGATAACTATAGCGCCCCTTGTGTTCATGGTACACGGCCGCAATAAGGGCTTTAATAGCTGTATCTTTATCTGGACGTTCCAATATCTTTAACCAATAGTAATACGTGCTGCGGGGCAGCTTGGCTAGTTGTAATAGTGCGTTGATCGGAAATTCTGTCCTTAGCTCAAATATTACTTTAGCTTTGTCTTGCTTTGTAACTTTTCCTTGTTTTGAACTAAGGTATTCAACTTTTTTAAGTAGGAGTTCTCCATTCTCAAGCGCTTTACTTCTTCCTGTAAGGCTTCTAATGATCCGTCAACTAGGACTCTCTTCTTTGTTTGTTTATTCACTGATGTTTCTTTTTTCACTGATGGACGCCCCTTCTTCTTTGATATCAGGGCGCTCATTCCACCTGCTTCGTATTGCTTTATCCACCTAAGGATAGTCGCATCAGTAGATAGGTTAAATCGTGTTGCTGTCTCGTTAACAGATGCCCCATGCTCTTTCATATAATAGAGTACATCCATTTTAAATTGAACATCGTGATTTGTATAGGTTGATATAAGCCCAGCCACTCCATGTTCTTTAAATCGAGCTACCCATCGTTTTATTGGTGCACTGCTCATATTTCGTTCATCTGCTATTGTTCGGTAAGATTTCTTTCCCTTTAAGTATTCCAAGACAGCTTCTAATTTGTCTCCATATGAATATTTGGCCATGTAAAAACTGCACCTCCAATTGTTAAGTGTGTCTAACAATTGGGGTGCAGCTCAGAGGATCGGCTCTTTTTTGATGTTCGGGGCTTGGCGGTTGGAAATGTGATCAAGCACTTAACGTGTTGGCCGCAAGGGGCGTGAAGGTCGGTTTTTAGTTCTGCTGGTTCGTCTTGGAGCTTGCCTGCGACGTCTAGGTGTGCGCCCAGTGTTGGCTGGACGTCTCCGTCTGCGGCGACGTGTTGGCTTATAGAAGTATTCTTCGTCTTCGTTATCCTTGTTTTTGGACTTGCCGAAGACACCGACTAGCATTTTGGCCATTGGCGCAAACTGCTGCACACTCTGCATCACTTTTTGTACTTTGCCCATCGTGGAAACAATGCCTTCAACACCACCCATTCGGTCAAAAATGCCCTTTAAGTCGCCGATGTTAAATCCGCTTTTGGAGGTAGCGGCGGCAGCGGTGGCGACGGGCGTAACAGGTGCTTGATACGGTACGACTGCATTGGAGCTAGGGTTGTGAGGGGTTAGCCCAGAGGTCGTAACGGCTTGTTCCTCACTGTTGCGATAGGAAACTTTGTATCCGGCCCCCTTGACGGGTGAGGCAGGAGGATATGCCGTGGAGCGCTGTGAATGCGGCGTCAGAGACAAGGAGCGGGGGGAAGAATTAGCCTGAGTAGCGCTCCCATTATGATGGTTCTGCTGCTGTGCATTCGGTATGTGTAAGCTCGGCACGGACATGAGCTCTTTAGGCGTGTTCATAGAATCACCCTTCATATATGCAAATTAGGGGTTGGCAAATGCCCCTGTTTGCTATACTGTATGTCGTAGGCGAACAACTCGTGTGGACTTTCGCCCGTGGGCGAACGCCTAATCGAATTGTAAGCGCTATCGGATACGGCAGTTCGTTAACGCGAAACTACTGTACTGCTTGAAAAGGTTGGATAAAGGAAGTACAATGAGTGTACATGAGAACCTGTAGGAGTGGATCTGTTTGCAACTGAAAAAGTTAAACGATAAATCGATTGATCAATTATTTGAATCCATCTTAACGTTGGAATCATTGGAAGAAGCTTATATATTTTTTGATGATCTGTGCACCGTTAATGAGATACAATCTTTGTCTCAGCGTCTGGAAGTAGCACGGATGCTCGGTAAGGGCTGCACTTATAACCAGATTGAAGCAGAGACGGGAGCAAGCACGGCGACAATCTCCCGTGTTAAGCGTTGCTTGAATTACGGCAACGATGGATACAAGATGGCGCTGGAGCGTCTTGGACGTTAAGATGAAGCAGGGGCTATTGATTATTAGCCACGGCTCAAGGGACGAAGCTTGGGTCACATTAGTGGATGAAGCGATTGATAAGGCAGTATGGCCGGAGGGCCTGCCGGTCGCTTCTTCTTTTTTGGAGTGCGTTCCGAACCGGAGCATACAGGACGGCGTAGATGAGCTAGAGTCACAGGGCGTCGAGCAGATTGGAGTCGTCCCTTTGTTTGTGTCATCAGGAAGTACCCACGTCGATGAGATCGCGTGGGCACTTGGTGTGAAGGAAGAGCCGTTGTGCGAATCTGATCTGGAGCGGTTTAGGGTACACGCCGATATTGTATATGGTGTGCCTCTTGATGAACATGATTCCGTATATGCAATGATAGCTGCACGGCTGCGTGCAATGGAAGTGGATGGAGCACGGGACGCCGTTATGCTGATTGCACATGGCAGTCCTCATGAGCCGTTTCAGACACGATGGCGGGACGGGCTAACAAGGATGGCTCAACAATTGAAAGCGCGGAATTGGTGTACAGCGGCTGGACATGCATTACTCTGCTGCGATGATGTTGCTGGACGTGTACAGGAGATGCAATCATTGCTGTCTGCAAGCAGAGCGGATACGGCTCTGGGGCGAGTGGCGGTAGTTCCCATTTTTTTAAGCCGAGGATACTTTACTACGAAAGTCATCCCTGAACGGCTAGCAGCTGTTATGCCTAATTATGGGGTTGTCGGACAGGAATCTAGGTCTTTTGTGTTAGAAAGAGGCACTCAGCGTGGGGATGCTGAGTTAGAAGCAGATAGTTGTGCATTGTTGTACGACGGGCAGACGCTGCTCCCTCATCCTGCACTGACGGTTTGGTTAGAGCAGGAGGCTAGACGAATACTGTCCCGTTAATTCGTTATCTCTAATCCGAGCTATTTATAAGACGTTAATTAGCTGTGGATATCGATAGCATGTCAGTTGTGGGGAAGATGAGATGATCCTTTTTTAATATGAGGGTTTGAAATTGCGGCCTAAACGGTTAAACTTAATAAGATGGACTAGCCATACGTTAAGAGGGATTGATCATATGCTTGATGGATGGCTATTAGTACGGGACCGTCTCTACTTATTGACGATGCCGCAGGTTGTGGGATGACGTACTTATGAATAGATTGTAAATGGGTGAAGGATACATGATAAAAAGAGCAAGGCTGATTTATAATCCAACTTCCGGACGTGAGGAAGGTAAGAAGAAGCTGGCAGATATTTTGCAAAGGCTGGATGCTGCTGGTATCGAGACGACGACCCATGCGACTGAGGGCGAAGGTGATGCGAGCCGAAGTGCGGCGGATGCGATTGATCGGGGTTATGATCTTATTATCGCTGCCGGGGGCGATGGTACGATTAATGAAGTCATTAACGGTATGGCTATTAAGGAGCACCGGCCACCACTTGGTATTATCCCGTTGGGGACGACCAATGACTTTGCGCGCGCACTTGGTATCCCACGCAATTGGGAGGACGCCTGTGACCTTATCATTCGTCAGGAGACACGCGCTGTAGATGTAGGGCGTGCGAACGATACACATTTCATTAATATTGCAGGCGGCGGCTCATTAACTGAACTGACCTATGAGGTGCCAAGCAGGCTTAAGACGATGATCGGGCAGTTGGCTTATTATATGAAGGGGCTGGAGAAGATGATCTTTCAGCTTCGCCCAACTGAATTGAAGCTGAAGATTGACGGTCACGGTGAGTTTCATGATGAGTTTATGCTGTTTTTAATTACGAATACGAACTCGGTTGGTGGGTTTGAGAAGCTGGCGCCAGGTGCGTCGATAGACGACGGTTTATTTGACGTTATTATGCTGAAAAAATGTAATATTGCGGAGCTGATTCGTCTTGCGAGTATGGCTTTGCGAGGTGAGCACGTCAATGATCCGCACGTCATTCATATTCAGTCGAAGCGTATTGAAGTGACGTCTTCTGACTATGTCCAGTTGAATCTGGATGGCGAATATGGCGGCACGCTGCCGGCTGTGTTTGAGATGCTGCCACGTCATTTGCATATTTATGCCGATCTATCAGGGGAGTCGACGTATCGCTAAGTTCATCTCATATGGGTGTGACGCCTTTATTTAACGAGTGATGGATTAGATGAGGTAGTGAACTGCTGCTGCGTGGTTAAAGCTAAAGATATGATGAATGGTAATGGTATAAGCTTGATCGTATAGGCGCGTGAGCGGGGGCTACGCGTCTTCTGTTATGTATCCGACAGGGTGTGTTATAGGGCAGTGCGCTTGTATTTCGATGGTTTTAGCTGAATAAGGCGGTCGGTTTCGCTGTGAAATAGGTCTCTTCATTTAGGTAGGCCAGCAGGACGAGACGGGCCGTTTTGTTGATGTTAAGGGGGATTCTGATTTCGTCGGTAAGACTCGGTAAACGGGATATCAACATTCATCCATTAAATATACACAAGTTACACCCAGCATACACAGGTATCCAGTTGGAAAGATAGAAATTCATAGAAATGAAAGTGAAGTTTACACGTTGTGGCTGGATTTGTGTGCGAGGATTACATTTTACGGGTATGAAGTTGTGGATAGAAATGTTGGATTACGCCTGAAAACTCAGTTATGCACAGCTAAAATTCAGGTTGGCAGTCTATTGATGTAAACGGACGGATATTACATGACGATTGCGCACAGGTTATAAACACCATACACAGGTCGATATACGAACAGTGAGGATTGTCAGGATTGTGGCGATTGAAAAGATCGGATTTAAGGTACGCGGATAGGATAGAAGAGAAGAGTGAAACCGCGATTAAACCTGAATAGAGTGCAGGCACGCATACTAGCGAACTGGTTATAGAAGAGCTGGGTTTTTAGCTAATAATAGCAAGGTTTTTAAAGGATATTGCTATTTGTGATGGATCAACAATGGATGTATGCCGATTGAATAGGAACATATACAGATGGAGGAATAAGATGAATAAACAAGATAACAAACGAAGCAAGAACAGCAAGCGTAGAGGATCGGGAAAAGGCCGCACGAATGCAGTGGCTGCTGTATCAACCGCGCCTGTACAGAAAAACGATGAGGTTGTACTGGATATTATCGGCTTGACCCATGAGGCAGAAGGAGTTGGTCGGGTAGAAGGATTTACATTGTTTGTGCAAAATGCGCTGCCAGGCGAAAAAGTACGCGCTCTTGTGCTGAAGGTGAAGAAGCAGTACGGCTTCGCCAAAGTGCTGGAACGTGTGGTGGATAGTCCCTACCGTGTGGAGACGGAGCATCCTGCTCATTATTATGGCGGCTGCCAGCTTCAGCATCTGGCTTATGACGAGCAACTACGCTGGAAGCGTCAGCATGTTGTGGATGTATTGGAGCGCATCGGAAAATTTGGAGTGGAGCAGGCGGATGATGGGGCAACTAGAGCTGCAAATGCGGGTTCTGCTATTGGTGAAACACAAGTCAAGGTGCTGCCGACTATTGGTATGGACAACCCTTGGCGTTATCGTAACAAGAGTCAAATGCCAATCGGCCAAAACGAGCGGACTGGCGGTCTGATCGGCGGGTATTATGCTAAAGCTAGCCATCGAATTATGGATACGGATGTGAGCCTGATTCAGCACGAAGTGCATGATGAAGCGATGCGTGTCGTGAAGGAGCTTGCGCGTAAACACGGCATTCAGCCGTACAACGAGGAGTCGCATACTGGCTTGCTGCGCCATGTTGTCATGCGGATCGGTTTCCGTACGAATGAGCTGATGATCACGCTAGTGACCAACGGGAAGCGTATTCCGCAGCAGGAGGAATTTGTAGAAGACTTGGTTAAAGCTTTGCCGCAATTAAAAAGTGTATGTCAAAATATTAACAACAAGCAGACGAATGTTATTTTGGGTGATAAGACCCGTTTGTTATGGGGATCTGAATATATTACCGATTATATCGGAGATATCAAGTTTGAAATTTCGGCGCGGTCATTTTACCAAGTCAATCCGGTGCAGACGGAAGTTCTGTACGAGAAAGCGGTCGAGTACGCCGGTTTGACGGGCAAAGAGACGGTAATCGATGCGTATTGCGGCATCGGCACGATCTCGTTGTTCCTTGCGCAGCGCGCGAAGCGGGTGCTTGGCGTGGAGATCGTGGAGGAAGCGATCGACGACGCTCGTCGTAATGCCGAGATTAACGGCATCCAGAACGCGGAGTTCGCCGTAGGTGCGGCGGAGGAAGTGATGCCGCGCTGGCAGGAGCAGGGCGAGACGGCTGACGTTATCGTTGTCGATCCGCCGCGCAAGGGCTGCGACCAGGCGCTGCTGGATACGATGCTGGAGATGCGCCCAGAGCGCATCGTGTACGTGTCGTGCAATCCATCGACACTGGCGCGCGACTTGCGTATCCTCGCGGATGGCGGGTACCAAGTGGTTGAGGTGCAGCCGGTGGATATGTTCCCGCATACGGCTCATGTGGAATGCTGTTCACTATTAGTTTGGAACGGAAATAACGAATGAGAAGTTAATGTGGGAATGCCCTCTCTTCATTGAGAGGGCATTTTTTCTTCACAAGGGAGCGGGAGTCGGAGGGTTAGGATGCTCGGAGGTGGTTTACAGCTAAATGAATGTCACTTTTATCAATTTCGGGCAGTAAACATCTGCTCAGCAACCAGACGCGAAAATTTTATCGATACGAAAAGGGGGATACCAACATATGGTACAATGGATTTAGTTCTTGTTCTGATGAAAGTTGTTTGGGGGTCAGATAGATGGAACGAGAAGTATTATGGAAGACGTTGATGATGAATGGTTCTATCGTTATGTTTTGGAGACAAAGCATATTAGAAAAATACGTTGAACATATAAGAGAAGAAGGATTTGATGTATATCTCTTTGATTGTGAATCTTGGGATAAGAACAGTTGTCTTTTGGAAATAGGTAGTACTCTTGATTTCCCAGATTATTACGGAAAAAATCTAGACGCTTTTAATGATTGCCTTTCCGATATCGTCCCTAGTGGTGAAGGCTTTGTGCTTGTCTTCAAGAACTTCGACAAATTCAATGTACGAGATAAAGATACTGCGTATCATGTGCTTGACATTATCCAAAATAATTCTTGGAAATTACTTGTCGGAAATCAAAAGAAGTTGCTCGCTTTTTTGCATTCAAATGACACTCAGTTACATATTCAATCACTGGGAGCATTACCTGTACTTTGGAACAATGAAGAATGGCTTAATAAGAGCAGAGGAGTTTAGCCAAGAATCCTATGGGTAGGATGTAGCAACTCGGAATAGTAAAGGAGATCACTAATTGAAGGAAAGAAAACTAACAAAAACTCAATTTAAAGAGGCTTTCAAACGAGGACTAGGTAACTCATATATCGAGTTAAAAGAGAGTAATAATCGTGAAAAATACAAGGATATTGTCTTATGGTCTTGTCTCCATAACACTTGCTATGACATGCAATGTGAAGGCGGGCGTGGAATCTTTTTATATAATGCAATTTGTCTGTTCGAAGATAGGGGCTTTTTTGAAGAGGCAATAATCCAAAAGTTTATGCAAAAGAATCTAGATAGATGGTTATTCGATCAGTTGTGCGAGATTTTATATCTTTTTTCAGTCGATGGTAGCGTTAGAGCAAGGGAATCATTATATGAAAAATATAATACAACATTCGGATTTCTTTCACATCGCGTCAATCGTTTAGAAAAGGAAAACTTTGAATGGCTTTGTGTATGGCTAACATCCCTAGATGGATTTCCTGCATTCAAGTGCATTGTAAAACAACTTGGCGAGTATTCATTAAGAAAACGTGATACTGTGGATATGGATTGGTTTTATTCAAACGCGAAAAATAAGTTTGGGGATAAACGTGTCGATACATTTTTGCAAAACAATGCGATTAAATCTGATTATGTAAAAGCTTTTCTAAACTCCGTATCACACAGCACGATTCAAAATAGACAAAGTATCGATTCACCAACATTAGAAGAACTGATTAAATCATCAAGAGAAAAGCGTAGCCGTGGGCTTGCACTTCGTTTTGCGAAAAATGCATCAGAGGATGATTTGATAAAATTAGCGAAATACTCTATCGAAGAAACAAATCTAGAAATAAAGGTAGAATTGCTCTGGACTTTTAGGAAGGTTTGTTTCCCATTGGATGAGCAGTATATTTTCGAACTTGCCGAAAGTGATAATCAATCAATACGAGATATTGCTTTTGAGATGATGCAGCATTTACCATCAGATAGGATTCACGACTTCGTAATAAATCTTCTTAAACAAAAGAAGGAACTCGCAAATGCTCTAAGTCTCCTATGTTATTGTTATAAGTCTGAGGATGAAACTGTGCTACTCGAAGGCATTCAAAGTCTGACAGTATCATATGATGAAGGCGAATGGCATGGTGTCTTTATGTGCGTTGAGGATTTATTAGATAATCGATCAGTTAAAGTTAATCCCTCCGTATATATCTACATATATAGACAAACACTGTGTTCATATTGTCGTCATACTCTGATTCAAGGAATGTCCAAGAGAAAAGTTCTCCCCCAAGAGATTCTAGAAGAATGTTTGCATGACAGCTACGAGAATACAAGAAAGTTTGCAGTACGAAAACTAAAGAAAATTACGTAATTAAGCCCTGTTTGGGCATTCATACACGTGGCTTTACTTTTTTGAAGTAACCATTTGACATACTAGGCATGATGAGTTCTATAAAATACGAGCTAGTAAAGCTTACGACATTCTTTAATAATAGGCTTTCCGTTATATAGGCTTGTTGAGGTACTTGCCGTAAAACTGCCGCAAAAATTTGTGATAAGGTAAAGTAAATCAAGTGAATAGAACTGGAAGAATTAACTGAAAGTTGAGATAATAGCATCTAAGTTATAATACATGTGTTTTTCCTTCCATTTCACCGTGTCGAGTGGTATGTGGAATTTCTGCACTAACCACTTTTTCATCGAGCTCACCAGTCTCAAATATATTTTTCAAATGACGATAAATTGATGTTCTATCGACATCGAACAAGTCTGAGATTATTTTCGGGCTGTCCAAATCGTTCTATTTTTAACAATAAATTCCAATTTTCATCAGCATCATACATTAAAAATTGGATTTCTTTCATCATGATCTTCCATCTATCCACCTGATTTAACAGTTTCCAATCTATTAGTTTTTGACTAATTCATCCGCCAGTTCATAGATTGCATCGCGCAAACCGTTTCGATATTTCATTCTAGGTAAGGACTGTATTTGCTCATCATAAGCCAATGTTGTTATAGTTAGAAGCGGCTTGATCAATAATGTCACGGATTTTACGTTTATCATCCAAATATTGTAAGTCATAGCGATGGCGACTAAACAATTCTATTTTAGGTCTCAGAGGGTTTGGGACGGATTTTGCCGAAATATATAGTGAGAAAGTATTAGGTCTTCGAAACTTATACTCTTCTTAGGTTCAAAAATGAAATCAATAATTCTAAAGCATTCAACTGTCGATTTTTAAGTTCAACTGCGAGAAGTTATACTTAAAAGTATGCCTTAAAATTTCAATATTGAATATTTGGTAGAGCAATGAACGATTGTGATGCTAAGTGTTCACGCAAAGATTAATGAATTCGGGGGCTGAAAATGTACAATATAAAGAATAAAAAGGCATCAAAGGTAGAAGCTGTTACGTTTGCACAACTTGAAATGCAAGAGAATGATATAGAGGAACTTCTTAGAAATAGTATCGATATGCTTTGTGATGATGAGGAATCAATGCTTATAGTTGGACGTCAAGTGAAGAATGAAAGTCATGGGAGAAGTGATCTTACAGCTGTTGATAATAACGGGAATATTGTGTTGATAGAAATTAAAAGGGATCGAAAAGATATTGAAAATCGTAAAGAGGCTTTTGAATTTCAGGCTATCCGATATGCTGCAAGTTACGCGACAATCGTAGATGCCGATGATCTTGTTAGAAAAGTTTATGCACCCTATATTGAGAAATACAGAAGTGAATTCGAACTGGGTGAGCTAACCTCATATGAGCTTGGGCTTAGGAAACTGAACGAATTTTTGAAAGTTAATGGTGCTGAAACTAGTTTTAATAAGAAACAAAAGATTATTCTTGTCGCCTCTGACTATGATGATCAGACGTTGTCCGCAGTTGCCTGGCTAAATAACAATGGTGTTGATATGAGTTGTTTTAAACTCACACCTTATAAAATTAATAATGAAGTGTTTTTAAATGCTGAAAAATTGTTGCCACTAACCAACTATGATGACTACTATGTCAATTTAATGGAGAAAACTCCATCTAGAATAAAGCAAAACAAAGATATTAAACGCAGGTCATTACCTAAAATTGATGAGATGCTTCTTTGGGGCGTTGTCAAAGCAGGAGATACGATTGTAGCAAAAGGGAGAAACGATGAAGCTACCTTACTTAGTAATGGAAATGTATTAGTTAATGGCAAGGAAAAGTCATTGTTAGCATGGTTAAAGGAAGTATTCGGGTGGTCGAACATTGCGACATATGATTTTTCTGTATTAAAAGAGAGTGGAAGAACTCTCTATCAAATTCGTGAAGACTACATGAATAAGCAAGTTGCTGAAATGGTGAAGGAATTGTGATAAATGAGTAAGTCCAGCCATTAAGATAACGATTAACAAATTTTTTAAATCTGTGAAAATATTGGATTTTGATGCAGAGAAGTATATAGAGTCATGATAGTTTCAATGAAAAGTTAAAGAAAGCCGCATAAATGAACTTAACCTTTTTTGTATTTCTACCCTTATTTATCAACGTTGTCATTTTCTACTAGTATCGAGTCTGTAAAATAGTTTGTGTAAACTCCAAAACCTATTAAAATAGAATCAACTGAAAGGTTGGGAGTACACATGAGACTGAGGACAAAAGAACAATTGCGGGCCTTTATTAAGGAGAACAAGTTGGTCACAGCAAAGGACGCTCAGGATGCCTTGAAAGTTATTCGCCGAGACGATTCAGGAAACGCTGGAGGCAGAGATGGATGCTCATCTAGGCTATGAAAAGCATGAGAAATCGGATAAAAACACTCTAAATTCCCGTAACGGAAAGAGCCGCAAGACCATCACCAGTAAGTACGGTGAGCAGGAGATCGCGGTTCCCTGTGACCGTCAAGGCGATTTCGACCCGCTTGTGGTTAAGAAATACCAGTCCAATGTGACCGGGATTGAAGATCAGATTATCGCGTTGTATGCCAAAGGCGTGAGTACACGAGACATTCAGGACCATCTTCAGCAGATCTACGGCATAGAGGTGTCACCTACGTTCATTTCCAATGTGACCAATAAAATAATGCGGCTAGTAAAAGAATGGCAAAATCGGCCACTTCAAAGCGTCTACGCGGTAGTTTTTTTGGATACCATTCACTTCAAAGTGAAGCAGGATGGGGCTATTGTGAACAAGACGGCGTAGATGGTCATTGGCATTGATTTGGACGACAACAAGGATGTTTTAGGCATCTGGATTGGCGAAAATGAGTCGGCCAAGTTTTGGCTCAGCGTACTGAATGAGCTGAAAAATCGTGGCGCTCAGGACATTCTCAAGATTAATATAAGGCATGGTTCATCCCACATATATAGGTTATTGCTGATACTTTAAAATATACTTGATGTATTCTTTTGCACTGTGATCGATATCCTCATGGCTAGCTTGAAATGAAGCTCCGAAGACAGCGAAGTAGGGTAACGCCAATGCGCCCACATGTCTTGTACTGGCTTTGAAAGGTGCAATTACTTCATCTACGGTAAACGACACAGAGCCCTCTGGCATATAATTTTCTTTCTTATCGCCAATGGATATGGCAAGCCCGAACTTTTTCCCTTTAAGTTTATCCCCTTTGGATCCATAAGCCCAGCCGTAAGCAAAAACATCGTCAAACCACTTTTTCAATAACGGCGGATAACTATACCAATACAAAGGGAATTGCAAGATGACATGGTTATAGGCTTCTAATAAATGTTGCTCTCTAGTAACATCAATGTTCCAGTCAGGGTACTCTTTGTAAAGCTCATGAATTGTAATTTCGTCAGGATATTGCTGAAGTTCTTCTTTCCAGCACTGATTTATTCTTGAAACTTCCAGGTTCGGGTGTGTCAAAATGACAAGTGTTTTCATTATATAACCTCACTTCTTATGTTCATCTGTAACCGTGTAATGGCAAAGTGTCTCTTTCAATTTGTTGGACTACAATCATTATGTTGCAAGCTTGAAAAAAAGAAAATACACACAATAAAGTAAGGTAGTTACTTTAAAGTGCGTACTAGACTCGAAAAATAATATGTGCCACAGTTAATGTTTAAGCGACTATATTAACTTGGCTTTGTAAGATAGTCACGAACGAGGTGTCATTTGATGAAACAGTATAATCTGGGCATAGAGGCGACGCTTGAAATTATAGGTGGAAAGTGGAAAGCTCTGATCATATGCTTATTAATGTCCGGTGTAAAGAGAACAAGCGAATTACAGCGCCATATTGACGGCATTTCACAAAAGGTGCTGATCCAGCAACTTCGCGAACTCGAAAAGGATGGGCTCGTAAGAAGATATGTGTTTCAGCAAATGCCACCAAAAGTCGAATATAGCCTAACAGAGTATGGAGTCACAGCCAATAAGATCGTTGAAGTGATGTGTTCTTGGGGCAAAGAGAATATTAAAATGAGGCAACAGCAAGGGGAAGATATCGTCTTGCTGGAGGGAACAGTCACCGGAGAGTTTTGAAGATTATGTATGATGAAGCTAGCAGTGCTTAAAGTGACTCTATAGAGAATGGTTACTCTCCTGCTAACTTCAAAAATAAAAAAATCGTTGTATGGCTTCTCTAGGTCACAATACAACGATTTTTACAATGTGATCTTGTTGTTGGGACATATCCCTTTTTATAATGTAAATTTAGGTTCGTAGAAATTAATTTTACGATTAGCATAAGCGTAATTGACGAGAAATTCACCTTCTTGGGCTTGTAGTGCTTACACAGGATCGATCATACATGAGTTTTATTTGGTTGTAAATATATCCCGAAAATATTACGTTGTTCGACTTTTTTTATTTTAAATAAGATATTTTAGGCCAAGTATTTTAAACTACTTGTGTAAACGCATCGTCGTCAGCGATCTGACCTATGTGAAGATTTTGTATAACTAAAAAGATCGTTATCCTATTTATTGGATAGCGATCTTTTTTCTACTCCACGAGCAAAGCAATCCAGATAAATAGTACATATACCAAAGTAAGGACTCCAACGACACTTAAAGGAACAATCCAGAGTAGGTGAGCTTTAAAAGGGTGGATTCGGTGCATTTGTTTTTGCTTGGTAATAGCTCATACCGCATACTCTCAATAATTTTTTCGACCTTCGCCTCATCGACGTTCTGGAGTTCATTCCAATGTTACCTAATTCAGTTTTGTATAGTACCTTATTTCTTCATTATCCACGTGAAATCCAAGCGATTCGTATAGCGATAAGGCAGATTTATTTGTAGTTAATACCTCAAGTTTAGCACTTTGTAGTTGATTAGCTTTGAGATATTTCAAAGCTTGTGTAAGTAAATACTTGGAAAATCCACGTTTTCTCCATGGTTCGCGGACAAAAACGTCCTCGATTACACCAAAGTCATCTTCTTGCCATGCCATCAGCCCGCCAACGATAGCGTCTGTTTGACGTATGACCATGGATGTCCATAGGTTGTTATTCTTGTATTCAGATAACCTATTAAGACCAAGTGGAGTATCAGGCCAAATTTCAGCTTCTACATGAAGATAATCTCTTTCTTCGTCAGAGGTCTCCATCTTCCAGTGTGAGAATTGAAAGTCCTCCTGAAGCTTTAACTCAGTGATCGGTTCATTCAAATCTCGCTTCATGTGATATAAACTATTCAGATAAAAATATCCTTTTTGAATAAAAAAATGATTGTTTGCTGTTTCTGTCGAGTAATTGCCAACACAAAGCATTGTTTCGTATTCTTCAGACAATGTTTCCATTAATTTCTTTGCTCTATTGAAAAGATAGTGATAGACGTTTTCGAGTAAAGCAACGTCATTTTCCCTTTCGGGAAGTGTTTTAAGATTGACGTAAATGGAATGACTGTTCTCTTTTGGACGTCCGGGAGGCATAACGTTAATGATGCTAACTTGCCCCTTAGCGATCATAATCCCATTTTCAAATGCGCAATAAACGTTATCCCAATTATATTCGTCCCCGACCCACCAAAATATTTTATTTTCTTTTGCTGTTACTGATCGGTAAAACTGTCCAAGGGACGGCATGTCTCCGTTTTGGAAATTACGTATGAACATTTCTGTTGGAAATTGGCTCAATACAATACCCCTCTCAGTTTTGGGGGTCCGCAGTTTAGAGTGCTAGTTATGCGAGCTCCCCTTAATAAATTTACCCTTTGCTAACATTAGATTGCCCACAACAAACACCACCTTTACTGTTATTACCATTGACATTAACATGCCTTGAGCATGGTTTCAAACATAATTTACAAATATAAATACTTTTTTCCTACATGTATGACTATTCATGTGATTTTCGTCTACCAGCTACGGAGAGCCAAATTCAAACGTTACTTGAATAATATCCTCAACTTCTTGATGGTATTTTACAATTTTTAAATATAACAAATGGATGCAGCTTGATTGAACATGCTGTCTATGGTGGTTGTGCTTTGTTGCTTGGCGTTGACGAAATAGAAATAGCTAGTATTTGTGATGAGCATATAATTGTTAATATCCGTGCGTGAGTTCATATCTGGTAAATTGTCGTAGCAATGGCTGTTGCTATTCGTCTTGTAGAAAAAGAAAAAAGGGGAAGTGCAATTGGGATTATTTTAATAGGTTTAAGTAGTTCCTTAGTTTTTGGAGTGCCACTTGGCACATTTCTCAGTGAAATCATCGGATGGAGAGCACTATTCGTATTAATTGGTTTGCTCACGATTATTCCACTACTCGTTGTTTATAGAAATGTTCCTGCGATGCAAGAACAAGAACCAGTTATGATACTTATGCAATTAGCCATACTAAAAGATAAGAGAATTGTACTCGCAGTTGCTGTGACGTTGTTTTATATAGATGGTTACTCTACATTGTTCACTTATTAACACCATTTTTACAAATTTATTCCAATATTACCGTTTCAGAAATTAGTAGTGTGTTATTACTTGCTGGAATTTGCAGCTTCATTGGTTCTATCATTGGAGGGGTGGCAGCGGATAAAAAGGACCCCAAATTACGATTTTGGCGGGATTAACCCTGCAACTCATATCGATCAGGTGATTCAGAGGATGCAACTAGTCCACTTTTCATTGCCATAACGCCTATTTTTATAATTATCAATTTTCCACGTATCGGCTTTTCTTAATAACACAAACAGGTATTCATCATTAAAGTTAGTTTCGGTTTTGATATACACTTCTGCACGATTTTTATTTTTAAGTTCAACATTGGTTTCAATAGAGTGGTCTATCCCATTGAACTTCACCGGAAAACCAATGCTCTGTCTGTTTTTTCCTCCATATACCCTCTTTTTATCGGTACAGTATTCAACAAAAATAGGACCGATCAGCCCCGAGAATTGTTCGTGCCAATCTGTTCGTTGTACATAATGATATTCATCACCTGTATATTTTTCTTTTAATTCAGCTTCTTCTTGTTCATGTTGTTTATAGATGTGGTCTTCTATGTCGTTCCATTTTGATCCGTATTGTTGGACGATATGAATTAAATGCTTGTGTAACTCTTGTTGATCCACGGGATAACACCTCTCCACATATAAATATAGTTATTACTTGTCCGACAAGTTATTTCATACCCTTCGGATCAGCCATAACAAGACTGATGGCCTTTTCCATAGTTTCTTATACATCCAATACTAACCACAAGTGATAACTTATACAATCCTTCTTTGATTCAAGTCCCCAGTCCCCTAAATAGGAGAAGGGGGGTTTTTATAGCGAAAAGGCGAACTATTATAATATGATTGAGGATAACAATAATTAAGGCGTAAAGCAGATTGGCTTTACTAGGGATAGCTAATTTACGGAGGATTTATAATGAATAAAATGTATGAGTTTGGTTTTTTGTGCACGAATAAGGATGAAAAGGAACTGATGAATGCTCTGTACAGTTTTTTAGAACCACTTCGTAGGACATTCTCGAAAACTAGAAATAAAGGGATGTTAGAAGCAAGGCTTCCATATGTTTATAAGCATTTTTATTGGAATTTGAACAAAGAGAAGCAAGTTTATGTGGAGGTTTATCCAAATAAAGATGTAGAAGGGCAATATAAGTTTGCAGATGAAAACGTTGGATGGGTATTGTTCGCGAATCTAAAAGATGTTACACCACCCTATCATGTACCTATCGAGGAACAAGAGAAGTACCTTGCTGATTTGCTAAGCTCAGCTCATTTTAACTATGTTAAATTATATGAGTACAGTGATGAGGAGGAAAGACTATAGACCGGCATAGGTATCGTCCAACAATGTACATACACAGTGGTCAAAGAGGATCTTTAGATGCCTATATTTTAGAACAATAGGGGGAATTAGTATGTGTAGTTTAAAAGAATATGTTTTCACGAGTGTAAGGGAAAGCATTTTATCTTGGGATGGCGATCTTCTGAGTGACATTTATGTTTTATCTTTTTATGTTGAAACCGAGGATGATGATTTAAGAAAACCAAGGCTAGTTTTTGGTTATAACACGGAAACGAATTACAAAGAGAACCTTACGAATGCATCGAATCGTGACGAAGCAAGGTGGAACTATGCTTTCTGGTTGCAGAATGAGGAAATCATAATTGGTGATAATTACGAGGATGAGAACTTTGAAGCACTTATTCTAAGAGATCAATGGGTGAAGGATTCTAAATGGTACTATGGTGACGAATTGGAAGAAGACAATTTCGACAAAGCTATGGATTTAGGGCAGCAGATCGTTGCTGATTTTTATCAAATCGTCAAGGAAACGGTGAAAAGATTGCATAATGAGGGTATGATTAAGAGCGTGTTTGACAAAGACATACCTTTAATCATTCATGAGCTAGAATATGATGATGCAATTGCGGAGATAAACAAAGAAATTAACCCTAAGATTTGTATTGATGAGTTTGTTGAATGGATTGACACTATGTAATTACTGAAGAGATGGCATTAAGGTCATCTCTTTTTGACAAGTTGTAAAATGAAGTGTGACACCTTAATCAAAAGAAGCCCGTTGATCACAATTATTATGTTGGGCTTTGCCCTCAGCAGTGGAGGCTGAGAAGGATTGTCGGAAATAGCAAAGAGGGGCGCAGCCCCCTTTGCTTTATAATTTTTGATAGTGATTTAAGAGATTCTCTACTTTATCTTGGATCAGTTGCTTTAATGATTCAGGCTTTACAGATAAAACATAATTACCATATCTCATAAAATAATGAGCTATAAACGCTTCTTCTCCATGATTATAGGACCCGTTAATAACGGTTCTATTTCCATTTTCTATTTTCATAGAAGGATAATGTTCTTTATAATAAAGATCCTTTGCTTGTTCTACAATCTCTACTTCAAAATGAATACCCTTCTCAGATTGATACATTTCTAATGAACGACTAACGAGTTCGTCAATAGAAAAGTGAGATTTGATTTCCTCTTCTTCTATAAAGGTTATTCTATCGCATCTGAAAACTCTATATTTATTAGTAGGTAACTCTATTCCTGCAGCATACCATTGACCAAACTTAGCGGAAATTTTGAAAAATTGAACATGGTAACTTGTTGTCTGATTATTTTTTACATATTGAATCTTACAATTGCTCTCATTAAGAATGCTTTTTAGAATTTTATCTAAATAACGACTTACATGATGGTGCTGATATACTTCAAGCTGTAGCACTTTTTTCATTTTGTGAATCTGCTCTATTTGTTCCTTAGAAAGGCAGTGTTCAAACTTTTCATTTAGCTTCGTGACACTTAAATGAAATGGTGTTGATTGATAAGATTCTAACGTCAACATGGCAAAGTACAGCGCATACACTTCATCAATCGTAAAATTAATGGGGGACAACAATCTGTTTTTTAAGATGCCGTATCGCCCATGTCTGCCATGTTCTGAAAAAATAGGCATGCCTAACTGTTCTAATGAACTAATATCACGTAGAGCGGTACTTTTAGAAATATTGTATTTATCCATTAGGTCATGTAAATTAAAGAACTCTCGACTGTTTAAGTATCTTATCATGTCATTTAATCTTTCTGATTTCTTCATCTGAAAACCTCCTTATAAAGGTGTCATGTTTTGATACCTTTATATATTATGATGAGTTCAAGGTCATATATCAAAGGAGATTGATACCATGAGTACAACACTAGAAGTCGCCATTTTCTTATCCATGAACGGAAAAGCACAAGAAGCGATACAGTTTTACAAAAACCATTTTAAAGCAGAGGAACTGTTGCTAGTTACCTATCAAGACATGGCAAGACGTGACAGTTCCATACAGCTTACAGATGAAAACAAAAATTATATTTCTCACTCTGTCTTATCCATCGGAAGAACAAAAGTAATGATAGCGGAAGATACTATGGATATCAGTGAACAATATACAGTTGGCAATAACACTTCATTATGTATTCAAAGTGCTGACGTAGAAGAAATTAAACATTTTTATAATAGCTTACTTACAGATGATAGAGTGAAAATTATTGTTCCTTTATCCCATAATTTGTTTAGCAAAGCATACGGTATTATTGAAGACCCGTTCGGTATTCAAATACAATTCATGTTTGATCATAGATTAAAATGATGGGCAAACATTGCTAATAGGAGTAAGACAGGAGGGCTGCTAGTAGCCCTCTTTTTTGCTTTTATATAAACGACCTCTTAATCAGATGCTATAGTAATTACAAAAGCTATCTAATTACACCGTACAATAAGTCATCGGCAGACAATTATGAGAATGGATTAGTTGGTATCATTGATTGTGAAAAAGGTTTATTCGGTATTAAAGAGAACTACAGGGAAAAGATGAAAATGAAGGTATTAGAACGAACCTATTTGAAGGGAGAAACAAACATGACAAAGGGAAATGACATCAGCAATAAGACGGAATTGTCGCCGGAACAACACGAGGGACTGCTCAAAGCTTTAAAAGCCCGTTTCGAGAAAAACATGAACCGCCATGAAGGGCAAGAATGGACTAACGTGCAAGCAAGGCTTGAAGCAAATGCAGAAAAGCTGTGGTCGCTTCATGAAATGGAAAGAACCGGCGGCGAGCCCGATGTTGTTGGGTATGACCATAAGACGGGCGAATACCTATTTTATGATTGTGTGGCGGAAAGTCCTAAAGGCCGCAGAAGCGTTTGTTATGATCGTGCAGCGCTGGAGTCAAGGAAAGAGCATAAACCGCAAAACAATGCAGTTGATATGGCAGCCGACATGGGCATTGAGCTATTAACGGAAGAACAATACCGGGAACTGCAACAGCTTGGAAATTTCGATCTGAAAACATCAAGCTGGGTGGTAACACCTGCAAATATTAGAAATCTTGGCGGGGCCATCTTTTGTGATCGTCGCTATGACACGGTCTTTATGTACCACAATGGAGCAGAATCCTACTATGCTGCAAGGGGCTTCCGCGGCTCGCTGAAAGTCTGATGATGATCTTGTATGGGGCGGAGCATCACTTGATGGTGATATCCAATACTATTGATGCGGAACAACATCGGCATTCTTTTTTACAGGTGACCATTTCTTTAGAGGACGAATTGGCCATTGATGTAGAGGGACATAGCTTGAGTTGCTCCGGCATCATGATCAATTCCAACGTGGTTCATCGGCTAAAAGGAGCGGGACACCCTTTAATGCTTCTTTTGATGGACAGCACCTCTGAGATGGCGGCAAGCTTTAAGCGATATATAGAGGGCCATACATATTATGTATTTCCGCCGGGGATGATGGAGACTATTCGAGAATTTGTGCTAAAAGAGTATTTTGGCGTTAAGGATACGGACAGCTATCTTATTTTTCTGGGACAACTGATGAAGCTAATGGGTGTGGAGCATGTAAATAAAGCTATTGTTGATCCGAGAATAAGAGAGTTTATACAGCTTATAAAAGATTGCACCGACTCCGAGCACTCCGTAAGTTTATATGCCAGGCAAATGGGTTTGTCCAACAGCAGATTGTCGCATCTCTTTAAAGAAAATACAGGCATATCGCTTAGCGGATATATGCTGTTGCACAAGCTGCAGAAGGCAACTTATTTTATGTTTAAAGGGCTCAGCATTACGGATGCGGCTATGGCGGCGGGATTTGACAGTCCGTCGCATTTAGCCGCCACCAGTAAGAGACTGCTGGGAATGACGGCGAAGGATATTCGCAAAGATAGCGTCTTTTTAAAAGTTTCCTGCCTGCATTAACCGTACAATGGGTGCAGGAGGTGTTTTCAATGAGAGCATACTTAAAGGAAACGGAATTGCTGAACTATTCTCATCCCCTGATCCGGCAAGTCATTCACAGTCGCCAGTGGGATCGTATGTCCAGAAAGGAACAAATTCTTGGCATTTATAACTACGTCCGTGACGAAATCCTGTTCGGTTACAATAGGGCAGATGATATTCCAGCATCGGAAGTATTGCAGAATGGCTATGGTCAGTGTAATACAAAGGGGGTGCTTTTTATGGCGTTGCTAAGGGCCGTGGGAGTGCCTTGCCGCATGCATGGATTTGCTATTGATAAAAAGCTGCAACAGGGAGCGATGAAAGGGTGGTATTACCAATTGTCGCCCCGAGAGATCGTTCACAGCTGGGTTGAAGTGCTTTATGAGGGCAAGTGGTTGAATATCGAAGGGTTTATACTGGATATTCCTTACTTGACCAAGCTTCAGCAAAAATTCAGACAGTGTTCGGGTTCATTTTGCGGTTACGGCGTCGCTACAAATCATTTTCAAAACCCGGAAATTTATTGGAATGAAAACGATACCTACGTGCAGAAAGAAGGAATCGTTCGGGATTTTGGGATTTACGACAGTCCCGATGCCTTCTTCTCCGATCATCAACAAGGGCTCAGCCCGCTCAAGAAATCGATCTATAGCCGAATCGTTCGGCATCTGATGAATCGAAATGTCAGCCGCATAAGGCAGGGGTAATGGAATGGCTTTGAGAAGTACATATTGATCGGGATAAATATCTCGCTCCTCTTGCCATAGCATGGGGCACGCCTTGCCGACGTGTATTTAGATTGAGATGTATTGGCGGAAATAGTAAGGAGGGGCGGAGAACCCCTCTTTTTGTTTGTCTAATTCAGTTTTATTAAGTACCTATATTTCGCCTTTCTTCTATTCCAGAAGCCACCTAAAAAAGTGTAGTGAGGTTAATTTTGAATGAATGAGGTTATTAAAAAATTATGGATTGCCTAAAAGAAGGTTTAAATGAAGATCCTCCTTTATGAACCAATTACGGCAGATCTTGATAGAAACTGGATATAATGGAACCAATCTAGTAGATTTTGATTTAGTTGAAAATCTTGAAAGATTTCATTAGCTAATTGTTTAGAAAAGTTGAAGTAGCTGTGGTAGGCGGGCGTCCATATAGATCACGAGTGTAAGGGAAAGCATTTTATTTTAGGATGGAGATCTTTTGAGTGACATGTTTTATCCTATATGTTGAACACGAGGTTGGGCTTTGCCATTAGCAGTGGAGGTATTTTATTCCGACATAGAGGATTGGTGTTGATTATTGTATGATGGATAATAGAACAATCGCCTTAATTAGGTAGTAATTTATATAGAACAAGGAGTAGTACATGAGCTGGAGCAAATTGAAGCAAAATCTGGACAGTTTTTTATGTCCTGCGTTACAAGGAAGAGTTGAGTACCGTGCAACGAGCTATCGTTATTTACCCGATAAAGCAGGGCTTAGCTATTTGACAGTAGATAAAAAGAACGTATTTAATATGAGTGATACGACTACCTTAATCAGTTGGTACCAGACGGAACTAGAAATTAAAAATGATACGAATATCCAAATTCCGATTAGTAATGAAGAAATTGAAGCCATCAGAAAAGAGACGAAGGGAACGGTGCCGGAGGATCGGCTAAAAGTAATTGCAAGAAATCGAAAAATAACAGTACATGCAAAAGAGCTTTTGTCGGCACAATCCTCTTTAAGCAAATCAAATTTTGTCGTTACAGCTAATAAGTTTCTGGCCACTTCTATTGAGGAAAGTATCGAGAGTGATGATATTTTATTAAATGTGTTGGCTTTGGTGGACAGACGAGTTGGCAAAAAGCGAATTATAAATATGAGCGAGAAGATAAGGTTAAAGCATCCCATTGTGCAATATTTTTATGAACTACGGCGTAGTACGTTGTAGTAATATAGGACGTAATCTCCTATACAGCAAAGAGACTAGCGTTGAATACTGGCTGTATGATAATCCGATAAAACAAATCAATCCCCCCTCATTCAGAGGGGGGATTTTGTAAGGAGTGGTCAATATCCTCGCCAAAAAAACAATGCTTCTACTTTGTCTATCCTCCATGATCTTAATTTCAGGATGCTTTAGCAATTTACAACAAAATGAAAGCCGAGATATAAATGAGCAAGAAGTTTACAGAACTATTGAAGCATACATAGTGAAAGAAAGGCATTATTTGTTATACAACGTAGTGGAGGGTGAAAAGCAAAAAGAAATAGAGATTCAAGTGCCGTATAAGATACAATCATTACAAATTAAAAAAATAACTCTTCTACAAGATAACAACGTTGTTTCCGAAGAACTGGATCAAGTGAAAACTCTAAACAATAAACTTACAATTAAAATGCCCTATTATATCCCACAGTTTAATCAAATGAAAGCAACATTAACGAATAATAAAATTATTACATTGAACATCGGTCAGTACACACTAGAAAATTTTACAGAGCACGATTTCAATCATAATAATATAAAGCCGATGCAAATAACAAATAATCACTTAAAGTTTCACAACGGAAAGCTCGAATCAACAACAGAATTCGTAAAGAAAGACGAAACTGAAGTAGAGGTCAAAATTCCCGAAGCGGCACTTAAATATATAAAAAACATCCAATTTAACAGAGCAGAACAAAATGGGAAGATTAAATACACTTTAAAGTGTGAGATTTCCCAATCTATATTAACAGACTATAATTTGGAATCTGCAGTAGTAGATATATCGATTGTACAGAATGCAAACGAAAAAAAATGGAGTTTAATTAAAAGTAGCGTTCCTATTCAAACAATGGATTACCAAACAAAAACAAATGAGTAAACTGACTTTTATTCCAATTAAATAGGTGTAAAATTTAGAGACAAGTTCACCTTTCGCAAGTAGATCAGGCATAAGCCGCTCTCTACATTTGAAGAGAGGCTTGTCAGCCTCCCTTCAATATTTGCATTCATCCAATCGCATGTGTTGTTTAACGAAACGACCAGATTTATACGTACGAATCACATGTTATATGGCAAGCGGATCATCTTGATCTGACAAACCGTTGACCTGGCTCATAACTAAACAGCAGCATCGACAGGGCTAACATTGCACAAATCATATACATAATCGAGTAAGAGAACAGATCCGCGATAGGGCCCATAACAACTCCGCCCAGCGATACCCCCAAGTCAGCCGTCGCAATAAACAAGCCAACTAGCACATTACGGTTTTCCTGAGGTAATACAAAGGTCAAATACGTGGTTAGCGTAGGATAGAGGAGTGCCTGAGCGATCCCCATCAGACCTGCGCCAGCATAAAAAAACATCACTCCACCTATAGCCGAAAAGCTTACCAATTGCGCGGCTACCGCTAAAATGAGCATCATCAACATAACAAAATTCGAGTGCCACTTTCCGTCCGAAGGAATTTTTTTTCTCAAGAAAAAACGTACGGCGACAACGGTACCTGCCTGAATCATAAGATAAATGGCTGCATTTCCGCTGTCCATTTGCGCTGCATACAGTGGTATAAAGGTGGTCACTGCTCCAAATACAAGGGAAGAGGTGAGCATCAGGACGCTGCACTTCAATAAGTGCGGGTTTTTAACTAGTTGGCTAAAGGAGTTCAGCATTTCCGCTCCTTGCTTTGTCTGACCTTCAGATGTCACCACTTCTTGTTTATCCAACTTGGCGGTGTAACCAACGCTTCCTGTAAGGATGGCAAGTATGATCATCACGATCGTAAAAACGTGCATATCACCAGTCTGCCAGATGCTTAAAGCGAGCAGGGGACCGATGATGCCCGGCATGGAAGCACAAAGAGAATACATCGAGATGCCTTGTGAACGATCCTTTTCTGGTAGGGCATCAACTATGCCAAGCTGCAAAGCCATTGAGAAAAAAGCAGTGCACACGCCTTGCAGCATACGCGCAACAAAATAGCCCCCTAAGCCGGTAATGGTGTATAGCAGGAGAGCCAGCCCATTTACCGCAAGAATTGTGCGCAGCACCTGAATTGGTCCCCATTTTTGAATGATCAGGCCCGCCCACGGGCGAAGAAGCATCGTCGTAAACAAATACGCCCCCATAATAATACCGATCGTCGTATTGGTAGCTCCGAGTGATTCTCCTTTTAAAGGAATAATGACATTTAAGATGGCATTTGCACTAAAATATAAAAGGGTTAATACATATAACCGTACAAAAGGCCACGACAACGCTCCCTTCAAAATGTATGCTCCTTCCGCTATTGTCTAACTAGCGCTTTTATTTAAATACCGTTAAGTTAAGTAATGACCATTTGCAGCAAATGTCTTGCATACGGGGATTGAACATCCTTTAACTGTTCCACGTTGACGATTTCCACGATATGGCCGTTTCTTAATATCATCACTCTATCGCAAATATAAGCTGCCGCCCGTATATCGTGAGTGATAAAAATATATCCCATGCTGTACATCGTTTTCAGGTTTTTCAGCAATTCAAGGATTTGGATTTGAACAGAACCATCTAAGGAACTGATGGCTTCATCCAATACAATACATCGTGGCTCCGTCGACACGGCTCTTGCAATGCATACCCGTTGTGCTTCACCCCCGGACAACTCATGAGCATATTTTTGTCGATAGGAAGAGTCCAAGCCGACTTGATGTAATAGCTGATCAATGTTGCCTTGATGCGCCTGTCTCATTTTTTTGTGCAGCATTAACGGCTCCATTAGCGCCTGTTCCACGGTATAAAATGGATTGATGGAGGAAGTATAGTCCTGAAACACAGCGCTAATGTTTCCTAGTCTTGTTTTCCGATCCTTAACTCGCTTTCCATCCCATAAAATGCGGCCTTGATCCGGCTCGTTAATGCCTAGCAGCAATTGCCCTAATGTCGATTTGCCACTTCCGCTTTCTCCGATTATGCCGAGGCATTCTCCTTGCTGCCAATCAAAGCTGATGTTTGAGAGCACCTGCTGTCGCTCTCTCGTAAACAATCCGCCTTTTTTGTATGATTTATTCACATGTTTAACACTCAGCATGGCTAACGCCTCCCATAATTTTGTTGAAATGATGGTCTAGCGTAAGCCCTGTAGATACTAAGAAGCGGGTATATTCATGTTGAGCCGCAGAGAAGATGTCACGGGTCGCCCCGCGTTCCACAATTGCTCCATCTTTCATGACGAGCATCTCATCTGCGATTCGTTTGACTACAGCCAGATCGTGGGAAACGAAGATCATCGCGCAGTTCATTCTAGTTCGTAATTGAATAAACTGTTCAATGACCTCGAACTGTGTAATGGTGTCAAGCGCCGTCGTAGGTTCGTCGGCGATCACTACGTCAGGCTCCAGCACGATGGCCAGCGCTATCATCACTCGTTGCAGCATGCCGCCCGACAACTGGTGTGGATAACTATTCATGATGGCGAGCGGGTCCTTCAGCATGACGCTTTCCATCGCCCTTTTCATTTTGACGGTGATATCGTCACGGCCCCAACCATAGTGCCAGGCAAGCGTTTCTTTTAAATGAACCCCGACTACACAGGAGGGATCGAAGGCGCGCATGCCATTTTGCACAATCATGCAGAGCTGCTTTCCTCTTTTTTTTCGCATTTCTTTCTCGGAAAGCTTGGTTAAGTTAACGCCTTGGAGGAGAATCTCGCCGGATTGATGGAGCAAAGCTTTATTTAATCTCATAATCGCTCTACACGTCAGAGACTTTCCGCTTCCGCTTTCGCCCACAATGGCTAGACAGCTTCTTTGCTTCACATGAAAAGAACTATGCGGGACGAGCACCTTGCCAGTACGACTGTCCCATATTTTTAAATTGGACACTTCCAGACTGTTCATAACAGAATTATGCCACCTCTTTTCCATGCGGCTTTGAAGCTAGAGCAATGGCTTTCCCTTGCCATTTATGGCGGGAGGTCATTAATTTAGGATCTAAAGCAATCTGGAGCGCATCGGACAAAAAGTTGATGGCCGATACGACTAGAATAATCGCGATTCCCGGGGCCAGCATGAGCTCGGGTCTTGAGAACATGACTGCTCGTGCTTCATTTAGCATCATGCCCCATTCCGCATGCGGCGCTTGAATCCCTAAACCGAGGAAAGAAAAGCCGGAAATTTGCAAAATCATAGAGCCAAAAGAACTGCTTGAAATGACGGCGATATCCGGCAGCGAAACGGGCAAGATGTGCTTTATCATAATGTTGATATTGCTAACGCCAATCGCTTTTGCGAACTTTACATATTCAGTATCCGTATATTGCATAACAGACGTTCTGATGATGCGGGCAAACCACGCCCATTTCATCAAGACAAACGCAATTAATATATTTTCAAGGCCAGCCCCTAGAATGCCAATGACCGCTAATGTCATGACATATCCCGGGAAAGAAAGCATGATATCGCAAACTCTCATCAAGATGGCATCCGCTTTGCCCCTAAAGTAGCCCGCAATAAAGCCTAGTGTTGTCCCAATTGCTACCGATATGGACAGGGCAACCAAAACCCACAGCACACTGGGACGGATGCCATATATTAATCGGGATAAAATGCAGCGCCCAAGATGATCGTTACCTAACCAATATTCCCAGGAGGAGGCTGCAAAGCGCAGTTCCATGTGGACTTCCTCAGGGGCATGCGGCGCAAATAAGGGGGCGAACACCCCAGTAACAAGGATGGCGGCGATAAACAATAAACAGACGGCGGCCAACTTATCTTTTCCGATTCGTGTCACTATTTTCATCTAATGATCCTTCCTCAGTTTAGGGTTTAACGCCGCATTTACAATGTCGGAAAACGTATTAAAGATTACAAAGGCTGCTGCCAGTACAAGCACATATGCCTGAATGATCGGGAAATCTCTGCTTAAAATGGATTTCACGCTGAGGGTTCCTAATCCAGGCCAGACAAATAGGTTTTCCACGACGACTGTGCTCCCTAAAATAACAGGAATCGCCATGCCAAATACTGAAATGGCTACCTGCAATGAATTTCGCAGCAGGTGCAGCGTGATTTTACTCTCGGGCAAGCCGCATGCCCTGCCATACAGCACATAGTCTTCATTCAGATTGCTTAGCATGGAGCTTCTGATGATTCTAAAGTAAATGCCTGCAAAGCTGATTGTAATCACCGTAACCGGTAAAATGTAGCTCTGATAGGTGTCCATACCGCTCGTAGGCAGTAAGTCCAGCTTGACGGAAAAATACCAGACTATAAGAGCAGCAAGCCAGTAGGAGGGCATCGAGGTGAGTAGAAAAAAGATACCTCTGACCGATTTATCCACCCATTTCCCTTCTCTTAATGCGCAGATCGTACCAAGTGTGATGGACAGCGCAATAATGGCTATAACGGAAACTAACGTCAGCTTTAACGTATTGAGAAAAGCGGGTCCTAGCAAAGACCACACCGGTTTTCCCGTTACATACGAGTTTCCGAAATCGAGCTGCAAGCAGGACACGAACCATTGTACATAACGAGTGAGCAAGGGTTGATCCATCCCGAGCCTCGCCTTTGTTTCGGCAATCAATTCACTCGTTATGTTCGGTACGCCTTGCGCGTGCAAGATGACCTCGGCTGGATCTAAAGGTGAAAGCTGGTTTAATATAAACGAAAAAAATGAAATTGTTACAAGCAAAGGAAGTGATATCAGAACCCTTTTTATGATATAACGTCCCATAGCCATCACCTTTCTGCGCTCAAATACAAAGGGGAGGAGGCTCCCCCTTTTGTATTTAACTATTGGAAGTACATTCGTTCAAAAGGCAGCTCGTATTGTGTTTGCTTAAACGAAATGCCTTGCAAGCTTTTGGGAGCCACAAGGGTGACATTACCGTTCGTAATCGGAATAAATACAGCTTCATCATGGACTATTTTTAAAATATCTGCATATAACAACTTTCGTGTTTGTTCATCTGTGGACACCATCACCTTATTAATTTTGGTGTACAGCTCAGTGGCGTTGGCGATCCCGTTGGTCGTGTGAAAGTAAGAAGATTCAGAGGTGAAGGCGGCGATGGTGCTTTGAGGATCGTACGCGAGCCCCCACGTTTGATTGAACAGCATGTCATAGTCTCCAGTCGCTCTTCTTTGAGCGATGGAAGAGGATTCTTCGCCGACAAGCTCCAGCCTGATTCCACTTTTTTGGACCGTGCTTTGAATAAATTCGGCCTCTGTTTTTTGGGAAGGCGAATTAGCGTCGTAATAGAGCGTTATCGCTAATTGGCTGCCGGCTTTTGTTCTGATTTTGCTGCCATTTTCTAATATCCAGCCCGCTTTTTCCAACAGCTTGTTTGCCGTTTCTAAGTCATAGCCTCGTTTTTTTAACTCCACCTCGGCATAGTTGACGTTTGATGAGAACAAAGTATTGGCAGGCGTCTCCGTGCCGTTAAAAATTTGCTTGCTAATCGTTTCTCTATCAATGGAATACCAGATCGCTTCACGTACGGCGGTTTCCTGTACGGGACTACCCGCCTTGCTGCTATTAACCACGATCATTTTCGTATTCATAGGCTCGCTTCTAACAATCTGGTAATCGCCCGAATCCGCTAACTCCTTCATGGCTTGCACGTCAAGGCTGTCGGTGCCGCGATCATCCGTAAAGATGAAATTCACTTCTCCTTTTTGCAACGCTAACAATGTCGTTTCACCAGTCGGAAGCACTTTTGCCGTAATCTTTTTCACTTTGGGCGCGCCCCCCCAATAGCTTTCATTGGCTTCAAAAACGGCATGCTGATCCGTTTGGTGTTCAGTAAGTTTATAGGGACCCGTACCGTTAAAACCATTTACGCCATCTTTTGTACCCCCGCTGCTGAAATCTTTGGGGGACAAAAAAGCATAAGGTCGGGTCATGGCCAATTCCAGCAAAGTAGGGTAGTAGGCTTCCGATAGTACCAACTGGACGGTATGCTCAGCAACTACGTTAATACTTACAATTTTGGTGGATAGCTTGATCCAGGAATGTTTGCTTTTATTGCTTTGGACCGCTTCGATGTTTTTTTTCACCGCATCAGCGTTAAACGGTTCCCCATCGTGGAAAGTTACACCCTTTCTGAGATAAAAGGTGTACGTTTTTCCATCCGGGGAGATGTCCCAAGACTCGGCCAGCATCGGGGTGATGCCGTCTTTTGTGTTTTCAACCAGTGATTCGTAAACGATCCCTTGTGCAGGGATGGAGCCTGCATACAGATGGGGATTCATGTCATTAATATCTTTGGCCGTGGCATAAACGAGTTCCGTGCGTTTATTTGCTTTTGCCTTGCTTTCCGTTTTGTTGCTACCACAAGCTGCAAGCAGGGTCATGGAAATCAAAAGTGCAGATAGCAAAATGGCTACATTTTTGTTCATATTTAATCCTCCAGTAAATGGTTCCGGTATACGGTTCTAGCTCGCACTGTTTTCGATTTCCTCGCAAATTTGCTCTATATCTTTAGCGAAGCTTTGAATGATAAAAGCATCCGACAGAAGTTCACCTTTAAGCTTCAGCGCGACTTGCTCGATTTTGTGCTCGTATGTTGAGATAAATTGATCGATCATCGGGCAATTCAAATGAAGATGTTTTGCGATGCCTTGTATAATTTTGATCCGATAATAATCTTCCTTGGGCATACGCGGGATGTCCCACTTTCCTTCTTGATTGATAAATATTTGCCGGATGGGGACAGCAGAGAAATCAAAATATTTTCCATTTGAATCTGGCTCTGAGAACGGATCGATTAACAAGGAAGCATAGCGGACATATAACAAGTATTCTTGATGAATCGTCTCCAGATGAACGAAATGATCGATATCGTGACGCGATAAGCTTTCTGTTCTTACTGGGTAATTGTCATCTGTCATAAACTTCAATAGATTAACGCCGCTCATATTCAGTTTTTCGACGATTGCCGATATTTCTTTCCATCCGCTCCGCATATTACGAATTAAGGCTTGTGTAATCGGTCCTTCGGGAAATAGTTTGTACACACACTTTGTCGTAGAAGCTTCACCAAATATGACGCTTAATGAAAAATCGTTCATGAATAGCGGCGGGTGGACATACAAAGAAATATTTCTCGTTTCGGCTTCGAGCGTCGAATTCATAGCAGTAATGGCGATATCCAACTGCTCATATAATGCCCGCAACTGCTCCATGTTTTGAGATGAAGTGTGGGTTGATCCAATGAACACCTTTTTCTTCACTCCCGTCGTGATGACACGATTTGACGGAATAGCATGCACCCAACGCGTATCACCCAAGTATGTAGAAAAACTTATAATTTCAATGTCAGGGCGTTGAACGTTCATACACTGACGAGTTAATGCGCCAGAGCCGAAGGTCGGAGAAAGCAGCACCACGCACTTGATCTGTCGTCGCACTTCATCGTTAAGCTGTTGCAGCACCTCCAGGTAGGCATCCGCTGTAACCGCTAAAATAAGGGTGTCCCAGTGTCCCGCGACGGTGTCATATCCATCAAACACATGATCCAAGCGGCATTTGCCTTGGAACTTATGATGCTTTTCATTTTGAATGTCTACGTGAACTTGCTGGTCGCTCTGTTTAAGCGCCGTAAAGAAGGACTCCGAACGGGCGGACTGCCGACCGGCGATTCCTATGCAGCCATTCAAATGATGCTTGAGTATAACCGCCATCTGAATGGAGGCAGGTCCAGTCCCCGCAATCAAGATGCGTTGAAAATCATGCATATAAACCTCCTTGTGTTGTCATTATAGGACTACGCTTTTTGGTATAATGCGATATCAAATACATGATCGGGACGTAAAATGGATTCAATTAACTTCCATTTATGAGCATCTGTCGCTTGCATAGGGTAATTAAATAAAGATTTCAGCCGATCGCCATATCGCATGGCTACGACGACTTGTTCATTCGTTAAAGCAAATAGCTGATCCAGTAAATCATATTTATTGGCCACCGTGGAACTAAAAATGATGTGGGTTGCATCCTTGACAGCATCCAGCTGTTCTACGAAGGCATGCTCCAACGTAATTTTTAATCCGTTGCCTAAACGTTCGACCACCTTTCGTCCAAGTGCTATGGCCTCCTCGTCAATGTCGATTCCAATCACCTCTGCACCTGTCTGCTTGGCAATAAATAGCGGTGTCATCGGAAATGAACCGGAGCCAATTAGTAATACTTTAGAATTGGCAGTGACTAGAAAGCTTCCAAATTCATTTTTAATACAAGCCTCTATATGATGAAAGTAATCAGTTTTGTCGATTTCACCGTTCAACAGCTTTAAGGCGCGGTATTTCTCCATGATTGCAACACATGTCGCCGATGAGCTCCTTATTCCCTCAATGAGTGGGGCAAGTTCGCTAGACGTTTGCTGCTCCAGTTCTGCCCATACTTGCTCGTTACTTTCGTTTGTAATAAAAGCGGCATATTCATCGATGATCGTTTCTAATTCCGAACTATGATGTATGGTGCCATCATATCGAGCCGCTAAAGCTATAAATCTTTCATGAAAATAGGCCAAACGGTGCTTAAATTGATTGATTTTCATTCACTTCGCCCCTATACGGTGTTAATTGACCAAACTTCCTTCGATAAAGGCCTTGCCTTGTGCTACAATTCCAACGGTTCCCTCAATGCTCAGGCTCGTTACGCTGTCGTTCTCACAACTAGCTGTGACATGAATCGTGCCGCCAGGCTGCTTGACGGGGAGGGTAATAGCTTCGTTGTTTTTCCAAGCGAGATAGGCTCCGAGTGAAGCCGTGCCCGATCCGCAGCCTCTTTCCCACATCATGCTGTCCAGTGGGGGAACATAAATGAGTGGAGCCAGTTCATTAGAGTCACGTTTAAACAGTAAAATGCCAATCAAGTTTGCGCCAAAGGTGACTCCCAGCAGCTTTGCCAAGCCTTGAACCCGCTTCCTCATGGCGGGGCTGAATTGATCTACTTCGATCACAATATGAAAAAAATCATCATACCTGATGATGGCAAGCTGCATTTCATCGCCTTCATACTCAACTGTCTTTTGTTCAATTTTGTTAGGAACAGGCATGCTCACTCGACAGTCGTACGTTTCTTTGTTTTGTTTCACTAGGCAAGTGATGAATTGATCTGTACCCGAGGCTTCTAAAATAATTTCCGTGAAATGATTAGGCTGGAGCCCACGCTCAGCAGCTACATAAGCCGCTAATGCCATGCAAGCATTTCCACAAAACTCTCCTCCCGCCATTTGTAAATAGGCAGCAGCTTCTTGCCTTTGCGGTTTTTCGATAAATCCTACCTGCTCGGCATAAACATGATCATAGGACATCAATATGGACGCAATATGTTGATGTTCTGCCGGGGGATGCTTTGTTTTCACCAGGATGGTCATATTTTGTGTAGGGTTAAATTTCACAAAATCGATTTCGTGTTTCATCATAACGACCTCTTGACCAATTGTCGCCAACCTCGCCTTCTGTTAATCGTAATAATTACGATTTAAATTTGGGTAAATCATACCCAAAATAAGGGGAGACGTCAATACTTACTTTTCTTTTTTATTCTATACCGATTATTTTTTTCTTCCAGACAGGTGTATTACCCAGTAACAAGGGTTATTCAAAAAGGGGCGTCTCTAAGTCAAAATCGACTTTTTGAGACGCCCCTTATTGTTAGACAGACCGAGCCAGTCGGAATCCAAGATCATCGATGGCAAAGGTAGGATGACTGCGACGACGACAAGAAGCACCACAGCCGCGTTCCGCCTCCGCCCAACTGCCACCTCGAAAAATGCGGTAGGAGCCGTATACTTGCTCGTCGTATATATCCCAGCACCACTCCCACACATTTCCGATCATGTCGTAGAGCCCCCATGCGTTAGGCTGCTTCTGTCCTACTTTATGGATTTGGCCGCCTGCATTGTCCTTATACCAAGCGATTTTATCTATTTCGCCGTATCTATAACCTGTCGTTCCTGCCTTACAGGCGTACTGCCATTCTGCTTCTGAAGGGAGACGGTAACCATCTGCTTCCCAATTACAGATGATTTCTTCACTGTCATTCTTTACCGAATAACATTCATTTAGCCCAGCTCGTTGAGAAAGTAGATTACAAAAGGAAATAGCTTCATTCCATGAAATATTTACGACCGGTGTTTGATTGGCAGTGATAGAAAGAGGGGAGTTTCCCATAATCGCATCATACAGTTCCACGGTCACAGGGGACGGGGCAAGCTGGAAGGACCGGATTGCAGTGTGCCATGTTCTTTTGGTTCGGTCATCTCTCAGTTCTATTTCTCCACTAGGAATTTTGACCATCGGATAATCAAAATGGCCCTTTATGATTGCTGGCACTTCGACATGCCTCCTCAACTTGAAGATGAGCCAGTGCTCAATTTTTGAAGCGCTTGTGTTTCATTTGGCAAGAAAAATAAATCTTTGCCTTTGTTGCTCTCATAAATAAAATCTTTAAAATTCTCACTTGAATACGCAGAGAAATCACCAATAATGGCAACTTTCACGTGATAGTTAATAAATTTCTGTAATATATCTCCAGCAAGTCGAGTTGATAATTTGAAGAAATCATCACAAATGGCGGACTTATTCAAAATAATTCGATTACAGCCTGCTTCATAATGAACAGTTGCAATCAAATCTAATGCAGACTGTACATCTGTGATCAGTAATTCGCTGCCGCTTACAACGGCAATTTCCACATTGTTTACTGTTACCTTGTTAATGTTCATCCTAATCCTCCAGTTAGTCGTTTGACATAGTCCTCACAAATGTATCGATTATCTTCCCCGTTCATCGGTTGAATATTAGCTACTTTAAAAAAGCTGAGCCCGACCACCATAGCGAGCATACCATAAGCAGCACTGCCCGAATCCTCCACCTTCATCGTGCCAAGCGTCTTCCCGTAGTCAAAAATCTTCATAATTCCTTTCATGTCTTCCTTGTATCCGGCGGCCACAACCTCTTGTAAACGGGGGTCCAGCACAGCTTTTGAAAAGAAATGGAGGAAAAGCTTGGCTTGAACCTCATGGGGGATATGCATCTTTTCAACACCGTCAAGATCGGATACATTGATTGCTCCTTGTGTATCCTCGCTATACGGTGGGAGGATGTTCTGTAATGTAATTGCGAGCATCGTCGCTGGGGTCATAGAATGCTCAATTTGAGAATTGATTTTCAACCCATAATAGGCTAAAAACGACCTGAAAGCCTCGATAATCAAGTTGTCTTTATTTTTAAAATAATAAGTGACAACTCCCTTTGAGCAGTCTGCATACTCAGCAACTTTTTCCAGCGTCATACCATCAATACCATGATTACTAATGCACAGTAGTGTAGCATTAATGACATCGGCTCGCCGCATTGGCTCCATTCCCACTTTAGGCATCATATGGCCTCCCTTGTTTGAAATAGATGCTTCGTTATTTTATACTGACCAGACGGAATAAATAAAACATACAATAAATGGAATCTTATGTCAAGCAGTTATTTATTAAATTTCTCTTTACTGACGTGTGACGAATAGAGTTTATTTTTCTGTTCATTCGAGTCTGCTGCGTATGCTGTATAATGAAAGCCATGTCCTAATGATGTAATTGATGAAGGGGAGAGAGTAGTGAAGCGAAATAGAATATTACTCACAAAGCCGAGCAAAAATTATAAAAGTTATGTTCATCTCATGATCACAGAAACTACAGATCAACACATTTTAAATATCGTCAAGGGGCGTTTAACATTACGTAAAAAAACTTCTAATGCAGTGTATAAACAATATCCACCTGATGTGGCAGTTCAGCAGCTCGAGCAGTTGTCCTTGGAATACAAAGCGAAAGGATATAACGAAGAGCCGGAATCGATTTTAGATGCTATTAAGATTCCTGAAATTCAAGTATTAGATAAAGCGAAGTGGCATTATGATGGGGATTTTCCACTGGATCTAACAAAAGAAGCGGCGTATACTGCTACGGGGATGTTTATTACGTGGGTTATTAACAACAATTGGTTTACAGGGGAAATGGAGCAGCAGTTTCATGCTGAGATTGAGCAAGTCAAGAAGCGTCAGCTTACGGGTGCTGAATTTTATCGAAAATGTCTGGACGGTGTATTTTCAACCCAAGAACTTTCGGATGACATTATACCATTCGTAAATCAATATTTGGATATTCAAAATGATATATATACGGCTGAGGATTATGTCCAAACGCTGCAAGGAGACAAGCCTACCTTTTATCACATTGCAAATACGTGGGAAAATTATGACTTGATCGAACCTGTAATCGAGCGACGTTATCAACAATTCCAGGGCAAAATGTAAGCTCTGTCCATTGCAAGGGAGGGGCGCTCAGCATGCGCGCCCTATTAACCTCAAATAAAAAAGGTTGTTGATTTCAAGGAGTAAGCTTCAGTTCCCTTATCTGATTTTTACAATTATTTTCCCTTTAGCTCTGCCCGCTTCTGCATGCTCCATCGCCTTTTGCGCATCATGAAAAGAATAAACGCTGTCTATTACAGGTTTGATGTTACCAGACTCAATGAAGTTGGTTAGTATACGTAATTGATCTCCGCTTGGCTTCATAAACAAATACGTATATTGAGCATGATGCTTTTTTTCAAGTGTAGTGAGTTTATGACTTACTGCTGATAACAGCAATGTTTTAAAAGTACCTAAACCATAGTCTTTCGCAAAGCGAGCATTTGGCATGCCAGAAATGGAAACTATTTTTCCACCGTCTTTTATGACCTCAAATGATTTTTCGAGTATATTTCCCCCAAGTGTATCCAGAACCGCGTCAACATTGGCCAATCTTTTTTCAAATTGTTCGGTCTTGTAATTAATAATTTCATCTGCACCAAGAGATTTTACTAAATTCATACCGGCTTCACTGGCAGTTGTTGCAACAGTGGCACCCATTAACTTGGCCAATTGAATCGCGAAGGTACCGACACCACCCGCCCCAGCATGAATCAAAACCTTTTGTCCTTTTTGTAATTGCAGGATGTCATGCAAGGCTTGATAGGAGGTTAATCCAACAAGTGGAATGGAAGCAGCCTCCTCAAAACTTAAATTTTTAGGTTTTAAGGCGATATCATCCTCGTGGATGGAGATAAATTCCGCCAAAGTACCGATCTTGGTCTTACGTGGACGGCCATATATTGCATCACCAACTTTAAAACGAGTCACTTTTGCGCCTACCTTTAACACGATACCAGAAAAGTCATTACCCAAAATAAGTGGCATATTATATTTAATTAACATTTTTACTTTGCCGTTACGTATTTTAAAATCAATAGGATTAATACTAGCTGCATGAATTTCTGCAAGTATCTCATATTCGCCAACTTCAGGGGTAGACATTTCCATCAAGCGTAGAGGGAAGTGTCCATACTTGGTAACGACCATCGCTTTCATGATTTTTCCTCCGAATTAATTCTGTTTATATTTCATTAGATCTATGATAATTCTGCATAAAAGTTTCAATATTTGACACAAGCGTTTTGAGTAAACCTAATTTTGTACGTACATTGATATAATAAAAGTTTTTTGTTCCTTCTTTTCGCATTAAAATAACACCAGCATCCCGTAAAACCTTCAGATGATGTGACACCGCAGGGCGAGAAAGATGTGTTTTTGCGGTGATCTCTCCTACACGCAAGCCTGTTTGACAATCCGTCTCCATACAAACTAACAAAATAGACTGACGTGTTTCATCACCAATTGCTGATAGTACCTTTTTACAATTGATAAAATCTTTCTTGATCATATTTAGTTGGTCATGTTTATTCATCCAATTGAATACCTCCAATAGTCAGTTGAATAGTTTAACTTGACGAACCATTAGTGCTGACTACGACAATATACTATTGTTGTATGTGGTGCAATATTGGGAAAGAAAATCGAGACGAAGCATTTTGTAGCAGCGAAACCAGATCCGTAGTCTAACGTAAAAGCATCGAATCTTTAACCCGATACCAATACGTATAAATTTCCGTATAACCGAGCTTTGAATATAGTCGAAGCGCGGGCTCATTTTGGGTAACTACTGCTAGATAGCTGTATGCCGCGCCATTTTCTCGGCCCCATTTGAGTAAATTTAATATCATTTGTTCACCGAAACCTCGATTTCTAAAATGAGCATCCGTCACGATATCATATAATCCGATATATGATCGTTCGATAACTCCAAGTCCGCAAGCAACGACCTGATCTTCGAAATAAAGGGTTATAAATCCTGTTTTCGTTTGAATATTGGACAGTAGCCGCTTCATAATGTCTTTTTGTTTAGCTGCAACACGATTTAACTTGCAATAATTGTTGATCCATTCAGTGTCTAGTTGTTCTTCTATGGTGACGGAATGTAGTAGGGGTTCGTTTAGTTGGTTTAGCGCCAAGGTCTGTACACTTGTGGGATCAAGGATGGAGTAGCCCTTGTTCTGTAACACGTCATCTAAATTTGGGGGTTGTACATAGGGGGTAATCTTAAAGGTTGTCTGTAATTGATGAGCGGAATAGATGCTTTCACATTGTGCGATTTTAGTATTCAGATCAAGGGTAGAATTATAAAGTGGCTGAATCGAGTTGGCCCGTTTGGTGTAGCCTTCAGCAAAGCGTAATACCCATCCATCATAAAGCAGCGTGGAGAGCGCGGGCCAGTTGTTCAAGGACAATTCTTCAATCGATTTCATATCCATCATTAGTATTTATCCTCCCAATTACATTATGCATAATAATACAATTTTAATAATTAATATTCAATATAAATGTAACGCCAAGTTAGTTTGCTATAAAACTGAAAGATCTATAAGACAAGTAAATCAGCTAGGCTAAGGTACGACACCAGCTGATTATGGGCAAAATGATAAGAGATAAGTTCTGACGAGGGGAATCGAATTTTTTATGTTGTTTCTATTTTTAGGATTAACAGACAGCATAAATGGTTTTTCAAGCCGTGATAATCCATTCATGCTGTCTGAGCGGTCATCATTGAATTACTTGGGGCATTTTTGAGAAAAGGATGTAGGAGTTGGCTGGTCTTTCCGTTAACTATTGCTGTGAAAGAACGTATGAATTAAATTCGATAGTGTTCTATCATACAAGGCTTTGGCAGCTTCTTCGTTAGGGATATGTCCCCCTAAATAAAGATGGATGCTTCCATGCAGTGATGCCCAAACCAAATTCACAACAAGGACCGGGTCTTGCTCGGTAATAAATCCTTGGTTAATAGCTTTTGTAATGATGGTTATCACTTGTTGTAAGGCCGTAATAGTAGCCTGTAGACTTTCCTCTGTTGGCTTGAATTCACTAAAAGCCCCACCAAACATCACCATATAGTAGCTGGTGTAATTCTGTGAGAACTTCCAATAAGCTTGCCCAATATCCCAAAGAAACAGGTCAAGCTTGGTTTGTTCTGGGACCGCTTGAAAGGCATCAGCTAACAATTTGCAGCCCTCCAGGAAAAGTTGTTTGGCCAGTCCATCCTTGTTTCCAAACAAGTTATAAATAATTTTTGTAGAGCATTCCATTTTCTCAGCAACCCGGCGAATGGTTACGGCTTCGGGACCGTATTCCTGCATAATCGAGGCTGCAACTTCTATAATGCTTAGTTTTAATATTTCGTTATGCTGAAGTTTGGCTTTGGGATAGGTAGTAGTTGTATGAGTATCTATAGACAAATTTTTGGATGAATTGTGCATGTAATTTTCACACCCTTAGAACTTTAATTTGCTAGCTAGCTTGCATTTCAATAACTTATTTTACTGTTTTCAATGGCAAAATGCCAATTTGCAAGTAGTTTTCACTTGTATGTACTCTAAGGACCACCGTTTGCTAGAGTTCCCAAGCGCTCTAATTGACATCGTTGTGATATTCGGATACACTGATTCAAAAGGAAACACTGTTTCCGTAATGCGATTAAGGAGGAGAGAAAATAGGATGATACCGATCCAAAATAAATGGACGCTCATTACAGGTGCTTCTTCAGGAATAGGTGAAGCGTTCGCGCATGAATTTGCAGCAAAAGGAAGCCATTTGATATTAGTTGCTCGCTCGGAGGCCAAATTAAATGCTTTAGCAGAAAAATTAAAACAAGAACATCGCATACAAACGCATGTTATTGTTTCTGATTTATCTCAACAGGGCTCCCCGAATAGGCTCTATCAACAATGTGTAGAACGTGGTCTGAGCGTTGATATCCTAATCAATAATGCAGGCTTCGCTACTCATGGATTTTTTGAACAATTGTCTGGCACAAGACAGCATGAGGAAGTGATGCTTAATGTATTGGCGGTTGTAGATATTACTCATTTATTTTTACCCGATATGTTGCAAAGGAAAAGCGGAGTAGTCATTAATGTTGCTTCAACAGCAGGATTTCAACCTCTTCCTAATATGGCCATTTATGGCGCCACTAAAGCTTTCGTATTATCATTTACAGAGGCTCTATGGGAGGAAAATCGAAAACGAGGGGTACAATTTCTTGCATTATGCCCTGGTGCAACGGAAACGGAATTTTTTAATGTTGTAGGGGCAGATGAAGCTTCTGTTGGGAAAAGGGATACTCCAGAAAATGTGGTCCAAGTCGCACTACGCTCCCTCCAAGCTAAAAAAGTATATGCGATCCCAGGGTTTAATAACTACATATCAGCTCAAATGGCGAGGTTCTTCACTCGAAAACAAATGCTTTATATTGTTGGAAGAATGCTGCGTAAACGTCATTAATAGATAAAGTTATTACTAATATAACTCTCGAATGATTTGTGTTTGCCAATTGAGTAGAGATCATTTATGATCTGTTGCTTCGGGAAAGAAATTCTTATTTTCAGCTCACCAGCGCGCACTGCTTGAGTGCCGGTACGCGCTGGGTGCTTAAACTTTATAATTTATTTCTTGATAAAGGATAATTTAAGAGACAGGCTCAACTTTAAGGTTATGCTTACTCTCATTCTTGTTTCCGGTATATTTCCTGATACTGGCTCGGCGTGCTATGGGCATACTTTTTGAAAATGCTAATAAAGTACTTGTAGTCACTAAAGCCGATATCTTGTGCAATCGTATAAACTTTGCTATCTCCCGCCTTTAATAAATCGATCGCTTTTTGAATGCGGTAGCGGTTAACAAACTCATTAAACGTATAACTCGTTTCAATCTTGAATTTCTGATTTAAATAATAGGCGCTTAAGTCAAGCTGCTCTACCAGATCATGAATGCTGATCTTCTTAGCGTAGTGCTCCTGCACATAGGCGATCATTTTGGCTACATACTTTGATGTTTTCGTTTCTTTTTCTAAAAATCGACTGTTTATAATTTCTTCGCTTTCTTGCTTGAAGCTGGAGATTACTTCATATTTACGAATTAAATCTACTTTTGCTTTGGCAGATTCCAGTGCCCGAATCAGTTGATCATCCTCTAACGGCTTAACGAGAAACTCGGTTACTCCTAGCTGGATAGCTTGTTTGGCGAGATGAAATTCATTATAGCCCGAAATAATGATGCTGCTAAACGTGTGCTGCTGGAGCCCTTCTCTTATCATCGAAATTCCATCTTTTATTGGCATGTTAATGTCGGATATGACAATATCGGGTCGGAGTTCACAAATCTTCTCATAGCCCTCTTGTCCGTTCAGAGCTTCTTCAATGACGATACAATCATATTTCAGCCAATCGATACTAAACCTGATCCCTCTTCGAATCATATCTTCATCTTCTACTAATAGAACTTTAAACATCATTTTCACCCCATTCGTAAGGAATTGTAAGTGTTACACAGGTGCCTTTTCCTTCGGTGCTGTCGATGTGAATGCCGGATTGCTCGCCATATAACAGCACTAAACGGCGATGAACATTGTATAGCCCGATGTGCTTTGTCGTATTGCTAGCGCTTTGTAAGGTCTCGTTTACTCGCTGCAATGTTTCTTCATTCATCCCGTGACCGTTATCATGCACTTCCAGTATTAGTTTGCCTGCTGAAGTATAAATTCGAATGTCAATCAACACCTTGCTTTGATGCTGATAGCCATACTTGATAGCGTTTTCAATGATCGGTTGCAGGAGCAGCTTAGGAACGTATACCACTTTCGTTTCCTCTGCAACGGATATTTGATATTCCAGTCGTTCATTAAAACGAATGTGCTGTAGTTTAAGGTAATCTTGCACGTAATTCATATCATCTTGTAATTGAACGCTGCGATCGTGTCCAATACTGTATCGGAGCAATCGGGACAAGATCATAACTATATCTTGGGCTTGATTGGCATCTATTTTAATGGCATATCTAAGCGTTTCTAACACATTAAACATAAAATGTGGATGGAATTGAGATTGCAGCTGCTTCACCTCAATAATAGTGCTGAGCTCTGACAGTTCTTTGTTTTTTTCCATCAGCTCTTTTAGGCGGTCCAGCATTACGTTGTATTCATCCCCGAGAATTTCGAATTCATCATTGGTCTGAATGTCCACATAGCCGTTAAAATTTCCTTCGCGCAGTTGGGCGAGCGCATGAATTAATTTATCGATTGATTCAGAGTTACGGGCAGACATTTTATGAGACATAATCTGAATCATAATCCATAACAATACGCTTGCAGCAAGGACAAATACTGTCACCGTATAATAAGTATACTGTTCGGATTTATAGGAGTTAAGCGTAACGACTTGAATTGGCGTATCAGGTATCCGTTTCGTATACATATAATACGTGCCATTATTTAATAATACATGCCCTTGATTATCAAACGTAGGGCTGAACTTATTCAGCACCCCTTTGGTTGCATTGCTCGTAGTGGCAATAATTGTATTGTGCTGGTCCGTAATCATTGCAATTTCGTTATTTTGTTCAAAAATAATTTTTTGAATGTCCGATTCATACAGTTGATAAATGATGTAACCAACCGTCTGACCGTCCTTGACAATCGCTTTGCCAAATGTATAGCTTGTATCGCGATCATGGGAATAACGGAAGCTGTTCATTTCACTCAACGTTTCTTGTGGCCGCTGATGAATCCGGTTAATTAGATTACTGAAGGCAAAGTTGGACGACAACACTTCTGGGGGAGCCGAACTGGCCAGAAAGATGCCCCCTGCACTGACAAGATGAAATATGCTCTTCACCTTCTGGTGGTTATTGAAATCGTAAAACTCAGAGTACACTTTGTCACTGCCCAAGTGTGAGCTTACATAGTTGGTTACAGCAGGGGAGACGGCCATCCTGTTAATTTCGTTGTAGTATTGCTGATACACTTCTGTCATAGACTGACTGATGGATTGTGCCGCCTCGGTTGTTTTTTGAGTTAAGTTCATCCTGCCATTAATGATTGTAAATACTAGAAATAATACCATTAACACAGCAAACGGGATAATGGTATACATTCGAAATAAATGACGGGTTGATTCCTTGAAGTTGCGATACTTTTTATGTTTCATTTTGCCCCCCCATCAACACTAACACCTTTGTTTTATTATACCTTACGGCTAGAAAAGGCTGAACAAGATCACTCATCCGCAGGCCATCCAAATACAACCAAGTCGGTCCCTTGATGCAGGTACCGACTTGGCAGTGACGTAAAACATATTGGATTAAAGAGAGACCTCTTTTTGACCGGACAATTTCAGGAAGGCGAGCAACGATACAACGGTAATAACAGTAAGAATCGTAGATAGTGCTGCTGCAACTCCATAGTTCCCGCGAATAACCTCGGTATAAATGGCAACCGTCACGGTCTTTGTTTTGCCCGTATACAAGATGATCGAGGTGCTTAATTCGGTAATAATCGTAATCCAGCTTAAGATTGCACCGGAGACGACACCAGCAAGCATCATCGGCAGTGTAATTTTAAAGAAGGTTCTCATCTGGGAAGCACCCAGGCTGATTGCTGCTTCTTCAATCCCGTCATTGATCTGGTGCAAAATAGCGGCACTTGATCGAATCGTATAAGGCAGACGCCGAATGACAAATGAAATAATCATAATGAATGCGGTTCCACTTAAAGCGAGCGGTTTGTTGTTAAACGTAATCAATAACGCGATCCCTAAAATGGAACCTGGAACGATGTAAGGGAACATCGTGAAAATATCAAGCGTATTGGTTAAAGCGTTCTTTCTGCGAACGGTTACATAAGCGATTAGGATCGCTAACAGGATGATAACGATAAGGGATACGATCGCCAGCACAAATGTGTTCGTAATGACGCTTCCGATATTGTTAAAGGCATCACGATAGCTTTGAAGCGAGAAGCCGTCTACAAAGATGCGGCCGTTTGATTTCAAGAAAGAAGTGTAGATGACATACAACTGCGGCAATAGTGCAATCAAAGTGTACAGATAAATAACGACATGTGCTACAACGTTGCCAATCCCTTTTTTCTTTTTGGATTCAATCGGATTTAGTGCACTCATCGTAAACGATTTACGATTGGAAATGAATTTTTGTATCAGGAAGATCGCAGTTGCAAAAAGAACGACGATAACACTAATTGCAGCTGCAAAGCCATCATCACCACCGACTTCACTTATAAATTCATTAAAGATCAGTACAGGGACGGTCTTAAATCCTTCACCAATAAGCATCGGTGTACCGAAATCAGCAAGTGCGCGCATAAATACGAGCAGTCCGCCTGCGAGCAATGTTGGTGTAATAAGCGGAAGCAGCACTCTGCGCATTTTGTTAAAGCCTTTGTACCCCATGCTTTCGGCAGCTTCCATTAACGATTGGTCCACATTTTTAAGTGCTCCGGATACGTACATAAAGATAAGAGGCACCATTTGTAACGTTAAGACCACTAGTATACCTGTAAATCCATATATATCAGGCATCGTAATTCCAAACGTGTTACTAATGAATCTGGTAATGACGCCGTTTCTACCTAGCAGCAAGATCCAAGAGTAAGCTCCAATGAACGGGGCTGACATCGATGAGATCAGAATCAACACTCGAATAGTAGCATTACCTTTAATCTTAACCGTTGCCATCATGTAGGCGAGCGGTGTTGCGATAAGTGCGGCAAGTAATGTCACACTAACGGTTACTTTTATACTGTTAAATAGAGCATTTAAATAATAAGGCTTGCTAAAAAATTTCATAAAATAAGCGAATGAGAAGTCACCCGTTGTGCCGTTGTACACACTTTTGATCAACATCGTAAACAAAGGTAGTGCTAGAAAGAGAACATAGAAAATAAAGATCAGAAATGAAATGTTGGTCCAGACATCAAATCGTTTGCGTGTCCCCTTCATAGCTGACCGCCCCTTGTATAATTCAATTCACCTGTCGCGTCGTATACATTAATTTTATCTCTTTTTACTTTTAGGAAAACGATTTGACCAGGCTCTAAAATGTGTGTAGTTTTGGATTCCTGCGTAATTTCAATGCGCTGTCCGGATTCTAGGTCCACAAAGTAATGCGTGTTTTGGCCTAAAAATACGCTGTGTACGATGGTTGCTTTAATGCCTGTGTTATCCTCGGTAATAATAAACTCTTCTGGACGAACCGAGATTTTAACGTCAAGCGTCGTTTGCTTCTCTGATGCTGGTAATTGAACGTTCGTGAGCTCTTCAACATATTCTACACCGAAATGCAGATGGTAATGCCCGTCTTCTTTCGTCAGACATCCATTAATAATGTTGGTGCGACCGATAAAAGTAGCAACAAACACATTTGCAGGGCGCTGATAAATTTCTTGCGGTGTGCCCAAATGCTGAATGATTCCCGATTTCATAACGGCAATCCGGTCAGATACCGCCATCGCTTCTTCCTGATCATGGGTTACATATACCGTTGTAATGCCAACTTCTCTTTGAATATCTTTAATGGCATTCCGCATGTCAACCCGAAGCTTGGCGTCCAGATTCGATAGAGGCTCATCCATTAGCAGGACGTCCGGCCGGATGACGATCGCACGGGCTAATGCAACACGCTGCTGCTGACCGCCTGACAGATTTTTTGGCATCCGATCTTTGTATTGTTCGATTTGAACAACTTTCAAAATCTCATCCACTTTGGAGGCAATTTCAGCTTTAGATAACTTTCGATTCTCAAGTCCGAAAGCGATATTCCCTTTAACCGTTAAATGAGGGAAGATGGCATAACTTTGAAATACCATGCCGATATTTCGTTTTCCCGGTTCCACTTGATTAATAACGCGGTCGTTAAAATGAATAGTGCCGCCTTCAATGCTGTTAAAGCCAGCGAGCATCCGCAGCAGCGTCGTCTTTCCGCATCCCGAAGGACCAAGAAGGGTGAAGAACTCACCCTTCTTAATCTCCAGGGACAACTCAGGAATGACGGTAGTATCTCCATACTTTTTTACTAAGTCTTTAATGGATATATTCACGCTCATAGTTGTCACCTAATTCTCTATAATTTATTTGATGCTTGTGAACATCTCGATATAATGCTCTACAATTTTGGATTTGTTAGCACTTACATAGTCAGTGTCCTCTTTAATCATGTTGATGTCAGCTAAAGGTTTCATATGGTCACCAAGCTTCGTATCTTGACGGAGCGGACGGTTCGTCAATTGCGTTCCAAACGCATCCTGAGCATCTTTAGAAAGAATAAAGTCAATAAACTTCTTGGCGTTGTCCATGTGTGGAGCACCTTTTGTAATCGCGGAAGCTGCATCCAGGAATACAGCGCCTTCTTTTGGATAAACGACTTCTACCGGAGCACCGTTTTTCACATATGTGCTTGAAGGGTCTTCATAAGTTAAACCAACTACATATTCTCCGTCAGCTACACTTTTGTGAACCGCGCCGGAACCGCTTGCAATTTTACCATCAAGGTTCTGAATCAACTTGCTTACATAGTCCCAACCTTTATCATTCTCATAATCGCCGCCCATCGCTTTGAGCATATTAGTCAACTGTGCGAATGCGGAGCTTGAGCTTGCGGGATCAGCAGATGCGATTTTGCCTTTAAGCTTCGGATTAAGCAAATCTTCGTAACCTTCGATTTTGATGTCACCAACGAGGTTTTTGTTTACGAGCAGCACGCTTCCATCAGAGATATAAGGCGTTGCAAATCCTGTCGTATTCCGATGCCCCTCAATTAAGTTTTTGTCTTCTGGTGATACGTAAGGCTCGTACAAATCAGCGTGTTCACGGTAGCCAGCCATCGAACCACCAAACATAACGTCAGCGTACGGATTTTGTTTTTCGGATTGTAAACGCTTTATAATTTCTCCAGTCCCAGCTGTTACAAGCTCAACTGTAATACCTGTTTGCTTTTCAAACATAGGGATGATCGTCTTAATAATTTCTTCACTATTTGGGCTGTAGATGACGAGTTTGTTGGATGCTGCTTGCTCGGATTCGTTACTTCCACATCCACTGAGTGCCCCCATAAATAACATACAAGCCATCACTAATATAGAAAGCCTTTTCATTTTTATTCCCCCTGAACTAAGATCGTTTAGTTGCATGTTCATTGTAGCAAGGATGTTACCGGTTACATAATCCCATAATTCGCAAACATCGTCTAAAATTCGCAACCTATTTTTAATTTTAAGTATCGCGATTAGGTCATATTATTGATATTATTCCTATAAATAGGTTGTTGAATGATAAAGGTAATGGCAGGGGTGCCATTAAATTAATGAAGGGTGAAGGAGGGATGTTATGGACGGCAGTAAAACGACATTTGCAACGATCGACGAATACATTGTGCAATTTCCACCTGAGGTTCAGGTAATACTTGAAGCGATAAGAAAAGTAATTCGAGATTCCGCACCAGACGCAAGCGAAAAGATCAGTTATCAGATGCCTACGTTTGCATTACATGGGAATTTGGTACATTTTGCAGCGTACAAGCATCATATCGGCTTCTATCCAGCCCCAAGCGGTATTCTCGCATTTGAGCAGGAGTTGGCACAATTTAAAGGCGCTAAAGGCTCCGTGCAATTTCCACTGAATAAGCCAATCCCTTATGAATTAATAAGCAAAATTGTACAGTATAGAGTAGCGGAGAATGTAGGAAAAGCAGAAGCTAAGTTAAAGCAGAAGCAGGGCAGTGGTAGTAAAACAAAAGCATAAGCAGGGACAAGGGACATGCCTTAAGCGTGTCCTATTTTTAATTCACATAAGGATAAATTGTGGTAAAGTTTAGGTTGATTATGAATAGGGGAAAGGAGGCATACAGCTTAGTAGGGTGTGCAATACAAATGCGGGGAGAGAAAATATGTAAGCGCTACCGAGAGTTCTTTTGGACTACTAAATTTATTGGGGATGTGAAATGTGATGAGCAATTTGACTTTACGTTATTTAAAAGTATTGATCGTTTTCTTTACGGCACTTTTTGGTACTTTAATTTTTGCAGGTAACCTGATGGACTACAATTCTAACTATATGTTTGTGCAGCATGTGCTGTCGATGGACACTACCTTTGACGGAAATGCACTTATGTGGCGCTCTATCACGAGCCCAATCCTACATACGGTGGCTTATGTGGGCATCATTGCTGCGGAAGGCTTATTTGCCTTGTTTGCCTGGATTGCAGCAGTGAAGATGCTGCGGACCGTAAAGAAAGAAGCGAAGTTGTTTCATCATGCCAAGACTTATGCATATTTGGCTTATATGGTGGCGTTCTGCATTTGGTTTTTTGGTTTTGCTATTGTGGGTGCAGAATGGTTTGCGATGTGGCAATCCGATACGTGGAACGGCAAACAAACTGCGATGGATATTACGGAGGTTATGATCGGTTTTGTCATCTTGGTGTCGCTGCGGGATAAAGAACTAACAGAGGTCTGATCCTTACGACAGTCAGTGGTGGAGGCATGAGTTGGCTGTGGCTATACCAAATTAGTCTGTTAAAAGGCTGGGAATAGGAATGGAAACGATTTGACTGTGAAACATGGAGAGTTAGAGTCGAAAAAAGAGATTCTAGCATGATGTACCATTAAGACAACCAGTTACTGATAGAGGATCACGGTAACTGGTTGTTTGTTTTTTGTTCGAGTTTTATAAATATCGTGTTCTAAAGAGGAACTGACAAGTAAATCCACTTCTTTGGTCAAAATGAGAAACTATTTTTTAGCTACTGTAAATGTCGTATCCAGATGCCATTCATCTCCTGTAAATGTATTCCAACTAATGCTTAAATAACTTAACACCACTTTAACAACGCCTCCTACCCAAGGATGTACATAACTTGAGGCAACTTGTTTAGTTGTTTCAGAATAGGAAACAGGAACTCTCAGTTGATCTCTTAAATAACCATAGTTTGATTTAGCATAGGCTAGGTCCAGATCACCTTTTGTACCACCAGGTTTTCTAACTATATCTATAAATGATTCGTGTATAAAATTACTAGTAGCATCCACTTGGTAATTGTTAGCACCTAACGAGCTAGCGCTTGATATTCCAGCGTCCCAAGTATTAGCTACAGAATCTATAATGAAAAAGTTGGGATAACCGTCCCACCTATAGGTTGTGTATAGATCGTATATAAACTCTGTATTCGCTGGATTTTTACCTAAGTAATAAATATTAATATACCCCGACCATATTCCATCAGTTTTACTTGAACCCAGAGGTGCGTTAGTCTTATCTTTCTGTCTTATAGTGGCTCTATCTTTCTCTTGAAGTAACAATATTTCATCTTTATTGCTATCAGAAACAAGGTGACGGATTCCATCCAGACTATTATAATAATGTTTAGCCTTCGTGCTGGTTTTTACCTTCACTCCCCCTTTAGCTACTATTTGTTGCTTCAGTTCTATTGGGTACGCCTTTATTTCTTCTTCTGACGAATTCATTTCCTTCATGATTCGATCTAAATCTACAATAGGGATTGACTTTACATTTTCGACAGGGGCAATGCGGCCGTCATTATATTTAGTAATTTTTAATTCAGCTGAAATACTAATATGTCTTGCTCCTAAATCGACCTTTATCATGGAATTTTCTTTCCCAGATGCCTGAGTTATGGTCGAAAAAAACAATAATAAAACTGATATACACATAACATATTTCTTCATAAATCTTCCTCCAATCTCATAATATATATTATTATATAAGAAATTGAACGCGCCTTCTTTAAAAAGTAGATAAAGATTACCTAAAAAAATAAATGATGCATCACTAAGCGTATATCAAATGATTATTTAAAGTGAAAAATGGTATTGACTAGTGGGCTATAGGCTTGAAGCAGTCATTAACTTAAACGTAAATTTAGATGCTTGGTTCTTTTAAAAAAAGAGTTAAGAGAATTGTCGTGTTTAGAAAGGTTGTTGTGTAGATTGATGCTAGGAAATGATAAATTGGAGGTATTTCTATGAACAAAACAAAGTATCTACTCATTGTTTTATTCTCAGCCGCTTTATTAGTTATGTTGTTTGTATATTATAATTACACTTTTTCTAGGGATATTAAAGTTGGTAAGCTTATAAAAATAGATGCACAAAATGTGCTGACATTTCAAACACGTGCAGGGGAAGAAGTTATTGTAGACTCTCCTCAGATTATTATTCACTTACTAAAAATAAATACAACATACTCGATTAAAATATACAGCAATAAATTAAGAGCCCCTTTTCTAGTTGATATTAAAGAAGTGCGAGATTAATCGTCACAAAACTAGAGCTACCGATGTATTTTGTAATGGGACGGTACGATTACATGACTTCAAGCAAAGCAGCAAAAGCATACTTTGATCAGATTGACGCAAATAAGAAGGAATTTATAACGTACGACGAATCCGCTCATTATCCACAATTCGAACAAAAAGAAAAATTTTCGAGGTGGATGGTAGATTTGTTCGCAAAATGAACGTTCTGATACTATGCGGATGCTGAATAAAAATATCCAGCATCCGCCACATTTCTACCTCTCCTGCGATTTGGAGCGAAGACAGTCCAGAAGTCGCTCAAAAGGTCGTGATTACGCCCTGTTAAGGTAACACTCATCACTTTTATATCCTTGGGATAGTGGTATAATAATGCAGCAACTAGCGCTGTCAAGGGATTCCATGGCAGAACAATACCAAAAAAGAGATGATTACACTGAGTACGATAGATTCCCCTATAAAGAGAAGGACTACGTTCCTGCTGAACAAATATTTCACAGGTGACACGCTTGATTATAAACAAATTATCGCGATTATTATCCCGATATTTGTGGATCAAGCTTTTATTATTTTAATGAGCTTATTAAATACGGCGATGATCAGCTCATCAGGTGTTGCTGCCGTCAGTGCAGTGAGTATGGTCGATTCACTGAATATTTTTTTAATTAACGTCTTTGTTGCTGTGGCAACGGGCGGAACCGTTATTGTAGCGCAGTACAAGGGCAGCGGCAATAAGGAGATGGTTGCCAAGTCAGCCGCTCAAGCTATATCTGCCGTAGCTATCTTATCGATCCTCATTAGCGTGCTGGTCATTATTTTTCATAATCCAACGTTAGATTTGTTGTTTGGACAAGCAGAAGCAGAAGTATTCGACAACGCGAAGCTGTTTCTGATTGGCAGTTGCATTTCTTATCCTTTTATTGCGATCTTCCAAGCTATAACGGGAGCACTGAGAGGAATTGCGGAGACGAAAGCATGCTTAGGCCTGTCGCTTATTATGAATTTAACTTACTTGGGCTTAAATATTTTGTTTATTACGTTTCTGGATATGGGTGTCGTCGGGTTAATTATTTCGATGATTACGGCAAGAGTTCTAGGGATGGTCATTGCGTTAATCTATTTAGTTAAATACAATCAAACGCTGCGGTTCCGTATCCAGCACGCACTCAAGCTTAATTTTTCGATTCTTAAAAAAATTATGATCATTGGTGTTCCATTCGCTGCGGAGCAGATGTTTTTTAATGGCGGGAAGCTGTTAACGCAAACCTTTATCGTACAGCTTGGAACGATGGCCATTACAGTAAATGCGATCGGTGGCTCGATTTCGTTGTTATTTCAGATCGGTGCAAATGCACTCAGCATCTCCATCGTAACGGTAGTCGGTCAATGCATTGGGCGACGAAACACACAGGATGCGAGGAAATTTATTAAGTCGTTTTTATGGCTGTCCTCGATATTTTTTGTAGTGATGGCAGCGCTTCTGTTACCTTTATACCCGTTTATCGTAAGTCTATTTTCGCCGCCTGCCGAGATTGTGCCGGATATTTTCCAACTGATGGTGTTAATTGCGATTACACAGCCCTTCTTATGGTCCATTAGCTTTATTTTGCCTTCCGCCTTGCGGGCAGCCGGAGATTCGAATTTTACATCGATGACATCACTGCTTACGATGTGGGTGCTTCGTGTCATTTTGGGCTACGTGTTAGGGATAACGCTAGGCATGGGCATAATGGGAGTTTGGATTGCGATGGTTATTGAATGGGGCATTCGTGGCTCCATCTTTGTCTGGCGCTTCAGAGGCGAAAAATGGTACAGCCGTAAACTGATCTGATATATCGGACTACAATGGAAAAAGAAATAATATAGACCATTTGAATAGTTACAAAAAAGCATGCTGTGGCGGTGGAAACACATCGACACTAGCGTGCTTTTTTTGTGCACGGAGTTCATTTGAAATAGCCAAGCTTTGAACCTTCATAAATTACTCCTATGTCGGCATACTACAAATGTTTGTTGTGCCCAATGCATAGGAGGAATCGTTGTGAACCAACTGTTTCGAAAAAAATCACTCAGCCTCATGCTTGCTCAAAGTGAGAAAAAAGAACTTGCCCGGGCTATGTCCTTGATCGATTTAATTTTTCTTGGCGTAGGTTGTGTAATTGGAACGGGTATTTTTGTAGTAACGGGTGTGGTAGCAGCAGAAGCTTCTGGGCCTGCGATCATGTTGTCATTTGCAATCGCGGGTTTAGTTTGCGCGCTTGCTGCATTTTGTTACGCCGAGTTTTCATCGGCTGTACCCGTCTCAGGAAGCGTGTACACCTACACCTATGCAACGTTGGGCGAGTTGTGCGCTTTTTTGATCGGATGGGATCTTATGCTGGAGTATGTACTTGCGATCTCGGCTGTTGCAACTGGCTGGTCAGCCTACTTTCAATCCTTGCTTAAAGGATTTCAAATACTGATTCCCACCCTTGTGTCCTCTGCTCCTGGTGTAGGAAAAGGAGGCGTTATCGATTTGCCTGCCGTTCTCATCATATTGGCTATTACTGCGCTTGTTAGTAAAGGGGTTAAGGAAAGTATTAAATTTAACAACATGATGGTATTTGTCAAATTAGCCGTCATTTTGTTATTTATCGTTGTTGGCATTTGGTATGTGAAGCCTGATAACTGGGTACCCTTTGTTCCGTTTGGCTTTAACGGGATTATTACAGGTGCAGCTACTGTGTTTTTTGCGTACATCGGGTTTGATGTAATTGCAACGGCATCTGAAGAAGTAAAAGATCCTAAAAAAACGATGCCGATTGGCATTATCGGGTCCTTATTTATTTGTACCCTAGTTTATATGATCGTATCGGGCGTACTGACCGGGATGATTTCATATAGGGAGCTTAATGTAGGAGCTCCTGTTGCATTAGCGCTCCAATCCGTCGGACAAAATACAGTAGCGGGTATCATTTCAATTGGAGCCGTCTTTGGGATTACAACTGTCATTTTGGCTTTGATTTATGCGCAGGTTCGCTTGGCTTATGCCATGAGCCGTGATGGATTATTACCGCAGAAGTTTGCGCAGGTTAATGCCAAAACAAAAACACCATTTGCGAACACATGGATAACCGGCTTTGTAGCCGCGGCCATTGCAGGTTTTATTGATTTAACGACTCTTGCCCATTTAGTCAATATGGGGACGTTAGCAGCATTTACATTAATATCGATCGCTATAATTGTTTTGCGTAAAAAATTTCCGGATTTAAAAGCTTCCTTTCGTGTTCCGTTTGTGCCAGTTCTGCCCATTGTTAGTGCGCTATTCTGCTTATATTTGACGATCAGTTTGCCTTTGATTACTTGGATTTCCTTTGTGATCTGGATTGGTGTGGGGACGGTCATATACTTCGTATATTCACGCCAGCACAGTCATTTGAATCCATCAGCGCTTGGGTCTGATGAGCGGCGAAAATGATGATGAAGGACATATGCGTGAGGGGGCAGGTTGAAGTTTTCGTTTACATCTCAACTTATTTCTAACATACTGAGAATAGAAGGAAGCGCGCTTGTACAGGATAAGGAATGATGCCGTACGGGAGTGTGTCCGTCTGACGGTGTCCTCTTATGTAGACAAGCTGTAACAAGCTGTGAAGCTTACCTTTCATCATGACAAGCAATTAGGGAGAGTGATCCGATGTTAAGTGAGAAGCTGCTCGACAAGTTAAACGATCAAATGAATTATGAATTTTATTCCTCGCAGGTGTATCTGGCCATGGCGGCCTACTGTTCGTCGGAGAGCTTTGATGGGTTTGCGAACTTTTTCATCGTACAGGCGGAAGAAGAGAAATTTCATGGAATGAAAATATTCCACTTTATTAATACATTAGGTAAGCGTGCGGTGGTTAGCGGGATGGAGCACCCTCAAAATGAGTACAGCTCTTTGCTGGATGCTTTTGAACATTCCTATGCGCATGAGCAGTCTGTCACGAAGCGTATATATGAATTGTCTGACATTGCTTGGAATGAACGTGAACATGCGACAATCAACTTCCTCAAATGGTTTATCGATGAGCAAGTGGAGGAAGAGGCGACCTTCGACAGTATCATTCAAAAGCTCCGTCGGATTGACAATGACAGCAACGCTTTTTATATGCTGGATTCCGAGCTGGCTAGACGTACGTTCACGCCGCCAACAGGCGAAGCCTAATTGGACAACTAATTTAACGATAAAGAGCTGCTTCCCTTTAATTAATAAGAGGGGAGCAGCTCTTTATATTTGCAGCAGCGCTGAATGCGCATTGGCGGCTAGGACTGGCCGAGCAGTTCGTTTGTTCTAGTAACTTGACATTTTATGACGGTATCTATATAATTCGATTTAACAAATATCTAATTAGATAAGTATTAAATTTAGGTGGTGACAAAAGATGCAGCTAGATAAAGTTGTTCAGTACCATAAAGCACTCGCAGACCCGACTAGAATTAGAATACTGATTCTACTTGCGGGAGGTGAGCTTAATGGTCAGGTGCTGGCTGAGAAGTTAAGTGTCACTCCGGCAACGATTACACACCATGCTGCCAAGCTGCGGGAGGCAAGCTTAATTAACGAGCGCAGAGATAAGAATACGATTTTTTTCAGCTTGAATCCGTACTTTATCCGCAACAGTGCTTTGGCAACAGAGGCGTTAATTTATCGTCATAATCAACCGAGGGAAGGGATGGAGGCTATGGATAATCCATCTGCGCGTGTACAGGATACTGTCATTAGAAATTTTTTCACCACCGACGGTAAATTAAAAAGTTTGCCTGCCCAGTTGAAGAAAAAGTTAATCGTATTAGAGCATATAGCCGTTCAATTGGAAAAAGGAAAATGCTATCAAGAAAAAGAGCTAAATGAGTTTATTAAGCTTTATCACGACGATTTTGCTACTATTCGGCGAGAGTTTATTATGCATCATTTTATGTTTAGGGAACGTGATGTGTACGAATTAAATCCGAAGGAAATGTGGGCGCGTTGGGAAACGTTGTCCTGAGGATAGTGAACTTAGCTATTGCAGGCTGCTCAAGCCGAGCTTCTGCCTTGCCGATATGAAGAAGAAACAGACCGTAAACACCTGCAATGATAGACAGGCGTTTACGGTCTGTTCTGGATTAAGGGCTAGTTGGCAGTAGCACAGGATTGGACGACACTCCATACCCCATGAGGGCCGCTGTTCTGATCTGGACGTTGATTTTGAGACCACCACTTGGCCTGATAAAGGACACCGTTATAAGATGCCTGATGTCCATTCAAATACGTACTAGAAGCGTTCCATTCGTTGTTCGAGCAGATGCTGCTCTTAACAGTCGTTACACTGAGCGGAGCGCTTGCTTCCGACAAGTTGTTGCTGCCGTCTCGTGCTTTGACGGTGATGGTGTAGGTTGTTCCTGGCGTAAGCGAATAAAGAGTTGCGGAGGTATCGGATGTCCACACGCTTGGTAGTAGGTTCCCATTCACATATAGATCATAACCAATCAAAGTCACATCATCGGTGGCAGCATTCCAAGTGAAGGATACACTGTCCTGTGCAGTAGCTACAGCAACCAAGCCTGTTGGTGCGAGTGGAGCGACGGTATCATGCGGCACGCTGCCAGGTGCTTTCAGATTTTTAATCATTTCTCTGAGATTTGGCATAAATCCAATCTTGTCGCGGGCCGGATCTGCTGTAGGCGTATTGTACGCCGCACTTTTGATCAGTCGGCGCAGCTCAGCAGGTGAGTAGGGAACGCCAAATGTCGCTTTGGCTATCCCTTGCATGGAGATAGCCGACGCAGTCACGATAGGAGAAGCTGCCGACGTACCAGCAAAGTCCTTCATATAACCCGTAGTAGAATTCGCGTCAATGGCATCGAGTGTGTGCACATCCCATGATCCCCATGCATACGCATCGATACGATTGCCATGCGTACTGAAGCCCATCCGTTTATGAGGCAGACTGGCGCTGGCTGCACCTACAATAACCGCGCCGGAATCACGGAAGTCAGGGTGATTCGGATTTAAAATATACTTGCCATCAACTGTTTGGAACCGATCCAAGTCTACGCTGCCGTTGCCGGCCGCTTCAACGACGGTGATTCCACGATCAACTGCATATCGAATGGCATCAAATTCAGCAGGGTATACTTCGACCGGAACGTAACCAGAAGCGGTAGGATAACCAGTTTGTGCCTCAAGCAAAATAACATCGCCTGCTGATAACGTATTCGCTGCAACGATGATAGCTTCCGCAGTGTTGTAAGTATAATTGGTACGATGCTGGGAGGAGGCAAATGGCTGCGCTTTACTGGCGAGTCCAATATTGCCGATTGTGTTATCAACAGCAGACACTTGACCGAGTACGGCTGTACCATGACTGAAGTATAAGGCATTGATGCCGCCTGGCAGCAAGGGAATGGCGTGACTTGCTAGATCCTCATGATTAAAGGCCCAACCTTGTTCTACGTCAACCCACTTGATCCCTTTGCCATCGCCGCCCTCATACTGCCAAGCATAGGGGGCATAAATACCTAATGGAGCGGGAGCGGCATAACCTTGAAGCGGATAGTTAGGATCGTCGTCGGGTTGTACGGGTGTGGAGTTAGGTGCAAGCGTAATGGATGGAACGGATACGGGCTGGGGCTTGATGTAGGCTTCTTCAACAAGCGGTGAATTTTTGAATTGCTGTAGAAGCATGTCCATATTAGCGCCAGTTGGAATAGAAACCGTATAGTATTGTTCGAAAACAGATAAATTTCCTTGTGCTGAAAAGTGGGTCTGTGAGGTGTTATCTAGTATGGAAAATAAACGGCTGAAGTTTACTTGTGGGAGTTGTGTAAGTGCTGCTTGAAGTGAAGGATCTTGAAGTGCTTTAACCTCAGCTTCGACTTGATCTTGATACGGTATATCGACATGCGGCTTAAACTTGACGACAATCTCTTCGGGATACTTAAATGTAGGAGACGAGGGAGGCGGCGCAGAATCTGCTTCTACAGGGCTAGCAAGGCCGCCGTAGAGCGATGATAGAGACACAAATAATACGGTAGCCATGATGAAGGGGATGATTCGATTACGTTTCATGTTTTCTCTCCTCTTTCGTATAGTAGCTGTCGAAAGCTACTATATATGGACGCAGGGCTTCTGGTCAAGCCCTATGTATTCGTATACAAAGCCTAGCAAATGAGGTAGCGTATTCCCTTCGAAAAATAAACATGTGCGGGAGTTTCAAGCTAGCATAAGCCTTCCACATAATTTACTATAGTAAAATTATGGTATTTTATATATGATAGAGAAGGCAAGATTGATATGATTTTGTCTATCATGTTATTTTAGGAGGGTTTACGATGAGGTCAAAAAAGTCTTTACTCAGCGGATTGGCGTTAGGGGCTTTTGCTATCATGATCAGCACCGCTCCTGTATATGCGGCAGTGACTACTTTCGCCAAATGGCCAAGCAGAATCCAGACGATGAACGTATCGTTGAATTCTAAGCATGCGGCAGCCTGGAGCGAAGGAGCTGCAAAATGGAGAAATGCTTCACATTTTAGCCTGACAACGGTTGTAGGTTCAGCAACAAAATATTATGCTTACGACGTAAACGACTCCGGTGTAGATTGGGACGGTATTGCTGATTATACGGTGACAAATGGAATCATTTCAAATGCACAACTGAGAATGAATACGTATTATACTTCTACCTCCAAATATACCTCGGCGATTAAAGCCGCTGTCACCGGTCACGAAATTGGTCATTCCCTCGGTTTAAATCATACTTCTATCGTAGAAACTACCTCTATTATGCATCCCTATACGTTTAACAGTGACGGTACAAGAGCGCGAGCGCTTTCTCCTTCTCCTTCTGACCTTGCGGTTGTGAACAGCCTGTATCCATTGATGAATGGGCTGGTACAAGAGGGAACGAACTTAAAGCAAAAGGCGAATGGCGTTTATTTGCATCCGTCTTGGGCAGTTCACTATAAGAATGAGCAGCAGTTAGCTAAAGCGGCTGATCTCGTTGTTCAAGGTAGAGTGGTTGCCGAGGCAGGCAGCAAATATGAGGAAGGGGAATACCATACTTATGTGACCCAAGTTAAAGTTAAAGTAAAACAGGTGATGAAGGGGGACCCCACCAAAGCGGGGCAGCAGCTCCGGATTGCCCAGATGGGCGGAAGCGATGGCAGGTTAAATGTATTTGCTGAACATACGACTTATTTGCAAGACGATGAAGAAGTGGTCCTGTTTCTGCGCCAATCAAGTGATGGTACGTATAAGCCTCTAAATGAAGATGATGGTGTGTTTATTATGCGAAACGGTAAGTTTAACAACATTTCCAGTCAAAAGCAGCTTCACTTCTAAACATGTATTTATAAATTGTAGCAGGGCAACTGAAACAATTGGAAAACAAAGGGCGTTTAAATACTGAGGTGATATATCGTGAGGAAAATAGTGATCATCCTGGTCATGCTTCTGCTGAGTGCCTGTACAGGTCACGAGGCAGCACAGAATGCGAACCCCTCAGCACTTGAACCACGCTTGCAATCTGCTGCTTCTTTTCCATACCCTTCTGTGAGATGGAACCATCAAACGTATCGCATAACCGATGTCACTTTAACGGAAGTAGATGAAGAACTAGGGGAAATTGCAGATTACTCTCTGGACGAGAGTGAGACGTTGACCGAACCTTATTCCAACTACTATCGTGAAGGGACCAAGCTATATGCAATTAAAGGGAAACCCAGCAGTTTAGCGATTGCGATATTGGCAAGGGAAGGATTATACATTCAAGCGGAAGTTGCTCCTAAGTAAGATTAGCGCGGTATTTGTCGCTAATTCGAAATGAATTTACAACTATGACGATATTCATCGTCGTGGCGTGGTATAATGACAGGAAATAGATGGGAGTGAGGTGCGATATGCCCGTTCAAACATTTAGAGCAACTGCAAGTTTGCAGCAAGGCATGGTCGTTAAGGCGCAATCCAGAAATTTCGAAATTACGTTAGACGAGCCTAAATACTTAGGTGGCACAGACACAGCTATGAATCCGGTTGAGCTACTATTGTGCGCACTGGGAGCCTGTCAGTCCATTGTCGCCCGCGTATATGCTCCTAAGTTCAACATTGAACTGGAGGAGTTTCGGGTAGAGGTGGAAGGGGACCTCGATACGGACGGATTTATGAACAAATCAGACGTTCGGCGAGGATACTCGGATATCAGATACAATATTCACATCAAGTCGAACGCTACGCTTGAGCAGGCAGAGGCATTTGTTGAGTTTATCGAGCGAACTTGCCCAGTAGGGGATTCCATTAGCAATCCCGTTAATCTGGTGCTGAATCAAATTGTAGTAGAATAAAGCCAGCTTCTTCATGTGACTGTTCGCTATTATAAATGATGAGTAAGCCCCCTTTATGGGGGCTTTTTCTATGTGGCCATTGCAGTATGCCGTTATGTGAAACGAATCAAATTATGTTGGACAAGTATCCATTTTTTTATGCAGTTGGCCTATAGCTATATGACGTTTGTCATACCTCTTACTTGACGTTTATGACTACTACAAACCCGATTAAATTCCTATACTGAAGATAGGAATCTACAGCCGTACAAGCGGCGGAGACGTTCTATGCGCCTATATGTAGGAGGAAAAGATAACATGAATCAATCCAAGCTTGCTAATTTAAAGAAAAATGTGGCACCCTACGAGCAAATCGATACGAAGTCAAGTATAAAGCAGATTCTAAACACGTTAGTGCCTCTTGTTCTGCTTTGGTATGCTGCATACTTAAGTCTTTCCGTATCGTATTGGCTCACAGTTCCAATTGCAGTCGTTGCTTCTGGATTTGTCATCCGTACATTTATTATATTTCATGACTGTTGTCACCAGTCGTTCTTCAAAAGCCGCAGGGCGAACGATATATTAGGCACGATTACAGGCGTACTGACGCTTGTGCCTTATCAGCAATGGAAAAATAGCCACTCGATTCATCATGCGACGAGCAGCAATCTGGACAAACGCGGTACCGGAGATATGTGGGTGCTGACCATTGAAGAATATGAGGCTGCTCCTTTATATACACGTATTGCTTACCGTATTTATCGGAATCCGGTTGTCATGTTGGGTTTGGGGCCGATTTTTATCTTTTTGATCTCTTATCGCTTTAATGATAAAGGCGCAAGAAGAAAAGAACGGATCAACACTTATATTACGAATGTATCTATAGTGGCTTTGTATACACTTTTGATTTGGGCAATCGGTTGGCAGGCATTTGTGCTTGTACAGGGCCCTATCTTTTTCATGTCAGGTGTTCTTGGCATTTGGTTGTTTTATGTCCAGCATCAATTTGAAGATTCCTACTTTGAGCATGAAGAAGAATGGAGTTATGTACAAGCGGCTGTAGAAGGCAGTTCTTATTACAAGCTGCCGAAGCTGCTGCAATGGATTACGGGTAATATCGGATTCCATCATGTGCATCATCTCAGTCCGAAGGTACCTAACTATAATTTGGAGAAGGCGCATAATGCGACACCGCCCCTTCAGAAGGCCACCACGATTACGCTGCGTACGAGCTTGAAGTCTTTGCGCTTCCGGTTGTGGGATGAGCAAAACAAGACATTTGTCAGCTTTAAGGAGCTTAAGATTAAGCAGCTCCAGCAGAAGCTCGGGCGCTTATCGGATAACGTGAGCAATCGCAGGCCAAAGGTGCAGGGTGAATAACGAATGATCAGTAGATAGCCGTTTTGTGCTACTATACAATTAAATACGGATTCAGCTTAGAGTAAGGAAGGAGGAAGACGCACATGCAGAAATGGTACCAAATATTTCACCGCAATACGGGACTTAGCCCGTACGTATGGGTCGTCTTTTATATCCTTCCTTTTTATTTTATATTTCGGGCTTCATCTACTTACGAGGTCGTTATTGGCATCGTGATGATTGTTGCTTTTTTTATTTGTTACATGCTTTCTTTTGTGTCAAAAGGCTGGCTCGTTTATTTTTGGACATCTTTGCAGATCATTATCTCCATCACGATGACGATGCAGTTCGGATACGTTTATTTCTCTCTGTTTTTGGCGTTTTTTATTGGCAATATTCAGAATTGGATCGGATTTATAACGTTATATACTATCCATTTAGTTACGACGGTTGTAACTATTAACGTTGGATTTGTGACCAAAAATGCACTGCTCATTACACAATTACCTTTTGTGCTCGTTAGTTTGATTGGAGTCATTCTCCTCCCGGTGACAACTTATAACCGTAATAAGCGGGACAAACTGCAAGGCCAACTGGAAGATGCGAATAAGCGGATCTCGGAGCTGGTCAAGTTGGAGGAACGTCAACGAATTGCCCGTGATTTGCATGATACACTAGGTCAGAAACTTTCTTTGATCGGATTAAAGAGCGATTTGGCTGGGAAATTAATAAGCAAAGATCCAGCTCAGGCTCAATTGGAAATGAACGATGTTCGTCAGACCGCAAGAAGCGCACTTAAAGAAGTGCGGGAGATGGTGACTCAGATGCGGGGTACACGATTAGAAGATGAGATGTTCCGCATCAAGCAAATTTTAAAGGCAGCTGAAATTGAGTTTACGGTGGAGGGCGACGAGAAGCTAAGCAATACCTCTTTGTTAAATGAAAATGTCCTCAGCATGTGTCTCAAGGAAGCGGTAACGAATATCGTGAAGCATAGCAGTGCTTCAACGTGCTCAATCGTGATTCAACCGTCAAGGACTGAGTTGAGCGTAAAAGTGCAGGATAATGGCATCGGCATTGCAAACGAGTCTCCCTATACGAGAGGGAACGGGCTGCGAGGCATGAAGGAGCGGCTTGAGTTTGTAAATGGGTGTATGGAAATCCATTCGGATAGAGGAACTACGGTCATCATTAAAGTGCCAAACGTATTTAAGCAGCCAGAAGAGGAGGGAAGCTCATGATCCGAATCGTAATTGCAGAGGACCAGAGAATGCTGCTTGGAGCGCTCGCTTCCTTGCTTGATCTGGAGGACGATATGCACGTGGTAGGCAGGGCAAGCAATGGCGAGGAAGCGGTGAAGCTTGTGCATCTTCACAAGCCCGACATCTGTGTGATGGATATTGAGATGCCTGGGAAAAGTGGGCTTGATGCTGCCGAGGAATTAAAAGGCTGCGGCTGCAAAGTGATGATATTAACGACTTTTGCACGGCCTGGTTATTTTGAGCGGGCACTCAAGGCGGGAGCCAATGGTTATTTGCTAAAAGACAGCCCAAGTGAGGAATTGGCGGATTCCATTAGAAGTATTATGGCAGGCAGACGTATTTATGCTTCGGAACTGGTAGACGAGGCTTACGGAGAAGAGAATCCATTAACTGAGCGCGAGAAGGAAGTGTTGAGTCTAATTGCTGATGGGAAAAATACCAAGCAGATTGCGGATCAATTGTACCTTACGACAGGAACGGTACGGAATTATATTTCCGTTATTCTCGACAAGCTAAATGTCGGCAATCGGATTGAAGCCATTACTCGCTTTAAAGAGAAGGGCTGGTTCAAGTAAATAGTAAATAGCAAGTAGTGATCAGAATAAGACATGGCTTATATATGGTAAGATGATCTTCATAAGTAATGGCCGGGGGAGCTGATGCTCCTCTTTTTGTTATACCACGAGCATCATTATCGGTAACTTGAATGTTCGAATTCAAGCGGTTTATAATAAACGTAATCTTTCCATTTGGGGTGAAGCGGATGTCTTACCGTATCGTTCGAGGTAGCTAGTTGTCGGGCTGGAAAAACATGCGTGCCAGCTATCAAGGGGGAAGTCTGCCCTTTTGATCTAATGAACTATGCTGATGAACGATAGGTTGGGCGGTTTCGCGATGATCACGATTGAATTATGGAAAGGGTGTTTATATATATGAAAGATTTTGATTCTGTTGCTTATTACGATAAAGTAGGCCGCATAAATGGATGGGACTTCTCTCAGATGAAGTTTACCTCGGAAGGTATTGGATGGGATTTCTATCAAGAAGTTGTTCGTGCATGTATACCATCAGACTTCTTGCTTGATATCGGAACGGGCGGCGGAGAAGCTGTATTGGCTATAGCCGACTCCAGTCAACTGATCGTTGGGATTGATCATTCCCCCGGAATGATCAAGACAGCGGCTCAAAACTTAAAACGAGCATGTTTCCCCAATGTACGTTTTGTGCAGATGGATGCGGAGAACTTGCTGTTTCCAAACGATTTTTATAACGTAGTGTCCTGCCGTCATTCGGGCTTTTGCGCAGAAGAAGTGGCTCGAGTGTTGGCACCAGAGGGCCTATTTATGACCCAACAAGTCGGGGAGCGGGACAAGATTAATCTCAAAGCGGCGTTTGGTAGAGGACAAGCGTATGAGACCATGCCAGGTACGTTAATGAGGGGGTATATTGCCGAATTAAGTGCTGCTGGCTTCCGGGATATTCACTTTGAGGAATATAATGCAGTGGAATATTATGAGGCGCCTGAGGACCTCTTCTTTCTGTTAACGCATACACCAATCATTCCTAACTTCGGTGAAATGAAGGGGGATATGGAGGTGTTTGAACAATTTGTAGCGGATCATATGACGGACCGGGGGATTATAACCAATGCTGAGCGGTTCATGATTGTTGCGAAGCGAAGAGGCTAACGTTGGTGAGCTGGATAGTATAAAGGAAAGGGTGCTTGCAATGCAGGCACCTCTTTTAACGTGGTTTGTGCTTATATGAAGGCTATTATTTTCATGTAGCGTATTCCCCACAAAACTGCTAAGTTAATGAAAGGCCATTAGGCTGACAACTACCTTTATTGTACATTATAAATAGAGAGAACATACATGATTAACATGGAATGGGGAACAAGCATTGAAGACGTTTAAAAAAGTATACATTGAGATTACAAGCGTATGTAACCTGGCCTGTACGTTCTGTCCACCAACAGAAAGGAAGGCTAATTTTATTAAGCTGGATACTTTTCAACACATATTAGATCAAATAAAGCCACATACAGATTATATTTATTTGCATGTCAAGGGTGAGCCTTTGCTTCACCCCAAACTGGATGAGCTGCTGGACGCGAGCCATGAGAAGGGGTTTAAAGTTAACATTACAACGAACGGTACTTTAATTCGCAAAAATAGACAAAAGCTGCTGGGCAAGCCTGCGCTGCGGCAGATGAACTTCTCGCTCCACAGCTTTGATGGGCATATTGGGTCGGAGGACCGTGACGGGTATTTAAAGGAGATTCTTTCTTTTGTACGGGAAGCGGAGCAGCATAACGTCATCTTTTCGTTTAGACTTTGGAATCTGGATCAAGATAATGTGACCAATCAAGTTAAGAATCGCAATCGCGAAACGCTGCAAATTTTGGAGCAGGAGTTTAACCTTGATTATAAAATAGAAGAAAAAGTAGTACGGGGCAGTGGCTTGAAGATTGCTAACAACGTCTATTTGAATCAGGACCATGAGTTTGAATGGCCAAGTCTAAGTGCGCCTGAAGATGATGGCAAAGGCTTCTGTCATGCGCTTCGCAGTCAGGCAGCGATTTTGGTGGACGGAACCGTTGTGCCGTGTTGTCTGGATGGAGAAGGTGTTATTAAGCTTGGCAACGTTCACGATGATCCATTCTCCGAAATTGTAGAAAGCGAACGGGCAAACAATTTGTTTTATGGTTTCTCGCGGCGTGAGGCAGTCGAGGAATTATGCCGGAAGTGCGGATACAGGAAGCGATTCGGAACTTAAAGATGAACGGTGTTCCTCGTGAATACTTGGATGTTACTTTAACTGATCACGATAGATTTGGCCACACTCCATCATAATAACACTCAAAAACAGCTCAAATCGGAAGATGATGGGGGCTGTTTTTTGTTATGCGCTGTGAGAGTGATCGTCAACTTAATATGAACATATGATGTCAGATACATATTTATAGTAGTTAAATAGGACTTTAGTTGGTATGTTGTGGATAGTCGTTTAGGTATCATTTTAATAGTGCAGGACACTTTTAAGGGCCATGACAGATAGGAGCGATAAATGTTGATCGAAATTACAGAATCCTATATCGATTCGTTAGCACCCAACAGCTCTGCCATTAAAAATGGACAGGGACTCGTGAAGAAACGCAGCTTCGTGAGATTTAATCGCTCACAGGACGCGACTTTGCTGTTTGGTGAATGTTCAGGGAGTGGTAGTTCCAACTACCAGTGCTCCGCAGACTTTATTCATCCGGAGAATCCGGTGCTGCGCTGTTCTTGTCCGAGCAGACAGTTGCCTTGCAAACATGCACTTGGACTGTTGTACGCCTATGTCGGAGGGGCGGAATTCATAGAGGCAGAAGTGCCCGAGGACATCCTTTTGAAGCGAGAAAAGGTGGAGAAACGGGAAGAGAAAAAGTCAAAGCAAGCAGCAGAAGGCGTTGAGGCGAAGCCCAAGAAAGTTAATAAATCAGCATTAAAGAAGAAGGTCCAGGCGCAATTGGACGGACTGGAGCTGTTGGAGAAGCTTGTGCTTTCGCTTATACGCGGAGGATTGGCGACGATAGACAAGAAAGTGCTCAAGACAATCGATGAGCATGTGAAGCAAATGGGCAATTATTATTTGACGGGTGCCCAGATGGAACTGCGACAATTAAGTTTGCTGCTCAAACAAGCAAGTGAACGTGAGGAGTTCTACACGTATGCTGTGGAACAGTTGACGCTAATCCATGCACTTGTGAAGAAAGGCCGTACACATTTAACAGCCAAGCTTGCCGATCCTGAACTAGCGTTGGATCATGAGTCCACGATTGAGGAATGGCTTGGTCATGCGTGGCAGTTGGATCAATTAAAAGCGTGCGGACTGATGAAGGAACAGGTGGAGCTCGTGCAGCTTGCGTATTTCAGTTATGATGATCAGGCTAGGCAGGAGCTTGTGGATTTGGGCTATTGGCTGGAACGATCAAGTGGAGAAATCCACAGAACAATCCAATATCGCCCTTATAAGGCGTCAAAGCATATGAAGGAAGAAGACAGCTACTTTGACGTTGTTCAGGTACCCGCTTTGTACACATACCCTGGTGATATGAATCGCCGTGTTCGCTGGGAGAACATGACTCCGCGAAGTATCGATCCGCAAGTAATAGCATCCATGTCAAAGCATGGACATTCATCTTACGCAGAAGCTATTAAGCTGGTGAAAAACCAACTTAAAAATCCGTTAAGCGATCGGAACCCAGTAATGCTTGTGCATGTGGCTGAGGTCGTTCAAAATGAGCAAGGCCAATACGCTATTGTCGATCAGGCAGGTCAGCAGTTGGCGTTGGAGGATATCGCTCCCACCAATCAAGGTACAGTATCGCTGCTGCCTTATATTCCGGCTGACCAGTTGTCGGATGCTACGATGCTAGTTATGTTCGAGCATCGTATCGCTGAGGGCAAACTTTATGTGCAACCGTTAACCATTATTAAAGGCGCGGATATGATCCGACTTTTGTACTAGGAGGCTGAAAAACATGAGCACAGCGCTGTTGCAAGAGCTTCATCAGGAATTACGCAGGCTGTATATTGCAGGTAGTGATCTAGCGGCAGGGGACTTCCGCTTGAAACGTATGCTGCCCCAATTTCAACAGCTTGGAGAACGAGCTCCTGTTTTCAAACGTCTTGCCGAAAGTATTACAGCTCTTGTGGAACCGGCGGATTCACTACAGCATCGTTCAGCAGAATGTTTGCAGGACGTAACGTTGTTACTAGAGTCCGTGCTGCGTACGCAGGGGGTTACGACGGTGAGCGGTGAGCTTGGCCAACTGGATAGTCGGCCGACGAACTTAACGACCTTTTTGCCATACCGCAAATTGGCTGATGTGGAGCGGGCGTTAATGACAACGGGAAGCGGACGATATGAAATTATTGTACATGCATTTGAAGAGGGTATGTTTCAGGATCTCCGCTTGATGAGCTTGGCGATTAACGCACTGCAAGATCCATATACGGATATTGTAAACTATACGATGAAGCATGTGCTTCCAGGTTATGGTGAGCAAATTGTACCACATTTAGTAAGAAGCTTCGATGCCACTGGCGGTAAGCTGGAAGCAAGAAAGCTGAAAGTTATTGGAGAGGTCGGTAGCGAGGATATGCTTGGGCTCATTTATGAAGCAGCCGAATCAGGATCAGACGATGTTCGGATAGCGGGAATTGAAGCTTTAGGCAAACATCAACAGTATGAGTCATCTCTGGTGGAGTGGTCCAAAGACAAAAAGAAGTCGATTCGCGAAGCAGCTTATTTTGCGTTAGCCGAGATGGGAACGGACACGGCAGCAGCGCGTCTGCATGAGGCTTTTTCCGGCAAGGACATGGAACTGGCGGCTGAAGCAGCAGCCAAGTGTGACTCTATGCAGCTGACGATGAAGCTTGTTAAAGATCTTGGTGCAGAGCTTCATAGGGCGCTGGAACTTAAGAATGATAAAAAGAAAATGGAAGTGCTGTGGACAAAAGTTCAGCATTATCTAACTGGATTGGAAGGCAAACGCAGCACAGAATTGTATGCTCTTTATACATATACAGTCGAACATTATGCGCTCTTTATTTCATTTGGCTGGATGGACCTTATCGATTATGCGGCAAATTACCTAAGTCAAGAAAGTACAGAAGAAGCACTGCGTTTGCTGCAACAATTGGAGCAGAACAATGTACGTTATATTCCACATGCGTTTCGTGCCGCATTCCAGCAGTTATCGCCTGCTGAGCTGTTTGATTATTACGTGGAATCGTTGCGCAACAAATGGAAAATGGTAATGAATAAAGATACAAACAAACGAAAACAGCAGTTGTTCCGTGTTGTAGAAGAGCTGGTCATCGAACGAGAATATAAACAATGCCCTACGTTGTGGGGGGCACAACAGGAACAATCAACGCTGCTTGCAATTGAGATGCCCCCCTTGGAGCAGATGGCTGTGCAATGGGATAGTCGGTGGCTCGCGTGGTTTATGGAACAAGGTGCAACTGAATTGGTATGTGCGTTTGCGTCCCCTGGACATAAAGGCTGCCAGCAATTTATGTTGCAGCAACTAACGGAGCACACGGGCTTCAGTACATCTACCGCAGGACTGTTGCTAGCCGGGTTGGAGCGTGCCGAGGCCGAGGAGCATGTTCGTTATGAAGCGTTAATGACCCTGTTGGAAAACAAGCGCAATAAAATGGGGTACGTATTTGAATGGAATGTATGGGAGCAGCTATGTCAGCTTCCAGCAACATATCACGCGCGATTGGCAGCTATTGCGCCTAATTATCGATACACAGCAGGCAACCAACTGGAGTACGTGCTGCGAGTGATGCAGGCGGATGGCACAGCAGTTCATGCAGGTCAGTCCGTATAGCATTGCGGGGGATTACAAATGGAGAGCGTAAAGGGAGATGAGCCAATGGCTGCACGACAAGAGAACCAGGAAATGATGCGACTTCCTGCGGAACTATTGTATAAGGAAGAACTTGAGGCACTGCGCAAAGCAGATAAAGGCAAGGTACCAGCCGGTTGGCAGATGTCGCCGCAGTCCGTGCTAACGTTTATTGTTGGTGGTAAGGCGGGGAAAACCGTTATTACGCCTAAATATATGGGGAACAAAAGGTTAGTTGAGATGGCAATTGCCACACTGGTAACGGATCGTGCATTGCTGCTGATTGGCGAGCCTGGCACCGCCAAATCGTGGTTGTCTGAGAACTTGTGTGCCGCCATCTACGGTAATTCTGGACTTGTTGTGCAAGGGACGGCTGGCACGAGCGAGGAACACGTCCGTTATTCATGGAATTATGCCATGCTTTTGGCGAACGGACCTACTCCTGAAGCGCTTGTACAAAGTCCGATCATGCGGGCAATGGAGGCCGGTGGAATCGCACGGTTTGAGGAAATTTCCCGCTGCGCATCGGAAGTTCAGGACGCCCTAATTTCTATTTTATCTGAGAAGACCGTTTCTGTGCCTGAGCTGAGCCGCGAAGTAAGTGCACGCAAAGGTTTCTCGATTATTGCAACGGCTAATACGAGGGACCGCGGTGTAAATGAAATGTCGGCTGCTTTAAAGCGCCGGTTTAATATTATTGTGCTGCCTACACCTTCGGATATGGACACGGAAGTTGAGATTGTGAAGAAGCGTGTTCGTGAGATTGCCGCGTCTTATGATCTTCAAGCTGCTGTACCAGCGGATGAGGCGCTTATTAAGGTAGTGACCATTTTCCGTGAGCTGCGCAGTGGCATGACGATTGATAAGAAGGAGAAAGTGAAGACACCAGCAGGGGTAATCTCAACAGCGGAAGCTATTTCGCTCCTGACGAACAGTATGGCACTTGCTGCGAGCTTCGGAAGTGGGGAGCTAACGGATGAGGACTTGGCTGCCGGTCTTCAAGGTGCGATCGTTAAGGATGATGTAAAGGATAAATTGGTGTGGAAGGAATATCTCGACAACGTAATGAAGAAGCGCGGTGCTGAATGGCGCGGCTTATATACGGCGTGCAAGGAGATGAACGAGTGAGCGTGACTTCAGAGGGAGCTGTACATATATTTGGTGTACGGCATCTGTCGCCTGGCGGAGCCAAGCACCTGCTCGATTACTTGCAAGAGGTTAAGCCTACGGCTGTACTGATCGAAGGCCCTGCTGATGCGACAGCGGAGATGCGGCATCTCACCCATGCCGCAACTCAACCTCCTGTGGCGATATTAGCATTTACGGACGATCTGCCCGTTCGGACTGTATTGTGGCCTTTCGCCGCTTATTCGCCAGAATACCAGGCGATGAAATGGGCACAGGAACACGACGCTCTGGCTGCTTTTATTGATTTGCCTGCTGATGTTACGCTTGGTTTGCAAGAGCTTCGGCTGCAAAAGGGCGCTGGAGCACAAGTCGCTGAGCAAGAGGAAGCACAACAGCCAGAAGAACAGCAGACAGGAGAACAACATACGCAACAAGAGTCTGTACAAGGTTTGGAACAACAACATACGCAGCAGGAGCAGCAAGATCATAAGCCGGAAGCTACAGAACGACAGGTGATGAAGAACCGCTCCGTGACGGAAGCAGATGCTAACACGACGGAGGCAGCTGTATTCGAAGAGCGCTCTATCTACAGCCGCATTGCTGAGTTGGCTGGAGAGCACGACTACGATATGTATTGGGAACGAAATTACGAGCACAATTTGAATGCGGGGGCTTATCAAAAAGCGATATTAGCTTTTTCTGTTCAGATGCGAGAGTTGTCAGAAGCAAGCGAGCAGCGTTATGAGCAAAGGGAATATGCTTATAATGCTGTGCGGGAAGCGTATATGCGCAGGCAGATTATAGCGACGATTGCGGCAGGGCATGACCCTCACAAGATCGTAGTCGTATGTGGTGCCTATCATGCCTCAGCACTAGTGGATCTGACGGATGCGATGACGGATGCGGAACTAAAAGCATTGCCTCGGCGCAGCACCAAGCTTACGCTGATGCCTTACTCCTATTATAAGCTGTCATCTATGTCTGGTTATGGTGCGGGAAACAACGCACCAAACTATTATGAGATGATGTGGCACCAGATGAGATCGGATTCGCTGGATGAACTGCCACAGTATTATTTATCAACGGTGGCAAGAGGGATGCGGGACGCCGGAACGCACCGCTCTACCGCTGAAGTGATTGAGGCGGTACGATTGGCGGAGGCGCTTGCAGCCCTTCATGGGGGCAGCGCCCCGACATTACGTGATTTGCGGGATGCCGCGCAGACGCTGCTTGGCAGAGGCGAATTGTCCGTCGTGGCAGATACATTGGCACGAGTAGATGTAGGCACGGCGATAGGCTCCTTGGCCGAAGGGGTGAGTCAGACGCCGATTCAAGATGATCTGAACCGATTGCTGAAGCGCTTAAAGCTTGATAAATATAAGACGGCGGTAGCAACGGATCTAGCTCTTGATCTGCGTGAGAACCGCCGTGTGACTACCGAGGAAGCTGCATTTTTGGACCTAAACCGATCTTTTCTGCTCCATCGGCTAAATTTGCTTGGCATTACGTTGGCGAAGCAACAGCCAAGCGGACAGGATCGGGCCACATGGGCAGAGCATTGGGTCATACAGTGGTCGCCAGAAGTGGAGATACAAGTCGTTGAATCCACATTGCTTGGTGAGACGGTGGAAGTTGCTGCGGCGCATGTACTCCAGCAGAAATTAGATAAGTGCGGCTCGATTGCCGAAGCCTCACATCTGATTCGAACAGCATGTGAGTGCGGCATGCTGGCACAGATGGAAGCAGCACGTCAAAATTTGCAGCATCTGGCAGCAGATAGCCGAGATGTGGTGCAAATTGCGGCTGCTTCACGAGATTTGTCTACCATCATCAGTTATGGTGACATTCGGAGAGTAGACACGGCACCGTTAATCCCGCTGCTTGAGCAATTGTTTACGCGTGCATGTCTGTTTTTGCTCGATAGCAGCGGCTGCAACGACGAAGCCGCCAATGCAATGTGCACAGCCATGAACGAGATGAACAGTGTAGCTTTGGACCATCACGAACATGTGGATGATTCCTTATGGCTGCGGGAACTACAGCATCTGGCAGCGCGGGATGACCGGAATCCGAGGCTGTCCGGTTTTGCCTGTGCTATCCTGATGGAGCGAAATGCAATCACAGTAGAGCAATGCTCCACTGAAGTGACACGACGCCTGTCGCCAGGCGTGCCCGCAGACTTGGGAGCGGGCTGGTTCGAAGGGCTGTCCCAGCGCAATCGATATGCACTACTGTCACGAATGAGCTTATGGGAACAGTTGAATAACTATATTGAATCGCTTGATGACGCCGAGTTTGTTCGTGCGCTTGTCTTCTTGCGCAGAGCATTCAGTACATTTGCATCTCGTGAGAAGACGATGATAGCAGAGCTGCTGGGCGAATTGTGGGGTGTCCATGCAGAAGCCGCAGCCGAAGTGCTGACAGGTGAGCTGAAGGAGGGCGAAGCCAAAATGATAGATGAGCTGAACGATTTTGACTTTGAGGACTTTTAACGATGAGTACAACAGTGGATTCTCGGGTCGTATCCCGTTGGCGGCTTATTTTGGGGCAGGCCGTAGAGCAGCAATTAGCTGAATGTAGTGCAGTGGGCTTAACGGAAGAAGAAATCATTATGGATCAAGCACTGGCGGCGATCTATGACGAGACAAATGAAAGAACAACTGGTAGTAGTGGATCAACGGCAGGCGGCAAAGGCGCAGGATCGGGTAGTTCAGCACCAAGGCTCTCTAAATGGCTTGGCGATGTACGCACCTTGTTTCCAGAGGACGTCGTCTCCATCATTCAGCATGATGCAATGGAGCGCAAGGGCTGGAAACAGCTCCTATTTGAACCCGAGGTGCTGGCGAAAGTAAAGCCGGATATTCAACTGGTCGGCACGTTGTTGTCACTTAAAGGAAAAATACCGGAAAAGACCAAAGATACAGCTCGTGCACTTGTCCAAGCGCTCGTAGATGATCTTGTGAAGCTGTTGGAAAATGATATCCGCAGAGCGGTGACCGGAGCACTTAATCGCAGGCAGCATACACCGCTTCCCTCAGTCAGCGGTATGGATTGGAAGCGAACGATCCAGCGCAACCTAAAGCATTACAATGCGGAACGGCGTCAGATTATACCGGAGAAGTTCTACTTTTTCGATCGGGCGCGGCGCAGCAACGAGTGGACGGTCATTGTAGATATCGATCAGAGTGGATCAATGGCGGAGTCGGTCATTTGGGCTTCTGTCATCGGCTCCATTTTCGCAAGTATTCCGGCGCTGAATACAAGAGTTGTTGTATTTGACACAGAAGTGGTTGATTTGACTGAACAATGCGCAAATGATCCTGTTGATATGTTGTTTGGTGTACAGCTTGGCGGGGGAACAGACATTAATAAGTCAGTTGCTTATTGTGAGCAGTTTATCGAGGAGCCGAAGAAGACACTCTTTATTATCGTATCCGATTTATATGAGGGCGGAAATCAATCTGCGTTAATCCGGCGCATGCGGGAACTTCGTGAAGCAGGGGTAAGAACGATGTGCCTGCTTGCTTTATCTGATCGGGGACAACCTTTCTACGATGAACGTCTTGCCAAGCTGCTGTCGCGTGATGGAACTCCTTGTTTTGCGTGTACCCCTTCCTTGCTGCCTGAATTGGTAGAGGGAGCACTGAAAGGGCTAGATTTGTTTGAACTGGCGAAACGAGTTGGAACGAAGCCGGAATAAGCAGAAAGTATGGCAATCCGACTTGTGAAGGCACGTGCTAAATAAAATATATGATTTAAAGGAGAGCGGTCTGCTCTCCTTTTTTTACGTTAATTTTAGGCGAGTAGGTATGATTGCAGGTCATTATTTGCGTATGTTCTCATGTTTTTTATTCCCTCCGATGGGTAAACCTATAATGACATTTGCTTTGAGGGGGACCAATATGAAATTAACACCGGACCAGCGCATCCAACTGCACGAATTTAACAACTTAACCAAATCGTTAAGCTTTAATATGTACGATATTTGTTACACGAAGACCAAGGAAGAGCGGGAGGCGTACATCGAATATATCGATGAGCAATACAATGCTGACCGACTAACCAGCATTTTAAATACAGTGTCCGATATTATAGGAGCACACGTCCTAAATACGGCGAAACAGGATTATGTGCCGCAGGGGGCAAGTGTTACGTTGCTCGTATCAGAAGGACCTGTTGTGGAAGTGCCAACCGAATCTTTTGAGGAATCACCTGGTCCGCTTCCAAGCAATGTGGTGTTACAGTTGGACAAAAGTCATATTACGGTGCATACCTATCCAGAGTATCATCCGGACGAGGGGATCAGTACATTCCGAGCAGATATCGATGTGTCCACATGTGGGGAAATCTCGCCATTAAAGGCGCTGAACTATTTGATACATTCCTTTGATACAGATATTATGACGATCGACTATCGTGTACGTGGATTTACGCGTGATATTAATGGGCATAAGCTGTTTATCGATCATGAGATTAATTCTATTCAAAATTACATTCCGGAAGAGGTCAAACAGATGTTTGACATGATCGATGTGAACGTCTATCAGGAAAATATTTTTCACACCAAATGCAAGCTCAAAGCTTTTGATCTGAACAATTACTTGTTTGGTTATACTAAGGATAAGTTAAGTATGGAGGAGCAGCAGGAGATTACTGATGGGCTGAAGCTGGAGATGGATGAGATCTTCTATGGGAAAAATATTTATTAAGTGGCATTTGTCAGGACTTGGTTTGAATGGTGAAAAGGTTAGGCTGATCAAGTAGGGTGGGTAAGAACCCGCTTACCCGCTGCAATTCGGTGCTTTGCAAAGCTGAAGGGTAAAAATCATATGCGCTCCAGACATTTGTCTGGAGCTTTTCGTATTTGATGATGAGCAAACCATATAATATCCCTATGGAATGATATACCAATTCGTGTAATTTTGATATAATTATGCTATTGGTCATATCTCATCATGTATCGGCATAGTTCTGTCCTATAACTTGAAATTACAGGAGGATGTGAACGTCTTGAAGCTTGTGCAGGAGGACGATCCTAAGAAGAATGGAGTTCTTAGACAGCGCCAGTTATCGATTCGGATGAATGCGTTTTTCTTTGTTACGTTTATGCTGTTTACTGTGTTAATTGTACGGCTTGCCATATTACAGTTTGTTGAGGGCCCAAGCTTAAAAGCTCAGGAAGCTCAACTGGGCTACCGCGAGGTCCCTATTCCTCCGCTGCGCGGCACCATTTGGGATGCGTCCAATACCAGACTTGCTTATTCGACCTCAACGCAATCTCTCTATTTTAATATAGAGAAAAATTATGGTGATCCGAAAAAAGCGAAGCTAACAGAGTTACAGGCAGCTAACCGCAAGGAGGCTCATACGTTAGCACAGCAATTGGCTGAAGTATTTGCGAAGCTAGGGGATCCCTCCAATGAGCAGCTAACGACGGAACTTATCGTTAATAAAATGGATTTAGAAGGGGCTTTGAACTTTGTATATGTGCCAAGGCTAATTAAGACAGGGTTAAATCAAAAAGAGATCGCTTATTTGATGGAGCATCGCCCAGAGTTTAAGGGAATAGAGGTCGTAGAAGACAGTGTGCGCAATTATGACGACGACACGGTTGCTGTACAAACCATTGGTTATTTAAAGAAATTTAAGGGCGTTCGTGAAAGCTCCAATCATTATAAGAAAATATATCAGCAGCGCAAGGACATGCCTACGGAAAAACGTTATTTGGATTATGAAGACGTTGGGTTTGATGGTATAGAGTTAATGTATCAGGATGTACTTCGCGGCCTTAATGGTGTTAAAACCTTCCCTGTTAATGTAGCGGGACGAATTATTGGAGCGATGGAACTAAACAAGCCAGAACGCGGCAGTGATTTATATTTGACACTACATAAAAGTATTCAGCTTCGTGCCGAGCAGTCGATCATGGAGCATTTATCCAAGCTGCGTACTTCCTCGAATAAGTTTGAACACGCACCGCATGCCAGAACGGGTTATGCGGTGGCCATGGAGGTTGATACGGGTAATGTGGTTGCGATTGCAAGTATGCCTGACTACGATCCGAAAGTATGGAAAAATGGGCAAATTAGTATCAAAAACTACGAGTTAACGAAGTTTTCTACAGGAAATGGTGCTATACGTGAAGTACAGCCTCCTTATGCCGATGACAAGGAACGGATGAGGAGGGCAAATTCACTAGTATATTTAGGTTCTACTATGAAGCCGTTAACGATGCTTATCGGGATGCAGGAGGGGCTGTTCGACCCTGATGATACTTACTCGGATCAAGGATACGCCCAGTTTGGCCGCAGCGGTTATGAGCGAAATGTGTGGAACGCCAGCAATCGGGCTTGGGGGAGAATTAGCCCTGCACAGGCTTTAGAGCGCTCTTCAAATGCCTTTATGGTAGATATGATAGGGAAACGCCTTTATCGAATGAAGGAGAGAAAGGGTAAAAATGGTTTGCAAATTTGGGATTCTTACATGGATGCCTTTGGTCTAGGGGTACCGACAGGGAGCGGACTGCCGCTAGAATCGGGAGGCATGAAGGATTATATGGTTGAAGCCGAGCGTAATAATGCTCAATCTGCCTTGGTGTATGCTTCATTTGGTCAACAAGGAAAATATACGGCTTTACAGCTTGCACAGTATACGGCGACGCTCGCTAATCGCGGCAAGCGGATCAAGCCCCAGTTCGTTAGCAAGATTGTTGATGGTAATGGCCGGGTTGTAAAGACATTTGGTCGGGAAGTGCTAAATGAGACACACTTCGATGAGCGGTATTGGCGCGTAATCGAGGGGGCAATGCTTAAGGTGGGGGCGCAAGGGTTCGAAGGATTTCCGTATAAGTTTTATCGCAAGACAGGGACATCGGAACAAGACGTTGGTGGAAAACGGCTTGAGAATGCGGTGTTTATTGCCTACGCACCAGCCGACAAACCTAAGCTGGCGGTTGCCGTCGTTGTGCCGGAAGGCGGCTATGGCTCCTATGGAGCAGCGCCGATTGCACGTCAAATTTTTGACGCTTATGACGAAGTGTATGGGCTGGACGGCATCCCGAAGCTTCAAAAAATGCAGGTGAAAGCGAAAGATAAGGAGCAAACGTCAACGACGTCACCTACGCGTTGATGGAGCTGCGCCACGTGTCCTTTTAAATGAGTATATGTGCACAATTACTTAATAGAGGATAGGCTTCATAAAAGAGAAAGCGACTAAAACCTCCTACATAACCTATAATAAATAGGTTTTATGGGAGGTTTTATTATGAATTTACAAATGTTCAACTTCTGTTCTCAAAGACGTTCATTTCCTAACGCCTGATTAAGTTTTAATATCTGGTCTTTCCCATTTACACTGTACATTGAATCACCAGCAATAAGCGTCTTACTTTGCTTCAAATACAGGCTGATATGTCCAGGGGTGTGCCCAGGTGTATGGATGATTCGAATTGTGCCGCAAAACGGCAGCTCCTGACCATCGTGTAAGGTGTAATCCACTTTTCCCTTTGGGGGATTGTCAAGGTGACAATCTTTTAAAAGGGGGATCTCCCCCTGAATATAGGGCTTATCCAGTTCGTGTGCATATACTTTCACATGATTCCCACACTGTTGCACGATCTCAGGAAGGTTTCCGATATGATCCACATCCTGATGCGTTAAAATGACAGCTGTTAGTTTCTCGAACGACACGCCTACGTTTTCCATTGCTGCACGCAAATCTTCTACTTGTCCTGGGAATCCTGTGTCTATTAGAATAGCCATTTCTTGATCCCATAGAAGAACAGGGTGAATCAAATGCCCATGAAAATTTAAGCGAAGCATTTCAATTCCAGTTGCCATTTCCATCGTATCTGACCTCCGTATTTTTAAGTGCGTGCTCTCCGGTGTTTTTTCGAACTTACTTTGTAAACGAACGTGGGCCCTAAAAAGATACGGATGCTTCAACTAGCGCTTCATTGTCTCTACATTCTTAATTATGTTAAAGTGTTCAGGTAAAGGGTTTCCATTATGATGTAAATTCAGGCGTGCAGGGTGTAAGGAGTGTGAAGAACAATGAACCACATATTAATTGTAGAGGACGATCCCAAAATAGCCGAATTGCTGCAATCCCACATTGTGAAGTATGGCGATGAAGGGATTATTATTAAAGACTTCCAACGAGTGCTGCACACGTTCGAGGAGGTACAACCGCAGCTTGTGCTGCTGGATGTGAACTTGCCGAGCTATGACGGATATTATTGGTGTCGGCAAATCCGTTCCATATCCACCTGTCCGATTATTTTTATTTCCGCGCGCAGCGGGGAGATGGATCAGGTGCTAGCACTGGAAAGTGGTGCAGATGATTATATTACGAAGCCTTTTCACTATGAGATCGTGATGGCTAAAATTCGGAGCCAAATTCGCCGTGTATATGGCGAGTATGCTACGAAGGAAAGGGTCATTGAGCATTTCGGGATGATCTTGTATCCCGAACGGATGGAGCTGCGATTGAGGGACAAGCATGCTGTACTGACACGGAAGGAAACGCTGCTTATGGAGACGCTGCTGAAGCAGTGTCCACGCATCGTAAGTCGAGAGGCGATTTTGGATAAGTTATGGGACGACTATAATTATGTGGATGATAATACGTTAAGTGTAAACATTACGCGTTTGCGGAAAAAGCTGCTAGAGCTTGATATTGAAGATAGTTTGGAGACGGTTAGAGGTTACGGTTATCGATTAAATGTGACGTGGCAGGACGAGGCAGAAGGATGAGACTATTTATTCGAGATCATATTCCACTTGTCTGCTTTTCGATCCTTCAATCCTTTATGATGCTGCTTGTCTATTGGTTTGACGGTTATGATCGGTTCCCAACAGCCTTTTACGCCATATTTTTAGGATTATGCTTGCTCCTTGTCTATTTGGTTTATCGATATGTCAGCCACCGTGATTTGTACCAGCGGCTATCGCGTCCTCAAGAAATTGTGTCCATTATTGAGAATAACAGCACGGCTCCACTCCCAAAGGCGCTAAATGAAGTGCTGACAACACAATATCGATATCATCAGCAGCAGTTTAAGTCATGGGAACGCAAGCAACAGGATCACCTTACATTTATGAATCAATGGGTGCATCAGATGAAGACACCGTTATCTGTCATTGAATTAATAACGCAGGACGCAGATGATACCCGCTTTGAAAGTATCGGGGAAGAAACTGATCGTTTGCGTCAAGGGCTTGAAATGGTGTTGTATATGGCCAGATTAGAGACATTTGCACAAGATTTTCAAGTGGATAAAGTCGAACTGCGCGAACTGGTCAATGAAGTTATCCAAGACAACAAACGGTCGTTTATTCGGAGTTTCGTGTACCCTGAGATTATGGTGGATGCCGGATTTGTGGTGGAGACGGATGCGAAATGGCTGCGCTTTATTTTACAGCAGGTGCTGTCGAATGCGATTAAATACTCCGCAGGGAGCCGCGAGAAAGTGACCGTATCGGCTTTTGCAGAAGAACGAGCAGTAATTCTTGAGATCAAGGATCATGGAATCGGCATTCCGAAGTCTGATTTGCCGCGTGTATTTCGGCCTTTCTTTACAGGCGAGAATGGCAGAGCTTATAAAGAGTCAACAGGTATGGGACTATACCTCGTGCAAGAAGTGTTGGAGCGTTTGAATCATGAGATTAGGTTGGAGTCGGAGTCTGGTGTCGGGACGACTGTCCAGATCGTATTTCCTTATGCTTTACATTAAGACGATGAGCGATGAAGGCTTATCGTCTTTTTCGTTTTACGGGAGAGGGCGGATCAACTAGCTTACAAAGGTGTAAGATACACGAAAGGCAGCCTTATATGAAGCTGAAAACAGTTGGATTACAATGGGATACATAAGGTGGAGCAGGGAAAGGAGAATAAAGACATGGAGATATTAAAGGTCCGTGAGCTAAGTAAAATTTATAACGAGAAAATTCCATATACGGCTTTGTCCAACATCGACTTGTCCATTAACAAGGGGGAATTTGTAGGTATTATGGGCCCGTCCGGCAGCGGCAAGACCACTTTGCTGAATCTGGTTTCCACGATAGATCAACCCACATCAGGAGAGGTCATTTTAGAAGGGCAGAACCCGCATCAACTGCAACCCGATCAGTTGGCCTTATTTCGTCGGCGTGAGCTTGGGTTTGTGTTTCAGTCTTTTAATTTGCTTAGCACATTAACCGTAAAGGAGAACATTTTGCTGCCATTAACACTGGATGGCACCTCTATTGCGGAAATGCATACTCGGGTAGAACAGGTGGCTGGAAAATTAGGGATTGGTGATATTCTTGGCAAACGTACATTTGAGATATCGGGGGGACAAGCCCAACGAACAGCGATTGCCCGTGCTCTGATCCATAAGCCGAAGCTGGTGCTGGCGGATGAGCCGACGGGGAATCTGGATTCCAAAGCGGCTAGAGATGTGATGGAGCTGTTGACGGTGCTGAACAAAGAAGAGCAAGCAACGATGATGCTTGTGACGCACGACGCTATGGCAGCGAGTTACTGCGATCGTGTCGTTTTTATAAAGGACGGACAGTTCCACAACGAAATCACATGTGGTGACAATCGTGAGGTATTCTATCAGAAGATCATTAACGTGTTATCGCTGCTGGGGGGTTATCGTCATGACTTTTCAACAGTTCGCGTTTAATAATGTCATACGTAACAAACGGATATATCTCGCTCATTTTTTAAGCAGCTCGTTTTCGGTTATGGTATTTTTTGTGTATGCATTGCTGCTGTTCCACCCGAACCTGCAAGGTGAGCTTGCTTCGACAAGCGATACGATGAGTCACCTAGCGACGATGGGGATGAATATATCGCAGTACTTGATCTTTATTTTTTCATTCTTTTTCTGTTTATATTCGGTTAGTGCGTTTTTGAAGACACGCAAGCGGGAATTTGGTATTTTGATGGTTCACGGGCTGTCACATAAGCAGCTGCACCGTCTTGTATTTACGGAAAATATGATGATCGGCGGCGCGGCCATAACGGCGGGAATAGTAACGGGGCTAGTTTTTGCCAAGCTTGTGTTATTAATGAGCGCTAAAGTACTCTACATTGACAAAGGGCTCCCCTTTTACTTTCCAGTGCATGCAATTTGGATTACGATAGCGGCCTTTACCGCATTGTTTTTAGTCGTTTCCTTTTTTACTTCCCGGTTAGTTAAGGTTGGAAATTTGGTAGACTTATTAAAATCCGAAGAGAAGCCTAAGCCGGAACCAAAAGCTTCCGTTTGGCTCTCCTTGCTTGCCGTTGTCTTTATTTTGGCTGGTTACTGTACCGTGTTTTATTTCGTAATTTGGCGCGTGTTCTCCTTGCTGCTGTTAACAACGGGGGTGATGCTTGTTGTAGTAGGAACGTATTTCTTATTTACACAGCTAAGCGTATACGTGATTCACTCCTTACGTAAAAAGGAATCTGTATTTCTAAAAAGAACGAATATGGTCACGATTTCGGAGCTAGCTTATCGTATGAAAGACAACGCAACGATGTTTTTTATGATCTCGATTATATCTGCCGTAGCCTTTACCGGCATTGGCACTTGCATTGCGATTGCAGACCCGGGATTAGAGGAAATGGAAAACCCGTATGCGTTCACCTATGTATCCAATCTTCCCAATAAACTGGAAAAAGAACATGTCGATTTGATCAAAGAAGAGCTTACAGCTTCAGGTTTTAGTTATAAATTAGGTACGGCTGCTCCCTTATATACAGGCAGTGGGGTAAGCGTAATTCATTTAACCGATTATAACAGCTTAGCACTGGCGTTAGGTCGTCCGACCGAATCATTATCGAGCGACAATGAGGCTATTCTACTGCCTTCAAACGTGACGGAGAAGACTAGCTATGAACGGGGACAATATCCAAATGAAGAGATGATCACGGAGCATAACGTAGAGAAGGCGATAAAAATTCAAAAAGCAGTTCCTTACATTATGTTGCCTGAGTATGGAAAAACGATCGTGATCACAGATGCAAAGTACAAAATTTTAATGGGAGAAGCAGCTGCCAACGAGGAAGCGCAGACGAAGCGTTATTTGTTTGCTGTGCCAGGCTGGCAGAAATCAAAAGAGGTTTCCAATCAACTGGCACAAACTATCGGGAATGATTATAATAACGGCAGCTATTATTTTTCAGCATTAGTATTGAATTGGATTTCCTCCAAGCAGGAGAACGGTATCCTATTTATTGTCAGTACGTTGGTGGGGGTTGTCTTTTTTACATTTGCGGCTAGCTTTCTGTACTTTAGACTTTATACGGATTTGGAGCGCGACCGACAGCAGTATCAGATGATCAGCAAGCTAGGTTTAACAAACAAGGAGCTGCATCAAATCATAAGCCGTCAGTTATGGTTAATGTTCTTTTTGCCTATTGTGATGGCGCTTATTCATAGTAGTGTAGCTTTCACTGCGCTTCAGCAATTGGTCGATTATTCCGTATTGGAAGGCTCCATTATCATTTTTGTATCTTTTGTCTCGATTCAAATCGTGTACTTTATCGTGATCCGTTGGCGTTATTTGCAGCATTTGCGACAGAACGCTGTATAAAACGTATAGGTTTTCCGCACAGGTGCATGGGGCGGTGCAAAAGTTATAAATCGCTGTATAATCAGGATAAAAGACCTAAAAAAAGCCAATACTGGAGCTATCAGCTTATATACATAAGGTGGTGGCTCTTCATTTTTTTAGGGGTAAAATCGGGGTGTTATCCGGAGTATTCACATGTGGTTATAAGTACCTTCAGTTACTTTTCGCACAGTGGCGCGGTTTATGGTATGATATAGAGAGTTCAACTCCTTTCATTACTAATACAAAGTCATATCTACAGGACGCTGCTTTGGATTAAGCAACCGTTAGGAGTCCTTGCTGATGAGTAACCTTTTCTTTGTAAAGAACCAGGAGATCAACTAGATCATTCTTCGAGTACAAAATATGGTTTATCAGAAAAGGAGACATGTAAACGTGCAAATTAATTTAATCTTTACCAATAAAGGCAAAGTGGCGATTGAGAATTTCAACAATGAAGAATTGATTGAAATATTTACACGGTACAGCAATACGCTCACTAAAAAGTATGATATCGAAATTATCGTTCCTGTTGAAGCTAACGCGAACATTACTGAAGAGGGCGTACTAACAGTAGTGGCGCAGCAAGTGAATTGTGATGTGGAAACTTTCTTTAAAGAGCTGGGAAGAGATATTAAGGTGCCGCTTAAGAAACGACTGGGTACGAAGCTCGACACGGTGTTCAAGATTAAGATCGTGGAATAGAACCACATCTGAATTGGCAGGCGACCTCCCTTGGTGGAGGTTATTTTTTTTCTACAAATGGTACTTGGACTACTATGCCTAGACAACCAGTTTTCATGCTATACTGAGCATAACTTTATCCCATGTGAAAGGATTCGCATCATGAAATTCATACGAACACTGATTTGGTTTATTTATTTTTGGCTGTATTTATTGTTTTTGATTCCTGGCATGTTAAAAGCGAATGCCTTATATCGAAAGGGACGGTTTGCAGAGCTTGATGCCTATACAGCTAAGCAGGTAGGGCGATGGGCACGTTCTCTGCTACGCGTTGCGGGGGCTAAGGTGCAGGTTCAGGGACTTGAACATATCCCGAAGGAAGGCGCGGTCTTTATTGCAAATCATCAAGGCAACTTTGACGTGCCGATAATGTTAGGTCATATCGGAGCGCCTAAGGCGTTGATGGCGAAGGTAGAGCTGACCAAGCTGCCATTTATCCGAGTATGGATGAAGTATTTACGCTGTATTTTTGTAGACCGGAAAAATGTGCGACAAGCGATGAATAGTTTAAATGAAGCTGCTGAATTGGTGAAGAACGGTCATTCTATCGTTATATTTCCTGAGGGGACACGCAGCAAAGGTGATCCGATCGGCGAGTTCAAAAGTGGAGGTTTTCGCGTAGCTACGAAGACAGGAGCTCCAATTGTACCTATACGTATTAACGGCTCCTATAAATTGATGGAGGCAAACGGGAATTGGATTCGTCCGGCAACCGTAAAAGTTACGATATTGCCGCCTGTACCAACAGCAGGTCTTACGAAAGAAGACACCGCAGCTTTACCGGAGCAAATTAAAGAGCTGATTGTGCAGGCAACCTGAATGGTATGTATTTAGTGTCATGAGCCATCGTTGTGCTGAGTGCTGAACGCTGCATGTTGAATGTTATATGTTGCATGTCGAACGATGTGAATAATAGGCTGAACCAGCTCCCGTACACTTGTCTTGTTGAAGATAGGTAACGGGAGTTTTTTTGCGGATGTTACGAATACATCCTTATAGCATTTGATATGGGAAAGCTTGTTGATGAACAATAATTCAGACTGGTAAAAATAGTTTTTTTATTCAACTTGTCATGCCTTATAATGAAGGCGTTTGAAAGGGGGCGGGCGTCTTGGTGTATAACAGGTAGTTCCGTTAACAAAGGTGGCTATCGTTATGGAAATCAAGCGAACGACGATGTTACACGGATCGGGGTGAACCTTTATGTCGGGGATATCGTATGGTTGGATTGCTTCTGTTGGCAAGAGTAGTGCATAAATAGGGTGATACCACATTCCTCACTGTAAGGTTAGAGTCAGAGGCGTATACTGTTATAGGTTTTTGTTAAAGAAAAGTTTCAAAATACATCAATGAAAGAAGAAGGGTGCATGTGAGAAGGAAACAGGCAGGTCGGTTTGCATCATACTCGTTGCAAGCATTCCGCAAGGATATGCTCGCAGGGGTAGTTGTAGGGGTGATCGCTATTCCGTTAGGAATGGGGTTCGCCATTGCGTCGGGAGTCAAGCCAGAGTATGGGATTTATACAACCATTATTGCAGGAATTTTAATATCGCTGCTTGGAGGTTCCAAATTCCAGATCGGAGGCCCGACAGGTGCATTTATTCCTATCCTGTTAGGTATTGTGATGACCTATGGATACGACAATTTGTTGATAGCAGGTATTTTAGCGGGGATTATGCTCTATATGATGGGGCTATTCAAGTTAGGTTCGCTTATCCAATACATTCCACATTCCGTGACGATTGGCTTCACAGCTGGAATTGCCGTTCAAATATTTACGGGGCAGCTAGGCAATCTATTCGGACTGACGGGGCTCGTGAAACACGAACATTTCTTATCCAATATGAAGGAGCTTGTGATCCATGCAGGTACATGGAACGGGTATAGTGTACTTACGGCCATCATTTGCTTCTTCGTTATCTTATTGGTGCAGCGGTACTTGCCCAAAATTCCCGGCGCACTTGTTGGCTTGATCGGATCAAGTATCGCCGCTGCACTGTTATTTCCGGGTCAGGTAGCAACGATTGGCTCGACGTTCGGTGAGATTCCGAATACGCTGCCCAGCTTTCGTTTGCCCGACTTGTCGTGGGAGACTTGGGTGCGCATGCTACAGCCAGCATTAGTAATTGCGATGCTCGGGGGCATCGAGTCGTTGCTGTCGGCTGTTGTAGCTGATGGGATGACGGCGGATCGCCACGACAGCAACAAAGAGTTGCGTGCGCAAGGCATTGCCAATATGATTACGCCCTTATTTGGCGGCATTCCGGCAACTGGCGCGATCGCCCGCACAGCGACTAATATTAAAAACGGAGCAGTATCCCCTATATCCGGCATTATTCATGGCATCGTTGTGCTGCTAGTATTATTGCTGTGCGCCCCTTATGCTTCGGCGATTCCACTGGCCGCGATGGCGCCCGTGCTTATGCTGGTCGCTTGGAACATGAGCGAACGCAAGGCATTTGCTCATTTGCTAGTTACGCGTACAGGGGATTCGCTTGTGCTAGTCATTACGTTTTTGCTAACCGTCCTGGCAGATCTTACTGTTGCAGTAGAGGTCGGCTTGTTAATGGCGATCATCCTGTTCGTGAAGCGTGCAGGAGATACCTTTCAAGTATCACAGGTACTGCCGGACCTTGAAGATGAGCAGCATAAGCTGGGAACACACATGGTAGATCAAGACCATGATTGTCCACAGATTATGATCTATAAAGTGAACGGACCCCTATTTTTCGGGGTGGCGCGTATGTTTACTACAGGTCTTGACGAAGCGATTGAACGCAAGCCCAAGGCCGTTATTATTAGAATGGCTTCAGCTCCCTATATGGATATGACCGGAGCTAAGATGCTAAAGGAAGGGCTGCGTACGTTGCAGAAACAGGGCACAAAGGTGCTTATCTCGGGAATACAGCCGCAGCCGCTCGCGATATTAAAGCGTTCGGGGTTATATACCATCATTGGAGCGGGTGCTTTCTTCGAGCAAACAAACAAAGCTATCGAAGTGGCGACGCAGCTAGTTAACGAGCAGGCATGTAAGGCGTGCAGTCAGCATGCCTTTCAAGAGTGTGAGAGCCTAAGCTTGGGCATAGCTGTGGGTGTGCCTTCCAAGCAAGCTTCATCAGGGTCATAAATGGATAAGCCAGTGCCCGCAGCGTAATAACAAGCGCTGCGAGTGCTGGCTTATTCTCGTTTCGTATACATCGTAATGAGCTAGAGGCTAATGAGGAATGCACATTTCCTTATTTAAACAGTACCCTGGTACAATCCATGTTTAAAAATTGTGTACCACTCTTCTAGCTGCTCATCTTTGTACACTTGCAACAGTTCTAAAATATGTTTAGTAAATTCCACGGCAGCTGTGCCGTTGGCTGTTATTACATCTCGATCACGGACGGATTGCGCTTCGATGTAATGCTGCTCGCCCTTATAATCTGGCGCCGCTTCTTGCAAATAAGCTAATGAATTGCTTGTATGCTTGTGCTGATCCAGAAAGCCATAACGACCCAGGAAAGTGGTCGCATCGCAAATAGCGGCTACTGGAATAGCTTGGCTGAAGCAGAAATCTACGAGTATAGAAGCCTGTTGATTCTGCTTCTCCCGCCAACCTGTGCCGCCTGGGATGATGAGCATAGCTACATCAGCGTCAGGCACGTAAGTTGGCAGAATGTAATCTGGCAGCACCCTGAGTCCGCCCATAGATGTTTTAGGTTCTGCATCTATCGCAATCGTCTTAACACAATAGCCTGTAGAAGGCTTGTTTATTTCGGCTGTAACGTAGCTGGCCTCCCAATCGGAAAATCCATCTGTAATAAACAGCAGTACTTTGCGAATATTCGTCCCCATTTGTGTACCTCCCTAATTTAAGAACCTAATAAACTGTACATAGTATAAGCTACCTTTGCTGACAGCTATAGTCAGTCAAAGGACGATCGACATTATTTTATTGTAAAGATAAGATATGTAAAGATCGGAATGGATTAATGGACTGAGGGATGTTTATTGAAAATAAGCAATACAAAATATCGATCACAAAGAAAGCCTTGGGCTACGTCCTCCTCCTAATATTACCACTTCCAATTATTAATTAAAGCACATACGCGAGAAGCAGGTAGTGCTTTAAACTTCCTTAACTTAACCAAAGCACTAAGAAAATACTTTATTTTCTTCTAACATTAATGTCGTTATTTTATAGATATGATGTCGTCATTTTGAACTATTATCGTACAGTGAATATGATATATTGTAGGCAAGTGTCATTATTCTATAGTGATAAGGAGAGGTTGAGATGTCACTTCGCATCGGTAAAATTAGTTATTGGCATGTCCATGCCTGGGATTATACGAAACAATCGGAGGCACATCCTGATACCGATATAACAGCAGTGTGGGATGAGGATCAAGAACGTGGACGCAAGGCGGCAGAACAGCTGGGTGTTCCCTTCTACGATTCGTTAGCGGACCTGCTCGCAAGTGATATTGATGCGGTTATCGTTGATGCGCCTACCAAAATGCATCGTGATGTAATCATTCAAGCAGCCAGAGCAGGCAAGCACATTTTCACAGAGAAGGTATTAGCACCTACCTTGCAAGAGGCTCTTGAGATTGTGAAGGCGGTGGAGGAGTATGGCGTTAAGCTGACTGTATCCTTGCCGCGATTAAATGATGGTTATACGTTGACGATTCAGCGTGTACTGAATCAAGGGCTGCTCGGTAAGGTCACGCAAGTTCGCGTGCGCTTATCTCATAATGGTGCGCTTGCAGGTTGGCTGCCGGAGCATTTTTACAGCTTGGAGGATTGCTTGGGCGGTGCGCTGATCGATCTTGGCTGCCACCCGATGTATCTGACACGTCTGTTTCTCGGAGAGGAACCGACAGATGTAACCGCACAGTATGGCTATGTGACGGGTAAAGCGGTGGAGGACAACGCTGTATCTATATTGTCAACTTGGTCTGGTGCAGTCGGCATCGTCGAAGCGGGATTTGTTAATGCATGTTCTCCATTTACGATCGAAGTTCATGGAACTGAAGGATCGTTATTGTACGGCACCCCAGAAGCAAAGCTGCTGCTGTGCACGACACGGCAGGAAGAGGGCCAGGCTTGGGAGGAACTTCCGCTGCTGCCGGACCGTGAAAGTGCGTTTGAGCAATGGGTAAGCCATATTCAGCATAATACAACGGCTGACGAAAATATAGGGATCGCTCTCGAGCTGACCAAACTGATGGAGGCATCTAACCGTTCCGTCACAGAGCAGCGTTTAATTCGGTTAGATGAACTAGCACGTGAGTAGAGGATAAGAGGAGGCTGACCGCTTGCATCCATTTCCATTTGATGTCATGCGTGAACGGAAAGAGGCGCTGGAACGGCTTGATTTGCACATCCGTTGGGGGCATTACGAGATCAGAGTGCTGCGATTTCATTTGACGACATTTGGTCCAGGCAAGACGGTTGGCTTCCATCAGCATTCAGAATTTGAATTTCATTTCATCCCGCGTGGGCGGGGCAAGGTCGCGATGGGGGGAAGGGAGTACGATTTGAGTGCAGGGATGTTCTACCTGACGGGGCCTGGTGTTATGCACTATCAGGAGGCTCATCCCGAAGAGGCGATGGATGAGCTGTGTCTGCACATCGATATTGTGGACAGAACGACAGGAATGAAGCCAGAAGATAGTCTTGCTGTTGACCGCTGGGAGGCTGCGGATTCCAGCTTATGTGTAGAGAAGCTGCACAAGCTGCCGCTTGTGCCAACGATGGATACTTATGGCGCTATGTCTTGTTTTCTGGAGGCGTATCATGCTTGCATAGCCAACACAGTCGGCTCCTACACGACAATCAAGCAGAACGTCTTGCAAATTGTACTGCGAGCCGTCCGCGCTTTTGAGATGGACGACGAACCAGTAATGCTGCCCTCGCATGACTTGCAAGCTATTCGCTATCGGTTGGCGCTACAGTATATTCGTGCCAATTATGCGGGTGTGATCACGCTGGAGGATTTGTCAGACAAGCTAAACATTAGCTCGCGGCAGCTTCAACGTATTCTAAAAACGTATCATGACAAAGGTTCATTTTCGAGTATTGTGGAAGACGTTCGGTTGGAAGCTGTATGCCGACAGCTCAAGGAGACCGCGAATTCAATCGAGAAGATCGCAGTCAGCGAAGGGTTTTCGAATGGGAATTACTTACACGCTGTTTTCCGCAAACGCTTTGGCATGACACCATCTGAATACCGCAAACAGGAGCGGCTCGACAATGGGGAGGATACAACACATGAGTAAACGGCTACGGATCGGCATTATTGGAAGCGGGGGTATCGCTGGTTCCCACACCCGCTGCTATCAAGCAATTGAGGGTGTTGAGATTGTGGCAGTCGCAGATATAGCACCAGGACGGGCACAGCAGTTCATTGAGCAATGGGGACTTACGCAAGCTCAAGCATATGAGAATCACCGTCAATTGCTGGAGCAGGAACTGGATGGTGTAAGTATATGCACACCTAATGCTTCACATTATGCAACAACAATAGACAGCTTGCAGGCTGGAGCACACGTCATGCTGGAAAAGCCAATGTCGGTGACGCTGGATGAAGCCGTGGAGATGGTGCAGATTGCGAAGCAAACAGGGCGAATGCTGAATGTAGGATTTCAGCCTCGGTATGATCCGAACATGGCTACGATCCGTCAGTTGGTGCAGTCCGGCCAGCTTGGCAACGTATATTACGTTGAGACTGGTGGTGGCCGCCGCAGGGGGATGCCAGGCGGTACCTTTGTAACGAAGTCGCTTGCCGGAGCGGGTGCGATCGCGGATATTGGCTGCTATTCACTGGACATGGCGTTAAGTGCGCTCGGTAATCCGAAGCCGATTACGGTGTCAGCCTTTGCGTCTAATCACTTTGGGACAAATCCGAAATATCATCCACAGGCGCATGCATTTGAAGTAGAGGACTTTGGCTCGGCGCTCATTCGGTTCGAGAACGATCTGACGTTACACTTTAAAATCGCATGGGCAATGCATATGGATTCTTTGGGGGCTACGATGTTTCTTGGCACAGATGCAGGATTAAAGGTGACCCCAGCAAGTAAGGGCCCTTGGGGCGGAGTATTTGACGGCAGCGTAGGCTCGATTACGATGTATCACGACATTCAAGGACACCATACAGAGAGTCCGATTCCAATCATTGCACACAATAAAGACTTGTTTATGGAGAAGGTGCGCGACTTCGTTGAGGCCATACAGGAAGGCAGGCAGGCGCCGATACCAGGCGAGGAAATTTTGTACAATCAGGCGATTGTGGATGGATTCCTCCGCTCAGCTGCATTAAAGCGGGAAGTTGAAATCAAAGTACCAGTTATATTGTGATCGATATCATAAATAAAAAGAAGGTGGAGCGCCTCATCTAGCAGCTCCACCTTCTTTAGTTAATACAAAACAGGATTTGATTATACTTTGTATCTTTCAATCAACTGGGTCAGCTCTTGTGACATCTGATGAAGCTCTTCAGCGGCATCCGTTAACGAGCCCATTCCAGCTTGTTGCTCACGCGCTGCGGCAGCAATCTGTTTGGCATGACCAGTCGATAATTTCGCAATTTTAGCGATATCCTCAACGGAAGCAGCGACTTCCTCAGAACCGGCAGACATTTCTTCCGAGACTGCGGAAGCTTCTTGAATCTCGTTGGTGATACTGCCAATCTGGCGCAGGATTTGCATAAATGCCTCACCAGATTCCTTTACTTTATCCGCACCGGAATGCACATTATAGCTTACAGCAGCCATCGCTTCGATTGCTTGTTCCGTCTCTGTGCGTACGTGTTCAATGACACGTGCTATTTCGTTAGCTGACTCAGCAGATTGCTCCGCCAGCTTACGGACCTCGCCTGCTACAACCGCAAAGCCTCTGCCATGTTCGCCTGCTCTTGCTGCTTCTATGCTCGCATTAAGCGCTAATAAATTAGTTTGCGCAGCAATGTTTTTAATAATTCCAGCAAATTGCTGCACTTCTTGTGAGCGCTCACCCAACTGGTTTACGATAGAGGCGGACTGATGAACAGAGCTTTCGATGTCTGTCATCTGCGTCACCGCCTGCTGTACGAGCTGATTGCCCTGCTCCGCTTGCAAAGTTGTATCTATAGACGATTCCGCAATCATCGAAGTGGTCTCGGCAATGCGTTGGATGCCAATCGCCATTTCTTCCATTGCACGTGAGCTCTCTTCTGTAGCCCGCAGTTGATTCTCTGCTCCTGCTGAAGCATCCTCAGAACGAGAAGAGATAGAATTCACCGTCTTAGACGTATCCTCGACGTGGGTGGTTAATTGCTCTGACGAAGTGCTCAACTTCGCTGCTGCACTTTTAATTTCTAAAATTACAGTATGAACGGACGATTGCATCATTTGCAACGAACGGCCCAACACACCAATTTCATCTTTTTGTGTTAATAATCGTTCCGGCACTTCCTCGGTAAAGTCGCCTTCGCTAATGCGTTTTAAGCTGCCTACAACTAAGTTGAGCGGCTTTGTAATGCGAAGTGACAACATTACACTAACTGCTACCGCTAACACCGCGAATATGGTACTAGTCAGGAAAATAATAAAGCCGATCTTTTCAGCGCCTTCATCTAGCTCTTGCTGCTCCACCACAGCGATATATTTCCAACCAGTTGTTTTGGAAGTGAACAGATTGGCGACATAGTCGGTATGATCCAACTGCACGTTAAACTTTCCGGCCTCCATATTTTTGACGGCAGCAAACTCCAACGTGTCCAGATCTGCTACATTTTTGGAAATATTGTCTTTATGTTTCGGGTCCGCCAAAATGGTACCATCTTTAAATAAAAGCATGACGTAACCGGTTGTTCCTATTTTAATATCACTTAGTTCTTTCGTTAATTCTTCCAAACTCGTATCTACACCTGCTACTCCAATCGGGGCTCCTTGCTTATCCTTTACGGCAGTTACGGTGCTGATCGCAAAAGTATCAGTTCCAGATAAGACGTAAGGATCCGTCGTCATAACCTCTTTAGGGTGCTCAAGTGCTTGCTTGTACCACGGACGAAGGCGCGGGTCATAATTAGCGACCATATCCTTGTCTGGTAAGACTACAAAGCCTCCATCCTCTGTACCCATAAATGCGGAAGAAGTCTTTGGATGTGCTTGTATGTATCGCTTAAAATCTGCTGCGATAGCGGCTTCTACAGGGCCAGCCGTTAACGAATGGCTTTTGGATTTATTTGCATTGTTAACGTAAGTGGTAATGCTGCCCTTGGCTTGGCTCATGACGGGATCATTAGCCAAAAGAAGTACATTTTCTTTTAGGGTTGTAAAGTAAAGGGCGATGCGGCTATCTACTTGTGTGAGCTCGCGATTCGTCGTCTCGACAAAGTCGTCCGACAGCTGGGACTGCGTCGTGACATATACGATTGTGCCGATCGTTGAAATGGGGATCAAAATGGTGAGAAGAAAGGCTGCGATTAATTTGGTTCGTATGCTGTGCAGCATGGTGTATTCCCCCTGACGAATGGTAAAATATCATCAATATATGATGAAATATAATTCATCATACGACATTATTTGATTTATTTCGACACATTTTTTATAAACCATAATCATATTGATGTTGACGATAATGAGGGGACAGAGTAATAGCTGTCCAGAGTTACAGCGTCTAGGAGCAAAGGACAGTTGTCCCAAACAAACACCGAAAAGTGAATCATTTACGTTAACTTTTAGTTGTGTAGCGGACGCGGGTCCTGTACGGTAATGAGGCTTGAACTATATACTTGAGGTGAGTCCAAAATGGGGATGCAGCAAATGATTAAATATATGGAGCAAAGTGACCACATTTATGCGATGTTAAAGCAGTGCCCCTACGAAATATTGCGAGAATGGAAACTTACTACGCATGCTGCGGGCACTGTATTGTTTTCACAGGGGGACGTACAAGACAGTTTCTATATCCTTGTTGATGGGATAGCTGACATCAGTGTGGTGGGGGAGAATGGCAAGAAATACGTCCAATCTACTTATGCTGCTGGAAATATGATCGGTGAATTAGAAATTGTAGACCGCCTTCCTTTTATGAGTAATGTGGAAGCGGTTACGAATGTGGTATTGATGGGGCTGAAGCGCGACTATTTTCTGAAATGGCTGCAATTGGACCGTAACTTTAACGAGTATTTTATTCGCAGCATTTTAAAGCTGCAATATGACATTTTAAAGAAGGAGGGCGACAATAATCTGTATCCGCTGCATCAGCGGGTATGTAGTTATCTGCTTAGTTGCGTACCGGAGGGGAAGAAAAATACGGACGGGACAATCATCATTCAAATCGATAAGCAGCAGCTTAGCAGACAGTTTGCTGTAACCCCTCGAAGCATCAACCGTATTTTATCGAAATTAAAGGAACATCATATCATTAGCTTACACAAGCATGAGATCAGTATTCAGAATATGGATCAATTGCGGTTAGAGGAACAAATGAGCCGTTCTTAAATCAAACGAGAACAGGCTGTGGCTACAAGAAGTAGATAGTTCCTCGTTAGAAACAACATGTCGTTTCTAACTTGATAGTACAGTTCGTTTGGCGTAATGTGAAAGCCTTGTCATTTCATGGCCAATGGGCAGATATAAAGAAATGGTAAGCAAACAGCAGGTTAAACTCATGCAGGAGGTAAAGCACATGGTAAAGCATCCTTTGTTCGTCATAATCGCATGCGCGATCAGTATAGGGGCGGGCATTTATTTAAATTCTTCCTATATCGAAATATTTGCTTCCGTAGTAGGTGTCGTAAATGTATGGTTGCTGGCAAGACAAAAAGTAATTAATTTCCTATTCGGTGCAATTGCAGTCGTGAGCTTTATGTATATTTACTTTGACAATGGCTTATATGCGATGGTTGTTTTAGCGGCTTTGCAGCTTATATTTAACCTATACGGCTGGTATTACTGGGTAAAGAACAAAGGGGAAGAGGACGTCGCACCGACGATTCGCTTGTCGATACAGGGGTACGTCATCTGGACGTCGATTATTTTAATTTCGTGGGGACTATGGTCGTACATTCAAGTTAAATTTACGGATGCAAGCAATCCGTATCTGGATGCATTAATCGCCGTTATTGGCTTAGTTGCGCAGTATTTGCTCAGTAAAAAGATATTGGAAAATTGGCACTTGTGGATTTTGATGAACGCCATTTCTATTGTGGTGTACTTCTCAACAGGACTATACGTCATGATTTTGCTAGCGGTTATCAATCTGTTCTTGTGTATTGATGGTTTGCTGGAATGGCGACAAAATTATGAAGTCAATCGTCACCGTAAAGGGGCGACAGGTACCGGTTTTTAAGGTCTATGTTCTATTAGCGACTCGTTGTTCTATAAGACATGATTGACCAGCTCAGAGTGACAACATAGGCTAAAGAGGAGGAATAGAGGATGAGCTTTCATATTGAAGCAAGCGTCGGCGATATTGCCGAGACGATATTACTGCCAGGAGACCCGATGCGTGCGAAGTATATTGCGGAAAACTATTTGGAGGGTGCGGTTTGCTACAATCGTATTCGTGGCATTTTAGGGTATACGGGTACGTACAAAGGCAAGCGTATATCGGTTCAAGGAACAGGGATGGGCATGCCGTCAATGTCCATTTATGCAACTGAACTGGCACATGACTACGGTGTCCGCAATTTGATTCGTATCGGCTCAAGTGGTTCTTATCATGCGGATATTAAGCATATGGATTTGGTGCTAGGCACAGGAGCATGCACCAGCTCAGCGATGTTTAAGCATGAGTTTGAAAATTTTAATTATGCGCCGACAGCACATTTTGACTTGTTAAGAGCCGCATATGACACCGGAATCAAGCTGAACCTGCCCGTTCGAGCGGGGCTCGTTATGACGGAGGATCATTTCTATGATGGCAATGCGCATATGTATGAGAAGCTGGCCGCCTATCAGGTGCTGGCAAGCGACAACGAGACGGCTGCTTTGTACATGGTTGCGGCCAAGTACAATGCGCGTGCGTTATCGATTTTGACGGTGACGGATCATATGCTGACCAACCAGACTGTAACGGCTCAACAACGTGAGACAGCACTTCATGATATGATCTGTCTAGGTTTGGAGACCGCTATTACGTTGTAACTGGTGAGCACTCATTAATATAGCGATGTGTAAAGGCAATTCTTTCGTCGGTGGACAGAAGAATTGCCTTTCTTTTTATTATAAATCTTATTAATTTCTTAACATCTTATCATTCTCTTAAGTCCAGAAACCTTTTCCATTAAGAGACGTCATATCCTATATTCACCGTCCATAGGAATGGACTTAGACGAGAAGGAGTGGACGTAATCAATGAACAATTATGTGTCGAATGGATTCAAGGGAGTATTAGCCTGCTCCTTGGTAGCCTTGCAGCTAGCGACTTTCAGCACTGCGGTGTATGCAGAAGAAGGAGAGGTGGTAGAAATTCCGGCTGTCACTAGCGTAAACGGTGATCAAAGCCTCCTTACAGGCGATCAGGATCAGCCGGTTGAGGGGAGTCAGCGTGTTCAGGCAAGCATCATGGACAACAGTGAGATTAGCCGTAATGTACTTGTAATGACTGACAAAAGCAGTCAAATGGTACATAATGGGGAGAGGGTGCAGGCAGCACAAGCGATCACAATCCGAGGGGGAGTCGCTTATGCTCCGCTGAAAAGCTTGGCAGCTCAGTATAACTATACGCTTACTTATGACGCAGTGGCTAAACAATCAACTGCAAAGAGCGGCAGTCAAACCTTTCAATTCAAACCGAACTCGAAAAGCATCGTTGTAAATGGCAAGTCTGTTACGGCTGCGGGAACTATTTTTAACTATAAAGGCAGTTTGATGGTTCCGCTGAAGAACTGGGCCCAATTGACTAACAGTACACTTAAGGGGGTAGGCAAAAGTTATACGCTTGAGTGGGCAGTGAGCGAAGTGGTCAAGTATAAGGCGCCTGTAGCGCAGTTTCAAACTGACAAGGAAGAGTATCGCAAGGGAGAGCATATTCGATACGAGGATATGAGCTACGATGAGCAAAGTGAGATTGTGAAGCGAACGTGGAAAGGGAAGCAGCCCGCGTTTTTTGAGGCAGGCATACATGAAGTTTCGCTAGAAGTGCAGAACAAGCATGGGCTTAAGCATACGGTAACCAAGTTTGTACGTATTACAGATGATTTGCTGTACAATCAGGCCGATTATGCGATGTTGTACGCTCCACAAGGCGGCAAAATTCCCGTCGCTGGCGGTGAGGTGTTGAACTATACGCCAGTCCCCTATCATGTCGTGACTAGCCCCATGACATTTGTACGCAGCAACAGTCCAGAGCACCTGCTAGGGGATGAGGGTATTGCCTATCGCGATGTCCTGTCAGGGAAATTCCGCATTAATATTCATAACCAGAATCGCTCTCAGCAGGACTTGACGGTGTATTTGTTGGCGACAAATCGCAATCAGACGGATGCCAACTTAACTTTGGACGCCTTTGGTATGGGGGGGCCAACACAGTATGTCTCAACTAGCGGCAAGGTAGCGGTATCTCGTTACTTAGGGTCTTACGCGAAAGGCGAGCAGGTGAACGCGATGAAGGTGCCCGCAGGAAAAACGGTCGTGGTGCTGCCGGACATCAGCAAAGCGCCAATTAAACCAGGGCTGACGATGACCTCTTACTCGGACATTAGTACCGATGCGGAGCTGGAATTTTCGGTTGTCATTTTGGACCCGACCAAGGATCCTTTAAAAGCGCTGCCACAGCTAAGTATGATGGATCGTGACGGCAAGCACGTCCGCGGAACATTCAGTGAGGGGAACCGGACGGTTGAAGTACAAGGACTGCACGGCGAGAAGCCGGAACGGCTAATAATCGGTGATAACGCCAGTGATATTTTTGTAGATGGCGTGGATCGGGTTACAGGGATAGACGAGATTAATATTGGTAACACAGGTGTACTCTATAATATGGAGGTGGAGGTGGCCCCGCGTACGATCGTAGCGTTAAATGCCCGTGGCGGCCACTATGCAGGAGCTTTTCTAGTGAATGGACAGGTCATTAATATGACCGAGGACAGCATTTTGCTGAATCCTGACGAGGCTGGTGTATTATATCGGACCGGTAACCAGTCAGAGAAAGTGAAGTTTACTTTTGTGTTAGCTTCCGGCAGCAACCTGCCGCTTCACATGCTGTTCCTGCCTATGCCAGAAATGAAGCAATAGTCTGAAGAACAGCTGAATACTGATGTGATCAAGGCGCTTCTTTTTTACAAGGGGCGTCTTGATGGTGTGTTAGCAGCATCTGCTCGGAATTATCTCTTCAGATAAGGAATGAACATGCGAAAAAGGGGATAAACAGATGGCTAGAGAAACGATTTTATTGGTCGATGATGAAAAAGAAATTATAGAGCTGATTCAAATCTATTTGAAAAATGAAGGTTATCATTTGCTGCAAGCTTCTAACGGTGAAGAGGCGCTTAGTCTGCTGCAAAACAACCGTGTGGACTTAATTATATTGGATGTCATGATGCCTAAAATGGACGGCATTCAAGCCTGTATGAAGATTAGAGAAGAGAACAATACTCCCATTATTATGTTGTCCGCGAAGAGCCAGGATATGGACAAGATTACAGGTTTAAGCATCGGTGCGGATGATTATGTGACGAAACCGTTTAATCCACTCGTCCTGCTTGCAAGAGTGAAGTCCCATTTACGCAGATACAAGCAGTTTAATCAGGCGACGCGGAATCAAGACGATAACGAAATTCAAATCGACGATTTGATCATTAACATAGCGACACACTCCGTTACTGTGGATGATACCCCTGTGAAGCTGACACCGCGTGAATTTGCTATTCTAAAAATGCTTGCCATGAATCGAGGGATCGTGTTGAGCATGGAAAAGATTTATCAGGAAGTGTGGAACGAGCCTTTTATGGAGTCTAAAAATACAGTAATGGTTCATATTCGCAAAATTCGCGAAAAAATTGAAAAGGACAGTCAAAATCCACAGTACATTAAAACGGTGTGGGGAATTGGTTATAAAATGGAATCATCGTAGGAGGACGAAAGCATGTCAACTAACAAGCTGGTGCACACCGTACGTTGGAGGTTCCTATTAGTCTTAATCGCGAGCGCCGCTGTTACGGGATTGTTTATTCTGCTCGGTAATTTGCTGGCCACTTACTTACTGCCGATCAAGCCGTATAATATTCCGTTAATTTATACGATTAACAACATCGGTTCGAAGCCTACGGCGGTTGTACTGGGTGTCCTTATTTTTATGTTCAGTTATTATCAGTTCAGTCGCGGTGTAATTGCTTACTTGGAGGAGATCCGTACGGCTGCGCAACATATTGCTAAAGGCCAATACGATACGAAGCTGCCAATCAAGGGCTCAGATGAGCTTGGTGGTATTGCATTTGAAATTAATCAGGTAGCATCTGAACTAAACCTTTATTTACAGGAAATAACATATGGGTTAGGGGAAATTGCAAAGGGACAGTTCCAGCATACGATACCAGTAAAGCCGGAGCATGAATTGGGGCGAGTTGCCGAGAGTATTAACGAGATGAGCTCGCAATTGAGTCAATCTATTCAGGAAGAACGGAATGCGGAGAAGACGAAAAATGATCTGATTACAGGGGTATCACACGACCTGCGTACACCGCTTACATCTATTCTGGGCTTTTTGGAGCTGATCGATAAGGATCGTTATCAAGATGAGATAGAACTGCGTTATTATGTGAACATTGCCTATGAGAAGGCAAACAGTCTTAAAAAGCTGATCGATGACCTGTTTGAATATACGAGAATTAACAATGGATTGCCGCTTGAACTAAAGGAACTGCACATCGTGGGCTTCATCCGTCAGTTAGCTGAAGAATTTGTACCGAGCCTAGAGCAAGCGGGGATGACGTACCGTATCCATACGGAGCATGAAACTCTTAAAGTGTTGGCCGATGGTGATCGACTTGTTCGCGCATATGAGAATTTGATGTCAAACGCGATACAATATGGCCGTAAAGGTCAGTATGTGGATATTGATATTGGTGTTTCGCGTGAGGGAGCTGTTGTAAGTATTACGAATTATGGCGATCCGATCTCGGAACGCGATTTGCCGTTTATTTTTGACCGTTTCTATCGTGTGGAGCAGTCCCGTTCTAAGGCCACCGGTGGAACGGGACTTGGGTTAGCCATCACCAAAAGTATCATTGAAGTGCATGGGGGACGCATATCGGTAATGAGTGATCGACGCCAAACTACATTTGAAACCAGATTGCCGCTTGTAAATGAACATGTTAAATCTGAAAATGCTAAACCTTTATTAATAAATTGATAAGTAATCGATAAGATCTGCCGTACATAATCATTAAGAACCCTCCTTTATACTCCGTTTTAGGAGATTCATGAAGGAGGGACACGATTATGTCAACTAGAGAGAAGTTGCCCGAAGTGCAGCTCGTCAGGGCAATGGCGATTATCGGAGTATTGTCTGTACACTCTACTTCTTTTGCCACACTTGCCATGAAGGATTCAAACTATTATTTGCTGTATAACTTTTTTAATGTATTTATGAAAATAGGCACGCCTACGTTTTTGTTTCTCAGCAGTTTTGTGCTGTTTTATAGCTATAGTCAGCGTACGTTGGACAAAAAGCTGATCAAAAGCTTTTATGCGAGGCGGTTAAAATACATTATCGTGCCGTATGCCTTGTTTTCTGTATTTTACTTTGTGCTGATGCACGTGTTGCATTACCGTGACCGCTCGTTGGAAGAGACGTTTAGTAAGTTTATCGTCAGTCTTGCTACTGGAAAAGCTTATACACATCTTTATTTTATTTTTATAAGCATTCAGTTTTATGTGCTTTTTCCGATATTTTTAGGTTTGTTTAAACGCAAGCCGGTTGTGGCAAAATGGGCCATACCTATCGGGCTTGCTTTACAATGGGGCTTTATTCTCTTGAATAAGTACGCGCTTCAAGTGCCGAATAAAGGGAGCTGGTCCTTGTCCTACATGTCTTACTTTATGCTGGGCGCTTGTCTTGGCATCTATTATCCGCAATTAAAGGCGTGGATTGTAATTAGCCGTGAACAGGCAACTGCGACAAAAATAGCAGTTTGGGGCCTGTTATGGTTAACCGGCATCGGGGCAGGAGCATATCATATGCTGTTGTGGTACAATACTCGACTTTATGGTGTCGCATATAATACACTTGCATATGAACTTGCATGGAACGTACATACGTATGCGGCTGCTTTGATGGCATTCCAACTGGCGCATCTACTATGCAGGCATGCCAAGCCGTGGCTGGTCCACTCCATGCATCGCTTGGGTGAATTGTCCTTTGGCATTTATTTGATCCATCCTTTCTTTCTACTGTTATATCGCTCGTTCCCGCCAGAGCATGCGTCTAGCAGACTGCTTCATTTCTGGTACGCGGGTGGATTCTTGTTTGCGTTAATTTGCTCATGGGCAACGGTCTCACTCGTGGTTCGCTTGCTGCCGCATGCTTGGGTGGTGTTCGGACAAGTGCCTGCTGTACCAAGGAGTCGACAAACAGTACGAGTAGCCAGCAGTAATTAGGCATAGGTTTTAGCTCGCAGCGATGCGAGCTTTTTTGATTAGGTGGTGTGTTCTTGGTGGTTATTAACGATTTCTTAACGGGTCTATGGCAGATTAGGAAAATGATAAGGATTCGTTAAGGATTGCCATATGCATTCATTAAGTTCTTCCTTCTACACTTGCAATATACAGAACGCAAGGGGAGGAAATCATAATGAAAGCAAACCACTTTATACACATAAATAGTAGAATTCGGAGATCGGAAAGGAAACGTATTCACCTTCGAACAAAGATTGTGCTAACAGCTATGCTTGTCCTGTCTATGTTGGCAGGATGCGCGTCAAGCACAGAGGCCAAGTCGATAACAGCCACCGTAAACGGACAGAATGTACAAGTCCAGTCTGGAATTCAGCTCATTGGTGGGCAGCTTATGGTGTCTCCGGCTTTTATTAAGTCGGTGTTCGGGATGCAGGTGGATGTGAGCAAGCAGCGCGCGGAAGCCGTAAACGCTGCTTCTCCAGCATCTAAAGTCTATTACTCGAATCAAGTTGCTGTGCTAATGTATCACGATATTGAAGACAAGCCGAAAGTACCTCACATTTTGCCGGTTTCACAATTCGAGCGTCATATGGAGCTGTTAAAGACGTATGGTTTTCATGTGATCAGTATGGATGAATATATGGACTTTATGCTATTAGGTAAAAAGGTGCCGAACAACGCGGTGCTGCTAACTTTTGATGATGGATATGAGAGCTTTTATACGAAGGTGTATCCTATCTTGCGTCAATACAATTACACCGCTACAAACTTTGTCATCGTATCTGCGATTGATAACCAAACAGGACGCAAGAAGCTGACATGGGATCAAATGCGTGAGATGAAGCAAGCAGGAATGAGCTTCTATAGCCATACATATGACTCTCATAAATACGGAGCCATTAATGCTGCGGGAAAAGAGAAGCCGATATTAACACGCCAGTTGTACTTAAAGGATAAGAAGCGGATTGAAAGCGAACAGGAGTATATCGCACGGATCACAAAGGACCTGTCCACAGCGGAGCAGCGACTTAAGCAAGAACTCGGCAACAAACGCAGCGTGATTGCCTTTCCTTACGGTGCTCATAACAAGGACGTGCTGAAGGTGCTGAATAAACTGGGTACGCAGCTTTCCTTTACGGTGAAGAAAGGGATGACATCAAAGGCCGACCACAATGCGTTTCGGTTTGATGCGGGGAATAGCAAGCAGTCGCCAGAGACGTTGATTAACCTGATAGCGGGAACAGCGCATGTCAAAGCTATAGACGTTCCGATTACCGTTACGATAGATGGTAAAACCGTTTCGTTCAGTAAGAAGCTCTACCAGCGAGAGGGAAGCGACGTGATGCTGCCGCTGCGTGAATTTTGTGCGATCCACGACATTCAGGTGGAGTGGGATCATAAGCAGAAGCGGGTACATCTGAAGGCGGAGACATTACCTCAGCATAAGGAACGGGCTTAAATGCTAGATAGCGGATAAGGGGGGAAGGAAACCAACGTAAGCCGTTAGCGTGAATAAACGTAATACCTGATTAGTACCTGACTAGTAGACACATATAAAGGCGCTTATAACTGGTCTAGTAGACGCATACAGAAGCTGGAAGACCCGCCCTAAAGGCGGGTTTTCTACTGGCTAGGATTGTAATCGGTAACGCTTCGGCTTTACATTTACAAATAAAATACTGAATGCAATCAGCACGAGCCCGGTCAGCAAGCTAACGGTCACCTTTTCATGAAAAAATATGACGCTGATTAAAATGGATACAACCGGTATCAGGAACGTAAAGGAACCTACTTTACTGGCTTCACCCGTTCCAATGAGCGTAAAATAAACGAGCCATCCGAGTGCAATAACAAATACCGATATAAATAAGGTTACTCCAACAAAAGAACCGCTCCATATAATATCAGCCCAGTTCTCCACAAAGGAACCCGATACAAGCATGACGATACCGCCAATCAACATCTGCATCGTCGTCATCCAGACGGAATCCACCTGTGCGGCCTGCTTTTTCATATACATGGAGCCCGTTGCCCATGAGATCGCACTGGCAATCGCCAGCACAATTCCCCAACCTGATATATTTCCGGTGAATCCACCGATACTCATGACAGACACGCCGGCAAAACCGAGCAGTAAGCCGACCATCTTGAGCCCATACATCAGTTCACCAAACCATAACCAAGAGAAAATACCGAGCAGTACGGGCTGGAAAAAGACGATTGCAGAGAACAGGCCCGCAGGCATGTACTGTAGGCCGACTGTTTGAAAGCCATAGTACAGCACGATGTTTAATATAGAAGCCAGCACATATATAGGCCAAGTTTCCTTAAAACGGAGCTGTTTGAACCTGGTCAGGGCGAAGGCAAGCAAAATAATGCCTGCAATAAAAGTTCGCAAACCTGCAAATAAAATAGGGGGAGCATAGGCTAGCGCAAATTTGGACAGCGGCCAGTTAATGCCCCAGATCAAAATTAAAAATGTGAGGTAAGCGGCTACCTTCACACGTGAGAGTTGAGGCATGTGGGATCACTCCTTGTTTGTTGTCTGTTCCCATGATACAATGCAATCTTACATTAATAAAATGAATGTTTATTATAGGAGGCATAACGATTTTGTTATGACAAATCAACAACTACAGCTATTTGTTAAAATAGCGGATACAGGGAGTTTTACGAGGGCGGGGCAGGAACTCAATCTGACGCAGCCTGCCGTGAGCCGTGCCATATCCAGTCTGGAAACCGAAATGGGCGTCAAATTGCTCATTCGAGATCGGCGCAACGGCATTTCGGTAACGGATGTAGGGAAACGAATATTAGTGTTGTTTCGAGATATATTACAGTCATTTGAAAAAGTGGATCAAGAAATTGCCTGTGAAAAAGGATTAGAAGTAGGAACAATACGGGTAGGTGCCTTTCCCGTCGCCTCTTCTTATTTCCTGCCTAAGATTATGAGTGTAATTACCGAGAAATATCCGCAGTTGGAGTTTGAGCTTCACGAAGGCACGATAGACGAAATTAAAGATTGGCTGGACAAACGAATAGTGGATGTGGGACTTATTATTCCGCCGGATGGCGATCTGGATACGATTCCGTTGTTCAGGGAGAAGATGTATGCTGTCATAAGAGAGGGCCATCCCCTGCAAGATTACCCTGTCATTTCAGTAAAAGATTTGGATCACGACTCTATGATCATGTGCAGGTCCGGTTACGAATCCCCGATCGTTGATTTATTTCGCAGAGCAGATACAAAGCTTCGGGCTAGATTTGTCGTGCGGAACGTTAATACTGCCTTAAATATGGTTCAAGAAGGTCTGGGGACTGCTATATTGTCACAGTTGTCACTATGGGCGCTGCCGCCGAATGTACTTGTTCGTGAATTGGAACCGGAGGCATTCAGGGACATTGTTTTAGCGGTTCCTTCGCGATCAGATACCTCCATTGCTGTTAATCTGTTTATGGAGACGGCGCTGAAGCTGTTTGGTGGTGACCATGAGGCAGTCCTAAATAAGCCAACGAACTGATACCAGAAAGAGCAAGAACCCGCTTGGGCACAATTCGTCAGCTTAATTCTCTTGTTCAGATGCAGCGGCTGCTTGGCGCTTGTTGTTGTCCACTTGAAGCGAGATGACAGGGCTGTCCTCGTCCTTGGACATAATACTTGCGCCTACAAATGTGGCTCCTTCATGAATAATAAGATTGCCGCTCGTAATATTACCATAGAGTCGACCTGTTGGCGTAATCGTCAGCTTGCCGCTAACACGCATGTCGCCGTGCACTTGACCGGCGATTACAATGTCTGCTGCTTGGATAGACGAATGGGCGATCCCGCTTTCACCGATAACAACATCGCGGGAGCATTCGATTTCTCCCCGGAAGTTGCCCTCAATGCGTAGGCTTGTCTCACATATAAGTTTGCCTTCTACCTGAGTGCCATAGCCGATCAGTGTGTTGGTTGGCTGCACAGAGGCTTTATTGCTCTTAAACATCCTCGAACTCCCCTTTATTCATGATTATTTTGCAGCGAGGTCGGTATCGTCACTTCAGCAAATTGCTGCAAATACGGCAGTGGATCAACAGGAATATCATTTTCGACTACTTCAAAATGGAGATGTGTCCCCGTACTGCGGCCGGTGCTGCCCATGCCGCCAATAGGGTCTCCCTTGGCTACTTTGGCTCCGCTTTCTACTTTGACGCTGGAGAGATGATAGTATCGGGTCGTAAGACCCGACTCGGGGTGTCTAATAATAATATAGTTGCCCCGTGATTCGCTCAGCCCTGTATCTATTACTCTGCCTTCTGCGGCGGCATAGACGGTGTCTCCGTGGCTGCCGCCAATATCAAGCCCTGAATGAAGCGCCGCCTTGGAATTAAAAGGATCTTCCCGATACCCGAACAAGGAAGTAATACGAGTGGATTCGGTCGGCCAGAGGGTCGGGGTTCCGTGTAAAATATGCTCCGTCGCTTTGACTTCCTGCAACGTTCCATTTACGTTGGACAGCAGCGACGTAAAGGTGTCGGGCATCTTTTTTAGCTTATCGCCCGTTGCCTTGGCTAGCGCAATCATCTCCTCGCTAGACGCTTCACGATACTCCCCGCCCATCGGATGAATAGCTTGAAGGGAGCGAGTAGGTGAAGAGACAGGCTGAACGAGCGCAGCTGTCTTCCTGCTGGATGTTTTCGTCTTGGTTAATTCCTTCGGGTTGCTGTATGTGCTCACGAACTGCTGAAGCTGCGTTTCCATCTTCGTAATTTGCTGTATGCGACCTTCAACATCGCTGGCAAGAGCTGTAAGCTGGAGAACCTGATCTTTTAACTGATCAATCTCTTTTTCTTTTTGCTGCATATGACTCGTATATTGTGAAGATTCAGCCGTCAACGTCGTGACGGTAAAGGATTGGTAATAGAGATAAGCGGCCATCCCCAGCAGCAGCGCTGAGAGGGCTATTGGTAACATCGTAAGCATCAACTTGGGCAGTTGGATCTGCTTCACGGATTGATGAGCATCACGCATGATGACGATGGTGAGCTTGGAAGAAATCCATTCTTTCTTCATTATTTGTTTCTTCATGAAGGGTCAACCTTTCATTAAACGTGTCGTTATATGGCGAATTATATACATTAATAGGGATCATTGTCGTAAAGCACATTGCTATAAACATATCATGAACATTGCGTTTTTTCTATTAAAAATGTCAGTATGTTCATATGAATGATTCCAATGTCCTATGTATGCTGTAATCGATTAGAAGGAGTGGGACTTCACGCCTCTTTATGGTACAACAGATAGGCTTAGAAACAGCAGTACCGTTCGTTATATTCGGATGGCAGAAGCAAAAGACGACTGATCGCAAACAGTCGTCTTGATTTAATCCTATTCACTTGCGCTCTATTTGCTCTTGTTTCTGTGCGGCGGACAGGACGAGTTGCCTTAGTTCTTCGTAGTTGGCTTGGTTTGCAGCAAGCCATTCCATCGAAAATGTTGAGGGGTCCGTTTCCAGCTTGCTTGAGGATATCAGCTGTTGGATCGCAGGTAAGACCTCCTTATGGCCTAGCTTCAGTTGATCGAGTATAAATGGAACGGTGGGTAAGCCTAACTGAATGAGCTGTGTGGTTTGCTGCTCTTGGTGTGCTTTCGAGTTTACTACAGCAGCGACATGCTGGGGGATATGCTGCAGATGCTGCCGCCATTCCTTCAGAAATTGTTTTCCAGTGTCCCAGTTGGCTGATGAAGTCGGCTTTAATTTAACCTGAGCGATATTCTCGATCGCAATCGCAATAATGTACTGTTTCAGTCCGTTCTCTTCGCTGGCAGACAATTTGTCTTGCAGGATAGGAAGTGCAGCATGGCCGAGTTTAAGTATATGTGAAAAGGGGGCGCTGTTTTGGGTGTAGTCATATGGATTGGAATAGAAGGCAGTAGGGGGTGCGTTAGTGCTTCCGTTGTTGTCATGACTAGTGTCCATGATCTGCTCTAGTTTCTGGTCAATGAGTCGTTCGATAGAGGCATCTGCTTGCCGATAAAGAACAAAAAAAGCCGTTAATAGTAGGCTAGCTGCACAAGCGACGCTCATTATAATGAGCCGATAGCGTTTCTTCACAATGAAACTCCCCCTCTAATCATGGTTGTTTGTTTGGTTATCAAAAAATTCCATATTTACGTTTATACGATAGTTCGAAACAAATGTTGCGGATATAATCATCACTTGAGTCAGTGGCATGAAATCATTTATTTTGCTGCAAGGGAGGTTCAAGGTGAAGATGTAGATGTTTTGTTGTAAAATATGTAAATAGGAGGTGTGTTGTGCGATTAATCATGTGCGTGTTGATATTTGTGCTAACTTTAACAGGATGCGCAGTAGAATCAGGAAAGCCAGTCTCTGATAGCAAGGATGATCCTACCAGAATAACACTGACACCCGTTGACCTGTTCGAAGGTGACCGTGTAAAGTTTCGACCTTTCCTAGGTGTCATGTCAGGAGCATTTAAATTACGCTATGAAGGAAAGAAACCAAATGCAATTCTGGATATAGATATATGGAAAAGTGGAAAAAAGATAGCTTCATCCGGCTCTATGGGCGATTTGTTCTTCAATGTGGACGAACAAGCAAGTCATGAAATCGAAATTATAATTTCTGTTGATATCGCTTCCTTTCATGAGGAAAAGGACGATAATATCAAGATTAAAGTCAATACCGTGCAGGATTCTGGACATAGTCTTGTTACCTTTACTACGCCTTGGAACAAAAAGCTGACTGCCCAAGGTTTGATGGAGCACGATGAAGCACGTACCTTTCCTGCAACTGAACCTGTTTATTTATGGGGGATGCATGCTACGAGCAGCAATGAGATTCGTACGGCTGATTTCTCCAAGGAGTCTTTAAGTAGACTTGAGCAGGCTATCTTATTGACGTTACGGTTTGAGGAGTCCTAGTAGGCTTAAATATATTTAATCATTTACGACGTTTTAATAGGCAAAAAAGGAGCGGCATTCATGTACGATACAATTATTTATGATGTAGATGGAACCTTGATTGATACGGAGCAGGCCGTACTTGGCTCTCTGCAGAAGATGCTGCTAACGGATTATAGTCAATCGTATGAGCGAGAAGATCTCTTATTTGTACTGGGTATTCCAGGGGCTTCCGCTTTACCGCAATTAGGAATTAAAGATATCGATAAGGCAAATAACCGATGGAATGATCATATGAAGGATTTTTATTCTTCAATTAAAGTATTTGATGGCATGTTGGATGTACTAGCAAAGCTGCACAATCGACGTATCCCCCAAGGGATTGTTACCTCTAAGACAAAGCAGGAATTGCAAGATGATTTTGTACCATTTGGCCTGATGGAATACTTATCCTACGCAGTATGCGCAGATGATACGAGTAAACATAAGCCCCATCCAGAGCCATTGTTAAAGTTCATTCAAGTATCTGGGGCTGACCCGAAACGTGCCCTATATATCGGAGATACGATTTATGATTATGAATGCGCACGCGATGCGGGCATTGATTTTGGGCTTGCATTATGGGGATGCAAAAATCAGGGGGGCATTGACGCAGCTCATAGATTAGAGCATCCTCAAAATATTTTGGATCTGCTGCATAAGACCCGCTAGTTATGAATCATCAGATGAGCTGCCTTTTCAGAAATGGAGTTAAAAGTCAAATAGGAGGGCAAAATGAAACATGGACCTGATTTCATGAAGACGACTGCATTTTATGAAAAAATAGGTTTTAGAGCGGTGACTTATTCCGAACATTATGAATAAATTGCTTGTAATGGTATAATAGTCGTGTTCTACTGTAACGTTATTTTACTTTTAAATATGAAGGAGGGAATACCTAATGAAAAAGAGATCGATTCAATATTTATCCTTTGGTATTGGGTATTCTACTGCTGTTTTTTTCTAGAATTGATAGAGACGGGACAAGTCTGTCTAAATCCTAGAGAAATTAAAAAACAGTGAGCAAATATAATCATCTGTAGATTATATTTGTGTCCTATTTAAAAGGAGAATTTACAAACCATGAACTTAAATAATCATGTCATTCATAGATCCAATCCAGAGCGTATAGCAAAGCCTGTTGGAAACTACAGTCATGTAACCAAAATAAGTAGAAATGCTGAAATATATGTATTTTCTGGTCAAATTGGTATCGATCAAAACGATAATATACCTACAGATTTTAATCAACAAGTAACGAATACAATGAGCAATATTGTTGAGGTGCTAGCTTCTCAACAGCTGACGCCTGATCATGTAACTAAAGTTAACATCTGGGCCACAGAAGAAATAGATTGGAATCATTTCGATGAAATTTGGAATAAAGTATTCGGTAACACCCCGCCTTCCATGACGATTGCTTATATTAAAGGGTTGGGTCTTCCTGAGTTAAAAATTGAATTAGATGTTTGGGCAGCTGGCTGAGGATAAGCCCAAATGTGATGGTGTAATATAAATAAGATCCCCTCTTGTTATACGGTAACATTGCTCATGTTCTTAATGAGAATAGAAACTGTTTAGCGGAGGGGATTTATTTGTGCACAAAAAGGATGGATTTCATTGTGAGTAAATCAATCAGCATTGGGGTTGAACCTGTCGGTGCCCGCATAGTTAAGTGTAACAGCATTGGCGTGTACGAGCATGCATTAACAAGAGGCAACTCCTACGAAGTAGTTAATGAAGACGAAGAGAAACTTTGACCCGCTAGGAATAAATATGAAGCATTTAATAATTATGAAATTTATAGACAAAGAAGCCGTAGAAAAGACTTTAAGACATATAGATAATCAGGGTGAACTGCAAGCGATGACTTTATGTTTAAATAAAAGTTAATCTTCTACTGAAATCATCGACAAAGAGGTATGTATGGAGTGCAATACGATATTTTTGCCTAGAGATAAGCACGACTTTGAGCGCGTAAATAAATGATTTCATTTAGATTCGTCAATCATCATCCCACTAATTCCTTACCTAGTAGAATGGCTGCAAGATATCAATTGGCCTATAGCTTCGGATGTATCCAAACTGTTGCTGAAATACCCCAAAGAAACAATACCTCATATCAAAGCAGTTTTGGGCTCAAAGGATGAGATGTGGAAAGACGGGTGCTTGCTCTATTTTGTTCAAAAGCTCCCAGCATTATATATGATCCAATTTAAGACTGATGTTAGAAGGATATATGAAGACCCCACTCCAGGAGAGCTACTTGAAGAAGTAAACGAGACAGCAAAGCGGACATTAGATTTTTTTGATAAAAATAGAATGTAAGCGCAACAATATATTTACACATAAGAGTAACAGAAAGCGAGGGTGCAATTCTGCCTGTACCTTCAGCATACAGACACAAAAAGACCCACAGTCTGTCCAAATACGCGATGACTTCAGCGCTATCCTAAGGACAATTATGCTGTGGGTGTATTCGTATTATGAAGTTGATGTTGTGCTGCTCTTGTCGCCATGCTTCAACTTCACCTCGCGATATACCTTTAAGGTCCCTTTCAGAAAGTCAGCTTCATCGTCCGATAGTTCCTCCTTATGGATGCCGAAAAACGCGGAGTTACGCAGCCTTGGATCAAGCTGAATATAGGTGCCAGGCGAAGGTGGGAACTTGCGGCCTAACATGTCGTCCACACTCACTTCAAAGAAATCGGCAAACAAGACCAAGGTTGCAAAGTCGGGTTCACGCGAGCCCTGCTCGTAATTCGAAACTTGAGCACGGGATAAGTGGAGCCGATCGGCTAATTCCTGTTGGGTGATGCCTTTCATACCTCTTAATTCCGCAAGCCGTCGTCCAAACAAAGGAATCACCTCTACTAGGATTGTAATGTCATTCCAGTAACAGTTACGTAACCGGAGAGATGACTTCATTATAGGAAACTAAGAGTTTCCTTACCAATTATTTTGACTAAAAGTCTCACATTTAATTGACTGACACATAATGTGTCTAATATAGTAGGAGAAGGAGAGTTACAAAGACTTGCTACTGCTTCCATATATGAGGTGACAGGTATGAGAAGGATAAGGCTGATCCAGCTTAGAGGGAAACAGACTTTGGACCAAGTCGCAACTCAGATTGGAATTACGCGGCAGATGCTGGGAGCGATCGAGCGAGGAACCCGAACACCATCACTCGCTGTTGCAAAGCGGATTGCTAATCATTACGGCATGTCTGTTGATGCATTGTTCTATGAGGATGAGAATCGGGACAATTCGGAGCAAAGGGGCTGCAAGAATGACGGATTGGATGGGTAAGGTCTGGACAGAACGTATGGATCAATTAATGGACCAAGCAGAGCAGCTAAGTGATATCCAACGTATGAAAGTACAGTCAGCACAGTGGGAGCGACGCATAATGGCGGCACTCGAATCGGAACATGAGCAGTTGATGAAGGACTTTATCCATTTACAGCTCCTGATGGCACAGATTCAAAAAGAGTGGCTGTATGCACGCGGTCTACAAGATGGCGCGAAGATGCTTGCCTTTGCTATGAAGTCAGAGATGTAATGGGCGCAGCACGTACCTAATAGGACTGTTGATTCGTGTGTAAATGTCGGTGGGATAGTCGAGCCTAGATGTCAAAGTGGTCATTATACACGTCGTAAAAAGGACCTTTCTTCAAAATAGTTGTGACATATCGTCTCCTAATCTTACATACTATTAAATTGTGCTATACTATAGAATAAATAGGAATTTAATAAGCTTATAGGGAGGACACTACAAATGAAAGTGTTAGTCATAGTCGCACATCCTGATCTGGAGAGCTCCGTCATAAACCGGGCCTGGATCGAAGAACTGCGCGGTCATGCCGATGTAACGGTGCATGATCTATATACAAATTATCCTGATGAGCAAATTGACGTAGAGCGGGAACAACGTCTATGTGAGCAGCATGACCGAATCGTCATGCAATTCCCATTCTATTGGTACAGCTCACCGCCCCTCTTGAAGAAGTGGCAGGACAAAGTGCTGACATACGGTTGGGCATATGGTTCAGGGGGAGACAAACTGCATCATAAAGAGCTTATGCTAGCTGTATCAACAGGAGGCGTGGAGGAGAAATACCGTGCTGGTGGTACAAATCAATTTACCACGAGTGAACTATTAAGACCGTTCCAAGCAACAAGCAATCTGATTGGGATGACTTATTTACCTGCGTATCTGTTTTATGGGACATTTGAGGCGTCTGCACAGGATGTGCGATTAAGTGCAGAACAGTATGCGAAGCATATTTTGACCCCTGTCGTATAAATACAAGGGGCATAGTTGAAGTCAGCGTAAGCACTGAAGCTGATGGAGACTGGTTTCTGCTGCGGTCTGTGATTATAGAAAAATGCAAGCAAGCAGGCAGGGCGTCTGAAACCTACCCGACCTGCCTGCTTATCAATTGCTGCCCCATCTCCGATATAACGTTACGATTTCGTCCGCTTAGAAATATTGAAATAGGCAGCGATCTTGCCCAAACTCATCGTGAAACGCTCCCAAGCTAAAGGTAAACAAAGTGAAATGGTTTAAATTTAATACACGTTAAATGCCCATAACGAATACCCCCATATGCTTGCACGCTCGACTCCTTGCATCCGAATATATCGCCCTTGTACGTTTAATCCGTCAATGATTTCAATACCACCTAGACTGGATGATGTTTCATAAATAACGGTCCAGTGTGTTGCATCATCCGATATTTGCAGCTTGTAGGCTTTGGCATGAGCCGATTCCCAGTGAAGTCGGACTTTAGAGATGAGCGTCCGCTCTTCTAAATCAATGCAAATCCATTCCTGATCCGTTCGCTCGCTGCTCCAGCGTGTATAAGGATTGCCGTCTACCACATGTTGTCGCACATTTTCATGTGTTTCTTCTGAGGAGGCGGTAACCGTCTTATACAATGCTTTGTCGAGCAGCAAAGCTTTGGATTCAGTCAATGTAATCGGATGATAAGTATCCTTAACTGGCCGGCCAAAAGCATCAACAACTTTTAAAGTAATGCCATAAGGCGAACGGGAATCGAAGTTGGACAATTGAATTTGCGGTGATGTCGTCTTTCCTAAAAATTTCGTGTGCTGATAGCAGTGATAGGAGGCGACCCACAGGTTTTGCTGCGGCTCATCCCAGAACAAATTCAACTTGTTGTCGGTCAAACTGTACTCGACATGGGGAATACTTGCCGGTAGGATAAACGCATCGAATACATTTGCGTTGGTCTCCTTGCGCATAACCTCTTTTGTTACAGCAAGCACATGTTGCTCAATCGTTAGAAGTTTCTTGATTTCTAAACCTAGTTGCGGATTAATTTGACGTGACATAATGGAAGTCAAAATCATATATTTACACAGCTCGATCCGATCGGACACATAAGAGTATGCGTCAGCCAACGGCTCAGGGTAATTCATAATTTTAATGTATTTGGAAAATAAAATTCTGGACCCAGAAAGAATCGCTAACGCCTCAACTACATGAGTACAGGCTTCTTGCATATCAGCAAAATGCATCAAATTCCCCTGTAACAGCTGCTGAATAGCTGGATAGAGAGGGAAATCGCTATCAATTTGTGCCATATGTTGCTTCATCGCTTCATGGAACAGTGTGATCTTTGCATCATCAAATACGATTTGGTCCAGATCCAGATAAGCAACGCTTCGAATTTGGGGCAGAGCGCCTTCATAGGCCGTCGCAATAATCGCACGCTTATAATCAGCCTCGTATTCTTCATCATGAATATGAAACGTATCTTCCTGTTCATTGTAGGAAGTAATGGTGAAGGAATGGGTGCCCTCAGGTGGGATAGTTGTAAGCTCAACATGGGGCAAATATTTGCCTTTTGTCCATACAAATACGTCTTTTTGTTCAGACAATAACCGACGAATATGGTCAAAGGCCTCGTCAAAAGTATCAAACGCATCATACACGTACACCTTGCCAAAATGTTCTGTCTCACTCATTAGCAGGCTGGGATACTCAGGTCTCATTGTTTTTTTGAGTACAGCTTCTTTGTATACTGTAGCCGAATCCTCGTAGACGTTATAAAACATGTAGTCAACTTGAATTCCTTTATGGAGCATGGTGTACATGAGCTGGAGCTTCCTGCAATTTAAGTAGTGCCGATTAAAATAATTATCGTACCGATACATGTGTCATACCCCCTTATTGGTAATAGATCCATAGAGTCTAGGTGCGCTTGTTCGTTTCTGTAGTGGCGTTAGCTTATTAGTTCAAGTGTAATAAACTGTTAAGCCTACTCATCAGCAGTACCAGATGATAGTGATAGCGTGAAGATCAGATGTAAGACTGGATTGGAGTGAAGCCTCTGGAGTAAATCGTACGTATGTGGCGAAATCTGTCAGGTGTAGTCGGGTAGAACTTTAAGTTAAGCACATTAAAAATAAAGCTGATCGAACTTATGCGTGTTAGCTGAATTGTACAAAGTCAAGCCGTGATGAGCAAAGTGGATTGTAATGCGTAAGCGCATACATATGTAGAAAGTATAGTAACTAAACGTTGTGTGGTTGATAGCTAAATCGTTTATATCATTTGTCGAAGTTAATTGTCAACTAATGTAAATTTATGGGATGGTCAGGGGCAGTGCACTGCCATGCATAATGATTGTACTATCGCTTTAGTCTAGCTTGTTGGCAACATGTAGAACTGTTATGATGATGGTGAAATTGTGCACCATTTATTAGGATATAAAAGAGAGTAGAGGGGGAGCGGTATGGACAATCAGAGCCATAGGCTGCAAGCGGATGCGCATGCCTATTTGAGGCGCATCGGCTATGATGGAGAACTGCATCCAAGTGTGGAGACATTAGCTAGATTACAAGAGTGTCACCTCCATACTGTACCTTTTGAAAATCTGGATATTATGGAGGGCATCCCGCTATCGCTAGAGATCCCTGATCTTATAGATAAGGTTGTGCACAGGCGCAGGGGTGGTTATTGCTTTGAATTAAATGCGTTATTTGGTTGGCTGCTGCGGGAGCTTGGTTTCTCAGTGACGAATTTAATATCTCGTTTTTGGCGTGGGGATTTATATTTACCCCCTATGCGTAGTCATCATGTGTTACAGGTGACGATTGGGGCCGTATCTTATTTGTGTGATGTTGGGGGCGGAGGAGGCACACCATGCAGACCCATCCTGCTGCAAGAAGGGCTAGTGCAAGAGCAGGGGCAGGAGTGCTATTGTGTGCTGAATGATCCCCAGTTTGGTTTGGTGCTGTGTGAGTGGAAGCAGGAGGAGTGGAAATGGATTTATTCATTCACAAAAGAGCCGCAGTTGCCGATCGATTATATAATGGCTACCTATTGGTGTGAACATGCACCCGAATCAAAGTTTACCCAGAACTTGATATTGGCATTACGGACTCGTGAAGGACGACATACCGTGTCGGGAGATGAATTTCGTATCTACATAGGGGATGAGGTTACGAGCTTTGTTCCGCAGTCACAGAAGGCGTATGAAGAGGCGCTGCTTACCTATTTCGGAATTGAACAGGCACAGAACCGAATGATCCACTTAAATACGCAACGCCGATAGCGGGGCAAGGTTACGTTTATCGCGTAAGCCGAACATAAATGTGAGGGCTGTAAGGCGTGGGGATTAGGCAGACTAATTATGTACAGCATACAGGTAGTGAGTCTAACAGCAGCATGTAGATCCGCTTGCCCAAGCATAACAAAAAGCAGAGGATGATCTCCTCTGCTTGTACGTGCATCTAATAGAATAATAGTATGATGATCAGGTATAATGGCGGAGCTGACGGGATTCGAACCCGCGGTCTCCTGCGTGACAGGCAGGCATGTTAGGCCTCTACACCACAGCTCCACAACAATTTAACGACATTTAGTATCTTATCATATAGGAGATAGGTGTTACAAGCATCTTTTTATATGATCGGGACATCGCTATCCACAACCTTTATCGCTTCACCACCTCGAAATTTTCATCGATAAGCAGCCAATTTTGTGGGAAATCCAGGCCCAGCTTCCAGTAGCTAATGCCTCGAATACCTAACTCCTTTACCAGATCAAATTTAGCCTGAATCGAGCGAGCATCTTCGAACCATACGATATGTTCCTTCCGATTGTCATCCCAGTAGCGGAAATAGGGGGCTTGTGCCTCCGTGTCATATTGGATAGCAGCGTGGCGTCGTCTAGCCAAGTCAGTAGCGGCTATCGGACTTAAAGCACGTGCATAAGGGCCGCCTTGCACAAACGGAAGCGTCCAATCGTAGCCGTACAGGTTCTGTCCCATCATAATTTTGGAGGCTGGTATTTCGGTTTTGGCGTATTCCAGCACGGTCCGTACGGGGCCAATCGGTGAGACAGGCATCGGCGGGCCGCCGCTGTAGCCCCATTCGTATGTCATAATGACGACAAAATCGGCTACTTCACCATGTACTTTGTAATCATGAGCCGTGTACCATGCGCCACTCTGCGAAGCACTGGTCTTAGGTGCGAGCGCCGTAGACATAAGAAAGCCCTCATCGTGAACGCGCTTAGAAGCTTTGCGCAAAAAGCGATTGTATGCCTCTCGGTCCTTTGGACGCAAATGCTCGATATCAAAATGAATGTCGTTAAACTTTAATTCCTTTGCCATCCGTATAATGTTGTCGAGCAGCTTATTTTGCAGCTGATCACTGTTCAGAATCGTTTCACCGAGTTCGGCACTGAACTGATCCTTCTCCAGATTAGTTACAACCATCATAAGTGTGACCTTGTTACGTTCAGCAATGGAGGGCAACTGATCAAGCGGTGGAGCTAGCAAGGTCGCATCCCGCTGAATGCGAAAGCTGAACGGGGCAAGATAGGTGAGATGTGGAGCTGCATTTTTCGCGGCATCCGTTAAATTTTTTGAGACGACACGGCCTCGTGGTTCAAGGTAGGCGTTTATCTCAGCCTGTGTGCGCTTGGCAGGAGGGATGTATAGGCGCTGGCCTGCGATAAGGGGCTTATTAGGTTTAATGTTGTTGACGGAAGCCAGTTGTTGTGCCGTAATGTTAAATTTTTGCGCCACATCGTCTAATGAATCGCCCTGCTGCACCCAGTAGTACTGACCAACAATCGGGATTAATAGAGCTTGGCCGACGATGAGCGGTTGATTTACGGTCATGCCGTTAGCGTCAGCGATGTCCTCTAGCGGGATGCTATACGTTTTTGACAATACATAAAGTGACTGACCTTGCTGTACAACGTGAATTTGCATGTTTGATCTCCTTTCCTTTTTGAAGCCATATTGGATGCTATTTACGGATACGTGCAGCGGTGCTCTTTTCATTTGAATTAGGCTATGCACCTAGTTGATGTGGGGTGAATCGCTTTAGAAGGCAAGAGAAAAGCAGGTGCTGGACGAAAGCAAAATGTGTAGACTGCATGTGGTCGCATCAGAGAAAGAGGCAAGGGGGTTGCTACATAACCACTATACAAATTGGCTTGATTTGAAGCAGAAACTGTTCTAATGTTGCCTTAGATTAAAAATGAGAGATTCATCGATCATAGAGTGGGCAACAAGCGGCTGTTTGAGCCTCTTTTTTGCAGCATGATCATCCCGATGTAACTCTTCTAAAGCAAGGTAAGAGTAGATTTCGGAGTACAACTGACTGAAATGGAGTGAACGTTATGAAGCAGCAGGAAACACGGGTTGAAATGGATCATGAACTGAGAGTAATGTCTTTTAATATTCGTAATGGACAATCCGGGGACTGTCAGGAGAACGGTTGGGGATTACGGGCGCAGATGGTTGCAGGTATGATTCGATTCCATCGTCCTGATCTGGTAGGCTTGCAGGAAGTGCTGGTTAATCAAGTAGAGGACTTACAGAAACTGCTGCCAGCGTATACATTTGTAGGAGTTGGCAGGGACGATGGCGTACGACAAGGGGAATTTGTTAGCATCTTGTATCTTAAAGAGCGCTTTGACGCACTGGAGAGCGGCTCATTCTGGCTGTCGGAACAACCAGATGAAGCTGGCTCGATGGGATGGGATGCGGCCTGTACGCGGGTGACGACCTGGGTAAAACTGCGAGATCGTCGATCCGGCACGGTATTTGTCCATTTAAATACCCATTTCGATCATGTGGGGGCATTGGCGGTGGAGAAGAGCGCCTATTTACTGCGTGAGCGAGCTGCACATCTGGCTGGTTCGTATCCTGTTCTCGTGACTGGAGATTTTAATTTTACGTCCTCCTCGTCAGCTTATCCTGTCTTATGCGGTATAACTGATAAGGACGGTTTACGTCTAAAAGATGCTGCTGAAGCAGCTGACTACAAACATTTCGGCCCGACTTTTACGTTTCACGGGTTCGAAACCGGCGAAGTGGCTGCACAGTTATTTCCGGATCATTGCAAAAACGAGCAAATGCAAGGTCTGGAGTTTGACGCGCCAATTGATTTTATATTTGTTGATGAGCAAGTTCAAGTGCGGTGTTATGGCATCATTTCGGATCATCACGTTGGTCGGTTTCCTTCCGATCATTTTCCAATTGTAGCGGACATAACATGGGGGTAGGGCAACGTTTCGGATGGCGCGTTTTGCGTTGGGATGATCGATGATACATAATATGTAGGACGTGCCTCCCGCTTTAAGGAGTAGGCAATTAACGACTTGGAGGAGAACGAAAAGTTTATGGCCCAATGTTGGAGCGAGAAGCATTATATACATGCAGATAATAGTGACTATAAGAAAGATTGCAAATTGTCGACCTTATTGGAATGGATGCAGCGTGCAGGTGATGCCGATATTGCTCAATCGGGAATTATATTAGATCAACTGATGCAGCAAGGGATGGCATGGATGCTTACAACTGTGGATCTGGAAGTAAGCCGTATGCCGCGTTACGGGGAAACCATTCAGTTGGATACTTGGCACAAAGGCTCTAAAGGTGTGCAGTGGCTGCGGGATTTTCGTATTTATGGCCCAGATCAAGAGCAGATCGCGCAAGCGAGAACGGTATGGGTATTGGTCGATTTGAACAAGCGACGTATATTACGTGCGTCTGCACTGCCGTATGACGTTCAGCCCTACACGTCAGACTCCGTTGGTGACGTGCCGGATAAGGTTGACATACCTCCGACTATTTTGCTGGACCATGCTTATCATTTTGAGGTTCGTCAGAGCAGTATGGATATGAATGGTCATATGAATAATGCGCGGTTTGCCGACGTCTGTTTGGATGCTCTTACCATGAAACGGTTGGATGCTGGCATTACGCGTTTTCGAATTACGTATCATCAGGAGGCGAGGCTGGGTGAGGAGATTACGGTGTTTCGCTCATGCGGCGTAGACAGTGGCAGCTGCTTTATTAGTGGCAGGTCGGGTGAAGGTAAAAAATATTTTGATGCAGAGGTATCGATAAAGCCAACAATGTGTTAGCGGTAAATCTAAGATAAGGATATGCTGAGCAATAGCAATAGCAATAGCAATAGCAATAGCAATAGCAATAGCAATAGAACCTTTAACCCTCCATTTAACTAGGTTGAAGGTTCTTTTGCTGTTCAGCGGCATCGATGCTTCTGCTTCTTGTCAAACCGTTATGAAAGGAATCAGCTAACGTGCCATTTGCTTATGCTCGCAGCTTGGCGAAGTCGAAGGCGGGTACAAGACCTTCGTTCGCGGCTCGACCAAGCAGTGAAGTGATGGCATCATAACCTTCCTCTCCAAGGTTAGCGGTGAAGTGATTAACGTAAAGCTGGATGTGCTGCTTCGCCACATCAGCATCCATCTCTTGGGCATGCTGCAAAATATAATGCTGGGATGCCTCAGGATGAGCCCAAGCGTAATCTACGGATGCGCGCGTCCATTTGGTGAGCGCATCTAGGTCCATTGAGCGGTGGGCAATTATAGCGCCAAGCGGTATGGGCAGCCCTGTATCTGCTTCCCACCAATTCCCCATATCAGCCAGCAACGTCAGGCCATATGCCGGGTAAGTGAAACGGGCTTCGTGGATCACTAACCCAGCATCAATCAAACCGTCACGTACGGCAGGCATAATCTCGTGAAAAGGCATGACAACAATTTCGCCTACACCACCAGGAACGTTTTGGGCGGCCCATAGCCGAAACAGCATATAAGCGGTTGAACGGTCGCTTGGCACGGCGATACGGCGTCCGGCCAACACGCTCGGATCACGGGTATCCGTTATACTGCTGCGTGTGAGGACGAGCGGCCCGCACCCTCTGCCAAGCGCACCACCGCAAGGCAGCAGAGCATAATCTGACAGCACCCACGGCAGGGCGGCGTACGATATTTTTAATACTTCTGGTCCTTGACCACTAGCAGCCAGACGATTGGTAATGTCGATATCCGCATATTGAACATCCAGCTCAGGGGCACCCGCAATGAGCCCGTGTACCCACGCGTGAAAAACAAACGTATCATTTGGACAAGGAGAGAATGCAATCTTCATCTTAACACCTCCGAACATACGGTACTTGCGGCTTCGAGCGCTTGCAAGGCTTGTGGAATGCGCCATGCTGAGCGATCGCGCGGTCCGATCACGTTAGAGATCGAGCGCAGTTCGAGAAACGGGATGCCGCGCTGTTGAGCGGCTATGGCTACACCGTAGCCCTCCATCGCTTCGGCGGCTGCGCCTGGCACACGTTTGGCGAGAACGGCAGCGGAGCTAGCCGTACCTGTAACGGTGGATAACGTAAGCACAGGTCCCACACTTACGACAAACTGTGCGGCCTCTAATGCGGCTGCCAGTCGAGCAGCAAGCGAGGCATCGACGGCAGCTCTTGCTGACCCGAAGCCAAGCTCATCTATGCTGATGAAGTCATTCTCTCCGTTCTCGGCTCCCAAGTCGGCTGCAACGACCTCACTAGCTACAACGAGTGAGCCGACTTCAGCAACGTCTGCAAATCCGCCTGCAATTCCGGCGCAAATTACAAGGTCATATTCGCCAACAGCGAGAGCAGCTGCGGTACTGGCCGCCGCCGCTGCTGCACCAACACCACCTATAACAACGCTGAATCGGGCATGGTCATTTAACCCCCGCAGCACGGCGTCACGCTCTGCTGCAACCGAGGTCACAACAAGTATCCGCTGCATTTCTTTATGCTCTGGTAATAAGCTCTCACCAGAAGAGGATTCAGAAGCTAGTTTGCTCATATCTATAGTACTCCTTCATGTATGTGATTAAACGAAAAAAGCGCCACTACTAAGCTTGTCCTACTTGTGTACACATCCGGAGTACGGACGTGTTCGAAAAAGGATTAGCTCTTTCAGTTGGTCAATTCGTTCTCGGCGGCAATAAGGTCAGCCGTTCGTCGCTTCCCTTATTTCAAGTTATCGTGAATGGAGTCGTATGTAAAGGTAGGGATCATCATTTATTAGGAGGTTAGGCCAAGTGCTTCTGATCCGTCTGTTTGAATAGAACAACAGCGCCATCGTCATGCCACTTGCTGCGGCACATCGATCGGCGCTGTTCGGCTTTCTTATTCGGTACAACTTGGGTCATCGGCTTGCGCTGCCACGCTTGTCTGGACAGTTCAGGGTTCAGCTTGTTCTCGCGCTCTAGCTTCTGGCGGTTGCGCTTGGTCTTGCTGCTCATTACATACACCTCCAATAGAATTGATCTTATCATATGCGATGATGACGCAGCGTGCAAGTGGATAGACAACCCTGTGACATCGATTGGCGCAGAGGAGCACAAAAATAAAGTTGACAACATCTTTTAATAATGTCATACTGATAATATCAAATAGATATCTAAGGATGGTGGCACAAATGGAGCCAGAAACCGAACAAAATTACAATTCCCGCAAATACCGCACCCCAGATGGTGCCCCAGCTGATATTGTTATTTTTACGATTACGTCTGAGCCGCAGCACCGTGGCACAAAATCGCTCCCGAAGCGAGAGTTAAAAGTGCTGCTCATTCAACGCAAAGTATGGCCGTATGAAGGGATGTGGGCTCTCCCTGGCGGTTTCTCACGCGAGACAGAAACGATGGCGGAGACTGCAAGACGCGAACTGTTTGAGGAGACAGGGGTAGATGGGCTTCATATGGAATACTTAAACGTGTATTCTACGCCTGGGCGTGATCCTCGTGGCTGGATCATTTCTCACGCTTATGTGGCGCTGGTGCACGAAAATTATTTGAGCGAGCGACAAGCAGCGGACGACGCGGCAAATGTGGGACTGTTTACGGTGGAGGAGGCGCTTCATTCCATGCAGTTGGCTTTTGATCATAAGCAAATTATGGAGGAGGCATTAAACCGTGTGCGGGAGCAAATTTTGCGAACAGATATAGCAAAACAATTTTTGCCCCAAGCTTTTACTCTTGCGGAGCTGTACCAAGTGATCAAGACGGTTGAGCCTATGTTTGAGGAGTCCAATTTTATTCGTAAAATGAAATCAACACAAAGCCGCAGCGGCGTGCTGGAGGAAGTTCGTGATTCACAAGGGGGGCTGCTAAAATCAAATCAATATTCCCAACGAGCAGCACAATTGTATCGATTCACAGGGGAGATACCAAAATTATCTCTATACGGCTAATTTTTTTTGGAGAATGATATTGTCATTATGAAAGTATTGAAATGAGGGATTAAACATGAATCGAGGAATTACCTTGGTAGGGTTCATGGTGGGGATGCTACTAGTTGCGTATTGGACATCTTCATCTACTTTAGAAATAGTAGCGACTACTACAGGGCTGCTAAGCGTCTGGTTTACGGCGCGGGAAAATATATGGTGTTGGCCGATAGGTCTGGTGAATGTAGCATGCTTCTTCGTGATGTTTTATGATGCGAAGCTGTATGCGGATATGACTTTGCAAATCTTTTTCTTTGCTTTCAGTGTTCAGGGCTGGATAGTATGGTTGACGCGCAGAGGCACAAATAAGGTGCGACCGACGGTTCGGATGCCGGCCACATGGTGGATTTGGCTGGTAGTTGCCATTGGAGCGATTACAGGGGGATGGGGTTATTTACTTGCGGCTTACACAGATGCGTCCATTCCGTATTTGGATGCGCTCGTTGCCACGTTAAGTCTAACAGCTCAATTTTTACTGTCACAAAAAATATGGGAGAGCTGGTACTTCTGGATCACTGTTGATGTGTTATCGATTGGGATGTACATGTACAAAGGGTTGTTTACGGTTGGTTTCCTGTATGTATTGTTTTTGGCTATTGCCGTCGCGGGGTTGCTGCAATGGCAGCGGGGAATGGAAAAGCACAAGCGCGGACTGGCAGTCGGCTTGAAGCAGGAGGTTATTTCTCCATAGAAAAGCATGTTTAAGGTGGAAGGGAAGCATTATTTTGGGCTAATGACTAGTTTCGAAAGGAAAATTTATATGAATAATGCAGTTGGAACAGGAACAGGAACAGGAACAGGAACAGAAGTAGGAGTAGGAGCTAGAGCTGGAATAGGCAGCAATCAACGTGGACCTACTTCGGTAGGGTTAACTCTTGGCAAATTTGCGCCCCTTCATAAAGGCCATCAATATATGCTCGAAACGGCCTTACGTGAAATGGATCATGTAATAGTTGTTATTTATGACTGCCCAGATACCATTGATGTGCCTCTGCCTGTAAGGGCAGGCTGGATTCGCCAGCTATACCCCAGCATTGAAGTGATAGAAGCGTGGGATGGTCCTCAGCAAATGGGGGATACCCCTGAAATTAAGCAGCTGCAAGAACAATACATACTTCGTTTATTGGCGGGGCGTATAGTGACACATTTTTATTCAAGTGAGTTCTATGGGGAGCATATGAGTGCGGCGCTTGGTGCTGTAGACCGAAGAGTAGATGAGGAACGAGCAGCGTATCCTATATCCGGTACGGCTGTAAGATTGGATCCCTACACATGTAAAGCCTATCTTGAACCTTGCGTGTATCGTGATCTGATAACTAAGGTTGTATTTCTTGGCGCTCCGTCAACAGGCAAGACCACAATAAGCTCATTTATGTCTAAAGCGACGGGAAGCATCTGGATGCCAGAATACGGTCGAGAATATTGGGAAAATAATCAGATCGAACGGAGGCTGACGCTGGAGCAGCTGGTCGAGATCGCCGAAGGTCATCTGGAGCGAGAGGAAGCACAGATTCAAGAGGCGCGTAACTTCCTTTGGGTGGATACGAATGCCATTACGACGTATATGTTCTCCCTCTATTATCATGGCAAGGCTCTGCCTAGGCTGGAGCAACTGGCGCAGCAGGCTGCGACTCGATACGATCTCGTATTTGTGTGTGAGGACGATATTCCCTACGACGATACGTGGGATCGTTCAGGCGACGTTCAGCGCCATGTTTTTCAGAAGCAAATAAAGACCGATCTTATTTTGCGTAATATTCCTTTTATTCCGTTGAAAGGGACTTTAGAGCAGCGAGCGAGCACAGTAAGCAAGACGCTGGCCGGATACAAGCGCTATTCAAATCTCCCCGAATGGATCGGCAAGGGATACGAAGTTTAGCATGGCTGTAATATAGAACTTCTTTGGCTGCTTTGGAAGCCCTCTTTGGCAAATAAAAAGGTGGATTTTCATATTTAACAATATTATCCTATTCTTAAAAGCAACTTGGGAAGCTGATTTAAATCCCAGCTGTTGCTGGAGTAGTGGCGTAAACCAGAGTGCACGCCAAGGGGGGATAACATGGCAGCGAATATCGTGCTTGCAGGTGGAAGTGGGTTTTTGGGTCAGGCACTAGGTACCTATTTAAGTGAGCTTGGTTACACCTGTTGCATTTTGACGCGCGGAGAAGCGGGAACTAGAGGCGGCATTCGTTATGTAAAATGGGATGGCAGGACACAATCTGGCTGGGAACACGAGTTGGAAGGCGCACACGGTGTCGTGAATTTTACAGGGAAAAGTGTAAACTGCCTTTATACGAAAGCAAACCGTAATGAGATTATGCGCTCGCGGTTGGACGCTGTACGGGTTATCGATGAGGCTGTATGCGGTCTGCAAGTAAAGCCGAAAGTGATTGTGCAAGCAGGATCACTTGCGATTTTTGGCAACACAGAACGGGAATGTGATGAAGACGCTGCACACGGAAATGGGTTTTCAGTTGAGGTATGTCAGCAGTGGGAGAAGGCGTTCTTTCAGCAAGATATCCCAGACGTACGCAAAGTTATGTTGCGGATCGGCTTCGCTTTAGGCTCAGGAGGTGGGGCGCTAGCACCGTTGATGCGGCTAGCGCGCTTTGGTCTTGGCGGTACGATTGGTTCAGGCCGGCAGTACATAAGCTGGCTGCATCTCCATGACCTGAACGCGATGTTTCGTTATGTGCTTGAGGCAGAGCAAACAGAGGGCATATATAACGCTACAGGTGTTCAGCCGGTATCGAACCGTGAATTTATGAAGACGCTGCGTAAAGTTATGGGCAAAGGATGGCAACCGCCAGCTCCAACACCTTTTGTGCGGCTTGGCGCTTATCTGATCATGCGGGCTGACCCCGAGCTTGCGTTATCTGGGCGCAATTGTGTGCCGAAACGTTTGCTTCGTGAAGGCTTCACGTTCCAGTACACCAAGCTGGATGAAGCGTTAAAGCAAATTATAGCTCCATAGTTATATAAAAAGGTGCAATCTAGCAAATAGCAACGGTTAGTTCCACAAATCCAATTGTGATTTTGATAGTTTTTGAGTAAGCAAAAAATAGAAGTAGAAGGAAGGACCTCGCCTCCACGTGAAGTGGATTTGAGGTCCTTTTGTGTGCGCATGAGGGGTGTTTTCATGCGCGTCTCTTTAGGTAGACTTCTGCTTATTTTGTAGAAACATGTTATAAAAATGATCGCTATTAGTCGTATTTTGTCATATTTTGATTTTATATGTTTACAAAGTATTAATTTTCTTTACGTGGCAAAAACATGAAACTATAATTAAGGTTGCCTCGTATTAAAACTAGAAAAATATCACAAAATAATCCGTCGAATCCTTACTAGAATTGTAGAATGCTAGCGAGATGAAGGTGGATCATAATTCTATTATGGGAGGTGAAATATTTTGGCGATTTCATTAGTTAAAGGTCAGAAAGTTGACCTGACGAAAGGTAACGCAGGTTTGTCCCGCATCGTTGTAGGTCTTGGGTGGGATCCAGCCGAAGTTGAGCAGAAAGGATTGTTTGGAATAAAGAAGAAACAAGTCCTGAACGTCGATTGTGACGCTTCTGCCCTCCTGCTAAATGCGAATGGGAAGCTTGCGAAGGAAGGCAATCTCGTATGTTTCTACAACCTGAACAGTCCTTGTGGTTCTGTTCAGCATTCTGGCGATAACCTGACAGGCGATGGTGACGGTGACGATGAGCAGATTCAGATCGACTTGTCTCAAGTGCCTGCAGACGTAGAAAAGATTCTCATGTGTGTCAACATTTACGACTGTGAGGCACGTCGTCAAGATTTTGGGATGATCCGCTCTGCGTTTATTCGTGTAGTCAACCCAAGCAACAATCAAGAACTTATTCGATTTAATTTGACGGATAGTTATGTGGGAATGACAGCGCTGCTAGTTGGTGAAATCTATCGCCATGATGGCGAATGGAAGTTTAATGCACTAGGCGAAGGCGCACATGCTGCTCATATTAATGTATTGGCAACGCGATATACCTAAAACAACGAAGCGAGGGATACGACATGGCGATTAGTTTGCAGAAGGGCCAGAAAATTGATTTGACAAAAGGAAACCCTGGATTAACTAAAGTTGTAGTCGGACTTGGATGGGATACAAACAAGTATGATGGCGGTAAAGATTTTGACTTGGATGCAACTGTGTTCCTGTTGAATAATGGCGGTAAAGTAGCTTCGGAGAAGGATTTTGTATTTTACGGCAATACACAGAACAGCAATCAATCGGTCGTACATACGGGTGATAACCGTACTGGTGAAGGCGAGGGAGACGATGAGCAGATCAAAGTTGATCTGGCCAATATCCCAGCTGAGGTTGACAAGGTGTCATTTTGTATCACCATTCACGAGGCGGATACGCGCAGTCAGAACTTTGGACAAGTGTCCAACGCATTTGTGCGGATCGTAAACGAGCAGTCTGGCGAAGAATTGATCCGCTATGATCTGGGCGAGGACTTTTCTGTTGAGACAGCTATCGTTGTGGCTGAACTGTATCGTCATAGTGGAGAATGGAAATTCAGCGCTGTAGGCAGCGGTTATCGTGACGGACTTGCAGGCCTATGCCGAGATTTTGGCCTTGACGTAGGCTAATAGCGGTCATTACGTGCTATGCAATGTTGAGAGCCGTCCGAACAACAGGCGGCTCCTTCTAATACATGGAGAAGGGTGCTGGAGTAGATGCCTGTAAATTTATCGAAAGGCCAGAAAGTAGACTTAACGAAGTCTAACCCCGGATTAACCAAAGTAATTATCGGATTAGGATGGGACACAAACAAGTACGATGGCGGCAACGATTTTGATCTGGATGCGAGTTCATTTTGTTTGAACGCTTCCGGCAAAGTAAGCTCTGATGCTGACTTTATTTTCTACAACAACCCAGTTAACACCAACGGCTCCATTCGCAGCACCGGCGACAACCGTACGGGAGAAGGATCTGGAGATGACGAGAGCGTTCATATCCAACTGGCAGACGTTCCAACTGCGGTGGAGAAGGTGGCGTTCTGCATTACGATCCATGAAGCACAAGCCCGCAACCAGAACTTTGGTCAAGTCGCTAACGCTTATGTTCGGGTAGTTAACGAGCAAACAGGCGAGGAGCTTATTCGGTATGACCTGGGCGAGGATTTTTCCATTGAAACGGCTGTAGTTGTCGGAGAATTATACCGACATGGAGCCGAATGGAAGTTCAGCGCCGTGGGCAGCGGCTACAAAGATGGATTGGTCGGTCTATGCCGTGACTACGGTGTTACTGTCTAAGACGTTAACGAACAGGTGATAAGGAGTGATGACATGACAATCAGCTTGTCTAAAGGACAGCGAATTGATCTGACCAAAACGAATCCTGGATTGGAGAAAGTCATCATCGGTCTGGGTTGGGATACGAATAAGTACAGCAATGGCGTTGATTTTGATCTGGATGCATCTGCTTTCCTGTTGCATGAGGATGGCAAAGCTAAGGGTGTGGAAGGTTTCGTATTCTACGGCAATACGAAGACACCTAACGGCTCCGTGCTTCATACAGGCGATAATCGCACGGGAGAAGGCGATGGAGATGATGAACAGATTAAGATTAACTTCGCTTTAATTCCGGCGGAAGTCCAGCGTATTGGCATCACGGTTACGATCTATGAGGCGCAGGCGAGAAGTCAGAATTTTGGCCAGGTAGCCAATGCATTCGTACGTGTAGTGGATGAATTGAGCGGCAGAGAAGTGCTGCGCTATGATTTGGGCGAGGATTTCTCCATCGAGACGGCAGTCGTTATATGTGAACTGTACCGTCATGGATCTGAATGGAAATTCCAAGCGGTGGGGTCTGGCTTCACGGGCGGACTTGCCGCATTATGCCGCAATTATGGGCTGGATGCCCAATAACGGGCTAATCGTTTGCAGCGGAGAGGCGGAGACAGATGTCATTAGCATTGATAAAAGGGCAGAAGGCAGATCTGACAAAAGGTAATCCGGGTCTGGATCAGATTGTGGTAGGGATGGGCTGGGTCAACCCGAAGCAGGTAGATATTGATTTGTCTGCGTTTCTATTAAGCAAGGATTCAAAGGTTACAAAGGATGAGGACCTCGTATTCTATGGGAACTTAACTGGCGGTGCTGGCTCTGTTTGCGTTCAGTCCGCAGCGGATAAGCGTTCATATGCAGGTATCACGGATAACGAGCAAATTAGTATTCAATTACAGCAGGTACCTGCTGTGTATGAGCGAATTGCCTTTACACTTACGATTCATTCGGATGCGCAAGCGTCACAACAGTTTTCAGATATTCAAGAGCTGTACATTCGTATTCTCCATCCGGTAACGGGTAATGAGCTTATCCGTTTTAATCTGGGACAGATCTTTACAGTCGAAACGGCTATCGTTGTCGGTGAACTGTACCGTCATAACGGGGAATGGAAGTTTAATGGCACAGGAGCAGGCTACGCGGGCGGACTTGCTGCACTGTGCGGGAGCTTCGGCATTGACGTGCAGGAGGAGGCCACGGCAGCAGAAGACGTATCCTCGCAGCAACGCAACGATATGAACACGCAAGCGTCGGTGAAGTCCGTACCTCCAGTTCCTTTGGTACAGACACCACCAGTTCAACCAGCGCCAACGCCTGTTAATTTGACGAAGATTGAACTCAAGAAGCGTGGCGAAGTCGTTAATTTGACGAAAACAAAGGGATCGAATGGCGAGATCGTCGTTAATCTCAACTGGAACCGAAAGAAGTCATCTGGATTTTTCGGGGCGAAGGGTGTCGATTTGGACGTAGGCTGTCTTTACGAGTTAACTGACGGCGAAAAGTCAACGGTGCAAGCTTTAGGCAATTCATTTGGTTCTTTCCAGTATGAACCGTTTGTCGCTCTTGACGGAGATGATCGTACAGGTATGGTCAAGACGGGGGAGAACTTGCGGATCAACGGACAGCATCTGTCCAAGATTAAGCGAATTCTGGTGTATGCCTTTATTTATGAAGGGGTAGCCAACTGGGCGCAAGCAGATGGCGTCGTTACGATTAAACAGCCAGAAGGGCCAGACATCATTATTAAACTTGATCAGCCAGAGAATCGTAAGGGCATGTGTGCGATTGCTATGATTCGGAACGTCAACAATGAAACATTCAGTATTGAAAAGCTGGTTGAGTATTTCCCGGGCCATCGAGATATGGACCATGCGTACGACTGGGGATTGCAGTGGAGAGCTGGTTCTAAATAATAAAGCAACCTCTTTTATAGAAGGAGCCAATATACGATATGTCTGATTTTATAAACAGCTTTATTAGCAATTTCTCCAGCTTCTTTGAATGGTCCAACATTGTAGCTACACTTAGTGATCCTGTTAACTGGGGCATTATAGGCACGCTTGTTATTTTGGAAGGTTTGTTATCCGCAGATAATGCACTGGTCTTGGCCGTTATGGTTAAACATCTGCCCAAAGAACAGCAGAAGAAGGCGCTGTTTTATGGAATTTTGGGGGCTTACATCTTCCGTTTCATCGCTATTGGTGTAGGTACGTTTTTAGTGAAGATCACCTGGGTAAAAGTGGCCGGTGGTGTATACCTGTTATGGATCGCGCTTAGTCATCTGTTCGGTCTGCAATTTAAGTTGGCTAAAGTCGGCGGCATCCCGTTAATTCCTTATATCGGCAAAAAAGCGGAAGAAGAGGCAGGGGAAGTCGAGAACAAAGGTTACGGCTTCTGGCGTACTGTACTAGCTGTTGAAGTTATGGATATCGCATTTAGTATTGATAGTGTGTTGGCTGCATTTGGCGTGAGCGAGAAAGTGTGGGTGCTGTTCCTCGGCGGTATTCTCGGCGTACTAATGATGCGTGGCGTAGCACAAGTGTTTCTGCGACTTATTGAGAAGTTTCCGGAACTGGAGAAGGCCGCATTTATTCTTATTATTATTATCGGTGCCAAAATGATTGCCGCAGCATACGGAATCCATGTGTCGCATCTCTTGTTCTTCTCGGTCATTATCGGAGTTTTTGTAGGTACGATGGTCGTCAGCGCCATCAAGAAAAAAACAGAGCACACCACTTCTGCTTAATGTGCATTCTCCTTCGCAGTACAATCCCCCTTCTGAATCGTAGATCAGGGGGATTATTTTTTACCTAACAATCAGTCCCCGCATACGGAGGAGGTCATTTGCATGCGTTACTTCAGCAATCTCTCTGAAGAGGAAGAAACGCTAATCTTTCATAAAGCGCCGGTTCCATTTGACAATAGGGCGGATAGAGAACTGCTGTCACATGCTCTTGGCGCGGCTTTGTACATGCCGGCTACCCGGCAAACGATAAGTGAGGATATTTTGACAGGCAAGTACGAAGGTTTGGTTACCGTTGTGCTTGATCTGGAAGATGCAGTAGGGGATCAACACCTTCAAGTAGCCGAGGAGTCGATCAAGGATCATCTGAGAAGGTTGTCAACGCTGCTGCACCACGGGGTAATGAACCGCGATCAGTTGCCGCTAATGTTTATTCGTGTTCGCACGCCAGAGCAGCTGACGCGAATGATCGCGATGCTCGAAGATACGATCGAACTGGTTGCAGGCTTTGTATTACCTAAGTTCTCGGTACAAAATGGGCGGTCTTATTTGTCCATTTTACGGAATTACCATTTGGCTAATCCTGACTTGCCATTACTGTACGCGATGCCCATTTTGGAGTCTTCGGCTGTCATTTATTGTGAGTCGAGAAGACAGACGCTGATCGAGATTAAGCAGCTGCTGGACGAATACAGGCCCTATATTTTAAATGTACGGATTGGAGCTACCGATTTCTCCAGCTTATTTGGACTAAGACGGAGTCCTGATATGACGATCTACGATATTGGTGTCATTCGAGATTGCATTACGGACATTATTAATTTGTTTGGACGGATGGAAGATAACTATGTCGTTTCGGGTCCTGTCTGGGAGTACTTCAAGAGTGAACGTGTACTGAAGCCGCAACTTCGCCAAACACCTTTTGAAGAAAGTGCTGGTCGGATGGGACGTAGACTGCGTATGCAGTATATTAACGTCTATGTAGATGGACTCATACGCGAGGTCGCTATGGATAAGGAAAATGGCATTATTGGCAAAACGATTATTCATCCGTCCCACATTCGACCGGTTCAGGCGCTCTATGCGGTTACACACGAAGAGTATGTCGATGCAATTCATATTATTTCGAACAACAATGGACTGCTCGGTGTAATGAAAAGCCAATATTCCAACAAAATGAACGAAATCAAGCCGCACATGAACTGGGCGCGCCGCATTATGATTCGTTCCGAAATATACGGGGTGCTGCATGAAAACCAAAACTTTACCGCGCTGCTTATCGGGAAAAATGAATACGAGCAAGCATTCATTTAACATACTTGGGGATTTGAAGGTAGAGATCGAAGTGACGGACAATCCGTTTGGGCTTCCGCTTGAGGTGCTGTTTGAGATGGCAGCACGAATCAATAAAAAGCGAAGCTTTCTCTTCGTTAGCAAAATATTGGGCAAGCACATTCCCGTTCATCCGCATGTCTCTTTGTTGGGAGGGGCGGCACTAGCCTTGTTGCTTCATAACAGATTGCAAAAGTTGCCCGCAACAGAGCTTGATGCTATGATTCAAGCTTTTGTTGAGCCGGATACAGCGAAGGGGATATATGAGGCGCTGCGGGTGAGTCCCCTTGAAGCAGAAGAGCCCTTGCTGTTTATTGCATTTGCGGAAACGGCAACAGCGCTGGGGCACAGCATGTACAGTTTTTTTAACGGGCAGACTCGATTTTTGCATACAACTAGAGAAGTAGTTGCTGGTATGACACCCGTTTTGGAATTCGAAGAGGAGCACTCTCATGCGACAGCGCATCGCTGTTATGCGAGGCAGGCCACTTTTTTTGATGGAACGGAACGTGTGGTGCTCGTAGACGATGAGATCACAACAGGCAACACGTCATTAAATATTATTCGTGATCTGCATAGCAAGCACCCACGAAGCCACTACGTGATCGCTAGTCTGTTGGATTGGAGATCAGCTTCGGACAAGACGAAATTTGTGCAGCTGGAGAGAGAGCTTGGAATTACAATTGAATGTTTGTCACTGCTGCAAGGGCAAATTCGAGTAAGCGGCGGCCCGATTGAACTGGAGCGACCTAAGCTTGATGTATCGCTTGGGTATCATGACATTCCCATAAGCCGCCACTACATAGGTCAATATTTTACGCCTGTTCATGACCAGACGATAATTGCGGAGCGGCCGCTGCATACAGAGTGCTATATGAGGGATACGGGCAGATTTGGTTTGGATACTCTGCGGCAACGGGGATTAGAGGAACAGTTAGTTTGTGCGGGGCAGTACATCGGTTCGCTGCGGACGGGGAATAGGACGTTATGTATGGGAACGGGTGAATTTATGTACATCCCGATGCGACTAGCTAGCGAGATGGGGGAAGGTGTGTCCTATCAATCCAGTACACGCAGCCCCATATACCCGCACCGTCAGCAAGGGTACGGAATCCAGAATGCGTTCTCATTTGATGCAATGGATTGCGTGGGAACGCTTAACTATTTCTATAACGTGCCTGCAGATACGTATGATGAGTTGTTTGTTTTTATAGAACGGGCAATAGGAGACGAGCAGGAAGCATCATTTGTTCATGCCTGTCGTCTAACGGGTATTCCGGTTATACATTTCGTGTATGGTAATCAATGAATGAATGAGGGGATGATCGGATGCTAACCAATCTCATGTCCAGGCGTTTACCGGAGCCGCCGCATATGGGCAGCTACCGCGCGGAAGATGTACGATTTGTGCTGAAGGATCTGAGCGGTCTAATGATGGAACAAGGAACGGAAGATCGGGAGGAAGCGATCCAAGCTGGCGTTCATTATTCGGAAATGCTGCCACTGGAGTATAGACCGTCTGACGCTTATATCCAACTGTTTCATCAAGCGTTGACAGATAATGCTGAGCGGGTGGCATTAGCTGTAGGGATTGTAGCAGAGTTGATCCGGCTGAAGCGCGGGGATAACGTCGTGCTTGCCTCATTAGCAAGAGCGGGAACGCCTGTAGGAATATTGATCAAGCGGTACTGGCGCGAAATATGTCAGCTTGAAGCGCCGCATTACAGCATTTCCATTATTCGAGGCAAAGGGATCGACGAGAATGCTGTTTGTTATATGCTGCAACAGCATCCAGATCGGCAAATTCAATTTGTTGACGGCTGGACAGGCAAGGGGGCGATCAGAACTGTACTCATGCAGGCCAGTGACCATATGTTCAGCAAGTATGGCGTACAAGTAGATGACGATTTGGCTGTATTAGCCGATCCTGGCCGCTGCTCGGACACCTACGGGACAAGGGAAGATTATTTGATTCCGAGCGCTTGTTTGAATTCTACTGTATCCGGTCTGATCAGCCGAACCGTGCATCGGGCAGACCTGATCGGCGCAGACGATTATCACGGCGCTAAATTTTATCGCGAATGGCAGCAAGAGGACTTGTCCAACTTATTCGTGGACACCGTATCCGGCTGCTTCGCTCGAATAGCTGCTGAGGCAAAGGTAAAAGCAGCATATGCCTATGCGCATCCACGGGAGCATCGTGCAACTTGGCGGGGACTTGAGGATGTAGTCGGCATTCAAGATCGTTTTGGCATTCATAATGTAAATCTGATTAAGCCTGGTGTTGGAGAGACGACAAGGGTGCTGCTTCGTCGTGTGCCTTGGAAGATTATTGTGGATCGCCTCGACAATCCGAGCTTAAAGCATATCCTCTTGCTAGCCGAGCAGCGAAATGTACCTGTTGAAGTATACAAAGGATTATCGTATTCCTGCTGCGGGCTTATAAAGTCAATGAAGGAGGATGCGTAACGAATGTTATTTGCAAGTGATCTGGATCAGACCTTGATTTTTTCCCATCGTTCAATGGGACAGGTACGTCTTGATGAGCTTGTGCCTGTTGAGCGATATGAGGGTCGCATCATCTCTTACATGTCACATACCTCAATCGAAAGGTTAAGGAAGTTAACAAATGAGGTGGAGTTTGTACCCGTCACCACGCGGACAGTTGAACAATATCGCCGCATCTTTTACTTGGCTGATCTATGTAGACCTAAATATGCAATCACGAGTAATGGCGGTCAGTTGCTCGTGGACGGCAAGCCTGATGAGGATTGGGCGCAGCAGATTCGTTTGACGCTGCGCGACTGTAGCGAAGCAGCTGAGGTGAAAGCGCGGTTTGATGAGCTGGCCCATCCAGAATGGGTTGTCGATACGGCATTTGCCGACGAGTTGTTCTATGCGATACGTATTCATCGAGATAAGCTGCCGTTGACGGAGTTGGAGTCTTTCCGCGTGCTGCTTAATAGTCTGGGGTGGAAAATGTCCATTCAGGGGAGGAAGCTTTATTTGGTTCCTGATGGCATATGCAAGGGGCGGGCTTTGTCTCACGTCGCACAACTGTTGGGTTGCTCCCACTTGGCTGCGGCAGGTGATTCCTTGCTAGATGAGAGCTTGCTACAGGCTGCACACTTTGCTATTGCACCGAGGCATGGTGAATTGTTCAGACATTATGGGGCAGCAGATCCCTCTTCATTTACGTTTACCGACCAGTCCGGCTTGGCGGCGTCAGAGGAACTGTTAGTTCGTGTACAGTCATGGTTCGCCTCCATAAGGAACTCCATAACTAACGATGCAGATACAACCCCATTAGGGATACAGTGAGGAAGATGTGACATGACAAAAATTTGGTTTAATCGTTGGTTTTCCGTAGCTTATCATTATATTCATATGATTCGCAGTAACCCGGACCAGCAGCCGTTTGTATTTTATGGGACTCATCCTGACCCGAATCATATGCATTTGCAAGCTTGCGATTATGCCTTTGTGGAACCTACAGTCAAGGGTGCGGAATACGTGCAGTTCTGTCTCGATTTTTGTAAGCAGCATAGCATTGATATTTTTATTCCCCGACTGCACATGTATGACATTGCCGAGCAGATTGAGCGTTTTGAGGCCATTGGGACTAAGGTGATGGTATGCAAGGACTTGACACTGCTCCACCAGTTAATGAACAAGCACTTGTTTTACGAAGCGCTTCAGCATACAGATATCGTTACATTGCCTGCCTATCGGGTCGTAAATACGGCTGCACAGTTCAAGCAAGCATATGAAGAGCTAACATCTGAGGGGAATAAAGTGTGTTTTAAGCCAACAAGCTCTGAAGGTGGAATGGGATTTCGTATCATTGCAGAACGCAGCAACCGATTAGAGGAAATGTATGGTTGGGTGACACTCAAAACCTCGTTTGAAGATGCGTATCAAGCATTTGCAAGCAAAGACTGGTTTGACGACATTATGGTGATGGAATTGCTGGAAGGAGATGAGTACAGCATTGACTGCTTGTCTTCAGCAGAAGGAGAACTTTTGACTGCCATACCGCGCAGAAAGTCGACCGGTCGGGTATATGAGCTTGAAAAAGTCCCAGCGCTGCTGGACATTGCTGAACGTGTAGCTGCGCGTTATCGGATTCCATATGTGTTTAATATTCAGGTGAAGTACAACAAGGGAATTCCGAAGCTGCTGGAAATAAACCCGCGTATGTCGGGGGGCTTGTACATATCCTGCTTGTCAGGTATTAACATTCCGTATTTGGCTGTAAAGGAGATTCAAGGACAGCCTTTTGATGTGCCAAAGCCAAAGTTTGATCTTCAAATCAGTTATATTGAACAACCCATCGTCTTAAAGAGCCGTAGCGGGTACTGAATGGGCTTCATTGACAAGCCTAAAAACCACCCTTAGAATGAATCCTGATACCAAATATTTACTTGGAATAACAGGGGGGAGTATCCTGTTCATCCGGGATCATATGGAGGTGTAGAGGGATGAATCGTAAATATAAATGGGCAGTAGGTCTAGCTGTTGCAGGTTATGCAGCAGCACTAGTGACCCAGATCTGGCTGCCGTTATACGTCAGCATGCTTATACCCGCTGCTATTATATTTGTGGCGATAGCAGCAGGACATGGACGGCACAGGCAGGCGACGGCACAGACTTTGCCTGATCAAGGGGCGGTTAACGTCCAGTCTTTGTCGTCGAACGTTCATACAGGGCAAGGACAATCAACACAGCCGTCGTCTCCAGAGCATACAGCACTTATTACATCTTCAAATAGCACACCGAATTCGCAGACTGCTGCGGTGCAAGAGGAAGATCCTGTATGGGCCTCTGTGTATGAATATATCGGTGTGATCGAAGAGATGGTAATTTCCGAAGGCCAGAAAAATGCGCTTGATAATGAGATTGTAGAGAAGACATTAACGCTGCTTACACGTATTACGCGGCTTATCCCGCAGCTCAAAGAAATGAACGATGGGAATATGAATCACAATATTCAACGGCTCGTATTCCGCGATTTAAACGGTGCTATTAATCCCTTTTTAAAGTTGAGCGGAGAGGCCAAACGTCAAAATCGAAGATTGCTCTTAACGGGTGTAAAAGATATTAATTCCAAGTTGTCATTTTATGTGGAATCTATTGAACATAAAGATCTGGTTGAGCTGCAAGCCAAGGTCGAACTGATCCAGCAGCGCTACCGAACGAAGGACTAAATGAATGAAGGAGGCGAGCAGATGGCTACAACGCAAACGACTGTGCTAAAGCAAGAAGATATGCTCAAGGTGGAGCAGGAGGCTGCGCAATTTATTAACAAAGTATCAAACACCAATCCGATGGAATTGGAAATGCTTATGGACGACATCGGCATGATGGGGCAAAAAACGATGGAGAAGGCGGGACAATCGCTTGCAATGCTTGAACGTCCTGTCAATGAACTGGCATCTGGTAAACGTGCGGAAGTAAGCAACCATATTTTAAAGCTGCGCTCTGAGATTGATTCATTAAGCAAGAGCAAACAGCTAAGTTTGCTGGACAAAATATTACGCAAAACACCAATCAAAAATTATATTTATAAATACCAATCTGTTCGAACTAACGTCAACGCTATCGTTTCAAATTTGCGAAATGGGCGTGATACGCTGCAAGAAAATATTGTGTATATGAAAAGCTTAAAGCGGTCCTCCTTGGAGGAAGTGTATCACTTGCAGACACGAATTGCGATGGGGAAGAAGCTGCAAGAATTATTCGAACAAGAAATTGCCAAGCCAGAAAATGAGAGTCGTAAAGTTTTGCTCGAAAAAGGACTTCGTAAGGTGGTTACACGAATCCAGTCGTTTACGGAAATGGTGATGCTGTACCAGCAGGCGATAGCGGGCACAGACATTATTAATGATAACAACGACAAGCTGATTGATTCAGTCAACGCGACTATTGATAAGACGCAGCATCTTGTGACGGTTTCTGCCATGATTGCGATGGCGCTGCAGGACCAGTTGGATACGATCGATGCTGTTAATACCGCAAATAAGACACTGCAAAATATGTTTGAGGAAAATTCGAAATTGTTAAAGGAAACGACGGAGAAGACAAATGACTTGCTTGGCAAGCCAGGACTAGAACTGGATTCGATCAATCGTGCCATGTCCGATTTATTTGCGGCGATGGATGCTTACGAGCAGTCTAACCGTACCATCATTCAAACTGCGACTGAGCATACGGCACGTATGTCAGAATCTAACCATAAGTTGTCTGAACGGCTAGGATTAACAGTCGGCAAGCCAGGCTCGGAAACGAGAAGCGGGCTGCATGCAGAAGTCAAAGCGTCCAGTTTCCTGGACTAAGCAAGCATTGGAACGCTCCGTCATATCAAGGTTCCGTTTGTCGTGTAAACGATTAATGTGACGTGATTTAAGGGAAAGCGAGTAGCCTTGCCTGTTCATATTCGTAGCCTCTCATTCATATAGATGTACGACTATGAACGTGGAGGAGCTGATATGTGATGGGGGTTATTTGCGCAGTTCTATTGCTGGGATTTCTAATCGTTATCGCAAGCATTGAGAAGACAAAGTCCATAATATCACATCTACCGCAGTAAACCTAAAGCCGACCCAGCCCTTTTTTAAATGATAATAATTGAAAGAAGCCGATCCTGCGTTACATATAACGTCAAGATCGGCTTCTTGACATACAGCGAGTAACATGCAGTATTCTCCAGGATGTTGTAAGCCGTATAAGTGCTATCAACGGTGTGGGATATGACTTGTCGTTGCTTAAAGGGGGATTTCTTTGCCCATCAGCTTCTGAAGTTTGTATTCCGTCGAAGATTCTGGTGCGGGTGTGTAAATGCTCACCCGTAGATCCGTATCCCCATGAACTTGCAACGAGGTTAAATGGAATAGCATTTTACCTGCTTTCGCATGTCGGAATTCTATGACGACCTCAGGCGCAGAGCTGACTTGGCTCTGGTTCCAGAGTTGTTGAAATTCGGGATGTACTTCCCTCATTTCCTCCAAAAACGACTCATACCATTGATCTTCAACGTGTTGACCATAATAGGCACGGAAAATGGACAGGAAGCCCTTCACGAAGTGCTCCCAATTAACAGCAAGCGACTGGAACTCCTTACGCGTAAAGAGCAGCCGGATCATGTTACGATCCTCGTGTGGAATTAGATTAAAGTCGAGAAAGACATGTGCAGCAGCCTCATTCCAGCCTACAATATCGCATTTTCTATCTGAGATGATGGTGGGACAATGTTTTAATTCACTAAGGATACGCTGAAGCGACGGGCTGATTCGTGGCTGCTCCTCGTGTATGACGTAGGTTCCACTACCGCTTTCCGTTGCTAATGCGTATAAATATTTGCGTTCGTCAACCGTAAGCTGTAAAGCAGAAGCGATACTATCAAGCACGGAAGAAGATACATGAATGTCTCGCCCCTGCTCAAGCCATGTATACCAGGTGGTGCTGACACCGGCGAGCTGAGCAACTTCCTCACGTCGAAGACCTGGCGTTCGCCTGCGCGTACCCGAAGGTAGACCTACGGCTTGAGGCATAATTTTGGCACGTTGTGTTTTCAAAAATTCGGATAATACTTGTAGCTTGGTCGGATGGTTAGAGTTAGATTGCGTCATCGGACATCCCTCCGGATGGTTAAAGGTTAAGTTATATTCCGTGTGTACTCCCTGTAAATGTATAATTATCCGAAGACATTTCGAGGGACATCGGGTAATTATAGGCGTCAAATTTATTCTAGTAGTTATTATACTAGGATAAACAACAACTTGTAATATGATAACGACTGTGTGAAGATAATTCCATGATTAGGAAAGCAGGAGGGAATCTTCATGAATAGAGTTGTAGTTACAGGAATGGGTGTTATCTCCCCTGTAGGACATGATGTGGATACATTTTGGAACCGTTTAGTGGAAGGACAATCGGGCATTTCAAGCATAGATGCATTTGACACCAGCCACCATAAAGTGAAGATTGCAGGTGTTGTACGCGAATTTGATGCCGATGGTCGCTTTGGCCGCAAGGAAGCAAGACGGATGGACCGCTTTGCTCAATTTGCGGTAGCTGCGGCTGAGGAAGCATACGCAGATGCCGGATTGGATCGAGACAAAGTCGATCCTGAGCGTGTTGGGGTGTATGTCGGCTCTGGCATAGGCGGCATTCAATCGATGGTGGAACAGGAAACGGTGCTGCGCAATCGCGGTCCAGAGCGGGTAAGTCCGCTGCTAGTGCCGATGATGATTGCCAATAGTGCAGCAGCCCAGATCAGCATACGATTGGGGACATGGGGACCAACACTGTCCCCGGTGACGGCATGCTCGATTGGTAACACCGGAATCGGCGAAGCTTTCCGACTTATTCGCTACGGAGGAGCGGATGTGGTGTTGGCTGGCGGCGCAGAGGCAGCGATTACGGAGCTGTCGCTCGCTAGCTTCAGCAATGCGACCGCGCTGTCCACTCGTAATGACGAGCCGACTCGTGCAAGCCGACCGTTCGATCAGGCACGTGATGGCTTTGTAATGGCGGAGGGGGCCGGAGTGCTAGTGTTGGAATCACTCGAACATGCACTGCGCCGAGACGCACGTATTTATGCGGAAGTGATTGGTTATGGAGCAAGCTCTGATGCGTACCATATGGTAGCGACACACCCAGAAGGACGTGGTGCGTACCAGGCGATGAAGCTGGCGCTGCAGGAAGCCGGTCTTCAGCCTGAACAGGTGGATGTTATAAGTGCACATGCCACTAGCACAGAGCTAGGCGATCGTGTGGAGACGATGGCAATCAAGCGATTACTTGGTGAGCACGCAGGTAAAGTTCCAGTAACATCAAACAAGTCGATGCTAGGTCATATGCTTGGTGCATCAGGCGGAGCGGAAGCGGTTGCGTTGGTAAAAATGCTGCAAGAAGGGATCGTGCTGCCAACGATCAACCTAGATCAGCAGGATGTTAATTGTGACCTTGATTATGTTCCACATACAGCTCGCCAGGCGACATTAACAGTAGGTATGTCCAATTCCTTTGGATTCGGCGGTCATAATGCGGTTATTGTGTTGAAAAAGTATAATCAGTAATAGTGGTCAACTACAGGTGAATATCAGAGTACAAGCTGTGGAAGTAGGAGCGGCCTAATGAGGAGTAAGAAGGAAGGGCCTGATTAGGTCCTTCCTTCTTTGTGATCACGGCTGACATGATTGGTCAGCCTCATCAATTCTGTAAGCTCCTTTTCGCTCAGATCACGCCACTGGCCCTTTTTTAAAGTGCCGATTTCGATGTTCATAATTCGAATACGGCGCAGCTTGACGACGGTATAACCAAACGCTTGGCACATACGACGGATCTGGCGATTAAGTCCTTGCGTAAGCACAATTTTAAATACCTGTTCCCCGATCTTGGTGACATGGCAAGGCTTAGTAGTCGTTCCGAGAATGCGGACCCCTTTTGACATCCCTTGGACGAACTCAGACGTTATGGGCCTATTCACGGTCACAATATATTCTTTATCATGGTTATGTTCCGCACGAAGAATCTTGTTAACGATATCCCCATCATTGGTAAGTAAAATGAGCCCCTCTGAGTCTTTATCCAGTCGTCCGATCGGGAAAATACGCTCTTTGTGATTTACGAAATCAACAATATTGCCTCGAATGTGAGGCTCAGATGTACAGGTAATACCGACAGGCTTGTTTAGTGCGATATAAACATGACGTTTCTTCTCGCCAATTGACTTGCCGTTTACACGAACATCATCACCTGCTTCCACTGTGCTGCCTAGTTCGGCACGCTGACCGTTAATCGTCACACGTCCTGCCTCAATCCATTTATCTGCTTCACGTCTGGAGCAGACGCCAGTTTCACTAATGAATTTATTAATTCTCATATGGATTCCTTTCTCGTATCAGATCAAAGTACATCGCCTTACTATTATACTACATATGCATAAAAATAATGGAATGGTGAGGGGAGAAGTGACTTGCACAATTTGACAAAAAAGTGTAAAGATGAAGTGAATTTTCTCAATTAAAGGAGGAAATTTACAATGTGTGCAGAATATTTGTAAATGAACATATTTTCAGCAAAGAGAGGTAGACATATGTGGAAAAAAGCAATTAATAAGTATATGTTCTCCAATAAAATGATGAACTTAGTTCCTTGGAGGTGCATTTTAAAATGAAAGGGTTACGTAAATGTTCTATTCTTGGGATGTTGTTGTTTATACTAGCGTGCATATTTACTCCATTTCAAACAAGTGCGGCCAGTGCGGCTATACCGTCAGAGCAGATTACTATTACGAAGTGGGAAGTATTGTGGGAAACAAATGCAAAAGAATGGGAGGAAGTAGCAACGGGCAATCACCAGTGGCAGACGATCAATTTTGAACAAGGACTGCCGCCCATTCCTGAAGGCATCCATTCAGCTTGGTATCGTATTGACCTTCCTAAAGTGTCCTGGGGACAGCCTGGCTTAAACATCAATAAGCTGCATGGATATGATGTGGAGGTTGTCTCTTCTGAAGGAAGGACGCTGTACCATTCTATGCGGACGTATGGATTGGACCAGTATCGACTATTGCTACCTGTACCTTTTCAGGAAGGTGCCCAGTCACTCTACATTCATATTAAGACGCCCAGTGATCGAATAGGCATTCAAAGTGCGATGGTTTTTGGAGACTATCAGTCACTATTTCCGCAGCATATCTGGGGAGGCCTGACAGATTTACTATTGATCAGCTTCTTCATTTCAGTGGCCATCATCATGATCATTTGCTCGCTTTTTTTAAAAAGAAATCATTTTTCTTCCATGCTGACTTTAGCCATACTTATTATTTCCTTTGGCGTACTTATACTCGGGTATAGTGAATCTATTACGATGCTTTTACCCGGTTATCAGACGGCGCTTGATACGGCCTTTGGCATCGCCCTCATTACTATTATGCTAACTTTAAGTCTTTACTTTGAGAAATTGGTAGGAGCAGGACCTTGGGGTATTATTCGCTGGTATAGATATGTTTTAATAGTTTACTCTGTACTGTTTTGTGCTTATCAGTTAAGCGGCGATCTTGTAAGTAACGATTTTGTTAGTTTGTATATATTTAGTTTGAATATTTATGGTGTATTTCTAGTCATTCAACTTGCCTTGCTGCTCATAATTTCGATTGTATATTGTGTAAGAAAAAATAGTGATGCGATCTTGTTTACCTTGGGGTATGCCATTTTTAGTGTGCCTTTGGCTGGCGAGTTGATGTGGTTTATTGCATCAAAAGGACAATATGATCTTATATATTGGAAATGGGGAATTCTTGGTTTTGTACTTATTCTCATTGTAATGATGGGGAGAAGATTAGCTAACGGAAATAATCAGATGCTTCGATAGACCATATCGAATCATGAATCATTTTCGACTGAACAAGTAAGAGGGAGTGAAGTGAGCTCCCTCTTACTTGCTGTGAAAAAGAAATGAGTTTAATATGTGTTGACTTCAATAAGTTTTATATTTCAAAAAGGAGTACATCGTATTTTGTCGAACTAAAACGAATGCATGCTAATTTGAATTAGGACGAGGTTAATGCGATGTCGATTGAGATCAGTTTTTTTAGACTAAAACGAATATTTTTTATGACCGTATTTCTAGTCCTTTGTATCGTATTAAGTTGTGGTGCGGCAATTGCAGCACCTAATGATGAGAGGATTACACTTAGCAAGTGGGAGATGTTGTGGGAAAAGGAGCCACAGGAATGGAGTCAAATTGCACATCAGCATCAAGACTGGAAGAGTGTAGATATATCACAAGATATTCCCCAAAAACCAGCAGGAATAGAATATGCTTGGTATCGTATTTCTGTTCCCAAGCTATCGTGGGGACAGTCTGGGATACTGATGCAGAAGGTATACGGATTTGATTTGCAAGTTTATTCGGAGGATGGTCGTAGTCTATACAATTCCGTACGAAATTATGAATTAGACTCCTATCAAGTACTACTTCCTATACCTATTGCTGATCAGGAGCAGGAGGTATACTTGCATGTCCGTGCCCCGGGAGAAAGAATTGGTATACAAGAAGCTTTAATATTAGGTGAATATCAGTCCTTGCTTCCTGAAATTGCACGTGGTGGCGTTGGAGATATTGCATTAGGCGCATTTATGATTATTGCGGCGTTAATTATGCTCATATGCGCGTGGCTAGTTCGTAATGTGTACTTTACGAATTGGTTAATATTATCTGTAATATTATTTTGTTTTGGAATTTTAATTGTGCTATATTCTGATTTTACTAACAAGTTTTATTCCGAATATGGGGAAATTTATTCGTATGTATTTGACTTTACCTTATTCACCCTAATGCCTGCATTGAGTATGTATTTCGAGAAAATGGTTGGCCCTGGCCCCTTCTTAATCATCCCTAGATACCGGAAGTTTTTGATAGGCTACACTATTCTTACGATTATTTTACTTCTCTTTTTCACGGTATTCCAAAATGAAAAGTACTACGACTTATATTTTTTGTTTAAATTCCAAATTTATAGTCTGCTTATGGTGGTCCAGTTGTTGCTGCTATTTGTATTTACAATTATTTTTACAATTAAAAGAAACAAAGAAGCGATGTTATTTGCTATAGGCTTGGGACTGTTTAGTATAACTTTTGGAGGCGAGTTAGTCTGGTTTGCAGTTAAGCAAGGAAAATATGATTTTGTTTTTTGGAAATGGGGAATTTTAGGTTTTGTCATTATGCTCCTGCTTATTTTAGCTAGACGTATTGCCCAAAATCATGAACGGGTTATTCGTTACTCTCAGGAGCTTGAGATGTATAATAATGAACTACAGCAATCTGATAAGATGGGTATTATAAGTGAGTTGGCGGCTTCCATTGCGCATGAGGTTCGTAATCCGCTGCAAGTTACGAGAGGTTTTATCCAACTTCTGAACCAGCGTTCTGGGGACAAGGAGAAAGAGTATATAAGTATGGCGGTCATCGAACTCGATCGGGCTGCAGGTATAATTACCGACTTCCTGTCGTTTGCTAAGCCGCAATTACATGAAGTGGTACTGCTAAATGTAGGCGAAGAACTAGGCCATATTGTAGCGGTTCTCTTGCCGCTTGCCAATATGCAAGGTGCTCAGATTACACTGGAAATATCTGACGATATTTATATTTACGGCAATTCATCGAAATTTAAGCAAGCCTTTATTAATATGGTAAAAAACAGTGTGGAATCATTAACGGAAGCGGGTAAAGTTCACATTTGCACTTACAAAAAAGGTAACAAAGTGTTTGTCCATATTAAAGATAATGGTTGTGGAATGACAGAGCAAGAACTGGCCCGATTAGGTGAACCCTATTTTACAAGTAAGGCTAAAGGGACTGGTCTTGGATTAATGGTTACCTTCCGTATTATTGAAGTGATGAATGGCAACATTCAATTTAATAGTAAAAAAGGTCTTGGTACCGAGGTAATTGTAGAATTTTCGCATAGTAATAGTAACACACCGCCCATACCCTTAAAGCAGTGAATACACCTGACTCAACGAGAGGGGATTTAGTATATGTTGTAATGACTTCTATTTACAATATGAAAACATGATCATTTGTATATATAATGATTAAGGAGGTAATCGAGTCCGATTGTCGAATAGTTACGAATTATGAAGAAGTATGAAGAAATTTTGAGTCCTATAAGTTTGCCGAGGTGCATATCATAATGAGATTATTTCAAAAAAGCGCTGTACTTGTCTTTATATTATTGATTTTATTGGGGATCGTAGTGCCTTTTAAATCGATCGCGGCGCCGCAATCCGAAGAAATCAGGATAAATACCTGGAAAGTACTCTGGGAAAATAAAGAGTGGGAGGAACTATTACAGGGCAATCATTCATGGCAGAATATTAATATAGAGCAAGGATTGCCTGATATTCCTGCTGGTGTCCATTCGGCGTGGTATCGGATTGATCTCCCTGGAAATGACTGGGGGCAACCTGGTCTTAAAATCGATAAGTTGTATGGGTATGAGGTTAAAATTATGACGGCAGAGGGAAGAGAAGTTTATCATTCCACTCGAACCTATGCTATGGATCAGTATCGTTTATTAGTTCCAATTCCGTATCATACAGAGGCACAGTCACTTTACATTCAGATTAAGACACCGGATGCACGAATGGGCATACAAAGTGGCATGGTTCTTGGAAGTTATCCTGATCTGTTTTCCATTTATGTAAGTGAGGGATTGACGGATATTCTATTAGCTAGTTCGTTGATATTAATGGCATTTGTGATGTTATTCTCGTCGGTTTTATTAAGAAATGCCTACTTCTCATCCTGGATAACATTAGCGGTGATCGTGCTTTCATTTGGTGTTCTTATAGTCGGGTACAGTGATTTCTTCTTAATGGTGTTCCCAGACTTAGGTACGATTACAAATATTGGTTTTTCAATTGCTCTGATCGCTCTTATGCTTGCTCTCAGCTTATACTTTGAAAAGTTAGTTGGACCAGGCCCGTTTTTAATTATCCGCCGATACCGCCATTTTTTAATAATCTACTCGGTATTGTTTGTAGCCAGCCAGTTGCTTAGCGTATTTGTGAGCAGCAAGTATTTTAGCTGGTATATATTTAGTTTGGATGTTTACGGGGTGTTATTAGTAACACAGCTAGTGCTTCTCTTAGTCTTCTCCATAGTTTATTCAATCAAAAAGAATTTTGATGCTATTATGTTTATTATTGGATACGCTATTTTCAGTTTACCTTTAATAGGAGAACTTATTTGGTTTATCCTCAAAGAAGGTCAGTACGATCTTATTTACTGGAAGTGGGGGATATTAGGGTTCGTATTTATCCTTATCATTATGTTAGGTCGAAGAATTGCGATTAATCATGAACGGGTTATTCGTTATTCCAAAGAGCTTGAAATGTATAACAATGAGCTTCAGCACTCTGAGAAGATGGAGATCATTAGCGAACTAGCAGCTTCAGTTGCACATGAAGTGCGTAATCCATTACAAGTAACGAGAGGATTTATGCAGCTATTAAATCATCGTTCAGGCCCCAAGGAGAAAGAATATTTGGATATGGCGCTGATTGAGTTGGATCGTGCGGCAAATATTATTACGGACTTTTTGACATTTGCCAAACCAGAACTGCATGAAGTCATTTTACTTGATTTGGGAGCTGAACTTAGACATATTGAAAGTATTCTTGTACCGCTTGCCAATATGCAGGGCGGACAGCTTCAACTTCATATTGAAGATGATGTGTTCATCTATGGCAATTCTTCTAAGTTTAAGCAAGCATTTATTAATATGGTTAAAAATAGTATCGAGTCCATAACCGTAAAGGGCCTAGTTGTTATTTCTGCATACAAGAAAGGAAACAAAGTCATCGTCAATATTAAAGATGATGGATGCGGTATGACGGAAAAAGAACTGGCTCGTTTAGGGGAACCTTACTATTCGAACAAAAGTAAGGGGACAGGACTTGGGCTTATGGTTACTTTCCGAATTATTGAAGTTATGCAGGGAAAAATTAAATTTACTAGTAAAAAAGGTGTTGGTACAGAAGTTATGGTGGAGTTCCCCTACGGGGAATTAACTAACCCGCCATTGCCTATTTAGCAGAACAGGAGAAGCTGAGTGTCAGCTTCTCCTGTATTTATAGTTGGGGATAAGTAATTACCATATTCCTCCGGCTTGAGGTAATAGTGACTCTGTGTCACTTATTCGCGAATCCGCGGGATTGGGGGGGATAACAAGTACAAACCGTGAAGGAGTCTCAACTTCAACATCGAGTTGAATATGTTCAGGAATGACGATGCCAAAAGCTTCCTGAATTGCTTTTTTGGGGTTCTCAATGAGTTGTGCTTTGAACTCAGAATCATTCCACGCTTTTTGAATAATTTCATTCTTTAGCTGCTGATCAGCGGACACAGAAAAATCATCCTTCCAGATTAATAATGTACGTATGTATAAGTCTAGTGTATCATGCGAGATGAATAGGTGCTATTTCTTTTTTCCTATTATTCGACAGTATAAGTCTTATTTTCCTACAAATTTTGTTGTGACTTCTTCTATATTGTCTTACCATGTCCCATTTTCACGAGCAATGCCTTCTTGACTCAGATCTGAAGGGGGTGGGGGCAAAATAACAAAATGATGCCTATCAGACTCTTCGAGAACAGTCATTTGAATATGATCAGGTAAGACGATGCCAAAAGCTTCTTGAATGGCTAGTTTGGCATTTGTTAATAATTTTGATCTGAAGAGAGGATCATCCCACGCCTTTTGAATGATGTGTTGTTTAAGTATAATGTCCCCAGTCATGTTATCCATCCCTTTCAGCTTAATAATGTGTTTTAAGCAGCCTGTTAATAGGACTGTGATTAGTATTTGACATAATGAAGGGCTGTTCAACAGTGGTATTGTCCACATGTCGAACAGCCCTTCTCAAATAACAGTTAGTGATTAAATGCAATCTCGCATATACTTTTCTACCTGACAGTAACTAATCCTTTCAACAATAATATAAATATATTAGCATGTCGAGAAAATCTTATTTATACCTTCCTATTTTGACAAAACAAAAAATGTGAGAATCCACCCTCTAGTAACGCTTCTTTCTGCTTGCGAATATGATCAGCTTCATGAAGTAATATTTGTATGAGATACTGCTGGAAAAGATGCATTTCAGGTGCGATGTTGGTAGTCTGTTGAATTTGAGATGCAAATTGAGCATAGCTGTCGAGATGGCCTAGTGTGTAAATAGCTTGCTTTACCATTTCTTCAGACAACGCTAGCGTGGGGTCCAACTGTAATTTCCATCTAATCCATGCCAGCAATCCGTTGTAATTTCCCTCAATCATATCTTCTTTCCAATCGAAATAATCATCTACCATTTGCAAAGCAATTAAAGTAACGTCTACTGCATTAGAAAGTGTGTCCAGAATACCCGCACGTTTACTTAAGTAAACGGCACCACTTGATGCCAATTTGACAGGTGCTGCCTTTAGTGTAATGCGGAAGGGATCAGTTAAAAAGTAATTCGCATAGCCTTCTTGTGTAACTCCTTCCGCCCATTCTGCCGTATATTGATCAAATGCATTCCAAAAAGGCGATGCAGAAGGAAACAGTTGTCGGTATAAAGATAAGGCAGTGCTATAAAATAAGCCACTAAGCGCAAGTGGTTCCTTAATTTGAACAGGACGAGTGTCCATTACATCATCCTGAAGGAACAGGTATAACATAATAAACACCTCGGCTAGAGACAATTGGCGGCATTGCTCGGTACTAATCCCGGTTGCGTCTTGTGTCCAATAAGGAAGCAGGTAGCAAATATAGTTTTTTGTGCTGGATTCATTCAGCGGATTGTAAGCTTCTATATAATGTAAGCCGTGTTCCTTTAGAGCAGGAGGGTATTGCTGTATGTATATTTTGGCTTGAGCGAAAATCAACTCTAATTCAGGTTTATATTTTTCGAACCAGTGCACGTATAGTACCCCATTTCATTAGATGCAGTTAAATTCGTTTTGCATGTAGACAAAACATACCTATTTCCATCGTATTATTCTCTTCGTCTAGCCAATTTTCCAGTTCCTCGTATATGGCGCTGCGATTATGTTGACAAGGAGCACTTTCGTGTGATGGTTGAATAGTCATGAGCTCAGTTACTGATCTTAGGTAATGATAAAATTGTACTTGCAACTCTTTCGAATGGATTACTAGCTGGTACTTGGTTGTAGACACATGCTTTAAGCCAAATGTCTCCATTTCCAACCGTAATGCATCGTGAAACGGCAGAAAAGACGGTCGACGAATCCGATCTCGTAATTCCTTGTACATGCTAGTGAACAGCGGGAGTTTGGCACAATCTGAAATACCATAGCCATCTATATCGATAATGATAACGGAACCGTTCATGGCTGCACGTTGTTGCAGCCAGTTCCAGAAAGGAGTCCGATCTGGGATGTGGTCAATAACTAAGCGGGCCAAAATCGTATCAAATGGATCGCTGGCAGGCAAATTTTCATAGCTACAATTATAAAAAGCGATCTCATCTCCATGTTTATCTTTTGCTTGTTGAATAATAGAAGCGTTCAAATCCAGCCCAATAGCGCGTGATTGAGGGAAATGGTTGATATAGCGGGATAGGTAATCTCCGTTACCACAGCCTACATCCAGTACATGTCGAGCAGAGGAGCAGACCTGATCTAATAGGACTGATGACTCAAGCTCAAAAAATGCGGATGAGGTGAATGTTAACATTTTGTCGAATAATATAGTGCTCCGGTCCATGATATCCTCCGATGATGTTATATCTACCTCGTTAAGTATAAGGAAGGTGTCGAAAAACAGCAATAAGTCCCAGCCGCACTTTCGTACGGCGGAGACTTCGTATTTTATGGTTATAAGCGACTTGCTGTGTCCGGTATTCTCAAGTAGACGTTTGCGGAGCAGGGTGCGGCATACAAAATTCCTCCTATTTAGTCGGAATTTTGATTTGTGGGCTGGATGCCTTTTAGATAGGCTGTTATGGCATAACGTAAAGAATCATTTTTGCTCAGTTCGATGTTAAACTGTTTTCGTAGTTCCAAAGAAGCAAAGCCATGCACGATGCTGCGCATGCCGCGTACCGCATGAATTACTGCTGCTGGTTCTAAACGATAAGGTTCCATAAGGCGTACAATCAATTGAACGACTTCAGTCCCAGCGGTTTGGAAATCTGGGTCCAACGGATCAGGCGCGCCCATTGATGCCTCATATAAGCCGGGATGTCGGCGTACGAAGTCTACATAGGCAAATGCTAATGCATGAAGCGCTTCATCGCCGCTTTTGCCGATAATAGCTTCGACAAGCGCTTCCTTTAGCTTGCGTACAGCATACGAAGCGAGCGCCTGCTTTAGCCCAGCCATTCCCTGTACGTGATTGTACAATGAGGGAGTCCGGATCTGAAGCTGCTTAGCTAGCGAGGCTAAGGAAAGCTGCTCATAACCGTGTGCGTCGGCAAGCTCAGCGGCTGCCTGTAGCACGGTATGCTGATCAAGACCTTGCCGCATACTGAACACTCCTTTCGATAGCGGTTTTCGCTTCCGCAATGGCTTGCTGCATAGCAGGCAGCGGATTAGCTAGCAATCCCCCGTGGCCAACGGCCAGGGTAGTGGGCTGTAGCGCAGCTAGCCGCTTGGCACTGCTTAGTGCAGATTGTTTGTGCCAAGTAGCCATTGCGGGGAACGGAAACCACGGCTTCATCGTACCAGATACAGCGATACCGCCTCGAATCTGGAAGGCGTCTCCTGCGATTAGTGTCTTGCTTCTTGGATCAAAGAAAGACATGGAACCTGGCGTATGACCTGGCGTGGATAGCGCGAGTAGTGAGCCGATAAGATCGCCCTCTTGGAGATGAAAGTCAGGTGATGTCTTGACCTTTTTTGGGACGCTGCCACGTATGGGGGCGGTGGGTTCTTCTGCCTCCAAGGATGTATCACCATGCAATAGCTTGGCATCCCGTGCTGAGATGTATACTTTTGCTTTCGGTAATCGTGCTTTTAATTTGTCTAGAGCGCCGACATGATCGTCGTGAGCATGGGTCAGCACGATGCGGGTAATGGGTTTTCCGATTCTCTCCGCTGCTTGTAGAATCCCTTTGTCGCTGTAGGGCAGCGCGGCATCAATTAAGGTAAGTTCGGTTGCTTCTTCAACGAGATAACAATTTACAGGGAATAGACGGGGCATAAAGGACAATTGAAAGATCTGGTGTATGTTGCTCACTCGCATTGTATATGACCTCCAAGTAGGGTGGTTTTAATTATTTTTAACTAATGATGTTAGTATAAAACTAATTACATTAGTTTTGCAACTGTTTTTATATTTTAATTGTTTACATTCAAAATGGATTAGCTAAATAGCGAAAAAAAGTATACGATAGAGGGAACGTATGTGCGTAAATTTCTTTTTGTGCTGTACTTTAGAACATGTCTAATGCCACAACAGGAAATAACGACTCCCTATCAAACGGGGCAGAGATTACATCTAATAGGAGGACTTTTTCATGTCTGAGCTGCGCAAACAAATTTTTGGCGATTCTTTTTTTCGTCCACTGATTACTCATTTAACGAATGCATATCCGAAGTTTGATGGAGAGCGTTTTTTGACTCTCGTTCATGATGCAGCTTGGGAAGAACGTGAACTTAAACAGCGTGTACGTCACGTATCAGCTGTATTAAGAAAGACGCTTCCGGATTCGTATGAGGAAGCAATCGAAGTATTGATGGAAATTGCGCCCTTAGGGTCAGGACTTGCTTATATTACGTTTCCGGATTTCGTGGAAGTATACGGGCAGGAACATTGGGAGGTGTCCATTCGTGCGTTAGAACGTTTTACCCCTTATTCTACGTCGGAATTTGCAGTTAGACCGTTTATTGAGCGAGACCAGCCGCGAATGATGGCGCAAATGCTTAAGTGGGCCGCACATTCCAACGAGCATGTTCGCAGACTGGCTAGCGAGGGCTGTAGGCCGCGATTGCCTTGGGCAATGGCACTACGAGAGCTCAAACGAAATCCAGAGCCGATCCTGCCTATCTTGGAACTGCTAAAAGAGGATGACTCCTTGTACGTACGTAAGAGTGTGGCAAATAATATCAATGATATTACAAAGGATCATCCTACACTCGTAAAACGATTGTCCGCTGCATGGATCGGCAAGCATCCGCATACCGACTGGATTATTCGACATGGGGCGAGAACGCTGCTGAAGCGTGGAGATGAAGACATGCTGCAATTGTTTGGATATAAGGGCTATTTGCCAGTGCATGTGGAAGAGCTGGAACTGTCCGCAGACAAGCTGCTATTGGGAGAGAAACTACGTTTCCAGTTTAAACTTGTTAATGAATCGCTAGTGCCCGAGAAGCTGCGCATTGAATACGGAGTGGAATATGTGAAGGCAAATGGGAGTCGATCCCTGAAAAAGTTCCAGTTGTCGGACAAGCTCTACCCGCCTGGTAAGACTAAGGTAACCCGTGAACAGGAATTCCGCGACTTGTCGACACGCAAGCATTATGCTGGCGAGCATATCCTATCAGTATGGGTAAATGGAGAACGGAAGCAGAAAGCTTCTTTTATGCTTGAGCTTATGTGAATAGAAGCCGCTGTCTCGTATTGAGATAGCGGCTATTGGAGTTGTTTTGGTGTACGTGAAGGCTAAGCGAAATGGAGGGAAAAGATTTAAAATTAGGATAGTTTCATAGTATATGAATATAACAAAAATTCAACAATATAGCATTATGGAATAATATAGTAGTGGTATAGGCGTGGATGTGCTATCTTTATAAAGGTAAATACTAGAGAGAACAAGAGAGAGGCGGATTCGATTAATGAACAGCAGGTTTAGTAAGGTTGCATTAAGCAGCATATTAGCAGCTAGTTTAGTCATGCCATCTGTAATGGCGGCACCTTCATCTTTTAAAGATATTGAACATTCGTTTGCTAAGCAGGCGATACAAGAGTTGGCAAGTCAAGGTATCATTAGTGGAGTCGGGGAAGGGAAATTTAATCCTAAAGGTAAGATCAATCGACAGGATTTTGCGATTATAATGGCCAAAGCGTTAAAGCTGGAAGTGAACGTGAACAGTAAAGGCACCATGCAATTTAAGGATGTACCCGTGGATCATTATGCGTACTCCTACATAGAAGCTGTCATAAAGGCAGGACTGTTTAAAGGTGTTAGCGAGCATACATTTGGACTTAACGAGTCGCTGACCCGTGAGCAATTGGCTTCCATTTTTATAAGAGCGCTTGGAGTTGATGTTGCGGGTAAAGGACAGACACTTAAGTTTGCGGACCAGAAGGATATCTCCTCTTGGGCTAAGGATGCTGTTGCTTACGCGATTGAGCTGAAGTTGATGGGGGGCACAACTCCAGATCGATTTGATCCGAAAGGGACGGCTACTCGTGAACAAGTAGCTGCTGTTACTAGCAACTTTCAGCTTAGTTCTGTTGGACAAGCCGCCATTCAGAAGATGAATGAACAGCGTCAGCAAGAATCTCAACGTCAGAAAGAAGAGACAGAGAAGCAACGTCAGGAAGCGTTAAAGCGGGAAGAAGAGCGCAAGAAACTAGAAGATCAGAAGTCGGTTCCACCCGTTAGCGGCGGATTTTCTGGCGGCGGGGGTGGATCTGGAACAGGAACGGTTACACCGTCGGATGAGCAATTAGTTACGGCAGATTCGGATGCCTTGACCGTCTTGCTGGATGCTCGCGATAAATCGGTGACAGCAGTTACTTATGATGTATATCTACCCAAAATTGGGAAAAATGGTTCGACTATTACATGGAAGTCTAGCGACGATAGCATCATTAATGCCATGACGGGTAAGGTTAATAGGCCTTGGTACTTAAATGGAGATGGTCAACTTACATTAACAGCCGAAATCATAAAGGGCTCGGCCAAAATATCCAAGTCCTTTCATGTGACGGTATTAAAGTATCCTCCAACTGCAGGGGATATAATATCGGAAAAGAGTATGCTTTACCGAGATGAAGGAATGCTCCAATTAGAATTTCATCCTGGTGATGCATCAAATGACGTGACGGAGCGGATCAGGCTATACTCTAGTATAAATGAAATGATTCCAAACATTGGGATCAGTTCTACTATCACATGGTCATCTTCCGATGAAACTGTTATTTCTTCTAAAGGGGAAGTGTTCCGCGCGATCGGGACAGAGCATAAGGATGTAACATTAACGGCCAAATTAACTTTGATTAATCAATCTGTTGAAAAGCAGTTTCATTTAAAAGTAAAGCCTTTGCGTGCGCACAATCAAGTGCCAACTATTGTTAAGCAGTTGCCGGACATTACAATTGGAGAAGGTAATAGCTGGATCCCGAATATACAACAATATTTTAGCGATCCAGACGGTGACCGATTAACTTACGATCTGAAAGTAGAAAATACAGATATTTTTGAGCCTAATCTCGTAAAGCATAATGAAGGATTTTTTGTCCTCTCTACATATAATAAAAAACCGGGTACCACAAAGGTGACAATTATCGCAAAGGATCGACAGGGCGGGGCGAGCGAACAATCATTTAAGGCCACCCTTATCGCAGGCATAAAGCCTGTGCCTGGAAAGGAATTATCTACACTTACGATGAGTGTGGGACAAGCCGTATATATGGACGTACGAGATTATTTTACAGATCCGAATCAGGAAATTACTAATTTACAGGTGACAATCATTGCATTTGATAATCGGATCGTGGAGTGGTCGTATAAAGACTTCTTAGTTGGGATCAAGCTGATGGAAGAACCAGTTATCGGAAGACATCAAATTATTTTAAGTGTATATGGGCCCGTTAGCCGCTGTACACAAATTATTAACCTTGAATTACCTAAACCTTAACTTTTGTCAACGGCCTCTTGACGCCTTCCTTCATCCTACAAGTGTAGTATAGATGGAAGGCCCAAGAGGTATTTTTATGTCCAGTAATATGAAATCGCTTTATTATTGAAAGATATGTGATGCTCCCTACGTATTAAGAATGAAGCTTCAATAAGGTACATGGGAGGCCTGGGAATGCATCAACTATGGAGACCAAGCTGATCGATCTGAAAGAAGTACATACAGCACTTTAAGAACTGACTAGATAATAGATAACAGAGGACAGAGGACAGACGGAGGAACAATGACCATGATGGAAGATCAGGAGTGGGTAGCTCAGGTGTTGGCCGGCGACACGGAGAGTTACGCTCACCTTGTGAATAAATATAAACATAGGCTTGTTGCTATGCTTGTAGGGATGGGAAACTCAGCTGCGGATGCGGAGGATATCGCACAAGCTGCTTTTGTGAGAGCATACAAACATTTAAGCAAATATAATCCGGAAAGTAGATTTCAGGCTTGGTTGAACCGAATCGCAGTCAACTTGAGCATTTCCAATTGGCGCAAAAATCAAACACGTCAATGGACGGAACTTCAGGACTCGCTAGTGTCAAGCGAGCCTACTCCGGAAGTGCAGCTTCTTAAAAAGGAGCGAAGAGAGGAAGTTACGGCAGCAATGAAACAGTTGTCTTTACCGTACCGGACCGTCTTATGTATGCGATATGCACAGGACATGAGCTACAAAGAAATTGCAGCAGTGCTGGAAGTACCGGTGACAACCGTACAAGTCCATCTCCATCGAGCGAAGAAAAAGTTAGGGGAATTGATGGCTGAAAGGAGGGATTTGCTTGAAGTGTAGCCACTTTATAGCGCTGCTGGATGAAGAGCGTCCATTAACAAATGAAGAAATAACCGCACTGGAAAAACATGCCGCAGCGTGCGAATCCTGTACTGTACTATTGGAGCCGGAAGAAGAACGAGATGAGTGGGAATGGATGACGCAAATACCCGATGTAATCGTATCAGAATCGTTTACGAGTGACGTTATGGAACAGATCCATACGATAAATAAGGCGGCAACCAAACGAAAACGGATGCGCCGAAACACGGGACTCATTGCAGCAGGCATTGCATGTGCCCTCGTTGTAGGTGCGTCATCATCACCTGCATTTGCCCAGATGATCAAATCTTTTATTTCCTATGGATTTGGCCATTTGGACCGTGCCGCTGAGATGGGTTTTGCAGATCAGGTGCAAGCTACATCTACAGATAAGGGGGTCACCTTGTCCGTGCATCAGGTGCTGCCGGATGCTCCGATGGTATATGTCACCTATCAAGTCAGTAAGGATGGGAAGGTGTATGACCCTTTCTTAAGCTTTGATGGGATGAGCGGAAAGCAGAATAGATTGTATTTTACAGACGAGCAAGGAACGGTATATGAGGCAAAAGCCAATGGAGGATCAGGTGGCAGAATGGGCAGTAGCGATTATTCTACAGTTCGAGTGGATATGCCGCATGGTCTGGAAGGCAAGCCATTGACGCTTCATATGGAAATACAAGTTGTAGGTGGGCAGGATGAGCATACACCTGAATCTTTACATTTACCTTCTAACGATAAGGTGGAGGGCCATTGGAAGGTTAGTGTTCCTTTCTCATTCGAAAAGAGTGAGCATGCCAAAATTCACATTCCGTTGCATCAGTCAACTACGTCACCGCAAGGAGTAAATTTAAACGTAAACAAGCTCGTATTAACGCCTACCGACACGAGGTTGGGATTGTCCCATCAAATGACAACGGAGGCGAAGCAGCGCCAAGTAGAGCATAAGCCGCCATTTTGGAGCCAATTAAGCCAAAATGAATATATTCAGAATGAGTTGAATGCCCACCGCTTTCTGTGGCAGTTGTTAGACGAAGCGGGCCATGTAATTAGTGATACGAACAACTCTGAATTGTTGCTGGGGCGTTGGCCCGAAGGAAAGAAGTTGACGTTCAGACTGGATTATGAAGAGTACAACGAACTGTCCGATCTTACTTTGACGTTCCGTCCTGTTGATGTTCGGAATGGAGTCGTACTATTAAAAGCAAATGGTCATGAATTTAAGCTAAACGCATTTAAAACGGAGATTGACCCCGCAGATCCCGATAAGCTGAATGCTATGCTTGACATGGAACTTACATTGAAGGCTCCACACTATAGATACGGGGCGTGGGTGTTGGCGAATGAGTCCGCTTTATTAAGGGAGCATTTAAGGGTTGAGTCTGATCGTCATGAAATAGAGACTCGCCAATCGCCTCAGTTTACGGGTACTGCTCACATAAAGTATACGATTCAGATTCCTGCATATGATCCATCTTGGGAGAATAAGGAGTTAAAGCTAATAGCCCCTATCGTTACCAAACGGTATTACTATGGTGACGAGGCTTGGACATTCCCGATAGAGATTCCGCCGACAGCAGCACAGGCTCTTGTAAAAGAGGCTAGTAAATCATAACGGTTATGAAGAGTTTGCAGTGCAGTCTGCTTTCATACGATATAATAGAATTGAAGGTTCGGTATTATGAATGCTCATAGCAGACTACTTCTCTATTTAATAAACTGACAAATGCCGGGGGGAACCTCGGCATTTATGAATCTCTTGTCTAATAGTGGAAAAGGTCTGCGTGGTACCCCCGCAATAACGCTAACGAATAAGTTGCGGTGTTCGTAAATTACACGTAAAACTTGTAGAATTAAAGCTTGCCTAATGTGACAAAATGGATCTGGAGATGGTGTTGGAAGTGAGCTTAACCCGCGCCAGTAAAGGGTTTGTGATCATAGTCGACAAAGTGATAATGCTTGATTTTGGAAGTTCGACATGTTCCGATAGCCCGCAAAATTATTGTGGGAATTACGGGGCATGAAGTCGGTGAACAAATCTGAAATATAGTATATGATACAGACAAGACAAAGGTTGCAGTTACGTCAGTCATTCCTCAGTCAACAACTCATGAGGTGCAACTTCTCCTCTTGCACGATTAGTTGTTGGTACTGCCTCCTCTGCTAGGTTAACGATGCTGCGAGCAGCCTCCCCCTTGCGCTTGCAGCATCGTTTATTGTTATCAACAATAAATATAGTGAGATATCGATAACATATCCTTTTCATTCGCTGCTGAAGGTAGAACCTTACCCGCTATAAGTATCGATTCGAATTCAGCCCATTGCATGCGATAGCGACTTAGATTTACTGGATGTATAGATACGAGTCGCAACAGCAGCGCAATTAGGACAGGCGAAGGAGGTTTATCTTAGTGTGGAAAGCAGTGCGCGTATACTACTATGAGGATATGCAGGAATCACTGCTCCTTGATGGCATACGACCGGTATTGCAACGCATTCAAGCAGAGGGACAAGTGATTAGAGCCTATGTGCAGAGGCGATGGAATTTAGGGCCGCACATTGCCATCCATGTAGAAGTAGACCATGAGGCTTCTTTTGACCGCGCGCTACACGTACTCCGACGTCGAATTGGCTCCTATTTAAAGAAGTACCCTTCTACTAAGCAATTGGATCAACGAAGTTATAAGGATCTATTCAGCAAATGGTCAACGCCTGAGCGTGATCCGAAATCAATTGAGCTTATTGCACCTAACAACAGCATTGTAGCAAGTGAGCTTCATATTGCAAATGAGTGGTATGACAATGAAGCCATAGTGGAACTGCTGCACAGTTTTTATGCCTATACACATGAGTTAATTCTGAGCGAGATTGAACGAAGCCGTTCAAACAGCCGATTTCGCTTACTCCAAATGCTTCGGATGATGGCCGTTAATGGCGGCTACGACCTGCAGGAAGCTTTACTGCGCGGTCACCTTTCTCCCCGTGCTAAAGTGAACCAATATATTTCCAACTTACCGGAGCGTGACTTCGTTCAGGAGCAGTATGAAGCAGCCGATGCCCAGTTAGGCAGAACTGTCGATGAGGTTGTACAGGAGCTTATTTTGCATACGACCAAGGATGGCCTGTATGTGGGGGAGGATGTTATCCTGCGTCGGTGGTCAGCTGCACGTAAGGAGCTGTACAACGCAATCTGCAAGCTTTCTGAAGTAGGCGTGATCCCTAATCAATTGGCTTCCTATGAGCGATACGGTCATAAGTTCTCCGCTCTTCAGGTGCTAAACGATAGCGTAGTGGCATTAATGCCACTGTTTCATATTAATCGGCATGAACAATTTATGTTGAAATTTTTGCTAGCTCGAAGTATGGAACGTGTGGAGAATCAAGGCATACATGCGGGGTGCAGGATGCCTGTGACGATCCGTACAACAGCAAGTTTTGCCCAATAACAAGCAAAGGAGGGCTACCCTATGGACGTGAACCCGCATCGAAGCGGTCCTCCAAGAACGGTAGAGAGTATTATTCAGATGAGAATGCAGGCGTTGTCTTCTCTGTTTCAGCGCATGAACGATCCGATGGCAGGGTTGAGTCGTGAAGCTGTTAAGGGACATATCGTGGAAAAAGATAAGTTTAAATAATACGTTCCAAAATGATTCACACATGTCCGCGTTTTTTTACTTCTATAGATGCCTCTAGTCATTTTTTGTCCGCCTGTATTTTACTCAACTCGTCTTAGCCAGTGGGCTCACATCCATTATGCATCTATCTATTGCATCATGACACTTCATTATACGTAATTACACTACATCTAAGTTTATACTGTCTCAATAAATTTAACCATTTAGCAAGCAGGTAGCAGAGCGGGAATACACTTCAGTTTCCCATCGTCTGCTGCCTTTTTTGTGCTATTGCTGTACTTGAATGATACATAAAAGTGAACATGCTGCTACAGATCTTTCTCTGAAACAGCATGACGGGTCAAACCTACGTAAGCCGTATGAAGCAAGGAACTGACTTTTATCAGAACGGTTGATGTATGTTATTTGACCATGGATTGTAAATCAACAACAGTTAGCTTGTCTGTGTGCTGGATGTTTACGTTTAGATCAAATACCATTGCTATTTCGCGAAGGGGGACGTACAAGGTTCCTTTATTTACAAACGGGCTGTAACATTTGGATTGAGCCCATCTGCAATTGTCCGATTTTGGCTTACTTATAAATGTTGGTTCGGACATCTCCGTATTATAAGGACGACCCTTTTGAACGAGCGGACGAGTTTGAAGCTGGTAACCGTGCTCATCGTTGCCCCACACTCTTACGGTTTTGTTATTATGTTGTGTCTCATAGTTGTGATAGACATGCTCTTCTTGGATTAGAGAGATATTTACGTTCAAACCAAGCGCATGAGTCAGAAACTTAAAGGATACGTAAATTCTGCCGTCTTTTAAATAAACTTCATCATCTCTAGCCACTTTTCCCTCGAACTGGATGACGTAATTGGACGGGTCGTCTTCAGCTGTTGCCATCTGCCCTTTTACACTCATAACTATAACCAAAAAACATACTAGAGCTATCCAAACGAGCGAGGATATGTTTCTAACCCTCACGGTTTTACCCCCTAACAATACTGGTGAAAATTAAGTTCATACTATATAGACTCTTGCTACCTCTAAAATATTTCAATTTTCGCTATAATTATTAGGAAAAATGAAATTTGAGATGATTTTAGGATCAGATGGAATAGCTGGATGTTGATTTCCATGCGCAAGTTTTTGTTTAGAAGATTGTAAAAACACCATTTTTTAGTGCTTTATAGGTGATTAATATTTGCTCGCTTGTCGTTAACAGCTCTAAATTTTTAATTTTAATTTGTGCAAACGGAATTCCGGCTTCTACCTCCTGTTGTGAAAGTGCTTTAGTCTCGGAAAATAGCTGTTCCTGTTGTACAGGGAATGTGCATAGGTTTTGCTTTACCAATATTAGTATAGAGAATTTCTTTTATCAATTGGTCATGATGCAGGATTGCTTTTTCGAGGAACGGATATATTATTTCGTAATGTAGAGGACCTCTTGGAGCTTAGAAATGAAGCAGAAGACTTATTTGGAAGAAAATGAAGAGAATTTCAACTTGCCAACTGATGATTTGTTTTTTCAATGCACCAAGGATATGAATTTAATTTCCTTGTTCTATCAGAAGGTAATGACCCTCAAGTTTATCAGTAAGTTGGGGGAGATGGCCCTGCTGTTTTAGTGTGGGACAGTTTCAGTACAATTCTTAGACAATCAATAAGTTCATGCGCTCAAGCTATAAAGAATGGGATTATTCCTTTTTAATGGTCGGGGAGTGCTTAATGAAACCATCATTTAACCTATAACACATATAATACCCTTATAAAGATTTCTACGCTTCGATTGTACGCACATCAAATGCTTTAATTTTATAACCTAATTTACGCTATTCTGTTACATTGAACGGGTTGATTATGGTCAGATTCTACCATGATTGGCCTGTTTTTTGTTATGTTCGCTTTCTCGCAGATTTTTTGAATATGACACCCACAATATAAACACATATAACGATGTATAGGGGGAGAAGAATATGTCCCCAGCTTTCAGCGAGTGAGATTATAACTACTCCATAAAAGAGCAAATTTATTAGTATATAAACGCTTTAAAAGATAATGGTTCTGTAGAGCTAAATATTTTAGAGCTGAATCAGAAAAAGCATGAATAGGGATAAATGGTACTAAATAGAACGGAACTCGTGACAATAACGGACAAAATTCGACATTTTTATATCAAATTAAAAACAGAGACAGTATAATTTAGGATTTCTTTTCATTATGAACTCCTACATGGTTGCCTGTTTTTTCTTTTATAGTTATTATTATCAGTAGTAGTAAAGTATCAATTTGGAGGTGGGACATGGAAGTTGAGTTAGTGCGAATAAAAGAGGAATTGCTCGCATCAATCGACGAATATTTTCAAGATTCGCTACGGACGTATGCGCGTACTTTCTTGGAAGACAAGCTGGAGGAAGGTACTCATTTTGGCTTGTTAACCGTATTCCACTATCGCATGTTCGGAGGAGAAGGAGAACGAATCTATCAGGCAGCGGCCGCTATCGAACTGTTTGTGTTGAGCTGTGACATGTTTGATGATATTCAGGATCAGGATGCGCCGTCTAAGCCGTGGATGCAGGTTCCTCAACCTCTTGCTATTAATGTAGCACTAGGCTTTATGGTATTAGGGCATCAGTGTATGGGAAATAGTTCATTAGACCATGAACGGATACAGCTTTTATCTGATCAAGTAGATCGATTACTTCTGAAATCCATAAATGGTCAGATGATGGATTTGCAAAATGATGTGGCTGATCCAGATGGGTATACGAACATGATTACCATGAAATCTGCATCCATATTGGTCATGGCCTGTATGGCAGGTGTTATTCTTGCTACTGGGGCCTGGAATGAGACGGTTGCTAATTATGCGACCGAAATGGGTCTTGGGGCACAGCTGTACAATGACTACCGCAATATGCTTCGTTGGCACGAGTCAAGCGATATCCTATCGGATAGACGAACGTTGCCGATCTTATTAATGTCGGAAGAGCTTGAGAAGGCACAGCTTGTGTCAAGTGAAGGATCTAATCCGTTAGCCCTATATTTAAGCGAACATGAGAATACGGAAGAGATTGTTACGCTGCTGGACCAAACAGGTGTGAGGACATACATAGAGGTATTATTGAAGGGCCATTACTATCAATGTTTAGAACTCTTTGATTCTCTGTCGCCACCCATTCCCATACGTGAACACTTTATTAAGTATTTTGTGCAACCCAAAAGTTAGCAAGAACTAGAAGTTTCATATACTACTATTTATTTGGAGGAGATTTATAATGATTAAGAACTTTATTCAAGAACTATTAGCGGATAATTCGAAAAGAGAAATGTTTTTGCAAGGGAAACTTAATTTGGCTGGAGTATCGTCCATTCAACAACGAGCAATAATGGAAACTTTACAGCCTGAACAGCGTTCCGCAAAGGACAATGTATTTCGTTATTGGCAATAAGAGAGGTGGATAAATAATCCGAGCAATTAGGTGGAAAGATTTAATTTTTACAACTGTTATTATATTGATAATTATTTATCTGATTACAGCTTCGTTGAGTCATGCCATGATAGGACTGATGGTGTACAAAGATGAAAGTAATCAGTATGTAGTATCGGAAGTAACACCTTTTGATAAGGCAGACGAGTATGGAATTAAGCGTGGAGAAGTTGTACTGGAAGTAGATGGGATGCCGCCATCTAATAACTTGTTCGTAACGAAGTTTGGTAATATAGAGCAGGTTGACTCGTTATTAGTCAGGAAATTAGATGGTACAGTTGAGGCGATACAAATTGATCATGACTGGCTAGCAAACATGCGATCAGGAACTTTATTTTTTCATATTCTTGTTCCTAGTCTGGTACTGGTTGTGTTTCTCTTAATGTCTTGTGTAGTCTATGCAAAGAGAAAGGACGACAAAGCTGCAAGATTGTTAATTCTTTTCTTTGTATGCATTGGCATCATCTACTTTAGCTCACCTGTTTCGGGAAAGCTTGATCTTGTTGCAAGAGTATTAATTTCTTTATTGCCGCTAGGTTTTTGCTTATTTATGTATTTTATGAATGCGTATTTGTCCAGGTATAGAATTAAATTTGTTAATAATTATATCCTGCACTTACTTAGCATAATTGTGTTGTTGCAGTGCGTTGCTAAGATGTTGTTTCATATTGATATCATCAAAGCTGATATATCGGGAACAATAAGTGCTATGTATTATAGTACAATTGTCTTTGCAAATGTAGTATGTTTGTATAGACTCATTGCTCTATTTATTCAGTATCGTTTTACGAAGTTAAATCCATTATTTAAGTTTATGCTTGCCGCGCATTCATTAGCATTTGTACCATTTGTGACGATGAACGTGATTTCATTGTCTCTTTTTAGAGTACAATTACTTCCTGCTTATTTTACTACTTTATTTGTTTTAGTTCTTCCAATAAGCTACATGTACTTAATTACATCTAACAGGTTGTTTGATATTGATTTTATTTTGACAAGGTTTAAATATTACACATCACTCGCATTGGTTCCATCCCTTCTGGTGTTATTCTTTTTGGCGATTATTTATAATGCTAATTATGATCATACCTGGGTTCAATGGTTCCAGATTTTTGTTGTAATTCATATTGGATTTACGCTCTTTCTTTATCTAAAGGAGCAAGTAGATTATAAATTTAGACCTAAGCTCTTTAAGCAGATGTATAGCTATCAAGATAGTCTGGATCGTTTTTCCCGATCAATGGCTCGTGTTATGAAGAAGGAAGATCTTATCCGTGCGATTGAACAGGAAGTCACTTCTATGCTGCCACTGAGTCGGTTCCAATTTCTTACGGTTAATAGCTCTCATGCGAGAGTGAATCCATCTCCTACTAATGATGTAGATCATGACATTGCGAAGTATCTACTAGCAAATGTAGAATCTCTTCAAGTAGCAGAGGTCATTACGATGCCACAGGGTGTCGCTTTAATTGTAGGGCAACGCAAAGAAGAGATTCATGTCATCTGGATTGGCAACAAGAGTAATCGCACCCTATTTAATGTGGACGAACTGCGTTGGCTCAAAACAATTGCTAATTACACTAGCATTGTGTATGAGAATTTGCATTTTCTGGACAACTTTATGGAGCAGTTGGAAGATGAAATGCGTCAAACGCAATCTTCTACCTCGCCTTGGTTGCTGCGGCTGTTGTTTTTGCTATCAGAGAATGAGCGTCGTCGCCTAGGCTCGGATTTGCACGATTCCGCGCTTCAAGACCAGTTGATCTGGTACCGGAGGCTGGAAACCTTTATGGCCGACAACAAAATACCTAAGCACATGCAAAATGAGCTTTATCAAATTAAGGAAGGGCTGCTTGACGTTATCCATCAGATTCGCGAGACGTGTAACGAACTCAGACCGCCTTTGTTGACTGAGCTTGGTGTAGTAGAGGCTGTTGAGTTTCTAACCGATCATTTGCAGCTTCAGGTGAACTTTGCGGTTGTGCTTCAGGCCAAGCCTGTTACGGCCACTTTAAGCGAAGAACAGATTACTGCGGTCTATCGAATTATGCAAGAGCTGCTGCGTAATACGGAGAAGCATGCAAAGGCCAATAAAGTTGTGATCGACATTGAAGAGGATGACACTCACATTTACCTAGCCTATAAAGATGATGGAGTTGGTATGAATTTGGACAACCTACAATCATCATTTAGCCATATGGGACTGTCAGGAATACGTGAGCGTGTGATTAGCTTGGAAGGTGAGATTGAGTTTCATGCGGAAGAGGGCCGTGGGTTCGCAGTAAGCATGAAGATTCCAATTAAATTGTCAAAATGACGTGAAGAAAGGGACGATATACGTGATTCGTATCTTGTTGGTTGATGATCATCCTTCTGTAGGAGAAGGTACGAAGACCATGTTAGAGCAGGACCCGAACTTAAACGTAACATTTGTGCTGTCTGCAGTTGAAGCGCTAGAAGCGGTAAAGCACGAGGAATTTGACATTTTTCTGTGTGATCTGAATATGCCTACCATAAGTGGGATGGAATTAACGAAGCGGTTAATACAAGAGGACCCGGATCGTCGGGTCCTTATTTATACGGGCTATGAGATCAATACGCATTTCAACCTGCTAGTGGAAACGGGCGTTTCCGGATTTATTTCGAAGACGGCGCCACGGGATCAACTTCATCATGCCATTTATTGTGCAATGCACGGCGAGGCGATGATTCCTGTCACACTCTTGCGACAGCTGCGCAGAAGTGAGGTTAAGATTCAGAAGGGCGAGAAATCAATCGAAGAAGCCTCTATTACCGAACGTGAACAACAAATTTTGCAGGGCGTAGCAGACGGCATGAGCAACAAGAACATCGCGCTTATGCTGATGATGAGTCAACGTACAGTGGAGTACAATCTAACCCGTATTTTTGAAAAGTTAGGTGTCAGTTCAAGATCTGAAGCCATTGTAGAAGCAAAACGATTGGGTCTAGTTCGAATGGAGTCCTTTTAAACAGAAGCATCAAGGTAGGCCCTTGAAGTCGAACTCTTTCTTATACCAAAGCACTAATTAATATATGAATATATGTTGATTAATAGGATATATCGCCTTATAATGGGCATGTAGAACTATGCTGTTGCATAAATATGGGTATTTTGAGAGGAGGAATTAGATGTCAAGGGCTTATGAGATGAGCTTGGCGAGGCAGCTAAGTTATGTATTTGAGGAGTTGGAACCGGAACTGCTAGGTTTGACCGGGGGGACCTTGGTCGTTTGTATCCGTAATGATTCCATAGGTAAGTTTGGTGTTAGACATGATGCTATGGAAAGCCAAGACGGTGTTATTGTCCCGCTCCGCAAAGGTCTGCAAAAAAATCACGTGACTTCATTCCGCCTAATGGCGATGGAAGCACTAAAGCGCAAGAAGAATTGGACACACGGTGAGATTGTATTTGACTTTACAATGAAGCAGGATACGCTGCTCGTGAGTACATGGTTTGAATCCAATTATAACATGTCCAATTTGTTAGAGAAATTCCCTTATTCAGAGCCACATCAAGCATCCCGTCGTTAATCCTCTTACATCACGCTTCCCTAACATCCTTTAATCGGATCGTCCCATAACTTATATTGTTATCCGTACCTTGAATGATGCTGGAGCCGCAGCACAAAGGATGTCCAAGGGAAAGAACTGTCCTAATTGCTACAATTCGTCACATTTGTAGATGTACATACCGTTTGAAAATAAGAGCGTTGGGCCGATGAGGTTCAGCGCTTTATTTAATTGTGTTGGAAAGTGAACAAGCAATCTGTTCATCCGACCTCAACCCACACAGGATCTAAGAAGTACGAAGTGTGGGTTGTATCGTTTGATAACGTGAATATTTTAGAACGCTCTGGCAAACCCGCATTCCGTAAGCTTATAAGTGCTGTTACATAGGACCGAATCGGTTTATTAACTTGTCCTTATGGGCTTGCATAATACGATCCATAGAAATATCATATCGCTTCGCCAACACAAGTAAATTGGCCAGTACGTCACCAAGTTCTTCGACCAGCTCTTGATGTAATACGCTGTCGCTCGGAACAGGCTCATCGGGCCGATCACGACCGATTTCCATCGCACGCACGGCTCTGGCAACTTCGCCTACTTCCTCCATCAGAAATCCGACACGGATAAAGGAGTCATACCCTGACCATTGGCGCGAGGCGTAAAATTGATGTACCCATTGTTCAAAAGACGGAATGTCCATTTTTGGTTGTTTTGTATGTTCTGTCAACTGTAAGCTTCCTTTCTATGCCATTAAGGCTTATACTTCTTATAGCTTATATGGAGCTGTTATAAAGAACAAGTAATAGGAGTGTAAACAGAGATGAAAAGTATTTGTGTGTACGCAGGTTCTAACTTGGGCAATCAGCCTGAGTATGCGGAGCAGGCGCGCCAATTAGGTGTGGAGCTGGCTACACGAGGCATCCGACTCATTTACGGAGGTTCCAAGGTGGGTTTGATGGGGGAAGTCGCGAACAGCGTATTGGCACATGGCGGTACAGTGACAGGTGTAATGCCGACGGGTTTATTTAAGGGCGAAATGATGCATACCGGTCTTACTGAGCTGATCGAGGTTAAAGATATGCATGAGCGTAAAGCAACGATGATTCGATTGGCAGATGGCTTTATTGCGATGCCAGGCGGTTTTGGTACGCTTGAAGAATGGTTTGAGGTGATGAGCTGGTCCCAGCTTGGCATTCATGAAAGCCCAGTAGGGTTATTAAATATCGCAGACTTTTATACGCCATTGCTAGGAATGATTAATCATTCCATTGAAGCTGGTTTCGCTCTCCAAACACATCGCAGTTTGGTTATTGCTGCACCTACAGCGATACAACTGCTAGAACAGATGGAAACTTTTAAACGCCCTGTATTCGGGAACAAGTGGAAACAACTAGATGAAGCTTAATGGCTACTTAAATGTATACAGATGGAGGACTGTATCGCGATGAATGCAGTCCTCTTTAGTGATGTAGAGGTAGTGACATAGTGTAACTTATTTCCTTATATCAGCAGATTATAGCGCTATTCATCTCCTAAATGATTGTTCATTTAGGCGTACAAGGCTTCGAAAGAGATAAATCTATTACGTTTAAACAGGACAAGCAGGGTGATGAAAGGTCAGCGTTAGCTAAAAAAATGTTAAAAAAAAGACGTATCGCTTTTACTTTTTTTAGAAACGTGTTGTTATAGAATAGAGAAGGTTAGGAGTATAAAGGGAATAGGTACATAAGTAATTAACGGATTGTGGAAAGGAGTCTTATATGGTTCAGTCAGAAAAGTCATTTTACAACAGCAGTCAGTCCTCTTCCTACAAACAACAGCCTATCTTGTATATTGTAGTGCCTTGCTATAACGAAGAAGAGGTATTTACCATAACCGTCGAGCATCTAACTGAAGTTATGACATCGATGGTACAGGAGGAGCTAATATCAAGGGAGAGCCGTTTAATGTTTGTGGACGACGGCAGTCGGGATACGACGTGGTTACAGATTGCGGCAGCACGTAACGATAACCCTTGGGTGACTGGATTAAAGCTTGCTCGAAATGCAGGGCACCAGAAAGCGTTGTTAGCGGGCTTGATGTACGCAAAGCAGTTTGCCGATTGTGTAGTATCGATGGATGCAGACCTTCAGGATGACACTGGAGTTGTTCGCGACTTTGTACTCCAATACCGTGAAGGCTATGATATCGTGTATGGGGTAAGAAGAAGCCGCGATACGGATACATGGTTTAAACGTTGGAGCGCAGAGAAATTTTATAAGTTAATGCAACGGATGGGGGTTAACACGGTCTATAACCATGCCGATTACCGTCTGATGAGCAAACGTGCATTGGAACATTTGGCTGATTATAAAGAAGTAAACGTGTTTTTGAGAGGGATCGTTCCATTGATCGGCTTCCGTACGACAATTGTGGAATATGATCGACATGAAAGGGCTGCGGGAGAATCCAAATATCCTTTGAAGAAAATGCTCTCATTTGCTTGGGAAGGCATTACTTCATTTAGTGTGAAGCCGATGCGGATCGTTACGATGATCGGATTTTTAAGCTTAGGGACCAGTGTGCTTGCGGCAATATATGCGCTTATGTCCAAAATTATGGGCATGACCGTTACTGGCTGGACATCGATTATGGTATCTGTCTGGTTTATTGGAAGCATTCAACTGTTGGCTCTGGGGGTAATTGGTGAATACATAGGCAAGATATATAACGAGGTTAAGCATCGTCCGCTCTACGTTATAGATGAAGTACTCCATGAACAACCGAGCGCCGCGGCCGCACCTTGGAAGGAAGCAGGTTGGAAGGAATGATTCAATTTATCAAATACGGTCTGGTTGGTGTAGCCAATACGGTGATCGGGCTGGGGACGATTGCTTTGCTGCTGCATGCACTGCATTGGCCGCATTTATGGGCGACCTTTGTTGGCAACGGCGTAGGCGTCATGTTTAGCTATGTGATGAACCGAAACTATACGTTTCAGCACCGAGGAAAAACATCAACAAGTATGCTATTGTTTTTTGGTGTAAGCTTGCTTAGCTATGTATTAGCCTACTTGGTGATGCACAATTGGATTACACAAGCTGTTAACGCTGTACAGCCACATTTAAGCATGGCTGCCAAGGTGAATGTCGTTATCTTAATTGAAGCCTGTATCTATACGGGGGTTTCCTTTCTGCTGCATCGCTACATCACGTTTTCCCCGGCTCGCTCCAATAGTGTGGATAGCATGCTGCCGGCAGGAGTCAATGAGGAATCCAAAGGGGATTAATCAGAGTAATATATAGGAGAGATCATGTTGAACAAAGATCGTGTAATGACCGCCGTTATTGTAATTATCGGGGCGGCGATTTTAATTGGTTTGTTGTTTGTGCCACCCTTTATCGGCATTGCAGACAATGGCGATTATCCGAGAATTATGTCTAGCGGGGGCATATCTGTATTAAATGATACGTTTACCTATGAGGATAAATACTTTGGATACGCACATAGTCAATATGAATATGCGCCTTTTGGAATCGGCTATGCCTCTTCTCAAGTGTTATTTGTATTTATTGCGGGTTTGCTAGGGAGATTGTGGGACAGCAACCTATTTACAATGCATGCGATGGGAGTCGTATACAGTGTGTTGATGCTGCTTACCCTTGGCTTTATGATCTACGTGTTAGGCAAAGGACGTCTATGGCTGCAAATGACACTGGGTGTGCTGATGCTGTTTATCTTTTTTGATATTGGTTATGTGGCTTATTTTCAGTCGTTATTTGGAGAGCCAGTATCTTTGATCTTTCTTTTGTTGTCGGCATCATTAGCAATCGCGCTTGCCACACAAGAAAAGCCATCCTCTTTGCTTGCCGTGCTGCTTTTTGTATGTGCTTGGATATTGGCGATGTCGAAGATTCAAAATGCACCTGTAGGACTTGCTTTTGCAGCATATGGGTTTCGCCTTTATCGCCGGAGAAGTGACGTTCAGTGGAAGAGGATTCTCGTTGCAGGTTCATCCATCATGGTGCTGTCTACTGTGCTGATGTATGTATTTGCACCTGGGGAATTAAAGCAGATTAATTTGTACCAAACGATATTTTTTGGCATTCTGAAAGATTCACCACATGTAAAGGAAGATTTGCAATCACTTGGTATACCTGAGAAATACGAGGTGTTAGCAGGTACGAACTATTTCCAAACAGATGTTGCAATCAAGCAGGATGCACCTGAATTAACGGAGGATGTTTATTCCAAGCTAGGGCATTTTGATGTTGTCCGCTATTATGCCACGCATCCTGCGCGTATTATCGACAAGCTAGAGGCAGCCGCAGCTAATGCCACGTTTATTAGACCTTATTATTTAGGAAATTACGTGAAAGAAGAGGGGAAATCTCGCGGCGAAGTCACATATACGTATAGTACGTGGAGTGAAGGAAAGAAACGTCTGGTTCCAGAGTCGCTGCTGTTCTTTGTAGCTTTTTATGTATTATATATCGGCGTTATTGTGTGGGAATGGATAAGGAAGCGCTATTCTCGCGGGGTATTAGAAGTGCTGCTGCTTGTAGCGGGTATAGGAATCTTGGCAGTCGCAATTCCGCTAGTCGGAGATGGGGAAGCGGATATTGGCAAGCACTTATTTTTGTTTAATGTTGTGTTTGACATGATGGTTGCTGTGTCGGTCGTTTGGGTAGTAGCTAGTATCCGCAATGTATGGCATCGTATTCGGTAGATAAGCTCTAGTTCCTGAATCTATTTTAGTGTTCATTGTGAAAATGCTCCTAGTCTTGGTTGTTGTCCCGCTATATGCTGATACATAGCAGCATGGCTTTCAACATGGCCTTCAGCATGGCGGGAAAAAGGAGTGATGGTGATGGACACGAGGACTACCAACCGACTTATAACACCAACAAGTATCATGTGGAAAACGGTCGCAGAGGACTGCAACTTGGCGTGTGATTATTGCTATTACAGCACTTGCGGGGGAAAACCGCAAAACGAGATTAGACGTATAGATGACAAACTGCTGGAGCGTGTCGTTCGGCAGATGATGCACCATTGTGAAGGACAGGTTTCATTTGCTTGGCAGGGCGGCGAGCCGTTGTTGGCTGGGCTGGCGTTCTTTCAGCGTGTCGTTCAACTCCAAGCGTTATATGCGCTGCCCAATACGACGATTAGTAATGCTGTGCAAACGAACGGCACCCTGATCGATGAGCATTGGGCGGCCTTTTTTCGTCGTTATTCTATGTTGATCGGTGTAAGTGTGGACGGCCCGGAGGAGATCCATAATAAACGAAGACGAACGGGTTCAGGTAAGGGATCTTATAGACGTGTAATGGCAGGGATTGATGCATTAAAGCAGGCTGGAGTGGACTTCAACATCTTAACGGTCATCCACGAAGACAACGTGGGTCAAGCAGCGATACTGATGGATTGGCTCGCGGACAATCAGTTTCAACATGTACAGTTTATTCCTTGTATGCATTTTAGTGCACAGGATGTAGATGCCAAGGGGCAGTATCGCATAAGCCCGCAGCAATACGGGCAATTTCTGTGTACAGCTTTTGATCGCTGGTACAACGATGGACAACCTGCCATATCCGTGCGATTGTTCGATAATTGGTTGCAGAAGCTGATGGGGAGCGAACCGGAGCTATGCGTTCATCAGCAGGAGTGTCCTTCTGTTCTCGTTTTGGAGCAGAACGGGGATGCCTATCCGTGTGATTTTTTTATAGATGAACGCTTCCGACTGGGCAATGCCAATGAAGATACGCTTGCGCAACTATTGGAAGAGCAGCGATGGTCTATGTTCCGCTCGCTACAACTAAGGAAGTCTTCATCGTGTGAGACATGCAAGTACTTGCATTATTGTGGAGGTGGATGTCCTCGCAATCGTACTGATTTGTTGAAGGGGAATGACAGGGCGCATGTTGACTATTTCTGTGAGAGTTATCGTATGCTGTATGCATATGGAGAAGAACGGATGCGTAAGCTAGCCCATGAATGGATGGCTCAACAAGGCATAGAATTACCTGGCCGCAATGAGCGCTGTATATGTGGCAGTGGACGTAAAACAAAGAAATGTTGCACCGCCAGATGATATAGATAAACATTTTCCGGGAAATAATGTCGAACCTATTGATAAGGAGCAAACCAAATGGAGCAACAATGGCGTGTATTTATCGCCATCCCTCTTCCAGAAGCTGTGCAAAAGTGGTTACAGGTTAGCATGAACAGCGCGATCCTTCCGACAAGCCAGCTTTTTAAACGGCTAACAGATTCGCGTGACTATCATATTACGATACAGTTTCTCGGAGATGTGGCTACATCACGCATCGCAGAAATTGAAACACGGATGCAACTGGCTGTGCAAAAATGGTCACCCTTTTGGTTGCAGTTGTCCAATTGGGATACGTTTGGGCGCAGAGAGGCGCCTAAGGTGCTATGGTATGGTGTTCAGGGCAACTTACAAGCCTTAACAGCGCTTCATCATCAGGTGACGACACAGATGAAGGGGATTGGCTTTTTAGTTGAGGACAGAGCCTATCATCCTCATATTACAACAGCCCGTCAGTATAAGGGTGAAGATGAATTTGACATGGCCGGTATGGAGCGAGAAGTTACGGGCGGGAGGCGTGATGAAGATCAAATACAGGCCCTGGTGCGTCCGGAGTGGCTAGTTGACCGGATTGTATTGTACCGCACTCATATGGGACAGCGCCCGATGTATGAGGAGGTTGCAGAAGCTCTACTGGTGCCGGAAGCATGAGTATAATGGAAAAGATCCATACAGATTGCAGGCTTCGCCCCTAATGGGCGGAGCTTTTTTAGTTAACTTGTTTAGTTAGCTTGCAATGGGGAAGTGTAGATGACATTCAAATGGATAGTATAATATAAATAGTTCACATGACATGGCTTTGCTGACCATCCTCCCTGTTAATAGCAAGGCGGCTGAAAGCGTAGCGGAAAAGACTGTAGTAATCTTTACATTGGCGTCTCGGGTTAACAAAATTTTACTTCGGGTTGTTATATCTCCTTTACTGGTTATACAATTGATAGGTTCAACAACTTATCCGCATAGTCAAACGGTGCGGGTCACCGAGAAGTAATGCAAGATGTCACACGGACTGATTCGTTACGCTTTGATCCTGTCAAAAACGTATTTATAGCTGAACGCTAACGGAAAGGATGGATGGAAAATGAAATCTTTCATGAAATGGTTGAAACGTATCTTCTTTGGCATCGTTATACTTATTGTAATCATTGCAGCAGCACTGTACTTTTATATAAAGCCCAATGAACATTTGGGCTGGGCACCACCTGTACAGGTAACTTTGACAGAGCGCATCGATCAGATGATTCGTCAGCATGCGCCAGAGATTGCAATCAGTGAAGCAGAACTGAACGGATATGCAGCGGAATGGGTGAGAAAAGAGCTCCATACGAGCCCAATTCTGACAAAATGGAAGCCTTACGGGATGCACATTGAATTGCAGCAAGATCAATTGCTCGTGAAAGCAGAAATAGAGCCTTGGCAAGGTATTCGAGCATCAGTCCAGATACCGATGGATTTATCCTGGAATGTATCCGAGCAGATCATCCAAGCTGTGCCAACGGGGGTATATGTGAAGGATCTTCAAATTCCGCAAGGGTGGATAGAAGTAAAACCGATTCAGATACAGGCCGGAGCTTGGCTGCATGAGTTCGTAAAAGTGAAGCAAATGCATTTTGAGGAAGGAAAGTGGCGGATACGTCTAGGGTTGAAGCTGTAATAACGTCCAACAGGATGAAATGGAGTGAATCAAATTGCCGAATAAGAAAGAGCTGCATCAGTTACAAATGAATTTCCGTACGATGGTTCGGGGGATGTATAAAGTATGGAATGAACAAATGGATCATGGAATTAATCCAACCCAGTTCAGCGTGCTGGAGCAATTGGATCGCCATGAATCCATGAAAGTAACGGATCTGGCGAAGTCGTTGCGGCTTACACCAGGAGCAGTGACGGGCATAACGGACAAATTGATAGAGCTTCAGTTGGTGACACGCCGTCGCGATGAGTTGGACCGCCGTACGGTGTATGTGGAGTTGACTGAGGACGGGCGAAAGACGATTACAGAAACGATCGTTCACCGTGGGGAAATGTTTGAGCGTTTCTTCCAGAATGTACAAGATGAACAGTTGCACGCCTTTCTTGGTGTGTGTAAGCAGGTCATTCATAACTTAGAGGATATTACAAAGGAAGAGGACGGAAAATAGGCAGCGTTTACGTAAGCTGTACTGTATTCTACTCACCGCGCAACCGTTGTAGGCTGGCAACACAGCTGCAACGGTTGTTTTTGTTAGGATCATACTGAGAAGAAGTGAATTAGATACGTAATAGGCAAGTGAACGAACATATGGACGAATGCGATCAAACAGATGATCCACTTGTCGTTTTTTTAAATGAAAACGCTTACGAAATGTTCTAACACGCAGGCGCCCTTTTCCCTACAGCTGTACAACTGCACACGGATCAACACAACCTATAATGAGAGTAATGAGGAAAACATACAATGACTACGTTTGCATCACACATGTTCGGGCAGTGTGAACATTTGTTTTCTATTGGGATGAAGCAAGGGGGAGAATAAGTATGCCTTTATCGTTTGATATCGCTACGGTTCCATTTAGCCGGTATGGCTCGTTTCTGACGATTTCGTATTTGAAAGCAGCGGGTTCACGTCCCGCAGGTATATATTTACGTACGGTTAGAGGTGGAGACCTGACGGCAGGAGCAGCTTTTCGAATTGAACTGCTAGAGAAGCAAATTCCTGTTGCTTATCAGGTTCAGGCAACGCCAACACACCTGCGATTAGAAAGTGCAGGGGGCTCTGTAGATCTGTGCATATGTAACGCGACTACGGTGAGATGGAAGACAGATGGAGTCGGCCTACGATTGACGCTAGAAGGTGGCGACTATGATTATGCGATGCAGTTGGCTGATGATCGTTGGGAAGTTAACAGCTTTTTAAATGAAGTGCGGTTCATGGCAAAATGTTTGCAAGGCGCTTTATCGGTTGATGCACCTTGGAATCGTACGCGCTGCACACATGTGGCGCTTCAATTTGAGCCAGATGAGAGCGGGTGTGCCGAATTTACGATTGAGGAATATCGCACAGTGTGGCAGGAGTTTCCCCTTTCCACAACCTTTGAGCAGGACGTTGAGCAGGTTGCTGCTGAGTTTCAGCACTGGCTGGCAGGAACTTTGCAGGCAGGGAATTGTGCGTCAAGCAAGGGACGTGAGTTGGCTGCTTATATCACTTGGTCGTGTATCGTGCCTAAAGGAGGATATTTGACACGCCCAGCGATGTATATGTCCAAAAATTGGATGACAAATATATGGAGCTGGGATCATTGCTTTAATGCGATGGCACTTATTCAATCCAATCCAGAATTAGCATGGGATCAGTTTATGATTTTCTTTGATCGACAAGATGAGAGCGGACTGCTGCCTGACTTTATGAACGATAAATATGCGTTGTGGAACTGTAATAAGCCGCCAATTCACGGCTGGACGCTGCTCTGGATGATGGAGCGCAGCAATTGGATCGGTGAGCGTCAACTTCTTGAGGTGTATGAGCCGCTAGCACGTTGGACAAGGTGGTGGTTCAATTACCGCGATGATGATCGTGATGGTGTGCCACAATACAATCACGGCAATGATAGCGGTTGGGACAACAGTACGATTTTTCAGGAGCGAGGCGCGGTAGAAAGCCCTGATTTGTGTGCGTATTTAGTGCTGCAATGTGAGGCGCTTATGCGGATTGCCGAGCGAATTGGCAGACCACATGACGGAACGGCATGGCGTAATCTGGGAGAGCGCACCTTAGCGCTTATGCTGGAGCATTTTTGGCATAACGGCGAAATGCGGGCGCTGCGTTCTGGCAGTCATGAGCCGCTTGGCGGAGACAGTCTGATCGTCTATTTGCCGATTATAGTAGCAGACAGACTGCCAGCGGATGTAAAGGAGTGGCTCGTTACAGGCTTGGCTGATAGCTGTAAGTTTCTCGCTCCGCACGGGTTTGCGACAGAAAGCCTCAGCAGTGCGGCCTATGAGCCGGACGGTTATTGGCGCGGTCCGATATGGGCGCCTGTGATGATGCTGCTCGTGGATGGTTTAGTTCGCGCTGGGGAACGCGATTTGGCACAGACTGCTGCCGAGCGCTTCTGTCGTATGGCGGAGCAGAGCGGCATGGCGGAAAACTTTAATGCGAGGACTGGAGAGGGGCTGCGCGACCGTGCATTTACGTGGACGTCGAGCGTATATTTAATGCTTGTGCATGAATATGTTACGTCCGCATCGAGTGCAAGCTGACCTCGTGAGACGATCTTAATGAAGGCTCATTAGCGTGTTCCTGCTGCCCGGGAGCGCGCTTTTTTGTTACAATTTTATATAGATTGCTGATAACGATTATGATAAACTTCATTTACTTCCGTTCGTGCAAGCCTCAAAGGAGAGGATAACGATGTTTCGCTTGAATAGAACTTCGTTTGTCAGCCGACTGCCTGCGCCGCGCCGAAGCCTTCGTTTTAAGCTCGTTTTGTCGTTCCTTGCGGCCGCACTTGTGCCGCTAATATCGCTTGGCCTGTTATCATACGTAAAGTCGACGGAATTGCTTGACGAACAGCTTGGCAAATACGGGCATAACGCAGTGACTCAGCTTCAGTACCAACTGGATGCCGAATTAAGTCAATTGGAGATGACTGCGGGGTATGTGCACACCTTTTTACTGGACCCAACACGAGTCGTAATTGGACAGCAGGTGCCGAGTACCTACGCGGAGCTGCAAGAGCAGCGCAACTTAGAGGATTTTTTGAAAGCGCTTAAAACATTGAAGTATCAAGGTATTTATATTGTGCTTCCCTCTGGTTATTACTTTGGAGAAAGCCTAATAAATACGAGTGAACTAGCAGAACAGAAATGGTGGCGTACTTTGCCGGAGAACTATGCAGGCAAGTATTGGGCAGGCTTCTATACGTCAAGCCATTACGTAAGCAGTACGGATCAGCATACGCGGCTGCTTGGCCTGGTCATCCCGATTCGCAACCAGCAAGGATTGCTGCAAAATAGTCGGATTTTGATTGAAATGAAAGCAGATAAGCTCTTTGAGCTGTTCCACCTGTTTGAAAAAGATACACAGGCCGCCCTAACGATTCGAAATCAAGCGGGACAGGTAATGTATCAATCTGAACGTCAATATGAACCCAATCCGACGGATGTTGTATGGACGAGAGGACTTACGATGAATGATTGGCAAATCGAATCGAGGCTGCCATACGAACAATTTTATCAATCGTCAAATGTCATTCGTTCCTTCACCATAATCGGTTTGGTGGTCGCAGGGCTGGTGGCGCTGCTTTTGGGCTATTTCTTTTCCTCCCTCGTAACGAGGAGAATCAAGCGTCTTAAAGAGTCGATGCACCTCGCGGGTGCCGGTAGACTGCATACGCGAGTGCCTGAGCAGGAGCAAGATGAGCTTGGAGTGCTGGCACACAGCTTTAACCGTATGGTCGCCCAGATTCAGACGCTTGTAGAGGAGATTGGAAAGACGGAGCAGCAGAAGAAAGAGGCAGAGCTGCGAGCGTTTCACTATCAGATTAATCCGCACTTATTGTTTAATACGTTGAATACGATTCAATGGAAGGCGCGCCTGCAAGGGAATGAGGAGATTCGCAGCATGCTTTTTCATTTAACAAGGCTGCTGGAGGGTAATCTGGATATTTCGCAAGAGCTGGTCACGCTGGAGCAGGAACTTGCGATTATTGATCATTTTCTTCACATCCAACGTGCTCGTTACGAGCATGAGTTTGGGTATGAGGAGCAGGTTGATCAGCAACTGCTGCATTACATGCTGCCAAGGATGAGCTTGCAGCCGCTGTTCGAAAATATATTTTTTCACGGATTTGAGGATGGGCAAGGTCGAATTACACTTGTGCTGAAAGAAGAAGGGAAAGAATTGATGCTGATCTTGCAGGATGATGGCAAAGGGATCGCTGAATCTACACTTTCGCGCTTAAAGGAAGGAGCTCCGCAACAAGCAGATGGCAGAGGGCTTGGGGTTGTTAACGTGGATCAAAGATTTAAGCTGCATTTTGGTCCTGCGTATGGCTTGACGATTGAATCTGTAGCAGGTGCAGGAACGACCATTATAATAAGGTGGCCAAAGAGAGTGGGGGGAGAAGCATGACAGTAAATGATCCGATTAAAGTGCTGTTAGTTGACGATGAAAGCATTGTGCGGCGAGGCTTGAAGGCTACGGTAGATTGGACGCGTTACAATATGCAGGTCGTCGCTGACGCCCCAAACGGACAGAAGGGCTGGGAAGCTTTTCTGGAATTCAAGCCTGAAGTTATTATTACGGATATTGTCATGCCTGAGATGGATGGGATCGAGCTGGCCAAACGAGTGAAGCAGCAATGTCCAACGGCTAAAGTGCTGCTGCTTAGCTGTCATCGCGACTTCGAATATGCGCAGCAAGGAATTGCAATCGGGGCGTCAGGGTACTTGTTAAAGACCGCTTTTGAGGATGAGGAGCTTGATTTCTTTTTAAGCAAATTTAAAGAAGAATTGTCGGTGGGGCTTAAAGCGGTTGAAGTCGTACCAAACGATGACCGTGATCGTTGGAATGCCTCCTTTTATGCCTGGTTGTGCGGGTTTCGCAACGAATTCCGCAGTGAATTGGGGTTGCGCTGGAATGAACATTGGTCATGGATGAACGAGCCCCATGAAGTCTATTTGGCTAAGCTTTTTCCCTCTGGCGCCAATGCTGAGCGTGAATGTGATCAGGCGAGTAGTGACTCAGCCAGTCAGGCGCATTTGCTGTGGGAGGAAATTGCGGGTCAATTCAAACAGGAATATAAACAGGACGGTTTTTTGGACATGGTGCCATGCGGAGCCGACCGCTGCTTTTATATGGTCAGCCAACAGGAAGGGCAGCAGTTGGAGCATATTCTAAAGGAATGGAAACACCGCAACGTGGACTTCTATTGGAGTCGAAGCGCTCCGTTACAAGGGATGGACGCATGGCTTCAAACTGTAACGATGCTGCATCAGGAAGCAGAGTTGGAGAAGCGATTCGAACTGCGTACGTATTCTTGGCCGGACACCATTACGTTGGCAGTCCGACTGACGGCTGACAATCTCCGTGAACCGTGGAGTGTGAGCGATCTCGCACACCGTGTGGGCTTGAGCAGAAGTCATTTCAGCACCTTATTTAAGAAAGTGACGGGGGAGAATTACGTTTCCTTTTTATATCGTATGCGATTAAAGACTGCAAAAAATTTGCTTGCTAACACCTCGATGACGTTACAGGAGGTAGCCGAGCAGATCGGTATGGTAGACGGCAAATATTTAAGCAAGTGGTTCAAGCGCTGTTGTGGCATGACGCCTACACAATTTAGAAACGGACAAAAAGCAGAATAACATCTATCAAAGTAGAAGTGACGGCATCTAAGAGGGGGCATAGGGGCGGACAAAATAACCCCAAAAAAGAAACAAATGACTGTTTTGAAAACGCTTTATTTCTCTTAAATTGAGGGTACGTCAACAACAACAATCAATTAGGGGGACGTACGGATGAGCGCAAAGTTAAAATGGATAACCGTTCTAATGGTCATGTGTACAGCGATCTTGAGCGGATGCGGCGGCAGTCAGGGCAGCACGGGCAGTTCTTCAGATCAGCAAGGCAGCAAGTCGGAAAAGACGGTGCTGCGGTTTGCAACTTGGGATACAGGTGAGAGCCTCAAGGTGATGGAAAACATCGCAAAAGCGTTTGAAAAAGCGAATGCGAACGTAAAAGTACAGATTGAGCCTTATGCAGATGGATTTGATCAGAAGCTAGCAGCTTCCTTTGGGGCTAGCAACCCACCGGATGTCATGCTGATGTGGGATTTCCCAACTTATTATACGAATTTGGAGCCGCTTGATGACTATATCGCCAAGGATGCGGGCTTAAAGCTGGATGACATCTATGAAAGTTTGTTTAATTATGTAAAGGTGGACGGGAAGAGTTATGGTATTCCGGCTGGCTTTTCCTCCCGTGCCGTCTACTATAACAAGAAACTTTTTGATGCAGCGGGTGTTCCACATCCTAAAGACGGCTGGTCATGGGATGATTTTAAGGCTGCGGCTGCCAAGCTGACGGATAAGTCCAAAAAGCAGTACGGCTTTGGTGTTCGTGCCGAGAATGATCCGTATGATATGCAAGGTTTTGTCTGGAGTAACGGCAGCAGCTTTATAAGTGATGACGGTAAGGCGATTGAGGGGTACATGAATAGTCCGGAAACGGCACAAGCGTTGCAGTTGTTCGGGGACATGGTTAAGGAGGGTTCTGCTGTACTCGTTGGTGGTAAAAACCAACTAAACGGCAACGATATTTTTAAAGCAGGCAAGTTGGCGATGTGGGAAAGTGGTGTCTGGCCGCTGGAAAGCTTTAAAGAAGCGAAAGTAGACTTTGGCACGGTTGAAATGCCTGCATTTAGCGGCAAGCCAGTGAAGGGTGTCATTGCGATGAGTGCAATCTCAGTAGCAAAGCAATCTAAGCAGAAGGAGCTGGCTTGGGAGTTCGTGAAGTTTTTTATTTCTGAAGAGGCAGTCAAAATGAAGAGTGATGCCGATCTGCCGATCCGCAAAAGTATTGTACAGGAAAAGAAGTTTGATCAGGACCCGCTATATAAGCCATTTTATACGATGCTGGAGCGTTCCGATAAGACACCTTCCTTTTTGTTGAACAAAAACTGGAAATTGGTGAATCGTCACCTGTCAACAGCCGTTGATGCAGTAATGTTAGGTCAAGAAGCACAGAAGGTATTGGATGCGGCTGTAAAGGATGCAAGCAAGTATATGGGGGAGAAGTAAGTCGTCCTCTTTTCAAAAAGGTGCTGTACCTGAAGTCATCACAAATGACATGGGGCAGTACCTTTTTTTGATGTGGAAACTTTTGAAGTGTACTGAACAGCCAAGGGTCAGTTTAACAGGCAAATTTGCATCGCAACACAGTTTTAGGTCTGTACAGCTCACGCTAGTGTACAACGGTTAGATCGTACCTAACAATAGGGTGATATGAAGCGAACAATACGGCACCTATGCTAAAATTAAAGGCCGAGATTTACTAACAAAGTGCCCCCTCCAGCCAGACAGCCGTGTGTGTAAAAACGCTTACAATCCAAATACAATAATACACAACGGGGGACGCCCCACATCGAATTAGGATGGAAAGGAACGAAGTCTATGGAGACCAAAGTAAAAAGATCGACAAGCCTGCGTTTACAAAAGACGATTCCTTATTTGTTCATTATGCCGTGGATTATCGGGTTTATCGCTTTTACTCTCGGGCCCCTCATTTTCTCACTAATCATTAGCTTTTATGACTGGCCCATTGTAGGAGAGAAAACATTTGTTGGCCTTGCCAACTTTAAAGAAATGTTTACAGATGATCCTTTGTTTTATACCTCATTGGAAGTAACTGTGAAGTTTGCCATATTATTTGTGCCACTGAATATCATTATTGCACTGCTGCTAGCTATGCTGTTGAACAAAAATGTTAAGGGAAGCGGACTGTTTCGAACGGCGTTTTATTTGCCTTCCGTCATTTCCGGTGTTGCACTGGCCATGATATGGGCTTGGGTTTACGACGGAGAGTATGGCATCTTGAACTACTTCCTGTCGTTAGTAGGTATCGAAGGCCCGAATTGGTTAAACGATCCGACATGGGCCCCGATTGCGATGGTTATCGCGAGCTTGTGGGGGCAAGGCACGATGATGCTTATTTTTTTGGCAGGTCTCAAAAATATTCCAAAAGACTTGTACGAAGCCTCTGCCATTGACGGTGCGGGCAAAGTGGCACAGTTTTTCAAAATTACGGTCCCTATGTTGTCACCGACCATCCTGTTTAACTTGATTACAACGATTATATCGGCTTTCCAGCAGCTAACGCTGGCGTTAGTGTTGACAGGCGGCGGGCCGCTTCATTCCACTTATTTTTATGCCATGTATATGTATGAGAACGCTTTTAAATTTTCGAAAATGGGATACGCCTCTGCTAACGCCTGGTTTATGTTCATTGTAGTTCTGCTGTTGACGATGATGGTGTTTAAATCATCTTCTGCCTGGGTGTACTATGAGGGAGAAATGAAAGCGGGACAGAAAGGATAAGCTTGGGCGGGTCTCTTTCGTTCAATGTTTGGTTCCGCACTTAATAGATGGGGTGATCTTATGAAAAAAGTGCTCGTATACGCGGTGCTCGCTCTGTTTTCCTTGATGTTTCTTGCACCGTTTTATTGGATGATCACGACGGCGATCAAGTCACCTGAAGAATTGTACGTCTTTCCGCCGAAGTGGCTGCCTACCGTTTTTAATTTCGATAATTTTGCTAAAGCGTGGACGATTCAACCATTTAATACGTTCTTGGCCAATTCATTAATTGTAACCCTGCTATCCCTTATCGGGCAGTTAGCATCGTCGGCGCTTGTAGCCTATGGTTTTGCTCGTTTTCGATTTAAAGGGCGGGATACGTTATTTGTGATTTTGCTTGCATCGATGATGATTCCGTGGGAAGTGACGATGATTCCACTGTATATGGAATTTAACGCGTTAGGATGGATTAACACACTAAAGCCGTTAATTGTACCCGCATTTTTCGGTGCACCTTTCTTTATTTTCCTGCTGCGTCAATTTATTATGACGATTCCGATCGAGTTGGAGGAGGCTGCCCGTATCGACGGTGCAAATCCGCTGCAATCTTTTGTACGTCTTATTATTCCGCTTATGGGTCCTGCGCTCATTTTGGTCGGGGTGTTCCACTTCCTGAGCAGTTGGAACGATTACTTGGGGCCGCTTATTTTCTTAAACGATCAAAGTAAGTATACCCTTACGCTTGGTCTGTCACAGTTCCGTGGCATGTATGGTGTGGAAATGGAATCTATAATGGCTGTTACGTTTCTGATTTGCTTGCCGCCGCTCATTCTGTTCTTTATTGCGCAGCGCTATATTGTCGGAGGGATTGCAACTACAGGAATTAAGAGCTAGACACAGAAGCCGCAAGGAGGAATATACAAATGAACGTCAGACATTCGATACAGGATACAGACAACACATTAAAAGTGACATCTATTGATAACATGCAGAAGGATTGGAGTAATCTGGACGTGCTGCAACTGAATCGCGAGCCAAGCCGTGCGTACTTTATTCCACATGCGCGCAAGCAAACGGCTTGGCAGTATGAGCGTGGTGGATCGCCGTGGTTTCGTCTGTTGAACGGAAGCTGGCAGTTTCGTTACGACGAGCGGCCGGAACTAGCCCCTCCTCATTTCTACATGGAGGATTATGATACGGAAGGCTGGGCCGCCATTGAAGTGCCAGGACACTGGCAGTTACAAGGATATGGGAGTCCTCATTATACCGACCTGTACTATCCATTTCCGTTGGACCCCCCTCATGCGCCAGCCCAAAACCCGACAGGCTCGTATCGAAGGGAGTTTACGATTTCACCGGCTTGGGCAGGTATGCGCAAAACGTTAAGATTTGAAGGTGTTGACAGTGCTTTTCATGTTTGGGTCAACGGTCAGCCTGTCGGTTATAGCCAAGGCAGTCGCTTACCGTCGGAGTTCGACATTACAACGTATGTGCGCGAGGGGAGCAATACATTAGCTGTTCGTGTATATCAATGGTCGGATGGCAGCTATTTGGAAGATCAAGATATGTGGTGGTTAAGCGGTATATTTCGGGACGTATCTATTATAGCAGAGCCACAAGTCCATATTCGTGATTTTAGCATCAGGACAGACATGGACAGTGCTTATCAACATGCGACGCTATTCGTAGAGTGTGAGCTTCAGTGCATAAAAGAAGAGCGTGTAGGTATAGATAGCGGTTATTACGTTACCTATGAACTGTTTGATGTGAATGGATGTCTCGTTCGTTCAGGAGCAAGTGAAGCCGTTATGCACATCAAGTCGGAGAGAACGCAGGAATTAGAGGAATCGCAGGAATCGAAGCGATTGGCTACTGAACAAACATCGTCATCCTATACGTTACGGATGAATACGGTAGTGACGAATCCGAACAAGTGGACGGCAGAGACCCCTTATCTCTATACACTGCTATTATCATTGTACGATGTTCATCACCGACTGATTGAAGTTATTCCTAGTCGGGTCGGCTTTCGCAAAGTAGAAGTCCGCGGCGGTCAGATGCTAGTAAATGGTGTGGCAATACAGCTTAAAGGTGTAAATCGTCATGACCATCATCCAGAGCTTGGCCGGTATGTACCATACGCCGTTATGCGGCAGGACGTACTAATGATGAAGCAGCACAATATTAATGCTGTGCGTACAGCCCACTACCCAAACGATCCACGCTTCTATGATATATGTGACGAGTTAGGTCTATATGTAATGGACGAAGCGGATCTGGAAACACACGGTACCGAATTGGTGGGCAAACCTGACTGGTTAAGCGATGATCCGAACTGGGAGGCCGCTTACGTTGATCGCATCGAGCGAATGGTACAGCGTGACAAGAACCATCCGTCTATCATTATGTGGTCACTTGGCAATGAATCAGGTTTTGGCTGCAATCATAAAGCGATGAGCCAATGGGTGCATCAAGCAGACCCGACACGTCTCGTTCATTATGAGGGCGATCGGGAAGCTGCTGTAAGTGATGTATTTAGTACGATGTATTCCTCAGTTGAAAAGCTAGAGGGCTTCGGGCAGCTAGAAGAGTTGGATAAGCCTCATATCGTTTGTGAGTATGCTCATGCGATGGGCAATGGACCAGGTGGATTAAAAGAATATGATGAAGTGTATCGCAAGTATCGTCGCCTCCAAGGTGGCTTTGTATGGGAGTGGATAGATCACGGCTTGCTGGCATACAGCCCGGAGGGCGAAGCCTATTTCACTTATGGCGGGGACTATGGCGACGAACCGAACAACGGCAACTTTGTCATCGATGGTCTTGTACGACCAGATCGCGTGCCTTCGCCGGGATTGCTGGAATATAAAAAGGTCCTTGAACCTTTGCAAGTGGAAGCTATAGATTTAAATGCAGGCGTCATCCAAATCATGAATTTGTATGATTTTATTACTTTGGATCATTTGTTATTGGGGTGGTCTATCGTCAAATATGGTCAAGTGCTTGCAAGCGGAACCAGTGCCTTACCGTCTATTTCGGCGGGGGCTTCCGAGCAAATAGAGCTGCCGTTCCCACAGCTTGCTCATCCATTAATCAGCGGCAGCACTGTGGACGCAGATGCATCGTCAGAGTCTGAATGCTGGCTGAACTTAAAGCTGACGCTTGCCCAAGATGAGCCGTGGGCTGCCCGCGGGCATGAAGTAGCTTCCGTACAGCTGCGGCTGCCAAGCAAGCTGAAGCAGGCTACAGCGCAGGAAGCTTTGGCAGTGGCTGCACGTGGGGCAACAACCCATAGCACGGCATCCGCCGCTTCAACGGTTAGCCTATTGGCCGTCGAACGATCGGCACAGGAGGATCAATGGGCTCCTCTTCGCTGCCGAATTGACGAACATTTGCTGCGGGTGGAAAGTGAAAGGTGTAAAATGGTATTTAATTTGCTCGAAGGGACGCTCGATAGCTGGACATTGGAGGGCAAAGCGCTATTACACACTGGGCCAAGGCTGAATTTCTGGCGCGCTCCGATTGACAACGATATGTATGTTTTGCAAAATTGGAAGAAGGCTTGCCTGGACCGGCTAACGCAAAAGGTTGACGCGTACGCAGTGGAGGAGAATGCTGACGGTGTAGTAATTACATTTGATATTCGGATCGCTCCGCCTGTATACGATTGGGGCTTCCGCTGTCAGATCAAATATGTAGTTTCTCGGAATGGAGCTATACGTTTGGAAGCGAATGGTGAACCAATAGGCTCGCCACCTGAACTGCTGCCGCGTATTGGCTGGTCAATCTCCTTGCCAAGAACGATGAATCAGGTGACGTGGTATGGGCGCGGCCCAGGTGAAAATTATGCAGATAGTAAGCTGGCGAGTGAGGTTGGTGTTTATACCACTACGGTGCGTGAATTGGCTTTCCCGTACGTGTATCCGCAAGAGAGCGGCAATCGTACAGATGTTCGTTGGGTGGGACTGCATGATCTGCGTGGCACAGGATTGATGGCGTGTGGAGACCCAGTGCTAGAGTTCAGCGCGCACCCTTATACAGATGCTGATGTGGAACGAGCCAAGCATTTGCACGAACTGAAGGAGCGGGATACGATCACGCTGCATCTGGACTATCGCCAAAACGGCCTTGGCAGCAACAGCTGTGGTCCAGCGCAATTACCGGCATACGCATTAAAGCCAGAGCCATTCGCGTTTGTAATCTCACTTCAGGCTTTTCATACTGAGGAGACATCGGTAGTGGCGCTTGGCAGCGCCTGCTTCACGGGTAATAAGCCTGCAATTGATTAAATGAGGTGAGCCGACGGAATGACACGTGCTTGGATCGCAAATTTATGTTTGCTGTTGGTTGCCTTTGTTTGGGGCTCCACTTTTATTATTGTGCAAAAGGCAGTACAAACACTGCCGCCGCTGGCATTTAACGCGGTTCGCTTTTTAGGGGCAACGTTCCTATTTGTAATTATCATGATGTTGATGTACCGTCGTCGCAAATACAATTGGTCGCGCAAGCTGCTGCTACATGGCAGCTTGCTAGGCTGCTGGTTGTTTGGTGCCTATGCTTTGCAGACTATTGGACTTTTGCATACAACGACTACAAACACAGGCTTTATTACTGGCATTTCGGTTGTGCTTGTTCCCTTTGCGATGCTGCTGTTTATGCGGCAGCGGCTTGCTTGGTCCACTTGGGCGGCGGCGATGATTGCCTTTGTAGGATTGTATTTGCTTACGTTTAATGGAGGCGTATTAACCTTTAATAAGGGGGATTTGCTCGTGTTTTTCTGTGCGATCTGCTTTGCATTGCAAATTGCTCTGACGGGTAAATATGCCCCTGTGTACGATACGCTGCCGCTTGTAATTGTACAATTAGGTACAGTGGGAGTGCTGTCGGCTGTCTTTTCTTTATTCACAGAGTCGCTTGGTTCGCCTGCTGCCCTATGGACTTCGCTTACCAATTCCGATGTGCTGGTTGCACTTGCGGTATCTATTGGTCTCTCGACTGCGTTTGCTTTTTGGGCGCAGACATGGAGTCAGCGGTATACGTCAGCGACAAGAGTGGCCATCATTTATGCCACAGAGCCCGTATTTGCGGCCATTACAGGTGTCACATTTGCCAATGAGACGTTGGGGGGATGGGCAATTGTCGGCTGTGCACTTATTTTCGGTGGAATGGTATTGGCGGAAATTCGTTGGAAGCCAAAAAAATCGACGATCTCCGCTTAACTATGCGTTTTAATGCGGCTAGCAGAGGCGGAGAAGTAGGGCGTATGATTAAAAATTAAAAGGCTGCACCGTTGTAGATCATTCTACACCGGTACAGCCTTTGTTCGTTCTGTTGCAGACCGTTCGTGTAAAATCATGGTGTCCTTCTACCAGTAAGTAACGATATGACAAACAAAATTAGGAAAATAAAGAAGAGTACTTTTGCAATCGAGGCTGCCGCCTCTACAATACCAAAAAATCCGAATATACCTGCGACAATTGCGATGATAAAAAAGAGCAAGGCCCATCTTAACATCATATTCACTCCTTTGTCCTCGTTAGTAAACAACTGTTGGATTGCTGTAGTTTGTTGCAGATTGTATAACCAAATCAAAATCGGTTTGAAACATTTCTTATGTTATTTCATTTTTGTGATTCAATCGTCTTGTCTAGGGGTATACATGGTTAGTTCTATTCTTCTCTGTACCTGCAAATATGCATGCTCATATACATGCTAACATCCATGCATATTCGTAAATACACGCATCGTGACGGGCGAGCACGGTATGGCTAATATCGGAACATTTCGATCTATGTGCAGCAAATATGTACATATTCATATACAATAAGAGTAAAGTTCTACTAGGATAGACTTATTAGCAGACATATCTATTCGTTGTGGGGAAGAGAGGGTGCAAAATGATACTGGAAATCAGTGCTTTAATCGCATCATTGGCTTTTGTAGTTCTCGTTATATTTTTAATTCAGACATTGGTAACAGCCAAGCGTTCATTAGACCGTGCATCGGCAACGTTGGAGGAAGTACAGCGCACGGTTGAGGCATTAAGCGGAGATTTGCAGGCGGTTGCCCGCAATGCCAATGAGATGACAGCAGGCATCCAGCAGCAGGTGAAGAAGATAGAGCCACTTGTTGATTCCATTGAAAATATCGGCGAAGCACTGAATGAAGTAACGGCAGTAGCTAGACAAGTTTCTGTTGGTCTCGTAAACGGTGTGCGCAAGGCGGCAACACGCTTTGACACCGATAAGCTGAAACGTAAATCACGCGCACAGGCCGCGGTACCTACAGACGCAGCGCCAGATACAGGCACGAGTGGAGTATCTGGCCCGGCAGCGGCTGTCGATTTTGCGTTAGCATCCGCAGCCGTACAAGCCGGTGCCGCGGAATCGGTGCATGCTGCTCCCGAGACGGAAGCAAAGATGATGATGCCACTGGCGATCGCCGAGGCAGCGGCTACGAATGCTGCTAATAAGCCGGCTCCTAAGGGTGCAGCAGCTTCTTCGGAAGCATGGAAGTCGTGGGTAGATATCGGAGTGCAGGCGTGGCAATTGTTCCGCAACAGCTCGAAATAGAAATAGCCGGTTATCATTAGATAGCCGGCTATGTTTTTATGAGGGATAGCGCCTACTAGTGGGGGGCGCCATGAGCAGTTAGTTGCTTAGCTTGTGTGGTTATATAGTACAATTTTTTATATGGTGTGCAATTACTTGACTCATTTAGACATAGTTGAGATGACGCTGCAAAGATAGGGGAGAACCGCAATTGAACGTACTCGTTGTCGACGATAACCCGACGAATGTAATGCTTATACGAGAGATATTACGTAAAGCCGATTATACCGGTATTACGACCGTTTCTTCCGCTAGAGAGATGTACGAGGTACTGGGACTGAAGAAGTCAGGCGTCAGTACAGATACTTTAAAAGAACCGGACATCGATCTCATCTTGCTAGATATGATGATGCCTGAAATTGATGGATTAGAAGCGTGCAGACATGTTCAAACCTTTCCCATGCTGCGTGATATTCCGATCATTATGGTTACGGCGATTGGAGACTCCAATACATTGGCGGAGGCGTTGGATGCAGGTGCGGTTGATTATGTGACGAAGCCTATTAACCGTATTGAACTGCTGGCGCGGATTCGACTAGCTTTACGCCTGAAAAAAGAGAAGGACTGGCACAAGGAAAGAGATCGTCATATCCGCGAGGAGCTTCGTTTGGCGGCTAGTGTGCAAGCCTCAGTTCTAACGGAGCCCTATTCAGATGAAAAAATAGAGATACAGGCCATTTACAAACCTTCTGAAGAGTTGGCAGGGGATTTATATGCCTGGTTTCCATTAGGAAATGGAAAATACGGGGTGCTCATTTTAGATATGATGGGCCACGGGGTGTCTTCTGCACTGCTGTGCATGTTCATTGCGTCGGCACTTCGTAATACGGTCATGGATGAAAAGACACCAGATGGTGTGCTGCGCAGCTTGAACAACAAGTTTCATTATTTACATATGAGCGACAGCTTAACGATGTATTATTTGACGGCAATATACGTCATTGTGGATACGGTGCAGCACCAGATTCAGTATGCCAATGCGGGTCATCCGCCAGGTATCGTCGTAATGAGTGACGGAACGGTCGTCCATCTGAAGTCTACAGGCCATCCTGTCGGGATGTTTCCTGAGCTTGAGGTAGAGTCAAAGATGATTAGATGTACGAATGTGTATCGGTTGGCTCTTTATACGGATGGTCTTGTGGAGGCTGCCGGAGATACTCTCGATGAGGCCATTGCGCACTTGACGCAATTAATGAAGCAAGAGGAATCGATAAATGCGGAGACGTGGTCCACCTTGTTTGGCAATCCTTGCGCACGAGAGGATGATAAATGTATGGTATGGGTTTCTGTGCGGAGTGTAGAGGAGGAACCAGCGTGAAGCTGAAGACAAAGTTAATCATAGGTTTTGCATCTGTTATGATTATTTTGGCAGGACTCGGTTGGATTTCGTATGTACGGATGAGCGGCATGCAAACGGAGATTGAACGGTTCTATAATGAACGTTTTGTAAAAGTAAAAGCGGCTTCGGGTGCCAGAGATGATTCCAACAATATGGCACGCGAGCTTGTTAATGAGCTGCTAAATGGGGGTACAAGTACACAAGAGGCGGCATTAGAAATTCAGCGTTATAAGAAAAGAGTTATCCAAGCGCTTCAATTGCTGGAGAACACCGTCCTCACCGTTCAGGAAAAGGAAAACATTTCGCAAGTGAACCGGTCGTGGGCGAATTATATGGTGTTTGTGGAAGAAGCGGAGCGGTTGAGTGCATCTAACCAAGTGGCACAAGCCAACGAGCTGAGGAATAGTGTTGGGCTGCCCTATTTGAAGAAACTCCAGGAGGATTTAAACAGTCTGGCCAGCTATCATGAAATGATGATGGATGACCAGCTTCGTAAATCTCAACAGCTGTATGAGCAGTCTATCGCTTGGACGATAGGAATGATGGGATTAGGCATCATTTTAAGCGTTGGTGTTATGTTATGGGTTATTCCAGGAGTAACTCGTAATTTGAACACGATGGCGTTGATGATCCGCAGTCTTTCTCGTGGCCGCACAGCTATTATCCGTAAGATGAAGGCATATACCAATGATGAGATTGGTGAAGTCATTGAGGTATTTAAGTCTATGGTTTCTGATCTGGAGCAACGTAAAAAGATCGAAGAGCAGTTTCAATTAGAGCAAGAACAGCAAGCCTGGATCGATAGCAACATGGCAAAAGTAACGGACTTGTTACACGGAGTGACAACTTTACAGCAAGTTGGACAGACGTTTATAAACGAATTCACCCCCATTCTAGGCGCTCAGTACGGTGCACTTTATATTCGTGATGATGCCAAAGAATCCAATAAGCTGCGCCTGTATGGGTCTTATGCGTCTGTGCATCAATTGGAAGCTGAGCACAGCTTTGCCATTGGGGAAGGTCTAGTCGGACAGTGCGCCGCTGATGAACGCCCGATTGTTATTCATGATATGGTAGATTGCTCTTTGCGGATTCAATCTGGTGTATGTGAAGCAGCACCAATGGAGTTAGTTTTTTACCCGATCACATTTGAGCAGCGGGTGCTTGGTGTTGTCGAATTGGCGTCGTTGAAGCCGCTAACAGATATACAGTATAAGCTGCTCGAACAACTGATGATCAATTTAGGAGTCATTATCCATACGATATCAGGTAAGATGCGTGTAGAAGAGCTTTTGCGAGATTCTCAAGCTCTGACAGAGGAACTCCAGTGCCAATCAGAGGAATTAATGACGCAGCAAGAAGAACTGCGTCGTTCGAATGAGCACTTAGAAGCGCAGACGGAGGCGCTCAAGCGTTCGGAAGAGCTTCTACAGCGGCAGCAGGAGGAACTGGAGCATTACAATACAGAGTTGATTGCTAAGACTAGAGCGCTGGAAGAGACTATGCTGAGCACGCAAGAGAAGAACGAGGAGTTGGAACGCGCGCGTACGACATTGGAGCGCCAGACGCTGCAATTGGCGCTTGCGTCCAAGTACAAGTCAGAGTTTCTAGCCAATATGTCTCACGAATTGCGGACGCCTCTGAATAGTTTGCTCGTTCTCTCGCAGTTGTTAGGCGAGAACAAGGAAGGCAATTTGCTAGAGAAACAAGTTGAATATGCGCGGACGATTCATATGTCTGGGGCGGATCTGTTAAAGATGATTGATGAAATTTTAGATTTAAGCAAAATAGACGCGGGAAAAATGCAGCTTGATTACGAACAAATGCATATTCAAGAAATAACTAGCTTTATGTATGATAGCTTTGAGCCGATTGCCTCACAGAAAGGAATTACATTCCACCTGCACGTTGCAGAGGGGCTGCCGGCATCTATTTACACAGATTCCGTTCGATTAAAGCAAATTGTCCGAAACTTATTGTCGAATGCTTTTAAGTTTACGAATTCGGGTAGTGTTGAGCTATTGATAGCACCTTCCTTGGATATGGATGCCAATGAGGGTGAAGAATCGCCCGCATTTTTGGCTATTCAGGTGAAAGATACCGGTATCGGCATTCCGCAGGAGAAGCTTCGACTTATATTTGAAGCGTTTCAGCAGTTGGACGGTACGACAAGCCGCAAATACGGTGGTGCTGGCTTAGGATTATCGATTAGCAGAGAGCTGGCCCGTCTTTTGGGTGGCAGCTTGACAGTTAGCAGCACAGTAGGGGAAGGTAGCCTGTTTACGTTGCTGCTGCCGATGTATACGGAGGTAGAGCAATTAGCCCATCTGCCAACTATGGCGGACAACAGCCACTTGTCCGAGATCGAGCAGTTGGTTCGAGAGGTGGCAAAGCAGATCGAGGACGGCGTGTCGGGTGAAAAGGAGAGTGTAAGGCTTCCACAGATACAGATGCTGTCCGAGGTGGCGGCCAGCTATGCAAAGAAGCAGGAGAATTTTGCTGGCAACCCCCAACTTGCTCAGGTACGGCCGTGGATGTTCGAACGCAGGCGGCTTCTGATTGTGGAAGATGATGGTCCGCAGCGGCAATCGATGATTGCTCTTATTGAAGGAGCCAATGTGACTGTGACCGCTGTATCTACGGGATCAGAGGCGTTACAATACCTTGCACAAGAGAAGATAGACGGCATGGTGCTTGATCTGATGCTGCCCGATATGACGGGCTTTCAACTGATCGAGCATATGGCACAGACGCTGCCGGAGCTTGCGCATCTGCCTATTATCATTTATACAGGCAAGTCGTTAGATCACAAAGAAGAGCTTGAACTGCGCAAGCGCGTACAAAGTATTATTATCAAAAACGTGAAGTCGCCGGAGCGTCTGCTGCAAGAGACGATGCTGCTCTTGAATCGCGTCGAATTAGAAGAGGATAAGTTTTATCAGCCTGAACAGGCGATAGAGCCAAAGGATCAGTTGTTATCTGGTAAAAGCGTATTGCTAGTAGATGATGATGTACGGAATGTATTTGCATTGTCGAGCGTACTTGAGCAATTTGATATGGTGATTGAGTATGCAGAAAATGGAGTGGAGGCTTTGGCAGCTTTGCAACGAAACCCTACCTTTGATATCGTCCTGATGGACATGATGATGCCGGAGATGGACGGTTACGAAGCGATGCGGCAAATTCGCCAAATGCCTGCATTTGAAAAGCTGCCGATTATTGCACTTACAGCCAAAGCGATGAAGGAAGATCGTAATAAATGCATTGAGGCGGGGGCATCTGATTATGTCAGCAAGCCGTTCCAAACCGAGCAACTGCTGTCTCTAATGAGAGTATGGCTGTACAACACCTAGCATTAATCAAAAGGCCATACAGACGTAGAGGAATCGGAAAGGAAGTCGAGCATGGACGAGCATGAATCTGATCAAGTATCCGCGCAGGACATGCGTAGACACGGCGATGCTGATCGCGAACGTATTGAGATTGAATTGTTGTTAGAGGGAATGTACAAAGTTTATGGCTACGACTTTCGAGATTATGCGTATCCCTCTTTGAAGCGTCGAATTTGGCATCAGGTATACGCTGAACAGTTGGCCTCAATATCAGAACTTCAAGGGAAAGTGCTGTACAATCGCGATTATGTGCAGCGCTTGGTTCATACGCTTTCGATCCCTGTTACGGAGATGTTTCGTGATCCTAAAATGTATGCGGCTTTCCGTGATAAAGTGGTACCTCTGTTACGGACTTATCCTTACATTCGCATATGGCATGCGGGCTGCTCAACAGGGGAGGAAGTCTATTCGATGGCCATTCTGTTGCAGGAGGAAGGACTGTACGAGAAAGCCAGATTGTATGCGACTGATATGAACCCTGTTGTGCTGCAAAAAGCGAAGGAAGGCCGTTGTTCCTTAGATAAGATGCGCCTGTATACGACTAATTATTTGGAGGCTGGTGGAAAGCGATCCTTTTCCGAATATTACAACGCAGCGGAGGACGGCAGCGTAATCTTTCATCCATCTTTACGCAAAAATATTATATTTTCAGATCACAATTTAGCTACAGATATGTCGTTTAATGAATTTAACGTTATTCTTTGCCGGAATGTCATGATTTATTTTAATGATGCGCTGCGGGACCGGGTCCATCGGTTGTTTTGCGAGAGTCTAGCTCCATTAGGAGTGTTGGTGCTAGGGTCCAAAGAATCGATCCATTTTACAGACTGTGAGTCGCATTATGAGGAAGTAGACCGTGTAGAGAAAATATATCGAAAAATTCGCTAACCGATCGAGGAGGCAACATGCCTACGTTAGAACCTATTAACATTCTATTGGTCGATGATCGTCCGGAGAACTTGCTCGCCTTGGAGGCGGTGCTCTCGGAAGAGAACTATCGGCTCATTAAGGCGACCTCAGGAGAAGAAGCATTGAGGCATCTCATGAAAGAGGAGTTCGCCGTCATTGTGCTTGATGTGCAGATGCCAGGCATGGATGGCATTGAGACAGCCAAGTGGATTAAAGCGAGGGAGAAGACACAGCATATTCCGATTATTTTTATTTCGGCTAACTACAAGGAGTCTGAGCATCTGTTTGCAGGCTATTCAGCAGGCGGCGTTGATTATATGGTCAAGCCTTTTGTACCGCACATTTTACGGTCCAAAATTCAGAGCTTTGTGGGTATTTTCCTTGCGCAGAAGCGTTTGAAGTCCCAGAAAATGCTGCTGCATCAAAAAACACTGGAATTGGAACGAATAAATCGCGAGTTAGCACTGGCAAAGGAAGAAGCAGAACGAGCAGCGCTGGCCAGAACGCAATTTCTGGCCGTGATGAGCCATGAGATTCGGACTCCGCTAAATGGTGTGATTGGAATGGCTGATCTGCTGCAAGATACAGAGATGAGTCTGGAACAGCGCAATTATGCGGAGATGATTCGAAAAAGTGCGGATTCGTTAATGAAGACAATCAACAACATTTTGGATTTTACTAAAATGGAGTCCGGCAAGCTAGAACTCGAAGAGTATCCGTTCGACCTTAAGGCTTTGATTCAGGAAGTGCTGGAATTGTTTACAGCGGAGATGAGCAAGCGACATTTAACATGCACTGTGGATATAAAGCAGGACGTTCCGGCTTGTTTGCTTGGTGATATGATTCGGCTGCGTCAGGTGCTCATTAATCTAGTGGGTAACGCGATCAAATTTACGGATGACGGTGAGATTTGTATTCGCATCGAAGTGGTTCCAGATCACAAAGACGATCACACTTGTCGGTTGAGAATTGAAGTTCAGGACACCGGCATTGGAATACCGGTTGATAAGATGAATGCATTATTTCAGCCGTTCTCACAGCTTGATTCCTCTATGAATCGTCGTTATGGTGGCAGTGGTTTAGGCCTTGCCATTAGCAAATCTATAGTGCAGATGATGCAAGGTGATATTGCTGCGTATGCGCTTGATCGTGGCGCGATGTTTCAATTTACAGTTGTTTTGGGTAAATTGGAGCAATGAGAGAGAATAGCATCCATATTTGCGGATGACAATCATTTTGAATTTTAATGTTTCAGCGTTTCAACAACAGGGTAATAGGGAACGAAGCGTAGAATCAACATACTTTACTAGCTAAGCAGGTATATCATTTCTTCATAAAATGAGTGGAATAATGGGAGAGGACTATATGAGCACAAACCATTTTGCAGTCGTAACACATCAAGATGGGCAGCAAATTACGATTCAACTCCAAGGTGATTTGGATTTGGCTGCTTCTGGCGAGTTTCGTTCGTTTATGGAGCCGCTAGTAACTGATTCAACAAATCAGCTTACACTAGATTTATCCAAGCTTACGTACATTGATAGCACAGGCATTGGCATTCTCATTTCCATTGTCAAAGTACGCAAAGCCGCAGAAGCACCATTTTTCGTGGAGCATATTCCGTCTCAGGTTCAAAAGCTGTTTGATATGACAGGCATTTCGAAGTTTTTAACGTCTAGCCAGTAAGGACTTGAAAATGATAATTGAAAGGACATGAATCATGACTGATAGCAAAATACAGCAGCAGGTCAGATTAACGCTGCCTGCGCAAGCTGACTATGTCGATTTGGTTCGTTTAACGTTATATGGGATTGCCAGCAAAATTGGATTTTGTTACGAAGAGATCGAGGATATGAAAGTGGCAGTGTCGGAAGCTTGTAATAACGCTGTGTTATATGCATACAACCAGGATGGCGGTATGGTGGATATCGTATTTGACATTGGGAGCAACGAGCTTGGTTTGACGATTCGTGATGAGGGCAGCAGCTTTCGTGCGGAGCAAGAGACGCAGGAACTGTTGGGGTGGCACGATAAGTCAATTGATGAAGTGGAAGCAGGAGGACTTGGTTTCTACTTAATGCAGGCACTCATGGATGAAGTGGAGGTTGTCAGCATAGAGGGGCGCGGTACGGAAGTACGCATGAAGAAACGTATCCAGCAGTTTAGCGAGGAACTGCGATGAGCCTACTTCCCCAGTCCCATTCCGCTAATGATCTCATCCGCCAATATCAAGCCACCAAAGATAACGATACAGCTACTATTTTAATTCAGAAGTACGAGCCTATGGTGAAGATGGCTGCTGGAAAAATATCGCGTAATCGTCCAGACCTCTATGAAGATTTGATGCAGGTTGGCAATATGGCGCTTATCCGTCTGCTAAACCAGTTTGATCACGTATTGGGTGTCCCTTTTGAGGCTTATGCCATGAAAAGTATGATTGGTCATATGAAAAATTATTTAAGGGATAAGTCTTGGTACATCCAAGTGCCAAGGCGAATTAAAGAAAAGGGTGCTTTGGTGCAGCAAACGATTGATTTGCTCACCGTAAAGCTTGAACGCTCACCTAGCATAGAGGAAATTGCGGAGCAATTGGAGCTGACGGTAGAAGAAACGTTGGAAGTATTGGCAGGTCGAGAGTGCTATCATTATGTCTCACTCGACACCCCACTGTCTCAAGAGGAGAGTGCAGCCACGCTGGGCGAACTAATCAGTTCAGACGTAAATGATTACGACGCTGTAGAACGTAAGATGGATCTGCTCGAAGCGATGAAGGAGTTGCAGCAGGAGGAAATGCAAGTACTGCAGCTTGTATTTGAGCAAGGCTTATCGCAGCGAACGGCAGCAGAGCAGCTTGGTATTTCGCAGATGAGTGTCTCTCGTATTCAGAGAAGGGCAACGGAGAAGCTGAAGCAGATAATGATGGCTAGGGATTTATAATGAAATGGACATGTAAAGATTAAGGGCAAATGTGTACCGTATAGTTGGTGCAGGTTTGTCCTATTTGAATTGGACTAAATTGGACTAGAAGAGATGCTTAGCTAACGATCAAGCTAGTGAACGACAGGGTAACCCAAGAAAAAGACACGTGGTAATCGTAAAAAAACGTAAGGTGTCACAGAAATGTAATCGTTTCCAATAATTGCGTGCTGCGCATATAAACCGTGACATGGTAAAATAATAATGTGGAACCGTAAAGTTGACGTTTTGGCGTCTAGTGAGGAGTGACCTAGATGGCAGAACTATTTAGGAAGAAAAATGTAGAGCAGATGCTGTTGCAAAGCAAGAGCAAAAGCGTCACGAAGTCATTAGGTGCAATGGATTTAACGCTTCTTGGTATTGGAGCAGTTATTGGGACAGGCGTACTTGTATTAACAGGGCTTGTAGCTGCCCGTGACGCTGGTCCAGCCGTCATCTTTTCGTTTATTATGGCGGCGATTGTGTGTGGATTCGCAGCACTATGTTATGCGGAAATATCATCTGCAATTCCGGTTAGTGGAAGCGTTTACACTTATTCGTACGCCACAATCGGTGAATTTGTCGCTCATCTGATGGGTTGGACACTATTGTCCGTCTATGTGGTAACCACCTCGGCAGTGGCCAGTGGTTGGACCGGATATCTGAATAACTTTTTATCTGGCTTTGGGCTTGATTTGCCAAAAGAGTTAATTACGATTCCGAGTCAAGGCGGACTGGTTAACCTGCCATCCATGATGATCATTATGTTTATTACTTGGCTGCTTTCACGTGGTACAAAAGAGAGCAAGAAGGTAAATAACATTATGGTCGCCATTAAGCTTGGTGTTATTCTCCTGTTTATCGTAGTTGGCGTGTTTTACGTTAAGCCTTCTAACTGGACTCCATTTATGCCTTACGGCTTTGAAGGTGTAATGTCTGGTGCGGCAGCCGTGTTCTTTGCCTTTTTAGGATTCGATGCGTTATCGACATCAGCCGAAGAAGTGAAAAATCCGCAGCGGGATCTGCCTATCGGTATTATTACCTCGCTCGGCGTTTGTACCTTGATTTACGTTGTTGTATGTTTAGTAATGACAGGTATGGTGCCTTATACGGAATTAAACGTGCCTGAAGCTATGGCACACGTGCTGCACGTTGTTGGACAAGATGCAGTAGCAGGTGTAATCGCTGCTGGTGCCATCATCGGGATTATGGCCGTTGTGTTCGCGTACATTTACGCAACTACCCGTGTATTTTACTCTATGAGTCGTGATGGGCTTATTCCAAAAATGTTCGCGAAAATGAATAAGAAGGAAGCTCCGACTACAGCTGTATGGCTGACCGGACTCGTGAGTGCCTTCGTTTCAGGCTTTATCGATCTGAAAGAATTGTCCAACTTGGCTAACATTGGAGCTTTGCTCACCTTTGCGATGGTTGGTGTCACCGTTATGATTTTGCGTAAGACACATCCAAACATGCAGCGTGGCTTCAAAGTACCATTAGTACCATTGCTTCCGATCATTTCGGTAGGTTGCTGTCTGTTCTTAATGGTGAATTTGCCACTTCAAACTTGGTTGTACTTTGGCATTTGGCTGCTGCTAGGTGTAATTGTATACTTTGGTTACTCCAGACGCCACAGCCACTTACAGAAAGGCGACAGCGTGGAGGATTCACTAAGAGCATCAAACGAATAGCAGGGAAGCGAACGATTAGGTTACACGGTTGCATGATTAAGTACTGCTCTTCTGGTCTGCATAGACTGGTCGAGCAGTTTTTTTGTTTTGACAGCTCTTATTTTTGTTTTAGAAGTTCATATGATCTGCAATCGTTCATCCTCCCTTATTGTGCAGTGCTGGTGAGGGGAATGAAGGCACCTGTTGTTAAAGTTGTTGTATTGTATTGTATTGTAGGAACGCCCTGTACGTGCTTGGGATGTGTAGAAGGTTTCGAGAGGATGATCAGGTGAGCTAAAGCGTCCGTGTGACGTATGTGCAGCCTGTGTCGTAACCGCGGTTACGACTATTACGTTAATCATCCTAAGTTAATTATCTGACGTGGTTCTTATTAGGGTGACTGTGCGGTGGTATACGTTAATGATAAAGGAATAGATCCGTGCTGAGCTGTACATTAAATATATGTAACGTTCTGCACTTACTGGTTAAAAGTACGGGTTCATCTGTCCTGACTATACTTTGTGTTAAGCGCACCATCCACTAATAGTATGAAGACCATTTAAAAATAAACACATAAAGCAGCCCCGCTGCGCAATTAAATATACGCAACGGGGCTGCTATTATAATCCGATCGAGAACGTTTGATTTGTGGAACCATACGTTCAACCATTTTGGACATCCTTATGGAATATAGATTGTTTTAGTGCAGTTTATGTCTCTTTATCTATTTATCTGCATTGTTGTCGCAAAACTTTGCGCATCCATTTTCTTTGCACGTATTAAAATGACGTGTTTTCTATATATCTGTATACTCTTTAAGCTTAAGCGTGTGCAGGTGCTTTCTTGAGGGCATCCTGTGCTGGCACGTAGTCATAACCAAGATCACGAGCTACTGCTTCATAAGTTACAGAGCCAGAAGCTGTATTAAGGCCAAGCATAAGTGCTTGGTTTTCCTCAAGCGCTTTGTGAACTCCTTTGTTTGCCAATTGAAGCGCGTAAGGAATCGTTACGTTTGTGAGTGCAATCGTAGATGTACGAGGCACTGCACCAGGCATGTTAGCTACGGCATAGTGTACAACACCATGCTTCACATAAGTTGGGTTGTCATGTGTTGTAATCCGATCTACTGTTTCGATGATGCCGCCTTGGTCGATGGCTACGTCAACGACTACAGAACCTGGTTTCATCGACTTAATCATGTCTTCCGTCACAAGCTTAGGTGCTTTAGCTCCCGGGATTAGCACCGCGCCGATAACAAGATCAGATTCCTGCACCGCTTCTGCGATGTTAAGCGGGTTGGACATCAATGTATGAACGCTCTTATCGAAAATATCGTCCAATTGACGAAGGCGATCTGGATTCATATCCATAATCGTGACGTCTGCTCCTAGACCGGCTGCAATTTTAGCAGCGTTTGTGCCTACGACGCCACCACCGATTACCGTTACTTTACCACGTTTTACCCCTGGTACGCCTCCAAGCAGAATACCCATTCCGCCGTGCGGCTTTTCTAAAAATTGTGCTCCGATTTGAGCGGACATGCGTCCTGCAACTTCACTCATCGGTGTTAATAGTGGCAGTGTGCGACCTACTTGTACAGTTTCATAAGCTATGGCAGTTACGCCTTTATCGACAAGAGCTTTCGTTAATTCAGGCTCTGCTGCTAAGTGTAAATAAGTGAATAAAATAAGTCCTTCTCTGAAGTACCCATACTCGGAAGACAATGGTTCTTTAACCTTTATTACCATTTCGGCTGCCCACGCGTCTTTAGCTTCTGCGACAATTTCAGCGCCTACACGGATATAATCTTCGTTTGTAAAGCCGCTGCCAAGACCTGCTTCGTGCTCGACAAGAACAGTGTGTCCAGCTTTTTTAAAAGCCATAACACCAGCAGGAGTGATTGCTACGCGATTTTCATTGTTCTTGATTTCTTTAGGTACGCCAATAATCATTGAGGTAAGCCCCCTTGTTCAAGTTAGGTTCATCAGTTGATGTACCCTCAGTATAACAATGTAAGCGCTTTATATCTTCGTTTAGAATTCTAAAATGTGAACCTCGTTTTTGTTCAAATTAACAAACTGCTTGTTCAATTCTACAAATGAAACCGCACCGTTCTTAAGGTGCCATCATTACCCCTTAAACATACATCAACCCAAGAGAGCACTTTATGAGCGCTCAGCTTGGGTTGAGGATCGCGTTACTATTTGCAGCAAGCACTAACGTGCTTACGCTTACGTATTCCCTAAATAAGCCTAGTCTTTCTTTAATTGCTCAACTACTTCTTCTGCGATGTCAACAGAAGCTTCCTTGACTTGATTTGCAGCATCAATCGTTACATCTTTTACTTGTGTAACAATGTTAGCGGATGCTTCTTTGACGCCAGTGACAACAGCTTCTGCTTTAGCGCCTACAGTTTTGACCGCCGTTGCTGCTTTTGAGCTTAGATCAATTGCTACTTCCTTCGTCTTATCAGATACATCGTGTGCCTTATCACTAATGTCAGAACGTAATTCACGTCCTGATTTCGGCGCCAACAATAGGGCTGCTGCCGCACCAATAAGGCCGCCAATGAGAACCCCTTTGGCAAAAGTGGAACATCCTCTTGTATCGCATGTTTCATTTACGGAAGAATGTTGTGTTGTCATCGTAATGATCTCCTTTGTATAACAGTAGTTAATGAACATATAAACTTATTAGCGAGCTTTGAATCACTCTTATGATAACAAATGTGTTATCGAATGACTATGAAGGAGAACACTTATTTTTCTCGAGTCATCCATCCAAGTGCGTACATGCAAGCAATTAGCCAGATGCCACCCGCCACAAATCCTGCTGACACATCTGTAATATAATGAACACCCAAATAGACGCGGCTTAATCCGATAGCAACGATGAGTAATGCTCCTGCTACTCCTATATAGGCAGACGGTTTGCCTGCTGCCCGACAAATACGCACGATAATGTATGTCAGCATCCCATAAAAAGCAGTCGAAACCATAGCATGCCCGCTTGGAAAGCTGTACCCGGTAGCAGCTACCCAATGCTCCCATTCAGGGCGTGCACGTTGCAGCCACGCTTTCATTCCTTCATTTAGGAGATAGCTTCCCGTAAGGGCAATAAGCAGCGTAATGGCATGCATGTACAGCTTTTTACTAAACGCAAACCATAACGCAAGCAAAATCGCGAGTGGAATAATGATGTGGCTCGAAGCAAAATGCGTAAAAAAGACAACGACTTTGGTTAATAGAGGGCTTGACCCTTGTCGTAGGAAATCAGTAACCGCAGTATCGACGCGGTGAAAGTCGTTACTCATTACGCCTTTAGTTATCCAGCCTAATATCAGCAAGAGCGGCGGAACGAGAACAAAGCCCCATATGAGGCTGACGGTATAATTAACTGCTCGGCTGTTCGTAGATGTTGAGTTGGACATGGTCAAACGTACACTCCTTTAATTTGTTTCTTCGCCTTTTTGATTAAAATACCATTGGTTAATTAGACAGGTATTTTTAATGATTTAACTAATATGAAACTTACGTTAGGAATTCGGTTCTGGTTTCGTTATAATTTACACATAAGTATCACTTGTTTATGAGGGAGAAATCGGCATGAATGAACGATTAATTGAAGAAACTCGCAATAATTGGCTTGAATGTGAACATAGAGGGGCAATATGCGGAGTAGGCAAAGACGGGAGCGTTCGTTATGCGTTAGGGGACATGGAAAGCCCTCGCTTCTTGCGATCTGCTGGAAAACCGTTCCAAGTGATTCCGGTAGTCAAAAGCGGTACGTTAGAGCATTTCGGACTGACAGATCGAGAGTTGGCACTTATGATGTCATCTCATCGCGGTGAATCCTTTCATATGGATACGATGCATGCCATCATGGAAAGAACCGGCTTGATCCAAAGCGACCTCGTTTGTAATCTGTCCCTCCCTTTGCACGAGCCTACAAAGGAACATTGGCTGCGTGAGGGGGGCGAACGGGAACGGAGGTTCCATAATTGCGCTGGCAAGCACTTTGGCGTATTGTCATGGTGTCAGCATGCAGGATATGACAAAGCATCCTATACCGATCCTAATCACCCCGCCCAACAAGAAATTACAGCCATCATTTGTGAACTTTCTGGCGCGACCGTCGCAGAGATGGGAATTGGCACAGATGGGTGTGGCTTCCCAGTGTATGCGCTGCCTCTACCAGCAATCGCAAAGTCTTATTTACATTTAGCTTGTCCCGAATTCATTAAGGATGATTCGACACGACAAGCTGTGCAGCGTATCCAGAATGCCATGATCAAGTATCCTCTTCTTGTTGGGGGAACAGGAAGGCTGGATTCTGTGCTGATGGAAGACACAAACATCGTAGCTAAGGGCGGTTTCAAAGGAATATTTGGATTTGCCCTTCGTGAAGAGCAACTGGGCTTTGCAATCAAGATTGCTGACGGTTCGGACGAGGAATGTGCTTATGTGATAACATCCATATTGGAGCAAATAGGCTATAAGAGTAGCGACACCATTCAGCGTCTCAAAGAGGCATTCCCACCTGAAATTATTAATGATCAAGGGGTTGTAGTAGGAGATCGCAAAGCCGTATTTCAATTGAACTTATAAAGATAAATGCAACCAAGGGAGGAAGTAGAAGATGAGTACTGATCAATCCCGCATTCATTTAGAAGTTATTGCAACCACGTTAAGTGATGTTCGTGCGGCCCAACACAGTGGGGCGGATCGGATCGAGCTCATTATGGGAATAGCCGAAGGGGGTCTTACACCTAGCCTAGCGTTAGTCGAGCAAGCTGTGCAGCTATCCGCGATTCCTGTTCGTATTATGGTGAGACCTCATGCCAGATCTTTCGTGTACGATGATGATGATATTGCGACCATGCTAAAAGACATTGAGCATATACGTGCCGTGGGCGGTGAAGCGATCGTGTTCGGGGCTCTAACGGAGACTGGACAAGTTGATGAGCATCTGCTGAAGCAAGTGATCACGGCTGCAGGAGACATGAAGTTAACCTTTCATCGTGCGATAGATGAAGCAAGCGACGTTATGGAAGCTTTAGCTATCATTAAACGTTATCCTTCCATCACAGACATTTTGACTTCTGGTGGTGCCGAGACAGCACCGGAAGGTAAGCATATGATTGAGCAGATGCACGATGCAGCCTTGGAAACAGGTCTGCATATTATGGCGGGTGCGGGATTAACCTTGGATCATATTGCAGACTTTGCAGCTCATACAAAGATCACTCACGTTCACGTCGGATCCACAGTGAGGCAAGGGGGCAAAGCATTAATGCCGCTTGATCCTGAACGAGTCAAAAGGATACGTACGGAGCTTGATCGGATAAGAGGTTAACACAAAATTTGTGGTGTACGTGTTATAGATTAAATCATGCGATGCTTTACTGAAATAGCAATGCCCTGACCTCCGCTTATCGTAGTTACGACAAGAAGAGCTCAGGGCATTGTTCATCATGAGGAGGCGTTCCATTAGGAGCGGCGCAGTTTGCCAAGTTCTGAAACGAGTGCTTCCATTTCGCTAATACTAAAATTTGATTTGCTCATCACAATGTCATGAATGTCTTTAATGTCGTCATATTGCTCCACAGAAAATGCGGAAGCTTGCATAGCTGCGGCAGTTGCCATCTTCAATCGTCCTTTTATGTCTTCGATCATCGCTTCAACCTGTGCCTGCGAATTGTTAGCTTGACTCATTACCTTATTCCTCCTTGAATTCCACTGTTCATGTTATCTTTCAATCGGTTCGTCCCGATATGCTGAACGTATTGTAACATGAGTTCCATGAAAACTAAACGTCTTTCAATCAACCTGTGGAGTGACAACGTACAGGACTTCAAGTACAATAAGGCCAATATCTGCTTAGAGGAAATGGAGTGCATGTATGCAGGAGCTTATCTTATCGGATACGATTCGCAGGCCGAAGCTGAAGAAAAGCAATCAAGAGCAACTGCGGAGTTTTTTTCGACAAATGGCTGCACAGCATTCATTAGACCAATTAACTTTCGTGTGCATCGGGACAGATCGTTCAACAGGGGATGCATTAGGACCTCTTGTCGGCTCAGAATTAATGCGTCGTGGTATTAGCGACGTTATAGGAACGTTGGAGCTGCCCTGTGATGCTTCTAACTTGAAAGAGCGAATAACTACGATCCCGGAAGACAAGCTTGTTGTGGCGATAGATGCATGTTTAGGCCAGCCTGCCACAGTCGGGTATTATCTTGTGGGCAATCAACCTCTTCAGCCCGCCCAATCCGTGGGCAAAGGCTTGCCGGCAGTTGGTCATTATAGCGTGGCAGCTGTCGTTAATGAACAGGGACCCAAGCCTTATTGGACTTTGCAGACGACTTCACTGCATACGGTGTTGTTAATGGCGCAAGACATTGCAGATGCAATCTGTGCAGCATTTTGTGCCCCATTGCAGTCATAAATTTTAACATCGTTCCATAATATGAAGTTGTGGGCATAAGCCGGACCACAGCAAAAGAGCCGGATGTGGGGCATCCGACTCCTGACGATATACCGGTTACTTTGTGCGATCCGTTCCGTTAAGGAGCGGATTACTTTTTACGACGTTCATTTAATTGAATGATGAGTTGAATCAGACCAATCATAAACATACAAGAGCCTAAGAACAGTTCGATATCCTTCATCACCATCACCCCCTTTCGATTTAGGGAGACATATAAGATGAGTGGACGACTGTTGGAATGAATAAGCAGCGTTTCAAGTAGATGTTGCCTGTGTAATATAGTGTAGTGTATATCTATGAGCGGACGGCGGTTGATAGAATCGTTCGTTGTGCAAAATGTGAAATTTTTTTGTGCATTTCATGCAGAAGGCATATAACGAAGCGAATTAGCATAACACGATGAAGCAAAGTGAGGGGTTATGATGGCAAAAATTGAACTGACAGACAGATTTCACATGGAAGTAAAGGAACAAGGTGCAGGAGTGCCTATAGTGCTGCTGCATGGTTATTGCGGCAGCTCCGACTATTGGCACTCTGTCGTGCCACTGCTTAGTGAGCGCTATCGTGTCATTACTCCGGACTTGCGAGGACATGGAAAGTCCTATGCACCTAATGGAGCGTACACGATTGAACAGATGGCCGATGATATTTTTCAAATGGCAGACAAGCTTCATTTAGAACAATTTATTTTGTTGGGGCATTCGCTTGGAGGCTACATTGCATTGTCTTTTGCGCAACGATTCAGTGAGCGTTTGCTTGGATTTGGCCTGATCCATTCAACAGGCTATGCGGATTCTGATGAGGTAAAGCAGGGGCGCTTAAAGGCGGTAGAAGATATTCGGGCTCATGGTATCGTCCCTTTTATCGACCAGTTGGTTCCGTCCTTGTTTAATCAGGACAGGTTGGAACGAGTAGAAGATGAAATTCGGCTTGCAAAGGCGATTGGGTACCACACGCCGCCTCAAGGTGCGATTGGCGCGGCACTGGCGATGCGTGAGCGTGAAGATCGCACAGCCGTGATGGCCGCGACCAAACTCCCACTGCTGCTTGTAGCGGGCAGACAGGATCAGAAGGTGAAGCCTGAGCGGCTGTTCACGACGGCGGGGAGTAACGTGACACAAGCAGTCATCGAGGATGCTGGTCATATGGGAATGATGGAAACACCAGAAGAATTGAATCAAATAGTATCTTCTTTTGTGCACAAAATAAAGATTACGCATACGTAAACAAGTGAGAGTGCCTTCTATTTGTAGGGGGTGCTTTTTTTCGGTATAATCGGCTTTATATTTAGATAAACTTCTAAATAAGAGGATACTATGATGGAGGCAGAAATGAACGATGCGTTTAAAGCATTGGCAGACCCGACAAGACGTCAGATTATAACGTTGCTAACAGAGCGTCATAGAAGTGCGGGGGAAATTGCTGACCAATTCCATATATCCAAGCCTAGCATTTCGCATCATCTAAATGTGTTGAAGCAAGCCCATCTTATTGTAGATGAACGGAGAGGCCAACATATATGGTACACGCTAAATACGAGGGTATTGCAGGAAGTGCTTGGCTGGCTGCTGAATGTAACGTTATTATCACATGAGGCATGAAGGAGAAGGTGGGGAGAAAGGGGAGGCAGGCTGCCATCATTCATAAGGCCCGCTGCGTGTATGTCATATGAATCTGGTCTTGTATTCAGAGTGACTTATAAAGAAGTTTACCGATAAGGTGGCTCGTTATTATAATATTAAAGGCTTGTATGATGAGCGTAATTAAAATGTGATGAGTAGTGTCGCAATAACACTTCTAGTCCCATATGGATACGTAAATATGGACCATTTCAGCAGTGCTATCATGGTATGTTACTATAGGAGGCATGAGATGTATCAACGTGATTATCTGGTACGACTGATTCAAGAGATGACAGCTATGATTGCCCGTACATTGGGCTTAAAGGAGCAGAAACAAAAGGCGGAGCTGTTACTGGAATGGGACGAACTGCTGGAGCGTAAGTTCCGCTTGAATGGCAAGTTGACAGATTCGTTGTCACCTGACGATATCATTAAGTTGTTCCATCGACATGGCAATTTACAGTCGGACGAGCTACAGGCATTGGCTATTATTATGCTGGAGCGGGCTGAATTGGAGTATGATCTACAGCGAAGTTCGTCATCTCATGATGGCATAGAGGCCGCTGATGCAAATCATATCCAGCGTCTAATGAAAGTTTATGTACTGCTTGTTGAAGCGATGCTGCATGGCAGCAATCGAAGCTTGCTTCCTGTTATGGATGTCGTACAAAAGTTAAGCGCTAAGTTGGCCCCCTATCATCTGGATGCCTCGCTGCTGGAGCGGATCTGGAGATGGCATGATCAGGACCAGCGTTATGCAGAAGCAGAAAATGCTTTATATGAGTGGATGACGGGTGATGAAGCACGCTTGCCAAGGGCAGCAGCTTGGTATGAACGGCTGTTGGAGCTTTCAGACGATGAGCTGGAAGCAGGTGAGTTGCCTCGTGACGAGGTGGAGCAAGGGCTACAGGACGTACAGACGTTGATGGAAAAGAAGCACTCCAATGAGTCCGATTCTGCTGACTAACGATCTCTAACATTCGCCGACACCCCTACAAAACTAATGAGTTCACAGTAATGTGATTGAAAGGTTGTAACATCACGATGGAACAATTACAGCAGTTAGTTCAACATATTTTACAAGAAGGAACTTTACATTCAGCAGTGTTTAGCCAAGTGCGTCTTGCTCCGGAAGAAGGCTGTGTCAAAGCAACGATTAAGCCCATCCAGCTGCGTGGCGAGGTTATGGTGCAGATTACTTATCATTTTGCCAACAAGGTTACACATGAAAATGTGACGGCACAAAGGGCAGCAGACAAACTGTTCAGCTTGCTTGAACACAACTTTCGCCAAGCTTTACTCCGAACGACAGAGGCTGAACATCATGTGTTAATTAGCAAGAAGCACAAAGTAAATATACGGACAAAACAGACAAGGTCGGTGCAGGCTGACTTGTCCCATAATCGCAAAAAGCAATACATACTGGCAGAAGGCGTTCCGGTGCCGTTTCTGATTGAGCTTGGTATTATGAGCGATGTGGGCAAAGTGCTTGCTTCTAAATACGATAAATTTAAGCAAATCAACCGATTTTTGGAGATGGTAGCTGACATTTTGCCTCATTTACCAAATGACCGTACGATACGGATTATTGATTTTGGTTGTGGAAAGTCTTATTTAACATTTGCTCTTTATCATTATTTACATGTGGTGTGTGAACGTGATGTGATGATCAACGGACTTGATTTGAAGGAAGATGTGATTGCACATTGTGAGGCACTGGCGCGCAGACTACAGTATGAAGGACTTCAATTCTCTGTAGGCGATATTGCACAGTATGATAAAGCTAGCACAGTGGATATGGTTGTGACCTTGCATGCTTGTGATACAGCTACAGACGCTGCTTTAAACAAAGCGGTCAGATGGGGAGCGAGTGTGATATTGTCTGTTCCTTGCTGTCAGCATGAGTTGTTCCGGCAGATTGACACACCAGTGTTGGAGCCGCTGCTTGGCCACGGCATATTAAAGGAACGTTTCTCTGCGCTTGCAACAGATGCGATGCGGGCGAAGCTGCTGGATTGTGTAGGGTATCAGACCCAATTGCTCGAATTTATCGACATAGAGAATACGCCTAAAAATATATTAATTCGTGCGGTGCGTGCATCTGGAGGCGATATACCGACGAATTGGCAGCAGTACACGGCATTCCGCGATTTTCTCCAGGCAGCTCCTTATCTGGAAGACGCTTTGCATGATCTGATTGCGGAGCAAGGACTACAAGGCGTTCGCTTGTCTCGCTAACGTGCCTGTAAGGGTACAGGGCTATAATGTGGAGCGCAGTGCTCATATAAGTCGTGGCCCTGCCTTAACGGGATTTGGCTTCGGTTTCGTCTAAGGAACGTAGTTGCTAAGGGATCAAAGAAGAGTATGGGGAAGTTGGGAGTAACTCGCTCCGTGTCATTTACGAGGCGGGGACTTCCTGGATGCTCTCTCTAGTCCCAATAGCAGCTGTTTCGTATACATCGTTAATTAGGATCGTAGACCATACAGTGGAACAGACCTGTGCCAGAAGGTGTTGGACGTTCATACGTATCTGTAATACGAAAGCCTGCACGTTCGTATGTGCGTATAGCCCGAGTGTTCCAACAAAGCACTTCCAAATCGATTTCATCTTCTGGTCGACGTCGTATGGCCTCTTCCACAATCGTTTGCACAAACGATTTACCTCTGCCAAAGCCTAATTTGTCAGGGTGCATGCCAAGCCCTAGACGGGTAACACCCTCTAACGGGAAAAATTGCGCAAATCCTTCCAGTTGGTCCTCTGCACCCCGTACTACTGCAAATTGACTTTCCCGAATGACAGGATCAGCAAACTCAACTTCTAGTGCTTTCATTTGCTCCCAAGGCAAAAAATTGTACAAGTTGTATGGCGGTTCATATTGCCAACTACAGATGGCTTCTGCGTCTTGTTCGCTCATGGGAAAGATTCGAAAAGGTTGCAAGGGCATTCCTCCTCACGTTTAATAAAGGTATCTGCTTACATCATACTTATTGTGTCACGAACAATTACGCAGTACAAGTCCATATAGAGGTTGTATTGTTACATGTATTATGCAGTTGGTTACAGATTGTCACAGTTTGTATAGTATAATGGGGTTAGACAAATGAATTGTTGTACGATAACGGCATACTAGAGGAGGCATACATACGGATGTTTGCGCGAAGCAGTCGTACTTTATGGTTTGTTATTTTATTTTTAATAGTATGGATATGCCCTTTGATGATGATGCCCAAGCCAGTTGAGGCGCAAGGGATGCTTCTCCCTCATACCGTTATAACGGATACGAGGACAGTAAAGCTTAACGACGTACTGGCGGTTAACCCTACAGTAACGGGTGTCACTTATGCTGTAACCTATGCTGATCCGACGATCGCAACAGTAGATGTTGATCTCAAGCGCCAACAGTATATTGTACGAGGAAACAAGATCGGATCTACAGCAGTAGCCATAGCGTGGGGAGACCCGTCTGGGCGTATTCAGGTAGAGAAGTTTGCGGTTATGGTGGTGGACCCAACACAGCCATTGGCTGCCTCGACGATTAACATGAATTATTTAAGCGATTATTATTTTGCACCAAATCAAGTAAGCAAGCTGATTGATCTTAAAGTTCTTTTTCCAAATGATTCAACGATTGAATATAGAAGGAACAATTTTGATATTCAAGATTCGAGTATGGCGTTGGGCTTGGCGGGGTCGGAGTTTAACGGTGTAGATGCATATTATGTCATAAAAGAGCAGACAAAATTCACACATACGGTCGTCACGATTACAGCTACAAATAGACTTGGCAACAAAGCCTCATACTTCTTTACGGTTGCCATGAATACGGAACCGCGTTATACAGGTCCAGGTGATGTGAGGCATATTGTAGCAGGCTCCTCATCATCTATCCCGTTGGCGAGCTTTTTTGTAGATCCGGATCAGGACAGTCTTACATATACGTTTTTAGGAACAGAGAACAAAGGGATTGTGAACGCTTCTCTACAAGGCTCTGAGTTGATCGTGCAAGGAATTGCAACCGGTACAGACAAAATTAAAATCAAGGCAGACGACGGCCGCGGCGGATCAACGATCGGAGAAGTATCGGTTGAAGTTCACGCTGTAGCTGACAGCGAATACACGGGACAGTATAAAGGTGTTGAAAATAGGCTGCGTATACCGGTTACGTCAGCGGGGCGTTATTGGCTGGCTCCGTTTGAGGCTGTGCATAGTTCAGTTAAAAGTGGACGAGAAGCATATGTAGCAGCAGGTCAAGCCGATGTTACGTTCCGAATTGATAGTGTCAATCAGCAGCCAATGCTTGGACCGGGGCATTACGGATTATACTATGTGGACCCTACTTCTAATCGCTTATCACTTGTTCAAGTAGTGGAGCTGCTGGATAAACAGGTGCTCATTCAACAAATTACTGAAATTGATCAACATAACGGTGCTAATGGAATCGATGTAGCAGATATACGAAGATGGATTTTGCGTCCCGAAAATAACACCTTTATTCGAGCCAAGCTTGCCTTGTCACTCTTGTAGATGAATACATATGTGAACACGGAGCTTGACTGGGCAAATTAGCAATAAGAAAGAGGATGGAATAGGATACAGCCACCCAGGCAGCCTTTACGTCTATTTGGTCAGACTAGCATTGACCGCTTCTCGGTAGTTTCCGATGGAGTGGTCTTTTTGACGTGCTCACCCTATACCCTTTAGCGAAGCTACTTGTAACAGATCAGCCTGTACAGCAGTATAAAGAATAAGAAACGAATATAACAAACATAAAATAGTAATAGATAAAAGAGGAAACAAGTCTACGGTTATATAAGCTGAGCAGCATAAATAAAGAAGTAGTTAGATGGGGAGATAAGGGGAGATGGGAGGCGGCGTCATGAGAAGGTTGAATAAAATGGTAACGAAAACGGCTCATCTATCTATGCATGAAACGAGGACGCTTATCCTGTGGGCGATAGTGGGGATTGTATTAGGCGCGGGGTTATGCCAGCAAGGCTTGTTCTACGACCACCACATGCTGCCTGTAGCTGTGCTGCTTATTGGTGTTGGCGTATACCACATTTTGCGCAAAGGGATAATGCTGTCCTTGAGAGGTTGCGCTTTTCCTTGGCCGTTATGGTTTCCGCTCATAGCAGCGGTTTGTTACGGGATAACCTTGCTGTTTGAACCCGCCTCTGTGTATGGCAGTTGGATGCAGATCATACGATGGAGTTCTTTTGGCATATGGCTTCTGCTCATCTACGGTTCTTTGACGTGCAGACAAGCCGTTCAGAAGTTTCATCTTGTAATAGTATTAATTGGCATAGTGATGTCATTTGGTTCCCTCTGTATGTTGTACGGCTGGATTCCCTATAACGGAGGTGTGATGTCCAGTTCCAACGAAGAACTGTCCGCGTTAGGCTTTCGTCTTGGCGGCTGGCTGCAATATCCGAATACGCTTGGAGCGCTTGCGGGGGCATATGCACTATATCACTTAGGACGGATCAATGAATTAGGTATCACTCGACGGGCATGGCTGTTGGAATCCGTTTGCTTACTGCTGCATGCAACGGTGCTTGGCCTGACGGAATCAAGGGGCGCATGGCTAGTTACTGCTGCGATTGTATTTGCAAGTTTGCTCGTTACGAAGGGGAGCCGGCTCCGGTTTATAGGTTGGGCAGCGTGGCATGGATGCTGGGCGTTGTTAGCGCTGGCTTCCACTGCATCATTATGGCTGCAACAGAGCCACCTTATTGCGCTCCCATTTCTCTTATGTATGGCGGGAGCCGTGTTGTTGCCATATGTGCTCTATGTTGGAGTGAGCAATAGGGCTAAGAGGAGGGAGGACGGCGATAGGGAGTCTGTTAGTGAGCCGTGGTTTATCAAAGTTATTTTAGCAGGCATAGGAGCTGTTGTTCTAAGTGCAGCGTTATATGTAATGCCAAATGAGGCGAGTGATCGCTTAACGGGTCATTATGAGACGGCCTCGGCTCGAACTTTATTTTATAAGGATGCATGGCGATTGTGGCAGGAGCATCCTTGGCTTGGAAGTGGCGGTGACGCTTGGAGACAGCAGTTTTCATCTATCCAGAGCGAGCCGTATGTGGGCAAGGAAGTACATAGCAGTTTATTTGATATGCTGCTGGACATTGGCGTCGTTGGCACGGTGGTGACAATGGGACTAGCGGCAGTCGTGCTATGGCAAGGCTGGCGCCGCTATCAGGCAGCGGGCATGGCTGCAACCGCCATAGCAGCCCACAGTTTGATTGACTTCGACCTCGCATACAGTTGGGTCATTTATGTGTGGCTTGGTTGGCTGGCATTAGGCTATTCAGGCGGCAAGCAATGGGGGGAGCCGGTTGAGAGCGCTCAACCACAATCGCAGGCAGAACTGATGCAAAGCGGTGCGAAGCAGGTGCGGCGTAGTAAGCTGCGCCAGCGTCTCGCAACTCTGGTGCTTGTCGTCCCGCTGGCAGGGGTAGCCGCGGTAGGTTTAAGTCACTGCGTGGCGCAAGTTCTATACGCCACGGCAAGCGGCAAGCCTACTGCCGCCAGCGCAGTGACACTCCGCGCAGCACAGCGGCTCGCGCCTGCCAATACAGCGCTGCGCATCGCAGCCTCGCGCCGCTTACCGCCGCGCGAGGCGCTGGCGCTGCTGGCAGAGGGGCAGAGCTTCGAACACGACGGCAAAGCGCTCAACCGTGAGCTGGCGCTAACGGCTGAGCGCAGCGGCAATCCGCAGCAAGCGGCCGCCTACTGGCAGGCGGCCGTGAAGGCTGATCGCTTCGATCGCAAGCTGCGCACCGAAGCGATCGTGCGGCTTGCCGCTATGGCGCAGGCGGCGGCCGCGCAAGGACAGCCATCGTTGGCGCAGACGCTGGCCGTGGATGCAGAAAGGCACTTCAGCGCTTACGATGCTGAAGTGCGCCGCATCGCGGCAATTGAGCACGTGGCAAACGGCAAGCGGTTTGCTATGACGGAAGAGGCCGAGCGCGCAGCGGCCTCCGTATACTTGCTTACCCTCCAAAGTAAGTAACAGGAGAACGGGCAAATGGACCAAGCAAGACAGGAGCGAGCTGCATACGTTGTACGATACGTGCAGAAAGGAGCATCCGCATGAGCATCGTAAAACGTATCACTCCTCCCCTCAAGGACCCGCAGCGCAAAGGAAAAGTAGTCAGTAAAGTGACCAGGAAGCCATTTAAAGCCAAGCTGATTCCGAATCTGTACTTTACACGCTTTACTGTATTATGGGTGCAAAATAACGGCGTTACGTTTAATACCGCCGGTTTTTTTGCCCGGGCTTTTTCAGGCGGGCGCTTGTTGTCTACAGCATCATTTGACCGTCACGGCGTCGTCCGCTTCAATAATATTGGTGTCTTGACTAACGTGGCGCTTACGATTCAAGTGTTTAACAGTGCTGGTGTACTGTTCCGAACACGCAACGTACCTAGAGGTGTTGAAGCCTTCGCTATTATTGGCTAATGCCGACAAGGCCCACTCGTTTCTTTTCGGAAACGGCGTGGGCCTTTTGACTGAAAGTGATGATGTTCGGTTGTCGGGCTATCCGCCGAATGCATCGCGGAAGCAGGCGCTTAGCTTAGTCCGGTCAACCTTCCATAATTGAGCCAGTTCCTCGCTGACAGCTTCATCCCACCAATCGGCAAGCCGCTTGCGATGTTGGCTGTTCTCATGAATCCAGGTCAAGTTGCCGAATACTTTTTCTACATACAATGCTTCGCCCTGCTTTATCAGTTCATCGGGGACATATAGCTTCATCCGTTTGATCGTACGATACAACTCCGTACTACAGGAACGGCGAATTTTGCGTGCGGAAGGCAGGGGGGCTTCATGGCGCTCTTTTGGTCTCAATAAGGTGACTCCTCTCTACACGGGCCTACGCATCAACATATGCAGAGACTTTTTGCTTGTCACAACCGGAATGAATCTTCTTTATGTAGTTGTTTTACGATAGTGTAAGATTCCATGCCATCGCAATTAAGCCCCTCGCATCGTCCTATTCTAGTGACTGCTTCCTAAACTAAGCTAGACCCTATGTATACCGAGGAGTGTACACTAATTCCTAACTTGGAGTGATGTCCTTCCATATGCTAGAATAGAATGGTTATCAATGAAGTCGTTCCAAGTGTTATCATTAATTATGAATAAGCATGTGGGGAAGAGGGAAGGTATGGATACGATTCATCAGATTATTAACACACTGTTTCACTGGATTCAGAGTCTGGGGGAATGGGGCATCTTCTTCGGATTAATGCTAGAAGTAATACCTAGTGAAATTGTGTTAGCCTACGGTGGTTTTCTTGTTTATTTAGGAAAAGCGAACTTTGTTATGATCGTTATATTTGGAGTTGTCGGGGGCGTGCTCGCCCAACTGGTCGTATATTGGATAGGTAGATACGGCGGCAGGCCTTTCTTGGAGCGCTTTGGGAAGTACATATTAATTAATAAGCACCATATCGATAAGTCAGAAGAATGGTTTAACAAATATGGTACGGGTGTTATTTTTACAGCACGCTTTGTACCGATTGTCCGTCATGCCATTTCTATTCCCGCGGGAATTACGCGTATGCCTGTATGGAAGTTTACGGTTTTAACTACGTTGGCCGTTATTCCTTGGACACTATTATTTGTTTATTTGGGTTACATGCTCGGCGATAACTGGGAGCACATCGATGAGGCGGCAGCACCATATGTGAAGCCGATACTGCTAATTGCACTTGCGCTCCTGATCGTGTATGTTGTCATTAAATATACTATTTCAAAGAAGAAAGCGGGGCAATCCAAATGAGCAACTCTATTGCTGAATATTTAAGACAGGGTATTTCACCACAAGCCTTTATGGATGGTATGACCAAGAATCAGGATGCCTTTCTTTCTTGGTACAACAAGTTTGAATGGGCAGATGAGGATGATCGCTCGTTCTTTGAATCGCTACAGTTTAGAGATGATCTGCGCTGCGAAATTTTAGCAGCAGATTGGTGCGGTGACGTTGTGCGCAACGTGCCAGTTGTATTTAAAGCAATGGAGGCCGCAGGCATTCCGACAGAGGTTTTAATTATGGAGCAGTTTCCGGAACTGATGGATCAATATTTGACGATGGGTGGACGATCAGTACCTGTCGTTATTATTACGGACACTGGCGGACATGTGTTAGGTAAATGGGGGCCGCGTCCTAGCGATGTACAGGCTCATATGATCGCTTTTAAACAAGCGAATCCAGACCGTGAGGCTACTGACTATCAGGATAACTTGAAAGTAGTCCGCCAGCAAATGTTGGAGACATACGGTGAAGGAACGGATTATCATAACCGTATTATTCGTGAATTAAGAGAGCTGCTTTCTTCATTTTAAGCGGCTACGATTTAGCGGACAGTGGAATCGAATGTGTGGAAGGTAAGGGAGGGCTACTGCAAAAGGGTATCTCTTCCTAGAGTATCCTTCCCACAATGGTATACAAAATGGTAAGGCGGTGTTAGCAGCGATGTTTCGTATATTAAGCTTTTCTCTGGGACCAGTTGAGACCAATGCTTACTTGCTTATTAACGAGGAGTCGAAGGAAGCAATTGTTATCGACCCAGGTATGAATCCAGGGCCACTTATGAAGGCGCTTGATGGACTTCAAGTAAAGGCAATTCTGTTGACACATGCGCATTTTGATCATATCGGAGGGCTGAAGGAAGTACGTGATGAATATAGCTGTCCTGTGTATATTCATAGTCGTGAAGCGGAATGGCTGCTGAAGCCGGAACTGAACGGCTCACTGATGTGGCCGCATGTATCAGCACCAATGATCTTTGCACAAGCAGAACACTCGCTCGAAGATGGTCAAGTGCTTGAATTGATTGGATATCAGTTTCAAGTGATGCACACTCCTGGCCATTCCCCAGGAAGTGTAAGCTTCCTGCATGGCAAGCATTTGTTTGCAGGGGATGTGTTGTTCCGCACTTCTGTAGGTCGTACAGATTTGCGAGACGGTGATCACGATACATTAATTCGGTCCATCCACGAGAAGTTGTTGCCGTTGGGTGATGACGTTACGGTATATCCAGGTCATGGGCCAACGACAACGATCGGTTTTGAAAAGCAGTATAATCCGTTTATTTAGTTGAATGTGAAAGTATGGAAGAAAGAAACCCTCTGTAGACGTCCTATGATCAGACATGAAGATGTTTGATTGATGTAAAGGATGCCGCAGAGGGTTTTGTTACTTAAAGAATATGAAACTTAGGGTGTATAACTTGACTATAAAGTTGAACGTTTTTTAGGTGATTGGCTAGAAATAAAGATGTAAATGCAAAAGGGATAGAGATCAAATTATTGATATGGTATATGATCCGCGATAAACTGGTCGACAAATGCACATAGGAGGGATTATCATCAACAAAACTTCAGTTCTTATGTTTCGAATGCTACTGCCTACACTGCTTGCTGTAGTTCTACTTAGTTTGGATTTTTTATTTTTAGGACTTCTTATACTGGTGGGTGTTATTTCTGATCTAATTATATATTTGAGTAGTGTAAAGCATAGAAATTCGGACTCCATATTTTTTAAAACAGGCCATTATTCGTATTTATGTTCACTAGCTTTTCTATTCATTATAATCATTTTGTTTGAATGTGAGTTTATTCCTTCAAATCTTGCACTGTACTCAAGCTTGATAGGAATCATTTTAATCTTTCCAATCTCACTACTTATCATAAAAAGAACAAAATAAGCTATCTCTCTGATTTTAGAACTACAAGTATATAAAGTATATCTAGTTACACATGATAGCTTTTCAATATAATTGTACTCGCCAATAATCCCCCAACAATGACTCCAACATTTTATAATCCTTAAAAATAACAGTATCCTTAGGCAACTCCGAGTCGCGGTTTAATCTGGGCTTATGTAAAATTGAATCGTGTTTGTATGTGTGCGTATCCTGTGACAAAGTTGTTCTCTCACTCACACGGCATAATCTTGCATCACAAAGCTGGGGCTTGCTAATTGGTGCCTTTGTCTACTCAAAACAGCGCGTTAAACGATACGTTTGGGGAATTGTGAGTTCTAGCTTCCGTGATTCCGTGAGATAAGAGATCCTCGTTTCTTTCAGTTTCAGCAATTGGATCTCATCTAATGGTGCTATTTCCCCACCTATCAGAAATAAACCGAGCACATAGTGTCTACGCCTCCAGCCCATAAAATAGAAAAACCTGACCTCCATAACAATAGGGGGTCAGGTTGCAGTGAATACAACTATAAAGACCTAGATTCACATCAGGCTTTGGCACTGGATATAAAGTTTAGCAAAATGCAAATTTATATTTCTTTGCGATTAATATAAGCAAGTCCTGCCAAAACAAATAAAACAAAGCTCCCACCAATAACAAATAGCAGCGTCTCTAAGGAGACATTAATGCCGAATGAATCGTTCTGAGGCAGCATCGCAAGCGACGGCTGACCCCAAGGATAATAGATGCCGTACTTGGACTGAATCACCATCAAGTTCGGCAGTGTTAAGATGACGTTAACAGCGAGTGGAGCAGCGAAGCTTGCCCAGGCTATCGCCATTAGCATTTGCAGCGCAATTAGCGGCAAAGAAGCTAACCAGCCGTTTAGTACACTGTTAACCAGCATCAGCCAAGGAACAGGTTCAGCGATCCCCTTCAACAAGCCGATGAATAGCACGGCACCCATGAAGATCAGTTGGGTGGCCAAAAGAAGTGTCGCTACGACTACATATTTGGAAATGTACACACCAGTACGAGAGACTGGTAATGATAAGAGCTGCTTCCAACCCCCATTAGCATGTTCGTACCGGCATATAAAAGCGGACAGCACACCAGATAGCAGCGGCAGGAACAACACGGCGTGCGCCATTGCCATCTGGGAAAGCAGGATTGGCCATGCTCCGGGCTGTTCAGCATTCAGATTGTACATCACGCCGAGCATAGCAGCCATCAATGGGCTGAGTATTAGGATGAACCCTAGTCGGGAACGTTTTAATTTTAATATTTCAGCATAAAAAATTCGATGTAAAGTCCGCATGCTAGTCCACATCCTTTCTGGCGAAGTGGACTAAAGATAGCGAATAGATAACGAGACCTGTACTTAGCCCCGTAATAACTGAATAAATGGGGATGTGAGACTCATTCACGAGCAACGGCCATTTGAGCGGCATCCAGTCTGGCATTTGAGCAGCATACATACTGACGATACTGACTAAAATGCCAATCGTGATAGGCACTGCCTGATTTCGATTTGTAATGGACAGCCACGATTGCAGCGCAATAATAGGCATTGCGGCAAGCCACGGAAAATAACATTTTAACAGCAGCATTCCCCACGGGATATCCATTCCGAATCCCAACACTCCGCCAAGCAGCAAAGTGCCACCACTTAACAACGTACACGCCACAAAAAGCAAAAATTGAATCATTGTAAATTTGGACGTAAACACGGTCAAACGAGAGATTGGCAAAGCCAACACTTGTTTCCACGACTGCTCCCGATGCTCAATCCCAGAAATTAATGATGCTAGTAGTGTAATGCCCAGCAGCATAGCAGGTGCAGCCAGATACTGAACGTTCAGGATCAGATTTCCCCAAAGATCAGCTTCATACTTCTTCATTAAATAATGATAGCGAAGCCCATAATTAACGCTCTGTAAGCCAATTACGCCTATAGGCCCCAACAGTACCAGCCAGCCAATCCATGTGCGTCGAAGCTTCAACCAATCAGCAGATAGTGCTTTTAACAGCATTATGATCGCTCCTTCCCAGTGAGGGAGAGGAAAATCTCTTCGAGTGACTGTCTTTGATCTACGATTCGGTATATGCTGTGCCCGTTTTGCACAAGCTGCTGCACAATTAAAGCTACTTGCTCATTGGGTACGTATGAAATCGTCAGTAGATCCTCATGCTGAGCGGCATGGATTCCCCATGTGGATATCGTGTGCGCTGCTTGACGGGGATCAGACACCGCGAGTCTGATATGGTGTTTTGCTTGTCGCTGTAACATCTCCAGTGAATCTTGGAAAAGGATACTGCCATGCTGAATAATACCGACACGATTGGCCATCTGTTCAATTTCACTTAATAGATGACTGGAAACGAGTACGGTAATACCGTACTGGTCTGGCAGCGATTTGATCAGTTCCCGCATTTCCAAAATGCCTGCGGGATCGAGACCATTGGTCGGCTCATCCAGTATGAGCAGTTCCGGGGAGCCAAGTAGCGCAGCGGCGATTCCTAATCGCTGCCGCATGCCAAGGGAGTAGCCTTTGACTACACGCTTGGCGTCTTTTGTTAAACCAACGATACTTAATACCTCGTCAATCCGTGCTGCGGGCACATCGATAATCCGACGAATCGTTTCCAAGTTCTCGCAAGCGTTCAAATGTCCATAATAGGAGGGAGATTCGACTAACGAACCGACCTTTTTTAGAACATCCATACGTGATTTCGGGAAAGACTTGCCAAACATGCGGATGGACCCTGAAGTTGGCCGAATAAGCCCTAACAGCATCCGGATGGTTGTTGTTTTCCCGGCTCCATTTGGTCCTAAAAATCCATAAATATCTTGTTTGTTCAGCTCCAGATTAATCTGGTTAACAGCCGTTCGCGAACCATATCGTTTCGTTAATTGTGTAGTTTGAACGAAAGCATCGCTCATTGTGATCACCTCATGCTTAACCTTATCGTGTGCAGGTTAAAGCAAAGCGACCACAAGTTTAAATTTTGTTTAAAAGGTGAGGTGTAATCTCGATTGCAGTTCCGTATTCGCCTGTTCGTACTGTAGCAACCAGACCCATGTCCTGAAGCATCACCGTCACAATACTCATGCCAATGCCGCTCCCCTTTGTATCAGTTGAATGCTGCATGCCGGGACCCTTATCTATAATTACAATTCGTGCTTGATGTGCAGAATCGAGAACTTGAATGCCGATGTAATGACCGCTTGCGGCATGACGCACGACATTTTGGATGAGATTATCCAAAATACGCTTCATCCATTGAGGATCAATGCTCCATAAAATGGCGTTATCCGGCAAGTCGATTTCAATATCAAACTTCTCCTGCTCCAAGACGGGATACCAATTCGCGGCACTCTCCCGTACGAGCCGAACGATATCAACGGGCTGGAGCTGCAAGGTATAACGTTTGGCGGCAAGCAGCGTATAAGAGAGCAGGTTATCAACCAGATGCCCTAGATCGTTTATTTTGGTGTCCATTAACATAATGGAGGACACCCCTTGGGCTGACAAAGGCTCCTCTTTCAATGAATGGGCATGCGCTCTAATCGTCGTGAGCGGTGTACGAATATCATGAGACAGGTTAGCAATCAGTTTCTTTCGCAACTGCTCTTCCTCTTGCTCCCGCTGCCTACTCGTTCTCAAGTCGTTGATCATGCGGTTAAAGGCGTGTTCTACTTGACCAATTTCATCTTCACGCACCACTTGCAGCGTATGAGGAATGCCGTTAGGGTCCGTTAAGGACATGGCCTCTTCAAGGCGAACCAACCGATTACGTATACGCTTAAAAAATTGCCATGATATCATTACAAATAAGATATAAATCGTAACTTGAACGAGCAGCAGCCAATTATAATTATAAGAATTATTAAATGTGTTTCCCAATAGCTCCCTTGGCACTTGCATGACGATAAAGCCATTTTTCGGCTGCTTGCCGATAAAGGACACGATCGTAAAAGGATCGCGATCGTAGCTCTTCTTCATAAATGAAATGCTGTCCACAGCAGTCCATTGCTGCGGAAGTTGTGTTTGTACGGGCAGCATGTCCCGCGTCAACCCTGATCCGTCTACCCAGAACATACTCGCTTTTGGGTACTCGGACTTTAGCTGTGTTAGCCGCTTTGTGATTTGCTGCGGTGAGGCTTGTCCAAGTTTGGCGGCAGTGTCATGCCAATGCTTCTCCAACTGCTCATGGCTAGCATAAGGATTGGCTTCGGTATTACCGGTGAAGGATTGAGATATTTGCATCAAAATAGCCATTAGCGGAAATACAATAATCCATAACGCCAGCGCACATATAATGATCAGCAAATAGCGAGCCCGAAGGGATTGGCGCCAATGAACTTGCGGCCTCATCGTTTGACCCGATAACCGATGCCGCGAATAGTTTCGATAAGCGCTGGACGGCTGGGGTCTAATTCGATCTTCTCTCTTAAATAACGAATATGTACCATGAGGGTTTTATCACCATTGATGTAGGGTTCTCCCCATACCCCTTCATATAGCTGTTCTTTGGTCAAAATTTGATTGGCATGACGCAGCATATAGGCAAAAATATGATGCTGCTTGCCTGTTAAAATGATGTCTTCGCCGGTTCGCTGATCAACGACTCGATTTTGATGAGGGTAAATGTGCAGATGCTGCAAGGAGATGAGCTCCGGTTCATTGTGCTCATGCCGACGGAGCAGCACTTCTATCCGAGCTGCAAGCTCATCAGGATGGAAGGGCTTAGTCACATAATCATCGGCAAATTGCAGGCCTTGTAATTTGTCATCAATAGCTGTTCGAGCAGACAGCATCATAATGGGCAGCAGCGGGTGCTCCTTCTTTAGTCGCTGGCCTAATGTGAATCCGTCTAGCCCAGGCAGCATGACATCAAGCAGCACTAAGCTTTTGGAAGCAGCGGCCTCAACGAGCCCATCACCGGATGTACGCCATTCGACATCGTACCCTTTTTGTTGTAGAAATCGTTCCGTCCAGCCGCCGATTTCGTTGTCATCTTCCACGATTAAGATGCGATGCATGATTCGTGACTTCCTCTCCTGAATAAAATAAGATCATTTTCCACGCGCAGAATGCTGATGGGCGCTGGATTTATGACGAAGGGAAGAGAATGTCCCATATGTTCCAGCTCGCCATAACCACTCTATTGGCCCCATTTTATAAAAGCGGAGCCATAACTTACTGCAAAAGACCTGAAGGATCAATATAACTACAACATATATCATTCCTATCCACAAAGGTGTAGTTGCGGCATTGTACGCTGCCAATCTTAGCAATCCCATCGTGATGATGGTCTGCATTAAATAATTGGTAAGCGCCATGCGACCGACGGCAGCCAAGCTCCGAAAGTGATACGAACCGAGGCCGCTATGAAGTCGAAGCAGCGTGCATACGTAAAATACTGCTGCTGTTTTTCCGGTTAAATGCGTATAACCATAGTTTTGCAAAGTGTTATACACCGGATGGGAGACGTAATAGATAATCATCGGGATAAACAACAGCATCGTGAGCCCGGCCGATATCCATTGCAAGCGTTTAATAGCACTCTGATACAGATGCAATTGTTCGAACCACCGTTTTTTTCCTGCATATAAACCTAATAGAAACAGCCCAAGCACTTCGAAGACTAACAATGATAAATTTTCAAGACCGTTTCGGAACAAATGGTTGATCCGCATCCGTATATCCGGCATATGAGGAAATAAACCGATCGCGTCTCCGCTAGGCGCAGTGTATGACGCTATAAGTCCTAGTAACACACTCAGGAGCGCATACAGACTTAATAATGTAATGCTCCATGTCAAAATGGTCTTGGCTGAACGTTTATAGAATAACAGCAATAGAAACCCGAATAAGCTATAAGCGTGAAGGATATCCCCTTGCCACAGCAGCACATAATGGGCAATCCCGATCAATAACAGCAGTAGGAGACGGCGAGTGAACAAACGATATACAGGCAGTTCCCTTCTTTTGGCACTCTGCATAAATAAATAGAAGCCAAGTCCAAATAAGAACGCGAAGATGGTGTAGAACTTAGTCTGAATGAACATATCGTATAACAAGCGAACTAACGCGTCAGCACCTGTATAAGAAGTTGTAAAAGTGACGCCATTACCGATCATGTCAGGGACATTCACGAAGAAAATACCAAAGATAGCAAAGCCGCGAATGATGTCCAGTGCATCAATCCTTTGACTCGATTGTACCATTTGCGACATACAAGCCCCCCTTTTTATATAGGAAAAATACGGTTCAATCAGTCTCTTATTATAGCAGAGTCATATCAGTAGCATCAGTAACAGCATTAATATCAGTATGTTGGCTGACACTGGCGTACAGTCTTCAGTAGTGACCTTGCATCGAGTAGGTGATATGCATCGGCAGATGGAATCGCTATTTTGTTCGTGGTATCATCAATTTAATTGTTGCTTTGTTGTATTAGCTATAGGCGCAATGCTGGTGGCTTGGCTAAGTGGCCCGATTGCTAGGGGCTTCTGGACGCATATGGGATTTTTAGCGTTGCTAATGGCATCGTTTTTGTTTATGACACAGCTGTCCGTTCTTATTTTGGGCTGCGCGTCATGTTCAGACAATCGATTTGTTGAAATGGAGGCAGCTTGACTATGACAAATATCGATCATCATGATTGTACGGAAGCAAGGGAGCATCAAGATCGGATTCTTCGATTACAACATCATATGTCAGTGGCCGGCATCGATTTATTTTTGGTCACGCACAATGTTGATATTTATTATTTGACCGGATCAATGCAGTCAGGTTACGTAATGGTACCAAAGACAGGGGAGCCAGTATTTTTGGTAAAGCGCAGCTTTAGTCGTGCGGAAGTAGAATCGTCCATCCGGGTAGAGCGTATGGGGTCCTTCCGGCAGTTGGGTGATACGATTCGTTCCTGCTACAGCGACATGATGCGAGAAGGAGCTCGCATTACGATGGCGACGGAGTACGATGTGCTTCCTGTCCAGCAATTTGAGCGATTAAAGGCGGTTATTTCGGACGTAGACTGGATCGACGGTTCAACGATATTCCGTGAGCTTCGTATGATAAAGTCACCATATGAAGTGAGTCGGATCCGCATCTCGGCTATTGCAGCACACCGTGCATTGGAGCAAGCCGCGGCGCATGTGCACGCAGGCATGACTGAACTGGAGCTTATTGCGCATATTGAGCACATTTTCCGAATGCAAGGTCATATTGGCATAGTACGCATGCGTGGCTACAATCAAGAAATAGTGACAGGAATGGTTGCCTCCGGCGAAGCGGGGGCGGAGCCCACTTACTTTGATGGCCCCGCAGGTGGCCGCGGATTAACCCCTGCCAGCCCACAAGGGGCAAGCCGCAAAGTGATCGCTCAGCATGAACCGATACTGGTGGATATCGGGTGCTGCATTGATGGTTATGTCATTGATCAGACCCGAACCCTCGTCATCGGGAAACTAAATGAAACATTGCAGTTTGCATATGAGGCGGCAGAAGCGATACTAAGAAAAACAGAGCAGCGACTCAAGCCGGGGACGATTAGCGAGACATTGTATACTGAAGCTTTGGCAATGGCTGAAGCCTATAAGCTGGCTGACCACTTTATGGGTTATGGCGAGGACCAGGTGAAGTTCCTCGGGCATGGCATCGGCCTAGAGATTGATGAGTGGCCCGTACTCGCACGAGGCTTTAAGCAGCCATTGGAACCAGGAATGATTTTAGCGATTGAGCCCAAGTTTACTTTTCCCGGACTGGGCGTTGTTGGTATTGAGAATACTTATTTAATAACTGCAGATGGCTATGTAAAGCTAACTACAGCACCGGAAGGAATCATTACCGTTAACGAAGATAAGGGGTGAGTGGCTGCTTTTGTTTACCATTTTGTGGGATTGTGTCAGGCGTTAACATTTCAGCCTGCAATAATCTAGTTGTCTTATCGTTTACAGCCAGACACTTTTCTAGTACGATAGTGAAAAAGTGAAATATAGAAGACGGCTGGGAGGCATAGACAATGATGCAATTGGGAGAGAAAGTAGTCATTGTCGCCGACCGTTTCGAACAACAATTGCCTATCGGGGAATATGGCTACATTATTGCATATGACCGCAACGCGGATAACGCATTTGATTATGTGATTCGTGTTCCGAAAGCAAGCCGCAACTTCTTTGTACCGGCATCAGATGTCGAATGCGAAGACCTGCTTTTGCAGCAGGAAGCGGATCGTGTCGAACGGGAAGCGCTCATTGATTATGCGCTCGCTACAAGAAATGAAACTCTGTTTCGTCGTTTGATGAATAACGGCGAAGAAGAGGTCGAGAAGGAAGAGGATGAAGGCCAAGAGCCGATGTCCGCAGAAGACTTTGTACGCAAAGTGAATTTGCGAGCTTGGATATAATGGAGTACTCATAGGAAGCGCAGACAGGACGGACGTGCATGGAGGCGATGCTGCAATAGCGGGAATCCTGCGCGTCTTTCTTTTTTACGTATCATGAAAATGATGAAAAAGTTTCATAATAACACATATATAAGATGGGCCATTGAAGGAGAGGGGCAGCTTTGGAACTGAACCGCATCATCTATGTTGCGACATATGCCGGCAAAATATTGCTTGAAAGCGGCGGTGAAACGTACCGTGTTGAGGATACGATAGGGCGAATCTGTAATGCCTACGGAATTCGCAAAGTAGAGAGCTTTGTTGTACCTACAGCCATTATTACGTCTGCGGTTAGTGATGAATACAAATCCAAAGCCGTAATTAAGCGGATAAGAAATCGCAGCTTTAACTTGCAAAAGATCGTGCGGGTGAACGAGTTATCGCGTAAGATTCAGTCGGAGCCGATTACGATTCGTGAACTGTATGCTGAGCTAAAGGCGATTGATCAAGCAAACTCTTATCCATTATGGCTGTCGAGCTTGTTCTATTCACTCATTTCTGCTGGTTATGTTCTGTTTTTTGCAGGTTCCTTTCTGGAAATGGTTAATGCCTTTATAAGTGCTACCGTGATGAGATTGTGCATGTATTTATTTGAGAAAGACAATTATAATGTCGTGTTTATACACGTTCTCGGTGGTGCGGTGGCTGCGATAAGCACGTTGCTGCTTGTCTACTTTGGGGTTGGTGCTCAGTCTAATACGATTTTAATATCTGTGCTGATGAACTTATTTCCAGGCTTGATTTTGGCAAATGCCATTCGTGATATTATGGCGGGGGACACTTTGTCAGGAGTAGCGCGAACGACAGAAGCACTGCTTATAGCGATAGCGATAGCTGCTGGTTCGGGCACAGTAGTGGCACTAAGTATGAAGTGGTTAGGAAGTGGCGCAGTATGATTATTAAAGTCATTGCCTCCTTTTTTATAAGCATGTGCTTTGGTGGAGCATTTCAGCTTCGCTTAAAAGGGATGCTGCTTTCCGGCTTGGCTGGCGGAATAAGCTGGCTTACATTTGATGTGGCCAAGCTATTGACGGGCAGTGAGTTTTTTTCGTTTTTTTTAGCCTCCTGCTCATTAAACATCTATGCTGAGGTGACGGCCCGCAGAGCCAAAATGCCAGCTATATGCTTTATTGTTCCAGGGCTTGTTCCACTGGTGCCAGGCGCGGCATTGTACGGGACGATGTATGAATTTGTGTTGGGACGTCCACAGGAAGCATGGAATTCCGCAATCTTTGCCTTTTCTACCGCGGTAAGTATATCACTTGGCTTTATCCTTACATTAGGTATTGCTCGGATGAAACGACCGATCCGGATACCCTTTAAAAAATAGGTGGTTGTTTTCTATTAAATTTTAAAGTTGTTGTTTGTAACGATACCCAAACAGGGGCTGTCTTAAGGTCAATTGACCTTCTAGGACAGCCCTTAATAGTGTATCCATACGAAGTTGTCATCTGATCTACATGCTCTCTGTAACTCCTGCCTGACTCTTTCCTGCTAGCCGCTTATTGTTTGTGTTATGATTTGGAAATAAATATGTATTATTCTGCTGCTGCAATTCAATCGTCAAGCTGCTCGTATAGCAATACCTTCCATTAGAATTCGTTGAGTTGATTTTCGTTGTGCGCTATAATAAAGGGATGAATTTTGGCTGGAATGGCTGGAATACAGTAAGGAGGACGAAATAGCCCATGAGCATTAATTTGGATAACGTCGAGCATGTAGCCCGACTAGCGCGGTTGCAATTGAGCGCTGAGGAGAAACATCAATTTTTGGACCAGCTTAATGCTATTTTGAAATATGCTGACAAGCTGAATGAGCTGCACACCGACGACGTTCAACCGACTACGCATGTGCTTCCTATACATAATGTCATGCGTGACGATGTAGTGCGTGAGTCACTTCCGATAGAACGAGTAATGGCCAATGCGCCAGAGGAAGAAGACGGTCACTTTAGAGTGCCGGCAGTTTTGGATTGATAACTGAAGGAGGAAGACGCGTTGACGCCATTAGAACTAACATTAGTTGAAATGCAGCAGCAACTGAAGTCGCGATCATTGTCAGCGACTGAATTGGTTGAAGCTTCTTATAAGCGAATTGCGGCTACGGAGCCACAGATTCAGGCCTTTTTGACGCTGAACGAAAGCCAGGCTTTAGATGATGCACGTGCATTGGACGAGCTGCTGGCACAAGGAGGAGAAGTTGCTCCACTTGCAGGTATTCCAGTAGGGGTAAAGGACAACATCGTAACAGATGGCCTACGTACAACTTGTGCCAGCCGATTCTTGGATAATTTTATTCCTGTGTATGATGCGACGGTATCCCGCAAGTTAAAGGAAGCGGGCATGATCACGATCGGCAAGCTGAACATGGACGAATTTGCGATGGGCGGCTCCAATGAGAACTCCGCTTATCAAGTCACTCGAAACCCTTGGGATCTTGATCGCGTGCCAGGGGGCTCAAGCGGCGGTTCAGCAGCCGCTGTAGCTGCGGGTCAAGTGCCGTTTGCACTTGGCTCCGATACAGGCGGGTCCATTCGTCAGCCTGCTGCTTATTGCGGTGTAGTCGGATTAAAGCCTACTTATGGCCTCGTATCCCGTTTTGGCTTGGTTGCATTTGCTTCCTCATTGGATCAAATTGGTCCTTTTGCCCGTACGGTTGAGGACACAGCGCTTGCACTACAAGTTATCGCTGGACACGATACGATGGATTCTACCTCTGCAAACGTAGATATCCCGAATTATGTCTCTGCCTTGCAAGGTGACGTCAAAGGACTCCGTATCGGCGTACCAAAGGAATATATGGGTGCAGGTGTTGATCCTAAAGTTAAAGAAGCGGTTATGGCTGCGCTTCGAGTCTATGAGTCTCTTGGGGCACAGTGGGAGGAAGTTTCGCTTCCGCATACAGAATATGCGGTTGCAGCTTATTACCTGCTTGCTTCTTCCGAAGCTTCCTCGAATTTAGCTCGCTTTGATGGCGTTCGTTATGGGGTAAGAGCTGCTGATCCGGACAATTTGCTGGATTTGTACGTTCAATCGCGGAGCCAAGGCTTCGGTCAAGAAGTAAAACGTCGAATTATGTTAGGAACTTATGCGCTTAGTTCAGGTTATTATGACGCGTTCTACCTGAAAGCACAGAAGGTACGCACATTGATTAAGAAGGACTTTGACGATGCGTTCAGCCGCTATGACCTTCTTATTGCGCCTACTGCACCAACGACAGCGTTTAAGATTGGCGAGCAAGTAAACAATCCGTTGCAGATGTATATGAACGACATTCTGACGATTCCGGTCAGCTTAGCTGGTGTTCCGGCAATCAGCGTGCCTTGCGGCTTGGCAGATGGACTGCCTGTTGGCTTACAAATTATCGGCAAACCATTTGATGAGGCAACCGTGTTAAAGGCTGCGCATGCATTTGAACAACATACTGAACATCACAAGCTGCGCCCGCAGTTGTAAGAGGAGGATCTGACATGCCGAGTACAAAATACGAAACGGTTATCGGCTTGGAGGTGCATGTAGAGCTGCATACAAAGTCGAAAATTTTCTGCGGCTGCTCTACTGCATTTGGCGCGCCTGCAAATACGCATACGTGCCCGATCTGCCTTGGTCATCCAGGTGTGCTGCCGGTATTAAACCGCCAAGCGGTTGAATATGCGATGAAAGCAGCTATGGCTCTGAACTGCGAAATATCGCCAATAAGCGACTTTGACCGTAAAAACTATTTCTATCCCGATTCACCAAAAGCTTACCAAATCTCACAAAATACGCGGCCTATTGGTTTAAATGGCTGGATCGATATTGAGGTAGACGGTGTCACTAAGCGCATTCGAATTAATCGTTTGCATATGGAAGAAGATGCAGGAAAGCTTACACATATAGATGGCGGCTTCGGTTCCTTAGTGGACTTGAACCGCTGCGGTACTCCGCTGGTAGAGATCGTATCGGAAGCTGATCTTCGCTCGCCAGAAGAAGCAAAAGCTTATTTGGAGAAAATGAAAGCTATTATGCAGTACTGCGATGTTTCAGACGTTAAGATGGAAGAAGGATCATTGCGCTGTGATGCCAATATTAGTCTTCGTCCTTATGGTCAAGCTGAGTTTGGTACGAAGGCGGAGCTTAAAAATATGAACTCCTTCCGTGGTGTGTTACGCGGTCTTGAGTATGAAGAAGAGCGCCAAGCCGACATTCTGGATGAAGGCGGCCAAGTGGTGCAGGAGACTAGGCGCTGGGATGAAGCGCAAGGGCGGACGCTTACGATGCGCAGCAAAGAAGAAGCGCACGATTATCGTTACTTCCCAGATCCTGATCTGGTAACACTTATTGTTGAGCCTGAATGGAAAGAACGTGTTCGAGCTTCGATACCGGAGTTGCCTGATGCACGTAAAGCGCGTTATGCAGCGGAGTACGGCTTGTCTCATTACGATGCGGAGGTTATTACCTCCTCGATCAAGATTGCCGATTTGTTCGAGCAGAGCTTGACGTATACGACGGACGCAAAAGCTGTTGCGAACTGGATTATGGGGGACTTGTTAGGTTATCTCAATCAGAATGGAAAAGAAATAGAAGAGGTGGCGCTGACTGGTGAAGGTCTTGGCGCTATGATCGGACTTATTGAGAAAGGCACAATCAGCAACAAGATCGCCAAAACAGTATTTAAAGAGATGGTAGAGAGTGGGAAATCTCCGCAAACGATCGTTGAGGAACAAGGCTTGGTTCAGATTAGTGACGAAGGAGCGATCAAAGCGATTGTGGAGAAAATCGTTGCGGCCAATCCTCAGTCTGTAGAAGATTTCCGTGCCGGTAAAGAAAAAGCAATCGGTTTCCTAGTTGGCCAAGTGATGCGTGAGACAAAAGGGAAAGCGAATCCGACAGTTGTTAATGAACTGCTTGCGGCGGTATTAAAGCAGGCTTAGTTCAAGAAAATGAAGCGGATGGCAGTTCATTTACGATTATCCTGATGGAGCAATGCTCCGCTAGAGTGGCCTCACTCTGCGGGGTGTATGCTCCGTTTGTGCAAGTGTGCTGTTGAATCATATTTTCATTAGAGGAGAATATGTATGATAAAATCATTAGATCTAAAAGATCAGGTCACACTGGAGGCCTTGTGGATGATGCAGCGGACCGCTTATCGTATAGAAGCTAATTTAATTGGTTTTGACAAGATACCGCCGCTTATGGAATCTATGGAGCAGCTTGCGCAAGCGAATGAGCAATTTTATGGGTGGTATACCGATGAGTACGTGCTGGCAGGCGCGGTGTCTACTGAAATGGAGGCGCCAGGTGAACTGCAAATATGCAGGGTGATGGTGCGTCCAGATCACTTTCGACAAGGAATCGCACGAAAACTGATGGATCACGTGTTACATATCGAAGGCATCCACACGTTTACGATCAGCACCGGCTTGAAGAATGAACCCGCTGTAACGCTTTACGAAAAATTAGGATTTCAATATAAATGTGATGATGAGGTTGGTCCTGGAATCGTGTTACGGACACTTGAGCTAAAAGTTCCCTCATGTATGTAAATTTTATGTTTGCTATGCAAACTTCGATAACAAGGGAGGTTGACCACCTTTGGCAACAAGCCATGTAGCTGATCCTTGGTTTATCGATAATGTGCATCTGACCATTCGTTTACTTCTAGCCATGCTGCTAGGTGGTCTTGTTGGACTGGAACGCGAACAAGCTAATCATCCAGCTGGACTACGCACCCACATTCTCGTGTGTATGGGCTCCGCACTTATTATGCTATTATCTATTTACGGATTCTCACAGTTTGTCACAGAAGGCAACGTCAGGGTTGATCCGGCAAGACTGGCGACAGCTGTAATAACAGGAATAGGCTTTCTAGGCGCGGGTACTATTATCTTTACAGGGAAATCGATAGCAGGACTAACGACAGCTGCATCACTTTGGGTCGTTGCTGCAATCGGGTTGGCGGTAGGCGCAGGTTTTTATTTTGCCGCTATTTTAACAACGGTGTTAGTTATCGTTAATTTGTTCGTATTCAGCAAGCTGGAACAGCGTTATATGGTAGGCAAGAAGCCGCGACTCTTGATGTTGGAGACGGATGAAGCGATTGATATCGTACCCGACCTTAACGCGAGTATGTTAGGGCACGGCATTGCTGTGAAGAAGATGACCATTATCCGCAAAGTGCACAACGATGATGATTATACGACTGCAGCTAAAGAAATTAGACTGGCGATCATCATTCCGAAACACACAGATCAGTTTTTATTTGCATCTGAGATTGAACGGTTACGGGGCGTGCGATCTGTGACCATCGAATAGTTATACCTAGACTAAAGTCGGTGAAACCTTCCTAGACCCAGGAAGGTTTCTTTGCGTTCTGGATTGCAATTACAATGAAGTTAACGAATAAAGAGCGCAGAACACGGATAGGAAATTTTTGAGCAGCTTGAGAAGAAAGGATGTAGTCAGGTGAAAAGAGAGAACGCTGTTACTGTACAGTCTAGGGAGTTAGATGAACAATTGGTGGAGCAATTTCAGCAGGGGAATACGGATGCATTTCATGATTTGGTGGAAAGACATCAACATTTTGTGTTAACTTGTATTTGTCGCACAGTTCCGGATCGTTATTTAGCGGAAGATGTTGCACAGGATGTATGGGTCAAAGTATATCGGTCTTTGCACACCTATCGCGGCGAAGCAAAGTTTACGACTTGGTTGTACCGGCTTACGAGAAATCAATTAATTGATACGCTTCGCAAGTGGAAGTATCATCATCAGACGGAATTACTTGATCAGAATGTCCATGCGCATTCGGCACCTTTGCAATCATTGTCCTTGTGGGATGATGTTCCAGAAGAGCGTTTGTTGAAGCGTGAGCGTTGTATGCAGGTTCAGGATACGCTTTGCAAGCTTCCCATCAAATATCGTACTGTTATGGTGTTGTATCACATGCGTGATAGATCCTATGCTGAGATTGCCGAGCAGTTAGCTATGCCGGTTCGAACTGTCGAAACACGATTATACCGTGCCAAATCGCTGTTTAAGCGGGCGTGGGGTCAGATCGCTGAACCATCTGCTACTTAACTAATATAATAAAAAGGAGGGATAACATGAGTGAATATCGATCTCAATCTTCAGCAAAGGATCAAGAAGAACAGTTTCTACGGCAGCGTATTCGCGAGATTGAACGTATTCAGGAGCAGCAGAACAAGCCAAATCAATCATTTGGATGGTACGAACAACAACCCCAGCCGCCTTATGCGCATGTGCCGGAGCCTCCTTTTATGAATCAGAAGCCCCCGCGTAAGAGCAAATTTGTAGCGGTGTTGTTTTCATTTTTGTTCCCGGGTGCAGGGCACTTTTATTTAGGTTTAATGCAAAGAGGACTACTTGTCATGATGCTGATCGCTCTTGATATTGTAGCTATTGTGTACTTTACGTCCAACATGGGTGAGAATGTGCCGTTGATCGTGCTGTTAGGTTTGTTTTTGCCCGTAATTTATTTCTTTAATTTATTTGATGCCATGCAGCATACGGATCGAGTAAACACCCAAGCCATTTATGGTAACACCGAAAAGGTGAAACAAGGCCCGTGGCTTGGCGTACTGTTAGTTATAATAGGACTTGTTATGCTTCTGTTCACCATTGATCCGAATTGGCTTCGTTGGATGTTTAAATATGCAGGGTCATTTGCAGGGGCTGCTGTCCTAATTGCAGGTGGCTTGTATCTCCTATTCAAGGAGTCCAGGAAAAAATAGTAGCGGCCGAGAAGGAGCGTGGTTGTCATGATAAAAGTAGGGCGAATTACGGCAGCTCTGCTTCTCGTAGCCGTTGGAGTATTGCTGCTGCTTGATCAGTTTTTGAAGGCTAACACCATTACGCTGCTTCTGACTTGGTGGCCCCTCCTGTTAGTAGGCTGGGGAGTAGAGGCGGTTATATATGGTTGGATAAATAAAACTCGCAAATGGAAATTTGATATTATTGGCATGTTTACAGCCGTAGGCATTGCGGCCGCTGTTTTTACAGTTGCGCAGCCACAGCTATTCCGCGACTTTATTCGCAGCGTCCAATTCGACTTTTCTATGATGAAACAGATGGTGTCATTGGACGGTGTTAATTTCGAGCAACCGATACAAAAGGAACGTATATCCGTGGACACAGAATCGCTCCAAGTAGAACAGCAGATCGGGGATGTATATATTCAATCGGGAACAGGCGATGAGATCATCGTTGAATCTCTTATTACGGTATATGGCCTTAACAAGGAAGAAGCTAGGGCAGTTGCTGATCCTATCCAGGTACAACTTGAGCATAACCAGCAAGAACGGAGCTGGACGATCCGCACGATTGGGGCGGATCAGATATATCGTTTGGGACATAAGGCTCGTATCGACCTCAAGATTTCAATTCCGTCCTCTATACGAATGCGTAGTTACGTTCGAGTGGAGAGTGGGGATGTCTATATGCGCGGCACCTCTGGAGATGCGATCATAACCTCACATAATGGCGATATTTTAGTAATGGATATCGCCGGTAAGGTGCAGACGGAATCTTACAGCGGTGATGTGGAAGTGAAGAATATTAGAGGTAATGTCCAACTCCACAATGAAACTGGCGATATTATTGCCAATCGTATGGAACATGATGCATTGATTGTGGCTAGCGGCGGCGATGTGTCAATACACGATGTAAAAGGTAACGTTAGTGTTAGCTGCCTAAATGGTAAAGTGGAAGTAGATACGGAGCAAATCGGCGGAGATTGGGACATAAAGGGGCTGGCAAGCGACGTTACTTTACAGTTGCCAGCGCATGCAGATATGACGATAACTGCAGAATCGTTATATGGCAGCATTCAAAGTGATTATTTGTTTTCGATCCATAACAGGCGGATGACAGGTGTTGTGGGGAACGGTCAATATCAAGTGCAAGTCAAGACAAACGGCAGTATTCAAGTAGGACATTAACTTGTCAATGATATTATCCCTTGTAAGTTAACATTGACAAAATAAAAATAGAAGACGTACAATGGACATATATTATTTGTTGATAATTGTTATAATGTAATATTGATACCCGTCAGTAACAAAGATTAAGGATAGAAGGTGGTGGTCAGGATGCAGACGCGGGTTCAGCATGCATTGGAACATTTAAAGATGTCCGGCGTACGAATTACACCGCAGCGTCATGCCATATTGGAATATTTGATGGATTCCATGACACATCCGACTGCAGACGAGATCTATCGAGCGCTAGAGCCTAAGTTTCCAAGCATGAGTGTTGCTACTGTATACAATAACTTAAAGACGTTTATTGAAGCGGGCCTTGTGCATGAATTAACTTATGGTGATAGTTCTAGCCGCTTCGATGCGAATGTGTCGGATCACTACCATGCGATATGCGAAAAGTGCGGGAAGATTGCTGATTTTTCAATGCCAGCGCTTGAGGCCGTTGAACAGACAGCAGCAGAACGAACGGGATTTCTCATCCGCGGACATCGAATGGAAGTGTATGGAGTGTGTCAGACTTGCGCAGAAAACAATTGTGTAAGTTCCTAAACAATATGAGTATTCTTAATATGCGCGCAGCGACTGAGGTCCTGCGCGTTTTTAATTTGTGTTTATGCGTTTCATAACGCCATCAGAATGGAGGCTGACATGGGAAATAGCAATAGTGCAAGATACATGTCAAGAAGTACAAATAAGCCTAAACCTAGACGAAGACGAGGTGGATGTCTCTTTTTGTTAGTTGGCTTATGTCTGCTTGGTTTTAGTGTGTGGCAGGGTTGGAAGCAAGGGCTGCCCAATCCAGATTATGCCAACACTAAATTACACGTCAAACAAGCCATTACCTGGAACGGCGAAGCTTCTGGATATGGAGCTAAAGGGAGCGGAGAAGAGTTATTAATTCCGCTTAAAGCGGTGCAAGAGCGAATAATGCCAGCGGCTATATATGAGAAAACATCCAAACTTGTTATTCTGACGAATGAATCACATGTTGCTGCCGTTTCAACAGAAGGCGATACAGGCTGGCTGGACGGAAACGTGAAAAATTGGGGGATTGGCGCTCAACTAGCAGGTGATCAAGTATATGTCCCGGCTAAAGTGTTGGAAGAACTAGAAGTGGCAACAGTTAAGGAATTTGCAGATACCGGAAACATTCGTATCACATTCCCAGGAGATACGATTCAAACGGGGAAGATCAAGCAGCAGGACAAGGTGGGGACGGTAGCCATGCGCTATCACCCAGAGAAAAAAGCGCCTATCGTCCGGGACTTGCCTGCTGGCACGGCAATTACAATGTGGTCGCTGCAAGAAGATTGGATTCTTATTCAAGATGATGGGGGACGACTTGGCTATGTTCGTGAAGAAGAAGTCGAGCTGTTGGAAAAGGAGAGTGTGCCCAAGGTAAAGCCGCTGTCACCTCCTCAATTTGTCGAGGAAGAGATACCTGTAAGCTTGGCGTGGGAGGCTGTATACTCACGGAATCCGAATCCGGATTCGCTGCCGAATATGCCAGGTATCAATGTAATTAGCCCAACCTGGTTCAGCCTGAAAGACAATGAAGGCAACGTAGCCAGTAAAGCAGACAAACGGCTTATGGATTGGGCGAAGGCAGAGGGCAAGTATGTATGGGCGTTATTTAGCAACAGCTTTGATCCTGAACGAACAACAGCAGCGCTAGCCTCCTTTGAACGTAGAGAACGCTCGATCCGCCAACTTCTTGCCTATGCAGAACAGTATAAGTTGGATGGTATAAATATTGACTACGAGAACGTAAACGTAGAGGATCGGGACAACCTGACTCAATTCGTTCGTGAATTAACTCCTTTGTTCCGCATGAAAGGGTTGGTTGTATCTATTGATGTCACGGCCAAATCAAGCAGCGGCAGGTGGTCACAATTTCTCGATCGGGAAGCGCTTGGTGCTGCTGTCGATTATATGATGGTTATGGCGTATGATGAGCATTGGGCAGCAAGCCCGAAGTCAGGCTCGGTGTCATCTCTGCCGTGGGCAAAAAGTGTAGTGGCCCGCATTATAGAAGAAGACAACGTTCCAGCGCATAAAATGGTACTTGGGATGCCACTCTACACTCGAATTTGGTCAGAGACCAGCGAGGCTGGCGAAACAAAGGTGAAGTCTCAATCCGTCGGGATGAGATCAATAAAGGAGTGGCTGGAGAAATATAAGCTAACACCTACCTTCTCCGAGCAAGAAGGACAGTATTATGCGGAGGCGACAGACAAAGGTGTGAGGCAGCGCGTATGGATTGAAGACGAAACTTCTATTAATGCACGTATTAAAATGGCAAAAGAGTTGAAGCTTGGCGGTGTTGCGGTATGGGCGAGAGCATTAGGGGATGATGATATTTGGAAAATCGTTCACTACTGAGTTTCGTATGAGGAATGGATATGAATGTGCGTATGCGTCTGTGACGTGAACTTATAACTTTATTGTAAAATGACATGTAAAAAGAGCCGTTATCTTCTTCAGCATCATTTAGCTGATAGAAAGTATAACGGCTTTTTTGTTGTTTATTTTATAGAGATAAACATGTTCATGATGCGATTTCGTCTGTTAGAGCGTGACTTGCTGCTAAGGGGTTAATTGGATTTGGGCACTGAAGTATTCTGTGCAGGATTAGAAGCTGGAAGGTGGCTGTTATGATCAGAATCTGTAACCTCATATAAAGGATGCTCCGTGGCCTGATCAGGATCGAGTGTCAGTATGGTGCGGCAGAACATGCAGCGATCGGTTTTTCCTAATATTTTGGTTTGTTTGCCGCATTCAGGACATTGAAGCATGATGGCACTGGTAGAGAGCATTCCTGCCCAGAAGTAAATAGCTACACTTCCTAAGAGCGCTATCATCCCAATAATCATAAATATCGCCGCAAAAGGTCTGCCTGCCAGTCCCCACATAAGAATGCCGGCTGTACCTAATACCATCAATCCCATGCCGCCCATAGTTAATACTAAACCCCATAATCTAAATTCATTAATCTTGCTGGACTTGAACAATCGTGGCTGTTGAACAGGTTTGTTCGATAGATGGTTCATGGTAGCGACTCCTATCAAGAATAGAATAGTTTTATACAAATTAGGAGGAAAGAGACGATCTATGTAGAATTATAAACTATCATCACCTGTAAAGAAAAGCCATTATGTTAAATGAACAGTTTGAATGCATGCAAGAAGAACGCTAATAAAAGTGTGGGGTACGTGTGGACAAAGGAATTAGGAAGTATTCACTGCCAATAGGTCATCTTCTAAATGACGAATTAGTTGTCGGTATCATTACTTTAGACCGAGAAGCTGTCGAATCTAAGATTCCCCAGTTTGTAGAGTGGCATCATTACGTGCTTGTGATTCAGAACACCTCTATGCCTCTTCCGCGGAGTCCGATTCGGTTAATTGATGAGGATAACCAGCATATAATCGTTACTTGCTTGGCTGCGAGTGAGCTTATGGAGGGGGACCTTATGAGAAATGATGACATGAGGCGCGTGATTGCAATGGGAAACATAGAATGGGATCGGTTCGGTTATATTGAAACATTGCGGCACAAGCTCCGCGGTGTTAAGAGTGAGAGGGAGCAATTGATACTCTCCAAGTTTACTTCATTTGTTTACGCCTATTGGAATGCCAAGCGAATGCTGCTTGCAGGCTATGAACTGGATGCGCTGACTTCAATAGCAAAAGCATTAAGGGAATGGGCAGAGTTGTCCGCATACGAGGAAGGTTTGGTGCCGGACCTTCATATTTGGCACCAGGTAAAGTCGTTGAATCCGGGTGTACATAAGTTGTATGAAGAATTGGCAACTAGCGAGGAGACGATACACCAACGTGTTGAATTAGTGCTCCTTGCTTGTGAGTTCTCGATTACAACCAAGATGAAGACGTGCTTGGCTCCTCTTATTCGTATACTTAAACAAGCAGAGAATGGGGTTACGTTACAGGAAATGGAGCAGTTTGCTGAGCTGCAAGTAGTGGCTGAGCACTTGCCAATGCTGATGGATAAGCTGATGGGAAAAGGATACGTCCAAACTACATTAACGTTACCAGAAGATACGTGGGCACCGCTTGGCTTTGCTCCGGTGTACCACTGGAACGGGGAACGAGAGGTAGTTCATGGCTGATTGCCGTTGTGGTTCAGCCAAGTGTATGTTGTAAGCTTGGCTGAAGTAAGCATAAGGCCTCTATATCTGTACCTTATAATTAAGTGTTGACTTGATTGCTTGGGGTATGATAAATTAGAACTCGTCCTTCTTATAGGGGATGCGAGATAAGCGTTGAGGGTTTGATCGTTCAAATATATGAACGAAACGACTGAAAAACTTTTTCAAAAAAAGTGCTTGACTCGAAAGTGGTTAACATGGTATATTATAAAAGTCGCCGCTGAACGATGCGACGAACTAAAGCGGAATTGGTTAACGGCCAATCAGCTTATATTGTTCCTTGAAAACTGAACAACGAGCAACGTTGAATGAAGGACATGACTTCGGTCATGAAGCGCATTTAACGGGAATGTTAAGAATCACGAGATTTATCTCGTCAGCAATACAAATGAGCAAGTCAAACACTTGAGTGAAATTTGATCACAATCTTTTGATTGTGTAGCGAAATTCGCTTTAATGGAGAGTTTGATCCTGGCTCAGGACGAACGCTGGCGGCGTGCCTAATACATGCAAGTCGAGCGGAGTTGATGAGGTGCTTGCACCTCTGAGACTTAGCGGCGGACGGGTGAGTAACACGTAGGTAACCTGCCTGTAAGACTGGGATAACCCACGGAAACGTGAGCTA
>NZ_KE384310.1:0-107190 GCF_000425125.1 Paenibacillus taiwanensis DSM 18679
GAGCTGGGTTCAGAACGTCGTGAGACAGTTCGGTCCCTATCTGTCGCGGGCGTAGGAAATTTGAGAGGAGCTGTCCTTAGTACGAGAGGACCGGGATGGACGTACCGCTGGTGTACCAGTTGTCTCGCCAGAGGCATAGCTGGGTAGCCAAGTACGGAAGGGATAAGCGCTGAAAGCATCTAAGCGTGAAGCCCCCCTCAAGATGAGATTTCCCAATTAGTAAGACCCCTTGAAGACGACGAGGTAGATAGGTTCGGGGTGGAAGCACAGTAATGTGTGGAGCTGACGAATACTAATCGGTCGAGGGCTTATCCTAATCATTCTAAGTAAGTCATGTACACTTCGCATTCAGTTTTCAAAGTGCAAGCTTTGAGTTTCGGCTAAGAAGCACGTATAATACGGTGGACAAGTTTGAAGCGTTCGCCTAATGTTACGGGGAGATACCCAAGAGGCCGAAGGGGACGCTTTGCTAAAGCGTTAGGGTGTTACAGCCGCGAGGGTTCGAATCCCTCTCTCTCCGCCAGTGTATTCTTAACTGAAAAGAAGTTATATTTTGATGTGGCGGTGTAGCTCAGCTGGCTAGAGCGTACGGTTCATACCCGTGAGGTCGGGGGTTCGATCCCCTTCGCCGCTACCATATCTTTTTTATCGCAACAAAACCAGGACGCTTAGCTCAGCTGGGAGAGCATCTGCCTTACAAGCAGAGGGTCGGCGGTTCGATCCCGTCAGCGTCCACCATATTTTGCCGGTGTAGCTCAGTTGGTAGAGCGGCTGACTTGTAATCAGTAGGTCGAGGGTTCGACTCCTTTCGCCGGCACCATTTTTACCAATGTGTGGAGCTGTGGTGTAGAGGCCTAACATGCCTGCCTGTCACGCAGGAGACCGCGGGTTCGAATCCCGTCAGCTCCGCCATTTATTCTACAAAGAAGTTGACGATAGAGTTCCGATACTTATTTGTATTCATAACTGCATATAACATGGCTCGGTAGCTCAGTCGGTAGAGCAGAGGACTGAAAATCCTCGTGTCGGCGGTTCGATTCCGTCCCGAGCCACCATGTAAATTTGGAGGATTAGCGAAGTGGCCAAACGCATCAGACTGTAAATCTGCTCCCGTCCGGGTTCGGTGGTTCGAATCCATCATCCTCCACCATTTACGAGCCATTAGCTCAGTTGGTAGAGCACCTGACTTTTAATCAGGGTGTCGAAGGTTCGAGTCCTTCATGGCTCACCAGTTATGAACGTACAAGCTTCAAGGGAAACCTTGGAGCTTTTTTGTTGTTTATTGATAGTTTCAGAACTTGCCTGCATCGGCCACATGTTATTTCAATAACCGATTTGAATAAGTTATGTACATGACGTAATTGATGTATATAATTAGATGTTCTTACAATGCTAACTATGTTACGATACATATTGTATAGTTATACAAATATCCTCCATCAAGATACCTCTTTGCGATTACTCTTATTAAATGAACGATAAAGGAGAATTGACAATGACCACTTTTTTCTCAAGCCGCCATGTTGCCGTTACGACCTGTATCTGTTTGTTGTTGACACTGTTATTACCTTACTTTAGTTTTGTTGCTCACGCAGAATCTGCAGGTAAGTCAAGAAATGTGTTTGAGTGGGTTCGGGACTATACTTTCCAGGATTCCATAAAGTTTATAACGTCAGGAGATTTGGATAGACAAGGGGAGTTGGACTACGCGATAGTTAGTTCTAATTATGCCATTGTTCTTTATAAAGGTCAGACTAACGGGACTTTTATTCGAGAACCTTTTACAGCAAAAAATCCAGATCCTATGCTTGTGTCTGTTCGTATTAAAGATATGAATGGTGATGGTACTTCAGAGGTGATCGCAATAGGTAAGAAGGAGGTTCAAATATATGAACTTACTTCATCAGGCACTTATATGTACAAAAGTAAAATCATACTCCAAGATGTAGCACACATTGATACAGGAGACTTTGATAACGATGGAATTTGCGATCTGATTGTTGTTACGCCGAAGCGCATTAACTATTATAAAGGCGCATCTAACTTTAATTACACAGAAGTTGGTCATCAAGATTATAATGCAGCTGGAAATGCACCGATCATTAAGTTGGTTAGTGGTGATTGGAACCAAGATGGAAATCAAGATTTAGCCTATCAAGGACTTTCCAGCGGCGCAATTATTCTAAAAGGTAATGGGGACCTGACATTCACGCAAGTAAAGAGCTTTCCTGCTGCAGACAGCATGACGTTTGTGTTTGCAATTGGTGATGTTAACGGTGACGGCTTTGCTGATGTTGTTGCTCCTAAGGCTAATAGTTACTATCCCAATGAAAAGATTGCGATATATTATGGGGATGCAGCAGGACAGTTTAGTCAGTATATGGAGCTTGAAATTGGGCAACTTTTTAACACGAGTTATTTACCCAAGCAAGTTGAGCTAGTGGATCTGAATGGTGATACTTTTCCTGAATTGGTCTATACTCCATTTGGCGGCGATTGGTATTACAGATGGAATCAGAAGGGGAATGGCTTAGATATTAAGGGTTCCTTATATGTGTCGATACCAACGGGCACACAGCTATTTGAAGATGTAAATCAGGACGGCAAGCCTGATATTGTCGATTATATGCCAACTTCAAGCAAGATCAGCATTTATCAGAATCAAGTGCCAGCAGGTAGTATACATTTTGTTCAAGCACAGCAGGACGTTTTTGAAAATGAAAAGTCTCTTTTAGTTAAAATAACAAGAACTAACGGGAGTTACGGGTATGGGTATTTAAATTATGCTACAGTTGATGGTACTGCTAAGGCTGGGAAAGATTACGCCCGATCAAGGGGGATACTTGAGTTTGATCATGGGGAAACAGCAAAATGGTTGACAATCCCTATTTATGATAATAACAAAGCAGATATATCCCGTTCATTTACTATCAGCCTGAGCAACCCAGACCGGGGTATTAAGATTGGTGATCCGGCTACGATAACGATTCAAATTCAAGACGATGAGTCTACCCCTGTTGGAGGCAGTCCAGTCTGGCCTCAAGATGCATTCCTTGGAATTGGGGATGTTAGCACAACTTCTATGACTCTATCCTGGCCTGCTGCTATTAGTAATGGGATACCTGTACAGAGCTATGAAATTCAGGAGCTCAATCAAAAGCTTATGCCTGTTACTGTGTCAGGTGACGTGTATCGTTATCAATGGAATACAGCACTTGTTACGGGGCAAACGTATCAGTTGGAGGTTAAAGCGAATAGTGCTAATGGGAAATCAAGTAACGTGCTGAGGGGGAGCGTCACCCTTCCCGATCCTTTCGAAGTTCCTGCCAATGTCCCACTATATGTAAGAATGGACCACGTAGATCATATAATGGATAGCCGCCTTTACACAGGTGATTTCGATGGCAATCAAATAGAGGATTTCTTGAGATCTGGAGACTCTTATAACCCGGTAGCCGTTTATAAGAACTATGCGAAAGGGTTGTATACACATCAAGATATCGGTCTTCAATCTTTTGATCGTATTATCGATCTGGATAACGATAAGCGAGATGAAATTATTAAAAGTGGCACGGATAATCTCATTGTGGTAGGCGAAAATAACCAAGGCGACTTTGTTATGGAGGCTAACATATCAGTTCCCAATAAGCGTTCTTATGAGCTGGCTGATGTGACAAATGATGGCGTAGTCGATATTTTATATGTGGATAACACAAATAACGTTATTCTGTTGCAAGGCAGTTCAAATTATATTTATCTGGAGACGATGAGAGAGGATCTAGTGTCAGATCCCATAGTACATGCATATGGCGGAGATTGGAATGGCGATGGGTTAATGGACATAGCTCTTATCACACGGGACTCCTTGGGTAAAAAGTCACTTGTTGTTTTTAATAAACAAACGGACGGAACATTTTCGTATGAAAAGCAAATCGTAGGCTGTGATGAGGCTTATGTAGATGACTACAACAAGGATGGATATGCTGATTTACTCACGACCAGCAGTTCTTTTGGAGCGAGGCTTTATTATGGAAGCAATGTAGGCATAAATGACATTTTGCCTGAACAAGTTTCTCTAGTTGGTTCTCGTGATAACTTGGTTGATCTGAATCAAGATGGATTTTTAGATATAGTAAATATTTCGGGTAATGATATTGCTGCAAGATACTTCATTCCTGGTGCAGGCTTCGGTCCGGAAACTACTATTATTGTAGGGGGTACAGGGACAAAATTAAACTTATTGGCTGGGGACTTCACAGGGGATGGTAAGGTTGACATCAGTTTTTTTCCATTCTTTTTAGACCCGAAACAAGCCATATATGTTAATACACAAACAAATGGAACATTTCAGTTTGCTCAATCGGAGGTAATTTCCCAAGATGCTGGATATGTTGAGTTGCGAGTACAACGGATTGGTGATCGTCAAGGAGTCACAAGTGTAGTCTACGGTACACAGGACGGAACTGCTATTGCTGGGGTGCACTATGCGGCTTCCTCTGGGGTGCTGAAGTTCGCTGCCGGTGAAACGGAGAAAACGATTAAAATTCCGATCATTACACATAGCTTAGAAGAAGGGGACTTCCAATTCGCATTTGCGTTGAGTGAGCCTACACGTGGTGCGAAGCTGGGGAGTTTAAGTGTTGCAGGGGTTACACTGCGCAGTCGTACAGCACGGCTACCATAGCGACAGTATGCTGAATCAATCTTGTCAGTTGAGAAAGCCGGATTATGAAATGATGTTGTGGTGGGATAACATTATGTGGATATAAGGTAGTTAAATAAGTAAGAAGACGCAGGCAACCTCAACTCCGATCAGGGGAGGGTTGCCTGTTTAAGTTTGTAGTCTGAGTGATGACGATCCTGTAGCTCTACAATCCTTGTCTGAGATGATACATGAAGGTCCGTATGTTACAATTAAGGCAGTATGACTAGAAAGTTGAGGAAATGGGCTGAGGAAGAAGATGGACAAGCAGAATCTGCGTGAGCAAATCGAACGGATCATCAATGTACCCTTAGATAAGAAGACTATATCTACAGCAACTTGGAAAAATTGGGTGAAATCCGCCCAAGCAGACGGTCAATCGACCCACGTAATGCCGCCGTCTTTAATCGTGCACGAGGATCAGTGTTATATGCTATGGAAGCAAGGATCATCCCAGACGGACTTGCTGCATTGTGCATCTGATTTGTTATCGGAGCGTGAGCGCCAATGGCTGGAGACGTTGTTGTGGCTTGATTTAAGCAGTCGAAAGAGCTCGTCCTTAACGACAGGAGGAGACGAGCAGCAGGCCGTACAATTCGGTCAATGGATCGTGGAACGCCTTCAGGCAAAGGATACGCAAGCGGAGGTGCCGGACTCGTTTTCCTGGAAAACAAAAATGTTTGCTCCGGTCATTCCGTTCTTGCTTGTTGCAGAGCATTCGCATCGTGAAGGTCCAAGCTATGCCCACCTCTATAAGCTGCTAAAGTCCTATTTTGGAGGAGAGCTTGTTATTTTCCCGTTGTCAGATAAAGAATGGTGTATATTAGTGCCTGAAAGTCTTGCTAGCTCAGGGGAGCAAGACGAGGACCCCGACAATAAAGAAACGATGGAAGAAATGCTAACCTCCTTCTGCTTGGGATTATACGAGCTGTTGGCTGCCGAGTGGGTTGGGGAGTCCAATTTGACGGTTGCTTATCCGTTTACACCAGTGAAGGGAATACCAAGCATTGTATCGCGTATGCGGGAGACGATATATCTTGGACGTACGTTCCACATCACGGAAAATATTCATTTACCGTGGGAGCTCCATTTGGAGCAGCTTGTATACAGTATACCGGATGAAGTCCGTAAGCAATTCATGAAAAGGGTTGTGACAAAGACGGAGCAATTCGGCGATTCGGAGACGATGGGCACGCTACAAACGTTCTTTCAGTACGATTGCAGTGTAAGTGAGACAGCTAAGCGTTTGTACATTCACCGTAATACGCTGTTGTATCGACTAGATAAGATTAAACAAGAAACGGGACTTGATGTTCGTTCTTTCTCGGATGCGGTATTAGTTAAACTGATATTACTATTGTACAAAGTAACAAAATAGGTAAGCGCTTTTTTGTGAGGTTTGTGTATAGTCAATTGTACAGGGTTTAGGTAAGATAAGTATATAAGAAGTAACCGATTACAAGAAGACAACGTTAAGGGGGAAATACTCATGGCAGGCGTACGCTTAGAACATGTATACAAGAAATATCCAGGATCTGATAAGGCAACTGTTGTTGATATCAATCTTGACATTCAAGACAAGGAATTCCTCGTACTTGTAGGTCCGTCCGGTTGTGGTAAGTCAACGACTTTGCGTATGATCGCAGGTCTTGAAGAAATTTCTGAAGGTAAATTGTTTATCGGCGATCGCATCGTGAACGATGTTGCTCCTAAAGACCGCGACATTGCGATGGTATTCCAATCTTACGCGTTGTATCCACATATGAACGTGTATCAAAATATGGCATTTGGTCTGAAATTGCGTAAGTTCAAAAAAGAAGATATCGACAAGCGTGTACGTGAAGCAGCGCGCATCCTCGATATTGAGCATTTGTTGGATCGCAAGCCTAAAGCTTTGTCTGGTGGACAACGCCAGCGTGTTGCACTCGGCCGTGCTATCGTACGTGAGCCACAAGTATTCTTGATGGATGAACCACTTTCCAACTTGGATGCTAAACTTCGCGGACAAATGCGTTCGGAGATTACGAAGCTTGCTAAACGTCTTCAAACTACGGTTATCTATGTAACGCATGACCAGATTGAAGCGATGACGATGGGTGACCGTATCGTCGTTATGAAAGACGGCTACATTCAACAAGCGGCTGCTCCAGATCAATTGTACAATCATCCGGTTAATATGTTCGTTGCAGGATTTATTGGTTCCCCTACGATGAACTTTATCAATGGTACACTGACAGAAGCGGGCGGCGATCTTCATTTCAAAGGCAGCAACTTGGATGTTATCGTACCAGCTGGCAAAGCACAAGCGTTGAAAGAGAAGGGCTATGTAGGTAAAGAAGTAATTCTCGGCGTGCGTCCAGAGGATATCCATGAGGAGCCTGTATTCTTGGAAGCATCCCCTAACAGCATCTTCACAGCTTCTATCGAAGTTACAGAGAATATGGGTCATGAAATGTTCTTGTACTTAGGTGGCTTGGGCAACGCGAACGTGATCGCTCGTGTAGATGGCCGTTCTAACTCTAAAGATGGTCAAAACGTTAAATTAGCAATCGACATGAACAAAGTCCATGTATTTGATAAAGATTCCGAACTAAACGTATTCGAACTGTAATCTCGATACGAAGAAGGGCCTGGTGCACATGCACCAGGCCCTTCTCTATTTCTTGATTGGAGATAAATATAGGCTGATTTAGTAGGTTGAAGTTTGTATACAATAGTGATGTTTACACAATATAAGCGGATTATAAGCAGCCCTGAATTCAAATCTCTGGGAAGGGTTGAATGGGAACTGCTATTTTAAGCCGTCAAGGGTTGCGCGAACGGGATTAGAAAAGCTAAGATTTGATTTTTTATCCCAGTTAATGGACCATGTCATAACTCCTCGGAAGTTCGTATAACCGCCAGGCTTCATCAATTGATAAGTGCCTCCATACCCGATGCCCTTAGTTAAATATTTAACGGCTTTGTCGATATCTGCCGCCGCAGTAAAGCCACCACTTGCTGCATTTGGTGTAGAAGGAAGTCCGATCGCAACTTGATCTTCACGGAGCGCAGGGAACTTATTGTTTGCATTGCCTGCAATCGGGAAGCCCTGCAGTAGCATCTCCGCCATTGCGACTTGGAAGTCAGCTGTGCCTTGGCTGTAAGAGCGCCCATCAAGAGCTGTCATGGCACCTGTGTTGTAGTGTTGGACATGGATAAAGTTCATTCGGTCTTTAAAGGCATAAATAACAGGCAAGTAAGCGCCCCAAGGACCACCATATCCTGTAATTCCACCTTGTACATAAGCAGTTTCAGGTGCCATTGTCAGCATAAAGTTAGAGCCTTGTGCAGTAAGAATCGTCTGGATTGCGGAGATCAAATTCACAATCTTAGGGGTGGTTGGATTTCTGAAGTCGGTATCGCCCCCGTTCAAGGATAAGGAACTTCCCTCTAAGTCGATATCGATCCCGTTAAAACCATACTCATTAATAATATTGTTCATCGTTGTAATAAAGCTTTGTTTTGCAGCAGCAGTTGTGAGTTCAACCGTTCCGTTAGCCCCACCGAGTGAAATGTTTACTTTCTTACCTTTGCCCTGCAACTCCAAAATGTCAGCTTTGAATTGTTCTTTGGTGGAGTTGTAAGGAGTAAAGGCCATCGTTGCATAGTCACCAACAGGCTCTGCAAAGGAAACGTTGATGACGTCATAGTTAGATGAAACGTCGCGTAGTCGAATATTGGTGGAGCCGTTGTCGAAATTGTGCCAGTACCCAACTAACACTTTAGCTGTTGTAAGTGGCGGGTTTGTCGATAAAGTAGCAACGCTTAAACTCGTACTGTCAGCTGAGCGATTGCCAGCTGCATCAAGCGCGCGCACGACAATAGTATACACGGTGTTGGCAGTTAAGCCTGTTGCTGTCCAAGCGGTTGCTGCGCTTGTAGAGGCTACTTGCCCGTTGACAACGATCTCGTACTGGGTAACACCAACATTGTCAGTGCTTGCATTCCAAGCTAACGCAATTGTGTTGGCTGTAATGGAGGTGCTTCGTACGTTAGTAGGAGCGGTTGGCGCAATTGCATCAGGCGGAGCCGCATCTGTTCGAACGTCAAGGTTAGCGCTTGGCGCAGAAACATTACCAGCAGCATCAAATGCAGCTACTTTAAACGTGTAAAGTGTATCACTTGCCAAGCCGTTAACTTGATAGTTGAGGTTAGTCGTCGTGCCTACGACAGAGGAGCCGTTGTATACATTGTATCCAGTCACGGCAACATTATCGGTCGAAGCTTGCCAAGTAAGAGACACAGAGTTGGATGTGTGAGCAGGTGATTGCAGTGAGGCAGGAACGGAAGGTGCGATGGTGTCTGAGGGCTGTGTGCTTACTTTCCAGAGTGCTTGAACTGCCGGTGGTTCCCAGCCTGTAAGTGAGGTATGTGGCTGAATACATTCATAGTTAACTGCTTGATACGTGACGATGTCGCCTTTCAAGTAGGGGGTGTTTGGCACCCATTGAGCTGCCCCGAATGCGGAAACGGGGATAAGCAGGAATACGAGTACCCCAATTAGCAGCGTAGATAAAGAACGAATTGAAGGGCGATATGCGGTTCTGTACATAAATTAATTACCTCCTTTGTCATATGAATATTGCTCTTATGGCTCCAACATGCATCACATTGATGAAGTGGAGCGTAGTTATAGGATTAGGACAGAAGTTTAAAGCGCTTCCATCCTTGCTATCACCTCCTGTATGGATCAGCCATAGAAACCAATTCGGTAGAACAGGGCTGAATTCCTGCTCTTATTGAAAACAATATCAATAAAATGTAAAAAATATTTTAGTGACTATAATAGTAGGACTAAAATATTTAATGGAGGGCATTTTGGGAAAATGAGCATACATTGATTTCGATCTGAATTTCATTTACGATGGTTACATTGAGATAGAACTGCAAGATTACGGTCATTGACAACAAACATACATAACAATCCGGTAATATGCAGATGAGAAGGAGTGAACGAAGATGGCCAAGAAGGTGAAGGTGTCCGAACTTGTCGAGCAATTTCATCTCGAAATACTCGCAGGGGAACAAGGCATGAAACGTGTCATTACTGTTGATGACTTGCATCGACCAGGCCTGGAGATGGCGGGATACTTCGACTATCATCCAACTGAGCGTGTACAAATGCTGGGCAAGACAGAATTAACGTTTTTTGAAACGTTGCCTGTAGAAGAACGATTGGATCGGATGCGCCACTTTGTAGCTGATGAGATACCTTGTATTGTCATCACACGTGGAATTGAAGTGCCTGAAGAACTGATTCAAATTTGCCAAGAGCACGAGGTTCCTTTACTTCGCTCACCGCTTGCTACGACAACATTATCGAGCAGAATTACTAATTTTCTTGAGAAGAAGCTTGCGCCTACGGCCACCATTCATGGCGTACTTGTTGATGTATATGGTGTTGGCATGCTAATTACAGGAGGCAGCGGCATCGGGAAAAGTGAAACAGCACTAGAACTGGTCAAGCGTGGTCATCGTCTAGTCGCAGATGATGCGGTTGAGATTCGTCAGACATCGGACAATCAATTGCATGCATCAGCTCCTGAGCTAATTCGCCATTTGTTGGAAATACGTGGAATCGGTATTATTAATGTTATGACTTTGTTTGGGGCGGGAGCAATCCGCAACAATAAACGTATTAGCGTAGTTATTCGCTTGGAGAATTGGCAGCAGGATAAACAGTATGATCGACTAGGGCTGGATGAGGAGACTACGCGTATAATTGATACCGACATCCCATTGGTTACGATCCCTGTTCGTCCAGGGCGGAACTTGGCTGTTATTATCGAGGTGGCGGCGATGAACTTCCGTCTAAAGCGTATGGGGTATAACGCGGCGTTACAATTTACAAATAAGTTAACTGAACAAATCAATGAGGACACGGAAGATTTTGATTAAGGACAGGACGGGCACATGTCACTAGCCTAGCTTTGCGGAGCCTGTAACTTTGAGTTGTATTTTGTCAGGCTTGATCGAACACAACAGGCAGGTGTAAACCGTGACAATGTCCATTAATCTATTTTTTCCTACATTATATAGTGATCTTATTGTAGTTCGTTAAAAAGGGGAGAACAACTTCATGGCAACCCTGTTGCTTGATCCGATTGCGATTCAGTTGGGTCCAATAAGTGTGCATTGGTACGGTCTTATTTTAGGAACCGCGGCGCTTGTTGGATTGCTGTTTGCAATGCGGGAAGGAAAGCGTTTTGGCATTTCGCAAGATTTCTTTATGGATCTGCTCTTGATAGGCGTGCCGTCTGCACTTGTTGGTGCGCGGGCGTATTATGTTGCATTTAAGTGGGATGAGTACAAGGATAACCCACTTGAAGTTTTTGCAATATGGCACGGTGGTATTGCGATATACGGGGCTTTAATAGCGGCAGTTATTTTTGCGCTCATATTTGTTAAATATAAAGGGTATACATTTTGGCGGATCGCAGATATTTGTGGGCCTTCGTTATTAATCGGCCAAGCAATTGGTCGTTGGGGCAATTTTGTCAATCAGGAAGCTTATGGCGGTCCGGTCTCCGAAACGTTTTTAAGAAATACGCTGCATCTGCCTGACTTTATCGTAAATCAGATGAATGTGAGTGGAACGTTCCATCATCCTACATTCTTATATGAATCCGTATGGAATTTGGTTGGTATATTGCTGCTGTTTGGTATACGGCGCTTGCGTCACATACGTGCGGGCGAGATCTTTATTGGTTATTTGATCTGGTACTCACTTGGCCGTTTCTTTATTGAAGGGTTGCGGACGGATAGTTTGGCTTACCAAGGCTCCAGTGCAGTCCAATCGTTTGTTGATACGCTCTGGTCCCCGATGACAGTGCTCTTTGAGCCAGGGTTTCTGAGCCCAGAATACGGAAATGTTCGTATTTCACAGCTGCTTGCTATCGTATTAGTCATTGCAGGTATTATTCTTATTGTAGTGCGCCGACTAACAGGCAGAGCCAACGTGCGTTACAGTGATCCGATCATCTGTACGCGTGTAGTGCAGACTGCTGCGGCTCATGGAGGAGCAACGGAGCAATCCAACTCCATTAATCAAGCAACTCCAGCTGAACGTGTAGAAACAGAAGCGTCAGCCCATACATCGGGTGAAGTGGACAGCAAGGAAACGAAGGAGAATAAGTAATTATGATTCGAACGGTATTGTTTGACTTGGATGGTACTATTATTGATACGAACGAGTTAATCATTGAGACATTTCTTCATGTTCTACAGGATATCGTGCCGTCTCCGTTCACACGCGAGCATATTATCCCTAGCATGGGTCTAACACTGCAGGAGCAGTTCAGAATATTTACGAAGCGGGACAACGTGGATGATTTGGCAGCGGCCTATCGGGCTTACAACTTGACACGACATGATGAGCTTGTACAGCCATTCCCTTATGTCAACGAGGTTGTTAATAGATTTGCGACGGCGGGTATTCAATTGGGAGTTGTAACAACAAAGGTGAGAAAATCGACTGAACGTGCCCTCGGCATGTTCGAATTGTTTGATCAGATGGGTGTGATTGTCACGGTTGATGATGTGACACATGCGAAGCCTCATCCGGAGCCGGTGTTGATGGCGGTTAAAGCGTTAAATGCAGATCCCGCAACGACGCTGATGGTTGGAGACAGTCCGGCGGACATTCAATCTGCGAACGCGGCAGGCGTGATCTCTTGCGGTGTCGCTTGGTCACTTAAAGGTGAGCAGGTGCTCCGCCAATATGATCCGCGCCATATCATTTATGACATGCGTGATCTATACGCAATAGTCGGATTGGAGCGAAACGAAGGTGCGTAATACACAGCGGTACCCCGTCGAGGGACCGAATAGTTTATGGCACATCTATCGCACGGTCAGTCCCTGGAAAGGGATTCGTAATTTTATTTTTATCCAGCTTGCACGGTACTGCCCCTATTTGCCGCTCAAAAATTGGATTTATCGCCGAATATTAAAAATGAAGGTGGGGAAACATACCGCCTTTGGACTTATGGTGATGGTAGATGTCTTTTTCCCTGAGCGGATACATGTGGGTAACAACTCGATTATTGGTTACAATACAACGATATTGGCACATGAGTACCTAATTAAGGAGTACAGACTCGGAGACGTTCGAATTGGGGACGAGGTCATGATTGGAGCGAATTGTACAATTCTCCCGGGGGTTACCATTGGAGATGGTGCTATTGTGGCGGCAGGTTCCGTTGTACATAAGGATGTGTTCCCCGGTCAGATGGTCGGGGGCAATCCGCTGCAAGTTATTCGTGATGTGGATCAAGGCGTAAAGCCGAGTTACAGACATTTGCATTAAAACTATAGCAAGGGCTTAGTGTGTAAGATTTGAACCCGTTTTCAAGTTATATATGGAAGAGGACCGACATTTAAATGATCCTTTTGGCGAAATGAGATTGTATTGCCAGAAGGGTTATTTTATTGTAAACGGACATCATAGGAGTACAAAAATTATGAATGACAACTATAGGAAATTATGCTAATTTCAATATGGGATGAACTTCATAAGTCAAAAGAGGGTTAAGGATGAAAAAGCGTCATGTAATATTAAGTATGGTATTGGTTTTATTATTGTCATCAATTGGTTATACGCCTTCAGACGCCAAGGGAGCGGAATACGCGATCTCATGGGGCAAAGAACAGTGGCAGAATGGAAAGGCTGTCAAACGCAACAATGAGTGGTACATTCCCGTTACAGCGTTGGGGCAAGCTTACGGCATTAAAGCACAAACTTCGCACAAAGGAAAGGTGCTTAACCTTTCTGACACCGTACAAATGAATCCATCGTTTCGATTTCAACCGAAATATTACGAAAATGAAGTCATTACAATTATGTACCATAATATTGAACAGAATCCGAAGGACGTAACGTTTATCTCTCCTCAGCAACTGGAGGATCAGATTACAAACCTGCTGGCGCATGGGTTTAATGTTATAAGCATGAACGATTACATGCAATATATGCTGAATGGCAAGCCAGTACCAGACAATGCGGTACTGCTTACTTTTGATGACGGCTACGAGACATTTTATACGTATGTGTATCCTTTATTCAGAAAGTATAATTTGACGGCAACCAATTTTGTTATCGTCTCAGCGATCGACAATCGGGCACATGTCGGAAGACGTAAGCTAACATGGGAGCAGATGCGTGAGATGAAGCAAGCTGGTTTCAGCTTTTTTAGCCACACGTACAATTCGCATTCTTATGCACCGATTAATAGTCGCGGTGTCATGAAACCCATGTTAACCCGTTATTTGTACAACAATAAGACAAAGCAGACAGAATCGAGAGAACAGTATTTAGCCCGTGTGCATGGGGATTTGGCGATGGCTGAACGACGGCTAAAGGAAGAATTACAAAATCCATACAGCGTGCTGGCTTTTCCTTATGGTGCATTTAATAAAGATGTGCTTCGTATTTGTAAAGGGCTAGGAATTAACGTTACGTTCACCGTCAAACGAGGGATCAATGACCGAGATACGCGGAATGGTTTCCGGATTAACGGGGGTAATCAGAATATTAAGACTCAAGACTTGATGGAACAGTTGCGCAATCGCGGTGTTAAATCAAAACAAAAACCGTCTTATGAGGTGACTTGGAATGGGGTTGGAGTTGCGTTTAAGCATAGTCCATTTCAACAATCAGGGAGATGGTATTTGTCGTTGGAGGATTTGCAGCGAACATTTGGTGTGCGTTATCAAGTAGATGCCGCCACACGTACTGTCCAACTGTTTCCCGGGAAATATGATGCTGCCCACAAAATAGAGCCGCATTAACGTATAACCCGACAATAGAGAAATCCACATTTTACGATCAAATTCCGAGTTTACAGCCTAGATTCGACACCCAGTAGTCCTCGGGCCAGGGGGGCTTCGTATTGAGTAAGAAAGAGACAATTACATCGTTGTCTATTTATCGTGCACTAGCTATGCTAGCCGTATTGCTAATTCATAGTACATCAGAGGCTGTTGCCAAAGCGCAGCAGTCTGATTTGTATTATGTGTACACCTTCCTTAATATTTTTAGTAAATTTGCCGTCCCTGCCTTTATTGCTCTAACCAGTTTCGTATTGTTTTATAACTATGCGTCTGATCATATCAATTGGGCTAGAGTCGGAACTTTCTATCGTAAGCGGATCAAGCTCATTTTGGTTCCTTATTTGATTAGTTCCATTTGTTATTTTGCTGTTGTACATATGATGGCCTATCGGGGTAGAGGGCTTTGGGATACATTAGAGTCACTTGTCTTGAAGTTAGCGACGGGCTCGGCATACACGCATTTATATTACGTATTTTTACTGATTCAATTTTATTTATTGTTTCCGCTATTATTACTTGCATTCCGTTCCAAACTAGTTGTGAAATATGCTATACTGATCGGTTTAATTCTCCAGTGGGGGTTTGTCATTTGGAACAAATACGAGTTGCTTCTTCCTCAGAAGGGAAGTGTCATGTTCTCCTATATGAGTTATTGGATGCTGGGCGCTTACCTAGGGTTAAAAGCAGACACACTTAAAGGGTGGTTTAATTCTCTAGGTCATAAGGAGAGTCCAGTCTCGTATTCTTGGTGGAATCGCTTGTTGTGGTCTGTTTGGTTCCTTATGGCAGTGCTCCAGATTCAGATCTGGTATTGGACAAATCTGGGTGAATGGCGAATGAACACGCTGTGGTATGAGGCGATATGGAATGTGCATGCAATTTTGTCATGCTTGGTGCTGATTCAGGCCGCTTCTTATATTGAGCGGAAGTGGAAATCAAGCCTTGTGACGATGATTCATCGCTTTGGCGAGGTGACATTTGGTGTGTACTTGCTGCATCCTATCATTCTGTTGTTATATCGCAAGTGGCCTTGGCATCATGGACAAGCGTGGGCATATCCCCTTTATATTGGGGGAGGTTTTGTGTTGGCACTAGGGCTTTCATGGCTTGTTGTCGCATTTGCTTTTCGTAGGTTCAGTTGGTCATGGATCTTATTTGGATCGCTACCGAAGCCATTGGCTGCGCACACGACGCAGCAGCAGAAGTCTTCTTCCCAATCTGTGCAAGGCTAATCACCAAAACAGATTTAGGAGAGAAGATGTAGGTTTATAAATGGATACTAGTATTGTTAATACTTATGGAGCTAAGGCTGTGCACCGTACATGTTGTGACTGGCCTTGGAGCTAGGAGGCCCCATTGAATAATAAATGGATTGCTGCACTCCCAATCGTAAGAGCCATAGCTATATTAGGGGTTATCTTGGTTCATGCAACTTCCTTTGCTTCGATCGAGATGACACAATCGCCTTTATTTTACGGGTATACGTGGCTAAATATCTTTTTTAAGTTTGGCACTCCTGTTTTTATTATGTTGAGCAGTTTAGTGCTCTTCTATAACTATGGGAACAAAAAGATGGACGCAGCGAGGCTGAAAGTCTTTTACCACAATCGATTAAAATATATATTGCTGCCTTATGCCGTTGCTTCCGTTTGTTATTTTTTACTTGTACAAATAACCGTCAGACAGGATCGTAGTTGGCTTGAGGCGTGGACATCCTTTGGTAAAGAGCTGATAACGGGTTCCGCTTATACCCATTTGTATTTTGTGTTTATTAGCTTGCAATTTTATGTGCTATTTCCGCTGTTGCTGAAAATGTGCCGCAGGCCAGCTGTTGGCCCTTGGATTATACCAACAGGCTTTCTAATTCAGTGGGGATTTGTACTATGGAATAAATATGAGCTTCATATTGTGGAAAAGGGAAGTATTTCTCTCTCCTACATGGGCGTGTATGCGCTCGGAGCATATATCGGTTTACATTATGACCGAATTCAGCCGTGGCTGGATTCGGTATGTAACGCGGGTGCAACTAGCTATCGTGTTTACCGCCGTTGGAATGTGCTGCTTTGGGCAAGCTGGATGCTAGTTAGCTTATCTCACGTCCAAATCTGGTTCGTCACACGTTCGACAGGCCATGAATTTAATTCGCTCTGGTACGAAGCATTGTGGTGTGTACACACAGCCTTGTCCGCAGTCGTATTGTTACAGACGGGACACTTATTTATACGTAAGCTTTCGCAACGAAGTCTCCATGTCTTGAATCGATTAGGGCAGTTGTCCTTTGGGATCTATTTGCTCCACCCATTATGGCTTGCGGGCTATCGTAAGCTGGCGTGGCATCAGGGGAATGAACTTTTGTATGCGCTCTATATTGGGAGCGGTTACGTATTAGCGATAGCCCTGTCCTGGATCGTCGTATCATGGTCCTTTAAGCACATATCATGGGCTTGGATAGCGCTAGGCTCGCCTCCAGCTGGTAGTCGGAAGGCTGAGGCGGCACATCAGCCAGCGCCAAGTAAGCGAACATTGAAGTTGTAGAGGCTATGGTGGTGTACGTCAGCTAGAAGCGGGTTTTATCCCACTGATCAGGCAGTCCTTGTGTTCGTGAATGAAACAAATAAGCTCTATGTTACAAATGCAGGATGGACAATATTTAGAAACGTTAGGCACCTGTGCAAACAGGTGCTCTTTTTATAGGGAATGGGGAGTGCAACAAATGTAAACAGTGTAGCGATATCCGTTTACCTATAGCGAAGCTATTCATAGACAATGAGGATTGACGACAGTTGGCGGTCGTGGTAAGATAACTTCTAATTTCTTTCATTTGCTAATAAGGTAATTTGGTAGTACGTTAATATAATAAAGAATTAGGGACGGATCTAAGGAGAGAGCGGCATGTCTAAACCCAAAATGTTCGAAAAGCCTTCGGGTGTACGAGATTACTTGCCGGAGGCAGTCACCAAACTACGATATATTGAGCGGCAAGCGTTAAATTGTATGTCACGATGGGGCTATGAGCAGATTGTGACACCAACGATGGAGTTTTACGATACTGTCGGGATGGCCAGTTCCACCTCCGATCATAAATTGTTCAAGCTGTTGAATCAGCGGGGCACCGCGATGGTGCTGCGTTCAGACATGACAGCTCCGATCGCGCGTGTTGTGTCATCTCTATTATACGAAGAATCGCTTCCGATACGTTTGTCCTATCATGCAAATGTATTTCGTTCGATGGAAGAGGAAGCTGGACGAGAGGCCGAATTTTATCAGACAGGCGCTGAGCTAGTTGGTGACGCTTCTCCAGAGGCTGATGCTGAAGTAATTGCATTATCAATAGCTTGTTTGCAATCTACAGGGATAGAGCGGTTTAAGGTGGCTATAGGCCATCATGGTTTTTTGCAAGGTCTTTTTGGATATACATTGCCAGATCGTGAGGCGGATCAGCAGCGCTTAATGCAGCTGCTCGTGGCGCGGGATGTCGTAGGTTACCGTGAGCTGATTCGTACCCTGCCGATAGAGCAGGAACAGATGGAACGGCTTGAGGCTGTCCTTCAGCTGCAAGGTGGAAGACGTATCGTCGAAGAGGCAAGAGCGCTTGTTGATGAGCCGCATGCTCGCCTGTCCTTGTTCCATCTGGAGCGAGTGTGGGAGGTGCTTGAAGCTTACGGCGTCTCTGACCATCTGATGCTTGATTTGACATTGGTGGGCGACTTCTCTTATTACACTGGAACGATTTTTGAAGGTTATTCGGCTGAGCTTGGTTTCCCTGTCATGAGTGGCGGTCGCTATGACAATCTTTTGCAGCAATTCGGCAGACCTGCGCCAGCGACAGGCTTTGCCTTAAAAACAACCAGGATGTTAGATGCGATTCGTGTGCGCGAGCTAGTGGCCGTGCAGCCATCCATTCTGGTTCAGTATGATGCTGCAAGGCGAGTAGAAGCTTTGGCTGAAGCGACAAGACTCCGCACTGCGGGTGAGCGGGTTGTGACACGACGGGTCGATGATGTGTCACAGCTTGTTGAAGTCCACAGGTTGGAGGATGCAGTGAAGTTAGGGAACGGCCCTGTGTTTAAGGATGTAATTACATTTGTGCAGTTTGTAACGGAACATGGATGAGGAGAAGGTGACATCAATGCAGGATTGGCACAATTATCTAAAGGTAGCTATGCCTAAGGGGCGAATCTATAAGCAGGCATCGGCGTTGTTCCGCGCCGCGGGTCTTTCTGTTCCAGAGGATGAGGATCAATCCCGAAAGCTGATCATCGATATTCCAGAGGCACGCATGCAGTTTATTATGGCAAAACCAGTGGATGTACCTACTTATGTGGAGTATGGAGTAGCTGACATTGGCATAGTGGGCAAGGATGTGCTGATGGAAGAGAATAAAGATGTTTATGAGCTCTTGGATCTTGGCATTGCTCGTTGTCGAATGTCCGTTATTGGCTTGCCTGAATGGAAACCAGCAACACACCCACGGGTAGCGACCAAGTATCCGAATGTGGCGTCGCAATACTTTCGTGAACGAGGTCAGCAGGTGGAGGTCATCAAGCTGAACGGTTCTATTGAACTGGCTCCACTAATCGGGTTAGCTGATCGTATTGTGGATATGGTGGAAACGGGGACGACACTAAGGGAGAACGGTTTAATAGAGCTGCAAGAGATGTTTGGAATTACAAGCCGACTGATTGCGAACCGTGTCAGCTATCGCATGAAAAATGAGACGATTCAGCAGCTTTGTGATCAATTGCAAACTTATATTGCTATCAAGCAATGAGATAAATTATGAAGGATCGATGCCATAGATAGCTCAATTAGTGAAGAGGAGGAGAGCATGATGCGAATCGTAAGAGCGGAGGATTTCAAGCTGCATCGTGAAGTAGATTACGGATCCCCTGATCAAATTGCAACCGTAAAACGTATTTTGAACGACGTACGCCATGAGGGGGATGCAGCCCTGATTCGGTATACGTTGGATTTTGATAACGTCTCGCTTGCTGCTGATGTTCTACGGGTGGAAGAGCGTGAGATCATGGCGGCTTATGAAGAGGTGGAGCCTTCCTTTGTTATCGCCATTCGCGAGGCGGCAGCTAATATTCGAGCTTTCCACGAGAAGCAGAAGCGCAGCTCCTGGATGGATGTGCAGCCTGACGGAACTTTGCTAGGTCAGCTTATTCGCCCGTTGAAACGAGTTGGTGTGTATGTGCCAGGAGGCAAGGCAGCTTACCCTTCCTCGGTGCTGATGAATGTGATTCCAGCGCAGGTGGCGGGAGTGGATGAGATTGTGATGGTAACTCCACCTGCCACTAGCGGCCGTGCGGGTATTGATCCTTACATACGTGTGGCGGCAGCTGAAGCAGGGATAAAGGAAATGTACCGTGTCGGGGGGGCACAGGCAATTGCGGCGTTGGCCTATGGGACGGACAATATAAAACCAGTGGATAAAATATGCGGACCAGGCAATATCTACGTGGCGCTCGCCAAACGCGAAGTGTACGGAGTAGTCGATATTGATAGCATAGCTGGTCCATCCGAAATTGTAGTGCTGGCTGATGAGACCGCCAACCCTGCCTATGTGGCAGCGGATTTACTCTCCCAAGCTGAGCATGATGAGATGGCATCAGCTGTGCTCATTACCAATTCGAATGAGCTTGCTTTGAAGGTGCAGGCAGAGGTGGAACTTCAGCTTGCGAGTTTGCCGCGGCGGGATATCGCTCAACAATCGATTGAGCGATATGGGGCTATTATTATCGTAAAACAGATGGCAGAAGGCATTGACTTAGTGAATCGTATGGCACCAGAGCATTTGGAGATTGTCACTGCGGAGCCAATGAACGAGCTAGCTGGTATTGAAAATGCAGGGGCAATCTTCCTTGGCAGCTACAGCTCAGAACCAGTAGGCGATTATTTTGCTGGTCCAAATCATATTATTCCGACAAATGGTACGGCGCGTTTTTCATCGCCGGTGGACGTTGATATGTTTACGAAGAAATCAAGTCTGATCCGTTACAGCAAGGAGGCGTTGCTGAGACATGGTGATACGATTATGGCGCTTGCCCGTCATGAGGGGCTTGAGGCACACGCTAGGGCCATTGAAATAAGGTTGGATCAGGAACGCATATAGGGAATATAGGAAATGAAAGCTTTCATAGCTGGAAATGCAACGATTGGATACACCTGATAACTGACTAGAACGAGAGGTGGCAGGACGATGGCGACGACAACCGATGACAAAACCGTACGTGAGGCGACGATTATACGCAAGACAAATGAGACTGATATTCAGCTTTCTTTTGGGGTAGATGGACAAGGAAAGAGCAGCTTAAATACAGGAGTTCCTTTTTTAAATCATATGCTGGATCTATTTACGAAGCATGGTCATTTTAACCTGACAGTAGAAGCTGACGGGGATATCGATATTGATGATCACCATACGGTTGAGGATATCGGTATATGTTTAGGCCAAGCCTTGCGCGAAGCGTTAGGTGACAAATCCGGCATTAAGAGATATGCCTCCGTGTTTGTTCCAATGGATGAAGCATTGGCGCAAGTCGTCATTGATATTAGCAATCGCCCGCATTTGGAGTATAAAGCGCAGTATCCGTCCACACAGGTAGGTACTTTCCAAACGGAGCTTGTGCATGAATTTCTGTGGAAGTTGGCGTTAGAGGCTAGAATGACGCTGCATGTCATTGTCCATTATGGTCAAAATACGCACCACATGATTGAGGCGGTGTTTAAGGCACTCGGCCGAGCGTTGGATGAGGCGACTGCTATTGATCCACGTGTACAAGGAGTCCCTTCGACAAAGGGAGTGTTATAACCGATGATTGCGATTGTTGATTACGGAATGGGAAATCTACACAGCGTGGCCAAAGCGGTAGAACGGCTCGGATCAACGGCCGTCATTACAGCCGATCGTGATGTGCTGGGTGCTGCAAATGCTATCTTGTTGCCAGGTGTCGGGGCTTTTGGTGATGCGATGGATGCATTACGTACAACAGGCCTTGATGTTGTTTTGAAGGAGTTGGCATCGTTGGGCAAGCCATTGCTCGGCATATGCTTGGGGATGCAGCTGTTGTTTGAGCGCAGTACAGAGCATGGGGATCATGAAGGTTTGGGTCTTTTAAAAGGAACGGTAGTACGTTTTGCAGAGGGAATGGCTAAAGTGCCGCATATGGGATGGAATGAGCTGAGATGGAAGCAATCCCAGCACGCATTGGTTAACGGACTCGCAGCAGGCCACGTATATTTTGTTCATTCTTATCATGTATTGCCAGAGGATGGCGCGGATCTTATAGCCGTATGTGACTATGCGGATCGGGAAGTGACAGCTATTGTAGCACGGAAATCTATATATGGGATGCAGTTTCACCCTGAAAAAAGCGGGGAGCTGGGGCTTCAACTGCTACAGCAATTTTTGAGGATGGTAACCTAGAATCAGATAAGGGAGACGAAACACGGCAAGGACTAAATTAGGAGCTGAAGATCGATTGCTTACAAGGGGGAAGGAAACCATGACACCATCATTTATCGTATATCCGGCCATCGACATTCGTGGCGGAAAATGTGTGCGCCTTATTCAAGGGGACTATGATCAGGAGACGGTGTACCACGATAGCCCAGTTGAAGCTGCTCAACAGTGGGAGGCAGGTGGTGCTGACTGGATTCATTTGGTTGACCTTGATGGAGCCAAGGAAGGCCATCCTGTCAATGATCAAGTTATTGGCCAGATTGCGGCAAGCGTTAACGTGCCTGTTCAAGTCGGAGGTGGCTTGCGTTCGGAGAGGGATGTAGAGAAATTGCTTGAACTTGGCGTGGCTCGTGTAATTTTGGGGACGGCAGCAATTGAAGATCGTGCCTTCGTAGAGCGGGTGTTGGCTCGTTATGGAGCTAGAATTGCCATAGGCATTGATGCCCGCGACGGCTATGTAGCTACACGTGGCTGGTTGGAGACTTCGACGGTTCAAGCAGATGTATTAGCCCGTGAACTGGCGGATAAAGGGGCGGAGACGTTTATCTTTACCGACATCTCTCGTGATGGCATGATGAAGGGGCCGAATGTGGAAGCGATTGTACAGCTTGCTGCTGCATCAGGACGCACCGTAATTGCTTCGGGTGGTGTAAGTACGCTGGATGATTTGGCGGCGTTGTCAGCTTACGTCAACTCGGGCGTGGGTGGTGCAATTGTGGGTAAGGCCCTTTACACGGGGGCTATCGACTTGGTAGAAGCATTACAGCTTACTGCACGAGTGTAACTATAAGGTTTGCAGTGTCTGAATTTGAGACATGTAAGAAGGCGATAGCAGTGTACACAGCATGGACGGCAGCTTATGTGCAGCGAGTGAGGATTGGGGAGTGACTTATGTTAGCCAAACGGATTATTCCTTGCCTTGACGTCAAGGACGGTCGGGTTGTAAAGGGTGTCAACTTTGTTCAATTACGGGATGCGGGTGACCCTGTAGAACTTGCAGCGCTGTATGACCGTGAAGGCGCAGACGAGCTCGTTTTCCTTGATATATCAGCTTCTATTGAAGGACGAGCAACGATGGTGGAAGTGGTGCGTGAAACGGCGGGAAACATCTCGATTCCTTTCACTGTAGGCGGAGGAATCAGTCATGTTGATGATATGCGCCGTCTGCTTCGGGCAGGGGCTGACAAGATCGGCATCAATACGGCAGCTGTCAAACAGCCGGAATTGATCCTAGAGGGAGCAAGACGATTTGGCAGCCAATGCATCGTTGTAGCGATTGATGCCCGATACAACGCGGAATGGCAGACATGGGAAGTGTATACGCATGGCGGACGCACAGCAACAGGCATAAAGGCTGTGGAGTGGGCACAACGAGCCGCGGCTTTGGGGGCAGGCGAGATTTTGCTTACAAGTATGGATGCGGACGGAACGAAGGACGGATTTGATGTACGTTTAACACGTGCAGTTACAGATGCAGTGTCGATTCCAGTCATCGCCTCTGGTGGAGCGGGTAAGGTGGAGCATTTCGCAGCCGCATTTTTTGAAGGAAATGCAGACGCGGCACTGGCCGCTTCCATTTTCCATTACAAGGAAATAGCCATAGATGAGGTAAAGCAAGACCTTCGCATGAGAGGAGTTGCGATACGATGAATGAAGGAACACTACAATCTGCACCTTGGGCGAGCTGGTCGGATACCGAGGTTCAGCGAATAGCAGACTCTTTAAACTGGAATGACCAAGGACTTATTCCGACTATCGTGCAGGATGCGTCCAATCAGAAAGTATTGATGATGGCCTATATGAATCGGGAGTCACTAAAGCTTACTTGCGAGTTGGGTGAGACTGTATTTTGGAGCCGCTCTCGTCAAGCGATTTGGCACAAAGGGGCGACCTCTGGCCATACGCAGCGTGTCGTTGCAATGACCACAGATTGTGACAAGGATACATTGCTAGTCCAAGTGGTTCCTAACGGTCCAGCCTGTCATACAGGGAGTGAGACGTGTTTCTTTGAGAACATCGGCGGAGAACCGTCTGAGTATGGAGGACGTTTTGAGGTGTTAGCAGCACTTGAGAACACGATTGCCGAACGACAACGGGAGCGGCCTGTTGATGCGTACACCACCTATTTATTTGATAAGGGCATTGATAAAATATTAAAAAAAATAGGTGAAGAATCAGCCGAGGTTATTATTGCGGCTAAGAACAATGATCTTTCGGAGCTCACAGGCGAGCTTGGTGATTTACTGTTCCATATGCTTGTGCTAATGCGTGCTAGCGGATTGCCATTTGATCAAGTACTGGAAGAACTACAGCGTCGGCACCAATCACCTCGTCGCGATAAATATACTGAGGTTGGCAAAATTAAATAGCAGATGAACAAAAGAGGCAGGACGCTTTGAAGCAGGTGCGCAGCATAGAGCAGCGCACAGCAGCAACGGACTGCTTTTTTTGTTGTAAACGCTGCTGATCCAGATTTATAGGCCAGCTCTGTACAAGAACCAGCATGCTGTGCTTATTTCTGCATATGCTAGTAGGGGCTGGTCCTACTGTAGTAGTTAATCAAGGGATTGCTAGAATTAATTGTGCGAGTTATAATAATATAAGAATTATTATTATTTAAAAACATTTTTCATTGCGTTAAACTTCACTATCGATTGTCTCATTGATAAGGGGGAACCGTAACGTATGCAGAGCAGTAAATTACGCATGTTCACGGGTTCATCGAATCCAAGACTAGCTCTTCAGATTTGCCAGAAGTTAGGCGTGCCTCTCGGTCATGTCACACTGTCTACATTTAAGAGCGGCGAAATTTATGTGCACTACGAGGAGACGCTTCGTAATTGCGACGTTTTTATCGTCCAATCGTTCTCACATCCGATCAACGAGCATTTTGTTGAGCTGCTTGTGATGATTGACGCGGCTAAAAGAGCCTCAGCCCGCACCGTTAATATTATTGTTCCATATTACGGATACGCCCGCCAAGAACGCAAAGCCGCACCACGAGAGCCAATCTCGGCTAAAATGGTAGCGGATGTACTCACTACAGCTGGGGCTAACCGCGTCATTACGATTGATCTGCATGCACCTGCTATCCAAGGTTTTTTTAATATTCCGGTAGATCACTTGACTGCTTTGGACCTCATTAGTGAATATTTGAGTGCAAAGCGAATTGTCAACCCTGTTATCGTATCCCCAGATGCCGGCAGAGCCTCCACGGCGGAGAAACTGGCGGATCAATTGGATTCTCCGTTTGCCATAATGATTAAGAAGCGCCCAGCGCACAATGAATCGGTCATTACGCACGTTATCGGTGACGTTGCAGGGTGTACGCCAATCATTATTGAGGATTTGATCGATACAGGTACGACCATTGTGAATGTGGTGGACAGTTTAAAGGAACGTGGAACAAGGGATGTGTACGTCTGCGCGACACATCCCTTGTTCAGTGCGGATGCCTTGATCAAGCTGAATCACACTCATATCCAAGAAGTGGTCGTAACCGACTCTATTTTGCTCCCAGAGGATTGTCCGCAGCATTTCAAGGTGCTGTCCGTTGCGCCTATGTTAGCAGAAGCTACCCGAATTATTACGAATGGCGGCTCTATTAGCACGCTGTTTAAGTATAAGGGCGTATAAGCGAGAGTTCTGCTTAGGTTGTTGTAGAGGATATTGTGAGGGACATTGTCCCTTTAACAGCGCTTTGTGGAAAGGGTTGAGGGATTTGCGCGTCCTTATGTTATACTTGAGGGTATGTGTATAACGAAGACGTGTAAGGAGGTGCCTTGGCGATGGCAGAACAGAAATCTGAATCAGCCGGACCTATACTGAATACTCAATCTGCAATTATTGCATTTCCGGTCGATGCTACAGCCTATGCTGATCGCGCCATGAAGGCTTTGGAGCGGTTGCATTACGACAAGGCATTAAAATATTTCCGGAGAGCTGCGGATAGTGAGCCCGCAAACCCCGTACACCAATGCAATTTGGCCGGCGCGCTTGCTGAAACCGGACAATTCGAACAATCGAATCGCATTCTGGAGCATGTGATCGAACAACTCGATCCTGACTTGACAGAATGCTACTACTATATGGCGAACAACTGGGCCTATCTGGACAACTTTAACCTCGCAGAGGTGCTGTTGGAACAATACTTGACGCTTGATCCTTATGGAATGTATGCGGAAGAAGCAGAAGAGATGCTGGAAATGCTCCGCTTTGAAATGAGAAGCTCTCATTCATCCCCTCGAGGACGTACCGGCTCTGCGCACAAAGCGGGTATGAACCTTGGAGACAAGGCGGAGCGTATGACAGAGGACCTAGAGCAAGCTGACCCCAGTTCGGTTACGCAGTCTGGTAACTGGAATTCACTCAAGGGGAACCAGGCAGAGGACCCTGTGTCAGCATCATCACATAAGACCGTGGAAGAACAGGCAGACATGAATGGGGAGCCCCTGATGTCAGAAGAAGACAACGATATGGATGAACAAGAACGAGACCACTCCATGGCACGCGTGTTGTTGGAGGAAGGAAGGTTTGCAGAGGCGGAGCAGTTGCTGCTTCACATTTTGCAGGTTGATCCGGAGTTTCTTGCGGCACGTAACAACTTGGCATTAGCGTATTATTATATGGGACGTTTTGATGAAGCAAGAAGCGAGCTTGAAGGGGTATTGGATCGTGACGGCGGTAATCTGCATGCCTTATGTAACTTGGCCATTTTCGAACGTCATGCAGGCAATGAAGATAAAGTGCAGCTGTTAATAGCTATGTTGACAAAGACAGAGCCTTTTCACCGTGAACATGCGTTTAAGTTGGCCACTACGATGGGCATACTCGGTGAGCACGCAGAAGCATATCGTCACTTGAAGCGTATCGTGACCAAGAGCAGCATGCGCGAGCCAAGTGTATATCATTATGCAGCAGTTGCGGCATGTCATGTGGAACGTTATGATGAGGCTGCCAGATGGTGGGCAACGTGTCGACGCCTAGATCCGCAGTCTGGAATTGCAACGTATTATTTGGAACAGCTGCAACGCGCTCGACCCGGTGAGGCTTGGCAGGTGATGCCAAGTTATCATTATCGACTTCCTTATGATGAGGCGAGTCGAAGACATCGTCACGCTGCACAAGCGGCTGACGCAACCTCCACAAGGATTGAGGATGCCGGTGATGGCACAGAAGCAAGTTGGGAACAGCAGGTGAAGACAGACCCACTTGTTCGTTCGTCCTTGTTCTGGGCGCTTCGCTTCGCAGAACTGAATGTTAAGCTGCAAGCGCTGGAAGCCATGAGTCTCCTTGGAGATGATGAGGCAAAGGGCGCACTGCGAGCGCTTTTGACTGATCGCGAACAGGAGACATACGTGAAGCAATTAAGCCTATACGTATTGCGACGAATGGGAGTGCAAGAAACGCTAGACGTGCTGATTGGTGAAGACATCATCCAAGTCAGCACACCTTATCTGCTGCAAGGACCACTGGAATGGCATCCTGAATGCCAAGCCGTTATTCATATGCTGCGTGTGCAGATGGACGATCAGTATGAATTGTTTATCATACATGATGCGGAACTGATGTGGGCCGAGTTTGTCGCTGCCATGTATCCTGACACCCCTCGAATGTTGAAGCCCGATGCTTGGGCTGCCGCCATCGAATATAAGGCGGGCAAGCTGCACGGCAAGAAGGTGTCGTTCCAAGATGTGGCGAATCGTTATCAAGTAACGGCCGCCACTGTAAGCAAATATGCAAAGCGTATTGAAGAGATGTGCCCTGTGCATCATAATTGGAAAAAGATACATTCATCAAGTGGTCACGAGCCAGTACAATAATTCAGATTAACAAGGCTCATCCTTGGTTATTTAACGCTTGTAATAGAAGAGACGAAGCTATGTACACATCACGGTCGCAGGTACCGTCAAGGAGGGTTATTTATGGAACATAAAGTTTATAAATCAGTTGTTATCGGGACAGGTCCTGCCGGCTACACGGCAGCGATTTACTTGGCACGTGCCAATCTGAATCCGCTCGTTATTGAAGGTCCGCAACCAGGTGGCCAATTGACAACAACGACAGACGTTGAGAACTTCCCAGGCTTTCCAGAAGGCATAACAGGTCCTGAATTGATGCACAGCATGCGTAAGCAAGCAGAACGTTTTTGCACTACGTTTAAGACAGGCATGGTGCAGAGCGTTGACTTGTCAGAGCGTCCATTTAAGCTGCAAGTGGATGGACTCGGCGAAGTCGTGACAGAGACGCTAATTATTGCAACGGGTGCCTCTGCCAGATACTTGAACATTCCTGGTGAGCAAGACAACTTGGGCAAAGGAGTAAGCGCCTGCGCAACTTGTGACGGCTTCTTCTTCCGCAACAAGAAGATCGTTGTTGTAGGGGGCGGAGATTCAGCTCTTGAAGAAGCTAACTTCTTGACGCGTTTTGCTTCTGAGTTGACTCTGGTTCACCGTCGCGACGAACTGCGTGCTTCGAAAATTATGCAGGATCGTGCGAAGTCCAATGAGAAGATTAAGTGGGCACTCAATCGTACACCAATTAATGTAGAGTCTACAGGTATGGGTGTTACAGGCTTGAAGGTGCTAAACAATGAGACGGGAGAAGAGGAACTTATCCCAACAGACGGCTTATTTGTAGCTATCGGACATACGCCTAATACAGGCTTCCTTGGCGGGCAAGTAGCCTTAACAGATAACGGATATATTCAAGTGAATCCAGGGACGACAGAAACAAACGTGCCAGGTGTATTTGCAGCAGGCGACGTACAAGACCAGAAGTACCGCCAAGCGATAACAGCAGCAGGTTCAGGTTGCCAAGCAGCGCTTGATGCAGAGAAATTCCTTGAGGGAAGTGCCGTACATGACTGGAGCGGTAATTAATTCGTAGGCTAAACGTGCCAGTCTTAATAGGTACGTCCGAATTCATATAAGTTTCACAGTATATTCATAACATTTAAGACATGTCAGAAACGGAGCCGCAGGGCTCCGTTTCTGCTTAAAGCGCAAGCAGAAACGCTATGTTTAGGCAGTGACCACTTCTCTTGACCTGACTAGTGGGTTCGCGTATAGTGGGTACTGAAGTAACATACGATTATGAATAAAGGTGGATGACGCATGTCTGAGCAAATCTACGTGGGTGTCGATTTGGGAGGTACGGCTATTAAAGTCGGTATAGTGGATGCAGCAGGGAATTTGGTGCAAACCTATGAAGGACCGACAGAGGTGCCCAAAGGTCCCGAAGCGGTAATCGATAACATCGAGAAGTACGTTCGTCATATCGTAGAGGAATCTCCTTATGATTGGAGTCAGGTGGCTGGAGTCGGCACTGGTGTAGCTGGATTCACGAATGTAAAGGAAGGCGTTATCGTTCTTGCCCCTAACGTAGGGTTTAAGGATGTGCCGATTCGTTCCATATTAGAAGAACGACTAGGCAAGCCGATCAAAATAGACAATGACGCCAACGTTGCTGCACTAGGAGAAGCCTGGAGCGGGGCAGGTAAAGGAATAGATCATTGCGTATGCTATACGCTCGGTACAGGTGTCGGAGGCGGCATCATTATCGGGGGCAGAATAGTGCAAGGATTTTCCGGATTAGCAGGGGAACTTGGGCATATGGCTGTTATTCCTGACCTCGAAGCTATTCAATGTGGCTGCGGCAAAATGGGATGTCTGGAGACGGTGTCTTCGGCAACCGGAATTATCCGCATGGCAAATGATGCGGTAGAACGTGGAGACCGCACATCTCTTTCTTTGCTGGAGAGCGGAATTACGGCAAAAGATGTTATCGATGCAGCCAAGTCTGGTGACGAGGTTGCTATTCGGATCGTTAGCCGTGCCGCTTTTTATTTGGGTAAGTCGATGGCAGCGGTTGCTGTGTCACTTAATCCAGAGCGCTTTATTATTGGAGGCGGCGTATCGAAGGCGGGCGAATTTTTATTTGAGCAAATTCGAGAGACGTTCTTGAAGTTAACACCAGAACCGGTTACGCGCGGCGTATCAATCGTTGCGGCGGAACTTGGCAATGATGCCGGCATGATCGGAGCGGCAGGCTTGTTCTTGCGTTCGTAATCGGCTCGTATAAGGAGAGGACGAATCGATGATGGAATCGACAGAAACGGCAGCAGTCTCGAAGCTGGTTATTATTACGGGAATGTCTGGCGCCGGGAAGACGATTGCTGTACAAAGCTTGGAGGATCTTGGGTTTTTCTGTGTAGATAATTTGCCTCCTGTTCTTATCCCTAAGTTTGCAGAGTTGATAGAGCAGTCCAAAGGGAAGATCGCTAAAGTTGCACTAGTAATTGACTTGCGCGGTCGTGAATTTTTCACGGCGCTGTCCGAGTCTCTTAATTATATTCGGGAACATTTTACTATTAGTTATGAAATTTTATTTTTAGATGCAACGGACGGTGTGCTGGTGCAGCGTTATAAGGAAAGCAGACGCCGTCATCCTTTGGCTCCTGACGGAATGCCGTTGGACGGGATCGGAATGGAGCGCAAGCTGCTAGAGGACTTAAAGGGCTGGGCAACACAAGTGATTGATACCAGCAATTTGAAGCCTGCGCAGTTAAAGGAACGTATTATTTCACGTTTTATGCATGCGAATCAGCATCTGATGTCGGTTAACGTCACTTCCTTTGGCTTTAAATATGGTGTGCCAATTGATGCAGATTTAATCTTTGACGTACGCTTTTTGCCGAATCCACATTATGTGGAGCAACTTCGTCCACGGACGGGGCAGGATGCAGAGGTGTACGATTATGTCATGAAGTGGCCGGAGACACAACAATTTCTGACCAAGCTGCTTGATATGTTGAACTTTCTCCTTCCGCAGTATTATAAGGAGGGCAAGAGCCAGGTTGTTATTGGTATCGGTTGTACGGGCGGCAAGCATCGATCAGTAGCAGTAGCTGAATATATAGGTCGTATGATTGGCGCAAGCGATACGGAAAATGTGCGTGTCAGTCACCGCGATGCGGAGAGAGATCGACACTAGCGGGAGGTCGCTATGGGGCATAAGTTAAAAGAGCGGGAGCGTCCGCGTATCGTAGTTATGGGAGGCGGCACCGGGCTGTCTGTCATGCTGCGCGGGCTTAAGGAGAAGCCGCTTGATATTACGGCTATTGTGACGGTTGCAGATGATGGCGGTAGTTCAGGTATTTTGCGCAGCGAGCTGAACATGCCGCCACCAGGAGACATCCGTAATGTGCTTACAGCTTTGGCAGATGTAGAACCTTCCCTGTCGGAGATGTTGAAGTATCGTTTTAACGCGGGCACCGGGCTTGCTGGCCATAGTCTAGGTAATTTGATTTTGGCAGCGATGACTGATATTACAGGTGACTTCGTGGCGGGTGTTCGAGAATTGAGTCGTGTACTTGCTGTTCGAGGCAAAGTGCTTCCTGCCGCTGAGCAGGCAGTAGTGCTGAAGGCAGAGATGGTAGATGGCACAATTGTCGAGGGTGAGTCCAATATTCCGAAGTATGGCCAACGCATTAAGCGTGTATTTTTGGAGCCTGAAGATGTAGAGGCCTTGCCAGAAGCTGTGGAAGCGCTCCGTGAGGCTGACGCGATTCTGATTGGACCAGGCAGCTTATATACTAGCATTATCCCTAATCTGCTTGTGCCTGACTTGGCCAAGGCAGTTGTAGAGTCAAATGCGGTGAAGTTATTTGTATGTAATGTAATGACCCAACCAGGTGAAACGGATAATTATACGGTAAGTGATCACCTTCAGGCTGTTCAAGAGCACGTTGGTCATCAGTTATTTGACTATGTCATCGTTAATGATGGAGAAATTCCTCCTCAAGTACAAGATAAGTACGCTGAGATGGGGGCCAAAGCGGTTCAGCTGGATTTGGACGAAGTCACACGACATGGCTACAAGGTCATTGCCGATTCCTTAGTTTTGTTCCGTACTTATTTAAGACACGATGCGGACAAATTAAGTTATCATATTTATCAATTGGTTGAGGATTGGATGTTACGAAAGAGGTGAATGACCCATGTCTTTTGCGGCACAGACCAAGAAGGAATTAACGCTGATTGAATCGGATACGTGCTGTGAAAAGGCAGAATTGTCTGCGCTTATGCGTATGAACGGTTCGGTTCAGATCTCCTCTAATCGCAAAGTCATATTGGATATCTCGACGGAGAACGCAGCAATCGCCCGTCGTATTTATACACTCGTCAAGAAGCATTTTCAGGTGCATACAGAACTGCTTGTACGTAAGAAAATGCGATTAAAGAAAAATAATGTATATATTGTACGGATTCCAACTCAGGTGCAGGAGATGCTCTCGGAGCTTCATATCGTATCTGAGGGCTTTTTGTTCACAGAGGGAATAGATAAAGGCTCAGTAGCAAACAATTGCTGTAAGCGTGCTTATTTGCGTGGTGCTTTTATGGCTGGCGGCTCAGTGAACAACCCGGAAGGGTCCTCTTATCATTTGGAGATTTCTTCCATGTATGAGGAGCATTGCAAGGCGTTAGCGGATCTTGCCAATGAATTTGGCTTAAACGCCCGTTGTATTGAACGTAAGAAAGGCTTTGTGTTCTACATTAAAGAGGGCGAAAAGATTATTGAGTTTCTTAATATTATTGGAGCTCACCAAGCTTTATTTAAGTTTGAAGACGTACGAATTATGCGTGATATGCGTAATTCGGTCAACCGGATCGTGAACTGCGAGACGGCGAACTTAAATAAGACGATCGGTGCGGCGGTTCGCCAAATCGATAACATAAGGCTTATCCAGAAGGAAATTGGTCTGGATACACTTCCTGACAAATTAAAGGAGGTTGCCGAAGTTAGACTGGCACATCCAGATATTAATTTGAAAGAAGTTGGCGAGCTTTTAAAGGGTAAAGTAAGCAAGTCAGGTGTTAACCATCGCTTGCGCAAATTGGATGAGATGGCGGAACGAATTCGTAACAGCTAGTACTTTTTTGCTAGTTTAATATCGGTTATAATGCTATAATGTGATGAGAAAAAGCTGGATCGAAGTCGTTCGTTGTACATTAGGCCGGAAGTAGGAAGACAGTTAGGTCTTGTGAAACTTTGGCTAGAGGATGGTCAGATCTTATTTTTTCATTCATAAGCAGATGAATTTGTTATTCTCATATCGTAAATTGCACTGCACTCACGTAAAATGGATGTAAGCACAACTAATGAAACAAGGATTAAATATAGGGGGTATGATTCGCATGGCTCAACAACCAGTTGTCGTACGATTGAAGACAGGACTGCATGCACGTCCAGCAGCGCTGTTCGTTCAAGAGGCAAACAAATATTCCTCGGATATCTTCGTGGAGAAGGAAGATAAGAAAGTTAACGCGAAGAGCATCATGGGAATCATGAGTCTCGCAATCAGCTCTGGCACTACAATTAGCATTACGGCTGAAGGCGCAGACGCAGAACAGGCTGTAAGCGCTTTAGTAGCGCTTGTCAGCAAAGAAGAGTTAGAGAACTAAGACGCGGTATATTACCGCGCTACATAGCACTTTATGATGTGAAAGGAACCGTTCTACGGTTCCTTTTTTCTATATGAGGCAGCTAGGCCTAGAGTAATGGAGATAATAGTCGTGTGAGCGATTCGACGATACGCTTGCTTACTTTACGATGGACGAATTCACGCGGGTTAATGGGGGTCGAGCATTTGAAGTCTTTGTAGAAGCTATAAAGAATATCGTCTATAACAGGCATGTCGTATAGGATAGCGGTCACTTCATAGTTCAAATGGAAGCTGCGAATATCCATGTTGGCGGTGCCGACAGAGGCAATTTTGCCGTCAATCAGCATCATTTTGGCATGCGTAAAGTTCTCTTTGTAGCGATAAATCTGCACACCATGTGCCAGCAGCACAGCGAAGTACGACTGGGAGGCTTGATCGCTGAGCAGGCTATCGCTCTTGCCTGGATACAAGATTCGAACATCAATACCCGAGGAAGCAGCGAGCTGCAGAAACGTAAGTGTTTCCTGATCAGGTACGAAGTAAGGTGTTGTGATCCAGATTGACTCTTTGGCGCTAGCCATTAAGGACAAGAAGACATCACGCATTTTGGCCTCTTTATAATTAGGTCCGCCAGGAACGATTTGGATGCCACCTTTGCTCTCCGTGGAAACTGCCACTGGATGGGGAAAGTAATCTTCATTGTACATAAACTGCTTCCACGTTTCCTTGTAGGTCCGACTTACTGCATAGATCCAGTCCTGAAGAAATATGCGATGAAGATCATGCACAGCGTAGCCTTCGATACGAAGGTGACTGTCTCTCCAGAAGCCCATTTTGGATTGCCCCATATATTCATCCCCAACGTTCAGACCGCCCGTAAAGGCAACCTGTCCGTCCACAACGACGATTTTGCGGTGATTCCGATAATTGGCCGACTGGGTCAGTGAATACGCAAATATCGGATCAAATGCCGCTACTTTAATACCGGCTTCCCTCATTGGTGCTAAAAATTTGTCTCTTAAGGCGTGGCTGCCAAGTCCGTCATACATAAAACGAACTTGAATGCCCTGCTGTGCCTTCTCTATAAGCAAATCACGCAGTTCTGTTCCGAGACGATCGGAACGATAAATATAATATTGGACATGGATGTGATGAACAGCCTCGGCAATCGCTCCGCGTATCGCATCGAATGTCTCATCTCCGTTCGTCAGCAAGTTTGCTGAGCTGCCTCCTGCACAGCTGTCGCCACCAATGAGACGTATCCTATCAGCAACTGCTTGTGAATATGGGACGAGTTCGGGTTGCTCAGAAGTCTGCGTCCCTGTAGGGTCTGTATGTATCGGAGATGCGGCCTTCTTTGTTTCAGCATCCCGTATGGCCTGCTTGGCGATGTTAATATAGGTTTGGACATGCTTGCGCTTTCGGCTGTTACGCCCGAACAGCAGGTACAGAATTATTCCTAAGGTGGGGTACGAAAAGAGAACAAACAACCAAGATAACGTTGTTTGGGGAGAGCGATTCTCCATAAGAACCACTATAACAATGGTGGCCGTTATCCCGTATACGCTCCATTTTAGTATGGTGTAAAGTGAGCCTACCGTTGAATTCAAAAGTAACGTGAGTGCAATGGCAATGGCTGTTCCAAGAAGGAATCGTGCAAATTTATTTTTCATATCGTCTCCTCATGCTGCTATTTAACAGCGAGCTGTTATCGTTATTACCACGATTCCAGCAAGCGTCATCGTTCATTCCACAACTGTAAATCTAGCTGTAGTTAACATCGACTAAACAGGTTGCCTATGTACTTCATCATAACGAATGGAAGTGACAGTGAGAAGGCTAACAGCAAAAATTGTGCAAAAGTAATTTCCAAGAATGGAGGCACATATGCCGTATGCTTGTAGAATCGGATCGTTTCGTTTTGCTTGGCAATCCGTTCATTCCGGTGCTGAATACATACTGTAAACCAGTGTATCCAATAGAAAGGGTACTTCTTTCGTAATTTGCCCAATTAGTAGGGTGACCATTTAAAAAGAGAATAAAAAAAGTGTCGAAATTCACGTTCGATAGGCCTAAGGTCATTCAAATCGTATGAACCTTGCTTGTGTAATAGATGAGTCTTAAGAAGGGATGCATGAGCGACTCTAAAATGTATGCGGTTACATTTGTGAGTTTTATACACCATTTCTTTAATTAGTACACTATTATGTTGATCATATTGGAGTTACGGTAAAGGTATAGACGCGTCTAGCTTAAATTTTTCCAAATTAACGATTATCATTATACGAACCCCACTAGAGAGGTGTTAACATGACCACACACACGTTACAGAAAAAATCCCTCGTTCGTAAAGCATCCAAAGCGGTATCCCTGTGTACGATAACCGCACTATTAGCCACCATGATGATCTGGCCAAGCCCTGCTTCAGCGCAGGAGACGCCGCGCGGGCCGCAGCAGCCTTTTCTGCATGGCTACAATGCTAAGCAGATGAAGGAGTGGACACCGGAAAGTGACACATATGCAAAATATATGCGCTCGCGTGTTCCGTTGGCTCAACGGATTCAGCCATTCCAGCCCACACAAGCGCATCCGGAATTGACGACTACAGCACAAGTGATGAATTTGTCCGCTGATTATGATAAAGAAGAGTGGTTCGAAGGCTACCGCTACAACGATAGCTTCAGCCGCAACGTATTAAAAAATTGGCAGTACCAGGATATATATGCTTCCTGGCATGGGCTTCCGATAGCGGGTTCGCCTACTGAGGATGGCAGACGAGATTATGGTGTCGTTAACATCCCGAATCCGGCCTATACAGACGCAGCACACCGCAACGGTGTCACTAGCCTTGGCGGATGGTTCTGGCCTCGTAATATTAATTTCGCTGAGCTAGTGGAGAAGACAGCCGACGGCAAGTTTCCGGTCGCCGACAAGATGATCGAGATGGCGAAGTATTTCGGCTTTGATGGTTACTTTATTAACCAAGAGGCGACCATTAGCAAGGCTCATGCTGATTTACTGATGGAAATGCTTAAATATATGCGCGCTCAGGGCATGTATCTTAGCTGGTACGACAGCTTGACAATTGACGGCAAAATTTCATATGTCAATGGCTTTAACGAGAAAAATTCCCCTTGGTTAAAAGATGAACGCGATGGCAAACGTGCCAATGACAGCATCTTTATGAACTATGCGTACACGCCAGAAGGTCTGGAAAGCAGCGCCGACCATGCCCGTAAGCTGGGCATTGACCCTTATGCGTCTGTGTTTGCCGGCATCGAAAATGACAAGTTCCGCTTTGATCGCGGTTTGGAGTTAGAAGCGATTTTCCGTAATGACGCCGCACGTAGTGCGCGCACCAGTGTAGCGTTATTTGGGACAGATATGGTATGGAACAAAGGTCCGAACCCATTTGACTTAAATACACAGTCGTATGTCGAACAGCGAGAGCAGGCGTACTGGTCTGGACCTCTTGGCAACCCTGCGGAGAGCGGTAGAGCAGTGGGGACGGAATACGAAAGCTGGCCAGGCATTGCGCATTACATAGCGGAACGCTCCGTTGTAGGCTCGTATCCATTTGTAACGCGCTTTAATAATGGTCATGGTCTTGATTTCTTTATGAACGGACAGAAGTCGAGCGATGCCGAGTGGAACAACATGGCTGCGCAGGATATTTTGCCAACTTGGCAGTGGTGGACGAAATCTGCCGGTAAAGCGCTTGCCGCAGGTTATGATTATACGACCGCATGGAACGGCGGTTCTTCACTTAAAATTGAAGGTACATTAAATAAAAATAATGCTACTGACATTCATTTGTACAAAACGGATCTGCCTGTCACCAAAGACGTTCAATTGTCTTTGACGTATAAAGCAAACAGCAATGCGCAGCAGAATGCTGCTATTCAAGCGCTGTTATCCTTTAAAGATGATCCGAAACATCCTGTGGCAGTGAACCTGAACGGCGGACTAAGCGAGCAGTGGAGCACGGCAACAGCTGATTTGAAGTCGTTTGAAGGCCGAACAATCGCGGCGATCAGCCTTCGTGTAACGTCACAATCTAACGAAGATACAGCATTTAAAGCTAATATTGGCGAATTGAAGCTGACGAACAAGAAAACAGCGCAAGCTCCAGCGGCGCCAACAGGTTTCCAAGTTGAAAAGGCGATGTTCGATGATCAGCAAGCGGCGATGTATGTGAAATGGGCCTTTAACGATAAGCAGCAGGATGTTTGGTATTACGATCTTATGCGAGTTATGAATGGCAAACGAGAGTCAATCGGACGTATTTATGACGAGGTGTATTACTTGAAGTCTTTGCCTCGTAACAACGAAAACGATGTGAAGTTAGAGTTGTCAGCAGTGGGCAAGGATGGTACAGCAAGCGCGCCACAAGCGATTGCATGGAAATGGGGCACAGGCGAGCGTGTAAACTTCACACAAGGGCCAATCGCGGCGACTTCCATTGAAGCTATGCATTTGGCAGGTGACAAGCTCAACATGGAAACAGGCTGGACAGAAACGATTAACATTCGTGTCATGCCTTCGACAGCGGCTAATGTGAATGTAACGTGGACATCAAGCAATGAAGCAGTGGCTAAGGTGGATGCACGTGGCAAAGTGACAGCGGTTGGGGCAGGGGATGCAATTGTAACAGCACAAACAGGACCTGTAAACGGCCAACCAGGCATTAAGCGTAATATAACTGTTAAGGTAGTAGCTCCTGTTCAAGCACAAGGCGGGGTCGTGCTGGAAGCAGAGAAATATGACGATTCCAACGGTTTATTCAAAAAGAGCAGTTACGTCAATGTGCGCGACTTGAACTTTGCAGACTGGATGTCGTTTAAGGACGTCGATTTCGGTGACAAGGGTGCTACGAAATTAACGGTTCGTGCAGCTGTGTTAGCAAAAGACACTCGGATGGAAGTCCGATTAGGCGGCGCGACAGGCCAACTTGTGGCAGATGTGGCCTTGCCTGTAAATACACGTCAGTTGGCACCATTTTACAAAAACTATTCGGTTGATTTGTCCGCGGCAGTAACGGGCAAGCAGCAGGTGCATATCACGTTCAAGAACCCTAACTATCGCAACTGGACAGTACGTGATAGTGGTATTGTCGATGTAGATTGGTTGCAGTTTCAATAATTAAAGCCCCTTTACAATTAGAAGGAGTGTCGATCAGTTCTAAGAACTTTTCGGCACTCTTTTTTTTATTAAGTTTATTTTCGCGACATTATTTGGAAAATGACGTAAACAGGTAGAGGGGGTTACACGATGAATCGAAAGGGATATCGAATCGTACTTGTAGCATTTGTATTACTGCTAGTAGGTACAACTGTGAAGGCATCAGATGTTTGGCAACTCCAGCTCTATTCTGGCAAAGTGTATTGGATGGACAAAGAACTTGAAAATAGTGCAACTACACCATTTCTGCAGAAAGAAGGGGTTGCGTACATACCTGTGCGTTCGTTCGAAAAATCAGGCATCGGCTTTACGAGATATGATGCAAAAACTAAAAATATTTATATCGATCCTTATGATACGTTCAAGCCTACATCTGTTTCTAAGGCATACGCTCGAAAGGAAGATGATTTCTTTAAATTACGAATCAATAGTAGTAAAACAAGCTACAAGGAGGGAGAGAATCTTGACATTTGGTCATCATTGGATGTAATAAGCACAGCAAGTATCACAATAAAGCATGGAAATCCTTTAGTTAGTTATTTTCTTATAGATGAGGATGGCTTGTTTGTTTCGGAAACTAGAGCCGCATCGCTCCATACAAGTACCTTGCATGTTGACGATCAAATGATCTCAGTCTGGCGGGGTATGCTGGCTCACCATTATATAGGGGCTAAATATGGATATTTTGACAAGCCAAATGGAGAACAATTATTCCATCAGGAGGTTGCCAGACCTTTGCGCCTGCCAACTGGTGATTATACGATTGGCGCTTTTGCTGAGTATAGTGTCTCTAATGAAATACAGGAACATATAGAGAACAACGAAGTTAAAAGAAAGCGTTTAGAAGCAGCAATTAAAATTAAAATCGAGTAGATTACGATCCTTATGAGAATCCGTTTCTCTTAAAGCTATAATGTGCATCGCCCATGTAAAGTAGGGTTTATTTTAAAGAATAGGCCGCAGAAAAACTTTTGAGCAGCTTTGATCCGTCCGTGCTTATTTATGGTTGTTGTGATCCCGTTCTAAAGCTTCTTTTGCCCAATCACGTGGTGGAATCTTATAGTTAATATGCAATAACAATCCTATAATTATTAATAGAAGAATAATGATGAGTATTGACACATGACATCAACTCCATTTTTTAAAAATTGTCTTCAAGTAAACTGCTGTTTGATGAATTGGTGTGAATTTTGTGGACAGAGAGGTCAACAGAAGAGAAGTTACATTTTTTATAGTTCTATACTGTGCAGTATAATCTAGTGTGTTCAATAACTCAAAATAATCAGCTCTACAAAATGGCTTTTGAACTAAAAATAAAAAAGTTATCCCTACCTGCAACAATAATTGTCCAGCTACCGTTTAGAAGAGAAGATAATAACCAAACTATAACTTAAATGGAGGTATGGATGATGCATAATTGGTTAAAACGTACGGGAGTGGCGATGGTAGTTAGTGGCGCTTTAGTATTTGGAGTGTTAGGAGTTGGTAATGTGACACAATCATCTATTGCTTATGCAGCGAGTGAACAACAGCGTGATCTGATTTCGGTAACTGGTGTTGGCAAGCTGGAGGTAGAGCCTGATATTGCTTACGTAAACTTAGGTGTTGTGACGAAGGCGGTAGAAGCTAGCGTGGCGCAAGAACTGAATGCAACTGCATTTGACAAGGTGAAGAAGGCTTTGGAGTCGTACGGTGTGCAGGCTAAAGATCTAAAGACAGTTGAATTTTCTGTTCAGCCGCAATATCAATATAAAGACAACGAAGAACCTAAGATCGTGAGCTATCAAGCTACACATAACGTATTAGTTAATTACCGCGATCTGACAAAGCTTGGCAAGATGGTGGACGCTGCTTCTAAGGCTGGTGCTAACCGAATCAATCAAATTAGCTTTGACGTAGAGAACAAGGATAGTGTAGAAACAACGGTGCTGGAGAAAGCTGTAGCACATGCGAAGAAAAAAGCCGAAGCGCTTGCTAAAGCATCAGGACGTACGCTCGGTGTTGTCGTAAACATAACAGAGTCCGGTTACGATTATTCACCAGTTCGTTATCAGGCTGAGATGATGAAGATGGATGCTGCACCGTCATCAGCCCCGCAAGGTGGTCAAGTGAAGCTGCAAGCGACGATTCAAGTCGTATATGCTTTGAAATAGTACGACCGTATTTCATACTGAATATGGAAATAACATAAGAGGTTCCCGAATGTCAAATTCGGGGACCTTTAATTTTGCTGCTAATTGCGTTAAAATAGTGGATAGTGCTCCTTTACATGGAACAAATGCGTTAATTCCGTGAATTAGCAGGTATGTATCTGTCGAAATTACGCAAAACTAGTTGTATCGCCTCGCAAAACAATGTATATTGAATATGCAAAATTAATCTACGAATGATCAGGCCATACCAATGGATATGGCTTTTTTTAATGACGATATCGGAGTTTGTCTCGGATGGCTGCGCTAGTCGTCAATAACATGCCTCTATACGCGGTCGCTCTCGTTGAATAACGGACCTCGATAGAGGTTTATCTCATTATAATGACGTTGTCCACGGATAACGGGAAGGGGTTGATGCTTATGATTCGTCTGGAGAATGTAGAAAAGCATTTCGCTGGACAACCCGTAGTGCATCCCTTGTCTCTGACAATCGATGAGGGGGAGTTTCTAACACTGCTCGGACCGAGTGGTTGCGGAAAGACTACCATACTGCGTATGATCGCAGGATTTGAACAACCGACGACTGGAATTATTCGCCTTGATGGCGAAGATGTTACCCAATTGCCGCCAAACAAGCGGAATTTGAATCTTGTATTCCAACACTATGCTTTGTTTCCCCATATGACGGTGGAGCAGAACATTCAATTTGGTTTAAAAATGAAAAAAGTTCCAGCCAAGGAGCAGCGGGAGCGCATTGATGAAGCGATCCGATTGACGCAGCTCACAGCACTTGCCAAGCGTTATCCGCATCAATTGTCAGGCGGACAGCAGCAACGTGTCGCAATCGCAAGGGCAATTGCCAATAAGCCTAAGGTGCTGCTGCTCGATGAGCCGCTTGGTGCGCTGGATCTACAGCTTCGCAAGAACTTGCAAGCTGAGCTGAAGCAGCTTCAACGCAGCCTGGGCATTACTTTTGTATATGTTACGCACGATCAGGAAGAAGCTATGATGATGTCCGATCGGATCGTTATTATGAATACAGGAAAAGTCGAACAGATCGGGTCGCCACGGGATGTTTACGAACGCCCGGAGACGTTGTTTGCAGCAACGTTTATCGGCGAAAATAACATTTTCCATGAAGAGCGCTTGTTTACGGTGCGCCCTGAGAAGGTTCGAGTGACGCCAGAGCTGGCAGACACTCGCAAAACCGGCATTATACAAGATATCGTCTATCTCGGAAATGTGCATAAGCTTGTCATTCATCTTGAAAATGAGCCGACGTCTGTTACCAGTGTGCTGGACTTCACGGACCAGAGGGACTGGAGTATCGGGCAAAAGGTCGGTGTTCATTGGAACTTGCAGGATGAGGTGACGGTCGGACGATGAATAAACGTTCCTTCGGCGTCTTGGCACCTGTCGTCTTGTGGCTGTCTTTCTTTATGGTTATCCCGATGCTTGCTGTTATTTTTGTATCCTTTATGCAGCGAGATAACTTAGGTAACATCGTGTGGACGTTTAGCTTGGACAATTATGCGCGTTTTTTTGAGCCGTTATACCTGGGTATTTATTGGGATACGATTTGGTTATCTGTATTAACGACGGTATTCTGTCTATTATTGAGCTATCCGCTCGCTTATTATATGACAACGCTTGGACCGAAGGCGCAGAAGTTCTGGTTAATCGGAATTACTGTGCCGTTCTGGATTAACTTCCTGATTCGAACTTACGCGTGGATCATTTTACTGCGCACGCAAGGAGTAGTGAATTCACTGCTGATGGATATCGGCCTCATTTCGGAGCCGCTTCAAATGCTGTATACGCAAGGAGCTGTGCTGCTAGGGATGGTGTATACGTTCATCCCCTATATGGTGCTGCCGATCTACGTGTCGTTGGAGCAGATGGATAAGCGACTGCTCGAGGCGTCTAGCGATCTTGGCGCATCACGTTGGCGCTCCTTCTGGCATATTACGCTGCCGCAAACCAAATCAGGCATGATGACGGGCAGCGTGCTTGTGTTTGTAACGACGACGGGTATGTTTGTAGTTGCAGACATATTGGGTGGTGCTAAGTCACAGATGATTAGTAACATTATTCAGAATCAGTTTCTAGGAGCAAGGGATTGGCCGTTCGGTTCTGCATTGTCAGTTATTTTTGTCATCAGCTCGCTTGTCATTATCGGGTTGTTTAATCGTGCGCTTCGCTCGAGTTACGATTCATCTAAGGAGGCGAAAGCATGAAGACGGCACAAGCAAGCAAGCGACATCCCTGGCTGTCCATACATTCCTTCCTGTTGATGGCGTTTATTTACATCCCTGTACTGCTCATTATCGTGTTTTCGTTTAACGATTCACGAATGAGTACCAGTTGGAGCGGGTTTACGTGGAAATGGTACAGCACGTTATTTGACAATCGTACCGTTATGGAGGCACTTAGCAACAGCTTGACGATAGCCTTTACCTCAACGATTATTTCTACCGTGCTAGGGACAATGGCTGCACTTGCTATTCGCAAGATGCAAAACCGCGGCAAGCAGGGTGTGATAGGACTGCTTTATATGCCAATCGTGGTACCGGACATTATTATGGGCTTGTCTTTGCTTATTTTGTTCAGCCAATTAAAGATGGACCTTGGCAAAATGACAGTTATTATTGCACATATTACGTTTAGTATTTCGTATGTTTATGTTATCGTATCTTCTAGGCTTGCTAACATGGGCAAGCAGTTGGAAGAAGCGGCTAACGATCTGGGAGCTAGTTCCTGGCAAACGTTCCGCTTTGTTACGCTGCCGTCGATCTGGCCAGGTGTAATTGCAGGTGCCTTGATCGCCTTTACGTTATCGATAGACGACTTTATGATTAGCTTCTTTGTATCGGGTCCTAACTCGACAACGTTGCCTATCTACATTTACGGATCGGTCAAACGCGGCATCTCGCCGGAAATTAATGCACTTTGTACCATTATGATTGTAGTCAGCGTTATGCTGATCATCTTGGCGCAATGGCTGCTTGGACGTGGTAAATCCGATAAGGAAAAGGGCGGCTCGCTGCTGCCATTTTAATATTTTATTGAAGAAGGATCAGAGAGGGGTAGGAAATTGAAAAAATTGAAATGGTACGCGGTCATATTGGCCGGTTTATTGGCAGTGACTGCACTTGCAGGTTGTTCTTCTAAGTCACAGGAGACGCTTAACTTATATAGCTGGGCAGATAACTTTGATATGGACGTCATCAAGAAATTTGAAGATGAGAACAATGTGAAAGTGAACTACGCCATATTTGCCAACAATGAGGAGTTGCTGGCTAAGATTAAAGCTGGCGGTTCGGAATATGATTTGATTCAGCCATCCGACTATATGGTTGCCAGTATGATTAAGCAAGATTTGTTGGCAGAGCTGGATTTAAAAAATATACCGAATTTTAAAAACGTAGCGGACCGTTTCAAGAACCCTGAGTTTGATCCTGGCAATAAGCATTCAATTATTTATACGTCGGGAGTTACAGGTATTGCTTACAACACAAAGTACGTCAAAGAGCCAATTACTAGCTGGGCAGATTTGTGGAGCGAGAAATATAAAGGCAAGGTGCTGTTGCTCGAAGATAATCGTGAAGTCATCGGGATGGCTCTAAAGAAAGCCGGCAAATCCAACAGTACAACTAATGAAGCGGACATTAATGCCGCTGTAGACGACTTGCGCAAGCTGGTACCTCATGTGCTCGCATTTGATACGGATAGCATTAAACAGAAGATGATGCAAGAAGAGGGCTGGATTGGTACACTGTGGTCTGGAGATGCAGCCTATGTCAAAGCTGAAAATCCGGACGTGGAGTACGTTGTACCAAAAGAAGGCGGTACAATCTGGTCTGATAACTATGCGATTCCTAAAGGCGCGAAGAACAAGGCACTGGCTGAGAAATTTATTAATTTTATGCTGGACCCTGAAAACAGCGCAAAGAACTATGAATCGATTGGTTACAGCGATCCGAATACGGCTGCTAAGTCATTTCATAGTAAAGAATATAATGACAACAAGATGATTAACTTGTCTGAAGATGAGCTGGGCCGCACGGAATGGCTGCTTGACGTAGGTGACAAGATTCAATTATACGACCGTCTCTGGACCGAGTTAAAGAGCGGCCGATAAGCCAATAGATAACATGCACGCATAAGATCCCTTACCTAAGATCCTCATGTTCATGGAGGATGGGTAAGGGATTTTTGTATCGTGGTAGTCTGATGTTAACAGGGCAGGCGGATTAACTACGCGTTTGTCATATTAATGTACGATTATTTGACTCCGCATACTTCCTGACAGAGGAAGGGCAAGATGGTGAGAGAAGGGCATGGCACCTGATAGGTGGCTGAGTGTGTAAGCTTTTGTACAGACGCATAACTAACGAGCGCGTAAACTGGCAAATAAATATGTGAGCGTGGAGAATTGCGTAACATTTTTACAGGATTGTCTGAGAGGAAGTGACTTCATTAGGATGTATACGTATAAAGGGGACAATCGATTAATACTAGGTATCTGCTTGGCGGTGTCCACATTCTGGCTGTTTACGATGTCGATGATGGTCGTGACTCCAGTCATGAATCAGACGTTAGCACTGCCGATGGCAACATTAAATATGGCAGTAAGTATGGCAGCTCTGATCGCGGGTGTATCTATCGTCGTAGCTGGAGGAATAGCCGATGCCATTGGTCGTGTAAAAATGACTAAGATCGGCATCGTGCTGAGCATCGTTGGATGTGTATGTTGTGCGTTGACTACGGCTGAAACAACGTCGCTGCTAATGATTGGTCGTGTGCTGCAAGGACTATCGGCAGCTTTGATTATGCCTTCGTCGTTGGCACTTATCAACGACTACTACGAAGGCGCTGAGCGCCAGCGCGCTCTTAGCTTCTGGTCCATTTCTTCGTGGGGCGGCGGCGGAATTGCCAGCTTCTTCGGAGGGGCTGTTGCTTCACTGCTAGGCTGGCAGTGGATATTTTGGCTGAGCATTCCAGTGGCGATTGTTGCTTTGTTTCTTATTCAAGGTACACCTGAAAGCAAGGTCGCAGTTAGCGAAGGGAAGCAGCGTGTAGATTACGTCGGGCTAGTCATCTTTGTAGCAGGTTTAGTAATGTTAAATCTGTTTATTACACGAGGTGCGGAATGGGGCTGGACAAGCCTGTTAACGCTAACGATGGCAGCGGGATTTGTGATGCTCTTCTTTTTATTTTTGTTGGTGGAAAAACGGGTCAGCCAGCCGCTTATTGATTTGAGTCTTTTCAAAAATACAGCGTATAATGGGGCAGCTATATCCAATTTTATGTTAAATTTTTGTGCGGTAGGCGCGATTTTTGTTATGTCGTCCTTTGTGCAGGAATCAAAAGGGATCTCCTCTTTTCATGCGGGTCTGCTAACGATGGGTTACTTGGTCACAACATTGATCATGATTCGTGTAGGTGAGCGTATTTTGAAGACAAAAGGGCCACGACTACCGATGGCACTAGGCTGCTTCCTGACGACGATAGGTATTGCACTGCCGATGCTAACCTTTTTACCGGATGTGCTTTATCTTGTATTTACAGTAATTGGATTTGCCGTTATGGGCTTGGGGCTTGGTGTTTCGGCTACGCCATCTACAGATACGGCCGTATCTGGTGCGCCAAAGGATAAGGTAGGAGTAGCATCAGGCTTATACAAGATGGCCAGCTCCTTAGGAGGCAGCTTCGGAACAGCAGTGTCTGGTGCCATTTATGCAGCCGTTTTGTTGGTAGATCCATCTGCATATACGAAAGCAGGGTTCTGGGGCATTTTTGCCAACGTGTTTATTGCGTTCTTGGCATTAATCATCGTGTTGATCTGTGTCCCCAAACAAGCCGCAAGAGCTTCTTAAACAAGCGTCTGGATCGAAAAGTGTAATGACCCAACAGACACGAATTAGATAACAAAGGGCTGCAACTGAAGTAGATCACGTATCTGCTGAGGGCGCAGTCCTTTAATATGACCGATTCAATTTTATGGTATAATCATCCAAAGGTAGAGTGATCATTTTATATGCTTACGGTTTATACGTAGCAAATTAAAGGAGTGAATCAGGATGAACAATATTTTATTAATTTCGGGGAGCCCCCGTGCCAACTCTAACTCTAACCGTGTCATTACATATTTGAAACAGCAGCTAGAAGTGTCGGGAACTGACTGTCACGTATTTGATTTGCGAGAGGATTTGCTGCCTCTATATCGGAATGAAGGTAATCAATATGAGGATGTAAACGTGAGCAGGCTTGTTCAGTTAGTAGAGCAAGCTGATGGCTACATCATCTGCACACCGGAATATCATGGGGCAATGAGCGGCGCTTTGAAAAATGCACTGGATTTCTTGAACAGCAAAAACTTCAGCGGTAAACCGTGTGTCATTGCGGCTACGGCTGGTGGTGGAAAAGGAGGCATCAATGCGCTCAACAACTTGCGGACAGTTATGCGTTCCTTGTACGTTAATGTGCTGCCTATGCAAGTGATTGCCGACCCACCTGTCTTTAGCGAAGAGGGCCTGATTATTGATGAGCGTGTGAAGACGAATCTATCTTTGTTAAGTGATAGTTTGTTAGAGGCGGTTAAACGACAGAAAATCGAAACGAATTAACGAGGACATTTTATGTTATTTTAAGGTTGTGCTCAGATTCGCTTAATGTAGGGGCTTTATTCTGATTATGGACCGAATGACAGATGACTATTTCGAGGAGGGTTGCCACACAACTTCATGACCTTGGACAGCCGGAATCATCCGAATGCACAAGGGATCCGTTTCATCTTTCTCATGGTTTACAGTTTACCCCTAGAACATATATAGACCACATCGTCTCGTGAAACGATGTGGTCCTTTTTTTGTTTTGCGCATTAATGCTGATTTGAAGAACAGGCACCAAAGGAACAGTGCCGGAGGATCGTTAAAAGTAATTGCAAGAAATAGAAAAATAACAGAACATGCAAAAGAGCTTCTTTCAGCACAAACCTCATTAACTAAATTCAAAATGTATCGTTACAGCGAATAAGTTTTTATCGATATCTATAGAGGAGAGTGCACAGAGCATTGATATCTTGTTGAATAGTCTGGCTTTGGTGGACAGACGATCCGTTACGTGCGGTAAAAACACACTTTGGGTGTAGCTACCGGACAGAATATCCGCTATTGTTTCCAAACTACCGCCAAACGGGAACGAAATTCGCAAATAGCGTACCTCCTGTCCGCTAAGCGGCCAAATAGCCTTACATCCACCCCATAACGGATCTCTCGTCCGGTCACGTATTCCGCGCCATCATGCCGATGATCCGCGCGCTTTGTACCTAAGTTGTAACGGGGTTTTTTAATGTGCGCATATCAGTTTCTGTTAAAAGGAAGCACGGGAGGAATACGATCTGCACATTGACATTTTGTATGGTTTGAAAATGATTAGTTGAGATATGACCGTATCGGCCTAGCTCTTTACAGACAGACGATAAATAGAGTGTGTGAGTAGAAATTTAACGAATGGAGACACAGGAACCCTATCCCTGAAAAATGGAAATTACGACACCGACATTTCACAAAAGGACGGTTTTATGCGTATCAAATGACTAATACAGAACAGTATATTATGCAGTGGACACTTCCTCTAGGAGTAATGAACAGCTTGTTAAGATACACCTGCTAACATGAAAAACGGTCAATAGAAACTGGCTACGATGTGCAGATGGCGACCGAAATTCAGTTGAAGGTGGCGGGCATCCGTTTCGCCAATTTCCAGCAGAAGCAAAAACACAAAAAAAGTTGGACGGAAAACATTACGTTTTCTGCCCAACTTTTTTATTTTGGGGCTTTTCGGACAGCCCCATTAATAATGATCTGTTGTTAAGGGATAAGCGGCGATTTTTCCAATACCTTGTCAACGAGACCGTACGCTTGTGCTTCATACGCCGTCATAAAGTTGTCGCGGTCCGTATCTTTCTCGATCTGCTCCAAAGGCTGACCTGTACGCTCTGACAAGATCAGATTCAGCTTGTCACGCATTTTCAAAATACGGCGGGCGCGAATCTCGATGTCACTCGCTTGACCTTCCGCACCACCCAGCGGCTGGTGAATCATAACTTCGCTGTTCGGCAGAGCAAATCGTTTCCCCTTCGCTCCTGCGTTTAACAGAAATGCACCCATCGAAGCTGCCATACCAACACAGATCGTAGATACGTCAGGCTTAATGTGCTGCATCGTATCAAATATAGCCATACCCGCCGTAATCGATCCGCCTGGGCTGTTAATGTATAAATGGATATCTTTGTCCGGGTCATCCGCAGCCAAGAACAGCAACTGAGCGATAATGGAATTCGCTACAAGGTCATTTACTCCTGAACCCAAGAAAATAATTCGATCTTTTAACAGACGAGAATAAATATCATAAGCACGTTCGCCGCGATTCGTCTGTTCGACAACCATAGGTACATAACTCACGTATAACCCCTCCTAATCCTCAATAGCTAAAATATAAACCAAATGATGTATCCTTAAACGTGATGACGTTATAAGGCGCTTGAAGTTGTAGCCATATCATATCTAATTTTTCGCCAAAAGTCAAAGATGGTCAAACAAGCAGATCAGAGCATTATACGCTGCTTATTTATCGTTATATGGACGGTGCTTATTTCAAAAACGGGACAAGTGTACGATAGATCCTACATAATAAAATTCTGGGCTAGAGAGTTGCTTCACATCGAGTATGTTCCTTATTGAAGACTGCTGCGCAGGGACTATTAGAGTAGATATGGGGTGATATAGAAAAAACATCCGCCTTCAACTCCCTATGCGAGAAGGAGAGAACTCGGATGTCTTTGATTCAAGTAGCCTATTCATATGTACGTAAACTTCATTATCAGGCATCATCAAGGTATTTATGGCGCGCCCGCAAGGAATCGAACCTTGATCTCAGGCTCCGGAGGCCTACGTCATATCCATTGGACCACGGGCGCATTAAAAAAATGATGCAAGATGTATTATAGAGTATTTTGACACAAAGTGCAACAAAAAGTGGGATTTCATAAAAGGTATATAAGCGTTAGGCTCGAGAAACGGTGTTATTAAGACGGGAGTGTCGGTGTTCTATTTCGAATGTAAGTGGTTTGAAAAGAGGAAAGAAGGGGTAAGTGGTTAGAACTAATGAGTACATAATGTATCCTTTATATCTCTATGCTGGATCAAAATTAGACCGATAAACCTTATTTGCAAGCGTTTGGATGCTGAAAACCAAGTTGTTAATGAATTTTTCAGAAAATTAATATCTTTTATTTGTAGTAAATAGGACAAGTATAGACTTGGGATGCGCTTTCATTGTTGATGTAGAGCCAAATGAATAAGATATGCGACAATTGCCCATTATAGATGCGGGATACTTGCAACTTTACGGAAATTTCGGTAGAATGATGGTGGGACGTAAAATGTGTTGTTGGGACACATTGAGTCCAACATAATATTCGAATACAGTTTCTGAGGAGTGCAGGAGTGGAGAGAAATGCGTGAATGGCTAGAGATAAATAAGCGTCTTCTGCCCGACCTCTTGGAACTGTTGAAGAAGCGCTATACGATCCTGCATGAGATTATGATGTCCGATATTATTGGCCGGAGGACGCTAGCGTCGTCGTTACAGATGACAGAGCGAGTACTGAGAGCCGAGACCGATCTGCTGAAAGCACAAGGTCTTATCGAGACGGAAACAGCGGGCATGCGGATCAGTGAAGAGGGACGCAAGCTTGTCACACAGTTGGAACCGCTGATGCGGGAACTGCTTGGCATGCGTCACCTTGAGGATGCGATTCGCGAAGAGTTCGGCTTGAAGCAAGTGATCGTCGTTCCTGGCGATTCGGAGTTATCAAGCGCCGTGAAGCAAGAGTTAGGCAAGGCAGCATGCGAAGTGCTGGATCGTGTGATGGGCAAGGATGACGTCATTGCGGTTACTGGCGGATCTACGTTAGCTGCAGTTGCTGATCAATTAACAAGCTCTGTATCACGTAAGGGCAACTGGTTCGTGCCGGCAAGGGGCGGATTGGGTGAGAGTCTCGAATACCAGGCCAATACGATAGCCTCAATGATGGCCAAGCGCGTTGGCGCCCAGTATCGATTGCTCCATGTGCCTGATCTTATTAGCGAAGAAGCATACCAGTCACTGAAGCAGGAGCCTAACATCAAGGATATTTTACACGTGATCCGGCAAGCGCGTATTGTCGTGCATGGTATCGGAGATGCTCTTGTGATGGCAAGACGCCGTCATGTGGATCAAGCGACCGTGCAGCAGCTTCGGGACGTTGAGGCAATAGCCGAAGCTTACAGTTATTACTTTGACCGTCAGGGTCAAGTGGTACATACGATGCTTACTTTAGGTTTACGTATGGAGGACATCTCCCAAGCGGAGGCTGTCATTGCCGTTGCCGGTGGTAAGGGCAAGGGTGAAGCGATTACAGCAGTGCTTCGATTCGGACACGAGGATATTTTAGTGACGGATGAAGTGGCGGCGAATGAAATCGTACAAATCTGTGGTCTGGATGTGCCTATGGGCCGTCTTGAGCAATAAATTAAAAAATTCTCTATTTAGGAAATGGGAGGAATCATCAATGGTTAAAGTTGGTATTAACGGTTTTGGACGTATTGGACGTAACGTATTCCGTGCAGCTTTGAGCAACTCTGAGGTTGAAATCGTAGCAATCAACGACTTGACTGACGTTAAAACGCTCGCTCACCTGTTGAAATATGACACAACTCATGGCGTTTTGGACGCTACTGTAGAAGCTAAAGAAGGCGCGCTTATCGTTAACGGCAAAGAAGTTAAAGTATTTGCAGAGCGTAACCCTGAGAACTTGCCTTGGGGCGCTAACGGAGTAGAAATCGTTGTTGAGTCCACTGGTATTTTCACAGCTAAAGACAAAGCTGAAATGCACTTGAAAGGCGGCGCGAAGAAAGTTATTATCTCCGCACCTGCTACTAACGAAGATATCACAATCGTTATGGGCGTTAACGAAGATAAGTATGATGCAGCTAGCCATACAATCATCTCCAACGCTTCTTGCACAACAAACTGCTTGGCGCCATTTGCTAAAGTACTAAACGACAAATTCGGTATCGTTAAAGGTATGATGAACACAATTCACTCCTACACTAACGACCAAAACGTGCTTGACTTGCCGCACAAAGACCTTCGTCGTGCTCGTGCAGCAGCTCAAAACATCATTCCTACAACAACTGGTGCTGCTAAAGCGGTATCCCTTGTATTGCCTGAATTGAGCGGCAAATTGAATGGTATGTCCATGCGTGTTCCTACACCTAACGTTTCTGTTACTGACTTGGTAGTAGAACTTGAGAAAAACGTTACGGTTGAAGAAGTTAACGCAGCTTTGAAAGAAGCAGCTGAAGGTCCTTTGAAAGGCATCTTGAACTACTCCGAAGAGCCATTGGTATCCAGTGACTACAACGGCGACCCAGCTTCCTCCACTATCGACGCTTTGACGACGATGGTAATCGGCGGCAACATGGTTAAAGTTGTTTCCTGGTACGACAACGAGTGGGGCTATTCCAACCGCGTTGTTGACTTGGCAGCTTTCATCGCTAAAAAAGGTCTGTAATTATATAGCATGACAATCAAAGAGGAGAAACCGCAAGGGTCTCCTCTTTGCCTGATTGCAGACGATAATTGGACGGATGAGTTATAAATAGAGAGAAAACCATACACCATACAACCAATAGAGAACAAGACAATGTTGATTCCATCACCATTTCATATATAGAATATCTATAGAACCTAGAGCGTTATTTTTTGCTATATGAGTCTTAACATGATTCATATATACAGAGATATAAATAAAGCGGCGCAGCAGCGCTGTAGAACCTGACAGAACATCGAACAGACACAGAATGACACCGAATTTTAACCGATTACATCAGAATTCAACGGAACTGAATGGTTTCCATATTCGATAGGAGGAACATGGGGATGAACAAGAAGAGTGTACGAGACATTGAGGTTAACGGAAAACGTGTATTTGTGCGTGTAGACTTTAACGTGCCATTGGAAAATGGTCAAATTACGGATGATACACGTATTCAAGAAACGCTGCCAACTATCAAGTTTTTGGTGGAAAAAGGCGCGAAAGTGATTTTGGCCAGCCATATGGGCCGTCCTAAAGGTGAAGTGGTTGACTCCATGCGCCTTACACCAGCTGCAACACGTCTTGGTGAATTGCTTGGCAAGCCAGTGAAGAAGCTTGACGAGTCCATCGGCGAAAGTGTGCAAGCGGAAATTGCCAACATGAGCAACGGCGACGTTGTCGTTTTGGAAAATGTGCGTTTCCATAAAGGCGAAGAGAAAAACGATGCAGAACTCGCGAAGCAATTTGCAGCGCTTGCTGATGTATTTGTTAACGATGCATTTGGTGCAGCTCACCGTGCACATGCCTCTACAGAAGGTATCGCTCATCATCTGCCAGCAGTTGCAGGCTTGTTGATGGAGAAAGAACTGGATGTATTGGGCAGAGCACTTTCTAACCCAGAGCGTCCATTCACAGCTATCGTAGGTGGCTCTAAAGTTAAAGACAAGATTGATGTCATCAACAAAATGCTTGAGATCGCAGACAATGTCATTATTGGCGGCGGCTTGGCTTATACGTTCTTTAAAGCACAAGGCCATGAGATTGGTCAATCGTTGCTGGACGAAAGCAAATTGCAAGAATCCCTTGGCTTTATTGAGAAAGCAAAAGAGCTTGGAAAAAATCTTTATCTGCCAGTTGACATCGTTGTATCTGACGATTTCAGCGCTACAGCTAACACAAAGAACGTAGATATCGACAGCATTCCTGCTGATTGGGAAGGTATCGACATCGGACCGAAAACACGTGAGATTTATGCCGATGTTATTAAAAACTCGAAGCTTGTTGTATGGAACGGACCTATGGGCGTATTCGAGATCGAGCCTTTCTCCCACGGTACTCGTGCGGTAGCTAATGCTTGTGCGGAAACAGCAGCTTACACAATTATCGGTGGCGGCGACTCTGCTGCGGCTGTTGAGAAATTTAACTTAAAAGACAAAATGGACCACATCTCCACAGGCGGCGGCGCTTCCCTTGAGTTCATGGAAGGCAAAGTATTGCCAGGCGTAGTGGCATTAAACGATAAGTAAAGGTCGACAGCGTAAAACTGTCCCCGTGCGAAGGAGTGAATCAGGTGAGACAACCGATCATCGCAGGTAACTGGAAAATGTTTAAAACTGTGCCGGAAGCACTTGAGTTCGCAGCAGCAATCAAAGGTCATGCGGAAGTGGAAGGCGTAGAGAGTGTAATTTGCGCACCTTTCACGAACCTGCCTGCGCTTGTTGAAGCGTTCAAAGGCACATCCATTAAAGTTGGCGCGCAAAACTTGCACTTTGAAGATAACGGCGCCTTCACAGGTGAAATTAGCGGCGTTATGTTAAAAGACTTGGGTGTTCATTATGTGATCATTGGTCACTCGGAGCGCCGCGCTTACTTCGCAGAGTCGGATGAGATCGTGAACAAGAAAGTTCACGCTGCATTCCGTCATGGTATTACACCAATCGTTTGCGTAGGCGAATCGCTGGAAGAGCGTGAATCCGGCAAGACAAACGATGTGTGCAAAGTTCAAACAGAAGGTGCATTCAAAGGCATCTCCGCTGAGCAAGCACGCGAAGTTGTTATTGCTTATGAGCCGATTTGGGCGATCGGAACAGGCAAATCTTCTACAGCTAAGGATGCAAATGAGACAATCAGCTACATCCGCAGCGTAGTAGCTGGCCTGTACAACGAAGAAGTTGCACAAGCGGTTCGTATTCAATACGGCGGCAGCGTTAAACCTGAAAATGTACATGAATATATGTCAGAAAGTGATATTGACGGCGCATTGGTAGGCGGCGCAAGTTTGCAACCGGCTTCCTACATCTCATTGGTGGAAGGAGCGAAGTAAGATGTCCGCACCTAGACCTGTAGCTCTTATCATCATGGATGGATTCGGACTTCGCGACACATTTGTTGGCAATGCCGTTGCACAAGCGAACAAACCGAACTACGACCGTTATATGAGCACATTTCCGCATACAACTTTGACCGCTTGCGGTGAAGCTGTAGGTTTGCCAGAAGGGCAAATGGGGAATTCTGAGGTTGGACACTTAAATATTGGTGCCGGCCGCATCGTTTACCAAGACTTGACGCGAATTACTAAATCGATTCGCGAAGGGGATTTCTTCTCCAACGAAACGCTTCTTGGTGCTGTTAAGTATGCAAAAGAAAACAACAAGGCACTGCACATTTACGGCTTGTTGTCTGATGGCGGGGTTCACAGCCATATTGATCATGCGCTTGCGATGCTTGATTTGTGCGCACGCGAAGAGCTGAAAGAAGTGTACATTCACGCCTTCCTGGATGGCCGTGACGTTGCACCTGACAGCTCCCGTGGTTACATTGAGAAGCTGCAAGCGAAGATTGCTGAAGTTGGTGTGGGTCAGATTGCAACGGTTCAAGGCCGTTATTATGCAATGGACCGCGACAAACGGTGGGAACGCGTTGAGAAATCTTATCGTGCCATGGTGTACGGTGACGGACCTAAATACCACGATCCAATCGCAGCTGTAGAAGAATCCTATCAACGTTCGGTATACGATGAATTCGTAATGCCGACTGTCATTGTTGGTGAGGATGAGCAACCGGTTGGTCTGGTGCAAGACGGCGACTCAGTCGTGTTCTTGAACTTCCGTCCAGATCGCGCGATCCAATTGGGGCAAGTATTTACGAACGAAGATTTCCGTGGATTCGACCGTGGACCTAAGTTCCCTAGAAACTTGCACTTTGTAGCCTTGACGCTCTTCTCGGAGACAGTTGGCGGATATGTAGCCTACTCTCCGAAAGAACTTGATAATACGCTTGGTGAAGTTCTTGTCCAACATGGCAAGAAACAACTCCGTATTGCAGAGACTGAGAAGTACCCGCACGTTACATTCTTCTTCAGCGGCGGTCGTGATGTAGAGCTTCCAGGTGAGAAACGTGTCTTGATTAACTCGCCTAAAGTCGCTACTTATGATTTGCAGCCTGAGATGAGTGCTTATGAAGTTGCGGAAGCAGCAGTGAACGAGATTAATTCTGACCAGTTCGATACAATTATTCTGAACTTTGCGAACCCTGATATGGTTGGTCATTCCGGTATGCTGGAACCAACTATCAAGGCGGTTGAAGCGACGGATGAATGTATGGGCAAAGTCGTAGAAGCGGTATTAGCGAAAGGTGGCGTCTGCTTGATTACGGCGGACCACGGCAACGCTGATATGGTATTCGACGAGCAAGGTCGCCCGTTCACAGCACATACAACGAACCCTGTACCATTTATCGTCACTTCGAATGATATCGAGCTGCGCGAAGATGGCATCCTGGCTGACATTGCACCAACCATTTTGGATTTGATGCAATTGCCGCAGCCAAAAGAGATGACAGGTAAGTCGATGTTGAAAAAGTAACAGACATGTCCACCCGACATGTGGGATAATAGATTACATTAGTATAAAAGGAGATGTATCGATCATGACAATGATTATGGACGTATACGCTCGCGAAGTCCTGGACTCCCGCGGCAACCCTACAGTAGAAGTTGAAGTTAAATTGGAATCTGGCGGCTTTGGCCGTGCTATCGTACCTTCCGGCGCATCCACTGGCGCTCATGAAGCTGTAGAGCTTCGTGATGGCGACAAAGGCCGCTATGTGGGCAAAGGTGTTGAGAACGCAGTTAAAAACGTAAACGACATCATTGCACCAGAAGTAATCGGTATGGACGCTTTGGATCAAGTAGCTATTGACCGTCTGATGATCGAATTGGATGGCACGCCTAACAAAGGCAAATTGGGTGCAAACGCAATTCTTGCAGTATCTATGGCTGTAGCTCGTGCAGCTGCACACGCACTGGATGTACCTTTGTACACTTACTTGGGTGGATTCAACGCAAAACAATTGCCAGTTCCAATGATGAACATCATCAACGGTGGCGAGCATGCCGACAACAACATCGACGTACAAGAGTTTATGGTACTTCCTGTAGGTGCTCCTAACTTCAAAGAAGCACTTCGTATGGGCGCTGAAATCTTCCATAACTTGAAAGCTGTATTGCAATCCAAAGGCTTGAACACAGCTGTAGGTGACGAAGGTGGCTTCGCTCCGAACTTGAGCTCTAACGAAGAAGCTATCACTACAATTATCGAAGCGATCGAAAAAGCTGGTTACAAACCAGGTGTAGACGTATTCTTGGGTATGGACGTTGCTTCCACTGAGTTCTACAAAGACGGTAAATATACACTTGCTGGTGAAGGCAAATCCTACACTTCCGCTGAGTATGTTGACCTGCTTGCTTCTTGGGTTGAAAAATATCCAATCATTACAATCGAAGACGGTATGTCTGAAGATGACTGGGATGGTTGGAAATTGCTCACTGAGAAATTGGGCGACAAAGTTCAATTGGTTGGTGACGACCTGTTCGTTACAAACACAGAGCGTCTTGCTACAGGTATCGAAAAAGGCATCGGTAACTCCATTTTGGTTAAAGTTAACCAAATCGGTACACTTACTGAAACATTTGACGCTATCGAAATGGCTAAACGCGCTGGTTACACAGCAGTTATCTCCCACCGTTCCGGTGAGTCCGAAGATAGCACAATTGCTGACATCGCTGTTGCAACAAATGCAGGCCAAATCAAAACAGGTGCTCCGTCCCGTACGGACCGTGTGGCGAAATACAACCAATTGCTTCGCATCGAAGACGAGTTGGGTAAAGTTGCTCGCTATGACGGCTTGAAATCTTTCTACAACTTGAGAAAGTAATTCGCTAAATAAGCGAGTGTTATACAACAAGGGATATCCTTAAGTAGTTATTACTTAGGGGTATCCTTTTTTACGTGATAGGGGTAAAGTTTATGAGTCTGTAATATTATGGTACAATATCCCGTAATAATTGCCTCGTACGTATGGCATTCAAGCGCGTATGAGCGGTCACGAACGTTTAACGCAACGCACGAAAACACATAAACATTTCAAGTCTCGGACGTCGTCCGTTTTGGGGAGGCTAATTTGATATCTATTATTGACTTGAATGAGACCTCAATAAAGAATGCCACGCCACTTTGTTATACCCTCGCTGATCACCTATTATGGCTTGCTTATCAACCGCCGCAGTCCGAAGATGGAGTAGCACAAGGCAGTTTTAGCCTTCAGTTGTTTAATATACATAGTTATCTAAGCAAGCCGATTGAATTAAGCCACAATATAGATTGTAGATGCTTTTCCCCTACAGGAAATCAATATTTAATGTACTATTTCCCAGAGTTTAATGCTGAAGAAGCGTGTTTTCATTTTTATCGGGTAGCATGTGTGGAGGGGAAGGAAGAGTATGTAGAGTCATACTGTGTTCGGCATCAGTTGAAAAATATATCGGCTAATCTATATCAAACCAAATTATTTCCTATTGATGATCGCTATACATTAGCTTGTTTATATTTGAACGATGATCATAGATCGCCAAAAACGTTCTACGATAAGTTGCTATTAATAGATGCAGAGAAGAGGACAATAGATGAACTTCGAGAGGACGCTGACAGTCTGGATACTATGAGGCGCGTAAATACGATACATATCGAAAGGATAGCGAGAAAGGTTGTAATCATATGCGTAACGGGTATCATTACGAATCGTGAAAAAAGAATCATTTGGGAAGGTCAATGCTACGCCCAACAATTTCAAGATTATGAGGATGAGACGCAGTCTTGGATTGTATACGAAAAGGAAGCCTTTATTTCAGCTATCCAAAACAAAGAAACGCTCTCACATCCGATTGTGGAACTAGTAGATAAGCAGGGAACGATTAGATATGTAGGTGCTACGGATAAGAAGCTGTTCTTGGAGAAGGCTGATTTTACTACTGGTCAGCAAAAATTACTAGGTTTCGATGTAGACATGCATACAAAGACAGTTATTTATCGTACCTATGAGCATTTTAAAAATGCCGAGATTTATAACGGCAATCAGATCATTCTCAAAAGTCTTGAGAACAACCGCATTACACTAGAAGCCGTAGAAGATCCTTTATGGACAAAAGACTGGTGGGGCAATCATATTATTTTTGCAAATGATGAAATTGTAATATCAGAAGGCGAGGAAATTTTATCGGGAGCGGCTGTAACGATCACAAAAATATATGACGTTGAGTCCTCGGAAGAGTTATTTAGGTTTGAAAATAGGACTTTGATCTATGAACCCTATCATCAACTTTGTTTATTGTTATGATCTTAAGATAGGATGGTATTAAATGGGTTTATTTTTTATCTGCTTGGTCCCAAAGAAGGCGATTTTACTAAAAAAACATATTAATTTTGCCCATATATCATATATTTAATCCTAAATATAGAAATTTATTCATTTAGTTATCTACCAATTATAAGTTGCAGGTGCTACACTATTTCTGCTTGGCATTTGTATACATATAGGAGGTCAATTTTACACATGAAAAAAACACGCAAGCAAATGCTGACTGCTTTTCTGCTCAGCACCTCTTTGGTGGTTGGGGCCGTATCTTTTCCCCTTACATCAGTAAAAGCCGAAGACAGTTCGATCTTGAAGCTCCGCCTGCTTGAAACGACAGATCTCCACACCAACATCGTTAACTACGACTACTACCAGGACAAAGCGACCGACGAATTCGGCCTGGCGAAAACGGCAACCTTAATTAAGAAAGCAAGAGATGAAGCAAAAAATAGTATTCTCATTGACAACGGAGACTTGCTGCAAGGTAATCCACTCGGTGATTATGTTGCTAAGATCGATCCGTTAAAAGACGGCGAGACTCACCCCGTTTATAAAGCGATGAACCTGCTGAACTATGATGTGGGAAATATCGGGAACCACGAGTTTAACTTTGGTTTGGACCATCTGAACCGCAGCCTGAAAGGTGCTAAGTTTCCTTATATTAATGCAAACGTCTATGTAGACGATAAAGACAAAAATCCAGATAACGATAAAAACCTGTTTACACCTTATCAAATCCTTGAGCGTAAATTTAAAGATGAGAACGGCAAGGAAGTTACTTTGAAAGTGGGCGTCATCGGTTTTGTTCCTCCACAAATTATGATGTGGGACAAGTCTAATCTGGAAGGCAAAGTTATAGCTAAAGACATTCTGGCTACGGCTAACAAATTTGTGCCTGAAATGAAGCAAAAGGGAGCTGACATTATCGTCGCAGTGCCTCACTCCGGTCTGGGCCCTGTAGAGACAGCTGCCAACTTGGAAAATGCCAGTTACCAGTTGAGTAAAATTGATGGCATCGATGCGATTCTGTTTGGACATTCCCACCTTGTATTCCCGGGACCAGGTTATGATAATGTCCCAGGTGTTGATGCAGCCAAAGGAACGATTAATGGTAAACCTGCGGTTATGCCTGGTTACTGGGGTAACCATTTGGGCGTCATTGACCTGACATTAACTCAAGCGAATGGAAAATGGAAAGTGACGGAGTCTGCTACCAAAGCAGTTCCTATTTACGATAAAGCTAAGAAAGCATCTCTTGCGGATGCTGACCAATCCATTTTGGATGCTGTAAAAGATGAACACGATCACACGGTAAAATGGGTGCGTTCAGCTGTAGGAAAAACGACTTCTCCTATTTATAGCTACTTTGCCCTTGTTCAAGATGATCCATCTATTCAGATCGTAACCAACGCCCAGAAATGGTTTGTAGAGAAAAATATTAAAGGTACAGAATATGATGGTATTCCTGTGCTGTCAGCAGGTGCGCCATTTAAAGCAGGCGGCCGTAATGGCGTAAGCTACTATTCCAACATTCCTGCCGGAACGATTGCGATTAAGAACGTGTCTGATCTTTACATTTATCCGAACACGCTAAAAGCGGTACTGATTAATGGGGCACAGGTGAAAGAATGGCTAGAGCGCTCTGCTGGCCAGTTCAATCAAATCGACGTCAAGAAACAAGAAGAACAGCCGCTTGTTAACGAGTCGTTCCCTACTTATAACTTTGACGTGATCGACGGTGTTACTTATCAAATCGATGTTACACAACCGAATAAATACGCAATTGATGGTACAGTAGCCAATATTAATGCCAACCGAATTAAGAACTTGGCGTTTAAAGGCAAGCCGGTTAAAGCAACAGACAAGTATATTGTCGTAACCAACAATTATCGTGCAAGTGGTGGCGGTGCTTTCCCTGGTCTGGACGGCAAAAATATTATCATTGACTCTCCAGATGAAAACCGTCAAGTCGTCATTGACTACATTTTAAACGAGAAAAATATTAATCCAGCAGCCGATAACAACTGGACGTTTGCACCTATAGCCAGCAAAACAAACGTAACCTTTATGTCGGCTCCGGAAGCAAAGCAGTTTGTGAAGAGCGAATCCAAAATTAAATTTATTAACGTGCTTGAAAGTGGCTTTGCTAAATATTCCATTGATTTGTCCAAGCCAGCAGTACCAGCTGAGAAGCCAGCAACACCGGCTAAACCAGCTACACCAGCAAAGCCAAGCACACCGGCTAAACCAGGAAAGCCGACAACACCAGGTAAATCCGATAAACCAGGCAAGCCAGCAACACCAGGTAAATCCGATAAACCAGGCAAGCCGGCAACACCAGGTAAATCCGATAAACCAGGCAAACCGACAACACCGGGTAAATCCGATAAATCGGGCAAGCCAGCAACACCTGCTAAGCCAGGTACAAAATAAACTGCTGTAGTAAAAGAAGCTGCTCTCTATGTCATGTGATGACTGGGGAATAGCTTCTTTTTTTGCTGCTTTTGGCCATAAATAAAAGCTGCCCACTAAGCGTAACTTTAGCTTAGTGGGCAGCCATTTTATGCGTGTATCGAGAATACTATGCGTTCAAGCATCGCCTGTTATGCTGCTTATCCTTCCAGTAACAAGGATTCAGGGTCTTCGAGCAATTCTTTCACTTTGACGAGGAAGCTGACGGCTTCTGCACCATCTACGATACGGTGATCGTAAGAGAGTGCAATATACATCATCGGACGGTTCTCCATACGCTCCTGATCAATGGCAACTGGACGTAATTGGATCTTATGCATGCCCAAAATACCAACTTGCGGCGCGTTTAGGATTGGTGTAGACAATAGGGAGCCAAATACGCCTCCGTTAGTAATTGTAAACGTGCCGCCTTGCAAATCAGAAATCGCTAGCGTGTTGGCCCGCGCTTTGCCAGCCAGATCGATAATTTGCTTCTCGATATCAGCGAAGCCTAGTCGATCCGCATCACGAACAACTGGGACAACCAAGCCTTCCTTCGCGGATACCGCAATGCCGATATCATAATATTTCTTAACGTACAGCTCATCACCCGCAATTTCGGCATTTAGGAGCGGATATGCTTTTAAAGCGCCGATTACAGCTTTGGTGAAAAAGGACATGAAGCCCAAGTTCACATCGTGCTTTTCTTTGAATTTGTCTTTACGACGCTTGCGTACATCCATAATCGCAGTCATATCGACTTCGTTAAACGTCGTTAGCATTGCAGCAGACTGCTGCGCTTCTACGAGCCGCTTGGCGATCGTTTGGCGGCGGCGCGACATTTTGCGGACCTCAACTGGCTTGCCGGCTTGAGCGGCTGCATCCGAAGCGGAGCTAGCTGCTGGCGGAGCAGCAACCTGACGAGGTGCTGCTGCACTGGCAGGTGCGCTGTTCAAGCGAGCTTGTGCTTGAACATCCTCCTGCTTGATCCGTCCGAGTGGATCACGTGTCTGTACATCCCGCAAGTCAATGCCTTGTTCACGAGCCAACTTGCGCGCATGCGGAGTGGCGTAAGTTTCACTATTGTCCACAGTCGGTACGATTGTCGGTGTTGCAGTAGGGACAACAGCATTTGGGACAGGAGCTTCTGGTGTTTGTGGAGCCACAGCTACCGCGGCTGCGCCCGCTGGTTGAACTGGCGCGTGCGCACTACCTCCAGCACGAATAATTCCGATAACCTCACCAACTTGAACATTTTCGCCGTCTGGACGAAGTATTTGCTCAAGGACGCCGTCTTCCTCTGCACTAATCTCCAAATTGACCTTATCGGTTTCAAGCTCGGCCAGTACATCGCCTTGTTTCACGGCCTCCCCTTGCTTTACGTGCCATTTATGCAAAGTTCCTTCTGTTATGGACTCGCCTAGTTCAGGTACTTTAATTTCTGCCACGATGGCTACCCCCTTGAGTTCAATGCGCGTATGATTAAGCTTGTTGTAGCTTTAGTGCTTTATGGACGATCTGACGTTGTTCGTGGCTGTGCACATCCGCGTAGCCGCTAGCAGGGCTTGAGCGTTCGCCTCGTCCGATATATTCGAGAGAAGCTGCTTTAGGCAGCAGAGCACGCAATTTAGGTTCCATAAACGTCCAAGCACCCATATTTTGAGGCTCCTCTTGGACCCACATCACTTCTTTTAAAGACTTGAGGCGGCCGATAACGGCGGCGATTTCCTCTTCTGGGAACGGATAAAGCTGTTCAACACGAATGATATGCAGCCAGCTCCAATCCTGATCTGGGTAATTCTCCAATTCAGCTTCCAGATCAAGTGCCACTTTGCCAGAACATAAAAGCAGACGCTGCACTTTGGCAGGCTTGCTGCCGAGCAGTGGCTCTTCCAGAATCGGACGGAACGTTCCTTCTGTCAAAGCAGCAACAGGAGTCGCGCTGCGAGCGTTACGCAGCAGGCTCTTCGGCGACATCACAACAAGCGGACGTGCTTGCAAGGTTCCACCGATCGCAGCTTGGCGGCGAAGCAGGTGGAAGTATTGCGCAGCACTCGTCAAGTTTGCAACCATCCAGTTGCCATTAGCGGACAACTGCAAGTAACGTTCTAGTCGAGCGCTGGAGTGTTCTGGACCTTGCCCCTCATAGCCGTGCGGGAGCAGCATAACCAAATTGGAATACTGATGCCACTTCGCTTGGCCAGCGGCGATGAATTGATCAAATATGACTTGCGCCACGTTAGCAAAGTCTCCGTATTGAGCTTCCCAAATCACAAGTGTCTCCGGTGCAAATACGTTATAGCCATATTCAAAGCCGAGTACCGCTGCTTCAGTCAGCGGGCTATTGTGAATGGCAAATGAAGCTTTCGTCTGCGGAATCGAATGCAGCGGGCAATATTTGCTGCCATTCGTAGGATCGTGCAGCATTAAATGGCGCTGTGCAAATGTTCCGCGTTCCACATCCTGGCCGCTCAAACGAATAGGCTGGCCTTCTGCAAGAATGGAAGCAAAGGCGAGTGTTTCCGCCAAAGCCCAGTCTACCTTATCTTCTTCCGCAAAGGCTGCCGCTCGACGCTTTAAGATGCGGTCAAGCTTCGGATAAGGTGTAAACGATTCGGGATACTGAACCAAAGCTTCATTCAGCTCACGTAATTGCTCTGCTGCTATGCCCGTATCTGATGGAATAGGGGCATTGGCGCGTGGTAACTTATCGCTCTGATTGCGATATTCCGTTGCTGTCCGTTCACGCATTTTCTCATATGCTTGCTGGAATGCAGCTTCGATGTCATCCTTCATTTGCTGAACATCGGCTTCCGTCAATACACCCGATTGCTTGAGCTTCTCTGCATATATTTGATGAGCGATCAGGTGCTTGTTCACTTTCTCGTATACGAGCGGCTGTGTCGAGCTTGGGTCATCCATCTCATTATGACCGTGACGGCGATAGCCGATCAGGTCGATCAGGAAGTCTTTCTTAAACGTATCCCGATATTCAAATGCCATTCTCACGGCTGCAATACAGGCTTCTGGATCGTCTGCGTTTACATGCAGAATCGGAATTTCATATCCTTTAGCTAAGTCGCTTGCATATAAAGTGGAACGGGAATCTGAGCTTTCCGTCGTAAAGCCAATCCGGTTGTTGACGATAAGGTGGAGAGTTCCTCCATTCTGGAATCCACGCAACTTATCAAAGTTCAGTGTCTCGGCTACGATACCTTCGCCAGGGAATGCTGCATCACCGTGCATAAGTACAGCCAATGCTCGATCGGTATCTTGCACCGGATATCCTTGAGTGCTGCGTTCTTCCTGTGCCGCGCGGGCGAAGCCTTCCACTACTGAGTTTACATATTCCAGATGACTCGGGTTATTGGCTAGTGTGATGGTCGTTCGCAACTGATCTTGCTCGAAATCGTGATCTGCGCCAAGGTGATACTTAACGTCGCCCGTCCAGCCGAAGTTAATGCCTGTAGAACCCTCAGAAGGGTACAGGTCTTTGTTCGGTGAATGGTGGAACTCCGAGAAGATGGCGCCGTAAGGCTTGCCTAGAACGTGTGCCAGCACGTTCAAGCGGCCGCGGTGGGCCATTCCCATCAAGATGTGTTTGCCGCCGTCTTTAGCGAAGGACAATACGATCTCGTCAAGCATCGGCACAAGCGCATCGTTGCCTTCAATGGAAAAGCGCTTTTGGCCGACAAAGGTTTTGTGCATATATTTTTCAAATAAGTCGACTTGAATCATACGTCTGAGCAGCTTCTTCTTCTCATCCACTGTCAGCTCAATCGGATCGCTTTCTGCTTGAGCACGCAGCCAGCGTTTCTCATTAACGTCATGAACGTGGCCAAAATCGTAAGCAATCGTACGCGTGTAGCATTTCTTTAACTGCTCGATCGCTTCCCATGCAGTACGGATGTTTGCCGGGGGCTCATTCCAGACCAAGGATGCTGGGAGCGACTTCAGTTGTTCGCTTGTCAGGCCATAAGATTCAGGCTCGAAACGCTGTAGTAACGGCACGGAATCAGCGCCCAACGGATCAATGTCCGCAGCCAAATGGCCGAAATGACGGATATGATCAGCAAGCTTCGATACGGCTACTGCCTGCTGAAGCTGGGCCTCCCCGATAGGAGACGTGCTGCTATTAACAGTTGTATGAGCTGGCTCACTATACGAATCCATTGGAGGCGGACCATACTGTTCAAACAGTTCCCGATACTGAGCGTCTACCGCCTCAGGATTGATTACATACTCTTCGTATTGTTCTTGCACGTATCCAAGGTTCGGGCCATAATACTGCTCCCAAGCCCACCCCCGGTTAGACGTTCCAACCGACATGGATCATGACCTCCTCATGTTATCTATCCTGTTGTTAGGGATAAATCGTAGTTCCCTATATGTTCATTCATCCAATTATTGCGCTTTCATCTATTCGCTAGTGAATACTGGAAACGGCTCTATTATACTAAACATTTGAACGAATTTATCAAAAAGTTAGATTTATTTAAGATAGCTTTTTCAGATGATAACCATATCAAAAGGAGATAGATGTCGAAAGAGTCAAGCGCAACATGAGATTGAACACAATTGTGTGGAGTTTTAGGTTCTCACAAATGAGATGAATATGCTGTCAGCAACAATCTCAAATGACGAGACTGGAGTCGCAAATGCACTGGACCTGAGGCTAGTTTTGCGGAAAACCACTTGTTGGAAAAGGAAAGCGTCGATATAATCAATACTAGCTACTGCACAATATACAATACTGAATGATAAATATAACATTTAACAACTTTTTCAGATGTATGTTTAGCTTCAACGGCAGCATAACAGGTGCGAAATGTCATTGTGCTGAAAGTAAAGGGGGAAGCCAATTGAAGGAGATTATCCAATTTAAAAAGGGCGTGCTTGGCCTGTGTGTCATGGTATTAATTAACCAACGAGACCGTTATGGCTTTGAACTCGCCCAGCAAATATCGAAGCATGTAGAGGTAGCAGAAGGGGCGCTGTATCCCGTTTTGCGGCGGATGGTGGCGGATGGGCATTGTACGACCTATTTGCAGGAATCTACGGAAGGTCCGCCTCGTAAATATTATACATTAACGCCTGAGGGCAAGGCATATATGAATGAGCTTGTGTCCGAGTGGCAGAGCTTTGTAAGCGGGGTGACCACTTTGTTAGAGCAATCGGGCAGTGAGAATGACCCCGCACAAGATCAAAGTGAACTATCCGGTGATTAGGATAAGGACCCCGATCAGGGGAGCAATTGCAGAATATCGAGGAGAAAATCAAGCACACGCCTGTTTTGAACATGATGATGTGTAATTTAATAGACGTAGGGGTGAAGTCAGGTGCATAAAGAATACTTTATGTTAAAGCTCAAGCTTGGACTGATATCCATGCCGGAGAAGGATAGAAATGAAATTTTGGAAGAATACGATGCGCACTTTGAATTTGGCAAACAACAAGGCAGGACAGAAGAGGAAATTGCGAAGGAATTAGGTGACCCTGAGGAATTGGCGGTTGAACTAATGGGGGAGCCTGATGCGAGGCCAGACAATCAGCAGCCAAACAAACAGTTTCCGCCTTTCTATGGGGAATCAGATTATAGTCAATCGCATGCTGTGCCACAGATGCACAACATGCCACCGTATTATCCAGAGCAACCCCGATCAGGCGAGGCTTCACGTCGCGTGTTCGGCATAATCGGCGCACTATTTGTTAGTATTATGGTTATTCCGTTGTTAATCAGTGGTTGGGGTGTATGTATAGGTTTGATCGGAGCTTCGTTAGGGTTTGTACTAGTACCATTTGTATATGTCATAAAGCTTAGTTTTGGTGCTACTTTCTTTGGAGCGGAATTAAGCATGTGTTTAGTTGCATTTGGTGTCGGCATTTTATTAGCGCAGGCAACCGTCTTGTTATGCCGATTGTATGCAAAGCTGAATCTTGCTTATTTACATTGGGTTGCTAACGTGGGAAGGGAGAGAAGAATGTGAAGAGAGTTCTGCTTAACATTTTAGCAATAGGCTGCATCGTAGTTGGTGTGGGCGGCATGTTATTTTTTGGGATGGATACAGTAGTGAAGTCTCAGCTGCCAAGCTACCAGCACAGCATCGCGATCAACGCTGATCTTAAGCGCATCGAGATTATGGCAAACGAAGGAGCAGTTGACGTCACTTGGAAGCTGGACGGTCTGAACAAGATTGAATTGTCAGGTCAAGCACATGAGGAGACGATCAAGAAGATTAAGCATACGACGTTACAAAATCAGACACTTGAACTTGATTATAAGCACAATGATGACTTGCAATGGATCCGAATGATCAATCTGGGCACGTATGATCGCAAGCATACTATTGTAATTCATACTACTCAGGAGTTTATATTGGAACAGTTAAATGGCAGGTTATCGGCTGGTACGTTTACGATGCAGGGCGGAAAAATTAATGACTTGTCTGTGAAAAGCGAACTGGGAAGCGTGATCGTTAAGGAAGTGCAGGGCCAACAAGCTAATTTAAGCTCAGATGCAGGGAAAGTAGTTGCCGATAACGTAGATGCTAAGCTGGATGTCAGCGCAGCATTAGGAACAATTGATCTGATTGATACGACTCAAAATGTGACAGTAGACGCTGATGCGGGCAGCATTTTTATAGAGCAGAAACGCCCTCACTCTGCTAAAGTAAGCAGCAGCCTGGGCAGTATCGAGATTAAAGTTTCACCAGAGTACGAAGGTTCTTATGCTGCTAGCTCTAATCTTGGCAGTGTAGATGTCCCTCTTTCAAAAGGCAAAAGCGATCAATTGATTCAAGTACGTGCAGATGCAGGCAGCATCAACATTGTAGAAAAATAATGAGTTCATGCAGGAATTGGCATTATAATCGGTTATAATGAGAAGATATGATGCAATAAAGGGGTATCGATCAAATGAAACCGATTAATAAAGTACTAACACTTGCAGGCTCGGATTCCAGTGGTGGCGCAGGTATTCAAGCTGACTTGAAAACTTTTCAGGAGCGCGGTGTATACGGGATGACTGCGCTTACGACCATCGTTGCAATGGATCCAGACGATCAGTGGGCACATCGCGTGTTTCCGATTGCGCTATCCACGGTGGAGGAGCAATTAAAGACGATCTTATCCGTGGGCATTCAAGGGATGAAGACGGGAATGTTAGGTTCGATTGACATTATTGAACTGGCCGCACGTACAATTGAGAGCTATAAGATTACAAACGTAGTCGTAGATCCAGTGATGATTTGTAAAGGTGCCGATGAGGCTCTGCATCCTGAGACAAACGAGGCGCTGCGTGATGTGCTTGTCCCACAAGCAACGGTAGTAACACCTAATCTGTTTGAAGCGGCGCAATTGGCAGGAACTGCTCCAATCCATACGTTAGAGGATATGAAGCAGGCAGCTGTGCGCATTCATGAACTAGGTGCTAAGTATGTACTTGTGAAGGGTGGCTCGAAGATTGGCCTTCCGACTTCAATTGACGTATTGTACGATGGTCGTAATTTCGAGATTTTGGAAGCCGATCTCATTTCGACAACGTATACACATGGCGCAGGCTGTACGTATTCCGCAGCGATTACGGCAGAATTGGCTAAGGGCTACGATGTGGTTACAAGTATTCGCACAGCTAAGCGTTTTATTACAGAGGCCATTCGGTATTCGTTCTCTCTGAATCAATACGTCGGTCCGCTGCGGCATAATGGACTGCGTCTCAAAGAGTCGGGGTCCGAAGAATAAGCTTCATTTTGAGGTTTACCTATCGGGTGCAGCTGCACACAGGTGACGTTTCATGTTCTGACTGGGATAAGGATCTGAAAGAGCATAGGAATAGGTCATGGATCATCTCAAAGTTGTTCGTTTGCTATCCTGTTCGATACTTGTGTGACAGGCGTTCCTATGTTACAATAATAATGCTGTTTTTAAGCTTATAAGCTTTTTGTGAACGTTCTTATGAGGTAACCATTAGGAGGTGGAATCGTGGTCATTTTCTTCAAAATATTGCTCATTATTTTTTCGATCGGCTTGATTAGCGTAGTACTTCTGCAAAAGGGTAAAAGTGCTGGTCTTTCAGGCGCCATCTCCGGCGGTGCAGAACATTTATTTGGAAAACAAAAAGCACGCGGTATGGATTTGGTATTACAACGATTAACAGTTGGATTGGCATCTGGATTCTTTATTTTAGCTTTGATCGTGGCTTATTTCGTTAAAGCATAGGTACGAATAGCATAAACGAATAGCATAATTATGGATAACAAGAAGCGGGAACCACAGGTTTCCGTTTTTTTTGTGCTATGAAGATGTAATACAGGGCTGTTTTTATTTCGAGCATTGTGGGGAATAGACTAAAGGGTGTAGGGTATGAGCCCTTTTACGGTAAGCTGTTCATTCGCACGGATGTCAGCAATTAATTTCGTGTATACTAAGATATATATTGGTATACTGTGCAGGTGGGTGAAGAGGCAGGGTGCGAGGTGAAGGAATGATAACAGAACAGCAGATATTGGACTTTATGCGCGAAACGGCTTACAAGCCGATGACTTATCGGGAATTAGAGCAGCATTTTGACATATCGGATGCGGCGGCGTTTAAAGAACTACTGAAGACATTAACAGGACTTGAAGAGTCCGGTCATATTATTAGAAACCGTTCAGACCGCTACGGGGTCCCTGAACGAATGAATTTGTTGCGCGGCAGGCTGCAGGCGCATGCGAAAGGGTTTGCCTTCTTGATTCCGGATGAGGAAGGGCATCCTGATGTATATATTCACGCAAACGATTTGAAAACGGGAATGCACGGGGATATCGTGCTGGTACGAGTGACAAGTAAGGCGGCTGACAGCAATCGGATGGAGGGCGAAGTGATTCGTGTTGTTAAGCGGGCCATTGAGCAGGTTGTTGGTGTATTTCAAAATTTAGACTCTTACGGGTTCGTTATTCCTGATGATCGTCGTATTAATCGGGATGTGTTTATTCCGAAGGATAAATTTTTAGGTGCAGTTACGGGGCAGAAAGTTGTGGTTCGGATTGTTAATTATCCGGAAGGACGTGCAGCGGCAGAAGGGGAAGTCATCGAGATTCTCGGTCATAAGGATGACCCGGGCGTTGATATTTTGTCCATTATCCGCAAACACCAACTTCCGGAAGCGTTTCCGAGCGAAGTGATGGAGGCTGCGGAATCGGTGCCGGACGCCATTAGCGAAGAAGAAATTATTAGCCAAGGCAGACGTGACCTGCGGGGATTGACGATCGTAACGATTGATGGCGAGGATGCAAAAGATTTAGATGATGCTGTAAATGTCGAGAGGCTGCCTAACGGTAATTACAAGTTAGGGGTTCATATCGCAGATGTCGGCTATTATGTACCGGATGGCTCGGTACTGGATCGTGAGGCTTATGCACGCGGGTGCAGTGTTTATTTGGTTGACAGAGTAATTCCGATGCTGCCGCACCGTCTATCTAATGGGATATGCTCCTTGAATCCGCGAGTGGACCGGTTAACGTTGTCTTGTGAGATGGAATTTGATGACAAGGCTAAGCTGGTCAAGCACGATATTTTCCCGAGTGTGATTCGTACGGTAGAGCGGATGACGTATACCAATGTCCGCAAGATCGTGGAAGACGAAGACCCGGATGTACGCGCGCAATACGCTTATTTGGTTGATAATTTCATGTTGATGAAAGAGCTTGCGATAAAGCTGCGTGACAAGCGGATGCACCGCGGGGCAATTGATTTTGACTTCGAAGAATCCAAAGTTCTTGTCGATGAAGAGGGCAAGGCTATTGATATCGTGAAGCGCGAACGTTCGATTGCTGAGAAGATGATCGAGGAATTTATGCTAGCCGCTAATGAAACGGTGGCGGAGCATTTTCACTGGCTGCGCGTGCCCTTCATTTATCGTATTCATGAAGAGCCGGATAGCGAGAAGCTGTTTAGCTTTATGACCTTTACTGCCAATTTTGGTTATGTTGTAAAGGGCAAAGGAAATTCGGTTCATCCGCGAGCGCTGCAATCCTTGTTGGAAGAAATCGAAGGAACACGCGAGCAGACTGTCATTAGTACGATGATGCTGCGCTCGATGCGTCAAGCCAAATATGATGCGGAAAGCACAGGCCATTTTGGATTGGCTGCGGAGTATTATACACACTTCACATCACCAATTCGCCGTTACCCTGACTTAGTCATTCACCGTGTCATGCGTGAGGTGATTGATAACGGCGGTGCACTGCCTGAGAAGCGGCATGAGCAGTTGCAAGCGCGCATGGCGGATATAGCCAAGCAATCGTCGGAGCGGGAACGTGTCGCGGTAGACGCCGAACGTGATGTGGAGCAGATGAAAAAAGCAGAATACATGCTGGATAAAGTCGGCGAAGAATTTGACGGCATTATTAGCAGTGTGACCAGCTTCGGGATGTTTATTGAGCTGGAAAATACGGTAGAGGGTCTAATTCGATTAAGCGAAATGTCGGATGACTACTATCATTTCCATGAACAGCATATGATGCTCCTTGGCGAGCGTACGTCCAACATGTTTAGAATTGGCGACGCTGTTCGGATTCGTGTAGCACGTGTAAGCATGGATGACCATACGATTGACTTTGAGCTTGCTGATAGCTCACCGCGCAATCGAGGCGCAGGCCGCGAGTTCGGCTTTGAACGCCGTAAGCGTGGCAGGAGCGAGTCGCGTGACGGCGGTCACGATGGCCGCAGTCAAGGTGGCGCAGGCCGTGGACGTGATAGTGGCAGCCAGTTCGGCCGTGCGGGTCGCGGGGGCGGCAATGGTGCGCCAGGCGGACGACCAGCCCGAGGCGGCAGCGCAGCTGGCCAAGGAGGCCGTGGAGCGCGTGACGGCCAAGGCCATGCAGGCGGGCGCGGACGTGATGGCCGCGGTCAAGGCGGCGGAGGTCCGTTCGGCCAAAGCAGCCGTGGGACAGGCGGGCGTTCAGGCCGAAGCGGGCAGAGCGATGGTGGGTTCCGCCGTGACCATGGTGGAGGACAAGGGCGACAAGCCGATGGTATTCGCGCTGACCGTAGAGGTCCGGACGGACGCGAGCTTCAGGGAGCGGACGCAGCAGCTTATAACCAATTCGGGGCTGATTCTGTACTGAAGCAGCGCGGCGGCTATGGAAAAGAGGACGCAAGTTTACCGTCCCAGTTCCCTATAGACGCATATCCGGAGCGACATCAGGACAACGCCGGTGAGGAATGGTTGAACAGGTCTGGTCATCGTGAACGCCAGGGGAACGGCCGTGCAGGCGGCAGAAACCGTGCCCATCAAGGGTCCGTTAATCCTTATGAGAAGCGTTCGGGTGGACACAAGCCTGCTAAGGGCAAACACGGCATTCAATTTGGCCAAGGTGGGGGCCAAGGGGAAGAATCCTCTCGTTCAGCTGCTCCATCAGACGATGCCAATTGGGTTGATCGTCTGATCAACAATGCGGAGCAAGAAGCTAAACGCGGGCAGGGAGCCTTTGATTTTGGCTCTGGTCGCGGTGGCTATGGCCGCAGAGGCGGAGCTGGTGGCTTTGGCGACTCGTCAGATCACAAGCGTGGAGGCGATTATCGCTCTGGCCGCGGCAAGATGACGGGCGGCAAGAAGGGACGCAAGACCACTTCGGAAAGCGGCATCTTTATCGGCGAGCCGAACGCGCAAGCGCGCAAGCAAGCTAAATCCGCTGATCAAGCGGCTCGGAAAAAAGGCAAGTCCAACAGCGGAACGGCTAAATTTGTACGTAAAAATCGCTAAGTGCAAAAGCAGTTTTTTAAGAAAATTGTATGTCAAAGCTTATTATGGAGAGTTTCATTAGGGGTTGTCATGCACTAGTGGATGTATGCGATTCAGTGACTGGGAGCTTTCAGAGCCGCGTTATGGAGCGGTTTTGGAGGCTCTCTTTCGCATGTATGAAGAGGCTGGTTTGCGACAACTTTAGAACGAGAACAATGGGGCTGGGGCTTCTAGTTCTTTTGGTACGAATGAATTGTGATAAAGAAGTGTTGGTGTGAAATGTCCAGTGTAAATAAGGGGAAGATGGTAAGAAAGTTGAGCTTGGGTTAAGGTAAGGCAAATGTGGTTCGAGAAAGCTGTAGAAGTTTGCTGCGAGTCACGGTTGAAAATGGAGGGTGTACGTGATGTGCATATGGAGGTTTAGTTAAGCGGGTCATTTAAATAGCGATGTACAACTGTGGGAATAGCTTGAGTGAGTAGTACTTTATTTGGTACAATAGAAGTCTAGTCGTTGTTTTGTGGTGTGGAATGCTGGAATGTTCGCATGCGTAGCTTTAGCAACTATTCGATTTACCTACATATAAAGAACGAGCGTTAGAACAAATTATATTTTTAAAACAAGCATGGATAGGTCTTAACGTTGGAGGGGATAATCATGGGTAAGAAAAGTGAAAATAAAGTGCTAGCCCAGAATAAAAAAGCGTCCCATGATTATTTTATCGAGGACACATATGAAGCGGGCATGGTGCTGACAGGTACGGAAATAAAGTCTTTGCGTCTGGGTAAAGCCAATATCGGTGACTCATTTGCAACGATCCGTAAAGGTGAAGTGTTCATTCACAACATGCACATCAGTCCGTTTGAGCAGGGGAATCGATTCAATCCCACGGACCCAACACGTGCACGCAAGCTGCTGCTTCACAAATCGCAAATTAGCAAGCTGATTGGTCAGACCAAACAAGAGGGCTACACGCTTGTACCGCTTAAAATATATGTTCGTAATGGCTTTGCCAAGCTGTTGATCGGACTTGGTCGTGGTAAGAAAAATTACGACAAGCGCGAGACGGCTGCCAAGCGTGATGCGGATCGTCAAATTCAGCGGGCGTTGCGGGAGAAGCAGAAGTATTAAGGTAAGCTCATGAAGCATGATGCAAGCCTTGTGCAAGCAACACAAACCAATATACGGCTTAAGTCATACACTTTTGAGTATTGGTACGAGAGGTATGTGGCATGCTAGAGTATGACGTGGCAGCACTCTCAGATGATTCCAAGGAAAAGGAATGTAGCGCTGGCAACAAGTTGGCTAACACCATTTCTATATCTGTGTTATAATAAGTTTGTCGGTAACGATAACAAGCTTACCTGCTTGGCATAATCGAGGCTGACATGTGAGTTACATTGACAATTGCATAGTGTGGAAGGAAATACACTATCGTGTCTTACTTTTCTCTTTAATTCAAGACCCAACTCCCCAGATTGGCGAGATGTGTCGCTTATCATTATGGGGGCGTTCTTGGATTCGACGGGGATAGTTCGGGCGCGGGTAGCGGGTAGTGGGGCTGCGTCCACTTCAACAACGCGAACGCCTATTTAAACGGCAAACAACAAACAAACTACGCTTTAGCAGCTTAATAACCTGTTAGCGTGCTTCTACTCTCCATCGCCCATGTGGCGGGATAGGGGCTCAACTTTAGTGGGATACGCTGTCACATCTCCGCCTGAGGTGTGCTGAAGAAGACAATCAGGCTGACCCAAAGCATAGCCGGTTACGGGGCGCTGCTCGGGTGACATCAAAACTGTAGCTACACCCGTAGAAGCCTGTGTTGCGTTATCTTCGGACAGGGGTTCGACTCCCCTCGCCTCCACCAAACCTGAAAGAGCCGACCGCAAGAGGTCGGCTTTTTGCATTGGAACGGGATAAAGGGAGTTGAACCACTGTAGGAGTTCGTCCGCGCGCGTAGACATCAGGTATGATTAATAAATTCAACGACTATTTCCCAGAAAATTTGTCGGAGATTTAATAGAAAATATATGATTTCTGATTACATATTCGATACACGTTGAGACAGTAATGTTAATAGAACAGATACGTTTTAATAGAGTACATCGGGGCAAAAGTTCTTTTTTATTGATGTGTTTAGGTGAACATTTTTTGACGTAATTTAGAATGCCCTTGACATCACAAACTAGCATGTTACTATTTAACCGACAGGCAGTCGGTCGGTTAAGAAGGAGGTATTAGAATGAGAGTTGTAAAAGAAGCCGAGGAACGCAGGAACGAAATACTTGACGCGGCGGATAAACTTTTTGGTCAGAAAGGCTTTGACGGTACGAGTACAAACGATATTCTCGAAAAGGTCGGAATTGCGCGGGGAACGCTGTATTATCACTTCAAGTCTAAGGAGGATATTATGAACGCGCTAATTGAGCGGTATAGTGTTCGTCTTTTAAGTGCGGCACAGGAAATTGGCGCAAACAAGAGCATTGCCTTAAATGAGCGCATTATTGGCGTTGTAATGGCCCTGAACATAAGTGACGGAAGCAACAAAGAAATTATGGAACACATGCACAAGCCGCAGAACGCGCTTATGCATCAGAAAATACAAAAGGTCATCATCAATGGCGTTCCCCCGATACTGACGGGAATAATCCGCGAGGGTATTGAGCAAGGATTGTTCAGCACGCCGTTCCCGTATGAATGCATGGAAATGGTCGTGGTATATATGAATACCATTTTTGATGATGATATGGTTGAAATGACGAACGAGGGGCGGGCTTCACGCATGCATGCATTTGTTTTCAACGTAGAAAGGCTGCTTGGTGCTGAAAGCGGAAGTCTAATGTCTGTCGTTATGCAGATGTTCGACAGCGGGAATGGACGCAGCAATGAATAATTTGGGACGGTTGCGGATTTGCTTACCGAGGAGGAGTACACAAGGGCAAGTGATTTCACAGCTGGGATTTTGTTATGTATTACTTCAGTAATTCTGTACAACTTGAAATCGGTTAAAAAGCTTGAAAACAGAGGTGACTTATGTATAACAGAATAATCCGTAATGACATTTTAAAGAGCAAGGCTATTACGCTGACAACAATCATATTTATCGCTGCCTCGGCTATGCTTGTTTCGCTTGCGGCTATACTCGTCGTCAATCTTTCGGGTGCGCTAGATACGCTTATGAAACAAGCTAAAACTCCGCATTTTATGCAGATGCACTCGGGTGAAATTGATATTGCGCGGCTCACATCTTTTGCAAAGCAAAATAACAATGTCGATGATTTTCAGGTGATTGAATTTCTCAACATGGACGGTGCACAGATTATTTTGGACGGTAGTTCGCTTGCAAATAGTGTTCAGGATAATGGTTTCAGCATACAGAGCGAAAAATTCGATTATCTCCTTGATCTTAACGGAAACATCATAAACGTAACCAACGGCGAACTTTATGTTCCAATAAGCTATATGAGGGACAAGACCACAAAGGTCGGTGATAGGGCAGTAATAAGCGGAAAGGAATTTACAGTGGCGGGATTTCTCCGAGATTCGCAGATGAATTCCACGCTCTCCGCGTCAAAGAGATTTCTTGTCAGTAAAGATGATTACACGGAAATAAAAAACCTTGGAAGTACGGAGTATCTGATTGAGTTCAGATTAAAGGATTTGTCGGCGCTCGGCGCATTTGAGACTGCTTATGCTTCCGCAGGACTTGAGGCCAACGGACCAACGGTTACATATCGACTTTTCAAAATGATGAATGCACTTTCAGATGGGATGATGACTGCGGTTATACTTCTTGTGAGCGCACTTGTCGTTGCAATCGCATTCATGTGCATACGCTTTACGCTCCTTGCGAAAATCGAAGATGACTACCGCGAAATTGGCGTTATGAAGGCAATAGGATTGCGTGTTTCCGACATAAAAAAGATTTATCTAGCGAAATACGCAGCGATTGCGGCGGTAGGCAGTCTTCTCGGTTTTGTACTTTCGATTATGTTCAAAGGCATGCTTCTTGAAAATATCCGGCTTTATATGGGTGAAAGTGGAGATTCTTCTTTTGCCTTGCTTTTCGGAATAATCGGTATACTGCTTGTATTCCTTGCCATTATTGCTTATGTAAGTGGAGTGCTGAGACGCTTTCGGAAAATATCCGCTGCGGAAGCAATACGCTTTGGCACTTCTCAGGAAAAAGACGTGGGCGCAAAGCACTTTTGCCTGAGCGGGAACAGGCTGCTGCACACGAATGTTTTTCTTGGTATCAAAGATGTTCTCGCAAGGAAAAGACTTTACGCCACAATGCTTGCGGTGCTGGTGATTTCGGCATTTATCATTATTGTACCGCAGAACCTGTACAACACGATTTCCTCAAAAAGCTTTAGCAAATATATGGGGATTGGGAACTACGATATGCGTATTGATATTCAGCAGACCGACAATATCTCTGAAAAAGCCGCTGAAATTATTAAAATGTTGAACAGTGACCGTACCATTTCAAAGTATGCCGTCCTTACAACAAAAACATTCAAAGTAAAAACGGAGGACAGATCGGAGGAAAATATAAAAGTTGAACTCGGCGACCATTCGATATTTCCTATAGAATACTCCGGGGGCAGAGCACCCTCCGCAGAAAACGAAATTGCACTTTCGGTTTTGAACGCCAATGAGCTGAGCAAAAAGGTCGGTGATGTTATTACGCTAGTGATGGAGGGGAAAGAGAAAAATCTCACGATAAGCGGAATTTATTCCGACATTACCAACGGCGGCAAAACTGCAAAGGCTGTTTTTACCGATAATTCGGCAGACATTATGTGGAGCATTATCTGCGCGGAGCTTTCGGATAAATCTCTTGTCGAAGAAAGAACTTCGGAATATGCGAGCAGGTTTGTTTTTGTGAAGATTTCAAACATTGATGAATTTGTTACACAGACATTCGGCTCGATAATAAACTCCGTCAAAAAGGCCTCTAGTGCCGCAATTGCCGTTGCGCTCATTATTACGGTACTGGTTACACTGTTGTTTATGAAAATGCTTGTCGCAAAAGACAGATATTCCATTGCCGTCATGAAAGCGTTTGGTTTTACAAACTCGGATATTAGAGCGCAGTATGTTTCGCGTTCGGTATTCGTTCTAATTGTCGGAATTGTTCTCGGCACGCTTCTGGCCAACACTCTCGGAGAGATACTTGCGGGCATGGTGATCTCCTCCTTTGGGGCTTCGACGTTTAAGTTTGCGATCCATCCGCTTTCGGCGTATCTGTTTAGTCCATTAATGATGATATGCTCGGTACTTATCGCAACAATGATCGGCACATCAGGCGCGGGACAAATAAAAATTTCAGAGAATATAAAGGAGTAGGCATATGAAGAAGATTATTATCGGTGATCATATTGTAAAATCTTACGGCGAGGGCGACGAAAAGCGTAATATTCTGGATGGAGTGTCCGCCTACATAAATGAGGGTGAATTTGTTGCGGTTATGGGACCATCGGGGTCAGGAAAATCAACGCTAATGTTTGTGCTAAGCGGAACGGATGGCGTTAATGACGGGAAGGTCGTTTTTGACGGCAGGGATTTGTCAGCGGTTGGGGAGAATGAGCTCTCAGATATACGCAGAATAAAAATGGGATTTGTATTCCAACAGCCGACTATGCTGAAAAATCTCAATATCCTCGACAACATCATTCTTCCGTCAATGCGCAACAACAGAAAAAACGCTGCAAAAATTTCGGAGAAGGCAAGGGCTCTTATGAAGAGGGTAGGCATTACGGAGCTTGAAAAGCGCGACATTACACAGGTTTCGGGAGGTCAGCTTCAGCGTGCGGCAATTTGCCGAGCGCTTATGAACAGCCCAAAAATAATCTTCGGCGACGAGCCGACGGGTTCGCTCAACTCAAAATCTGCACAGGATATTATGGATATATTTTCCGAGATCAACGCGGAAGGTACTGCGGTTATGCTTGTAACTCACGACGCTAAGGTTGCGGCGCGGACGGAGCGTATTATGTTTATGCGCGACGGAACAATCGTAAGTGAACTAAAGCTTCCGAAGTTTGAGGGGGCGGATATGGATGGCAGGATTGAGAAAGTAACGGAGATAATGAGGGAAATAGGAATATAATATCAATTGCAGGTTCTTCCTCAAAAAGTAAAGGGGATCGAAGATGGAAGTGCCTGCTTACCTTGCGGCTAGTTTAGGAAACTGAAAATTTCACTGAATCCTGTCCACTTCTTGTGACATCCGTAGACTGGAGTGCATCCCTTAGAATAGACATTTATATTCCGATGGGACTGCCCCAAAGAGATCTGGGTGTTCTATGTAGAATTAATAGTGAAATCCCCCTCGCCTCCACCACTATGAATACGATCCTCATGCGGATGGTGTTCATAGTGGTGTTAATAAGCATCTTCTAATACAAAGTTTCTTGATATAATTATTTATTTGAGATTATTCATTGGTAACGCCCGATCTTCGCTCACGTAATAATTTCCTTCTCTAAAAACATGTAAATGACACAATGCTTCTTAGATCGACCCCAGTAAACATCCATCTCCGACCGGTCCATCTAAAGCCTGCAACGGATGTACGTCCTACAAAGGTTGGGAACAACCAGAACGCGTTTCCATTTCTCAACCACACAAATGTGTTGCGGAATAAACAACCGGAAATTGCTCCAGGGTCGATGGCGAACGCAGCAGCAGCGGGTTGCTGTGGTGTGAATTGTGGAGGAGGGGAGGATGGTAGCTGCTGTGTTCCTTGAGGTCCTTGAGGCGGTGTAAATGCCATAAGATTTCACTCCTTAATTAGAGGATTAAGTTTGATCACGTTTATATTAATGAAATGGCAAGTAAATTGAACAGCACTAAGGGCAAAATGAAATCATTGTGGAAATTAGGGACTAATCCGCGACTAGGCCCATGGCTAGGGAGTCTTAAGTATAAAATTCCTCTTTCGCAGTGGATAAGTAACCCTTCAAAAACATCGCCATCCACTGTCTCCACACGGACAAGTTTATTAACATGGTTATTGCAAATATCCCCTATTTGATCTTGTATGGATTTTAAGTTATGCATAGTAGTTGGATCCATTTGATACAGTGCTTGTTCTTGATGCCCCTGTTGTTGCAAACTCATGGTCATGGCCTCCATTTTAGATTCGTTCATTTTCTCTATCGTATGCAGAAGCCTATAAGGGGGTGAAGATCTGAGCGTTGGATGAATAACACGGGTCTCCATTCTTTTAACAGAATGACATGAGGGAGATCCGGTAAAAAGGGAGAAGCATACGTTTATGATGGCTAGTCGTTCGAATTTAAGGTGACCTCATAACTGTGACTATACAGTAGAAGCTTGTGCTGCGTTATCTTTGGACAGTGGTTCGCCCGCGTGCAGGAAGCGTGAGATGCGCTTTGAAGTGATCTTAGAAGGTCGCTTTTTTTCTTATTTGGACTCGACTAGGTTAGGTAAATCGCTCGGGCTCTAGTCAGAGATCAGACAGATTGTCCCATTAAGTAAGACATGCTTTGATAGGGGCGGAGTACGGCATCGACATCCGGCCACTATAAACGTCATCGCCTATTAAACATCGTAAAACCCAGTCCGCATGGGGCTGGGTTTTACGATGTTTAATTAGATATATAACATAAAGTCTATTTTGCGTTCTCATCTGGTTGATGAATACCAAAAATATTGCCTTCCGTATCTAAATAATAGCCTTGCCACGCCATACCAGGAAGGGCGTACTTAGGCAATGCGACTTTGCCTCCATGATTAAGAATTTTGGCTTCAGAAGAATCATAGTCCGCTACTCCCATTGTACATGCATAGCCATTCACAGGCTGGCCTGGTGCCGGGGAAGGACCTTGGCGCTGCATCAAAGCTCCGTTAATGCCGAGTTCATTTTCATCGCCCGTTACAGCTCCGAAATAAGGCATGCCAGCATAACTGCTCCAATCCTGAAATGTCCACCCGAATACCTCTCCATAAAACTTTTTGGCTCGCTCCATGTCATCAACATGAATCTCAAAATGAACTAATCTGCTCATAATTACCTCCTAGATATGAACTATCGTTTCTCTTAATTATGTTTTTCCATTGGATTCTCCTGCTTTAGTATTAAAAATTTGTGATAAATTATACATTTTCAAAATAAAGCCTATAGTTACGGTTTCCTCTTGCTTCCACCGTGTAATACCCCAATCACAAGAGGTTGGGGTATTTGCTCTGTGTCTATAGATAGATTTGTTAGAATGTACGTATGCTATAGAGAATCTACATCCTGAAGTTTTAGATGCCTTCTTTGCGGTGTATAAGACCGCGGCAAAAATCATATATGACGATACGAGCGAGCGTGTGAGTGAGTTCATAAAAGTTTCAATCCAAGAGATCGGCAAAGACCTAGAAGAGGAAATTCTTATCCGATGTCATGAGGTAAATGATAAAGTCCACGAAATCGTAGACAAGTTAAAAATGGAAAGTTTCACCCTGCTGGGATATCATGACGATAGAGTTCACCGTATTAAGCTGACTGATATCTATTATTTCGAGGCCGTCGACGGAAAGGTTTTTACTTACTGCAAGGATAACGTTTTTGAAGTCAAATTCTTTGATTATACATTGAAAGGCATTAGGCACTTCACATCCGAAGCAACTTACGGATCAAGGTAAACAACTTATTTTGTATTTATTAATTGGCAAGACGGGTGATGTAGTTCTGACTAGGAGCAGCGCTGTACTGACTATACTGTTGAGTCCTCCTATATGGCTTTGTATTCGGACGGAGGTTCGGTTCATCCCCCCATATCAGACAGTGTGATTATTCTGAAATTAGGTGAGCAATTAAAACCATTTTATGGTATCTTATTTTTGTGATCTATGTTATAAAATGGGGGGCGAAAACGGATGGTGGGGAATACGACAACAAAAGAACAGGCCATATTTAATCATACTGGAAATACGATCAGGACAGATGATCGAGAAATTCGTATCGTTGCCAGGTTTGAGGAGCCATTGGTTGTCGTATTGGGAAATGTGCTTAGTGAAGAGGAATGTGATGAGCTAGTAGAACATTCAAGGGAACGATTGCAGCGGTCTAAAATCGGCGAGGAGCGTGCGGTCAATCAAATCAGAACGAGCAGCGGTGTGTTCTGTGAGGAAAATGAGACGATTACAAAAATTGAGCAGCGAATCTCACAAATTATGAATATTCCTATCGAGCATGGTGATGGCTTGCAAGTTTTGCTGTATACCCCTGGCCAAGAGTATAAACCTCATTATGATTTCTTTGCTGAAACGAGTCGAGCAAGTGTTAACAATCGCATTAGTACGCTTGTGATGTATTTAAATGATGTGGAGGATGGTGGAGAAACGACGTTCCCCCAGCTTCAATTCTCTGTTTTTCCTAACAAAGGTATGGCGGTCTACTTTGAATATTTTTATAGTAAGCATGAATTAAACCAACTCACCTTGCATGCAGGTACACCAGTGATCAAAGGGGAAAAGTGGGTGGCAACGATGTGGATGAGACGACAAACTTATCGACGTTCCTAATTACTGGCACAGGGGTGAAATGTTCTGAAGACAATGGTATTCAGGGCGCTGTGCAAATGCAGATGGAAATGCTACACGTCCCATAACGGACGATCCCGCCATCTTTTCCATTATATTAATTATTCGTATGCCGTTACTTGGTCGTTTGAACATTAGCCGAGAGCGGCATTTTTTTGCCCTCCTATATTGACAACGATAATCATTATCAATAATGTGGAAATAGAGGAAAGCAGAGAGGCCCATCTAAATAATAATCTCGACAGCTGCCAGAGCAACTTGTGGAAACGAATATACGGCTTGTAGCTTGAAGCTGCACAGGAAATATAACTATTGATCTCAATTCTACCGAACAAACTACGATTAAAATGAGGTATGCAATATGAACATCGACGTTAATCAGTTAGCAGCACATTTTGCGAACATTCCATTTCAAGTAGAAGGTATATATCGCTATGCTAGAAATCCAGGTGTGCCTCACGCTGACTATACAGATACGCTACCTGGATTTGTGTTTCCACTTACAGGAAAGACACAATTCCAATTTAATGATACACCGTACATCCTTTCGCCAGGAAAAGTAGTACATGGGGGGGCCAAAATGAAACTGGCCCATACCATGTTTGGCAACATGAACTGGGAATACATTTTGGTGCTATACCGAATAGGTGACACCGAACTTGAAGAGACAAGCTTTTCTCATCAGCATTTTGAATTGTCAACGGGACAATCCCCTCGTCTGATCGAGTTAATTATGCGTCTTTGGCGTGTGTATAATCAGCGTGGAGGTATTTCAATGTTTCAGACTGAAATGCTGTTTCGCAACGTATTAAATGAAGCTCTATTATGTGTGGAAAATAGGCAGAATAGCTATACATCAGATGCTTTATTTGAACGCGTCTCTCGTTATATCCATGAATACTACGATCAAAGCCTTACAATAGCCTCGCTTGCAGAACAAAATAACGTTAATCGAAATCGACTTGCTTACGTATTTAAAAGGCATGCAGGTATGGGACCAGCGGAATATTTATTAAAATATCGACTACACATGGCGCAAGAAATGTTATTTACAAGTGATGTGTCCATACAACAAATTGCACAATCGGTAGGCATTGCTGACCCGTATTATTTTAGTAGAGTGTTCAAAAAACAAAAGGGCATTTCTCCTACTGAATATCGAGAGAAGTTCATCCATAATCCATGCCAATCTCAACAAGCATCCATTCTAATCTAAACATGACTTTACTATACTAAGGGCAATCAGAGAATACATCATGTTGGAGGAGTTTCATATGCGAAGGATGAAAGGCCTGCTAATCCCAATGTTAGTCGTGGCAGGTATATTGGCAGGCTGTAACGGGGCACCTGCTGAAAATAAAGTCGCTTCTACAGAAGGGGCGTCAGCATCAGCAGATCAGGCAGCTGCGACCGATTGGCCAAGGACGTTTAAGGATGCCTTGGGTAAGGAATTTGTGATTAAGAAAAAACCGGAGAAAATAGCATCTTTATGGTATTTTTATCCTGAAATTTTAGTTGCATTAGGTGAGCCGCCCACTGCTTCTACGGATAAAGAGTTTTTGTCTTCTTTATCTTATTTAAAGGGGAAGATGGATTCCACTACGGAATTAGGAGATAAATTGTCTCCCAGTGTTGAACAAATTTTATCGATTGAGCCGGATTATATTTTAGCCACAGAACATCATGAAAAACATTATGATGCACTCGAAAAGGTTGCGCCAGTCATTACGCTAAACTCTAAAGACATCTATGATAACTGGCAATATGGGCTTCGTACAGTAGCTAATATTATTGGAAAAGAAGACGAAGCGGAAATAGTAATTGGTAACATGATGAACGAAATTACAACGGGGCGTGAAGCCTTAAAGTCGATTCAAGGAGAGTCAGTAGCCCTTATCCTGTCTTGGGATGGAAAAACTTATAACGTTCTAGGTGAAGGCAATCCTGTTTATACACTGGCGTTTGATAAAGAACAGGGGCTCGGACTTACAGCGGATAAGACATTTAAAGGTACTAACAATGAGTTTACTTCGTTTGAAGGCATGTCAACGGTTCAAGCAGACCATATTTTCCTTATAGGCGACATTACAAAAAAAGAAACATTAATGAATGACTTAAAACAAAGTAAGGTATGGAATAATCTGAATGCCGTAAAGAAGGGGCACATTTATTTGATGGACACTTCTGCAATTACGGGTGGTCCGTTAGCGATTGAATACGCTTTGCAAAATATAAAGAGTGCCTTGATTAAATTTTAAACTTCGAACTTTATACGACAGAGGGAGGAATTTCTATGTATTACCAAGCTATCAATTTGAACGAGAAGTTATCTCAATTCAACGAGCTTTGGTCTCCGAAAGTCGTTGGTGAAATCAATGACTTTCAATTCAAGCTGATTAAGATTGAAGGAGATTTTATGTGGCACGAGCATCAAGGCGCCGACAAACTATTTCTTGTGCTCGAAGGTGAAATGTTTATTGCTTTCCGTGAAGGGGAGGTTAAAATATCCAAGGGTGAGATGTTTATCGTTCCCGGAGGAGCCGATCACAAGCCTTTCGCCGAAAAGGAATGCCATATTATGTTGGTGGAGCCTAAAGGCGTAATAAACACTGACGAAACAGAGTCCGTCTAAACAGCAGTTCATGTTACATAGATCGAGAGAGGGGGAAGTCCTCCCCCTCTTTCACCATGCAAATCCGCAACCGCACGAGGTTGTGGATTGTTGCTGTTTTCGTTTACTGAGGTACTAAAGTATCTCGTCTATATCCCATCGAATAGTAGCCCAACAATTACGAATGGCGCCAAGAACGGTGCAAAGCATGGACGCCCATTACGATTTCGTCCATGCTCAACCCGCCAAAGCCGAGTTGAACCATCGATGCCTCAGCTTGGTCTGGCCGCGCCCAAAAGGGGGATACGGCATAAACCTTAACGCCTTCATTTGCTGCGGCATGGATGAGTTCGGATTCACTCATGCCGTTGTGTACACGCAATAAAATATGCAGGCCAGCCCCCTGTCCGACCACCGTAGTATAATGACCCATCACCGCTTGAATGGTCTCAAGCAGCGCGGAATGCTTCTTTTGATATACGTTTCGCATTTTACGAATATGAGCTTCCCAATGCCCATTTCGCATAAATAACTCCAACGTTTTTTGATGGAATCGGGATACGGTCTGATCGTATAAACGGTAGTCTTGTGTATGATACGGCGCTAGCAAAGTAGGAGGCAGCACCATGTAGGCTATGCGCAGAGAGGGGAGAAGGCATTTTGAGAAGGTTCCCAAATAGACGGTCCGATGATGGGCATCCAAGCTTTGTAAAGCAGGGATCGGCTTGCCATCATATCGAAACTCGCTGTCATAATCATCCTCAATAATAAGCCCGTCCTGCTCTTCCGCCCACTTCAGCAATTGTATCCGTTTGGCAAATGGCATAACCATTCCGTAAGGGAACTGGTGAGAGGGCGTAATATAGACGACTTTTGTATTACTCTCATATAACTCGTGAATGTTAAGTCCATCCTGCTCCAACGAAATGGGATGAACGTGAAATCCATAATGTTGAAACATCGTTCTAACTCCATCGTAGCCCGGCTCTTCCATTCCAATGCTGCTCTGACTAGATCTCATTAAACGGGCTAATATACCGAGCAGATACTGAACGCCTGCTCCAATGACAATTTGATTAGGTGAGCAGTTGACCCCTCTTGATCCGTACAAATACTTGCAAATTTCAACTCGGAGTTCATACTCCCCTTGAGAATCCCCATAAGAGAACAATTCCACTTGCTCTGGCTGTAAGCATTGGTTGGATAGCTTACGCCAGATGGAAACCGGAAAGTGTGAGGCATCCACGTTGCCATACCGAAAATCATACTGCACCAAGGGTTTGACCTGCTTACTTGGTTCAAAAGATGTTTGACGCACTGTAGAGGGGGCTGGTATCTTTTCCAGTTCCAATGCAATGACAAACAGTCCGCTTCGTGGTCTGCTTTGCACATAGCCTTCCGCGATCAATTGGTGATAGGCCTGTTCAACCGTATTACGGCTAATATGGAGGTGAGATGCCAAAGCGCGGATAGAGGGTAATCGCGTCATGGCGGCAAGCTTGCCTCGTATAATATCTGTTTTAATGTGTTGATATAGTTGAAAATAGTATGGTTTTGTGGACTTTTCATCCAGTATTAGTGTGATATCGATCAGTTTCCCCTCCGTTCCCGATCTTACAATCTGACCCTGTCATTTAATTAAGAACTGTCACTACTAAAGGGGTCAGAGGAATAATACAATTATATCACTTCCAGTTGAACAGACGACTATCGGTTATTTTCTTAAATGACTATTGTATACGTAGACTATTCCTGTTCTGGTTTTATGATGATGTCAAGGCGTGAGATAGACTTAATTAAGGAGGGAAAGCATGGATAACTATGTGGTACGAAAGGCGGGGCAGCAGGACATTCAGCCGCTCAGCTTGCTTATGGAGGCGTACATCGTTGATTTTTACAAGTGTCCTCGACCTGAGGAGGAACGTCTATTCAGTCTCATTCAGATGCTGCTCCAAGGAAAGGAAGGCATTCAATTTGTTGCCGAGCAGAATGGGGAGCTTGTAGGTTTTGCAACTCTCTATTTCACATACAGCTCAATCAAAGCACACAAAATTGCGATTATGAACGACTTGTATGTTGTGGAGGGGCTGCGTGGTGCAGGAGTAGGAACCGATTTGTTTCAGGCGTGCCATTCCTATCAACTATCGCATGGCTACGCCTCAATGATTTGGGAGACGGCAAGCAGCAACAACCGTGCGCAAGCGTTCTATAGGAAAATGGGCGCCGTACCGGAAGATTGGATTACCTACAGCTTGGAAGGCGAGCAATCTGGGGGAAGTTAGAAGTTTGAAGGCAATCATCAGGAAAGCACCGTAGAGGTGCTTTTTTTGCGTTCTTGGAAGCATGACAAATTTGAACGGGGCTGCTTCACTTTGACGCTTGACTGTGGGACAATGGCATTGGTTCTACTGGTATTACACAGCAATAGTTGTAACTCACAGCATGTCCATGTTAGCAAATAAATCTTTTCGAGCCCGATTGATGTATGATTAGAGAACATACACACTTTTCAAGGAGGAACTCGCCGTGGGAATGTTGTCAAGATTTGGTGATGTTATTAGAGTACGCGTTAACGCCTTGCTGGGTAAGTCAGAAGATCCGGTGAAGGCTGTCGATGAATATATGCGGAAGTTGAACGATGAGCTCAGAAAAGTAAACGCAGAAACGGCTTCCGTATTGGCGGATGAGAGAAAGTCAAAACGAGCACTGGATGAATGCCAGTCGGAGATCGATAAGCTGCGACGTTATACGGAGCAGGCAGTAGCGGAGGGGAACGAGGAGGAAGCGAAAAAGTTACTGGAGAGAAAGCAAATACTGGTTGAAAAACAATACCAATTACAAGCTTCTTATGAGCTGGTATCGTCAAGCGCCGCAAACCTAAAGCAGCTCCAACATAAAATGGAGTCGGCTCGTAATGAGTTGGAAGCACGGCGTGTCAAGTTAAAGGGAAAGTTGTCGGCTGCCCAAGCACAAGAGCTTATAAATGCAATGGGTTCTCCTTCAGGGGATGGAGATTCGATTTTTGGGAAAATGGAAGCAGAAGTTAATACTGCTTACGATGAAGCGATGGCAATAGCCGAGCTTAGGGCAGAAACGAAGGACAATCTGGATGAGCAATTCGCTCAATTTGAGAAGACCCCAGAAGTGTATACAGAGGATGAACTAGCTGCAAGCAAAGGAAACATAAAAAATAAGGACTAACCGTTCCCTAGTTATCGAGGTGAGCACATGCCAGTTATCGCGTACAAATGTCCAAGCTGTGGCAGCGGGATGGTGTTTGATGTGGAGACAGGGACGTTGTCCTGTCACAGCTGCGGAAGACAAGACAATATAGAGCACATTTCAGATCCGCTTACACAACATGTGTTTGCAGAAGAAGATGAAGCACAGGAGTATCATTGTACTAGTTGTGGCGCTGTCATTATGACTGATGCTAAGACGAGTGCAACAAGCTGTAGCTTTTGCGGTTCGGCCGTTGTTCTCGGTGACCGACTGACCGGAAAGCTGGCTCCAGTGAAAATTATTCCGTTTTCAGTTAGTAAAGAGCAAGCGATGAAGGCTTTTCGAAAATGGTGCAGGAGGGGCACGTTAACACCTAGGGGATTTATGTCAGCGAATCGAATCAAGGGGATAACTGGAATGTACGTTCCATTTTGGCTCTATGATTTGCATAATGAGGTTGAGGTACATGGCAGCGGTACAAAAGTGAGCATCTACAGGAGCGGTGAGTATGAGTACACAAAGACTGATTATTTTCAGATATACCGGAAAATAGGTCTGAACTATACAAAAGTGCCGATTGATGCTGCTGAGAAAATGAATGATGAGCTCATGGATAAATTAGAGCCGTTTGCTTATGAGCGGCTAGAAAGCTTTAAGACGCCTTATCTTGCCGGCTATGTGGCTGAAAGGTACAGCTATAATGATGAGGAGCTTTTGCCCCGCGCAAAGGATAAAATTTACGAATACATTAATGGTTACATCAATTCTACGACAACGGCCTATAGCAGCGTTAGTTATGCTGACGTGCAAATCGATACTGTAATAGCGCGTGCTGATTATGTGCTGCTTCCTGTATGGGTCATTCATTACGACTATAAGCAGTCAAAATACACGTTTGCTATGAACGGTCAAACGGGCAAGGTGGTTGGCAAGCCACCGATAAGTAAGGCAAAAGTGGCTGCTTGGTTTGCAGGTGTTTCCGCTATCTCATTCTTAGCTATGCAATTGCTGACCTTTTGGATGATAGGGGGGACAACTTGGTGAACCGAAAGTATACATTTTTTGCAGTTCTGTTCTTAATCGTTACTACGTTGGTCGCTCCCTTGCAATTGGCAGCAGGAGAAGCGGCTTCAATACACAATAAGCAGCTTATTTATGATGAAGCGGGCTTACTCAGTCAAGAAGCGTACAATGAGCTTAACGCTCTGGCTAATCAATATGGAGTTGAAAACGAAACTGACATTATCATTGTTACCGTAAACAACGAATCTGCTATCGATGTAAAGAGAATGACACAAGGGTTTTACGATGAACACGCCCCTGGCTACGATAAGCCTCATGGCAATGCTGTCATTTTGACGTTGGACATGCATGCTCGGGAATTGTATCTAGCCGGCTTCTATAAAGCTAAGCTTTACTTGGATGACAAGAGGCTGGATCGTATACGTGACCAGATTGCTCCCGATTTAACAGCTGGCAATTACAAGCAGGCGTTTGAAACCTACATTCAAACCGCACATGAATATATGGGATTCAAGCCAGGAGTAAATCCAGACAACCCCTTTTATAAGGTTTGGGTGCAATTGGGTATTTCTGTGCTCATAGGTGGAATAATCGTTACGGCGATGGTTTATCGATCTGGAGGACGTGTAACCGTAAATGCACGAACCTACGAGGATGCAGCTTCCTCAGGCATTATAGATAATGAGGACACGTATCTTCATACAAACACAACTAAAAGGAAAATCGAAAAGAGCAGTAGCGGCGGCTCAAGTGGAGGGGGAGGGACTACCTCAGGAGGCCACTCACATAGCGGTAGCAGAGGATCATTTTAACTCAACTGAAGCAGAAGGGAAGGGTGCACAATGAGCTTTTTTAGAAATCAATTTGCAAACGTTGTAGAATGGGAAGAATTTAGAGATGATATGATTTTTTGGAAATGGGACAACCCAGAAGTTAAAAAGGGAAGCAGGTTAATTATTCGTCCAGGCCAGGACGCTATTTTTATAAATAATGGCAAGATTGAAGGGGTATTTGAGGATGAAGGAGAGTATAAGATTGATTCGGATATTATTCCTTTCCTGTCCACGTTAAAAGGTTTTAAGTTTGGTTTTAACAGCGGGATGCGGGTGGAAGTTCTTTTTGTAAACACAAAGGAATTTATGGTCAAGTGGGGAACGCAGCAACCGATTATGATTCCGACTCCACAGCTTCCAGGCGGTATGCCTATTCGCGCTAACGGCACATTTAACTTTAAGGTGAACGATTATGTTGCACTGATTGATAAAGTTGCTGGAATAAAAGAAAGTTACTTGGTTGACGATGTTAAAGTCCGCTTGATGGCTGTGCTGGATCAACTGTTAATGAAGTGGATTAGTAGAGAAGGGAAGGATATGTTTAATTTACAAGCCAATGCTTCTGATATCGCCAATGGGATTCGTGAAGATCTGGATCGGCAAGTGATGGACAATGGGATGACGATTACAGGCTTCCAAATTATGAGCTTTAGTTATCCTCAAGAAATTCAAGATATGATTACGAAGACGGCTTCCCATGAAATGATCGGCAATTTGCAAAAATATCAGCAGGTTAGTATGACGGACAGTATTGCCTCTGGCAGAGCAACAGGGGGTGGAGCTGCTTCGGATATGGCAAGTATGATGATCGGAATGAATATGGCAAACGACATGATGAAAAATATGAATCAAGGTCAAAAGGAGTCACGTGCATCTGAGTCAGCTCCTGCGGCATCTCCCTCTGAGGGCGGTAAAAAGGTGAATTTTTGCCCGAACTGCGGTGCGAAAAACGAAGGCGCTAATTTCTGCCCGAATTGTGGTCATAAATTGAGCCTGTAACTTATGGACCTTTCACATCATGATCGATAATCAGGGCGACCTTAGTTACAACTGATTAGGGGATCGATGTGGACAGCCCCCGAGCTATAAGTTCGGGGGCTGCTGCTTGCACGTACGCATAAGTGATTGCTAATGGCTAATCCACTTGCTTATCCATTGGGCAGTATCCTTTGGATGAGAGATAGGGAACTGGTGAGCATAGGGCAAACGAGTAATCTGGAAATTAAGATAAGGCATCGGAATTTCGTAGTTAAGCTCTTTTGTCCCCCATAGAATGGCAACTTTGTTATCATCCCAACGGGTGGGATTAAGCGAAATAGAATCCGACTGGGTGAGCGCCGACATCACCTCTGTTGTTGTTTTCCGAACACGCGCAGATTTTAGCTCATCCTGTATATACGGGATGTAATCCACAGGAATGTCCTCTTCTTGCAAGAAGGCTTGTGATTGCAGCATCCTTTTCTGTAATGCTGCTTTAGACATAAATCTCAGCATGGTGCGGGTCAACAATGACGCTTTGTAGCCAGAATGTAAAGCCTGAAGTACAGGTTGCAGCAAAATAACCTTTTTAAGACGATCCTGTAGTTGTCGTTTCTCCATCATGTTAGCTGCAAGGTATCCCCCAAAAGAATGCCCTACAACGATAACCTCGGATTGTATGCTAAGTATCAATTCCATGATCGCTTGCTCAAACCCCTTTATAATTGCAGGGTTATGGTGAAAAGGAGAACGGCCAAATCCAGGGAGATCAACCACATATATCGGATGTCCCGTTTGGGACAATTGCTGTGCCAACGGCAATAAATGATATGCCGTATTAAATGTACCGTGCAGAATAACTATAGGTGTTCCTTCCCCCGGCCTTTCGATAGTGGCTACATTTGCTCTTCTATGAAGGTGAAATGGAGGAGGTACAGGAATCGTTCCATGCGAAATTCGGTAATCTAAATCCGAAATGACAAAAGGTAACGTCGCAGGAGATACTGATAGATCAAGGTTGTTTTTTTGTTCCAAAGCAAGCTTGGGCGCGACGGGAAAATCGGTATTGACGATAAAATCTATCGATTCCTTGGGCATACTCACGAGTTTGTCTGCGCCAAGGTTCAAGACTGCTTTTATGAAGCGATGGGGCATAGCACCAAACGGACCGCTTACACGCAATTCTTTGGAAATTAGCTGCGTTAGTTCTACCATGTTGGGGCTGCTTTCTTTTGGGTCCAATAAATAATAGGTACGATCGATAGGGTGCTCCTCTGCGGTTAATGCAGCAATAAATGCGGCAACGTGATCGACATGCACCAAGGGCAGCCAGTAATCCTTCCCTCCTGGGGCCAAAGGCATAAGGTTGCGACGTACAGTATCCACTAGAATACCTAGTCCTCCGACTTGTTCCGTAATGCCTGTGTAAGAATGACCGATGACTACACTAGGGTTAACGACAGAAAGAGGAATCCCCAACGGACGGAGGGTCTGACGAATGAGGAGATCGGCTGCAAATTTCATTTTTTCATATGGAGGTTCTTTCGAATCTTGAATAATTTGCGGCTTGCTGCCGGTATTATGTTCCGAATAGGGCGATTTGAATCCGACAACGTGAATAAAGTGTTTCAAAGAATGAGATGTATGTATCATTTTGGCTATATTCGCTATTTCCTGAGCGGCATTTACAAACACTTGTTGTGCCTCTTCTGCTGATAAAACAATATCCATCGGGCCTCCAGCATGAATAACGATGTCGACATGGCCTAAAAGCTGCAAATCCGTGGGGCTTAAACCAAGAGCAGGCTTAGTGAGATCGCCTTGAACGGGTGTGAGTACCGAAAAATTGTGCCATCCAATGCCTCTCATGGCCTCCATTAGCTTATCCTTCGATCGGACGAGAACATAGATCTTATGATTAGCCTTTGCCAATGCCGCCAGTACATGCCGACCGATAAAGCCGCTGCCACCTGTCATAAAAATAGTACTCATTGTCTAATTTCCTCCTCATTAATATATTTAATAGTACTATATAGTACTAATTGTGGGTAAAAAAATTACTTCAGCATAAAAGCCAAAGTTTGAAGGATGTTAGGCAGTAATAAATCATCTTGTCTAGTGTGTTGTAAAAATAAAGCCCCTTCGATAGTAGACAGAATAAGAGCAGCAAGCTGTGAAGGGGGAATCTGAGTACTAAACTCCTTACGTGTAATTCCTTCTTGCAGTAGATTTTCTATCGTGTGCTGTTGATTTTGAAAAAAGCGGCTGATTGCCTTTCTCACAAACTCAAATTCATGAGAGGTTTGGACGTAAATCGTAAGAAAGGGGCATCCGCCTAAACTGTTCGACTGATGCTCAGACAGCAGCATCGTAATTTGGCCAATTCGTTCTACTACAGATTGCTCTGTTTTTTGCGTAATGTCATCAATGATGTGGTTGTATTGACCGATCATTTGATCGACAATAGCGGCTAAAAGCTCCTCCTTGCTTTTGAAATGATAGTAAATATTAGTTTTGGATACTTTGCTTACAGCAACGATTTCATCCATACTGGTAACTTGATACCCTTTTTCAAGAAAAAGGGTTGTTGCTACTTCCATAACGATGCTGCGATTTGAGGTTTTGGCTTTTTTGATCATATTAGAACTATATAGTACTAAATTATTGTTTGTCAAGCAATCCCTTCTTTGTGATGCATCTGCGGGGCATAGGAACAGTGTGGATGTGGATTACTTTGTACATCGGAAATGAGATAATCCCCCCCACCGTATGCTCAACCATGTGTACCAACTAATAGAAGGTCGAATTTTGCTGCAGCTTACCATGTAGAAACATGGACATCGAGAAAATCGGAATAAGCAATGAAATATTTTACATTAAGTAACAAGCGCTAGGAAGTTGCATATGAAAGTAGGCTGGAGGGGAGGTGACTTCCTTTTCTCGTCATTTGATAAATGGGTAGCGGTGATGTAAATTGGTTGTTAAATAAATTCAAATATCCCAGAACATTCAGAAAATGAAACTCCCATTTTGTAATGCCAATCAAAGATATAGTTGTTATAAGATAACTAGAAGTTTCAATGGCTAAATTTCCTTTTCGGTGTGATGTAAGAGGTGCATAGATGCTTACAGAAATGACTAAAGATATTGTTTAGTTAACATTGCGATGTATCAGGTGAGGATAGTTGCTTCATTTAAGAAACACTTTTCTAATTTATGGAATTATTTCCTGATTTGCGGTCTGTAATCGCATTCATTCAAGCTAACGACTATTAATCTTTTGTAGTATTTTGTCGATAAAATATATAAAAGGATAATAACGTACTGTTTGTGAAATCAGGTATGATAATGGTCTATTTTCAAATGGTACCTTCAAAATATGAAATGAAGATAAAGGTTGTCTAAATAGTATCTATCCAGAGCTATCCTAGCTTTGAAACGTAATAATAAAATTGTTGTTTAAAGTTAAATGTGAAGGGTTCAAATGATCAATTGAATTGGAGAGAAATTATGAAATTAAAACAAAAGAAGCAAATACTGGAATTTATTAATACGATAGAAGAGGGCATTGATTATTTAAGCTATAGTGGTAAAAATAGAACAATTGTAATGATACAAGATTGTAATGATGGTTTAATGTTCTTATCTAATTTAATGAGTGAGGAACAGGAAGTAAGCGAGCTTGTTCAAAAGGCAATTGACACGGTTCAAAGTTTGATACCAGGAGCACAAGACGAACAAGTCTTTATAACACACATCAATCTAATAAAAGAGATCATCAATGATGTGAGATCAATGATTATAAATAATGTGAAGACGGAACTAGAAATAGCGTTTATGCCATATAAAGTATCCATGTGGGACTCATTAGAAAGTATATACAGAGAAGCAGAAAAAGATCCTAATTGTACGTGTTATGTAGTACCTATTCCATACTATGAAAAGGATGCTCAAGGGCAAATCATTAGGTTTTGTTATGAAGGAAATCAATTTCCAAAGGATTTAAATATTACACCTTTTGAAATGTACGACTTTGAGAATAGACAACCAGATATTATTTATATCCATAATCCGTTTGATCAATATAATTCGCTTACGATGGTTAACCCTCGTTTCTATTCTGACAATCTTGCACAATATACAGACATGTTAGTTTATGTACCCTATTATGTAGCTGGTAGCTCAGAAAAGCCAGATATATACGTAATGCCATCGTATAAAAATGCAACAAAGATCATTGTACAGTCAGAAAAATTAAAAGATGCTTATGTGGCAAATGGAACGGATGCCAATAAAATATTGGTTCTGGGGTCTCCTAAACTTGATGCTATGCTTACAGCCTTAAATGAGCATAGAGAAATACCAACATACTGGAAACAAACGATAAAAAATAAAAGGGTATTTTTATTTAATACAGGTATCGCCGATATTCTATCTATTGACACTTGGTTTGAACAAACAGAACTAGTATTAAATTATTTTATGGATCATGACAATTATACTTTAATTTGGCGCCCACACCCGCTTACGGAAATAACAATAAAAACATTGCGGCCTCGTCTTTTGGAAGCATTTGAACAGATGGAGAACAGGCTGAAACAAGCTACGAACATTATTATCGATAATAATGGTGATATTTATCCAGCAGTTGCTGTATCTGATGCTATCATTAGTGATTATAGTTCTGTTATGCTGCAATACATTATTACCGAGAAGCCTGTGTTAGGTTTGCTGAGTAAAACGAAGCTGGAACAAGATAAATATTATTTTGCTGACTATTTGGGATGTTATTTTACAAATCAAGAAGTATCAGTATCTCAATTTGTTGAGATGGTAACATGCAATGAAGATTTAAAAAAAGAAGAGCGAATTTCCAGATTTAAAAATAGCATAAGCAATGCAGATGGTACGTGTGGACAAGTGATTCATCGAACCATTAAAAATGAAGTTATTAATAACTAGTTTATTCTTAATCTTGCCGACGCAATGTGATAATAGTGTTGCATTGGATTCTAACGTCATTCTGAATGTTATTGTGGTAATGATTGGGTGAAACCAAAAAACAGAAACTATTTTATAATTAACTGGAGGCAAGAATGCTAAATTTTTCGGTAGGTCCGGTTATGATGGAGCAAGATATTTTAAAGATCGGTTCTGAACAAATACCGTATTTCCGCACAGAACAATTCTCCAATCTTATGCTTGAGAATGAAATGCTTATGAATAAATGTGTAAAGGCATCGGAATCAGCTCGAGTAATCTTTCTAACAGCCTCTGGAACAGCAGCAATGGAAGCAACAATTATGAATTTATTTGATACGAGCGATAAACTGCTCATAGTAAATGGAGGGACCTTCGGCACCAGGTTTAAAGAGATCTGTGATATACACGGATTTTTATCGGAAGAAATTTGTTTAGATCATGGTGAGATATTAACGAATCAACATTTAGAATCATATGAAAATAAGAATTTTACTGGCTTCTTAATAAATATGCATGAAACATCTACTGGCGTTTTGTATGATATGGAGCTAGTTGGTGACTTTTGTAAAAGAAATAATTTGATGCTTGTAGTTGATGCCATAAGTTCATTTCTAGCTGATCGTTATGATATGAGTGAATATAATGTTAACGCAACAATATTAAGTTCACAAAAAGCAATTGCCCTACCACCTGGGATGTCTTTTGTCGTGTTGGATGGAAAAGCCCAGGAAAGAGTTTTGAGAAACAATGTGAAAAGCCTGTACTTTAATTTTAAGAATTACTTATTGGACGGATTGAGAGGGCAAACCCCGTATACTCCTGCTGTTGGGATACTCTTACAGTTAAGAGAACGATTACGGATAATAGATAATATAGGGGTAGATAAGACTGTAGAAGAAGTAGCTCGTATTGCTCAAGATTTTAGAACGAAGATTAAAGGATTACCATTAATGATAGCGTCTAGTGCCCTTTCGAATGCTGTCACGCCTTTAAAGCCAATAGGGAAAGTTCCTGCAGATGAAATTTTTAAATGTTTAAAGGATCATTATCAAATATATGTCTGCCCAAATGGTGGGTCACTTAGTAAGGTCTTGTTTAGAGTTGGTCACATAGGTGCATTAACAGAAGATGATAACAGTGAGTTAGTAAATGCTTTAATTGATATGAATAAGAAAGGTTTGTTATAACAAGGGGATGCTACTGGCAGTGCAGGAAGGCCAGCTAATGATAACCCATATTGATATTCCAGTACAATTCATATTTTTGAAATAACCAAGTAAGAAATATATAAAGTTGGGGGAGGGTGAAATCATGAAAGCTATTTTGTTGGCGGCAGGAAGAGGAACAAGAATATCAAGAATGATTGAGGAAATCCCCAAATGTGTATTGCCAGTTGATGGTATTCCGTTGATTAGAAGAAGTGTAATGATGTTATTAGAAAGAAATATTCAGCCAATCGTATGTGTTGGATATTGCAAAACTAAAATTTATGAGGCCTTAGAAGGCCTAGATGTTACTTATTATTTTAATCCATTCTATAATGTAACTAACAGTATTGCCTCGTTTTGGTTTGCTAGAGAAGAATTAACAGAAGATACTATTATTATGAATGGTGACGTTTATATTGATGATGCTATTTTAAATCTGATTGTAAAGACGAAAAAAGATTGTGCTTTAATGGTTGATACAGGTAGAACAGTAGAAGGCGATTATTTTTTGCAGCTGGAAAACGGATATATAAAAAAATACGGCAAGGATTTACCTTTAAAGGAACGAACGTGTGAATATGTAGGAATGGGAAAAATAAGATCAAAATTCCTTCTTGAATTCAAAGGGAAATTGGAAAGTTTAATCGGGGATCAACAGCATCAACTATGGTGGGAAAATATATTATATTCTCTTATAGAAGAGAAAAACATAGAAACTATTGATATAAAAGGGATGTTCTGGTCGGAAATCGATTATTTTGATGATTACGAAAGAATATTAGCTTACACAAGTAAGGATAACAAAAAAGAAAAGACTGTAGGAGGCGGAGTGTGAAACCGGGAGTAGATTATATAAAATTAAATGATGAGCAATTAAAACAATTAAAGATGGAGATGTTTTCACTTCTTATAGAAGTTGATCGTATATGTGAAAAACATAATATACAATACTTTTTATCTGATGGGACATTGCTGGGGGCAATTAGACATAAAGGATTTATTCCGTGGGATGATGACGTGGATATCCAAATGTTTAGATCGGATTATGAAAGATTTTGCGAAATTTGCAAAAGTGAATTGAATAATGAAAAGTTTTTTTTACAAAACCAACAAAACGATAAACATTATAATTGGGTTTTTGGAAAGTTACGATTAAAAAATACATCCTACGTACGGTCAGGGCAAGAACATTTAAAACAAAAAGACGGCATATGTATGGATATTTTTCCAATAGATAATATTTCACCAAACAAGTATAAACAAAAACTTTCTATGTTTATATGCAAAATTTGTAGAAAAATATTATGGGCGCAGGTTGGAAAAAAGGCTGCGAGTACTATATACAGCAAAATGCTATTTAAAGCATTATCTTTCATACCTCGAAGGGTTACTATTTTTATTTTTGATTACTTTTCTAAATTATATAACAAAAAAGAAACACCTTTCCTAGTGTGTCATAATTTAGTAGGTCATATTTATAAACGTGAATGGTATGATCAAGCTATAATTGTAAATTTTGAAGGGCATGCATTTCGTGCACCGGAGAGATATGACGATATATTGACATCAAGGTATGGAGAATACATGGAGATACCACCGCTTGATAAACAACACGGACATAGCTATGCGTCATTTATAAAGTTTTCGAATGGACTACAGCTGAAACTATAAAGGCGGAGTAAGGAGAAGATTTATGAACAGAATATATAATGAACATGTTGACATTGATCATGAAAGTCTACAAGATTTTTATAGAAAGAGAGCTGTTGAAAAGGTTTCTATCGATGTTGATGCGCCAGTAGTTTTATGTGGTGACAAGGACAAAAGCAAGATTGAAATATGGACCAGCTTTGAAATAGAACACAGACTTCCTCTTTTATGTTTAGATAGCAATAGTCGTGTGCTTGAAGTTGGATGTGGGACAGGACGTATATCAAAGTATATTACTTCTGTTGCAGATACATATGTTGGTGTTGATTATGTAGAGGAATTTATTGACTTAATACAATCGCGAGAAGATATTGAGAAAAAAGATACGACCTATTTTATTCATTCATCCATTCAGGAACTAATGAATAAAGAGGATAAATTTCCTATAAAGGAAAAATTCAACCGATTTATTATATCGGGTGGAGTTCTAATGTATATTAATGACGATGAAGTAAAGATGGCACTTAACAGTCTTGTTGGAAGATTTGATGAAGAGTGTATTATCTACTTATCTGAGCCAATTGCATTGAAAGAAAGATTAACTTTAAATAAATTTTATTCTGAAAATCTAGAAAGTGAATATAGTGCAATTTATCGAACTGAAAAGCAATATAATGATATTTTTGAAGTCTTATATAAAGAAGGTTTTGAATTAAAAGTAAGTGAAGAGTTTTTTTATGATGACATCAAGGCTCAAAATGAAACGAAGCAATGGATATTTATATTACAAAGAAGTAAGAAATAATAAAGTAGCTACAAGGGGAAATAACTGATGGACTATTCGTATTGGGATAATTATTATACAAAAGCTGAGGCTTCAAATGAACCTACTAAGTTTGCAACCGATATTTTGTCTGTTTTGGAAAAAGGAAAAACTTTAATAGAATTAGGTTGTGGAAATGGAAGGGATTCTTTATTTTTTGCTGCGAACGATATACGAGTAATTGCGATCGATCAATCAAAAAATGCAATTTCGAAATTGCAGTCGAACTATGCCAATGAGAATATTCAGTTTGCAGCAAAAGATTTCATTCGCTCGAATGTGCTAAAAACGAATAACTATGATTATGTATATAGTCGCTTTACATTACATTCAATTACGGAGGAAGAAGAAGATATCCTGCTTAATAATGTATACAACTCTATGAAAACAGGAGGACAGTTTTTTATAGAGGCCAGAAGTATTAAAGATGAAATTTATGGTTTGGGAAAACAAGTGGGTAAGAATTCGTACTATTATAACGAGCACTATAGAAGATTTATTGTATTAGATGAATTAGTACAAAAGTTACAGCTTATAGGGTTTCAAATAAGCTCTATGGTTGAGGGAAATAACTATGCTGTTTATAAAGATGAAAATCCGGTAGTTATCCGAGTAATCGCAAAGAAGTAATTGATGAAGAATAAGGATGAAAACCTGTTCTGAAGGATTTGTTGCAATAAAAGAAGAGAACAACAATCAAATGTCGATCGATGATGAATTCTAGCAGTAAGTATTGGAGCGATCATCACCGACTTGCTTTCAACAGCACCCCCTAGATCCAATATGGACTGGGGGGTGTTGTTATTAGTAAATGCTAATTGGTAGTCGACCTGCTCATCTGGTGAGTGTTATCCTCCGAACGAATATCCTACAAAAATTACTTTTTTCGCCGAGGTGAATGCCCCTTTAGCCTTCACCTATAAGCTGACCGTGCCAGTGCTACTCCGCATATAAGTGGACTAAGGGGCATTCCCCAGTTGCTCAACGCAAGCGCTACCGAGTGTCAGGAGTGAGCAGTTTGAGCTCCTTGGCCTGCGCAATGGCATTGATGCGTCGATTCACTTTTAACTTGGCAAATATATTTTTTACGTGAACTTTGACAGTGCTTACAGCGATAATAAGGCGATCAGCAATTTCCTTATTGGATAGTCCTGCTGCTAACAGGGCGAGTACCTCCAATTCACGATCTGTAAGAGGTTCTTCCATCGTACTTGGTGACGATTCAGGCAGTTCTTCGCTATGATGATCCGTATTAGCTGGATTAGGCAAGCTTTGAAGTACACACAGAAACAGGCCATGTGACGCCATCGTAAGAAGCACAGGCGTGCGATCGTATGGGAATACCCCGTTTGTCAGCTTGTTTTCAAGGTACAGGACACCAAGCATCGTGCCGTGAACCGTTACGGGAATACAGAGCGCAGATTGGGGGCGATGCTTTTCAATATACGGATTATGTATAAGCCAGCTTTCCTCTTCCGCGGTATAATAAACATTCTCCTTTGTTCGTAATACATATCGGATAAGTCCCTCTGGCACTAGGTGACTGTCATTAACCTCCAAAGGGGATGTGACGGTTTGTAGCATCGAATCGGCATATACTTGAATATGAACGGTATCTTTACTGCTCGTAAGCAGGGCCCCTTTGCTTGCGCCTGCATATTTCATAATGGTATTCATAATTTCTGCAAGTACAGTATCCACGTCCATCTGGTTCGTTATAGCCTGAGACGTTTTTAAAATAGCGGCAAGATCAAAGCTATTCACAAAATGAGGTTCATCCCGCAATGGTGTCGAAACGGGCGTCTCCTGATCATGAGCACGTCGTTGTTGGGTCATTTCTAAACTTGCAGCAGTAGAGTCATTATGCTCCTCTGATTTCCAGTGCAGTAAAAGTGTCTCCATCTGATCGACCTTGATGGATATCTCCCATTGTTGATAAGCCGCTAAACTTAACTCCAAGTAGTATAAAGCGGTTTTGCGTTTGTTGCATGTAAAATAGTAACGGGCAGCAGCTTCCCCGGCGAGGCTTTGCACCTGTATATCATGGTGTTCTCTTGCTTCGCGTATGGCTTTGTCATACCTTTCCTCCGCTAGGCTGAACTGACCAGAGACACGTGCTAATTCAGCAGTAAGAAGCGTGTACTTGGCTTTGTAATTCGTGGAGCTCCAAGCCGCCCACTGTTTAAAGCGACGAAGATTTTGATACACCAATTTCTTCATAGGAGAGCGTGTCCATGATGGTATATTCAGGCTCATTACCGCAAGCGACTCGTAAAGGAGGCATTCTGGTAGATGAGGCAAATGAGTGGCATACGTCTCATATACTTTGGCTTGTTGGGCTGAACGGACAGCTTCCTCATAGCGATTTAAAAAATAGTAAAGCTGCGTTTTATAAGTGCTGTACTGATACAAAGTAGTAGCTGAAGTTTCTTCTTTATGAATGCGAGATATAAATTGCTCTTCCCTAAACCCAACACTGCTAAATGAATCGGGAGCAGCTGTCTTCCCTTGCAGAGCTAGAATGTATTGCTGATACAAATAGAAGTTTTGCCTTACAAACTCATCCTTTGTGGTTTCTAGCACGCCCATGTAATCGGCAATAGTTTTGGACAATCCACTCAAAGAAGACCTCGTATACAACGAATTGACGTGCGCCCCCATAGCATAACTTGCAAATACATAGTCACCGGAATCCATACCGAAACGCAGAGCATTAACTAAAAAGCGCTCTCCTTCAAGCGCATTTCCTGCAAATTGGCAAAGGACTCCACCAAACATCGTATAGGTTTGGCTTTTAAGTGAACTAATATTGTAATGCTCGGCTAGTTCAACGCCTACTTTGCCAATAGCGTAGCCTTTATCGTACTTGCCTAGTGCTTGCCCTAAGAGCATGCCGAATGAAGAGTAGACAGCTGCTGATACAGGGGTGTTTCCATATTTCAGCGATAGCTGTATGGCCCTGCACATGAGCAGAAAAAATACCTTCTTATTTGTGAAAAAGGTCGAGGGTGTAATGGCAAAAATAAGCTTCATTGCAGAAATACGATCCTGATCTGACATTTCCGTAAGTTGTAAGAGCTTGTCGTACCGATCGCGCAGCAATAATTCAATTCGGACTCCTTCTATATAAAGCATGAAGCTGCTTGGATTAGGTGAGATTAGGATGTGATGCTCCCGCAGACAGTCAAGACCAAGTGCGGTTCCTTCCAAATATTTACCTTGGTTAATATATTGGGTAATCCGAATCATTTGTACTCTGCTCCGTTCAACCGGATTGCGTGCGCGGTCAAGCAGTGCATCAAGCTCACGTTCAGATTCCGTATAATTTCCGCATAAATAATCACATTCTGCTTTTTGGATATGCAAGTCAAAGCAAAGTTCAAATTTCTGCTCCCAATCCCCTACCAACACAAGGAGATCGACCCCTTTTCCATAGTATGCTAATGCAATATCGTAGGCGGTAGCGGTTTTGGCACGGTTACCTGCATCCAGATTTAAATAGGCAAGTTGTAGAATCTCACTTGTCTCTGTCATTTGATGTGAGCCCTGATTAAGATGGTTGACTCGATCAAATGGGCTCTCTCCATATAACGTTTCATGCTTGTTTAAGCATCTGCCTATTCTCAGATGAATGGTCTGCTTCATTTGATTATCAATCTGACTATATATCACATGCTGGATATGGTCGTGGGTAAAGCGGTACATGTCGGTCTCATATGGTGTGATGATTCCTTCCGTTTCTATATCGTGCCACTCTTGTAGCAGATCTTCTTTTTCCCGTTCCGCAATCTGAGCAATCAAATGTGGATGAAATGTGCTTCCGACACAGGCGGCTATTTGAAGCAGCGCTTGTGTGCCAGATGAGAGCCGGTGCAGCTTATGCTGCATCAGATTATGAATGGAGTAGCTTGGTTCCTGTTCGATAATTTGACCTAGATTCCATTGCCAGCATTGCTTTTCGTGATGATAATACAACATCCGATCGTCTTGTAGATGAAGCAAAATTTGTTTGAAATGAAAAGGGTTACCCTTGGATTTTGGATACAGCAATTCAGTTAGAGATAATGTAGTTGCGGCTGGCAAATGCAGCATCTCTACCACGATTTCATTCATTTGTTCCAAGCTTAGTGGTGACAGTTGAAGATGTCGAATAACGGCTTGGCCTGTTACGTTGCCGTTCAACTCGTAGCCTGGAAGCTCGTTTTTGTTCCATTCCTGCTGTCGATAGGCACAAATAAACATGATGTATTGGCATTCTGGGTCACATAACAAGGCATGAATCAACTGAAGAGATGATGAATGGGCCCACTGCAAGTCGTCAATAAACAACACAAGTGGGTGTTCTTTCGTTGCTAACGCTTGTACAAATTTCCGAAATACATGTAGGAATCTTTTCTTGGATTCGTGGGCAGGGAGTTCCTCCGTGGCGGGGGTTCTACCTAAAATTAAACCTACTTCAGGGATCATCTCCGTAATAAGGTTAGCATTTGAACCTAGGGCCGCTTGCAGCTTTAGCTTCCATTGCTGTGATTGGTCTTGTCGTTCTCCTAGTAAATGGCGCATTAATCCACTAAAGGCTTGAACGATCGGATGATAAGGACTTTCATTTGAAAACTGCTCAAACTTGCCGGTTATATAGAAAAAACTACTCGTATGCTCCTGTTTCCGAAACACTTCCTCGATTAAACTCGTTTTGCCAATACCGGCGTCACCAGATACATAAACCATTTCCGTAGAGCCGAAGCAGGCGGCATAAAAGGCTTGGTTCAGCACCGAACATTCATGGTCACGACCATGAAAGCAAGTCTCGATGAAAAGGGTATCCGATAAACGTTCAATTTTATCCAGATCGGCTATTAAACCTTTGACATTTTGGTAACGTTTATCTGGATTTTTTTCCAACAATCGCATTACAATTGGCACAATGCCTTCAGGCATTAATGTCGCCAGATTCGTCAGTGGCGGGGGACTTTGCGCAAGATGCATATAGACCCATTCCAGGGGATTGTCAGCTTTAAAAGGCAATTGGCCAGACAGCATTTCATAAAATATAACACCTAAGGAGTAGAGGTCACTCCGCTCATCTACTGTTCGTCCCATTCGACCTGTATGTTCAGGTGAGCAATAGGGCAGACCTGCCTCGTAAATGCCGTAATCGGAGAGGATGTAGCCTTCCTTAGAGCGATACACCACATAACTAGATGGTTTTAAATCAACTTCTGTTCCATTTGATAGAACAGTTATCCGCTCGGGTCGCAAATCGAGATGGATCATTTGCTGCTGATGAAGCTTGTCTACAGCGGATGCTATCGCCCTGGCAAGGGGGAGAAACCGTTCTGGCTGGATGCCAGTCGGCTCATGCATCCACGCTCTAATGGTTAACTCTGCCACATGCTCTGACTTCAATTTTGTTATTTGCACATCACTTTCTGAACTGGACGCATACCCTTCAATAAGCGGTCTGACTTTCATTTTGAACACCTCTAACTTCAACATGCAGAATTAGTTTCTATTGTAATAGAAGACGTGTCCCCGATACAGCTAAATTACAGCGTCTTTTCAAAATGTTGGACTTATTTTGTAGTGGGCTACTCTTTTCTAGCAGAACGGTTGCTCATAACTACACAACGGCTTTTGGTAGCCGCATTTAAGCCTATGTACCAAGCATTTATTCTCAAAATACTCCTTTATAGGTATGGAAAATTGACGTAAGTTTTTATAAATTAGGAACAAAAATGACGAGATGTATGCTGAAAAGAGAGGTTTAGGTGGAGTAAAGATGGAAAATGCAATAATAGCATTTGTAAGTATTATGCTGTTAGGTGTCGTTATTTTCGTTAAAATTTGGTGGGATGGTGCAGGTATAAGTATGCGATTCACAAGGTGGTTTTTTGCGCTCTTTTTTGTGGCGGCATTCGTGGGGGGATTGTACACCTTTTGGATGGCTTAATCTGATTGTACGCATCAGTTGCATACGTAAACGCAAGCAATGTGATGAGAGGCTATAAGAAGTTAGACTACACGAAATCCCTGAATGGAGGACATTCATGAACAGCTTTGGACAATACAAGCGGTGGGTTGTCATACTCATCCTATTAATGATGGGAGTACAAGCATTTTCAAGTGAAGCAGTGTATGCTGCTAATCCCGTAATAAGGGATCAAGAGCAGGTAAATTGTTTCGGGAATGTATGGGTTAACCATGATAATCCACGTTATCAGACGTTTACTCCGGCTATTACGGGTCATTTAAGCAAGGTAGATATTCAAATATTTGATTATTATGGCGCAACGGGGGCCTTTCAATTAAGCATATTTAAAGAAGGAGATCTTTCGACGCCACTTGCTCAAGCTCAGCTGCCGCCTACTAACGTAGGCTGGGTGTCTTTTGATTTCACAGGAGTGGAGCCGTATCTAAAGAAAAATACGATGTATCGAATGGTAGCTGCATCAGAGCTTGGAGGCAGTGCGGGGTATGGCTGGTATCTTAGCCAAAGCGATGTTTACGGTGGGGGGTACTCTCCGGCTATTGGCCGTGACTTTTGTTTTGCGACTTACATGATGCCGGACTATTCGATCTCTCCTGCGGAGAGTGAGGTGACAACTGCTCATTCAAGTGTAGTAGCTAATGGTACTAGTCAGACGACCGTAACGGTGAAGCTCAAAGACGCGCAGGGCCACGCCCTGACAAGCGGCGGCGCCACTGTGTCGATAGAATCGACACTAGGCACGGTAGGCCCAGTGACAGACAAGCAGGATGGCACGTACACAGCGACGTTAACATCGCCGAACACGTTAGGGACAGCGACGATAAGCGCCCGCGTAGGCGGAGTAGAGATCGCCCAGAAGAGAACCGTGCAGTTTGTTGCAGGAGCGCCATCGGCGACCACTAGCACGCTTGCAGTAAGCAGCAGTACGCTGCCTGCTGACGGGAGCAGTCAGAGCAGCGTGACAGTGAAGCT
>NZ_KE384310.1:107895-224013 GCF_000425125.1 Paenibacillus taiwanensis DSM 18679
ACGGTAGGGCCAGTGACGGACAAGCAGGATGGCACGTACACAGCGACGTTAACATCGCCGAACACGTTAGGCACCGCGACGATAAGTGCCCGTGTGGGCGGAGTAGAGATCGCCCAGAAGGGAAGCGTGCAATTTGTTGCTGGCGGATTGAGCGCAGCTCGCTCAACCGTTACGGCAAGCGAACTAGTCGTACGGGCAGATGGTGGCAGCAAGTCTTTTATTTATGTACAGCTTAAAGATGACTATAATCATTTTCTACCTGGAAAACGGGTGCTGCTGCAAGCAAACGGTGGGCAGTCTGTCATTCATGACGTGTACGGATTAACAAATGAAAAAGGTTTGGCTACCTTTTCAGTTAGTAATACGGCAACAGAGATTGTAACTTATACCGCAAAAGAAGAAGCAAGTGGCTTAACGCTTGACCAGACCGTCAGTATATCATTTACATACGACCAGCCACCGAGCATTGATCTGCAAATCAGCCCTAGTGGTCCAACCTACGGAGATGTGAACGTTACTGTAACGGCAGCGGTATATGGTAAATATAATCAAGTTTCCTCGATAAAATGGGCGGCAGGTAGTCAACCACTGGCGTACTTTAAGACCCAAGGCATGGACATAACGGATCGATTTACGGTGAAAGAGAATGGTATTTATTCTGTTTATGTTCAGGATACGGCAGGTAATGCAAACGTTCGTCTGGTTGAAATTAAGAACATTGTGCCGATGAGCAGCAATGCCAATTTAGAAGACTGGCAGCTCATAGGTGAGGACGGAACTATCAAGTTTAATTTTAAACCAACAACAACGAGTTATCAGGTAGAGGTTAACCATTCTATAAGTGCCTTAAAAATGATATTGGCGCCGTCAGATGTGTATTCTACTGTTTACGTAAATGGGCTACAGGTAACTAGTAATCAAATGACGATTGCATATCCTCTTATCGTAGGTATAAATAAATATGAAGTTAAAGTTAAAGCTCAGGACGGCACGATCAAAACCTATTTATTGCATGTCAGTCGTTTAAATAAAAATCCGGATTCAGGTCCGACAGAACCAGCGTCTGGCAACAGTTCTTGGACAGCATCATGGCCCGACGAGTCGGTGAAGGTATGGATTAATGATAATGAGGAGTCCGGCATTGCAAAGCTTCAAGTGGATAAAAACGGTTTGAAGTCCATCGACGTGATATTAAGTGAAAATATTTTAAAAAAGTCACTACATTTGAAGGCAGAGACAGCACCAACTCACTTATTAGTTACGATTAAAGAAAAGGCGGACCAAGCAACGTTAAGATTGCCAAGTGAAGTAGTAAAGCTGTTGGCAGAGAAAGATGCGACGCTTACATTAAAGACTCAACAAGGGCATTACCGAGTATCTATTGCAGCTATCACAGGTCAGCAGTCCATTTGGACAAGTGATAGGGAAGCTCAAATCACGATAGCAAATAGCAGCAGGGAAATAGCAGCGGAGATTGGGGAAGCAGCGCATAAAGGTGGATTTCAGTTGGTGGCCGATCCTGTGAACTTTTATGCTTCTATAGTGCAAGGGAATAGTGAAAAAAGAGTGGGCTTAACTGCTACACATGATGAAGAGAGAGCTATTTATTTGCCGGCTGGCTTTGCTGGAAAAGCATCAACGGTGGTGGCATGGAATCAGAAGCTGGGTATACGTCCGATCCCGACTAAGTTTACTCCAATCCATGGTCAGCAGGCTGCTGTAATCCGTGATCACACCAATGGAGCTTATATACTAATCTCCAAGCGGGCTGACTTACAAGATACTAAAGGGCATTGGGCAGCACCTGTAATAGACGAGATGAATAGTAGAATGATTGTGGAGGGCTTAGGCGGGAGCCGTTTTGCTCCTGAAGCTCGGATTACTCGTGCTGAACTGGCTGCTTTATTGGTAAGGGCATTGGGATTGACGGAGAGTGAGAACGAAGCGGGCTATCAGGACGTAAGCTCTTCTCAATGGTACGGTGGGGTAGTGGCATCGGTTAAAATGCATCGTATGATGGATGGATTTAAGGACGGCACGTTCCGTCCAAATCAAGAAGTAACGCGACAAGAGGCCATCGTTACGATCGTTCGCGCGCTACGCGTGGCTAACGAAGCTGTAGTCATAAACCCTGATAGTTATGACGATCTGGGTGTCTATTTGGATCACGATCAAGTTAGTAGTTGGGCACAAGAGGCAGTGAGGATAGCGATTGGTGAGGGACTGATTAAAGGATATAGGAACGAGTTGCATCCTCAGCAATCATTAACGCGTGCCGAGATGACCGTACTTCTTTATCGAATGCTGCAAAAAGCGGAGTTAATAGATGGGGAAAACTAATCAACGAAATAGAGGGTCATATTTTTGGGTAAGCATAGCGAGATGAATAGTGCAATGATTTGAGGATTATAGAGCATAAACAAACACCTGCTGAAGTAATCAGCAGGTGTTTGTTTATCTATATATGAGTTAGGCTCTAAACCATTTTCTGCGTATCACGAGGAGGGCTGATCCTAGCAAAATTAAGCCTGCACCTGTTAGCTGCATAGGCAATGTGCTGTCTTCACCCGTCTTCGGCAGAACGTTACCGGAGTTGTTGTCACGGTCTGGTTTACGATTGCTTATTTTATCGTTTACGCTCGTATCCTTGACTTCATCCGTAGTACCGGTGTTAGTTGTTTCCCCAGTATTGTTATTCGAATCGCCCCCCGGCTTATCACCGGAGTTATTATTGCTATTATCGTTCGGTTTGTCCGTGTCGCCGTCAGGCTTGACGTTCGGCTTGTCCGTGTCGCCGCCAGGCTTAACGTTTGGCTTGTCCGTGTCGCCGTCAGGCTTGTCGGTTGGTTTGTTCGTGTTACCGTCAGGCTTGTCAGACGGCTTATCCTTATCACCGCTTGGCTGATCTGGAGTGTTACCTCCATTATCAGGAGGCGTCGTAGGGTCAACTGGTGGTTGCGGTGTGACCGGTTGGCGAGTGTTGGCTACCGTCACAACAACTTCCTTCTCGCTGATCACATCAAAACCAGTCAACTTCTGATCTATTAAATAACCAGAAGGAGCTTTAACCTCTTGCACAAAATATTTACCCGGCTTAAGTGCAGGGATAAGTGCTTGCCCCTCTTTATCCGTAGTTAACAGTGGAAGCTCATTGCCAGAGCCATCAACGACGGGCTGCTCAATTTCGTCCAATAGTCGGAACTGAGCTCCAGCGAGCTTGACATCAGGACGGTTTGTTTCGATTTTGATCAGTTTAACGGAGCCAGAAAGCGGCTCACGAGTGTTCGCTACCGTCACAACAACTTCCTTCTCGCTGATCACATCAAAACCAGTCAACTTCTGGTCTATCAAATAACCAGAAGGAGCTTTAATCTCTTGCACGAAATATTTACCCGGCTTAAGCGCAGGGATAAGTGCTTGTCCGTCTTTATCCGTAGTTAGCAGCGGAAGCTCATTGCCAGAGCCATCAACGACGGGCTGCTCATTTTCGTCCAATAGTCGGAACTGAGCCCCGGCCAGCTTGACATCAGGACGATTCGCTTCAATTTTAACTAGTTTAACATGGCCTGGAAGCAGTTCATTAGTAAATGTAAGCTCCAGCTTCTTTTCGTCTACAATATCAAATGTTAACGGCTGTGCACTCAGCTTGTAACCTTTTGGTGCAGCCGTCTCCATAAATTTATAAGTTCCTGTCGGCAAATTGTTTACTAACAGCTTACCGTATTGGTCAGTTGTCCCCACTTGCACTACTTTGCCTGTTGCATCTTGAAGCTCAAATTTTGCTCCAGCAAGAGGCGTAGCCGCTTTGCTGTCATCTACTTTTGTCAACTCAACGGCTCCTTTGATCAACTTGTTTTTAGCGATCAAAGTCTTCAGCGTAGACTGATTTGTTAAAATGGTAAAACCAATTGGGGTTGAATCCAACTTGTACCCATGTGGTGCTGTGACTTCAACAAGCTGATAACTTCCTGGCTTTAATGCAGACAGGCGAAGTTTACCGTCTTGCGTAGTTTTTAAGTTGGTATAACCATCTACATCCTTAAACGCTAGCCCTTCTTGTACTTGCAATTTAAACACAGCATTAGGAAGCACCTTCGTAGGAGTATCCATATCTACCTTCGTCAGTTCAACATCCCATTCGTCCTTTACATTGCCGATCAAGATCGGCGCCATGTCTTTACGAAGAGTGATCAGCTTGCCGTTCTCATATTCACTTGCAATCAAGTAACCAGCAGGAGCGGCTAATTCCTTCAGCTTATAATCTTTTAATCTGTAGTTTTCAAAAGTAGCTGCGCCGTTGGTGTCAGTCACAAGCTCCTGCAACAAAGTGTTTCCAGACTTGTCATAAAGACCAAATTTAGCGCCGGCTAATGGCAGCTTTGTTTTAGCATCTACTTTCGTGATGGTCAAATTCCCTTTGCCTGGGGTAGTGGCTCCACCGCCAGCTCCTGAGAATTGCACCTGAAACTGATTGCCTGTATTTGTGTCAACGCTACCGGCAGATTGACCTTTAAAAGACACCTTATTGCTAATGTTCTCGCCGTTATCGGCATTAATAAAAGATTTATACTCCAAAATATAAGCAGCTCGGAGTTCATTGATAAACGTTATGGTTAACGTGTTGCCTACAATATTTACGTCATATTGATCTGCATTTACGAGACCGGCTTTACTTAAATTGCCGTTCTTGTCTACTGTAGTATGGTATAACTTCACTGCATGTGGTATCAGAAGCTGATTTGGCGATAACGTATCTGTTAAGATCGAGCCCGCTTGAATGTACGATTGGCTGCGATTCACGTTTACTTGCCAGAATGCAAATTCTGCGTCTGCCCCAGTGCCTTGTCTACCCAGCTTATTTACAAATTCACCGCCATGCTTTGGTGTGACTGTGGCACTCTTCTCAAACAATGTTGTCGTAGAGCCTGCGCCGTCTCGCAGCGTAGCTTCATTGGAATAGGAAGCTGTAACTGGATGCCCATCCAGACTCGTTTTGTACGTAATTCGATAAGCAGAATTAATTGGCTTGTTAAAGCTTAACTCGAAGCCATCTTTCCCGTCTTTTTTGACGGTATTGTCAAACGAATATTCTGCCTCTGGCACAAGACTTCCTACACTAACTTTATTATCAGCACCCAACAGGTTTAGTTGGTGAACGGAGAGCGAGTTGGCTACAAACGTTTGTTCACCAGTATAAAAGTCTCGGATGACAGCATTTGTAATGCCATGGAGATTGTAGTTGAAATCAATCGTCCACGTAATTTGTTTGGTGATGGCGTCATAAACACCTGTTTTATTCCCGTTGTCCTGCGTATAGCTGTCCGGTACGACGGTTGCTGTTTTAGAGATGGACGGTTGAGCGATGTTATTCTCTTTCCAATCCAATACAGCAGTATTCACATATTTCGATTTATTAGCAGTTGGATCGAATTTAGTCTTGTATGTGAAAACATATTGTTGCGTGATCGGGTTGTTAAATTTGATTTTAAATCCTTCTTGATAGGTTGCGTCAGGTGCAACCGTGTAATCGACACCTTTTTGTAAACCTTGAATATCCAAGCTATCTTCAATGAAAGTTAATTTTTGGTTTGCAAAATTATCTTTGATGATAACATCCTGCATTTGTTTACGATCAAGGTTGAGGTAAATTTTCCAGTCAATTGTCTTGTTAGCATAATCAACAGCACCTGGGTACTTGTTGAAAATAACTTGAGAAATCGTTTGCGAAATATTCACGCCAGTCGGGTTATCCACGATTTTAACATGGTTCTCAACAGAGGTGGCATCTGCATGCACCCGATTGATCGCCTTTGTTGCATATTTGATCTCATAAGCGTTGTGGATATCTTTTAGAAACACTAATTTAAATCCGTATCCAACTGAATCATCAATTGTATAATCCGTGCCTTCAGTTAGCGGTGTTCCTGTTGCTTGTGTCGCGTTGCCATTGGCGTCAATCACCATTTCAAACACTTCAAACGGTCTTACCAGCTCTTGTTGACTCTTGTCAAAACTGTCCTCAATCCAAGCTTTAGACTGTTCAATGGCCTGTTCATTATAGTTGTATTGTACGGCCCATTGGATCGATTGCGTGTAAGGGTCATAGTGGACTGCCTTTTTATCAAGCGGCTTACTGAATCTGACGGTTACTTGAGCTGATTTATCCATCGGAGCAGCAAGATTGCTTCCGCTTACTGAGGCTGTATTTCTGTAAGTCTGGTCAGAAGTTGACGTTACCTTTGTCGTATACTTTACTCTGTAAGCATTGTGGATGTCACCTAATGTAAGCTCGAATCCGTCAGGGGTGAGTTGTGGTGTATTACCTGCAACGAGCTCTTTTTCAACAAGGCTTCCATTTAATTGGACATCTAACTTAAACAGTTTAACGGAGTTCAGATCAATAGTCAGACCATTAGGAAGTTTGTCCGAAAATACGGCCTGGTCAATTTTCTGCTGACCTTTATTGAAATCGACTTCCCAACTGATTTCACTTGGGTTCATACCTTTATTAGCTGTTCCTCTTTTGTCCATAACACTGCTAATGTTCGTATTAAAGTGAACAGGAATAATGGTGGAGTCACCCTGAATAACAAATGTAATGGGCTGCTCGCTGCTACCCGAGAACTTGTCTTTGTTAAATTGTCTCCATACGAAGAAGTCACCCTTTAATTCTTGCCCGTCTTGAATCTCTTCATTAAAGGTTAGCGTCACTTGACCTTCGGGAGTTACGACGTATGTGCCATAGTCACCAGTTAGATTTCCAGTTAACGTACGGTCTACATTAAATTTGTCGGGCAACTGGAATGTAAAGGTTGAACCAGCACCATATGTATGACCCGCTGGCAGTTCCCACGTAAAATCAATCTGCACACGTGAGCCCTGTGTAGGTCTAACCTCTGTAATGTTACGTCCTGCTTCATCTTTCATCGTGACTGAGGTAATGATGTTCTGCGTAATCGGCCCGTAAGTCGTATTGGTGACACTGTTATTCCCCTGGCCATAGGTCGAGTTGGTCACACTTGGTGATGAATTGCTCCCTGCGATGGACAATGCATTTAATAATCCTTCACTGGCAAGTACCATAGAAGGGGGAAGTACAAGGTTCATCAATAGGGTGATAACTAAGAGGCCATATAGTATTTTTTTGGAATAATTCATACTACAATCTACCACTCCTTTTCTTTTTACAACTGGTCTATTGTCCCCTATGCAGAAGTCATTTGTCAAATGAAATAGAGTAAAAGAATATAGATACATATGTATGAATTTATATTTGTACAAAAATAAGATAGTACTAGAGATGTACAAGCCTTTTATTCTCGTGGTATCATAACAGTAACAAAACGCTAAATATGGATAATGGCAAACTCTAGCGAAAGCAGGGGACGCAAAGCCACGGGTCTAATGCACAGTAAGGTGCGATGATAGCCGGGTTGCCCTAATTGCGAGAAGTTGTATATTTTCGCGCTACCATTAGGGTGGCGCTTTTTTTGTTCAAAAATTCAAAAAAGCGCCCCTATTGTTCATCGTCCAAGCGTAAAACGTTAAGAATGGGGATGATCGTTGATGCGAAAACAGTTGTTCGTATTAGTCGCAGGTCTTGCACTTGTAACAGGCAGTGTGATCCAGACGCTACCTGCCTCCGCAGCACCGACCAAGTCCAATGTTACAGTACGGAAGTTGTCCAATGAGCAAGCTGCTGCCATCAAGTTCCAAGGTGCATCTATTGGACTACACGAGGATCAGCTTATCAAACTTTTGGGAGAACCGAATCGGAAAGATAGCAGCGAATATGGTTTTGATTGGTATATTTATAACAAAGATTATGAGCGTTATTTGCAGGTTGGAGTACGCAATAATAAGGTAGTTGCGTTGTATACCAATGCAAAAGAATGGAAGGCTGAGGGCGGAGTAGGTTATGGATCTACGAAGAATGAGATTACTGCTGCGTTTGGCCCTGCTTTGAATCAAATTAAAAAAGGGAATACCATCTATCAATATAAAGATAATGGTGGCAAGTATAGCCTCCATAAAATTGGAAACGTGTACGCGACAGTGTTCTACGATACGAAGCAGCAGTCTAAAGCTTCATCCATACAATTGATCCAACAGGAGACGGAATTGGCCTTCCAAGGGTATTACGGAACGCCAAGTGAGAGTCTGCGTAAAAGCTTTGAGCAAGAGGTGTTTGATCTGACCAATACGATGCGTGTTCGTCATGGCAAGAAGCCGCTGCAATGGAACGACGAGATTGCGACTACTGCCCGAAAGCATAGTATGGATATGGGGAAGAGAAACTTCTTTAATCACCGCAACCCAGATGGCGAAAATCCATTTGATCGGATGAAAGAGGACGGCGTTGCGTACAAGCAAGCGGGGGAAAATATTGCAGCAGGTCAAACAAGTGCTATTTTTGCACATGAGAACTGGATGAATTCTGAGGGTCACCGCAACAATATTTTAGGTGACTTTACTAGATTAGGTGTAGGGGTGTCCTTCGGCGGCTCCTATCAAGTGTATTATACGCAAAATTTCTATACACCGAGTCAATAGGCGAACGAATATCATATATTAACTTTAGCATCCAAACAAGCATAAAAGCGGCTAAGCAGGAATTAAATCCGGCTTAGCCGTTATTTTTATACACCGGTACGAACTTAACTTAAAGATAACCTAAAATAAATGGTATGGAATATACATTTCTACTAAAATGTATTATATTAGAAAAGAAAGAATAAATTCACTATAGTTTAGGAGGAGAAGAAGATGAAGAAAACATTTAAAGCTCTTATCTTAACTACGATACTCAGTCTTACGTTTGCCTCAGCTGTATTTGCAGGAGATCAATATGAGAATCCAACAAATGATTTTTATTTCCAAGCTACAACCGTTAGTCCTGGATCGGGTACAAGTGGATATTTGAGTCAAGGTGATGTAGATTGGTACAAGTTCACTCCTTACCTGACAGGACAGCAGCGTATATTCTTTTTCCCGCCGGACAGTCAAGGCTACTACGTTCATATCTATGATGCTGCACAATTAGATGCTACAGGTTCAGCCACTGCAATTGCCTCCAAGTTTATTTATAATGGCCATAATAGTACGAACGAGTTCTCCTTTAATGTACAGGGTGGAAAGTCCTATTATATTCTTATTGCAGGCTCCGTTAATACTACATCACCTTATCATTTGGGTGTAATTGGGCAATTTTAGATCTTCATTATGGCTAGGTAGGTCAAGCTGTACAGCGTATAAAATTTCTATACACCGAGTCGATAAGACAAGGCAGCATATATCATTAGCGGTTAAGCGGGGGCCAACCCCAGTTTAACCGCTTTTTTAGTTTGGGTGTCGCTTTAAGCTCACAGTGAACACCCGTTTAGCGTCCTGCATACCGTAATGGAAATAGCGGTGCTGTACGTTTAATAACTACGAATAGAGAGGGTTGCACATGAATGGCAAGTATTCAGCGGGTATGCAAGGGGAGATTATTAAACCCCATAGTCCAAAGTATAATCAGGCTAGGCAAGAATGGAACCGCGCCATCCAGAAGTTCCCTCGAATGATTATATATTGTCGTCACAAAAATGACGTGGGGCGAGCTATTTTATGGGCTCGCAAGCATCGTTACTGCATTCGTATCCGTGCTGGCGGTCATCATTACGAAGGGTATTCAGTCGGTGACGGCGCAGTTGTTATTGACGTTAGTCGAATGGCTAAGGTGAAATTAGATCAAGCAAGCGGTACTGTGAAAATTCAGGCTGGTGTGACCAACGAGCAGTTGTATAAAGTGGTGGGTGCAGCAGGATACCCTTTCCCAGGAGGAACATGTCCTACCGTTGGCGTGGTCGGATATACATTAGGAGGCGGGTGGGGATTCTCAAGCAGATACTTGGGTTTGGGATGCGACTCATTACGGGAAGTGGAGCTAGTTGATTACAGAGGACGTGTTATAACCGCAAGTCCGTATCGCAATCGTGATTTATTTTGGGCATGTCAAGGTGGGGGTGGTGGTAATTTTGGTGTAGTGGTTTCTATGACTTTTAAGCTTCCTCTACAGGTTGCACGTGTGACCCTATTTGAATTGTATTGTCCTAAAGCATCATCGGCCCAACTGGCTGCTTTTATAAAGATATGGCAGAAATGGCTGAATGGTTTGAATGAGCGGATGTGTTTAAATACAAGCTTGTACTATTCTCGTGAGGAAGGCCATGCCATTTATGGCCGTGGATTTTACTATGGGTCCGTTGATGAAGCGAAGCGTTTGCTTTATCCCTTTACACGTATTGCAAGGATGAACATAAGTATTGAATCCTTGTCATTTATGGACGCTGTCACCAAAGTGGGGCAGTCGTACCCGCCTTATGAGAAGTTTCAGTCAACGGGAAGATTTGTTCACCGTGCCTTCAGCAAGCAAGAAATAAAGAAGCTTGTCAGCTTGATCGATAAGCCAGCGCGTGGCTCCGTATTTACGGCTCTTACCTTGTATGCGCTGGGTGGCAAGGTAAAGCAGCGCAGCAGATCTGCATCTGCATATTACTATCGGCAGGCGCGATACATTCTCGGCATTCAGACGGTTTGGACGGATAAGAGATATGCTGCCACGAATCGAGAATGGCTCCGTGCTAAGTTTGCATACGTAAAATTAGTAACAAAAGGCTCTTACATTAATTTTCCCTACAGCGGGTTAACAAATTACGAAAGGGCTTATTATGGCGGTCATGTAGCACGCTTGAGGCGGGTAAATCGCAAGTATGATCCGTTGCAAGTGTTCAAATTTCCGCAAAGTATTCAGTAGACTAGCTACTGGCGGACCTTTTACAAGCAGGACAATTAGAATGAATTTGGGTGTTTATCGTAACAACTATTGGCGTTTCTTTGACTAGGTGCAGGGGTATCATTCATCAGCCCCTGCCAAATCTATTACACACGACATCACATACTATGCTATAGGAAATGAGTGGGTATAGTAAATGTTTGCTGTGTTGCTGTAAATAAAAGGATTGTATATTATATACAGCTGGTATATGTTGGAGGCATCCATACATGCACCTACTAGTGTTGGGGATTTAATACTGTCTTTGGATTGTTGATGTTGTTCACACTTGTCATTGGACAGTTTCCTCTACACAAATTTCCATCTTATTTGCTCAGGTTCCTCATACGAGATATAATAATTACGATTGTACACATTCAATGTGGAAAGAGAGCGAGATCAGTATGGGACGTAAATGGAATAATATTAAAGAGAAGAAAGCATCGAAGGACACAAATACAAGTCGTATATATGCTAGGTTCGGAAGAGAAATTTACGTGGTGGCGAAACAGGGCGAACCGAATCCGGAGTCTAATCAGGCTCTCAAGTTTGTTGTTGAGCGCGCCAAGACATACAACGTACCAAAAGCGATCATTGACCGTGCGATTGAGAAGGCAAAGGGCGGTTCCGATGAGAATTATGACGAACTCCGTTATGAGGGCTTCGGACCTAACGGTTCGATGGTCATTGTAGATGCACTAACGAATAATGTGAACCGTACCGCTTCGGAGGTGCGAGCTGCATTTAACAAAAACGGCGGAAGCCTTGGTGTTACGGGCTCTGTTAATTATATGTTTGATCAGACGGCTGTTATTGGGCTAGAAGGCAAGACGGCAGATGAAGCGCTTGAAATCTTGATGGAAGCGGAATTAGACGTACGCGACATCCTCGAGGAAGAGGAGACGGTAATTATATATGCCGAACCAGACCAGTTCCATGCTGTCCAAGGTGCCTTTAAGCAAGCAGGTGTTACGAAATTTACGATTGCAGAACTAACGATGTTGCCACAGAACTACGTGACACTTCCAGAAGATGTCCAAGCCCAATTTGATAAAATGATTGATGCGCTAGAAGATCTGGATGATGTTCAGCAAGTGTACCATAATGTCGAGGGTGACGAGTAAGAATTAATGGAGAGGGTGGAGATCAAGTCAAGCTGACTCAGGTGATCTCTTGTCGGCTAACACTATATCCCTCCGCTTCAGCTTAACTTTTTTGATCGATTAGGTTGTGAAAATGTTCGCTTAATGTATTCTGAAAAGGCGGTCGCTAATGTTAGCGACTGCTTTTTTGTTTTGTCGGACTAGCTAGCTGCACGTTGTTTCTTTACATCTCCAGAGGCACCAACTTGGAACAAGACACATACATGTATACAGTAGCCTATTGATCAGAAGGTTGGGATAAGTGATGATTCAGATCTTGGAGGTTAATTCAAAACCAATCCATACCCTAAAGCTATCTGAATTCGAACAAGGAATACTTATTAAGAAAGAGCGAAGCCCTGTGACCTACTATTATAATACGCTTGAAGATTTGAACTTTGAATTAAAAATGCGTTCGCGCATAGTAGAGGCAGCAAAGGCTTTAAACTTGAGCGGCGTAGACTTTGCGATATTCGAACATTCGCGATGCAATGAGCAGTTTTGGTTGCGAGCAAGAAATGGCGGGTTTCAACTTAGACCGGATGTCTTACCGTCAGATGCAATTCAGGACATTTTTCAGCAAGGTAAGCTTTATGCTTTTGAATGCTCTGCCGCGATCGTCATTATTTTGTATAAGGCAACGCTTGATGTTATCGGGAGGGAGGCCTTTAATGCCTACTTTCAGGATTTATTCATATGGGACTGGAATTACGATAACGATTTGAAGCTTGTGGCCAAACATAACAATAGAGAAGTATATCCGGGGGACATCCTCTATTTCAAAAATCCGGATCATGATCCGAAAATGCTGGAGTGGCAAGGAGAAAACGTCATCTTACTGGCTGATGACCAGTATTATGGGCACGGCATCGGGATTAGATCGGCACAGGAAATCATTGACACCTTAAACAAGGCCCGAGTACCAGGCAGCACCACATCGGCCTTTCTCACAGAGGATGTCATTCATCCAGACTTTGAGTATTTGCGATCTTTAGCGATCAATGGTCATTATCCTATGTGGGGTAATCGCGATGGGGGAACAGTAGTTGCTACTATCGGCGCTCAAGTTTACGTTTCAAAATGAAGGTGCGTCTAAAATATCCTCGTAAACATAAGAAGGCTATCGCCTCTATTGCGATAGCCTTCTTATGCTGTTCTATGTCGATTTCCACTCACACGTTAAATATTTCTCCGTCATCGTGGTTAACATTTGAATACCAACTTCGTTCTGGCCGCCTTCTGGGATGATGATATCCGCATATTTCTTGGACGGCTCAATAAAGGCTTCATGCATAGGCTTGACCGAATTTAAATATTGATTATGAATCGATTGGATCGTCCGACCCCGTTCCTCAATATCTCGCAGCACACGACGAAGTATACGTACGTCAGGATCTGTATCTACAAACACCTTGATGTCGAGGTACTGACGCAATTGCTCATCTGACAAAACATGGAGCCCTTCCAGAATAACAATGTTGTACGGCTTCAGCTCGATAACTTCGCTAGAGCGTGCATGTACAGTAAAGTCATATACAGGTGCTAAAGCAGTCTGGCCTTCTTTAAGCATTTGAAGGTGCTCCATCAGCAACGTGTTATCAAACACGAGTGGGTGGTCGTAATTAAGCGACTCACGCTCGGCAAAGCTGAGATTCGGATATTCCTTATAGTAGTTATCTTGAGAGATAAACGTTACTTTGTCTGTCCCCAGACGGTCAATGACGGCTTTGGCGACCGTTGATTTCCCCGATCCGGTGCCGCCGGCGATACCGATAATTAGCATGGTAATGAAATAAACCTCCCTAAGATGACAGATGCAATTATGTATTTTAGCACAGCTTTCACAATTTTTCATCTTGATCAAGCTGTCATTTGTCCAGGTACAAGTGATTGGTAATAAATGAAGGGATGTGAAGTACGGCTACCGTACAGACCAGATTACTAAGCTATCCCCTAAAGAAGTAAAAGTTATACGCCATATGAGCATTACCAGGCTAAAATCTATATATAGAACAAATCCCTTACTTATTCAGAAGCAGCCCATTTAATATAAGGGAAAGGCTGTGTAAGCTTGTGGACAGGCTTATCTCTGCATCCTTGCAGCTTGCAATCCAAAAAGCGGTATCGACCAGTCCTCCATTCAGCAGCCTTGCTAATGACTCGCTGTCCGTCCTTACAATAATCTGCTTGTCCATCAACTGTTGAAGCATACGGGCCATAGAAGCTAGGCAGTTTGATTGGGATGACTGTGAGTATGCGTTACCTAGCACCGATGGTGCATCTCGAAACACGATCCGTTGAACTTCTGGTTCAAGCGCCATCGCAAGGTAAGCGCGGCAGCGACCGACAAAGCCCTCCCAGTGCCCAACTGCTGCATGAGAAATTTGTTCTAGTCGGGCATCCATTTCAACGTCCATTTCTTTAACTACAGCTTCCAGCAGACCCTTTTTGTCGCCAAAGTGATGATAGAGCGCGCCTCGTGTCAGCCCTACAGAAGCAGTTAGGTCATCCATAGAGGTGTCTGCATAACCGATCGTGCCAAAGGCTTGTCTGGCCGCACTTAACAACTTGGTGCGCGTTTCTTCGATCATTTCTGTTCTTGCTTTTCGAGCCATTCAGATTCCTGCCTCCATATGTATTTTTGGTACCGTGTCATCTTTTCTGCCTCTGTTGGTTGGTTATGCACAATCAGGTAACAAAAAAAGGTTACCAAGTGTGCTGATTAGTCGCATTATAATACCTCACAGAGAAGTCTGAACGCAAATGGGGATCAAAAATCGTCATTGACATACGATGTGTATGTATATATAGTATTTCACATACGTCATGTATGTCAATGCGTTTAGTCTCAAACATTACGCGTAGATTTTGTCGCTGGTCCCGTGTAGATCACAAATGAGCGGAAGGTATGATGTACCGAAAGCAGGCACGGTTGTGTGCCGGTTCAATTTTTGAATGGAGGTGTCCTATGTTCAAATTATACCGAGAAATATTTAGTGTTCCTGGTGCAAAGGGATTTTCTGCGACAGGCTTTATTGCTAGAATGCCAATCTCGATGATGGGCATTGGAATTGTTACGATGCTTTCGCAGATGCGCGGTGAATATGGGCTTGCTGGTGCTGTGGCGGCTACGTTTGCGCTGTCTTCAGCTTTAATCGCTCCTCATATTTCACGTATGGTAGACCGTTTAGGCCAATCACGGGTGCTACTCCCAGCCGGAGGAATCAGCGTGTTATCTATTATTTCCTTGCTCTTATGTACCAGGTACGAAGCACCTGTCTGGACACTGTTTCTATTTGCAATGCTGGCTGGGTGTATGCCTAGTATGTCGGCTATGGTTCGCGCACGTTGGACGGAACTGTATCGTGGTTCTCCTATGCTGCACCCTGCTTTCTCGTTTGAGTCCGTTGTAGATGAACTTTGTTTTATTATAGGTCCTGTTATTTCGGTTGGACTAAGTGTTTCGTTCTTTCCTGAAGCTGGGCCACTATTATCTAGTATTTTATTATTGATAGGAATAGTCTTATTTACACTGCAAAGGAGCACAGAGCCTGCTGTTCGTCCCCTCAGCATGAAGCGTACAGGTACTGTAATTAGGATTGGTTCATTACGGGTGCTGGCATTCACACTTGTTGCTATAGGGACTATTTTTGGAACAGTAGATGTTGTCAGTGTAGCTTTTGCAGAAAGTCAGGGGAACACAGTAGCGGCAAGTTATGTGCTGTCCTTCTACGCGATCGGTTCTTGTTTGGCTGGTTTGGTGTTCGGTACGCTTAAATTAGGGACACCGCTGTACCGACAATTTGGGATAGCGATTGCGGTAGCGATGATAACGATGATTCCGCTCATCTTTGTAGACAGTATAGCTAAGCTTGCATGCGTTTTGTTTTTTGCAGGTATGTCTGTCGCTCCTACTATGATTGTGACGATGGGACTCGTGGAGAAAATCGTCCCCGAGTCGCAGCTAACGGAAGGTATGACATGGGCAATTACAGGTCTCGGTGTTGGAGTTGCGTTAGGATCAGCCGTGGGAGGATGGGTTGTAGATAGTTATGGCGAACGAATGGGGTTTGGTGTGGCAATAGCGGCAGGGGTGATTGCGCTAGCCATTGCAGGAATAGGATATAGTTCCCTTCGGTGTGCCTATGCCTATGCGTACGATCAAAGTTCCAATAAATAACGTGTTGCTCCCATTTAAAAATGAGGTGTGCTACTTACTTCATCATCCATTTACTCTATAATGAAAGGTGTTTTTGAGACAAGCTAGAGGGAAAGGCGTCATTCTGAAAGAGAGGAAAATATCCAATTTCAGGGGTTTGATGGTGTTGACACTTCTAATGGTCATGGATATAATAGTCATAGCAACTAATGAGTGTTAATAAGAGTTAACGAGCAACGAAACCAATTTATTGACAATAAGTTTGGGGAGTTGCTTTTATTATGCTCGATAGTTGTTATGACTAGTATTGTTATAACAAATAATAATATTTTAGGAGGTGGTTAGAGACAAACTCAACAATAAGCATTTTCAGCCCGCCTTACAGGTCACTAACGATTGGCATCATGTTGATTTTGACGACGGTAGCTTTTGAAGGATTGGCGATAACGACCATTGCACCTGCGTTGGCGCAAAGCTTGCAAGGTATTCATTTGTATGGCTGGATATTTAGCGCATTTCTGCTGTCACAGATCATTGGCACGATGGTTATCGGCCAACAGCTCGATAAGCACGGTGTATTTCGCTCTATTTTAGTATCATTCGCGATTTTTACGATCGGGATTGTGGTCGCCGCGACAGCCTTTCATATGTACATGATGATTGCAGGCAGAGCCTTGCAAGGATTTGGGGCAGGTGCTCTCAGTACATGTGTGTACTACAGTGTTACATTACGATATCCTGATGCCCTTCGCACCAAGATATTAGCTGCCTTTTCAATGGCATTTGTTATCCCCGCATTAATCGGACCCTATGTAGCAGGTCTTATAGCTGCTTATGTATCATGGAGATGGGTGTTCTGGATTGTGCTGCCATTAATTGCTCTCGCTTTAAGCTTGACGCTCCCCTCATTTCGTCATTTATACAGTAATGGTCCCACAGCCCCGCGAGGGAGGAAGAAGGAAATATATGCGATCTTACTTGCCATCGGCACAGGCTTGCTGTTAACTGGCCTCGGTGAAATTTTGAAATGGTGGGGCATGATGCTTGCCGTAGCGGGTGTATGTATGATGATTCGACCTTTGCAGCTGCTATTACCGGAAGGCACGTTTAAGATGAAGCAGGGTTTGCCAGCAACGATGGTTACTAGAGCTTTGTATGTAGCTTGTTACTTTGCGACGGAAAGCTACGTTGTTTTGGCTCTTACGCAAGTGAAGGGGCTATCAGAGGAAGTGGCGGGTCTCATTGTTGCTGCGGGAGCTTTAAGTTGGTCGACAGCTGCATGGGTACAATCCAAACTTGACGAAAGGGACTTGGGTCGTGGTCGAAGAAGCAGGGTGACTTATGGCATCGGCATTATGATTGTGGGGGTCCTGTTGGTGATGATGGCGATCGGATTACCAGGCGGAGGGATTGTTCTTGCCTTGACGTCGCAGATCATTATTGGATTTGGCGTCGGGTTGGCTAACCCGACTACGGGGGCCATTGCTTTGCAGTACGCGCAGGCAGGCAAGGAAGGAGAAGTATCTGCAACATTGCAATTTGTTGATTCCTTTAGCATTGGACTAAGCATCGGTTTAAGCGGCGCACTTATTGCTTTAAGTGAGACGTTCCAATGGGGAATTTTGACGGGTGTCCTAATTGCTTTATCGCTCCAACTCTGTTTTGTGCTGCTGAGCTTGCTGGCTTCGTTCCGCATTACAATACGAGGTTCCGCGGGCACGCACGCCTATGAAGAGACCCTGAGTTCCGGTACATCCAATTCTATGTAACAAAAAGATAACATTTATCGGAGGTGGAGAAGATGGCACGTGTGTTAGTTGTCATGATGCCTGCGGAGGGACATGTGAATCCCTCCTTAGGCTTGGTTAAACAATTGGTGGATAGCGGAGAGGAAGTTATCTACGCTTGTACCGAGGAATTCCGTGCTCGTGTTGAACAGACGGGGGCACAATTTGTGACTTTCCATTTTGACAGGCAGGCTTTTTCGGATGACCCTGACTTGAAGCCCATTGAGTTTAAGCATCCGAACCAATTTATATATATGGTACTTAGAGGGCTTGTCCAGCGAATGGTTCCCCATGTGTTAGCGGCTGTTGAGCATGGCGAGTATGACTATATGATATACGACTCTTTAATGGGGTGGGGAGGACAGGTGGTTTCGGAAAGATTGGGCATACCCGCAGCATGCTCAATTGCTTCCTTTGCGTTTGCTGAACCGTTAGGATTAAGCAAAGAATCATATGAAGATACAGAGGAAATGAGGCAGCTTTATAAGGTGATCGTCGAGCTGTCTCAGCAGTTAGCTGCTGAATTTCAGGTAGCCGCTCCGCCAGTGGATGAAATCGTTAAGCATTTTGGGAAAATGAAAATTGTGTATACGAGCAAGTATTTCCAACCGCAAGTAGAAAAGCTGGATGACAGCTTTGTATTCACAGGTCCCTCCATCGTCCCTCGTGCAGATGCTCCAACATTTTCATTTGAAACCTTCCGCGAACAGTATCCGCATACCGTTTACATTTCAATGGGCACTATTTTAAATAGAGACCTTAATTTCTACAAAGTATGTTTCTCGGCTTTTCGGGATTTGCCGATTCAATTTATTTTATCTTCGGGCAAAGAAACCGATCTAACCTCTATCGCTGATCTTATTCCAGACAACTTTATAGTAAGACCCTACATCCCGCAATTAGAAGTGCTACAGCAGGTAGATGCATTTATTACCCATGCGGGCATGAACAGCACAAGTGAGGCTTTGTATTTTAATGTACCTTTAGTGACCGTTCCTTTAACCTCTGATCAGCCAATGGTGGCTAGACGAGTACAGGAACTTGGAGCAGGTGTAATTGTGGACAAGCGGGAGCTTACACCTGCGATCTTACAAGCTGCATTGCTAGAGGTGCTGCACAATCCGTCTTACAAGCAGCAGGCTCATGTAATAGGCGAAACGTTACGTCAAGCTGGCGGATACAAGCAGGCTGCAATCGAAGTCATCAATCGTATGGGCGGCACATACCATCAAACAGTCTCTTCCACTCAAAAATAGCTCCCATACCACTGCCATAAGCCATTTGGGCCGTAACCCTTCATTGACACGATACCGGTTCATTCCTATAATGGTCGTAGCAACTACTTTAGGCTTATGAATTCGGGGGCTCACATTGGAATTAGAAAAGTATATCGGTGTTATTGTCCATAGGGCAGATTTAAAACTAAACAATTATTATCAGAAAGTAGTAAATCCCTTTGATATTACCGTTGATCAATGGGAAATACTCGTTGTGTTATGGGAACATGAAGGGATAACCCAGAAGGAACTTGCAGAACGATTGACTAAGGACCAAACGAACATTGCACGAATGCTATTTAAACTGGAGAAGAAGAGTTTTATTTATCGGGTCACACATGAGACGGATCGCAGATCCTTACGTGTGTATTTAACCGATAAAGGAAGAGACGTCAAAGAAGAGATTCTTGCGCCTTCTATAGAAGCGTATCAGAAGACGATAGAAGGTTTGACGGAAGAAGAAGTAGAGACGTTTAGACGAATTCTCTCCGTCATGTATAACAACGTCAAAGATTTATAAGCGGAACACGAATGAAATGAGAACGATGGAGGCTGCGCTGCTCATCAGGTAATTTCTCTCATGACGTAGATGTGCGCCCCTTGAGGCAGACCGTGTAAAGCCATCGATTTGGGATGGACTTGCGGGTGTGTCCCAAGGGGATTTTTGTTGTGATCATAATGGTCGGCACAATGGAACGTCGGTCCGAAAAAGAAGCTCCATGAAGGATAAAAGGAGAGCAGGAACTGTAGGCAAATGGGCACGGAAATTTGTCCATGCGTCTTACTGCATAACGTCCATTGCGACTGTGCTGCTTATTCACATATAATCATTAAATAGTGAGAATTATTTTCAATAGGTGGAGGCGTGCAAATATGCCTTGGGAAACAAGTGCCGAAGACGCACAGGGTGTTGAACATATGAAGCGAGTGCCCGTGCAGATTTCACGCTCTGAGCAATGGTTTGCTCACTCACGAGCAGAGAATCGTAAGTATCATATTCAAGTAGCCGTGCCCGCGGAGGAGCCTCCTGCTACTGGTTATCCTGTTATTTATATGCTTGACGGCAACTCTGTATTTTGTACGATGGTGGAAACAGCAAGGTTGCAAGGTCGAAATCCGGATAAGAGCGGTGTGATCCCTGCCATTATAGTTGGTATTGGTTATGACACGGCAGAACCCTTTTCCCCAGAGCGTTACTGTGACTATACAATTGCCGGGACGAGTCCTTACAACCTTAGAGCCGATGGGACGAAGCCGTATAAGGAAGGAGGAGCAGCAGCCTTTCTACGCTTTATTGCGGAAGAGTTGATGCCAAATATTCAAGAGCGGTACCAAGTCGATGTCACAAGACAATCGATATTCGGGCATTCCCTAGGTGGTTTGTTTGTCCTATATGCGATGTTTGCAAAGCCAGGCTTGTTCGAAAATTATTTATCAGGCAGTCCATCTGTCCACTGGAACGAGGCAGAGTTCCTCGCGCACGAGCAGCAATTTACGACTGAACTGGCACAAAGCAAACATCACATTAGGTTATTGATTGGAGCAGGTGAGAATGAGAAAGGGCATTTTACAGGTCATATTGAAAAAGTAAATGCTTTTGCAGAGCGTCTAGCCGGTTTGTCGTATCCACACTTTCAGTTAGAGTTTAAACAATTTGAGGGGGAAGGGCATATTTCGGTGCTGCCCGTATTTATAAATCGCGCTATAAGGTTTGCTCTCAGACCCCAATAATGTTCGCTAAGGTTAGAAGGACGCCTTCTCAGGACGTCCTCTAACCGTTGCTCGGCTGTATGTGTACGCAGATGGTTAAAGCTTGCAGCATCTGCTCCATTGGTGCGCTTGAACAGTTAACCCCTGCTAAGCTTTAAATGGTAGCGCTTATCATTTGCTGTACGAAATAACAAGTTGTTAATGATGAGGCGTGCTTGCTGGGTTTGTATTAGCTGTATGTGGAATAGAGTGGTTTGTCATTTTGGAGTGATTTTGCACGACAAATCCATTGGCGGGCTGCCCCATCCAGACGTATACGAGCATCATGCTGAACAACATTACGCAGAAGTTTACAGCAACAAAGGTGTAGCGAAGCTTAGAGGCTTGCTTAAACTCAAAAAGAATTTTCGTGTCCTCTCGCCCGACGATTAAGAATATAAGAAGCAGCGTATGAACGACTGTGTGTCCTACGATCTCCGTGAAGCCAAACACGGTGGTGGTGGCCAGAAACACCCCTGTTAGCAGCAGGGCTGTAAATCGATTCATAAGTCCGACGATAAACGCCCAAGCAAGCCCCATCTCGATAAAAGCACTAATCAACACAAAGTCCTCCACGGTAAAACCGAGCGTTGGCAGTCCATACTCGTGCATCAAAGAACAGGCAAGCTTGGCTAGTGTCATCTTCTCCATAGCTAGCCAGGCGAGGGAGAGTCCTGTACAAATGTAGAGCACAGGAATAGCCGTTCGAAACCATCTCGTGTCAGCTACAAACAAATAATACATAATGCCGAGATAGAACATGTAGTCCAATGCATGAAATAGACCATAAGTCGTAAGCGCTTTAATATATAACGTCGTTAGAGCCGCCCCACTAACGAAGAGGGTCTTCCGATGCAGCAGCCCAAGGATGGCCACCACGAGTACCGCATATACCCACCAATCATCGGATACTAGCGTTGGAGCGAGATAGGTTCCGGTAGACAACTGCAAGATAAGTCCAAGTCCTAGACCGACCCGAAGGACAAGTTGTTGAAAGCGCTTTAAACTATTGAGTGAAGAATGCACCTTGCGAACGATACCGATACGATCAATTGACTCGTTAAAGATTGCAGTCAGGAGAAGCACTGCCACAGTAAAGCAAAGCCAGAACAAAAAAGTAGGGGTTATGACTTTGTTGATTGCTTGAGGCGTCCACTCTTGGTCGGTCGTAAACCATTTGACGTGCATGTAAAGCTTTTGCCACATTGGCAATCCTTGATACATTATCCTTACCTCCTTTGCATGCGCGAGACGTCGATATGCCCTCAATTCCTCAGTATGGGATGCAAGAAATGGCTGCGTTTGCGTAATCTTGGGAGATGTAGGAATGCTCTCAACTTGGTGGATGTGCAAAAATATCAGGTAGGCAATCATGATGAGGATACACATGGGACTGGAGAGTAAATGAGATGTTCCTTTGACTTTCGGTAAGTAGTCCGCAGAAAGAAGCAAGATCTTGTATGTAGGGAAGGTGGTGGACATTCGATAATTACGCAGTTGTACGTTCATAATCTTTAGCAATTTTTTAGTTTTCATTTATATTACCACAATTTTGCCAACATGCCAGTGAAAAATATGTCGAAGTATGTCGAATGTTAAAGATTTTCAACTATTTTTAAAAAACAGGTAAAAAAGACTATCCGTTGTTCCGACCTGTATATGGATGCAGCAAAAGTGTATGAATGCATGGAATACCTTCGTTGTGATGGGGAAGGACCCTGACTTTATTAGTATGAATTCAAAAGCGCATTAGAAGAAGTTGGCGAAGATGAGTGAAGATGAGCCAACAGAAAGATGTGTCGGGTGGTATAGCTCTATACCTATAAGAGTCAGGATTACTGCTCACTGAGTTGCGGTCAGAAGCTGTACGAGTAGTGCTTATTACATATCTTACTCCCCCTACATCTGAGGCGTTAATAGAAAAAGCATTTCCACCTTGACCTGTGCTAGCTCTAGCCTACTATTTGACATTACACGGTTAGAGCCTGCTTTGGTCCCCTCCTTATCAAAGCCTCTGCTTGGCGATTACCGTTTCTTTTTCCTGTTTTGGATTGCTTTAAAAATTTTCAAGTTAATGGCATTACTAGCCAATGCATTCCCGTGAACGGTTTTTGCTGTTGCGGATTGGTATATACTTATTTTTACCTACACGGTATTTAAATGTTTTTACTTTAGATTGTTGCAGCATATGTGGGTCGTCTCCTTTACACAGACTGTTATGCGTGGCTGGCCTTGAACTTGTTTTATGGAGAATAGGGAGGAGCAATGAGGCTATGGTATAATACACGATATTAATCAAGTCACTTAATTTAGTTAGATGGAGGAACGTACATGCTCAGCTTTGAACAAAAATCGGCGATAGCGGATTCATTTCCTGAATTGCAGCGTAAGCCAGTATCACTAGGGCGTATGAATTATCATTATGAGCAGAGTGTTTATGATAAAAAGACGGTTGTTTATCATTTGCATCCAAATGGTAACGGATTTGTATATGCGGGCCATATCAAGGGTTATGCTACAGATGACAAAGGCATGGTAAATATTCGTGATTTTAGCGCTGATGAATTGAGGACGCTGATCACACAATCGATCCACTCGTTGGCTGGTAAGCCATCAACACCAGCGGAACCCATTCAACAAGCAGCAGAGCAGTGGATGGATGCGGACAAGCATATGCTCACCCTAAGTTTTGAAGATGAAGACCAGATGTGGTACGTCTACGCAGGCTTAAATTTAGACACGGTTTTCGAAACGTACGAGGAAGCGATTGATTATTTGCAGGAAGAAGGCTTTACACGAGTGAACAGTTAAGTTGTTTCAGATCGAATTAAGGTTCTGTTAATCTTCCGTTTCGTACCCGATAAACTACGTCAGCTACACTTCTTATATACACAAAAAAGGAGTGATGATGTATGAATAATCGATTTATGAAACGGAAGATCGTGCTTTTAAGTTTAATTTGTGCCCTATCCGCCGGCTCCATGACAGTGTTTGCCGGAACGCCCGACCCCACGGTTTCCAATTCATCCGCAAAAGCGTCCGCCCAACAAATCAAAGCCGCTCCTAGCAAACCAGCTTTATTTACGCCAGACCAACTGCCAAAGCTGCTGCTGCAAGAAAAATACGAGCGTATCTATACACAGCTTAGCACAGCCTTGCGTAAACAAATTTCGTTAAGTGAGTTTAAGAAAGTAGGGATTCCATTCCATAAAGGAGCGGGTTCTTACAAGCTGGTTTCTAAGCTGCCTGTGAATGATCTTAAAAGATATGCGTGGGTGAGCCGCAAAGGCGACAAAGGCGTAGAGGCTATCTTTGACAGCAAGCACATCATTCAAAGTATTTTGTTTAAGCCGCTGCAACAATACCCGCAAACGGATGCGTTGCGGACAAAAACGAAGTTCCAACTCCCCTTCCACGGCAACTGGTTTGCCTTTTGGGGTGGAACGAATGCGTTGGTTAACTATCATTACGAGCATGAAACGCAGCGCTACGCCTACGACATCATCATAGAGAAGAACGGAAACAGCTATAAGGGTGACGTTTCAAAAAATGAAAGTTATTATGCGTTCGGTCAGCCGATTATAGCTGCTGCGGGGGGGGAAGTTGTAGCTGTTGTAAATGATATTGCGGACAATGTACCTGTAGGTAAAACGAACAGCGCGCAGCCTGCTGGCAACCATGTCATCATTGATCATGGCAACGGAGAATTCAGCTATTACGCCCATTTACAACAGGGTTCAGCGCTTGTTCAGGTGGGGGATATCGTGAAGGCTGGAGATGAGCTTGGCAAATGCGGCAATTCAGGCAACTCCACCGAGGCACATCTTCATTTCCAAGTGTCGGATGGAGCTGATCTGTTTACCTCCAAATCAATCCGCGTACAATGGAAAGACGCAGATGACTACGTGCAAGGAACAACGATAAAAGCACCTTAATTGGTTTTAGCAGCCGAACCTCCTGTGCCACAATTTGTGTGGTGCAGGAGGTTTTTTCATGAGCATGACATGTTATCGTCATGCTTGTTCGCTATTTTTCCAATTCGTTAGACGTAGCTCTTAGGCATATGTCTTAGTCAGATCTGTGCCCCGTCTTGAAAACAACATCCAGTATAGATATACTGGAAATAAATGATATGTACGGTAACGTACAGAAAAGGGTTAGGTTACATATGCCGAAAGTTATTGTGACAAAAGAGGAATGGATAGAGAAAGGAATCTGTTATTTTGCGGTAGGAGGAGCCGAAGCGCTGTTGATTGAGAAAATGGCAAGAGAGCTCGGATGCAGCAAAAGCAGCTTTTACTGGTACTTTGGTGATCGCGCGCAGTTTCTCAGGTGTATCGTTGACGAGTGGGTACGTCGAGCCACCTACGAGATTATGCAGTCTAGTTTGATGGAGCCAAGTGTGGATAATCGTATTAAAGTGGTGCTGACCTCGATGTTTTCCTTCCATTCAGGGCAGGATTTTGTGTACTATTTGCGGAGATTGGGACAAGAGAACAGTCAATACGGTGAGTTGTTGGAACAGGTTGAACAGCAGCGAATTCACTTTATGACGTCTTTGCTGTTAGAGCGTGGCTATTCACTGGAACAAGCATCCTCGTTGGCGCTGGTCATCTACCATTTTTATTTGGGATGGTACGAGCGCAATAAGTATCTAGGGTCTGCTGCGGATGTGGATCAACCTACTGCCCTAATGTGGAAATACGTGATTCAGACAGGAGGAGCAAACGAATGAGTGCGGTGTTGTCATTGCTTGTAAGTTGTGTGCTGCTGGGATTAAGCGCTCTACACGTATATTGGATGTTGGGTGGGCGTTGGGGGAGCACGGCTGTCATCCCGACACGAGGAAATAAACCATTATTTAAGCCGAGAAAGATCGGGACGTTAGGGGTAGCATGGCTTCTTGCCTGTGCTGCTGTAATCATGATCGGTATGGGTGGCTTAACGCAGCCGCTGCTGCCCGATTGGGCGTATCAGTGTGGTGGGTGGGTAATCTTTAGTGTGTTCCTGCTGCGATCCATCGGGGAATTTCGGTGGGTGGGCTTCTTTAAAAAGGAAAAAGGGACCCCATTTGCCGGATGGGATTCGGCGCTTTTCTCTCCATTATGCCTCCTGCTGGCCGCCGCGGTGTTTACCGTTTTGATGATGTAATAAGGTGCGATACTATCCACTTTTGTTGATCACCATAGACAGCTTATAGTTAACGAAGCGGTTTAAAGCAACTAAGAAATCGTCTAGGTGTTCGTTGGAGGCGAATTTGCACTCGAGCATGTAGCAGCCTTCGCCGCTAATTTTGTAATTGGCTATCACATGGGAAGACTGCGAAGCAATAAAGGACAAGTAGGGGCGATGGTCAAAGTCTTTGGTATAAATATTAATAAACGTATGAACCGGATAGCCTACTTTTGGGTCATCCAGCAGTACGGTGTATTGTTTAATAATGCCTTCTTCCTCCAGCTTTGAGACGCGGTTTGCGGTCGCCTGTCCTGTCATATGAATTTTGAGTCCTAGCTCTTTCATGGAAATTCGGCCGTTTTGCTTTAGCTCTGCCAAGATTTGTTTGTCTGTATGATCCAGCATCCTTTACAACCTCTTTCATTAATCAAGTGTTGCAAATCATATTCTTGATCCTATCTATGTCCGAATAGACTGCTTACATTTTATCCTATAGGAAGGGACAGATAAAGGAGGAAATTAGATTATGAACATTACACAAATTCGTAATGCGACGCTTCGGGTTCAATTTGGAGGTGTTGAATTTCTTATAGATCCTTTTTTGGCGGCAAAAGGGGCCTATCCGTCATTCCCTAACACGCCAAATGCAGATAAACACAATCCTCTTGTTGAACTGCCTGTGGCCGCGGAGGAAGTGGTAAGGGCTGACGTGACGATTGTTACGCATTTACACTTAGATCATTATGACGATGTGGCTAAACGACTCTTGCCCAAACAAATGCGTTTGCTTGCACAATCGGAGCAGGATGCAGCTTCAATGAGAGCAGATGGCTTTGAGCAAGTGGATGTAATAGGTGACAGCACTTATGTGGGGGACGTTCGGATTCAACGTACGAGTGGTCAGCATGGTACTGGTGAGATTGGACAACGGATGGGAAAAGTATCAGGCATAGTGCTGACGCATCCTCGCGAGCGTACGTTGTATATAGCGGGAGATACGATTTGGTGTACGGATGTAGAGGCGGCGATTGAGCAGTATCAGCCAAAAGTGATCGTGGTAAACGGTGGGGCTGCACAGTTTTTGCAAGGTGATCCGATATTAATGGGAAAGGACGATATTTATCGCACGCATCAGGAGGCGCCTGATGCTCTCGTGATCGTCTCACATATGGAAGCCGTCAATCATTGTCTGCTTACTAGAACGGAACTGAGAAACTTTCTTCAGGAGAAGGGGCTAACTTCATCGATCTACGTCCCTGAAGATGGAGAAAGCTTATCCTTTTAATATGTAATCCGCTTGCTTTAAGGCTGGTGGTCATGCAGCTGTCGAGAATTTCTCGGCAGCTATTTGTATTTCAATAATGATCCTCAATTCAAGAATATGAATTATGTCGCTGCTCCATTATAATGGATGGATACATGCTTGCAGTGAATGACAAGGAGTGGAGCCTGATGGAGATGACAGCACAGCAGGTAGCAGAGTGGATGGTCGCCGAAATTGAATTCAAAGGTATTGCTCATCAAGCTGATGTCATAGATTACGTGAGAACCCATTTTGGTGAATCATTTGTATTTGTAAATGAAAATGGCAACGCTTCGCTTGAAAAGGAAGTGAAGAAGGCGTTCCGCAAGTTGCATCGCGGACGCGTGGCATGGGATAGAGACGGTTTCTTCTGGGCATGGACGTGACAGATACCTTAGAAGCGGCTAGCTTCGTCTGAATAAGCAAGGAGGTGGCACACGGATGGCAACTCAAAAGTACTATGTCGTCTGGGCAGGCAATCAACCAGGGGTCTATACTAGTTGGCCAGCATGCAAATCGCAGGTAGACAATTTCAAAGATGCAAAGTATAAGTCTTACCCGTCGAAAGCCGAAGCGGACAAGGCATACCGTGAGGGCTGGACCAAGCATTGGGGCAAGAAAGCGACTGGGGGATCGAAGCAAGTACAAGCAAAGGCGGAAGCTGCTGTAGTTCAAGCGGAAATTGATTATGACAGTATTTCGGTTGATGTGGGGACAAAGGGCAACCCGGGACCGATAGAATACAGAGGAGTCCATACGCAAACAGGGGAAGTATTGTTTGCACGCGGTCCGATCCCGAATGGCACCAACAATTTGGGTGAATTTCTGGCTATTGTGCATTCTCTAGCTTATTTGAAGCAGAAGGGAAGCACTCAGACTGTATATAGCGACTCCCGAACAGCACTAAAGTGGGTCAGGGAGAAGAAGGTTGCTACTACGCTCGAACGGAACGAATCGACGAGGGAAGTGTGGGAACTAGTAGACCGAGCGGTGCATTGGCTACAAACAAATACTTATAACAATAAGCTGCTTAAATGGGAGACGCAAGCTTGGGGCGAAATCAAGGCCGACTACGGGCGGAAATAACCTGGATTGTGCAAGTATGCAATAAACCCCCAACAAGAGTTGTTGGGGGTTACAATCTATATCGTCTGGCTATGCTAGTAAGTGAAAATGGAAATCATTTATGGCATCCAAGTGTTGAATTGATATAAGGTTTATGTTATTATAATGTGTACTCAAATTTTATTTATTTTAATTAACTTTTAATATAACATGAATGATTGATTATGTCAATAATCAAAGCCTAGTCGTGAATAAGGAGCAACTTAAGAATACATGTAAATGCAGATGCAGATGTGGATGTTCAGGGGGGCGAAGGATTGGCTAACGATGAGCGTAATGAATTAGAGAGAAGTCTGGCCAGTGCAAAGGAAGAGGTGCATACGCAATCTGATGTAGAAATGGACCTGCTGCCGCCAGGCATGAAGATTGATGACTCCGTACGTATGTATCTAAAGGAGATCGGGCGAGTTGGCCTGTTGAGTGCGGAAGAGGAAGTAAATCTGGCCAAACGAATTGCTGATGGGGATGAGGAAGCAAAGCGTATATTGGCGGAAGCGAACTTGCGCTTAGTTGTTAGTATTGCTCGACGTTATGCAGGACGTGGCATGCAGCTTCTGGATCTTATACAAGAAGGCAACATGGGTCTAATTAAGGCAGTAGATAAATTTGACTACACAAAGGGCTTTAAGTTTAGTACCTATGCTACTTGGTGGATCAGACAAGCTATTACGCGTGCTATTGCAGACCAGGCTAGAACGATCCGTATTCCTGTTCATATGATTGAGACTATCAATAAGTTGGCGCGTGTCTCAAGACAGATGGTTCAGGAGTTGGGACGTGAGCCAGAGGTAGAGGAAATCGCCAAGGAGATGGAGCTGAGCGTAGAAAAAGTTCGGGAAATTATGAAGATTTCCCAGGACCCAATCTCGCTTGAAACCCCGATCGGGGAGGAAAATGACTCCAAGCTTGGTGACTTTATTGAGGATCAGGATGCGCTTGCGCCTGTTGATTCCGCGGCATATGAGTTCTTGAAAGAGCAGTTAGGCGACGTGCTGGATACACTTACAGAGCGGGAAGAGAATGTACTGCGTCTTCGCTTTGGGCTAGAAGATGGTCGTACACGTACGCTTGAAGAGGTCGGCAAAGTATTTGGGGTCACGCGCGAGCGTATTCGTCAGATTGAGGCGAAGGCACTGCGTAAGCTAAGACACCCAAGCCGCAGCAAACGTCTGAAGGACTATATGGAATAAGGAATCAAATCGATGGAAGCGCACAGTTGGTTCGAGCATAACAACGGTTAAGAGGAATGTGTCGTCGAGTGGCGAGATATTTTCGAATGAGCGCGATTACCATATAGATGCAAATTATAAGAAAAGCTGCCGCGAGGTCATTTTGACTGAGTAGGCAGCTTTTTTGCATATAGAGACGGATTTTAAAGTAATTAACGAGAAATTATATTTTAAAAGTTATGATCTGTAAATTATAATGATCGGAAACATAGGTTTAATTTTATTGAATATCCAATTTTTTCACGAAAAGTTCAAAAAAATTTGTAAAAAGATAAAACTATTTCCTCCTAGCAGTAGTCTGTATATATACAGATATTTTGATGTTGCCCTTAGAAGGGTACTTTGAGGAGGTAAAATAGTGAAGAAAATCGTTACGATGCTTGCTGCATTCGGGATGTTATTCTCGGCGGTGAATTTGCCAGCAGTGCAGGCCGCGCCCGCGATAAAGATTTATTTGAATGGCTCTAAACTGTCAACTGATGTTGCGCCGATAATGGTAAAAAATCGAACGCTTTTGCCGTTAAAGACAGTATTCGAGGCGTTAAATGCTTCGATTTCCTGGAACCAGTCAACCAAAACCGTCACAGCTTCCAGAAACGGAAATGAAATGGTTCTCAAGATCGGCTCCAAAACAGCGAAGTTAAACAATCGTAATGTTACGTTGGATGTCCCGGCACAAGTCGTTAAAGGGAGAACGTTGATTCCTGTTCGCTTCGCCAGTGAAGCTATGGGAGAGAAGATTGACTGGAATGAGAAAACGTCCAGCGTATACATTACAACTTCGTCCTCCAACGGAGGGAACAACGGTGGCGAAGATCCTACAGACAATGGAAATTATAATGAGTTTACACCTGTCACAAACGTGACTGCCGAGTTGATTGGCAATCGCGGTGACGCTAGTGATATTACAGTCCATTTTAAGAAAGCTTCAAACGAATCGAGTGTTAGCCAATATCGTGTGATGGCTGTTAAGTCGGATCGGGCCAATAGCTTTGATTTGTCTAAAGCCAGAGCGGTGTCGTCGAGTAATTATATGACCATTTATAAAGATGGCAAGGATCAGCGTGTATCCTTTACAACTGGCAAGCGAGATGTTGATGGGGATGTAATCAAAGATAACCAGGCTTACGTGATCTATGTCCTTACGGTTGGGAGAAATAATGAGTATGGTCTGTCCTACCAGATCCCATCCATCACAATCGGTTCTAATTCTTCTGTGCTGCCGGTTAGCAGCCTGCAGGTTAAAGATGTGAATGAGTATGGAGATGGAAGAGACTTATCGGTTACGTTCACAAGACCACAGTATGATGACAACATTAACAGCTATCGTATTATGGTAGTGAAGTCATCGGAGGTGTCTCGATTCGATCTGAATACGGCGAATGCCGTAAGCAGTCAACATTATGCGACTGTATATAAGAATAACGGGACGCAAACAACAACATTAAATAGCTCCTCCAGAGACACCTCTGGTGATTTGATCCGTAATGGCGTATCGTATACGGTCTATGTGCTGTCCATAAGCAATAACACTAGCACTTGGGCCAATAAGCTAAGTACGGGAGCATCGATTACGTTGGGCACGTCGATTGGTGCACCTGTCATTACTAAGGTTGAAGATATTAATAATTATGGTGACGGTCGTGACGTGCAAATTAGCTTTAACCGCTCTACTGATGAATCCAAAATTAGTGGATACCGAGTATTTGCAGTGAAGTATAGAGATGCGGCCAGTTTTAACCTGACAGAAGCGAATAAAGTATCATATGGCAGATATTATGACGTGTCGAAGACGGGATATTCCAGCATTACGGCAACGTTGCCTTCATCAGCACGTGATATATATGGTTCGTCTATGCAAAATAATGAAAGCTACCAGTTGTTTGTCATGAGTTTGTCTAAAGATAATAGTTCCTATAACACTTTGTCTGCACCTTCACAGATACTGACCTTAACGAACAATTCGAGTACGAATGCGCCAAGCTACGTATCGGCTCGTGACGTTAGTGATTATAATGATGGTCGCGACATGCAGGTAAGCTTTAACCGTTCTGCTGATGAATCCAGCATTAGTCATTATCGTGTGATGGTTGTTAAATCTAGTTACGCTGACCGATTTAACCTGGGCGAGGCCAACAATGTAAAGAGTGCCAATTATACGGCTGTAAACAAGACCGGAAGCGGTCTAAGTTTGAATTTGTCTGCAAATGCGCGGGACGTGGATGGCTCTCTTATCCAGAATGGTGTAAACTATCGCGTATTTGTGCTTGCTGTAGGGAATAACAGCTATAATACGGCGTTATCTACAGCTTCTGAAACGATTACATTAATAGGGAATTCAATTTTATATGCACCAACAAATGTTACCGCATTAGATATTTCGGATTACAATGATGGCCGTGATATGATGGTGTTGTTTAATCGGGCTTCTGATGAGACAAATGTGAATCATTACCGTATCCTGGTGGTGAAGTCGGGAAATGCAAGCCGATTTAATTTAAGTGAGGCTAATGATGTAAGAAACTCCAACTATACTGTCGTTACTAAAACCGGCAGCAACTTGAGCGTTAATCTGAATGCCAGCACACGAGATGTAGACGGAACAACCCTTAAAAATGGGGTGAGCTACCGCGTATTTGTGCTTGCTGTAGGCAATAGCAGTTATGCTAATGCGTTATCTTCCGGTTCCGATATGATTACACTAAACGGAGGCCCGGCAGGATATGGCTCTGCTGCGACCAACGTATCGGCCATTGATGTAGCCGATTATAATGATGGCCGCGATATGACGGTGCTGTTTAACCGTGCAATGGATGAATCCTTGATTAGCCATTATCGTATTATGGTGGTGAAATCATCAAAAGCAAGCTGGTTTAATGTGGCGGAAGCAGCCAAAGTCAACAGTTCTAATTATGTTCCGGTAGGCAAAACCGGCAGCAATTTGAATATGAATTTGCCTGCCAGTGCTAGAGATACAGACGGAGAGCCAATTAAGAGTGGCGTTTCATATCGCATATTTGTATACTCGGCCGGATTTGATAATTATTCGGGCCATGCACTGTCATTAGCCTCACCGGATATAATATTGTCGAATCATTCCAGCGTGACTGCGGTTACCAATGTAATGGCAAGACCTATTGGTGTCAACGGAACAGCTAGAGATATGGAAATTAATTTTTTAACCCCTGCCAGTGAAGATAACGTGGCGGAGTATCGAATCTTTATCGTTCGCTCGGAGCAAGCCAACAATTTTACGGTGAATACGGCAAATCATATTTACGATTGGGGATACACACGCGTAGCCAAACAAGGAAATTATGCGTTTGCCAGACAGCAGCTATCGGATAATACGCGAGATATAACCGGTAACGTGATTACAGCAGGTGTGGCATACAAAGCATTTGTACTTACCGTGTCGGCCAATCAAACGAATCCGGTCAACGCGCTTTCTGCGGCTTCTGCGGAAATAGTGCTGTTGAATTCGAATGGGCCTGCATCGGTAGCAAATGTGTTAGCCGTCAACGACTGGAACGGCGCCAGCTTTAAGGCTTACTTTGACAGAACGTCCGGCAACAACAATGTTTCTTATTACAAGGTTATAGTTGTGCCTACTTACATGGCACAGAGCTTTAATTTGGATGCGGCCAACAGAGCCAGTCTCGGTTTTAAAATTGTAGGTACTACAGGTGATCCGGTTGTAGCGTTCTCAACGTCGGATTTGGATGCAGCAGGTAATGCAATCCGGAACGGGATTGCATACAAAATATATGTATTATCGGTTGGTGATGGCCGAGGTTCTAACGTTAATGCTTTGTCCGCCCCATCAAACGAAATTGTACTCTAATACAACCTATGTCCTGTGAAAGGTAGACCCCATATCCGTGCGGGGCACTAATGAAGGAAAACCGGTATCTCATCTGGGGTGAGATACCGGTTTTTTGGTTGTGGGCATAGTCGAATGGCACGGTAACGCTAAGCGGATGTGTGAACTAAAGTTTTGTTGTTCCTCAAGTTCTATTTCCGTTTTTTAAGGTATATATATTTATAGAACGGATAAAGGAACGAAATTAGTCTCCGCTTCTTTTGGGGTGATTGAAGTGGGCGGACTGTTCGTCCATATTTGCGTGTACGTTTTTTTTTCTTTTTTTTGAAATGGAGCTTCTTTGGCACAGGCTTTTGTCTTTTGTTTGTAAAGGGCTTCTGTTTAAAGGGTACAGGGGGAGATGATTGGTGGATTTGCGGAAGTTGGTTGAAATGGATGAGGTGGACAGGATGTTGGTTGAGTGCAGCAAGCACTTGCGGATCCGTGAATACGCTTAGCTCTGCTTGCCGTGTATCAAGACGTTGAACCGCTGAGGCAGCGGGATGGCAGGCATACCCGGGGTGGCACATAATCTCTGTTGTGCCCTCTGGTAGTGTTTTAATATGACCAAGCAGGCGCTTCAGGCCATCTGGGTCATCATACGTATTCATAATCAGATAATCAGTCCCCTTAGGGCGCGGGACAAGATGAAGGGCTGATGGATTTAAACGTATAGGAATTGCGAGCCGTTGTGAGCAGGCGGTTAGAACGTTGTAGACCGCAGTGGATTCCAGATGGGTATGATGGTGGGTGTCAATATGCGAAGGTGTAATGCCGCTTGAGACCAGCTTGTCGAGCTGATAGTGTAATTCCGTCTCTAATTCAGGCTCGTTCCACGAAGCAATATGACCGGTAAACAGGCCATCATCACCAATTAGGGATGGGATAAGGTGTGGCGGTGACAAAGGCTTTCCTGATATGACGTTAAAATGTAAACCAACACCTAACGTTGGACATTGGCGGGCCAGTCGAACAGCATGCTGAAAAGCAGGCATATTTACCATAATAGAGGTGCTGGATACGGTTCCGAAGCGATGACAATGTATGATGCCTTCATTGATTCGTTCGGACATTCCGAAGTCATCCGCATTCAGAATAACATATTTATCCAATGTAATCTCTCCTCTGCATATCTTGGATATTGTATGCAGCAAACCAAATCAGGGTAGGTACATCTGTCTAAGATCGAGCAGCATTTGTCGTGCAATTCCTCTAATTCCAAAACAAAATCAAAACAAGAAAATTTTTCATTCAGATTTAGATAAAATAGTGCTATAATGGTTATATTGAGATTAGCAGAAGGCCAACGCATAGTCACAGTGCCCCGAACGAGCGTTTGGGGTATTTATTTTTTACCGTTTACAATTCTATGAGAGAAAGAGGGACGGTTCATGTACAATTCACGGAAGAAGCCACAGGACGATATTCCTGAAGAAATAACACCTATTTGGTCTTGCACAAGCGAGAGCTGTAATGGCTGGATGAGGGATAACTTTTCTTTTTCAACTGAACCAAGCTGTCCACAGTGTCAGTCACCAATGGTTAAGGGCGAGAAGAAGCTAGCCGTGCTTGTTAACACAAGTCCCCGTCAGACCAAGAAATAATGTTTAACGTGTGAAGGAACAGGGAGTGCCTGACAGTCTGAGAAGACTTACGGATGCTCCCTGTTTTTATTTGTTCAGCTATATATGAGTGGAAATGGGCCACAAGGCTGTTCATAAGGTTCTGACATTTATTCAGTTGGATGAATTGACGCACGTCGCAGGCTAGAGATTCAGATATCAATTGTTGAAAGGGGTTGGCGTTTAGGAGTGAACTGCGGGCGGATGTATTGTATTACACGATCATGGCTTATGTAGGCTGCAATAGGAAGTAGGGGCCAAGCAATAACCTCTAATGACGTCTATTTTCATATCGATGGAGTGCTGTAACGAAATTGCCTTCCACAAGCTCGCTTAATTTGGCAATGATGACTGCTGGGTCTTCCTTCATGTCTTGCTCCAACCATTGAATGATTAAGCCAGTAAAGGCGAGCGTGTAAAAGTTGGATATAAAATGTTTGTCGTCGTCACGGACCGACATACTGGAGGATACTTCATTAATGACGTCCATCATTAATTCCGAAGTTACGCTGTACAGATAAGCATCAAGATGGGGACGGGCTAAGGAGTCGAGTGTACTGGTGCAGAAGGCTTTGTTGTGAGTAATGTAGTCAAATATTTTCTGAAGTCCGCTGGTCCACGTCGTATAACTACGGTACTGGGCGATGCTTTCCAACGCTTCCGTTTTGTAAATCCAGGCCAGCAGTTCATATACGTCTTGAAAATGATAATAAAATGTTTGCCGATTTAAGCCGCAGTTGTCCACGAGATGCTGTACGGTAATTTTGCTGAGAGGGGCATGGCTCATCATATCTTTTAATGAAGCAGCAAGCGCTTTCTTGGTGCGCAATGAGCTTGAATTTGACATGGAATCACCTGCTTTGTGGAAGATGTACAGCCAGAGCTTGTACTAATAGTATAACCGAGATGCCCTCAGCTTCTCAAATTAGAGCAAGGTTGGATCTGGGCTGCTCACCATGAGCAGTTAGTGGTGAACAGCCTCCAAATTAGTTGGCATGTACAATTTGTAATTACAGATCAATAGCGATATGAGGCTTGCTATAATGACTAGTTCCCCCGCCGCCAACGAGTACTTTCCCACCTTTGTTAAATAGGAGCAGCTTTTGCAAACCATCCTGAAGAATAACCGTGATGCTGGCATCGTCATCAATTGCGGTGTAAATTACATATCCACTATCCGATATAGTCGTTCTCCACTTATGATCAAATTCTGATCGGAGAACTCGATTGGAATAGACCTGATTTTCCACTTTTCCTTTCTGTTTGTTGCCCATTGTTCATCCCCCCAGTCTTGTCCACCTTTTGGTGGTTTCTATATGTTATGAGGGAGAACGTAATTTGGTGTAGATGATTTCATGAATGTGGAGTCTATTTTCGGCACTATTCACGTTTTTGGACTGGATTTAATTACTATTTAGGATAGAGTTCGTTTCATTGTATGTCAGTTCTTTGATGTCTCCTTTGCTTTTGTATGCGGATAGAGTTAAACTTCATAGTGAAATAAATAAAGGCATATGTGGTTATATGTACATAAGCAAAAGGGAGGAACTATGAACTCCAAATATTTAGCTGTTATTTCGCTGGTTGTGATGGCTGCCGGCTTCGTTATAACGCTGTTGCTGCCACAGCATGTAGCAGTGGTGCTCCTGCAAGGTGGATTTGAGGCAGGGCTTGTTGGCGGTATTGCCGACTGGTTTGCCGTGACGGCGTTATTTCGGCACCCGATGGGTATCCCCATCCCCCATACGTCTTTGTTGCTGAAGAACAAAGCACGCATCGTGCAGTCACTTGTTGCAGCGATGGAGACCGAGCTGTTAAACAAGGAGAGCATTGAGAAGAAGTTGCGAGGCATGAATTTAATCCAACGAGGCGCTTCGGCGTTAACTAAAGCGTTGGGCAGGAAAAGAGTTCGCCAAAAAGTGCTGGAGTGGCTGATCCAGCTTATTCACCGCATACCGTTGGAGAAGCTTGTTCCGAGTCTTAAATCAGGTTTGATCGCATACGTTAAAAAGGCAGACCTGGGTCATTCCGCTGAGAAGTTAGCTTCTAAAATAATGGAGGCAGGGTACGACGAGAAAGCACTCGATTATGTATTGGTTGAGGCAACGACATGGGTCAAACGTCATGAAACTAAGCTCATGTTAAGCAAGCTGGCTGGCGAAAAGCTGTCCGAGATAAAAATGGGCGGCTTTATGGGGTTTGCTTTTCAGGCAGTTGCTGGTTTTATGGATGACGACAAGCTTGGAGGAATGCTGCAAAATATGATCGCATCAAGCCTGCAAGATTTGCAGCAACCTGATCATAAGTATCGGGAGGCGATTGTACGGGAAATCAGAGTCCAGATGTTTCAGTTAGCGAGTAATGAGGCTTATATGGAACAGGCGAAGGCTTGGCTGATTACCCAGTTGCAGCAGGATCAGTTTGATGAAGCTCTGTTAGCACGACTGCAAGAAATTCGTGATAGACTTGTGGATCGATTGGAGCAGGAACGGGAAGCGGCGGGACGTCTCGTATTGGAAACCTTCCGTAAAGTCGTTCGTAATCTCGAACGCGATCCAGAGTGGGTAGCTGCATTAGAGGCTAAAGTCACATCAGCTATCGTCAGTGCGGTCGGAGCTAATCATTATCGGCTCGGTCAACTCATTAAAGAAAATATAGATCAAATGGATGATGCAGCATTGGTTGCGATGCTAGAAGAAAAAATCGGTAAAGACTTGCAATGGATTCGAGTAAATGGGGCCTTGTGTGGGTTTATCATCGGTATCGTGCTTGCGCTTATTCATTTATTGTTATGACCTTTGTCAAAGACACAGTATCGTTTGAAGCCTCAAGCCGCAAGCCGCTCTGCTAGCCGCAAAGGCGCTAGCAGAGCGGCCCTTGCGGCTTCACTTTTACCTAAATCAAATAAACTTAACGGTCATTGCTAAAGTCAAGTTGTAGTGTCTCATGTGAGCGCGCGATGACTACTTTGAGAACGTTATTTCACATCATCCAGATGGATCTCTTTATATACCGAGATAAGTACAACAGCTGGAACATCACCGATATTAGTTACGGTATGTGGCACGCTTGCATTCCAACTGAAGGAGTCTCCCTGCTCAAGTATCTCGCGGTCCTCTGCTTGCTCGATTAAAATTTTGCCGCTGATCACGACGTGGCATTCTTCCCCGATATGTGTATTGGCCCCTGTAGTGCCACCAGGAGGCATTTCGCAAATCATCATCCGCATGTCTCGTCTATCACAAAGCAGTTCTACCTTTAGATTATCTATGCCCGGCATCGTTGTCTGCACACGATCTGCTTTGCGTACTACTTGCATCCGCTGTGTTTGATGGAGCAGGAGGTAAGGAAGCGGAACCTTTAAGCTATTAGCGATACTTTCCAATGTGGCAATCGAAGGGGAGGTGCGGTTATTTTCAACATTGCTAATAAATCCTTTAGATAATCCCGTGCACTCGCAGAGTTGAGGTATCGTCATCTTTCTTTGCTTGCGAATCGCCCGAATTGTAGCCCCAATGTTCATGATATGGCCTCCATAGAAGTATAGTTCCAAGAATATTAGTTTCATAATAACAAAAAAATAAGCTTGACGGAATATGCATCTTCATGATAACTTATGGTTCATAAATAACAAAAAGTTATTTGTATTAGAATACTTTTGAATAGGAGGAGGGTTGAAAGTAATGTTGTAGCTTATTAATGTCCAAGAGTATTTTAATATGAATAAAGTATTACAATATAACAACTAATAAGGAGTAGTGAAAATGAAAATAAATGAGATTATGGTTACTTTAATGCGTGTGGTGTTGGGGATTATTATGATGGTTCATGGTATTACTAAGTTCCAAATGGGATTGGAAAATGTATCTGGCTGGTTCGCAAGCATCGGTATTCCAGGGTTCCTCGGATACTTTGTCGCAGCGTTAGAGTTGGTAGGCGGTATTTTGTTAATTGTTGGTCTGTTTACACGTTATGTGTCTGTATTATTTGCTTTTATGTTGATCGGTGCAACAATTACGGTTAAGCTGCCAGGCGGTTTGTTGGGAGATGGACAGGGAGCTGGTTATGAATTAGATTTGGCACTGTTGGTTATTTCACTTTACTTTGCAGGAGCAACTGTTCGTGGATTCGGTCTTGATCAATTGTTATTCCGCAAGAAAGAACAATAAGATACTAGCTTATACAACTATGTAATAACATCAAGTGGGCCCCGTAGGGCCTCTTGTTGTATAAAGACAGTTTCGATAGGAGGCTTCAATTATGATTCCATCTTTGTTTATCGCACATGGCGCTCCATCGTTAGCTTTGGAGAAGCACGATTATACAACCTTCTTGAACGAGCTTGGTTCAAGTATGCCTAAGCCACGGGCTGTCGTCTTATTTACAGCTCACTGGGAAAGCACAGAGCAGTTGGTGTCAGGCGCTGCGACTTATGAAACGATTTATGACTTTGGGGGGTTCCAGCGAGAACTGTATGAGTTCAAGTATCCAGCCCCTGGACTTCCATCGTTAGCAGCGGAAATTAAGGAGCTGTTCGAAGCTGCGGGAATACCTGCAAGTATGGATACTGCACGGGGACTTGATCATGGCGCCTGGGTAGTGCTGCATCTGCTGTATCCAAAGGCAGATATCCCTGTTATTGCGCTATCGGTTAACAGATATCTTACCAATGCAGAACAGTACCAGATCGGCAAGGCACTGGCAGTGCTGCGAGAACAGGACATATTAGTTGTCGGCAGTGGCGGCACAGTGCATAATTTAAGACGTATAAACTGGGATGCTACAACACACGATGAATGGGCGCTTGCATTTGATCAATGGCTTGAAGAGAAGCTGACCAGTTGGGATACTGCAGCCTTATTTCAATATGAGAAATTAGCACCACATGCTGAAGTTGCGGTGCCTACTCCAGAACACTTTATTCCACTCCTATTAGCTATGGGTGCAGGAGATGAGAAGCGGCAAGCTACAAAATTGTTCCGTAATTATCAATATGGTAATTTGAGCTTGTCTTGTTGGAAGTTTGATTGAGACGTTTATGGATTGGAGCACCAATACGGTTGCTGTATCGAAGCTACAATGGGTGATGCGTTGCTCAAAAAGATAATAGTTAAATGTTCGATCCCTGACTAGAGTTTAATCATTAATCATTCTTAAGAAGAAGGACCTTGATCCCTACTTGTAGTGGATTTCTAGGTCCTTCTGTGTAACTACGACCGAATAACTTGCTCCACCCACTTCCGTATGGTCTTATTTACTTCACCAGCAGCTTTGGTGGGCAATTGGTGTTGCTCCTCTTGAAAGATAACGAGCTTGCAATTCGGCAAGCCTTGCTGTAGCTTATGGCGATATGAACTGAAATCGGTATCCTTTTCACCATACAGCAGTAATATAGGGGCCGTAATATGACGGAGCTGCTCTGTACAGTTGTAGTTCAAGCTGCATTGATAATATTGATGAATGTTGTCTCTGTGACCCTGCTTCGCTTGCCGGAGCAACTGTTTGAATGTGAGCTTACTGTCCGCGTTGCCCCATGAGATGGCCCAACGTAATAAATGCAGCAATGGCTGCCAACGTGAAAGGCCAATAGCGAGCCGTATTCGACTACGCAGCTTCACATCAGTAGCCTCTGACATCGCACTGATCAGAATACCACCATAGAAACGATTCGGATGTGTAAGCAAGGCTTCTAATGCAACAGATCCTCCAGTTGAATACCCGCACACAAATGCTCGTTTAATGTCCAGTTTGTCCATAAGCTGATGAATATCCTCTACGATTAACGTATACGTAATCGACGCATCCGAATGCGCGCTCTTGCCATGTCCACGGATGTCAAACGTAATAATCCAATAATCGTCAGACAGATCGATCTGCTGATATCGAAAATTAGCATTAGTTAACAGCGGAGGGTGAATAAAAATAATCGGTATGCCTTCGCCAAACGTCTGGACATGAAGCACCGTCTCATTAATAGGTTGATTAGGCAGCAGATATCCCCCCTATAGTCCACGTATTGTGGCTATCATACCCGAAAGCTGCTTCTCCATGCATAACTAGCAATGAAATCATACAGAAATACGACCTGATAAGCATTATGGTGAGTCTAATTATAATTAGAGTGGATTCAGAAAAGGTTGCGTCAGCCTCGTTGCGATGCAGCTTAGACACTTGGCTTTAACTGTTCATGGGCTTTTGAAATGACGGTTGCAATGTCATGTTGCAGTGCCATAATACGCTGCTTTTGTTCCACAAGCTGCCGCGAAAGTGAGACGAGCGGTGTTAAGGCTTCTATGCATGCTTTGGCATCGGTTGCTTTGACGGCTTGCCTGAACGGCTTGAGAACCGAGGGAGCGAGCTTATTAAGGGAGACGACAGTCTTTCGTGCGGATGTAATCTTGACGCGTAGAGCTACGGCATCGGTTAATGTAGTGCGTACTCGCTTCATCGCTTGAGCTGCACTTTGCTTGGCTTTCATGTACGCTTGTTCACACTTGCGAATATCCTCTTTGGCAAGTTGAACCGTCACTTTAACGATATCCGACTTCACCCGCAATGCAGATGCGAGCTCCGTCTGCTTTAGCTTGCGGGCTACCGTGATCTGCTGCTGGAGTGAAGTGAAATAGGCTTGCAGGGGCTTGTGACGATTCCGTGCATCCTGAACACGCTTCTCTAGCTGGCGCAATAGAGTTGTGTCCATGTTCTTGATCTGCTTTCGCACAACTGCTTCGTTCTGGCTGTTGCGAGCTTGTTGGGCTGCAATGTTCGTGTCCAACTGACGTTCTTGTCCCTGTTGGGCAACAAGTGATTGGTGAGCGGCTTGCAGTCGTGAAGCATAGGCAGAAGGTGCTTGCGAGACGGTCTTATTAAATGCAGCTTGTGTGGTGTCAGACCATACAACGGAAATAGCTGCTGCGGATGAAGGGAAACCCGTACTAATAAACAAAAGCATCAACATGAACATCAATCTTTTCATCATTCTTATAATCCTCATAGTATTCAAAGTTCTCCTTTCTAAGATACATAGATTAATTTCATCCAAGTCTTGAACAATGGAAACCCGTTTGCAGCAACGCAAAAAAGCACCAGTAAGAAAGGCCTTATTGACCTGTCTTACGGGTGCTTCCATCGTAAGGGTTGAAATATTTGGATGCTGTATACCACCAATATACTTGATGCTGAATTGTCAGTCAAGTCCTGTTCGCAGTACGTTCGAGTTCTTTTTTTAACGATAATTACGGGATACAGGATCACATCCATTTCCATTGTCTATAAGACACTTAGCAAGCCAGATCTACCACTTGTCATATTGGCGTAACATGTGTCTTTTATGATCAAAGATGAGGCGGTGCAGCTGGCCGTTAACTAGACAGACAGGATGAGATTTTCATGAATGCCAAAATGCCAAAGCTGCTGCTGATTGTGTTACTGACCCTTGTCGCAAGTTTACTTGTGGCAGGCTACTCTCAAAAACGTAGTAATCCTACCGAGCAGTTGGGACATGTTCCTTTGTTTACACACCAATTAACCGCCATAAATACGCAGGGACTAGATAAAGGATGAAGCAGTTAAAACAAGCGGTGAGATGGGGAACAACTGTCATTTTAGCTTTACTGGTGTTTGGTGGAAGTGCTTATGTATACAGCTCGATGGTGGAGCCGCATCTACTGATGGTAACTGAGCACGTTGTGAAGGCTGAGCAGCTGCCGCCCAGCTTTGAAGGGATGAAGATTGTGCAATTTAGCGATGTTCACGTGGGGGCAGATTATTCAATAGAGCAGTTGCAGAATCTCGTACACGCTATAAATCAACAACGGCCTGATATTGTTGTGTTTAACGGTGATTTGTTTGATCATTACAGCTTATATGGAGCAGGCGCAAATCGCGTGTTCGAGGTATTGGCTGGAATTCAATCTACGCTTGGTAAATATGCTGTATATGGTAATCATGATCGGGGTGGTGGAGCCAACAGGGTATATAAAGAAGGCATGGAGAGTGCGGGATTTACCGTTTTAGTAAATGAGGTTAGACAGTTGGCTCTTCCTAATGGGCAATCGATTGCGATCGCAGGCCTCGATGATTTTATGCTCGGTGCGCCTGATATCACGGGTACGCTGTCTAAGCTTAAAGCGGGTCAGTTTAACTTGGTCATTGTACACGAGCCTGATGTGGCAGACAGCTTTACGGCTTACCCGATTAATATGCAGTTGTCTGGACACAGTCATGGTGGTCAAGTGCGGCTTCCGTTGGTTGGTTCATTTATTACGACGCCGCTCGGAGAAAAGTATGTGCAAGGTATGTATCGTATACAAGGGCAGCTCCGTGAGTCTGCGCTCTATGTCAATAGAGGTATTGGCACAACAAGAGCAAAATTTCGTTTATGGTGTGTACCTGAGTTGTCTGTGTTCACGCTTACCCAATCGTAACGTGTATACGAATCCCTTTTAAACTGCAACATGCTCCTATATTGCAATTCAAAAGGACGTCGCAGCGATAAAGCAACGGCGTCCTTAGACTGCGGATTGCAGCTAGCGAAACATCAGGGCTTATGCAAATAGGGTTGTCTAGCTCTAGTAACCAAATCATGCAGGGTGTAAATGGAGTAAAACTGATGGAGTGAGATAGCGGCGAAATTAAGTTTAATGCTGAACTTCTGTTCGATAGCGTTTAAAATACGAACACACATGTCAGGTTGAAGCCCAATTTGAGGATGCAGTAAGGAATGAGCGTACAGATTCGGCAGCAGTTCTCGAGACAATTGCAGCTGGTCGGAAAGTAATTGCACCATTTCGCGAAGTAAATATTCGTTATAACTACAATCGCATGGAGGAGCGACCATTTCCCCATACTGCATGCACGTGGCATGATGGCTATCGACCCATTCTGTACGGGTCGCTAAGTCCCGAAGCAGCTTCATCAGTGTGTGATTAGACAAATGTGGATCGGCTTTAACGAGCTTAGCGACAATGCCGCAAAATAAAGCAGCAGCCTTGCGGTGTCCACCGAACACCACGTAATGTCCTTCTGCGTCTGGTACAAATGCCGGAGTTGCATCAGCTACAACTTTTATGGGGGAACTCGGATTGTACCAATATTCAAAAGTTCTGCTCATAGGGCTGCCGCAGACGCCAATCACTGAGCTGGAAATAGCGGGAGAGAAGCAGACTGTACAGGCATCGAAAGGATAGATGACTATTTTTCCTTGTCTTACAAGTGTTTCGCATATTTCCTTTAAATCCCGTTCATAGCCTTGATCGGTCGTCATGCCGTTTGTGTATATAATGCGGGTATCCGTGTGCGTCATTTCTTCTAAAGCTTTCAGCAGCGACATTGAGCTGCTTTCCGTTGGCGTGTGAGCTAGCTTAGCCACATGCATATTCAGGTTGGGAACGACTTGGCGAATAATTTGCGCGGAGTGCACTCCGAATTCACGGTCTTCGGGATCTCCACTGCTTAACGGATGTTTGGGTTTCATTTTGTCAGCACAGACACCGCACGTGGTGCATGTGGACAATTTGGCGTTGATGAGACTGGCCTCGTTGTCAATTAAGGCGATTAACGAATCATCGCGCTTCCATCTGACGTTCAAGCTATCACCTGATTCCTTATATAAATTTACTTAGATATGGAAATGTTATCAAGCGTGAAGTCAGTTGCAACTACTCCTTAAAGTTCTATACCAGTTGGAAGATGAAGGAACCTCAGTTAATGGAGAGCGCGTCTTGAAACGGGAACGCAATCAGGATAGGTCGGTAGACAGCAAGAGGAAGTGGTCCCGTCGTAGTTTATAATGATCGCGTTGTGGTCACAGTTGCACTTATAGGGCTCAGTGAAGTCGTCAAAGCGTTCTGATTGTGTAATTGATGTTCGCATGCAAGATTGTACAGGGTACGAAAGGTATGATCTGAGAAAGGCTTTACCTCTGCCTGTTGGAATAAAATATTTGACGATAGGACGTGTTCCTAGACGGTGGTTCAGCTCATAAAATGCTTCTTCCAGATGACGATTATGTTCCATAAGTACCAAGGAGAGGGAGATGTGGCAGTTGCCGCTGCTTTGGAGAAGTGTAACGCTTTCCATTACTTTCTCAAATACGCCAGGTCCTCGGATCTGTTGGCAAGATTCATTATTTACTCCATCTAAACTGATGTGTACGCTGTCCACTGAGGAGCATAGACGGCTCACATTTTCTTTTGTAATAAGGGTCGCATTTGTAGAGAGGTGGATTTCTCCTGCAAAACGACTGTCCATGTCATGCAGAATAGTAAAAAAATCGGGTCTTAGCATAGGTTCTCCACCCGTAAAGGTGACGGTATCTGGTGCTAAAGCTATGATCTTGACCAGCAATTGAAGTACATCTTTGGTGGATAGCTTATGGGATATCGGGTGGGGGGATGGAGTAAATTTAGCATTGCAGCAGCAATGGATACAATGCAAATTACACTTGTTTGTGAGTGCGAAGTAGACGTGCTGTAATCGGTTAGGTAGTTCAGGCAGAGTGCGTAAGCATATGCTACAGGGTGAATGCTGCAAGACGTCAGGGACACGTGTACAGCGCTTACAATTTGCTTCATGATGTACATTGGGGATGGGTAGTTGCTGGTCTTTTCTATAGGTTGTACCTGTCTCCAACACATACAGGGATGGAGGTGATAGCTTCATTCCTTCGCGGGCCAGCAGTTTGCAGCCAATATCTGTTTCTTCCTGACTTGGGATGCTGCGGTTTGATATAACCATATAGGGCTCGTCATAGGCCATGTCGACACCTCCATATTTTATAGTGAGTTACAATGGCATTATATACCTTTTAAATTTGAAGTAATGTGATATTTGTTACATTTTTTTCTTGAAGGCATGTTTTTTGTGTATAAATTGTAAATCTACTTTTGGAATCCGTATATAGAACCCATTGAATCCATCACAATAGAAGATATAGAGAAGCGAAACGACGCTACAAATAGAAATTAAAGAACCTTCAACACCGCGTAGCGGGTTAAAGGTTCTTGTGCTTAGCAGCACATATAGACAAAGTCTATTAGTCCATCATAAGCAGCTCCATAATTTCATCCTCAGTCAAGGAGGATACGGAGGTTTCCCCAGGTTGAATGACCTCGTCAATTAGATTTTTCTTTCGCTGCTGCAATTCAACCATCTTTTCCTCAATAGTGCCTTGTGTGACTAAGCGAATGACTTGCACGACATTTTGCTGGCCCATTCGGTGCGCGCGGTCGGCAGCTTGCTGCTCTACTGCAGGATTCCACCAAAGATCATATAGAATGACGGTATCGGCTCCAGTTAAATTAAGTCCAGTACCTCCCGCTTTCAGTGAAATCAAAAATACGGCCTGCTCTCCTTCGTTAAATCGCTGGCACAGCTCTACACGCTCGCGTGAAGGCGTGCTGCCGTCCAGATAGAAGCAGCTTAATCCGAGTTGCACGTCTAGCTCTTCTTTAATAATTTTCAGCATCTCCGTGAACTGGGAGAAAATAAGCATCCGCTTGCCGCTTGCGACACATTCCTGAATAACTTCCATTAGCAGCTCTAACTTGCCAGAGCCGTCTCCGTAATTCTCGATAAACAAAGAAGGGTGACAGCACAATTGCCGTAGTCGGGTCAGGCCAGCTAATATTTTGATGCGGCTCTTCTGGAATCCCTCTGTTTGCAGCTGCTGCTTCGTATCTTGCTGCAACTGCATAAGATAGGCCATGTAGAGCTTCTTCTGTTCTGGCAGCAGTTCGGTCTGCTGTAATGTTTCGATCTTCTCCGGCAGTTCCTGTAACACGTCGGATTTCATTCTGCGGAGGATGAACGGCCGCACTTTCCGAGCAATTTGTTCCCGGGACAATTCCATAAATGACTTTTTGCTCGTAAATAGATCAGGAAATACCGCATCAAAGATTGACCACAGCTCTTCTAGTCGATTCTCGACTGGAGTTCCTGTTAATGCAAACCGCTGGGCGGCCTGCAATTGCTTTACCACTTGCGCAGTCTGCGATGAATGATTTTTGATCGCCTGCGCTTCGTCGAGAATCAAGGTGCGGAAGCGCTGTTCCGCATATTGATCAATATCGCGGCGCAAGAGCGGATACGATGTAATGTAGACATCTGTATCCGCTGGCTGCTCCAACATCTCAGACCGCACCTGCTTGTCACCAGAGACGACTACAGCGGTTAGCTGCGGTGCAAATTTCGTTAGCTCGTTCTTCCAGTTGTACAGTAGTGACGCTGGTGCCACAATCAACGAAGGCAGCTTGGCATCTTCCGCTTGCGGCTCCGCCAGCAGGAAGGCAATGCCTTGCAGCGTCTTGCCAAGCCCCATATCGTCCGCGAGAATACCACCGAAGCGATAATGGGCAATGGTTTTCATCCATTGGAAGCCTACTTTTTGGTAATCACGCAGGATAGTATCTAGCGACTCCGGTACCGGAAATTCGAGTTGTCCCGGATTACGGATATGCTCTAGCAATTCGTTAAATGCTCGACCTAGCTTGACCGAAGCCGGAATAACAGGCTCTTCCAGCAGGGAGAAGCCGCGCGTCACAGACAATTCAAATCGATTGCCTCGAATATCCGACTTGCGGATGCCTAACTCTTCTAACATATTTCGAATCTGCTGGAAATCAGGCTGATCAAGCATAACGTAGGCGCCATTGGTCATGCGATAGTATTTCTTTTTCTCAACCAAATGGTGAAGCATGAGGCTTAGCTCTTTTTCGTCCACGCCATCTAATTCGAATTGAACATCCAACCAATTCATACGGGAATTGATGTCCATGTTCAGCTTGGGCTCTGTATGCAGGGTACGCATCTCTGCTTGCAGCTCAGGCTTCGTATAGACTTGGACTAGCCGTTGGAGCTGAGGAAGCAGGACAAACCAGAAGTAAACGATGTCTTCCTCATGATCCATGTACAGCGCATTACCGTTATATTTAAAAGCGGACTGCTCAAACAATCGCATAATCCGGCCTTCACGCCGTGTATCTCGCAGCAAAATCCGCTCTGATGAAGCTTTGTGTTCTAAATCCGCCCCCATCGGCTCAATAACTACGTCATCGTAAACATAAGTCAGCTTTGCCAGCAGTCTGCTGCCTTCGCGGTCCAAATACAGCTGAGCCTGTAGCGGAATTTGAACGAGCTTAGCTTCAATTGTCGGAGCGACCTTCATAAGACCGATCCTTTGAAGCTCAGGTACAACGCGGTCCATGAAGGGCTCAATCTGCGAAGGAGCAATAAGCATCTGATGACGATGGGACTGAAGCAATTGCTTCATTTCCTCCATGTAGGTTAACTGGGCAGTTCGCAGGCGATACAAGCAACCGTTCGCAACAGCCATTTGATAACTGTCGAGGGGGTATACTTGCTCCAAACCGTTTATGTCCAGTTGATAGTAGTCATGTTCTGCTTCTGTTAATGAAAAAGAGATCGGTAGCGGCTCATTTATTACTTTTAGCTCGTCATACACGATGGAAAGATGCTCAAACTTGGCTTGTGCCTGCTCTAATAATGGCAGCAACCGATCTAGGGCGTTTGGTGGGATAAACAGCATTCTTCCTTGATTAAAGTAAGAACTGACTGAATAACCGCTCCAATTGCTTTGAATCGCCTCACGATAAGCTAACTCGCTTAGGCTCAGTTCCATGAGCAATTGTATAACGGCAAAGTCCTCCGCACTAAACTTATATAGCGCAGGGTCCCATGTGAATGATTTGGAAAAAGCATACTCAGTTTCTTCGAGAACGTTAGCCAAAAATTCTTTCAAATTAGGAATAACGTATAAGCGGGTCAGGCCGAGTTTAAGCTCGATAGCGAGCAACGGTTTATTGGATTGTGGTATTACCGTTTTGCAGGTGAACTCTACACGAACGGTCATCCGATCGTCCTGCAAGGGCTCTTCTTCCTCCGCGACAACGATGCGGTCAAACAACGAAATCAGTTGAGTGGTCACTTGAGTATTTTGATTCATGGCAATTTGAACCTCGCGATCCCCTATGCTGGCTTGCTCACCTCGCTCAACAGAACGGATATCAAGCAGGACAGCGGCGATGTGTTTGCAATAAGAAGAATAAGTAGAGTAAGCAGGGCAAGAGCATACGGCATGGGTCTTGCCAGATGACTGGAACACAACCTGTACCTGATAAGGTTCACTTCCCCTGACGACCGCCTCATATACACCGTCCTCCGCATTATATGACACTTTGCGAACACGGTGTTCCTTAAAATAAGCTTCGCCGCGACGGTAGAAGGATGTGCCGCACAGCGATTTAATATCTGATATTGAAAGCGTATAACTCATAATGACAATGTCCTCACTTTGACCAATTCAGCGTCCTCGCCTAATATTCGAATGATTGAACCTGGGTGTAAGCCTTATTTGATCACGTTCAAATCAATTGTATGCACACGTACTATTATATGTATCCATTATGGGCAAATGATGACGAAATCACAACTTCTTTCCACGTATTATTTCTTGGTGGTAGGTTTTAAATGAGGGCTCGATGGTGCTTGCGGGTAATTTGTCTAATATTTACGGGTGCAAGTCATTTATTCAAGGTGTGGCCATTTTCTTAGTGCAACCATGTATTGATTTGAAGCGTCAATATTAACAAGGAGGCGTTGGATATGATGGTACGCATGCCAATATTAGTTGTTCTTCTAGGGCTGTTATTTATGGTGTTTTCTGGATGTGAAAATGAGAGCAGTGATGACGAAAAAACAGCTGAGCAATATGTAGAACAGCATGGTTATCAAGTAATATCTCGGCAAGGTGAAGTTCAAAAGTATGTCCTAGAAAAAAATAAACTTACTGGAAGCACCGAAAACATACTGTATCAGCAAAGTTGGGGGGTTCAATCTGTTGAGCCTGATAAGTACTTTGGAAAAGAAATAACGGTATATCCATTTACAGTGAAAAATCATCCGCTAGAAAAAATATATCACATTGAAACTACCGTCAACGTCATGATTTGTGAAGGCCAAGTAATCGGTGGAACTTCCATGCCCGCTCAAGGAAACGAGGCTCAAATGGGGGAGACAACCGATACACTTGACCAGATGCCTTTGGCTGCAAGGCTTATTAGCTCTGGTCATTTGTTTGGTTGGGTAACGGACGGTGAATTCGTATCTATTGCAAATATTACGTTCCGTTCCCCGCGTCACGGTGTTATCAACAGCGTATATACACCCCCTGAGCATCGAAAAAGGGGGTACGCTAGCGCACTTGTGGCATCATTGTGTGATGTGCTCCTGAATAAGGAGAATTTGACGCCCATTCTGTACGCGGATACAGCGAATCCCCATTCAAACAAGGTGTATCAGGGCATCGGATTTAAAGCGAGCGGTTTAGTACACGCAATAAAGTTCGTGGAAAAGGTAGAGTGAGCAAGTATAAGAAACAAGGACTTAATGAAAGCGTAAACGCACTGACTGAAATGAGGGCGACCGCCGGCAGAGGAAGAAATAAATATTTGCAGCGGCCGCTCATACTTCGTTGTTGTATGTTAAGGGGCTAACGCCTGAATTTGTCCCAAGGTGTCCGTAATGTTGCGAACAGTCTGGAACAATGGCGAGTCTTGAATTGCAGTTATGTCGGCAATACCAGAGTTGACTTGCTCCAATAGGCCGTTAATTTCCTGTGTAAACGCTGTGTTGTAGTCTGTTAATTGCTGATGGATATCTTGAGCGAAGGCAGGTGCCTCCAAGCCGTTAAATGAAGTAATTTGATTCTTCATCTCCTCAAGAGCTTGTGTTAATGAGGCTTTGGCGTCAATGTCAGTAGCGGCCTGCTCGACAAGCTGCGGAACACGCTCAGCAAAGCTGGATACTTGATTGACGTAAGAAGTAGCCTCTGTCACATAATTTAATGAGCTGTTCACGCTGTCGAACATTGAGCATCCGGATAAGAGGATGCAGCATAGCAAGGTACAAAGCAATTTTATTTTCATCGTTTTCCTCCCATATATTTTATTTCTAAGTAGTACTTTACGATGAGGTATTCGGTTTCATAAAAGGCTACAGTTCACGCAAATGAATGCCATCAGAGAGGGTCATACGTGAATAAGAAATTTGTACGGGCCCAGACACATCCTCCGGGTAATAGGGTGCTGTTGGCAGTACAAGATTAGATACTCTCACGGTGCTATGCTCACTAAGATGTGGTGCAAAAGTGACAGAACCCAGGTCTATATCTGAAAATTCATAGGGAAAGCTCGTATCGTCTCTTTTAAGCAAAATATGAGCCGTAACCGCCTGTTGGCTGTAATTGCGAACAGTAACCGTACAATCTCCCACCCATCGACTCTGAATCTGCTCCAAGCGACAGCTAGCTAAAGTGGACATATTGGCATGAATAGCATAAATACCTGTGCCTAGATAACGTTGATATGCTTCAACAGCTTGGTTCGGCAGTGTAGTGACGGTCAAGAAAGCTGCAAAGCCAATCAGGAAGCGTTGACGGTTTAAGGATCGTACAAGCATTCTTATCAAAATAACGAGACCAATTAATAAGGGCAGACCTGTGAGAACTAGTGTACCGTTTCCAAATGAAAAGACAGTTGGGATGCCAAGCCATCGTAAGCCCACTTCAAACCATGAGTAATGATGAGGATAACGAATGGTTAGTAAGCTTAGGAGCAGCAAGCCGATCAGAGCCCGTTGGAGCAGTTTTTTGTCACGGATGAAGTGCGGACTGGAAGGGGGATTGCTCTTGTTGCGGAGAGGATCTGTATACCATGCAAAAATAATGCCACACAACATACTTATAACTGCCCAAACGAGAATTTGATATACAAAATAGTAAGACCTACTGAAAATCAATACGATTAAAGACATTGTAACAAAAATAATGCCGCCGCTGAGTAAAGCACGGTTCCAAAACGGGTGCATTTGCGGACGCTGCACATACATCGCTCCTATACATTTTATTGTTGATTATCATCCATACGCTCTGAAGTGTATGCATTTATGTTAGGTTGTAGGGTGAGCTTTACATGAAGAAGGCTCTCGTCAATCATTTGGGACGGGAGCCTTAGGAATAGAATGCTTATTATTCTATGAGTGGTACAATTTTTGGGAATACACGCTGTGCCGTCTTATAAAATACATCCTCGTGATAGGCAGCTGGGATCAGCTCTCTTACAAATTGCAGGTACGGCTCTATTGGTGCGAGCGGCCAATCTGTACCAAACAATAGCTTCTCATAATGGTCGCAATAGGTGAGTGCATGTCGCAAATGTGTAAAGAAGAGCGGTGATTGGCCGAGGCGCTCGCATTCTGCTGCATCACCTACCATTAAGCCGGATAAATCTGCGAACACGTTGCGATTTTTGTATACGACCTCAGCTCCGTCCAGTACCCAAGGGTCCCCGAAGTGAGCCATCATAAAGTTGACATCTCGGTGCTGTACGGCCACTTCATCAATTGTGAGCGGATGTGCGTATTTTAAAAGTCCGCGTTCAGAGTAAGTATCGCCCGTGTGATAGACAACAGGGACTCGATAAGCCTTAGCCAACTCATATACAGGTTGATAAACGTCATCATAAGCATAAAACGGATAATAACCGAGATAAATCTTGATGCCGACCGCTTCTGGACGTTGTATGGCTAGTTCAAGCGCGTCTAGTCCCGCCTTATTCAGCTTGTACGGATTAATGCCCGGACAATAGACGATCTGTCGCGGATACTCCTCTAGCATATCAAGTCCCATTGGGGTTGAGGCTTCCCGATCAGGGAAGCCTTCCTTGTCTGTTTCAGTTAATCCCATACCTATTCCAAGTACGACACCTGCATGTTCATACTCTTGTAGCAATCCTTGGACTGAATAGTCCACAAATGAGCGTTCCATTGCTGTGCTTTTGAAAGAATCGATATGAGATAAGTGCATATGTGCATCAATAATCTTCACTACGCTTCCTCCCCTTCTGCCGCTTGTGCATGCGGGAAGGTGATGCCTCGCAGCTCATGCAGTGATTCATGCGGTAAGACATCACCCGTAAAGACCATAAAGGTTGGTGCTGAGCGTGTTATACTGCCATGAGGCAGCGCCAAGTCTCTGTACAACGATAGACCGCTAACGTCCTTATTCGTATAGAGATGAGGCTGAATAAGGGACTCATCCATAATCAACTGTAGTACATCTCTACTTGCTTTACTGCCTAGCGCATAATGACGGTACTCGCCAACCGTTAGTTCTCCTTCTCCAAGCGAATAGTGGAGTGGTTGGCCATCGGCGTTCGACGTTTGAAGCCATCCTTGCGGCAGATTCAGAAAAATCTCGGTTGCAGTCTGAGGGCACGCCAAGTATGTTCCTGTGTGCTGATGAATATCGGTTACATAAGCAAGCATCGGCACGCCTGGCAGCATCAAATAATAGCTGTCCCATGTTAATCCCCGATACTTGACGTGTTTATGCACGGACAGACGAACTCTTAGTCCAGACCATACGTTACCGGCTGAGTCTGTTAAACGTGCAGAGGTTACGGAACGCTCCTCTTTTAAGACTGATAGCGGGCCCAACTCATCCAAAGCTTCGGTCATGCCACCAATCCAAGGGTTCCACCACGACTTGGCCCCATAAACGGGATAACCGGAGGCAAGCCATTCCTGACCATGAACGGCTAAGGAACAAAGCCCCGGGTAGTAATCGGCGTCCACTTGAATGCGTACAGGGCCATTACTTGCTTCATAAATAGTGCTGCCGTCATTCTGAGTTGACGTAATCGTGACGTCATGTGCAGCGATGGTGAACAGCGTACGCTGATGTAATTCAGTATAGGAGCCCAAAGATGCTTTGACACATAATGTGTCTACCGTTAAGTCTGGTCTAGCCAATTCCAATGGTACTTCAACTGCCTCGTCGTTTAATGATACGGTCGTTACGACAACTGCATCTTGCTCGTTACTAGCATATCCAGCTGATACAGTTCCTTCCCAAGCATTCTGCTTGGCATCACGAAGTAAGGCCGACACGTTGTGAGCATCAGGCTGCACAAAGGGGTTGCCGCCATTTGCTGTCAACGTAATGTGTCGTTCTACTTGCGTCGGTTGATCTGTCTTGGTGCGTTTCAGGGCATAGCTGCGGAAGTCCTGCCAGTCGTCAAAACCGCCTACTGTCAAGATAAGGTCTTCGCTTCTACGCGTACTCCCCGGCTGCAAGACGCCCATATTGGTCTCAAACTCGATGGCCCAGCCTTGCAGGTTCATGTGGTGCGTATTCGACCAACAAATGCCGCATGAAGGCCCGTCTCCGCGAGCAAATATCCAAGGCTCGGTTATTTTATCGCCGTCCCAGTAGTCATAGTCATCACCGTGGGAATCTGTCATCTCGACGATTCGTCCGTTATAAGGAAGCACACTGCGATACAAATCTTTGCGGATCCGCTGCGTGACCCACATCTGTTCAGACGTCGCGGTAAGAGAATCGTTCTCCAGTTCCTGCCACAGCTTAATCGTTCCGTCAGCGTAGAGCATGGCATGTGTATGAAGCAGAAGTTGCGCAAATTCACCAGAACGATACGTATGTTGGAAACCAACGGCACCACGTTCTTGCTTCCATTTCATTTGTTCCGGCTGTTTCTTCGAGAACTCTCCGGAATAAGGTTTGCCTACCTTCGGATGAAATAATGCAATTTGAGTCGAATTACGGCCTAGACAGTGAACATGCAATTGATTGTTTTCTTTTTCGTACTCCAGCCAATACTTGCCGTTCATAGCCAGATATGCGGTGTCTGTCTCGCCATAACACATGCCGCCGGGACCATTAAAGCCACCGCCGATTCTCCTGCTGAACGTAACTTCGTCCCCGCTTGCTGTGACAGCAACAACTTTGAGCTGCTGACTCAAGAAGCCGTAATCAAGTAGTCGAAATGAAAAAGGCAGCGAAGCGCGCTCTTTTTGCTTTAGTTCCACAGTATATGATAGCTGCTTCATCTCAAGCCAAGATGTCGGTGCCAACTCGAATGTAAACGAGGCAGGTACAGGAAAATGATTCTCTATATCCACATACATGTCATATTGACCGCCTAGTGCATATATTTCATTTGGAACCTTTAGCGCTAAGGCAGCAGGAAACTTAGGAACAATGCCAACTTGAATAACGGCTGCCAAACCGTTAATGAGAACTTTGGCACGAACGGTTGGACAAGTTCGCCATTCGCTTTGTTCTTTATCGATAACGTCAACGAGGAATCGTGCCGTTAAAAGCTGTTCGTGGGTTACTTCGACGGACTGCTCCCAGTCGAAGCGCACGTTGCGATCGGATTCACCTGTGAAATGGAGGTGAAGAGGCTTGCCGGATTTGTTGATGATGCGATATTGAACGGTATATTCCTTCCCGAAGACAGGCTCGGCTTGCTCTGCTACTGCGGATAAGAGGTAATCTTCCGTTTCAATGAGACAAATGCCTCTGCCTCTTCTTTCGATGTCAACACGCAGCGCTTGCCCTTTATTTTGCCAGGCGTATGTATAGGTGTGAAAACCGTTATCCACTAGCCCGTCCCTTACTACTTCAATTGCACGTGTTGAATCTGCGTACCAATCGATTCCTTCCATATAAGGAGCAATAGCTTCGCAGTTAACGACTAGCGGTATAAAGTTCATAAAATGTGTTGTATCTTCGCGGTCCTCCCAAAAGAAGCCGCAGCGCTTATATAGTGGGACTGCTTTCATGTTGGCATCCCACGTATATAAGTCAATACGCGGCCAGCCGCGGCGAATCGTCTCCTCGACGGCCCGCAGCACCAACATCTTGCCGACCTTTCTGCCATGATAGTCAGGTCGAACATTCAGAAGTTGGATGTACAAGGCGCCGGTATCTTCCCTGTATTCACTTACGCTACAATATCCGACCACCTCATCGTCGGAAAGGGCGAGAAAAACGACGAGCGAATCGGAAGCGGCTTCATTTTGGCGGACCTGAGTACCTGTCATCACGGACGTTCCGCCGCCCCATTCACTCTGACTGCGGTTCCACATTTCGGCAATACTGTCTCCATAATCAGGATGGTAATTAACGATATCAATGTGTAAAGACAAATTCCTCACCTCGCGAATGCCAGTATATTACATATGGTGCAATACGTTCTTCCCCGTATTTAGTTGCTTAATTTTCAAAATAAAAAGACCGGGTTGCCCCGGTTAATAGCCATGCAAATACATCAACACTAACACTAACGTTAGTTGATCCATTGCTTCATCTGTTGAACGACTTTCTCTGAGGACAACTTTTGGTTTGCCGGAAGCTCCAGTAACATTGCCGCGCTTGCTGTTAAATAGACATCTTCTCGATCAGGCAGACAGGCTGCAAGTATACTTTGGCCTTCAAATTCGAAATAACGAATCTGCTCATCTGTTTCTACGGTTGCTCTTGCTTTGTTGTAGAGGTTAAACAGATCGAGGCTGCGATGCTTTCCACCCATTCTCACGGGCTCCTTCATATTTGCAACGATGATTGCTTCCGGTACTTGTTCATGCATAGCAAACCAAAGCCGTTCCCCAGTTGGGCGCAGCAATTCACTTATTCTGTCGCCTTTATAGGATAAGATGCGATCTGACGTCAACGTGTCATCAACGGCCAAGGAAAACCGTGATAAAGTTAATTTGTTAGCTGCTGAGGACGAGTTTTCCTCGTCAGATGGCCTATTCCAAACATAGTCCATCAATGCGGTTTGCTCAGGGCGCTCTGACGTAGCATCTTGGACGGTTATATATACGATGGCTCCAAATAAGATAAACAGCCCTAACAGCAAAGGAATATAGGATCTCATCAATTTCCCCCACTTTCATTATTTACTTGTGCTAATCGTGCCTTCCCATGTAAAGCGATTGTTGCTTTTAAAAGCATCAAAAGTATGTGAATAGTGATCGCCATACCAAGGGTCCATATAACTTACATAATTTGTGCCATTCACACCGGAACTGTATCCATCCAATACGAGAAAATGACCAATGTTCGATCCATTCGTCCAGCTAATAAACGTAATCATCGGTTGCCCCTTGTCCAATTGACCTTGAACCCACTGCAATGTAGGCAAGGAATTAGAAAGGTTACTTTTTACGGTGAAATATTGTAGTCCTTGCTTAATCTCGTAAGAGGTCGCCGGATAGTTATAAGAGCCTCCCTTTACATAATGAGCAAACTGCTGTTGAGTAATATGAATACCATAGTGCTCCAATACGGCAACAGATACGCCAGCCCAGCACCAATTGCTCATCAATTGTCGAGTATCGGGTACGGCTGCGCTACGACTTGGTTCGCTTGGGTTGCCATTAATGAATCCTGATGCGACATAATACTTGATCTGATCTTTGAAGAAATAAAACCAGCGATCATCATCGTTTCCTGTCCAATAGTCTTTTACGAGAGCGCCTCGCTCCCAGCCATCAAAGTGAACGGTAGTGTTGCCAGCAATCGTATACGCAATTGCGGCTTGCAGGCTGGGGGCTGATCGAACATTCACCCCAATAGGCGCAGTTACACCCGAAAAGGCTGCTTGCGTCTGTACTGATGATGGAAGAGAGTACACTTCCGAGGTTTCAGGCTGACCAGCAGCGGGTGAGACACCACTGCCTAATACAGAGGACATCAGTAGCAGTAAACTGCCTACTATTGATACCATGACTTTCGATCGTTTATTTTTCATAGCTATCCTCCTTCGCAGCTAGCTTTAATAAAGAGATAGCAAGCTTGTCCAGTCCAATGAATAGGAAAAGGATCATAACAAAAGAAAGGTGATAGAAACGCTCACTATCCCTTCCTTAACAAGGTATGTAAATACTTTTAATGTGTGACTAGATTTCATATTTTGTGCATGTGACGTCATGACATGCCGCTCATTGTTTATTTGGGAAGAGGTGCAAAATGAGCATCCAGCAGCCTCTATCGCGAGGTATAATAGTGAGATAGATTGGTTTATGTGGAAGAGGAGAGAACAATAATGTCTCATCGCATTTTAATTATGGAGGACGATCACGAGATCGTTGATATGCTGAAGCAGTATCTCGTAAAAGAGGGTTATGTAATAGACAGCGCATATGATGGTCAAGCGGGCATGGTGCAGTTTGTCAGTACCCACTATGAGCTGGTTGTAGTCGATATTATGATGCCCAAGTTGGATGGCATTGAAGTTATTAAGCAGATTCGCGAGCGAAGTGCTGTGCCTATCCTTATTATGTCCGCAAAGGACAGTGACGTGGACAAGGCACTCGGTCTTGGATTCGGAGCTGACGATTATATCGCCAAGCCGTTCTCGATGATAGAGATTGCGGCACGAATCAAGGCTGCCATTCGGAGGTCGACCGTATATGCCAATCGAGAAGCGGCAGAGCCATCATCTGAGTTTGGTAACCCGCAGGTGTATCAGTTTGGCCATTTGCGAGTAGACGTGGGCAATTTTGCAGCGTTTAAGGAAGAACGAGAGCTGAGGTTAACATCCAAAGAGTTTGATATATTGAAGTTATTTATTACAAATCCGAATCGTGTGTTTACAAAGGCGCAAATTTACGGATTTGTATGGCAGGATGACTATTACGGCGATGAGAATGTCATTAACGTTCATATTCGGCGATTGCGCGAGAAAATTGAAGATAATCCTTCTGAACCCCGGTATATCAAGACGTTATGGGGAATCGGGTATAAATGGGAAGGGTGATGAAGTGACGTACCTATGGATTGCGGTTATTGTCATATTGATGATCATCATCATTTGGCAATATCAGTTTATTCGACAACGGAGCCGCGCGCTCGAACATATTCAACACAAGCTTCATGTTATTGTGTCAGAGTCCTCCAGTGAGAAAGTAATGGTGTTTACAGATGACGAGCCGCTAATCGGTGTGCTAAATGAGATCAATATTCTGTTGGACTATCATTTGAAGTCTCTGGCGGCACATGCGCGGATTGAAATTTCGACAAAGAAGATGCTTTCTAATATATCACATGATCTAAAGACACCGCTTACCGTTGTGCTTGGTTATTTGGAGACAATCAAATTGGACTCCGGCATGGAGCAAGGCGAGCGGGATAGGCTGCTTCACAATGTGCACCGCAAAACACTAGAGGTGCTGGATCTCATTAATCAGTTTTTTGACTTGGCCAAGCTGGAATCAGGCGACAAAGATATTCCGATTACGAAGTTACATTTGAATGAAATTTGTAGAATGAGCATGTTACAGTACTATGATATTTTGTCAACACGGGGGTTTAAGGTGTCGATTGATATACCTGACACGCCTTTGTACGTATGGGGAAATGAAGATGCGCTTAACCGGATACTGAATAATTTGATTTCTAATGCGATCCAGCATGGCGGTGACGGCAAAGAGATCGGGATTACCGTAAGCGGAATGGGGCAAGAGGCCTTCTTTTCTGTATGGGATAAAGGGAAAGGGATTCATGAGTTACACGTGGATCAAGTGTTTGAGCGCATGTATACGTTGGAGGATTCCCGCAACAAAGCATTTCAAGGCAGCGGACTCGGGCTGACGATTACGAAACGGCTTGTTGAGGCGATAGGTGGGACGATTGAATTGAGAAGCAAGCCGAATGAGCGGACAACATTTAAGGTTTGCCTGCGGAAAATTAATTATTAAGACGGCACATAGGAGCACGTTAAAGTACAAACATTTGCATGCTGTGCGGTTACAAGCAATAAGCCAGAGTGCTTAAGAAATTTGTAAGGATCGGGTAAGAAAAAAGAGAATTTCGCTCTTTATACTCAAGTTATCGAATGAGAGCGAAGGGAGTATGCATATGTCTTATTTATTAAGAACGACCCAGTTAACGAAGGCTTATCAAGGCAAGGAAGTCGTATCTAACTTAAACATGCGCATCAAAAAAGGCGAAATATACGGTTTTTTAGGTCCAAATGGAGCGGGAAAGACTACGCTTATGCGAATGATCACCAATTTGATTAAGCCAACCTCGGGCGAGATTGAGCTTTTTGGTGAGAAGCTGACGGATACGTCTTATCACTTGCTCAGTCGCATGGGTACCATCATTGAATACCCTATATTTTACGACAAGCTAACAGCTCGTGAGAATTTAGAAATTCATTGTGAGTACATGGGTTATCATAACAAGCAGGCTGTCAATGAAGCGTTGGAGCTAGTTAATTTGGGGAGCATTGAGGGCAAAGCCGTTAAAGACTTTTCACTTGGTATGAAGCAACGTCTAGGTATCGCAAGAGCGCTATCCACCAAGCCGGAGCTGCTGATTCTGGATGAGCCGATCAATGGATTGGACCCGCTTGGCATCAAGGAAATTCGTGACTTATTTAAAATGTTAAGTAAAGAGTACGGGATGACGTTGTTTATCTCCAGTCACATTTTGGGCGAGATGGAGCAAATGGCGGATACGATAGGTGTGATTAACCACGGGCGTTTACTTGAAGAAGTATCTATGGAGCAGATTCGGGAGAAAAATACAGAATATTTGGAAATTACAACGAAAGATATTACGCAGGCTAGTTTTGTGCTTGAGCACAAGTTGCAGTTGTTTAATTTCAAAGTCGTCGATAACCAGTTCATTCGAGTCTATGATACGAGCATGCCGCAAAATGAAGTAGCTAAGGCGCTAATTATAAATGACGTATCTGTCGAAGCGATCACGAAGAAAAACAGCTCACTTGAAGATTACTTCTTATCGCTGCTTAACGGGGGTGGAGTTCATGCTTAAGCTAATGAGACTTGAAATGAGAAAGTTCCGAATGGGAGGTTATGTACGGGGAGCACTCATTTCAACCTTAATCATATTGGCCTTTATGTGTATGGTTAGTTATGGACAAAAGCTAGAGGATGAAATTCCGTTTGATAACTTTGAAACGATGTTGGGATTAGCAGAGACATTGGTCAGAGCAACCTTTATAGTGTTTGCCGCTGTATTAATTGCTCAATTTGTTATTAGTGAATTCAGAACAAAGTCGATTACAGTACTGTTTATGTATCCGATCAGCCGCAAGAAGCTAATGACTGCCAAGCTGATCATCGTGATGATCTTTACGTTTGTGTCGATAGTATGCGCGGATATTATTGTAGCAGGTGGATTTATATTGTTTAATCATTTTACCCAAATGATTAAGGGAAGCTTGACGTCGCAGCTCTTGTGGGCTACCGGTGGGAAAATGCTGATGAACGCGGTAATGTCGTCTGGTATCTGTTTAATTCCGCTGTTTTTCGGGATGCGTAAATATTCGACATCAACCACTATTGTGACTGCTGTTCTTCTGGTTAGTATCGTGGGCAGCAACAACGGCGGCATCACGCTTAATGATATCATTGTAATTCCGATAGGATTAGCTTTGATCGGGATGTATGTTGCATATTTGGGTATTCGTAGTATTGAACGTAAAGATGTAATTTAATTATTAATAGCTGCTTTAAACGTATCTATAGAGCCTCTTTCCGTAATGAACTCGGGAAGAGGCTTATTTAATGCGTTATGAAAATATTTTTAGATGAGATGCTAACAAAACAGTCGACAAGCGTGATCAAATCCGGTATTCTAGGACGAATAATAGGGGAAATAGTTCCAGTTGTTAACAGGAGCAGTGAGGTAACGTGTTAGAAGTGGAAGCAACGGGAGAGGAGATTATTGCGATGAGTGATGTCATTAATATCCAAGGTGTCAGTTGGAGACGAGAGGAAAGGGAACTGCTGAAAGATGTGAATTGGCAAGTTAAAAAACAGGAGCATTGGGCTTTGCTTGGTCTAAATGGTTCAGGAAAAACAACGTTGCTAAACATTGTGAACGGATATATTTGGCCGACATCAGGTACAGTATCTGTGCTTGGCCAGCCGTACGGTGCTGTTGACCTTCGTGATCTGCGAAAGTTGATTGGCTGGGTCAGCTCATCGTTGCAGGAGAAATTGTACATGACCGATATGGCGCAGCATGTTGTTATTAGTGGGAAATACGCTACGATCGGCTTATATGAGCAGTTGCTAGAGGAAGATGAAGGACAAGCGATCGATCTTATGCGGACACTTGGCTGTGCTCACTTATGGGACCGAGAATATCGCACCTGCTCACAAGGGGAGAAGCAGAAGCTTTTAATCGCCCGTGCGCTTATGGCGAACCCGAGCATTTTGATCCTGGATGAACCGTGTAATGGGCTGGACTTATTTTCGAGGGAACGACTGCTAGACAGCATTCATACCCTGACGTTGCAGGATCACGCTCCTACACTCATATACGTCACACATCATACAGAAGAAATATTGCCTGTGTTCACTCGCACACTGTTATTACGTCGAGGTGAAGTCGTTGGCAGCGGTGCTACTGATGAAGTGATGACTTCACAAATGTTAAGCCACTTTTTTGAGGCCCCGGTACAAGTGGAACGCCATGAACAAAGGGTGTACGTAAGGGCTGTAAAATAAACGAACTATAGACAAGTCAGGCAAGAAGCACTGGGCTTCCGAGGGGGACAGTGCTCCTTGCGCTGCAATTTTTTAAGTGTCTCGCAGTCGTTATCGAGTAAGCAAAATGTCATGGGAATACACTTCAGGGTTGCAATAGGAAATGGAATATTGAAGCGGCATGTCACGATTGTTAAAGAGCACGGTGTGTACAACAAGGGCAGGGGACCCCGAAGGCAGGTCAAAGTAAGAGGCATAAGTGGAATCGAGGGCTACGGCCGTAAAGCTTTGAGAGCCGCGCTTGACCTGGATCCCGTTCTTCTCCAATAAATCGTAGACAGTAGGGTTCACCACATTTTCCTCGGTCAAGTAGGATGCCAGATTCATATTAAAATAGTTGTCGTCTACGATGGCACATTGTTCTTGAACTTTGATTTGCCGCTGCACTTTAATCATATCGGCGCCTTCAAACATACGCATAGCTTTAGACACTTTCGGCGGTGCAGGAATAATGCCATATTCATGCAGTTGAATACGGGGCTCCAACTGCTGCAACTGCAATTGCTCCACTAGACCAACCAAGGTAGTTGTTGTGCGTGTAATGCTGCGTTCGGCGACAAAAGTTCCTTTACCGTGCTTCTTTTCCAGTACGCCCTCTACGACAAGCTCTCCAATGGCCTGCCGAATTGTAGTTCGGCTAAGATGAAACATTTTTCCTAATTCGCGTTCGCTTGGAATGGCGGTACCAGAACCCCACTCTTCATTCACAATACGCTGTTTAATACTGTGCTTCAGTTGATAATACAAAGGTATTGGGCTTTGTAATAATTCCATTTGTATGTACCTCCTTCGTTTGATTTGGGATCTGGTCATATGGTCACGACCAGAAGAACAAAAAAAGACACGATTCAGTTGTTGAATTCGTGTCTCCAGTGGTCTGGTCAACAGGAACAGGTTTTCGTTTAATAAAATTGATTAAACTAACCTGTTTACTAGGAATTATATGAAATGTTACACCTAATGTCAACGGTTAATTTCGAAGATTAGACTTGACGCTATTGGAGCGTAGTAGCCCTCTAATGTGAGGTGATTTGCTTTTGGGACAGATGGAGTGCCTTAATAATTTGTATTTTAAACAACGCAGCAGGTCTATACGTTGGTCTACAAGCAGGTCTATAAAATGGATGACTTTTTGTATGTGTGCGTCATAATCATTCATGTGCAAGAATAGGTATGAGGTATTAGTTAAGTAAGTGGAGTATAACCTGAAGTTATTTAGTTATGTAGTTATTTACAAATAAATAAGGGTTATAAAATAAAAGGAATAGTATCATTTAATTGTTAAGTTAGTTTCGATTGGGATTGGAAGTCGTATATAATGAGTGAAGGACAAAATTGCATGTAAGCGAGGGAATAGGATGAGCTTTTTTGACAAAATGAAATCGGGTCTTTCCTCTGGCCTTTCTCAAGTGAAGGATAAGGCACAACAAACAGTTGAAGTTACACGACTGTACTCGACAATCTCCACGAAACGTAAAGATATTCAACAACGTTACGGGGAATTAGGAGAGTTGGTTTACCGTGCCTCGGGGGTAGGAAAAGGACCACGTGTATCTGAGAGTGAAGCAGAGGCGCAGATGGCGCGTATATGTGCCGAAGTTGCCAGATTAGAAATAGAAGTCGAGCAGTTGGAAGAGGAAATGCATCGGGTTAAAGGGGAGAAGGTGTGTGCATGTGGAACTGCCGCTCCATTACAGTCCAAGTTTTGCAGCCGTTGTGGCAAATCGTTTCCAACACCTGTCTCAAGTGAGCCCATTGACATCGAGCCCGTTGATCCTGCCCGTGCCTCGGGCCAACAGTATTTGAAACCGTATGAAGAGGTTCAGACTCAGGCTGGTACAGAGAAAGCACCAAGTATGTCATGCACCCAATGCGGACAATCACTTACCGTGAATGATCGTTTTTGTATTTCGTGTGGCAAGCCTCAGGGATAATCGAAGCAGATAACGTAATTGGAATACAAGTTCCGATTAATAAATGGAACGAAGGACAGTCCGGCCAATAGACCTCACATCCACTGTTAAAGTGAGCGTGAGGTCTATTTGGTATGTATACGGTTTCGTATTTGTCACTTGTGTTGGTGCGATGGATGTGTGAAAAGTAGGCAAACGTGCACAGTTATAACGTATGATAACGTTAGTTTATGTTAGTGGGGGCGAAGAAGCCATTCTAAGGATATGAACACTTTCTGTAAATAGCCATTTTCACGATGGACGCGTGATAAAAACATGCCGCCTTCACATAAGGAGAGGATAAGGCTTGCCGTCTCGGGCACAGGAAGCTGCGCATGTAATTGACCTGTACGTAGACCTTCTAGCAGCAGGTTTTCGCAAGCGGCTTGCAGCGATTGGAAAAACAGACGCATACGTTCCTGAACAGCAGGTGTTTCACCCGATGTCTGCGCAAATAAGGTCAGGAACGGACATCCAGCTTGGCAGTCCTGTTGATAAGCATCGTAAGTTAACATACGAAGCACAAATTCAATACGCGCACACACATCGACGTGATACTGGGAAAGAATCGATTGAACGCGGCCAGAATAATGCTCGATTACCTTTTCAATAATGTGAAGCAGGATTTCCTCCTTGCTTTTGAAGTGATAATAAATATTAGTCTTCGATACTTTACTTGCAGCTACAATATCATCCATACTCGTTAACTGGTATCCTTTGGTCAGAAACAAGTGGGATGCGACGTCAAGTACAACATCTCGATTTGATCGTTTACGTATGCTCATATTGGTAATTTACGCAACATGTCAGGTTCTGTCAATATTTATTTATATGTTGATGTGAATGTATTTTCACCAAAAAATTGTACAATTTTACTGTAGAGATTTAAGGATGAAACGGTAGGAACATAACCCTATATTATGAAGTGTTTATATAAGAAGGCAACTTGAAATCTGAGCGCTTGCGAATGGCTAACTCCTTATCGTTAATGGTATGCTAGGGGCAGGAGGTGGGATTGTTATGGCAATTGCAGAAGTTACAATTATCCCCATTGGAACAGCAACAACAAGTCTTAGTAGTTATGTTGCAGGAATGCAGCATGTTTTAGCCCAAGAAGAAGGGATTACGTATGAGCTAACTTCCATGAGTACGATTATTGAAGGGCCGACAGACCGTTTATTTGCAGTTATACGTACGCTTCATGAATCGTTGTTTGAGGCTGGAGCAGGGCGTGTATCGACGAGTGTTAAAATAGATGACAGACGGGATCAGCCTTCTTCCTCCGCGCAGAAGCTCCGTTCTGTTCGAGAGAAGCTTCAAGGGTAAAGACGAACGTTCACTGTATATTAACTATTTAATGATAAGTTTTGGTACATATATGGCTTGATATACGTTAAAATAAGATCGGATATATAGTGAAAAGCAAATAAATGAACAGCAGGTGAGTCTATTCATGGAAGCGATTGTTAACGTTGCAGCTCAATTGGGTATTCAACCCGATCATTTGGAGCCTTATGGTAAGTATACTGCCAAGCTAAGTGAAGAATTGTGGGATACGGTGGCAAGTCGGGATAATGGCAAGTTAATTCTAGTTACTGCGATGAACCCAACGCCTGCGGGCGAGGGCAAGACATTAACGACGATCGGACTGACCCAAGGTCTGAATCGAATCGGACGGAAGGCGATAGCAGCCCTTCGTGAGCCCTCGCTTGGCCCATGTATGGGCATGAAGGGTGGTGCAACAGGCAGCGGTGCTGCTCAGATCGTGCCGGCTGAGGACATTAATTTGCATTTTACCGGTGATATTCACGCGGTTACTTCAGCTCATAATCTCGTAGCTGCTATGTTGGACAACCACATATTCCAAGGCAATGAGCTGCAAATCGACACGAATCGTATTTTATGGAAACGAGCGGTTGACATGAATGATCGTGCGCTTCGTCGGACGGTTATTGGTCTTGGAGATGGTAACGGATCTGTGCGTGAAGACGGATATATGATTACGACAGCTTCAGAGGTTATGGCTGTATTGGGGCTTGCTGAAAATAGAGCGGATTTGAAGCTGCGTCTTGGTCGTATGATTGTAGCGTATAGTACAGCAGACCGTATGATCACGGTCGATGATTTGCAGGCGACGGATGCGATGTGTGTGCTTCTTCGTCATGCCATCAAACCTAACCTGGTGCAGACGATTGAAGGTAATCCTGTGCTGGTTCATGGGGGACCGTTTGCTAATATCGCACATGGCTGCTCTAGTGTGAGAGCGACACGTTATGGCCTGAAACTGGCTGATTATGTCGTGACCGAGGCTGGTTTCGGTGCGGATCTGGGCGCTGAGAAATTTATGAACATCAAATGCAGACAAACGGGATTGTTCCCCTCCGTTGTCGTTATCGTAGCTACCGTTAAAGCGTTAAAATATAACGGTGGGGTCGCTAAAGACAAAGTGACAGAAGAGAATCGTGCTGCGCTGCGCGCAGGATTTGATAATCTCCGTCGGCATATCGAAAATGTGCGGAAGTTTGGCGTGCCGGCTGTAGTAGCTATTAATCGCTTCGCTTCCGATACGGAAGGTGAACTCGAGGATGTACTCGAGTACTGCCGCGCAATTGGATGTGACGCTGCCTTATCAGAAGCGTGGGCTCAAGGCGGAGCAGGGACGGAATCGCTGGCAAAGCAGGTAGCGGCAGTCGCGGATCTCTCGGAAGCGGCAGAGCAATTCCGTTATCTGTATGCGGATGATGCCCCGTTGATCGATAAGATCAAGACGGTTGTGCAGGAGATTTATCGTGGCGGGGACGTTCGCTTTACACCACGTGCTGCGCGCGCATTGCAGCGTATTGAGGCTGAGGTAGGAAGCGGCGTGCCGGTATGTATGGCTAAGACGCCGTATTCTTTCTCTGATCAGCCGAAGCTGCTCGGTGCTCCAGAAGGATTTACGATGGAAGTTCATGATGTGCGCCTGTCTCGTGGAGCAGGCTTTGTCGTAGTCGAAACAGGTGCTATTATGACGATGCCAGGCTTGCCTAAGCAACCTGCGGCGCTGCGGATGCGATTGGAAGAAGATGGGACAGTTGTCGGTTTAATGTAGAAAATGCGTCGAAACATGGGTAGATGATTGTATCATCCTGTCGTATTCAATTGGATATTACATATAAGGAAAGGCTGTAGAGCAGCATGTGAACTGCTCGCAGTCTTTTTTTGTTTGAAATCGTAGGCGCAATTGCATGGCTTGAATCGTGCAGCTGTACATATTTACAGTTTACAAAAGGCTTGTTTACAGGCTCAAAAGCAAAACAATGCGATTCAGCTAATGAATCCAAAAATGCTACTGCACGACTACTGTTCTCATAGGCGTATAAATGAGATCCCTTTTCCACAAATTACAATTGAATTAAGCATATCAAACCTGTGCAGCACTGTGTTAGAATAAGGCCTGTTGTGCTATTTTTCAGAAAATAATAAAAATTTCAGACGTTATCTTTAAAGGAGAGCATAGTCACACATGAAAACGGAACAACAGCAAGTTAAAATTGCTACGGCCGATCCAAGTGCCATTGGTTTGTTCGGTCTTGCGATGGTCACATTAGTCGCTTCGTCGCAGAAGCTGGGCTGGACAGAGGGTACTTCGTTTATTATTCCTTGGGCTATTTTTCTCGGCGCGTTTGCACAATTGTTTGCTTGCATTCACGATGCCAAGAAAGGGAACACATTTGGGACGACAGCGTTTGGCGGATATGCCTTCTTCTGGTTTGCAGTAGCTTCCTCCTGGCTGATCCAGCATGGTGTCTTTGGTGAATCACTGGCGGCAGGTGCGGATAAGCATCAATTGGGCATGGCGTTTTTAGGATATCTTATTTTCACGCTGTTTATGACGATAGGTGCAATGGAGACACATAAAGTATTGTTCTCTATTTTTGTGTTTATTGATTTCCTGTTTCTAGGTCTCACATTTGATGCATTTGGCATTGCGGCACATACGATGCATACGGTTGCGGCTGTGGCTGAATTGTGTATTGCAATTTTGAGCTTCTACGGTTCTGCGGCTGCGGTACTCAATACGCACTTTGGGCGTGAATTTTTGCCGGTAGGGAAGCCATTTGGTATTTTTAAAAAGTAACTTTTATGTATAAAATTATAATGGCAAGGCACAAAGGCCGCTAATGTCCGAGCATGGACGTTGCGGCCTTTATGTTTGCTTAATGATCGATACATTATTGTGCGTATACCAATCCCTCTTTTAATAATAGATAGGTTTCGTCACAATGATTGGAAACGGAGTCGTTGTGGGTTGCAATAATAGTTGTTGTCCCGTTTACCTTAAGGGAAGTAAAGTGATTTAATATAAGTGAAGCTGTTTCATCATCCAATGACCCAGTAGGTTCATCGGCTATGATCAGAGGTGGATTTTTGACTAGTGCGCGAATAATTCCTGCACGTTGTAATTGGCCGCCGGACAAAGATTTCACATTTTGATGAAGCAGATGCTCAATCTCAAATAGGTAACTTAAAGCTTCAATTTGTTTCATGTACTGTTGTTTTTGATCTTCCTCTTTTTCAAACCATAAGGGAACTGATATATTTTCCAAAACCGTTAATTCAGGAATCATAGGACTAAATTGTGAGATGTATCCGATCGTAGAACTGCGAAATTTAGTCAGGAAGTTATAGCTTCTATGCTCCATTTGTTTATTTTGATAAATATATTGTCCAGAAGTAGGACGTTCTAAGCCTGCTAATATATTCAGCATTGTGCTTTTTCCGACCCCGCTTTTACCTTTAATAGCAATCACCTTTCCGGTATCACAACTAAAATCAATCTGACTGAAGACGACATGTTTGTTGTATTGCTTTGAAATATTTTTCAGGGCTAGCAACAAGATTAAATCATCCTTTCAACTCGCGTACGATATCCAGCTTTGAGAATATCTTTTTTACAAATAGATAAGTCATTATGGTCATAAATAACGACAAAAGAAGAACAAGCAATAAATAGGTTAAAAATATAGGAATTGAGAAACCTGTTAGGATCATCGTAATAAGACAGGGAATGATACTTCCGATGAGATAAGTGATAAATGACTGTATGCTAATCATTAGGCACACATGATTTAATGTTGCTCCACTTATCAACAACACTTTGTAAGTAGATACATTTTTTTTCGTTTTAATGAATAAGGTGAGCAAAAGAATGCTCATGGTAATAACAAACATGAGGGAAGACACAAGCAGAAGCGTGAATTGGTTAGCTTCCGTCATTTGTACTAGCGTATTTATGCGCAGACTGTCTGCACCAATAATTGAAAATTGGTCAAAGCCTGTTTTTTGCGCGATGCTGCCTACTATTTTACGAATAGACAACGGGTCTAATTCAGAAATAATCATGCCATTTGCACGGGTAAGTAATAAAGCTTTAAAAAAGACAGGATATTTCACAGCATTTTTATTTAAGTATGATGGTGGATCTGAAAGTGACATTAACGGCAGGAGGACATACCGATCCAACAAGAGCTCAGGTCTGCTATTGGTTACAATTTTCTGTAAAGGCTGCACAATCCCAACGACCGTTCCTTTGAATGTTTGAAAGTAATAGTCGATGTCAATCTGATCACCAAGCTGGTAGACACCCGCATACTCTGCACCTAAAATAATAGGAATGTTGTCACCTGTTAAAATGTACTCATCTGCATCAAATGTTCGACCTTGTTGAAGCTGAACAACGTTTAAGTCAAACACATTTTGTGTAACTTGGACCGACTTGATAGAGGAATACTCTTTTCCATCTCTGTTACTGGTCTGTTCGCTATGTCCTAATTCATAGTAAGCTCCGAAAATAGCGCTGCCTTTAAAATCGGATATACCAATTGGCTGCCAATTGGCAATATAATATTGAAATTGAGTTGATGCGTGCATCAACTCAGAAAAGTCATGTAATCGATCATAATTGCTTGGTTTAGCAAAGAAGTTGACATCTTCTTCATTTATTAATCCATCCGAAATTTTATATAGCTGCTTATTTTTAAAATGGCTCATCGTACCCACTTCAAGTTTTGCCTGCTGCATATTAATAGATAGTGCCATTAAAAATAGAAACAAGATGATAGCGATGAAAAGATTAAGAAAATTGAGAAGTTTTCCTTGCTTAAAAAGTATGTGAATAATTCTCAATATTTTTGGCCGCCTTTCCGTATCGTGTAAGTAAGGACTGTTATGAAGCATTGAGCTGCTAAAAAAATGAGCATCCCTGTTATGGTAAGGAGTGCATATGCAATCCAATTATGGTCCCAGGTCGAATAGAGATAAGGCTGTGCAAGTAGGGCCAGCACAAACAGGAGCACAGAACTACCGATACAAGGTAATACCTTATAACGGAGCACTATACTATATATATGACGTATTGTATATCCAGTTATATACAGGATATGGATAACGTGTTTTTCCCTATTCATAGAGATTACACCGATCAAGACAAACATAATTAAGCCTAGGCTTAGGGATAGATACAGGCTGTTCATCAGCAAGCGGTTGGAGTGAAAGTTGTATGTGCCGTAGTTCTCTGGATAAATGATTTCGATTTCATTGGTATTAATGATACGGTTTAGTAGTTTCATTTTATGAGCAGAGGGCGTATTGAATATAAAATAGCTTCCCTGTTTCAAATCAACCTGAAATGAATTAGGCAGAAGCCATATTGCCGAATTTAACAAGTAAGAGTTAGTTTCGACAAAGGTTCCAGCCAATTGATACTCCGTTGGAATAATGCGATGGTTTGCATCTTTTCCTGATATTGCAATATTTTTTTTGTTAAAATGGAGGCGATCTGGATTGTTTAATTTAATTGGCGGAAGGGTTATATCTCCATTTATCCGTACTACTCTAGTGGGAGCAGTTACAGAACTAGACTGAAATAGAATGTATGGATCTTGTATTTGAAGAAACGGTTTATTTAGCTTGTTAAGCTTAAACGTGATAGCATTTTGATGCACATACCCGTTGTTGACCATGTTGATATAATCCAAACGAGCTTGGGAATAGTAGATCGACAGAAAGATTAAGCCAAAGAGTGAAAATACGATATAAGACGTGACATTTTTCCTTACTAGTGAATGGATCATTGTAGCTATAAGAGGGAGATTATCCTGGAAGTGTGAGGATGTTTTATGTACGTTTTGTATCCCAGGATAATCTCTTACTATCTCCTTCGTAAATTATTCATTTCCCCAGTAAGTGCGTGCCTGTGCATAATCTGCATTTACATATTCGGTTTCTGCTTTAGTATAATTGTTACCCCAAACACGCTCAGTATCACCAATATTTCCACTGAGTGGCCACACATACTCACATCTGGCTCGTGTATAATGTAGCATTCCACTCCACCAAGTTTCACCAATTAATTTAGACTGATGAATACTACCTATTTCTTTATTTATTCTTGTTGCTTTGTGATCTTCAGGCTCAGATGAGGCCAATATAGAAAAGGAGTCAGTATTGTTCACATTTGTATAGTATCCACGTTCTTCACTCCAACCCCCAGAGGCACTTCCTGTTTTAGAAAACGTGATTTCATCTTCAGATGCTGTAGCGGACGAAACAGATACACAATTGCAGCAAATAAAACGGTGGTAACAAGCTTTTTCATGCTCAATCGCTCATTATTACAAATGTTGGTTAATAAATCACTGTGAATATAGCACATATGTAAGATCATGTAAATCGGGTTTTTGGGATAATTTAGAATGTTTCGTAGATGGATTACGTTTATTTTAATAGACAACTTTGTACAGCGAAATGCTGTGCGGATCGATAGTTTACACGGAGATGAGATAAAAAATAAAATCCCCCTGCTCCGCGGGCAACGGAACAGAGGGTGTGGGGTTACAAAGAAAGCATGTATCATGGGTACGAACCATGCAACTTTGTTACTGATAACATTATTATAACCCGTATCGTCACAAATCGCGAATGTTACTGTAACATTGTGTTGAAATGTGTCACGATACGATCTATTACATGGAATAAACAGCGTATTGTTGCTGCTTATTCAACGCGCGAGTTGTTTTTCACAAACTCGATAATTTCGTCAACATAACCGAATGCGATTGCTGTTACGGTATCAGCAGCGCCATAATAAATCGCGATTCGTCCTGTTTCTGCGTCTACCAACGATGCACATGGGAATGCAACGTTAGGTACGTCTCCTACGCACTCATACAAAGTGGAAGGTTGGAGCAGGTAAGGTTCACTGCGGTATTTAACTTTCCAAGGCTGATCCAGATCAAGCAAAGCAGCACCGAATGCATATACGAATCCATTACAGGAATTCAATACGCCGTGATAAATCATCAACCAGCCTTCGCTAGTCTCGATTGGAATCGGACCTGCGCCGACTTTCTTGCTCTGCCAGCCACCAAGCGGCGCCATTACATGGCGATGACGACCCCAGAACTCCAAGTCAGGGCTCTCGCTGTAGAAGATGTCGCCAAACGGAGTATGCCCCGTATCGGATGGGCGGCTAACCATTGCGTAGTTGCCGTTAATCTTACGTGGGAACATCACGCCATTACGGTTGTAAGGCAGGAATGCATTCTCCAATTGATGGAATGTTTTAAAGTCGTAAGTGTATGCTACGCCGATTGTCGGTCCGTGGTAAAGGTTACACCAAGTCACGATAAAGCGATCTTCAATCCAGCATACGCGTGGATCGTAACCTTCAATGAAGTTGCCGATCTCAGGATCGTCGCATTCAAATTTGAGCGGCTCGTGGTTAATATCCCAGTTTAGGCCGTCTTTACTGAAGCCGACGTGCAGACGCATGTAGCGGTTGCGGTCATCACAACGGAATACACCAGCGAATCCGTCTTCGAAAGGCACAACTGCACTGTTGAAGATGCTGTTGGAATTGGGCAGTAAATCACGCGGAATAACCGGATTCTGGCTGTAACGCCACAATACGTCGCGATGTCCCTCAGGACGTTCTTCCCAAGGCATGTTCGGGATGTTAGGACCGATAATATTAACTTTACTCATGATCTAACCTCGCTTTGCTTCTAAAAGTATAAAATCCATAGGTGCAGCACATAGGCAAGCTAGCTCACCATGTAATATGCATACTTTACAAATGACAACCGACCTGAGAGAGAGAACCAATGGCAGCTTGAGTAGAGAGAACTAGAGAGAGCACCTTATTATATAAAAGTATGAGTAAACTCAAGTCCATTTATGTGCCGAGTTATTCATCATGTAAAGTGTACATGGCCCACTGGCATGTTAGCGTTTTCTTTACAATATAAATGTAAAATAAAATGCACACTATGTCAATACATAAGTGTGCATTTTATAAATAATTATTGATTTAATATTACATTTGGGCATCATTTTGCATGTTTAGCATCTTTAAGCTGCACATTTAGGCGGATTAGTTCCTTTGGACGTTCCGGATGGGCGATTCTCCAGATCAATTGCTCGCCTGCACGTAAGCCGAGCTCTTCTTTTGGTACGTCGACTGTAGGAATACTCGGATGTACGTAAGCAAGCTCGCCAATGTTGTCAAAACCCGTCAAAATGATATCTTCAGGCACACGCTTGCCTTCTTCACGCATTAAATTCATAAGCTCGACCGCAATGGCGTCGTTCGCACAAACAAAGGCCCGCGGATACTGCTTCATTGCACCAAGTGCTTCACGCAGTTCTGCTTCATAATAGTAATGTCGTGGCAACGTATTCACGATTTGAAGCGCAGGGTCAAGCTCAACACCGAATTCACGGAGAGCCATCTGGAATCCGCTCCAACGTTCCCAGTAACTTAGGCAGGAACCGATGTCCCCGACGAAGCCAATGTCGGTACAGCCTTGCTCAAGCAAGCTTTTGGTTAATCTGTATACACTATCTAGGTTATTTACGAGCAGTGTATCGGTTTTAAGCAGATTCATCGTAAAATCTGCGTACGTATCGATAAATAGTGCGGGTATGCCAGTATGTTCAATCCGCTCGTAATATGCTCGCAAAAAAGATCCGATCGTAATAATGCCAGCAGGGGTTTGCTGTGAAAATAAAGGCGGCAGCCGGAGCTCATTTTCTTCCTCCATGTCAACGATTGACATCGCCACGGTGTAGCCTGCTTCTTTAAGTGAGGTGTTTAGTCCACGCAAAAAGGGTGACCAATAATGGTTGCCTACATAATCGGAATGTGTTAACAACGCAATAAGTCGATTTCCCATATGGGCGGCGTGCTCTGGACGACTATGCTTTAATTGGGTAATGGATTCTAACATGCCAGGCGGGAATTTGGTGTAGCCCATGTCAATGGCATGCTGGATAATGCGCAGACGCGTATCTTCTTTTAATCCAGGCTCATTGTTAAGCGCTTTCGAAACGGTGTTGCGTGATAGCTGAAGCGCGTCTGCAATGTGCTGCTGCGTAATTTTCTTTGTCATACGGGATTCGCTCCAATGTATAAAAGTAGTCCGGACTTGGTTCGCTAGGTTATATGTCAAGTATAAAGTAGCTTTACAATTTTGACAAATGTAAAGTTGGATGGCTGCTATAAAAGAAGTACAGGTTCAAGCCGAATGAGAATAATAAACTGTGCTACACTAAGCAAATATATACAATCATCATGTTTTCTTCATACTTTCCCCATAAAATGATAACGGTTGTTACTTACAATAAGCAGTAAGAGCGTGGAATTAAAGATTAGTGTGTTATATACGTTGTGAAGTATACGGTTAAGATGAGGAGTGTACACGAATGACAGCCATTCTTGTTGTAGATGATGATCGAGAAATCGCGAATTTAATTCGTATTTATATAATAAACGAAGGTTATGAATGTGTACTTGCCCATGATGGGCTTGAAGCGCTGCAACGGATAGAGGAGAAGCCAATTGATCTTGTTATTTTGGACGTGATGATGCCTAAATTAGATGGATTAGGTGTAACAAGAGTGATACGTGAGCGTCATGCGACTCCGATTCTTATGCTTAGCGCCAAAACGGAGGATATGGACAAAATTATGGGTTTGATGACAGGGGCGGACGATTATATGGCAAAGCCCTTTAATCCGCTGGAGCTTATGGCGCGTGTGAAATCGCTGCTGCGGCGTACCTATCAGCTTAATCCACGGCTTGCTGAAGGAGATGCCGGAAGCCCCAACAAAGTTATTAGTCTTGGAAAGTTAGAAGTAAACAGGGAGTTGCATACGGTAAAAGTAGACCATCAAGCCGTCCACTTAACTTCCATAGAATTTGAAATACTATATACGATGGTTCGATATCCAGGGAGAGTGTTTCGGGCAGAAGATTTGTATGAACTCGTATGGAAGGAGCCATTTCAAGGCGCGCATAATACGATCGCCGCACATATTAGCAAGCTGAGAGACAAACTGCACAAGCAAGGTTATATGTTTATTCATACCGTGTGGGGTGTTGGCTACAAGGTGGAGGCGGAAGCATGAAGCTGAATTGGAAGCTATTGTTGTCCTTGCCGTTGTGTATCCTATTAGCAGGTGCAACCACGGGATTGAGTTATTTAGCCATTTCGACGGTATACAAAAGTTTTTACTTTTCTACCTTTACCGCCTTCATTCGCTATTTGGATGACGTAGTTGGAGTGATGGTCTTATCCGTTATGTACACATTGATATGGTTTGCGGTGTACTTTGTTTTGTTTACAAGTCTACTAATACGCCGTATTCTTCGGGTGACAAAAACGGTTCAGCATATTGCGGAGGGTGATCTGACGCAAAGAATTAAAGTATCTGCTAAGGATGAGATCGGTCAACTCGAACATCATATTAACGTCATGGCGGAACAGCTCAGTAAATCAATAGAAGAGGAGCGACGGGCAGAGCAGACCAAGACGGAGCTCGTCACGAATGTATCTCATGATCTCAGGACACCCTTAACCTCAATTATCGGTTATCTTGGACTGGTTGAACAAGACAAGTATCGGGACGAATTGGAGCTTCGGCACTATATTAGCATCGCTTACGAAAAGTCCAAACGATTACATCTTATGATCGAGGATTTATTTGAATACACACGAATGAGCGGAGGCATGCCGCTGCATTTGGGACGAGTAAATTTGTCGGAGCTAGTGGGCCAATTGTACGTCCACTATCGCTATCCTATGGAGCAAGCAGGGCTGCAACTGCGGATGAACAATGCCGATCAATCTTTATTTATGATGGCTGACTCTTTAAAGCTTGTACGTGTATTTGAGAATTTACTGTCCAACGCCATGAAGTATGGTACGGGTGGTGATGCGGTTGACCTAAACGTATCGATCATCGCTGACGAAGCTCAAATTGAGATCGTTAATTATGGGACGCCCATTCCACAGCAGGATTTGCCGTACGTGTTTGATCGATTCTATCGGGTGGACAAGTCAAGGGGCGAAGAGCAGGAGGGATCAGGGTTAGGTCTCGCTATTTCACGCGCAATTGTGGAATTACATAATGGAAGTATTTGGGCGGAAAGTAACACATTTCAGACTCGATTCGTAATCAGACTGCCGTTAACATCATAATTTCATCATAAATTCGCAAACATTCATTCACTTCTGTTGTTTAAACTAAGCCTAATCAATAAAAGAACAGGGTGGATGAGATGAAGAACAAAACTAAGCCAACGTTCAAGTGGAAGCGGCTGATTGGAGTTCTATTTATAGTGGGTGGATTGTTGTTTGTAGTGAAGGAATTTGGTGCTCCTTTACAGGGAGTGTATTCCCGAATTCAAGAGCGAGTATTTGTGACTACGAACAATAAAGAGCTGGCGTTAAGCTCCTTAGAAGCCAGTGCTGCATTTGTTATAGATGCGGAGAACGGCGATGTGCTGTTCTATAAGAATGAGAACAAGCTGCTGCCGCCTGCCAGCACAACGAAGATTATGACAGCTTTATTGGCAGTGGAGCAGGCTGATCCCGCTGAGAGGGTAATTGTGGGCAGGGAAGTAAACTGGACCGCTCCAGATGAGAGCAAGGCTGGGCTTGCCCCAGGGCAGTTGTTAACGTGGCGGGAGTTAATATCAGCGATGATGCTGCCGTCTGGTAATGATGCCGCAAGAACGATTGCTGTGCAGATTGGCATGAAGCATGCTCCGGCCGGATCAACTCGACAGCAAGCCTATGATGTATTTGTCAGCCAAATGAATAAGAAAGCCTCCGAGCTAGGAATGGAGAATACTCATTTTGCCAATCCACATGGCATGCCTGACCAGGAGCATTATTCCACAGCTAAGGATTTAGCTATACTGGCCCGCGCAGCAATGGAAAACGAAATTTTTCGTAACATTGTGATGGAGCCAGAGGCTAGCTTGAACTTGACGTCTGAGGACAATCAGGTAGAAAAGAGGGTATATAACCGCAACCAACTGCTGCAGATGGATAGTGGTCATTTTTATGAGGGTGCAAACGGCATCAAGACGGGCTTCACCGATCAAGCTGGTTATTGTCTTGTCTCATCAGCCAATCGGAATGGTCATAAAGTAATCGCAGTTGCGCTGCATTCCACTGAAGATCAAATTTGGAGTGACTCTCATACGTTATTAAATTACGGATTTGCACATGTAAATTCATAAATATAGAAGCCCCGGCTGTTCTCCTTATATAGTAGGAACGGTCGGGGCTTCTATATTGTAAAGGTGGTGCCAAAGAACGTCATTATATACAATCAAATGACAAAAGGAGTGTCCATATAACCGCTACTTATGAGCTACTTTAGTAGAAGTTGTTTTTAAGCCTAGTGCTATAGTAGGAATTTTATAGAAACGCCTTGGCAGGGCTAAAGGCTCTTATTAAAATGAGTACAAATGAGTTAGCACATTCAAACTATAAGTCAGACGTGCTTTCATTTATCCTTGGATATAGCATAAGTTCAAAGTCATCTTCTCTTTGATGCTTCTCTTTTACATAGACAACCTTTTCTATAACGGATTTTAATAGATTGTTTTTTGTCTCTGCATCAGGTGATTCGTGATACAGTTTAATAACGCTTTCTACTTGGGGGATGGTGCTCTTTTGAGCTTGCTTCCTCTTTTTTTCTTGCCCAAGTTCTTGTTCGGCTTTATCCCTCAAAGATTGGGCTTCCTCTATACGCTCTGCAAGCTCCTGAGATCGTTGAAGAAACATTTCAATCGTGTACACCTTTTGCTCCAGCAAATCGTGAAGATAACTTTTCTGCCCCTCTAGGTCGGATAGTTGTTTTTGATGTTGGTTTAGATTATTTTCTTTTACATTAATGACATTATCTATCATCCTATCTTTACGATTTGATTTACTCTTGTCCCAATCAGCTTTATATTTATCGAGCCATATCTCAAGGGATTTAAGGATAGCATTTTCAATGTGTATAAATTTTGAACTCTTGTTATCACAATTTTGTGTTTGACAAACCATTTGTGCAGCTGCACTTGATTGATGGTATGTCATAAGTTGAATTTTTTTACCACATTTCTTACATATTACAAGGCCAGAAAGTGGGTTTTTTAAACCTTTCCCGAGCATAACACCTGGTGGCTTATATCTACTATCCATAATTTCTTGTGCACGTATCCATATCGCTATATCTATTATTGCTGGGTGTTTTGCTTTATTTTTTGTATAAGTTCCAAGCGGAGAAACAGGTCTTCTATATTTCCCATTTTTTGTTCTTACCACACCTTTTTTCATTCTTCTTTTACCCCAATGAACACTACTTACATAAATATCATTACGTATAATATCTCTGACAGTTGGAGTTGACCAAAGTTTATTTTTTTTTGTTTTTATTCCCATTTCATTTAATTTACGAGCAATTAATGATGTACCTATAGATTCATTAACATATAGATCAAATATCATTTTCACAATTGGCGCCTCATCCTGATTAATCTCTAAAGATGGGCTATCATCCGGTAAAAATATTTTATTGTATCCATACGGTGCTAAGCTTCCTATATAATTACCTTCTTCTACAGAAGATACTCTACCACGTTGTAGGCGCTTGTTGATGAACTTATACTCTTTCCGAGCCATGAACATAGAGAACTCAGTGTACTCTTCATCAAACTCGTCATCTAAGTCATACACCTTGTTAGGTGTGATGATTTTAGTGTGAGACTCCTTAAAAGCTTTGAATACTATGCCTTGATCTATGCTGTCACCGCGACCCAGACGATCAATGTCAACAACAAGTACTCCTGTCCACTGTCCACTTTCTACTTCATGTAATACTTGTTGGACCACAGGACGATCCATAATGTTTTCGCCTGTAACTATCTCTGGATATATTTCCGTAATATTAATGTTCAAACGCTTAGCTGTAGACAGTAGGATTCGTTTGTGTCTGGCTAATGTTTCACCTTCACCTCTGGCTTCAGCTTCTAGGTCAGCCCGTGATTTACGTAAGTAGATACAGTATTGTTCCATAGACATAACCTCCTTGAGGTAATTGTATGAGATTAAGGACAAATAAAAAAGCCCAGTTAGGGCTTAAGGTACTGAATATATTTCTATTTATTATTTTTTTCTTCAGATCCGAATAAGTCGATAATAATCAAAGCTATTACTGATAATAATGTTTGAACCATAAATTCAAGAATACCCCATATAAAACCAATAACAACCATGCTGCCTACACCGTTCCAAAACCCACCTTCATATTCATTCTGAGTTGGCCATAATGTTCCGCCAGCGAATGTAATGTAAACTGCATAAAGTGCATATATTCCAGATGCTATGCCCCATAAGTAGTTCATTATAACCAAAAATAGATATGTTATATTGCTAACTAATGTTGATCCTTGCCTTCTCTTAGACATTACGAATGTATTTTGGACACGTTGAGATTTTACAAAATATGATATCCAAAGAAGAGATACAACTACGGATGCTATTAATCTAATAAATAAATCATCAACTGCATTTGATAATATACCATTTAAATCTTTGTTTATTATGTAGGAAATCCAATATATAGCCCCTGCCATAATCGCTGAGAGCATAAAGAAAGATCTAGCGATATTAGGTAATTTATTGGACTGTTTAAAAGATAGGAAACAGATTACAACAATTATTGCAAGTAATATTCCTGATCCATATAAATTAACATTGTGATAAAGCTCCCATAAGTAATGATAACCATTATAGTTGGGATCATTTAAGTTTTTGTAATCAATCGTACCCATAAAATCAATGAAGTTGTTGATTGAATTGAAATAACTATAAGCAGCTAGCATCAAACTGAAATAAAATAGTAATAACCATCCACCTAGCCCTACTGGTTCATGAGATGACTTTTTACTTCTTATTAAATTTCCATCAGAATTTGAATTATTATTTCGTAGTACTTCACGGAGCTCGTGTTCAGACATTTTCTCTATTTCTTCATCTGAGTATTTCATTATTGTTTGATGACCTCCCATAATTAGCCTTTAACCGCCTTATTATATCAAAAACCTACACATTATAGGGATATATTTCCGTTTGTTCCCGAACATAAAATGAGAATCAAATGAGATTTATAATATTTGGGGATAGTCGTGTCGAATCAACTAACAGATGATGTTATATTTGGATACGGGGAGGCAAAACAGCGCTGTTTAAACGTCTAAGAGTTGTGAGTTGTCACAACTTTTTCCTAGGTCGAGAGTAGGAATCTACTCTTCGTCCTCTCCGTCAATCCACTCATATAGATCGTCAATATTGCAGAGTAATGCAGCTGCAATAGTTTTGGCTGCAGATAAACTCATTAAGCCTCTATTACTGGCATAGTGAGATATCCTGTGCTTGTCTATACCAGTGACATCAGATAGCCATTGTTGGCTTCTTTTACGTGAATTTAGTAGCTGACGGAGGAGGCATCGACCTGGGCGATAGGTCATGACTTATTCTCCTCATACAAAAATCCATTGAAATCGAACGCATGTTCGTATAAAATGGTTGTACAACTACTAGAGCGGCGTTCCATAGGAGGATGTCATGGCTGACCTTGAACCTACTTTTTTAGCATTTCTGCAGTTTGCAAGTAAACATGAAATATCACAGTTAATTGTTGAGCTGCAGAATGCGGCACAATACGAAGATATACTAGAAGTATTATGCGAGAAGTTTGACAGCCAGAAATAGCACCTCAGAATGATAATCCCCACGGGCCCGGGGATTATTTTTTTTGCATCCTCTCCATAAAATCAATTAAAAATTCTTTGTCCTTTTGATCCAGATTACGGAATTTCTCTAATCCTTTCTTATCAATATCGGATAAATTAGAAAATGCTTCTGCACCTAATAAATTATTTAAAGATACTTCATATAATTTAGATAACGTCTTTAATGTTTCAAAATCTGGTTCAGATACCCCGTTTTCATAACCGCTTAAAGTTTTATTGTGAATGCCAGTATGTTGTTTAACTTGAACCTGCGTCATATTTTTATTTATCCTAGCCTGTTTCAGACGTTCTCCTAGATTATTCATTTTTTATGTCCTCCTTCAAAGAAGTAGTATAACAAAATTCTCACTTACTCAGAATGAACTCTTAAAAACTTAGAAAAAATATCTTGACAGATTAGAAACTAAGAATTATATTAAGTACATAAGTCTTAGATATTAAGAGGTGGTGACAAGATGAAGATGAATGAAAATATCCGAGTCTACATAACCACGAGTGGTTTGAAATTCACTCGTGTAGCTGAGAAATCGGGATTTAACATGAAAAAGTTTTCTAGGTTTATGACTAACAAACAACCTATGACAACGGATGAATATGAAAGAATTTGTAGAGAAGGACTTGGCGTAGACCCTACATTTTTTTATAAGAACAATTTCTTAGATTCTAAGAATAAAAGTGCTTAAGGAGGTTTAATGATGAATCAACTTCAAGTATTCAACTTTTCTAGTCATGCTGTTCGCGTTGTTATTCAAGATGGACAACCTTGGTGGATTGCCAAAGATGTTTGTGATGTTTTAGAGCTTTCAAATCCTAGCATGTCAATGAAGGCGCTCGATGAAGATGAACGGGCTAAGTTCAACTTAGGTCGTCAGGGAGAAACAAATATTGTTAATGAACCTGGTCTGTACTCCCTTATCCTGAGTAGTCGAAAGCCAGAAGCAAAGCAATTCAAACGCTGGGTAACTCACGAAGTACTACCAAACATCCGCAAACATGGAATGTATGCAACAGACGACTTACTAAACAATCCTGATTTACTCATAGCAGCAGGTCAGAAAATTAAAGAAGAACAGGAAGCGCGCAAGCGACTTGAACTTCAGATTGAATTGGACAAGCCATTAGTAAACTTTGCAAAAGCACTTGAGACAAGTAAAGATTCAATCCTTGTACGGGAGTTGGCGAAGATAATCAGCCAGAATGGATACCAAATTGGCGGAAACACCCTACTGAAAAGATTACGTGAAGATGGATATTTGATTAAACAAGGATCAGATTGGAATCAGCCAACACAAAGATCAATGAAACAAGGATTGTTCGAAGTGAAGAAAACAATGGTTTTTCACAATTCAGGTAACAGTCATGTAAATAGTACACCTTTAGTCACAGTAAAAGGGCAGAAATACTTCCTAAAAAAATACTTAGAAGGCGCAGCTTAACATATTCGACTCTTCATTATAAACCACCTGTTGATACAGTGTGGATAAATAATTAACACTTCGCCAGAGCTAGCATACAAATTGGAGGTGGTCATAAGTGGAAGGTTCTATCGTCAAGACCATGAAGGTAGGTAAGTCTGTGGTACATATTTGCAGTGATTACTTCGCACAGACAGCAGAGGAAGCAAACAAGGTACTTGAGGATATGCATGAAGCAGGATGGGCCATTATCGATAAAAAATCAGAGTTGGAGGAGGCTGTATAGCCCTTCCTATGGAGGACAAGCCGTTGAAGATGGCGATCAACGCAATTATCAAGTTTTTAAAGATATACGATTCAGCTAGCGACAAAATGCAGTATGTGCTAGCAAAGGAATTTGTGGATCGGTTACTACAGATTGTGCTTGAGCAGATGATAGCAGTACAAAAACGGATCGACAGGGAGGAATAACGATGGGAGCTTACAGACTTGAAATTGAAAATCCAATGGTTATGGCAGACAGAGGACGTATTTATCACATGCCGACTACAACAACAAAGCGTATATGCGATTGCGGATGCTTCGCAAAGTTTCGGATTAACGGGCAATTACGTTGCTGGACATGCGCTCAGGACGAGGGGGTAGAACTACTATGAAATCAGCTATAGACAAGCTTCTGCAGCTTCAAGCGAATGTATCACAGCAATCGGCGCCTTCGATGTTAGTGGATGTGGCGAACTTCATCCAACATGACTTGAATCCAATCTTGGAAACAATGCAAGATGTTCAGAATTTTATTGCAGAATTGGAGCGAGAGAATATTGAGTTACGTCGTGAGTTACTTGCTAAACAATTGGAGGGGCGCATGACGGCATGACGATACCGGAAGGATCAAGGCTGTATGTGGAATTGGCACGATTGAATAGAAAAAATCCGCCAATGTTTAAACAGTGCGCAATCAATCGAAGAAGGCTCTTGAAAAGAGAAATGGCCGCGTTTCAGGCGCGACCAAGTCAAGGGCTTAATAATTGAGATAGGCCAATTATAACATGGAGGGACGGATATGGAAAGTATTATCAGATATGTTCCGAAGCATATTGACGGATATTTTCTTACGCTGCGGTGTGAGCCGACAGACAGCTTAAAAGCTGCAGCAAACTTTTCACACGAAGAGGACTTAGACGGGTTTATGAAAGGTATGTACGGCCCAGTAGACCCACTGAACTACACGTATGAGCGTATGGTTATCACTTTTGAACTGGAGGCGAAGCAGCGTGGTACAAATACGGAAGGCGCAGCGTAAGGTCACGAAGGCGAGAGTCGGGATATCTGGTCCAAGTGGATCAGGAAAGACGTTGTCGGCACTGTTAATGGCGTATGGGATGACTGGAGACTGGGATAAGGTTGGGCTAATTGACACTGAGAACAAGAGTGCTGACCTGTACGCTGAGACGGTTAAGGCAGGCGTACATATTCCGGAGTTTCCGAAGATTGATATCGAGCCACCTTACACGACTGAGAAGTACATTGAGGCGTTGAAGGCGTTTGAGGATTATGGCGTTGAGGCTATCATAGTTGATTCGCTTTCCCACGCATGGGCTGGTGAAGGCGGAATCCTGGAGCAAAAAGACCAAGTTGCAAAGGCCAAGGGTGGAAACAGTTATACGGCATGGGGTGAGATGACACCGAAGCAAAACAAGTTTGTTGAAGCTATCTTAAAGTCTAAGTGTCATATCTACGCCACAATGAGAAGCAAGACAGAGTACATCCTTGAACAAAATGACAGAGGCAAACAAGTACCGCGCAAGGTAGGTATGGCTCCAGTCCAACGTGACGGACTAGAGTATGAATTTACTCTTGTGTTCGACTTGACCGCAGACCACATGGCTACTGTCTCCAAGGACCGCACAGGACTGTTTGATGGACAATACTTCATTCCTACAGTTGATACAGGTAAACAGCTTCTGGAGTGGCTGGAGTCAGGAGAAAAGCTAATCAGCAAGGACATGCTGGTTAAAATCAGCACGAAGTGGATTGAGCTTGGACAAAACCCTGAGCATATTGATGCACAAACAAAGAAACTTTATGGATCTGAGCTTGGAGCGATTACAGAGAAGCAGGCTGAGGCATTCCTGCAGACATTAATAGATGCAATGAAGGCTAAACAAGAAACAGAGCAGAAGGGAGCATAACTATGCTAAATCGAGTTATTCTGATCGGGAGACCTACAAAGGACCCTGAATTACGCTACACACCTGCAGGTATTGCGGTAACGCAATTTACAATTGCAGTTGATAGGCCATTTTCCGGTCAGGACGGCAAACGTGAAACCGACTTCATCCCTGTCGTCACATGGCGGCAGCTTGCAGAGACAGTAGCAAACTACCTGCGTAAAGGGCGATTGTGCGCCGTGGAAGGCCGCATACAGGTGCGGAACTATGAAGGTGGCGATGGACGCAAGGTGTTTGTCACAGAGGTAATAGCAGACAACGTGCGGTTTCTGGAATCCAACCGCGAGTCACAGCAACCAACAGGAGCGCAACGTACAGCTGATCCGTTTCAAGGTGAGGGGCAACTTGATATATCAGACGACGACTTACCATTCTAGGAGGCGCTTATGCAACCAGTACGAGCATATCCAAAGTCACAGCAGCTACAGCGCAAGCGTATCAAACCTACACAGAGGCAAATGGGCAACATCAGCGATAAGGTGGACAAGCAACTTAAAGCACGTTCAGGCAGCGTCTGTGAGCGTTGTAGCGCCGCTAGAGCAGTCCAGAGGGCGCACATTACTGGACGGAAGCAACTTAAACACAGGACAACTGTAGATGATCTCCTGCACCTTTGTACGGAGTGTCATAAATGGTTAGACGAAACACCAGAAGGGATACGCTATAAGCGTCAACTACGAGAGGAGGCAATTTGACCTCAACGAGAGGAAGTGCCTTATGGAAGGATGGATTAAACTGCATCGTGCACTACATAAACATTGGATTTACCAGGATGCAGAATACTTAAAGGTTTGGATTGAAATGTTGTTTAGAGCAAAGTTTTCTAGCGATTCAAAGGTTGAGTTATTTGATGGGCAATTGGTTGAGTTGGGTTATGGTGAATTCATTTATGGTCGAAAGAAGTGGAGTACACGCTTAGGAATTAGTGAGCGCAGATTAAGGACACTCGTTGATAAATTATTAAACGAGGAGATGCTGAAACTCGTTCGCAGCTCAAATAAATTTAGTATCTACTATATATGTAACTATGAAAAATATGCGAAGCCACCAAAAGATGACGGTTCAGAGTTTGTCAAAGGTTCGAATGAAGTCGGTCAAGATACGGCCAAAAGTGCGCTGAAAACTGACCAGCAAGACGACCATCAAAGTGACCAGCAAAAACCATTGCTACCACTAGGAGATACAGCAATAGGCGACCAGCAAAATGTCCATCAGAATGACCAGCAAGCGACCAGCAAGCGACCAGCAAGCGACCACAAAGAAGAATGTAAAGAATTAAAAGAACTTAAAGAACGTAAAGAATTTGAAGAATTATTAAATACCCCTCTCTCTAATAGCGAGGATTACACAAAAATTTATGACCTTTTAGAAAGGAACTTTCATCAACCTAATTCATTCCAGTGTGAAGATATTAATGGATATCTTAATCAAGGTGCGGAGTATGGACTTTTTGAAGAAACAGTGAAAACCGTAAAAATTAGAAACGAAAATATAGGTGAAGTGTTTAGAATTTTGAAGAACTGCAGCTATAGAGGAATTAAGACAAAGGCTCAGTTCGTCAAGGATCAGATTCAATTCCAGCAACAACTAAACAAACGTAATAATCGCAATCAACAGTATAACAAACCATCAAAACCTATTATTCCAATAGTAAAAGAGGATATAAAAGACCACGGCATGTCACAAGAACAAATAGAGCACTACCGTGCGAAGGCTAAACAATTTGACGAAGAACGGCAGCTTAGAAGACCAGGCTAGATATCTACCCCTAAGGGAGAGGTAGATAAGCAGAAACAATTTGAGGGCTACAGCCAAGGGAGAATAGGAGGTAATTACATGAGAAATGAATACAAAATCGTAAGTGATACAGCAGTGATCTACCTTAATCATAGAGGGAAACAATTAGAAACGATTATTGACTTGTCTGATTTCGAGAAGGCCAATTCTGTTACAACAAGCTGGGGAGCTCGTTATGATCCTGACATCAACAATTATTATGTACAAACCACCTTGAAAGAGAACGGAAAAAACGTCTTGATTCAATTACATCGATTCCTATGCGACGCTCCCAAAGGAATGGTAGTTGATCATATTAATAGAGACTCGTTAGATAATCGGAGAAGCAGAAATTTGCGAGTAGTAACGGACGCGCAAAATAAGCAAAACACAAGGAGACGGAAAAACGGTTCTTCTAAATATAGAGGAGTTTCCAAGAACAAAGAAACTGGAAAATGGATAGCCAGAATTAAAGTGAATGGGAAAATGATCTATCTCGGAACCTATGGAACGGAGATTGAAGCAGCCAAAGTAGCCAGGGAAGCGAGATTAAAGTATTTTACTCACTCAGTAGAAGACGAAATCATTATTTGACAACGAGGAGAGATAACACATGTTGGGGAGGAGTAGCATGTGGTAATTACAACAGTTAAATATCGCTTTAGACCATTCCGCCAGCCCGACAAAATAGGGGACACATTCGAGCATGACGGCAAGATGTATCTTGTACTGGGTATCGAACGCTATGAGTTGTATGGCGGTCTGATGACAATATGGTATACGGTACAGGACTTGAGCCAAACAGGTTATACCTCAAGGCCTCATGTCTACGATCATAATGATGGTGTTGAATTTGTTGCCCAAGATAAATTCGAAAGTGAAAAGTTAAAAGCAATACAATTAGGAACTCTGCACGTTTACAAAGACCGAACTTACAAGGTCATGGAATACACGGAAATAGAATTTGTTGGAACAGACATGAAACTATCGTTTATATCGCGTCCTGTACATCCAATCAATCACAAGGAAGCTAAGGCAAAGCTAACCAATGAGCGGCGTAAGAAACTAAAGCTGGAAGTATTTTAAGGCCTTATGGCCTAAAGGGAGAGATAAGAGGTGAAACGGAAAATAGCCAGTCGGAAATTAAAAAGAAGTTGTGATTGTTGTGGTTGCTCATTTGAAAAGGGTGAGACTTACTACCACAAAAGAAATGTAATGCACTTTTATGATGGTAGAGACGAAATCATCATAGGTGTGAACAAAACCAAGTGTCCTAAGTGCCACTACAGGCAACAAGATAGCGAACGACGCTATGAACAATTCCGACAAACTTGCCAACATAAAAAGATAGAATTCATCCGCGAAGTATGGGATTACATTCCGGGCGAAGCAGTGATGGAGCCGCAATATGATGTATGCCATCTCTGCGGAAATACACTATGAATGATGAAGAGTACAAACGATATCAACGTGGAGAGTTAAAAATAACAGTTTAGGGCCTTATGGCCCTCTAAGGGGGATAACAAGTGCCTTCTAAATATATCAAGCCAATATGCGATTGTGGTGCAGAGCTATTTTTTACAAGAGAAGAAGGACAAGTAATGACGTACAAGATACTCAAGAACGGAATGCTCGCAAAAAGACCTGTTCACAAAGGTGTTGAGTTTAATGCAAACCATGGCTACTTAATTTGCTTACAGTGCAGAAAAGAGTACGAGTACAATGCTTCCTATTTTGGGGAACACAAGTGGAAAGCTTTACGCGGTGATGAAATATAAGGGAGACATTTTTATGAACAAGAATCAGCGTATTGTAGTCGAATGGTTAACTAATTGTAATTTGAATTTTATGGATAACCTCGTTGAACTAGAAGGAAGTTTCGATGACAGCGGAACTATTCCCGAAGAAGTGAGAGAGGCCTACGACGGATTTACGTATGTACAGAAACTCGAAGTTGTCAAAAAGTCAGCTAGCAACCTTCATAAGGGGGATAGATATGGATTGGCAAAAACTTATAAATGATTTGATAGAGTCAAATAAAGCTGCTAAGGATGCAGCAGCGGCGGTAAGTGATGGAGGGTCTGCAAACTTAGATTCTGTGTTTTTACGGATTCCTCGACAGCAGGAAATTAAGGTGCTAAAGGCTATACAAGAGGCTGGATTGTATTGTCGCTGCAAGCGCCAATGGATCGGACAAGGATACATGATAACACCAACATGCGGCGGCATGGCTGATAAGAGATACAAGGCCGTTATTGTTATGGTGGATGAGCTTAAAGCTCGTGGATGGGATGCAATAGCCTACAGGCAAGTAGATTGAGTTCTAAGGGGGATAACGGATTGATTAACATAATGGCATTAATAAAAGATGGTGGGAATGAAACGTTACAGATGCCTCATGAATGGATTGGAAAATTAGCAAAATCAATTGTTTCAAAAGGCTCAGAAACTGTTCATGTAGGCAATGGAAAATCTCATGAAGTTGTTGGCTTTGTAGTGTCTGGGAAAGAAGCAGGACAGAGAGTAATCATGCTTGGTATCAAAGGAGAGTGAACATAATGAATAAAAGTACGTTAAGCAAATCAGAAACTATCAATGCCCTAGATCAGATAACAGAAATGACAGACAAGGAAATAGATATTAACCATGAATGGATACGTATAGTTGCACAATCGGCGTTATGCCATGTCAAACGGAAATAGGACATCTAAATACACAGCTCCAAGACGCACTAAACGTACTTACCAAACTAGACGAGTGGTGGAACGAGGGACTTACCACATATAGACCATGTGATGCTGAGTTAATAGAAATATGTTGTAACGCTGAGGCGGCCATACAACGCATACAAGGGGATAAAGGGGAGGTAACAAGCTAATGATTGTGTACGCAGTAGTATACGGGAGTGACAGTTCATTCTTTTACAATTTTGAAATTGATGATTATACGATGGACTTGGATGGTGAGTGCTTGTTACCAACCGTAGAAATAGCACAAGAACTTATATGTGAGCGGATTGGAGTACACAACAAGATAGCGAAGGTAACCATACATCAGATCACAAAAAACGGATCTAAAGAGTATAGCGTTGAGATTCTCTAGGGGAGGAAATATAAAATGGCTAAAGTGAAAATTGTAATCGAAGAGGAATTGAAATATCGGAAAGCTGCAATTGTTGAGATTCCAGACGGCATTCCAGGAACAATTGACGAATATCTTGACAAGGCAGAGGCAATTGCTTACACGGCAGCTGATATTGTGTCTAGTCTAAAAAACTTAGGGTGCAAGATAGAAAGTTTTAATGAAGGTTTTGAAAGCCCTCGCTATGAAGATGCAGAAATTGTAGATTACGAGATTCTAGGGGAGGTAACAGAGTCATGACAAACACATTTAAAACCGAAATTACTAGCGACGGATATGTAGAGACACTTGTCTGGCAAGGGAAGGAGTATACAAAAAGGTATGTAAGAACTGAATACGGAAGTAGGGGATTAGATCAATCATTCGAATACGAGATGTTGCCTGATAATCTTATTGAAGCGTTAGAAGGCGGGGAAGTATTGGATATTATGGATGCTCTGAAATTCGCAGATGATGATTTTGAAGATGAGGAGGAAGAGTCATGACACAGTATACAAGAGAGCAGATATTGAGTATGCCAGCAGGGAGTGAACTGGATGAGATAGCTGGAGTTATCGTGATGGGGGCGAAGGTCAATACTCATCGAAACGGATGGATTAAGTACGGGGACCTGTCGACATATCCAAAACGGTATTCAGAAGATATTTCAGCAGCATTTGAATTAGTAGATAAACTTAGCAGGGGAAGAATAGATAACTCATTCGTTCTTGAGTTTCATTATGAAAGATATTACGCAAGGTTTGGTGAAGTACCATTCAGGCCATATCGACACGAGATTTTTATTACAGCCCCAGAAGCCATCACCAAAGCAGCTATATTAGCCATGATGGAGTCAGGAGGTACAGAGGAATGAATGAATTGTGGATTTCAATTGCGTTTATTCTGATTTGGGGTGCGACAGAATGGAAGAGTTGGAGGGCTTAGAGGATGAGTAAACAAATCAAACGCAAGTACAAGACAGTACGACGGGAGTTTAACAAAGACCTTTATGTGAGAGCGAGTCAAAATAAAGCACTGGCTGTAATGATTATAAAGACGTACACAGCCAGCCAGCACAGAAGACATATCATGAAGATTTGGGAACTGTTAGGGTTTCATCACAAAGAAGCGTATAAAGACTATTGTGACAAGCTTATGGGAAGACATCTGTGCGGCAGGGACGAACTAATGAACTCATTACACTTTGCTGAACGTGATTTATATGACAAGTATATACGAAGAATTCCAGAACGTTATGCAATGGGTGAAGCGCTTGGGGTTGCATATCGAGTGTTGAAGGGAGCTTAGGGGATGAGTAGAGCTATCAAACCAAGATACAATTTTAAGTTTGGAGACCTTATTGAGAACGACTACGCCAGCCACGAAAATCCAAGACGGATCGGCATTTTTGTCAGAAAAAACAGTAAAGGTCATTTTGAAATGACGGATGGCAAAGGGACGTTTTGGTTATCAGCTGCTGACAATGACAAACTCGTTAAAATTGGAAGTGTGCTTAGTCTGGAGGTTCAGGGATGAGTAGACCAATCAAGTTTAGAGGCAAACAGATTGATAACGGTGAGTGGGTATATGGCAATTTAATAAGAATGAATAATGAAGTCGGATGTGGGGAACCTCCTGTATTTTCAAACTGTTGGATCATGGAAATTAAAGATGAGCTTGAAATACGGTCATTTGCTGATGATTGTACTGTATGGACGGACAACGAACTTATACAAGTAGATCCCGAAACAGTAGGACAATACACAGGTGATAATGATCGAGGGTATGAGGGCGACATTCTGGAATGGATAGAGCCGATTAGAAGCGAACATGGTGACATCGAGGATTATGAACACTGTCGTGGAGTAGTGGAATGGGATAACGAAAGATCGGGATTTATTGTTCGTTGCGCCAACGGAAATGAATGGTTAGACGATCTTATGAATATCACTGTCATAGGCAACATATACGAGCACCCACACCTCCTGAAAGGAGAAGATACAAATGCCAACATTAAATGAGTTTTGGGATGATTTCAAAGAAAGGGATAATCGGAGGGAGTCGGAGAAGCAACCTGAACGTGATTGGCAAGAAGATTGGGAACACGTAGAAATAATGAGACATGGTAAAACATTATGCAACATTCCTCTTCCGATAAAAACCATGCATGGAGAGATACGAGACGATACAGATGTCTTGGCATACTGGCTACAGGATGTTAAACAGCTCAGAGAACGCGTAATAAGCCTTGAAATCGATGCGCGGTACTGGAAAGGTAAATACCTAACAGCCTGCGAAGAGACAGCCAGAGAGAAGCAGAGAGCAAATGATATTAAAGAAAAGTACGATTCATTAATGTTGATGCTTAAAGAAGCTACTGAGGTAATGACATGGAGAAATACAGGCGATGGAGTAGATCAAGGTATTAAGATGATATACAGGTGGTTGTTAGAGAGAAGCCCTGAAAGCAAGTCAGACAAGCTATGAGGTGATATACATGGATAACGCATGGGCACTGTACTGGACATGCCGGCACTACATACCAAAGCAGCTAAGGAGGCTAAGCCGTGGACGATGATACGCTTACTAGATTGGGTATATACCGGCGTATGATGCCGATCCTAGCAAACTGTCGCAAGATGGCCAAGAGCAATGCTAGAAAAGCACGTTACCAAGATGAGATAGATAGACACCAAGAATGAATAAATCAACTCGAAGGGAGAGTAAAATCATGAAACTATATCGTCACACAGCACGTCCGTTTGATCCCAATATTATTAAATTGGATCGCGCAGAAATGCGACGGGCAGAAGAATCATTAACTGTAGGCCAGATGACAGATGAAGATTGGGCCAATCACGGACCTCGCAACCCTAATCCTAACAAACATCGCAGGAAGAGAGGAGACGTAGCATGAGGATCAACATTAAGCCAATGGGAGCCGTACGGATGACTCAGAAAGGTAAGTACATGGACCCTAACGCACTACGATACCTCAACTACAAGCAAGAGATAGCATATAAGATGCGTCAGACCGTATCAGCAGCTAAATTAGGTCCAATAGCGGTAAAGGTTACATTCCACATGTTGATACCAGAGAGTTGGACACACAAGCGCCGACACGCATTAGTAGGTCAACATTGTGCCAAAAAGCCAGACATAGACAATCTCATCAAGGGAGTGTTCGACGCAGCCAACGGCATCCTCTGGAAGGACGATAATCAGGTAGTGATGGTGGAGTCACAAAAGAGATACGCACTCATACCAGGCATCGAAATCGAGGTAGAAGAGTTGAGCAACGAAAATGCAGCATAGTTGGCTATATGGGAGTTGGATACAGGCAGGACGTGATTATGTGCTTGTGAGCGATTCTGAGCAGGTGTGTGGCGTTTTACGAATACTAGATGATGAAACATTCGTGCGAGTGCAAAAACGTCACCACAAGGCGTGTAGAAGCTCTGGTGATAAATTGTTGATAATGAAAGAATTATAGAGAATTAATGAGTAAAACGACGAAAAATAAGGTTTTATTGAACAATTTGTGGTATAATAGAACCATAAATCATTGTATTCGGATACGAAAACTAGGAGGCGTAAACGTGAACAAACTCAATGAACTTAATAGTCAGCTACAAATGGCAGTAATGAACGGAGATGAAGCTGCAGTGGAGATTTTGAGAACACAAATTGAGTCAGAGAAGAAGTCCAGCATAGAACACCTACGGCATGAGTTAAACGCAGAGTATCAACGTGGAGCCCTGAAGGACGATGGCAAAATAGCTGCACTTAACGAGCAGATACAGAGCATTGAGCAAGCACAACGTTTAGAGGTTGCTTCTAGCGAGATTGCTGGTGCCATGGATGAGATGGAGATCGATGGTATCCCATTACGGCACATGTTTTTAAACGAGGATAACAAAAGTGCAGAGGCAGCATATCAAGCAGTAAGTATATTTATAAAAATGATGATGACCGAACGAGAAAAACAGAGATTAAAAGAACTAGCTGAATATGATAGAAAACTATGGATAAAACAACAAGAGAATGAACAGTTGAAGAAAAGTCATGATGAGGTATTTAGCGTAAATGCGGAGCTACGCAGGGAAATATCTATTGTGAGACTAGAACTAGAGGAAACAGGTAACAAACGGGATGCAGCTGCGGCAGAGATCGAACGTTTGAAGAGTCAAATTGATGACCTTCGTAACGAAAAGGCAGTCGATGCTAAAGAAGCAGTTAAGGTCATAGACACTAACCTCAACACAAACTTGTCAGAATACATGAAACGTTGGAAGGATAACAGGCCAGCAATTATTAATAAACGACCATTAGATAATTTACGATCAAGATATGGTGCAGAACTAGTAGAAACAGGTGAATATATAGAATTCTCGTTTATGGGAGAAGGGAAGTATCGGGAGGTCACAGCCGAAGAGGCAGAACGATTTCGGGCAGAAGCCGAAGCTAAAAGACAAGCTGAAGAAGCCGCTAAACTGGTTGAAAGCAGTCTTCCTATTCCCGTGATACCCTCCGAGGGGGCAGTCAACGGACTGGATCAAACAGGATCTAGTGTGGCGATGGATGGAGAGACAGAAACGTTTGAGGAAGAAATGAGACGCCGTGTCAGCAAACTGGAGCAATTAGCAGGTATTAAGGGGGCGGCTTAGGCCGTCCTTACTCCACACAGAGGAGGGATAATATATGGATAACGAACGTGTAAAGCGAATTCTTAAGAACTACAGGAGCTACTGTTACGCAATTAAAAATGGAATAGCTCCATTTGTAAGTGATGAACGTGTAGGAATGCCAAGAGGATTGTCTTACGGTTCACGTCCACCAGTTGGGTTAAGTTCAGGCAGTCTATTCGAAAGTAGTCTTGATTATAGACAATATGAATATATAGTGACAATGATAGATGGAGCAGTAAATGAAGTGCTTACAGATGATGAGAGATTCGTTATTCAAGGACACTATTTGGACAGAAATCCTCAACTACAACATAAGCTAGCTATGATTAGAGACGTAGATGAATCTACAATACGCAGGTGGCACCGCAAGGCATTGAAGAAGCTGGCAATAGCATTAGAGTTTGTTCATGAACCTGAGATTATCAACCTCGACAAAGTAAAAAAAGTTTCTTAATAATCGGAAAATGCACGGTATGTGCACGGTAGTCTATGCTAGAATTAAATTATCAGGAGTACATGATGACCGTCAGATAGCTAAATGCGCAGTCGGCGGTCACATTGCTTCTATACAGACAACAGTCCAAGTCGAGATGGGCTGTTGTTTTTATTTTGTAGAATGTGAAACTATTTTTTAAAACCCTATTGACGTATGTACGACAGTATTATATATTGGTATTAACAAGTCGTACATACGACACCGATAAGCCAGATAAACTGGATGAGGTGAAAGGGGCAGAATGATATGAAGACATGGACACGCGAAGGTTACGAAGTAGTAGAAGCAGCAATGGATCACGATTTACACCAGTTCGAAGTTATCCAAGATGGTGAAGTAGTTGCTACAATCGTACCTCCAGATATGGAGTCCATGGAACAAATCATCTCTGATCTAGACGCAGGCGACGATGTGAACGGTTGGGAAGATGGAATGGGTAACACAATCTACATCGAAAAAAAGTAACTCCGCTGGACTGTGTGACCACTGTAAAAGGATATGCAATACGAACAGGTATGAATATTCGCACGGTTCAGCGCATGTGTGAAGATGGAAGATTAAAGGCTAAGTATGAATATGGAGTTTGGTTAATAGAATATGATCCTGAGGAGTAGCATATGATGCTGCTCTTTTTATTTTATCTGGAGGTGAACATTATGGCAGGAGAAGAGAAAGGAAAATACTATTCACATGTCGAGCCCAAACTCCTGCTTATAGAAGCTTGGGCAAGGGATGGGGTAATAGACGAGGAGATAGCAAAAAACCTTGGTATAGCTTATTCCACATTGAGAGACTACATAAAGAAGCACTCGGCACTTTCGGCAGCCTTAAAAAGAGGGAAAGAAGTCGTTGACGTAGAGGTAGAGAATGCATTATTAAAACGAGCACTTGGCTATCAATACGACGAAGTTACCAAAGAATTAAAGACAGTCATTGATGAAGAAAAAGGGCCAATAGATATATTGGTTGAAACAAAGCGAGTAACCAAAGAAGTTCAACCAGACACAACAGCGCAAATATTCTGGCTGAAGAACAGACGACCACAAGCGTGGAGAGACAAACAGGAAGTTGGTCTATCAGGTGGCTTAAACAACACAACGCAGGATCTATCTGACATGACTCCAGATGAAAGGAGGGCGAGAATAGATGAGCTTAACCGCCGCCGAGGAATTGGAGCTCCTGCAGCTACTTGAGGACGAGGAAAGATACCAAGCAGCTAATGACTATTATGAGTATGTAAAATACGTTCACGCTGGCATGTATGGATACACAAGGCATGGTGAATATGTATGTCGCATGCTGAATGATGCAATGGTGAAACGAAAGAAAATGTTTGCTGGCGAGATACAGATGGAGATACAGTACATCCAGATATCGATGCCACCACAGCATGGTAAGTCGATGCACATCACTGAGACGTTACCGAGCTTCTTCCTAGGACATTTTCCAGACCACGGTGTAATCGAGATAAGCTATAACGAGGGTTATGCTGAGAAGTTTGGTGGCAAGAACAAGGACAAAGTTGAAAGGCACGGTCCTGAGTTGTTTGGAATTGATGTAGCAGGTGATACACGCTCTAAGAGTGAGTGGGCGATATCAAAGGATGGTAAAAAGACTCGTGGAGGTATGATATCTCGCGGTATTATGTCTGGCGTTACGGGTTCTTCATGGGGTGATTGTATCATCGTCGATGACCCGATCAAGAACCGCGAGGAAGCAAACAGCGAGACGATCAGGAACAAGCATTGGGCAGAATGGCAGGACTCGCTATCTACTCGTATCCATCCAGGTGCTATTGTTATCATCATCATGACTCGCTGGCATGAAGACGACTTATGCGGGCGTTTACGAAATCCTGAGTACGCGAATCCACTACCATGGCAGATAGTCAACCTCCCACTAGAGGCTGAGGAGTACGACCAGTTAGGACGTGCGCCGGGTGAACCGTTATGGCCTGAACAATATGGTTACGATTTTATTGCAGTACGTAAGACATATCCAAGCAGTTTTAATGCGTTGTATCAGGGGCGTCCTACATCTCAAGAAGGTAACATGCTCAAACGCGATTGGTGGCAGTATTACGATGTGTTACCGCCGATTGCATCTAAGTTGATAAGCATTGATGCTGCGTTTAAGGACAACGATGACAGCGACTTTGTTGTTATACAGGTATGGGGCAAGAACAGGGCTAACATGTACCTTATCGATCAGGTACGGGCAAGGATGAACTTCAAGGCGACTGTACAGTCAATACGAAACATGCACATAAAGCATCCCGATGCAGCTTGGAAGTTGATTGAGGATAAGGCGAATGGTTCTGCCATCATATCAACGCTACACAGCGAGATAGGCGGCATCATACCTATTAACCCTGAGGGTGGTAAGGTTGCCCGTGTTAACGCTGTATCGGCGTTTATAGAGAGTGGCAATGTGTTTCTACCAAGGCGAGCAGAATGGATACATGACTTTGTTGAGGAGGCCGCGAGCTTCCCTAACGGTAAACACGATGACCAAGTGGATGCTATGTCTCAAGCACTGAACAGATTTATTTACTTTAGTGGTGATATACCAGAGTCTAACAAGCAAGTCACACCGTTCCCATTCCGGACGGACGAACCTAGCGGAGGTGAGTATGTGTCATGGTAGATAGATGGCCTAAAGATACTGAATTTAGCGATAAAATGATAGAAAAATTAAATGAAACTTATCTGAGTTGGGGACGCTATATGCCTGATGAGTCATCAGATTATGTTGAAAGAAGGAAAGAAGAAGTTTATGAAAAGGCTAAGCTATCTTTAGAGGAAAGAGGAAGAAACATTGCCGATTTAATCATTGAATTTGATATATGCCACTTCTCAGCGAATATTGACCCTCTGGATTTTAGCTTTTTAGTTGGATTGAAGGAGGTTGAAACAACCGATGGATGAAGCACTTAGACTGGGAGAACTACTCAAACTACCGAACCTTGAAGCAGATACGATCAAGCTCATCAATGAGAAGATGCGTATCTTTATCGGTGACGCCCAGCCACTCACTGGTGCGCAGAAACAAGAGTTTGAGAATGATTTGCATGATTATCTTTTCGGTGCAGCTAAGAAGGCAGGTGAGTAGATGCAAGACAATGTTGTAGTCGATAAGCTAGCTGGTGAAATAGAAAGGCAGCACAAAGAGGGAACGAGTTACTTCCGAAGGGTAGGGTTCCTAACAAAATGGCCTGAGTATGAGAGATTTAAAGCTAGTGATCAGTGGCCAGAACCAACTGCTCGTAATAAACATTTACCTCGACCTGTCTTTAACATCATAGAAATGATTGAAGATCACAAGGTAGCTAATGTTATGAGTGAGCAAATTAACATGATTTACTCAACTCAAGAGAGGGATCCGCAACAGGATGAAGATGATGATGGAGAGTTATTCTCCCGTTACTCTGCATCAACTTGGGAACGTCTCAAACAGGATGAAATGAATGAAGAAGGTTTACAGATAGCAGCAAACACAGGTACGGGAATATGGCACTACTTTTGGGACAATGATCTCAAAGGAGGTAATAAATATTTATGGGTTGGTGAAATGGAAGGTGAAATACTTGATCCCATAAATGTATTTTTTGGAAATCCACAACAGAGAAACGTTCAAAAACAGCCATATATACTCGTAAGTAGCAGAGAAGATATTAAGGCTGTTAAGGATTACGCTCGATCAAATGGTTTGTCTACAGAAATGGTGGCCCAGATCAAGCCTGACAAAGATACACAAGATGAGGGCTATGATATGGCGAAGATTGAATTAAATGATAATGGAAAAGTTACAGTGTTCACGAAATACTGGAAAGGCAAGGATAAAGAAACTGGTGAAAGTAATATTTATTTTTGTAAGGTAGCAAGTGGTATGACCATAAAAAAGCCAATCAATACACGTCTCACAAGGTATCCATTAGCTATTATGCAGTGGAAAAGACGTAAGAAATCTATACATGGAATCGGAGATACAGAAGGTTTGATCCCGAATCAGAAAGCTATCAATTTAATGTTTGCAATGGAATTGATGTCTGCACAGAATACAGGATTTCCTAAGTTGCGTTACAAGGCTGGGGCTATTGACCCAAGCAAAATTACCAATGCAATTGGTGAGATGATTGAGGATAGATCACCACCAGGTAGCGTTGGAGTTGACTTCATGAATCCAGGATCAACATCAGGTCAGGCTATGAGATTGGTTGAAGCAATAGTTTCTTATACACGGCAGATGTCTGGCGCTGATGAAGCTGCCACTGGTAAAGCACCATCTGCCGATCTAAACGCCACTGCAATTATGCTTCTCCAAAAGGCTGCTGCTATACCAATTGAGTCCATTAAGCGGCGTTTTTACAGTCTAATTGAGGATATTGGACGCATATGGGAGGACTTCTGGAAGGTTAAATACAATTTGCCACGAAAAGTTATTTTAAAGGACAATAATGGGGATGAGTATGCTACAGAGTTCAATGGATCTTCATACCGTGGCGTTGAGTTTGATCTTAAGATTGATGTTGGACCATCATCAACATATAGTGAGTCTTTAGTTCTTTCTAGCCTTAATGAGGCGAGAGCTAGGGGAGATATCAATTACGAGCAATACTTACGCTATGCTCCTAAGACGGTTGTTCCATATCGCGACCGACTCATGAAGGAGTTGGAGCAGAAAAAAGGTATCGTGACCATGATTGAGCAGATGATTGCACAAATGCCACCACAAGAGCAGGAACAGTTTGCAGCAATGACGCCAGAACAGCAATTACAGTTCGTACAAGCTATGATAGCACCACCGCCACCACAAGGTGTGCCACCTGAAGCTGTACAACAACCTAATATGATGCCAGAGATTGGCATGTAACAGGCCCTTGGTGAGATTCCAATGGGCCTTTTCTATATATAAAATTTGCGCCAACCATAGCGCAAGGAGGTTTTAACATGTACGAAGAATCCGCCAACCAAAGCGGTTATGAGCAACAAAATACAGTAGTTGAGGCACAACAAGAGTTTACAGAGCCAACCGATAACGGGCAAGAATCCCCACCACAGGAGCAGCCCAAAGGTATAACTGTTAAATACAACAAAGAAGACCGTTTTATCGCTGACGAAGAAGTGTCTACATGGGTACAAAAAGGCCTTAACTATGACAAGGTATCGGAACGAGCAAAGGAAGCCGAACGATACCAACAAATGGTGGATCGTACAGCACGATACTATGGCTATGACAACCCAGATGACTACATGGCAGCGCTGGAACAAGCTGAAACGGAACGTCGCATACAACAAGAGGCTGAAAAGTTGGGCGTGGATGAGGAAGTTATCCGCAATCACCTACAGCCACTAAACCAGAAGCTAAGCGAGTATGAACGGCAGCTAAAAGAGATTAAAGAGCAAGAGATGATACGCAGTATTGATGCTGATATACAGCGTTTATCTGGCGTATATCCTGATTTTGATAAGTACAAGCAAGCAGCATTCGAACTAGCATCAAGTCGCGGTTACTCGTTAGAGGACGCATACAAAATATCATCGTATGAGGACCGCTTGAACGCTGCAAAGTTAGAAGCGCAAAACGAAACAATACGCAATTTACAACTAAACGCCGCCAGTTCTACAGGTGCTCTCGGGGCTGATGCGCCAGAACAAGCATCTGGTTACTCTGCTATGTCAGCAGCAGAGAAAAAAACCTTTAGAGAGCAAAATAGACGACGGATGTAAAAAAGGAGAATGATTATTCATGCCAACTAACGTTCAAGGTTATAACTCAGGTTCAGGTGTCAACGCACTTACAGCGGAACAACATGTATTTTTCCAGGATGAAATGCTTGATCGTCTTATTCCAGAGTTGCACTGGACAGAATTCGGTGAAAAAAAGAATATTCCAAAACGTAAAGGTGCAACTACAAACTTCCGTCGACTGAATAGCTTGGCAGAAGTTAAAACTGAATTGCCAGAGGGAACAACACCAGATGGAGTGGACCTGAACATCACAGCGATCAACGCAACCGTTAAATGGTATGGTAGTTGGACGAAGATTTCTGATCCTATTGATCTGGCCGGTTATGATCCATTGATGCAAGAAACAGCTGGTCTTATGGGAGAAAACGCTGGTCAGTCCATGGACCTGATTGTTCGTGATGTATTATCTGCAGGAACAAATGTTATGTATGCAAACGGCAAACTGTCTCGTGCTACTATAGCTGCTACCGACAAGATCACTATGGCAGATGTAATCAAAGCGCGTAGAGCGCTGCGCAGAGCAAGAGTTAAGCCTATTCGCTTGCCTAACGGAGCTGGTACAGGTTATGTGGCTCTGATCCATGTAGATGTAGCTTCTGACCTAATGCAAACAGATGAGTGGAAAAAGGCTAATAACGAAAACAACACAAAACACTGGATGGACGGCGTGCTTGGAAAGATGTATGGCATCTGGTTTGTCGAAGTAGACAATGGTGTAGAATTTGATGGTGCTGGTGCTACTGGTGCTGATGTATACGGTACTATTTTCTTGGGACGTGGAGCTTATGGACTGGCTGATATTAATGGAAGTGGTAAGCCAGATATCATCGTCCATACGGCAGGTAGTGCAGGTAGTGCAGATCCAATGAACCAATTCAACACTATCGCTTGGAAATGTGCATTTACAGCAGTCCGCTTGCAAGAACTCGCCATTTTACGATATGAGTCAGGCGCATCTGTATAGATAACAATGAGGGGTCCTTTCGGGCTCCTTTACTTTTTAGGAGGGATTATTAATGGCTAAACAAATAGAATTTGATGAACAAAACGAAGAGCAAAAGGCGAAGGAAGCTGAAAAGTCTACTCTACAGCAGCTTAAAGAAATGGAACAAGTACCAATTCACATACCCGAAGATCCTGTTAATGAGGACGATAAGGTAGTTGTTGTAGGAATTAATGGTGTGTTCTGGCCTATTGAACGCGGGAAAGAAACAATGGTTCCAAAAGTAATTGCAGAAATATACCGAGATTCATATGAACGAACTCGGAAAGTCGAGAAACGCATGAACAGTACCGATAAGGAAATCAAGTAATGTGACAAAGGCCCCGTAATGGGGCTTTTTTGTCTATTAAGGGGTGAAACTATGACGTTACAAGAGATACTTGACGAGATAAAAGAAAAATACTCACATGACCTACCCAATAACAGCGTGATTCGCAAGATTAACATAGTACAACAAGAGTTGTTCAGGACGACGTTCCGCATCAATACTATGATGGGGTACGACATACTAAAGGACGTATTTGCTTATCCACTACCATGTGCTAGATCAAACGTAATTGATGTGCTGGTCAATGATCAAGAGTACATCTATCAGGACGTAAAAAAAGGTGCCAACGTGCCGTTCTATTACTTTACCGATGGTGATGATTTAGGTATTTATCCAACACCATCAGAGGACAGCACAGGCGGTCTGGTAGTGTTCTATAATCGAGAGCCGCGAAAACTTACGACATCTGACTTAGCATTAGAACCGGATTTGGATGCAGACTTTCACACGTTACTGATTTATGGTGCCCTTGTGCAGATTTGCGAAAGCTTTAATGATATCGCAATGGTCAACAACTTTGCAGCCAGATACAACGGTATCATTGATGAGTTTAATAAAGTAAATGATGAGACACCTGATTACCCAGTAATCGAAGATGTAATGGGGGTGTGGTAGATGAGCCATACTAGTCAATTAGTTGCTGCACAATACCGGAACGGTGAACTAAACAAACGAATGTTTGGGGATGCATTTTATATTGCAACTGCATATGGTGTATTTCCAGATGGATCAAATGTCACAAGCCAACTTCAAGCGCTAGTATCATTGGCTAAGTCACAAAACAGAAGTACAATTTTTTTCCCACATGGCGATTACTATGTAACTCAATTGTCAGATTATGAGGGTATTTATTTCTTTGGCGATAACTCCAAGTTTGTAGGAGGATTTGCAGAGGAAATTTATCAAATTGGTGTAAGCAAAAATATGAACTTAATATATCTGCCATATAAAATCATGACGTCTGTTGATACGTTCAACGACCTGAGGAACTGGTACCCAACAGACGATACTGGGGTAAAGAACAAAGATTGGGTCGTGCAAGATAACAAACTTAAAATTAACCCTGAGAACGTTACAAATAGTCTGTGGAACAACTACAAAATGCAGGATGGTAAGCTATCGCTGATTTGGGAGAATCCTGTTATATCAAATGAAAATCTCACCTATGTTGGTATCTTATTCAGAGGAAACTCCTTTAAAGATTACTACAGTGCTCACTTTTATGCAGGTAATTATTCTTCGAATGCAAACAAAGTGATCATATCAAAAACAACGAATGGCTCTCTAAATGTCTTGGCACAGACTACGCTCATAGACCCTAGTGCTATGTTAAAAGACAATACTAATATCAACCTAGAAGTAGAGTTCTATGGCTCTTATGTACAAGTATTTGTTAATGGCAAAAAAGTATTGGAGTATGTAGGGTCTAACGATTCCAATGTAGGCCTATTTGGGATACAACTTCCACCGTCAAGTATGCCTGGTAATAGCAGTTCTCAGTTGTCTAACTTTTGTATGAAAGAGTGGAAGTATGACGATTTTAAATTAGATATCAAGGATATGTTGGTTGCAGGAGATAGCATTGCATTAGGTATTGGTGCAAGCTCAAATGATAAAACGTGGATATCAATATTCGGTACTAAGATAAGAAATGTTATCCCAGATTTGAATATAACAAATATTGCAATTGGTGGTCTAAATACAACGGAAGTAATGATAGAACTCGGAAATTATCTGAACCAAGATCCATATAAGTATCAAGCTATTCTGATTTCATGTGGTACAAACAATGCAAGATACGACAACAATAAAAGAACTACATTCGAGGTTGCTCAATCAAATATTTGCAGCATGATTAAATTCATTAAAAATAGTAATGCTATACCGATTTTATGTATTCCACCAAACTTTGTGTATAACGTACATGAGTTATATCCTCAAACGTACGCCAGTGATTCATATGACTATTTTCAGAAACTTGTCAAAATGATAAGAAATGTTGGTATCAGTGAAAAAGTCATTGTGATTGATAACTATCAGTTATTTAACAACAATTCTTCATTTTTGAGTGATGGTGTTCATCCTAACGATGATGGCTACAGACTGATGGCGGACAACTTATATACTACATTGTTGGGTGGGTGATCACATGCAATACTGGACATCGTCTCCAGAAAAAACTAAGCCGGTCACAGTAACACTGGCCGACGGCCTCAATCAATCCGTAGAATCCATAGAGATCAAGGACAGCCAAACAACGTCTGTGGTCAATATGGATTCTTCTCTTTACCCAACTGTACAGGTTCGCGAGGGATACACGCTTCACAGCCAACACACAGGATATATTAACCGCCTGTTTAAGTTTAAGGGTGAATTGTACTGTGGTAATGGTAAAGGCCTGTACAAGCTCTCTGGATCGTCTTGGGTGGCAGTGTATGAGTATAGTGACATTAACAATGACCGACTGTGGGACTCAGCACAATTTTTTGACGGATCGAAGTTATATTTCATCGACGGAGCGCTGCAGTTGCGAGAATATGACGGCAGCACATTAACCACACTAGGCAGTGCACCAGCTAACAGTGCGTTTATGACGACGCATGCTAACCGGTTCTTTCTTGCGAACCGTAATGATAACCTGCTGTCATTCTCAGCTCTAAGGCTTGCTAGTGACTGGACATCCACCAATAAGTACACTGGATCAGGTAAAATCACAATTGAGTCAGCAGACGGATTGCTTCCGACAGGACTTACTACGTTTGCTGGTCATGTAATCCTGTTCAAACGTGACAAGATATACGAGTTGTTTGGACAAGATAGCACTAATTTCGAAATGAACGATCCTGTAGAAGGTGGTTGTGTATCTGATCGCACTATATTACCAACCAAATATGGCTTATACTTTCTCGGAGTTGATGGCTTATACCGTTACTTAGGCGGCACAACACCTGTTAAAATGAGCGACAACGCCAAGCATTACATGCGAAACATTAACTTAACATACGCCCATCATTGCTGCGCTGGCTTTGATGGGCGCTTTATTTACCTGACATTAGTCACAGGTACTAACACGATGCCTAATGTGACCCTGAAGCATGACGTTGAGACTGGTGCATGGTGGGTTGAGAGTTATGTTGCTACATCATATTTTCTTGACGGCCAGACACTATACTTTGGCACGCTTGATGGAAAGATCATGCGTATGGGTGGGACAACAGACAATGGTGCTGTGATCAACTGGAGTATCGAGACGAAGCCGTTTAGTGATGGTGATGAGACAGTTAGAAAGGCCATACACAAGCTTTGGGTCGTCGCAGACGTAGAAGTAGGCTCCACGCTATCAGTGGCCTATGCAGGCGGCACAGAAGGCGGAACATGGGTAAACGTTAAGACAGAGGCTAACGGTACGGGGCAGATACAGTCCATGCGTATACCGGTCATCGTCCGCACGCCTGAAACGTGGTTTAGACTCAAACTCATCGGATCCGGAAAGGTGAAAATCCATCGCATCATACGAGAAGTGTCCAAAAGGGGGAACTAATGTGGCAGCTGTCAACATGCCTAATGTAAATAGTATTGATCCAAATAGTAAGGATGGTGTAGAGCAGCTACATAATGCCGTGGCTAAGATGTCAAAGGAGCTCAGTTGGCTGCTGCAGAACATCGACTGGAAGAACATCAACCATCTGTACATTGAACTCAATGGAGGCGCATCAGTCACTATTGAAAACGACGGCATAACTGTCAACGATGGCACACATGACACGTTTACAGTTAACTCCGATGGCAAGGTGAAAATGACAGGGGCCACCATACAATCCAAGGATAGTGCATATCCTAAAGTAGTCATGGATCCGGAGAAAGATCTGTTTGGTGCGTACCAGTCTCCTACTCAGTCGGTGGAGATTGGGACATATAGGACTGAAACTAGTTCACCTTATGTTGGGTTGTTTAGCTCAACAGAATCATATTATCATGCTATTTTTGGAGACTCATATAGATTATTTGGTTCTGCTGCAATTCAAATAGTTTCAGGGCTTGGTAGGGAAATAATTTTAACTGGTGAACATGTATATCTTGAAGGAAAGTCGTTTGTTGATGTACCAAACTGGAATAGATTAAGGAATAAAGAGACTGGTTTAACTGCTACACAAACTTTTGCTGCTAAAGGTATTCAGACAGATCAGTCAATATCCTTTAATGGAGGAATAGCACCAGGAACTCAACTTATGGTAGCAGGCGGTGGGACAGTAACATGGATGGGCATTCCTGCACATAGTCATACCCAGAACTAAAAACAAATGGTATAATGTGGGTAAAAACGTAGAGAGGTGCAACTATGAAAAAATTCGTTATGGGACTTATAGTCGGTGCTCTATTTATGTTTTCTGCCCAAGCATTTGGAACGTCATCTAAACTTGTAGGACTTGAGGTGGGCGGAACAATGGATGTTAACTTGCAAGGCAAGAAGATCGGTGAGGCTGCAGTCATCGAAGGTAAAAGCTACTTACCTGTTAGAGATTTAGCTAATGGCTTACAGATGGAGGTCAAAGTTGAAAATAAAATAATCAAATTAGAGCCAAATGATGAATTGAAAGAATTTAATCGACAACGTACTGAAGAATTAGCTCAGAAAGCAAAAGAAGATCAAGAAAAAGCTGAGAAAGAAGCAGCAAATAAAAATAGAATTACCACTTTAAATGCAGAAATAAAAGAATTAAAGAACAGAATCACAGATAAAACTGAACAATTGACTAAAAATGAATTCATTGTCGCGAATTTAAAGAAAAGTGATGACAGAGACTCATATTATTACCATGACACTGATAATACACCATATGTATTTACGACCTCTAGTCTTGAAAAGTTCAAAGTAACAATGCAAGATATGAAGAAAGATATTGAAGTGCTTCAGGCTGAGGTGAAGAAGCTCGAAGCTGAGCTGGCGGAGTTGCAGAAGTGATGGAGTAGTTATTGACTATATGACACGTTTTGTCGCACGTTGCATATAGTCTTTGAGGTATAAATTGTAATATGCTACGATAAGAATAAATAAGGGACCGTGCGCGAACACGATCCCTCACTGACAATCACCGCATTAAGAGCGGATGGTCTTTAGGTCAAGAAGTAACCTGCAACCTGGTCTGGGGGCGGGTTACTTCTTTTTATTGAAGGACAGCAATAGAACAACGAACGTTCCGAATGCAAGCATTAGAGTTAATGCTTCATACACTGTCATGGCGATCACCTCCTAGAAAGGAATTAGACCTCCTTTCTCCGAAGATGTGCCACCCGCCCTTAACCGATTTAATTGTCACTATTATCATACCATAATTTACCGATATGCGAACAAATAATTGCACCTTTTTTGCATCTTTGATACAATGTAATTAATAGAATGCCAGTCACAGAGCCTTTTTTAATGGCTCTTTTTTTATGCCCAAATGGAGGTGTGAGATGATTCAAACAACGAACAAAAAGACTGTCCCAACTGTTCCAACGGCGCCGAAGCCAAAGCCGCCAGCACCTAGCCCATATGGAAATGGTGGCGCAGATTACAACAACTCAGACACCGAGATGAAACGTCGGCTAGCACAAAGTCAGATGAAGATAGCGAGTAACCCTAACTATGTACAAAGCGAGACGGCGAGGGCGCTAGATGTGATCAAGAATCGGCAGTTTCAGGGTATGGACACATCTGCACAACAGAAGTATTTAACGCAGAATCTAGGATACAAAGCACCACAAGTACAGTCACCGAGCCAGAACACAACAATGGTCCAACCGACAACTGCAGCACAACCAAAATCGTATAGTGATGAAGCCAAACAACTCTTTGAGGGGATGAAGAACCGAGTTAATCAACCCAACAAAGAGTTTTCTTATGCCATTGAAACCGATCCTGCGTATCAAGCTGCCTTACAGCGTGCAAAAGCTAACATTGATGTAGGCAACTCACAGGCTCAGGCAGAGATGAATCGCCGCGGCATACTCAACAGCACGATTACAAGCGATCGTATGGGCGAGATAGCTAGTGGAGAGATGGGCAGGGTGGAGACAGAGGTTGTACCTCAGCTCATGCAACAGGCATATCAGCGTTACCTTGATCAGCAAAATCAGGACCAACAACAGTTTGCAAACATGGGGTCATTAGCTGGCATGTACACTAATGAGGATCAACGAGGCTTTGATAACCGTGTGACAGAAGCAGGATTAACAGGAAACTGGGTCTCACCAGAGGCCAGTGATGCGATCAACAACATACTAAGGCTGAAACAGCAAGCTGAGACCAAAGGCATAACAGCACAGGAACGCGAACTATTAAGCAATCAAGCTAATGGATACCGTGCTAAGTTGCTTGCATTAGGCGTTGATCCTAGCCAGTATGCAGCAGTAGTAAACTACAACACAGCAAGTCAAAACAATCCGGGACTACGGACATTGCAAGGGCAGCAATTAGATGTGCAAAGACAGCAAGCAAATAATGATGCTGCGATGGGCTGGAGCCAGTTGTCCGGACAAATATTAACGCCGCAAAAGGATTACTCTGGATATCAGCGTCAGATTGAGCGTGGTAATAACCCATTAACATTGCAAGGTCAGCAACAACAGAGTGACGTCGGACAAAGGGCTATAGACAATGCTTGGACTTCATCACAGTCATTAGGATATGTAACAAGTGAATTGTCTCAGTTGACTGGCATACCTGAAGGAACGCCTACAATCCAAGCAAGACAAGCGATGGAAAATATAGCTCTTGATCAAGCGCAGTTCCAACGTCAGCTTGACAACGATTCTTATGGTCAAATGATGGATCAGTATCAGATGAATAACAAGGGACAAGGAAAGATGGCTACTGCTGACAACTACTACAATGTGATAAAAGGTATGATCCAGCGAGATGAAGATGGAAACTTGCTAAATCATCAATCGATCGACGATTTTATTATCATGTCTGGTTTGCCTGAGAATGAAATGAAGAAGCTTTACACATATGCAGGATTACCAATCCCAAAAAACTGAGTAGCCTCACTGGTGGAAACGCTAGTGGGGCTACTTTCAATAGGGCTCTTGGTGGTGTGTTAAGCAATACAGGCGACTTATTTGCTAAGTATGGTAAAAAATATGGAATCGATCCTGCCTTACTTGCTGCAATATCCATGCACGAGACAGGCAATGGTACATCTAATGCTGCACGTAATAAAAATAATCTTGGCGGTATGATGGACCCGAAATCTAATTGGCAATCTTTAATGACGTTTGACAGCATTGAAGATGGAATTGATGCAATGGCACGAAATCTAAAAAAGAATTACTTCGATCAGGGACTTAATTCTATTGATGCAATAGCGAGAAAATATGCACCGCAAGGAGCTGCAAATGATCCGCGCGGATTAAACAAGTACTGGACAACAGGAGTAAATAAATTCTACAGTGCATTATCAGGCAGGGAGTGAAACTATTGGCTGATGCATTTAGTGAATATGTGAAGAAGAGACGGCAACAACTATTAAGTGGTCAGAATGATACATCTGATACGTTTAGTAAGACAGTAAGTGCAAAACGTGATGAACTATTACGATCAGGGGGTGGCAGAGTGCCATCCCTTCCTACATCTATGCCACAAGTTCAACAACCTGAGTCAGATCCAAACGATCCATTTGTGAAGCATGTACGTAATCGTAAGATGGATCTAGGATTAATTCCTGACACAAGGCCCAAACCAGAAAGATTAGGACCGCCAGCGCCAGTAAAGCAGCCAAAGCCGTTGCCGCAAATGATGAGTCAACAGCAGCCTGTGCAGAGTCTTAACCCACTCGCCAATTCTGATCTCATTAAATCAACACAGGGTGATCGTGCAGCACAGCAACGTGTACAGGACCGCGCCAAGAATACGGTAGTCACACAGGCTGATGTTAACCGACTAGCACGCGAGAAACAGGGGACTACGTTTGCTGAACCATTATTGCAAGCTGTGGACTGGGCGCTATACGAGAACCCAGTAGGCCAGTTTATAACACGAGGTGGACATGCAGCTGCTGAGATGGTGGGACCTACGGCAGCGATTAAGCCGACAACAGGTAACAAAGCCGTTGATACAGTGGCTGACGTGGCAGGATCTATTGCTGGCTTTGCTGCTAACCCTGCAACCGGTAATATGCCAGGTACAAGCTTATTGTCTGGACCATACAAGCAGGCTGATGCAATGATGCGTACCAACATGGGGCAGAAGGTTACACAAGGCATAGCTAACCAAGTAGGCAAAGTAGCAGGTCAGCGTGTAGGGCAAAAGGTAGCTGAGACGGCCGTACGGGGCGGACTTGCTGGTGCAGGCCAGAATGTTGCTCAGTCGGCTATGCGTGGCGAATCAGACGTTGATCAGCTTGCAGGAGCTGCAGCACTTGGAGCTGCGTTTGGTGCTGCTGGTGATCTTGCGTTTGGTGCGTTGGGATCAGGCATTAAAAAGTTGATGCAGCGCAATAAGGTGCCGGCTGCTGAGATCGATGAGATATTAGCGTTACCTGGACCGCGCCGTGGGCTGCCAGAAGGTAGACCAGAAGCAAATGTGGGAACAAATAGAGCAGCACCGGTTATGGACGAGACTACAATGCGTATTGAACAAAGAGTTATTGATGAGTATAAAGCACTCAAGCAGCAGAATCCTAATGCCAGCAAACGTGACCTTTATGCTACAGCTAGAGAACGTGTAAATAATGCTGGCAATCAAGCCAGCTCAAAACTACAAGTTAGTGATATACCTGAGTTTCTGCGCCGCGGCAGGAGTACTGAGCCAACAGTGCAGCCGATACAAGAGCCTCCAGCGCCGCCGCAACCTAGACAGCGTGGCTTTTTAGGAACTGTATCAAGTAGTGATAAGACACCGCAAGGTTTTAAAGACAACTTAGGTGACACTACCTACCAGCCTATCACGAATGCGGATACGTTGCGTCAGGCTAATGGGCGATTAAATAGCAACGTGGAAGATGCTACATCATACGTACTTGGTGACACTAAATTTGATGCAGAGAAGGCTGCTACAGCTCAGCGGTTGATTGATCACTATAATCAGCAAGGTAACTATAAGATGGCAGTGAGCGTGGCAGAAAAGGCAGCAGCAGAGGCTACAAAGGCAGGACAGGCAATACAAGCATTGTCTATGTACAACCGTCTTAGCCCTGAAGGTATATTGATACATGCACAGCGCACTGCTCAGCGTGTGAACGAGAGAATACCAAAAGGTGTAGACAAGGTTACTGTATCTGAAAACATGGCTCATGACCTAACCAACCTTGCTGCAGCAGCGCAAAAGATGACAGGAGTTAAGGATTTATCAAACAATGTCATAGATATTATGAACCGTGCTAAAGCTGGCGAAAAGCTGAGTCCAGAGGATAGTTTAACAGTTAAGACATTTATAGAAGAAGCTCAGCAGTTTGTTAAGGACGCTGGCCGCAAGCCGAAGAATCCACGACCACCAAATGAGCCTAGCGACAAGCGAGTTAAAGAAGCACTTATAACCTACCTTGATGCACAGGAACAGGCAGCAAAGGAGAGACTACGGGCGAAAGGCATCCGTATTAGCTCCAATCCGCTTGATATCTGGGCAGACTATGCAATCATCGGTGCTACTAAGATGGCTAAAGGTACAATCAACTTTGCGGACTGGTCTGCTGAGATGATCAAAGACTTAGGACAGGATATTGCACCATCGTTACGATCGTTATATGATCGCAGCCGTGAAGCGTTTGACTTGTCCAATAAAAAGATTACAAGAAGCACAATTAGTCAGGCTGAACGTCTAACAGATAAGGTAATCAATAAACATCAGCTATCAGGCGATGAGGCTGAACAGATGCGACAGATAGCATTTAAGGTATCGCAATTGTCTGGCGAGGCTAAAACGACCGCATCACAGGATCTACAGGCCATATTGCAGACGCTTGATCGACCTGGGCTGCTCAAAAAGATCGACACAGCTCAAACGATCGGGCAGCTGTTAAACCCTAAGACGCAGGTCCGTAACGTCCTTGGTAACGAATTAATGTATCGGACTGAGCGCCTGTCCAAGATCCTATCGACACCTATTGACATTGCACGTAGCAAGCTTACAGGTGGTCCCCGTTATGTCACATTTAGGACCAACAACCAGGGCGAATACTGGCGAAACTTTATGAGAGGTGCCAAGGCAGGATGGAAGGGTGTAAACGTTAATGGGCTACAGACTCAGTATGACCTTGCATCGCCAGCATTTACAAGCAAGTATAACCCGTTGACGTACATGGAAAAGGCGCTAGGCGCAGCGTTAAAGTCGTTTGATACAGCAGCGTATATGCGCGCCTATAATGACACCATGGGCGAGATGGCAACGTTAGATGCGATCAACCGAGGCTTAAAACCTACCAAAGAGTATGTGCAGGAGTTTATCTCTAAAGCAGACGATAATATTATGCAGATGGCTGACGAATACGGTAAGTATGTGACAATGCAGGATAATAACCTAATATCGAAGGGCATGCATAAATTCAAGCGTGGTCTTAACCTTGGAAAAGATTTCGGCTTAGGGAGCTTAATACTCAAGTACCCAAAGACGCCAGGTGCCATATTAATGAGGGCGCTTGAGTATAGTCCTGCTGGATTCCTGCGTAGTGCTAAGATACTAGCCGAGCCATGGCTAAGGAATGTTGAACCAAACCCACAAGAAGCAACTATGGCACTATCTCGAGCAATTATTGGTACGTTTGGACTGAGCGGCCTAGGTTACTACTTGATGGACAATGATGTAATAACAGGTTCAGCAAGCAAAGACCGAGACATCCGCGAGTTGGAAAAATCAGCAGGTAAAGGCCAGTATCAAGTAAACATGACTGCACTTAAACGCTTTGTGGATAGTGGATTTAATCCAAGCAGTACAAAGATACAAGAGGGCGACTTGCTGTACAACTACGACTGGATGCAGCCATTATCAATTGCTGTATCGCTTGGAGCCAATGTTAACAAAAATATGAATGATACTAAGGATGGACAGCCATTAGTTACTGGACTTGGTAGCGCAACATATCAGAGCGTTGGTGGAGCCATTAACACATTGACTGAGCAGTCTTTGCTACAAGGTGTTGTACGAGCAGTAGAGGGCTATCCAGGTCAAACGGTTACAGATAAGTTGCTGGATATTCTGTCTGATATCCCGTCCTCCTTTGTGCCGACTTTTATGAACCAGATCAAACAGATAGGCGACAACCAACGACGGGAAACATACTCTCCTGATAAATTCGAGCAGTCGCTCAACAAGGCCAAAGCTAAGGTGCCTGGACTCGCTCAAACGTTACCTGGGCAATACGACACGTTAGGCAAGCCAAAGCAGCATTACCAAGACAATAACTTATTTAACATCATGCTCAATCCGGGATTCCCAAGTCGTTACACTCTCTCACCAGAGGCAAAATTTATCGTGGACCTAATAACAGAGACGGGAGACGAATCACTAGCACCACGAGTGCCTAGCAAAAAAATAGATGGACAGGCGCTTACTGGCGATCAATTTAGCCGATATTCCAAGCGCCAAGGCGAAGAGACTGCTAAACGCATTAGTAAGATCAAACCAGACCTATCCACGAAGTCTAAAGTTAAGCGCACTGGTAAGGCATTAACAGACGCTGGTAAGAAGGCCAAGAAAGAAATATCGAAGGAACTGGGGACCCGATGAGGTCCCTTTTTCGTGGAGGGGTGAACATGATTGAATACGACAAATCAGAGCACAGTTACAGCGACTTTGACGACGATACGTTGCTGCTGATTGAATTGTTGATGGGCCCAGAGATACGCAACAAACTATTAATCACTCCCGAGCAGGTGAGGGCGAGTGTACGACTTTATAGTAGAAACAATAAGCGTGTTATTTAAAAACGGCTTGTCCTTATCATCACTAGGGGCGGTCGTTTTTTTGATACTCAAACAGCGGAAGATGAAGCGCAGGTTGCGTCGAGTCTTCCCCTGGATGTTTAGTGATGACCATGAAGTTACGGCGTACATGGGCAACCAGCGCCGCATTATGAACAACCAAGAGCGCATTATGCGCCATATGGGGGTAGAACCATGTGGAGATACAGAAACATTGAGCAACATGGATCAGACGAACTCAAAGAAATCATCAATATTATCACAGGTGGCATTCAATCAAAGGAGGTTGTCGTTAATGAGAAATTACAACATAGCACCGATCGTAGTGGCCGTACTAGGAGCCGTTAAGTTGATACTGCAGTCGTTTAACATTGATGTGATTACAGACGAGCAGATAAATGCTATCGCCAATGGTGCGGCTGCTATTGCTGCAGTGGTCGGCATCATGGTTAGCCCCAAGAAAGCTAGTACCAAGCAAAGTGTTGATGATCAAAGCCAGTACTATCATTAGGAGGATACCGGCATGAATATAGTAAAAAAGATTGTCCCCAGTAAGGACAGCCGCAATGGACAGATACCTAAGATAATCGTCAATCACATATCACTTGGCAGCATGGGAAGCATGTACAATACATTCAGCAATCCCAATAATAGCGCATCCTCACACTTCGGCGTGAGCCAAGCCGGTGACATACATCAGTACGTGGAACTGACTGACAACGCTTGGACACAGGGACGCATATTAAATCCCTCAGCGTCAATCATAAAGCAACTGCTAGGCAACCCTAACCGTTATGCATGCAGCATCGAACACGAAGGCTATGACGGTCGCAATGGTGATCTAACCGAGACGCAGTTCTGGGCATCCTGCTGGCTGCACAAGTATATCCAAACTCAGGTTCAAACCATTTATGGCATCCGTATCCCACTTAACTCACATCAGGTCATTGGACACTATCAAATCGACAGTGTTAATAAGCCATACTGCCCCGGATTAAAGTTTCCATGGTCTCGACTATACGCCGAACTAGCTGTCGCTGACACCATGTCTATGGAAGAGTACTCTGAGCGCGTCGAGTATCAGCGTACTGGATCAGGTGCTAAACGTGCAGCAGCTTACGCCATTGCAGAACGTGTGCAAGACCTTGGCAGCAAGCTAGGAGGTACATGGGACGCAGCCGCACGGATGAAGCTGATGTATCTTGCGCCGGTTGCTGCAACATTAGGAGCTACTGAGACACCGGAGAGTATTGCACAGCGCACACTTGAGCTGTGGAAGACGGCACAATCTAATGGCAAGTGGGTGGAAGAGGCTCTACGCAAGTTGCTCCTACTAGAACCTATAATGAAGGAAAAGGGCCTGCTGTAATGGCAGGCTTTTTTTAGTTTGATAATTTAAAATAAATAACATAAGTGAAATCTGAGTTAAATAATGGACTAAGAAATCTATTAGAATCTGACGATATATAAGTAACATATACTTTAAAGCAATAAGTGGTTACAACTGAACTAAGAATATAGACCTAGTGTGTTGGAATGGAAAATAACTTATAGTTTGGATGTACCAACGAGTTAGCACATTCAAACTATAAGTCAGACGTGCTTTCATTTATCCTTGGATATAGCATAAGTTCAAAGTCATCTTCTCTTTGATGCTTCTCTTT
>NZ_KE384310.1:224023-266516 GCF_000425125.1 Paenibacillus taiwanensis DSM 18679
TATACTTTAAAGCAATAAGTGGTTACAACTGAACTAAGAATATAGACCTAGTGTGTTGGAATGGAAAATAACTTATAGTTTGGATGTACCAACGAACATGTACTTATATAAATAGAAAATGAGAGTGGAGAGGTGCTTCCTGTGTATATTTATGTCCGCAACTCTGTAGAAGCCTCTATGTTCCAATCAATCTGGAGAACCGTATGGAAAGAGAAAGGGTTTGAATTGGAATCTGATCAAGAAGTGCTGCACCAGATGCTCATTACGAATGAACAAGGTCATTGTGTGGGAACTATCGAATATAAACCGTACCATTTAACAAATAATCCGATTCACCGCGTCGCTGATTTCCAAGACCAACCGGAGATGGCATTGCCAGCTCGTGTCGTGGAAATAGATAAAGTGGCGCTTCTTAGGGAACATCGCGGGCCGAATATAGCCCGCTTAATTTCTGCAATGCTGCACTACGCGGACAAGCACGATAAGGATTACTTTGTTTGTCTGTTGGAGCCCGTATTTGCACGTGCGCTGAGGGTATCCTTTCAAATTCCCATGCGTCAAATATCTGATCGTGTCGCCTATAAAGGAGATGATGTCATACCAACGATTATAGATGTAGGCAAGGTCAGAAGGAACAAGCACCTCTATTCTTGGATAATTGCCGACACAGCACCTTCTGTAAGCAATAATACAGTGGTAGTCTAGTCTTACTATTTTATACTTTAGAAAGTAGGTCGTCTTCTTTGAACGAACTTTCCATATTGGATCTAAGAAATAGGCTACTCGTTAAAATTATTTGGGGGATGCTTGGACTTGGCATCGCGGCGAATCTCGCGGCTAACGTGACAGGAAGCATGCTTTATATGTTAGCTGTTATTGGTACGCTTGCTTGTGGTGTGGCTACATTTATGACATACAAGCGTATAGCACCAGGCTCCATTATGTATTTGATACCTGTCATTATGACAGGGCTGACGGTATTTCTGATCAAATCGGACCCTAATCCGATATTTAGTACATATGTGCTGTTTTATGTAAATATGGGTGTGATGGCGCTGTACTCCAATTATCGCCCTGTACTTACAGCGGGAGTGCTGAGTGCGATTGCAACTATATATGTATTTTACGATCCTGTTATTCATGAGGTGTTGTATAAGAAGGAACCGCTGCTTTACTTGCTGTTGTATCTTGCGTTCGCTACGATCGCTTTATGTGCGGCTGCTATTTTCAGCGAACGGCTCCAAAAGCAAGTTCTGGAGCATAGTACGGAGGCACTGAAAGCTAAGCTGCGGGCAGAGGACATGTTGTCTGAAATTCATAGCTCAGTATCGATACTGAACAATTTCAGTCAGGAGCAGAAAGAACGGGTAGTGACGACTAGCAATATATCCCGTGAGGTGACATCCACTTTTGCTGAAATTTCTTCGACGATTGAGCAGCAGACCGTTAATATTCATCATATTAATGACTCTGTGCAGTTGGTGGAGCAGTCTCTTAGTCATGTAGTTCAGGGGACTGAGCAGTTAGACGGTGTATCGTCGGAGACGCTAAAGCTTGCAGGGCAAGGGAATGCCGAGATTGAGACGTTGGTACAAGAAATGCGCCGTGTCCAAACGATGGTGCGTGAGACGGTGCAAATTATGAACGCTTTAAGCACGCAGACAGAAAAAGTGGGCAGCATCGTAAGTACGATTAGTGAAATATCTGCGCAGACGAATTTGTTATCGTTAAATGCAGCGATTGAAGCCGCTCGTGCAGGTGAGCACGGTAAAGGTTTTGCTGTTGTATCGGGTGAAGTACGCAAGCTGGCGGATCATACCCAGCAAGCGACAGAAGAGATCGCCTCCATCTTGGAAGCGATACGTCAGCAAATTACTGCTGCAGCGGGACATGTCAATCGCGGCGAAGGATCAGTCTTGTCCAGCGCACAAGCTACGCAAGCGGTAGAGAAGATCGTAAAGGACATCTCAGGCAACACGGAACAGGTCAACAAGCAAGCAGAACTGATGCGTACTGCGGTTGCGGAGTTGAAGGAGCAATATGGCTTGATGTCAGACAGTATGGTGTCCATTGCAAGCAGTACGGAGCAGCATATGGGTGCTGTTGAAGAAGTGCTGGCCAGTATGGAGCATCAGGATAGTCAGATCCATGCACTAGTTCAAGGCTATGGACGGCTGGATGAACGGGTTACAGCTTTGAATAAGCTGGCAGAAGAGGATACACGTCCTTAAATCAATCATAATAAAGAACCTTCAAGCTCATGTAAATGGGGCATGAAGGTTCTTTCTATTATTTGATTAGGCTAGGGGTAAGGAATGCTCTGCCTAGAGGGGGAGTCTCTAAATTGTATGCCTGATAGAGAGCATCTCCTAATTGTTTATTTAAGTAGTTTATTTAAGCTTGTTGATCCGTCCGTCGTCTTTAGGAGATACGTCGCCTTTTTTGATGATATAATCTTCTACGACCTCATATAAGGTTACGCCTGTATTTAGCGCATCCTTCTTGAGCATGGAGTATCCATCTCCACCTGCAATAATGAAATCATTGGTAGCAACACGATAAGTTTTGTTATCCTCAAGCGCTTTACCGCCTACTTTAACGTCGGTCACACGGCTGCCCGCCTTCTGCTTCATATCAAAAGTGAAGGACATACCTGCAATCTGAGGGAAACGCCCTGCGCCAGACTCGATCTCGCTGACACCACTTTCAAGAGCAGCTCGCAGCTCACTGCCTTTTACTTCTACTACAGCAAGCGTGTTCGGGAATGGCAGTACATCATACAAGTTACGCTTCGTAATATCGCCTGCTTGGATCGTTGTACGGATGCCGCCGCCATTAGTCAAGGCAACATCTGCCTCGAAGCCTGGCATGGAACGGGTACGTTCCAGCATCGCGTCTGCAATTAGATTGCCGAGATTGGTTCCTTCGGCACGGATCTTTGTACGGTCGCCTTCCAGCTTCACCGCCGTTTTTGCAATTTTTTCATTTAACAACGAATCCGTACTCTTTTGCAGTTCGGCAACTCGTGCTGCTGTTTCTTCATCCGGCTTAATATCTTTGTTATATTCAATTAACCCTCCGGAGAAATGCACAACTTCTCCATTATGATAGTACATATCGACACGACCAAGGGATTTGCTATATTCCCAGTCTTGTACGATGTAAACACCATTTACAACTTCTGGTGTGCTTAATTTGGTATGGGAATGACCACCGATAATCAGGTCTACTCCTTTTACCTGCTTCGCGATTTCACGATCCTCAGTCAAGCCGGAGTGCGAGACGATGATCACTTGATCGGCCATCTGCTGTAGCTTAGGAACCCATTCCTTAGCAACGGTCACCGGATTAAGGAACTTTAATCCCTTGACATTGTCAGGATGCGTCACAATTGGAGTTTCTTCGGTAATTAAGCCAAGGAACGCAAATTTCTTGCCTTCGATCTCTTTGATGACGTAGGGCTTGAGCAAAGGATCACCTTTAGCATCAAAGACGTTAGCCCCTAATACAGGAAACTGGAACATCTTTGATACTTTGACGAGCTGTTCATGACCAAAGTCAAATTCATGATTGCCTGCCACCATAAAATCGTAGCCGAGCGGGTTCACAAGCTTGGCAGCTGCTTCGCCTTTGGATAAGTTCACATATATAGTACCTTGAATCATATCTCCTGCATCAACAAGCATCGTGTTCGGGTTCTCGGCTTTGAGAGATTTCATAAGGGTAGCTAGTTTGGCATAACCCATTTCTTTATTTTTTTCATCATCCATAATATGTCCATGGACATCATTGGTATGCCCGATCGTGAGATGGAGCGTGATGGCTTCTCCAAGCGCGTCGATAAACGCTTGTCTAGTTACTGTGCTGCCATCCAGCTTTAATTCGATGCCGGCTTGCTTGGCAACTGCGTTCAGTGTAGCCGCATCGGCAGTCTTATGTAGGCGTGTCCACTGCTCCGTGTTTACGATGCTGCTTTGCTTGGCCCATGTTAAAGCACGGGCTGCCCAACTGCCCTTAACGGATGTATCCACTGCTTTGACTTTAGCTTCTTCTCCTTGTACGCGAGCCAGAACTACGACAGCTTCTACCAATGTGATTGGACGTTCTAATGCGAGCCCGTCATTGGCACCGTTGATGTAAGCCTTCTGCTGCATCCAGTCCGTATGTTGAATGGGCTGCAAAGGGGCAGCTGCCAGTGGTCCTGCGATAACGGAGGCCAGAATGGCGGTTAAAGATAATGTGAGTCCAAGTTTGTTGGTCCGAATCATATGACACCTCCAATAATTTTGCTCGTACAAATAGATGGTATCATAAGCTGCTAAGTGAATATATGCAGCAATTGTAAGCGTAACCTAAATATATTGTTAAGTTCATATTGTTCACGAGCTGGATCTAAATTAAGGATGCCCAGTCTAAAGTCAAATTTATAATTCATCAAAGCCATTCTCGTCGCCTACTTTACCATAGTTGCGGGATTTGGCTTCGAAGAAATCGGTCTTTGTTGCGTTTAAAGCTTCATCAGAGAACGGCTTGATCCAAGGCATACAATTCACATCAACGCCATTATATGCTTTGTCCATGCCCATCATAGACAAGCGGCGATTGGCGATATACTTGATGTAAGCGGACAATTCACGTAAGTCAATGCCAGTGATGTTATTTAGGGTGTAGTAGGCCCAGTTGGTTTCCAATTCAACAGCACGATCGATAGTTTTGTACACATAGTCTCGATTCTCATTTGAGTTTAACTCCGGAAAGTCCACTAATAGCTGCTTAAATACTTCTCCGAAGAAATAACAATGCTGATTCTCGTCACGCTGAATATAGGAAATCATCTGACTTGTCCCCATCATCTTCTGATCGCGAGCCAGATTATAAAAAAAGGCAAACGTACTATAAAAGAAAATACCTTCCAAAATTAAGTCGGCCACAAGCGCTTCAAAAAACGTCTGCGGAGTGGCGTTGTTGCGGAATTTTTGATAAATGTCAGCGATAAAGCGGTTACGTTCCAATAGCACTTGATCGTGCTTCCAATATTCAAACACTTGTTTTTGTTCCTCGGAGGAAACTATCGATGAGAGCACGTAGGAGTATGATTGATTGTGCACAACTTCTTGCTGGGCAATAATTGCGGCAATAGCCTCAAGAGAAGAATCTGTAAAGTAACTTTTTACGTCACCAACAAACATCGTCTGCATCGAATCAAGCACTGCCAAAAGGGAAATGTTGATCTTAAACGCTTGTTGCTCTTCCGGAGCAAGCAATGGAAATTGCTGCGCATCTTTTGACATCGGAATCTCATCTGCAATCCAATGATTCAGGAGCAGCACTTTATATAATTTATACATGTGTGGCATGCGAATATCATCCCAATTCAAGATACCGGAGCATTGCCCGTTAATGATGCGTGTTGATTTGTTTGGTGCTTCCGTATTAAAGATAAGCTGGCGGCCTAATTGTTCAGGAAGCAAGGTCATACGAGCACTTCCTTTCTAGTGTTGGCTGCATCATGATAAGGCGTATAAACGATGCAGATCGTGCGATCGCGAGCAATTCAGCTATTTCTTCGTGTGAAAGCGGAACAGATGGATCGACAACATCAGGAACTGCAAGCTTCGCATTCTTCTACAGTAAGGGCTTGACTGCGAACGTAATAGGTTGATTTCAGTCCAGCCTTCCATGCGTGAAGGTGCAGCGCCAAGAACTCAACCGCTCGAATATCGGGACGCACATACAGGTTAAAGCTTTGCCCCTGATCCAGGTGGCGTTGACGTGCCCCTGCCATTTGGATCGACCAATGCTGATCAATGTGGAATGCCGTCTTGTAGTACCACATTGTTTTCTCGGACAAATCTGGAGCTGGATTGGCAATCTTATAGGTCGTTTTCTCTTCGTAGCTTAGAAGTTCATATACAGGATCAACACTCGCCGTGGAGCCTGCAATAATAGACGTTGAGCCGTTAGGAGCTACTGCCATTAGCCATGCATTACGCAAGCCATACTCTTTCACCGCGTCTGCAAGCTTCCGCCATTGCTCAGTGGACACGTATAGACCTGGGCGGTTAGCTGTTGTATAGTCGCGCTGTTCAAAATAACGTCCAGACTCCCATTGTGAACCCTGAAAGAGTGGATAAGCTCCCTTCTCTCGGGCCAATGCCATGCTGGATTGGATCGCAAGGTAATGTATTTTTTCATATAGGTGATCATTATAGGTTACTGCCGCCTCGGATTCCCAAGCGATCCCTTCGAGTGCCAAGAGATGGTGGAGACCAAAGGTGCCGAGTCCAATTGCCCGATAGCGATGATTGGTGTATTGGGCTTGCAGCACTTCAATGTTATTAATGTCAATGACATTGTCCAGCATGCGTACTTGAATCGGAATAAGTCTCTCCAGTACATCTGCACGAACAGCACGGGCTAAATGGATCGAGTTTAAGTTGCAAACTACAAAATCGCCAGGAACTTTGGTAATGACAATTCGAGTCTGCCCATCGCGAACAACAAGCTCTTCTTGCTCCACAACAGTCGGCGACTGATTTTGCATAATCTCAGTACATAGATTTGAACTATATATTACGCCATGTGCTTGATTGGGGTTACTACGATTTGCACAATCCTTATAGAACATGTATGGTGTGCCTGTTTCCAATTGAGATTTGAGAACACGCTTCATAATATCGATGGCTGGCAGCGTAATACGGGACAAACGAGGGTTCGCCACTGCCTCCGCATATCGCTCGCGGAAGGTACCTTCGCCAAGTTTCTCATCAAAAAAATCTTCCAAGCCAACTGGCCGGCCGTTGTCGTCTGTCCATCCCATCACTTTCTTTACTTCATGTGGGCAAAACAGATGCCAATCTTCGCGCTGCTCTACAGCCTCCATAAATAAGTCTGGAATGCTAATTCCGTGAAAAATGTCATGAGCGCGCATCCGTTCGTCGCCGTTATTTAGTTTCAAGTCGAGGAAAGACAGGATGTCCTTATGAAATACGTCCAAGTACACAGCAATTGCACCTTTACGTGTGCCAAGCTGGTCAACGCTGACCGCTGTATTGTTCAGCTGGCGAATCCACGGGATAACGCCGGAACTGCTATTTTTATGGCCGCGTATGTCGGAGCCGCGTGCGCGAATTTTACCTAAATAGACACCGATTCCGCCGCCCATCTTGCTCAGGCGAGCCACCGCTGTATTGGAATCAAAAATGCCTTCCAAGGAATCGTCAACGGTGTCAATAAAGCAGCTTGACAGCTGGCCGGCTACTTTTTTGCCAGCGTTGGCCATTGTAGGCGTAGCGGCCGTCATGTATAAGTTGCTCATAGCCCAGTAAGCTTCTTTGGCCAATTGCACACGGCGCTCTTCGGGTTCCTTGTGCATCAAGTACATGGCAATTACCATATACCTCTCTTGCGGAAGCTCCATCGTACGTCCTTCAAAGTCGGCTGCCAAATAGCGCTCACGCAGTGTTAATAAGCCAATATAGTCAAACAGCTCATCGCACTGGGGGGCGATTGTCGCACCTAATTCACGAATTTGCTCAGGTGTATAACACAGCAACAATTCTTCACGATAGACCCCGGTCGTAACAAGGGAGCGAATAAGCTTCAGGAAATCGCCATAAGGCTTATCAGCATAAGCCTTGTAACTGCGGTTAAGGGCGGCTTCCTTATACAATTTCGTCAGTAAGGAGCGGGCGGCTACAAACTTCCAGTCAGGCTGCTCGCGTGTGACAAGTTCTAACGCAGTCATGATGCAGGCTTGTGTAATATCTGACGCATGTACAGACGGCTGACGGAGCTTGCTCATAACGCTGCGATGCCAACGGGAACGATCCAGATGCGGATAGTCTTCTAACATACGCTCGCTATAACGTATGAAGCGGTCTTCATCAAATGTAAGCGAACGATTGTTAGGTTTTAATACGGTATGCACAGTGCGAACAGGTGGCGTAAACATCTTAGTTCCTCCTTATAGCGAGTCGTATTTGTTCTATTTGGGCACAGCGGGTTGGCACGCAAATAAATCACCTCTATGTACAACTGTTCTGTACAGCGGCAGCTTGTGCATGCTTTATGTGCAGTTCCTTAAGCTCTAAAATAAGGGAGTGTGGGATTAGATAAAGATAAACAGGTGATTTAAGGAGAATTAAGGATGGGAAATGCGGGAAATTCAATATATTGTTGAACTTCCGTAAATATACTACAACATATAGGGTGTGTAAATAGGCTGTAGGTGATACAGATCTTATGTGGACAAGTGTGGATAAGATTGGGACAGGCTGATAGGGAGCGTTTTCTGTTGTTGTGGTTGTCTTGAAAGATTTTCATAGTTATTTAACATATAATTTACATATATTTAATAAAAAATAGGGAAATATTATTCGGAAATAAGTTATCCAATAGTTATAAACAAGTGTGGATAATTAACGGATAAAGGTAATTTACGAATTATACACAATGTGGATAACTTCCGTTTTTCACTTTTATTGAAACTAATAGATGATAGCGCATATTTTTTCATAATTCATACGTGGGTTTGGGTGTAAAGAAAGCAGCTTACGGCACTTGTTTATGCAAGCATCTGAGAAGGGTAATTAAGGTCAGAGGCCACGTTTTATTCTAAAACATTTCGTCATATATTATAGGGATTAAAATCAAGAAGTGGGTGTACTTGGCTAACAGGATGGCTGATGAATGCATGCATGTATTGTAATAACGCGGTGTAAAAACACGGAACGCAATTGAAAGGAGACAAATAACATGAAAAGTCAAAAGCGAGTAATGACAGTTAGGCCACTCATTGGGGCAAGAGGGGTGATGCTCATCGCAGCTTTATTTTCGATGGTCATGCTGTCTGGCTGTGTGCCGGGAGATGGCAGCTACAGTGCTGCTGATCCAGCAGGTTTTTTTTGGGGGATATGGCATGGTTGGGTCGCGCCCATTAGTTTGATTATAGGGTTGTTTAAATCGGATATTCGTGTGTATGAAATATTTAATACGGGATGGGCTTATGATCTTGGTTTTTACATAGCAATTATAAGTGGCTTTGGAGGACTATCCTTACGTCGCCGCAAAAAACGGGATGACTAGAAGATCACATATCCTTTTTCGCCGAGCCTCCTGCAACCTTTGACTCGACATGGCGTCTAACTAGATAGATTCGAAAGGGAATAGCAAGGAGTGGACGCTATAAATACTCATAGTACTCATTATGCTAAATCGGGGAGCCTGCGTTGGATAACGCTGGCAGCGTTATGTCTTATGCTGTTAGTTGATGCCGCCCCGGCTAAGGCGGAATCAGACCAGGGTCAACAACGTATGTTGCAGGCACTATCAGAATCGACGGTGCAATCGAAGATTCAGTATCAATCAATAGGCTATCGAAATGAAATAGATGGAACGCTTTTTTACAACGTGAGCGTATATGATCGTACAGCCGCGAGTAATTTGGTCATTGAACGTGCACCAGACGGAACATTAATGCGCTGGGACGATAAGATTGGGGGGATATACGACAGCGGGCAAGCAGCCCCCGGCATTATCCTGAATCCTAAAGCGAGAAATGATATGAGTCCGTTTGTTCATTTCTATTATGAGGTGAAGGATGGCACGATCCATAAGGGGCAAGCCTACGAGGACTCGCCTAGCGGCAGATGGGCGCTGACTAATCATGACTTCTGGAGACCTGTTCTATCGACCAATGGCAGCGGCTACAGTCGTCTCAAAAGTTATTGGTTAAAAGATCAGATTTCTGGGGAAGTGGCCGAATGGTACACGTCTACGTTGTACACGAAGGCTGTGTGGATGCCCGATAATCGGTTGTTAGTCAATCGTTACAGCGAGAACCGAAAGCAAAATGAGATATCCATATACAACCCTGCTACTGCGCAGTGGAGCTATGTTCTGAATGGTACGATGAGGGGCTACCGTGCTGCTGAAGGTAAGATGTTGTATGTGCAAAATGAACCGCAGCGACTGGAATGGGTATATGACTTTCAGACGCAGATGTCCCATCTATTGACCGATGAGGCGGAACGTGCGTTGTTTACAGATCAGAAGTGGAAGCAGCTTGAACAAGCTCCAGAGTTGGATAAGGATCTCGATATCGCTGCATTGCCCTTAAAAACAGTGGCGATTACTAAAGATATGGAGCATGTGGTGCATATCGGCGGCAAAGAGATAGAGGTTCCTTTTACTTATAAACGGGGTGGCACGTTATGGATTCCCGTGAAGCCGCTTGCGGATGCGATGGGGTGGAAGGTGGAAGCGGAAAATGTGCTGGCGTCGCAATACCGTTATGGTATTCGTGCAGATAAGCATCGAGTCGAGTTGACACCTGACAATAGCCAAGTGTTAAACGAGCGGCTGTATATGACACGTGGACAATTGACGTCGCTTGGTTATCCAGGTGTGACAGTATCACCGAAGCGGCAGATGAAATGATAAGGCGCTGGTGGTAACAAGGCAAGCGTATGCAATGCTTGCGGGAATCTGGCTCTGTTGAGGGTGTCGGCGGTTTAAGCATGTTTGTATTTGATGTTTTGGATGTGAGCATGTCCAATAGGAAAAAGGAGTCACAACATGACGTTGCGGCTCCTTTTTCTGTTACCTAATGGGGCTTTCTTCTACGTTTTCTCGCCAACCAGAACCCTAACATTACAAGGGCAATCCCGATTGAATCGACCAATACATCTTGAAAATGGCCCGTTCGTCCAGGCACAAAAGATTGATGCCACTCATCTGAGCAGGCGTACAAAAAAGCAACAACGCCGCTAATCGCGATCGTGCTTGGGGCCGAGAGTGAGGTCGCATATAACGTCTTCACAATGAGGAAGCAGAGCAGTGCAAATTCAGCAACGTGCGCTCCCTTTCTTATAAAATACTCTACAAAATCGTAAGGCTGCTTCCAGGTTACGTGCTGGCCGTCATAGTCAAATTCGATATGTGGAATGTACTTCTGGAGTGTCTCCTCCGTAATAAAAGCTGCAAACGAAGGGCGCAAGTCTTGATCCGCATAGGTCTGTGAAGATTTATAAAATACAAAACCCATCCACAAAACGGCTAGTATAAGCCAAATAAAAAAGCTGCGTTTATGCAAAACGGTCATATGATAACTCCTTTATAACACAAGCAGCCGAACCCCGTAAGATGCGGAATTCGGCTACGCTAGTGCTGGACTAGGACCCGCCTGTGCGGCGTCGTTGGTTGTTCGGCTTTTTCGTATTTTGACTTTTTAACGCTTTGGTACCTGCATTGCCCTGAAAGTTGCCCTTCTGGTCGTGTTGCTGTTGTTTCTTCTTTGCGAGCATTTCCTTCATGGCGTCAGCCAAATTCACCTTTTTAGGTTGATTTTCTTCTGTCATCGTTTCCACCTACTTTGCATCAAATGCAGTTATCATTTTTAGACTATCATTTGTGAGCATTTAGAGCAATACGCTCCTTATACAAACCTGTCAAATGAAAAGATAAGATGTATATTTTGGTATGACTTTGTACATATGTTCATGTTTTGTATGTGGAACGGGGGCATTATGGGGATTATACTATGATGATGCTTCTTTATATAAAAAGCGCAGACGCTTTATAGAACTAACTAAAGGTCTGCGCGCGCTTGAATTATGGCAAAGCTATATCAATATGGCGGGAGAGGGCAAGGTCAACATAGACGTCAAGCAGAAAAGGAGACAGCAGAGTTGCGGCTTCACAAATATGTTATCGTTCAGGGCATGTCGGAGGAGTTAAGGAATGCCGGCATTTTTTTTCAGGCGCTTAACAATTTCGTTAAAGTCCTCCTGCGAAATCCCCGGAGCAAATTCCTCTGGCAGATCTTCTAAGTCAGGGATAGGGGCCCCTTCTGGCGTCCCTTCCTTGACTATAAGCGGACCGCCGTCTAGCGGGTGCTTGCCGCTCCAGATCAATCCAATATCTTTGTAGTCGTTATCACTCCACGTATATAAGATACGCCCAAGCCCCATGTCTTCAAATTTACGTGTGGTCTCAAATTGACGATTATCCAAATCGGGAATAGGCAGCATCTTGGTTACGTCTACGCCAGTAGCAATTTCCAACGCTTTGGCGTAAGCCACAATGTGCACGCCCCCTCGCACAAGCAAATAACCAATCATCTCCCTGGCAGTGGGGTGGTCCGTCATCTCATACACTCGCATTTTATGGGTGCGTGCTCCACATTCCAAAAAGAAATTATGAAGCAGGTCCAATACTAGATTGCCACTATTAAAGACGTTGTCACCAGCCCAAGGCCTGCCCATCGAGTCGCCTGCAAGTGCAGTCTGGGCAGTTGCAATAAATTGATACGTATTACGAGCATTTTTACCGACGGCAAGCGGCGTAGAATTGGGATTTCCTGGAGTGGTCGAACCAGCCAATACGAGGTTAATCGTATTCGCAACCAATTCGACATGCCCAATCTCTTCAGCGGTAATACTTGCTACAATGTCGTAAAATGGCTTGAGTTTCTTTTTTTGCCGGAAATTAAAGGATTGGAACAAATAGTTATTTAAAGTCGACATTTCTCCGAATTTTCCGCCTAGCAGCTCCTGTACAGCAGCCGCTGCATTGGGGTCCCCATTTTTTGGCGTAGGCAATTCAATAGCCAATCGATTGATACGCTTAAACACGTCATGACCTCCTTTAGGGTATCAAGCTCAAATGTATGTGCAGTGAATAGTCGGCTTCTAGCCGCCGACTTTGGGTTCGGTAATTTACGTCAACGACACTCATCGTTTAACACCTATGCGAAGCCATATTCGTCCTATGACAAATTGAACAGTGGAGTAGATCTCCAAATTAAAATTTTCCAATATCTAAACCAAAGACCAAAAAATATATGGCGCTATATAAGGCGGTATTTAGATATAAAACTAGAAAATGTGCTTTTTTTCCTATACAAGTCTATATTTATATGGATCAAAAGACCTTCTGTTCAGTATTTTTTTAGAGGTTGTCCAGTAATATGTCGAATTATGATGTTTTATTACATACATAGAACAGGAGATAAGTTCATGTCTAAAAAAATGCTTATTATATGGTTGTCCTGCAGCTTAGCTTTTTTGCAGCTGCTCGTCCCGGAAAAGGGTTATGCGCAATCGGTGCAATTTAGCCCGAATGATGCAACAATTGCAATAACAAGTATGAGAAATGATACGATTTCAATTGGAGATATCACACATTCGGGCAAGCTGGATCTTGTCGGAGGTGCTTATACCAAGAAGGTCGGTGTAGTGCTTGATCTTGCAGGCTCTCCACATCAAGAGGCTGCAGATGCTTCTGTTATCCCAGAGGCAGATCCCTTTTATGCGACGGCTTTGGCTGATTTGGATGGCGATGGGGATCTTGATTTTATAACGGGAGGACCTAATGGGTCTGGTGTAAGTCCTAACAACGTTTACGCATGGGACGAAACGTCAAGCTTTCCGATGAAGTATACCAAAATAGGATCGACGTATACGATGAATCAAGTTGCCTTCTATGGTATGGGCATTGTGACGGGAGATTTTAATAACGATTCCAAGACGGACGTATTGTGGTTTGCTGGAAATAAAGCATACTTAGGTATTAATAACACAACAGTTGCGAATCATATTTCGTTCTCTCAGATCCGTGATATTGGACTCGATTTGGGAAAAATTAATAGCGGCAATGCTACAACAAGAGTTGGGGACTTTGACGGAGATGGAAACCTCGATTTTGTGGGGGCAAACTTGGTTCAGGGTGGCGGATACGTTATCGGATATGGTGACGGCACGGGCCAGTTCAGAATGGTGAAGGCTGACTTTAGTGATCAGTTATACGGACTTGCTGTAGATGTCAGTGATGTTAATAAGGATGGAAAAACAGACTTTATACTGCTTCGCTCGAGAGCTTATAATGAGCCTGTAGACAACGAAATTATACTGTTTACCAGCACTGGAGCGTCCTTTGATAAGAAAGTGATCACTAAATCAACGAACAACAAATATAATCATGTAGCCTTATCGGATATGAATAATGATACATGGGCAGATATGATTGCTTATAGTGAAAAAAATACGTCTATTTACCTGAATGCAGGTCAAGGTTTATTCAAGGGAGTTCCTGATTCTAGCTTTAAAACAACTAGCGGTGCCACGCAATTATATATTGCAGACTTTAATGCAGATGGACTGAAAGATTTAGGCTTTATGCTTGGGGGCAGCATAGTAGCTCGATATCAGGTAGTTGCGGAAGCTTCTGTTGTAGAAGCGAGTGTGGATAAAGCGAGGCCTTTAACTAAAGAAGCTGCTAATGTTCAACTTCGTGTACAGGACGCCTTCAGTCAAGTATATACCGGTTTTAGCGGTACAAAAAACGTAACGATATCAGGTGTGTCCGCTGCCCCAGATGGCAGTTATGGCAGCTTTAATGGCACGATACTTGATGCAGACGCAGCTGGTGCTGGTCAAGTAGTGCCCGTGAACTTTGTAGATGGACAAGCAATCGTTCCCTTGCAGTTGCACCATGCTGCCAGGCAGCAAATTCAATTCAGCGTCGCAGATGTCAAGACACCACTAACAAATAAGGTAACGATTACGCCGCTTGCTTCAAAGGAGAAGCTTCTCCTGCAGCGAGATATTGCAGCTCCAGCAGATTATGGCCAGCCTTTTGGGCAACAGCCCGTGCTTCACCTTACAGATGGATATGGTAACGTGGTGACAAGTGATTATTCTACACGTGTAACCGTGTCGAAGCAGGACAGTGGCGACTGGAAGCTCAAGGGCACAGCAACCGTCATAGCAAGAGCTGGAACAGTTTCCTTTAGTGGCTTGCTGCCAGATTACGTTAACGACGTCACGGGGGCTCAAGTAGTTTTCCAATCAGAAGGCCTTGCACCAGTTGTAAGTTCAGCTTTGAACCTGACGGGGGTAATCATTCCTTCCGTTCCGACCGCGCTAACTGCCATTGCAGGGGACAGTAAAGTGGCATTAACTTGGAGAGGAGTTCCAGAGGCGACTTCGTATAAAATCTATGCCAGTACGACATCGGGCTCCTATGGGGCAGAGGTAGCTACGGTGACAGGCTCCGTATACAATTATGAACTGAACTATTTAGCGAACGGCATAACCTACTACTTTGTCGTCAAGGCAGTTGCGGGCAAGGTAGAAAGTGCAAGCTCCAATGAAGCTACGGCAACACCGCAAGTACCTGCACCTAATGCTCCTGCTTATTTGACGGCCCTTGCAGGGAACGGCAAGGTCACACTGAACTGGGGCGGTGTAGAACAGGCTGCCGCTTATAAGATTTACAGCAGTACGGTACAAGGTGCCTATGGAACAGAAACAGCTACTGTAACGGGGAATGTGTACAGCTATGATGTCACTCCGCTTGTTAATGGCACAACCTATTATTTTGTTGTTCGCGCTACGACAGCGGGGGGAGATGGCCCTGCATCGTTTGAAGCAAGTGCTGTACCTAGCACGGTCCCTGCCGCGCCGACAGACGTTATCGCAACTGCGGGCAATGGCCAAGCAACTGTACAATGGAAAGCGCCTGTTGATAATGGAGGAAGTCCAATTGTATCTTATGTATTGACGGCTCAACCAGGCAATGTCGTTGTTCATGTGAAGGCCACAACGGCTACAGTCCCGAACTTAACAAATGGAACAGCGTATACGTTTACGGTGAGTGCCATGAATGCTAACGGAGCTGGGACGGCTTCTTTACCATCGCCAGCTGTAACACCGTCTGCTCCAGCAACGTCGGGTGGAAATGGTCATGTTGTCGTTAGCCCTACACCAGCAGATAAAAGTGCAAACATAGAGGTCAATGGGAAGAAAGAATTGGGTGGAACCGTTGAGATCGTGGAAAAGGACGGTCAAAAGACAACTTCATTTACACTTGATCCTTCTAAATTGGCAGACCTGCTAAGCAAATCAGGCTCCAATGCAGTCATTACGGTACCATTTGTTGATGCCGGATATGGAACGACGATCCTTAACGGAAACATCGTCAGCCAGTTGAAGCAGCAACAAGCGGTGTTGGAAATGAAAACAACACAAGGCATATACAAGCTGCCGTTGTCTCAACTGGATGATAGCGCCATTGCGACTTCGTTTGGCGACAAAGCGAAGCCAAGCGACATCCAATATAAAATTAACATTCAGAAGGCAACAGGTGAAGGAGCACGTGCGGTTGAGCTTGCGGCCGAAAAGCAGCATTATAAGCTGATTGGTGAACCAACTCGCTTCGAGGTAACGGCTTCTTACGGTACTCAAACGATAGCGCTTAGCAAACATAACGGTTATGTGGAGCGGATGGTTGCCCTGCCTAAGCAAACGGATGCGGCGCAAGTAACAACAGCTGTATTTTTGAATAAAGATGGTACGTTATCTCATATTCCAACTGTAGTCACGAAGGTTGACGGTAACGTCTTTGTAAAAATGAATAATCGTATTAATGGTACGTTTGCGGTCGTGTGGAATCCGCTGTCATTTGACGATATGAATCAACATTGGGCACAGGCGGAAGTGAATGATTTAGGTTCACGTTTGGTCGTAACGGGAACAAGTGATAACCGTTTTGAACCTCAACGCGATATTACACGTGCAGAATTTGCGGCTATAGTCGTCAAGGGATTAGGTTTGATGAACAGCGGAACAGGCCAAGACAGCTTTAAGGATGTTGCTTCTGCTGCTTGGTATTACGATGCTGTATCAATCGCTTCACAATACCAGTTAATTCAAGGGTATGCGGATGGCACTTTCCGTTCGAATGACAACATTAGTCGTGAGGAAGCTATCGTTATTTTGATGAGAGCGGCAAAGCTGATGAATCCGGGTATGAAGATGACAGATCGTGAACCTCAGTTGCAGCTTCAAGCTTTTAAGGATGGGTCACAAGTGAGCATGTGGGCACAAGATTCGGTTGCAGCCAGCATTCAACATGGTATTGTAAAAGGCAGCGGTGATCATATTGGAGCAAAGGACAATATGACGCGGGCTGAAGTGGCGGCAGTTGTTCGCCGCATGCTACAGCAATTGCATTTTATTTAAAATAAAATTCTGCTTTCATTTGCTGCACCTTTGAGCACAAACGTGTAAAGAAAGCTTAAATGCAAATAACCTTCACCTCATTTCTTTGGGGTGAAGGTTATTTTATATCTAAGAAGCTGTATCTATTTAAAAATACGTCGTAGTATCTCGTTACCAACTGCGCACGTACGATTTTGGCACGGGAATGTCTGCGTGAAGTTCCTTTGAGGCACGGAGAGGCCAGTATGGATCACGCAGCAGCTCACGACCGAGCAGTACCAGATCGGCACGATGATTACGTACGATGTCCTCGGCATGTGCAGGCTCTGTGATCAAACCTACAGCTCCGGTTGCGATTCCCGCAGATTGGCGTATCGCTTCAGCATAGGGAACTTGGTACCCTGGAAACAGGTTAATATCCGCGGGCACGACTGCACCTGAGCTACAATCAATGAGATCGACACCTTGTGATTTCATGCGACGAGCGTAATCAATAAACGTTTCCAGTGTATTGCCATCCTTGTGGTATTCATGTGCAGAGATTCGTACAAAGAGTGGCTTTGTCCATACATGACGAACAGCATCAATAATTTCTTCTAAGAAACGATAACGGCCGATTATATTCTCGCCATAACCGTCCAACCGTTTGTTCGTTAATGGAGACAAAAATTCATTAATCAAATAACCATGCGCAGCATGAATTTCGACTACATCAAAGCCTGCTAATTCAGCGCGGCGTGCAGCGTCTGCAAAAGCCTTGATCGTCTTGCGGATATCTTCCTGCGTCATCTCATCTGGCACGGCATACGCTTCACTAAACGGAACAGCAGACGGTGCGATAGCTCCAGAAACCGTCGCTTTACGTCCTGCATGCGCAAGCTGTATGCCTATTCGAGCACCTTGAGCATGCACCATCTCCACGAGCCGGCGCAAGCCTTCTATATGCTCATCGCTCCATATACCCAAGTCCTGCGCGCTAATGCGCCCGTTCGCTTGTACAGCAGATGCCTCGACGATAATGAGGCCTACTTGACCAACAGCACGGGAAGTATAGTGCACCAAGTGCCAATCATTCACTTTCCCGTCTTCCTCTTTGCACGCGTACATACACATCGGTGACATCACAATCCGGTTAGGGAAGGTAACCTCGCGAATCGTCAATGGATCTAACAAACTTGGCATAACTCTACTACCTCCATCCTTATTCCATTTATAGAAAACGTTTGTATGAAGTCCAACTACTATATTATACCTTTGTCTGCGAGAGCGATACAAACCTATCTAATTGAACGCACATTATGATCACGTTGAACGCGCATTATGATCGCGGCAACAGGCGGTTCAACCATCCGATGCAGTCACTAGTCACCTCGTCGCGGTTCGTCTCATTCAGCAGTTCGTGACGGGCCCCCGGATACAAAATAAGCGTTACCTCTTGAACACCAAGCTGCTTGTACAGACGTTCGAGCTTGTGGAGTCCTTTGCCGAAGTTACCTACAGGGTCTTGACTACCGGATACGATTAGAACGGGCAGTTGTAAAGGTACTTTGGCCAAGGTGGAAGGATGATGCACTTCTTTTAGGAAACGGAAAAATTCATAATAGAATCCGACTGTGCACACATAACCACACATAGGATCATCGATATATTTCTGGACTTCCTCTTCATCCCGACTAAGCCAGTCAAATGGCGTACGGCTTGGTTTGAAGCTGCGGTTGAATCCACCGAAAGCTAAATTGTTAATAAGTTCACTGCGGTGTGCAGATCCTTTAAGAGCACGGATGACTTGGGATATACGGACACCTGCGGACAGATCGAGTCCACGTGGTCCATTGCTGCCCGATAAAATTAGACCATGCAGTAAATGTCCATATTTTGTAATGTACATTTGTGATAAGAAGGAGCCCATGCTGTGGCCAAACAATACAAGCGGCACATTCGGATGACGTTCTTGGATATATTGGCTTAATTGGCCCATATCATGTACCATCCCGATGAAATCCCCTTCGTCCATGTGCCCAAGCTGTTCTGGGCTGGATGCTGTTTTGCCATGACCACGGTGATCGTTTGCATACACAATGTAGCCCTGTTGAATTAATTCTGCTGCAAAGCGCTCGTAACGTAGTGCGGTTTCTGTCATCCCGTGTGCAATCTGAATAATGCCGCGTGTCGGCATGTCTTTGTGTGCGGTCTCCCATTTATAAACGTGAATTCGGCCACCGTTGGCACCTTCGAGGGTAAATGTTGTTGTATTCATTCTTATGTTCCTCCTATAAGTGTGTTTGACTGGACACGCTGCACGCTATTAACATTCAACTCACCCATTTAAACAAACCTACGATATGAATGAGCTCTTAGTGCGCTTTTGATGTGCTGTTCGATGCTAGTTTGCAGTTGCCATTCTTTATTTATGCTATGATAGGAGCATTGTCAGTCAGGCGATAGATGAAAAGATGCTTGGTAGTCAAAATATTGCAAATGAACGAGAAAGAGGTCATGCCCATGTTTGAACCTACTTTGTACAGCGGTGTTCCGGAACAAGATTATCCTTTGCTGCGCGCCCAACTTGCCGCGCTTATCGAGGATGAGCCGAATCTGATCGCTAATCTGGCTAATGCAGCCGCGCTGCTCTGGCACGGGCTTCAAGATATTAACTGGGCGGGCTTCTACTTATATGAAGAAGCAACGAAACAGTTGGTGCTGGGCCCCTTTCAAGGGATGCCAGCTTGTGTCCGTATTCCACTTGGCAGAGGGGTATGCGGCACTTCGGCACAGAAACAGCAGACATTAGTCGTAGCTGACGTGCACGAGTTCCCTGGTCATATCGCCTGTGATGCACGCTCGCGATCGGAGATCGTAGTCCCACTAGTACAAGGTGGCCGCTTGATCGGTGTACTGGATATTGACAGTCCGAACAAGGAACGCTTTCACGAAATCGACCAGATATGGCTGGAGCAGCTTGCACAGTTGTTAATGAGAGAAGGTTAGCTTATACAGAGCAGCTGCCTGCAAGTGGCGAATGTTGTGAAATAAGCAGAAGACGCTTTAAGTCTAAGGGATTGACCCTAGCTGAAGCGTCTTTTCAGGTTGCGTATCGTCAGGAAAGGGAACCTCGCGCTTTAAGCTGATCTGCGATAATAAAACGGTGCTGATTCATTAATTTTTTACGGGAATGAATAATTTCCGACTTGGTGTATGCTGCGACTAACAAAGCTGCCAGCAATACGATCAGGGAGGGAAATAAATCAATAGCTTGCGTAAGATATGGTGTAAACGAATTCATCCACTGCTCAAGCTCGCTAGGGGGAGCTTTCACCAGACTGGACGCATTAAACCCGATCGTAATAAATATCCCCAGTAACAGGATGATCACCGGCATAAAAATTTTCGTTAGCAGATCTGTAAACTGGTGCGGCACATTAGGCTCATCTTCAAAACCTTTTAAGTAATAGTGAATGACGGTCAGTTTGTCCGTCTCTAATTGTCTGTAGGCATATAAATGCCCCTCTGTCATCAGATCAATCGCTTTATTACGGGGCGAGAGCGTCGTTCTCCATTCTGCAATGAGCTTGTTAATCGGGCGATACAGCCTGTTCTTAAATACAAAATAGTTACAAGTGTCCACCACCGCGAACAAAATTACAAGGGCGGACATGCCGTAAATGAGATAGGTAAGTAACAAATTTAATTTAGCTGTATCTATGTTCAACCCTCCTTTAGGGTGAATCATCGGCGTGCAGCCGCATGAATGTCCATTTATATCCTTCTATTGTATCATAAGACGGATATATACGGGATCATATGGCCAAAGGGATACCATAAAGCAGGTTCTCGTAACTAGAGAACCTCTTTTTTTGTACCTAACTAAGGGGGAGGACATTGTCAGTATCATTACAAACTGTGACTTATGATAGGGTTGATGCGGTATTCCATATGAGTATATTGGGCTGTGGGACAGGGCTGACACACTGTTGATGTGCAGCTATTTCACATAATCTATCAATAGATAGAGAAATAGTTGAGGCGAACCGAGGATATTTAACAGGGTGGTGTTATAATATGGCGGCTAACAAAATAGTGGTCTGGGACCCGGGACATGGCGGTATCGATACGGGGGCGGTAGGCAACGGACTAATGGAAAAGGACATCACACTGCGCATCGCAACAGAGGCTGCAAAGCGTTTAATGGCACAATACATTGGCGTAACCAGTTATATGACTCGGTCAACTGATGTGTTTGTAGAGTTAAGCGCACGCACTGATCTAGCGAATGCAGCTAAAGCATCCCTGCTCGTTTCGATCCATTGCAACTCAGGTGGGGGGGCAGGTGGGTTTGAATCCTATACGTATTCAGGCACATCGGATAATATGACTGCTTATTTGCAAAATGTGCTGCATACGGAAACGATGACGCAACTAAAACCATTTTCGGTAATCGATAGAGGTCAAAAAAAAGAAAACTTTCATATGCTGCGCGAGAGCAAGATGCCATCGGTGCTCACGGAAAATCTTTTTGTTGATGTGGCTTCGGATGCTGCCAAGCTCAAAAATCCTGCTGTTATAGATGCGCTTGTGAACGGTCATGTTTTGGGGGTTGCCAAAACTCTCGGCTTGATTCAAAAGCCCTCTGACCCGAATGCGGTCACTATAGCGGTGGACGGGCAAGTGATTACGCCGGGCATCAATATGAATGGGACCACGTATGCGCCGGTCAGAGCAGTGGCGGAGTCACTTGGTGCAACGGTAAGTTGGAATCAAGCGGAGAGAAGGGTAGACATTAAGACAAAGTAGGCTGTAGACGTCACGGTACTCTCCGATAAGCGAGATGATGATCCCTTTTGAATATACAGTCGGTGCTCGTCACGAACTGTATAAGCATGAGGGATTTTTGACTGCGTCTGCTGGGCAAGGTAGTAGGGAACCTCTTTTAATGAAGATGAACGGGAGTAGAGGTTTAAAAATGGCAGTGAAGCACGCTACCGGAGGCGCACATATATTTGGTATAGTTAAGGGAAAAGATGGATTAACGATAGGGGCGAATGTTGTGGTCAGTATAAAAGATATCGCTAAGAAAGCGGGGGTCTCCATCTCCACGGTATCCTATGCGTTAAACGGGAACCCTAAAGTAACAGAGGAAACAAGTAACCGCATCTTAGCAGTTGCAAAAGAGTTAAACTATGTACCTAACGCGGCCGCCCGCAATTTGAAGAAGCGGGAGACCAAAATTGTGGGGGCGTTTCTAACGGATTTTGACGGAGCATTTTACGGTGAGCTTTTGCAAGGCATTAAAGAAGTGGCCAACAAAAAGGGGTATGACCTGATTGTGTGCAGCGGAGCTCAATCACACCGGCTGTTGCCAGAGCGGATGATTGATGGTGCGATTGTGTTGGATGCTTCTTTTCCAAGCGATGAACTGCTTCAATACGCAAACCGCGGTCACAAGCTGGTAGTATTGGATCGTGAACTAAACCATCCCCATATTAATCAGGTATTACTTGATAATAAAGCGGGAGCCACATTGGCAATGGAATATCTCATAGAAGCGGGGCACCGCAAAATTTATGTGGTCACGGGACCAGACGCCTCGTTTGATTCGATGCAGCGTTTGCAGGCTGTTCGTCAAGCCGTTGAGCGTCATCAGCCGCTTGAGTACATACCGATTCAAGGCGACTTTAATAAGGCGGCAGGGCAGGCAGCCGCTGAACAAATTTTGAGCGAGTATACAGAACCGGCAGCTGTCTTCTGCTTGAATGATGAGATGGCGATCGGCTTGTATAACGCCATAAAAGAAACGAATTATGTCATCGGACAGCATATTCATATTATCGGCTTTGACAATATTGAATTAACACACTACACTACACCGCGTTTGTCAACGATTGATTATTCGAAGCGAAAGTGGGGCGCACTTGCGGCTGAGCAATTGATTAAGCTTATTTCTGAAGAAGAGGTGGAGCACGAACGTATTTATGTGAGCTTGGTGCAAGGTGATTCGGTCCATCCTGTCATAAAGGATTCAAATTCAAAGTGATCGTACGCACAATTTGCAATCGCTTCCCTTGATAAACTGGATATAACAACCAATCCAAGGTGAGGGGGAACGGATATGTTTTGTTATCAATGTGAACAGACACCAAGCGGGGGATGCAAAGTAATTGGTGTTTGCGGAAAGAACGAGACAGTAGCCAGTTTGCAAGATACGATTATTTTCGCTTTAAAAGGAATCGCCGCTTATGCAACGCATGCACGTCAGCTCGGATATGAAGATTCAGAAGTGAATCGTATTACGCATGAAGCTTTATATATGACACTTACCAATTCAAACTTTAACGTGCAGGAGCATATTGAAATGGCGTTGAAGGTGGGGAGTGCAGCCGTTCGTATTATGGATGTGCTAGATCAGGCGCATACGAATCGTTTTGGTATTCCAGAGCCAGTCACCGTATCACAAAATGCAGTTGAAGGTCATGCTATTGTGGTGACAGGTCACAACCTGTACGCACTTGAGGAGCTCTTGAAGCAGACGGAGGGAAAAGGCATCAATATATACACACACTCGGAAATGCTTCCTGCACACGGCTATCCGGCTTTGAAGAAATACGGTCATCTCCGTGGAAATATCGGCAAGGCTTGGTATGATCAACGTCGTTTATTTGAACAATTCCCAGGTGCAATACTGGCTACTACCAACTGTGTAATGCCGATCAAGGGAACGTATGCGGACCGTTTCTTCTCTTATGAGGTAGCAGGCTTAGAAGGGGTCGCCAAGATAGAGAACGATGACTTTGCGCCATTAATAGAAAGAGCCTTAGCTCTGCCATCTATGACGATATCCTCTGATCAAGTGCTGACAACAGGCTATCATCACGAGACAGTTATTGGCTTGGCTCCCGAAATTATTGAAGCGGTGAAGGCGGGCCAGATTAAGCGCTTCTTTGTTATCGCAGGCTGTGACGCTCCAGGCAAAGGCGGAGAATATTATCGCGAGCTGGCGACATCACTGCCGCCAGAAACGGTCATTCTGACCACATCATGCGGGAAATTCCGCTTTAATGATGTGGACTATGGCACTGTGCCTGGCACAGATATTCCACGTTACATCGATTTAGGCCAGTGCAACAACTCGGGCTCTACGGTGAAGATCGCACTAGCCTTGGCAGATGCATTTGGCTGCACAGTTAATGAGCTGCCGGTGTCAATCGTCCTCTCTTGGTTTGAACAGAAGGCAGTCGCTATCCTGCTCGGACTGTTTAGCTTGGGCATTCAAGATATCCGAATTGGGCCGAAGCCGCCGGAATTTATTTCGCAAGGTGTAATGGATGTGTTGGTTGAGACATTTGGATTAAAGTTAATTGGTGATGCGCAAGAGGATATTCAAACGATGATGCAGCTGGCACATTAAGCTGCCGTGATCAAAGGAATGTCTGCCTGATTTGATTAGTGTACTTACTCTTATAAATTGGATGTTGTAAAGAGAATGGTGTAATGATTATATATACACCTATCGTCACGTCCTCCTGAGCCGTAACCTTGCCTAACGGCAGTAACGGCTCAGGAGGACTTTTTTGTGCAGGAGAGGCCATTCGGGCCCCGCTGATCTGAGCTAGATGTTCTAAATGAAGCAGAGGAGCAGTTGTGTTGTTGAACGGGTGTTCTTGCATTTTAAGTACGGTAAACCGACATTTCTTGTAAGATTATGCTGTAAAAAGCAGGCCGTCTGCCTTATACTAGATGGAAGTAAAAGATGATCAGTAGAACAAAGGAGTGGAGCTTAGATGCAAGCACCGATTCGTATTGGTATTGTGGGTTATGGTAATTTAGGAAGAGGGGTCGAACAATCCATTCGACAAAATCCTGACATGGAGCTTGTGGCCGTCTTTACGCGACGCCAACCGGAAACGGTACAAGCTAGTGTACCGGTAGTGGCTTTAAGCGAAGCTCATTCTTATAAGGATCGTATCGATGTTATGTTATTGTGTGGAGGTTCGGCAACAGACCTTCCAGAGCAAGGCCCTCAATTAGCGGAGCTTTTCCATACGGTAGACAGCTTTGATACACATGCCCGTATCCCTGAATATTTTGACAGCGTGAACCGTGCAGCCGAAGCAAGTGGACATGTTTCGGTCATCTCTACAGGTTGGGACCCAGGCTTGTTCTCCTTGAACCGTCTTCTTTTTGAAGCTGTGCTTCCTGAAGGCAATGAATATACATTCTGGGGCCGTGGCGTAAGCCAAGGACACTCGGATGCGATCCGTCGTATCGAAGGTGTGCAAGCAGGCGTGCAGTACACAATTCCTTCTGACGAGGCGGTAGCTCAAGTGCGTCGCGGGGACAATCCAACTTTGACGACGCGTGACAAGCATTTGCGCGAGTGCTTTGTCGTAGCTGAAGCCGGAGCAGATCAAGCACGTATTGAGCAAGAAATTAAGACGATGCCGAACTATTTTGCGGATTATGATACGATTGTACACTTCATTTCCGAAGAAGAACTGCGTGCCAATCACAGCGCCATACCTCATGGCGGACTCGTATTCCGCAGCGGGATTACAGGCGAAGGCACTAAGCAGATTATGGAGTTTGGCTTGAATTTAGGTAGCAATCCAGAGTTTACATCCAGCGTACTGGTAGCTTATGCACGTGCAGCTTATCGTCTGGCACAACGGGGCGAGAACGGGGCGCGTACCGTGTTTGATATCCCGTTTGGGCTGTTGTCACCGAAATCGGCAGCAGAACTGAGACAAGGATTGCTGTAAGTTAATCTAAGCGTACAACATAATGGGAACGACTCGTTTCGAGTTGCTCATATAGAAACGGATTAGCCTATCCTGCTGACACCTCCTTGAATCGTTCTTACGATGACAGGGAGGTGTTTCTTTTTAGGCGCATGTATATAGGGCGGTTTATTTCCTAACTCCTTACGTAACGAAGCGCCGCTATGAAAAACAAATAAACCACTTCGTATAAAGTGGTTTGGGTTATGGTCAGTCTAGGGGATTCAAGGCCGCTAAATGCCATCGTAGTTGGATTAAGGTCTGTTAGGCATAAGGCATATGCTGTAGCAGCTGCTTTATTTGATTTTCAGGGAAAACCGTTACTAATACTTCCTCAAAGGTCACTTTTGCCTTGTCGAGCTTATCTTGGCCAATTGAGGTCAAAGAAGTGTAGATACTTCTGCGATCATTGTGGCAGGCAATTCTTTTTAAGGCTCCGCAGCCCTTCGCTTCAAATCGGCTCACAAGTCTGGATACCGCGCTTTGGCTTAAACCGACCATTGACTCCAATTGTTGCAATTTCAATTTTTTTTCTGGCGCTTCTGACAAAAACAAAAGCAAATAAAATTCATTTAAAGACAACTGATACTTCTGTTGTAAACTTGCTTCCAGTTGATTGGCTACGTTTATTTGTATTTGAGTCAAGGTTAACCAATTCGATATAAGGTCATTGTTATGCGACTTTTCCATCCCGCAATTTCACTCCTGAGTGTAAGTTACCAATCCTAATGAATTTTAATTATTCTTTCAGCATTATAGCACTAATAAGCAAAGTTGTCTGATTCAAAGCTGTACCGATATAACAGCAAGCTAGTGTAAAAAGAGACCAGCTGAGCTATCCCTGCTGGTCTTTGAAAAATGATCTAATGATTTTATTTTGATGTTCTTGGAAAGCTAAACATATATGGTTTAGGAATGTCTGTTTCTTTATGGAGCTGCGCGGCAGCCTCCAATGCCCAGTAAGGATTTCTTAACATCCCCCGTCCAATCGCAACAAGGTCTGCCTCTTCATTACCAAGTACCGCATCGGCAAGAATGGGTTCATCCAACCTGCCAACCGCTATCACGGGAACATCGAGATTGTGCTTAATTGCGCTTGCTAACGGTACTTGATAAGCTGCATGGGACCCGGGCTTCTCACCTGTAGCGATAGGTCCGACTCCAATAGGTCCCTCACCGCCTGTACTCACATGAAAGATGTCTACTCCCGCTTCTTTATAGGCTTTGCTGAACTTTAGGCTGTCAGTAAGTCCGTATCCACCTTCTACATATTCCTTGGCAGAAATACGCATGATGAGAGGCATACCAGCAGGCATTTGGCTTTTGGCAGCACGTATGACTTCGGAGCCAAAGCGGGTTAAATCTTGTCCATACTCGTCCGTTCTAAGATTGGTTAAAGGAGAGTGGAACTGATGAATAAGATAGCCGTGTGCACCGTGAAGCTCAATAACATCAACCCCCGCCTTGACCGCTCGTGCTACGCCTTGACGGAATTTCTCGATCATTGCTTTCACTTCTGCATTCGTTAGCTCTCTTGGCGGGGTAGCATTGGCGTCAAACGGTATTGCTGATGGCGCTACTGGAACCGCTGCATCTTCAGCTTTACGTCCTGCATGGGCAATTTGAATGCCCACCTTGGCTCCATAAGCATGACAACCCTCAACGATTCTAGCTAACGCAGGAATTTGTTCATCAGACCAGATCCCAAGGTCAAAATCAGAGATGCGGCCATCGGGTTCAACATCCGTCATTTCGATAATAATCAATCCGGCTCCTCCGACAGCCCGACTCACATAATGCATATAATGCCAATCTGTAGCGATCCCATCTTTATTGCTAACAGAGTATTGGCACATAGGGGGCATAACGACACGATTTTTCAGCTTCAAGTCTTTTAGGGTATAGGGGGTAAATAAATCCGTCATGACTTATCTCCTCTTTATATACGATTTGTAATTGGCACGTTTAAATAGGATGAACAACATGTCCAAATAAATAAATGCATGCTCATGCATATAATTTAATAAATGAAGTCTTTTCTGTCAACACTTTTTTCGAGCAGTGCGTGCTTTCGCAACTGCAAATAAAAATATCCCTCCCTCGATTTAGGAGCGGAGGGAGAGATATTTTACACGTCGAGGGTAGATTATGGTTATGACTGCCAATACATATCCAAAAATTTGTCTCTTCCCGATGCAGCACGGTCCTGCTTGTAATGGTCAGGTTCTTTCTGGTAATAGTTCTGATGATAGTCCTCAGCTGGGTAAAATGGAACTGCATCCCGAATCGGAGTTACGATCGGCTTGTCAAAGCGTCCGCTCTCCGCTAAATACCGTTTGGATCGTTCAGCTTGTTGTCGTTGTTCCTCATGATGGACAAATATAGCTGTTGTGTAAGACTCGCCCCGGTCCTGAAATTGGCCGTGCGCATCAGTTGGATCAATTTGCGCCCAGAACACCTCCAAAATGCGCTCATACGAAATAAGGCTTGGATCAAATGTGATCTGGACGGCCTCTATATGTCCAGTTGTTTGGGATTTTACTTGCTCATAGCTTGGGTTTTTCACATGGCCTCCGGTATAACCGGATATAACAGCATGTACTCCCTCCCATTGGTCAAATGGCTTTACCATACACCAGAAGCAGCCCCCTGCAAAGGTAGCAAGCTGCAAAGAGGAAGAGGATAATTGGGCTTGATTCGTCATCGGTAGCCTCCTTCGTTACTTTATGGCAAATGTCATCGTATATAAATAACAATAGTGTACAGCGGACGAGCCTGTTCTGTGAAGCATCGTATTTGTATTTTGCAAATGAACATGTTGAGTTGCTGCACCCATTTAATGAGATGTAAGAGGTGATGAAGTGGTGAACAAGAGACGTGTGGACTCCGACTTTTCCAACACCGCATATATTAAACATGTCGAATTAAAGCGCGAAGCGGTACCGCGATTCGACGTATACCCCTTTAATCTGGATGCAGTCCGAACTTTTGACAAGCTGTCATTTACAAAGCCCGTTACGTTCCTAGTTGGGGAAAATGGGTCAGGTAAATCTACTTTGCTTGAAGGAATTGCTGTAGCATACGGATTTAATCCAGAGGGTGGCTCCACAAATATAAAGTTTGCAACCCGATCTTCACACTCTGATTTACATCATTATTTGAGAATTGCGAGGGGTGTCAAGAAAGCGAAAGACGGCTATTTCTTCCGCGCGGAGAGCTACTACAACGTCGCATCACAGATCGATTTATTGGATGAGGATAAAGTAGAAGAAGTGGCAATGCCGCTAATCAACATGTCCTATGGAGGGAAATCGCTGCATGAACAGTCTCACGGCGAAGCCTTCTTTTCAACCTTTGTGCATCGTTTTGGTGGACACGGTATTTACATGCTGGACGAGCCGGAAGCTGCGTTATCACCGATCCGTCAAATGTCGCTCCTTGCTCGTATACATGAATTGGTGCAGCAACAATCCCAGTTTATTATCGCTACACATTCGCCTATCCTGATGTCTTATCCGGGGGCTGACATTTATATGCTGGATCAAACGGGTATGCGACAGACTGTGCTTGAAGATATAGACCATTATGTGGTTACACGCGGTTTTATGAATGATCGTGAAGGTATGCTGCGTCAATTACTGCGAGAGGGGGAATGAGTTCAGACGGAATTGTTTGTACAGAAGCAGACAAGCCTTTTCGAGAAAAGGACTTGACTCTTGTTTGTGTTGTAACTATAATGATTACATCGGGCAATAAACTTGCAATTTGTACTTGCAGATTAGCCATTCAATTGCACTTGTAGATGAGTATGTATTTTTTTTGGCTATGTTGTAACTGTTTTGATTACAATTCGAAAACAAGCGCGCCAGCATAGTGCAGCACAGTTTCATTTCACTCATTTAATAGGATAGGGCCGTGTGATTCACATATTTAGCCCTGTTCAGGGAATACTTAACTCATAATTTTTGGAGGGAACCATGATGAAAATAGCAATTATCGGAGCTACAGGTAAAGCAGGAGATTTTATTTTAAAAGAAGCTATCAACAGACAGCATAACGTGACGGCCATTGTTAGAAATGCAACAAAATTGACTAACAATACAGTTGCGGTATTGGAAAAAGACGTATTCCAGCTTACGTCTGATGATGTTAAAGGATTTGATGTTGTGGTGAATGCATTCGGTGCAGCTCCAGGCAACGAACATCTTCATGTAGAGGCTGGTCGTGTATTGATTGAGGCATTAAAAGGTGCTCCTGCTACTCGTTTAATCGTAGTTGGTGGTGCAGGCAGCTTATTCGTAGATGAAGCGAAAACATTACGTGTAATGGATACGCCTGAGTTCCCAGCTGAGTATTTGGCTACTGCACAAAATCAAGGCAAAAACTTAAGCGATCTTCAACACTCTACAGGAATTCAATGGACGTTTATTAGTCCATCTGCGTTTTTTGATCCGCAAGGCAAGAGAACAGGCGCCTATCAGTTGGGTGCAGACAACTTGTTAATTAACGCTGGTGGACAAAGTTATGTAAGCTACGCTGATTATGCGATTGCGGTATTGGATGAGATCGAGAATCCAAAGCATGTAAACCAACGTTTCACGGTAAGTTCCGAAGCTGAGTAATAGAGAGTATATATAAATAATGAAATAGTTGAGCGCATACTCATCATCTAAACAGACATCCGTAATGAACGATCACGGATGTCTGTTTTTGTGTTACAGGCGGGATGTCATCTGAAAGGTTGTGCTTGACCAAACCGATCACGACTACTATGATTTGTCCTAAAGAGTAAAAATTTTCAAATCATGAGTATAACGATGGTTGGCAACCGCAATCTGAATAGGAGGAAGACGTCTGTAGGACGTTGTATTCCTAATAAAGGAGTATGGTAGGTATGAATGTGCTGTCGGATATGAGAAAGTTTTTACATGTACAAGGTGCGAGCAGCTTACTGCTCGCTCTATTTTGTTATGGAATTGGTCTAGGTATTTTGGCGCCGATGAATTCGGTTTATTTAAGCGACAGCCTTGGCTTGTCAAAAGGGCAGATTGTATCCATCTTCTCGATCTCGCTAGCCATTAACATGACCATGACGATATTGGTCGGACTCATCAGCGACAGAATAAAGCATAAGAAGCGATTGGCGCTTATAGCCGCTGCGCTGTGCCTGATTGGACTTATCCTGTATATGAAGGCGACCACCTACGGCACAGCTTTAGCAGGGATGTGTATGGCTTCTGCCCCATCAGGGCTCATTATGGGTCAACTTTTTGCTATGTCACGAAATCATTTTCAGCGGTTAGCACCTGAGATTGTAGAGATTGGGCAGATCTGGCTGCGTGCAGGGCTTAGCGTAGGCTTTTTTATAGGATTATTGTTAGGGGCTAACCTTTACTTGCTTGCAGGCTTTAAGGGCGTGCTCTGGGGAAACATGGCCGGATACGGGATGCTGCTGCTCTTATTGCTCTTGTACAAGGAGCATGAGGCAGTTGCAGAGGTGGAGGGCGGTTCGGGAGGCGAAGCCTTTTCACTTATTATGCTGTTTGCTTTACTTCTGCTCTCGTGCGCGGATGCGATTCGTGGATTATATTTGCCACTTGTGGTTAAGGATCTATTTGGAAAACCAGAGCTGATGTCCTATATTTGGAGTGTCCAGGCGGTGTTTGAACTGCTATTTATGACTTTGGCAGGGTATTGGTCTGCTCGTTATGGGAGTCGAAACGTGATCTGGTTTGGTGGTATCGGCGCACTTCTTGCTTACACAACTTACGCGTTTTCCTCGTCTCTATTTTTGTTCTTCCTTGTCCAGCCGCTCTACTCCTTTTTTGTGTCCGTATTGTACGGAGTTGCGATGGGCTACGTACAGCGGATGTTTAAGCATCGAACGGGATTCGGCTCCAGTCTGTACGTTTTTATTTCACAGTCTGCTACGTTTATAGGCTACATGTTCCCGTTGTTTATAGCAGGGTATAGTCCGACGATCTTTATTATTCCGCTAGCATTAGTGACGCTGTCGTTAGGAGTGATTGGAGGTGTAATCGGATGGGAAAAATGGAAAGTACGTCGGCAAGCGCTTCAGGTCTGAGCCCACACGTCGCTAGCGTCCACTAGGCGCGCGTTTATCGATTAGTGACATGAATAAGACGGCCAAGGCTCGTATCGGTTCCTTGTCTATCAAAATCCCCTAGCCGTGCAAGGAATCGAAGTCCGCACGCAGCTAGGGGATAGTTAGGTTCCAAGAGCGTATAAGCTTGATCGTTATGGGATCTCGTTCCAAAAACGAATGCTTATGAACGCTCGATAATTGTGTTATAGGTTGTGCGATCGGTATGCTTTACAAGCTGAACGAGCAATTCTTTGGCAGCATCAATGTCGTCTGTATGGACGATGGAGGCAGGTGTATGAATATAACGACCTACGACACCGATAATGGTCGAAGGTACGCCATTGCCGCTGACGTGAATTTGGCCAGCATCTGTTCCGCCAGGAGATACAAAGTACTGGTACGGGATTTTGTGTGTATCTGCAATATCCTGTACGAATTCCACCAAGCCGCGGTGTGTGATCATAGTCGGATCAAAGATGCGCAGCAAAGCCCCTTTGCCCAAATGGCCAAACGAATTACGATCACCTGTCATATCGTTGGCTGCGCTGCAATCGAGACCATAGAAGATGTCAGGTTGGATCAGGTTGGCCGCTGTGCGCGCCCCGCGTAAGCCAACTTCCTCTTGTACGGTTGCACCGGCAAACAGAATGTTGGGCAGCTCGATCTTCTGACGATGGACCTCTTTTAGCAATTCCAGGGCAAGGCCAACACCGTAACGATTGTCCCAGGCTTTGGCCATAATTTTCTTAGGATTGATCATCGGCGTGAACGGGCATACCGGCACGATCTGCTGTCCTGGGCGAATGCCTGCTGCTTCAGCCTCTTCACGGTTATCAGCACCTACATCTATGTACATAACCTTCGGGTCAACAGGTTTGTTCGCGGTAGCTTCATCAAGCAGATGCTTAGGGATGGAGCCGACGACACCACGAATAGGACCGTTAGGTGTAATTACGTCCACTTGCTGCGCCAAGATGACTTGTCCCCACCAGCCGCCTAACGTTGTAAACTTCAGCATACCTGTATCTGTAATTTGGGTAGTCATAAAGCCGACTTCATCCAGATGTCCCGTTACCATGACACGTGGACCTTCTTCATTGCCACGGACAACACCAAATACACCACCGAGATTGTCATGGATGATCTCATTTGTGTACTTGGAGATTTCTTCTTTCACCAGACCGCGCAGTTCTCTTTCAAAGCCGGAAGCCGCGGGAAATTCAGTTAACTTGCGAAATAAATCTAACGTCTCTTGTTGCATGACAGTAGCTCCTTTGCAGACAGGTATTGTGAGTTGGATCTGATGTTAATTAGGTATAACGTATACAACTAGTATGAACTTATTGGGATAAGGAAGCAAGCGAAGCACGTCATCTGCTTGGGCTACGAAAGAACGACGATGTCTGTTTACGAGCAGCCCTCATCTTCATGAGCGCTACAGCAAATAAAATAAGCTGACATCTGTTGAATATAGATGTCAGCTTATCGTGAGGAGGCTTCTTGGTTGACGATACAACACCTTGCACGCCATATAAAGTTAAGACTCCTAGTTCGTGTTTATGCCTGATGAGCTTCAACGTAAGCATCAATATGGGCCATTACATCTGCGGTTACGCGCTCAAGTCGATTGGCTGCATCCTTGCCGTCTGTACCTTTTACCGCAAAATACATTTTGATTTTCGGTTCGGTGCCGGAAGGACGCAAGCAGAACCAGCTTCCGTCTTCGAGATGGAACTTCAATACGTTTTCTTTAGGTAGGTCATAGAGACCAAGCGAGAAGTCCTCTGTCTTCGTGAACCGAATACCGCCTGCTTCAGCAGGGGCATTTGTGCGCCAATCTTCCATAATGCCACGGATAATGGCGACACCTTCCATCCCTTTGAGCGTGCGGGTTTGCAAGCCCTCAAGGTAATGTCCGTGTTGTGCATACAACTGCTGCAACACATCGTACAGGGTTAATCCTTTGGATTTATAATAAGCGCCGGCTTCACAGATCAGCATCGCTGCGATGACCGCATCCTTATCGCGAGCGTAGTTGCCTGCCAGATATCCATAACTTTCTTCATATCCAAAAATGAAAGTATGCTCGCCAGTTGCATCAAACTGTGTCATTTTCTCACCGATATATTTAAAGCCCGTTAACGTGTTCATCACGGTCATCCCATATGAGGCTGCGATAGATGCGCCTAATTCGCTAGTCACAATCGTTTTAATTACTGCACCGTTAGCAGGTAGTGTGCCAGCTTGTTTCATGCTATCTAACATATAGTGCACCATAATCGCACCTGATTGATTGCCCGTTAGTACCACATATTCCCCATTGGCATCCTTTACAACAGCACCCATGCGGTCTGCATCCGGATCTGTACCCATGATAATATCGGCATCCCATGCTTTTGCTTGTTCAATTGCGATTCGGAACGCATCACGCTCTTCCGGATTGGGTGACTTTACAGTTGGGAAGCTGCCGTCAGGCTGCTCTTGTTCAGCGACGACGTTCACCTGCTGGAAGCCAACACGTTCCAGTACACGACGAACAGGGAGGTTGCCTGTACCGTGCAGTGGTGTATAAAGTACACGGAATGAATCGCTTGTGGCACGGATAACGTCTGGGTTAAGGCTGACAGCTGCCACGGCGGAAACATAAGCCTCGTCCATGTCTTCCCCAAGCCATACAAGCAGACCTTGAGCCTCCGCTTCAGCGCGGGATAGCTTTTTCACTTCAGCTAGAGAAGAGATGCCGCGAATCTCACCGATGACACGCTTGGCTGTGTCGGACGTAATTTGTCCACCGTCTGGGCCATATACTTTGTATCCGTTATATTCTGGCGGATTATGACTTGCCGTCACAACGATCCCCGCACTCGCTTGCAGGCGACGAACCGCAAAAGACAGCTCTGGCGTTGGTCGTAGACTTTCGAACACGTACGCTTTCACGCCATTGCCCGCTAGTACAAGCGCAGCCTCTAATGCAAACTCTGGTGAGAAATGACGAGAGTCATAGGCGATTGCTACAGCAGGAGTGTTGCTTTGTTCCTTTAAATACTGAGCCAAGCCTTGAGTTGCTTTCCCGACGGTATATACATTGATGCGATTGGTTCCTGCACCGATAACACCACGCAGGCCACCTGTGCCGAACTCTAAGTCTGTATAGAAACGATCGATGATCTCCCGTTCCTGATCTGCGATCGCACGCAATTCTTCTTTTGTGGTTGTGTCCACGAGTGGATCGTTCAGCCACATCTCGTACATTTGTTGAGCATGACGTTCTGTTGCCAATGTAATATCCTCCTTAGACGGCAATATGAAATGCCGAAACTTTACATAAGTCTTATTGTAAGCGATTTTGTAGCTAGATGCATGTGACAAAATGAAACCCTCTACAGGCTAGGGACCTCTAAAATCAGCGTATGAGCTAATTACATGCGCTATTCGTCCTTAATTGTTTGATTAGGCTGCTAGTATAGGCAGCACTTGGTTTTAGGTCTCTTTAGAACAAATAGCTAACCCCAGATCGGATGAGGAGACCTGGGGTTAGCTATTCATTGGATGCGACGTTCACCGAAGTTACAACTAACTAAATTAGAGAATCGCGTCCAGCGAGATGCTGCCTGCACCGATCATTGCAACTGCAATGGCGATGACGATTAGCATCAAATTGTATTCGTACCCATTTTGCGTGACCCAGTACCCGTTTTTGCCATGTACAGATCCGATTGCAACCACCATAGTACCTACAATAAGAAGCGTTCCAATCCAAGTGAACAGGCCAAGGCCAAATAACAATCCACCTAATAGTTCACCCGCTCCAGCTATAAAAGCCATCAGTACACCGGGGCGAATGCCGATTGATTCCAACCAGCCCCCGGTACCTTTAAGACCGTGGCCTCCGAACCAGCCAAACAATTTTTGAGCTCCGTGGCCCATCATCGTTAACCCTAATATGACACGAATAAATAATAGTCCGTAATCTGCTAGCATATTCATCTCTTCTCCTTTGATCGTCCCGACAGGCGGGGGAAGTGTGAAAAATAACTATAATTAATATATCTTGATATCGAGATATAAGAGAGGCAAAACCCGAATCCCAATCCTAGATGAGCTAGGAAGGGGAAACGGAACCTTTGCCGACTTTCTTTAACAATTCAACCAGCTTCTCTTGTTCATCTGTTGATAGTGTGCCGATCGCGTCGTGCAGTACTTGCGCATGTTCTGGGAAGATACGCTCCATCAGGGCTTCGCCATCTGGTGTTAATTGCACATAAATAACACGTCGATCACTCTCACAGGACTGCCTTACAATTAGCCCCTTGGCTGCAAGTTTATCAATGACATAGGTCATCGTACCACTGGCCAATAGAATGCGACTGCCGATTTGCTGGATCGGAGTAGGCCCTTTGTGGAACAGCAGCTCTAGCACAGCAAATTCAGAAGGGTTCAAGCCATATCGCTTGATGTCAAGCTGCGCCAAATCCATTAATGAACGAGAAGCGCGCGACAGGACAACAAACAACTTTAGCGAGCGTTGGATCTCAGGTGCATATACATCAAACCGCGTATTATTATTCATCGTTGTTCACCACCTTGATGATTAAGGATATTGATATTACAGCAGATGATACGAACATGGAGAGTCGGCGCGAAAAATACCGACATCGTTAGAATGTAGTCTGCATTAGAAACTGAATTCATATTCTCGAAAAATAACATCTTGAAATTGAGATAAATATAGCATAACAAAATGAGGATGTCAACACTTTGCCAAGGTGTGAATCCTCATTTTTGTTTGGTTAAGGGGAGCATCGAGTTGTATGTCATCTTCATGGTGGTTAATAGCGGCAAATAGTATGGGGTGTTTATTTAATAAAAGGACGAATGTAGGGTGCCATTTGAATTCCCATAGTCAGCTTGTGTTGTGTATCTGTGTGCGACTGACCAACCAACTGTCGTTGCAGCATCGAGTAGAGCATGGAAAGTGCAGCATGCACATGAGCGGCAAAAGCAGAAAAGGGGGAAGCCGCGGTTGTGTTGAGCGCAAGGAGCATGTATTGTATTGCAGCATGGAAATCGTATCGGTGTGCAGCTGACGCAGCGGTTAACATCATGCGTAAAGCAGGTTGCTTAGAGTCTTTTGCGGCTGCCTCGTAGTGTTTTGCGGCCAACCCCGAGCGGTGAAGGTGTTCAGCCATACAAGCCGCGGTCCAGTGAGAACGCCACCCTCCAGCCCCTTCTGTAGTGGTGTATAAATGTTCTATACTGCCGCAGCATGTCGCTTTCTGGGCGCATTTGTAGGCTTCCTCGAACCTGTTTAAGGCTCCTAGCAAATAAGCGTGAAGCTCCAGTAAATCAGGGAAGTTCGGATAGAGCTCATTGCCGAGGTGCGCCAATTCAAGCGCTTGGTCCAGTTGGCCTGTCATTTGTAGAGCGTAGACAGATTTAAGACATACATCAGACATGTAGCCTGGCATATCGAATGGTTCTGGTTCTGTCAGGATTGATAATGTGCGCATAAGCCAAGGCAAGCATTCCTTATATTGCTCGTCCTGAAATAATTCCGTGCCATAGGCGTACCACCATAAAGGTTCATCAGGGTATTTTTCCAGCTGTTTTAACAGAAGCTGACGATTACGATCGCTTTTGTGCTTGAGACGAAGCACTTCTGGTGCATATCCATCGTGCCACAACGTTAAGGGGGCCCACTGTAGCCCGTCAGGGTAAGCCGCCTGTACAGAAGCGGCAATCTCCTCGTGAATGCATCCTTGAAAGCGAAAGCGCGGATCTTGACGAAATAGACGACAAGCCATGTCGACGGCTAATGCATCCGGTCGGGGCTGACCGATGTGCCAGCGCTCTGCAAGGTGAACGCAGCGGACGTAATAAGCGTGGACCCTGTCTTGGAGCAGAAGCGGCAATACGCTTTCAGCTTGCCACGATACAGGGTCCATGATTTCATCTGCATCCAGTACGAGTATCCACGGTTGATGCGCAAGGACGATGCTGGCATTGCGGGCGGCAGCAAAATCATCTGCCCAAGTAAAGTAGTGTACCGCAGCGCCGTATGCTGCTGCGATATGGGGAGTATCGTCTGTCGAGCCAGTGTCGACGACGATGATCTCCCTTACTAACGGTACGGCTGAGGCTAAACAACGGCCGATAACATCGGCTTCGTCACGGACAATCAGGCAAAGTGTAATCGGAAGCAGAGAAGTATGTGGCATACACTTCTCAACAGGCATCGTCTGTGAAATAGGGGTTGCTGCAATAGGATATGGAGTTGGTGTAGTATGGTGACCCTTAGTCTCAATGAATGCTGTGTGTGCGTGGGGGGGGACATGATCGATTCTATTTTTTTGGCTCGAATCTTGTAAGGTGTAGCATTGGCCTTTTTGTAACGAATGTGCAGTGTGGCTATGCACGGGATGATGCACTTCGTTATTCATGTGGCCGTGCCTCCTGTTCGGCAATCGTTAGTGCCAATGTTCCAATCGGTATCACTAAGCGGTTTAGCTTCGCGGCCGCAGATGCGCAGGGCTGCTGTTGCATACGGGCTAATGCCATGTCAGCCTGGTGCATGAGGTGAAGCGCTTCTTCTGCATAAGCAATGGCAGCATGACCTGTTAAGGGAGGCGGGTGTGGCGTATCCTCCTGACCCGGCAAAAAGTTCAATGGCGACATTGTTTGATGTGAAGCGGCGGACTCTGAAAAGAGGGGGCATGTAGCTGCCTCCACTTGTTCGTTGCTCGCTAGCGTCCGCATTTGTGCATCCTGAAGTGTAAGCTGTCGCGATTGGGTTTGAGCCGTAAGCCATGCTGTGTGCGAGGCGTCAGCAGCGGGTGCGATCTCGGAGATCACCCGCATCCGCTGCCAAGCAAGCCATACCGATGCGGGACACCGCGTATCGTCCAGAGAAGCGCGATACGCGGCGTCTGCGTCATCCCAAGCCCGCGACTCTAGTGCCCATGCTGCAAGCTGCGCGGAGGCACGATAGGTGCCAACTCCACCCTCGGTATGATAATGAGGTGGCGGGGGGCCTAGACGTGCTGCTTCACGCATAGCTCGAAGGGCTGCCCCGCGGTCGCCAGCGGCATCATGATATATCGCCTTTGCGAAGTGGAGATCTGTATAGTCTGGATAATGCTTAATACCTGCCGCACAAAGCTGTATGGCGTCTTCATATAGACCTAGCGCTGCACATGATAGGGCTTCATATTTTACCATGAGATGGGCAAAGGTTGCAGTAATGGGTGTAATAGCACGGGCCTCGCGCAGCAGCATGAGCGCTTGATCCATCTTCCCCTGCCTGATGCGTTCTACTGCCAAATTAAACAGGTGAAATGGCTCTCGGCCTTCACGAGCTAGCGTTTGCTCCAATAGTTCAGCATTACGCTCTATCTTGCGCTTATCGCGGACTATATCCGGCTGATAACCGATATGCCGTAACCTTATAACGCTGAAGCCCAACACGGCTTGCGGACGTTCGCGCAAAATAACAGGCGCGATTTGCTCGTGTATAGCACCTTCGAAGCGATATTCAGGGCGGTTGCGAAACACGCGCAGCAGCGGGTTTACACTGACTGGAATTGCCTTCGGGTCTTCTGATAAGGTGTGCTCTACTTGCAGAAACCAGCCCTCGCTCGTGCAATCGGCTTGCTGTAGCAATTGCTTGAGAGCGACCTGGTCTTCTGGGACAAGCCGTTCATCGGCATCAAGCGACAAGATCCATTCACCTGAAGCTTGTTGCAGTGCAGCATTACGAGCATCAGCAAAATGGTTGGACCACGGATGAAGCGACACTTTGGCTTCATATCGTTCAGCGATTGCAATGGTGTCATCTGTTGAGCCAGTATCAATAATAATGACCTCATCGGCGACATCAGCGATGCTTAGCAGGCAATCGGGCAGCAGACGCTCCTCATTTTTGACGATCATGCACACCGATAACAGAGGTTTTGGTGACAAGGCGCATATTCCTCCTTTGCAGCGTAGTTCGCTCCGTTTGCCAAGGAATGCGTTGAACGGCAGCAATAGAGCTTTGCAGCGCCTGTAGCTGTTCCTTCCAAGCAGCGGAATCCGGTTCGAGTGATACGGCTTGCATCAGGTGGTTTTCGCTTAGCTTTAAATAAGCTAGTGCTAGCATACGGTCACGCCGAATCGTATTTGCGCCAGATGATTCGCTCTGCTCTTGTAGTCGACGAGCCCCCTCGAGCAGATCAACAGCCTCGCGCCATTGCTCTGCATTCATTAACATTTCACCGACGATTATAGCTCCTTCTGCATCCAATCGTTGTTCATTCATTGCTTCCAATAAATAGTGCACTGCTGTGTAAGGATCACCGGCTTGGAATAGTGCCTTGGCACAGCATACGTCCCACGGTGCCTGATACTGAATCCATTGGCGCAGTGGGCCGACCAAGCCTTCACTTCCTAGAAGATTAACCCATTCGGATAGTAATTGTTCTGCCTCTAGTGAACAACCTTGAATTGGATCGAGTTCATATAAAGCTTCATCTCCATTCGTGTAAGGAGGTTCTACTTCCGATCGATCTGCGACAGCGACGGCTGCTGGTTGAAGGATAGAACTGGTACTCGCTGTGCGGACGTCCGAATAAACATTGGCTAGACTAATCAACCAGTCGTATGCTTCGGAGGTAACAGGGTCCCATTTGTCGCGATAGGGTACTTGAATGGTTCCTTGAATATATGCCTGCCAAGCGCATATCGCATGTAGAGACACCAGCCTATGCTGGTCTTCTGGATGAACTCGTGCGGCATGAAGCAGATGACGTAAAAGCTCATGTGCTTCCGCATATCTACCCATATGAAGCCACGCCGTGGCCAATCCTCGTATGGCGTCTGGTGCAAAGAGATGAGCCGAGCATAACTTTGAAAGTGCGCTGACGTATCCAGCCTCTGCATATACATGTGCCAGTGTGGAAGCTTCTGGGAAATGGATCTCGCCCCATTCATTCTCAAGATGGGCGACGATCTCTTCTTCTGTGACCTCCATATCAGATAATGATGCGCTTAGCCCTAGTAAAGCTGGTTTATAATGGGAGCGTGTACGTAGTGCGGCGTCGTATTGCTGAGCAGCCTCTTGATGCCGACCGAGAGCTTGCAGGGCATTTCCCATCGCTGTAAGTGCAAGATATGTGCTTGCCCCTGCTTCTGACACATATTGATCAGATGTGGCTTTACTAGCACTGGTATAAGCTTGTAATGCTTCATCCCACAATCCTTGTTGCTCTAATGATTGCCCGTGAACGAGATGAAGGTCGGCGTAATCATGAAAAGACTCTAATCCGTCGCGTGTCCACTCCTCAGCCAAATGGGGGAGGTTGCGAGCTAGCAGCACTTTAGCGGCATCCCGGATCAACGTGGGTCGATAGGCAGCAAGTGGAGGTACAATTCTCCTAGCCATCTCAAACCACTGTGAGGCTTCAACCAACTCTCCGCGTTGAGTGGAATTTACCCCCAGACCGTATAAGACAAAAGGGTCAGATAATTCATACGGCTTTTCTAAAGAGTTGACCAAAATGTCATAATTTCGTTTTAACTTCTGTTTGGCGTGTATATGTGACGCTATTGTACCTAGATGATGAATTTGAACTGTACTGTTGCCGATGGATGCGGGCCCTGAATGATGTAAAATGGCAGGGCCGACATCTTCATGAATTTTGCCTTCGTATTGATATTCTGGTCGTCTGCGGAACAGGCGGATGGTGCGATGCTGTAGTGTGTGCCATTCATGCTGTTCACTTAATTGGTTATGGATGATCACTGTGTATGCTTCTATGTGCGAGTGATTAATCCATTCTTTTACCTCATGGATTGGGGTGGTTAATCTCTCGTCTGCGTCAATGACTAGTACCCATTCAGAAGTCATATGTGAGAGGGCTTCATTTCTCGCGCGGGCAAAATCACTGTGCCATTCAACAGAAAGGACATATGCTCCGTGATCTTGTGCGATTTGTTGCGTGCCGTCTGTTGATCCTGTATCTGCTACTAATAATTCGTCTGCTCCGATCGTGCTTGCGATACACGCACCGATGTATGGAGCTTCATCTTTAGCCAGTATGAGCACGCCAAGGCGACTAGCGCACTTTGGGCGACGAAGAAACATCGAATCACCTCGTCTTTATGATTTGTAAAATGAAAATAAGCACATGATGGTCATGTGCTTATGCCAATGATATTGATATATCGTATGCCCAAATTGAATATTAAGTGCCTTGTGCGTTAAAAAAGACGTCAATTGTAGCGGGTGCAGCTAACAAGGTTGACCGATAGGACAGACGCGTATATTTTAGGAACCTTGCTGGTACGATGACATCTGTTGCTCCGGCTGCAATGGTAGCTCCGTTGGTATCGCTGTAATAGTGTGTTCCATCTGCACTGACTTCCACAACGGTTGTGATTGAGCCGCCCTGGCGGTTGTATACAAAGAAGGAGTATACGCCCAGATTACTTGTGGTGATAGCAGGGAGGGGAGTGAATGATGTGGCTCCTACTTGCACGTTTGAGGTGGATTGTTCTACAAAGCTTTTTTGGGAGATGGAAGTAACACTCGATAAAGTACCAGCAGTAATCGTAGCGCCGAGCACGCTAGAGATGGT
>NZ_AULE01000031.1 GCF_000425125.1 Paenibacillus taiwanensis DSM 18679
TCAGAGGTGCAAGCACCTCATCAACTCCGCTCGACTTGCATGTATTAGGCACGCCGCCAGCGTTCGTCCTGAGCCAGGATCAAACTCTCCATTAAAGCGAATTTCGCTACACAATCAAAAGATTGTGATCAAATTTCACTCAAGTGTTTGACTTGCTCATTTGTATTGCTGACGAGATAAATCTCGTGATTCTTAACATTCCCGTTAAATGCGTTTCATGACCGAAGTCATGTCCTTCATTCAACGTTGCTCGTTGTTCAGTTTTCAAGGAACAATTGTAAGTTACTTTCTTTTCTTCACCGCCGTTCAGCGGCGACTTAATTAATATACCACATTGCACGCTACAAGGTCAAGCACTTTTTTTAAAAAAAGTAAGTTGTAAGTTGAATCTCATCTCACATCTTTTTTGCTTGTCCCGCCCATTTCCTCGGCGGAAAATTAATATAACATATCTGGCTATACTTTTGCAAGGCTTCTATATAAGTTTATTGACTGGCAATCTGGCAACTTATTAAACAGGAATAATTTATACCTTAATACCATACCCGCTGCACTATTCCGCCCGCAGCCGTGAATTGGATCTCTTCCCCTCACCAGCACATGTTTTTTTGCACTACACGCCATTACACACCATCAGACGCATCAGATCTCATCGACCTATATCAAACCACTATGTAATCCATCTCATCCAGCAAGCTTCAAATCCCACACAAGCTCCACCATAAAAAACCACCATGTGACACGACTTATCACATGGTGGCTCACAACTTTTATTCTATTCCTCTACAACCAGATGCTCAAACTTCATGTAATCACTAGTTCTACACTCCAGCTTTAACTTCGTGCCATCCGACTCATAGCTAGTATCAAGCACATGGGCGTTCTCATTTAAATACGATACCAATTGACCTTGATCATAGGGTATTCGCATTATACATTGCACGTAGTCTTTAAAAATATGCTGACGGATCATGCTGATCAGTTCATCGATCCCCCATTTCTTCTTCGCAGAGATGTAAACCGTGTCTGTATTTGAAACGTTCTCCGGCGCAGCACCTTCCCTCAAATCGACCTTATTAAAGATATACACCATCGGAATTTCTTCAATACCAATCGCTTTTAACGTTTCATTTGTAATACGGATGTGCTGCTCGAACTCCGGATTCGAACAATCGACCACATGTAAAAGCAAATCAGCTTCACTAACTTCCTCCAATGTCGAGCGGAATGCCTTGACAAGATGATGTGGGAGCTTACTAACAAAGCCTACCGTATCCGTCAGCAGGAAACTTTTATTGTCCTCCAGCTCAATGCTGCGTACAGAAGTTTCAAGTGTGGCAAAAAGCATGTTTTTCTCAAAAACAAGTTTGTCTTTGGTCTCTGTATACAACTCAACTAACGCATTCATCACAGTAGATTTGCCTGCGTTCGTGTAACCAACTAACGATACGATCGGCAGCCCCGTCTTCTTGCGCTTTTTACGCTGCGTCTGGCGATGCGCCACCAGAACTTCAAGCTCTTTGTTCAGCATCGTAATTTTCTCTTCAATTCTACGACGATCCAGTTCGAGCTTTTTCTCCCCGACACCTTTATTCTTGGTTCCTACGCCACCACTTTGCCGCCCAAGCGATTCACGAAGACCGACGAGACGAGGCAGCATATATTGAAGCTGCGCAACTTCAACTTGAAGTTGCGCTTCCCTTGTTCTTGCCCGCTCACCAAAAATATCTAAAATGAGAATCGTACGGTCAATAACTTTAACATCCAAGTCTGATTCCAAGTTACGAATCTGTGAAGGTGAAAGTTCGTCATTAAAAATAACAAGGTTTCCGCCTTGCTCTTCTAGCATCGCCGTGACATCCTGCAACTTGCCTGTTCCAATATAATGCGATGTGTTAACACGGCTTAAATTTTGCGTCACCGTGCCTACAACTTCTACGTTGCACGCTTCCGCTAAATTGGCCAACTCCTCCATTGAATATTCAAAGTCCTTTTGATGATTTAAATTAACACCAACAATAACTGCCTTCTGCTGTTGCTCCATGAATTGTTCCATAAATGAAATCCCCCGTTCTTGTTCTAGTATGCAAATTATACGCAAAAAAACACAGACCTCTGGCCTGTGCAGGAAGTAAACGGGAATAAATGATGGCGCGTGACGTTCGCACTCACAATTCACTGCTTCACAAGTCCGTAAAGGGAACAAACCCTAATTAACGGAAAGAACATCCATCAGATAAATGACAACATCATTCAGGCTATGGCTGAACACTATACGGCGCTATGCAAAGCCCCCACTGTGAACAGTCATCCGCTGTCAACTCCTATCAGTTGATACCAGCTCTAACCTGTCATTCGTTGCGCTCACACCTCAACACCATACGTCACTGAATCATAAACATAGTGCTGCTTGAACATGCATACTTCTGCTGCAAAGTACCAAGCATCCCAATTACGTTCACTCGTATAGTATTGAAGTTAACTGATTTCGTTCATCCTGTGAAAATTCCACTATTCTAAGGCACAACAAAAGAGGGCAGGTTCGTCCCTCGCCCTCTTGTCGCACTTGTATGTCATAACAAGGTTTCCTTAAAAATAGGCAGACCAATCCCGATTACTCTGCACGCAGGCAGAGCCATTGAGCACTATTCAGTTAGTGACAAATGTGTTCAATCGGATTCTTCCTGAAAGGAAGATAGCTGCCATATTAATCATCGGAAACCCTCCGTTCTTTAAAAGTTATTTTCATGTTAGCATATAGTACCAGTCCAGAGCAAGCCTAATTCTCGTTAAGCAACCTTTGTACTGGAAACTCCGCTCGAATGCGGCAAGCCAAGTTCCCCAGTGCAAGTACAATTGCACTTGCCTGCAATAACGGACTTTGACTACACAACCAACGGCACAACTTGGCCGGCATGGACATCAATTAAGCCATAATCCGTCAATTTCAGAGACGGACTCACGGGCAAGGAATGCGTGCTGATCGACATGATCGGGTTATAATGCTCATAACCGATCGACTCCATCGCTGCACGCAGCTCCTTTATATCCTGTCCGAACTGTTCAAATGGCACTTCGGACAGGATACCGCCCACGGGCAGCGGCACATGCTTCAGCACTTCTCCGTCCACCACGACGCAGAAGCCGCCCTGCGTGCCGATTACCGTATTCGCCGCCAGTGCCATATCTGCGGCGTTATGCCCGACAACCAACAAGTTGTGGTTATCATGTGAATACGTTGTTGCGATCGCGCCGCGCTTGATCGTATTTCCGGTAATTAGACCGTAGCCACGCTGGCCATTTTTCCCGTATCGTTCAAATGTCGCCACCAGCCCGCAACCGCTTTTCTCCCATTGCAGCTCGCGGTTGATCACGTTAACCTCGCGATGGAGCTCGTTCGTATTGGTTGTGCCGTTCACTACTTCCATGACCCGACACATCTGGATTCCATCAGCAGCTTCTACATTGACAATAAAGTCAGCTTCCGTCAGCTTGTGCAGCTTCACACTCTCATAGAAATGCAGCGGAAATTGCCCCGGCTCCTGTTGCTGCAACGTATGTCGAGCTGCATCATATACAAGTGTACCGCGTTTATATACTGCATCAATCGTAAATGCATTCAAATCAGATAGCAGCACAAAGTCTGCAATTTTATTTGGACTAATCGCGCCACGGTCATGAAGCTGCATCCGACGGGCCGATGTGTATGTCGCAGCATAAATAGCACGCTCAGGACTCATCCCCATTTTAATCGCCTTACGTACAAGATGATTCAAATGACCGTCCGCCACAAAGGAATCGGCCATTACGTCGTCTGTCACAAAACAGAACAGCTCCGCCACATCCTGCTCAATTAATACCTGCATAATGTCAGGACGCATCGCCTTCTCTTGAATCTCTACAAAGCATCCGCTGCGCATCCGATCCAGCATACTCTCTACCTCTTGCTCAGTATGATCCGAATCCACCCCCGCAAACATAAAGCGGGCCAAATCCAGATCCACCAGCCTCTTCGGCGTATGCCCTTCAATGACTACATGTGGATAGTGGTCGCGAAAATGCTGTAATATCCGATTCGTCTTGCCATTGGGATCATTTAATACGGCATAGGAATCCATAATCTCACCAAGGCAGATCACACGATCTTGCTTCATCAGCTTGTCGATATCTGCCACATCAATTTCCCCGCCTGTCGTCTCTAACGACGTCGCCGGCACTGAGCTCGGAATCGCGTATAATATGTCAGCTTCGCAGCCTTGGCTAGCATCGATCATCGCCTGGACCCCTTCAAGGCCAAATACATTCGCCATCTCATGCGGCTCCGACACTACAGTGGTAACCCCATTTTTTAATATGCCATGAGAAAATGTCCTAGGTGTGATCATAGAGCTTTCGATATGAAGGTGTATATCAACCAAACCTGGAACCATATGACGCCCACGTCCATCCAAAGTTTCAGCGGCCGTAAATGTTTCTTCGCCACGAGCACCCACATACAGAAACCGACCATCCAGCACAGCTACGTTACCCTCAATAAATTGTTTCATATATACGTTATAGACTTGAACGTCCTTAATGAGCAGATCAATGTTCACCTCATGCACCCCTTCACAAGTAAAATAAAGTTCATCGTTACACCGACGTTCGCACGAGCACTACTTTCTCTTTCGGCAGTACCAGCTTCACTTGTGCACCGTGGTCAAACGCTGTTTCCATCTCACGGTTCACTGTAAATTCACCAAGCGGGGTCTCTACTTCATATTGATAGCTGCGACCGAGGAAAGTACTGATCTTCACCTTTCCCGTAATCACGTTATACCCCGCATCCAGCTCATCCATCGTTAATCCGCCAACTCCATCCGCAAGTTCGCTGTCTGTCACGACAAGCAAATCATCAGGACGAATCGCCGCTTTCATGCTGTCCGTGATTGGATGCCCCGAACGATGAACGAGCTTAATTTTCGTACCCTGTTCACCCAAGAGCGACACTTGTGCCCCATCCTGACTCATCTGTTGAATAGCTATAAAGTTGTTAAACCCGATAAAACGAGCGACGAACTCTGTTGTTGGATATTTATAAATAGTGGCTGGCGCGTCTAATTGCTCGATAACACCTTTGTTCATAATCGCCACCTTGTCCGAAATAGAGAAACACTCTTCTTGGTCATGAGAAACGTACACCGTCGTAATACCCAACTGCTTCTGGATGCGGCGAATCTCCACACGCATATTTACACGCAAGTTCGCGTCCAAGTTGCTGAGCGGCTCGTCGAACAGCAGCAAATCAGGCTGGATCACAAGCGCACGGGCAATCGCGACACGCTGGCGCTGACCACCTGATAATTCGCCCGGGTAGCGCTTCTCGAACCCTTGCAGGCTGACAACCTCAAGCATGGCGTGGACTTTTTTGTCTATCTCTTCCTTATTTGCCTTACGCAGACGTAATCCATAAGCAACGTTATCAAATACCGTCATGTGCGGAAACAGGGCATAGCTTTGGAACACAAACCCGAAATTGCGCTTATTGACCGGCACACGTGTGTAATCCTTCCCTTCAAACATAAACTTGCCGTCCTTGGCTTCCAAAAATCCCGCAATTAGGCGAAGTGTTGTCGTCTTGCCGCATCCAGAAGGGCCGAGTAAGGAGATAAGCTCTCCCTTCTCGATATTTAAATTGAAGTTTTCCAGAATTAAATTTTTCTCATAAGCTACCGATATATTTTGAAGTGATAACAGTTCCACGTTGTATTCCCTCCGTTTGTCAGCCGTTATGGTGTCATAGAAACTTTGTAGAGACTTTGTATTCCAGCCGATCTGTCTTTTATTTCTTCGTAAAGTAGGACAATCCCATCAAACGTTCGATCAATATCATCAATACGCCTGTCACTACCATTAAGAGCACCGAAATGGCCGCAATGGTCGGATCAAAATAATTTTCCACGTAGGTCAGCATTTGAATAGGCAGTGTACTAACCCCTGGACCCGTCATAAATACTGAAATATCTACATTGTTAAACGACTCTAAAAACGCAAGCAGCACTCCGGCAATCAGGCCGGAACGAATATTAGGCAGCACAACCGTAAAGAAGGTTTTCAGTCGCGAAGCGCCCAGACTCATGGAAGCTTCCTCAATTGCGTAGTCAAAGTTCGATAAGCTTGATGCGATCACACGAATAATAAACGGCAGCATTAGCACCACGTGCCCTATAAGCAGGCTGGAATAGATCGGCAGATCAAATTTCACAACCAAATACTTTAACATCGTAAAGCCAAGTACGACACCTGGAATAAGAATCGGTGATATAAAAATGGAATTTAACAGTCCCTTCCCACGGAATTCGCCGCGACTTAGCGCGTATGCGGCTGGCACACCGAGCAGAAGTGCAATTAGATTACCGATCAGTGCAACCACAATTGTGACTTTAAATGTTTCCATAAACATATCTACATCAAAAATATTTTGATACCATCGGAGGGAGAACCCTTCCGGCGGGAATTTAAGTATCGTGCTGTCCCCGAACGACGTAGCCATAATGATAACTAGCGGTCCCAGGAGGAAAATAAACACTAGCGCCGTAAAGACGGCAAGTCCGCGATGCTTCTCCTTCATGTTCGTTACCCCTTCGGATTTAATTTGCGTGCGAGCTTATTCATCAAGCCAATAATGACAAAGGTTACAACGATCATTACCGTGGCAATGATGGAAGCCATATACCAGTCATTCAAGGTCATCGCATTTTGATAAAGGAAAGTAGCGACAACACGTTGTTTACCGCCCAGAAGCTGCGGTGTCGTATAAGCGGTCAAGCTTCCGACAAAGACCAAAATACTGCCAACAATTAAACCAGGAACACATAGCGGCACAATAATGTTCATAAAGCCTTTAAGCCGTGATGCCCCCAGACTTTCGGAAGCGCGCAGCAAATCTCCATCGATATTTTCCATTACTCCTACCAACGAAATAATCATAAGCGGCAAAAACAGATGAATGAGACCAATAACCATCGCGGTTGGCGTATATAAAATTTTGAGAGGTTCATCGATAAGGCCGATGCCCGTCAAGATGTTGTTGACGATACCATTTTTCCCGAGAATAACCATCCAGCTAAAGGAGCGTACAATGGCACTAGTCAATAGCGGGAATAGGGCCAGCGCCAGCAGGATGCCTTTTGTTCTGGCCTTGGTCTTCGAGATATAATAGGCGGTCGGGAATCCGAGCACAATACAGACAATCGTAGTGATCACACTTACTTGGAGTGTCGTTCCTAGTATTTTCAAAATATAAGGGTCACCTAGCAGCTTCACGTACCCTTGAATCGTAAACCCACCATCCTGAAAAAAAGTCGAACCAATCGTCATAAAAATCGGAACGATCATAAATAAAGTCAGGAACAACAGTCCCGGAAGCATTAAGAGCCATAAATACACTTTCTTCATCGTTGACCTTCTCCCGTTGTCAAAATATCTCGTTAATCGGCATTTGCCTTGTTATTGCTCAAATACCTCTCTAACTACGAACATAGATAATGCGCAGTCCTCAAATATACTTATTGCTTAATCAAATTAATAAATTGGTGGATGAACCGTTCGCTATCTACGTCAAGGCACACGTTTACGTTCGGAATATGCCCCAGACGATTTTGGAAGTCGCATACCGTCTGCCCGTCGCACAACTCACTCTTTGTTTCTACATCTACGTACAGCTTTTGGGTGACGACAAGTGTTGGATCGATTGCTGCCCCTACCGCTAACGGATCATGCAGCGCACAGGCGTTAATGCCATTTCGCTCCCGATAACGGTCCATATAATCCTTTGTGCATTGGCGCACGATCGGTCCAAGCTCGGTCCCGTCCATCTCTTGCAGATGCTGCTCGCTCAGCAAGGCTTGGCGTGTCACATCAAGCCCAACCATCGTCAGATCAAAACCCGCTTCCAGCACCATACGTGCTGCTTCAGGATCAACATAGATGTTGTACTCCGCCGTCGGCGTCACATTGCCGAATGAACGAACAACGCCACCCATCATGACTACCCGCTTGATCAGCTGCGGCAGCTCTGGACACATCCGAACGGCTATCGCCAGATTCGTCAGCGGTGCTGTCATAATAAGCTCCAGCTCGCCCTTGTATGCTTTAGCTTGCTCGATAATAAAAGCAGCAGCATGCGGCAGTTCCTCAGACAATGGAGGAAGTTCTACGTTAGATAATGCACCGCCAAGTCCATCACGACCATGAACGTGATGTTCAAAAAATAAAGGCCTGAGTAGCGGACGATCTGCACCAGGGATAACGGGTATGTCTTCATACGCGATTTCACCCCTGTTGAGCCGTTCTTGGTTTAGCGCAAACAGTATTTTGCGTGTATTTAATGTTGCTTGAGACAAGGAGACGTTACCGCTAACAGTTGTGATGCCAAGCAGCCTCAGGGCATCACTTTTTACAGCCATCATAATGGCAAGTGCGTCATCAACTCCCGTATCCACATCCATAATAACGGGTCTTACTCTCTCAAGTTTGTCCATCCTATGTTAAGACCTCCTTTTATAAGGAACTTGATCCAATGCTATCGCTTCCCCACGCCGCACATCGTATTATGATTCATCTAGTTAGGCCAAGGCCACAGAAAAGGGAGGGGTGCTTACGCCGCCCTCCCTCCAAATTGCTAGCTACTCCATTTCACGGTTCCAGCGATCGATCCAGCCGCTCATTTCTTGATTTACTTTACGAAGGTCGAGCAGCTTCAATTTTTCAACAACTTCAGCCCCATACGTCATCCCTTTGGCTTGCTCGTCTGTCAGCTTAACCAACTTGTTCGTTGGAGAATCAACACGCTGCTCGGCATTAGCCTGTTGGACTTGTTGGCTTAAGTGCCAGTTAATGAACTTTTCTGCCAACTCTTTATTTTTTGATCCCTTAACGACATTAACTGTATTCAACAGTGCATACGCGCCCTCTTTTGGCGTGATGTACTTCGCTGAAGGAACTGCCTCCGATACACTTCCGTAGAACGTATCCTGCATCGGCGCTACAACCACTTCGCCTTGAGCAAACATATTAACCAAATCAGCAGACTTCGAGTAATATTTGACGACACCAGGATTAATTTCCTTTAATGCTTTAAATGCTGCATCCGTGTTCATCTCTTGATTACCTGCGTGCTTCGCTGCAATATCCATCAACATTGGCCCAGTCGTAATCGTGATGTTTGGCAAAGCGAGCTTGTTTTTAAACTCTGCTTTCCACAAATCACTCCATGACTCGACTGGCGTCTTCACTTGATCACCGTTCACAACTAGTCCGAGCTGCGCTACGGTATGGGCAGGGCCATACTCTTTGCCCAGCGGCGCCTTTGCAATCTCATACAAGTTTTCAATGTTAGGGATGTTTTTGTGGTCAATCTTCTCAAACAAGCCCTCTTCAATACCTTGCAGCGCATAATAGTCGGACAAGTAGATCAAGTCTACTTTAGAGCTGCCTTGGCGAACTTTATTTAAGCGATCCGTATTGTTACCGATCTCCGTTACAATCTTTACGTTATATTCTTTCTCAAATGGCTCATACACATTTTTACGCATAGCATCTTCAGCAAATCCCCAAGTTGAGATGACAAGTTCTGTCGGCTTGCTGCTGCCTTCTTCCTTGCCGCTCCCGCAAGCAGCGAGAAGCGTACCAAATGTCAGAACGACGGTGAGTAGTAAAGCCAGCTTTTTCATTAACGTATGTCCCCCTAGATGCTTAACTTTGTATAAGAAGAGTGGTTCTTTTCAACATGGACAAGAATAGCACAGTTCCATGCACACTTCAAGGTTTTTTACGAACAATTTTACAATTATATTGCATCATCGTTCGCCTTTAACATAATTTAACCCTATATTCAACCGCCTAAAAGTGTAAAAATTAAATAAAATACGGTTTTACCTTCTAAATTCCGTCCACTGCACCTGGATGATCAACCAAATCCTGTTCTGATGCAGCCGGATCATTTTTTATAAATTGGTTATCGATAACAATTAGTCCCTATCTCATACGTTACTGCTCAACTTCTCACCTTCTCAACTGCTGCCGCCCAGAAAAAAGCGCCCCAGCCATTGCTGACTGTTGCGCTTCAACTTCCTTACTAGCCTAATAATTCTGCATTGGTATCAATGTCCGCCGCCCATCATGATGTAACGTGCTAGTACAAGGACAAACAGAATCCACATCATCCAATGAATCTTATACTTTTCCGTTGCCTTACCAGATACATTCGCCACAAAAGCAAGTAATACGTAAGACAAAATTCCGAATGAAATACCGTTAGCAATGCTGTACGTAAATGGCATAAAGGCTACTGTTAAAAATGCCGGAATACCAATGACAAGGTCATTGAAGTTAATGTCTCGCACGGACTGCATCATCAACACACCTACGACGATTAACGCTGCTGCTGTTGCAGATCCTGGGATCAACGCAATGATTGGAGCGATAAACAAGGACAACAAGAAACATACACCTGTCGTTACAGCTGTTAACCCTGTGCGACCGCCTGCTGCAACACCTGCGGAGCTTTCAACAAAGGCAGTTACCGTAGAAGTACCCAGTACAGCGCCACCGCCTACAGCGATCGAATCTACGAACATCGCTTTACCGACACGCTTCTTGCCTTCTTCCGGGTTCTTCATGTAGCCTGCACGGTTCGCTGTGCCTATCAAGGTACCAAATGTGTCAAACAACTCCACAAACGTAAACGTTAGTATAATCGATACAATTCCGACACCTAGTAAGCCTGAAAAATCAAACTCGAACACATTTAGTTGTCCCAAGTCAGGAATCCACGGTGTCTTGGACACGTCATTTAGACTGTCAAAGGAAACAACCCCCATAAAGATGCCGATAACGGTAGTTCCCAAAATACCAAACAAAATCGCTCCCGGCACATTCATGACCATTAGAACGGAAATTAAAGCGAGACCGATAATAGTCAGGAGCACTTGAGGATCTGTGAAGCTACCGATACCAAATACCGTCTCAAAGCCCTTCAGCGGTGTAAATACACCCTTGCCAATATCGTTAACAGATTCAACCGATACAGAAAGCAATCCACTATTTTTGAGGCCTACGATAGTAATAAAGAGACCGATACCTACTGTTATCGCATGCTTCAAGCCGTCTGGCACTGCTTCAATCAGCTGCTGTCGAATATTCGTAATCGTTAAAAGGAAGAAAATAATACCTGACACAAATACTGCGGTTAAAGCAATCTGCCAGGTCACCGGATGATCTGTTGCTGCTGTAGATACGATGACCGATGCAAAGTATGCATTCAGCCCCATCCCAGGAGCAAGTGCTACAGGGAAATTAACGAAAATACCCATCGCAATCGTAAAAATACCACCAGCAATTGCAGTTGCTAGAAATACGGGATACCACTCCATGCCCGTCTTGCCGAAACCTGTCAAAATGTCAGGGTTAATAGCCAAGATGTAGGCCATCGTCATAAACGTTGTTATACCCGCCATAATTTCCGTTCTGATCGTTGACCCATGCTCCTTAATTTTGAAGAAGCGTTCCATAAGTGTTACATCCTCCCCATGAGAAATCTCATATTGTGTGTACCCGAACATGCACCGAATTAGTCATTTGCTATATATCGGGCATTCGCCTGACAACAAAAAATAGCCCAAGGAATTAGATTCCAGGGCTACTGAACAAGATGATGGACGCTAAGCCAGCCAAATGGCAAACCTAGCACCCCCTCAATCGATAACGTATCGTAAAGGTGGCCGTGTCCGTTCATCTTCTCGTAGCCAAGTCATTTACGGTGACCTTGTAGAGACTCTCGGGCCAATTCCCGAGATTATACGAAAAGGAGTTTCTGTTTTTGTTGTACATGTTTATTTTAGTGATAGGCTCGAATTTTGTCAACAAAAATCACGAATGATAAATAGATCACACATTGCGAATGTTCGTTATTTGCTCAAACCCTCCAAAATTTCATTCATTTGTTTAATATGTCGTTGTTCATGTATGTACAGCGATCTGACCCACTCCATTAATGTCATCTCTTTAAAGACCGGATGTGTAAAATGTCTTCTATTCAATAGTGTCGGATCTTCTACTGCGCTTAATATCTCATATAACTTCTCTCTTGACTGGTTTAATCCGTTACTAATTTCTTGACAGCCTATAATGATGTCGGCGGGTTTTGCAATGTCAGGAGCATCGATTTTGTTGCTCCTATCCAGTAGAAATTGTAATGGTTTATTTTCTATAAATGAATCTTCGTCGCTCTTTAATCCTCTCTTTATGGCAACACTATATAATTCTTCTGTCTTCATTAAATGCTGACAAATTTGGCTTATGCTCCAACTGCTTGTGTCTTTGCGTGCGCTTAATTGTTCTTTATTTAATCCGCTCACAATAGCTAATAACTCTTCTCTTGTTTCTTCTAAATGTAGTTTGATTTCTTGAAGCTCCATAACCATCTTCCTTTCTAATATCATTTGTGGATCGTTCCCATAATAGTATTGTGTCTAATAAGCGGAGAGTCTCACATTACGATACATGATTATGTTGGACTATAACTTTCTTCTCTTGAATGGGGCTTTTTTTAACATCTAAAATCGTAATTATCCATGTTTTGATAAATTATTTCTTTAACAGCTGGAATTTCCCACTCATTTACTTGCAGTAATGCCGTTTTTAGTGCAGCTTCAGCAGGCAAACGAGCAGTATCGGGTGATTCCATTTGTAGCACTTTTAGTTGCTTAGCTGTTCCTTGCCCAGGAAAGGAGGTATGAATTTCCTCTTCTAAAGTTACCTCTGCCTTCTTGCCTATATCTATCTTTTCCTTTGTAGTTAACCACAATGCTTCATATTGCTTATTATGCGAAGGTGCAATCGAAACAATTAAAATTGAAGTTGTTGTATTTTTTACAACATATCCCACCATAGTATATTCATTTTCCTCTACGTTTTTCATATCACCCTCCTGACATCCAACGAAAATAAGAAAAAAATGACAATTAATATGAACCTTACAGGCATCCTCACACTCTCCCTTTATTTCAAACCAAGAAGATTGTAAAATTCATGGATGTATTATCACCAGATAGGAGTATCTGTAGATCTGCTATTACCAGAGTAAATAGAATGATTGCTCATGCCTCGCTAGTCTCAAATTTGAAGTCGTTCTAATAAAATTTGCTTTTATTCTTAAATGTATGCCTCATCTCATTCAACAGATGTCCCAACATACCTACATTTATCATGAATAGCTAATTCAGAATATATATCAAAATGGAAAAAATAAACATGATAATTTTTACATTTTAAAATCTTACAATCTGATTCTTAGCTATATTGGATAAGTAATAGTCGTAAAATAGTTGCATGAAATTTAGCTTGTGTGCAACTTTCACATACTCATACCACTTTATTATTATTCTTGCTTGGTAGTAGTAACCGGAATTCATGACAGCGAAGAAGCTAAAAACTTATATTTCTTGATATTTGTGTTGTTCTTCATTCCCCCTACTCTTTCTCCTTTCATATTCGTACGGTGCTACCGAAATTCAAACCAAACTGTTTCCACCGTAATTTATCCCCAAAAGCTACTGACATACTCAATGTATTGAAAATATGTCCTATTCTATTCTTTCTGGCGTTACAATATTATGTTTTTGTTCGTATGGGCCACAAAATAGTGGCATCATACTGCCATAAGGATATAAACTCCAATATTTTCCTTCATTATACCTCCAGTATCATAAAGGTCTTCCCAAAAAAGCTAACTTAGTAATGTTTGGCACTTCTAGACTTTCGCAGACTTTGTTGCGGTTACAACTTCATGGATATGAAGGTATGAAGCGAACATACACAGCCCCACCTGTGAGGAAGCCGTAACTCGATAAGTGATATTTCTTGCATTCATCGGGACATTTAAATGGCGTAAACACATGTTGATCCCGATTTATAGGGGAGAGCACATTTTTCCAAAAAAACGAACCCCTCATACACCCCATTCATAGCGTATACGGGTAGTGACACAATTAAAAAACGGAAGGATTGATCCGATTGTCTCAAGCGAATATTCCGAATATTACCCCGAGCATTACCATTTCAAGAGATGACGCATTAAATTTGCTGTTATCATCGATTGCAATCGAAGAGTTAGGATTGGGTCATGTCATTAATGCCGAGGCGGAAAAGATTCAATACGCTGTCGGTACGTTACCAGGACTCACGGTTCCAGCAACAATTAGCGATCTACTTGCTGTTGATGCAAGTGTAAAAAGCACTTTGCAGGAATTAATCAAGAAAGAAATGCTGCTCCAATCCAAACTGGAAAACATACTAGCTGCTCCTTCTTTAACAGGTCCTACAGGCGCCACGGGCGCTACTGGGCCGTCTGGAGGACCAGTAGGACCAACGGGACCGACTGGTGCTGGAGTCACTGGGGCTACTGGACCTGCTGGTGCAACTGGGGCTACAGGAGCCATTGGCCCTACAGGGCCGAGCGGCGCTACAGGGCCGAGCGGCGCTACGGGTGCTACTGGCGCTGACGGTGCCGCTGGTGCTACTGGTGCGACAGGTGTCGGGGCTACTGGGCCGACTGGCGCTACGGGTATAGGTATTACAGGTCCAACAGGCACACTCGCAGGAGTTCACGGTAGCTTTGGTAACATCACGAATGCAGGCCCATTTGTACCAGGTATTCCCACTAATGGAACTGTTATCCCAGTGACTTTTGCCAGCCCGGCCCCTATCAATACGCCTGGTGCTTTTACCCTCAATCCAGATGGTTCTGTTACTGTTAATGTGGCAGGGATATATCAAATATCAGCGATGGTTAACCTTGCACCGGGAGAATCAGGAGATTTCGGAATACAGCTCAATGGGGGTGGAATACTAACTCCATATATGAATTCATTTGGAAATCTAGGGAATACTACTGGAACAACTCAACTGAATCTGACTAATATTCTTAGTGTTGCTGCAGGTGATATTGTTTCGATAGGTTTAGTTGGTAGCGCCACTTCGCCAGTCTCACTTTCATTTGCACCTAATATCATTGGCACTAATGCGTCTACACTGACGTTTGTACAAATCGGTTAGTTCTTATCTTATCTGAGAAGAGATTGACTCAAAACGGCTTAGTATGAAATGTTGGATACTGAAGTGCTCCCCTATTCTGGGGGGCACTTTGTCTTTCCGAGACGAGCAACATCAAGTAATCCCTATTGTAACAGCATCTTTTTAATCAAAAAAATACTCCCTTCCGTTTGCAAAACATTGCAAATAGAAGAGAGTATGTTTATAAATTGTATAGCTTTATTGTTGCAGCTTTGCGTAGAACTTCATTGCTCTCTATACTATAACCCCTTATTCATTAAGGATGTATGGATGATGTATAGGGAATTACAGCATGATTCGTCCATCTATTCCCACTCAATCGTTGCTGGTGGCTTTGATGTTACGTCGTACACGATACGGTTAACATTGTCCACTTCGTTAACGATACGAACAGAGATTTTCTCAAGCACGTCCCAAGGGATACGCGCCCAGTCTGCTGTCATGCCGTCGATAGACGTAACAGCACGGATACCTACAGTGTAGGAATACGTACGTGCATCACCCATAACGCCAACACTCTTCATGTCAGGCAGCGCTGTGAAATACTGCCAGATCTCTTGATCCAATCCGGCCTTAGCAATCTCTTCGCGCAAAATCGCATCAGACTCGCGCACGATCGTAAGCTTGTCCTCTGTTACTTCGCCCAATACACGAATCGCAAGTCCTGGACCTGGGAATGGCTGACGCCATACAATCGCATGCGGCATACCAAGCTCTTCGCCCACTTTACGTACTTCGTCCTTGAACAATGCATTCAAAGGCTCGATTAGCTTAAACTTCATATCTTCCGGCAAACCGCCAACGTTGTGGTGCGACTTGATCGTTTGTGCGGTAGCTGTTCCGCTCTCTACGATGTCTGTATACAACGTACCTTGCGCCAAGAAGTCAAATTCGCCCAGTTTGGCGGACTCTTCATCGAAGCAATAAATAAATTCGTTGCCGATAATTTTGCGCTTCTGCTCTGGGTCAGATACACCAGCCAGCTTGCCCATAAAGCGTGCACGCGCATCGATCTTGATGACGTTAAGGCCGAATTTCCCGCTAAACGTCTCCATTACACCTTCCGCTTCGTCTTTGCGGAGCAGACCGTGATCAATAAACATACAAGTTAATTGATCGCCAATGGCACGGTGGATCAGCATTGCTACAACAGAAGAATCAACGCCGCCGCTTAATGCACACAACACTTTGCGGTCGCCCACCGTTGTACGGATTTCTTCAATTTTATCTTCAATAAAGGATTCCATCGTCCAGTCGCCGTGGCACTTACAGACGTCAAACAGGAAATTGTGAATCATCTCGTTCCCTTTGACAGAGTGACGCACTTCAGGATGGAATTGAACTGCATAGAAGTTTTTCTCGGGATGGCTCATCGCTGCAATTGGTGCATGCTCTGTGCTGGCATCAATCTGGAAGCCTTTTGGAAGTTCCACCACCAGGTCGCCGTGGCTCATCCATACGGTCTGGCTTGCTTCCAAACCTTTGATCAGACTGCTGTTCTCTTTAAATACAACGTCGGATTTCCCGTACTCTCGCTTACCCGCACGTTGTACTTTGCCTTCCATCTGATGGGACATCAATTGCATACCGTAACAAATGCCAAAGATCGGAAGTCCAAGGTCATAAATAGCTGGATCTACATGCGGTGCATTTTCCTCATACACGCTCGAAGGTCCGCCAGAGAATACGATCCCTTTCGGATTCATTTCCTTAATCTTATCAACTGGTGTGTTATACGGAATCAATTCACTGTATACACCCAAGTCGCGAATACGACGTGCAATTAACTGATTGTATTGTCCACCGAAGTCAAGCACAACAATCATTTCATGATGCTTACTCATTAACGACGTGCCTCCTTGAAATATAATGAAAATGACAAGCTTTATTACCAACGCTCACACAAGCATCAAGCCCATGCAGCGATAGTTATCTCATTTGTTGAAAGTAAAGCTGCGTGCAACTGCACATTATGATATCTTAATCAAATGAAGGCTCGACGTCAATGAACCGACGACGCTCTATGCCTAACTTTTGTTACTATACCACATCCTGCTGCATTGCATACCCTGCATGTAAATGTTACTCGCTAATTTTCATTTCGTCAAAAATCGACATATACACCACTACATACGCATAACAACAGGCCCGGTTCCACAGCGGATACCGAGCCTGCCTTATAACCGTTTACATGAAGCTTCTTGTCTACATGGATGAGATTATACGGATACGATTACAGTGATGCACGGTAAATGGCAAGCACATCTTCACGATCCAACTTCTTAAAGTTGCCGAACGGACCAAATAGCATCGCTTTATCGGCCATCTCCTCAAGCTTCGTACCATCAATATCGTAATCGGCCAACCGGCTCGGAGCTCCGATCGACGTCCAGAAGCTGCGCAGCGCTTCAATGCCTGCAAGCGCAACCTCTTCGTCAGAACGACCAGCCGCGTCGATGTTAAACACATTTACAGCAAGCTGTTTATAACGGCCCACATTTTCGGATAACGTATGCTTCATCCAGTTCGGAAATAAAATGGCCAACCCGCCGCCATGTGGAATATCGTACACCGCAGATACCGCATGCTCGATATTATGTGTCGCCCAATCACCGCTCACGCCCATACTAGGCATGCCATTTAACGCTAGCGTACCCGACAGCAGTATCGTCTCGCGCAGCTCCACATCGTCTAAGTTCTTAATAAGCTCAGGAGCTGTCTGAATCACACTCTTTAACAGTGTCTCGGACCAACCGTCCTGGACAAGTGTATTGGTTCCGTGATGGAAGTAGTTCTCGAAAACATGGGACATAATGTCCACCATACCATAGACCGTCTGATTCTCAGGTAACGTTGTCGTAAATACAGGGTCAAGGATCGAAAACTTCGGATAGGCGTGCGTGCTCCACCAGCCTAGCTTCTCGTTCGTTTCCCAATTCGTAATGACTGAAGCCCCGTTCATTTCCGAGCCTGTAGCCGCAATCGTCAACACGGTACCAAGCGGAAGGCCCGCTTGTGGAACTGCTTTACGCAAGCAGAAATCCCACATATCCCCCTCGTACTTCGCCCCGACAGCAATTGCCTTGGCACAATCGATGACACTGCCGCCTCCGACAGCCAGTATAAAATCAACCTGCTCGGCACGGCATAATTCCACACCTTTATGTACAGTCGTCAGTCGTGGGTTAGGCTCCACACCTGCCAATTCCGTTACACGCAATTCCATCTCTTTGAGAATTTCCGTCACTTGTGTGTACAATCCATTACGCTTGATGCTGCCCCCACCATAAACAAGCAGTACGCTGCTGTATGCAGATAGCTCCTGCTTCAAATGAGACAATTGTCCCTGTCCAAATATAAGCTTTGTCGGATTGTGAAATTGAAATGACTGCATTCCCGCACTCCTCCTCTGAATGACCATTAATACCCTCATTATAAAGGAAGTCCGGCACAATTGCTTCCATCAAACCAAGAGGGAAGAGCGCTTCTACTTTGTCTCCTCCTTGGTCTCTTTTGCATCGGGTTCAGCCTGGAGTTCCATATCTTCACGTTTAATGAGCTCATGAATCTGATGCTTAATCGTCTCAGAACGTGTGCCAAATATAGCTTGGATGCTGTTTCCAACTTCTAACACACCAGAGGCTCCGAGCTCTTTCAGCTTTGTTTTGTCTACCTGCCCTGCTTCATTCACCTGCACCCTTAGACGAGTAATACATGCATCTAATGAGCCTATATTCGCTTTGCCGCCAAGTGCATTCAGAATGCCTCGCGGCAATTCGTCTGCTGATGATGCCTGAACGACAGTACCGCCTTGAACTGCGATCTCCCGCCCGGGTGTTCGCAGGTTAAAATTCCGAATCGCAAGCCGAAAACCAAAATAATAGATCAAAGCCAGCACTAATCCTGCCGGAATGACGAGCCAATAAGGGGTCCGATTTTGAAGCACCCCAAACAGCAAATAGTCGATCACCCCACCTGAAAAAGTCATTCCGATCTTGACCCCTAGCAGATGCATCGTTAAGAACGACAGGCCGGCAAAAAGTACATGCACCGCAAACAACACCGGCGCCACAAACAGAAACGAAAATTCTAATGGCTCCGTTATCCCCGTCAGAAATGAGGTCAATGCAGCAGAGCCAAGCAAGCCTGCAACCAGCTTTTTATTTTCGGGGCGCGCTTCATGGTACATAGCTAATGCTGCGGCAGGCAAGCCAAACATCATAAACGGATATTTCCCTGTCATAAAGGTTCCTGCTGTCAGCTCGACTCCGTCTTTTAGCTGTGCAAAAAATATTTTCTGATCGCCACGAACCAACTCTCCCGCTTTGTTAATATACTGTCCAAACTCAAACCAGAACGGTGCATAAAAAATATGGTGCAGCCCAAAAGGGATTAGCGCTCGCTCACAAGTTCCAAAGATCAATGCCGCCATCGATCGGTTCGAATCAATAAGCGAGTGCGAGAACGCGTTTAAGCCATTTTGCACAGGAGGCCATAGAAACGTTAGCAGCACCCCGATCAGCAAGGCGGTAACCGCCGTAATAATGGGCACAAATCGTTTGCCCGCAAAAAATCCGAGATACGACGGCAGTTCAATAGTAAAAAATCGCTTGTACAGCGTTGCTGCTGTAATCCCGATAATAATGCCACCAAACACACCTGTCTGCAAAGTCGGAATACCTTGCAAAGATGCGTACGAGAAGTCCTGTGCAACCAACTCGGGTGTCACCTTCATAATAACCTTCATTGTAACGTTCATAACAAAATATCCTACAATGGCAGCCAATCCCGCTACCCCATCGCCGCCTGCCAAACCAATAGCAACTCCTACAGCAAATAACAACGATAGATTGTCAAATACGATCCCGCCTGACTGCTCCATGACACTGGCAATCGTACTCCATGCTGTCCCGCCTAGCGCTGGTATTCGTTCAATTAAGTCAGGATTGCCAAGGGCGTTGCCGACACCAAGCAAAATTCCCGCAGCTGGCAAAATCGCAACCGGCAGCATAAGCGCTTTTCCGACTTTTTGCAAAACTCCAAACAATGATTTAAACATATCGTTTCAACCCCTGACTGTACACATGTTCATGACATACGAAATCTGCTGTTAACATGTCCTGCAATGGCGCTTACTATGCAGATCAAAGTACGTGGATTGTCTGCGAAACAATACTTGCCAGCTCAGGTTTATCCTATTTTTTCATATTTATGTTGCGAAACAAACTATAGGTTACTATAATAGTAGTAACTTTTTATGATTAAGGAAGGGTGTGTCTGTTTGAATTTACGTGTTTATTTATTGGCCGTTTCCGCCTTTGTCGTCGGCACGGTAGAGCTGATCGTCGGAGGTATACTCGACCTGATTGCAGCGGATTTACACATTTCCGTTAGCGCTGCAGGCCAATTTATAACCATATTTTCCGTCGCGTTTGCTCTTTCAGCCCCAATATTGATGAATCTTACAGCGAAAATGGAACGCAAAAAGCTGTATTTATACGCGCTTGCCGTCTTTGTACTCGCCAATTTGATTGTTGCCTTCAGCTCAAGCTATGCGCTTACGCTGTCTGCCCGCGCCTTATCAGCGATGAGCGGCTCTGTCATCATCGTGTTGTCCATTACGATGGCGTCCCAACTTGTTCCTGAATCCCATCGCGGAAGAGCAATTGGCGTCATTTATATGGGGATTAGCGGCTCACTTGTGCTAGGCGTGCCTATCGGAATGGTTATCGGCAACGCATATGGATGGAGAGCGCCATTCCTTCTCATCGTGGCGTTAAGCCTAGTGGCTATGATCTGCATCGCCTTGTTCCTACAGCGAACCGAGCCAAGTCCAGCGGTACCGCTTCGCAAACAGTTGGCTACGCTGCGCAGCAGCAAGCTCGTAAGCGGTCAGCTCATTTCCTTTATTATGCTGACGGGCCATTTGACGCTATATGCTTATCTTGCACCATTTGTACAATCCAACTTTGATATTAGTCCTACGATGATGAGTGTGGTTTATTTCATGTTTGGGATCGCAGCCGTATCCGGTGGTGGGCTTGGAGGCTTACTGTCAGATAAATGGGGTGTGAATAAAACGATTTTGCTGATCGTTACTTGTTTCTCCGGTGCGATGTTTATGATGCTGCTTGCTGCCCAAGCGTCGATCTACGTATTTATGGCAGCTATGATGATCTGGGGCGGCCTCAGTTGGGCGTTGTCGCCTGCGCAGCAATCCTATCTCATTAAGCATGCGCCAGATACCGTTGAAATTCAGTTGAGCCTGAATAACTCGGTTATGCATCTAGGTATTGCTACTGGCTCCTTTATTGGCGGCATGGTGATCGAGAATAGCTCTGTCGCTAACAACCCTTGGGTAGGCGGTCTGATCGCCCTGCTCGCATTAGGCTGCGCAGCCTTCTCGATCAGCCGCAAGCCAGTCGCGGCCAACTTGGCGGCCGCAAAGCGCCCGGCCGCTTCGGCTGTTGGTTCGATTGCGGAGCAAGTGTAATTTGATGTATTGTGCCCGCTAGAGAAGGGCTGTCCTCAACGTGGTCACACGACCAAGACAGCTGAAATAAGTACCAAAATGACCTCGAATTCCACGTCAAGGTGGGATGCGAGGTCATTTTTTTGCGCCAATGGGTGTGCTCGACAGGACAGAACCGACGATTCGTGTCTTTTATCTTTGCTTCTTTAAAATTGCGATAGGTAGAACAATCACTTTCATGCTACGATAAAAGTACAGGTTCACAAGCTAGCGAGTCATTGAATCCATGACAGGAATGATTAGATACAGGAGGAAGCAAAGATGACAGCATGTGCCATTTCATTAACGGGGGAAGACGGGCTCAACAATTTGCTGTTGTTGGATCGCACACAGCAAGATGAGGCGCAGGACATTCTATATCCGTTTGCGCTAGATGAATTGCTATGCAAACATACAGGCAGCGGCGGTCCAGCAGTGTGCCACTTGTGGCGCCATCCGCGCGGCTTTGTGATGGGACTGCGCGACAGCCGACTTCCACAAGCTGCCGCAGCACAAGATTGGCTGGAATCGCTTGGCTATTCGACTGCTGTGCGCAGTACAGGCGGAGCGGCCGTCCCCCTCGACTTGGGCGTCGTTAACATTTCGTTGATAATGCCGAAGGAAGGCTTAGGGGACAAATGCTTCCGTTCAGATTATGAACGGATGTACCGATTGATTCAGCTTGCTTTACAAAGCACAGGCTGCACCGTTGATAAAGGTGAAATTGATGGCGCCTACTGCCCGGGCGATTTCGATCTGAGTATAGGTGGCATCAAGTTTTGCGGAATCGCACAGCGACGTCAGGCGCAAGCTTTTGTCGTGCAGGCCTTCGTTATATGCCAAGGCTCAGGCAAAGCAAGCGCCGAGTTGGTCCGATCTTTCTATGATCGCGCAGCAGCGGGTGCAACGCAAGCCGATCATCCTATCGTGACAGACAACAAGACAGGCAGTCTGGAACAATTGACTTCGCTTGGGAGCAACGCGACGCAAGCTTTTGTTGAAGCCGTGAAGCAAGTTATACGCGAACGGCAATCCAGCCCTGGCATTGCCGAAGCAGCCACCAAGCTATGGCTGCCAGAGCGAGAGCAAGTATACGCAGTCATCGATACCCTTCGTCAGCGTTACGGGATAGAGCGACAGAAGTAAACAAGGCTCACCACTTTACATTCGTGTAAAGCAGCGAGCCTTGCTTTGGCTTGCGTTACGGGCCTAACTTAGTACCTTAATCTCATAAGCAGTGCTTTCATTTCTGCATCCTGCATCAATTCTGTCGCATACTTCCGCGATATGATGGCCAGCGCCACATCATGGTGGAAGAACTCTGTAAAGAACTTTACGAACGGCTGCGCCATCGTACGCATGGCCTGCCAATTGCCATCTTCCATACCAGCAAACAGCACCTGATTGCCATCTGCAATAATGAGCTTAAACTGCTCCAATATCATCTCATGTCCATCCGTTGGCTCAAGTACGTTCATCTTTGTCAGTTTGACAGCCCCCGGGTTGCCGCCTGTAACTAACACTTCAACGTCTACGCCTTGCAGCTCCTTTTGCTCCAGCAGCGGAGCAAACTCCTTAAACTCGTCCACCCACATCGATAACACAATAGATCGCTCCGCCTGATCAATCAACTGTCGGCAGTAAGCTTGAATGGAACTGTTTGTCTTCAGGCTCCATACCTGATCGTCTGCATAGGTTCGTCGCGCCCCCGCTCTTCTCAGCTCTGCGATGTCACGTTCAAATTCATGAGTGAGCTTATCTATAACAATCTGCATCGGTATTGCCGCATAAGTACGCTTCTTGCCCGATACAGCATCTGATACGATCCCCTTCTCAACGAGCTTGGCAATCACCTCATAAATTTTGGCCTTAGGCACGCCCGAATGCTTAACAATTGTTGTAGCATCCATCGGTTCCGCATGAGTGACCAGCGCTTCATATACTTTACTTTCATATTGGGAAAATCCGAACTTCTGCAGCATATCGTTCCTCCATGTCGATTCATCCGATTCCACAGAACAGCTATCTGTCTACGACTAGTTTACTTGAAGACTTCATGCACAGACAAGCGTACATAGATATCTCCTCATACACTTCATCTGCATAAAATAAAAAAAGGAACTTCGCCTCCTTAAATAAAGAGTGCAGAAAGTTCCAGAATTTAGTTAATGATTAGTTAATGATATGATCTTTTAATGTGTTTAATGTAACAATTGCTTTACGATCTCTTGTTCTTTCCCCTGTTAGTTCCATGCCCCTTGCGGGGCGTATAATCCTAGTTCCTGAAGCGCCGCTGCTATGCCGCCATCTGAGGCGGATAATGTGACGCGATGAGCCACACGCTTCACTTCTTCTTTGGCATTGCCCATAGCTACGCCAACGCCTACATATTGCAGCATCTCCAAGTCATTTAATCCGTCACCAAATGCAACGCTATGCGCTGCCTCAAGCTTGGCATCCTCTAAATAATGCTGAATACCAATAGCTTTGGAAATGCCTTGCAGTTGTACATCAAGTGCATTGTCGTGCCATCGAATAAATTGCAGCTCTGGCAGTTGTTCCACATAACTGGCCAGCTCCGCCTCCTTACAGAACAACAATCCTTGATAAATATCACAGTTCTTGTACAAGTCCGGTTGAACGGGAGGCGCCTCGATATCATGCACGCCTAGACAAGCGTCCACTAGCGGGTGCTCCCGGGTGATCGACATTTCCTCCGTACCGATCCAGCCGAGAGCGTGCCCGTTCGGCTCAGCTACTGCTTGAAGCCGATCCAGTAAATCTATCGGCATTGGGGTATGGGCGACAACACGATCATTACGCACCACATATCCTCCATTTAAACTCACATAGGAATGGATATTTAACGTCTCTCTTATATGTGCAAACGTTGCAGGTGTTCGACCAGTAGCGATTGCGGTCTCAATTCCTTGCTCCTGCAAATGCTTAATTGCATCACGTGTAGACGCTGGAATCTGCTTCTGGTCATCCAACAACGTCCCATCAATATCAAAAAATACAATACGGTAACTCATATTATCCCCCTCCTGCGTTCTATCTGTTACAAGGTCGTCTGCTCCTAATCTGCCAGCAGCACCTTGCTGGCCGTGTAACGTGACGCCCTCAGCATGTACATCCGATTCTCTGCTTTCGGTAACGCCGATAACACGGCCTGTCGATCATGGTGCTCCTTCAGCTTACCTTATGAAACGCATTTCAGGTCAACCTTTTTATTTCTTCTTAAAGAAGCGTAAAATACAAAGTAGTGGGAACTCAGGAGGTATGATGATGGCTAACATCAAACAGATCGCCCTTGCAGCAGGCGTCTCGATTACAACGGTATCGCGAGTATTAAATGGACATCCTTATGTCTCTGAAGACAAACGCAGCGCTGTATGGAAAGCCATTGAGCAGTTGCAATACAAGCCTAACCGCAATGCGGTCAATTTGGCTAAAGGTGAGACCCGTATGGTGGCGGTTTTGTTGCCATTTGCCAATCATCCTTACTTCGCGGGCATGCTCGAGGGAATTTCCTATTTTGCACTACAACATCATTATCATATCGTGTTATGCCAGACGGATTACAAACCAGAGGAGGAAATCCGCGCTCTTGAGCTGCTGCGAGACAAACAAGTAGACGGTGTTATCATTTGTTCGAAGCAAACGAATTGGTCAACCATTGAACCTTACGCTGCATACGGCCCAATTGTAGTCTGTGAGTATACAGAATCCTCTGTTCTTTCTTCTATATACGTAGATTATTACGAAATTACCCGTTATATCATGAACATGTTGATCGATAAAGGACATCGTCACATTGGATATACGATCGGAAGACCAGACAGCTTTAACAGTTTAAATCGCATACGAGCCTATGAGGAAGCACTACAGGAAATTCAAGTACCTCTAGTTCCAGAATGGACCTTCTCGAACTGCTACCAATACGATCATGGGGAAGAAGTGATTCGTGCTATTAGCAATATGCACACACGCCCTACAGCGCTTGTTGTTGCTGGCGACCAATCTGCCGCGGGCATTCTGCTCGGAGCAGCAAAACTAGGCATTAAGGTGCCTGAACAGCTTTCTGTCATCGGTTTTGATAATATTCCGATTGCGCGTGTGCTTGAATTGTCAACATTTGACCATTCCAGCTACGATATCGGTTGTCTCGCTTTTACGATTTTTTACCGCCAACTGCACGCAGACGTGCCCCGGACAGAGAAGCATAAGCTCCCCTATCATTTTATCGAGCGTATGACCGTGGGACAGGCGCCTGCTTCCTTTACTGCGCTATCCAATACAAAGACGCCAGCTCAGAAATAAAACTGTTTCTAAGCATGACGTCATCTACTACTGGCTGCGGCTCTGTCTTTTGTCCGCGCGCAGCCATTCCAATACCTCTGCACAGCCATCGACAAACCGTGTGCGGTGAATGCGTTCCCCTTGATGCTTAGCATATAACATCGCGTTGCAGTCTTTGGCAAACAATTGCAGTAATTGTACCGTGTCTTTATGCAGTGACAATTGTGACAACCCTTTCAAATACTCGTCAAGCGTCATACCATGAGGACGCTGGCCACAGCGGCGCTCAATCAGTTGCCAAGCAAGCTTGCCCATTAACGGCACCCGCTTCGCATCATAATATTGCTGTTGGGCCGAAACAAGCCTTTTTAGCTTTCGCAGCGGGGCATTATGCCTCAATCCTCTGACGAAATAACGAATACTAATGAGCAAGGCCAGTAGTGTAACAAGGAGCAGAAGGCTGCCAATCATCGGAATATCGTCCCACAATTGACTTGCAATTGTACCTTTTTTAATCGCCCCGTCCTGTCCTACTTGTTCATCCATTAATAGGTCTCGCCAATAAACTCCGCTTGTTATACGTGCCCATTCAGTCACAGCCTGCTGGGACATCGTGTCCACACTCCAAACTGCTGCTTGCCCCCATTGCTGGAGCTGCTGCCACGTGTCTTCCCAAAAACGGGACCATACGTGCATCCATACATGCTCGGATGAGGAAGAAAGTCTGGAATCGGATAGCTCTTTTAGCGTTAACACCCGTTGTTCCGCTGCAAGCCGCGCCCATGCTCCGTCAATAGACGCCTGTACGACATCGTTATCCATTCCCGTGCTTTCATGCAGGGTGGTTGCTGTATCGGCAGCTTGAGCACTAGTCGGCGGTGTCGCTTCAAATGCGACCCAACCGATCTGCGGGAAATATACTTCTACCCATGAGTGTGCGGCTGACGCTCGCACCACATATTGCCCCGATGCTTCGACTTGTCCTGGAGCAAACCCTTTTACCCATCGTGCAGGAATCCCTTCTGCACGCAGCAGGACAGCCATAGCCGTAGAAAAGTGATTGCAGTAGCCTTGACGCTGCTCGAACAAAAATTGGTCCACAAAATCAGCACCATCTGGGGGGACGGCAGTCTCCGCTTTGGTGTACGGGTAATGGCTTAACAAGTAATGCTGAACTTTTTTGACCTGCTCGTACCGTGACACTGCTGGTGACATCAGCTCTTTAGCCAGCTTGCGAACTCTGTCAGGTAGTGACTGCGGTAGACTCGTGTATGTCGCGATAATCTCATGGGGATCAGCGACATCTTCCAGTTGACTCCACTTCTTCCCTTCCATTTGAAATATCCGGGTCTCGTATGAATATGTCAACGGTCCGGCTGAGGAAAACTCGCCCGTTTGGTCACGATCGGCTACACGATATCGCTCCCACGCCCGCTCATATATTAGCTTGGGCAGATGATTACCAACTTCGAAGGCTTGTGCTGACGTGTCAGCACTAGTTTCGACACCTGTTTCGACACTTGTGTTAGCACTTGCTGCACCATTTGTGTATTCACTCGTATCATCACTGCCCCAGCCTTGGAGCCGTTCAGGACGTCCACCAAATACAAGTGGCATCCGCAGCGCCTCGCCTGCTTCAAGCTGGATAGATTGTACAACCGGTGTTGACCACCCAAGCTTTGTCGCTTGCTTATCCGCTGCCTCGGAAGACTCGTTGCTGATAGATCCCGATGGATCGAGTATCTCTCGGCTTAATGAAGCTGCTTCATCCGGCACTTCCCAGCCGCGACCGGTATAGATACTCTTGGACTCCACCCGCCAATACGTAGATGCCGGCGTGTGCGCTCGAAATACAATCTTGCCATCATCGGATACGGGGGCACCTAGTTCAGAATCATCTGTGCCATACCCTGTTCTAGCTGCTCCACCTGCCAAGCCTGCGTTTCCCGCTTGGGGTCTGCCAGCAGTCTCACGGATCGCTTGTGCAGCGGTATCTGTTGCTTCTTGCACCCAACTCGTTAGCGCTGGCCATGATTGGGGCTTATTCCACTGTGCTGCTTGCGCCCATATCGCAAATGTGGCAACCAGTACCGTACTAAACAGTACCGTAGCCATCCACCACCGAACTGGCCACGCCCTGCTCGCATACGTCTGATCCCGTCTCGCCTGTCGTTGTAATTGCAAACAGGAAACGAGCGCCGCACTCCACGCTAACGTACGGACGAATCCATAACCATTGTCGGCGCCTAATGTCATTTGAAGAATAACTAAATAAGCGAATGTAGCCCCACTAAACAACAAAATGGATTGCTGGGTTAACAGCAAGGATTGGATAAGCGCGCACAGAATAGAAATCCCCGCTATAAGCAGAAGCGTTCGCATTTCTGCTCCGATTGGCGCCCATTTCCACTGGGTCAAGCCCGCCACAAGCTGCTGCATGTCAACGGCTATCCCTGTATACAGCCTCACAATCCCGTTGCTGACTGCATGTACATGATTTATAAAATTCAAGCTCACATCGGTTACATCTGTTTGCACTCCATCTACCGCTGCACCGAGTACCCATGCGCTGGATAACACCACAATACCGGCTCGGACGAGCACAAGCAGCATTGTTGAGGCAAGAAATACACCTGCCATAAGACTGCCCACAATCGTGCAAGCAATTGGCAAAATATGAAGCAAGCTCTCCTCCCCCCCGTCAGATTGGAGCGGAATGAGCCATTCCATAAACAAGCCGCACAGGAGCACTGTACATGTCACCTGCTGCCACAATTGCACCCGATTGTGTTCTATCGCCTCTTTTTCATAGGACTCGACATGCAGCTTTGATAAGGCATAGCCCCGTTTAATGTGAAGAGGCTGCATAATCCGATTTCTCCTTTCGCAGCGGGAGCGAAGATAACTCATCAGCAGCCATTGAACTTGACTGCTTGCCATCCGCATAATCGGTTAAGGTCACCCATACCGCAATTCGGCATCCACGTAATTGTGTTAGCACTCGTGGTGCTCCGTCCGCCACCTCTAAATGGCTGATGACCACAACGTCGTTGCCTTGGAACTGATGGTGTAGTGCCTTTTTGTCGTTTGACCTGCCAATAGTATTCACAAATAAGGTTGAACATTGCTGATCGCTGTCTGTATGTATGTCATTCGTAGACAATACAGCCGAGCTTGCTGAAGCAAGTGCGCGGCTTATTGCCTCCATTCCCACCTGCACTTCGCCCTGACTAAGCCACACTAATTTGACCAAAACAGCTTCCTTCCACCCTAACGAGCACCATTCCGCCGCCGCATCCAGCGCTTCCTCCAATAATTGCTGCTGCTCCACCCCATCATAAGCAGCTACCTCCTGCCAACTCTCATCCAGTACGATGGTGAGCTGCCTCTGGACTTCATCACACGGAACGATAACATTCAACTGTCTATGCTTCGCATATGACCGCCAATGAATAGAACGCCAAGGATCGCCTGACTGATAGGAACGAAGCTCCGGTGTCGGGACACCTTCCCGACTATACGATGATGCTGTATTCTTTTCTATGCGGCTGTGATGAGATGGTATAAAGGATACGGGGAGAGGCTTATTCCATTCTTGCCACTTTCCTGCACCCGGCATAATAAAAATGTCACTAGCCGGCAATCGGACATTATGGCTGCTGATCTTCTTCGTAAACCAACCCCATATATCACCCGTGTATAACTCTGTACGTACATATCGATATATCCCTCTAGGCAACTGCGACAGTGATTGTGAGTAGGTAAAGCTTTTGCGCCCATTTGGATGGATCAGCTTCGTACTGCGCCAATACCTTTTAGTTGTTAAATGTGTATTCGTTGGGCAAGCCGTCGCAGGAGTCTTGACGACTGCTTGTTCATCATACGTTCGTTCATGCATTCGTAAAGGATCGTATATCTTCCTTGTCGCTTGCGTAAACCTCATGAACCGATTGGGATATCCCTCCGTTAGTCTCCCCTCATCGCTTACCAACTCCCAGACCTCTTCCACACGAACATAAAGCCAAGGGAGTCTTCTGGTAGACGACAACGTGGTGCACCATGCCAATTGACGGTGAACCATTCCGTTACCCTCTTCATTCATCTTTATCGTGATGTGCACAGGGTCTGCATAAAGAAACCACTTAAACCAAAAACCATAAAGCGTATATACCGTCACCATTACACCAATAAATGCCGCCGCTGCGTGCAGCTGCGACCAGCCATAGCTGAGTAGAACTATGCCCACCGCTGCTGTCAACACAATACGTACTGCCCACGACTGCGTTTGACTGCATGGGCTTCTCATCGGAACAAGCCCCCGAGCCAACTGGAGCCGTTTCCTCGTGTCTTAGCGTGACTTGTAACGGTCTGGCGAGCCGTTTCCTGCATAAACGAACGCCCGCCGCTGCGATGACGGTTTGAGGTTATCCTTATTTGTGCGTCACATTCCGTGCTGAAGTCATCGCCTGTACTTTGGATCGTGTCAACGGTTGAACTGCTACTTGCTCCTACAGTTGTACCTGGATTAGAATCCATCCGAATTGCTACTCGTGAACTCCGGCGTATCCCTCTTGTCGTGCCCCCTCGCTTGCGGGCTGCTCCATCTCGATTCCCTTCGATCGTAAAGCTTGGAATGGGAATGCTGGAAATCGTATCCCTTATGACGTGAGCTGCGTGATCTGAAGAAGCGGCGTGCTTTAACACCAGCCGATGCGCCAGAACAGGCGCTGCAATTATTTTTACGTCGTCCGGTATAACATAAGTTCTACCCGACAAAAAGGCCTGCGCCTGAGCGGCCTGCATCAGGGCTACTGTACCGCGTGGACTAACCCCGAGCACAATCTGATCATGTGTCCGTGTAGCTTGCGCGATGTCCGCCATATAACGACACAACGTATCATCCACGTGAATGCAACGAATGCGTCTAATCAACAGCGCCCATTCTTCCGGCGTAAATACAGGCTGTATCCGTGGACGTGCCACACGCTCCATCCGGTTCTGTTCGCGCACAAGCATGTCAGCCTCGCCCTGCACGTCTGGATAACCCAAAGATAAACGAGTCATAAAACGATCTAGTTCCGCCTCCGGCAAACGATAGGTGCCTTCAAAGGCGAGCGGATTTTGCGTCGCCACAATCATAAACGGTTCCGGCAGCGGTCGAGTCACGCCGTCTACTGTAACCGCCCGTTCTTCCATCGCCTCCAGCAAAGCCGCTTGCGTGCGTGCCGGCGCCCGATTCAATTCGTCTGCCAATACAACGTTAGCAGCAAGCGGCCCTTCGCTATAGCGGAGCACTCCCGTCGCAGGGTCCAATACCATGCTGCCCGTAATGTCTGCTGGCATCATATCGGGCGTCATCTGTATGCGGCGAAACGTGCCGTCAGCGAGCTGAGCCAGCGCTCGCGCCAGCAGCGTCTTGCCTACGCCTGGCACATCTTCCAGCAGGAGATGGCCGCCTGCGAGCATCGTCAGGCAAGCCAATCTGACAGGTTCCGGCTTGCCGATTATGACTTCGTTTAGACGCTGCTGCATTTGTTCCCAACCATATTGTACAAAGGTAGAAGTCCATACTTCTTTGGAATAAGTAGATTCATGGTTATACATACTATTAGGTCCCTCCATTCTTATCCGACCACAATCACGATACAACAAAGACCCAGGACGATATTCACGTACGCATCACACGTCACCTGAACCGATCCCGGGTCGCCCTATCAAATAGTGTCGCCCAATAGAATAGATTTCAAACCTACAAACCTATTACGATAAAATGAATACCTCCCTTGCTTGTTAAGGCTTGCCTCTTTCTGCTGTTTGGATTACGTCTTCTTCGGTATTTTCATCTGTTTGCGAGCTAGACTTGTTTGGCTCCACCACTTTTAGCTCATACGACAAAAACTGCAAATGAGAGACTTCCAAGGCTTGCCGTAATGGCACCCATAACAAGTTATCTTTCATTTGAGTCTCCCAAGACAGCATCGTACGCGTGCCGTCTACTTCGAGCTGCATCGGCTTACCCGTCTTCCAGTCAATGGCCCACTCCAAACCGTTCACGTTCATCAGCAGCACTTCTTTCGTTTCATCAAAAGTAACTGTACCTCCCAACTTCTCGATCAGTAAACGTACAGGAACATAAGTGATGTCCTTATAAGATCGGAACTGGTCTGATGCAAGCTCCACCTCGCCGTTGTCGGTCGTTACCTTTAATTGCATGATCAGCGGGTCAGCCTTCTGAACAGGAGGCTTCGTTGTCTTTCCTGCTGTGGATGGCTGCGGCTGATTCGCAGGCTCATTCACCGACTTACCTGCGGCTACCTGCACTGGATCAATATTCGCATGAATCCAAGTTTGGGATACTGGCTTTCGCTCCCATCGTTCACGATCGGAAATGCGGAATTGTACCGGCTTCATTTCCGGAGTCATCACCTCAAAGCTATAGCCTTTCGCTTTATAATATCGAATAATTTCTGGCAAAGCCTTTACTGTTTCGCCGTGTCCTGTTCCATCGTGCATGAGCACAACCGTATTGGCACTTAACGTTCCTTTCTTAACGTCCGCTACGATCTCTTTGGCGGGCACACCTACCCGTTTGGAATCCCCGCTATCAACCGTCCAGTCCATCATGACATAACCTGCTCGTCCCATCAGATCAAAATATTGCTTGTTAAAGTTCAAAAATGTTCCGCCCGGTGCGCGTACTAACGGTGGCTCATAACCGACTACCTCTTGAATCACTTGTCCTGTCTTCCGAATCTGGCTCCAAAATCCACGGAAATCTGAATATAATTCACGATAGTTATGATTATAAGAATGATTGCCGATAGCATGTCCTTCATCTGCGATTCGCTTTAGCACTTTTGGATATTGCTTCACTTGCTGCCCTAGCAAATAGAACGTTCCTTTTACGTTCTCTCTTTTCAAAATGTCTAGCACTTCAGGTGTATGCACGCTAGGCCCATCATCAAACGTCAAATACACGTGTTTGCTCTGCTTGCTTACAGGTAAAAAAGCTGAAGCCACTCCCGCCGCCTTTGCTTCGTGCTGCATCGTTAGTGACGAATGGTCAGCCTCAGGTATAGGCGTTGCACGGTCTTTGAGGATGAGCGAAGCAATGTCGGATTTATGATGTGGGACTTGATTTGCCGCTGATGCAACATACACTTTTCCTTGCGGCTGTGCAGCCGCATACGCGATTTCTTCACCCGCTGTACGTATTCCTAAAATAATTTCGCCCCCTATTAAAAGGGCAATCATACCTATGATCGCTAACAATCGTGTGTTCATTCGCCGCTTTTTCCCGCTCATTTTATATGTCCTCCTCTATGTTATCTGGCTTCAGACTTTGCTTATATGCAATGTTGCCGTAATATAAAGCAATTACTAGATTATATGGACATGCCGTGGAAAACATGACTGGTATCCTGCTATTTACATTCATTATCCTCTTTTGTTCGCATCCTTTATAATATAGTATGTAGATTACAAGTTATGTTTGATATATACATTTATGTTTATATTACCATACCAACATAACAGTCATGAGGAAGGAGATTTACAAGATGTTCATTTGTAAAAAACGGAAGCTGCAAACGACTACAATACTCATCATAAACTTGATGATTGCCTGCGTTTTGCTGCTTACAGGCTGTGGAGTTGATAAGACAAGTGTACAGGCCACAGAGCCAACTAAGCTTATCGTGTCGGCGGCGGCCAGCTTGCAGGATGTGATGGCTGAGGTCAAACTTGCTTTTCAGAGCAAGCATAAGGATATTGATGTGCAAATCAATTATGGCTCCTCCGGTGCGCTGCAAAAGCAAATCGAGCAGGGCTCACCAGTTGATGTATTTATATCCGCAGGTACTAAGCCCATGAATGCGCTTGTGAAAGCAGGTCTCGTGGAAGAAAAGATGAAGAAAGCATTGCTCTACAACGATTTGGTGGTGATCGTGCCTAGCAGCAGCACTGCCGCTTGGTCTAGCTTGGACATGTTGAAGCAGCCTGAAATTAGCCGTATTGCGATTGGGGCACCGGAAAGTGTTCCTGCTGGCATGTATGCCGAACAGACGTTAAAGAGCGCAGGTCTCTGGGATGTGTTAAATAACAAATATGTGTATACGAAGGATGTACGACAAGTTCTCTCTTATGTGAGCACAGGGAACGCTGAAGCTGGTTTTGTCTATCGAACGGATGCACTAACAACAAATAAGGCGGTTATTGCATATCCCGTAAAATCGGATCAGCATGAACCTATCATCTACCCGATTGCAATTATTAAAAACAGCAAAAATGCCACCGCAGCTCAAAAATGGTTCGACTATATGAATGGAGCTGAAACCCAGCATCTATTTAAAAGCCAAGGGTTCCGAACCGCAACTTCATCGCAATAGCCTCTGCTCTTCTCGAAAGGATTAGACCGCATGGAATTTTGGAATCCCGTCTTATTATCACTTCGAATTACGTTAGTTGCAAGCTTGATCGTTATGCTGCTAGGTATTGCCGCTGCTTGGCTCCTGAGTGCACGCCAGTTTCGGGGCAAGACGCTGTTGGAGACGTTTTTTATGCTGCCGCTTGTGCTCCCGCCTACCGTAGTTGGCTTTATACTGTTAATGCTGTTTGGCCGTACCAGTTCCGTAGGACGCCTTATTGAAGCGGTGCTTGGGCATCCACTCGTGTTTCATTGGACTGGTGCCGTATTAACCGCAGTCATTGTCTCTTTCCCGCTTGTCTATCAGACGTTAAAGTCTGGCTTCAACGATGTAGATCCTTTGATCGAGCAAGCCGCACGTGCCGAAGGCGCCAATGAATGGCAGGTGCTTCGTTTCATAACTATGCCGCTCGCAGCACGATCGCTGGTTACTGCATACGTGCTTGGCTTTACACGAAGTATCGGTGAGTTCGGCGCAACGTTAATGGTGGCAGGCAACATCCCGAACGTTTCGCAAACGGTCCCCACCGCGATCTACTTCGCTGTTGACGCAGGCCACACTGGAAAGGCTTGGGCCTGGTCAGGTTGTATGATCGCGTTTTCGTTTCTGCTGCTGTTTGCCGCCAATCGAAAAGCTGAGCGCTAATGAGACCTTGCTTACTTGTATGAGGGTGTCACCTTACCTTTACTAATAGCGCGAATACAATCTAACAGCCTGGAAGGGCTTGAAAGTCCTACTGCCATTTCAGGCTGCTCGTGTTCTATTGGCGCTGCTCGATTGATATGTACTGGGGTGGAACAGCATCGGCTAACCATTAGTTTCATGTAATCCATGCGCTTACCCTCTTTCCATTTCTGTCGTATTTATTAATTTGACTTGGGTCAGAACAATTGTCTGCTTGCGGTATACTGACTCCATTTTACTAGATTTAGGTTATTTATGTTAAACAACTTATTCTCGTCTCAAGAGGCCCTCTATGAAAAAAGAAACCTTGGAACAGGCTCAAAGCCAACCAAGATTTCTAATAGAGTGAATAGGTTCTCCCTCTTCGTATTGATACTTTTTGTCTGTTATCGCATGACTTTAATTAGAGCACCTAGTTCCTCATGCCCGTAGCCAGCATCTAAAGCCTTCTTAAAAAGCCCTTGCGCAAAAACCGGAAATGCATCGTTAATGCCAGCTTCACGGGCTTGCTCCATAAGAAGCCCCACTGTTGTCATACACATATTTATGGAACTGTTTGGCTGATCATAAGTTTCAGTTTGAATCACTTCGCTCTCGTATTTGATAACATCACCGACAACTTGCGAGACATGAGCAATCATGGACCCAAAAGCATCTACGCGAAGTCCATCTGATTCAAGGATACGTGCCGCATGGAAAAAGCCGAGGTACGAACCAAATAAGTAAGAGAGAAACGCTAATTCTGTGGAAGACGCTGCGCTAACTTGCTCACCAAAATAAGGCACATTCCCAGCCAGACATTTAAGAACAGACTCACTCTGTTGAAAAGCGGTAGTGGAGCCTGATGTGAAGATTGTAGCGTCCACCTTGCCCATCTGGGGTGGTGAAGCCGCTATCGCTCCATCGAGATAATCCGCATCTTGCTCTTTAGCCCACGTTTCATTGTCACGTGCTTGCTGAGGACTGCCTGTGCTCAACTGGACAAGTATGCGACCTGCGAGAGCCGATTTGGCCTCCTCTGTATCTAAAATACTGTATGAAGTGTTGTAGTCAGAAACACAGATGATCGACACAGGGCTTGCGCTTATAGCAGATGCAGCACTGTGTGCCAGAACAGCACCTTCCTTGATGAGCGGGTCCGCCTTTGCACTCGTCCGATTCCATACCGTTACGTGATGACTATTTTGAAGCAGCACTCGTGCAATGGATGTGCCCATTGCTCCTAAACCAATGACAGATACATGACTCATATTAATGCCTCCATATCAAATAAGTATTAATTTACACACCCCAAGAGCCTTTTCCCTATTAACATTCGTACGCAAGTGGGCTGCCACAGCCGTTATGTAGCAATCCGTCTGATGTAAACTGGTCAACTTCCCTAGGTCTTTTCCTTACATACTCAAATTAGTCGGAATTAAATGCCGTTGTATGATTTCAAGCCCATCAATCATGGACACAAAATGGTGAAAAGCTGGTTCAGACTTGAGCTGCCCCATTGCAGCTAATGCCTTATCCATATCGGTCCAATAAATAATGTCCGTCCACTGGATTTCATCTGACGTATGCAGCAATGTTCTCCCTTTAAACCCCGCTACTCTAGTTTCCAACACCTCACTTAGTGCCGTAGCTGCCTCGCAAAAACGGAGTTTATCCGTCCCTTCCTTCAACTCGAATAACACCAATTCCATTACGTACTGCTGATTTCTCTGCTCCATTTATGATCCCTCTCCATCCTTTTGTTTGAATTGACTTCGAAATTAAGCATACGAGATAATAGTGACAAGTAATGGCACTATTTATTTTTTTATGAATAAGGAGCACACGACCTATGCACAAAGCGCAGCGACTCATTCAACTTATAATGCTAGTCAATGAGCGAAAGCAATTTACAATACAAGAAATGGCAGATGAATGCGGCGTTTCACGGCGGACGATGATGCGCGATTTGATGGAACTGGGTGAACTGGGTGTACCTTTTTATTCCCAGGCAGGCCCTGGAGGGGGATATCGTGTGCTGCGGGAGAAAGTGCTGCCGCCCATCAGTTTCACAGAGCATGAGGCAATTGCATTGTTTTTTGCCTGTCAATCATTACACAATTACAAGTCTCTCCCCTTCAAAAATGAAGTGGCGACCGCATTGCACAAGTTTTATCACTACCTGTCGAGTGACCTAAAGCAAAAAATCGAACGTATGCAACAACGGCTCGTATTCTGGATACCGCCACATGAGATGGATGTTCCGTTCTTGAAGGAGCTGCTTGAGGCTGCATTGGATCAGCGCGTCGTCACGATCATATACGAAGCGGCTTCTCGTCGGGAAAGAATGATTCACCCCCTCGGCTTATACACGATGAACGGGTTATGGTACTGCCAAGCTTACTGCTTTTTGGCAGAGGATTATCGAGTGTTTCGCGTGGATCGCGTGAAAGATTTCTCTGATGAGGCTGATCAAAGTAAAAGGTTAAATACAGATGAGGAGCACATTCAGACCTGGATCATGCGAATGGATGAAAGTGATACGCTGGAGCTTGAAGTGGATTTGACCCCAGAGGGGGTGCGACGATGCCGATCAGATTTATGGCTGACGCAAGGTGTGGAGATACATGAGGACGGCTCAGGAAAGATTCGCACAAAGATGAGTACATCGTATATATCATGGGCAGTGCATTTTTTTCTTGGCTTAGGCTTGGAAGCGAATGTGAAGCGCCCCCAAGTCGTGCGCGAACAAATACAACATAAGCTCAAGGAACTAACCATACAATACGAACATTAAAGGAGTACTGCCAACAAAACAAGAATTGTTGGCAGTACTCCCGATGACATGCCTTCGCTACATAACAAAATAGAATCCAGCAAGAAAGTTGTGTCTGCTACATGCAACTATAGCTACTCACTTCCGCCCCTTACCTTCCACTCTGCTTCTTATACTCCAGCGGACACATGCCAATTCGATTTTTAAACAAGCGGCTAAAATAATACTGATTTGTGTACCCTACCTTAATTGCGAGGTCACCGATCTTAATATTGTGCATCGTATGATCCAGCAGTTCCTTGGCCTTCGATAGCCGTAGTTCTGTGACGTATTCGAGAAACGAAGCTCCCAGCTCTTGCTTCATTCGTTTGCTCAAGTAGGTATGATTCATATGAAACAAGGCTGCTACTTTCGAGACCGTCAGCTCGGGGTCCTGATAATGGCCGTTAATATAATCCGTCACTTTCACCATAAGTACAGAGCCATCCTCTCTATGTGAAGCGGTCTCCTGATAGGCAGCACGTGCTGGTGGCTCTGACAAATTAGGATATAAACCGCTCAAATGCTGGTCCAGCCTAACAAGCAGCCGCTTTAAATCGCTCTTCGGCACCGGCTTGAGCACATAGTCATAAGCATGCAGTTGCAAAGCCTGCCGTGCATATTCAAACGTATCGTAGCCGCTCACGATGACAGCCACCACCTCGCCGTAGCGGCAGCGAATTAAACGCAGCAAATCCAGTCCGTTTACTTCAGGCAAATTAATATCAACAAACAGCACATGCGGTGCGATAGATTCCATCAGTGCTAACGCATCCTCGGCATTTCGGGCTTCGGCTGAAACCTGAAAGGGCAGATGACTTTCCTGCACATACTGCTTTAACCCTTTACGAATAATCGATTCGTCGTCAATGATCATAACGTTCCACATGGTGTCTTCCCTCCAATGGCAGCGTGAGCAGCATCTGCGTACTCCCTTTGCCGCTTTGAATGTGCAAGCCGTAAGGCTCACCGTATGCCAGTCGTAGTCGATGATCCACACTATACAAGCCGAAACCGAGAACCCCCTTCTGCGGCACGCCCGCCAACAGCGCCTCTTGAATGCTGGCAAGCGATGCTTCTGGAATGTCGATTCCGTTGTTAGCTACCTCCAACAGAAGACACTGTTCTTTCTTATACGCTCGAATTGAGATTTTACTCTTCCGATTAACTAACGGCTTGATGCCGTGGTATATCGCATTCTCGACTAGCGGCTGCAACAGAAAACGAATAATGGGGTAGTGACCAATGCACTCGTCATAGAACAGTTCATACTCCAATATTTCTTCATAGCGCACACATTGAATATGCAAATAACTTTCCACATGATGAAATTCCTGTTCCAACGTAACGTACTGGCTCCCATTGCCCAGCCCTAGACGAAAATAGGTGCTGAGCGCCTCTACCATCTCCACAACGTCATCTGCACCATGATCGGCTGCCATCCATTGAATCGTATCCAGTGTGTTGTACAGGAAATGAGGCTTAATCTGCTCTTGGATCAGCCTTAACTCCATTTCCTTTTTTTCATGCTCATACTGGTACAACTTCACAAGCATCTGATTAAAGCTCCTGCCTAATTCACCAATCTCGTCCTTACGCTGTTCATTAGATCTCACCTCTTGGTCCCCATCCTCGACTTGCTTCATTACACGCTGCAAAGCTCTAATTGGCTTCACGATGGAAGCGGCAAGCAGCACTAACAACACGAGTAAAAAGATACCGATCACACTACCCGTCAGCAGTGCCGAGCGTTGTGTTTGCTTCATTCCTTGTGACAACTGTGACTTTGGCAATTGAAATGTCAGCGTCCAGCCTGGAACGTTTCTGATCGCAGCAGTGAACAGCGCCATCTGCTCGGCTCCCTTTGGTGCTTCGTTTCGCTTGGCACCTAGCTGATCTCCAACCAACAGCTTGCCCATCCCATCATATACATAAATGTCCTGTGCGATTTCTTGCATCTTTCCGATAGGAACAGCCGCCGCAATATAAGCCACCTCATCATCAGCGAGCGGTTTGACACGGTGCAAAATGACCACAATGTCCGCTTGATTGGCATGTGACTGGATCACATCACTAATCACATACGATTGCTCTGAATAGAGCAGTTTCTGGTAATAAGGTCTTCCTACAATAGAAAAGGGTTTATCGTTCAACGAGCAAGAATTGCCTGAGCGATCTACAACTCGAATAGACTCATACGCCTCCCGCTTCGTCTCCACTAGCTGCCCGATTTCGTGCAGCAGTTCCTCCTTCCCCCATTTATGCTCAGACGCAAGCGAAGCGAGCAACTCTACCTCCCCGACCCGCTGCTCAAACCAATAAGCGATCTGATCGCTGCGTGCGTTAACGATTTGTTGGGTCAAGCTCTTATTAAGCGGAATCACAGTGCTTTCCATCTCCAAATGAATCGTTACAAGTAAAGCTATAAACAACAAAACAAAGCATCCGCCGACATAATACGTTATTTTTCGTTGTAAGGATCTCATAGTTGTATTACAACACGTTCGTCGTTTAGATCAAATGAGGTGAATCACTAGCCCGAAAAGGATAAAAAAAGGACAGTCTGTGCAAATACTTTTGCCGCCATCTCTTCTATACTTAACTTTGTAATACTTTTCACAAGTTAATCAACTAGGAACAGCCTGTGAAGCACTCCTGCTTTACATTTTATAGATAGAGTGCACGCGGTCTATTTAGTGAATAAATTCACTATATACACCCATCTCCACAGGCAAACCCATCATCCCAACTTTCAGGAGGAATTATGCGTACACAAACTACCAAACTATTATCTGTCGTTCTCATTTTATGTCTAGTCTTCTCGCTGTCAGCTTGCGGGTCAACTGACAAAACGGCTTCGAAATCAGAAGGAACCGTAAAAGAAATTGGTGTCGGTAATGGCAAACACGGTGATATTAAGGTTGAAGTGACCTTTGCAGACGGAAAAATTACAAATGTCGACGTGTTAGAGCAAAAAGAAAATGAGGTGCTGGCCGAGCCAGTATATACACAATTAAAAGATAGCGTAATTCAAGCCAACAGCGCCACCGTGGATGCGATTAGCGGATCTACCGCCACCAGCAAAGGTTATTTAGAAGCGATTCAAGATGCTATTACCAAGTCTGGCCTGACACTAGCAGCAGTTACTGCCGTTGGAAGCAGCAAAAGCAAAGAGGAAACGGAACAGACCTTTGATGTTGTGGTTATAGGCGCGGGCGGCGCAGGCTTCAGCTCTGCGATTGAAGTGAAAAAGGCGGGCGCAAGCGTTGTTATTTTAGAAAAAATGCCAACAGTTGGTGGCAACACCCTTATATCGGGTGGAGAGATGAACGCACCAAACACTTGGGTGCAACAATCTTTAGGCATTAAAGACGATACACCTGAATTGTTCTATCAAGACACCTTGAAGGGTGGAGACAATCTGGGTAAACCTGAAATGGTCAAAATTTTGGCTGAGCAAGCCCTTGCTTCCGCTGAATGGCTGCGTGACGAGATTAAGGTTGAATTTCTGCCAGATCACCTGTTCCAATTTGGCGGTCACAGTCGCAAGCGCGCCTTAATTCCTGTAGGCCATACAGGTGCGGAATTAATTAAGAAGCTAAAAGCCAAAACCGACGAGCTGCAAATTCCTGTCAAAACTTCCATGAAAGCAGAGAAGCTGTTAACAGATGCAAACGGCCGAGTAAACGCAGTTGAGGCAACTAGCAAAGATGGTCAAAAGATTACGTTCCATGCTAATAAAGGCGTTGTTATCGCTACAGGTGGCTTCGGTTCAAACGTGGAAATGCGTAAAAAATACAATCCGGTCCTTGACGAAAGCTACATGTCCACAGATACACCAGGTACTACTGGCGATGGTATCGTAATGGCACAGGAAATTAAAGCCGGCATTACAAATATGGAAAATATCCAAACCTACCCGATTTGTAATCCAAAGACAGGTGTCATCTCACTTGTTGCTGACTCACGTTTCGACGGCGCTATTTTGATTAATCAAGGCGGTCAACGATTCGTCGAAGAGTTAGAACGTCGGGACGTTATTTCAAAAGCAATTCTTGCGCAAGAAGGCAAGTATGCCTATCAGTTATGGAACCAGCGTATAGCCGATATCGGCAAAACGATCGAAGCTCACCAAGACGAATATGATCAATTAGTAAAAGATGGCCTCCTCTATAAAGCAAACACAATTGAGGAAGCAGCTGAATTTTTCAAGATTGATCCGAAAACACTACAAAATACGGTGAACAAAGTCAATGCATATGCAAAAACAGGCAAAGACTTGGACTTTAAACACCGCAGCGGACTGGTGTCCCTTGAACAAGGCCCTTACTACATTCAAAAGGCAGTGCCTTCAGTGCACCATACGATGGGTGGTCTTGTCATCGACAAGGATACACGCGTGTTGGACGAATCCGGCAAAATTATTGCTGGCTTATACGCAGCAGGTGAAGTAACAGGTGTCGTTCACGGCGCCAACCGCCTTGGCGGCAACGCGATTGCAGACATTATTACGTTTGGACGTATTTCAGGCCAAACGATTACCAAGTAAGGAATAGGCTCTACCTATACAGCCAGCCTATTCATAAAGAACAGCCCCTCTTCCTCTATTAAGGGATGAAGGGGCTGTTCCTTTTTTCAGCGCTCACACGCTTACAATTGTTGCTTTAAGCAAGCTTTGAGCAACAAGCCGGCTCATGGAACTGTTCTTATTCTTGAACAGCCTCCAACACCGCCTCGATATGTCCCTTCACTTTTACATTGCGCCATGCTTGTTTCAACTTGCCTTCTTCGTCAATGAGAAAGGTGGAGCGTACTATCCCGAAGTATTCCTTACCGTACAGCTTCTTTAATTGCCACACACCAAATTGTTCAGCTACCTGATGTTCCTCGTCAGACAGCAATAGAAACGGCAGTTCATACTTGCCTGCAAATTTGGCATGCGACTTTAACGGATCAGGGCTAATTCCGATAACAGTCGTATTCCATTTTTCAAAGTCGCCATGAAAGTCACGAAAATCACAGGACTCCTGCGTACAGGCCGGCGTATTATTTTTCGGATAAAAATACAAGACGACCTTCCGTCCTCGATAGTTGCTTAAACTGACATTTTGGTCGGATGAGCCTGGCAAGGTAAAGTCTGGAACAAGTTGTCCTATTTGCAAAGTCTCTGACATGGTCAGCACCTCTCATTTCCTTTTTCATTTCGCATTTTATTCCTATGTATAACGGATGAAGTCCTTTTAGCTTAACATATGTATATCTTGCCGACCAACAAATGAGGCTAAAGCAACATAAAAGAGGATGCCCCCTGCCCCTACGACATGTCAGACACCCTCTTCTCCTATATAATTTTTACGAATTAAGAGCCTGCACCACGATATTTTTTGATGCCAATATTCCATAACGTTAATCCAATTGCAAATGCGACGATGCCAACAAGCGGTGTATAAAGCGCCAACTGCTTCATTCCTTTACCTGTTATAAAATAAGAAGCGGGGATAATACCAACAAAAGCAAAGGGTAGTATCCAAGTTAGCAGCACCTGAATGAAGCGGTTATAAATAGTCATCGGATATCGGCCATAGCTCTGAATATTGTATACAAGCGGCAAAATGCCTGTTGGTGCATCTGAGTAGAAAGAGATAGACGTAAGCGCAATGTATATACCAAAATAAATCATAACTGAGCCGACAATCATAACAAGCAGAACCCCTACCTCAAGCAGCCCGAATGGCAATCCAAGCCGCACCCAACAAATGCCCATCATCACCGTTCCGATAAAGGAGCCGATAACTGCGGGCGGGTCAACATTTTCGAGCAAAATCTGAAACAGGTTATAGGCAGGCCGCGTCAGGATGCGATCCATCTCGCCTTTAACAATGTAACGCTCACTGAACCCCCACAAATTAAAGAAGCAAATAAACAAACCGTAGGGAATCATAAAGTATCCATATACAAATACCATCTCATCTCTTGTCCAGCCTGCTAGCGTCGGCGTGTGCATAAAAACGACAAAAATAAAGATCAGGTTAGTCGCCTGAAAAAGTAAATCCGACAAGACCTCAATCCAGAAGTCTGCCCGATAGGTCAGACGCGTTTTGGCGTAATTTTTCAAATATTCTCCTACAAGTCCCATATAATACATCGTCGTCTACCCCCCTTGCACGAACAAACGATGGCGGGCCGAGCGCCATAACACAATAATCGGTAACGTAAGAATGACCAGCCAGACGACTTGTACCGCCATAACACCTAATATGTCTCCATTTGGGACACGTCCCGTAAATACGGAGCTTGGCAGATACGTTATAGCTTGAAAAGGCAGCCATTCATTTAATCCTTTCAGCCAGCCTGGGAAAAATGAAATCGGAACGATAACACCTGAAAACAGGTCCACTACAACCCGCTTCATACGCATCATTCCTTCATTATTTTCAATAAAGAACGCGGAAAGTCCCGTAATAATATTAATCTGTGAATTAATCAAGAAGCTCATAAACAGCATCCATGCAAATGTAGCCCATAGCTTCGGATCATGAGGCAGCTTGACCGGAAACAACAAACAAGCAATAACTAAGCCAGGAGTCATAAACAACAGCAGCCGGAAGCATCCCTCTCCAAGACCTTGCATCATTTTGACAACAATGTAGTTGTACGGTCTTATAAATTGAATCGCCACGCTGCCGTCACGAATTTCACCTGCAATTTCACGATCCAAATTGTTAAAGTAAAACGCCCGTGCCATCCAGGAAACGGCAATATAAGTCGTCATCTGATCAGCGGTGAAGCCTGCTAACGTTCCTTGTCCTCCGTATATTGCCTGCCACGTAAAATAATACACTCCAATGTTAAGCGTATAAATTAAAATACCGGAATAATAGTTAACCCTGTAAGCGAGCATAGTTAGGAAACGCATCCGGATTAGTTCCACATAAGTGCTCATCATGACTCAGCCCCCGCTTTGGCATTTGCAGTGGCGGCTTCATTCTTGGCTTGCTTTTGCTCCGATTGTGCTGGCGTATGGCTTGATTCGTGCGGTTGAGATGCTGCTGTGAGCGACTGTGGCGACTGTGAAATGTCCGAAGACACCTCTGCCGCCTGTGCAGCGGCTGTGGCCGACTGCTGCAACATTTCAATGGCAGGTGCGCTGGCAGAGCCTGTCTTGTAAATCTCACGCACAATATCATCTGTATTCGTCTCATGAATACTTAGATCGCTAATCGCCGTCTGACTAACGATTCGTGCGATCACATCCGATACGTTGCTGTCTGTAGGCACAAATACGCTAGCTTGCATGCTTGAGGTCTGCTCCCAATTTACCGCCATGCCAGAAGTGAGCGCCGTCAACATTTCGGCTGTCATCGGCTTCGCAAACTCCAGTCTTACTTCCCTGCCTTTGCCCCACGTCGCTCGTAACGTATCCAATCCGCCGTCATAGATGATATTGCCATCATCCAACATTATAACCCGCGAGCATAAGGCTTCAATATCTTGCAGATCATGTGTCGTCAATAAAATCGTCGTGCCGTATTCCTTGTTCAAATGTAGTAAAAATTCCCGAATTTCGGTCTTCACGACAATATCAAGACCGATCGTAGGCTCATCCAAAAACAATACTTCCGGTTGGTGCAGCAATGCCGCTACCAGCTCACAGCGCATTCGCTGTCCAAGACTAAGCTTGCGGACAGGTCGATGCAGCAGATCCTGCAATTGCAGCCGCTCAATTAATTCATCCAATCTGCGCTTAAAGTCTTCTTCTGATACGCGATACACTTTGCGCAGCAGCCGGAATGACTCGATCACACCGATGTCCCACCATAATTGGCTGCGTTGTCCGAACACAACGCCAATGTGCTTCACAAAAGCCTCCCTCTCCTTATGAGGCACGTATCCCTGCACATGAATTGATCCTGACGTAGGTACCAGTATGCCCGTAAGCATCTTGATCGTCGTTGATTTGCCTGCCCCATTCTCTCCGATATACCCACAAATTTCTCCTTGAGGAATCGAAAACGAGATATCCTTTACGGCAGCCACTTCGTTATATTCACGCTTAAATAGATCCTTAAAAGCACCCTTTAAGCCCTCACGGTTCCGCTGTACCTGAAACGTCTTGCGCAGCAGTTCCACTTCGATTGCATTCATTTAAGTTGTGTCCACCTTTCTCCCCTTAATGTCTTGCCAATTCTCTTCCGTCAGTATACCCATTTCATTGATAATCACGGTTCAAAACTCGTATAATAGGAGAGATATGGTTATGGGGTTAACCCACAATGTCTAATATATCATGATATCGACCTGGTATGAATGCATCGGAACCGACATCTGGTACCCGCTTCCTTATTTCCGACTGCGGAAAGGACGGAGACTATAACATGAAATGGATCTACAGGAAATGGAAACCTCTTTTACTCACCTTTACCTTGATACTTATAGCGGGTACAGGTTCGTATGTATGGTGGCTTTATGACAGCTTGAACAGCTTGAGCAAGGATCAACAGCACACTCGGTTCCCGACCTCAAGCGTTGCCACAATGGGCACGAAGCCTGCTCCTGAACCACCAAAGTGGGAAGGCGAAGAGCGTGTTAACATTTTGTTATTGGGTGCCGATACACGCGGTCTTCAGAAGACGGACAGCCCGCGCACCGATTCCATGATTATAGCTTCCATTGATCCGTTAACGAAGAAAGCTCACCTGATGTCTGTCATGCGAGATACTGTCGTGGATATTCCGAACATAGGGCAAGATCGCGCCAACACTGTGCTTCAGGCGGGTGGTCCCCAGCTTGTGATGCAGACGATCGGCAGATGGACAGGTCTCGATATTCAATATTATGTCTATACCGACTTTGAGGGCTTTATTGCGCTTATCGATGCTCTGGGAGGCATTGAGATGGACGTCGAGAAAGATATGGACTACACAAGCAAAGCTGACAAACACCAGTACGATATTCATCTTAAAAAAGGCAGGCAGCTGCTTGACGGCAGCAGCGCGCTCCAATACGTTCGCTTCCGGCACGATGCATTGTCCGATTACTCGCGTACGAAGCGTCAGCGTGAAATGCTCTCCGCAGTCGCCCAGAAGATGAAATCCGCTTGGTCAATTTTGACATTTCCGAGCTTGATTCACAAAATGTCACCCTACGTGGAGACTAACTTAACAGCTGATGACATGATCAAGCTTGGGGTGCTTGGAATGCAAATCGATGTGGGGCCCAGTCAGCAGCTTCCGCCGACAGATTTAATAGTGGAAAAACGTATTCATAACGCCGCAGTGCTCGGGGTAAAGAGTGAAGAGGAGCTGCGGATGTACATTAGGCAATTGCTTGAAGAGAATGGTGCTGCAACCTCTGTCGCCCCCCACTAATAGCAGCGAATACTCGAAAGTGGGAATACCTCTGACATAACCTATAACAATTTAACTCGTTGACGTTACTTGTAGGATTCAGGTTTGCAGCCATCTGGCTCAGACCAGCAAGTTAATCATTCAACGACCACCATAAGGAGATGGAGAAACTTGATGATGCAACCTCGCGAACGCTCCGCACAATTATACGAAGAAGCACTTGAACATATCGTAGGCGGGGTAAACAGCCCTTCCCGCTCGTTTAAAGCAGTAGGCGGTGGTGCGCCTGTCTTTATGAAACGCGCGCAAGGCGCCCATTTCTGGGATGTGGACGGCAATACATATATTGATTATCTCGCGGCCTACGGCCCGATTATTACTGGGCATGCCCATCCGCACATTACACAGGCGATTACACGAGCGGCTGAAAATGGTACGCTGTACGGCACGCCTACGGAACTGGAAATTCAACTGGCGCGGATGCTCAAATCCGCTATCCCTTCAATGGACAAAGTACGCTTCGTCAATTCTGGAACTGAAGCGGTCATGACAACGATTCGTGTTGCCCGTGCCTATACGAAGCGCAACAAGATTATTAAGTTTGCCGGCTGTTACCACGGCCATTCGGATTTAGTACTTGTGGCGGCTGGCTCCGGCCCTTCGACACTTGGTATACCAGATAGTGCCGGCATTCCTGCCAGCATCGCCCAAGAAGTCATCACGGTGCCATTTAACGATCTCCCTAGCCTCAAGGCTGCGCTCGAACATTGGGGAGAGGATGTTGCCGCCGTAATGGTTGAGCCTATTGTTGGCAACTTTGGTATGGTAATGCCCCATGAAGGATATTTGGAAGGACTATGCAAGCTAACACGTGAATATGGCGCATTGGTCATCTACGATGAAGTTATTAGCGCCTTCCGCTTCCATTATGGATCGACACAGACATACAGTGTCTTTTCGGATCATGCTGCTATTGAGCCTGACTTGACTGCACTTGGCAAAATTATTGGTGGAGGACTGCCAATTGGTGCCTACGGTGGACGCAAGCACGTTATGGAGCAAGTCGCGCCGCTCGGGCCTGCTTATCAGGCAGGCACAATGGCAGGCAATCCAGCCTCCATTGCGGCAGGTATTGCTTGTTTGGAAGTGCTGCAAGGCGAAGGCGTATATGAACGTATGGAAGAGCTTGCTATCCGCTTGACTGCTGGCATCCAAGAAGGGGCTGCTCGTTACGGCATTCCGCTGACGATTAACCGGATTCGCGGCTCCTTTTCAACACACTTCTGTAACCATCCGGTTACCAATTATGAGCATGCTCAGGACACGGATACAGAAGCGTTTGCCGCTTACTTCCGACACATGCTGAATCAGGGTATTAATTTGGCTCCGTCCAAATACGAAGCCTGGTTCCTCACCACTGCGCATACCGATGAGGATATCGCCAAGACGATTGAAGCTTCACATGAGAGCTTCCGTCGAATGGCCCAAAGCTAGCTCATCTTCGTGATCACGTAGGAGCTTAACAACAATACCCCCGTATTCGCAATTAGCGAATACGGGGGTATTTAAGTTCGGGATAACGCTAACAGTTAGCTGCAATCGCTTACCTGTAATCCTGTGAATCATCAACTATCCTTGTTCATTCATCTTGTCTGTATAATACACAGCGACACTAATACAAGCGGCTCCCATCAGCCAGCTTACGATCACCTGCCACACCTGCTTCAGGTCTATAAGTAAGCTGCACGCAATAAACAGTAAAGCCCCTATACAATTACACCATACAATCAGGCGGTACTTCAGCATGCTTCCGATTCCCCCGTCCGCACATGAATGTCCTTGATTATGTCTTCTTTTGAAAATGGAAATAGGAATACTGTACCATTCTAATTATAACGATATGAGTCATTAGACTCAATAATGTTTTGTTTTTTACAGGTGAACATTAGGATCTATAACAAAACACCCCGCAACGGATGTGCGTTATTCAACGGAATAACGAACCCATTGCGGGGTGTTCTATTCATGAAGCTTTGTCACACTTCTCACGTTAGACACGTTTAAAGTTAGAGCTTCTTAATTTCTTCTTTAAGCAGCTCAGACTGGGTACCGAATACCACTTGTACGTTACCTTTGCCTAATCGCATAATACCTGCTGCTCCCAACGCCTTCAATCCAGACTCGTTAACCAAGCTGTCATCTTTCAGCGTCAGACGAAGACGAGTAATACAAGCTTCGTTTGTAATGATGTTATCTTTGCCGCCGATATTTTCCAATACTTTAACAGCTTTTTCTTTAAGTGTGCTATTAGCTGCACTAGCTGTTGCCGCACTGGACTCTTCTGTTTCGACTTCGCGTCCAGGTGTCTTCAGGTTCAGCTTCACGATAAGGAAGCGGAATAAGAAGTAGTAAACTACGAAATATACAAGTCCGATTGGGATCAGCAGCAATGGCTTAGTCGCAAGCGGGAAGTTAAGCGCATAGTCAATGAATCCGGCCGAGAAGCCAAAGCCGTGCTTGATTCCCCACAAAGCAGTAATTACACCAGAGAGGCCGGACAATACAGCATGCACTACGAACAATACAGGAGCCGCAAACATAAACGCAAACTCGATTGGTTCTGTTACACCTGTCAGGAATGAAGCAAATGCAACCCCCATAAAGATCGATGCTACAGCTTTACGTTTTTCAGGACGCGCAGTGTGAATAATGGCAAGCGCTGCACCTGGCAAAGCAAACATCATAATCGGGAAGAAGCCTGTCATAAACATACCTGCTGATTTGTCTCCTGCGAAGAAGCGAGTAATATCGCCTTTCACAACTTCACCTGCAGCATCTGTAAATGTACCCAATTGGAACCACGCAATGTTGTTCAAGATATGATGCAAGCCCGTTGGAATTAACAAACGGTTAGCTACCATAAAGCCACCAGAACCAATTGCACCTAAACCAACAACCCAGTTACCGAATGAATCAATCGCTTGTTGTACAGGACCCCAAACAATCGCAAAAGCAAGACCGATAATAATAATGGAAACGGATGTAACCATCGGAACAAATCGTTTTCCGCCAAAGAATCCTAACCAATCAGGCAACTTGATATTATGATACCTATTGTACATAAAGGCAGCCAAGCACCCTGCTAATATACCACCTAATACACCCATATCCAATTTCAAGTCATCCGGAATGAAGCTGAAAATACCAGGAGTGATCTCCAATATTTTCATAAGAATAATATGAGCAAGCACTGCCGCTAGTGCAGCAACTGCATCTCCCGCTAATCCTATTGCAATAGCTACTGCAAATATGAGCGGTAATTGTTTAAAGATGGTATCCCCACCTGCAAGTAAAAATGGAGCTACATAATGGTTCAAAAACTCGCCTGCAGCGCCCATGTGAAAATCTTTCACGTAGTCAATAGCGCCGAATCGAAGTAAAATTGCCGCCGCCGGAAGAGTTGCTACCGGAAGCATCAATGCTCGACCAATTTTTTGCAAAAAGGCTAGCATGACATGTTCCTCCTTCATGTGAATAAGTAAAGTATGGATAAAAGGTTAAAGAATTATTCGATAACCTGTCATCACCGTTAGGGATGATAATTAAAGCGTTAACACTTTCTAAAGATGGGACCGTCGAGGTCTAAGAACAGGTCCTTGATGAAGCGGTTACTTCTTGTATCAGAACAAAAAAAGCATGAGCCTGCAGCATGTGTGTAATTACCTATACCCGTTATGGATATAGGTCACACATTCCCGCAAGCTCATGCCTAGTCGTACTAGTAACACGCTTGTAACGTGGAATTATTCAAAATCCTTCTGAAACAATCGGTACAGGTGCATCGCAATGTATGCAACCTCATCATCTGATACATTCATATTCAACGTCTTCGCCATTAATGCCCCGCATTCCTTCGCTACTCCAAATTCATACGGCACCATATCCATCAGCTTATCCCGAAATGGATTACGTGAATGTTCACCTTGGCGAATCCGTTCAATCGCAAATCGTAAATGGGTTATTAATCGCAAGTAATCAATACTATCCTTAGGGATCTGGCTGCCTCGTCGCTCTTCAATGAGAACGACCAGTTCTTTCAGCAAGTGATTGTACTGCACCACATTACCTACGGGAACATGAGCCACAGCAGATTGAATATGAATGGTCAGGAAGCCAATCTCGTCTTCCGGAATGACAATTCCAAATGCAGAACCGATTAACTCAGCTGCTTGGGTTGCTACTTCATACTCCTTAGGATTCAACGTGCGTATTTCCCAAAGAAACGGATTCTCTATCGAAATATCATGTCGGATTCGGTATAAGGCATATTCAATGTGGCTTGGAAGAGCCAAATGAATGTGCTCATTCAGATCAGGTGTCAGTTGTTCGGATACCAAGGAAATAATTCGCTCGGACACCATAATAACTTCGGCGTCAATCTGCTCCAGAATCATCTGATACTGTGATAAATGCTGCTCACTAGCCAGCGAGAACTTCTTCTCAATGCGAGCATCGGAATGCTCTATGGAAGCGCTTGGCTTCGCACCAAACCCGATTCCCTTGCCCATGAGAATAGTTTCTTTGTTCGACCACACATCGTTTGCCAATACGACATTGTTGCTTAATGCACGTATAATCTCAAAGCGACGCTCGTCCGACAACATAAAGCTCCTTCCTCATGAGTAATGCAAAGAGAAGTTGGTTGTGGAAACGTTTTCGCTTCTTGGCGTTCAGCCGAAACGTAACCCCATTTTAAGTCAAGCATTTTCGAAAGTCAACTCATAATATGATTATATTCTGTTTCCTGTCCAAATATAGCTTCTTCTCTAAAATAACCATTTTTGAACTACCCAATTTTAAAATAACTTGCGTCAAAAACGTGATAGAGGAAGGGCTTATAGGCGCCCTTCCTTCTATATGTGCTACAGCATCAGTTCTTGAACCGCAGGTACACGCTCGTGAACGAGTCGTTGAATATCCTCTTCATGCTCCATCATCAATGCCTCTTCAGCCAACTGCTTCAGTTCATCGCGATTCAGACGATTGATCAACACACGCGCAGGCAAAACAGAGCTTGCACTCATGCTGAACTCATCGAGGCCAAGACCAAGCAAGACTGGAATAGCCGTCAAGTTGCCGGCCATCTCGCCACACATACCAGCCCATTTGCCTTCCTTATGCGCTGCATCAATGACCATACGAATCAAACGAAGCACAGCTGGGTTAAATGGCTGTGTAAGATGGGATACCTTCTCATTCATGCGATCCGCAGCCATCGTATATTGAACAAGGTCGTTTGTGCCAATCGAGAAGAAATCAACTTCCTTAGCCAGCTGATCCGCAATGATAGCGGCAGCCGGTACCTCGATCATCATGCCGACCTCCATGTTTTTGTTGTAAGCAATGCCTTCGGCATCCAGTTCTGCTTGTGTTTCCTTCAAAATTTCATTAGCCGCACGCAGTTCAGCAAGCGTAGAAATCATCGGATACATCAGCTTAATGTTGCCGTGTGCACTTGCACGTAGAATAGCCCGTAGTTGTGTCTTAAACAGATCTTTACGATCCAAGCAGATCCGAATGGCACGGTAGCCCAGGAATGGATTCATTTCCTTCGGCAGCTCCAAATACGGCAGCTCTTTGTCACCACCGATATCCAGCGTGCGAATGACGACTGGCTTATCCGCTCCTAACGTTTCCACTACTGTCGAGTAGCTATGGTACTGTTCTTCCTCGGTTGGGAAGCTGTCGCGCCCCATATAAAGGAATTCTGTACGGAACAAGCCTACACCCTCAGCACCGTTGTTGCGGGCGCCAAGCGCGTCTTGTGGATTGCCAATATTAGCAACAAGCTCTACTTCATGGCCATCAGCCGTGATTGAAGGCTTTTCTTTGTACAGCTTCATTTCTTCTTGACGTTTCTCAAACTTGGCTTTCATCTGTTCATACGTCGATAACGTTTCAGCATCTGGATTGACCAGGATTATCCCTTTTGCCCCATCCAAAATAATCATATCTCCGTCTTTCACCGTTTCGGTAGCGGATTGAAGACCGACAACAGCTGGGATCTCCATGGAACGCGCCATAATGGCAGAGTGCGAGGTGCGCCCACCGATATTGGTAGCAAAACCAGCCACTTTGCTGCGATCAAGTGTAGCGGTATCGGACGGCGTCAAATCGTGCGCAAACAACACAACTGCTTCATGAAAATCGCTAAGCGATGCGTTTCTCTTGCCGGTCAACACACTGAGAACTCGCTGGCTCACATCACGGAAATCGGATGCACGCTCGCGCATATATTCATTGTCCATACTTGTAAATATATCGATCAATTGTTGGGTCACTTCCTGCAATGCAAATTCCGCATTTACAGCCTCTGAACGTACCTTTTCAATTGCTTGCCCGATAAATTCCTCATCTTGAAGCACCAGAATATGCGTCGCAAAGATCTCCGCATGGTGCTCGCCAAGCTTCGCTGCGGTATCTTCCTTGATCTGCTCTAATTCCGCCATTGCTTGATTTACAGCCTGTTGCAAGCGTGTTGCTTCCGCATCCACGTCTGCTGCTGCAATCTGTTTGCGTTCAACTACAGTTGTTTGCTCTTGCATAATAAATGCCGGTCCAATTGCATAGCCAGATGCCGCTGCGATCCCTTTAAGTTGCATGTCGGTTTCTCCACTCCTTTAGAAGATATAATACATAACGCGTATATAGTAAGGTTTTTATCTCTATAGTCTAAAATTCCATGTAAAGCCTGATATCGACGAAAGGACGCAAGTCCCCCGTCTATTTGAATCACATCATAAATTAGTCAAGTACAGACTCAATGATGCTTCCTACAGCTTCAAGTGCTTCTGCCGCTTGCTCGCCTTCGGTAATAACGGTAACGGAATCGCCTGCTTTCATACCTAGTGTCAATACGCCAGTAATACTTTTGGCGCTAACTTTGCGTCCGTTAAATTCCAAGGAAATTTGTGCATTAGCAAATTCGCTTGCTTTTTTCATGATAGCGCCAGCCGGGCGTGCGTGAATACCTTGTGGGTTTTTAATTGTAAATTGTTTTTCCATGATCGTTTGCTCCTATTCTTTAGTAAGGTGTGAAACCGCATGTCTTTTGTTAACTTTTGAAGTTTTAATGATTGCTGCGGTTTCATTCATTTGTACAGCTTCGCTTCATTTATGTGTGAACTCATTTGTTTGTGTAGTTTCATGCATTTGGTCAGTTCATTTGTTTGGTCAGTTCAATCATTTACTTACTTCATTCATTGCTCAATTCATTCATTTGCTTAGTTCATCATTTGTGAGGCATCATTTATTTCAAAGTAATTTCCATCAATTCAGATGAGTTGGCCGTTGCTTGGCCTTGGTTCACTTTCAGCTCAGCTACAATGTCACCGTTTGCTACGATGATCGGTGTAATGACAGGCAATCCTGCTTCTTTAATTTGAGCGATATCAAAATCAATCAGCTTGTCGCCTTTTTTCACTTTGTCACCTGATTTCACATAGGTTGTGAACGGTTTACCTTGCAGTGAAACTGTGTTTACTCCAATATGAACCAGCAGCTCCAAGCCAGACTCATGTCCAAGCACCAAGGAGTGATGTGTGTCGATCAAATGAATGACGTGGCCATCAAAAGGTGCAACCAAGCTGCCTTGCTCAGGCTCGATCGCAATGCCGTCACCGATAATTTTTTGAGCAAAAGCCGGGTCTGGAACTTGCTCCAATGGTACTACTTTACCTGTAATAGGTGCTGTAATTGAAATCGATTTTTTCTTTTTCCCAAATCCAAACATGAGAATTCCTCCTCGATTAGTCCATATTATTGTCCGCAACGCTGTATCTAATGTTGGCCATAAGCTCTCTTCTGCGGCTACACAACAAAACCAAAAAAGGCATGCGCTGAAGCATGCCGTCCACCCCGTGAACAGCCGCTTAGCTCATGCCTAGTCGTACTAGTAACACGCTATCTTGCAGTGTAAAATTCATCACTCATTCTAACATGCTGAATCGGCGGATGCAAGCGAGCAAGGCGGCTACAGAAGTATTGCCAGTATGTGCTAAGTTACACAACAGCAGTGCGGACTTTACTTACTCCTAAGATGCTCCTGTTGCGTGCAATTCATACGATTCATTACCCTGTATTACGCACTTGAAGCGAAATGGGATTCAGTTGTCGATTATATTTATCGACTTTCCGTCACTCACTGTTGCAATTTAGACACATTAAGCTTAGATACGGTTCGAAATTACCGCTTAGATTACCGCATAGGTTTATAACTTTTCGAACGAGTTTATAATTTACCTAACCGGTTTATAACTTACCGGATTTATCATAACTTAAGGCCGAAATTCGAGCTTATTGCTCGCAATTGCCGTGGGTGTCAGTTGGTTAAGCTCATTTTTCCGCCTTATGTTCTTCATTTGCACCCATGCACACGTTATGATTGTGACATCAGCTACCTTTAAGACTGGAATGCTCGCTTAACCCCCGCAGTTTTTCCTCACAGATAGAAAATAAGATCGCTTTCCCGCCTTATCCCAGCATTCTCTCTCATGTCCATCATTGTCCATCGTTGTCCATCGTTATCCAACGATATTGATAGTTATTCATCGTTTTCACTAGGTATCTACTGGTGTCATCGGTTCCCTAAGTATCACACGTAACCCTCATTATTCATCCTGCCCGCACTACGCTTCCCACAGCGTACACATTCAAGTAACCGCGCGCTCATCTAATCACTGCACTAGATGGGCTGCACTTCTTCACCGACGATTATTTAACCAAATTAACCATATTAATTACTCACACTCGAATGTCACAACTATAATACTTGCTGCTACTCGTTAATGATGCACATACTGTAGCTTCGTATTGAAAACTACGTATTCAACATTACTTACTAGAGTGGCTAAAATGGTGCCTATTAAATGTTTAACGCTGCTCATTCAAATCTACTCATTTATGACAGCACATAATGACCTAATCCATCTCGCCTTCATCCAGTAATGTATTTAGTCTAGTATGGCATTCTGTAATCACATAACTGCGTAAGCTAACTGCACGCCATCCGCCACCAGCTTTGTGTTCATTTCTGCCGGCAAACTACGATCCGTAACTATTCCCGTTAACTCCCCCACACCTGCAACTGAAAACAAAGAGGTGCGTCCAACCTTCGTATGGTCAAACACCGCATAAGTAGCTTCAGCCTGTCTCATCAACATACGTGCGGTCTGTGCTTCCAACTCCGAGTAAGTGGTTATCCCTTTCGTTATGGAGAATCCATCTATCCCCATAAACAACTTCTCGATGTTCAAATGCTCGATTGTCCGCTCAGCAAGTGGTCCACACAGCTCAAACGAATTGTTGCGCATTACACCACCAATCACAACAACTTGTAGTCCCTCACTGTCAGAAAGCTCCATCGCAATATTAACCGCGTTAGTTACAACCGTAATCCCTCGCCGCTGCTTTAATAGCTTGGCAATTAAATACGTCGTAGTGCCGCCTGTTAAACAAATACTGTCGCCTTCTTCAATATAATCTACAGCACGTTTGGCAATAGCTTCTTTCTCCAGCCAAAGCATGTTCTTTTTCTCCTGAAATGTCACTTCCCGAACAGAGCTGCCACTTTCATATAATGCACCGCCAATCGTGCGAATAAGCTCACCGTTTCGCTCTAGCAGGTCCAAGTCTCTTCTTGCCGTCGCCTCAGAGCAATCAAATTGCGTAATGATTTCTGCAATTGAAATGCGGCCGTGCTGTTTCAATTCCTGCATGATCTGATGACGGCGGAGTTCGCCCTTAGACATAGAGTCATTCATTCTTCCTGTTCTCTCCTATTCTGGTCTTGCTTCGATTTATGATCTAAAGTGATACAAATTGCGTCAAGTTGCGAGGATCATCTGGGTTTAATCCGCGTGCAACCGCTGTATAATACCCATTGTACTGCACAAATGGCAAATACAAAACGGATCTTGCCTCATCCATCAGTTCGGCATGACCGATATTTATTACGTAGTCTGCAAATTGTGTATCTTCGCTTTCCTGTGCTGCAACGAGAACTATAGTAGCTCCGTACTGCTTCATTTCTTTGGCAACTTTTAGTTCATAATGACGAGCCTGTTCCGATAAAAGCAAGATGACTTGCGTATCTGCATCCACTATCGATTTGGGACCATGACGAAATTCAAGTGTGCCATAAGCTTCCGTCCATGTATATGTCATTTCTTTTAGCTTCAAACAAGCCTCCAGCGCCAAACCATACATAGAACCCATTCCTAAATAGATTGTCTTCGTAAAAGAATTGGATTCTACCCATTTGCGTGCCGCATTGTCTGCCAGTGTAACGATGGCTGCATTAGACTGTAAAACTGTCTCTAGCTGCTGCAAGGCTTGATGATGACCATAGGCCTGTGCAATAGCAGCCAGCATCATAAAAGTCATGCTGCTGAGCGATTTCGTCATTACTGTACTTTTCTCCTGCCCAAGCGGTGACACCAAGCACTCCGTCATCCTTGCCAGCTTACTGTCCGCGTAACACGTAATACCACAAGTCGCCCAGTTTGTAAGGTCTTGTACCGATTCCAACGCCAAAATGACTTCATGAGACTCACCGGATCTTGATACCCCAACCAATAAAGTGTTAAGCGCTGTTGTCACCGTCTGATTGCGGAACAAAAACAGGTCCGATGAAGGGTGGGCAGTTGCAGGGCGCCCCGTCCAAGCACGATAAACTGCGGCCATCGTCATCGCCTGATACCACGATGATCCCGAGCCTATAAATAGCACCTGCTCAAATTCGGTATTTCCTATATATTGTTTCAACCAATCTTGTTGGTTATTAAGCTGTTCCCATGCTGCTTGCAACGCCTCACTTTGCGCACAAATCTCGTTGTACGTATGCGTATTCACGTTTGACATCGATAAAGACCCTCCCTTATAATCATGTTAATGAAATTATAAGTCATTATTTTGATTGTTTCAATCATTATATTGTAGGAGGATATGTCATTATGGGCCATCTCATCAGTTCTACCATTATGCTCCAAGCCGCCAGGGAACAACGTTTTGCGATTACCGCTTTTAACGTTCACACATTGGAGATGCTGCAAGCTGTCGTAGATGCCGCTGTAGAAATGAGCGCCCCGCTCATTTTGCAAACTACTGTTGGAACCGTCAACCATCTTGGACCCGAATATATTGTCGCCGCAGCCCAAACAGCCGCAAAGATGGCCAACATCCCGATTGCCCTTCACCTTGATCACTGCACGGACTATGCCCTCATTGTGAAATGTATACGCGCTGGATATACATCCGTGATGATTGATGCATCTATGCATACCTATGAAGACAATGTGCGCCGCACGTTGGAAGTGGTCAAAGTCGCACAAGCTGCTGGTGTTAATATAGAGGCCGAGTTGGGTAAAGTCGGTGGTGTTGAGGACGACCTTGTAGTAGAAGATGAGGACGCTCGTCTAGCGGTACCAGAAGAGTGTCAGCGGTTTGTGGAAGAGACAGGCGTTTCTACTCTTGCCCCTGCAATCGGAACCGCACATGGCATTTATAAAGGGGAGCCGCATATCGCGTTTGGACGGTTGGAGGAGATCCAGCGTCTTGTCAGTATTCCGCTTGTGCTGCACGGAGGATCGGGTATTCCTGAAGAACAGGTGAAACGCTGCGTAAAGCTAGGCATGTCGAAGATGAATGTCGCAACAGAACTCAAAATTGCGTTTTCCAATGCGATTAGAACTGTATTTGACACCAATCCTGACGAAAATGACCCACGCAAATATATGGTCCCCGCCAAAGCAGCTGTTAAAGCACTAACGAAAGAGAAGATCGCAATGGCCGGCTGCGGTGGTAAAGCCGAGCTTATGTTGGCAGCTACGTCATCTTAAAACTTTTACTTGATTCGACGATATAATAAATAGATGATGGAGATAGGCTTTCCAGCTTCGGCATTTGTCGTTGGAAAGTCTTTCTTCACTTATTATGAGAGCACTTCGATGATGGTGGCGACTCGCTCGCTCCTTCTCTTACTGTGCTGGATAGAGAAAGTTGGGGGAGTATACGGATGATTACGACCGTAACGATGAATGCGGCAATCGACAAAACTTATGTGACCTCTCAGTTTCAACCTAACCAGCTTTACCGTATTCAAAATATGCACGCTTGTGCAGGCGGCAAAGGGATTAATGTCGCACGTGTAATCCGAACGCTGAAAGAAGACGTGACAGCAAGCGGAATTATCGCTGGATACAATGGAATGTATATTCAAGAGCAGCTATTCCAAGAAGGAATCAATCACGACTTTATCGCTGTAGACGGAGAATCTCGAATTTGCCTTACTATTATTGATCCGTTGTCCGGCACACAGACAGAATTGCTGGAACAAGGTCCTGTACTAAATGAGGCCACACAGGAAGCGATGAAGACCAAGATTGGCATGCTGGCCCGTCGTTCCAGCCATGTTATTTTGTCAGGGAGCTTGCCACAAGGCTGCCATCCAACCTTCTATGCGGATTGTATCAAGCTCATTCAGGATGCTGGTGCGATCCCCGTACTCGACGCAAGCGGAGATGCACTTCTTGCCGGAGTCGAGGCGAAACCACTCCTGATTAAGCCCAATGAGCACGAAGTGCTTCATCTGAGCGGTGGAACAACGGCAGATGAATCTTCCGTAATCGAAGCAATCGGTCGGTTAATGGAGAAAGGGGTCTTAAATGTAGTCGTCTCACTAGGCGGACAAGGCGCGATTGCAGGTCTTCATCATCGTATTTATCGCGTCACTATACCGAAGGTTGATGTCGTGAATACGGTGGGCTGCGGCGATTCAATGCTGGCAGGTATTGTTGTTGCCGATAAGCGCGGCCTGCCGCCGATTGACCAGCTTCGTATGGGAGCTGCATGCGGAACTGCCAATGCACTCATGCCAGCAGCAGGTCTAGTACGTCTGGAAGATGTCGGCTCGCTAATGAAACAGATTGAAGTTACACAGATAAAGGTCTAAATAACAAAAAGCCGTCATGCACCTTAAAGTGGTAAGCACCCATCAAAGTAGCGTCAGAAACAATAAACATTGCTACTCTGACAATGTTACGACACTAGGTGCAGACGGTTCATTTTTTATGGGGATAAATACTCACTTATGGAGCGTGATGTTACATGCACTTCAATAACAGCACTATCCAGCTCTAAATCCCAAATTACAAATGGCAATCCATTAGGAATGCATTTTCTAACCGCGTACTGTCTTGCCCAATCCAATGTCTTGGATCGATACGTGTCTCCAGCGCAACGAACTTCATATCGCTCTGTGTGCACACGAGTAACATTACTAGTTGACTTTCCCATATCATCACCTCGGTATGCCATGCTTCCCGTTATCATTCATCTCCTTACAGTAACCAGATCGCCCACATTTTAAACTTAAGATTAATGAAGGCTAACTAGCTTATTACATGTGAACGACTCATCAAAAGCTTCCCAACAACTAACTAAGATTACTTGAAAATTATTTAAAAGATGTACTTAAGTCGAGAACACATCCAACCGCAACCCGGTAAGTCGCCTGAATCCCTTCCCCCTCGCCGCAACGATATCGTTTCAAATATTCATGTTTTAAAGCATTAAGCCACCGCTTGCTCACCGGCATGTTTGGTGTCGCTAGTGCATTACCCGCTCCGACTCGCCTCACATGCTGCAATAACGCCTCAACGTTAGGATATTGATAGGTAAGCTCGTGTTCAGACCACCAGTATCGATTCCGAGGCAGCTGCGTTTTCGTCTCCTTCGTTAGGCGGAAACCTTCTGGTGAAGACGCTGGTTCATTGGCACATGCTTCTTCCAGCCAACGTGTCCATTCGCCGTCATTCGGGTAATCTTGTCCACGAGCGGAATGCTTAGAATGACAATGCTGATCAGCAGCTGCGCAACAATCGTGTAATTCTCGCAGCGTCCCAGGCAAAAATGTCGTAAACGCCAACAGTCCTCCCGGGCGCAAGCGTTTAATGGCTGCTAACAACGTGGAATGCGGAGTATTAAACCATTGAAATGCAGCACTGGATATTATGAAATCATACTGCGAAGCACCATGCTCCAACAACCAGTGCTCTGCATCAGCTGTAATCGTCTCTTTTATACAAGCAGCGCTTGCACGCCCCGTGATCTTGGCAACAGCCTGCTGCAACATATTAGGAGACAAGTCCAGCAACGAAATAGTGGCCTGTGGCAGCACTTCAAGTATAGCCAAGGCCAATGAGCCCGTGCCGCAGCCAACATCCAACATGGTGACGGGTGCTTGCAATTGCTTGTAATTTCTGTGATGCAGTGCCGTTCTCTGATGCAGCTCCAAATAGGATTGTATGACAGGATGCTCAAGCAGAAACCGAATCATATCACGCTGAATGTCCGTGTACTTGTCGTATTCGTGAGCGTGCCGGTCGAAACGTCGCTTTACGAGCCGCTTATCAATGACAGTCTTAGGCTGAACTGCACCTCCACGCAAGTGGTCAATAGCGGAAGGACACTGCTCGTTATGGGATGGAAAACGCCGATGTTGATTCAGGCTGTTCGCCCTCCTTACGCACGTTTAGATCTTGAAACCATGCATACAATTCCTCATTCCAACAGTCCCGTGCTGTCAGGAACGGCGCGTGGCCTGCTGAAACAAGGACACGACTAGTCAAATTGCCGCGCCCCTGGTAGGCTGCGGCATGCGCCTGTGCACCCAGTGGACATAACGGGTCTTCTGCCCCGTGCAGCCATAACACGGGGATGTTTGTATTCCGCAGTCGCATCCAAGCTCTATGTAAATCTGCTTGCAGCAAATAAGCAAGCCCTGCATCTAAGCCTGCCAGCGAAAAGTCTGTCGCCGCCAGCAAATGGTGCTGGCAAAGCCCCGAAATTGGCTGTAGGCCGGAGTCCCCAAGTTCGGACGCTGACCAGAACTTGGCCTTAAAATCATGCAGCACAGAATCAGGCGCTTGCAGCAAACGTGAACGCATCCGTTTCACGATCCGTTTAGGCCAGCCTGCTGCACCCGTATCGTCTATAAAGCTCAACGTAGAGCCTACCAGAATTACACTAATGAGTTCTAGCTCCAGGTTGACCATGTTACCAACTGATTCGCTTGTTATTGTCCTGCTGCTATCTGGAGTCACAGCATCTTCCATATAAGAACAACCGCTTAACATCCCAACGTCAGTATCTGTTCTATCAGTAGTTGTTCTGTCAGTAGTTGTTCTGTTCTGTTGCGCATCATTCCCTTTGCTATCCTGATTTAGAGCCCAAGCTGACAGCCACCTTTCGGCAGCATCAATGGTAAGCATGCCCCCTAGGGACCAGCCAATCACATGAAAGCGCCGCCTGTTCCTGCCTGCTGCTGCAATCTGTGGCAGGAGTTGGACTGTATTGATCAACTGTTCGGCAGATTGACAATGACGAAACGAGACATAATGATGTTCAAATTGAGGAAATGACTCGGCAGCAGTACGCCAAATGTCAGCGGATACTCCCCATCCATGAATCCACAGACAAAGATCCTGTTCACCCTCATCACTAAAACGTGGTTTCATCAGTCGCACCCTCCTTCAAGCTGCCAATCACCTGTATAATCTGATCAGCGGCCCAAATTAAATCCGCCTCCTGATGCGATGCCATCGGCGCAAAACGAATACGCGCCGACCCTTCGGGTACCGTCGGCGGCCGAATGGCAATACCGGCGACGCCCGCTTCCGCCAGCGCTTGCCCCGCAGCGACAGCTCGCTTGTCGCTGCCAAGCAGCACCGGCACAATGTGGCTATCGCCCGCGCCGATGTTAAGGCCGCCCGCCCGCAGCCGCGCTCGAAATAGTGCCGCATGGCGTACTAACCGGTCGCGCGCCTCGTCAGCGGCTTGCACCTCGCGCAGCCGCCTGTGTACAATGGCCGCCATAAGCGGCGGCAGCCCTGTGCTGTACACCAGTGTGCGCGCACGGTTAATCAGATAGCGGATTAAGACCTCATCCGCTGCAACATAAGCACCAACGGCACCAAAAGCTTTGCCGAACGTGCCCATAACAACATCGATGCGCTGATGTACACGAGCAGCGTGACATAGCCCTCGCCCGCCAATGCCGTACACACCGCCGCTGTGCGCCTCGTCAACCATAAGCATCGTACCGTATCGCTCAGCCAAACTAACCAAATCTTCAAGCGGAGCAACCGTTCCATCCATACTAAATACCCCATCTGTCACAATAAGCCCTTTACGCCGTGTTGAACGCGCTCCGCTCCATTTGCGCAGACTATGCTCCAAACGATTCATGTCACGATGTGGATAACGAATATGCTCCGCTCGACTCAATATCACTCCGTCGTTAAGGCTTGCATGATTTAATCGATCGCTAAATACAGTGTCATGCCTGCCAACCAGAGCACTAATAACCCCGACATTTGCCATATATCCACTTGAAAAAACGAGACATCGATCTCTCTGCTTAAAATTAGCCATATCCCGTTCCAGTGCTGCATGCAGAGGGTCATGTCCGGCAACAAGTCGCGATGCGCCTGAACCTATACGCACACCGTCTTCACCCGCAGCAAAACATTCCGCTTTCACATCCATCAACGCTGCTTCGTCCAGCCAAGGACAAAGTCCGAGATAATGATTTGATGCCAAATTAAAAAGCGGCTTCCCCTCGCGTTCCATCCAACCCTGTTCTAACCAACGGGTCACTTCGAGAACCCGCATCCGACTCCCTTTATCCCAATGATCCAGTTCCTCGTGCATCCAACCATAGCGTGCCTGTCGTGCTGCATAAAAACGATCTACAGCGCACATCGTTCGATTTCAAATCCCAAATCGGCTATCATGCCGTAGTCTGCCGAAGCCTCTTGTCCCTCAGTCGTTAAATAATCGCCGACAAACACCGAATTGGCTGCATATAAAGCCATAACCTGCATGGAGCGCAGATTCACTTCCCTGCCGCCCGAAGCTCTGATCTCTTTAGAAGGGCACACAAATCGGAATAAGGCAAGCGCCTTTAAGCAGCGTCTCGGATTTAAATTGGACAAATTAGCTAGCGGGGTGCCAGGGATCGGGTTCAAAAAATTAACGGGGATTGAATCAGCATCCAATTCGCGAAGGGCAAACGCAACTTGTACAAGTTGTTCATCCGTCTCGCCCATACCTATGATGACACCAGAACAAGGAGACATGCCTGCTTGCTTGGCCATTTCCACCGTATCGATCCGATCATGATAGGTATGGGTAGAAGTAATATGTGAGTAATGATCTTCACTCGTATTCAAGTTATGGTTATAGCGGTCAACCCCTGCCGCTTTTAAACGCTCAGCCTGCTCATCTGACAAAATACCCAAGCACGCGCAAATTTTCATCGGCATCGTCGATTTAATTTCCGCCACAGCAGCTACTACTTGGTCCACCTCACGGGGGGTTGGACCCCGACCACTGGCAACGATACAATACGTACCTACCTGCATTTCCATTGCCTTCCGAGCGCCATCTACCAGCACTTCTTTTTCCAATAAAGGATATTTCGTTACAGGAGCCTCAGATATTCGCGATTGTGAGCAATAACCGCAATCTTCCGGACATAAGCCACTCTTTGCATTAATAATCAAATTAAGCTTTACTTTGTTTCCATAATAATGATGACGTACCTGATAGGCAGCAGCCATAATAGCAAGCAGTTCCCTCTCGTCCGCTTGCATAACCGAAAGTGCTTCTTCCTTCGTTAATACGTCCCCCGCAATTGCTTTTTGGGCGAGTGCTCCCCAGTCGTATACAGTCGTAGCCGTTGTAGTTGTCATCTCTACCATCCTCCTTTTATTTGTTGTGAGCCAGCTGCCCTCTTCGTGACACAAATCGTAGACACCAGCAAACCATCCTGAGAAAACAAGGTCTACTATTAGCCGTTTTGACGCTAGCTACCTAAGCATTGACTTAGCCAGTCCGTCCAAGCTTGTTGCTGTTCCATCGCTTGAACCCACTCTTCTCGCCAAAGTTGCCACTTTACTTCCGAATAGGTAACGGGATGCGGCAGCCACGGCATCATGGCTAACACAGGAACACCTGTTAGTTCCTCGATAATCGCTGCATTTTCTTCTACATCAGATAGTCGTTCTTCTTGAAGCTGTGGTGTCATGCCCCCTATAACCACCTTCATTTCTTGCACCCCGCAATTACGCGCATAATGAATAGCCGTTACGGTATGGCTAATCGTCCCTAGCAGCGGCGCTGCCACAATTAGCAGCGGCAATTCCAGATCAGCTGCCAAATGTGCCATCGTCTTGTTTGGTGTAAAAGGTACTGCAACACCACCAGCCCCTTCCACAAGCAATGGACCCTGTCGCTCCATACGCCTTCTACCTTCTTCTAACAAAGCGGCATAGAAAATAGTTGACTGCTCTCGTCTTGCCGCAGCCATCGGGGCTAGCGGAGCTGAGAACGTTGACGATACAATTTCCTTTTCCGACACATCTGTTAACCAACCACCATGCTTTAGTCGATAACTATCCGCATTCACATCACCCAACTGAACCCCGCTTTGCACAGGCTTCCATACTTGGGGAGAACGTTTTGTATGAACTTTAAACCATGCTGATATACCTGAAACAGCTATTGTTTTTCCTAATTCCGTGCCTGTTGATGACACAAAAAGACCAGCCGTCCGCCCTTTTACGTCGGACATGTCGCTCACCACCTTATATGTAAACCTATATTTATTTATTGATAGTTAACGTTTCAACAATATATTCTATCCTAATCGCTCATTAGTTACAATCATCAGACCTGTCTGTACATGAAATGAATCTGTGCAGCTCGCATAACAAATAAAGCCGCAATCGGCGGCATGTCCCAAATCCCAAGACATAGCGCCAATTGCGGCTTAGCTGAATATTTATTATCGTATCTTTTATTTCTCTTCCAATGCCTGCAAGGCAAGCGCAAGTGAACCTGTGATGCCTGCACGATCTTCCAATCCTGGTGTTACGATATATTGATCAGCCTGCTCCAATATAGCTGGATGATGCACATATCCATTAAGCAGCGTACGCAGTTGTTCACGTATACGCGGCAGCAAATGTGTCTGCTTGGATACACCGCCGCCCAAAATGATCTTCTGTGGCGACATAATAAGGATGTAATTCATTAGCGCCTGTGCCAAATAATACGCTTGGAATTCCCATGCTTTATGATCCTCAGCAAGCTCGTAGGCTTTTACTCCCCAACGCGCTTCAATGGCAGGTCCTGCTGCCAGCCCCTCCAAACAATCTGCGTGGTAAGGACACTTGCCGGCATACGTATCTTCTGGATGACGAGGAACTAGAATATGTCCCATCTCTGGATGTGTCAAACCGTGGACAAGCTTCCCTTCCACGACCGCCCCTGCACCGATGCCTGTTCCGACTGTAATATATAAACAGCTGTTCAAGCCTTTAGCCGCACCCCAGGTCGCTTCACCAAGAGCCGCTGCATTTACATCTGTATCAAAGCCGATCGGCACATCAAAGTAACGTTTCAAATGTCCCACTACATCGTAATGGCTCCAATGCGGCTTCGGTGTTAAAGCGATATGCCCATAAGTAGCACTTTGGCGGTTCAAGTCAACAGGACCAAACGAACCAAACCCGATTGCACTGACGCCCTTATCTGCAAAATATTCGACCGTTCTGCCCATCGTTTCCTCGGGCGTCGTCGTTGGAAACGACTGCAAGTCTTCAATCTTACCATCCGGTGTACCAATGCCTACTACAAACTTCGTACCGCCGCCTTCAATTGCTCCTAATACTGTCATGTAGGTTTCTCCTCGCTCTCCGTGCCTGCTCTCTAGTGTGTACAATTACTCTTGTTCTCTCTCCAGCTTGCATTACCTTGCGCTCTCTTCACAAGATAACGCTTCCACCTTTAATTATAACATTTAGGGTACTTGAATCCAACAATAGATGTTACCGCTCACCAATGATAGATTAGTATTCCTACATTCCAACCAGAACGCCTTATCCAAAATGAATAACGTAATAACCTATGCTTGCTCCTATTTTCATTTTAAGTAGATATTATCTGAGCATTGCAAATTTACTAGACTCAAGGTACGCTTGTCCTAAAGAAATGTGACATTTTAGCCGATACATAGTTAACAGTATGACTTTATTAGGGGGAGCTTGAAGTGCCACGCTTTGTTCGACAGCTTAACCGCTGGCTGCTGTTTTTTATATTACTAGCACTATGTGCGTTTCCGATACAATATTTGTTTGATTCCAAGTTGGGCAAAGGCAATTCATTTTTCTCCTTTGAAATGCCTGGTGATGACGTCGTGCTGATGCTTTACAGCAATACTGCTCGCGCCGGCAGATATTTGATCCCAATCGACGAGAGCACTTCACGCGCAGCACCATACACGATGCAAGGGGAGACACTTGTTCCTGCACGCTTTTTAGCGAGGAATTTTGATGCCGAAGTCAGCTATGACACCAGCAACGGCAACATTACACTTGCATCGGACGAACGCAAAATTGTTTATCAATCGAAGCAAGCCCATGCTGTCCAGTCCGGCAAGAAATTAAATTATAAGCTGGGAACTGCTCCACAGATGAGAGACGGAATCGCCTACGTTCCACTGCGTGCAGCAAGTGAAACGTTTGGGCGTTACATCCACGTGAAAAATGGATTAGTTCTCCTGTCTCGCGATGAAGATCCACCTGGGGACAAACAATGGGCGGATTGGAAGAAAGAGTTAACCGCCTATTTGGCCTATGAATCTTTTGGTCCCTACTCGGTGGAGATTCAAGGTCATTTTCAGGCTCTGTTCCGTACATGGGGCGAGGCTGTCGCTTACGCGCGCCAAGCACCTGGCAGATCCGTCAAATATCGGGGACAACATGCGATGTTTGATCCGTCCAAGCCGCTGCCTAAGTCGTTTAAATTAAATGGCGCACCGCTTATTCTCCAGCTTCCTGAGCTGCCGCGAGGTTGCGAGGTGACCGTACTTGCCATGCTGCTTCAGAACGAAGGGGTTCAAGTAGGCAAGATGGATCTGGCGAAGAAGATTAAGAAGGACCCTTCTACCTTCCGAGTAGAAGGCAGCAAGACTTATTTCGGCAACCCACATGACGGGTTTGTAGGGGATATGTACTCCATCCGTAATCCAGGACTCGGTGTGTACCACGAACCGATTGCCCAGTTGGCGGAATCTTATTTGCCTGGACGGGTCGCGGATATAACAGGGACTTCCTTTGAGCATCTGCTGTTTACAGTGGCACAAGGCTCTCCGATATGGGTTATCCATACCACTTTATACGATCGGGTTCCTGCTTCTGCATGGCGTACTTGGCAGACACCGACGGGCCCAATTCAGGTTACCTATTACGAGCATTCCTTGCTTGTAACAGGATATGACGAGCAGTACGTTTATGTTCATGATCCGCTTGGCCGCAAAAATAAAGTAGAACGTGAGGCTTTCCGCCGCGGTTGGGAGCAAATGGGCAGCCAAGCTATTACCATATTGCCTAAAAGTGAATAGAGCGTGTATTTAGCTGTTATGGGTCACCGAGGTTTTAAGTGGAGTACCGTCAACCTCTGTTTCGCAAGCGCTCGTAAGTATAAAGCCTCCCTACACTGGGAGGCTTTATTTAATTTCACCTTTTAAGTATGAATCGTAACGATTATCCACTTCTTTTGCGATACTCCGAAACTGTCTTGTCTCCTCCACAATTGGATCCAACTGCGTCTGTATACGAATCTCTGTCCGCGGTGAAATACGTTTCATTGCCGCTTGATCTACCTGCTCTGTTTCCATCTTTCCAGCCGTCAGCAGTGCCTCCAACCGCGCTTCCAGCTCTTGTATCGATAAAGTCTCTGATTCCATTTTTACTAGATCATCTGTTGTGTCTTTTTGATTTTCAGCTTTAGGGTTAGATTCATTGTTATGCATACACGGTCTGCCTCCTGTGTGTAAAGTAGGTAAGAAGATGTAGAAAAGCATGACCAAAACCTTACGGTTCTTTGATCATGCTTAATTGTTAGTTCATCATCATCGTGAGACTACAGCTATTTTATAGCTCGTACATTAATGAGTATTAGCAACAAAAGTCCAAGTGATACGATTTGCCAAATGTTAAACTATCCTTGTGCTTTGGCTTCCTTAAGCACGTTAATCATTGCATCATGAATATGTCCATTTGTACCTACAATGTCACGCACCGCCAAGTGGTAGGGATTACCATGCGTATCCGTGAGGCGACCACCGGATTCAGCAATCAACAAGCTTCCTGCTGCTAAATCCCACGCATTAAGGTTCAATTCCCAAAAGCCTGTCAGTCTTCCCGCAGCTACATAGGCCATATGAAGTGCAGCTGAACCAGACGTTCGAATGTTGCGCACCTGTGGGGCCAGCGCTTGAATACCCGCCAAATTCAACGGAAGCGCTCGTTCACGTTCCGTTGGGAAACCTGAGGCGATCAAGCTGTCAGCCAGCTCGCTCTCCTTCGCAACTTCCATTGGCGCACCATGTACGTAAGCCCCTTTGCCTTTTTCCGCTACAAATAGCTCGTCTCTGATCGGATCATACACAACACCTACGATTACTTCGCCTTTATGGGCAAGCGCAATCGACACCGAGAAATAAGGAAAGCCGTGAACAAAATTAGTCGTGCCATCAAGCGGGTCAATTATCCATAAGTATTCCGCCTTCTGTGCTTGCTCCAATGCACGCTGGGAGGCGTCTCGGCCAGGCTCTACGCTTTCTTCGCCCAGTATTTCATGATGCGGGAAATGGGTCATAATCAACTTCCGGATCATGACCTCCGCCCCTTTATCTACTTCAGTGACAAGGTCATGCATAGATGACTTTGTACTCAACTTCTTAAATTGTCCTAGTCTGCTCTTAATCCACTCTCCCGCTTTAGCTGCACAGTTAACAGCAACTGCGGTAAAGCTTTTGCCTGTCACTACATACGGAACTTTCTCTTCATTGCGCAATGCATTCACACTACTTTCTGTAATAAAGTGACACACCCTTATTCAACTATACGCCATCATGCTAGCGAAGTTTCATCCCTTTGCCCTATCTGTTATGAATTGAATCATCCGGCCAGTAAGCCACTGACTATCATCCGTATGGACAGAATCAGCAAGGTCAGACGAAGAAGCAACAGCAGTCCTTTGCCCGACATTTTATTCGCAATCTTTGCCCCCAGCTTACCGCCAATCCACGCACTCGGTGCCAAAATAGCTACAAGCAGCCAATCGACGGAACCGTTCCATGCGTGTACAGTTGTACCAAGTATGGAGCTGAGAAAAATGACAAACATGGAAGTTGCGGTAGCTACATGGGCTGGATAACGGAACAACAGCACCATGAGTGGGACAAATAACGAACCGCCTCCGATGCCAAACAGACCAGATACGAGACCAACCATAAAGCCTATGAGCAACATGAGTCCTACATGCTGACCATATTCAGAGGTAACCCCCGCCCCATCTGTAAACTGCTTGGTCTGACTCCATCGAATGTTAAGCGGCCTCATCTTGTCCTTCATCACCATCAAAATCGCCATAGCAAGCATAAAGAACCCAAATGCAAGCTCAAAGGACTGGTTTTTGAACTGTTGCGTGAGAGCTGCACCCAGCATCGATGCTGGACCGCTTGTCACAAAATAAATGATCCCGCTCCGCCAATCCACACGCTTCACTTTTCGATACGCAAGCGTTGAGGATAAGGAGGTAAAAATAAGCACGGCCAGTGAGGTGGCGACTGCCACCTGAGCGTCAATCGTCTTGCCTAACATGAGCGGCCCTAAATAAATAAGACCTGGAACTAGTATAATACCTCCACCAAGTCCAACGATACTGCCAAATGTCGCAGCAGCGAGCCCGATTATTGCCAGAAGCAAGATCGTTATCACCATGTTATGTTCAACCTTTCACGTACAAAGTGTAATCTAAGAAGTATACAAGAGGTATTTGCTTCACTTACGCAAAAATCCGCCTTGCCCAAATGACGCTGCAAGAGCGCACTTGTGCCGCAAGGCGGACGATTGACGTACAGATGTCGCCTCTATCTTACGATATAGCGAACGATAGCAAATTATACACCTACGATATTAAAGCCGCCATCTACATAAATGACTTCGCCTGTAATACCGCGGGACCAATGACTCATAAGGAACATCGCTGTATCACCCACTTCGGCTGTCTCTGTCGTACGACGAAGCGGCGCTTTCTCTTCCACATCACGCAAGATCGAATTGAAGTCGGAGATACCTTTAGCCGCCAAGGTGCGGATCGGGCCAGCTGAGATTGCATTTACACGAACGTTAAACTGGCCAAGATCATTCGCCAAGTAACGCACGGATGCTTCCAGCGCAGCTTTAGCTACACCCATGACGTTGTAGTTCTTCATCGCACGCTCTGCGCCGAGGTAAGTCATCGTCATGATGCTGCCGCCTTCAGTCATAAGCGGGTACAAACGCTTCGACACCGCCACAAGCGAGTATGCACTGATGTCTTGAGCAAGCGCAAAGCCTGCGCGAGACGTGTCTGCATACAAGCCTGTTAATTCCTCTGTCTTCGCAAATGCAATGCTGTGCACGAGACCGTGCAGTGTGCCGAACTCTTCTTTGAGCTGGGCAGCCAACGTATCAATCTCTTCATCAACCGTCACATTACACGGTAAAATAACGGAATTCGGGATCGTTTCAGCAAGCTTGCGCACGCGCCCTTCCACACGCTCGCTCTCGTATGTAAATGCCAATCTAGCGCCCTGTGCGGCAAGTGATTGCGCAATCGCCCACGCGATGCTGCGATCATTTGCTACGCCCATGACCACGATATTTTTACCTGCTAATACTTGAGTCATGTTATAAAATCCTCCTCTTACCGCCTTAATCATGTCCGGTGCCATCGCTTGTACAGCAATGCCCGAGCATGAGAACGGTTTGCACTCTTTGTCCAACGTAACGTATTTTACGATGATTTTCAAGTCAATCGAGGCTCATTTTACATCATTTGAGAAATTTTTTTAGTACCAGCTCTTAATATTAGCTCCTTATTAACGTGCTTATGATCCATTTTGCCCCTGTCCGCCTTTAACCGTCAACGATTATGCTGGCCTGATCGACATAAGTAACACCATCATTTGTATAAGACAACAGTTCACGCATCAATCGGAATAAGGCTTCATCCTTTTGCTTGGCCTCGATCATCACATCCAAACGTTCGGTCGAGGGCGCAATCCGTCGCAAAAAATCAAGGAGCGGCCCTACCTCGACATAGTCCGCATGCCCACGGATGTCCTTTTCACTTTTCGGACTCGATACGTGAATTTTGGGTGGCAGTGGATCATCGGATAATGCATCCATTTGCGCATTACGTGTGGACCACGTTTTCATAATATCAGGCCACAGTTCCGCTGCATGCTCACCGTCGTTGTTCACCCAATGGTGATGAATATCCAGCACCATCGGAACTTGGAGACGGTTACATACGGCAAGTGTTTCTGCTGCGTTAAATGTCTTATCGTCATTTTCCAAGGTCATTCTGCACTTGATCTTGTCTGGCAACGCCTCAAAGTTATGAACAAAGCGCTCAGCAGCCGCAGGTTTATCCCCGTAGGCCCCACCAATGTGGATGTTATTTTTGGCGCGCGCATCAAGTCCCATCGCCTCTAACATATGCAGATGGTGCTGAAGATCACGTACAGACTTAACAAGCACGTCCTCTCGCGGGGAGCTTAATACCGTAAAATGATCTGGATGAAACGAGACACGCATCCGGTGTTTTGTTACATAATCGCCAATGGCCAAAAAAGCATGCTTTAATGCAGGGAAAGGGTCCCACTCGTGAAGAAGTGCCTCGTGTGTGGCAAGTGGAATTAACTTGGAAGAAAAACGATAGCAATGAATATCATGCGCTTTGTTATGCTTCAACAATCGCAAAGTATTGTTCAGGTTCTCTTCTGCAACACGCTCTAGCCTGCGAATTGCCGCCTCGCGGTCATCAAGCTTGCTGAATGAAGCATAGGTCATCGTTTTGGAGGGAGAACTATTAGCGACAGTCATGGACATAGCTACGTAACCAAGGCGAACTAGCATAAAGGGACAAGCTCCTTCCGGCAACATTAAAAGTAAATAAGGTTGTGATTTATGTTCTATGTTGCCCGAAAGGAGCTCTGTGTATGTGTAGGCTGTTGCTTCCGGCTCACTACGGTGGCAGTCGAACTCAGGTCGGATTAGATTTGTGCATACTAATGTATTTTCATATTCAGTACTGTGTTTACGATCTCAGCACCAACTCCAAGCTTGTACCCCTCTGATACATAACGAAGCTGTCGCTTCGCATCTAAGACAATGACTATCGGGAACTCAATTCCTTTTATTATGTTCATATGTTTTTGCATAAATTTAAGACCTTCGCAGGAGGAATCTTGTATCGTTGCCGCTGTGGCGGGAAGTCCTTTCATATCAATGCTGGCAACAGCATCTTCGTTACGGGCTAGCAGTCGTACAGCGCCGCCCCAGCTTTCAAGTTCCAATTTCAACTCTCTCATTTCTCGCACCAAATGCTTAGATGGCTCCCGTTCAGGATCCAGCCATGCTAGTATGACACCTGCTTGTGGCAGTTCTATCATTACATCAGGTGAAATACGAGCAATGGTGTCTGCCGACACCTCCCCGAGTACGGGAACAGATATGCTTTCTTGTCTAAAAATAAGCGTTGTATGCACGGTATCGTTCGGCTTCACTGTAAAGTAACTACAGTGGACAAGCACCGTACCATCACGAAGCCGTGTCCCAGTCGTTACACGATAGTTACCGCTTAACACTTCATATGGCTTGCCGTATACATCTTTTTCCCCAAAAGGAATCAACATCGTCTGGTACAAGCCATCTTCCAAGCGAGCAATCGTAAACGTCTGCTGATAGGCTGCCAACTCAGCATGTTGTTCCGCCGCAACAAACACAACCGAGCCTTTTGCAGTTATATTCGTCTCCAGTTGGTTAGCCTCAGTCTCCCATTGCGCCTCCTGCCATTGCTCGTTCAGCCAATATTGAGCACCCAATTGAAGTGGTTCCAGTCTGGCTGGAATCCCTAGCGATCTTGCCATTGCCACAAAGTAAATGTCGCGGCTCTTTTGATCTGTCACCTTCATACGCTGAACACCCGCTGGAGTCATCATACCCGAGTATCGATCTACATCCTGCACTATTAAAATACTATTGTTAATCTGTGTAATGAGTAATTGCGGATCAGACACATACTGACGACGCTCCGTTTCCGATAGCGATTGCAGGAGCTGCTCTCTGTAAGGAGCAATCATCTCGAAATGGATACGTGGACATAACACATAGGCATCAAACAGCTCTTCTGGGATGCCTTGATCCACATACGCTGCTGCATAGTGTAAATGATCCACTAATGTCGATGAAAATGTGTCCGTCAAATCTTTGTCACGCAGTGATTCCAATAATCTTAACGGAAGATCACCGTATGTTGGACATTCCTTTAACAGAAATGCTGCAATTTCACCACTATTTCCTTTGGCCTTCTCTACTACTGGCCATACCCGCTCAGCCGCTAATCCAAGCTGCTCGGCCAGTTCCATTGCCTGCTGTTCTGAATAAAATGTTGCTTCAAATGCCGCACGAATAGCTGCGCCTTCTTTGACACGTTCCTCGTGTGTGTGCTTCGCCTCTTCTGACACCGTGCAATTGTCTATATTCATCACTGGAGGCGGAACCATGTTCCATTCCTGTACCAACTGTTCTGTCACCGCATGTAATTCTACTTCAAAGCTATTCGGATCCGTGTCGATTACGCTGATCTTCCGCATCCCAAATCCCTGCTCATTACGGGCGTGCAGCAGGAGATCGCCAAGCCCTGTTTTTAAAGTCACTTGACCAGCAGCATTCGTCTTCTTAGTTACAATGGAATAAAACTCAGCATAATTGTAGAGCTGAAAATGAACTTCAGCTTCGACTGGACGCCCCTTTGCATCGACCACTTGCACCGTAATTTCCCTAACCGGCGCATAGTTATCAAGCATATTAATTTCGGCGTACCACGGATGATCGGAACATATTTCCTCGGGCCCGTTATAATCAGCCGATACTCGTGTGTTTACAAGCATAGCCCGTCTGGACGGGGAACGGAACCAGCCTTCATCCAACTTAGGCTCTGGCTCACAAGCGCCAAGAAAATGCCATTTGCCGTCCGCCCAAGCTTCCACCCAGGCATGGTTCGAATCGCAGTGCGCCCATCTAGGTGTATAGCATTGGCGAGCAGGAATGCCGATGCTGCGCAGGGCCGCCACTGCCAATGTAGATTGTTCGCCGCAGCGTCCAAGCGCCGTACGCATAATCGTAAGCGGAGACACCGTACGCATGTCTGTACCGATATAAGTCGCTCGCTCATGACACCAATAATTGGTTTCCATAATAGCATCATACATAGACAAGCCTTTTACACGTCCTGCTAACTCTTCATAAATGACCTTTCGGCTATCATCAATATTTTCATTGTTTACCCGATACGGCAACACAAAGTTCACAAATATGGAATCTGGTATCGTAATTCCCCATGACATTTGTTCACGAACTTTTAAAGCTTGCCGCACATGACTCAGAAAGAAGTCACCATCATAGTCGGCCAGATCATGAAGCGGCATGTAGGCATACAGCACTTTCAGCAAAAGGATCTCTTCTTCTGTCAATTTAGAATTAAACGTCTGAAACAGCGCATCCTTACGATGCTGCGCCCAATCCATTTTAATCGCCAATTTCTGTTCCAACACGAGCGGATCAATCCCGTAAATTCCAGTTGTGTTCATTCCCCAGTCCACCCTTCTTGAGCTAGATGTATTTCCATCTGTCATTCTCGCCACGTCTTGCCATCTTCCCGAATGTACAACCTCGTGCATCCATCCGTTGACGGCACCGAGGCCTCAAATAGTGCTCCTGTTGTCGCAAGCTTGATGTGATCAGCTTCAGACCATTGTTCGTCCTTCTGAAGTGTTACTAGTTCACCACAGAACTGGCCGTGCAGTTCATAATATTGGCGTTGCCGATAATATATTTTTCGCAGCTGCCATTTTGACTGTTCATCCAAGGGTAGCTCAAATGAAGCATCTGCTTCCTCCGTAAACCAAACATAGCCCCACAGTTCCGGATAATGCATGTTCACAATGCCCATACTGCTCCATACCCAGTTCTGTTCTGGCAATGTTTGTCCGCTATCTGGGTGTCGCCTTTTGACATATTGCCCCTCTACAATGTCAACATGCCATTCGACACGTGAGAAATTGACACGCCAAAATTCACCGTGCCTTGGCATGCGGCCTTCTGCGGCGCATTCTCTCAAGGAGCTCCACGGCATTGCCACCTCGACACTCCATTTCCGATTTAACGCATGCGGATTGTTTAGTTCGCCATCAATATGAACTGCTGTCTGGAGCCCTTTAATATCCCATCCATTAATAGGCGGCCCCCCATCCCGATAAGGCTTTGGAAGGAGCAGATCCCATACCGTATTTAAAGCATTAATCTCGAATTCATAATAATTGTGCGTATCGCCATCGGGATCGATAAAAATTTCAAAGTCGTTGTCATGGAAAATAACCGAGTCTCGTTCGGTCAGCGTAGCCCAAATTTGCTCTTCTTCCATCTCTGCACCAAAATAAAAATATTGATCATCCCAAAGCATTTTTAGTCGAGTTCGCTTGGTAGGAAGTGGCTTAATATCACCCTCAATATCTACAAAATCATTCGTCCAAGCCGCTGCTTCCCAAAAAGGCTTATCCAAACGACCGTCAATTACAAGCGGCTCGCTTGCACGTTTACATATATAATGTTCGGGAGCATATTCAGCAATAACAGGCTCTGGTACATGGCTTCTATTTATCGTCATACAAACCTTCATCTCCTCTTGGATAAAATAAGGAATGGACTGCCTTCGTACGCTCTTCGTGCTGCTTATCCTCTATTTCTCTCGACAACTAGCCCTCGCTGCCACATAATCAGCCAACAAACAAGCACCATACCCGCTCGCCCCGGCAGCAGCATAAGCCGTCTCGGCCTTGTATTGTGATGTTCCCGCCATATCAATGTGCGTCCAAGTCATACCGGTGGCAACAAAGCGGCGCAAAAACAAAGCAGCTGTTATCGCCCCAGCCAATGGCGAAGAGCTTGTATTGTTTATATCCGCATAGTCACTGTGCAAGTAACATTCGTATTCGTCCATTAACGGCATTGGCCACAATCTTTCCCCGCACTTCTCACCTGCTTCTACCAAATGTGCGCTCATTTGCTCATCGCCCCATATCCCGGCGATACCAAGACCTAAGGCTGCGCCTACATTACCTGTCAGCGTCGCAATATCGATAACTTGCTTTGCTCCGAGACGCTCTGCATGTAGAAGTGCATCTGCCAGTATAAGCCGTCCTTCGCCATCTGTATTGCCTACCTGCACGGTCATGTTATTCGGATAATGTATAATCGAAGAAGGCAGCAGCGCCTTAGCATCCGGTATATTTTCTGCGATTGGAATTAAGGCGACTATATTTACGTTGAGCTTATTTGATACCACGATGTCCAACGCACCAATGACCGCGGCAGCTCCTCCCATATCCATTCGCGCATCGCTAATATCGTTGCCATGCTTGATGTTCATTCCGCCCATATCAAACGTGATTCCTTTGCCAATCAGTGCAAGCAGCGGCAGTTCCGGATCTGTCGTATAACGCATTTGGACCATAGCAGGCGGATGCTTGCTTCCTGCACCTACTGCGATCAAGCCGTTCATCTGCTGCTGAACTAGTTCCTCACCTTGATACACATAGGTTTGCACCCCTTCAGCAGCTTTGAAATGCGACACGATACGCTCGACAAATTCCCCGGGAAATAGCGTGTTTGCAGGCTCATTTACGAGGTCACGCGCCAATATATTCCCTTGGGCACGAATTTTGGCTGTATGCACCGCATGCTCCAACATGGATACGGACATTGTCGAGAACAATTCGCGATCTACCTGTAAATATACTGGCTGTGACTCCGCTAATGCAGTCTTATACTGTTGAAATTGATAGTTTCCAAGGAGCCAGCCTTCGGCCCAAGCTGTCAACCATTCTTCTGATGATATTCCAAATAATGTTCTTGCACGTGCTGACACAGGCATCAAACGAGCACTTTCAAATCCGTCCATCCGAAGCTTGCGTGCTGCCGAACTTGCAGCCCGCTTCACTATTTCACGTGTGCATCCCCTTCGATTACCCATGTGAATGACCATGAGGGTCGGCTCTTCAGCGGAACGGCTGTAGAACAACAAATGCTCTCCCACCCGCCATTTCCCTGCCGGAAGTGGCCAATGGAAATCTTCACTGTCATCCTGTATATGGAGCTGTACAACAGCAGCATCACAGCAACCCTCTGCAATCACAATCATCCGATTTATCCTCCTACTTATCCCATTGAAGTCCAAGCGATTTCACTGGTTACGAAATAGTGTTGTTGTACACCCGATCATGTGCCCTTTTACGCCCATTCAAACACCGCTTCTCGCTCCCCAACAATGAAGCCGCCATCATTATAAATCGTATTTGGCACGATCTCGTACAGCCTAGCTATCGTATCTTTCTGGTCATAGCCAAGACGTTCAAGAATTGAAGCGATTATACAAGGCCACACCTGTTCAGACCCATCAGATACCTTTAACGCGATACCAAGCCGTTCTTTTCTCAAGCCGATGCCGTATACTCCCTTCGCTCCCCCTTTCGCCGAAATGTTAGCATCCTGCAAAAGCGCCGAACACACAAAGTGAGTATCCGCAATCATAGTCGGATTTTCGTTCATCAGTGAAGCTATTCGCTCTGCGGCCTCGCGGATATCATGTTCACGAATCAAGTCAGGACAAGCAAGCTTCAAATAAGCGCGGCCAATCGTATGCAAAGGCACTGCATGAATAGGCAAACCACAGCCGTCTACACCAACCGCTATCCGTTCCTTAGGAACCTCTGTCATTGCGGAAACAACCGATAAAATCTCTTGTTGAACGGGATGCTCCAGTTCATAATAAGACTTCTCGTCCCAGCCCATCTGTTTACATAAAGCAAGAAGTCCCAAATGCTTGCCAGCGCAATTGTGAAAAATACGGCGCTTAGTCTCGCCGTTCATAATACGTTCTGCCTTTGCTTGTTCGTTAAGGGGAAGCGAAGGGCAACAATATAGCTGCTCTTCTGATATGCCCGTCTTTTGTGCGATTGACGCCAATGCCGCAATATGAAACGCCTCTCCTCTGTGTGAGGCCGCAAATAGAGAGGCCTCTTCCCCCGTCAGACCGTATACATGATCCACACGGCGCTTCATGACGGGGATAGCTTGGAAAGGTTTGGCCGCTGATCTGAGAAATACGACATGCTCCGGATCCCCCGCCTTATAAATGACTTCCCCTGTTTCGTTAACTACGCAAACTGCACCGTAATGCACATTTTCCAGTACACCTGCACGATACTCCTTCACTAGCTCCGTAAATGGCTTCATACTTGCTATACCTCCATCGTTTTTGTCCCGCTACTTCGCCGTGAACCTGCGTCTGGAACGTCAACCCCATTTTTAGAGTTGTACAACAATTCCTTATTGCCTAAATATTTTCCTGCTTGCCTCCTAAACGAAGCTTTCAAAAATGAATCTTCTGATCTATTTCACGACCAAAAATATAAAATCCATTGATTTATCACACGCGCTCCCCTAATATTTTCAGTAAGGAATGCGTTTTCACGAAGCTGTGGAATACCATTCACAAAGACATGCAGGAGGCGCTACATGAAATGGAATCACTTTAAGTCCAAGCTGCTGCTCAAATACATCGTTTCTTATTTGTCGATCTGTCTCATCCCGTTGGTCATCCTGACTGTCTTTATATATCAAAATGCTGTCAACAATTTGCGATCCGAGATCGAACAAACGAATGTGAACCAGTTAACCCAAGCTAAAAAGTCAATCGACGATCGGATGAAAGAGCTGCAAAATATTGCAACACGTATCGCTTTTGATGAGCAGTTAAGCTCTTATCAGGTTCATCATCCTTACTTCAGTAGAGATGCCATTAACGCGTTAGATAAATATAAAGTGACCAGTGCTATTATCGACGAGCTGTTCCTTTATTTTAGAGGAGACAACGTCATATACTCCTCACAAGGGTTAACGAATCTGGACGTATTCACCAAGTCCTACATGTTCCACAATTGGACAAAAGAAGCATTCGTTCAGGACTTAAACCATATGAATGTGCCAACGATACGTCCGGCGGAATTGGTCAATCGGAACTCCGTGCAGGAATCCAAGCTCGCCTATTTGGTACCGATAACTCCAAATAGCCCTTATCCACACGCCACGATCATGTACTGGATAAATGAGTCTATGCTGACTGGTCTGATTGAGTCCATTCTGGACAATTTTCAAGGCAACAGTTATATCTTTGATACAAACGGTCAAATCTTGGCCGCTAACAATCAAGGTGCTTTAAATTCCAAACAGGACATTGAGCTGCTATCTGCGCTAGGTCCTGGCATTCATAGCATGACGCTAAACCATGAACAGCACTCTGTCGTCTCGATCAAGTCAGAGGTCAATGGCTGGACGTATGTGACCTCCATGCCGAGCGCACAGTTTTTTAGTCGAATTTTCCATATCCAGACAATTATTGTGTATGTGTTCTGTATTGTAGTGCTAGCAGGTACCGTTATCGCCATAATGCTGGCCAGAAGGCAATATCATCCGATATTTAATCTGATGGAGTACGCCAAGCTAAATACGGAATCCGTATCCGGAACACCTTCGCCAGCCAGTAATGAGCTGGAGTGGATTCAAAAAACGCTGCACGACTACAGTTCTCGTGTAGACATTCAGGAACCTTACGCACGTAATCAATATTTGTTTATGATGTTAAAGCACGGTAATGCAAGCTATATGAATCGTGATTTGATGGACAAACTTGGCATCCAGTTGGATCGTACCCACCACTTTGTCATTCATATGGGATGGGACGTTACGCCAGGACTTCAAGACGACCTTCATGAGCGACAAGTCATTATGGAACTGCTGACTGAAGTCGAAATTCCGGAATATGAAGCCCATGCTTATGGTGTTGAGCTGCCTCAACCTGACCAGTTGGCCCTTCTTATCAGCTTTACGACTGAGCTGGCCATACCGGTAAACATACGGATGGAACAGATCGTTGAGGCTCTGCGTATTAGCGTGATGGAAAGTTCCAATTTGATTCCTGCCATCGGTGTAGGCACCTGCTACACCACTTTGGAGCAATTAAACCAGTCTTATATTGAAGCTTCATCTGCATTTGAATGCCGGATGGTAAATGGCAAGGGCAGCGTTACCTTCTTTGATAAACTTTCCTATACGCAAGATCATGCGTTCTGGATACCAAAGGATGTGCTCTTAAAGCTAGCCCAAAGCTTAAAGCAAGGCAGCCACGATGTTGCTATTCATATGGTTGGCAACGCACTTGCTAACGTAAAAAACGAGAAGCTGACCGTACCACTGCTGCGCTGCATCTGTTTTGACATTTTAAATACGATGCTGAAAACGGCCTCTGAAATGGGCATTAATGATGTCGTACAAGACCTGCCCAATATAACTTCCTTTGATTCACTGGAAGAATTGGAGCAGAAGCTGCTGCGACTCGCATCCCAAATCTGCTCGCAAGTGGAGCAAAAAACAGATAAAGAAGAACGTTCCTTAATGGATCAGATCGTAGCGTATATCGATGAGCACTACACCGATTACACGCTGAGCCTGGAAACGATCTCACTCAAGTATGCGATTTCATCCTCCTATTTCAGCCGTTCTTTCAAGGAGAAGGTAGGCACGAACTTCTCGCAATACATTTGGCAGAAGCGTATGGAGGAAGTGATTCGGCAATTGTTGACGACTACTGATTCCTTGAAGGACATCATCAACCGTGTCGGTTATTTGGACACACCTAATTTCATCCGCAAGTTCAAAAAAGAGACCGGCCACACACCTGGGCAATACCGCAAACTTTTTGCGTCAGACGAGATTGCCAGCACAGCCGAAGATGTTTAGCACCATTCGATTGACCTGCTAAGTCAAATCCCCGAGATGAACACTCATCCCGGGGATTTGATTCTTTAACAAACTAGGGGGTAGTTTGTGAAGAAGCTTGCAGATGTACTTCCAGCTTGTACTTGTACTTCCAGCTTGTACTTGTACTTATCCTTGCTTCCAGCGATCATATGCGGCTTGGTAAATTTCAGCGACACGTTCGCCACCCATCTTTTTGCATGTCTCGATATATTTATCCCAGTTGCTTAACGGCTCTTGGCCCGTAACAAACTTCGCTTCCATCTGCTTGACGTAAGTATCCAGATCAGACAGCTTAGCAGATGCTTCACTTTGTTCGTCCTGAGACAGGTACACACTTGGGAACGGTACTTTGCTAATTGGATCTATTTTCTCGGATGTTTCTTTTTTCAACCAACGTGCGAAGTCGTCCTCAAAGCCACGTTTCGTATCTTCATTACTTACTTTTGGCAGTACTACGCCATAATCCGGTGTTAATGTGGCACGATATTCCTCACGGTCTTTACCGCCAGGCACTTCCAACTTCTCTTTCGTAAAATCTGCTTTATTGGTATATTTCCACAATACACCTTCTGGTCCGCTGCTAATCAGGTCCGCTCCTTCAGTTGAGTAAAGATAGTCAACCCAACGCATCGTCGCTTCTGGATGCTTATTTTTGTTCGTAATCGCAAATACACCTCTGACAAGTCCAGGATGCTTGGCAGCTACCGGTGAACCGACTACTTCACTTTTTACAGGCGCATACATCGGATCGTCTTGGCTAGGATCGCCACCTAATGTAAAGTAAGCATGGTAGTCAGCGAACAAGGCCACTTGGTTGTTTTTCCCTTTTGCTTTTTTCTGCTCGTCTGTTTGGGAGAACGTTTCTTTATCAAGCAAGCCATCATTCCAAAGACGGTTCAAGAATGTAAGATATTGTTTATATCCAGGCTCCATCGGCGTGTAATGCACTTTATCTTCTCTATCCGCATAAATTTGTTCATTAAAGATACCCCATGAGCCTAGCAGCCACATGCGTACATCATCAAGCTTGACGGACACAAATGGAATTTCATCCTTTTTACCGTTGCCATTTGGATCTTCATCTTTGACTCGTTTCAAATAGGTATACAATTCTTCCGTGGTAGACGGCACTTTATCTATACCTAGCGCTTTCAGGAACTTCCCGTTGTACCAGAGGGGCCCCCGATACCAGCCCGCATCAAGATCGATGTTTGGCAAAGCATAAATGTGACCGTCTGGTGTAGTAATTGACTTGCGGATGTCAGGATGCTCATCCAGTATTTTTTTCAAATTAGGTGCATACTTGTCGATCAACCCTTCGAGCGGAATAAGTACGCCTTGGCCACCGTAATTCACTTCATCAGCCGCTTTCAATTGGCCGGAGAAAAATACGTCAGGATAATCACCACTCGCAAATACAAGGTTGCGCTTCGTATCAAAGCTGTCTAGCGGCGCATTACGGAAATCAAACTTAATGCCGGTCTTTTCTTGCATCTGTTTGAAGAACTCCATGTCTTGCCAATTTTGCATCCCTACGTCTTGCCCCATCATCGTTAACGTGATTGGTTCTTTAACGATCGGGAAGCCTTCCATATTCAGATTGGCGCTTGCCTCACTGCCTGTGCTTCCATTTTCCGCAGCTTTGTCGGATGAACCGCCGCAGCCAGACAATAATGAGATGAGAAGAGTCATGGATAATAACATTGCCCATATCTTTTTGTGTCCCATGACCGCATTGCTTCCTTTTTGCATGTAAAGATCCTCCCTTTTGTGTGGTCTTTCTTGCAATGGCACAAGCATCTATAATAATCATAGGCAATAGCCTACGTTATTACATAACCTTTTGTTTCAATCGTGCTATTTGGCCTTACACGGTGATTCATAGACGAGTCTTTGGTTAGGCTTGCTTTAAGATATCGGTAACTTCCACCCGAAAATCAACCTTTTACAGATCCAATCATGACTCCTTGTACGAAGTAGCGCTGCAAAAATGGATAAACAGCGACGACAGGCAAGGTAGATACAATGATGACCGCATATTTCAAGAGTGATGCCGCATCCGCTTTATTGTTCAATGCAGAAGCTACCGATGCGTTGATGGCAGCGCCAGTTGTTTCGGCTGACATTTCTTGCAGCACAAGAATTTGGCGTAATATCATTTGCAGAGGATACTTCGATTCCTCATTCAAATAAATGAGGGCACTAAAGTAGCTGTTCCAATGCCCTACTCCGTAGAACAAAGCCATAACAGCAATGATCGGCGCAGAGAGCGGAAGTACGATTTTAATAAACAAACGCATATTGGTGCAACCGTCAATATGTGCTGCCTCTTGCAGCTCTTTTGGTATAGTTGACTGGAAAAACGTTCTGGCCACAATAATGTTCCACACGGATGCTGCACCAGGCAAAATAAGTGCCCACATGCTGTTTATCATACCTAAATTTTTAACTAGCAGGTAACCAGGAACCAAACCACCACCAAAGAACATCGTGACCATAAACATCCCCATAAAAAAACCACGTCCAACGAAATCGCTTCGACTTAAGCTATAAGCTGCTGGCAAGGTTACAAACAAGTTAACTAACGTGCCGACGGTCGTATACAGAATCGTATTGCCATAACCAGACCATATTTTTGAATTTTCAAATACTCTTACATATCCTTCAAATGTGATGCCCTTTGGTAACAGCCACATTTCACCCGAGTTTACATACTTCGGATCACTTATAGACGCGCTTATGATATACAGCACAGGATACAATACGATAAGAAGTGCGATTGATAAGTAAATGTAGTTTAAAATTACGAATATTTTATCTCCTCTTGATTCCTTTACAGCTACGGCTGCCATATAGCCACCCTCCTTCTACCACAAGCTATTGCCGGTGCGTCGTGCAATTTGGTTAACGGTAATTAGCAAAATGGCGTTTACGACTGAGTTAAACAATCCTACTGCGGTCGAAAAGCTGTACTGTGCATCTACAAGACCGGAACGGTACACAAAAGTTGAAATGACGTCAGATGCACCCATATTAAGCGAGTTTTGCAGGAGCAAAATTTTCTCGAAGCCGACACCTAAAATGCTACCCATGTTCAAGATAAGCAAAATGGTAATCGTAGGTGTAATGGCCGGAATATTAATATGCAAAATCCGTTTAAACCGGCTTGCGCCGTCTACAATCGCTGCTTCATGAAGCTGTGGATCTACGCCTGATAATGCAGCCAGATAAATAATCGTGCCCCACCCAGTCCCTTGCCAGACACCCGACAACACATACAAGGTTTTAAACCAGGCCGGTTCCGTTAAAAAGTTAACAGGATCAAACCCTAAAAACTGAATAATATGATTGATAATGCCGGTAGACGGCGACAAAAAGGTGATTATTATACCTGCCATAACGACAACAGAAATGAAATGTGGTGCATAAGTAATCGTTTGTACGCTTCGTTTGAAGAAGCCATCCTTGACCTCATTAAATGCTAAGGCCAAAATAATCGGCAGCGGAAACCCAACTGCAAGCTCGTATAAGCTAATGCTAAGCGTGTTCCACAACAAATCCCAGAAGTAATACGACTCAAAAAAGCGCGTAAAGTGGTCGAATCCAACCCACGGGCTGCCCCAGATTCCCTTTGTCGGGATAAAGTTCTTAAACGCAATCTGAATGCCATACATCGGACCATAATGGAAAATAAGAAAGTACAGAAATGCGGGTGCTATAAATAAGTAAAGCTCCCAGTTCTGAAGCATCCTCTTCCACACTGTCTTGTTGTTCTTGCCCGGATTCGGAATCACGTTGGCTGAAAGTGCTCCTTGTGCGTTTTCTTGCATCGTGTCCACTCCCTCCTTTCGAATGTTAGGCTTTCTCTTTTCTCTGTCCATTTCTCCATCCATCTATAATGGAAGCAGCTAGCCTTCACGATAGAAAGCGGTTACAACATAGAGTGAAATCGCTGCTTCGCCCAAAAAGTAAGCTCATCAACGTCACCCTGTTGCTCGACTTTTAACAGTTAAGCATTTTGAGATTGCATTGCTGCTAGCGCTTACATTGATAATTGTAGGCCACTTCTTTACACATCGTAAATATGTCGTTTTCGCTTCTCACCTTTTATAGCTGAAACCTTTGTTGCGTAAGGGTTTTCGGGACTATTAACACTAAAATGACAACGCTTTCGTTGTGGCTGAATGTGTTTATTTTGTTGTCAATAAGCCGAATTTGCACTCGCTTTTGCCAACACAAAAAGCGCCAATTGTCACATTCCTCCGTGACAATTGGCGCTCCAGCGAACCTTGTTTACTTGCGATTCGGCTCGCCGAAAAACATTTCGTATGCGAGAGCAGTCTGCACATGAGACTCTTCTGGTGTTAACTTCCGAATCAATTCCATCTCCACCTCTGTTACTTCCTCGCCTTGAAAATTGATCTCGGCTATCGAGGCCACAATTTTGACAATCGCAACAGCCACATTAGCAGAACTATAGGCAATCACTTTTTGACCCGTCGGGAAAATACGCAGCCCCGTTTTTTTCATTTTGCCACGCCCGTACTCTAGCAGCTCGTACAGTTCCTGATCGGTCTTGAATTTACATACTGAATTAAACTCCGTAGAAAATCCCATCTTCACCGCCCCTTTACCTGTTTTTCATTCTATTGAACCATGAATACAGAAAAGAAGGCAAACCGATCTTGCTTCGACTAGTCAATGACGGCCGACTTCATTAACGATGTAAACCACTGCTCCAAACCAAGCACTGACGGACACCTGATGTAGATTTTCCATATGTTCAATCAAAAACAGTTGCTACTTCTTAGCATCAATTATGCGCTCAATTCGCTGTGTCATGTGCTGCTGAAGCTTGGCTCTCTGCTCCGTAGAGAGCTGATGATGCTGGACTTGTTCATACAGCTGATGCTCCATTTCCAATGTCATAGCTCGTTTCAGCGGCTCTGGCTCAATCCCCTGATCACTTGCATATTCACCGAGCGACTTACCGTTCTGCATAGCTTGGCATAACGCATCGTGTGCAAGTCCAAGCATCATCAACTGCTTGCTTACGTTAACTGTAGCAGCTGGCTGCTTATTTCGAGCTGTGCGAGCTGCCGCATCTGTACGCTGATTCAAAGCTGCTGCTTTTATCGTTGTTTTATCTTTTGACAATGAGGATGTAGATGCAGTTGTTTCCGCATAAGCGTTAGCTGGAATCAACATCCCTAACAAAATCGTAATGGCTATAAGTTTAGCGTACTTCGTCATAGCGTTTGTCCTCCACAGTTCTATTTCGATTGTTTATTAATAATCCGACAAAATAAAATTGTACTATTCCATGTTAGACAATACCTATGAAATTAGGTACTGTTAACTCCCTATGCTTAGCAAATGCGCAGCAACTTCACTGAATAAGCCCAGTATAGGGGTCACTTCTTAGCTAAACCTGAATCCAACCTTAAAAACATATAAAAATAGCGTACAACAGTTGGCAGTTACGACCTCCATTGTACGCAACGTGAAGTTAGCGTTATCCGTTATTTACATTTTACACATTCGGCTCTACCTTCTTCATTGGTTTTCCGTGCGTGTTGTTCCGATTGTAGTGATACCCCTCAATCCATCTGTCCATGTGTGAAAGTATTTTAGTTTTCGTCCGGGCACCTTCCTCCGCGGTCAGCCTGCCACTCGTTACTTCTACTTCAACTCGCTGCTCAACCTGCGACTTTAGCATCAATTTGAGCTTCGCCTTACTTACGCCTTTAGCTGCCGCCATGTCACCCAGAGACTGTCCTGCTGCCGCTGCTTTTCTTACTTCCATCTGACTAAGACCGATTTGTCCAAACACCGCATGCAGCGAGTCTTTAAATATTTTCCGTTTGCTTTCTCGCTTTGCCAATTCTGCTGGGCTATACTTACGATCAATCATCCGTTCCAGCCTTGCTGTCATCGATACCTTGATTTGAGCAGCCTGCTCAGTTGTCATTGTGCCCTGCTTCACTTCCTGTTGCAGCTGCTGCTCCAACTGACCGCGCAGTGCTTGTAGAAGTTGGCTGCGCGATACGCCACTAGCAGCAGCGAATTCAACTAATGATTGGCCTTTCGATATTGCCCTCTTCCTTGCATCTTCACCAAGTCCGAGCGATTCGAAAGCCTTATCCACGTCCATCATTCTGACCTTTCTGGCACCATGCATATACTTTGTATCTGGCACCTTCTCAGAGAGTTGTGAAGCTTCAATCCAAATGCCCTCAGGCTTGTTATCGTTTGCCCAAGCTTCAACAGGCAACAGCACGCTCAAAAAAGCGACCACCACCAAACACCGTATGTTCTTTTTCATTTTTAATCCTCCTGCTTCACTTACTCATGGCTTTTTGGATGCAATCCAAATCTGCCACGGCATAACACTAGCGTTAGCAGCTCTTCTTAATAAATTATGAGCAAAACATTAAATTTCATTAACGTGCACAAATACGGAAAAATGAACATAAAAATACCCCTTACATGGGCACTGGTAACGTTCATCCAGCTTCTTGCCCACATAAAGAGTATTATTTGTTAATTGTACATATAATAAGTGCAGTTAATGAAATTACACACTTTCATAATGAAGCTGTTGTTTCGCCTCAAAGCGATCAAGCGCAAGCTGAATCAATTGATCCAATAAATCCTGATATGGCAGGCCAGTTTCTTTCCACATCAGCGGATACATGCTGTACGGTGTAAATCCAGGCAACGTATTTACTTCATTAATAAATACTTCCATATCCGAGCGGCGTACGAAGAAATCAATACGCGCCAAGCCTGATCCATCGATCGCACGATAGGCCTTTACCGCAAGCTCACGAATACGCTCCGTCAATTCACTGTCTATCGGTGCCGGTATCGCCATGCTGGACTTGCCGTCTGTGTACTTGGCCTTATAATCGTAAAATTCGTGCGCCGAAATAATTTCACCCGGCACAGAAGGCTTAGGATCGTCGTTGCCCAGAACACTCACTTCAATCTCTCGTGCATCCACAAACTCTTCCACGATAACTTTTCGATCGTATTGCAGAGCCAGTTCAATGGAGGCGATCAGTTCTGCGCGATTGCGCGCCTTGGATATACCAACCGAAGAACCCAGATTTGCCGGCTTAACGAAGCAAGGATAACCTAGCTCCGCTTCGGTATGAAGCAGCACCTGTTCACGCTCACGTTTCCACTCGCTTACGATAAAGTGCACATACTTGCATTGTGGAATATCGGCATGGGCAAATGCCTGCTTCATAAAGGCTTTGTCCATCCCTACAGAGGAAGCAAGCACGCCTGCTCCTACATACGGCAGGTTCGCCATCTCAAACAACCCTTGAATCGTACCATCTTCTCCATTAGTACCATGCAGTAACGGGAAGATAACATCAAGCGTCTTGTTTGGCACAGCTTCTCTGCTGCTATCCAAGCCCGCAAATAGCAATTCCATTGCTCGTACAGTTCCACCACTCGATGAAAGCAGCGTCAGTTCCGCTATGTCCTGAAATGGTGCATGCAGCGGCTCACCGACACGCCATTCCCCCGATCGTGTAATAAAGAAAGGTACAAGCTCATATTTGTCATAATCAAATGCATTCATAACCGCAAAAGCAGTCGATAAAGATACCTCATGCTCTCCCGACTTGCCGCCGTACACGATGCCGATGCGCATTATTCTTTGTTGTCCCATAAGTCCCTCCGTCAGCGCTATAGCGCCAATAGTTCTCTCTTATGACGTCATCCGTCCTGCCCGCTACCAGCCCGCTAATCGGAACGTGTCCAGCCTGTTCAGTCAGAAGAAGTCAGTTATATGAAAAAAGCGATACTGAGTCGCTTCTGTCCACGCATAGGAATCTTGATAATCCCAATAACGGTGCCTGCTGTTGTTCGTATGTGCGTTAACCAGCGGCATTCCATTCTTATCAAATGCGGTCACAATCGTATTGTGCTGGTAGTGGCCGTCGCCATCCCAATCATAAGCAATAACGTCACCCAACTGCAAATCACTTGCATGCTTAACAGCGACAGCCCGAAGGCCTGTCGTACTGGAGGTTAAAAGCCGCTCCATACTGTTTGATACAGCCCAGCTGTAACTCCAGCCTTCGCTGCCATTAACCATGCCTTTATACCACCAACCTGATTCTCTCCTACCAGTATAGTTCATAGGCGCCCCACCTGCAAAGAGACATTGGGAGACATAATTGGTGCAATCGACCTCAAATGACAAAAATCTCGGGTTTGACTCATTCCACCATTGCTCCGCATATTGGACTGCCTTCTCCCTAAGATAAGGTGACGATTTTGCCGTCTTCACTGCTCCTAGCACATCCATATTCAAGTAGGGCAGTGGAGGTGATAATGCGCCCTGCTCCTGCTCTGTCCCGAGTTGAATGTTGCGCATATGCCGCTCCATCTGTGGATGGTCAATCTGTGATATAATCCAGCTTTTCCCTTCTCTAGTCAACGTAATGCGCTCGCGATCAATCCGTTCTTCAACAAAAGTTGTTCCTTGCTGATCGGCCTCTCGCTGTACATGGAACTCCATATCTACCGTTACTTCGCCTTCTCCCTCGCGTGTTCGGATCAGCTTCGCTTTGGTTTGACTTTTGAGAGGAGATGTGTCGCGTTCCCGGTACCAACGCTTTAAACGTCTGCTTCGTTCACTCATTCGCAGTGTGTAGTCCATATCTGTAATTGGGGCATGGAGTGTCTGATGCCGATCATCCACCTCATGCCGATTATGCTGATCTACATATAAATAGAGCGTATTTTTCCATGCCTGCCGCATCATTCACGCCTCCTTGATCCGCGTCTTGTGTCTCTTTAATAGAACGTTTCTTCATTAGACAGGCATGGCGCTCGATATAGAAGGAGCATGCCCACCCAAGCTTAATTAGATAGTTCATTGTATGCGGGTCATGTAGATCACATGATGAGGTCATGATGAAGTTGGCATAATGTTAAAACGGAACAAATATTTAGGCATTATTTTGCAGCAAAAAACCTTTACCAAATTTCTAATAAACGCTATACTGAGAGTACGAATAAAAACATGAAATCATGTTTCATCTAGTGAAACGTGTACAAAAATTTGGATGAGTTACCCTACTTTACATCAAACCCGCTCGACCAGTCATTAACACAACCATGAAGGAGGTACTATTATGGCAAGAACAGATGCATTCTCCGCTGCCCGTGATCTAAGCGTCGGAGCCAAGTCTTACCGTTACTACAGCTTGGAGGCCCTTGAAACACAAGGATTTAATGGCGTGTCCCGCCTGCCGTTTTCGATTAAGGTGCTCCTCGAAGCTGCCATCCGTCAATTTGATGGCCACGCGATTACTTCAGAACATGTCGCTCAAATTGCTAATTGGGCTGAAGGTCGTGACGAGAACAAGGAAATCCCGTTTATTCCGGCACGTATCGTTCTGCAAGACTTTACAGGCGTGCCTGTCGTTGTTGACCTCGCGGCGATGCGTGATACCGTTAAGAAAGCGGGCGGTGATCCAAAACAAATCAATCCGCTCGTGCCTGTTGATCTCGTCATTGATCACTCTGTCATGGTTGACGCGTTTGGCACAAAGGATGCACTTGAATATAACATGAACGTAGAGTTTGAACGCAACGAAGAGCGTTATCGTTTCCTTCGTTGGGCGCAGACTGCGTTTGATAATTTCCGCGCAGTTCCACCTGCAACAGGTATCGTTCACCAAGTCAATCTGGAGTATTTGGCTTCCGTTGCAGCAACCAAGACAGTTGACGGCGCAACTGAAGTATTCCCGGATTCACTTGTAGGAACAGACTCTCATACAACGATGATTAATGGTCTCGGTGTAGTGGGCTGGGGTGTCGGCGGTATAGAAGCTGAAGCCGGTATGCTTGGTCAGCCGCTTTATTTCGTAACCCCTGAAGTTATCGGCTTCAAGTTGACAGGTACATTGGCTGAAGGCGCTACAGCGACTGATTTGGCGCTGACAGTAACACAAATTTTGCGTAAAAAAGGCGTTGTTGGCAAGTTTGTAGAGTTTTACGGACCAGGATTGTCCAACATCAGCTTGGCTGACCGCGCTACAGTAGCCAATATGGCCCCAGAATATGGCGCTACCGTCGGGTTCTTCCCCGTAGATAGCGAAACGTTAAACTATATGCGCAGCACAGGCCGCACGGAAGATCAGATTGAGCTGGTTGAAGCCTATTATCGTGCGCAAGGTATGTTCCGTACCGATGAAACAGCAGATCCTATATTTACGGATGCGATTGAGCTGGATCTTGGTTCTATCGTACCAAGCTTGGCAGGACCAAAGCGTCCTCAAGACCGTGTTGAGATGGCTAACATGAAGCAAGCCTTCAACGACATCATTCGTACACCTATCGATAAGGGCGGCTATGGCTTATCAGATGAGAAGATTGCAGAAGAAGTAACGGTTTCTCACCCGAACGGTCAAGTAAGCAAGTTCGGTACTGGTGCTGTTGTCATTGCAGCGATTACGAGCTGTACGAACACATCCAACCCGAGCGTCATGATTGGTGCGGGCCTAGTAGCCAAAAAAGCGGTTGAGCGTGGCTTGAAGAAACCAGCATACGTGAAGAGCAGCCTGACGCCAGGATCACTAGTTGTAACCGAATATTTGAAGAAAGCCGGGCTCATTGATCCGCTTGAAGCACTTGGCTTCCACGTCGCAGGTTATGGCTGCGCAACTTGTATCGGCAACTCTGGCCCACTGCCAGATGAAGTCGGCAAGGCAATCACAGACAATGACATGACCGTAGCGGCAGTATTGTCTGGTAACCGTAACTTTGAGGGCCGTGTTCACGCGCAAGTGAAAGCTAACTATCTCGCTTCTCCGCCGCTTGTTGTTGCTTATGCGCTGGCTGGTACGGTGAACATTGACTTGGCTAACGACCCGATCGGTTATGATCAGAACGATCAGCCTGTATACTTGAAGGACATCTGGCCATCTAACGATGAAATCAAGCAGGCAGTAGCCCAAGCGATTACACCACAGATGTTCCGTGATAAATATGAGCACGTATTTACACAAAATGAACGTTGGAACTCTATCCCTGTGCCGCAAGGTGAACTGTACGAGTGGGACGAGAACTCTACCTATATTCAGAACCCGCCGTTCTTCTCGAACTTAGGAGATGGCCTGACTGATATTGCAGATATTAAAAATGCCAATGTCCTTGCTTTAATGGGCGATTCCGTTACGACAGACCACATCTCTCCAGCAGGTAACATTAAGGCGGACAGCCCTGGCGGCGAATACTTGATCAAGCATGGTGTGAAACGCGAAGACTTTAACTCGTACGGTTCCCGCCGCGGGAATCACGAGGTGATGATGCGTGGTACATTCGCAAACATCCGTATCCGCAACCAAGTTGCGCCTGGTACAGAGGGCGGTGTCACCACTTACCTGCCTGATAATGCCGTTATGTCGATCTATGATGCTTCCATGAAGTATCAAGCGGCAAACAATAACCTAGTCGTTATTGCTGGTAAGGAGTATGGAACAGGCAGCTCCCGCGACTGGGCTGCTAAAGGTACGTTCCTGCTTGGCATCAAAGCTGTCATCGCAGAAAGCTTTGAGCGGATTCACCGTTCCAACTTGGTTGGCATGGGTGTACTTCCGTTACAATTCCAAGAAGGCCAAAGCTGGCAGGCGCTAGGCATTACTGGACGCGAGAAATTTGATATCGTAGGCTTGTCCAATGACGTACAGCCAGGTCAAGAAGTGCGAGTGACGGCTACACGCGAGGACGGGACCACATTTGAATTTAACGCTATCGTCCGACTTGATAGCATGGTGGATGTAGACTACTATCACAACGGTGGTATCTTGCAAACCGTACTTCGTCAAATGATTGCCAGTGAGCGTACTCACGCTTAATAGCTTATCTCCATTAGAACAGCACCTGCGGAACTAACCGCAGGTGCTTTGTTGTGTGTGCTGACAGCAGCACCGACTATCTCCCACCACCTCTAAATACTCCTATTCCTACTAAATAACTAGACATAAGCATAATTATTCATTTTTTTATTATATTTTTTCCGTTTTTTGACACAGAACGACGCACTTTTGTTACAATTAGCTTTGTACTATTCATATTATGAATCTAACGATGAAATGAGGTGCTTGTAATCGGCGCTGTCACAAGGCTTGTCGAGCCAGATCACCCGCTCTTGTTCGAATTGGCTGCTACCGTCAAGAGAGATGAGCTTGCAGCATGGAACTGGCCTGCACTGGAGCTTGAAGCGTTTATCCAACAGCAATTAACATATCAACTGCACACCTATCAGCAGCGATACCCCCAATTAAAGTGCAGCATCCTTGAACTGGACAATCGACCAATCGGTCGACTTATTCTCCATCAAGATGCAGCTCGTATTCACATCTTAGATATCGCTATCGTTCCAGAACATCAAGGTCAGGGCCACGGGACCCACCTCCTGCGCACTATGATGCAAACGGCTTATAATACCGGTCGTTCTATTTATTTGCATGCAGACCTGCAAGGAAAGGCGATAATGTGGTATGACAAGCTAGGCTTTGAGTCCCAGCCTGTCGTGCAATATCCTTATGTTCCGATGGAATACATACCAACCGCCATAGATGGCGCTTATTTGAAAGGAGATTAATATGGCTGAACCTTATGTTGGTGAAATTCGTATGTTCTCAGGCAGTTACGCCCCTCAAGGCTGGGCGCTGTGTAATGGGCAACTGTTATCCATTTCGGAAAATGAAATTTTATTTATACTGCTTGGCACTACTTATGGTGGCGATGGGCAGACCACATTTGCGCTGCCTGACCTTCGTGGTCGTGTACCGATTCATAACACGCCCACGTATCCGCTTGGCAGCAGAGGCGGAACCGAGACGGTGACACTTACGGCGACGCAACTTCCAAGTCATAGCCATAGCATCGTCTCAACAAATGAGCAGGCGACGCAGCAGAGCCCTGCGAACGCCACATGGGCGGCTCCTGGCAGCGCCATTTACGGGGACCAAGCACCTGTGGGCACGATGAGTCCTGCAAGCATACTGCCAGCAGGCGGCAATCAGCCTCATAACAACATCATGCCTTATCTCACAGTCAATTTTATCATTTCACTATTCGGTATCTTTCCTAGTCAAAGCTAAACTACAATTCATAGAAGGAGGAATTCTTGTGTCAGAACCCTTTTTGGCCGAAATCCGTCTTTTCCCATATGGCTTTGCCCCTAAAGGCTGGTTGCCTTGTGAAGGACAAATACTTAGCATTAATAACAATCAGGCCTTATTTTCACTAGTCGGTACAACTTATGGCGGCGATGGTAGAACGACCTTTGCACTACCCAACTTGAAAGGAAGAGTCCCTATTCATACAAGTTCATCACATACGCTAGGGCAATCTCAAGGGGAAGCGACGCATACTCTAACGATTAATGAAATGCCTGCGCATGTACATATAGCTCGCGCGAGTTCACAACCGCCTTCACTCCCATCCGCGCAGGACAACGTATGGGCAGCAGGAGTTGCTGACAGCTACGTACCTGTGGCGGCTGCTCCGAGCAACATGTCTGCTTCTGCCCTTGCTCCAGTAGGAGGCAGCCAACCGCATAACAATATGCAGCCTTACCTTAGCTTACAATTCTGCATTGCAATTGTTGGTATTTATCCTAGCCGCAGCTAATCGGAGGAGGACACATTTATGGATCCATTTGTAGGTGAAATTAGAATATTCGCAGGTAACTTTGCGCCTGTAGGTTGGGCTTTATGCAACGGACAGCTTCTAAACATCAGATCATATTCAGCGCTGTATGCCATACTAGGAACAACGTATGGTGGGGATGGCAAGAACACCTTTGCACTGCCTAATATGCAGGGCAAAGCGCCCATTCATCAAGGAGCAGGACCTGCTCTAAGTGAATACCCGCTCGGCAGCACCGGCGGCAGCGAAACTGTGACCCTATTGGAAACGGAAATACCGTCGCACACACATACACCGCAATTTACCAAAGGAGCAAATCAAGAGCTGCCCTCTCCCAACCTATGGGCGGAGTCTTCCAAAAAGCCACGGCCCAATCTGTACCAAAGCACAGCAGATGTATCGATGTCTCCGTACGCTGTACAGCCAGCCGGTGGAAGCCAGTCGCATAACAACATGCAGCCTTATTTGGTAATGAATTATATTATTGCTTTGGAAGGGGTTTTCCCGCCAAGAAGTTAGTTGTGCAGTCTGAGCACAGAAAGGAGCTTTATCGCATGCGTATAAGAAAGCCGAGAAGTGCCTTCTCCTTCTTGGTCCGAATCGTCCTGTCGGTCTTGTTAATACTCCAAGCATTTCCTTTAAATATGCCCGTAATAGAAGCCGCGGGTGCTACTATCATTGAAGTTAATTCGTTCGCGGATACGATTGATATCAGCGATCAGGATGGAAAATGTGCGGACAGCTTCAATCAATGCAGCTTACGTGCAGCCATTATGGAGAGCAACCGCACTCCTGATCTCACTACCATTTTGGTCCCTATTGGTGTCTATACACTGACACTTGCAGGCACTGACCATACGGGACTTGCCGGAGATTTGGACATCCACAGCTCGGTTATGATCAGGGGTATGGGGGCAGATCCTGGTCAGGTGATCATTCAAGCAGGTGCTTCCCCTGCTGGCAGTATCGATCGAATATTCGAGCTAGTAGGTTCCCTATCGCCGGATGAACCTTTGACTAATGCTAACGTTACAATTGAGAATGTGACGCTGCTAAATGCTAAAGGAAAAGACGAGTATGGCGGTGGTATTTCCGCTTATGTTAATGGTGGCTCGTTAACCATTCGCAACTCCATTTTTAAGCACATTGAGTCCAAAGAAAGTGGAGTAAGCTTGGACGTCGGCGGCTCTGCCCTGTACTATGGCGGCATCAACGGCGCACATTTGATTATTAGCGGCTCAACGTTTAGCGAGAATCGTTCAACTTCTAATGGAGGAGCTGTGTTTATTACAGGTGCAGTAACTGCTAACCTCCAAAATAATATATTTTCAAATAATACAGCCTCACGCGCTGGCGGAGCGTTATATGCAGACAGTCAATCCGCCTTAACACCAAGCTACATTAATATCGAGAACTCTTCTTTTATAAACAATGCAGCTTCTGGTTATCCAAGCAGTCGTGGTGGCGCCCTGACGTTATATTCAATGACTGGACGTGTGGTACAGTCCACATTTGTCGGCAACTCCTCTTCTGCAAGTGGCGGAGCGATTAGTATAGAATCAGGATCACCCGTTACGCTTACTCAAAATACGATTGTCCACAATCAAGCCACCGTATCAGGTGGCGGCCTGTGGGTACAAGCGAACAATTCCAAACTATCGCTGCACAATAACATCGTTGCAGAAAATACGAGCGTCGGCGGTAATATTGCGGGAGCAGCCATACAATCTGCTCAACATAATTTGATTGGTCCTGGCCACAGCACCTTAACTACAGATGTGGGTAATCAGTTTGATGTTATCAGTGCGGGCTTAGGTCCGTTGACTACTACTGCTGCTGGCAAGCTGCCACATATGCCACTGCATATGGATAGTCCAGCTATTGATGCTGGCAACAATTTGCTTGTGTTAACCTCAACAGATATGGATGGGGGCACACGGATTTTAGATAGTGCAGATGCAGATACTATTGCAACGGTTGATATCGGAGCTATTGAAGCGCATCCTACCCTATCGCCTATTACCGGACAGCAGGTTACAAGTGGCGGCTCTGTCCATATTCCGTTTAGAGTTGGTGATGCAAGCCGAGGCGTAAACGTCACCGCAGTGACTTATGATCCTTTACTGATTTCAAGCACAACAGTCACTGGTTCTGGACAAGAGCGGACGCTTGAAATCCACACCGTCGCGGGCAAATCGGGTGTAGCAACGGTTGTGCTGGCAGCAACCGCACTTGACGGAAGGACAGGCACACGCTCCATCGATGTGACGATAACTGCTATTCCGGATTTGACACTTTCGAAGACACATACCGGCAATTTCAAGCAGGGGCAGACAAATGCCAGCTATACGCTAACTGCGAGTAATATAGGTGCTGCTGCTACCTCAGGGCTCGTCAAGGTCACGGATACGCTGCCGCCAGGCCTTATCGCCAAGTCTATCTCAGGCGCAGGTTGGACGTGCACAGTTGGTACAGTTACGTGCACACGCAGCGACGCTTTGGCTGGTGGAGGCCAATATCCACCAATCACCCTACTCGTAGACGTGAATGGTGTGCCGTCAACTGCCATTAACCGTGCCGAAATATCTGGCGGCGGAGACGGCAATTCGACGAATAATATGGTCGAAGATCCGACTCTGATTGAGTCCGGCGTGGACCTGACTCTTAATTTGGTGCCACAGGGAGCTTTCCGTCAGAATGAGTCAGGAACTTATATACTTAGCGTGACAAATCAGGGCTCCTATAAGACCGATGGCTCGGCAGTCGTGGCATCGTTTACCGTACCTGCATCATTTACGCTTACTGGATTAAGTGGTTCAGGATGGTCCTGCTCTGTTGCAACCTCCTCCTGTACGCGTACAAATGAACTTCCTGTCTCAGCCAGTTACCCGAGCATTACAGCCCAGGTGATGGTTGCGGCCAATTCACCCGCCAGCGTAACGATGGGTGCAGCAATTACTGGTGGAGGAGATACCAGCTCGGCCAACAACACGACTTCACTCGTTACTGTTATCGAACAAGTGCCGGACATTACCCTTCAACTGCAATCAAACGATACTTTTACTCAGGGTGATAGCGGCAAAATAGTCAAAATTGAGGTTCGGAATGAAGGTGATGGAGCCACAGCAGGCGCCATTAATGTAACGCTTCAAATTCCATCGGGGCTTCAATTGACAGCACTAAATGGACAGGATTGGAGTTGCAACCAGACCACTAAATTGTGCACACGAAATACTGCCATCCCACCACATAGTTCATCAACGATAACGGCCGAGTTGGCAGTAGATCCTACCGCGCCTGCATCCATTGAGCTAAAAGCAGCCGCGTCGGGCGGTGGCGAGCAGAACACGACTAATAATGCGGCGACCTATCACGTTCAAGTAGTGCAGAAGCCGGATCTCGTACCATCTATTACAGCAGTTGGCCCGTATGCACAGCACCAGAGCAGTGCCAAAGTGCTCTTAACGGCCCAAAATAACGGCACAGGCCCTTCTTCAGGCACAATAACATTGAAGGTTACTCCTCCCGCTGGCTGGACGCTGGACAGTTGGAACAACAGCACGGGCTGGTCATGTCAAGTTAACACTAGCTCTTGTTCCTACGCTGGCGCAATTGATGCTGGAACTGCTGCACCAGACGTGGGTGCCGTCTTCCGCATTGCAGATCATGCACCAGCAGCAGCGGTCATCAACGTAGAAATACAGGGTGGCAGTGACGTGAACAACGTCAATAATACGGCTAGCAAACAGGTAACAGTCAAGCAGTTAGCTGATTTGAAACTAGCGCTTATTGCGGACAGTACTTTCCGCCAAGGGCAGCAGGACGCCTCTTACAGGCTGACGGTGTCGAATATAGGCAGCGGCCCTTCTGAAGGCAGCGTTAATGCCAAGCTCGAACTACCGTCACAGCTCATATTAAAGCGTTTAGTTGGCATAGGATGGTCCTGTGACGTAGCGACAGCCCAATGTACGCGCAGCGACGTCGCACAACCCGGTGGCAACTATACGGACATTGTTGCCACCGTCGCGGTTGCGCATAATGCCCCTGCCACGCTGACTGCCAAAGCTGTAGTAAGCGGTGGGGGCGAGGTTCTTACAGCAAACAGCGACGCTGTGGTGGACACTACAATTACACCAGCAGCAGATTTAGCAGCATGGTTACAAGCGTCGGGCACATATGAGCAAGGGCAGCAGCAAGCCGAGATGACGGTTACTGTAGCCAACTATGGACAAGGGTCTACGAAAGGTACTGTACATGTCCAACTGGACTTCCCGCAAGGGTTACAATTGCTCACAGCTACAGGTAACGGCTGGTCATGCGACCTTACTCAAAAGCAATGTATACGTTCGGATGAACTGACCCAAAGCCAAGCCTACCCTGCCCTTCTGCTTCGCTTTAACATTCCTTGGGATGCCTTGGCATCCTATGTGATAACAGCGGAAGTAAGCGGAGGTGCAGAAATAAATGACGCCAATAATAAGGCGTCACTGCAAGCTGCCATTAAACAGCTGCCCGACTTAACGTTACAATTAAGTCCGAGCGGCACCTTTAAGCAAGGGCAAAGCGACGCCAAGTATGGAATCACTGTCCATAATAAAGGCGCTGCCGCAACGACTGCACCTATATCTGTGCAGTTGCAGCTACCTTCTGATTTGACACTAGTCAAGGCTGGCGATTCGCAATGGACTTGTGACACGAGCACCAGCACATGCGTTTACAATGGAGTTGTCGATGTCGGCAAGTCTGCTCCCGTACTAACCGTCACGGTTAAGGTCGCGTCTAACGCGCCGGCGACGTTATCCGCACGTGCAACGGTTAGCGGTGGGGGCGAGAAACAGATCGCTAACAATACAACCAGCCACCTTACCACCATCACACCTGTAAGTTCAGGTGGGGACAACGGATCTGGCTCTGGTGGGGATTCTGGTTCAGGAACCGGGAATAACAATGGAAATACAGGCACAGACGGGTCTAACGGCAATGGAAGCGGCAATGGAGACGGAAATGCCAATGGTAACACCGGCGGCAAAGACGGTGAAGGCTCGATCAAACCGGATACTTCCTTACTCGATATTAAAGGGCATTGGGCCGAGAGCAACATTGTTAGCCTGATCCAGAATAAGGTTATTAACGGGTATGCGGATCGAACATTCCGTCCAAACAACTCTATCACACGTGCAGAATTTGCGGTCCTGCTGGACAGGCTCCTCCAATTAGAAGGAGCTGCATCTGCTCCTAGCTTTACGGACAAACCGTCAATTCCCGATTGGGCAGCGACTTCTATTTATCGGTTGTACAACAGAGGCATTGTGAAAGGGTATCATAACGGGCAGTTTAAGCCTCATGCCTTCATCACTCGTGCCGAAATGGCAACGATGATCTATCGTGCATTTACGCCGTCTGCCGCAGTCAGCAAGCTTACATTTACGGATGCAGACCTTATCCCGACCTGGGCAGGAGATGCGATCCAAGCCTTATACAGCGCTCATATTGTTACAGGTTATCAGGATGGCAGCTATCGCCCGCACAAACAGACTACTAGAGCGGAAACAGCAGCCATTTTGTACCGAATGACTCATAAAAAGTAGCACAAAAGGCCTTCTGACCAATAACTGGCAGAAGGCCTTTTGCGCTGCTGAGACAACATACTTCCCTCCGCATAAGCCTATGCATATAATAACGCAGCATAATGAAAGCCCATACACGGAGGTGTCCTATGGGAATAGAACTTGCAGCCATACACGGTATATACGTCCCATTTGTCGCGCTGATTATCGGTTTTCTAATTTGTCGGAGGGATACGACCCTGATTTGTATTGTGGGCATATGCGCCCTCGGATGGATGGCGGGTGGCTCGCTTATTACAGCCGTCAGCGGTATATTTTCCAGCTTCGTTTATGCCATTAAAGAATTACTCGGCACGATTCTAATTATTTCGATAAGAGTTGGCTTGCCCGCGCTGGCAGTGGCGATGTCTATGAACCTGTTCGGTCACGGCATCGCCCTCTCAGGCGACTTTATCATTCAAGGCGCGCCAAAGCTTACAGCAGATGCAGCCAATCTCCCTGTAGCAAGCGTTATTGCCGCTAGTGTACCACTAGTGCTCGTCATGGGGATCGTTACGACATGTTCCGCCTTCTGGTTCATACGACGCGATATGAAAAGCGGCAAATTAACGCTGACTTCAGGCCAAGCTTCTCCTATCGTTGCCTCATCACCTACACTCCTAATTGCCCGTACTTTTATAACTTCGTATTCCTAGTAGCCAAAGGATATAAACAACAATAAAAAACAATATTCCAATGATCAAACTCATTGATCCGATACTTGCCGTCCAAGGAGCCATTGTGTCACTTTTATCTAAAAACCACTTCGCCGGATAATACGTAATAAAAGAGAGCGGAAAAGCAGTGAAAGCCCATTGAACAGGCTTGTTGTATAGGCTTAGCGGATAGCTCAAAAAATTAGCATTGATCACCCAACCAAAACGCACTAGCGCGCTCGTGTTAACCAACCAAAAGCTTAAAGCCGCCCATAAAAGAAGTAATCCGCCTTGAATTAAAGCACCCGCCACTAAAATTTCAATGAATTGCAGCACTTTGAATAGTGACCACGTGAGTTCGATATGTTCAAAGCACCACCAAAAAAGCAAGGACGCGACACCAAAGTGAGCAATTGAAGTCAGTTCCAACTTTCCACATATGACTTGAAGCAGAAGGTTATGCGGCCTGATAAGCAAAATATCAAAGCTCCCATGATGAATTAGACTGGAAAAATCACGAAAACCAGCAAAAAAGAAAATCATGATGCCATAAGAGAGCGTAAATAAACCATACATAAAGCTCACTTCATAAATACTCCACCCCCCAATCGAATCAAAGTAATTCAGAGTAATCCATAAAGCAAGCAACTGCACCATATAATGAAATATAACGGTAAATATGGTCAAAAAGTAATTAAATCGATAGCTATGACTCGTTTTCACCTGCATGATCATCGATTTATAATATAGTAATAAACTATGCACTTCTTAACCTCCATTTACGCAAATTCGTTTTACAGCTCGCCTCCACACCCATATCGACACCAACTCCAATACCACGATCCATATCACTTGTATCGCTATGAATTTTAGCGATTGTGCACTGTCAAAATTTCCTAAATAAATATTAATAGGAACAAACACAATCCCTGCAAATGGGAGCACATATACGATGGCCACCAATGATTTTGGGAAAAACCATAGAGGAATGAGCGTACCAGATAATAACCGAATCGTTTGATCTTTAAATACACTTAAGCTAAATAAGTTTGTCACCCAAAATGCCATAAGAGCAACGATATAATTCATATAAAAAACGAGTGAAAAGGAAAAAATAAGACTTACAATAAACAGAAACAAAGAGGCATAAGATTTGGGTAGAGATACCCCGATCCATAAACTTACAGTTAGAAAAATAGGGATCGTTCTCATGAGAAGCGTACTTGCAAACCGCCCCACTTCTTGAAATAACATATTCACTTTGAGGGGAATGGGGCGAAGCAGCTCACCTGCAATTTCTCCATTAAGAACCTTCTGTTGAATTTGAGTAACAAATTCCATATCTATTCTGACAATAATTCTCGATAAAGCCATATAGGCGACAAGTTGTTCTACTGATATCGGAGCATTCGTCCCCCCGCTGCTATAAAGTGCCTTCCATAGGATGATGCCGAGTAAAACCAAAATAAATTCTGTTATAAGATCTATGAAATAGTTAGCTCTGAACACAAGCGAGTTAAGAAAAGACTGTCTACTAATGACTAAAAACGTTGAGAAATAGGATGGCTTATTCATTCCTACCTCGCTCCTCATATACCATTCGCATTAAATGTTCAATTTTCGGCTCCTCAATTTTGCAATCCATCACGGGGTAGCATTCTGTCATTTTCTGAATCAGTTTCGTTGCACTTATACTATCTTTGTTAAATAATATTTTGGCTTGGTTATTTTGGTTTTCTACCAACACACCGTGATCAACCTGTAAATTATCGACATGGTGTTCGAATTGAAGTAATAACATTCGTTCTTTCCCGTACTGGTTCACAAAATGTTCCATCGGTGAATCAAAAATTAGCTGTCCATGATCAATCAATATTAAGCGCTCACAAACTTGTTGAATATCATCCATATCGTGTGTCGTTAATATAATCGTTGTCTGCTTTTCCTTATTAATCTCTCTTAGAAAAAGTCTAACCTGTTCTTTCGCAACGACATCCAAACCAATCGTAGGCTCATCTAAGTAGACAATTAGCGGCTCATGAAAAAAGGCACAAGCAATTTCGGCCCTCATTCTTTGTCCTAAGCTCAATTGGCGAACTGGCGTAGAATAAAACTCATTTAGTCCCAGTAACTCTACCATCTTGTCTAAATTTTTTTTGAACATAGGGTAGGGAATTCGATAAATGTGTCTAAACAACTCAAACGATTCCCTAATCGCTAAATCCCACCACAATTGAGATCGTTGACCAAATACAGCACCAATCATCGAAGCGTTTTTCAGTCGATTGTGATACGGCTCTACATGATTGACTAATACCCTGCCGCTTGTGGGGTACAAGATACCTGTCAGCATCTTAATTGTCGTAGACTTTCCAGAACCATTCGGTCCTATATAACCTACAGACTCGCCTTGATTAATTGTGAAGTCTATACAATTAACGGCTTCTTTATCCACCCATTGAGGTGCAAAAAGATCTGCGACTCCCCCCAATAGACCTTTCCTAGAGTTTTTCACCTTATATACTTTGTATAATTGTTCAACTCTAATAAGCCCCATATGCTCTCCTTTAATCAAATAATTAACATCACGCCTCCAATCATACATGAAAAAATTGACAAATTAACAGTACTAATCAACGATTTTTGATATAATTCAACCCTATTTTTTGTGAGCTTATTTAAAAGGAGATCCATACAACAACAGCTCCCATATGAAGAAGGGAGCTGTTTAAGGATACGAATTATATAATTATGTGGCCGCTCGATATTGTTCGGCTTTATCCCGCATGCCTGCTTCGATAGCTTCAGCATCGTCTAGCCCATTTTCCTTCGCATACTGTCGAATATCTTGCGTAATCCGCATGCTGCAAAACTTCGGCCCGCACATCGAGCAGAAATGGGCACTCTTCGCGCCTTCGGCAGGCAGTGTCTCGTCGTGGAACTCTATGGCGCGTTCCGGGTCGAGTGACAAGTTAAACTGATCACGCCACCGGAATTCGAAGCGTGCCTTCGATAACGCATCATCACGTCGCTGCGCTCGCGGATGTCCCTTCGCCAAGTCAGCTGCATGCGCCGCAATTTTGTAGGTAATGACCCCTTCACGCACATCATTTTTATTTGGCAAGCCAAGATGTTCCTTCGGTGTCACATAACACAACATCGAAGTGCCAAACCAGCCGATCATAGCTGCACCGATTGCGGAAGTAATATGGTCATAACCTGGGGCGATATCAGTCGTTAATGGTCCAAGTGTATAAAAAGGCGCCTCCTTGCATATTTCCAGTTGGAGGTCCATATTCTCCTTAATTTTATTCATCGGCACGTGACCAGGCCCTTCAATCATCACCTGTACATCGTGCTGCCATGCGATCTCCGTTAATTCGCCCAACGTCTTCAGCTCAGCAAATTGCGCTTCGTCATTGGCGTCATAAATGCTGCCTGGACGAAGTCCATCTCCTAACGAAAAGGCAACATCATACTGTTTCATAATTTGACAAATATCATCAAAATGCGTATATAAAAAGTTCTCCTTATGATGCGCCAGACACCACGCTGCCATAATCGAGCCGCCACGCGATACGATGCCCGTCATCCGCTTAGCTGTCATCGGAATGTAACGCAGCAGCACACCAGCATGAATCGTAAAGTAATCTACCCCTTGCTCGGCCTGCTCAATTAAAGTATCGCGGAATACTTCCCAGGACAAATCTTCTGCCTTGCCGTTCACCTTCTCCAGCGCTTGATAAATCGGCACTGTTCCGACCGGAACGGGGCTGTTGCGAATAATCCATTCCCGAGTCGTGTGAATATTTTTTCCAGTAGATAGGTCCATAATCGTATCGGCGCCCCAACGAATGGCCCACGTCATCTTCTCTACTTCTTCCTCGATCGAAGACGCTACAGCAGAGTTGCCGATATTGGCGTTAATTTTGACATGAAAATGTCGCCCGATCATCATCGGTTCGCACTCAGGGTGATTAATATTAGCGGGAAGTATGGCACGTCCTGCTGCAATCTCAGCACGTACAAATTCCGGCGATAACCCTTCGCGAATAGCTGCAAACTCCATTTCAGGTGTTACAATGCCACGACGCGCATAATGAAGCTGTGTCACATTGCACCCCGATTTCGCCCTAAGCGGCACATGGCGTTCCGCCGGAAATAGCTCAGCACCTGCAATTGTTACCGCTTCGATTGTTCGGAAGCCGTTGTCCTCAGGACGGATATCTCGTCCCTGATACGCCTCTACATCACCACGCTCCGAAATCCAGGCTTGCTTGATACCGGGTATCCCTTTACGGATATCTACTACATATTGAGGGTCTGTGTATGGACCGCTAGTGTCATAAACACGCAATGGCTCGTTCATCTCCACACCGTCTGGTGTCTCAGTGTCCGCGAGTCTAATCTTGCGCTCTGGCACCTGAATGTCTGCTCGCGACCCCTCCGTATACACTTTAGTGCTATTCGGAAAAGGAGCGCACCACTCTCGAACGTCTGCATCCATATGAGAACTATTTTTGTATCCATTTGACATCATGATTCCTCCTTGTACTTTCCAAACCCGATTGAAGGTTCATGCGGACTATGCAGCGCTGAGGATTATGCGGGTACTTGCAGCGAACAACATGCTGCAAGTGAAGCGACAGGGAAACGGAAAGGAGCGGCGCATCAATATCGTCCTGCGGAAAACAGAAACGTTGATCTATCTAGCCTAATTTCCATTTCAAAGGTGAACGTGACACTAGACAATATGAACAGCCGCATACACCATTACGATCATAACAAATAGAAAAGCCGATCCCCGAAGGAACCGGCTTGAATGGCGTCAACGAACTGCCTCAAGATGCAACAAGCGGTGACAAGTCACACAAGTTTCGCTGCATCCATCTCAAGTGCCGATTACTTCCCTACGCTGGTATAATCCAGATCAGGTGCAAAGGGTTTAAGATCTTCGTTGCGATCTTGTCTCAGCCCACGCTCGGGGCTCCCCTAGTAACGCATGATTAAATTGGTTGGAAATAATTAACGATTTAATCTATATTAAGATACACGAAATTAAAACATTTGGCAAGACACAATTGATGTCCAATATGTCGCTCTAGGTTATAGCTCTCATCATCGTTTGCATCCGTTGAGCTGCTGCCATCAATTGCGGCGCATACTCACGCATCATCTCCACCGACATTCGGCTGACTGGGCCAGATACAGACAACGCTGCTGTCAATTGATGATTCCGATCAAAGATCGGCACCGACACAGCAGCAGCACCCGGCTCCCGCTCTTCGACGCTAAGCGCATAACCCGTTTGCCTCACCTCTTCAAGTTGGTGTAAATAAGATTCGCGATCGATGGAAGCGGGCCAAGTGGATTCTTGTACAGCTTCTTCCCGTTCAGCAGAATCCGCAAAAGCCAGCAGCACCTTACTGGATGCGCCAACATACAACGGCAGGCGGGCGCCCACAGTGGCTACACGTCGAATCGCCTGCTTACTTTGGACAGCCTGAATACGAATGCGGTTATTCCCATCGCGAACGTATAGACTTACCGTCTCCCCTAGTTGTTCACGCAATCGTTCCATCTCTGGCAGCAGCAATTGGGCGGGATCATCCACTTCCGTCAAATTTGCCGCAAGCTCCCAGATGCTATAACCTAGTCGAAACTTATCATTATTACGTAAAATAAAGCCGCGCTCCTCCAACGTAGCCAACAGTCGGTGGACAGTGCTCTTATTTAACTCAATTCGAGCCGCAATCTCGGTCAAACTTAAGTCCTTCTCTCCAGCAAAACACATTAATATATCAAGCGCGCGTTCAACCGCGCGGACGGTTTGCTTTCCTCCGCGTTCTTCCATCTTATACCGCCTTCTTCCGTTTCATTCTATGAAACCTCGTTACATCTAGTATAACTCTCCTGTTCATCAATCGTAAAGTATCCTTTCTCATTCATATTATGACGCCTTCCTGCTCACTAGTTCTAAAAATACGTACATCTCTCAACGCTGCTGAGTTATTCCTGGACTTTAGTCCCTCTTTCGACATAAACGCCTATCTGGCCCCCTTATGTTACGGGATGATTACATTATCCTTACAAATCACTTAGAACCGTTGCTATGATAGGCTTCCCCGCATACGATAGACATAGAAGAACAACATTCAGATTTCGTCATACTTTGAGCTGCAACTATCGACATTTTCGATAACAACTCTTTCAAATAAGACTTAGGCCCTAGCCTTTTCTTTTATCGCCGAGAAGACATAACTAACGAGCATGACCAGTGAAGCCTATTTATCCAGCATTCACTCGCAAAAGGAGGGCACCATTATGAACACACCTGTGACGACGACTTCCCCAGCTGTACAGCCAGAATGGCTTGCTCCTTTAAGTCCCAGCTCTTTGGCAGCTAAGCGATTGCGGCTTAAACACGTAGCCATTGCCCTCTCATTGTCGATTCTATTTGCGGCTGTTATCATTTTTCTGGCCCTCCATGCCTTTATTGCTTGGATGTTTGCCAATCCTGAAGTACCGCCGTTGTTCTCTAATCCATTAGCCTCAAAAGGGATGAAGTATGATACCGTTACCTTCCCTGCTCGGGACAAACATACATTAGTTGACGGATGGTACATTCCAGCTAGCCAAGCTTCTGAACGGACGATCGTATTCAGTCATGGCTACGGCGCCAATCGTGAAGAATATTGGGTCCCTATGTATGACTTGGCTCAATACGCACATCGGCTAGGATACAATGTTGTTATGTTTGATTATGGTTTTGCTTCAGAGCAGCATAAGACAAAAGCAACAGGTGGCCGTTTGGAGAAGGAACAACTCCTTGGGGCGGTAGAACTGGCTCAGGCACGTGGTGCTAAAGAAGTTATTGTATGGGGCTTCTCAATGGGAGCGGGAACTGCATTACAGGCAGGACTTGTTGAAAATAACGGGATTGATGGTATGGTTCTTGACAGTACGTTTCTGTTGGAGCCCGATACACTGTATCACAATTTGCAGCAATTCGTTAATGTGCCTAAGCATCCTTCACTGGACATACTGCGCGGCATGTTCCCGCTACTTAACGATACAAGCTTGAACCAGATCCCTTATAACGAAGTAAAAAAGCATCAGTATCCGATTCCAACTTTGTTTATTCACGGCACGGACGATACTAAAGCACCCTATACGATTGCTGAACAAATTGCGGCTAACCAAGATCCAGCGCTCTCCTCCTCCTGGATCGTCCCGCAAGCCCAGCATGAGATGGTTTACCGAGCGCATAGTAAAGATTATTTGCGTCAAGTGTCCTTGTTTCTGGAGCGCACAGAGGAGCGAGAAATGCTGCTTGCGATGCGCAATGAACATCGTTAGCCTTGTTAACACCATAAATCTCACTAGCACAATGAATCTCATTAGCACATCAACCTTATTAATACCATTAACCTTGTTACCAAAGTGAAGCTGATTAATACCATTAACGCATACCGTTACAACTTAGGTGCAGAATGTGCGGATTATCAGTATGCTGGTGCGGTAGTGGCGAGGAATACGTGACCGGACTAGAGATCCGTTAAGGGTTTGATGTAAGGATTATTAGACCGCTTAGCGGACAGGAGGTACGCTATTTGCGGATTTCGTCCCCGTTTGGCGGTAGTTTGGAGGCAATAGCGGATATCCTGTCCGGTAACTACACCAAAAGTGTGTTTTTACCGCACATAACGGATCGTCTGTCCACCAAAGCCAACCTATTCAACCAGATATCATCGCTCTCCATGCTTTCCTCTATCGTTTTGTATTTCTTAAAGCGAACGTAGCGGCCATTCGGGCACATGAACCGATCATCGTGCCCATCATACGTCCAGATCGAGGCATGCCGATTGCCCTTTTTGTAACGACGTCTGTTCTCCTTCATATAGCTATCGTAAGGTAGGAGCGCATTAAAACGCAGTTCTTTGTCTTCCCCTACCGCATACAAATCATTTTCCTCACTATCATAGCCTACGTCGGGCTATCACCGTCTTGGGCAACGGTAAAGAAGACGCAGCTAGGCTCTACATGATGGGGGTGAAGCAGCGCTTATAGGTAGGGCGTTGGTGCCAAATGTATAACATACTGTTCCGTAGTAGTCATTTGATTACGCATAAAAACCGTCCTTTGTGAAGTGTTAGTGTACCTTCCATTTCACAAAGGACGGCTTTTTGTTCTTATTTTTAACATTCAACAAAACGGGTCGTCCGTAGTCAAGTCAGTTTAGACTGATTTTCTGGACAGCCTCGTTTTTTGGGGCTGCAATGAAGAAAATTGTTGTTGAACCAGAATTATGCAACATAACAAATGTGTAATATTGTAGGATAAACTGCATTCATCTCCAACTAGCATACAGACGAGCGTGCTAATTGGATTGGCTCAGGCTAACGCGCACCTTCAGCTTTGACAGTTTAAAATCGATAATAGGACAACGCCTTCTTGTCATATATTTATAGCAGCGCACCACGGAGCTATGAGGCTAGGGAGGGACTGTCGTGCTAACGATTTATGGGCCATTAATGCCCGTTCGCTTGTTGGAGGAAATTATAAGCTGGAAAAATCAAGAACAGGAGCATACCGTACTTATTCAGAAAATAGTTCCGGATCTTGAGCCCACATACGTACAACTATTAGAAGAGTGGGAGCATGTCTTTATCAAGACAGAAGAAACTGCCCGTAATTGGCTCCTTGCCATTCAAAATAACAACGGCCAGACAGATCAGGCTCTGAACGAACAGATCGAACTGCTGCTTAAAGCCGCTGTATATCAATCCGAACAATTTACCCAGCAGCTCGAATATTTGAAGCAGTACAGTCAAGCGGTGCACAACTTACCGCTTGTCACCCTTGTTATCGCGCATATTGTACGCGAATCGTATGTGTTTGTGAGTGCGACGCAGACACTCGCCAACATGCCGCTGGCTGCGATCAGCAATAACACAGCGCAGCCAGCCGAGCCGAAGGCGCACATTCATGCGCTGCGGGCGGTATCGCCTAGTTCCGCCGCGCAGCCTGGTGCGGACGATCGCGCTGTGGCGCAGACGCATACAGAACGCGCTGACGAGATCCGCGCGTTCATCGGCACTGGGCGCGGTCAGCGCCCGAACGGCGGCAAGCCGTGGCTTGCCGGCAGCGGCAACGGCGCTGGTGGGGCTGCTGGCGCTCAGTCGCAGCGCAGCAGCGCACCTATTGCGGCGCCACAGGTCGCCAATCGCCCCGACAATGTATACGTGCCGCCCGGCGAACACCGCCTGCCGCCGCTTCCGTATCCCTACCATGCGCTTGAGCCGCACATTGACGAGAAGACGATGCGTATCCATCATAATCAGCATCATCAAACTTACGTCGACGGCTTAAACCATGCGGAACTTGCGCTTGAAGAGGCACGCCGGACGGGCAACTATGACTTGGTCAAGGCGCTCTCTGGGGAGCTTGCGTTTAACGGTGCGGGTCATTATCTCCACACTATTTTCTGGGACACGATGAATCCACATGGCGGAGGAGAACCGCAGGGCGAACTTCGGCAGCAGATCGAGCGTGACTTTGGCAGCTACGCAGCGTTTAAGCAGCACTTTTCGCAGGCAGCCATCAAGGTGGAAGGGGGAGGCTGGGTTGTCCTAGTTTGGAGCCCACGCAGCCGCCGACTTGAAATATTACAAGCTGAAAAACATCAAAACCTGTCACAGTGGGATATCGTTCCGCTCCTGCCTGTTGACGTTTGGGAACATGCCTATTATTTAAAGCATCAAAATAAACGCGCCAATTACATTTCAGACTGGTGGAACGTCGTCTATTGGCCGATTGTAAACGAGCGTTATGTCCATGCACGCAAACTGCAATGGGAACCTTTCTAACCTTTGACTCTACACGTTAATACCTTCTTTGTTACCACAGTTTTGTTCACCCTATGACTGAGCATTTGTATAAAAAAGAACCGCTTTAACGGACCTCCACTTTACACGAAACATGTACTACAATGAAGTTGGTTTTATCCCCAGTCTTTTCAGTCTTGCTTCCCTATCTCGCCAACGATACAATAGTATTATCAACATTCATTTTTTAATATTAGTTTGTTCAACACTGCGGCTCTCAGCCGCTTTTTCTTTTATATAAATCGTTTACCGTTAAAATAATTGACATGAGATAGGAGATAAGAATGCTTAAGCCAATCGTCAAATGGGCAGGTGGCAAACGACAATTGCTGCCTCATCTTCGTGCGCGGTTACCGCTGCTTGACTGGTCAATTGCGTCCTATTACGAGCCTTTTGTCGGCGGAGGTGCTCTTTTATTTGCCGTATGCCCTGTACGCGCAGTTATTAATGACATAAACGAAGATTTGATTAATGTGTATCGTGTCGTCCAGCAGCACCCTGAGGAACTGATCTCTATTTTATCGACACACCAGAACACAGAAAATTATTATTACGAGGTAAGATCATGGGATCGTGATCGGGTAAACTATTCAAAACTTAGTCCCATTGAGCGGGCTGCACGCACCCTATATATGAACAGAACATGTTTTAACGGATTATATCGGGTTAATAGCAAAGGTTTTTTTAATGTTCCTTTTGGAAAATATTGCGCAATCGATTTTGTTCAGGAGCGAAAGATCCGTGCCTTATCAAACTATTTTCAATCCAATGAAATTTTGATGCGACAAGGCGATTACACAGCTGCTTTACGACACGCGCGTGCCGGGGATTTCGTTTATTTTGACCCTCCGTACGATGTATTGTCTACAACCTCCTCATTCACTACGTATACGATCGGAGGATTCGGGCGGGAAGAGCAGCGCAGGCTTGCCGAGTTGTTTCGGGAATTGGACAAGCGTGGCGTATATGTGATGCTGTCCAACCATGCGACTGATTTTATTATGGACCTATTTCAGGAGTATCACATTCACCATGTAAAAGCACGGAGACTAATTAACTCCGTACCTAGTGCGCGGGGCAAAATACCTGAGCTAATTATTATGAACTATGAGCCACCACCGCTAGGAGAAAATTTATTATCCGAGCAACAAGAACATGTCATGGCTTTAAAAATATAAAAAGGAACGTGACTCCCGCTCTACGTCGGGAATTACGTTCCTTCTTTCATTATGATTATATAAAAAAGGTGACCTCTGATCCACTCAGAAGCCACCTCTTATTCACAAATTATGCTGATATGACCACACAGCCAATATCACTGTGAAGCCTGTTGTCCTTACTTCTGGTTCTTCATAAAGTATTCAAACAGATCGTCGCGTGCTTCTTCCAAATAAGCAAGACGTGGTTCACGCTCAATGCGGATTTTCATGCGCTGTGCCGTCTTTTCGAATAGGTCGACCGTATCATTTGTACGAATAATCAGCTTTTGCGGTCTTGCCCCTTTCTCCTCAACCAGTTGCAAGAAATGTTTCAAAAATTCCTGCTCATAATTGTCGTCATAGGCCAAGTGGAATCCTACAGCTGAACGAGTTGCCCGATCCACCCATAGACACAAACGCGGATAATACGGACGATCGCCTTCTCCCTTAACGGCTACTGGCGCAAAGAAGAACTCCGTCTCCCACTGCCCCTTTTTGTTGGGGAAGCGTGCCATCAAATCGTTTAACAGAGCTTGATCTTCACACTCCGCTTTCACTGGGCGCTTCAGAACAAATTCTGGGTCCATCCACACATCCTGCCACTCGCCGTTCTCATTGGAGCGAACGAGCACTTGTCCGGATCGAGGTGCAGTTAACACAGCCTCGTTCTTCTTTGCACGGCCGGCCAAGTCCATAGCCTGCTCCAAGGCTACCGTCAAATAACGTACCTGCTCCTGATCCAGCGTCCAAGGCACAAGTCCTGGGTCAAAAATACGGAACATCGGCCATGTTTTGCGTCCACGGAAGCGTTGACCCAATTCCTTAATTTGCGCAAGGTCTTGCTTCTCCAGATCCGTACGGTCTTCAAAAGTTACCATAATACACTTCTGACGATGCAGCCAAGCGTAACGCTCATCACGCTCCAGCAGCATATCGTGCAAGCTCTCCAATCCTTCTCCGCCACGGAACACCGCTAGGCCAAATAACGACTCATCTGAACCCATAATGCTGCAGTAGCCCATCTCTCCATTTTCCGGATTACGCACACCAAAAATATGGTTCCCCGACATCCACTTCCAGCTAGCCATTTTCTTATAGGCGCTAGCTGTTTCATATAATCGTACCCATTCCGCCTGTTCTTCCGTCAAGGCGATTTCCTGCTCAGTCACTTCCACTTGCTCTTTTGATTCTATCATTTGTTCTGTCTTCCTCCTTTGTGTGCCTGACAACGTAATCCATCGCTGTCGTGATGAACCTTAAAGAGCGCTCCTGTATCAAGCGTACTTTCTGGTCATCATTCCAACAGATCCGAAGCTTAAATACATTCGAATCTTTGCTGCGTCTGTGATCTTTGTTCAGTTTTACACACAGAGGATTAGCAGCACGAACTTCTTTACGATACAAAAACCCGTTCCAGCCCGGAACGGGTTCCATAATAACATGAATTAAAACCCTGCGATTACTGCTTTAATAACGTCAAAAATTCCGAGCGTTGTGCGGCATCGGTCTTATAGACGCCTCGTGTCGCAGATGTTATCGTCTTGCTGCCTGGCTTCTTCACACCTCGTGCACACATGCACAAATGCTCGCCTTCTACCACAACAATAACGCCATGAGGCTGTAATACCTCTTCCATAATATCTGCGATCTCGGACGTAATCCGCTCCTGCACTTGCAGACGGCGTGTGACCGCTTCAACGAGGCGGGCAAACTTGCTAAGGCCCGCTATCTTGCCGCTTGGAATATACCCAATATGCACTTTACCAAAGAACGGCGCCATATGGTGCTCGCATTGGCTATAATACGTGATATCTCGAACAATGACAAGCTCTTCATGCTGCTCGTCAAAGGTGACTCCTAATACTTCACGCGGATCAACGTCATATCCCGCAAATATTTCTTCATACATACGTGTGACTCGCGCAGGTGTATCGAGCAACCCCTCTCGCTCGACATCTTCACCGATCAGCTTCAACAACTCCTTAATATGGAATTCGATCCGCTCCCGGTTTGCGCCAACTTGCGTATTGACGTAATCTTTCACGCCGGCCATGATTGCTCCCCCCTGCCATACACTCTAGGTGTCAGACACCCGTCTATACAAAATCGCTTATCTTTTAAATTTCTTTCCCGGATTGCCCTTGCCTGGCATCCCTGCATTACCAGACATCATCTTCTGCGCCTGCTGCATCTGCTTCGAATTCAGGTTATAGCCCATTTGCTTCGCCATCTTCTGTAGCATTGCAGGATCAGACTGCATCTTGGTCATCTGATTGCGCAAATAGTATACGCCGCCTGCAAATCCTGCCACAGCGCCAACTATAAGACACACGATTGCCGTAATCGTAATCCACATCTTCTTATGGTCACCCCAACATCATCTAATGTAATATTGCTCTACACCTAAAGCGACAAACAGACTGCCACCGCAATAATGATAGCATGTCAGCCGCTCCTTTACAATTATGCCCTAATCTTCTCTACTGAAAAATACAAGCTCTCGACTACGTGATGATTCCTTCCAAGCGCAGCAGCTGCTCCTTAATATCTAACCCACCGCCGTAACCTACCAGCGCGCCAGACGCGCCAATTACACGGTGACAAGGGATAATAATCGACATCGGATTCCGATTATTGGCACCTCCAACCGCACGAACAGCCTGCGGATTGCCGATCGCTTCTGCAATTGCCTTATAGCTGCACGTTGTGCCGTAAGGAATCTCCTTTAGCGCCAGCCACACACTGCGCTGAAAAGGTGTCCCTCCGCGCAGGTCAAGCTTGAGATCGAACTCACGACGTTCACCTGCAAAGTATTGCTCCAGCTGCTCTTTGGCTGCCTTCAGCCTTTCAGGGTGACGCTGTAAAGTCACAGGACCTATCGCCTTTTCCGCCCATGCATGAATCTTCTCCGAGCGCTCCAAAATGGTGCCAAACTCAATGGCACACAATCCATCCAGCGTTCCTACCAACGTCAAAGGTCCAATTGGTGATACCATCTCCTGCACGTATAGCGGCTCTGGTTCGCCCACTGCCTGTGCTATTGCATCCTGCACCATCTGCACGACCTCCTCAACCCGCTCACGCGGCAATGCCTTCGTGAGCGCCTCAATTGCGGCCGCCCCACCAATGCGGCCAAGAGCCCATGCGGACGTCGCCCGAATCTCGGCACGATCGTCCGCACGCAGCAGTTCCGCCAGTGCCGGCACGGCTTGGCGGTCGCGGAAATTGCCCAGCGCCACAATTGCGTTGCGCTGGATCGGCTTTTTGCCGCGCCATGCGGCGGCGCTCATGCCGAATTCCGACTTAAATTGACGGTTAGACAACGTCAGCATCGGAACGAGCAGCGGCTTGGCCAGCTCTGGATCAGGCTGCAGCTCTGGCTGGTGTGTCCAGTTCAGTCCTCTATTTTTCGGACACACCATCTGACACGTATCACAGCCATACAAGCGGTTGCCCATTTTCACCATCATCTCGTCGGTCAGCGTATCCTTTACCTGTGTCTGAAACGAGATACAGCGCTGCGCATTCAACTGCCCAGGCCCGACAAATGCTGACGTCGGACAAGCATCCAAGCAGCGCGTGCACTCCCCACAATCCTCCGTCACAGGGCGATCTGGCGGAAATGGAATGTTCGTAATCATCTCTCCAAGGTAAATCCATGAACCGAGCTTAGTCGAGATAATAGAGCAGTTTTTGCCGCTAAAGCCGATGCCCGCCCGCTCCGCTACTGCCCGATCTGACAGCTCGCCGGTATCTACCATACTCATCAATTTGAGTTCCATATCGGGCACCTGCTCATGGATGTATGCCTCTAATCGTTTTAAACGTTCACGCAGCACATGATGATAATCCATGCCCCAGGCCGTTCGTGCAAACATACCACGGTATGCACCTGGCTCAGACTTCGGAATTTCTGGCAGTTTGGAAGGATACGCTATCGCAATGGAGAGAATAGACTGTGCTTCAGGCATCAGCAGACGGGGATTCGTACGCTTGTCCAAATCAGGCTCTTCAAAGCCCGATGCATACCCTTTATCGACTGACTCTTGCAGACGCTCCTTCAATTCGATGAACGGGTCGGCTGTCGTAAAGCCGATCTGGTCGATACCAAGCTGTGGCGCTGCCTCTAAAATAAGCTCTTTCAGACGTGCCCAGCGTGTGGTCTGCTCTCGTGCCCATTTCGGCACCAGTTCGACACGATCTTGCTGCTTCATTCCCGCTCACCTCCTCCCTTTGCCTGACACATACAAATTAGCGTCCACTTCCATTTACATTTGAGTCCATTTGTCGTTTGTATCAGGAGACACCCTAATCAACCGATCTTATTTCTTCATGCTTTTAATCGCTTCACGCGCCAAAAAATCACAATGATTGTTAAATTCATTGTCGCTGTGACCTTTAACCTTTACGTATTCAACCGGATGCTTCTGCATTAGCTGCCACAATTGTTGCCATAGGTCCTTGTTTTCTACTTCCTGCCCTTTGCTGTTGCGCCAGCCATTTTTCACCCAATTGTAGATCCATCTTTGTTGAAAACAGTTCACCACATACGCCGAATCGCTATATAGCTGGACTCTGCAAGCCTCATGCAGCGCCATAAGCGCCTCAATGACCGCCTTGATCTCCATACGATTGTTGGTCGTATACGTTTCCGCTCCCGACATATCCCTGCGATACTCCCCATAAAGAAGAACAGCGCCCCATCCTCCGGGACCAGGATTCCCAGAACAGGCGCCATCTGTATAAATTGTAACTTTCTTCACCTGTATACCCCCAGCACCGAAATCAACCTGCTTTGTAACGACGGATATCTCAGCTTCTCTTAGCGTCAGTTCGGTTAACTCCCACATTAACCTAAGCTAATGTGGTGACACCCCCTACCTAATCCAACTCCTGCTCCGACAACTCCGCCGCCGACATCCAAAGCCTCCATTGTTCAAAATACCAACAGACCGCCTCATCCTGAAACGGCGCACGACCTGCGCGTATTCGCTCCATTACAGCTTCAAGACCAATCGATACTTTACGTTCCACGAGTTCCGAATAACGATATACTAAGCGATTATGGTCATATTCATCCCGATCCACCACCGCTACATGACCATTGGCATGTCGTATAACATCCAGATCATAATCAATGTAGGTGTACACACCTGCACATTCATAATAAGGAGACGCCACATTACAATAATAACGAACGCCGTGCTCTTCTATTAGCGCAACTACATTAAACCATTGCTGAGGAATAAAAAAGGTAACAGCTGGCACTTTACTTAGCCACTGCTTCCCATCCGCTTCCTGAATCGGCGTCTGGCTATTAATGAGAATACGCATGTCCTCGCCTGTATGAAGCGGATGACGCTTCGACTGCGGTACGATCCAATTCTTCAGCCACATGCGGTGAAGATGACCATCATGCTTAAAACTTTTTACGAGCACTTGTTCATAACGCTCCATACGCTTTCCTCATTTATAAATGACGTAATTTTAACAAATTATTTATAGTAATAGAAAAGCATATCTTTCCCCCGATTGCAACGGTTGAAAAGATATGCCTTCCCATACAATGATATCCTGATTAGAGTGTTTGTAATCACTCTTGTTGCATTAGCCCGTAACGATACGAAGCTTCTGTAGCGAACGCATGACGTATTGCGCTCCATAACCCAATTGCTCGAAGAATGGCAGTACAACTTCTGTATGCTCATCAACAGCAATCATAATGTTCTTGACCTTACGCTGCTGGAACTTCTGCTCCAACTTGGCGACAAGTGCACGACCTACACCTTGACTGCGGTACTCCGGATGCACGGCTAATCGATAGTAATAACCATTGTCACGGTCTACTGTGCCGATAGCAATTCCGACGATACTAGTTTCACCGTCTTGCTCCATTTCTGCCACAACAACCAATTCGCCATCCAACGACAACTGTCTGGCGAAAGCTTCTAACGTCTTCTCACAACACTCTTCTGATAATGACGCTTGCAACAACTCTGTAGCCGGCATATAATCCGACAATCGAAAGGAACGAACATTCATGTTTAGCTTCTCCCTCATCCTGAGCTATAGTGGTTCGACTATTTATCTCTACGTCCGTCTGCTACTTTATATCTAACTTATATCTATTATACAGTTTACAATTACGACAAAAAAGACGAAATTCCTTCTTTCTTAACCATTTTCCATAAAAAATCATGGTAATTCTCTTATTTGCTTCTGTAAGCGCTTAATAGTAAGCGTTTACATATCTTCATTACCCCAGTTCCATAATATATTGGTAAAACTAGCATGATATTGACACTTCCTTAATAAAAGTCGTCCACTTCAGCTGCTGTCGAAATATGGGCATTCGTATAAGTTATGCGAAATAGCGTGAAATTAAAGTGCTCCCCGTTTGAAATTCGCTGTTTTCGGGTAATGTGGTAAGGTTGGGACATCAACACATTTGACTTCGAGCTACTTTCTAAACATTTTTGTTGATTTATTCCCTTGAATCATGTTTAATGAAGTGTATAGACTACTACATATCTTTTAGGAGGTATTTTCAAATGGCACACCAATTACCTGCACTTCCTTATGCTAATAATGCATTGGAGCCGCACATTGACGAAACAACTATGATGATTCACCACGATCGTCACCACAATACTTATGTAACTAACTTAAACGCGGCGCTTGAATCCGCTCCAGAACTGCAATCCAAGTCGATTGAAGACTTGATCGCTGATCTTGACAGCGTACCTGAGAACATCCGTACAGCTGTCCGCAACAATGGCGGCGGTCATGCGAACCACTCCCTCTTCTGGGAAGTGATCGGGCCTAACGGTGGCGGCCAACCTTCCGGCGCATTAGCAGAAGCAATCAATGCTGAACTTGGCGGCTTCGACAAGTTCAAAGAGGACTTTGCGAAAGCAGCTACAACTCGCTTTGGCTCCGGCTGGGCTTTCTTGGCAGTAGATAACAACGGCAAATTGTCCGTTTACAGCCTACCTAACCAAGACTCCCCAATTATGGAAGGCAAGACACCGATTCTTGGCCTTGATGTGTGGGAGCATGCCTACTACCTGAACTATCAAAATAAACGTCCTGACTATATCGCTGCATTCTTTAACGTCATCAACTGGACTGAAGTTGAGAAACGTTACGCAGCAGCTTTGAACAACTAATTAGGACAACATACACAGAGGCCCTTGCTTCAGCAGGTATACTGCTAAGACAAGGGCCTCTGTTCTTTTACTTTTTACTGCTGTTAAACTTTCGCACCCGCTTGAGGTGAACGGATCGCCGTAAATGTCGCTGGCTTTGTTCTGATCAAGACGAACCCGCTAAACACACCTGCTAGTATCATAATACCTATAACTACTAGTGCGGTCGTCACAGACATTAAGTCTGTAAGCACACCTCCCGCTATGGGTCCAAGCATCATACCCACAGCATGAATCATATTAAATAACGCATACGCAACTCCGTAGTCCCCATCTGTGTCTCGATCCACGATTGCGCCTAATGTTGGCAAAGTCGGTGAAAGAGTGAAACCAACCGCCGCACCAATCAAGCATCCTACTACAAATACGAGCACGATGTGATCTACTACCGCAATTAGCGGCAACGTAACGGCAATTCCAGTCAGGCCGATTAGCATTAACTTAAACGGATTACCACGCGAAGCTAACGTTCCCCCTATTGGAGCGATACAACCATAGCTTAACGTCATTGCACCAAAGAGTAACCCTAACATCAGCGGCGACATTTGGAACCGCTCCGTCATAAAGTTGGGCAGCAGTGGCTCTAATAATGTTAAAGTAGTCTCTGCCAACAAAATAACAACGGCTATAAAAAGCACCGTGCGATGACGAAGCAGCGAAAATGTGCCTCCGCTAGCCTGCCGCTCCCTCCGCTCAGGCTCACGCAAAAAGAGCAGCGCCAGTACAAATATAACGGCGGTTATAGCCGCCGCAAACCAAAACGGCGTATGATGATCCCCTACCTCAAACAGCCAACCACCAATCGGAGCACCAAGCAATGAGCCAGATGAGATTCCTGTCATCGCAATTCCCATAACTGTGCCCCGCATCGCTCCTGAGAACAAATCTGCCAGCAGCGCCAATGCGGCAGTCCAGGACGCTGCTGCTGCCAATCCTTGAATAAATCGTGCTAAAATAAGTGTCCCTGTCGTCTGTGAAAATACGAACAACATCGTAGCTCCAATCATACAGACAAGCCCGAGCATAATCGTTTTACGTCTGCCAAATCGATCTGTAATGCGGCCAAACATCGGTGTCATTAGAAACAGCGCAGCCGCATAACTCCCAAATAGCAGTCCTAATGTCGTCGAAGACATCTGATACGCTTCCGTAAAATACGGCACGACAGGAATAAAGATACTGTATAATAACATGTCGATAAATAAAATACTGATCACTAAACCTAAACCAATCCATTGTGTACGTGTAAATTTTTGAAACAATGACATACTTCCACTCCTAAAACTATTTTGTTTTTATTAGTTTTATTATATGATAATGCCAAGCTAAAAGCCTGGCATTCCAACTTTTACGATTCTATTCCTTTGTGTCTTACCTTGATACATACCCAGAACTTCTTCATCAGCAATCTCGCGGTACCAGTCCGAACAAAATCACATCTGCAATCGAATTCATCGCTTCTGGCAATGAAATATTTTGTTTAGCAAAAAATCGTTGATCCAATGTAGAATTAACAGCATCTGTTATTAACTTTATTAAAAAAGAAACATTCTGCTTACGAATAACACCCTGCTCCATACCTTCTTCAATTAACTCACGCAGCATCGCCCAATCGTCCTTGAGCATACGATCGATCTTTTCCCACTGCGCGGGAAATAAGCGTTTCATTTGATCCAATATTCGATTGTCCACTAGCTCAAAATTACTCGGCAGCACTGTCATCACCGCTCTAATTTTATCTAGCACAGTTAACGAACTGTCCTGCACAATTTCTTTTGCTCTTACCTCAGACTCGTGAAGTGCCTGCTCTACGATTGCATCCAGCACTTCGGCCTTGGATGGAAAGTGCTCATATAAAGTTCGCTTGCTAATCCCTAGTCGATGTGCCAGATCATCCATTGTAAACTTCATGCCTTTATCCAATATCTCATCCACAAATGCCTTCATTATTCGTTCACGCATTGATGTCTCTTCCACCTCCTAATACAACACATAAAACTCTTAAAACATTTATAGTTTTATAAGTAACAATTCAATGAGGCTATTATAGCTTAATTGGGTCATACCATGCAACCTCTGCTTAACCATAGCTGAGCCAACACCTCAACAGTATCGGCTCAACTTAGTCGATTACGTCCTTCCATCCATATATACCAAGTATACAGCGGAGTCATCATCAAGATGCTAATATCAAAAACGCTCTGCTCTTTATCAAATTGTTCGCTTCTCATGAAACGCCGTTATTCGTATACGTGGGCCAAGGTCGCAATTGGCTTGCAGCCTACAATCAATTTTTGTCCATTACTGTACCCTTCTTCACGTCCTGACAATTCTTGAACCAGAATATTTCGCCAGTAAGCTACACGTTCTGTCATATTCACATCATGAACCGCATTGTGAAGTTCAAGCGGATCGTGAATCAGGTCAAAATATTGCTCTACGCCTGTTTGGGAAAACCAAATATATTTCTCTTTCCCGTTGGTCAGCCATTGATTCGACGCATCTCCTTGTGCTTGCTCACCGTGCAAATAGGAACGCCAAGTTGATGCCTCTATCCTTTGTGTTTGTCCTGACAATTCCGACCGCTCATTAACGGCAATTCCTTCATTTAAAGCATCCGTCTTCTCAGTAGGCTGTACAAGCTTCCATATACTTTGCCCATCGACACTCGATGGAATCGGTACGCCTGCTGCCTCCAATAACGACGGCATAATGTCCCGCATCTCAATCACATCGCTAACAACCGCACCTTGCTTCAAGCCTAGACGCCCGCTCGGGTCGTTTACGATAAATGGCACCCGAGCACTTCCTTCATAAGGCATCGATTTGCGGAACAAATGGTGATCGCCAAGCATCTCCCCATGATCAGAAGTAAACATAATTATCGTATTGTTTAATTCTCCATACTCATTCAGTACTTGTAAAAATCGTCCAATCTGATGGTCAATGTGCGTAATCAGTGCATAATAGGCAGCCATTGCTTGTTTTAGACGACGCTGCGGCACTTTACCACGGAATGTAACTGGATTCAATCCTTCCTGCATGGCATCGTCCCAATCCGCCCAATCGCCAACTGCTGGTGCCTCAAATTCAACATCTGAGTATAAATCCAAATATGCTTGCGGCGGATCGAATGGCGGATGCGGCCTCACAAACGACATCCACAAAAAAAATGGCTTATCAGGGTCTCGACGACGTAAGAAGTCTATCGATTGAGTGACGGTCCAATTGGTCGGATGCAGCATTTCAGGAAGGTGCCATGGTCTTGCTACTGTGGAGGCGTTGCAATCCAATCCCAAGTCCGTCAGATCTGCTCCTGGTACACGCTCACGCAGCCAATTCAGGTAGTCATCCACCTGATCATAATGATCCTTTGCTGCCACATGAGAGCGATTGCGGTTATGATGCAAATAACCGTCATGCAGCATTACGTTGTGAAAACCTAATAAGCGGCGTGCAGGATAAACGTGCATCTTGCCAACACACTGTGTATGATAGCCTGCCTTAGCCAATTCACCAGGAAGTGTCGTGTCATAATTCCACGGGACACCATCCTGATAACCTACACGACCATGCTTGCGCTGACTTTGGCCTGTAAATATGGCCGCGCGTGCAGGCACACAAGTTGGTGTAGCCGAATATGCACGATCAAATCGGACACCTGTACGTGCCAGCTCATCCAGATTCGGCGTTTCTACGACCGAATGGCGAGCTATACTAAGACAGTCAAAGCGCATTTGGTCAACCGTGATCAGCAGCACATTGGGGCGCTGTGAGCTGTCGCTTGAAGTTGTCATCTCTTATCCCCCTGTCCTCATTACACTACTATTATCTTTATTTAACACCCAATTTGAAATTAAGTAAACTTATTAAGCTCTATTTTGACACCAAATTAGATTTATCCACAATAAAACAACCTATTTCACAAATAGTTTATATCATTATGAAATTAAGTGAGGTATACTTAATGTACAACTTTAACTTTGATTTAGCTCTCGTCACTATTTAACAGGAAAGAAGGGTACGCTATGTCAGAACCATCTACCCCTCCAATTTCCAAGTTGCTGCTTTGCATCCCTTTATTTATTACTTTTTTGAAAATTGGGCCAACAACTTTCGGTGGAGGCTACGCTATTCTGCCGATTATTGATAAGGAAATCACAGGACGCCGCCAATGGCTGCGAGAAGATGAAATGAGCGAGATCACAGCCCTGTCGGCTGCTGCCCCTGGAGGCATTGGCATTAATGTCGCTTCCTTAGTTGGTTACCGTATCGCTGGCCTACCTGGACTGCTCGTTTCAGTTATCGGTATCTCTTTACCGACGATCGCTATCATGCTGATGATGTGTCTTGGTGCAGCCCACTATAGCCACTATCCATGGGTGCAGGCAGCACTTATAGGTATCAAACCTACCGTTATTGCGCTGATCGCCTATGCCGCCATCCGAATGGGACGTCAAACACTCAACAACATGCTTGCTTGGATCTTGGTAGCTATATGCTTTTTATTGCTGTTGCTTACAGCCATTAATCCGTTAATTATTCTTCTGCTCGGTTCGTTAGTTGGGCTAAGCGCAGCGTACATGCGTAATCGTTTTTTGAGACGCCATTCTACTAAAAAACATCAATTAAAAGATCATAATACGTATCACTCCTCCTCATCTGCTCGCTGAGCTATGTTTCCTTCATGGATAATCTTAAATACGCCTGTGCATTCTCAAACAACATATGAGCTGTTGAATTATTACACAGAAGGACGGCGTAGTCAGCAATGTCAAGCGTGTATCAATTATTGACGGGCGATCACAGCAGAATAAAGGAAGAAGGCCTTGCTATGTTATGGAGCTTATTTTGGACCTTTTTAAAATTGGGCTTTGTCTCGTTCGGCGGCGGCTATGCGATGCTGCCTGTCATTGAATATGAAGCTGCTGTCCACCACTGGATGTCAGCTCAACAATATACGGAAGCCGTCGCACTTGCCGGCATGGCTCCCGGACCTGTAGCGATGAACATCGCTGTATATGTAGGCTTTACAGCTGCCGGATGGTTTGGCAGTCTCGTTGCCTCACTTGGTATTATTTTGCCATCCGTTATGATCATGTTTTTGGTTGCCACTATTTTCTATCGAATGTATGATAATCAATGGGTGCAAGCTGCACTTGGCGGTATGAAGCCAGCTGTGATCGCACTTGTGGCGTACGCGGCCGTTAATATGGCGATGCATTCCGAGATTGTCCAAGGTTATTCCATTCGCACTTATGCTAGTATCGTCATATTTGCACTTTCCTTGCTCGGTCTAGTGAAATTCAGAATGCATCCTATAACCGTCATCCTATTATCAGGAATAGTGGGGATTGCTATATATGCTTAATGGACCAACCCGTCGAATCGAACTTGCGGAACGACTGCCTTCTCCTAAGGCCAAAGAATTGTTCCACCGGATAAGACGTAAACATGAAATTGCTAAAAATGATCTACTTGCTGACAGCGGCTTAACGGTTAGCACGCTAACTCGTGTATTAGAAGAACTTGTCACGCTGGGACTGATTGAAGAGAGTGGTTTCGGCGCTTCTACAGGTGGAAGACGCCCCATTTTATATCGGGTCCGTGCTGATTATGGATACAGTCTCGGGTTGGATATTTCACGTGTCAGCTCTCGCCTCGTGCTGCTTGATCTGGCTGGAAACAAGCTGGATACGTGCGTCTGGGAGATGAATGAGGACACGACGCCCGAGAAATTGATTCAAGAGGTAGTTAAACAAATTAAGGTCTGGATAGACGAGCATCAACTCAAGACCGAGCATGTGATTGGTCTTGGTGTAGGAGCTGTTGGCCCGCTTCATCGGTTCAAAGGCGTCATCGAAGAACCAGAATGGTTTGCCGCTCCTGGCTGGAAGCATGTTCCGATCGTTAAAGAATTGGAGCGCGAACTTTGCTTTCCTGTCTTGTTAGACAATGGAGCAAACGCAGCCATTATCGCTGAATCTTGGGCAAATCGGGCCAAAAATGTACAGCATATGCTGTATGTCCACGCAGGCATTGGTCTGCGCTCTGCCATGATGTCGGACGGTAAATTAATCTACGGCGCTGTGGACATGGAAGGATCACTTGGCCAGATGATTATTCAAGCTGATGGCATTCCTTTCCGCACACCAGAGGGGAATTATGGCTGTCTTGATTCATACGCAACCATTTATGCCATTGAGCGCGAAATGAATGCCCATATTCGCATGGGGCGACAAAGCTGCTTGCAACAAATGCTGCGCCGCGACGAGCCTGTACAATTTCGCCATGTTATGGAGGCGCTGCGGCTTAGTGATCCGCTTACAACTGAAATTGTCACCCAAGCTGCAACTTACTTTGGCATCGGGTTAGCCAATTTGCTGAATGTGTTACATCCAGAGAAAGTCGTGCTCGGCGGACCTTTAATGACCTCACATGATTTATTTTTTTATACGGCTACACAGACCGCCATACGCAAAACCTATCATTACCCGAATTATCAGGTCGTGTTCAGCAAAGGAAGTTATGGTGAGGAAGCATTAGCTGTAGGTGCTGCGCTAATCGTTATCGACAAATTAACAGAGTAGTACAGCAATTCCTGCTCGACACAAGCTCTCTTCAGTTGCGATACGTATTAGAGAACTGAAACGGGAAGGAGGTAGTTCCTTTGGATCGTCAAACAGGATCAAAAGCAGCCAAAAGACCGACACCATCGGCTTGCTGCTCATCGACTCGTGCAGCAATATCCAATATACAAGTGCCCTGCGGTATCACATCTCCAGAGCAACCGCTTGTTGTTGAGCAAGCGGTTATGCCTGTTCCAGTTGAGCGTTGGCCCATTGTACCTGCGGGCAACTATTGGCTCGGAACAGATGGAGACGAAGGCTTTATAGCAGATGCCGAGGGGCCTGCGCGCGAGGTTGCAGTTGCAAGCTTCCGAATCTCACCCTATGCAGTCACCAATCAGGAGTATGCTGCTTTTGTGAACACCACAGGGTATGTAACGGAGAGCGAGCGATTTGGTTGGTCGTACGTCTTCCATCTGCTGCTCCCCTCTCTTGAACAGGCCAACATCATCGGCACGCCACCACAAACCCCTTGGTGGCTGGCTGTAGAAGGCGCCTATTGGAAGCAGCCAGAAGGACCAGGAAGTGAGATCGTCTCCCGAATGGATCATCCTGTCGTTCATATATCCTGGAACGATGCCACAGCGTATTGCCGCTGGGCCGGTGTACGCTTGCCTACGGAAATCGAATGGGAAACAGCAGCAAGAGGCGGGCTCCGAGGAAAGCGTTATCCGTGGGGAGACGTGCTGCGGCAAGACGGAGAGCACCAATGCAACATTTGGCAAGGTGTATTCCCAACCCTTAACCATGCAAGCGACGGTTATGCAGGAACTTGCCCTGTTCATACGTATAAACCTAATGGCTACGGACTCTATAATATGTCTGGAAACGTATGGGAGTGGTGTTCGGATTGGTTCACTTCCAATCCAATGCACCGTGGGTCGAGCGAACGACCAAATGGCCCAGCCCACGGAACCAGCCGCTTAATGAAAGGCGGCTCTTATTTGTGTCATCAATCCTACTGCAACCGTTACCGTGTTGCCGCACGCAGCAGCAATACGCCAGATAGCTCTAGCGGAAATATCGGCTTCCGTGTCGCCGTCGATTTACTATAGTCAAAATGATAGTGATACCAAGCATCTAGCTGTCAGCAAGGAATGAACGTGTATGTGGAAGGCTCTCACAACATAGCAGGTTTCTACGTTGTGAGTGAGCATTCCTACACGAATGTACCTATAAAGCAAATGGGTATCGGAAATTAAGAAGCGACTTCTCCCCGGTACAATTCCAGGTAGAAGTCGCAATATGTAGCCTCTTGCTATTGCCCACTTAAAAAATGGGATCAAATCGTCGTTCACTTAGCGCGTAGTGAACACAATAGAATTCACCCTTATCCAAAAAAAATATCCTCTAATGTGACTTGCTTAGGAACCACTTTATAAATATCGATCTCTCTTTTGGCTAAAGCATGCACCATTCGTGGAATGTGATCCTCACTAGAGACAGAGCAAGTCAGCTCTGACCCTTCAATCGCCAAATCTGTACAGTACGGGGACAACTCTTGCTGTATACTTTGTACATGCTCGTCTAAAATCGGCCCAATCTTCAAAGACAACTCAATGTGCTGTCGGTATTGACTCTTTAGTTCCTCCATTGAACCGTACTTTGTAATTAACCCCTGTTCCATAATAACGATACGTGAGCACAGCTTCTCTACTTCATGGAGATTATGTGATGTTAAAAAGATCGTCTTCTGCTGAGCGTGAAGCTCTTGAATTAGCTGTTGAATCTCAACAACAGATTCCGGGTCCAAACCCGACGTCGGTTCATCCAGAAAAATCAGTTCGGGGTCCCCAATTAAAGCTTGTGCAATGCCCAGCTTCTTTTTCATTCCAAAGGAAAAACCTTTTACTTTTTTGCGTTCATGACCACTCAGCCCCACGCGCTCTAACAGGTGGACAAGCTGATCTGGTTTTATTTTGGCATGCTTTAATTCAGAGAAAAAGATCATGTGATTAAGCGCAGTCATCTCATAATAGTAATTGGCGGCGTCAGGCATAACTCCAATCTGATTCTTGATCCTGTCCAATGTTTAACACATCATGAGAGAGTGTCAGCACAAATAAAAATCCAAATATAGTCGTTAAAAATCGGATACCTGATACGTATGGATTTGAATTTTCATTCAAAAAGAGGGTAGGGTTACTCTTTACGAAGTTAGATATGGAAAAAGCAAAAACGACAAATAAAAGCACAATCGCAACTGACTTGAAGCTTTTAAATAAGGATAAAAATTCACGTTTGGCAATCGTATACATCTCTAGTCCACCACGCTAAGCTTATTTTTCTTTACTAATCGATTGTGCGGCTTTTTTCTTTTTGTTATTCGTAAAAACGAGCACTAATCCTAGCACCAGTACAGCTACAAAAATATAATGATACGGCGGACTAGAACGAAAAATAACATACCCGATAAGTCCTATGACAAGCAGAAGATGCGGCATTGGGTTCCCTCATTTCAATTGATTTGAGTTAGCATACCAACCAAGGAGTACAACAATTAATGATCCGATTAACAAATCTAATCTAAGAAATAATACTAACGCCACCATGCAACAAACACTGTATAAGCCAATTAGCTTAAATCTCTCCATCTTGGTATACATTAATCCAAAACACAAATAATATGCCGTAGCTCTGCGTTCCCCCTCTTTCCACCTTTGCCGGCACAGGGAAAAAGACGTAAGAGCGAGTGCTTCGAAAATATATGGTTATTTCTGACGTAGGTACTTAGTTGAGAGCTGACGGATGTTTCCTGCGTGAGGTGTGAGGTCATTGCGGATACATGAGATAGATTAGCTGCCAGATTGCTTATTTGAATTATAAAAATAGAGACAGTAGATTTTTTTGCAACTAACAGCTTGTTTGTAACGAAATGATTTAGAGGACTTATCGACTTCAAAAAGAAAATTGTTATATTTTACAATTTCATTAATATAATATAATATAATACTAATAATATAAATAGCAAACACAAGCAACAAAGACGACCCACCCTCTAAGCGGATCAATAGGGCAGACCGTCCTTGCTTTATTTCAAATGACAAACATTTTGATTTGCAAGCTCAATCACTTTTAGCAATGAAATACGTGCATGCGATGACTCGTGAACCAAATAATCACTCTCCATCCGATCGATAAACAAAACACCGTCCAAATGATCCAACTCATGCTGCATACAAGTGGCCAGAAAACCATTCGCTTCAACAGTCACTTCTTCTAATTGGCGATTCATCATCCTTACTTTTATCCGTTCAAAACGCTTCACTAACCCATAATATCCTGGATAGGACAAACACCCCTCCATACCTTCCTGTTCTCCATCAGCATCTACAATCTCCGGGTTTATTAACTCCCAAAATCCTTCGCCTACATCCAGCACAACAGCACGACGCAGCAGTCCGATCTGTGGTGCCGCGAGCCCCGCCCGACCGCGATCTGCATACAAAGTCTCTTTCAAATCTCCCAGCATCGTGAGGATGCGTGGTGTCATCTCTGTAATAGGCTTGCATTTCTTACGCAGCAACGGATCACCAAATGGCAATATCGTTCGTATAGTCATTCTCTCCAACTCCTTTGTTTACCTATATACATATAAACCCCTCTGTATACTAAAATATACAAAAACGGGCCGCTTGAACAGCAGCCCGCTTCTTCATTCCGTTCATTCAGAATTACTTCACTTCCACTTTATTAGCAATTCCTTTAACTTCAAACCCGTATATACGTGCCGCCGTGTCTCCGCCTTGTGTTGGCTTCTCCACAATCAACTTCGCATAACGTGCTTTTGTTTTGGCGATCGCATGCTTGCTCACGCCTTTTGTATTGTCATTTACCACTACGGCATCTTTCCAATTGTCACCGTCTGCACTTAATTGAATCTTGAACTCCCGCGTGTTAAAGGATGCAGATTCTCCACCCGCTTCCGCGTGATGAATAACAAACTCCGTCAGGTCGTAGCTCTCCCCAAGATCAACCTGAATCCAATGTGGAGGATTACCTACCGCACACCACTTTGTCTTCGTTTCCCCGTCGACTGCATATTGCGGAGCTTCGCCATCATTCACAAAGGAAGATGCTGTTGTCTTTTTGCCTTTCGCCAAGTCTTCAGAGCGGAACGCAGCTTCTTTATCAACGGTGATGAGCTTTTTCGTAACAACGTCCTGACCAACTTCATTTTTCGCCGTCAGCGTAATCTCATATTCACCCTCCTGCGCATACTTCACAGTTGGATGGCGATCCTTGCTCGAAGATGGTGTTCCACCTGGGAAACTCCAATCCCATTCACTAGTCACCTCTGTAGACTTGTCTGTCACTTGTACGGTTTCACCTGGTGCCACATAGGTTTTATCTACTTCAAAGTCTGCCTTCGGAGACGGATAAGCCGGCCATTGGAAAGCGACTGTTGCCGCACGTCCTTCCTGATAATGACGGTTCACTGGAACAACGACTAGCTTCGTTTCCTTCTCTAGGCCATTGCGACGCATTTCTGATACATAATAATGGTCATTACCTGTCGCTCCCATAAATTCACGAGTGCCGTCCGACTTCACGCGGTACACTTGGTAATACATAACATCCTCGCCAGCGTTGTCCCATTTGAGACGAGCATCTGCATAAATTCCGTCGCGGAAATCATTTTCAATAATAGCTGCATGCTTAACATCCTTAACCTGCGCCGCTTTAACCTTCTTATCTCGGATCGTAAATTCACCAAGGTTAACCGTATAGTTGTTTACAGCTTGCTTTCCTTCAACTTGGACAGACAATCCGACGACTTTTTTGCCTGCATATGCCGACAAATCGTAAGTTGCCGTCAGCCAATCACTCTTGGCGCCCGCTTGCTTCGTATGTTTTGGTTTCAAAATAACGTATTGATCAGTTGCACCTTCCAAAGCTATCCCCATGTTCAGAGCAGCGGCATCCTTATGAGTCGCTTGGTAAGTTAGGGTCATTTCTGTAGTATTTGTAACTGGCACTTCCGCTTTGTACAGCTTAATATGGGATGTGCCTCCAGCTGTCACGCTGCCAGCCGCTTTAAGCGAGCTGCCTCCATAAAATGCTTTATCAAAGTCAAAGTCTACTTTCAACTGATTGCCTTGTTCCTCGTTCACCCAACGCCAAGTCGGCAGCACATCTTGCAAGCTGCGGTTAAACCATTCACGATCACGTACTTGCTTGCCAAATACGCTAAACATTTTACCATTACCTGTATTAAAATGGGTTATAAAATCAGTATCTGTCACGACCGTACGTCCTACGATATCGTTAGCGATACCACGCCATTCTTTATCATTTTCTTTGGTCTGAACTGGATTTTTGTCTGCACCGACCCAGAAAATCTGCTCATTGTCCATAAATTGTTCGTTAGTTTTAGAAGCATTAAATGCCCAATCAGGACGATAAATACCTAATGATGTGACTGGAGTGCCATCTTTCGGGAAAAGTACCGGCCAATTATACTTGCCTTTGTATCCCCCTGCTTCCACATCGATGCCCGCAAATAAATCAAACGGACTGCGCCCCAACGCCTTTGCTTTGTCAGGCGAATTTAAAAATGGCGTAATGTAATCGTAGCTGCCCTCTTTTTTGAACTGCCAACGGAAATCGATAAACATGTTATCCGCAACACGTTGATCACCATCCTGCAAGAACATTTTGTTTTTATCCGTCAGACCGCCCTGCCATTTTACAGGACCATCATCGATCATGGAATCGTACCATATTATTTCCATTTCAGGCGATTTGATTTTTTGTAAGTATTTCAGAAATGCCTGCATTTGCTTAGCGTCTTCTGCTGTTCCGCCTTGCGTCTCCTCATTAATAAACCAACCGTCAAAACCGTAATACTTCGCCACTTCGATCAGTTTGTCTGCGACTGGGAAAGAGCCATCCGCTTTTTGCTGCAACAATTGTTTAGTCCATTGGAACTTCCCGCCATGTTCCGTTTGCGGCATGAATACGGTTCCAAACACCGGAACACCATTTTTATGTCCCGCATCGATAACGTCTGCGCTTGGCGGCACGATGATCCCCTCACCCGCAGAACCGCCCCACATCACTAGTTTGTCGATGTATTGCCAGTAGCTGAATGCATACCCATGAAAGCTATCATTGCCTTGCGAAGGAGCACCAGATGTATTTTTGTACATCGCGGACAGTGCCATCACTTTAGGCTCAGTCTTGGCATTCGCATTTTCCTTTTGACCTTGCACACGATCTTTATTCAGCTTCACCGTGCTGCGGTTGAAGGCGGCGTCTTTATCTGTTGAAGGCGACCAACTTAGTAATGTTTCCGGATACCAGAAGGAAGACAGCGGCTGCGCGGCATGCGCCTGCCCTGCAAAGCCAGCCAAAGTACCAGCAATTAATGCGGTGCCGAGAACCATTCCGATCTTTTTCTTTATGCTGCTGCGAGATAACACAGTAGGTTTCATTCGTTTCATGTCATTCTCCCCCTTAAGATGTCCAATATAGCAAGCACCTTCTTGGTAACGGTTACAAACCAATGTTAGCGCTTCCACATAATCTTCCTCCTATTATAGTTAAAATAGCCCATAAAAAAAGGGAGATTACTCCTGTTCGAGCAACCTCCTTAAATAAGTACACCTTTTCTTTAATTTATACTTGCTTATGTTTCTTCATATTCAAAATACTGGTTGATCAATCGTAAAAATAAGTTCGGAAACGCATACCCTTCCATCTGGGCGGGTCGGATATAAGCATATCCTTCCGGTAAAATAGAAGGGGTGTTGATTCCTTTACACCGAAACACACGCATTTGCCAATGAATATGGCTAAATGTATGCTCCGCATCGATGTGCCGTTCTATAGGCTCAATCTCAATTCCATCCGCATGCAGCATTCCGCGAAGCATGTCCATCGCCTCGTTGTCTGGCAGCCCTGTGAGTTGGGCCGCTTTGGGTGCAAGCAGATGCGGCAGCTCCCACATACGGGCAAGCAGCCCCGTATCCGGACGTTTGCGGATTAGTATTTTGCCCTCATCTGGGCCCGTCCCTACAATTAACGCCGCATAGCGAAGCTCTGGTTTCGGAGGCTTGGCCTTTGTCTTAATGGGCAAGATTAGTTCCTCTCCTGCAATGCGTCCGGCGCAATGCTCCATTACAGGACATGGTAGACATGACGGTGATTTAGGCGTGCACACAAGCGCCCCCAACTCCATTAAAGCCTGATTAAAATGTGAGGCTTCCCCTTCTGGAATAAGCTCCTGCGCGATGTGCTCAATATGCGGGCGTGTGCTCGGCTTGGCGATATCATCATGTAGACGGAAATAACGAGAAAGCACACGCATAACGTTGCCGTCTACCGCTGGCTCTGAACGGTTAAATGCGATACTCATAATCGCACCCGTCGTATACGGGCCGACTCCCTTCAGTGAAGCTACGGCTGCTTTGTCATCAGGCACTTCCCCGTTATAGCGCTCCTTTACCTCACGTGCTGCGGCTTGTAGATTGCGCGCTCGAGAGTAGTAGCCTAACCCTTCCCATGCTTTTAGCACCTCTTCTTCCGGTGCATCAGCAAGAGCAGTGGCTGTCGGAAACTTATCGATAAACCGGTTAAAATAGGGAATGACGGTATCCACGCGTGTTTGTTGCAGCATAATTTCCGATACCCACGTGTAATAAGCGTTCTGCTGTCGTCGCCACGGTAAATCGCGTCGATTGTTCATATACCAGCGCAGCAGTTCACGGCTAAAATATCGTTTTTGTTCTTCCATGTCGGCTCCCTTCATTTATATCTACATACATAATGGATAATATAATCTAGGAATGGGTTTAAATAGATAACTTTATCGTCACGCTGTTTCCTGCAGATAGAAACCCTTCGCCCATTATACACGAATGGTATCAGTTGTGAACGTTTTGCCAACAATCTGCGGAACAGCTTGCCTTTAGTTCCTATCCTATCCATACTGTAATCAATATCATTGACGCTATCCAAAGGAGCGATATCGATGCTTCAATCATTGCCTAAGCCGCGAAGTAAGAAATTACTCATTGCATGTGCCATTGTACTTGTTTTTGCATTGACGGGATGCGGGGCGGGTTCTGGCGCTAACAACAGTGCACCCGCCGATTCAGCAGCACTGGAGGGTCCAGAGGATGTAGTTGCTATCTACAAGCAGCGCTGCATGCAGTGCCACGGGACAGATTTGAAGGGACGTATGGGCGCAGAGACCAACATCTCCAAGATTGGCGCTAAGCTTACAAAAGACGACATCGTGCTCACGGTGAAAAATGGCGGCAAGCGTATGCCTGCGCTTGGTGGCAGCATTGAAGATGCTGACATTGAGAAAATTGCGGTCTGGTTGTCTGATAAGAAATAAAAGGGACGATGCTTGCTGCAATGTAAGCGCATCAGTTAAACCAATCTGTTCTACGAATACGCAATCCATGAGCAAAGGACGTGCTCGAAAGTCTAATTAGACTAACGAGCACGTCCTTTGCTTTGATAATGCATACCTTCTGGAGTACCCGAGACGATGCACCTGCATTGGCTCACATCATGCAGGTTCCCTACAAACGCTGTCTGCTATCATCGCTCAATAGCCTTATACTAACTCAACCACGCAAAACGCTGAAGCCATGCCAGGCTGGTGAGAAATGCTGACGTGAATGCGCATCGCGCTTGATGCAAGGCCAAGCCGCTCCCAAGCAGCTTCACTTAGTATCGCATGCGGCTTGCCAAGTGGATCAGGCAGCACCTCAACATCTTGAAAGCCAATCTGCTTGCCGATGCCGCAGCCAAATGCTTTCACTACAGCTTCCTTCACCGCAAACCTTCCAGCCACCCATTCCACACTACGAGCTTCGCGCTGCTCCAGTGCTTGTCGTTCATTAGCTGTTAATATTCGATGCAGAAAGCGGTCTTTACTATGTCCCTCTACAATTCGGCTAATTCTCTCCATATTCAGCACATCATGTCCGACTCCATATATCACGAGGCTTTTTCCTCTCTTTCTATAGTCCCTTCCGTATAAACAGCATCTATATAAACTTATTATTTACCTGAAAACAACATAATAAGTTTTTTCATTATCTTATGTGCATATTCGATTTGCAAATTAATATTGTCCCTTTATGTACTCAACAGCTTCACGAGACATTACATCTGCCTAGTTTTCCTTTCCATAGTGGCTAGCACTCTCTTAAAATCAACGTTTCTCCTGAGCCATCTATCTAGTCAAAACAAGATTCATAGAATACATTATAGTATCTTCTTAAAGATGGAGGTATGAGAGATGTCAGGTTACAACTACTACGGCTACAATGGTGGTAACAACGGGATTGCAGGCTTACTTCACCGAATTTCAATCGGTACTCGTATTCGGGTTCACTTTGACAGCACATCACACGAAGGCATATTCCTTGGTATTCAGAGTGGTTCCGTTCTTATTTCAAGAAACAACGGCAACGCGGTATATATTCCACTCAACAAAGTTCTGGCTATTGACCTAATCTGATGATCCCAAGCTTCTCTGCACGCAGTATCGAAGCTACAAGACCAGCACCATACGTTCGTGCTTGGAGACACTCCTGAACATTCCAAACGGCTTTTGAAACAAGGGGGCTTTTGCCCCCTTGTTTTTGTGTAGCGGCGGACTTCCTATTGCGATCTGCACTTTATAATGTTAACCTTATAAACAAAAAATGGGTTAACATTAATGAGAAGGGAATTGATATGATGAATCCCGTATACCATAAGGAATTGTTACTTAAAGATCGTACATATGTCTGGCATCCCTTTACACAAATGAAAGAGTATGAAGATCGACACCACCTGCTGATCGAGAGAGCACAAGGCTTATACTTGTACGACGCCGATGGCCGTCAATATTACGATACCGTCTCATCTTGGTGGTGCAACCTGCATGGCCACGGTCACCCCCGTATTAAAGCTGCAATTGCCCGTCAATTGGATGCTTTCGATCATATTATGTTTAGTGGCCTCACTCATGCTCCAGGCATTGAACTGGCCGAACGGCTTGTGCAGATCACACCAACAGGGTTAAATAAAGTGTTTTATTCAGACAACGGCTCCACAGCTGTAGAAGTTGCACTAAAGATGTCGTTTCAATATTGGCAGCAGCTTGGAAAACCCCAAAAAACAAAATTTGTGTATTTGGAGGGCAGCTATCATGGCGATACGTTAGGAGCCGTCAGCGTAGGCGGTGTAGCACTATACCATGAACTGTTTAAGCCGCTGCTCTTCCATGCGCACTGCGTGCCTGCGCCGGATTTGAGGCAAGTAGACCGAACAGCTTCACGCAGTGCCCATGAAATTGCCGAAATAGCGCTTGCTCACCTGCGTGAGCTGTTCGCAAAAGAAAGCGACACGATCGCTGCGATCATCGTGGAGCCGATGCTGATGGGCGCTGGCGGCATGATAATGACGCCTGCTGCGTATATGCAGGGACTTCGAGAATTATGCACGGCATTTAACGTGCATCTCATTGCCGATGAAGTCGCAACTGGCTTTGGACGGACAGGCAAAATGTTTGCCTGTGAGCACGCAAGCGTAAGCCCTGATTTGATGTGCTTAAGCAAGGGGCTTACCGCAGGAGTGATGCCGCTTGCTGCAACACTCAGCACCGATGAGATTTACGCTGCGTTCTACGACGACTATGCGGCGCAGAAAACCTTTTTCCACGGCCACAGCTTCACGGGCAACCCTGTTGCCTGCGCCGTGGCCCTGGAAAGTCTGCGCCTGTTCGAGGAAGAGCATGTCCTCGAACAGGCGCAGGACACCATCGCCGCGCTCGCCGCTGCGCTCGGCGATTCCGGCTTGGCCAAGCTGCCGCACGTGGCAGATGTGCGGCAGCTCGGCCTAGTAGCGGCGTTCGACCTCTACGAGGATGCCGAACGCCGCCTGCCTTTTCGCCCCGAACAACGAATCGGGGCGGCGGCTTACGCTGCGGGCTTCGAGGAGGGACTCATCCTCCGCCCGCTCGGCGATACGCTGTACTTTTGGCTGCCGCTATGCACCACGGCAGACGACGTACGCGATATCGTCACGCGTACAATACGCGTGCTGCGACGTGTATTGAGGCTGTCTGAATAGCAGCACCAACAGCTAGTGCAAAGCCCTCTCATGTATAGAACAACTATCATTTCAGATGCTTTATTGTAGTTGTAAATTCCCCTGCTGTGGGCTGCTGTTCAAATGTACTTCGTGCCGCTTATTATCGTTTGCGCCAACAGCCCTCCGAAGTAACGGAGGGCTTGTTCGTTAAAGAATATACATCCGATAACGGATAATGAAATACAGTGCTTAACCCGCCTCTTCTCGATCCTCGCTCATGGTCAATTCGTAATAGAACCCTCTCTTCTCGATCAGTTCGTCATGCGAACCACGCTCCATGACCTCACCATCGTTAATAACAAGAATCATGTCCGCATTACGAATCGTGCTGAGACGATGAGCAATAACAAAGCTGGTTCGTCCTTTCATCAACGTGTGCATGGCAGCTTGAATATGCAATTCCGTTCTTGTGTCCACACTGCTCGTAGCCTCATCCAAAATGAGTATTGCAGGGTCAGCCAAAATAGCACGTGCTATCGTCAGCAATTGCCGTTGCCCCTGACTCAGACTTCCTCCACTCCCGTTAAGCATAGAATCATATCCGTGTGGAAGCTTCTTAATAAATTCGTGTGCATTAGCCAGCTTTGCTGCGGCCTCCACTTCCTCATCTGTAGCATCTAACTTGCCATAACGAATATTGTTTCGAATCGAGTCGGTGAATACATGCGCATCCTGTAGCACAATGCCGAGCTGACTTCGCAAGCTCCGCTTGTCAGCAAGGCCAATGTTTTGGCCATCAATCCGAATCGTACCCTGATCGATATCGTAAAACCGTGTCAGCAAGTTCATAATCGTTGTTTTCCCTGCACCAGTAGGGCCCACAAGCGCAATCATCTCACCTGGCTTAGCCGAAAACGTTACTCGCTTCAGAATAGGCTGTTCTGGATTGTAACCAAAACTTACTTCATTAAATTGAACGTGACCGGCTACGCGACCAATCGATTCATGCTTTAACTCTGCATTAAACTCAGACTTTGTATCCATAACCTCAAAAACACGTTCAGCACCTGCAATACCGGATTGAATCATGTTATATTGATTTGCCAGTTCATTTATCGGACCACTTAACTGCCTGGAATAATTAAGAAAGCTAACGATAACACCCACACGTGTCCATCCTGAAAAAGCCATCCAGCCCCCAACGACAGCGATTACGATATACGTAAGGTGGCTCATCATATTCATAACAGGTCCCATCATGCCAGACAAAATTTGTGCTCTCGTGCCTGCCTGACGAAGCCGCTCGTTCATAACTTTAAATTCCTCGGCAGAGCGCCCTTCCCTGCGAAACAGCTTAACGACCTTCTGTCCCGAAATTGTTTCCTCGATATAACCATTTAATTGCCCCAAGCTCTCTTGCTGGCCTTTAAAATGTTTACGGGTACGTACCGCAATCTTCTTCGTTGCAACCGTTACAAGCGGAATCGTAATCAGACTAACCATTGTTAGCCAGACGTTTAAGTACAACATAAAGCTGATGGCCCCGATAATAGTGACAGCACTTGAAATCATTTGAATGAGGCTCTGGTTTAACGTATTGGACAGATTCTCAATATCATTTGTCGTTCGACTCATTAATTCCCCATGCGGCGTGCGGTCAAAGTAACCTAACGGCAGCTGCTGCATATGGTGAAACAAGTCTCTGCGCAGCTCTAACACCGTTTGTTGGGACAAGCCCGCCATCAGGTACGTCTGGAGCCATGACATTACGCTGCTGCAAACATATATAAGCAGCAAAACAAGGCAGAGCTGAAACAGCCCTTCCGCATCCTGTGGGATAATATGACGGTCAACTGCTCTTCCTAACAAATAAGGGGCAATTAAAGCAAGGCCTGAGCTAGCTACAGCCAAAATAATGATCCACGTTAAACTAGACCGCTGTCTACTTAAATAACCCCACAGCCGCTTTAATGTAGCACTTGTATGTTTAGCCCGTTCCTTTGGTACAGGCCCAACGGGACGGCGGCCGCCAAAGCCAGCTGCTGCTGGCAATTCCTTCGGGGGCTTTGCTTGTGAAGTAGTTCCGTGCCCTGATGTTGCTTCAGCCATGTAATACGTCCTCCTTTCTGAGCTGGGATTCAACAATATCTCGATACAAGAGACTCGTTCGTATCAACTCATCATGCGTCCCCTGTGCCGCAATTTGTCCATTCTCAAGCACGATAATGCTGTCCGCTGCTACAATAGAAGAGATACGTTGCGCAATTACGATAGATGTACGGTGGCGCATTCGTTCACGCAATGCCTGCTGAATACGCGCTTCCGTCTTTAAATCGACAGCACTTGTGCTGTCATCCAGTATTAAAATATCAGGCTTGGCAAGCAGCGTTCGTGCGAGCGATATCCGCTGCTTCTGACCACCTGATAAATTGACGCCCCGCTGGCCGACAACCGTATCGTAACCGGCTGGCAGTCGTTCGATAAATGTATGCGCTTCGGCTGCACGCGCTGCATCCTCCACTTCCGCTTGAGAAGCTTCTGGCATGCCATAGCGTATATTGTCCCTGATCGTGCCGCTAAACAACAAAGCTTGCTGTAGCACCATCCCTACTCTGCGGCGCAGCTCATAAATATCCATATCCTTTATATTGTGACCATCAATAAGTACACGGCCAGAAGTTGGCTCATACAATCTTGGAATTAGATGGACAAGAGACGACTTTCCTGATCCAGTAGCTCCTATAATTGCTACGGTCTGACCTGCTTCCACCTGAAAATGAATATCGTTTAGTATTTGCGCCTGCATCCCCTCATCATAAGCAAAGGAAACATGTTCAAATGAAATCCGACCCTTTAGCACGCCTTCCTCCCGTGGATTGCTTGTAACTACCGTGTCTGACATGTCCACTATGTCCTCTACTGTGTGTGTCGTGTCCACCATGTCCTCCACCGTGTCAGGAACTGTGTTCAGCACTTCTTTAATGCGGTCTGCGGAAGCTTTAGCTCGGGAAATGTTCATAATCATTGATCCGATGGACAGCAAAGAAAACAGAATTTGAGTCATGTAATTCAAATAAGCAATTAATTGGCCTACATTAATAGCTCCATTCCATGTTTGTGCGCCACCATACCATAGCACCGCTACAATACTCGTATTAAGCACTAGCATCATAAGGGGCATATGAAGAGCAATCGTTCGAAACGCCTTTAAAGCATGCTCAAAATAGTGTTGGTTCGCCTTCTCAAACCGCGCTTCTTCATAGTCTGAGCGAACAAAAGCCTTCACCACCCGAATGCCGGACAAATTTTCTTGCAGCACCGTATTTACCCGATCCAGCTTATGCTGCATCTTACCAAACATCGGGATGGACAGTCTCATCAATATTAGTAAGGCGCTTAACAACAATGGAATCGTAATGGCTAACACAAGTGACAATCGTGGGCTAATGATCACCGCCATCATAATGCTGCCAAGCAGCATCAACGGCGAACGAACCATAATTCTTAATGCGATTTGTACCATATTTTGCACCTGCACAATATCGCTCGTCAGACGGGTGATCAACGACCCCGTCGTCACACGATCCAAATCACGGAACGAGAACGTTTGGATGTGGCGAAACAGATCATACCGTAAATCTGCGCCGAAGTTCTGTGCAGCTTTGCTTGAAAATACGGTGCACCCAGCACCCCCGATCAATCCCACCAGAGCAACACCAATCATTATCGCCCCGACGTGCCAAATATGTTGTACATCCCCTTTCATCACACCCTCATTCACGATCGATGCCATTAACTGCGGCTGCAACAAATCCATGCCTACTTCCAGAACCATAAATAAAGGCGCTAATATTGCCGCTGCCCAATAAGGTTTTAAATAACGAATTAAACGAATCATCCCGACACTCCTCTAATTATAAAGCCGACTAACGAACTTCCTTCTCTATTCGATTCAGATTGTCGTACATATGAAGCAGCATCCGTCGAAATAGAAGTTTCTCTTCCGGCACAAAACCTTCAAAACATTGATGCTCCAACGTCTGTAACGTCTCCGTTAGCACACCAGCGGCATGGCGACCTTTGTCCGTCAAAAATACACGTGACAAACGATGGTCCTGCTCATCTTGTCTCCGTTCCACAAGCCCCGTCTTCTCCATCCGCGTAATCATAACGGTTAAGGTTGCCGGCTGTACACGCAGCTTGTGCGCCAGTTCATTCTGGCTCTGCCCATCTTCTTCTGCAAGACGGAACAACAACGGCGGCTGCCCCGGATAAACCTCCACATCCTGGGTCAAATCATGTAATGTGCGTCGGTGCAGCTTCATGACCTGTATCATGACATGCGTCAATGATTCCGATTGATATATATCCATACCTATAGCCCCTTATTATTTAGTCGACTAATTAATAAGGTAGACCTCATTTTGTTCCCTGTCAATCTTCCATTCCAAACTATGAAGAAGCATACTTCGAATAAACAGAAAAGGGGATGTCCAGAAAGTCAGTCTAAACTGACTTGACTACGGCCCCCCCCATTTTTGTTGAGTGTCATAAATAAGCACAAAAAACTGTGTTTTCTTGTGATATGGAAGTTACGACACTAACATTTCACAAAGGACGGTTTTTATACGTAATCAAATGACTACTAGAGAAACGTATACTATACAGTGGACACTTCCTCTAGGAGCAATGGAAGAACAATCTGTTAACAAACACTTACTCGCACCTACCATTAAGCCCCATGACAACAAACAACCTCAGATGATTGTGGATTTGGAGCGCTACGTTTATGCGGATATGCGGATTTATGCTTATAAAGGAAGATCACATGGAAAACGGTCAATTGAAACCGGTCTACAATGTGCAGATGGCAAACGATAACCAGTTCATTCTGTCCTACAACCTGCACCAACGCCTTACCGATACACGCTGCTTCATCCGCCCATTATGAAGCGCCTGGCCGCATCTGCTTTGCCGATGCCCAAGACGGTGCTAGCCGACGCGGGCTATGGCAGGGAGGAAAATGATTTGTATGCGGTAGGGGAAGACAAAGTACAGCGTTTTGATGCGCTCCTGTCTTACCACAGCTATATGGAGGAGAAGACACGTCGTTACGAAAAGGACATTGGACATGCCTCAAACTGGACGTAGGAAGGACACGTTGATCGGTTCGTGTGCCCGAGTAGCCGCTACATTCGCATTAAGAAATAAAAAACGATAGAGTAGAGCGCAGAGAGCGATGATAGCTGGTTGAATAGGCTGACTTTGGTGGACAGAAGATCCGTTATGTGCGGTAAAAACACGCTTTTGGGGTAGCTACCGGACAGGATATTCGCTATTGCCTCCAAACTACCGCCAAACGGGGACGAAATACGCAATTAGCGTACCTCCTGTCCGCTAAGGGGCCAAATAATTTTTACATCTACCCCATAACGGATCTCTCGTCCGGTCACGTATTCCGCGCCACTACCGCACCATCATACCGATGATCGGCGCGAACTGTACATCGACATATTGTTTCATTATGAAATATTTTGTTTGGTTTGAAAATTAGTAGTTTAGATGTGAGCGCATCGCCCTAGCTCGTTACAGATAGGTAGACGATGGATAGCGTGTGCGAGTAGAAATTTAACGAATGGATACGTAGAAACCCTATTCCTGCAAAATGGAAGTTACGACACTAACATTTCACAAAGGACGGTTTTTATACGTAATCAAATAACTACTAGAGAACCGCATACTATACAGTGGACACTTCCTCTAGGGGCAATGGAAGAACACCCTGTTAACAAACACCTACTCGCACCTACCATTAAGCCCCATGACAACAAACAAGCTCAGATGATTGTGGATTTGGAGCGCTACGTTTATGCGGATATGCGGATTTATGCTTATGAAGTAAGATCACATGGAAAAGGGTCAATTGAAACCGGTCTACAATATGCAGATGGCAAACGATAACCAGTTGAAGGCGGCGGGCATCCGGTTCACCATTTTAGGCAGAAGCATAAGAACCAAAAAAGTTGGACGGAAAACATGACGTTTTTCTGCCCAACTTTTTTAGTTTGAGACTTTTCGGCCAGCCCTGTCAATTCACTTACAGTTTTATTTTCATACGTGATAATGTCCTAATCAGAACATAACCTATCAGCCCCGCTACTAGGAAACCGATGGTATACCCAATCCGTCCTTGGTAAATGCTCTCGTAGCAGAATGAGCCGCCAAGCAGTGCGACACATAACGTAAAGCCAATCTTAAGCACCGTTTCCCATACTGGGAAAATAACAAGTTTGCCATTGTTTTCGGCTCGACTTCTGGAGTAGGCGTATAAACCTCCCGCAAATGCGAGTACGGTTAGCAACAGCAGGTTGAACCAACTGTAATTGCCATGATAACCATTCAACCACTGATTGGTATCCGGCAACAAATTTTCAATTTGATAATAGCTGTCATGAAAAATGCTAAACGCAGATATCAGCTTTCTAAACTGTAAAACTAAAAAATAGGGTAAGAGCAGCATAATAAAGGAAAAAACAAGCTGAGACACCCAACTCCCGCTAATGGTGCCGATAAACAAGGATACTGCATATGCAGAATACACCACAAGTAAACAGACGACAACATTGTTGGTGTAATGATCCCATTGTACGTAAGGCTCGGCAACTGTGTTGTAAAGCACAACAACATCAATGACGACGTTAACGAGCACCGCCATCGTAATAAAGCTCATCCCTACTAGAAACTTTGTTGTGAAAATGTGCAGGCGTGAGTAAGGTAGAGAAAATGTAAACTCTTGAATACCAGAGCGTCGTTCAAACCCAAGCTGCCAAATAGCTAGTATCGCAGCTAACAAACATAATATAATCCGGAGACTAATGAGGCTGTATTCATTATAATACATTCCATGTTCTTGTATAAATATTAGTGCATCCTCCACACGATCAGAGGAGTCTAACATCCATTTGTTCATATGTGGAATCGGCAATACAAACAGCCCCATCACCAGCATCGCCCACATCATGAGCCTAACCTGTCGCAGTTCCTTTGCCCACAGCCCCGAGGGAAACCATCTAAGCCACATCACCGTCACCTCCCGACTTCCAACTGAACCAATCTTCCAATGTGAGCGGAAGCTCCTCGATTAACAGCGTATCTTGCTGCCGCAATGTGCCGTACAATTGTTCCGACTCGATAAGCACGGTAAAAACACGCCCTACCTGTTGAAGCACGTGGACTTGCTCCTGCTGAAGCCAAGCCGGAGGCTCTTGCTCGGCGAACACAACTTGCAGCTTGCGTACTTGACTGCGCAAGTCCTCAAGTGTCCACTGTTCATCAGTCCGACCGTCGCGCAGCAGTACGACTGTATCTGCGATCCGGTCCAACTCATGGAGCATATGAGACGAGATCAAAATAGCGCTGTCTGGTGTGACCGATTCCATAATGAGCGCTAGCAAATGCTTCTTGGCGACCGCATCAACTCCATTTGTCGGCTCATCAAGCATAATTACACGGGCACGGGTCGCAAGCCCCAGTGCGGTACTAAAGAGCATCTTCATCCCTTTTGATAAGGAGCGCACCGGCTTGCCAACGGGCAATTGGAACCGTTCCATCGCTTCAAGAAAGAAAAAGCCGTCGAAGTTCGGATAAATACGACCGAACAATTGAGCACACTGCTGGAGCGTGTACCCTTCTAAAGCTACTGGTGAATCCGGAATAAACACAACATCTTTTTTCGATTGTGCACGCTTATGTACGTTGATGTCATCGATCATCACCTGGCCTTGATCTGGATCATAAATACCAACAATCGTCCGCATCAAGGTAGTCTTGCCGGTTCCGTTCCGCCCGATCAAGCCGATAATCGTACCTGGTTGAATACACAACGACACACCGGACAGCACCTGCTTATCGTCAATCTTCTTATGTACGGATTCAATCCGCAGCATGTCCATCCCCCCATAAAAAATCACATTCCCGCGTAATCATCTCTACAAATTGTTCTCTCTTTAACCCGAGATGCTTGGCTTCCACCGCTAAGCGCCGCACCTCTTCCTGTAACGCCTCATTCCGCTCAACGGCCATACGTGGAGCATCTGGCTCTGCCACAAAAGTACCTTTTCCTCGTATCGTCTGAATGACCCCCTGACGCTCTAGCTCCTGATAGGCTTTACTAACCGTATTCGGATTAATGAGCAGCGTTGAGGACAGCTCCCTAACAGAAGGCACTTTCTCCCCTGTCCTCATCGCTCCTTTGGCAATCAGTGCCTTCATCTGTTCGACAATCTGCTCATAGATAGGGGTTGTGCCACGCTCTTGAAGACGAATCATGCGCTACCTCCTCTCTTACACTTACTGTACCTTTTACGTATCCCTTGACTACCAACTATTCATTACTTGCTCCTGCACATAATGTTTCCATTACATTCGTACAAACAGATACTGACTGGCCTTACTCTTTAAACGATTCCCAGCTTGACCCTACCTTCCCGTCTACAAGCAGGATCTGTCTAGCTCTTGAAGCTACTGAAGCAACGAGCCACTTCCTTATCCGCAAGATAGTGTACTATATCAACTAGTACACTTAATACACATAATACATGTAGCGTTTGCTGTTGTCAATTTCTATGCTTCATCTATTTAAAAGGGGTTGCTTGCCCACAACTGTGTTACAATCTTCGTAATCATCACGTTTACGCTAATAGCTGTTCACAACACGCTTAAGGAGGAGTTTATTATGCGATATTCTTTTCAGCTTGATATGAATCGCGAAAAGCCGCTCGTCAGCGTAATTAGAGGAGACGTTCATATACCCCATTTAAGCTCGGGGGCTGCTCCACAATCGGGCGTGCTCGTCATCTGTCATGGTTTTAAAGGGTTTAAAGACTGGGGATTCTTTCCTTATGCCGCAGCACAGCTCGCTGAGAAGACGGGTCTAACAACGGTATGCTTTAATTTTTCCCATAACGGCATTGGTAGTGATTTACTGACCTTTAGCGAACCTGAGAAATTTGCCGTTAATTCGTATACACGTGAGCAAGAGGACTTAACAGCGCTTTTAAACCTCATTCGTACTGACCAATTTTACAGCTCACTTGAGCAAGCCAAAGCGGAAGCGACTGCATCACACCTGCATTTCGAACAGGAAACCATTGCAACGACCAAACAAAGCAATCCGTCCCTAGCATCCCCTTTGGCACATCGTACGGCAACCTCGTTCAATGATGTCCCTCTATTCGTTCTGGGCCACAGCCGGGGAGGCGCAACAGCTATCCTGTATGCGCTCGATCATCCAACCGAACTGACGGGTGTCATATCATGGAATGGGGTTACGAATATGGATATTTATTCCGATTCCCAAAAAGAAGAACTACGCCGCACTGGACGCTCACAAGTTCTAAACGCGCGAACTGGTGAAGCACTTCCTCTGGATGCCGTCTTGCTGCACGATTTGGAGCTGCACCAAGCACGGTACGACTTGATCGGCCGTATATCCAGTGCCTCCTTCCCGCTGCTGCTCGTCCAAGGCTCTGATGATCTGCCAGGCTTCCGTGACGGCTCTGCTCAACTTGTAGAACGTTATGTCCGCGCAAGCTGGCATACGGTCCCGCACGCCGGACATACGTTTAATACGGTTCATCCTTTTGTAGGCGCAACAGAGGCATTGGACGATGCTATACAGACCACGGCCACATGGATACGTGAGCAGTTGCAGACGCATGAGCAATTGCAGATGTAAGTCTGGTGTTATCTGGCATATAGGGGGCCAAACCTCGGCCCCTTGCCATCAATACTCATCCCTCGTCCCGTCACAAATCTGTCGCTTGTGGTTCTGATGTAATCTGTTATTATACGGATAATCTTATGTTTACCTATCACATGGTGATCAGGAAGAAGAGGCCGCTCAAGCAAGCAGGCAGAAAGCGAGGAGGAGTCACGATGGGCATGACGATTATTGCCGCGTCCCCATTAGCAGGACGTATTTCCACTATTATTCATAAATTGCAGCACACATTGACAACGCTTACATTTAATGCTGTCCGTATTTCTCATACTCCCTTTATTGAGATAGCACTGTCCCCTAAAGAAACGATTCAAATAAGTACAACTGCGCAATTAAAACATCAGGATTCGCCTTTTCGACTCAAGCGGGATCTGACGGAGGACGAGATTTTGATCACCTTCTCACCCGAAAAGGGACTGCTTGTTATCGCGTCCACAGAGGCCATGCTGGAACAAGCCTGCACGAAGTTAATGCTGTTACTGCATCAGCAGTGCCCAGTTGGCTCAGGATGTAAGCCGCGCCTGGAGGCGTTATTTTGGAGTGGCACATCCGACATTCCACACGCGGAAGCGATGTAGCACAAAAATAGGGGCTAGACAAATAGGCTCTCCTTATTCAAGCGGTAGAGAGCCTGTTTGTTATACCTTACTCCCGAATCGCCAGTTGGCTCTGGTGATAAGTGATATAACGATGCATGTACTGCTCAAAGTTAAGCCGCGTGTAATCTAACGCATAAATAGGGGCATCGCCTATAGCAAATTGCAGCTTCAAATGTTTGATCACCGAGGGATAAATAGGAGAGATCAAATCCGTAAAATCCCCGCCATTGACATATGGCGCAACCTCATGGGGGGGAATGCCAATAGCTTGCAGTATGTTTTTGGCGATTGCTCTTATAATATCAGTCCGTGGATGACATATCGTACTAAATAGGTGGAGTTGCTGATAGTAGCTGTCTATAAATGGAGCGATCGGAATATCCAAACCTATCTCTCTTATTCTAAAGTTGTACATAAAATCAGCATACAGCCCCTCTAGCTCAGCCTCTGTATAGAAATCCTCATCAGACACTATTTTCATAATCTCTTGTCTGCTCTTCCCCTCTCGCAGCATTCGAATGATGTTTTGATCGGGATAGGCAAATTGCGGCTCCTTGTTATTAGCAGTAAGTTGAGGATAGTAAGGGGTAAAATAGCTATTGCCTATACTGATGCGCATGCAGTGTTGTGGCAATTGACCTAGTAAATAATCTGTTGATAAATTAGGCCCAAACGCATCACTTGTGCGCATATAAATAAACAAGTCGCAGCGGTGAAGCAACTCAGGAGCTAAGCCTGTACGTGGGCAATCCTGAATAAATGGAATATCTACCATCTGATAATTTCGACTAAAAGTAAGCGAAGTTTCTAAAAATTTACGCAGCGGCTTGGCATGGCAATTACAGTATAGGATATATGACTTCATTCTGCACCTCCTCTTACAAGGCTGATCCAACTTGCATTCCTCATATTATTATATGAGGAATGCAATAAGAGGTACGGAATATACGGTCTAAAAACAGAAATGGGGCATCTGCTAATCTCCATTTGAATGAAGATTGCACGATCCCCCATTTGTACTTAACTAGATTCCTGGGATTGCTGAACGCTTATGCTCCGTTTTACGATATTGACGTTCGATCTTCTCACGTGTTTCATCGCTGACCGGCTTACCTTCCAAATAATCACTATTTTCATCGTATGTAATGCCAAGCTCTTTCTCGTCCGTTTGACCCTCCCACAATCCAGCAGTAGGCGCTTTGTCGATCACACTGTCAGGTACGCCAACATAACGAGCCAACTGGCGAACTTGACGCTTATTAAGAGAAGATAATGGCGTAATATCTACAGCGCCGTCCCCCCACTTCGTGTAGAAGCCCGTTAATGCCTCAGAGGCATGATCCGTACCTACTACAAGCAAATTCAGATCAAATGCAAGCGCATATTGGGTCACCATGCGAATCCGTGCTTTCACATTCCCTTTGCCAGGAATACTAATATGACGATAATTGCCTAGCTGTTTAAACGCCTGCTCCGTCTCCAGCGCAATTTCGTTTACAGCATCTTGTACGTTGGTCTCTACGGTATGCTGGAGCTTAAAAGCCTCCGCAACCGCATAGCTGTCTGCAATATCAACCTGTTCACCGTAAGGCTGAAATACGCCAAGCGTCATGTAAGGCTGACCACTCTCCGCTGCTAATTCATCTGTCGCCTGCTTACAAAGCGCTGCGGCTACAGCACTGTCAATTCCCCCGCTAATCGCAATTAACAGACCAGACGTTCCCGATTGCTTCACGTACTGTTTCAGAAAATCAACACGCTTGCGTACTTCTGTCGCCTCATTGATCTGAGGCTGCACACCAAAACGCTTTACAATCTCCTCTTGCAAGCTCATCTGTCATACTCCTTCCATGTTCATGGTGCAAAAATCCCCGCGCATGCAAACGATGCGCGGGGTGTAGGCGCTAAACTGTGCTTAGCGACAATGACGATCAAATGCTGCTGACAATTCTGCGGCAATTTCTTCTGCTGAACGGTTCTCAATGCTGAGACGTTCGATAAAGTGGACCAGTTCGCCATCCTTCATCAGTGCAATCGAAGGAGAAGACGGTGGATATGGCGCAAAGTATTCACGCGCCTTAGCCGTTGCTTCCTTGTCTTGACCAGCAAATACGGTAAACAAATGATCTGGAGTAACGTCATTCTCCAATGCCTTACGAACACCTGGGCGGCATTGACCAGCCGCGCAGCCGCACACCGAGTTCACAACTACCAATGAAGTGCCTTTTGCTGTAGGAAGCTTCTCTTCCACTTCTGCCGCTGTGCGAAGTTCGACAATACCCGCTCTTGTTAATTCCTCACGCATCGGTTGAACCATATCCTGCATATATTGCTCAAATGACATTGACATCCACATTCACTCCTAAATAAAATATAATCCGATAGAACGCCCTCATCGTGACCTATCGGTAATATTGTAACCATGCTCAGGAGTGAAAAGCAAGAGAAGGAAGCCAACTACTTCCACTTACGTTGATGGACGGTTAGGACCATTCAGCTTCTTGTTACCTGTACCACCATTTGCCTTCGTGCTGCGATTTGCTTGCTGTTGTTGTTCCTTGGAATCTTGTGTCATATCAGATAGCCTCCTTTCCGTCATATAGTCTCAGCTATTATGTGCTTGCTACAGACGGATTATCCGATTTTACCGCTCTTTTCATCTGCTGCCTCATGTTCCCCAAGAGGCCACGGAGAAGCTTCGCTCGTAACAACGTCAGCCTCTACACAAACGGCTGCCACTCGCTCACGCGTACGTGTAATGACGTATGCCACAACAAGCATAACAATGGACACCCATTGTAGCGCAGTTAAGCCCACTATAGGCTTATCATCTGGAAACAGATAGGATAGCAGCATGCCTATGACACCAGCAACGAGTGCCGCTAGCTGGGCATCTGCATAGCTGCCCAGTTCCCGCTTGCGCAGCCATAGTCCAACTAGCAGCAGCAAGCTCATAATCGATTCAAACGGCGGCAGTGAAACCGCCATCACTGCTGGCAAAGGGAGCGGTGTCAAGTAGGGAGCAGGTGCACCTGAATAGGCATACATAAATCCATACACAGCAAGTCCCATCAGCAAGCCATGTGCGGCTACATCCAATAGTAAGCCGTAACGGAGTTGATGTTTACGTATATAGGTAATCGTCCAAGCTATCAAACCGATAATTAGTAGGATGTTGCCATTAATAGACGTGCCGCTTAGAAATAAAAGCGCTTTGGTCTGATTCCATATAATGGATGGTGAATCCCATAAATAACCAAACTTTTCATTTAACAATATACAGACAAAAATAGTGCTTGCCCACTCTGTCCAAGGCTTCACAGGTACATTTTCCATCTTTAGGCGCAACGCAATCGCCACGATCCCGAAGATTAGACTGACGAGCAGCACAAGCATACTCCATTGTAATGTGAACGAACCGAACTGAATGACTTCCATGACTGACCTCCGCTAACATATATATGACTCTATACTACCATAATTAGGGCCATACCTGCCTTGTTATACAGCAGCAGAAGCAACGGTATCCTGCTCGCTAGCCTCAGCTTTAAAAGCTACTATGAAGGTCGTTCCTTCACCTTCCTTCGTTTCCACCCGAATGACACCCTCATGCCGTTCTACAATACTTAAACAGAGCGGCAGGCCCAAGCCTGTACCCTTTGCTTTCGTTGTATAAAAAGGCTCGAACAATTTATCCACAATCGCTTTTGGTATACCGGTTCCGGTATCCTGAACGAGCAGCTCAATATGACCGTTGCAATACCTAGTCCTAATCGTTAACGTTCCTTTATCCGTCATCGCTTCCATGCCGTTGCGAGCCAAGTTCAACAGCAACTGCTTCATTTCCTTCGGATTTAATAAAAGTGGGGGCAGTTCCTCTGCAAGTTCCAGCTTAATTTCTTGTCCGCGCAAGTTCGCATCAGCCCACAAAAGAGGAGAAATATTAATAATTAACTCATGTAAATAAATACTTTCCTTCTCTACAATTCGATTTTGCGCAAGCGACAAAAAGTCATTAATGATGCTGTTTGCTCGGTCCAGTTCCTCCATGACGATCGTATAATAATCCTCCAGATGCCCTGGACTTTTCTGCTTCATCAACTGAATAAAACCACGCACGACCGCCATTGGATTACGTATTTCATGTGTAATGCTAGCCGCCATTTGACCAACTAGGCTTAACCGCTCCATATTGCCCATTTCAGCCCGCAGCTGAACAAGCTCCGTAATGTCGTGCATCATCCCAACGGCGCCTACTATTTCCCCAGTCTCCTGATTTCGCATCGATGACGCACGCGTCAGATAAGTCCGTTCGCCTACGGTGAGCATTTCGCTTTGCATCGACTCACCACGCAGCACACGGTATACTAGTAAATTATCCGTTTCCCAAAATTGATTGTCAGCAAAATATTGTCCATACTCTTGCCCGATTATATTTGAAGCATCATAATGTGGATTAATTTGACGAAGCGTGTGGAGCAGCGATTGATTAACAGCCGTAATACGAGCGTTGGCATCAACCGCAATAACACCTAATGGTGTTGCATCAATAACCTGATGCAGCTTCTGTGCCTCCTGTCTATATTGCCGCCATATGGATAAGTAGCTCTGCTGTAAATAAGCCTTTTCGCGCGCACTCTCTATAAAATGCACAACGGTACACGCTGCCAGCAAAAACACCGCACCAAACATCGCCATAAACAAAAATACGTCCATGTCTAGTTTAACTCGACTCTCCCACAGGACATATACATAATGAATGAAATACAGCGCCATACCAAGCAAAGCAAAATTCATAACGATTATCATCCGTTGTCGGGCGCTCGAATGTGCGAATTTATTAACATACATAAATAGAAATGGCGTTAAATAAACAAGAGCATCACTCCATATCGAGTATGAAAAATAAGCTTCTGGAAATCCGAGCAGCATAAAAAAATAAAGCGCTGATACGAGCCCCCCAATACGATAGCCTCCATAAAGGATACCTAGCATGTAAGGAATTAACCGAAAATCAAAAGGCTGCGCTGTCTCTGCAAAATAGTAAAATGACAACATCATACACAACAGTACAGAAAAGGATGAAAAAACTCCTATATTGATATGGGACTTTGATATACGCTCTGGTTTCATCGTATACAGTTGGCAGGAAAAAGCGGGTATGTAGGCAATAAAAACTTGCAATACGGTCTCCTTTAAAGCAACAAACATACACGACTCCTCCATATTAAATTGGTTATTTCTTCCTCTGTCGCTTAGATTAAAGCATACTACTGCTAGTTAAACAATTGTTATCGATTAACTTTTAGTATATTTTTATTAAACCGTGGTTGCATTCAATCTACACAAGGATACAATAAGACAAGAATCATTAATCATGGCGAATTACCGTAAAAGGAGATTACGATGCAACAAACTGAAGTTATAGTTATTGGAGGCGGTCCTTCTGGGCTGATGGCCGCAATCTCAGCTGCCGAGCATGGAGCTAAAGTACTGCTTATTGATAAAGGAGATAAATTAGGGCGCAAGCTGGCCATATCAGGTGGTGGTCGCTGCAACGTTACAAACAACAAGCCGCTCGATGAGCTCATCCGTCACATACCTGGTAACGGCCGCTTTCTGCATAGTGCGTTCCAGCATTTTAATCCTGATCTAATCATTTCTTTCTTTGAGCGTTTGGGAATAGCTTTAAAAGAAGAGGACAACGGGCGCATGTTCCCCGTGTCGGACAAAGCCAAAACTGTCGTGGATGCTCTCATTGGCGAAGCGGTCAGACTTGGCGTGGTACTGCGAGCAAACGAACCTGTTGAAGAAGTTCTCTATGAGAACAACGCTGTCCGTGGTGTCCGACTAAAGAGCGGCTCTTGTCTACGGGCAGATTCCGTGGTGATCGCAACAGGTGGTAAATCTGTTCCGCACACAGGCTCAACAGGTGACGGTTATCCTTGGGCGGAAGCTGCTGGTCATACGATAACAGAGCTATATCCAACAGAGGTTCCCTTAACGTCGAATACTTCCTTTATTCGTGATCGAGTGCTGCAAGGGCTCTCATTACGAGATATCCGCATCGCTGTGTGGAATGAGAAAGGTAAAAAAGTAGTGGAACATGAAGGTGATTTGATCTTCACCCACTTCGGACTGTCTGGTCCAGCCGCGCTGCGCTGTAGCCAGTTCGTCGTGAAGGAACGTAAACGCACCGGCCGCGAGACCGTACAGTTAACAATCGATCTCAAGCCCCAATTGTCACTTGATGCGCTGAGTCAAGAAGCGCTTGCCTTGTGGAAGCAAGAACCTAAAAAAGCGATCAAGAACATTTTAAAGCAGATCGTTCCAGAACGAATGGTTGCGTTGCTGCTTAGCATGACTGACATTGACGAATCCATCACATTTGATCACGTCCCTAAACAGGCATGGACGCTCCTGTGTCAGCATATTAAGGCATTTCCGCTAAAAGCTAGCGGAACCCGCACCTTGGAAGAAGCATTTGTAACAGGTGGGGGAATCCATCTGAAAGAGCTTGATCCTAAAACGATGGGATCACGCCTTACAGCCGGCCTATTTTTCTGCGGTGAAATACTTGATATCCACGGCTATACAGGAGGATACAACATTACAGCCGCATTTGTAACAGGATATACCGCCGGCATGAGCGCGGCGAAATAGATGTCCATTTAAGTAATAGGCAGAGAGCCGGAACAAGTGAATCTTTCCGGCTCTATTGGTTAACAGGGGCTACAGGTGAATCCCACCTTGAAAGTGATTCGTTGATTCCTCATCTGACCAACCTCGCGTCTCCTCATCACGATGGGACAAATCGTCTTCTCTAGGGTCAATTTGTACATATGCATCATGATGAATCCAATCTTCATTCACCACATGGGCAGGTATCGGGATAATGTCCATTCCGTAGGCATCGTTTATAACACTCATTTCAGTCATCTCAGCTTGCTCTATTAGTTGACCGCCATGCGCCTCGACGATTTCCAATGCAGACGTAATATCCTGCCTCTCCACATGAATATGAAGCTGGTTAACCGCAGCCTCCTTGACGGGATGATAACCCAACTCGTCCAATGTATCATACGCCAGTGCGGTGCTGTGAGCATCGCTAAATTGAAATCTGATTACAGCCTGCTGCATGAAAACCCCTCCTACTTGATACTGGATGGTGTTACTATACCCGTATCAGGAAAAGATCATGCTGCTGTGGCTCGTTCATCTTCACGATGGCCTTCATTCCACCTTATAATCTTCCTTCAGTTTGTAGCCGCGCATCATCATTACCATGTGGGATATAAAGGACGATGCAATAGCACCTCCTACCATATATAAGATGCCCGCCACAGGTGATATGAGCCAGCCGGAAGCCGCACCCCACAGAATACCAGGCACTATTCCGTTTATTTTCACAAAATGAGAGGCTCCAATCTGAACTTGTTCCCTATCAAAGGCATACATCTTCCACACTTCACTGCCTATTAGCTCCCGCCAATAGGAATTCAGCCAGTATCCCAAAATCGCACACAGCACTGGGAAAACGAGCATCAACAAGGATACCGCCTTTAACGTCACTATAAACAGTGCAATCATACCTACCCCAATAAGTTGGCCATAAAATAGGAGATGAACACTGCTCCGCCACATCGTCTTTACGGCGATAGCACCTATTCGCTCACCTGCGGTATTAAGCGGCCTCCAGTACCCTGAATGAGGAAACAGCAGCGGCTTCTTGCCACGTTTCAGTCTAGGTTGTTTGCCAAGCGCTTGTTTTAACAGCAGACTTGTCAGCTTCATCTTAAAGGCTGTCTCTACATCTACATCTCTGTCGAATGTATATCGGACATGGATGCGCCATTTAGCCAACACATATGTACACAGGATGAGCAGCACGGCAATCACTGCACTTGCGAGCAAGTACGACAACGTGGAAATCATTATGTATCGAAAAGCTAGCAACATAGCCACATTCCATACCCAAATCCATACAACCTTCTTCCAGCCACTTATACGTACAGTAATCTGATTACTTATGAGTGCATGCATACAGCCAACCAATCCTGTAAGGAGCACTAACATCACTACACTTGCGACTTCAAAATGATATCCATAAAGAAGCCAAGGCAACAAAAGCAAGGTCACAGCACCTGTCAGCAGCGTCTGCCTCACGGCAAGCTCTAACAAGCCAAACCGAACAAATGTCTCATACCAGACGGGGTGCTGACGTAGAAACAAAATGTCCCCGCCTTCCGACCATGTTCGAACACGTGACATCAGAATGGGTACAAAAAACGGGTAAATCCATAACGTCTGAAATACTGCTTGTGACGGAATAACAACGGGTTCTGTCCACCAGCCATAATAAAATTTAAAGCCGAGCAGCAAAGCGGGTACAATTATATACAACATAACTGTCCAATCCATCACGATACGCAGGGCTTTCCATTGATAGTTCAGATTCAAGCGCCAACGTCGAAACACCAGCGGCCACGGCCGCATCATGTTAATACCTCGAAGCAGTCCATCAACGTACCCGCCGGCAGGCTGCTCTGTTCTCTTATTTCTTCAAACGTCCCTTGTGCCACAATTCGACCTTGATGAATTAGAATAAACCTATCGCATATTCGTTCAGCCGTATCAAGCACGTGGGTACTCATTAGCACCCCTGCTCCCCTTACCCGCTCCTCATAAAGCATGTCCAAAAATCGTTTGGTCGCTCGCGGGTCCAGACCTACAAAGGGCTCGTCAATAATGTAAAGTGAAGGCTGCAACATAAAGGCAATAATCAACATCAACTTCTGCTGCATGCCTTTGGAGAAGCTTGTCGGATAATGATGGACGACATCATTAAGCTGAAAGCGGGTAAGAAGCTCGTCTGCTCGAGCTTTAAATTGCTCCGCAGACATATTATAGGCGGCGGCTGCTAACTCAAGATGCTCCCATAATGTCATCGTATCATACAGGATGGGCTGTTCTGGCACATAAGCATATTTGCCTTTCCCGTCTTGACCAAAGCTGACGCTGCCTTTAACATGCCTCATAGTACCTAGTATCGACTTAATGGCAGTGCTTTTCCCAGCCCCATTTGGCCCGATTATGCCTACCAATTCACCAGGCTGCACGTCAAAGCTAATCTGATGGATCTTCATTTCCTGAGCATCGTACCCTGCTTGCTCCAAATTGACTTTAAGTATGCTCATACACGATCCTCCTCTATAACCATCCGTTTGTCCCCGTCACTATACTTCGCATAGAGGCAGACGTTAACGGTCAGCCAAATAATCGGGGACTGGATTAAGGGGGAAACGATCAAACGCTAGGGAGAATGTCTCTTGTCCCATGCCGCCGCCCCACTTTCTTATATAATAATCCTGATATAGAGGAAATGTCACCTCGTGTACATGCAACAAATACACGTCTGATTTCACCGTAGAAGCTCCATCATTATGATGCTTAACCGGAAGCAACGTCTCAATCAGCTCATAGTGACAGAGACGCATCCTTCTGAACCAATCAATATCGGAGTAATACATCGGCAAGTTCTGATCCCAAGGACCGACGGATTGAATGGCTTTCATAGAAAATGCAGCCAAGGTGTCGAAATATGTGTTCGCTGCCCCCCACTTCGTCCCGTCCTCCATTAGACACGTTAGACGTTTTAGAAACAGTTCAGGTGTGCCGCTCTCCGCTTCAGCATCACTATGCATATACATCACAAAGTCGCAATTCTGTTCCTTGCCCCAGTAATGAAGCATATTTTGTGATTGGCTATGCGACAACGGGATCGGCGGCTCATATACGGTAACCCCTTTCGGGATAGCCACCGCGGACCGCAACTCCTTGTTCCAAGAATTATCAATCACAATTACATGAGGCCAATACGCTTGAACACTGTAAAGTGCCTTATACAATAAATCCAAACGATTCACATAGAATATTCCCAGAACGTAATTCAATAGTACCGAGCCCCCTGCCGCAGCCGCTCAAGCGCGGTATTGATGTACCCTTACATATAATTCATCAAGGGCACATAATGAGCAGACTTTTGCCTAGTGCACAAGCAAATATTATAATTCAAACCAACCAGACCCCTTCTAACATCACGGAGTCAATATAATCAGCTTGCCAATGTTGGCGTTTCTCTCCATCTGGGCATGCGCTTCATTAACTTCCTCTGCATCCCAGACAGAATCGATAATCGGCTGCAACTGCCCTGACTTAAATAAAGGCAGCGCCCATTCGACAAAATTAGCTGTTAATGCTGCCTTTCGGGACAGAGGGAGCCCTCTTAAGGTGCTTCCTATAACATGAACCCGCTTCAGCATGACCGCCATAAGATCAAACGAGTCAATCTTGGCGCCGCCAAGCGCACCATACAACACGAAGCGACCATCATACGCCAAACTGTCCACGTTATCTTGCCAGTAAGAGGCCCCTACGGGATCTAGGATAAGCTCTACTCCATGCCCATTTGTTTCTTGTTGAATGGTCTCTTTAAACGATTGATGACGGTAGTTTACAACGCAATCTGCGCCAAGTCTCCTCACTGCCTCCGCCTTCTCATCTGTACCGACAGTTGCATACACGTGAGCACCTGCGGCTTTCGCCAGTTGAACAGCTGCCGTACCTACACCGCTTGCTGCTGCATGCACAAGAATACGCTCTCCCGCCTGTAGTCCGCCTAACTTAAAAGCGTTCAAATAAGCCGTCAGAAAAACTTCAGGAATACCAGCAGCCTGCTCCAGCGACAATTGATCGGGTATGTGAATCGCCATCGTTTGTGGGATTACTACATATTGTGCATATCCGCCACCTGAGAGAAGCGCTGCTACTCGTTCACCAACCTGCCAATTCACGACATTTGCTCCTACTTCCTCAATCGTGCCTGCCATTTCAAGGCCAAGAATGGGAGAAGCGCCTGGCGGTACTGGGTATTTGCCACGCTTCTGTAATAGATCTGCCCGATTGACGGCCGTTGCATAAATTCGGACTAACAATTCATCGGGACCACATGTTGGCTTTTCCCAATCCCCCCAGTATAAGTCATGATCACTTCCAACTAAACATGCCTTCATCCTATTTTGCATCCTCATAATCCTCCTTAAATGTGAGATTTCGCATTCATAATCTGACCAAAAATCAAACAAATTAAAAAAGTTTAAATTTATTGTGTTCAATCTTTCACAAATGTGATTAATGTTACGTTACAAAATTTAATTTCGTACTATCATGAAATCGTAACCATTCGAGTAAGGTGGGATTACTATGCATGAGCGTATTGACCGAGAAACCGAAGCATCTTTACATTTGTTCCGTGTATTTTCCAAAGCATTTAAAAGTGTGTCTGATCATTCCGCAGCCGGTTGCAAACATGAAGGTTTTAACCCAACTGATTTCGCCGTACTTGAAATGCTCTATCATAAAGGCCCGCAACCCATTCAACAGATTGGCTCCAAGCTGTTATTGCAAAGCGGCAATGTAACTTATGTCATCGATAAGCTAGAGCGAAATGGGTATCTGGAGCGTCACCCGAGCGCCAAAGATCGCCGTGTTATCTTCGCGGAATTGACAGCAGATGGTCGTAACATGATGGAGCGTATTTTCCCACGTCAGGCAGTCATGCTTCGTCGAGCACTAAGCGGCCTTACGCTGGATGAGAAGCAGCAGGCGATTGCCTTATTAAAGAAACTGGGGCTGCAAGCTGAACGACTTGGATGCACCAACAACAAATCGGGATCTTAATCTCAACAGCGAGAGCCGGTAGTTATACCGGCTCTTTAGGCTGTAACGTTATTGCAGTCTACTTAAACAGAAGTTTATCCTATACCGACGATGGTACGAATTTACATCGTTCGCGTTAACGCGCTTATCGTCGTTTATTTAGACGTGCCAACAAGATCCGTCTGGATTCTTCTAGCTTTACATTAATCTCATCGTTTATCGTCTTTAAAGCTGTTGCAGGGTACATATTAAATTCAATCGCTTTTAGCTTAGCCACACGGAACCACTCATTAGCCACCACATCAAGTGGTGTCGGCTTGTATTCTCTCATCTTCATAGCCAGATCCATGTACAGCTCGTTTGAATACTGGCCCCCGAGGAAATTACTGCTGTATTTCCGATCTAATACAGTCTTCCTAGAAGGCAAATGCGCGGCTACCGTAGCGTTACCATCCATCCCCATAAACATAGAGTACATAAATTTCCACGCGAGCGGCTTATTTTTGGATTGTTCTGATAACATCAAAGATGTAGATCCAGAATATCCATAAAGATTAAAGGGCAAACGTGTTACACGCCATAGTCCAGTTGTCTTAGGGGCCCACTGTTCTAATTGCAGTTCTCCCCATGTGCCAAGGTATACCATCGCCAGCTTGCCTGATTGTAAGGCTTGCTCTCCTAGCTCTGTCCATAATCCGATATTAGCATCAAGCCCTCTGCGGTTAACCTCTTGGGACAACTCAAGCCCCTGTCGAATAACTTCATTATTGCGGTTAAATCTCATACTACTATCAAATTGAGGTACTGTTGTCTCGTACAATTCCATAGGGTCCGCATCCCACTGCGTAATGAAGATTCCTTCTTTACGCAGCTTAATGGCCATATTCAGCCACCGCTCAGGGTCCTCCATATAACGCCCCAACGCCTCTGGCTCTGAGGGAAAGCCGTACTTCTCCAAAATATCTTTTCGATAGAACGTGACCCTGGGTGAAGAGGCAACGGGCAAAGCAATCAGTCTGGTCCCGTCATAAGATAACGTCGCATCCCACAGTGCTGGAGCAACGGTAGCCTTTAGCAAATCTGCTCTGAACGGTTCCTCCAACAAATTTACGATGCCTTCAATAGCATTAAATTCACCCAGAAACGTATTCTCCACTTCCATGACATCAGGTGCTTTCCCCTTGACCATAGCATCTAAATACGTTTGCGCATGATCATTGTAGGTAAAACGTTTGACATTAATCTTAACACCCTTGTTCTCTTGTTCAAACTTACTCGCAAAATCGGCACAACTATCACCATAACACCATACCGTCAGTTCTTGTGGAGGCTGAACATCTGATGCACTGACATTCTCTACAGGCAGCGTCGAAATCTTCTCTGTTCTGCATCCTGTTAGGAGCAAAACCAGTATAAAGAAGCTTATCCAACCATACCCTCGTAACAACCTTGCATGAGTCATACCGTTTCAACCCCCAAGTTGCGCCGCTCCGAGTATCCTTTCCACAACCGAAAACTCATGAAACCGAGCGGCAAATTCATCCGCTGCAAGCGGTGGACTGATGAGATATCCTTGATATTGCATACAATGAAGCGACTTCAAATGGATCAGTTCCTCAATTGTCTCTACACCCTCGGCCATCACTTTCAGATTCATGCTTTGCCCCATCTGAATAACCGCTTGTACAATCGAGGCATTCGCTTGATCATGCTGCAAGTGACGAACAAATGACCTGTCCATCTTAAGGACATGTATAGGCAACGTTTTTAAGCGGCTTAATGAGGAATAACCTGTGCCAAAATCGTCTACCGCAATCCGGATGCCACGTTTCTTCAGTTGTCGGAGTACATAATTAGCTTGTTCCACATGCTTGTGCACGTAACCTTCCGTTATTTCTAAAATCAGATGATGCGGATTAAAACTGGTTTCTCTTAAAATTCGGTCCACCATTGCTACAAAGTCGTGATTCAAAAACTGCCGGAGCGACACGTTTACGGATAGACCAAACAACGGCATGTTCCCTGTCTCCATCCAAGCGTTATGCTGAATGCAAGCTGTGCGCAGCACCCACTCCCCTACAGGAATAATGATTCCTGTTTCCTCCGCTAACGGAATAAATTGAGCAGGTGAGATGTAGCCTCGCTCTGGATGATTCCACCGTATAAGTGCTTCTACCGCTGTCACTTCTCCGTCAGCACTTACAATGGGCTGATAATGGAGCAGCAACTCATCTCTCTCCATCGCTTTGCGTAACTCGCTTTCCAGCATGGATCGCTCTGGAAGCTGTTCGGGATGGAGTTGATCATAGAACATGTAAGTCTGACCGCCTCGATCTTTGGCTGCGTACATCGCTGTATCCGCATGTTTCAGCAACGTCGTAAACTCTTGTCCATCTTGAGGATAGACTGCTATTCCGATTGCTGGCGAGACATACAGCTCATGTTCCAACACAAAGAAGCTGTCGCTAAAGTGCGACAAAATACGCTGTGCAACCGTCTTTGCGTCTTGCCTTGTGCTATCCTCCAGTACGATCACGAACTCATCGCCGCCCAAACGAGCACACATGTGCGAACCGCTTAGCTTGGACATACAACCGCTTAATCGCTGAGCGACTCTTACGAGCAGCGCATCTCCCACATTATGACCAAGCGAATCATTAATGTGCTTAAAGCGATCCAGATCGATAAACAACAGCACAATTTGCGAAGATTTAATTTCGGCTGCCTTAATGGCCTTCTCTAAATTAATAGAGAAGTAGTGGCGATTGGGCAACTGGGTGAGTGTGTCATAGTAAGCAAGCTGTTGCAGTCGTTCCTCTGACTTTTCCAACATATTGGTCTGATCAAGCAGTTTCTCATTCATACGATGCATCTCGCGAAACATCTCGATCAATCGTTCGGACATCATCTTGAAGTTATGCACAAGCGACCTCACTTCACCAATGTTGCTGTCAGGCCACGGAACCGACTGCTGCGTAAGCAGCTTCGTTGGCATGCCTGTCGTTATTTCTTTCAAATTGCCTAAAGAACGTGTGATATAACGGGTAACCATCAAGGCAATACCGCCTGCTAACGCACATAACAAAAACAACGTCAAAAACTTCTTCAGATACATCTCAATCGTACCCTGCAAATAGTACGAGATCGGAATAAACGTCATTACACGATGGGCCGGATGATTGCTGATCGTCTTCTCCAGCACATAATAGCCATCATTCCAGCGCCTAGTGTCATAATCATATTGGTGTTCGGGCGGCAGCCATCGATAGAACATTTTATCCACGTTAGGATTGGCTGTACTTTGAGATACTTTGTCACTTAGCAGGACTAAAGCTACCTCATCAATTTCTCCTTGTGGTCTATACGTGTTCATAGAGTCGAACCAGCGTGGATCCGTTGAGCCGACAATACGGTTTTGTTCATCGTATACGGCCATCTTCAACAGGCTGTGAAGCGAGTAGCTATTCAGCTTCTCCTCTACTTTTCCAGTCTCAATAATGGAGCGTAAATACAAACCTTGCTGTTCTTTTGGGCTCATATTTTGCAGCCAGTCCGTCATAAGGCGCGATTGCGTTTCTACCAGACTAAGCGAATCCGTCTCAATCTCTTTACGCATTTGTTGGCTATCCAGCACCATATTGATCATAAACGGGATAAATACGGCTGCAACACAGAGGTGGGTAAGTAATTGACTTAAGGATACGGTCTTCTTCTCCGAGTTAGGAATGATCCTCGACCACGGAAAATACGTAATGATGATATCTGCAATAAAGGCGTTAAGCAGGCCATTCATCGCGAACATAAAATATTGCAGCAGTGCTTCGGAGCTATAAATATCAGTCTGCAGGTAAAAAAATAATGTGGCGAACGGTGCGCCGATCACAAACCAAAACACGCCGTCCCAAAGAAGCAAGTGAGCTTTTCTACGTTCGTACAAGTATCCGACCATAATCAACTCAAGACCAATCAGCAGCAACGTAATCGAACCGTGCCCGAAGAAGTAAAGCCCTAAGCTGACTACTAGCGCCGAGCTCGCAGCCCAATAAGAGCCAAACAATACAAGAATGACGAGCAAAAAGGCACTGCAAATCATAAATTCCGCGCCATATGAATACTGTATGCCGTATTGCGTGGATATGGCCGCCAGAATGATGAGCAGCGCGCAGACGACACTCGCACGAAGCGAATGATAAGGCATGAGAGTACGCGGCATAACGGTGATGCTCCTTTACATATCAAACGCATTCCATCTATACTCCATCTGTGTATAGAAGTTCCCTGTACAATGATTTCGACATCAAGGTTACTTTTTCCTACTCCACAATCAGAAAAAAACCGACAACCGATAGTTGTCGGTAAATGTCTCTAATTCGCTTGTTTACATTGCTCTTCCGTAGCATGCTGCTTATTGGCAGTTGACTGATGCGCTGGCATGAACCAGACAAACAACCAGCTTGCCACAGCAAGTACCGCCAATAATACAAATACACTATGTAAGCCATTCTCCAAAAACTGACGCAATTGGACAAGCAAATCCGGTGACAGCTGATGCGCCTTTTCCGGTGTTAACAATTGGTTCAGGTCCTCATTAGTCACTTTGGAAGCCACCTCAGAACCCGCATGACGAACCGCTTGGGCAATGTGACTATTCAAAAAAGTACCAAACACTGCTATACCTAACGTTTGCCCTAATGTACGGATAAACGTGTTCAGTGCGGTTGACGCTCCACGCAAGTTCCAAGCGACGGTAGATTGGACAATAATCGTAAAACAAGTAAAGGAAAATCCAAAACCGAGTCCCGAAATAAAGGTAAGCGCCATAATCATCCACATTGAGGTATGACCGCTTATGCTGGCAAGCCATACTGAGCCTATTACAACTGCTGTCGTTCCTATAGCTACCGCAAGTCTCGCACCACTTTTGATTAACATACGTGCACCGACAACGGAACCGATCAGCCAGCCGATAGACATCGGCGTTAAGGATAATCCAGAATGCTGCGCACTCTCTCCGAGCACCCCTTGTATCCAAAGCGGCATATAAGAATTAATGCCGATAAGTACCCCGCTTAATAAAAAGCCAATACCATTGGAGACAGCTATGTCTCGGACACGAAACAATTGGAGCGGAACCATCGGCTCCTCCGTTTTTAATTCAATGCGGAAAAACAACATTAAAAACACAACTGCAATTCCGATAAGTGTATACATCACTGGAGAATTCCAAGCAATATCTTGCCCTCCCGTAATCAGCACAAACAAGAAGGCCGTCATCCCAATCGTAAATGTGACCGCACCGGCATAATCAATCGGCTTGTTTTTACGCTCAACCTTTTCATGGAAAGTGACGATGATCATCCATACCGATATAATGCCAAACGGGACATTAAAGAAAAAGATCCAGTGCCACGATAAAGAGTCCACAAAAAATCCGCCAACAAGCGGTCCCACAAGCCCCGCAATTCCCCAGATCGAGCTGAATAGTCCTTGAATCTTGGCTCTCTCTTCGAAGTTATAAATGTCCGCAACCATCGTAAATGTCACGGGCAGCACCGCGCCAGCTCCTATCCCTTGAATCGCCCGAAATACAATCATTTGCGTCATATTTTGGGACAACCCACACAACATCGAGCCGACAACAAACAGCACGGACCCAAAAATAAACACATTTTTGCGTCCAAATAAATCAGATAACTTGCCAAATAACGGCGTAGATACAGCCGTCGTTAATAAATAAGCCGCATAGACCCAGCTAATAAGTTTAAGCCCTCCAAGATCGGCTACAATCTTAGGAATAGCTGTGCTAACAACGGTAACTTCTATTGCAGCTAAAAAAGTAGACAATAGAAGTGCTAGCGTAACCATCTGACGGCTGCGCCCAGGCTTCATTGTCGCTTCGTGACCGTTGTGATAGGCACCACCATTTGACGTCTCGCTAGACATATATTTTGGTCCTCCTCATGTTCTCTGCTGAGCAAGGCTGAGAATACAATAATTTCATCTTACACCCGCAGTATTCCTTCATGCATGTTCCAATTCAACCATTCTGAATTTCCTTCTGTAAGCGCTGTCCACAAGGTATCATGCGTAGCAACCACAACAGCAGCACCGTTAGCTCTTGCGCGATCGCACCAGCTTATAATGTCTAGCGCTGCTTCCAAGTCCAAACCCGCTGTCGGTTCGTCCAACAATATGAGCGCAGGGGCATGAGCAGTTGCAATAAACAAGCTGAGCTTACGCTGAGCAGATAAGGAGCAATCGAGAGGATGACGATCCGCTTCTTGCAGCAGTTCAAGTTTCACCAGCTGTTGGTGGCACCATTCCTTGGCTGATAAAGTTGATAAAGCTGGCTCAAGTAGGCTGCATGCGTTCAATGAACTGGACTGCTGCGCCAGATCCAACGAATCCCACACCGCCATACATTCTTTCCAGACCTGATCAGTAATAAATGACGCATAAGCTTGTTGAGGGGCGTATCCGACATACTGAGCTAATGGTTCCGCCTTCATCATACGCAGTTCGTGCTCGTTAAATAATACAGATCCACGATAGCCACGTAACGCGCCAGTTAATACTCGGAATAAGGTTGATTTCCCTGCTCCGTTTGCACCTGTCAACAATATACCCTGCCCTCCACGCACTTCAGCCGTTACACCACGTAACGCCTCCGTTCCATGTGAGTAACGGACAGATACTGCGTCAAGTACGACGTGAACGGGTAACTTACGCACCTGTGCTGATCCCGGGTACACAGCTTCTGCTTCTGAACCGCGAGCAGCAGACATATCGACACGGCTTGTCGTGCCGTCTGGTTTATACTTTTGCAGCTTGCCATTGTCCAATTGCCAACATGTTGCATGCTGCCAAATCGGATGCTGCCAATCCTCCGCATCGAGCCGTGGAACCGTCATCCATAACGTACGTGTAGCAGAGCGTTCACCGTTTGGGTACATCCATTTATAAAGGGATGCTGCAAAGAGCCTACGCCCCTCTGCGTCCAGATGACTCCAAGCGTCATCCACAATAAGCACATCCGGTTCCATCGTCCATACCGATGCTGCTGCTATTCGCTGCTGCTGACCACCAGACAACTTTTCTACTTTTGCATGCCGGTAAGGCTCCATACTCAAAGCCGCCAATTGGGCATCTATTCTGTGACCGATCTCTGCCGCATCTACCCCCATATTTTCTGGACCAAATGCAAGCTCATCCTCAACTACACCGATTACAAACTGTTGCGAAGCGTCGCCACCTATATATCCAATTACGGGTGAAAGCTCTGGTGGGAGACATACGTTACTTCGGTTAGACGTTGTCCATTGTTCATCTTCGTTTACTTCTTGAGTAACTGCTTGGTCCTCGCTCTCGTACCAGCCAATATGACCAGACAGATCACCATCGTGCGTATGCATTAAACCTGCAAGCAGTTTGCATAATGTAGATTTGCCGCTGCCGTTACGACCAACAACAAGATGAACAGACCCCTGCATGATCGTTATGCTGCACTCGTGAAGGATCGGCATCCGTTCCCCGACATAGGTAAAGGTCACGCGCTCTACACGCATGACCTTCTCCGCTCTGTGCAGGGGCTGCTGCAAACTATACTCCATCCGTGTTCGTTCCACAGATAGCCCCTCCCTTGTGTATGCTCTTACATAATAATAAGCGTAAAATCGATTAGACTCAAGCTTGTTTCGAGCGAGCATCCCGTCCAATTGCAAATGGACGAACGTATCTTGTACCCGCTAATTGATCACCTAGCCACTTGGTCAGGGCACCGCAAAGCAGCATTCCACTTATGCAGCGTACGATCAAAGTAATAAGCAAAATTACAGGTGCATACTTCGTATAACCAAACATAAATGCCGCGACTACAAACCATAACGGCACCATAAGAGTTCCCACTAACAGCATCGTAACCCAACTGAACTTTTTGTACCGATACAAATAAAAAATCGGCTCAACAATAACAGCGTAACATGCCGCCGCGGCTATTGCGGACCAGGCACCGTAGGCTACCCCGATCATAATTTGCAGTAATGCACCTATAGCATAAGTAAATAATGCCGCGCCTGGCTTGCGAATGATATACATCGCAAGCAAACCGTAAACCATATACACACCAGTTATAGTTGATGTAAGTATAGGACCTCCCCATGCAGTCAGCAGCTTGCTAAGCGGTGAGATTAAACTGGATAGCACACTATTGGATGCAGCTAAAAGTGCCATTAGCACCCACTCGGTAATCGTAATGGACTGTATGAATGATTTACCTGCTTGTCTCATGTAAATGTTACCCCTTTTCAAATAAAAATGGTTTACCTTTATATAAGGTACAAGGGGACCTTCAGAAATGCAAGCGTAAATTATTGCACACGCGCTATAAAGCTATAGCCAATACAAGGAAGTGGCAGCGGTACCTATAGAAACCGCTGCCAAGCCTATCCCCAGTGGCGGAATGGGCAGCTTGCGCCACTGGGTCCGCTGCCCGCCTTGACCAAAGCGCTTCGCCTCCATTGACGTCGACACGACGTGAACATGGCGCAGCGCAGTCTGGGTCACGGCAAGCAGCAGTTGGCGAGCGGAGCGCAGCCGCTCGCCAATCCCGCGTGCTGGCGCCATGCGCCGCAGGCGCTGCGCATGGCGCATCTGCTCCGCTTCGGCAAGCAGCAGCGGCACGAAGCGGAGCGCAATGGCGGCCGCGTACGCTATGCGATCCGGTACGCGCAGCCGCCCGGTAAGCGCGGCGACCACATCGCGCGGCTCCGTGGTCGTCGCATATACGATCGATGACGCCATTAACGTCATCGATCGCAGCGTCAAGCTGACCGAATCACGCAACGCCTCTTCGGTCAGCAGCTTCCCGGTGAGCGAAGCCAAAATAGGCGTCTCACCGGGAAGCACAAGCCATTGAAACACGATGAGCGGAATGCCAAAGCTCAACAGCCAGATGGCAAGCAGCTTCCATTGTCTGCTGCTCCAATCTCCTCCTGTCCATCCTAATAAGAGGACAGAACCAAACCAAGCTGCTTGTCCCGCCAAAGACATCGTCATCATGACGGCAAGTCCCGTGCTGAGCAGCCATATCCCTTTTGTCAGCGGGTCAATTGTATGCAGCCATGCCCGCAGGCGGGTTCCATTCTTACCCGTGTTAGCCATACTACAACTGCAGCCCCCTGCCGCTCTCTGCCGATTCCGTCAGCAATGTGATTCCGTTGAATACATCCGCGACCGCCTCATGAATGAGCGGATTCGGCATCGACTGGAGAAACATCGCCATAGCCCGTGCCTTCACACTATCCCCGTTACCTTTTAACACTTCAGATTCCAGTACCGTATAAGCCTGTTCAGCTTCTTCTTTATGCTTCACATCACAGTCCCAGACTGCAATGGTATCCTTGAGCTTCCATACTGTATTCAGCAGCCCTTGCTGCTGTGGCGATATGCCAATCCGGCCTGCACGAATGAAGTCATTCATCATATCGTCTGTGAGCAGCGGTTCCGTCTGACGTTTCATAAAGTGTTCGGCAGATGCATCCAGCACACTCATAATAAACCCACTTACCCGCTCATAATCGATATGCTTCTTGTCAAAAGCCGTATAATTCATAAACTCGAAAGTCATTCCGCTTAATACGGCTGCCAAATCTAACCAGTAAGGTTCCGCTTGTGCGCCGTACACTTCACTAACAATATGCCGATACGTAAAGAAGCGCTTTGCTCGGAAATCAAAGATCATCTCTTTAAGCTCACGCTTCTGCTGAAGATGTGCTTCTTTTCTTTGTAAAAAGATAAACATTTTAAAGCGAACAAACTGTTCCAATGATTGTGTAATTAATCGTTCCATCTTGTCTCGCGGAGGTACTTGTTCAGCTAAGGTGTCGCGAAGTTTCTCGTACATATGCTGATGATAATATTCAAATATCGTAGTCATCAGCTCTTCCTTTGAACGGAAAAACGTATAAATAGACCCTTTTGCAATACCAATTCGATCTGCGATTTCTTGAATCGACGTATCATGGTATCCCTTTTCAGCAAATAACGCCAAGGCAGCCTCCATAATCTGACGCTTCTTCGGTTCCAATGTGACTCGGCCTCCTCACCGATGTCATTTGACCATGAAGTCATGCATCGGTTATGTTCTACCCCTTATGGTAACATAAAGCTGTTTGTGAAAGAAATATTTTAGAACGAAAACATTTGACTTTTAAGTCATCACAGTATATATTACAAGTCATGATTATTTTTGACCACTTGGTCACGGCAGTGTCCACCGCGTCATTAATGTGCATCGCGAGCGAATGAATACCGCAACAGTCACAGATTTAGAAAGGATTAAGGTGATATCTACATGAGTAATGACCACGTAAAGTCAAGGCGTAACATGGTGTTGGCCGGACTAATTTTGGGGATGTTCTTTAGCGCCCTAGAACAGACCATCGTAGGTACGGCTATGCCCACGATTATTAAGGAGCTTAATGGTTTTTCCTTCTTTGCTTGGGTAACGACAGCCTATATGATCTGTTCTACGACCGTTATCCCAATTGCAGGGAAATTAGCCGATATGTTCGGTAGAAGATTTATTTATTTGATCGGCTGGCTTATCTTTGTTGTCGGCTCCGCGCTATGCGCAACTGCGACTAATATGGAGCAGCTAGTTATTTACCGAGCCATTCAAGGCTTGGGCGGCGGCATGTTGATGCCCATGTCACAGACGATTATCGGTGATATATTTGACGCTGAACAGCGCGCCAAGTGGCAAGGTGTATTTGGTGCCATTTTCGGATTAAGCTCTGTTATTGGGCCGTTTATCGGCGGATTTATTGTAGACCATATTAGCTGGCACTGGATTTTCCTGATTAATGTACCTTTTGGATTGTTGTCCACTGCACTTATTTTTATTGGCATGAAAGCAATTGAACAACCAAAGGTGACCCTTTCGGGCAAAAGACCACCCATTGACTGGTACGGCATAATGACACTAATACCGTGCTTGGTGCTTATGCTGCTGGCAATGTCTATTGATCATGAGACTTACCCTTGGGATTCCTTTACAACGTTATCGTTGTTCGCAGCATCGTTTGTATTTCTTATTCTGTTTATCTTTGTAGAGAGACGTGCAGAGGAACCTATAATTGATATGAGCTTGTTTAAAAGCCGTGTATTTAACGTTTCTTCTGCGCTCGGCTTCCTTGTTGGTTTGGGTATGTTTGGGGCCATTATGTTTGTGCCGATGTTTATGCAAGGTATACTGGGTGTCTCCTCTACTCAAGCAGGCTCGACGATGACACCTATGATGATCTCCCTTATTGCAGCTAGTATACTCGGGGGAAGAATGCTCTTGAAAGTACCTTACCGCAGTGTGCTGGCGGCAGGCATGGCAATTGCTGGAGTTGGCTTTTATTTGATGAGTACGATGGGGGTAGGCACTTCACAGTTCACCGCATATCTGTTTATGATTGTGCTCGGATTCGGCATCGGTCTAGTAATGCCTACGATTACCATCGTTGTGCAAAATGAGTTTCCGCGGGAGCAGTTAGGTACGGTTACTTCATCGACTACGTTTTTCCGTTCTATCGGGGGAACAATCGGTGCTACTGTATTTAACGTTATCATGAACGAAGTGGTCAAATCTAACATGGCCTCAGCTACTGCTCATGCAGACCCGCTGGTCAAAGGAATGTTTGAACAAATTGGAACAGATTCTAACAAACTGTATCAAATATTAGTGAATCCTGAGGTGCAGGAGAAAATACCGGCCGCAGCAAAAGATACGATTATTACCCTTGTTAAAGACAATTGGTCAGCTTCCTTCTCTACCGTATTTTTGAGCGGCCTAATCTTTATTGTGCTCGGTATACTCGTATCGCTGTTTATTGGTAAAGGTAGACTACAGTCAGGGGGCAAAGAGAAACAAGAGGTAGCTTCATAATGATATTGCCCTAAATGATGCTGAACTCATGAGCCTTAATACAAGCTTTCGTATCACAAAAAGTGATGCGGGAGCTTTTTTTATCCTTTTTTTCGATACAATATAACATTTTTTGTCTTTTAAATTTGTTGTATACGTATTAATATAGGAACATAAGTTCTCATATTGGTTGTTAAATTCCTTTTTTGAACTCCATATTTTATGAAGTCATTAATTATAAAAGGGGTATATCCAATGAACCAAGGCTTAAGTATTATAGATTCTTATAAAGAAGAGCTTCATAGAATCGCATGGCGACTGCAATATCGGGCAAGAAGAAATTGTAACCGTGAACTTCCACTAACTTATTATAGTCCACAACCTAACCATTCAACTGAGTGGGTGGAATCCGTCTTGTTGCATCAATTGATTTGCTCTATTCCTTCAGCTACAGGGAAAAAAATTATATATGAACTTTATTTGCAAGATAAGACGGAGGTACAGGTTGCTCAAAATCTAAACATCAGTCAGCAGGCGGTGAATAAATGGAAGAAAAAAAGTCTCCAGTTTCTATATCAGACGATGACTTCTCAAGATTGATTCAATTAGCCCAACAGAACAACCATGACGCTATCATTCAATTAATAAATTTCTTTAAGGACGACATCATTCATTTGAGCAGGTATATTAAAATGCCACAAGAGGATGCCGTTCAAAGTATGATTGTGGAACTCATTGAATTGTTTAAACAAAGAAAAACTCGGTAACACGTACAATATTTCCAACGGAGTCATCTCCAGATATTACGTTTAACCTTATACATCAACATTTGTATACTAATACGAATCCCCGCCATTACTAATAATTCTAATAATATGACTGTAAACACTTATCCTATTTTGCTCCTTTTTTAAATCAAGGTTGTTAATTGGTTCTCTAAAACACCTTATATATGAGCGCATAAAAAAGAATGAATACAGGGGAATTGTATTCATTCGGAAATTCCCTATGCAGCATCAAATAAAAAGGAGTGGATCAAATGGCTAATATTGTAGTATTACGGGTAGCTGCTTTTATTCCTCAAGATTGGATTCTTTTCTTATCAACCTCTGCTGTTGATGTGTATTATAATGGAAACAACAGGGAGTTTACTTATTTTACTGAGAACCAGCCAAGTCTTTCAAAAATGGTCCAGCATATTGTCGTTGATTTTAAGAACAAGGTGATTACACCCTATAAGAGTGTAGGACCGACAACGGAGAAGACCGTTAGCAAGAAAGGCGAGGCAACTCGTTATGCACATAAACAAGCAGGAGATGAAGGATTAACTTTTTCCCAAAAAAGTATTAGCAGCAGTTCTGCATCTTTCTCCATTCGTGCATCAGCTGGGAATCCATTGTTTACGGATGCACCAAACATTGATTGGAAATACGACGTTACTGTAAAAAGCAACGGTACTGTCACTATAGTTGGTGAGCATGATGGCTATCCTGCACATGAAATTTACAAACGTGTTGATAACGGTACCCCTGTTAAGATTTATACACACGACCCTAGAAAAACGGGTGATACTCCACTTTCTTTAGGCGGAAAAATGGAGTACAAGGTAGATAAAACAGTATAATCAAAATACAGGTCAAGCCTCTCCACAAGCTTGACCTGTTTTAATTTACACTTTGATTAAGTACACCTAACGTTACCACGATGACAAGTATAGAAATAGCCGAATAAATCTTAACACCGTGCTTTTTGTGTGCAACATGACAGCCATAAGAGAATAATAAAGCTGTCCCGGTAAAAAACACATAAAAAGGAAGCGCCTCAGAAGATACAAAGTAGCTAATATCTACAAAAAAACGAAATCCCATCATGACGGCAGCTATATAAGTTGGGATAATTCCCACCAGTATAAATATAACGGTGCGTATAAAAAATGACGGCACGTTTTTTATTTTAAGTACCATGTCGATACCTAAATAACAAGCTATTACGATAAAAATGTAAGACGGGGCCGTCCAAGTTATAAGTTTTCCTATTTCGTGGACGATATTTTGTTGGTATATAAATAAAAAAAGACAAATATAAAATAGAATTCCTGTAAAATAGCTTGAAACAGAAACAAATCCAAAAAACAAAGTCCTTCTCATGCTACATCCACACCTTTCTATTCTAAGTTTTTCCACCACAATATCAATATACCATTTCATACCATATATCAAAAGGATTTAAATAAACAAATCGACCGCCAGCGGCTTACTCATCTTGTGATGAATGCCCCGTGACGGTCGATTTGTACATGATTTAGAGTATAAACATTACACGTGTTTAATAAATGTCGCATGCCAAAGTGCAAACACATACAACACCCATAGCTTACGCGAGTAATCACCTTGTCCGGCTTTGTGGCGGCGGAACATATCTTCAACCGCACTTAAGTTAATGATTGGATCGATACCGCTCGCAGAGATATGCTCCCACATCGTATCAGCCCGCTGTGTACGCATCCAGTCGCGCATTGGCACTGGGAATCCAAGCTTCGGTCTGTTTAGCACTGAATCCGGAATAACACCCTGCATCGCCTTGCGCAGTGCATATTTGGTCGTGCCTTCTGCAATACGATATTTCATCGGGATACGGCGTGCGACATCAAACACTTTACGGTCCAGGAACGGCACCCGCAGTTCCATCGAATGCGCCATCGTCAGCTTGTCCGCTTTCATCAAGATGTCACCAGGCATCCACAGATTCATATCAATATACTGCATGCGGGATACGGGGTCCAGATGCTTTGTCCGATCATAATATAACTTAGCCTTGTCAAACGGTTTAGAGAATGTCTCAATCTGCTCTTCTGTTGCACGCAACAAACCTAGCTTCGTATCATCAGAGAAAATATTAGCATTGCCCAGGAAACGCTCTTCAAGCGGAGTAGTGCCACGCATCAAGTAATTCTTGCCGTAGAAATTAGGCATCTTCTTCAGCATCTGATTCACTGAGCGCTGCATCCCCTCTGGCATCCAGGAAAGATAGCGTAAAGAGTGGGGTTCCCGGTAAATCCGATAGCCCCCAAACAATTCATCTGCCCCTTCGCCGGACAATACTACCGTGACGTGCTCACGAGCCAGTCTGGCTACTTCATAAAGCGCAATGGCGGACGGGTCCGCAATCGGCTCATCCAAGTGCCAGATGGCACGAGGAACCGCGTCAAAGTACATCTCCTCAGTAATCATGCGATCATAATGCTCAGTGTCGATCTGACGCGCAGTATCACGGGCGATAATGGTCTCATTATTCGCACCCTCGAAGCCAACACTAAACGTCTTGATAGGCTCCATTGAACGCATCAATGTTGAAGTAATTGTAGAGTCAATACCACTCGACAAGAAACATCCCCGCTGAACTTCACTATGCAAGTGATGCTTCACGGAATCCGTCATAACATCACGAATTTCTTCAAGTACTTGTGCCAATGGACGATCCATCGGGTCAAACATCGGGTCCCAGTACTTGCGAATTTGTGGAGCACCCTCAAATGGAATCGTGATGGAATGAGCCGGCGGCAGCTTATGTATGCCGTCATACATCGTATCTGGGTCTGGAACATATTGGAACGTCAAATAATTGTAGAAACTGTTCATATTTAATTGGCGTGGCATGCCAGGCACGGTGAGCAAGCTTTTGATCTCTGAACCAAACGCAAACATATCACGGTTATAAAAATAATACACTGGCTTAATTCCAAAATGGTCTCGTGCTAAGAACAGCTGCTGCTTGTTGCGATCCCAGATGGCAAATCCGAACATGCCTCTCAAATGATGAACACAATCCTCGCCATGTTCTTCATACAAGTGCACAATAACCTCTGTATCTGTATGGGTCTTGAACTGATGACCACGGTGGATCAGATCGTTGCGCAGCTCCATGTAATTATAAATTTCCCCATTAAAAACAATCCATACCGAATCGTCTTCATTGCTAAGCGGTTGAGCACCTTCCGCCACATCAATGATAGACAGACGACGGAATCCCAATCCCACGCGATCCCCGATCCACAACTTGCCATCATTCGGTCCACGATGATGAATGACCGACATCATGCTGCTAATAATATGTTCAGACGGTTGTTGACCGTCAAAATTCAATAGGCCCGCTATTCCACACATTGTTCTCCTTAACCCCTTCGCTAACACGTATAACAGTGTCGAATTAATTCATATTATGAAATCCCTGCGACTTACGCGGAGGGCGTTGCTGATCCTTGATACAGCCTTCGCTACATTATAAACCTTTTTGACGGAAAACGACACCGCCGACAACAATCGTTACTCAAAAATCATACTCTCCATCATAGTACATGTGAAGGCTCTATGCCAACCTACTTTTACAGTAAATTTTTATACCATATGTATAATTTAAGATATAAAGATAAACAAGGCTTCCGACTAAAATTGACCTATACATCGTTATATTCCTGCATCGTTAAGCGAATACCGTCTTACTTGTCTGAACAAATTAAGAAATACCGATCCCAACGATTTGAAGTGAAACCAAAGGAGTGATCATTATGTTGGCATGGATAGCAGCAGGAATTATTATTTTTATGATTTTGTCAATCTGGCTGCTCCCGCATTATGCTGTCAATCGAATGACGCAGATGAAATGTTCTACATATGAAGGTTGCTTCGATATGCTGGAGGAATACAACGTCTATAGTCGCAAACAATATGAGGCGCTGTTAAAAGAAGATATTACCATCATGAGCCATGACGGGTTGAAATTGTGCGGCGTATATATTGAGCAGCATCCTCAATCTAAACGTGTAGTTATACTGATTCACGGTTACACAGCCGCACTTCCGTGGTCTGCGCAGTTTTTGCCCTTATTTTTAAAATTGGGGTTTAACGCCTTGTTAATTGACCAGCGTAGACACGGAAATAGCGAAGGGAAGTATACAACGTTTGGATATAAGGAGAAATATGACGTTCAGGCTTGGGTTGACTGGGTTGTCAACCGTAAAGGTGACGATTGTATCCTTGGCCTGCACGGTCAATCTTTAGGTGGAGGAACCGTACTTGAATATGTCGCCATTCATCGCCCCCAAGTGCGTTTTGTTGTCGCCGATTGCCCCTACTCTGATCTGACAAGACTTATTCGCCATCAGGTTACGAAGCTTAATCATATGCCTGCATGGCCGACGATGAAGTTGGTAAATCGCTTATTAAAACGCAAGGCTGGATTTAGGATGGAGGATGTAAGTCCAATTCACATTGTTATGCATAGCAAGCTGCCGATTATGTTTATACACGGAAAGTCCGACATTTTTGTGCCTACGTATATGAGTGAGGAAATGTTTAACGTCAAACCAGAGCCTAAGCAACTACTGCTCATTAACAAAGCAACCCACGGTGTAGCTTACTGCTATGATCAGGAACTATACGCAGCAGAAGTCACTCGATTTGTGGAGCAGCATGTTGGAACATATGCTGGGCTATCGGAAGGCTTAGCCAAGCGAGACGAATATGGTGTGATATATTCTTGTGCGCCAGAGAACGACCACTCTTCTACTCCAAAATACTATGCTGTTAATTCCAGTATGGCCGCCCAAGCTGCAACCGTATCATCTCATGAAAAGTCCGACTTGGACACCGCACCATAGCCATAATTATTAAAGTAACGTTAACAGACAGGCAGACAGACAGGTCAACTTTTACAAACAGCCGCCTCTTAAGTCTCCTGTCTGTTCTCATATAGAGCTGCCAAATAAGCCAACGAGCAGCATCCCGCACGTAATAACAAGCGACATCATTATGCGTGACATTCCCTGCTTTTCTTTAAGCACCCACATACCCAGCACGGTGCCAAATACGATGCTGAATTCACGCAGTGGAGCAAGCTGCGCGAGCGGTGCTAGCTTCAGGGCAAACAAGAAGATTAAATACGAGCCTGGAGTTAAGAAGGCGCCAACTAAAATCGTCTTCCAATTATGCCTCCACTCCTCCTTCAATCGCTTGGCTCTGCGCATGTCTGGGAACAGCATAACTAACGCTGCCAGATTGGAAAGCTGTAACAATCCTAGCGGTGACATAAAGGTCACCACACTTTTGTCGATCAGTGTGTAGCCAGTAATACATAGTCCAATAGCAAATGTCAGCTTCATTGCACCTAACTGTGCTCGCCAAGTGGAGCTCAGTAATCCGCCAATTGCAAATAAACCGCCAACAATACAGAGCAAGCCCAGCCATCCCAGTACCGTTAATCTCTCCCCGTACAGCAGCATACTCATCAACGGAACGAGAAGTGCCCCCGTCCCCCGCATCATGGGATACATACGAGATAACTCTCCATACTGATATGCTTTACTAAGCAGCAAGAAGTAAAGTCCTTGACAAATAAATGTACAAGCCAGCATTCCAAGCTCAGCCAAGCTTGCATCCATAACGATCATATCTTGAATAAAAAACGGCATAAATATAATGCTCGCCAATACATGCAAAGACCATAAAAAGGTGGACTTGTGCAAGCTCCTTTTCGCAAACAAATTCCATATCGCATGGGTAAGCGCCGAGCATAGTACAAGTGCCACACCTAAATAAACGTCCATTACCGTCGAACCCTTCCTTCTGCTGAGTACCGTGTTCTTCAGTTGCTGAATTACAGGCTTAATCGTAAACGGTGTCCTGTTTTACGTCAATAAGTCAGGTTTAGCGATAACTTGTTCATATCAGCCTGAACCTGAACCTGGACCTGAACAAGGAATCCATTTGCTTAGAAACGCTTACAATTGCGATTCTTTTCGAAATTCCAGTGTATGGCCTGGTGCATGAAGTTCAAATACAACGATTTGATTAGTCCCCTGTCTTAAAAGAGGAGCAGGAACGTATAGGGAGCGCTGAGGTCCTGCTTCCCAATACCGACCCAAATTAAAATCATTAATGAACACAACACCTTTTCGCCAATTGTCCAAATACAAGAACGTATCCACTGGCTCACCCTCAATAACAAGCTCAGCCTCGTAGAAGGCAGGCTGCTCACCGTCAAGTGTTGAAGCGGATCGATTAAATTGAACCGCTGCAATAGATTCAAGAGGTATCGTCCGTACCTCCCAATGAAATTGAAACTGATTGTTCAGACGTACACCATCTGTTATACCTTTGCAATCCAACAGCTCAGGGCCATAATTGACCCGTCCCATATTTTCCACAAGAATGTCCAATCTTGCTCCACCCTCCGGTATGACTACTGGGAGAGACGTCGGATGCCACCGCTCCATGACACCAATCAGCTGTCGATCAATAAATACGAGTGCCCGATCATGCACATCTTGGATCGTCAATTGACTCTCCGCTCTTGGACCCGTAACTGTAGTCGAGTACATTATAAATCCTAGCCCTTGTCCATAATGCTCCATTGGTTCAGGACATATGCTGTGATGGAGACCAGAGATCGTGTCCAGCGTGTCCCATAGTTGCACGCTTCGGAACGGTGTAACCTCACCATAGGCTGCCTTCGGCAAATTCGAAGGCAAGGGCCCTTTTGGCAGCTCTACATATTTCCCGATGACACGACGGAACGCTTCGAACTTCGGTGTTAAATCCCCTGCTTCATTAATAGCAGCATCATAATCATAACTTGTCACTGCTGGTTCATACTTGACCCCATAATTAGCCCCATTCATAAAGCCAAAGTTAGTGCCCCCGTGCAGCATGTAAAAATTAACGGACGCACCACGTGCCAATATTTCATCAAGCGAGTGAGCTGCGTCCTCGGTGCTGCGGGTATGATGCTCTTCAAACCAATGGTCAAACCAGCCGTTCCAAAACTCCATGCACATAAGCGGAGCATCAGGCTGGTACTCTAGCAATTTATCAAACGCCTCATCCGAGCGAGAACCAAAGTTCACTGTGGCCCAAGCGCCCTCTGCCATACCTCCCTGAAGCAATTCGTCCTGTGGCCCGTCAGAGGTAAACAGCAGCACATCCACTCCTCGCTCTACTAGCATATCGCGCAGAGCATGCAAGTAGGCTTTATCATTGCCATAGCTGCCATACTCATTCTCCACCTGCATCGCGATGATCGGACCGTCCTGTGTAGACAATAGGGGAGTCAATAAGGGAATAAGTTTGTCATAATAAGCGGCAACCTTCGCTAAATAACGAGGATCACTACAGCGAAGATGCAGCGGTATATTTAAAAGCCAAGCAGGCAAACCACCAAATTCCCATTCCCCGCACACATATGGTGTGGGTCGAACAATCACATACAACCCCATTTCACCCGCCAACCGCACGAAACCAGCTATATCATTTATACCGTTAAAGTTAAAATGTCCTTCCCGAGGCTCATGTACATTCCAGGCCACATAGGTTTCCACCGTATTACATCCCATCGCCTTTAACTTGCGAAGACGATCTGCCCAATACTCAGGTACGATGCGGAAATAATGCATCGCCCCAGAAATGATACGAAACGGTTTACCGTGCAAGAGCATTTGTTGACCTTCCCACGTCAGCTGTGTCATCTGTTCTCCTCCCGAAACATCCATTAGGTTAGATATAACGTTTATGATAGCTTGTTTTATAGGAATGACCATGTCATATCTTCACCTATACATGTACAAATGTGTGATCAGGGAGCAGCTTTATCAAGAACCTTGCAATATGTAACCGAAAATAGAGTGGGAAATAACCAACTGAATAATGATGGCGGTATCCTAAATCTACACAGCAAAGAAGCACCGTACAAACAAACGGTGCTTCTTACCTATTAACGAGGTATGGATTCGTGTAACGCCCACACTCAAGTCAATACATAACGATATGGATCGCATCATGCCTTAAAAATGGCAATCTGTGCACGTAAATGATCCGCTTGTCCACGCAGTACATCAGACGAAGCTGCCATCTCTTCCATGACGGCGGTATGCTCTTGCGTAGCACTGGCGACCTGACGGGTACCTGCCGCGATTTCCTCTGCAATCGCTACCATTTGGCGTGTTTGCTCCAAAGTAGTGGCGAATCGCTCAGTCTGTTCGTTTACTGATTCGACGATTTCATGAACGGCAGTTGAGGCTTGACGTGTTACTAATGCGATATTTTGCAAGGCTTGCTCGGCATCTTCCTTCTTGTCCGCCTCCGCGTTAACGGTCTCCACCTGCTGTGTAATTAAGCGTACTGCTTCTACAACTTCTGCCTGCATTTGTACGATTCGATCATTAATATCGTCTACTGCGGTTGCAGATTGCTCTGCCAGCTTGCGTACTTGTGAGGCAATAACTGCGAAGCCAGCACCTTGTTCACCCGCTCGCGCCGCTTCAATCGAAGCATTTAGTGCCAATAGATGAGTCTGATCTGCTATCTCTCTTACGGTAGTGGAAATGCTGCCTATCTGCTCGGCTTGTCCGTTGAGGCGTTGAACCGTTGCAATCGAGGCTTGTCCAGAGGATGCGGCATTTAACATGCCATCAATAATGGAGGCTAGCAATCGTTCACTCTCTGACAATGTCTCAAGCATATGCGCGGTCATACGTTCTGTCTCATCTGCTCGCTTACGAACCGCGGCGGCTGACGTATGTATATGCTCTACGGTAGAGGTCGTCTGTGCGGACCATGACACCTGGCGTTCAGCACCGTGACTCATGCCATCGGCGGTTTCTGAAATCTGCTCAATCTGGTGGGCTGCGTGGGTCATAGCATCGCTAAGTGTAACCGTGTTTCGAGTAGTAACATCAACACTGGACTTGATCTCTTGAATCATACGCTGAAGATTGCCAATCATCTTGCCAAATGCATGGTTAAGAACTTGGACTTCATCGTGGAATGGATATGTTGGCAGCATGACGTTCAAATTGCCCTCCGCCGCTTCTTCCGCTGCCCTGGTCAGACGGACGAGCGGCTTTACAATAAAGCGAGCTGCAAGCCACCCTAACAGACACGTCCAAAATATACCTAACGAAAATATGATCGCGTCAAAAGCTAATTCGCTCATACTTGGCGCGATGTAAGGCTTCAGTACAAAAATAAAAAATCCGCTAGTCGTATACGTCACCGTTGATACAGCTAGAATGCCGAGTACCATTTTCTTCTGCAGACCAAATTTCATCATTGATCATCCCCCATGTCTGGTAACCTTTCTATATCTAGCGTTATGCTTCGACATCGGATTGCGATTCGGGCTTGCGCGCTGCAAACAACAAAATCGTAATGAGAAGGAAGGCAGTGAAGGCGAGGAGTGGAATCGTAATCCAGCCGTACATATCCAAGTAATCATAGTTACATGGAATGCCCACACGGCAAGGAGTGATTGCAGCCAAGCCTGGCACTTTCTGTTCCAAATAATGATACGTGGAGATCGATCCCCCGATAATAGCAAGAGGAATCACATATTTAATAATGCCGTAATCTTCGCGGTATGCCCCTATTCCAAGTAAAAGGACTAGCGGATACATAAAGATCCGCTGCAGCCAGCACAATTTGCACGGCTCCCACAATAAAATTTCACTCATGTAAAGACTTCCACTTGTGGCCAGAAGTGCAATGAGAAAGGCAAAGTAAAGTGCATACTTACGAATAAATGTCATATGTAAATGACCTCCTTTATTACTTCGCGGCCGCTAAAGCATCTTCGATCGCTTGCTTTAACGCAGGATAGCTGTCCCACTGCCCTGTAAACTCTTTGCCGTTAATGTAAAAGGCCGGTGTTCCTTGAGGCTTGGCCTGTTGTACAAAAGCTAAATCTTGATCTACTTCCTTCTTGTACGTTTCATCCTGAATCTGCTTTAGCAACTGTGCGGAATCCAAATCCGGCACCGCTTGCTTGGCGATTTCAACTAAATATTCTGGCGTTGCCCATTGCTCACGCTCATCCTTTTGTCCTGCATAAATCGCTTCATGATAAGCCCAGAACGCTTCTGGATTATGTGCATAAACAGCTTCACCAGCCAGTGCTGCGGTCCGTGAATCAGGTGCTATAAATGGATAGTTCATAAAGGAGAACTGAATCTTACCTGTATCAATAAAGTCTGCCTTCAATTGCTTGTAGTTCGTATCTTCCCAGAACTTGCAGGCAGGGCACTTGTAGTCCCCAAATTCGACGACTGTGACTTTAGCCTCAGGAGAACCGAGAATCGGCTGACCTTCCAATTTAAAATCAACGACCCGCTCCTCGCGCTGCTGCTTACCAATCTCTGTGCTTTGTTGATTTAGTACAAATATAAGACCCAGCAATACAACCAATACGACTGGAAACAAGATAAGCATCAGCTTGTTGCTTTTCTTGCTGTTATAAGATGACTTTGATTTCGACGTACTTTTACCCAACAGATTCACCTCTTCATTGCTTTTTTAGTATGTATGTCTTGATATCTATATTCGCTGACACCAACATCTACTCCTTTCTAATGTATACGAAAACCGACAATTTTTCTATTTCTTTTACTAGAATCGTCATTTCCATGTGATCTATGTCATCGATTGGTAACATTTAAGCATACTCATACCAAAACTACACAAAGCAAAAACCCAAAACGTTAGTTTCGGGTCAGGTAAACCAAGGATGAGCGACTCCACGGACAAGCTATGCCCCGTGCCCGCCGTGATGCGCTGCGTGGTTTCCGTTGCTGCTGCTAATTTCGAGCAAATCATCAACGGCTCCCTGTAATGCACGTGTTAGACTGGATGTCGTGCCGAGCAACCATGCGGCATTGTACGGTCCTTCCGCTGGTGTGCGCGCATACGTTGGTCGAATCCCTTCAAGGTATTGACGCACCACGGGGGAAACTTGATCGCCATCGGTCAGTAGTAAGGGTGCATGCTTGCCTTTATGAGCAAAAGGTGCAGCTGCCGCAATGAGCAGCGGCTCATCGGCCAGAGCAAGTGAAAAGTTATGCCCAGGTGTTGTAATGCCCCACCCGAAGTCCGTCTGCTTGTCCTTGTAGCGGGCAAAAGCCACCGCATTAGCAGCAGGGTCCGCCCCTTCAATCCGCTCCACTCTTCCAGATGCAGATAGCTGCGCTGCTATTTCTGCTGACACCGCGGTGCGAGGGCCGACTACATAAATAACGGCTTGCTTGCGCCGCTTTGCAAGCGCATCAGCAGTAGCTTGTGGAATGCCGTCTTTTGTAACAAACAACAACGGCTCAGCCATATGTGCGGTCCAATTTACAGCAGGCACCGTAAATGCAGGCGCATCTAGTGAGCCTATAACCACGGTTGGAGATAGCTGTCCACTTGTACGCGACATATATAGATCTACATTTGCGGCAGCCTGCGCGGGCTCGCTGCTAGCAATCCGCCGCACATCAAAGCCCATTTCTTTTAATTGTTCCCGCACAGCCTGTTGAACATGGCCGACGACAATGACTTGCGGGTAAGCTCCTTTTTCGATCCCTTTAGGCCTTAGTCTAACCATTTCTTGTCGCGTAGCCTCAGGAATCCGATCTTGATCTGTATAAAGTAGCGGCGCGTTCAGCGGATGGTGAATCAGATGTGCAGCCGCGGCTGCTAGCCCCCAATGTTCTTTGGTCACTAATACGATGCCGTTAGGTCTTCCTTCCTCTGTCAAAGCAGGCCAAGCGATTCTCGAGACCGCGATTGCTGCCAAAACAGGGTCATCTTGATTGATACGCACCGTATTGTTGGTCACTATCCACGGTTCATTGGCGGAGGCTGTCATCATGTTTCTTGTATATGCTGCATAACGTTCATCTTCTGTAACAGCTGTCGTACGTGCTTGTACATGAGCCGCTGCGCTCTTCACGGTAATCGCTAAGCATACAAGGGCAAGTAGAGTTATAATGATCCTTCTTTTGGTGCTGGCTGTGACAAATGGTAATCGAGGAAAGTTAACATTCAAGTGAGAGCTCCACCTTTCTTATCTCAGTATGCAAGTTTACGCAAGCAAATGATTTCCTTATCACAGCGTCCCCCATTTTTCAAAATATATGTATAAAAGATACAAGTCCTATCTCGTACGAACTAGCATTGGCATAGACTAGCTATACTCCAAATAAATGTCCACCTGAAATAGAAAAGGTACCTGAGCTGCTGCCCAAGTACCAACCTGTATCAAGTATTTCTATTCATTTTCAATCATTCTCGATCTTTACCTAGCAGTATCGTTAGTCCTAACAATGTGACTACAATGGTAGCGCCCATATCAGACAGAATTGCGATCCAAAGAGTTAACCAACCAGGTATGGTGAGCAGCAAAGCAATTATTTTCAGTCCGAGCGATAAACCAATGTTCAGGCGAATGACCCGATTGACAAGACGGGATACCCGAATAGCCGCTGGCAGCTTACCCAAATGATCCTGCATGAGCACGATATCGGCCGTCTCAACAGCACTGTCCGTTCCCTTGCCCATTGCGATACCTAATTGTGCGGAAGCTAGAGCCGGAGCATCATTAATGCCATCCCCCACCATTGCTACACGGTACTTTTTGGCCAGTTCCTTCACTTGCTCTACTTTCTGCTCTGGCAACAGTCCTGCATGCCATTCTGACACACCAACCGCTTCTGCCACTCGCGCAGCGGATTGCTTGTGGTCACCTGTCAGCATGATGGTATGGGTAATATGTGCATCATGGAGCGCTTGTATTGTGGCCCGACTTTCTTCCCGAATCTCATCAGCAAGACCAAATACGCCAAGGGGGCGACCATGCTCCGCGACCGCAACGATGGTATAGCCTTGTGCCTTCATACGTTCGGCATCTGCTCGCGCCTGCTCGAATGCAGCACCATCCCGGTTTAATATACGCTCACTGCCTACTAGATAAGTCATACCCTCAATAATAACTTCGATACCTTCGCCCGCCACAGTCTCTGCATGGGAAGGCTCTGCAAATTTCGCCATGCCTTTCCCATTGACATATCGAATCATTGCCTTCGCAAGCGGGTGAAGCGAGCCCTGCTCAACAGCTCCGATGACCTCATAGCAGCGTCCCTGATCATACACAGCCTCTGCTATTACAGCAGGCTCACCTTTGGTTAAAGTTCCGGTCTTATCAAAAGCAAGGGCATTAATTTTGCCGAGCTGCTCCAGATGGACGCCACCTTTGACCAGAATGCCCATACGTGCAGTGCGTGTTATGCCGCTCACAATTGCAATTGGCGAGGACAGAATTAAGGCACAAGGACAACCAACAATGAGGACAGCAAAACCTTGATAGACCCATTTGAACCAATCCCCGTCCAGCAAGAGCGGCGGCACAACCATTACTAGCGCTGCAATAATCATAATGACAGGAGTATAATATTGCGCGAACTTATCAATAAACAACTCCGTCGGTGTCTTGGTATCTTGCGCTTCGCGAACAAGATGTAATATTTTAGCTAAAGATGAGTCCTGATACGCTTTGTCTACCCGAACTTTTAACAGCCCGGACGTGTTGATGCTGCCTCCATAAACACTGCTTCCGACCTCTTTGGCTACTGGCAGCGATTCACCTGTAATAGCAGCTTCGTTGACCCCGCTAATTCCATCTAGCACAGTGCCGTCAGACGGAATCTTCTCGCCTGGCCGCACAACGACGGTATCGTTGACTTGGAGCTGATCGATTGGAATCGTAACCGTCTCACCGTGCCGCAATACGTTAGCTTGCTTAGGCGCCACCTCTAACAGTGAAGCAACCGATTGTCGGGCCCGCTCCATACCATAACCTTCAAGAATCTCATTAAGCCCAAACAAAATAGCAACTAGCGTAGCTTCTTTCCATTCGCCCATCACTACTGCGCCCGTTAGTGCTACTGTCATCAAAGTATCCATATTAAATCGTAACCGGAACAGGTTGCGCAGTCCTTGCATAAATGTGGTATGTCCACTTAATAGCACGGCAATGAGGTAAAGCGAAATTAAGGACCACTGTGGTATACGACCGTCCAATAAAAAAGTAGATACATAAAGCACCGATGATATGCCGAGAAACCACTTCATTCGTTTCATCGAGCCGTGCTCATGGCTATGTCCGTGGCTATGATCGTGGCTATGCGATTCTCCGTGTCCGTGACTGGCATCAGCATGATCGTGTGTATGATTGTGCGTGTTGCTATGCGCATGCGCGTCATGTGAATGCCCCTCGCAATTGTGGGGCTCATGCCCGTGTTCATGCTCATGGCCTACTGCATGAAGCGAATCATAATCGTGAGCTTGCTTGCCCTTGCTATCCCCGGCTCTCGTAAAACCTTCTCCCGTCAGAGCACCCGCCTCGACGAGATATGCACCATCCCGCCGCAAAATGCGTTCCACCTGCTTGCGATTAACAGACGGATGAATCTTTAACGTGCCGCTGTTGTAATGTAATTCCGCGTCCTTACCATTTTCCAACCGTCGAATATCGATCTCACATTCACGAGCGCAATTGGCACAAGATAAGCCTTTTACCTGAAACGACTGCCGCTCGTCACCTTCTGTTAGTTGATTAGGGAGTGGTCTAGTCATGACAATGCTCCTCTCTCATATGCTCTTGAGTCATCCGAATCAGCATACGAATATGATGGTCAGTCAGTGAATAAAATACGTTTTTCCCTTCTTTACGCGACTTTGCGATACCAAGCGATTTCATTAATCTCAGATGATGCGAAGTTGTTGCGATCGAATGACCTGTCAATACAGCCATATCACACACACATAACTCTTCACCCTCATCCAAATAAACCGCCATCTTCATCCTTGTCGGATCAGACAGCGCCTTGAACATTTGAGCCATACTGCTCACTTCATGTTCAACGACACGGCCTTTGAGTGTATTAATCTTTGCCAGGTCATAACATACAAGCTCACACACATCTTGTTGCGTATCTTCTTTAATTGGTTTAGGTACCATTGTTTACACCCCTAGCTGCTGAAAATTAATAATCGTAAAACTAAATAAACCATAATGAATTGAAATAAATGAAAAATGTATTAATCAAGTATTCGTTTGATTGTTTGTTTAACTGAATTATAGCACTACAAATTCATATATTCAAATGATTTTTATAATGTTATTCAAAATTGTTTATTTGCCTACGCCACATATAAAAAGCGATGGGTCGTGCTCTGCGCACATTCCATCGCTTGTCATGCATTTACTCTTGAATTCATTGTCTACCATCCGAACTGAAACTATTCACCAGATTCAGTTTGAAACGTCTCCAGTAGTCGGGCGGGATTCGATAAAGGCACAGCCTGCTTATCTACGACTGAAACATACGGATTGCCCGCAATGTAAAAGCGCCAAAGTTTGTCCGCATACTCTTCTGCGTACGGAATGTTAATACGAGTTGCACATACAATTTGCTCATATGGAATGTCAATTCCTCGTTCGATCCAAAGTTCTTTTCCCATCACCAGATCAGCCCCATCAAACTGCTTGTCGATTTGAAGCGCAGCACACAGCTTCCCTGGACCATTGCTAATATCCGCCGTTTTACGCGAGCGGATCGGTCTATGTATGCGCATCCAAGCCACGTCTGTTGGTGATAAAGGCTCAACGGCACGGATCAATACAGCCTCAGCCTGTTCTAGCTCCGCTGCAACTACATTTAAGCAATAGTGCATACCATATATCAAGTAAACGTAAGCCTTGCCACCATCCTGGAACATCGTTTCAGTTCGCTTCGTACGCCGATTGCCATAGGCGTGACTGCCTTTATCAAGTGGCGCAACGTAACTTTCCGTTTCCACAATTCGGCAGCGAATCAGCCCTTCGGACGTTCGTCTCACCACTGTCTGTCCGAGCAATTGTGGTGCTAGCGGCAGCGCCCCCTGCCGAAACCAGGATCGGGACAACCTGCCGTCTATTGCCAAATCACATCCATTGGCAGCTTCTACAAGTAAATCATGCTTCTTTCGCGGCATCTGCTTGCCTCCTTCCCTTTTATTCCTCTGGACGTGCTTTAGCCCCTTCGCACATTTCACGATAAGAGCAGCGGCGACATTTTCGCTCGTCATCCGTCACCTCAAAATCCATTCGAGACTTGGGAGCATTAGCTGCTGTATCTGACAAATAATGACGCATCTTTGCGATACTCGTCTCCACATAAGCTGTAAGCTCGTTCATTTCATCCTCTTGTACTTGGTCCAGCTTACACTGCCCACTTAACAAATATTCCGTGCGAATATCGATTTGCTCATACGGAATTCCATAATTCTCATGGACATACCAGCTGTACAAACGAAGCTGTGTGACATTGCGTTCGTCCTCCTGCCCCGTCTTCCAGTCCACAATGATGTACCTCCCCGCCTGACGGTACATAAAGTCAAGCTTGACGTAGATCATCGTATCGCCAAGATCAAGTGTGTTTAGCTTCTCCAGCTCCACTAAATGGCAACTATCTGCATGCATATAATGCTGTAAGCTTTCACTGCCAAGCAGCCGATCAACTAAAATCGGCAAGCGTGTCTTAATCGTTTCCGTTAACTGCGGCGGCAAACCACCTCTATAGTACATCTCGTGCAGCATCTGTCGCTGCTTAGGCTGCGCTGTCCACGCCTCTATGTCTTTGGAATCCTTGTAGGCCTGGTTTAGTAGAAAGCGGATTCGCTTAATCATTTCCTCTCGCTCCTGCATTTTTCCATAGTGATGATAAGTCTTCACCGCTTCCTCGGCCAACTTGTGCACTGCATCTCCGAATACAAGGTATAGATTCGTCATCTGCTTCAATCGATACGCCTGCCTCGCCATAGGCGGAGCATCCAAATACCAGCCATTATGCGCAGCGTAGTAGTGGAAGTAGTATTTGCGGCGGCATTCTTCAAACAGGTTATGGCGCGAAGGCGACCACGACCAATCCGGATAAGGTCTTGGTGGCATGAAGTTTCGACTCCTTTGGATATATAACATCTTCAATGTAAAGAACAGGCTCCCCCCAGGAACCTGATGCAACTATGAACTATTATATCATGGAGGTTATAAACGATGGGATGTCGCTACTATCTACTGTACATTGGGGAAAGGATAGAGGTGGCGTAGTAATAGATCCGCCTTGTCTGGGCTTAACCACAGTCGTGAATCTACATTTTGCTGTACTGCATCTTGACCCAGTTCCACTTCTTGTGACAACACTTGACCGTACGTGAGCATGCCGATAGGTAGTGTTCGTAAACCAATTAAACTTTCACCGCGCCCCCATGATACGGATTGCTCCAGATGTATGTTCGGAGCCAATTGCTGCACAGACATTAACGATGAAAGTATGACTGCGATAGCTGTAAATACAATAAGAGATATAACGAGTGTTAACCTGAAGGGCTGTTGATCACGCATTACTTTCACCATCCGTTCATTAAGATCATTTGCATGAAGTATATCTATATTATTCCATTTTATATGGTATCGGGAAGCGCTACAATGGCTGTACCAATACGGATCACGGTCTTCTGCGCAACAAAGAGGCCCCCCAGTAACTGGGCTAGCCTCATGTAACGTTCAATTCAGTTAGATTTCATCTATATTCACTTATTTCAGCCTGCTAGCTTTTCACCCATGCCTGCTTTAAGTCGAGTTCCTGAATACAAGCTTCATCATCATATGACGAATGCTGAATTAATGGTGATACAGGATAGAGGTGCATGCGGCTCTCATGAATAGGCTTCAGCATACGCTGAAAATACTCCACCTCAAGTGACTCCGGCTCCAACCACTGGTTATACTCCTCTGGCTCCAGTATAGCAGGCATACGACGATCAAACTCCACTGTTAGTGCATTCCCGCGAGGTGCCATAAGCAGCGTACAAGTACGATACGTTTCACCTTTAGCATTACGCCACATATCGTATAGACCTGCAATACCAAAAGCACCGTGTGTGCGCAGCACTACACGTACCGGATGCTTCCGCTTATCCGTCGTACGCCAATAATAGAAACCCGTGCACGGAATAATGCAGCGCTGACGTTCGATCACTTTGCGATACGCTACGTTTTCAAAAACAGATAAAAGATCGGCATTAACCGCATCAGCAGCCCAAAATGGGACAAGCCCCCACCTGAATTTGTCCAGTATGCGTTGCCCGTCCATTAAGTGAACGACAGGTACCTCTTGTGTCGGAATTACGTTGTATCGGGGGCGATAATTCATATGAACCTGATCGATACGAAATAAGGTTTGTAACTCAACGACACTCGCACTAATTGAATATTGGCGGCACATCGCCTCCACCTCCTGTACACGTATCGTGTGCACAAGAGGCAATATTATACATCAAATGCAAATAAAACGTTGCAACCGTAAACGGTTGTACCTCATATGAAATCGCACATTTTATTACGCTCCAAATACTTTAGCACACAATAAAGCCTGCAAAAGTGATAGAAAAGGCGCACCAACTTTGCAGGCTTGAATATATTACGATATAGTTCTTCATTTTACTTTTTCACAGGAACCGCCTGAAGTGAGATGGGTTGAGGTACAGATGGAACAATTTCAGGTTGAGCCTGCGTAATGGGTACCGCTGGTTGGGAACCGTTTTTCCACCATGTAGAATTAACAGATTGATTAGCTCTATTCACGGAATTACAGAAACACATTGTGCTCACCTCCTCCTACTCTTCCTACTAAATAGTATATGAATAATAGAATAATAGGATTGGACGAACTTATGATGCCGTATACACATTCCGTTATCGGATAACGCTTATATATCCCATTTTCCTTTGAAGGAGGGTTAAATGATGCTCACTGAACTTAGCTGGCTTCAATTTGTTATTCTTGCGTTTGCGAGCTTCCGCCTGACTCATCTGCTCGTATACGATGATATATCGATCCCTCTGCGCCGTCACTTTATCGAACCATCTGCCCAAAGGGACGAGCAAGGCCATATCAGCAAGGTGCTAGAGCCACGTGGCACTGGAATTCGCCGCTTCATCGGTTTGATCATGTTGTGCCATTGGTGTACAGGAATCTGGTCTACATTGCTCCTGACAGCGCTTGTACTATTTGTTCCAGGTGCTTGGTGGCTGCTCATCATATTGGCAGCCGCCGGAGTCGCTGCGATTATCGAAACAATTGTGCTGCGGCTTTGACGTCTTCAGGAGATACACGTGCTAAATTGGAGCTATAAACGTCACAGCTCCATTAGTAAGTATGTGAACACAAATAACCTTCCATCTGCTTGTGTCGTGCAAATGGGAAGGTTTTTTGTATTCCCTTGCTTAGACAGCCGCTCACCCGCATCCTTATCATTGCTGCCTTCATATTTTTACAAATGTTGACTGTTCCACATGTAACATCCACAATTTCCGACATCACCTCGACATCTTGTTCCTGTCATAGTGCTCGAAATGTGCAATTCCTTAGCGCCTCGTGATATATTCAATATAAATCTTAAACGAGGAGGAATGACAATGTCCCAACCCTCATCCAACCGTGCATTTTTGCTCGGCTCGATAGTCGGAGTCGTAATCGGAGGTGCCGCAGCCCTGCTTCTGGCGCCAAAGCCTGGACGCGAACTTCGGGAAGACATTACAGACGGCGTGCAGCAAATATGTAAAGGAACGCAGCAAATGGTTCGGAGCCTCGATTTGATTGACCATAAGCCAGCTGCGTGGATTGATATTACACCGCAGCCCGCGTCCCAAGCTGTAAATGCAAGCAATTCGCACCACTAACGTCTGCTTCAAACTCAAAATCATACCCAATACTAGCTATGCTAGCTTGGGCTGCAAGGCTCTGTTCACCTGTGAACAGAGCCTTGCTTTTCGCATTTTTCTCACTAGAAAATGGTCCCGAAACCCACCTATGTGACCTTCATAATTTCTCCTATTGCATATTTACGATCGACGTTATAACTTATGAATGTTCGGTATAAAAATCGAATAGAAGTAGAAGTCTAAACCAATTGCAAATCAGGCACAAATGTGTAAAGGAGTTGTATCAATAATGCTGCATCGATGGTACAAATTACAAGACGCAGGTACGACTGTCCGTACCGAAGTGATGGCGGGATTAACAGCATTTATTACGGTTTCTTACATTATTGCGGTAAATGGGAGTTTGTTGCATCAAGCAGGCGTTCCCTATGAAGCAGCGATGATTGCAACTGCAAATGTGTCCTTTTTCGGATGTATGATGATGTCCTTTTATGCCAATTCACCCTTTATCGTTGTACCCGGACTCGGCACAAGTGCCTTTTTCGTATTTACACTCGTCACCTCGCTAGGGCTTCCTTGGCAGCAGGCACTAGCTGTCGTCATTACAGCCGGCGGACTCTTCCTCCTGATTACGGTAACTCCGTTCGCCAAACATCTGCTTGCGGCCATTCCCAAATCACTCATTCATGCGATGACAGCAGGTATCGGCTTCTTTATTGCTTTTCTCGGATTAAAAAATGGCGGACTGGTAGTTGCTAATCCTGGCACATTTGTCAAAATGGGCAACGTCCATGATCCTTATGTAGCAACAACACTTATTACTTTGCTTGTGATGATCTGGTTATTTTTACGAAAGGTAAAAGGCGGATTTTTACTCGGCATCCTGTTTGGAACCTTAGTCGGGTGGCTGATGGGCATCGTTAAAGGGGACAAGATTGACAGCATGCTGCCCTCATTCGCATCATACGGCGACCTGCTTGGTGCTGTGGATTTTAGCGGATGGACATCGTTCTCCTTTTGGATTGGTGTGTTTGCACTAACGATAACGGTATTGTTTGAAAATATGGGGGCGCAGCTAGGCATGATCCCTGATCGCAACCGTTTCACCTATTCTTTCAGAGCGATAGCGGTATCCATTATCGGGGCTGGACTACTAGGCAGCAGCCCTGCTTCTACCGCAGCTGAAAGCGCTACAGGTATTGCTGCTGGTGGCAAAACAGGACTTACTTCGTTAGTTGCGGGGCTGCTCTTTATTCCCGCTATGTTTTGTATTCCACTCCTGCAATGGATACCTGCAAGCGCGATAGCACCAATCCTCATTATTGTGGGGGCTTTGATGCTTCAGCAAATCACCTTGATCGACACCACGGATATGAGCGAATGGATTCCTGCGGTGCTGCTGATCGCACTTGTTCCGTTAACGTTCAGTATCGCAAACGGTATCGCTGTCGGCTTCATCGCTTATGCGCTCATTAAATTATGTATAGGTCGAGGGAAAGAAGTTTCCCCTATCATGTATGCAATTGCGGGAACCTTTATCCTGTATTTAATCTTAAACGTATAAACTCAAGTCACCGCTTATACAACAAAAGCACCTTTCCATCCGCGAAAACGGCAATGCCTCAACAATAGACGTTCTGGCTCCCCGCAGTCTACGGCATAGAAGGTGCTTTTTGCTTCCTTAGGAATGCTTCCCGCCTAGTGGTATCAGTTCAGTGGAATCACCACTTGACTCATCCACCAACCGATAATAGCTATGTGTTATCCGCCCTTCATCGGCCAAATTCGCCGTTCTACATGCTCATACCATTTGAGAAGCCTTGTCATAAATAAAAGCTTGGGCACCAGCCAATAGGAAAACACGGCTCCTATGATGCCTATCAGCAGCCCAACGCCGATATCGACTGGATAGTGGACACCTACCCAAATGCGAGCTATCGCAACGCAGCAGGCCAGAACTAACCATAGCCATCCCCAACTTCTACGGATCAGCCAATAAGACATACTAACAGAGAAAAATAAAATCGTATGATCGCTCGGGAAGGCGTTATTAATGCCGTGATCGATCAATTGATTAACCCCTTGCAGTTCAGCAAACGGCTGATGGTGCGCATGGATAAGCCCTACAGCTTTGCCGCCTAACCCTGCAAGCACAAAAGCGAAGCCAGCCTGAATAACCATCTTCCGATTGGCCGCAGTTCTGGTCAACCAGTACACAAGCATGCTTAACGCCAATATATATATCGTATATTCTGCCATAACGATCACGCCGGGGTTAAGAAAGGCATATTGCTTCCCTAAATTGTTAATCGCCCGAAATAGTTCTACATTTAAGGTCAATGAATATCCACCTTCTTAAAATATACAATTGTAGCGATAAGTCCAGCCAATGAAGTGATCCCAATCGCCAAATAAGAGTATACAGGGGGATATTGCGGAAGGTAGCCGTTAATCGTAATTACATGAACAGCCGCCCACGGGTACAGTGGCTTAAAATCGGAATTTACTACGGATACACTCCCCAATGTGATCACAGCAGTAAATATAATGGTCGGGACATAATTTTTAAACCAAAACGTAATAAACATCGTTGGTGTAGACAGCAAAAACAAGAGGAAAGCCCCAATCAAATACTCTGTTAGCGATTGAACTAGCACTGCTGCGCTCAAGCCTTCAAATCCGCCTAATAAGCCAAACAACAGTGTTAACCCCCACGCCTCCAGCGTCAACACTAGAATCCATCCCAGCAGCAGAATCAACTTGCTTACAATTAAATGGGTTCGTGACACAGGTATAGTGAGCAAGTTTTTTAATGTATCTTCTACATATTCACGATTATAGAGATACGCTGTAATGACTCCATATAATAAAGGTCCAAGCAGCAATAGCACGTTTAAGTTAGTATTATAGAAGGACAGCTCAAATGAAATCGGTTCATCCGGCGTCTTGCTTTTCATATTCAAATAAGCGATAAACATCATTATCGGTGCCGCCGAGGCGCCGATGACGCTGACCAGAAACATTTTAGCCCGCTTTAGCTTGAGCAGTTCTGTATAAAGGAGATCAGCCAATAGTCCCACCACCTATTAGCTTGACAAAGTAGTCTTCCAACCTGTCTTCGCTCACTGTAATTTTGGACACTTCAATTCCGTGCTCCACAAACAGTTGGTTTATGCGACCTTGTTGACCAATTTGCGAATACACTCGGATATGTCCTTCGTCATGCACCTCATAATCCACAATGCCGCATTGCTGCTCTAGCAATATTGCAGCCTTATTGTCGTTGGATACTTTAAATTCCATATAGTTGCGATTACGGACTCGCAGCTCTTCGTACGACACTTCCTCCAACAGCTTCCCCTCATGAATAATGCCGATATAATCAGCTAGCTGCTCCACCTCTGAAAGAATATGACTGGAAATGAGCACCGTGATCTTTCTTTCCGAAGCCAGAGAAGTAATCAGCTTTCGTATTTCTTTAATCCCGATCGGATCAAGTCCATTCGTCGGCTCGTCCAAAATTAACAGCTCAGGATGGTGGAGAATGGCCCTTGCGATGCCCAACCTTTGTTTCATGCCCATCGAGTATTGACCGACTCTTTTGCTGGTCTCATGCTGAAGTCCAACAATTTCAAGCGCATCCGCAAGCGCATTTCTCTTATGGACCCCCATAAGTTTGGCGTTAATAAGCAGGTTCTCTCTGGCAGTCAGGTTCTCATAGAAACCTGAATGCTCAACCATCGATCCTATTCTTCTAAGTATTTCTTTCTGCCTGGTATACAGGCTTTCCCCGAAAATCTCTATCTCACCATGCGTAGGCTTAATCAAGCCCAATAACATTCGAATCGTTGTTGTCTTGCCTGCGCCATTTCGACCAAGGAAGCCATAAATCTGTCCTTGCATGACATGAACGTTCAAATCGTCGACTACGGCTTTTGTACCGTATAATTTGGTCAAATTTGTCGTGCGAATAATGCTGCTCATATGCTGCACCCCTCCTGCCTCGCGTAATCAATTCAGAACTCCTATGAATAGCATAAGCAGGCCAATTTAAATAGCTCTTAACCAATTCTTAATTAACTCTTAAATGACTACCGTTAAGCCAGCTTCGGAATCGAGATGCCAAACGTCGTGCGAACCCCGGGATCACTCGTTACCCAAATCGTCCCTCCATTTTTCTCTATCAATGCTTTAGAGATCGCAAGCCCCAGCCCGCTCCCGTTCTGGAAAGAGCTTCTGGATCGCTCTGTACGATATAACCGTTCAAATATCCGCTCCCTGTCTGCTTGCGCTATTCCCGCTCCCTGATCCCATATACGCAGTTCGTACGCATGATTATGTTCGGTTAACTCTAGGCCGATTACTTTACCGTTCTTGCCATACTGCACGGCATTTTTCATAATATTGCTTAAAACTCGATTCATACTTACACGATCAGCTACAACAAAACACGGGTTGTCTGGAATCAAAGCCTTAACCTCAAGCTGCTGGCTGCGCAGCTCTGGTATAAATTCAATCACACACGCTCTAGCCAGCTCTGCCAAATCAAGGCGCTCAGGCTTCATTACAACTTCGTCTGCATCCAGCTTTGAAAGATCAAACAGATGATCAATTAGCTTCTTTAGGTTATTCGCTTTATTTAAAATAATGGTGGTATAGGCTTGTCTCTCCGCCGGATCGTCAGCGATCTCATCCATCAAAGCGTCCGCGTAACCGATAATCGATGTCAAAGGGGTGCGGATATCGTGTGAGATATTAGATAATAGACTCTTTCTTGCAGCCTCTGAGCGGATAGTCTGTACCTGAAGCTGATCCATTTCCTCGATTAACTCGTTAATCGAGAATATAACCTCGTTAAGTAAAGGCTCTCCATTGGCCAATATTCGTGTGTTCCGATTTCCCTGAACGGCGCGTTTCAATCCGTCATGAGCATCCTTTAGCCTAGCCACTAATCGCATTCGAGCCAGCAGCAGCAGACTGACTGATCCATAAATTACGATAAATAAAGCCCCTCGTACCGTTCCCAAGGGGCCAATCCACATCTCTTGAACCAAAAGAGCTGTAACGGCCAGCAGCAAGAGGCCGATCAGCAGCATGTTCTTGTCAGGTTTCATTTTTCTCACCTACAAACTTATAACCGATTCCCCACACGGTTTGCACCCACTTAGGAGCGGAAGGGTCCGCTTCGATCTTCATGCGCAGCTTGCGAATATGCACCATCACCGTATTATCGTCTTCTACATAGTCGCTATCCCAAACATGCCGAAATATTTGTGTCTTCGTAAAAACTTGCTCTGGATGTGCAGCCAGAAATTTAAGCAGCTCAAACTCTTTTGCCGTTAACGATACTTCTGCGCCATCCTTAATGACCACATACTTTTTGAGATCAATTGTTAATCCCTCATATTGAAGAAACAGCTGTTCTTCTTGATTGCCACGCTCACTGCCTAATACGAAAAAACGTCGTAAATGTGCCTTGATACGCGCTACTAATTCGTGAATACTAAATGGCTTTGTTACATAATCGTCGGCCCCTACACCAAGACCTACAATTTTGTCCACTTCTTGATCCTTAGCGGTTAGCATCAATATAGGAACGTTAGTTGATTGCCGCAGTTGTCTACACACTTCTATGCCGTCCATTCTTGGCATCATTAAATCCAGAATGACCAGGTTATAACGATGCTGTGCAAATAAACGGACTGCCTCTTCACCATCCGCAGCCGTATCTACTGTATAGAGTTCCCGTTGTAAATATTTGTGGATAAGGTCCCGTATTTCTTTCTCATCATCTGCTACAAGAATACGAATGTCCTTCATATCTGCACCTGCTTTTTATAGGATCACCTATTGTTATACGTCATCACATGTCCGTTATTTTCATTCTGTATCATCATATCAGCTTCATCCTCACCATTGTAGTAGCAGATAAGATCGTATTCAGACGTAAGCCCGCTTTCATGCAGCAAATGGACAAACTTGCACATAGAAAAAAGGCCTAGCTCAGTTACGTTGCATGACCAAGCTAGGCCCTATTGCTATATTATACCCGTCCTTGCTCCTAATACTGATGATGTCAATTATTTTTTTAAATGCTTATCTAGGAACTTAATCATAGCATTGTAGAACTCGATCTTGTTCTCTTCGTTATTAAAGCCGTGTCCTTCATTGTCCTTCACCATGTACTCCACAACGACTCCGCGCTTTTTAAGTGCGGCCACAATTTGATCCGATTCCGCCTTATTTACACGCGGATCGTTAGCCCCTTGTGCAACAAAGAGCGGCGTAACAATTTTGTCAGCGTGGAATACAGGAGATACCGACTTTAACAATTCCTTATCCTTAACAGGATCGCCTACACGTGTGTAGAACATGTTGCGTAAGCTTTCCCAGTATGGAGGCAACGTCTCCAACAACGTAAAGATGTTGGACACCCCTACATAATCTACCGCAGCTGCATAAAGATCAGGTGTAAACGTTATCCCCGCTAATGTAGCATAGCCCCCAAACGAAGCTCCATAAATGCCGACACGCTTTTTATCAGCAATTCCTTGCTTAATCGCCCACTGCACACCATCGGTAATATCATTTTGAATGTTCAAGCCCCATTGCTTGTCACCAGCATCCACAAATGCTTTACCATATCCGATAGAAGAACGGAAATTGACTTGAAGCACGGCATAACCACGATTCGCCAGCAATTGTACCTCTGGGTTAAAGCCCCACATATCACGCATCCAAGGTCCACCGTGCGGATTTACAATCAGCGGCAAATTTTCAGGCTTCTTATTTTTAGGAAGTGTCAAATATCCGTGAATCGTCAATCCATCTCGGCTCTTAAACGAAATCGGCTGCATATCCGACAACTGATCCGGCTTCAGCCAGTCGCTCAAGTTGGCGAGCTGTGTCATCTGGTCTGACGCGGCATCGTAATAATAATATCTACCAAACGTTTTATCGTTAGATAAAGTAACAATCAGCTTGGTCATCTCTTTGTTGTAGTCGTTAATGCTGATCTCGCCCCGGCTCGCACCAAGCTTGCCTTCCAGCTTACTGTACAATGCTTCAAGCTTATCGTCATAAAATTTAATATGAGCCTTGTCTGTTACATACGTAACTGCTTGAATTTTATCCGTTTTGGCATCGTATAACGCGTTGGATATATCCACCTCTGGATGTTCATACAACACTTGTTCTTTACCGTTCAGGTCCAATTTCACAAGCGCAACTTTATCGCGTCCTTGGTTAGAAGCTGCGTAAATAGATTTTCCGTCTGCTGAAAAAGCAACTGGACTGATCGAATCCCCTGCTTTCAACGAGATTAGTGTACGGAATTGCTGCTCTTCATTGTCCCGATATAAAAGGGAGCTAACAACACCATCCGTTGTAAGCGCAAGCCGAATCTTACCCTCCCTGTCAGCAAGCCAATGTTGAATAGCACCTGGGTTCTTCGCAACCAGCTTTGTGTCCCCTGTCTTCACATTCAACTTGTATACGTCTGACACCTTGGCATCTTCTTTATTCATCGTAATCAAAATTTCATCCTTGACGCTGGACAATGAACTAACTAGACCCACTCTTACTTTGTCATAGGGTGTCAAGTCTCGTTCCTCATTGCCATTAAAGGCCGCTGCATACAAATGAAAATTCTCATCGCCGCCCTTATCCTTTAAGTACAAAATATGATCGCCTTTCCAGAAGAAGCCTGCAATATCACGATCCTTCGAGCTAGTAACCCGAACAGGCTCACTTGAACCGTCCATTTTCTTCACGTACACATTGGCGCGGCTTTCCCAAGGCGCCACATAAGAAATGTAATCGCCATCCGGTGACATTTGATAGGCAAAGTTACCAGGACTACGCATAAAGTCTTCAACAGAAATTTGCGGCACACCCTGATTGCCAATCCCCGCTATACGTAGCTTTCCTAGGTTGCCAAGCGCTGCGGCTGCTTCCCGTACCGTCACTTGACGATCTTCCTGCAAACTGCCATCCTGATAACCTGTGATGAGACCTAGCTTTTTCGCACGATCCGCGTAATCAGTCAGGCTTTGCTCTCCCTGCTCCTTGCCAAGGACACGTACCAATATACGTGCCATTTCTCCACGCTTCAGCGCAACCGAGGTCTGAGACCATTCGCCGTCCTTCACCCATCCATTTGCAAGGGCAACTTTCATCGTATCGGTGCCATGCTGGTAAGTTTGCGATTGAACGACATACCGGACAAAATCTTGAACAGTTACTGTAGTAGTTAATGCTGTTCCTTTGTCCAGAATTCCCTTTGTTACTAGGGCGTCTACTCCCGCCTTGTACCAAACAGCACCTTGCGCCTGACCATTCGCTGCTATTGCAGCAGCTGGAGCGCTGACGGCCATCACGGCCGCCAACGTTGCAGAAATAAGCTTCAAACGTGCATTTTTCATGTTCCATTCCTCCTTGTAGTCAGTTAGATATAGATTAGATTTTGTAAGCTTTCATCGCTTTGCGGATTTCTTTCCAGCTCGGACGTTTACCGTACATCAGCACACCCGTGCGATAGATTTTTGCCGATAAGTAACCAAACAACAAGACCGATACAAGCAGCAGTGCGATCGACACCACCAATTCCCACCAAGCATAATCACCGACACCAATTCGAAGCAGCATCGTTGTAGGGGTAAAGAACGGGATGTAAGAGGCTACTTTAACTAGCATCGTGTTCGGTGCAGAAATGCTGAAAATCGGAATATAGAAAGCAACCATCGATAACAAGGCAATCGGCATAATGGCCTGCCCCAAATCTTCTGTACGGCTTACGATAGAGCCCACAGCTGCATACAAAGTAGCATATAAGAAATAGCCAAGTACGTATAACAGCAAGCCCAAGCCTATTACAGCAGGATCGATCATGGAAATATCAAAGTTCATTTCCTTTAACGGCTCGATGTTGTGCGGCAGCATCAAGTTAGCCAACACAACGACGAGGAAGACAACAATCTGAATTAATCCTAATAAGAACATACCAATAATTTTGCCAAACATTTGTGCCAATGGTGACACACTCGTAATTAGAATTTCCATAATTCGCGAGCTTTTCTCTTGTGTCACTTCAGATGCAATCATGTTGCCCGTCATCTGATTTGTCATAAAGAACAACACGATCAGCACCATAACGACCATCATAGATATACCTTTGTTCGCGTCTTCCTTTTCTGGGTCCTTGCTTTCACCATTTGCTTGCAATTTGACAGATTCAAACGATATAGGCTCATTTAATTGTCTAAATTGTTCTTCAGATAAAGCACCTTTAGCTACCCACTTGGTCTTTAACAACGTTAACGTACTCGTAAGCACATTTTCCTTGGACATGCCCAAGCTGTCTGTACCTGTATAAATAACTTTTGGGAACTGCTCTGTTGTGCCCTCCACTTGCTTCTCCAGCTTCAAATAACCATCTATTTTTCCAGCTTCAATATCCTTTTTTAATTGATCTTCTGTTGTATTTGGATAAGATAGCAGCATAAGATCCTTGTTCTTTTGTTCTGCCATTGATTTTTCCAACGATTGCTCAATGACTGGATAATTGCCCTGCAGCAAGCCGATCTTCATTGGCTCATCTTTTGAAAATAACGAGATGAGATATGGCACGTTAACACCAATAGTCATAATAAGCGCCAAAATGATCGTAGTTACGATAAACGCCTTAGTCATCATTTTAGTACGTAATGTAAAGCCAATAACCGTTCCCAGATTACGCATTCGACTCGCCTCCAACCACTTTAATGAAGATTTCGTTTAATGTTGGTTCTTTTATTTCAAAATGCTTTACTTCCGTCTGGCTCATGGCCGCTTGCAAAATGTGCTGGCCAGCAGACTCATCTGTAATGCGAATAAAGTACCCCTCTTCTGTTCTTGTTGCCTCACTCACACCTGCAATTTGCTCCAACCCTTCCACTGCGCCTACTGTCCGCAGCACAACTTTCTCACGTGGATATTTACTTTTAAGCTCACGCAAATTACCCTGAATGACCGCATTGCCCTTTTGTAAAATGGAGATGTTACGGCATAACTCCTCAACGTGCTCCATCCGGTGCGTCGAGAACAAAATACTTGTACCGTTGTCGCGCAGCTCTTTCACTGTCTCCTTCATCAGCTCAACGTTAACCGGATCCAGCCCACTAAACGCTTCATCCATAATGACAATTTTAGGGTTATGCAAAATCGAAGCAATAAATCCAATTTTTTGTTGATTTCCCTTTGATAGCTCTTCAATCTTTTTGTTATAATTTTCGGGCACATTAAACCGTTCAAGCCAATATTTTAAGCTTTTGTCCGCGTCTTTGCGCGCCATTCCACGCAGTTGCGCCAAGTAAAGCAACTGCTCACTGACCTTAACCTTAGGGTACAATCCACGTTCTTCAGGAAGGTATCCAAAAATTTTCTCCAGCCCTTTATAGTAAGGCTTACCGTTGTATTTAATGCTGCCTCCGTCCGGGTAAATGAGGCTTAACACCATCCGCATTGTCGTTGTTTTGCCCGCACCATTGGCACCAAGCAAGCCATATATCTCGCCCTCTTCTACGTCAAAGCTCACCCCATTAACCGCAGTCTTATCTCCATACTGCTTAACTACCTGATCTAATTCCAATGTCTTCATCACAAACGCCCTCTCCTCTCATCTTCCATTCGGATCATATGAATCATAATTTCATCTAGCGGCATAGACTGAATGCGAGTAGGATGGATACCATGATCACGGAAATAACCTTCCAGTTGAATCGGATCATTTGAGATAACCCGTGTTACCTTCCACTCCTGCTCCGCCCATGAAACACCTGGTGCTCCCTTTAGATCCCCCGCATCCAAGCCCTCAATCCAATATTCTTTCCATGCGTCAAACAACTCGTCTTTTTCAGCCCATACCAACAACTGACCTTTATGCATAAACAAAATGTAATCTGCTAGTCGCTTTACTTCCTCAATTACATGAGTAGCAATAATAATTGTGTGCTTTCCATCTTCCATCACTTGCTGTAAATCCTCGATCAGCAGCTTCCAAGAGATTGGATCAAGGCCAGACGTCGGCTCATCCAACAGTAAAAGGTCAGGGCGATAGGACAAAATAAGAATGATCTCAAATTTGCGACGCATGCCTTTGGACATCTTACTCAGCTTCATACGTGGGCTAATTTCATATTTAGCCATCAACTTATGGTAAAGGTTCCAATCCCAGTTGTTATACCAGTAAGCACCTAATGTAGCTAGCTCATCTGGAGTCTGGTCATCGTCCTCTGAATTGGGTAGCTCAGGCACATAACCAATTTTTTGCTTCCAGGTAGCGTCATCTTCGATGTTATAGCGCTCCCCTTCAATATGCATCTCTCCTTGATCCAGATGAATGAATCCCATCAAGGCTCCCATCAACGTACTTTTACCTGAACCGTTCATCCCTACGATGGCCGTCACGCAGCCCTGCGGGATTTCGAAATTAAGCGGACCGATTGTTAGCGTATCTCGCTGCTTCACCATACTTTTCATTTCAATTACCGGCGGTTGAGCCACGTTGTCTCCTCCTCACAACCATTTATCGGACCCCTCTAGCCCACATCATTCCTCTGTGGTTCCCTTTGGTCTGCCTCTGCTGGAAACATCCCATGTTCGCATAATCATCTCATCAAAGCACGCCCGCAGTTCCGCCTCGCTCATCTGGACTTGCAGTGCTGCTTGTATAGCAGCCAAGATAGCTTCTTCCACAGCTTTCTTCCGATATTTATCCTTATCATCCTCCTGCACGTGAGCAACAAAAGTACCTGTTCCCTGTCTCGTTCGCAGCAGCCCTTCAACCTCCAGATCTTGATATACACGTCTTACCGTAATCACACTGCACTTTAACTGGCTGGCAAACTCGCGGATTGATGGCAGCAACGTGCCCACTTCTAGCTGCCCAGAAAGAATAAGCGCTCTGAGTTGATTCTTAATCTGTGCATAAAGGGGTTCTGCACTGTTTTCGTTCACTTGGATGGGCATAAACACAGTCTGTCTCACCTCCTGCCTATGTCGTGCTATCTAGTGGAATCATGGATTGAATGTTAAAAATAATAGATGTACCCTGATGTTTTCTCTATCCTGAATTACTTCGTCCCTGCTGCTCAAAGGAGTTACTCAAAGGAGCGACTTCACAGTTCATATCCCGCGCATCATCTTACATCAGATCTTTTCGTTTAAGCAGGCCAAGCATAATTTTCCCGCTATATGTATACGTCTGGATCAGTACAGCAACCGAGATCACGCCAACGGCGAGCGCATACTGATTCGAGCTATTGATGAGCATGATCATCAGACTTTGCCCTGTAAAGGACACCCCGATTGAAATGAGCAAATATCCAATCATCATCAGCAACACGATGATCATGTAACGTTTCCCGCTTACGCTCCATTCGAAAGCAAGATAGAACATATGAATAAGTACGGCAAACGTCATTAAAGCCAACACATATACAAGAAAATTACCTATAGGCAGCAATTGTCTTAAATCCCGCATAAACACATATTGTATGGAAAAATATATCGTTCCATTAATTAGTGTTGCAAGACTGAGGTGCATAAAACGCGAGAGCACTATCGTTTTAAGTTCCACTGGCAACGTTCTCAACTTCACGATATGCTTTCGGTGCGAGTCATCAGCCAAATATCTGCGCCCTCTTCGATTAAAGACAAAGCCTAGATTGCCTATCATTATTAAGCTCACAAAATCCAGCATGCATCGTATAATTACTGAATCTTCCTCTTGGCCCAAGTTAGCTCCTAACATCGGCAACGTGCATACTGCCATATACGCGGCAAATAAAAATGTAAACAGTAAGCCTACCCAATACCGTTGCAAGTCTCTCCTGCAAAGCATCCATGCATCTTTCCAGCGTTTCCCTTTCATAAGCACACCCTCGCTTTATCTCTATTATCTTCACGATTATGCCATCAGGTGTCTGATCCACAATCGTTGTCGCACGATGGAGTTTACAAATGTCGTGTAATCTTCTGTTATGATCACTGTGACTACTGTGTATATCTTTATATACAGTATAAAGACCACATCCAATTGATGTCAATACATTTTAAGGGAATTTTTGATTTCAAATTTCTTTTTTGTAGAAAATAAGATACGCGTTTTTGTATGATAGGAATGGAATCGTCAATAACGATAAGCACATTCAGGGACTGCATCCTGAGAGAGAAGGATGATGTTTATGTCAAATATAATTGGGCTTGTTGAGGAATTGTACGTGCACCCTGTAAAGTCTATGACCGGACAGTTGCTGCAAGAAGCTTCGGTCCAATCCTATGGCTTATACGGTGACCGAGCCAGAGGTCTCGTCCGTGCAGACAACCCGGATCAATTTGTGACAATTACACAAATACCACAACTTGCAGCTTATCGAGCGGAGCTACAGATCAAGACATGCCATCAACCGGGTTGGCCGGAGATCACCATCTATACGCCTGATGGAAGGGCGTACAATTGGGAAGAAGAAACATGGCTCGCTGAACTGGAGCAGCTAGCCGGCATCAAGATGCAACGCTGGGAAGCGCCTAGTGGCCATGTTCCCAAAGGGGCCATTGAAGATGGGGACTTGCTGTTAACGACTAGCCACAGCTTAGCCGCTTTAAGCTCCCTACACGGCGTCCCTGTCGATATAAGACGGTTCCGACCGAACTTACACCTTCGTCTGACGACCGAAGACGCAACAGCCTATGTGGAAGGCTCATGGCAGGATCGTCACCTCCTTGTGGGCGAAGCCGTAATCCAAGTGACAGGTAATTGTCCACGTTGTTCTATCATTAATGTGGAACCGTTAAGCGGCATCATTACCCCTCATTTGCTCAAACATGTGGCACGACAAAATGCAATCCATTTTGGAGTATACGCAGCTGTCCAGACACCAGGGCTCATTCGTGTGGGGGACCCTATTCAGTTCCATTCATCCTATTGATAACGTCTCTCTTTACGACCAGCCTGTAGAGTTCCACGGCAAATGCTCCACATACACATACACTTACATTTGCTAATTGCAAGCAATTCCGCAATACAAGTAAAGCCCGTCAGACTTGTTCCATAATGGAAGGAGCCTGACGGGCTTTACTTGCTGAGCTATCTATTTCATTAGAATGCCTGATATAGCATAAGGTTACCAGCCTAGGATCGCATCAATTACCGGCTTTGTATGCCCACCTGGATATAAAATGTAAAGTAATACATACACAGTTGCGCCTGTAATCGCCGTAATAAACCAGATCACAGAAGTCACTCTACCCAGCTTACGGTGCTTGCTATACTTGGCTTTGTACCCCGTATACAACGTAGTCAAGCCAAATACGGCAGCCACTGTCGCCAATACGATATGGAATAACAAAAAGACTAAATAAATCGTCTTTAAGTTATCAGGACCACCCCATGCTGTGTTTCCGACAAAGATAGTTCGCGACGCATATATAACAAAAAAGATAATAGCTGCAATAGCCGCCATCGTCATCGTGCGTTTATGCTGTTCACGTTTGCCTTTAATAATTTGACTCCAGCCGATCGCAACCAACACGGCGCTGATGACGATAAATGCTGTGCTGATCGTCGGCATAATGTTGAAAATATCCACGAATGTCCGCACCTTCCCTTATAGAGGTTGTCCAACAGAGCTTATAGGCAGTCTACCTAAGCGATGAAGACGCGCTAATGAAACGCGGCTTCAACTGCCGCAACTGGCTGCAACTATAGCTTGAACCTGTCATCCTAATATTATAACGGATTATGCTTGGTTGAGACGGCCTTCCAGTGTCGATTCTACGACATCCTCATCATCCTTACCCTCTCTGCGGAACCATTGTGAAAACACATAGGCAAGAATAGCGCCATACATCAATTCCTGAACCATTTTCATTAAAATACCACCTAATTGCTGGTCTTCTGCCCCATCAAACCAATTAAAAAATTGAGGTCCTCCAAATGCAGCGAGCAACGCCTTAGGGTCACCAGCAACACAATAGCCCATTGCCTGCGCCCAAGTATCAGGATCTGTATAAGTTGAATACAACGGGGTATCCGCAAATATAATTAACGCACATGCCGGTGTAATCAACATACCGTTCAAAAAGATATAACCCATCTTTTTGACGTCCGTTATGATCACCCATTCTGGAACTGGTGTAACAATTGGCCACCACATCATAACAGCAGTAATAAACAAAGCGATGTAGTAAATAACGTGGACACCATAATTCAACATCACATAATCATGCACAGCTGGAACGTGGTAAAACGAAAACAGAACATTAAACAGCAGGGCCGTCAAAATCGGGTGCATCGCCCATTTGAGCTTGCGCATCACTGGACGATCCAGTACATAACGCCACAACCAGCTAGGCATCCCTAACATAAGCAGCGGGGGTACAATAATATAAGAAACCGACATCATCACCATATGAAACGTAAACATCATATGACTCATAACGTTAATCGGTCCACCCTGTACAAGATAGAGCAGCACAATACCGATTATAAACATAAACTTCTTCCAAGCGCCTACTGGTTCAGCACCCTCGAATCGAGAGCGAAATGGGCCTGTTAACCCCAAATATAAAATGATAATAAGTACGGCTGCAACCAGAATTAACGGACTCCACAGATCCGCAAAAGTGAACTGCTCCAAGCCAAACATGCTGCGCCCCCTCCCCTTGCTCCCCTGCTGTCATACTTTCGCCACATTTTACCTTCTTATGGAAAAAGAGGCGACGCCGCTGCGTCACCTCTCATTCTTTAACAATGTTAAGGCCACCATACCCAGTATATACCCATTACAATACACGTAAATGCGATAAACGCACCTATAATCATAAAAACAATAGGGAGCATATGACCTTTGTCTTTCATATGCATCCAGTAGCCCATCTGGACAATGACTTGCAGCACTGCCATAACAAGCAAAATGATAATGGTAAATGTAGGGTTAACTTCACCAGCCGCACCAACCGTTGCAAAGGCAATCAACGTCAGCACAATCGAGAAAATAAACGCAATAATATGCTTTTGCGGACCCTCGTGCTTATGACGACGCTTCGTGTCGTCCGAAGTGAGTTGTTGTGTTGCCATCCGTTAGCCCACCTTTCCCATTAAATAGACGACGGTGAAGATGAATACCCATACTACGTCGATAAAATGCCAGTAAATCGCGGAAACATAGATTTTAGGCGCCGTGACGAAGTTGAGTCCTTTTTTGAAAATTTGAACAATTAATATTGTAATCCACGCTACCCCGAACGCAACGTGAGCACCATGAAAACCAACTAACGTGTAAAATGCACTACTAAAAGCACTAGTGGTAAAGGTGTGCCCTTCATGTATATATTCTACAAACTCGTAAATTTCCAATGCAAGGAATCCGAAGCCGAGAATAACCGTTACGATTAGCCAGTTCAACATCGCCTTTACGTCTTTACGATGTAAAGCCTGAACCGCAAATACACTCGTTAACGAACTTACCAACAAAATCATGGTTGCTGCTGCGACCATCGGAAGCTTAAACAACTCTGCTGCCGTAGGACCGTCTCCCACTTGATCGCGGAGAGCCAGGAACGTAGCAAATAGCGTACCGAACAATACCGACTCTCCGCCAAGGAACAGCCAGAAGCCGAGCACCTTGTTGCGGCCTTCTAACGTTGCCTTTTCCGGTTCGTGAGGCCAGTGCTCTTCTGCGTGGTGTGCAGATGCGCTCATGCTTTAACCCCCTTATCCTCCAGCTCTTCCTTCTCAATATGATAACCGTGGTCATCAATTACTGAGCGCAAGAACATGCAGCCAAATGTAATCAACAGGCCTAAGCCCGAAATGATGTAGTTGTTAAATAAGAAGCCGACTATGCCGCTTCCAAACTCATCTTTTGCAAACATAAAACCTAAACCTGCAATAAACAAACCGATGGACATAAAGAACGGTAATATTGAAGGTGATGGCATATGAATCGAGCCAATTGGTTCCGCCGGCTTCATTTCCGTATTGCCGTCCATCTTCTCTTTCCACCAAGCATCATAACCACGTACAAGTGGAGTCTGCTTGAAGTTGTACTCTGGTGGAGGCGACGGAATTGTCCACTCCAACGTACGTCCATCTTCCCAAGGATCATTTGAAGCATTAGCAGGTTTGCGACTTGTAATAACAATGTTATACAAGAACATCAATACGCCAATACCCATCATAATCGCTCCAACTGTACTAATCAGGTTCATCGTATCAAAGCCTTGATTCGGCAAATAAGTGACGACACGACGAGGCATTCCTGTCAAACCAAGGAAATGTTGAACAAAGAACGTTAATTGGAAGCCAATATAGAACATCCAGAACGTAGCTTTCCCCAAGCCTTCCGCAAGTACACGCCCGAACATCTTAGGCCACCAGTAGTGGAGGCCAGAGAACAAGCCCAAAACTAGACCACCGACAATTACGTAATGGAAATGAGCTACAACAAAATAGGTGTCATGGAATTGGAAATCAGCTGGAGCTGACGCCAACATTACCCCCGTAACGCCCCCCATTACAAATGTCGGGATAAAGCCGACTGCATACAAGTTGGCAGCCGTAAACTTGATGGAACCGCCCCACATTGTAAACAACCAGTTAAATATCTTAATCCCAGTAGGAACGGCAATCAGCATCGTAGCGATGGAGAACAAGGCATTCGCAACTGGCCCGAGACCAACCGTAAACATGTGGTGAGCCCAAACCATGAAGCCCAGAAACCCGATAAGCACTGTCGCAAATACCATCGAGCTGTATCCAAACAAGCGCTTGCGAGAGAATGTGCTAATGACATCCGAGATAATACCAAACGCTGGCAAAATCAAGATGTATACTTCGGGATGACCAAATATCCAGAAAATATGCTGCCACAGTACAATGCTGCCGCCATTCGGAATATAGAAGAAGTTGCCGCCGAATAAACGATCAAACGTTAGTAAGACAAGCCCAACTGTTACTGCGGGAAACGCAAACAGAATCAATGCGGAAGTAATAAATGATGCCCACGTGAACATCGGCATCCGCATGAAGGACATGCCTGGCGCTCTCATATTAATAATCGTAGCGAGGAAGTTGATACCCCCGATAAGTGTACCTATACCGGAAATCTGAAGTCCTAGTGTGTAGAAGTCTACCCCGTGATGCGGGCTGTACTCGGTACTTGAAAGTGGAACGTACGAAGTCCACCCTGCGTCTGGCACTCCACCGATCAGCCAGCTCAAGTTCAAGAGCAAGCCGCCAAAGAAAAACGTCCAGAAGCCGAGGGAATTCAGGAATGGAAATGCTACATCGCGTGCGCCAATCTGCAGTGGGACAATTGCATTCATTAATGCAAATATAATCGGCATGACGCCGAGAAAGATCATCGTGGTTCCGTGCATGGTGATTAGTTCGTTAAAAGTTTGCGGATCAACGAAATCATTCATTGGTTTAATCAACTGTATCCGAATCAGAATCGCTTCAATACCGCCAATACCGAAGAATAGTGCGCCGGCAATGAGATACAAGACACCGATCTTCTTATGGTCGACCGTCGTCAGCCAATCCATTAAGCCGCGATACCGCTTCACTGTGTGTGCCGTGTGAGCCAAGGTCGTTACCCTCCCCTAGAAGATGCTTATTGTTCACCTTATTGCTTGTTAACTGTCTTTAATGAATCCAGCTTGTAGTTCGCCAAGTAGTCAACGATCTGATCCAGTTCAGTATCTGTCAACGGAATTTTGTGCATCTTGTTGCCTGGCTTCAACTTGTCCGGATCTGCAATCCAATCGTGCAGATTCTTCTCCAGTTTGCCTTGGTCAATCGCTTCATCCGCATTGTCACGGTTCAGCAATATGCCCCCAACCGATTCACGTGCCCCGATCCCTTTCAGGTTCGGCCCCAACGAACCCGCGTTCTCGACAGCATGGCAGGACAAGCAGCTTGTTTTGAACTTTTCTCCGACAGCCGCGTCACCAACAAACGGCTTCGGCTCAGCCTTCATCTCGCTAACCCAAGCAGTGAACGTCGCTTCGCTTACAGCTTTCACTTTGAAATCCATAAACGCATGGGAAGGTCCGCATAACTCGGCGCACTTGCCGCGGTATACATTTTCCTTCGCTGTTTCGAAGAACATCTTATTCTTGTTTCCTTCAGGGTTCGTATCCATCTTGCCCGCGAGTGCCGGCACCCAGAAGGAATGAAGCACGTCTTGTGTCTTCAAGTTAATCGCAATCTTCTTGCCTACAGGTATGACCAGATCCTGTGCCGTGCGAACACCCAACTCAGGGTATTCGAATTCCCACCAATATTGATGAGAAGTTACATTCACCTTGACGGCTTCCTTGTCTTTGCTGTAGTCCTCTGCGAAAGCGAATACATACTTTAGCGTTGGAACAGCCAGGATGATAAGAAGAATGATCGGTATTACTGTCCAAATGATTTCGAGCTTGTGACTACCTTCTACTTGCTTCGGAATATCGTTCTGCCCCGGTTTTCGACGGTAGCGCACAACGACATAAAAGCAGATGGCGAATACAACTATGACGACAAGCGTCATAATTATAATGGACAACTGCATGAGCCCGAACTGCTTCTCCGCAACAGGACCTTGCGGGTTGAGAGCGGAAAGATCCGCACGACCGCAAGCACTCAAGAGCAAGACGAGCCCAGCGAATAGCGGAAGGAGTCGTTTCACAGCATGCCACCGTTTCATCATTGATCAACCCCACTTTTTACTTTTTCGCAGATTATCGCATCTCATGCCCTTTTCAACTCCTTAGCACACTCTAACGCACAAATGACGTTCATGGTGAGCGAACATATGCCCGATATGCTGTGTGAAGGAGGCTGCGGCCGAGTCAAATCCTTGGAAAACCTTTGCAGAAGGCACCTCAGATTCCTATCGGTCCATAAAAGGTGAGTCACCGGCTCTAGCACGGATGTCTTAATCCTGTCAATAAACACAATCACTCACCTAAATATAATTTCCATAATTTTATTTGTCAATGTTTCCCGCCTAGTTCACAAATTGTTCGAAAAGTCTGTTTTTTCGCGTCAAATCAACGTTTGTAAGCGTTTGCAGTTTACCGTTCACACCTCTATAAGTAGTGTCGAAACGCTAATAATTGTGTCATTTTACCGCTTATCTAGTTATTACAAATTCCAAGTGTTGCATATGTTTTATCCTTTTTCGGAAAAATAGCAGCACATCGAAAGGAGTGTACTGACGTGAATTCACATTTTGGCCAACTCTGTAAAGTTAAAACATGGAAATCAAACTGTTTCGTTCACAATATTGTCATATTATCTCTCATCCTGTGTTTAGCCCTGTTGTCAGGCTGTCGTTCGTATAATGAAAATGGCGGCAAATCGACCAAAGACCTAGCATCCAATTATGCTGACCGTACAACAAGAGACTATCGTATTTCCAATCATCCTTCGTATAACGATCTACACGGCAATATGATTGGGGAAATACCATTACACGATAACAAGTACAAAGCAACAGCCCGTACACCATCTGTCCCCCTTGCAAGAGTTGCCAAGGCAGCAAGCCATCATGTGAGTCAGGTAAGCGGAGTCGCGCTCGCTTATGTCATTGACCTGAATCACAATGCTTATGTTGCCTTAACGCTTGATGCCACTGGACTGGGCACTAAAGGTGTGGGCGGTCACTCTGCGCGAGAACAACGGGATACCAACGTTTCCGATCCAAGCAAGCTTTCGGAACAACGAGTGGATCAGCCTGTTCCACAGATTGTGAATCCAAGCAGTCAAACGTCCTCAGAGGCGCATAGCGAGCACCTCTCGCACGAATTTAAACAAACTGTCGCTACCGCCGTCAGAGAACAGCTGCCTGCTGTTCGACATGTTTACATCAGTGCAAATGCAGATTTCTTCAATCATATAAGCGCCCTATCGATGAAGGTTTATCCGCAAGAATCGCTTGAGTCATATACCGATTCTTTGAAACAGATCATTAACCGCTATATGCAATAGATCAAATGTTCAAATGCAATGGTTATGTGTGACAGTTATGTGTAACAGTCCTATGTAACAGTCCTATGTGCATTGGTTCTGTGCATTAGCTCCAACAGCTCTATTGCACAAGGAAACGGGGAAGTGAAAATTCACGTTTCCGTTTTCGTGACCGCCACCTATTAGGTTGGCGGTCACGATACCTTAATGCCTGCTCACCAGATATCACTGACGCAAGCGTCGCGAGCTAAATCCGCTAACCTGTGCCAAAGAGCTCGCCGCTGTTGTCAGTATACGTGGCCCTTGCTTCGTTATCGCTATAGTATGCTCAAAGTGTGCTGCCCACTGGCCATTCATCGTCCGTACTGTCCAACCGTCACGTCCAAGCCATACATCATCATTTCCACCTAGCGTAAATATCGGTTCCAAGGTAATGACCAGTCCTTCTTCGAGCACGATACCTGTCCCCGTACTGCCCTCATTCGGCACCTCTGGTGCTTCATGGAGTTGTCTGCCTATACCATGACCAACTAAAGTTTGAACTACCCCATAACCGCTCAGCCGTCCATACGTGCCAATCGCATGTGAAATATCACCCACTCGGCCGCCAGAACGTGCTTTCTCCATTCCTAAGCGAAGTGCTTTTAACGTATGACGAACAAGTGCCTTTACTTCTGGACGTACGCGCCCAATATTATAAGTCCAAGCCAGATCAGCCAACCAGCCTTTATATTCAACGACTAAATCTATCGTTACAATGTCCCCTGAGAGTAGTGGGATGGATGTAGGAAAACCGTGGCATACGATGTCATTACGGGAAGCACAGATCGAGTATGGAAAACCATTGTAGCCTTTCTGGTACGGATATCCGCCTTCACGTTGCAGCCATTTCTCTACAAAAGCATCAATTTCTTTAGTAGTGACCCCTGGTGCCAGCCGAGAAGCCACCTCACGATGGCATCTGGCAGCTAATCGACCAGCGGCCTGTATTTTCGCAATCTGCTCCGCGTTTTTAAGCTCCAACATAGTCGCTCCCCCAATTTGTCCGCAGGCGTATTTACATGCTCATGAGATCCTTCTAGTAGACTTATTCCGCGCCTAACTTTTATATGACAGCAGATACTTATGGATGTAGTCGCGTGTGATGACATGTGGAAATTTGTGACGACATGTCGTTCTAACCTTACATCCCATGCGCAGCCATTAGGGACGTACTACCGTTCTTTACTTTAATGTAGACGCATACACTGTGCCCAAAACGTCTATATCCAAATTCAAACAGGGCATCCCTTATGGGACGCCCTGTTCAACAAGTTATATATCAGGTGTCATCTAAAACAATTCCGTCAAGACACACTGCTGTCAATCTTACCAAGTTCCAACTCTACAAGCTGAGTTAATTCGTCTTCATAGCCTCCCATAATCCGATACTTCCGGATATATTCCTTTACGAATTTCCTAGGATTCTTAGGTCGGAAGATCCGCGTCATCTCCAACAAGCTCTCTTTCACTTCGTTGTGACCTTTTGTAGCCATGAAAATTCCCTCCCAAAGCGTTGTAGATCAGGCTCCGCAACGGAGAACTAACGGACTTCGGACTCGCTTGTAACGCTGGAATTAACTGCATAATAGTTCCTATTATATCATATTCCCCAAAGCAACAAAAACACACAATCTTTACTTGTACACCTGTTTATTGGGCATACTGACCATATCAGCTCCATTTTTCTTTACAGGACAAGCATTTTGTTTCGATTTTTGATTTTTTAACTTATCGCCTTTCTAAAAAATATTGTACAGCTCGTTCATTAACTTCAAAGGAGCGAATCCTCTCTTATGACCATATGCAATGCCTCTTCTGACTTGACCAATAAAAAATGCTGGATGGCTTCTTCACTCGAAAAACATAAAATCCATCATCACCGACTAGAAGCAGCAATCGCGGCACTTTACAAGCTGCATCCCAACCTGCGCTGCTTTCTGTTAGCCCGTCAGGGAGACGTTATATGTGAAGTATACGTCGACTGTGACGAAACGTCGCTTCACGAGCTTCGCTCTGCAACGAAGACGATCGTTGGCATACTTGTTGGGATCGCATCAAGCCGCGGCCAAATGCCGACACTTCACGAATCGATCAAGCCCTATTTCGAAGCAGAACTTTCTCAAGGCAACCGAAATGATCCACTATGGAGCAGCATCTCCCTGTATCATCTGCTTACGATGACAAGCGGCCTCCACTGGCAGACCGGTCCCAAGCTTGGCGAGCGATGGATTCATCGCTTCCACAATAGTGTCAGTTGGACTCGCTTTGCTCTTCGTTTGCCTGTACACGCTGCCTGGTTGAATCAGTTTCAGTACAGAAGTGTCGATTCCCATTTATTGTCAGTCTTGATTTCACGTATAACTGGCATGCGCGCAGATCAATATGCCAATAGACATTTATTTGGCCCCCTTGGGATTATCAACTATCACTGGGCGGTGTCACCTGATGGGGATACAACAGGTCACATCGGTCTTCATCTATCAGGGCGAGATATGTTAAAAATCGGACAAATGATGCTCAACAAAGGGAGCATACGTGACAACAATGTAAGCAACAGCATAGACACTGCGTACGTAATACCGTCCGAATGGATTTCCGAAACGATGCGCAGCCATCATACAGGTATTCATACGTACGGCAACTACGGCTATCAGGGATGGTCACACCGATTACACGCATATGACGCCTTTTGTGCATTGGGACATGGCGGACAGCTAATTTATATCGTACCTGAGCTGGATATCGTGGTCGTACTGGCAGGCAATGCGCAAGTAAGAAGATGGCGCCATCCGAGACTATGGTTAGAGCAGTATTTACTGCCCGCTTGTTTACCTTAATGAAGGATAGAGATTAGTGTCTTTCGTCATAACGCACGGATAGCACAACAATCTCTAAGCAGCCTCTACGCCGCCCATACAAATGTTTAACATGCCGTTACTAACAATCCCATTGGAATTGGCTTGTACAGCACGATATAATGGGTACAGTTCTCAATCTTGGATAAGACAGGAGAACAAGAAGTCGGCATTAAAGGAGCGACCTGTATTGAAATCCATTCGTGCATTAGGCTTGGGGACTGACATCATTTTGCTATCTGTTATCTTATTCCTTGTTGAATTCGTTCGCGGAGCAGCAATCGTCAGCTTTATCCCCATATATGGTAAAAATGAACTTCACAACAGTCTGGCCATTATCGGCATTGCTATTACAGCTCATTATTTGACAGACACGGTGTTAAAGACAGGGATCGGATATTTACTTGATCGTTGGTCCGCTCGTTTGATCATTAATGTAGGTTTACTTATATCCTTGATCGGGATTGGACTTTTTGCCTGGGGAGACTTGAATTGGGTATTCATATTAGCTGCGGCCCTTTATGGCGTGGGCATCTCGCCAGTCTGGATTGTTTGTCTCACTAAAGTAAAGGAAGAGCAGCGTGCCGCTCAGATGGGTTTTCTGTATACGATATGGCTGGTCGGTATGGGGGCAGGTCCCGTTGTATTAAACGTCATTCTGGATTACAAACCTGCAATGGCATTTATATTGCTGCTTGTGCTAGCTGGGCTTGCGTGGCTAATCAGCTTTGCTGTTCCAGGGGGCAGACAGACAGGGGCGCCAACGACACCGATCCCTTTCCATGAACAATGGGTTGCACTTAAGGAGCGATTACGCGCCATTAAGCCATTACTGCCAGGCATGGTTCTGCAAACGCTTGGCGCAAGTATGCTCGTCCCCATACTACCAACTTTTGCAGAGGCCAGTCTGTCGCTGTCTAACAAGCAGTACTCGTTACTGCTTCTAATAGGGGGCGGCTGTACAGTGCTTGGACTGGTGCCTATGGGGAAGTGGTCTGACCATCATGGGCGTAAGCCATTTCTTATTATCGGCTTTGGCATCTTTGCCTTAACGCTTGCCTCATTATCCCTACAGCCTGCTGTATGGATGGCTTACCTGCTTGCTGTAATATTGGGCGTCTCTTACGCGGCTGTTCTGCCAGCGTGGAATGCATTGCTAGCACTTTATGTGCCACCTGGTCAAAAAGGATTAGGTTGGAGTCTACTGTCAACAGTAGAAGGAATTGGTGTATTGATTGGCCCCGTCATAGGCGGTGTTTTAGCTGATAAGTTCTCAGCGGCCACAGTCGTTTGGCTTAGTGCAGGGCTGTTTGGCATTATTGCAATTGTCTATTTGCTGTTCCCATCCCGCTGGTTTGCTGAACATTAGCGCCAGGATTAGGAACAGTCGTATTGTCTGGGAGAGGATGAATGCTAGCCATGTGGGATTGGTTGCAACAAGTCGTCACAACGTTAAAACATATCGACATGAATCAAGTAGAGCTTTGGTTAAAACATTATTCTAATTTAGGACCGATTCCCGGGATTCTGCTTCCGTTTTTGGAAGCTTTCTTACCTTTTCTGCCGCTCATCGTGTTTGTGATGGCCAATGCGGCAGCATATGGGCTATGGTTCGGCTTTCTGTACTCTTGGATTGGAGTTTGCGCAGGCTCATTTGCTATATTCTGGATTGCACGCTTGTTTGGGGGCAAATTTAACGCATACGTCCAACGCAAAATGCCAGGTACCAAGCGCTTCTTTCACTGGATTGAAGTTAAGGGGTTTACCCCTATCTTTATTCTGCTGTGCTTCCCATTTACACCGTCATCCTTAATTAATGTTGCGGCTGGTCTCAGCACGCTTTCGTTCCGTACGTTTATGATTGCCGTACTTGCTGGCAAATCATTGATGATCTTTATGATGGCCTTTATCGGCCATGACTGGCAGGGCTTTATTCATCAACCATGGCGTATTGCGCTCGCCATTGCAGTGTTTGCACTGCTGTGGTTTGGCGGCAAGAAGCTGGAAGCAAGATATCACACCACCTAGAACATACGAGGGGATAGTCAGTCTTCTTCTTGGGAACGTTAAACTTAGACATTTAACCGATATCAGGAAGGAGCCTAGCCCTTATGTCAAAAGAACGCGATCGCATGAATCCGGTTTCGCGCGAAAAAGTGGAAGTTGACGGGATCTACACAAATGAATGGGGTCGAGAAGAAGTGCTGCACCGTGGTCAACACTATCCTTCGGACCCGCAGCTCGGCGCGACGGAGTGGGAGCTAACGCAATTTATTTATGATAACCACCATGACGGCCAAACAGACGTCCGGCTCGTTGCCAAGGCGGACGAAGATATGCCCGCGCCAAAACAGAATCACCCTCGCAAGCATACAGATCGCGGCGACAAATAGCGGACATTCGTCTTATCACTTTAGGAGCCTATTATATCCGCCCCCATAAAAGCGGCCCAGCATTTACGCTCGGGCCGCTTTTATTGGACTTATACATATTTACGGATAAGCTCAACTAATTGTGTGGATACCTTTTCCGCTCCCAGTCTTCTCCATTCATCCCTGCTCAGGCGATAGCGGACAAAAGACTCATCCGTATCCATAGCCTCCGACAACCAGCCGCCCAAGCCACGTGCTCGGCGGTCAATCTGGAGCAGCAGTTCCAATTGGTGCTCTGTCGGATAAAAGATTACTTCCAATTCATCCAACTCATCCCGAAAATAAGACGTCGGTACAAATTCAAACTCCTGTACAAATGGATAGCTGTGCCCTAGACGCGGCGCATGTTCACATTCAGCCTTGCGAAGGCGGAACCCAAGTCGATTCAAAGCATCAATCACGATACTTTGTTCAACACTAGGTACAATTTCGATTCGATCATGATCAGATGGATCAACCGCACTTGCGATGTCAAGCTCCGTCTTCAACCAGACCGGTGCCTTGCCAATCGTAAGTGGTGTCTGCTGGGGCAGAATAATATGAACCGGAAAATCACGCTGTTCATTAGGCTGAAGCGTAAACGCCTCACTCACACGATATCGTGCCAATTCGCAATTTACCCAATGCTTATGATCGTTACTCTCCTTTAAATATTGTGTCATCAGCGTCAATCGAATTCCATCCACCTGCTGCGCCACTTGCCCACCTACTATTTTGACGACACCTTGCACTTGATCACCCGGCGCATAACGTGCGTGCTCAAGAAGCGTATCTACCTTGGCATTACCGATCCCTACACTTGCTAACAAGCGATTAAACATGGACATGTCATGACCTCCGCCTAAGGATTGAAACTACTACTCAATATGAATGACAGGCTCTTTCGCTTCACTGTCTCCTGATAATACGGGTTGTATTTGGAAAATGTTTCATGATTGTTGTTGTTTTATGTAAAAAGGGTTGGCAAGGAAATGATGAATGCTATAATAGGTAAGCAGTTCTGCAGTAATCTTATAAAGGACGACAAATTACGCTATCATGGGAGAGATGGAAGTTGAATTTGTTTGTCATTAATCGACATGCAGGAAATGGCAATGGACAACATGTGTGGGCGGACATTGAGCCTAGATATAAGAAACTAGGCATCCCATATATCGCATGTATGTCTACTACCCCAGAGCAAGCAGAAGAACAGGTTAAAGCACACTTGGTCACGTACCCCTATGCCGATGTGATCGTCATCGGAGGAGATGGGACTATCCATCGTATGCTCCCGCTGTTGGCAGGAACGCATGCCACATTAGGTATTATTCCAGCAGGATCGGGCAACGATACCGCAAGAGGTTTTGGCATACCCTCAGAGCCGATTGGCGCGCTAGAAGTCATGCTTGGTGGAGAGCGACGTTTGATTGATCTGATGAAATCTCATGATAGATGGACACTAACAGCTATTGCTAATGGCTTTGATGCTGCAGTCGCCGATATCGTTAATCGAAGTGTCTACAAACGTTGGTGCAACCTGTTAAAAATAGGACCTGTCGCTTATTTAATCGGTATTGTCCACATGCTCTTTACTTATCGACCTACTGATGTTGAAATTAACGTTGATGGCGATAAATCGTTGTATCGCAACGTGTGGTTAACCGCTATCTCAAATGTCAACAGCTATGGTGGTGGGATTCGAATATGTCCTGATGCCAGCGCAGACGATGGCAAGCTTGATATTTGTATTGTCCATAATTGTAGCCGGTTTACCTTCATTCGACTACTTCCAACTGTATTTTCAGGTAAACATGTCAAGCTGCGTTATGTGTCTATGAAGCGAGGGTCCACCATTCACGTGCAGTCATCACAGTCTATCGTATCTATCGGAGATGGAGAACGGATTGGGACCACACCCTTCACTGCTTGTATACATCCTGGGAAGCTGAACATATACGCACCTTACGTCGATTCAAAATAGTCGGCGTGGTGTAATGAATCATGTACACATTAGAAAGTGAGGACAAGAAAGTGGGAGAATCAAAAGTAAGAACACTGGCGCAGGAATTTAAGCAATTTGCGCTGCGTGGTAATGTGATCGACTTGGCAGTCGGTGTTATTATCGGGGGTGCCTTTAACAAGATCGTTACCTCCATCGTGAACGATCTCGTTATGCCGCCTATCGGTTATATGCTTGGTGGTGTTAACTTTAAGGATCTATTCTGGCAAATGGATGGCAAACTTATGCCAGACGGTTCTGCAATCACATCCTTGGCACAAGCCCAACAGCAAGGTGCAGCTGTTATTGCCTACGGCTCTTTTGTAAGCACAATTATCGACTTTATTATTATTGCGCTGTCTATTTTTGTCATGGTTAAAGCCATCAATGTCATGCACCGCAAAAGAGATAAAGAGGAAGTTGTCGAAGAGCCTACAACAAAAGCATGTCCTTACTGTGTTTCCGAGATTCCAAAGGCAGCAACACGCTGCCCAAGCTGTACTTCCATGCTGAACGAATCCGAAACAGCTACAGTCTAAACAACAGGTGATTATACTATAAAGACCGTTCTCACAGAGAGATGCATGGCTTATCCACGTCTCTTTGCGAGCAACGGTCTTTTGACTTTAATATATCGAATTATATGCAGTTAAAGAAATCTTCTGTTTTTTTCCATCATTGATTCAGCAATCGCTTTTAAGAACGGATCAGGCGTAAATGACTCTTCCCCAGCATCCATCTTCTTGACTACAATTTTGTCGAATGTGCTGTTGCCACTGGCAGGGGCAAATACGTAATGATCTTCGTCCTCTATCGCAGCCTTATACCCCATCATATCCAACATATCCAGTACCTGTGCAGCAGTAGGTTTCTTCCCCTCCTCAATCATAACGAGACCACGAAGTTTTTCTATTTCACCGTTACGTTCTTGTAAATCAAAATGGATGATGCATTCTTTCATCCTAATCCCTCCTCTTGCACAATATCAGACAGCAGAGTGTACACGCTATGCAAAGGTTAATGTATCCTTCTTCGCTTTATCATAAACGCTGTGCTGTGTATATTATCCCTTACGGCAGGAACAACAAACCGTTGCAGGTACTTATTTGCAATGTAGTGAACATCTATTGAAATCAGGCTCAATTGTCGATCATTAGTAACAATAAGCTCACATCAACAAGTTATAGCTATACTTTGTAAATAAAAATAAACCGCTGAAGCTTCATCCAAGTCACAATCATAAGACTTGAGTGGAGCTTCAGCGGCAACGTACTACTCATGCAAATAAACGTTGATGCTGGACTACCGTTTATACGAATGGAGAACCACAGCGCTCACACCACTTGGCCTCCAGTGGAGCAAAGGAGCCGCAAGCTGTACAAGGCTTGGCTTCCGGTAGTGGCTCAGGCCCTGCCTCAAAACGTTTCGTGCCGATGTGGCCATCGTAAGGAATCGGTACTTCCGACTTCTGGAAAGTATCCGTCACCGTGTGTTGTCGATGCTGAGAGCGAGGCAGCAGGAACTGCTCCTCGTCAAATGAATAGTCATCCTCGTCAGCAAACGAATCTGTTTTCTGAGGCACCGTATAACGAGGATACTGCTGCTCCTCTACTAATGAATGAAAAGCATTCTCTGTGTCGTTATGCTTGGGCTGTCCATATTGACCAGACTTATACTCAAATGGCCTCAATTCCGCCACTTCACCCTGCTGCTCGGTGGCAGCCGCTGCCTCGTCGCCTTTGCCTGGCGGATCAGGCAGCTTCGTGCCACACTTCGCACAATAATTTGCCGTCCACGGCGCAATCTCACCGCAATCACATCGCTTTTCGTGGCGCAGCTCGCACCTTTTCCATTCCAACTGCTCGATATCCTGCTCCACACGCGCATTAACCCGAGCAAGAGCAGCCAGCTTATGTTCGAGAATCGAAAGTTCATTCGCTTTATATGCTTCATAGGCCAGACAGCCTATCTCATATGTATTTTGCTCCCATTCTTTGCGGAGTGATTCAATTTGGGATTGAATCCGATTTAACTCCACTACATTTTGAGCTTTCTCAGATGCCTTGGACGCCCCTTCTTTCATTTTCTGCAAAAAACGATTCATCCTCTGGCCCCTCCTTTCCTGTCACACCAAACTTCCATCCACTTTTCAAATTGATCGATTATAAACATAGTATGTTTGTCCCGCTTTTACAAGTACATCTAAGTTGCTACTTCCTGCCAACAAACGGAGGTGATTTATCGCTTCTCGCACAGTTCAGCATACCCTGATAACCTTTAAACAAAGACATGACCATTGAAACTAGAAATCGTAAATCCGCTAATTATTTAACACCTAGCATTCATCTGTATCGTTAGACGTGTGAATGATCGCACTTCCCTTCCCTCGTTCATATTCAAAAGGGCCTCCCCTTCATTCGATCTAAGGACAACGTATGCTTATACGTGTAAAAACATGTTTGTGTTGTGCTATATTTTTTCTTCTATTAAACATTTTTAATTTCAGGAAGATATGGCCTTTGCGGTGTCTGCCTTCTGCTATCATAATAGAAGAGGCTGCTTTTCATAAGAATACTTCTTATAGCAGCCACAACAGAACGTTTAGGGGCTAGCTGTTATTATGGCCTTTACTATAAGAAAGGAATTGCTCACATGAAGAAAGAAGAACATCGTGCTGCTGCATCTTGGCGGTCAAGACCTGACGGGATCACGGCAGCAGCACCTGTCCCCGTTGCAAATACGGCTGACCAGATCCGCCTTGCGGCAGCAGCTCCTGCTGAGGAAGATGCCTGGTTTTTTCAAGGGCTTGCGGATCAGGGCCTAACCTTGCATGCCGCACAACGCAACGCGGTCCGTCACGGAGAAGGACCGCTACTCTGCCTTGCAGGCGCCGGTTCAGGCAAGACGTCCGTGTTGACGGCACGCGCTGCTTACCTGTTAACCGTGCGCGGCACTGCACCTGAGGCACTGTGGCTGGTCACGTTTACGAACAAAGCCGCAGCAGTGATGCGCTCGCGACTAGCACGACTGCCAGGCGTTACCTCAGGCATGGCACGCGGCGTGCAAGCACGAACGTTCCACTCGTTCGCACTTGCCTTATTGCAGGCGTACGCGCCGCCGTTCACGCTGCTCGCGGAAGAGCGGGCGCGCCACGGCTTTATGCGCCGTGTGTTGCGCGAGCTTGGCCTGCACGACACGCTGCAGGCCGAGACCGTGCTTGCCGCGCTCTCCGCGCTGAAAGCGCGCTGCCAGTCCCCTGCGGACTGGCGACCGGACGGCTACGCGGAGCGCGACATGCAGCGCGCCATGATGCGCTTCGAAGATCAGAAGCGAGAGCGAGGCTTAAAGGATTTCGACGATTTGCTTGTAGATCTCGTCCAACTGTTAGACCGTGATGAAACACTCGTGGCAAAGCTCCGCCGTCGCTTCCGCTATGTCATGGTCGATGAATTTCAGGATACGACTCCTGTCCAGATTCAGTTACTTCGCCATGTAACAGACGGACATCGCAATCTGGCTGTATTCGGAGATGATGATCAGACGATCTATACCTTTAACGGGGCCTGTCATTTATATATGACAAAGTTCTGTACAACATACCCAGATGCAGTTCAAGTGACACTCGATATGAACTTTCGATCGAATCCGGCCATTGTCGGATTGGGAAACGCGGTCATCGAACATAATAAAGAACGTTTAGCCAAAACTATGCAAGGTGTCGCAGCTCTCCCGCAACGTAACGGAGGAGACGGTGCAGAAACGTATTCATACGCGCTTGGGGCGAATGCTGTATTTATGCCCCGTTATTTACGACCCGCAGATGGTGAGGAAGAAGCACGGCTATTATCCGATCACATTCAACAGCTTGTATCATCAGGTAAGTGGCGATATGCAGACATCGCTATTTTGTATCGTACGGGCCATACAAGCCGTGCATTAGTGGAGCATCTGACGATGAGCGGCATCCCCTTTCAGCAATTAGGTGCGGAGCCGCTGTTCTATGAACATGCACTAGTTAAGCCGCTTCTTGATCATTTGCGGCTCGCCTTAAAGCCGCGTGATGTTGATGCACTCGGCAGTGCCATCGCCTGTTTGTACGTTCCCAAAGATTCCTGTATGACGTATGTGCAGCAAGCAGATCAAGGTCGTGCAAAGAAATACCCGCTTGTACATCTGGCGACCTGTCCTGGACTTGCTGAATTTCAACAAGCAGCGGTCAAGCCTCGTATCCGTTACATCAAAAAGTTGGCTCAAATGAAGCCACAGCTAGCTATACGTGACATGCGCCGTGAATTTTACGATAAATATACAACAGCAATGGCCGGGGAGAAAGCAACGGCCTATCAAGAGACCATTGCTGAAACGTTAGAAGAACTGGAAAGCTCAGCTCAGCGCTTTGACACGGTAGAAGCCTATTTAAGCCATATTGATGACCTGAGAGAACGCTATGCTGCCGCAGCAGCCTTACACCCGCCATCAAAAGCGAACAGGCGGTCAGCGCCGGCCTCGAAAGCTGCTCCTGCCGGTCAGCAGCCCTCAGACGAACACGATACGCTTACACTCATGACGATTCATCGTGCTAAAGGACTGGAGTTTCCTATCGTATTTTTAATTGGCATCACAGAGGAATTGCTGCCGCATCGAATATCGCTGCGGGAAAAGCCACCCGCAGAGAAGGAACAGTTTTCTGCCATGCAAGCCACCACAGCACAGTCCAGTGGATCGACTCGTACGAGCTATGAGGGCAGAGAGGACAGTGATTCTGATTTCAGCAATATCGGAAGTATTGACGGAGATGGGAAACGTGCATCTGCCGTTCACGCTGACAGCCCTGTCCATGCCATCACAGACACATCGTCTAGCGCACTTGATGTCAAGCAAACACTGCTAGAGGAAGAGCGGCGCCTGCTCTATGTTGGCATTACACGTGCAAGACAGGAGCTCTACATTAGCTCGCCAGTCATCGTGCATGGTAAGAAGCAAGAGGTCAGTCGGTTCTTGATGGATGCATGGCGTGGTCCTGCGCCCAATTCGTCTGTACCGCCCGCTAAGTGACATCATAGTATGAATACAAGGGCGCTTCCTCAGCACGGCTACGCGATTTATAAATTTGTAAATAGGAGAAAGTTTATTTTGTATTTTGAAATTGTCCCCTGCTATCCATTACAATAGACAGTAGACGCAGTGAAATTGGTTGGAGATGCTGGGCGTCCATGATCTGCGATAACACGCAAGAAGGAGATTTTACATGTCCAAGTCTGATATGATTTTGAAGCAGTATGAACAAGTAAAGCAGTTGCCTACATTGTATCAGTTGGCATTGGAAGAGCTTGAGACGAAGATTAAGATTATTCAAGCAGAATGGAAAATACGCAATGGATATTCTCCGATTGAGCATACCAAGACCCGACTAAAAGAACCGAACAGTATTTTTAATAAATTGCAGCGCAAAGGGTTACCCCTAACTTTAGACTCTATTGTAAGCAAAATATATGACGTAGCAGGCATGCGTATTGTGTGTGCCTTTGTGAAAGATATTTATTTAATACTCGATCACTTAAAATCACGAGATGATATTCGCGTGGTCGACATTAAAGACTACATTGCCAACCCAAAGGGAAATGGCTACCAAAGTTTACACGTCATCGTACAGGTGCCCCTTGTCCTGTTTGACGATGTACGATGGGTATACATTGAAATTCAACTGCGCACGTTGGCGATGGATTTCTGGGCCAGTCTGGAGCACATCATTTATTATAAATTCCAGCAGCAAGTGCCGCAGCATGTCATCAATGAGCTTACCGAGGCCGCCAAAGCCGTTGATGAGCTGGATCGCAAAATGCTTGATTTGCGTAAAGAGATTTTATCCTATAATCAAGAAGAGTGGATTTCGGGGTTGTCCGAGGGACTGGGAGACGTCTTAAACGACACTAAACCTTATACTAGGGTTGAAGCTGTTAACGTAACCAAGCACTCGCAGTCTTAGACTCCTTTAGGGTCATTTGACGAGTGTTTCTAAATATTGCCTTGTATTAATCAATACGGATGAAACCATGCTAATGACTGACGCTAGGTGACGTCATTATCTGACCTTGCTTAGCGTCCCGAAATACCCCTGATGTCGTCGTGTCTTACGACAATCTGAAGTAGTATTAAGAAGAGCCCGCATATGGTATAAGGAATTCCACCTGACACCGTATGCAGGCTCTTTAGGTTTCACTTTTTCACTTTTTCTTATCCTGCCCTGATTCCACATGCCCTACTAACCGATCCAGACGACAAATTTGAAAGCCATACTCATAACATGCCGCCGCCACGATAGATAAGCGCCGCGAGCCTTCCTCACCTTGTACACATTGTGTCATCAGCACATGTAAAAATGCTTCGTTATCTTGTTGCAGCCGCTCAATTTCATGGCTATCCTGCTTCACTTTGTCTTCCAACTTTAACAACACGTGCTCATGTCCTTTAATCAGCAATTCCAGATGAGCGTCAAATAAACGGTCGATCCCCTCTTCTCTTACCGACTGAAAATAATGATTGTCCATCGCTTCCAGCACTTCCATTCCTTTATGAAGTGTGTATAGCAATTGTTTGTGAACAACGATATGTCTGGACTCCCGATATCCGGCCCGTCTCAGCTTTTTTGTCTCTTCTTCAAATAACTTGAATTTATCGCCCAGCGACTTGAGGTTTTCTTCGAGCACGTCCTTCTCTGACCGGAACGCCGTTTCTTTCATCTCATCAGATACAACTGTTCTTAAGAGCAGCGACATCCGACGAAATGCAGCCTCTAGTTGTTGATTGAATTGAACTTTAGGATTCGGTGGGAAAAATAATATATTTATAACAAACGCCGAGCCAATCCCTACCAGAATTTGTGCAAATCTTGCTAATGCAAAATCCCACTGCCCAGATGCCTCCATTACCGCGATGACCGTTACTAAGGTTAGGCCGACCGTTTCTTCCATTTTCATTTTAAGACAGATCATAATAACCAGAATACATATAAGACCAACCACTATCGGATTGTTGGATATGACCATCCCCGCCAACAAGGCTATAGCTGCGCCTAAAGTGTTCGTCTGGAGCTGCTCCAGAAAGTAACGCCATGAACGGTAAATCGAAGGCTGCATGGCAAAAATCGCAGCTACTGCCGCAATGACTGGCGTGTGAAGCTGCAAAATCATCGTAATATAAAGGGCAAGCGTAACCGCAATACCCGTCTTCAGCACCCGCGCACCGAATGCCACATGGACTCCTCCTTCTAAAATGAAAAACTGGACACAAAGGTTGAACGCTAATGGTTTGCCCAGCCTTATCTTACACGCTGCAATACGTTTCATGCAAAAGCATATGTACACCACGCTCCATCTGCACCATTTTATACGCTCAATTATCGGACTGGTCGCAGAAAAAAGCTTGCACGCTGTTACATAGCCTGCAAGCTCTCTCTTTCAGGATGCTGCTCATCGTTAACTTCCATTGATGAGGTACACTTTTATCAAATCTCGCCCTGCGGACATTTATTCACTGAGAAATTGTTCTAGCGTAGTCTTCTGCTCATAAATAGCTGTCGCTGCCTCCACACCAACATACCGAATATGCCACGGCTCATACATATAACCTGTGACTGCTTCTCCATCCTCTGGATAACGAATAATAAAGCCCGCTTCATGTGCATGCTCCGCCAGCCATTTTCCTTCCTTGGAATCCCCAAATACTTGCTCCAATTCATTGCTCACACTCGGACTCGATACATCAATCGACAATCCTGTCTGATGCTCGCTCGTACCTGGTACAGCACTAACACGTGAAGCATATTCCTGACCCTGCGTATCCACATAATGACTAAACAATGATTGCTGACGCTTAAAGGAACGGTATCCCGATACCGCATTCAGTTCGATGCCACTCTCATTTGCACTAGCAAACAATTGCTCTAACGCCGCTGCCGCTTCCTTGCGCATATGCCGCTTCTCATGGGCCTCACTAAATGAGAACTTCACATTTGGTTCCACCAAATCTGTCGGCTCGTATCCATCTGGCAGGGAACGCTGTTTGTTTACCACGACATAGATGGACTCAGGATTGGTTACAACAGACTTGCCATTGTGCTCTTCCGTTGTAGTCGCCATTGCAGCCTCACTCTTAACGGAGGCAAGCTTGTCCACCTGTTCGTCCCCTTTGCTGCCATCCTCTCCCGTCTGCGGTGTCAAGGCTGGATCTACTTGCCCTGAACCTGTCTGCGGTGTCTTTTGCCCTTCAGTCGTAGGCGCAGGCTCGTTGGAACACCCGCTTATCAATAGAGTCGCACCAAGTGCTACTATCATACAGACGGCAGCTAACCGCCGCTGTTTATGCTGTTTCATTTCGATCATCCTTTCATTCCGCGGCTCGATCTAATCTATTAGATGGAGACTCTATTATAACGGATTAAAAGAATTAGGTCACAGTCATCATTTACATATTTATAATAGATTGCACATCAAGCGTTATTTCTACTCATGTTGTGATGCAAAATTAGTCATAAAAAAGTCTAGCAAGGCAAAACCTTTGCTAGACTCCCCATTTTATACGTCCACTAACCTGCCGTTACGACTCCACCGCCTCTGGTATCACGCTCTTGCCCGATGCCGATATCTTCGTCAGGCTCGTTATTAAACGCCTCACGGTCGAACTCACCCTCGCTGTTGCCTACGAGCAGCGAGGCTACTGTCGTACCCGTCGCGTTTACCGCAGTACGTGCCATATCCACGATAGCGTCTACGCCAAGCACCAGCGCAAAGCCCTCCAATGGCAATCCTGCCTGAACTAACACTACCGTCGTAGAGATCGATGCTGGACCTGGTACACCTGCAACACCAACCGATGCTAGCGTAGCCACTGCAATAATAAGCAAATAGTCGGTAATGCCAAGCTCGATGCCAAATACTTTGGCTACAAATACCGCAACGATGGCTGGATAAAGACCGCCGCAACCGTTCATATTAATCGTGGCTCCAAGCGGAGCCACAAAGCTTGCAACACGTTCGGACACCTTCATCCGCTTAGTAATGACCTCCAGATTGACAGGCAGGGTCGCATAGCTGCTGCGAGTCGTAAATGCTACCGCAATCGTAGGATACGCCTTCTTAAAGAAGCGAAGAGGATTTACTCTGGCTACAAAAGTAACCAGCAAACCATAAGTAACAACCATATGGATCAAGCAAGCGATAAAGACCGCTGCGATAAACCAAGCCAACTCTTTAAGCGTCTCTAGGCCATATTTAGCTGCCATTGAAGTGACTAGGCCAAGCACCCCGTAAGGAGTCAACCTAATAATGATTTTCGTTACGCGGAACATAATGTGAGAGAATGATTGAAAGAAGTTCCGCACCGGTTCTACACGCTCTGGATGGCGTGCGCCTTCCCACGTAATAGCAATCGCAATAACGAAAGCAAATAGGATGACAGGTACTACTTTTCCAGTTGCCATCTCATTAATAGGATTCGATGGAACAAGATCAAGCAGCACTTGCTTAAATGTTGGAATTTCACGCGCCTCAAAATCTTTCGCAGCTTCCGTGCTATGAGCGATGCCTGCTCCCGGATCAACTACTACCGCAACACCAATACCGATTGTAGCTGCGATCGCCGTAGTAATCAAGAAGATCGCAATGGTCTTTGTCCCTAGCTTCTTAAGTACGTTCAGATCTTTGACTGAAGTAATACTCGTAATAATGGTGGAGAATACAAGCGGCATCACGACCATTTTAATCAAACTTACATATATGGAACCGAGAATACCTACATCCACAGCATCCTTGCCAAATAAAGCCCCTATGCCAAAGCCAAACACCATAGCAAGCAAAACACGGGTTCCAAAGCCGACCTTCTTCTTTGCCAGCCACCACAATACAATGGTTAAAAGTAACGCTACACCCCAACTGCCATAAACCGACAGATCTTGAAGCGGTAGCCAAGCTTGATCTTTCATCGACGTTCACCCCGTATTATTTATATAATTATTCCTACCTGTTTAATTGGTATTATAAAAATAAAGGGATGTTATCGTCAACTCTTTTTTTCATACATGAAATGATTCGAGAACCGTTTCCCTCTAACGACATCTAAGAGGTTAATGTGTAAAATGTGTTTTACATTCAATTACTGATCCTGTATGATAATGCCACATAGGTTGAAGAAACGAAAGTTGGTAGATGATGGAGAATGAAATTAAACGTTTACGAAGTTCACTGAAGTTGTCCCAAGAGGATTTGGCACGAGCTTGTAACGTTTCCCGTCAGACGATTAATGCTATTGAAAATAACAAATACGATCCGAGCCTTACGCTTGCTTTTCAACTTGCACAAGTACTGCGTGTTACTGTGGACGAGTTATTTTTGTACAGAAAGCAATAAGTAATGCTTCATGCTGGGTACATCACAAATTCGCATAAACGAATACATTAAACCTCGTACGACGTCAAAAGGCTGCACAGCTTTACTATTTAACGCTGCACAGCCTTGTTGGAATGTCCTACTAAAAGTGAAGCCACAGCACTAGTAAACAGAAACACCCTTAGTGCGCCACATCACCAGCTTTAAATACGGTCCGTAATTTTCCATCGTTTATTACAGCAGACAACGCTGGAATCGTCTCCTTTTCATAAAGAGCATCTTTGTTAGAGAAGTTGACCATCACCTGAAGGTCCTCACCATATTTGGCCATTTGCAGCAACCGATCCTTCGACAACACCTTGAATTCGGTCAACTCCTTGGTTACAGCCTTCGCATGGAAGGGGGACCATACGTTCAAGTACGTCTTTATCATCTCTTGATGGCGCTCCCACTGCTCCTTATCCAAATGATATAGCGGCGGCACGTTATATAACAATTCATAGAGCATTCGTTCAGCGACTCCATCCTTGATCCTCAAGCTTCCCCATTCCCAATGATGGGTTGTAATGACCGCATCGTTGTAAACTAACTTAAATAATGGCAGTGAATAGGTTGGGTCCACGTAAATGTGCTGGTACAGCTCTTTTATTGGAACCTCTTTCGCATATCGTTCAGGAATGCCGCCCTGTGGCGACCAGTAACCTCCGACATAATACGGACTACTCTTATGCTCGCGCATATCTTTGTCGCTCCACTTGATCACCGGCGTCTCCAATCCATGCGCAAAAGCAATTACTCGACTGGCGAAATCATTTCCCCCCTCCGAGCCGATAACCATCTGCTTTTCCTTTGCAATATACGCCATACGGTCAAGACGTGCTTGCATATCCTGTGCCTGCGTCGTCACGTTGCCAGGAGTGTAATCGTCGTATATTTCCCCTGTGGCGTCACAATCAATAAACCAAGAGTTATACAAAATACCGTCCTGCAAAATGCTTTCTAATCGCTGCTTCACGCTAGGAAGTGATAAAGTAGGATTCAGCTTGCGGCCCCGGTTCAGGAAACCGCCGATCTTTTTCCCCTGCTTGTTTGTGATGGTTGCCTCGTTATACAGCCTACTGTCGGGAAAATAGACCGTATTCCATTCCTTATTTTCCTGCTCCTGTATCGAATGATACGAATCATACGGCCCAATAAGATAACCAAGCTTAGCGGACTTCTCTACAAATGCCGGATTCATCAGTCCGTTCGCCCAATTCGGCAGACCGATCCAAGCTTGTTTGATGCCTGCCTGATGCATCTCCTCTACCAGCTTAGTCGATTGCTCCTGCCCCCACTCGGCTGGATTAGCTAACGCATCACCGAATACACTTTTCAACAAGCTCTTATTAAAGGCATACATCTTCTGCTCACTCAGTTTATCGACACCACCCGCAATCCCCGTTAGCATTGTGGTATCTGCTGACCGGAACAGATCAGGCCGGTACAACTGTTTTAGCTTTAGCACCTGATTAAGCGCCTTAACAAGGACATGCTTGTGATAAGCATTAAGCGGCTCTGTCTTCGCTTCCCCTAGCACGCTTTTAAGGTCCTGCGATCCATCATCCGTATATCTTTCCATTAGCGCTGTGATCCATGCCCAGATCGGGTTGTCTAGTCTGGACTGCATAGCAGACCAATTTACGTTCTCTTCCGCTAGCACTTGGCTATTCCACATGTAAATATGCGGTGCCCCGTAAAGCTTTGCCACTTCGGGGTTCTCTCTAGCTTTCTCGGCGAGCGTCTTCAGCCCTTGTGTCTCCTGAATATAACCTCGATACAGCTTGGCTACTGATACAGGGTCATTGGCCGTAACATATAAGCGGAATCCATATTCCTTCTTCGGATTAAGGGTTGGAAATTCGTGTGTAAATGTCAGGTTGATCTTGGGCTCCGTACCAAATGACACCTCGTTGTTAAACGGATTGTCCACTACGTAGACAAGCGCATATTTTTGCATGCCCATCGCCATAAAGTTCATCGAGAACGACTCGCTCCACGTTAACGTCTCTTCTTTCAAGAACTGCTTCCAGTTTGGATCGTTGCTCGGAATTCGCTTCCCTTCCCACAAGGGCAGCAAGTAGTCGACCGCCTGAATGGTTGGCCATTGAAACTGCTCTGCACCAAGTGATTGAATCTTAATGTCCAGATAATGATCCTTCTTCTCGATTACCACCTTGATTTGCTCCGCAGGATATGTCCATTCCGTCCGACCAGCTTCTTGCTTATATTCGGTAAATTCGCGCTTTTTCAGTGGGACGGATGCTTGCTCCTCCACACCGTCGCTTGTAATAACAATGCCAAGCGTCGCAGGGTCCACCTCGTACGTAAAGTTATGAGATGAAGCCTTCACTGTTTCCGCAATAATCGGAGATACCTCCGCTGTTGCCACTCTTTGCCCACTACAGCCGGATAACAGGCTGAGAGCCATCATCGCTGATAATATAATTAGCAAAGCTTTGTTCATCTAGTGCATGCCTCCTTTATCCTAATTACAGATTGCATGCACTATGTTAGCTGTTCTCTGTTACGCCAATGTGACAGGCAAAGAGAAATAAAATTCAATCTGCCCCCCTACTGCTTTAGCGCCGTACACAGCTTGATGTTTCTCCAAAATGGTTTTCACTAACGACAGCCCTAATCCAGTCCCACTTAATTGCTTACTGCGTGATTGCTCGGCTACACTAAAGGGCTCCCACATCCGTTTCAGTTCGGCCTCTGTCCATTCTCCTGTGCGGTTGCACAAGCGGAAAGTCAGGACGTGATGCTCACATGTGACCGCGCAGTGAATATAACCATCTGACGCATATTTAATTGCATTCGTAAAAAGATTGTTCAACACCATTTCCATCTTAGTACGATCTGCCGTTACGTTAACTTGTTTAATGCCTTCCTCCAACTCCAGCTCTAGCTCGATATTCCGCTCAGCCATAACGATTTTATATTTATCGATATTTTCGGTGAGCAGCTCCATAAAGTGAAATGAGGTCATCTCATATGTATCAGCCTGAAGCCGTGATAGCTCAAGCAACCGTTCAACGAGTCGTGTCATCTCAGCCGCTTGCTGCTCAATTATGTCGACAAAGCTCCCATCATCGAGACCATCTCGCATACCCGCGGTGTAAGCTTTCATGAGCGCAAGCGGAGTTTTTAGCTCATGCGAAATATCGGAAATGAACATACGCAAATTATCATTTCGTACTTGCAGTTCCTGATGAGCCCGTTCCAGATTATCACTCATCCTGTTCACACTATCCGCTAAAGCTTCAATCTCGTCCCCTGTGCGGATTGTAGCTTTACTGAATTTAAGCTCCGCGATCTGCTCGGCGGTGGCGCGTAATTCGGCAAGCGGCCGCAAAATTCTTCTCGCTGACCACGCGGACAGCAGCAAAGTCAGGACTAGCGCGCTTGCGGAAATGTACAGCGTAAAACGGTTTACGATATGTAACGTCTCGTCAGAGTAGGCTATCGATTCACCAATGACATAAAGCTCATCCTCTTTGTGCATAAATGTAACCAGAAAGCTCGACTTTAGCTTGGTCTGGCTAAATATTTTGTGAACCTGCTCATGCTGTGCCAGCTTGGCCACACTTTCTGCTGTTATCCAGAACTTGCTTAGCCGAATCCCTTTACGATCAAGTGTCGAAATGACCGCTTCGTTTAAGGCATCCAGATTCGTCTGAAAAGGAACATGAACAATATCTACTCCATAACGCTGTTCCACCTGTGGAAGCTCATCCATCAGATTGTCTTCGTCCATACGTTCCAACGTTGCTGTTAATTGCGCCAAGTTTATCTTTTTTTGATATAAATAGTATTTAGGCAGTAAATACGTATTGGCCGCATAACTAAGTATAAGTACAAGCCCGATAATTAGAGAAAAACGAACAAACAATTTGCGGCTCAGCTTATTCATTAGGGTGTTCCTTCGGCACTTCCAGACTGTATCCAACACCCCGATGTGTCTTGATCAAGTGCTCACCAATCTTCTCTCGCAGACGTCGAATATGGGTGTCCACGGTCCGGTCATCACCAAAATAGTCAAAACCCCATACTTGGTCAAGCAGGTTCTGACGTGTCAAAATACGACCTTTATGCTCGATAAACGTCCTCAGCAGCAAAAACTCTTTATTGGTCGCCTCAATGTCCATTCCGTCCTTGTATATTTTTCGGCCCTGCATATCCACGTTTAGAGGTCCAACACGCACGTCATCAGCTACTAGCAGCAGCTTCTTCGCCCGCAGCAGCAAAATCCGCGGGTCAAATGGCTTACGCAAATAATCGTCCGCCCCCGCTTCAAGTGCCAGTAATTCATCCTCAACTTCTCCCTTAGCTGTTAGGAGCAAAGCCTTGGCATGACTGTGCGCCTTCATGTGCCTGCATACCTCTATGCCGCTCACTTTCGGCATCATCCAGTCCAGAATGGCCAGGTCTATTCCTGCGCTGCTCAGTATTTTCAGCGCAGCCTCACCGTCTTCAGCCGTATAGATACGGAACCCTTCCCGCTCGAAGTAAGCCTTTATAATATGAAGCATATGTGGTTCATCGTCTGCTATTAATACGTTCATAGAGGGTCCCCTGCCTATGTCATCTTCATTCGTTTTTATACTCATCGTTTGTGTAGGCCACATTACAACCTAGTGGCCATTATTCCTTGCCTTGTATCCAGTCCTGCATGCGCTTGTATACAAGCTTTTATGCCCTCTTTATGATACTAGAAACAAAGTTGAATCCCAAACCAAACGTTTGTTTCTCCCTATAACGGAAAAAGAACAGCTTTCCATTAGCCGTCTTTCCCTTTATAGCGCAAGGGAACCCCTAATGAAACAACTGTTCTTGACCATTGTTATCGTAACGTTATCCTAAAAAACCAACGGTATCATTGCCTTTAAACCAAGTTTGCTTGCGCCCTTTGTCTAGCGTTTGCTTCATATCGCGTACGATCTGATGCAAGTCGATCGGCTCCTTATCATACCAAAGCAGCGCGATGGTTAAGTACACTTCATTTAGCTGGGCAAATGAAAATGCCTCCGTCAAATCGGCAGCGAGCGCTTCTTCTTCCTCCCCGACGATGCTTACCAAGCCAAGCTGACGCAAATATTGCAAGCGCAGCGCTCTGTCTGGCAGCGGCATCTCATACGCTCGATCAAACCGACCAGCGCGATTCATCAGCGCCGGATCAATCTTTTCTGGATAATTCGTCGTACCGATTAAAAAGATGCCTTCCTTGGAGGTAGCACCATCCAGCGTATTTAGAAAGAAGGACCGTGCATGCTCCGGCATCGCATCGATATCCTCGATGACAAGCACCATCGGTGCCATCTTCACCGCTTCGTTAAACACCTCGTCAATCGAATGACTTGACGTATGCTCCGTAATTTGCCAGTAGGCGACGGGGGCACTCACACTGCCTGCAATTGACTTGACCAGCGTTGTCTTGCCATTTCCCGGTCTGCCATACAGTAGGATACCACGCTTATACGGAACACGATAAGTCGTATAAAACGAACTGTCGCTATCGAAGAAACGGTCGATGGATCGAAAAAGCTCCTTTTTGAGCTTGTCGTCCATCACTACATCTTCCCGCTGCACCGATCTTGTAAGACGTTCCGTCTCCCGATCTACCCCATTGTTTGTGTCGGTAAATACTGTAATGCTATTACGTTCACGCTCTCTGCGCTTCGTCTGCGTCTCGTTCATAAAACGCAGTATCGCCTCATCGCTGGCAGCAAAGCATACTTTCTCCGAGTCCGTTCCGTAATGCATCCACACCGGAATGCGCACAAACGCCACTTCTGATGCGGGATACACATATAATTGATTTTGAATTGAATTGCTGATTTTGTAGCCTGCTGCCACTTCTTGTTCAGCAAGCCGCCCTCCTTCTTCATATACAACATCTCGTACGCCAAAAAAGTCGTATACGGTTGCAGATAGCTCCACTTCCGCATTCATCAACTGTACATCATCATCCAACCGATCCCACGCTTCTTCTAACCGGTTTTCATTTGAAATGATAAGCCACGACTTGCCATAACGCTCTGCAAGAAATAACTGGACAGCCTTGACTGCTTGTGCAAAATGTTCATAATCGGTTATGCCTACTTGAAGGGGTACTAATGCGGGTCGATCTAATTTATTAATAATAATCACCTTATGCTCCTTTGAGTGTTGCTAGTGGCTTACATACAGCTACTACGTCTGCAAGTCCTGCACCTACAACGCTATCGATAATTTGTTCTACGTCTTTATAGGCTTGCGGTGACTCGTCAATAATAGAATCCAACGACTTTTGATTCACCACAACCTCTTCTTCTGTTCCGATTCCCAACGAGGCCGCAAATTCATCTATGGAGACGAGTTGCTTGGATGCACTGCGTGAACGAGCACGTCCGGCACCATGACAGATCGAATAGTAGTTGGCAGCCCCGCCTTCGCGCCCCACCATCAAATAAGAGGCACTGCCCATTGATCCAGGTATAAGGGCAGGATGTCCTGTCTCCATGTAAGGTTTGGGGTTATCGGGATGGTGCGCTGGCAGCGATCTTGTCGCCCCCTTACGATGAACAAACATCCGTTCACCATCGTGCCGTTCCTCCCAAGCATAATTGTGCATTAAGTCATACAGAGTACGCAACTCCACCTGTGTGCCAAATACGTCACGAAATGCCTCCCGTACGCCGTAAGCCATCAGATGACGGTTAACTACAGCATAGTTTAACGCTGAATACATCAGATGCACGTATGTGTCTGCTGCTGCATGACCAAGCGGCGCAAATAAGAGTCGTGGGTCCGGCGTCCCTTTACCGGATGCACGCATCCAGTCTGCTATCGCCTTTGTGCCGTGCTGATTCACTGCACCACCCCAAGCGCGGGAACCTGAATGCAGCATGACGATTACTTGCCCGTCAAACAGCCCCCATGCCTCCGCTACCTCGCGGTTTCGTTCATCCAGTTCCACTGCCTGCACCTCGGCAAAGTGGTTGCCGCTGCCAAGCGTCCCAAGCTGACGATGCGCACGGTGCCAAGCGGCTTCTGGCATAAGGTCCAACACCGATGCATCAAAGTGAAACTTGCTGCATTCCACATGGCTAAAGGAAGTCGTTTTCTTTGGCGTATAAATATCAGGTACATATTTCTTCGGCAAGCCGTGCAAGCCTTTCGTGAGCACATGCTCTAGCCGAATGTCGGAGAAATGTCCGCGTGCGTGCGTATCTACGGGCACATATTTCTCCATAGCTCGCATAAGCTTCCGTCGCACCTTCACATCCTTCAACTCATTGCGGTGCATATTCGTCACGTGAACACGCATACCGCAGCCGATATCGTTGCCGATAATTGAGGGCGACACATATCCTTCTGAAGCCTTCCATACAGCTGTCGTACCGATGCAAGTGCCGACGCCCACATGAACGTCAGGCGTGTAACTCATATACGCAGCATGCGGGATTAATAGATTGTTGTTTGCCATCTCAAACACTTTATTTGGCAGCTCTGCGTACAACGCATCACTTGCATACACATGCAGTTTGCCTGCCGGTAAATCCACCGTTCGATAATAAGCGGCTTCCTCTTCCGAAGCCTGTTTCCAATACGTATTCATATAATTAATCGATCCTTTCCGTTCATCCGTTGCTATGTTGATCTTATGTGTCAAGCTGCCCAGCAGCTTCCTTAGTCCGTCACCTGCGGCCTACGCCATATCCCCCGAGTCCTCATCCCTGTATAGAAAAAACCGTAGACAGAATGGTCTACGGTCTTGTTTCACACGCACATCCACATCTTGTTAGCGTCTAATCTGGCTAGTGCAAGATCAGACAAGAGAGTGGCTGCGGACATATAAAAAAGCCATAGACCTTCGTCTATGGCTCCTGCACGTACAATTAAGCCTGCGCACAAGCCGACTGACAGTCGCTTGTAATAAGCAGGTCCCTTCACCGAGTAGAGTACCCGCGCTGAAGATTATGCCGTAGAGTCCGACGAAAGACACTTCGTAATATGCAATTGCTGAGTTCTGCTATTCGTAATGGTCACCTTCATCGGCCTCCTTTCATGAAAATATGTTTATATATTAGAGTATTAATCCAATCTTTGTCAACCCTCACATGTAAAAAAGAGCTACCCGCCCTGCCAAGCGGATAGCCCTCACTCCTTACTATTGAGTTCTCACGAGGATGATGAAATGAGCCTTCTGTCTTTAGGTTGCACAATCCAATCAGCATACAACCGTTAATTGTTACTTTTTCTTCAAATTGTCCCAGGCCTTTTGGAAATCTACCAGCAACGCTGTTTTATCCATCTTACCTGCGATATAAGCTTGAATAGAATTACCGAATTCTTGCGTCACACCGTCTGGATATTTGAACCAGTTCCAGCTTAACACTTTATTATCTTGGCTGTACTTGGTTACTTCTGCTGCAATATCACCCAAATCCTCAGCAGTAGCTGGAATAGTGGAGAATGCTGGAATAAACTTGAATTCCTTTGCAATATATTGCTTACCGATATCAGAGCTTACCATCCAGTTTAAAAAAGTTTTTGCTTCTTCTTTTACTTTGGAATTTTTGTTAACGACCCAGTTGTTCGGCACGCCAACTAACAGCTTATCATTCTTCGCCGCATCGTTATCAATTGGCATCGGCAGCACGCCCAAGTTCAAATCCTTGTTAATGCCGTCGATCTGCACTTGCGTCCAGTTGCCCTGCTGCATCATCGCCGTTTCACCTTTGGCGAACAACGTTACTTGTGTATTGTAATCGGTCGTTAACGGGTTTTTGTTGCCATACTTCACCGTTAAATCAAGCATGTTCGACCAATTCTCGAACTCTTTGCTGCCCGCAATTTTGGCAGAGCCATCATTCAAGCCCTTTATAAACGCATTAGGGTCCTGCTGCTGAGCAAACGCCACATTCAAGTTATGAATACCGAGAATCCACCATTCTTGATAGCCATTGGAAAATGGAGTAATACCTGCTGCTTGCAGCTTTTTAGCCGCATCCTCCAATTGAGTTAAGGTTTTCGGCAACTCCGTGATGCCGGCTTTAGCAAATAAATCTTTGTTGTAGATGAAACCATAACCTTCGAGGTTCATCGGTTGTCCGTACAGCTTGCCATCCTTGGTCATAGGCTCCTTGGCAAGAGGAATTACATCCTTCACCCAAGGTTCAGCAGACAAGTCCTCCAAGTGCTCCATCCAGGTTTCCATTTCTTGAAAACCACCGTTGTTAAATATATCAGGCGCATCATTTGAAGCAAACTTTGCTTTCAGCGCTGCACCATAGTCTGCACCGCCACCTACTGTCTGGATGTCCAGCTTAATGTTCGGATGCGTCTTCTCAAATTCACCCTTCAAGCGATTTAACGCCTCAGCGATCTCTACTTTGAATTGGAAAATCTTCACGGTCTTTATTTCCTTGCTGCCATTATCCGCGCCATTCGAACTACTTTCATCAGACCCTTTTGACCCACAACCGGCCAGCATAACGGATACTGCCAATAACATCAACAAAGATAATTTCGCAACACGTTTCATCCGTAAGACCTCCCCTTAGTTCTTGCACCTTCACTATTACTACTTATTGTTTCTCTACTTTGCTGCTTTATAAGCAGCGCATTTGTTGCAAAGTTGGCAGCAGAGACTTGTTTCAGGCCGCTGTGCTAACTTGTTATGCCCCCATTATATTGGCCTTTTGCAAACGGTTGCACCGATGAAATTGACCACTCAGGTGTAAATCATTGACCAACTTACTTTCTCGTAAACACGGGATGCTATTGGACACACATCGTCTCATCTTGGCATTTATCCTTTGACGGAACCCGCTGTAATCCCTTCAATAATGTACTTTTGCATCGCTAAGAAGAAGATGACAATCGGCAAAATGCCAAGCGTCAACGCTGGCAGTGCCAAATCCCACTGCTTGGTGTATTGTCCAAAGAACGAATAAGTCGCCAGCGGAATCGTCCGCAACTCTGCACTTTGCAGCATCAGGGATGGAAGCAAGTAATCGTTCCAGATCCAGAGGCTGTTCAAAATTACAACGGTAACAAACATCGGTTTCAACAGCGGAAATACAATTTTCCAAAATACGCCATAAGGAGTGCAGCCGTCTACGACTGCGGCTTCTTCAATTTCCAACGGCACCGATTTCGTGAAGCCGTGGAACAAGAAGATGGACAAGGGTGCCCCGAAACCAAGGTAACACATAATAAGTCCTGTGCGGCTATCCGCCAAGTCCAACCAGCCCGCCACCTTGACAAGTGGAATCATAACCGATTGAAATGGGATAACCATCGCGGCTACAAACATCATAAACAAAAACTGATTTGTGCGACTATTATGACGTACCATGCGATAAGCTGCCATCGCACTTATAATTGCTATTAACAATATACTAACTACCGTTACGAGCAGCGAATTCATAAATGCCTCTGGGAAACGGGTAATCTCCCACGCCCGCTGGTAATTGCTCCATTCAAATGTGGACGGCCAGCTGGCTGCATTAGAAAGCAAATCTCCAAATGATTTGACAGAGTTAGCGAGCAAGAAATAAAACGGAACCAAGAAGACAAGTCCTGCTGCAATCATCAAAAGTTCAAGCGCAAAAGTTTTGACGGAATAATCCCGCTTCATCTTTGACTTCGACATTACACCTCAACCTCCTTGCTCTTTGTGATGCGAACTTGAATGAGCGTTATGAGCGCCACAACAACAAAGAATAAGAGCGCTTTGGCTGTCCCTAAGCCATAACGGTTATTTTGAAACGCTTCCAAATAAATATTCAGCGCTACGGATTCTGTCGATTTAAATGGCCCGCCCTTCGTAAGCGACAAGTTCAAATCAAACATTTTAAACGACCACGAGATCGCAAGGAACAAACATACGGTTACTGCTGGCATAATTAGCGGAATAATAACCGTCCGTAATATTTGTAGCTTAGAGGCACCGTCGATCTCGGCAGCTTCCAGCACATCCTTTGGCACATTGGTCATACCTGCGATGTAGATTACCATCAAGTAACCGGCCGTCTGCCATACAAATACGATAATAATTCCCCAAAAAGCCGTCATCTCGTCGCCCAGCCAAGGTAGATTAAAGAACGACCACCCCGTAGATTCCCCGATAGCCGAAAAACCTTTAACGAAGATAAACTGCCAAATAAATCCAAGCAACAAACCACCAATGACATTTGGCATAAAAAATACAGTTCGCAGTGCATTACGCAGCTTTAATGGCTTCGTCAACACGTAAGCAAACACAAATCCAAACAAATTCGTTAATACGACTCCGACGACTGTAAATTTAACGGTAAACCAAAAGGCAGCAAAATAATCCGATCCATTGGTAAAGATCGCTTTAAAATTATCAAGACCAACCCATGCTACCGTTCCGGCAACACCGTTCCAGTCCGTGAAGGAGTAGTACATGCCAAGCAAAAATGGAATTCCGACGATAAGAGTAAAAAAGAAAGTCGCCGGTCCGACGAAAAAGAGTTGTTGTCCAAGCTGTGACCATGCTTTGCGTGACATCCGCCTCGCCCCTTTTCATGAGAGTATCGTCCAATCGTGTCGTTCAGTATGAGAGCTGGCTGTAACAATGACGTTTAACCTTTCTGACATCATATGATATCCTCATTATGAATCGGGAGCACTCAAGGCAACACCGAATGAGATGAACGGATTGGTGTAAAATATTGACCGGAGGATTAAACATGCGCTGGAATAGTATCCGAACGAAGCTGATCTGCTTCCTGCTTATTGCCACCATCGTGCCAACCATCGCTACGATGGTGATCACATATGTCTACAATTCACACTCGTTGCGAGAGCGTGCATTGGAAGAAAATCAGCGGCTTATTTACCAAGGCAAACAGAACCTGCTAAATATGCTGGACAACTTAAACAGAAGCTCCTTGTCTGTCTACACGGACTTTGAATTTTTCCGTATGCTCGAGCGAGGATACAACGATACGCAGATGGAAGCCCAAACCTATACGATGCTGCAAAATATCGAGTCTTCGATGCGAGACATTTGGCAGGTGTATTTATATCGCAGCGAAGTGAAGCGGTCTACACTCATGGTGCAAAGTGTACCCCGTCGTCAGTATGATGTGGAACCTTACGTAAGCGCTCTTCGCTATACAGAACAAGGCATTCGGATGCAGCCGACACATATGAGTCATACTTACGGGTTCTCGACGTCACCGTACTTTTTTCCTAGCATTAAGGTGTTTACGATACATCGGCCCATATACAAGACCCCTTCGACTGAGCGTCTTGGCATGCTGTCCATCGATGTGAAGCTGGATGCCATCTCGGAAATTAGCGAGCAGCTCTATGTAAGGGACAAGGAGCAATTATATATTGTCGATGAAGACGGCTATATCGTCTATTCAGACAACCGCGAGCGTCTTGGCAAGAAAGTTCAAGAGCCCTGGATGACACCAGAGCTGCTAAAGGCAGGTAAAAGCGGTCATTTTGAATATGATCAGGCTCTGTACGTACATGAAAGCATTGACTCACCAATTGCACAATGGACCGTTATTAAACGGATACCTAATACTTATCTGCTGTTAGATGCGAAGCGGGCCGTGTCGTTTAATATGATGCTATTAGCGATCTCCCTGCTTATCATTGTAGCGGCCACTTTATGGATTACGATTCGTATTACAGAGCCCATTCGTCGCTTGATGCGTTATATGAATCAAATTCAGGCCGGAAATTTGAATGTAGACATTCAGGTGGGAAGTGAAGACGAGATTGGTGTCATGTCAAAGCGTTTCCGCAGCATGATGGATACGATTAACAATCTTATTTTGCAGGAATATAAGCTGGAGCTTGCGAATAAGACGAATCAGCTCAAAGCATTGCAGGCGCAAATCAATCCACATTTTATGAATAACGCGCTGCAGTCTATTGGCACATTAGCGCTTCAGCATCAGGCGCCACATATTTACTCGTTAATTGCGGCGCTAGCCAAAATGATGCGCTACAGCATGTTTAATGAGGAAAGTACAGCGACGCTCAGAGCAGAGGTTGAGCATGTGCAAGCCTACTTGAAGTTGCAGGGGCAGCGGTTTGAGCATACATTTGATGTGCAGATGGATATTGATCCAACGACGCTTCATCTGATTGTGCCTAAAATGACGCTGCAGCCTATCGTCGAGAATTACTTCAAGCATGGCCTTGATCGTACGGTACAAGGTGGGATGCTCCGAATCACAAGCCGATGGGCAAACGAGCATACAGTAGAGTTAATCGTGGAAGACAACGGGTTTGGCATCCCACCAGACAAGCTGGAACAATTAAACCACCGGCTTCAAGAAAGCTCGGTTCAATCTGGCAGCGGATATCACGGAACTGCTCATGCTGTGCAAATGTGCACGTCTCTGCCAGAGCCAAGTTTGTCTGCTTTGCAGGATGAGAGTAAGAGGTTAAATATGGACGGCGCTGGAACGGCGGATGAAGCCTTGTCAAGAATCGGCTTAATGAATGTGTTGACACGACTGCACATCTTTAGCAGTCAGCACGCCAGTATGCAGCTTGAAGCAGTCGATCCACACGGAGCTAGAGTGAAGATACAGATGAAGGTGGGACAAGAGCTGAATGAAGGCACTAATCGTGGATGATGAAGCACACGTAAGGGCAGCGATACGACTGCTTGTCGATTGGAAGCAATACGGTATTACCCATATAGACGAAGCCTCCGATGGCGAACAAGCTATTGCGAGTATTATGCAGGTAAAGCCGCAAATCATTATAACAGATATGATGATGCCAAATGTAAGCGGCATGAAGCTAATGGAATGGGTCAGCGCAAATAGTCCTGACAGCAAGCTGATCGCGATCAGCGGACATGGTGATTTCAATCTGGTTCGCCATACGCTGAAGCATGGCGGCATAGATTACATTCTAAAACCAATTGAGCAGGACGCAGTAAATGAAGCCATTGCCAAAGCCGTTACAGCCTGGATCAAGGAAGAGGAAGAGCGTGCGACAAGATACTCGCAGCAGATTCAAATGAACGAGTTCAAGCCTGTTATTACGGAGAAACTATGGTCAGGACTAATTGACGACCCGATCGCACAGTCCACTGTTGTTCGACGCCTACAGCATACGTTTGGTTTGGCTGCCGACATTAAACATATCCGCATGGCACTTGTCTTTGTGGATTCCACAGATGAGAAATTCAAGCAGAAGTTTGGCAATAACAGCGATCTGCTCTATTTCTCACTCGTCAACATTATGGAGGAGTATGTAAACCGCGGCATGAAACGCGGAGTCGTGTTCCGTCATTGGAACGCGCCTGGGGAAATCGTCATTGCGATGTGGCACCAGCCAGATGCGTTGGAGGCGGTGCTACAGGATATTAATGAAGCATTACACATGACGATGCACCGTCGTCTACACTTTGGCATCAGCAGTGTAAATACGTTTCCAGAAGGCATGCCGCAATGTTATGCGGACACAAAGCGGGCGCTTAATTTGCGCAACCTGCTTCTGACAGGACGCTATTTACACCATGCGCCTGCTGTGGATGTTAAAGCAGAAGAGCATCTGCCTACTTCTGGCGCTGACACCGTTTCGCCTGAGTCGAAGAGCATTCGCATGGCGGCTTATGAGGAAAGCTGGAAGCTCGCTGTATTAAGCGGCAGCGCCGGAGAAATATCGGCAGTCATCAAGCCATTCATCGACGCGATCAAGACGACCGGCTTCATCTCTCCGCGTCAAATTCGCGATTGCTACCGCGAGTGGGAGACGATACGCGCCAATATCGCGCATGAAGCGGTTGGTGACGCAGCAGAATCGTTGCTGCGGGATAATCCCTCGTTAACCGACCGCGACGCCAGCAATACAGCTGCACCATTCTCACTTGAATGGTGGCAGCAGGTGTGGCAGCGAGAGTTGACCGTGTTGGCGGATGCCTGCTTTGCACAGCAAGGGCAGGAGCAGCATATCATTTTCGACATCGCCAAATATGTCGAGCAACACTATCATGAAGAGTTGTCGCTGCAAGATATGGCGACACGTTTCTACGTCAGCCGCGAGTACATCTCACGCAAGTTCAAGCAGCAGTTTGGCATCAACTTATCGGATTATTTGACAAGCATTCGTACAGAGAAAGCCAAGCTGCTCCTGCTTAATCCTCACCTGCGCATTTCACAGGTAGCTGTAATGGTTGGCATCCAGGATGAAAAATATTTTAGCAAAGTATTTAAAAAGCAAGTTGGCGTGTCTCCGAATGAATACCGCAAAAGTAAACAAGTTTAGGTAAAAACTGCCTAGGCATATATCTTAACTTTTAGTCCGAATGCCAGCCAAAATGTGGCCCCTGCTACTCCTTCCATGCTGAATGACGTTAATGGACTTCATGACAGCAGGGGAGGAGCCCTTATAATACTTATGGCTATCCAAAGTAGGCGGCATAACCAAGCAACAAACTAAAGAGTCTATACTTTCAACTCCCTCAGCTTCATGGCTTGGCATAATTGAGGAAAAAGTATCGTATGGTGGAATAAAGCGATTTCTAGGCGCACGATGTTGTCCCTTTTTAACAAAATAATTGTGGCGCTCATCATTGAGGAGGTTGCAAGATGCAATCAGCAGGAACATGGAAATGGTTAAACCTTTTAACTGTCGTTGCCGTCATTGCCATCAACGCGCTCGCCAACATAATCCCATTCAACGGGAAAACAACCGGGGAAATTTCAGCCATGTTCCCTGTGCTAATCACCCCGGCTCCATACACTTTCAGCATATGGGGACTCATATACGTGCTGTTAGTCGGATTTGCAATCTATCAAGTGCTGCCTAGTCATTTTCAAATCGTCCGTCAGATTGGTCCTTTATTTGTATTAAGCAATCTTTTTAATGTGGCATGGCTGCTCTTGTGGCATTATGCTTACCAGCAGGTGTGGCTGTCTCTGATTGCAATGATAGGACTACTCGTTAGCTTGATCTTTATTTATACGAATGTACGACGGAATGAATTATCGTCAAAAGGTGAGCGTTGGTTTGTGAGATTACCCTTTAGTATCTATCTCGCATGGATCTTTGTAGCCTCGATCGTTAATACAGCAGTCGTCCTCTATGATCGAGAATGGAACGGCATGGGACTTGGCCAAGAAGTATGGACCGTTATCGGATTAGCTTTAGGTGCTTTACTGGCGTGGCTTATAGGCGGTCCCAATCGAGATTCTGCCTTTGTGCTTGTCTTCGTCTGGGCATACATCGGTATAGCAGTAGCCAATCAGAGCCATGTCGGCATTTTCTACACTGCTCTTGGCCTTAGTGCGTTGTTAGCTTTATTTGCCATTACACTTCCGTTCCGATCTAAGCGCGGCGCCCCATATACGTTATAATTTAAATACAAGCAGCGCGTTGTTGATGTCCGTTATAAACTGACATCAACAACGCGCTGCTTGCTTTCCTTATAACGGAGTAACCGGAAATGAACTTCGGATGAGTTAGTATTTCAAAAGCTCCTGCTGCGAATCAACCGATCTGTAAGCCATAATATCGGCCAGGACATCAATGCCATTGAACCTGCCAGTAAAATAAACTCCCATTCGATTTCGTAAAGTAGAAACCAATCTCTACCCGCAGGAACGACAAAGGCAGCAACAAATAACACCAACATCCCTAACACAATTAATATCCGCTGGCCGTTTAAGGGCGATGCGACTCTCGACAGCACAACCAAACTCGATCCACCTAACACTATGGTCGATAAGGTGCGGCCTTGTTTTAGCGGCAACCCTGCATAGTGCGCGATAATAAAGATAAGCAGTGTCAAAACACCTAGCACGACTCCATTCGGAATAGATGCCTGTAGTACCCGTTTAAGAAAACCTTTGTTTACTCGCTCCTTGTTAGGACCAAGCGCCAAAAAGAAGGCAGGGATCCCAATCGCAACGGAGCCAAGCAGCGTTAATTGAATTGGCACAATCGGGAATGGAAGCAGCAGCATACAAAACACGACTGATAATATTGTGGAGTACGTTGTCTTTGACAGAAACAGTTCAGACACACGTTCCAAGTTGTTAATCAATCTTCTGCCCTCTGCTACAATCTTCGGCAGCGCGCTGAAGTTCGACTGCAACAGCACAAGCTGGGCAACAGCCTTGGTGGCATCTGCTCCATTGGCCATCGCAATGCCGCAGTCCGCCTCCTTCAGCGCCAGCACATCATTAACGCCATCCCCCGTCATCGCCACGGTGTGTCCATTGGATTGCAGCGCCATGACCATTTCCTTCTTCTGATGCGGCGTTACGCGCCCGAATACTGTATATTCCTGAAGTAACTTGGCAAGCTCCTCACGCGCCTCAGGTAATGTCCTTGCATCTATATATTTGTCTGCCTTGGCTACACCCGCACGCGCAGCAACCGCTGAAACGGTTACGGGATTGTCCCCTGAAATAATTTTGATCTCGACACCTTCACGATTAAAATAGTCTAGCGCCTCTGGCGCATCTTCTCTAATGATATCCTCGATAAACAACAGCGCCTCTTGATTCACATCTGTCGTCTGCCAGTCCTCCAAGCTCACCTTTTCCAAACGTCCAAGCAGCAATACTCTTCGTCCCTCAGAAGCAGCGGCTTCTACTTGGTCTTGGATAGAAGCGTAACGCTCTCCTAACAGCACCTCCGGTGCACCTAATAACCAAGCTCCTTCATCCTCAAAGGTGACGGCCATCCATTTTTTATCGGACGAAAAGGGTATTCGCTCCTTGATCACAAACGCAGATGGCTGCGGGTACTGCTCCCTAATGGCTTGTTGCGTCGGATTAATGCTAGGAAAAGCATGTGCAATGCCCGACAATACTTGATCCAGCGTCTGGGTAACGCTGCTGCTCAATGGCACAATGTCCGTCAGCTTTAAGTCCCCCACCGTTATTGTGCCTGTCTTATCCAGACATAACATGTCCACTCTTGCAAGCACCTCAGTAGCAGGAAGCTCCTGCACGAGCGCTTTCCACTTCGATAGACGGATAATAGCTACCACAAACGTAGCACTTGTAAGCAAGACCATACCTTCTGGTACCATTCCAATAATGCCACTGACAGCACCAAGTATCGCCTCCTGCCAGCTCTTGCCTGTAAACCACAATTGCGTAATAACCAGCATTAGCCCTACAGGGACGACGATGCGAATAATAACTTTAAATATTCGATTCACCGACGTCTGTAATTCTGAGTTGATCAGCTTGAACTTCTTCGCTTCCTCGGCCAATTTGGCTGCATAGGTTGCTCCGCCAACACTGCTCACTTTGGCATACCCGCTGCCAGCTGTGACGTAGCTTCCTGATAAAATGTTTGCTCCACCACTTTTATTTACTGTATCTGCTTCACCCGTCAGCATCGATTCATCCACTTCTAAATCACTGCCCGCAAGCACCTCGGCATCAGCCACAATTTTGGACCCTGGCGTCAGAACCATAATGTCATCCAACACGATGTCCTCAAGCTCGATATGAACAGGAGCCCCGTCTCTCAAAACCGTAACATAAGTTGCATTCAACACCGACAACTTCTCAAGAATATGCTTGGCACGAACCTCTTGGATGACTCCGATTAAGGTGTTCGTAATAATGACCCCGGCAAACAATGCATTCCGTGGTGAACCTGCGATAATTACTGCAATTGCAAGCACCGCATTCAGCAGATTAAAGCTCGTAAACAGATTCGCACGTAAAATTTGTCCAAACGTCCGTGATGGCGCTTTCGGCAGTGTATTCACTTGCCCCTGCTCCATTCTAGACCGCACTTCTTCCGCTGTTAAACCAATCCTCGAAGTATCTCCCCTGTCAGCATTTTTGTTTTCAGTTGTGAGTGCGGCAGATACGTCAGTCGATTGGTCCTCTATTACCCCTGCTGCATATTGCTTCTCTTCTTTCATAAATAAGTACCTCATGTCTTTCGATGATCAATATCCTGTCTTTGCGTTACTGCAAGACTCGACACATTCGTTAGTTACATACGTTTAACTACATTAAAAGTCACAAAACTGGAAAATTGGTGTTACTATCATCATGCACTCCACATTTTCATTTCATGCGAATAGACGATTGCATATGTAGCAAAAAAGCAAAAAAAGACTACCTTTCTCATGAAATTGCATGCTTACAGCAGCAGGTTGTATATTACACCTGTCCACTGAATGGAGTGCATCTCATCAAAAGGCAGTCTTATAATGTTATTTGGCATGCAGCGTCGTCTTCTGTCCAAGGGCGTGTACATGCTTCCCCTCAGTCAATAACACCTTTCGCCCCCAAGTTACGCTCAGAAGTAATAAAAAACCGCCAAGCAGTCCAGTAACGCCCCAAGTCTGGACCCACAAAGGAGTCGGTGTCAGCCATTCGAATACTAAACCGCCGGTTATAGGGCCAAGAAAAGCCGCAAAGCCGGTTATGGCGGAGTACATGGCGATAAACATCGGTCGTTCACTTTTCGGGGTATCCCCAATTATAAAATTAAAAGCCATCTGATTAAAACCACCTGTCCCAATCCCGACCAAAGCATGAGCAACAAACAGCCCAACAAGCGTTGGCATAATGGCAATAAACGACCAGGACAAGCAAGATAGCGCAATAATCGGCAATGTGCATAACAGCAAAAACTTGTTATTATACTTGGCGTTCAAGTTCCCCCAGACGTACAAGCTCGCCATAGACATTAAAGTTTGAACTACCGTAATAATTGAAACCATGTTGTATTTAAGGTTCAGCAGCTCCAGCATCATGTACGAATAAAACGGCAGAATCATGTTCTGCGCAAACAACCATACAGCTAGAAACATAACCGCTTTAATAAACTGCTTGTCACGCAAAGGCTTACGAAGCATTGGCCCTAACTGGGTTTCATTTGATCGGCTTAGCGGCAAATTAGGATACACCATAAACATAACGATATCCCAGATGTTAAATACAAAAATAACGATAAATAAGATATGAAATCCCGTGCCCCCTGGATATGCATTAAGAATTTGTCCGCCTATAAATAAGGCCAGACTGCCAACTGCGCTTACAATTGTATTCCGAATCCCGAAGTACCGGCCCCTGACCGGTGCGGGAACGATATCTCCCATCATATTAGTCCAAATAATACCTGCTCCCGCGTTGGCTAGAAAAGCAACTGTGTACATTACGATATAACTGATCACCCATACGTCCTTGTCAAATAAAAACGGGATAAGTCCAGTTGCTCCCCAAAGCAGACGATGTGCAGCTACAAGTCCTACCATCGTCCATTTAGGATAAGTCAACTTTTGCAATAAGAAGGCAATCCATAACTGCGCAATGTTTACAAATGTCGTAATCGCCAAGACAAATCCAATCTGACTCGAATTCGCTCCTAAATAAAGCAAATATCCGGTTAGAAAAGGACCTCCTAGCAGCGTCAAGGAAATAACCGCCGGAATCCCCTCAATCGTGGAAATCCACAACGCTTTACGACTTTCAGAGAATTTGCGACGCTGTCGGAACATGGAGGTAAAAATGACCACGCACTCCTTTTTAATAAACTTAAGTGGACTGATTATGGAACTAGCCCTTTGATTAAGGCCATTCTAACCCTATGTTTGTCGCAAATCCATCGCCATATCGATATGATTATATCCAGATCAAGCGCAATCTAATATCAGTTGCAAGCATACGTTAAAGCTTGTCGCATCGTACACCCTGAACATCGCACTGGAATGCATGCCTCATACGTTTTAAACGCAAATTTCACTTCTTTATGCCAATCCCTAGTATAGGTCTCGTAACAGCTTCAGCATTCCGATCTATAGATCAACTATTTTAGCTTTTGCAATGGGCACCTGCCGTGATTCCTCCTCCTCCTCGTGAATAGGATATCCATTAGCAGATTGATGTAGGAAAGGTGGATTGACGTTGAAGCGGCAAATAACCTCATTTAGCTTCATTTATTCGCTATCTCGGTGCCCTCCATGTCACAGTAATTGTTCCGTTCACAACAAGCAGCACTTATAAATTACTGCAAAAAGCAGCAAGACACCCCTATTCTTAAACCATTCCCCATTCGTAGTACAACTGCTAATTTTCGAAACTGTCACCGTATTTGTACGTGCCTTCTTCATACCATCATCAACAACAAACTAAGATGATTTATGGCAGACAACGGATTGGGTGTGTCTATATACTGCTGACCAGCGCTCAAGCAACGATCACTTGCATCACCCAACAGTAGATTCATGACTAAGAGCGAAGCACTGAGGGATCCCACATGTTGAAGAAAAGGCGATTGTATGATCAGGCCTTACGATATTCACCTTTGCGAGCATGTCGTAAAAAACCACAATGTCCATTAAACCGACGGCATGAAGTACAAAAGAGAAAAAAACGGCACAAATGTAAGCCAACACCTTCTCCACATCGTTGCCATCGTTGTAATGTGGACATCGTCTCTGGTACTCGTACATTATTTCATGAGCAGCAATTTCTTAATGTCTCATTTAGGGGCGCACACGTACTGCCAGTTCAAGATACTTCCGTTGCTTCTGTTATATCCTACGCAGTCAAAAACAAAGGGGCCTCTTCCCTATCTGCCGCACTAGAAATAAGTCCGAATGGAATTGACTTTACGGAAGATGCTGTTGCAACGATAGATGCAGGCGCGTTAAAGGTGATTGTCCCTAATCGTTTTCTGCGATGGACACGAGTTCGATTGACGTCCGCTCATCGAGAGAAGGCCGCTGCAGATGTGTATTATCAAGATCAGACATTAGGTATATCAAGGGAGGGTCATTAACAAGTGCCTAACTATAATGTGTTTCAAACCGATCCTAACAATTTAAAAACACTAATATTCGGATCGGATTCACTTGGCAATCCAACGTCACTAACTACTGATTCCAGCGGTCACTTATTAACTATACCTATCGATGGCACCATCTCCAGTGTGCTCGGTGCTACCATTACTGCTGGTACATTAACTTCGGCGGGGACGGTCACTAACATTCTTGACGGTACCATCTCTAGCGTGCTCGGTGCTACGATCACCGCTGGTAACCTGACTTCCGCGGGTACCATCACCAACATCCT
>NZ_AULE01000001.1 GCF_000425125.1 Paenibacillus taiwanensis DSM 18679
GCTGTAGTCAAAATCAGGAATATAAGTTGAATTAGACTTGTTATTACGAATTCCGCCATAATCACATGCTCCTAAATGGGAGTATTTCAAATCTCCTGAAACACAGTAGTTGCCAGATGGATCTTTGAATATCAATGGATTATTTACCACGTATGCATAACGATTTAGTGTCTCAGGTGAGGTCATTTTCCCTTCATACGTATCCTAGCTAATAAACCGTTCATTTCTATAAAAATGGACGATGTCTCTTGAGAGCCACCGTCCAATAAGTTAATCTGTCGGTTGAGTCTTGATTATTTTATCTTATCTCTAATCCCATCTTTTAAAACAATACCTGTGTAGGGATCAATGTCGCACCAATACATTTTTTCTTCATTGTACAACTGTACAATCCATTCTTCTTTATTATTAAAGTTATTGGTCATAATACTAATTCCATTATAAACGTCTTGAGATTTACTTGTTAATCGTGTTCGTGCAATGTTATAGGCCTCCTTACTATCTATTTTCCATTTGGCTAAATGGATTTCGTACGGCATTCTGGTATTATTTCTTCCTATACTATCTATACTAATTAATTCGCTAGAATCAGTATCAACTACAGCCTCTAAAACTTTTGGATTCTCGTTGTTTTTTTCTATATAGTAGTAAAATAAATTCCCCTTGTTCTCTTTTTTTTGCGTAATTACAACTTCACTCAAATGATATTGGTCTAAGCCAAAATACTTATTAACTTCTGTCTCTACAAGTTTCTGAATTCCCTTTACAGTATTTAAACCATTCGGGAGTGGTATATTTAATTGAATATGCTGTGGCTCTTTTAAAAGGAAGAATAGACTTCCTGAACAGATGATTACTATTCCTAGTATATAAAACCACCATTTTTTCAATAGCTTCCTCCCCCTTCTTATTTTACAGGTAACATCCACTCTGACATGAGGAAATGAGTGTAAGGTAGATATTGATAGATTCCATCCGCGTACTGACTCCCTTTTTTTATGGCATCCTGAGTTCTCATTGATGAATTGTAATAGGGCACTACTTGCTTCCATTGATCCAATGAAAGCGTTGATATATTTACTTCCCTACCATAAACTTGATATGCATTATATGTTAATATAACTGCAATTGTTTCAATGTTAAACGAATCATTATCTTTCAACATTTTTCTTAGTCCAGCTTGATCAGGTAAATTTTTAAGACCATCAATGGACTTCCAAGCACTAGCAGCTGTATCTGGTACTATTGCCCCTAGACCTACACTATCCCCAACAATATCCATGTCTTTTCTACTATATTGTTCTCTAAATATGATTGATCCTATTAAAGCAGGTGGTATTCCATACTTTCCTGCATAATGCTTAATATCTCCCGTGTTACTTCTTAAAGCACCAGTCGCGTTATTCATTATTGCAGATGCAGCATTCTTCCATGCTGGGAACTCCGCTCGAATCATACCTAATAACTTATTGTTTGCATGGCTGTAGTCAAAATCAGGAATATAAGTTGAATTAGACTTGTTATTACGACTTCCGCCATAATCACATGCTCCTAAATGGGAGTATTTCAAATCTCCTGAAACACAATAGTTGCCGGATGGATCTTTGAATATCAATGGATTATTTACCACGTATGCATAACGATTTAGTGTCTCAGGTGAAGTCATTTTCCCTTCATACGTATCCTCATTAATAAACCGCCCCATGCTTGGGTCGTACCATCTGGCTCGCAGGTACTGTAGTCCCGTTGTCTTATCCCAGTACTCACCTGAGTACTTCAAGATATTCGGTACAGTCTCCTTCTCTTCGAGCGGCTGGCCCCAAATGTCATAGCGATATTCATTCAGTTTCTGCCCTTGTTCGTCTACCAACGCAACCACATCACCATGCCCGTTCAGTTGGTAATATTGCATTTTACCGCTGGCAGCATCCTGACGGCCGACTAATTTGCCGTTTAGATCATGAATGTATACGTACTTCATCTGCGCCTTACCATCCGCACCTATTGCTGCTTCCGCCAACAATAAGCTCTTCGCATCATAGTAATAACGGCTCTTGGTCTGATTCTCCGTCCGTTCGTACAGCAGACCCTCTCCTGTGTAAGAATACGTGACTGGATTGTGATCCCCTGCCGCCTTTACAAGCCGATTCTTCACATCATATTCGTACTGCGCTTCTTGAATCGGCAGCTCGCGGGAGCTTTCCATCGTTAATCGATTGTAACGCGCATCGTAGGAATAACGTTCGTCGAATTCACTGGACGTCTTGATCTGGTTCAACGGTGTATACGTAAAATGCGTCGCATAGTTGTTCTCATTCCGGTTTGTAATGTTGCTATTGGCATCATAGCCGTACTGGAACGTATTCATCGCAGCGTTATTTCTCGTATACGTTAATTGGGACAACTTCACATCGGTATACTGCAACTGCGATACAAAAGCCGTACCATAGCTTTGCTGCGCCAACTGCCCGTTGCTAAGATAATCGTAACCAAATGTCTTGGCAGCGGAACCGCCGCTCGTTACACCTAACGTTTTCAAACGGTTCATGTTGTCGTAGCCTGCATCCACTTTTACGTTGGTTTGTGAAGCCTGAAGCTCATAACCTGTCTGTTTGTTCAAGTCATAACTATTCGTCAGCCGTACGCCATCCGGGTATTGAATCTCCGTTAGAAATCCGGATATCGGCTGATATTTATAGCTTGTTGTGCCGCGATGATCTGTCATGCTCAGGCGTCTGCCCTCGGTATCATACGCGTATTGCACATTGTCATTCCCTGTTACCGTCTGCACCAGTTGATTCATATTGTTAAAATGGTTATCCGTCGCCACTCCACTGCGATCGATGGAACGCACCGGGTTACTGTTGGCATCATAATAGAACTTCTGTACTTGCCCCGTACCATTAATACTCTTAATGACCTGCCCCAATTCATCGAACTCTTTCTTGGTGCTTTGCTGATTGCCATAGGTTGTTGTCACCAAGTTCCCAAGCATATCGTACTCGTAGCTCGTTTGCTGGTTGTCTGCGTCAACAACGGCTAACAGTTGACCTAACGTATCATACTTGTATGTCGTCCGGTTCCCGTTTCCATCCGTAGAGGCTACAACAGCTCCCGCCAAGTTGTACTCTTTTTTCTGAATCGGCACATAGCTCTGCTTGTTTTGCAAGGATTCGATCATCAGTTCACGACCGAGTATATCACTTGTGGAGCGTGTTCGGTTCTGTTCCGCATCAATCGTTGTTACACTTGAGCCGACGTCGTCATACTCCACCTTGGATGATGTCTGATCCGCATATGTCGTCTGTTTGAGGCGACCAAAGGCGTCATAGCTGTACCACGTCCTATTGCCATAGGCATCGTCCTGCCATAACAAACGGCTTGTGCGCTCGTCGTAACCATATTTTACTTCGCCCAAGCCTTCTGTCTCTCTCACTTTGCGGCCAAGTGGATCAAACCAAACCTGTTGGACTTCACCTAACGTATTTTTAGCCATAATATGATTGGTGTTGTCGTTATACACATAGCTGGCCTGCGCTTGGTTCGGCATCGTAACAGAGGTTGTGCGGCCTAGGCGATCGTAAGTGTACGACGTGGTCTGATTGAGACCATCCGTGTACGCAAGCAATCGACCTGTCAACGGATCGTACTGTGCTTTCTCCACGACAACACTCTTCTGTCCGTCGGCATTGGTCACTTCCACATCCTGCTGCGTGAGGAACGCATGCTGATACTGTGGCCCATACTGGTATCGGAATACCGTCGGCTTGCCGTTGTTATTGGCAGTCACCTTTGTCACATTGCCAAAGCCATCATACTCAAAGTTCGTGTGCCGCAGCAGCGGTCCGCCTTCGGCATTCGCATACGTCTTTGACTCGGTCACTGAACCTTGCCCGTTCCGTACATAACGGGTTACGGACTGCTGGATAGCATCGACCTTGGTCGTTACCGTTTGCGGCAAAGCAAAGGTGGGGTCGTAAGTCGTGACGGTACTGGCCCCCATGCTGTTAGTTTCGCTTGTAATGTTACCATTACGGTCATATTGGCGGTTGACCGTTAGAGACGGGCTTTCGGCGCCACCGCTTCGCTTCTTGGTCAGGATCTGGATCGGATACGGGTTGCCAATGTTTTCATCATAAGTTTGCTGTGTAATCTGTTGCGTAATTCCTCCGTCCAGAATCGTTTCTAAATTGTAAAATTTATTATCACCATTATCATTTGCTTTCTTATATTTAACCATAGTGGTCTGTTCATCGTTAGATATAATCACTTGATACTGGTGACTTCCCGCATATGCATAAGGATCCGATTCATATCGAAACATATTTTTATTACTATCCACTACACGACCATCTGCATATTGTGTCACATCTTTACGCTCAACAATTCGATATTGAATTTGTTTTGTCCCACTACTAGGACTACGTACTAGTGAATCATATGTAAAATGTGTTTTAGCTCCTGTCGGATGATGTATTCCATTAATAAGCGCGAAATCGTTACGCACATCAGGTTTTTGTTCTCCCATAACCGTAAACTTTGATTCGGCAAACTGGTAGGTGTAATGCGTTGACTTACCTGATATATCCGTAACTGACTGCAAATATTTCAAATCTGTACCAGAAATACTTCCAAGCTGATAAGTGACCTTATCCGTACCGTTTGTAGCAACAATTTGGTTCCATAAATAGGATAAAGTCAAGTTGTTCCCGATACTGTCACTCACTCGCTTCAGAACATATTCTGTTCCATATTGTTCATACACATATTTAAGGAAGTTACCGTAGCCATCTTCTTGGCGAATCAAATAGCCTTTATTTGAAAAATAGTACGTCATTCCGCTCTTGTATTTTAAAACGTATTCCGTGGTTACACCTTCAAAGGTCTTCGTATTATCTCTAAAAAACGTAACATCCTTAAACGGGTAATTCTCTAAGTAATTGTCTGTTCCAACCTTGTATACTCCAGCACCACCGGGCAGCGATACATACTGAATCTGGTCTCCCAACATCACATAGGGAATATCCCAAGACCATCCTTTACCCAATTGTACTCGTTGATCCATTACATTAGGCTTGGTTGCGGATTCATAAGCATATATCGTTACCAGATCATAACTATTCAGAAAGAAAGAGTGCGTAGGGTATAACTCTAAAATATGAATATAATCACCAACCCGCACACTGCTAGTCCCTACTGACACATTTTGATCTGGATAAGCTTGTTGCACCATTTCATTAACATGCTTAAATCCTATGTCTGTCGTGCGAAACCTGCCAGGTACAGTCACCCATTGTCCTGCGTAGTTAAATTGACCTGGAAAGTTTTGTGTATATTGCGTGTAGAACTCCCCACCATCCATTAACTGCGGATTATCGCCTGGAATTAATACCTTAACCTTCACTTTATACACAACATTAAAATCAGCCAAAAACATAGCAGATTGTTTAATACTTTTCTCATAAAATTCCGCTGCATTGCTATTATAGGAACGTGTCAAGTTAAAGGAAAGGCCATTGCGTCCGGGCAAACCTATATCTGTTGCTCTCAAGTTCAATGATCCGTCTTGTGTTGATATATTCTCAATACCCGTGCTCACGCTATATGGGGCTTGATCCAACTTCACATGTTGATTTATTAAACCTAATTTATCATATTCACTGCTAGCACTTCTTTTAGACCGCCTATACACGGAATCCGTTACAGATTGATTACCATAAACTGCTTCTAGCACACTCTCTATCCTATTCAGTTGTTCTTGAGGTAAATCCTTTAAATGGTAAGTCACATCCGTGACTGTCGGTGGCTCATACGGCTTCCCTTTACCCGGGAATAACATATATAGCGTTTCATATAATTTCGAAGCGTCTTCATTTTTGTCTAGTGCAGCAGCTATATCCATTAAGCTGTAACCCGCATTCAGCATTTCAATAATGCTCGACGGTGACACTTTGTATTTCGCTGCCAAGCTATCAATGGTCAGCAACTCTCCCTGCTGCTGTCCTTCCAATGCCTGAACTGACTGCTGCATGGTTAGAATGCCAGGTGACAATATCTCTAAGCAAAGTGCGACGATTAGGATCCATGATATCTTTCTCATTTTAAATTTTTCCCCTTTTTTATTAGGCTACTTAAGAAATTAGACAAGTGGCACTACATATGATCCGTTACTGAAATTGCGTTAAAACAAGTAGATTGATAAATCGTCTTTACTCTTCAATAACCATCGTCCTCAACAAGTTTCCATTGGTATCATACTGAAAATGTTTTTGTTTACCTTTGGACTCACTCCATTGAGTTAAACGTCCACTTTCGTCATATATAAACATTTCTACGATCCTGGCACGATTAACTTTTACATTTTTTAGTTGAACAGCACCTTTCCCATACCAAAACGCTCTAAACTCTAATGCATGTCCTTGCTTCATGTTCCTAAATTGGAGAGTAAAGTTATGAAAATTATCTTTATTTATAAACTTCTGACTACTAATATTTTCAAATCCAAGAATTTCACCTGTTGTAGAATCATATACTTCAATCTTTACGATATTATCATGATTCATTGAAGAGCTCACCAATCTCATCGACCAGGTTGCAATCCAAGTTCCCTCATCCAGTTTTTTCTCATACGGACCGTAACTCATATAGCCTGGCTTATCTTGTTCAGGATTGACTACCCATATTTCATCATTAATCTTACCTGATTGATGACTGATTATTGGATCAAACATATTCCACACTTTACCTGAAAGACTGGGGTCAATGTCCTTTAATTGAATATCACTCATTTTTATGTAAGCATTCCCGTACCAATACACGCGAAATTCTAGTCTATGGCTAGGATCTGTGTGTAGAAAATTTAAATTATAATTTTTATACTGCATAGGACGCTCAAACTGCTGTCTAGTGATTTCCCGGGACGATAATATTTCGCCAGTTTCAAAATCGAACACCTCAAGTCTAGCTACCTTTGCATTATCTGCTGAATTGTTGTCTATCATTAGAGGCCAACTAACTTTCCATGTACCTGCAGATAAAACCTTAACGTAAGGACCATAACTTAAATATCCTTCTTTATCTTGTTCTGTATTAGCAGCCCAACTTTCACCTTCGATTCTCCCAATTCTATGTCCAACTGAGGGATCATCCATCCGCCAGCTTTTCTCATAATCTATTACCTTCGTCTTCATTGTAGATATGCTCTTTTCAGTTAGGTGAACTTCACCATACCAATACACTCTGAACTCCAACCGATGATGGGGGTTAATATTTAAAAACTTTAAAGCAAAGATTTGAGTCGTGTTAGGCTGAAAAAATTGCTGCCTAGTTATTTCACGCGAAGATATAATCTCTTTATCATCGAAATCATATACTTCTAGCCGCGCCACTTTTGCGTTATCAACTGATGTGTTGTCTATCATTAAAGACCAGTTCGTCTCCCAATTTCCCACTGCTAAATCTCTAACATAGGGTCCATAACTCAAGTAACCTGCTTTATCTTGTTGTGGATTTGCTGACCAGTTAGCTCCATCCATTTTCCCTGTATTATGACCTATTCCATCATCAGTCATTTTCCATTGTTTCAAAGCATGAATTTTCGTTATCTGATTAGTTGTTATGCTATTAATTTGTAATGGAACATCACCATACCAATACACTCTAAATTCCAACCGTTGATCCAACTTACTCTTTGTAAATTTCAGGTGAAAATCTTGATAAATGCTGCTACTTCTAAATTGATAGGTTCCTATATCTTGAAATGCTAAGATTTCTAATGTATCAGGATCATAAACCTCCAATCTGGCCACTTCTTTGCTATCTAGCAATTTAGCATCAATTTTTAATGACCATGATGTGACCCATTCCCCTAAATTTAGATTACTTACGTAAGGTCCATAACTCACATAGCCCTGTTTATCTTTGTCTGGATTTGCCAACCAGCCATCTCCTACTGCTCTACCAATTTGATGACCAATACTTGGATCCATCATATTCAACTTTAGTTGACCACTTTTTAAACCTATATCTACATTCTTTGAAGGTTGTTCTACCTCCTCCTTAGCTTCAACTGTGTGTTGAAAAATAAACATCATAAAAAATAGAAAACAGATGGATAAAACATTCTTTCTACCCAAATTGAAAAATAACGTCATCTATTTTCCTCCCACATATTCATTCAAATTTCCTTCCCCTTCAATGCTCTATAATGTATATACAATTGTATGATCATACTTAATATTATTCATAATTGGAAACTTTGTCCTTGATAAATTTGTAATTTCGAGTAAAAGAACTGACTCTTTTGGAAATAGAATCAGCTCTTTTTAGCATCAAAATATTATTGTTTGCCTACCAAATTACCATTGTCGTCGTATGTATATTTAATCGTCTTCCCATTCGGATACGTGACCAATGCTAATTGTCCCTTGTTGTCATATGTATATTTCGCAAATTTAGTATTCCCTGTCGTATTCATAAAATTGAACTTAACGTTATCGAGGTCTAGAAAAGATCCTTCTTGCCCACCAACACCAAATCGTAATTCTACGCTCACCGCTTGAGGACGGATCACAACGTACTCGCGAGCTTCTCTCCATTGCCAGCTTTGATGCTGATAAACATGATGAACTTCGCCAATGCCTTGACCTTGCTTATTTTTTTGAATTACACTCATTTCTACTCTTCCATGTAACATCGCGTAACGCATATAGGCACTCAACTCATACGTAGCCCCACTGATAACCGGGATGGATTCAGACATACCATACTGGTAAGAAGCAGCATCTTTCACTCCACTATACAGACGATAATGGTATTTTCCTGCAATAGGTTCGTAAGGTGCTAACGTCGCAAGCGGTTGGTCACTAATTCCATTACGCCAATGTAACTCCCAAAAGTCTGGCAAATTATTGTGATTATCGTCTTCTTCAAATTCTCCATATACATTTAGAGGCTTGAATTCAACCTGATCTACATCCAAGTAAGCCCCTTCTTCCCATCCTACTCCAAGTCGAAGGCGCACGGATGTTGTCTCTGGATGAAGGACAAATCTATTATTTGTACTTTCCCACTTCCATGCTCCGTTGTTATAAACATATTGAATTTCTCCAATATTGTTACCTTGACTATCCATCTGAATTATACAGATCTGTGCCAGGCCAACTGGCAGCGTATACCTTAACTGTGCTTTTAACTCATATGCGTTTCCTCCTGTAACAGCAATCCGATCCGACAAGATATACTGTGCTGCGGTGGTATCACCGGTCCCATTGTAGAGACGAAGATGGTATTTGCCGCTGACAGGTTCATAAGGGGCCAGTAAGGCAGCAGGGTTTAAGCTCGTGCCATTTCTCCAATTTAATTCCCAAAAATCAGGTAGTTGGTTAGCATTCACATCTTTCTCAAAATCTCCATTAATACGATCTACATAAGGTTTTGACAATTGAACCGCTTGTACGTGTCCAGCAAAATTTCCTATCAAAAGCACAACAAATACTAGAAAAGCTACTACTTTAGGCAACTTGTGACTCATAAACACCTTATCCTTTCTCCAATCTCTTACCTACATTATACTCCGAACCCATTATTAAGGAGAATGATTAATTATGTAATAAAATCAATAAAGTATGACTATTTGAACACATAAAAAAGCTGACAAAGGCCCCCTTACTCGGTCCCTTACCAGCTTCAAATACCTTCTCAATTTTAACGTGCCTAAACCTCCATTCTCACTACTCACAACGTCTGCCCGCTATCTATCGTTATAATCTGGCCCGTCAGCGCTTCTTGCTCTAGCGTTGCACATACCAGCTTGGCCACATCCTCCGGGGTTGAGATACGCTTCAGCAGCAGTTGAGGAATAAGCTGCTGCATCTGCGCTTCCCTTCCTTCCCACCAGCGGGTGGCTACAGCCCCAGGCGCGATACAACACACGCTTATGTCTGGGGCTAACGCTCGCGCCAATGACTTGGTCAGTCCATGCACTGCTGCTTTGGATACCGCATAAGGAAGGGATGAGCCTGAGCCCGTCAGCCCCGCGATACTGCCAATGTTCACAATTGCCCCCTGCCCGCTCGCCTTCATTAAAGGAGCAACGGCTCGTGCACAGTGGAACATCCCTTTCACATTTACATCATATAACTCGTCCCAGATGTCATCGGTGGCTGCTTCCAAGTCGTCCAGTGGGAGGTGACGTGTAATACTCGCATTGTTTACAAGCAGTTCCACCGTGCCGCAGCATTTGACAATTGCATGGACCATTGCCCGAACTTCTTCATCCTTGGATACGTCCGCTTGAAAGGCGTATGCTTGTCCACCGTTACGCTTAATGAGACGAACCGTATCCATCGCAGCTGCTTCCGATCGTGAATAATTGACCGCAACAATCGCGCCGCGCTCAGCCAATGCCACACTTGTTGCACGCCCTATTCCAGTACCTCCACCCGTTACCAGTGCTACTTTATCTCTTAACTCCATTTTTATCGCTCCGATCTCTAGGTTGTATTTTCCTTATTTTGATCAAATCGAGCTTGGTCCGCTATTCACATCAGTCTGAACATTCTGTATGGATAAAGTACAATAGCATACAATCACCGATAACATACCTATCCGATTCCATTGTGTTGCAAGGCTTCTGCTTCTCCTCAGCCGTTATTTGCAGGAGCTAATTGTGCGATTCCATTACCGAACGACCAATTCTCAACCGTATTTTCCAGCAAAATAATCATCACGTCCGCTGGCCTAATTCCAGCCCGCTCCTGTAACAGCTGTGCGATACGTGCATACAAAGCTTTTTTCTTCGTTAACGATCGTCCCTCTTTTAAAGTAATCTGGACATATACCAGTCCATCCGTACGAGAGATGTTCATGTATTGCGTGTCATACTTGAGTTCATATGGTTCATGCTGCGTAATAACTTGAAAATAATCGTCCATGGGAACATCAATCGTCTCCGTGATGGCAAGGTGAACAGCCTGACTAATGACTAGAAGCTCTTCTGCTTCTTTACCTTTGATGAGATCAATACGGATAAATGGCATTTAATTTTCCTCCTACTATACGATGTAACATTACTTCAGTACGATTTGTGCTGCTTCTGTACTCTACCCAGACCATTGTGTTCTGTTCATGATGTTATTGTATAATCGTTCCGAAATTTTGTATAATTGAATTAAGTGAACTATGAATTCATTTTATTTGAATTAAGGTGGTCAAAAATGGATCTCAAATCATTAAACACGTTTCATAGAATTGTTTCCTTAGGGGGCTTTAACCGCGCAGCCGAGGAACTGAATTACGCCCAGTCCACTGTGACGATGCAAATTCAAAAGCTCGAAGCCGAACTTGGCGTCCAGCTTATCGAACGCGGTAGAGTCTTTCAATTAACGGAGGCAGGACGCTTATTTCACGAGCAAAGCGCACATATTATACGAGATGTGGAACACCTTCAAGCTAACATGTCAGACATGCTGTTAGGAGAAGCTGGCAGCATTCGGTTAGGAGCGGTAGAGCCGATTGCAAGTTATCACTTGCCCACGATCCTCTATTCTTTTTTGGAAACTTATCCGAAAATCGAGTTGTCCGTGGATATTGCCAATTCACCTGTTTTAGCAGATCGTGTCTTAAAAGGGGAGTTGGATATGACTATATGCTCGGCTCCAGCTATTGGCAGCGATTTGTACTTCGAGCCAATATTTACGGAGAGCCTGGTATATCTCATACCTGCAAATCACCCTTTGGCTGCGCAATCGGCCATTTCTTTTGCTGATATACGCCATCATCGTATCCTGCTCACTTCCAAAACGTGCACGTATCGTCAGCGCATCGAGCTTGCGCTGCGTGAAACGTGCGGCCATCAAGTAGACACGCTGGATATTAGCAGCATGTCCGCCCTTAAATCATACGTGGAGAGTGGACTTGGCATTGCTTTGGTTCCTGAAAGCATGGCCACAGTTGACGGCACACGATCCGTCGCACGGAAGATGAACGACTACCCGATCACAGTTACGTTTGGTATCTTGTGCAAAACAGCAAACTATCCGCTGAAGCTGGCCTGTGCCAAGCTTCGGTATCATTTGAAGCAAGCATTTGATCATAGTGATTCTGGCAACAGGGATGCATAACAGGACAGACTTTATGGAATGGCAGTATGCATACTCCATAACAAATAAGGGCCGCCTCTATGGCGACCCATCTTTTTGAAACATATTATAAACTTTGCTTTCATGTGTTTCAGGACGTTACGTTTATTATGTATTCATCTTCGTTCGCATCGTCATAATCAAATGTATTTAAAGCCGATACCATTTTGCGATTTTCATTTGTTTTTAGCGTCTTTTTTTTGCGTTTTTGCTCCTCTTTGTCACGCGCCGCAGCTTGTTTTTCTTTCTGCTCCTTCGCAGCAGCGACCTTATACACTGATTTCATATTAGATATGATCTTAGAGATCGACTTCATTTTTTGTTCCGCCTTTATAAATTCACCCTGCTCTATAAGTTCCAACACTTCACTGCTCAACAGAAAGAGGAACCACCCTGCAAGCTGTATCACGTGCAAGACACTTCCTCGTCATTCTAGTAACCGACGCAAGTATAACACGGTTGGTAAATATGAACAATAACCGAGTCACTTTAACTGGATACGGACAGCTTGGATGGAGCGCCTCTGGGCTTTAACACAAATGCAGCAGTGCGACCACTACTCATCTGGCCCTCAGTCTGACTTACGACATATCCTTCCCCCTCCACCTTGCACTGATAATCCAATATGGAGCATACTTGCAGCACATCGCGGAGCGACTTGCCTGTCATCGTTGGAATCGTGATATCTGCTGCTTGCTCCATTAATAAATAAATCATATCTCCTTTATATTTTTCGCCTGCCTGTGGATATTGAGCTACGACGCTTGTTCCTTTCCCCAGCACGAGCGCCTTCGCACCTAGCTTGTCCAGCTCTTTGCGCGCAGGCTCTATAGGTTTACTAGTCAAATCTGGTATGATCCCACTCGTATTGTGTCTAGGCTTAACGGTTATCGATAATGACTTATCCTCATCTATGTTATTTATTGAAATGGGTGCAGATGGTTGAAGCTTATGAGGTGAAGAAGAAAGTTCTGGAGCTACCCGCAAATATTGTAATGACTTCAACATCATCTCCCTAAATAGAAGCGATGTAATCTTGCTGCCTTCTCCCTCCGCATGCTGGGGATTATCGATGATCGTATAGAGCAGCAGCCTGGGATCATCTACTGGCGCATATCCAATAAAGGAAAACATGTCCTTATCTCCCTCGTATCTACCTTCGCTCGCTTTAATCGTTGTCCCTGTTTTGCCTGCAATCCGGTATCCTTCGATGTACGCATGCTTGCCTGTTCCTAGCTTCTGATCAGACACCACTTGCTCTAGGTAATGGCCTACCTGAGTGGCGGTTTTCGGAGAAATCACGTCTCGTACAACTACTGGTGGGGCATGACTCACACCTTTGTTGGTTGGGTCCACCATCTTATGCAGCAAATTAGTTTGCATCAACCGGCCGCCATTTGCAACTGCGGAAATGCCTGCAGCCTGCTGAATTGGAGTAATCCATACCTTGCCGTGGCCGTAGGAAGCGGCTGCATAATCAGCGGGATATTGATATACAATTGGCTTGACCAACTCACCTGGCAGCTGAATACCAGTCCCTTGACCATAGCCAAATTGTTGAATGTAAGACGATAACTTGTCACCGCCCAGCTTCTCAAATCCTAATTTCACAAACGCAACGTTGCTGGACCTCTTAAGTCCCTCCAAGTAGGAAATCGTTCCCCAGCCCTCATGTTTAATGTCCTTAATCGTTTCTCCACCTGCCGTAATTTTGCCAGATAGGAACCGCTCTTCTGGTTGGAATAAACCTTCCTGAACGGCAGCAGCAAGTGTAATAATTTTAAACGTAGATCCCGGCTCATAATTGGACTTAATGGCATGATTATAAAAATCGCCCATGTCGGCTTCCCAATAACGGTTAGGATCATAATCGGGCATATTGGCCATCCCAAGCACGTCCCCTGTACGGGGGTCCATCGCGATCGTCGTTATACTCTGTGGTTGATACTTTTGGTAGACCATTCGCATCGCGTCCATCATAATCGTTTGAATCCTAGCATCAATCGTCAAATAAATATCCTTGCCATCTAATTTCGGGCGATACACTTCATTGGATGCGGGTAGTTTCACGCCTGTTCTGTCCTTTTCATATTGCAGCCAGCCATCCGTTCCATGCAGTTCACTATCGTAGAATTCTTCTACTCCACTAACTGCCTGACCTTCTAAATTGATGTAACCAAGGACGTGCGCTGCCAAACGCCCCTTAGGATAGAAACGCTTCACCTCATCAATTAAGTAAACACCAACATCCTTCTTTCCCGCTCGCTTTCCCAGTTCGAGGGCGAATGCTTTAACACGATCGGCTCGTGCCTGGTCCATCTTATACCCTTCCATTCTCACTTCACGCTGTTCATAATAAGCGCCCTTTTTATTTTGGGCAGACACAAGTTTATACAAGTCGGATTCCGACTTCCGCAGCAGTGCAGACAAACCAGACACAATCTCTCGTTCGATATCGATCCCCTGCTCCCGTATCGTTGCATCTGCCTTAAGTTGTTGAATAAGCTTAGGATTAACAGCTACCGTGTAAGCCGGAACCTCAACAGCCAAAATAACGCCATTACGATCCATAACAGTGCCTCGCTTAGCCTTTAAAGCTTTCTCCGTTGACCACGTCTGTCTCGCTCTATCCATCCAAAATTCATCGTTAATGACTTGGTACCATAATATTCTTGAAATGAGAACAATAAAACCTAAAATAAATAACCCCATTAACAAGAGAGATCTTGCTTTAATTCTACGCTCCATAGTTCGCCCCAACCTATTTATATTGGAAAAATTGTAAATATATATTTGTGTATTCGCGTTTAATAAGTCAATTACCTGCCAATAATCGTCATTCTTTCTTTTATAGACACAAATTACGCCCTAAATATTTCTTTTTTCGCCATAATAAAAAGGCAGTTCATCATGAACTGCCCCTACCTCTGTTTATTCAACTGTTAAATGTTTAGGGTATCCCCCTGTGCGGCTAGCGCCCGATCAACTCGTTCACTTTGTCCCAATTCAGCTTCTTAATTACAGCCGTTAATAGAGTAGCTGCTTGATCAAAGTCCGCTTTTGCCATAATTGAATTATGGCTATGAATATAGCGGGTAGCAAAGCCTACGACGAGTGACGGACAGCCAATACCATTCGTATGGAACTTGTCCGCATCTGTCCCTCCGCCTGCAAGCGCATCTACCTGCACGTTAATGCCCATCTCTTCTGCTGTGTCCATCACTAGATCACGTAATCCCGTGTGGGGGATCATCGTTGCGTCAAATAACAACACAAGCGGTCCATCTCCAACGTTACACGTCATATGTTGGGATTCGCTGCCTGGCGTGTCATATGCAATGCCCACATCTAACGCAAAAGCAATATCCGGCTCAACAAGCTTCGCTACTGGTCCTGCGCCTCGGCAGCCAACTTCCTCTTGCACTGTCGCTCCGGCGTAAACGATGTTCGGATGCTCCTCGTCCTGCAAACGTTTCAGCACTTCCACTGCAAGCGCACATCCCGCGCGATTGTCCAACGCTTTGCCGACCCACAGTTCGCCCTCCCGCATCGTCGTAAACTCACTGACCGGAACGATCCAATCGCCCGGACGAACCCCCATCGCTTTGGCATCAGCTTCATCTTTTGCCCCGATATCGATGTACATGTCCTTCAGCTTCATCACTTTCTCGCGCTCAGCCGGCTCTAGCACATGCGGCGCTTTTGAACCGATAATACCAAGCAGATCGCCTTTGCGTGTTTTTACGGTCACTCGCTGAGATAATACATTATGCGGCCACCAGCCGCCCAATTGGATAAAACGAAGGAAGCCTTTGGGTGTTATTTGAGTGACCATAAAGCCGATTTCATCTAAATGTCCCGCCAGAAGCACTTTAGGACCTTGCTCCTGCCCCGTCTTTTTGCCAACCAAGCTGCCCAAACGATCCTTGAGCAGTTCTTCGCTAAGCGGAGTCAAATATTGCTGCATCTTGTTATGTACAGCCCCTTCATGTCCAGGAACTCCGTCAACCTCCGTTAGCGTTTTCATACGTAGTGTCATTTCATCCATCGTAATTGCTCCTTTTACAAAATATATTACCTCTTTCGGCACAGAACAACCAAATACCTGCTGCAAGAGAGAACGATAACATGGATATCAAACACCGTCTGCGGACAGCAACCCACGGATCTCACGCATCATATAATCACTGTACTCCCGTAACACATCTACCTCATACTTTGCACGGGCACTCGTCCCCTCATTATAATGCTCCAGACACTGCTGGACCAGTAAACGATACTGATGCGGCAGCGTATTCATTCCCCATTCGCCTCCCTCTCGTTTGGAAGCAATGGTTCCCTCTGACAAATACATTACGATTCGACACAAATTAAGTGTAAAGTAGACCGGATTGTCCAAAATGACTTGCCTGACGTCTTCCATATCGTACAGCATCGCGTCAACATAAAAGGAACGATCAATTGGCGCATACAACTCGGATAGTGGTAAGCCATACAAGGTAATTCCCCGATAATAAGCTACCGTAATATGTGCCGCTAAGTCCTGATCTTCATATCCGCCGCATAAATAGCTCTCATCCGTTATATATCGCTCGCGGTGAGAGTCCGAATAATGCAGCTCAAAAGGAGTCGGATATACAAACGATTTGAGATAATGCTCCACAATTACACTAAATTCGATGCCGCGTACACTGCCTATTTCTTCATGCAGCGTTAAGGCGATACTGACAATCTTTCTCTTGGTCGCTTCGGATAATTGCTGTGCTACAACGACTAAAAAATCTATATCACTGCTGTTTTTGTGGTAGCATCCCATCGCTACTGAACCGTGTAAATAGATGCCTACTAAGTTATCCGTGAGTTCTTCCTCAAATAAAGCTGCTATTCGATCCAAATGCGGTTGTATGTCCATATGCCACCTCCTATGGAAAATTATAATAAGCAGTCTGCATGGATACAAGCGAAGAAACTACACGACAAGCAAAAGAGACTTTCGATATCGAAAGCCCCTTTTGCTCCTATAAGCAGATTTAGTTTAATACACACTTCATAATTAGCAGGGGATAAAGTTTAGGTTATTGCTCGTTTGCTGAATAACTTAAACTAACCATCTGGCCTATCTTCTCAGTCTGCGTTAAGTGGAAAGTACAGGGCACAGTTCCTTGTGGAAATAAGGGGATGCCGTCTCCTAGCACTTTTGGGATGATCGTAATACGTAGTTCGTCTAGTAATTGAGCTTCCAGAAATGCATGAACAAGCTGCCCTCCCCCTACGAGCCATACATCTCCGTTTGATGTGTCTTTTAACCTTGGTATTAAAGTTTGTATTGATTCATCCGTAAATGTCACGTGTGGAGCAGGTGGCTGTGCCGTTCTGGACAGAACATAACAAGGTTTATCGGCGTAAGGAAAATCATCGGATAGCCCTAGCACCACATCGTAAGTGAGTCGCCCCATTACAACAGTTCCAACAGTGCTGTAAAATGTACTATAGCCCCCATCACCACCGTCCATCTCGATGTCATTAAGCCAATCGATAGCCCCATCTGGCCTTGCAATGTAGCCATCCAAGCTCATAGCGATGTAAAGCACTACTTTATTCTTTTTCATATTCGATCGCTCCCTTCCATATACTTATGATACAATTAAACTACGACAAATAATGACGTAATTAGGTGATGTATATGAATAATCGTAGATTAATGATCATGCGGTTATTAGATTCCAGGAAAAAATGTACCGCTCGTGAACTAGCTGAACATTTTCAAGTTTCCGTTCGTACCATTCAGCGTGATCTCGATTATTTGCAGCAGATCGGAGTTCCACTTTATACGGAGGTAGGCGTAAATGGAGGATACCGTGTTCTGCCGAACAGAATATTACCCCCCCTGCAACTTCATCAGCAGGAAGCGCTTGGTTTGTATATGATGGTTGAATACTTGGAAAAGGTATCTGATTTCCCCTATGGTTCAATTCGTGCGCAGCTAGCGGAGCATTATTTTGTAAGCTTACCGCATGATGTTCAAGATATGATCGTTCGTATGAAGCAGCACATTACGTTTTTTCAGCATCACTCTGTACAGCAAGAACCATTGACTACTCCAATATTAACTGCTGCGGTGGCAAAATCAGCTATTGAGTTCAGTTATGCGGCACGCAGTGGGACGAAGTTGGTGCTTGCGTATCCTCTTGGCATTTATTATGAGAATGGATATTGGTATATGCCAGCTAAGCATCAGGATCGAATACTTGTTTATCGCGTAGATCGAATGAAGCAGTTAACCGTCTTGGAGCCATCTCATGAGGAACTGCCGACACTTAAAGAGTGGTTGAGTTCAAATGATGAAAGAGAAGGTGTTGAAGTGGTGCTGCATTTTACTGATTTTGGAGCAAGACTTGCAGCATCAGATACGCTATTTACGCCTGTTCAAGACAAAGAATGGCGTGGACAGGTTCCGCCAGATGAATTCCCATTTATAGCGCGGAGACTGCTCTCATATGGTCCTGAAGTGAAGGTTATCACCCCTGTGCAGCTACAAAAAAGGATAGTGGACATGTTAGAGCTTAATTTAAGCCAGTATAAATAAGGTTGACAAAGGAGGGCGTGTATTATATTTTGTCCCTTATTATATGTCCTGGTTCGATCTCTATTTCTACAAAACCTGCCATCGCTTGCGGCAAATAATCAATTTCATGATTACTACCTATCACTATAATGTTCCGCATATCGCCCTCGCCTCCACCAGGTAGCAGAAATGCTTTCGTGAAGGCATACGTTTCACACAATGTTGTATGGATTGCCTCCATATATTTATCTCGTTTCGCTTTTCCCATTAGATTCATAATGAGGGTTCCATTAGATTTAAGCTTTTGTTTCGTTAATTCAAAAAATTGCAAAGTTGTCAGATGATGTGGCGTCCCCTCTTTGGTGAAAGCATCTAAAACAATGTAATCCAACGTATGAGGTGCTTGCTCGCCAAGTATGGAACGCCCGTCCCCAATAACAACGTTAGATTTATTGAAATTAAAATAATCTCTGCTCATTTGCAACACCAGCTCATCCAATTCCACAACCGTCACTTGTTTGTCAGCCCAATAGCCCGAAATCGTCCCGATCCCATGTCCGATCATAAACAAACTTTTAAATGAGAAAGAGTTGCACTCTATTAAATGGATAATGGCGCGTGGATATTCCAGCACGATTCGTTTGGGATCTTTAAGATCTATTGCCCCTTGAACAGCCTCATCCGAAAATTGCATACATCTAAATTTGCCCATTTCACCATACAATTGATTCACTTCACACACTGTAATCTCTTGATACAAACTAGCTTGTTTTGTTAATTGATGCACATTAAGCAATCTCCTTAACCTGATAAACAGGCATGATGTTATACGCCAGCCATCCTACTTATCCATAGCTGCAACCGACAGCCGTTTCTATAGCTCCAATTTAATGGGTGAGCATAAACGTTAACAGACGTGATACGGCAGCAGCTTCATTCACCTGAACCACACGCTACCAACTGCCCCCGATCCACATCCCAACGCCAACGACTAGCTGATCCGTGTAGATGTATGCCTCCATACCATTCATCTATTCCATTTAAATGTACGCGGTCCTTTTTCCCCGCCAGCACCTGTTGCCCCCGTTCGGTCAGCTTCACTTGGCAATGTTGAAAAGTCGGCGGATAGTTCCTGTAATCCGGAAGCCCCTCTCCCCCTTCAATATGCAGCAGCGGATATGCTCCTTGTAACAAGCCCGCCATGTGTCGCCAATATTGCAGGTCTCCCAGCCCCAGCCCATTCAATGTGTCCCCAATTTGCCGGAACAGTTCTGTCGGGGCGCTTACGCCACTGCTGACCAACTCCAGCGTTGCCTGCTCGACGACGCCGAGGCCGTTGTAGGTAGATGGCAGCCGTGATAAATGAAGGCGAAATGCATCACGTACAAACGGCAGCGCTGCCGTCTGCTCCCCTTCAAGTAAGGCAAAAAGTTGATCTGGCTCAGATGAACAATACGCTTCCCATACGTTCACACCTGTCTTTAGCTCTGCTTGGCCTATAGCTTGCCAAGTACCCGATAGTGTTTTCATTTGATCAACGGACAGTTGTCCTAGCCCCCTAAAGAGCTGAATACCAGGATAGGCCCCCATACATAATAAGCTGAGCTTCGTATTTCCGAGCGGTCTTTCCGCAAACCAGTGCAGCAAGCAGCATAACATCGTCTGGTCAAATAAATCATGCTCAAACCAGAGCACAATCTCATCATATTGATGAAAATTGGCCAACTGGTTCTCCTGTGCTTCACTTCCACGAATAAATTCTAGTCTAGGAATACCTAGCGCCTGCTCTAAATAGCTTGCACGCAACGAGCGATTCGGATATGTCGCAGGATCCACAAATACAGGACCTTCCGGATACACCTCTCTCCAGACTAAAATATCTCCCTGAACGACACCTTGACGCAGCGTCTCAGCTACGTGATCCCCATTTACAATATGAAGCATTCGAGTCCCTCCTTCGTAAAGATGATGAAACATGGACACAAAATCAGCTATCGGCAGCGTCCCTTTTAATTTGCTGCGTGCATCAAACAATCTTTTTTTGAGCGTAGCTACAGGTATATTCAAATAAGCGGATATTTCCTGTAAGGAATAGCCATGAAAATAAAATAACTGCACGGCTATACGCATATTAGCTGATAGCTGCGCTACACAAGCATGCAGCTGCTCCAACAGCATCCTTTGTTCTGCGATCTCTGCTACGTCAGAACCTTGCGCCTTCACTTGAAGGGTATCATCCATCGGCACGAATTGAAGCTGCTTTCTGCGGTATTGGCGGTGACATTGGCGGATCACTATCGTTTTAAACCATGCGGGAAAAGCAGCCGGTTCCCGTAATTTACTTAAATGAAGATACGCTTCCGTAAACGCTTCTTGTACCGCATCCTCCGCCAAATACGAATCACGCAGCTTATCATAGGCGATGGCATATGCCATGACGGAATAATGCGACATAACCTGCTCAAATGCGGTCCTATCTCCTTGCCGGGCCTCATCAATCCACTGCAACACGTCCTTTGCTGCCTCCTTTCGATTGTACACGATCATAGTGCCACCTTTGGCGTTAAAGGTTACATGGATATTTCAAGTTGCCCCTTTTTAAGCGGGAAATAGAAGGAATTCAGCAATTGAAATCGAATATCACTTGTAGTATTGCTTATTGAACATTTGGAGGTTCTAATTTTGTTACTTTACTTTTGATAGGTACCACTTGTATAACATTACCTTCTTAGGAGTTGATTTATAGTGAAATATACAAACTCACTCGACAGTATTTCTGCTGATAGGTTACATGGCTTTTTTGTGGATTGGCCTAATCCCCCCTCTCCCGAAACTCATCTCAAATTGTTAAAGAACAGCAGTCACGTCATGCTGGCCATTGATGAGCAAACAGATCAAGTTGTTGGATTTATTACGGCGATAAGCGACGGTATTTTATCGGCTTATATTCCATTCCTTGAAGTTATTCCTGCGTACAAAAATAAAGGTATAGGCACGGAATTAGTAAGCCGAATGCTAAAAGAACTCGATGACATATATATGATTGATTTATGTTGTGACGATGACGTCGTTCCTTATTATGACAAGTTCGGCATGACTCGTACAAACGGGATGATCGTAAGGAATTATAAAAGGCAATCCGGAATTTAATAACCTAAATGCTAAAACCGCTTGGAACTCGTCCAAGCGGTTTTGTGTGCCTATTGGTCATAACACTATTGGTCATAACAATAGCTTACTTAAAAAGGAATGTTTACAACTCCAGTCCAAATCGCTTCAGCTCAATAAAAATCCCCTCCAGCCCCTTGCCTTTCTCCGTTAACGTGTATTCCACACGCGGCGGAACTTCTGGAAAAACTTCTCTTATGACTACGCCATGCTCTTCTAATTCTTTGAGGCGCAAGGAAAGTGTCTTGGGGCTAATGCCCTCCATAGATCGGAGCAAATCGCTAAACCGCATCGTTCCTTCTATAAGCAAATCGCGGATAATTAAAAACGTCCATTTGGTTCCGATGACGTCGAGTGTTTTCGCGATTGGACATTGCTGACCGGGTGTCCCTTTGGTCAAAGTAATTTGTCCTTTATCAACCATCAGTGTTCCCCATTTCTTTTTAATCTTCGTAAAGCTAATTGTAACACAATAGTTTCTTTTCGGTAACTATGTGACATATATATCACTACTTCCCAAAATATATTAACTACCCATATACTACAATTACCCACTACACAAGGAGCTGATCCACTTGAAAAATATACTTATCATTAACGGTCATCAGAAATATGAATCATCAGCGGGCAAGCTGAACCATACCTTGTTCGAACACATGGCAAGTTTCTTAAGTAAACATCATCAGGTGCAAACGACTGTCATTCAGGAGGGATACCATATCGAAGCGGAACAGCAAAAGTTTCTGTGGGCGGATATCGTCATTTATCAGACGCCGATCTATTGGTTTAGTGTCCCCGGTTTATTAAAAACGTACATGGATGAGGTGTACGCTTACGGTACTTTTTTCAAAGGTGCAGACCAATATGGCAGAGGCGGCATGTTAACAGATAAAAAATATATGCTATCTACAACGTGGAACGCACCAGAAAAAGCGTTTAACGATCCTGCTCAATTTTTTAATGGAAGCAGCCTTGACGAAGCGTTAAGTCATCTGCATCGTATCCATAGCTTCCTTGGTATGACACCTATCGAGAGTTTTACTTGTTATGACGTCATCAAAAATCCGCAAATTGATATTTTTGTTACAAATCTTGAACAGCATTTGCAAGCGACACTCGGATAACTGATGAACGGATAACTATATAACCTTTAGGAGGAATTAACATGTTACAAGGTCAAAAAGTAGTCATAATCGGCGGCAGCTCCGGTATCGGATATGAAACAGCGAAACAAGTTATAGCTCAAGGCGGAGAGGTCATTATTGCCAGCCGTTCTGATCAAAAATTAAAAACGGCTCAAGCACAATTAGGCCCTCAAGTTACTGCCCTCACTGTTGATACAACACAGGAGGAACAAGTACAAGCTTTATTTAATCAAATCGGCCATTTCGATCACCTTGTAGTAACCGCGGCAGAAACATCAGGCGGTCCGTTCCTTCATACCTATACCTCGCAGTCCAGACAATTGTTCGAAAATAAATTTTGGGGGCAATATTATGCTGCAAAATATGCTGCGCCTCACATTCGCCCTGGCGGCTCGATTACGCTGTTCTCGGGTGTAGTCGCCTACAAATCAATGGTAGGCTCCTCAGCGCTTGGTGCTGTTAATGCCGCGGTATCGAATCTCGGGCAAACGCTAGCTTTAGAACTGGCTCCCCTGCGGGTAAATGTCGTATCCCCCGGTATCATTGATACACCTGCACGCAGCAAAATGTCAGAAGAAGCTCGCAATCAATTTTATGCGACGCTTGGCAGCAAGCTGCCAGTGAACCGTGTCGGTCGTGCGGAAGACGTTGCACAAAGCGTACTTTATTTGCTGCAAAATAGCTTTGTAACCGGTACGGTGCTCCATGTCGAAGGCGGACATATCTTGATTTAAGCCGCACGTAAGGGAAGCTCATCTCCAAAAATACAACCAGCCGCTAACCCAAGGGGATTAGCGGCTGGTCATTAAAGACCCGATAAAAGCAAATTGCTGTGTGAAACAGAGAATCTCTTCCGGGTATTACACGACAGCGACACTTACTTGTTATCTTACTTTCACTGGGTCGCTTTTATAATCATTGAAGTACCACTCCCCTATCCCCTTGTTGAGCGATGAAACAAATTCAAAATCGGATTCACCGTCATTGTTAATATCAAAACTAACCGATACATGAGGCTCACTAGAACCATTACCATATTTATTGATATATAAGTTTTGTACTACTTCCTGCCGAAAAGCCGTTTGATGTGTGACCAACACGGTAATCAATACTACGACGTTCTCCCCACGCAGACACAGCAATTCACCTATTATCAGCCGAGTCCCTAAAATATTTGGTTATAGTCATCCAATGCCATTCGTATTTGTAGTCAGAGAATTTTTTGGTGTTTAATGTACCCACTGGTGAATCTATTTTTAGTCCATCCTTTATGTAGTTAGCCGTATTATCAAGTGTAAATGCTGCATTGTTGGCAACTCGACTTAGCGTGACACCTTTATCTTCTGCGTACGCTCGTCACAACAATCTTCTGACGGAACGAGTCGCATTGCTTCAGCACCGCTTCGAGCTGATTCATCTCCTTGTGGGGAAAATACGCCGATTCATTCGGCAGGGGGTGGGGGTAAAAGAAAGACCTTGAAGGACAAGCCCCTCAAGATCTCTACATTATTCATCAACATAATAGATCTATCTTGACGATTGCCGCCCACATCCCTCGTCATTTAGTTATAAAGAACCTGACCATCTCCCTGTCCGTTTTATGCGATAAAGGAATGACTGCCAGTTCTTTACCCGTGTCTATATGGTATTGGTGAATTTCTTTCTGTCTGTCCAATGGGGCATTTTTAACAAAGTCATATAGAATAAATAGGGAGTCGCCATCAACTTGTACCCCTGAAATCAAGCCACTTTCCTCCTTTCTTTTCATTACAAATTGTGAGCCCTGCTCAAGCCTGATTAGTGTTTCAATTTCGAACTTTTGATTAAATACAACCAATTCTCCTTCGTAAGAAACTACATATACTTTTCCGTTATGCACAAATGTTCCGTACAAATCGAACGATTTATTGGACACTTTAATCGTTTGTTCAATAGTGCCATTTTGAGGATTAATAACTAGCATGACGGGCTGATCTTGTTTTTGCGATGGGTCATCACCTGTCATAAATACTAACAGCCGATTATTGTATAGTTGCAGAGAAGAGCCATTTTCTCTACCTACTGGATAATATCTATCTATACTTCTAAGAGGGTAATCGGATACTAGCTTGTTCGTCTTCAGATCAACAACGTATATACCATTTGAATTTCGTTTTCCGTTAGAGTACAACACGTATGCTTTATTATGGATCGTCACAGCTGACATAAAATAACCTGTCAATTTCAAATGATTATACACATGATCGTCATCATTCCAATAAACTAGCTCATTTCCATATTCATGAGGAGAATAGTCCGGATGTGCACCCATATTCATAGAAAATAACAAATAGCCATTGGAATTACGTATAAATGTTGCTCCAATTGCTCTATCTTGCTCATATATACTAGGACCAAAAAACGATCTTATTTTCCCATCTTGGCTAATTTGAAAATGATGATGCTGTCGTTCAGATGCAATATATATATTCCCTTTCACTTTGGCAGCAAAGTCTAACTTCTTTCCTACATTCAGGCTAAGTTGACTTAATATGGCTCCCGAAGAGCTATAGGAAACCAACTCCACACCTTCCTCTAACATATTGGAATATAAAACCAAAAATGAAGCGCCCTTAAGATTAAAATCGTGAGTATCATTTCCTAAAGCCATCGTTTCATTGCTATTCGCCACATCTAAATTGGTTGGCATAGAAGAGCTAGAATTATTGTTGTTAAAAAAGAGTCTCGCAACCATAACAACTAACAACACACCTAACAATATGCCACCTAAAATATAGAATGCTTTTTTAGTCAACATACCGACTCCCATTATTAAGTTATTTTGTATGGAATAGTGGCTAGTGAACCCACTAAATATATCCACTAGCCACTACTTCTAGTTTATGCCCGATAATAGATGACTGTATTTCCGGACTTAGCAATCTCTATTGGAGTTACTATCGGGTCAATTGTAACGTAGTCTACATCAATTCCTTGAGATTTCCACGCTTTCCAGACAAGCTGGGAGCAATAAAAAGCATCATCCCTCCAAGGATTTATAAACCACCAATTATAACTTTTACCGACTTGATTTTCTGCATAAGATGCTGCATTTGCATAATTACTGCTGGAAGCCCCTTTGACACTTAAAGCATAAACGTTAGTACGCCCACGCCAATCATTTGTATGTTTTTGCACGCCATCTGCCGGAAAAGACTCCACTGTCAATGCAGAAACATTAGAAACTATACCAGCATGCCCAGGGTATCCAAAATCAATGCCCCAGAAGCTTGCATTGAAAGCAATCAGAATATCGCCATAGGTGCCTAGATTATTACTTAACAAGCTAACACTACTAATATGATCCGGTTTGATCCCCTTAACTGTCCCAAGGCTAGAACCTTGTCTAGCAAGTTTAATTAACCGTTGATCTGACTCGTACTTTTTGTCCAAACCACCGTTTTTTTAAAATTCGATCTCATCCTTGTTGTGTTGCTGAATACGCTTGATATCACTTTCGGTCATTCCCGCTTTCCTCATTTGACTAACCGCGTCAATAGAGACTTTGTTACCTAATGCCGCGTCAGCATACACAGGGGATGAAAAAATCAGCGAAGTAACTAAACTAAATGCCGCCACACCCTTAATCAGTTTAATCATTGAAAATACCTCCAGATTTGATATTCTTCACAATTTAAGCTACGTTATTTGTGTTTTATCATCAGAAGTAAGAATCAAGAAATGCACAAAGCATTAACATAATCTCAGGTGTAGGTTTAAGTGAGGATACTACTAATAAGCAATTTCTGGGCAGGAGTGGTTATTACATTTTAGTAATTGGAGTAATCATGTGGGATATTCATGAATATGTTTTGCTGTAATCTCCTTCTTAAATTAATAACTAACCGGTTAGTTATTGTAACTTACCATAATATTCCAGTATAAGCAATAATAAATATGTTATTCATAATTTCTTAACACTGTTCTAATTGCATTTGATATTTCCATTAAGCTGACCCCTTTCTCCTGAAAACAAAAGTTAGCTTTGAAATGAGTGCGTAAAGCTAGATGAAATCGGTTAAAGGAATCCCAACATACATCCGTAAAATCTGCTGCAAATCTGCCGTATAATATTAACGAACCTTCACATCCGCCAACAGGACGGACTGATTTGACGTGTTATATATACGTAGCATCGGGTGAATCGTGATTGGTCGGGTCCTTTTTCCCCAAGTCGCTCACATTATCACCAGAGCAACATTCGCCTAATCCATATCACTTGAAGCACGAAAAAAAAGCAAGCCCCTATTACAAGAGCTCGCTTCTTCAAAGTAGAACTAAAGATAGAATTAATTATAAAAATGGTTAATTTCATCAATAGTGGCTTTGAAATATTCATTGGTTTGTACGGCATTTCCATTTCGATCAACTGTACCTTTGGCACCTAAATAGAAGCTGAAATATTTATCATCATCTTCTAAGCGCTTAAATTTATCAGTCGTATCCTGATATCTCTTCTTGAAGCTGGAAGACTTAAAATAATTTCGGTCGATCTCCATTTGTATACCAACCGTCGTATATCCTAAATGCTTCTTAGCAACTAATTCACCATTATAACCATAGATCTTATCCGCCTTGACACTGTCATAGATCGGATCTAAATTTTCAGGTGTATTTTCGAAATAATGATGGGGTTGAATGTACACGCGGTCAAAAATCTCCGTCTCATCCACCATATAAGCAATCGTCTCTACAACTTTTGTGTTGTTGACCCCATAGCCAAAATAAGGAGCCCACACCAATGTTCTTGCGCCTTTCATTTCAGCACTGTTATTAATAAACTTTGAAATCTTCTCCAGCAGTTTGACTTGTGGTTGATTTTTGATTTGGGAGTAACGATAGTCTTTACTAGCAAAATAATAGATAGCTTCATTGGGATAATAGAACCCCGCTATCGTGTCCCAATTCGATCCCAGTCTGTTTTTTATTTCATTCATATAGTCCACATATTTGTCGAATAATCGATCTACCTCGGAGTCACTAATGTTCTTGTCATGGACAGGTAGCGGAAGAATGGCCCGGTAAGAGCTATTCGCTTCCGTAATCGTATCCACGGTTTGATCCACATACTTAATCAATTTACGCTCCTCATAGTTGTCGATCGTATTTTGAAAACCACTGCCAATAATAAATCGTTTGACCGTGTCCAATCGGGTTAGATCCTTGGTGTCATATGGCGCATAATACGTATTATCTTGATAATATCCACTATACAAAAATACAGCATTTTTTGCGGAAAGAGAACTACTAGCCCGACTCTCCATTTCCTCGTTTGCACGTTCTTCCTTGGCGGCTTGGGCTTCTAGGCCACCAAACAAGCCTGAAAACAAGCTCAGTGTCAACATAACAGTCAGCATCATGGCAAACCTTGTCTTGGCTTTCCGAATTGAAATTTTTGTATTCATAGCTTCGGCTCCTTTGTAGAATGATAAAATGATGTACTTGCGATTCACCTAAGTCCGAATGGAGGAATCGCATACCTAAAGCTTACTAGGATTCGCCCAAGCTTCATACTAGACAGGGATGACATCATTCGGTGTTATGATGACAAGATCATACTTTTTTCGATCCTCCTATTGCTTGATACGACTGGGGGTTACTCCCCAATATTTGCGGAAAATTTTCGTGAAATAACTGACATCCCGATACCCAGTCATCGAGGCCGCATCATATACTTTCGCTCCGTTCAGCAAGGCAAATTTGGCTCGCTCCATCTTCCGCTCCAATACATATGCTGAAAAGGATACACCCGTTTCTTGCTTAAATAACCGACTTAAGTAAGAAGAATTAACATAGAATCGGTCAGCGACGGTATGAAGCGTATACTCTTGCTCCAGGTCAGAATCTAGTAGGTCCATGATGGCTTGTACCGTTTTATGAACAGCTTTTTTGCCGTGGCACAACGAATAGGCTACAATCTGGTTTACCGCATGCTGCAACACCTGATACATCTGCTCAGGAGTCGTTAACAGCTTCAAATCATGAAAATACTTAAAATTTGAACCCACTACTTCCTGTACGGACCAGCCATGCTTGCGTATAAATAAGGTCAGTATCCCTGTAATACACATAAGCTGCTCCATGATCACCTCATAGGACGCCTTGGTCACATGTAAATTTGACCACATATCAGCTATTGCTTGCATGGCTAACACCTCATCTGCTGAATGAAGTGCCAGCTCAAGGCGCTTATCTGCTTGTTGAGATGTGCTTGCTTCAGCACTTGCACCAATATCCGGTTCCACGTAAGGGATCGCTATACCTCCACCATAAACAATTCGCTGCTGTAAGGCCTTTGAAGCTTGAACGTATAAAGGGTTCAATTCATGAAGATGCCCCGTTTTGGCGCTAATCCCCGCGCTAACAGAAATAGGTAAGCATTGAGTGATGTTGCTAAGCAGCTTTTCAATTGTGGTGTGTATGTGCAAGAGCGCTTGGTGAACATCCTCGTTTTCCTTGATTTTAGCGATAGCTACAACTGCACCCTGCTTGTCTTTGCACAAATGATAAGTGGCAGCAGGAAGCAACTCTTTCATCAGATAAATAAACGGCTCTGTGAGCATCCTCTCACCCGATTCATATCGTTCCATTGGATCAATATCCAAAATGATTAGCGCATACCGAGCAAACACATCGATATCGAGCTTTAACGATTCCTTAAACGCCTCTATTTCCTCTTGAACATAATGTCCATCTATCAAGTTTTCATAGAAATGCTGGTTTAATATCGGCAAAAACTGTGTCCATCTCTGCTGCAACCAGACACGGTTGCTCCGTTCTATGAATTCGTTTTGCACCAGATGCGCTGCCTCCTTCACAGCCTGTAAAATGGACATTTCGGCTGCCGGCTTCAGCAAGTACTTAAATACCCCCAACTCAATTGCGGTCTGGGCATAATTAAAATTGTCATGGCCACTTAATATAATGAGCTTGATATGCGGATATAAACAACCGATCTGGCGTGCCAGAGAAAGTCCATCCATTTCCGGCATCTGGATATCCATAAGCATAATATCAGGCTGCTTACGCTTGACTTGCAGCAGAGCTTCCTCTCCATTGCGAGCCGTCCCTATCATGTCGATATCGTGCTCGTCCCATGACATGCGGGCTAAATTATCCAATAACCGAATTTCGTCCTCCACAATAAGTAGCTTCATATGATGCACTCCTGATCATAAATAGTTGTGGCTAGTTGGTGTGAAAGTCTACTCACCCTCATGCACGGGCAGCATCATCGTCACTGTGGTGCCTTCCCCCCACGCGCTAGTACATATAAGCCGTGCCTCTTTGCCGTAATACATTTTCATGCGTGAGCATACATTACGAAGTCCATATAAGCCTATATCAGATGCTTTCAAATAAGATAAGGGGCTGACCTCCGCAGCAATCTCATGTAAAGCTTGCTCGATCATGTGGAGCCTGTCTCCTTGTATTCCACTCCCGTTGTCCTGCACAGACAGCATTAGAAATCCATTCTGGATAGAACCAGACACGATCAATAACCCTCCGCCCTGCTTTTTCTCAAGTCCATGTATAACCGCATTTTCAACTAAAGGTTGCAGGAGCAGCTTTAATACAGAAATGGACTTGCATGCTTCTTGAACCTTGTACTTTACTTGGAAACTATCTAGCAATCTCGCCTGCTGAATTCGAATATAATAATCGAGATGCTCAATCGTTTCAGCAACTGTAAACGTATCTTTGCCTTTATGCAGACTCAGACGAAAAAAGTGAGACAAGTTCAGCACCATCTCGCTAATTTCTTCCGCTTCGTAATTTTTTGCCGTCCAGTATATCGAATTTAATGTGTTATATAAAAAATGGGGGTTAATTTGGGATTGCAGGAAGGAAAGCTCCGTTTTTACGATTCGCAGCTGCTGTTCGTAATGATCCTGAATAAGATGCTTTTGATGTGCAGCCATCCGATTATAGGCATGCATAAGGTATCCAAACTCATCTTTTCTTTTCGTTTTTAATTGAATATCGTAATGGCCTCCAATAAGACTTTTCATAGCATCTGTTAGCTGCCATAAAGGAGCAGCGATGCGATTGTAGATTCCCCACGAAATAAACAACGCCAACAGCAGGCTGCTTATAATAATTAAGTACGTGTACTGGCGCATCGGTTTCGTTTCCTCGTAAATGTCCTCATAGGGCTGCATCACCTCTAAAGTCCATGCATACTGTGGGGAATCCACACTTACTTTCAGCCTCTCCAGTTCGGTCTTCGTGTTACTCCCCTGCACCGTATCTGGAACCGCCGCTATTACGTGGCCCTCTCTATTTCTTAATACAACGTTCGTATGCTGAGACGTTAGCAAAGGCTTAAAAATGGCTGCAAGCTTATGTTTGTGCAAGGTCATCATCATGAGGCTTGGTGTTTGCCCACTCTCAGCTCGATCTAATAAACGAGAAAATGAAAGGGTATCGGGTGTGAGGGATTGCCCTGCGGACACTAGGTTTCCATTTGTACGTTCAGGTATCATCACACTCGTTTGTGAACTAGCTTGCGCCACTAGTTTTGCTATCCATGTCTGTTCCGCTGCTTCTTCTACGTGCCGTCCACCGAACACTGTTGAAATCATTGTGTTGGTTTCTGCATGATACATCGTAATTTGCGAGACGACTTGACTTACGGCCGTTATATTACCGAGCTCTCTCAGCAGTTCACTGTACTTGACGATCGTTAACGGTGACATTTCTGCCTCTTTAATCGCCATAATATCAAGCACTTTAGTATTTGTTGCAATCAGATTAAATAACACGTCCACATGCTGTACAGTCAATTCCAAGTTGTTCATTACTGACTCGAGCTTGTGCATATTTTGCTCATTTGCTTGCTTGACAATAATTTGATTGGCCCGATTATTCACGTATAGGCTTACCATGACTAGCGGAAGAAGCACGAGGAGAAAATATGCGGTGAGTCGTACATGTGAGTTCTGAAGAAACTTATCGTAGGCATACCTGATCATGTTCATTTCTGAATCCTTTTCGACACTATTTTATACCAGTCATTAACCTCTTTTGTAATTTGGCGGCCACCAGACGTGTTCCATCGCTCCACATAAGCATCAAAAGATTCAATCGGCTCCACCCCAACAATAATGGGAATGAAATTGTACTGTAATTCATTTAGTTCATTCCATTTTTTTTGCATGGTAGGTGTAGCTGGACCCCAGAACAGGTCGCGGACCGCATGCTTTTCCACCTTTTGAATGTTGTCATAGAGCTGATAATGCTTGCCGTAAGAATCCAAACGCAATTTCTGCAGCGTTGGATCGTGGACATTTACTAATGAAGAATAAATGCCTCTATATAGATGCTTGTCATGCTCTTTAAAATTTGTAATCATCTCCCCGTTCTTTCGTGTCCACACTTGATGCTCAAACCCTAAGATTAGCGTCTCTCTTCCCTTACCTGCGATAAAATTCAGCAGCCTGATTACATCAGCCGCACGTTCACTTCCACGTGTAATGACTTGGTATCCGTGCACAAGCCTTGAACCTTCAACACCTTGTCTACCTTGTTTACCGACCGGATATTCAAGTGAAACCCAGTGTGCCTCGGGTTCTCTTTTCCTATTATTAGCTATCGCTCCGCGTGTATCATACCAGGCACCAGCAAACAGTCCGACTTTCCCTCGTTCAATGTTCGCTAACATCGTCTGTCTTGTGTGAAGTGGGAAGTAAGGATCGATCCATTTCTCTTGATACAGCTCCTTAAAAAAGGCCAATGCTTCTTTCATCTCAGGAAGTGTATTGGCAAATACAAGCTCACCACCTCGTTCGGTCCACTGATTCAGTTGAATGCCAAACGCACCAAACAAGGGTGACGTGTACTGCAAGCCCCCCATCATAGATAATCCGTAAGTATCATGTTTGCCGTTGCCGTCCGGATCATTTGTTGCAAACGCCTTAATTACATGTTTGTAATCCTCAAGTGTGACAGGTCGCGGCAGCTTCAGCTTGTCCAGCCAATCTTGCCGTACATACATCAGCTCGTTTCCATTAACAAGATAACTGCTAGGTATGGCATAAATGTGCCCATTAAAAGTAACCTGCTCCCATGCCTCTTGCGGGATAACCCGTTTTAAATCAGGGCCGTATTTCTCGATCCAATCCTCAAGCGGCATTAACTTATTTTGCTGGACATAATTAGATAGACGAACTTTAGAATAAATACTTAGCATATCGGGAAGATTCGTATCCGAAGAAATTAAGGTGTGAAGTGTATTCTCATAACTTGTTACAGGCGGCATATAAACGTCGATGTTTAACCCCGTTTGCTCTTCGATATAAGTCAAATAAGGATTATGATTTTCATCCAAACCGTCTGGATAAGTAAAGCTTAGACTATTAATGACAATAGAGACCGGCTGCTGATCATGCGAAGTTTTGTTAGTGGAGACTCCCGTAAAGAGTGGGGAAAACTTAGGATAAAATGCAACCAATAGACCGATAAACACCATCAGGTAGATACTAATTATGAAGTAGTTTGCCCCTCTACTAATCCGTACCACCGTACAGACCACCCTTCCATTTTTGTACAAGTTTAATAACAAGCTTCCCCCTTTAGGTCGAACCTTCTACATCAATCTTCTCAATAATTTCTAAATTCTAAACCTATGCAAGGCGGACTTTTGTCCGATCAGACGTATTCTCAAAGTATAATACATGTTGGTAAGCGCAAACAATATGGTTTGACCTTTGTTCAAATATGCTCAGCTCTTTCGAACTAAAAAGCCACTAAGCTTCTTTAGAAGGATCGGCTCATGACTCTCCATCTCCTTGAGCGAGGCTAGTTAAATGATGATACTATAATACTAGGAATTAGGTGATCAACTCATTTATACCATATTTATGAAAGGGAGATACCCCAATGAAAGCTGAATTTGATTTTGTCTTGCTTAAGCAAGAGATTAAACAAGCAGCCATGCAAGCCTTCAGTGAAATCTACAACCAAACGAACCCGCACAATCCAGTCATTAGTTTTGCCCTGTATAGTGATGAAGGTGCTATGACAGTATGCCCGTCCACAAATACGAACCAGCATTTAAATGATATGGTGAAAGAAGAACCCGATGAGGCCCTCTATTACAAGTACGAGCCAGCAGAATGGGCATTTGAAGGAACCGGAGCGGACGAAGCATTTAACAACATTTGCACAAAACTACGGAACTACATTTTAAATGCAGAACAATCTGATGATGATCATGATGACAGCTTCGTTTCGTTCAGAGATACTTTATATCGTACATGTATCGAAGTGCTGGAGGAATTAGTCCTTGCCAACTTCTTTGCTGATATAACCAAACGCGACATTATCGTCCTGTTCTCCGTTACAGACTATGAGTACGATCGAAGCTCTTCTTTGCAAATGGTCAGCCGTCTCAACTCAGCCCCTGTAATCACTGAATACAAAGCTTGGATGGAGAAGTGGTGCGATTAGCACCCTTCTCCCTGCTATACGTAATCCGCCTTCTCGTTATCATCCCCCAACTCCATTCCACCCCATTTATCTCCTTTATTTTTTGAAACCATTACGATAATTCGATCTGTTGGATTAAAGCCGACGTATGCCCTTCATTTTCTTTTAACATTGAAAAATTGAAATAAGAGTGACAAAAACGAAATTGGTTGTGTTTATTAGTTAGAATGTCTTCCAAGAGTTCCCGCAAGTCTTTTTACAAATGATGAATTAAGGGAGGAAATCTAATGGAGAACGGTGTTTTGGCAACGAAGTACACGTGCACGTATTATACCAATTGTGTTATTGATTCTAGTAATTCAAGTTACAAGTATTGTGATTATGCACAATACACTTGTTGCGGGTGCAGTGACCCGAAACAGTACGGATTGTTGGCCTCGTCTGGTAGAAATCGGTTTAACCTATCTGCACCAAGCACAGAATGTTTCTTTGGTAACTGTTAATTCAGCTTAAAACCTTCATGTATTAGAACCATTTTGCGGGAACGACAACATACATCGCTGATAAACGTATGAATTTCGTTTATCAGCGATGTTTTATTACTTCAATGATAGGGTGTTAATATGATAATGAAAGAAGAGGCTTCACTGCCAAACTCCTCAACTCGTTTTATTTGGGTGAGTAAATACATATTGAAATTTTTATTGTACACATGGAAAATAGCACCTGTCCATTTATCGCTTCTACTGTTTATCCGATTGCTTCAATCTACGGTTCCAAGCCTACAATTGTTTATTACGAAAGAACTTATAGATTCAATCACGGAAGCATTTAAACACGGGGGCATGCATATCTCATCCACTTACAGCTTTTTAATGTTACAAACTTTACTTTTACTTTTTTCTCAATTATGCTTAATAATAGAAAAAATAAACAAAATAAAAATGCAGCAAAAAATCAACTTGTTTATAGAAACAAATATCGCCACAAAAACCTCGTCACTTTCCCTATCATACTTCGATAACAGTGAATTCTACGATCTTTTGTTAAGGGCTTCTTCTGGTCAAAGTCAAAGAGTAGTAGACCTAATGAACGGGCCCATGCAAATTGTTCAAAATACGCTGACACTTGCCACCCTTATTGGTATTTTAGCCCACTTCCATTGGCTAGCAGCAGTTACTGTGGTCGTGATGTCACTTCCTCCTCTACTACTTCATCTTCGAGAAGGTAAATTAAGATACAAGCTACTGACAGAACTTACCCCCTTAAGCAGAAGAATTAATTATTATTTCAACTTACTTATTGGACGTACGGCAGCAAAGGAGGTTCGTTTATTTGAATTACAGAGTCATTTTTTGAATAGGTGGAAGCTTCTGTTCAATCGCTCTGCAAACTTACAATTAACATTTGAATGTAAAAACAGTTATTATCAGGGATTGGTTGAAGCTTTGAACACGATTTTTGTTTCCATCATTTTAGCGTGGTTTATTTGGATGGGAGTGCATCAAAAACTCAGTTTGGGAGAATACGTAGCTATATCCCAAGCTTATCTTACCGTTCAAGGTCTTATGCTTGGCATTGCACTATCTATTTCGGGCATCTATGAGAATACATTGTCATTACGAGATATGTTCCGTTTTTTAGAACTGCCTAGCGAAGTATGCGCCTCCGAAGAAATGGATGACACCATCCCCTTTCCTGCTCTACGTAAAAAGGGAATTACCGTTCATAACTTAAGTTTTAAATATTCAGCAGATACGAGTTGGATATTAAAAGATATTTCTTTTTCAATACTTCCCGGCAAAAAAATAGCTATCGTTGGTAACAATGGCGCCGGAAAAAGCACGTTGATTAAATGCTTATTAGGTTTATACCGCACCTATGAAGGAACCATACTGTATGAAGATGTTGACTTAAAACAAATTCCTTCAAAGGTATTACTTCGTAATGCTAGCGCAGTTTTTCAAGATTTTGTGAAATACGAACAAACTGTAAAAGAAAATATTGGGTATGGAAACATGGATAGAATGACGGATGAAGAGATACTTGCTGCCGCTAAGAAAGGTGACGCACATTCTTTTGTGCAAAAACTAGAGCTTGGCTACGAAACAGAATTAGGAACTTCGTTTAATGGCGGGACTGAACTATCTGGAGGACAGTGGCAGAAGCTAGCAGTGAGTCGTGCTTTTATAAAAAATGCAGATATTGTTGTATTGGATGAACCGACTGCATCTTTAGATCCGTATGCTGAGGATGTTCTTTATAATACCTTTTCAGAGCTAGCAAACGGGAAGATTACCATTTTGATTTCACACCGATTGAGCAGTTGTATCAACGCCGATCTCATCCTGGTTATGAACAATGGGAAGATCGTAGAGCAAGGTACACATGAGGAGCTCATGTTAATTAATAATGGCAATTATGCAGAAATGTTTAGGCTTCAGTCCCAAAAGTATCAACCGGATATCGTGCACAGCTAATTTTTTAATCCGTACATAAGACATATTCCGATCATCCCCACTCTAAGTATATCCCCCTTCGTAACCTCATCCTAATTTTCCATATTTTATTATGAATACTCTCCATTTCCTTATCAGCATAATTAACGTTCGTTTTCATTATTTTTGTATCGTTTTGTATGAAGGATGTAAATGATGTTAGGAGGATAACTAATAACATGACCAAGAAACTTAACTTATTATATAATGCTAGTCTTTTTCCAAGGGATAAAAGGGTACAGATGGAACTATACTGGGAATTCTATTATTTGGTTTACGATATGGTCAAGTACATTATTAAGGAGCATGCCTCTACAGAAGATATTATTCAAGAAGCTTTTATAAGAAGTTTAAATCATGCGCATAAGTATCAGGAGCAAGACAAAATTGAAGGCTGGCTAAAAAAAATAGCCAAAAACACTGCGTTAAATTATTTTCGGAAAATAAAAAAAACACGCAATGAATTAATTGTCGGCTCTGTTGTGATTGACCATACCTGTGTCCTATTTACTCGTTCCCCCTCCATTGAGCAAGTGGTTGAGAAAAAATATAAAAACAAGTTGGTCACCCTTTGCATTAATCGATTAAATCCGGAGTATCGCAAAATTGTCGTTATGAAATATTATCACGATATGTCTTATAAAGAGATTGCTGCAAATCTAGCAACGACAGAAGGTGCTGTACGACAAAAACTTGCACGAGCAAGAGAAAAGATCAAAATAAGCTTTGAAAAAGAATGGGAGGTTTAGCCTAAATTCCATATCATAGTTTGGTTTTATAAAGATTTTAGAGTAATTAAAATAAATTCCGTGATATTTTAGCAATTGTATGTGTTATATGAGTGAAGTTTAAAACAAATAATGAACCACAACAGAAAGGAGCATATGATGACACTTTACCTTTTTGTCCAACTGTTTCTGGCAACTGTAATGATAGCTTCTGCACTATTTAAAGTCTTCTCCTTAAAATCGTTTAACACCACCATGCGTGAAATAGGCGTTTCGATTGGTGATGGGATGTACGGATCTATGTTTGTCATACTTCTGGAGCTAGTTGCGGGTATTTCCTTATTAATGGTTCCCTATAAGTTAATTGGAGCAAGCCTAGTGCTGTTATTGACCTTCGGTTACGCATGGGCGGTATGGAAAGCGAAACGGGCTGCAACTAAAATCAACTGTAATTGTTTCGGAGAGTTATTGCCTGATACGTTAGGAAAAAGCACCGTCATCAGAATTATTATGGTGTTCTCTTGTTGTTTAGTCGTTTTTTTATCCCCTACATTCTTACATCATATTGCTTTCATAGAACTGTTAAGTGCAATTTGTATTAGTTTAGGCATTATAGGAATGTACGCCTTAGTTAAGGCTCTAGCTAGCATTACATCTTCTCACCGTGAAGTAGGAGGATATAAATAATGTCATCCTTTATGCAGCTTTCCTTTATTATTCAATGGGTTTTTATTTTACTATTACTTTTTAGTGTGACCTATTTGATCCGAAATCGACAGCAGAATGTTGTTGTGCAGCATGAACCTCCTCTGCTGAAAGGTAACAGTCTTGAAGTCGGCTCCTATTTCCCAAGATTGGCCGTTACAAGTATGAATAATGCCGATATTCAACTACGCCAAACCCAATTTAACGGTTCTATTTTATTATTTAGCGTTTCAGGCTGTAGTGGATGCCAGTTAATGTACCCCAAAATAAATAACATTGCCAAACATTTTTCATCCTACCAAGTCTTATCTGTCATGATAGGGCCAAAAGAAGATATCCTCCAACTAAAAGAGAATTATGAAATCGAAATCCCTATACACCAAATCGAGATGAATGAGATGAATTTATATAGTACGTTTAGTTTTCCTTTTTGTTATATTTTATCCCAAGAAGGAATGATTATCGGGAAAGGGAACGTCCAGGACGAATTAGGAATTGAACAACTGCTACTACCTTATGTGCAAACGGATATCCGAAATGAGAAAGTCAGTTAATTTTATATGAAAGTTTTGTATGCAATAAAAGAATTTAATCATCTCCGTAATCTAAACAAAGAGCCGCGTGTCAAGTGCTCTATGTAAACATAACAATGAACACGCTGCTCTTTACGTTGATGAGCCATCAGATATCATTTTATTAGAACGATGATTTAGCGTATTCCCGCCTAATTTAAAAACAACAATGCCTCCTACAATGACTAAGACACCTATTAACTTATTAAAGGTAAACGGAACCTTCTCCAAGCCTAACCAACCTAACGAGTCCCATAACAAAGCAAATCCTAATTGTGAGGTCATCATAATCGAGACGGCATAAGTAGGCCCTAGCCGCTTTATCCCTTGCACCAGACAAGTTACAACGCCAACACCGATGATACCGCTGAACCAGTACCATAAAGGCATAGGATGCCAAGTTAATAACATTTTCCCTTCAAATATAAGTCCCATCGTCAACGAGGCCAGAAAACCCATCCCTAGCACCAACGTTGTTGTTGTCCAAGAGCCCGCCTGCTCATTCACTTTACTATTAAAAATATTTTGCAAACCTACTAACGCGCCTGCTATACAGGCTAATAACAATCCGATGATCATAACAAACCCTCTCATCTGCTAGTGTAGTCCTTATCAGGTTACCTTAGTTGTGACTCGTCGATCTGCGCTGTAAAACCTCGTTTATTCATAAATATTATGATTAGCAAGTGCGCTTAATCCCTCCCGGTCTTTAACCAAGATGCTCCCTCTGTGACGTTCGATCAGACCTTCTTCGCAAAATTTGTGAATAATCCGATTCAAATGTCTGTAACTTGTTCCAATTAGATTGGCTGCGTCCTTCAGGCTGATAGGACTTAATTGTTCGGTTAATAAGGTGTGTGACTCATCGAAGGAAACAGACAACAAATAGCTGGCAATCCGCACTTCTACGGGATACATCAAATTAAAGCTTAAAGAATTAGATTTGATACAAAATTTACGTGTAATAATTTCGAGTAATAGACGAAGCAGTGGTGCGTTATCTTTCCCGTACTTGCTCAGCCACCGTTGATGAACCACTATCATATGGACAGGAGATACCGCCTCGACCGTGTTCACAATGTCCATACCTCGCACATATTCAATATCACCAATCACCTCTAATGGCGTCTTAAAGGATAGAATCAATGCTTTACCTTCAGATGAGGTGGTGTACACCTTAACTTTTCCTTTTACAAGCAGATGTAAATGTTGAGCGGGGTCTCCTTGAGAGCAGATCACCTCCCCTTGATGAAAGCTGCACAGGGATAAGTGAGACATCCCCTCTTCATGAAAGATGGAGTCAAGCTGAAATGCATGCAAATAATGAAGCAACAGCTCACGATCTTTTATTTCCTTCATTTCACGACCTCCCTGTTTTTTCACCTAATCTATAAGCTGTTTACTGCTGTTTAGAATCTTAATATTAATACACCCGCAATCATCATACCGATCCCGACGAACTGCGGCAGTCGCATTTTTTGCTTCACCATGCCAAACCATCCGGTACTGTCCACAATAAAGGTAAAGCTTAATTGCGCGATCAATAAAGCGGATATCGTTAGGGTAACACCAATTTGATGGATTGCGGTGACATTGCTGAAAATAATAATCGCCGCAAAAGCACCACCTGCCATATACAACGGCTTCACCTGCTTAAATCGGTGCCATTTCCCATCACGGACAAACAATAAAATAGACAAGGCGATCACAAAACCGGTAAATTGGGTTATTGTCGCCGCTTGCCAAGTACCGATATCTTGACTGATTCGAGAATTGGCAACTCCCTGAAGCGTAATAAATGCACCCGCTAATAATGCAAATACAATTCCTTTCATTCATCTCCGCCCCCGAAATCGATTTATTTATAATTAAAAGATATGTTCAGGGATTTGGGAAAGGACATATGTCCTCAATTCCGTTCAAGTCTCTATTCTTCTCTGTATGGCGACGAAGCTACCGGAAATGTTCCACATATTGTTGAAGAAATGCATCTAACGTACGTGCTTCTCTTCCTAGTATTTGCTTCACCGCAGTGGTTGGCCTCTCTGGCAGCGCCACAGACATCGCTTGTATTTCAACCACATGATTAGCAAGCCACGGCGGCATATGTCCCCGCTCGATTAGATCTATGCGGTGTTGTGCAGACGAAAGGTTTATGTACCGAATGGATCGTTCAAGCAATGACGTCAACTTGTTTGCAATCTCGGGGTAGCTGAACACCTCTGAGCCAGTAAGGGTGTACACTTGTCCCACCCATTCCTTACTCGTTAATACTTGGGCCGCAACATCAGCAATATCACGACAATCAATAAAGTTGCATGCTGCATTTCCCATTGATCCAAAAAACATATTAGTAGTCTTCACTAAAGACGCTTGCTGCAATAAGTTTTGCATAAATGCATAGGGCCGCAGTATGGTATAGGCGAGACCTGACTTATACAGAGCGTTTTCAATTTCATGATGCCATCTTGCTACTTCCACCGGTGCGCTTCGTTCATACACAGGGCTTGATACTTTTACAATATGTTTGATCCCCATCTCTTTGGCGACACGTATAATCGAAGTTTCCCATTCAACCTGCTGCGGGCTGTTGGACAGCGCAAGAAACAGTTGGCTGCCCCCTGCAAAGGCACAACGCATTGATTGTGGATCAGAGGCATCCATAGCAGCAACTTCAATCTTTGACTGCTCCAGATTCCCAACCCGCTTGCCAAGACGGACTGCTAGCTTCTCAGGTTCTCTACTTAGAGCTCGAACGGGAGTTCCTGATTGTACGAAACGATCTAACAGAGCATGCCCAATTGTTCCAGTTGCACCAACAATAATAATCATTTTTTTGTCTCCCCTTTAGAAAATTTGGTATGATTGGCACTGTACCATCGCCAACTCACGCTTACACACGCAATCGTAGTAGATAACGGAAAATCAATACCAATCCGGCTAAACCACATCATGTAGCTGTGCGGCCACCACAAGTCATGCAGCCAGGAGGCTGCCTCTGCTGCAATCAGCCCAAATGCGGTACCTAAACAGGCAATGGCTCCAACGACCGCAACTTGCGGTGCCTTTATAAGCCAGCGTTTATGAATACCGCGGCTTTGCAGCCATAATCCAACCAGCAAAGCTGTGCATGCGGACATCCCCCCAATAGAAGATAATGCGCCTATTTGGAGCCCTTTATCACCAGTTATCACCCCACCGATGCCTGCCATAATGGCAGGGGCAGCATAAGCCATCATCACTTCACGCCATAATACGAACTGTCGTGATGGTCTTGCCTTCACTCGCCTAATGTCTGGACGGCTTTGGTAGTTCATCTCTGATTCTCTCCCTTCTGGTTCATTCAACTTTAGTTCACCCATATAATTAGGAACCTAACTATATCGGAGTAAAAAGGAGCTAGGTTCACTAGCCCATTTTACGCTTACTGATGCGATGGAATACAATTAGGGTCCTTATTCCGTTAGCGATGAGATTCCATGTGTCACTTTACTTAACAGATCAAGGAATAGACTACGCTCCTCTACACTTAGCAGGCCAACAATCGCTTCCATTCTGGCAAAGTGCTCCTCTGCCATGTCCTGCAGCTTCTCCGCTCCAAGCTCCGTTAACACAACCGAACGCTGACGACCATCAACAGAACTGGTCCGACGGGATACAAGACCATCGCGCTCCAATATATCGATCAGCCCCGTTACGGTAGCTCTTGTAACGCCGAGGTGCTCCGCCAATTGCGATGGCAGTTCCTCCCCTGCGTTATCTTCAAGGTCCGCCAGTAAACGGTATCTGCCCGTCGATAAGCCAAATTTGGAGAAATGGACTTCCGCCGCATGACCAAGCTTCGTTCCCGCTGCCATTAATCTCGCTGCGACAAGTACAGTCTGTGCGTCTACATCCAAATCGTAACGTTCGATCTGACGCTTTAATTGAGCAAGCGAAGGAATGGCTTCATACTCATTTGGAATATTATGTTCATTTGTCATATATATAATATGGTACCTAACTACTTCGTTGTCAACCCCTATTTTTATTTTTTATCCGAAACTGTTTACATTTCCCCGTCATATAAATCAACTAAAAAGGGGCTCCAGCTTAAACTTGCAGCATGGAAGCCCCACCTTTTAGAAAGCAGAATAGCACGTAAACCACTACAGTGTCTCAGCTGCCTGTTTTACTAAACTCAACAATTGATCTGTATCTACTTCATGCCCCTGCCGTATTTTGATCGTTTTGCGTTCTGGAGGCCCCTCAAACAATCCTTCTGGGAGAATAAGCCCCGTTGCGTTAAATATGGTGAAGCTCACTGCATCTTTTGACGTTGAGATCACGGCTGCATACTTCCCATTTTTCAAAAAATGAGGCTTTTTGTATTGAATACGCTCCAACACATCAGGCAGTGCTTGATGAACAACTTCACGGAGTCGAGCTGCTAATTCCCTTTGCCAAGGTTCTTTGATTTCAGCTAGAAAATCGGATACTTCCTGATTATGAGTCATCATTTATGCTCCTTTTAATATAAGTCTTTTTTCAAATAATAGTGTGTGTACGTCCCCGCATTTTCAATGGACCCATACACCTCAAAGCCATGTCTCTTATAAAAATCCAGCGCTTGAAAGCTTAACGTATCTAGCTTAATAAAATCACACTTGTTATCTCGTGCAATCTGTTCGACTTCGGCTATTAGCTTGCTGCCGTAGCCTTGTTTCCGCAGCGCTTCGTCTACGTATAAATAATGCACCTCTAGCCAATTAAAGCAGATCTCACCTACAATACCGCCGTGTACTTGACCGTTCTCATTTTTGACAAACAGATTTACTTCTTCATTTCTGCCTTTTAAATGTTCTGGGAAATGCCGTGCATTAAATGAAATAAGTCCATTTCGTACGTATTGCTTGTCCGTGCTACTGGATTCACGCTTAATATGAAAATCCATCGTCTCACTCCTGTTCTAAGTTGCTGCTCTGCCGTGAATGGGATACACTCCCTTTTTCTTTTAACACATTTATCCATATAACTATATCATGCGAAACGGCAATAGGGCTACTGCTCGAAAAGAACGAACAGTAACCCCATGACAGTCAAACTAAAAGTTAACTACTTTTTCTCCATGATCGCAAAGTAATTTTGTTCCTCGTCTGCAAAGTTAAACACTCTACCAGAAGGCATGCTAACCATTTCACCAACTGTAATCTGTTTATCCGCAAAATCTTTGTACAGTTGATCAAGATTATCTGCAAAGAACAACAGCGAAGGTGTACCCAAATTTAATTCAGGCTGCATCTTGGCAATCAGTTCCTTGTTATGCAGGACGATGCTTGTTGCTGCATCTTTAGAAGGTGCAATTTCAATCCATCTCAAACCTTGCCCATTATCCTCTTCCGAAATGACACTAAACCCTACTTTTTCTGTCCAAAATTTCACTGCTTCATCCTGATTGTTTACATAAACCATAATTTGACCCACTTTAGTAATCATTTACTTCACTTCCTCTCTGCTTGTTATGTTTATACTATTTTTTACATTTTAACTTTTGCTTATACTTAATTTACAACATTATCGTCTATCTGTGCACACTAGATTCCGTTCCCATATGGTTTTGTGACACACGTGCTTTTACTTCAATTTAAACGCCATCAAAAAAGTGAGAAACAGAATACAAGCCCCTGCTATAAATGGCGCAAATACATGTACATCGAATAAACTTCCAGCCAAAGTCGGACCTACAATATTCCCGATACTGATATAGGCATTATTCATACCCGCCACATAACCTTGCTCACTTCCCGCCATTTTAGAAAGCTGTGTTTGAAGTGCAGGTCGAAGCATAGCTGTAGCCAAAAAAATACATGAGGTGACCAGAAAGATGCTCCAGAAATTAACGGCCAATAAAAGTCCTATATAGGCAAATGAAGTTAACAGCAAGGATCCTTTTATCACGTTGTGTTCGCCAAACTTCTTCACCACTTTTGTTACCATTAATGCCTGCATGCCCACTCCAATAATCGCACCTGTCGTTAAAATGATAGCAATATGCTGAGGTGTAAACTGGAAACGATTCGTTACATACAAACCTAGCACGGATTCAAAATTTGCGATGCCAAACGTCATCACGAGGACGAGCACAAAGAGCAGCGCGTACTTGGATTTTATAGATTGGGCGTACTGTTTCAAAATAGATTCCCGAGGTTTATTCTTTTCCCGTGCTGATTTCATTTGATCTGGCGACAAACTTTCTGGTAAACAAAGGAGTGAAAAAATAACGGCAGCAACCGCCGCACCAGTCGCTACATAGAGTGGCATTCTCGTTCCATACCCTGCAAGAAATCCTCCCAGTCCAGGTCCGATTACAAATCCGCAGGACATTGCTGCTGATAACAGGCTATTTCCTTTTACGCGATCTTCGGTAGTTGTAATATCAGCTACATAAGCCATCATTGGAGGAATCATTAAGGCCGCAGCCACACCTTCGAGCAGCCTTGAAGCATACAACATCCATAGCGCATCTCCAATAGCAAATATAAACTTGGCTACAGCAAAGACAATAACACCTGCAATAATAAACGGCTTCCTACCATACCGATCCGATAATTGTCCTGTGCGTGGAGATAGCAAAAACTGTGTAATCCCATAGGCTGCCACCAATAATCCCATCGACTGTCCACTTGCTCCAAATTCAATAATTAACTCTGGCAAAATAGGCGTTATTAACCCTACCCCTACCATAACAATAAATATATTAACCATAAGAATCACGAGTACACTTTTATGGTTTGTTAATGTAACCATACTACGCCTCCTCACTTGCAGCACAGCAATTTTTAATATCTGTTAATTGCCTATATGTGACTTTTGAATTTATGATATTCGAAATGCAAAAAACCTCCTTATCCACGAATGACGGGATAGGAGGCAGCGATGTAGAAATACGAACAAAAAGATACACGGCTCGCGTCAAAGAGCAACTATCTTATCGTCCATATAAAAAAGCCCGCACTAATCCTATCCAGAAAATTCGTATGTTACGATTTTTCTTTTGTGGAATCGGATTAGTAGATCATTGGCTTTTGGTCACCCTTTCCAAACTTATTGTCAGTCAGCATAGCATAGTGCAGTTAAGAAGGTCAATCCAAATTGTTCTATTTTGCAGCCTCGCATGTGTGCTAACTAGATGTACTTGATTAAAAGACACAACTCACGTTATTACGAATTGTGTTTTATTTCTGAGGCGTCAAATTGAAGGATTAAGCGCTCTGGCCATTGCGTCCACATAGCTCTCAATAGCACGTTGGCTCACTTTCGCTTCTGGCACAAACACTTCAAAACAGTGGAAGCTCCCTGGATACATCTGAAACTCAACGTCAACACCCGCTTGTGCAAGACGTGTCACATATTCGATAATCTCATCGCGGAACAGATCTAGCTGCCCCACGCACGTATAGGTCGGCGGCAGTCCAGCCAAGCTATCCGCTCGCGCGGGTACCGCATATGGAGACAATTCGTGAGTATCCTCCTCCTTGCCCAAGTACATGCGCCAAGCTTCCAAATTGTTTGCTCGGTTCCAGGTAGCGTTTTCCGCCGTGATTTCATAGCTGGATGCCGTCGTATTACGATTGTCAATCATCGGATATAGCGGCATTTGGAAAATAAGTGCAGGCCCTCCTTTATCCCGCGCCATTAGTGCAAGCGCAGCAGTCAAACCTCCACCCCCGCTTGCACCAGCAATCGCAACCCGATCCACATCGATGCCAAGCAGCTCCGCTTTGTCCGTCATCCATACCAAGCCGGCATAACAGTCCTCAATGGCGGCTGGATAAGGATGCTCTGGAGCAAGTCGATAATCAACTGACACGACAACACAATTAGCCCCCTGCACGAAGCGCTCGCACAATGCGTCATCCATATCTGGATGACCGAGCACATAGCCACCTCCATGTATCCACAGCATGGCGGGAAGCTTTGCATCCGTTCTGTTTGCTGGTTCATAAATTTTGACTAACATCTCATCTGCTGCGCCCCTAATCATTTTGCTTATCGTGCGAACATGCTCCGATGCCACAATAGGAGGACCAGACAGCATATTTCTGCTCCCCTGCAAGTTCGCTTCCAACTGGAAGCCAGGAAATTGCGCTAACGCCGACTTTAACTCCGGTAACACCCGTTTTTCAAAATGCATATGTATTCCTCCACTAGTAGAATGTCATGTCGAATCAAATCCACATTTATGAATGTAACTTACAATAGGGCTTCGCTCCCCGTTTCTAATTCCCACTTGGCTATTTCTGCCCTAACCCGCGGCGCTACCTCAGTCCCTAGCAGTTCAATAGCTTTCATCACTTGATCATGTGGCATCGTACTTAATGGCACATACATCATAAAGCGTGTAATCCCGACATGTTTGCGCAGATGAATAATCTTCTGCGCAACCGTGTCCGGATCACCTACATACAGCGCCCCATCAAAGCTGCGTGCTGCATCGAAGCTGGCACGATCATAATGCGCCCATCCACGCTCCTTGCCTAACTTATTCATACCTGCTTGTGTAGATGGAAAAAAGGTGTCGGCCGCCAGCTCCGTGTCTTCTGCCACAAATCCGATTGAGTGTGAACCGACTCGAAGCTGCGATAAATCATGACCTGCGTGTGCCGCTGCCTTCTTATAAAGCTGCACCAGCGGTGCAAAGTGCATCGGGCTTCCACCAATAATAGCGAGCATCAGTGGCAGTCCCAACAGACCGGCACGAATAGCCGATTCCTGATTTCCCCCGCTGCCAACCCATATCGGCAAAGAACTTTGAACAGGTCGTGGATATACGCCCAAATGGTTAATCGCTGGCCGATGTCCGCCCTTCCAGGTTACCTTTTCTGACGCACGTATTTTAAGAAGCAGCTCCAAATGCTCGTCAAACAGCGCATCATAGTCATTGAGGTCATAGCCAAACAACGGAAATGATTCAACAAAAGAGCCTCGCCCCGCCATAATCTCCGCACGTCCATTTGAAAGTCCATCCAATGCCGCAAAATCCTGAAACACCCGCACAGGATCAGCTGATGACAGCACTGTCACCGCACTAGTCAATCGAATCCGTTTCGTCTGGGATGCAGCGGCAGCGAGTACAACCGCTGGTGAAGACGCTGCATAATCCTCACGGTGATGTTCGCCTATCCCAAACACATCCAGCCCGACTTGATCGGCCAAAATCATTTCTTCAACCACCTCACGCAATCGCTGCGCGTGGCTGATCACTTCACCCGTTTGAATATCCGGTTTTGTTTCTACAAACGAAGTAATCCCAATTTCCACAAGTCATCTCTCCTTCATAAAGTTCCTTCGTACATGAACCTGAATAACAGTCTATAGTTTGATTTTCGTTAATTCGATTTCATATATCTCTATTTCAAATTATTAATCCGTTCTTTGCGGCACACGGACAATCCCCCCGATGCTTGTTTCTTCACCTGAATAGCGTAGGACACTTGCTTAGGCTGATGCTGTGGTTGTAGAACGACTGGTCACAATCCAGAATAGAAGAGCTGCTGCACTAACAGTCGCCCCAAGCAAGCTTACTCCCCCCCAACCATAGTGCGCATAAGTATGAGTTGAAGCAATTGAACCGCTTGCACTGCCAATAGAATAGAACACCATGTATCCGGCAGTAAGCCGACTCCGCGCCTCCGCACGCAAAGGAAGGATCATCGTCTGATTCGTTACATGTACTGCCTGTACGGCCAAGTCAAGCAGAACAATACCGATCACTAAAGCGATCAAAGACTGCTCTGTATAACTGATCAACAGCCAAGACACCAACAATAGAATCAAAGCAATACCTGTCGTTTTCTGTCCGTAACCTCGGTCAGCCAGCTTCCCTGCCCGTGCTGCGGCCAACGCTCCTGCTACTCCTACAAGCCCGAATGCCCCAATGGCACTGTGGGATAGAGATAAGGGCGGTGCATGAAGAGGCAGCACGAGTGATGTCCATAAAATGCTGAAGTCAGCAAAGATCAACAGGGCCAAAATGGAGCGGATGCGTAACACCCTTTCCTGTACAAACAACCTAAAGACCGAACTAAGCAGTTGCAGATAGGTCAGTGATTGCACCTCACGTTCAACATGAGGCAGCACCTTAAAAAACATACAAATCATAATAAACAGAAGCGCAGCTGAAACCAGATATACGGAACGCCAACCCGCAAGATCAGTAAGTATGCCTGAAATGGACCGTGCAAGCAGTATGCCGATTACAATTCCACTTGTTACGATGCCAACAACACGTCCTCGTTCGGCTGGAGCAGCCATATTTGCTGCAAACGCCACAAGCGTCTGGGTCACTACAGCAAGCAGTCCCACCATTGCCATACCTGCGAATAGCGCTGTGCTGGTGGAGGCTGTTCCCACGATAACGAGAGCCAGCATAGATAGTAACATCTGACCGATAATCAAGCGGCGCTGGTGCAGTAAATCTCCAAGCGGCACCAGCAGCAGCAGTCCCACCCCATAAAAGATCTGAGTGATGGTAATCACCATACCAATGGTGGAGTAATCGATACCAAACTCACTCGACAGTTGATCGAGAAGTGGCTGTGCGAAGTAAATATTAGCAACTGACATGCCACAAGCAACTGCAAACAAAAGAGTCACATAGCGAGACATGGGCACACGATGATCCAAGTCAGATGTTTCTAACGCCTTCTGCGACATATCCGCATTTCGATTGACGTTTACTGCCCCATTGTCTATACCCTCCTCTATTTTATACACATATAGCCTCCTTCCCTTTGCCTAATACGCATAATAACATACCAATCAGTACGTTATAACGCCCAGTAAATATAACGCGCAGATGGGATTTGTGTCAACACATTTATTTAGTAAAACAAGTGATTCATTACGTTTCATCATTATTCCAATTACGTGAAGGCAGGCTTCCTTTGACAAATTAAACTGCTAATTATACAATAATAATATACTGTTCAGTAAGTAAATATTGACCAGGATTTAGGATTTAAATTTCTAGTCATAAATGAAAAATAAATCGTAACGAGAGGTATTCAAGATGGCGAGAACTCGCGAATTTGACGAAGAAAAAGTATTGGATGCAGCGATGCAGCTATTTTGGGAGAAGGGATATGAGGCGACCTCATTAAGTGATTTAACAGCCAGAATGGGCATACAACGTCCTAGCATATACTCCGCTTTTGGGGATAAGAAAGAATTGTTCGAAGCCGCGCTGCGTAAATATACGATGTCCCGTGCTTCAGATGTACGTGCCAGACTTCAAAGCCACTCCTCTGTAAAAGAAGCATTTTCCACTTTTTTTGAAGATGTAATTTCGGAGGAGTATGTAGGGGACCGCAGTCGGGGCTGCTTTTGCATCAATACGATGGTGGAGCTTGCGCCCCATGATGAGAAATTTGAAATTTTGACCAGGGAACATCAAATGTACCTAGCTGTTATATTCCAAGAAACGATTGAACGAGGTATACAATCAGGTGAACTTGAGGCAACTGTAGACGCAAGAGCATTATCGCAGGCGCTCATTATATCGTTAATTGGGTTAACCGTCATGATGAAGTCTCGCCCTCAACGAGCATTTGTTGATAACGCGGTAAAAGCGACACTTGCATTGCTTCAATAATATGAGTGGATTTCAAGCTGAAACCGCCTAAAGCCCCTGCAACGGAGATTGTCTTAATCCTCAGACACAGGAGCTTGGATCAGGTTCTTCTCGTACGTTTAGACGGAGAACCTCTTCCTCTCATTTATTCCGGCTTTGTGTTATCATTTCATTTACTTGTCATTACAGCCGGATAGAATAAGGTTTGGCATGATATAACACATGTTTTCTTAGTGGACTATTAGGCTCAACTTTTGGATGATCGAACGTGTTCAAATAGCTCATTCCAATTTTGTTCATCACGTTTTGCGACGGCTTATTCACCTCGGCTGTAAAGCTATACACCTCACTAAAGCCTAATTCGTTAAATCCGTATTGCAAGCAGGCTGCTGCTCCTTCTGTTGCAAACCCTTGCCCCCAAGCTTCTTTTTTCAGCCGCCAGCCGATTTCGATGCAGGGTGTAAAATCAGCTTCAAATGTGGCCTTGTGAAATCCAATAAGCCCGATAAACTCCTTGTTTTGCTTGGTTTCCACGGCATATAACCCAAATCCGCACGCTTCAAATTCAGATTGAATGGCGTGATAGAAACTGATCGTTTCATCTGGGGTTAACGTTTTAGGAAAATAGGTCATAACCTGTTCATCCGCATTTAGCCGACAGAATGGCTCCACATCCCGTTCTTCCCAGTCACGTAAGTTCAATCTTGATGTTTCGATGTAAATCATGTTATCCCTCCGACAGTTCATTTCAAGAAATCAACTTGCCAATACGACCCGTTCCAATAGCCGTTTCTTGCATTAAAATCCATATTAATGTTTTGATCAAACTGGTCCACTACTTCATAGTCTGTATGCGGAGCATTGTTAATTGTAAAATCAGTCGTTATTTTAAAATGGCGCATTTCCCTGTCATCCGTATTCGTAATGGTAATCGTAGGGGCAGGATCATCGATGGCTGTATTGTTGGCATCATCAGTGCCCACCACTTTTAACATCACAAAACCAAAGAGAGCTCTGTCTGTTAAAAGTAAATAACCCTAAGAAAGACTAAATCTCTTGATTTAAGTCAATGAGCCGTCATCTACCACCTATTACAATGAAATCAACACAACATCACATCTAGGAGGTAATGCTATGGTTTTCTCAAGAAAAGAACTACCGGAACAGCGAACAATGGCGCTCACTGCTGCCATCTCCCTACTCATAATGACAATTGCCGCCTTTTTTTCATTCGGCTTTGTCCACGGAAACCTTGTGCTGCAAGAGGATGCCATCACCACCTATCAAAACCTCCATTCATCAAATGTACTCTTCAAAGCGGAGATCTTAGGCTGGATCATCATCCTGATCTGTGACATCGTGGTTGCTTGGGCCTTTTATAACTTCCTGAAGCCGATCAATAAAAGCCTTTCCCTACTTGGGGCATGGTTCCGACTTATTTATACGGCAATATTGGGAATCGCCATCCTGAATCTAATAGGGGTGATGCTTCTAACGAGCAGTACCGAACCTGTATTATGGTCAAAAACAGAGCAACTTCAAGCTCAAGTGATGCTCTATTTGAGAGCATTTGATACGATCTGGTCTATTGGTTTAATTGTATTTGGTGGGCATCTACTACTTGTTGGTAGTTTGACTTTCAAATCAGACAGCATTCCGAAAGCAATCAGCATTTTCTTATTTATTGCTGCATTTGGCTACATCGTTATTCATCTTTGCAACACGTTTGTTCCACAATTAAATGAGGTCATGACGATCCTTAAATTCATATTTACGGTGCCCATGATCGTAGGAGAATTGGGGTTTGGCATATGGCTATTAATAAGAGGAGGAAAATGCACCGTAAAGGGATGATCACTTTCTATTATGTATCGTTAAAAACCCGCTTCTTAATTCTGCTTAATGACTCCGGTGTAATACCGAGATAACTCGCCAATTGATGCTGGGGCACACGATCGATTAAATGAGGCCGTTTCAGCAATAACGTTTTGAAGCGTTCCTCTGGTGTGGAAGCAATAAAGGCCGCGAAGTCATCTTGTACTTGGCCAAAGTTTTGTTCAATCATCTTACGTGTCATGGATTCCAATTGCGTATATTTGTTGTACATGTCTTGTTCCACCTCTAGGTCGCCGACGACCAATACAGAGTCTTCAAGACACGTGATGGTGTACTCAGATGACTTGTCTGGCTTGTGATGATTAAAAATCGAAATCGCTTGTTCTTCTGTATAGAAATTTGATGTAACCTCTTTTCCCATTTTATCGATCGAATACTGCCTTACGCATCCTTTTAATACAAAATAACATCGGGTAGGAACATCTCCTTGTCTAAGGAGGACGGTTCCTCTTTTAAATTCTTCGATCTGTATATGTTGAACAATAGCCTGCTGTTGTTCTTCGTTAAGGGAAGTAAATGTAGTCAAATAATCAAACAAGATTTTTTTCATGCTGTATCCTCCTTTCGTAGTATAAAGCCATGTTCGTTACTTCCATCGTATCACAATCTGTTATGGATTCCGAATGAGAGCGCAACATTTCAAACATCACCTTGTGATAAAAATAATTATGAGTTATAAACGAGGAGATGAGCATATGAGTAAATTACAAGGTAAGATTGCAGTAGTAACCGGCGCCAGTCGGGGAATTGGCCGCGGCATTGCGCTGCGTTTAGCACAGGAGGGCGCACTCGTTGCCATACACTATGGAAAAAGACAAGCTGCCGCTAAAGAAGTCGTTCATCAAATTGAACAAACCGGAGGAAGTGCATTTGCAATTGGTGCTGATTTAAGCACCCTTAATGGCATTAAAGACTTATATGCGACATTAGATGAGATCCTTCAGGAGCGGACTGGTCATAATCGCTTTGATATTTTAGTGAATAATGCGGGAATTGGTCAGATCGTTACATTGGAAGAGACAACGGAACAATCTTTTACTGAGGTTATGAACATGAACGTCAAAGCGCCGCTGTTTGTTACCCAGCAAGCATTGCCGCGATTGAATGATGGCGGCCGCGTCATCAATATCTCATCGTTTGTGACACGTGTAGCCTCCCCTAGTGTGTTCGCCTATAGCATGTCGAAAGGGGCCATTGATACTTTTACGCAAGTGCTGGCTAAACAGCTTGGTAGCCGAAATATTACAGTAAACGCCATTCAACCCGGTATTATTAATACGGAGATGAATGAAGGAACGTTAAAGGATCCGAATGGACAAAAATTTGCCGCCGGACTTTCAACCTTCAAAAGATGGGGCGAGCCTGAAGATGTTGCGGATATTGCCGCTTTTCTTGCCTCGCCGGACAGCCGTTGGGTAACTGGTCAATGGATTGATGCAAGCGGCGGGTCCCATCTGTAATTGGACTTCTTCTCTGTTGTAGCTTTTTGCAACAAAGGAAAACAATGAAGAGAACAACGAATAACCTCTTACGTCAGGCTTCGTGTAAGAGGTTATTTGATCTGATCCTATGTCATTTTTAAGGAAAGGTGCAGTGAGAATAGATCGTTAGATGAGGATCGACGGTAACGGTACAATAACCACTACAACTCGACTATTTAACATATAAAGCAATAGAAGAAATAATAGCTTCTGCTGCTGGTTCCCATTTGCCATCCATGTAACTTCCTAGTTTCTGCCCGAGTGATTGCAAAGTATCGAGCGTGACGGGAATATCATTTTGTTTGGCTAGCGTAGCAAGAAATGGAGCGGATAAGCTCGTCCATCCACCACGATCAATTTTGATATCCACATTTTTTACTTCTCCATTTTCGATCACAATACGATAAAACAACTGGTCATCTGGACGGTAGCTCAAGTGATGAGATAGTTGTCCAAATACATTCGTTATGTTGTCCTTTTTTGTAATCGAGGCAGGCTTCACGTTAAATTCATGACCCATTACGTTTAACTTTTTCATTTCAGGACCTGTTAGTGCTGCATGAATCGCTTTTTCCATATTACTTTGTAATGGGATGGAGTTCTCCGTTACCGCTAATGGATGTACGTTCTCGCTGTTTGCGGCAAAAACGGCTGAAGGCAGAAGACTAGTTGTGACAAAAGCGGTAGCTACTAAAGCTGCTGAGGTGACCTTCATAAGTTTTTTCATATGGTTATCCATCCTTCCCAGTACATCTATTGTATACCTTATGTACATTTTATCATTTAATAATATGCGCAGACAACGCGCATTCTCTTCCATATTGTAACAAAAATACAATAATGGAAGCGTTTCCATTTTAATTAAAGTAGCCCGACATTCGGATCAAATTTAGTGCCGAATGTCGGGCTACCTTTATGAGTATAAACGAACATTTTCTTTAAACTGCTTCCGAAGCTGATTAATATTAGCCTGGTGATAACGGCTGTGATCAGCCATATGCCACAACCCCCAACGAATCGTTGCTTGCTTTTCATTTTCATGTCCGAAAGTTACAACCTTATCCAAATCGTCATCTGTTAATTGTGTACATGTGTCTTTTAACATATGGATTACATCTTTATAGTCAGACATTAATGTAATTAAGGACTTCCCTTTAACCATCGGCAGCTTATGATCTGCATCTATCATAGGGCCGTGCTGTGCCTTTAGAGCTGGAGGAAGTGTAATTCCTTTGATCCTATACACCCAGTTGAGGTCCACATACAAAATATGTTTGATGATTTGAGCGGTACTGTTATCTTTGTTCTGCGGCCCCTTATAGTCTACTTCTGCTTGCGACATCCCCTCCGTAATAAAGTGTAAGCGATTGCTGTTTTCTTTCACAGCACAATACAGCATACCAACAATGGGTGTCATGTCAGCTTCACCTTTTAAATCGTAGAACATATAAAGTTCATCCTCTCATATTTTAATGAGAACTTATATTGGGGCTGCAAAAATTCGTTAGTACGGATAAATTAAGTAGATTACTGAAAATAGTGAAGATATACGTCTTCCAAATAATTATAACGTATTGTAACGGAATTAATAGAAATTTGCATCTTAATCTCCGTTAATGATTTTCATATAGGGCTGGGCTAATTATTTTGACGATTTACACCATTTTTAAATACCTCTTGACACTAACCTTGAGTTGTAACTATAATGGTTACATCTTGAGCGTTTCCGTAATCACGCAGCAGCAACTTTTCCATCGCAGTTCACCTTCTTTCCTAGTTTGTTACAGCTAAGGAAGCACACTGTACACCGACAACGGCTTACTGGTGCGAGGCAGCCAGCGTATCCGATTTTGGATTGGAGCTGACTTTCCGAGCATGCCGGACATATTATACGGAAGAGTGAATTTTTTTGGAATAGTTGTAATAATTACGGTTACAACCAAGGATGTCGAAGCACTATAGAAAGGAGATGCAGATTACGACGTGCAAGCTACATCCGCATGCACAAGAACGGTTAAGGGCATACCTTACCTAATCTTCTTGCAAATTAGAACGACCACAGAAGACGGGTTAATTCAGGTCTAAAGTCGGGCTGTATCGCGAGAAAGCACTCACGGTGCTTGCTGGCGATGCTTATTCCGCCAAAGTTCAAAGTTCGCAAGTTCGCATGGTAAAAAAAGCTGGGCTTAGTGCCAATAAAAGTGGAATGTCGCGAACAAATTAGAGCATGCAGCTTATGTTAGCAGCGTTATGTTATCGTTTCAACAATCGTTATCCATTTAAAAATAAGGGAGATTTGATGATGTCTATGTCCAGTAAGAAATTATCGATAGGAGTTACTTTGTTGCTTTGTTTTACCTTATTGTTGAGCGCATGCTCCGGCAAAGCAAATACGACCAATACTGAAAGTGAAGCAACTCAAACTCAAACTCAGACGCCAACGGCAGAGCTTAAGGTTACACCATTTAACCCTGGAGAAAAAGGCCTCTTTTCCGTCACTTCGAGCTTGATCGAAGGACCAAACGAGGTACTGCTCGTTGATGCTCAGTTCGAAAAAAGCAACGCCGAGCAACTAGTCAAAATGATCCGCGACACTGGCAAAAAGCTGACTACCGTTTATGTTAGTCACAAAGATCCCGATTTCTATTTCGGCCTATCCGCGATCCGCGAGGCATTTCCTGACGTTAAAATCGTTGCCACTCCAGCCACTGTGGAAGGAATTAAAGCAACGATTCAAATCAAAAACGATTTCTGGAGTCCTATTCTAAAAGAAAACGCTCCGAGCGCACTAATCGTCCCTGAGGTCCTTAACGGAGATAAACTGACGGTTGACGGTGAAACCGTACAAGTGATCGGTCTCGACAGTTCAGATCCGTCTCACACGGTTCTTTGGGTTCCGTCCAAAAAGACTATTCTGGGTGGTGTGCCCATCTACGAAAACTTGCATGTCTGGATGGCAGACAACCAAACTCCAGAAAGTCGTGACCACTGGCGTGAAATTTTGGATCGCATTCTTGACTTAAAACCGGAGCGTGTTATTCCAGGCCATTATTTAGGCAAAAGCTCCGAAGCTACATCCAGCGTCACCTTTACACGTGACTATATTGCAGAATTTGAAGCTGCTGCAAAACAAGCCAAAAATTCTACTGATCTAATTGCAGCAATGCAAAAAGCTCATCCGAACTTCAAAAATACAAGTGATCTGGAAATGGGCGCTCAAGTTATGAAGGGCGAACGTTCCTGGCCATGATTTAACGCCAACACTACACGTTAAGTTCGAGGCAGATCAAAACGAAGAGGTGACATCATCACCAACTTCGGCCTTTCCTGTCGCTCCTTTTAACGTAACGTAAGATTGTCATCGCAAAAACAGGTCGTCACGCCGCCTTTGGAGCCCTAATTACCATCAGGTCGTCTCCAGTATCGCGGCAGCTGACGGCCTTTCTTTTTGCAGTTATAACCTCTACTTTTTCTGCTAGCCAAAAGGTCTAACAACAAAGGTCCATTTTGTATCCTTTTAAACTAATAAAAGTTATGTTACTTTATATTGTATAGTATAATTAATGTATAAGGGGGCGAACTCGATGACAGATCGACCAGTTATGGAAATTGGTATCAGTACTTTTTTGGAGGCATCAACAAATCCGGTGACAGGCGAGCGTATTAGCCATACGGAGCGAATACAGCGAGCAGTCGAGGAAATCGTTCTTGCCGATCAAGTTGGACTTGATGTGTACGGCATTGGTGAGCATCATCGGTATGAATATGCCGCTTCGGCACCAGCAGTTATTCTGGCGGCAGCGGCCGCCCAGACGAAACATATTCGGCTAACCAGCGCGGTGACCGTGTTATCCTCAGACGATCCGGTGCGCGTCTACCAGCAATTTGCCACACTGGATGCCATCTCGAACGGACGCGCTGAAATTATGGCTGGCCGCGGCTCGTTCATCGAGTCCTTCCCGCTGTTTGGCTACAGCTTGCATGATTACGAACATTTGTATGACGAGAAGTTGGAAATGCTGCTCACGATCCGTGAATCGGAGAAGGTGACTTGGCGCGGAAGCCGCCATCGCGCGGCTATAGACAATCTAGGTGTGTACCCGCGTGCTGTACAGCAGCCACTCCCTGTATGGATTGCCACTGGCGGTAACGTGGAATCTTCCGTCAGAGCCGGTATGCTCGGTCTGCCTGTAGTTTATGCCATCATAGGAGGCATGCCAGAGCGCTTTGCGCCGCTTGTGGAGCGCTACAAGAGATCTGCGGCTAACGCTGGGCACGATGTGAGCAAGCTGCAAATTGCTACCCACTCGCATGGCATTGTTGCCGATTCTTCCAAAAAAGCAGCAGAGCTGCTATTCCCAGGAACACAGGCTACAATGAACAAGATCGGGCGCGAGCGCGGTTGGGGATCTTCGTACACACGCGCCACGTTTGATGAAGATTGCAAATTGCAAGGTTGTCTGTATGTCGGTGATCCCGAATACGTCGCCGAAAAAATCGTACTGCTCCACCGCAATTTGGGCGTGACACGCTTCTTCCTCCATTGTGACATCGGCTCGATCCCGCACCGCGATATACTGCGTTCGATCGAATTGCTTGGCACAAAGGTTGCACCGCTCGTGCGCAAGGAACTAGCTCGTACTGAGTGTGAAGGCAAGGCATAAAACTTACCTCATGTATAGGGGCAGAACGCCCCTTTTTTATTTCACTCCATACTTCTTTCCATACAATACATGTTTGGGATTAATAATGATCAGTACAATTGCAGCTACAGCATACAACGCTGCGCTATACATGATTATCTCCAGTAAATTTCCGTTTATTAAACCAACAAAGAAATTAAACAACTGGTGGATCAAAATAGGTATGACTAAGTTTTGATTTAAGTTATAAAATGCCGTCATGACGATCTTTGTAGCAAAAAGGGCCATCATAAAAAAGAATATGTATTGAATTAACTCCATGCCGCTATATCCTGTAGTAAACCATAAAGGTAGATGCCACAGCCCCCACCAAAATCCGATTATAATCGATGCTTTTAATGGCGAATATCTCTTTTGAAGCTCCATTTGAGCGAAGCCTCTCCACCCTAGTTCTTCTCCCATTGGCCCCGAAACAAGTTGTAAACTAAAGTGGTAGATCAGCGCTCCCCATGTCGAGAACACCAACAATGAACCCGCTTCACTGTTTTTAGTTACGAGACACAAAGTGACTATAAAAATAAAAACTTGAAGGCCAGCCGCAGTAACAAGCACAGAAAGTTTAAGTTTAGTGGTAAATTTACTTTTTACGAATGAAATAAAACGCTCCCCGGGATAGATTCTTTTAAATGGGATCGCAAAAGCAAAGGTTGAGGACCAAGCCGCTATAATAAATGCGATATCAAATAGCCACGCTGGAAATGCTAACATTTTAATAATACCTGCAATACAAAAAAGTGGCCAAAAAATGATATTTGTTAGGAAAACAAAACTGGCTACTGGTTTTTTTAGTTTCTTATCTTTATTCATTCACAATCCCCCGCTTCGACTAAGTTACTTGTAAATAAGATATCCATCCTACTCACGAATAACTTTAGCTTAAACCTAGGAGTTACTCACAGGTCAATACGGGCTGCATCATTTGATAGGCGCATACATTTCAAAAAACACACGCTCAAGTCCATCTTCATATGTAGTAAGTAATAAATAGATATAAACCCGCCCCAAAAGCTCGTACCCTTTTTCTTCTGCTACTTTTCTTAAGCTAGCTTCTACTTTAAGGTCCATATTCTCACCACCTGTTGACCATCTTCCGTCTTCAATAACGGTATACATGCATTTGGGATGAGCTATAATTTCCCCTTCAAGTTCTTTATCGAAGTCTTCTGCTTTTCTTACAATGAGAAACTTATCTTCCAGAATGCCTTCGTCATTAAAGCTGATAACTCTTGTTAAAGAAGTTAGCGTGACTGCTTTTTTCAAGCTGACCGTGTTCTCTTTTAGAGCATCATATTCATGATACGCAGTGACATGATCGATTTCTCCTTTTATTTCTATAGGCTGCATTTCTTTTACTGTGTAATTTTCTAAAAAATGGTTTATTTTTTCGCAATTCTCTTTGACGGTCTGTAATTTCTTTAAAAGCTGCTTTTTATATTCTATTTCCTCTAATACTTCTAGTTCTTTCTCCTCCAATAAGGAACGTATTGCCTCAATACTCTTTCCTTTTTTTAATTCCTGGATTTCTTTAATTTTAAGATCCATTTCTCTATAGAAATTTATGGTTGTTAAATTATAGATATCATAATGATTATATTCTCGATACCCATTCTCCGGATTTTGCTCAGGCTTGACTAAATCCTTTTCTTCATAAAATTTCAAAGTATCTCTAGTCACACCTAAAAATTTAGCTACTTCTCCAATGCTGTACACGGCGCCCTCCTTAATTGTAAGTACTTATTTCTTTTATCGTCTTACTTTGTCCAAAATGTTGAGCCGTCTGCCTCATCCCAAATAATAAACTCAAAAATGCTTGCAGGAAATGAGGAATCAACTGAACTTGCCCATCGGATACGGAGCAACCTGTAGTTATTACCTTGCCGTATTCAACATAAAAAGGCGTCCTTGCACCGCTTACATGTGCGAAAGACACCTTTATCTATTTCATTTGCAAACACTTTAAGTCGCTTTGCTTATCGATGTGAGGTTCCACTACATTGTTCCATTATAATTATCCCACATTGTAATGCGGTTTCAGCACAACTTCTTGTTTAGATTCCTGATTCTTGGTCGACGTATTACGTTGGCCAGGTACGGAAATAAAGATCGCAATCACAAAAGAGAGCATGCACAATACCGCGATAACGGTAAACGTAATATGGAATCCACCGAACAATGCGCTAAGGAATGAACCCGCCAAAGCACCTAAACCGAAGCCTTGATAAATGATTCCATAGTTTTTGCTTTGGTTTTTCAAGCCGAAATAATCAGCCACAATAGCCGGGAACACTGTAATATTACCACCGAAACAAAATGCAATCACCGCGACACATATGAAAAATGTACTCAAGTTCAAAGGTACGAAATTCAAAGACATGACAGACAATGCCGTTGCCAAGAGCGCTCCCGCTACCACTTTCATTCGGCCTACTTTATCAGACAACGCGCCGAGTATAATTCGGCCAGCCGTATTAAAAATGGCCACCATAGCTACCGCATTCGCTGCTGTGCTAACATCGAGACCAGCAAGCTGTACACCGATGTCTTTGACGATGCCGATCAAATACAATCCACTCATACAAGCTGTGAATAAAATAAGGAAGAGCATATACGCTTCTTTAGTACGCAGCATTTCTTTAACTGTATAATTCCGCCCACTTTGCAATTGAGTATTGGCGGTTGCAGATGTTTCCGTAATTACAGCTTCTTTGATGAGGAACGAACCTGCAATAACCATTACCATCACGATCATTCCCCAGACTAGAAATGCAGAGGAGACACCCATCGTATTGATAAAATTTGCATTGATATATTTAAAAATCAAACTGCCTGTCCCAAAAGCCCCCACCGATATTCCCGATATTAATCCTTTGCGTTCCGGAAACCATTTGATTAAATTGGATAACGATGTGATATAGGCTGTACCATCCGCGAAACCAACTACTACACCAGCCAGCAAGTACAACATCCACAACGAGGAAACCTGTGAGCTAGCGATTAGCCCTGCACCAAGAACAGCACCTGCAATCATCGTCAACCGCCGAATACCGATACGATCCTGAATTTTACCAGCAAACAATGTCGCAAAAGCTAGTGCAAAACTGGTGATGGAAAACGTAATCGACACGGAGCTAAGCCCCCATCCAAATTTGTCAGCTAACGGCTGATTAAATAAGCTCCACGTATATATAGTTCCTAAGCCCATTTGTACGATAATTGTTCCAAGGACGATCATCCATCGATTTACTTGTGTTGGGGCTGCTGGCTGCGTTCTCATGATAGATCCCTCTTTCCATGTAAGCTATGATCAAGTTGTACGTTCTCTTTAATCTTTAAGGAAGTAAAAGCCGCTCACGGCTCGCTTTCACACCTTTAGATTACAATAGAAAACGCTTTCTTGAGCTAGAAGCGACATGGAATGACGGGATTAGGGAATGAACTGCATTTATATGTGCATCAACTGCCTAAATTCTTTCACTTTACTTCGACTAACAGGTACTTTGGCATCCATATCACGTAGACGCAGCAGATACGTATTATTGAACCACGGAACGATTTCGTGAATTTGAGATAAATTGACCGTATAGGAACGATGACAACGGTAAAATCGATCTTGAGGCAGCATCGCATGAAAGTCCGATATACTCATCGGCATCGTATAAACACCACTCTTTGTAAATACATTTGTCACCTTCTCTTGTGCTTCCGCATAGTAGATGTCATCACTATCCGTTACGATATACTTGTCCTTTTTCAGCAAATTAATGCGTTTATCCTCCGATCTTGGCCTGCTTTCCACAGGATGAGAACGCCCTCCTTGCTGCACATTCCGCTCAAAGGTGGTCTCAAGCTTACGCAGCATCGCGGCAATACGGTTCTCGTCATAGGGCTTCAAAATATAATCAAAAGCTTCCAGTTCAAATGCTTGGGCCGCATGCTCCTTATATGCCGTTGTAAAAATGACATACGGTTTTTGCGCGAACTTACTAATATTCGTCGCTAACAGCATTCCGTCCAGTGAAGGTATGTTAATATCGAGAAATATCGCATCAATTTCCTTCTCCTGTAGAAATTTCAGCACATCAAGTCCATCCTCAAATCGCTCCACGATTTCAATGCGGCTGTGCTTTGTAATAAGATATTCCAGCTCTTCCCGGGCCAACACTTCGTCTTCCACAATTATCGCTCTCATCGAGTCTCCTTCTGTATGTCAAAAAAAATGTCTGTACCATGATCTAATCGTTCCACTGTAACACCGTGCCCAAAAATAAGCTTCACTCGCTTATGCACATTAAAAAGTCCGATATGGTTTGGTGGGACACGCTCTTCCATCACCTGTTTTATCATCTCTTCACGAATACCCACACCCGTATCTCGTACACCAATCCGAACATAATCTGCTGTATCTTTGACATAGATTGTGACTGTTCCCGGTCCTTTCTCCTTTAATATCCCGTGGACGATTGCATTTTCCACTAACGGTTGGATGATAAGGCTTGGAATCTTCACGGCAACTTCATCCACCTCATAAACAACATGTAACCGATTTCCGAAGCGTGCTTTTTCAATTTCCACATAATTACGAACCTGCTCCAGCTCTTTATGGATATCAATGAGCTCATCGGTAAGTTCCAAATTGTAACGTAAATAACCTGATAAATTAACGATCAGTTCCCTCGCTTGATCCGGTCTAGTTCGGATGGAGGACCCAATCGCGTTTAATGCATTAAATAAAAAGTGGGGTTGAATGGTGGTCTGCAACGCTTTGAGCTCCGCTTTATTTGCCATCTCTTTAATCTCTTCTACACGGGAAACTTCCATTAATGTCGAAATGATTTGGGATAAGCCAACGGCCATCGTCTGGAGCGGATACGTGATTTTATGCGCTTTCCGATAATAAATCTTCAAGGTTCCTGTCACTTCTTCTCGCTCTTTCAGCGGAATAATGAGTAACGATTGAATGCCAGGCAACGCATCATCCAACGCATGATTGCTGATCCTAAACTCCCCGCTCCGTATCGTCTCCTTGGTCATATCACTAATGATTTCATGCCGGAACTGATAGCGGTCTTCCCCGAAACCGACATAAGCAAGCACGCTTGAGGCATCCGTAATCGCCACTGCATCCGCTTGAATATCTTCTTTAATAATGGAACAAATCTTATGTAACGATTCGGGATTGATGGAGCGGAAATAAGGCAGCGTCTTATTGGCGATGTCCAAAGCCAACTTCGCTTGCTGCGCCGCAATCCCTTCGCGCTCACTTTCAACATTTTGAATTAACAAAATGATCAATCCCACATTTAATTGCCCCAGAATCATCGGGGTAGCAATTTTGGATACAATCTCGACACCTAATTGTGTGGGCTCCGCCATAATTACAATTAACAGCATCGTTAAGGCCTCGCAAGCCATTCCAGCCATTATACCGATAAACCAACGTTTCGCTTTAGGCATTCGAAGATGAATATAACCGGAAACTAGCCCCGCAATCATACTCGTGATCAGGCACGGAATCGAGGTCACCCCACCGATATCGATCAAATAACGATGGATGCCAGACACCACACCCACAACAAGGCCGACCCAAGGCCCGAATAAGATGCCTCCTGCCATAATGACGATGATTCGTACGTTAACGAGCGAGCCTTCTACATCGATGCCTGAGTAAGTGCCGAATAGTGCAAAAGTACAGAACACCATCGTAACGACGGCGAACTCCCTCGTTGTCAGCGATTCTTTTTGCAAAACCTGCTTAAAGCTTGGAATCCGCGTTAAGAAAAATAAAATAATGAGTAATAATGCTGCCCGCTCAAAAAGCTGAAGCAGCATCGTGAAATCTCCGTTTATGGAAATGACCTCCCGTTAACACAAGCTGTTGTTTGTTTATTTTATCAAAGTTTGCTCTGTTTTCACGTTCCAAATCCATACAACACCTTTATATCGATCTGACCAGTTGGAATTATTTGCGCAGCATCTGCTATATATGTGCATGAATTGTGAATCGGAAGTGGTAATATAAAAATGATGTCTAATAAATGGGGATATGGTGGTGGGATCGTTGATAAAGTGGTTTCAAAGATTACCTGAAGTAGATATTAACTTAAATGAATGGACTCCCTTTATACGAAACGACTGGTTTCGGAGACACTTTATGAAGGTTGTTTATGTCATGTGGATTTTTTTATTTCTAGCGCCCAATTGGCTCGGGCTTACAGCGTTCACTAATAACGTTATGGCAACAATAAAATTTCCCTATCTTCTCCTTGTTGTGATTGCCATTTTTATAATACATGAGATGCTTCACATTATTGTGATCAATAAGAAAGGTGATATTAGTTTCACCTACACCGGTTTTCATTTTTGGCTTGATACGAATACAATTCTATCAAAAACGAGGTTTTGGGTATTCATGAGTCTACCGTATATCGTATTGTCAGTAGTTCCAGCGATTCTCTCATTCTTTTCGTCAGGTCATATCAAAGTACTGTTCATATTTATTAGTTGGTTCAATTTGATCATCTCATCTTCCGATATCATTAATTCGTTTTTAATCTTCATAAAACCTAAAAACTCAATATTTTGCAAAGGATTTTATCGGGAAAGGGGCATTAACCCTTTTCCTAGAAAATAAGAACCTAGCTGGCGTTAAAGTCTGGTTTGTGTTGTTCGAGCCACCTATAATTAGGATTTAAACTACGTTCAATTATGTTCTTATCGACAGAAAAAAGAAATTTCACCCCTCTATTTACATTCAATAACGATATGATATAGTCTTTGATAGAAGGGTGATCCTCCACTAATACGAGCGCTGGCCAGCATTCACACATCAACGAAATATGATCCTTCTCTGAATTCCATTTCGAAAGGATGAATGATGTGAAAGCGAGAAAGTTAACGATGTTGCTCATGACAATTGTAATGCTCCTGATGTTTTCTACTTCCGTAAGTGCCTACACAGCAGGAACTTATGTAGGTCAAGGAACCCTGACCGTATCAGGCTCCTTCACGGCCGGCTATCCTACTGCCGGTGGACCTGGCGAGCTATACGTGCAAGTACTCCGTGTCGTGGACGGTACGGAGCAACTCGTTGCCGACCAATCTCAATTTGCCAACCGCGATTACTCGCCTAAGAGCTTCACGATTAACTTCCATAACTTGTCATATGGAACGTACATTGTCAAATATTTCGGAGGGCCCGCACTGTCCGTTAGTTTCACATCGATTGGCTTCTAAATGTATTATCCATCCGCCTGCACAACTATGCAGGCGGATTTCTCTAAACTTCTCCGTCCCTTCTGACTCTCACTTAAGCGCATGCCCTTTTCATCACTAGAGTGCCTTGTATTTGCTGAGCTGACGAAGAAACGATTGGCAAGCGAGTAAGCCAGAGTTGTAGACACTCCTAGTGAACTACTTTTTAAATCGCTCCACTGCATCCATAAAACGCCCGTCCATTAGTCGAACGATATGGTTCACGATCGCCTCACAAGGCGTTTTCATCCCATCTTCAATCCAATCCAGCAGCGTCCCTGCAAATGCATAGCTATAAAATTGTACGATAAACGTCTTGTCCTCTTCTGAAATCGCACAGGAAACGGAAACCTCATTGATGACATTGCTTAGAAGCTCAAACAAGACCTGATTTAAAAACATCTCCAAATGTTCTTTGCCTAGAGAGCGGCATGTGTTCATACAAAGCGCCTTGTTGCTTTCCACATATTCTAAAATAATCAAGAGCCCCTGCTGCCAAGTCGCATAAGATTTGTTATTTTGGATAGCACCTAACGCCTCCGTTTTATAGATCCATCCAAGCAGTTCATATATATCTTGAAAATGATAATAAAAGGTTTGGCGATTCAACTTACAGGCCTCCACCAAATCTTTAACCGTTATTTTATCCAAAGTCTTGGTGCAGAGCATCTCCTTTAATGCATCAGCCAATGCATGCTTGGTGTACGGATGCATAAGAAACCTCTCCTTAATAGTCGCAGTTTCTTTTTATTTTACCATAACCTAAATCTTATTTAGACATATGATACGTGACGTTTAAGTTTTAGACACTTGGCTTTAGCTGTCTATTTTGATTCCTTTCATACTCCTTTAAAGTGAAGGTGTAAGATCATTCAAGGAGGTTGTTAGGATGTATTACAGCAATGGAAACTACGAAGCTTTTGCCCGTCCAAAGAAACCACTCGGTGTTGATCACAAATCCGCCTATCTGATTGGCTCTGGTCTTGCTTCACTGTCCGCAGCCGCATTCCTCATACGTGATGGTCAGATGAAAGGGGAAAACATTCATATCTTGGAGGAACTCGACATTGCTGGAGGTGGATTAGACGGCATCTACGATGACGGTCGAGGTTTTATTATTCGTGGTGGTCGAGAAATGGAAAACCACTTCGAATGCCTTTGGGATTTATTCCGCTCTATTCCTTCCCTTGAGACGGAAGGTGCGTCAGTATTAGATGAGTTCTACTGGCTCAACAAAGAGGACCCAAACTTCTCCTTGCAGCGTGCAATCCTTAATCGTGGTGAGGATGCACATACCGACGGCAAATTTACACTTAGCCAAACCGCTTCGCTGGAAATTATTAAATTGTTCTTTACTCCAGAAGAAGCACTTGAAGATATGAAAATTACAGACGTCTTCTCAGAAGATTTCTTTAACTCGAATTTCTGGCTTTACTGGCAGACGATGTTTGCATTTGAGCCTTGGCACAGCGCTATGGAAATGCGCAGATATATTGCGAGATTTATTCATCATATCGGCGGACTGCCAGATTTCTCAGCATTAAAATTCACAAAATATAATCAATACGAGTCTCTTGCCTTGCCACTCATGAACTATTTGAAAGAACATGGTGTCACCTTCCAATATGCTACAACTGTGACAAACGTTGAGTTTGAAATTACAGCGCACAAAAAAGTGGCTCGCAAGCTGGTTTATGTGCAGCGAGGACAAGAAAAACATATCGATCTGACGGAAAATGATCTCGTATTCATTACCAACGGCAGCAATACCGAAAGCTCCACTTTAGGCGACAACAACACGCCTGCCATTATGAACACTTCCCTCGGTGGAAGCTGGGAGCTATGGAAGAAGATCGCGGAGCAAGATGCTGCCTTTGGCCGTCCAGACAAATTCTGTGGCAACATTGCGGAAAGCAACTGGGAGTCTGCTACCATTACAACACTAGATAACCGGATTCCGCCTTATATTGAGAAAATTTGTAAACGAGATCCATTCAACGGCAAGGTCGTGACCGGCGGGATTGTGACGGTAAAAGATTCAAAATGGCTAATGAGCTTTACGTTGAACCGGCAGCCTCACTTCAAATCCCAGCCCAAAGACCAACTCGTCGTCTGGGTATACAGCTTGTATTGCGATGTACCAGGTGACTACATCAAGAAACCGATGAAGGACTGTACAGGTATCGAAATTACGGAAGAATGGCTCTACCACATGGGCGTACCTGAAGCAGAAATTCACGATCTTGCTGTAAACTCGGCAAACTGCGTTCCTTGCATGATGCCTTATGTTACCTCTTACTTCATGCCAAGAGCTGCGGGAGATCGTCCGAATGTGGTTCCTGATGGTTGTGTCAACGCTGCCTTTATTGGTAACTTTGCCGAAACACCACGAGACACGGTATTTACGACAGAATATTCGGTACGTACCGCTATGGAAGCCGTGTACACTCTGCTTGACGTTGACCGCGGCGTGCCAGAAGTATTTGGTTCCGCTTATGACGTCCGTGTTCTGCTCGATTCTACAGCAAAAATGATGGACGGAAAGAAACTAACCGATATGGAGCTACCGCCAGCCATCCAGCTAGCCGCAATGACCGGTGTGCAAAAAATTTCGCACACCCGTATCATGCAACTGCTTAAAGAGTATCAGTTAGTTTAAACAAAGTAGGAATAGACAGAACAATATGAGGTTGTTGCACGATGGTGAGAGCATCAAGAGCCAAATCACCGTGCATCAGCCTCATTTTATAATGAAACTAGATCCATCAAATCGTTGCTCTTGTAAGAAATCTTAATGCTGTTCACCTTCTAGCCAATATTTAGCCGAGCGATAGCAAATTCAATCTAGCTTCTGACTTCATGCGAAATGAGACATGCTTCAATTTTTCGCTGCTGGGCGACTGCTCCCCCCGCTTGTAAGCACCTAGGCTTTAAGATTTTGGGTTTTCTTATCACTTCTTTTTTTAAAAAAGGTTGTACACGAGCTGAAGCTATTTCACTTACACATTCTTTGACTTTATTAACGAACATTACGATGTGCAAACAACCAGGCAGAAATAATTAATAATAGTACTACCCAAAAAAATTGAACCGCTAATCCTGACCACTTGTCCAAAAAGCTGGTTACCGCAGGTATCGAAAAAAGATTCATTGTAGCAAGTGTAGGTAAAAATTTTGCCAACTGAGAAATAGAAAACAACATTTGACTAAGTCCTAAAATAAGTGGGAACATAATAGCGATTGGTGCTATAAGCGATTTCGTCATAATTGATAGAGCAGAAGTAACCAAACCTAATTGAATCCAACTAAGTAGGCCCAGAGAAATACTTCCAAAAAACTGTACCATTAAAGAACTTGTCCATTCCATATCTTGTTGAAAAAAAAGAACGGTTAAGCCAAGTACACTTGAAACTATTCCTGTACATACTGCAATTAAGGTGATATTCACAAACTTTGCAAATAATAATTTTAATCGGGATGGTTGTGTGAGAAGTGTTGTTCTTAGAGCAGAGTGTGAATATTCTTGTCCAAAATAACCTGCACTTGCAACAATAATTCCTAATTGACCTAAATAGAGGGCTTGCAAGGAGAATGAAAGTATCTCACTTTCTCTCCCTATCTTTGGTGTATCGGAGGTTAATAAGAAGAGTAAGGGAACGATAATGGCACCAAGTACACCTATAATACACCAGTTAAATGAAAAAAATTTAGTTTTCTCACTACGCAACGCAGCGTACATCAGTATTTTCCTCCTACATCACTACGAATAAACGCGTAATAAGACAAGCCCAAAGCTAATATTACCCATATAAGCAGTACAATACCGCCTTTTAATGGGTCATGTTCAAAAGGGTCTGTTGGTGTTGCAAAAAGAAGATTTCCTGCTGCTACAGGGAGATACTCCCCCCATGCCCACTTTTGTGCTAGGTACTTTCCAAGATTGTAAACCTGAGGAACTAAAAAAACTAAAGGCACTATCGCATTTCTAAAGAGCATTCCAATCCCAAAAGAAAGTATAGTTAGTAAAATCCAGTCTAGCACCGAAAAACCAATAAACTGCCAAGCGATTGCGCTTAAATAAAAGGGGTTTAATCCCAGCTCCCCCAAACCAAAATGCGTAATAGAAATTGTGAAAAAAATTGTTAAAACAGATACTAACGTACTGCATATTAAAAGAGCGAGGACTTTTGCAAAAAAAACCTTAGTACGACTACTTTGACATAATAAAGTTGTACGTAATTGATGATGTTTATATTCACTTGCCCCTATAATTCCCCCAAAGACAACCATCGGTAATAACCCAAATAACACCGCATCAAATCCGAAATAATCCAAAGGAGGGAGAGCCTCTGCTAATTGTGGATGAGTTTCTGGTGTTGCATCTAATCCAATCTGAGCGAAGCTTTTTGCTGCGATAAGTGCAAGTAATGGTTGAACCACCACAACTAAAGCACAAATTACCCACCACACTCTACTTGAACAAATATTTGTGAGTTCAAACCGAATGGTTCTTGAAAAATTATTCATCTTATGCCTCACCTTCTGTAAGAGAAAAGAACACATCCTCCAATGATTTTAAATTTTTCATAACATGCTGAAGCTCGCCAGTAGCTATTATTTTACCGTGATTAATAATAACTACATCGTCCGCCACTGCTTCCACCTCAGAAAGAAGATGTGAGGACAACAAAATAGTCTTTCCCATGTCTGATTGCTGACGAATAAATTTTCTAAACCAACGAATTCCTGTCGGATCAAGGCCATTGGTTGGTTCATCAAGAACAAGATATTGAGGGTCTCCCAGCAGTGCAACTGCTAGGCCAAGACGTTGTCCTTCACCCAATGATAATGTTCCCAGTCTTGCATTGCTTTGTTCTGATAAGCCAACTATATTTAATACTTCGGGCACACGGCTAGCAGAGATGTTGTTGCTTTGTGCTATAATTTTCAGATGAGTTTTTACCTTTCTTGAAGGAGTACCTCCTATACCGTCAAATGCTGCTCCTACCACTTTTAATGGAGTATCAAATGTGACATAGTTGCTTCCGCCAAAAGTTGCCGTCCCTGTTGACCGATCCAGTCCTAACAATATACGAAGTGTTGAGCTTTTCCCTGCCCCATTCGGTCCAAGAAAAGCTGTAATTCTCCCTTGCTTTGCTTCAAATGATACATCTTTTAATATATTTTTTTCTCCATGTCGCTTACATAATTTTGATATGACAATATGGTTTATACTATTCGTCAATATAAATATCTCCTTTGAAATAAATTAGTCTGGATTAACAAAATTTCAGTTTCTAAATTAAACAAAGAGGAGCTTAACGTCGTTAAAAGGTTAAGAAAGCTAACAATATGCTGCTTTCATATTTCAGTAACTAGCTGTAATTAGACCTTTTCGAATTACCGTATTTATTTAAATTGCTTTGTCCAGAAATTGTTCTCTGGCTAACTCTCTATATAATGGTACTTTATTCAGTAGCTCATTATGACTCCCTGAACCAACAATTCTTCCGTGTTCAAGCACATAAATTATATCTGATTCAACTATTGTAGAGAGGCGATGTGCTACAACAATGACCGTTTTAGACTCTCTCATCTTGTCAACGGCTTTTTTCATCCCAATTTCATTTAAACTATCTAAATTGGATGTCAATTCGTCAAGTAGAACAATTTTCGCTTTTGATAAAAGAGAGCGTGCCATAGCTAAACGCTGGCGTTCTCCGCCAGATAAAGTAGTACCAGATTCTCCAATCTTCATGTCGAGTTTTTCAGAAGAACGTTCTATTAGATGGGTAAGGTTTACCTCTTTTAAAACATCGTAACATTCTTGTTCAGTTACATCCCAATTTCCTAAAAGAAGGTTATCTCGTAAAGTGCCTGCTATAACAGGGGCATTTTGTTCAACATAAGTGATAAGTTTACGAAGTTCTTCACGAGAATAGCTTCGATAATCCTTACCGTCTACATAAATTTGCCCGCTGTTAGGATCGTAAAATCTTTCTATTAATTGTAAAACAGTGCTTTTCCCAGCGCCAGAAGGCCCGACAATAGCGGTGCGCTTCCCGTATTCTGCACTTAAAGTAACTTCTTTAAGTATCATTTCCTCTTCCTTTTGAGCAATATCTGCTCCAAACTCTAATTTATTGTATCCAAAGCTAACCTTTTCAAAATGGACCATCCCTTTTTGTGCCGCAGCATTATGTGAAAATGTAATTTTAGAATTTGTATCATAATCCGTTTCTAAAGCAAGATTTAATACTTCTTTAATTCTTGCAAAAGCTCCAAGTGATTCTCCTATTCCAGAAAAAGCACCAAAAACTTGTCCCACAGGACCAATCATTATAAACAGTAGTAAAGCAAAAGCAATCAAATCTGCAATACTCATATATCCCATAGAAACACGATAACCGCCAAAACCAAGCACAATCAATCCACATACTTGTAAACTCATATTTGAAATTGGCGTCATAAATGACTGTATTTTGGCTAAACGAATTCCTAACTTTCGTAAATGCTCTGCCTGTAGTTTAGCTTTATTTTCTTCAACTGAAGTAGCATTTGTAGAACGGATCGTTCTGATCGCATGTAAGTCGCGTTCAACCAGTCCACTAAGTTTTCCGAGTTCATGTTGAACACGAAAACTTGCCTTTTGAATCATCGTACTCATAAAAACGATTCCAATAAACGCCAGACTTACCGTTACTAAAGCTGTCAAGAACAAAAGGAAATCTTTTAAAGCCAAACCTATCGCTGCTCCAACTACAATAAAAAATCCACTAGTTAGTGCAATTGTCCCTTGAATAAGAGCCATTCTTAGTCTTGAAGAATCACCGCTCACTCTACTTAGCAAATCCCCTACACTTCTTTTGTCATACTCAAAAATTGGGAGTCTTAACAAATGGCTAATTAGATTGCTTCGTGCTTCAAAAACAACACCTTCTCCTATTTTCTGTAGCAAAAAGTATTGTATAGTAGTTAAAATCATTGAAACGGATAATACCAAAATAAGAATTATTAAAGTCATACTGACTGTAAAACCTGAGCTTGATTGCTTGATTAAATCTGCCACTAAGTTTGGTTGAATAAGTGTTAAAATTGCACTTCCAATACCCAATATGAATACCCAGAAAAATTCTACATTATGTCCTTTAGTTAAAGCGAACAATTGTCGTAAACTAGCTCTTGGAGTCGATTCATAGCGTTCATCTTGTTCAATTTTTTTAGGTTTAGGATTATTGTTTTCCATTGTTTTTTTTGATTTTTCCTCATCATAATGAGATACACTTATAACTTTAGAATATAAACTAACATCATCCGGCTCTCCAACTGGAATACTGTTTAATTCAACCCATGCGTGTGCCCTAAAAGGTTCTTGGGCGTATCCCGTACACCAACTAACAGATCTTCTTTGTAACCACGTGGCTACAACAACCGCAAGTGACCGTCTCAGACACCCCTCTTGACTTCGACATCTCTTACTTACTATACATACTGCATCACGAATAACCTGAACTTGTTCCTTTGAAGCTGCTGGATATTTTCTCGTTAAACGAGATAATATTTTTTCTATCATACTTGGAGACAGCCAATTTAGAGGTGCTGATAGAAGTATAGCTATTCTGGCAAGCCATTTTGCCCCATTTGATGCTTGTGCTGGCTGCTCCGAAAAAAGTGGTATATCCATTATGCTAGTCCCACCTCTCTAAGCATTAGAAAAAATTCATTAACGTCCTTCTCTGCATGCGCACTCTCTAAACCAAAAGTCTGTTCTAATTCAGCCACTAATTCATTTCTATTTTTTCCTTCACCTAATCCATTAATTAAAAGTCTTCCAACGTGATTTACTTGAAAATAAATGCCTCTGCTTTTGTCAAAAATCATTGCCCCATTATCCTGTTCAATGATTTTAAGTTCTCTTTTTATTTTTTTCATAACATTGCCCCCTTTCCGAATTCCTAGTTTCACATTTACGACGAATAACTCATTGCATTATGAAGCCATCGCTCAACAGCAGTTAGCCTTTCAAAGGCTACAATTCGATTGTGTAAAGCAGTTGGCATAGATAATTCAGAGACGAGTATGTCTGGATCAACAATTCCTAGCTCCACAACTTTAAAATCTCTAACGGCATGAATATTTTTTTTTGCAGATTCCTTATATCCTTTGTATAAAAATGATGAATAATCTCCTTTAAAACCTCGAGTAAATACTTCGCTCGGAACAATTCCTTTTATTGCTCGATACAACATGGGTTTGGTAAGCTCAGATTCTAAGTGATACCGCATTGGTATAGATAATGAAGACTCAATCATTTTTGAATCTAAAAAAGGAGCTATCCATGTTAAACTTCCATAAATCACATTAAGTTGGCTTAGTACACGTTTTTGAAACAGCAATGACTCTAGCGCTTGATGTCTTGAACGATCGGAATCAAGAGCTCCAGAAATTTCATTTAACGTTTTCATAGCAGTTTGATAACATGGAACATGATAATCTTTTACAAGCCATGCTGGAATCGTAATTTTTCCGAACCAATTCAAATCAGACTCTTTCTTCCTTAGTTTTGCATGGCCAAATCCAATATCTATTTCAGTTTTTAGTGCTTCTTTAAATGATGTATTGTTCATAAGATTAGATATACCTTGTAGGAATGGTGTTCTCGTAATTAAACAGTATTGGAAGCCAAACGTTACACTCCTCATTCTGTTCTGCCTTACAATGGACCACGCATATGCTGGCATAGGTGTAAACAATTCATCACCACCAAGACCTGTGAAATGAATTGAATTTCCATAGTTCTCATTGAAATGAACTATATTTTCAACATAACCCTCTGTATCTGCCCAAAAAACCGGGGAATCCGGTAGCGTTAATCCTGAGTATGGCATGTCTGTTTCAAATCTCCGACCAGACGCACCGATAGATGGCAAAGAATTTAGCGATTCATTCATATCATTTGCAATCATAGTGGCCCACTTGGAATCACTATTCCATTTACTATCTGTTTTTGCATGATACAGCTTAATGTCTGCATAATGTGCTTTTAAAGCATATGCAATGGTGGCTGAATCAACACCACCAGAGAGGTCAGCAGATATATTAGCAAAGCTACTAGTATGATTTCTTAGTAATTCAAAAAAACGCTCTCTTATATTTTGCAGCGTCAATTCAACATCATTATTTAGTTCTGGTGACATCCAATTTTTAAATTGTTTTACTTCCTGGGTTTTTCCATATTTTAAAACACAAAAAGGGTGGATTTTATTCACACCGTCCCATAAAGGTATATTTTGAAAAGGATAATAGGGCAGACTACTTATCAGATTCAATGCAACTGCTGATTTTGATATATTTAAATCACAGTATCGCGCAATATCACTAGCCGAATCACTTATAATTAAAATATCATTTAACATTTTCCAGGATAAAGAAACATCAAATAATGCTCCTCCTACCATAACTTCGTGATGATCAACCAGAACAAAGATCCCTTTCGAAACCATTTTTTGAAGAGTCAGCGCTAATTTTGACAGTTCAAATTCATTACTTCCCTTTATCTGGTCTACAACTTTTAGATATTCACTTGATATACAATATATGTCCAGATCGCCTGTAGAATATTTAATATACTCATGTTGAGAAATAAGTAAAATGCTTACCGAAACCGTTTTTATATGTATTTGAAATGGTACTTTTTTAGGACTTGATTTTGTTGCGTTTTCTTTTAACTGAATGCTAATAATAGCCCCCCCTCTCGCTTAGTTTTCATCGTTATTAGAAATAAATTAACACATGAGTCTCTACACAGCATTTTTATAAAAAATGGTCATTGAACATCTCAAAATTGTCCAATGACCACTTTTCTCTTTTACACTAGGTTTGAATTATGATTTTAATTAATGCACGTCCACCAAAAACATCTGTGTATTTACCAGTCCAAAGCCCTTTAGTAGACTCTTTAAAGCCAGCCACTTTCTCAATTGTTGGTTTGGAGTAAACAACGTTTGTCATTGAATTCCACCCCCTTTAACTATAAGGTCACATCACTTTCATTAAATTCCAAATAGAAATGATACTCTATTTGTTTTAATAATAATCTACCTTTAACTCTTTTTTTCTTAGATGTAACAAACTGCAATTTAAATGTAATTATTAGCATCATAGCTATACTAAAATAATAGCTGGATACAGAAGACAGTATCTTTTATACTATTAATAATAATGTATAAATAAGCTAGTTATGGAAGATGGTTGTAGACGAACAGAAGGGGTTCAGTATTTAATCTTCATTTTAGAAGGCATTTCTGAGTGGTCGTAAACTATAAAAAAAAGGGGGGGCAAACATATTATGAAACTGACCATTTATTAGCAACATAAATAAGACCGCTCTGTGACTTTGCTTTGAGCTCAATTACCGCCATCACCAAAGACCCCATCTCTAAATTTCCGGTTTTGTCCTCCACATCTTTGAAAAGTGCAGCAGTAATGTTAAGCCTCTCAACCACATTATAGGACACACACACATCTGAAGTTGATAACAATTTAATTATTAACTCAATCCATTCGTTATATCTACTTATTAGTTGAATTTCAATATATACTATATTGTAAAATAATAATCATAAAACATTAATTATTGTTTATAACATGATCGTGCACCATAGCTACAAATGCCTCTATTTAAGGAGTGAAATGATGGTAATAAGAGTCGCTATTTGTGATGATGTTCCTGTTATTGCAAAAGCTATCGAAGATTTACTATTAGAATATGACTCCTCATTATTTGAGATAGATATATTCTACAGTCCATTTCGTTTAATGGAATTACTTGAAGGAAATACATATGATTTATTTATTTTAGATATCGAGTTTCCTAATTTATCGGGTATAGAAGTTGCCGAAACTATTAGAAAAAATAATTTTACTTGTCCAATTATTTTTATTACAAGTTTCAAAGAATATATGGAAAAGGTTTTTAAGGTTAACACTTTTGATTACATTTTAAAACCCGTAACAAAAGACAAATTATATCCTGCCTTAAATCGTGCAATTAAATATTTAGATTTAGATAATTCCAAATTTTTGTTTACATTTAACAAAGTGTTTTACAGCCTTTCTTTTAGTGAAATTATTTACTTTGAAAAAAATAAAAGGAGCGTACTTATTCACACGCCCTCAGATATATACGAAACGATTCTTCAAACAAGAGCCCTTTTATCCAAAGTTAATGATAATTTTGTGCAGGTCCACACCTCATTTATCGTTAATGTTAGGTGTGTAAAACAAATAACAAACAATATAATTATCGCCAACTTAAATGATAAGGAAACGGTTGAAATACCAATAAGCCGTAAATTTTTAGATAGTGCCAGAAAACAAATTTTGATGAAGTTAAGAGACTTCATATAATGAATGATACTATCGTTGCATTAATCAACTTTGTTGTAAATTTATTGTTGGCTAATTATTATTTTCCAAACACCCCCACTTACAAACTGTTTTCTAAAGAAAACTTTGTTGTTACATCCTTGGCTCTTTTTCTTACCACATTTTATTTGTTATCTAGCCAACAATCCTACATTCTAATCACTATTATCTTCACTGCTATATTGTTTTTAGTTATCACAAAGAGAAATCAAATAGATGTAAGGAAACAGTTCTTTTGGTTAATTTGCTTACTTTTATTGTTTCTAATGTGCGATTCCATCTCGTTTGTTATTACGAAAGCGATTTCATTATCAGAAGGTTATACTTCGTATTTATTTTTTATGATTGGAGGAGCCGGTATTGCGGTAATTTTAAAACTAATAGCTTTATTTGTTCTTAAAATTATCGCTCTCCAAAAGCGTAACTTAAAGAAGCCAATAAATGTTTTTCTCCTTATGACTCTAATTTCTATACCCATGATATCCGTATTTATGTTAAGTACAATTGTAGTTTCTGAAATCAACTTTATTAATCATCCTAATTTTATATTTATATTAATTGCTTCTTGTATTATATATATGAATATATGCATACTATATCTTTATATAACACTCGGAAGTTATTTTGAAAAGCTTGAAAAAACTACAACGCAAAAAATACGATTTGAATCAGAATTGAACTTTTTCAAACAATTGAAGCAATCACAATCTAAACTATATTCAATGAAGCATGACTTAAAAAACCAATACGTAGTTCTAATGGGAATGTTAAGTCAGGGAGATACTGCTGGGGCTGAAAAGTATCTTCAAAGTTCGCTCCAAAAAGTTGAACACACTGATTATTTCTTTACAAATAACTATGTGCTAAATTATTTGCTGAATGAAAAAAAATCTATCGCTGAAAGCAATGGAATATCTTTGACCGTTCAATCTTTCCTTCCTGAAAACATTGATTTAGATACTGACATTTTTACCGTTGTGCTCGGCAATTTAATAGATAACTCCTTAAACGCCGTCTTACGTTTACCTAATTCTAAAGACAAAGAGATTTCACTTCTTATTAAACAATTTGAAAAAAACCTACTTATTGAAATTTCAAATGCCTTTAATCCTGTAGAGCTTAAAACTCGCAAGAATAGGAGATTCGAGGGAATAGGAATTAAAAATGTAAAAAGTATTATAGAAGAGAATGGTGGAATTTATAATCAATGGGTTCAAAATAATCAGTATATCGTAAGTATACTTTTATTCCATGTATATGATAAAGAAGCGAAACAATGGAGTTGATGGTGCACGATCGACCTAATCGCTAATTGGATCAATAAGCAGCTTGTGTTTTGTTACGTTGGTTTTACTCACATTCATGTTAAATAACTAACTTTAAAATTATCCGTCCGAAGAAAATAGAGTTTTAGACTGCCGCTGTAGTCATTCAACTAGCGTGTCCCGTTAGTTGAACGAAATGCACTGTTTGGTCACTAATAAAGTCTGAAACTCTTTGAGGTTACTTGTTATCTTGTCATATAAAAATATAAAGCAAAAAGAATGGCTATCGAGACTTTCTCGACAACCATACAAAAGGAACCAAAACCAAATGCGGCTCCTTATTTTAATTATATTCCATAACCCAGTACTTCTCTTCTCCCGGAAGACCTTCCTCAACAACCTTCTTCCATCCGTTGCGTTCATAAAATGTCAATGCCTTATGATTTTTAGATACGCATTTTAATCGCATCGGTTTATTCATTTTAACGTCAGCTGCTTGCAGCAATCGACTGCCGACACCTTTCCCTGAGCAATCCGGGTGAACAAAAAGATTATGAATGAAGTTATCCGACAAATACAAGGAGGTAAAGCCCATAAGGATACCGGCCTCTTCTGCTACGATGATGAATTCGTCATCCGTATGCTTGTCGAAATCCTCCAAAGTCATTTCAATAATATGGTCCCATACGAAGGTATTGTGCCGTGATTCGAGATACAGCTTTCTTAGTTCAGGGTAATCCCCTTCATGGGCCTCTCTAATATTCAATTGCTCACTCCCTCAGCACTAAAGTTTTGATGTGATATGTCCCTTTTTCAAATATTTACCACCACTAACCAGCTAGCCTGCACGTTAACTAAACAGACTGCCGATCGTGCCGGCAGCCTAATGATATACTATACTATCGTTCCCAGTTAGCGGAACATTACCTGTGAAGAAATCTTATCATCTTTCGTAAAAAAATCCACAATAGGAATTTGGATAGGTGTTCTGTATGAACTTAAATGCACTTGTGTTGTTGATGAATTTCTTGGTTTTAATGTCACAGCGTCCTTTGTAACACTTATGGTTGAAACCAAAAAATAAATATTTGTATACGTTTTAAGTTTAGTAAGTATTTTCTTCTTACTAACACCAGTGATTTTATCAGTATATTCAACAAATGAAATTGAAGCCTTGTTCAATGGTCTTATCTGATAGCTAATTACGACCTTATATTTTGCCGTTTCCTTTTCCTTATGAACAATTTCCAATTCGGTATAATATTGTAGCATCAAATTCTTGACCCTTTTTACTACTTCAAAGTCAAGTTCGTCTCTTTCACAAAGGGCACGTAGAGCTTCAGTAGTTAATTCAATTATAAAAATGAATTTTTCATCTGGGTTTAAGATATTGAATTTATTAACGGAAACTCCGATGTTAACGTAAATATGCCTATCATCCTGTGGTGAAATCTCTATATGACCATCTTGTAATGAATCTTTAAAATTAATGTATATATGGTCATATTCTCTCGTTTTAAAATCGAATTCACGCAGTTTTCTTGCATATCTGTCTCCAATGTAAGAAATGTCAAAGTGATAATTTTCTACTCCGAAATACCTAATATCTAATATTGTTTTGTTTTTCATAATTGCCCCCTACTTTGATGCTACGGTTTCAACTATCCTGCCCGTTAGTTCAATAAAAAGAACGCTCCCGCGCCTTCGCTTGGGCTACGTCCTCCTTATTATATTCCATTTCCAATCACCTATTAAAGAACGTACGCGGGTGGCAAGTAGTGCTTAAACAGGGGACTTATCATAACCTAAGCACTAAGAAAACACTTTATTTTCTTCTGACACTCCGACGACACATACCCTGTAAGCCTGTCCACATCTAACGGACGATGGATTTAAATCTCTTCATTGCAAAAGAACGAGAAAAATATCTAATGTAATCTCACGTGAAAATAAGCTCACTACGCCTATACGGGCATTGTGGGCTTATCTACTTAATCTTACTTGTAAATTGAAGTATCTAGCGGAATAATAAACCCACCGTCAACCGCTTGTGTCACATTTATTGATATGTTCTCTACTCCAGAAATATTTACCTCAATCGTCTGGAGATCACTTTTAGGCGAAATCTTCTCTACTTTTTTAAGTAGCACATTCTTGTCATCATCCCTAATTTCAAGAGACTCCACTTCCTTGCCGACTGCAGCGAATTGCAGAACAAGCTTCTTATATTTGCCGTTAGGGCTGAGCATGGTATATTTAATATTGGAATTAGGTGCGCTGTACAGAACTTCCTTATAATTCTTGCCGCCGTATTTGGTCAGTGAAGGGTCCTTGGTATGCAGACTGGTGTTAAAATCCTCCTGCTTCACGGGAACGCCTGCTTGCTGTTCGCCAATAGTCACCTCTTTGGCTGTCCCGTCATAATTCACTGGAACATCCAGCAGCTCAGAAACAGATCGTACCGGAAGATACGTGGTTCCATTATAAGTAATGGGAAGCACCGCTTTGCCATTGCCATCTTTGAGAGGGGTAATCTCCCCGTTCACTCTGATTTTTAAATCTCCGTTTAACAACGCTTTAATTTCTTGGAGCTGCGAGCTCGCGAAAGCACCTGTGCCCATGCCCACTAAAAGTATCATGGTACCGCATAAAGTCGTAACAACCTTCTTCTTCATTTCTGTTTTCCTCCTCTTGGGATTTCCACAAATCCAGGAACTCAGGAATCAACGGTTATTTGAGGGATAGTCCCTGCGTTTTTAGAGTTGAAGATTTTACCTCATTATATCACAAAACCCAATGCCCATTTCTACTTCTTAAAAGCATATAGCTATATTCTGCATAAATTGAATTTATCAGTAAAGCCTAAATGGCTTGTCTATTGATTCATAAGATATGATAAGTAATCCAACTCGAATTATTAACAAATGCTTGTCGTATACCATGTCGAAGCTCCGCAAGGATCACACTGGCTGTTTATTTCCCTACTTCTCTCATTTTGGCTGCCCGCCCCGGTGCATCCAAAAGAATCAGGAGCTCGAGCTGCAGGCTCACTGCTCAGCCGTTTGCTAATCGCCATGCCAGTCTACTACTTTATTTTCTTTCGTCAAGAAGCAGGCATGATATGCTGCCTAGCATCGCGAAATACTTGTGCTTCGAAGCTCTCGCGAGTACTCATCCCCACATAGGTTCCATGTCAAATCGCTCTGTTAGATTAGTAAACGTATATCACTACCAGTATAGCGAAGAGCCTTATTTAATTTACTAACCATCCAGTTTTCAAATTTTATTTAACCAAGCTCATTAAAATTTTAGCTAGTGTTTCCATTCGAAATACCCCCTATAAATAATAAAGTCCCGATGAGCATTTGCATCACCGGGACTGACATAGATGGTTCACGACTTTTTTACTGGTTCACTATTTTATATATCATCTGACAATCGGCAGCCTTGGACGAGAAAATAAACTCCTAGACTGCCTCTGCTTTATTAAACAATCGTTTTCTTGTTAGCATAGTCGTCAGTGCTTTATTATATGAGTTTTAATATTGCTATCGATTCAAACATCTTTGTTGTTGATATTATGGGTACTCAGTTATTAAATAGTAATACTAAATGAATAGCCGCAAGAATTCCCATTGGATAAATAATTGTTCTTGAAAAAGTATTTTTAAATCCATTACGGGGGTGCTTTTCAAAAAATAGGTGCAGGATTGCATGTATGATTAAAAATAAATCTAGGACCCAAAAAGTAACTGTCTGATATTTACTAAAAAGTAAATAGAGTATTATTGTGTAAAGAGGAAGGTGAATAAAGGTGAATACTTTATAAGCTTTAGAATCTTCCATATCCTTAAGCACGATAAACAATCTCCACTCAGAACGTCTTATCGCATCCATTTCGTGCAAGAGAAATAAAGATAAGTTTATCAAGAATAACACTAGCAAGAGATCAGGCATTCAAAAATCCCCCTACAATTTTATTACTTTATGTTACTATACCCTAATAAATAAAGAGATCAAAATACTAATCGGACACAACATTATCACAATTTGGAAAACCATCTCCTAATTATTTGAGATCCCATACCACTTGTTAGTTTAATGACTGGCCGCCAGTCTAACACTTTATTTTTCATTAATTAGACTATTATAAATAGTGGATACTATGTTCAATTTATGAGAGAGCATATATCCACTATATTTATATATGATAGATTCATTATTTAGATATCGATGTTACTGTTTACAATGTATATAATGTTAAGATTAAATACAAATATGATTCTACTTGTGGAGGGCGTAGCCCATAGCGGACCTTGATCAGGAATAGTTCTCCATCATTTGAGATAAATAATTTCTAAAGTCATCAACGTAGGTTTTGGGCTCTACAACTTTTAGATGAGTGCCGAAGCTTGCTAAAAGTTGAAATCCCATATAATTTTGAGGGACATATATGGTTGCTAATAAAAGTTCAGGACCATGGTCTTCAATACTTTTTCGACCATACCTTTCGATGATTTGATCTTTTATGCTAGGCGATATCCATGCCTTAATCGTGACGAATTGCGGTAAATAACTTGCTTCGTGTCCTTGCTCAGACCAATCGTCTCTTGGATGAAACGCGCGTTCATCCATAGAAATATGATCGATTCGGGATAACTTGAATGTTCGAGATCCCTGTCTATGTAAACAGAATCCTTTCAAGTACCAACTCGATTCGCTGAAATGCAGCTCATAGGGCTCAACCATTCTATCCGTTACAGCCCCGTCTTTATCTGTATAATTAAACGAAACCAGCCTTTTCTTTGTTATGGATTCTTGACATGTCTTTACGGTTTCAAGAATTTCGGATCGACCTTCCCAATCATAAAACGATAGTTGAATGGAACGATTAAGAGACAATGGACTAACCATTGCCTCTATTTTTTTTATCGTTCTTTCAACTTCTTCGGTAAGAAGAATTTGTTCCAATCCACCCAGCGCAGTTAATATATTCTGTAAATCGGAGCTGCTTAATAAGCGTTTATCCACCTTGTATTCATCCATTATGCCGAAGCCGCCTTTGACCCCAATGACAGAGTAGATGGGGATGTTGCACAAGCCCAATGTTTCCATATCGCGAAGGATCGTTCTTTTGGAGACATTGAATAGTTGTGAGAATTCCGTTGCCGCAACAACCTCTTTTTTCAGCAATATCATGATAATTGAAATGAGTCTCTCCACTTTGTCCATAATTGCCCTCTTTTTTAGATGATTTCAGAACGGTGACAATATGATGTCATCGTTTATCGATTATACTACATGTATCACAAGAAGGAGGTATTAATTCAATGTTTAATTCAACCAATTTTCCTAAACCCACCCTTATTTCAGTCAACGGTGTGGAACTTGAAGTGTTTGAAGCAGGCCGAGAAAACGCAGGAAAACCTATTGTACTCTGCCACGGGTGGCCAGAGCATGCCTTTTCTTGGCGCCATCAGATGGACGCTCTTGCTGCAGCGGGCTACCATGTCATCGTCCCCAACCAGCGGGGCTATGGCAACTCATCCCGTCCAACCGAAGTAACAGACTATGACATTGAACACTTGTCGGGTGATCTCGTCGCCCTTCTCGATCACTACGGATACGAAGACGCTACCTTTATCGGTCATGACTGGGGTGCATTCGTCGTTTGGGGACTGACCTTGTTGCATCCAAACCGCGTTAATAAAGTGATAAATCTGAGCTTGCCTTACCAAGAGCGCGGAGAAAAACCCTGGATCGAGTTCATGGAAGAAATACTTGGCGACAATTTCTATTTCGTCCACTTCAATCGACAGCCAGGCGTCGCGGACGCCGTATTCGAAGACAATACGTACAGGTTCCTTCGTAACCTGTACCGGAAGAACGAGCCTCTCAGAGCACCTGAGCCAGGTATGGCGTTGATCAATCTCGCCAACGCGGAAACACCGCTCGGTGAGCCCGTAATGAGCGAAAGCGAGCTGGCCGTTTACGTCTCCGCTTTTGAAACATCAGGGTTCTCGGGCAGCATAAATTGGTACAGGAACCTTGACCGCAACTGGCACTTATTGGCGGAGGTGAACCCAATCATCCAGCAGCCGACCCTCATGATCTACGGCGATCGGGATATGGTTGCGAAGTCTGAAAACCTGACAAAGTTCGTGCCCAATGTGGAAGTTGTCAATCTGGATTGCGGTCATTGGATCCAGGAAGAAAAGCCGGAGGAATCAAATAAAGCGATTTTGAGATGGCTGGAACAGCAGAATTCCATCTAGTCCCAAGAGCGTCATTTAGGAAGACCAATTTTTAAAGCATTCAACAATTTCTTAGCCTATACGCTAGAGCATCATGGGACTCCTGAAGGGACGGATGTACGCATTGCTATAGCGGTCGACGCTGACAATGACCTATCCCATAAAAAAATCATCATGGGTGTAGCAAACGAACTAGGCTTCGATGCCGTAGATAGCGGTTCTTTAAGCGATTCGTGGAGACAACAACCAGGAACTCCGGCGTACTGCACCGAACTTACAAAAGAGGAACTAGAAATAGCTTTAACTAAAGCGAATAAAGAAAAAGCACCATTTCTACGTGACAAGGTGATGGAAAAGCTGGTAGCTTCAGATGGTGATTTTCCATTCAAAATGTTGTTACGCAAATAGGGAAGTATTCGATTCATAAGTTAGAAACCTAATCAAGGTAATTGACGTTGAACTAACGAGGAACGACAGTTAAAAATAAAGGGTTCCACATATTAGTTATGCATAATATGTAGAACCCTTTATGTTATTTGATTCCCTTAAGTTTAGGTCTTGATAATTTTCAGTCTAACACTTTATTTTCTTCTGACACAATTTGTGTTGGGTGATAAAAATGTCGTGAACCATTTTTGTTGATTTTATTGTGTTTGCCAGAGTACGTGATAAAAGCGAAAAAAAGAAAGTTTGGAACCACTAGATATTACCATGAAAAGAAAGTTGGAAACCTGTTATCTAAAGTTGAAACCATAATCAGGACGTCTGCTAACATCATATATTGTAAGGAACTGTCCCAGTTAGGGGACAGCCCCTTTGGATTTGATGCTCACGAAGGCTTTGAGATGCTTGAACCTGCAGTTCCCAATTTAGTTTTTATCTAATAAATCCCTTGATAATTGCTAGCCGATGAACATTATTTAAAAAACCACTAAGTCTTATTATTGTGATTCAAGAGAATTGAAGCAAATTCATTGAAATCCGATGAGTACATGTTTTGAAAAGATACACCTAACCCATCTTTTAATTTTTCTATAAAAGCACCTACGCTCAGCATTATAAACTCTCTTCTTGATTCTTCAGCCAATTGTAACATGAGTGCAGGATTCTTAATCTTTTCAACTTTAGCATCGATCGCTCTTTTTTCATCTTCCCAGAAGCTTATATAGTCGAACCTATTGATTGAATAAACATCGGCTTTAACTATCGTTTTTTTATTATCATAATGCTCTATATCCTTATCAGACATTATAACGAACAATAATTTGTCATAGTAATTACTATCCCTCATAAGTTCTGAAACTTCATACATGCAGTTAAGAGACCTTAAATATCCATCGGTAACAATAGAAATAACGTAGTCATGGTCTTTTATAGTCTGCATATATTCATCAAGACCATCCTTGAATTTCAATTTATTAATATCCCTTGAGATTACAACTCTTCCATTAGTATTCTCCAAGATTTTTTGTTCCAAATATATCAGCAATACAACTATCATTGTGACAATACGATAAAAACACTTTAGTTTTCAACAACTCTATAACCTCCATGTTCTTATCGAAAATATAAGTAACGTTCTTAGATTTTATTTCAACATTGCTCTTATTTACTTTAATGCAGGCTAATGTTGTACCACGATACTCAAAAGTTACAATTGAAAACTCAACATGTTCGGCTAGGAAGCTTCTAACCATATTTTCATCGATAGTAAATGCAAATTTTCTAAGCATTAGCCTCTTACCATCATCTTTTACTCCAAAAACGATAAATCCTCCTTCTGAATTTGAAAAGGCCGATATATTTACTTATCGTTTCCTCTGAAGAAACTGGGTGAATATATATAATGCTATTCCTATCCGATTGTTCTACTTTCTTCATAATAAAGTCAATCATACACCCTCCCTAAAATATGGCGTTTTTGACTATATGCTATCCAAGTGGAATTACAGTAAACTCGGTTGTTCTAAGTATATCTCCTAAAGTAATCATTCGTGTATTTCCTTGACCATCATACGTCCATAATTCGTAGTTAGTATCATCTAGAGCCTCAATCTCTTGATCATAATAAAAAATTATTTTGTTCTGATAACCAGGTCGAATAACTATTCTAATCTCTTTTCCATCTTTTTTTGCTCGAAAAACTGTTTCTGAGTACTTTTGTTCTATCCAATCTTCTAGAGATTCAGCAAGATGATATTTTTTTATATCATTTAAATAAATGTATACTTTTTCAATTGTTTCTTCTAACATCGAATTAAACTTCTCACGAGCATAACTAGAATTTGATGAGATATGTACTAATCGAGACCTTATTTCTTCACCAGACATGCTACTCAAATTATCGATCAACTCAGCGATTCTATGATGGTTATTAATCATGTCGTCTAATTGCTCATACTCGATATTATTACTTTCTATTTTTTCAGCAATTTTTAATCTTCTTATATTCTCTTCTGGCGTAGAAAGAAGATTCCTTTTGTTATAAAGCTGATCAAATAGCTCTTCGCTCGGTTTAGGATTTTCAAGGAACCAATTAGTTAACCTATTAAAAATACCCTGATGTTCATTACTTCTTTGTTTATTATTTAGGGTTTCATCTGAGAGAATTTGATTAATTTTATCCTGAATTCTCTTTGCTACAACTCTATTGTCTATTTTCTTTTTTATGATGTCTTCTGGTAGCTTTACCTCTCTAACCAGCAGACTTTCAATTAAATTGTCACCTAAATCACTTACTATTTTTTTTAATACATTATCTATATTGTCGTCGAGTGAAATCTTTGATACTTCTATAAATTTGTCATTTTGGCTTAGAACCCATGCATCTTGAGTAAAATCATCCTCACCTTTAATCTTAATCCACAAGGAGTAGTATTTATTCAACCATGTATATAGCGGATCTATGTTTCCATTAAACTTCCCTTTAAACTCTTCTAAACTCTTATTTTTCATTTCTTTATTAATATAGGGTATATCAATTTTGACTTGACCAATTTTATACCATTCTAAGTATGTATCTTTTGTAGGGATACGGAATTTTGCATATGAATTAACTAGTTCCCAGAATTCATTACTTACTTCTTCTGAAACATACCAATTCGGTATTCCAATTAAATCTTGTGTGTTATTTTTCAATGCAGCTCTATAACCGCTATAATTCCCATTTAAATTAACATCCACAATCGGTAACTACTCATATATATTTACTATTTCAGTCCTAAAATGCTTTTGTACAGTTGAATCTTTTGATTTGGAAAGATGGCATAAATTATACATGCTCTTCCACTGATTTTTACAACCTATATTTAAAAGCTCACCATATAGTTTTACAGCTCTTTCGAGATACTCTCTATTTTCTTGATTACCTTCAAGGATTCCATTTCTATCTCTCTCAACATCGAACTTTGAGCAGTTTATAATAGCTGGGAAGCAGAATTCTTCTGTCCCCACTAGAGGGAAATTGCAAAATAATTTCGGTATTTTATCTGGAAAAGGTAATACCTCAGTGACTCTTCCATTTTTGTTCCCGAACAAATGCGAGTATTGATAACTCACCTTCTGACTTAATCAATATATTAAATCGATCTATTCTATCCTTTGACGTTTTATTTATTCTAATTAGCCGACCTTCGGTGACTTTTATTTCAGAATCCACTGTAAATTCAATTCCATTATACATAATCGATGAGATTGAATTATTTATTGCTAATACAAAGGGTGCCGACTTATTCAAATCTGTTAACCCCCCCGTAATAGCTTCTCGTGTCTCTATAGAGTTACTCGAGTCGTAACTAAAGCTAGTCTTCCATCTATTTTGCATCATTGTATTATGTTCATTATTGTTATTTTGTTTCATCTTCACAAGTGAGCTCAGTGTATCCTTTATATTATCTCTTATTTCTGTGTATGAAGTTCCACTCCTATCGATTAATAAATTTAAATCCATATACATGTTGGAGCTCTTTTTAAGTACACCACTTATCGTAACTTTTTCGGATAATAAATGTGTTGAGATAAAACCAGTTCCGAACTTCCCTGTTTTCTCCTCGACATCGCCTTCCTTTGAAGATATTTGTGTTATTAAATCAACTAGGTTTTCATAGGTAAATGGAACTCCATTGTGAGAAAATTCTAGCTTGCTTTCGTTATTAATTGATATATTAATGTTTGTCTTCTTATCATTAGGCGTACAGTCAGAAGCATTCTGAATTAGTTCCCATACCCATCTCCTTCTCATTATTTCTTTCTATTCTGAAGCCTGTCCTCTCAACTTTTTCATTTCAGCCCATATCGTATTTGCACCAGCATCAAATACTTTCTCAAGCAAATTTTCATCCATTTTTGATCCTCCACTTGGAACTAACCTTTAATAATGTGAATTAGTATAATTTATATATCAGGCATCAATATACCATTTTCACTATACTTGACCATTTAAGTGTGAAAAATATCTCAAAAAGGTGGTTTTATATCCACAATTAATTTGCGTTATACTGTAATATTCGGAAGCTTTGCTCTGCCGCGCATGTTGGTGTAGCCTCTTGAAGTCTTGTTTCGCGTTCCGTTCAACATAGGAAAATACAGCTGCAATAGCATCTTAATTCGCACTTAATCAAAATTAAACAACCAGTCGCCGGTTAAATCCCGACGACCGGCTGCCTAGAATTGAAAGATATTTTGATCCCTGTCATCTTGAATACTTCCATCGTTTGGAGTTAGATTCTTGTACTAAGAACGGATTCTACCCGGTGACGAATGCTCTACTTACCCCAGAACTAAGAAGATTTTAATATGGATTGTCAACAGTAAATCAAACAACTTTTTTAAGAGCTCTTGACGATACTGAACAGGCGTTATATCGCCTAAGGTTTTTACAGGCATGCCAGGTGCTCAGGATCAAGACTTTTAAAATGATTGTTTTCCTAGATTCTTTTCAAAAACTGTCTTGATTAAGATGGCCGTTTTTTATGATAAATGAAAATAAAATTCGTCCGGGTCTGTATTTTCCACAACAAAAGTTGTTTTGCCATCTTTTTCTTTACCAAACAGAAGTTCATCAGGCTCAGAACTCTCAATGGAGCGTGTTTCACGTCTACTATATAAGACAAGCTCGTCCGGGTCTGAAACCTCAATTTGTGCAGTCTCCCTTTTGAAATCGTCACTACTTAGTTTAATTTCGTCTGGGTCTGTATTTTCAACTTGTTCTGTGATAATAGAAGGGTCGTCTGAAGTCATTATATTTACATACCGGGCTATGTAGGGTTTTTTCATGTTTGTCACCTCCTTTCAGTTATTACTACCAAATGGCCGTCCTTAGATAAACCATGAAGTTTCTCTTGAACTTCTATAACATCTATATTATGAACGTTATATGTCTGTATTAATCCTAGTAAACTTTTATACTTATCCGTATGAGTAGTACCTGTTTTAATAAACATAATTCGCTTTAATTTGTCTTCTAGTAATTGAGATTCAATTTCTTGCAGATTTGTCTTTTGATCACTAAGAATAGCAAACAATGATTTACTTAAATCCAGATGCAAAGTTTGATTATTACTTGTAACTAAAAAAGGTATTTGAGACTGTTCATCAAAAATACCAACGCTCAGGTGAAAGCCTAGTAGTACTAAGCTGATAATAAGAATAGATTTTACGTAGCTTTCAATATTTAAAATTAGTGAAACATCTTCAGTATTTTCATTATTCCGGAGTTGGTATTCTAGATAAATGCCATTAATAAATGTTCTTTCTGGGCTTTCCGAATTCTTCACCTTTGCATATGAAAATTGTTCATACGACTTTACTTTAATAAATCCAAAAAAAAGCGAAACGAAATTGTATAAATTATAAAGCAAGAGGACACTAAGATAAAAGTAACAAAGAGCGATCCAGAAAGGCTTTTCAATTAATTCCGGTAATTGCAAAACAGGTGGGACATATATAGGAACAAGAAAAGCAATGACAGCAAGATAAGCTAATAATTTATTAAATGTCTTGCTGTTCCTCTCTTTTACCTGATCCATCTTATACATTAAGGTCTCTTTGTAAGCGATATGTTCTGACTTGTCTTTCCCACTAAGAAAAGTATCATGCTTAGACCATAAATCATCCTTTTTCTCTTGAGAATATTCTCTTTTATATTGTGAAATGTGAAGTTTATAAAAAAACTTAAATCCCTTTGAAAAAGGGGTTTCCGCTCCTTGAACCCCTTTACGCCAAAAACCAAATGTTAATATGTAAATAACTGACACACCTAAGTGCAGACTAAAAAGGGATATTCTTAGCTCTTTGGAATTTGGTTTTAACGTCCCGAAATTAGCATCATCTGTAAGATTAAAAAAGGGGAATATCCAAGGTAAACTCTTTGCAAAAGCATAGCATTTAATTGGTTTATTCATTGAGTTAGCTCCCCTTTATCAAGTAATCTACGATTTTTTGGGATATTGGAATATTTAAAAGTTGTTCCAACCAAAGCCATTGTCCATTTGGATTAACCTCCAGAAAACAATATTCTTGCCCAACTTTAATAAAGTCAAATGCACCATATGCCAAATCTAGTTGTTTCATCAATTTAAAGCATTGATCCAACACTTGTTGGGGTAATTCGACGAGCTGATAATTATTTCTAGCCCCCTTTCTTCTCCAGTCGACCATATTGCTTGATTCTATGCGTACTGCAAAAACAAATTCTCCAATGATGGTAACTCGGTATTCACCATCTACTTTGTCTACATAATGTTGAAAGTAAGCCGGCGAAACGTCAAGGTTGTCAATCGGCTCTGAAGACACTACCATGTTTGTTTGAATGGTTTCCCATCCCTCTATTGTCCTAATACGGCCAGTTGATAACGGTTTAACAACCGAAGGGTTAGACGCAATAAATTTATCCGCTGATTCTGCTACATTCGTAATTAAACTTTGAGGTAGCTTAAAACCAATTGAGGTTGCGAAATTCATTTGAACCACTTTATTTTCTGCTCTCCTTAAAATGGAGGGTCTAGTAAGACAGTTTTGCCCAGATGATTCAGCGACTCCATCAATAAGGCTTAATATCTCTTTCTGCATCATAGGAATATAATAGGGATTATACGCAGATAGTTCTGGAAATGCGGGCTTTCGGTATAATAGCCCTTGAACTTCATTATTCTTAATCTCCCATCCTGATACTGAATCGCTAATTTGTATGTAATTATTTCGAACTTCAAAGCAATATCTTCCAAATCGGTCGACATCTATTCTTAGCCACGTAACCGATTCTTTATATTGATTGACAAGATAATCAACAGTTAAATCTTTAGATTGAGTTATTATTAGTACAGGGGGCATGAGTAAGTATCCTTTCTTTAATTAACATCTGAGAGTTTGCAGCTATCTTGAACCATAGCCCTAATAACAAAATAAAGGACATCATTTCCCCTGATGTTGAGACAAATTTTTCAATTGAGTTCCTCCTGGTATATGTGCCCTAAGTCTTGTATCATCTAAATCCCAAATTTTAGAACTTTAATCTCACTATCACCTAAATTCATGCTATCTTCAAAGAAGTATGTGTTGGCCTCGAATTTTTCAACCACAAATGCCAAGCTAAACTTTGCTCGAGTGACACCAACAAAATATTTATCCGGAGCCTTCAATCGACTACCGGGATCCAATAAAAATGAATAAAGTGGTTTATTGGGGAAAATTAAAACACGTTCTAACGTCATCCCTTTACTGACCCCAAAGTTTATCGAAGGATACCCCAAGGTCGTCGTTCTGGCATCGTATTTTAAAATAGATGGTTTTAAGTGTTCAATATAAGCATGTACATCAGCTTGAAGAATCTGAAAAACCCCGATAGCCGGTTCTTCGGCTTCTAGCAGTCCAACAATCGGGTCCTCTGGGTATACCAGATTCGCAAAGTTTGCTATATCAGAAACAAATCGTTTGGAAGTGTTATTTTTAATAATGTTTATTTGATGTGATTCTTTGCAAGTCTCAAGATAACTAAAAACATGCATACCACCCTTTTTTCTATCCGATTTCGGATTGTGGGTCTTAAGAGTTGCTTGTTTGTAGTCTCCGACACAATGAGTTTTGATGGATGAAAGGAATAAAAGTTCAAGGAGTTCTATATCTTTTCCCACCAGGTCCTGCAACTCATCAATATAGATGCATGCATATGTTTCCTCAAGCCTTTTTAAGACAGCGCCCTTTGATAATTGATTTAAGAGAAGTGCAAACTCAGTAGCGTTGTTAGCTTTTACATCGTTGTTCTTATTCAAAAAATACGACACGGTTTTTTTTCTTGTATAATCAACACCATATGTCCTAGAAAAATCAAAAGACTTTATTTGACTGGTTACTCCCAAAAAGCTTCTCTGATATGGCCTAATTAATTCTTTTAATATGAATTGAAACCATGTGCTTATAACAACATTTTTATCGAGTACGCCATTATTTTGCTTCGCATACTCTTTCTTTATTGAGTAAACACCTTTATTCGTGTAAGACAGCATCAATATTTTCTTAGTGGATTTCTCAGTTATAGACTTTGCTTCACTACACATTCCGTATGTTTTACCCGAGCCAGCACAAGCAATAACCAATGTATTATCGTATCGCATTTTTAATATACGCAGGATATTCGATACATTCATCTGAATCAAATACCCTCATCCCCCATTCAGCTTTATTGTTAAGCATGAAAGATTCTATTTCTGTTACATTTTTTTTGACCATTGAATTCCCTTTAGAGATAACCCGTTTAAACTTTTTAAAGACTTCCTCTTCAACTGAGTTGACAGCCAGGACACTAGGTTCAAGTGTATGAAGTGTTTCATTAGTTTCATAATCTATTGCTATCAAATCACTATGTGCCTTGATGTATTCCTTATATTTATCTATGATATTTCGTTGAACATCTCCATCATTGTCCGTGATAATTCGTAATGGTTTTCTTACTAAAATGGCTAAATCACAATATCTTTTAAATGCTAATGAATCAACTGTAATGACATCCACTCCATTTTCAATTGGCAGCTTTCCGTGAACATCTTTGTAAGCGCGTTGAATAATTAATTCATCAGTCGGCCCTTCAACCAATATCACTTTTTCTGCCAATAGAAAACGAACAGTCCCGTAACCGGGCAATTTTTTAAAAAAATCCATAGTATCAGGGGTTACAGCATCCAGCTGATTTGCGTTTCCCTTATACAGGAGAATTATATTTTTAAGGCCTAATTTATTTGCTACAAAACTGCTGTGTGTTGATATAAAGACCTGTTTATTCTCATCTTGATTTATTTTTGAAATCAGACGTGACATATTACCAAATGCTAAATTATTTTCAGGCTCCTCGAACAATACTATATTAGATTTCTCAGTATCTTGTTTAAATACGAGTTCCATTTTAATTAGATTCTGAGTACCAAACCCCATATCTTCAAAAGGAATATTCTCGACTTCGATTGAAACCTCGTTCATCCATGATTCGAGCACATCTTCCTGCATACCAAACTTAATAGCTTTATCATCAAGTTTTTCTTCTACTGCTAACCTTTCATTAAGGGCTAAAACGTTCGGATTGTTATTAAATTCGTGTTTCATTTTTCTATATGCCCTAGTTAAATGTACTTTTTCATCATCAGATAAATTGTTAGTAATTCTTGAATTAATAAATTTATTTACTGCTGAGTCATAATCTTTTTGTGTAGTATCAATCAGAGATACCTTTACTGGAAAAGTTCTAAATATAATTGGATTGTCACCAAAATCTCTCCAACTTACTTTATAAAACTCAACTGGTATATCATAAATCTCTCCATTTTCTAACATCGTTTGAAATGCAAGTGAATAATCAGGATTAAACTCAACACTCATACGAATGCCCGGACAGTCTTCACCAAACTCATTATTTGTTCCTTTATATCCAGAGTTATTGCCATCATTCTCGAAATAAGCTTCAACAACTATAGAAGGCAATTCTTCAATTTTCTGAGAAGGATCTGCAATAATTTCTTTGAAATTGAAGCGAGATTCATAGTTGAAAAAGGATGCCTTAAATTGACGCTCAAAGGACGAATTATTTATTCTTCCACTCAGAAGGACTTGAATTATTTCAAGTAATGTGCTTTTACCAGAATTATTATCGCCAACAAAAATATTGCAACCACTATTGAGTTTTATCAGAACATCTTTAAACATTTTATAATTCCTAATATAAAGTTTTTTCATCTTCATAGTGAGCTCTCCCCAAATTCCATATAGAATACCTGTTAACCATCCTCTTTTAAATAGAATACTAGATCGATAGTTTTGATACTCACATGCTATTAAATCAGCTATGCGTCCGAAACTTATGTGAAATTCCCTTCTGTTCTTTCACCTTCCAAAGAAAGTCGCCATCTACAAAAACACTTGCATTATTCATTGTTGCAGAACATCGTTTTTCTCGTGCATCCACTAGCAGAAGCTCAAAATCAAATTGTTCAGCACCTACGCCGTTTTCATCAATATTTAGTCTAAAAGGGTCTAATGATAGAAAACCAACCATTAAGTGTCCAACTACTTCTGATTTTGGCGGCAATGATAATTTGAAGTCCGCTCCCATGAATTCATCCAAACCATACACTTGATGTCTTGATAACTCTTTTCCATAATCATTGCGGATGAACAACGTGCCCCCGATTATCGTAATAGGCAATTCAGTTGTATTCGCTAATACAACTTTTATAAATGCGTAACCTTCTGTATCATGTACGGCGTATAAGGCATGTTCTAGAAATCTTATCTCGAACTGTCCTTTGTTTAAATACATATAATCAAAGTCGCTGCGTTTAGCCACTGTATTCGTACTTCCTTTGCGAATTAAGCAATACCCTTCGTTCAGTCTGTCAAATCTCTTCCTCATCATGTATGGCTTATTTTCTGTTTTATAAATCTTAAAAACACCTAACACTGCGCCTTTGTATACATATCTGAAATAATCAAACTGTATTTCCGGTTCGATATTATTCAGAACCAACTGCACATAATTAGATGAATCTATAAATTCTTTCGGATCTATTCCCTTTATCTCCTTACCTTCTGGTCGATCCTTGACTCCAATAATGATGAATTTATCTCCACTATGCCGTGAATTAGCCATCGCCATTATATCCATTAGTAAATCCATACTCTTGTCTTTATGGTATTGTCTTTCTTTGAAGTCCAGATATTCGCACTCATAGCCAAATTCGATTAATTCAATAATCTTATCCATAGACACCTCGCTATAACCTTATGTACAACGGACTATATGTTTACTGTAAAAATTCGACATCAATCAAGAAAATCCTACTTCATTCACAGAAATACCCATAATAAACCCAACCATAGTGGCATATAAAAAGGATGAGCAGCGCAATTATAGTTCGCTATGCTCATCCTTTTTATATCAGGTCATGCACTTTTTCTGTTGGCTTTACATCTAGTTCTCCTGTATATTTCTTATACATTGGACTAGATGTCTTTATGTTTTCTAATGAATATCCCTTCTTATTATTTTTCTTCATCTGACTAATAATTACGGGGAGATATCGGAGCAAAATATTGTTCACTAAAGATGGGGCGTCCAGCAAACAGCTTTGACTGAACTTTCTGGACAACCCCCTCCGTTTCCCACATTAACCATCTAAAGTTCTAATAATTTTAAAGTTAAGATCCTTTTTAATTCTTCGGGTATAGTTCTATACGATCTCCGATAAGATTGAATAGTCTCTATCGATATTTCCTTATAGTTATAATGAGTTCTTAATTGTCTTACTAACGCTGGTAAATGCCGTAATTGGTATTGCTCCTTTGTTTCTGCAGCATTATGTAAGACTTTGCTTGTCTTAGGTAAATTTCTAATATAGTTTTTAATCCGACCACTGTCTGTTTTCGTTAAAGCTTTTAGGATGGAGTATGTTCCTACTCTTGTAGGAGGGTTTGATTTAATTAACAACTCAGAGACTTCCCTCACTCGTTTCGAGAGTACTTCATCAACTTTATTCCAGTCATAATTATTTTTAGACTTCGATTTTGGCAGCTGCCCTTCCAACCAATCAGCATCAAACTTCTTCAACCATTGATAAGGTCTCGAGCATTTCCGACAAATTTCATACCTGCTGCAGTTTGGATTATCTTTAATAATTGTCTCTACCTTAGCACGATAAGCATCTCTTTGTAACATATGTTTGTCTGAAAGAGTACTACAACTTTCAATATTTGAGAATAAAACCTTACTAAGAGTACCTTTAACTGCATTCACTGAGCAGTATAGTCGTGCTGCTATCTCTTCAATTGATTTCCCTTTATTAAACAGTTCAATACTTTCATCTCTTTTGGACGCCGATAGGCACACTTTAGGCATTTTATTATTGTACCCTTTCGTCCAGCTCCAGAGTAACGCATACTCCGACTCGCAAGTTGGACAATAAAACTTTCCAGTGAGCCCTCTATACATATTATCAATACGGTTACATCTTTTTATTACTAACTTCAGATAATCCGGGCAATGTTTATTGCGACATGGCCATGGACCGTAACCAAAAGGGATTTGCAACGCATACGGGGAAGATCTCAAAATAAATTTTCTAAAGGATTTACCTATAAATCGAAACAGCAAAAGTAAGAAAGGAAGATTGATATATACGATTGAGTCATTCCATAGCACTCTTTCAACAGTATTTCTTTGCATTATATACTCTTGAGTCAATCCCACACTCATTAAATCATCCAAAGAGTAATACTGGAGAAACTCCTTAACCAAAGTTTTCCGACGAGTCTTAACATCATTTGTTAAATATCCTTTTGAGTGAAGATGCTCAAATAACCGCTGCCGGATAAGATCCAAAGATAAGACGTTCTTGTTACTAATAATCGAGTTTAGATCAGCGATCAGCTGGTCTTGAATACCACTAACAATTTCTTTCTCATCAAGTATAACTGGATGACCAGCTTTACATTCCCCGCTAATCCCTTCGTATCCAAGCTTAGAACCACAACTGCATTCACTAATTAAATGCAAATCATGCTTGTACATTTGTGAATAAAGGCAAATTGATGTTCACGGTGTATGTATCCTGTACCATATCTAGATTCATCTTCTTTTATACACATCGGACAATACTTGATGTCAACATCTATACATCTCCCATACTTGTTACCGGCTAATTTACCAACGAAGCTCTCATTCAGATTTCCTCCTATCTTTATTTCATTAAAAATCCTGTCTTTATGCTTATCAGGAAGAAAGGGGAGGAACCATGGTAATAATGTATGATTTTCTATAATAGTCTCAGTAGAAAGGAGCGCTTGCTGAGGTAGTTTTTTAATGAGTAACCCTAGTCCTCTTGGGAATAATGCAAACTCCGACTTCGCCCCGAACAAGTCGATATTCGTATTTATTATTTCTTTGTTCATTACATGCACGTGATAGCGGTACAAAATGCTCCGAAAATCCTCCCCTGGAAGCGGAGTTGGAAAATACGCCAGTTGATTCATGCTCTACGCTCCTCTGTCTAAAAGTTCTTTAAACTTCTCTTGAACAGGCGGCCTTAAGGGGAAATTCAAACCCGCAAGCTTTAATATTCGCCAGCCTGTGGCCATTTCTGTACCTTCAATTATTTTTGCAGCCCATAGCAATCTTCGAATTTGATATTCCTCAGTGCTTTCGATAGATCCTTGGATCAACTCTTTTGTAGCCGGCAACTTATCTAGACTCTTCTTAAGAATTTTGTTTGACAATATACTCGTATTGATTGCTCTTGCAATCGAGCTGACAGTAATTCTTAGCGGCGCATCTAAAGCTTGGAGTTTCTGCACGGCACTCTTCACTTCTCTATATAGAAGTTCATCTCTCTTTCCCCAATCGATTCTGGGTGCAGCATGTCCTTTATTGAGCCTACTCTTTCGCAGGGATTTTACAACAGCATCACGGTAATAGACATTGCACTCCATATTTGTTAGAGCAGCTTTTAACAACTCAGTTTGTCTCTTTACAGTATTAGGATCCACACCTAAAATGGTAGCTTTCTCACGTAGTGATTTGTTAGTCTGGTTAAGCACATTCAGTTGAGATAACCACACTTCTCCGAATGTTTTAATCCTTCCAATCTTTAGCCTGTCATCCTTACATGTATCTGGTCCTCTTCTGGAGTATACAAATCCACATGAGCAGGTGAATGTTCCGACAGGAAGAGCAGTTTTTGAGCACCGAGTAATTTTACATTCATCGACCACGTTATTTCCGAAATGAACGGCAGCTTTGTTCAAACACGGCCAAGTCCCCTGTCCGAACGGTCTATAGTACCCTGATGATTTCATTCTCTCTATGGATTCACCAAGAAATCTGCATAGTAACAGATGCCTCAAAGGCTGTATAATCTCCCCGTCACCTCTAACCAATTTATGAAGCCACGTATCTGTTCCTTCGACATCAATATCGCAGTGAAGGATATCAAGCAATTGTTCGGAATAAAAATTTCTAAAATCATTAATTAGCTTCTTGTGCCTATTTCTATTTCCAGCAGTGAGGTATCCCTTTTTATACAGCGCGTTCCTGTAATTAGGAGCATTATGATTTGAAGGTGATTTTAAAAGTAATGCAGACTTTTCAGCAAGAAATTGAAGATGACTCACCCAGGAAGGGTCAATCTTGAAACTCAGACCGCTACTCTCGTTTATATGTGAAATAGGAATAAAAGCAAATTTATGATCACGCGTTGAATACATGACTGTACTTTGAAGCAGTGGTATCTTATGCTTCTCACAAATAACAACACCAGGAAGTTGGTGAGAGCGATGCCAGTATGGCTCTAACCGTGCACTTTCCTCTTGATAACATAGTAAGCAATACTTTAGATGGCTCGGAGACTTAATTTGTCCTGCTAATAAGCCCAGACTTGCATGGATAATTCTAAATTCAGTCTCCTCGACCATCAACAACTTAGTCTGTGCGCATTTTTCAACATGTAAATAAAACGAGTAATATGGGAACAACGTATGATACCGAATTAATTGCTCAACAGTATATTGCTTCTCCAACCGGCTTGCTAATCGGCCAAGATGACTCGGGAGATCTGCAGTCGCGCAAACCAATCGCTCTCCGAACAAATCCTCAATCGTCTGTCTCTGTGTACGGTTTCCTGATCGTAAATGATACCTGGCTATGCCGCTATACAGTAATTCGTCTTCATAAAGAGAAGGAAAATGAGCTAGCAATAGAATCACCCTTTCACAAGATCCTATTGTCAGTTTTCCCTATCTAGAGCTCCTCTAGTACAATGTTAAACAATCAACTTTGAAATATCGTCAGATGAAGGTATGCTCCCCATCTCTACCAAATTGTCGTAGATTCCGTCTACTCCATCAGCATTCTGTAATGCGTTTCGCAGATCATCCTCATCCAGATTTAGAGGCTGCTTTCGCTTCGTTGATTTTGGCCTTGTTTCATTCTTACATTCTTCCATGTTCTCTGACTCGTTTCCAATCTCCGCCGCGGCACGCGACGAGACCATCTCTACTACCTGCTTCCTTAAATCTATGAGATCTCTCTCAGCTTCATGGGAGTGTAATATTCGCCGTGCTATCTCTTCAGCTGTTTCGGATGATCCGCCAAAATCTATAGCAGTCTTAACCAACTCAATATATTTCTTCTGATCATACTCCACTTTGTCTTCTCTATTGAGCTTGGACCTAATTTCACCTTGCAGATTAACCTTCTCTGAAGATTTTTTGAGATACTGATCTAACACGTTCCATTCAGGGTAAAGGTCATCCACCAAAGACAGAAGATCAGGGTCATTTCGACGCAATATCTTCAACATCGGCTGAACAAGCTGCATATGCCGTTTTGCCACAGATTTCAAAAGCCCTGCGGTAATCCTCTCGTCTTTTGACTCATCAGCCTCCATTGCTTCCCATTGAGCCAACATATATAGCTTGACCGCAATATCAACAATTCCTTGAGACAACTGGTACATCGTTTTATTAATAGACTCAGTTAATAGCGCGGGCTTGGCAGTCCATTGATATTTCCACAAAGAATCGATGAAATAATCCCATTCCTCTCCTTCCACCAATCGGTCCATAATAAGGTCACCTTGACCAGTGCTTCTTCTAGCTTGACTGAATGATCCGGATAATAGCCGCATTGCCTTAAATGTGCCAATAAGTATTACCGGAACACCGATTGTATTAATCAGCTGTGTAAATAATTAAGCATCCTCTCGGCACCGCCGCTTTTCATGAAACTCAAATTCTGAATTTCATCTATTACTAGCACTCCAAGTCCATGAAGTGTCGCTAGATGCGCCATGACTGGTATTAGTATGTCGACGGAAGATCTTTTAGAAGCAAACTTTTGAAAGTAATTTGTCCCCAAATGCGAGTCCATCGCCTGGAGAAAATTCAAACATAATCCCTTCAGGGACCCGTCAAAGGGGCAATTTAGTTTGAGCCATACCAGTTGTTTGCGGATAAATGGCAAATCTTTATAAGAAACATGATGAACCACTTGAGGGTATAGTAACAAAGAACTTTCGATGGCAGTCGTCTTACCTTGACCACTAACGCCAAGTATTGCAAACCCTGCTGCTGTTGATCGAACACCAGCTAAATTCTTTCCATTTGAATCTACACCTGCTTCCAGAATGTTTTTGAATCCTACATGGAATTGACGAACCGATTCTGGTGAAAATGGATTTCTCGCCTTATAACCATGGCGAATTAGCCTGGATAATCGTTGTTCGACCAGGAGATGTGATGGCAATGGTTCAACGTAATCAGAAATCTGTTGAACCAGATGCAACCTTGTCTGTTTACCAAGTTTACGCTGTTCCTCGTCATAATCAGGGTATTTTGCAATACTTGAAATCACACATTGGTCTTCGAAAATAGGAGGTAATGCTTCAATAAATGGATTATCTCTGTAGCCGGCAATGTCTTGAGGTAAGTAATCCGCTTCTACTTGCCGGCCTACTAGGCTTGGGGAGTACTGATACTTAGCTTCCTGCAACATTTTTCTAGCCATGACTTTTATCCTCCTTGGATTTCACACTTGCCAGTAAACCTAATTTAGATTTAGGTCGATACGATTCGATTGAGGTTACATTATCATCGAATTCCTCAGCGATTCCAGCTGGTTTATCTAACTCGTATGATTGAGCTTTACGGATCTTATCACGTTCTTCCGCTCTATTTGCCTGTATACCTGTTCTTCGTTCGGTATTAGTCAAGAAGGCATCCTTTTCATCTTCCATCCGTTGCTTTGCTTTCTTTGCAATTGCCTCAAGTTTTGCGTTGAGTGCCACTTCATCCTGTAACTCCGTAGAGCGATAAATGCTACGATTTAATTTCTCATAGTATCGTATTTCTTTAATCTCTTCTAAGGAGAGATCTCGATACCTTGAGGACTTATCTAACAGGAAGCATTTGATAAAGCTCTTTCCATTATCTGTTTTAACATAAACCTGATTCATACATCTCCTGTCATAAGCAATTATGGTTTTAATAGATTTCCCTTTCACAAACCATCCTTGACGAATAAGCTCCTCGCAGCCAAAATACATTCCCTCGTAATAAATCCCTTCTCTACTTGCAGTTACCGTCGCCTCAGGCAGCACATTCAATCGAACAACGTCAGGGTTAATTTCTTTGAGAAAGTGATTGTGAGCGACTCCCCAAAGCCAAATATCCCGTGCTACAGGCCTAACTCTGTCCAGAGTCTGTGCCTTATCCAAAGGATAATATTCCATATAACGGGAGTTGTTGCGATAGAGTATCATTTCAATAAACATGGCCGTAAAATCCTTAAGCGTCAGCTTAGCATCTAGCACATAATCCGGTCCGCCTCGCTTGGTGTACTCCTTCTTTATCGCTCCCGGCATCCAAGGCTGAAGCGTCAGATTCAAAGTCCTGAACTGTTGCTCAACAATTCCTTTCAAATCCGCGCGGTATGGCGGCGCATTTTTAAGTTTAATTCCAAACGCCTTTCCCATTGAATCTGCGTTCTTACTCTCCATTTCTCCACGGTCCGCATAAAAGTTCTCCGGCATATAGTGACAGGGCCACTCATCAGACTGTATCGAAATATCAAACTGGGCACAGAATTCGACTTTATCTACAACCGTATTCTCGATTGCCATCATTACACCTTGCCAAGATGGTCCTTCTAATCCTACATAAAACCCAACGATCATATGACCCCATACATCCACAACAATGTAAACAACAGGTCTTCCGATTATCAAATTCGGGTCATCCGAACTAACCAAATACACATCCGCAACTGTGGCATCTATCTCGAATATCTGGCCAGGTCCAGTTGCTTTTCGGGTCTCAGAACCCAACAACGGCCGAAAATCTCTACTGAAGCTTACGTTCCCTTCTCTAGCTATCAATTTTGTTCGCTTGGAATAATGGGTCCGAATATGGTAGCGTAGTTGTGCGATACTTGGTACCTTGTATTCAGGTGGTATGATTGGAATTTCGACCTTGTTTCTTATCTCAGTATTGATCGCATAATAATCTTTCAGCATCTGAACATATGTAAATTTTACGGAGTCCCGCCGATTGATTTTTAGATAAATATCTCGGATGACTCTGTCGAATATCTTGCGGGTCCCTTCACTGACAAGCACACCTTCCATCTCCGGACTGACCGATTTTTTCGTTTCTCTTGGTCTACCCATTTTCTGAGTTGGATTTTTTTTAAAGCCTGGCTTTCCACAGTTTCGAAAGCGCGGAATTAAAGCATTTACCATTTTGCCTCCCGTCCAATAATAGTGAAGGTATTTATAATAGAGATTCTTACCTTTTCCAGTCTCACTAATTGCCTTCTTGATCATCTGGTATCTTTCCGTCGGGTTAAAGATATTAGGTTCTATTTCAACCATTTCACTTATAAGTCCCCAAGCATGGTCTCTCACTTGAATCTCCTTAAGGGTCAGTTTTTCGTCGGGGACCATAAATTTAGAATAGGGGTCATGCTCACGTTTTGTTAAAGTACCATTATCAATTTCCAACCGCATTGCAGAAAGGCTCTTCATTCGGGGAACCCCCCTCTTATCGATAATTGAGATCACCACAACAACATCTTTCTCATGGTTGATCCATAGCACTCTTTCACAATCTACTAATTTGGCTTCCTGATCCCGTCGATCAAAGAGGTTATTAACGAACAAATTCATGACCTATCCCTCCAATTTGATAATGGTTATGAAAAACTTTTAACGGTTTAAGAGTAGGAATGATCATTTTGTTCATATCGATGATCCATAACCGGTTTGCTATCAAGTGCCTTACAATAAACATGCTTGTCCCGGGCGTTAGACCTTCCTTGCAGTCCAATTCTAATGTAGTTTTAGCCAGCGGCTTGTCTTGGCATTCAATCGCATTGAATAGGACAGGCTCGAGTTGTTCAATTAATTTCGGTGTGACCTGACTCCCCTCGATCTGTCTTGCCGCGTGAAGCCATTCAACATTTTTAACGAGATCATAATTAATTTGATACTCAGTGATGAGTGCCCATTCGATCCCAATATCTCTATAATACGATTTCTCAATCTCTAGCTTCTCCAGAACTCTTTTATTTAATTTTGATTTTGGCTTTATGGAGTGAGCCACAAAACGTATGTCATCATTATCATGAACTGTCAACAGCATGTCTGTTGTCATAACGATTGGATGCTTTGATTTAGGATCTACGGGGTGTCTTACATCAAGTTTGCCAGCAATATATAACGTCTTTTCCAAAGGCAGTAGTGGATACTGTTCACGAATATCACAAACTTTAGAAGACCACTCCAATTGATAGTGATGTGCCAACTCAAAATGCTCGGAAAAGTAGTGATGAAGTCGATTGCTCTTCCATCCCATTGTCCGAGTCACCACTCCCTGGGATGGTACATCATGAATGGTGAGCCAAGGTTTATACTCGGCGAAATGACCTTTTCCCCTGCCTTCTTTTAGTCTCCTCTCAATTACGGACTGCGTAATAATACGCCTGCGTTTACTCATCTTATCCCCCTCTTTCTTTTGATTTCACCCTCCATACCCACAGTAATATCCAATATTTATTAGAACAATAACAATATATATTGGTAAATCGATATATTATTTTCTCTGTATTACAGCTTCTATCATTCTGATGGCTACTAGTAGTAGTATAAAGAATGATGAGGCATAGGAATGGCGCAACATTATCCACTTATGGCGCAAATTTGATGGGGGGACAATGAGAATGAGTACGAGTGTACATACATATGAAACAGATAATGCCACATGGCGAGAAGAGTTTGAAAAAGCTTATGTAGAGTGGGTAGATTTAGAACTCATAAAAACCTTACTAGAAAGTATTGATTGTTCTGTTCGTTTTTTGTGCGATTCCATTAATGATACAACTCGGTGGCCATCCAAAATAAATAAAACCCTCAGGACAGTTAGCTATCCGAGAGTCAGGGATACTGCCGATTTTTTGGGTATTCCTCCGTGGTTACTTTTCAATCACCAGGAAAAGAACAGCAAGATCAAGGGGCTATTTTCAAGGATCAACTCTATTCTTACACCGATTGATTTACCGTATTTCAGTGAGTACGAGAATCTTTATGATGACTTCAATTACGAGCTTTCCAAAAGGATTCCTGAAAAGGAGTTTGACATTTTAACTGGCATGCTCAAAAACATATTAGGCTATAAGCATTACCACGAAGTAATTGCTGGTAACTGGAAGTCAGTAGTCAGTTATTTCAATGATATTCATCAGGATTTTTCAGGTGGAGCAAGATTTTCCTACAGAGACCCGGATGCTATTTTAAAAGGATCATTACGCATTAACTTTACAACTAGTCCCCGAAATAAAAGGGTATTGATGAAGGCAGGGTGGCTGTCAATAGAGACTGACACAACGAAACCAGAACATTCATTAACAATTAACAGGCTACTTACGACGATAATAAATGACATGGAATGGATTTTTGATCAGCAGCCTTGGATATTCGAAATAGCATCTGAAGGTAAAAAAATCAATCTGCTGACCTGGCACAATTTAAGAACTTCAAACGATTATTATGAAAAAATAGCTGATATCATACATCGCAAATTACCTGATGCAAATTTCTCGATGAACATTGGTGAAAGACACGGTGTTTCATCATACTTGTTTTCACAGAACGACCCATTTAATGAATTCATCCAAATCATTAAGTCGGATGTGAAGCATCTCAGGAAGCAGAAAACACGAAAAACAAATACACTTCAGTTACTGTATGAGAAAGGTGTTATACAATATGGAGATAAGATCATATTACTTCCTACGAATAAGACCAAGGGCCTTCTACTAGATGAGAAAATGTCAATAGCGTGGATTATTATTATAAATAACAAACCAGCGGTAAGATGGGAATATGACAATAATGTATATTCCATATCAAGATTAACAGAGATTATTTTTGTTGAAATCGCGCAACAAGTTCACTTGCTGAAACATCATCTGAATGGGTCAAAGTACTGGGGTTTAAGTGTGCATGGACAATCATTATTCTCTTTGGCCAGACAGGAAAATAACAAAGAGGCCCGCCAATAACCTGACAGGTCTCTTCGTTTATCACACTATTAGGCAAGCATTCATCACGTTTACCGTTCATCTTATTGAGGCTACCGATCAATTTCGATGCAGTCCATGTAGTAGTTAATAGTATATCCAAGTTCTGCAAAAGCAATTTTATCAAATGAATAAGTATGATCTTAATGGCAGCTAGCTCAAAGAGGCTGCCTCTTCATGTCGGCAGTCTCATCCTGGCGCTTGTTAAGCTATAGTGTCCGTTAGTTTAGTACCTAATATTCTCATACGAATAACGGTTTGGAGAAATACTCTTTATGGATTACGAAGAAGGTGAACTATAATATGAGCACTGAAACTAAACCCCATAAAAACAACCCAAATTTAAGATTGCACGACCCGAACGATCAAGGAAGAGCTAGAATACAAAATAATTCGAAGTAAAGCCGACATTCCCAACTTAAAATTATGAATGAATCACCGATCCTGGTCTACATGACTGGGTTCAGCAAACTGAAACCTATTGCAATGACCGAATTACTGTCGCTCAATGTGTAAAAGCAGATTGAAATGTTTGGAAATTTAAAACTCCCTCGTTAAGGAACCCTTTGTATGCCATTTACTTTTGTTTCAATTCTAGCGCTTTTGCTCGACGGTCTCTCATGCCGATAATGATATTTTGGTTCACGTTTATTTTTTCAGCACGTAAGCGCTCAATACACTCGTCTATGATAGCAACTTCGTTATCATAATCTTTCAATTTACGAAACACCATAGCATACGATATGTATAGCGCAGGTGCGTTGTAGCCGTTATATCTTGCTTTATCGAACAACTCGATAGCTTTTTCTAAGTTGCCCATCTTACGTTCTTTATCCCCTTTTTCCCAGTATGGCATACCCTCGTCGATACCTCTATCCCAGTTGTGTATATTCTTTATTTCAGATAAAGGTACGCGTAAGTGAACGGGGTTAATAGAAGAAGATTCGTTCTTTTTTAATACAACAGCGCCATATTGTTCTTTTAGAAACTTCCATACATCAATCAGATGATATGTAGGTATGTTTCTACCTAATTTCTCTAACGCTTGTTGTTGATCTATCTCATAATTTTGGACTTCATCGTCGCCTACATATATCCATGCACTAACGGACTTAGCATATTTGCTCCTTAGTATATTCTTCCCACTTCCTATCAGAAGAGCATTAGTTTCGTCTTGATACTTCTCTAGGTTTCCACCGTAAATTACGTTGATTTCATCTCGTATATTGCGTGTAATGAATACAACAGCTTTCAAGTTCTTGTCTTCTACTTCGTCAAAGGTTCTTGCCTTTTGTCCGAAGTAATGTTCCTCAATTTCATTTGCAAATAACACAGGAGCAGTTTCAAATTTTAATTCGGGTGTGTTAGGGCTACGAGAATAACCATTAGCACGATTAACAAACAACGGAATTACACGATTTGTTAATCTATCGTTTGTTTCGTTTAACACCCTAGCCATTTCTTTACTTTCAAATTCAATAGCTTCGTCCTCTGTTAATCCAGTTGAAACAAAACGAGAGTCGGTTTCGTATTGCTTGCGAATTTTTTCAGCTTCATAAGCTCTTGTATGATATTCTTTATAACGATTTCCTCGGCCTTTACCTACATAAAAAATCTCGCCAGTTTCTTTGATGAACCATTCATATACATAAAAATCAGTCGCGGTACTACCAGTAGATACTCCAACATGAGAAGAAGAAATTGTAATACTTCCGTTCTCATAGTTTGGTTTGAGGTTGATAGAAATACCTGATCCCTTTTTCTTGTTTCCATTTTCTTCTTCCATTTCACCATCTTTTGTTTTATCATTCAGCTTTCTCATTTCTTCGAAAGAGTTTTGATTTTCTTCTTGTTCATCTTTCTTTTTGTTCCCGAAAAGTTTATCGAATAATCCCATAGGTCTCCCCCTTTTTTTGCTTCCTCGCTACTCCTCATGGGTTAGATAAACAGCGATTTTATTTGGAGAAGTGTTCGGTAAAAATATAGTTTTAGACTGGAGTTGTTGATTTAACGCTGTTTTGAATTGATGAATCATCAGCTTTTGAAAAATAGTTTTTAGACTGAATCATAAAAAGAAGCAGCAGCGGACCAAGACTGGAAAAAATAAAGTTTTAGACTGCCGCTGTAGTCATTCAACTAACGTATCCGTTAGCTTAGTCTTTTTTCCTCCATAATCCTCCGGAACAAGGTGTGAATCCACTCTCTGAATAGAATGACGTGTGTTTTGAATCGTATGTCAACGTCACAATTTCTAACCCGAACTGCTCCGCCTCTTGAAGTAATTTCTTCACTAAGGCTTGCCCTATTCCTCTCTTCTGAAATTTAGGATGCACAATTATGTCCTCCATATAGCCATGTTGCAATCCCATTCCTGCAACATAGCCAAATGCTATAAGCTCAATGTTTTTTTTCATCTCGAAGACCAGCCCAAAAGTTGCAACGTTCAAATATAGCAGGGTAATCAGCATGTCTGCCGTCCCATCCCACTAACTCTCTTAAAGTTGGTACTTCATGCGGTTCTATAGGCAGATTTATTACTATCTCTCGACTCAGCGATCTATCCCCTTCCGCAATACTTCTTTATCTGGAATTCTCCATCATATTGAAACTATCCTGCCCGTTAGTTGAGAAAAGGCTGCCATGTGGCAGCCTTGATGAAATTGAACTATAGTGTACCGTTAGTGGAACGAGGCGTACCTTTTAACTTCTTCGTACGACTGCCCCAAATAATGATGGCTTGTTGATTTCGATCTGGCGTACTAACTCCGCTCCAAATAAAGTAATAGTGTGTTCCCAAGGGTGTCCCAAGTATCCCCACTTAAAATCTTTTTGCAAGAAAAAATAATAATCGCCGTCTGGATAAAAAGATAATGTCCAGTCCGCTGACCCCTTTTCTAAGTGTGGATTATAAAAGAAGGATTCATGTTGCCAGTCTAAGGCATAGATATACTCACTCGGTTCAGTTAATGCTCTGAGGGTTTTAACACACTTTTCCTCTAAATCATCAAGGTCAGAATCCGTATAATCGGTTATTTTGTAGGTAATATAAGGATTCGGCAAGGTAAAAGATGGCCAATCCTTACTATGAACACTCGGTCTAAAATTGAAGGACTCATAGAAATTATCCCATACAAAGTGGTCTTGATCATCGCTCAATGGAATCCAATTTTTCATTTGAAACACTCCTCATTGCACTTTCCGTTATCATACCATTAAACTATCCTGCCCGTTAGCAAAACGCGGCTGCCGATATATGTCGGTAGTCGCGTTTTAGTTTTTTGCCTCTTCTTTGAATTACTTTCAATGTATCTTTTTTCACAATTCTTCTTTCAAGATAGCGTATTGATAGGTATCCTGCCAGACAGGCTGTCCGTTTCCTGTTGTTTTAAAAAATACTTCCTTCATGAAAATTCCTTCACGGCGCATCGATAGACGTTCTAATAGTCTCCATGAAGCTATGTTTTCAGGGTTACATAAAGCTATCACCCTATGTGCTCCTAATTCTTCAAAGCCGTACTTTAATATCCTTCGGCAAGCCTCTGTCGCATATCCTTGTCCATAATATGAAGGATTAAAAATATATCCAATCATCCAAGTAAGGAATTCTCTCGGCTCTTTCTGACTAAAATATATATGTCCAATCATTTTATTAGTATCTTTCAAACATACAGCTAAAAAAAGGTTATCCTTTGATCGTTCCTTCGCTATACTTTTGCATTCTTCTTCATTACTTACCGTTCCAGGCTCATACTCAAGAACACTTTCTTGAGATAGATATTCATGCAAATCTCTCCAATCCTCCGGTTTAAACTGGCGCACTACTAGCCTTTTTGATTCTATTAATATCATATTTTACAACTCCAGTTTATTTAGAATACTTATTCATAAGAAAATAAACGCACCAAGATACCTCTATTGACCTCCCCTTCTGAGTAAGTATTTAGGCTATTTCAGATAACGTCTTATTCACGAACTTCGTAAATACATATGTAGGATATTCGCGAAACTATTGAACTATCCTGCCCGTTAGTTTAACACTTTCGCCACTCTAATACTTTAATTTCCCAGTCTACAAATATATTTTCCGAGTCTAGTACTTTATTTTTCAGTCTAGTATTTTATTTTCTTTCGTCAAGAAGCAGGCATGATATGCTGCCTAGCATCGCGAAATACTTGTGCTTCGAAGCTCTCGCGAGTACTCATCCCCGCAGAGGTTCCATGTCAAATCGCTCTATTAGATTAGTAAACGTATATCACCACCAGTATAGCGAAGAGCCTTTTTTTATTTACTAACCATCCAGTTTTCAAATTTTATTTGACCAAGTGCATTAAAAATTTTACGAGTTAGGTCTTGCTGTTACATAGTATACAAGAAGAATATCTTATGGGTTATTTTCAAATAGTGAGTGGAGAATATTTTACGCTTACCCTAATATAAAATTACTAATTCGAGTATATACGAAGATAGCATTTATTCGAATTAGTATCGACTCAATTTCATCTTAATAAATGCAATAATCTCGTCTTGGTCATTTGCTTTTAATTTATCGAATAACAATAGCAAATCTGCTTCCTTTTCATTGACTTCATTCACACCAATAACCTTATTATTTGAGCTTGCAGTCCCAAGCACAAGCCATGCTAAATCGACATGGAATATAGAAGCTATTGAAATTATGATCTCAACCGAAGGTTTGTACTTGTCTTGCTCCACTTCACTCAGCGTAGCTTGTGAAATCCCCACTCTACTAGAGAAATCAATCTGATTCATTTCATTGAGCTTCCTGATCTTCTTAATACGTCGGCCTAGTGTTTCCATTCGAAATACCCCCTATAAATAATAAAGTCCCGATGAGCATTTGCATCACCGGGACTGACATAGATGGTTCACGACTTTTTTTACTGGTTCACGACTCTCTTTACTGGTTCATGACTTTTTTTACTAGTTCACGACTTTTTTATCACTGGACAATTTGTAATTACCATCAGCTAAACCTATTCAACCGTTACACTTTTCGCCAGATTACGCGGCTTATCTACGTCGTTGCCACGAGCAAGTGAAGCATAATAGGAGATTAGCTGCAATGGGATAACCGACAGTGCCGGGCTTAAATGTGCAAGTGTCGTCGGCAGTACAAACGTACCGTCTACCGCTTTCGACACAAGCTCAGCGTGAGCTTTGTCGGTGACGGCATAAACAACACCACCCCGCGCTTTCACTTCCTTGATGTTGCTAATCATCTTCTCCACCAATGAGGATTGCGTGACCAATGCAATTACTGGAATGCCCTCTTCAATCAACGCAAGTGTACCATGCTTCAGTTCACCAGCAGCGTAAGCCTCAGAGTGTATATAGGAAATCTCTTTCAGCTTCAGCGAGCCTTCCATAGCTACCGCATAATCAACGCCCCGACCGATAAAGAACAAATTATCGTGTGCGGCCATTTCTTCTGCAACCCGCTTCAATTCATCAGCTTGTGTTAGAATGCTCTCTACCTGCTCAGGTAGTGCTTCCATCGCAGCAAGCTGATGGCGCAGCTCAGCAGCTCCCATGCGCCCTGTCTGTTCCGCCCAATACAAGCTCAACAGCATAAATGCAATCAATTGTGACGTATATGCTTTCGTAGACGCAACCGCAATCTCCGGCCCTGCCCAAGTCACAATCGTGTCGTCTGCCTCCCGTGCGACAGAACTGCCAACTACATTCGTAATTGCAAGCACCGCAGCACCGCAGCGCTTTGCTTCACGGAGTGCTGCCAGTGTATCAGCTGTCTCGCCAGACTGACTGACCACGATTACTAACGTCTCCGGTGTAATGATCGGATTCCGATAACGATACTCGGATGCAACATCGGTCTCTACTGGAATCCGAATCGCTTGTTCGATCAACGTGCGTCCAACCAAGCCTGCATGGTAAGCCGTACCGCAAGCGACAATATGCACGTTGCGAATTTCTCGCAAGCGCTCATTGGTCAGCACCTTCAGCTCTGTCAATTTGACACCGCTCAAACCTTCCTGCAAACGACCACGCATTGTGTCGCGATATGCCTTCGGCTGTTCATGAATTTCCTTCAGCATGAAGTGGTCATATCCGCCCTTTTCCGCAGTCATCGCATCCCAATCGACAACAATCATTTCCCGAGAAATACTGTTGCCTTCAATCGTCATCAATTCGACAGCTTCCTTAGTTAATACAGCCATCTCATTGTCGTTTAATATATACACTCGGCGTGTATATTGTAAAATGGCGGGTATATCCGAGCCAATAAAATTCTCGCCCTCTCCAATACCAATAACAAGCGGGCTGGCGCAACGAACAGCCACAAGTCGGTCCGGTTCGTACTCAGTCAGCACACCCAGTGCAAATGCTCCACGAATGTAAGTAATTGCGCGCTGTACTGCCTTAACAATATCACCATCATATTCACGGGCAATCAGGTGAGAAATAACTTCCGTATCCGTCTCTGATATGAAGGGCACGCCTTGTGCCATCAATTCCTCTTTCAGTTCCATATAATTTTCAATAATGCCGTTATGCACAACAGAAAATTTCATTGTTGCATCTGTATGAGGATGTGAGTTTTCATCCGATGGCTTGCCATGTGTCGCCCAACGCGTATGGCCAATACCAACTCCCCCAGCAAGAGGTTCATCCTCTAATCGTGTTGCCAGGTTAGCCAATCTTCCTTGCGCCTTACGAATCTGTAGTCCTTCATTCGTAAACACAGCAATCCCTGCGGAGTCATAGCCGCGATACTCCAACTTGCTTAATCCATCCAACAATACTTCCTGCGAATTACGAGCTCCAATATATCCGACAATACCACACATAATACATAGCCTCCGATTGTGTGTCTGCACATAGCAGCGCAATCGAATCGTCAGCCTGTCCGTTGGTCCTTATCCATCCAGATTAATGGCTCTCCATCAGACTGGAGCTGTTATGCTGTTGTCTTGGCTGCTCATGACCAAATAAAACATTTATCATGCTCAAAAGTTCAACCTGTACTTGTTCCAGTCTGACAAAAACGAACATGAATACCGGAACCTGTCATATAGGCATATTTAAATAATGTGTCGCCCTTTGACACATTCGCCTCTTATACATCGTCCACCTGACCTGTTCAGCCATTAAGGCATAGACAGCACCATCAAACATTAACGGCACTTCCCCACTGGAAGTCCGCTTCGATTCCGATTAGGCGCGTATATGCTAGGCAGACCATTTAATTTAGTAAAATATTAATCCTATATAAATGATTCCTTCACGTATATGTGAACATAGTTGATCTTGTAACACATTACGATTCTATCCCTTACGCCATGCATAAGTAGACGCAAGTCAACCAATAAACAAAAAGATACATCACCAAGATCGAGTGCGTTGTCCAACAAGTTGCCTCATTGATTTCCGCTGTCTCGTTACGGTGCCGTTGGCACACCGGGAGGTCCCCGCCGAACAGGTTCGAACACCTCCACCTCGTCCACTTGTCGCTGGTTGCCGTCCGTAGCGTACAAGTGCTGGCGCTTATATGGCAAGCTTATCCTGCGATAAGCCTTCTAATATGCAGTCAACCCTGCCTTTCTATACATGAATAGGTATTACCTACTCCGACCGTCGTCCGGCTTCTTGACTTGGAGCAAGACTGACACGGCAGTTCATCACATGCTCCCGACAGGCGGAATATGCTCTATTATATGCAACCCGCTTCCGAATGGCAATACACAACCAAAAAAAGCTGCATCTCTCTTAGCACTACCACCAAGAGAAACACAGCTTTCAGAACGATAATTAATATATATTATTGCAATTCATTAATGACTACATCTGCAATCCGCTTCACATAAGCTTCTACAACATCTGCTTCTGGTCCCTCTGCCATAACACGGATGAGTGATTCCGTACCAGACGGACGTACCAATACTCGGCCATTATCTCCAAGCTCCGCTTCTACAGCAGCGATAACCTCTTCGATTGCGGCATTTCCAGCATACTTGCTCTTGTCACCTACACGGACATTCACAAGTACCTGCGGATACTTCCGCATCATAGCCTTCGCTTGTGACAACGATCTGTCGCTGCTCACTAATGTATCGACCAATTGGATGCCAGATAACATGCCGTCTCCAGTCGTTCCGTGATCAAGGAAAATGATGTGGCCGGATTGCTCACCGCCTAACGTGTAGCCACCACGTCGCATCTCCTCCATGACATACCGGTCACCAACTGCTGTCTTGGCAGACTTTAACTCATACTTCTCTGTCGCTTTGTAGAAGCCAATATTACTCATGACCGTAGTGACAATCGTGCTTGCAGGAAGGCGACCTTCACGGTTCATAGCATCACCGCAAATTAACAACAGGTGGTCTCCGTCCACTTCCTCTCCCAATTCATCAATCGCAATCAGACGATCCGCATCGCCGTCAAAAGCCAAACCAAGATTCGCCTTATGGCGAACTACTTCCTCACGCAAGCGCTCAGGGTGCGTCGAGCCACAATGATCGTTAATGTTCAACCCATTTGGCTCCGCCGCGATAGTAATAATCTCTGCACCCAAATCACGAAACAATTGTGGTGCAAGCTCATATGCTGCGCCATGTGCACAATCCAACACAATCCGGAGTCCTTCGAACGAATTTTTGACTGTTGTCTTCAAATACTTCGAATATTCCCACTTCAAATCCGTGTTTACAGTAACTGTACCTAAACCTTCACCTACAGGGCGAGGAAGTTCATCCGTTGCCGCATCAATTAGCGTTTCAATCTCCAGTTCCGTCTCATCTAGCAGCTTAAAGCCATCTCGACCGAAAAATTTAATTCCATTGTCCTCTACAGGATTGTGGGAAGCCGAAATCATTACTCCTGCATCCACACCCAGTGTACGCGTTAAGTATGCAACAGCAGGCGTTGACAGTACACCCAATTGAATGACATCTGCGCCTATTGAAAGCAGACCTGCTGTTAAGGAAGCCTCCAACATTCGGCCGGAGATGCGTGTATCCATCCCAATTAATACCTTCGGTTTCGTTACTTCCTTTGTTAGCACATATCCGCCGCAACGGCCGATTTTATAGGCTAGCTCTGCGGTTAATTCTTGATTTGCAACACCACGTACACCGTCTGTACCAAAATATTTCCCCATGTTGATAATCCCCTTCTAATTCATACTATTCTGACCCAGAATGCTTACCGTATTTAACACAAACCAAACCTACATGGTGCCTGATCTTTTTGATCTACTTCTGTACCCACATGTATTTGATACTGTTAATGTTAGTGTATCTATTTCTATTTGTCTTATATATTTAATCCCATTACGTATATCTGGATGTTAGCTTTCTGGATGGTCTTGCCCACCAGAATGCTCATTCTCATGGCTGTCTGTGTCCCGAACATTTCCCCCTGTGGCTGGGCGCTCTCCCTCAGGCTGTTGGCCGTCGGTTGTCGGATTAGGCGGCGTCACCGGGTCAGTCGTGGCCGGTACGTCCTTATCCTTAATCTCAATTGTCGCCGTATATCTCTCTCCATCCGCCAGACGGACAAAACGTGGCAGGTTTACTTGCAACGTGACCGCATGCTTACCCGGAGGCAAGTCATTGATGTTGGCAATCAATTGAATATCATCGACCGTCAATGCATCCACAACGCTCGGTGAGCCAACTACTGTTACGTTAAACTTACGGGAAGCCGGTTCCGTAATATTAGTAATCAGCTTATCGTTGACACCAGTAAGTGTGATCGGCACGCCTTCGATGACCCGCTTCTTATCTTGAGCGATGGTCACCTTAACAAGTATCGTACTTGGCTCCATTTTCTCAATGTTTGGCGGCGACGTCAACTTGACATTTACGTTGTAGGTACCAGGTGCCGAGAAGGTCGAGACATCCAATTGTGGAACATCATAGAATTCAATGGAATCGAGCGCAGCTTGAGGTCCATACAAAGTAACCTGATTCACGTTAGGCTCCAGTGCAGCAACCGACAATCCAGCAGGCAAGTTTCCTCTGACGTTCAACTGAAGTGGAACAGTCTTAAATGGCTTTGTAATCGGGATTTCCACCTCTACCACTGATGGCGTGATAATCGCGTTCTTAACCTCTCGTCCCGCTGCATCAAATGCCGTCAGCTTTACTTGTTTATGGAGAACCGATTCATTAGCCTTGCTAATATCAACGATGGCACTGACCGACCTGATCTCCTGCATACGAGAAGTAGGCAGTGTCACATGAACACGGTTTGAAGGCCTCACGATCGGCGTTCCTGCCTTGTAGCCATCCGCTGGCCTTCCCTCGGTCTTGATCAACACCTCATACTGCTTGGTCTGTACCTCTTCCAGCACCACCGTAACGGAAGAAGGCTGCATCGAACGCATATCTACTCCAAGCGGCACTTCATATTTCAAAGGGATACTATGCTTACCAGGACCGTATCCTGTCAGATCAAGTACAACTTTATAATCTTCAGGCAGTGCAGAAGTGATAGTTGTACGTTTCCCGCTTACTTGAATGCGTACATCGCTAGGGCTCATACTTCGCATCGCCAGTTGTTGTTCATCTAATCCAATCGTATTTATTTTAACAGAATCAATCCAGCGGGTTTCAAACAGAGATTGCTGCGTCACTGTATTTGGATCTTCCTTATGTACAACAGCAAACAACAATACTCCGAGCACAAGTGCGATAATTTTGGCCGCTGTATTGTTCATCAGCCACTTATCCATTTTGCTCACCCTTCCGCTTCCAGAACAAACGCAGTTCTTTCTTTACTTTAGGCTTTAGTTCTTCAAACAACTTTGAAATGAGCGACTCTTCCTTAATATCGCGAACTACCTGCCCATTTAACGCCAGTGACACTTGTCCCGTCTCTTCCGAGACAATGATGGAGATAGCGTCTCCGACCTCACTGATGCCAATTCCCGCTCGATGCCTCGTCCCCAACTCTTTGCTAATAAAAGGGTTCTCCGATAAAGGCAAATAACAGGCAGCAGCAGCAATCGAATCTCCACGAACAATAACAGCTCCATCATGCAGTGGTGTATTCGGTATAAAAATATTAATGAGCAGCTCTGAGCTCATTTGAGAGTGCATCGCAATACCTGATTCAATATATTCATTAAGACCTGTATTACGCTCAAAAACAATTAATGCCCCTATTTTTCTACGTGACATATAATTGACCGCTTTAATTAACTCCCCGATAACACGGCCAGTCTCATCAAGCTCCGAATTGGAGCGGCCGCCAAATAGCTTGCCTCGCCCGAGTTGCTCCAACGCTCTGCGCAGCTCCGGCTGAAATATAATAACAATAGCCAATACCCCAAAGGTGAACATTTGGTTCATCAGCCACTTCAGTGTATACAAATCAAACCAAGTGCTAATTGCCCAAGTTAATACGAGTACAAATATACCTTTAAGCAATTGTACCGCACGCGTTCCACGAATCAGAACAAGCAATTTATAAATTACGTAACTAACGATTAAAATGTCGATGACGTCCTTGATGGCGTCTTTCCAGCTCATGTCTGCAAAATAATTCATGAAGGTACCCCCGGAGTTCCCTATAAGATCGGCCTTCTCTATATGTATAACTATAACCTTTTCGTCAGCTGGACGCAAAATTCCTGCTCTGTGCACAAAAAACTCTCTCGCTAAAGACACGAGAGAGCCGTCATAAACTTGTATCCCCAGTCTACCTCACCTCACGGTGCGGTTGCATTACCTGGGAACAAACTTGAAATTTGATACCAAATCCAGCTCATAGCTTCATCTATTTGCTGTACGGATCCGGTGATGTGCGCCGTAGACGCCTGATATACTTTACCGTCAACAACAGTTACATTCCCTTCCACTTCACCATAAACCTCTGCGAGGCCGTTGTGGATGGTTAGGTCTCCTTTGACCACTTTGCCGTTCGGAACGATGACCTTGTTATCTTGAATGACAACTCCGTCGAGCTGTTGGCCTTTTACGAGCAATTGCTTATCAGCATTCCACATGCTTAGCGCACTCGTCATCATCACAAGTACGAAAACAGCGGCAACGGTTATGGCCGGATGGCGTCTCACCCACTTAAACATCGCGCTTTGCTTCTTAGGCTTGGGGATCACGCTCATAATACGTTCGGTCAATTCATCCGTTGTCGGCTGCAAACGATGATTGAATCCGTACAGCAGCTGTTCCGTTTCTTCCAACTGACGGAACCGCTCACGGCAAGCCGGGCATGCAAGCATGTGCTCTTTCAAGTCTAGTGCGCATGATCGCTCCAGATCGTCATCCAGTAAGTTGTGCATCAATGAGACGGCTTGTTTGCAATCCATTTGAGCCAAATCCTTTCATCAGGTGTTCAAACGAAAGCTCATGCCCACCTTGTCCGGCTATCCGAAAAAAGGCATGACAAGAACTTTTGTTGTTATACGATACGTCACGCACATCAAATCGTTTCAAAGTTTTAACCTGTTATTTTTTTCATATTTTGCGTTCGAGCTTTTTCCGTAAAAATTCGCGCCCACGATGTACTCGTGTTTTGATAGTCGTGACCGGCATATTCAACACATCACTTATCTCTTGAAGAGACATATCCTGCAAGTACCTCAAAACCATCACTGACTTGTATTTGGCAGGCAGGCTGTCAATTGCTTCATGGATCATTCGTTGCGTCTCACTCACAAGCAAATATGTCTCTGGTGTCCTGTCATCGCTAGGAATCATGGAATAACCATCAACACCCTCTTGGTCATTCATTTCTGCATCCAGAGAGTAACTTGGCTTTCTTTTCCGCAAACGATCAATGCACAAGTTCGTTCCGATCCGATAGATCCACGTCGAAAATTTCTGATTCTCATCATATCGATCCAGATTGCGATATACCCGCAAAAACGTATCCTGTACAACATCCTCAGCTTCATGCCTGTTGCTTAGCATTCGATAAGCGAGGTGAAAGATCTTGTCTTTATACAGTTCGACTATCTCGGCAAACGCGCTTGTATCCCCCTTACGGGCTAACATAGCAAGTCGTTTCTCTAACGTATCCACCAACAGTCTCCCTCCGTCCTCACTGCTCATTGTTGACCGTAATTCGTGTTGCCTTCTGCTCTGCAATGACGATACCGGCCAAAATAAGCAGGATGCCAAGCCATTGGAGCAACGTAACCTGTTCGTGAAGCAGCACATACGCCACAACTGTGACAACAGGCAGCTCCATTGCACATATCATGGAAGCTAGGCTGCTTCCAATGCGCGGGATGCCTATATTAAAGGTAACTGTCGGAATAATATGGGATAACGATCCCAACAGCAAGCCCCACAACAATAAGTGTCCCACGTCAGGTGGCAATGCCATTCCACCCGCAATAAAAGGTACATAAATGCCGTAAATAACAGGCAATGTCCCTGTCATCATCATCGCTGAACGCATGACCGGATCATGATGGGTCTTCATTTTGCCCGTTAAATATAAGAATAAACTATAAGTTATAGCTGAGGCTAGTCCAAGTATGATTCCAGCGAATGTAAACCTCTCCAGATTGTCGGACGTAATTCCTACAGCCAGCACGGTGCCAATCAGCACGATAAATATGGATAACCATTGATACCGATTAGGCCATGTTCTATGTGTCACACATTCCATAACCAACGTTATCCATGTAAATTGAAACAACAAAATAATAGCAAGCGAGGCATTCATTTGCTGAAGTGCACTGTTATAAAATATGGTGGTCAATGAGAGTCCAAATATGCCAATAAACAATAGCTTCCATCCACCGTTAGTAAATGGATTACGCCATGTATGTGGGCGTAGAAGCACCATAATCCATAACACGGCGGCCCCTACTGATATTTGGCTTACGGTAACTTGAGCCGTCGAATACCCTTCTGCAAAAGCAAGCTTTACGATTGATGATACAAATCCGTAGCTAGATGCCCCTATAAGCACAAAGATGACGGAGAGCCAATACATGGCACTCTTTTTCATGGATGTACAACTCCTTTGATCAGTGACACAGGAAAGTCGAGCCCTGCATAGCAAGACTCGACTGCATCATAGCTGCACTTTATGTTCACGGTTAACTGATTCGGTATCTACAGGTGTGTTGCATAAGGCACGCTCCAGTAGATACAATCAGCCTGTATTCCGAAGACCGGAAGCAATCCCGTTAATGGTCAACAACACCTCGCGCAGAAGCTCTGGATCATCCTGCTCCTGTTCGCGAAGCTGGCGTAATTCGGATAGCAATTGAACCTGCATGTAACTAAGCGGATCAACGTATGGATTACGCAGCTTAATCGATTCTTGAATAACGGGCACGTTATCCAAAATCTCTTGCTGACCTGTAATTTCCAGCAGCAGCTTTGAAGTGAGGTCGTACTCTTCTTGGATACACTTGAATATGCGCTCACGGATTGTGTCATCCTTCACCATAGCGGCATATTCTTTAGCAATGATCAGATCCGCCTTGGCCAATGCCATCTGCAAATTGTCAATCATGCTGCCAAAGAAGGAGTAGTTCTCATACATATGACGGAGCGTGTCCATGTTCTCCGCCTTGTTCTGGTAGAACGATTGCAGTGCTGTTCCGGCTGCATACCACGCAGGAAGCAAATAACGGCTTTGCGTCCATGAGAATACCCACGGGATCGCACGTAAGTCTTCGAAGCGGTCACTATTTTTGCGCTTGGAAGGCCTTGAACCGATATTAAGCTCGCCAATTTCCGGCAGCGGTGTTGACTCTTTAAAGTAGGTTAGGAAGTCAGGATCACGGAAAATAAGATCTTGATACTTCTGCTGCGCATCCTTTGAAATGTCAGCCATCCACGTTTCCCACTGCGGCTCACACGCTTCTCCCTGAGAGGTGCGCGCCATGACAGCAGCCTGTAGTAAGGCAGATGTTGCCTGCTCTAAGCTGCGATAGGCTATCCCTTGCATAGAGTAACGGGAGGATAGAACTTCCCCTTGCTCCGTGATCTTAATACCCCCACCAATCGTATGCGGCGGCTGTGCCAAGATGCTACGATTTAGCGGCATGCCTCCGCGACCGAGAGCTCCCCCACGGCCGTGGAAAAACTTCAGCTTGATGTCATATTGTTGCGCCACTTTTGTTAAATCGTTAAGGGCTACGCGCAACTCCCAGTTGGCAGTCAACATTCCGCCGTCTTTATTGCTGTCCGAATAACCAAGCATGATCTCTTGCAGGTTGTTCATCGCATCAATAGCTTGACGATAGACTGGCAGCTCGAATAAGCTCTTCATAATTCCAGGCGCCTCATGCAGATCCTCAATCGTTTCAAATAGAGGTACAGCCTGTAACGTACAATGAACGGTACCGTCAGAGTTCTTCCGGAATAAGCCTACTTCTTTCGAGAGCAGCATCACTTCCAGCACATCACTAGCACCCTGCGCCATGCTGATCAAATAGCTCGTAATACAGTTAACCCCGAACTCCTGTTGTGCCTCAAACACGATACGATACACATCAAGGCATTCCTTGGTCGCTTCACTATAACGAATGTACGGTGATGTTAAAGGTCGTGGATCGTTCAGAAGCTGATTTAACAAGTCAATCTTCTCTTGCTCTGGCAATGCACTGTAGTCCTTTACAATGTTCATGTTAGCCAGAATCTCAGTCATAGCGTTCTCATGTTCCTTGCTATGTTGACGAATATCTAATGTAGCCATATGGAAGCCGAACAATTCAGCTTGTCGGATTAATTTCTTAATGTGTGTATCTGCCGCGTAATCTGCAAAATGATGACGCAAGCTGCGATTAATAATAGACAGATCATCGATAAACTCCGTAACCGAGTTATATCGTTGGCTTGTCCCCTTTGTTTCATCAACCAATACATTACGCAGCTTCTCTAACATATAGGACAGCTTGACACGATAAGGCTCCTTGTCATTTAACCAGGCAGGAACGTATTTTAAAGTGACTTGCTGCTTATCAGATGCTATTGATTGAACCAACTCTTCGCTAACTTGCACAATCGTCGTACTAAAGCTTAACGAACGCATAATATCTTTCATACGTTCCTCATACTTTCTAATCGCTAAGCTGCGGTGCATCTCAAGTGTTTCCCATGTAACGGAAGCAACTACAGATGGGTTGCCGTCACGATCGCCACCAATCCACGACCCAAAGCGAAGATAAGTAGGAACGTGCCAGCTTCGACTAGCATAATACTTGTCAAGACAGCGCTCAAGTTCATGGTATACATCAGGAAGCACATCAAATAACGTCTCGTTAAAGAAATACAGTCCGTTACGTACTTCATCGATGACGGTCGGCTTTCGGTCACGCAGCTCGTCCGTTTGCCACAAAGTGATAACCTCGTTAAGCAACTGATCACGTAGTTGCTGACGTTCACGATAAGTGAGGGTTGGGTTGTCCAATTCCATAACATCATTAGCAATCCGCTTGTTAATGTCCAATATGGCACGGCGCATCGCTTCAGTTGGATGGGCTGTCATGACCAGCTCTAAAGAAATGCTGGACAGAATCTCCTCCAAATCTTCTACCGCCAACTTACGTTCCTTAAACTCAAGGATTATACTTTCTATCGAGCCTGGTTGAACCGTCTCCCCCGCAGATCGTTCATAATCCCGCTTACGGCGAATACGATGATTCTGTTCTGCGATGTTCACAAGCTGAAAATAAATAGCGAAAGCTCGAATTACTTGGTGACGAATTTCAGGATTTAACGTGTTGATGAGCTGCTTAAATTCATCGTACAACTCCGGCAAAAATACGGCACGCAGTGATTTACTTAATTCACGAATCTTCTCCACGATATTCAGCAACTCATTGCCGCCCTGATGGACGAGCACTTCGCCAAGGATATTACCAAGGAATCGAACGTCTCGCCGCAAAAGGTTGTTGGAATTCGCTTTGTTTGCGGTTAACGTTAAGTCAGTCATTCGTCTCCCCCTCTTATCCAACCCAGTTTGCACTGTTTTTTAGACTTTCTTACCATCATACTACAATCTGTGGCGAAAATCTTTACTTTTATTTGAAAAATCATAGTTGGTTTCATGACACGTCAGAGACACACTATCAGCTTATTGCCGATGCTGCCCGGCTTTGTACAGCGCCTTTCCTCGTTGTTTTGCTCCTACCTATCATCGTATGTTATTTATGAACAAACGATGCATTTATTGAATTGGTAATCATTATATTTCACAAATAGTAAGCGCATTCATTTTGCATTAAACGTACAAAATAGCCCGAATGTATTTCGTGGGAACACAATTTGATCCACCAAATTAAACTAGGGCGAAATATGATTCCGAGTAGCCTTAAGCTTCAACAGCACGTTCGCTCCTTATTACTGAATGAGCATCTTTCAGGTCTCAACATCGAACAATGAACTAACAAACCATTTTAAAGCAAACTACGTTCCTCATACTCAAAAATATATAAAAGAAGCATTAAACATGAGAATTGTAACAGATAACGGAAGAAAATAAAAAAGCCACCTTGTAAGGTGGCATCACTGTAAAATATGGAGCGGGTGATGGGAATCGAACCCACGCTATTAGCTTGGAAGGCTAAAGTTCTACCATTGAACTACACCCGCATATAGATGGTCGGGACG
>NZ_AULE01000002.1 GCF_000425125.1 Paenibacillus taiwanensis DSM 18679
ACCAACTAGCTAATGCGCCGCAGGTCCATCTGTAAGTGGCAGATTGCTCCGCCTTTCTCGAATCTCCCATGCGGGAGTCTCGCCTATCCGGTATTAGCTCACGTTTCCGTGGGTTATCCCAGTCTTACAGGCAGGTTACCTACGTGTTACTCACCCGTCCGCCGCTAAGCATCAGAGGTGCAAGCACCTCATCAACTCCGCTCGACTTGCATGTATTAGGCACGCCGCCAGCGTTCGTCCTGAGCCAGGATCAAACTCTCCATTAAAGTGTTTGACTTGCTCATTTGTATTGCTGACGAGATAAATCTCGTGATTCTTAACATTCCCGTTAAATGCGCTTCATGACTGAGGTCATGTCCTTCATTCAACGTTGCTCGTTGTTCAGTTTTCAAGGAACAATTATCTTCTAATTAAAGCACTGCTTCACTTTAATTTTTTCGTCCGCCGTTTTCAGCGGCGACTTTTATAATATACCATGTTGTCCTCTTCAGTGTCAAGCACTTTTTTTAAGTTATTTTCCGTTGTCTTTCGACAACTTCTTTTCGCTTAATACCGTACCGCCCGAAGCGACGTTTATTAATTTATCACATAGTGCACCCTTGCGTCAACACTTAAATCACTACCATTTTCAAGAAAACAATTGCAGCTAATCCTGGCACCCCCAGAAGTCCAACGGTCAGGAGAGTAATCGGATTTGTAGGCACATGTAATCCCGCAATCCAACCTGTTGAATTTAGTAAATACAACAACACAAATGCCGCCACCCCATGAAGCAGAACACCCATAACCACCTTCCACGCAGAACGCTGACGCAGCAGCACTATTAACAAGCCCACGGCAGAGATCACCAACATGACCCACATAATCATTTTCATTTACTTTGCCCCCTTAGCGGTAATAATACACATGGGCATGCGTTTGTTTAGCTTTGCGTAACAGCATCGACAGACGCTTCTCAGCAGCTTCCAACATATAAATTGTATAGTCAATCTCATCTTCATTATCTGCATAATTAAAATGAACTTGCGCTTCTTCCCAATTCCTAAAAGCTAGTTGGATTTGATTAATAAGTTCCTCTTTCTCCTCTAGCGACAGCGACACGTTTGCTACGGACATGCTTTCTTTCTCTTTTGTTACTACAGGTATGGACATCCACGATTTCATCACAATGATTCCTCCCTAGGCTCGTCTTATATAGCCTATGGCTGTCCCACCTAGAGTAGAACCTAAAGCTCGTGCAAAATGTCATAAACAAAGACCACCTTGATTCTGAACGGAATCAAAGTGGTCTTTGTTGTGGAATACTTTTAGTGTGACACCCGCTGTGAGCAGCATTATGATATGAAGATGTAACAGACCTTACAGCTCCCGACGACCTTCCAGCGCTTTAGACAACGTTACTTCATCTGCATACTCCAAATCCCCACCTACAGGCAGTCCGTGAGCAATCCTCGTTACTTTGATTCCAAAAGGACGCACAAGCCTTGATATATACATAGCTGTAGCTTCCCCTTCAATGTTAGGATTAGTTGCTAAAATGAGCTCCTTCACCCGTTCATCACTTAAACGCTTCAGCAATTCCGCCAGTCTTATATCCTCAGGTCCAATGCCCTCCATAGGCGAGATCGCTCCCTGTAAGACATGATAATACCCTTGAAACTCTTTGGTCCGTTCCATCGCTACTAGATCTCGTGTTTCTTGTACCACACACATTACAGAAGCGTCTCGTGTCTTGTCTTGGCATATGCGGCACGGATCTGTGTCAGTAATATTGCAGCATACGGAGCAGTAGTGAAGATTTCGCTTCACATTAACAAGCGCTTTCGCAAAATCGATGACATCATCCTCTTGCATCCGCAGTACATGAAACGCAAGACGAGCCGCCGTCTTTGGTCCGATACCGGGCAAATGAGTAAAAGCATCTATTAATTTGGCTATCGGCTCTGGATAATACACTGGCCCGTCCCCCTTAATTTCCCTTTCACGTTGGCAATCATGCGGTGTTGCGGCATATAAATAGTGGTGCCCTGCCCTTAACGTAGAGCTTGACACCACTATCGATGCTGCTTATATTTCATTTAACAAATTAGAACAGGCCTGGAATTTTCATACCACCAGTAAATTTGGACATATCGTCGTTAGCCAAGTCTTCTGCTTTAACCAATGCATCATTAACCGCAGTAATGACCAAATCCTGCAACATTTCGATATCTTCTGGATCTACAACTTCTGGTTTAATAGCAATGCTTAGAATCTTCTTATGACCGTTAACTTCTACAGTTACAGCTCCACCGCCGGAAGAGCCTAATACCGTTTTGTCTGCCAGTTGTTCCTGTGCTTTCAACATTTGCTCTTGCATTTTCTTAACTTGCTTCATCATTTGATTCATATTGTTCATCGTTACGAATCTCCTTTATTCTCCAAAAGTGTTGGGTTTTAATCTTTTATGATAACGAGGTCTTCTCCAAACATTTGGATAGCCTCATCAATCCAAGGTTCTCTCGCACTGTTTTGTTCGCCTTCCGGCTCAAGTTGGAATGCAATTGGTGCTTCCTCGACCGTATCAACCGCAGCTTCCCAGTCTTTCAACATCATCGTATCCATACGATAGGGTTTGCCCAATACGTCTTGCAGCACACGCTCAATCACTTGTTTATTGGCTGGCTTCTCCGTCGTATCGCGATGAATACTGTTCTTAAAGCCTACTAAAAGGCTATCTTCTAAAGCTGAGATTGGTTCACCGTTAACAAGCCAAGCATGAATCGTAACGCCCGCTTCCTTCACCTTCTGCAACACCAGCCCCCATTGTCCCCGTATCCGTGCAAAGTCCGGAGACTGATGGCTAGATACGTAACGGTCAAATTGAGGTGGTTTTTTCGCCATAACAGACGGTCTAGCCGGTTGCCTGATTGCAGCTCGATCTGAAGGTGAAGCTTCCGTAGCAGAGGAAGCCGTTGCCCCTCCCGACTTCATCAACTGATTCAGCTTCGTTTCTAATGACGTTATCTGACGTTGTAATTGTTGCACTAATCCATCCACTTTTCCACTAGAGGCTCCTGTGGTCTGCTGATTGGATGCCCCAGAGCTTTCTGAGCCTTGTTGCTGCGCTGCAATATGCAGCAGCGCCACTTCGAATAGCGTCTGCGGCTGAACGGCATACTTCATCTCTGTCTGATAACGATTCAAGGCATCGATAATACTGAAAATTCGATCCGTTGCAAACGAATGTGCCAGTTCTTTAAAGTCATCTGCGCGTGTCATACGATCCGTCATACGATCGCCATTAGGTACCAACTTTAACATCAACAAGTCACGGAAGAAGTATAACAAACTTTCCATACATTTGTCCGCACTCTTGCCTTCAAGCATTAACTGCTCGATACCTGTTAGTACGGCAGCAACATCTTGATCACGTACAGCAACTGCCAACTTGGCAAATTGTTCTTCAGGCATACCACCTGTTATATCCAGAACTTGTTGGTACGTAACTTGGCCATCCGTGAAGGACGCAGCTTGATCTAGCAGACTTAGCGCATCCCGCATACCACCATCAGAAAGCTTAGCAATGTACTCAAGGCTCTCGCTATCTGCTGTGATCTCTTCCTGTCGACAAACTTGCTCCAGTCGTTCCACCTGCTCCTCTAACGAGACACGTCTGAAGTCAAAGCGCTGACACCGCGATATAATCGTAGCCGGCAGGCGATGAGGCTCCGTTGTCGCCAATATAAACATAACATGGGCGGGCGGCTCTTCCAACGTCTTTAATAGTGCATTAAAAGCTTCTGTCGTGAGCATGTGCACTTCGTCAATAATGTACACTTTGTAGCGCACTTCTGTTGGAGCGTACTTTACTTTTTCCCGCAGATCTCGAATTTCTTCGACACCCCGGTTGGAAGCGGCGTCAATTTCCACCACATCCATCACAGCGCCCGTCGTAATCCGACGACACGCTTCACATTCATTGCAAGGCTCCGGGCCAGGACCATGTTCGCAGTTGACCGCTTTGGCCAAAATCTTTGCTGCGCTCGTCTTTCCGGTGCCTCGCGGTCCATTGAACAGATAGGCATGCGAAAAACGCCGCTCACGCAACGAATTTTGCAACGTCTGAATAATATGCTTCTGGCCGACCATCTCCTGAAAAGATTGGGGGCGCCAAGCGCGATACAATGCGATATGAGTCATGCTCTAACCTCGAAACACGTATTATTGTCCCCTATCTACAAAACATAGTCCTCAAGTGCGCAATCCAATGCACTATAAAACTAACTTCAAGCAGAACAGAAGGACGCCTCTTTTATGAGGCTTTTTATATTATACTATATCACATTTGCTAAAAAAACAGCCATTCCGCTCACATCGGTAGCAGGGAATGACTGTAAATTGCGTGTACTAATAGGGTACCGCGATCGTAAAGGTTGTTCCAAAGCCTTTTGAGGCAACACGAATTGTACCACCAATATCATGAATAATACGTTGGCATACTGACAATCCGAGCCCTGTTCCGTTCTGCTTTGTTGTAAAAAACGGGTCAAATATCTTATCAATTAGAAACGCGGGAATTCCTGGGCCGGAGTCATGAACATCAACAAGCACCCTTCTGCCTGTCTCGTCCACTTTAACTTGAATGTGGAGCACACCTCCATCGACCATCGCCTCTATGCCATTTTTGGCGATATTGAGGCACACTTGCTTCAGCAGCTCTCTGTCAGCTACAACAGAAGGTACTGTATGAGGGGCTTCATATTGTACTTGGACATCATACAAAGCAGCTTCATTACGAATGATCGGAAGCAATTCTTCTACAACATGCTGCACATGTAATTGTTCAATACTCACATGCTTCGGCTTGCTTAACAGTAAAAACTCCCCTACCAATTCGTTAATCCTGTTGATCTCCGATAACATTATGTTAGTGTAGTCAACTTCCTTGACCATTCCACGTTCAGTTAAGGTTTTTTTGAACATCTGTAAGAAACCTTTAATTGAGGTTAACGGATTACGTATCTCGTGCGCGGTTCCAGCAGCAATCTGTCCCACCATCGCCAATCGATCGTTTCGCTGGACTTGCTCTTCGAGCGAGCGCAAGTTTGATACATCCTTTAGCAGGACGTATGCACCAACAATAGCTCCTGCCTCATCACGAAGTACGTTGGAATCCATCAGCAAATCATAACGATAGGTACCGTTCATCCACGAAACTGCATGATTTCGAACCACAACACCCTCCAATAACGAACGTTGAATTAAATGGTGCTCTGTTGGCATCTCACCGAAAAGCTCATTTACACGTCGATGTAGCAGCTGATCTCGTTGCCATCCGAGGAAGTGGCATGCCAATTCACTAATATCAACTAAACGGTATTGTGTATCCACCAAAATAACACCTAAATTGACGTCCCGTAAAAACGAATCGGCGAACCTCTGCAACAAACTTAATGGTTTCCCTTCTACAACAGTTGAATCGGCTAAGTTCGAACTGCCCGCTATAAGTTCATTTTCATAAACTATATTTTTATTATTGTGCACGCGATCACCCCATTCCTCCGAATTGCGATGACGATGACATAGCAACAGTCTGTATTGACCTATTGGATTCGCCATCCCAAATCAGAATCCTGCACAGACAAACCTAATGTGTATGTTGGATCATGTACACACTAGTTAAATAAATAAAATATACTCACGATATGCTCACAATATATGTTCGAACAACATATGTTCATACAAATGTTCGCACAAAAAAACACCGATTCTCATCGGTGTTACGTGACTCATATCGAAACCGTGCACCTGTTATCGATAATTGCGATCCGAGCGGCACTTCTGCGCCACAGCTCAGGCTAGGCTTCCCTCCGGCACATGAGCGAACTTACTTATGGCTGCTTCCTTCCGGACCTGACCAGATTCATAAGTGCCCATTGCGGAGGACCCGGCCGTCAACACCATACGCAAACGCCAGACCTCACATCGACAAAACCTCTAACAGGAATTCAACCTCGCTACAGCGGATTGCGAGTTACAGGGCACCGCTACCTCCCCATCTAGCACGGCAAGGATTAGTATAGAACATTTTTGGACAAAGTGCAACCGACAGCAATCATTTACAAATTTTGATAACGTTGTTGTTCCAACATTTTATGATTCGATTCTGCTTCAGCAGGCATAGTTATGGCATGATCAGCATCCACTTCGCAACTTTTTCTAAGCATCCAATCAACCACAACCAGCAACATAATCATTACGCCTCCCAGCAAATAAACATAGTCTGATACGGTAGGCAAATGAACAATGTATTTCAACAAACATGCACCGATGACCAAAACACCAAGGTTAAACAAGGTCCAGAACATATTCGATGTTAACCGAATCGACGAACCCCCTTGAAGAAGTTCCAACACCATTATGCCAGCAATGGCTAACCCAACAGTAACAAGACTGAAAGATGCCACATTAAAAGCTGCATCCACATCAGGTATTCCAAGTGAAGGGATTCCCCGTCGCAACCCTTTATAGATCAATGCATACAAACCAACCATAACGAAACACCCAAGTGCTGCGGTGCCACCTTCCTTTACCAACTGAACAATCGTTAATGACAAATCTCGACGCTTTGCCCGCCAAACTTCAACACCTGCCGCACATCCGCCTAAAAGAATTAAATATAAAATGATATCCGCTGAGTATGTCCCCTTCACAATATCTACAAAAAATCCAAGGCTATACTCCACTATTTTTTCTAACAACACTACAACCTCCAGTTCCACTCCATGTATATGTAATTTTTTATATATAATTGTTTCTGAAATCTACCACAGTATCATCTTCAAAATCAAGATTACGTGGGCTTTCTGGTAATGTCTGATCCCCCTCCACCGTGTCTGTAGTAGGTACCGACAAATCTACCTCCTCTAATCGTATGGAATCTACCCACACTTGACCTGGTCCACTTAAAAGCACACCAAACGCCACTGCATGTGCATTCTCAGCTACATCAAGCACTACTTCATAAGATGTCCATTCTGTCGTACCCCTTACCGCACGATTCATCATATTATCAAATGCAAGCGGCTCCTCGTCTTTACCGTCAATTCGCAGCCACAGTCCTGCCATGTGAGCCTCAGCTGATTTTAGAAAGCCTGTCAGGCGCAATCGTTTACCTCTATATAAATCAGCCTTAAACATCTGCATTAATGTCCCAAAGCCTTGTACATGTGCAGACTCCCCCGCACGGATCGTCCCAGATGCAGTGCCTCGGTTAACGATTTTACGATCAATTCCTACTGTATATTGGTGAGGGTATACACCGGTCACCATCCAGCCGACAGGCGGCTCACTGACATTTGTGTGCTGATGCACCTCTTGTGATTTTGATTGGTCCAAAGCCTGCTCATCCTCCATTCGTTGAAATGATCTGAACCCCTTACGGTACTGCTGTGGGGTAAAGCCATAATACTGCTTAAATGAGCGCGTAAATGAGTCTTGCCCAGCAAATCGGTACTCCAACGAAATATCAAGTATTCGCTTATCGGTGTAAAGCAGATCGATTGCCGCTTCCGATAGCCTTCTTTCTCGTAAATAAGAGGCTGCACTTACTCCGATATGATCTTGAAATACTCGGTGTAAATGATACCTAGAAACCGCTATGTGCTTGGCAATATCCTCAAATCCCACATCTTCTTTCAGGTGGTGCTCGATATAATGAATAGCGTCCTCCACCCATCGCTTATGCTCTAGCCACATCCGCTCCCCTCCTCGTGCATATTCACAACTTCATCGTACGTGATTGTGTTTCATTTTGTTTTGACATTTTGTGCGTTTATGTAGCGTTTATAGAAACGGGCATCGCAAACAGCGTGACCGAAGTTGATGTTCCTTTGTGTGCCATCGATATAACGAACGACTCGACTGCAACTAAAGTACATAAAAAATAAACTCCCTCGTCTTAATAGACAAGGGAGTTTGATTGTATAAACAATATGGATTACATGCCGTATTTCTTCTTGAATCGATCGACACGACCACCAGCATCCAGGAACTTCTGTTTGCCTGTGAAGAATGGGTGGCAAGCGGAGCAAACCTCTACTTTAAGGTTTTCCTTAACAGATCCTGTTTCGAATGTATTGCCACAAGCGCAAGATACAGACGTGATATGGTATTTCGGTTGAATTGCTTGGTTCATCGAATTCACCTCTTTCGGCCCTGAGCCCTTTGCGTGCCCAGAGTTATATGGAACAATGTGCAGTATAACACAAGCTTGCCTCGTGGCGCAAGTCATATTAGCATTCATCCATAAGCACTAGAAAGAGCTCGTAGATGCTATGGAGTTAACGTTAATATCGAGCTTTCTCACGCGCCAGCAATGCAGGAGGAACATGCGTGTACGACCCGATCACAACATCAGGAAGTTCTTCCTTAAAAATGTCAATCATCGTTTTCATCCCGAGAATATCTCCTTGCGGCTTAGGAATAAGCGCTAGGTAACTTTCGGGATCTATATTCAGATTGCGCAGCTGGATAAGACGCAGCTTCGAACGACGGGCGAATTCGACCATCGCCTCTACTTCCTCTTCTCGATCCGTCACCCCAGGGAATACGAGGTAGTTAATTGAAGTGTAAACTCCCTGCTCCGTTGCATATCGCAGTGATTTCTCCACGTTAGCGAGCGTATATGCCCGTGGACGATAATAAGCATTATAATGATCGTCAAGCGCGCTAATGGTGCTCACGCGCATTAAATCTAGGCCCGCATCTACAATACCGCGAATATGATCTGTTAAACCGGCATTGGTATTGATATTGATATATCCCATATCCGTCTGCCGTCGAACTTCTCGAATCGCCTCAATAATGATCTTGGCTTGAGTTGAAGGCTCGCCTTCACAGCCTTGGCCAAAGCTAATAATGGACTCCGGAGTTTTCAAATGCTCCATCATAATTTGCACAATCTCTTCGACTGTCGGCTTAAAGTTCATCCGTGTCTGCGGAGCCGGAAAGCCGCTATCTTCTGGCTGCTCGGAAATACAACCAAAACAACCTGCATTACAGGAATATGATACCGGTACCGCTCCTTCCCAACGTTGCAGGAACGTATTGGAAGCCGTCAAACATTCATATTGCAAAGCACAGTGCGATAAGTGCTGATATAGCCGATTATCCGGATACTTATTAACTAGTGTCGTTACTTGTCCACGAAGTTCTGTAGCGTCACAATTCAACGGATCCCACTTGTGTGGATCATCCGAAGCATGCGCCGCAACGTAGAACTGACCGTCATTCCATACTACAGCTGTATAGCCAAACAAAGGAAGGACCTGCTCCTTGTCCCTTTTAAAATAACTAGGGATATGCAAACGGGTAAAGCCTTGTGGCAAAAGTGCCCCTACCGCCTGAACCTCTCCAGGCATAGCAACCATCTCGCCACTCTCAGGGTCAAGGCCAACAGGTCTCGTGCCAGGCAATCCCACAAGCGTTGCACCGTCTGGCAGCGGTATGAGTTCATCTTCAAATATTTCAACGATCATATCACCGCTTCTTGCCAGCCCGATCCATTCCTCATGCTCAAATATATTTCCATCTTTATCCGCGTAAACTAAATACATCGTTCCGTTAGTCCTCCCGTATTACAATTACACTATTAGCTGACGGACGAGCTGCGCGGACGGCGTGTTGGTGTTCCATTACCGTTCGGTTCCTTCGACTCCAGCTTTTCCAAAAATTCCTCATTGGTTTTTGTATCACGAATTTTCTTAATAAATTGATCTACAAATTCAGGTGACTCATTCATATTTTTGCGAATCGCCCACAATTTATCCAATGCTTCTTTGGAAAGCAGCATTTCTTCGCGGCGCGTGCCAGAACGACGGATGTCGATAGCTGGGAAAATACGGCGCTCTGCCAATTTGCGGTCAAGAACAAGCTCCATGTTCCCTGTTCCTTTAAACTCCTCGTAAATGATGTCATCCATACGAGAACCCGTCTCTACCAGTGCGGTAGCTAATATCGTCAAGCTGCCGCCTTCTTCAATATTACGCGCAGAACCAAAGAAGCGCTTAGGACGATGGAAAGCAGCCGGATCAATACCACCACTTAATGTACGGCCTGACGGAGGCACGACCAAGTTATATGCACGTGCAAGACGTGTAATACTATCAAGCAGAATTACAACATCTTTCTTATGTTCGACTAGCCGCAGTGCACGCTCCAACACCAATTCAGCAACCTTGATATGGTTCTCTGGCACCTCATCAAAGGTAGAGGCAACCACTTCACCCTTAACGGAACGCTGCATGTCCGTCACTTCTTCCGGACGCTCGTCGATAAGCAGGACAAACAATTCAATCTCAGGATTGTTGGTTGAAATACTGTTGGCAATCTCTTTTAGTAGCAACGTCTTTCCGGCCTTAGGAGGCGCAACGATCAAACCGCGCTGTCCAAGACCCACTGGTGCCAAAATATCCATAATACGAGTGGAAGTCTTCTCAGTTGCCATTTCCAATACGAGTTTCTTTTGAGGGTAAAGAGGTGTCAGGGCTGGGAAATGAAGACGTTGTGCTGCCTCATCTGGGTTTTCCCCATTAACCGCGTTAATTTGGAGTAGACCAAAGTATCTTTCGTTCTCTTTAGGCGGTCGACACTTACCCGATACAAGGTCACCCGTACGTAAATCAAAACGACGAATTTGCGATTGGGAAATATAAATGTCTTCCGCGCTAGGCAAATAGTTAATAGGACGCAGGAATCCGAAGCCTTCCGGCAGGATGTCTAGTACGCCTTCCATAAATAAGTAACCACTTTGCTCTGCTTGTGCACGCAAAATGGCAAAAATCAATTCTTTTTTCTTTAATTGCCCGTAACCGGCAATTTGAAACTGCTTAGCAAGCTTATAAAGCTCAGTCAGCTTCTTTGTTTCCAAATCGGAAATTTGTAAATCCATGAATACAACTCCTATTCTATTCGAGAAATAACGTTGATGTCTGAAATAAACCGACCAAGCTTGCTGAACCAGTCCGAGAACAGTTCGGCTCTTACTGTTATTAAAATACTAAAATATACGTTGAACAATAGTAGAGGGTCCATCATCATGATGGGAAAAGGGCTCAAGATCAACATAAATTGCGGTATACAATCTAGGACTTGCTTGACAGATGGGTACGTTCGAAAGAAGGTTTACTACTTATATTAGACCAATTTGGATAAATCTATTCGGCCTGCCTCCATACTTCAGCGCCTAATTGCAGTAAATTAGGTACTAAATGGTCATAACCGCGGTCAATATACTCTACCCCTGTAATCTCGGTAACGCCATCTTCTACGGTTAATCCGGCAATAACTAACGCCGCACCCGCGCGTAGATCACTTGCACTAACCTTGGCAGCATTAAGCTTTGATCCTTCGATTAGAGCAGAACGACCTTCTACTCGAATCTTAGCCCCCATGCGAACAAGCTCAGGCACATACTTAAATCTATTGCTATATACATAATCCGTCAGCATGCTTACTCCATTGACTTGCGTAAGTAAGCTCGCCATCGGGGACTGCAGATCAGTTGCAAAACCAGGATAGATGAGCGCCTTCACATCAGCTTGCGTATATTCAGGCTTACCAATGACCCGAATGGATTCATCCAGTTCCTGAACTTCTACACCCATCTCAAGCAGCTTGGCCGTCACAGCTTCCATATGCTTAGGAATGACGTTGTCTATTAACAAATTGCCCCGCGTTGCCGCAGCAGCAATCATATAGGTTCCAGCTTGAATCCGATCAGGAATAATGGAATGACGGCAGCCATGCAGACTGTCAACGCCTTCAATTCGAATGGATTCAGTGCCTGCACCTTTTATTTTGGCACCCATTGCATTTAGCAAAGTTGCCACATCTATAATTTCAGGCTCTTTCGCCGCATTTTCGATAATCGTTAAGCCTTTGGCTCTTGAAGCCGCCAGCATAATATTAATGGTTGCGCCTACACTCGCAACGTCCAAGTATATTTTGGCTCCGCGCAGTTCTTTCGCAGAAATATGCACAGATCCGTGATCGTTTGTTACAGTTGCCCCTAAAGCTTCAAATCCTTTAATATGCTGGTCAATTGGACGCGGCTCAAAGCTACAGCCGCCAGGCATTCCGATCGTCGCCTCGCCAAAGCGACCAAGCAGTGCCCCCATCAAGTAATAGGATGCTCTTAACTTCTTTACTAGACCGTTATGCATCGGTAAAGAAATCATTCGTGAAGGATCAATGCGCATGGTGGAACCATCTCGTTCCACGTATCCGCCCAACTCCGTCATAATATCTGCATACGTTGCAACATCGTTAATCTCAGGCAAGTTATCTAATACTACTTCGCTCTCCGCCAGAATAGCAGCAGGAACTAGCGCTACCGCACTGTTCTTGGCACCACTAATCTGCACAGTGCCAATCAGTGGACGCCCGCCGGCAATCATTAACTTTTCCATATTATTAATCCGTTCCTCCTACCACGTACCTCAAGTCCTAAACCGTAGCTTCCAAAAAATATGCATGACTAAATAAACTATCTGTGTGCATCTTAGCATCTAATTGTTTAGTATTCAAACAGATACCTTCATTTCCCTGCTTAAAAAAGGAATATCGCACGAAATTCCTAAATTATAAGGTTGCTGAAACGATGTGCTCGCCCATATTTATCTATGATGCCATGTCTATGTCGTGATGAACTTGCTACTCTATATCTATTTGGGGACGATTCTATGACAAGACTTACGTAACTGTAGGGAGTCCTAAACTGCAAAAAAGGGAAGAACACCGGATAAACCGGCGTTATTCCCATCACTCGTCAAAGTGCGAATGCAATATCGCTTCTTAAGCTTGGTTGCTGCTTCCGAACAAACGGATTTTGCCGCGAACAACTTCAACCATTGCGCTGCGAGCAGGAGTCAAGTATTTGCGTGGATCGATAATCTCAGCATCTTTAGCCAATGCTGCGCGAATTGCTGCTGTTGCCGCAACTTGGTTCTCCGTGTTCACATTGATTTTGCCTGCACCTGCTGCGATTGCTTTTTTGATGGAGTCGTCCGGTACGCCGGAACCACCATGCAATACAACTGGAACTGGAATTTTGCTTGCTACTGCTTCGATGATATCATAGTGAAGCTTAGGCTCGCCTTTGTACATACCATGTGCCGTACCAACTGCGATTGCCATAGCGTCAACGCCTGTTTCTTCGTAGAAGCGAATAGCTTCTTCTGGTTTAGCCAAGGTAGCTGCTTCCTCATCAACAGTCAGGTCATCTTCTGTGCCACCGATTGTACCCAGCTCACCCTCAACGGATACGCCCATTGCATGAGCAGCGCGTACAACTTCTTTTGTCAAACGAATGTTATCTTCGTATGCGTGGTGGGAACCGTCAAACATAACGGATGAGAAGCCCGCACGAATACAAGCCATAGCCACTTCAAATGTAGATCCATGGTCAAGGTGCAACGCGATTGGCAAGCCGGACTTCTTAGCCGCTGCTTTCGCCATTGCTACAGTGTACTCCATACCCATATAACGCAATGCACCCTCAGATACACCGAAAATGAGTGGAGAGTTCTCTTCCATTCCTGCTTCAGTAATGGCTTGTACAAACTCCAAGTTGTTGATGTTAAACTGTCCTACCGCAAATTTGTTTGCTTTCGCTTTAGGCAGGAATTCGTTCATCGAAACTAATGGCATGGTTTCCATCCTCCTATAAAGGTTCTGTTCGTCGTCTGTCTCTCTTGATGTAGCCGACATCTTGTACCCCGTTATTATACCACAATTACCCGCGGAAAAGTATACAACCTCTTGACAACCGACTTTAGTCCTAATTTATCGACAATGACCGCCATGAAAGGGAATATGAAGCGGAAGACAAAGAAGCCAGGCTATGCCCAGCTATCGGTAAATCAGATACAAATGTGAATGAAATGTGATCTTTACTGCGTGCTGAGCAGCAGCGCAATTTCGCAATTCGAAGCCTTACGAGGGCAGTGTAATAGACGGGGCCGAACCTTCAAGCGTCATATTAACAGCGACTCTCATTTCATCAATGTCAAACGGCTTCGTAAAATGCATTAAAGCACCTAGGTCCGTCGCTTCCTTGATCATGTCCAGTTCGCCATAAGCTGTCATCATAATGACATTCATATGGGGCTTCATCTGCTTAATTTGCTTTAAAATTTCCAATCCGTCCATGCCAGGAATCTTCATATCAAGCAACACAATGTCAGGTACTTCATCCCGCACAATATCGAGAGCAATCTTGCCGTTCGATGCTTGATATGTCATATACCCTTCACTGCTAAACACTTCCATGAGAAGAACACGAATACCGTTCTGGTCATCCACAATCAACACTTTCTTCTTATCCAACTGGTACCCCTCCCACCATGTATCACAAGAGAGCAGTTGTGAGCAATCACTAACTCGCCTCACCAATATAAGTTGGTCTCCTGAAAAAATAATAAATACTGGAGCCGCATCCCTAAATTATTCGCGTTAATTAATTAAATTCCTCCTTATGGCAGTAAATCTAATGAAAGACTTTGGAAAATGAGGCAATGTCCATACAAACAAAAGAGCACCTCTCCTAAAAGGTGCTCTTCGTTATGACAAACTGTATCTCGTTATAGATATATTAGCCGCGATAAGCCAATGCCGCCTTCACAAACTCACGGAATAATGGCTGCGGACGATTCGGACGAGATGTAAACTCTGGATGGAACTGTACCGCTAAGAACCACGGATGCGCAGGGCATTCTACAATTTCCACCAAACGACCGTCTGGGGATGTTCCTGTAATCTTAAGACCTGCACGCTCAACAGCTTCTCTATACTCATTATTAAACTCATAACGATGACGATGACGCTCGTATACAAGCTCGTCATTATAACAAGTCATCGCCAAGGAGCCTTCTTGAATCTTACATGGGTACAGACCAAGACGCATCGTACCACCCAAGTCTTCAATATCCTTCTGCTCTGGGAGCAAATCAATAACAGGATACTCTGTTGCCGGATTGATTTCTGAACTATTGGCTCCACTCAAGCCCACGACGGAGCGAGCATATTCAATAACTGCAACTTGCATGCCCAAGCAAATACCAAAGAATGGTACATTGCTCTCGCGTGCATAACGAATAGCTGTTACTTTACCTTCGATTCCCCGATCGCCGAAGCCACCTGGAACCAATATGCCGTGAATATCCTTTAATTCTTGTGCCACATTTTCATTTGTAATTTCTTCTGCGTTCACCCAACGAATCTTCACTTCGGAATTAGCCTCAATACCAGCATGAGCCAAGGCTTCAACGATTGACAAATAAGCGTCATGAAGCTCTACGTATTTCCCAACAATTGCGATCTCCACTTGCTCTTCAAGCGACTTCACACGTTGTACAAGTTTCTCCCAATCGGCCATGTCCGGAGCAGGTGTTTGCAGTTTCAAGTGGTTAACTACAAACTCATCCATACCTTGGTCACGAAGCATTAGCGGCACTTCATACAGCGTGGACGCGTCGCGGCATTCCACAACGGCATTCCCGTCAATATCACAGAACAAAGCGATCTTGCGCTTCATATCCTCTGTAATCGGACGCTCTGTACGGAGCACAAGCATATTCGGCTGAATACCGATGCTGCGCAGCTCTTTAACGCTATGCTGAGTAGGCTTAGTCTTCACTTCGCCTGCTGCCTTAATGTAAGGCATCAACGTGACGTGTACATACATTACGTTATCGCGGCCAACGTCACTCTTAATCTGACGAATAGCTTCCAAGTATGGCAAGCTTTCGATGTCCCCTACAGTACCACCGATTTCCGTAATAACGACGTCGGAGCCTGCTTCCTTGCCTGCACGGAAAACACGTTCTTTAATCTCATTGGTAATGTGAGGGATAACTTGAACGGTTCCGCCCAAATATTCTCCACGACGCTCTTTGGAAATAACCGAAGAGTACACTTTACCCGTTGTTACATTGCTGTTTTTAGACAAATTGATATCAATAAAGCGCTCATAGTGCCCCAGATCCAAATCCGTCTCCGCGCCATCATCCGTTACAAACACTTCTCCGTGCTGATAAGGACTCATTGTGCCTGGATCCACATTGATGTATGGGTCGAACTTTTGAATCGTTACTTTTAAGCCTCGATTTTTCAATAGTCTACCCAGAGATGCAGCCGTAATCCCTTTACCCAAAGATGATACGACGCCACCCGTTACGAAAATATATTTTGTCACTGGTGAAACCCTCCTATGATCAAGTGCATTCATGACAAGTTCTCGGGAGGCTTTGATTGCGAATCAGGTTCGATGGTGAATTGCATAATGATATCGTAACCCATTTGCAGGCAAAAAATTGATGCGAATTAAAAACGATCATAATCGCGCTTCAATTGCCTCATTTCCACAAATCAATACCTTAAAAAAACAAAAAAGTGACTCCCGTAGTCACGGGGCACTTTCGAATAACTCTATTATTTAATTAACTACAAATCCAAAGCCCATATGCTAGTTTAACTGTTCAGTAGTCCCATGTCAAGGAATTACGGCTCATTAAAATGGGAAGCCATAGACGCCATAAATGACCCCTTTCACCTCACATGAGAAGCTTTCAATTTGGCTAAAATAGGCGGCTTGTTTATTGGATTACAGCATAGATTGCCACTAAACAAAACAAATACCGCCTGACTCGGCATGTCATGACATACCGGAACAGACGGCATTTCTTGATGATCGAACGAAGGAGCTTAGCGCTCTTCTTCATCTCCATCTTCATATTCATCTTCAGACTCGTCTTCTTCGGATTCTTCTTCATCCAGCTCTTCATCTTCCAAGATGCCTTCTTCTTCTTCATCCACTTCAGCTTCGTCTTCATCAACGTAGAGCTCTTCCTCTTCACTATCCTCGTCGGTATAGTCGAAGTCTTCATCGCCACTGTACGTATCGTCTTCTTCCACGTAGATATCCTCATCTTCGTCGTCATCATCATTGATGATACGCGGACGCTTCGCGCCACCCGCCAACGCTTCTTCAGAGCGATCTACCGGATACCAACGCTTCAGGCCCCACATGTTGCTGCCTACGCAAGCAAAACGGCCATCAATATTAATTTCCGTATATAACTGAGCGATAACATCCAGAATCTGCTCCTCCGAAAGACCGCGGAGCTTCGCAACTTCATTCATTAGATCGCGGTAGTAGAAAGGCGTGTTGGCCGCTTTTAATATCATAAAAGCTAAATCCACCATCGGCATTTCATGCACTTTGTCAGGATCCAGCTTCAAATCCAACGGTGTGCTCATACTTACACATCCTCTCACAAGTGTTCATTTACGGCATGTTTATCTACAAACATATCCATGTTCACACATAAGTAAAACCGATTTGCCGATAAAATGCAAGTTTTCTTCGCACACTTGTCCAACCTAAGTTCTGATTTAAGGCGTATGTAGAAATTAAGAAACGCGAAGGGACCTCCTCCGCGTTCGACTGTATCCGCAATCAAAGACGTACAACGCCTTCGACCATGGCGTGCAGAGCCCTTCGCTGGCTCTACTCCATATTATGTATCCGCCCTCACTTTGACACGGAAGACGGCCTATCTTTCATAAAAAAGGCGGCTATACCAGTCCACCCTTATCGAATACGCATACGATACTGCACAAGGAACTGTCGGGAGGGGACTCCACATTGGATGTATCTGCCTTTCTCCAGCTATTGCTGCAAGAGCTCTCTTCTGACGGACAAGACACGCGCCCACATCTCATTCGCTTTCAGGAGCGCCACCTCTATGAACAATGCCGCGATTTGCTTCGCATCACTGCAATTGATTATCCGCTGCTTGCTCAAGTCCGTGATGAGCCGCTGCTGACCGGCTTTCGCTGCATGCTTCCGATTCAACCACAAGCGAAATGGGCGCCATACGAACGTGAATTGTTCGTAGAAGAAGATATTCGAATTAACATGCACGCCTCTTCCCATAAGCCTGTATCTTGGGAGCGCGGCATTCCTTGGGGAGTGCGTCAGGTCAAAGCCCCCCAGGCTTGGAGCTCCACAACGGGACACCGCATTCTAATTGGTGTCATTGATACAGGCGCTGATTACAAACACCCCGACCTTTCTCATTCGCTGCTATCTGGTATTAATCTGGTGCACCGTGGCTTGCCTCCTCGAGACGACAATGGACATGGCACGCATATTGCGGGCACAATCGCCGCTTCCAACCAGATGTACGGTATTATTGGCATTGCACCGCGCGCGCTCATACATCCAGTCAAAGCCTTCGATTTAAATGGTTCAGCATATGTGTCTGATATCGTTGCAGGTATTGATTGGTGTGTTCGTAACAAAGTACAAATAATCAACATGAGCTTTGGCATGAAGTCGCGCAGCAAGTCTCTGCTGCAATCGGTCACAAATGCCTATAACGCTGGGGTTACAATTGTCGCTTCGTCCGGCAACGATTCGAAGCGAAAAGCAATTGATTACCCTGCGCGTTACATTCAAACGATTTCGGTAGGCGCAACCGACCGTAATCGACATATTGCGCCCTTTAGTAATCGAGGCAGCTTTGTAGATATATACGCACCTGGCGAGAAAATTGTGTCTGCATGGCTAAAAGGCAAATATCATGAAATGAGCGGCACCTCTATGGCAACATCGCACGTCAGCGGTGCCATTGCGCTTTTACTGGCAATAAAGCCAGGATTAAAGCCAAATGAGATAAAAGCGCTCCTAAAGCGTACCGCCAATCCAACCCGATCCCGTACGAATAGGCAAAATACCCTTCGTATTGCGGGGGAGATTGATATTGCTCGCCTTCTACGAGAGGCGAATGTATAGCAGTCGCTCATATTACCACCGTACAATAATCACCACTAAGCAATAAAGAATTATATGCTTTGGATTAGCAAATCACAATTCATCCGCTCATGATCAAGATAGCCTCGATCACTTAAACAGCACAAAAAGGCCCCGTCTCTCTTATTATCTGAGACAGGGCCTTGTTTATTTATCAATTACATACGATCCGGCGCAGATACACCGACCAACCGCAGCACGTTCGCCAACACCGTGCGAACAGCACCTAACAATGCAAGACGCGCTTGTGTCTGCTCCGCATCTTCGGTGATCACACGCTCTGCTTTGTAATAGCTGTGGAACAGCGAAGCGAGCTCATACACATAACGAATCAAGCGATGCGGCGCATATTCACGTGCTGCAACATCGACTTCATCCGGCAATTCACCCATCTTGCGGAGCAACGCAAATTCATGTTCCGTCGTCAAGGCACTGAGGTTCACCTCATTCAGCGGCTTCACGACCACTTGTTGCTCCTCCGCCTGACGGAAGATGCTGCATGCACGTGCATGCGCATATTGCACGTAAAATACGGGATTCTCATTCGAAGTAGATACTGCTAAATCCATATCAAAATCAAGGTGCGAATCCATTGAGCGCATCGTAAAGAAATAACGGATCGCATCCACGCCTACTTCATCCATGAGATCTTCCATCGTCACCGCTTTACCCGTACGCTTGGACATTTTCACTTTCTCGCCGCCTTGGAACAGACTAACCATCTGTGCAATCAGCACGACCAACTTGTTTGGATCGTTGCCGAGTGCCTCCATAGCCGCCTTCATCCGAGGAATATAGCCGTGATGGTCTGCGCCCCAAATATTAATCATCCGATCGTAACCACGCGCATATTTATCACGATGGTAAGCTACATCAGGCGTCAAATACGTATAAGATCCGTCATTTTTAACTAACACGCGATCTTTGTCATCACCGAAGTCTGTAGTACGCAGCCATGTGGCTCCTTCTTCCTCAAACACTTTGCCGCCAGCTTTAAGTGCGTCGAGTGCTTTGATCACCTCGCCGTTTTCGTACAAAGAAGTTTCACTAAACCATGAATTGAATTGAACATTAAAACGGCCCAAGTCACGCTTAATCTTATCAAGCTCCTTATTCAAGCCGTAAGTACGGAAGAACTTAATACGCTCCTCATCTGGAAGCTGAAGCAAGCGTTCCCCTTCTTGAGCTACCAATTCTTGTGCAAATCCCTTAATATCTTCGCCATGATATCCATCTTCAGGCATCTCAGCATCTTGTCCAAGCGCCTGCTTGTAACGCGCCTCTATAGAATACGCAAGATTCATGACCTGATTTCCAGCATCATTAATATAATATTCACGTGTCACTTCATAACCGGCAAAGTCCAACACATTACACAGCGCATCACCTACTGCCGCTCCACGTGCATGTCCAAGATGGAGACTTCCCGTTGGGTTGGCACTGACAAACTCCATCTGTACCTTTTGCCCTTTACCTGATTGGCTACGGCCATAATCCGCGCCTTGAGCAGCCACTTCACCCACTACGCCATACAAATAACTTTTGTCCACACGGAAGTTAATAAAGCCTGGACCAGCAATCTCTGCACTTTGAATAGATGCAGAAGCCTTGTCCAAATGCTCAATAATCGCCTCCGCAATCTGACGGGGGTTGCGCTTCGCAATACGTGTCAATTGCATAGCCACGTTCGTTGCCAAATCTCCATGCGTCTTGTCCTTTGGCACTTCGATTACAAAGGCAGGCAATTCATCCCGCGTCACTAATCCTGCCTTCAGTATAGATTCCTCAATCGCCGTCTTCACCGCAGCATTCATCTGTTCAATTACACCGTTACTCATGAAATGGTTCCTCCTCAATTTTCGTGCGCAAGCTCCAGCCGCATCTCAATTTCAAATTGCCCCGTACATTTTTCTTCTATATATAGATCATATGACCAGCCGATATAAGACGGAAACAGCGTCTCAGAGCCATCTGATAATCTTATAGGTACATCCTTGCGTTCCATTCGGCGTGTGCGAGTCACCAGAGGAAAACGTAATACCTCAGATCTGTACGCACCTTGAAGCGAACGCTCCTTGGCAAATGACATCTCCGATTGTACATGACCTCGTCGTGACAACTTCCACTCCTCGGCACTCAGTTTTAACATAACTGTTGTATCTGGCAACAATGTTGCATGCTGAGACGAGCCACTTTGCTGCTTAGTCTGCTCCTCTTCAGGAGCTGGTTCAATGTATCGAATATACATACTGTTTCCTTTATAATACAAATCACCTTCAACCCGCAGCTCGACACATTCATGCTGCTGCCTGCTCGTTACGTGAATACGAACACGCTGCTTATCTGAACGTTGTCCTGTCATCATTGCTACTCCCTATCTCAAGTAAAGTCTGATTCAACAATTATCTAGGAAAGGCGCTGCTTTTGCAACCTCTTTTGCCGCGTTGTTCCTTTATCATCAAGCCTTATTCACCCTAGACAACTTTACATATAATTTGAGCAGACAACTACTCCAAACGACAGATTGCAAAAGCTTACAATATTGTAAGCAACCTCAATAGTAAATCTATGGATGTTATGAATCATCTGCCTTATAATTTTAAATAGATAAAATGAAGTGTGAACCGTTGTACTTTCGTCATATTTGCAAAAGATAACTGAACCGATAGGAGCTGACATCAATGCAATGGACTATGATTGTCTCATGGGTAACCCTGAATCAGGATATCCTGCTGTTAACTTTATTGGGTCTTCATCTCGTATCCGTGCTTTGGATCCTTGTGGACAGCATTCGCATTGAACGATCGATCCTGTTTACACTGATGATTACCCTTATCGCAGCCATTACACCGGTTGTTGGATTATTTATTTATATGCTAATTCGACATACTAAGCTTACCTCGCATGCCACGGCCTCTAGCAGACGGACTCATTCGGCTATACTGACAAGGTAACATAGAAGGGAGTTGCCTTAGATTTGTATCCGGCAGCTCCCTCTTTATTTTCTCCTACTTGCCTAGCTTCATACTGCATAAACACTAGCCCCTCTCTTCTAACTTAATGGACCCCGCCCATTTATTCATTATTTTAAAATGATATCGGTATCCACAAACTATTTATTTATACTATCCTTTGAAAGCACTTTTCCATTATAATAGACCTATGAATTTGAGATACCGATAACTCATTTTCATTACGATGATGCTTGTTTCATGATCACATCTCAGGAGGATGATTTACATGAGCGACGCAAATGCACAAAAAGTAGAACAAGAAGAGGAATCCGTAGAGGCTGGAGTACATACCTTTAGCCAAGAAAGTGAATGGATAAAACCTGAACATCCGCAGCTCCTAGCACAATTAGAATGGTTTCAAAATCAAAAGTTAGGTCTAATGATGCACTGGGGTACTTATTCTCAGCTTGGAATTGTGGAGTCATGGGCATTAAGTGATGATGACGCAGACTGGTCGCGTGATGGAATTGATTGGGAACAGGACGGGGAGACATTTAAACAACAATACTGGAACTTGAACAAAACGTTCAACCCTGTTCGCCTCCAACCTGATGAATGGGCAACACTCGCCGCTGACAATGGGTTTAAGTACCTAATTTTTACAACGAAACATCACGACGGCTATTGCATGTGGAATACTAAAACAACCGATTACCGCATTACCGGTTCCGAGTCGCCTTTTCGCGACCATCGCTACGCGGATATTTGTCGGCATGTGTTTGATGCTTTCCGTAACCGCGGGCTAGGAATTGCCGCTTATTTCTCAAAAGCTGATTGGAATACCCCTTACTATTGGGCGCCTAATATGGAACGAAGCAATCCGACCTGGCGCGGGCCCTCCTATCATCCAGAGCAGCATCCTGAGCTGTGGGAGCAATTTGTACAGTTCACCCACGAGCAAATTATGGAGCTTATGTCCGCGTACGGACGTATTGACGTCTTGTGGTTGGACGCAGGCTGGGTGTGCGCAGAGAGCCGCCGTGTGCCTCAAGATATTCGGCTGGGTGAAGTTGTTGAACGTGCACGCCAGACACAACCGTGGCTGCTCGCTGCTGATCGTACCGTTGGCGGCCCTTACGAAAACATTATTACACCCGAGCAAACCGTTCCTGCAACAGCGCTGCATGTCCCTTGGGAAAGCTGTATCACGATGGGGACTTCCTTCTCCTATAAATTCGACGATGAATACAAATCCATTCGCCAATTGGTACATCTCTTAATTGAGGTAGTTTCCAAAGGCGGAAATCTAGCGCTCAACGTCGGGCCGCAGCCTGACGGCCGGCTTCCCCAAGGCGCAATTCGCTGCATGGAGGGCTTAGGGGCGTGGCTGAAACAGAATGGTGAAGCCATCTACAGCACACGTATTTGTGCACCATATTACACTGAGCGGTGCGCCTTTACTCGTAAAGGAGACAGCGTCTACGGCTTCTATCTTTATCCGTCCGATGATAGTGCTGTAGAGGCTTCCGTAACACTGCCGTACACAGGTAAAGTCGGTCGTGTTACTCTGCTTGGGGCTAACGATCCTCTTCACTTTGCATGCTCAGAAGAGGGCTTGCTAATACAGCTGCCTCCATCCGAGTTAGGTGGCGACTCTGCACCGTTAGCGCATGTGTTTCACATCCTAGCAGCTGATGAATAATATTAAGCTGTGGGGATAAGTAACCCTATAGTAAATACACAAAGGGACTGTGCCCCCTTCCAATGGAAGGATGACAACAGTCCCTTATTCCTTACTTCACAAATCCAAGCAGCATTTCGCGGATAATTTTGCTTGCCGCAATTGGTGTCTGCTCTGTTGGATCATAGATCGGTGCCACCTCAACGAGGTCACATCCTACTACGTTTACTTGCGAGCCCGCAATCAAATGCACAGCTTCAAGCAATTCCTTCGTCGTAATGCCACCAATCTCAGCTGTTCCCGTACCTGGTGCACAGCTTGGATCAAGCACGTCGATGTCAATCGTCACGTAAACCGGACGTCCTGACAACTCAGGCAACACTTTACGCAGCGGTTCAGCTACTTCAAACGGATAAAAATTAATGTTCTCACGCGCATACGTCCACTCCTCGCGCGAACCCGAACGAATACCGAACTGATAAATGTTTTTGCTGCCGATCATCTCAGCCGCTTTACGAATTGGAGTGGAGTGAGAAAGCGGCTCACCTTCATAGTTCTCACGCAGGTCAGCATGAGCATCAATATGAATGATGGCCAAATCCGGATACTTCTTGTAAACCTCTTGGAAGACAGGCCAGGAAACCAAATGCTCCCCGCCTAAGCCTACTGGGAATTTATCGTCCTTCATGAGGCCTGCAATGTACTCTTGGATAATGTCCAAGCTGCGCGCTGCATTACCAAAAGGCAGAAGCAGATCACCCGCATCAAAGTACGTGATGTCCTCAAGACTTTTATCGAGATAAGGACTGTATTCCTCTAACCCGACAGAGGACTCCCTAATTCTACCAGGACCGAAACGGGAACCTGGGCGGAATGATACGGTGTAGTCCATCGGCATACCGTAAATGACTGCTTTGGAATTCTCGTAATCATCAGAGCTTAATATAAATACGTTGCCGGAATATCTTTGATCTAAGCGCATCTTGGTGCCTCCCTGCTTACTTCGTCAAATCTTCCACGAATTTAGGCAGGCAGAACGCTGCATGATGCAACCGTGGAGAATAATATTTAGTATCGATCTCGGCAATGCTGTCTGCGTCTACTTTTAACGGATCATATGTCTTGCTACCCATCGTAAACGTCCACAAACCACTTGGATATGTTGGAATGTTCGCACCATACACACGTACGATCGGGAAGATCTCCTTCACATCGCGGTTTACTTGCTGGATCAAATCCGCTTTGAACCAAGGGTTGTCCGTCTGTGCTACAAACAAACCATCTTCTTTTAGTGCCTCATAGATGCCTTGGTAGAAACCACGCTCAAAGAGCGGAGCCGCAGGACCTACAGGTTCTGTAGAGTCTACCATAATCACATCGTATTCGTTCTTGCTATTCAAAATGTGCATATAACCATCGTTAACGATGACTTCTACACGTGGGTTATCAAGTTCACCTGCGATCTCAGGCAAGTACTGCTTCGAATACTCAATGACTTTTCCGTCAATTTCAACCAGAACAGCCTTCTCAACGGACGGGTGCTTCATAATCTCGCGGATAACACCGCCGTCTCCACCGCCCACAACAAGCACATGCTTAGGGTTAGGGTGAGTATACAATGCAGGATGGGCAACCATCTCATGATAGACAAACTCGTCTTTAACCGTTGTCATTACCATGCCGTCCAATACGAGCATGCGTCCAAATTCTTCGGTTTCCTGCATCACTAAATGCTGGAACGGCGTCTGTTCATTTACATACGTCTCACGGATCTTAGCCGTAATGCCGAAGCTCGGCGTTTGTTTCTCTGTATACCACAATTCCATAATAATCAACCTGCTTTCTTCCGGTGACCGGTGATGGTATCGTTGGTCCAGCGAAATGCTCGTAATGGTTCCTGTGTAACATTCGTAACACTTCTTCTCCATATTGCACCAAACAAATGTATTATATATAATCCCCCCCAAAATGCAACTATTTCACACAATAATTATTATTTTGTTTGGAATATCCTGTCGATTCCTTTTCCATACTGATGAGATAGAGTAACTATTTAACAGTAGTCATCGGTTATAAAAGGAGACGGCGGGCATGAGCGACATACTTAAACGAGCATCAACCAAAACGAAGAAGAAACGCTGGCGTACCGTTTTTTATATATGGGGAGTGTTAGCTGCACTCAGTATCGGAGCAGCTGCCTCCACGCTTGGTTACCTGTACTTGACAGAGCTGCCTGAATCCCAACTACAGCAATCCTCCGAGTTGCTGGACCGTACTGGCAAGCCTCTTGCGCTGCTAGCCTCAGGCCAAACGCTGCAACAATCTGTGAGCATTCGGGATATTGCACCGTCCCTTGTACAGGCCACGTTAGCAACTGAGGATCGCAAGTTTTACAATCATTTTGGCATCGATATTTATGGTGTCGCAAGAGCGGCAGTCGTCAACCTGGAGCACCTTTCTACCAAGCAGGGGGCAAGTACATTAACGCAGCAACTGGCCCGCAACATGTATTTGACGCATGAACGAACATGGAAACGAAAGGCGAAAGAAGCGCTCTTTGCGCTGCAGCTTGAAATGAAGTATAGCAAGGATGATATTTTGGCGATGTATTTAAATCAAATTTATTATGGTCATGGTACATATGGCATTGAATCTGCTGCCAGAATGTATTTTGGAAAATCGGCGAAGGAGCTGACACTCGCTGAAAGTGCCATGCTTGCTGGTATACCACGTGGTCCAAGTTATTATTCACCGTGGATTAATATGAAAAATGCAAAGGATCGGCAAAAAGTGGTGCTGCAAAATATGGTGGAAACAGGTGCCCTTGCACAGCACGAAGCGGATGTTGCTTATAACGCAACTCTTCAATTTCGAACAAAGGAAGAACGCTCGGATACACTTGTTGCCCCTTATTTTCGTGATTATGTACGCAAAGAATTGTATGCACTCGGCTTAACGGAGGATGAGATCGAATCAGGCGGCCTGCGTATTTACACCACACTGGATGCACGTGCACAAGCAGCAGCCGAATCAGCAGTGGCCAAAAACATTCCCTCAGCTGGCGATTTACAGGCGGCTCTCGTCTCGATTGATCCAAGGTCAGGCGACATTAAGGCTATGGTTGGTGGCAAAAACTATCGAGAAAATCAGTATAATCGCGTATTCGCCAATACGCGGCAGCCAGGCTCTGCGTTTAAGCCTATCGTATACTTGACGGCGCTGGAGCAAAAACAGCTAACGGCAGCCTCACGCTTTACGAGTCAGCCAACTTCTTTCAGTTACGATGAAGGCCGCAAAACGTACAGTCCAAGTAACTTTGGCGGCAAATATTACGGAGATATCGATCTCCGCCAAGCAATTGCCGCCTCGGACAACATTTTTGCCGTGAATACGATTATGCAAATCGGTCCAGACAAAGTTATTGAGATGGCCAAGCGGCTCGGTATTCATGCCGAAATGAAACCAGTGCCATCTCTCGCACTTGGCACGTACCCTGTCAGCCCGTATGAAATGGCTTCCGTTTATGCTGTGCTAAGCAACGAAGGAAACAAGATGATGCCTAGAGCCGTATTAGCTGTGACGGATCGAGAAGGGCACATAATCTATCAAGCAGCCGCTTTAAAACCTGTTCCCATTGTAGATTCCGCTACAACGTATGTATTAACGAACCTCATGGAAAGTGTGTTTGAAGCAGGAGGAACTGGCAATCGAGTATCATCATTGATCAAACGGCCCGTAGCCGGCAAAACCGGAACAACGGATAGTGATTCGTGGATTGTAGGTTATACACCCGAGCTGTCTACAGCCGTCTGGGTGGGGTATGACAAGGGCAAGACCATTACGACTACAGATGCGCACCTATCGGCGCCGATTTTTGCCGAATATACCGAGAAAGCGCTGGAAAGTGTGCCTCCCAAACTTTTCACGATTCCAGAAAATGTCGTTAACGTTTATATTGACTCGGATTCTGGTAAGCTCGCCGGTGAAGGGTGTGTGAACAAGCGTCTTGAGACATTTGTCCGCGGCACAGAGCCTACGCAATGGTGCGGACTGCATCCTGGGGGCAATACTTCCGAGCAGAAGCAGCCCGAGGAAGCTCCATTGCCGGCGGAAACTAAAGAGAAGCAATCGTGGTGGAAGCATTTGAAGCGTTGGTGGGCAGGCTAACACGATTTAAACTATAATAATGACAAAAAAAGCCATCGAACAAGAGCTGAACTGATCGTTCAACTCTCGTTCGATGGCCTCTATAATTATTCTCCAAAAAGGAGAACAAGCTGCAAAGCTTCCGTCTCATAGCGGTTCTGAACGGTTCTTATTCGGTTGATGCGGATCGCTCTTCCACACGGCTTAATTTACCCGGCCAGAAGGCCCATCGCCCCAGTACCGTCGTTATAGCAGGCACCATAAAAGGACGTACAATAAACGTGTCCAGCAGCACGCCAAGCGCAGTCACCGTCCCGAATTGCACGAGCACCTGCATAGGCAGCGTAGCCAACACAGCAAATGTTCCCGCCAATATTATACCCGCCGAAGTAATGACGGAGCTCGTTTCGTTAACTCCCTCACGAATCGCTTGCTTCATCGGCATCTCCTTGCTCTTCTGCCAGATGCGCGACACCATAAATATATTGTAGTCCTCCCCAAGCGCTACCAAAAATACAAACGCGTACAATGGAATCGCTCCTTGAATAGCCTCCGCGCCAAACCCATAGTGCAGAATTAGCCAACCTAAGCCTAGCGCAGAAAAATAGGAAAGTACCACGGTACCAATTAAATAGACAGTGGCCACGATAGATCGTAAATAAATGAGCAGCAGCAATGCAATCAAGCCAATGACAACGGGAATAACAATGGATGTATCTCGGTCATTAACAAATTTGGTATCGTATTGAGTAGCTGTCTGACCGCCTATCCATACCTTTTGCTCCACGTTATTCAGCCCTGCCTCCAGCAAAGCAGACTCCGTCGCGGAACGAATTTCCGGGATATGGCTCATAGCTTCCTGCGAATACGGATTCGAGCTTAGTTCTATACGGTACGCTAAAATATGCTCGTTCTTTTGCCCTTTCTGCGGGTCAAATACTTGATCGATATAAGGAAGCGAATCCAGCACCTTTTGTAATGGAACATCTTTACCTTCTGTATCTATCATCAAGTTTACAGGGGCCAACTCCCCCTGCGAGAACTTTTCTCCAATTATTTTAAACCCTTCTCTTGATTCCATCGTAGATGGAAAGGAAGATAAGAGGTCGTATGTGTATTGGATTCGTGTAGAAAAGCCCGCTAGCCCGCCTAACAGCAGAACGGTAATGGCGATTACCGCCCACGGACGTGTCACCACAACCCGACCTATCCAGCCAGCAGACTTATGAACCTTCTTCTGCTTGACAGGTTTTCCTTTATGCTTGGCACGCTCTGCTTCCATTTCAGGTGTCCGGGGAACGAACGGATAAAATGATCCTCTTCCGAAAATAGCAAGCAACGCCGGAACGAGTGTTAAGCTTGCAATACCCATAATGAGAATAGATAAGCTAAAAGGAACAGCAAAGCGGTAATAGGCGCCATACTTCGCCAGCAGCAACACTAATAAGGAGATAACTACTGTAAATCCACTCATCGCAATAGCACCCGACGAACCTTTTAAGGCATAAACCAATGCCTGACGCTTATCAGCTACATGAGTGAGCAGGTGTCTATAATGCGAAACTAGGAATAGACAATAATCTGTACCCGCTCCAAACAAAAGCACCGTCATAATGGAGATCGCTTGTGCATCAACTGTTATCCAGCCCTGCTGCGCCATAAAGCCTAGAATAGGTCCGATTGCACCGTATGCAAAGCCCACAGCGATAAGTGGTATAAGTGCCAACATCGGTGAACGGTAAATTAGCAGTAAAATGACTAATACGAGCAATACGGTAGCCACTAGCAACGAAACGTCTGCATTCATAAACAGCCCCGTCGCATCAATAGAAATACCAACAGGTCCCGTGACTCGGGCACTTAATGCTGTAGTTGATTCGATACTCTCATTAAATGGGTTATTGCCAAATTGAGCAGTTGCCTGCTGCTTTAATTGTGCAACACTTGCCTTGAGCCGGACCACATCTGCTTCCTTGTTAAACAATACGGGCAGTACCAACGTGCTCTTATCCGTAGATAACTGCGCCTGCAACGCAGGGAGTGGGAACTTATGCAATGGCATAACCGTGGTCTGGTCAGGCAGCGGGTTCGCTTCCCATTGCTTGGTTAGCGCCTGCAAATGCAGCAAATCTTCCTGCGTTAATCCTCCCGGTCGCTGCCAGACGATCAGAGCAGGGTTTCCCGCTTCGTTCGGAAACTCGCGCTCCGCAATAAGAGCGGCTTCAACCGAAGGGGTATCTGCGGCAAGGTTGACCGCACCATTTTGCTCCTGCGACTTTACGGAGGGCCATACCCCGTTTAACACGGCTACAATCATAATCCAAATGATTAACGTGATCCACTGACCGCGCGGACCAGATACCCATCCGCTAATTTTGCGTTTCTGTTCCATCGTATCCTAGTCCTCCTATATTTATTTCTCCTTGATCTGCTCAAGGGCAAGGTACGATTACCTAACCCATCTATTTAGCACCCGTTAGAGAAATAAGTTATAATATTATATATACCGGAAGGTTAATTAATTAGCAATCCTTTTTTTACATTTCTCTTTAAACTATATGTGAATAGATACGTTACCAGTATAATGAACAGAGAACAGATGTTAACGTTATAAAGGAGCTTCTTATCGATATGAACTCGAAACGCCCACGCAGACCAGGCAGACCCAAATTGGATGACAACGGCACGCCTTTACAGACCGTGATTGTACAAACGGCAGCGCGAATGTTTATGGAGCAAGGCTTTGAAGCAATCTCGCTCCAGCTTATTGCTAAAGCTTGTGCTGTTACCAAAGCAACCATTTATTATTACTATTCCAATAAAGCAGAACTGTTTACGGCCGCTGTCGTTCAGGTATTAGAGAGAGGACATTACTTTACCCAACAGCACTTGTTGGCACCTCTCAGCTTCAAAGAACGACTACAGGCGATTGCGTTATCCAAGATGCAACAATCCCATGTGGATATGGAGACGATGATGCGTGAAGCCGAGGCCCAGCTATCTATTGAACAGATGGAGCGAATCCGTCAAGCAGAGCAGCACATTCATGATCTGCTTGCTGAACATTTTGAGATCAGCATCGGCCAAGGAATTGTTCGAGCCGGTAATGCCATGATGATGGCTCATGCCTTCTCTGCGCTTGTTATGTTAGGCAACAGAGACAGTGCCGTTCAATTGTACACATCTAAGCAACAGCTGGCTGAAGCCGTTGTTGACATGTTTTGGTCAGGCATTTCTATTTCCTCTAAGTGATGTACATAGCTTACATGACTGAGGGCCAACGCCCTGTGCCTGTTCCTTTTGAACATTCGTTCTCGTATCCTGTAACCTTGGTGGATGATGACGATCATCATGTATGGCCACATGCAGTGCTATTAATGAAAGAAGCCGTATACACCACCTCTAGCGGAGCTTACGGCTTCTTTGATATGGGTATGATGTCCACCATGCGACGCAATAATAGCCCCATACCAGAACATTTTATTTTACATCGAACACATCGCTTATATCGCTTACTCGCACTAACGCAGATTAGTTTGGCTGAATAATCTCCTGCACACGCCCAACCATTCCATTGGCAAGCCTTACTTTAATGCCATGCGGATGCTGAGGGGCGTTTGTTAATATATCCTTTACAATGCCTCGCGTTCGTTTGCCTGTACGTTGATCCTGTTTTAATACGATATCTACTTCCAGGCCTGGTTTGATGTCAGCACGCAGCTTTCCGCTCATGTTCATTTCACTTCCCTCATTGTTGATATCTACTAGCTGAAAGATGAGAAATAAAAAATAGAAGGTGAGATCTATGTGCATCGCTTTAAAATACCTCATCCGTCCTCGAATTTCCCGATCAGCTTCACTCAAAAAAAGAAGGAGCCTTTGCGTCGGATCTACGACGCTCCAGCCTCCCTCTTGTTCGTAATTACATCTAGTATAACTACACTAGTGCCGCTTTAACCTCTTCAGATGTGTTGGCCCACCATTCTTCATTATGCGTTTGCAGCAGCCCGCGCAGCAAGCCCAACTCTTCTTCACCTAGCCCATCAAGCATAACACGGCGTTTCATGGCAGCATCCATCTTATTCACATGCTCCGCAAGAATCTTCCACCCACGCTTCGCTTCCGCGTCAATCAGCATCTCACAAGCTGTCAGGCCCGCATAGAATCCGCCCTCAGCGTTGCGGTCAACGGCCACCCATACGATCCAGCAAGTACGACCATTTGGCACGTCTTCTTTGTTTGCAGAGAACTTAATGCCGCGTTCCAGCTTGCTTTTAGCATGCATGGCGCCAATATCAATGTAGGCGCGTCCCCCTTCGATCATGACAGGCGACACATTATTCAGATCGATGCTGCCTGCACCGAAGCCTTTATGCTTACCGCTGCTTACGACGTTAAGCGCAAGCGGCTTCTTTACCTTCTTCTCTTGTTCCATTATTATTCTCCTTCCTCGCCCTCTCTACGTTCCTATTCCTGACAGGAAACAAAGCCTTGGCTGGAATCAAAATCATTTTCATTTTAGCTAATATTCTGTAAAAAGCCAACATATACATGCTGTAGATGCTTGTCAACGGGAGGTAAGAAACGGATGACTCGAAGCAACGCCTATCGCTCACTCCTCTATTCACTCTTATTTATCACAGCTGGTATCCTGCTTACGCAATGGCTCACACCTACGCAGCCCTTACCCTCCCTCGGTCCAGAAGTGACACAAGGGAAGGCCAAAACCAGTGAACCGATTACGCCACAGCAGATTCAAGCTGTCACACCAAAGGCCCGCAGTGAGCGGGTATCGGAGTACCACATTGAGGTCCGATTGGACGAGGCGTCCAAGACCCTTTATGCCACTCAGACCGTGACATGGACCAACCCGGGTAAAAAAACGGTAAACGAACTTTACTTCCACCTGTACCCTAATGCATTCGCTTCTGCGGATACCACCTTTATGAAAGAATCTGGTGGTCGGCTGCGAGAAGACCGCATGCCACAGGACGGGTACGGCAGCATGCAGATTACGTCCCTACAATCAGTAGACGGGCTATCCTTGATGAACCGTCTGGAGTTTGTTCAGCCTGACGACGGCAACATAAAGGACAAGACTCTAGCTAAGCTGCGATTGCCGCAGCCTGTCAAAGGCCACGACAAAATTACGCTAAAGCTCAAATTTGAAGTCAAACTCCCTAAAGTCTTCGCCCGCATGGGAGCTACTAATCAATTTGTTATGGCTGGCCAATGGTTCCCTAAGCTGGCCGCGTATGAGAAGGCGGGTATTCGTGGCCGAGCTGAGGAAGGGTGGAATTTGCACCAGTATCATGGCAACTCCGAATTTTATTCCGACTTTGGCATTTTTAACGTCCGAATTCAGGTTCCTAGCAACTACATCGTAGCCGCAACCGGTTTTCCAACCAAGACACCTGTATTCGGAAATGGTACCAAGACGTATCAATTCTATGCAGACGATGTACATGACTTTGCTTGGTCAGCCTCTCCGAAGTTTGTCTATGCGGAAGAACCGTTCTCATCAGATAATGTGCCAGGTGTTCGGATCAAGCTGTACCTTGACCCTAAGCACGCACAGTTGAAAGATCGTTACTTTTTTGCCGCAAAAGCCGCACTTACCAAGTTTAGTGAATGGTACGGAGAATACCCGTATTCCACACTGTCCATTGTAGTCCCCCCAAAAGAGGCTAACGGGGCAGGTGGTATGGAATACCCTACATTAGTAACGGCATTTGGGGCAGATGATGAAAGCCCAGGCTATGATTTGGAGCGAACCGTCGTCCACGAGATCGGACACCAATATTTCTACGGGCTGCTCGCTTCCAATGAATTCGAGGAGGCTTGGCTCGACGAGGGCTTTACTTCTTATGCCGAGGATAAGTTAATGGAGTCGGAATTTGGCGTGACGCCTAATTTGGCGGTGCAAGCAAGTTACATGACTGATCCCGCTCCGCTCAAACAACATGCATGGCAATACAAAAATCAGAACCATTACGCCGAAAACGTATACTATCGCGCTAAGCTTGTACTGCTTGCCTTAGAAAAGCAGGTCGGAGAAAAGACGATGCAGCGTATTCTGAAAATCTATACGACCAAATACCGCTTTAAGCATCCGACTACCGCTGACTTTCAACGAGTCGTAGAATTGGTGACCAAACGGAAATGGACCGACTTTTTTAATCAGTATATATACGGGCAGAAAATGGCCGACTTTTCCGTCGAGAGCATATATACTCGTACTTTTAATGAAGGAGGAACGCCACGTTATGAGGCCACAGTAAATATTCAGAAAAACGGTGCTGACTATCCGAACGTACCAATCGTATTTCAATTTGCAGACGGAAGTACAACTCGTAAAGTATGGTCTGTGGAAGGCGATCGCATTCAATATAAGCTCAGTCATTCTTCTCCTCTCACATGGGTAATGATTGATCCCCTCTATACGATCATGGTAGAGAATCGCCACATTAATAACTATATGCGTGCTCAAATTGAAGAGCCCGTGCGCACGCGCGTCAATTGGGCGGCCGTCAAATGGCTCGAAGTAATAACAAACGTATTGGGGTGGTGATGGACATATGAAGCTGCATATGCGCGCAGGGTGGGACTGGCTAAAAGACCATTTATACATCTGGATCATCTTATTTCTATATCAGTTGTTGTGGGGATTTCTACTTTATCGCTTTATGGATTCCATCATCATGCCCATACTTCGACGGTATCCAAATCCACCACCTACAGAAATGAGTTCGCAGCTCTTCTTATTGGAATCTCAATTCCAATTAACTAAAACGTCTACTTATACACCGTACCTTTGGATCATAATAGCCTTTATTGCAGTGCGGATGCTGCTCACACCCATTATTCAGGCCGGTATCTGCTACTCAATGGCTAATCACCGAACCGAATCGGGGTTGACCTTTTTTAAAGGCATTGCCGCAGCATGGAAACCTTTTGCTCTCTTATATATCTTAGAAACGGCTTTGCTGCTCGCCCCTGCCTACTGGGTGATCCCTTATTTGGCCGAATCACTTGCTTCTAATCCGAGCTGGAAGCTGTTATTAACCGGAATTGTTCCTGTCAGTCTCGGTTGGCTGGTTGGAGGTTGGCTGCTTCATCATCTGTTTTTATTTCTACAATTCGGCGCAGGGGCAAACATGCCGCTACTGCTTGCGCTAAAAACCGGCATCATACGCGCTCTGCCTGTCATTGGATTGTCACTTCTATTTGCACTCATCTCATTACTATGCAGTACATTAGTGACAACCGCCGCTATGTTATGGACCGGAATGACCGCGCTTATTTTACAGCAAGCTTATCCTGCGCTACGCGCACTTCTCAAATTGTGGAGCATTTCGAGTCGATACCATGCATGGGATCATCGAGAACCGTAAATTTCGGTCTTTCTAAACAATTTTTCACTAAAAAAACGCTTACTTAAGCCTTTTATCGAGGTTTAAGCGCGTTTTTTTGGCGTTTAGGGACAAAAAGTGTTTGTCAAAGTAAAAAAGGTCTGCTAAAATAAACCTTAGATTGTTACAACTTTGTCATGAAAGACACTTAGTTCTTGCAATTTTGTAATCAGAAGTAACGGAATCTGATGTGAACCAATAGGCCAAATTCCCGTACACATCCGGGAAGCGGGGGAACCATTTATACTGGGTGAATTGATCTTGCGTATGCAGAGATCATAGGGAACCTTCAACCGAACCCTCCAGCTAACCTCGCAGGCACGGAAGGAGCTTTTCCAATTGAAGAAGAAGTTGGTCACTGCGGTGGTCGGTCTGAGCTTACTGTTCTCGATCGGAACAGGCAGCGCATTCGCCGCAACGAAGATGGACAACACTATCCAAGATTTAATGGGTATCGACTACAAGTATGGTGGTACTACAACGAAGGGGTTTGACTGCTCTGGATTTGTAAAGTATGTTTTTGACAAATTCAATGTCGAATTGCCTCGTTCGTCTTCTTCCCAGTATGAAGTTGGCGACAAAGTAAAAAAAGACGAGCTACGCCCTGGTGACTTGGTATTCTTCAATACGAGTGGCAGCGGAATCTCCCATGTCGGCATTTATGTAGGCAACGGTCAATTCGCTCACGCATCGACAAGCAAAGGAACACGTATCGACGATCTAAGCATGGATTACTATGAGAAGCGTTATGTTGGTGCTAAACGTATTCTCAGCTCGAAGCAATATGATAGCTTTGCTTCTTACGAGAAATAATACAATATTATACCGAAAGCCCGATGGATTGCCCTTCGCATTCTGTCGGGCTTTTATATTACATCTGTTCAATATACTATATGCACGCCATAATAAAACGTGCCACCTAGAGAGTCATCGTCCCTGAATAAATTGCTGCAGTCATAAACGAGCATGTGCTTATGCATCTTTACTTACGTGTAGCATCGACTACTATACATATGTTTGTGTTTGGCTGTATGGTGGCAGCATGCTAACGATCATTCTGCTCATCTATCCTCATCCTCAGCCCCGTACCCTTATGCAATAATTAACACGTAAGCCCTTAGGTGAATCAGGTTTATCTTCTCGTTTGTCCAAATATGAAATTAACTCCCCCATTTGCTTGCTCTTGTAAAAAGTAACCTTGCAGAACGTAATAGAGTCGAGCTAGAACAATCAGGACTACGCCGTTTATATACAAAAAGGCATGCTGGGCGCTCTTCCAACATGCCTCGACACGATTCAAAATGACTTGCCTACGTTCCACACATCTCCGACAAGTTCAGGACTCACCAACCGCGCTTCTCATAACTCCGTTACTGCTGTTGTTCTTTTACCTTGCTCCTTATTTGTTTCGTATTCAAGTGCTTCGTCGTTACTACTTGTTTCTTTGCATGTTCCCCTATGTGCTGTTGATGCAGCTTTTGCTTATCGACATGTTTCTCGTGGAACATCTTGCCGTTATGTCCAACCATTTGTCGCAATTCATGACGTAATTGCTTACTCGTCTTGTTTTCGACAACAATCCCGTATTTCTGTGCAATCGATATCAGCTTCTGCTGTCGAAGCTCTTTTATCTGACTTTGGAGCTTTACCTGCTCCTTGTTCAGCTGTCTCTTTTCCGTGTGATCGTTCTTGTTTAATTGTGCCGACCAGTGGCTTGCTTTGGAAGTCGAAGAGCTTGGCAGCAACGCCAGTACCCCGCCCTGTCCCTCACTCTTACGGGAAATATCCGTGTCATCTTCAGACGCAAATACAACCCGCGCTTCAGGCGACTTCGCAAATGCAGCAGCGGCATGTTCGCTTTGGGCCGCTGCCGGAGAGGCAAGCAGCAGCATCATTGCCGTTGACCAGGCGACCGCCGATGATGTCGTCCATTTCATACGTTCACCTCCTTTCTCGCTGTCATCTCTTCAGTATGAAGCCAACACATGAAACCAAGCTGAATGAATACTTAATAATAATTTAAGTTCATCTCCTCATTTTCGAATCAAATAAGGCTGTGTACGTTATTACGATCTGGAACGGGAACCGTTTCTGATTCTGATTCTGACATTTGTCAGCAGCAGTTCATGACATCGTACACTAACGGACGATGACGCGTAATACTACAATATGATTATAGCCACACGATAAACGGCAAACACATACTTCGTCAAAGGATGATGACAAATGACATACGCAATCGAATGTACTGGACTTAGCAAACAATTTGGAAGCTTTCATGCTGTAAATGATATAAATCTCCGTTTCAAGCAAGGACAAATTAGTGCATTGCTCGGCCCGAACGGTGCCGGCAAAACAACGACTATATCGATGATCCTTGGCTTGCAAAAACCAACCTCCGGCAGCATCAATGTGTTGGGTATGCCCGCCGGAACAAAAGAAATTCGTCAGCGCATCGGGGCATTGATGCAGGACGTGAAAGCTGCTGATGGGCTGACGGTCAAAGAAGTGCTGGAGTTGTTCCGCAGCTACTACCGGAACCCGCTGTCACTAGCCCGCCTGTTGGACCTGTCGGGCCTTCAGCAAGAAGCTAAGCGCCGCGCATCTGCATTGTCAGGCGGACAACGCAGAAGATTGGCCTTCGCCCAAAGCTTGGCCGGCAATCCTGAACTTATCCTGCTCGACGAACCAACGGTAGGCATGGATATTGAAGCTCGCGGCCGCTTCTGGGATACGATCCGGACATTGGCCGCTGATGGCCGGACTGTCGTGCTGACCACGCACGACTTGACCGAGGCTGACGGTGTTGCCGACCACATCGCCATCATCGCGGCGGGGCGCGTGGCGGCTGAAGGCACGCCTGCTCAATTAAAGGCCCAATCCGCGCTGCGATCCATTTCATTTCGATCCGGATGCGACTTGTCAGATGCTCAGCTCATGCAGCTACCAGGGGTCGTAAAGTTCGAACGTCATGCTGACCACATTCATTTGTACGCTGAAAATACAGACATATTAGTTGGGGCACTGCTTCAGTCAGGATGGGGCATATATGACCTGGAAATTCAATCTGCCAAACTCGAGGAAGCGTTTCGTATCCTTACCAACCAACAGTAAGCAGCCCGCTCACCAAAATCTTGAGTATTAATGCCAGAAGCATGTCCTTTTTATTCCGATCACTACGCCGTTCTGTTCCTGTCCTACTAAATTTCATTATGAACATGTCATACATAACCAACGTTATCCATCTAAGGAGGAGTCTTATCATGTTACTTGCTCAAACCAAAGCCGAAAGTTTACGTATTATCCGCAGCCCATTCTTTATGCTGTTTTCCATACTTATGCCACTCGCGTTTTACTTCCTGTTTGCTAGCTTGAATGGCGCTGACAAAAGCATCGCCTCTACGACCTATGGTTCATACTCGCTCATGTCGATGACCGCCTTTAGCCTAATCGGAACAGCCGTCAGCCAGTTTGGCATCCGACTAGCCTATGAACGTCGTGACGGCTGGGTACGCCTGCTCCGACTCACACCGCTAACACCGGCTGTATGGATTGGCAGCAAACTAATTGCACATATGGGCATTCATTTGCTAACCATTATAGTAATTTTCAGTGCAGCTCAACTCACGTATAGCTTTGATCTTACTCTTGCTCAATGGGTGTCTTGCGGATTATGGCTTTGGTTAGGCAGCCTTCCGTTTCTAGCTCTTGGCTCAATTTTAGGAACTATGAAAAATGCTGATGCCGCCATCGCGATAGGCAACATGCTGCATATGGGTCTCGCTATTCTGGGAGGACTATGGATGCCGCTTCGTACGCTCCCCCACTGGATGCAATCCATTGGCGAATGGCTTCCCTCTTACCGCTTTGCACATGGAGCCTGGAACATGCTTGCTGGAAGTGCACCTGTTTTACTGGATTGGTTAATTCTCGTAGTTAGCGGTATATTATTCATGGTATTATCAGGATATATACTGAATAGACGGGAAGCGATGTAAGTGAAAAAGACAGCATGGCGGATGTTTCCTGCTGAAGAGGGATGGGCCCCTGCCGTATCACTCACCAATCTCTTAGTGGCCATTTATTTCGTATTGCAGGAACCTCCGGTTAAGCTGGCGGCAGGTCTCCTGCTTGTGTTATTATTTGCTGCTGCGTACCGTGAGATCTTTTGGCGACACCAACAAGCTCCATTATTGCTCGGATGCCAATTAGCCATCCTGCTCGTTCTCACTGCCTACTACCATCCGATGTTTGCTTATATCGGTTTTCTTATGTCCTTGTCCCTAAGCCGACAGAAGCAGTCATTTATGGTGGGTGTGTCTGTTGTATTTGTAGTTGGTACTATATTTGCAGCTATTCCACAACTGAAAACAGTGGGGCCCGTTATTTTGATTATGCTGCTGCCGCCTATTTTTGGAGTGGCAATCGTACCGTTCATTATGAGAGCCTCCGCTCGCTACAAACAGATGGCCGAAAGACTTCAGGCAGCCACGTCTCAACTCGAGCGTATGGCTCAGCAAGAAGAGCGCCAACGTATTGCCCGTGAGTTGCACGATACGTTAGGACATACCTTATCTTTAATTTCCTTGAAGGGGGAATTAACGGAGAAGCTGATTACGCGTGATCCTGACCGCGCTCTTACAGAAGCGCGTGATATCCGCGAAACTGCTCGAGCTGCGTTAAAACAAATGCGTGAGCTTGTGACCGAGATGAAAATTGTTCGGCTAGTTGAGGAATATCAACATGCCCAGACCCTTTGCGCAGCAGCTGATATTCATCTACAGCTTAAACAACAAGCTGTAGGCGGTAAAAGCAATACGGATGAGCATACACAGACCGATACGTTTCGATCTGCTATCGAGGTAGCTGAAGCGCTGCCATTGTCACCCCTTCAGGAAACGATCCTTGCGATGTGTTTCCGTGAGGTCGTAACTAATGTAGTCCGGCACAGTCAAGCCAACTCTTGTATCGTTACTTTATATATCGAAGAGGGTCAAGTAAGACTAGCTGTCACGGACAACGGCATCGGACTTAACCTGAATGCCCAGTATCGTGCAGGCAGTTCAGGCATGACCGGCTTAAAGCAACGGCTTGCCCTTGTAGATGGCAAGCTGCAAATCGATTCCGCCCCTCAGGCCGGAACTAGTATTTATCTTATTATTCCGCGCGTATTACGCAGTGAACAGAGAGGTGAAGTCGGATGATACGAGTCATCCTAAGTGAAGATCAGCGACTACTGCGTGGTGCACTAGCTACCTTGTTGTCGCTTGAAGATGATATTGAAGTTGTCGGACAAGCCGAGAATGGCGAAGCCGCACTTACGCTTATACGTGAGCAGCAGCCCGATCTGGCGGTTCTTGATATTGAAATGCCGCTCAAAACGGGCCTGGACGTGGCAGAAGCTATTAAGCAAGAACAGCTCAACTGCCGAGTCATTATGCTAACTACATTTGCACGACCTGGCTACCTTCAGCGGGCAATGGCCGCAGGTGTATCGGGTTACCTGCTCAAAGACAGTCCAAGCGATGAGCTGTCCGATGCCATTCGCCAAGTCTATGCTGGACGCCGTGTCATCAGCCCTGAGCTGTCACTTGTAGTATGGGATAACCCCTGTCCTCTGTCTGCACGTGAACGTGAGGTCATGCAGTTGGCCGCTCAAGGCTTGACTATGCAGGATATCGGCAACAAGCTGTTCTTATCACATGGCACCGTTCGCAATTACATGTCGGAAGCGATCGGCAAGCTTGGTGCCGCCACCCGCATGGAAGCTATTCGCATGGCGCAAGACAAAGGCTGGCTGGAATAGATGGCAGCCAGGAAGCCCTCAATCAGGGTATCTTGGCTGCTAGTTGCTTCACAATTACCGCAAATGAACACGTACCATCATGATGTCATCGAGCCTCAAACGGTTCATTACGCTCTATCCTCTGTCGTAATGGCAAACAAAGCATGATCTTCCCATACCCCGTTAATGTTTAAATAACGCAAGGCTAGACCCTCTTCGCGGAACCCTGCCTTCTCTAGCACACGCTTGGACGGAACGTTACGTGGCATCACACCTGCCTGGATTCGATGCAGGCTCAAATGATCAAACGCATAGTTGACACAGAAAGACACAGCCGCAGTAGCATATCCTTTACCGTTATGGTGTTGATCAAGAAAATACCCTATATTAGCATTTTGATGCGGTCCTCGAGCAATGGCTGACAACTCGATTTTTCCGATCAGTTGATTCTCCGAACGGGCAAATATCCCAAAAGCATACGCTTGACCCGCTTCAGCTGCTTTTACTTTAGAAGTAAGTATTCTCTGCTGTTCTTCAAGCGTATAATGATTGTCCTCATACAGCGGCTCAAAAGGCTGAAGAAACTGACGGTTACTTTTCCTTAAATGAAGAAGTGACTCAGCATCATCGACAGTTAAAAGCCTCATATCCATCTCTTTATGCAGCATCCCTCTTGATTTCCTCCATCCTCTACATCCTATTTCTTAATACGATGAAGCTCTACCGTGCATCTTAACTGCATACATGCGCCTTATAATTGCCTCGGCTATAAGCAAATTCGGCAACCAACACAACCAAGCGATGACCCCAAATGTGTCGTTGGTGTCGGTGTAGCCGAACAGTACCGCGCCTAATGGAATATAAACTCTCAGTGATATGGCCGCACAGGAAAGTGCATAATTACGAATCATCCATCGCCCATGCTCGACCGGTTCACGATCTATAAATAAGCTGTACAAGCTGCGGTAAAGCGTAAACAACCAGAAGCTAGACAGCATCGCGAAGCCAGCTTTTGCGATCCAGCCTCCATCCGCATACCACGATAAGTACAGCCCAGTTACCCCTCCAACTATTATCATAACCGTATAAAGGATGCCGATGGTGCGATGGACTAGAGGTCTGCGAAGCCGCAAACGTCGCCTAAATTGCAGCCACCCAATGGCCAAGCCGACTCCTGCGCAAAGTGCGTGCAGCCATAAAATAGCATACCACAGCTCCGGCAAACTTTTTTTACCCATCACAAAAGGCTGTTCGCGGATACTTGCAGGTGAGCCATACAGCATAAAAGCATACGTCCCTATCAAGATCGCCAGAAAAGCGAGCATACCAAAGGCCCACTTGTGAGCGAATGTAAATTTACTCGGCAAATTCCATCCCTCCCTCTTTGTAAGCTTTTTTAAGCTTATAGCCCCTATGTTACCTCATATTACCATTAAACTGTAAGCTCGTGATATAGCCTTGAGACGGAGCGCAGCTCAGTCAAAAGTCTTAGTAAGCTCACAACAAAGGGTGCGTCCGCAGAGGGAGGTCTGTGTGTACGCAAACAAGAACGCTCCATCATCCTGATCACTGCTTACCGCAGCATTCGAATGTGAAGCGCTCTCGGATCATTTATTTAGCTGACTTCGTGAGCCACTCCGCTAGTTCCTCCGTCTGTGCAAGGACCGCGAGCGGATCATAGTACCAGGAACGCTCTTCTGGCCATACGTAGATGCGCCCATTCTTGACTGCTGGCAGACTCGACCAGATCGTATCCGCTTTAAAATCTGCTACAGTCCGTTCATTTGAAGTCATAATAATATAGTCACCTGCATATTTGTCCAACACTTCGGCTGATATTTCAGCCCATTGTTTCTTCATAATCTCATCCGCAATTCCGCCCGGAGGCTTGCGTCCCAATGCCTGATAGGTCGGTTGTCCGCCCCGTCCAAAGTTATCTCCATATACTAAAATCCGCTTGCCCGCATCTTCCATAATCGAAAACGAAGCGTCAGCAGGAATGACGGCATCCACCTTGGCCTTGGCTTCCTTAATGCGACGGTCATATTCAGCCAACCATGCCTCGGCTTCTTTTTCCTTGCCAAAAAGAGCTCCAAAATAGGTTAATTCCTCATGAACATTTTTTAATTGTCCATAGGGGATTACTAGGGTTGGAGCAATTTTGCTCAGCAGCTCATAGCTATCCTTATTGCCCGTAATAATGAGGTCCGGATTCAGACTCATAATACGTTCAGCCGAAGGCTTACCGTACACACCACTATCTTCAACACTAGCGAGTGCTTCCTTAAAGTAATAATTTTTGATGGTTAATTCCGGCGCACCTACTGGAATTACTTCCAAGGCGATCAAACTCCCCAAGTACTCCTCCGCAACGATCCGCTGCGGGTGAACCGGAACTTCAATGTCACCGTTAATAGTAGAGATCGTCTTGACCTCCCCTGCTTGTGGGGTCACTGCTTTATCGGAGGGTAATTTCGTCCCACCTGCATCACTATTTGATGACGGCGTGTTCCCGCAACCCGATAATACAAATCCTGCAACAAATACAACGGATAAGATAAAAGCTAGGAAGCGTCTGCTGCCCTGCTGTGTTATACGCAATGTAATTCCTCCTCGTTATGAATGATAATGATTATCATTCATAACTTTACAACGAAGTCAGGGATTAGGCCATGCCTTAAAGTGATCTATCTTCTTATATTATTGTGATGTGAACCACTGAGCACCTGCACCAGTTCATGAAGCTGCGCGAGCGAGGAAAGCGGATCATACCCGCAAAACAATTCCGCATCATTTAATAGGTACACCTGATTCTGTTGTACAGCCTTTAGTGCTTGCCACCTTGCCGACGCAAATAACCGTTCTAGCTTCTCTTGACTAGCAGTAGAGGACGGCAGCTCCGTTATTATAATATAGTCCGCAGGGTAGTTTGCTATCGCCTCTAATTCCACTTCCACAAACCCCCTGGATACGATCCCTTCTTCTATCAGCTGTTCTGGCATACAAAAACCTAGATCGTCGTATAGAATTTGACATCCCCTGCCATAACTGCTGCTAAAGCAATAGGCCTTGTGCTTTCCGATTTCCCATACAATAACCGTGCCCCGACTACCTAATTGGTGGTCCAGCGACTCGTTTGAGACACGCACGAGATCGTCAAATCGTTGCAGCCACTCTTCAGCTTGCGCGCGCCGTTCAACAATATCGGCTAGAAGACGGAACTGCTCACGCCAACTCATCGTCATAAATGGCAGTTCTACCACGGGAGCCAAAGGCAGTAAGCTTTTGTTCTCTGGTGCCGTGTTGTAACTAATGATCACATCAGGCTGTGAAGAAGCTACTGCTTCATAATAGGCAGCGGGTGTGCTGTCATATGGATCTAGCTTCTGTATTTTTCCTGAGGCTTGCTGCACCCGCTCTAGCCAAGACGTATAAACACCAATCTCCGGTGTAACGCCAAGCGCCAGCAAACTGGCTGTATGATTCAGATTCAACGCTGCAATACGCTTTTTCTTCCGTAAATAATGGGTAGGTGATAGTCCGACAGCCTCTTTGAATTTCCGGCTCAAATAAGCTCCTTCTTTATAGCCAACCTCCTGCGCCAGCACATGTAAGCTGGACATGCCAGTCAAGAGCTGACGCTGGGCACTTCGTATTCGAATCAAGGTTAAATAGCCATTAAAGGTACGCCCTGTATACTTTCGAAACATACGTGAAAAATGCTCTGGGCTTACGTCTGATTGGTCTGCCATCTGCTCGCGTGTCAACTCCTCCCGATAGTGGGCCTCCATGTAGCACAGGGCTTTTTCTAGCCATGAATTAGGAGAAGACCCCTGTCTGGATGCTAACTCCTCGTGCAGTGCTGTTAGCAGCTCTGTAAAAAGCTGCTGCAACCTGAACGGACCGCCCAATTGTGGTTCCCTCCAAATCATACCTATCTCCCCAGACAACCTCATGATGGCGCTGGGACAACGATGTATCGGCACAGGAGAATCCAACCCTTGCGAACCAGCCGCATGAACGGAGATACAACGGCACATGATGACAATACCATGTAGGTCGGCATCGGGCTTCATGTATAGATGAGGCAAAGACGAGCCATTACAAAGAAACACACTGCCTCTGGACATCTGGTGTTCACACCCATTAACAGCTAGTGTTCCTGTCCCACCCCACACGATAATGATGCAACCATCGTTCGGAACGTCAACCTGATTGCCGCAAAAGCTACTCGTATTTAATGGTTCGACTTGAGTGGGCATATAAAAGTAATGAGCAGGCGAAACTATTTTCGTGTTTGTAGTAGCAGACGTAAGCATCGTTCTATCTCCTGATAGGGAATAATATTTGGCTAACCTTACAATTGGTTTCGTATTCATTCTGCATATCCTTGTTAGTCATTTCCCTCATTATAAATGATAAACATTCTCAATTATAGTGAAAAATCGACTTATTCTACGCCAATACAAAGATAAAGAGCCCCATAATTGTTATGGGACCCCTCGGGAAAATAGCTGAACAGCCAGATGAACTGGCAAACAAGCTTCATTACATATTTCTTTTGAATTGTTGATATACAGTCGCAAGCTCCGACCGAATAACTAAAGTTAACGTCCGAAGTTCGCCTTTTGCCACAGACGGCATACCAACACCACTGCTGTCCGTCACCAGCAGCGCGCGGTCTACAAGCGCGCCTTGTTCTATTATGACCCAGTTGTCAGCTAGCGTTTCACCTAATACTCGAACCTGTTCATCATTTAGCTGTACTTGCTCCAACCGACCCGTCAATACTTCGTAATCCACCTTCGGCTCAAGGCCAAATCTTTCTTGTAACCAAATCTGTACTCCCCCTGGTGTATTAAATTTCATTTGATAGCCAAAACGGACTGCATCCTCTAACCGTTCATGATGAGTACGGGCATAGGTCACAAACTCGTCATAGCTGTAATATTGAGCAGCAGCAACTTGTAAGGGGGCAGTGTCACCCGTTGTAATACAAGTAAGCAGATCAGCATCAGTAACGTTAAAGCGTCGTGCCCGCTCTAGCAAAATAGCGGTATGCTGCGAAAGTTTGATATCGGGGTTCATCTTGTTCATTCTCCTTTTGGCCGTACTGCTTTAATTTAGTGGGAAGATCATTCATGCAAATGGCACGCCGCATAATGGCCTGGGGCAATACGTTTAAGCACCGGTTCTTCTTCACCGCATCGGCGGGAGGCATATGGGCAACGAGACCGGAATTTGCAGCCGATAGCAGCATCGATTGGACTTGGCAATTCACCTTGCAGCAGCCTATCGGTTGGCATTAAGACTTTCGGATCTGGAATTGGAATTGCCGCAAGAAGTGCTTCAGTATAAGGATGTGCGGGATGTGTATACAGTTCCTCACTAAAGGAGACCTCCACCAGCTTGCCCATATACATCACACCAATGCGATTCGAAATATGGCGCACCATTGACAGGTCATGCGCAATAAACAAATAGGTCAACCCCAGTTCCTGCTGAAGATCCTCCAGCATGTTGACTACTTGAGCCTGCACAGATACATCCAGTGCCGAAATCGGCTCATCACACAGTACAAACTCTGGACCCGAAGCAATCGATCTTGCAATGCTTATGCGCTGCCTTTGCCCCCCACTAAATTCGTGGGGATAGCGATCTGCATGCTCGCGCTTTAATCCTACTCGTTCCAACAACTCAATAACGCGGTCGCGCCGATTGGAGCGGCTGTATCCGCCATAAATCTCTAATGGCTCGCTAATCAGTTCCATTACGTTCATGCCGGGATTCAACGAAGAATAGGGGTCTTGGAAAATCGCCTGCATTTTCTGCCGATAGGGCTTAAGCTGCCTCTCATTCATGCCAGCCAAGTCGATCCCCTCATAGCAAATTTCACCTGAGGTAATATCAAAAAGTCGAATGACACTGCGCCCCGTCGTCGACTTTCCACAACCTGACTCTCCCACAAGACCGAACGTTTCGCCGCGATGAATATGAAAGCTGACATCGTCAACCGCTTTAAGTACCTTCGTTGTTCTCCCGAACAAAGATTTCTCAATGGTAAAATGCTTCGCTAATCTGCGGACTTCCAGTAACGGTGTCTTACCTGTTCTCGCTTGCCCACGTCCTTCCAACAAACTGTTATCGCTCACTGTAGTCCCTCCTGGCGTTCGCTCTTTCGTGCCACCGTAAGCCAGCAGAGCGATCGATGTCCTGGTTTTGATTCTACATATGGGGGTAGTATGAGGCATTCACTCGACGCTTGCGGGCATCTTTCCATAAATGGACAGCCCGAAGGTGGATTAAGCAAGTTGGGCGGCGAACCTTCAATAGGAACCAGTCGCTCACGCCGTCCCTCGCGCATCCTCGGTATCGAACGCAGCAGCCCTTTGGTATAAGGATGCTGCGGGGCACTAAAGATATCCTCCACTGTCCCTTCTTCCATAATCAGACCACCGTACATGACAATAACACGAGAGCATACTTGTGCCACCACACCCAAATCATGCGTAATCAGCAGTACCGACGTACCTGTTGTTTTGCACAGGTTTGTTAATAAGGCAAGAATTTGCGCCTGAATAGTCACATCAAGCGCGGTTGTTGGCTCGTCCGCAACAAGCAAGTCCGGCTTGCAGGACAAAGCCATAGCAATCATAACCCGCTGGCGCATTCCGCCGCTGAACTCGTGCGGATATTGATCAATTCGAATCTCCGGCGAGGGGATGCCAACTTGTCTTAGCCATTCAATCGCTTCCTGACGTGCGTGCCGCCTGCTCAACTTTTGATGACGCCTTAGCACCTCGGTTAATTGCGCGCCTACTGTCAACACTGGATTAAGCGACGTCATAGGGTCCTGAAAGATCATCGCCACCTGATGACCTCGGACTTTACGCAGCTTCTCTTCTGGCAAGCTAAGCAAATCCACTCCTCGCAGCTTCGATTGACCGCCCACGATTTGACCGGAAGGGGGTATTAGGCGTAAGAGCGATTTAGCTGTGACACTTTTGCCGCTCCCTGATTCCCCGACAATACCAATCAGCTCACCCTCCTTGATCGAGAAGCTGACACCTCTGACCGCCTGCACCTCACCGTCACGAGTAAAAAAAGAGGTCCGCAATTGATCAACAGATAACAACTCAGTCATGGTCCTCACTCCATTAGTCATATTTATCGCCGATTCACTTTCGGTTCAAATGCGGCGCGAAACACATCACCCAAGTAGTTAAAGGCTAACACTGTCGTTAAAATAAGCAGCCCAGGAAACAACGCAAGCGTAGGGTTTTCCCCGATATAACCTTTGGCGTTGTTTAACATGCTGCCCCAAGATGCATCTGGTGGACTAATGCCAAGCCCAAGAAAGCTGAGCGACGATTCCATCATAATAACACCTGCAATATTAAGCGTTGCGGCGACCACAATTGTAGGCACAATACTCGGAATAATATGACGAAAAATAATACGGAAGGTGCTTTGCCCCGATACTCGCGCGTACAGCACATACTCCCGCTCTTTAACTGATATCGTCTCCGCCCTTACGATACGTGAGATCGACATCCAGCTTAACAAGCCAATGATGAGCACAATGGTGACCACTCCTGGCTTCAAGTAAGCATTTAATATGAGCATGAGGAAAAAGGAAGGCAGCGACATGCCAATGTCGATACTTCTCATTAGGAAAGTGTCCAGCTTGCCGCCGAAATACCCGCTGATCGCCCCAATTATTGTGCCGATCGTAACGGATACCAACATGGCAAGTATGCCAACGCTCAACGAGACTCTGGCACCATACAAAGCACGTGCAAAGTAATCGCGCCCGTTATCATCTGTGCCAAACCAATGCTGTCCGCTTGGAGGGAGCAGCCTCTCATCCAGATGAATCGTATTCGGGTCGTGCGGTGCAAGTGGCGCAGCTAGCGCCGCCAACACATATATTCCTAATATAATCAAGGCGATCAAAGCCGACTTTTGTGTCCGAAGCTGACTAACAAGCAGTGTCCATCTCATTCGGTTCATCTTGTTCACCTCATCGATTTAATTCGGGGATCAACCACACCATACATCATATCAGCTAGCAGATTTCCAAATATAAGTAAAAATGACGACATCATCGTGATCCCCATAATCATCGGATAATCAAGACTAAAGACGGCGTTGATGCCAAGGGAGCCCATACCAGGCCACGAAAAAATACTTTCTACAATAAAAGCACCCGTTATAATCTCTGGCAGTGACAAGCCTAATATAGTAATAACGGGAAGAAGTACATTACGTAATACGTGTCGGAACAAAATAACCGTGCTCGTTGATCCGTAAGCATACTGGATATTTACATAGTCCTCTTCCAACTGGCTGATCGTGCTAGAACGAATGTAACGCATAAATACAGCGATGCTCGTAATACTGAGCACAAGACATGGCATCACACCGTGCAGAATCACATCCCAGACTGAATTTACACCGATGGTCCGCATCCCAAGACTAGGCAGCCAGTGAAGTTGGATTGAAAATACATAAATTAGAATCATGGCAAACCATAAGCCAGGCAGCGAAATTCCAATATAAGACAAAAAACTGAGCACACGGTCTATCGGCTTGTTTTTGTTCAGTGCGGCGACTAATCCAAGCGTAATGCCGATAATTAACGAGAGCACCAAAGAACATCCCATCAGCCCAAGTGTTGCTGGAATACGCTCTACTATGAGATCAAGCACAGGTCTATGATTGATCAGGGAATAGCCTAAATTACCTGTCAGAACATTTTGCAACCAATACGCATATTGCAAATACAAGGGCTGATCTAGTCCCATACTGGCTCTAATTCGCTCTATATCGTCGGGACTCATGTTTGGCGTGACAAACGACATAACAGGATCACCAGGAGCTAGGCGAATAAGCGCAAATGAAACTATTGAGATAAATAGAAGCATCGGAATAAGCTGAAGCAATCGTCGTAGTAAATACTTTTTCAACTGTTACTCCTTCTGGACAGCGCTCCCTTCGCCCATCCGTTGTAGTCTTATTTCTGCTTGTATAACTTCGCAAAATCATCAAACATTACGACAGGCTTCGCTACAGCTTCCTCTATGCCAGCAAATCGAGCATCAATCGCGATGATAGACTTGCCATAAGCTATTGGGTAAGTGGTCACTTCCCGTGCTGACAACTCTTGAATTTGTCCATACAGCTGTGCGCGTTTGTTGGCATCCGTTTCAACCGCAGCTTGCTGCCACCATTGATCGAACTGCTCATTTTTGTAATGTGAATAATTGTAAGCCGCATCACTTAAGTACAGTACCTTATAAGCATCCGGCTCAAATCCCATACTGTAACCGCCAAAGGACATGTCATAGTCCGTATTGTCTTTGTTTAGCGCCTTCTTGCCAAGCGCCGCTCCATCCAGTGGAATCAGCTCTACCTGAATACCGACCTCTTTTAATTTCTGCTGCAAGTAGAGCGCCATATTGGTTTCCGGCGTACTCGCGCTAAAGTAAGCAAATCGAATCTTCAACCCTTCCGCTCCAGCTGCCTTTAGTAATGCCTTCGACTTGTCTTTGTCATAAGGGTAAGTAGGCAGCTCTTTCTTTACATACAAGGTGTCAGGCGAAAAAATAGACGCCGCCGGCTCTGCAAACTCCGTTGAGGAAAAGCCTGCTTGAATTAGCTCTTGCTTATCAAGTGCATGCACGATGGCTTGCCGTACTTCCTTCTGTTTCATCCTGTCGATATTCATGTTAAACACCATCGTAGTTACGCCACCCGATGGGAACATCATTAGCTTTGCATGGCCCGCAGCTTTTACTTTGGCATAATCCTGTGGCTCCACACGCAGCATGTTAAGCTCGCCATTCTGAAGCGCAAGCACAGCCGAATTATTTTCCTTGGCGATACGGAATGTAATTGAATCTAGCTTGGATTTCTCGGAAAAATAAGTGTCCGCACGTTCCACAAGAACATATTCACCTGCACGGTACTCTTTAAATTTGAAGGGACCTGATCCGACAGGACTATAATTTTTGTCGCTTTTCTCCAGATCTGCTTCACCCTCAAATATATGTTTCGGAATCGGAACGATCTGGACGAGCGCGCTTTCGAACGCCGCCGAAGCCTGTGGCAGCACAAATTCGATAGTTCGCTCGTCAGCTTTGTTCACCTTTATTGGCTTACCGTCAAGCACAAACGAGCTGCGAAAATAGCTATGCTGCTTCTCATCAAGGATGCTGTTAAAGGTAAACAGAACATCGTCCGCAGTTAACGGCTGCCCATCATGCCAGACTAGTCCTGCGCGCAGCTTGAGCGTAAATTTCTTTAAATCTTTCGCAGCGGTCAAACTTTCGGCCAATACGAATTTCTTCTCTCCGTTGTTCACACTTAATAAAGGGGCATACAATGCGTTATTAATCGTTAGAGACATACTGTCGCCCGCATAAATCGGGTTAAATGTCTTCGGATCATCCTTAATCGCGATAATCAGATTGCCTCCCTCCCCCGACAAGCCACCTTTATCAGTAGTAACAACTGGATATGAACTGCATGCACCCGCAAACAACGACACCAAAAGAAGAACAATAGCAGCGCGTAGACCTCTTTTTCTCAACATAAATCTGCCTCCCTAACATTTAGTGAACCTTTATGAGCACAGCATGATAGTTCCATTTGGGCTACTACAAACATTTAATTCTTATAATATTTATTTGTTTACTTGGTTATTTAGTTAAAAAAATTTGCACCCCCGCTCCTTATGTTTAAGTTATTCTGTTTTTTCTTTAAGTACTTTTTCAAGTAATTGATCAAGCTTGTTTAAGCCTAGCAAAATATCGTTTAGATCCTCTTGCGATGCATGTTTGACAAACAATTGCTGAAAATCCCTTACGTTGGCCTTAATGTCCCGCATTCGCTCTTGTGCTTTATCGGTTAACTGAATCTTGACCACCCGCTGGTCATCTTTCATTCGAACCCTGCTTACCAATTCCATATTTTCGAGTCGAGAACATACCGCCGACACATTACTATCTACCATATTCAGGACAGCACCAATGTCCCCCACTCTTAAAGGACCTTCATTCTCTAGCAAAAGTAAAATGTTGATCGAGGGAGCCGTAAGATTTTGCGGTGCATAAAATTGATTAACGATCTTTGAATGTTTAGTATCTATGACACGCAGCAAACTACCAATTTGTACACAAGATTCAATGGGTTCCATACATTCTCCTTGCTGGTCCGACATTTATTTATCTCGATAAATATTTCTACAATAATTAAATAGTAAACGGTTACGATTTCGCCGTCAATCATTTTATGGAAATTTTTTTGTAGCGTATATCACCTTACCCCCATTCATCCTTCGTTATACGATGAGTACTGGAAACACCTGATTGAGGAATTTACCTAGTAGCCTGTTTGAGCTTAAATTTGCTGACCTATTTTCTTGTAGAATAAAAGAGCCGGTACTGCCCTCAAATTTAATGTCAATCGTCTGAGTAGCTTGTTTAGTATATTTAAGCGTACCGTCTTCGTTTAGTACGTAATCCAATAAGGTGCAGGATCGTGGAGTCTTATTGTTAAATTGAATTTGCACGGTTTCACCAAGCGCCACGTATGGCATCGTTAGACTAGAATCTTTTAGGATCGTTTGGAACAGCTCTGTATTTACATCATCTTAGATGTCTACAATCCTTGACTTCACCGCGGAAGATAGCTCGATGCTGCCTGCTTGGACAGTCAAATCTGGTATCCCTTGTAAACTTCCTTAGAACCGCTGCAAGCCGACAACAGAAATAGCAGAACTACACTTAGCAATATCAATCTAACAGGACAGCTTAAACACTTGCTTTAGCGTCCCTCTGGGGCCCCTCCGTTAGAGCGTATTTCGACGGCTCCTTTAACCTCGATACAAGTCCAAAGCCAAAGATCACCAGCGCGATAGCAAATACAGCATATGACAAAGTCGAAGCTTTGGGTGCATACAAACCTACATAAGAAATAGCATTAAACGAAGCGTGGAACAGAACAGCCAAAATCACACTCGAAGTTCGCACATAAAGCCAAGTTAATATGGCACTGTAGCCTATTAGCTCGATCATATAAATGGCAAAGTTGTTGCCGTATTGCCCTGAGTCAGGAATGAAAAACAGTGGAATATGCCAAAGGGTCCAGGCCACACCAACGATCAGCGTGGAGCGATAGTAACCAAGTCGGACTAACAAGCTAGGGAGAAGCAGGCCGCGCCACCCTAACTCCTCCAATCCTCCAAATACAATGGAGCTGAACAAAGCTGGTAAAAATGTGTAGAAGGCCCTTATTTCATAGCTACGCATGCCTTCAGGTTCGAGTATAAAGCCAAAAATGTATCCGAGCCCCCCTAACAGGATAGGCAATCCAATGGCTATTGCCAGCCATCGCCAACCGAAGTTCCAACGAAATTGTTGATGGTACGTTTTAAATCCACCGTGCTTCTTGGTACAGGCGATCGCGAGGTAAGCACTAATTGTAGGCCCCATCAATCCTAGCAGCATTAAAACTCCCATATGGTCGGAAAAATTAAGGGTGCTGTCAATTCGATGGATGTAGATGGCATAAATGGTCCATGAAACGTACGTCAAGACATAAGTGAACAACAAATACAAGCCTGTTCGTTGCTTACTCATGTTGCGTCCCTCCATGATTGAGCTGTTCCAATATAGTTAAAGTCTCGGTGCCCCATTCTACATTCGCACGGAAAGTATAACGGCCCTTTTTCAAGCTAATCAACCAGTACAAAGCATCTGATTCCGCCTGCAACCGCTCTGGAGGGAGATATTGTTGTTCTATAGCATCCAGTTGGCCTAAAAGAGTCTTATTCCACTCGACATAAGCATGGAGGGCAGACTTCAACTTGTCTGAATTTCCCCGGGCACTGAAAAAAATTCGTAAAACGAAGGCGTCGCGCACTTTAAGCGAATCTTGGAAATGGTACTCGTTTAGCCAATGCACCAATTCTTGAACTCCGCTGTCGGAGATAGCATACTGCTTTTTATTCGGTTTGCCCTCCTGAGGAATGATTGTTGAAGTGACATACCCATTCTTCTCCAAATCCCCAAGCTCCCGATACACCTGGCTTTGCTGGGCATGCCACATGAAGCTGAGCGAAGTATTGAAATCGTTGCTGAGCTCATATCCGGTCATCGGGCCGTTTGCAAGTAATCCTAATATTCCATGCTTTAAAGACATAGGGACCTCCTTAATAGAAGCTTTCTGGCTTCTTTATTACTATACATGTATAGTATTATACTTGTATAGTATAGTCAAACAAATTTTATATTCATCTACATATCCGATTGACAAGCACTCCTTATGCTTCCCAGCACAATAAAAAACACCCATCCCTTATAGGATGAGTGCAGAGAATGACCCCAGTATCCACGTACTTCGAACGTGGTTTTATTAAATCTATAAATACGTTCCATACGTACCTAATTGATAAGCGAAGCATCGGAAGGTGTTGTCGGTCCTAATAAATGAGGGACACTAAAATGTAGAAACAAGCCTTTCTAATCTTCCCCTACTGCCACCGGATTCCCGCTATACGAAATCCAATCGCTCCAGCTTCCTGCGTACAGCTTGGCATTCGTATACCCAGCTTGCCAAAGCGCAAGCACGTTCGGGCAGGCCGTGACGCCTGAGCCACAGTAGACGATCACCTCATCTGCATCCCCTACGATGCTGCTCCACCGAGCTTGCTGCTCAGCCGCGGGCCGCCAGCGCCCCGCTTCATCGAGGCTTTGCTGCCAGAACACATTAACTGCACCGGGAATATGTCCGGCTTTCGGGTCTATCGGCTCTATTTCCCCGCGATAGCGGGGCGATTCACGGGAATCGACGAGCCTTACGCGCGAGTCCCCGAGCTTGGACGCCACTTCTTCCATACTCGCAACAAGATGATCGCGTACACGAGGTGTATAGCTGCTCGTTACCCCCGAACTTGAACTTGCCACTCCAGCGGACCAATTCTCCAACACGCGCCCCGCTTCTGCCTGCTCCAAAGGGTAACCCGCCTGTTCCCACGCCTGGATACCTCCATCAAGCAGCAGAACTTCGCCCTCGTGCCCTAGCCATTGCAGCAGCCACCACAACCGGCTTGCGTTAGCGCCGCCTTGCGCATCGTAGGCTACAACCACACTCTCGTGTGTTATCCCCGCTTCTGTTAGCAGCTGCGCCAACACATGCGGCTGAGGTAATGGATGACGACCGCCATGCTCCGCTTTTGGCGCTGACAAATCCCGATCCAGGTCGAAATATACGGCACCAGGAAGATGTCCCTCCTTATATGCTGCTTGTCCACGTTCTGGCTCCATCAGCCAAAATCGGCAATCCACAATTGCAACTGCACTTGCTGCGTGCTCTTGTTTGCATTGTCCACCCATTCGGCCTGCAATTCTGTTGTAAAGTTCCTCTGCGCGTATGATCGGTGATAATAATGACATCGTCATATCCCCTTCCCATGCTCTACTTATGATCTTCACACTTAACACCAGGACACCAGATTGGTTAAGTTAGTTTGTTAGTTTTAGTTAGGTTAGTTAGATTCAGCTTAGTTTAGGTGTAGATTAGTTAGATCAGGCTCGCTTAGCTTCCAGAATAGGACGATTCAATTTAGAAGTCCTGCCTATCTACACATCTACCTATCTACTTATGCCTCCGATGAGTCTACCAACTGCACCTTGGCAATAACCTCATTTTGTTTCATTACTTCAATAACATGAAATTGCCGATCATGCTGTGCACTTCCGCTTCCAATAAATAAAATAGGCTCCTGCCCTAATCCATAAAATAAATCGTCTGCCAGCGCTTCCAACACCTCATTGCGCTCTTCTTCACTCATTGCTTGCCAGTCCTCCGACTCCATCTCAAAAAAAGAGTAACTGTCCGGTATCTGACCTATTGCTGCGGCTAATTCCTGCAAAATATCTTTATAGGGTCTAGTAAAAGGCATGCCCATTTCTATTCGCTCCTTTATACTGCATTACAAATTACTTCGTATTGTAGCATAATGCCCATCTTACACCAATGCGAAGTCTAACTTTACAGAACGGTTCAAGCTAGACGTCTAAATTTTTGGTGCTATTTTGCCGATAAATAGGATGTTGCATCATTTTTTCTATAATGACGGTGAATACCGTCGAAAGAGAGCGCAGGAAGCATCATTATACTCATGGATGAGGTGGATGTAGAACATGGAGAAATCAACGATTATAGGCATAGTCCTCGGGCTTGCTGCTGTCCTGGTGGGGATGGTTCTGAAAGGAGCCTCTCTTACAAGTTTGTATAATCCCGCAGCTTTTATGATCATTATTGTCGGAACTACCGCCTCCGTATTTGTGGCGTTCCCGCTAGGCGAACTTAAAAAAGTTCCGAAGCTATTTAAGCTGTTGTTCGTCAAGCAACATCTTGTTGATCGCGTACAGCTAATTCAACTCTTTATGGAATGGGCATCCATTACACGCCGTGAAGGCTTATTGGCGTTGGAATCCCGCATAGATGAGATTGACGACGACTTTCTACGCGGCGGCATGCGGATGATTATTGATGGTAATGACCAGGACTTTGTGCGTGACGTGCTCATGGAAGACATTCACGCAACAGAAGAACGTCACCGTGGTGGCGCACTTATCTTCTCCCAGGCTGGTATGTATGCGCCGACACTAGGGGTGCTAGGGGCGGTTATCGGGTTGATTGCCGCATTGGCGGATATGTCCGATATGGGTAAACTCGCTCATGCGATTGCCGCAGCTTTTATTGCTACGCTTATGGGTATTTTTACTGGTTACGTGTTATGGCATCCCATTTCCAACAAACTTAAACGGCTATCCCATAACGAAATTCAAATTCGATTGATGATGGTAGAAGGACTCTTATCCATTCAATCCGGTGTATCTACGATCGCGATCAATCAGAAGCTTTCTGTCTTCTTGACACCTGCTGAGCGTAATCGGATGAATACGAAGGAGGAGGCTGTGAGTGAGTAAGAAAACACGGAAAGAGCATCACGAAGAGCATGCAGATGAATCCTGGCTCATACCGTATGCCGATCTGATGACACTGCTCCTCGCCCTATTTATTGTTTTATATGCAATGTCAGCCGTTGATGCACAGAAGTTCCAAGAAATGAGCCAAGCATTTAGCACTGCTCTTAACAGCGGCGGTGCAGGCAACGGCATTCTCGATAACAACGCCGTAATTCCTCAAGGCGGGCGTAAGCCAGAGGAACAAAGTGAGGAGAAGGATCGTAAATTCGAGACTGCTGCTGACAAGGCGCAAGAACGCTTTGCGCTCCAAGCAAAGCAAGAACAAAAGCAGCTTGAAGAACTACAGAACAAGGTTAACGATTACATCTCCAAAAATGGTCTTACAGATCAGTTAAACACAAAGCTGAATCATTCCGAGCTCAAAATAACGATTAACGACAGTGCTTTATTTGATTCCGGAAAATCGGATCTGAAGCCAGGTGCGAAACAGCTTGCCTTAACGATTGGTGATATGATCAAACAATATACCGGCTATCAGATCGTGATCAGCGGACACACCGACAACGTGCCGATCAAGAACAGCAAGTACGAATCCAACTGGGATTTAAGTTCAGCACGTGCCGTGAACTTTATGAAGATTGTGCTTGGACGGTCCGGACTTGATCCGAAGTTATTCCAAGCAGTAGGTATGGGGGAGTATCATCCTGTTTCATCCAACAATACCAATACAGGACGAGCGCAGAACCGTCGTGTTGAGGTATCTATTCTTAGAAAGTTTACGTCTAACAAACAACCTGCCGCAGGCTCTTAATGGCTCGGTCCAATTTCATGAACAACCAACAGAGGCTGCTTCTGCCGTAGGATAACCTACTGCGAAGCAGCCTCTGTTCTGTTAGGCGGCACAACTTAACGAATCTTGATATAGGCACGTTCTTCATTTATTTTAAAGGCTGAAATGTTGGCTGCTGGCAGCTTAATTGTAACCGTCGTTCCTGCATGCAGCTTGCTCGTAATTTCTAAGGTACCTTTATGATTGTAAATGATGCGCTGACATACCATCAGACCAAGCCCCGTTCCCTTCTCTTTATTTGTAAAGAACGGATCCCCTAATCTGGTCAAATGATCGTCTGGTATACCTATCCCATAGTCTCGAATAGTAATACGGACTTGATCCTCCTCGAACTGATCTACGCAGATGTCCATTTCTCCGCCTTCAGGCATAGCTTCAATACCGTTTTTCACAATGTTAATAAACACCTGTTTAAGCTGGTTCTCTTCGCAAAGCACAAGTGGAACATCTTGAAACCTAGTGACAAACTCAATGTTGTGCATCTGTGCATGGTTACCGAGAAAAGACAACACATCATGCAGCACTTGACCGATATCCATCTCCTGAAAGCGAACTGCTTGCGGCTTCGATAAAATAAGAAATTCCCCTACAATAAGATTAATTCGCTCTAACTCCGACAGCATCATGGACGTATGTACAGGATTTACTTTGCTCGTCTGTAGTTGTAGTTGAATAAAACCCTTTAATGTTGTAAGCGGATTACGAATCTCATGTGCTACCCCCGCAGCCAGTTGACCAACGGTTGTCAGCTTCTCAGAGCGTCGCAGCAGCTCCTCCATACGCTTCCTGCTTGTAATGTCCCGCGTTATGCTGGCCCAAGCCATACACTGTCCTGATTCGTCAAGGATTGGTGATGTGCTCACACTTACATCCAGTATGCGACCATCCTTAGTGATACGGAGAGTCTCTTGAGCACCACCCGCTCTGCCACTGCTTAAGTTCTCTTCAATCTCTATATAAGGCTTGCTGAGCTCAGCCGGGATCGTAGGCAGCTTTCTGCCAAGCACCTCGTGCTCTTTCCATCCAAACATGTCTACAAACGCTTGATTCACTCGTTCTATATTGCCATGAAGATCCGTTACATGTATCGCATCGGTAGACTGATTAATAAAGGATTCCAAATGATGCTTCATCGCCCGATTCTCTTCATACAGCGTTCTTAATCGTTCTGTGGATTGATAAAGATTGTCTGCCATCAGATTGATTCGCGATGCTAGCAAACCTAATTCGTCACTTCGTTTAATCCGCAAGGTAGTGTTAAACTGTCCGATCGCCATCATATTTACTTTTTGCACAATATACTGTAGAGGTCGGATTAAGAACCCCGCCAGGAAATAACTCCCCACCAATACGATTTCTAACAGTACTAAGCCAATCGCGACGCTTTGCATCAACTGTTCATGCAGTGTATCAAATAACGGCTTGGCATCCATCACCACGGTCATAACGTATGGCTTCAAACCTTCAGTGGCTGTAATATAACTTTTGACGACGGCTTCACCCTTAATATTGGTCTCTACAAATTGTGATTGCCCCTCTTCTATAACTTGTGCTACTCGTTCATAATCTTCCACTTCTGCATATGTGTAAGTGCCATATAGAATAGGCTGATCCTGTGGACGTACATATCTGATCCCGTCAACCCGTTTAGTAATAATTGGAGGTTTGCCAAACGCCTCTGGGTTAAAAGCTGTTATTTCTAATACGTTTAACTGCTTATCAAGTGTCTGCTCAATAATCTTGTCTGGCTTCGTTAGTTGAAAGCTGCTTTGGATACCGGCAGTATCCTGAATATACGGATTAATAATATAATTGCGTTTTCCATCGTAATAATATCCCCACTTGTCAATATGATTGGGATTGGAGGTGGAAACATCAAACGGCCCCGTCCAGAAATGCTTCCGACCTTGCCCTTCCGCGATCCATACCTGCTTATACTCCAAAAGCTGTTGAAACGCGGTAAACCAAAAGCCCCAGCCTTTTGTAGACATACCAATTTCCGCAGGATCGGATGATCGCCGGATAATAATATCCCGACCGTCCTCCGTCTTCTGCAATAACGAAACTTGAGAGATACCAACTTCATTACTAATCTGCTTTAGCTGTTCATTCGTAATGTCACGAATGTCATTTGGAAGCTGGCTCGCAGCATAAATAGATGCCATGTGCAGCTTCTCTCCCAGCAGATCCTCCACAACGTGATCCGCATACTGAGACTGACGCATGGATATGGATATTTGCTGCGTAATGACTTCCATTCGTGCCTCCATTTCCTCTATTAGCTTGTCCTTGGTGGTGTAATAATTCAGCACCATATGGAGAAGCAATGCAAGAAGGAGCGCGCACGAAATGGATATGGAAAGCTTGCCCTTAATGGATAATCGCATACGTCACCTCTACCGTACCTGTAACGGATTTGGCTTATTTTGGGTCTAACTACATGATCATAACGAGTTCGAATGATTTTGTCTATTCATTTGCTCTATATATACTCCATATTTTCCTTATCCTTCCGAGATGGATCAGTTATGCTTGTCAGAGTTGAATTTTATCGTTAAATTGCCTACAATTAAGCTAGTTTATCAACAGGTTATTCACAAATTGTGAGCAGTTATGGATAAGATGTGTACAAATTTGTGTATAACAACCTATTTATCCACAGAGTTATTCACATCCTGTTAACAGCGAATATTTGTTCGAGGAATAACAGAACATGATCAATTATAAAGGAGTCCCGAATGAACCCTATCGATGACCTTACACCCTGCTCCCTCGCTGATGAGCGCACGCATGAATATTGGATGCAGCAAGCCATTGCAGAGGCTCGTAAAGCCGAAGCTATAGGTGAAGTTCCTATTGGCGCTATCGTCGTGCATCAAGATCAGATCATCGGAAGAGGATACAATCTTAGAGAAACGACAGCAGATTCTACCGCCCATGCCGAGATGATAGCCATTCGAGAGGCTAGCGAGCACCTCAGAGCGTGGAGATTGCTTGATTGCACCCTCTATGTCACATTGGAGCCCTGTCCGATGTGTGCAGGGGCTATTGTACAATCACGCCTCCCCTATGTTGTATTTGGTACCCCTGACCCCAAGGCAGGCTGTGGAGGCACTTTGATGAACCTGATGCAGGAGCCCCGCTTTAACCACCGTGCTGAAGTACGGGAAGGGGTGCTCCGTGAACAATGCGCTGATTTGCTCGTTCAATTTTTTCGCCAACTGCGCAGACGAAATAAAGAGCTGCCTGCACAAGGACAAAATCAAACCACTGAGTCGAACTAACGCCCCCCTTACGTTACTGTTAAGAACGATAACATAGAAAGAGACCTGTCAGATGACAGGTCTCTTCATTATGAGGTTAGTAGCTTACATGCCGCCGCCAAACATTTGCTCCAGTTGATCCATAGGAATAGCATCCTTTGGAACACCAATCTTAAATTCTTGCTTGCCATTAATATTGCTTGTCTCTGTTGTCACACGAAGTGCCAACTTGACGTTCTCGTCCGCTTCGTTAAAGTCAAGGTTACCTACAAATGTCTGGTATGCAGGGAAGCCTTCTTTGTTGATTGCTGTTGTTACACTCAACTCGTTCACTTTTAACGATTTCTTCATTTCTTCCAAGCCTTTTTTCAGTTCGCTATCAGAAGCGTTAAGCTCTGTCTTAGCTTTCTCGATCTCAGAAGCTTCCAATTGGAAGATCTTACGGTACTCTTCCTTGGACATCAAGTCAAGCAATGCTGGAAGTGCATCTTTAACAAATGTTGTTGCTGCTTGATCGAAATTCTCGTTAGTAACTGCAAACTTCACAACTTGCTTTGCATCTACGCCTTCTGGCAAGCCAGCATCTTTTACAGCAACGTCTGTAAAGTAAGTTTTCTCATCGAATTTGCTGACTACTTCTTTAAAGAACTCGTTGCCGAATTTTTGTGAAGTCTGGATGTTAGCAGAACTCATATCAAAGGCCTGACCTTGCTCTTCTGCAAGCTTCTTATAGTCAAGCTCCAAGAACTTACCGACTATCTCTTGTGGAATCATACCCGCAAGCATCGGAATGTTAGGTACTTTCACGTACATTTTCTCTGCTGTCATGGAGAATGGCAATGAGAATTTAAATGCCATATCACCTTTAATATCTACATCAAGTGTCGCTTCTACTTGAAGTGGCTCATTTTGAGCAACACCCGATACCGTTAACTCCGAGTTCTTCAGCAAGCCAGCCATCATAGCTGATTGTTGACCTTCGAAATTTGCTCCCGTTAGTTGAAGGTCATCTACTTTAACTGTTGATTTAAAAGCATAAGACTTCATTTCAAGCGACTTCGTATATGCCCCTTGAATGGCTTCCTTCGAGCTTGTCTTGCTGCCACAGCCTGTCACAACTAAGGCAACAGCGAATAACATCACAATTGCACCTTGGTACCATCTTTTCTTCACGATTGTCTCTCCCATCTTTTCCTTGAAAGTTCACCCATTAGATATTAACCTATATGGAGGATTTTGAAAATCCTTTAATCGAATATTTCCATAAAATTAGGCATACGTGCCTATACAAACCACACAATAATGTCGAAACTTGCTGTAATAATCCCTGTTAATGGATATCTCTTTTCTTAAAACGTCCGCCTTTAACATCATGGATGTTTCCGATTGCCAGAAAGGCTTGAGGGTCATGCTCCTCGACAATGGATTTGAGCTTCGCCTCTTCAAGACGCGTAATAACAGTGAAGATAACCTTCTTCTCATCACCGGAGAATCCACCTTCACCCTTCATATAAGTTACACCACGCCCAAGACGACTTAGCAGCGCATCACCGATCTCCTTATAGTTATCGCTGATCACCCATACGGCCTTAGAGTCATTTAGGCCTTCAATCGTCACATCAATCATTTTAAAGGCAATATAATATGCAATTAAGGAATACATCGCTTTTTCAAAACTAAATACAAAACCTGCAACTACCATAATAAACAAATTAAAAAACATCACGATCTCACCGACAGAAAACGCTGTCCGTTTGTTGAATAGAATGGCAACAATTTCGGTGCCATCCAATGATCCTCCAAATCGAATAACGATACCGACTCCAATTCCTAATATAACCCCCCCGTATACAACAGCCAAAAAGCTATTGGTTACAAAAGGCGGGACAGGATGAAGCAAAAACGTAGCTACCGACATAATACCGATACCTAGTAAGGTGGATAGCGCAAACGTCTTGCCAATTTGCTTATATCCGATAATGAGGAACGGGACATTGAGTAGAAATAAATAAAGTCCGAGTGGGGCACCTGTAACGTGGGATAAAATAATCGATATACCGGCTATGCCGCCATCTGTCATTTGGTTTGGCACTAAAAACAGTTCCAAACCTACAGCCATCATAACAGCACCAAGCGTAATAAAAATGATACGCATTGCCAAGTTGCCTAAGCTCATCTTGGTATGTTTGACAGGCTTAAAATGAGCCTGATTGACATCGGTGGCAATCTTCTCATCAATGGTGTCTACGTCTACTAGATCAGACAAGTTCTCTCACTCTCCCTCTGTCTATACTTATCCTTATTATAGCGGATATGAGAGCAAAGACATAGAATTCAATATTTTTGCACTAAAAAAGCCTCGCTTCAATCCATTTCTCTTGCTGAGGAAATGAAAATTAAAGGAGACTTATTAGAATCGAATTGTAAATCGTAATTACGCCATATTTTAATGATATTCCACTTTACCAGTTATCCTTGCGGATTGTTATGACTCACATGATTTTTGCTTTTTACTTTCTTCGAGCCTGACAATGGCTCCTGCTGCGCACCGCCATCATTTCCGGCATGGTGACGCTCCTGATTTTGACTGGCCTCCGGCACCGGAATGGCCTTGGATTTGCCTGCGTTGCCCATACGGATATCGCCCTCTCTTAGGTGTTATACCGAGTCTGATGCCTCGTGATCATGATTCAGCGCATCCTGATGACGTCGATCATTATGATCCTGCTGCAATTGTTGAGCATGATGGCTGTTCACTGTAGCCTCGTCCAGACTGTCGACTACGCTTAACAAGTTTTTGTCTGCACTACCTTTTGCTTTTGCTTTAGTCATCGTGCTACCTCCTGTAATGTACCTTCTAGTCCGTTATATCCTGCAGCGCTTGAGCACACTCGTGGATATGGCGAATATAGTTCTGTGTCAGCTCCTGAATCACTTCTGTACGTTCATCCACGGTACGCCCGTCGCGCTCCACATCTACAAGCTGCACACGAACCTCATGCAGATCTACATACGCGCACTCAAAGTCAAAAGAATAATGCTGATGGCCTGCGGCATCGATATGAATGCGCAGTCCATTCTGAACACCCTCATCCGCCAATACAATCGCTTTGTCCGTCGGGTCAAGCGTAGTCGGCAGCGTTTGCTGCCATGCTTGCACTAATTGCGCTTGGTCAATTCCCAAGCCTTCATTGTTGTGCATGAACCAACACCTCCACTATTCACATTTACAGTGTGTGGATGGACGCACACTTTTATACGGATAAATACAGATGAGCATTCCCGCTTAGCTCCAAATCTCATGTAAATGAAATAGGTGATGGCGTCATGCTACGCTCCGTCCCTCTCCAAGTACCAATTCACATTTCATACTTCTACGGGTACTTAAATGCACTAAAAAACCACATCACAACTGTGATGTGGTTGAATAATTATATACTGGCGGAGAGGATGGGATTCGAACCCATGTGGGCTTGCACCCTAACGGTTTTCAAGACCGCCCCGTTATGACCACTTCGGTACCTCTCCATATGTGATTGCCGATCAATAACAACTCGAGTCGGACAATCACGATTATATCAGCTATTTTGCATTGAAGCAAGCCCTTTATTTCTTTTCAATTATTTCCATGCCGCGCAAATAAGGACGTAACACTTCTGGTACTACAATAGAACCATCTTCTTGTTGATAGTTCTCAATAATAGCCGCTACAGTTCGTCCAATAGCAAGGCCAGAGCCATTTAGTGTGTGTACAAACTCAGGCTTCGACTTTGTATCACGACGGAAACGAATATTAGCCCGACGTGCTTGGAAGTCCTCAAAGTTGGAACAAGACGAAATCTCACGGTATGCATTGCTGCTAGGCAGCCAGACTTCAAGGTCATACGTCTTAGCTGAACTAAAGCCAAGATCACCTGTACACAACGTCATCACACGGTAAGGCAGCTTCAGAAGCTGCAAAATACGCTCTGCTTGTGACGTCAGCGCCTCTAATGCTTCATAAGAGTCCTCAGGCTTCACAATCTTAACCAGCTCTACTTTGTTAAATTGATGTTGGCGAATCAAACCACGTGTATCTCTTCCTGCTGAACCCGCCTCTGAACGGAAGCAAGCGCTGTGAGCCGTATATTTGCGTGGCAGCTCATCCAAGCTGATGATCTCTTCGCGGTGATAGTTCGTCACAGGCACTTCAGCTGTCGGAATCAAGTAATAATCGGTACCTTCCAGCTTAAACAAGTCCTCTTCAAACTTAGGCAATTGACCCGTTCCATACAAGCTGTCGCGATTCACGATATAAGGAGGCATAATTTCTTCATAGCCATGTTCGGTCGTATGTACGTCCAACATAAAGCTAATCAAAGCACGCTCCAGACGAGCACCTGCATTTTTGTAAAATACAAATCGTGAACCTGTTACCTTAGCAGCGTTCTCAAAATCGAGAATGCCCAGATCAGCCGCTATATCCCAATGCGCCTTCGCTTCAAAGCTGAATGAGGTTGGCTCGCCCCATACACGTGTTAGTACATTATCATCCTCAGACGTGCCCACTGGCACCGCCTCGTTTGGAATATTAGGAATGGCCAGCGTTAATTCATTCATCGCTTCTTCCACAACACGAATCTCGTCGTCCAGTTCCTTTATGCGATCGCCAACTTGGCGCATCTCCGCAATCAGTTCATCAGCCGATTGGCCTGATTTCTTTAATTTCGCCACTTCCTGTGACACTACATTACGGCGATTTTTTAATTGCTCCGTATCTTGCAGCATCTCGCGACGCTTCGCATCCAGCTGTGGAAATTGTGCAATTAACTCAGGCGATTTGCCACGATTATTGAGCGCTTGCTCCACTCGCTCAAACTCATTACGTAAATATTTGATATCCAACAAAGGGTATCCCTCCTACAAGTAGAACAGGCTTGTCTCTCACATTGCTCTCATATCTCTATTATAAAGTCTGTGTCAAATAAAAACACCTTAACCCTACCCTAAAGAAGGGCTCAAGGTCAAGGTGTTTCCGATGACGTCCGTCCACCAGCATAAAGCCTTGTAAAGAATCTAACCTTGCTGCTGCATACTTTCGCGTACCATGTCCACAAAGTATTGGTGGAGACGAATATCGTCTGTCAATTCCGGATGGAAGGAGCACGCCAGCAAATGGCCCTGACGCGCGGTTACCATTTCTCCATTCGTCTCACAAATAACGTCTACATGGCTTCCCACTTGATCTATAAGAGGCGCTCGAATAAACACGGCTCTTATCGGCTCATGAATGCCTTTAACCGACAAGTCGGCTTCAAAGCTCTCACGCTGCCGCCCAAAAGCGTTACGTCGCACCTTCATATCCATCAAAGCAAGATGTGGTTCTTCAGGGCCTTGATTTCCTTCAATCTGCGTTGCGAGTACGATCAGGCCAGCACAAGTACCAAATATCGGTTTACCTTGCTCAGAGAACTGCTGAATGGCTTTAATAAAGTCATACTTTCTCATGAGCTTGCCAATCGTTGTACTCTCACCACCAGGTATAACAAGACCTTGTACATCCTCAAGCTGCTGAGGCCACTTGATAGCTACTGCTTCTGCACCAGCAGCTTCTAAGCTGCGAATATGCTCTGCAACAGCGCCCTGTAGGGCCAATACTCCGATCTTCACGTGTCTGACCTTCCTTCTCACCAAGCTTCTCCGATAAGTTTAGCAACTATAAAAGTAGCAGTATCGTGTCCGATGTTCTACCAGCCACGATCCGACATACGCTCAGATGGCGCAAGCTTCGAAATTTCGATGCCTTTCATCGGCGTGCCCAAGTTTTTCGACACTTCAGCTATTAATTTGTAATCTGTATAATGAGTAGTCGCTTCTACAATAGCGCGAGCAAACTTCTCAGGATTATCCGACTTAAAAATACCGGAGCCTACAAATACTCCATCTGCACCAAGATGCATCATCAAGGCAGCGTCAGCAGGCGTTGCTATGCCTCCTGCAGCAAAGTTGACCACAGGCAGCTTGCCATGTTGGTGAACATTAAGCAACAGTTCGTATGATACGCCCAAATTTTTAGCTTCGGCATAAAGCTCATCTTTAGACAGGTTCTGCACTTTACGAATCTGGCTATTGATTAGACGCATATGACGTACAGCTTCTACGATATTGCCTGTTCCAGGCTCGCCTTTGGTGCGCAGCATAGCTGCTCCTTCACCAATACGACGAAGCGCCTCTCCCAAATCTTTTGCGCCACATACGAAAGGTACTGTGAAGTCGTGTTTATCAATATGGAATACTTCATCCGCAGGTGTCAACACTTCAGACTCATCCAAGTAGTCTACACCCAATGATTCCAGTACTTTCGCCTCTACAAAATGACCGATACGAGCTTTCGCCATTACCGGGATGGATACGACCTTCATAACTTCTTCGACAATCGTCGGATCTGCCATACGAGCCACGCCACCAGCGGCGCGAATGTCTGATGGTACTCGTTCAAGCGCCATAACTGCTGTTGCACCTGCCGCTTCCGCAACTTTTGCTTGTTCCGCATTCATGACGTCCATAATAACGCCACCCTTTTGCATTTCAGCCATACCACGTTTCACTCGAGCTGTTCCTGTTTCCATCCTTGCCTGCCTCCCGCCATATCGTGCTCCACTTACGGAGCTATCCTGATTTCATCCACTTATTGTACATGATGGTGTACATATACACAACCGCTATTGTCGGGATTATGTCACTTAGAACAAATCTCCGATCGATTTGAACAAATCAACAAAGAAATTTTTGATTGCACGGAAAAATAATCGCCACCAGCTGCCCTTTTCCACATCTTCTGAGGCAATCAGGTTCACTGTCTGCTTTTGTTCGCCCGTCTTGCCTTTGAACGTATACGTAACCGTACCTACCTTCTGTCCATTCTTAATCGGGGCTACCAATTCATTTTCAGGAATCAAGTTTACTTCATTCGTTAATGTTTTCTCATCAAATGCTGCACCCTTGTCCACAACAAAAGAAACACCTTTCTCCGTTACAGCACGCACTTCTGTAGAAACTCCTTTTTTAATAGGAGCAAGTTCTTTACCAGGTACAACCTGCTTAGAGGCAACTGCCTGCTTCACTTCCAGATTGTTAAATCCATAGTCCATCAGCTTTGCTGTTTCCGTAAAACGAGCCTCTTTGGACTTCGTTCCCATAACTACGGTAATCAGACGCATGTTGTCACGCTTCGCTGTCCCAGCAAACGTATACTTGGCAGCATCTGTGAAACCTGTCTTCATACCATCAACACCAGGATAAGCATATCGCTTAAAATTAGTTACATTTTTGTTCGCTTCTAGCATCCAGTTCAGATTATCCATCTCCGTCTTGTCACGCTCACGGAACTTCTTCTTCTGGATAGTTGTAAACTGGTTGAACTCTGGGTGATCCTGTACAATGGCACGTACCAGCTTAGCGACATCAATCGCTGACATCACCGTCTCGGCCTCTCCGTCTGGACGGAATTCTTCGGGCATATCCCGACGCTCAAGCCCTGTTGCATTTACGAAGTGCGCTGTCTTCATATCAAGCCGCTTAGCCGTATCATTCATAAGCTTCACGAAATCCTGCTCAGTACCTGCAATATGCTCCGCAAGAGCTACTGTAGCATCATTAGCAGAGGCAATCGCCATCGCAATGTACAGATCACGTACAGTATGTGTATCATTCTCTGCCAAAAATACACGTGAGCCTTGAGTCAAAGAGGCATTCTTTTTGGTAGATACGTTATCTTCCCAAGTCAGTTCACCATTTTTCACTTTTTCCATTACGATATATTCAGTCATCATCTTAGTCATACTTGCCGGAGGCAATGCGACTTCCGAATTGATGTTAACGATAATTTGACCTGTGCTGGCTTCCATTAATATAGCCGAATCAACAACGAGACCAAGAGACTCTTTGGTTGGCGAGGCCGCAGCAGAATTAGTAGATTTAGCAGGTTTTGTCTTGTTTGTCGTTTCCCCTTGCGCAACAAGCTTTGACGATGCTTCTGCAGCAACGATGCCTGCTGAAGGCAGTAGTGCAAATGATAGAATTTGAAAGGCGGTCACAAATGCGATCGCACGTTTAAATTTGGTACGGGGACTTGCTTCGTTGTTGTGTTTAAACACACGTACAACTCCTCTCTTGATGAATCCATCTGTCGTTATTCTATCACAGCCTGATAGACAAAAAAAAGACAGGGTGCACTCCCTGTCTTTTCCTGTCGTGCTTGTTTGCTTATTAGAAAGAATAGTTAGGCGCTTCTTTAGTAATTTGAACATCATGCGGATGGCTCTCACGCAAGCCAGCACCTGTAATACGCACAAATTGTGTATCGTTCTGTAGCTCCTTCAAAGAGCCTGTACCACAATAACCCATACCAGCCTTCAAACCACCAAGCAATTGATGAATAGTGTCTGCCAGAGGGCCTTTATAAGCTACACGTCCCTCAATACCTTCAGGAACTAATTTCTTTTCGTTGCTGCTGTCTTGGAAATAACGGTCTTTAGAGCCTTGTTTCATGGCACCTAGTGAGCCCATTCCACGGTATACTTTAAATTTACGGCCTTGATAAATTTCGGATTCGCCCGGGCTCTCCTCTGTACCTGCAAACAAGCTACCAAGCATAACCGCGCTTGCGCCTGCAGCAAGTGCTTTCGTAATATCGCCGGAGTACTTAATACCACCGTCTGCGATAACAGGAATTCCAAGCTCACGAGCAACAGATGCACAATCATAAACAGCTGTAATTTGCGGTACACCAATACCTGCAATAACACGTGTTGTACAAATAGAACCAGGCCCAATTCCGACTTTAATGACGGATGCACCTGCTTCAATTAGATCACGAGTAGCTTCACCCGTTGCAACGTTACCTGCGATAATCGTCAAATCAGGATAGTTCGCACGAATATCGCGAACAGCATTCAAAATATTAATATGATGGCCATGAGCAGAATCCACAACGATTGCGTCAACTCCAGCTTGGACCAACGCCGCTACTCGTTCCTTTGTATCACCGGAAATACCAACTGCTGCACCAACTAGAAGACGGCCTTGTACGTCCTTAGCTGCGTTAGGGTACTGTATAGCCTTCTCGATGTCTTTAATCGTAATTAGGCCTTTGAGCGTGTTGTCCTCGTCCACTAAAGGCAGTTTCTCGATCTTATGCTGCTGTAAAATAACTTCCGCTTGTTGAAGCGTAGTGCCAACGGCGGCTGTAACCAAGTTCTCGCACGTCATCACATCTTTAATCTGAATAGTAAAGTCATGTACAAAGCGCAAGTCACGGTTCGTTAAAATACCAACCAGCTTGTTATTCTCATCGACAATGGGTACCCCTGAAATGCGGAATTTACCCATCAATTTATCCGCTTCGGCTACGGTGTGATTAGGAGATAAAGAAAATGGATTTGTAATAACGCCGCTTTCCGAACGTTTTACACGATCCACTTCTTCTGCCTGCTGCTCGATTGGCATATTTTTATGAACAATACCGATACCACCCTCACGTGCGATAGCGATAGCCAAAGGTGCTTCAGTTACTGTATCCATTCCTGCACTTATGAATGGAATATTTAATTTCACATTATCACTTAAACGTGTAGACACATCGGTCTCACGAGGCAATACACTGGATTTACGCGGTACTAACAATACATCATCGAATGTTAACCCTTCTTTAACGAACTTAGACTCCCACACGAAGAAGTTCCTCCCTTTACTATTCCATATATTTTCTGTTTCTAATGAAAAAAATGTCTTGCGAGCAAGAACAAACCAACTACTTTGTCTATACCGCTTTTAGATATTATGCCGATTTTAGCAGAGCCCCCTTGACGTGTCAAGGACCTGACATGCACTTCCTACCATAAGATAGGCAGATTGTAGATACATCGTAACATCCGTTATGTATTATTGTTTGTTGGAAACGTACATTGTATGAACAATTAGAAAAAATAAATAAAGCCCATCGACAGAAGTCAATGGGCTTTACTGCTTGGCAACGTCCTACTCTCCCAGGACCCTGCGGTCCAAGTACCATCGGCGCTGGAGGGCTTAACGGTCGTGTTCG
>NZ_AULE01000003.1 GCF_000425125.1 Paenibacillus taiwanensis DSM 18679
TCAGAGGTGCAAGCACCTCATCAACTCCGCTCGACTTGCATGTATTAGGCACGCCGCCAGCGTTCGTCCTGAGCCAGGATCAAACTCTCCATTAAAGCGAATTTCGCTGCACAATCAAAGATTGTGATCAAATTTCACTCAAGTGTTTGACTTGCTCATTGTATTGCTGACGAGATAAATCTCGTGATTCTTAACATTCCCGTTAAATGCGCTTCATGACCAAAATCATGTCCTTCATTCAACGTTGCTCGTTGTTCAGTTTTCAAGGAACAATGTAATGGTTAGTGAAGCACTCTTTCGCTTCATTTTACCGTGTCGCTCAGCGGCGACTTAATTAATATACCATAGCCCCATATACAGTGCAACAGGTAAAAAAATACATATATACTATTAATGATATAGCCCTCTTACCTTGTTCTAACACGACTATTCCCAACATACTTATACGTTCTATTCATTACACGCATGACCTCAACGTAAACGGGATGTTGCTTATTCATGGTTCCTAATAAAGTAAGAAGACCGACTGCTTGGAGTCGGTCTCGAATATAAGTCACCCTTAGGCGTTGCCACGATCACGCATATGCGGGAACAACAGCACATCACGAATGGACGGAGCGTTAGCCAAGAGCATTACCAACCGGTCTACTCCAATACCAAGACCACCTGTTGGCGGCATACCATATTCTAACGCGCGGATAAAGTCGTCATCCATCTCATGTGCTTCATCATTACCATGTTCACGTTCTTGCAATTGTGACTCAAAGCGCTGACGTTGATCGATCGGATCATTTAGCTCCGAAAATGCATTTGCATGCTCACGCGCAACGATAAACAGCTCAAAACGATCCGTAAAGCGAGGATCTTGTTCATTTTTCTTCGCGAGTGGAGATATTTCAACTGGATGTCCGGTTACAAATGTAGGCTGAATTAATGTTTCTTCTACAAACTCCTCAAAGAACGCATTTAAAATATGACCAAATGAGAAGTGTGGTTCAACTTTTACTTTATGTTGTTTGGCAAAGCTATGTGCTTCCTCATCCGTCATATGAACGGAGAAGTCCACCCCTGTCGCTTCCTTAACTGCATCCACCATGGATACACGGCGCCATTGTGGAGTCAGATCAACATCATAATCTTGATACTTGATCTTCGTCGTCCCGAGTACCTCTTGTGCGATGTGTGCAATCAAGTTCTCTGTCAAGCTCATGATATCCTCGTAGTCAGCGTATGCTTCATACAATTCAATCATCGTGAACTCCGGATTGTGACGAGTGGATATCCCCTCGTTTCTATATACGCGACCGATTTCGTATACTTTCTCCATCCCACCTACAATAAGGCGCTTCAAGTGCAATTCAATAGCAATACGCATGTACAATTGCATATCGAGTGCATTATGATGCGTAATAAATGGACGCGCAGCAGCACCACCTGCGATAGCGTGCAATGTTGGTGTTTCTACTTCCAAAAAGCCCTGTCCGTCCAGATAACGACGCATCGACTGAATAATACGTGAACGGGTAATAAATGTTTGCTGCACATCAGGGCTCACAATAAGATCTACATAACGCTGGCGATAGCGAAGCTCAACGTCTTTCAAGCCGTGGAACTTGTCCGGCAGTGGATACAACGACTTGGATAGTATTTCAAGATCAAGGACTTTAATAGAAGTCTCACCTGTCTTAGTTTTAAATACCACGCCACGCACACCGATAATATCACCGATATCAAGCAAACTAAACGCTTCGTATTTCTCTGTAGGGATCGTGTCTTGACGTACATATATTTGAATACGACCTGTCAGGTCTTGAATATGTGCAAAGCTTGCTTTCCCCATTCCCCGCTTAGCCATAATACGACCTGCAAGGCTTACTTCTACATGTTGTTCCTCTAGTTCTTCCTTTGGCATATCCACATAGCTGTCCAATACCGCTTTAGCTGTATGTGTACGTGTGTACTTTGTTCCGAACGGGTCAATGCCAAGCTTGCGTAATTCCTCTAATTTGTCACGGCGAATCTGTAGTAACTCGCTTAGTTCCACTTCCTGATTAACGACATCCGTCATGAAGTTCACTCCCTTATTTTTGCAAACCAATGCAATCCATTCATTGTAATTCTCAAAATAGCATAACGGCAAATAACATAACGGCTCGCGCACATCCGTTACTTGTTCGAATTCCATCGTTGGCCTTCCCGTTATGACCTTATTGTAATGAAGCACGTGAATGCGTTATTGTTCTTTTCTTAGTATAACAGAGTAGCCATATGAATGTTCAAGCTATTAAGTATGGAAAAAAAGCTCCCTTACGGAAGCTTCTTAACCATTGTTCTTTAAAATGCAAAAGGATCGTTAAGCCAACCTAATTAGACTAGGCTGATTAGTTACCTTTAATTTCGACGATCTTGTATTGAATAACACCCGCAGGAACGCTCACATCAACAACAGTGCCAACGCCTTTGCCAAGAATTGCTTTTCCTACTGGACTCTCATTGGAAATTTTATTTTTCAGAGGATCTGACTCCGCAGTACCAACGATTGCATATTCCATCTTGTCGCCATACTCCAAGTCTTCAACGATAACGGTAGATCCAATGCTTACGATGTCTGTATTAATATCATCGTTGTTGATGATACGTGCGTTACGCAGCATTTTCTCCAAAGTAATGACACGGCCTTCGATAAAGGCTTGCTCGTTCTTGGCGTCTTCATACTCAGAGTTCTCGCTGATATCTCCGTAGCCGATCGCTACTTTAATACGCTCTGCCACTTCGCGGCGTTTTACGGATTTGAGATTGTCCAGCTCCTCCTCCAGTTTTTTAAGGCCGTCCTGAGTCAGAATTACTTCTTTATCGCTCATCTTACCGATTCTCCTGTCATGATCATTATTTTCGCAACACGAACTGTCTGTTGTATATTGAAATGTAAAATACCCCGGTGAAATCCGGGCAGCCGCGGCGAATACCTTATTCCATCATATGGCTCTAACCGCACATGATGACTCTCTTGCGTATGATTAGGGCCAACATACAGCACAGTCAACACATCAAGACCCGAGGCGATTTTTCTAATGTTGAATTATATGGGATGAATTTGTAAAAGTCAATGAGACCAAACACCCTCTATTGAAAACGCTTCAATGGACATTGTCCGATTGTGTGTCCTGCTCCGTTGCAGAGGTCCCACGTACACGATCAAACTCACCCGCATTTACCTGCTCCACATAACGTTCCAGCATACGCACAACTTCATCGCGATGCGTCTCTTCCATTATGGCGTCCTTAACACGTGCTGCTCCCGGTAGACCTTTCAAATACCACGCCAAATGTTTGCGCATTTCTTTAACGGCTACATGTTCACCTTTAAGTGCAATTAAACGATCCATATGAACAACTGCGATACGTACTTTCTCCTCTGCCGTCGGGTCGGGCATCAGCTCACCATTCGTCAAATACTGTACGGTTCGATACAACATCCACGGATTGCCTAGTGCTCCTCTTCCGACCATAACACCATCGCAGCCTGTAGTCTCCAGCATTTTCTTTGCATCTTCAGGGGTAAATACGTCACCGTTACCTATAACCGGAATGTCAACTGCTTCTTTTACTTGCTTAATGTAACTCCAGTCAGCAGTACCCGTATAAAGTTGTTCTCTTGTTCGTCCGTGAACACTAACGGCTTGCCCCCCTGCACGCTGTACTGCAAGTGCATTGTCTACCACAAAAATATGTTCATCATCCCAACCAATACGCATTTTGACAGTTACAGGCTTGTCAACTGCGTCAACGACTGCTGATACCATTTCGTAAATTTTGTCGGGATTTAGCAGCCATCTTGCACCCGCATCACATTTTGTTACTTTAGGTACAGGACAGCCCATATTGATGTCGATAATGTCTGCATTTGACTCTTTATCGACAATCTTCGCTGCTTCCACTAATGATTGACGATCTCCGCCAAATATTTGCAAACTTAGCGGTTTCTCACGATCGTCTACATATAGCATTTCACGTGTACGTTCATTTCCATGAACGAGCGCCTTGTCACTTACCATCTCGGCACACACCAAGCCGCAGCCGAACTCCTTTGCAATCAATCGAAACGCCGGGTTACATACCCCTGCCATTGGGGCCAGCACGACTCGATTTTTCATTTCAATACCAGCGATCTTCAGCATCTCGCTCACGCTCCTTCCTCTAGTTGCCATTCTCTATGTGTTTGTGCTGTTTGTGCTCGTATTAGCTTCGCCCGTCAATTCGCTAACTGATACCCGAAGCACCCCTGCAATACGTTCAACCATATGGTGATCCGCACTTCGGTTGCCTCTCTCCAGCTCGCCAATAACGGTGACCGATACATCCGTCTTTTCCGCCAATTGTTGTTGTGTTAATCCCCGGAGCTTGCGGAAAGCACGAATTCGTTTGCTGATTCGAATCGTCCCCACAGCCGAATTCCTTCCTTTCCTTCCAGTGTACCCAAGCGTTCCCGCACGAATGCGTGTAAGTTCTGCTCCTGTTCGAGAACAATGTCCGACAAAGGCACAAGAACAAACAACCGTTCCCCCATACGAGGATGTGGCAAAATCAATCTGTCATTGTGAGATATGTACCCGCTCATCCACAATAGATCAAGATCAATCGTACGTGGACCATTAGGAATATCACGAACACGCCCTAGTTGTTGCTCAATTTCAAGCATAATGTCCAATAACGCTAAGGGCTCCAATGTAGTAGCTACACAGGCTGTCATATTCAAAAATGCAGGCTGATCCTCATATCCAACAGGGTCCGTCTCATATACGGCAGAACACCGAGTGACACGAATATCATCACGTTGATGAAGCATGCGCAGCGCAGTGCATATGGTCCGCTCCCGCTCCCCCAGGTTTGCACCTAATGCGATATAAGCTTCCTTCCATGCTGTCATGATGATTGTTCGCCTCCGTCACTAACGCGCGCGCGCGTCATTTCAATGGTAACACCTGAAAAGTGAATGTCAAATGGAGGATTAGGCTTTGTTACACGAACGGTCGCCTCATTGATAAGCGGGAACGTAGCAAGCAGCACAGTCGCGATACGCTCCGTCAGTCTTTCCACCAACAAGTGCGATTCTTGCTCTACAATTGACTTCACTACCTCGTGAATCAATGCGTAGTTAATTGAAAGCTCCAGGTTGTCGCTTACCCCCGCCTGCTGCATATCTACTTGTAAATCCAGATCTACAAACCAATTTTGGCCTAGTCTTCGTTCTTCTTCAAATACCCCATGCTTGCCGAAGAAAGCCATCCGTGCCAGCTTCATACGATCAGGCTTAACAACACGTGTTGGTATCGGTATTATATCTTGAAAAGTAGGCAAGTCGCTCATTCTGGTCACCCCTTGTTGCTATTGTATAGTTACCAATCCTTTATTGAATCTCATTACATGCTTCTAGCAGCTTGCTTGCTCAACATCGCATCACACATCCGCGCAGTACGAGCGTTAGACTTTACATCATGCACGCGGACAATCTGGCAGCCTTGAGTTATGCCAAGTGTGGTGGTGGCTAACGTTCCTTCTACAACATCATCAACAGGAAGCTGCAAAGTGTCCCGAATAAATCGTTTACGAGACGTCCCAAGCAACACCGGATAACCAAGAGCGACCAATTCATCCAAATGATGCATCAATCGTAAATTGTCATCTCCATTTTTAGCAAATCCAATGCCTGGATCTAACCAGATGTGGCTATCTTGTACGCCTGTAAGCTTGGCCAAAGCTACACTCTCCAACAAGTCTTGCTTTATATCCTCCACATAATTCGTATAATTACGTTCAGGGCGGTTGTGCATCAGTATGATCGGACAGTCGAATTCAGCAGCTATGTGTGCCATCTTCGCATCCTTCTTACATCCCCATATATCATTAATGATGTGCGCTCCTGCGAGTAAGGCCCGCTTCGCGACCTCTGCTTTGTAGGTATCCACAGACAACGGAATATGCGGCATCTCAGCATGTAATGCCTCAATAACAGGCAAAACTCGTCTAAGCTCTTCTTCCTGTCCAACCGGCGCAGAACCAGGCCTAGTAGATTCGCCACCAATATCCAGTATATGAGCACCATCTGCTATCATCTGTCTGGCATGTTCAACCGCATGATCAATACGGCTGTATTGCCCGCCGTCCGAGAAGGAATCGGGTGTCACATTTAAAATGCCCATAATTAAAGTGTTGCGTCCCAGCTTTAAGCTAGCGCCATTCAACGTATACGTTCGTTCATAAATGGTTGGTGCCAACATCTTCGACACACCTCCTACATACATCTACATCGTCTCGTTGCGTCACAAGTTGTGCACGGACGATGAACATTCATGCTAAGTCTGACCAACAAGCAGCTTCGCGACGGTAAGCTGCCAGCAATTGCTGCGTGACGGGCCCGATGTGTCCCTCGCCTATTATTACTTCCGTATGCTTATCACTCCATAAAGTAGTTACAGGCACAATTTCTTGAACAGAAGTAGTTACGAATACTTCTGTTGCCTGTAGCAGCGTTTCCCAGCCAAAGCAATATTCTTTTGTAGTTAGCCCTTGTTCATATGCTAACTCGATTACACGGGCTCGTGTAATGCCAGGCAATATGCCCGTATGGATAGCAGGCGTAACCAGCGTATGATCCACTACAGCAAATACATTACTTACAATACCTTCCGCCACATAGCCATGTTCATTCAGCATAAGCCCCTCTGCTCCAAGTTCCGCTGACGGATACGTCATCAGTTCCCGCTTGGCTAATATGTTGTTCATGTAGTGGCCTGATTTGTGGCGAATGATGGATTCTGGGCTGTTCCTTCTAGTGGTGAGAAGCTGAAGCGGACGTCCTGTCTTGTAAAGCTCTTCTGGAAGAGGAGGAAGTGGCTTGGTCAGAACCATGACGATGGGATGTGCATAACAATCGGTTGGCAGGCCGAAACCCTGTTCCCCTGCACTGACTGTAAGCCTAATATAGCCCTCATCAAGCCCATTTGCATGCATGACGTCTCTAATATGGATAGCCATCTCGTCACGTTGTATACGAAGTATAATACCTAAGTCATCACATGCACTATGCAGACGATCCAAATGCTGCTCTAGCAAATAAGGACGTCCGTTATAAGTCCTCATCGTCTCAAATAACGTCATTCCGTATAAAAAGCCGTGATCCCACACCGGGACCACAGCTTCCTCCGCTGACCTTAACTTGCCGTTCCAACCGATGATCGTCACGTCACTCCCCTGCCTTTGCAGAAAGAAAGTTACGCAGCATCTGATGTCCGTGGTCAGTAATGATGGATTCCGGGTGAAATTGTACGCCCTCAATAAGAAATTGTTTATGGCGCAGCCCCATAATCTCTCCCTCAGCCGTCTCAGCCGTTATCTCTAGGCATTCGGGCAGCGTCTCCCGTTCTACAATTAAAGAATGATAACGTGTTGCAGTGAATGGAGACGGAAGCCCGCGAAAGACTGACTTGCCATGATGGTGAATTGGTGATGTTTTGCCATGCATCAATCGTGCTGCACGAATGACATGGCCACCGAATGCCTGTCCAATGGCCTGATGCCCAAGACATACACCAAAGATCGGAATTCTACCTTTGAAATGGTCGATAACAGCGAGCGTAATCCCCGCTTCATTAGGTGTACATGGACCTGGCGATAACAATATGTGATTTGGTTTTAATTGCTCGATCTCGGCAAGCGTTATCGCATCATTGCGGTATACCTGAACATCCTCTCCAAGCTCCCCTAAGTACTGAACCAGATTATACGTAAATGAATCATAATTATCGATAACGAGTATCATCAGTGATACCTCCCCGTCCTTATGGGCTTGCGCGCAGCTCATCCAATGAACGTTCGCTCATCTGAACGGCTTTCCATAACGCCTTGGCTTTACTTAGACTCTCTACATATTCACGTTCTGGATCAGAATCGATGACGATACCTGCCCCGGCCTGAATATGTGCAATGCCGTCCTTCATTGTTAAAGTGCGAATAATTATATTTAATTCCATATCGCCGTTATAGTCAATCCATCCAAAGGAACCCGTGTAGGGGCCGCGACGAACAGGTTCAAGCTCTTCTATAATCTCCATCGTGCGTACTTTGGGAGCGCCAGTAATCGTTCCCCCAGGAAATTTGGCCCGGATTACATCGTACGCATCTTTGCCGTCTGCCAGCTTGCCGCGCACATTCGAGACAAGATGCATCACATGGGAATAATATTCAATAGCCATCAGTTCATCTACACGAACAGATCCGTATTGAGAAATGCGGCCCAAATCGTTCCGATCGAGATCGACCAGCATAATGTGCTCCGCACGTTCCTTCTCATTGGTACGCAGTTCTTCTGCCATTAGCGCATCTTCTTCTGGTGTACGACCTCTGCGCCTCGTTCCCGCAATCGGTCTAGCTGTAACTTCACCCCGCTCAAGCTTAACCAGCAGTTCAGGTGAGCAAGACACAAGCTGGAAGTCTGCAAATCGCATCAAACCCATATACGGAGACGGATTCACCTGTCGCAGCCATTCATACAACTGCTCGGGAGATTCTTTTACTTTACGCATTTGACGCATGGACAGATTGACCTGAAACACATCACCTTGACTGATATAGGCTTGAATACGTCTTACAGCCGCTTTGAAGTCCTCCTTCGGAAACGCGGCCGTAACGCCCTCGTATGCCTCCACATCGATAGCTAGTCCCTCTTGCAGCAACTGTTCACGCAATTCACGTTGATGCACTGCTGAGGCCTGCTCCGCAGCCGACAACCACTTTTCCCAGCTTTGTTTCATACAGGCAACGCGCTGCACAGCTGCGGCATACGCTTCGGTTAACCCTTCAGTGCTGGCTTGAGGCCAATTTGTCATTACAGCACAATACAACATATGCTCTTGATGATCCATAATCCATAGTTCATTCATTTGCAAAAATACGTAATCCGGCAGCTCTAAATCATCTTGCGCTATATGAGGAAGACGTTCTATAGAACGTGCGACGTCATAGCTGAGATAACCGACGCAACCACCAGTAAACTTAGGCATGCCTTCGACACGAGGGGAACGAAAAGGAGACATCCAATGCTTAATCGCTGCTAAAGGCTCCATATCTAAATGCTCAAGGTGTTGATCGCCAGTTATTATAGTTGCTGCATGCCCTTTACCAGATAAAACGGATACCGGCTCTAGCCCTAGGAATGTGTACCTTCCATCCTTGCCGCTTTCTAGCACGAAGCTGTTTGGCGCTGCCTCTTTCCAGGCCTCCATCCAAGAAGGCATACGATGATATCTTGTGTCCATACAATAGGATTCTATATAAGGCAAAATTGTATATCCGTTATCCATCCAAATACGCCATTGCTCCAAGGAGCAAGACTGCATAGGCGTTGTCATATTCATCTGAATCACTCGTTCACCTCATTGTTGTATATCGCTGACTGCGCCGACTACAAGTCTGCTGTGTACGCAATCCGCCATGGAATACACCTAGTATAATAGAAAGACGAATGTGACGAAAGGGAGACAACGAACCCCCCGCTAACCAGATACAGGGATCACCTGCATCATTCAGCGGGGGGTTATCTACAGACATGTTAATCGTTAGTGTTCAGCGCTAGCGTACCTGCGTCGCTTTCCAAATTAAACCGCAGATTAATCCTCAAAATTAAAGAGTGGTGTGCTAAGATAGCGCTCGCCGTTGCTTGGTACAATAGCGATGACACGTTTGCCTGCTCCTAGCTCCTTCGCTAGTTGAAGGGCCGCATTAATTGCTGCACCGGAGGAAATTCCGACCAATAATCCTTCCTCCTTGGCAACACGACGTGCAGTCTCAAAAGCATCTTCATTCTCGATCGTAATAACTTGATCATAAATCTCACGATTTAAAATATCAGGGATAAAGTTAGCACCGATACCTTGAATCTTATGTGGTCCGGGCTTACCTCCGGACAAGATCGGCGAGGCAGCAGGTTCTACTGCGACGATACGCACGTCTGGGAAGTTCTGCTTTAAAATCTCTCCCGCACCAGAGATCGTTCCTCCAGTACCAATCCCTGCGACAAAGCCGTCCAATTTGCCATCCAAAGCATTAATCGCTTCAACAATTTCGGGTCCTGTCGTCTCCAGATGAATCTTCACGTTAGCTTGATTCTTGAATTGTTGCGGAATGAAGTAGCTCGGATTCTCAGCAGCAAGCTCTTCGGCCTTGCGAACTGCGCCGTTCATACCTTCGGATCCTGGTGTCAACACAAGCTCGGCGCCATATGCGCGCAGCAAGTTACGACGCTCAAGACTCATCGTTTCAGGCATAACCAATATGGCTCTATACCCTTTCGCAGCTGCTACCATTGCAAGTCCGATTCCTGTATTTCCACTTGTAGGTTCTACGATTGTCGCTCCTGGCTTCAAGTGACCTTCAGCTTCAGCCACTTCAATCATGCTAATAGCAATACGATCTTTAACACTTGAACCTGGGTTTTGATACTCAAGCTTAACATATACCTCAGCACTGCCTTCGGGAACGATTCGATTCAAGCGGACAATCGGTGTATCTCCGATTAGTTCCGTCACGCTGTTAACGATTCTTGCCATAATAATGCCCTCCCTATAATAAAATGAAGCTTATTTATTTCCGAGTAATTCAGTTGGTTTTATTATCACCTATCTTATCAACGTTATATCACGATGTCAATACACATTTTGAAAAATGTGGTACTTTAGTCACTAGAAAAAGAAGCAATGATGAGCGCCTGTGCCTACTCTCATCATTGCTTCTTTTGTCATCTCTTCTTACATATCGTAAATTAGGAATCTGCCTCGTGATCCAGCAGCTTCGCCTCATACTTCACTCGCAGCTTTCGTTCAACTTCTGTAAGTGGATCGGCCTTGGACAAAGCGACCTCCCGCCGAGCTCGCTGTCGAACCGAGCTGCGCCCAAGCGGATCATCCTGCTTGCGTCCGCTTAACATTACGATTGCATATCCATCCGTAATCTTAACCGGCTCCGACCACTGTCCGACCTCCAACTGGGCGGCGGTCATCAGCTCGTTTGCAGCTAAAAAGGGATCATCATCGTCAATCCATCCTAAAATACCGCCAGCCGCCGAGCTAAAGGCATCTTTAGAATATTGGCGTGCCAATTCAGAGAATTCCTCTCCCTCAGCAAGCCTATCTGACACCTGCTTCGCATCAGCCAGCGTACTTGTTACAATATGCGACAGCTCATAAGAAATAGTAGACTCGAATTGGTCCCTATGTTCGGTCAAATACTGATCTATCTCATCTTCTGATACCTGAATGCCGTGAATCGCTACTTTCTCTAGTCGGAGATGATTAATTGCATCATCTCGAATCTGCGCCGGGCTCATACCTAACTGTTCCCGCATCGCTGTATAGTAGGCTTCCTCGCTTTCATAGCCAGCCATCTGAAGACGCAGCTCTGCGGCCGCTTCCTCATCCGTAACACTAATGGCTAACACTTCTGCTTCCAACTGTATCGCCTTTAATGTCATCATCTGATCTAGCACCAGCATGCCATACTGCCGTTGCAGTTCCCCGATCCATTCCTCTTTAGTTATCGGATTGCCACCAACGGTGGCCAGTATTGGAGGTGCTGGGGAAGGGTCGCCTACTAGGCTAGATTTGCTTTCAGAAGAATCAGCTCGAAATATAAGAATGCCTCCCAGTACAAGGACACAGGTAAACAGTATAAAGATACAGACCCATAAGCTCTTGACTACTTTGGTCATATGGCTTAATTTCCTTATCCTCATTGCTTACTTCGAACGTACATGGCTTAAAGCTACTGACTTTCAACATTCAAGTTCATCCATTGTTGCTGCTTATGACTTACTTATTCACTTGTGCAACTAGCTCCTGTAGCTTCTCTCTATTAAACGTATACGCTTCATTACAGAAGTGGCACATCACTTCCGCCTGTCCTTCTTCTTCAATGATAGCTTGCAGCTCTTGCTTGCCCAGGCTGATCAGCGTCTGTTCTACTCGCTCCTGTGAGCACTGGCAGCGGAAGACAATGGGCATATGCTCCATAATTTGCACATCATCTACAACCCAGCTCAGCATTTCTTCCAATTCGAGACCTTGGCTCAGCAGCGAAGTAATAGGCGGTAAAGCACTAAGTGACTGCTCAATCTTTCCAATCTCCTCATCACTTAAGCCTGGCAGCAACTGAATGATAAACCCACCCGCATGTATAACCGTGTTGTCTACATCAACGAGCACACCCAATCCGACTGCTGAAGGTGTTTGTTCAGAAGTAGCGAAATAGTACGTAAAGTCTTCACCTAATTCACCTGAGATAATAGGCGAGCTGCCACGATAAGGCTCTTTTAGACCCAAATCCTTCGTCACATGGATAAAGCCATCACGGCCTACTGCTCCGGCGACGTCAAGCTTGCCTTGATTGTTGCTGGCCAAATGGACTTGTGGATGTGTAACATAACCTCTTACTTCACCCTTTGCATTGGCATCCGCTACGATTTGTCCGAGCGGTCCCTCCCCTTTAACCTGCACGGTGAGCTTTTCCTCACCTTTCATCATTGCCCCCATCATGGCGGCTGCCGTCACTGTCCGTCCGAGCGCCGCAGTCGCTGTGGGGTAAGTCTGGTGACGATGTTGAAGCTCATCCACAAGATGAGTTGTACGTACTGCAAATACACGTACTTTACCATTTAACGCAGTACCGCGTACTAGAGTATCAACACGCTCTTCTTTTACAGATGTTGATTCATTGCTTGTAGTCATTCTTAATTGCCTCCTGTTGCCTGTAAAATGTTAGACGCGCTAATGTATCAAATAGTTACACTATATTTCGTTGATAAATAATACGAAGACCTTCCAATGTAAGCAGTGGATTAGTCTCCTGCATCGTCATGGATTCACTACTGATCAATTCGGCTAGCCCACCGGTTCCAATAACACGCGGCTTTGTCCCAAGCTCCGCCTCAATACGTCCTATAATGCCATCTACCTGACCTGCATATCCAAAAATAATTCCCGCCTGCATCGAGTGGATCGTATTACGTCCAATGACTGACTTGGGTTTGGTTAATTCAATTCGGGGCAGCTTGGCTGCTCTCTGGTACAACGCTTCTGTTGAAATTCCAATGCCAGGGACGATCGCTCCTCCCATATAGTTGCCCTTGGGATCGATCACGTCAAACGTCGTTGCTGTTCCAAAATCCACAATAACAAGCGGTTGCCCGATACCATATATCTCGATAGCGGCCACTGCATTGACAATGCGGTCTGCCCCGACTTCACGAGGATTCTCATAACGAATATTAAGACCCGTCTTAATGCCAGGTCCAACGATAAGCGGTTCTTTTCCTAGATAAGTATCACAAAGCTGTTCCATTGTCCGCATAATCGGAGGAACAACAGATGAGATAATAACACCATCGATATCTTGTACCGATAGTTGCGACATGGACAATAAATTGTGAATCATCACACCATATTCATCCGAAGTGGCCTGACGATTTGTCGCTAAGCGCCAATGGTGAAGAAGCTTGTTCCCTCTATAAACACCAAGCACAATATTGGTATTCCCTACGTCTATGACGAGAACCACAGCTTTACCCCACTTTCTTCTCATTAAGATCCAGACTAATATCTAATGCATGAAAGGAATAGGTAAGCGCACCTACAGAGATAACATCGACACCAGACAAAGCTTTGTCACGGATAGTCTCCAAGGTTACACCTCCAGAGGCTTCGATTAACACATGCGGCGCTTGTTCACGGATCACTTTAACCGCTTCCTGCATATGTGTCGAGCTCATATTATCCAACATAATAATATCTGCGCCTGCTTGAATAGCTTGTTGTACTTGATCCATAGATTCTGTTTCAACTTCAATTTTCATCGTATACGGAATATGCTCACGTGCCCGTGACACCGCATCACGTATACTACCTGCACCCTTAATATGATTGTCTTTAATCATAACTGCATCGTACAAGCCATACCGATGGTTGGCGCCTCCTCCGACACGTACCGCATATTTTTCAAGCGCACGATGTCCAGGAGTTGTCTTGCGCGTATCAACAAGCCTAACCGGTAGGCCCGCAATGGCCTCCACAAATACAGCTGTTTTCGTGGCAATACCGGACATACGCTGCATCAAGTTAAGCGCCAAACGCTCGCCCGTTAATATACTGTGTGTGCTGCCTTCAACCTCAGCTAGTATTGTACCCTTCTGAACACGTTCACCTTCTTGCACGAAGGCATGAAACGTGAGATGGGGGTCAACGACTTCGAACACAGCTTCGGCAACAGGAAGCCCCGCGATGACACCATCTTCTTTGGCATGAATAATGCCTTTGGATTGTTGCCCTTTAGGTACAGTAAACGCTGTCGTAACATCACCTGTACCGATATCTTCCTTAAGCCACGCTGCAATTTGCTCGCGCAGCGCCAAGCGCTCTATATTAAACATCGTTAATTCTCTCCTCTGTAATACCTCGTTCACGATGAATCAGGGTGTGTTTGCGCCAATGCCCATCGTCACGATCTGAAAAATCTTCCCGATAATGGGCGCCGCGGCTCTCCTGCCGCCAATATGCCGATTCGGTTACAAGCAGCGCACAAGTAAGTAAGTTTGCAAATTCATACTCTTCTCTTCTCGTTAAACGCGATTGGAAGAAGCCAAGCTGACGCTTCAATTCGTCAAGCCCTTTTATCATCCCTTCGGCATCACGGCGTAAACCAGCATACCGAACCATTATTTTTTGCAATTTGAGGCGTCGTTCAACGACGGCCTGCATCGGTATGTCATGACGACCGGACTGCACCGACAGCCCCTTCACTCGATTGGTTGGCTGAGATAACTGATGAATACGCTCTACAATTCGGCGACCAAACACAATAGCCTCAGACAATGAATTGCTAGCCAAGCGATTTGCACCATGAACACCAGTAGAAGAAGTCTCCCCACAAGCAAACAAGCGGCCGATATTAGTCTCGCCGTTCAAATCTGTCTTCACGCCACCCATCATGTAATGGGCTGCAGGTGAGACTGGAATCCAATCGCTAGTCAAATCAAGTCCGTACTGTAAGCAGGTCTCATATATAGTGGGAAAACGATGCTTCACCATTTCCTCAGATTCATGGGTAATGTCCAAATATACAAAGGTAGACTTGGTAGCTTCCATTTCACTAACTATTGCACGAGCTACAATATCACGCGGAGCCAACTCCTGCTGGTGGTGGTACCGTTCCATAAAGCGTTCTCCCTTAATATTGCGCAGCACTGCACCTTCACCTCGTACCGCTTCTGAAATCAAGAAGCGTGGTGCTCCTGGATAGCTGAGGGCAGTAGGATGAAATTGGTTAAACTCCATGTCCTGTATGTATGCACCTGCTCGATACGCCATAGCGATACCGTCACCTGTGGCTACTTCTGGGTTAGTCGTATATCGATACAGTTGACCTGTCCCGCCTGTACATAGAATTGTTGCCTTCCCCGTTATATATACACGCTCACTGTCAGGGCGCTGTACAATAGCCCCGAGACATTCGCAATCTTTAATAATTAAATCGATAGCAAAATGATCATCCCAAACGGTTATGTTTGGAATGTTTTTAACTTTTTCGGCTAAGGCACGTACAATTTCAAAGCCTGTTGCATCACCATGAGCATGCAAAATTCTGCGATGACTATGTGCACCTTCCTTAGTCAAGGCCAGCTCGCCATTTTCAAAATCAAACTCTGTCCCCATCTTCATTAACTCTTTAACACCGTCTGGTCCTTCATGAACCAACACATTAACTGCCTCCGGCGAGCATAAACCGGCACCTGCAACTAATGTATCCTGACGGTGATAGGCGGGAGAATCATCATCAGATATCACAGCTGCAATACCACCCTGTGCATACCGAGTATTGCTGTCAAAGAGCGACTTCTTCGTAATAATGGTGACTCGGTGTTTACGGCTAGCCTTGATCGCCGCAAATAACCCCGCAATTCCCGCTCCGATAATAATTACATCGGTCTCTTCATGTGGCAGTTCATCTAGTGAAAAATCGATCAAATACGGAGGTATCATATCCGTTCACTCCTTATTATCCGCTCTTGCGTACATAACTCGCTTACAGAAGAGTAGCGCATGCTACTACTTCACCTGTAACATGCGCTCCAATGATAACCGTGCTTTCTCGGCAACTTGCGGCGGAACATAAATTTGCGGCTGCATCGTTTCGAGACATTTCACGAGCTTTTTCAAGTTGTTTACTTTCATGTTGGGACAAACCAAATATTTCGTTGCAAAATGGAACGATTTATGCGGACTGTCTTTTCGCAGCTGGTATCCGGTTCCATCTTCGGTTCCCACAATGAATTCTGTATACTCTGAATCCCGACAATATTGAAGTATCGCAGTCGTACTTCCGACAAAATCCCCCATTGCCACAACCTCGGGTCTGCATTCTGGGTGTACAACAAAGGCAGCGTTAGGATATTTGGCTTTCATCTCAACTACATCTTTAACCGTTAGCATATCATGAGTGTTACAGTAACCTTCCCAGATAATCATCTCTCTGCCTGTCATATCTTGCACATAATGGCCAAGGTTCTTATCTGGTACCCATATAATCTCTTCAGCATCAATCGATTCAATTACTTTAACCGCGTTAGAGGAAGTACAGCAAATATCTGTTTCTGCCTTGATGTCCGCTGAGGAGTTAATATATGTTACAACCTTCGCATTGGGATGCTGAGCCTTCAGCTTGCGAAGTCCATCTACATTCACCATATCAGCCATCGGGCAACCAGCACGCTCATCAGGAATAATGACGGTTTTGTTAGGCGCTAATATCTTTGCGCTCTCCCCCATAAAGTGTACTCCGCAGAATACGATCACATCTGCATCCGTCTCTGCTGCCTTTTGAGCCAACAAGAACGAGTCCCCCCGGAAATCAGCCACCTCTTGAATCTCATCGCGCTGATAATAATGCGCCAGTATGATAGCATTACGTTCTTTCTTCAACTGTATAAGCCGCTCGCGCAGCTCTCGATTCTGCTCTTCCTTACGCGCCAATGCTAGTGCTTCCAACTGCACGTAAACTTCACCCCTTGGCCTTGTCATTAACACCTAATTTACACAACGCTATTACGTGTGTCAATTCACAATTACACGCATCGTGCGCAGTAGTTGTCCGTATCCGAAGTATTCCTTCACTTATCCTTACTCATACATCGGCTTAGAGCTTTTGTCGCCACATTAGGCAGCATGTATGTGTATACGTCAAGAAGAGCGTACCTGCAAGGCACGCTCTTCTTATATGAACTGGTATCCCAGTCACATTATTTGTCTTCGTCTTTCTTCTCTGGCTGCTCTGTACCGTCTTTAGCAGTACCCTCCAAGTTTGATTCAGGCTTTGTTTCGGAAGGTGATGGCGTCTGAGTAGCAGTCGCATCTGCTGATTTGGAATCCGTATCCGTTGATGTAGATTCAGGCTTGGAATCCCAAGCGGAAGGTCCAAGCTTCTCTGGTTTACTCACCAGGTTCACTTTAACATCTCCCGTATTCTCAACAGTTGTTACTGTCTCCGCTGTCTCAGAAGAGGATGGATTAACAGTATCGTCAATCGCACCATTCTCAATCAACTGCTTCATGTCTTCCAACTCAAGCGTTTCACGCTCAAGCAAAGCGTTCGCCAGCAAATGAACCTCTTTCGAACGTTCTGTCAACACTTGACGGGCTCGCTCGTAACAAGCGTTGATCATCCGCTGCATCTCTTGATCAATCTCATAAGCGATTGCATCAGAGTAGTTCTGCTCATGTCCAAGGTCGCGTCCCAAGAACACTTCCCCTTGGCGAGAACCGAACTGCATCGGTCCAAGCTTATCACTCATACCGTATTCCATAATCATGCTGCGAATAATACGTGTCGCTTGTTGGAAGTCACTGTATGCACCAGTACCAATCTCACCGATAAATACTTCTTCCGCGACACGGCCCCCGAGCATCCCAGTTACACGATCCAGCAATTCCTGCTTCGTCAACAGCATCCGGTCTTCCTTCGGTACCATCGCAACGTATCCACCAGCGCGTCCACGCGGCACAATCGTAATCTTGTGCACTTGATCTGCTGCTTCTAGGAAGTAGCCGATAATCGCATGACCTGACTCATGATAAGCAACTACGCGTTTCTCTTTGTCGCTGACGACGCGGCTGCGCTTCTCCGTACCAATAACGACACGGTCAATCGCTTCATCCACATCTTGCATCGTAATGTCTTTATGGTTTTTGCGGGCAGCAAGTAAAGCTGCTTCGTTCAACAAGTTCTCCAGGTCAGCGCCTGTAAAGCCTGTAGTACGTTTCGCAATCGTATCTAGCTTCACATTCTTGTTCAGCGGCTTGTTGCGGGCATGTACCTTCAACACCGCCTCACGGCCTTTTACATCCGGACGGTCAACCGTAATTTGACGGTCGAAGCGGCCTGGACGCAGCAACGCAGGGTCCAAAATATCTGGACGGTTCGTTGCCGCTACGATAATGATACCTTCGTTGGCGCCGAATCCATCCATCTCAACTAGCAATTGGTTAAGTGTTTGCTCCCGCTCGTCATGGCCGCCACCTAATCCGGCACCACGCTGACGACCGACAGCATCGATTTCATCGATGAAAATAATACATGGAGCATTTTTCTTCGCATTTTCAAACAAATCACGAACACGCGACGCACCGACACCAACAAACATCTCAACAAAGTCGGAACCGGAGATGCTGAAGAATGGCACGCCTGCTTCACCCGCAACTGCACGGGCCAGCAACGTCTTACCTGTACCTGGAGGTCCGTTCAACAGAACGCCCTTCGGTATACGAGCGCCAAGTGCAGCAAACTTGCGCGGATCTTTAAGGAACTCGACCACTTCAACAAGCTCTTGCTTTTCTTCATCTGCACCTGCTACATCTTCGAAGGTGACACGTTTCTTCTCTTCATTATAGAGACGAGCACGGCTCTTACCAAAGTTCATAACTTTGCCGCCGCCGCCCTGAGCTTGATTAAAGAAGAAGAAGAACAGGATGAACATAATAATGAATGGAACAAAGGATGTTAGAAGCGTCAGCCACAGGCTTTGCTCTTCCATCTTCTTCATTTCGAACTTCAAGTCCCCCTGCTTGGTACTTGCATCCATTACTTCTTGCACAGCCGGAGTACTGTCCGGTATGTACGTGACGAAGTTTAAGGATTGGCTCTTGGAGCCCTCTGGCACTTTTTTATATTTACCGATGACCAAGTAAGCTCGACCTTCGTACTGCATAGTAAGTGTTTCTATATTGTTGGCCGAAAGCTCTTTGCGAAACTGGTCATATCTCGGGGTGTCTGTGGCTTCGTTGCCGCTTCCGATGAATTGAACAATGCCCACCACGACTAAAAAAAGAATCAGATAAAAACCAGAATTCTTGATGAACCGATTCATCCCCTACCTCCTCTCAAAGACACGAAGTTATTGTATCATAGCACGTCTTACCATCTCAACTCGCTTGAACCGTATAATGGCAGGTTTGTGCTTTATTTCTTATCGGTATAGATCTCTGGCTTCAGCACTCCGATATAGGGCAGATTACGGTATTGCTCGGCATAATCCAGACCGTACCCGACGATAAATTCATCCGGCAGCACAAATCCCTTGTAATCAGCCTCCATATTCACCGACCGTCGAGCTGGCTTATCGAACAACGTAACCACTTTAATGCTGTTCGCTTTGCGGCCTTGCAGAACTTCAATAAGATAACTAAGCGTAAGCCCGGTATCTATGATGTCCTCCACAATCAACACATCTCGACCTTCAACCGACACGTCCAAATCTTTAATAATACGGACTACGCCGGAGGACTTAGTGGATGCACCGTAGCTGGATACCGCCATGAAGTCCATTTCAACTGGAACATCAACGCGCTTGACCAGATCCGCCATAAAAATAAAAGCACCCTTCAAAATACAAATAGCAAGAGGCTGCTTACCTGCGTAATCACGGCTTAGCTGTTCACCCAGCTCTTTCACCCGCGTTTGAATCTGTTCTTCGCTGAATACTACTTTCTCAATGTCGTTATGCAATGATGGGCCCCTCCTAGAGTGAATACTAATACTTATGACTACATCTCTTCATCCATGAACCGCTAGGAAAATGAATGCTGCTGTCAATCTTGGCTTGTTGCGGCAGGCATACGGTCGGTCATTGAACGGCAAACCAATATCGCTCTCGCAAATCCAAGTATCCATTGACGAAACACACTTATATACGAAGCGGCAACACGAATGGTTACATCTCATTTGCGAAGTGACGATGCGAATCCGATATGTAAAATGGAGCGTGTTGCCGGCTGAACCAGTGCCATATCGGATCTCCGTACTTCTGGAATCCAGATAATACTCCCTTGCCCATCCGTAATGACTGGCAAAGAGTCACGCAGCGTTGGCGGCACTTTCATGTCGACGAACATATCTTGCACTTTTTTGCTTCCATTTAGTCCTTGAACTCGCATCCGGTCTCCCGGCATGCGCGTTCGAATCTTAATTGGCCATTGCAGCTTATCCGCGTCAAACGCAGCCTCACTGCTATTTTTCAATGCATATGTATGATTCGAGCCCGTCTTATAGCTAGCGATTGTCCAAGAAATCGTCCCTGCATGAGTCGGCAGCTGCAAAGTCCCCTCTGCCGTTGTACGTTCAATCCATAAAGCTCTTTGCTGACTTTCCGACAAATCTGGATGTACTGTTTCGGAATCCAATAGCCAGATCAGGCGATTATATTCCTTATGAAAATGTACCCCGCCTCCGACGTCAGCCTTTAAAGTCGTCGGATCTTCTTGAACCGCCATAAGCCGCAACCGTTCAACGGTGTCGTAATTGACCTGTTCCGCTTCCCGTAAGAGATAATTTAATATTAGTTTAATCAACCTGCGTTGTAAAGCAACATGTACCTTAAGAAACAAGTTACGATCCAGAAGGCATCCGCCCCGATATGTCGCGGCATAATAAGAAATGAGTTCATCTTGCTTGGTGAGTTCAGGCAGACAGGTCTCTACAGATACAGATTGGCTACCTTTCCAAGCTTTCACATGACTTTCAAAAAAGAATCGCGTCTCGCTTTCTAGCCAATCCTGATCCCCCTGCATCATTTCAGCCATCTGTCCCAAGGACTCCACCAAGCGGGGATTTTCCTGCTCCAATATTGGCAATACATCCAGACGAAGGCGGTTTCGCAAATAACTCCGCTTGTTGTTGCTGCTGTCATTTGCATAAATAATGCCTCTTGATGCACAGCGCTGCACAATGTCTTGCTTACGCATATCAAGCAGCGGGCGAATGTAGCTAACACCTTCCTCCGATCGCTTCCACGCCATTCCGCTTAGCCCCGCAGTGCCCGTGCCACGCAAAAATCGCATAAGCACCGTCTCCGCTTGATCATCTGCATGATGTGCAAGTGCAACCCGTGCCGCCCCATACTTACGTGCAACTTCACGGAGAAAAGCATAACGCAGCTCACGGGCGGCCGCCTGAGCGTTCATCCCGTACCGCTGCGCGTGGCTTGGGGCATCAACTCGAGTCATCTCAAACGGCAAGCCTAACAGTGCCGCTTGCTTCGCAACGAGTAAAGCCTCATCATCCGATTCCTCCTGACGAAATCCATGATGTACATGTGCAACGACCACTTGGAGCCCCGCTAGCGAATCGCTTGAATTCATGTTTGCAAGCATATGCATCAGAAGCATCGAATCAGGTCCGCCGGAAACTGCGACCACAATACGATCACCTGCATGCCACAGTTTGCGCTTCATCGCCTGCTCATGTCGATCTTGTATCCATCTCTGCCAGCCATAATGGTCAGCTTCTTCACGTGCAGACATGTGATTTACCTCCAACCTTTTAACCCTTCTATCCTTACATGACCTATTGCATACTTAATTCTAAATCAAAATGACAATTCCCTGCTTCTTATGTTACTTATGACTTTAATGCTATCCTAACCACCATTGTTCTCTCCAGGCCCAATACAGCACACTTATTAGCAAGAGAAGCGCCGAGCCAGCAAAAGACATTTTTAACCACGAAGGTGTCGGACGAGGTGCACGACGTGGCATGCGATAAACCTGCTTGCTAATCCTCACCCATTCCTCTTTCGCCTGTCTGGTCGAATGAAATTTACTGTGGATGGCACGGCATAGCCACGATTCATAGGGATTTAACACGGGACACTCTCGGATGATCGCCATTAAATCTTCACGCTGACGTATTTGCGGCAGCACACCCGCTATACGTTGCTTCAGCTTCTCTTCATTAAACAAATGGACGGTCAGCACCGCAAATGAAAACAAATCGTAGCCGAAATCTGCCACTCGTGATCCTGCATTCCAGTACCCTCTATCATACCACTCTGTAAATTGACGAATGCTGCTGCCCGCTGGTGTAAGCCCTCCATAATCAACTAATTCAACATCACCATCTTGACGTACCAACACATTGTCAGCTTTAATATCTCCGAATACCCAGCCGTTCTCATGCAGCCATTCTAACCTCGATAACAACTTGCCCCCGATAAAACCGAACCAATCCGAGCCTCGCTTCCTCATATAGACGGATAACGTCATTCCTGGGACATAACGCATAACATAAAATGGGATCTTTTGTCCTGCTATTTCAGTATCATCTGCTTCGACAAGAAAAGGGCGGGCCTCATCGCGCCCAACCCTGCTTCCACTTGCTTGCTGTCGTTTTATTTTTTCTAAAGCTTTCAGTGCATTAATTTCGGATTGAAATTCAATGGCGTCTCCACCAACCTTGAGCGCATAACCTTCTACAGGTCTTGAATGATCCCCATTGCTGCGTACCCGCTCCACATAATAGACAACCCCGTTCGCACCCTGTCCTAACAAACGTACGATTCGGTAAGTCCGATTATTCCATAAACCTGTAATTTTCTCACCGGACTTGAGTACAGCGGCACGCATCTCCTGCATTCGCTCTAACGTCCGCTGTCGTTTATACGATGTAGTCACTCCACACCCCGTCCGTTCCCGTGCCCTCCCTATTGGAGGAACTTGAATAATAAGGAATATTGTCCGTTCTTGCCCTACTATCATATTGGTAAAAGTCTATTACATGCAAGAGGGCAGGTCCTGTAGGAGTTGTACCCCTTATGTTAAGCCGTTGAAACAAACGTCTTACTCTATTCATATCGGCTGCCCAATCCATATCCATTACTGCATGCTCGTCCCCGTGAGATCCTGGAAAATGAAATACGCTTAGTTCACTTTTTCCTTTTCTAGCTTGCAGGCTTAACATGAGATCGTGAATAGCTTCTTCTACAGCGGGAAGCTTAGGTTTCATGCTTGCGCTAGTATCAATTAACAACGCGACACGAAGGGGTGTTTCCTCTCCCATTTCATCCATAACACGGACAACTTCAGCACGCTGTTCAGGGGGCAGCACTTCAACTCGTACCGATTCTTCCTCGCGCCCTAGAATATGTTTTAATTCATGATTGACTGCTTGGTGAATAGTCTGCACGACCGTCTTCCGTGTCATCATCTGCATCGTTTGAGCAAGCTGTCTCTGATTGACAATTCTACTGATGCCACCGCCAGCTCTAGCAATGTCGGCAATTTCCGCAGCCCCATACTCTCCGATAGTGCCTTCATCCACTATACCAACAACGTTAACTGCTATACCTGCATCCCTTGCCTGCGCGGCAGCAACTGCCGGCTGGACACCTACATTGGAGCAGCCATCTGTAATTAATAATATCTGTCGCAACATCATAAAACCCTCCTATTAGAGCAGCTAGAATCTAGTTCTAGTGTTGCCCAAAATAAGAGGGTTTAATCGATAGAAGGAGTGCTTGTTCCACCTCCAATATACTTTTTTTACTCTACCCTTACGTTAACTAACCGTAAGTGGACGCTCCATGCGGTCATGCTGGTTCCAATGCAATGTCGCCCACTGTGGCATATGACGATCAAGCCGGGTTACTACAACCGACATGTCGTCATAAATTTGACCTTGAGAATAATGGATTACCGTATCCAGCAAGATGTCCGCAATCTCCTGCGGATCGTCCGTCTCTAATTCGCTAATTAACCGTCGTAACCATAGATCCTTGTTAATGGCTGGACCTGGGGCATCATAAACTCCATCTGTCATCATAATAAGCAGGTCACCCGGCTTCATATGCATATGGATAGCGTCTACATCAATGTCTTGAAGAATGCCTAGTGGCAAGTTCCCTGCCGCTAGAGGCTGTACCTCCTTCCCGCTCTTAATAAAGCTTGGAATCGAACCACTCTTCATCAGCGTCGTTTTTGCGGTATACAGGTCAACGATAGCCAGGTCAACCGTCGCATATACTTCATCTGAAGATCGGACCATTAAGATTTGATTTACAGATTGGATAGCCAACTTTTCATCCATGCCTGATTGCAAAAACTGAGACAGAACCGTAAGCGCCGTACTGCTTTCCATACGTGCGCGCTCCCCATTGCCCATTCCATCGCTAAGGGCGATCGCATATTTGCCCCCACTTAACTCAAGTGCATGATAGCTGTCTCCAGATAACATGTCTCCCCCCTTAGCCGCGCCTGCCATCCCAATCTGAACCTCAAATGATTTGGCCGATACAAACGTTACAATACCTCGGCCAGGGACGTCCGTGTGCTGCTCTTCCCTGACGGAAATCAACTCTCCTAAAATATCGGACAGCAAAGGTGCTATCAACTTACGGCATTCATCATATCCATCCGTAAAAGAATGTACCATTTCTATTTCCACGTAACCTTTGTCTAACGACAAAATGTCAACACGATTCACCGATAATCCAAGCTCCTCCATAGCTTGACGAATTTGCTCTTCCTGCATAAACATTTCTCTGCCCTCACGCTGAATTTCTTTAGCCAGATCATCCATAACCTGGGATACGCCAGACAACTGCTCCGAGACAAAAGTGCGGCTATCGTATACTTGCTTCCTCCAATCCTGATCGTGTCTATACTTTTCATATAAATCTTTCATCTGAGCCAGAACGTGCGGTGTCTTTAAGCACGCTTCCTTCCACCTTGGTAAAATATCACGATCCTTCATATCAGGCTTTTCCTCGATAGCCGTCATCATATCCGTCATCCATGTTACCGTCTGCAAATAGCGGTTATTCCAGCACGCCTGCTGACGAGGGCAAACAGCACATGTTTTCTGCGATACCGCTGCTATAAATGAATTAAATTCCTCCTCCTTTTGCTTTATTTCGCCCGTTCCAGCCATCTGTCCAAAGCTGCGGGACAACTGACGAAATAACTCTGAAAATTGTTTGACCCGATCCGCAGTCATATCGCGGACACGCTTTGCATATTCTTGTTGTGAGTTCAAATGCTCCTGCGTGCCAGGAATGTACTTCGCTAGTGTGTCCATAATTGAGCGTGGCACCAGCATAAATAATACGGCCGCCGCGATCGTCTCCCACGTAGAAGCAAGCACATCATTTGCCGGCCCCAAGTACACGGACAAGATCGCCGTCCCTAGCAGCATCCCGAAGGATACCGCCCAGCGTTTTCCTTCCCGCATCAAGCCGGCCATAAGTCCAGCAAACGCTAATAGACTCATCTGCATCATAGACCCGGGTTCTGCCAGGCTCAAAATTAACCCTAAAATAACTCCAACCGATGCACCTAACGGTGCGCCCCCTACAAAGGCAAAGATCATGACCAGAAACCGAGACAACACATGGTCAAACTGCATTCCTTGAACCATCCACCCCACAGCGCCCACCATCATAGAAGCTAATAAAATCATAAGACAAATAAGTTCCTCTGTACGAAGTGTATAATTTCGCTTATTTAACGTCAGCACAGGTAAAGCCTGAACGAATACAAGCGTCAGCATAAATCCTAGCACCGCATCCGTTATATCCATCATGACCGGATACCACGTCAGTTTGGAGGTCATCATCGTCATAAAAAAATGAACGATAAAGTTAGCTGCCAGCACCATAAACGGCGCGTAGTTCATTTCAGAACGCTCGTAGGCTTGCAAGCCTCGCTGCATAAGCACGATAAGCAGCAGCTGCATACCAATCATTAAAGTTGTCGGCTCAGTAGCAAACAAACTTCCTGCTAGCAGCGACGTCCCCGTCCATACAGCAAGATCACGTCTTGTAAAGTACATAACTGCAAAAAAAGCGGATGCAAAAGGAAACAAATCTTCTAAAATGACAGCTCGTCCTAATAGAAACCCGATGCACAAAATAAAGATTGTCCACTTGCGCGTTCCGATTAATTGCTTAAACCGTTCATATCTCCATTTTTGGGCCCCGCTCTCCATCGCAACCGCCTCCTCATTATAAGGTTCCTGTCCGTACTGTTTTGGAAAAGGGATAATCTTCGTCTTACTCATCGCCCTTGCACCACCTATTCTCAGATTCATGTGCCTCTTATTATAGGGAGAACAAAAGGAAACGTTTGTCAGAACGTGGACGGGCTGTAAAAAAAGTTTCCGACAGGTATTGAGATTACCGCGCGGAACGTGCGATGTGCGATGCATCAAGGGATTGCTTACCTTTTGGGGTTTCTCAAGTTGAATGTCAATGTCACAATTTCGTCATAACTAGTAGATTTTTAACTGTGTTTTGAACTGGAAGTGTACACTTTGAAGGAGGATACTGTCGCAACTTTATGTTAAGACGACAAAAATAGGGAATGCATATATTAGCCATCGTCTGCACTGACAATTGGTGCATCTGTTCGCAGTAGGATTGCCGAATGCTGTTCAAGAAGGGCGGTTCAGCGAATGATGGCGGATAGGTGAGATTTGAAACACAATTAGCGGAGTTAGGCGTAAACATACAGATACGCAAAAACGCAGAAAAGCCGCAGGAAACGGAATCTATCCGCCCTACGGCTCTAATAATCACGTATATGGAATGCAAGCCGGCTTGCTTACACTTCGTAATCCCTTATCGGTTGTGCTTACACTCGACGTGCGCCGCGTCCGCCACGCTTGCCTTCTGTGTTCTTCTTGAGCGAGGAGATACGCTCTTCACTATCTTTAAGGAAACGTGACATTTTATCCTCAAAAGAAGGGGTATTGTAAGACGGTCTACGTCCCCCACGATCCCGATTCCCAAATCCTCCTGGTCTTCCTCCGTCTCTGCCGCCGCCACCGCCAGCCGGACGATCCGGACGTGGTCCGCTTGGACGATCCATGCGTGGTGCTCTTGGCGGTCTCTGCTCAGACGCAGGCTTATCAACTGCTTGCTTAATAGACAAGCCGATCTTGCCGTCCTTGTCGACGTTAATTACTTTGACCATAACAACATCGTCGATCTTTAAATGGTCATTGACGTCTTTGACATAGTTATCGGCAATCTCAGAGATGTGAACCAGTCCTGTGACACCTCCCGACAGATCAACGAACGCGCCGAAATGCGTAATGCCTGTCACTTTGCCTTCTAACTTGGTGCCCACTTCAATTGTCATAGAATAAAACGTTCCTCCCTTAAAATGTTAAACGGCACGTTGCTCTGAATCAAACTCAGCTTATCATTTCAGCTCTAAACTAAAAACGAAGCTACGAAATTCCAGTGCAAAGTACTGCTTATGTCGTGATTATACTGTAATGGCGCAAGGTTGGTCAACTGACTGCTGTCCTTATTATAGAGCCTTATTCATCATGCTTGCGAATAAGCTTTTCATTCGGCAGCACCATTCCTCTAATTCTCGCTAAATCAAGTATATATTCTGTCGTATTAAGCCTGTTCACTTCTGCCAACAGATTATTACGAGCTTGTTCAGCTTCACGCTTCTCCTTCTCTTGAAGGACATATTCCTGCTTCAAATCCTGCATCTGAAACATCTGGCTAACATAGGTGTACACACCCCATCCCATGAACACAAGCATAAAAAGAAGCCATATTTGTAGTCGGCGCTTCGTTCCTTTACGCACGGACCGGGCAGATGTTGCATTGGATTGTGTTCGGGTTGAGTGCCTCGCCATCTGTTAACCTCCTTACTATTTGTGCTTTATGCGGAGCCAACTGCGGATAGTAGCCGGCAAATTCGCACATGTCCTTGTACCCCGCTTTATGGCTCTTGAAACAGCACCTGCCACCCTCTTCATACTGGCCCACCACCGAATCACTCGTTCGGTCATCCCAAATCGATTCCACAACGGCATCACGAGCGGTGAAAATAGCCATCTTACAAGCCACCAGAGCGGCTGACTACATTTTAGCACAACTTTTCCTAGGAAAATAGCAACCGCGCCTAAAAAACGAAGGATTGCCAGTAAAAAAAGGCCTATAGTCTTAAGTGGCAAAATAAGGACGAAATAAAGCGTTTGAAGGAGAAATTTGACAACCACTTTCACAGCAATGACTATTCCATTCACGATCATAACTGTCAGCTTGCTGAGCAGTATATAATAAAGCCACGCGCCAAGCGCCAAGCCTAAAAAGACATAAAATCGAAGCTCTCCCTGATTGCCCTTGACGAGCATTTGGAATACAAACCATGTCGCAGCTAGCCAATAGATGATGTCGATACAAGGCAATGTCCAACGTGGAAAATGCAACTGCCCTGCTACAACACGATAGCTGTCATACGCTACGCCCATCGTTAGCCCACTCAGCAGCATAAGCAGCACCGTCATCCATTGGCTGTATAGATCGATAGAACTCACTTAAATAACTTCCCAAAGAAGCCCTTGGATTTTTCCTGCTGATTGGCATCCAAATAGGTCAGGGAGTTGACCATTCCTTCTATTGCTACCAGACCCTGCTCAAGACTCAAGTTCTTGATATGCAGATTATGGCCGCGAACCGTCAGGAAACCGCACTCAGTCTCTAACAGAAATTCCTCGCTGTCAAAGCTCTCGACACTAATGATGCCGCTTAGTTCCAAGATTTTGCGGTTCATCATCTTTACTTCTTGACGTTTGGCTGGCTTATTTGCTTCGTACATAGCATGTACCCCTCCTTCTCTTCATTAGATTATGAAGGCAAGGGGTAAAATTAGAACCTGCTCCGTATACCAACTCGTTTTTGAAAGGAAATGTGCATACTTCTGCTCCCCCTAATCACAAGATTAGTCTAACGGTTATCAACCTTCTCCGGATACAAGTCATGCTGCAAGAGTCGCTGTCTCGCCGTATCCTCAAATGACGTTCCTGGCTTGCCGTAATTGCAGTAGGGATCAATCGAAATACCTCCACGCGGCGTAAATTTGCCCCATACTTCAATGTATCTTGGGTCCAGCAGTTTGATCAGGTCATTCATCATAATATTGACGCAGTCCTCATGAAAGTCACCTTGATTACGGAAGCTGAACAAATACAGCTTCAGCGCCTTGCTCTCCACACAGAGCTCATCAGGAATATAACTGATGTAAATTGTCGCAAAGTCAGGTTGCCCCGTTATTGGACATAAACTGGTAAATTCAGGACAGTTAAATTTAATGAAATAATCCCGATTTGGATGTTTGTTCGGAAAAGATTCCAGAACTTCCGGTGCATAAGTAGATTTATATTCTGTCTTCTGTCCTAGGTGCGTCAGTGGCAATTCTGCTTCGTTCCGTCCCGCCATCATATGTCATCCCCTTTAATCGTGTGTACTAAATTTACGGTTTATACTCCGCGCTTGTTACCCCAGACCAACGTATGCAATTGAGGCAGCACACGAACGTCATTCAGCCGCGCTTCAACTGACACTCGGTAAATCAGCCACTCGTATCGTCTTAACAAGCTCTTAACAAGAGAATCGTCGTCAGTTGTCGTAACGGCCTCATTGCCTGTCTGCAATACAAACGGAACGGCCGGATAACGCTCGTGAATAGCAATAGCATAATCAAAATCCTCTTCGTTAAAGATAACCACTTTAAGGCACAGTCCATTGCCCCCTGTGCTGAGCTTATTCACCATATCATCCAGCAGTTCATAGCATGTTTTCATCCCTGAACTTGGAGGTTTTGGGGAAATGGTGACATCATCAACAAGCGCAAGCCAAGGCTGCCATTTCGTCCCTTGTGTCTCTACTGCTAGGCGAATGCCCTTTGCGCATAATACTTCTACCAAACATCCGAGTTGTGGCAAAAGTGCCGGATTACCGCCAGACAACGTGACATGGGAAAACTGGCCTGGCGCGAGTGCATACAGTTTATCCCATATTCCCTCTGCGCTTAGCATCTCAATATCCTGCTTGGCACTACCGTCCCAAGTGAAAGCCGAGTCGCACCAACTACAGCGATAATCACAGCCTGCTGTGCGGATAAACATCGTTTTCTGTCCGACTAACAATCCTTCTCCCTGTACGGTTGGACCAAATATTTCAAGCACAGGAATCCGAGCGGAAGCAGTTCCTTTAGTCACTCCTGTAATGGGGTCGGCTTCAGCATGAACGTTGTCGTTCATTCCGTCATCCACTCCCGTCTTGCCTCCGCATAACTGGTAGGTGTTTCGTATAGACGCACAAACTCTGTTCGCGCCTGATGACACTTTTCCCTATAAGGCTCGTTTTGAAGTGCCTGCTCCATCTGCTCAAAAATCCAAACGACCATATTTTCAGCTGTTGTGTTCATCAGCGGAAGTGTCTCATTTAAATAACGGTGGTCCAAAAAAGGCTCGATATAAGCCTTCCATACTTCCTTTATATCTCCAAAGTCGAGCGCAAGCCCGATTTCATTTACATAACCACTAATTCCAAATACCACTTTGTAGGTATGTCCGTGCAAGTTTTTACATTTTCCTTCGTAAGCATGAAGATGGTGGGCCGCATCAAAAGTAAATTCCTTACTCACCATCACCCGCTTCTGATGATAGCGAAGCTGCTCACTGCTAATATCCGTCCCCATCTGTTGCAGTTTCTCCACGATACGGAACGTCCCTGGCTGCTTCACAGCCGCACCTCCCGTTCCTGCAAGTACATCTGGAGCCCTGCGGAACGCAGCTTGCAAGCAGGACATTCCCCGCAGCCATCGCCTGGAATGCCGTTGTAGCAGGTAACTGTCTTTTCACGCACAAAGTCCAGTGCGCCAAGCTCGTCAGCAAGCCGCCACGTATCGGCCTTATTCAGCCACATCAGCGGCGTATGAATGACAAACGGGTACTCCATCGCCAGATTAAGCGTCACGTCCAGTGACTTCACGAAAATATCTCGACAATCCGGATAGCCGCTAAAGTCGGTCTCACATACACCAACTACTAAATGGCGGGCCTTAATCTGCTTGGCATAAATAGCCGCAAAGGTGAAGAATACCATATTTCGTCCCTCTACAAATGTCGAGGGAAGCTGACCCTCTTCATGCGTAATGGCCAAATCACTCCGCGTCAGCGCATTAGGCGCCAGTTGATTAAGCAAGGACATGTCGAGAATGCGGTGGGGCACTCCAAGCTCTGCTGCGATACGACTCGCATGTTCAAGCTCAGTGCGGTGTCTTTGACCGTAATCAAACGAGAGCGTCTCCACCTCTTTAAATTGTTTCAGCGCCCAGAACAGGCATGTGGTGCTGTCTTGACCGCCGCTAAATACAACGACGGCCTTTTCTGATTTCATCATTTTGTCTCTTCCTTTCTATTCCCTCAAAGGCGAAAGGCAGACCGATTGTGAAGAAGCCGACACGTAAAAAAGGGATGCGCTCACAGCACATCCCCCTCGACTAGGCATCTTCAAATACAGCACAAAGCAGACGGCGTACATGTCCTATGTGCTGATGGCCTTAGTTTTTTATAGAGGGAGATTGCGAACCTCTCCCGCGCGCCAAGCAACAATTTAATACAGCTTGAGCAGTCACGGAATATATGAAGTTATACGTCCATTATTATAGCACAGTCACATTATTAACTACTGACTATGGCTGATCCATAAAATTTTCCAATAAAAATATGACTTATCCACTCAAGTTTCAGTTCTACGTTTTAAGTTCTAGGTTCCAATAGTAGCTATCCCCTCCGCATAAATATAAAAAAGCAACTGCGGTCTGTATAAATACAGTTCCACAGTTGCTTCTGGGCTGTCGATTACCATCCAAGGTCGTCTTGCCTTGGAATCGGTTCTTCTCGGAGCAGCGTGTACATGCCGGCGGCTTCGTCCTTCTTGGTAGACTCCTGAAGACGCTCCACACGAACCGTCACAAGCTTCTGACCGAACTGAACCGTAATCTCGTCGCCAACCTTAACGGTACTGCTAGGCTTCGCTTCACGGCCGTTCAACACCACGCGTCCCTGACCGGACACATCTTTAGCGACTGTACGTCGCTTAATGAGTCGCGATACTTTTAAGAACTTATCGAGTCGCATTATTTTACAGCTTCTTTAAGCTTGTTACCTGCTTTAAATGCAGGAATTACGGACTCTGGAATTTCGATTGTTTTGCCTGTTTGTGGGTTGCGACCTGTGCGGCCAGCACGTTTGCGAGTTTCAAAAGTACCGAAGCCGATCAATTGTACTTTATCGCCTTTAACCAATGCGTCAGTTACCTCACCGAAGAAACCGTTTAATACGGATTCTACATCTTTCTTAGTCAAGCCGCTTTTTTCTGCAATGTTGTTGATCAAATCTGTCTTGTTCATTCTATTGGCCTCCCAATCCTCGTAATCATTAATAGAGTGTTGTGACTTCTGCGGCGTTACAGCCACATTTACTATCTAGCCACGGAATACGTACGCTTATGTATTCTTGCTTTGATAGTAAATTCCTTCCCACGCGAGACTTTTTTTCGGATTTTGACGAAAAAGAGAAAATGAAAAAGGACTTCTCGCTTAGAATGTCAGGACTCAAGTCGCTTCGCTTCCTGCCACCACTGCTCCATTTCTAGTAAATCAGTCTGGTCAAAAGATTTGCCATTTATACGAAGCTGTTCTTCGATATATTGGAATCTGCGCACAAATTTGCGATTGGTCTGAGATAAAGCTTCCTCAGGGTCCGAGTCGATAAATCGAGAGACATTAACGGCTGCAAATAGGAGATCTCCCAGCTCTTCTTGAGCATGATGCATCGCTTCCGCTGTCTGTCCTTGTGCGTTGCAAGAGCTGACCGCCTCTCGCAATTCTTGCAATTCTTCGCCCACTTTGTCAAGTACATCTTCCACCTGATCCCAGTCAAAGCCTACTTTTGCGGCTTTTTTCTGAATTTTGTAGGCTTTCATTAAGGCTGGCAAGTCGCGAGGAACACCGTCCAGTGCGGACTTTCGAGCCGTATCTACTCCCTTAAGCCGCTTCTCTTCCGCCTTCATTTGCTCCCAATGTTGGAGCGCTGTTTCCGCATCTTTGGCATTCTGCTCGCCAAATACGTGTGGATGTCGGTATAAAAGCTTCTCATTTAAGCCTTGCACAACATCATAGACGTTGAAGGTGCCTGTCTCCTCTTCCATTTGCGAATGTAGCATGACCTGGAGCAGTATATCTCCCAGCTCTTCCTGCATGCCAACAGGATCATCATCATCAATCGTCTCCAGTACCTCGTACGTTTCCTCAATCAAGTTCTTACGAATCGATTGATGAGTCTGTTCTTGGTCCCAAGGACATCCCTCTGGACTACGCAAAATGGCTACTATTTCATGCAATCTGGCAAAAGTACGATTACGAACGGCATCATCGGTTGTACGCGGTACCCAAATCAAGGACAAGTTCCCGTATCCCTCTACACGATCAAGCTCATGCAGCGGAACCCGCTGAATCCGTTCCATCCCTTGAACACCTAACGCGTGGCCAACCACAACCTCATAATCATCAGGATAAATGTCCATTAAGCCAAGTTTTACGTCAGAAGCAGTAAACGTATCATACACCTGTCCAATAAGGATGTGCAACTGAGGGGACAGAACAGCTGGATTCAGCATCGTGGCATCCAATAGCTGAAAACCATCAATCGGATCAAATCCTAGACGGTTAAACGCTTGATCCAAAAAACTCTCCCCACCAAGCACACGAAGTTTAATCCCTTGCTGTTCGCATCGTTCGCGCAGCAAACTAACCGTTGACTCTGCCACCATAGGATGGCCAGGCACAGCATACACAATCTCCTCAGAAGGCGACTTCAATGCTAATTCTATTAACTGGCGGCTAATCTCGTCATATACAGCTGGAAAGCTGTCATAGGCTTCATACACGCGATCAAAGGTCGTATATCGAACGCCGTGGTCACGAATTAATTCCATAACAGGGTGATGCTCCGTACGAACATAAAGATGCTTGGACTCGCGTAATAAATTCCAAATGGCCAGTGTCAACTGACCCACATCGCCTGATCCTAACCCAACCGCTGTAATCTGTCCACTCATGATGGCTACCTCCTTGAAATATATACAAATTAACTTATATATTGTAAATTAATGTCATAATCAATTCCTTACATTCCACTGCTAAGAAGTATACCGCTGCGTAAAATTACAGCTTGCGGCGCTCAGCCAGCGCGGCTAGCCGCGGGCCGATTCGGGGCACCGCAGCCAGCTGCTGTGGCTGCACAAGCCCAAGCGTGACCGCTAGGGCGCCGAATACAAGCGCACCTAGCGGCACGCCGATGGCTGTGGCGGCCAATGATGCCAGCCGGCCGCCACCCATCCCTTGCGCCACAGCGGCGGCTGACAGACCCGCCACGGCGCCCATGACGGCTAGCGCCAGCGCTAGCCGCGCTACGCCTTCGGCCCAAGCCGCTGGCGCTACGCCGCCGTGGCGCGCAAGCGTGCGAACGTTCAGCGCTGCTGCAAGCGTCAGCGATGCAAGCGCTGACAGCGCAGCACCTTGGATGCCGAACATCGGCACTAGTACGATGTTCAGGCCGATCTTCACGCCAGCAGCGGCTAGCAGGTGTACAACTGGTGCGCGCAGCGCACCAATTCCCTGCAACAGGGTAGCTGATACAACTTGCAGCACCCCCGCCAATGCCGTGCTTGAAACAAGCGCAAAAGCAAGCCCCGCTCTGTTGTCCATATACAGCGCAATATTAATTGGTTTCGTCAGCACCACTAACCCTACTGTCGCTGCTGCGCCTATTAGTAATGCAGCTCGCATGGCACCTTTGATTAGATGGGCTTGTTCCCGAATAGCACCCTTACGCGTCGCCTCAGCGAGCGCTGGTACCAGGCCTACAGCTAATGAGCCTGCTACCATCGTCACAAGTTGGGTCAGCGGCAAAGCTCGAGAATATAATCCATACTCAATCATGGCAGAATTTCCTGTATGCCCTTCAGCACTCAGCAACCGTGGCACAGTGAATACATCCACCACGTTCACCACAGGTACAACGATTGCACCGAGACATATCGGAAGGGCTGTCCATGCGATTCGTTTTAGCCATACGCTGAAGGAAGACTTATTTTCTCTCGATGAAAAAACCAACTGTTCTGCTTGTTCAGCTCTGCTGTGACATATATCCTCTTGTTCCCGAGCAGTAGCAGCCTGTGCATGTGCACTTATATTGCTGCTTGCTAACTTAGCTGCTGATGGATGCCCTTCTTGTGTACCCAAGTCGGCAGATTGCAGCGTATCACAAATGCCACTTGCGGCTATCACTTTTCGCCGCTCTTTGCGCGACTCAACTCCCTTTACCACTAACAAGAGCACAAGCCCGCACAAGCCCCCTGCAAAGGAACCAAATGTAGCACCTGCTGCAATAACATCGTCCGATGCCTGCTGACCGGTATAAATGAGCAGCAGTGTTATCATAACTGCTACACGAACTACTTGTTCTGCAACTTGTGATATCGCACTAAGCGTCGTTCGACCCTTGCCTTGATCATATCCCCGCAAGACAGCTGCCAGTGGCATCACCAGAAGCGCAAATGATGAAGCCTTAATGGCCTCAATTGTATGTAAATTATCGATCCAGCCCGCAATTAGCTCTGCTCCGCTATACATCACCAGCCAGCAGGCAAAACCAGTTACGCTCATCAAAAGCGCCGAGGCACGAATGATTTGACGAGAGCCCAGCTTATCGCCTACAGCCTCACAATCTGCTACAAGCCGCGAAACAGCAATTGGTATACCCGCTGTAGCAATCGCAGTCAGCAAGACATAGAACGGGTATACGGCATTATAAATGCCAAACACACCGTCGCCGCCAATATTTTGTAATGGAATCTTCTGTAATGTGCCGATTAGCTTAGACATAGCCGTAGCCAGACCAAGCCATAACGCACCATGTACAACATGCTTGGCTGTACGCAGATTCTGTTCTGTCATATTTGATCACGCCTATCCCTTTACAGCCTTTTCGTCCTGTATTATATCACAAGGCGAACGAGCAACGTTAAGCTCAACATGCTGGTCGGATGCGCTGACGGATCGTTCACAGGGATATATTCATCCGTAAGAGTCTGGTCTTTCGTATCAACTTGTCCTTTTCTGTCGTTCTATATTCAACTTGCTGCTGTCATGCACATAAACACGCAAAAAACTCCCTATTCATACGTCGCTAATGCCTAAGCAGTACCGAATATGTATAGGGAGTTTTCGATAACTTTTATTATTGTTCCATTTGCTTACCTAAAAATCCGGCAGCCGTTTCAGACATTTTTTGTTCCATTTGAGCCATTTTTACGCTCTCGTCTTTGTTTAACATAACAACAGTACCAATTGGGTCGCCACCAGTTATGATAGGTGCAACAACAAATGAGGACAATGCTTCCATGTTGTCTTTTACGATTTCGTAAGAGCCTGCATTTGTTTCTACAATCGTTTTGCGGTTTTCCATACAGTTCTCAAGCAGCATACCGATTTGTTTCTCCAAAAACTCTTTCTTGGAGCCGCCAGCGACAGCAATTACAGTGTCGCGGTCCGAAATCAACGTAATATGACCAGTGCTTTCATACAACGATTCCGCATATTCTTTTGCGAAGTCACCCAATTCTCCAATTGGGGAATACTTTTTCAAGATTACTTCACCATCGCGGTCCACAAAAATTTCGAGTGGATCTCCTTCACGAATTCGCAAAGTGCGACGGATTTCTTTAGGGATTACGACACGACCAAGATCATCAATACGACGAACAATACCAGTTGCTTTCATGTATGTTGCCTCGCCTTCCATCAATATAATTTGTTAGGACTACTGAATTATTTACAAATAGGAGCGAATCGGTATGGATTCTTTTATGCTGACCATAGTATTCATCTGCTCCCAAGTTCTTATACATAACCATAATACGCAGGTAAACCCATCCAAGTTGCAAAAAAAATCACATTTTTCGACACTTTACGACAATATTTGATTATGCTTTCTTGAAAATTTCAAAATTTTCATTACTTTTGTTGAAATATCTCAGAAAATAAGAATTCATTTTGTCCACTTCTAGCATATTACTGATTCTCCGATGGCTTGTACACCCTTTTTCATGTGTTTTCCCAAAATGGACACTTTTTCATGTAAGTTTCTGCTCAGGAAACATGATAAGTACTCTAAAATGAGCCAAAAAGAGCTTTATCTTAATGAGTATGTCTGTCAAGATCACACACGACCTACCACTTTAACAGTTTTATTGCTTCCCACTAACCTAAAAAACAGCCCCTGTCGCAATGCGACAGATGGCTGTTTGCTCATTTTTATTATTTTCCTGTTTCCGTCTTAGGTTCTTCCTTCGGAGTTGCAGGCTTGTCTGTTTCTTTCTTATCTGCCGGCTTCTCTTCTTCCTTCTTCTCGGTCTTAGGCAAGTCAATCTTCTTGATGATCTTCTTCTCCAGATCATTTTCCATAAATTTATTCAACGATGTGGTTGCTGCCTTCGTACGCAGTATGTCTTTATCCTCTTTGGTCAGCATGTCAAACGTTTTGTTTGTACGTGATTCCACTTTCATAACATGGTAGCCATACTCGGTCTCAACAGGGTCGGAGATCTGGTTTAATGGCAATGTTAAAGCTGCATCCTTAAACTGTGGTACCCATTTGCTTACAGCAACGTCCTTGTACAAGCCGCCATTTTCAGCTGAACCTGTATCGTCAGAAAGTTCTTTCGCCAGCTTGGCAAAATCCTCGCCCTTCTTCAGGCGGTCTTGAACGTCTTTGGCGAGCTTGAGCGCATCTTCCTTCTTGCGGTCTTTTTGATTCTTATCTTTAAAACCGATCAGTACATGACGGACAGAAGCTGTCGTAAAGTCTGTTTTATCTTTTTCGAACTGAGCTTTAACCTGCTCGTCCGTTACTTTTGCGTTATAATCCGTTACTACAGTAAGTATACGATCCATATACGTCTTTACATCCGCTTCTGTTAGCTTTTGAGCTTCAAGCATCTTCTTAAATTGATCATCGCCCACCTGCTTTTTAATACCGGCGATTTGTTCATCTGCCCGTTTAGCACCTTCTTGTTTTGACTTGTCAGGTGCTTTCTCAGCTAAGTACAAATAAGCGATTTGCTGCTTAATAAAATATTGGCGGAAATCGTCCATTTGAATGATTTGTGCATAGTCAGGGTAAAAGAACAGCATGTTCGCTAATTCTTTGTCGAATTGCGCTTGTGTCACTTGTCCACCCTCATAGGTAGCAACAACGACATCAGCGTTTGCATTTTTATTGCCACACGCAGCGACGAACGTTAGTGCAAGCACTAGTGTAAGCAGAATGGTCACTCTTTTCCAGGAACGTTTCGTATTATTTTGCAACATCTTGCAGTTCTCCCTTCAATTTAATCGCATCTTTCGCCCCTTGCATCAACTGCTCCAGCTTCATCAATAGCTGTAAGGCATCATAACCGCGGGCATTAAGCTTAATTGACCCGCTGGCATTCTTATCTACGACAAAACGTCTGTCAATGTTAGTGGCAAGTGTAGCCAGCTTCTTACGGTCAAGGCGCGATTCAGCAAGCGGATGGACCTTTAATGACACATCATCTCCGCGTTGCGTCATCGCCTCAATGCCATATTGCTTCGCATACCATTTAAGACGTGATACAGCAAGAAGCTGCAATACAGCAAGTGGCGGCTCTCCGAAGCGATCAACCAGCTCGTCGCGCAGCTCATCCACCTCTTCTAAAGAGGATAGACCAGCCACTTTTTTATATATTTCAATCTTCTGAATACTATCATAAATATAATCTGCGGGCAAATAGGCATCAATATTCAAGTCTATCAATGTCGTCCACTCTTGTGTATCCTCAATGATGCCACCATCAAGCTCTGCCTTACGTTTTGCGACCTCATCAGCCAACATTTGCGAGTATAAATCAAAGCCGACAGAGGCAATAAATCCATGCTGCTCTGCACCTAACAGATTTCCAGCTCCACGAATGGACAAGTCACGCATCGCAATTTTAAATCCGGATCCCAATTCCGTGAATTCCTTAATCGATTGGAGCCGCTTCTCAGCAACCTCGTTTAACACTTTATCGCGCTGATAAGTGAAGTAAGCATAAGCAATTCGATTGGAACGTCCTACACGGCCACGCAACTGATACAACTGAGACAAGCCCATTTTATCTGCATCATGAACAATAAGGGTGTTTACGTTAGGAATATCTACACCCGTCTCAATAATACTAGTGCTGACCAGCACGTCGTACTCCCCATCCAGGAAGTCCAGAATGGTCTTCTCCAACTCTTGTTCCGACATTTGCCCATGTCCAACTGTGACACGTGCATCAGGTGCCAGCATCTTAATATGATCCGCCATCTGATGAATGCCTTGTACTCGATTGTATAAGTAATATACTTGACCGCCACGGGCAAGTTCGCGCTCCACCGCTTCGCGTACGAGCGTATCGCTATGCTCCAACACATAAGTTTGTACTGGAAAACGGTTTTCTGGAGGGGTTTCAATAACGGACAAGTCACGTACGCCAAGCATGGACATATGGAGCGTCCGTGGAATTGGAGTAGCCGTAAGTGTCAGTACATCTACATTATTTTTCAGACGCTTAAGCTTCTCTTTGTGAGTTACGCCAAAACGCTGCTCTTCATCTACAATTAACATGCCAAGGTCCTTAAATACGATGTCCTGAGATAGCAGGCGATGCGTGCCAATGACTACATCCACCACGCCTGATTTCAAGCCCTTCATCGTCTCGTTTTGCTCCTTGCGAGAACGGAAGCGACTCAGCACTTGAATGTTAAACGGATAATCTGCAAAACGCTCTCTAAACGTCTCATAATGCTGCTGCGCCAATATCGTAGTTGGAACAAGGACCGCTACCTGCTTGCCTTCGATAGCTGCTTTGAAAGCTGCGCGAATCGCAACTTCGGTCTTTCCGTATCCAACATCGCCGCACAAGAGGCGATCCATAGGGCGTGGAAGCTCCATGTCCTGTTTGATTTCTTCTATTGCACGCAATTGATCCCGCGTCTCATCATAAGGGAACATCGTTTCGAATTCCGTCTGCTCAGGTGTATCCTTCTCAAATGCATAACCTGGAGACGATTGTCTTGCCGCATACAGCTTGATCAAATCATCCGCAATATCCTTAACCGAAGAGCGAACCTTGCTCGTTACTTTAGCCCATTCCGTACCACCAAGCTTGTATACTTTAGGCTCCTTCTCTTCAGAGCTAACATACTTCTGTATCAAATGGAGCTGATCTACAGGCACAGACAGTTTATCTCCACCTGCATACATAATGTGCAGATAGTCTTTATGAATACCATTGATCTCTAACGTGCCAATGCCCATGTACTTTCCGATACCATGATTTTGATGAACGACATAATCGCCCACTTTAAGCTCTGAATAACTACGGATTCGCTCTGCGTTATCCACTTTGGCATCGGAACGACGAGCTGTTTTACGCTGCTTCTGCGAAAACATCTCCCCTTCCGTAATAACGACCAAATGAATAGAAGGCAGCTCGAACCCACTTTGAAGGTTACCCTTCATAATGGTTGGTTCCGGAATCTGATAATCTTGCAACACCCGGCGCACACGATCAATTCGCTCTTCGCCATTTGCCAAAATGATGACGTTTGCATTTGTTTTTTTCCATCGTTCCATCTCGGCCTTTAGCACGTTCATTTGTCCATGAAAATTTTGCATCGTTCTGCACATGACGTTAACAATATTTTGTGGCTGCGTATGCGGTACTTGCCGAAGAAATAGTGCCATAAATACGGTCTGGAATGGGCGCTTGCCTAGCGTGTCCTCCGACGTCTTGCCTAGCGGCAAAGATGGTAATGTCTTACCATGCTGTAACAAGTGAGTGTTCCACTCCGCTTCGTCTCGTTCCAGCTGCTTCGCTGTTTCCAGCACACGCGCAGGTTCATCCACAACCATAAGCGCATCATGGGGCATATATTCGTATAACGTATGCTTTTCAGGGTGCAGCAAAGTTACATACTTGTACATATCGTTAAAATACACTTGCCCTCGCAGGCGGTCGATTTCTTGGTGCATCTCTTGGCGCAGCTTCTCTTTAACTTGGCTGTCGCTCATTTTTGCAAGCTGTTCTTCTAAACGAAGACCCGCTTCATCAGCTGCATGCGCAAATCGAGCTGTATTTGCAATCATCTCTCTAGCGGGTGTAATCGTCAACCTATCCAATTTATCCATCGAGCGTTGATCCGTAGGATCGAAAGTTCGAATAGATTCTACCGTATCATCAAACCACTCCATGCGGTACGGTACACTAGACGTGTAAGGGAAAATGTCCACAATACCGCCCCGAACACTCATCTCGCCACGCGACTCCACTCGATCCGTACGCTCATAACCGAGCGCGACCATACGTCCGAGAAACGCTTCAAGAGGCTGCTCAGTATCCACCACCACATCATATTCTGCTTCCGCCATAATCTCTCTGGCCGGCAAGTACCGACGCAGCCCTGCATAAGGCGTCACGACAATACCACGAAAGCCCTTCGCTAGCCGTATTAAGGCGTCTATTCGCTGAGCAATAACTTCAGGGCTTGATATAGCCGCCTCTGCTGCCACCAACTCATTGGCGGGATACAGCAGCACCTGATCAGGCGATAGACATTCCTGCAAGTCCTCTGTCACTTTCTGTGCTGAGAACATATTATGCGTCACAACGAGCACAGGACGATTCAGCTCTTGCGCCAGCGCGGCCATCATAACTTGTCGGGAAGAACCCGATAGACCGGATACAAGCTGCTCTTTCATACCGGTGCGTATGCCCGCTACGATAGAATCTATATCACGTTCTGCAGATAAAGCTTGCATAAGTGCATTTAACAAGGACAGGCACCTCTTTCTGGCCAACAAAGGTTGAACACACTCTATTGATCCATAACTAGTCTGATATCATAACAAAAACTTCTATTGAAGTCGATTATATAAAAAGTAATGTATAAACACGCTAAAATGACTGACACCTGCATTAAATAAACGGTCGCACATCACGTCAACTTTGCAACGCGACCACAAATCAGCCTCGGCACAAATGCCAAGGCTGATTCTCTTCTATACGAACTAGCTCCATTCATACTATTGCAATGGTGATGCCAACGTGCTTAATTCAGGATTATGATTATAGGCCTCTGCACAATAATCACAAGTCATTCGTACCGTCACGTCGCCATTGTCATGAACACGTACATAATGGCGATGTTCTTCTGGTGTAAGCATATCAAAACCGAGTCTTGATTGGTTGATTGCAGCTCCTTCAATGCGTCCAATTAACGTGTGACAGTGCTTGCAGACATAATTCACAGACATGTATATGCCCCCTTACGCAGTAATATACCGTCTAGTATGCCCGCTAGCATGCAACCATAGCCTGTTAACCGTTAAATTTAGCCATTGTTTGTTCAAATGTATGGTCTAGTGCAAATTGTACGGCATCACAAGTGCGCTCGATCGTCTGAGAAACTGCCTCTTGCTCCGATTTAGCAAACGTCTGCAACACATAGTCTACAATATCACGGCCTGGGGCTGGTCTGGACACGCCCATCCGTATACGATTAAACGATTGGGTTCCCACATGCTGAATGATGGACTTAATGCCATTGTGGCCACCTGCGCTGCCTTGGTAACGCAGGCGCACCTTTCCGAGCTCCGTGTCCATATCGTCATACAATACGATAAAATCATCTAGGCTTGCTTTGTAGTAGTCCATGTACCCTCGAACCGTCTCACCAGACAAGTTCATATATGTCATCGGCTTAATCAGCACGATTTTTTCCGAACCTATTTTGCCTTCCCCGATTAGTCCCTTGCATTTGCTTTCTTTTACATCAATTCCAAATCGGTGGGCTAGCGTATCAATGGCCATAAATCCAATATTATGACGTGTTGACGCATATTTGGTACCTGGGTTGCCAAGTCCGACAATCCATTTCAACGTTATTCTCTCCTTCCTCATCCATCCGGTAACCCGAACAAAGCTGAATGCCGATAAGGGTTACATCTGCAGCACGCTTGCTTGCCGATGTAACCCTCGTCTGTATGGGAGCTCAAAAGCTTCTGCTCCTCACTGTTCATCTATTACTCAATTTCAAACAATTTACTGATAGACAACTCTTCATGTACACGGATAATCGCCTCGCCCATAAGCGGAGCGACAGACAATGTACGCAGCTTGCTTGATGGGTTCGGATGTTTCACGGGAATCGTATCTGTAACGATAACTTCCTTGAACGGAGAATCTTCCAGACGTTGCATGGCAGGACCCGACAATACAGGATGCGTACAACAAGCATACACTTCTTTAACGCCTGCTTCCACCAATGCATTTGCACCTAGAACAATTGTGCCCGCTGTATCAATAATATCGTCAATAATAATAGCCGTCTTGCCTTTAATATCACCGATAATATTCATAACCTCACTTACGTTAGGCTCAGGACGGCGCTTATCAATAATAGCAAGCGGTGCATTCAAGAAATCCGCTAACTTACGAGCGCGTACCACGCCACCGTGGTCAGGCGATACAACAACGACATCTTCCATCTTCTTGGATCGGAAATATTGTGCCAAGATCGGCACACCGAGCATGTGGTCAACCGGAATATCAAAGAAACCTTGAATCTGCGTAGCATGCAAGTCCATCGTGATGACACGATGTGCACCCGCTGTCTCAATTAAATTAGCCACAAGCTTTGCCGTAATAGGGTCACGGGAACGCGCTTTGCGGTCTTGACGAGCGTAGCCGTAGTATGGAATAACGACATTAATGCTCTTGGCGGATGCACGTTTAAGAGCATCGACCATCACAAGAAGCTCCATCAGATTGTCATTAACTGGATCACACGTGGACTGCACGACGTAAACGTCACAACCACGTACGCTTTCAGACAGGTTGATTTGAATTTCTCCGTCGCTAAAGCTCTTTGTGCTGGATTCACCCAAAGGAATGCCAATGTAGTCTGCAATTTGCTGTGCTAACTTCGGATTGGAGTTACAAGTGAATATTTTCAGCTTGGAATCACAATACGTCATAATAGTTGTTAACCCTCCGTGCTGGTTCAAGTTCATCTCTTATTTGTATAATTCGACGTGCTCGTAAAGCATAGATCCTTTATTCATAAAGCCGCGCAGCTTATTGCTCGCCTTGCTGCGTTTCACGTTCTTTCTTTGCTTTGGCACGACCACGAAGCTTCTCAGCATAACCAGGCTTAATCACCTGGCGCTCGCGAGCTATCGCAAGGTCGTTATCTGCGACATGATGTGTAATTGTGGAGCCAGCCACTACATAAGCTCCATTACCAATTCGAATCGGCGCAATGAGGTTTACGTTGCTGCCAATAAAAGCATCATCACCGATTTCTGTAACGGATTTATTATATCCGTCATAGTTAACGGTTATCGCACCGCATCCAATGTTTACATTTTTGCCTACTTTCGCATCTCCAATATAACTCAGATGCGATACTTTCGAATGATCGTCAATGACCGCATTTTTGATCTCGACAAAATCGCCGATCTTAACGTCCTGGCCGATATCAGCCCCAGGTCGTAAATAAGCAAATGGTCCTACAGAGCTATCTTGGCCGACACGGGCACTACTTGCTACAGAATGAGCAATTGCAGCCCGATCCGAGATTGTTGAATCTGTAATCTCAACGTGAGGTCCAATTACACACTCTTCCCCAATCACTGTGCTGCCTCGCAGAACAGTTCCTGGATGAAGCACGGTATCAGCACCGATCGTAACCGCTGCTTCGATATACGTTTGCATCGGATCAACAATCGTAACCCCATTTAACATATGACGCTTGTTAATACGCTCGCGCATCAAGCGCTCTGCTTCAGACAATGCCAATCGATCATTAACCCCGATCGATTCAGCAGGATCTGGCGAACAGTAAGCCTGTACGACATTGCCTTGCACTTTCATAATACCAATAACGTCGGTCAGGTAGTACTCTTGCTGTACATTGTTATTGGTCACTTGTTCAAGTGCCGCGAACAATTGCGCATTATCAAAACAGTAAGTACCTGTGTTGATTTCTCGAACCAATTGTTCTTCTTGTGTCGCATCTTTCTGTTCAACGATTTTCAGAACCGAACCATCTTCTGCTCGAATAATTCGACCATACCCATGAGGATTATCAAGTTCAGCCGTCAAAATCGTCGCCGAAGCCTGTGCACGATCATGAAGCTCCATCAGGCGTTCCAAGGTGTCAGACGTCACGAGCGGCGTATCTCCACAGATCACAATTGTCGTACCTTGCTCTCCGCCAAGAAGCGCCTTTGCTTGCTTTACCGCATGTCCGGTACCGAGCTGATCCGCTTGTAATACGAATTCCGCACGATCTCCCAAGTAACCCTTAACAGCTTCAGCCCCATGCCCGACTACAACAACCGTGCGTTCAGAATCCACACGTTCTACTGCGTCCAGTACATGTCCAACCATCGGTGTTCCGCAAACGGGATGAAGAACTTTATACAGTTTTGACTTCATACGCTTGCCTTGTCCTGCGGCTAGCACAATGGCCATTCTTTTCAAAGCGTCCGACCTCCTGCTTCCTTTACTACCATACTAGAATATATCTCATTATGAAGAAAAAGAAAAGAGAGCCCCCCATGATTGGCTCTCTTTCTTTGCAACCCCAAATATTACCTTATTATGCGCCCTCTTCAATAACTTCCTCTTCTGTGGCAGCGCGCTCATATTCAGCCAGTACCGCGGCTTGAATCTTTTCGCGAGTTGCGGAAGAAATAGGATGAGCAATGTCACGGAATTCGCCATCTGGCGTGCGTTTGCTTGGCATAGCTACAAACATTCCGTTGTTGCCGTCAATAACACGGATATCATGAACAACAAATTCGTTATCGATTGTAATCGATGCGATTGCTTTCATTCTTCCTTCTGTGTTGACGCGGCGGAGTCTAACATCAGTAATTTGCACGTGTGTTCACCACCTTTTTCCATACAAGACTTGGTGTATAATTCCACACGCGCAATTGAAATCCTTCTTTAATTTGCCAACAATCCAACTTTTTTTTGAACTTTTTTGTATATTTAAACGTTTTCGACAAGGTTCGATTTACTTCGTAGCAATCAGCTCAATTTCGACAAACACATCTTTTGGCAAGCGTGCTACTTCAACTGTTGATCGAGCAGGCTTATGTGATCCAAAGTAAGTCTCGTAAATCGCATTTACTTGAGCGAACTGCTGCATATCTTTCAGAAACACCGTCGCCTTCAAAACACGGTCAAATGACGAGCCTGCTGCTTCCAGTACAGCCTTTAAATTGTGGAACACTTGATGCGTCTGTTCCTCGATTCCGCCCTCAACGAGGGAACCGTCAGACGTAAGTGGAATCTGTCCTGAAGTTAAAACCAGTTCACCAAAGGTAACCGCCTGTGAATACGGACCAATTGCCTGTGGAGCGGATGTTGTAGATACCATATCAATTGACTTTGTCATATAGATGCACCTCCATTAGAAGTAGTCTACTCTTGCTTATCAAAATAATTGCCAGGTTTCACAGACATTTGTCTGTTCCGGCTGTCAATTGTACCAACACGTACAAGCGATACGTAATCATGCAGCAAGCGTTCATCGTTAGATACATCCTCAGACTCTACCAGAACACCAACACCCGCTACAGTGGCATTAAATTCATGCAGCAGGTCCATCATACCGTTAATAGTGCCCCCTGCTCGCATAAAGTCGTCTACGACAAGTACACGGGAACGTTCCTTTAGCGCACGACGAGCCAGCGTCATCGTATGGATGCTCTTCTGAGATCCTGAGACGTAATTGATGCTCACAGCAGACCCCTCTGTCACTACATGGTCCCGTCTAACTAACACGACAGGCAAATTGAGATGTGCTGCGGTTGCGTAAGCAATCGGAATGCCTTTGGTCTCTACGGTCATCACCACATCAATATCATGATTGGCAAATGCCGATGCAAACATGCGGCCAATATCATTCATTAATCCTGGCTGACCTAGTATATCCGTAATATAGTAGTAGCCCCCAGGCAGCATTCGGTCTGGTTGCTCTAATTGGGCGCACAACGTTTGCACGAGTGGTAACGCCTTGTCTGGACTGCTCTTCGGAATATACTTTACTCCGCCTGCAGCTCCTGCCAGAGTTAGTAATTCCCCCGTCTCTTCACTCTCGCACACCTCTTTAATAATAGCCAAATCCTCACTAATAGAAGACTTGGCTGCACCATAACGTTCTGCAAATGTAGTAAGCGGAATAAGCGTGTGCGGCTTAGACATCAGATATTGTGTCATTTCAACCAAACGCGCGCTTCGCTTTAATTTTTTCATCTATTATTCCTCGCTCAAATCCGAATATTATCAAGGATATAATACATCAATGTACGTTGGTTATCAAGGAAAACCAAACAATTGTAGCCGTTATATCTGATATATTTCGTAATTAGCCATATTATTTCTATATTATGTCAACATCCGCACCGCATATACTTCTTTGCAGAAGCCACGCAGTCCATTATAGATTCGCGCAATCTTAGACTCTTTAGAGACCAGACCAAATACAGTCGGTCCACTGCCCGACATCAATACACCTTCCGCACCAAGTCTAATCATGGCTTCCTTTAATTGCTGTACTTCTGGATGCATCGGTAACGTGACATCCTCAAGTACGTTCCCCAAATTGTCACATATCCTATGAAAAGATTGAGATTCAATCGCCTCCAACATGCTCGGTAACGATGGATGCTTATCAATGCGGTTAACTCTGAAACGTCCATATACATCAGCCGTAGATACGTTTATCGGCGGCTTGGCCAGCACAACCCAGCACTGCGGAGGATTAGCAATGTGCTCCAACTTCTCTCCCCGACCACGCGCAATCGCTGTGCCACCTGTCACACAGAAAGGCACGTCAGAGCCTAGTTCTGAGCCTAATACTTGCAGCTCCTGCTCTGAAATATTCAGCCTCCATAAACGGTTTAAGCCGCGCAGAGCGGCTGCGGCATCACTGCTGCCACCAGCAAGGCCGGCTGCGACCGGTATCTTCTTATCCAAGTGAATATAGACGCCTTGTCGAACCTCGTATCTTTCCTTTATCAGCTTGGCAGCCTGAAAGGCCAGATTCTTCTCGTCTAACGGTATGTAACCAGCTTGGCTGGAAATAATAATCGTGTCGCGCGGAAGTTCCTCCATCTCTAATCGATCAGCCAAGTCAACCATCGTCATGACCATTTCAACTTCGTGGAATCCGTCTTCTCGCTTACGCAATACGTCCAGCATCAGATTAATCTTTGCTGGTGCCTTCTCATACACTTTCACCGGCGTTCACCCTTCTTTACGATATCAGAATATATAAGAATCCGCAGATGGAAAGGAAAATGCCTTCATTCTGATTCGCGATAAAAAACACCAGAGCCTGCAAAGCTCAACTGCTCGGCTAACTTTATCAATCGCTCCTCCTTTGAGCTCTAACAAGCTCAATAGAGGTTATTCTCACCCTTCGGATCGCTTTAGTTATTATAACAGACTATGACATGCAAGTCATTCGTGAATGGTTTGTAAAGGAAGGCCTGTTAAAAACGCGTTACATCAGCTATTTCCCTTTGTACACGCTTGTATTCGCTTCGTTAACATAAAAAGCGAACCTCACGCCTGCGCAGCGTCTAAAGGTTCGCTTATAAGTTAGGAATGACCTTCATTTTGACGAGAGGCAGCCTGCTCGGCCAATTGGATGGCACGCTTCACCATATTGCCAGCATCTTTTGCTTTAATGGACCCCCAACCTTCTTTTTGCACCGTATCGTAAAATCCAAGGTCTTTAGCTAGCTCATACTTTAATTGTTCTGACATGACACTTCTTCTTCTGCGGCTCATAAAAGTACCTCCTTATAGGGCTTGACGCATCGAGTGGGAGACAGAGTTAGAGGCGATTACTTTGCAGTTGTAGTGTTCGTCAGGATTATGAGCTTCATGCAAAAGGTAACAACAAAAAATATGGGATACAAAAAAGCAGCCCTCTCGGACTGCTTTACATCACATCATTAACTGCGAATATACTCAATCTTTAACTCGCCGTTATCTGCGCAGACGGTAACTTCTACCGACTCGGTCAATATATCTGCATAGCTGTAGGAGACACGCTTGGCATTCTGCTGCTCCTGATCCAAACTTACAACAAACACAGAAGGGTAGGTTTCTTCCAATACGCCCGTGCGTTCAATCGTCTTGCGACGACCTCCATTCGCACGAAGCAGAATCTTCTGTCCAACATGGGCTTCAAGACAGCGTCGTATTTCAAACAGCGCATTTTTAGCCATTTCAACCACCACCTCTTTCCTTGTCCATTATAAACAATTCCAGAGTAGGTGTCAAATAAACAGATAATTATAACAATATTTTTAAAACCATGTCAATTCATTTTTATACCCAATTTTGTAGGATGCGATTTAAGACCTATATTTATGCATTTTGACCTAAATAAAAATTAAGTAACGGATGGTGTAACATTTAGCGTCGACAAGTCTTTCCACTTCGGCATACCTAGTCGATGGCTGCCCCTGGTTTCAATACCACCTAAGCCTTCTGTGCCAGTTATCGTATGCGGGGCAATGTCAGCGATATGGATGGTATCACGAATGGAAGTGTAGGCTGCTTTGGCGGCAACATACGCTGGGTCCAGTGCATGTATCATAATACGGCCCGGGGAGCTCGCGAAGTTTGCACCGTTTTGCAGCAGCGCCTCAAAATGAGACTGACAGGCACCTGCGATAACCGTTAGCATATCCAGATTCCGTTCATACTGCCTCGCTGTTTTGACGGCATTTACAAAGTTTTGTGAGTTTTTATAACTCTGCAAACTATATAAATCTCGATGTTTTAACCCTTTTAACACACCATCATGACCTGTAATGACGATAATGTCTGGCCGCGAACGAGGCAACAATGTGTATACAGCCTCCGACATTTTGGCCTCCGATACATAATGACCTTCTGCGGGAACTCGCAATTGGTTATACAAGGTCATGCTTTTTTGTAAATAGTTCGGGTCTCCATCCAAGTGAAGCACTTTACCTGGCATTTCAAAATGAGCCGCCTGATTCGGCGCATTAGCAAATTGAAACTCTGTTTGACGACGTTCAGATTGGCGCTGTCTGTGTTGTTCCAATGCTTCCACGGATTCAATCATCTTAATTTGAGCTTGCTGCTTACGCCGTTTCATCGTTGTTTCAGGCACATTGACTAAATCAGATGTCGGAGCATCGGCCACCAGTCGATAATCCGTGCCTTTTAACAACGATATGTGATCGTATAACCCTTCTATTCGGAATGTAATATCCCCACCATAAGATTTGCGTACGACCAGATCTCCCACCTTCATGCCCTTATCACCTCTTACCTATCGTATGGGCAAAAGCCATGTTTGGTGCCTAAACAAAAAAAGCCCCTAAAGGGGCTCGTTGCTCAGCAAAAGGAGGTGTACAATTATATGTAACTAATTACAAAGCATCATATGAAGATCCTATAGCCTCACTAAGGCGCGCAAACTCTTCTAGTGACAAAGTCTCCCCTCTGCGGGAAGGATCGATTTCAGCCGTCTCTAAAGCGGTTTGCAGCTGATCTATACCAATATCACCACTATAACGTGCCTTTAGGTTATTCCAAATCGTCTTCCGACGCTGTGTGAAGCTCGCTTGAACGACTTCAAAAAATCGAGACTCATCATTTACTTCCACTGGTGGTTTGTCTCTTACCTTTAAGCGGATAACCGCAGATTCCACGTTAGGCTGCGGTATAAACACAGTTGGGGGAACCGTGCACACAATCTCGGGCTCACTATAGTATTGGACAGCTACACTCAGGCTGCCAAATTCCTTGCCCCCAGGTGAAGCTGCCATACGTTCAGCTACTTCCTTCTGGATCATCACGACAATATTTTTGAGTGGAAGACGCTCTTCTAGCAACTTCATCATGATGGGAGTTGTTACGTAATAAGGCAGATTTGCCACAACACTTACCTTATCCATCTCCGCAAATTGTTCTTGAAACAGTGCCTGTAAATCCACTTTTAGTACATCACCATGTACGACGCTAACATTATTATATGGCTCCATTACATCTGCCAAAATAGGAATAAGCCGCTGGTCGATTTCTACAGCTGCGACTTTGCTTGCTTGTTTCGCCAGCTGTTCTGTTAATGCTCCGATCCCAGGCCCAATTTCAAGCGCGCCCGTATGTTCATCCAGGTCCGCTGATTGAACGATACGACGCATTACATTCATATCGATAAGAAAATTTTGGCCCAAACTCTTCTTAAACGAAAACCCGTGTTTCCTTATTATATCTTTAGTTCGTGTTGGTGTGGCAATGTCCGCTCTTACTTGCGTCATCCTCTACCCGCCTTCCATAAATTTACATACATTCGTAAATTGTCACTACACTTACATCGTATCCAGTCGTCGCAAAGCATCTTCAAACTCTTCCCGACTAACCTGAAAGGTTGTACAACGCTTTAATAGCTGCTTAGCATTACAATACCCGATACCTAGTATCTCACCCAATTTCATGCGTCTATCGGCTGATCCCTCATAAGCAGTAAGTCCTGCATGGACTAAATCTGTCCAGGTAAGTGTTGTGCCTTCATAAGCAGGCATCTCTGTTCGCAGATGGTCAAGTGCATGCCGAATCGCTTCGGGTGAGGCATTCTCCACTCCGATGTCCCCTTTGGACAGCGCCTCCTGCTTGGTAAGGAATGCATGCTTGCATCCAGGAACTCGGGCTGCAATGGCTTTGCGAATCCGTTCACCGGCAAAGTCAGGGTCCGTAAATATAATAACGCCCCGGCGCTCATGCGCCAGCGCGATCTTCTTAAACGTCATCTCATTTAGAGCCGAACCGCCAGTCTCAATAGTATCTGCATCTACCGCACGTTTAATCGCTACCGTGTCGTCTCTTCCTTCAACGACAATAACCTCACGTATCACAGGCGATTGCCCCTTTCCCAAAAAAAGTACAACTAAAATACAAAAGAAGAGGGAATCCCCTCTTCTTAGCATGACATATTTGAATATGAATTACTATATCATAAATACACAGCTGCAATCCACACAGCTAACACTACACTAGAGACTTCCTAACTCGCCTCCGGCTTCACAGGACCGATCACATAAACCGTATATCCCTTCTTGCGTCCGAAACGCTGCACTTGCTTGGAGGAGTCGTAATATACATCAATGATGTTGCCTTTAACGGCTCCACCCGTGTCTTCAGCACGGCGGAAGCCAATGCCTTCGATGTATACCCACCAGCCAAGTGGAATGACCTTCGGATCTACCGCAATCGTACGACCTTCGGTTACTTTTGTTCCGGAGGCTGTTTTGGCCCCCACAGAACCTGGAGTTTCCGTGTATGCTGTTAATTGCACATTCGTAATTTTTTTCTTGTAATCAAAATCAGCGTTGCTGCCAGAAGACTGACCAACGTCCTCGCTATCCACAGACAATACCATCAGTTCAGGTTCTTTCTTCGTACCGTAAGCGATAACTTTATTCACTTGTTTGGTATGAACTTTCTTATCTACCATCCGAGCAGTGACAAGCTTTCCATCCTCAAATGTCTTTTCAATCTTTTGAATAACTAGACCTGACTGGCCCTGCTGCACCGTCTTCTTAGTGCCCTTCTTCATATCCGGGTTTGCCTGTTTGACAACTTGATAAGGAACCTTCACCTTACGCTCCTCAACCCCTTTGGTTACACGCACAATTTTGATGTTCATGTTAGACGCAATCGAGGTTAACTTACTTGGGAAGATTTTATCTTGTGCTTTCAGGTTAATATTTAATTGAGTCAGTGCTTGCTTGACATTGTCCTTGGTTGTATACAATGTCTTCGTTAACCCATCCATCGTAATCTGAATCGGTTTGGCACGTTCTATGGTGATTTGAGCCCCATCTTTGACTTTTGTATCTAATGTTACTGATACTTGGTCATGACTTCCTACCGCTATCGTGTGCTCATCCAAAACATCACGAAGCGTTTCCTGGCGAGTTTCCAAACGACGCTCTTGTCCATCTACGACAATGGAGAGTGTCTTTTTGGAATAACTGAATCCCACCAGCACACTAACTAAAGTTATAGCGATTGCAACTACAGCAATTACAGAAACAACACGCACATTTTCATGCTTCCATCGCATTGCGAGTGACTTGCTGGATGATCGGGGATCATGGGGATCGTTGTTCACGAAGTTGCCCATTTCTCGGTCCTCCTTACATAGTCCCGCCGTCGAGAAGTTATGCATGATACATCTGACGCGACTATTGGATATTTTTGCGAAAAATAAGCTTGTGCCTGCCTATCCTTCACACCAACTCTCCAGTAACGGTCGTCTCTTCCTCCTTGTTCTTACAACCTATGAACCCGCTCCGCAAAATATGCAAGGATGCGAGTCTCGTAAGCTGCAAAAACAAAAGAAGCCTGTCTCCAGAGGACTCTCTTTCGTGGCTTCTTCATCAAGACCCAAACAAAACAACAGTCTAGGGCTCACACGAGGACCTCTCTCCGTACGCTTGCGAGGTTAGCTGTCGGGTTCGGGCTATGAGAGTCGCCCTATAAGAACATATCGGCTCACGGCTCGACAGCTCTTAATTCACCCCAAGGATACACTCCGCACCTGCTGGCACTTGCAGCATGCTTCTGGTTCCCCCGCTCTCCAAATCAATGGAAATTCAGCGTTACTGGTTGGTTGGAACAATATTCAAGTTCAATCGAACTTCTGTGAGAAATCATATCGTGTTTATGACAAAGTTGTAAAGACTGCCGCAATCACGTTTTTCGTTAAAAACGACTAAAATATAGCCAAATACATTCATTTCATTAAACAAATCCATGTATATATTGGTGTAGAACTTTTTTTCATTAGTTTTTCGTCGTTTTTCAACGTATGTCAAAACATGTAAGAGCATTTTCGGTTGTTTTTATGCAAAATTCCTCCAAATCTATATCCTTTAATCCAGCTGCTACCTCTGCTACTAATCGAACGTATCCGGTTTCATTCCGTTTCCCTCGATAAGGATGAGGCGTCAAATAAGGGGCATCCGTTTCCACTAATAATCGATCCATTGGCACCTGTTTAAGCACCTCTTTTGGCTGCTTCGCATTCTTAAACGTGACCGGGCCACCGAATGAAATGTAAAACCCCATATCCAGACACATTTTAGCTGTTTCCCAGCTGCCTGAAAACGAGTGCATAATTCCCCCGACCTCTTTTGCATTTTCTTCTTTCAAAATACGAACCACGTCTTCATGTGCATCGCGATTGTGAATAATAATTGGCATATTCAACTCACGCGCGAGTCCGATTTGCTCGCGGAATACACGTTGCTGAACATCCTTTGGTGATGTATCCCAATGATAATCGAGTCCAATTTCACCAATAGCGACTACTTTGTTATGTTCCGTTAACTTTGCAATCCAGTCGATATCTGTCTTCTGCATCGTAATTGCATCTACCGGATGCCATCCTACTGCCGCATAAATAAAGGGGTACTTCTCCGCCAGTTCCATTGTTGTCGGAATCGTTTCCCGGTTAAAACCTACGTTTACCATCCGTGTCACACCTTGCTCTAAAGCACGAGCGATAACTTCCTCCCGATCTTCATTAAAGGCTTCATTATCCAAATGGGTATGTGTGTCAAATATCATGTCGAATGACTCTCCTTGTATTCTCTAGTATGTTACTACTGCGATACCCGATCCTCATGTAATTGCAGCAAACGGACAACCGATTCAGACAATCTTGGGACAGCTTGTCTTATTTTATCAATAGGAAAATAAATATAATGCTTACCGCGGTGCAAGCCACTTATAGAACGCACAATATCCGATTTTTTGGACAGCTCCACCAATTTCTGGTCACGATCAAGCAATAAAATGTGCATTTGTGTCGGTTCTTCTCCAGAACGATACACATCATATGGCATATCGGTAGGGGAATCAAACCATAGATCATAGGCGGGATCAAGTCCTGCGGTCTTCCATTGCTGACAAAGTTCCTCCATCAGCTGCGCATTTAATTGATCCACCTCTACATATTTATACAATTTCCGTTCCATGAATCGTTGACATAATTCGGACAGCCGCTCATCCTGCTCTCCCATCCACTGTGTAAATACGGTTTGGACAAATGCCTCATCAAGTTGAACATACTGCGCAGCGGTAATATTACCTTCAAATAAAGCATCAAGCGGCCGCAAAAAGTAAGAAAAAACATATTCGGAGTGATATAGTTCAGTCGCACGTTTAAAAATGAGTCGCAGCAGCAGTTCTGAACTGCGTGTCACTGGATGAAAGTACACTTGCCAATACATTTGATACCTGGACATCAAGTAATGCTCGACAGCGTGCATGCCGCTTTCTTTCACAACAATCCGACCTTTATAAGGTCGAAGTACACGTAATATCCGATCAATATCAAACGTACCATAGTTGACTCCTGTATAATACGCATCCCGCAGCAAATAATCCATGCGATCCGCATCAAGCGGCCCGGAAACTAAATTTACGACTATTGGCTTTTCATAAGTTTTGCGTATAATAGAAGCAATACGTTCTGGCAGCGTTGGGTCTCTGCGTGTCAGTACCCGATTAATGTCGGAATCCCCTAGTATTATTCGGCATGTCCAGTCTTCATGATGAACATTGAAAGCCTCTTCAATGGAATGTGAGAATGGTCCATGTCCAACATCATGAAGTAGTGCAGCACATAAGGCGACAAGCCCTTCCTCCTCAGGCCAGTCTTCAAACTGATTGCGTTCAAATTGAGAGATGATTCTTCTTGTAATCTCATAAACGCCCAAGGAGTGTGAGAACCTGCTGTGCTCGGCGCCGTGGAAGGTCAGATATGACGTGCCTAGCTGCCTGATGCGCCGTAACCGTTGAAATTCCTTTGTATTGATAAGATCCCAGATCGTTCGATCCTGCACGTGTACATAATTATGCACGGGATCTTTAAACACTTTTTCTTCTCGCAACATATTCCTACCTCCTTTTTTCATTTCAGCTAGTAACTGTTACTTTTACTCTGTCTTTTCGACAAATTATATGCTCTTTTAGACCTGACTAGTAATGGCAAGGTTATTGATTAATATGTCAACCATCTTTAATAAAAAATTCCTTCTCTGTCCAAAAATGAGATAAAAATCGTTGATATCTAACAAAAATCAGTTAAAACTATAATAAAAACCATAAATTAGCATCAAAACTAGCAATATTTCTAGTTGACTAATATGGGAATGGTTGGTACGATATAAACCAACGAACATAGAATATTGTCGAAACATGACATATTATAAGTTTAAAGAGGAGCGATTAATTATGATGAAGTCCACAGGTATCGTTCGTAAAGTCGACGAGCTAGGCCGTGTCGTGATTCCGATTGAACTTCGCCGTACACTTGGCATCGGAGAGAAAGACGCGCTTGAGATCTATGTAGATGGCGAACGCATTATGCTTAAGAAATACGAGCCAGCATGTATCTTCTGCGGCAACGCTGAGAACGTTACATACTTCAAAGGAAAAATTGTTTGTCACGAATGTATCTCAGAAATTCCACAACCTGTGACAAAATAAGAAAAGTAGGTTATAATAGGCTTACTTACATATGTTAATTCTAACCTTTTTCATATCTTCCTTGACGCCTTCATGGTTACTGAACCCAACCATGAAGGTATTTTTTTGCCCCAAATTATACATTTTGCTTTCCTGCATACGTACTTCTCCAGTCAAATCAGTTCCCTCTGCTGCGCAGTTGGCTAAACTTCAAGCCCATTTATAAGCTCTAGGAACGATCAACTCTATACATCAGCCTCTGACGCTAGTAATGCTTGATAAATATCACGTTTAGATATGCCCCGATCTTTAGCTGCAAGTTTCATGGCTTCCTTACGTGCAACTTCGTCACTCTCTTCATAGTGACTAACGTGTTCCTCAATCGTTAACGACTGCCACCACGTCGTATCGAGGTGAGTCAACAGATCCACATCCGTTACACCATCTACAAGAATACAACATTCTCCTAACGGAGCCTGATCCTGCAAATGCCGTAAACAATCCCCGACGCTCCCACGCACAAACTGCTCATAACGCTTCGTTAACTCACGGGCTAATACAATTTGTCTATCCCCAAGCACTTCCTTAATCCGCTCTAACGTCTTAACAACTCGATGCGGAGACTCATAGAACATAAGCGTGCAGCGCTCATGTCGAAGTTGGAGCAGCACGTCATCAATTCTTTTGCGTTCGCGCGGCAAAAAGCCTATAAACATAAAACGATCCGTCGCGAGACCCGATGCAATTAATGCGCTTAACGCTGCATTCGCACCAGGAATTGGTATAACATTCAGACCAGCTTCAATAGCAAGCTGAACTAGGTCTGCACCAGGATCAGATATAGCTGGCAAACCTGCATCACTAACGATTGCAATTCGCTGACCTTCCATCATAAAACGGACAAGCTCAGGTCCGCTTGCACGCTTGTTGTGCTCATGATAACTAAACAGCCTTTTGCCTTGAATATCAAAATGACTCAGCAGCTTTCTTGATTCCCTCGTATCTTCTGCCGCAATAATATCTACCTCTTTAAGAATACGTACTGCACGATAAGTCATATCCTCTAAATTCCCAATTGGTGTCGCTACCAAATAAAGACACCCTTGTCCATTATCAGGATCTGCATAGCTGTTCTGTATATGAAATTCCGTCATATTATTCATTCCTCAATTCCGACTTCGCGCCATAATAAACATGCATCAGTTCTTCACAGTATGTGTTGTCTTCATTATAAACGATTAAAGGTGGCATCAAACGTACTTCAGGTTTTCCGTTCCGTGCCGCTTCAATAAGTACCATATTAGCTTCTGCCCCAGCTTTGGGATGCACAAAACGAATCCGTTTCGGTTCGAGCCGGTAGGTCCTCATTAAAGCTATCATGTCCACCAGTCTTGACGGGCGATGTACCATAAAAATCTTGCCCCCAACCTTTAGCAGTCGCGCAGATGCAGCGATTACGTCTTCCAGCGTACATCCAATCTCATGTCGCGCCATTGCTTTATGTTCGTTCTCCTTGAGATCACCAGATGCAACGGACATATAAGGAGGATTAACGGTGATTGCATCATAAAGATGCTGATCCCCAACAAGCTTCAAAGACTTGAGGTCCCCCTCTATAATGTTAATCTGCTCTGTTAGGCCATTTAATTCCACACTACGTTGAGCCATATCAGCCAGTCTTGGCTGAATCTCTATGCCGTCTATATGTGCTTTCGTCCGAGTCGTTAACAATAAGGGGATAGCTCCATTGCCTGTACATAAGTCGAGAATACGGCCTTTAGCTGGAATTGCGCCGAATCGGGCTAATAGCACAGCATCCAAAGAGAAGCTAAATACTTCATCACTCTGAATAATACGTAAATTATGTGTTAACAAATCATCCAGACGCTCGGAAGGATGCAAAGTTACATTCATGTGTACAGGTATCTCCTTTAAACGAATATCAATATGTGTATATGAGAAAGCCGTAGGGAGGAATGTAAGGTTCCATCACCTACGGCAGCGGTTATTTATTGAGGAAGGACAGACAGAACAAGCAGTCGCCTTCCGTACGCAAATGACCATAATATACGTTGCAAATATGAAATCCTTCATGGTACAAGCGTGCCAAATTGTCGTAGCCTTCACCAACTAAATTGGCTTTTGCCTCCGCTTCGTCCAGAGGAATGTCAGCTGCGGGTGCAGATTCCCTGGTTGGAACGGAAGCTGTCTGGTCTTGCTCATGATGCTCAAGCTGCAAAACTTTGCGCAACTGCTCGTTTTCCATCAGCAGACGCTGGTTCTCTTCCAGCAGCTCTTTCACGATCAGCTTCAGTGCACCGACTTCTTGATGAAGGTTACCCATATTCGTTTCCAGACCATGAATTTGTGTAAAAATATCTCTCTTCTCCAAGTTCCCACCCCAGAGTATCATACAGATGTCCTACAACATTACTTCACGACCACATCGTCAAATAATAGTTCCTTCACTTTCCCAACTTCGAACAGCTGCACATGTACTTTTCGTTCACCAGCATTCAAGCCGACTACTTTACCTTCTCCTAACGAGGTTACAACCAATCTGCCGACAGCAGGTAGTTCTTCCTTCGCACTTTCATAATTATCATGCTCATACTTTAAGCAACACATGAGACGACCACACAAACCGGAAATCTTGGTAGGATTTAATGATAAGTTCTGGTCTTTTGCCATTTTGATGGATACCGGTTCAAAATCACCTAACCATGAGGAGCAGCAGAGTACACGTCCGCAAGGTCCTATTCCGCCAAGCATCTTTGCCTCATCACGTACACCAATCTGTCTTAGCTCAATGCGGGTACGGAATACGCTCGCCAAATCCTTTACCAACTCCCGGAAGTCAACTCTGCCTTCCGCAGTAAAGTAGAAAATGATCTTGTTCCGATCAAACGTATATTCGACATCAACCAACTTCATCCTTAACTGGTGTGTTTTAATCTTCTCTAGGCATGTACCAAAAGCATCCTTTGCTGCCTGGCGGTTCGACTCCACCAGCTGCCCATCAACATCCGTCGCTACCCGGATAACCTTCTTTAATGGAAGTACCACATCGTTCTCGCCGACCGTCTTCGGACCGATGACGACTTTGCCATACTCGATGCCGCGCGCCGTTTCGACGATCACATGCTGGTCCTTCTGGACCGGCCATTCGACCGGGTCGAAATAATAAATTTTGCCCGCTCTTTTAAAACGGACGCCGACCACATTATACAATCAAGTACCTCCTTGCATCCCAACCAGAAACTGCTCAAACACTAGCTGCGGGTTTACGTTAGCGCGTACCCGCTTCTGCGCTTCCGCCGCAGCCTCCATGCACCGAATCCATCCATCGGCTGTTCTCGTCCACGCCATCTTGCCCAATAGGTCGAGCTGATCTTGAAATACGAGGCTGTCCTGTCGGTTCAATTGGTAATACAACATATCTCGAAACCAGAGATGAAACAATCGGAACAGCATGTCCGAATGTTCCGCAAGCTCCGTCTTGAATACTTTCTGCTGTGCTAGTAAGAGTGCTGAGGACAGACGTACCCCGCACTCCTTCCCTAATTGTAACATTACGTTTCTCAATTCTGCAAACCAATTCTGTTGGCATAAATGCCTACTGGCATCCAATCCGTTAACCAATTGTACCGCAACGCGTGCAAGAGTAGACACACATCCTTCTTCAACCAGCTTCTGATAAATTTGTGCGGGATTGGTCGGCGTAAATGGCACCCACTGCGAACGTGAAATAATCGTCGGAAGCATAGCTTGTCCGTTATCTGCAATTAGAATCGCAATTGAAGGACTAGTAGGCTCTTCCAAAAATTTGAGCAGACTGTTGGAGGCTTGCACCGTCATTTTGTCAGCCTGCTCCATAATATATATTTTCCGACCCGACGGATGAGTACGATATGAAAATTCGCGCTGTAGATCACGAATTTGGTCAATTTTGATCGACTGCCCTTCCGGTACAATCATATGCACATCCGGATGGTTGCCGTGATCAATCTTGCGGCACGACAAACATTCATCACAGGAATCATCCTTCATCCGCTCACAGAACATCGCTTTTGCCAAAGTAATTGCCGTCTGAACACGCCCTGTGCCCCGAGGCCCGCTAAATAAGTAAGCATGCGACACTTTGTCGGCTCGAAGGCCATGCTGCAAGATCGCCTTAGCCCTTTCTTGGCCAAGGATATGCTCAAATGACATTTGTTATAATCCTTTCTAATAACTTGCTGCCTTACTACCCAGATTGTTAAAATGTCAAATTTATTAACATGCCGCGTATTTCACCGACTTTGTTTAACATGTCAATCTTTCCCTCTTCACTCTGGAGTAATTCGTCAGCTAATTCCAACAAAGCCGTATCTATCTCTTCCACTAATCGATATCGTTTACTGCGACCACGTCTATCCCATCCTCTAGCATCCCGAATGGCAACACCACGTCGAACGGTATCCTCCAAAAATCGCTTCACCATCGTCTTATATAAACGTAATTCACGCACGGTCATTGACTTGGACAACCGTTCGCCTTGTTTGTATATATCCTGCAGCCGCTGCTGCATCTCTTCATTAGAAGAGCGTCCATCCTGCTGCTGCATCATATCCGCGAATGACTTCGTGGTGACAGGCTTAGCCACAGGGTCGCCAAGACGCACATCTTTACCAAATGGGCGGAAGCCCGGGTTAATCTTCACCTTTCATCACCCTAACTTAGAAATGTTCAAACCGATCTACAGGCATCACAAACACGGTTGCTCCACCAACCTGCACCTCAACGGGAAGCGGCATATACGAATCTGTCGTCCCACTCATTGGGGTAACAGGTGTAACCAGTTGATCTCGTACCTTACAATTTGTGCGGATGACTTCGAGCACATCCTCGACCTGATCATCCTCGACACCTATCATAAATGTCGTATTACCCGCTCGTAAAAAGCCTCCCGTGCTTGCAAGCTTTGTTGCGCGGTAATCGGCTTTGACCAGGGCATGACTTAGCCGATTGCTATCCTTGTCTTGTACAATGGCCACAATTAACTTCATGCTGTCATCCTCCTCATAATCTAATGAAAAGTGGTAATGATCTAATTATACATCATTTCCCCATTATCCTCGTGCGTTGCTGTAAATTCTCCATCATATGCGAGACAATAACCTCTGGTGTCTGTGCAGCATCGATGCGAACGATACGATCGGGATGACGCTGAGCAATGATTTGATACCCTTCCTGCACTTTATAATGAAAGGACAGCGCCTCTTGGTCCAATCGATTAACTTCCCGCAATTGATTGGCTTCAATGCGTCGTAAGCCCGCATCAGGTGCAATATCCAACCAATACGTAACGTCTGGCATTACAGCCTGTACTGCAAAATGGTTAATTTCCCAGACGGCATCAATTCCTAGGCCACGGGCATAACCTTGATAGGCTAAGCTGCTATCTACAAAGCGGTCACTTATAACAATTACCCCATTTTCCAGTGCAGGTATCACCTTCTCCACCAAATGCTGCCTCCGTGCTGCCGCATATAAGAGTGCTTCTGTATGGGGGTCCATTTCTGTATACTCAGTATTCAAAATCACTTCGCGTATACGCTCTGCAATTCGAATACCGCCGGGTTCACGAGTGACCAGCACCTTGCATCCTTTTGCTTCAAGCTCACGCTGCAACAATACAATTGAAGTTGATTTTCCGGCTCCTTCGCCGCCCTCTAAAGATATAAACAAGCCTGGGTAGGCCATTATAATCAACAATCCCTTCTTATTTCTCGTACACCAGCAGTGTCCGCAGTGTCTTATCCGAGGCATCCTGACACTTAGCGCCCGCATCAGATAATTGCTTTAATAACTTAATATGTGCAGCTGATATCGTCTCCCCTGCATATAAAAGCGGTATGCCTGGTGGATATGGAACAACAGCCTCTGCCGCATCATAACCTGCTGCCTCACTCGTGTCAATAAAACGAACCTTACGATGATCCAAGTTAAATATCGAAAAGGCGATTGGTTCAGCTATTAAAGCTTCCATTTGAGCAGATGCGAAACCCAGTGTACGAATCGTGGCCGATTTATTAGCCTTGTGTCCACGATCTGGATGAGAACTTGACTCTACTTGCCGTTCAAGCTTAAACTGCGCCTCCACACGCACCAGCGCTGTAATTATTCTATCCACATCTGCCATCGTTGTGCCAAGCGTACACAATAACACAACGTAGTTCATGTCCGCCATCTCTGCTACAACACCGTGCTCCCGCAAACGGTCAAGCAAGTAATATCCCGTACAATTGCCGTTGTGCTCATAAATGACCACTTTAAATGGATCAACTACACCATAATGACTCGATTGAACTCTGTCCTTATTATCGCGATTAACGGATTTAACGGATTCCTTCATTGCTAGACAACTGAATGTATCGGAGCTATCGACCCATGCACGCAAATATTCAACCGCTGCCAACCCCTCTGTAAAGGCCGCTGGACCACGTGTTTGTACATAATGTCGACTCATATCCAAAGATGCCATCAAAGGATAAGAGGGGCTAGAGCTTTGGATCATAGTGAGCGCCTTCGCAAGACGTTTACGGCATATACGTGGTCCCTGAGTATGCAGCATTGCACTCATCGTCATGCCAAGCAGCATTTTATGTGTTGATTGTACAACTAAATCTGCGCCTGCCTGCAACGCAGATTTAGGGAGCTTCGGATGAAGCCCGTAATGAGCACCATGAGCTTCATCCACAATTAGCGGCAGTCCGTACGCATGAACAGACTCCGCGATAGTAGTTAGGTCTACACCTAATCCGTAGTAATTGGGATTGCACAATACAACTGCCTTTGCTTCCGGAAAACGTTGTAACGCCGCTGATATAGTCTCCTTCGAAGGAGCTGTTAGTAATCCACTAGCTGCGTCTGCGCAGGGACTGACAAAGACAGCGCGAGCACCAGCCAACATAAGTCCGTGAAGGACAGACTTATGTACATTACGTTGCACAATGACGATATCACCAGGCTTGGTGCAACAGGTCAAAATAGCCGCAATGTTGCCACTTGTGCTCCCAGCGACGAGAAAATAAGTTTCCTCCGCTCCGAAGCATTGGGCGGCTAACTGCTGCGCTTCTCGTATAGCACCTGTCGGCTCATGCAGATCATCCGTGCCCTCTACCTCGGTCACATCCTGTCCAAGCAGCGCCGCATAGCGGCGATATAACGAGGCATGCGCAGCATCGTTTGTCTCTCTGGCGGCCCGCTCGTACGCCGCCCCGTTCTTATGGCCTGGCACGTGCATTGATACGTGCTTAGCCTGTTCATATTTTAGCAATGCCTCTACTAGCGGCATCTGTTCTTGCGTCAATTCATTCATTTGCTGCACCTTTTTAAAATCATAATAATTCTATTGTAACGCAAATCAATTCCTCTGTTTATCCCTTATCCGAAACTCTTTTGTCCTTCCTACAATAATCCACTGCATGATCAAAAAAGAGCCCGTTTCCGGACTCTTGTCATGTAAAAATGAAGTGAACTTTACCAAAAAACTAATCCGGTACCTACTTACAAACATAATAAGCCCAACCGCACCTGCCAATCTTTATGTTTAAGCCTGAAGCTGAAGCCACAGACGCTTTAATTGATGAACGTAAAAAGGATATTTATCATCCTTAACGTCGGTGTGCACCATCTCCTGCTCGCACCCTGAGCAAATAAACTGATTGACGATGACCATGCCTTCCGTTTTTTGTTGCCCGCATACGATACAGCAATGCTCCGTCCGGCCCTCCATGACAATCCCACCTTTAATATGATTTATATGTAGTATGTCCTGATTAGTAGAATAATAAACCGATTTCATAGAAACTTTTCAAATATTTATTGTATCCTATGCATGGCGTTTGCAAAGGTGTATGTACGTTTTGCAGGACATGACGGCTTTTTGTAATCATACCTTCATTCTACCATCATTTGAACCGATATATATCGTACTGGTGAAACTCATAGAATAAAGGAGTGGCCACATGCAAGCCAGACAGGAACGAACATTTTACAACTATCAATTATTACGCAAATATCGTTTCTCCAAAGTTGTTAATTACAGCTACATATTTTTGGGACTATTAGCAGCAGGTGCCGCGTTTTGGGCAGACGGCATACTCGGAATCGCATACAGCTTTTTGGCATGGAGCACGCTTATTTGGATTCACTACGTCATTTCGCGTTCCCTATTTGTCATTGATCGGTACACTTATCGCAAACGTTGGGGATTCCAGTGGAAACCGCCGTGGATCGGCTTTCTACCGCTTGAACAGCAGTTTATCGGGTTTCGTTATTGGAGCAAAATATTGTTGTCCACGCTCCTTATCGGAATCGTGATCATTGGTGCTTTAAGCCCTTGGCTACCGCTTGGTTTTACACTGCAATTTCTGTTTTGGCACTTGTGGATCATTGGGCCACGTCTGTTTACTACAATTGCAGCCATGTCCGTTTCAGAAGACAAGCTCATTAAATTAGAAACTAATTTATTCTTAATATATAAGGCATAGTCCTCTAAAGTTATACTCGTCTGCACCCATTCTTTAAGAATGGGTGATTTTTTAATTTTTGGGTCACACTAATGTAGAACATGTACGAATATAATTATAAAGGAGTATAAACGAATGTCTTCTCAGCAGCCATCACATACCATGCCACCACAACATCAAAACGTACAGCCTGGTATCGAATCGGATATGAAACCACTGCCTAACTATGAGAAATCAACATATAAAGCATCCGGTAAACTAAAAGGGAAAGTAGCGCTTATTACTGGTGGTGATAGTGGAATCGGGCGAGCTGTAGCCCTTACATTTGCTAAGGAAGGTGCCAGTATCGCCATTGTGTACCTGAATGAGCATAATGACGCGCTGTTAACCCAACATGAGATTGAAGCAGAAGGCGTTCCTTGTTTGCTCCTATCTGGAGATATAGGCCATGAAACGTTCTGTGAAGAAGTAATCAAGCAAACAATAGCAACGCTTGGTGGGCTAAATATACTGGTCAATAACGCAGCAGAACAGCATCCACAAACCAACATAACGGACATTACCGCACAACAGTTGGAGAGGACATTTAAAACAAATATATTCTCTATGTTTTATTTAACCAAGTCTGCAATCCCACAATTAAAAAAAGGAGATTCCATCATTAACACAACCTCTGTTACCGCATATCGTGGCAGCGCAGAATTGCTTGATTACTCTTCTACAAAAGGAGCCGTTGTATCGTTTACGCGATCCTTATCAGCCAATTTGGCCAAGCATGGCATTCGAGTAAATGGAGTAGCCCCCGGTCCAATTTGGACACCGCTTATCCCATCCACTTTTGATGAGCAAAAAGTAAGTGAGTTTGGGGCAAACACACCCATGCAGCGCCCTGGACAGCCTATAGAGCTTGCAGCTGGTTATGTATATTTGGCTAGTGATGATTCCTCCTACATGAGTGGTCAGATCCTTCATATCAACGGCGGGGAAATCGTAAATGGCTAAACGGTAGCTAGTTGGATAAGGTAACCTACTTGGGGGCAAATATAAATTTCCTAAAATCAGTGTTTAAAATATAAAAAAGAAGCTTCCCATAGATCTTATTAGATCTCGTGGGACAGCTTCTTTACCTGCTTGGCAACGTCCTACTCTCCCAGGACCCTGCGGTCCAAGTACCATCGGCGCTGGAGGGCTTAACGGTCGTGTTCGGGATGGGTACGCGTGGAACCCCTCCGC
>NZ_AULE01000004.1 GCF_000425125.1 Paenibacillus taiwanensis DSM 18679
CGAACACGACCGTTAAGCCCTCCAGCGCCGATGGTACTTGGACCGCAGGGTCCTGGGAGAGTAGGACGTTGCCAAGCAGTAAAGCCCATTGACTTATGTCGATGGGTTTTGTTTTCTCTATTTCAAATACTGTCTTCAGCAACGATGTGTATACCGCTGCTGAAGGATCGCAAGAACTGAATATAGAACGAGATATCCACTGTGTGAATAGTGGGTATTATTTGCGTTTTCATATGTTATCCACATGTGCATAACATATGAAATTTAACGTGTATATTCATTTTGCGGCTTTTAACGAGGATTTTATGCACATTGCTTCATTTTATAGTGCTTAATATTAACGTTATTAAGCTAGTTGTCCACTTTTTGTCCACTACTTGTGGAAATGTCATAGCTTGTTCACAATTTTATAAGCGGGGACTTTTTTTATTTGTCCCCATCCCCTTTTTTTATCCACATATATATTCGCCCTTTCATTAAGATCCCAAATTCTAAATGTAAATGTTACTAGCAAGTGTTATGTCACTTCATTCAGCTTTGCTTCATATGATTTAGAAAAGAATGCTGGATCGTAATGTATATAAGGTACCTCAAGCAGGTGTTCCTAACAAAAGAATGACTTCTAACAAAATTTATAATTGGCAAATGGGAATCGTTTTGATATAATAAATTCAAGGTCAAAGAAAGTCAAAGTCAATAAATGATTAACAAGTCCGAATAATAATACGTCAAAAATGGTTAAACCTAATATAGATGCATAGAAAGGAGGGAGTGAGTTGCGCAATATTTCGGATTTGATCGAACAGCATCTGAAAATTATGTTGTTGGACAGCCGCGAGGGCGCTGTGGAAATACAGCGTAACGATCTAGCTCAACAATTTGCTTGTGTGCCATCACAAATAAATTACGTGATTAGTACAAGGTTTACGTTAGAGAAGGGTTATGTTGTGGAGAGCAAGCGCGGTGGCGGTGGGTATATTCGTATTCAACGCATTGAACTTCCGGCTCAACATGCCATACATACGCACGTGTGTGACACGATTGGTGAATGTATTGGACAAGATCCGGCGGATGGTCTTATCTATCAACTGGAAGAAGCGAAGATTATCTCCCGACGAGAAGCAAGTTTGCTTCGTGCAGCTATGTCACGTGACAACTTAATGTTAAAGCTGCCTTATCGGGATGAGTTGCGTGCGCGGTTGCTGCGCGCAATGCTGGTTGCTTTGCTAGGGAAGTCATAGTTATGATGGTGACATGAAGGACACAGCGTTCATTTTTGCTAGCTCAAGTTTGAAGGTGTGTAAGTGAAGCATACACCTGATTAGGAGGAATGGGACTATGATGTGTCAACATTGCGGCCAGAAGCCCGCAACTTTACATTTTACGAAGATTATTAATGGGGAGAAGACGGAGTCTCATATTTGTGAGGGATGTGCCCGGGAGAAGGGAGAATTTAATGCTGATCCCGCGCATGAGTTTTCTATTCATAATTTACTTTCGGGACTGTTGGATTTTGACTTGTCAAACGGAACGGGCAATCTCAAAAATGGAGTATATGGATTTAAGGCAACACCTGAGGCGATGCGCTGCGACAACTGCGGCCTTACGTTTTCACAGTTCAGCAAGATGGGGAGGTTCGGCTGTGACGAGTGTTATAAATCATTCGGATCTCGACTTGATCCTTTGCTGAAGAGAGTTCATGGCAACATTATTCATGTTGGCAAAATTCCGAAGCGTAATGGTATTGTATTACAACGAAAGCGAGAATTGGATGATCTGCGTGAGAAGCTGCAAGAGAGTATTCGGATGGAGCAATTTGAGGAAGCAGCTCAATTACGTGATCACATTCGAATGCTGGAGAAAGAACTGACCGGCGGAGCAGAAGCGCAATAATATAGAGTGGTGTTAAGAAACGTTTAGACGGGTAAGGAGGAGTAAAGCTTATGTCCAATCATTCCTTTATGAAACAGCCTGTCAGCGATTGGATGCGTGGTACAGGGCCTGACTCGGATATTGTGATTAGCAGCCGAATTCGGATTGCTCGTAACTTGCATGGTATACCGTTTCCGCTTCTGGCGACGAACCAGCAATCGGCCGAATCGCTTACTCGCTTGACTGCTGTGGCTGAGTCGACTGATTTTGCGGATTTGGGTCACTTTTATGTAATGAAGCTGGTTGAGTTAAACGCGACGGAAAGACAGGTGCTTGTCGAGAAGCATCTTATTAGTCCTAATTTGGCTAATGAATCGCGTAATGGGGGACTTCTGCTGAAAGATGACGAATCGATTAGCATTATGTTAAACGAAGAGGACCATCTCCGTATTCAATGTTTGTATCCTGGTCTCCAAATACGGGAGGCGTGGGAGGCTGCCAGCCAACTCGATGATGTATTTGAAGCTAAAGTAGATTATGCTTTTGATGAGAAGCGAGGTTATTTGACCAGTTGTCCGACCAATGTAGGTACAGGGATTCGTGCTTCTGTGATGATGCATTTGCCAGCGCTTGTGTTAACACAGCAAATCAATCGTATTTTGCAAGCAGTCGCGCAAGTCGGACTTGCGGTTCGAGGTTTGTATGGGGAAGGCAGCGAGGCGATTGGCAATCTATTTCAAATATCCAATCAGATCACGCTTGGTCAATCGGAAGAAGAAATAATCGATAACTTGTATGGTGTTGTCAAACAAATTATCGAGCATGAGAAGGCCGCACGTGAGCAATTAAGACAAGAGAACATTACACGTCTCACAGATCGAGTATGTCGTTCCTACGGTATTTTGAAGCATGCCGCTATTATGGAGACGAAAGAAGCAGCACAACGTTTGTCTGATATTCGTTTAGGCGCAGATCTTGGATTGTTGAAGGATGTTTCGCCTACGATGTTGAATGAACTGATGGTAATGACTCAACCTGGATTTTTGCAGCATATTTATAATAAACAAATGAATGCGGAAGAACGCGATATTTATCGTGCCCGCCTCATTCGAGAGACGCTGGTCAGGAAACTGTCCGCACCACGTCAATCGGACAAAAGCAAGAAGTTGCAGGAATGAACCAAGTAATAACGAATTAACAAATAATGAATCATGTGGAGGTGCAAGTCGATGATGTTCGGTAGATTTACAGAACGAGCTCAGAAAGTATTGGCATTGGCTCAGGAAGAAGCCGTGCGCTTGGGACATAACAACATTGGAACAGAGCATATTTTGCTCGGACTGATCCGTGAAGGAGAAGGAATTGCTGCAAAAGCATTAGTCGCATTAGGTTTAGGCTTGGAGAAAATTCAAGACGAGGTCGAGTCCTTGATCGGACGCGGTCAAGAACAGCCGACTAACATTGCTTACACACCGCGTGCCAAAAAAGTTATCGAATTGTCCATGGATGAAGCACGTAAGCTTGGTCATACTTATGTGGGAACAGAACATATTTTGCTCGGCCTTATTCGTGAGGGTGAGGGTGTGGCGGCTCGTGTATTAAACAACCTGGGCATTAGTCTAAATAAAGCACGTCAGCAAGTGCTGCAATTGCTTGGCAGCAGTGAGGCGGTATCCAGTCATCATGGTACCCCGCAAAACGTAAGTACGCCAACGCTGGATGGCTTGGCACGCGATCTCACTTCGATCGCAAAAGAAGGCAACTTAGATCCTGTTATTGGACGCAGTAAAGAAATTGAGCGTGTTATTCAAGTGCTGAGCCGTCGCACGAAAAATAATCCGGTACTCATTGGCGAACCAGGTGTCGGTAAGACGGCTATCGCTGAAGGACTTGCGCAGAAAATTATTCATAATGAAATTCCGGAGACGTTAAGAGACAAACGAGTCATGACACTTGATATGGGTTCCGTCGTGGCAGGTACGAAATATCGTGGCGAATTCGAAGATCGACTGAAAAAAATTATGGATGAGATTCGTCAGGCCGGTAATATTATTCTCTTTATTGACGAGCTTCACACGCTGATTGGTGCAGGTGGTGCAGAAGGCGCAATTGATGCGTCTAACATTTTGAAGCCGGCACTTGCTCGTGGAGAACTGCAATGCATCGGAGCTACAACGCTTGATGAATATCGCAAATATATTGAGAAAGATGCAGCGCTTGAACGTCGTTTCCAACCGATCACGGTAGATCAGCCTACTCCAGAAGAAGCGATTCAGATTTTAAAAGGTTTGCGTGATCGTTACGAAGCGCATCATCGTGTAAAGATCACTGATGAATCGATTGAGCAAGCGGTTAAGCTCTCTGATCGTTATATTACGGATCGCTTCCTGCCAGATAAAGCAATCGATTTGATTGATGAGGCTAGTTCCAAGGTAAGGCTCCACACGTACACCGTACCGCCTAATCTGAAGGAGCTGGAACAGCGTCTTGAGGATATCCGCAAGGAGAAAGATGCGGCTGTGCAAAGCCAGGAGTTTGAAAAGGCGGCTGCGCTGCGCGATACTGAGCAGAAGATGCGTGAAGAGCTGGAGACGTTCCGCAATCAGTGGAAAGAGAAGCAAGGTCGTATGGATTCGGAAGTGACTCCAGAAGATATTGCACAAGTTGTGGCAAGCTGGACGGGTATCCCTGTCATCAAGCTCAAAGAGGAAGAGACGGAGCGCCTGTTGAAGATGGAGGAAATACTCCATGAGCGTGTAATCGGGCAGGATGAGGCGGTTAAGGCGGTCAGCCGCGCGATTCGCCGCGCACGTGCAGGGCTTAAAGATCCGAAACGTCCAATGGGCTCGTTTATATTCCTCGGTCCTACAGGTGTCGGTAAGACAGAGTTGGCGAGAGCACTTGCAGAATCGCTCTTTGGTGATGATAATGCTGTGATCCGTATTGATATGTCTGAGTACATGGAAAAGCATTCTACATCTCGATTGGTAGGAGCGCCTCCAGGTTATGTTGGTTATGAAGAAGGTGGTCAATTAACCGAGAAAGTTCGCCGTAAGCCATATTCGGTAGTACTGCTGGACGAAATTGAGAAGGCTCATCCCGAAGTATTTAACATTTTGCTGCAAGTGCTGGAGGATGGACGGCTTACAGATTCCAAAGGACGTGTTGTAGACTTCCGTAACACGCTGATCATCTTAACATCCAATGTGGGCGCTGAGGCGATTAAGCGTAATTCTACGCTTGGCTTTACGGCAGTAGACGACAATGCGCGCGACTACAACAACATGAAAGATAAAGTCATGGTTGAGCTTAAGAAGAGCTTCCGTCCAGAGTTCTTGAACCGGATCGATGAAATCATCGTGTTCCACTCATTGGATGAGAAGCATATTTCAGAAATTGTTAGCTTGATGGCTGACGATCTGCGCAAACGTCTGAACGAACAAGACATTCACTTCAGCTTAACAGATGAAGCGAAGAAATTTCTGGCGAAAGAAGGCTATGACCCAGCCTACGGAGCACGTCCGCTGCGTCGTGCGATCCAGAAGCATATCGAGGACCGCTTGTCTGAGGAACTGCTGAGAGGTCATATTAGTAAAGGTGACTATGTCACAATTGATGAGAAGGACGGCGGACTGGTCGTTCAGCTTAATACAGAACCAGCTGCAACCAATTAAGGTATGAGCGGAGAACGGGCCCTAATAAGGGCTCGTTTTTTTGTGGCCGCGCCTTTCCACGTCCCCTCAAAAATGGTAAACTTGAGAATATTGAGATTACGGGCAAAGTTGAGCCATCTTCTGCTACAGTCGACATCATCTGTAAACCTTATAAACAGAGCGATATGTCTCACAGCGAGAAGCAGATGAATTGCGTCCGCAGAATGAAAGGTTAGGAGTTGTCGGCTGGTATGGCCAAAGTAAAGACCAAGTTTTATTGCACGGAATGTGGTTATGAGTCACCTAAGTGGATGGGGAAATGTCCTGGCTGTAATGAGTGGAATACAATGGTTGAAGAGCGTGAGACGGTTGTGAAGACGGCTGGCGTACAATCATCGTTTCTTGTGACGAAAGAAAAGCCGCAACCGATCATACATATAGAGAGTGGGCGTGAACCACGACTTAGCACGACGATTTCTGAACTTAATCGTGTGCTTGGCGGGGGTGTAGTTCCAGGCTCCTTAATTCTGGTCGGTGGTGATCCAGGCATTGGCAAGTCAACGCTGCTGCTTCAGACCTCTAATGCGATTGCGGTTAGTGGTTTGAAGGTGTTATATGTATCTGGTGAAGAATCGATGCGTCAGACGAAGCTGCGTGCTGATCGTCTAGGGTCGTTGTCTGAACGGTTGTTTGTATTAAGTGAGACCAATTTGCTCCATATTGAAGAGGCAATCGAACAAATACAACCGGATTTCCTTGTCATAGATTCTATTCAGACAGTCTATCAACCATCGGTTGAATCAGCCCCGGGCAGCGTTGCTCAGGTTCGGGAGTGCACCAGTGCGTTTATGCGTGTAGCTAAAGGTAAAGGGATTGCGACGGTGCTTGTAGGCCATGTAACCAAGGAAGGGGCAATAGCAGGACCTCGGCTTTTGGAGCACATGGTAGACTGTGTACTTTATTTTGAAGGGGAGCGGCATCACTCCTATCGAATATTACGTGCAGTGAAGAATCGTTTTGGTTCAACGAACGAAATGGGCATCTTTGAGATGACCGAAGGTGGGTTAGTGGAAGTCAAGAACCCGTCTGAACTGTTTTTGCAGGAGCGTCCTCTAGGCGTATCAGGTTCTACTGTTGTAGCGAGCCTTGAGGGGACACGTCCCGTACTGGTGGAGATGCAGGCATTGGTCGCTGCCACGAATTTCCCTTCACCGCGCCGTACGGCGACAGGCATCGATCATCATCGTCTAGCTTTAATTATCGCTGTGCTTGAAAAGCGGATGGGGATGTTTTTGCAAAATCAAGATGCTTATGTCAATGTAGCGGGTGGCATGCGTCTCGATGAACCAGCGGTTGATCTGGCAATCGCGGTTGCCATTGCATCGAGCTTTCGGGATATGCCAACTCAGCCGTTTGATGTTGTCATTGGCGAAGTGGGATTGACAGGCGAGGTGCGGGCAGTATCCCGGGCGGAGCAGCGTGTCAAGGAAGCAGAGAAACTTGGTTTTAAGCGTATTATTATGCCTGAGAATAGTCTTCGAGGCTGGACACAGCCTAAACATATTGAGATCATTGGAGTTAATACAGTTGCGGAAGCATTAACAGCGGCGTTAGGTTAGGGGGCATAGATATAGAATGAAAGACGGTCAAAGTCAGCTCGATATTATGAATGATTTATTAAAGCTGGTTGCCCCGGGTACTGCTTTTCGCGAAGGCTTAGAGAACGTCCTTCGTGCGAAGACGGGAGCACTGCTCGTAGTAGGTTACAGTCCGGAAGTAATGGAGGTTGTGGACGGCGGATTCTCCATTAATTGTGATTTTACGCCAAGCTACTTATATGAACTAGCTAAGATGGACGGCGCCATTATTTTGAGCGAAGATATGAAGCGGATTTTGTATGCTAACACGCAGCTGATTCCAGATTCCTCGATTCCATCCATCGAGACCGGGATCAGGCACCGTACGGCGGAGCGAGTGGCGAAGCAGACGGGGAAGCTCGTCGTATCTATATCCCAGCGCCGGAATGTAATTACGCTTTATCAGGGTAGTCTAAGATATGCACTCAAAGAAATGGGTGTTATTTTGACCAAAGCCAATCAAGCCATTCAGACACTGGAGAAATACAAGGCGGTACTGGTTCAAGGTTTGACGAATTTAACAGCATCCGAGTTTGAGGAACTGGTCACATTAGTAGACGTTGTGAATGTTGTGCAACGTACAGAGATGGTATTACGTATTAAGTTAGAGATCAAACGGTATATTAATGAACTTGGAACCGAGGGGCGCTTAATTAGCATGCAGCTAGAAGAGCTCGTCAGCAATACGGAGGACGATGCATGGCTTCTGCTTAAAGACTATGCGCGCGACTCCAGTGACGAGAAGATCCGTGACATTCTTGCCCAACTGAAGAAGTGCACGGCTGATGAACTGCTGGATACACATCATCTGATTCGTATACTTGGATATCCGGCAACCAGCACGGCTCAAGATGAATCCATCTCGCCGCGTGGTTATCGTGTGCTGAACAAGCTCCCACGCTTGCCTAATATTGTCATCCATAATTTAGTTGATACTTTCAGTTCTTTGCCACAGGTTATGATGGCAACCATTGAGGAGCTGGATGAGGTGGATGGAATTGGAGAAGTTCGCGCCCGTACAATTAAAGAAGGCCTGAAGCGAATTCAGGAGCAAGTGTTCATTGACAGGCAGATTTAATGTACCTAAAATGAAAACACGTTGGGCATAGTAAAATTAGAGGTGAACCTATGATTACAAAGTCCATTCCGAACTTGTTTACCATTGGTAACTTGTTTCTCGGAATCATATCCATCATGCTTGCGTTTAACGACGAGGTCAACCTTGCTGCCCTTATGGTTATTATTGCAATGCTGTTGGATGGTTTAGATGGCAGTGTTGCTCGTGCGCTGAACGTACAGAGCGAATTCGGCAAGGAATTGGATTCATTATCGGATGTTATTTCGTTTGGAGTTGCCCCGGCATTTGTAATGTACGTATGTGCATTTAGTGAATTAAACCCTGCGCTTGCATGGGTCGTTACGGCTATTTTTCCGATCTGTGGCGCATTACGTCTTGCGCGGTTTAATGTTGTTGAAGGCATCCCTGGCTACTTTGTAGGTCTTCCCATTCCAGCGGCCGGTGGTGTAGTATGTACGCTTGCCTTGTTCCATAAGAGCATTGCTGCGCCATATTTAATTGTAGCGATGCTGCTCGTATCCTACTTGATGGTTAGTACCGTTCGTTATCCGAACTTCAAGAAGCACGGCATCCCGAAGAAAGCGATTTGGATTACACCTTTTGTTATTGCTGGTGCGGTCGCTATTGCTTTGTGGAAGCCGGAACAGACACCTAAGCTTATATTCGTGCCGCTCGTCTTATACGCGCTGCTCGGCTTAAAAAAAAACGTTAGAATGCTGAACCGCCGTCGCAAAAAGACGGTGGAGGTGGATGACTGGACGCAGCGCAAGCATTCTTCATAGGAACTTTGATGGATTTAACAACAATCTATAACAATTGCTAACTTAAAAAGCACCTGTTCCTCGGAACGGGTGCTTTTTGCATGTTAAGGCATGGAACTGCTATATAAGCGTATTAAGACAAGTTAAAAACGCCCAATGTTGAACATTTGCTGGACTCTTGCTTCACAACCTCATCCAATCGAATATCAAGCAGATTACATAACGCGGACATGTAGAACAGATGCTTGCCCAGTTCCGCGCGGATGACGTCTTTGCAATTCTCACATAGATGGCCTTGCAGATGGCTCTCTAAGCTGTGCTTGGCCTGATCAAGATCCATCTCGGGCTGATAGGGCTGGCGCTTCGCATGAACCTCCAAACATCCGCATTCTGTGATGGCTTTAGTGACGGCACGATTAACAGAAGAGTCCGACTGTCCGCATTTGGAGAGAACGTCTAACAGACTCCGATGTCTGAGTAACAGGTCGGCAACTTGGTCTTGAAACGTTTGCAAATTAGGAGTGCTCATTTCAAATCCACCTCTATTCTTGAAATGGTGCAGTGAAAATGTTCACCACACTTGAACGCTCTTCTTTAAAAATAACGACGTGCATCCGTATTCATTATAAAACTAATAATTCCCATATATCAACCTGAATGAAAAGGAAAAAACAGTTCTATACGGATTAGACCGTCACTCCTTGGGCCATAATTGTAAGGATAAGAAATAATCAAGGAGGTGGACGTTTATGTTCAAACGCGCATTTACGGTGCTGGCTGGTATTTTAGGGGCGTGGTGTGGAATGGAAATGCATGCTGCCCTATACGCCAGAACGATGGAATGGGCATCTGCCGTGAACGGTTGGACTTCAGGTCGGATATGGTGGGCTCTTGGAGGCGCTGTGGTAGCAATGGTACTATGTCATTCACTTGCTGCTCCGGCAGCAAAGCTATGGAACATATGGCGCACTCGAATTACGGAGATGTCCCCGGCACAACTCATTATACATACAAGTGGACTCTTAATCGGTCTTTGCTTTTCAGCGCTGCTTATGCCTTTATTAAGCCACTTTGGACTTATCGGTCAATTGGTAGCCGTTCTATGTACGATGGGGTGTGGCATTATAGGCATAAAGATTGCTGACTGGAAGCAGGATGAAGTGCTGGAGTGGATGCAAGCATGGAAGCGGCCTAAGGCAGAAGAAAACAACACAAGTTTAGGATTTGAAGAGCATAAAATTATGGACACCAGCGTCATTATTGACGGCCGTATTGCAGACATCTGTAAGACGGGATTTATTGAAGGCACTATCGTTATACCTGAGTTTGTGTTGGAAGAGCTACAGCATATCGCAGATTCCTCTGATTTGCTCAAGCGCAATCGCGGTCGTCGGGGACTGGATATATTAAATAAGATTCAAAAGGAGCTAGAAGTAAAAGTACTCATTTACGAAGGTGACTTTGATGAAATATCGGAAGTAGACAGCAAGCTGGTGAAGCTGGCCAAGCTGCTAAAGGGTAAAGTCGTCACAAACGATTATAACTTAAACAAAGTGTGTGAGCTACAAGGTGTATCTGTCTTAAATATTAACGATCTGGCTAACGCTGTCAAGCCGGTTGTACTACCAGGCGAAGAGATCGTAGTACAAGTGATCAAAGACGGCAAGGAGCATGGCCAGGGAGTAGCTTATTTGGATGACGGGACGATGATTGTTGTGGAAGGCGGTAGAGAGTACATCGGAACGACGATGGAAGTGCTTGTGACGAGCGTATTACAGACTTCCGCTGGACGTATGATATTTGCGAAACCGAAACTGTTGGAAAAAGCCCAATAAACAGGTATGATGGGTGTATTACCATCATGGAGGGTTAGCAAAGATGGAGCAGCAATTCGGTGTTATCGTTGTAGCGGCAGGTAAGGGGACTCGTATGGGAATGCAGGAAAGCAAGCAATACTTGCTGTTGCAGGACAAGCCCGTACTGATACATACGCTGGAACGATTTGAAGCTATGGAGCAATGCGCATCCATCGCCTTGGTAACAGGCAGGCACGATGTGGATCGCTGCCGCATTTGGGTGGAACAGTATCAATTAACGAAGGTGCTTGATATTGTGCCTGGCGGGGAAGAACGTCAGCATTCCGTATATGAAGGACTGAAGGCCATTCAGGCGCGCAACTTGAACATTGTGCTTATACATGATGGGGTTAGACCTTTTGTAGAGGCCGAACAAGTGCTTGCTGTAGGAGAAGCGGCAATTACATATGGAGCGGCCGTGCTAGCCGTACCCGTTAAAGATACGATCAAGCAAGTCAATGCGAATGGTGTCATTACAGCGACTCCTGACCGAAGCAGCTTGTGGGCGATTCAGACCCCACAGGCTTTTCGTCTTGAAGATGTGATGCGCGCCCACGATGAAGCGGGTAAAGCAGGACGCATCGGTACGGATGATGCTATGCTTGTGGAGCAGATGGGCATAGACGTGCATATCGTTGAAGGCAGCTATTCCAATATTAAGCTGACAACACCAGAAGATTTGGCATGGGCCGATTGGTGGCTGAGCAGGAGCAGTAATAATAACCCCGAACAAAGGTGATAGGGTATAATTTGAATGGGCAATAGAAGTTGAATACAATGATCACGTTGGTATGTTGGATATGGCAGTTTACTTAACAGATGGGAGCGGGGAACAACATGATACGAGTAGGGCAAGGATTTGACGTACACCAGTTGGTGGAGGGACGTCCATGTATTATTGGCGGCGTGACGATTCCATATGAGAAAGGGCTGCTGGGGCACTCTGATGCAGACGTGCTGATGCACACCATTAGTGATGCTGTCCTTGGTGCGCTTGGACTAGGTGATATTGGCAAGCACTTTCCGGATACAGATCCTGCTTTCAAAGACGCAGACAGTGTTAAACTGATGGCGCATGTATGGCAGATGGCTGCTGATCGAGGGTACAAGCTTGGTAATTTGGATTGTACGATTATTGCACAGCAGCCTAAGATGCTGCCACACATACCTGCGATGGTGGACAATATCGCACGTGTGTTGGATGCTGAAGCTTCCCAGATTAACGTCAAGGCGACAACGACAGAAAAGCTGGGCTTTACAGGTCGTGGCGAGGGAATTGCTGCACAAGCGGTTGTCTGCTTAATTCGTAATATGGTATGATAATGGGATGAATATAGGCTTATATAAGCCGATAAAAGGCATAGTTCGGAGGGACATAACGATGAGTAAAGACATCCGAGTACGGTATGCGCCAAGTCCAACAGGACATTTACATATTGGTAACGCGCGGACCGCGTTATTTAACTATTTATTTGCGCGTCACCATGGAGGAAAGTTTATCGTGCGTATTGAAGATACGGACGTAAAGCGTAATGTGGCAGGCGGTGAAGAGAGCCAGTTCAAATATATGAAATGGCTTGGCATCGAGTGGGATGAAAGTATTGATGTTGGGGGGGAGTTTGGACCCTACCGTCAGACAGAACGACTTGATATTTATAATGAGCATGCACAGGACCTGATGGATCGCGGGCTTGCTTATAAGTGCTATTGTACGGAAGCTGAGCTGGAGAAGGAGCGCGAGGAGCAGACGGAACGTGGTGAGACGCCTAAGTATGCGGGAACTTGCCGCCACCTGACACCAGAGCAGCAAGCAGCGAAAGCAGCGGAAGGTCGCCAGGCAAGCGTGCGGTTTCTTGTGCCAGCGGGACGTTCCTATACGTTTGATGATATCGTTAAAGGGGATATCACTTTTGAATCGGATACGACCGGTGATTGGGTCATCGTTAAAAAGGACGGAATTGCTACCTATAACTTCGCTGTAGTCATCGACGATTATTTGATGAAGATGTCGCATGTTCTGCGTGGCGAAGATCATATTACCAACACGTTGCGACAGCTAATGATTTATGAAGCGTTTGGCTGGGATGCGCCGAAGTTTGGACATATGACACTTATCGTTAACGAGAGTCGCAAGAAGCTAAGCAAACGGGATGAATCGATTATTCAATTTATCGAGCAGTATGATCAATTGGGTTATCTTCCTGAGGCGATGTGCAACTTTATTGCGCTGCTTGGCTGGTCGCCAGAAGGGGAAGAAGAGATGTTCTCCCGCGACGAGCTGATCCGCATTTTTGATGAGAATCGTTTGTCCAAGAGTCCTGCTGTATTTGATACGAATAAGCTGACTCATCTGAACAATTTGTATATGAAGAAAGCAGATCCTGAACGGATTGCGGCGATGTCCATCCCGCATTTGCAGAAGGCAGGCCGCTTGCCAGCCTCATTAAGCGACGAACAGCAAGCTTGGGCGTATGCTCTGGTTAAGCTGTATCAGGAGCAAATGAACTGTGCATCCGACATTGTAGAACTTTCGGATTTGTTCTTCCGTGAAGAGATAGTATTAGACGAGGAATCGTCAGCAATTGTAGCTGAAGAGCAAGTGCCTGCTGTATTAAGTGCGCTGCATACAAAGCTTGAAGCGGCTGCTGATTGGAATGTAGACACAGTTAAAGGTGCAATTAAAGAAGTGCAGAAGGAAACGGGCGCGAAAGGCAAAGCACTGTTTATGCCGATTCGTGTGGCAGTTTCAGGACAGATGCATGGTCGTGATTTAAATGAAACGATCGTTCTACTCGGGCGTGATACTGTGCTGCGTCGATTAAGTCATTACGTTCAAGCTTAACGTTCTTACTAGGATGGTCATCATGATCTTGTTGATCGTGATATGTTAAACCGTCTGACTATTTATTTTAGGATAGATGTATTATTGTCAATATCAGGGGTCTTCCAGTATACTGGTCATAACCAATGTAGATGGTGTGTGTGAGAAGAGAGTTTTCAAGTTTTCAACATCAGGTTCACATACAAGTAATTAGTACAATAGGCAACAGCGTTGAACGGGAGAGCGTATTACAGATAGGTATGCACAGAGAGGACTGCCGATGAAGCGGGTGCTACGACACCACTACTTCGGGGCTGCAAGTAGTCCCATGCCTCGCGATACGCACTGCGCCCGGAAGCTTCATTTTTGAGCGTGGAATATGCAGTCTGCATATTTTTCGGGTAGAGAATGACGAGTCGTTTACGTTATAGAACGATAAAGTGGAGCAATACGGCCATCATGTTGGGTCAAGCGGAGAGAAATTTTCTTAATGCATGGACTATGACATTGGCATTTGTATTGTTCAAGCAGAGTGGGACCGCGCATGGCGTCTCTGCAGCATATCGCTGCGGGGGCGTCATTTTTTGTCATGAGGCGGACTTTCAATTATGAATGGTTCGGGAGGAATTGGCCATGGGACGTATACTGCAACAGATGCGATCCGATATTCGAACAGTATTTGAAAATGATCCCGCGGCACGCAGTCGATTTGAAGTCATCTTTACCTATTCCGGCTTGCATGCGATATGGGGACATCGAGTTGCCCATTGGTTTTTCAAGCGGAAATGGTATACCGTAGCCCGCACAATAGCTCAAGTAAGTCGATTTATGACAGGTATCGAGATTCACCCTGGCGCCACAATAGGCCAACGCCTGTTTATTGATCATGGTATGGGGGTAGTCATTGGCGAGACTTGCGAAATTGGTGATGACGTTGTCATCTATCAAGGTGTTACCCTTGGAGGGACTGGTAAAGAGAAGGGCAAGCGGCACCCGACAATTGGCAATAACGTCGTCATTGCTTCTGGCGCTAAGGTGCTTGGTTCTTTTAGCATTGGAGATAATACAAGTATTGGAGCTAATTCAGTAGTGCTGCGTGAAGTGCCAGGCAATTGTACGGTTGTAGGTATTCCAGGCCGGATCGTGAAACAGGATGGTGTACGTATTGATCGTTTGAATCATGCGCAGCTCCCTGACCCAGTCGTCGATATGTTCCGTCAACTGCAAGGCCAGATCGATAAGCTTGAGCAGGAAGTTCAACACCTACGGTCGCAAACCATCGAGACAATCACTAACTCGTTAGATGAGGCGCGTAGTGATGGCGAAGCGAATAGGGATCAGGATAATGGCCAGCCAAAGGTAATAGACAGTCAAGATAAAGAAATCCGTACAGATCAAGGTAGCGATAAGGAAGATCATACCGGTTTTACACAAAATAGATTTAAAGAAGAACGACAAGACAAAACGGAAGACAAAAACAAAGGTAAAGATAGAGACAAAGATAAAGGTCAAGTTAAAGGTCAAGATAAGGATAAGGACAAAAACTCCAAGGAGGCTATGCGCGCATGACATTAACGATATATGACACAATGACACGCAAGAAGCAGCTTTTTACACCGCAGAAGCCGGGTGAAGTCAGCATGTACGTATGCGGTCCAACCGTATACGGTTATATTCATATTGGAAATGCCAGACCGGCAATCGTCTTTGACGTAGTTCGCCGTTATTTGGAAACAACAGGTTACGATGTTAACTATGTGATGAATTTTACCGATGTAGATGACAAACTGATCACGAAGGCGCGTGAGATGAACCTGTCCGTAGCGGAAGTGGCGGATATGTTTGTTGAAGCTTATTACGCAGATTGCGATGGGCTCGGTATTCGTCGTGCTTCCAATAATCCTCGTGTAACGGATAATATCGATGAAATTATAAGCTTTATTTCGACATTAGTGGAGCAAGACATTGCGTACCCGTCGGGTGGCGATGTGTATTTCCGAACGAAGAAGTTTGCAGACTACGGCAAATTGTCTCATCAGAATTTGGAGGAGCTCCAGTTCGGAATTAGAATTGAAGTGGATGCCCGCAAGGAAGCCGCGGAAGACTTTGTGCTCTGGAAAGGAGCAAAGCCAGGTGAAATTGCTTGGGCAAGTCCGTGGGGTGAAGGGCGACCGGGCTGGCACATTGAGTGCTCTGCTATGGCGCGTAAGTATTTGGGTGATACACTAGACATTCATGGTGGTGGCCAAGATTTAACGTTCCCACATCATGAATGTGAATTGGCGCAATCGGAAGCGGTGACAGGCAAGCCATTGTCGCAAATTTGGATGCATAACGGTTATATTAATATTAACAATGAAAAAATGTCTAAATCTCTTGGGAATGGTGTGCTTGTCAAAGACTTGCTCACACATTACAACCCGGGTGCTATTCGTTACTTTATGCTGTCCACACATTATCGTAATCCGCTTAACTTTACGGATGAGGCGATGCAGCAGGCTGTTAATTCAACAGAACGATTGACGAATGCGATCTTGAATGTGAAGCATGCTTTAAAGGCAGCAGACGTGTCATTGGACGAAGCGGTGCAGGCTGCCTCTACTTTCGGTGAGCCTAATGAAGCACTGCAAGTCAAGCTGGCTGGCATCTTAGAAACGTTTGACACCAAGATGCAAGATGACTTTAACACGGCTGATGCGATTACGGCGATGTTCGATTGGGCGAGTGAAGCAAATGTGTACGTACAGCAGGGGAATAGTGCTGGAACTTTGCGACCTGCCGACCTGCTTGCGTTACTTGATGCATTTGAAGCGATGAATGATGTACTAGGCATTGTAATTGAGCAAGAAGCAGAGCTTCTGGATGAGGAGATCGATCAATTGATCCAGGAACGAACGGAAGCGCGTCAATCGCGCAATTGGGCCCGTGCTGATGAAATTCGTGATTTGCTTACGGAAAAAGGGATCGTATTAGAGGATACACCGCAAGGTGTTCGTTGGAAGCGGGCGTGAAAGGGGCAGAACTCATAACAGTGGCTGAAGAACGTGATAGAAAGAAAGAGGATTGGCTGTTCGACTTTGCGCCTGCGAAAGGAACGAAGTTCTTAAATCCGATAGCGCTTGCCTATATGGGAGATGCTATATATGAGATTGCTGTGCGGCAATATGTTATCTCACAGCCGAATCACCGTCCTCACCATATGCATCAAGAGACAATTAAATATGTATCTGCTAAAGCGCAGGCCAAGTTTCTAAACAAGTTAGCGCCTATATTGACAGAAGAGGAAGCAGACGTGGTTCGGCAAGGACGCAATGCCAAATCTACTGTCCCAAAGAGTGCCAACGTTCAGGAGTATAGACATGCTACGGCACTAGAGGCATTGTTCGGTTATTTATACTTTGAGAAGCAGTTGGACCGCTTGCAGGAACTGGTTCATCTTATGCTGCAAGAAGGCGGGAATGAAGAGGGATGATGGCTGCAATACGGCAGTAGATGTGTCATTTAATATCGGACACAGGCATTTAATACCGATAACATAAAGGGAATTATAGAGCAACTAGGAGGTACTTTATTATATGCAAGAAGAAATGATTGCTGGCAAGCACTCTGTTATGGAGGCACTGCGTTCTGGTCGAACAATTAACAAAATATGGATCGCTGAACAGGCGCAAAAACACTTGACCCTGCCGATTATCGCCGAAGCTAAAAAGGCTGGTATTATCGTTCAATCGGCAGATAAACGCAAGCTGGATCAGATGGTAGAAGGTATTCAGCATCAAGGTGTTGTTGCACAGGTGGCGGCCTATGATTATGTGGAAGTTGATGATATTTTGGCGCTTGCTGAGCAGAAAGGGGAAAAACCGTTTATTCTGGTGCTGGATGAGATTGAAGATCCACACAATCTGGGATCAATGCTTCGGACTGCAGATTGTACGGGGGTACATGGTGTTATTATCCCAAAACGTCGTTCAGTTGGCTTAACGGCAACTGTATCCAAAATATCCGCGGGGGCTGTTGAATACGTGCCCGTTGCACGTGTGTCGAACCTTGCTCAAACCATTGATCAGCTAAAAGAACGAGGGGTATGGGTAGTAGGAACCGATGTCACGGCAGAACAGGAAGTATATGACGCTACTATTTTGGATTCCCCAGTTGCCATTGTGATCGGGAATGAAAATAAAGGAATGGGCAGGCTCATCCGTGAATCGTGTGATGTATTATTAAAGCTGCCAATGGCGGGGCGTATTAATTCCCTGAATGCATCGGTGGCAGCGGGCATCGTCATGTATGAGGTTGTACGCCGTCGTAGAGGCTAATCGCGATGCAACAACAGGCAGATTGGCGCGACGTGCTACTGGTAGACGGATATAACATGATCGGCGCATGGTCTGAACTGAAGAAGCTGGCGGATACGAAGCTGGAGGAGGCGCGTGATCGTCTGTTGGATATGCTTACGGATTATCAGGCCTATTCTGGCAGACGTGTCATTGCCGTATTCGATGCTTATCGCGTTCCGGGCATTGGAGCAACTTACAAGCAAGGTGACGTGACGGTTAGTTTCACAAAGGAGAAGGAAACGGCGGATGAATGCATCGAAAGACTCGTGCGCGAGCTGAAGCATCGCCGCCGCACCATCTATGTGGCCACGTCAGATATGACGGAGCAAAATGTCATTTTTGCACTGGGCGCGCTACGTGTATCGGCGCGTGAACTTCGAATCGTCATCGAGCAGGCGCGACGTGAGGTGGAAGTGCAGATTAAGGAGCAAGCGCTGCGGCCAATCAAGCGTAATCCGCTCGAGGACAAATTAAGTCTCGACGTAATGCTGAAGCTGGAGCGTCTGCGGAGGGGCGATAAAATAGAGTAGCTTTGCACAGACTAGCACTTTTTTACTGAAACGTATGTTGTTTCTTAAGTTGCCAAAAGTGTTCATACGTTCAAAAGCCCTCTTTTTCTTGTAGTGTCCAGTATTCTCGCGGTTGACGCTTGGGAAGCTATTCATATATACTGAATCTATCATTTTGTCGGATTAGCTATTTCAACAGTTTTGGAAACGATAGTCAGTTTGAAGGACTACCGATTCTATCAACAGAACAGACCCAATGCTTATTAGCCTGATGTTCATGTACATACAGAACAATATGCGAAGCGGGGTATCTTATGTAACGGGTGGATTGCGTTGCAGGCCGGAGGGATTGCTAGTGAGTGTTGACCTCAAAGAAATAAGCACGTTTCCATACGATAAGTTGACAGATGAACAGCTTGTAGACGCGGTTCGCGAAGGTGACGGCGATGCACTGGAATATCTGATTAACAAATATCGGAATTTTGTACGTGCGAAGGCACGCTCCTATTTTCTGATCGGCGCTGACCGGGAGGACATTGTGCAGGAAGGTATGATTGGACTGTACAAGTCTATACGAGATTTTAAGGGAGACAAGCTCGCATCGTTCAAAGCATTTGCTGAACTCTGTATTACGAGACAGATCATAACTGCGATTAAGACTGCTACGCGACAGAAGCACATTCCACTTAATTCTTACGTCTCCTTGGACAAACCCATTTACGACGAGGATTCCGACCGGACACTATTGGACGTTATCGGAGGTTCTCGTGTATCAGACCCTGAAGAGCTTATTATTAATCAAGAAGAATTTGTTGGCCTTGAAGACAAGATGTCTGAAATATTAAGCGACCTTGAACGAAAGGTGCTTATGCTATATTTGGACGGCAGATCCTATCAGGAGATTGCAGTGGATCTCGACCGACATGTGAAGTCTATAGACAATGCCCTACAGCGTGTGAAGCGGAAGCTAGAAAGATATTTGGAAGTGCGCGATGGTGGAGAATCGATATAATGGAAGTGTTCAGGACACGTGATAACACGCAGTCATCGGGCACTTTCTTTTTTTTGAACCGACATGTTGATTATCAGAAATGACAAGTTCACGCCTGCTGATCAGGTGAAGTTAACCATGTGGGGTTTAACTCAAACCGCTTTATACCATAATGGGAAAGAGACGATTGGAAAAGCGAACCTTTGAGTTATATTCCAGCATTGTATATGATAGAGCAAGGGGCAGAACACCTATTGCGTCAATATCTTTTCATTGACATGAAATACCCTATGTGATAAAGTGTTTTGGGTAGCCCTAAATATGCGTACGTTTTTAGGAATATATTCCGACGCTTCTTTATCTAAAAAGGTGTCTTCAGGAGGTGTACAACATGCGGGTAATTGTTACGATGGCTTGCACTGGCTGCAAACAACGCAACTATACAACTACGAAGAACAAACGTAATCACCCAGACCGCATCGAGTTGAAGAAATTCTGCAAGTTCTGCAACGAGCATACTTCTCATCGCGAAACAAGATAAGTCAGGTGGAGGTGTAGTCCGTGGCTTTCTTAGGAAATGTGAAACGTAGTTTTGGTTCTATGTTTTCCTTCTTTGCCGACAGCTGGGGCGAATTAAAGAAGGTTCGCTGGCCCAACCGTAAAGAGTTGACAAGCTATACGATCGTCGTATTGTCCACGGTCATCTTTGTTACGCTCTATTTTTGGGTCCTGGACATCGGGATCTCTGCGATCGTCGAAGCGATTATTTAATAAAAGTCCCAAGGTGGCTTCAGTATGGAAAAAAGATGGTACGTTGTCCATACCTATTCAGGGTATGAAAACAAAGTCAAAGCCAATTTGGAAAAGCGCGTCGAATCCATGGGCATGGAAGACAAGATATTCCGCGTTCTTGTTCCGATGGAAGAAGAGCTGGTAAACAAAGACGGTAAGAAGAAGACTGTCATGCGTAAAGTTTACCCAGGTTATGTTCTTGTTGAAATGGTTCAAACGGATGAGTCTTGGTACGTTGTGCGTAATACGCCAGGCGTAACTGGATTTGTCGGTTCCACAGGCTCGGGTTCCAAGCCGACTGCATTGCTTCCAGAAGAAGTTGAACAGATTCTGAAAACAATGGGCATGGAAGAACCGAGAATGACGGTTGAGTTCGAACTGAAAGAATCAGTGCGCATCAAAGTTGGTCCTTTTGCGAACTTTGTTGGTACAGTCGAAGAAATCGTGACCGAGAAGCAGAAGCTTAAGGTTCACGTAAACATGTTTGGTCGAGAAACCCCGCTTGAGTTGGATTACCACCAAGTGGAGAAGATTTAATAGATCTTATCGGTTTCTGTTGCGGATAAGCACGTTTGTGCCGAAGACCGCATAACTAGCGCAAGGAGGTGTTCCACGTGGCAAAGAAAGTCATTAAAGTGGTCAAGTTGCAAATTCCAGCGGGTAAGGCGAATCCTGCACCTCCTGTAGGTCCAGCATTGGGTCAAGCAGGGGTTAACATCATGGCGTTCACAAAGGAATTTAATGCGAGAACAGCAGATCAAGTTGGTTTGATTATTCCAGTTGAGATTTCTGTATTCGAAGACCGTTCCTTTACGTTCATCACTAAAACTCCACCGGCTGCTGTTTTGTTGAAAGTAGCAACTAAGGTAGAGAAAGGTTCCGGCGAACCTAACAAGAAAAAAGTAGCAACTGTTAAGCGCGACGTAGTTCGTCAAATCGCTGAACAGAAAATGGCTGACCTGAATGCAGCTTCCGTTGAAGCAGCAATGCGTATGGTTGAAGGTACAGCTCGCAGCATGGGTATCGTAGTAGAAGACTAATTCCCGTCTTCGTACGCAGTGGGAGGTTAATCCGTTACTACCACAAAGGAGGAAAAGAACATGGCATCTCATGGTAAAAAATATGTTGAAGCTGCAAAGTTGATCGACAAAGAAGCAACTTATGAAGCTTCTGAAGCCATTGAATTGGTGAAGAAAGCAGCAGCAGCGAAATTTGACGAAACAGTTGAAGTGGCTGTTCGTTTGGGTGTAGACCCTCGTAAACAAGATCAGGCTGTTCGTGGTGTAGTTGTATTGCCACACGGTACTGGTAAAACTAAACGCGTTCTCGTGTTTGCAAAAGGCGAGAAAGTGAAAGAAGCAGAAGCAGCTGGTGCGGATTATGTTGGCGACCAAGAGCTCATCAACAAAATTCAACAAGGTTGGTTCGACTTCGATGTCTGCGTAGCAACACCAGACATGATGAGTGAAGTAGGTAAATTGGGACGTATCCTTGGTGGTAAAGGTCTCATGCCTAACCCTAAAGCCGGTACGGTTACTTTTGATGTTACTAAAGCTGTTCAAGAAATTAAAGCTGGTAAAATCGAGTATCGTCTGGATAAAGCAGGCCAAATTCACGCACCTATCGGTAAAGTATCTTTCAGTGCTGAACAGTTGAATGACAACTTGAAAGCTTTGATCGATGCATTGAACCGTGCTAAGCCGGCAGCGGCTAAAGGTGTATACATGAAAAACATCGCGATCTCTTCGACGATGGGCCCTGCAGCTCGCGTTAACACTGCAACTTATCGTTAAGATAAATGCTGCTCAATTGGTAAGTAACGGATACGGTTGACATGGTTCGACTGGACGTGTTACTCTAATAGAGTTGTTAATGACGACGTAAATAACATTGAATAATCGTACCGTAGACAGTAGGTGCCGAGAGGCTTAATCCCCTACCGAGGTGTTCGAATAGACTGAGTGCGAAGGTGTGCGTTGTATACGTACCTCGTACACCAATCGCTTCGTAATGCCTCTGTAGTTAGCTACAGAGGCTTTTCTCATGCTCGGGTAGGAAGAACGGATGTAATACGGTTGATCATGAAATATGTAGGAGGTGTATCGAGTGGCAAACGCGAAAGTGATTGAATCCAAACAACAAGCTGTTACCGAGATTGCTGGTAAATTGCGTGATAGCGTGACAACAGTTGTTGCTGACTACCGTGGTTTGAGCGTTGCGCAAGTGACAGAACTTCGTAAGCAACTTCGTGAAGCTGGTATCGAGTTCCAAGTATTGAAAAATACATTGGTTCGTCGTGCTACTGCTGCAGCTGAGTTGACTGAACTTGACGAAGCATTGACTGGTCCTACAGCAATCGCATTCAGCCGTGAAGACGCAGTTGCTCCTGCGAAAATCTTGAACGATTTCGCAAAGAAAAACGAAGCCCTTGAAATCAAAGGTGGTATAGTAGAAGGTCGCGTTGTAGACGTTGACCAAATCAAAGCGTTGGCAGCATTGCCTTCCCGCGATGGTTTGTTGTCCATGTTGCTCAGCGTGCTCCAAGCTCCTGTGCGCAACTTTGCATTGGCAGTCAAAGCAGTCGCAGAGAAGAACGAAGCCGAAGCGTAAGCAACGCCTTCTATTGGAATCTAGCGGCAGTATCATAAAATATGAAAACATTGATGGAGGTTACTATAATGAGCAAAGAGCAAATCTTGGAAGCCATTAAAGGCATGTCCGTATTGGAATTGAATGATCTTGTTAAAGCAATCGAAGAAGAATTCGGCGTAACAGCAGCTGCTCCAGTAGCAGTTGTAGCTGGTGGCGGAGCAGAAGCAGCAGCAGAGCAATCCGAATTCGACGTAATCTTGACTAGCGCTGGCGCTGGTAAGATCAACGTTATCAAAGTAGTTCGCGAAATCACTGGTCTTGGCTTGAAAGAAGCTAAAGAAGTAGTAGACAACGCTCCTAAAGCAATCAAAGAAAAAGTAAGCAAAGAAGACGCTGAAGCTATCAAAGCTAAGCTTGAAGAAGCAGGCGCATCTGTAGAAGTGAAGTAATAACCACTTCTGTAAGTACAAACCCCTTGAAGAATCTTCAAGGGGTTTGTTGTCTAGGATACGAAAGAGAAGTCTTGGTAATCCTCGTAGTTATGACGCGCCCTAGACAATGAACGCACGTGCTTACCGATGATGGAGGTGGACATATGGCACACTATTATAGCAAGCATCAGGAAGTTGGTCATGATCGCAAGCAACTGCAATTTACATTGCGGGGCTACCCGCTGAGATTTGTGTCCGATGCTGGCGTATTTTCAAAAGATAGCATTGATTATGGTAGTAGAGTATTAATCGAACAGTTAGATATACCATCGAATGCGAAGGTGCTTGATGTTGGTTGTGGTTATGGGCCTATCGGGTTAACGGCAGCTAAATTGGCTTCTGAAGGCCATGTTGTGATGGTGGACGTAAATGATCGGGCGTTGGCGTTAGCGCGCGAGAATGCAGCTGCGAACGGGATCTCTAATGTAACGATTCAAGCAAGCGATGGTTTAACAGCATTGGGTGAGCTTCGCTTTGATGTTATTATAACGAATCCGCCAATTCGAGCAGGCAAAGAGGTAGTGCATCGCATTTTTGAGGAATCTTATGAGCATTTGAACGCAGGTGGGTGCTTATGGATTGTTATTCAGAAGAAGCAAGGGGCTCCCTCAGCTGAGGCGAAGCTGCTGACGCTCTTTGGTGAAGGGCAAGTAACGGAAGTTGTTAAGGACAAAGGGTACCGTGTATTTAGGGCGACAAAAGAACTGGGATGAATTACAATATGAAAATAAGTATGAAAATCTCAATTCTAAGTTGACTGCGCATGCCCAATGTGGTATTATTATAAAATGTCAGTATTAGGATGGACTTCATGTCTTTACTTTGCTAAAATGTCAAGCCTTTTTTTGAAAAGGATGCATACATTTTCGTTATATGACGTATAATGTTTACATTTTGGGTAAATCTATCGATATGAAGTGTAGTGAGACAACCCAGAAACGACGGCACGGAGAAACGGCGTCCATCGCAACTTGCGTTTTGTCGTGAACGTGCGTTTTTCTTTTTGTCCCTCTTTTTCCATTTTATCACGTTTTCTGAGTCTCTTTCGTGGACTTTATTATAAAGGATATCGAAAAGGATTCGCAATCCATTTTTTAAGTAGACATGAGGGGTGAGTATAAGTTGGCAGGACATCTTGTTCATTATGGACGACGCACTCGGCGCAGCTATGCGCGCATCAAAGAGGTTCTCGAAGTTCCGAACTTGATTGAAATCCAACAGAAATCGTACCAATGGTTTTTGGATGAAGGATTGCGAGAGATGTTCCAAGACATATCTCCGATTCAGGATTTCACAGGTAATCTCGTTCTGGAGTTTATCGATTACAGCTTAGGTGAACCGAAATATTCGGTCGATGATTCTAAGGAACGCGATGTAACATATGCGGCACCACTCCGTGTGAAGGTGCGACTTCTCAACAAAGACACCGGCGAAGTGAAGGAACAAGAAGTATTTATGGGTGATTTCCCACTCATGACGGAAACAGGAACGTTCATCATCAACGGTGCGGAACGTGTCATTGTCAGCCAGTTAGTTCGTTCCCCGAGTGTCTATTTCAGTACGAAGGTTGACAAGAACGGTAAGAAGACATACACAGCTACGGTTATTCCTAACCGCGGTGCGTGGCTTGAACTTGAAACCGACGCAAAAGACATCATTTACGTTCGTATCGACCGCACACGTAAAATTCCGGTAACTGTGCTGCTTCGCGCACTTGGTTTTGGAACTGACGAGCAAATTTTAGAATTGCTCGGTCACGACGAATATATTCGTAATACGCTGGACAAAGACAACACGGATTCAACGGAGAAAGCGCTCATTGAAATTTACGAGCGGCTTCGTCCAGGTGAGCCTCCTACGTTGGAAAACGCTAGAAGCTTGCTGATTGCCCGTTTCTTTGATCCGAAGCGTTACGATCTGGCGAATGTCGGTCGTTACAAAATAAATAAAAAGCTTCACATTAAAAACCGACTCTTCAATCAAAAGTTAGCACAAACACTTGTTGATCCAGATACGGGAGAGATCGTTGCAGAAGCAGGTCAAATGATTGACCGTCGTTTGCTGGACGAAATTTTACCGCGTCTTGAGAGCAATGTCGGCTTTAAGACTTATCAGGTTGCCGGCGGTGTGTTGGATTCGGATGATATTCCGCTCCAATGTATTGATGTATACTCTCCAATTGAAGACGGAAAAATCGTGAAAGTTATTGCCAACGGCTTGATTGACAAGTCCGTTAAACATATTACGCCTGCGGATATTATCGCATCGATTAACTACTTTATCGATTTGCTGCATGGCATCGGCAGCACGGACGACATCGACCATCTCGGTAATCGTCGTTTGCGCTCAGTAGGTGAATTGTTGCAGAACCAATTCCGTATCGGATTGTCTCGTATGGAACGTGTTGTGCGCGAGCGGATGTCCATTCAGGATGCTAATGTGATCACGCCGCAAGCATTGATCAACATTCGCCCAGTAATTGCTTCGATTAAGGAGTTCTTCGGAAGCTCCCAGTTGTCGCAGTTTATGGATCAGACGAACCCACTGGCTGAATTAACACACAAACGTCGTCTATCTGCACTCGGACCTGGTGGTCTGACGCGTGAGCGCGCGGGCTTTGAAGTTCGTGACGTCCATCCGTCGCACTATGGACGTATGTGTCCGATCGAGACCCCAGAGGGACCGAACATCGGTTTGATCAACTCCTTGTCCACGTTTGCACGTGTGAACGAGTATGGCTTCATTGAGGCACCGTATCGTTGGGTAGATCCGAAGACTGGTCGTGTAACCGATCATATCGATTACATGACAGCAGACGAAGAAGACAACTATGTTGTTGCCCAAGCGAATGCGCCATTAAATGATGATGGTACATTCCGTGATGAGACAGCGATTGTTCGTTACAACAAACAATCAGACAACATTTTGACGATGCCTACCGATCGTGTAGATTACATGGATGTATCTCCTAAGCAGGTTGTGTCAGTTGCGACAGCGCTCATTCCGTTCCTCGAGAACGATGACTCCAACCGTGCGCTCATGGGATCAAACATGCAACGCCAGGCGGTACCGCTTCTGATACCGCAAGCGCCGTTCGTAGGTACGGGAATGGAACACAAATCCGCTAAGGACTCCGGTGTGTGCATCGTGTCCAAAATTAACGGGATTGTGGAACGTGTCAGCTCCAATGAGATCAATGTTCGTCATATTGAAGTAATTGACGGCCGCGAGGTTCGCGGTGATCTTGTTAAACATAAGTTACAGAAATTTATGCGTTCTAACCAAGGAACGTGCATCAACCAACGTCCGCTTGCTCGTAAAGGCGATATTGTCAAAGTTGGCGATATTTTGGCGGATGGACCTTCCACTGAAATGGGCGAATTGGCGCTTGGACGTAACGTTGTCGTTGCGTTTATGACGTGGGAAGGTTACAACTACGAGGATGCGATTCTTCTCTCCGAGAAGCTTGTGAAAGAAGACGTATATACTTCGATTCATATCGAAGAATATGAGTCTGAAGCACGTGATACGAAGCTCGGACCGGAAGAAATTACGCGTGATATTCCAAACGTAGGGGAAGAAGCGTTGAAAAATCTCGACGAGCGCGGAATTATCCGTGTCGGCGCAGAGATCAAAGCAGGGGACATTCTCGTTGGTAAAGTAACCCCTAAAGGTGTTACAGAACTGACAGCAGAAGAACGCCTCTTGCATGCTATTTTTGGTGAGAAAGCACGTGAAGTACGTGATACATCACTCCGCGTACCACATGGTACTGACGGTATCGTTGTTGACGTTAAAGTGTTTACTCGTGAAAATGGCGATGAGCTGCCGCCGGGTGTTAATCAACTCGTACGTGTATACATCGCTCAAAAACGTAAAATCTCTGAAGGCGATAAGATGGCGGGACGTCACGGTAACAAGGGTGTCATCGCTCGTATCTTGCCAGAAGAAGATATGCCATTCCTGCCAGATGGAACACCAGTTCAAGTTGTATTGAACCCGTTGGGCGTTCCTTCCCGTATGAATATCGGTCAGGTACTCGAGGTTCACTTGGGTATGGCTGCTCGATATCTTGGCTTCCATGCTGCGACACCGGTATTTGACGGTGCAACAGAGTATGACGTGTTTGATACGATGGAAGAAGCAGGTATGCAACGTAATGGTAAGACTGTCTTGTATGATGGTCGAACCGGAGAATCGTTCGAACGTGAAGTTACCGTCGGTGTCATGTACATGATCAAACTGGCACACATGGTTGACGATAAGATTCATGCTCGTTCTACTGGACCATATTCACTCGTTACGCAGCAGCCGCTTGGTGGTAAAGCACAGTTCGGTGGACAGCGCTTCGGTGAGATGGAAGTATGGGCACTTGAAGCATATGGTGCGGCATATACATTGCAAGAAATTCTTACAGTCAAGTCTGATGACGTAGTCGGCCGCGTGAAGACTTACGAATCCATCGTTAAAGGTGAGAATGTACCGGAGCCAGGCGTTCCTGAATCATTCAAAGTTTTGATTAAAGAGCTGCAAAGCTTAGGTATGGACGTTAAGATCTTGACTGAAAACGAAGAAGAAATCGAAATGCGTGAATTCGATGAGGATGAAGAAGCGCCTCAAGACAAGCTGAACTTGGGCTTGGAAGATGACTACGCAATCGAATAATAGTAATACTCGTGCTAACGATGGTAGACAGCAAGATGCTGACTGCCATCGTTACACGATATTGGCCGTCTATTCTGGAAATCACTGATTTCCGGGTCAAGACGCTCTCTCGAAATAGACCGAAGTTCACTAGGCCGTCTATTTCAAGTAGACGGTGATCTCAAGTACAGATTAAGGAGGGTCGCTCCTAGATGGACGTCAACAATTTTGAATTTATGAAGATCGGGCTCGCCTCTCCCGAGAAGATTCGCTCATGGTCCCGCGGCGAGGTCAAGAAGCCAGAGACGATTAACTATCGTACGCTCAAGCCAGAGAAAGAGGGCTTGTTCTGTGAAAAGATTTTTGGACCGACGAAAGACTGGGAATGTCACTGTGGTAAGTACAAACGTGTTCGTTATAAAGGTGTAGTCTGTGACCGTTGCGGTGTTGAAGTAACACGTCAAAAGGTACGCCGCGAGCGTATGGGTCATATTGAATTGGCAGCTCCTGTATCACATATCTGGTATTTCAAAGGTATCCCATCCCGCATGGGCTTGGCGCTTGATATGTCTCCACGTTCCTTGGAAGAGATCATTTATTTCGCTTCCTACGTAGTTACAGATCAAGGTGATACTCCTTTGGAGAAGAAACAACTCTTGTCCGAGAAGGAATATCGCAGCTACCGTGAAAAGTATGGACATGCGTTCCATGCCGGAATGGGAGCAGAAGCGGTTAAGAAGTTGTTGCAGGATCTCGATCTGGATAAAGAACTCGAAATGCTGAGAGAAGAGCTGCGTACGGCTCAAGGTCAACGCCGTAACCGTGCGATTAAGCGTCTCGAAGTAATCGAAGCTTTCCGAAACTCGGGTAACTGCCCGGATTGGATGATTCTTGACGTTTTGCCAGTTATTCCGCCTGAATTACGTCCGATGGTTCAATTGGATGGTGGTCGTTTTGCGACTTCCGACTTAAATGATCTGTACCGTCGTGTTATTAACCGGAACAACCGTTTGAAACGTTTGTTGGATCTTGGCGCTCCAGACATCATCGTACAGAATGAGAAGCGTATGCTTCAAGAAGCTGTAGATGCTCTGATCGACAACGGTCGTCGTGGCCGTCCTGTTACGGGCCCTGGTAACCGTCCTTTGAAATCGTTGAGCCACATGCTCAAAGGTAAACAAGGTCGTTTCCGTCAGAACTTGCTCGGTAAACGTGTTGACTACTCAGGTCGTTCCGTTATCGTTGTAGGACCTAGCCTTAAGATGTATCAATGTGGTCTGCCTAAAGAAATGGCCTTGGAATTGTTCAAGCCGTTTGTTATGAAAGAACTCGTGAACAAAGGCTTGGCTCACAATATTAAGAGTGCAAAGCGTAAAGTAGAACGCGTAAGCCCAGAAGTATGGGACGTTCTGGAGCAAGTTATCCGTGAACATCCAGTACTCTTGAACCGCGCTCCTACCCTTCATAGACTCGGTATTCAAGCATTTGAACCGATTCTGGTTGAAGGACGTGCAATTAAGCTTCATCCACTCGTATGTACAGCATACAATGCGGACTTTGACGGTGACCAAATGGCTGTTCACGTACCATTGTCTGCAGAAGCGCAAGCGGAAGCTCGCTTGTTGATGCTCGCATCCGGTAACATCTTGAACCCTAAAGACGGTAAACCTGTCGTTACGCCATCTCAGGATATGGTCCTTGGATCTCACTTCTTGACGATGGATAACAAAGAGGCTAAAGGTTCAGGTATGATCATCTCTCATGTGAATGAAGCCGTATCCGCATACCAACGGGGTACAGCATCCTTGCATGCGCGTGTAGCCATTCCGGTTAAGGCGCTTGGCAAGACTAACTTCACAGAGAAACAACAAAATGCGTTCATGATTACGACGATTGGACGTATTATCTTTAACGAAATCTTCCCGGCTGATTTCCCTTACATCAATGAGCCAACTAAGCGCAACTTGTTCGAGGGAACACCGGATCATTACTTTGTATACGATAAAGGTGCGAACATCCGTGAGTACATGATGGAAGTTCCACAGACCGGAGCAGTTGGTAAAGACTACTTGGGTCAAATTATTGCCCGTTGCTTCGAAATCTTCCATACAACCAAAACGGCTGTTATTTTGGATGATATCAAGCAGCTTGGATTCACTTACTCTACACGTGCTGGTATTTCCATCGCGGTGTCGGACGTTATCGTTCCGCCAGAGAAAGTTGAAATTCTGAAAGAATCCGAAGAGAAAGTCAAAGTCATTACGAACCAATATCGTCGTGGTCTGATCACGAATGATGAGCGTTATGACCGTGTTATCGAAGTTTGGTCCAAAACAAAAGACCAAATTACTGATATTTTGATGAAATCGATGGATCGTTACAATTCGATTATGCTCATGGTGGACTCCAAAGCCCGCGGTAACAAATCGCAGATCACACAGCTCGGCGGTATGCGTGGTTTGATGGCGAATCCATCGGGTCGTATTATCGAATTGCCAATTAAGTCGAACTTCCGTGAAGGCCTTACGGTCTTGGAATACTTTATCTCGACGCATGGTGCGCGTAAAGGTTTGGCGGATACGGCGCTTCGTACAGCGGATTCGGGTTACTTGACCCGTCGTCTCGTTGACGTTGCCCAAGACGTTATCGTACGCGAAGACGATTGCGGAACAGATAAAGGCTTCTTGGTAAGCGACATCTCTGACGGCAAAGAGGTTATCGAAGGATTGTATGACCGTATCGAAGGGCGTTACTCCTTCCAAACGATCAAGCATCCTGAGACAGGTGAGATCATTGTTAACCGCAATGAACTGATCGATTCCGACAAAGCCGAAGAGATCGTGAAGTCTGGCGTGAAGAAACTGCAAATTCGTTCCGTACTTAGCTGCCGCGCTCGTCATGGCGTATGTAAGATTTGTTACGGCCGTAACTTGGCAACAGGTAAGCATGTAGAGATCGGGGAAGCAGTTGGCATAATCGCTGCTCAATCTATCGGTGAACCAGGAACACAGTTGACGATGCGTACGTTCCATACCGGCGGTGTTGCCGGTGATGATATTACACAAGGTTTGCCGCGTATCCAGGAGTTGTTCGAGGCCCGTAATCCTAAAGGTCAAGCAACTATTTCCGAAATTGATGGTGTAATCAAAGAAATCCGCGAAACGAAAGACCGTCGCGAAGTGGAAGTCCAAGGTGAAGCAGAGACTAAAGTCTATGCTGCAAGCTATGGCTCTCGTATTCGTGTACATGAAGGTCAGACGATCGAGGCGGGCGACGAGATTACAGAAGGTTCGATTGACCCTAAAGAGATGCTGCGCATCAAAGGTATCCGAGGCGTTCAGAACTATATCCTTCAGGAAGTTCAACGCGTATACCGGAACCAAGGGGTTGAAATCAACGATAAGCACGTTGAGGTTATGATTCGACAAATGCTTCGCAAAATTCGTATCATCGATAATGGGGACACGGTTCTGTTACCTGGCGCCTTCGTTGATATGCATGAATACGAGTCTGCTAACAAAGATGCTATCTTGTCTGATAAAGAACCGGCTGTTGCTAAACCCGTATTGCTTGGGATTACAAAAGCTTCCTTGGAGACAGATTCCTTCTTGTCCGCGGCTTCCTTCCAAGAGACTACTCGTGTCTTGACGGATGCTGCTATCAAAGGTAAAGTCGACCAATTGCTCGGTCTGAAAGAGAACGTTATTATCGGTAAGCTGATCCCTGCTGGTACAGGTATGAACCGTTACCGCAGTGTTAAGCTGATCAACCCTTTGGATGAGCAAACGGAAGAAACGCTTGAGCATGCAGGTGTAGGCGCAACTGAATAAGTTCAGCCTAATGATAAAGAAGACGTCCGATTACTGTTGCGTCTAAGTAACAGTAATCGGCGGCTTTTTCATGTATGAAGCACAGCGATATGTAATCATTTTATTTATTACTTGTTTAATATTTTACTCGACATAGGGGCCGATTCTTGATAGAATGCTTTTTGTGCCCAAATATTAAACGATTAGCATTAGAAGAGAAAGTGCTTGACAGCATAATCTCAAAATGCTAAAATGTCGTAGTGTGCCCAAGACGGATGCCTGTACTTTTGGAGGATTAAGATTCATGTCTAATGAAAAGAGTCTACAGGATGCTAAAGTTAAGATTGGGAGCAAGCAGACACTTAAGATGGTTGAACAAGGTTTTGCCACTGAAGTGTATGTTGCACTAGATGCCGATACGAAGCTTCTTAATAAGATCGTATCCCTTTGCCGCAAGAGAAACATTAAGCTTATTGAAATAAGCTCAATGGTGGAACTGGGCAAGATGTGTGGCATTGAAGTTGGAGCTGCTATGGCAGCGATAGTCGAAGAGTAAGTAACCGATGTTTTTGTTAAGGATGACGGAATAGTTTCCGAGGCAAAAACTTTTCATTTGCTCATTTATGAACCGCCTGGATCTGTGGACTTAAAAGAGTGAATTGTTAAAGGTGTTAATAACATGGGAAGGGGGTGGCAACATGCCAACTATTAACCAATTAGTTCGCAAAGGCCGCAAAGCTAAAGTAACAAAATCCAAATCCCCAGCATTGCAAAAAGGGTTTAACGCCCTGAAACGTGCTGAGACTGATTTGAGCGCGCCTCAAAAACGTGGTGTATGTACTCGTGTAGGTACAATGACTCCGAAAAAACCGAACTCCGCACTTCGTAAATATGCTCGTGTTCGCTTGACGAACCGTGTAGAGGTAACGGCGTATATCGGCGGTATCGGACATAACCTGCAAGAGCATAGTGTCGTGCTCGTGCGCGGTGGCCGTGTTAAGGACCTTCCGGGTGTTCGCTACCACATCGTTCGCGGTGCATTGGACACTGCTGGTGTGAACAACCGTATGCAAGCTCGTTCCAAATACGGTACGAAGCGTCCTAAAGTTAAAAAATAATTAATAGTTTCATGATATATTCATGAACTCACGTGGAAAGGGGGATACACATGCCACGCAAAGGACCAGTTACTAAGCGCGACGTGTTGCCAGATCCGGTATACAACAGCAAGTTGGTTACTCGCCTAATCAATCGTGTTATGATCGATGGTAAACGTGGTGTTGCTCAAACTATTCTGTATGATGCTTTCAAGTCCATTGAAGAGCGTACGGGTAAAGACCCTATGGAAGTGTTTGAAGCAGCAATCAAGAACATCATGCCGGTTCTGGAAGTTAAAGCTCGCCGTGTAGGCGGATCTAACTATCAAGTACCAGTAGAAGTTAAGCCAGAACGCCGTACATCCTTGGGATTACGTTGGTTGGTTAACTACTCGCGTAACCGCGGTGAAAAAACAATGCAAGAGCGTTTGGCAGCAGAGATTATCGATGCTTCCAACAACACTGGAGCAGCTGTTAAGAAACGCGAAGATACGCACAAAATGGCTGAAGCGAACAAAGCATTTGCTCACTACCGTTGGTAGGATTGAGTTAAAGCTATTCGCATTTAACCAACTCATATTTGAAGGGAGATCCAACCATGGCAAGACAGTTCTCCTTGGCAAATACGCGTAACATCGGGATCATGGCTCACATCGATGCTGGTAAGACAACAACAACGGAGCGTATCTTGTATTACACAGGCCGTACTCACAAGATTGGTGAGGTGCACGAAGGTGCAGCAACAATGGACTGGATGGAACAAGAACAAGAACGTGGTATCACGATCACTTCCGCTGCGACTACAGCGCAGTGGAAAGGCCATCGTGTTAATATCATCGATACTCCGGGTCACGTTGACTTCACAGTAGAGGTTGAGCGTTCCCTTCGCGTATTGGACGGAGCCGTAGGCGTATTCTCTGCAAAAGAAGGCGTAGAGCCGCAATCCGAGACGGTATGGCGTCAAGCTGACCGTTACGGTGTACCTCGTATTGCTTACGTTAACAAAATGGACATCATTGGCGCTGATTACCTCAACGTTATCGAGTCCATGAAAGATCGTTTGCAAGCGAACGCTGTTGCGATTCAATTGCCTATCGGCGCTGAGAATGATTTTGTTGGTATCATTGACTTGGTAGAGCAAGTTGCTCACATCTTCAAAGATGACCTCGGTCGTGATGTCGAAATTACAGAAATTCCTGCTGAGTTCAAAGAGCAAGTGGCTGAACTTCGTATGGAATTAGTTGAGAAGGTTGCAGAACTCGACGAAGAATTGATGATGAAATACCTCGAAGGTGAAGAGCCAACGGTTGAAGAAATTAAGGCTGCTCTCCGTAAAGGTGTTTGTTCCGTTCAAATCTTCCCAGTAGTATGTGGTTCTTCTTACAGAAACAAAGGCGTTCAATTGATGATTGACGCAGTTGTTGACTACTTGCCATCCCCACTTGATGTACCTGATATTAAAGGTCATCTTGAAGATGGTGAAGAAGCGATCCGTCATTCTTCTGACGAAGAGCCGTTCTCGGCGCTTGCGTTTAAGATTATGACTGACCCTTATGTTGGTAAACTTACGTTCTTCCGTGTGTATTCAGGCGTATTGAGCTCCGGTTCTTATGTGTTGAATGCTACAAAAGGCAAACGTGAGCGTATCGGCCGTATCCTTCAAATGCACGCTAACAGCCGTGAAGAAATCGACGTAGTATACTCCGGCGATATCGCAGCTGCGGTAGGCTTGAAAGATACAGGTACAGGCGATACACTTTGTGATGAGAAGAACCCGGTAATCTTGGAATCCATGAACTTCCCTGATCCGGTAATCGAAATCGCAGTAGAGCCTAAAACCAAAGCTGACCAAGATAAAATGGGTGTTGCTTTGAGCAAATTGACAGAGGAAGATCCAACTCTGCGTGCACATACAGATGAAGAGACTGGCCAAACTATTTTGGCTGGTATGGGTGAGCTTCACTTGGAGATCATCGTTGACCGTATGCGTCGTGAGTTTAAGGTTGACACGAATGTTGGTAAACCACAAGTTGCTTACCGTGAAACATTCAAAACTGGCGCTAAAGTCGAAGGTAAGTTTGTACGCCAATCTGGTGGTCGCGGTCAATACGGACACGTATGGATCGAGTTCGCACCACAAGAGCCGGGCGCAGGCTTTGAATTCGAAAATAAAGTTGTCGGTGGTGTCGTTCCTCGTGAATACATCGCTCCAGTTCAAGCTGGTATCGAAGAGTCGATGAAGAACGGTGTACTTGCCGGCTTCCCACTCGTTGATATTAAAGCAACTATTTTCGACGGATCTTATCATGATGTTGACTCCAGTGAAATGGCGTTTAAGATTGCCGGTTCGATGGCGCTTAAAGCCGCTAAAGACAAGTGTAATCCTGTCTTGCTTGAGCCAATCATGAAAGTTGAAGTTACTGTTCCTGAAGAGTACATGGGCGACGTTATGGGGATGTTGAATTCCCGTCGTGGTCGTATCGAAGGTATGGATACTCGTTCAGGAGCTCAAATTATTCGTGCTAAGGTACCTCTCGCTGAGATGTTTGGATATTCCACAACTCTCCGTTCTGGTACACAAGGCCGTGGCGTATTCTCCATGGAGCTTTCGCACTATGAAGAAGTTCCACGCAGCATTTCGGAAGAGATTATTTCGAAGCATAAAGGCACGGAGTAATTTAACTGCTTAATCCAAGTTTACACAAGGTCGGGGAGTTGATTTAATCTTCATACTCGACCTTCAATCCCATATATTATTCCACTATTAAGGAGGAATTGTTCAAAATGGCAAAGGCAAAATTTGAACGTAATAAACCGCATGTTAACATCGGTACTATCGGTCACGTTGACCACGGTAAAACAACTTTGACAGCTGCAATCACTACAGTATTGTCCAAACGTTATGGCGGTGCTGCAGTAGCATTTGATCAAATCGATAAAGCTCCAGAGGAGCGCGAGCGCGGTATCACAATCTCTACAGCACACGTAGAGTACGAAACTCCAGCTCGTCACTATGCACACGTTGACTGCCCAGGTCACGCGGACTACGTTAAAAACATGATCACTGGTGCTGCTCAAATGGACGGCGCGATCTTGGTTGTATCCGCAGCTGACGGTCCAATGCCACAAACACGTGAGCACATCTTGTTGTCTCGCCAAGTAGGCGTACCTTACATCGTTGTATTCTTGAACAAATGCGACATGGTAGAAGACGAAGAGTTGCTTGAATTGGTTGAAATGGAAGTTCGCGACTTGTTGAACGAATATGAGTTCCCAGGCGACGACACTCCAATCATCCGTGGTTCCGCTCGTGAAGCTCTTCAAAACCCAGATGGTGAGTGGGCTGATAAAGTTGTTGAATTGTTCGAACAAATCGACACTTACATTCCACAACCAGAGCGCGAAACTGACAAACCTTTCTTGATGCCTGTCGAGGACGTATTCTCCATCACTGGCCGTGGTACTGTTGCTACTGGTCGTGTAGAGCGTGGTACTGTTAAAGTAGGCGAAGAGATCGAAATCGTTGGTATCCAAGAAGAAACTCGCAAATCAGTAGTTACGGGCGTAGAAATGTTCCGTAAACTTCTTGATTCCGCTCAAGCTGGTGACAACATCGGCGCATTGCTTCGTGGTGTAGACCGCAGCAACATCGAGCGCGGACAAGTATTGGTTAAACCAGGTACGGTTAAACCACATACAGAGTTCACTTCCCAAATCTACGTGTTGACTAAAGAAGAGGGTGGCCGTCACAAGCCTTTCTTTACTGGCTACCGTCCACAGTTCTACTTCCGTACAACTGACGTAACAGGTATCATTGAATTGCCAGAAGGCACTGAAATGGTTATGCCTGGTGACAACATCACAGTTACTGTTAAATTGATCAGCCCAATCGCAATCGAAGAAGGAACACGCTTCGCGATTCGTGAAGGCGGACGTACAGTAGGTGCCGGTGCGGTTGCATCCATCCAAAAATAATGAATGCTCGGCATTAGCCGACATTGATTACGACAATCCCTTTCTATATGGAAAGGGATTGTTTTTTTATATATGTGGATAAGTTCAAAATATTCTAATACAATATTCACAGCTTGGATATATAGGATGCCTATACGGGACTATTTACCGAGACTATAATAGGAGTAATGTCCTATTCGGCTTAGACATGTGGATAATTTTTGCGGGACAGAGTGTACACTTCTTAGGGAAGGATGCATCCTGATGAATTTTATTACAAAATGGTTTTCCGATAACGCAACACCGTTTGGGCATTACAACAAAGTAAAAAAGGACTTAGCATCTATTTGGAATATAGATGATCAGCAATTAAATGAGGCGTCAGGAAAAATTAATTTACCAGATGAACATCCTCTATGGAAGCAACTAAACATGATCGACCTGACGGAGATGGATCTGAAGTTGCTAAGCTGTTTAAAGCCTTATATTTCTATGGAACTAGAGGCATTAACAACTCAATTTTATAGCACAATTATTAGTGTGGTTCAATTGGACAGGTTGATTCGAGATCACAGTTCTGTCGATAAGTTGAAGTCTACGCTCCGCGTCCATATAGAAGAAATGTTTAATGGTGTAATTGACAGTCCATACATTATAAAACGTATAAAAATTGCTGCTGTCCATCAGCATATTGGACTTGAGACGAAATGGTATATGGGAGCATTCCAAAATTTGCAGGCCATCATCACGGATCTTGTGCTGCGGCGTATACCAGATAAAGAGAGGGCAATACATTGCATTCATGCACTTAATAAAATATTTAATCTGGAGCAACAGTTGGTGTTGGATGCTTACGAAGAACGTTTTCATTTAGAAAAGGCTCAACAATATGAACGGGTTAAAGCAGAGTTAAAGCAAAATATAAGTCAGCTAAGTGAAAAGCTTGCCACACTGGCAGCTGAAACGAACGATACGATCTCTAAACTTAGTCATAAAGGGGTGAAACTTAATAAAAGTGTCCATGCAGCCGCACAATCAACAAACTTGACACAAGAGATGGCCAGATCAGGAGAACAATTAATGACTGGAGTGGCGGAAAGTATTCAGCGGATTAATGACCATGCCTATGAGATGCAAAATCGGATTATGAAGTTAAAAGACACGTCTACACGAATAAGAACGATTGTTGGAGCTGTAAGGGAGATTGCAGATCAAACAAACTTGTTATCCTTAAATGCTTCCATTGAGGCGGCGCGTGCAGGTGAACAAGGGTTAGGATTTGCTGTTGTAGCCAAAGAAGTTAATAAGTTAGCTGATCACACGAAGCAAACCGTCTCGGATATTGAAGAATTGATAGGGAACTCAACTTTGGTCAACAACTCTGTGGTCCATATTATCAATGAGGTGCGTGCTAGTGTGGCATCTGTTAAGGAACAATCAGAAGAAACGAGTGGGGCATTCCTAGATATTGTTGAAAAAGTAGAAGCAAGCAGACATTCTATGGATAACATACAAGGTGAATTTGAGTTACTAATTGAAATGATTGCAGGGATAGGTCAAGCAACACGGCAGGTGGCTGCATCCGCCGAGCAATTAAATGATACGACGCTGAAGCTCTAAGCGTATCTCTTCTTATATAGAAGAAACTTGCGTCAACTGGTATGGATTACCGTAGCATTAGATGAATTCTTCATTATATAATGGCCTAGCAGCCGACTTTGAGATGAACTGACGACACTACCAAGTTGCTTGGTATACCGTAATACTTCTCTTATTTTAAATGTATAAACGAATTTGCTACAAATGCTTGCAATTATCGGGACATTTATATATAATAGTGAATGTTGTTCGTCGACGTTGCGATGAAGTGAGAGGTTACCGACACACCCGGCCCCTTTGCCATGGACGGTGTGCACGGAAAATTTTCACGGAGTATGTCCGATGCAAAATTGGGCGATTAAAGGAGGGAATAAAATGGCAAAGCAAAAAATTCGTATTCGCTTGAAAGCATACGACCACAGAATTCTTGATCAATCAGCTGAGAAGATCGTTGAAACGGCTAAGCGTTCCGGTGCAGGAGTATCCGGTCCAATCCCGTTGCCAACAGAGAAGCAAATCATCACCATTCTTCGTGCGGTGCATAAGTACAAGGATTCTCGCGAGCAGTTCGAAATGCGCACTCATAAGCGTTTGATCGACATCGTGAACCCAACGCCGCAAACTGTTGATGCGTTGATGCGACTGGACCTGCCGTCCGGTGTAGATATCGAAATCAAGCTGTAAGCACAGCTTAAGTATGAACGGAATATGGAAGGAAAAGAGGTGTCAACATGAAAGGTATCTTAGGAAAAAAACTCGGCATGACTCAAGTATTTACTCCAGAGGGTAATGTTGTGCCAGTAACAGTTATCGAGGCTGGACCTTGTGTCGTTCTTCAAAAGAAAGATCTTGAGAACGATGGTTACGAAGCAATTCAAGTCGGATTTGCTGACAAGAAAGAAAAGCGTGCCAACAAGCCAGAAATCGGACATGCTAAAAAAGCTAACACAACGCCTAAGCGCTACATTAAGGAATACCGTGGTATCGATCTTTCGCAATACGAAGTTGGCCAGGAGTTGAAAGCTGACTTGTTCACTGAAGGTGAATTCGTAGACGTTACAGGTATTTCTAAAGGTAAAGGTTTCTCCGGCGTTATCCAACGTTGGGGTCAAAGCCGCGGACCTATGTCCCACGGTTCCCGTTACCATCGTGGCCCTGGTTCCATGGGTTCTATCCAAGCGAACCGCGTTCCTAAAGGCAAACGTCTTCCAGGACATATGGGTAGCGTAACAATTACAATTCAAAACCTTGAGGTTGTTAAAGTGGATACGGAACGTAACGTAATCCTCGTTAAAGGCTCCATCCCAGGACCTAAAAACAGCTTCATTAACGTTAAATCTGCGATTAAAAAGTAATGTGTGAGGAAAGGAGGAGCTCAGAATGCCTAAAGTAGCATTGTACAACATTTCCGGTACGCAAGTTGGCGAGATTGAATTGGCTGACAGTGTATTCGGGATTGAGCCTAACAAACATGTACTTCATGATGCAGTTGTGATGCAGCTTGCATCGTTGCGTCAAGGTACGCACAAAGTTAAAGGTCGTTCCGAGGTTCGCGGCGGTGGCCGTAAGCCATGGAAACAAAAAGGAACTGGCCGCGCACGTCAAGGTTCGATTCGTTCGCCACAATGGAAAGGCGGCGGCGTAGTATTCGGACCAACACCACGCAGCTATGCATATAAGCTTCCTAAAAAAGTTCGTCGTTTGGCGATCAAATCCGCACTTTCTTCTAAAGTGTTGGAAAATAAAATTATCGTACTTGACGAGTTGAGCTTGAACGCGCCGAAAACGAAAGAATTCCAAGCGATCTTGAACAACTTGAAAGTGGAACGCAAAGCGCTTGTTGTAGTACCTGAGTACAACGACAACGTGGCGCTCTCCGCTCGCAACATCCCATCCGTGAAATTGGTTGCGGCTGATGGAGTTAACGTTTATGACGTGCTTCGCCACCAGAACCTCATCATCACGAAGGATGCTGTTTCGAAGGTAGAGGAGGTGTTCGCGTAATGAAAGATCCTCGTGATATCATTAAGCGTCCTATCATCACTGAGCGTACTGCTGAGATGATGGATGGCCTTAAATACGTATTTGAGGTTGACATTCGTGCCAACAAAACAGAAGTCAAGAGTGCTATCGAGCAAATCTTCAAAGTGAAAGTAGCGAGCGTGAACACGTTGCGTGTTCCAGCTAAGCCTAAGCGTTATGGCCGCTACAATGGCTACACTTCCGAATGGAAGAAAGCTTTCGTAACTTTGACAGCTGACAGCAAACCGCTTGAGTTCTTTGAAACGGTATAAATAAACAAGTCTTAAAGTAAGGAGGGAAAACAAGTGCCAATCAAAAAGTATAAACCGACATCCCCGGCTCGTCGTGGTATGAGCGTTTCGACGTTCGAAGAAATCACAACAAGCACGCCGGAGAAATCGTTGCTTGCGCCTCTTAGCAAAAAAGCTGGCCGCAACAACCAAGGTAAAATTACGACTCGCCATCAAGGCGGTGGTCACAAACGTAAGTATCGTATTATCGATTTCAAACGTAACAAAGATGGCATTCAAGGCCGCGTTGCTACAGTTGAGTACGATCCAAACCGTACTTCTAACATTGCATTGATTCACTATGCTGATGGTGAGAAACGTTACATTATCGCACCAAAAGGCTTGAAAGTCGGCGATGTTGTTATGTCCGGAGCTGGTGCTGATATCAAGATCGGTAACGCAATGCCGCTTGAGAACATTCCAGTAGGTACAGTTATCCACAACATCGAGTTGAAACCAGGTAAAGGTGCTCAGTTGGTACGTGCAGCTGGTACGGAAGCTCAATTGCTTGGTAAAGAGGATCGTTATGTAACAGTACGCTTGTCCTCTGGTGAAGTTCGTAAAGTCTTGAAAGTTTGCCGCGCTACTATCGGTTCCGTTGGTAACCAAGACCATGAACTTATTAAGATCGGTAAAGCAGGTCGTAACCGTTGGTTGGGTAAACGTCCAACTGTCCGCGGGGTAGTAATGAACCCGGTTGATCACCCACATGGTGGTGGTGAAGGTCGCGCTCCAATCGGTCGTAAATCACCATTGTCTCCATGGGGCAAACCTACGCTCGGTTACAAAACGCGTAAAAAAGGCAAACATTCCGATAAATATATTGTTCGTCGTCGCACGAAATAATATTTGTTCGGTTCGATACGTGAGCAACGTAACAAGCGAAACAAACAGGTCTCGTGAAGGGAGGATTCACACATGGGTCGCAGTTTGAAAAAAGGACCATTCATTGATGGTCACCTTTTGAAGAAAGTTGAAGATTTGAACGAAGGAAGCAAAAAAGTTGTAATTAAGACTTGGTCCCGTCGTTCCACAATTTTTCCTCAATTCATCGGTCACACAATTGCAGTATATGATGGCCGCAAACATGTACCAGTTTACGTTACAGAAGATATGGTAGGACACAAGTTCGGAGAGTTCGCACCTACTCGTACGTACAAAGGTCATGATGATGACAAGAAAACGGGCAAACGATAATACAGAACTTAGCATTTGAGGGGAGGTACTAACATGCAAGCGAAAGCTCATGCAAATAGTGTTCGCATCGCTCCCCGCAAAGTCAAGCTCGTTATCGACTTGATCCGCGGAAAGCAAGTAGGCGAAGCAATTGCAATTTTGCGCCACACGCCAAAATCGGCGTCCCCAGTGGTTGAAAAATTGTTGAACTCTGCTATTGCCAATGCAGAACATAACTATCAATTGGACGTGAATAAGCTCGTAATCGAGCAAGTATTCGTGAACGAAGGTCCAACATTGAAACGTTTCCGTCCTCGCGCAATGGGACGTGCAAGCCGTATCAATAAGAGAACTAGCCACATCACGCTTGTGGTATCCGAGAAATAAGGAGGGAAAACGTGTGGGTCAAAAGGTAAATCCCGTCGGACTTCGAGTAGGTATTATCCGTGATTGGGAATCTAAATGGTACGCTGAGAAAGACTTCGGCGCATTGCTGATTGAAGACGTTAAGGTTCGTGAGTACCTTAAAAATAAACTTAAAGACGCAGCTGTGTCTAAAATCGAAATCGAACGTGCAGCTAACCGCGTGAACGTTACGATTCACACCGCTAAACCAGGTATGGTAATTGGTAAAGGCGGTTCCGAGGTTGAAGCTCTTCGTCGCGACGTAACTAAAATTGCTGGCGGCAAAAAAGTGCACATCAACATTTCGGAAATCAAAACTCCAGACTTGGATGCAATTCTCGTTGCTGAGAGCATTGCACAACAACTGGAGCGCCGCGTTTCTTTCCGTCGCGCGCTGAAACAAGCAATTCAACGTTCTATGCGTTCAGGTGCAAAAGGAATTAAAACAGCGGTAAGCGGTCGTCTGGGCGGTGCTGAAATCGCTCGTTCTGAAGGATACAGCGAAGGAACTGTACCACTTCATACGCTTCGCGCCGACATCGATTATGGCACGGCAGAAGCTCATACAACTTACGGCCGTATCGGCGTAAAAGTATGGATCTATCGTGGAGAGGTACTTCCTACGGCTAAGAAAAAGGCTGTTGAGGAAGGAGGCAACTAATCATGTTGGTACCTAAACGTGTCAAACATCGTAAACAACAACGCGGTAGCTTGAAAGGTCGCGCTAAAGGCGGTACAACTGTAAACTTCGGTGAATACGGTTTACAAGCTCTTGAACCTACATGGATCACTAACCGTCAAATCGAGGCAGCTCGTATTGCGATGACTCGTTACATTAAACGTGGCGGTAAAGTATGGATCAAAATCTTCCCGGATAAGCCAATCACGCAAAAGCCTCTTGAGGTACGGATGGGTTCCGGTAAAGGTAACGTTGAGAAATGGGTAGCTGTTGTTAAGCCTGGTAAGATCATGTTCGAACTTTCTGGTGTTCCTGAGGAAGTCGCGCGTGAAGCAATGCGCCTCGCTGCACACAAACTCCCTATCAAGACGAAGTTTGTGAAACGCGAAGAAATGGGTGGTGAAGCAAATGAAAGCTAGTGAATTCCGCAACTTGACCACTGCTGAACTTGAACAAAAGATTGTCGGATTCAAGGAAGAACTTTTCAACCTCCGTTTCCAATTGGCTACTGGACAGCTTGACAACCCAACTCGCATCCGTGACGTACGTAAAGCAATTGCTCGTGCTAAAACGGTATTGCGTGAAAGAGAACTTGGGATTACTAGCTAATTTAGCGTCAAGATCTTGACTATAAATAGACATCCTGTACTCAGGAAGGAGGCAACACACTCATGAGTGAACAACGCAACGCTCGTAAAGTGCAAGTTGGTAAAGTGGTCAGCGACAAAATGGACAAAACAATCGTAATCGCGGTTGAAACGTACAAAAAGCATGACTTGTACCACAAACGCATTAAATATACGAAAAAGTTCAAAGCTCACGACGAGAACAACGAAGCTAAGATCGGCGATACTGTAAAAGTCATGGAAACGCGTCCGCTGTCGAAAGACAAACGCTGGAGACTGGTAGAGATCGTTGAGAAAGCAGTAATCGTTTAATGCTCGGTTAGTTTTAACCGGAAGGAGGAAAACAGAATGATTCAACCATTTACACGTTTAGCTGTAGCAGACAACTCTGGTGCAAAAGAACTGATGTGTATTCGTGTCTTGGGTGGTACGGGACGTCGCGTAGGCCACATTGGAGACTTGATCATCTGCTCTGTAAAACAAGCAACACCAGGCGGCGTTGTCAAAAAGGGTGACGTTGTAAAAGCAGTTATCGTTCGTACGAAGCGTTCCGTTCGTCGTAAAGACGGTTCTTACATCGCATTTGATGAGAACGCAGCGGTAATTGTTAAAGACGATAAAGGCCCACGTGGAACACGTATTTTCGGACCAGTTGCTCGCGAACTTCGCGATAAAGACTTCATGAAAATCGTTTCCTTGGCACCGGAAGTTATTTAATCAACTTGCCTGCAAGCAAGGTTCAGGAGGTGTGACACATGCCACGAATGAAGAAAGTACTGGAGTCGCATAACAACAAATTGCACGTGAAAAAAGATGACACTGTCATCGTTATCACTGGTAAAGACAAAGGTAAAAAAGGCCGCGTTATCGCAGCTTTCCCACGTCAAAACCGTGTTCTTATTGAAGGTGTAAACATGGTGAAAAAACACCAAAAGCCTAACCAAAAGAACCCGCAAGGCGGTATCGTTGAGCAAGAAGCTCCAATTCACGTATCGAACGTAATGCACGTGGATCCTAAGTCGGGCAAAGTAACACGTATTGGTTACAAAGTGTTGGAGAACGGTAAAAAAGTACGTGTTGCAAAACGCTCCGGCGAAATCATCGACTAATCGCTAGGAAAGGAGGTCCATTTTACATGGCAGCTCGCATGAAAGAACGTTATTTGAACGAAATAACTCCTGCTCTGATGCAGAAGTTCAACTATACAACGGTAATGCAAGTACCAAAAGTAGAAAAAGTCGTCATCAACATGGGTATGGGTGAGGCAGTTTCGAACTCCAAGGTCTTGGATACAGCTGTTGCCGAATTGCAATTGATCTCTGGTCAGAAGCCAGTTATCACTCGCGCTAAGAAATCCATCGCAGGCTTTAAGCTTCGTGAAGGAATGCCGATCGGTGTGAAGGTGACACTACGTGGTGAGCGTATGTATCACTTCCTGGACAAATTGTTCAACGTCACGCTTCCACGTGTCCGCGACTTCCGCGGTATCTCTAACAAAGCGTTTGACGGCCGCGGTAACTACACGCTCGGTCTGAAAGAGCAAATCATTTTCCCTGAGATCGAGTACGATAAAATCGATAAAGTACGCGGTATGGACATCGTTATCGTAACTACAGCGAAAACGGACGAAGAGTCCCGTGAATTGTTGACGCAACTCGGCATGCCTTTCACGAAATAAATCTTCAAAATCGAAAGAGTCATCTATCGATTAACAAGTATTAAGGACAATGAGTTTGTTCGTGACCTTGGTCCAACAAATATCATAGGAGGTGTCAACACGTGGCAAAAACTTCGATGCTGGTAAAACAACAACGCAAACCGAAGTTCAAAGTGCAAGGATACACTCGTTGTGAGCGTTGTGGTCGTCCGCATTCTGTATTACGTAAATTCAAAATTTGCAGAATTTGTTTCCGCGAATTGGCATATAAAGGCCAGATTCCTGGCGTTAAAAAAGCAAGCTGGTAATCAACCCTGTTGCGGGAAGGAGGTTTACACTAATGGTTATGTCTGATCCAATTGCTGATATGCTTACACGCATTCGCAATGCTAACACAGTACGTCATGAAACGGTGGAAATGCCTGCTTCTACTATGAAGAAGCAAATCGCTGAGATCCTCAAGCGTGAAGGTTTTATCCGTGATGCAGAATATATCGATGACAACAAACAAGGGATCATCCGTATCTTCTTGAAGTACGGTGCTAACAATGAGCGTGTCATCACAGGCTTGAAACGTATTTCCAAGCCAGGATTGCGTGTATACTCTAAATCGAACGAGGTACCTCGTGTACTCGGCGGTCTTGGTATCGCGATCATCTCGACGTCTAAGGGCGTTGTTACGGATAAAGAAGCTCGTCAATCCAAATCTGGCGGCGAGGTAGTCTGCTACGTTTGGTAATTAATCGCATAATGATTGGAGGTGCAACAACACATGTCTCGTATTGGTCGCAAACCAATTGACGTTCCAGGTGGCGTAACAGTTACTTTGGACAATAGCGTGATTACGGTTAAAGGACCGAAAGGAACGTTGTCTCGTGAACTTCATAAAGATATGCAAGTATCTGTAGAAGAGAACGTAATTAACGTTGTTCGTCCTTCTGATAATAAACTTCACCGTTCCCTGCACGGAACAACTCGTAGCGTAATTAGCAACATGGTTAATGGTGTAACTGAAGGTTACTCCAAAACTTTGGAGCTGGTTGGCGTAGGTTACCGTGCTAACAAAGCTGGGGACAAACTCGTATTAAACGTTGGTTATTCTCATCCGGTAGAAATTACTCCGGAAGCAGGCATCGAGTTCGACGTTCCTGCACAAACGAAAATCATCGTTAAAGGTATCGACAAAGAGCGCGTTGGTGCTTATGCAGCTAAAATTCGTTCCGTACGTGAGCCAGAGCCGTATAAAGGTAAAGGTATCAAGTATGAAGGCGAACGCATTCTGCGTAAAGAAGGTAAAGCTGGCAAGAAGAAGTAAGATCTTGCCTAGCTCGCTTACCCGTGTAGCTTAATGGCTAAACTGAAGGGAGTGAAACAATCGTGATTACGAAAGGCGATAAGAACAAAGCTCGTTTGAAACGTCACCTTCGTGTGCGTAAGAAAATTGAAGGAACGACAGCACGTCCGCGTTTAAACGTATTCCGTTCCTCTAAACATATCTACGCTCAACTCATCGATGATGTTAAGGGCGTAACAATCGCAGCAGCTTCCACTATGGATAAAGAGGTCGCAGCAAGCATCTCTAACGGCGGTAACGTCGAATCCGCTCGCAAAGTTGGCGAGTTGGTAGCGAAGCGTGCGAAAGATGCAGGCGTAACTGAAGTGGTATTTGACCGTGGCGGTTACTTGTATCATGGACGTATCCAAGCATTGGCAGACGCAGCTCGTGAAGCTGGTCTTGAGTTCTAAGAATTTAACAAAAGGAGGTTAACGACTTGCGAGTTGATCCAAACACGTTAGAACTGTCTGAAAAAGTTGTTCAAATCAATCGTGTGTCTAAAGTCGTAAAAGGCGGACGTCGCTTTAGCTTTAGTGCACTCGTTGTTGTCGGAGACGGCAAAGGCTGGGTAGGCGCTGGCATCGGTAAAGCTTCCGAGGTTCCTGACGCTATCCGCAAAGGCATTGACGATGCTAAGAAAAATCTCATTCATGTTCCTTTCGTCAATACGACAATCCCTCACTTGGTAACTGGTAGCTTTGGCGCTGGTAAAGTGCTCTTGAAACCAGCATCTGAAGGTACTGGGGTTATCGCTGGCGGTCCGGTTCGTGCCGTGTTGGAGTTGGCAGGTGTAGGCGATATCTTGACGAAATCGCTTGGTTCTTCTAACTCAATGAACATGGTAAATGCTACGCTTGAAGGTCTGTCCCGTCTGAAAACGGCAGAACAAGTAGCGAAGTTGCGTGGCAAATCCGTTGAGGAACTGTTAGGATAAGGAGGGGACTACGATGGCAAAATTGCAGATTACCCTCGTTCGCAGTCTGATCGGTCGTCCAGAGAATCAGCGTAAGACGGTGAACACTTTGGGCCTGCGTAAGATGAATCAGACGGTTGTTCAAAATGACAACCCTGCGATTCGTGGTATGGTTAATCAAGTGACTCACTTGGTTAAAGTAGAAGAAATTGAAGGCTAAGCCAATCTGCTTAGCTTCAACTTGTTCAACCACAATGAATCAACTTATAGTACATTAACGGCATAAATAATTAAGGAGGTGCGACGAACGATGAAGTTACATGAACTTTCTCCAGCACCTGGTTCCCGTGAAGAGCGTTACCGCAAAGGACGCGGTATTGCTTCTGGTAACGGTAAAACTGCAGGTCGCGGTCACAAAGGTCAAAATGCTCGTTCCGGCGGTGGTGTTCGTCCGGGCTTTGAAGGCGGTCAAAACCCACTGTACCGTCGTCTGCCTAAACGCGGATTCATCAACCCTACTCGTAAAGAGTATGCGGTATTGAACGTAGCTGACTTGAACAGCTTTGCAGCTGGAACAGAAGTTACTCCGGAATTGCTCATGGAACAAGGCATCATCAAAAACCCATTGAGCGGTATTAAGATTTTGGGTAACGGTGATCTGTCTGTTCAACTTACGGTTAAGGCTAATAAGTTCTCTCAAGCTGCGGTAGAGAAGATCGAGGCTGCCGGCGGCAAATCCGAGGTGATCTAATGTTTAAGACCGTATCGAATATATGGCGGGTCGAAGATCTTAGACGTAAGATATTATTTACGCTTATGATCTTGATCGTCTATCGCGTTGGGTCATTTATTCCAGTTCCCGGCGTCGATAAATCGGTCTTTGAGGCAACCAATAACCAAGGTAGTGACTTGTTCAGTCTCATGAACACGTTCTCCGGGGGAGCGTTATTCAAATTCTCTATCTTCGCACTAGGAATCATGCCGTATATTACGGCATCGATTATTGTGCAGCTTCTATCGATGGATGTCGTGCCGAGGTTTGCACAGTGGGCGAAGGAAGGTGAAGTCGGTAAACGCAAGTTAGCTCAAATTACTCGTTATGGAACGATAATTTTGGGTCTGATTCAAGCATTCGGTACAGCGATTGGTTTCAACCGCTTGTACGGGTTGCAAATGGTTCCGAACGCGACTTTAACAGATTACATTGTAATCGCCATTGTTCTAACGGCCGGAACTGCGTTTCTGATGTGGCTTGGTGAACAAATTACGGAGAAAGGTGTCGGCAACGGCATCTCGATCTTAATCTTTGCCGGTATCGTGGCAGCAATACCAACGCATATCGGTGAGATTTATCAATCGCAATTTGTCAATGGCGACGGATCGCTCTTCCTGAACATTGTCAAAATGCTTGTTATTGCGCTATTCATCGTATTTATTATCGTAGGGGTTATCTACATTCAACAAGGTAACCGCAAGATTCCGGTGCAATACGCAAAACGTGTCGTCGGCAATAAAATGTACGGCGGCCAAAATACACACATTCCGCTTAAAGTGAATGGTGCTGGTGTAATTCCGGTCATCTTTGCAGTTTCGCTATTGATGTTCCCAATTACAATCGCTCAGTTCTGGACAGGTAAAGCATGGGCTAACTGGGTGATTAACAATATGTACTACGACAAGCCGCTTGGCATGGTGCTGTACGTGCTGTTAATCGTCGGTTTCACATTCTTCTACACGTTCGTTCAAATGAACCCTCAGCAAATGGCGGATCAATTGAAAAAGAATGGCGGCTATATTCCAGGCATTCGTCCGGGTAAAGCTACAGCAACATACTTGACGCGTGTAATGTCTCGTATTACGCTTGCAGGTGCAATCTTCTTGGCTGTCGTATCTGTAATTCCAGTGTTCTTCGGAGCATTGGCTGGATTGCCACGCTCGGTGCAAATCGGCGGTACATCTTTGCTCATCGTGGTCGGCGTAGCGCTTGATACGATGAAACAGATCGAAAGCCAGTTGATCAAACGCCATTACAAAGGTTTTATCAACAAATAGTCAATAGGTTCTGATAGAGCCGTTAAGGCTCATCGGCACCTATTGTGCTGTTTCTTGTAGAGCAGAGGCTTAACGAATGCCATCGAAAGATTAACACTTCCGACGAAAGTTAAGCCTGTGCTTACCAAAAAGGGAGTGACATTCGATGAACATTCTATTCATGGGGCCTCCTGGGGCAGGTAAAGGAACACAGGCTGAACGTATTGTTACGGAATTCAGCGTTCCTCATATCTCCACAGGCGATGCATTCCGCGCAGCAATGCGAGAAGGAACGCCTATCGGTCTAAAGGCAAAGGAATACATTGATCAAGGTCTACTCGTTCCAGATGACGTTACGGTTGGTGTCGTTCGTGAACGACTCGCGCAACCGGATTGTGAACAAGGCTTCCTGTTGGACGGTTTCCCTCGTACTTTGGCACAAGCGGAAGCACTAGACGACATGCTCGAAGCTATGGGACGTAAGCTTGATCATGTCATCGACCTGAGCGTTGACCGTAATTTATTGCTGGCACGTCTCACAGGCAGACGTATTTGCAAGTCTTGCGGCGCGACGTACCATGTCATTTTTAACCCGCCACAACAAGAGGGCGTATGTGATAAATGCCAAGGCGAGTTGTACCAGCGTTCGGATGATTCCGAAGAGAAGGTTGGAACACGCCTTGACGAATATATCAACAAGACGGCTCCTTTGCTTTCATACTATGGAGACAAAGGCTTGTTGCGTCAGGTTGACGGTGAGAAGGAAATCGATACGGTGACGTCTGAGATCGTATCTTTACTGCGAGGTTAAAACGAATGATCATTTGTAAGTCCGAAGTGGAATTAGGCTTCATGAGGGAAGCAGGGCGAATTGTTGCGGAAACGCACCGTCTCATGGCCAACTCCGTCAAGCCGGGTATTACAACTCGGGAACTTGACGCCATCGCTGACAAATTCATTCGCAGTCAGGGGGCAACCCCTTCTTTCAAAGGCTACAACGGATTTTCCGGCAGCATTTGCGCATCAGTGAATGAAGAGCTGGTGCATGGCATTCCCGGCGATCGGATTTTAAACGAAGGCGACATCATTAGCATCGACATCGGTGCGCAGTATCGCGGATACCACGGTGACTCTGCTTGGACGTATGGAGTTGGCAAGATTTCGGACACCGCTCAGCGGCTGCTCGACGTCACGGAGCGTTCGCTCTATGCCGGACTTGAACTTATCAAGCCGGATGTTCGCCTATATACGATATCCCATGCGATTGAACGCGTGATCGAGGATGCAGGTTTTTCCGTTGTACGTGAGTACGTTGGTCACGGGGTAGGTGCGGATCTTCATGAAGAACCGCAAATTCCGAACTACGGCACTCCGGATCGCGGACCTCGTCTCAAACCGGGCATGACGCTCGCCATTGAGCCGATGGTCGTTATCGGGGAACGTTATGTGCAGACGCTCGCGGATAACTGGACGGTTGTAACGGTGGACGGAACATGGTGCGCTCACTTTGAGCATACAGTGGCTGTAACACCGGACGGTTGTGAAATCTTAACGACATTAGAGAAGTAGGTGATTGGGATGAGCAGCATTCCGAAACCGCAGCTCGGCCAGTTCGTTAAGGTGCTTCAGGGCCGCGGTGAAGGCAAGTTTGCCATCATTGTTGGTGTGGAGCCTTCGCGATACGTTAACATAGCGGATGGGGACAAGCGAAAGTTTGACCAGCCGAAACGTAAAAACTTGCTTCATTTGGAGTTGCACGAGGCGATAAGCCATGAAGTTGTCGATAGTTTAAAGGAAAGCGGACGGGTCACAAACAGTAAGCTGCGCTATGTTATTGCAAAATACACGGAGCAACTGGCCGCTGCAAATGGTAATCAGAAAGGAGAATGACGTTGGCTAAAGAAGATGTGATTGAGGTTGAAGGTACGGTAATTGAGCCGTTGCCAAATGCGACGTTTAGAGTTGAACTTGAAAATGGACACCAAATTCTTGCCCATGTTTCCGGAAAGCTGCGGATGCATTTCATCCGTATCCTTACTGGGGACAAAGTGGTCGTACAGCTGTCGCCATACGATTTGAGCAAAGGTCGCATCACTTATCGAAAATAGCACTCGGAACTCGAAGGGCGCTTGCAATGCCTTGCAAACCGTCCGGTATATCGAAAGCGGTTTGACGTGTGCAACTTTAGGACTGGGAGGTATTCAGCATGAAGGTAAGACCTTCTGTTAAACCTATCTGCGAAAAATGCAAAGTTATTCGCCGCAAAGGTAACGTTATGGTAATCTGTGAAAATCCGAAACACAAACAAAAACAAGGATAAGAAGGGGGTGTAGCGTTAATGGCTCGTATAGCTGGTGTAGACTTGCCACGTGATAAACGCGTTGAGATCGCCTTAACATACATTTTTGGTATTGGGAAGACTACTTCTCAAAAAATCATCGCGGAAACTGGCGTAAACAAAGATACTCGTGTTCGTGACTTGACGGAAGAAGAAGTTAACGCAATCCGTGAAGCAATCGACAAAAAGGTAAAGGTTGAAGGTGACCTTCGCCGTGAAATTTCTTTGAACATCAAGCGTTTGGTTGAGATTGGATGCTATCGTGGTATCCGTCATCGCCGTGGCTTGCCTGTTCGCGGACAACGTACTAAGACTAATGCTCGTACACGCAAAGGTCCTCGTCGTACGGTAGCTAATAAGAAGAAGTAAGGAGGGATAAGTAGCAATGGCTAAACCGAAAAAAGCAGTACGTACTAAACGTCGTGATCGCAAAAATATTGACACTGGTGTGGCACATATCCGTTCCACGTTTAACAACACGATTGTAACAATTACGGATACACACGGTAACGCAATTTCTTGGGCGACTTCAGGTGGATCGGGCTTCAAAGGCTCACGTAAATCTACTCCGTTCGCCGCTCAATTGGCTGCAGAAACAGCTGCGAAAGCAGCTATGGAACATGGCATGAAGACGGTAGAAGTAATGGTTAAAGGCCCAGGCGCAGGCCGTGAAGCTGCCATCCGTTCCTTGCAAGCTGCAGGTTTGGAAGTTAGCTCCATTAAAGACGTAACTCCAATCCCGCACAACGGCTGCCGTCCGCCAAAACGTCGTCGCGTATAGTTATACGCACGACTCAAATGTCGTATATAACTTACGCCTGTTGGTAATAATGGTTGTTTAGGCATACTGCATGAATCGACCGACCTTAGGTGTTTCTAAGTTAACGCCAGCGACGTTTTGAAGGAGGGTTATACAAGTGATTGAGATCGAAAAGCCGAAAATCGAAACCGTTGATGTCAATGAGGAAGGCACTTACGGCAAGTTTGTGGTGGAGCCGCTTGAACGCGGCTACGGCACAACGCTAGGGAACTCCCTGCGCCGTATTTTGCTGTCCTCTTTGCCAGGCGCTGCAGTAACTTCCGTCCAAATCGACGGTGTACTGCACGAGTTCTCGACGATTCCAGGCGTCTATGAAGACGTAACGGAAATTATCTTGAACTTGAAATCCCTGTCGCTTAAAATCCACTCAGATGAAGAGAAAATTCTCGAAATCGATGCGGATGGCGAAGGGGTTGTAACGGCTGGTGACATCCGTGCGGACAGCGATGTGGAAATTTTGAACCCGGATCTCCGCATTGCAACACTCGCTCAAGGTTCCAGACTCCACATGCGCATTTATGCGAATCGTGGACGTGGCTTCGTGCTTGCGGACCGCAACAAGAATGAAGATCAACCGATCGGTGTCATTCCTGTTGACTCCATTTACACGCCTATCTCCCGCGTTAATTATAGCGTAGAGAACACGCGTGTAGGCCAAGTAACGAACTACGACAAGCTTACGCTTGAAGTATGGACCGATGGCAGCATTCGCCCTGAAGAAGCGGTAAGCCTCGGCGCGAAGATCTTAACAGAGCATCTGATGCTCTTCGTAGGTCTGACTGACGAAGCGAAAGACGCTGAAATTATGGTGGAAAAAGAGGAAGATAAGAAAGAAAAAGTGCTTGAGATGACTATCGAAGAGCTTGATCTTTCTGTTCGTTCTTATAACTGCTTGAAGCGTGCAGGCATCAATACCGTTCAAGAGCTGATTACGAAAACAGAAGAAGACATGATGAAGGTCCGCAACTTGGGCCGCAAGTCTTTGGAAGAAGTTCAAGAAAAGCTCGAAGAACTTGGTTTGGGCCTGAGAATGGAAGACTAAACGGGACTTGTCTTAGAAGGAGGGGAAACTACAATGGCATATCAAAAATTGGGTCGTGATTCCAGCGCGCGTAAAGCGTTATTCCGTGACTTGGTAACCGACTTGTTCTTGTATGAGCGCATTCAAACAACTGAAGCTAAAGCGAAAGAAGTTCGTTCGCTTGCTGAAAAGTTGATCACTAAAGCGAAGCGCGGTGACTTGCACGCACGTCGTCAAGTGGCAGCATTCGTACGTCGTGAAACAGTTGATGGGGAGAAAGACGCTATCCAAAAGCTGTTCTCGGAGCTTGCACCTCGTTATGCAGAGCGTCCGGGCGGATATACGCGTATCTTGAAACTTGGTCCTCGCCGTGGCGATTCAGCGCCTATGGTATACTTGGAACTCGTTGACCGCGCGTAATTTCGACACGGTACACACGATATAACACTGTGTGAACAGTGTGGAAGAAGGCTCCCCTTGAGGAGCTTTTCTTTTTGTCGGGGTTTTGCGGTTACGCCAATAAAGCTCGACATACTACTGTTTACCGTCTGAGATGGCAAGAGCTCTGCTGGAGTTCTTCCATCGTACGTTACGGAGGTTAGCATGCGAAATATAGGGATGACCGTTGCTTATGACGGAACTGCGTACTGCGGCTTTCAGTCGCAGCCAGAATTGGATACCATTCAAGGACGTATTGAAAAAGCGATTGCTATGCTGACTGAACAAGAGGTTGTCATTACGGCTTCAGGCCGTACAGATGCCGGTGTTCATGCGCAAGGGCAAGTGTTTAATTTTATTACGACCTCCGCGATCCCAATTGAGCGGTGGGCCTTGGCGATGAATTCCAGACTACCTCGAGACATAGTCATTAAGGATGCCTGGGAAGCGCCGATGGACTTTCATGCCCGTTACTCGGCTAAACGAAAGACGTATCGTTACTCCATTCTGTCAGAACGTATTCCGGATCTGTTCCAACGTCATTATGAGTTTCATCATCCGGGACGCCTTCAACTGGAACCGATGCGTGCAGCTCTTAAGCATTTGGAAGGAGAGCATGACTTTACGTCTTTCGCTTCGCCGAAATCGACAAAGCAGATTCACGTACGCACGATTTATCAGGCGTGGATGGAGTATGAGCCGAGCCCGAGTGGTGAGCCCGGACGCGGCAGATATCATTTATTTGTAACAGGCAATGGGTTTCTTTATAATATGGTGCGCATTATTGCAGGTACTTTACTCGTAGTGGGCAGAGGTAAGATATTACCGGATGCAATTCCGGGTATTTTAGCGGCATGTGATCGTGGAGCAGCAGGTCCAACTGCAATGTCTCATGGTCTTATGTTATGGAGTATTGATTACGGCGGGGAAGAGCGTCTGTAGCGTTTCTTTTTTCGAAAAACAACTTGCGTAAAAGCCCTTATTATTGTACAATAACAATTGTGTTTCTTTATGGCTTCCCACGGCCCCCAATAAAGAAATTACATTACTGTTTTGAACCTAATGATCACATGTAACATATGACTTGAACGACATATACAGCATTGCGAATACCGCAGTTTGAAAGTGCACTAGTGTCATTACACATGATGCTGAGTTGACCTTTTCAGATGCAGCATATTCACCAGAGGAGGAAGTTTCATGCGTACCACTTACATGGCGAAACCAGCTGATGTTGAGCGCAAATGGTTCGTTATCGATGCAGAAGGCAAGACGCTTGGTCGTCTCGCTTCCGAAGCTGCGGCACTTATCCGCGGCAAACACAAGCCTACTTTCACACCACACGTTGACGGCGGTGACTTTGTAGTCATCATCAACGCTGATAAAGTTGTGTTAACAGGTAAGAAATTGCAAAACAAAATGTACTACCGTCACTCGATGTATCCAGGTGGTTTGAAAGTGACAAGCGCTCAAGAAATGTTGAACAACAAACCTGAGCGTATGGTTGAACTCGCTGTTCAAGGCATGTTGCCTAAGACACGCATGGGCAACAGAATGAAGCTTCGTGTTAAAGCTTATGCAGGCGCAGTACATCCACATCAAGCACAACAACCTGAAGTTTACGAACTTCGCGGATAATCGAAAGGGAGGACAGTACCATGGCACAAGTACAATACTATGGGACAGGTCGTCGTAAGCATTCCGTAGCGCGTGTTCGCCTCGTACCAGGTGAAGGCCGCATCGTTATCAATAAACGTGACCTTAACGAATACTTCGGTTTGGAGACATTGAAACTTATCGTTAAGCAACCATTGAACCTCACAGAAACAGTCGGCAAGTACGACGTGTTGGTGTTGGCTCATGGCGGCGGTATCTCCGGCCAAGCTGGCGCAATCCGTCACGGGATTTCCCGTGCATTGCTCAAAGCAGACCCAGAACTTCGTCCAGCATTGAAAAAAGCTGGATTCTTGACTCGCGACCCACGTATGAAAGAGCGTAAGAAATACGGTCTTAAAGCTGCTCGTCGCGCGCCACAATTCTCGAAACGTTAATCCCTTATCGATCAGGGATTTCAGCCCCGGACCTTATTGGTTCGGGGTTTTTTACTTTTATGGATCATACATATTACATAAATGCCTTCATAGAGGTACATAAAGCATGCTTTCGAAGAGCCCTTTCCAACACTGGAAGGGGCTTTTGTTCTTTTCGCTTGTATCTTTAGAATTAATTTACATTAAATGGTCGCCTTATTTCGTTTGAGTTCGCTTTTAAACAACCTGATCCTAATTGCTGAATATACTTCTACCCAAAATGAAAAAAATGAATTGACATTTAGAGCCAAACTGAATAATCTATAAAGTAGATAAAACATACCTAAATAGTAGGAATATAATGATGGAGGATGCGGTAACATGAATCTATTGGAGAAAGAAGCGTTAATTGCGGAAAAGGCCGTGCAATTTGAACCGGCTTCTGCTGAAGAAGTGATTGCATGGGCTGTACAAACCTTTCCTAATCTAACGTTTGCATGCAGCTTCGGTGCAGAAGATGTAGTTGTTGTTGATATGCTACAGAAGATTAGTCCTTCAACCGATATTTTCTATCTGGATACACAATTTCACTTTGATGAGACGTATGAGACTCGCGACCGCATTTCTTCCCACTATAACTTAAATTTCGTACGTGTAGCTCCTGTGCTAAGTCCAGAACAACAGGCCGAGGCGCATGGTGAGGAACTTTGGCTTACTAACCCCAATCAATGCTGCAACATTCGCAAAGTAGATCCCTTGACTAACATTTTAAGCAAATATGATGCATGGATAACGGGCATTCGACGTGATCAAGCGCCAACACGTGCTAATTCGAAGAAGATCGAATATGATACCAAGTTTGGACTAGTAAAATTCAACCCGTTGGCAGCGTGGACATGGGACGATGTATGGGCTTATATACGGGCAAACCATTTGATTTATAACCCACTACATGATCGTAATTACCCAAGTATTGGCTGCACACATTGCACTCGTCCTGTTATGGAAGGGGAAGATCCTCGTGCAGGTAGATGGGCCGGTACAGGTAAAATCGAGTGTGGACTTCACAAGTAATCGTAAATGATTAGGAGGAACGTATCATGACAGCATCGGCAATACCGCCACATGGTGGGCAATTGATAAATCGTCTCGTGGAAGGCGATGCTCGCGAACAATTACGATCAGATTTGGCAGGAGCGCCTGTCATTAAAATTAATCGCTGGACACTCTCTGATCTTGACCTTATCGGTGTGGGGGCATTCTCACCATTAACAGGCTTTATGAACGAAGAGGATTACCATCGTGTAGTGTCGGAGATGCGATTGGCCGACGGTACGGTATGGAGCATTCCAATAACCTTGGCAGTAGCGCCTGCGACCGTGAAGGAATTGGAGGTTGGCAAGCTGACTGCCCTTGTAGGGGAAGAGGATCATATTTTGTATGGCTCCTTGTTAGTGGAGTCCATCTATGAAGTTGATCCTTTTCACGAAGCGATTCATGTGTTTAAGACGTCTGATGTTGCGCATCCAGGTGTTCAGAAGCTGCTGGATCGTCCGACCACATATGTTGGTGGAAGTATTCAGTTATTGGAACGACCAAAGCCAGAACGTTTTCAGGACTACTATTTTGACCCGTCTGAGACAAGAAGATTATTTGCAGAAAAAGGTTGGCGTACCGTTGTAGGTTTCCAAACACGTAACCCTGTTCACCGAGCACACGAGTACATTCAAAAAAGCGCGATGGAGATAGTGGATGCTTTGTTCTTAAATCCATTAGTAGGGGAGACCAAGTCTGATGATGTGCCAGCTGATGTGCGCATGCGCAGTTACTTGGCACTCATTGATGGATATTATCCTGCGGATCGGGTATTTTTAGGTGTCTTTCCGGCTGCTATGCGCTACGCAGGTCCTAGAGAGGCTATATTCCATGCGATTGTACGGAAAAATTATGGATGTACACACTTTATCGTAGGACGAGATCATGCAGGTGTAGGCGATTATTATGGTACTTATGAAGCGCAGGAAATATTCCGTCGCTTTGAAGCTGAAGAGCTAGGGATTACACCGTTATTTTTTGAACATAGCTTTTTCTGCAAAGCGTGTGGCAATATGGCATCAAGCAAGACTTGCCCGCATCCGAAGGAAGAGCATCTGACGTTATCTGGGACAAAGGTAAGAGCTATGCTGCGAGATGGTGTATGCCCGCCGCCTGAGTTCTCTCGTCCTGAAGTCGCCCGCATTTTAATTGAGGGGATGACGGAGCCAATCGTTCGCGTGTAAATGAATAAGCATTACAGGACATGCGTATATTTGTCCACCTTCCCCCATATAGATGTTATATGGTAATGGGGCGGAGGTGGACTATTTTTGATGTGGAGCAAAAATAACGATCATAACGTGCAATCATCGCAGCAAAGACAACGCAAAAGCCGGATTTTGTGGATACCATTAAGACATGTCCGGCAATGGCTAATAAGTATATGCCTTGTCATTCTAGTTATCGTCATAATGACCGCAGACATGCCTGCAACCCAAACATGGACTTATTGGACGACGCCGTTGTCAGGGAAAATAGTGGCTATAGATGCAGGTCACGGCGGGGCTGATGGTGGGGCAAGCAGCAAACAAGGTGTCATTGAGAAAGATATTAATCTTGCAATAGCGCTGCACCTACGGGATTATTTACAGCAGGCAGGGGCAATTGTAGTCATGACTAGAGAAGGGGACTATGATCTGGCTGACAAAGATACGAAGGGATACGCCAGGAGGAAAGCAGAGGATTTAAAACGTAGAGTCCAAATAATTTCCGAGAAGCAAGCAGATTTGTTAATCAGCATACATATGAACAGTATCCCCTCCAATAGATGGAGTGGGGCACAAACGTTTTATGCCAAAAGTATGCCTGACAATGAAAAGCTGGCCAAATTCATCCAATCCGAAATTCGACGTAATCTGGAAAATACCGAACGTGTGGCCAAGTCGGACGACCGAAATTTATATTTGCTGCGAATGCTCAAAATTCCATCCGCGTTGGTTGAGGTAGGTTTTTTGTCACACCCTGAGGAATCTAGGCAGCTTGCTGATGAACAGTACCAACTAAAAGTAGCAGCCTCTGTGTATAAGGGCATTTTACGTTACATGTCTGGAGAAACCGTTGGTAATGATTAACGGTGTGATATAATGGACATGTATGGAGGAAGTATAAAGCTCAAGTATAGATAGAGACGAGGTGCTTCGCTTGATAACTAGGGAACAATGTATAGACGTGCTGCAAGGGATTAAAGAACCTGTAAGCGGACGTAACTTAACAGACATTCAATGGATACGTGACATGATGATTAAGCCTGATCAAGTTTCACTGACAGCCATCGTTGCACCAGACCATGCATCAGCAGAGCGACGTGAACAGCTTATTGAGGAGATTAAGCGTCGTATGAATACTTTAGGTGTTGCAGATGTACATGTACGTATCCGTATTGCCTCCGAGCAGGAGTTATCAGCTATTGGTATTTATGCCGAGCGGCCGGACGCTAACGAGGGAACTTCATCTGAGCGTACTCCACAAGGTCATGGTGCGGGACTGGAGAATCTTAGTCCGCTGCTTGCGGAGTCCTCTAACGTAACTTTTATTGCAGTTGCTAGCGGGAAAGGTGGAGTAGGCAAGTCGACGGTTACCGTGAATTTGGCGGTCGCGTTGGCGCGCCTAGGAAAAAAGGTAGGTCTGATCGATGCTGATATTTACGGCTTCAGTGTCCCTGATATGATGGGAATTGAGGATAGACCAGTCATTGAGAATGAACGGGTCATACCAATAGAGCGCTTTGGGGTCAAAGTGATGTCTATGGGATTTTTTGTGGAGGATAACAGTCCGGTTGTATGGCGAGGTCCTATGCTCGGTAAAATGCTTCGAAACTTTTTCCAAGAGGTAGAATGGGGAGAGTTAGACGTTGTACTGCTTGATTTGCCGCCAGGTACCGGAGATGTAGCTCTTGATATTCATCAAATGATTCCGCAAAGCAAGGAAATTATTGTGACGACGCCGCATTCAACTGCCGCATTTGTTGCTGCTCGTGCGGGTACGATGGCCATTTCTACGAAACATGAGATTGTAGGTGTAGTGGAAAATATGGCTTATTTAGAATGTGGCTCTTGTGGCGAGAAAGAATATGTTTTCGGACGTGGAGGCGGAGGAAGACTGGCTGAAGCGTTGTCCACAAGACTGCTGGCACAAATTCCATTAGGGGCGCCAGATAATCATCCTTCGGAACCTGATTTTTCACCATCCGTATATAAAGCTGATTCCACAATAGGTGGGTTGTATTTGGAGTTAGCACAATCCTTGTTAGATCATGAAGGTTTGATCTAATCACTCAAGCAATCTATACGCATATTTAAAAGGGGGCGTTATAACACGCTCCCTTTCGTTTCCCTTCCTCATTAGACCAAATGGCTAACTGTTCTTCTTATTTTGACCACCTTCGCTGTCCCCGCCTGACGAACCGGCTTCTTCACCTGATTCGCTATTTTGCCCTTCGCCCTTGGATTTTTCTTCTTTAGGCTGAAGCTCTTCTTTTACAACCTTAGACATAATCTCCATCACTTCAAGCTTAAACATCGGGCTGTTCATGGCATCCTTCATTAAGGTCATCATTTGTTTTCGGTATTCCGGTGACTTCATAGCGTCCAGATAAGCCTTCATGGTATCAGGTGACTTTAATATATCCCCAACTGACTTTTGATACGAAGGATCTTTGATCAACTCCTTATGAAGCTGTTTGTTTTCCTTGCTGATTGCCTTAGCGAATTCCCCGGCAAATTTAGGGTCCTTCATCACCTGCTCAAGCACCTTATGGTAATCAGGCGATACTAGTGTATCTTTGACAGCGAGTCTTACTTGCTCCTGCTGCTGCATATTCAAGGATTGCATTTGAACGGTATTGGTGGAGCCTTGTGCTTCCTGGATCGCTTTTTGCCCTTCTTCCGTCTTAAGAATATCAACGACCATCGTCTTAAGCTCCTTATAATCCACTTGATTGCCGGAAGCTTGCTGGTCTTGGCCGCAGGAGGTGACTAACAACATAAGTGCAATACCTAATACAGTAGTACGTATGACCGCTAATCGCATAGGCATGGTTCTCCTTTCTCAACTCACTTCACGCGTAGTATGGCGGAATAATTTATGAATTATGTTCAAAAGCGATAGTTTTTTTATGCGAATATTGGTAAAATAATGAACATTGCGGAGGTGGAGCCCCTTGAATCTTAGAAAATGGTCATTTTTATTTTGGACAACCTTGTGCGTGGGGGGAGCAGTCATGTTACTGACAGGACTGTCCATGCAATTGTTCCAGCAAGAGCTAGGCAACCTTAGAGGTATTGCAGATGTTTTTGTTAACTTGTTCCAATTGTCCATTAGTGGTTTTATGATTAGTGTATATGCACAGATGGGTTTCTTTGCGTATTTGACGCTTAATTATATTGCCCTTGGTCTATTCAAAAAAGGCTGGCAGTATATTCAAGTCGTCTTAACCGTTTTTGTTCTGCTTGACGTTATGTTTTTACGCACGATGCTTGGCGAGGAGCGGGATATTGCTTCAGATGTGATCATTGGGTTAGCGATGCTTGCTGTGGCCATTGTTGTAACTATATTTAAGGTCAAAGGCACCAATCGCGGGGCGTTCATTCCGACTATGTTCTTTATGATTGTGGCGACGACCATTGAGACGTTGTCTGCTTTAAATGTCAGCCACATGGCTACCTGGTTTGTATTTATCCCTTTAGTTTCATGTAATGCGTATCAAATCTTAATTTTACACCGACTTTTACGTTCAAATACTGCAAATAGTGAAATTTTGCCTGTAGCGGCCAAAAGCTGACGGATATCCGTCAGCTTTTTTACATATTATTGATCTTGTATCGTTTTATTTTTCATTTCTGTTTGCTGGATTAACTCGGATACGGTGACAAACTCATACCCTTTAGCTCTTAATTGATCTATGATTGCAGGTAATGCAAGGTGAGTCTGTTTGCTGGAGTCACTGGCGTGCATTAGAATGATGTCTCCTGGATGAGCTCTGTCAATGACACGCTTCGTAATGTTGTCAGCACCAATGTTTTTCCAGTCAAGTGAGTCTGTATCCCACTGTATAACTTTATAATTAAGCTGTTCAGCAATACGCAGTACACGTTTGTCAAAGTCGCCATTAGGCATCCGGATCAGGTTAGGCTCCTTGCCAGTAATCTCAGATAACATCTGATGTGCGGTCGAAATCTGCTTACGAATCTCATCGTCATTTAAACTGCTGTAATTGACATGTTTATGCCCGTGACTACCTATTTCGTAGCCAGCCTCAACCATCTTTTTTACGGTCTCAGTGTGCGTTTTGCTCCAAGGGGAAGATAGGAAAAAGGTCGCTTTTTTTAAGCCTTTCTGTTGAAGTATGTCCAAAATTGGTTGTGTACGCTTGTCTCCCCAGCTGATGTCAAACGTAAGCGCCACAACTTTCTTATCTGTAGGAATACTGTAAATGGCGGAAGGGCTTCCTTCAGAAAAGACCGTAATGTTGTCGCTTTCGACATAGACGATACCCGCGGCAAATAATGCGGCAACAATCAGCAAGAAGACGCGTTTAATTTTTTTACCGCTAAACACATAAAAAGAATTCATGCAACGTGCGCTCCTCTCGTTACGTAGCTAACGTTAGCGGCAGGCCTCTACGGGCTTGTCACGCTTGTTTAATACACTGTATGCTGAATTGATGGAATTATGACTTGTAAAAGGGAGAGGGACGAAGAGTATGTTAAGCTTGCGATCGTTTTGCACAACACTAAATGAAATCAAATGGTACATCGCATTAGCGTGCGTATTGTTTGTAGGGGGATACTTTATAGGTCATGGTTGGAATGGCTTAGAGTCATTTTTGAAGCAACAGCTTGAAGGGATCGGTCAAATTAAAGATTCATTATCCAATTCCTCGAATAAAGAGTTATCCTTTTTTGTGTTTATTTTTTATAACAACGCACTAAAGGCAATCTTTATTATGTTTGCAGGGATAGCTTTCGGCTTGCTGCCTTTAGGTTTTTTGATTATTAACGGTATGGTGATCGGCTTTCTCATTCGAATTATGTCGGAAAATAACGTGGATCTACTTACGGTTGTTGTTCGTGGGTTGCTGCCCCACGGCATACTAGAGATACCAGCTATTCTGATAGCGGCTGCCTTTGGAATGCGATTTGGTGTTCTTGCATTGCAGCGTATGAGCAAGGTTTATCGTTCCAACAGTGCCAATCCAACCATCGGGCTGTGGGCGAAGAAAACGGCAGCGGGAGCAGTTTGGATTACGCTAGTGCTGTTGGTTGCGGCTATTATAGAAAGTACGGTGACGTTCTGGTTAATGAGTGGAGCAGCTTAAGTAAATGTATTTTTGGGATAGGATTTGAGCCAGTTTGCGGTAGTCTAACGATGAGGTTTGCACCATTAATTCTAGTCATATCTTAAAATAAACAGATGCATAGTGATAAAAAGCAGTAAAAATGTGCATAACAGTAAAGCGGTCCATCTTAGTCACGCATAACGAGGCGAACTCGTCATCATTGACAAAGAGAACGGGCCGCTTTTGTTCTTTTGAACGTAAGTCGAAGTTGTTAAGGGGGTCATTAGGCCATGTTGGGATTTCTATTTAATGAGCAGGAGTGTAAAGAGTTAGGTTATATGTTACGCAAAGAGTTAGATGAAATGCTCTTGGATCTGGGAGATAACCGTTTAGACAAAGACGTTCGCAGAGCGATCGCTGCTAGATATCGAACGGTATTTAGAATGTATGCTCGGATTGCGACACCTAAAGACTTGTCGCGTTATGCACGCAACCACAGGCTAATTCCAATGTAGATCTTCGATGCAGTTAGATATAGATAGCCTGCGGATGCTGTGGGCGTGTTAAATGGGCTAGCAAGGGATCTTAATAAACAGATTTCAAACTTTTTTTGAAAAAAGGGTTGACGTGTAATATCAAATTATGATAAATTATCTTTCGTTCCCTTCTTGAGCGAACAAGCTTAAAGAAGAAACACAAGTTGAATTGAAGAAAAAACTTAAAAAAAGTTGTTGACTTCAATTGAACAACATGATATATTATAAAAGTCGCCGCTGAACGGCGGTGAAGAAAAGAAAGTAACTAACAATTGTTCCTTGAAAACTGAACAACGAGCAACGTTGAATGAAGGACATGACTTCGGTCATGAAGCGCATTTAACGGGAATGTTAAGAATCACGAGATT
>NZ_AULE01000005.1 GCF_000425125.1 Paenibacillus taiwanensis DSM 18679
GGAGCTACAGGCCCGGCAGGAGCAGCAGGTGCGACAGGAGCCACCGGGGTAACAGGAGCAACTGGTCCAAACATTACTGCAAACAATGCGTTTATTGCGCAGCCTAATACTACTGCTGTTGCCAATCAGGCAGCTATTCCATTAGCTACAAATGTTGTGATTAATGGAACGGCAATTACCCACGTTGCAGGTTCGACGGATATTACACTAGCTCCTAATCAGCAGTATTTGGTCAATTATCGCGCTGTGGGCGTGAATACACCTGCTGGAGGAGATCAGAATTTAGTGTTACGATTAGACGGAGTGTTTGTAGGCGGAACTAATGCGGGAGGCAGCTCAAATGGAAACACATTCAGTCCGGTAATGGTAGGAACTGCCATTGTAAATACCGGTGCGGGCGCTAATATTTTGACGTTACACAACAACTCCGGCGTCACTCGATCATTTGATGATGTTCAGATTTCAATCGTAAAGTTGTTCTAGTGGGGAAGAGCAAGTAATTGTTCATTGTAACGATAATAAAGTACGACACATGAGCACATCCTCGGTATGCTCAAGATTATTGAGTCAATAGATGGCGAGCGTACACCATCAACCATAAGATTACTTTTGTCAGACCTCGAAAAAATCACCGCAGTTGATTGATCCTCGTTTGTTTAGACTTTTCCTCGAATTCCATTACTCATCAAACGGACAATCCGTACAAGAAATCCGTTTTTATAGATGAATGGCCCCCCTTAACTTTGGCTGGTTGGCACAGCATTTTCGCCAAGCTCAGCAAGGTCTTATATCGAAGTCAATTAGACATTAAATTTACAGGTATCCTATGAAAATGAGTTGCAGAGTTATTGTAAAAAAATGACAATTAAGTTGATTGAATTACAATCCTTTTAATAGCAGCATCATAAATAAATGCCTCGAGACCTTTAAAGTTAAGGATCTTGAGGCATTATATTAGTAGTTAACGTTGTTGCTGAATAAAATACTGATGGTATCCTGAGCCAGCGGGCACATAGCTTGCGTGAGACCTTGCGGGCAATCCAATCCCTGAGTAAGCACCAGCTTGAGGAATACACACGTACTCGAACCTTTCTAAATTAGAAATTAGAAATATTATATGACATAATAGGAGAGACCCGCATAGTAAAGAATTAATTAACCAGTTTTTGGAGCTAATCTCTGGCACTAAAAAGTTACGGAGTCTGCTTGCACAGAAACAAATTGAATAAACAGGTATAGAACAGGCGTAAAATAAAAAATGGTTGTAGAAGATGTGTAGAAAAAATGTACAACCTATGTTTTTCATCTGTATTCTCACATACAACTTAAAATAATAAAAAACGCCCCAAACCCTTATGTATCAAGGGGATTGAGGCGTAACATTAATTATTAAAGTTGATATAAAAGATCTAATGGCGTCCCAGGAGGGATTCGAACCCCCGACCGACGGCTTAGAAGGCCGTTGCTCTATCCAGCTGAGCTACTGGGACATTTTTTGAGAACATTTATGATTTTAGCAAAAATGAAGCATCTGTGCAACAACTTTATTTTAATTGGTCACTTTCAAAATGTGACAGTTACTGCTAACCCTTGTGTCCTGAGCATCTGCATGCGGATTATGTTATAATGCAATACGAATTCGGCATGCACATTTTGGCAGGCGCTGCCTGCACTCCGCAGTTTGACACTTACGGCTATAACGAAAGTAGGTGATGGTTATTTCAGAGTCAAAGTTAAATGGTGCAAGCAAACATAACGTAATTTTATTTCCAAAGACGTATGAATATTACCAAATGGAATTAACGCGCCTGTTGGAGTCTGAGCGATATGCAGAGGCGGTTGGATTACTGCGTTTTCTTCTACAGTGTGATGGCGAGGACGAAGGAAGCAGAATGGAGTGGGCGGCACTTTATGAATGGTTGCTGCAAGCATTCCCGCATTTGGAAGAGATAGAGGAACAACACATACATAGAGATACTTTACGATCAGATGAGATGGACGAAGAACCGGAAACGGAGCAAGAAGTGCTAAAGACGCAAATGCGTGATAAGCTGCGATTAGACAATCAATACATAGAAAAGCTGCTGCAAACGTTGCGTGATGAGCAGTTGGACGAGCGCAAATGGCTAGTGTTGGAGCAGCTTGCGGTAGTAGACGATGAGTCATTAAATGATGAGCTTATTTATATGCTGGAGACAGAAAAGCTTCACGCTCTTATCCAATTTGGCTTGTTGCAGACGCTGAACAGGCGTGGAACGACGGGAGCGGTTACTTATTTTCATGGCAACGAACAGATTGTAGTGGATATTGAGCATACGCCGATGGACTATGCATCATTTCCCTATGTGCTACAAATTCCAGCGGAAAAGGTACGCGAGGCTTCGGCGGTGAGAGAGCCCTCGCTTGCTTATTTCTCTCAGGAGATGTGGCAGCAATTTCTTAAAGCTATTTACGGTACTACGTTATATGATCGACTGCGGGACAGCAATGAGCATGACTGTCAAGTTTGGGCGGCTGCGCTGCACCGCATAGTGGCCGGTTTACTGCATCTGGAAGAAGAGGAAACAGAGGTGAAACGGATCTATAACATCTCCACTGATCAACGTATCCCCTATGAACAAGCGCTGCGGGCACTAGCTAATTCATTGCGAAGCGGTTAAGATGGTAATTAAGACGAATAAACGGACACTACAGACCGTTGGAAACGTGCACATTATGGTAGAGAGCTTGCCTTGAAAAACTATTTATAGTCAGATATAATATAATGGTTATTTCGAACGTGCAAGGGTACCACTCTAGCCATGTGAACTTTTTGGAGGGGAAGGCATAAAATGAAAGCAACTTGGGAAAAAATAGAGAAGAACGTTGGAGTATTGGAAGTAGAGGTCAATGAGGATCGCGTTAAGAACGCTCTTGATCTAGCGTTCAAGAAAGTTCAGAAGCGCGCAAACGTGCCTGGTTTCCGTAAAGGAAAAGTGCCTCGCCAAATTTTCGAAGCAAAATATGGTGTGGAAAGCTTGTACCAAGACGCGATTGATATTTTGCTCCCTGAAGTATACTCCGAAGCGGTTAAAGAAGCTAACGTGCAACCGGTTGACCAACCGGAAGTGGACGTAGAGCAGTTTGGCAAAGGCCAAACGTTCAAGTTCAAAGCTAAAGTTACAGTGAAGCCTGAAGTGAAGCTTGGCGAGTACAAAGGCCTTAAAGTGGAAGCTGCAAGCGCTGAAGTAACGGAAGAAGACTTGAACGCAGAGCTGGAGCGTCTTCAACAACGTCATGCTGAGCTAATCATCGTTGACGAAGATACAGCTAAGAACGGCGATACAGCTGTGATCGACTTTGAAGGTTTCGTGGATGGCGAACCATTTGAAGGCGGCACAGGTGAGCGTTATAGCTTGGAGCTTGGTTCAAATTCCTTTATTCCAGGCTTTGAAGATCAATTGGTTGGCTTGGGCACAGGCGACTTTAAGGATGTTGAAGTCACATTCCCTGAGCATTACCATGCTGAGCACTTGGCTGGTAAGGCAGCTACATTTAAAGTTAAAGTTCATGAAATCAAGCGCAAACAGCTTCCAGTATTGGATGATGAATTTGCTAAGGATGCAAGTGAATTTGACACGCTTGACGAGTTCAAAGCAGATTTGAAGACTCAACTTCAAACTCGCAAAGAGCGTGAAGCAGAAGCAGCTCGTGAAGCGGCAGTAGTAGAGAAAGTTTCTGAAAATGCAGAAGTAGAAATTCCGCATGCGATGATCGAAACGGAAATTCAACATATGGTTAAGGACCTTGACAACCGCTTGCGTTCGCAAGGTATGAACATTGACATGTTCTTGACATTGTCTGGTCAAACAATTGCAGATCTTCGTGAGCAAATGCAGCAAGAAGCTAACAAGCGTGTGAAGAACAACCTTGTTTTGGAGCAAATCGCTAAAGAAGAGGGCTTGTCCATCACGGAAGAAGAGTTGTCACAAGAACTTGAAAATATGGGACAAGCTTACCAACGTTCCGCTGAAGAGATCCGTACGATCTTGGAGAAGAACGGTTCGCTTGACAACCTGCGTGAAGAAGCACTTCTTCGCAAAACAATCAAGTTTATTGCAGAAAATAATTAATCGCATATCGGCTGTGGCTTAAGACCACAGTCCAACAAGATAAGGCACGTCAATATATATTGCGTGCCTTATTTTTTCCATCCAGAAACATTTCACTACATATGAAGTATACATAGGTAATAGTGCTGCTCCGCTTTGGTCATCAACACCAATACATAACGTTCACAGGTTAACCGTTCCAGTCACCCTTATTAGGGGTACATATGAAGTAAGTGATTGATATTTTATTGTTGTCGGAGTTGCGTGACTAAATGGATATGCAAGCATCATACACTGAGATAACGGTGTGAATATGACATTGCGTCCGTAACATGGTAAAATGAAATTGTATAGGTTTGTGAAGCTAGATAAAGAAAAGAGGTCGGTACCATGAACTTAGTACCTATGGTCATCGAGCAGACGAATCGCGGCGAACGCTCTTACGATATTTATTCTCGGTTGCTGAAAGACCGCATTATTTTCCTTGGCAGCGCTATTGACGATGATGTCGCGAATAGCATCATCGCCCAATTGTTGTTTTTGGCAGCGGATGATCCAGAGAAGGATATCTTCTTATACATCAATTCACCTGGTGGTTCCGTTACAGCCGGGATGGCAATTTTGGATACGATGCAGCACATTAAGCCGGATGTATCCACAATATGCGTAGGTTTGGCAGCGAGCATGGGTTCTTTGCTTCTAACTGCTGGAGCACCTAACAAGCGCTTTGCCCTGCCTAACAGTGAGATCATGATTCATCAGCCTCTTGGTGGCGTACGTGGTCAAGCGTCTGATATTAAGATTCACGCAGATTGGATTATTAAGACCAGACAGAAGCTTAACCAAATTTACGTGGATCGCACGGGGCAGCCGATGGAGAAGATTGAGCGTGATACAGATCGTGATAACTTCATGAGTGCAGAGGATGCGAAAGAATATGGTATCGTTGATGCTGTTCTTCAGCCAGGCCACTCGATGATGAAGTAAGGAGGGAATAGCGTGTTCAAATTTAACGAAGAGAAGGGTCAGTTAAAGTGCTCCTTCTGTGGGAAATCCCAAGAACAAGTCCGCAAGTTAGTCGCGGGACCTGGTGTATATATTTGTGATGAATGTGTTGAACTGTGCAGCGAGATCGTTGAAGAAGAACTTGGACACGAAGAAGAAGTGGATCTGAAGGATATTCCGAAGCCGAAGGAGATCCGTTCTATCTTGGACCAGTATGTCATTGGACAGGAGCAAGCAAAGAAATCTCTTTCTGTAGCTGTCTATAACCACTACAAGCGTATCAACTCACAAAGCAAGATAGAAGACGTTGAATTGCAGAAGAGTAATATTTTGCTTGTAGGTCCAACTGGATCAGGTAAGACTTTGCTTGCCCAGACGATGGCGAAGATATTAAACGTTCCTTTTGCTATAGCGGATGCAACTTCCCTTACGGAAGCTGGTTACGTAGGCGAAGACGTAGAGAATATTTTGCTGAAATTAATTCAAGCAGCAGACTACGATGTAGAGAAGGCAGAACGTGGCATTATCTATATCGATGAGATTGATAAAGTGGCTCGCAAGTCTGAGAATCCGTCCATCACACGTGATGTTTCCGGTGAAGGTGTTCAACAGGCACTGTTGAAGATTCTTGAAGGTACGGTTGCGTCAGTTCCTCCGCAAGGCGGACGTAAGCACCCGCATCAAGAGTTTATTCAGATTGACACAACTAACATTTTGTTTATTTGTGGTGGGGCATTTGACGGCTTGGAGCAAATTATCAAGCGTCGTGTTGGGAAGAAGATTATCGGCTTTAACGCTGATGGCGTTCAGAAGGATTTGAAGGCTGGCGAGTATTTGACGATGACGTTACCGGAAGATTTGCTGAAGTTTGGCTTGATTCCAGAGTTCGTAGGTCGCTTGCCTGTCATCTCAACATTGGAGCCGCTTGACGAGGATACACTCGTACGTATTTTGAGCGAGCCGAAGAATGCATTAACAAAGCAGTATCAGAAGCTGCTAGAGATGGACAATGTAAAGCTTGAATTCGAGGGTGGTGCGCTCGAAGCGATCGCCCGCGAAGCGATCAAGCGTAACACAGGAGCGCGCGGACTACGTGCGATCATTGAGGGCATCATGCTGGACGTGATGTACGAAGTTCCGTCCAGAGAAGATATAACAACTTGCCTCATTACAGAGCAGGTTGTTCGTGAACGAATCATTCCGGAACTAACGCCGGAGAATAAGAAAGAGGAAAGCGCCTAAGGGCGCTTTTCCGGCGTTAATCCGTATGGGAGAGAATGAACATGTATTTGCGCCAACAAACTAGACCTGTACAAGTAGGAAACTTGACGATAGGCGGCAATAATGAAGTGCTTATCCAGAGCATGTGTACCACCAAGACGGCAGACGTCGAGGCAACGGTAGCTGAGATTCTACGGCTGGAGGAAGCGGGTTGTCAGCTAGTACGTGTTACAGTTAACAATCAGGAAGCTGCTGAGGCCATCAAAGAAATTAAGAAGCGGATTCATATCCCGCTTGTAGCGGATATTCACTTTGATTATCGCTTAGCGCTTAAGGCGATTGAGAACGGAATTGATAAAGTTCGCATAAATCCAGGCAACATCGGGCGGCGAGAGAAAGTGGAAGCTGTCGTGAGAGCTTGTAAAGAGCGTGGAATTCCGATTCGGATCGGCGTAAATGCAGGTTCTTTGGAGAATCATTTGTTGGAGAAGTACGGCTACCCGACTCCAGAAGCGATGGTGGAGAGTGCATTATATCATATAGGAATATTGGAAGAGCTTGATTTCCATGATATTATAGTGTCGCTCAAAGCTTCAGATGTACCAATGGCCATTGCAGCTTATACGAAAGCAGCTGAAGTTATTCCATATCCGTTACATCTCGGTATAACGGAGGCGGGAACGCTATTTTCGGGTACAATCAAGAGCTCGGCAGGACTTGGTGCGCTGTTGTCGCTTGGCATTGGCTCCACTGTTCGTATCAGCCTAAGTGCAGATCCAGTGGAAGAAGTGAAAGTGGCTCGTGAATTGTTAAAGTGTTTCGGGCTTATTTCAAATGCAGCTACACTAGTGTCATGCCCGACATGCGGGCGTCTTGATATTGATTTGTTCTCAATAGCTAATGAAGTAGAAGAATACATTTCCAAGATCAAGGTCCCTATAAAAGTATCTGTTCTGGGGTGTGCAGTTAACGGTCCAGGCGAGGCTCGTGAGGCTGATATCGGGATTGCAGGGGCTCGTGGCGAGGGATTGTTGTTCCGATATGGTGTTATGATTCGTAAAGTGCCAGAAGCTGAGTTGCTAAATGAACTAAAGAAAGAAATTGATCATATTGTAGCAGAATACGAACGAACAGGTGAAATTCCTGGTCGTAAACACTAACTGATTCACGGGGATGTGCGTTAGCTCATTTTCTCGGTGAATGGATTGTTATTCGACTCGCTATTATCGATAGGAGACCTCCAAATCTTGCGAAAGCTTGATGTGGAGGTTTTTTTTATGAGGAGCAATGATGTAACATTACCTTACAGTTATTAACGGGAATTGGGTATAAAATAAAGAAAATTATCCATTAATTGTGTTATAAATGCGCTTACATCTACCGAACGCTTGTCATTATCCATATATTTCATAGTGATTAAAATAATTTATAAGCACTCAAAGTTATCATGATGAAAAAGGATGCACATTTTTTTTGCTATTTACAGCTTGATAAGTTACAATCTTAAAATGTTGTGTGTTAAGAAACATGACATAACACCTAGGGGAATTAGTTTACATCGAGAAGGAAGGGTGCGATTCATGTTTGATCGTTTACAAGAATGGGTAGCTATCTTTAATGAGTATTGGTACTTGATGTTGATTTTTATTCTTATCGTGGTTGGATTGATGTTCTCAATCCGAACTAGATTTGTGCAACTATCAGCTATCGGAGAAACATTCCGGCTTATTACAGGTCGTGAGCGTGAAACCGAATCAGATAAAGACAAAGGGAAAACGGGCGTATCTTCATTCCAAGCTTTTGCGATGAGTACAGCCTCCCGTGTAGGAACGGGGAATCTGGCAGGGGTTGCCATTGCGATCTCTTTAGGAGGACCAGGAGCTGTATTTTGGATGTGGGTCATCGCAATTATTGGGTCCGCATCGGCTTTTGTGGAATCTACATTGGCTCAAATCTATAAAGTGCGGGACGGAAACGCATTCCGCGGCGGTCCTGCTTATTATATGGAAAAGGCGCTTAATGCGCGTTGGCTCGGTATTATTTTTGCTATACTCATCACCTTTAGCTTCGGTTTTGTATTTAACTCCGTTCAGGCTAACACTGTGAGTGCGGCTTTTGGTGATTTGTTTGGCTTCAGCCCGTGGGCGATGGGGGCGACATTGGCCGTATTAGTTGTACTTACCATATTTGGTGGCGTGCATCGAATTGCTAAGGTATCTGCGGTCATCGTGCCAATTATGGCACTAGGCTACATTGGAATCGCTTTGTTTGTAATTATGCTTAATTTTGACCGAATTCCTGAAGTGTTTAGCTCTATTATCCGAAATGCATTCGGATTCGAAGAGGCGGTTGCAGGTGGTATCGGAGCGGCAATTATGAACGGCATTAAACGGGGCTTGTTCTCAAATGAGGCCGGTATGGGTAGTGCGCCGAATGCGGCGGCTACGGCAGCGGTGAGTCACCCTGTAAAACAAGGGTTAATTCAATCGTTTGGCGTATTTGTAGATACCTTGTTAGTGTGCAGCTCTACAGCGTTTATTATTTTGTTCTCTGGTATTTCTACGTCAGGCGATCTTAATGGGATTCAACTGACGCAGCATGCACTTGCAGCGGAAATTGGGGGTTGGGCGCATTACTTTATCGGTTTTGCTATATTTCTGTTTGCTTTTAGCTCATTGATTGGAAATTATTATTACGGTCAAAGCAACATTGAGTTTATTACGAAAAGTAAAGGCTGGATGTTCGCTTATCGTATTGGTGTTGTATTGATGGTTCTGTTCGGTTCTGTCGCTAAAATTACTCTTGTATGGGATATGGCAGACATGTTTATGGGGCTTATGGCGTTTATTAACCTGATTGTTATTTTTATTCTAGGTAAGATTGCAGTTGCGGCACTTAGAGACTATTCCAAGCAACGTAAGGAAGGTAAAGAGCCTCAATTTTATGCGGACACAATACCAGGTCTTAAGCATGTAGAATGCTGGGAACGTCGTCCGTCTGAATCTTGATTAACCTATAATTTTATCTGTTCTCTCTTGAAAAGTAACTTATAAGGAGTCCGGCAAAGGGCAATACTACCAAGTATTACACTTTGCCGGACTTTTTTTGCGCCTTGATCAGGTGCTGTAGGCGTCACGGGAGGATGAGATCAATGAATTTAAGTTTAATATTGATGTTAATTAATGCCTTTTTTGCAATTGTTATTGGTGTATATTTCTGGAATCTGTTGCGGAGCCAGAAAACAAACCGATCAGCAGTAGACAGAGAGTCGCGTAAAGAAATGGATAAACTACGTAAAATGCGCTCTATCTCACTGACAAAGCCGCTTGCGGAGAAGACCCGACCCTCAACGATGAATGATATCGTTGGTCAACGAGACGGGCTGCGTGCGATGAAAGCTGCATTGTGCAGTGCTAATCCACAGCATATCATCGTATATGGACCACCTGGCGTTGGAAAGACTGCTGCTGCACGTGTTGTGCTGGAAGAAGCGAAAAAAAATCCGTCCTCACCTTTTAATCAAGAATCCAAATTTACCGAAATTGATGCGACGACGGCTCGATTTGATGAACGCGGCATTGCCGATCCGTTAATTGGTTCTGTGCATGATCCTATCTATCAAGGTGCTGGAGCGATGGGTGTAGCCGGAATACCGCAACCGAAGCCGGGAGCCGTAACAAAGGCACATGGCGGGATGTTGTTTATTGATGAAATTGGCGAGTTGCATCCTATACAGATGAATAAACTGCTGAAGGTTTTAGAGGATCGAAAAGTATATTTAGAAAGTGCGTATTACAATTCGGAGGATACGCATATTCCTACCTATATACATGATATATTTCAGAACGGACTCCCGGCAGATTTTCGTCTGGTAGGTGCAACTACTCGTTCGCCCCAGGAAATCTCGCCTGCGCTTCGTTCGCGCTGCATGGAAATCTTTTTTCGGCCTTTGTTACCTGAGGAAATCGAAACGATTGCTGAGAATGCAGTTAAAAAAATCGGCTTTCCTCCCTCGTCCGAGGCGGTGCATGTACTTAAAAAGTATGCAACCAATGGGCGAGAGGCAGTTAATATCGTCCAGTTAGCGGTGGGGCTTGCTTTATCGGAAGGCCGCACAAGTATAGAAGCAGCTGATGTGGAATGGGTCGTAAACAGTTCACAGATCGCACCTCGGCCTGAGCGAAAGATTGGAAGCGATCCACAAGTTGGCCTCGTGAATGGTTTAGCCGTTTATGGTCCAAATATGGGGGCGTTATTAGAAATAGAAGTATCCGCGATCCGGATGAAAAATGGTCAAGGGAAGTATACGATTACTGGTGTAGTTGATGAAGAAGAGCTAGGAGGCGGCAGCCGCACACTTCGTCGCAAAAGTATGGCGAAAGGGTCAATTGAAAATGTGCTTACTGTGCTGAGGGGCTGCGGCTATGAAACGTCTAATTACGATTTGCATATTAATTTTCCTGGAGGCTCGCCAGTGGACGGACCGTCGGCAGGGATTGCGATGGCGGTAGCCATTGCGTCGGCTATTAATCAATGGCCTGTCGATCACAAGTTGGCTATGACAGGGGAGATTGGTGTTCATGGCCGTGTGAAGCCAGTCGGTGGCGTGCTTGCTAAGGTGGAAGCAGCGTTTCAGGCGGGTGTTACGAGAGTCATTGTACCTAAGGAAAATTGGCAGGAGATTTTCTCTAATTTGAACGGGCTGCAAGTGATTCCAGTCGACCATATTGAAGAAGTGCTTCAGCATACATTCGGCAGTCAAATGCGTGAGGATTTGCCGCAAGTACCGAAATTATTTGAGCGTAATGCTGTATCATCGGTTCCGTTGCTCCATGCCGAAGGGACAGAAACGAGCCATGCAGAGTAATTATGATTTGAACTCTTTATTAAATTGGCTGCTGCCGGTTGGTGTTTTGTGGCGCAATTTGATAAAATGATAGTTACACATTTAACAGGAGAACCTTGGGGGTGCCATAATCATGGGGCTTAAACTAGCAAAGGGACGCAAGCTGCCTCTATTACCGCTAAGGGGTCTGCTTGTCTATCCAAGCATGGTTCTGCATCTGGATGTCGGGCGGGACAAATCGGTAAAAGCGCTCGAACAAGCAATGTTGGAAGATCAGATCTTGCTGCTGAGCTCGCAGTCGGAGGGTAGTATTGAAGAACCGACGAAAGATGATATTTATCAGATCGGTACAATGGCTAAAGTTCGTCAAATGCTGAGACTGCCCAATAATACGATCCGAGTATTGGTGGAGGGTGTGTCCCGTGCCAAAATTGTGGAGTATGTGCCTAATGATGAGTATTACGAAGTTCAGGTTCAACTCATCGAGGAGCAGACCGAACTGACTCCAGAAATTGAAGCGTTAATGAGGACGGTGCTGTCTCAGTTTGAAAGTTATGTCAACCTTTCTAAGAAGGTGACGCCTGAGACGCTTGCGGCCGTTTCAGATATTGATGAGCCTGGACGTTTTACAGATGTTGTAGCTAGTCACCTTCCGCTCAAGATGAAAGATAAGCAGCAGATTTTGGAGACAGCTGACGTTAAAGATAGACTTATTCAACTGCTAGATATGTTGAATAACGAAAGTGAAGTTCTTGAACTGGAGCGCAAGATCAATCAGTCTGTGAAGAAGCAGATCGAGAAGACCCAGAAAGAATATTATTTGCGTGAACAGATGAAAGCGATCCAGAAAGAGCTTGGAGATAAAGAAGGCCGCGCTGGTGAGATTGAGGAACTACGGCAGCAATTAGGTGAACTGGAAGCGCCTGATAAAGTCAAAGAGAAGATTACGAAGGAAATCGATCGTCTGGAGAAGATGCCATCTACTTCCGCGGAAGGTTCGGTTATTCGGAATTACATCGATTGGCTCTTCCATGTGCCGTGGTCGAATGTGTCGGAGGATGATCTGGACCTAGATAAGGCGGAGCAAATACTTGAGGCCGATCACTACGGGTTAGAAAAACCGAAAGAACGTGTACTGGAGTATCTTGCAGTTCAGCAGCTAGTGAAGCAGATGAAGGGTCCGATTTTGTGTCTGGTCGGTCCGCCAGGGGTCGGTAAGACTTCGTTGGCTCGCTCCATTGCGAAGTCGCTGGAACGTCAATTTGTTCGTATCTCACTAGGCGGAGTACGTGATGAAGCGGAAATTCGGGGACATCGTAGAACTTATGTAGGGGCAATGCCAGGGCGTTTCGTTCAGGCGTTGAAGACAGCAGGTACGATGAATCCAGTCATGCTGTTGGACGAGATTGACAAGATGGCTTCCGATTTCCGCGGTGATCCGTCATCGGCGATGTTGGAAGTGCTTGATCCAGAACAGAACAACACGTTTAGTGATCATTTTATTGAACTGCCTGTGGACTTATCTAAAGTGATGTTTGTTACAACAGCGAATGCGGTACATAACATCCCTCGCCCGCTCCTCGATCGGATGGAGTTAATTTCGTTATCCGGTTATACGGAACTTGAGAAGCTGGAAATTGCCAAGCGTCATTTGCTACCGAAGCAGAAACGCGATCATGGGCTGGGGGAAGAACAGCTCGTTCTTGGGGAAGAGGTTATAACGAGAACGATTCGTTTGTATACACGTGAAGCTGGCGTGCGCCAGTTGGAACAACGATTAGCTGCTTTGTGCAGAAAGGCAGCTAAGCAAATCGTCTCGGAGAAGGCGGAGGTTGTAACCATTCCGTCAGAGCAATTGGAGACCTATTTGGGCATTCCGCGATATCGGTATGGACAGACAGAGCAGCACGACCAGATTGGTATGGTGACAGGACTGGCTTGGACTGAGGTTGGCGGTGACACACTGACAATTGAAGTGATGGTTGTCCCGGGGAGCGGCAAGCTGCTGCTGACGGGCAAGCTTGGTGATGTGATGAAGGAATCAGCACAAGCCGCATTCAGCTATGTACGCTCCAAGGCTGAGCAGCTGAAGCTGGAACCTAATTTCCACGAGAAGGTAGACATCCATATTCACGTACCGGAAGGCGCGATTCCGAAGGATGGTCCGTCAGCTGGCATTGCGATGGCGACAGCGCTTGTATCCGCTCTGACGAAGGCATACGTCTCTAAAGATGTTGCCATGACAGGGGAGATTACGCTGCGTGGGCGTGTTTTGCCGATCGGCGGTCTTAAGGAGAAGTCTTTGGCTGCGCACCGAGCGGGCATTCGCAAGGTGTTGTTTCCACATGATAATGAACGTGATTTACAGGAAATACCGGAAAGTGTGCGGTCTGAATTAACGTTTGTCCCTGTGCAGCATCTGGATGAGGTACTACAGCATGCGATCGTTGTGGAGTAGTCGGTTTGGTTGATGTGATGGTATTATGTGTTAGGTGACCTTTCAGCGGGCGCGGTGGTGCGCCCGCTGTTGTTTTGGTTGAGTGTGGCGATTCAGTCTGCTCCCGTTGGAGGTTGCAGTGGTAAAATACGATTTCTTAATATTTACATTTAAAAATGACTCCGTGTAAGTTTCTAAGTGATACACGAAGGAAGGTGGTACAACGATGAAAATTACAGCGGCTGAATTTATTATAAGCGCAGTTGGCCCTGCGCAATATCCAGAGGATGGGCTGCCAGAGGTAGCATTGGCAGGACGGTCTAACGTTGGCAAGTCGTCGCTAATTAACAAGCTGATTCAACGACGCAACTTGGCCCGTACCAGTTCACAGCCTGGCAAGACACAACAATTAAATTATTATCGGATTAATAACAATGTATATTTCGTGGATGTTCCAGGGTATGGCTTTGCCAAAGTATCCAAGACACAGCGTGAGGCGTGGGGTAAAATGATCGAAGCCTACATCCAGGAACGCGAACCGCTTAAGCTGGTTCTGCAAGTGATAGATCTTCGTCATCCGCCAACCAAAGATGATGTCCTTATGTATGACTGGTTAACACATTATAATATCCCGTTATGTATTATTGCGACTAAAGCTGACAAGCTGCCAAAAAGCCAATGGCAGAAACACTTAAAGCAGGTTCGAGTTACGCTAGGCATGCGACCTGATGCCCCACTTATTATGTTCTCTGCGGAAACGGGTGCGGGGCGTGAAGAATTGTGGGAAATTATTAACAAGTATACTGTAGAGACGCCAGCTGCAATAGACGAAATTGGCAACATAGACGAAGCGAAGGCTGTAGATGCACAGTTGTCCCAGAAGTCGACTGCGGACGAGCGTATGTAAATGAATTCGATTAATTGCATGTAAATACGTTAAGGATTCGCTTGAATGCAAGAAACAATACGAATTTTACGTGTGGATTCGAAATTCTTCCGTTTTTTTAAGAAATCTAAGGCTATATGCGACCTCAACGACAGGAATTGTTGCTTATGATGTAGTATAATAATGATAAGTAACAGAAGGTTTAAAGAATTGAGGAGATATTTATGGCTAGGCGGTTAGCCACAGAGTATGTGAAGGCCCGTATGCAGTTGACAGAAACTCAGTTGTCCCGATTTATACAATCTTTGGTCGGACAGTCATTAGTCTGGCATGTGAAAGTATTGGAGAACGGTAATCAAGAGGTGGTTCTTGAGGACGATCAGGGCGATGAGGTTACTTTCCTGTTCGAGAAGCAAGGCAATCGGTATGTCTGTGTAACGTCTTGCCGCTTGGTGCATCCGAAGTTAACTCAAGTGATGCATAAACTTGTGGCGACATTCCGCGGAGAAGCCGTGGTCAACCGTATTTTTGCAGGATTTACAATGACTTATTATTATGTAGAAGGTGCGGTTCGGAAGATCGAGGAGTACAAAGACGACCAATTCCGAACAATCTACGAGCATAAAGATACCGTACGTGAACTGCAACAATTGTATAAGCAGGATACGGTAGAACAAGAAATTTCATATATTCAACGTCGGATTAATCGTCTGCTTGATGCGCGCAACCGCGCCATGACGGATATGGACATCACTCATATTGATCAACAACTAAATGAATTGGTTCATCAGCTATTTGTACTGGAAGCTTGATTTGTAAATGTTAGGAAGGCGGTCTCATCTGAGGCCGTCTTCTTCTTTTATATGTACAGTAAGGGCTGCGGGGTTTATTTCTCGAACAAACTGGAACAAGCTGTTTGCAAAAAGTGATGAACAGAACAAGCTTCCGAACCATATGTTGATGATGGGTTCCGAATGTTCGGAACAAATGACTAGTGTAACATTTAAAAAAAAGGTTGCAATAATTGCTGTAAGATGTTATTTTTAATCTCGTTGAAAACAATATAGGAACCAGGATTCACTCAGGACATTGTATGTTGCGAGAGATTTTTCCCTCGGGAAGTGAATGACGTAGGTCCTAGCGGATGAAATTTTTTTCAAACATTTTATTCCTAGGAAGGGGGAACCGAAAGATGGAATACTCAACTTTCGGAAGACACGTTGCTGTTGATACGTGGGGAGTCGACTTTGACTTACTGAACAATGCTGAATACCTCCAAGCACAACTGGTGGACGCTGCTGAAGCATGTGGTGCGACAGTACTATCTGTTCAAGCCAAGCAATTTGAGCCTCAAGGAGCAACAGTACTTGTGTTGTTGTCGGAAAGTCATCTTTCTATCCACACTTATCCTGAACGTGGATTTGCTGCAATTGATTGTTACACATGTGGAGAAACAGTTGACCCGCAGCTGGCGATTGACTACCTGGTCTCCGTACTGAAACCAGAGAAGACTTATGCTAAAAAATTAGTTCGCGGAATCGGTGAGATGGAAGTTGTAACGCCTGAAATCAAAGTTTCTGAGCTCGTATAATTTCATTTGTCAGTGTTACCGATACGTAGAACGTATCATAGGAACATGTAATACAGAAAGGCCCGCCATTATTGGCGGGTCTTTTTGTATTCTCAAGTATGCGCTTTAACACTTGTCATATATAAGCCAACATTTTCTATCCTGCTCAGCCTGTCTGGCGCATACATATTAGAAAATAAGCATATCCGATGCCGTTTAGTCGGGTACATTTATAAGCCTAGTATGATCTGTTCGGAAAGGAGACAGGAGTGTTATGCGGAGCAAGGTGAAGAGGCCACGCCGTGTGTTGATGGCTGGACTAGTGCTTATCTTGACAGTGTGGGTTCTAACACAGTTATGCTACGTATTGTTTGATCGGGAGCTGCCTAGCAATGTAGAACGATCTTTATACGAAGTCGTTAACTTGAATATGCGGATGTTGGAAGGTGCGACACAGCGGGCTAGCAAGGCGTCAACAAGTGCGGATTGGAATGACTGGAAGATAAACGCTTATGCCGCTTCCTTTGCCCACAAGCGTCTTATACAAGCTGTAGGAGCAAATAGGCTGCCTGAGCTGCCTGCGCTCCAGCAAATAGAGGAATATGTAACGATTGCACAAATTAGCGGGGATAAGCCACTAAGTGAAGCAGAACAAAAAGTGGCAGCGGAAGCAGCAGGTCTAGTGGCGCAAATTTGTCAAAAATATGAGGGTATTATGAATGGGAATGGTCAGTTGATCACTTCAAAAGTGGAAGAATTAGTACTTGTAGAAAAACAGCTCCAACATATGCTGAAATTACTGGTGCCGGGTGCAAAATGAGCCTCTGAACAGTATTTTGGGTCAGACACACTAAGGTTTGTGTATTCCAGTGCAAGCTTGTACATAGTTGCATGAACTTTGTTGCGAAAGGCTGCTTGATGCGGTTAAAATAGATGGGGATCTACCTTGTAACCCTTATCAACAGGTGTATAAGGACCTTGGTAAAGTGAGACAATATAGATCAGCTGACTGGAATGATTTTCATGGTTTATTCAAATTTAACGGATGTTAAGTTGTCGAACTGTGCTATAATGATAACGATTATTATCTCGATAATGTTCTAAATATGTGCAAAGCAGGTGAGCATCCATGCATGTTGTAGTCGTCGGCATGAACTATCGTACGGCGCCTGTCGAAATTCGGGAGAAATTTGCTATTCCTGAAGAGCAGTGGACCGATGCGATTCAACAGCTGAGACGTATAAAGAGTGTGCTTGAATGTGTCATCGTGTCTACTTGTAACCGAACTGAAATGTATGTAGTAGTTGATAGGCTTCATATGTGCGGACATTTTATCCGGGGATTCATGGAGCAGTGGTACGACATACCTAGACAGCAGTTCACTCCTTATTTATACATTTATGAAGACGATCAGGCAGTAGAGCATCTATTCCGTGTCACATCAGGGCTAGATTCTATGGTGGTCGGCGAAACTCAAATATTAGGTCAAGTGCGGCAATCCTTTTTATTTGCACAAAAGCAAGGGACTACCGGCACTTGTTTTAACCATTTGTTTAAGCAAGCAGTCACTTTAGCGAAGCGGGCGCATGCGGAGACTAACATTAACGACAATGCAGTGTCTGTCAGTTACGCGGCCGTTGAACTTGGCAAACGAATATTTGGTTCGTTTCAAGGCAAGAAGGTGCTTATACTTGGCGCAGGCAAGATGAGCGAGTTGACGGTGAAGCATTTGTATTCGAATGGTGCTGCCGAGGTAATGGTTGCGAATCGTACGTTGGCGCGCGCAGAAGAATTGGCACGTCAATTTAAAGGACGGGCCTGCACGTTGGACAATTTGGACACGCTTTTGACGGAGGCGGATATCGTGATCAGCTCGACGGGATCTCCTTCGTATGTATTAACGGGGAAAGATGTTGAGCATGTCATGAAGCGACGTCGTTCCCGCCCACTATTTTTAATTGATATTGCGGTTCCACGTGATCTTGACCCTGCCATTGCAGATTTATCGAGTGTGTTCCTGTATGACATCGACGATCTTGAGGGGATTGTGCAGAGTAATCTGGCGCAACGGAACAAGGAAGCACTCAAGATTGAGCATATGGTAGCCCATGAGATCAAGCAGTATCACCAGTGGTTGAATATGTTAGGGGTTACCCCGCTTATTCGGGCGCTTCAGTCCAAGGCGGAGCGTATTCACCAGGACACGTTAGACAGTATGTTTAATAAGCTCCCTGACTTGTCGGAGAAAGAAGCGGTCATCATCCGCCGACTCACGAAGAGTATGCTGAATCAGATGATGCATGACCCGATTCTCCAGATTAAAGAGCTTGCCGCTAACAAAAATGGTGACGAGGCGCTGCATTATTTCTCAGAGCTATTCGCCTTAGAAGAGGAGCGAGCAGCGACAAACGGCAGTCATGAGCAGCCGTCCAAGTTGAGCGCAGCGCATCCAGTACGTGACACGGCAGATGAGCCGGAGCCGGTAAAGCCTGCCTTATCATGGGCTGCCGTCACATGGTAATAGACGTATGACGGGAGGCGACAGGCGCACATGGTAACCAGTAGTTGGACCTACGATGCGATTATTTACACATATGCCCTGAGCCTTCTGTTTTATTTCTCTGATGTTGTAGGTGTGAATCGGAGAGCGAAGCGGATGGGCACAGGGCTTCTTATTTTTGTATGGGTGTTGCAGACGGTCTTTTTACTTGTACGTGTTCTGCGGCATCAGGATGTGCCGATGTTTAGCAGTTTTGAGTTTATGTTTTTGTTTTCTTGGATATTAGTAACAACTTCGTTAGTGATCAGTCGATTTTTTCATATTGAGTTTATCGTCTTTTTTGTGAATTTAATTGGCTTTGCCTTATTAATTGTAAATATGTTAAATGATCCAACCGCGCCATCTGGGATGAAAGAATGGGAAATGATGAGGAACGTTCTCACCTTCCATATTGCCCTTGCCGCATGTGGATTTGCGGCGCTTACGGTTAGTGCGATTTACGCAGCGATGTATGCCTTTTTGCATCAGCGGCTGAAATCCAAGAAATGGTCGGATGCGGTGCGTCGCCTCCCAAGTTTGGAGCGAATGGAGAGATCTTCCTTTATTGCATGTTCCATTGGCATGCCGTTATTTTTATTATCTCTTTCTGTTGCTGTTGTTGCGGTGCTGCTTGGGAATCGGATGGAGTTGCTGCTAGATTTTAAAGTCTGGTTTACAATCGCCGTTCTCGTTTTGTACGGTATATATTTGCTTAAGCGACGAGGCGGATCACTGACAGGATTACAGATTGTATGTTTTAATATGATCTGTTATGCGGTGATGCTGCTTAATTATGGTCTTAACGCTGTATCGACATTCCACCGTTGGATGGGAGCATAATGTGATGAATGAGCAGTTGCAAGAGGCTGTTGCAGCGATGGAGGATTACCCGCAGTATGCTATTATGCTGAATGTGAAGCATAAGCGCTGCGTTGTGGTAGGCGGCGGTCAAGTCGCAACGCGAAAAGTGAAGCAGCTGCTCGAAAGTGGCGCCGAAGTGACCGTAGTCAGTCCGACGCTGACACGGACGCTTTGGCGCTTCGTGCAAGAAGGCATGATTTCAGTTGAGGAACGAGGCTATGTAACTGCTGATGTGAAAGATGCCTTTCTTATATTTGCGGCGACGGATGATCACGAGGTGAACGTGATGATCGCGGTAGATGCCAAGCAAGAACGGGTTATGGTTAACGTAGCACATGCGCCGGAGCTGTCAGATTTTACGAATCCGGGTGTTTTGCGATACGGGCCTGTGCAAATTAATGTATCTACAGGCGGAGCAAGCCCTACGTTGACGCGTCATATTGTGGACAAGGTGGATCGCATAATTGATGAGCGTCTTGGACTACTGGCAGAGCATCTTTATGCTGCGCGAATCAATGTGCAGCAGTGCAGAATAGATTTGCCAGCTAGACATGAGCTGCTCCGTCAATATGGAGATGCCTGCTGGCAATCTTGGGAGCGTAAGGCTCCTTTTCCTGTATGGAGTGAGTGGTTGGAACAACATTACACAAGAGCGGCGTTAAGCAGGGAGGAAGCAGAATGAGAAAGATTCGTGTAGGTACACGTCAAAGTGCACTAGCACTAACACAAACAGGGCAAGTAATCGCGGCGTTGGAGGCGATTTGTCGTGAACATGATCTGCCGTTCGTATTTGAGACACATAAAATTGTAACCAAGGGCGATCGGATTCTGGATGTGACGTTGTCCAAGGTCGGCGGCAAAGGACTGTTTGTCAAAGAAATCGAGCAGGCGCTTATTGACAACGAAATTGATATGGCAGTACATAGTATGAAGGACATGCCGTGGGAGCTGCCAGAAGGTCTTTGTATCGGTGCGATTCCGAAGCGGGTTGATCCGCGCGACTGTCTAATTATGAACAGCGGCTCGTCTATTGATGATTTGCCACAAGGAGCGAAGGTAGGCACAAGCAGCTTACGTCGATCTTCACAGCTTCAAGCTTACCGAAAAGATCTCCTTATCGAACCGCTTCGAGGTAATATTGATACAAGACTGAAGAAGCTTCAAACAGAAGGTTTTGATGCAATCGTGCTTGCTGCAGCAGGGCTCTTCCGGATGGATTGGGGAGATAAGATTACATCATATGTTCCAGTAGACATTAGCCTGCCAGCAGTGGGCCAAGGCGCGCTTGCCATAGAATGTCGCGAGCATGACGAACAGCTGCTGCAACTGCTTGAACATTATCATCATGCAGATACGTCGCGCGCTGTGCAGGCGGAACGGGCATTTTTAGGTCGGATGAACGGTGGCTGTCAAATTCCAATCGGTGCGTATGCTGTTCAGCATGAGTTGACTGGGCAACTAACACTTACGGGTATGGTTGGTTCTCCGGATGGCAGCACTATTCTTAAAGTAGTTAAAGAGGGAGATCACCCGGAAAAATTGGGCAATGAGGTAGCAGAACAATTGTTGAGTCAGGGTGCAGAACAACTACTTGGTCCATTGAGGGGTTGATGTTTATGGAGGGAAGCGATCGCGGTGTCATGCAAGAAAGCTTAGAAACAAGCACGGTTGGGATTGTATATTTGGTTGGAGCTGGGCCTGGGGATGCTGGATTGATAACCGTCAAGGGCCTGCGTTATTTGCAAACAGCAGACGTAATTGTTTATGACCGACTTGCCGGCCCGCGCCTCATCCAGATGGCGAAACCAGGTGCAGTCAAAATATATGTTGGGAAGCTTCCTGATCGTCATGCAATGAGACAAGAACAGATTAATCAACTGCTCGTTGATTTGGCATTGGAAGGTAAGCGTGTAATCCGTCTTAAAGGTGGCGACCCTTGTGTATTCGGGCGTGTCGGTGAAGAAGCAGCGCTATTGAAGCAGCATGGCGTCCCTTTTGAGATTGTACCAGGTGTAACTTCTGCCATAGCGGTCCCTGCTTATGCAGGAATACCTGTGACCCATCGGGAACGGGCGTCCTCCTTTAGTGTAATTACCGGACATGAGATACCCGAACGACTGGAAGAACGTGTGGACTGGGAGAAGCTTGCGCAGGCAACAGGCACGTTGTTGTTTCTTATGGGAGTTGGGCGAATTCGTGTTATTGCCGAACAGTTAGTTCGGCACGGTCGTTCACCGGAAACGCCGGTCGCAATCGTGCGATGGGGGACACGCGCAGAGCAGCAAACCCTAGTGGGGACCTTGTCCACCATTGCAGATGAAGTCGCACGAACAGGCTTTAGTTCACCTGCTGTAATTGTGGTTGGTGATGTTGTACTTGAACGTGAGCTGCTGCAATGGGCAGAAATGCGACCGCTGTTCGGTCAGCGTGTGTTGATTACACGTGCGCGTACCCAATCGGAAACGTTTGTGCGTGCGATTGAGGATCTTGGCGGCGAGCCATACGAATATCCGGTTATAGAGGTTCGTATGCCACGTGACAAGCGCGAATTGGAACGGATTGCTCATGTGATGGGGAAGCTGCCAACCTATGATTGGATCGTGCTTACAAGTGCAAACGGCGTCCAATACTGGATGGAGCACATGAAGCGGACGAAGACAGATGTACGCCGTATAGCTGGGGCGCGTATGGTGGCTGTCGGGCCCAAGACGGCGCAGGCTATGCAGGAGTATGGGATTATTCCTGATCGAGTTGCGGAACAGTTCAGTCAAGAAGGTGTATGGTCTATACTGGAGCAGGAAGTTAAGCCTGGACAACAGGTGCTTCTGGCGAGAGGAGATCTTGCGCGTCCTTGGCTAGGCGACATGATGCGTAGCGCACAGATGCAAGTAGAAGAGCTTGACATTTACGAAACGATCCTTCCCGACAACAACGATCCACATATGGTGGAACTGCTGCAAGAAGGTGCGATCCAAATTGTACCGCTCACCAGTTCATCTACGGTTCATAATTTGCTCGCATTACTCCAGCAGTCTGGGGTAGACAATGCGGTAGAACTTTTGAACCAGACTGTCATCGTATGTATTGGTGAAATTACAGCAAATACGGCGCGCAGTGCCGGATTAAAAGTAGCGGCGGTAGCAAAGGAAGCGACGATGAACGGTGTGATGGAGAGCATCATGCATGTGGTGGAATTGCAGCGCCGAGAAATGAGAGAGTATGCCTGACTAAAGGGCTAAGGAGGACATTGATAATGGCTTATCCGACAACAAGATTAAGACGTTTGCGTAAGACAGCAGGAATTCGCAGTATGGTGCGTGAAACGATATTGACAACAGATGACCTGCTCATGCCCATTTTTGTTACACATGGTGTACAAATTAAAGAAGAAATCAGCTCAATGCCAGGTATTTATCATTTTTCACTGGACATGCTTAATGTTGAAATCGATGAGATTGTTCGCCTTGGCGTTCCGGGAATCGTCTTGTTTGGTGTCCCAGCGTCAAAAGATGCTACGGGCAGTTCAGCATATGATTCTAACGGTATTGTGCAACAAGCGACCCGCCAAATTAAAGCAAAATATCCGGATCTAGTCATTGTAGCGGACACATGCCTATGTCAATTTACCGATCATGGACACTGCGGAATGGTGCACGTCCATGAGGTGAATGGTCGCACAGTGGGAGAGGTTGACAACGACGCATCGCTTACGTATTTAGTGAAAACGGCCGTATCCCAAGCAGAGGCAGGAGCGGACATCATCGCACCGTCCAACATGATGGACGGTTTCGTCCATGCGATTCGATTAGGACTGGATGAGGCGGGATACACAGACGTACCGATTATGTCGTATTCTGTGAAATATGCGTCGGCATTTTATGGTCCGTTTCGAGAAGCGGCACATTCGACTCCTCAATTTGGAGATCGCAAGACATATCAGATGGACCCGGCCAATGCACGCGAGGCATTACGTGAAGCAGAAGCGGATGTAGTCGAAGGAGCCGATATGCTTATGGTCAAGCCGGCACTTGCATATATGGACATCATTCGTACGTTGCGCAACCAATTCGACCTTCCAATTGTAGCTTACAATGTGAGCGGAGAATATTCGATGGTAAAAGCTGCTGCCCTCCAAGGCTGGATTGATGAGCGAGCAATCGTAAGCGAGATGCTGCTTGGTATGAAACGTGCAGGTGCGGACCTTATAATTACGTACTTTGCCAAAGATATGGCCAAATGGTTACAGGAATAAATCATTAAATGAGTAGCGCACATAACGGTTAAACCTAGAACGAGGGACGTAAAACAGGCCGATCAAGAACAGGACATTCCGCATACCGGATTGCCTTTGTTCCTGATCGACCTGTGGATGAGTGCGGAGCTTTCCTATCCTACATAACTGCTTTGATACAGCTTTGTCACGTCAAGTGTATACTCTTTACGTCCTAATGTTAGGATACGTTGGTGCTCTAATTCACGTAACACCTCGTCAAGGACGAGCAGATCAACGCCTGCAAGGCCTGACATCGAATTACGATCGAACTCAGAGCAAATAACAATTTTGTCGCCGACTCGTCTACCATGAAGCTGCGCATTCCTTACAATGTTCTTAACGATACGTGCAGACGGATCAAGGAACGTTAGGTCATACACATCTACGTTCGTTGCACGCAATCGACTGCATAACTGAACCATAACTTTTTTCGCGATATCATAATGTGCCCGCAGCAGAAGATGGAAGCTTTCATTGGTGACGGTTAATAGCACCGTTTCCTCTAGCGATTCCGCCGTAGCGGATCGTGGCTTGCCGTCGATGAGCGCAAGCTCGCCGAAGCAGTCACCTGCTTGAAATACGTCCAGTATCTTCTGTTGCCCTTCCTTGTTGGAGGTAAACACTTTCACAGAACCGCGAATGATAATATAAAAGGTGTTTCCAGGATCGCCTTGCTTAAATAGTACAGTTTGCGCGGCAAATTCATGGCGTGACGTGATAGAAAAGACGATATTAAGCTGATCGTCGGTCATATCCGCAAACAGTGGAACACGTTTAAGTAATTCAATCATGACTGTTACCTCTTTTTGCCCATGCCAATTTTCTAATAGTTTAACATATTCAATAAGATGAATATAGATAGGAGTGTTGAAGTTGACTGAAAAAAATGAGTTGAGACGTGATTCCCGCTCCAAAGCAGCATTTGAGGAAGCGAAGCAATATATTCCAGGTGGGGTAAACAGCCCTGTGCGCGCATTTAAATCAGTTGGTTTAACTCCGCTTTATGTGGAACGTGGGGAAGGGCCGCGTGTATATGACATTGATGGCAATGTGTTTATTGACTATGTCGGTTCATGGGGACCACTAATTCTCGGACATGCGCATCCCGAGGTGATTCAAGCCATTCAAGAAACGGCAGCGCGTGGTACTAGCTTTGGTGCGCCTACAGAGATTGAGACTAAAATGGCCCGTACCGTATGTGAGCGAGTCCCATCAGTAGATATTGTACGTATGGTGAGTTCAGGCACAGAAGCAACAATGAGTGCAATTCGACTTGCGCGGGGGATTACAAAGCGCAATAAGATCGTGAAGTTTGAGGGTTCCTACCACGGGCATGCCGATAGCTTGCTGATCAAGGCCGGCTCTGGCGTGGCTACTTTGGGCTTGCCGGATAGTCCTGGAGTTCCAGAAGGGGTAGCCAGCAATACGATTACAGTTCCCTACAATGATTTGGAGTCTGTTAAGCTGGCTTTTGACAAATTCGGAGAAGAGATCGCTTGTATCATCGTAGAGCCGGTAGCTGGCAATATGGGGGTAGTCCCGCCGTTGCCAGGGTTCCTCGAAGGATTAAGAGAGTTAACGACTCAATTTGGCAGCTTGCTCATATTTGACGAAGTGATGACAGGGTTCCGTGTTCATTACAATTGTGCGCAAGGGCGATTCGGTGTTATGCCTGATTTGACTTGCTTTGGTAAAGTAATTGGCGGAGGCTTGCCGGTTGGTGCTTATGGAGGCCGTCGTGATTTGATGGAGCAGGTAGCGCCAAGTGGTCCGATTTATCAGGCAGGTACATTAAGCGGGAATCCGCTAGCTATGGTTGCGGGGTATACTACCCTGTCGTTGCTAACTCCAGACGTATACGACAATCTTGAAGCCAAAGCTGCAAGGTTGCAGGCGGGGCTAGAGAGAAATGCTAAAGAGTTAGGAATTGCCAGTGTAATTAACCGAGTTGGTTCTATGGTATGTCCATTTTTCACCGACTCAGAGGTTACTAATTTTGATACGGCGCGGACATCAGACTTGGATCGCTTCCGCTCGTACTTTAAACATCTGTTGAATGAAGGTGTTAGTGTGGCCCCTTCACAATTCGAAGGGATGTTTGTCTCCAATGCACATACGAATGAAGATATAGACCGTACAATTGAAGCGCATTATAGAGCGCTAAAACAGTTGTAAGACGAGAGGTTAACATGAACGAACGATATTGGAAAAAGCGGGGCGAATGGTTGGAGTTTATGCCAGGTCGTACTGTGTTATCTGATGAAATACAAATGGAACAATGGCTGAGGCACACCTTGCGTGTGCCTCTCCATCTTTTCAAAACTTGGAAGTCGACGGATGGGATCAAGACGGCAGGGGACAGACTGCGTTTACGTGTATTTGGTGCTGAACATGGTGATGTTGAACCTGCCGATGAGCCAGCGCATATTCTTTATGAGGATGACGCTTGTCTAGTTGCGTATAAGCCTGCTGGCATGCCTGTTCATGCGGCGGATGAGGCGCAAAACAAGGCCCGCAGCAGCCTGGCCCATGCAATTGCGTGCCATTATGCATGGACTGGACAGGACGTGCGTGTACGTCATATTCATCGACTAGATGCGGATACGACGGGGCCTGTCTTGTATGCGAAGACAGCGCTATCGCATGCTATTTTGGATGAAGCGATGCGTGAGAAGCACATTCAGCGCCATTATGTAGCTTTGGTTCATGGCAAGGTGACCCCAGGATCGGGGACGATAGATGCGCCTATAGGCAAAGACCGGCATCATCGAGGAAAACGTCGAGTCACACCTCATGGGGATCGGGCGATAACTCACTATGAGGTGATTGCAACAAGCAAAGATCATAACGGACAAGAAACGTCAGCTGTAGCACTTACGCTAGAAACAGGAAGAACACACCAGATACGGGTGCATATGAGCTATAAGGGATTCCCTTTACTTGGTGATGTCTTATATGGCGGAAGTTCCGAGAAGCTTAATCGACAAGCGCTGCATGGGCGAAAGCTCAGCTTTAGCCATCCATTCGGAGGACAGCTGATTGAGATTGAAGTTCCTTTGCCAGATGATCTTGAACGTCTTCTATTGCCTGTTTAAAAAATATAGTCATGCTCCCTCTACAACTCCCATATGATGAAATAAGGAAAGAGTCTGGTCTTGTTGTATCGGCCTTTATTCCTCCGTACGATGTACGGCTGCGCACAAACCGAGGACAAGGGATGGACGGCAGGAAGAACTGCGGGAGGAGGAGCAGTCTGTGTATGATGAATCTTATGGGTTAAGATTTGATATTTATGAACGCGTACATTTGGCCGATGAATTAATCGGTATTGACCAGCTTGAGGAGGTAGAGCTAACACCTCATATTCAAGTTATTCCAGCTGGTGAGCAAGTAACGGTTAGGGGCAGCTTGTTGTTGTCTGGAGTCTATCTAGGAACGGGAGATGACCGCCGCAGTCAGTCATTAGAACATTGGATTCCCGTAGAGATTACACTGCCCCTAAATCGGGTGCGCAGTTTGGATGACATCTGTGTAGATATTGAACATTTTGACGTGGACTTGTTGTCTACGCGATCGTTAAATATTACCGGAGTGCTGTCTTTAAAAGGCATATATGTCGAGCAGCCTGAACCGACAGCTTGGGAAACAGAACAATTTACTGTTGTTCATGAAGCCCAACAGCCAGCCGCTGAAGTGCGTCGTGAGACTTCGCCTGAGCCCGAACCATCATGGCTTCAGGACTATGGAAGCCATGCGGCTCAACCGGAATCCTTGGCAGGGACATTGGCTGCACAGCAATCGCAGCCTAACCAAGCAGACGAGGTTGCAGGCATATCTTCTTTGGATAGCTCGTTTGAAAGTCAATGGCAGCCAGTCGTTTCTGAAGGCGCGGCAGATGAGGCGCTGCAACCGCCTAATCCATTTAGCTACTCGCCGTTTCAAGCAGCACCTGAAGTGGCTTATGAAGCGGAACAGCGAGAGGAAGAGCTTCCTTCATCAAGCAGTTATGAATGGCAGGAAGAACCTACTGCTGTTTATGAGCAAGTCGAAGCTGTTCAGCGTGAGCCAGTTGGTTTAGACGAAAGAGTCGAGGTGTCTGCGCCTCAAGCTGAACAACAAGGCGTGCAGCAGCCTGCTGAGCATTCATGGACGTGGTCTGATTCACCGTGGGCGACTGCTTCTGTGTCTGCACATGGGGAAGCAGAGACTGGATTAGCAGCAGAGGGAACGGTGGCAGCATCTGAACATGAAGAGCGTGAAGCTGCTCAAGTGCCTCAGGTGACTTCAGTTGAGGTGGAGCAGCAGGAGGCTGTGGCAGCAGATTCAGCGCCAGTTGGCGACAATCGTGAGGCTTCCTCCTCGGCTGAGCCAATAACAGAAATAGATACAGACTCGAGCACGGATAAGAAAGAAATGAAGGTGGCTATTGGAAGCACCAAGCCTGCTGCTGCTCCGCAGCAAGAGCAGGGGCTTGGCTTCAGTACGCTGCTTCACTCCAGCCGTCAAGCTAAGGACAAAGAACGTGAGGCTGTAATCCGTCAAGCTGAGGAAGAGGCCGCGCAGCAGGAAGCAAACAAAACGGTGACTGAAGATGTACATTGGCAGTCCATCTTCTTGAATCGAGTGCACGATGATAGTCATTTTAGCAGAGTACGCATGTGTATCGTACAAAAGCAGGATACACTAGATTCGATCGCGGATCGCTACCAGCTAAATCCAAGGGAGCTTGCGCTGTACAATCGACTTGCAGAACCATCAATTAGCGAAGGCCAAGTATTGTACATCCCGTCTGTTTCAGCAGCAACGTCTTAATTATAGCCCCTATTCGATCTGAGATCGGATGGGGGCTGTTGATGTCTACAGGAATGCGCTGCTCGCAATCGATTATGGGAGTGCCGAGAATCTCACTTCTTAAACTTGTATATGTTTATATGTTATATAATTCCAAAATCAGGATAAGACTGAATATAAAGCGGAATTCCTCGCTTCCTCTATTGACGGGTCTAGTTCACAAAGGTACAATATGTTGTAAATGTTACATTTGGCAGGTGGCAATAGCTACACTTCCACAAGTTGGACAGCAATATACTGATATGGATGACAAGAAAGACGCAGAGCGGGAAGAGTAAGCGTATAGACCCTTTCAGAGAGCAGAGCGAGTTGGTGGAACGTCTGCAGGTCAAGCTATCGCTGAAGTCACCTGGGAGTCGCCCCTTTGAACATGAATGCAGCCGTTACGGCTTGATTCCTGCTAGAAGAGGACGGTAGCAGCCGTTATATGCTAATGAAGAGCTGTAGGGAGTGCTGTGACAATTGATCTCTGCTACAGAATAAAGGTGGTACCACGGAAGCAAACCTTTCGTCCTTTGAGGCGCAAGGTTTTTTTGTTGTGTTCACGACGGTGCCTAGATAGTGCACTTAAAAAGACTGATGCGTTACATTTAATTGTTGCCAAATATATGACAAATGATGGAGGGTTATTTATGGCGGAAACGAACGAACAACAGCTATCCATGCCAACAACGTATGATCCGAAGGCAGCGGAGCAAAAATGGTACGACTATTGGATGAAGGGCGAATATTTTAAAGCGGGCCGCAATAAAGATGCGGAGCCATTTACGATTGTAATTCCACCTCCTAACGTTACAGGTATGCTCCATATTGGACATGCACTCGACTTTACACTGCAAGATATTATTATTCGTACGAAGCGGATGCAGGGGTATGATGCGTTGTGGCTTCCAGGTTCTGACCATGCCGGAATTGCTACGCAGACAAAGGTAGAACAAAAGCTGCGTGAAGAAGGTCTTTCACGTTATGATCTTGGTCGCGAGAAGTTTCTGGATAAAGTGTGGGAATGGAAGGAATTGTACGCAAACCGCATCCATGATCAATGGAAGCAAATGGGGCTGTCACTCGACTTTTCCCGTGAGCGTTTTACACTGGATGAAGGCTTGTCTAGCGCGGTCCGTAAAGTATTTGTGGACTTGTATAATAAAGGTTTGATTTATCGTGGTAAATACATCATTAACTGGGATCCGGTTGCACGCACTGCATTGTCTGATATTGAGGTCGAGTATAAAGAGGTACAGGGTGCATTGTACCATTTGCAATATCAGCTGGCTGATGGAAGCGGCTCGATTACGGTAGCGACAACACGTCCAGAAACGATGCTTGGTGATACGGCCGTGGCTGTACATCCAGAAGATGAACGGTACCAGCATATGATTGGCAAGACACTGCTGCTTCCGATCGTAAATCGTGAAATTCCAATTATTGCGGATGAGTATGTGGAGAAGGATTTCGGAAGCGGGGCTGTTAAGATAACACCTGCTCACGATCCGAACGACTTTGAAGTCGGACTTCGCCATCAATTGCCGCAAATTACGGTGATGGATGAATCAGGCAAGATGAACGATCTTGCGGGTCCTTACCAAGGCTTGGATCGTTTCGAATGCCGGAAGCAAATCGTTAAGGATTTGCAGGAGCAAGGTGTATTGATTCGTATTGAAGAGCACGTACACCAAGTGGGCCACAGTGAACGCAGCGGCGCGGTAGTAGAGCCATACCTGTCCACACAATGGTTCGTGAAAATGAAGCCACTTGCTGAGCGCGCCATTACTGCGCAGAAATCAGGCAAGGGCGTCAATTTTGTACCTGATCGCTTTGAGAAAATATATTTACATTGGATTGAGAACGTACGTGATTGGGTTATCTCTCGTCAATTGTGGTGGGGCCATCGGATTCCTGCCTGGCACTGTCAGGACTGTGGTCATCTGAATGTATCCGAAACAGATGTAACGTCATGCTCTTCATGTGGGCAGCACAACTTGGAGCAGGATAATGACGTATTAGATACGTGGTTCAGCTCTGCCTTATGGCCATTCTCTACGTTGGGCTGGCCTAACGTAGACAGTGAAGACTTGCAGCGATACTATCCGACAAACGTACTGGTTACTGGATATGACATCATTTACTTCTGGGTATCGCGCATGATATTTACCGGTCTGGAATTTACAGATGAGCTTCCGTTTAAGGACGTTCTGATGCATGGTCTCGTCAGAGACAGCGAGGGACGTAAAATGTCTAAATCGCTTGGCAACGGTGTAGATCCGATTGACGTGATCGAGCGTTATGGCGCAGATGCGATGCGTTATATGATTTCGACCAGCAGCACGCCTGGTCAGGATTTGCGCTTCCGTTGGGAACGTGTCGAGCAAGCGCGTAACTTTGCTAATAAGATTTGGAACGCGTCACGGTTCGCCCTGATGAACCTGGAGGGTGTCACGTATGCGGATATCGACATTAGCGGTGATCTCGGAACAGCAGATCGCTGGATTTTGCACCGCCTAAACGAGACAGCACGTGAAATTACCCGCTTGATTGATGCGTATGAGTTTGGTGAAACGGGACGTCTGTTATACAACTTTATTTGGGATGATCTGTGTGACTGGTACATCGAGTTCGCAAAGCTCAGTCTTTATGGACAAAATGCGGATCAGAAGCAGAAGACACAATCTGTCCTTGCTTATGTCCTTGACCGCACTATGCGGATGATTCATCCGTTTATGCCATATATCTCTGAGGAAATTTGGCAGCACCTTCCACATGAAGGGGAGACCGTTACTTTGGCATCTTGGCCAGCTTATGATGCTGCACTGGAAGCACCAGAGGCTGTACAGGAAATGACGATGCTGATGGACATGATCCGTGCTGTTCGTAACATTCGTGCGGAAGTGAACGTACCGATGAGCAAGAAGGTAGAACTGATCGTAAAGCCTGCGGATGCTCGCATTTATGGAATGCTACAGCGTAATATGGACTATATCGAACGCTTCTGCGGCACGTCCAAGCTGGAAATTGAATTAAATGCAGCCGTGCCAAACAAGGTTATGACCGCTATTGTGACGGGAGCGGAAATGTATTTGCCGCTCGCTGGGCTCATTGATATCGAGCAAGAAATTGCCCGCTTGAATAAAGAGTTGGACAATTTCATCAAGGAAGTGGAGCGGGTAGAGAAAAAGCTGGCCAACGAAGGTTTTATGGCGAAGGCGCCTGAAAAAGTGGTAGAAGAAGAACGAGCTAAAGCGCGCGATTACAGCGAGAAACGTGATAAGGTTCTAGCCCGTATTCAAGAGCTGAAAGAAGTCTAGTACCGTATTAAAGAGACGTGCAAATTTCATAGATATATGTAAGCGACCGAATACACAACTCTGCGGAGGGTGTCGTTCGGTCGCTTCATGACATTACACAAGAAGGATGAGAATTATGTCAGAGACGAATGGGTCCAGAGCGTATGCCCCTTTTACAGAAGTGCATCAAGCAATAGATTGGATTAATTCTTTAATTCCATTCGGCATTCGCCCAGGATTAGAGCGAATCGAATTGATGATGGAGCGGCTCCAACATCCTGAGCGGAGACTAAAGTTCATTCACGTAGCTGGCACGAATGGCAAGGGCTCAACCTGTGCCATCTTGACGAGCGCTCTGATGGCGGCGGGTTATGATGTAGGCACCTTCACGTCTCCTTACATTGAGAAATTCACGAATCGCTTTAAATACAACAACGAAGACATTTCTGACTCTGTATTAGTGGATTTAACGAACCAAATTCGCCCCATTGTAGAGGATATTTCACAAACCTCGCTTGGTTCTCCTACGATGTTTGAAGTCTCTACGGCTATTGCTATATTGTTCTATGCGACGGTCTGCTATCCAGACGTCGTCGTGCTGGAAACGGGTCTCGGCGGACGTTTGGACGTGACAAATATCGTGACACCAATCGTATCTGTTATCACGAATATTGGTCACGATCATATGGATATTCTTGGAGATACTATTGAGAAGATCGCTTTCGAGAAGGCAGGTATCATTAAGCCGGGTGTTCCTGTAGTCACGACAGTAGAGCAGCCTGAGGCATTGGAAATCATTCGTACGAAGGCTTCTGAATGCCAGACTACGCTGTATGCGCTAAATGAGAAGTTTAGCTTCGAACGGACACATGCAATGGAAAATGAACAAGTTTTTGCGTTCCAAGGTCCTTTCCGAGATATTAAAAAAGTCGTTATTACACTGAATGGAGCACATCAACTAAAAAATGCAGCGCTTGCGCTTATGACACTGGAAGTGCTGCGTCAGTACATGGCCTTTGTGATGGAGGATGAACAGCTTTTGCAAGGGTTCAAGCAAGCAGCTTGGCCAGGGAGGCTGGAAATGCTGCGGGAGCAGCCGCGGCTGCTAGTTGACGGTGCACATAACCCAGAAGGCGCTGAGACGCTTGCACAAGCACTGAAAGATACGTATCGCTTTGACCAGTGTCATATCATGATGGGGATGCTGTCTACGAAGCATCATCGCGATGTCCTGCGTCATATACTACCTTTAGCGGATACTTTAATTATTACGGAACCTGACTTTCGTAAGAAAATGGATGCGGAAGATCTCGCGCAGTTGGCTGAAGATGTGCTGGGGTCTGATTCAAAACGTCCGCATATCATCATAGAACCAGATTGGCGCAAGGCGCTGGACCAATTACAAACGATGACAGCACAGGGTGATCTGGCTGTTGTCACAGGCACTTTATATTTAATATCAGACGTGCGTTCGCATGTTCTTTATCAAACAGATTCTCAAAAAGGCTGGTGAGTTCGTGTTGAATACGATGAAACATATTCATTTTATCGGCATCGGGGGCTATGGCATGAGCGCTATTGCTCGTGTAATGCTGGAAATGGGATACACGGTCACCGGATCGGATGTAGCTCAACAAGATTTAACGGAAAAATTACGGGCTAAGGGAGCTACAATTCACATTGGACATGATGAAGCGTATGTGGGAGATGCAGACACTGTCGTATACTCCACGGCACTTCCGAAGGATAATGTGGAGCGAGTAGCAGCAGAAGCGCGGGGCATTCCAGTGCTCCATCGTTCTGAAATGCTGGCTCGCTTACTGAATGCCAAAAAAGGTGTCGCAGTAGCGGGTGCGCATGGCAAGACGACTACATCCTCAATGATTGCATATGTGTTGGAACGATGTGGTGTTGATCCGTCATTTATTATTGGCGGAGAGGTGACAAATCTGGGTACTAATGCTAAGGCAGGTGCAAGCGAGTTTGTCGTAGCAGAAGCGGATGAAAGTGATGGTTCATTTTTAGCGTATCATCCGCATATTGCTGTCGTAACGAACATAGAAGCCGATCATCTCGAAAATTATGGGGGCGACTTTGAACGTTTAAAAGCAGCTTATGTGCAATTTTTAAGTCAAGTAGAAGCAGGTGGAACTGCTGTCGTGTGTAAAGATGATACTATTATCCGCGACATGATTCCGGCTATTTCAAGCAACGTTGTTACGTACGGTCTTGAAGCAGAGGCGGATTATACGGCTGTTGATATTACAGCACGTGACCGTTTTATGTACTTTACGATGAAGCACGGCGATGAGGTGCTTGGGCAAGTAGAACTGTCCATTCCAGGTAACCACAATGTGTTAAATGCGATGGCAACGCTAATCGTGAGCATGCAAGCAGGGGTGGCCTTTGCAGATGCTGCCGCGGCTATTCGAGACTTTACAGGCGCAAAGCGCAGGTATCAAATCATTGCAGACTATAAGGATGTGTTGGTCATTGATGATTACGCACATCATCCAACAGAGATTGAAGCCACTCTTGTGGCAGCAAAGGCAACGGGTAAGCGCATCGTTGCTGTGTTCCAGCCGCAGCGGTACTCTCGGACGTACTTTTTGTTTGAGCAGTTTAGTGGGGCGTTTGGAGACGCACAAGAGGTTATTATTACAGACATCTATTCACCTGCGGGCGAGAAACCGATTGAAGGGGTGCACGCTTCTGCGCTGGTTGAACGGATTCGGGAATTGAGTAATACGAATACCCGCTATATCCCAACGAAGGAAGAAGTGCAGGTTTACCTTGAGAAGCATATTCAGCCGGGGGACATGGTGCTCACTATGGGAGCAGGCGACATTTGGCGTGTGGCTTATCATTTGGCGGAGCATTTGAAATCGGAGCAGTAGCATAAATATCACATAAAGGGTCCATCTCTTTCACGGTAACAGTGAAGGAGGGGACCCTTTATGTGTCTTGTACCTAATCGCCGGTGTCGATGCGAATCGACAACATACCATTTGAACAATAAAAACTGCGCTATCATGATCCGCTCAGGTGTTTCCATTCGTTCATTCCGTTTTCTTCCCCCATTTTTGCAAGAACCGCCGCACACCTGCATGTAACGTATCAATGAGAACTGCTGGTGTTCCTCCCCTCCCGGTCCTTGTACATCATATGAGAGGTTAAGAGAATAAGTATGAGCCATTGCACAACGGCAAGCGTGTGTTTTTTCTGAGAGGCAGGCGGGGAGGGCTGTTCTATTTCATATGAATCTATCATATAGCTAATAGTAAACAAGCGGACAAGGATGGTGGCTTAGATGGAACAGCATTCCAGAAAAATGACATTTCGGTTTCCGGAACAAGCGGACGACTCTTATACACGTGAAAGAAATCCTCTGGAAGTAGGCAAACCGTTGGCACATAAGCAGTTGATCTTGGAGCAGGAAGAGGCTGGCTCTGTTCAATGGAGTGAATGGCAGTATGTTGATATACAAGAGGGATTGGATAAACGGGTGGTGGAGCAGGCTCAGCTACATAATGAGAATCCTTCCTTGTCTGAAAGAAAGCTGGACCAGACAGCTTTATCGCAAACAGAGTTTGTGAGCGCTGCTGTACTCTTTCCGGCTGATGCAGGTAATGAGCGAGACGAATCAGAGGCAGAACGTGTCGAACGTTCCATTCGTGAACTGGAAGCATCTCCTGGTGCGGTCTTTCTGGAGCCGCCGATATATGATCCGGCTGCACAATCGGCAACTACTGAAGGGGAATGGCGATATGAGCCGCAAGCGGGCTCAGATGGGCTTGTGTATACACAAGCCCGCAAGGTTAAGCCTTCACTGCTGAAAATTGCCGGCTCTGTAGTGGGCGCAGTTGCAACAGGAGCCCTGTTTGGCTTTCTGGCGTTATCCTTGTTCAAGGGAGATGTTACACTGCCAAGCGTGGATCAGGCGGTGCCAGCGGTGGCCACGCTTGGCAAAGATTCAGGTGCAAACAACGGCGGTCATACAACTGGAACGTTGCCAATTATAGGAGATACGGGAGACCAGACGAATGGGCAAAGTTCTTCAGAAGGCCAAGCAAGTGTTCCTGTGGTGGCCATTCAAATCCCTGCAAGTATTTCCTATGTGCTCCAGTATGGTGTGTTCAGTCAGCTTGAGGGCGCTCAGGCAGCGGCAAACGAACTGCGGAAATTAGGTTTGGCAGCAGTAGATGCGGAAGGAGAAGGACAGCATCGTGTGTATGCGGCCATAGCGGAGAAAAAAGAGGACGCAATGATATTAAGCAATGCACTCAAAGAGAAGCAGCTTGATTTGTATGTACGTACAATTGAGCGGCCTGAAATAACAAAAGTTGCGTTCGAAGGAACAGCAGCGACATTGGAATCGTTTACGAAGCAGGGAGATGCAGTGCGGCAGTGGCTGATCCGTCATTCTACAGCAACGCTTCAAGCCGGTAATTTCGCTGCATTTAACCAGACAAGTATGGATGAACTGCGGACAGACCATCTCCGCTGGACGCAATCAGGGGAAAAGCTTCAGAAAGAGCTAACCAAACAAACATCAGAAGTATGGGTAAAACTGGTTCAAACGATGAATACAGCGATTACAGCTGTTAATGAATATAACAAAAAGCCTGCTGCTGCGCATTTGTGGAACATTCAGCAATCTTGTATCCAATATATGATGTTGGAACAGGACTGGTTGAAACAGATGAAAGCCTGATATAATAAAGGTGTGTGCTTTGCCCCGGTGCAGCCGGGGCTTTTTTCTATCGCTATATTCGGTTATTCTAATAAGTAGGCTAAGGTAGCGTTTGTCAAGCTGAGAGATAGGACGTATAATAAAGAAAGGTGTCAAAAAATGGAGAACATTCAACAAAACAATCATGTTTTGCCGCTTCTTGTGCTTGCATCCTCTTCACCGCGCAGACAGGAACTGATTCAGCTGTTTGGTCTGCCGCATGTGGTTGAACCAAGTGATGCGGATGAATCATTGGAGGAGCATTGGACTCCGCAAGACACAGTAGAACAGCTTGCCTTGCGTAAGGCAAGTACAGTAGTAGAGATACGACAGGCTCGTGGAGATGAAGGAATTGTCATTGGATCGGATACTGTCGTAGTGCATGATCATATGATTCTAGGTAAACCGCATGATGATTCGGATGCTTTTCGGATGTTAAGCATGCTTCAAGGGAGAGCACACGATGTGTTTACAGGCGTTGCTTGTATCGATGTTCGTACCGGTAATACGCTAGTTCGCCATCGTCACACGCGTGTGTGGATGCGGCATTTGAACAATGCCCAGATAGAACGATATATTGCATCCGGGGAGCCTCGGGACAAAGCAGGCTCGTATGGCATTCAGGGATTGGGAGCGACGATAGTTGACCGCATCGAAGGTTGTTACTTTAATGTAGTTGGCTTACCTGTATCGCTGCTCGCAGAGATGCTGACTGCCTTTGCCATCGAGAAGCCATAGTTGCACAGCAGAAGCTGTGCAGCAGCGCCTGACGGGGTATAGAGTTCGAAGCCAGCTAATAGGATAATTATATCTATAAGCAGCTTCCCGGAGAGGAGATAGAGGAATGGCGCATAGCCCTTTGCTTCGCGACCTTCCCCTCGAAGAACGTCCTAGAGAGCGCATGATGAAAGCGGGGGCCGAAGCACTAAGTCACGCTGAATTGTTGGCTATATTGCTTAGAACGGGAACAAAGAATGAATCTGCGGTGCTAGTGGCACAGCGTGTCATGAATCGGATTGGCAGTCTAAGTCGGTTGGCGGACCTGTCTCTCATAGAATTGACACAGATTCGCGGCATTGGTACTGCCAAAGCACTTGAGCTTCAGGCATGTTTGGAGCTTGGCCGCAGGATGGCAAGAAGTCGTATGCTGGAGACAGCGTCGATCAGACGCCCAGAAGATGCCGCCGAGCTTGTTATGGAATCGATGCGTCATCTGAAGCGGGAACATTTTGTATGCATTTATTTGAATACTAAAAATCGTGTTCTTGCGCAAGAAACGATATCAGTGGGCACACTGGATGCTTCGTTGGTCCATCCACGTGAAGTGTTTCGAGCAGCTATTCGGCACGGCGCAGCGTCGCTTATCTGCATACACAACCATCCAAGCGGAGATCCAACACCAAGTCGCGAGGATATCGAGATAACGCGCCGACTTATCGAAGCGGGTGTACTGGTCGGCATCGAAGTGTTAGACCATCTTATTATTGGCGATAACCAGTATGTGAGTTTGAAGGAACAGAGCCTCGTGTAATATAATATTTGAGATCGTAGGAACTATAAAGGAGATTAACATCATGCTAGGTGGTTTTACAAAAGATTTAGGAATCGATTTGGGTACTGCAAATACATTAGTTTATGTTCGTGGAAAAGGTATCGTCGTGCGCGAGCCGTCTGTAGTGGCGATTCGTACAGATACGAAGACAATTGAAGCTGTCGGTGAATCGGCAAAGAAGATGATTGGCCGTACGCCTGGAAATATTCGTGCGATCCGTCCGATGAAGGACGGTGTAATTGCCGATTTTGATACAACAGCAACGATGATTAAATATTTCATTCGTCAAGCGCAGAAGCAAAGATCCTTGTTTCCGCGTCATCCTAACGTAATGGTATGCGTACCGTCTGGTATTACGGCGGTTGAGCAGCGTGCAGTTGAAGATGCAACGAAGCAAGCAGGAGCTCGTGAGGCGTATACAATTGAAGAGCCATTCGCAGCGGCAATTGGCGCGGATCTGCCTGTGTGGGAACCGACCGGCAGCATGGTAGTTGATATCGGCGGCGGAACAACGGAAGTAGCCGTGATTTCGCTTGGCGGCATCGTGACAAGCCGCTCTGTTCGTGTGGCTGGAGATGAGATGGATGAGTCGATTATTCAATATATTAAACGTCAGTACAATCTGATGATTGGTGAGCGTACATCAGAGCAGTTAAAGATGGAGATTGGTTCAGCGTTGCCGCTGGAACAGACGGAAACGGTGGAAATTCGCGGACGTGATCTGGTAACAGGTCTGCCGAAGACGCTGTCTATTTCATCCAACGAGATTACAGATGCGCTTGCGGATACGGTAAGTTCTATCGTTGAGGCGGTTAAGGTAACATTGGAGAAATGTCCGCCTGAACTTGCAGCCGATATTATGGATCGCGGCATTGTGTTAACGGGTGGCGGTGCTTTATTGCGTAACCTTGATAAGCTGCTAGCACGCGAGACTGGCATGCCGGTTATTGTGGCGGAGAATCCTTTGGATTGCGTAGCGATCGGGACAGGACGTGCGCTAGACAATATTCATCTTTTCAAATCCCGCAGCAGTTCGGCACTTCGTTCTAAGCGATAGATCTTTAGGTGATACTATATGGTCTGCGTCAGACACGTTCCACTGACGCTGACCATAATCATAGAACCGGGAACGATACTGCAATACGATGAGAAGGTGTTGACACTGTTTAAGCTGTTAGGCAACAAGCGTTTATTTATATTAATGGCAGGACTTATTCTTTTTATTGCGATTATGGGCTTTACGCTAGGGACGCGGGGGAATGTGTCATGGCCGGAGAAGTTTGTACATGACACCGTTACCTTTGTGCAGCAGATGTTCTATAAGCCAGCGGCAGCCATATCCGGTTTTGTTGATGATGTCTCCAACTTAAAGAAGACGTATGAAGAGAATGAACGGCTGAAGATTGCGCTAGCCCATTATACGCGGGATAAAGGTTTCTACAATGCAGTAGCCGACAAAAACAAACGTCTGATGGAAGATCTAAAGTTTACCGAACGACAGAAGCAATCTAATCTTCCTTATGATTATCGTATCGCGCAGGTTACATCGATTAACGTTGCAGATCCGTTTAACCAGACACTGAACATTGATTTGGGTGAGAAGGATGGAATCAAGCAGGGGCTGCCCGTGATCGCCGTTGAGGGTGTAGTAGGGATGATTAGCCGCGTTTACGAATTTTCCTCCACTGTTCAGTTGCTTACGAATCTGGACGATTCCTCGCGCTCCATTGCAGCTACTGTACTTGGACAGGAGAAGTCATTTGGTATGATTGAATCGTACGATCATAGCACGGGGACGTTTGTAATGACACGTATTGCAGAGGGGGACCCGCTTAAAGAAGGGGATACCATCGTATCTTCGGGTCTCGGGGGTGTATTCCCTAAAGGACTTATTCTCGGTACCGTTATTAAGCGTGAAGTAGGCGACTTTGGTCTGACATATACAGCTTCTATTAAGCCGGCTGCCACTTATCAGGACTGGCGGGAATTGTTTGTTGTTGTACCGCAAGGCACAGCAGCGGGGAATGAACAGGGGACTCCGTAATGAATCGTAATTGGATGATCTTATTTATGCTGCTCCTGTTCCTTATTGAGGGTGCGTGGTTACCTTTTTTCATACCAGATGAATGGAAAGTACGCATCATTCCACAATTTGTGTTTATCATTGTGCTCTACCATGCCGTTTACAAGCATCGGCATACAGCGCTATTGATGGGTCTCGGCTTCGGCTTGCTTCAGGATATCGTTTATTATGGACAAATGTTAGGTCCGCATACGTTTAGTATGGGATTTCTTGGGTATTTTATAGGGCTCCTGTTCACAACACGGAATACTTCTATGGTTACGATGATGGTGATTGCGGTTATGGGCAGCTTTGCATATCAATCGATTGTGTTTGGTATTTACGCGTTGTTTAGCGTTCAACATCTCACCTTCAAATATGCTTTGATGGAGTATATGCTGCCAAGCCTAATGATTCAACTGCTCTTTGCCTTAATCGTGTATGTTCCTATGCGCAAGTGGTTTGATTCATCACCTGTGAGCAATACTGCCGAGGAAGAAGAAGTCTAAGAGCCGTATCGGAGCATTTTTCCGGACGGCTTCTCTCTTTTTTCTTCCTTGTTTTGTGAAGTTGTGCAGGAACTTGTCTCATTCGTAACGAAAAAGATAACGTTGGGAGGGACGAACGATGACGGCCAAGTCACTGGTGACGATTAAAGGTGTCAAAGACGGTCTCGTGTTCCTGCTTGACGATCAAAGTGATTTTGATAACTTGCTGCGTGATTTGCGCGACAAGCTTGAGCATACACCTCATTTTTTTAATGGACCAATTGTGTATGTCGATGTCAAGTTGGGGGCTCGCTCTGTAAATGACGAGCAAAAGACTGAAATATTAGATGTGTTAAGACAAAGAGGGAACTTGCTCATTCGCTCTCTGCAATCGGATGATGAATCGAAGCAGCAGGAGACAGGCTATCAGATTCATACGATAACGGGAATGATTCGGTCTGGCCAGGTGTTACGTTATGAAGGAAACTTGTTGTTCCTAGGTGACGTGAATCCAGGCGGAATGATTGTGAGCACAGGGGACATCGTCGTATGCGGCGCATTGCGGGGGACAGCCCACGCAGGTGTTGACGGTGAAGTTAACGCAGTTATCGTTGCTTCCTTATTCGCACCTACGCAATTGCGTATCGCGGATGTAATCAGCAGGCCGCCCGATGAATGGGGTATAGCACAGACCCATATGGAATATGCCTATGTTCATAACGGACAGATGCAGATTGATAAAGTATCACATCTTCATCGCATTCGACAGGACCTCAAAATGTTCAAAGGAGTGTAGGATCATGGGAGAGGCAATTGTCGTTACTTCGGGTAAAGGCGGCGTTGGCAAGACCACAACGTCAGCGAATCTAGGCACAGCGCTTGCTTTGCTCGGCAAAAAAGTGTGTATGGTCGATACGGATATCGGACTCCGTAATCTGGATGTAGTCATGGGGCTTGAGAACCGGATCATTTACGATATTTGTGATGTGGCAGATGGCCGCTGTCGCTTGAATCAGGCTTTAGTCAAGGACAAGCGGTTTGATGAACTGTATATGCTGCCAGCGGCACAGACCAAGGATAAACTTGCGGTCTCGCCTGAACAGGTAAAGGATATTGTGTTGGAGCTCAAGAAAGAGTTTGAATATATTATTATCGATTGCCCGGCAGGTATTGAGCAGGGCTTCAAAAATGCCATTGCTGGTGCAGATCATGCAATTGTGGTGACTACGCCGGAAAATGCGGCTGTACGTGATGCAGACCGGATTGTCGGCCTGCTGGAAAGTGCCAATCTGTCCTCACCAAAGCTAGTTGTAAACCGTATCCGGCCTAATATGGTAAAAAGCGGTGACATGCTGGATATCGATGATATTTTGCAGGTGCTTAATATCGATTTGATCGGTATCGTTCCGGACGATGAATTTGTCATCAAGGCTGCTAATTCAGGTGAGCCCACGGTCATGAATCCAGATTCAAAGGCTGCAATCGCTTATCGCAACATTGCGCGTCGAATTTTGGGGGATACGGTCCCACTCATGCCGCTTCATCAGAAAAAAGGGATGATGACCAAGATGAAGAAGTTTTTTGGAATGGGATGATTAAACGTTGCTGAACAAGATTAAGCGAATTGACTGGGTAATTGTCGGGATATTGATTTGTTTTGCGGTGTTCAGTCCGCTCGTTATTCATAGTGCCACTCATGGTGATCCGAATTTCCAAGGATTGGCTTTTAAGACGGTGATCCTTTATGGGATTGGCATCGTTGTCATGTTTGCTGTATCGATATTCGACTACAGATTGCTGCTTAAGTCATGGCCTATTACGATGGGGATTACGATCCTGCTCCTGATCGGTTTATTTTTTGCGGGATCAACATTAAATAATGCTTCGGGCTGGTATCAGCTAGGAATGTTGTCATTCCAACCCGCAGAGCTGGCCAAGATTACGCTAATATTAGCATTGGCGCAATTACTTGGAAGAAGAGGCGGTGACCCGCTATCTTTTACGAGGGATTTACTTCCGATTATCGGTGTAACATTGGTGCCTTTTGCGCTTGTTGTTGTTCAGCCTGACTTGGGAAATGCTGTAATCTATATCGTCATTTTGATTGGGATGTTGTGGATCGGTGGCGTTAAATATCGGCATGTGCTGATTGCGGCAGTATTAGCTGTTGTGATGTTGGTTGGTATTTTCTTTGCGTTTAAGGATTTCAACGACACGACTCGTTATTTCTTTAAAGAAGTTCTTAAGCATGAACAATGGTTTATACGAATCGATACGCTAATTAATCCGCAAGATGCAACTAAGGATGCGAAACACCAATCGGAATATGCCATGATCGCGATCGGTTCCGGAGGGTTGACGGGTGACGGCTACATGCAAGGGGAATTAAAGCGGAGAAGCTTCGTGCCTTATACGTATTCAGATGCCATTTTTGTCGTTATCGGCGAGGAATTTGGATTCCAGGGCGCATCGATTTTGCTGCTGCTATACTTTTTGCTTGTATACAGGATGATTTTAATCGCCTTTCAGTGTTATGACCTGCGCGGGTCATATATGATTATCGGAATCGTATCCATGTTTGTGTTTCAAATATTTGAAAACATTGGAATGATGATCGGTATTATGCCTGTGACAGGAATTACACTGCCATTTATCAGTTACGGGGGAACGTCTCTAGTACTGAATCTGGCCTGTATCGGCATGGTTATGAGTATTCGCATCTATCAAGAGAAATATCAATTGGATACGTAGAAGCGGCTGTAATGCCTCTTCCTTACAGAAGACACTTCGTGCTCACACTGCTTGCAGCAGATAGCCGGAGTGTTATTTTGTTTGTGCAGCTATTTGCTTTTGGCTGCCATTGTTGATCGTGTTCATAACTCCCTTCAGCTTGTCATACATATAGCTACAAGAAGCATGAGGACAAGGGCAGGGGGAGAGATAACATGAAAGCAGATATACGCAAACGCAGACAAGAACGAATTCGTCAGTTAACTTCAGGAGATGCTGAAGCCCCAGAAGTAGTTCGGGGGCGTCCCCATGCATCCCCTGTGCCAACTAAACAGATGGAGTCTGCTGAATTATTCCCACAAACTCTCAGACCGTCGATAGATGGGGTGCCTGTTACTACGACAAATGCGAATACACTTGGCAATTATGAAGAGGATCCTGAAGAGGCTTGGAGATCATCAAGGCAGCAATGGGGAGAACGCTACGGTTGGTATGAAAAGACGGCTCCTCCGACTCGCGGCCGTTTCGTTCGTTCTGTGCGGCTGCAACTGACGGGGGCAGTGCTGCTGTGTGTATGCGCAGCTGCTATATTACGTATTTCTTCCCCATGGACGGAGTCGGCGAGTGTATGGTTGAAAAGCGCGCTCACTCAAGACATGAATATGGCACCAATTGCCGCATGGTATGAAGCAACTTTTGGAGGGTCACCAGCGTTTATTCCTATATGGAACAACCAAGGTGAACTAACACAGGAGATGCATGCCAAGCATCAGCTTGATCGTCCGTTAGAAGGAACGGTAGTGCAGCCTTTTGCCTTGAATCTCAAAGGAATCGAACTTGCATCCAAAACAAGCGATACTAGTGTCCACGCAGCCGCTACAGGCAAAGTCATGGACATTATACGCGACCCTGAAGCAGGCACAACTGTGCTTATTCAGCACACGGACGGTTATATGTCGATATATGGACGACTAGAGGTGTCCCATGTCAACGTAGACGATTGGCTAGAATCAGGTGAGGTGATTGGCTCGATCGGAAACAGCTCCTCTCCGGATCGACCGGCAACGCTGTTCTTTGCGATTAAGAAGAATGGTCAATATGTGGACCCTGCGGATGTGATCGACATTGATTAGATGGGCAGGCACAACTTATTCTGTACATCCATTATTTGTCCTGTTGCTTGCTCTTTCTGCAATTACTGGACACATTTTGGAACTGATCACATTGTTTTCTATCGTACTCATTCACGAAATGGGACATGTAGTTACAGCTAAATGTCTAGGCTGGACCATTGATGACGTGAAACTGCTGCCATTTGGCGGTGTGGCGGAAACAAAGGATGGCGCCATTGCACCTGCTTGGCAGGAATGTCTGGTTGCAATTGCAGGACCTTTGCAAAACGGTTTTATGATCGCGATCGCTTATGGCTGTTATACGGTGGGCTGGTGGGATGAGACGTGGACTTCATATTTTATTCAGGCGAATACTCTTATCGGTTTATTTAATTTGCTGCCTATTCTTCCGCTGGATGGAGGAAGGATCGTACAAGCGGCCTGCGGCAGGTGGATCAGCTACTATCGATCACTTGTAGTTGGAGCATGGACGAGTATAGTCAGCAGTGTGCTGCTGGGCATATATGCTCTTGTACCGTTAGCAACAGGTAAAGCGCTTAACTTGAACGTGCTTGTATTGGCTCTATTTTTATTATGGACAAATTGGGTGGATCGTCGTCATATTCATTACCGATTTATTCGGTTTTTAATGAACAGGCCCTTTCGGTTACGAGAATGGGAACGGCGTATTTGCATGGCTCAACCTATTATTGCAGATGGAAAGCGGCCGCTGTCACGTGTGTTAAAGTTGTTGCGTCGGGATATGTATCATCTTGTATACGTGATGGGAAATAACGGTGTAATTCAGCGCGTAATTCCGGAGCAACAAGTAATAGATAGTTACTTTGACCAACATAAGAAAGATGCGGGATGATCGGGAACTGGCAGTGTTATTCAAGCAAAGCGTTTCATCATTTATTTTATAGACGAACTTGGGTCGTTCCATAAACCGACATGTCCAACGCTTCCTTCTTCATGTTACAATGGGAGATGACGCGCTTGAGTAGAGGTGATGCCATGAAACAAATAATCGTTCATTGTGAGGAACGAGTGACGCAAATGGCGTTGTTAGAGCAAGGACGACTGAGAGAATTTGCAGTTGAACGCGCCGCGGGAACTATGATCGTCGGCAGCTTTTACAAAGGTCGCGTTGTGAATGTGCTTCCAGGCATGCAAGCAGCATTTGTGGATATCGGACAAAAGAAGAACGCATTCTTATACGTAGACGATTGCTTGCATCCTCATTTAGAGAAGCAGCCTAAACAAAAACCTCCGATTACAAGTTTACTTCGTGTTGGGCAAGAACTCATCGTACAAGTGATGAAGGAACCCCTTGGCGGCAAAGGTGCCAGAGTGACGACGCACTATTCTTTGCCGGGCCGTTTCGTCGTGTATATGCCGAGTGCGGACTATGTTGGTGTATCCAAGAAGATTGAGCAAGATTCAGAACGGAATCGATTAAAGCATCTTGGTGATGCGCTTCGCAAAGACGAAGAAGGTATTATTATACGTACAGTAGCTCAAGGGGAAAGTGCTGAAACATTGGAAACGGATATTCAGTCTTTACGTGAGCAGTGGAGCCGGATACAAGCCGGGGCACTCCATGCTGATGTGCCATCGTTATTGCACCATGACTTAAATATGGTAGAGCGTCTAATACGGGATACGTTTTCGCATGATGTAGATGAACTGTTAATTGATGACGAACAGCAGGCGAAACAAGTTATATCTTATGTTCGTACATTTGATGCAGGACTAGGCGAACGTGTTCGAGTATACCGTGAACGGGAACCGATTTTCAAAAGATATCGTGTTGCTGAGCAGTTAGACCGTGCTTTTATGCGCAAAATCTGGCTGCATAGTGGAGGATATCTCGTTTGGGATCACACCGAGGCGCTAACCGTCGTAGACGTAAACACAGGCAAATATACAGGGACGAGCCATTTAGAGGAAACGGTGTATTTAACTAATATGGAAGCGGCTGAAGAAATTGCGCGTCTTATCCGTTTGAGAGACGTCGGGGGCATTATTATTGTTGATTTTATTGACATGGAATCTGAAGAGCATCGTCAGCAGGTCGTGCAGCAACTTGAGCAGACGATGAAGAAAGATCGTACCAAATGCCTCGTTGTAGGTTGGACTAAGCTTGGTTTGTTAGAGCTTACAAGGAAGAAAGTGCGTGATCATGTCATGAATCGCCTGTACACAAGTTGTCCAACCTGTGAAGGGACGGGCAAGAAGCAAGCATCACTTCCGCCTCTGTAATTGAGAAATTATTATATTGATTTCCGTTGGAAGGTATGTTAGAATCATCAGGTATGTGTCTAGTATTCGTTGCTGCACACATGCTGTAACCGCTCGGAACGGGTACATAAGTATAGCGGCTTTAGCCGTTATCACCTGATTAGGCGAGTCTGAGACATGAGGAGGTGCAACACAAATGTACGCAATTATCGAAACAGGTGGCAAGCAGTACAAAGTTCAACAAGGCGATGTATTATACATCGAGAAGTTGGATACTGCTGAAGGCGAGAACGTAACATTCGACCGTGTATTGGCAGTGTCCAAAGACGGAGGTCTCGTTACTGGCGCTCCAGTGGTAGAAGGTGCAGCTGTTACGGCGAAAGTTGAAAAGCATGGAAAAGGCGCGAAAATTATCGTGTACAAGTACAAAGCTAAAAAGAACTACCGTCGTAAGCAAGGCCATCGTCAACCTTACACAAAAGTGACAATCGAGAGCATCAAAGCATAAGAGGTGCGGGTATGATACGCGTATCTATACGACGTAAGTCGGACGGGATAATCGACAGCTTTAAGACTTGGGGCCATGCGAATTTTGCTCCTCACGGAGAGGATATCGTATGTGCTGGAGTATCAGCTGTGACGGTAGGTACCGTTAATGCTATTGAAGCACTGACAGGTATTAAGCTGAAGTGCAAGATGAAGGACGGCTTTCTCAGTGGGCAAGTACCCGAAGTTAAAGATGTTCGGAAATCGGAGCAAGTTCAGCTGCTGTTGGAATCGATGATCATTAGTTTGAACACAATTGAAGATTCATACGGAACGTATCTTCAAATACAAGATTTGCAATGAACAAGGAAAAGGAGGTTGACATCATGTTGAAATTGAACCTTCAGTTGTTCGCATCCAAAAAAGGTGTAGGTTCCACAAAGAACGGACGGGATTCCCATTCCAAACGTCTTGGTGCGAAACGTGCAGACGGTCAAGCAGTTACCGCAGGCAGCATTTTGGTGCGTCAACGCGGAACGAAGATTCACCCAGGTAACAACGTTGGTATCGGTAAAGACGATACGCTGTTCGCGAAAGTGGAAGGCGTCGTTAAGTTCGAACGTTGGGGTCGCGATCGTAAGAAAGTGAGCGTCTACCCAGTAGTAGTTGCAGAAGTTGCAGCAGCTGTGGAAGCATAAGACGTTTCCTGTAAACCCTCGGCATGATGCCGGGGGTTTTTTAATAATTTAATAACAAACTTCGTTAATTTTGATCAGCAAGTTCAGGTGTAATGGCGGCAAGACAAGCTTCATGACGTAGGCAGCATTTTTGGACGGTTCCGCCAAGACATGTTATACTTACTGGTGGAGTTTGTACATATTTTGGAAATGGGGCGAGGAGCATATCATGAGGAGAACCTTTATGGTGCAAGCGATCAGTTCCCTTATGGGGCTGGGATGCGCAATTGCACTTATCGGTTGGGATATGTCGCTGCTGTGGCGTATAATCACTGCTCTGCTACTCATCATAAGTATATGCGCGGGCGTCATGAGTTATTATGGGGAACGATTGCATCAGCATGAGCGATTGATCCGCTCGGCACAACTAAGTGCTCTTGAGCTGATGAATCATCAACGACACGATTGGATGAATGATCTTCAGTTGCTTTACGGATATGTAAGGCTGAACAAAATTGATAAATTGCCACAGTGTGTGGAAACGATAAAGGCGAGGATGATGGAAGAAAGCCGTATCACAAAGCTTGGTTTTCCTGAATTAATCCTGTTTCTACTACAGAACCGTGTCTCAGGTGGTACGATGCCACTTCGGATTCAGTTATCAGAGCAAATTGAGCTAGACCAGATTGGTTTGCCGATAGGTGGTGACCAACTGACGGAGCTAATCATTCAGATCGTACAGACGTTTAGACTTGCGCCAAAACAGAACGATGAAATAATAGAGCTGCAACTACAGCTGATTCATCAATCCAATGAGCTTATTATTCGTTGTGAGTATGAAGGAAAACTGCTTCAACCGGACGAAGTGGCACGACAATTAATACAGATGGCAACTGAACGCGGCGTGCGGCTGGAGCAGTTGTCAACGAAGCAGCATGACAACGGTATACACCTGTATCAATGGACAATACCTTGCATGGCAGAATGAGGTGAAGCACCATGTTTGTAGATAAAGCGAAGATTTATGTAAAAGGCGGCGACGGTGGAGATGGTCTCGTAGCGTTCCGTCGAGAGAAATATGTGCCAAACGGAGGGCCGGGCGGCGGTGACGGCGGAAATGGCGGTGACGTCATTTTCCGTGTTGATGAAGGACTGCGGACGTTGGTTGATTTCCGTTATCAGAAGCATTTTAAGGCTCAACGAGGAGAAAAGGGTCGTAACAAGTGTCAGCACGGTGCTAACGCGGACGATATGATTGTACGCGTTCCACCAGGTACAGTTGTTGTGAATGACGATACACAAGAAGTGATTGCAGATTTGACTCGTCACGGTCAAGAAGTGGTCGTAGCAAAGGGTGGACGCGGAGGTCGCGGTAATATTCGCTTTGCGACACCGGCAAACCCTGCCCCAGAAATTGCAGAGCATGGCCAAGAGGGACAAGAGCGTTGGGTCGTGTTGGAGCTTAAAGTTATGGCAGATGTTGGACTGGTTGGATTCCCTAGTGTAGGGAAGTCAACGCTGTTATCGGTGGTCTCGTCTGCCAAGCCTAAGATCGGTGCTTACCACTTTACGACGATTACCCCGAATCTAGGGATGGTTGAAGTAGGAGACGGACGCAGCTTTGCTATGGCGGATCTTCCGGGTCTTATTGAAGGGGCGCACACTGGCATTGGGCTTGGCCATGAGTTTCTGCGTCACGTCGAGCGTACGCGCATTATTATCCACGTCGTGGATATGGCCGGAACTGAAGGTCGAGATCCGTTTGAAGACTGGACGAAAATTAATGACGAGTTAAAGCAGTACAATGCAAAGCTGGCTGAGCGCCCACAGATCGTAGCTGCTAACAAGATGGACATGCCTGAGGCGGAAGCGTATTTGGCAGCTTTCCGTAAACAAGTTCAGGAAGTAATGCCTGATATCGAAATAGTGCCTATTTCATCGCTTACAAGAGAAGGCATACAGGAGCTGCTTTATAAAGCGGTGGAGAAGCTGGATCAACTGCCGACGGAGCCTGAGCTTGAAGCGGTTGCGGAAGTGGAAGAGCGCAAGATTTATCGTATGGAGAAAAAGGATGAGCCACAGTTTACGATCCGCCGCGAAAACGAGACCTATGTCGTTGAAAGTGAAGCGATCGAAAATATGCTGAAACGTCTGCAAATGAATTCTCACGATGCGATCCTGAAGTTTGCTCGCACACTGCGCCGCATGGGAGTAGATGATGAGCTTCGCAAACGTGGGGCGAAGGACGGTACTATTATTCGCATTGCTGACTTCGAATTCGAGTTTGTTGAAGGAAGCAGCTACTATTAATAATGAACGGATGTTTAAACAGCCCTGCACCTTTGTTGGTGTCAGGGCTGTTGTTATGAATTGTAACTTACTCTAGCTGTAAGTGCAGATTTCTACTTGAGTCTTGTATCCGTGTATAATAACTAGGGACAAGGTGAAAATGAACAGGAGGTTCTTATTCCTATGAACACAATTCCTTTACAGCAGCGCGGCCTTGCAGCGAGTCGCCTGATTTTAGGCTGTATGCCATTTGGCGGCAGCTGGGATCGCACGCCAATTACGCAAGCAGATGTATTAAAAGCGGAGCAAGCAGTTGATGCAGCGCTCTCTATTGGCATTAACATGTTTGACCATGCCAATATTTATACAATGGGTAAAGCGGAAGAAACGTTTGGCCGTATTTTAAAAGGAAGACCACAGCTACGGGAGCAAATGGTCATTCAATCCAAGTGTGGTATCCGGTTTGCAGAGGGGGATGTCCCTGGTCGATTTGATTTTTCAAAAGAGCATATATTGTCGGCTGTAGATGCGACGCTAGGACGGTTAGGAATTGATTATTTGGATATTTTGCTTCTGCATCGTCCAGACCCTTTAATGGAACCAGATGAAGTAGCAGCAGCATTTGGCCATTTGAAAGCAGCGGGCAAGGTAAAATATTTTGGTGTATCCAATATGAGTGCGTCTCAGATCAAATTTTTGCAACGTTCGCTTCCGGATCAATTGGCGGTGAATCAGTTAGAGATGAGTCTTGGCCACCTGCATTGGCTAGATCAAGGCGTACATGTGAATCAGCAGGCAGGAGCCAGTGTTAATTTTGCCGAAGGGCTTATGGAATATTGCCAGATGGAACGTATTCAAATTCAAGCTTGGGGACCACTTGCTCAAGGTCGCTTTACTGGCCGCTCGTTAGTGGGGGAACCCGAACATGTGCAGCAGACTGCAAAACGAGTTGAACGGATGGCACAAGAGAAGGAGACAACCCCGGAGGCTATTGTACTGGGTTGGTTAATGAGGCATCCGGCAGGAATTCAGCCGATTATCGGTTCTGCTAATGCAGACCGGATTCTAGCTTGCAAGGCGGCAGAAGAGCAGGCGAGACAGATGTCGAGGGAAGAGTGGTACTCACTCTATGTAAGTGCGCGTGGACAGAACATGCCTTAAAGGCACTGTTGTTATGATGTACATGCTTGGGAACTAGAGTGTTAACAATTTCTTTATAGTTGAAATAAAAGAGAGGCCTTGGAAGCGATTCCGAGGTCTTTTTGTGATAAAAACGTGAAAATTCGCATTTCTTAAGTCGGAATTCGTGTATAATGAATGCTAACTTTGACGAGAGCCTATTGCCATACCTGCTATCATTCGTTATAATGTCCTCTATGTAGGAACAAAAGTCTTTATATGGAGGACTATTCATGGCGGAACGATATTACTTGGTGAGAGAAGACATATTGCCTGAGGCAGTAGTTAAGACCGTGAAAGCGAAGCAGCTACTTGCGGCAGGTGAAGTGAAGACGGTCCATGAAGCGGCGGAACGTGTAGATCTAAGCAGAAGTGCTTTTTATAAATATAAGGACGGTATCTTTCCGTTAAATCAGCTGGAGCGCGAACGAATCGTGACGATTTCAATGGATTTGGACCATCGTTCGGGTATTTTGTCGAAGGTATTAGGATCAGTTGCTAATTTTGAAGGGAATGTGCTCACGATTCATCAGACGATACCACTTCAAGGAATTGCAAATGTAGTCCTGTCAGTGGAAACATCGCTTATTGCGGAGCCTTTTGGTCAAATGCTTGATATGTTGCGCGATATCCCCGGTGTGAAGCGTGTAATGGTAATAGGGCAAGGTTAATAGGCATATCAGGGTCATCAAGAAAGGGAGGAACGTGGATGAAACCAATTAATGTAGGCTTATTAGGATTAGGAACAGTAGGTACAGGTGTTGTTCGAATTGTAGAGGGGCACCAGGAGGATCTAAGCAGTCAGGTGGGGTCCACGATTCACATTCGCAAAGTGCTTGTGAAAGATCCGCTCAAGCAGCGCAACCTCAAGGTGGATGAAGAGCTGCTGACAGAAAATCCGTGGGATGTCATTAATGATCCGGAGATTGACGTTATTGTCGAGGTGATGGGTGGCATTGATCCTACAAAGCAATACATTTTAGAGGCATTGTCTCAAGGTAAGCATGTCGTTACTGCGAATAAGGACTTGATGGCTCTGCATGGTCCTGAAATATTAGAAAAGGCACGTGTGCATAAATGTGATGTTTATTATGAAGCCAGTGTTGCAGGTGGCATTCCAATTATTCGTACGTTGATGGAAGGTTTCTCGTCTGACCGAATCAAAAAGATTATGGGCATCGTCAACGGCACAACCAACTTCATCCTCACGAAGATGAGTCAGGAGGGAGCTGCGTATGCGGATGTGCTAAAGGAGGCGCAGGCGTTAGGTTATGCAGAATCTGATCCAACTTCTGATGTAGAAGGGCTTGATGCTGCGCGCAAAATGGCGATACTCGGAACGCTAGGTTTCCATACAAATGTGGGATTGGAAGATGTAGAAGTTCGAGGCATCTCCCAAGTGAAGAAAGAAGATATCGCATATGCCAAGCGTCTTGGATATGAAATGAAGCTGCTCGGTATTGCAGAACGGCAGGATGACCAAATTAGTGTCGTAGTACAGCCGACTATGGTTAGCACTTCCCATCCGCTAGCATCTGTTAACGGTGTGTATAATGCGGTCTACGTATATGGCGAGGCCGTAGGTGAGACGATGTTTTATGGTCCTGGGGCAGGTGAAATGCCGACAGCTACTTCAGTCGTTGCAGACCTTGTGGCGGTCATTCGTAACATCCGCTTGGGCGTGACGGGACAGACTGCACATCATGTGTATAAGGAGAAGAAGCTGAAATCAGACGACCAGATCGCCTACAAAAATTTCATCCTGTTAGACGTTCATGATAAAGCGGGTGTTCTGGCTCAGATTACGCAAGTATTTGCGGAATTTGATGTCAGTTTGGAGTCGGTGGTGCAGCAGCCTAATCCTCACAATCCGGATGCCGAGATTATTATCATTACACATGAAGCGAATCAGGCCAGTATGAAGAGAGTGTTGGAGCATTTTAAGAGCCTAGATGTAATTAAATCAATCAAAAGTGCTTATCGTGTAGAGGGATAACCTCGTACATGGTGATCGTTATATAGGTTAATTCATTTATTATATATTGGATACGGGGGACTCACGAATGAGATATATGGGCTTGCTGGACACATACAAATCCTATTTGCCGGTTAACGAATCAACACCTTTGATTACGCTGCATGAAGGGAACACCCCTTTGGTGCGTGCGGAGAGATTGTCCCAACAACTTGGCATTGATCTTTATTTTAAATATGAAGGTTTAAATCCGACAGGGTCCTTTAAAGATCGTGGCATGGTGATGGCAGTAGCCAAAGCGATGGAAGAAGGTAGTCGTACCATCATGTGCGCTTCCACAGGTAATACTTCTGCCGCAGCTGCGGCCTATGCCGCTCGTGGTGGATTAAATTGTATTGTGCTTATTCCGAATAACAACATTGCACTCGGGAAATTAGCGCAGGCTATGATTTATGGGGCAAAAGTAATTGCAATCGAAGGTAATTTTGACCGTGCATTGGAAATTGTGCGAGAAATTACAGCAAAGAATCCTATCACTCTCGTTAATTCCGTGAACCCTTACCGCATCGAAGGTCAGAAGACGGCCGCATTTGAAGTGTGCGATCAATTGGGGGATGCGCCAGATGTGTTGGCTATTCCGGTTGGAAATGCTGGCAATATTACAGCATATTGGAAAGGATTCAAACAATATAAAGAAGCAGGAAAGTCCAATAAATTGCCAAAGATGATCGGATTTGAAGCGGAGGGATCGATGGCAATCGTAAAAGGTGAGCCGATTGTTGAGCCGGAAACCGTCGCAACAGCGATTCGGATTGGTAATCCGGCAAGTTGGAAAACGGCTGTTGAAGCAGCGGAACAATCAGCAGGGCAAATTAACTTTGTGACGGATGAGCAGATTTTAGCCGCTTATCAGCTGCTTGCCGCGAAAGAAGGCATATTTGCGGAGCCAGCTTCTGCTGCATCACTTGCTGGTGTGTTAAAGCTGCACGAGGAAGGGTATTTCAAAGGCGGAGAATCGGTCGTGTGCGTATTGACAGGGCATGGCTTAAAGGACCCTAATATAGCGATCAAGACTGCGGCAACTGAGCCATTGGTCGTACCTGACACTGAGGAAGCCGTAATGGAAGCGATTCGACAGCTAGAGGGTGAATAATGATGCTACAGCAACAAGGTGTCTTGGTAAAGGTGCCTGCAAGTACGGCTAATCTCGGACCAGGCTTTGATTCATTAGGTATGGCATTATCGCTGCACTTATGGGTAGGAATGAAGCCCGCAGAGCGCACGCAAGTCAGATTGCACGGGCCTGAGTTGACGGGTATTCCTACAGACGAGACGAATTTAATTGTTCAGATCGCAAAACGTGTTTTTGATGAGGCGGGCGTCCCGATCATACCGCTTGATGTGGACGTATATAGTGAGATTCCGCTGACAAGAGGACTTGGTAGCAGCGCGTCTGCAATTGTAGGTGCGCTCGTAGCAGCCAACGCGTTAATTGGGCATCCTTTGTCGCAGCAGCGACTGTTTGATATGGCAACCACAATTGAACGTCACCCTGATAATGTGGGCGCCTCCTTATACGGCGGCATTATTGTAGCCGCCTGGGACGGGCAGCAGGCCAATGCCATACGTGTGGAGCCTCATAAAGCTTTAGGAACCGTTGTGGCAATACCGCGGTTCCATCTGGAGACGAAGGCGGCAAGGCATGTGCTGCCTAGACAGGTGAGTATGGCGGATGCTGTATATAACATTAGTCGCTCCTCGCTGTTAGTCGCGGCGTTGTGTACGGGAGACTTTGCACAGCTTTCATTTGCGATGAAGGACAAGCTTCATCAGCCTTACCGAGCGCCACTTATTCCAGGTATGTCGAAGCTTTTGGAAGAGGCTGTTCAGCATGGAGCGTATGGCGCTGCGTTAAGTGGGGCGGGGCCAACGCTTATTGCATTTACAAACAAGGAACAAGAGCCTCTAGCATTGGTGATGTTTATGCGGGAAACGTTAGTTCAGCATGGTGTAGAAGCTGACGTGTTTCAACTCTTGCCTTGCTCTGAAGGTGCGTTATGCCTCAATGCGGCGGCAGAAGAAATCAAATCTGTCATCCCATCCACATACAAGGAACATGGTTAATAGCTGTGATAGGGAAACGGAATTAGGAAAAAGGAGTTAGCAGTCCATGGCTCGTATTGCTGTATTACCAGAAGGCAGTGTCTCACATGAGGCTGCTGTGTATTTGCTAGGACAAGGTCATGAATTTGTTCATTATAAATTAATATCCGATGTGTTTAGAGCAACTGCTGATGGCATTACGGAATATAGTGTAATTCCAATCGAGAATACGATCGAAGGCTCGGTTAATCTCCATATGGATTGGCTTGTACATGAAGTGGACTTGCCCTTTCAGGTGGAATGGGCATTCCCGTCCATTCAGAACTTGATTGGACGGCAAGAAGAAGTCGGTCACGACTGGTCTCGTATCCGCAAGGTGTTATCACACCCTGTTGCGATGGCCCAGTGCCTCCAGTTCCTGCGCAACAACTTGCCGCATGTGGAACAAGAGTCCGTGAGCAGCACTTCTGAGGCTGTCCGTATGGTCAAAAATAGCCCTGGTCAAGGTCTGGTTGCAATAGGGACTTTGTTAGGTGCAAAGACACATCAATTAGACGTCCTTGCCGAGCAAGTAACGGACCATGACAACAATTTTACGAGGTTCGTATTGGTGGGCAATCATCCGGTTGTTGCCACTGAGCACGCACGGAGCAAGACAACGATGCTAATTATGATGCCAGAGGATTTTCCGGGAGCGTTGCATCAGGTGTTAGCTGCATTTGCCTGGAGAAAGATCAATTTGTCCCGTATTGAATCCAGACCAACAAAACGTAAATTAGGCAATTATTATTTTTATATGGACATCGAAATGCCGCTAAATGCTGTACTTCTACAGTCAGCTATTGCAGAGATTGAAGCGTTAGGGTTTCAAGTACGCATTTTAGGAAGCTATCCAAGCTATTCCTCTGAGACATGGGTTCATGGGGATTCACTCAACCTGGAGGTGTAACGATGACACAATGGATTTATCTTGATGGTCAATACGTAACAAAAGAAGAGGCTAAAGTTTCTGTATACGATCACGGTTTTTTGTATGGTGACGGTATATTTGAAGGAATCCGCATATATGAAGGCAATATTTTTAAATGCAAGGAGCATTTGGAACGTTTATACGATTCTGCGAAGTCCATTATGTTGAATATTCCGCTTACAATAGAGGATATGCAACACGTTCTGGTGGAAACGATTCGCCGCAATGAATTGCGGGATGGTTATATTCGGCTAATTGTATCGCGTGGTGCTGGCAATTTGGGCCTGGATCCACTTCGCTGTCCTAAAGCGAGTGTTATTATTATCGTCGAGCAGTTGGCGATTTACCCAGAAGAAGCATACCAAAACGGGTTGCGTACTGTATCGGTTTCGCAGCGCCGCAACATTCCGGATGCGTTAAATCCGAAAATTAAATCATTAAATTATTTAAATAACATATTGGTTAAAATACAAGCAAATCTGGCAGATGTCGGTGAAGCGATTATGCTGAACACTCAAGGTTATGTTGCGGAGGGTTCTAGTGATAACATCTTTATAATCAAGAAAGGGGTTGTCTATACACCTCCTTGTTATTTGGGTGCTTTGGAAGGGATTACGCGGAATACGATTATCGACCTTTGTGCGGAGCTTGGTTATAAGTTAAAAGAAGAGCCGTTTACGCTGCATGATGTGTATGTAGCGGATGAGGTGTTCTTTACGGGAACAGCGGCAGAGGTTATAGCCGTTCGTGAAGTGGACGGTCGTACCGTAGGGAATGGGCAAGCAGGTCCAATTACGCTGCAGCTGCTGAAACGATTCCGTGAAGTTGTACCTCAAGATGGCGTTAAAGTATACGAATAACGAATGATGGTAATTAGAATAAGTAGTATGTGGTGCTCTTTGGCGCTGATGGAGATCCTCCCGTAAGTAGACGGGAGGATTTTTTTGTGTAAAAGGATGTCAAAAGCCTAGAAAGCGCATAGGATGTATTAATTGATATGCGGGCGAATGTCCAGGATGAAGAGACAAAGGGCAAGTGCGAATGCTTTCGAAGCGAGTTTTGCTTCGTATAACTTTTAGGAGGTTACAACTCGTGAAAATTCATATCGTAAAAAAAGGCGAATCTCTTTATTCGTTATCTCAGAAGTATGGGGTATCTTTAGATACACTCATTTCGATGAACCCACAACTGAGCGATCCGAACAAGCTGGATGTAGGGATGAAAGTTAAAGTTCCATCTACGGTACATTCGACGGGTGGTTATGAAATCGTTCATAAGCATGTCGTAAAAGAAGGCGACACGATGTGGAAGTTAGCGAAGGCGTGGGGGATTCCACTACAAGCGATGATAGCAGCGAATCCGCAGCTCAAAAACCCAAATGTATTTCTCATCGGGCAGGTCGTTAATATTCCGAAGGTGACCACAGAACAATTACAAGCACAAGGGCAACTAGAAAATCATTCGAATGAACAAGGCAGTGTCGGGTTACAATCAGGCAAAGGTGGTGTGTTACCTGGCAACAAGGCTGCTGCCACGTCTCCGAAGCCAAAGCATGAATTGCTGAAACCAAAGGCTGAAGTTACGCAGCCTCAGGCTCCACCAGTTGTTCCGCCGACACCAGTAGCTCCAGCTAAGCCAAGCGCTCCGGCCCCAAGCGTTACGCCGCAAGCAAAAGCAAAGCCGGCAGCGCCGACACCGATCTCGCCAAGCGCGAAGGGATCAAACCAAGCGCCGACACCGATCTCGCCAAGCGCGAAGGGATCAAACCAAGCGCCGACACCGATCTCGCCAAGCGCGAAAGGATCAAACCAAGCGCCGACACCGATCTCGCCAAGCGCCAAAGGATCAAACCAAGCGCCGACACCGATCTCGCCAAGCGCAAAGGGATCAAACCAAGCGCCGACACCGATCTCGCCAAGCGCAAAGGGATCAAACCAAGCGCCGACACCGATCTCGCCAAGCGCAAAGGGATCAAACCAAGCGCCGACACCAATCTTGCCAAGCGCAAAAGGATCAAATTCAGCGCCAGCACCTTTTGCAGCAAATGCTAGCGTACTTACCCCATCATCGTTCCCTGCTTCTCAACCACAGCATGTTGATAACGGAGGAATGGGACTAACATATGAACAATTTACAGTGCAGTACCCGATGACGCCAGTACCTTGCAACCCATACAATTTCTATCCAACAGATGTGCATCCTTCGATGACTTGCGGACCCGCAGTTATGCACGGATACCCGGGTTCTGTAGGAGGGATTGGGAATGCCGTTCCAGGATACATGCCTACTGGGATGCCAGCCGGCGGACCGTCAGGGATTTGTGAGCCTAATTATCAGCCGTATGATTGCTACAATCCTTACGCTGCACCTGTCTTGCCAGCACATGCCGTCATAGAACCGGCTAATCCGTTAATGACTGCACATATCCAAAGTGTTCAAAGTACCCCACTTCCATATCAACCGGTCTATTCTGTGCCGGATGCGGGCCAATGGTATGGTCATGGTGTGAACCCTGAGCAAACTTACATGCCCTACGGGAATGCTTCTGCAAATGGGAACCAACCTGAATTAAGCCCATACTCGCAGCATAACAATCAGGCGTATCAGTCAGCAGCAGGTGGAGTTCCTCGTCAAGAGGACGATGGCGTCTGGGGTGTAGACCATCCATCAGTTGCTGTAGAGTCTGGCGCAGCAACGTCCACAAAGAAAAAAACAACCAAGAAAGAGTACAAAGCAACTAAAAAGAAAGCAAAAGTAAGAAGTGTAGAAACGAGTAGTGGAAGCAGATCAAGAAAACAAAGCACACCGTGGATTAATGGTTAAATAAAATGCGAGGTCAGTCCAGTCAGCCGGATGTTTCGGTTGCAGTGACTGGCCTTTTTATGTGACGAATGAAGTCTATGGTTTCTTGAAACTATTAAATTTGTCTTAATTTTTATTAATAGAATGTTTTGTGGTTTTTTTCCATTGATTCATCTAACCTAATAAAAGGAGCACTTGTACACATACAACTATAGAAACCATAGGAGGAATTATAATGAACTTGAAAAAAACAATAATGGTGACGATGATTATATCCAGCTTGTGTATGACTTTGGCAGGTCCGATCTCAGTAAAAGCAGTGTCGGCAAACGAACAGCAGCAAAAAGTAGAGGTCAAAAAAATTAATATAGACAAGAAGCTCGCTGCCAAGCTGCAAAAAGCAGTAGAGCAATATGCGGGCAAAGCCGTCAAGCTTGAGAATGTAGGTACGTCTGAAGGTGAAAATTTAGCTATAGTTCAATCAACAGATGGAAAATACGGGGTTGAGTTTGCACCGAATACACAAAAAATATGGAATGTTTTTGAGAAGATCAAACTTAACAAGGTCAGCAAAAAAGTACAAGACGAAACTTTAAAATATTTAAAAAAGGCGTATTCCAATAAAAAATACGTTTTTAATGATGAGGCGGTCAAGATAAAGTTCTATAATAACAGTAAGAGCAATATAAGTAACGATTATGTCATGTATATTTTGGATGGAAAAGACTTCAATGCAAATGTTAGAACGAATCCTGCTGATCAAGGAGTGAGTGTCCAAGCAACGATTCAAGTGGACAAGCAGAGCCTAGATTCTAAAATGCTAAAAACAGCACAAGAGGCGATCCAAGCAGGGTTTGATCATCAATTTGATGTGAAAAAGGCGCGTCTTGAAAGTGAATGGACACAGCGCGAGTGGATACTTCAAGATGACACGGCGACCGTTTATGTGCTTAACGGGAAACCCGTTAGTATTATTAATGAGCTGGGGAATAAAGTGACTACAAGCAAAGAACTGACTGAAAAAGAGGTCAAAGAAGCGATTGCGCCGTTGGCGAAGCAAGTATTTAATATAGACATTTCAGGTTATACCGTAAAATGGGACAGCTTATTTAAAGATTACCGATTTATCGATAAAGGGCAAGTTACGGTGGTCAGAGCAGCATTGGATGCCGACAAAAACCTAGTTTATCTTAAAACAGGGAGCAGAGCGGCCGCGGGAAATTAGATAATTACTTTATACAGCTCGCGAAGTGATGCGTGTCAACGATGTTACTTAACAGCGTAAATCAGTAGACCGTATGAACTGGCTCATTAATTGTAGTCGTATACAGCATTAATGAGTTAGTTCATATTATGCTAATAGGAGCATTACAAAGTAATACTGTGGTCGTATACTATATATGTAATAAATTGTGTATTGCAAAAAGTAGTCATCTCCTTTATATTTTAATACCTAGAGACCAAATCAGAAGGTAAAGCTTCTGATTAACTAGCTCATATGGCGGTCGTGGCGAAGTGGTTAACGCATCGGATTGTGGCTCCGAGATTCGGGGGTTCGATTCCCCTCGATCGCCCCATTTTATTTCATTCTGTGCCGATGTGGTGGAATTGGCAGACACGCCGCACTCAAAATGCGGTGCCGAGAGGCTTGCCGGTTCGAGTCCGGCCATCGGTATTCTAAAGTAGGTTGTAATGAAGCACTATGGAGTGGTTAGCATTTCATAAGTTACTTTCTTTATACCCTCTGAAAGCGACGATAGAATCAAGCATTTATACAATGTTTGATTCTACCGTCGCTTTTTTAGTTTTATTTAAGCGTGTAAGGACACTTTTTGTTTTCCGTTTATTTATAAAGTTTCCCTATCTGCGTATCATTCTTTTTATCTATTAACCTGTATGCTATTTCGAATCATGATAAGAAGCTTCAGTTGAGAGAAGCAGGTTGTTATGTTGTGAACCTCTTCATGAAGGAGGTAGGGGGCAGGACAGTATATTTTAAGCAGCAGAATGAATGTGACTAGATATCATTTAAAATGGTTGAAAATAGAAGCAGCTAATCCGTTCAGATTTGTATCTACTATTAATAGAGAATGCGTGAAGTGAGTTGGATTGATAGGCTTGTATGAGCATTATAACTGTTGTATAAATTATTTTGATAAAAGGGTTGCAATTAAAAGCAACGTTATGGTATATTCTAATTCCTGCTTCGTTAAGAGGTTGGAAACAAGAAAAAGAAGAAAATAACTTTTTAAAAAAGATGTTGACTTCTCTTGAAAGACATGATATATTATAAAAGTTGCCGCTGACAATGCGGTGAAGAAAAGAAAGTAACTGACAATTGTTCCTTGAAAACTGAACAACGAGCAACGTTGAATGAAGGACATGACTTCGGTCATGAAGCACATTTAACGGGAATGTTAAGAATCACGAGATTTATCTCGTCAGCAATACAATGAGCAAGTCAAACACTTGAGTGAAATTTGATCACAATCTTTGATTGTGTAGCGAAATTCGCTTTAATGGAGAGTTTGATCCTGGCTCAGGACGAACGCTGGCGGCGTGCCTAATACATGCAAGTCGAGCGGAGTTGATGAGGTGCTTGCACCTCTGA
>NZ_AULE01000006.1 GCF_000425125.1 Paenibacillus taiwanensis DSM 18679
AAAGAAGCAACGAAGGTATATAATTTTAGAGTACAGGGATACCACAATTACTTTGTAACGGACTTGCGAATCTGGACGCACAACTGCGGCGGAGGTAAATCAACTCCTCCACCATCTATTACAACTTATAGTAATGGCGGTGGGGCAAGTGCTGGTCGGAATAACAATCTTCTACCAAAAGTAAGTATTCCGCCACCAGGTGCTCAGAGTCTTATAAGGGATCAATTTAATTCCTTTAATGCCTACAAGGGTAAGGGAAGTGCCACTGAATCACCTGCATTGAAAGGTAGTCCTTATCATCCTGATTCAATTGCTAAACGAATAAAACCTGAGTATAGAGCTAACCCTGCCCATAACAAGGGAAGTTCATCATTTAACCCTAAAAAGACACCAGAACCTTCGGATGCTCAATCGGTTTATAAGACCTCAGTTCGTGGTGATATGAAAACATGGTATGGCGTGGGTAAGGATGGGCAAATTTACAGATATTTCGATGACAATGCAGGAGGAGTTCACTTTAGTGGTGCTGTATCAAAAGAATCTGTGCCGAAGAACGTACTTAATCAATTGGGAGTTAGGAAGTAGCGATGGAGGGATAATATATGATTGTAGGGAATCGTTCACTTTTTGCTGTGGAGTTTGAACTTGACCAAGAGCACGGGGGTATTTGGTTATTTGGTAAAATGTGTTATTGGATAAGGGGTCGCCGTATAGGCAATTATGAATTGGGAACTTCACTCCGCGACGTATTATTTTCGATGGATACTTTAGTTCAAGATAATGGTAATAGAAAACATATAGAACTATTTGGACTTAATAGAAGTGATTTGTTTTTAAGACTGGATGGGGCGTTATTTGGATATGAAACATCAAAGTATGATGATAAAGCTGTACTAGAAACTTGGGCACGGTTTAATATTGTTTTACCTGTAGACATTTTTGATGGTTGGAAGATATATCTTGTGGATAATATGGAAGTCTCAAGAATATTATTTAAGAACATTAATGAAATGGAAATACAAGAAGAAGAGTTTGGAATAGGCCTGTTCGATGAAGTAATATTTAGCACCCACCAGAAACTAACCATTCTTTACAACAATGCAATTAAATCTCATAGTTAATTTATCTTCGTACATTAGAAGCCTTGGTGGTTTTTCCATTCAAGGTTTCTTTTTTGTAGGAGTTAGCCAGTGTTGAATGAACTCATCAGTAAATTTTTTTCATCTTATCTATGTACTGCCACTACATATGGGACATATCGTTGTGATGCAAAACAACGGTACCAAATGTTTTGGGATATGCAGGAGAGTATTGGGACTTGGTATCAGACCTGCAATACTTACGAGCGCGCTGGTATGACCCAAGCATGGGTCGTTTTATAAGCGAGGATAAAAATCAGGGCAAGATCGAAGAGCCAGATACGCTGAATCGGTATACGTATGTGGAGAACAACCCGTTAAATGGTGTGGACCCAACGGGAGAACATCGGTTGGAGTGTGCATTTCAATGTTTTTCTGCAGGAACCCAGATTCAAACAGATGAGGGCTTAAAGGCCATTGAGGATATCCAAGTTGGTGACAAGGTACTGGCGAAGAGCGAGGAAACAGGTGAGACGGCATATAAAGCCGTGGAAGAAACCTTTAATCGCACAGCCGCTGAAGTGTATATCGTCGAAGTGAAACAAGAAAAGATCACGACGACAGAAGAGCATCCATTCTGGATAGAAGGAAAAGGATGGGTGGAAGCTGGAGAACTGTCAGTAGGCGATAAGCTGGTAGATCGGGATGGTCAGGAGTACCCGATTGAAGCCATTACGGTACGAAAAGAACCAACGAAGGTATATAATTTTAGAGTACAGGGATACCACAATTACTTTGTGACGGACTTGCGGATCTGGACGCACAACTGCGGCGGAGGCAGAGCAATTGCTTCTACAACATCCAGCACCATTTATAGCAGTCCTGGAAGTATAAGCCGAGGCAGCAATTTGGCTGTGAAGAATGTGAGTATTCCAGAGGCTTATAAACAGCAGTTACTAAAGGACCCGTTTAATTCTTTTAAAGCATTTAAGGGGACGGGAAATCCTCTCTCCACTCAACGAGTCGGGCAGTGGATGTCGAAAACGGAGTATAATGAGTTTATAAAGACAGGATTAATTCCAAGAACGAATGTATTGACCAAGGGAAAAGAAGGTTATGAAAAACAAGCTAATAAAGGTGATGTTTATGTTGAATTTAATATGGACTCTTCATTACTTATGGTAAAGGACTCTCAATTAGGTTGGTCATTAGTAAAGTCAAAGAATCAAATGCAAATTAAACTGGCGGAAAAGAAAGGCCAACCTCTTCTCGACCCTATTGGGCACGATATTAAAATTGTTGGTACTAAAAATTAGAATATGGAAGTGAATGAAGATGCTAGATTCAGTTCAATTGCATGTTAGGAAATTAGTTCAAGATTTGGATAATGGAATTGTGATCGAAAGTGAAGTGATGTACGGGAATAGCAAATTAGAATACGCTTTGTCTAAAGATGAGTATATGGCCTCAGTTTCTATATTATCAGACTACACTTATGATTATTTTACTGTAGAAATTGAAAGTGAAGATGTGCTGATAATAAAAACTGAGCGATATTCAGATCTTGATCGTTTATTAGCACAGTTAAAAGAGGATATATACAGCTTCTCGGTATTAAAGTAATTTTTTACCTTGGTTGTTATTCAAGGTTTCTTATTTTTATAAATATACTTAAATCTAAATATCTGAATGGTGCAAGAAATTTTCTTGAAAAATCTCCAACTTCAACAAAACAATCTTTTACTTCACAAGGAGGTACATATTTTAGATATGATACAGCCACTAATGAGTTTGGGATAATAAACCAGTACGGCGGGATTTCAACTTATTATAAACCAATAGACGGACTTAAATATTGGAATGAGCAAAAACTACTATATGCTCCGAAGTAAGAGAGGTAGTGTGAAAAATGAAGAGACTACAGTGTCTTTGTTGTGGCAATTTCACTATTGAAAGCGAAGATGAGGTTGTTGTAGATATTTGTGATGTATGTTTTTGGCAGTTTGATGCTGTGGCCCATGCTATGCCTGATATAAACATAGGAGCAAACCATATTTCATTGAATCAAGCAAGAGAGAATTATAAACAGTTCGGTGTTTGCAAGCTTCAATACAAGAACATGGTTAGAGAACCGTTAGTAGAAGAATTGCCAAAAAATAATTTAGAATGATTAACTTATGAACCTATATTTGGCTCAGTGCCCCTATAAGCTTTCTTTTTCGGTGTGTGGTCACTTATTGGCGAATGAATTCCTTATACAGCGAATAACTCACCAAATTCAAGAGGTGCTGTTACAAGATTTATGCTTTCTATACTAAATAAGAAAAGGAGGTATCATCATGGATGGACTAAAATTATTCTTTCTTGAAGATCCAGAATTTGCTGATCATGAAGCGATTAGTAAAGGATACAGAAATGATGTTTTTGTTAATGTATCAAAGAATCTATACAACGTTAGAGTTTATGATATTGTAAGATTACAGCAGGATTTTGAGACAGAGGTACAGGAATATGGATACTACTCTATTGAAACCAATTTAATCTTGGTGAAAGAAGTAAGCAATGAACATTCTTCTATACAATAGAGGTGAGATTTGTTCAAGCATATAAATTAATCGAGCAAGGGTATTGTTTGTGTAGCGGTGTAGAAGATTCCACTTACGTCATCAACTGAATCATATCGAACCTATCTTGTATTCATGCCCCTTTACACGAACTCCACAAATTTAAGGCAGGACAAATTGATCTAGCGGCGAAGAAGAAATAAAGAAGTATATATGCTGTACTACTACATATGAAGGGAAGCACCCTCTATGATGACGAGAACATTGCGAGCTGTCCTGTCATTTGTGCTGCTGTTTGTTCTGATCGCACAGCCAGCGCTGGCGGCTCCTAAGCAAACAAAGGTAGAAGTGACATTTGTGAGTGCGGAATTGGTGGAAAATGATCATGTCGGCAACGAGTGGGCAACCGGCGCATCCGTTAACGGCAAGACGATCAAGGAAGGCGAAAGCCTTGTTCTGGCGGTGAAGGCAAATGGTTCAATTTCTTTAAAAGCTAACGCTGAGGAGCAGGATAAATATCCAGATAAAGGAACGACGAGCCAATCGGTCAAAGTATCATCTATTACGGCAAAAGCTTCAGAGAAGGTATTAAATGTGACGGTGACGGAAAACCGTGGCAGGTATTCGGGCAACAAGGCCAAGTGGAAATTTATTTTCTCTGTCAAAACCAAATAACACAACAACACGATCACCAATAACAAAATCCCCTCTGTATTCGCAATAGCTGCGATACGAAGGGGATTGTTTTGTTGTATGCCTTGATTAGCAGCATCAGGTTACTCTTCTCCTAACAAGTATCCCATTACAGCCGGTAATAAGTATCTTGAAGCACTTTAATTCCCATTACAATGTTCCAGATAAACAGAATCAAGCTTAGCAGGAGCATAAACAAAATAAAAAATAAACTGAAATGAAACTGCCCCGTAAAGAACGACAAGATTGCTAGAACAACGCAGCCTACAGGTGCGATATGAGAGAGCAGAGCTCTGCTGGCATGTCGTTTCACATAAGGGTCATTGGTGACGATAAGCAAGATAAGGGGGCATAAAAATCCGGCAAAAAATATACTGAAATAGCTAAGTGAAGCTAATAGGTTACGAGTTTCCATCGCATGAACGCTCCTTTAATCAAGATATACCACAATACGTTGAGAGGAGCACTTTCGTTTCCTCTTAAAGGTAAAAGTGACGGTAATGTAAGTTTAAGCTGCCTGTTTTTTTTGGGCCTAAAGTAAGGGGGTCTAACTTCCTTGCTTATGCACATGTAAACATGAAGGTATATGACTATTGTAACAATAGCTAATGCTTGATATATTGAAAATTAGCTACCAGTAAAGGCAGGTGAGATTAGTGGAGCACATTCATGGTACTTACAATAGTTACTTAGTGCTTTTATCCTACTTAATCGCAGTGACAGCATCTTATTCTGCATTGGATTTGGCGGGCAGAATTAATACGACTAAAGGAATACGCCGTATGTCGTGGCTTATTTTGGGCGCTACGTCAATGGGACTAGGTATATGGTCCATGCACTTTGTCGGAATGCTGGCCATGTCCCTTCCGATACCGATATCATACGATATGGAATATGTGGTTTTATCCGTGATACTTGCTATATTTGTATCCAGCATCGCCTTGCTTACGGTTACACGCCGCACTTTGGGGATAAAGGAGCTAGTGGCATCAGGTGTGCTTATGGCGGCAGGGATCTCAGGCATGCATTATGTGGGTATGGCTGCCATGCTGATAGGTATTAATTATGATCATCTGCTAGTCCTCCTGTCGATTGGCATTGCAGCTACCGCTTCGGCACTGGCTCTGTGGCTGCTGTTTTATTTTCGCAAGGATCAATCCCGTCATGCGGTATGGTATAAGCTAGGTAGTGCGCTTATTATGGGAGCAGGCATTGCCGGAATGCATTACACGGGGATGTACGCCGCCCATTTCCATCTGGGCGACAATATGAGTTATCGTTCAGGGCTAGAGATTGAACCTAACAAATTGGGATACATGATTACGATAGCCACCTTATTTCTACTTGGCATGACGGTATTTGGCGTCTTTATTACGAAGCGATTGTCTCAGAAAGATTCAGTTATACAGGAACATGCGGGGTGGTATAGGTCATTGTATCACAACAATGCGGACGGCATCATTTCCGTGGATACGAATGGACTTATTATGAGCGTGAATCCGGCTGTTACCCGAATTATCGGGGTACCCGCAGAAGGTTACATCCACCAACACGTGTCTGCTTTTCAAATTAATGTTACGGAAGAACTGCGAGCACTGACGCAGGAGCGGTATCATCAGTCATTTAATATGGAAACAAGCAGCTATGATACGACAATCGTCCATCCAGACGGCACCAAGGTAGAGTTAAATATTGTGAATATTCCTGTTGAAATCGAAGGAAATGTCATTGGCAATCATATAATTGCACGTGATGTGACTGAAGAGAAGCTTGCTAAGGGACAGATAGAGCACCTTGCCTATCATGATGAGCTGACAGGGCTGCCGAATCGGCGCATGCTCAATGAATTATTAACAAAAGCGATGACGGATAATGAGTTCAGCGCTATACAATTTGCTGTTATCGCACTGGATATTGATCGCTTTAAGATGATTAATGACTCGCTTGGCCATACATACGGGGATATTTTTCTGCAGGCAGTAAGTGATCGCATACAGGCTTGTGTAGCAGGTGTTGATGCAGTGGTGTCACGTCTCGGTGGGGATGAGTTTATCATTATATGTCGCAGCTCTATGGATGATACGGTGTACGCTGCATTAGCGGAGCGGATCGTTGAGGCGATGCGTCAGCCGTTTTCCTTAAAGGATAACGATTTTTACATATCGACTAGTATAGGCATAGCGTTGTTCCCTCAGGATAGTCAAGATCCTGTTGAGCTTCTTAAACAGGCTGATGCAGCCATGTACCAAGTGAAAAAGAACGGCAAGAACGGCTATCAATTTTATACTTCGGATCTGGATGTGGAATTATTAGGACGTATCGAACTGGAGGCTGACTTGCGTAAGGCTGTGAAGCGAAATGAATTAGTGGTGTTCTACCAGCCTCAAGTTAGTACGATGGATAATCGGATGGTGGGCGTAGAGGCGCTTGTAAGGTGGAATCATCCGACACGAGGCGTGCTCATGCCAGGTACTTTTATTCCTCTGGCGGAAGAGACGGGACTTATATACGAGATCGGCAACTGGGTTATGTACGAAGCTTGTCGCCAAATGCGAGCATGGCATGATGCAGGTGGACCTCTAATTCCGGTATCTGTTAACTTGTCTACACAGCAGTTCCACCATACTGATTTGCTGGAGCAAGTCGAGCGTGTGTTGTCTGAAACAGGCCTTGCAGCGCAGTATTTGGAGTTAGAGATAACGGAAAGCATGATGATGGATGCAACGGTTTCTACGACGATTTTGCTGGCGCTAAATAAGCTGGGCATACGTATTAGCCTAGATGACTTTGGTACAGGTTACAGTTCCTTGAGTTATTTAAAAATTTTCCCGATCCATAAGTTAAAAATTGACCGCTCCTTTATTACGGACATTTCCAGCAACGAAAATGATAAAGCAATTGTGGCTACAATCATTGCTATGGCTCAGCATCTCAAGTTGGATGTTGTTGCAGAGGGAATTGAGACGAAGGACCAGTTGGATATTTTGATGGAGAATGATTGTCGTGAAATTCAAGGCTATTACTTTAGCAAGCCGTTGTCAGCTGAAGAAGTGGAACGGGCGTTTTTTGTACCCCTGCGGGGAAGTGCCGTTTAATGTCCTCTTATAAGGGTGATATAGGTTCTATGCTGATGTTCTTAACACGGAGTATACTAGGCTGACGTTGTGGTTAGGGATAAGTTTGGGTGGATTCATACATATACATTAAAGGTGTGATTGGGTTGCAAGAAATACAAGGTGATTTATTTACGGTGTCTACGTTGCGGGCAGATTTTGAAGCGCTTGGTGTGAAACCGGGGATGGCACTGATGCTGCATTCTTCCATGAAATCCTTAGGGGGCTGGGTAGCAGGCGGGTCTGTCGCTGTCATTTCAGCGTTAGAGGAAGTGCTGACACCTCAAGGTACATTAGTGATGCCTACGCACACTCCTGATTTATCTGATCCCTCTATATGGAAATGCCCTCCTGTCAAACCATCATGGTGGGAGCCTATTATGGAATCGATGCCTGCGTTTGACGTTGACTTGACCCCTTGTCCGGATATGGGGGTCATTCCTGACAATTTCAGAAAACAAAAAGGTGCTCGACGTAGTCAGCATCCGCAAGTTTCCTTCGCCGCTTGGGGATATCACCGGGATTATATCGTTTCCGAGCATAGTCTGGAACATAGTCTGGGCGAAGAATCGCCATTAGCAAGACTGTATGATTTAAACGGTTGGGTACTACTGCTCGGAGTAGGTCACGACCACAACACCTCTTTGCACTTGGCGGAGTATCGCGCCAACTATCCCAACAAGCAAATGACGGAGAACAAAGCGCCCATCATTTTGAATGATGAGCGGCGCTGGGTGGCGTACGCTGATCTTGATTTTGATTCAGACGATTTTGAGCAGATAGGGTCAGAGTTTGAAAATGAGACTGAAAGTGCTCGTAGAGGTCGTATCGGAAACGCAACTGCACTGCTAATGCCAGTTAAGGAACTAGTGGACTATGGCGTTCAGTGGATGGAGAGGCATAGAGGCACAGCGGCAACAGACTGTGGCGTGTAAGACGAAATTAGATATGGCTAGTATGGTAAAGCCCTTTGTGTCAGAGGGCTTTTTTATTTTGAAGACAACTACCATTTAATGGTGAATGAGTGAGCGAAGCGTTAGGAGCTGCATTTTTTATGGAAATATCGAAACAATGGACATATAATGAAATAAAGGAATATTTTTATGGAATAATAGGAGGTTGGAAATGGGACCTGAGTCTGAATTTTTCTCGAATTTTTTTCTTGAACTGCCTTGGTTTTTTAAATTGTTTGGTGGGATCGTGATCATTATGATCGCCAGTGTAATATTCAGGGGAATCAGAACTTGGTCAGCTAACAACGCAGCTGAACAAATAACTCAGAGCTGCAAAGTAATCGATAAGCGATCTAATGTTTGGGGAGGTTCTGGTGATTCTCAAACGAGCACCCAATATTATGTTACGTTTGAATTTGAAGATCAATCACGTCTGGAATTGCCTGTTAGTGGGGAGCAGTATGGATTGACCGTTGTTGGGGATCGAGGAAATCTTACTTATCAGGGAACGAGATTTAAATCATTTAGTAGAGTATTAGAAGGTTAAGTGAAGCTTGTCGTGATAACAGTCCAAATAGCACGATAATTCAATGAGGGTTCTGTTTCAAGTACAATATTTTATAAAATAGACGCTTTGATCACCCTCATTGGTTTCATTAGTGGGTTCTATTTGTTCTAGGATGATGGTATAATGACCGTGCATATGATGAGGAGGGATTTCATTCCTATAATGAGTTATCGGTATCCCTACTTTTGCAAAGGCTTTCATCTATCTACAGCATGGCCCTACATCTATTTGGAAATGAGGGATTCAGAGCATGAGCAACACCAAGTTGATCTTGGCCGGTTATGCCGGCGATTCTGTGCTTCCGCAAATAACTGCGGAGGATGCTGCAAAGCTGACCCATTTAAACGTCGCTTTTGGACATGTCAAGGATGATCGGATCACCATCGATCATGTAGTGAATTTATCCGCCTTGCACGTGTTAAAAGAGTACAATGCAAAGCTGCAAATTTTGTTATCGGTTGGCGGCTGGAGTGCCGGCGGCTTCTCGGAAGCCGCTTCTACACCAGAAGGCAGACGCTTGTTTGCGGAATCTGCGTTAGAAGTGCTGGAAGCTGCCCCATTTGACGGTATCGATCTGGATTGGGAATATCCGTGCTACGCGGAGGCGGGCATTACAGCAAGTCCAGCAGACAAGCAGAACTTCACGCTGCTGCTTAAAGAGCTGCGTCAGGCATTGGATGCGAAGGGCAAGGTTGATGGTCGTCACTATTTGTTAACGATTGCAGCCGGGGCGGATCAGTATTATATCGATGGTACGGAAATGGACGCAATTCATCCTTATTTGGATTTTATCCAATTGATGACGTATGACATGCGGGGCGGCTTCCAGACGTTAACGGGACATCATACAAATTTATATAGTTCTACGGGTGATTTATTCCGAATCAGTGTAGATGCTTCTGTTCAATTGTTTGTTTCAGCAGGAGTCCCGCGTCATAAAATTGTGATTGGTGCAGCCTTTTACTCCAGGATGTGGAACAACGTTCCAGATACAAATCACGGTTATTTACAAATGGCAGGCTCTTCTGGTGGGTATGGCCCTGATTATACGAAGCTGGTGTCGGAGTATATCAATATGAACGGGTATACAAGATATTGGGATGATGAAGCAAAAGCACCTTATTTATATAATGGCAGCAGCTTTATTACTTACGATGATCCAGAGTCATTAGCTCATAAATGTGAATATATTAAAGCGAACGGCATTGCGGGTATTATGTTCTGGGAGTACAGCTGCGATCATACGCATACACTGCTGGAGGCAATGCATAAGGCTTACGGTGCCTCTTAACGGCCAATATGCTCGAACCATTTCGTCGCACGCAAGTATGTCTTGCTGTGTGCACTAGCCCCACTAAGCGGCTGACATAAATAATCCCCTGATCAAAATTACGGAGTCACTTCGGGCAAAAGCCGACGGTGAGCTGTAATTGTTCAGGGGATTATGTACATTAGAGCTGTGAACGATGCCAAGTTAAACTGATGATGGTCGCATTTTAATTAGACGAGCTAGTGAATATTGTTCTTTTGGAAATTGCCGCCTAGCACATCTGACACGCTTTCAATCGCAATAAATGCTTTATCGTCGATTTCATGGACGATCGCTTTCAGCTTAGCAAGCTCCAGACGTGTAACGACACAATAAATGATTTGAGTGTCTTCTTTGCTGTAGCCGCCTCTGCCATATAGGAACGTTGTGCTGCGTCCAAGGCGATCCTGGATCGCTTCTGATACTTCTTCATACTCGGAGGAAATGATCGTCACAGACTTCGATTCATTCAAACCTTCGACCACTATATCCATGACCTTAGATGCAATATAGAAAGTGAAGATCGAGTACATGGCTGAATCCCAACCAAAGACAAAACCTGCGATAATAAAAATGAACACGTTAATGAATAAAATAATTTGTCCTACAGGGACGCGTGTTTTTTTAGAAACGAGTATAGCTACGATTTCGGTTCCGTCAAGCGAGCCGCCAAAGCGAAGCACAAGACCGACACCAAGACCTAGAATTAGGCCTCCGAACAGCACCGCTAATATTTTCTCATTCGTAAACGCCTCTGCGTGATGCAGCCAAAATGTCGTTGCTGACATGACGATAATGCCATAAAGCGTAGAGAAGGCAAACGTTTTGCCAATCTGCTTATATCCGATAATAAGAAACGGAAGATTAATGAGGAAAATAAAAATCCCGAGTGGAAGTGCCGTTAATTTGGAGATAACGATGGATATACCTGTAATGCCCCCGTCAATGACGTCATTTGGCACGAGGAACAATTCAAGTGCGACCCCCATCAATATAGCTCCGGCAGTAATAAAAATAAAACGCTTCAAATAGTCTAATACGGTTAATTTCCGATGTGTTCTAGCCATGTAAAGAGTCCCTTCTGTTGTAGATATGTACAATTGTGAATCATCCAAAAGTATGTTTATGATACCATTTCCGTATTTCGATCACAAACAAACTTTAAATCTTTGTGAATGGGCAAGGAAAATAAGGTGCAGCTAGCAGTCCGTTTAGTATGGTTGAACGATGTTATTTTGATGTTTACATAAAAAGGATTGAATGAGTGAAGCTACCTTATCAGGCGCCTGCTCATCTGGACCGTTATGGCCACATTGCACCGTATGGTGTTGAGCCTTCGGTAAGGTAACCAGTAATGATGTAACGGCATGACCCATGTAAAGGGGGCTTTGGGTGCCAGATATTAATAGGGTGCTTGCGGTGATGCTGCTGTAATTGTCAAGTGTAGAATCTAGCCGCTGTACTTCTTTTAATTCCGGCAAAATGGTAGGCAGCAAGCTCAGCGTGTGGTTCCATTGGTCAGGCAGGCGGACCGACATCGCATGGAGTGCTGACTGAACTAAATGTAACGGCAGGTGCTGGGTGCTCTCATCCAAGCCCAGACCTGTAAGAAAATGAATAAAGGCATCTATGTTCCTGCCCTCCTCCATCGCTTGCTCGAACTTTGGCAGCCAATTACATGGGATGGATTGTGCTATAGATACGGCAGGCTCGTACACAATAAGCTCGGTCACGTCGTACACCACGGCAGTTTCCAGTGCAACCAGACCACCGTAGCTATGTCCAACTAAAATAGTTGAGCCGGTGTGCTGAAGCACTGCGCTAACGTCTGCTACTTCCTTCTTCATAGCATAATCAGCCCCTTGAGGACCGCTGGCTGCGCGACCGCGTCGGTCCATGAGGTGCACGGTATACATGGAAGCAAGTTCACCCGCTAGCTTTTTATACTGATACGCACTCCGACACGTACCGTGAAGAATGACAATGCCTGGTCCACTTCCTGTTGATGTGTAGCTAATCCATGTTCCATCTGCTGATTGAAGTCGGGAAGATGTATATGCAGCCTCGGGATTAAATGACATTCTATTGTTCCTCCTTGTTTACGGCGATTATCCGTGACTTGTTCCTTTATTATGTAGATAAATGAGTCTAATGATGTCAGCAGCAATATCGTACACGAAATAATCAGATTCGAAAATAGTGGTTTGCAATGGCTAGATTGGCCTCATAGCTTGTTAATGGAAGGAGCGACAAGTTTGAAGGGAATCCTTGTAATTACATAGTAGAAGAAATTTTATAGAATGTACTGCCTTGGCATTTTATGATGTGTGAATCTTGTAGGACAGTGGTTGTAGATAGTATGTAGGGTATGCCTATGTAGTGAATAATGGATCGTACAGGAGCGTTTAACAACTACAGCATAATTCGAGGGCAATGGTATAGGATCTATATCGATTTAACATAATCAGCATGTTGTTAGAGTGCTTTATGTCTATGATTCTAATGTCATGCTCATCTAGGTATATATGGATTTTCCTTTCAGAAAAGCACCTGTTCATATTTTCTTAAATATGTTTTACTGCATAAACTCAATAATCAATTTATACCCTGAGGAGGATCACAATGTCCCAAGCGAATATTCCGAATATTACACCGAACATTACGGTCTCAAGAAACGATGCATTAAATTTGATTTTATCTTCAATAGCCATCGAAGAGTTGGGGTTAGGGCATGTTATTAACGCTGAAGCTGAAAAGATTCAATATGCTGTGGGGACGTTGCCAGGTTTATCAGTTCCTGCCACGATTAGTGACCTGTTAGCTATTGACGCAAGTGTAAAAAGCACGTTGCAGGAAACAATCAAAAAAGAGATGCTGTTGGCCTCAAAATTAGAAACCATATTAACCGCACCATCACTTACAGGTCCAACAGGATCAACAGGTGCGACTGGACCTGCTGGTGGTCCAACAGGCCCAGCAGGGGCGACAGGAGCCACGGGAGCGGCAGGAGCAGCAGG
>NZ_AULE01000007.1 GCF_000425125.1 Paenibacillus taiwanensis DSM 18679
AGAGCAATTGCTTCTACAACATCCAGCACCATTTATAGCAGTCCTGGAAGTATAAGCCGAGGTAGCAATTTGGCTGTGAAGAATGTGCCGATTCCAGAGGCTTATAAGCAGCAGTTACTAAAGGACCCGTTTAATTCTTTTAAAGCTTTTAAGGGGACGGGAAATCTAAAAAAATGGAATAAAATTAATGGAGACGAATTGAAAAAGATTGGCACGCAAGCTGATCAGAAAGATATCCGAGCAATTTCGGGAACAGCTGATGACGCTTTTAATTTCTTTAAAGCACAGGTGACTGAATACAAAGAGGTTTCAAAGGGGGTATTTGTTGGCAGAGATTCAAATAACATGACATTTACTTATAGAGCAGCCTCAAAATCAGGACCACCTACAATTGATGTAAACGGAATAAAAGGGGTAAGAAAAATTAAGTTTCTAGAGGAGTAGTTATGAGAAGGATTAAGTCATCAGTAAACGAGTTGAATCAATTGCACGCAATATTTAACAAGGTATTCTGTACTACAGATCCTTTTAGTGAAATGTTTGCTGACTCAATCAAACATAAAATAGTTCTTTGCCCAACCGATAACTACAAATTAGATCAAGAACAATTTAATGCGTTGATTAGTGCGGCAAAATTTGTGGGCGATGATAAATTTTATCTTTCAGAAATTGAAGGAAGCAGCTTTGAGACAGAGGAAAGTAATGATACTAAGTATGATTTTGGACATTGGGAAGCAACATGTGAAACTCAATATGAAGAGTATTTAAGAGCTTTAGTAGTACTAGAAAACGCTTTGTATTCAAGTTGTGCAAGATGGGGAGTAATTATTTCACATGAATCTCATGCTGTTGTAGGAGGAGACGAAAAGTTTATAGAAATGTTCAAAGAAGTATACCCCTCTTGGAAAGATAGTCTAAGGAATTTTATTGAGCAGTGGGAGTATAATAGGAAAAACTACAATTCTAATGTTGAATGGTTACCAAGTTTTATTAGCTTTCTAAAAAATGACTAAGGTTAATGAGTTTCATTAAGTGATACCAAAGGACATAGTTTTTTTGAAGTTTGAAAAAAAATTATTTTCAGTTTATTTCTTGACAGCAAGGTCGTACAATACAACCAACAAACCAAACACTAAACTAACCTCAAAAATACACTTGCTAAACTTTCGAAAGCTCTTTCCCATTGAACTATGAGTGGGAAAGAAGCTTTTTTTGTATGCAGAAATTTTTAGCTCCGCAAAGAACTAAAGGTATATAATTTTAGAGTACAGGGATACCACAATTATTTTGTCACGGATCTGCGAATCTGGACGCACAACTGCGGCGGTGGAGGCCGTGGAGGCAGAGGAATTGGTTCTACAACATCCAGCACCATTTATAGCAGTCCTGGCAGTATAGGCCGAGGCAGCAATTTGGCTGTGAAGAATGTGAGTATTCCAGAGGCTTATAAACAGCAGTTACTAAAGGACCCGTTTAATTCTTTTAAAGCATTTAAGGGGACGGGTGAAGCTGTACAGAAAAACACAGGAAAAGCAAAGAACTTTATGAAATCTGACCCACAAGCGACAGGAGATCACACTGTTCTAAAAAGAGATCCAAAGACTAATGAGGTTACTAACTATGAGACATATAAATCTAATCCATTAAATCCGAGCGGTTTTGATAAAGAACAGCGATATGATGGAATAGGTAAAGGTCACATTAACAAGATAACAAAACAAAATGTGCCTACACCTCATGTTAATGGTAAGTCAATTCCTGGGGGAGTTAGGGAGGTATATCCGAATGAAATTCCAAGAAAGAGGTAGAATATGGATACTTTACAATGGGTACAGAATTGGTATTATCAAAATTGTAATGGTGATTGGGAGCATACCTATGGTGTTAAAATCGATACTGTCGATAATCCTGGTTGGTCAGTTGAAATCAACTTAGTTGATACTTGTTTAGAAAATGAACATTTTGAATCAATAGAGATCGAAAGAGACGAAGAAGATTGGTATTACTGTATTGTGAGAGATGGAGTATTTAGTGGTGCTGGTGGGGCAAGAAATTTAGAAGAAATACTAAATTCCTTTAGACAGTGGGCTTCAATAAAAGGATTGAATTAATGACTGACCCAAGTGAAACCTTGATTGGTTTTATGCCTTTCAAGGTTCTTTTAAGGTGGGCTACCTAGTGCTGAATGAACCCATCATTCAACCAATAAGACACTTAACCCATGTAATACCGCTACAAGAATTTCTTCATTTCCTTTGTACGCACATAATGCTTTAATTTTATAACCTAAATAATGCTATTCCGATACATCAAACAGGTCGATTATGGTCAGATACTACCATGATTGACCTGTTTTTTGTTATTTTCGTTTTCTTACGGTTTTTTCAAATTCATTCGCAACTGTAGATTACTATACAACGATAGGGATGGTGAGAAGGTCATAGATCGCAACTTTAACGATGGACACAACGACAACTATAGTAAGAGCGGTGAACATTTGTGGTTACTTTGTCCGAAACATAACTGACCATTGCAACGATGATTACAGTGCAGGAAAGAAATCTGGTGAGGACCAGTCAATATATACAGGTAAGGCAACGTTGTAAGGCTAGCCACCTTGCCCTCTAATATAGTCCGAAATTCGTTAAAAAATTTCGATTGGGGGCTGAACATGAAAGACGTACAAAGTTTCGATTGACCGTATTGTAGTCGAGTTTACGGACATCTCTATTGGGATTTCTTCAATCCCTTCAAGCGAGATTGCGTCATTATCTAAATGCTTCATTGTGTTTAAAGGAAAAGGGGTTCAAGTACCATTTACATGTAAAAGATGGTGGGCATTACCTGCATATCTCTTATCAATTAACCTTCGTTCCAAAATCAAGAAAGAATACACTAAGAATCGAATGTCACCCTGATAGCCTAGTTCATTTCTATTCATGGCTCAAGCCATTAAAGGACAATGCCACAGCCGTATTGTTTGTTCGATGTGATGTAGCTTTTGACATACCGCTGCCCATATCAGAGTTATTCACTTATCGCTAACAGGGCGTAATATGCGGACTTGGGAAGGAACACGCTACTCCAATAAGAAGTATCAAAGGCAAGTAGCAGGTTACAGCCGAGTTACAATAAGAAGCGTCAACGGATGAAACGGTATGGAAAGGTAACTCAGGGGGAGTTAAAGAGGTTTGAAATTGTTTATGTACCTGACGAGAAGATACCGCTTGAAGTAATCGTGCAGTTTCCGCCCAAGTTCAACAGGCTTTATCTATGCACCCATCTGACACATCTTGAACGCTTGAAGCCCAAGCAACGAGAAAAAGTGAATGGACTAATGAGCGGAGAACTGCAACAAAAGGACGTGACGGGCTCCTACCGAAGGTTGATTGTAGAGGAAATGCGAAAGCAGCCTACATTGAACTTCGATGAGGTAGCGGCGGCGCAGTGGAAGGAAGCCATAACGATTCCATGTGCGGTTTTAAGCGGTCAAATTAATCATCTTCCAGTACAAGTAAGTCATGCAGGCTAATGTTAAGAGTTCGGCAAATCTGTTCCAAAGTATCGAAGTAAGCCGAGTTAACATTATCGGAGCAGAGATGACTTATCGTGTTTGGGCGGATGTTCATTAAACGAGCTAACTCTCGTTGAGAAATCCCCCGTTCATCCAATATGGCTTGTAACCGTACCCGAATAGGCATTTACTTTCCCTCCATTAATATGCATCGCATTACCGTTACGATGTTATTCTAAGTATTTCTTTGAATATATCATCGTATCCCTATTTACTGCAACGGTAATGCGATATATAATGATTATGTAGCGGTATACCGTTACAAAAATCAAAATTACTGTAACGGTGGGGGAGGAAACAGCATGAATGTCATCGGTTACGTTCGAGTTTCAACGAGTGGACAAGCAAAAGATGGCTACAGTTTAGCGTACCAACAAGATGAAATCCGATCCCATTGTCAGGAGCAAGGATGGAATCTTATTACTATATACAGCGATGAAGGTATCAGTGGATCGAAGGTAGATGAGGAAGCCCTCGAGGTGAACAGTATCTTTCATATCCTAGCCGTTCAGCAAATCCAAGTTGCCAAAGGGAAGAACAAAAAACAGCGTAATCCTCTCATGTACGAGTTCTACCAACGTAAGCTAGCAGAAGGCAAGACAAAGAAGCAAGCCCTCATATGCTTCATGAGAAGGCTTGTGAACATCATCTACAGCATGATGAAGAACAAAACTGAATACAGGGCGGCGAGTCCTCTAACAGAACTCAAAGCAAGCTGATATAATGGTGGAAAGTGGTAAAAAATTTACCACCTTTCCTTATAATAGATTTTAAGATTACAACTCAGGGGATGGGTAAACCTTCATCAAACTTTGCTGACCGAACACTTCTCGAAGGGCATTATGACAAACATGGTAGAGAATTTAAAGGTTCGTATAAAAATGCTGATGAGTACCTTCAAGGGGCAAATGATGTAATAAACGGTGGCACTAAAGTTCAATACGAATATAAGTTAAAGAATGGAACGATTGAAACAAGGACTGGTTATGTTAAATTTATGGGTAACACCCAGAAAGGTGAAGCGAAGTTTGAATTTGTTGGTACAAATAATAACGGAAATATAACAACCTATCATGTAAAACGCGGAGAAGATGTATGGAAATTGTTGAATGGAAACAAGCATGATAAAACTATCAACCCGTTAAAGTAGAAAAGGAGGTTTTCCCTATTCAATATTCAGCAAAAGTTGTTAAAATGAGTCCAATAATCGAAGAAGAGGTTAGACTGGAAATTGATGGGATTGAGTTGGTTACATTTGCAAATGTGTGTCCGTTTGAACTCATTGTAGGGGACATTTATCGGATTGAACTCGATGTGACCATACTTGATGATTTTATTATCAAGAAAGTGGACTGGGAAGAGTATGAGATACATCAGGAGGACAATAGTTTCGCTTACACCTTACAAGGCAAGCTAGATATTGATGAGGGAACTTTAGATGCAGGTGGTATTACTTTTGAAATTGATAGTGAGTTTCTAATGGATTACGGTTATCTGCATGAACAATATGTTCAAATCAGGGTAGATCGAATAACCGTCGATTTTTTGAATAACTGAATGTTTGAACCTTGATTGGTCTTGTGCCACTCAAGGTTTTTTCTTTGGTGGGGCTACCCAGTGCCGAATGAACCCACTATTCAACCAATAACACATATAACCCATGTAATACCCGTATGAAGATTTCGTCATTTTGATTGTACGCACATCAACGCTTTAATTTTATCACCTAAATAACGCTATTCCGTTACACGAAATGGGTCGATTATGGTCAGATACCACCATGATTGACCTGTTTTTTGTTATCTTCGTTTTCTCACGAATTTTTAGATCTAACGTAACCGTAGAATGAGCTGTTGCGATAGAGACAGTGGTAAGCAGGAATCGTAACTATTAAGTAGAACGGCACTATAACTTGAGTTTAGACAGACAAAGTAAAGAGCATTTTGTCTGCAACATAACTAACTCTTACAGCGATGATTATGGTGCAGGAGAGAAATTTGATAACGACAAGTCAACATATACAGGTATGAATACGAAATAGGCCAGCCGTCGTGTCTAATACACAGCCGCTAATGTTTACAAGGACGAAGTTTCCAAGGAGTGCGTTTTTACAGGACGTTACAAGGGATACACTATCATTCCGTATAAAATCCACCGTTGTACTGTTTAAGTCAGTATGAGCTAATATTAGTTACCAGAGCCAGTGCTACCCCAATATCAGCATGCGTTCCTCACGCAGCAGGATGTGGAAGTGACCAATGCCGACGGACAGAAGAGTGTTGTTGTAGAGAATGCGCAGTACGACCCGTTGACTGGACGCCTGCTTGCGTACACGGATGGTCTCACTCATACCACGTCATACACCTACGATCGCCTAGGTCGTTTGGTTTGATCCACTTGGCCGCAAAGTGAGAGAGACAGAAGGCTTGGGTGAAGTAAAATATGGCTACGACGAGCGCACAAGCCGTTTGCTATGGCAGGACGATGCCTATGGCAATCGGACGTGGTACAGCTATGACGCCTTTGGTCGCCTCAAACAGACGAC
>NZ_AULE01000008.1 GCF_000425125.1 Paenibacillus taiwanensis DSM 18679
CAAGTGGAAAGCAGCTTACCCCAAGGTCATTAAATCTCTATGTGACAACCCTTATATGTTCACGTTCTACGGCTTTCCTAAGCCTATCTGGAGAAGCATTTATTCAACGAATCTCATTGAATCATTCAACAAACAGATTAAGAAATACACCAAGCGAAAAGAACAGTTTCCACATGAAGAAGCATTAGAAAAGTTCTTGGTCGCACAGTTCAAAGACTACAACCATCGATTTGCTACTCGCTGTCACATAGGCTTTGATCAAGCACGTGTCGAACTCCAAGCCATGTTCATCACCAAGGACTAATGCTATCTTCTACAAGAGAAGGTTATCTTCATTTACACATAAATCTTGACGCTACCGATGGATTGTCAACAGTAAATCAGACAACTTTTATAAGGGTTGCTTGACGATACTGAACAGGTGTCATGTACCCCAATGACCCGTGAATACGATGCTTGTTAAACCAGTTCACGTAGTCGTATAATTCTAATTCCAGATGATGAAGGCTTCGAAATTCCATCTGGTAGATAAATTCCGTTTTCATGACCTTGTAGGTGGCTTCAGCCACGGCATTATCGTAGGGACATCCTTTCTTGCTGAGTGACCGGCCAATACCAAAGGTTTTAAGAAGCTGGTTCATCGTGTGGTTGTTAAACTCGCTACCGCGATCCGTATGAAACCACTGAATCTGGCTGAGATCGCCCTCAACCGTTGCAAAGGCACGGGAAATCAGCGCAGCATCCTTTGCTCGACCTGCACTATGGCCAATAATTTCTCGATTAAACAGGTCAATGAGGACACAAACGTAGTGCCAACGGTGCCCTACCTTCACATAGGTCAGATCGCTGACGACAAAGCGTTTGCTTTCCATTTGTTCAAACTCACGATCCAATACATTTGCCGTCTTCGCCTCATTACAAGCCGATTTCCGGGGCTTAAATTGGGCAATGGTATACGTAGAGACAAGACCTTGTTCTCGCATGATTCGGCCTATGCGTCGTCTGGACACGATGAGTCCCCGTTCCATAAGCGTTGCTTTCAACTTTCGCGTACCGTAGGCCTTTCGATTCTTATGGAAGATCTCCACAATGGCTTTCGTACATGCCTCTTCTTTGGGCTGTTCCTCTGCTTCATAGTAGAACGTGCTTTTGGCAATTTCGAGGACGTCACACATTGCTGATACCGAGTATTTATCACGGTTATTTTGGATGATAGCTACTTTCGTCCCATGATCAGCGCGGCTTGCTTTAAAATGTCGTTCTCCATCAGGAGACGTTGGAGTTCTTTACGTAAAGCGATTATTTCATTTTCTTCAGATGAACGATTGTCCTTCTCTTTAAAAGAACCGGTTGCATTTGATTGCTTAATCCATCGGTCCAAAGCCGAAGCCGTGAGGTCGTATTCCGCCACAATCGCTGCTCTGGATTTCCCATTTTCATAGAGTTGCACCATCTGTTTTTTAAACTCGGCTGTAAACGTTCTTCGTTGTTGTTTGAACATGGTAGAGATCCGCTCCTTCATATGATAGATATATTCTACAAGCCCTTATTTTTATTGTCCAACTAAGTGTAGCCGATCCACGATAACCCTTTCGATTTCAAGTTAAAGTGCGAAGTATGATGGAATATAGTATGTAACCAACTATAACCACTGTAGAAAACTGGGTAGACATTTATCGCAGAAATTGAAGCTATTTTGGAACGCTAACTGCTATTATAAAAGGCCAGCTTCGTTCTTGATTCCGAAGCTGGCCTTTTATGCCGATTTGCTGCCGATCCCCATTATTTTGAGTTCACCTCGTAAAAAACAGATCACCGGATTGTTATCACATACGTATACAAATTCAAACTAAGAGGTTCAGTTGTTTTCCCTTCATACGTATCCTACCTAGTTAATAAACCTTTCATATCTACAAAATGGACGATGTCTCTTGAGAGCCACCGTCCATTAAGTTAATCTGTCGGTCAACCTGTAAAGGTATACCTTGTCGTTCTCATACTGCATGTTGGCCGCAAATGCCCCTGCCACTTGACGCTTCGCTACAACTCCATTTTTCCAATAATCGTACTTCACAAGTTACCTTCGCTCTAAACTGTCTAGGAGTTGCTAGTCTTGTAATAGACCGTGTATCCTGTGCTGGTTGCTGTTACTTCAACCCTGCTGCCAATACCTGTTCACGTTTTTCCATTCGTTTTGTCCTCCTTTGATTTTTGGCATACAAAACTAGCCCTTTCCTTCTCACGATTCAAGTTGGAAAGAGCTAGTAGTAGTTCCTCAAGTATGTTTGTCAAAATTTTAAGTGTTTGGTTTGTTGGTTGTATTGTATGAGCTTGCAATAACAATGTAAATTCAATCTGTATTTTTATGAGTTATATGTATACTAGTTGAATGGATAGATTCATCCAGCACTGGATAACATCCATAGAAAAGCAAAACTATTTAATGGAATTCTTTATTTTTTTGTGAAAATCTTCTACATCACACCTGTTTTTAGAATTCAGAAAAATATGATCCAAGAAATCTTCAATAAAATTCTTGATAGTGGATTCAAATATATTGAGTGGTAAATATATAGTTCCAGTTGGATTAATAAAAGAAACTCCTTCTGAAGAGTAGGTTGATTCATTATCCCAAGCAATCTCTAATTCACCGTTAACCCTTCTGAAAAATACATCAGGCAAAAAAGAACCTGCTCTATTTGAAAACCAAGAGTGTTTAAACTCCCATTCTTGCTTCGTATCAAACCAAGCATCAAATTCATCATCATCATCTGATTCAAACAACATACAGTTATTCAAGAGTTCTAGTGCGTTTCGTCCTTCAACAGGAAGAGGAAATAGTTCATCATTCAAAATATACTTTAAATTTTCGCTAAACCATTCGACAATATATATCAAATTCCATTGATATATATTTACGCTATTCTCTCTCTTATATTGGCAGATATCTACCCCATGAATAAATAATTCAAACCCTCCCCATGTTTCGCCAGTCAAACTATTCTCATTATAGGGGTTTGCTCCAAACTCATATTGAATAGAAAATGTGTTCTTGTCTCCAAAACTTCTCAGAATAAAAGCACCTCACTTGTTTTTTAATAACTTATTGTATTCCACTTTTGTAATCTTATTATCTTTAAGAAACTGTCTTAAAACATCAGCAGGTACTTCCTTAGCAGGATTCGCAACTGCATATGGATGCCATCCCTTTTCTCCATCCGGTTGAAATTTTATTAGTTTCCCCTCATAAATGTTGTAAAGTTGCTTGTTCTTTGAAGATGAATACGCTGTATCCAATAAATCTTGCCCTGCTTTAGCATCTGGAATTGGATTTGGACTACCCCATCCACTTTTAGGGTCATGCTTAGGGCTAGGCTCATATATTCTCTGGGGAACATTTCCCGTCCCCTTAAATGCTTTAAAAGAATTAAACGGGTCCTTTAGTAACTGCTGCTTATAAGCCTCTGGAATTCACAGCGAAATTGCTGCCTCGGCTTATACTTACAGGACTGCTATAAATGGTGCTGGATGTTGTAGAAGCAATTGCTCTGCCTCCGCCGCAGTTGTGTGTCCAGATTCGCAAGTCCGTTACAAAGTAATTGTGGTATCCCTGTACTCTAAAATTATATACCTTTGTTGCTTCTTTTCGTACCGTAATGGCTTCAATCGGATACTCCTGACCATCCCGATCTACCAGCTTATCGCCTACTGACAGATCTCCAGCTTCCACCCATCCTTTTCCTTCTATCCAGAATGGATGCTCTTCTGT
>NZ_AULE01000009.1 GCF_000425125.1 Paenibacillus taiwanensis DSM 18679
CAGCAGTTACTAAAGGACCCGTTTAATTCTTTTAAAGCATTTAAGGGGACGGGACAAGTAGGAACAGTGAATATAAAATTAAGTAGTAATTTAACGGATCACATTCTTACACGTCATTCTGTAAATAGTACCAAGAACCAACTACCATATCTTCAAAAGAAAATGTCAGACCAACAAATTAATGAGATGTTAAGTAAAAAATCATTTTTTAATAAAGAATGGTCGGACAACAAAATAATTAATGCATCTACGTCAGCTGTGAACAAATTAAAGCAACAGGGTATAAGTGACGGACTGCATACAGTTAGTGTTTTTGGTGAAAAGATTAAAGTGTATATTAGGAATGGAAATGTCGATTCCGTTTATGGAACTCATATTTACAAAATGGCAGATTTGTTAGAATAGAGGTGAAAGAATATCTTTACTATATCCTTTAAAGCATATGATAATTTCGATATGATCAAACAATTATCTGCTGAAGAGTTTGATCGTACCATACAAGATATAAATGGTGCAATTGAACTGAATTTTAATGGTTGCAAGTATGGTATGTTCTTTGATGATTGTCCATTCGGTGAAGAACGGTTGTTGAGATGGTTTATTGACCTGTTAAATATAGCTGAAAAAATAAAAACACATCACTACATTGCATATCGAATTCCAGATAGTTCAAATTTGTGGCTAGAATTTATTTCACAAGAGATAGAATTAAGTGTGAGTTTAGTAGAAGATATGGATAGAGATTCAATATTAGACCTATATATTTATCAGCCGCATAAAGAATTCAAATACTCACATTGGAAAGAAAGTAAAATTAGAAAAACTTCATTTATTGATGAAGTTATATTAAATTCACAGAAATTATTGAATTTTATATCTGTTTTAAATCCACAACTATTAGAGTGCGGAACAATACAAATGATAAACGCCAAAATGAATAATTTTAAGGAATAATTCAGGGGTTATGAGAGTGTTCTGGAAACGACTATTCAAATTTATGAAGAGCTTAGAGAGCGTGAAATAATGAATAAAACGATAAAAGATTTTTATTTATTGAATCAACAAAAACAGACAGTGGAAACCGAGTATGCATTGGATAACTGGTATAACAGATTAATTGACAAAACTGAGGCAGAAGTCGACTTAACGGATGTTTGTAAGATGCTATTACAAAATGTTTTTATTGAAATTGCAATAAAAAAAGCGATGGATATATTAGATGAAAATCCGATTGCTGGTGATATGTATGATGGTCAGGTTTTAGAATTACTTTATTCAGTTAATTTAACTAAATTTGAAGATTTATGTAAACTCAGAATGATCCTAAAGAAGATCAATATTAGGCTTTCAAGTTTAGAATGGTCAAATGAAGAGGATAGGAAAGAATATAGCGATATATTAGAAAACTTTATGAGGATTGTGCATCTCTAAAGTTGCTGTTTAAGAGTTCACAATCCAAAGATGTTTATATCAAAAATGGTTTTTGTATAACTTTAAAACCTTGAATGGTCAGTCTTAGACAACCTCTCAAGGTTTTCTTTATTAGCAAAAAATTATATAGCCCAGTTCAGCTATACACCGCTGGATCAGGTGAAGACGTCAAGTGAGTTTAACGAACGGTATACGTACGACGGACGTTATAACCGCTTGACCTTGGAGAG
>NZ_AULE01000010.1 GCF_000425125.1 Paenibacillus taiwanensis DSM 18679
CACGCGTACCCATCCCGAACACGACCGTTAAGCCCTCCAGCGCCGATGGTACTTGGACCGCAGGGTCCTGGGAGAGTAGGACGTTGCCAAGCAGTTGCCTTGATTATTTCGAGGCACGTCTGGACTCTCTAAGCGGGTCCTATGAGATTAAACGTTCCCTGATAGCTCAGTTGGTAGAGCACTCGACTGTTAATCGAGTTGTCACAGGTTCGAGTCCTGTTCGGGGAGCCATCTTTGCTCTCATAGCTCAGTAGGTAGAGTGCATCCATGGTAAGGATGAGGTCACCGGTTCGATCCCGGTTGAGAGCTCCACAAAATATTGCTATAATACATCTAAGAATAAGCACGGCCCGTTGGTCAAGGGGTTAAGACACCTCCCTTTCACGGAGGTAACAGGGGTTCGAATCCCCTACGGGTCACCATTATGGACGCTTAGCTCAGCTGGGAGAGCATCTGCCTTACAAGCAGAGGGTCGGCGGTTCGATCCCGTCAGCGTCCACCATAATATGCCGGTGTAGCTCAGTTGGTAGAGCGGCTGACTTGTAATCAGTAGGTCGAGGGTTCGACTCCTTTCGCCGGCACCATTTATTCTTTGATGGGGATTAGCCAAGCGGTAAGGCAACGGACTTTGACTCCGTCATGCATAGGTTCAAATCCTATATCCCCAGCCATTTTAAGAGCCATTAGCTCAGTTGGTAGAGCACCTGACTTTTAATCAGGGTGTCGAAGGTTCGAGTCCTTCATGGCTCACCAGTTATATATTTGAACGTGCGCGTGTGGCGGAATTGGCAGACGCACCAGACTTAGGATCTGGCGCCTTCGGCGTGGGGGTTCGAGTCCCTTCACGCGCACCAAATATTACAGTCAGACACTTATCATTTAGATAAGTGTTTTTTTGTTTATACATATGTTATAGATTGTTATTTGCGTGAACATAACGGAATAGAATATACGATGAAGTGTAACTGCCTCCCTTTGATCCGAATCGTATCACTCATAATCATCTTTATAAAGAGCTTAAAGGGGCTTCCTAGCTCTTAAGAGACTGCATAACAACCTAGCTGCTGTCCAAAGTAGAAAAACGCGCTAAACAGGCGTAAATTTCGTATGTTGTTCGGTGGGAACGATAACAGCTGATAACAAGAGGATGGCTGCCTTCAATTGTTTCATTATTCAATATGTTAGGTCTCACTTAAGCCACGCTGTTGTGGAGCGGACGTCTTAAGCAATCTGGATAAAAGTATATCCTTATTCAGCGCATTAAGCGTGCGATATAACGTCCAGGCTGGAAATGTAGTCCGGTATCCCTTAAATAGATGTTTATTGACTTCAGCTTCATACATCATAAGCTATTGTAAGCAGCGTATCGCAGGAGCAAATTGTACTCACCTGACTGCCAAGGTCAGAAATAATACGAAAAATGTGATGGAATTTAATATGTGTTAATTTTTTTTGGATCAGCTATTGCAAGGCTGTTGGATTTATGTTATATTATTTCTTGTCGCCTCTCCGGTAAGGAAAGTCGAGATGACAATGCGGACATAGCTCAGTGGTAGAGTATCGCCTTGCCAAGGCGAGGGTCGCGGGTTCGAATCCCGTTGTCCGCTCCAT
>NZ_AULE01000014.1 GCF_000425125.1 Paenibacillus taiwanensis DSM 18679
GCTTCATGACCGAAGTCATGTCCTTCATTCAACGTTGCTCGTTGTTCAGTTTTCAAGGAACAATTGTAAGTTGCTTTCTTTTCTTCACCGCCGTTCAGCGGCGACTTAATTAATATACCACGTTAACCTTTTGACGTCAACATCTTTTTTATATTTCTTTTAAATCGATGTATGCTGTCTTTAAATTAACATGCCCTCTTCGTATTTGCTTTACACAAGCTGTTTTGAAGTAGAATCATTACTTTAACATATATATTCACAGGATACAAGTAGATTTTCAATTTTGTGACTTGTGCTTCGAAATAACAACGGCCAGAAGCTTGCACTTATGATTCTAGTGAACTCTCTGGCTAACCAAAGTAGCTATCAACCGATTTATCAATTCTACATGAGCACTACATGTTGCTTGTTCCAATAGCCACCTCTTCCACCCTTACCCTTACTTGAGAAGCAGAAAGCCAATAAAGATCAAAAAAACTGCATCGTATGAAGCTGATCCAGTCAGAATCTCAAACAATGATTGATTCAATCATTCGAACTCGAATGTGATGTATATAATAAGTCGGTGTCGGCAAATAGATCTAATGATTCTATATAATAGGAAGAGTAACGCTGAACGCTGTTCATGTAACATTAAGCCATGTAGAAGGTATATTCTCCGTATCCTTATATCCATCCAAAGGCAGCCTCTCTCCTTTAGCAATAACAGAGCTTAAACACAGCTTTTTAACGTTGAGGTATAGCAACGAAAATAGCGAAAACACGAATCAATCTCGTCTGCCGCAAACAGAAAAAGATCCGACTGCTCTTTTATCTATAAATGGAATGACATCTCATTCATCAACAGTTTGTTGCTATAACAAATCAAATCGATTTTTATTTATACAATAAATAACAAATAAAGAATATATTACTGAGTTAATTAATCCTCATTATATTAAGCGACAATGTAGCATTCGCGCCTTACATTTGATAAGACAAAATAAATATCCACATCTTTTATTGTGCTCTTACTTAAACAAATTGTTCACATATGTGAATAACATTGCAGTGTTGTAGAAATTCACAGCTAATTAGATCACTATTACTTTGTCTCAGTAGATACTTGACAAGTATTATAAGAGTTGTCCCCGAATACTATGAAGTTTTCAACAGCTTTGTGTGGATGAATACAATAAAATAGAAGGTTTTATAACTTATGCACCTGTGGATAGATATTGTTATTTCCGCCATTATAGTTATCCCCTTGCGGGATTAGTGGTTGTGGATAAAATGTGGACAGAAAATAGCCCACCGACTTATTACGGTCAGTGGGCTATTCAATTATACTGCTTGGCAACGTCCTACTCTCCCAGGACCCTGCGGTCCAAGTACCATCGGCGCTGGAGGGCTTAACGGTCGTGTTCGGGATGGGTACGC